>CAWKKD010000001.1:0-387742 GCA_963850195.1 uncultured Actinomycetota bacterium
GGGCGGTCGGCGCCACGGTGTTGCCGTGTCAACGGATAGTGATCAGGCCTGTCTGGTAGGCGATGATGACGAGTTGTACGCGGTCGCGGGCGTTGAGTTTGGCGAGCAGTCGGCGGACGTGGGTTTTGGCTGTGCCGGGGCTGATGTGTAGCCGTTGGGCGATCTCGGCGTTGGTCAGGCCCTGGGCCACGAGGGTGAGGACTTCGCGCTCGCGGTCGGTTACGGCCTCGAGCGTGGCGGGGGTGGTGGGGAACGGGGCGGGTTCTGGTCTGGTCGCGAATTCCTCGATCAGTCTTCGGGTGATGCCAGGGGCCAGCAGCGCGTCGCCGGCCGCGATCACCCGGATGGCGGCCAGCAGATCCAGTGGTGGGGTGTCTTTGAGCAGGAAGCCGCTGGCCCCGCCGCGTAGTGCTCCGTAGACGTATTCGTCCAGGTTGAAGGTGGTCAGTATCAGGACGCGTACGGCCGTGGACGATGTGATGAGGCGGGTGGCCTCGATCCCGTCCATTTCGGGCATACGCACGTCCATGAGCACGAGGTCGGGCAGTTCGCTGCGGGCTTGCTCAACTGCCTGTAGTCCGGTCGCCGCCTCGCCTACCACGGTCAGATCGTTGGCTGATTCGACGATGCCCCGCAACCCGGCCCGTACCAAGGTCTGATCATCAGCGACCACCACACGGATCATGTGGGGTTCTCCGCCAGTGGCAGCCGGGCGGCGACCTGGAAGCCTTGGCCGGGCAGGGGGGCTGCGTGGAACCAGCCGCCGTAGAGGTTGACCCGTTCCTGCATGCCGCGCAGGCCGTGGCCGTGGACCGGGGGTGTGGCGCCGACGCTGCCCTGGTCGGTCACCTCGATGGTCAGCGCGTCGGCCCGGTAGTCGATGGCGGCGTGAGCTGCGGTGGTCCCGGAGTGCTTCACCACGTTGGTCAGGGCCTCCTGGATGATCCGGTAGGCCGACAGGTCGATCCCGGCGGGCAGGTCGCGGGGCTGCCCGCTGATGGTGAGTTCGACCCGTACGCCCGCCTGGGCGGTCTGCGTCACGAGCCGCTCCAGATCCGCGAGCCCCGGCGTGGGGGCGCGGGTGGGGCCTTCTGCCGTGCGGTCTGGATCCTCCTCGCGGAGCAATCCGAGCAGCCGGCGCATCTCCCGCAGGGCTTCCCGGCCGGTGGACTCGATGATGCCGAGCGCGGTGCGGGCCTCGGCTGGCTTGTCATCGATCACGAGATGGCCGAAACCGGCTTGGACGGTGATCACGCTCATGCTGTGCGCGACCACATCGTGCAGCTCGCGGGCGATCCGTATCCGTTCCTCGGCGACCTGGCGCTGGGCCTTGTGCAGTTCGGCCCTGGTCTGCTCGGCCTGCCGCGCGGCCTGCTGCCGGAGGAGGTTCTCGGTGTAGGAGCGGTGCTGTCCAACCGCGAAGCCGACCGTCCACACGGTGACGAAGAGGAAGACGAACATGATCATGCCCCGGCTGGGCGAGATCGCGATCGCCAGTACCGGCGCCTGCGCCACGGCGAGCGCGATGAACGCGGTGCGGGGTCGGCAGGTGGACGCCACCGAGTACAGGACATAGGGCATCGCCACGACCGGCGGAACCACGCCCGCGCCGCCGTGGACCGGAAGCATGACCAGGATCGAGACGGTCATCGCGACGGTCACCACCACTGGGTACCGCCGCCGCAGCGCCACCGCCGCAGCGACCAGCGCGGTCCCGGAGAGCACCAGCAGGGCGCTTCCCGGCGTGCGCATGTACTTCCACAACGACATCGGCATCAGCAGGGCGCATACCGCGGCGGCAAGGTAGTCCAGCGCCTGCCAGTGCCCGGCACGCACCCACCTGAACAGTGGCGGGCGGAGCTCAGAATGCATAACCCGAGCGTATGGGCGCTTTCCCGAGTATGGCATCTGCCTGCGGGCGTATCCCCACAGGCATAGCCGCAGCGATGATCGCGCCACTCGTACGCCCCCGCGCAGAGGCGAGAAAGGGCCCGCGGGGGGACGATTCGCAACCGCCTGGACCGGCACTGTGGAACGCGGGGTGAGGGCCAGGTCACCGGCTTCCTTGGTTCCAATGGCGCGGGCAAGTCCGTTACCGGATGTAACCCCAACCACACACGAAACCCCCGTTCCGACTTCCCGAGGAGAAAAAATGGCATCCCATCGCGGACGAAGCCTGCTGGCCGCATCAGCTGCGGCCATCCTGGTGGCCGGAGTGTCGGCCCTGGCCTATGGCGGCGTAACCGCCACTACCGCGTCCGCCGTCCGACAGTCCGTCACACGTGCCGCGCCGTCCCGTGCAGTCCCCGAGACCGCTCCGCACAGATTGACCCTGCCCGCACCGACAGGCCCGCGCCCGGTCGGTACGGTGTCGCTGCATCTGGTCGACCCGACTCGATCGGACCCGTGGGCGCGGCCGCAGCGGATGCGTGAGCTGATGATCAGCCTCACGTATCCGGCGCGCGACGTGCGCCGTTATCCGCTCGCACCATGGCTGCCGTCACGTGCCGCCGCCCAGTTCCTCACCGAGAACGGGCTCGACCACAGCGGCATTCAGCTTCCCCTCACCCATGAACGCGATGGGGCGCCAGTCGACCGTCGTGGCGGCAGGCTGCCGGTCGTGCTCGTATCACCGGGCAAGAACGCCGACCGATCCTCGCAGACGCTGATCACCGAGGAACTCGCCAGCCGCGGCTACCTGGTGGTCACGATCGACTACACCTTCGATGCCGCCGAAGTCGAGTTCCCTGACGGCCGGGTCGTGCGCGCCATCCCCGACGCCGTCCGGGGGGACGGCAGCGCGATTGCCGCGGCGCGCGTCGTCGACACGCGCTTCGTCCTCGACCGGCTCGCGGTCGTGAACGCCGGGGGCGACCCGGACGCCGAGCACCGCCGCCTGCCCGCCGGCCTGCGCGGCGCAGCCGACCTGCGGCGCGTCGCCATGGCCGGCACGTCCCTGGGCGGCGGCACAACGGCGGCGACCATGTTCGAGGACCGGCGGATCAAGGCCGGTCTCAGCCTGGACGGCGCCGTGTACGGCCCGGTCATCACCGCCGGACTGGACCGGCCGTACTTCCTCATGGACGCCGTCAAGTCCTCCAGGCAGCTCCCCGAGATCGCGGCGTTCTGGTCCCGCCTGCGCGGCTGGCGGCTGAACGCGGCCCTGCGCGGCGCCGCGCATGTGTCCTACGGCGACGACGAGGTACTCATCCCGCAGATCGGAAGGCTACTGGGCTGGACACCACAGCAGATCGCCGCCGAAATCGGCACCATCGATCCCCGCCGAGCGGTGGCGGTCCAGCGCGCCTACCCGTTGGCCTTCTTCGACCTGACCCTGCGCCATCGCGGTCATCTCCTCGACGGACCCTCTCCCCGATTCCCCGAGGTGACCTTCATCCCCTAGCGCCATTCCACGAACTGAGGAGAACCAATGATCGAAGTTCACGAGCTCACCAAACGCTATGGCCCTGTCAAGGCCGTCGACCGCCTGTCTTTCGCGATCCGGCCCGGCCAGGTCACCGGCTTCCTGGGCCCCAATGGCGCAGGCAAGTCCACGACGATGCGGACGATCCTCGGCCTGGACACCCCCACGTCGGGACGGACCCTGGTCAACGGCGTGGCCTACCGCAGGATCGACAAGCCGCTGCGGGTGGTGGGGTCCCTGCTGGACGCCGGCGCGGTGCACGGCGGGCGGAGTGCCAGAAGCCATCTGGAGTGCCTGGCGGTCACCAACGACCTGCCGCGCTCCCGCGTCGGCGAGGTCCTGGAGCAGACCGGCCTGTCCGGCGTGGCTCGCAAGCGGGTCCGCGGCTTCTCGCTCGGGATGCGGCAGCGACTCGGGATCGCCGTGGCCCTGCTCGGCGACCCGCCGATCCTGATGTTCGACGAGCCGGTCAACGGGCTCGACCCCGAGGGCATCGTATGGATCCGCCACCTGATGAAGTCGCTGGCGGCCGAGGGCCGTACGGTCTTCGTCTCCAGCCATCTGATGAGCGAGATGGCGCTCACCGCCGACCACCTGATCGTGATCGGCCGAGGGGCCTTGATCGCCGACACCGGAATGGCGGACTTCATCCAGTCGAGCTCGCTGAACGACGTTCTCGTCCGTACGCCACTGAGCCGATATCTCACCGACCTGCTCACCGCCAAGGGCGCCCAAGTCGTCGCCGAGCCGGACGGCGGGCTCGCGGTCACCGGCCTGACCACCGAGGCCATCAGCCAGGTGGCCGCCGCCAACGGCGTCGAGGTCTACGAGCTGGCCAGGCGGCAGGCATCACTGGAGGAGGCCTACATGAAGCTCACCGAAACCTCCGTGCAATACCGCCCGACCGACCCCGGAAAGCGTGGCAAGCGATGACCGCACAGTCCTCCCTACCCCAGCACGGGGTACTGCGCTCCTTCCTGCCCGGGCGCGGGGTGCTGCGCTCGGAGTGGATCAAGCTGCGCTCGGTCCGCTCCAGCTATCTGTCGGTGCTGTTCGCGACCCTCGTCGCCGTCGTGCTCGGCGGGCTGGCCACCTCGTCGGACGCGAGCAACTGGGCCACGATGACCGCCCAGGACAAGGCACAGTTCGATCCGCTGGGAGACTCCTACATCGGGCTGATCTTCGGCGAACTGGCATTCGGCGTCCTCGGGGTGCTGGCGATCAGCACCGAATACCGGACGGGCATGATCCGTGCGACGTTCTCGGCGGTGTCCCAGCGGAGGCGGGTCTACGCCGCCAAGGCGCTGGTGGTCGGCGTGGTCTCGCTGGTCCTCGGGATGCTGCTGGTCTTCGGCTCCTTCTTCCTGGGGCAGGCGATGCTGTCGTCCAAGCACCTCGAGGTTCATCTGGGAGATCCCGGTGTGCTGCGGGTCGTTCTCTCCGCCGGTCTGTACCTGTTCGTGGTGACGATGATCGGATTCGGGCTCGGCGCGATCCTGCGGCACAGCGCCGGCGCGATCGCCGCCCTGGTGGCGATGCTCTGGCTCGCCTACCCGATCGGAAGAATTCTCGACCACCTCTCCTTCCTGCCCTCCCGGATGCTCCTGTTCAACATCGCAGATGCGATCACCAGGACGCACCCGGCCACCGGGAAACCCGCGCTGCGGATACCGTCCCTCGAACTGGCCTACTCCAGCCTCGCGTTCTACCTGGTCGTGTTCCTCGCGCTGGGCGCCTGGAGGGTCTCCCGCGATGCCTGAACCCGTCATGACGCTGCGATCAGCTCAGGCGTCCGCCTCGGCGCCCCCACGCCGTGGCGGGTTCCTCGTCACCCGAGGGATGCTCGTCTCCGAGTGGATCAAGCTACGCTCGGTCCGGTCCACCTGGCTGACTCTGCTGTGCGCGCTGCTGTTCGTGCCCGCCATCGGCCTGTTCGACACACTGTCGGTCACCGAGACCTGGAACACCATGTCCGCCGCCGACAAGGCGTCATTCGACCCGCTTGCGGAGGCCTTCGCCGGAATACAGATCGGCGAGCTCGCCTTCGGCGTGCTCGGGGTCCTCGCCATCAGCGTGGAATACGAGACGGGCATGATCCAGACCACATTCTCCGCCGTACCCAGGCGCGGGAAGGTCTTCGCGGCCAAGGCCGTGGTGGCGGGCGGCGTCATCCTCACCGCCGGTCTGGCGCTCGCCTTCGTCACCTTCCTCGGCGGCCAGTGGACGCTGTCCACAAAGAACCTCGACGTCCAGTTGACAGACCCCGGCGTACTGCGGTCCGTGGCATGCACCGGCCTCTACCTCGCCGTGGTCGGCCTGATCGGCTACGGCCTGGGCGCGCTGATCCGGCACACCGCCAGCGCAATCTCGGTCATGTTCGCCGTCATCTGGCTCACCTACGGCGCCACCCACGCCGTCGAGAAATGGTCCTACGTCCCCGACCGCTGGCTCCTCGTCAACGCCTACCAGACCCTCTCCAGAATCCACCCGCAGTCGGGCGCCAGCGCACTGCGGGCCCCGACGACCACCACGGCCTTCGTGGAACTGGCCATGTACCTGCTCGTCTTCCTGGGCCTCGGCGCCTGGCGCATGTCCCGTGACGCCTAGGTGTGCGTCTGCCGGAGCGTCCTCCTGGCCTTCCAACTCGCCCACGCCAACGAGCGCAAGATCAACGCCTGGCTCGCCACGCTCCCCGGTCCAGACGGGCATCCCCACCGAAGAGCTCGTCGCAAAAAACCCAAACCGCTGGGCACGTGGAGACGACAGGGCACATCGATCCGCCCGCAGCGTAAACAGGCGATCACCAGCTCACCACAACACCGCAAAACGGACTGAAGGGCCGGGTAGCACCATGGTGCTACCCGGCCCTTCAGCATCCGTAGTCACAGAGTGCTGGCCTCTCATCAACGAAAACAGCCCCCAAGTTGCTGATCGGGGGCTGTTTCGACACTCTGGGGGGGTGACTTTCGCCAGTGTCCCAGTGTGGGCGAGGAGGGATTTGAACCCTCACGTCCTTTCGGACACACGGACCTGAACCGTGCGCGTCTGCCGTTCCGCCACTCGCCCGTGGCAGGCCAAAGATTAGCACCCCTCCAGCACTGCCGGAAACTCGGTTGCTCCAGCCGAACCAACCGATGGATACGATCGTCTAGCAGTGGAGAAGGGAGGTGCACGTGGGTGTCCTACAGCGCTTCGAGCGTCGGCTCGAAGGCATGGTGGAGGGAGCCTTCGCTCGGGCATTCAAGTCGGAGCTGCAGCCCGTCGAGGTCGCCAGCGCCATTCAGCGTGAGATGGATGAGCGCGCGGCGATCGTTGCGCAGGGTCGCACGCTGGTACCTAACGACTTCGTCGTCGAGATCTCACATCCCGACGGCGAGCGTCTCGCGGTGTACGCCGACAGCCTGAGCCAGGAACTCGCCAACCTCGCACGTGAGCACGCGAAGGAGCAGGGGTACTCCTTCGTGGGACCCGTGCGGGTGCGTTTCGAGAACGCAGATGATCTTCGTACCGGGATGTTCCGCATCCGTTCCGGGGTCATCCGCGGCTCGACCGTCGAGGGCGGTGAGATCCGGCAACCCATGAGCGACATGCCGCCGCCGTCTCGCGGGCTTTCGGGAGGCCGACCCCGGCTTCTGGTGAGCACGGAGGGACAGGAGAGCCACACGTACGACCTCACCACTCCGGTGACGTTGCTCGGTCGTGGCACCGACTGTGACCTTCGGCTTGTCGATCCGGGCGTTTCCCGGCACCATGCCGAGATCAGAGTCGAGGGACCGGAGGTGCTCGCCGTCGATCTCGGCTCGACCAACGGCACTTTCGTGAACGGCCAGCCGATAAGGCGCGTGACGCTGCAGGATGGCGCACGTGTGACGCTGGGCCGCACCACCCTCGTGTTCCGCCGCGACAGGGAGTAGCTCCGACTCCGATGAACCAACTGACCCTGACCCTCATGAAGGTGGCGTTCCTAGCCGTTCTCTGGCTGTTCGTCATCGCGGCCGCGGGCGTGATCCGCGCCGATCTTTGGGGGTCCAAGGCCGCCGCGAAGGCTCTGCGGCCGCGCAAGGCCGCCCAGCCCGCGCAGCCTCGGCAGCCGAAGGCGCCTCCGCGTGCCCGGCGTGCGGAACCGACGAAGCTCGTCATCACCCAGGGGGCTCGCGCGGGCACGACCCTCGACCTGGCCGGTACGGAGATCACGATGGGTCGCGGCAATGACGTCACGCTCCCCCTCGGGGACGACTACTCTTCGGGGCGGCATGCCCGGCTCTTCACCCAGAACGGACAGTGGTTCGTGGAGGATCTCGGCTCCACGAACGGCACCTTCTTGGGGCGTGCCAAGGTGAGCCGGCCGGAACCCGTCCCCGTCGGCGTACCGATCCGCATCGGGAAGACCGTCATAGAGCTGCGCAAATGACTATCGGAATTCGCTTCGCCGCACGGTCGGACGTCGGCATGCTGCGCGAAGGCAACGAGGACTCGGCGTACGCGGGAACGCGGCTGCTGGCGGTCGCCGACGGCATGGGCGGCCATGTCGGCGGCGAGATCGCCAGCGCCGCGGCCATCGAGACGCTCAAGCCGCTCGACATCGACGTCCCGCCGAGCGAGCTCGTCAGCGCCCTCGAGCAGGCCGTGCACCGCGCCAACGAGACCCTCCACAGCATCGTGGAGGGCGACCCGTCGCTGCAGGGCATGGGCACGACGCTGACCGCGATGCTCTGGCAGGGCCACCAACTGGCTCTCGTCCACATCGGCGACTCGCGCGCCTACCTGCTCCGCAACGGAGAGCTGTTCCAGATCACCCACGACCACACGCTCGTGCAGTCGCTGGTCGACGAGGGACGGATCAGCCTCGACGAGGCGGCCTCGCACCCGCAGCGCTCGCTGCTGCTGCGCGCGCTCGACGGCCGCGGTGAGGTCGACCCGGACGTCTCGCTACGCGAGGCGCAGATCGGCGACCGCTACCTGCTGTGCTCCGACGGGCTGTGCTCGGTCGTGACGGCGGAGACGATCCACCACGCGCTGAGCTCGGTCGCCGAGCCGGAGCAGGCAGTGCGCCAGCTCATCGACCTCGCCAACCGCGGCGGCGGCCCGGACAACATCACCTGTGTCGTGGCCGACGTCGTCGAGCTGGAGTCCCAGCCCGGTCCGGCGTCGGTGCCCATCACGGCGGGCGCCGCGCACAGCGCCACCCGCACCCGCGGCGAGGCCGACGCCCCGCCCGCTCCGGGTGGCCCGATGGCCGGCGAGTCGCCGGCCCACCGTGCCGCCGCGCTGCGCGAGCCGCAGCAGTCCGCGGTCACGATCGCGGACATGCAGGCGATCCCGCGCCAGACCGACGACGCGATCCCGATGGCGGCGATGCGTCCGCGCCGCCGCTGGCCCTGGCTCGTGGCCGCGGTCGTCGTCGTGGCCCTGCTGGCCTCCGGCGGCTCCTACGTCGCCTGGAGCACGATCCAGGGGCAGTACTACGTCGCCGCGGACAACGGCCAGGTCGTGATCTTCCAGGGCATGAAGGACAGCTTCCTCGGCCAGAAGCTCTCCCACCTGGAAGAACGCCCGAGCCCGCCGCTCGCGATCGCCGACCTCACGCCGGCCGCGCGGTCCAGTGTCGACAAGACCATCGACAACCTGAGCAGCCTTGCCAAGGCCAAGCACACGGTCGAGGTCCTCCGCACCCAGATCTGCCGCGTCGCCGTCGCCGACGACGCCAAGGGCGTCGTCGCGATCTGGCGCGGCAAGGGCCAGCAGTCGGAGGGGTGCGCCAACAAGGTCGTACAGACCCCGGCGCCGGCCCTCCACAGCAACACCCTGACCAGTAAGTCCAAGGACGCGCTGCACGACGGGATCATCGTTCCCGACACCCAGCGGGCCGAGGACAAGGTCAACCAGCTCCGTGACGAGGCGGCCCAGTGCCAGCAGCACCCCACCTCGCTGACCGGTTGCCCTCGGCAGAGTAGGCACTGATGGCCGTCGCCGACGACGCCGTACCGGTCGCGATCCGCCCACGGCGGAGCGCGCAGCTGGGCATGCTGATCTTCGCGATGGTGATCACCATCGCGGGGTTCGCGCAGGTCGGCCTGGCTCGTGACGGTTCGCTGCCGGCCGGCATGTACGGCTACGGCCTCGGCCTGGCCACGCTCGTCGCGATCTCGTACGTGGTGGTCGTGCGGTTCGCGCCGTACGCGGACCCGCTCCTGCTGCCGTTGGCGACGTTCCTCAACGGCATCGGCCTGGCCATGATCTACCGGCTCGACCTGGGCACCAGCCGTGACGTCCTGCTCGCCCGCGCCCAGGGCAAGAACCCCTCGGGCATCTGGGCGTCGGCCACCAACCAGCTCATGTGGACCGCGATCTCGATCGCGTTCTTCGCCGGGACGATCGTGGTGCTGCGCGAGGTCAAGATCCTCCAGCGCTACATCTACACGATCGGCGCGGTCGGGCTGTTCTTCCTGGCCCTGCCCGGCTTCCTGCCCTCCTCGATCAGTGGCAGCCTCGGCGCGAAGATCTGGATCCGCCTTGGCCCGTTCTCGATTCAGCCGAGCGAGTTCTCCAAGCTGGCGCTGGTCGCGTTCTTCGCCGGCTACCTGGTCAACAAGCGTCAGGCGCTGTCGATCGTGGGCAGGAAGATCGGCCCGCTCAACCTGCCGCGCGGGCGCGACCTGGGCCCGATCCTCGTCATCTGGGTGCTCTGTCTCGGCGTGCTCGCGCTGGAGAACGACTTCGGCACGGCCATCCTGTTCTTCGGCCTGTTCGTGAGCATGCTCTACATCGCCACCGAGCGGTTCATGTGGGTGGGCATCGGCGTGCTGCTGCTGGCCTTCGCCAGCCTGCTGACGCCGTTCATCCCGCACGTCCAGCAGCGGATCAACATCTGGCTGGACCCCAAGCCGTACTTCGACGGCGGCTGCCGCATCGCCGGCAAGATCGTCAATGAGACCAACTACGCCACCTGCATGGCCAAGCACGGGCAGTACATCGCCGACAGCGGCCAGCTGATGCGCGGCCTCTTCTCGATGGGCCAGGGCGGCGTGCTCGGCACCGGGCTCGGCCAGGGTCAGCCCTGGCTGACGCCGTTCTCCTTCAGCGACTTCATCTTCTCCTCGTTCGGCGAGGAGCTCGGCCTGACCGGCGTCATGGTGATCCTGCTGGTGTACGCCCTGATCGTGCAGCGCGGCATGAAGGCCGCCATCGCGGCCAAGGACAACTTCGCCAAGCTGTTCGCCGGTGGTGTGTCGTTCGTCTTCGCCCTCCAGGTGTTCGTGATCGTCGGCGGCGTCACCCGCCTCATTCCGCTCACCGGTCTGACCACGCCGTTCCTCGCTCAGGGAGGGTCGTCCCTGCTGGCCAACTGGATCCTCATCGCCATCCTCATCCGCATCAGTGACGCGGCGCGACGCCCGGCGCCGCAGCCCATCCAGGACGAAGGCATGACCCAGGTGGTGAAGACCGCGTGAACAAACCACTACGCCGTGTGGCGATCGCCGGAATGCTCCTGCTCGTCGTTCTCATGATCAATGTGAACTACATCCAGGGATCGCAGGCGGACAAGCTGAAGGCCGATCCGCTCAACGGCCGGCAGTACGCCACCCAGTGGCAGCACAACCGGGGCCCGATCATGGCGGGCAGCGTCACGCTCGCCCACTCGGAGAAGAGCAGCAAGGACAAGAAGGACTACCAGCGGATCTACAACCAGGGTGAGCTGTACTCCCCGATCACGGGCTACGTCAGCGTCTTCACCCGCACCGGCCTCGAGGGCTCGGAGAACGGCCTGCTCGACGGCACCGACAAGCGGCTGACCGTCCGCAACTGGTTCGACTCGCTGATCGGCAAGAAGCCGGCCGGCGCGACCGTGCAGACCACGATCAACCCGAGGGCCCAGCAGGCGGCCTTCAACGGCATCCGCGGCAAGACCCTCAAGCGCGGCGCCGCGGTCGCCATCGACGTCAAGACCGGCGCGATCCTGGCGATGGCCTCCTACCCCTCGTTCGACACCAACCGGGTGGCCACCCACGACGGCGACAAGGCCAACAAGGCGTTCGCGTCGCTGAAGAAGGAGTCCGGCAGCCCGGACCTCAACAAGGCGATGAACGAGACGTTCGCCCCCGGCTCCTCCTTCAAGATCCTTGACTCGGCCGCCGCGATCGACAGCGGCCGGCTGACGAAGGACACGCCGACGGACGCGAGCGAACTGAAGCTCCCCGAGTCCGGCCGCACCCTGCCGAACTCCGACGGCGACGAGGCCAAGTGCTCCGGCTCGCCGCCGCTGATCAACTCGTTCGCCGCGTCCTGCAACTCCACGTTCGGCCGGCTCGCCGGCACGCTGGGCCAGGACACGCTGCGTTCCATGGCCGAGAAGTTCGGCTTCAACGGCACCGTCCAGGTCGAGCCCGGCATGGGCAGCGCGACCAGCTTCTACCCGACCAAGCCGATCGGCGGCGACTCGCTCGCCCGGTCCGGCATCGGGCAGGGCGACGTCACCGCCTCGCCGCTCCAGATGGCGATGGTCGCCCAGACCGTCGCCAACCGCGGCACGATGATGAAGCCGTACCTCGTCAAGCGGGTCACCGCGCCCGACCAGTCCGAGCTGCTCACCGCGGAGCAGAAGGTGCTGGGCCACCCGATCAGCTCCGACACCGCCGACCAGCTCCAGGAAATGATGCGGGCGGTCGTCGAGGGTGGCACCGCGACCAGCACGATCGGCGGGCAGGACATCGCCGGTAAGACCGGTACCGCCGAGACCGGCCGCGGCATCAACGAGGACTGGTTCGTCGGCTTCGCCCCGCAGCACAACCCGAAGGTCGCCTTCGCCGTGGTCACCGAGGGCCCGAGCGGAAGCAGCGGCGCGACCTTCTCCGCACCGATCGCCCTGAACATCGTCCAGGCGGTGAGGTAGTCATGAACCCCGCAATGGTTCTCGGCGATCGTTATCGCCTGGACCAACGACTGGCCGCCGGCGGCATGGGGGAGGTCTGGAAGGCCACCGACGTGCTGCTCGGACGGCCGGTCGCGGTCAAGCTCCTCAAGGAGCAGTACGTCTCGGACGACAGTTTCCGCGACCGGTTCCGCGCGGAGGCGCGGTTCGCCGCGTCGCTGGCGCACAGCGGGATCGCCCAGGTCTACGACTACGGCGAGCAGGACGACCTGGCCTACCTCGTGATGGAGCTGGTGCCGGGCGAGACGCTGTCGCGCATCCTCGCCCTACGGCACCGGCTGCCGGTCGAGACCGCGCTCGACCTGATCGGCCAGTCGGCACGCGCCCTTCAGGTCGCGCACACCGCGGGGATCATCCACCGCGACATCAAGCCGGCCAACCTGATGGTGACCGCCGAGGGCACCCTCAAGATCACTGACTTCGGCATCGCGCGCGGCGGCGGCTCCACGACGATGACCCAGACGGGTCAGGTCATGGGCACCGCGCAGTACATCTCGCCGGAGCAGGCCACCGGGAAGACCATCACCCCCTCGTCCGACCTGTACTCCCTCGGCGTCGTGGCGTACGAGTGCCTGGCCGGCCATCCACCGTTCGCCGCCGACACCCCGCTCGCGCTGGCCCTGATGCACGTCCGCGAGGACCCGCCGCCGCTGCCACCCGACGTACCGCCCGCCGTACGCGCCCTGGTCAGCGCCATGATCGCCAAGGACCCCGCCGACCGCCCCTCGGGTGCGCGCGAGGTCGCTGAGCGCGCACACGTCATCCGCCAGTCGCCGGGCTTCACCGAGGGCGACGTCATGGCGGAGACCCGGATCGTGAGCTCGGCCGCGACCACGCGCGTCCCCCAGGTCCCGTCGCACCGGCCGCCGTATGACCCGCGGACCACCGGTTCGGTCCGGACCTCCGCGCTCGACGGCCGACGGCGTTCCAACCGGCTCGCGGTCGTCGCAGCGTGCGCGGTGATCCTTCTCGGCACGGGCGTGTTCACCGTGGGAACACTGTGGAAACACTCCGGCCACACTAAGCTCGTGGACGGTAACCGAGTCGAACGCGCAGGTCGCACGACTCCTCCCAGACATTCTCGACTCGACCCGAGTAGCCTGCCGACGGATCGGCCCGTACCCTCGGACTCTGTCTCTTCACCCGAGACGAATCCGATGCCGAATCCGACCGTCTCGGTGCCGACAACCAACCCGACCAGACCAACTAAGCCCCCAAAGCGGACGCCTACCGATCCGGCGACGAATCCGCCGCCGACGTCTCCGGACCCGACTCCCTCGGGAAGTTCCCCAGGACCGGGTCTGGCGGGCAGGGCGTAGACGACGAGGGAAAGTGCCTGATATGACTCAGCCTCGGCTTCTCGGTGGCCGTTACGAACTCGATGGTGTCATCGGGCGTGGCGGCATGGCCGAGGTCTACCGAGCTCGCGACCTTCGCCTCGATCGGGTGGTCGCGATCAAGACACTCCGGACCGATCTCGCCCGCGATCCGACGTTCCAAGCGCGGTTCCGCCGCGAGGCGCAGTCCGCGGCGTCGCTGAATCACCCATCCGTCATCGCGGTGTACGACACCGGCGAGGACGCGCTGGACGGCAACCCGGTGCCGTACATCGTCATGGAGTACGTCGAGGGGCGCACGCTCAGAGACGTCCTGCGCGAGGAGCAGCGGCTCCGCCCCGAGCGCGCCATGCAGATGGTCGACGGCATCCTGCGCGCCCTGGACTACAGCCACCGCGGCGGCATCGTCCACCGCGACATCAAGCCGGCCAACGTGATGCTGACCGAGGCCAACGAGGTCAAGGTCATGGACTTCGGCATCGCGCGCGCGCTCGCCGACTCCGCGGCCACGATGACGGCGACGGCACAGGTCATCGGCACGGCGCAGTACCTCTCGCCGGAGCAGGCTCGCGGTGAGCGGGTCGATGCCCGCAGCGACATCTACTCCACCGGGTGCGTGGCCTACGAGCTGCTCACCGGCCGCCCGCCGTTCCAGGGCGACTCACCGGTCGCCATCGCGTACCAGCACGTACGCGAGGAGGCGCCGCCCCCGTCGCATCTCGACCCGTCGATCCCTCAGTGGGCGAACGCCATCGTGATGAAGGCGCTCACCAAGGACGCGAACTACCGCTATCAGAGCGCGTCGGAGATGCGCGCCGACATCCAGCGGGCCCTCCAGGGCATGCCGGTCTCCGCGCCGACCATGGCCATGAACGCCGGCACCCAGGTGATGGGCGCCGGCCCGCACACCCAGGCCACGCGGCCGGCCACGATGGGCTACGACCTGCCGCCGGCGCACTACGCCGAGCCGGAGCTCCCGGAGGGACGCGGCCGGACGATCGCGCTCTGGAGCGTCGTCGGCCTGCTCGCCGTCGGCGCGATCGTCGCGATGTACATGATCTTCACGGGTGGCAGCCCGGCCAGCAGCAACAAGGTCGCCATCCCGACGGACATCGTCAACAGCGATCAGGCGACCGCCCGGCAGGAGCTGACGTCGCTCGGCATCCCGGACGCCAACATCCGCGTTCAACGCAAGACGGATGACAACGTCTCCAAGGGCCAGGTCATCAGCATCAACCCGCCCCAGGACACCAAGATCGACAAGGCCAAGCTGCCCACGACACAGGTGCTGCTGACGGTCTCCCTGGGCAAGCCGAAGACCAAGGTGCCCTCGGTCAAGAACCTCAGCGAGGACGAGGCGAAGTCGAAGATCGAGGCGGCGAACCTCAAGGTCGGCGGCACCGAGAAACGCAGCTCCTCCACCGTGCCCAAGGGCAGCGTGGTGGGCACGTCCCCGAGCGCCGGATCCAACGTGGAGACCGGCTCGGAGATCACGCTGTTCGTCTCCGACGGCCCCGGTACGGCCGTGGTGCCCAACGAGGTCGGTAAGTCGCTCGACGACGCAAAGTCCGACCTGCGGAGCGCCCACTTCAAGTACTCGGTGAACTACGTCGACGCGCAGCCCAACCAGGCTCCGAACACCGTCCTGAGCCAGACCCCGTCCGAGGGAGACACGGCCAACCAGGGCAGTACGGTCACGCTGACGGTCGCCAAGGCGCCGGACCAGCCGCCGCCGTTCCCGAGCTTCAGCCCGCCGGGCTCGCCGTAACGTCAGGCACACGGAAAGGCCCCCGCACGCTCGAGGGCGGGTTCTAGCGATCCCCGCAACACCCTGATCTTCAGGGAGTTGCGGGGATCGTGGATTTTGAGGACTTGAAGGCGAGGTTCTTCGAGGCGCTGGACCGGGAGAGCGGCAGTATCTCGGGAGCTGCTCGGGCGGTCGGGGTGAATCGTGCGACGGCGTTCGGGTGGGCGCGGAAGGCCGGGGGGCCTTCTCGTTTGTCACGGGCTTGCGACCACGGGCGCCCGGGTCCGGGCATGAAAGGAGGGCCTCCGCCGCTCGGGGGCAACGGCGGAAGCCCTCAATGGGAGATCTGTTCCTATCCCTCTGGCGTTACAAGCCGGGGGCCCGATTTTTTGCCGAAGCTTGTCGCGACCGCCCGCTTACCGGGAGTGGACGAGCCAGTTGGCGAACAAACGGTGGCCGTGGGCGCTCAGGACGGACTCCGGGTGGAACTGGACGCCCTCGACCGGAGCCGTACGGTGCCGTACGCCCATGATCACGCCGTCGTCGGTGCGGGCGGTGACGGTGAGCTCGGCCGGCACGGTCGCGGGGTCCAGCGCCAGCGAGTGGTAGCGCGTGGCGGTGAACGGGTCGGGCAGGCCGCGGAAGACCCCTGCGCCGTCATGGTGGATCTGCGCGGTGTAGCCGTGCACGATCTCCGGTGCCCGCCCGACGGTGCCCCCGTACACGGTGGCGATCACCTGGTGGCCGAGGCAGACGCCGAGCACGGGCCGGTGCGCCGAGCGCGCGATGTCGAGACAGACGCCGGTCTCCTCGGGACGTCCGGGCCCTGGGCTGAGGAGCACCCCGTCGAAGGCGTCCACGTCGGCGAGAGTGGTCTCGGACCGTTCGCGTACGACGCAGTCGGCGCCGAGCTCGCGGAGGTACTGGACGATCGTGTGCACGAAGCTGTCGCGGTTGTCGACGACCAGGATCCGCCGGCCCCGCCCGGCGCCCGCCACGGCCTCGTCCCGCGTCGCGACGGACAAGGTCACGGCGAGCCGGGCCGCGCCGGGGCCGAGGTCTCTCCCCCGACCGTGCCGTGGTCGAACTGGATCTTGGGCTCGACCCAGGGGAACACCGCGTACCAGAGCACGAGGCCGATCACGGCGACGAGGCCGAGAGCGGTGCAGACGCGCGTGAGGGTCTCGCCGGGCAGGTGCCTCCAGATCCAGGCGTACATCAGCTGCTCGCTCCCTTCACGCGGGGTACGGACGTGACCATCCGGCCGAACACGATGAGCCGCTGCGCCGCCGAGTACTTCGGGTTGCAGGTGGTCAGCGTGATGAGCCGCTGGGTCGGGTCGGCCTTCGGGTGCTCGGGCACCGGCGCCGCGACGTTCACGTCGCTCGGCTGCACGACCTCCTTGCGGGTCACCTGGTAGACGTACTGGCGGGCGCGCGTGTCGATGAGGATCTTGTCGCCCGTGCGGAGCTCGCCGAGCCGGTTGAACGGCGCCAGATACGTCGTGCGATGGCCGGAGACGACGAAGTTGCCGATCTGGCCGGGCATCGCGGTCCCGGGGTAGTGGCCGGGGCCCTTCCGCAGGTCGGCGACCGAGACGCCCTCGATGACGACGTAGTGGAAGTGCGCGCCGAGCCGAGGGATGCGGATGAGCGCGAGGCCGTGGCCGAGCCGGACGCTCTCGGTGGTCACCTTGCCGGAGCTCTTGCCGGCCCAGGCGCGGTCGAGCTCGTCGCCCAGCTTGCTCTGCTGTGCCTGCGTGTACGCGCCGGTGCCCCACAGCTCGTACGCGACGAAGAAAAGGAGGACGAAGCCGGCCGTGATGCACAGCTCGCCGATGCTACGGATGAGTATCCGCACCGCTGCTCTCCGGGACGGTGGCGTACTTCGGGGTCGCGTTGCCGGTGTACGCGGGCAACGTGGTCTTCTGGAGGGTCTTCACGGTGTACCCGAGTCCATATTCGGCAACGTACTGTCGGTAGATCTGGATCTCCGGGGAGGCGTCGAGCGCGGCGCGCAGCCGGTCCGGAGCCCCGACGGCGGTGATCCGGAACGGCGGTGAGTAGACGACCCCCTGCAGGATGAGGGTATTGCCTACGCAGCGCACCGCGCTGGTGGAGATCAGGCGTTGATCCATTATTTGCATACCGGTCGCGCCGCCCGCCCACAGGGCGTTCACCACCGCCTGGACGTCCTGCTGGTGTACGACCAGATCGTCGGGGTTGGGGTTGCCCGGCGGCCGGCGGTCGCGCGGCGCGTCGTCGAGGCTGACCTGGACGGCGCGGCCCGTCAGCGGGGTGAATCCGGAGCTGGTGGCGAGCCGGTCGGCCTCCTGCCGCGCGGACTGCACACGCGCGTCGCTGCGGCCCGCCGCGCGCCCGAGCGCGTCGACCTGCCGGTGCAACTGCCGGTAGGCCTCCTGGGACTCCTGATAGCGCCGCTGTTCCTGCGAGATCAGCTCGGTGACCTTGGTACGGCTTCCGCCGCGCAGATCGGTACCGTGAGCGGTACTCGCGCTGGCCGCGAACAGGCCTCCGGCGAACAGGGTGAGAATGGGAATGGCGTGTCGCCACGTCACGCTCTTGGACTTCCCGGCTGTCTCTTGGCCGGGTTTTACCTCCATGCCTACACCCCACCGCCGCCGATATGGTCGTACGCTGCTCACCAGCGACTACGCTAACCGACAAACTGACCCATGCGTGGACCCGGCGTCCGACTGTGTTCCGCCCCGAGGAGAGACCCACCGTGCCCAAGTCGAAGGTACGCAAGAAGGCCGTCTACACCCCGCCGCAGCGATCGCAGAAGATCGCGGTCAGCCCGCGGTGGCTGGTTCCGACCATGGTGGGCTGCTGGCTGCTGGGCCTGGCCTGGATCGCTGTGTACTACGTGACCGCCAGCACCAGCACCAGCGTGCCGGTGATGAGCACCCTCAGCAATTGGAATCTGCTGATCGGCTTCGGCGTGATCGTCATCGGTGTGGTGCTCTCGACCCGCTGGCGTTGACACTTCCCCACAACGTTATCCACACGTTGTGGATGACCGAGTGAGCTTG
The DNA here is from genome assembly GCA_963850195.1 of uncultured Actinomycetota bacterium. Classification (GTDB taxonomy): domain Bacteria; phylum Actinomycetota; class Actinomycetes; order Streptosporangiales; family Streptosporangiaceae; genus Actinoallomurus. Next base: position 18,490 of record CAWKKD010000001.1, read on the forward strand.
TCCACAGGGCGGGTCAGGGCACTTGACCACTTCCGGTCGATTTGCCCGGCCCGCTTCGCCGCGTGACGAAGACGCGCCCCGGACCAGTGCCGCCTGAGGCGGCCGGTCCGGGGCGCGTCTTCGGGTTCCGCGAAAGCGGCGACCGCTACGAGGTGAGCGCGCTCGTCTGCACGACGGTCAGGATCACGAGGATCGCAGCGACGATCGCCGACGCCGCGATCTGCACGGCCTTCTGCCTGCCACGCGGCGCGTACGCGAACGCCGCGGCCAGCACCGCCCCGGTGATCAACCCGCCGACGTGGCCCTCCCAGGAGATCCGGGAGAAGCTGAACGTGAACATGAGGTTGATCACGATGAGGAAGGCGATCCCTCGTGTGTCCGCGCCGAGCCTGCGGCCGATCACGAAGTACGCCGCGAACAGCCCGAAGATCGCACCAGAGGCGCCGACCGCGGGCTGCTGCGCGTCGACCAGGTAGAGCAGGACGTTGCCGCCGAGCGCCGACAGGAAGTACAGCGCGGTGTAACGCATCCGCCCGAGCACCTGCTCGAGCTGCGGACCGAGCACCCACAGCGCCCACATGTTGAACAGGATGTGGGTGATGCCGAAGGTGCCCACGCTCAGTGGAAGGTGCAGGAAGGCCGCGGTGATCAGCCGGTACCACTCGCCGTGCGCGACACCGACCGGCAGGTAGCCGGCCGGCACGTCGCCGATCATCTGGAATCGATCGACGAAGCTCGGCGAGACGATCTCGCCGAGGTAGGCGAGGACGTTGATGCCGATGAGGGTCAGCGTCACGGCCGGCGTGGAGCTCGGCCGGCCGCCGAGGACCGTACGCGGCGCACGTACCGTACGGCTGCCCTCGTGCACGCACTCGGGGCACTGGTGGCCGACCGAGGCGTCACGCATGCAGTCCGGGCAGATCGGCCGGTCACAGCGCGTGCAGCGTACGTATGTCTCGCGCCCCGGATGCCGGTAGCACGTGGGTACCTGAGGCGCCTGGGCCTGCGGCTGATCGGTGCTCATCGCTTCCTCGAAGGTCGGTACCTGTCTAACGACGGTCGATCGTCACCGATTCCAGGACGACGTCCTTGACCGGACGGTCGCGGCGGTCGGTCTCGGTCTTGCCGATCGCGTCGACGACCTCGGAGCCCTCGATGACCTCACCGAAGATCGTGTGCCGGTCGTTGAGGTGCGGGGTCGGCGCGACCGTGATGAAGAACTGCGAGCCGTTGGTGCCCGGTCCCGCGTTGGCCATGGCCAGGAGGTACGGGCGGTCGAATCGCAGCGACCGGTCGAACTCGTCCTCGAACTTGTAGCCGGGGCCGCCGGTGCCGGTGCCCAGCGGGTCGCCGCCCTGGAGCATGAAGGCGTCGATCACCCGGTGGAAGATCGTCCCGTTGTAGAGCGGGGCGTTGGAACGCGCTCCGGTGTTCGGGTCGGTCCACTCCTTCGTGCCCTCGGCGAGGCCCGTGAAGTTACTCACCGTCTTGGGCGCCTGGCCCGGGAACAGCCGCACGACGATGGTCCCAAGCGTGGTCTGCAGCGTCGCGGTCAGGTCTTCGGCCATGAAATCGGCCTCCTCGTATCGATATCCGTACACACGGTCATGTCACGCAGGGGAGTGACCCCTACGCCATCGCATCCTGTCAGATGGGTGATTGACATCGCTCGCCGTGGGAAGGGAGTCCGTCGAGACCGCACATTACGGAGGGCCTTCAATGTCCCGAATGAGTAATCGCAAGAAGACAACGGTCGGACTGCGGGGCGGCTCGCGAGTGCAGGATGCTCAGCAGCGGGTCTCCAAGAACGCCCGCAAGGCCGCACGCCAGGTGGGGCCGACGTCCCGCCAGGCTCGCGAGATGGCGGCCGGCAAGATGACCGTCGCGCGTGACTGGAGCGCGCCGCGCATCGACCAGGCCGGCCAGTACATCGAACACGAGGTCGGACCCCGTGTGAACGGCCTGCTCCACCGGACGGCCTCGATGGTGGAGCCCGGTCAGCCCCGGCGCAAGCGCCGTGGCATCGCCGCGATGCTGCTGATCGTCGGCGGCACGCTCGGCGCCGCCGGAGCCATCGCGACCCGCCGCAACGCGGCGCGGTCCACCGTTCCGGACGGCACCCCGACAGAGTCTGCGGACGGTCTGTCGTCGGTGTCGCAGAACAGCAAATCGGAGCGTACTCACACGTCCTGAGCATCGTTCCTCCACGTGGGGCCCGGCCGGTCATCGGCCGGGCCCCACGTGTGCGTCGGCTCACATCGAGCTGAACGATATTCGGCCATACCGGTACGGTCTTCCCCATGTCCTTGAGGTCGTCCCTCGAGTCCACCGGGCGCAGGCTCGTCGCGGTCGCGGTGCATCGCGGGTGGGAGTGGCTGCGCAGCCACGCCGAGATCACACCGAGCACCCCCGCAGGCCGGCGGTTCGGCCACCTCGGCGAGGGCGTCTGCATCGGCTTCCCCACCGGCGCGCTGTACGGCGAGCCGTGGATCAGGATCGGCGACCACACCCTGGTCGGCGTGCACGTCAGCATGTCCGCCGGCTTCGTACCGGGCCTGGACCTGGGCCCCGACCCGATCGTGACCATCGGGAAGGCGTGCTCGATCGGCCGGGGCAGCCACATCGTCGGGCACAAGTCGATCGTGATCGGCGACGACGTGTTCACCGGCCCGTACGTCTACATCACGGACCAGAACCACGGCTACACCGACCCGGACATGCCGATCGGGCGGCAGTGGCCGGTCAACGACGCGGTCGTGATCGGCTCCGGCTGCTGGCTCGGCACCGGCGCGATCATCCTGCCCGGCACCCGCCTCGGCCGTAACGTCGTGGTCGCCGGGGGCGCCGTGGTGCGCGGGGAATTCCCCGACCACACCGTGATCGCCGGCGTACCGGCCCGGGTCATCCGCCGGTACGACCCGGAGCTCGGCTGGCATCCGCCGCTGCCGGAGGTCCCGCTGGACGACGAGACCCTGGCCGAGATCGCCAAGCTCCCCAAGCCGGACGAGCTCGCCGGCTGATTCGTCCCGAATTAAGGCAAGGCCGCCTCACTCCCGGGTCATCACGGCGACGACTACGCAGGATGACGAAGCGGTTACGATACGCAGGGAACTCACGGGGAGGCGGTGGCATGGGCGGCACGCAGCGAAGCATCTACGAGCTCATCGGCGGCGAGAAGGCACTGGTGGGCGTGGTCGACGACTTCTACCTCCGGGTGCTCGCCGACCCGAGGCTGCGGTCCTTCTTCGCCGGGGTGTCGATCGCCCGCCTCAAGAGCCGCCAGGTCGAGTACTTCGGCGAGGCGTTCGGCGGACCCCACGTCTACACGGGTCCGTCGATGCGCGAGGTACACCGTGGGCGCGGCATCGGCCAGGAGCATTTCGACCTGGTCTCCTCGCACCTGGGAAGCGCCCTGCGCTCGGCCGGCGTGCCCAGCCGTACGATCGAGGCCATCATGGCCGTCGTCGCACCGCTCGCACCCGAGATCGTCTCCCGGTCACTGACCGTGTGACAGCGCCCGTGTGACGGCCTGCCTCGGTTACAGGAGGCGGTACATGACGTGCAGGCCGACGTAGCCGTACACCGGATGCAGGAAGCCCTCGGGCAGCGTGGTCATCACCCGCATGCCGAGCGAGCGCCACAGGCTCACCGCGCGCTCGTTGGTCTCGACGACCGCGTTGAACTGCATGGCGCGGAACCCATCGGCGCGCGCCTGGTCGAAGACGTGCTCCCCGAGGGCGCGCCCGGCGCCATGGCCGGCATGGTCGGGGTCGACCATGAAGCTCGCGCCGGCGATGTGCGCGGCCGGACCCATGTGGTTGCGGACGCTGTTGGCGCTGCCGATCACGGTCCCGTCCTCGTCGACGGCGACGAACGTACGGCCCGGCGGCTCGGGGAACCACATCCGGCGCGCGTGCTCCTCGGTGACGTCGCGTGGCCAGGTGAAGGTCTCGCCGGCCGCGACGATGCGGCGCATGAAGGGCCAGATCGCGGGCCAGTCATCGGAGGTCGCGGTCCTGATCAGCATGGGCCCAGGATGGGCGGCATCCGGACCCGGCGGCAAACGGGTTTTCGGAGACGACCCTTGACCGTCCGCTCTACCCTATAGGGGTATATGGTGTGAGCCAGGCCCACCACGAAGGAGCGCGGCATGATCACCACCCGCTACGAGGTCACCGGCATGACGTGCGGTCATTGCGTCTCGGCGGTCACCGAGGAGGTCGGACGGGTCGACGGTGTCACCGGCGTCGAGGTCGACCTGCCCAGCGGAGCGGTCACGGTCACCAGCGCCGCTCCCCTGGACGATACGGCGGTCCGCGCGGCCGTCGACGAGGCCGGCTACGCGCTCGCGTGACCTCGAGGGGGGACCCGATGACCGTACTGACCGCGCCGGACCGGATCGAGCTGGTCATCGGCGGCATGACCTGCGCGTCATGCGCCGCGCGCATCGAGAAGCGACTCAACCGGCTCGACGGCGTGACCGCGTCGGTCAACTACGCCACCGGGAAGGCCAGCGTCGGCTTCGGCGACGCCGTCACGCCCGGCGACCTGATCGCCCAGGTGGAGAAGGCCGGCTACACCGCGGCCCTCCCGACCCCGGAGCCGTCCGACGACGACGCCCCGCTGCGCGTCCTGCGCCGCCGGCTGGTGGTCAGCGCCCTGCTCGCGGTCCCCGTGGTCGCCCTCGGCATGATCCCGGCCGCGCACTTCACCGGCTGGGCGTGGGTCTCGCTCGTGCTGGCCGCGCCGGTCGCCGGGTGGGGCGCGCTGCCCTTCCACGTCGCGGCGTGGAAGAACCTCCGGCTCCGCGCGGCGACCATGGACACGCTGGTCTCGCTCGGCACCGGATCGGCGTTCGCCTGGTCGGTGTACGCGCTGTGCTTCGGCACCGGCGAGATCTACCTGGAGGTGGCCTCGGGGGTCACCGTGTTCATCCTGGCCGGACGCTACTTCGAGGCGCGGTCCAAGCGCCGGGCCGGTGCCGCGCTGCGCGCGCTGCTGGAGATGGGCGCCAAGGAGGTCTCGGTCCTGCGCGATGGCGCGGAGGAGCGCGTCCCCGCCGACCGGCTCGCCACGGGAATGACGTTCGTGGTCCGTCCGGGCGAGAAGATCGCCACTGACGGTGTCGTCGTCGAGGGCGGCTCGGCGGTGGACATGAGCATGCTCACCGGCGAGCCCGTACCAGTCGAGGTCGGCGTCGGTGACGCCGTGACCGGCGCGACCGTGAACTCCGGTGGCCGCATCGTCGTACGCGCGACCCGCGTCGGCGCCGACACGCAGCTCGCCCAGATGGCGCGGCTCGTCGAGCGGGCGCAGAACGGCAAGGCCGCCGCGCAGCGTCTCGCCGACCGCATCTCCGGGATCTTCGTACCGGTCGTCATCGTCCTGGCACTGGCCACGCTCTCGGGCTGGCTCGTCGCGGGCGCCCCGGCGGCCGACGCGTTCACCTCGGCCGTCGCGGTACTGATCATCGCCTGCCCGTGCGCGCTGGGCCTGGCCACGCCGACCGCGCTTCTGGTCGGCACCGGGCGCGGCGCGCAGCTCGGCATCCTCATCAAGGGCCCGGAGATCCTCGAGTCCACCCGCGCGATCGACACGATCGTCCTGGACAAGACCGGCACCGTGACCACCGGCCGGATGAGCCTCGTCGACGTCGTCACCGGCGAGGACGAGGCCGAGGTCCTGCGGCTGACCGGTGCGCTCGAGCACGCCTCCGAGCACCCGATCGCGCGCGCCATCGCCGAGCGCGCCGCGTCGACGGCCACCGTCACCGCCTTCGCCAACCTCGAGGGCCTCGGGGTACGCGGCACGGTCGACGGCCACGACGTGCTGGCCGGCCGCCCCTCGCTCCTCGCCGACCACGGCATGCCGCTGCCCGAGGAGCTGTCGCGGGCCAGGGCCGACGCGGAGTCCGGTGGCGCCACGGCCGTCGCGGTCGGCTGGGACGGCCGTGCCCGCGCGATCCTCGTGGTCGCCGACACGGTCAAGGACACCAGCGCCGAGGCGGTCGGCCGGTTCCGCGCGCTCGGGCTCAGCCCGGTCCTGCTGACCGGCGACAACGAGGCCGCCGCCCGTACGATCGCCGCCCGGGTCGGGGTGGAGGAGGTCGTCGCGGGGGTCCTGCCGGCCGGCAAGGTCGAGGTCGTACGGCGCCTCCAGGAGAAGGGCCGGGTGGTCGCGATGGTCGGCGACGGCGTGAACGACGCCGCTGCGCTCGCCCAGGCCGATCTCGGCCTGGCCATGGGCACCGGGACCGACGTCGCGATCGAGGCCGCCGACCTGACCCTCGTACGGGGGGATCTGCGCGCCGCCGCCGACGCCATCCGGCTGTCGCGCCGTACGCTCGCGACCATCAAGGGCAACCTGTTCTGGGCGTTCGCCTACAACATCGCGGCGCTGCCGCTGGCCGCGGCGGGCCTGCTCGATCCGATGGTCGCCGGCGCCGCGATGGCGTTCTCCAGCGTCTTCGTCGTGAGCAACAGCCTGCGGCTGCGCCGCTTCCGCTGAGCCGGGATCAGACCGTACGCCGCCGGAAGAAAACCGCGGCCAGCGCGACCGAGGCGACGAGGATCCCCGCGCACCAGGCCAGCGCCGCCCAGGCGTTGTCGCCGACGGGCTGGTCCAGGAGCAGGCCGCGCAGCGTCTCGATGACCGGTGTGACCGGCTGGTTGAGCGCGAACCCGTGCAGCCAGGACGGCATCGTGTCGATCGGGACGAAGGCGCTGCTCGCGTACGGGACGAACATCACGATGAAGGTGAACCCGCTCGCCGCCTCCGGCGATCGCGCCAGCACGCCGACCGCGGCCGAGAGCCAGGAGATGGCGAGGATGAAGGCCAGCAGAACGCCGAGCGCGGCGAGCCAGTGGAGCGCGTCGGCGTGCGGGCGGAACCCGATCAGGAAGGCGACGCCGAACACCATCGCGGTCGAGGCCAGGTTGCGGACCGTACTGGCCGCGACGTGCCCGTTCAGCAGCGCGGTGCCGCCGATGTCCATCGAGCGGAACCGGTCGATGATGCCGCTGGTGAGGTCGTTGCTGACGCTCACCGCCGTCGTCGCCGACCCGAACCCGGCACACAGCAGGAGCACGCCCGGTACGACGTAGGTGACGTAGTCGCCGCCGGTCTGGATCGCGCCGCCGAACAGGTAGACGAAGACCAGCATCAGCATGATCGGGAGCATCAGCGAGGTCAGCAGCGCGTCGATCTGGCGCCGGGTGAGGCGCAGCGAGCGCCCGGCCATCGTGAACGAGTCGGCGAGTTCAGACACCTGCGGTCTCCGGTTCGGACGGGGTGGCGGTGTGGCCGGTCAGGGCGAGGAAGACGTCGTCGAGGGTGGCGGTGTGCACGGTGAAGGTCCGTACGGCGTTGCGCCGGGGGTCGACCTCGTCGAGCAGTGCGCGTACGTGGGCGGCGCTGCCGTCCGTGGCGACACCGAGGGTGAGGGCGGCGACGTCGCGCTGGATCACCTGGCCGCCCAGGAGGCGTGCGATCTCGTCGTACGCGGCCGGGTCCGTGGCGACGAGGTCGAGGCGCTGGTCGGCGACCCGCCGCTTGAGCTCGGCCGGGGTGCCGTCGGCGACGACGCGCCCTCCGTCCACAACCGCGATGCGGTCGGCCAGCCGGTCGGCCTCGTCGAGGTACTGCGTGGTGAGGAACACGGACACGCCCTCGCCGACGAGTCCGGTGATGACCTCCCACATCGCGTTGCGGCTGCGGGGGTCCAGCCCGGTGGTCGGCTCGTCAAGGAAGATCACTGACGGCTCGCCGACCAGCCCGGCGGCGAGGTCGAGGCGGCGCCGCATGCCGCCGGAGTACGTCCCGACCCTGCGGCCGCCCGCGTCGGCCAGGTCGAACCGCTCGAGCAGCTCGGCGGCGCGTGCCCGAGCGCGCCCGCCGGACAGGCCGGTCAGGCGCCCCATCATCCGGAGGTTCTCCGCGCCGGTCTGCAGCTCGTCGACCGCGGCGTACTGGCCGGTCAGGCTGATGCTGCGGCGGACGCGGTGCCGGTCGCGTACGACGTCCAGGCCCACCACCCGCGCGGTGCCGGCGTCCGGCGGGCTGAGCGTGGACAGGATCCGTACGGTCGTCGTCTTGCCCGCTCCGTTCGGCCCTAGCAGCGCGAACACGGTGCCCCGCTCGGCACGCAGGTCGATGCCGGACAGGACCTTCACATCCCCGTAGGACTTCTCGAGGCCGATCGCCTCGACCGCTGGTCGGTCGATCACCACGCCACACTCCCGCACTACTGCGTATGCCATAAACTGTTCTGTGTAAGGTATACGCAGTTCCTAGGATGGTGGTCAACCCACGAAGGTGGAGGCGATGGAGAGCGACTCAGAGACCGGCCTGCCGGCGAGCATCGAGGCCGCCTGGGGCCTGCGCCGGCGTCCGAGCAAGGGCCCCAAACCCGGCCTCAGCCTCGAGCGCATCGTCGAGGCCGCGATGCGCGTCGCGTCCTCGGACGGCTTCACGGCGGTCTCCATGAACCGCGTGGCCAAGGAGCTCGGCTCCTCCGCCATGGCGCTCTACCGCTACCTGTCGGCCAAGGACGAGCTCGTCTCGCTGATGCTCGACGCCGTGATCGGAGACGCGCCGCCCGCCGCCGCCGACGACGAGGGCTGGCGCGCCGGAATGTCGCGCTGGTGCTGGAGCTACCTCGCGTCACTGCGCCGGCACCCGTGGGCGCTGCGCGTACCGATCACCGAGCCCCCGATCACGCCCAACCAGGTCGCCTGGCTCGAGAGCGGCCTGACCTCCCTGCGCGACACGAGCCTCACCGAGGTCGAGAAGGTGTCGGTGATCATGCTGCTCAGCGGCTACGTACGTACCACCGAGGCCCTGTTCCACGGCATCGGCGAGGCGCTGAAGGCCGCCGACTCCTCGACCCAGCTGCTCCTGGACTCCTACGGCAGCGTCCTGAAGAAGCTCATCGAACCGCGCGACTTCCCCTTCGTGTCCGCCGCCATCGACAAGGGCGCCTTCGACGAGGACGACAGCGCCGACGACGAGTTCCGCTTCGGCCTCGACCGCATCCTGGACGGCGTCGACACCCTCATGCGGGCACGGGCCGCCGGGTGATCGACGCGGGGATCCTGCTCGGCGTCGGCATCGCGGCCGGCGTCGTCAGCACGGTCGTGAGCCTGGCCTCGATCGTGTCCTACCCCGCCCTGCTCGCCCTCGGCATCCCGCCGCTCAGCGCCAATATGACCAACACCGTCGCCCTGACCTTCACCGCCGTCGGCTCCACCGCCGGCTCGCGCCGCGAGCTCACCGGCCAGCGCGACCGCGTCCTGCGCCTCGGCCTGCTGACCGCCCTCGGCGGCGCGATCGGCGCGGCCCTCCTGCTGGTCACCCCCGCCGAGACGTTCCAGGCCGTCGCCCCGATCCTGATCGCCGGCGCCTCCCTCGTCCTGCTCGTACGGCCGAAATCCGTCGCGCCGTCGGACCGCCACGGGCGTCTCAAGTTCGCGGTGTTCGCCGTCGCGATCTACACCGGCTACTTCGGCGCGGCCGGCGGCATCGTGATGCTCGCCGTGCTCACCGCCCTGATCGAGCTACCGCTCGCACGCGTCAACGCCGTGAAGAACACCGTGTCCGGCCTGGCCAACGCCGTCGCCGCACTCGGCTTCGCCTTCTTCGGCCCGGTCCGCTGGGGCGTGGTCGTCCCCTTGGCCGCCGGCTTCCTGATCGGCGGATGGACCGGCCCCGCCCTCGTACGCCGCCTGCCCGCCGAACCCCTGCGCGTCCTCATCGCCTGCTCCGGCCTGGCCGTGGCCGTCAAGCTCGGGTTCGACGCGTACGCCTGAACCCGGTCTTGACCCTGACACCGTGTGATGCCCTGCACTGGGAGGCGTCATGTTCAACATCGGAGACTTCGCCCGGCACGGCCGCGTGTCGATTCGCATGCTGCGCCACTACGACGCCATCGGGCTGCTGCGGCCCGCCCGCGTCGACCCGGCCAGCGGCTACCGCTTCTACACCGCCGACCAGCTCGTCCACCTCAACCGCGTCATCGCGCTGAAGGACCTCGGGTTCACGCTCCAGCAGGTGGGGGCGATCCTGGACGAACAGATCGGCCCCGACGAACTGCGCGGCATGCTGCGGATGCGCCAGGCCGAGCTCGAAGCGTCGATCGCGGCGGCCTCTGCGCGGCTGACCCAGGTCGAGGCGAGGCTCCGTACGATCGAGAGCGAGGGGCACATGTCCGCCGACGACGTTGTGATCAAACGAGTTCCGGCCGTACGGGTGGCCGAGCTGACCGCCACCGCCGCGAGCTACGCGCCCGAGGACATCGGGCCGGTCATCCAGCCGCTGTACGACGACCTGTGCCGCCGCCTGGCCGACGCGGGCGTGACACCGACCGGGCCCGGCATCGCGTACTACGCGGACTCGCCGCACGGCGAGATCACGGTGCACGCCGCGATGGCGGTTGCGGTGGGCGGTGAGGGCCACGACTTCGAGATCAAGGAGCTTCCCGCGCTGGAGAGCGCGGCCACGATCGTGCACCGCGGCTCCATGGACGGCGTCGTGCCGACGGGGCAGCTCCTCGCCCGCTGGATCGACGCGAACGGCTACCGCTCCGTCGGCTACGCCCGCGAGCTCTACCTCGAGTGCCCTGCCGACCTCGACGGCTGGGTCACCGAGCTCCAGGAGCCGGTCGCCCTCGACCTGGCGAAACGTCACACCCCCTTGCCATGATGCTCTGACCACAGAGGAGCGTGAGGCGTATGACCGGCCAGGACGTGCTCGTACGGGTGCGGGAGATCTGCCTCTCGCTGCCAGAGGCGGAGGAAAAACCCTTCGGCGGGCATACGGCGCCCTCGTTCCGCATCCGGGACAAGCTGTTCGTGATGACCAGCGAGGACGGGCAGACGATGACGTTCAAGGCCGGGCCGGGTGTGCAGGAGGCGCTGGTGAGCTCGGCCCCGGACCGCTTCTTCGTCCCGGCGTACGTCGGCCACAAGGGCTGGGTGGGCGCGCGGCTCGACACCGAGCAGGACTGGGACGAGATCGCCGAGCTGATCGAGGACGGCTACCGGATGATCGCGCCGAAGCGGGTCGCCGCGCTCCTGGACGGACGGCGGTCACCGAAGGACCGATGAGTTTCGCTCCTTCGGGCGGTCTCGAACAGGTGACACGGAAAGGAGCGGACCATGAGTCTTCCCGAGATCGTCTCGCCTGAGGAGTGGCTCGCGGCGCGCAAGGCGCTGCTGGCCAAGGAGAAGGCCGCCACGCGGGCGCGCGACGAGCTGAACTCCGAACGCCGCCGGCTGCCGATGGTCGAGGTCGGCAAGGACTACGTCTTCGAGGGCGCCGACGGCAAGGTGAGCCTGCTCGACCTCTTCGAAGGTCGGCGCCAGCTCATCACCTACCACTTCATGTTCGATCCCGACTGGGACGCGGGCTGCCCGAGCTGCTCGTTCCTGGTGGACGCCTTCCCCCACCCCGCCCACCTGAACGCGCGGGCGACGACGCTGGTGGCGGTCTCCCGCGCGCCGCAGCCGAAGATCGCCGCGTACCGGGCGCGCATGGGCTGGACGTTCCCCTGGTACTCCTCGTTCGGCGGCGACTTCAACTACGACTTCCACGCGACGCTCGACGAGTCCGTCGCGCCGGTCGAGTACAACTACCGCGAGAAGGCGGCGCTCGAGGAGCGCGGCGAGCCCTGGTTCACGCGGGGCGAGCAGCCCGGCATCAGTGTCTTCCTCCGCGACGGCGAGCAGGTCTTCCACACCTACTCCTCGTACGCGCGCGGCGGTGACCCGCTGCTCGGCACCTACAACTACCTCGACCTGACGCCGCTCGGCCGCCAGGAGGACTGGGAGCAACCGGCCGGTCGCAGCGACGGGCCGTTCATGTCATGGCTTCGCCGTCACGACGAGTACACCGAGGAGAACGCCCGATGAGCCTGTCCAAGGCCCGCCTCGTACGCATGCACGACGTAATGGCCGGCCATGTCTCGCGGGGCGACATGCCCGGGCTCGTGACGGTCATCGACCGGCACGGCGAGACGCACGTCGACACGATCGGCACGATGGCGATCGGCGGCGACGAGCCGATGCGCCGCGACGCGATCTTCCGGATCGCGTCGTTGACCAAGCCGATCACTGCCGTGGCGGCGATGATCCTCGTCGAAGAGTGCGTCGTACGCCTGGACGACCCGGTGGATCCGCTGCTGCCCGAGCTGGCCGACCGCCGCGTGCTCCGCAGCCTCGACGGGCCGATCGACGACACCGTGCCCGCCCATCGGGCGATCACCCTGCGGGACCTGCTGACGTTCCGGATGGGGTTCGGCCTCCTCATGGCGCCGCCCGACACGTACCCGATCCAGAAGGCGATCGCCTCCGCGGGCCTGGCGCCCGGCCCCGACCCGGTGACGTACACGCCCGACGAGTGGATGGCGAACCTCGGCTCGCTGCCGCTCATCGCCCAGCCGGGCGAGAGGTGGATGTACCACACCGGCAGCGACGTCCTCGGCGTGCTGATCGCGCGCGCCACGGGGCAGACGCTGGAGGAGTTCCTCCTCGAACGGATCTTCGAGCCGCTCGGGATGCCCGACACCGGGTTCCACGTGCCTGCGAGCGAACTGCACCGGCTGCCGCCCAGTTACCAGACGGACGGCGACACGCTCACGGTCCACGACGACCCGCGCGACAGCGCCTGGGCCACCCCTCCGCCGTTCCCACAGGGCGGCGGCGGCCTGGTCTCGACGGCCGACGACTACCTGGCCTTCTGCCGGATGATGCTGGCCAAGGGCCGCTACGCCGACGGGCGCATCCTGTCACGGCCCTCGGTCGAGCTCATGACCTCCGACCAACTCACGCCGTCGCAGAAGATCGGCAGCTTCTTCGGCGAGTGCGAGAGCTGGGGCTTCGGCGTCGGCGTCACCACCCGGCGCGACGACCTGTCGGCGTCCCCGGGACGGTTCGGCTGGACCGGCGGCACCGGCACCACGTGCTACTCCGACCCTGCGGAGGACCTGGTCGGGATCCTGCTGACGCAACGCCTCATGATCTCGCCCGAGCCGCCGGCGGTGTTCCGCGACTTCTGGACCTCGACGTACCAGGCGATCGACGACTGACCGCTCAGGCGGGCGCGGCAGCGCGGCGGGCCCAGCAGGGGCGGGCCTGGCGCGCGGGGTTGTGCCATGGCCGGCATCGGGTGTTAACGTCGAGGTCAGCTTGCGCCTAGGGTTCCGCCCGTCGCCCGCGGAGCACGGTGAACGACAATCAGGGCGGCGGGGGCTGGACCGAGCGGCGCCAGGACGAGGGTCGTCCACACCTGACGGGATAAAAGCCACGAGGGCTCCTATTTGACGTGCCCGCCTCACGGCGGGACCGAGCAAGGGGCCTCCCGTTGGTCGCGTTTTCCGCCCTGTCCATCACCCCCGCCCTGTCCACTGCCTCCGGCCGGTCCGTTGCCTCCGGCCTGTCCCATGTCCACGGCCCGTCCGTTGCCGCCGGCCTGTCCGTTGCCTCCCGCGCACCCAGCATGTCGATGGCCACCGTCGCCGCCGTCCTCCTGGCGGCCGTACTCCACGCGTCGTGGAACGCGATCGCGCACGGTGTCTCCGATCGGCTGGTCGGCTTCACGCTGATCGGCACGGCCTCCGCCGTGGTCGGCGGGGTCGGTGCGCTGGTCACCGGTGTTCCGCCCGCGAAGGCCTGGCCGTTCCTGCTCGTCTCCGCGGGCCTGCACGTCGTCTACAACCTGTTGCTGCTGGCCAGCTACCAGCTCGGGCAGTTCAGCCAGGTCTATCCGCTGGCGCGCGGTACGTCCCCGTGGGTGGTCGCGCTGGTCGCGACGACCGTGCTCGGCCAGGGGCTGCCGCCGGCCGAGCTGGCGGGCGTACTGATCATCTCCGGCGGTCTGATCAGCCTCGTCTTCCTGGGTGGTCGGCAGGACCGCGCGCCGCGGAAGGCGCTGGGCGCGGCGTTCGCCACCGGGTTGATGATCGCCGGCTACACCGTCGTCGACGGGGTCGGCGTCCACCGGTCGCCGGTCCTGGCGTACACGGCCTGGCTGTTCCTGTTGCAGGGACCGGTCGTGCCGATCCTCGCCGTCGTACGGCGCCGGCGCGCGCTGCTTGCGCAGATTCGGCCCTCGTTGGCCATCGGGCTGGCCGGGGGCCTCGTGTCCATGGCCGCGTACGGGATCGTCCTGTGGGCGCAGACGCACGGCGCGCTGGCCCCGATCGCCGCGCTCCGCGAGACCAGCATCATCGTCGGGTCGGTCATCGGCGCACTGTTCCTGGGCGAGCGGTTCGGCTACAAGCGCGCCGTGGCCAGCACGATCGTCGTCGTGGGCATCATCTTGATCAACCTGCCCTGACCGCGCCCCGGGCCGGGCCGGGCCGGGGTTCTCGACACGACGGCCGGGGAGTCCTCCGTGCGGCGCGGGTTCCGCGCCGCACGGGTACGGGGTCAGCCGTCGCAGGCCGTCTTCAGCTCGGTGCCGGCGGTGATGAGGTCCGAGGAGTTCGGGATCTGCGGCGCGCTGGAACCGCTCGCGGCCGACTTCACCTGGAGGCCGAGATTGGCCATCGCGGTGGCGGCGTGCTCGGCGGCCTTCTCGACGTCGCCGTCACCGGAATCCTTGCCCTCCTTGCGCAGGTCCGCGGCGCCGTCCGCGTACGTCTGCGCGAGCCCGGCGGGGTCGCTGATCTGCGTCATCCCCTTCTTGGTGACGTCGCTGATGGTCGTCTGCAGCTTGTCGCAGGCGGCCTTCTTGTCCCCGTTGCCCATTGAGCACGCGCTGGCGGACAGCACGAGCGTCGCGGAAACGGCGCAAACAGCGGCGATTTGTAGGGATTTGTAACGCACTGAGTTGACTCCTAGGTGTTTTCGCTGGCGACGTGGCTTCCCGGGCCGCCGTCCGGGTCGTTACCTTCGACACCAGAGGTGCAAGAGTGGTTCCCGTTACTTACGGGTTAATGGGAAACGTCTGACACGCCGTACATGCGAAACGGTTACCCTGGGCGCTCGCCAAGAGGTTGATTCGGTGCGCATTGCGCTGTGCTGTTGGGAAGATTCGTTCGTGTCGTGCTTCAGGTCGTATGACGGAACCGAGCTGTTCTACTCGATCTACGGCAGCGGACCACCCCTGGTCTGCCTCGCCGGAGGGCCGGGTGCGGACGTTCGGAGTCTCGGCGACCTCGCAGGCCTGGATCGCCACCGGACGCTGATCCTGCTCGACGCGCGCGGCGGTGGTCGGTCCGAGATACCCGCGGACCCCACGACCTGCGCGTACACCGAGCAGACCCGCGACGTGGAGGCGCTCTACCGCCACCTCGACATCGAACGCGCGGACCTGCTCGCGCACTCGGCGGGGACGCTGACCGCGCAGGCCTTCGCGGTCCGCCATCCTGAGCGGCTCGGGACCCTGGTGCTGGTCACCCCGGCCGGACGTACCGCGCGCGAGGTCGACGACGCCGAGGTGACCGAGATCCGGGCCCGGCGCGCCATCGACCCCGGCGACGCCGAGGCGCAGGCCGCCGGCGCCCAGCCCGGCGAGTACGGCACCTGGTCGGAGGAGGCCCGCCGCCACCACGCGGCCGACCACCCCCTGCCGCCGCCCTGGCTGCGGCAGAGCTTCTACAGCCCGGTCGAGCCGGTCGCCGCCGTGACCAACCCGGTCCTCGTGCTCGTCGGCGCGGACGACGGCGTCGCCGGTACGGCGCCGGGGCGCCTCGTGGCGACCTCCTACCCCGACGCTCGGCTGAGCGTCCTGCCCCGCTGCGGTCACTGGCCGTGGGTCGACGCGCCGTCGGAGTTTCGCGACGTGGTGGTGGGCTTCCTGGACGGGCGCCTTCTCGGCCGACCCGGGGCCTAGCGCCACACCGGATCGGTACGAGACGGGCCACTGTCATCGTGCGGGGAGGCCGCTCGGGCTGGTCCCTTACGGAGCCCGGCCGTCGAGCGGCGGGTGACTCTGGAGGGTCTGCCATGGGATTCCCCGCACCGCGCCCCGAGCGCTCGCGTGTGGTCGTTCCGCCGCCGCAGGACGGCGAGGGCTTCTGGGCCGGTGCGCCCACGGCCTGCGAGCGCGACGGCGTGATCTACCTCGCGTACCGGCTGCGCCGCCCGGTCGGACAGGGCCGCGGATACGCCGTGGTGGTGGCCCGGTCGCTCGACGGCGAGACGCTGGAGACCCTGACGGTCATCCGCCAGGAGGACATGCGGACCGACTCGCTGGAGCGTCCCGCGCTGACCGTGACCGAAGACGGCGTCTGGCGGCTGTACCTGAGCTGCGCCACCCCCGGCACCAAGCACTGGCGCGTCGAGGTCCTCGAGGCGCCCGACCCCGCGTCGTTCGACTCCGCCACCGCCCGCGTCGTCCTGCCCGGCAGCGACAGTGTCGGCGTCAAGGACCCGGTGATCGTCCATGACGGCGACACCTGGCACCTGTGGGCGTCCTGCCATCCGCTCGCCGACCCCGACGAGGCCGACCAGATGGTCACCGACTACGCCACGAGCAACGACGGCCTGGAATGGACCTGGCACGGCACCGCACTGGCCGGCCGCCCGGGCCGCTGGGACGCGCGCGGCGTACGGGTCTCGGCCGTCATCGCGAAGGAGGGCTCCGTGACCGCGTACTACGACGGCCGCGCCAGCGCGGAGGAGAATTACGAAGAACGCACCGGTGTGGCCACGGGCGACGACTTCTCGGCGTTCGTCCCGAAGGGCACCCGACCGGCCGCCGCGTCACCGTACGGCGGAGGCGGGCTGCGCTACCTGTGCGCCGTCCCCCTGCCCGACGGCGGCTGGCGCCTGTACTACGAGGTCACCCGCGCGGACGGCGCACACGAGCTGCGAACCGAGATCATCGCAGCCTGAGCTCCCGCCGGTGATGCCGCCAGGGCGGCATCTCGCGGTCCGGGCTCGCTCCCGCAGCGACCCGCGACCGGACCTGGCCCGCTGGTCACGGCCGCCACGGCGCCCTGTCGCGTCGCGATCCCCAACTCGCCCCGGCACCCTCACGGCAACGCGCGATGCCGGACCTAAGCGGTGGTCAGGGCCGCCAGGGATTCCTGTCACCTCGTACGGTCCGGCTCGCGGTACGTCCGCGGGTGCCCGGTGGGTCGATGACGCCGTACCGGAGGTCGGCCCGATCGTGACCGCCGATCGCGGTCACGGTGAGGCCCACTACCTCGGGCGGCAGCGGCCGGCCGTACCGGCGGGCGTACTTGGGGCCCTGCCCGAGGGACCGCCATACCCGCGCCTCGGCGGGCAGTACGCCGGTCTCCGTCCAGGCGGCGGCCGAGGCGGCGTCGAACCCGTCCTCGACCCAGCGCAGGCGTTCGTCCGGGCCGATGCCCGCGGTGTCGAAGGCCGCGGCCTCGTCGGGGGTCAGGGTCCAGTCCGCCTCCAGCAGCCGCCCGACCTCCGCCGGGGCGAAGTCCCGGTCGCGCCATGCCACGGCGCTTTCGAGCGGCAGCATGCACAGTTCACCGATCGCGGCGAGGCCGAAGTCCGCCTCCAGCCACGCGGCGGCCTTCTCGGGTGAGATCTCGATGAGTACGCCCCCTGGGTCATCCGGAGGGTCGGCCGGCAGCCCGAGCTCCCGCCATGCCCGGATCGTCGCGATCGCCGCGCTTCCGGTCTCGCCCACCGCGGTACACCAGGCGACGGCCTGGTCCTCGGTCAGACCTGCCTCGCCTAGGCCTTCGGCCTCCTCCGGGCCCAGATCGGCCAGGACGAGCGGCGCCACCTCCTCGCCGACCCGGCCCCGCGCCCGCCAGGAAAGCGCGACCTCCGCGTCCGGCCCGTCCCACCACGCCCAGACCTCGTTCTCGGGCCAGCCGAGCAACTCACGCGCCGCCTCGGTGACCCCGTCGGTCATCACCGGCAGCTCACGTTCGTCACAAAGCCGCGCTATCAGGTGCAGCACCACCGGAGTCCCCAGCGACGGCCACGGCGACCGCAGCAGCCACAACCGACCCCGAGGTGGCGCGGGCAGCCCACAGGTCGCCGCCTGCTCGGCCAACTCCGCGTCCAGGTCACGGTGGCATTCCTCGCCCCACGGCTCCAACCACCGGCGCGTCCCGTCATATCCCTCGCTCACCTTGGGCAGCCGATCCGGAACCCAGCAACGATGACGCACCGGCCACACCGCGGGCAGGCAGCCGTACAGCGGTGCCTCTTCGAGAGGGTGCCATCGCTCGGCGGCCAGCGCCCGTACCTCCGGCAACTCCTCCGCGCTCGGCCAGCGCCAATGCTCGTCAAACCCAATCTCACGCTGCCCGGTCAGCCCGGCCAGTTCGGCAAGTCGCGTCGGCAAGGACTCGAGGACCATTCCCTCGGTCGCCGGTGGCAGCGCGTTTCCCCATGGATCGTCCATGCAGGCACGCTAGGCGACGCGTACGACCTTCTGAAGGGGACATTGGTCAATAAATCCCCATAAATCAAAGGACGCCAACCGCAGTACGCCGAGTGCGTGAAGACCCCCCATCCACGATCGGGACGAGGGTCCTCTGGTTTTCACGCCTGTCTGCCGCGTAACCGGCTATGAACCGACCGTCGGTCTGCGCGCGGCCGCCGGTCGCGCTGGTGGTCGACTCCACGGCGACGAAGGTGCCCGCGATGCCGCCCTGTCCTTCGACGCTGAGCTGTCCGTTCGTCAACTCGACCCTGGTGGTGGCTGTGAGCCGAACGTGTTGGCACGGCTGGGTCCGAGGTGAGCGAGGGCTCGTTCGGAGTCATCCGAGATCAACACCACTGCCGTTCGGCGACGGTTCAACCGCCCGTCCGGAGAGTTCGGCGTCGTCCCCGGACTAAGAACGGCGGAGCCATGGGGAATCGAATGAAATCTTGTTATGGTCACCCAGGGTATTTACCGGGGCACAGGGGGAAAGTGGCCATGAACATCAAGAATCTGCTGGTTATCGCGTCGCTTGGCATTCTGTCGTTAGGGGCCGTGGCCTGCAACGATGACGACACCGCCGCCGGATCCTCGACTCCGGCCGCGTCGGCCACCGCGAGCGGAGGCGCGACCAGCACTCCGGCCCTCACTGCGAGCCCGTCCGCCAATCCGGTCGCGAGCCACCCGGTAGGCGACTCGACGGTGGTCCTGATCGACCCCAGCGGCAAGAAGTACACCCACCACGAGATGGTCAAGAAGTCTGCCGGGATGGTGCTGTTCTTCGGGAAGAAACGCCTTCCCTCCGACTTCTGCGCGAAGTCCTATCGGGATGGCGTCCAGGGCGGCGGCAAGTTCCCCGCCGGCAAGGGCGCCTACCTGGACGCCTGCCAGGAGGGCGTGGACCTCGGGAGCTGACCGAGCGGCCAGCGCGCTCGAACGACGAAGACCCCCGTCCACGATCAGGACGGAGGTCTTGTCACTGGTGGAGCCATGGGGATTCGAACCCCAGACTTCCTGCTTGCAAAGCAGGCGCTCTGCCAACTGAGCTATGGCCCCGCGAAATCGGTGTACAGCCTACCGGGGCGCGGGCACTGGCGCGCTCCGGGGAAGGACCAGATCGGGCAGATCGGCGATGCTGTCGATCACATGGGTGGCGCCCGCGGCCTCGAGACGCTGTCGGTCGTGGGCTCCGGTGAGGGCGCCTGCGACGACGGAGGCACCGGCGCGGAGGCCGCTGCGGATGTCGCTCTCGGTATCGCCGCAGACCGCGATGTGCCGCACGTCATCGACGCGCAGGCGCAGGGCGGCGGTGAGGATCATGTCGGGGTACGGGCGGCCACGGCCGCCGGCGTCGTCGGGGCACAGCAGGAGGTCGGCCCGCTTCCACCAGCCGAGCGTGTCGATGACGCGGCCGAGGGTGGTGCGGCCGAAGCCGGTCATCAGGCAGACCCGGACGCCGGACTCGGCGAGGCGGTCGATGGCCGCCTCAGCGCCGGGTACGGGGGTGAGGCCGACCCGGTCGATGACCGAGTCGTACGCACGCTCGAACGAGTGGTTCGCGGCCTGTGCGCGTGCCTCGTCGACGAAGACCTCGCGGAAGATCGCGAGCTTCGACTGCCCCCGGCCGACGTTCACCTGGGTCATCGAGCGGCGGTACGCCTCGGTGCCCGGCACGATGCCCTGGGTGGCCAACGCCTCGGCGAAGGCCCGTTCCACGACACCCCCGTCGGCGACACTCGTACCGGCGAGGTCAAGGCAGGCGAGCGTGATGCGAGCTGAGTCGCCCACGGCCCACCTCCGTGCTCCCCGCCGGTACCGAATTCGTGTCTTAGTTGTCCGCCGAGGTCGCCTCGGTCCACATGTCGAGCTCGGCCCGGTCCTGCTGGAGCCGACGCCAAACCGCAAAACCACCGAGGGCGACCAGCGCAAGAACGATGAGCTTCTTCACGGTGGGACCCCTTCAAACTTCGACTAGCAGTGCGTCTCGCAGCCTAGCAACCGCTCGAGCACGTCGGGCCGGTTCCCCCCGCAGGCCGCCGATCGCCTGGATTCCCGGTGTTCGGCGGCATGTCACCGGACATTCAGCCGGCACCACCGCCGAATCCCCGGGGAGCCGACGCCGTGGATTTCCACGCCTGTGGATAACTTCGCGGGTCTCCGCGCTCCGGATCTGCTACGTACGCTCGCCTCTCTCACCTCACCATGCACAGTTATCCACAGGACTGTGCATAACTTCCCTCCCGTGCGAGGACGGGATGAACGCGCAGGTAGATTCGCCTGCCGCGCCCCTGGGGGCAGGTTTATTCCGCTAGCTCAGGGGATGGATGAGTTGCGACCTGAAGGGAGACGTTCCATGGGCATCGTCATCGCCGTTCTACTTCTCGCACTCATCCTCGGCGGCGCGGGGTTCGCCATCCATGTCCTGTGGTGGATCGCGCTCGCGGTGCTGGTCCTCTGGCTTCTCGGCTTCGTCTTCCGCGGCGCGGGTGCCGCGGGTGGCCCGCGTGGCCGCTGGTACAGATGGTAGGACCGCACTGATCACCACGAACGCGCCGGATTCGTCCGGCGCGTTCGTCAACGTAAGCTCGAGAAAAAGCGTGACCGTTCCCAGTCCGGGGGGTGAGGGACACGGAACACGCCGATGTCCTCATCATCGGGGCGGGCGCCTCGGGCGGCGTGGCCGCAGCGCGGCTCACCGAGGCGGGCTTCCGCGTCCTCTGTCTCGAGCAGGGTGACTGGCCCGACCGCACCACGTACCCGGTGCACCGGGCGACCTTCGAGCTGGAGTCGCGCGGGGCCTGGGCGGCCGACCCCAACGTACGGCGGCTGCCGCAGGACTATCCGGTCGATGTCGAGCGTTCGGCGATCACGCCGCTGATGTACTCCGCGGTCGGCGGCAGCATGATCCACTACGCCGGCGACTGGGCGCGCATGCTCCCGTCGGACTTCCGGGTCCGCACCCTCGACGGCGTCGCCGACGACTGGCCCCTCACGTACGCGGAGCTGCGGCCGTACTACGAGCGCACCGACCGCGCCTTCGGCATCTCCGGCGTCGCGGGCGACCCCGCGTACCCGGCCGGAGAGGGGCCGCCGCTGCCGCCCCTGCCGATCGGCCCCGGCGCCATGCGGATCGCCCACGCGCACGACCGGCTCGGCTGGCACTGGTGGCCGGCGCCCAACGCCGTGCTTTCAGTGCCGCACCACGGCCGCCTGCCGTGCGTGCAGTGCGGCGCCTGCATGCAGGGCT
The DNA here is from genome assembly GCA_963850195.1 of uncultured Actinomycetota bacterium. GTDB lineage: Bacteria > Actinomycetota > Actinomycetes > Streptosporangiales > Streptosporangiaceae > Actinoallomurus. The sequence goes on from CAWKKD010000001.1 coordinate 40,097, forward strand.
GTCCGACGGGCGCCAAGGCCTCCACCGACCTCACGCACTGGCCCGCGACGGTACGCCGCGGCGCCCGCCTCATGACCGGCATACGCGTTGCGCGGATCCTCGTCGGCGACACCGGCCTGGCCACCGGCGTCGAGTACGTCGACCGCGACGGCCGTACGGACGCGGCGTACGCCGACGTGATCCTCCTGGCCGCGAACTCCATCGGCACCACGCGCCTTCTCCTCAACTCCGCCTGCGCGCGCTTCCCGAACGGGCTCGCCAACTCCAGCGGCCTCGTCGGCAAGCGGCTGATGATGCACCCGTTCGCCAACGTCATGGGCTACTTCGACGACGATCTGGAGAGCTGGAAGGGGCACGTCGGGAAGCTCGTGTCCATGCAGTTCTACGAGACCGACCCCGCACGCGGGTTCGTACGCGGCGCCAAGTGGAGCCTCACACCGACCGGCGGGCCGCTCGAAGCCTCGCTCCCGACCCGCGCCGGGCACTCCGTCTGGGGCGCCGGCCACCACGAGCACGTACGGCGGCAGGTCGGGCGCACCCTGAGCTGGGCGATCTTCGCCGAGGACCTGCCGGACGAGCGCAACCGGGTCGACCTCGACGACACACTGACCGACTCGTCGGGCATCCCCGCGCCGCGCGTCACGTACACCGTCGACGACAACAGCCGCCGGCTGCTGGACTTCCACCTCGCGCGCGCCGGCGAGTCGCTCACCGAGGCCGGCGCGTACGAGCTGGCCTTCGAGGAGCTGACACCCGGCGCCGGCTGGCACCACCTCGGCACCGCCCGCATGGGCACCGACCCGGAGACCTCCGTGGTCGACCCGTACGGCCGCACCCACGACGTACCGAACCTCGTCATCATCGACGGCAGCGTGTTCGTCACCTCCGGCGGCGTCAACCCGACCAGCACCATCACCGCCCTGGCCCTGCGCGCCGCCGACCACCTCGTCGACGGCCGCCGGTCCATGAGGACGCCGGCATGAGCGACCTGAGGGACTGGCTCGGCCCGATCGCCGACGAACTGATCCCCGCGAACGGCACGATGCCCTCGGCCACCGAGGCCGGAGTCACGGGCGGCCTGCTGACCGCGGCCCTCGCCGCACGGCCCGACCTCGAACCCCGCCTGCAACGCGCCCAAGCACGGACGCGCGGCATCCCACCGGGAGACGCCGCGGCCGTGCTGGCCGACCGGGATCCGGACGCGTACGAAGCGCTCACCGAGACCGTGGCCGGTGCGTACTACAGCTCGCCGGAAGTTCGAGCCCTACTCGGTTACACCGGCCAGCAATTCGAAGATCTCCCCGTGCCGACCGAGCCGGAGTACGTGACCGAAGGCCTGCTCGCCCACGTGATCGCCCGCGGCCCCATCCACCGGGGCATCGAGCCATAGGGCGCTGGGGCGTGTCCGGTGGACACGCCCTAGGCGGATCCCCGCTCGGTGAGCTTGCCTCGCAGCTTCGTCAGCATCTTGTTTCCGGACTCGACGAGTCGTTTCCGCTCCTCGGGCGAGCGCTGCTCGAGCTTGGCCCAGAACTTCTCGTAGCCGTCGAATACCGCCCCGCCGTACGCCTCCGATGTCACCGCGTCACGGAGCCGCAGCCGCCCGGCGAGCACCTCCCGCGCCATCTCCTGAAGAACCGGGCCGGCCGAACCACGGGCCAACTGCCGCAGGCTCGCCTGCATGACCGCGGTCTTGGCGGTATCACCACGCGTGATGTCGCTCAGCTCTTCTTCGTAGTCGTAGGCCGCGCTCTCATTCGAGAGATCATTCGTCCCGCGCTGGGGTTCCGGCATGTCAGGACTCCATCGGACTCTCGTAGCCCGTTGCGGGCAGAGGCAGCCTCTGAAACAGCGAGGTCTCAGCGACCCGCCCGTGGACGACGCCCACGAACGCATTGCAGAGAGCCGTGCCGATCTCGCGGAGGTTGCTGAACCGCTCATAGTCCTCGACGATCTCGGCTGCCTCGATCGCGGCCGTTGCTCCGCAGACCGCACCGCCGAGGACCGTCTCGCTCGAAGCGGCCGCAGCGGCCATGGCCACGGCTCCGACGATGGCGTGGTCGATCACGCCCTTGTAGATCGCAGCGCCGTTCTCGGCCAGCTTGGCGACACCGGCGGCCGCCTTCTTGTACTCCCCGCCGATGGCCGAGAAGACGGTGTCCTGTTGCCCGACGGACGACCCGAGGCTGTTGAAGAACACCTGGGCGGCATCACCGGCATTGCCCTGCCAGGTATCACCGAGCTCATTCGCGCCCTGCTGGATGTTGGTGCTGACGGTGCTCATCATCGAGGCGATGTTCTCGAACGCCCCGCCACACTCGGCATAGGACTTCCAGTCCCCGCCGAACCATTCGCCCGCCTCTTCCGCGACATCGTGACCGGTCACCATCGTGATGAAGCCGACGACCGCGGTGGACGGGCTGAGCGCCTCGAACACCGCGGTGATGTCGTCCAGCGGTCCGCTGGACCCCTCGACCTCACCGGCCTCAGGCTCCTTCAGGAGAGTCAGTGGATCTTCCTGCTCCTTGAAATGATGTGTCTGCATCGGAACGCCGCCGAGTTCGACGATGTGCGAGCCCGGACGTGTCGCGGGCGGATAGGTGGCGTCCGCCTTCGCGGCCGTCTCGTGCTCGGTCCGGCGGTAGTACTTCGCCGCGTTCTTCAACCCGTTGTTCGAACGGCGGCCAGCCCGCTCCAGATGATCCAGGACGTTGCCGGCCGCGCCGATCGCGGTCTGGGAGGCCGGGTTCACCATCTTGATGAACAGGCCCTTGCCACCTCCCAGATCCGAATACTTCGAGAGGTACTTGTCCGCCGCGACCGCCTGATCGCCGACCCGGTCGAGCAGGCCTCCGTACGAGTCGAGATGGTCTGGGGTGACACGAAGCTCAGTCATTTTCCCTCGTAGTCGTCAATGGCGATCGATGAAGATCAGGCGCATCACGTAAGACAGCGGCGTGCCCACGACGATGAGAGTGACCGCCAGAAGGTAGAGCCTTCCCCTCAATCGGCGGTAGCGCTTGACGATCTCCGGTAGCAGAACGCCGCCGTTCGCCACGACCACGGCCGCACCGAAGATGATCCGGCAGACCCATGCGCCGACGCCCGGGGTGTAGTCCAGGGGAGCGTCCGGCGGCGCGAAGGCGAAGAAGATCATCGGGAAGCACGCGAGGAGGATCAGCATCCTTCGCAGGTAGTCGACCTCTGATCGCAGCGCGCCCTGCGCCATGGCCCGCAGCAGGATCCGTGCCTTCCCACGCGTGCGCGGTACGGCCGGTGAGTCCTCGTCCGGTGCCATCAGAATCCTGTCCAGTGGTGTTCGGTCGTCATCCGAGGGTTCTCCGGCGTCGTCGGAAGAGGATCACGGCGACGCCACCCAGCACGAGAAGCAGAGCCAGACCTCCGACGGCGAGCAGGGTGGACGACGAGCCGTCGGACCCGCCGCGCGACCGGTCGGCAGGGACCGGTCGGAGGGACGGGGAAGGTGACACGGTCGGGCCGCGCTGGCGCTGTGCCTGATCCCATCGGTCATAGACCGGGTTCGGTGCGCCTGCGGGAACCCGGTCGGTGAGCGCGTGATACGGGCGAAGCAGCCCGTAGCCGGTCTGCTGGTCGACTCCGTGGGCACCGGCGTCGAGGGCCGACGCGATGATCCGCTGTACGACCTCACGCCCGGACATCGCCGGAAACCTCGCCCGTACCAGCGCCACGGCTCCGGCGGCCAGCGCGGTTGACGTGCTGGTGCCGCTGTTGTTCGTGAACACGCCGGCCTTGCCGATCGACCCGGCGTCCACTCCGGGTGCCGCGACGGCGACGTAGGGCTGGCGCTCGGTCTTCGACCACGGTCTCGCTTGGGAGTCGACCGCACCGACACCGAGGACGCCCGGACACGAGGCCGGCAGCAGAGCGCCGTTCGTGGTGTCTCCGTCGTTGCCGGCGGCGGCGACCAGGACCACGTCATGCTTGATCGCGTAGTCCACCGCGTCTTGCATGTAGTAGTCACACCGCAGCGGCCCACTGGGGTTCGCCACCACGGTGGACATGCTGATGACCTTGGCGCCGTGTTTGGCGGCGTAGCGAATCCCATCGGCTTGGGCGTCGTCCCCACTGACGCCTGAGGACCGCCGATCAACGGTCACGGGAAGGATCTTGGCACCGGGTGCCGCTCCGACCATCGAGGGACCCTGGCCGGCGATCAGCGCGGCCATCGCCGTGCCGTGGCCACCGAGCCGGGTATCGAGATCAACGCGGCCGTCGTCCTTATGCCCGGTCAGATCGGTGCCGGGCAACACGGCATTCGTGAGATCGGGAAGAGCGGCGTTGATGCCACCGTCGAGCACCGCTACGGTGACGCCTTCGCCGGTGGAGATCGGCCAGACCTTCTTCTGTAGGTCCCAGGTGGAGAACCACCATTCCTCACCACGCGGGCGGGGGGTCGCGCCGGCCGCCGGAACGGTGCCGAAGGCAAGCGCAACGGCGCTTGCCGCCGCTGCGGCCCTCGTCGTCCAGGACCCTATCCGGCTACCCATTCAGCAACCGGTCGATGTCGTTGGCCTCTCCGAGGTCGAGATCATCGAGGAGGCTCGCGAACTCGTCGACGATGTCCGGCTCGGTGGCATCCGCCTTGCCCGCAGGCTCGACCACGGAGTCGAGGAGTTCCTGAAGCCGCTCGAGGTCCAGGACACCCGGCTCGTCGGGCTCTTCCTCGCCCGGCTTCGCCTCATCGAACCGGGGCTTCGCGTCACCGATCGTTTCCGGCGTGTGGCTCTCCTCACCGGTCCAGACCTGGCGTTCTTCATCCAGCCAGGTCCTACGCTCCCGGTCGTTCTCCAGCTCGTCGGCGGCGTCGACCACTGGCGACGTACCCACCATCCGGGGTACCGCCTCTTCCTCTGCCCCCCACGTCCGCCGTTCTTCGACGAGCCAAGCGTTGGTCTCGCGCTCCATCTCCTTCTCTGCAGCGCCGGTGGGAGTGCCGATCAAGCCGCCGCGAGCGGCCTGCGAGGCCTCGATCTCTTCGGCCGCCATCGCGCTGTTCGTGGCCGGATTCTCCGGAGCGAGTCCGGACGGCGAACCGGGGCCTGGCCTTCCCAACGGAGATTCGCCTGGGCCGAAGATCGCACCCGGGAACGGAGACGGCGTTCCGACGCCGCCACCGGGAAACGAAGGGCTCCCACCGGGAACAGCCAGCCCGAACGGGTTACTCGTCGGCGGCGGAACCGTGCCCAGCCCACCACCAACCGGCGGCATTCCGGCAAGCCGGCTCTCGCCTCCGCCATGCGGCAGGTGCGGCAGCCGTGCCCGTTCGGACGAACCACCGACGCCGCTCAGGCCTCCCGAACCTCCGCTGTGGACGGTAGGATTCCCACCAGGACTGTACGGCCGCTCGTCCACACCGCCCTTGAGATCGGGCAGGTTCTGCTGGACCTTGTCCGGCATCGCGTCCCACGCCGAGCCGATGTGCCCGTTGACGGCCCGCATGACCTGCTCGGCCACCTTCTGGCGGGCTTGGTCCTCGACCGGGCTGGCCCCGTCGGGCGGCCACTGAAGGCCTTTGTACTGCGGCAGCGCCGCACCGTAGTTCTGTAGCGCGTGTCCAGCCTGCTGGCTGCGCCCGAACAGCTCGTTGGCGGTCGCGTACAGCTGCCCAAGTGCCTTCTGGGCCGCGTCCGCGTCGGCGCCCTCCCACATTCCCGACAGGCGAGTGCCCACCTGGTACAGCTCGTGAGCGACCTGCGCGGCGGCCTGCGCCGCGCTGTTGAACGCGTTCCCGGCCGACGTGACCTTGCCCGGGTTCGTTGCGCTTAACAGGGTCTGGATCAGGCTGTAGTTGTAGTTGGCTGGATTGCCTGACGGACGTCCACCCGACTTGATGTCGTACGTTCCGTGTCCCGTGCTCACGTCCATGTCCCCTGTCAGTCCATCGACGGTGCGGTCCGCTGGGTCGGAACCGGTCTCGGCAGGGAGGGAGGCACGGCACCGTCCAGAGGTCGCGACGCCTTGGCTGACGATTCTTCGGCCTCGGTGTGCCCTTGGTGCGACCTCATCAGAAGTGTTGCGGCGGCCTCGAGCTGGCGCTGAAACTCCCGGTAGACCGAAGCGATGTGTTCGTGGGCGGCCTTCACTGTTCCGGAGAATTCCTGGCCGGCATCCCAGTTGCCCACGTCATCGGCGGTCACGAGCCCTTCGGCGTGCAGGCTGGACATCGCTGCTCCCAGCGCGTCGAGATGGCCGCGCAGTGCCCGGGCCGCCGTCGGCAGGCTGCTGTCGGTGGGAAACCGCACCTGCCCGCTGGCCTCCGGCCACCAGGTCGGGAGTCTTAACGGCGCGTTCCGGTCTTCCTCACTGCCCGACGACATCCCCGTGTTCCTCTCCGCAGTCGGCTCATATGCCTTCGCCGATACGGCGCCCCCTGCCGTCTCGGGCTACGGAACGCTCGCGCGGCTGACCGACACGCGCGAGATCCGCGGCAATACAACCCGTGACAAGATAGAAGGGATTTGACCGGAAGTCGAGGGAGAGTAAACCGCCTCCGACGGCGTCACCCTGACCAGCACCATCACCGCCCTGGCCCTACGCGCCGCCGACCACCTCGTTGACAGCCGATGGTCGATGAGAACGCCGGGCATGAGTGACCCTGAGGGCCTGACTCGGCCCGTCGTCGACGAACTACTCGCTGGCGGACTCATCCACCGGGATACGAATTCCGGTAGAAGGCCCCTGCATCGACGGGGCGAGCAGTAAAGCGGCCACCGCGAGATCATTTTGCTCATCTCGCGGTGGCCGTTTCTGTACCGCTTATTGTGGTCCGTTCGCCGAAATTACGGCCCGCGGCGTTTTACGCGGTCCGAATTCCTCGTGCACTGCCCGTATTATGGCCTTGGGGCCGGCGCCTGATTTCCGTATCCGTATTCCGATACGGCGTCGCCGTCCGGATTACGGAGGCGGGCGGTGTCGCCCTTGTCATTCCAGATCGGGCGTCCACTACCGTAGGTGAAACCGCCCCACTCGGGGTGGATCTCGTTCGTGTAGATGCGGATCCGCTGGCCCGGCTGCAATACGGTGTCCGGCGGGAAGGTGAAGTCCTGGCCGCGGTCGTCCGCGCCGAGGACCCAGCCGGAGATGTTGGCCGCGACGGTGCCGCGATTGACGATCTCGACGAACTCATCGGCCTGGGTGTACTTCACCTCGCCCTTGTTGCGCACCGTGGTGATGACCACGTCGGGCCGGCCCGCCCGGGCGAAGATGGCCACCACGTCGGCGCTGTTGGCGCCGTTCTCCTGGCTGATGAACTGCCGGACGATCCGGCCGCCCTGCTTGAAGCCGCTGATGACCACGCCGTACTCGTCGCCGTCGATCTTCACGGTCTGGGGAGACGGACATCGGGAGGTCCACGATGTCCTCGGCTGCGGGACTGTTGTTCGGGGTCTCGTTGTGGTGGAACCGGGAGGCGAAGTCGGCGTCGGTGCCGTCCTCGAACGTCACCTTTACCGTCAGGTCCACGTCGAACTGCGGCTGTGGCATCGCCTGGATGGGAAGTTCTCGTGGGTGAAGGTGCCCAGGGTGAACTCGGTGCCGTCGAGGATGACCTCGACGTCCCCACCGCGGAAGATATAACCGCTTTTTCCGCCACCGGCGGGAACCCCCAAATGACATGTTCGGTACCTAAACCGCTGAGGTTCGGCGGCGTGGTGCTCATAGAGGGCCAGGAACCGGATGTTGTCGCGATACTCATTGTGCCCCCTTCACCTTCGACCGGATTACGCCCGAATTGCTGGGGATATCTTCACTCACGCCGAAGTCATCTACAACCGTCACCGGCGGCGGCACTTGGATGATCTCGACCCGTCGCATGCGAAAAATGCCACTGCGCCGTCACCGGCGCTCGAGAAACCGGGCACTCACACCAATGGGCTCACTTCGATTCGACAACGCTCCGGCCGAGAATTTTTTCGGCACCTCGCGAGAAATACGCCGTTTCCCTATTTCTGCGGAGTCGAAACCGAGATCTATTGCGTAGCAAAAAGCCACCCGCGACGAACCGGCACGGCCCGTGCCGCCAGGCGCCCAACGCGGAGCCTCGAACGAGGACCCGTCGTGCCTGGGCGACCAACGCAGAAGACCCCGCCCGGTGTGGACGAGGTCTTCGATCAGGTGTTCTACGGTGGGCCTAGGAGGACTTGAACCTCCGGCCTCATCCTTATCAGGGATGCGCTCTAACCGACTGAGCTATAGGCCCGTGTCACTACTCCGACCCCCGGAGGGGCATGGGGCGACGTCGAGAAACATTACCCGATCGCCGCCCCAAACCGTTAATCGTTTCGGCGTTCCGCGGCGGTCTGATCGCCGGTTACTGGTCGGCTTCCTTCAAGGTGACCTCCACGCCCCCGACGAGGTCGGCGGCCATGTTGTAGATCACGGACCAGACGGTCGCCAGGGCCGTGATGAGGAGGACGTTGAGGGCGCCGATCAGCGCCGTGTAGCTGAGGACGCGGGCGGCGGAGAACCAGCTGGCGGGGTCGATTCCGCCGCTCTTGCCCTGATCGTTGGAGGTCAGGTCGCGGATGGTGTTGGACAGGGCGTCGAAGACGCCGAGCCACGACAGCATCAGGTAGAGGACCACGACCGCGACGAACAGGACCAGGAACGAGACCAGCGACATCACGAAGCTGAACTTCATGACCGACCACGGCTCGAGTCGTGCCACCTGAAGGTGGGCCTTGCGCGGGGGCTTGCGGCCGGCGATGGCCGAAGGCTTGCGGAGGGCGCCGGTCAGGCGGTTCGGCTTGGGAGCGCGTTCGACCGCGGCCGCGCCACCCTGGGCGTGCGGCTGGTCGCCATGCGGTGGCATCGGGCTTCCGTAGCCGGGGCCAGAGGGTACGTCCATGGCCGGGCTCATACCCGAACTTCCGTCGTACTCCCCATCTTCGGGCAGGTCATTCGAGGCTGACGGAATCGTACGGCGCCATTCACCGGCGTCCTGCTCGTCGTCGGCGGCGCTGGCGAGCGCTTTGCGGGCGGCGCCGCCCGGTACCTCGAGGTCCTGCACCGTACTCCCGCTCAGATCCCTGCCAGCATCGGCATCGACCGCCGTGTCGTCGGCCGTATCGGAAAGGTCACCGGTCCTGATGGTCACCTCTTCGCCCGGTGGCTTCGCGGCGGCGCTGGTCTTCTTCTTCGCCTGCCCGCCCTTGGCTCCCGCCTTCGTCGAGCGCTGGGCGGGTTTCCCATCCGCACCGTTGCCGGCGTTGGCCGTCATGTGACCTCCCCCAGGGGGCGACGCATCCCCAGACGCGCTGTCGGCTGCGTCACTCGTCGCTCCCATCCCCGGACTCGGTGTCCGGCTCTGCGTCGGAATCCTCGATCGACTCTACGTTCCTCGCGATGGCGACCACGCTGTCCCCGTCGGCGAGGTTCATTAGACGTACCCCCATGGTCGAGCGCCCAGACTGCTTGACGCCGAGGGCTCGCGTACGGATGACGCCACCGCTGGCGGTGATGGCATAGACCTCATCGTCGGGCCTGACCATAAGGGCGCCCACCAGCCTGCCGCGGGTTTCCACGATCTTAGCGGTCAGCACTCCCTTGCCCCCACGGCCATGCAGCGGATACTGATCGGCGGGGGTGCGCTTGGCGTATCCGCCCTCGGTCGCGACGAGGACGTCCTCACCCTCGCGTACGACGTGCATGTCGAGGACTTCCTGGCCGTCGTCGAACCTCATGCCGATCACGCCGGCGGTGGCACGGCCCATTGGCCGCAGCACGTCGTCGCGCGCGGGGAAGCGGATCGCCTGGGCGCCGCTGCTCACCATCAGCAGGTCGTCCTCGGGGGAGACCAGGCGTGCGGCGATCAGCTCGTCGCCCTCGTCGAGGTTGATCGCGATGAGCCCGGCGGAACGCGGCGAGTCGTACGCCTCGAGCGTGGTCTTCTTGACCCGGCCCTGCTGGGTGGCGAGCACGAGGTACGGCGCCACGTCGTAGTCGCGTAGGTCGAGGACCTGGGCGATGCGCTCGTCCGGCTGGAAGGCCAGCAGGTTGGCGACGTGCTGGCCGCGGCTGTCACGGCTGGTCTCGGGCAGCTCGTACGCCTTGGCGCGGTAGACCCGGCCCTTGTTGGTGAAGAACAGGATCCAGTGGTGCGTCGTCGTCACGAAGAAGTGGTCGACGATGTCGTCCTGCTTGAGCTGCGCGCCGCGTACGCCCTTGCCGCCGCGCTTCTGCTCGCGGTAGAGGTCGGTCTTGGTGCGCTTGGCGTAACCGCCACGGGTGATCGTGACGACGACGTCCTCTTCGGCGATGAGGTCCTCCATGGACACGTCGCCGTCGAAGGGGATGATCTTCGTACGCCGCTCGTCGCCGTACTTGTCGACGATCGCGGTGAGCTCGTCGCCGACGATCGTGCGCTGCCGCTCCGGCGAGCCGAGGATGTCGTTGTAGTCCGCGATCTCCGTCATGAGCTTGTCGTACTCATCGGTGATCTGCTGGCGCTCCAGGGCGGCCAGCTTGCGGAGCTGCATGTCGAGGATGGCCTGCGCCTGGATCTCGTCGATCTCCAGGAGCTGCATCAGGCCGTTCTGGGCCTCGGACGCCGACGGCGACCGGCGGATCAGCGCGATGACCTCGTCGATGCGGTCGAGGGCCTTGAGCAGACCGCGCAGGATGTGGGCGCGCTCTTCGGCCTTGCGGAGCAGGAAGCGCGTACGCCGGACGACGACGTCGATCTGGTGCTCGACCCAATGCCGGACGAACTGGTCAAGGCGCAGCGTGCGCGGCACGCCCTCGACCAGGGCCAGCATGTTCGCCCCGAACGTCTCCTGCAGCTGCGTGTGCTTGTACAGGTTGTTCAGAACGACCTTGGCCACCGCGTCGCGCTTGAGCACGATCACGAGGCGCTGGCCGGTACGGCCGGAGGTCTCGTCGCGGACGTCGGCGACCCCGGTGATCTTCCCTTCCTTGACCTGCTCCGCGATCTTCAGAGCGAGGTTGTCCGGGTTGACCTGATAGGGGAGTTCGCTGACGACCAGACACGTGCGGCCCTGGATCTCCTCGACCTCGACCACGGCGCGCATGGTGATCAGGCCACGGCCCGTACGGTAGGCGTCCTCGATGCCCCGGCGCCCGACGATCAGGCCGTGGGTCGGGAAGTCGGGGCCCTTGATCCGCTCGATCAGCGCGTCGAGAAGCTCCTCGTCAGAGGTCCCGTAGTTCTCCAGGTACCAGGCGACGCCGGAGGCGACCTCTCGCAGGTTGTGCGGCGGGATGTTGGTCGCCATGCCGACCGCGATGCCCGCCGAGCCGTTCACCAGCAGGTTGGGGAACCGGCTCGGGAGTACGTCGGGCTCCTGCGAGCGCCCGTCGTAGTTGGGCGAGAAGTCGACGGTCTCCTTCTCGATGTCGCGCAGCATCTCCATGGCCAGCGGCGCCATGCGGCACTCGGTGTACCGCATGGCCGCGGCCGGGTCGTTGCCCGGCGAGCCGAAGTTGCCGTTGCCGTCGACCAGCGGGTAGCGCAGCGCCCACGGCTGCGCGAGCCGTACGAGCGCGTCGTAGATCGCGCTGTCACCGTGGGGGTGGTAGTTACCCATGACGTCACCGACGACGCGGGCGCACTTGAAGTAGCCGCGGTCGGGGCGGTAACCGCCGTCGTACATCGCGTACAGCACCCGGCGATGCACCGGCTTGAGGCCGTCGCGCACCTCGGGCAGCGCTCGCGAGACGATGACCGACATCGCATAGTCGAGATAGCTGCGCTGCATCTCGACCTGGATGTCGACCGGCTCGACCCGATCCCGCGGCTGGTCGGGCGGCAAGGTCACGTCAGTCACCTAAAAGACCTCTTCCACACTTGGTTCGTACGGGCGCGGCGGCGCCGGTCCGGCGCCGCGACAGCGGACCCTAGATGTCGAGGAAGCGCACGTCCTTGGCGTTGCGCTGGATGAACGAGCGGCGTGCCTCGACGTCCTCACCCATGAGGACGGTGAACAGCTCGTCGGCCTGCGCGGCGTCGTCGAGCGTCACCTGGAGCAGGATGCGGTGCTCGGGGTCCATGGTGGTGTCCCACAGCTCATTGGCGTTCATCTCGCCGAGGCCCTTGAACCGCTGCACGCCGTCACGGGGGCGCGGGTCGCGCTTTCCGCTGGCGATGCCCTGCTCGATGACCGCGTCGCGCTCACGGTCGGAGTAGGCGTAGTCGGAGTCCTGGCCCCGGCCGTCCCACTTGATCTTGTAGAGCGGCGGCTGGGCGAGGTAGACGTGCCCGGCCTCCACCAGGGGCTTCATGAACCGGAACAGCAGGGTCAGCAACAGCGTGCGGATGTGCTGGCCGTCGACGTCGGCGTCGGCCATCAGGATGATCTTGTGATACCGCAGCTTCTCGATGTCGAACTCGTCGTGGATGCCGGTGCCCAGGGCGGTGATCATCGCCTGGACCTCGTTGTTCTTGAGTACCCGGTCGATCCGGGCCTTCTCCACGTTGAGGATCTTGCCGCGGATGGGGAGGATCGCCTGGTACTGCGGGTTACGGCCGCCCTTGGCCGAACCACCGGCGGAGTCACCCTCGACGACGTAGATCTCGCACTTGCCCGGGTCGGTGGACTGGCAGTCCGACAGCTTGCCCGGCAGTGAGGTGGACTCGAGCAGGCTCTTGCGCCGCGTCAGGTCGCGGGCCTGGCGGGCGGCGATGCGCGCCCGCGCCGCCTGGGTGGCCTTGTTGATGACCTCCTTGGCCTCACCGGGGTTGCGGTCGAGCCAGTCGCGGAGGTTCTCATACATCGCGCGCTGGACGAACGACTTGGCCTCGGTGTTGCCGAGCTTGGTCTTGGTCTGGCCCTCGAACTGCGGGTCGGCCAGCTTGATCGAGATGATCGCCGTCAGACCCTCGCGTACGTCCTCGCCGGCGAGGTTGTCGTCCTTGCCCTCGCGCAGGAGCTTCTGCTCGCGCGCGTACTTGTTGACGACGGTCGTCAGCGCGGCGCGGAAGCCCTCCTCGTGCGTGCCGCCCTCGGCGGTGTTGATCGTGTTCGCGAAGGTGTGCACGGACTCGGAGTACGAGCCGCTCCACTGCATCGCGACCTCGACCGACATGCCCTCGGTCTCGTCGCTGAAGGCGATCACCGAGTTGTGGACGGAGTCCTTCTTGGCGTTGAGGTAGAGGACGAAGTCCTCGATGCCGCCCTCATAGTGATAGGCGACGGTGTTCGGCTCGCCGTTGATGTGCTCGGGCCGCTCGTCGGTCAGCGTGATCGACAGCCCGCGGTTGAGGAAGGCCATCTCCTGCATGCGGCGGCTGAGGGTCTCGAAGTTCCACTCGAGCGTCTCGAAGATCGAGTCGTCCGGCCAGAAGGAGATGACGGTGCCGGTCTCCTCGGTCGCCTCACCCTTGACCAGCGGCGTCTGGGGGCCCTCCCAGTTGTAGGTCTGGCGCCACACGTGGCCATCGCACCTGACCTCGGCCTCCAGCCGGGTGGACAGGGCGTTCACCACCGCGGAACCGACACCGTGCAGACCGCCGGAGACGGCGTAGGACTTGCTGTCGAACTTTCCACCGGCGTGCAGGGTGGTGAGGACGATTTCGATCGCCGGTCGTTTCTCGACGGGATGCTCGCCGACCGGGATGCCGCGGCCGTTGTCCGACACCCGGACTCCGCCGTCGGCCAGCAGGGTCACCCCGATGGTGTCGGCGTGACCGGCGAGGGCCTCATCGACCGAGTTGTCGACGATCTCGTAGACCAGGTGGTGGAGGCCACGTTCACCGGTCGAGCCGATGTACATGCCAGGGCGCTTACGGACCGCCTCTAGGCCTTCTAGGACAGTGATCGAGCTAGCGTCGTACGCCAAGTGGAGATCCTCCTGCCGGAGGACACTCGCCGCGCAGCTCCCCGTGACACAAGCGGGGCGCCCGATCCACGGGCGGCCCGCAACGGCGATCGTGTCCTGTATCCAGCTCCATTCTATCCAGGCCCGCCCCCTTCCTGGGCCACGTAGCGCGTTGTGAAGGCGCACAAGCCACGAAACCCGGCCCTTCGGGATCCCCCTATTGGGTCCGGGGGCCTACGACGCGTACGGACGGCGAAATCGAGTCGGGACGATCTGGCTCCGACAGGCCCGGAGTCGGCGTCCACAGGGCTGTGGAAAACCCTCCGGTATCGGCCGCGCGGCGCTGTCAGGGCCCCGTCATGAACGCCCCTGACGCGCCTTCGTCAGGTACGGCGGCGCCCGCTCGTCACGCGCAGCCGGCCGGTGCCACGGGTCCCGGAAGACGGGCCGATCACCTTCACGCGCTGCACCGTGCCGTGGCCGAGGTCCTCGTTCAGCCTCTTGACCAGCGTAGACGCGAGCAGACGCACCTGGGTCGCCCAGCTCGTGGAGTCCGCCGCGATGACGAGCACGCCGTCCTCGAACGTCTGCGGCTCCGTGTGCTCGGCCAGCTCGGGGCCGACGATCTGCGGCCAGCGGCCGAAGACGCCGCCCACCGCGGCGCGTTCCTGCCAGCCGCGCGCGGCCATGAGTTCACGGATCGCGGGGCCGAACGCCGTGGGGTCACCGCCGCGACCCGGCTCCCGTACCTGGCGGCGCTTCTTCTTTCGGCCCTGTCCGGGCTGGGCGCCGCGTTCCTTCGCGTCCGCCTTGGCCTGGGCCAGGGCCTCCCGCGCGAGTTCGATGCCGGACTTCGCGTTGTCCACAGGCTGTGGATCTTGCGGGTCATCGGACACGTGTGACCTCTCCATCCGCGACGTCGTACGCGGCGCCACTGAGTTGTTCCGGCACGTCGGCCGGTACGGCGGCGGTGATCAGGACCTGTTCGGCGGGCGCGACGAGCTCGGCCAGCCGCGTACGCCTCCCGGTGTCGAGCTCGGCGAAGACGTCGTCGAGGACCAGCACGGGGTCGTCGCCCTCGGCGCGCAGCAGCTCGAACGACGCCAGCCGCAGGGCCAGCGCGAACGACCAGGACTCGCCGTGGCTCGCGTAGCCGCGCGCCGGCAGGTCGCCGAGCTTGAGCAGGAGCTCGTCGCGGTGCGGGCCGACGAGGCTGATGCCGCGTTCGAGCTCGTTACGCCGCGTCTCGGCCATCGCCGCGAGCAGCGCCTCACCGAGTTGTGCACGGTCTGTGGATGAATCGATGGTCGCAGAGCACCGGTACTCCAGGTCGGCGACGCCACCGGGGGCCAGCGCGGCGTACGCCTTGGCGACCAGCGGCCGCAGCGAGGCGACCAGGTCGAGCCGGGCGGAAAGCAGCTCGGCGCCGGCCTGCGCGAGGTGGGTGTCCCAGACCTCGAGGGTGGCGAGCAGGTCCTGGCCGGGTGCGCGCCGATGCGCGGCCGCGGATTTCAACAGGGCGTTGCGCTGCTTGAGCACCCGGTCGTAGTCGGACCGTACGCCGGCGAACCGCGGCGTGCGTACGGTCAGCAGCTCGTCCAGGAACCGGCGCCGGTCGCCCGGATCGCCCTTGACCAGGATGAGGTCCTCGGGCGCGAACAGCACGGTCCGCAGCATCCCCACCACGTCGCGCGGGCGCTGGACCGGCGAGCGGTTCAGCCGCGCACGGTTGGCCCGGCCGGGGTTGATCTCGAGCTCGATGAGCGCGCGGCGCTCGTCACGGACCACGCCGGCCCGGATGATCGCGCGCGGCGCACCTTGCCTGACCAGCGGCGCGTCGCTGGAGACGCGGTGGCTGCCGTGCAGGGCGACGTAGCCGATCGCCTCGACGAGGTTGGTCTTGCCCTGGCCGTTCAGTCCCATGAACGCACTGATCCCCGAGTCGAGGGCGATCTCCGCGGACTCGTAGGACCGATAGTCCTTCAGCGTCAGGTGGGCGACGTACACCCAGACGAGAGTAGGGCCTGCGGGCCTGCGCCGCCGCCCTGGCCGCGGAGCCGGAGCGGCACCGCACGGCCAGGGCATCGGTCGTACGTGGAGGGCAAAGTTGTCCACAGACTGTGCACAACCATGACCGATTCTGTGGAAACGACTGCGGGCGGTGTGTCAGGCCCGCGGGGGCTCGACATCGGCTCCCGGCGAGTCGGCGCCCTTCTGGGTCTCCACGGCGTGCCCGCCGAACTGGTTGCGCAGCGCGGCGACCATCTTCATCGCCGGCGAGTCGTCCTGCCGCGAGGCGAACCTCGCGAACAACGCGGCGGTGATCACCGGCAGCGGCACCGCGTGGTCCACCGCGGCCTGCACCGTCCACCGGCCCTCGCCGGAGTCCTGTGCATAACCCTTGAGCTTGGCCAGGTCGGGGTCGTCGTGCAGCGCGCGGTCGGCCAGATCGAGCAGCCACGAGCGGATGACCGTGCCCTCGCGCCAGCTGTGGAAAGTCTCGGGGACGTTCTTGACTACGTCGCTGGCCTCGAGCAGCTCCCAGCCCTCGGCGTAGGCCTGCATCATGCCGTACTCGATGCCGTTGTGGACCATCTTGGCGAAGTGCCCCGCACCGACGTCGCCCGCGTGCACGAAGCCGTACTCACCCGAGGGCTTGAGCGCCTCGAAGATCGGTGTCAGGTGCGTCACGTGGTCTTCGGCGCCGCCGACCATGAGCGCGTAGCCGTTCTCCAGGCCCCAGACGCCCCCGCTGACACCCGCGTCGACGAAGCCGATGCCCTTCTCGCCGAGCAGCTCGGCGTGCTTCTGGTCGTCGACGTAGTAGGAGTTACCGCCGTCGACCACGACGTCACCCGCGTCGAGGAGGTCACCGAGGCCTTCGACGGTGGCGCGCGTCGCCTCGCCCGCCGGCACCATGACCCAGACCGCGCGTGGCGGGGCGAGCCTCTCGGCGAGCTCCCGCAGCGACCCGACGTCGCTGACCTTCGGGTCGCGGTCGTAGCCGATGACCGTGTGCCCCGCTTGGCGCAGGCGCTCGGCCATGTTGCCGCCCATGCGGCCCAGGCCGATCATCCCCAGTTCCATATGAGTTCTCCTCAGAAGGGTCCCCGTCCCTCTTCAGCGTAGTGAGCCGGTGGATCAGCTGGACAGGCGGATCGGCATGATCAGGTAGCGGTAGTCCGGGTCGGACTCGTCCGCGGGCTTGCCCGTCATGACCGCCGGCTTGGTCGACGTGGTCATGGCCAGCCGCGCGACGTCGGAGCCGATCGCGCTGAGCCCGTCGAGCAGGAAGTTCGGGTTGAAGGCCACGTCGATGTCCTGGCCGTCGAGCGAGGCGCCGAGAACTTCCACAGCCTGTGCATCATCGCCGCTGCCGGCCTCGAGGACGACCTCGCCCTGGCGGAACGCCAGGCGTACGGGGGTGTTCTTCTCTGCGACCAGGCCGACGCGCTTGACGGCCTCGGCGAACGGACCGGTCTCGACCTCGGCGACCGCGGAGGTCTCCTTCGGCCAGAGCGACTGGTACTTCACGAACTCGGCGTCGAGCAGACGCGTGGTCGTACGGCGGCCGCCGCCCGAGAAGCCGATCATGCCCTCGCCGCTGCCTCCGGACGCGAGAGCGATCGAGACCTCCGCACCCGAGGTGAGGGACTTGGCGGTGTCCGAGAGCGTCTTGGCGGGCACCAGGGCGACCGCGGAGATGTCTGCCTGCTCGGGCTTCCAGTGCAGCCGACGTACGGCGAGCCGGTAGCGGTCGGTGGAGGCGAGGGTCACGGTGTCGCCCTCGATCTCGACCCGTACGCCGGTGAGCATCGGCAGGGTGTCGTCGCGACCGGCGGCGAGAGCGACCTGCGAGACGGCGGCGGCGAACTCGTCGCTGCCGACGGTGCCGGCAGCGGGCGGCATCGCGGGCAGGCTCGGGTAGTCCTCCACAGGCATGGTCAGCAGTGTGAACTTCGCCGTGCCGCACTTGAGCGTCACCTTGGCGCCGTCCGTCGTGATCTCGACCGGCTGCGCGGGCAGGCTGCGGGAGATCTCGGCGAGGAGCCGGCCCGACACCAGGGCGGTACCCGGCTCGTCGGCGTCGATGTCCATCGTCATCTGGGCGGAGACCTCGTAGTCGAACGAGGAGAGCTTGAGGTCGTCACCCGCCTCGATGAGCATGCCCGCGAGAACGGGTACGGGCGGGCGGACCGGCAGGGTGCGCGCGGTCCAAGCGACGGCGTCGGCGAGGACGTCTCTTTCGATGCGGAACTTCAATTGGACCGTCTCCTGGGGTTTCGATCACTTTGTCTCGTGGAACTGATCAAGCGGTACGGGTGGACACAATCGTGGCCCTGCCCAGCCCCCTACGTTCTGTCTTTCTCTCTCTAGATAGAACAAGAGTCATAGTCATAGGGGCCGTGGATACTGTGGAGAAGCCTAGTCTTCGCAGGTCATCCGCCCTATGGGCGTCCACCGGGGCTGTGTGTAGACCCTGGGGATTCGGTGGATGCCTGTGGGTGAACGGAATCTGTCCACCGGTCGTCCACCGGTCGTCCCCATCTCGTCCACGGGTTCTAGGCCACGATCCACATGGTTGTCCACGGGAATTGATCCACAGAGTTTTCCCCACCCTGTGCAATCCACCGACTCGGGATAACCAGTGTGGAGGACCTGTGGATGCCTGTGGATCGCTGGGGACAACTCACGCACCGCCGTTGCGCGCCTGCTGCTTGATGCGGTTGGTCAGCTCGGTGACCTGGTTGTAGATCGGCCGCTTCTCCGCCATCAGCTTGCGGATCTTCTTCTCGGCGTGCATGACCGTGGTGTGGTCCCGGCCGCCGAACTGCTGACCGATCTTCGGCAGCGACAGCTCGGTCAGCTCGCGGCACAGGTACATCGCGATCTGCCGCGCGGTCACCAGGACCCGCGAGCGCGACGGGCCGCAGAGCTGCTCCATGTCGATGCCGAAGTACGTCGCGGTCTGCGCCATGATCGTCGCCGCGGTGATCTCGGGCCCCGTGTCGTTGGGGATGAGGTCCTTCAGCACGATCTCGGCGAGCTGGAGATCCACCGACTGCCGGTTGAGGCTGGCGAACGCGGTGACGCGGATGAGCGCGCCCTCCAGCTCACGGATGTTGGTGGAGATCTTCGACGCGATGTACTCCAGCACCTCGGGCGGCGCGACCAGGCCCTCCTGCACGGCCTTCTTGCGCAGGATCGCGATGCGGGTCTCCAGCTCGGGCGGCTGGACGTCGGTGATCAGACCCCACTCGAACCGGTTGCGCAGCCGGTCCTCCAGCGTCACGAGCTGCTTGGGCGCCCGGTCGCTGGAGATCACGATCTGCTTGTTGGCGTTGTGGAGGGTGTTGAAGGTGTGGAAGAACTCCTCCTGCGTCTGCTCCTTGTTCTCCAGGAACTGGATGTCGTCGACGAGGAGGATGTCCACATCCCGGTAACGGCGCCGGAAGTTGTCCGCCTTACCGTCACGGATCGCGTTGATGAAGTCGTTGGTGAACTCCTCGGAGCTCACGTAGCGCACGCGCGCGCCATTGAACAGGCTCTGCGCGTAGTGACCGATGGCGTGCAGCATGTGGGTCTTGCCCAGGCCCGAGTCGCCGTAGATGAACAGCGGGTTGTACGCCTTGGCCGGCGCCTCGGCCACCGCGACCGACGCGGCGTGGGCGAACCGGTTGGACGAGCCGATCACGAACGTGTCGAACGTGTACTTCGGGTTCAGCCGGGCGGGCTCCGCCGACGCCTTGCTCTCCGACTGGGACGAGGAAGGGCGCGCCTGCCAGCCACCGCCGGGCGCGGCGCCGGGCGTGGGCACGAACGGGTCGCGCTGCTGCTGGCCGTGCTGCTGGCCGTGCCCGCGCGAGTCCTGGCGGGGCGGCGGCTCCTGGCCGTACCGGCCGCCGCCGTACTGTTCGCCACCGCCGTACTGCTGCTGGCCGTGGTAGCGGTCGTTGTCGTACTGGCGGCTGCCGTACTGGTCATTCATGTACTGGTCGCCGCCGTGCCCTCCGCCCGCGTACGGGCGCGGGTCGCCCGCCGGGCCGTGCATCGCGGGGCCGGTGTAGGAGGGCGGCTCCGTCGGATAGCCGGGACCGCGATGGACCTGCTCGTGGTCCGACTCGGGCTCGGCCGGTACGGGCCGGTCGCTCACCGCCGACGAATCGGGCTGTACGGTGACCGCGACGCGGATGTCACGACCCAGCTGCGTCGACAGCACCTGGGTGATGAGCGGGCGTAGGCGGTTCTCCAGGACGTCCTTGGCGAACTCGTTCGGCGTCGCCAGCAGAGCGGTGTCCTCGACCAGCGCCAGCGGGCGGGTCATGGAGAGCCACGCGCGGTGCTGGGGCGGGAGATCGCCGGGTAGGGCCTCGAGCGCTCTGGTCCACACCAACGCGAGGTCGAGACCATCCATCTCGTGTTCCCCTCCCTCTGGGTCTACGCTCGACCCGTCTTCATCCTGCGCACCTGCAGTGGACCACTCTCTCACGCGTAATCCACAGGGTTGTCCACAAGTTGTGCACGGGGTGAGGGAAGAAGGGCGCCACGGCGCTTCGTTTGACCTCGGGGCTGGCCAGACCGTAACGTACGACGGTCGAGTCGCATCGACGGCGGTGCTGCACGCCCGCAGGTCGCCGGCTCCCACAACGTCGGGGGTCGATGTGCCCCTGATGCGACCTCAGTAATGTCGACCGCAGCACCCCTCTGGAGTCTCGAGTGAGCAAGCGTACTTATCAGCCGAACAACCGCCGCCGGCACAAGAAGCACGGCTTCCGGCTTCGCATGCGCACCAGGGCCGGCCGCGCGATCCTCGCGTCGCGCCGTCGCAAGGGGCGCGCCGAAATCGCGGTCTGACAGACACGATCGTGCTGCCGTCCGGTAACCGGATGCGGCGGCGAGAAGAATTCACATGGGCCGTCCGGCGCGGGGATCGCGCCGGACGGCCGCGTCTGGTTCTCCACCTTCAATGCCGTGACGACATCGACGAGGCACCTCGAGTCGGTTTCACCGTCGGCCGCCCCGTAGGCGGCTCGGTGACACGGAACAAGGTCCGCCGCAGGCTCCGCCATCTCATGCGTGAACGCCTCCATCGACTGCCACCGGGTAGCCTGCTTGTGGTGCGCGCCAACCCCAAGGCGGCGACCGCACGGAACGACGAACTCGCCGCGGATGTCGATGCGGCACTCGACCGGCTTCTGTGTCGAGAGGTCAAGAGGCGGAAATGACAGCCAAGCCGACGCCAACGGCTCGTGCTTTGATGCTGCCGATCGTCTTCTACCGCCGGTTCATCAGCCCGCTCTTCGGCCCGGTGTGCCGCTACCAGCCGACGTGCAGTGCGTACGCGCTGGAGGCGTTGCGGGTCCACGGAGCGTTCCGCGGCGGCTGGCTGGCACTGCGCCGCGTCGGCCGCTGCCACCCCTTCCACGCCGGCGGGCATGACCCCGTGCCGCCGCGCAAGGGCGAGGGCCCAACTGACCTCCCGCCGCGCGAACGCGGCACCGCTATCGGAGAGCACTAGGAGTTCGCCGGTGAGTCTCAGCTTCCTCGATCCGCTCTTCCAGGCAGTCGCCTGGGTGATCGTCCAGATCCATGCCGGCCTCAGCCTGGTCTTCCCCTCGGACAGCGGCTGGGCATGGGGCCTGTCGATCTTCCTGTTGACCGTCCTCATGCGGGTCCTGATCTTCCCGCTGTTCGTGAAGCAGATTCACGCCTCCCGGAAGATGCAGGAGCTGAATCCTCAGGTCCAGGCGCTGCGTAAGAAGTACAAGAAGGACAAGCAGCGGCTCAACCAGGAGATGATGAAGCTCTACCAGGAGGCGGGCGCCAACCCGCTGTCCGGGTGCCTTCCGCTGGTCGTTCAGTTCCCGATCTTCATCTCGCTGTACAACGTGCTGCGAGCGATCTCCACGACGCCGCCGGGCCACTCGAAGTACGGCATGTCGGCCGAGCTGATCCAGAGCGCCCAGCACGCGCACATCTTCGGTGCCGCCATCCCGACGACCTTCGTCGAGGCCTTCTCCGACAAGCACGTCGGCGCGATGATCGTGGCCGCGCTCGCGGTGGCGATCAGCTCCACCACGACGTTCTTCACCATGAAGTCGAGCGTCGGCCGGTCGATGCAGAGCATGACCGCCGACAACCCGATGATGCAGTCGCAGAAATTCCTGGTCTACCTCTCGCCGCTGTTCGGACTCTTCGGCCTGACGCTGCCCCTCGGTGTGCTCATCTACTGGGTGACCACCAACTCGTGGACGCTGGCCCAGTCGCACTACGTCTACAAGAAGTACCCGATGCCCACCCCGGACGACGCCAACGGCGGGACCGCCGGGAACGGCGCCAAGACGGGCACCGCGAAGGCCGGTGCGAAGGCCGGCGTGAAGACCGGTGCGGGCGCCGTCTCCAAGTCCGGTGTGGCCGGTACGGCGGGTAAGGGAAGGAAGAAGGCGGGCGAGCCGGAGGACACCGCGCCCGAGCCGGAAGCCAAGATCGTCCGCCAGCAGCCGACACGGCAGTCGCGGAGCAAGAGGAAGCGATAGCGTGACTTCTGAGTCCAGTCCAAGCACGCAAGAGGAGCCCGGCGTGAGCCAAGCCGAAGCGGAGACCGTCGAGGTCGCCGAAGTCGACATCCAGGCGCTCGAGCAAGAGGGCGAGATCGCGGCTGACTACATCGAGGGCCTTCTGGACATCGCCGATCTCGACGGCGACATCGACATGGACGTCGAAGGCGAGCGTGCGATGGTGTCCGTGGTCGGCGGCACTCTCGACGAGCTGATCGGCAAGAAGGGCGAGGTGCTCGAGGCCCTTCAGGAGCTGACCCGGCTGGCGGTCCACCGCAAGACGGGCGAGCGCAGCCGCCTCATGCTCGACGTCGGCGGGTTCCGTGAGAAGCGCCGCGCCGAGCTGACCGAGCTGGGCCGCGACACGGCCGACGAGGTCAAGCGGACCGGCGAGCCGAAGCCGCTCGCGCCGATGACCCCGTTCGAGCGCAAGGTCGTACACGACGCCATCGCCGCGTGCGGGCTGCGCAGCGAGTCGGAGGGCGAAGAGCCGAGCCGCTACGTCGTCGTTCACATGAAGTGATCTAGTTCGTGCCTTAGGGCCCGCCACCGTACGGTGGCGGGCCCTTTGTCGTTCTTCGGCCTTGCTGAATGGTCAGAGTGACGTCACTGCGGGGGTACATCGCCGCGGCGCTGGCCGACGGCCGGGTCGACGGACTGCTGCTGTACGGGCGCGTTCGGGTTCACTGGCCGCTGGACGATGGGCGGCTCCTCGACCTCGCTGACGTACGCCCCGGGCTGGCCCTCCACCACCTGCACCGTCTGACGGCGCCTCCGCGGCCGGGTGTAGAGCAAGGTGATGAGCAGCATCGCGATCCCGACGAGGATCAGAATCCAACCGACCGCGTGGATGTCGACCCCACTGAGGTGGAAGTGGAAGGCGAAGGCCATGATCGCGCCGATGGCGACGAATGCCAGAGCTGTACCGATACCCATGATCTCGCGTCTCCTTTCGAGCAGGATTCGGCCCGCGGCAGTCGTACCCCCCATGAGGGGGATATGCGGGTCCATGCCCGCCGCTTTCGCCGGGACGGTGGCGGGTCGCGGTCTCGGCAATGCCCGAGGTGTGGAAGCATTCGAAGACCGTAGGGTTTCCTCACCCTCTTCCGAGTCGCTGATGAGCCGTTGACTTATGCCACAGATTCCTGCGCCGCCGATCGCTCATGAGATCTTCGGAGACGCGCTTCCCATCGCCGAAAAGTACGCCGAGTTCCTCGCCGGCCCTGGCGTCGAGCGCGGTCTGATCGGGCCCCGCGAGGTCGAGCGCCTGTGGGACCGGCACCTCCTCAACTGCGCGGTGATGGCCGAGGTGATCCCGGCCGACGCGAACGTCATCGACATCGGCTCCGGCGCCGGCCTGCCCGGCATCGTCCTGTCGATCGTCCGCGCCGACCTGTCCGTGACACTGCTCGAGCCGCTCCTTCGCCGTACCGTGTTTCTCCAGGAATGCGTTGAGTTGCTCAAGTTGCCCAACGTGGTGGTACGCCGAGGCCGGGCCGAAGAGGTCATCGGTGATTTCCAGGCCGACGTCGCGACCGCCCGTGCCGTCGCTCCCCTCGAGCGTCTGGCCGGCTGGGCCCTGCCGCTGCTCCGCCCCGGAGGCGAGCTGCTGGCCCTGAAGGGTGAGCGCGCCGCCGCCGAGTTGGAAGAGGCGGAACCGGTTCTGAAGGAATTCGGGGTTCAGGGAACCGAAGTGCTTCACGTTGGTCGCGGTAAGGTCGATCCCCCGGCGACCGTCGTCCGCGCAGTCGCCGGGCGACCCCCGCAGCCGCCGAAGGGGCGGGCCGGTTCAGGCCGGGGCGGACGCCGGCGCGGCGGAGCGCATGGACGGAAGGGGTGACGGTCCTTGACCACAGAAAAGGGCTTGGGCTGGCCTGACCGATCGACGGACACGCCGTCGTCGGACTCCTCCGGCCTCGGCTGGCCCAAAGACGAATCGGCCGCGCCGCCCGCGGAGGTGGAGTCGCCGGAGCCGGCTGCGGCCTCGGCCTCTGTTGAGGCGCCGAAGCCACCGCCGGACGCGACGAAAGAGACGTCGAAGCGCAATCAGGCCCACGGGGAGTCGAAGTTGGTAAGCGAGGCACTCAAGTCCGCCGACGTTTCACGTGAAACAACAACCCAGCCGATCGCGCAGGCCGCAGCAGCGGCGCTCCGCGTCCTGGCGAAGCGTGGTGAGAAGGAGTGGCCGCGGCCACCGCGCTGCCGCGTGATCACCATCGCCAACCAGAAGGGCGGTGTCGGAAAGACCACGAGCGCCGTCAACCTGGCGGCCGCGCTCGCCCTCCACGGCTCGCGCGTGCTGGTGGTCGACCTCGACCCGCAGGGCAACGCCTCCACGGCGCTGGGCGTGGAGCACCACACCGACATCCCGTCGGTGTACCACGTGATCCTTGAGGGCGGCAGCTTCGAGGACGTCGTCGTGCCGGCCGAAGGCATCCCCAACCTCTACTGCGCACCCGCGACCCTCCACCTGGCGGGCGCGGAGGTCGACCTCGTGCCCATGGTGGCGCGCGAGTCGCGGCTGCGCCGTGCGCTCGAGGCGTACGACCTCGGCAAGTTCGACTACGTGCTGATCGACTGCCCGCCGTCGCTGGGCCTGCTCACGGTGAACGCCCTCACGGGCGCCGACGAGCTGCTGATCCCGATCCAGACCGAGTACTACGCGCTGGAGGGTCTGAGTCAGCTGCTGCACACGGTGGATCTCGTGAAGCAGCACCTCAACCCGAACCTCGCGGTCACCACGATCCTGCTCACCATGTACGACGCCCGTACCCGCCTGGCGGCGCAGGTCTCCGACGAGGTGCGCAGCCACTTCGCCGATCTCGTGATCAGCACGGTGATCCCGCGGAGCGTACGGGTCTCCGAGGCACCCAGCTACGGCGAGTCGGTGCTGACGTACGACCCGGGATCCAGCGGCGCGCTCGCCTACACCGAGGCGGCACGGGAGATGGCGTACCGGGGCGCGGAAAGCCAAGGGTGAGCCTGGGCGGCCCGCCGCGCATGACGCGACGGGCCGTACGGCTGGCCGCCCGCCGATAGGTGGCGTGGCGAACAGAACAGACGCGTGAACGAGCGGGGACGAAGCCCCGCTCTTGTGGCATGGAGGCACAGTGAGTCAGCAGCGACGCGGACTAGGCAAGGGGCTGGGTGCGTTGATCCCCACGGCCCCGGCTGAGTCGGCGGCCCCCGCTCCCCGCGACGACGCCGACCCGTCGGCACCCTCGCAGGACGCCTCGGCCGGCCCGGTGATGGTCGCCGGCGCGCACTTCGCCGAGCTGCCGATCACCTCCATCACGCCCAACACCCGCCAGCCGCGCCAGACGTTCGACGAGGAGGCGATCGAGGAGCTGGCGGCCTCCATCGGCATCGTCGGCCTCCTCCAGCCGATCGTCGTACGCGAGCTCGGCCCGGACGAATACGAACTCATCATGGGAGAGCGCCGGCTGCGCGCCTCCAAGCTCGCCGGTGTCGACAAGATCCCGGCGATCGTCCGTGAGACCGGCGACGACGACATGCTGCGCGACGCGCTCATGGAGAACCTCCACCGGCAGCAGCTGAACGCCCTAGAAGAGGCGGCCGCGTACCAGCAGCTGCTCGACGACTTCGGCGCGACGCACGAGGAACTCGCCACCCGCATCGGCCGCTCCCGGCCGCACATCACCAACACCCTCCGGCTCCTGAACCTCCCGCCCGCGGTCCAGCGCCGCGTGGCCGCAGGCGTCCTGAGCGCCGGCCACGCCCGCGCGCTGCTGGGCCTCGACAGCCACGAACGCCAGGATCAACTGGCCACCCGCATCGTCGCGGAAGGCCTCTCGGTCCGCGCGGTGGAAGAGCTGATCGCGCTCGGCGATGCCGGCGACACGAAGCAGGCCACGCGCCGGAAGACCGCCAACCCCCCGGTGAACCCCCGCATCCGAGAGCTCGCCGCCGAGCTGTCCGACCTCTACGAGACGAAGGTCAGCGTCGACCTCGGCCGCCGCAAGGGAAAGATCGTCGTCGAGTTCGCCTCACTCGAAGACCTGGAACGCATCATCGCCGCGATGACTCCCGAGGGCCCATCCGGCGGCTGAGCCTGTCTCCGTGCCCCTGAGGCTTCCGATCCATCCATGAGGGTGGTCCCGTGTTTCTAACGGGACCACCCTCATGTCTTTTCGGCACGTGTGGTTTCACGGGAAACCTCAGTGATCCCCTATCCCTGAGGTATCGCTCGTAGGAGCGAGCTAGGGCAGCCAGGCCCGGCGAAGTCCTCTCGACGTTGGCTGAGCTCACCTGCGGGAGGCCCGGATTGCAACGGGCCGACGCCGGTGCGCGAACGCTCGTTGGCCGGCTGGTAGCGCTGACGTCCACACCCGTCGTCAGAGGCTCGCATCGCCGCTGAAGCGCCCATGCGTTCTTCCTCGGACTCGCCCCTGTGCCTCACATGACCCGATGTTTCACGGGAAACATCCGGCCTCTTGCTCCGAGCCGGCTGCTGCCCAGCCAACGAGAGTCAACCCACCACCGTCGGCCCGCGTCGCCTCTTTGGCTGATCGACGCGCCCATGGGAAGAGCACGGTTGGAGCCTGGCGGGCGTCTGATCGGGAAGCGCCCGGGTCAGCTGTGTGAAGGGTGCTCGATAGAAGACGATCGCCGCCGATGGTGGAGAGCGTCCGCTGCGGAGCCCGGCGCGACGCGGTCGTCGTTTCACGTGAAACGACGACCGCATCACGTCGCAGGATTCCGACCGGACCCGACCCCACGCGTCGGGTGAGGTGCTTCCTGCCGGCAGGCCTGGTGCTCCTCCGGTCGCATGGCTAGGGCGCCGGAAGAGGTTTCGGCGTCGTCTCGCGTCGTCGGCGGTGTTCACCGAAGAGGGCTCCCCCTTGCTCCCCTGAGCTGATGACCGAGGGTGGCGGATCTCATCTGGCGCTAGCCATGGAGGCCCGGCTGGCGCCAGTGGAGCCCTCGGCCCGATCTGTGCAAGGGCGCAAGTCTCCCCGCGCGGGTGGGTGCCTATAGAACTGAGACGGGCGGGTGCACGCGAACGGCCGGGTGCCGAGGCACCTGGAGTCCTCTAGGAAACCTGACCATGGCTGGCTGCCCCGGCGGGTGCCCTTACGAAGGCACGGCGCGCGGCTGTTTCACGTGAAACGTTGGGACGGCATCCGTGGCGGAGGCGTCCAGTGACCTTTCCGTGTGCGACGGTCGGCATCTCGGTGCTCGCGCCTGGATGCGACGTACGACGCTTGAGAAGCTCCCTAGTCGCGTGGGGTGCAGTGACTGGAGTGCGACTGCCAACAGCCGCTAGGCGCCTCACACGAGGCACCTCAGGGCGTCTATCTCGCCGCGCACACCTCTCCGGTTGCGCGAGGGCTATCAGGGGCGGCCGGACGGCAAGCGTCGGATTCGCCGTGCGCTTGCCCTTAGCGGTGCTGCCTCGTCCCGCGAGCATCGCGCTCACAGATGGCGTGGGCGACGTGGAGGGGCCAGCGAGCGGGATGGTGACGCGGAGGCCCTGAAGCGTCGGCGAGGGCGCGCGCGAGGTATCGACCAAGCACGGGGTGTCGACGCGGGGAGTCGACCAAATGGGGGGTCGACCAAATGGGGGGTCGACCAAATGGGGGATCGATCTGCCGGGTGTGGCAGGCATCGGCCGATGCGGGGAATCGCTCGCCCAGAACTGAGGCGCCGACGTCGAAATCGGGGGCGCCGCATCGGCTGACGGTCAGCGCAATTGGAGGTTGTTCGAGCCGTGGTCTTTGAAGATCTCGACCAGCCAGTCGAAGACCGTGGGGCCGAGTTCGGCGCGAGCGGCCTCTAGTTCGGCTCGGACGGAGGGTCTGTTCTCCGGGTGGCAGCGGGCGAGCTTCCGCTCCAGTTGCCGGACCGTCTCCGGGTAGCCCAGGCTCCGGCGGGACAGCGCATGGTCGCGCCACTCCACGGCGAAGTCATCGTCGTCCGGTGTGCCGAAGCCGCCTCGCAGGCAGTCGTTGAGGGCGTCCAGGTTGGTTCCGAAGTAGCCGCCTGGGCCGTTGACGGCTTCGCCCAGCACTCGCCAGAAGTCCTCCAGGCTCTCGATCCGAGAACCTTCGACTACATAGATCGCGGTCACGTCCCGCACGATAGCGGCGCGGGCTTCCCCGAGGGCCGAGGAGGACTGAGAACGACTGATGCGTCCTCGCGCTAGGGGAGGACGGACCTTGAGTACAAGCTCTAAGATCTTCTTGGAGCGGGAATAGGTCCTGGTGATGAAGGCGCTCCGCCCAAGAAGGGGGCCTGGCCGGTGTCGCGTCGTCTGGTCAATATCACGCTGGACAACCTCGAGGATCTGCCGAGTCGGTGTCGGCGGTGCGTGTTCTGGGAGCTCGATCCCGTGAACAAGCAGCGCGCCGAAGAGGGTGGGGATCCGGAGTTGGAGAAGGAAGCGTGGATCTCGTCCACGCTTCTCGAGTGGGGCAGCTGCGGCAAGCTCGTCTACGTCGACAGCGTGCCGGCGGGGTTCGTGATGTTCGCGCCGCCGTTGTACGTGCCGCGGTCGGTGGCCTTCCCTACGAGTCCGGTGAGTGCGGATGCGGCGTTGATGATGACCGCGCACATCCTGCCGGAGTTCCAGGGGGGTGGGCTGGGACGGATGCTGGTGCAGGGCGTCGCCAAGGATCTGACCCGCCGAGGGGTTCGGGCGATCGAGGCGTTCGGCGATCTCAAGTGGGAGAAGCCGGGTTGCATGCTGCCGGCCGAGTACATGCTCGCGGTGGGGTTCAAGACCGTACGCCCGCATCACCGGTATCCGCGGATGCGGCTCGAGCTGAAGTCGGCGCTGTCGTGGCGTGAGGATGTCGAGGTCGCTCTCGAGCGTCTCCTCGGGTCGATGTCGCCCGAAGGCGCACTCCGCCCGGTGTAAACGAGCAGAATCAAGCCGACACGCCGAAAAACAGGCCCCAGCGGCAGAGAAATACAGTCGCAGGAACCACGCAAATCACCCAACGCGCGTAGAGCCACATCAGAGGCTCCACACCCGCAGAGGGGGCCTGGTTGATCCGATCACACCAGGTGAGCGGCGTTCGTCAGCCAGCGGACCTCTCGCGAGTTTCGCCAGGTCAGAGGCCTAAAAATGGCGACGCCCCCACGTCCGGAGACGTGGGGGCGTCACAACCACACCGCGGGAGAGCGGTTGGCCCTAGATGAACTCCGCGAGGTCCTTGAGAAGGGCCGCCTTCGGCTTGGCACCGATGATCTGCTTGACGACTTCGCCGCCCTTGTAGACGTTCAGTGTCGGGATCTGCATGATCCCGTACTCCGCCGGAACCTTCGGGTTCTCGTCGATGTTGAGCTTCACGATGGTGAGCTTGTCGGAATGCTCAGCGGCGATCTCCTCGAGGATCGGGCCCACCTGCCGGCAGGGACCACACCACTCCGCCCAGAAGTCGACGAGTACCGCCTTGTCGCTCTTGAGCACCTCCACCGGGAAGTCGGCGTCGGTGACGGCTTTGGTAGCCACGGCATCTCCTCACTCGAATCGCACTACGCGATGACTGTCTACGGGAGCCGGAGCCCCCGGCTCACACTCACGCCTGCTGCGGCGCGACTTCGCTCTCGGGCTGGCGCGTCAGGGACGCCGAGCCCTGCTCCTGCAGCCAGCGCTCGGCGTCGAGCGCGGCGGCGGAACCGGTGCCGGCCGCGGTGATGGCCTGACGGTAGCGGTGGTCGACGACATCGCCGGAGCCGAACACGCCGGAGATGTTGGTCTCCGTGCTGCCGGCGACGACCTTGAGGTAGCCCTCGCCGTCGAGGTCGAGCTGACCTTCGAACAGCTCCGTACGCGGCTCGTGGCCGATCGCGATGAACACGCCGGACAGCTCGAGGGTGCGCTCCTCGCCGGTGTTGGTGTCGCGGAGGCGTACGCCGGTGACGCGGTCGTCGCCGAGGATGTCGGCGACCTCGGAGTCCCAGACGAAGTGGATCTTGTCGTTCGCGAACGCGCGGTCCTGCATGATCTTGCTGGCGCGGAGCGCGGAGCGTCGGTGGATGACGTTCACGCGGCTGGCGAACCGGCTGAGGAAGATGGCCTCCTCCAGCGCGGAGTCGCCACCGCCGACGACGGCGATGTCCTTGTCGCGGAAGAAGAAGCCGTCACAGGTGGCGCACCAGGACACGCCGTGGCCGGAGAGCTTCTTCTCGTTGGGCAGGCCAAGCTCGCGGTACTTCGACCCGGTGGCGATGACGACCGCCTTGGCGAGAAAGGTCTCGTCGCCCACCTTCACGACCTTCGGCGTGGCCGTCAGGTCGACCTCGGTGACGTCGTCGGTGACGAGCTCGGCGCCGAAGCGCTCAGCCTGCTTGCGCATGCTGTCCATGAGGTCCGGGCCCATGATCCCGTCGGGGAAGCCGGGGAAGTTCTCCACCTCGGTGGTGTTCATCAAGGCACCGCCGGCGGTCACGGCGCCTTCGAAGACCAGCGGCTTGAGGTCACCACGGGCGGCGTAGATCGCGGCCGTATAGCCCGCGGGCCCCGACCCGATGATGATCACGTTACGCACGTCGCTCACTGTTGCGCCTCTCCTAGATCTCGGCGAAGACGGTCGGCCCGTTAGCTTCGCAGTGGCGTAAACCGATCCTAGGCCGCCGGGATTCCCGCCCACGCCATTCGCGCGTGGCCTGTGAAATGCAAAGACCGGCCGGTCCATGTACGGACCGGCCGGCTCTATGCGTGAATCGGAAGAGTCAGTGTGCGACCTGCCGATGAACCACCAGATCAAGGTCGTTGACGGAGCACTTCGCGCCGACGACCCAGACGTCCGCGTGGCCGGCATCGGCTCCGCGCAGGACGATGACGGTCGCCGGGCGGCCGTCGTACGTCGCGGAGTCGACGAGTAGCGGGGCCTTCCCACCGGTCACACGGGTCACACAGCCCTCGGAGGGACCAGAGGCCGCGTTCATCGCATGTGGCTGACCCGGCGTCGCGGTCTTCGACAGCGACGTGGCGACCTGGGATGCGAGCCCCGCCGTGGTGTAGTCGGTGCCGGTCCGTACCACGGCGTACGGATCCGACCGCGCGGCCAGGGGCCGCGGTTTCGAGTCGGTGCGTGAGGGCTCCTCGACGGGCGGTTGCGACACCGCCGCGCTCCTGGAGTCCCCTTGGTCGATGACGGTGCGAACGGCGACGGCTCCTCCGCCGACGGCGACCACCGCCGCGGCGGCCGCTGCGACGAGTTGAAAGCGCCGAGCCTGCCGATGTGTGGGCAGGTGCGTCGCAGCCTCCGCGGCGATCGCGGCGTCGAGCCGATCCACCAGATGCGCGGGCATCGGCGGAAGCGGTGCGTCCGCGAGAACGCGGGACACCTCCGCTACCTCGGCGGCCCGCAAGCGGCAGTCGGCACAGTCGGCCAGGTGTCTTTCGGCGGACGTGGCCGTAGCGTCGTCGAGAATGCCCTCGGCGAAGTCGGCCAGCGCGTCATAGTCAAGGTGTGCGGCAGTCACGCGGGTGTGCCACCTCCTTCCTCCGCAGATTCGACGCCCGAGGGGCGTCCCTGGTTCCGCAGGTGTCCGAGAAGCGGCGCGAGCCGTGCCCTACCGCGAGCGCACCGGCTCTTGATCGTCCCAGGTGGGACCTCGAGAACCCGGGCGGCGTCGTCGACCGCGTACCCCATCATGTCGACGAGCACGAGGGCGGCTCGTTGCTCGAAGGGGATGCGTTTCAGTGCCTGGCTGACGTCGAGTGACAGCTCGTGCGCCGACGTCGGATCGCTGTTCTTCGGGGCGACCGAGTCGAGCGTGGCGTCGTCGCCCATCGGCACGACCGGCCGGATCGCCCGCCGTCGCAGGCGGTCGAGGCAGGCGTTGACGACGATGCGGTGCAGCCACGTCGTCACCGCCGCGTCGCCGCGAAACCGCCCCGCGGCCCGGTACGCCGACAGGAACGCGTCCTGCAGCGCGTCGGCCGCCTCCTCCTGGTCGCCGAGCGTTCGCAGCGCCACGGCCCACATTCGGTCGCGATGTCTGTGTACGAGCTCGGCGAACGCGTGTGGGTCACCACCCGCATGTCGTGAGAGCAGTTCCTTGTCCGGAACAGCCTCGACTGAGCGTCCCCCGCGCATGATGGCCATATTCCGTCAGCCCGTCCCGTAGCCGACCACATCGTCAATGGTGTGCCGGGCCCGTCCGATACTCCCCATGCGATCGTCGGCAGAGTCGTACGGCGCCGGAAGATGGCGCGCGATCGACCGACGAATACCGCGTTCTCCGTCTCGGGGGGCCTTCAGCACGCACCCGATGGTAGCCGTCCGCGCTGTTTCGTGCCCGTTGTGACGGGATCAGCCCGATCCGTACACCGCGACGTTGTTGACCTTGATCTGGTATAGGCCGACCTTGGGCAGTTTCGTGAACCACAGCAGGACGTACTGGCCCTTGGCCTTCCCGCCCTTCAGCGTGAAGGTACCGCTCGCCGGACCGGTGTCGGTCTGGCGCATGTTGGCGTCCTGTGAGTCGCCGACCTGGAGCTGGACGGTGCCCTGCTCGGTGGCCTGAGGCATGGTGACCTCGATCCGGTCGACGTTGACCGGATGGCCCATGTCGAGCATCAGGCCGAGGCCCTTCTTGTACCGGCCGTAATGCGGGTCCAGGTAGTGCTGGGTGCCCCAGAAGCTGCCGTCGCTGCCGTCGATGGCCTTGCCAGGGGCCTTGGGCAGCGACAGGTCGGGGTGACCGCCCGGAGACGGGTCGAAGCCCTTGGCGCTCTGCGGAGAGAGCTTCTTCGGGCCCGGCTTGCCGGCCGGGCCGGTCTTCGTACCGGCCTTGCTGGGGGAATCTCCGCCGGTGGCGCCCATCTTGCTGATCCCCCAGCCGCCGAGGCCGACGATGATCAGCAGTCCGACCGCGAGCGCGGCCATGACGGGCCGGCTGACGCCGCCCTCGCGATCCACCGAGTGACGAGCCGGGGAGGTCGTACGACGGGTCGACGGCGACGCGTCCGGGACGGTACGTGTGGGCGAGTCGACCGGGGACGTCGAGGTGCTCGAGGCCGCGGAGTCGGGGCGCGGCACCACCGCGGGCGGGGTCGAACCCACCAGCGGCACGAACGGCAGCGGCGAGCGCGGTACCTGGGCAAGGGCGTCGGCGAAGGCCGACGGCGTGCTGAGCGGCTCCTCCGCGCCGTGCAGGGGAAGGTGCAGGGCGCGGCAGGCGATCAGATCGAGGTTCTGCGGGACGCCGGGGCGTACCTGGCTCGGCGGGAGCGCGCGGCCGTCGCCGCCGGTCGGGGCGAGCGGAAGCTGGGTGCCCTCGGTGCCGCACCAGTGCCCGGTGAGGGCGGCGTACAGCATGTGGGCCAGGCCCTGGGTGTCGTCGCCGGCCGGGCTGTCGGAGGTCATGCCGGACAGCACGGCCTCGACGCCGAGGCCGGTGACCTTGACGGTGCCGCCGCTGGTCCACACGAGGTTGTGCGGCGTGAGGCAGAGGTGGGCCAGACCGGCGCTGTGCGCGGAGGTGAGCGCCTCGGAGGCCTCCAGGAGGAACGCCGCCGCGCGGTCGGCCTCCATGGGGCCCTCGGTGAGCAGGTCCTCGAGCGTCTCGCCCGTGACCCACTCGCTGACGACATAGGCACGCTCGCCGCTGTCGTCGGCGTCGAACACCTGGGTGAGGCGGGGGTCGGTCAGGCGGCTGGCGGCCCGGGCGGCGGTGACGACGTCGTGGACACGTGGGAAGCCCGGCGCGAACGTGAGTACGGCCACCGGACGGGCGAGAATCTCGTCGGTGGCCTTCCAGAAGGTGGATCCACCCGCCTCGCTGACGCGGTCGTCCAGACGGAAACGACCGGCGAGCCGGGTTCCAGGTTCAATGACGGACGTACTCAACGCGTCGTCCGGCGCAGGTAATCGCGTCCCATGTTCAGTGCCGTGGCTCCCTTACGCCCTCGACCCTCCCTCGATGCCTCGTGGGCGGCTGGCAACGCGGCCGCTCCGCCCGTTGGTAGGACGCTCGAGGAGCGTCTTTGGGTTACTACCCGTAGATGGCCGCGCTCTCCCACCATACGGGCATGATCTCCTAACTCGAGACACGTCCGGGCAACCTGCCCATGATGGTCCGGGTCAGGGTTTCCAGCTCCGAGATGCGCATCTTCCTTGCGACCAGCACGTACAGCAGGCCCGCACCGGCGCCTCCGACGATGAGTGCCGCGACCGAGGTCACGACGTGGTAATAGAAAAGCTTCAAGAAGACCTCGTGCACGCCCAAGGCGAACCCGAAGGCCGGCAAGGTCGCGATGGCGATCTTCAGATGAGTCGTCACTATGTGTCGCGTTTCGAGCCCTTCGAGGCGGCCGCGCAGGATCAGCCCGGCCACGACGCAACCGACCGACCAGGAGATGCCGAGTGCGATCGCGATGCCCTCGACGACCATATCGGTCGGCAGCGTCATCGACCCGACGACACCGAGAGTGATACTGATCGCTATGTTGCCGATGGCGATGAGCGCCGGGGTCCGCGTGTCCGCGAGGGCGTAGAACACCCGCAGCAGGAGCTGGAAGATCGCGAACGGCACCAGCGCCAGCGTGAACGCCTGCACGACGTTGGAGATCATCAGCGCGTCGGCCAGGCCGGTCGACCCGTGGGCGAAGAACGCCGTGGTCAGCTCGGGGCTCAGCGCGAACAGCAGGGCCGCCGACGGCACGATGATCACGGACGAGAGGTTGAGACCCGAGGACATGTCCTCGCGCACCAGGTCGAGGCGTTGCTCCGAGGCGTGCCGGCTCATCCGCGGCAGCAGCGCCGTGATCACCGATACACCGACGATCGCGTACGGGAGCTGGAACAGCAGGTAAGCGTTGTTCCACGGGGTCAGGCCCACGCCGTAGCCGAGGTGCTCCTTCTGCCCGCGCACCCCGGCGCGTACGGCGATGTTGGTGTTGACCACGAAGCCGACCTGCATGATCGCGACGTAGAGCAGGGTCCACAGGGCCATGCCGCCGACCGGGGCAAGCTCCTCGCGCCGGAAGTCGAAGCGCGGCCGGAAGCGGAAGCCGACCGCGCGCAGCGACGGCCACATCGCGATCGTCTGCACGATGATGCCGAGCGTGGTGCCGCCCGCCAGCAGCGCGATCTCACCGCTGCTGATGTTGGTCGGCGTGGCGCCGGGACCGGCCACGAGCAGGAACGCGCCGCCGATGACGATGACGACGATGCTGTTCAGCACCGGCGTCCACATCGGCGCGGCGAAGCTGCCACGAGCGTTCAGGGAGGCACCGGCCAGCGCGCCGACGCCGTAGAAGAAGATCTGCGGCAGGAAGAACAGCGCGAAGATCACCGCGAGGCGGTGCTGGTCGGGCGTGAAGTCGCCGGCGTACAGGTCGACCAGGAGCGGCGCGCAGAGCATCGCGATGCCGGTGAGGACCATCAGCCCGCCGAGCACGATGGTCAGCAGCCGCGCCTCGTACTCCTCGCCGTACGCGCGGTCCTTCTCCAGCGCACGCACGAGCATCGGCACGTGGACGGCGGTGAGGATGCCGCCGAGCAGCATGTCGTAGACGACGTTGGGGAAGGTGTTGGCGACGTTGTAGACGTCGCCGAGCGGTCCGGTGCCCAGCGCGATGACGATCACCGCGTTGCGGATGAAGCCGAGCAGCCGCGAGGCGATCGTGCCCACCGCCATGACGGCGCTGGACTTCAGCAGGCCGCCGACGCCCCGGGCGCGCGAGGCGTCCTCGACGGCGGCGATCTCCGGCAGCGTGCCGGTGGTGTCCGTCCCGCCCGGGTCCACGTCAGTCAACGGACTCCTCCGCTCGTTCGGATCGACGTCGGATCACGCGGAAGCCGACGCCGACGAAGAGTACGGCAAGTGAGACGCCCGTGATGAGCAGTGCGGTTCGACCGATTCCGTTCGCGCGTACGCGCAGCACCCGCGTGGTGCCGAACGGCCGGCCGTCGGCGGCCAGCAGCTCGATGTTCACGTACGCGAGCCCGTTCGCCGCGGACTGCATGTGCAGGATGACCTGATCCTTGTGCCCGGCCTCGAGGTTCAGCGTGCGGTCGACGGAGTCCACGCGCAGGCGCGTGTCGTTCTGGGAGTAGACGTGCAGCCGGACGTTGACGGTGCCCTTGTCCAGGCCGTTGGAGATCGTGATCGGGATGCGGGCGGACTTGCCCGCCATCGTGACGTCCGCGTCGTTGAGGACGTGGACCTTCCTGGCGGTCTGCCCCAGCTCGACGTCGAGCTCCTTGCGCAGTGCCGTACCGCGGCGTGAGTGGCCGTCCCACGCCGATGACTCGGTGCGCGGCACGCCCAGCGGGAAGTCGCTCTCCGGCGGCTGGAAGATCGAGGTGAACCGCTTGATCCGCGTGCCCAGGTCCTTGACCTGGCGTAGGTAGGACGCGCTCAGGTCGGAGGTGCCCTTCTGCGGCTGGAACGCGCGAGGGGGGTTCACCGGCTTGAGCCGGTCGACGTCGTTCAGCGTGACGGGCTTGAGCCACGGCGCGTGCGCGGAGTAGCTCAGCACGGCCTTGGCGAACGCCGGGTCCGGGTTCCACCGGCGCGGCGGGGTCACGACGATGGTCCGCGCGTTGCGCGGCATCTCCGCGGTGATCATGGCCGTCTCGGCGAGGAACCGCTGCTCGGCGAGGACGGTCGCCCCGGCGGCGTGGGTGCCGGAGGCCAGTACGCGGCGCAGCGTCTCGTCGTAGGCGACCAGACGCATGTCGGTGCCCCCGACGCTCTTGGTCATCACCGGGTCGGGCGTGTAGGTCTGCGCCCCGTAGTCGGGCAGGACCGTGCTGCTCAGCAGGACCGTACGCGCGCCGCTCGCGGCCAGCGCGGACAGCGTGTTCTGGTCGGTGAGCCCATCCGGTGGCATGGACACGGTGGTGCCGGCGTTGCCGGTGATCCCGGCACCGGCGAGCTTCGGCACGGCCACGTCGGTGGCCGCCTTGACGTCCTTGCCCATGTGGCGCTGGGCGAGCGCGGCCACGTCGGGGTCGGCGTACGGCGTGGCGATCACACGCTCGGGGCCGACGGCGTTGTGCAGCGACACGAGCCAGGAGGCCGCCGCGACGCTGTGCGAGCGCTTCACCGAACCCTTGATCGTGTATCCGTCGTCCTTGGCCATCTGCGCGGCGTCGTCGACGAGGCTCGGGTCGACGAGCCAGCTCACCGGGGTCGGGGTACGCGCGGCGGCGGACACGAGCGTGGAGAGACGGCCGCCGCCGAGCTGGCGTTCGAGCCCGTCGTCGAGGAACGTCGCGTCGTTCGCGCGGTGCGGCTGGTCGACGACCGGCCAGACCCAGGCGATCTTGGTTTTCGCGGTGCTGGTGCCCTTGGGGAAGTAGGTGACGAGCGTGCGCTGGCGGCCGAGGACCGCGCCGGCGGCGTTGTAGACCTCGACGGAGATCGGGTAGACGCCGAAGCCCGTCAGGCCCATCTGCCGCACCGCGATCGACAGGGTGAAGGCCTGCCGCCCGTCGACGGGCAGGCTCGCCGGCAGCGAGTGGATCGGGCCGAGGTGTACGGGTTCGCCGCCCTTGCCGTCGGCGTAGCCGTCGAGCTCGCCCCGGCTCGTCAGCGGCCGGGCGCCGTACAGGAGGCGTACCGAGACGCGCTGGTAGGGGGTCTCGGACTGGTTGGTCAGCTGACCGCGTACCTGGAGCGTGGACTTCTGGGTGAGATAGCGGGCGGGCCCGACCGAGCCGAACGTCACGTTGACGGGCGGCTTGGGCGCGGGCTGGCGCGCACGCGAGGCGTGGTGCGGCGCCGTCTCAGGGGTGGCCGCGAGCGCGGGCGCGCCGGTGAGCACGAGCGGAACGACGAAGGCGAGCAGCCGTTTCACGTGGCGCTCGCGAGCAGTCGGGGAACGGACACGACGAGGCGGCGTTCGTCCGCGTGCGCGAGACGTCCGGCCACCTCCTCGAGGGGGAACCAGGCCACCTCGGCGACCTCCTGGTCGGCGTCGGACAGTGCACCGCCGACGGCGAGCATCAGGTGGTGGTGGACCGTCTTGTGTATGCGGTGTCGGTCCGCGGCGAACCAGTAGTCGATGGAGCCGAGCGATGCCACGATCTTGCCGCGGATGCCGGTCTCCTCCTCGACCTCCCGCACCGCTGCCTCCTCGATCGTCTCTTGCGCTTCGACATGGCCCTTGGGCAGTGACCACCGGAGCCGGCCCTCGCGGTCATGACGCGCGATCAGCGCGGCGCGCGGAATGCCCCCGACGTCGACGACCAGGCCGCCGGCCGAGGTCTCCTCACGGTGCCGGTCCGATGGCGTGGACCGGCGTGACTGTCGACGCTGGCGGGGCACGGCGGCAATCGTAGTAGCCACTCATGCGTAATCGGTCATTGCGCCGGACGATTGGACGCGGTGATTCAGGCGGGGCGCGGACGGGGCACGGGCTTGGCGCCGCAGAGGGCGAAAAGGTCCAGGGTGTGGATGCCGAGCGCGGTGCAGGCCTCGCCGGTCGGGGTGTAGACGACGTCGTCGACGCCCGCCGCCTGCTCGTCGATGAGCATCGTGAGGTCGTCGGGCAGCATCAGCGGCGCCACCAGGTCGGCCGGGTAGTCAGTGACCTCGTTGACGAGATCGTCGGGCGCGTACATCACGGTCATGACGTCGAGCGCGCCGGCCACCGATCGCAGCGAGGGCCAGGTGCCGGCGATCACGATCATGGCGCCGATCCGGCTCGTCTGCGGCGGCCGGCCGGCGTACAGGCGCGTGCTCAGGCACCGCCCCGGAGGCAGCCCGAGCACGTCCGGCAACTCATCCGCGCTGGTGATCAGGCGTGGGAGCCGCACGATCTCGTGGGCCGTCTGGCTTTCGAGCAGCAGCCGATGAATGGAGAGTGCGTCCTTCATGGTCGTCCCCGATCACTCGACGGTATCCCTAATCGGTTTTGCCTGTCACCTGCGAGGATCTACGCTCGATTGCCGTGCCGAATGACGAGCAGACCTCCGAGCAGAACGCGGCGATCACCGCGCTGCTGAGC
The DNA here is from genome assembly GCA_963850195.1 of uncultured Actinomycetota bacterium. GTDB lineage: Bacteria > Actinomycetota > Actinomycetes > Streptosporangiales > Streptosporangiaceae > Actinoallomurus. Next base: position 79,409 of record CAWKKD010000001.1, read on the forward strand.
CGTGTGACCCCACTCGCCGACGACCTCGGCAGGAGGTTCTCCGCCGCAGGTCACGAGCTCGCCCTCGTCGGTGGTCCGGTACGTGACGTCCTACTCGGACGCCCGGTCAGCGACCTCGACTTCACCACCGACGCCCACCCCGAGCGGATCCTCGAGATCGTCGAGGGCTGGGCCGACGCCGTATGGACGATCGGTATCGAGTTCGGCACGATCGGCATGCGCAAGGGCGAGCACCAGGTCGAGGTCACGACCTACCGCAGCGAGTCCTATGACCCCAAGTCACGCAAGCCAGAGGTTTCCTACGGTACCTCCCTGGACGATGACCTGGGCCGACGCGACTTCGCCGTCAACGCGATGGCCGCTCGGATGCCGGGCCACACGTTCGTCGACCTGTTCGGCGGCCTGACCGACCTGCGGGCGCAGGTGATCCGTACGCCGGGGCGCCCCGAGGACTCCTTCGGCGACGACCCGCTGCGGATGCTGCGGGCCGCGAGGTTCGCCTCGCAGCTCGGCTTCACCGTCGCGCCGGAGACGGTGGCCGCGATGACCGAGATGGCCGCCCGCATCGAGATCGTCTCGGCCGAGCGGATCCGCGACGAGCTGTCGAAGCTGGTCGTCGGCGCGAATCCGCGCGCGGGCCTGGCGCTGCTCGTCGCCACCGGGCTCGCCGAGCACGTGCTCCCCGAGCTGCCCAAGCTCCGGCTCGAGATCGACGAGCACCACCGGCACAAGGACGTCTACGAGCACTCGCTGATCGTCCTGGAGCAGGCCATCGCGCAGGAGGAGGACGGCCCGGACCTCGTCCTGCGCCTGGCCGCCCTGCTGCACGACATCGGCAAGCCCAAGACGCGGTCGTTCGTCGAGGGCGGCCGGGTGACCTTCCACCACCACGAGGTCGTGGGCGCGTCGATGACCAAGGCGCGGCTCACCGCGCTGCGCTACCCGAAGGACGTCATTTCCGACGTCTCACGGCTCGTCGAGCTGCACCTGCGCTTCCACGGCTACGGCACGGGCGAGTGGACCGACTCGGCCGTACGCCGCTACGTACGCGACGCCGGGCACCTGCTGCCCCGGCTGCACAAGCTCACCCGCGCCGACTGCACGACCCGCAACCGCAGGAAGGCCACCGCGCTGGCCCGCACCTACGATGAGCTCGAGCGGCGCATCGCGCGGCTGGGGCAGGAGGAGGAGCTGGCCAAGATCCGGCCCGAGCTGGACGGCAACGAGATCCAGAAGATCCTGGGCATCCCGCCGGGCCCGGCCGTCGGCAACGCCTACCGCTTCCTGCTGGACCTGCGCCTCGACCGCGGGCCGATCGGCCCCGAGGCCGCCGCCGAGGCCCTGCGGGAATGGGCCCGCGAACAGGAGTGAACATGTCACCCGACGAACTGCTGGTCTTCGACCGCGAGCACATCTGGCACCCGTACGCCCCCATGCCGGCGACGACGCCCGTCCACCCGGTCGTGTCGGCGAGCGGCGTACGCCTGATGCTCGCCGACGGCCGGGAGCTCGTCGACGGCATGTCGTCGTGGTGGGCCGCGATCCACGGCTACCGGCATCCGGCGCTGGACGCGGCCATCACCGAGCAGCTCGGGTCGATGGCGCACGTGATGTTCGGCGGGCTGACGCACCCGCTCGCCGTACGCCTGGCCCGCCTGCTGGTCGACCTGACGCCCGAGCCGCTCACGAAGGTGTTCTTCGCCGACTCCGGGTCCGTGTCGGTCGAGGTCGCGATCAAGATGGCGCTGCAGTACTGGCGCTCGCGCGGCCGTACCGGCAAGACCCGCCTGCTCACCGTGCGCGGCGGCTACCACGGCGACACGTTCGGCGCGATGGCGGTGTGCGACCCGGACGGCGGCATGCACCACCTGTGGGCCGACCTGCTGCCCGAGCACGTCTTCGCGCCGGTGCCGCCCGCCACGTACGACGCCGCGTACGCCGCCGAGCTCGAGCGCCTCGTCGCAGGGCATGCGGCCGAGCTCGCCGCGATCATCGTGGAGCCCGTCGTCCAGGGCGCGGGCGGTATGCGCTTCTACGACCCGGCGTGGCTGACCGCGATGCGCGCGCTCGCCGACCGGCACGACGTGCTGCTGATCTTCGACGAGATCGCCACCGGGTTCGGCCGCAGCGGCACGCTGTTCGGCTGCGACCACGCGGGCGTCGTGCCCGACATCATGTGCCTCGGTAAGGCGCTCACCGGCGGCTACCTGACCATGGCCGCCACCCTGTGCACCGACCGCGTCGCCCGTGGGATCAGCGAGGGCGAGGCGGGCGTGCTCATGCACGGCCCGACGTACATGGCCAACCCGCTCGCGTGCGCGGTTGCGATCGCCTCCATCGGGCTGCTCGCCGAGCGCGACTGGCGGGCCGAGGTCGGCGGCATCGAGAAGGCGCTCACCGACGGCCTCGAGCCCGCGCGCGGCCTGCCCGGCGTGACCGACGTACGGGTCCTCGGCGCGATCGGGGTGATCGAGACCGCAGAGCCGGTCGACATGGCCAGAGTCCAGGACACCGTCATGGCGCACGGCGTGTGGCTGCGGCCGTTCCGTAACCTCATCTACACGATGCCGCCGTACGTCACCGGGCCCGACGACCTCGCCCGGATCACCGGGGCGATGGTGGCCGCCGCCGGCGCCTGACCCGTCAGCAGGCCGGGGCGTCCGTGGACTCCCGCGAACCGGCGGCCGAGGCCGGGACGCCACGTACGGCGAGCCGGTAGCCGAGCGCGGCGAGGGCGTAGCCGACGCCGATGACGGCCAGCGCGGGGTAGGACTTCCCGCTGGGCGGCAGGATCGCCGCGGCGACCGCGAACCCGGCCACGAACAGGCCGTTGAAGAGCATGTCGTAGAAGGAGAAGACCCGGCCGCGGTAGGCGTCCAGCACGACCGTCTGCACGACCGTGTCGACGCAGAGCTTCACGCCCTGCGACACGACGCCCAGCACGAAGGCGCCGATGACGAACGGCACCGGGGAGAACGGCGCGGCCAGCGCCGCCTCGGCCACCGCCGCGAAGGCGAGCTGCCCGGTGATCCAGGTCTCCTTGCGGATCCACTCGGTGACCGCCGGGGTGATCACGGCGGCCAGGAAGTACCCGAGGCCCGACACGACGAGCACCAGCGCGAAGCCGCCGAGCCCGGTCTCCGCGCTCGAGGTGAAGGTGTTGCGGAAGAGCAGCACGGTCATGATCGTCGTGATGCCGTAGAGGAACCGGTGTGCGCCGATCGCACCGAGCGCAGCGGCGGCCGTACGGCGCTCGCGGATGTGCCGGGCGCCGTCGAGCAGGCCGAGCAGGACCCTGCGCACCGTCTCGCGGGCCTCCGGGCGCCCGGCGCGCAGCTCGGGCCCGAGGAGGTCGCGGCCGAGCGTACGCGCCGTGAGAGAGGTGAGGACGTACGCGGCGGCCGCGCACAGCAGGATCAGTGCCGTGCCGTCGCCGTCGGCGCCGAACGCCAGCCGCAGCAGGTAGCCGAGTCCGGCGCCCGCGAACGAGGCCATCGTGCCCGAGGTGACCGAGACGGCGTTGGCGGTGATCAACTCGTTCCGCCCGACCACGTGCGGGAGGGCGGCCGACAGCGCGGACAGGAAGAACCGGTTGACGCCCAGCACCAGGAGCGAGGCCAGGAGGAAGGGCACCCCGTCGTGCCCGTACGCGAGCAGCGCCGCGGTCGCGATCACCAGGACCGCGCGGATCAGCGGCGCGAAGGCGAGGATCTGGCGGCGCCGCCACCGGTCGATGAAGACACCGACGAACGGGCCGAGGACGGAGTAGGGCAGCAGGAGCACGGCCGCGGTCACGGCGGCCTCGGCGGCGGTGGCCTCCTGCTCGGGGGAGAACAGGACATAACCCGCGACGCCCACCTGGAAGACACCGTCGGACAGGGCAGAGACGATCCGTGTGGCGAACAGGCGGCGGAAGTCCCGACCCCTGATGACCAGCCGCAGGTCGGTCACGTAGGACACCGCATCAGCCTAGGGCCTGTCCGTGGCCTGTACCGACGCGAAACGGCCGGTCGCCCCCTGAGGGGACGACCGGCCGTTGCCGTGCGGGGTGTCGGGTCAGCCGACCCGGACACGGGGATCGAGGACCGAGTAGAACATGTCCACGATCAGGTTCGCGATCACGATGAAGAGCGCAACGAAGATCGTGCAACCGATGATCGTCGGGGTGTCACCGACGTTCAGCGAGTGCACGATGAGGCCGCCGAACCCGTTCAGACCGAACACCGACTCGGTGACCAGCGTGCCACCGATCAGCGCGCCGATGTCGATGCCGAACTGCGTGATGACCGGCGTGAGCGCGGCGCGCAGCCCGTGACGGTAGACCACCCGTCGCTCCGGCAGGCCCTTGGCACGCGCCGTCCTGATGTAGTCCTCACCGAGCACCTCGAGCATGGAGCTACGGGTCAGCCGCGTGTACGTGGCGGTCATCAGGTAGGCGAGCGCGGCCCAGGGCAGCAGCATCCGCGACAGGAACAGTCCCGGATCGCCGAACGGGCTTCCGGGCTGACCCACGTCGAACAGGTTGATCCCCGCGCTGGTACGCAGCTTGAAGAAGAACGTGTACATGAGGGTCAGTGCGAGGACCGCCGGGGGGACGGAGATGCCGATCAGGACGAAGACCGTGGAGGCCCGGTCGAAGAGGCTGCGCGCCTTCGTGGCGCTGAGCACGCCGGTGACGATGCCGAAGCACAGCCACACGATGCCCGCGCCGAAGACGAGCCACATCGTGGTCGGCAGCGCCCCCTGGATCAGCGTCCAGACGCTGGTACCGCCGTTGACGTAGGACTTGCCGAGGTCGAACTTCAGCAGGTGACCCATGTAGCGGCCGTACTGGACCGGGAGTGGGTCGTCCAGGCCCAGCGCCTTGTGGATCGCGTTGACGGTCTGCTGCGTGGCGCGCTGGCCCGCGATCGCACGTGCCGGGTCGTTGGGCACCCAGTACGCGAGAACGAACACGCTCGTCGAGACGAGCCACAGGGTGAGTACGCCGAGTAGCAGACGGCGCACGATGAATCGGAACATCGTCGTGACCTACTTTCCGGCCTTGGCGAGGACGCGCTCGCTGCGAGGGTCGAGGGCGTCGCGCACACCGTCACCGAGCATGTTGAATGCCAGCGTGGTGAGCAGGAGCAGCCCGCTCGGGACGAACAGGTACCACCATGCGAACCGGTAGTACTGGGTCGACTCGCTGAGCATGCCGCCCCAGGTCGGGATGCGGATGTCGACGCCGGCGCCGAGGAAGGTCAGCGTCGACTCGGTCACGATCGCCGTGGGGATCAGCAGTGACGCCAGCACGATCACCGGGGCGAGCAGGTTCGGCAGGATGTCGATCACCATGATGCGCAGGTTGCCCGCGCCGAGGGATCGAGCCGCCTCGATATACTCCCTGGCCTTGATCTGGATGACCTGGCCGCGCACGATTCGGGCGATCGAGGCGAAGGAGAACGCGGAGATGACCGTGATCTCCATCGTCTCGCTCGGGCCGATCGTGGCGGCCGCGACGAGTGCCACGATCAGGTACGGGAACGAGAGCACGATCTCCAGCACGCGGGAGATCGCGGTGTCCAGCCAGCCGGAGAAGTAGCCGGCGAGCAGGCCGACGGTCACGCCGACGATGGTGGCGACCAGGGTGGACAGCAGGCCCACGACCAGGGAGACACGGGCGCCGTACACGGCGCGGGAGAAGATGTCCCGGCCCAGCTCGTCGGTGCCGAGCAGGTACTTGGAGCCCGGCCCGATCGGCAGGCCGTCGGGGTCCAGCCCGGTGTTGGTGTTGGTCTTGGTCGGGTCGGTGCCGAAAAAGTGGGTCAGCACCGGCGCGAAGAGCGCCATCAGGATGATCAAAACGATGACCACCGCCGAGATGATGGCGATCTTGTCTTGGCGCAGGCGGGCCCAGGCGAGCTGCCAGGGCGTACGCCCTTGGATGCTGCGGGCCGGCTTGGCGTCGGCCGGTTCGACCTCGGCCGCGAGATCAGTCAGGCTCATGATGACTTCCTGGGTTAGGCGCTCGGAAGCGTCGGCTCGGTGGACTGCTGCTCGATCGCGGCCTTCTCGCGAGCCAGTTGCTCTGCCTCCTCGACCGGGAAATGGCAGGCGGTGATGTGGTCGGCGCGGTCGCCGCTCTGAACGATGAGCTCCGGCACGTCGGTGACGCAGCTCTCCTGAGCCTTCGGGCACCGCGGGTGGAACCGGCAGCCCGACGGCGGATTGATCGGCGAGGGCACGTCACCGGTGAGCACGACCCGCTGCCGCTTCTCCGCGCGATCCGGGTCGGCGATCGAGGCGGCCGACAGGAGAGCGTGGGTGTACGGGTGGCGCGGGCGCTCGTACAGCGTCTCGCCGTCGGCCAGCTCGCCGATCTTGCCGAGGTACATGACCGCCACGCGGTCGCTGACGTGCCGGACCACCGACAGGTCGTGCGCGATGAACACGTAGGTCAGGCCGAGCTCTTGCTGCAGGTCCTTGAGCAGGTTGATGACCTGGGCCTGGATCGAGACGTCCAGCGCCGACACCGGCTCGTCGCACACGATCAGCTTGGGACGCAGGGCCAGCGCCCGCGCCACGCCGATGCGCTGCCGCTGGCCGCCGGAGAACTCCGCCGGGAACCGGTTGTAGTGCTCGGGGTTGAGCCCGACCAGCTCCATCAGTTCCTGGACGCGCCGCTTGCGGTCCGCACCATCGGCGATCTTGTGGATGGTGAACGGGTCGGCGATGATCGAGCCGACGCGGCGGCGCGGGTTCAGCGAGCCGTACGGGTCCTGGAAGATCATCTGCACGTCGCGGCGGAAGGCCTTCATCCCGGAGCGGTTCAGCTCGGTGATGTCGGTGCCGTCGAAGACGATGCGGCCCTTGGTCACCGGATGCAGGCCGGTGACGCAGCGAGCCAGAGTCGACTTTCCACACCCGGTCTCACCGACGATGCCGAGCGTCTCGCCCCGGCGAACCTCGAGGCTCACCCCGTCGACGGCGTGCACACGGGCCACTTCCTTCTGGAAGATGATCCCCTGCTTGATCGGGAAATGCTTGTAGACGTCCTCGATCCTGACGAGTACGTCGCTGTCAGCGGCGCCCTGGCTCATCGTGCGACCGCTCCCTTCACGTCGGCGCTGATCTGATCGGCGAGCTTCTGTGCCGCGCCGGTCGTACGGCCCTCGCCAACGGCCTGGGCACGCAGGCTCTCGGGCTCGGCACCGAGCCCGACCGCCGCCTTGGGCAGCCAGCACGACGAGTCGTGCCACGCTCCGAGCTGGTCACCGGCGCCCACCGGCTGCGCCGGCGGCTCCTCGGTGAGGCACTTGTCCATGACGTAGGCGCAGCGCGGGTGGAAGGAGCACCCGGACGGTACGTTGATGAGGCTCGGCGGCTGACCGGGGATCGGCGTCAGCCGGTCGCTCACGCTGGTGGAGTCCGGGATGGACTCCAGCAGGCCCTTCGCGTACGGGTGGTGCGGCCGGTAGTACAGCGAGCGCCGGTCCGTCTGTTCCACCGGCTTGCCGGCGTACATGACGAGGACGTCATCGGCGATGTCGGCGATCACACCGAGGTCGTGCGTGATCATGATCAGCGCGGTGTCGAACTCCCGCTGCAACCGCTGCATCAGGTCGAGGATCTGTGCCTGGACCGTGGCGTCCAGCGCCGTCGTCGGCTCGTCCGCGATGATGAGTTTGGGGTTGAGCGCCAGCGCCATGGCGATCATGGCACGCTGCCGCATACCGCCGGAGAACTGGTGGGGGAAGTCGTCCACGCGCCGGTCCGGCTGCGGAATGCCGACCATCCCGAGCAGATCGATGGCGCGCTTGCGGGCCTCGGCCTTGCTGACCTCAGGCTCATGCGTACGGATCATCTCGATGATCTGCCAGCCGATCTTGTACAGCGGATGCAGGCTGGACAGCGGGTCCTGGAAGATCATGCCGATCTGTGCGCCACGGACCCGGCGGAGCTGCTCGGTGTTCATCGTGAGCAGGTCCTGGCCCTCGAAGAGCGCGGTGCCGCTGACGCGTGCACCGGCGTTGAGGCCCATCAGCGTCTGCGTGGAGACGCTCTTGCCGGAGCCGGATTCACCGACGATTCCGAGCGTACGACCGGAATCGATGGCGAAGCTGATCCCGCGAACCGCTTGAACGATGCCGTCCGAGGTATGAAAGGAGACCTTTAGGTCGGTGACCTCGAGAAGGCTCATGCTTCTCCCCCTGAGGGATTGTGTGAATTAGGTTTCACAGACTAGGCGGTGGGGTGAACGGGTTCGTAGGCCCGTGACCTAGGACTATCCCGAACACCAGTGTGGGCGGGCATACCGTGTTGGTTGTGCCCGCCCACACCAGATCACCCAGCTGATTGACCTACTTGCTCAGCCAAATGTTGCTGTAGTCGTACAGGGACGACGTCTGCATGTACAGCGCGTTGTGCACCCGGTTGGACCGGGTCAGCGGCGTGTCCTGTCGCATGAACGGAACGAATGCCGCGTCCTTCATGATCTGCTGGTCGGCCTGGCCCCAGAGCTTGGCGGCCTCGTCCTGCGACTTGGCGGCCAGGGCCTGGTCGATCAGCTTGTTGGTGACCGGGCTGTTGTAGCAGCCGTAGTTGGTCGAGCCCTCACCGCAGGTACGGCCGTCGAACAGCGGCACGAGGAACGCGCGACCGTTGTTGCCGGGCCAGTCGGCGTTCCAGCCGGGGGCGGCGATGTCCCACTTGCCTTCCTTCGAGGCGGCAGTGGTGGAGAGGAACTTGCCGTAGAAGTCGTCCGGCGTGGTCGACACCAGCTTGGTGCTGATCCCGCAGGCCTTCAGGTTGTCCGCGACCGACTGCGTCACCTTGGGGTGGTTGCTGGAGTTACGGAAGACGTAGGTCAGCGACAGGCTGGAGATGCCGACCTCCTTCATGCCCGCGGCCAGAGACGCCTTGCACTTGGCGGCGTCACCCTGGTGGTTCGTCGTCGGGTACAGGTCCGACGGCTGGTAGCCGGTGCTACCCGGGGGGATCGCCGTGGTCAGCGGCTTGTTGATGCTGGTGCCGCCGTAGATCTTCGCCAGCGCGTCCTTGTTGATCGCGTACTCGACGGCCTGACGGATCTTCAGGTTCGCCATCGCCTTGTTGTTGTTCGGGCTCTGGAAGTTGAACCGAAGGTGCGGGTTGGAGTTCGCGCCCGGGAAGATGCCGAGGCGCTTGTCCTTGTTGGCCTTCATCGTGGCGATGGTGGTCGTCGGCACCGCGTGGTCCCACAGAAGGTCGGCCGTACCGGCCTCGACCTGCTGCTCAGCGGCGTCCGGCGAAGCCTGACCCTCGGTGACCTGGATGCCGTCGACGTAGGCCTTGCGCAGCGGGTCGGTGTCGGCCTTCCACGCAGGGTTGCGGCCCAGGTCGATCTCCTTGGTGGCCACGTACTTGGTGATCTGGTACGGGCCGTCGGAGATCGTGTGCTGGCGGAGCTGGTCGCCGTCCGGCACGTAGGCGTCGTACTCCTTCGGCGCCGGCGTGGCGAAGGACATCGCCATGATGTTGACGAAGTCGGTGGCCGGCTGCGTCAGCTTGAAGACCACGGTCTGGTCGTCCTTGGCCATCATGCCGGGGACGTCGTGGTCGTTCTGGTACGCCGCCATCGCCTTGGCGTCGTCCTTGCCCACCTTGGCGTAGCCGTCGCAGTACGCGGACATGCCCACGATGGTCTGCTTGTAGTAGCCGGCGCCGCCCGAGGTCCCGTTGGGGTTCGGGTTGCACAGCCGCTTGATGCCGCGGACCACGTCACCGGCGACGACGTCGCGCGCCGGCTGGGTGTTCCACTGGACGCCGGGGCGCAGCTTGATCGTGTAGGTCTTGCCGTCCGCACTGATTCCGCCGTTGGCGGTCGTCGGCATTTCGGTGGCGATGTCCGCGACGACCTGGCTACCCTCGGCCTGGTCGTTGGACGCCTTGTAACCGAAGAGCCGACGGGCCCACACGCGCTCGAGTGAGTCGGCGACCGTGGTGTAGCCAGAGGCGGTGTCGAGGTGGTCGACGTCACCGGCGCCGACGATCTTGAGAATGCCGCCCTTCACCGGAGTGCCGCTGTCGTCGGAACTGTTTCCGCTGTTCCCGCCACAGGCGGCAAGGCCGACAGCGAGCGTGCCGATCGCGGCTGCCGCCTTCAGCCCGGTCGTTCGAGCAGTCATATACGCCCTCCTCCGGCCTCCCGGCCGTCTTGCACTACAGGTTCAAGGCATGCCGGGGGAGGCACGCCTCTCAAGGTGCGAGAACACCCTGAGGCGACGTCACTGTCCAGCTCAGATTGGTAAAGACTGGGACTGGTTACTCAACCGTTCAGATCGCGAGACAAGCCCGTGACAACGTGATGACAAACCGTTAATTGGACATAGCCCTACGTATCGCAACGAACGTTTCGTAACCGTACGGGGTCGTCTGACTGGATCCTGTGATTCCTCCTGCCTTCCCGGTCGAGGTGCGGTCTCGCGCCAAACGGGATTCTATGCAGGTAACCGCAGGTCGAAGACACGAAGAGGCCCGTACGCGGGTCGCGTACGGGCCTCCTGCGGTCTGCTTCAGGGCGACGTCGGGGCGTCAGCGCTCCACGGTGCCGGCGATGAAGTCCTCGACGGCCTTGTGAGCCTCGCCGTCGGAGTACTGGATCGGCGGCGACTTCATGAAGTACGAGCTGGCCGAGAGGATCGGGCCGCCGATCCCGCGGTCCTTGGCGATCTTCGCGGCGCGCACGGCGTCGATGATGACGCCCGCGGAGTTCGGGGAGTCCCAGACCTCGAGCTTGTACTCGAGGTTCAGCGGGGTGTCACCGAACGAGCGGCCCTCGAGGCGGACGTAGGCCCACTTGCGGTCGTCCAGCCACGGCACGTGGTCCGACGGGCCGATGTGCACGTCGGCCTTTGCCATCTCGTGCGGGATCTGCGAGGTGACCGACTGGGTCTTGGAGATCTTCTTGGACTGGAGGCGCTTGCGCTCCAGCATGTTCATGAAGTCCATGTTGCCGCCGAAGTTGAGCTGGTACGTGCGCAGCAGCTCGACCCCGCGGTCCTCGAACAGCTTGGCCATGACGCGGTGCGTGATGGTCGCGCCGACCTGGGACTTGATGTCGTCACCGACGATCGCGACACCGGCGTCGGTGAACTTCTGGGCCCACTCCGGGTCGCTGGCGATGAAGACCGGCAGCGCGTTGACGAAGGCGACCTTGGCGTCGATCGCGCACTGCGCGTAGAAGCGGTCGGCGTCTTCGGAGCCCACCGGCAGGTAGGAGACCAGGACGTCGGCCTTGGTGTCCTTGAGGATCTGCACGACGTCGACGGGCTTGTCGTCGGACTCCTGGATGATCTCCGCGTAGTACTCGCCGAGGCCGTCGTAGGTGTGGCCGCGCTGCACCGTGACGCCGGACGGCGGCACGTCGCAGATCTTGATCGTGTTGTTCTCGCTCGCGACGATCGCCTCGGACAGGTCGCGGCCGACCTTCTTGGCGTCAACGTCGAAGGCGGCGACGAACTCCACGTCACCGACGTGGTACTCACCGAACTGGACGTGCATCAGACCGGGGACACGCGTTTCGGGCGAGGCGTCCTTGTAGTACTCGACACCCTGTACGAGCGAGCTCGCGCAGTTGCCGACACCGACGATGGCGACGCGCACTGAACCCATGCGGATGCTCCTCTTTCGTCTCATATGCCGGGACGCCCTCGCGTCCTCAGCGGTTCTCATCTGCCTGTTGTGCGCGCTCGCGCCCGATCAGCTCGTTGAGCCACCGGACCTCGCGCTCGACCGACTCCAGCCCGTGCTCCTGGAGCTCGAGCGTGTAGTTGTCGACTCGCTCGCGCGTACGGGCCAGCGCGGCGCGTACGCTCTCCAGCCGCTCCTCGAGGCGGCTGCGCCGACCCTCGAGGATCCGCAGCCGTACATCGGCGCGGGTGTGGGCGAAGAAGGCGAAGTGCACTCCGAATCCCTCGTCCTCCCAGGACGCGGGGCCGGCCTCGGCGAGCAGCTCCTGGAGCCGCTCTTTTCCTTCGGCCGTGAGTTTGTAAACGATCTTCGAGCGCCGGGTGCCGCCGGGACGCGTCGTGGCGGTCTCCTGGTCGTCCTCCATGATCAGCCCCTGCTCGAGCAGGAGCTTCAGGCACGGATAGAGCGACCCATAGGAGAAGGCGCGGAACATGCCCAGGAGGGTGTTGAGCCTTTTGCGCAGCTCATAGCCGTGCATGGGGGACTCGTGGAGGAGACCGAGTACGGCGAGCTCAAGCACGCCGGCCTTGCTTCTCATGCCCCTCCACTCCAACGCTCGATTCGATGTATCGATCGAATGTATCGACTCGATACATCTGCAAGATACGTCCCGGTGTGCCCCGACGCAAGCCCGAGTGCCCCTGTGGACCGGCGCCGAGCCGTCGTAGTCTGCTGACATGTGGTCGCAGCGACTGGTCGTCGACTACGGACTCGCCCGCCGGGCCACGCTCTCGCAGCTGGTCTCGGGTGGGCTGACCGTCGATGACGCCTGCGACGCGCACCCCTACCTGCTACGCGCCGCCAAGTACCACGGTGAGCAGACGGAACACCCGTGTCCGGTCTGCCAGAAGGCGCACCTGACCCACGTCACCTACGTCTACGGGGACGAGCTCGGCCGCTACGCCGGGAGGGTCAAGGTGACCGATGAGTTGCCCGAGATGGCGCGGGAGTTCGCGGAGTTTCGGGTCTATGTGGTTGAAGTGTGCCAAGGTTGTGCTTGGAATCACTTGACACTCTCATACGTACTTGGACATGGGGATACCGCCCCTGACGAGGGCAGAACCGCACGAAAGTAGTCGGTGTGACCGCGCGGGAACCGCCGTGAGGGACCGTGCTCACTTGCCCACCCAGTACTGTCGGACGGATTGACTAGCCGTACCCCAGTGAACGAGGTCGCGTGAGTTACAGCAGCGATTACGGGCCATCGGGACCGGACAGGGCCGCCCCGACCAGGCCGCAGACGCCTGTCGGACGATCGAATCACCCTGCTCTGCCCAGTGGGCCGCCTCCCGGCGCCCGCGGTGGATCCGGCATGCCGCCGGGTCGCGGTGGTCCAGGAGGCCCGGGTCGTCCCGGCGGTCCTGGTGGGCCCGGCGGTCCAGGAGGCCCCGGTGGGCCGCCCGGACCCGGTCGCCGTCGCGGCAGCAGTGGTGACGGCGGCGGCGGAGGCGGTAGGCGCGCCAAGCGTCCGCCGGCGAAGACCGGCTGGCGCCGCTACGTCCCCTCCTGGAAGGTCGTCCTCGGCGTGCTGGGCATCGGCACGCTCGCCGGCATCTGCCTGATCGGCGTCGCGTACGCGATGACGCCGATCCCCAAGGTCAACGCGGAGGCCACGGACCAGGGCGCGACCGTCTTCTGGAACGACGGCAAGACGCCGATGATGAAGATCGGCGGCACCCGTACGGCGGTTCGGCTCGACCAGATCTCGCCGAACGTCCAGAACGCCATCCTCGCGATCGAGGACCACAACTTCTACAAGGAGTCGGCGATCTCGCCGTTGGGCATCAGCCGCGCGCTGGTCACCGACCTCAAGGGCGGCGACACCCAGGGTGGTTCGACCATCACCCAGCAGTACGTGAAGAACGCCTACCTGAGCCAAGAGCGGACGATCACCCGGAAGCTCAAGGAGATCTTCATCTCGGTGAAGGTCGGCAAGCAGCAGGACAAGAAGACGATCCTGCAGAACTACCTCAACACGATCTACTTCGGTTACGGCGCCAACGGCATCGAGGCCGCGGCCGAGGCCTACTACGGTGTCCACGCCGCTGAGTTGACGGTCCCTGAGGCGGCGGTCATCGCGGCCAACGTCAAGCAGCCGCAGTATTACGACCCGCGCAGCACCGGCCAGCGGCACACCGACGCGATCAACCGCTACAACCTCGTCCTCGGCGCGATGAAGCAGTACGGCACGCTGTCCGCGGCCGACTACGCCAAGTACGTCAACCACCCGAAGATGACCAAGAAGAAGAAGGGCCCGACCCTCTCCGGTCAGAAGGGGTACATGTTCGACCGGGTCACGAACACCCTGAAGAACATGGGCTACAGCCAGGAGGACCTGGACACCAAGGGCCTGAAGATCTATACGAGCTGGGACCGCAAACTCCAGGACAAGGCCGTCAAGGCGGTCGAGCAGCGGATCGCCGCAGCGCCGAACATGCCGAAGGACATTCGGGTCGGGCTGGTCTCCATCAACCCGAAGAACGGCGAGGTCGTCGCCGCGTACGGCGGCAAGGACTACACGAGGCAGTACGTCGACGACGCCTACTTCTCCACGGCCCAGGTCGGCTCGGGCTTCAAGCCCTACGTGCTCGCGGCCGCGCTGAGCCAGAACATCGGGCTCAAGAGCACGATGGACGCCTCGGGCCCGGCCTACTTCGACGACAACGGCGAACGGGTCAACAAGGGTGACCCCAGGGCGTTCCAGGTGCACAACGACGAGGGCAACCCGTCGCAGCCCGTGGTCGACCTGATCCGCGCGACGCAGATGTCGTACAACACGGTCTATGTGCCGCTCGGCTTCAAGGCCGGCATGGACAATGTCATCAGCCTCGCTGAGAAGGCCGGTCTCCCGGACAAGGCGGTAGAGCACGAGCGCGGTCTGGCGGGTCTGTTCCTCGGCCAGGCCTCGATGAGGGTCCTGGACCAGGCGAGCGGGTACGCCACGATCGCCAACGACGGCAAGTACATCCAGCCGCACAGCATCCGCAAGGTGTTCACCGCCGACAACCACGCGTACCACCCTGAGCGGTACAACAAGATCGAGCACCGTACGGCGTTCCAACCGGACGTCGCGCGCGACGTCCAGTTCGCCATGCAGTCCGTGCTGAAATACCCCGGCACCGGGGTGAAGGCCGCCCTGCCCGGACGTGAGGTGGCCGGCAAGACGGGTACCACCAACGAGAACCGCTCCGCCTGGTTCAACGGCTTCACCCCGAACCAGCTCGTGACGTCCGTCGGGATGTGGCGCTACCAGGATGCGGATCCGAAGCACCACAAACCCCTCCGCGCGTACACGCCGATGCAGGGCATCGGCGGTCTACCCCGGATCAACGGTGGTGACTATCCGGCGATGATCTGGCACGACTACATGTCCACCGCGTTGGAGGGCAAGCCGGTCACGCAGTTCGAGCCGCCGGCCTGGATCGGCGAGACCAAGGCGTTCGCGACGCCGCCGCCGCCGTCGCCGAGCCCAACGCCGACACCGCCGGGGCAGCTACCGCCCTGCCAGCCGGGCCAGGACCCGGTCGCGGACCAGTGTCAGCCGGGCGGCCCGGGTAACAACCCGATCTGCCAACAGCACCCGAGGTGGCCGCAGTGCCAGAGCGGGGATCCCAACCCGACCCCCACCTGTGACCAGCCCGTGCTCGGCCAGTGCCCCACCACCGGCCCGCCCGGTAAGGGCCGTAACAGCGGCAACGACGGCGGAACCGCTCCACAAGCGAACGCGGCGAGGCCGACCGACGAATAGCCTGCTGCCATGTCGGAGCCCCAGCTGATCGACGGGGCCGGAGGAGCCGCGCGCTCCTCCGGCCCTGCCGCCGTACGCACCGGCCTGCGGCAGCTCCTGCCGTTGCTCGCCTCCACGACCGCGGTCGTCTCGGTGCTCGGCTACCTCCAGAAGGTCCCGTGCATGCGCGCCGGGTTCGACTTCGCGCCCACGGTCCGCAACGCCTGCTACACCGACATCTACCCGCTCTACTTCGGGCGGGGCATCGCCGACGGCAAGATCCCCTACCTCGACAAGATCCCCGAGCCCGTCGAGTACCCCGTGCTCACCGGCGGGTTCATGCACGTCATGGGGGTGCTGTCCCGCTGGTTCGGCGGCCCCGACGTCATGGCGCGCGGCATGCTGTTCTTCGAGCTGACCGCGGTCGCCCTCGTGATCTGCGCCGGGGTCACCGTGCTCGCCTCCGCCTGCATCGCGGGCGCGCACAGCGTACGTACCGGCCTGATGGTCGCCGCGTCGCCGGCGATGCTGCTCTCGCTCTACATCAACTGGGACCTGCTCGCCGTCGCGCTCGGCGCGCTCGCCGTCGCGGCCTGGGCACGGCGCCACGAGACGGCGGCCGGCGTACTGCTCGGCCTCGCGGTCGCCGCCAAGTTCTACCCCCTGCTCTTCCTCGGGCCGCTGTTCCTGCTCTGCCTGCGGGCCGGGCGGATGCGGGAGTTCGGACGGTTCGCGGCCGCGGCCGTGATCACCTGGCTCGTGGTGAACGTCCCGATCATGCTCGCGGCCTGGGACAGCTGGTCCCGCTTCTACACGTTCAACCAGGAGCGCCCCGTCGACTGGGGTTCGATCTTCTTCCTGGCCGGGCGCAAGGGCATGGACTCCGTCAACGACGTTCCCACGCTCAACCTCATGGGCGAGGTCGGGTTCGGCGTGCTCGCCGTCGCGATCGCGCTGCTCGTACTGGCCGCCCCGCGACGCCCACGCCTGCCGCAGGTGCTCTTCCTCGTGCTCGCGGCGTTCCTGCTGACCAACAAGGTCTGGTCGCCGCAGTACGTCCTGTGGCTGCTCCCCCTCGTCGCGCTCGCCCGGCCCAAGCTGCCCGCCTACCTCCTGTGGCAGGCCGGCGAGATCATCTACTTCTTCGGCATCTGGTGGTACCTCCTCGCCGGCACGCTGCAGCAACCGGGAATGGGCGCGTCGGACACCGTGTCCGCACTGCTCGCCGGGCACGCGCCCGCCGGCGGTATCAACGACGGCGTGTACTTCTTCGCGATGCTGGCGCGGTTCCTCACCGTCCTGATGATGGCCGCACTCGTGGTGGTCGACGTGCTCGCGCCGAAGCTCGACCGCGTACGCAACGACGGTGCGGACGATCCTGCGGGCGGCGTCCTCGACGGGGCCGAAGACCGCTTCGTGCTGTTCCGCCGTTCCGTCACCGCGACCGCCTGAGCGCGTGCTCTCACTGAGGTCAGGTGACCGCTGGGCGCTGCGCGCCTGGGCCGGCACCCGGATCGGCGTGATGGCGACCTCGCTAAGCATCGCGCTGTTCTGGTCCTTCGGCGACCTCAAGGACTCCTTCCTCGGCCGGTGGACGCAGTGGGACGTCGACCTGTTCATCGAGATCGCCAAGTACGGCTACCGCGGTGACCCCACACAGCCACAGGACGCCGGGCTGCCCGCGTTCTTCCCCGGCCTGCCGGTGCTGCTGCGCGTCGTCCACGTCGCGATCCCGAGCTGGCAGCTGTCCGCGCTGCTGATCAGCTTCGTCGCCGGTACGGTCGCGATGGTGGCGCTCGCCCGGCTCGGCGGCGAGTCGACCGGGCCAAAGGCGGCGTTCGCGCTCCTGCTCAGCCCGTACGCGGTGTTCCTGTTCGCGGGCTACTCCGAGACGCTGTTCCTGGCTTTCGCGCTGCCCGCCTGGCTCATGGCGCGTGAGCGCCGGTGGGAGACCGCCGCGCTGTGCGCGATGGGCGCGACCTGCGTACGCGTCACGGGGATCTTCCTCGCCGTGGCGCTCATCGTGGAGTTCGTCGTCGCCGACCGGCGATGGCGGCTCACTCCGTGGCTCGCGATGCCGTTCGTACCCGTCCTCGCCTACACGCTCTACCAGTGGCGGCGCACCGGCGACTGGATGACGTGGCAGCACGCGCAGCAGGCGGGCTGGGGACGCTCGATGGTGTGGCCGTGGGACGCCTTCGCGACGACCTGGTCCGCCGCGTTCGGCACCCACGACCAGTTCACCGGGGCGTTCCGGGTCGAGCTGATCGCGGCCACCGTCGGCGTCGCGCTCACCGTCTGGCTGCTGGCGCGCCGCCGATGGGCGGAGGCCGTCTACGTCGGGCTCCCCCTGATCTCCCTGCTCACCTCGGCGTTCTACCTGTCCATCGGGCGGGCGGCACTGCTGTGGTGGCCGCTGTGGCTGGCCATCGGATCGGCCAGGCGCTGGGTGTACGTCGTGGTGCTCGCCCTGTTCGTGCCGCTGCTCATCGAGGAGATCGTGCTGTTCACCTCGGGGGCGTGGGCGGGTTGACGCGGCCCCCCGATTCGCGGTGCGCGTACGCCGGGCGGATCATCGCACGTAGGGCTTGTCTCCCCACCATGAGGTGACCGAATGATCGAGGAACTGCTCACCGGACGGCGCGAACCGGGCGTCCACCTGTGGCGTACGGACCGCCGCGAGGCGGCGCGCGGCGTCACCGAGGCCGAACGCGCCGGTCGGCGGGTCTTCTGGCTCGACGGACAGGGCGTACGTGACAAGCCGGAGTTCCTGCGGCGCTGTGTGGAGGAGTTCTCGCTGCCGTCGTACTTCGGCCACAACTGGGACGCGCTGCAGGACTGCCTGAACGACCTGTCGTGGGTGCCGGCGACCAACGGGTACCTGGTGGTCTTCGACCACTGGCAGGAACTCGCGACCGCAGAGGCCGACACGTACCGCACCGCGATGGAGATCTTCGAGACGGCCGTGGACCACTGGCGCCGTACGACGACGCCGATGAACGTCCTGCTGCTCGCCGAGCCGACCGTTTCGTAGGCGTCCCGGTCAGAGGTTGTCGCGGAGCCAGGCGATGTCGTCGGCCTGGCCGTCGCCCGGCGTCTCGACGATGACGGGCGCCCCGGCCGCGCGTACGACGGCCAGGATCAGCTCCGGGTCGATCCGGCCGTCGCCGAGGTTGGCGTGCCGGTCGGCGCCGGAGCCGAAGTCGTCGCGGCTGTCGTTGCAGTGGACGAGGTCGATGCGCCCGGTGATCGCCTTGACCCGGTCGACGACGTCGACGAGCTCCTCGCCCGCCGCGTGCGCGTGGCAGGTGTCGAGGCAGAACCCCACGTCGAAGCCGTCGACGGCCTCCCAAAGGCGCGCGATGCGGTCGAGCTTGCGCGCCATGGCGTTGCCGCCGCCTGCGGTGTTCTCGATGAGCACCGGGATCGGGCACTCCATGCGCTCGAAGACCTTGCGCCAGTTGTCGAAGCCCGCCTGCGGGTCGTCGTCCTTGAGCACGTGCCCGCCGTGCACGATCAGGCCCTTGGCGCCGATCGACGCCGCGGCCTCGAGCTGCTGGGCGAGGATCTTGCGGCTCGGGATGCGGATGCGGTTGTTGGAGGTCGCGACGTTCACGATGTAGGGGGCGTGGACGTAGACGTCGACGTCGGAGTCGCGGATCTCCTCGTGCGCGGGCGGCAGCACGGGGCCCTTCCATCCCTGCGGGTCGCCGAGGAAGAACTGGACGGCTTCGGCCTTCTTCGCGTCCGCCGCGGAAAGAGGGTCGGTCTGGTCCACGTGGGCTCCGATACGCACCATGCGACGAGCCTACGCGTCAGAGGCGGAAGCCGCCGTGCGAGATGCCGAGTCCGGCGCCGACGAATGCCAGCCCGATGCCGATCACGTTGATCCAGCGCTCGGCCGTCGTGGCGGAGACCAGCTGGGAGTACAGACCAAATAGGAACGCGGCGATGCCCACGCACAACGCGACGAAGTGGGCATCGTTCACGACCCCGGAGAAGAAGGCGATCGCGCCCGCGACGATCGTGATGACCGAGAACGACGTCTCACGAGGGTGGGCCCGAGGCCGGCTGCGGTGCCGTGAAAGCGTCTTTCGCACGCGGTCCCACCTCCTGCGATGTGGATTTCGTTCACTGAACGTGATTCCCTCGCGCGGATCGGCCAAGCCCTCGGCGGCTTTGTCGGTGCCGGCCGGTACTGTCGAACGTGGTTTCGAACAGGAGGTCGCGATGATCACCCGCGAGCTGACGGCGATAGACGACGTCGAGCTGATTGATGAGCTGTCCCTGCTGACCACCCAGACCGCTCGCATGCGGTCGCGGATGGCCGACATCATGACCGAGCTCGATCGGCGCCGGGCGCATTAGTCCGGTGCGGTCCGTGAATCTCCTGAGCGGGCCGATCGACCTGCTGGTTGTTGGTAACCTGTGTCGATCCCGCGGAGCCGATCCGCGGTGAGACGCAAGAGCCCTCCTGTCACGGAGAGACCGTGACCGCACCAGTCCAAAGGAGGTTGGGACACCGCATGCGTCGTTACGAACTCATGGTCATCCTCGACCCGAGCACCGAAGAGCGCACTGTCGCGCCGTCACTCGACCAGTTCCTCACCGTGGTGAAGAACGACGGTGGCAGCGTCGAGAAGGTCGACGTCTGGGGCCGCCGGCGCCTTTCGTACGACATCGAGAAGAAGTCCGAAGGGGTCTACGCCGTCATCGACCTGACGGCCACGCCTGCCACGGTCAAGGAGCTCGACCGGCAGCTGAACCTCCAGGACTCGATCCTGCGCACGAAGGTCATTCGCCCCGAGGCGCACTAGACCTCCCCGGTCAGTCCACGACAAGAACCGATCTGTATCCGGAGAACCGCATGGCAGCAGGCGACACCCAGATCACGATCGTCGGCAACCTGGTCGACGATCCGGAACTGCGCTTCACCCCCAACGGCCAGGCGGTCGCGAAGTTCCGGATCGCCTCCACTCCTCGATTCCTTGACAAGCAGTCGAACGAGTGGAAGGACGGCGAGAGCCTCTTCCTCACCTGCAACGTCTGGCGGCAGGCGGCCGAAAACTGCGCCGAGAGCCTCCAGCGCGGCATGCGGGTGATCGTCCAGGGCCGGCTCAAGCAGCGGTCCTACGAGACCCGCGAGGGCGAGAAGCGCACCGTCTACGAGATCGAGGCCGACGAGGTCGGCCCGTCGCTGAAGAACGCCACCGCGAAGGTCAACAAGACCCAGCGGCAGGGCGGCGGCGGCGGTTTCGGCGGCGGCCAGGGCGGTGGCGGCGGCTACGGCGGCAACCAGGGGGGCGGCTTCGGCGGCAACCAGGGTGGCGGCGGTGGTGGCGGCGGCGGTGGCGGCAACGCGCCCGCCGACGACCCGTGGGCGACCGGTGGCGGTGGCGGCGGGTTCTCCGACGACCCGCCGTTCTAGCCTCGACGACCTGTCTCATCATCCAACCGACCATTCCCGCGTTAGCGGGGCTCTCTCGAAGGAGCACCACGATGGCGAAACCACCACCGCGCAAGCCGAAGAAGAAGGTTTGCCTGTTCTGCCAGGAGAAACTCTCCTACGTCGACTACAAGGACACGGCGCTGCTGCGGAAGTTCATTTCCGACCGCGGCAAGATCCGTGCACGCCGGGTGACGGGCAACTGCACCCAGCACCAGCGTGACGTCGCAACGGCGATCAAGAACGCCCGCGAGATGGCGCTGCTGCCGTACACCAGCACGGCTCGCTGAGAAGGGGGTCATTCGTCATGAAGCTCATCCTGACTCAGCAGGTCTCCGGCCTTGGTGCCCCCGGCGAGGTCGTCGAGGTCAAGGACGGCTACGGCCGCAACTATCTGATCCCGCGTGGCTTCGCCATGCTGTGGACCCGCGGCGCCGAGAAGCAGATCGCCTCGATCCGCAAGGCCCGCAGCGCGCGTGAGATCGCCAGCATCGAGCAGGCCGAGGCGGTCCGCGGCGAGATCGAGCGTCTGAAGATCCGGCTCCGCACCCGCGCGGGTGATAGCGGCCGGCTGTTCGGTGCCGTCACGCCCGCGGACATCGCCGGGGCGGTCACGACCGCCGGTGGCCCGCAGCTCGACAAGCGACGCATCGAGGTCGCCAACCCGATCAAGACGGTCGGCGCCTACCAGGTGTCCGTTCGTCTGCACCCCGAGGTCAGTGCCAAGATCCAGCTCGAGGTACTCGCGAGCTGACTCGTCGCATGGACACAGAGAGGCCGGGCCCACGTGGGCCCGGCCTCTCGTCGTTCCACGGCTTCGATCTGCAGGCATCGCTCCACGGCGTCGTTCCACGGCGCCAAGTCTGCGGGCGCCGGTCTGTGGCGCCGGTCCTGGGCACGGTCTGCGGCGCCGCTCACGTGCGCCGGTCTGCGCCGGTCTGCGCCGGTCCGTGGCGCGGTTCTCTGGCCGGGAGGCCCGTGACCAGGGAGTTCGCGGGAGCAGCCGCCACGACCACTAGACCCGTCGTTCCACGTGAAACGCCCGAATCCGACGTTCTCGCTTTTCGCGATCTTCTGACTACTGTGGGCGATCGAGCGCGGACCGGGGGTGAGCTCGATCGTGGCGGAGGGAATGGTCCGCAGAAGTCTGCTCCGCGCGGTGATCGGGATCGCCGCCGCGGACGTGCTGATGGTCGGAGGGACAGTGTCGGCCAACGCTGAGGGGATGCCGAAGGTCTACACCCGCAAGGACTGGGGCGCGGTGCCGCCCAAGCACCCGCCGAAGGTCCTCGATCGCGCGCCGGACCACATCATCGTGCATCACACCGCCTCGCCGAACGTCGGCGAGGCGTCGAAGGCGCACGCGTTCGCGCTGTCGAAGCAGATCCAGCACTTCCACATGGAGTCGCGCGGCTGGGACGACATCGGCGAACAGTTGACGATCGGCCGGGGCGGCCACGTCATGGAGGGCCGGTCCGGCAGCCTCGACGCGATCGAACGCAACGGACTGGTGGTCGGCGCGCAGTCGCTGCACCACAACAAGCACACCCTCGGCATCGAGAACGAGGGCACGTACATGAAGGACGACGTGCCGGAACGGCTGTGGTCATCGCTGGTCGAGGTCTGCGTCTGGCTTTGCTCCGCGCACGGCCTCGACCCGAAGACCGCGATCGTCGGACATCGTGACTACAACAGCACCGACTGTCCGGGTGACGTGCTCTATCGACGGCTGCCCGAGCTGCGAAAGAAGGTGGCGCGGGCACTGGACAAGAGGAATGAGGATGACCCGCCCGATGCGGGGTCCGATGACCGGCGCGGGATCACGTCCCGCCACCATCACCGGACCACGCGTCGATGAGCATGGTCGTTCAGGACTCGATGCCGCTGTAGCAGGCGCGGCGCCGGGCGAGCTCGGGATCGAGCCCCTCGACGAGGGCCCAGATGCCGGCGACGCGCTCGGCCCAGGCGTCCGGCGGAAGACCGCCGAGCCCCTCTGCCGCGAGGTCGTCGATCGCCCTGGTCAGACGGGCCAGTCGCTCGCCATGAGTAGAACACATGTTCGAAGTCTAGCGCTCCCGGCCGACATTCGGGGGGTGTTGGAGGGGCGCGTCGTCAGGGATGTTCGGCCCCGGCCACCAGCCACGTCTCCGTATGCGCGCGCAGGCCGAGGGTGACCAGGCGCGCCGCCATCCACACCCCGATCGCCGACCAGAGCGCGACGAGACCGCCGCCCGTGACGCTCACGAGCCACGCCACCGGCAGGAACGCCGCGGTCTGTACGAGCCCGGCGGCGGCGAGGTAGGCCATGTCGCCCGCGCCGATCAGTACGCCGTCGAGCACGAAGACCACCCCGGCGATCGGCTCGAGCAGTGCCACCACGACCAGCGCCGACAGCAGCCCGTCCCGTACCGCGGGGTCGGAGGTGAACGCGTCCGGCAGCCACGGCCGTACGGCGAGCAGCATCAGGCCGAACACAACGCCGCAGCCGACACCCCACCAGACCATGCGACGCGTCGCCGCCCGCGCGCCCGCCACGTCGCCCGCGCCGAGCCGGTGACCCGTGATGGCCTGCCCGGCGATCGCGATGGCGTCCAGCGCGAATGCCAGGAGCGACCAGACGTTCGACGCGATCTGGTGCGCGGCGATCTGCGCGTCGCCCATGCGGGTGGCCACCACCGTGCCGACGACCAGGACGGCCCGAAGGCTGATCGTGCGGACGAAGAGGTTCGCCCCGGCGGTCGCGGACGCGCGCAACCCGGCGACGCTCGGACGGAGCGCCGCACCGTGCCGCCGCGCGCCGCGTACGACGACCGCGGCGTACACGATCGCGCCGCAGGTCTGCGCCAGCACGGTGCCCCACGCCGACCCGGCGATGCCCCAGCCGAAGCCGAGCACGAACAGCGCGCCGAGGGCTCCGTTGGAGGTGAACATGCCGACCGAGACGTACAGCGGCGTCTTCGTGTCCTGCATCCCGCGCAGTACGCCGGTGCCGGCCAGGACGACCAGCATGGCCGGGATGCCCAGGAGGCTGATGTGGAGGTACGTCTCGGCCTGCGGCGCGAGCGCGGCCGACGCCCCGAACGCGTGGATGATCGGCGACGCGAGCGGCCAGCCGGCCGCGACCAGCGCTCCGCCGATGAGGAGGGCGAGCCAGCTGCCGTCGATTCCCTGCCGGATGGCGGCACGGGTGTTCCCGGCTCCGACCTGCCGCGCCACCGCCGCCGTCGTCGCGTACGCGAGGAAGACGCACAGGCTGACGAGGGCCGCGAGGACCTGCCCGGCGACGCCGAGCGCGCCGAGCGGCGCCGTGCCGAGGTGCCCCACGATCGCGGAGTCGACCAGCAGGAAGAGGGGCTCCGCGACGAGCGCGCCGAAGGCCGGGACCGCGAGGCGGAGGATCTCCCGGTCGTGGGGGTTCCGCAATGCCATGATCCGCCACTGTAAACGGCTTGCCGGAGTAGTCGATTACGGACTGCTGTGGGTGGACCTGTGGATGACCTGTCCGCTGACTTTCTTCGACGCACAGGCAGTGGATGGAGTAATCCCAGGTGGAGACGGTATTTCGATGATCGTCCCCAGCAATCCACACGTTATCCACAGGCGCTGTGCACAGCTGGGTGGGCGTGTATGCACAGGCCTTCCACAACGGCCTCCACAGCCGACTTTGCGTTAGCCCCGTGACTGCCCACAGACTGTCGGCGCAGTGGGGTACACGTGGAGGTCCGGAACGACTGAGGCGCAGGGGGTGCGGATGTGAGCGTCGCCGATGTGCCCGCTCACGAGCGGGAATTCGAACGGACTCCGCCCCACGATCTGGCCGCGGAGCAGTGCGTACTCGGCAGCATGATGCTGTCCCAGACCGCGATCGCCGAGGTCATCGAGCTCGTACAGCCGCGGGACTTCTACCGCCCCGCGCACCAGACCCTCTTCGACCGCGTCCTCGACCTCTACGGGCGCGGCGACCCGGTCGACGCCATCACCATCAAGGACGAGCTGCTCAAGCGCGGCGAGCTCAGCCGGATCGGTGACGCCCCCTACCTCCACACGCTCGTCGCCGCCGTACCCACCGCGGCCAACGCCGGCTACTACGCCAAGATCGTGCAGGAGAAGGCCATCCTGCGGCGGCTCGTCGAGGTCGGCACCCGCATCGCGCAACTCGGCTACAGCACCGACGGCGCCGACGCCGACGACCTCCTCGACCGCGCCCAGGCCGAGGTCTACGCCATCGCCGACAAGCGCACCGGCGAGGACTACGCCCCGCTGAGCGACATCATGCCCGGCGCCCTGGACGAGATCGAAGCCATCGGCAGCCGCGGCGGCCAGATGGTCGGCGTCCCCACCGGCTTCACCGACCTCGACGCCCTCACCAACGGCCTCCACGGCGGCCAGATGGTCATCATCGCGGCCCGACCCGCCATCGGGAAGGCGCTCGCCCTGGACACGCCGCTCCCCACGCCGAGCGGCTGGACGACCATGGGCGAAGTCCAGGTCGGAGACGAGCTCCTCGGCGCGGACGGCAGGCCCACCCGGGTGGTCGAGACGACCCCCGTGATGTACGGCCGCAGTTGCTTCGAGGTCGAGTTCAACGATGGGACCGTCATCGTCGCGGACGCGTCCCACCAGTGGCTCACCGAGACACGAGCCGCGAGGAGGTCCGCCCAGGCGGCGGCGGTCGGCTACAACCGCTACCGGAACCAGGGCACCTTCCCGTCGGTGAAGACCACAGAGAAGATCGCCGAAACGCTGCGATGCGGCACGGCGGACAACCGGCTGAACCACGCCGTGTCCGTCGCGAAGCCGACGAGCCTGCCGGAGGCCGCGCTCCCTCTTCCGCCGTACGCCCTCGGCGTCTGGCTCGGGGACGGCCACTCGGCGTCCGCGCGAATCACGACGGCGGATCCGGAGATCGTCCAGTACCTGGAGAACGAAGGCCTTCGCGTCGTCCCGAATGCCTCGCACCCCATGCTCTTCGGCCTTCAGTTGCCGGAGCCACCGGCCAGGCCGGAGCGGAGCTGCGTGATCTGCGGAGTCACGTTCGTGCCGCAGACGTCACAGGTGCGCACATGCGGCCGGGTATGCGGAGGCCGGTCTCGCGGGATCCCCGCGGTGCAGCCCACCTGCCCTGACTGCGGCGATCCGTCCTCGGGTCTGAGGCAGTGCCGAACGTGCCGGAACCGGAGCGGGACGGTTCAGGCGATCTTGCGAACGCTCGGGGTTCTGGGGAACAAGCACATCCCCGTCGAGTACCTGCGGGCGTCAGAGGAACAGCGGCGTGCGCTGCTCGCCGGGCTGCTCGATACCGACGGCTATGTGAACAAGACCGGGACGGTCCAGTTCGCCGTGACCGGCCGGCGGCTCGCCGCCGACACTCTGGAGCTCATCCTCAGCCTCGGCTATCGGGCGACGATGACGACCAAGGTCGTGCGGGGACGTAGCCCGGAGTCCTCGATCTGCTACCAGGTGACCTTCACTCCGGCGGACAAGGTCTTCCGGCTGACCAGGAAGCTGGCACGCCAGTCGACCCGCGCGTATCCCACCACGCTCCGCCGGTACATCGCCGACGTTCGCCCGGTGCCTTCCGCACCCGTCCGCTGCGTCCAGGTCGACAACGCGGACCACCTGTACCTCGCGAGCAGGGCGTGGATTCCGACGCACAACTCCACGCTGGCACTGGATTTGGCGCGGGCCGCGGCGATCAAGCATCAGCTGGCCACCGTCGTCTTCAGCCTGGAAATGGGGCGCAACGAGATCACGATGCGTCTGCTGTCGGCGGAGGCGCGCGTCGCGCTGCACGCGATGCGGTCGGGGTCGATGAACGACGAGGACTGGACGCGCCTGGCGCGGCGGATGAGTGAGGTCGCCGACGCGCCGCTGTTCATCGACGACTCGCCCAACATGTC
Organism: uncultured Actinomycetota bacterium; assembly: GCA_963850195.1. Lineage (GTDB taxonomy): Bacteria > Actinomycetota > Actinomycetes > Streptosporangiales > Streptosporangiaceae > Actinoallomurus. Next base: position 106,194 of record CAWKKD010000001.1, read on the forward strand.
GATGATGGAGATCCGGGCCAAGTGCCGGCGGCTCAAGCAGCAGCACGACCTGCGGATGGTCATCATCGACTACCTGCAGCTCATGCAGTCCGGCAAGCGCGTCGAGAGCCGCCAGGTCGAGGTCTCGGAGTTCTCCCGGTCGCTGAAGCTGCTGGCCAAGGAGCTCGGAGTGCCGGTCATCGCGCTCTCCCAGCTCAACCGAGGTCCCGAGCAACGTACGGACAAGAAGCCGATGGTGTCCGACCTGCGTGAATCGGGCTCGATCGAGCAGGACGCCGACATGGTCATCCTGTTGCACCGTGAGGACGCGTACGAGAAGGAGTCACCGCGGGCGGGTGAGGCGGACCTGATCGTGGCCAAGCACCGTAACGGGCCGACCGCGACCGTCACCGTCGCGTTCCAGGGGCACTACAGCCGCTTCGTCGACATGGCTCACTGACGGTCGAGGACGTCGTATCCCACGAAGTCGAACATCCGCACGCCCGGGAGCAGGGGCTGCGGCTCACCGGCGAAGCGGTGGACGCCCACGCCGAAGTTCTCGGTCGGGTCGGAGACCCACACGCGGGTGAAGGCGCGAGATTCGAACCACTCGCAGACCTGCGGTACACGGCCCGGTGGGTCCGGGTGCCGGGTCCAGATGACGGTGCCGCCGGCCGCACATAGCTGCGTGCAGCAGTCCACGGTGCGTTCGACGTCCTCGGAGGTCACGTTGCCGAACACCCCGCAGACCAGCACGAGGTCCGCCGGCGCCAGGTCGCGGTAGTGGTCGGTGAGCGCGGCGTCGCCGACCAGGACCTCGATCTCGACCCGATCCAGCCGCGCGGCGGCGGCCGAGGCGTACGCCGCGATGCGGGCGTCCACCTCCACGAGCCGCGCACGTACGTCCGCGCGGCGTGGGTGGTCGGCCAGGACTTCGAGCAGGTCCCGTCCCTGGCCGGCGCACAGGCTGATCACGCGCAGCGGGCCGGAAGGGGCGGCGTCCAGCGCCAGCCGGATCTGGTCCTGGACGGCTCTCAGCCGTCGCGCGAGCGATGAGTCCGGACGTTCGTAGTCGTCGTGCCACGTCTGCCAGTCCACGTTCGAACTCTACGGGCCGACGATGTCCGCGTCGTGGGCGATCAGGCTTGCCTGGGTACGGTTCGCGCAACCCAGCTTGTCCAGCATGCGCGACACATAGCCCTTGATGGTCGCCTCCGAGAGGTAGAGCCGGGCCGCGATCTGGGCGTTCGACAGGCCCTCGCCGAGGCCGGTCAGGACCTCGACCTCGCGTTCGGTGAGCGAGCCGACGAGCTGACGGGCGCGGTCGCGGGCCGAGAGGCTGTCGGTGGAGACCGCGACCAGGCGGCGGGCGGCGGCCGGGGACAGCACGGTATGCCCGGCGGCGGCGACCTGGACGAGCCCGATCAGGTCCTCCGGCGGCGTGGACTTGACCAGGAACCCGGCGGCGCCGGCCCGCAGGGCGCGCAGGACGTACTGGTCGGCGTCGAAGGTCGTCAGCACGACCACGACCGGCGGGTCGGGGAGGCGGCCGATGTGTTCGATCGCGGCGAGCCCGTCCATGCCCGGCATGCGCAGGTCCATGAGCACGACGTCCGGCCGGCTGCGGGTGACCGCGGCGACGCCGGCGGCACCGTCGTGCGCCTCGTCGACGACCTCGATGTCGGCGGACGAACCGAGGATCGTCTTCAGATGTGCGCAGACCATCGGCTCGTCGTCCACCACGACCACGCGGACCACACTCACACCGCCGTCGGTACGTACGCCGGCAGCGTGGCCTCGACGCCGAACCCACCGTCGGGTTCGGGTCCGACCTGGAGCGTGCCGTGGACGAGTTCGATGCGCCGTCGGAGGTTGGCGATGCCCAGGCCGGAGCCGGTACGGGCCAGGCCGCCGGGGCGGCCGGTCGGCGGTGTGTTGCGGATCGAGAGGCGTACCTGCGCGGTGCCGTACTCGACCCGTACGACCACCTCCGCGCCGGGCGCGTGCTTGCGCACGTTGGTCAGCGCCTCCCGTACGATCCGGTAGGCCGTGCGCCCGACCACGGGCGAGGCCAGCGTGGGGTCGCCGTCCTCGATCAGCTCAACGGGCGTCCCCACCGCGGCCGACTCCGCGACGAGCGCGGCGAAGTCCGACGCCGAGGGTGCCTCGTCGCCCTGCGGCGTGGTGTGCAGGATGCCGACCAGGTCGCGCAGCTCGTCCAGCGCCTGGCAGCCCGCCGCGCGCAGCTCTTCCGCCGCCTGCCGGGTGGCGTCGTCGGCGGCCGTCATCCGCAGCGCGCCGGCCTGTAGCACCATCAGGCTCACCCGGTGGGTGACGACGTCGTGCATCTCTCCGGCGAGCCGCGCGCGTTCTTCGGCGCGGGCCTGCTCGGCGAGCAGGTGGCGTTCGCGTTCGGCACGCTCGGCGCGTTCGGTCAGCGCGAGCACCAGCCGCCTCCGGGTGTCGAAGTACAGCGCGAGGAGCGGCCCGACGGCGGTGCGGAGCAGCCCGATCGTGATGATCGTGATCGACGGCTCCCAGGCTCGCGCGACGATGACGGTGAAGACCGCGAGCGCGATGTACGCGGTGCGGCGGCGCTGCCGGTAGAAGACCGGCCCGTACGCCGCGAGCGTCGTCGCGAAGGGCGCCCAAACGGTCCCGTGGGGTGCCGGGTTGATCGCGCCGAACGGAGAGATCAGCAGCGTCACCGCGAGCGTGAAGGCGCCCAGGACGGCGAGGACGACGAGCGGCGCGCGGCGGCGGGCGGCCAGCGAGAGACAGGCGAGCGCCTGCACGCCCAGCATGACCCAGGCGAGTGTGCCGGGGTGTGCCGGCCACCACGTCGCGCCGACCAGCGTCGTCCCGGTGTCGAGCAGGACGAAGAAGACCGCGATCGCCACGTCCACCGCGAGACGGTGGCGGCGAAGCCACGATCCGTCAGTCATGCCGCTCACGGTATGTCATCCGAACGCGCGCGGGCCGGGCGCCGAAGCCGGACCCTACGAAAGTCGCATGACGTCCCGAACTTCGTCGTCCCGATGACCGACGCCTCGCCCTGCCGCGCGGCACACCGCACGGCGTGCAATGGGCGCATGCAGACACCACAGCCGGGCCGGTACGCGATCGACACCGGCACCTCGACCGTACGGTTCCGTACCCGGCACATGTTCGGGCTCGGATCGGTGAGCGGATCGTTCACGATCCGCCGGGGGACGGTCGAGGTCGCCGAGCCGCCGAGCGTCCAGATGGAGATCGAGACGGCGAGCTTCCGTACCGGCAACGCGCAGCGCGACGAGAACGTACGGTCGGCGCGCCTCCTCGACGCCGATCGGCACCCGGTGATGACGTTCGCCGCCGACGGACTGGACGGCCGGGTCCTCACCGGCACGCTGACGGTACGCGGCGTGGCCCGGCTGGTCGCGTTGCCGGTAGAGCTCGCCGAGGTGGCGCCGGGCGCGTTCACGGTCCGCGCTGCGATGCGCGTCGACCGGACCGTGTTCGGCGTGACCGCGTACCGCGGGCTGGCCGGGCGCCACCTCGACGTGTCGGTGGAGGTCCAGTGCGTACGGTCGTCGTGAAGGACCTGTGTAAGAGCTACGGCGCGGTGGAGGCCGTGCGCGGGGTGAGTTTCGACGTCGCGGACGGGGAGATCTTCGCGTTGCTCGGCCCGAACGGCGCGGGAAAGACCACCACGCTGGAGATCCTCGAGGGGTTCCGTGCCCGTGACGGCGGGCGGGTCGAGGTGCTCGGCGCCGACCCCGGCGAGCGTGCGCCGCGCGAGCAGGTCGGGCTGGTACTCCAGGACATCGCGGTCGAGCCGTACTTGACGGTCCGCGAGACGGTCGCCCGCAACGCGGGCTACTACCCGGCGCCGCGCGACGTCGACGAGGTGATCGGGCTGGTCGGGCTCGCGGGACAGGAGCGGCGGAAGGTCAAGGCGCTCTCCGGTGGCCAGAAGCGCCGCCTGGACCTGGCACTGGGGATGATCGGCGACCCGCGCCTGCTGTTCCTGGACGAGCCGACGACCGGGTTCGACCCGAACGCCCGGCGGAGCGCGTGGAGCCTCGTACGCGATCTGCGCGACGCGGGGACCACGATCCTGCTCACCACGCATTACATGGACGAGGCCCAGGCGCTGGCCGACCGGGTCGCGGTGATCTCGGCGGGCCGGATCGTGGCCGAGGGGACGCCGTCGACGGTCGGTGGGCGCGACACCGCGCGGACGCGGATCCGCTTCGCGCTGCCCGACGGGTGCGCGATCGCGGACCTGCCGGTCGCCGCGGTTCCGGGCGAGGGCCTGGTCACGGTGGAGACCGCCGAGCCGACCGGGACGCTGCACGGGCTGACCGACTGGGCGCTGCGGCGCGGCGTCGTGCTGGACCGGCTCACGGTCGACCGGCCGAGCCTGGAGGACGTCTACCTGAACCTGACCGGGAGGTCCGCGTCATGATGCTGTGGCACCAGGTCCGCTACGAGCAACTGTCGTTCTGGCGCAACCCGCAGAGCGCGTTCTTCACGTTCGTCTTCCCGGTCGTGATCATCACGGTCTTCGGGGCGATGTTCGGCGGCGGGGAGAAGAACGCGTACTTCTACGGGATGTCGGCCCTCGGGTACTACGTGCCGACGATCGCCGCGATGTCCGTGCTGGGCTCCTGCTACAGCCAGCTCGCGATCGTGCTTTCGACGCGGCGCCAGAACGGGATCCTCAAGCGGGTACGCGCGACGCCGCTGCCTGCGTGGACGTACTTCCTCGGGCTGCTGGCGCACTGCGTCATGGTCAGCGTCGTGGACGTCGTGCTGATCGTCGGTGTCGGCCGGCTCTACGGCGTGCCGGTACCGGGCCTCGCGTCCTGGCCCGCGATCGCGCTGGCGCTCGTGCTCGGGGCGACGAGCTTCTGCGCGCTGGGCGTCGCGGTGGCGTCGCTGATCCGCAACGCCGAGGCAGCGCCGTCGGTCGTCCAGGTCATCCTGTTCCCGCTCGTGTTCGTCTCCGGGACGTACCTCCCGATCCACTCCGGCGTGCTGAACGACGTCTCCGGCGCCCTGCCGGTACGGCCGTTCAACCAGGCGCTGCTCGGCCCCTTCGCCGGGCACCCCGGCGTCGACTGGCGGGATCTCGGCGTGCTCCTCGCCTGGGGCGCGATCGGTACGGTCGTGGCCGTACGCCGGTTCCGGTGGGACCCCCGGCCCGAGTGACTCAGGAGGAGTTCCAGCGCCCGTCGGCCTTGGCCGCCTCCGCCTGGGCGAGGCCGGCGGGGCGCATCCGGCCCTCGGCGGTGAGGCGCTCGGCCAGGTCCTTGTTGCTCGCGGACCAGTTCGACCGCGGACGTCTCGGCTGGTAGCGCAGCACGTAGTAGTCCTCGTCGTAGCCGTGCATCTTCGAGTCGACCCAGCCGAAGCACATCGCGACCTCGAGGGCCTCAGAGAAGGCGACCGACGGGATGCCGCGCCCCTTCTTGGCGAACTTCACCCACAGCCCGGGCCGGTCCGCGTGATGGTGGTCGAGCCAGGACTCGAACGCCCCTGCGCTCTCGAACGCCAGGACGGGCCATCCGTCGGGCGGTTCCCAAGCCATGACGAAGAGTCTGCCAGGTCGGAAGAGCCGTGGGGTGTCCGGTGTTGTGCAGACCCGTCGAGTGTCACTGAGGGGAGAACGGCGATGCCACAGGCGGTCAGGTTCGAGGAGTACGGCGGTGTCGAGGTCCTGCGGGTCGTCGAGGTGGAGCGGCCGGTGCCCGGGGCCGGGCAGGTACTGGTGCGGGTGAAGGCGGCGGGGATCAACCCGGGCGAGGCCTCGATCCGCAAGGGGGTCTTCGCGGAGCGGTGGCCGGCGACGTTCCCGTCCGGGCAGGGCAGCGACCTGGCCGGTGTGGTCGAGGAGGCCGGTACGGGCGTCGACGGGTTCGCGGCCGGGGACGAGGTGGTCGGGTTCACCCACGACCGGGCGAGCCAGGCCGAGCTCGTGGTCGTGGACGCCGGTGACCTGACGCCCCGCCCGGCGTCGGTGCCGTGGGAGGTCGCGGGCGGGCTGTTCGTCGCGGGCACGACGGCGTACGCGGCGGTGCGGGCGGTCGCCCTCGCCAAGGGCGACACGGTCGTGGTGTCGGGGGCGGCCGGGGGGGTGGGTTCGCTCGCCGTCCAGCTCGCGCGCCACACCGGAGCCACGGTGATCGGGATCGCGAGCGAGGCCAACCACGCGTGGCTCGAGGGCCACGGCGTCGTGCCGGTCGCGTACGGCGACGGGGTCGCCGACCGGGTGCGCGCGGCGTCCGGCGGCCGGGTCGACGCGTTCATCGACACGTTCGGCTCCGGCTACGTGAAGATGGCCCTTGACCTGGGCGTACGCCCCGATCGGATCGACACGATCATCGACTTCCCCGCCGTGGAGAAGTACGGGGTGAAGGCGGAGGGCAACATCGACGCGGCGAGCGCGGACGTGCTCGCCGAGCTGCTCCAGGCGGTCGCGGACGGGCGCCTCGAGGTGCCGGTCGCCGGGACGTACCCGCTGTCGGAGGTGCGCGAGGCGTACCGGAAGCTGGAGCAGCGCCATACCCGCGGCAAGATCGTCCTGATTCCCTAGTCCACGTCGGTGAGCGGGTGCGGGCGTGCTTCAGCTCGAAGAAGCCGTCCGTGCCCGTCACGAGCAGCACGCCGTCCCAGAGGCGGCCGGCCTGGTGTTGGCCGGCGACCGACGACAACGCGGCGAGGCGTCGCCCGGGTGCCGCGCAGTAGGGCATGGGGTTCCCAACAGTCTCTGCGGCATGTCGGCCAAGACCCACCGGACATGCCCTAGGCTCCCGCCTGCGGGAAGGGAGACGCGAGTGCCGGAGCCTGCCGTCGTCGAGGTGCCCCAGTGGCAGGGGTCGTCCTCGGCCACCGCCCACCGGCTGCGCGCGGGCGCGGGGCTGCTCGCCGGCCTCGTCGGCGCCGCACACCGCGACCGGATCGAGGTCGGCAACGACACGGGTACGCCCGCGCTGGCCGCGATCCTCGCACGTACCCGCCAGGCGCTGCGCCGCGCGCACGGCAGGTTCACGGTCACGGTCGGCGGCGACTGCGGCGTCGAACTCGCGCCGATCAGCGAGGCCCTGCGCCGCCACGGCGACCGGCTGACGGTGGTCTGGTTCGACGCGCACGGTGACCTCAACACCCCTGACTCGTCGCCGTCGGGCGCGTTCCACGGGATGGTGCTGCGCACGCTGCTGGGCGAGGGGCCCGCGGAGCTGGTGCCGGACCGGTCGCTGCGGCCCGCGCAGGTCGTCCTCGCCGGCGTACGTGCCCTGGACCCGGCCGAGCGCGAGCACGCCGCGAAGGCCGGCATCCCCATCGTCGCCGACCCGCCCGCGCTGGTCGACGCGGTGGCCGGCGCGGGCGCCGTCTACGTCCACGTCGACCTCGACGTCCTCGACCCCGAGGTCTTCGGGTCCGTCGGCGTGCCAGAGCCCGGCGGGCTGACCACCGAGCGGCTCACCGCGATGGTCGCCGCCCTCGCCGAACGCCACGAGATCGCCGGACTCGGCGTCACCGAGTACGAACCCGCGCGGCCACAGGACCAGGACACGCTCGCCGGGCTGGTCCCCGGCCTCGTGGACCTGTGCCGGAACTCGGTCGTCCGGCAGGTCGAACGCCGTGCGATCGCGGCCTGGCCCGCCGAGGTGGCCGAAGAGCGCGGCGGCTGGCTGCTGCGGCACACCCCCGGCGTACGCCGGCGCCGCTCGAACTCCGCCGTGCCGCCGGCCGGTCCGCCGTCGGAGCCGGCGATCGAGGAGCTGGAGGCGTTCTACGGCGAGCGCGGCCGTCCCGTGCTCGTACAGGTCGGGCCGGACGAGACGCACCGTGACCTTGACACGCTCCTCGCCGCGCGCGGCTACCGGGTCGACGCGCCCACGATGGTGCTCACGGCGTTCACCGCCGACGTCATCGCCGCGACGCGTGAGGCGGACGCCGACCTCGCCGAGCGTCCGGACGCGTGGGTGGACGTCTTCGCCGAACTCGACGAGCACGACGACAGCGCGCAGGTCGGCCAGAAGGTGATCTCCCGGATCGCCGCGCCGGCGGCGTTCGTGACCGTGCCGGACGGCGGTCGTGCGTTCGGCATGGGGATCTTCGCCGCCGACGGGGAGTGGGCGGGCGCCTTCGCGATGGCGACCCGGCCGGACCGGCGCCGCCAGGGCGTCGCGGAGGCCGTGCTGGGCGCCGGGGCCCGGTGGGCGGCGCGCGCCGGGGCGCACCGCCTGTACCTCCAGGTCGAACGCGATAACGCACCGGCGCGCTCACTCTACGAACGCGCCGGCTTCACCTGGTCACACGGGTACCACTTCCGGATCCGCGATCAACGTCCCGCGCGGTCCGGCGATCCCGCCTCGACCCAGCGGTAGGTCTCGGCGATGCCGTCGGCCAGGTCGGTTCGCGGCGACCAGCCCAGGACGCGCTGAGCGCTTTCGGGGTTGAGCGCGCTGCGGCGCACCTCGCCCGCCCGTGGGTCCGCGAAGATCGGGTCCATGGCCTTGCCCGAGGCCCGGCCGACCAGGTCGACGAGGCCGCGCACGGTGGTCTCGCGGCCCGTACCGATGTTCCAGATGCCGGCCCGCTCGGTGCGCGACGCCGCGAGGAACGCCTCCGCGACGTCACTGACGTACACGTAGTCGCGGGTCCCCTGGCCGTCACCGAAGATCGTCAGTCGCTCGCCGCGTGTCGTACGGCCGCAGAAGATGCCGACCACGCCGGCCTCCCCGGCCGGGTCCTGGCGCGGGCCGTAGACGTTGGCGAGGCGCAGTGCGGAGTGCGTGGTGCCGTACAGGCGGTTGTAGAGGCCGAGGTAGTGCTCCGCGCACAGCTTCGCGGTGCCGTAGGGGGCCTCGGGCGCCGCGAGGTCGCCCTCCGAGGACGGAACCGGCGCCTCGGTCCCGTAGATCGCGCCACCGGTGCTGGCGAAGAGCACCCGCGCGCCGACGGAGCGCGCCGCGTCCAGCACGTTGATCGTGCCGATGACGTTGACCGCGGCGTCGTCGGCGGGCGACGCCACCGAGACCCGTACGTCGATCTGGGCCGCGAGGTGGCAGATCAGGTCCGGCCGCACCGCCTCGACGACGTTACGCAGCGCCTCGACCTCGATGATGCAGGCCTTGTGCACCGCGACCGACGGGTCGAGGCGGCCGGGGCGCCCGCGCGACATGTCGTCGAGCACGCTCACCTCGTCGCCGTTCGCCAGGAAGACGTCGGTGAGGTGTGAGCCGATGAAGCCGGCGCCGCCGGTCACGAGGATGCGCATGCCGCGTAGCTTAATTGCCTGCTCCAAGCGTCTGTCCAGCGGGAGATCGCTGCAAAAGTCTGTGGCCCCGAGGACACGATGAAGGCTCGCGTAAGCCGCATCTTCCCAAAACTCGGCATCCTGGATCCCATGCGCACGGTAATCCTGGCGTCACAGGACCGGGCTGATCCGCGCGGACCTCAGGGTGCCGCGAGGTGGCCACCGCCACTCGCGGCGTGTTCGGCACCAGAAAGGATCGACCGAGATGAAGAAAGTCGCGGGCCGTTACGTCGGCGCGATCGGGCTCGGCTGCATGGGGATGAGCGCCGGGTATGCGGCCTCTGAGCGGAACGACCGTGAGTCGGTCGCGCTGATCAAAGAGGCCGTCGAGCTGGGCGTGACCTTCCTGGACACCAGCGACCTGTACGGCGTCGGGCACAACGAGCTGCTCGTCGGCCGCGCCCTCGACGACATCCGTGATCGGGTCGTCCTCTGTACGAAGGTCGGCCTCGTCGTCGACCCGGACTCCGGCAAGACCCTCCGCGACGGCTCTCCGAAGCACGTGCGCGAGGGGGTGGAGGCGAGCCTGCGGCGCCTCGGCACCGACGTCATCGACCTGTACTACCTCCACCGGGTCGACCCGGCGGTGCCGCTGGCCGAGACGTGGGGCGCGATGGCCGAGCTGGTGACCGAGGGCAAGGTCCGCCACCTGGGCCTGTCCGAGGTCGACGTCGAGCAGGCGGCGGAGGCGCACGCCATCCACCCGGTCGCCGCGATCCAGTCCGAGCTGTCGCTGTGGACCCGTGACCCCCTCGGCGGCGACGCCGACGGCCCCGGCGACGTCGTCGGGTGGTGCGCGGACAACGAGGCGGTCTTCGTACCGTTCTCGCCGCTCGGACGCGGGTTCCTGAGCGGTGTCATCACGGCGGCCGACTTCGAGGAGGGCGACTTCCGCGGGCGGCTGCCCCGCTTCCAGTACGAGGCGTTCGAGCAGAACCTCCGCATCGTGGACGTCGTACGCAAGGTCGCCGCGCGGCTCGGCGCGACGCCCGCGCAGGTCGCCATCGCCTGGACCCTCACGCACGGCGAGCACGTCGTCCCGATCCCCGGTACGAAGAAACGCCGCTACCTCCACGAGAACACCGTCGCGGCCGGGGTCGACCTCGCGCCGGAAGACCTCGCCGAGCTCGACGAGGTCCCTCCGGCGGTCGGTACGCGCTACTGAGCGCCGTGGCAGAGCGCGGTGTCGACGGCGGTCGCCATGTCATCGTCCTGGGCCTCGGAGCCGGGGTCGAGCGTGGCCATCACGACCGCCTGCCGTCCGTCGGTGGTGGCGCCGCCGGCGACCTCGAACCCGATGATGTCGCCGCCGTGGCCCCAGTAGACACCGCCGCACGACAGCGGCGTGGACACCAGGCCCAGCCCGTACCCCTGGCCGGAGTCGCCGCCGGTCGGCCGGGTGGTCATCATGGCGCGCAGCTCGGCCGGGTGCAGCAGCCTGCCGTGCAGGAGCGCGTCGTAGAAGCGGTTCAGGTCGGACCCGGTGGAGATCATTCCGCCCGCCGAGTTCGCGATCGACGGGTTGATCCGGGTCCGTTCGAGGAGGTCCGGCGTGGACGGATCCAGCCGGGCGTACCCGTGCGGGTGCGGGCCGGGGATGTCCGGGTCGTCGACCGGGACGTACGTCCCGGTCAGGCCGAGTGGCCGGATGATCCGGTTCTCGATCTCCTCGCCGTACGTCCGGCCGGTGACCTTCTCGATGAGCAGCCCCGCGACGAGGTAGTTCGTGCTCGAGTACGAATATGAGGTACCGGGTGGGAAGAGCGACGGGCTGTCCAGCGCGAGCTTGAGCATGGCGCCGCGGTCCCAGTGCCGGAGCGGATGGGCGATGGCGTCGCGCAGGTCGATGAGGTCGGTCACGTCCGGCAGGCCACTGGTGTGCTGGAGGAGTTCGCGCACGGTGATCTGCCGGCCGTCGCCGCCCTTGCCGCGCACCACGCCCGGCAGGTATCGGTCCACGGGGGCGTCGAGCGCGACGCGGTGTTCGCCGACGAGTTGCAGGACGACCGTGGCGACGAACGTCTTGGTCTTGCTGCCGATGCGGAACCTGCTGTCGGCCGGCACGGGCGCGGTCGTGCCGACGGCGGCGACGCCGCTCGTGAGCACCGTCGTGCGCCCGTGCCCGTCGCCGATCGCCGCCAACGCGCCGGGCACGTGGTCCACGGTGGTCAGCCGGTCCAGCGCCCGCTGGACGGGCGCCGCGTGTGAGGGGGCCGACACCAGTGTCGCGGCCAGGGCGAGCACGCTGCCCAGCGTTCGTGCGGATCCCAACATCCACTGCCTCCTTCGAAGATCCAGGAGGCTTCACGCTATGGAGCGGACCGTGTCGCCCGCGTCACCCGCGAGAGTCGACCGGCGCGTACCCCTGAGGTATCACGGGTCCATCACCGTGAGGACGAACCGGACGTCGGACTCGCCGTCGTTGGCGTACGAGTGGGGCCGGTCGCCGTGGAAGACCACGGCGTCGCCCGCCGACACCTCGATGCGCTTGCCGTCGACGGACAGGCCGAGCACGCCCGACTCGACGGTGATGATCTCGCGGGTGCCGGGGGTGTGCGGCTCGCTGTCGCGGCACTCGCCAGGGCACAGCCGCCAGCGCCAAAGCTCGATCGAGGGACGGGGATCGCTACCGGCCAGCAGGGTGCCGCTGCCGCCCGACGGCCCGTTCCACAACACGACGTGACGGGCGGAGGGGAACAGCTGGATCGGCGGGTCCTCCTCCACCTGCACGAGGCGGGTCAGCGCCACGCCGAGGGCCTCGGAGACGCGGATGAGCGTGCCGAGGTTGGGGTTGCCGCGCGCCTGCTCGAGCGCGACCAGCACGCCCTTGCTGACCCCGGCCCGCGCGGCGAGCTGGTCAAGGCTCCAGCCGTGCGCGGCGCGCAGGGAGCGTACGGTGCGGGCGACCGCGTCGCCGACCTTGTCCGTCAAGGTTCACACCCCTAAATGGTCATTTGATTGCACTCCACGGTACGCTAATCCGACCGACCGGGAACCAGGGGAGACCCCGATGCTTGAGGAGATCGTCGTCGACGATGCGGTGTACGCGCTGCGTCCCGACTTCGCGGTGCTGCTGATGACGGCCGAGGGACTGGCGAACGGCGCGCCCGACGGCGCGTACATCACGGAGGCCATGCCGGAGCCGGGCACGCACGTCGACGCGTGGCGCGAGGCGTACCGCGGGTTCGGCGTGAACCCCAAGCGCGCCCGGCCGTCCGTCGACGCCCTGCTCCGGCGCCCCGAGCTGCCCGCGATCAACCGCGTCGTGGACGCCTACAACGCGGTGAGCGTCGGCCACGAGCTGCCGATCGGCGGCGAGGACCTCGACGCGTACGAGGGGCACGCCCGGCTGGTCCGCGCGACCGGCGACGAGTCGTTCGCGACGGTCAAGAACGGTGAGCCGATCGTCGAGCACCCCGAGCCGGGCGAGGTCGTGTGGCGCGACGACGCCGGCGTCACCTGCCGCCGCTGGAACTGGCGGCAGTGCACCCGCACCCTCATCACCGAGCAGACCAAGAACGCCCTGTTCCTCCTGGAACGGCTGGAGCCGTACTCCTTGGACCGGCTGGCCTCGGCCGGTGAGCGGCTGGCCGCCATGCTGGAGGAGATCTCGCCGGGTGTCGTGATCAGCACGCGCATCGTCACGTCATGATCATCGCTTTCGCGCTGTGCTCCGCGATCGTGTTCGGCGCCGCCGACTTCTGCGGCGGTGCCGCGTCGCGGCGGCGTGACTCGATGGCGGTCCTGCTGGTGAGTCTGCCCGCCGGGCTCGTGCTCCTGCTGGGTGTCGTGGCGGTCGTCGGCGGCCCCCTGCACGCGGGCGCGGCCGGCTGGGGTGCCGCCTCCGGAGTCGCCGGCGGCGGCGGGCTGCTCGTCTTCTACCGCGCGCTGGCCCACGGCCCGATGAGCGTCGTCGCGCCGGTGTCCGGGCTGATGGCCGCGCTGGTCCCGGCCGTCGTCGGGGTGGCGCGCGGCGACCGGCTCACCACGGAGACGCTCGTCGGCGTGGTGCTCTGCCTGGTCGCGATCTGCCTGGTCAGCGTGGAGAAGACGGACGGCCCGATGCGGCTCGGCGACGGGCCCGTGCTCGCGGTGATCGCCGGGACGTGCTTCGGAGCGTTCTTCGTCCTCGTGCACCTGGGCGACGACGGCACCCTGTGGCCGCTGACGATCTCGAAGTTCGCCGGGCTGCTGGTCGTGGCCGTCGTCGCGCTCGCGCTGCGCCGGAGCCCGGCTGCCCTGCTGCGCGACCGCGTGACGATCGGCATCGCGGTCCTGGCCGGCGCGCTCGACATGGTCGGCAACGGCCTGTACGTGTTCGCCGCACGCGCCGGGATGCTCAGCGTCGCCGGCGTCCTCAGCTCTCTCTACCCGGCCAGCACCGTGCTGCTCGCCCGGATCGTGTACGGCGAGCGGCTGAGGCCGATCCAGCGCCTCGGCCTGGTCATCGCCGTGGCCGGAGTCGGCCTCGTCACGACGGGCTGATCGGGCCCGGAACGAACGAACCGGCGCCCCCCTCGCGGGGAGCGCCGGCTCGTTCAAGACGTGGCCGCGTGACCGGATCAGGTCAGCGGGTACCCAGGTCCACGACGATGTCGGAGTGCTGCGGGCTCGACCGGAGCCCGGCGGACTCCAGTGCCCTGCGGTAGGCGTCCATCATCGCCTCGGAGTCGCCCGCGGTGCCGAACAGGTCGCCCAGCTCCCGCCAGACCCGCGCGGTCGCCCGCGAGGTCGGCAGGCCGGCCAGCTCGTCGCGGGTGGCCCGCAGGGCGGCCAGCGCCCCATCGCGCGACCCGGTCGCCACCAGCGCCTGGGCCAGCATGAGCCGGGCCCGGATGGTCGTGACGGAGGTCTCCGGCTGTGCCGCCAGGTCGGTGAGCACGCGCTCCGCGACGGACACGGCCGCGGCCGGCTCGCCGAGCAGCACCTTGGAGCGGGCCATCTCGATCAGGCATTCGGCGGAGTCAGTGCCGGTCAGGACCGGCTCTGCCTCCTGGAGGAGCGTCAGCGCCTTGCCCGCCGAGACCGGCGACGCGTCCGCGGGCAGGAAGGTACGGGCCGAGGTCACCTGGAGGCGCGCACGCGCCTTGGCCAGGTCACCGCCGACGTGCAGCGCCAGCGCCTGCTCGGCCAGGTAGAGTGCCTCGCCGGCCTCGCCCTCGGCGAGGGCCTGGCGGCTGGCGTCCACGTAGGCCGAGACGGTGATCGCGCGGTCGGGCTCGCTGGCGTCGAGAAGGCCTTCGGCCAGCTCGCGGGCCTGCGTGGCGTCACCGCGGTCAAGGTAGGTGGCGATCAGGGTACGGCCGACCTCGGCGGCGTCCTCGCCGCTGAGCAGGCCGAGCTCGGTGAGGCGGTTCAGCGCCGTCTCGCCCAGCGCGATGGTGCGGCCGAGGTCGCCGGCGGCGCGGTAACAACGGGCGAGAACGACGATCACGGGCAGCCAGCCGGCGCGGGCACGGTCGCGACCGGCCTCTTCGCGCAGCTCCTCGAGGGCCTTGATGGCCTCCTCGCCGCGGCCGAGCGTCTCCAGAGCCTTCGCGCGGCCCCAGCGGGCGCGCTTCATCAGCTCGGGGTCGTTGTCGACGGCCTCGAGGATCTCAGTGAACCAGTCAAGGGCCTGACGTGCGTCTCCGCCGAGCAGGGCGAGCTCCGCGTGACGCGCGCGCACCTGGAGGTGCAGGCGCTCCTCGGGCTCGATCCCTTCGGAGAGGTATTCCGGCAGGCAGCCCAACCGGCTCGCCAACAACCGTACGACCGCTGGAGTCGGGGTTCGCTTGCCCGACTCGATCAATGAGATGTAACTGTCGGACAACTCGGTCCCGGCCAGCTGTGCCTGAGAGAGGTGCTTACTCAGACGCAGGTTGCGGACCCGCTCACCGACGCTTCCTTGACCCGGCATCTCGACTCACTTACCGAAGGACTTCACGCGGATTGGGTTACGCCTTGTTTGCGGGGTGCACTACCCCACACAAGGAGAGTAACCCAAACAACCTGGACAAGGTGTAGGAGTCTTGGTCAAGTTATTTGGTTCGGGTCAATCGTCGCTGTCGTCCTTGTTGGGGAAGATCATGCTGCAGACCTCGAGGTACAACTGTTCAGGATACGGGAGGAACGGCACGACCCGGAAGGCCTGATCTTGGCCGGCCGACTCCAGGACGAACTCGCCGTAACCCAGCATCCGACCGCTGACCGAACGCCGGAAGCTCATGTCCGTGACCTTGGCCAAGGGCATCATCGCGACCTTGCGCGTCAGGAGCCCGGTGGTCAGGAGCATGCGTTGGTTGGTGATCACGAAGTAGTCCACGGACCACGTCGCGACCTTCCACACGAACCACGCCAGCAGGATGAGCCACGCCCACCAGATCCAGCTGACGACGGCGCCGCCTTGGTCGGCGATGACGTTGCTGAGGATGCCGGCGACGACGAGCCCGCCGAGGACGAAGCCGATCGGGGTCATGAGGACGGCGGGGTGCCGTCGCACCGTGATCACCTGCTGCTCGTGCGGCAGGAGATAGCGGTGGATCGATGCCGGCGCGGAGTCGCCGGGCGTCACGAGCCTCATCAGAGAGCGTCCACGAAACGGGAGAGCGAGTCGCCCGCCGACGCGAGACTGCTGGCCGCGGTGTGCACGATGCCTGCCGCGCCCGCGGGAGACTTGAGCAGATAAAAGATCACAAAGGCCGTGATCGCCCAAGTGAGGTACTTCTTCAAGGGAACCGTGCCTCCCGAAGCCTGACCCACTGACCCAACTTAGTTGTACACCAAGCGTTGAAGGACCTGCAAAGAAACACGCAAGGGTCCTTGGTCAGGGGCGCCCGGCTCAGCCGCCGCCGTGCCCCTCGGCGGCGGCCAGCGCGAGTACTTCGAGATGCTTGCGCGCGATGCGTTCGACGAGCTCCGGCGATGCTTCGCCGATCACCTCTTCGGCGCTGTGCCGCGCCGCCTCAACGCATCGGATGACCATTTCGGCGGGATGAACCTTGCCGAAGTCCTTCGCCAAGTTCTCCGTTACCGCCTCGTATGTCCAGGCCATGACGTCCCCTGCTCGCCGAGCGAGCAGCACCTGCGTACCCGCTTGATCACAATCCGTAGCGAGCTACTACCCGTAGTCTTCGGATCTTGAACGCGGAGTCGGGGATCGGGACTGGTCACACGCCTACACGACGCCGTACAGCCGGTCCCCCGCGTCGCCGAGACCGGGCACGATGAAGCCGTTCCCGTTGAGCCGGTCGTCGACCGCGGCGGTGACCACGCGTACCGGCACGGGGCACTCGGCGAGCGTGCGCTCCATGTGCGCGATGCCCTCCGGCGCGGCCAGCAGGCAGATCGCCGTCACGTCGTCCGCGCCGCGCTCCATCAGGAGCTGGATCGCGGCCGCGAGGGTGCCGCCGGTCGCGAGCATCGGGTCGAGGACGTACACCTGACGGCCCGACAGGTCGTCGGGAAGTCGCGTCGCGTACGTCGTCGCCTTCAGCGTGCCCTCGTCGCGCACCATGCCGAGGAAGCCGACCTCCGCGGTCGGCAGCAACCGCGTCATGCCGTCGAGCATGCCCAGTCCGGCGCGCAGGATCGGCACCACGAGCGGCTGCGGCCGGGTGAGGCGCACGCCCTCGGACGGCCCGACCGGTGTGGTAACCGTCACATCGGCGACCCGTACGTCGCGTGTGGCCTCGTACGCCAGAAGGGTCACGAGCTCATCGGCAAGGCGGCGGAATGTGGGGGAGTCGGTGGTCTCGTCCCGCAAGGTCGTCAGCTTGTGTGCGACGAGGGGATGTTCGACGACGAGGGTTCTCATATCGGAAGACGGTAGCCGAATGGATATCTGAGCATGGGGAACGTACCGGGGCATGGACCAAGGGATGAGTCCGGAGGAGGTGCGCGATCGGCTGCGCCGACGCGCGATCTTCCTCCGGGAACTGGCCGAGGCCCGCGAGCTCCGCGAACGAGTGAGTCCCCGAAGATCCCGCCGCGAACGCATCCGGGCGACACTGCGCATGCGCACGTTCCGAGCGAACTGAGGGTCACGTTTCCCCGTGCCGTGCGTGTTCCACCGCCGTATCTGTCAGGATGCCCGAGCAGGACGCGCGCTGGTGGGGTGAAGATGACGCAATTGGACACGGCGGATTTCGCTGTCGTGGTCTCCCGCGAGGACGACGCCTGGGAAGTAGAACAGCTTCCCATCGCGTTGACCCAGGATCTCGCGGGGCTGATCCATGCCCTGCGCCAGCAGCCCAGCATGGCGGGCACGATCGGACTCGCCGCGGTGGGAGACGACTTCTTCGTCGCGCTGCGGGTGCGTTCGGACGAGGTGATGGTCTTCCTCTCCGACGTGACGGCGTCCGTCGACTGGCCCCTCGCCGGGCAGGTCGTCGACTTCCTCGAGCTGGACATCCCCGATGACGAGGACCTCGACCAGGTGCTGCCGGCCGGAGATATGTCGATCTTCGCGGACCTCGGCCTGGACGAGATGGAGCTCGGCGCCCTCTCCGGCGACCTCGACCTCTATCCCGACGAGATGCTGGCGAGCATCGCCTCGCGGCTCGGATTCGGCCCCGCGTTCGATCGGGCGATCGAATGATCGGCGTCTTCAGGGAAGAATAGAAACGTGTCGTACTTCTCCGTCGCCTTCGCGCGCACTGACGCCGGCTGGATAGGGACCGAGGCCGACCTCACCGAGGCGGCCGGCATCGACGACCTCACCGACATCATGCGGGAGACCGCGGTCGAGACGTCCGGTGACATGGTCGTGCTTCTCCTCGAACAGGAGGACGAGTGGTTCGCCGTCGTCCGCCTCGACGACGGCGAGGATGCCCAGATCTTCCTCTCCGATCCCCGTGCCTCCCAGACCAGTGATCTGGCACAGATGCTCGGCGACCAGATCGGTAAGACCGAGGACGCCCGTGACCACGAGCCCGTCGGTGACGCGGCGCTCCTCGCCGACCTCGGGACAACACCCGCGCGCCTCACCGACCTCGGCGAGCGCGCGCTCCCCGGTGACGCGCTGGGAGTCATCGCCGAGCACGCCGGGTTCGCCGAGGAGTACGACCGGCTCCGGTAATGAGAGAGCCGGCCATGGAAGCCGCGATGAGAGCGGCGATCGCGGAGGCGCGGCGCGCGGGCGACGACGTCCCCGTCGGCGCCGTCGTCCTCGACCGGACCGGCCAGATCGTCGGCGCCGGCCGCAACGAGCGCGAGCGTACGGGCGATCCGACGGCTCACGCGGAGATCGTGGCGATCCGTGAGGCCGCCGCGCGCCTCGGCGAGTGGCGCCTGACCGGGTGTTCTCTCGTCGTCACCCTGGAGCCGTGCACGATGTGCGCCGGAGCCGCCGTGCTGGCCCGGCTCGAACGCGTCGTCTTCGGGGCGTTCGACCCGAAGGCGGGCGCGGCCGGATCCCTGTGGGACGTCGTACGGGACCGGCGGCTCAACCACCGGCCCGAAGTCGTCGCCGGCGTGCTCGCCGAGGAGTGCGGGGCCCTGCTCACCGAATTCTTCGCCGACCGCAGAGACTCAAGCGGTGCCTGACTTCCGGTAGGCTCCCGTCTTGGTGGAGTCGCCTAGTGGCCGAGGGCGCACGCCTCGAAAGCGTGTGATGGGGCAACTCATCCGTGGGTTCAAATCCCACCTCCACCGCCGCCATGAGGGCCGCTGATCTGTAGGCACAGGTCAGCGGCCTTTGTCATGCTCCGAGTGGGTGTTGTACCTACTGGTATGTACGCTGTGTGCCATGAGCACGCGTGAACGACTGATCGAGAGCGCACGAGAGCTGCTCTGGGAACGCGGATACGTCGGGACCAGCCCCAAGGCCATCCAGCAGCGCGCCGAGGCCGGCCAGGGCAGCATGTACCACCACTTCACCGGCAAGCCCGACCTGGCGCTGGAAGCCGTGCGTCGCACCGCCGCCCAGCTGCGGGCCGCCGCCGACGCCGAGCTGTCCGGTCCGGGCACCGCCGTCGAGCGCATCACCGCCTACCTGCGGCGCGAGCGCGACGTGCTGCGCGGCTGCCCGATCGGCCGGCTCACCCAGGACCCCGACGTCGTGGCGGACCCGGCCCTGCGTGGGCCCGTCGAGGAGACCTTCACCTGGCTGCGGCGACGGCTGGCCGAGGTGATCGCCGAGGGCGTGGCCGCCGGAGAGCTGGCCGCCGGCCTCGACCCCGACGCCACCGCGGCGACCGTCATCGCGGTCCTGCAGGGCGGATACGTCCTGGCCAAGGCGGCCGACTCCGCAGAGCCGTTCGACCGCGCGGTCAGCGGCGTGCTCGGCCTGCTCACCTGACGGGAGACCCGACGTGTACGCGATGCAGTACGAGATCACGCTGCCCGCCGACTACGACATGACGATCATCCGCCGCCGGGTCGAGACGCGCGGGCACCTGCTCGACGCCTTCGACGGGCTCGGCCTCAAGGCGTACCTCATCCGCGAGCGCGGCGTCGACGGCTCGCCCGTCAACCAGTACGCCCCGTTCTATCTGTGGCGTTCCACCGCGGGCATGAACCGCTTCCTGTGGGGCGGCGGCGGGTTCCAGGGCATCGTCGCCGACTTCGGGCGCCCGCCGGTCCGGCACTGGACCGGTGCCGCACTGACGCACGGACCGGCGTACGGGTCGGTCCCGCGCGCGGCGACGCTCCGCACCGCTCCGATCCTCGCCGACCCCGCCGAGGCGGTCGAGCGTGCCCTGGACGATCTCGCGGCGGCCCCCGGCGTGCACTCCGCCGCCCTCGCCGTCGACCCGCGATCGTGGGAGCTGGCGTGGTTCACGCTGTGGGAGCACACGCCGCCGGAGACGGCCGGGACCCGCTACACGGTGCTGCACCTGTCGACGCCCGAGCTGGCGGCCATCGCGCCGGGGCGGCAGTGGTGACCGCCGTCCGTACCGTCCTCGGCGACGTCACCCCCGGCGACCTGGACGTCTGCGACGCGCACGACCACCTGTTCATGCATCACGCCACCGACTGGCGGCTCACCGACTCGCTCGTCGCGCTCACCGAGGCGCGCGGCGCGCCCGGTATGCCGTATCTCCTGCGGCGGCTGCGGCCCGAGCTCGCGCGGCGGCTCGGCGACGGGTTCGTCACGACGCTCCTCGTGACCGACCCGGCGCGCGCCTTCGCCGCCGACTGGCGGTAAAGGAAACTTGACGGACCGTACACGTCCGACCCGGTCCGACTCACCGGTGCGCTCGTCATGATGGCTGGACGGGGTCGCCGCCGGATGAGGGAGGATCGTGTTCGGTCCGCAGGGACTCGTCATCTTCGTCGCGTTCGTGCTGTGCTTCGCCGGTGCCCTGACCTGGGCGATACGCGCCAGGCCGCTGGTGCTCAAGGTGACCGCCGGAGCGCTGGCGTTTCCGCCGGCCATGATGTTCGGCGTTGCCCTCGTCAACCACTTCTACGGCTACTACGAGAGCTGGGACGACGCGTGGCGTGACCTGACCAACCAGGCGCCGGCGAGCGTCGCCTCAGTGCCCGACCTGGGCGACCGGCTCGACCGGGTACTCGGCGAGGCCGTGCGCAAACGGCAGGTGCGCAAGAACGGCTTCGCGCTCCAGACCAACCTGACCGGGCCGCAGAGCCGGATCAGCCGCCAGGGCGTCATCTACCTGCCGCCGCAGTACTTCCAGCGGCCGTACGCCCATCGTCGCTTCCCCGCCATCGAGCTGATCCATGGTTCGCCGGGGACGCCGAGCGACTACGAGGGCCGCCTCAAGATCTCCGGCATGCTGCGCTCGCTGGTCGCCGCGCACCGCGCCCGGCCGGTCGTGCTGGTCATCCCGGACGCCAACGGCGGCTTCGACCGGTCCACGCAGTGCCTCAACGCCGTCAACGGCGAGCAGGACGAGACCTACCTCGCGACCGACGTGCCCGACGCCGTTGCGCGCCGCCTCCGCGTCGAGCCGCCGGGGCCGGGCTGGGGCATCGCGGGCTTCTCCGAGGGCGGCTACTGCGCGGCCAACCTCGCGCTGCGCCACCCCGACCGGTACGGCGTCGCCGCCTCGCTCAGCGGCTACTTCGAGCCGCTGCGGACCAACCGGATGCCGCAGGCGATCGACCCGTTCGCCGGGAACGCCGCACTGCGCGACGCGAACTCCCCGCTGAAGGTCCTGGCGCGTTCGGTGCCATTCGGCCGGCTGCCGCGCTTCTGGGTGATGACCGGCAACGGCGTGCAGGTGGACATGGTGCAGGCGCAGGCCTTCGTAGACCTGATCAAGCAGTACGAGCCCGGGGTGCCGTTCCTCGTCGTGAAGGGCGGCCAGCACAACTACGCGGCGTGGCGTTCGGCGTTCCCCCGGATGCTGGAGTGGGCGACACCGCTCGTGTAGTCACGGGGTGAAGTCGAGGTCCAGCACCCGCGCGTGCAGTATGACCCGCTGGTGGAGCGCGGCACGCAGCGCACGGTGCAGGCCGTCCTCGAGGTAGAGCTGGCCGCGCCACTGCACGACGTGCGGGAAGAGATCGCCGTAGAACGTGGAGTCCTCGGCGAGCAGGGAGTTGAGGTCGAGGCCGGCCTTGGTGGTGATCAACTGGTCGAGCCGGACCTGGCGTGGCGGCACCTTGGCCCAGTCCCGAGAGCTCATGCTGTGCTCCGGGTACGGCCTCCCCTCGCCTACCGCCTTGAAGATCACGCCATGCAGTTTAAGCGGCGATGTCGATGAACACGCCAGTTGTTGACACCTTGATCTGCGTCGAAGCGGACCTGCGGCGTGCGCCCGCGTCACGGGCGCACGCTTGAGATCCGTCAGCGACGCCTCCCGCGCGTACGCCAGCCGCGGCTCCGGCTGCGCCAGTCGTAGCCGGTGCCGAACCCGGCGAGATGCAGGGCGATGAACAGCAACCCGAGCGTGTCGAGCGTCTGGTAGTCGAAGAAGTCCGAGCCCGCGCCGAGCCAGTCGACGAGCAGGGCGATGGCGAAGCAGAGCGCCGCGAGTGGGGCGAACATCGCGTACCTCCCGTTGGTGGTCCGTCTCCCCCGAGCTTCAGCAAGATCTCCCCATAAATCAGGACTAAACGCCCATCTCGGATCTCGGCCTACCGGTAACTCGTGTGTTACGCGTAACCGCCGGAGTGCTCGTCGGGCTGCACGCCTATGACGTCACGGCCTGACGGCGCGGACGGCGCGGACGGCCAGCACCGTAGGCGTCACGCCGCCGCACTCGGCGAACCGTTCGAGCCTCAGCCCCGCGTCCACGAATGCGTGCATCAACTCGGGCAGCGGCCAGTGCGCCGCGCCGACCTTGTCGCGCAGCCCGCGGTCCGTCCACGACTCCCTCGTCCAGTACGCGTCGAGGTAGCCCGGCCGGATCACGACGGCGTCCACGTCGGTGCGGTCGGCGAACCCGCCGCAGAAGCACGGATGCACCCCGACGTGCACGAACACCCCGCCCGGCCGGAGAACCCGCGCCACCTCCCGCAACACCGCCGGATACTCCGGCATGTCGGTGTGCACCATCATCGCGATCACCGCCGGCACGGACGCGTCGCGTACCGGCAGCCGGCTCGCATCGGCGACGGCGACCGGCAGACGACCCTTCGCGTGCCGCAGCATCCCTTGCGACAGATCGACACCGGCGGGCGTCCACCCCACCGCCCGCACCCCGGCCGCGTGCACGCCCGTGCCACAGCCGATCTCCAGGCAGACCCCGTCGCCCGTACCGAGCAACTCGCACAGGACCGGCCCGATCCCGAGCGGGTCCGCGTCGTCCAGGAACTCATGTTCGTACCAGTCGGCGATCTCGTCGTACGCGGCCATCGGCGCCCCTCCGTCCGTCCTGCGGAACCCCGATCCTCCCCTCCTCTCTCACGACCGCACCGGTGGCCTGGCTGAGGGAGATTCCCTGGCCATAGTCGAAAGTTTGTTCGATAGAACGTCTCTCATGGTTACGCCCAGGGCAAGCAGAGGTTGTGAGCACGGAGATCCCGTCTGACAACGACCGAGGAGGACGCGTGAGCCGGTCACCCTCCAGACCCTCAGGGCCGCCCAAGCACCACGCGATGCTGTGGTGCCTCGGCCTCGTAGCCCTCGGCGGCGGAGTCTCCGCCATCCTGTGGGCACCCCCGGAACGGGCCGCCCTCCTCCTCAGCCTCGCCGGCCTCGTCATCACCGCCGCCACCGCCTGGTGGGGCCCCCGCGGCCGCCGATAGCAGCCTGACGGGCCGACATCCTTCTGGATGCCGGCCCGAATGGAAGACCCATCTCGATACGGACCGTCAGAGGTCTCGGCAGGCCTCGAAGTAGTCGGCCTTGTTGTCGTCGCCCTTACCTACGTAAGACACCTGGTGCCATGGCGGCTCTTGCCAGAGGAGATAGTCGGGATTTCCGGCGGCCTGCCAGACGGCCACATGCATCCCCCATTTCTTCTTGTTGGGAGTGGTGTTGACCCATGCACTGGCCTTGTTGCCGAAGCCGTAGGTGCTGAAATACGTGCTGCTACCGCATCGTGCCCAGTTCCACTGGAGGCGTCGGCCGTGGAATCCCTGCTCCTGGTAGAAGCAGTACCAGCGATTGTCGTCGTTGCCCGCAGGGCAGTTGTGCCAGTTGACGGAGGCCGTCGTGATGTCGGCGGCGCTGAGACCTTCCTGGCGGAGTGCGGCAGGGCTCGCGGAAGGCGCGGTGCGTTGCCCAGGGAGAGGCAGCGTGAGAATCGGTTGGCCACGATTCCACGAGATCTCGTTCGCGCTGATCTGTACGCCCCCTCGCGTACTCGCGAGCGTTTCGTCGACCTGTCGTGGCAGTTCCTGCCGCCGCGGTTCGGTGAGCGCGCGGACGGCGTGCACGCGGAAGCGCGGCACACGGCCACCATCGTGCTGCGGTTCGGGGACTCAAAGCGCGTCGGGCCGGCACCCTGTGGGTGCCGGCCCGACGTCATGCCTGCTCGTGATGGCGGAGGATAGGAGATTCGAACTCCTGAGGGGTTGCCCCCAACACGCTTTCCAAGCGTGCGCCCTAGGCCACTAGGCGAATCCTCCGCGAGAGAGCCTACCGGGTTTGCGGCAGTGGCCGTACACCGACGACGGCACTGATCGGTAGGGGTTCGTAGATGTGGGGGAACACGTCATCGCCGACGGGTTCGTGGCGTACGTCCAGATCGGTGGGGTCGATGACGAGAAGTACGAGGTCATCGAGGTCCGCGTAGAAGGCGCCCCGGACGGCGCGTACCTGGTCCTCGTCGCGCGAGGCGTGGATGAAGCCCACCTCGGTCAGCGTCTGGCCACGGGTGGACATCTCGTACGGGCCGCCTGCGTCGCGGGCCGCTTCCCAGTCCGGGCGTTCGGCGATGTGAAAGATGGTCACGTGAGTGCCTCCAGGGGTCCCTGACACGAACGAGAGCGTACGGGCCTAAGCCCACGCCTGAATGCCATAGACTCGACGGAGACCCCTCGCACGGCGTCATCTTGTGAACCTCCCCAGGGCCGGAAGGCAGCAAGGATAAGCAGGCTCTGACGGGTGTGCGGGGGGTCCTTTTGCTTCTGAAGAGGACGGACCCCCGATGAGTCTGGCTCTGTACCGAAAGTACCGGCCAGCGACGTTCGCCGAGCTCAAGGGGCAGGAACACGTCGCCGAGCCGTTGCAGCAGGCGCTGCGTAACGGCCGCATCAGCCACGCTTACCTGTTCAGCGGGCCGCGGGGATGCGGGAAGACCTCGAGCGCACGGATCCTCGCACGTTCACTGAACTGCGAAGAAGGTCCGACTCCGGATCCATGCGGCAAATGTGAGTCGTGTCTCGCGCTGAGCCCGAGCGGCGCCGGCCACATCGACGTCATCGAGATCGACGCCGCCTCACACGGTGGCGTGGACGATGCCCGCGACCTCCGCGAGCGCGCGTTCTTCGCGCCGGTCGCCGCGCGCTACAAGATCTACATCATCGACGAGGCGCACATGGTGACCCGCGAGGGTTTCAACGCGCTGCTGAAGCTCGTCGAGGAGCCGCCGGCCCACCTGAAGTTCATCTTCGCGACGACGGAGCCGGAGAAGGTCATCGGGACCATCCGGTCCCGTACCCATCACTACCCGTTCCGGCTGATCCCGCCAGGCACGCTGCGCGAGCTGCTCGAGGAGATCCTCCAGAAGGAGAACGTCGCGTACGAGCCGGCCGCGATCCCGCTGGTCGTACGCGCGGGCGCGGGCTCCGCCCGAGACTCCGAGTCGATCCTCGACCAGCTCCTCGCCGGCGCCGGCGAGGACGGCATCACGTACGCCCGCGCCGTGTCGCTGCTGGGCTACACCGACGCCACCCTGCTCGACGAGGTCGTCGACGCGGTCGCCGCGCGCGACGGTAGAGCGGTGTTCGCCGCGATCGACCGCGTGATGGAGGGCGGCCAGGACCCGCGGAGGTTCGCCGCCGATCTGCTGGAGCGCTTCCGCGACCTGGTGATCCTCTCGAACGTCCCCGACTCCGGCGCGACCGGCCTGCTCGACGTGCCGCCGGACGAGCTCGAGCGCATGCAGGCCCAGGTCTCCCGGCTGGGCCTCGCCGAACTGACCCGCGCCGCCGACCTGCTGCACACCGGCCTGACCGAGATGCGCGGCGCGACAGCCCCCCGCCTTCTCCTCGAACTCATCTGCGCGCGAATCCTCCTGCCCGGTGCGTACGACGACGAGGCCTCGCTGCTGACCCGGCTCGACCGGCTCGAACGCCGCTTCGCCATCGGCGGCGGCGCCCCCGCGGAAGACCTCCCACCCGTACGCCGCCCGCAGGCGCCGGCCCCGGACCTGGGAGAACGACGCCAACCCCAGCAACCCGCGCGCCAGGAACAGTCCGCGCGCCAGGAACAATCCCCGCCCGCCCAGGGGGCCGACCCCACTTCTATTGTCCAGCGGGGCTTCGCTGGGGGGACAGGGCGCGGCGAGCCTGTGGATAACCGGGCCGGGGAAGGTTCCGCGGCTGCCGGCGGCGGGGGTGCGCCGGGGCGTTCGGCGGGCTCGGGTGCCGGGCGGGGTGAGCGGTCTGCGCCAGGTGGTTCGTCAGATGGAAGCACTGGGGCCGGACGGGGTGAGTGGCCGGCGACGGCTCGTCCTTCGGAGGCTGCCGGTTCGGATCGGCAGGCCGGAGGTTCGGCGGCGCGCGAGGCCGGCGATCCGGGTAGTACCTGGGCGGAGAGCTCGGGTGGCGGCAGGGCCAACGAAGGCAGTGGCGCATGGCCGGGTACCTCGGCCGATGGCTCAGGCCGGGACTCGGGACAGGGCTCGGCTCGCGGCCAGGGTCAGGAACCGGCTCGCGGTTCGGGATCAGGTTCGGCTGGGGGCGCAGGTAACGGCGCGGCTCAAGGCTCGTCGGGCGGCGTGGGTCATGGCTCGGCCCAAGGCCCGGCGGGAAGCCAGGGTGGGCCGTCCGCGCAGGGTGGCGGGCGTACCGACGCCTCAGGTGGGGAGTCTCGGGCGCCTGGGGGTGTCGATGTTTCCGCCATTCGTGGCATGTGGGTCGACATTCTCGAAGCGGTCAAGCAGCGCAGCAAGGTCGCTTGGATCGTGCTCATGGAGGGCGTCGAGGTCGCGTCGCTGGAGGGTGACGTCCTGACGCTCGCGTTCGCGAATGAGGGAAAGCGGCGCGGGTTCACGACAGGCGGTAAGGACGTGGTGCTCCGCGAGGCGCTCAAGGAGATCCTCGGGGTCGACTGGCGCATCGACGCGGTTCTCGACAATGGGTCCGGGCAGGGTTCGCGGCCGAGTCCGCCGCCGCCTGACCCCGGTGACGGGTGGAGTGTCCCCGCGCCGTCGGTGCCCCGTGAGGCGCCGGTCCGTACCGGATCGCCGAGTCCCGCGCAGAACCAAAGCCAGGACCGGGACCGTGTGCCGCCCCCGCCGGAACCGGTGGACGAGGCCGACGAGGTCGACCCCGAGGGTGACGCGGACGCCGGTAGTGAGAGCGTGCTGACCGGGATGGCGCTCATCGAGCAGGTACTCGGCGGCAAGGTCATCCAGGAGATAGACAACGCTTGACCTGCTCGTTGAGCCGATGATCGACTTCGCGGGTCACCATGAGCCGAGGCGGTGCGGTGGTCACCGGGCGGTCGGTTGAACGAAGACTTCGGGAGATCCTCTCGATCGGCCACTTCAGGCACACCTTGGACGTTTCACCTCAGGGGCCACTCCGGTCGCGTGGCGGCCACCTCGGGAAGCACGTGCGCCGATCACGGGTGCGCGCGTACCGGATCGGAGGCGAACCCCGTAGTCTCGTGCCATCGGACGATCGAAAGAGGAGAGCGCCGTGGAACCCGGTGGGCAGCCGAACATCCAGCAGATGCTGCAGCAGGCGCAGCGTATGCAGGAGCAGCTCGTGAGTCTGCAGCGCGAACTCGCCGAGACCGAGGTCGAAGGCACGTCCGGTGGTGGCCTGGTCACCGCGACCGTCAACGGGCAGAGCGAGCTGATGAAGCTCGTCATCGACCCCGCGGCGATCGACGTCGATGACCCGGCGGACACCGCCGAGACCATCGCCGATCTCGTACTCGCGGCCGTGCACGCGGCCGGTGAAGAGGCTCAGCGGCTCCAGGAGACGAAGATGGGCCCGCTGGCCGAGGGACTGGGCGGCGGTCTGCCCGGCATCCCCGGCCTGCCCGGAATGTGACGAATCCGGCATGTGACGAACGACATAAGCGGAGGAGAGGGGAGGGACCGTGTACGAAGGGGTTGTTCAGAACCTCATCGACGAACTGGGCAGGCTGCCCGGCGTCGGGCCGAAGAGCGCGCAGCGGATCGCCTTCCACCTGCTCGCCGCGGACCCCGCCGACGTCACGCGGCTGACCGAGGCGTTGCAGGAGGTCAAGGACAAGGTCCGCTTCTGCCGGGTCTGCGGGAACGTGGCGGAGGCCGACGAGTGCCGCATCTGCCGTGACGTACGCCGGGACCAGCACGTGATCTGCGTGGTGGAGGAGCCCAAGGACGTCGTGGCGATCGAGAAGACCCGTGAGTTCCGTGGCCGCTACCACGTGCTCGGCGGCGCGATCAGCCCGATCGAGGGTGTCGGCCCCGAGGATCTGCGGATCCGGGAGCTCATGAAGCGGCTCGCCGATGGTGAGCTCACCGAGCTGATCATCGCCACGGACCCCAATCTCGAGGGCGAGGCGACCGCCACCTACCTGGCCCGGCTCGTGAAACCGATGGGCCTCACCGTCACCCGGCTGGCCAGCGGGCTGCCGGTGGGAGGCGACCTGGAATACGCCGACGAGGTCACCCTCGGTCGCGCGTTCGAAGGACGGAGGCTGCTCGATGTCTGAGAACAACTGGACCACGCTCGCCGATCGGGTGGCGAAGCACGTCGAGAACTATCTGACCGGCCTGGAGGCCGTCGCGCGCGGTGAGGCGGGCAAGCACGCGGTGCCGCTGCTGCTGCTCGAGGTCTCGCAGATCGCGCTGGCCGGCGCGCAGCTCGGCGCCAGCACCGACGTGATCCTGCCCGACAACTGGGAGCCGGACGTCGGCGAGGACCCGGACCTCGACGCCGTACGCCAGGGGCTCGGCGAGCGTCTCCTCGACGTCGACGAGTACAACGAGGTCTTCGACCCGTACAAGGACGAGGACACCACGCCGTACCGGCTGTCGGACGACCTCGTCGACGTCGCGAACGACCTCGTGCACGGCCGCCGTCATTACGAGGCCGACCGCAAGCTGGAGGCCCTGTGGTGGTGGCAGTACAGCTACTTCAACCACTGGGGAAACCACGCCGGTGCGGCCCTGCGCGCGCTGTACGCGATGTCCGCGAGCGCACGGCTTGACGTGATAGAAGAACCCGTCGCGGGATAGGCCGCAAGGTTTCCGGCAGGCTGCGCTGAACACCGTAAATCTCGCATATCGGGAAACCATCTCTTAGGTGGCGCCCCTGACCTCGGTAGACTCGGGCTCCGACCTGATCCCGATCCGAGGAGTGCGCACGCGTGGCTCTTGTCGTACAGAAGTACGGTGGCTCCTCCGTCGCAGACGCGGAAAGCATCAAGCGCGTCGCCCAACGCATCGTCTCCACGAAACGCGACGGACATGAGGTCGCTGTTGTCGTGTCCGCGATGGGTGACACGACGGACGAGCTGATCGATCTGGCCAACAGAGTGAGCCCCCTGCCGCCGGCTCGCGAGCTGGACATGCTGCTCACCTCCGGTGAGCGAATCTCGATGGCCCTGCTCGCCATGGCCATCGCCAACCTGGGACACGAAGCACGGTCCTTCACCGGTTCCCAGGCCGGTGTCATCACCGACGGTTCCCACGGCAAGGCGCGCATCATCGATGTGACGCCCGGCCGTATCCGCGGCGCCATTGACGAAGGCCTGATCGCGATCGTGGCCGGGTTCCAGGGCGTCTCGCAGGACTCCAAAGACGTCACGACGCTCGGCCGGGGTGGCTCGGACACGACCGCGGTGGCGCTGGCCGCCGCGCTCGGCGCCGACGTCTGTGAGATCTACACCGACGTCGACGGCATCTTCACCGCCGACCCGCGCATCGTGCCGACCGCCCGGCGCATCCCGGAGATCTCCTACGAGGAGATGATGGAGATGGCCGCGTGTGGCGCCAAGATCCTGCATCTGCGCTGCGTGGAGTACGCCCGGCGCTACGGCATGCCGATCCACGTGCGGTCGTCGTTCAGCCAGAAGACCGGCACGTGGGTCAAGGACAGCATCGAAGGAAGCCAGATGGAACAAGCGATCATCTCCGGCGTCGCGCACGACCGCAGCGAGGCCAAGATCACGGTTGTCGGAGTGCCGGACAAGGTCGGCGAGGCGGCGACGATCTTCGCCACGCTCGCCGACACCGAGATCAACATCGACATGATCGTGCAGAACGTCTCGGCCGCCGCGACGAACCGTACGGACATCTCCTTCACGCTGCCGCGCACCGACGGCCAGTCCGCGATGTCCTCGCTGAACAAGATCAAGGAGCGCATCGGATTCAACTCGCTGCGCTACGACGACCAGATCGGCAAGGTCTCGCTGATCGGCGCGGGCATGCGGTCCCACCCCGGTGTGACGGCCAAGTTCTTCGGGTCGATCGCCGACGCGGGCGTCAACATCGAGATGATCTCGACCTCGGAGATCCGGATCTCCGTGGTCGTCGACCAGGACGACGTCGACTCGGCCGTCGCCGCCGCGCACCACGCCTTCGACCTCGACACCGACCAGGTCGAAGCCGTCGTCTACGGAGGGAGCGGACGATGACCGGACGCCGGCCCACGCTCGCCCTCGTCGGCGCCACCGGCGCCGTCGGCACGGTGATGCGGGAGATCGTCTCCTCGCGCGAAGACGTGTACGGCGAGATCCGGCTCGTCGCGTCGGCGCGCTCGGCCGGCCGTCGGCTGCCGGTACGTGGCGAGGAGCTCGTCGTACAGGAACTGACCCCCGAGGTCTTCGACGGCGTCGACATCGCGATGTTCGACGTACCCGACGAGGTCTCCAAGGTCTGGGTGCCGATCGCCGCCGAGCGCGGCGCGGTCGTGGTCGACAAGTCCGGTGCGTTCCGCATGGAGCCCGACGTGCCGCTCGTCGTGCCCGAGGTCAACGCGGAGGCCGTACGCGAGCGGCCGCGCGGCATCATCTCCACGCCCAACTGCACGACGCTGTCGATGATGGCCGCGATGGGCGCGCTGCACTCCGAGTACGGCCTGCGCGAGCTGGTCGTCGCCTCCTACCAGGCGGTCTCGGGCGCGGGCGTCGCCGGCACGGAGCGGCTCTACGCGGAGCTGGAGGCCGTCGCCGGCGACCGTACGCTCGGGCAGACCGCCGGTGACGTGCGCAAGGCGGTCCAGAACGCGCTGGGCGACGGCGAGTCGCCGTTCCCGGCGCCGCTGGCCCTCAATGTCGTGCCGTGGGCGGGTTCGCTCAAGGACGGCGGCTGGGCCTCGGAGGAGCTCAAGCTCCGCAACGAGTCCCGCAAGATCCTTGGCATCTCCGACCTCAAGGTGTCCGCCACCTGCGTACGCGTGCCGGTGGTCACGACGCACTCGCTGGCCGTCCACGCGACGTTCGACCGGCCGGTCACCGTCGACGGGGTGCGGGCGGTCCTCGACGCGGCCCCGACCGTGGTCGTCCTGGACGACCCGGAGAACGCCGTCTTCCCGACTCCGGCGGACGTCGTGGGCACGGACCCGACCTACGTGGGCCGGATTCGCCAGGCGATCGACTTCCCGAACGCGCTCGACTTGTTCGTGTGCGGCGACAACCTGCGCAAGGGTGCCGCGCTGAACGCCGCCGAGATCGCCGAGCTGGTGGCCGCCGA
Source organism: uncultured Actinomycetota bacterium (assembly GCA_963850195.1). GTDB lineage: Bacteria > Actinomycetota > Actinomycetes > Streptosporangiales > Streptosporangiaceae > Actinoallomurus. The sequence goes on from CAWKKD010000001.1 coordinate 137,679, forward strand.
GTTCACCGGCTGAGCCGCTCGAGGCCGGGCAGGCCGCCCGTACGGGGCCTGCCCGGTTTCACGGGAAACATTGGCCTCACACGAACGTGATGTCCCAGTGTGAGGGCTCGCGCGCGAACCTCGTACGCGACGCGTAGATGTACTGCCGTGCGCCGTCTCCGCGCTTCCGGACATGCCGGTAGTGCCGCCTGATGTAGCGGTTGATACAGCGGTTGGGCAGGATGTCCAGCTTGTAGCCGTGGGAGTGGCTGAGCCGCATACGGCTGTGCCCGCGTTCGGTGCCGCCTGAGATCACGAGCCCGCAGCGGCTGCGCTGCCGCAGGTCGACGATGCCGTTGAGGCTCGCGGACCGCAGGCCGTCGAACGACGTGCAGTGCCGATTGGTCCGGCGGGTGCAGTGACCCGAGGAGATCCACCGGAGACCCGCCACACGGAGCAGCGCGCCCGCCTCCTGTTGATGCATCACGGCCGAGACCACTTTTCGATCATGAGTACGTGCCTGGGACGTACCGGCTGTCACGGTGCAGAACGCCACGGCGCAGCCGACGACGAAGGTCAGGCGGAACACCATCGAACCTCCCGCGTACGTGTCGCATGCGCCAGCCGCAGCATCTGTCACAGACGGCACGACACTCCGGCAAGGGGCGCGCCACTTTCCCGAAGGAAGGCCGAACTCTGACCGGCACCTGGCCTGCGCCTCCGCGCCTCGCCCGCGACGTACAGTGTCGGCTGTGGCAGTACCGACCAAGTCCGAGCAGACCAAAGAGCTGATCGCCAAGACCGCGTTGCGGCTGTTCCGTGAGCGGGGCTACGAGGCAACGACGATGCGGGCGATCGCCACCGAGGCCGGCGTTTCGGTGGGAAACGCCTACTACTACTTCGCCTCGAAGGAAGACCTCATCCAGCTCTACTATGAGCACTCGCAGGACGACCACACCGAGGCGTGCAAGGACGTCCTCGCGAGAGAGCGGGACTTCCGCGCCCGGCTGTACGGCGTGGTGCGCGCCCGCATCGACACGCTCCAGCCGTACAAGGAGTTCGCCGGCAAGTTCTTCAAGGTCGCGGCGGAGCCTTCGAGCCCGCTCAGCCCGTTCAGCAGTGAGTCGGCGCCGATCCGCGACGCCTCGATCGCGCTGTACCGCGAGGTCGTCGAGGGCTCCACGCTCAAGGCCGACTCCGAGATCCGCGCCGACCTGCCCGATCTCCTCTGGCTCTACTCGATGGGCGTGATCCTCTACTGGGTCTACGACGGCTCCGCGGACGCCGCCAAGACGTACCGCCTGGTCGAGCGCACGGTGCCGCTGATCGACCGCCTCGTAGGCCTGTCACGCGTGCCGGGCATGAAGGGAATCGTGCGGGACGCACTCTCCACCTATCGGGGGCTTCGCGGGTGATCGCCTAGCTGGAAGAGGGTGTTCGGCGGGGTGATCCTGGCGGGAGACCGGGGATCGTTCGCCGATCGGCTCAACACGCCGACCGAGGATGAACGCTTCCTGTTCTGCGCCATCACCGATCGTCGGTTGCTCGTGATGAGGCGCGACGTGAAGCTCTTCGTGCAACTGTTCGACATGCCGAGGCAGGCCATTGTCTCGGCGCGACGGAGGACTCGGATCCTGTCGCGTGGCCGGGTCGCCCTGGAGTTCGCCGACTCATCGTCGATCGCGTTGCACGCAGGCTTCATCAACGCGGGTGGACCGGCCTACCGCGTCGCCCGCGCCCTCGCCGGTCGCTAGTCGATCTCCAGGCTCATCACATGCCAAGGTGACGGCGGACGAAGTCGATGGTGACCTCCATCTGCTTGATGCGCTCCTCGACGACGAGTGAGCCGTGCCCGGCGTCGTACCGGTACTCCTCGTACTCCTTGCCGAGCTCGCGCAGGCGTCCGACGTAGTTGTCGATCTGCCGGATCGGGCAGCGCGGGTCGTTCTCGCCGGCCATCACCAGGACGGGCGTCGTGACCGCGTCGACGTAGGTGATCGGCGAGGACGCGCGGTAGCGGTCGGGGACGTCCGCGGGCGATCCGCCGAACAGTGACCGGTCGAAGGCCTGCAGCGCCTCCATCTCGTCGTCGTAGGCGGCGACGTAGTCGGCGACCGGCACGATGCCGACCGCGACCGACCAGTCGCCCGGCTGGGTGCCGATGCCGAGCAGCGTGATGAAGCCGCCCCACGAACCACCGGTGAGGGCCAGCCGCTCCGGGTCGGCGAGGCCGGAGGAGACCGCCCAGTCGCGTACGGCCTTGATGTCCTCCAGCTCGGTCAGCCCGGGGCGGCCCTCGATGGCGTCGCGCCACTCGGAGCCGTAGCCGCTCGAACCCCGGTAGTTGACGCGTACGACCGCGAACCCGTGGTCGACCCACGCGGCGGTGTCCGGGGAGAAGGAGTCGTCGTCGGCGTGGACGGGCCCGCCGTGCACGTCGAAGACGGTCGGGTACGGGCCCTCACCGGCCGGCTTGGAGACCAGGGCGTGGATGTCGCCGCCGACGCCGGTCACCCAGACGTCCTCGACCGGTACGGACGAGGCCGGCGGCGGGCCGGGCGGGGTCAGCACGACCTCACCGGTCGTCGACCGGATCACCTGCGGGTCGGCCGCCGAGGACCAGGCGAACTCCACGGCGCCGTCCGGGCGCGCGGTCGCCCCGCCGATCACGCCGCGCGGGGTGTCGATGCGTTCGAGCGCGTCGGTCGCGAGGTCGTAGCGGTACAGCTCGTCGCGCGCGTGGTGGGCGTGGGCGATCAGCAGGGCGGAGGCGTCCGCGTACCAGTCGGCGCCGACCTCGCCGGGCAGGTCGAGGGTGATCTCGCGGATCTCGCCGGTCACCGGGTTCCAGATCAGGGGCTCGCCCTTGCCGCGGCGCTCGTGCTCGATGAGCAGCCGCTGGTCGCCGTTGACCGGGGAGAACGCGATGCCGCTCAGGCCCTTGCCAGGGCCGTCCCACAGGTCGGCGACGGTGCTGCCGTCCGGCCGGATCACCCGCAGCGCCATGTGACGGCTGTCGCCGTGCTCGCTGTGGTTGATCGCGATCAGCGACTCGTCCTCGGACAGGCCGATGACGTACGCGTCCTCCGCGTGCGCGTACACGGTGACCGGCTCGACGCCCGGCGGGCACCAGTAGATCGTGGTGCCGCCGTCCGTCGACCGGCCGAGGACCGCGCTGCCGCTGAGCGCGACCTTCAGGCCGGCCGGGTAGGACGGCTTGAGACCGGGCACGGCCGGGACGTTCTCGCCGCCACCGAACGGCTGACGCTGCCAGACGCCGAACTCGTCGCCGTCGGTGTCGGCGAACCACCAGATCCAGTCACCGGTCGGGTCGACCCCTCCGATCCAGGTGCCATTGGGGCGGTCGGTGACCCGCCGGTGCTCGCCGGTCGAGCGATCCCAGGCGTAGATCTCCCACGCCCCGGTGGCATTGGACTTGTAGAGGGAACGGTGCGGCGCCTCGTCGGCCCAGCCGGGCAGACTCACCCGAGCGGCGCGAAACCGGGCCTTCCAGCGTTCGTCATCGACCATGCACCAAGTGTCTCAGTCCGTGGGAGTACCGGCAGGGAGCGAACGGAGGCGGAACGTGGCCGTCTTGGTACCGAAGCCCCAGTCGAGCATGGACTTCGCCTCGCTGAACCGCTTGTTCGGGTCCGTGGTCGTGCTGTTCAGCACGAGGCCGATCAGCGTACGGCTGCCCTGCTTCGCGGAGAACAGCAGGCAGTAGCCGGCGGCGTCCGTGTGCCCGGTCTTCACGCCGACCGCCCCGCTGTACGAGCCGAGAAGGAGGTTCGTGTTGGTCCAGGTGTAGGCGTGGTGCCCGGTGCCGCTGGCCACCGAGTACGTCTGGCGTGCGACGACCGCGTCGAAGTTCGAGCTCTTCATCGCGTAGCGGGCCAGCAGGATGAGGTCGTGCGGGGTGGAGTAGCCCTCCTTGTGCGTCGAGCTCGGCAGGCCGTCCGCGTTGATGAAGTGGGTGTCCTTCATGCCGAGCGTGGTCGCGACCTTGTTCATCTTCGCGACGAACTTCGTCTGGCCCGGCCCGTACACGTCGGCGAGGGCGTACGCCGCGTCGCACCCGGACGGCAGCATCATGCCGTTGAGGAGCTCCCGTACGGTCACCTTGTCGCCGGCCTTGAGCCCGGCGCTGGTGGCGTCGTTGTTCGTGACGTGGTCGACATAGGACTGCTTGATGGTCACCACGCGGTCGAGGCCACCACCCGCGCGGAGCACGGCGACGGCGGTCATCATCTTCGTGATGCTGCCGATCGGCCGACGGGTGGTCGTCGCGACGCCCCACAGCTTCTTGGCCGCGCCCGAGTCGTAGAGGTAGGAGCCCTTGGCGGTGACGCCGGTGGGAGCCGATCCCTGCACGATGGCGGGGCCGATCCGGCTCGTCGTGTTCGCCTCGGCCGCGGTGAGCGGAACCGTGCCGAGCAAACCCCCGGCGACGGCGACGGCGACCAGACGGGCGGACAAGTGCATGGTTACTCCTGGTAATGACGGTAGCGGGGGGACTTGAGGGATAATTATGCTGGCAGGAGGGGTATTTGGCGTTCAACCGAAATCACCCAGTAGGCCAGACCTGGACATAACTCCATTTCGGCGTGATGGGTTACATCACGCTGCGCATCCGAGTTATCGTGCGTTGGTCACCGAGGACCGAACGCGTCCCAGAGCAGCCCCTGCCGAGGGAGAAGGCCAGTGCCCAGTCTGTGGTTGGACGCATTGGTCTGGCCGGGACGCGACGCGGGCGCACCGTTCGACCTGACGGTCCCGGACGGCGAGGTGGGCGTCTTACGCGCCGACGCCGACCAGGCCGCGGCACTCGCCGACGTGATCCTCGGGCTGACCCTGCCGGTCAGCGGCTCGGTGCGCCTCGACCGCCGTGACGTCACCGGCATCGCCGCGGGCGCGCGGGGCATCGCGCTGGTGCCCGCCGGCGGCGGCCTGCTGCCCCACCTGAACGTCTGGCGCAACATCGCCTACGGCGGAGACGCCGCGCACGCGGCCGAACGCGTACACGACCTGCGGTTGTCCGGCATTCAGAAGCGCCATCCGCATGAGCTGTCGCCCGCGCAGCGCCTGAGGGTCGGGGTGGCGCGTGCGCTGTGCCATACGAGGGGGCCGGCGGTCATCGTCTTCGAGGACCGCGACGGGGAGGCGACGTACCACGCAGCCGTGGACGTCGCGCTCGCGCACAGCGCGACCGTTCTCGTGATCACCAATCGGGGGGATTGACCGGGGCGATGCGACGTAGAGACGCGATGAAGGGTGGCCTGGCACTCTTAACCCTGACCGCGGCCTGTGGCGGTCCGCGGGAGAGCGTACGGGTCGTGGTGGTGTGGAGCGGTTGGGAGCTGACGCAGTTCCGCCGCGTGCTGGCGCCGTTCGTACGCGGAGGCACCGGCGTCAGCGTGCGGTCCGCGGGCAACGACCTGGCCGCCCTGGTCGGCGACCGGGTGGCGCGCACCGCCGCGCCGGACGTGGCGCTGATCCAGCGGCCGACGATGATCGATGACCCGCGCAACCGGTTCGCGCCGCTCACCGGGCTGCCGGACGTCGCGCCCGGCTGGTCGAGGCTCCTGAGGCGCGGCACGACGACGTACGGCACCTGGTTCAAGGCCGCGCACAAGTCGGTCGTCTGGTACCGGACCGACCGGCTCACCGACGAGCCGCCGGGCGACTGGGACGCGTGGGTGGACCTGTGCGCGAAGATGGCGTCCGCCGGAGAGCCGCCGCTGTCGATCGGTGCCGCCGACGGCTGGGTGCTCACCGACTGGTTCGAGAACGCCCTGCGCAGCATCAGCCCCGCCGTCTACGACGGGCTGGCGGGTGGCCGTCCCCTGTGGAACGAGCCCCCGGTGGCCGAGGCGCTGCGGCGGATCGGCCGACTCTGGGCCATCCCCGATGTCTTTCCCGGCGGGGCGCGCCGCGCCCTGCTGACGCAGTTCGACGGCGCCATGGTCGACGTCTTCCAGCACGGACGCGGAGCCATGGTGGCCGGCGCCGACTTCGACTTTCCGATCATCGAGCAGTTCGGGAGGTACCCCGCCGGGTGGTTCCGGTTCCCCGCCGGCACCCTCGAAAGGCCCCCGCTCATCGTGGGAGGCGACGCGGCCGTCCTGCTCAACGAGGACAGCACGGCCGGACGCGCGCTCATCGCATGGCTGGCCACGCCCGACGCGGCCCGGATCTGGGCGCGCGCCGGCGGCTTCTTGTCCCTCGACCCCGAGGTGAAGAGCTACCCCGGCAACCTGTCGGTGCTGGCACGGCAGCTCCAAGCCGAGGGCACCCCGGCGTTCGACCTGTCCGACCAGCTCGACGGGCGGCTGACCGGGGTCGACGGCGGCGGCACCTGGAAGATCTTCCAGGACTTCTTCGCCGAGGTCACGAGCCACGGCGCCTCGCTCGACGGCGCCGTGGCCCGCGCCGTGCGCGCGCTCGCCGGGCCGAAGGGCGCGGCGTCATGAGCCCATTCGAGGTCCGTACGCGCGAGGACACCCGCTCTCCGGTACGCGGGCGACCGCGACGGCCGTGGCGTTCCCTGCTGTACCTCCTGCCGGCCGCCGCCCTCGTCGGCGCGGTCATCGCGCTCCCGCTGGTCTGGGCGGTCGTGGTCAGCCTCAAAGACGGCGGGCACGGCTACGTCGTGCTGTGGACCGACGACCACCTTGGGCACGCCATCCGCGACAGCCTGGTGTGGCTGGGCCTCGCGCCGGTGGTCTGCGCGTTCGGGCTGCTGGTGGCCTGGCTGGCCCGAGGCGTACGCCGTCTCGGCGTGCTCGCCGCGCCGATCGCGGTGTCGGCGCTGGTCACGGCCGTGGCGTTCCGGCTGCTCTTCGAGTCCGGCGGCTCCGCCGACGTGGTGAGCGAGGACCTGCTCGGATCGTGGCGGATCTGGGTGGTGCTGGGCCTGGCGTTCACGTGGCAGTGGGCCGGGCTGGGCGTCGTGGTCTTCCGCGCTGGAATGGACCGGCAGCCGCGCGACCTCGCACGGATGGCGCGCGCCTTCGGGCACGGCCGTGCGCGCCGGCTCCTCACCGTGTACCTGCCCGCGCTGGTCCCGGCCATCGCCCTCGTCCTCATCATCGTGCTGCTGGCCGCCGCGCGCGCCTTCGAGCTGGTCCTGATCACCGCGCCCGGCTCCGAGCAAGCGGAGGTCGACGTGGCCGGCGTGCACTGGCTGCGGTGGCGCGACGAGCTGAGCGCGGGTACGTCCGCGGCGCTCAGCGTGGTGCTGTTCGTCTGCGTCGCCGTGCTCGCCCTGCTCCTGCTGTGGGGGCTGAGCCGCGAGTGGCCCGACCGCGCCACCGAGCAGGACGCGCCCGAGCCGAGCAGACGCGGCCGGATCTTCGCGGTGATCGCGGTGACGATCTGGATGCTGCCGATGGCGGTCGTGCTGCTGACCTCGCTCCACACGCCGCAGTCGGCCGCGAGTGGCGGATGGTGGAGCGGCGGGTTCGGCCTCGGCTCGTACCGCGACGCGTTCGCGAGCGGTGAGCTGTTCGACGCGCTGGTCAACACCGGCGTCCGTTCGGCGTGCGCGGCCCTGCTCCTGGTCGCCATCGCGGTTCCGGCCGCGTACGCGCTCGCCTGGGGCGGGCTGTCGCGGCGTGCCGGGCGGATCCTCATCGTGGTCACGACCGTGCTCGCCGTCGTGCCGCCGCAGAGCGTGATCGTCGAGCTGGGGCAGGTCTTCGACCACCTGCACCTGCTGGGCGCGCCCACCGCGCTGACGCTGGTGCACACGGCGTTCGGCGTGCCGCTCGCCGTGCTTCTGCTGCGCTCGGCGTTCGCGTCCGCGCGGCCTGACCTCGTACGGTTCCGGCGGCTCGACACCGGGCAGGGGCCGATGCTGTTCGCGGTCGTGCGCGAGAGCCTGCCGGCCGTGATCACCGTCGCGGTGCTGGAGTTCGTGCTGGTCTGGAACGACTTCGTGGTCGGCTTCCTGCTGGGCGGTCCTGAGGCGGGCCAGTTGACGTTCGTGCTGTACGACCAGACGCGGCAGTTCACGACCTCGTCCGGAGTGCTGGCGGCCGGCGCCGTCGTCGTCACGCTCGTCCCGCTCGCCCTGGTGCTCGCGACCGGAAGATGCCTGGTCCAGGGCTTCGTCCAGGGAGTGCGCCGATGAACCCGCAGCCGAGACGCCCGCGCAGGGTCCGCGTCCTGCGGATCTCTCAGCTCGCGCTGCTGGTGATCGGTGCCCTGTCCGTGACGCTCGACGTCGCCCAGATCGGCTCGACCAACCTCAACCAGCCGTGGCTGCTCGCCGTCGCGGTGCTGGCCTTCCTGGTGCTCCTGGCCCTCGAGCTGCGCAAGGACGAGCCGCCACCGCCCATCGACCTCTCCGACCTGCCGCATGTGGACGACCTGATCGGGCGGGAGGCCGCGGTCGCCCGTGTCGTGGAGCAGGTACGCGCCCACGGGGTGGTCATCGTGCACGGCCCGAGCGGGATCGGGACCTCGTCCGTGGCCATCACGGCGGCGCGGCTCGTACCGGAGACGCCGTCGCCGACGCCGCTCTACGTGGACCTGAGCAAGCTGCGTCCGAAGAACGACGGACCCGCGCGGATCCCCCTGCTGCTCGACCGCGACCGCTGGATGCGGATGCCGGTGCTGCGCATCCTCGGCCTGGACCTGCGCGCGTCGGGCGCCGAGGCGACCTGGGCGATCGCGGAGAAGCTCCGGGGCACCGGCACGGTGCTCGTGATCGACAACGTCGGCGACGTGAACGAGGTGAGCTGGATCGCCGACGGCGTACCCGGTGCGTACATCATCATCGCGGGCGAGGTCGCGATGGACGAGCTGGCGGGCGTCGCAGACGTACCGGTCCAGGGCCTGTCGCCGAGAGACGCGCTGAAACTCCTGTGCCGGCAGGCCGACGAGCCGACACCGGAGCGGCCCGCGTCGCGGTGGGCGTGGCTCCGGCCGGTGCGGCCCGCACCTTCGGCGAACTCGATCCAGGCGCGTGTCCTGGAGGAGCGGGCGGCGGCGAGCGAGCTGGCGACCACTTACCTGCAGCATCCCCGCATCGCCGTCCTGCTGGGCCGATGGCTGGCCCAGAAGCCCGGTGAGCGGCTCTCCGGTCTCCTGCACGCGCTCAGGGAGAGCGGCGGGACGGTCCACGAGATCGAGGTGATCATCCGGCGCACGCTCGAGGGGACGTCGCCCGCGACACGGCGGGTGCTCGCGCGGCTCGTCAGCGCGCCGGAGGTCGAGTACCCCGACACGGCGGTGGCCGCGATGTGCCGGATGCCGGTGGCGGAGGCCGGGTTCCACCTGACCGCGCTGAGCCGGCGGTTCCTGGTCCACCGCACGTCGTCCCGGTCACGTGTCACGCCGCCTGGAGTGAAGCTCGCCGACACGATCCCGCCGCGCGAGGTCGCCCGCGTGCACCGGCGGCTGCTCGCCCACTACGCCACGCTCGCCCGTACCAACGCCGCGCTCCTCGGCACGGAGGAGTACACGCACGCGGAGCGCTGGTTCGGGGTGCACGACGTAGCGCTTCTGGCGCTGCTCGGGGTGCGTGCGAGGCCGAAGCACGCCGCGGACATCGCCGACGCGCTGGACGCCTGGTTCGTACACGAGCAGCGGGACTCCGAACGCCTCGACGCCGCCGAGGCGCTGCTGGCCTGCGCCGACCGGATGGACGACGCCACCGGGCGGGCGGTCGCGCGCATCCGCATGGCCGCGGTGGCGCGCGGGCGGTACGACCTCGCCGAGGCGCAGCGGCAGCTCACGATGGTCGAGGACCTCGAGAGCCGCCGCACCCCGTGGCGTTCCCAGCTGAAGACCGAGTGGGCGCTGTGCCACCGCGCCGCCGGAGACCCGGAGGCCGCGTACGAGGACGTGCTCCGCGCGCAGCGGGCCCGGCCTCGGCGTGACCTGGACGGCCGGATGACCGATCTGATCAACCTCGGCGCGATCGAGGTCGAGGCGGAGTTGTACGACCCGGCCTTCAGCCATCTGGTCGATGCCATCGTCCTGGCGCGGGACACCGGCAGCATCGCGGGCCACGCCCACGCCCTCGAGCTGATGGGCATCGGGCAGAACGCCCAGAAACGCATCGGCGACGCCGAGGACGCGTGGAGCGAGGCCGAGAAGCTCTACCGGTCGATCGGCGACCGCGACGGCGCCGGCCGCTGCGAGCGGAGCCGGATGGCCCAGTCCGACGCTCAGGTCTGACCGGAGGGCGCGTCCTCGTACGAGGCGATGAACAGCTCCATCGCGGCGTCGACCCCCTCGCGGTCGCCCGTGGCGAGCAGGTCGAGCAGCAGGCCGCGCACCACGGCGACGCCGAGCCGGGCTCGCGCCCACGCCTCGTCCGCCGCGTGGCCCCGGCCGCGCAGGACCTCGGCGAGCGGGCGGACCATGTCCTCGACGATCCCGTCGAGGAGCGGTGTCGTGTGCGTACGGCCCTGGAGCGCCTGGCCGTACAGCTCGAAGAACAGGCGCTCGAGCGGCCACATGGCCGGGTCGGCGAGCCGGCGCCAGATCTGCCGCGCCTGGTCGGCGGGTGGCAGCCCGGGGTCCAGCGCGGCGAGGGACTGCCGCTGGCGTTCCTCCACGGCGCGTACGACCTCGACCAGCAGGCCCTCCTTCGAACCGAAGTGGTAGATGAGCATGCGGTGGCTGGTGCCGAGCGTCGCCGCGAGCTGCCGGAGGCTCATGTCGCCGATCCCGTGTGCCGCGACGTGCTCGACGGTGGCGTTCAGGAGACGGTCTCGGGCGGTCATGTACCATATGGTACATGTGGGAGATCGACGTGACCGCGCACTCCGCGGCGGACCCCGAGACCGTCTACCGGCTGGTGAGCGACGGCGCGCAGTGGCCGTCGTGTTCCGATCTCGGGTCGTTCACGCTCGAACGCCCGGGTGAGACCGAACGCGAGGGCGTCGGCGCGATCCGGGTGTTCCGTACCGGCACGGTGAAGAGCCGCGAGCTCATCGTGGCCGCCGAGCCGGGCCGCCGGTTCAGCTACACCGTGCTGTCCGGCATGCCGTTGCGCGACTACCGTGCCGACATCGAGCTGGTCCCCGACGACGGGGGCACGCTCATCACCTGGCACTCCGGATTCGACGCGCGTTACCCGGGCACGGGCCGGTTCCTGCGCTGGTTCCTCGACCGTTTCATCGGGCGGCTGGTCGCGGGTCTGGCCGAGCGCTCCGCCTCGGGCATGCCCCGTTCCTAGGCCGCGCGGCCTCGCGTGGCTTACCGTTGTGGGGTGGCGTCGCAGTCCTCGATCGAATCCGCTCCCCAGGCGGCAAGTGAAGGAGCCGATGAGGTCACACATGGATACCCTCCGCCCGCGCGGCCGGAGGGCTCCACCGTCGTGGCCTACTGCGGCGCGGTGATGACCGTACGCGGCGAGTCGTCGGCCTCGCCTCCACCCGACACCTGCTCGGAGTGCGCCGCGATCTGGAAGCGCCGGCGGCGCCGGCGCTGAGCCTCACCAGGCCGACGCGGCCAGCCAGCCGGACAGCAGTTCACGGTCGCCGAACACGGTGAACCGCCGGTCCAGGGGCAGCCGTCCGTAGACCAGCAGGAGCAGGTCCCGCGAGGTTCCGGCCACCGCGGCGTCGCCGTGACCAGACGTACGCTCCCAGGTCACGCCGTCCGTGGCCAGGTGGACGAGCCAGTCCGCGACGTGGTCGGTGGTATGCAGGTGGATCGTCTCGCCGGTGTGGCCGAACTCCCGCAGCGACGCGGAGACCGACGGCGTGGCCAGGGCGTTCGTGAGGAACTCCTCGATGCCGTCGACCGCGCGCTCGGCGGGGACCTCCGGCGTACGGCCCAGCGCCAGCTCGGCGTCGGCCCGGTGGATCAGGGTCTCGTGCAGGACGCGGCGCGACCAGAAGCGTACGTGCCGGTCCGGCCCGAACGTCCAGATCGGAGTGTCGCCGCCGGCCTCGCGCAGCGCGGTCATCAGCGGCCCGACGCCTTCGGCGAACCAGGCCGGGTAGGCCGCCACGTCGCCGGGCACCCGGAGGTCGAGATCGAGGGAGCGTACGGGTTCGACCGGGAGCGTACGGACGAGGTGCGCCATCCAGCGGAGCGTCTTGCCGTGATGCCGGACCAGGTCCGCGATCGTCCAGCCGGGGCACGTCGGCACCGCCGTCGCGGGGTCGGCCTCGCTGGTCACCGCCGCGAACGTCGCGATCTCCGCCTCGGCCTCCACGCAGTGCCGCTCATGATCGTTCATGCCCTGAGCGTAGGCCGTACCGTCCGGTTCGCCGGGCGGGCATGCTGGGGGTCATGGATGGTGAACTCACACTGATGGCCGTGCACGCGCACCCCGATGACGAGGTGCTCGGCACGGGCGGTGTCCTCGCGCGCTACGCGGAGGAAGGCATACGTACGGTCCTGGTCACCTGCACCAACGGCGAGCAGGGCGACGGACCGGACGGCGTGAAGCCCGGCGAGCCCGGGCACGACGAGTCCGCCGTACGCGCCCAGCGGCTGGCCGAGCTCCAGGACTCGGTCGCCCACCTGGGCATCCAGCACGTCGAGCTGCTCGGATACCGCGACTCGGGCATGGACGGCTGGGACGCCAACAACGACCCCGATGTGTTCTGCAACGTCGAGGTGCCCGTCGCGGCCGCACGGCTGGCCGAGCTGATGGAGCGCTACCGCCCGCAGGTCGTGCTCACCTACGACGAGAACGGCGGCTACGGCCACCCCGACCACATCCAGACCCACCGGATCGCGGTCGCCGCGACCGAATCCAGTGGCATCCCCCGCAAGCTCTACTACCCGGTCGTCTCGCGCGCCGGCATCCAGGAGATGAAGAAGGTCCTTGAGGCCGGCGGGGTCGGGCTCGACGACGTGGAGCTGCCCGACGACTTCGGCGTGCCCGACGAGCTGATCACCGCATCGGTCGACGTCGGCTCCTACGCCGGCCGCAAGCGCAAGGCGCTCGAGGCACACGCGAGCCAGACCGACGCCATCTTCTTGCTGCGGCTGCCCGACGAACTCCAGCAGCAGGCGTTCGGTACCGAGACCTTCATCCGCCACATCAACCACGTCGCCGACGCTCCGGACTGGGAGGACGACCTGTTCGCGGGCCTTCGCTGAGGGTCCATGGTGGGGCCGGCACCACCATCGTGGTGGCGGCCACCCCCGGGAGGACCGGGGTGCGTGCCGGATGGGACGGCGACGGCGAAATTCCTAGCGTGAGCAGCGAACTCATCGAGTACCGAGGAGACGCTGATGAAGGGGAATCTCGCCGCCCGCCTGGGTGGCTGGAGCGCGCGGCACCGAAAGACGGCGATCGCCGGCTGGCTGCTGCTCGTCGTGGCGGCCGTACTGATCGGCGGGATGGCCGGGCAGGAACAGCTCACCAACGGCGAGCAGGGCGCCGGCGACTCCGGCCGGGCCGTACGGATCATGGAAGAGGCGGGGATCACCAGCCCGGCCACCGAGATGGTCCTCGTGCACGCCGACTCCAAGGGCGGCTACCGCTCGGCCGTACCGGACGTCACCCGGGCGGTGCGCTCGAGCGGCCAGGTCGCCTCGGTACGCCCGACCGTGATCTCGCGTGACGGCCACGACGCCCTGGTCCAGTTCGAGCTGACCGGCGACCCGAAGACGGCGGCGGACCGGGTCGGACCGGTGCAGGACGCCGTGGCCTCGGTACGCGCGCGGCACCCGGAGGTGCGCGTCGAGCAGTTCGGCGACGCCACCGCCGACAAGTGGTTCGACCACACGATGGGCTCGGACTTCTCCCGCGCCGAGCTGACCGCCGTACCGCTCGCGCTGGGCATTCTGCTGGTCGCCTTCGCCGCGCTGCTCGCCGCGCTGGTGCCGGTCGCGATCGCGGTGACGGCGTTCCTGGCGGCGAACGGGCTGCTCGCCGTCGTCAGCCACGCCATGCACATGGACGACTCGGCCAGCTCGGTGATGCTGCTCATGGGCCTCGCCGTCGGCGTCGACTACTGCCTGTTCTACCTGCGCCGCGAGCGTGAGGAGCGCGCCAACGGGCGCGACCCCGAGACCGCGCTGCGCATCGCCGCCGCGACGTCCGGCCGCTCGGTCCTCGTCTCCGGCCTGACCGTCATCGTGGCCATGTCCGGCATGTTCCTTTCCGGGATGATGATCTTCTACGGCTTCGCGGTGGCGACGATCCTGGTCGTGCTGATCGCGGTCGGCGGCTCCGTGACCGTACTGCCCGCCCTGCTGTCGCTCCTCGGCGACAAGGTGGAGTTCGGGCGGGTGCCGTTCCTGCGCCGCCGCCGGTCGACCGGCCGGTTCTGGGGCCTCGTGCTCCGCCCCGTACTGGCCCGCCCCGGCATCTGCGCGGCCCTCGCCACCGGCCTGCTGCTCATCCTGGCCGCGCCCGCGCTCGGCATGCACACCGAGAAGCTCGGCCTCGACCAGCAACTCCCCGCGAACACGCCCCTCGTCACGACGTACAAGCACATCAGCGCGGCCTTCCCCGGCGGCCCCGCCCCGGCGCGCGTCGTCGTACAGACCCACGACGTCTCGGCCCCCTCGGTGACCCGCGCGATCCACTCCTTCGAAGGCTCCGTACGCCGGTCCGGGGAGTTCGGCACGGCCCTCCACACGCAGGTCTACCCCGGCCCCGACCTCGCCGTCATCGACGTACCGCTCGCCGGATCCGGCGCCGACGCGACGTCACGGCACGCCCTGGCCACGTTGCGCACCTCCCTGGTCCCGCGCGCCTTCGGCGACGTCGGCTCCGCGTACGTTACGGGCGAGCTGGCGATGTCCCTCGACTGGAACGCCCAGCTGCGTCACAGCATCGTGCCGGTGTTCGTCTTCGTGCTCGGCATCACGTTCCTGCTGATGCTGATCTCGTTCCGCTCGGTGCCGATCGCCCTCACCGCCATCTGCCTCAACCTGCTGTCCGTCGGCGCGGCGTACGGCGTGATGGTCGCGATGTTCCAGCACGGCTGGGGCGCGAGCCTGGTCGCCACCCACGGCGTCGGCGCGATCGAGGCGTGGCTCCCGCTCTTCGTGTTCGTGGTCCTGTTCGGGCTGTCGATGGACTACCACGTCTTCGTCGTCTCCCGGATCCGCGAGGCCCGCGACCGGGGCATCCCCACCGCCGACGCCGTCGCCCACGGCATCCGCTCCACCGCCGGAGCCGTCACCAGCGCGGCCGCCATCATGGTCGCCGTCTTCGCGGTGTTCGGAACCCTGTCGATGCAGGACTTCAAGCAGATGGGCGTCGGCCTGTCCATCGCGGTCCTCCTCGACGCCACCGTGGTCCGCGCCGTCCTCCTCCCGTCGATCATGCGCCTGCTCGGCGAACGCAACTGGTACCTGCCGAACTGGCTGTCCTGGCTCCCGCAGATCTCCCACGAGGCGGAGGAGACCCCGGCGGTACGCCCTCTGGAACCCGCGTACGCGCAACGCTGAGCCTGCCTCTGGATGAGGCCCGCCCTGGCGGGCCTCATCCGTCGCAGTACGGTAGGAGCCGGGCCGTGACTGGCGCTTGGGTGGATCACCACCGGGGAGCGGCTCGTCATGTCGTGCCGCGCGCCTGGGCCATGCCATCGCCGAGGAGCACCTGATGTCACAGCTCATGGAAGGCACGGGCCTGGCCCGCCGCATCATCGAGGACGCCGCCGCCAGAGCCGCCGCCCTGCCACACGCGCCCTGCCTCGCGACCGTACTGGTCGGCGAGGACCCCGCATCGGTCACGTACGTCCGCATGAAGCGGGCGCGCTGCGAGAAGAACGGTCTCCGGTCGCGGTACGTCGCACTGCCGGCGTCGACGACCACCAAGGAGCTCGTCGACACGATCACCGGCCTGTCGAACGACCCCGACGTCGACGGGATCCTGCTCCAGCACCCGGTCGGCCCGCACATCGACGAGCGGGCGGCGTTCGAGGCGATCGATCCGGCCAAGGACGTCGACGGGGTGACGATGAACTCGTACGCCGCGATGAGCTTCGGCCTGCCGGGCTTCGTCTCGTGTACGCCGGGCGGCATCATGCGGCTGCTCGAGGAGTACCAGGTCGACCTCACGGGCAAGCGCGCCGTCGTCGTCGGCCGCAGCCCGATCCTCGGCATGCCGGCCGGAATGCTGCTGCTCGGCCGGCACGCCACGGTGACGTACTGCCACTCGCGTACGAAGGATCTCGGCGCCGTCGTCAGCGAGGCCGACGTCCTGGTCGCCGCCGTCGGCCGGCCGAGCTTCATCCGGGGCGAGGACATCAAACCCGGCGCGGTCGTCATCGACGCCGGCTACAACCCGGGCAACGTCGGCGACGTCGACTTCGAGACCGCCCGCACCCGCGCGAGCCTCATCACCCCCGTACCCGGAGGCGTCGGACCGATGACCATCGCCGTCCTGCTCAGCCAGACCGTCGACGCCGCCGCCCGCCGATGACCGCCGAGGTGGTCGCGGAGGTGGTCGCGGCGCTGGCCGCGCGGGGAGCGAACGAGATCGCCCACCCGGGTGGCACGCTCCTCGCCCACCTCGAACGCGTTCACCTGAAGCTCGACACCTGGGCAGCCCGGCCGGCCGTACGCCTGGCCGGGCTGTGCCACGCGTTCTACGGCACCGACGGCTTCGGCACGGCGCTGGGCGAGGTCACCGACCGCAGCGCGCTGCGCCGCCTCGTCGGTGAGGAGGCCGAGGCCCTCGTGTACTTCTACGGCGGCTGCGAACGGGACTTCTCCTACCCGCGCCTCGTCGACGGTGAGTTCCGGGACCGCTTCACCGGTACGACCTGGCACCCGCCGGCGGCGCTCCGGCGCGACTTCGCCGAGATCACCGCGGCCAACGAGCTGGACGTCCTCAGCGTCAACGACGACCTACGCTCCCGCTACGCCCGGCCGATGCTCGACCTGTTCACCTCATGGCGCCCCCTCCTCAGCGCCCCGGCCTGGAAGTCCGCACAACGCGAGTTGTAGTCCCTTTGACGGCAAGCAGCGGGACGGTGAGGAACGCCAGGCCGCCGGTGAGAAGCGCGGTGGTCGGGGTGCCGCCCGCGATCAGTGCGGTGACGGCGGGTACGGCGGGCTGGGCGATGCCCCAGGACAACCCGAGGAACGCGAACCAGCGCGGTCGGTCGTCGGCGGGCGCGTGTTCGGCTGCCAGTGCCGGCCAGTATCCGAGGAACACTCCGCCCGTCATCGCCCACGCGATGTACGCGGCCACGGTCAGCGGGACGTCGCTGGTTGCGGCCATGCCGACGGAGAGCACGCCGAGGACGCACATGCCGAGCGGGATGGTGAACCGCCGGGCGAACCTGGCCGCGACCGGCGACACCAGGGCCGACGCGGCCAGCGTCAGGCCGGGCAGCCACGGCGGCGCACCGCGCGTGAGCAGCACGTACGGCGTGAACATCATCACTGCCAGGTACCCGAACGCGAACGCCGTGGCGGAGGCCGTCATCCGGATCAGTACGAGCGGCGGCCGCCAGCGAGCCGGGCGGGGCCTGGGCTCGCCCAGGTGGCCCGGCGGCAGGAGGACCAGCGCGACGGCCGCGGCGGCGAGGCAGGTCACGGCGTCGGCGAGCAGCAGCGGCCGTACGCCGAAGGGCAGCAGTACCGCCGCCAGCAGGCCGGACAGTGCACCGGCCGCGGTGAGGGTCGTGCCCAGCGCCGTGTACGCCGCCCGGCGCGCGTCGGCGGACGTGACCCGGGCGAGGAGTTCGCTGGTCGCGGGCTCGTAGATCTCGAACGCCAGGCCCGTGAGGGCCACCGCGGCGAGCGTCTGCCCGGGACCGCGCGCGAACGTCAGCAGCGTCAACGCCGCCCCGGTCGCCCCGAGCCCCCCGGCCACGACCGCACGCGGCGCGAACCGGTCGAGCATCACCCCGCCCGCCCACCGCGAGACCAGCGCCGCGACACCGAACACCGTCAGCGCCGCGGTCACCGACCGCGGACCGGCCAGCACCGCCAAGAACGGCAACGCGAACCCGCCGAGCTGGTTGAGCACCCGCACACACAGCAACACCCCGGCCGTACGGGGCAGCGATCCGAACACGTCGGCGTCCTCCCACGGCCCGGTTATCCACAGGCCGACGTATCCGCTGCCACCGGCCGGGGCCGCGTTGGACAATAGAAGTGGGGTCGGCCCCCCTGGGCGGGCGGGGACTGTTCAGGGCGGGGACCGTTCAGGGCGGAGGCCGTTCACGTGGGCGGTCCGGTCCGTCGGGTTCAGGGGCCGGCGACCGTCAGGACCATCCGATGATCACCTGGATCCGTGGACGTCGCCACCGGTTTCCAAGGGCGGTGACGTCAGCGGCTTGTCAGTGCAGGGTCAGCGGTGCCTGCGACTCTATGTATGTCGGCAGCGAGGGACCGGGGAACCGGGCCGGAGCGGCCGGCGAGGAGAGGTACCCGAAGTGGTTAACGGGGACCGGGGCGACTCGGTCGGGCATTGCCTGCGCAGCGTTCGAATCCTGCCCTCTCCGCACGGTGGCCGCAGCTCACTGGCGGCTGGTGGCGAACCATACGGCCTTGCCGGATGGCGTCGGGAAGCTGCCCCAGTCCTCGACCAGCTCGGTCAGCAGGAGCAGGCCGCGGCCCGACTCGTCGTACTCGCCGCCCGAGGCGACGTGCGGCAGGGTCGGAGACGGGTCGTGCACCTCGACGCGCACGCGGGCGCCGGAGTGGATCACGAGCACGCGTACGTCGGAGTCGTCCGGGTCTGAGGCGTGTTTCCAGGCGTTGGCGACCAGCTCCGTGACGGCGAGCCGCGCCACCTCCGTGTCGCCGAGATCCCAGGCGTCCATCGTGGTCCGTACGAAGACGCGCGCCGTCCGCGCGGACCCCGCACAGCTCGGGAGCCGCAGCTCCCCCAGTACGACCTCGTGAACGTCCTCATCCGCCCGTCCGGCCGGAGGGTTCACGCACTGGTTCGTGGCCATGTCTCCTTCGTGCCCTGGACACGCCCTGTTGAGGGCCTCTACTGGGTCCAGGCACAGTTACTCCCGGTATAGAGCTGGTCACGACCAGCGAATTCTTCGGGCTCGGTCGCCTGGCGCCGCGGATGGTACGTTCTGCGGCATTGGAGGCCAAATGTCGCTGCACGGCCTGCTCGGGCCGCTGCTCGAGCCCGCCGTCACCGTCGACGGCACCCCCACGACCTGGGCCGAGGTGCTCGGGTTCGCCACCGGGGCGGTCAACGTCTGGCTCGTCGTACGCCAGCACATCGCCAACTGGCCCGTCGGGATCGCCAACGTCATCCTGCTCGGACTGATCTTCGTGGACGGCGGGCTGTACGCCGACGCGGGCCTCCAAGCCGTCTACGTCGTCCTGCAGATCTGGGGCTGGTGGGAGTGGCTGTACGGCGGCCGGGACCGTACGGGCCGGGCCGTCCAGCGCACCGCGAGGCCGGAGTGGGCGGGGCTCGCCGTCGCGGGCATCGCGATCACCGGGATGCTGACCTGGGCGCTCAGCGCGTGGACCGACTCGACCGTGCCGTTCTGGGACGCGCTCACGACGGCGATCTCGCTGCTGGCGACGTACGGGCAGAGCCGCAAGCTGCTCGAGTCGTGGTGGCTGTGGATAACCGCCGACCTCATCTACATCCCGCTCTACGCGTACAAGAATCTGTACCTGACCAGCGTGCTGTACATCCTGTTCCTGGCGCTGTGCGTCGCGGGCCTGGTGGCGTGGCGGCGCGCCCGGCCGGTGATGGAGGCCGCGTGAACGGCCTGGTCATCGGCAAGTTCTACCCGCCGCACGCCGGCCACCATCACCTCATCGACACCGCCGCCGGCCGCTGCGAACGCCTCACCGTGCTGGTCGCCGCGTCCCCGCAGGAGAGCATCCCGATCGCGCTCCGTACGGCCTGGCTGCGCGAACGTCATCCACAGCCGCACGTCGAGTTCGTGACCGTCGTCGACGACATCGAGATCGACTATGGGTCCGAGGAGATCTGGGCCGCGCACGTTGCGGTGTTCCGCGACGGCCTGGCCGCGGCGTACGGCGAGGTGCCGCCGGTCGATGTGGTGTTCAGCTCGGAGGAGTACGGCGGCGAGCTGGCCATGCGGTTCGGGGCCACGCATCTGCCGGTGGATCCGGCCCGCGAGCGGTTCCCGGTCAGCGGGACCGACGTGCGCCGCGACCCGGCCGGCTGCTGGCGATGGCTGTCGCCTCCCGTACGCGCGCATCTCGCCCGGCGCGTGGCCGTGGTCGGCGCGGAGTCCTCCGGCACGACGACGCTGGCCCGCGCCCTCGCCGGGCGGTTCGCCGCGCGCGGCGGGGTGTGGGCGGCGACGCGGTGGGTGCCCGAGTACGGCCGTACGTACTGCGAGGAGAAGCTCGCGATGGCCCGGCGCGTCGATCCGGGCCGCTGGATCGGCGACCTGACCTGGTCGTCGGAGGAGTTCGCGCTGATCGCCGAGCGGCACGCCGCGATGGAGGACGCCGCGGCGCGGTCGGGTTCGCCGGTGCTGATCTGCGACACCGACGCGCTGGCCACCGCCGTGTGGCACGAGCGGTACCTGGGCTCCCCGATGGCCGCACGCACCCGCCACGACCTGTGGATCGTGACCGACATCGAGGGCGTACCGTTCGAACAGGACGGCTGGCGCGACGGCGAGTCGATCAGGGAGTGGATGTCGCTCCGGTTCGTCGAGGAGCTCGAGCGGCGCGGTCTCCCGTACCTCGTGGTGGCCGGTCCGCACGAGGACCGTCTCACCGCCGCGATGAAGGCGATCGACGCCGTCCTTGACGAGGGTTGGACGTTCACGGACCCTCGCTGAGCTGCGAAGGAGACACATGGTTCGGGTCGCGGTGCTGGACGACCACCAGGGCGTGGCCGCCTCGATGGCGGACTGGTCGGCGTTCCCGGACGTACGGTACCTCCGCGAGCACATCGCCGATCCCGACGCCCTGATCGAGGCGCTCGAACCGTACGAGGTCGTCATGGCGATGCGCGAACGCACCCCGTTCCCGCGTTCGGTGCTCTCGCGGCTGCCGAGGCTGCGGCTCCTCGTCACCACCGGCATGCGCAACGCGTCGATCGACGTCGAGGCGGCCCGCGAGCTCGCTGCTGTCGCCGCACATGGGTACGTCACCGAGGGCGGCTACCGGGTGTTCTACGGCGACGCGGTGGAGGACATCACGGCGTTCATCGAGGGCGCGCCGGTCCGTACGTTGTGAAACGGCGCCCCGGACGGTGAGGTCCGAGGCGCCTGTTCGGTCAGCTGCCGATGAGCCAGTGCCAGGTTTCCGGCCCGACGATCCCGTCGACGCCCAGCCCGACACTCTTCTGGAACGTGCGCGTGGCCGCGTCCGTGGTCGCCCCGAAGACCCCGTCCACCTGGCCGGATGCCAGGTCACCGTGCTTGAGCAGCTCGGTCTGGGCCGCCCTCACGTACTCCCCCTGGCTACCCGAGAGCACCGTCGTACCCTCGATCAGCCTCGCCCAGGTCGCCGACCCGACGATCCCGTCGACGGGCGGGACGTCGTAGATGTCCTGGAACCCGCGGACGACACTGTCCGTGGCCTCCCCGAACACCCCGTCGGCCGTGAGAGAACGCCACTGGTCGCGCTTGCCCCGCAGCAGATACTGCAGCGCCGTCACGTCGGCCCCCGTGCTGCCGAGCCGAAGATTCGGCCAGACCGCTTCCGTGCTCATGCGATCCACCTCCCCATGGTGGTTCTTCCACCTGCCCGATGGCAGGTGACGTCAGTGAGAACGCTCGTACGCGTCGCGGGGTTCTCGCGGTAAGGAGTAAATGGCGTTAATGCCGAGTGGGACTTACCTTCTTGAAATCAGTTCATTTGTCGCGGATAAAGGGCCGCCTCAATTCGGGACATTAAACGGACCGAGCCCGGCACCCTGAGGGTGCCGGGCCCGGTCGTAGCGGGGGATCACTTCGAGTACGGGCTGCTCCACAGCGACTTGTAACGGTCGGCCGCGTCCGGGTGCTTGTCGTAGCCGCACTCGGAGTCGTGGATGGAGAACTGGCAGCCGAAGGCGGTCGATCCGTCGAAGTACGACTCGTACGCCAGCCCAGTCGACGAGGAGGCCGCCTTCTGGAATGCGGTGCGCATCTGGGTCAGGTACTCCGGGTCGGTCGAACCCCAGGACTGGTCGCGGATCGCCCACTCGGGGGACGCGAACGGCACGCCCTGCTGGGCGACCCAGTCGACCCAGGCGTTGATGCCGAGCGGCTCGCCGTTCGGGCCCTTCTTGTTCACGTCGATCAGCGAACCGTTCTCACTGAGCGCGTACGCGTCGGGGCCGGCCGCGTCGACGTACTCCTTGCCCGGCCAGAAGTTCCGTACGTCGAGGCTGCCGTTCGAGCTCTGGTTGTTCGGGTTCCAGACGAGCTTGAAGTCCGGGGACGCGGCCTTCAGGGTGTCGTGCCAGCGGATCCAGCAGGACTTGAAGGCCGCGGCGTCGCCGGGGTTCTGCTTCCAGGTGTACCAGTCGCCGTTGAACTCCCAGCCGAGCCGGATGAACGCGTCGGCCCTGGGCCAGGCGTCCTTCAGCGCGTTGGCCCACGTCGAGATCTCGTCCGTGGTGGCGCATCCGTTGACATTCTCGTCCTGCGCGTACATGGGCTGCGCCAGCGAAAGAGCGCCACCCCATTTACCGTCGGAGTAGTACTCGTGAACCGTGTAGAGGGCGTCCATGTCGCCCCAGTCGAGTTTGCCGCTGGAGTCCTTGGCGTCGTTCCAGGTCTCACTGACATCGACCGGACGTCCTCGCCAGTTCGCCCATTCGTCGCGGTCGGCGTAACCGACGCCGCTCAGGGCGTCCTTGGTGCCGACACTCGCGGTCGTACGGGCTTGGGCGGAGGGAGTGTGCAGGACAGAGGTGGTGGCCGCGGCGAGGGCGAGAACGCCGGCGACAAGCGCGTGTCGCACCGTCGTACTTCGAGGGATGGCCATGCTGGTTGACCTTTCGCGGGGTGATCGGTCGTAGGACATCGGCCGAAGGTGGGGAATTCGGCCGCGAGGATCTGACCAACCACATAACCACGGGTTGAGAAATCGCTCAATTATCACTCTCTGTCTGTAAGCGGTTACAAGGAATTGTAAAAATTGAAAACTCAATGGTGGCGATAAGTGGTGCGAGTCTTGTTCTGCTCGGATCGGATCGCGTCAAGCTGATTCGCCGTGTAGTGGCGAATATCACTCTCGTGATCTCGGGCCGCCGATCTGTCGGCGCGGCGGCCCCGAAACGTCAGTGGCGGTCGATAGGCTCTGCGAGCACTACATCTGGTAGCCCAATCGGCCTATCCATGCCACAAATTGTGTTCGGGGGACCTTAATGCGGGAGTCGGCCATCCAGGACCGTCACACGACATCGGTGACGATCGGCGGCGAGAGCTTCGAACTCGTCACCCGTGCCCGGGACGACGGCTCTCTCGGCGAGGTCTCCATCCAGTGGGGCCCGCGAGGCACGACCGGCGCCGGCCTCATGCAGGCGTACGCCGTCGCCCTGTCAGTAGGCCTCCGACACCGCGTCCCGCTGGTCGACCTCGTCCGCCAGGGCCTCGGCCTGGATTTCGTGCCCAGCGGCCACACCGACGACCCGGAGATCCCCCGAGCACGCTCGGCCGTCGACTACGTCGCCCGCCGCATCGCGATCGACTGGCTGCCCTACCCCCAGCGCGCCGAACTCGGCGTCTTCACCGTCTCCGAACGCGTCACCCAGGCCCGTACCTGGATGGACGCCACCCCGTCCCCCGAAGTCGCCCTCTCCACGGCCGCCGTCGGCTAGAAGGCCAGCTGCCGGAGCGGACGCTGCGCGATCGAAGCCCGAGGCCGACGTTGCCGTGCTGACGCCTGGTCACGTGCGCCGACGAGGCCTGGAAGGGTGGTTCGTGGAATAAGAAAGGGCCGCTTGCGATGATCGCAAGCGGCCCTTTCTCTCTGTCGGGGTGGCGGGATTCGAACCCACGACCTCTTCGTCCCGAACGAAGCGCGCTACCAAGCTGCGCTACACCCCGATGGCTGACAGGTCGTCTCTCAACGCCTGCGCCGCGTCTACTCTAGCGGACGTTGGGCCCTACTCGCGCCCCAGTATCCGTCCGGGAAATCCGATCTGGCTGGCGATGCAACGCTTCGCAGGTCTGGAGGGGCTCAGGCTCGCGGGACCAGGGTGAGCAGTGACGCCTCGGGCGGGCAGCAGAAGCGGACCGGGGCGTAGGGCGAGGTGCCTAGGCCCGCGGAGACGTGTAGCCATGACTCGCCGTGCCGGTGGAGGCCCTTGACGCGGGCGCGCTCGATGCCGCAGTTGGTGACCAGCGCGCCGTAGAGGGGGACGCACAGTTGGCCGCCGTGGGTGTGGCCGGCGAGCAGGAGCCGGTAGCCGTCGGCCGCGAAGCGGTCGAGGTTGCGGGGCTCGGGTGAGTGCATGACACCGATGCTGAGCACGTCGGACGGGACCGGGCCGGCGATCTCGTCGTAGCGGTCGCGGTTGATGTGGGAGTCGTTGATCCCGCCGAACTGGATCTCGGTCTCGCCGACCTTCACGCTGCCGGTGTGGTTGTTCAGATCGAGCCAGCCGCCGGCGGTCATCGCGGCGCCGAGCTCGCGATAGGGCAGGTCGGGCTCGGTGCGCCGCTTGTAGTCGCGGCCGCTGGTGCGCCAGAGGTAGCGCGCCGGGTTCTTCGGCACCGGCGAGAACATGTCGTTGGACCCGTAGACGAAGACCCCGGGACGGTCGAGCAGCGGACCCAGGAGGTCGAGGAACGGGCCGATGGCGTCGCGGTGGGAGATCGAGTCGCCGGTGTTGACGACCAGGTCGGGTTCGAGCGCGTCGAGCGCGGCGACCCACTTGATCAGGCGGCGGCGGCCCGGGGTCAGGTGCGTGTCGGAGATGTGCAGGATCTTGATCGGCCGGCGGCCGGGCGCCAGCACCGGTACGTCGTAGCGGCGCACGTGGAACCAGTTGCGCTCGATGACCGACGCGTAACCGATTCCGGCGATCCCGGTGCCGACAAGTCCGAGGGGTACGGCGTATCTCTTTCGCACCTCTCCATCGTGCCAGAACACCGGCGTGCTTATTGGAAGGCGTCGTACCTCGGCGGCAGGGCAAGATTGTCCTCATGTTGAAGGAGAAGCTGCAAGCCGACCTGTCGGTCGCGATGAAGGCGCGTGACGAGGTCCGCACTCGTACGCTCCGTATGACGCTGACGGCGGTCACGAACGAGGAGGTCTCGGGCAAGAAGGCCCGGGAGCTTTCCGACGAGGACATCGTCAAGGTGCTGCAGCGGGAGGCGAAGAAGCGCCGCGAGGCGGCAGAGGCGTTCGCCGACGCGGGCCGTACGGAGCAGGCGGAGGCCGAGCGGGCCGAGGGCGTGATCCTCGATGAGTACCTGCCGGCTCAGCTCACCGACGAGGAGCTCACCACGCTCGTCACGAGCGCCATCGCGGACACGGGCGCCGAGGGCCCCCGCGCGATGGGGCAGGTCATGAAGGTGCTCACGCCGCAGATCGCAGGCCGCGCGGACGGCAAGCGTGTGTCGGGTGAGGTCAAGCGCCAGCTCGCGGGCTGACCGAGGTCCTGGTGCGGGAACCGCTCCCGTACCAGGACCGTCAACCTAGATCAGCCTAGAACGGCCAGGGAAGGCCCTTCCCTGGCTTGCGTACGTGGCCGCCGGCCCCATTGCCGTTGCTCACGAAGATCATCACCGAGGTGAATCTGTCGGCCTGGGTGCCGGCGCTCGGCGAGGTGTAGGCGACCGTGCCCTTGCGCTCGTTCGAGCCGATCGCGCGGGGCGACACCTGGACGGGGAAGCCCGCGGAGCGGATCCGCTGCAGGGCTTGTCCCACCGGCAGGCCGCGGACGTCGGGCACCTGGGCCTGGTCCAGGTTGCCGAAGTCGTTGACCGGCGTGTGGAACGACGAGGCCGGGACGCCGTGCAGCGCGCCCTCCATCGACTGCTGCCAGATCAGCCCGATGTTCGCGCCGTAGATGCCCGGGCTGGCGTTGCCGAACGGCGCGTTCGGGTCGCCGTACCAGACGGCGGCGGCGAGGTCGGGCGTGTAGCCGGCGAAGAGCGCGCACGAGTGGGCCTCGCACGTGCCGGTCTTGCCGGCGGCAGGGCGGCCGATGCCGCGGCCACGGCCGGTGCCGCTGGTGAGGACGCCCTGAAGGATCTTGGTGACCTCGTCGGCGACCTCGGGGTTGAGGGCCTTCGAGCACTTGGACCGGGGCACCTTGATCTTGTTGCCGCGCGCGTCGGTCGCGTCGGTGATGGCCACCGGCGTGCAGTACTGGCCGCGGGCGGCGAACCCGGCGTACGCGGCCGCGAGGTGCGTGACGTCGATGTTGTTCGTGCCGAGCACCTGGGAGGGCACCTGCTGGAGCGGGGTGTTGTTGGCCTGCCGCATGCCGAAGTTCTCGGCCATGTGGATCGCGTTGCAGAGGCCGACCCGCTGCTCGAGGTAGGCGTAGAACGTGTTGATGGAGTCCCACGTGCCGCTCTGCAGGTTGGCGGACTTGCGCTTGGACACCTCGGCGTTCCCGAGCGACCAGGGCTCGAAGTGGTTGCCCTTGCAGTCGGTGTAGCCGCTCACCGTCGTGCTGTTCGGCGCGGGGAGCGTGGTGCCGACGCTGATGCCCCGGTTGAGCGCGGCGGCCAGTGTGAAGATCTTGAACGTCGACCCGGCGGAGTAACCACTGTTGTAGCCATGGGCGTAGTCCGCGGCGAGGTTCAGGGTGGTCTGCCCCTTCTTCTTACTGTCGCCGTAGTCCTTACTGACCACCATGGCCTTGATCTCGCCCGTGCCGGGCTTGATCATCGCCTCGGTCGCGGTCTTGCCGCGGCTCGGACGCAGCGACAGTGCCTTCTGCGCGGCCTTCTGCGCCTTCATGTCGAGCGTCGTACGGATCGTGAGGCCGCCGCGGTAGAGCAGCCGCGAGCGGTCCGCGGACGTCTTGCCGAACGCGGAGTTGCCGAGGATCTCGTTCTTGACGTACTCGCAGAAGAAGGGCGCCTTGCTGTCGACGCAGTCGGCCTTCGGCTGCTTGATGTGCAGCGTGATCGGCTCGGACACGGCCTGGTCGGCCTGCTGCTTGGTGATCATCCTCAGGCCGGCCATCCGGTACAGCACGGTGTTGCGCCGGTCGGTCGCGCCCTTCGGGTTGATCTCGGGGTCGTAGAAGTACGGGCTGTTGGTCACGCCGGCCAGCAGCGTCGCCTCCGACAGCGTGAGCTGGGAGGCGTCCTTGCTGAAGTAGTACTGCGAGGCCGCCTGCACCCCGTACGCGCCGGACCCGAAGTAGGCGATGTTGAGGTAGCCCTCGAGGATCTGCTTCTTGGTCAGGCGTTTCTCGACATTGACGGCATAACGCAGTTCACGGAGCTTCCGCCCGAAGTTGGGGGCCTTGGCGGCCTCCGCGTCAGTGTCGGACTTGGCGTTCTCGACGAGGAGGTTCTTCACGTACTGCTGGGTGAGTGTCGAGCCACCCTGCTTGATGCCGCCGTCCTGGGCGTTCGTGACGAGGGCGCGTACGGAGCCCTTCATGTCGAGCGGGCCGTGCTGGAAGAAGCGCGAGTCCTCGATCGCGACGATCGCCTTCTGCATGATCGGCGCGACCTGGTCCAGCCGTACGGATTCGCGGTTGTGGTAATAGAACTGGGCTATGACCTGGCCATCCGCGGAGTAGACGGTGGTGCGCTCAGGTGGCGGCTGGAGGCTGAAGTCGTCCGGCATGTTCTGGAAGCTGTCCGCGGCGTCGCGCGCGGCCATCCCGGCGCTGCCGACACCCGGCAGCGCGATGAGACTCACCAGGAGTCCGGCTACGACTGCCGCCCCGAGCAGTCGCATGAGCTTGACGATCGCTTGTTCCCGATCTTCCTTCACACCCGTCACGCGACTAGGTTACGCCGGGACGAGATGCACATACGTCGCACCTCACCGCAGACGGATGACTAGTTCGTTGCCCTCAGATGGCCCGGAGGGGCTATTTCGAGAATGGGCCCATCGGGGGCTGTTGAATCGCTCGCCTCTTCCGTAAGTTCTTCTCCACGGCTTTCGTATGGCGGCCTGACGTCCGCGCCCGTCCGGCCGGGGCTCGCAAACGACAACCGACCAAGGGGAGTGGGGCCAAGATGTGGATCACGGATTGGACTGCCCGCGCCGCCTGCCGTAACGCGGATCCCGACGCGTTGTTCGTGCAGGGGGCGGCACAGAACCGGGCGAAGCTGATCTGCCGTGGCTGCCCTGTCCGTACCGAGTGTCTCGCCGACGCTCTGGACAACCGGATCGAGTTCGGTGTCTGGGGCGGAATGACCGAGCGAGAGCGTCGCGCTCTGATGCGCCGACGCCCGGACGTGACATCGTGGCGCGAGCTGCTGGAGACCGCCAAAGAGCAGTACGAGCGGTCCCAGGATCCAGAGGAAGAGCTCGTCGCGAGCTGAGATGTGAAGCGTGGCCCGGTAGCTCAGGCTGCCGGGCCACAATTCATGCCGCGGGTTCCGCCGGCTCGCCGGCGAGGTCGCCCGCGATGCACCGCAGGCCTTCCAGGTCGTGTACGTCCTCGGCCATCGCGCCCACCGTCGCCACCGGCACGCTCGGATGCGACGAGGTGAAGCTCTCCCGCAGCCGCGTCTCGCGCGCGGTGACGTGCATGCGCTCCGCGTGCAGCCGCAGGAGCGCCGATGTCAGCTCGTGGGTGCCTCGCGCCTCGAGCGTCTCCGCAGCGGCCTGGCTGCGTGCCGCCGACAGGTGTGAAGCGTCCGAGCGATGCACGCGGTTGACGACGAGTCCGGCCAGCGGCATGTGTTCTTCGGCGAGACGCTCCACGAAGTACGAGGCCTCCCGCAGCGCGTCGCGCTCCGGCGCGGCCACCACGAGGAACGCCGTGCCGGGCGCCTGGAGCAGCTTGTACGTCTGGTCGGCGCGCTCGCGGAAGCCGCCGAACATCGTGTCGAAGGCCAGCACGAACGTCTGCATGTCCTTCAGCAGCTGACCGCCGAGGACCTTCGTGATCACGCTGGTGAACATCCCGAACCCGGCGGTCACGACCTTCATCCCGAACCGCCCGCCGGCCTTCGCCGGGGCCATCAGGATCTTGATGAGGCGTCCGTCGAGGAAGCGGCCCATGCGCTCCGGCGCGTCGAGGAAGTCCAGCGCGGACCGCGAGGGCGGGGTGTCGACGACGATCAGGTCCCAGGCACCGGAGCGGTGGAGCTGGCCGAGCTTCTCCATCGCCATGTACTCCTGCGTGCCGGACAGGCTCGAGGACAGCGACTGGTAGAAGGGGTTCGCCAGGATCTGCCGCGCGCGCTCGGGGTCGGAGTGCGCCTCGACGATCTCGTCGAACGTGCGCTTCATGTCGAGCATCATCGCGTGCAGCTCGCCCTCGGCACCCGCGACGGGCCGCGGGGTGTTGTCCAGCTCGGTCAGGCCGAGGGCCTGCGCGAGCCGGCGGGCCGGGTCGACGGTCAGCACGACGACGTCGCGGCCACGCTCGGCGGCGCGTACGCCGACGGCCGCGGCGGTCGTGGTCTTGCCGACGCCACCAGCGCCGCAGCACACGATGATCTTCGTCTCAGGGTCGTCGATCAGCGTGTCGATGTCGAAGAGAGGCGGCTCCTTGGCCTTGCCCCGCGCCGCTGCGCTCATGCCGCACCCTGCTTCCTGAGCTCCTCGGCGAACTCATAGAGCCCGGCCAGGTCCATGCCGTCGCCCAGCAGCGGCAGCTCGTACTGCGGAATGTGGGCGGTGGTGAGCCGTTCCAGCTCGCGCTCCTGCAGTGCGGCGCGGCGTGCGTGGTCGGCGGCCTCCGCGGCGAGCGCCTGGGCGATCTCGGCGGCGTCGTCCTCGATGCCGGCGGCCTTGACGCCCATGCGGATCGACTCGACGTCGAGCCGGTCGTCGGCGGCGTCGGCCAGGGCGTCGTCCGGCAGGACCGGCGGGCGCACCATGTTGACCATCAGGCCGCCGACGGGGAGACCGATCGCTCTGAGGTCGGCGATGCCGTCGAGGGTCTCCTGGACCGGCATCTCCTCGAGCAGTGTGACGAAGTGCACGGCCGTCTCGGGGCTGCGCATCACCTTCATCACGACGTCCGCGTGGTTGCGGATCGGCCCGACCTTGGCAAGCCCGGCGACCTCGGCGTTCACGTTGAGGAACCGGCTGATCCGGCCGGTCGGCGGCGCGTCCATCACGACCGCGTCGTAGATGAAGCGCCCGCGCTTGTCCTTGCGGCGTACGGCCTCGCTGGCCTTGCCGGTGAGCAGGACGTCGCGCAGGCCGGGCGCGATCGTGGTCGCGAAGT
Organism: uncultured Actinomycetota bacterium; assembly: GCA_963850195.1. Taxonomy (GTDB): domain Bacteria; phylum Actinomycetota; class Actinomycetes; order Streptosporangiales; family Streptosporangiaceae; genus Actinoallomurus. The sequence goes on from CAWKKD010000001.1 coordinate 167,839, forward strand.
CGATGAGGCCGAGCCTGGTGAGTGCCTTGCCGGCCCGGCGCAGGTTGTAGAACATCTCGAGGTATTCGAGCATGGCCTCTTCGGGGTCCACGGCCAGGGCGTACACGTCACCGCCCTCGGGCGCGACCGCGACCTTGCGCTCCTCGTACGGCAGGGGCGGGCAGTCGAACAGCTGCGCGATGCCCTGACGGCCCTCGACCTCGATCAGCAGGACCTTGCGGCCGCCCGCTGCCAGGGCCAGTGCGAGCGAAGCGGCGACCGTCGTCTTGCCGGTGCCGCCCTTACCCGTGACGACGTGTAGCCGTACGCCGTCCCAATCGGTGTCTCTCGCGCTCACCCTTGCGAGGTTATCGTCCGCCACGCTGCCGCTTCCCGCCGGTGGCAAGTGACGTCTGACACGCCCCACCTCCGTAGGGCTAGTGTCGGAGACAGAGGGAATCGGCCGTCGGAAAGGTGATCGTCGTGGCTGAAGCGGCACTAGTGCTAGTCGCACTTATTGCACTTGTTGTCCTGTTTGTCGTCGTTGCATCGGTCAAGGTCGTCCAGCAGGTCGAACGCGGGGTGGTGTTCCGTCTCGGTCAGGTCCAGTCGCATTTCCGTGCCCCCGGACTCACCTTGATCTTCCCGATGATCGACCGGATGACGAAGGTCAACATGCAGACGGTCGCCATGGGGGTGCCCGCGCAGGAGGGCATCAGCCAGGACAACGTCAGCGTGCGGGTCGACGCCGTCGTGTACTTCCGGGTGATCGACCCGGTGAAGGCGATCGTCAATGTCCAGAACTACAACTGGGCGATCTCCCAGGTCGCCCAGACCTCGCTCCGGTCCGTCATCGGTAAGGCGGACATGCAGCAGTTGCTCTCCGATCGCGAGACCATCAACAACGAGCTTCGCCAGATCATGGACGGGACGACCGAGGCGCCCTGGGGCATCCAGATCCAGCGCGTCGAGATCAAGGACGTCTCCCTCCCCGAGGGCATGAAGCGCTCGATGGCCCGCCAGGCGGAGGCCGAGCGTGAGCGGCGGGCGCGGATCATCGCCGCCGACGGTGAGTTCCAGGCGTCCAAGCGGCTGGCCGCGGCGGCCGAGGTCATGGCCCAGGACCCGGCGTCCCTCCAGCTCCGCCTGCTGCAGACCGTCGTCGAGGTCGCGGCCGAGAAGAACAGCACGCTCGTCATGCCGTTCCCCGTCGAGCTGCTGCGGTTCTTCGACCGTGCGGCGGGCGGCGACCAGACCTCGCGCGAGGGCACCTCGCGTCCCGGGCTCGCCGAGCGGCTCGCCAAGGCCGAAGAAGAGCTCGCCAAGGCCGACCAGCCGTCGTCGATCAGCTCGGCCGACGACGTCCCGCCGGTGCCGGGGTTGCCGTCCGAGTCGAGCCAGGGTGGCACCGCGATCTGACGCCGACCTCGCGGAACGGTGTGCGGCTGTCGCTAGGGTTTGCCGCATGAAGAAGTGGGAGTACGCCACCGTTCCGCTGCTCGTGCACGCGACGAAGCAGATTCTCGATAACTGGGGCGACGACGGCTGGGAGCTCGTCACCGTCATCCCCGGTCCGAACCCGGAGAATCTCGTCGCCTACCTGAAGCGGGAGAAGGCATGAGCACGCCCGAGAAGCGCCTTGCCGAGCTCGGCCTCGAGCTGCCCGAGGTCGTGGCACCGCTCGCGTCCTACGTTCCCGCGGCGCGCGCCGGCGCGTTCGTCTACACCGCCGGGCAGCTTCCCATCGCCGGCGGAGAGCTGGTCGCGACCGGCAAGGTCGGCGCCGAGGTCACCGCGGACCGGGCCAACGAGCTGGCACGCCTGTGCGCGCTGAACGCCATCGCCGCGCTCCGCGCCGAGGTCGGAGACCTGTCGCGGGTCCGCCGCATCGTGAAGGTCGTCGGCTTCGTGGCCAGCACCCCGGACTTCACCGGGCAGCCGCAGGTCGTCAACGGCGCGAGCGATCTGCTCGGCGAGGTGTTCGGCGACGCGGGCAAGCACGCGCGCAGCGCCGTCGGGGTCGCCGTCCTGCCGCGTGACGCGCCGGTCGAGGTGGAGCTGATCGCCGAAGTCGAATAGCGTTCGCCGATGAGGTCCCGTGCCCGCGTGATGTGAAGTACGCCCCCGTCACGCGGTCACGGACGGCGAGTGCCCGGCAGGGCCGGGCCGAACAGGAGGCGTTCTTGTCCCCACGACCTGGCCTTCGGCTTCCCGACGACTACGCCGCACGCGCACGTGACATCCAGGAGGGGCGCGCCGAGGCCGCGCGTCCGCGCGACGCCTCGACCGTGATCCTGCTCCGCGACGGGCCGCCCGGCCACGGCCTCATCGTCTACCTGATGCAGCGGGTGTCGTCGATGAAGTTCGCGCCCGGCGCGTACGTCTTCCCCGGAGGTTCGGTCGACCCGCGCGACGCCGACCTGTCGGTGGCGTGGGCCGGTCCGTCGCCCGCCCAGTGGGGCGCGGCGTTCGGCGCCGACGAGGCGCTCGCCCGCGAGCTGGTCAGCGCCGCCGTACGCGAGACGTACGAGGAGTCCGGCGTGCTGCTCGCCGGGCCCGACGAGACCACGATCGTCCCGGACACGAGCGGCGACGACTGGGAGGCAGACCGGCAGGCGCTCCTGGACCGGTCGTCGTCGCTGGCCGAGATGCTCGGCCGGCGTTCGCTGGTGATCCGCGGCGACCTGATGCGCCCGTGGGCGCACTGGATCACCCCGATCGTCGAGCCAAGGCGCTATGACACGCGGTTCTTCGTCGCCGCGCTCCCCGACGGGCAGCGCACCCGCGACGTGAGCACCGAGTCCGACCTGGGCACGTGGATGCGCCCCGACCAGGCCGTCGAGTCGGCACGCCGCGGCGACATGCCGATGCTGCCGCCGACCCTGGTGACGCTCTCCGAGCTCGCGGAATACTCCTCGGTGTCGGCCGTACTCGGCGCGTCGCGCGAGATCACGCCGCGGCTGCCCGAGACACAGGTGACCGACGACGGCGTCTTCCTGGTCCTCCCCGAAGACGCGAGCGGCGCGGTACCCCCGGAGGGCGCGTGACGATCGACGGCATGGGCACCGACCGGGCCCGCTGCCTGCTCGCGCCGAACCCGTCGCCGATGACGCTCGACGGCACCAACACCTGGGTCCTGCGTGAGCCCGGCGCGGAGCGTTCGATCGTGATCGACCCGGGGCCCGAGCACGACGAGCACCTGCGGCGGGTCGCCGACCAGGCCGGTCCGGTGGCGCTCGTGCTGCTCACCCACGGCCATCCCGACCACGCCGAGGGTGCGCGGAGGTTCGCCGAGCTGGCCGGTTCGGTGCCCGTACGCGCGCTCGACCCGGCGCACCGGCTCGGTGAGGAGGGCCTCGGCGAGGGCGACGTGGTCGAGCTCGACGGCCTCGAGGTACGTGTCATGGAGACGCCCGGGCACAGCCCCGACTCGCTCTGCTTCTGGGTGCCCGCCGACCGTGCGGTGCTGACCGGTGACACCGTGCTCGGCTACGGCACGACGATGGTGGACCGGCTGGGTGACTACCTGACCTCGCTGGACCGGCTGCGCACGATGGCTGAGGGCACGGACGTGATCCTGCCCGGCCACGGGCCCAAGCTCGACGATCCGGTCGGCGCGCTGGACCACTACATCGCCCATCGGCGCGACCGGCTTCGCCAGGTCGAGGACGCGGTGGCGGCCGGCGACCGTACGGCCAAGGAGGTCGTGGCGCGCGTGTACGCCGACGTCGACCGCGCCCTGTGGCCCGCCGCCGAATGGTCGGTGCAGGCGCAGCTCGACTACCTCGCCGAACGCGGAGTGCGCTAGGGAGTGTCCGGCGGGTCTTGGCCGTGTAGCAGGCCGGAGATCCACCGGACGCCCCGTTAGCGGGAGCGCTTGCGGAGGCGGTCGATGTCGAGGACCTGCACCGCGCGGGCCTCGATGCGCAGCCAGCCGCGCTGGGCGAAGTCGGCCAGGGCCTTGTTGACGGTCTCTCGCGAGGCGCCGACGAGCTGGGCGAGCTCCTCCTGCGTCAGGTCGTGGTGCACGTGCAGGCCGGTCTCGGTGGGCTGGCCGAACCGCTCGGCCAGGTCGAGCAGGGCCTTCGCCACGCGGCCCGGCACATCGGTGAAGACCAGGTCGGCCATGCTCTCGTTGGTGCGCCGCAGCCGCTGGGCGAGGGCGCGCAGCAGGTGGATGGCGATCTCGGGGTGGCCCTTGAGGAACGGCCAGAGGTCGCTGTGGCCCAGCGCGGCCAGCCGGCCCTCGGTCACCGCGATGGCGCTGGCCGTACGGGGGCGGGGGTCGAAGAAGGACAGCTCGCCGAACATCTCGCTCGGGCCGAGCACGCTCAGGAGGTTCTCTCGTCCGTCCGGAGCCGTGCGCGTGAGCTTGATCTTTCCCTCGAGGATGACGTAGAGGCGGTCGCCCTCCTGGTCCTCGGAGAACAGGGTCTGACCGCGAGACAGGTGTACCTCGGTCACGATGGCGCGCAGCGCCTTGGAGCCCTCGTCGTCGAGTGCCTCGAACAGCGGGGCTCGTCCGAGAACCTCCACGTCGCGGTCGTTCACGTTTCCTCCTCGGTAACCTACGCTCACAGTGTGACGCACATCGCAGTGTGAAGGTGAGGCGGCCCCCCTATTAGTCTTGCCTGCGTGTCCCGCAAACCGGAGTCCCGACTCGCCCTGGTACGCCGCGCTCGCCGGATCAATCGCGAATTGGCGGATCTGTACCCCGATGCGCACTGTGAGCTTGACTTCACGACACCCCTCGAGCTTCTGGTCGCGACGATCCTGTCCGCGCAATGCACGGACAAGCGGGTCAACATGGTCACACCTACCCTCTTCGCTCGATACCCGACCGCAGCGGACTATGCCGCGGGCGAGCGCGAAGAGGTCGAGAAGATCATCCAGTCGACCGGCTTCTTCCGCGCCAAGACCAACAGCATCCTGAAGCTCGGCCAGGAGCTGTGCGACCGCTTCGGCGGCGAGGTGCCTCGTACGCTGGACGAGCTCGTGAAGCTTCCCGGCGTCGGCCGCAAGACGGCGAACGTCGTGCTCGGCAACGCCTTCGACGTGCCCGGCATCACCGTCGACACGCATTTCGGGCGCCTCGTACGCAGGTTCGGCTGGACCACCGAGACCGACCCGGTCAAGGTCGAGCACGAGATCGGCGAGCTGATCCCGCGCAAGGACTGGACGATCCTGTCGCACCGGCTGATCTGGCACGGCCGCCGGATCTGCCACTCCCGACGCCCCGCGTGCGGCGCGTGCCCGCTCGCCCGACTCTGCCCGGCGTTCGGTGAGGGCCCGACCGACGAGAAGATCGCGCAGAAGCTGGTGCGCCCGGGGCCGTTCTCGTGACGGAGTCGATTCCCGCGGACTGTCCGGACTGGCTGCGAGGGTTCGCCCTCGCGGCGCCCGACACGTCGGTGCCGCACGTGCTGAGGCCGCCCGCCAACGGCGCGCGCGCCGCGGCCGTGCTCATCCTGTTCGGCGAGGGCCCCGAAGGCCCCGACCTCCTGCTCATCCAGCGCGCCGACACCCTGCGCAAACACGCGGGCCAGCCGGCCTTCCCCGGCGGCGGCATCGACCCCGGCGACGGCGGGCCGGTCGGCGCGGCGCTGCGCGAGGCCAAGGAGGAGACCGGCCTGGACCCCTCCGGCGTCGCCGTGCTGGCGACCATGCCGGAGCTGTACGTCTCGCGGAGCGAATACCGGGTCACCCCGGTCGTCGGCTGGTGGCGTACGCCCTCCGCGGTCGCCGCCGCCGACCCGGGCGAGGTCGCCTCCGTCGCACGGGTGCCGATCGCCGAGCTCACCGACCCGGCCAACCGGCTGTTCGTCCGTGGCCCCGCCGGCTATCTCGGCCCGGCGTTCCGGGTCCGCGACATGCTCGTATGGGGGTTCACCGCAGGTCTGCTGCACCGCGTACTCGAGACGGGCGGGTGGGCGCGCCCATGGGACCGCGATCGGATCGAGGATCTGCCGCCCGAGATCATCGACCTCGCGGCGCGCGACTAGTCCTGCGTTCTTACACCACGAGCCGATATCTGGTCCGCAGAGGGGACGTCCGAACCTCCGATTCCCCTATACGGTGAACCAGTGCTTGGCGATCACCTCCTTGACCTCATCCTCCTGGCGCTCTTCGTGCTGTTCGCCGTATCGGGGTACCGGCAGGGTTTCATCGTTGGCTCGCTGAGTTTCGTGGGCTTCGTCGGCGGCGTGGTCATCGGCATGCTGGTCGCCCCGCCGATCGTCACCGCGGTCGTCGGCGGCTCCGCCCAGCAGGCGCTGCTCGCCATCGTCATTCCGTTCCTGACCGCGACGCTCGGCCAGCTCCTCGCCTCGTCCGCCGGCTCGGCCCTGCGCAACCGCGTGACCTGGGACTCCGCCCGCAGCGTCGACGCCGTCGGCGGCGCCTGCGTCAGCGGTGTCGCCCTCCTCGTCGTCGCCTGGCTCATCGGCAGCGCCCTGGTCACCTCGCCCTTCGTCTGGCTCCGTACGCAGGTCAAGGACTCGGCCGTCCTGCACAGCGTCAACACGTTCATGCCCGAGCAGGCCAACACCTGGTTCTCCTCGTTCCGCGGCTTCGTCTCCAAGACCGGCTTCCCGCAGGTCTTCGGCGGCCTCGGCGGCGAGTCGATCGTCGACGTCCCGCCGCCGGACACCCGGGTGCTCAACACCCCGGAGCTCCGCGCGGCCCGGCGCAGCATCGTGAAGATCATCGGTACCGCACAGAGCTGCCAGCGCAAGATCGAGGGCACCGGCTTCGTCTACGCCCCGGGCCACGTCATGACCAACGCCCACGTCGTCGCGGGCGTCGACAGCGGCCCGCAGGTCTACACGATGGGCAACGGCACGTACCCGGCCAAGGTCGTCCTGTACGACTACCGGCGCGACATCGCCATCCTCGACGTCCCCGGCCTCAAGCTGCCGGCGCTGAAGTTCGACGGCACCGCGCAGACCCGCGACAACGCCGTCGTCGCCGGCTTCCCCAAGAACCACCCCTTCACCACCCGCCCCGCGCGCATCCGCGCCAAGCAGAAGGCCCGCGGCCCGGACATCTACCACTCCAGCCAGGTCACCCGCGAGATCTACGCGATCCGCGCACTGGTCGAGCAGGGCAACTCCGGTGGCCCCCTCCTCGCGCCCAACGGCAAGGTGTACGGCGTCGTGTTCGCCGCCGCCCTGGACAACAAGGACACCGGCTACGTCCTGACCGCCGGCGAGGTCGCCTCCGACGCCCGAGATGGCGCCAACGGCGTCCGCGAGGTCTCCACCCAGTCCTGCTCCGACTGACCGTTACAAAAGCCGGCGCCGCTCCGTGGGCTCAGCGGCGCGTGAGGCACGGGGCCAGGTCGTCGTCCGTGATCGAGGCGAGGCCGCTCGTCTCGATGCGGTCGGCGAGATCGCGGGCGTGGGCGGCAAGGGCCGTCGCGTCGATGTCGTGCGGCGCCGGGTCGTAGGCGGCGACGCGGTCGGCGGCGCGGCGGAGCAGGCTGCGCGCGCCGCGGGAGTTGCCGCGGCGTACGTGCGTGAAGCCGACCGCGAGCTGCGCCATGCCCTGCCAGAGGGCGCGCTCGGACTCGGGGGCGGACTTCCAGGCGGCCTCCAGCACCTCGTGGGCGTGGAACGGCCGGTCGGCGTCGAGGAGCCGCTGTGCCTCGGTCAGCGCCTCGGACGGGCTCGGCGCGTAGTCGTCGGGGACCCGCTCCTCGCCCTCGACGCCGTGTGCCAGCGGCCGTCCGTACGCGTCGCGTGGGCGGGCGCTGCGGGCCCGGCCCTCGGTGTCACGGTCCCGCATGGCGGTCAACGGTCCGGTTCGGGGTCGGAGAGCCAGCCGATGAGCTCCTCGTCGAAGGTCTGGGCGCGTTCTTCGTGCGGGAAGTGGCCGGCGCCCTCGATGAGCTTCCAGCGGTACGGCGCCTCGACGTAGCGACCGGAACCCTGGGCGCTGCGCGGCAGGACGTACCGGTCGAGGGCGCCGTGCAGCTGGAGTACCGGCATCCGGATCGGGGAGCGCATCCGGCGCGCGTACCGTACGCCGTCGGGGCGCAGCATCGAGCGGATCGCCCAGCGGTTGTACTCCAGGGCGCAGTGGGCGACGCCGGGGATCTGGAAGGCCGAGCGGTAGAGGCGTTCGCTGCGGGGGTCGGGCCAGCCGGGGCCGGACCGGTCGCGCAGCAGTTCGCCGACCAGCTCGGCGTCGTTGCGCAGGAGCCGGCGCTCCGGGCCGATCGGCAGCTGGAACCCGAACGTGTGCCGCGTCGCCCAGCCCTGCCCGCGTACGTCGGTGAGCATGGCGTGCCCGAGCCGTAGCGGGTGGGCCGCGGACACGGCGACGAGGCGTTGCACGACCTTCGGGTGGTAGACGCCGATCGTCCAGGCGAGCAGGCCGCCCCAGTCGTGGCCGACGATCGTGGCGTTGGACTCGCCGAGCGAGCGTACGAGCCCGGCGACGTCGCTGGCCAGCGTGACCAGGTCATAGCCGCGCGGTGGCTTGTCGCTTCCGCCGTATCCGCGCAGGTCGACGGCTGCGGCGCGGTAGCCGGCCTCGGCCAGCGGCTCGAGCTGGCGGTGCCAGGACCACCAGAACTCCGGGAACCCGTGCAGCAGCAGGACCAGCGGTCCGTCACCGAGCTCGACGACGTGAAACCGCGTGCCGCCGGCGCTCACCGCCCGATGGCGCCACGGGCCGACGATCTGAACCGTGGACTCGTCGGACATGGCCGGTGGTCAGCCGGTTAGGGCGGGTTTGTCGTCGCTGCTCCGGCGGAGGGCGGCGAGGTCGTCCTTGACCGTACGGCGGGTGCGGCTCACGCCGGTCATCCGCTTCATCCGCCACAGGCCGATGCCGACCAGGATCGCGGCGAGCAGCACGTACGCGCCCGCGACGATGAGGAACGCCGCCCAGTGCCAGATGCCGAGGGCGACCAGGCCGTACGCGGCGGCGATCGAGAGCAGGATGACGACGATGCCGCCGATGAGACCGGCGACGGCGAACAGCACACCGCCGAGGGCGGCCTTCTTCGCGTCGTCCTTCAGTTCGAGCTTGGCCAGCTCGATCTCGGACTTGACCAGGCGCGAGACGCTCCCGGTGGCGACGGCGACCAGCTCACCGAGTGACTTGTCCTCGAGCCGCCCGTCGGACCGTACCTCGGTCATGTGGATTTCTCCTTCTCAGTGCCGGCCCGCACGTGCGCTTCGGCGGGTCCCCAAGACGGACCGCCCGTGTGACAGAGGTTAGCCGTGTCAGGGTTTACCCGTCGTGACCGCCACTATCCGTGTTGCGCGACGAAGGGCGCGACCGGGTCGGTCGCGCCCTTCGTCGATGGTGCGGTTACTCGTCGCTCTGAGTCGGCATCTTCTCCGAGATCAGGTCCATGACCGTGCTGTCGGTCAGCGTGGTCACGTCGCCGAGCGAACGGTGCTCCGCGACGTCGCGCAGCAGCCGTCGCATGATCTTGCCGGAGCGGGTCTTGGGCAGCTCGGGCACGATCATGATCTGGCGTGGCTTGGCGATCGCGCCGAGGTGCTTCGCGACGTGGTTGCGCAGCTCGTGGACGAGCTCCTCGCCGCCGTCGACCGTGTCACCGCGCAGGATCACGAACGCGACGATGGCCTGCCCGGTCACCGGGTCGGTGGAGCCGACGACGGCGGCCTCGGCGACCTTGGGGTTGGACACGAGCGCCGACTCGACCTCGGTGGTCGAGATGTTGTGCCCGGACACGAGCATGACGTCGTCGACCCGGCCGAGCAGCCACAGGTCGCCGTCCGCGTCCTTCTTGGCGCCGTCGCCCGCGAAGTAGAGGCCCTCGAACCGCGACCAGTACGTCTTGACGTAGCGCTCGTCGTCGCCCCAGATCGTACGGAGCATCGACGGCCACGGCTCCTTGACGACGAGGAACCCGCCGCCGCCGTTCGGCACCGGCTTGCCCTGGTCGTCGACGACGTCGGCCTCGATGCCGGGCAGCGGGCGCATGGCCGCGCCGGGCTTGCCGTGGGTCACCCCGGGCAGCGGGGAGATCATCAGCGCGCCGGTCTCGGTCTGCCACCACGTGTCGACGACCGGGGTACGGTCGCCGCCGATGTTGGTGCGGTACCAGACGTACGCCTCCGGGTTGATCGGCTCACCGACCGAGCCGAGCAGCCGCAGCGAGGACAGGTCGTGCTGGGCCGGGATCTCCCCGCCCCACTTCATGAAGGTCCGGATCGCGGTCGGCGCGCAGTACAGGATCGTGACCTTGTACTTCTCGATCAGCTCCCACCAGCGGCCCTTGTGCGGCGTGTCGGGGGTGCCCTCGTACATGACGCTCGTGGCGCCGTTGGCCAGCGGGCCGTAGACGATGTAGGAGTGCCCGGTCACCCAGCCGATGTCGGCCGCGGTCCAGAACACATCGGTGTCCGGCTTGAGGTCGAAGACCGCGTCGTGCGTCCACGCGACCTGGGTGAGGTAGCCGCCCGTGGTGTGCAGGATGCCCTTGGGCTTGGCGGTGGTGCCGGAGGTGTACATGACGTACAGCGGGTGCTCGGCGTCGTGCGGCTGCGCCTCGTGCTGGTCGCTCTGGCCGTCGACGACGTCGTGCCACCACACGTCGCGGTCCGCGTTCCAGGCGACGTCCTGGCCCGTACGGCGTACGACGAGCACGCTGCGTACGTGGTCGAGGCCCTCGACGGCCTCGTCGACGTTCGGCTTGAGCGCGCTCGGCGCGCCGCGCCGGTAGCCGCCGTCGGAGGTGATCACGACGTGGGCGTCGCAGTCCTCGATGCGGTTGCGCAGCGCGTCGGAGGAGAACCCGCCGAAGACCACGGTGTGCGGTGCGCCGATGCGGGCGCAGGCCAGCATCGCGATCACCGTCTCCGGGATCATCGGCATGTAGATGGCGACCCGGTCGCCCTTGTTCACGCCCAGCTCGGTGAGGGCGTTGGCGGCCTTGCAGACCTCGTTCTTGAGGTCGGAGTACGTGATCGTGCGGGTGTCGCCCGGCTCGCCCTCCCAGTGGTAGGCGACCTTGTCGCCGTTGCCGGCCTCGACGTGGCGGTCCACACAGTTGTAGGCGACGTTGAGCCGCCCGCCGACGAACCACTTGGCGAACGGCGGGTTCGTCCAGTCGAGGACGGTGTCCCACCGGGTGTTCCAGTGCAGCCGGTCGGCCTGCTTCTCCCAGAACGCGAGGCGGTCACTGCTCGCCTCACCGTAGGCGGCCTCGGTGACGTTGGCCGCCGCGGCCAGCTCTGCGGGGGGAGCGAACCGCCGGCTCTCCTGAAGAAGGTTGGAAAGAGTCTCGTGAGGGGGGTCCTGCGCCACGGCGCGCTCCTTCTATCAGAGTTGAGACGGTGGTCACACCCACTCCAGCAGTTACAACGGGGTAGTGACAAGTGACCGCTCCAGACCCCGCGAAGGCTACCCGCTGCGCGACGCATAGGGTCGTCCGCATGAACGACCCCTTTGCCCACGTCGCGGGCCTGCCGGACGTCTCCGAGGCCGTCGCGGAGGCTCGAGAGTCCGTCGACCGATTGCTCGGCCACCGGATCCTCCGGCGCCGCAGCGCCGACGTTTCCGCCGAAGCATCCCTGCGCGGTGCGCGGGCCTCGGCGGCCCTTGAGGGCGTGTCGGCACCGATCGAGGACGTACGCGCCGGGATCGCCACCGATCCGGTCGTCCAGGGTGCCCTGCGGGTCTCGGCGGAGCTCGGAACCCTGTCCGGTACGTGGCGGACCGCCCCGCGCCAGGTGCTCGCCCGGCTGCACGCGCTGGCCGCCGCGCCCGCCGTCGACCCCGATGATCTCGGTCGGCCCCGGTCCACGGCCCCGGCGAGTGATCCGCTCAAGATCGGGCCGGCGCCCTCGCCCGCGGAGGTGGCGGTACGGCTCGACGCGCTGAGCCGCCTGCTGACCGGCACCACGTCGGCCCCGGCCATCGTGGTCGCCGCGATGGTGCACGGAGAGCTGCTGGCGCTGCGGCCGTTCGGCCGGTGCGACGGGATCGTGGCGCGCGCTGCGGCACGCCTGACGCTGGTCGACCGGGGGCTCGACGCGAAGTCGCTGACCGCGCCGGAAGTGGGTCATCTCGAACTCGGAACGGCGTACCGCGAGGCGATCCTCGGTTATGTGTCCGGTGCTCCGGAGGGCGTCGCGCAATGGACGCGACACTGTGCCGAGGCGATCGGACTGGGTGCGCGCGACGCGCTTGCGGTCTGCGAGGCATTCACACGAAGCTGAGTAGGTATGTCCGAAATGGGCGAGTTATTGGATTTAGGATGGGCATTTAACGACAAAGCGAGCGGCGTTCCCTGGGGAACGTCGCTCGCCGTCACGTCACACCGGGTTACCAAGCGTGCACCTATGTACGTCGGCTCGGGTCAAGCCCGGATCCGACACGCCTCCCGCGGCTGGTCGCGCGTGGGTGCCCGGCTGCCGTGCTCGGACACTTGGTCCGTGACACCTGTCTACGCCGAATTCACCCGGATGACAAGCCCTTGAGACTCATCGGGCCGAGGCTTGGGGGGCGGGGGTTTGATTACTCAATGTGATCGAATTTCGGACCCCGTATGTCCTTGGAACGATCTAGGGACTGCCGCTACGCTTCAGACACTTGTGACAGGAGTTCTCAGTGTGACTGAAGCGGCAAATGTCCGGGATGCCGGTGGGTTTTTGATCACGCCGGCCTTCCCGAAATAGGCCGCCACTCGACGGAACTCCCCGCGATGGGGCAGCATATGTCGAATCTGCATACACTGAGGAGGCCGGGCTTACGTTCTCCTGACGAAGGCCCGGCCGCCCCTTTAGGTTGACCTCCAAGCGTTCCGGGAAACGGAACCGGCTCTACCCCCCCAGAGCCGGACCGTCCGGCGACCCCCGCTCTCCCCCCCGGCGGGGGTCGCCTTTTTTCCGGGTTATCCACAAGCTGTGGACGGCCTTTCCCGGGACTCGGCCGCACCCGCATCGTGGTGCGATGCCACCCGCCGTTCTGCTCGTCTCCGCCGACGCCTCGATCCTCGACGATCTGCTGCGCCTCGCCGCCGCGGCCGATGTCGAGGCGCGCGTCGCCAACGACCCGGCACGCGCCCGATCCGCGTGGCGCGACGCCCCTCTCGTCATCGTGGGCGCCGACCTCGCCGCCGACCTCGCCCGCCGCGCCCCGGCCCATCGGCCCGGAGTGATCCTCGCCGCCGCCTTACCGGGAGGCGAGGACCTCTACCGGCTCGCCGTCGACATCGGCGCCCAGGACGTCGTGACCATCCCCGAGGCGCAACCCTGGCTCGTGGAGCGCATGGCCGCCGCCGCGGAGCCGGCCGTCGCCCGCGCTCTCGTGATCGGGGTCATCGGCGGCCGTGGCGGCGCCGGGGCCAGCGTGCTGTCCGCCGCCCTGGCCCTGTCCGCGGCCGGCCGTGGCCACCGCACGCTCCTGATCGACGGCGACCCTCTCGGCGGCGGCATCGACCTGGTCCTCGGGGCCGAGCACGCCCCTGGCGCCCGCTGGTCGGACTACTGCGACCGGCGCGGGCGGCTGAGCGGCGCGGCCCTGCACGACTCTCTGCCGGCCCACGACGGCCTCGCCGTGCTCTCGTGGCACCGCGGCGCCGTCGAGCCGGTCTCCGCCGCGACCATGGGCTCCGTCCTCTCGGCCGCGGCCCGCGGCTACGACCTGGTCGTGGTCGACCTTCCCCGCCACATCGACGACGCCTGCTCGGAGGCCCTCGGCGCCGCCGACCTCACCCTCATCGTCGTCCCCGCCGAAGTACGCGCGACCGTCGCCGCCGACCGCGTCGCCGACGCCGCCCGCCACCACACCCGCGACCTCCGCCTCGTCGTCCGCGGTCCCGCGCCGGGCGGCCTCAGGCCCGAGGTCATCGCCGAGTCCCTCCGCCTGCCGCTGGCCGGCACCCTGCCTTCCGACCGCCGCCTGGCCGGCCTGGTCGAGCGCGGCGACCCGCCGGGTACCAGCGGCCCGCTGGCCGGGTTCTGCACCCGCCTCCTCGCCACGCTCATGCCGCGATGAGCGACCTGACCGACGCCGTACGCGCACGGCTGGTGGGCACGGGCGCCGACCCGACCGCGGCGCGCGTGGCCGAGGCGCTGCGCGCCGAGGGGCGCGTCCTCGGCGACACGGAGCTGCTGTCCCTGGCCGACGAGGTACGCGCGGAGCTGGTCGGCGCGGGCCCGCTCGAGCCGCTGCTGCGCGACCCCGGAGTGACCGACGTCCTGGTGAACGGCCCCGCCGAGGTGTGGGTCGACGACGGCTCGGGGCTGCGCCTCACCTCCGTACGGTTCGCCGACGAGGCCACTCTGCGCCGCCTGGCACAACGGCTCACCGCCGTGGCGGGCCGGCGCCTCGACGACACCGCGCCGTACGCCGACGCCCGCCTCCCCGGCGGCGTACGCCTGCACGCAGTGCTGCCACCGATCGCCGCCGGCGGCACGACACTCTCGCTGCGCCTGCCACCCCGCCGCGCGTTCACGCTGGAGGAGCTCGTGGCGGCGGGTGCCGTCCCCGCTTCGGGCGCCGCACTCCTGTCCGCCCTCGTCACCGCGCGCGTGGCGTTCCTGGTGACCGGCGGCACCGGCTCGGGGAAGACGACGGTCCTGTCGTCCCTGCTCTCCCTCGCCGACCCCGGCGAACGCCTGATCCTCGTCGAGGACTCCGCCGAGCTCCGCCCCACCCATCCCCACGTCGTCGGCCTAGAGGCCCGCCCGCCCAACGTCGAGGGCGCCGGCGGCGTGACCCTCCACGACCTCGTACGCCAAGCCCTCCGCATGCGCCCGGACCGCCTGGTCGTCGGCGAGGTTCGGGGGATTGAGGTCGTGGACCTCCTGGCCGCGCTCAACACGGGCCACGAGGGCGGCTGCGCGACCGTACACGCAAACGCCCCCGAAGACGTCCCCGCCCGCCTGGAAGCCCTAGCCTGCGCCGCCGGCCTGAGCCGCGAAGCGGTCCACAGCCAACTCGCCGCGGCCCTCGACATCGTCATCCACCTGGTCCGCGCGCCCAAGACCGGCCGCCGCCACGTCTCCGCCATCTGCGTCTTCGAACGCCACCCCGACGGCCTGGTCGGCGTCGTCCCCGCCGTCTCGTACGCCCCGGACGGCACCATCACCTCGCATCAGGGCCTTCCCACCCTCCACGCCCGCCTGAACGGCGACCTCAGATGAAGCCCCGCCACGCTGAACCCGCTTCGCCGGATGCCTTCTGCCACGCCCACATCCTGGCCGTGCCCCTGCGGACGTTGACGATGGCAGCGGTCCGGGCTTGCGGTGTTGTTTCCGGCGATCCCGGACACCGGCGATGACGGCGGTGCTGGCGGGCGTGGCCGTGTTCGCCGCGGTGTGGATCGGGTCGCTGCCCTCGCCCGCCAACTTCCGTCTCGAGGCCTTGCTCCGCAAGGCGTCCGAAGACCGGTCTGCGCGCCGCGCCAGGATCGTGGCGGAATCCCGCGAGCGAGTATCGCGGGCGGTGAGCCGCACGTTGAACCAAGGCCGCCGGGAGGCGGCGGCGCGTCAGGTCGCCGTCATCGAGTTCTGCGACGGAATCGCCGCCGAACTCATCGCGGGCCGACCCGCCGACATCGCGCTGGCCAACGCCGGGGCGGTGCTGCCCGGCCTCGCCTTGGCCACCGAAGCGGCGCGTACCAGCGACGACGTTCCGACCGCCCTCGAACACGCGGCCCGAACCCCCGGCTGCGACGGCCTCCGCCTCCTCGCAGGCTGTTGGCGCGTCGGCGTCGACCGCGGCGGCATGCTCGCCACCGTCATCGAGGGCCTCGCCGACGCCCTACGCGACGAACGCTCCCACCGGGAGGAGGTCGCACTCCAACTCGCCGGCCCCCGCGCCACCGCACGCCTGCTCGCCGTTCTCCCCCTCCTCGGCCTGGCCATGGCCGCCGCACTCGGCGCCCACCCCCTGCGCTTCCTCTTCGCCACCGCACCCGGCGTGCTGTGCCTCGGCCTGGGTACCGGCCTCGACGCTCTGGGCCTCTGGTGGACCTCCCGTCTCGCGACCGCCGCCGAGGAGACCCGATGACCGCGACCTGCCGGTCGCGGTCTCGGCGCCGCCTCCGCTCGGTGGCCACCGGTCCCGCGGCCACCCGTACCTCGTGGGGTGTCAGACCGTGGTCGGTGCTGTCTCGCAGACACCGCGGAGGAGGCTCGATGAGCCTCGACCGTTCGGCGGCCGGTCCCGAGGCCGCCCGTACCTCCTGGGGCGTCGGACCGTGGCCGGTGCTGCGCCCTGAGCACCCCCGGTCGGCATGTTCCCGGACGCGCCGCAGGCTCGACGCCCGGCGACGGCGCGGCGTCGATCGCGGCGCAGCAAGGCGGCCGACCCGAGGAGTGGCCCCGTGATCCTGCCTGTCATGTCGGTCCTGTGCGCGGCCACGGCGGGGTTCCTCGCTTTCCCCGGCGACCGCGTGTCGAAGCGGCTCGCCCGGCTGCTCCCCGCGCCCGACGTGCCCGAACCCGAGGCCGGGAGGAAGGACTCCCGCTTGCGGCTGGCGGTCAGCGGTCTGGCCGGGCTCGCCGGTGCGCTGCTGATCGGCGGCATACCGGGGTGGGTGGCGGGCCCTCTGATCATGGTCGCGTGTGTACGGGTCCTGTCCCGACTCGAACCCCGCGAGGTCCGGCTGCGGCGAGCCCGCATCATCACCGAACTCCCCATGGCGATCGACCTGCTGGCCGCGTGCCTGCGCGGTGGCGGCGCCTGGCACGAATCGGTCGAAGCCGTGGGAAACGCCATCGGCGGCCCGCTGGGCGCCGAGCTCGCGAACGTCGCGGCGCGCATCCGGCTCGGCGCCGACCCGTCCGCCGAGTGGCTCGCGCTCACCGACGATCCCGTACTCGCCCCGCTCGGCCGGACCGCCGCCCGTGCCGCGTCCGGCGGCGCACCGATCGCCGCCACGCTCGCCCGCCTCGCGCGTGACCAGCGCCGCACGGCCAGAGCGGCGGCGTCCGCCCGCGCGAGAGCCGCGGGTGTACGCGCGGTCGTCCCGCTCGGCCTCTGCTTCCTCCCGGCGTTCGTGCTGCTCGGCATCGTGCCCGCCGTCGCGGGCATCGCCCAGGACCTCGTCCTGCCGTGAGGAAGTTATCCACAGGCTGTGGTTCGTCTGGTGGCGGAGCGGGCGCCTGGATCAGGCTTTCCAGTGGACGCCCGAACACCCGCGAACCCAAGGAGAGACCCGCATGCGAATGATGTCCGCACTCCGCCGACGTTGCCGCAACGGAATCGACCAAGGCATGTCCACCGCGGAGTACGCCGTCGGCACCGTCGCCGCCGCGGCCTTCGCCGGCCTCCTGTACAAGATCGTGACCAGTCCCGACGTCCGGCGCATGCTCTTAGACATCATCCACCGTTCCCTCAGCATGGTCGGCTGAGGAAGATGCCCCCCAGGACGGGAGGACACGGCCTCGATCGGCGACCGTCTCCCCACCATCGCAACCCTCACCCGCCGGCATCGACACCGAAACCGGGACCGGGACCGTTGTCGCGATCGCGGTACCCGAAACGGGCGCGACCGCCAAACCAAGCGCGGTCGTGGCGTCCCGTGCCGTTGTGGCTACGGCGTGGCGAGCGTGGCTCCGTCACGGTAGAGATCGCGGTGGCCTTACCGGCCTTGGTGGTCGTCATGGCAGTAGCCCTGTGGGGCGTGAGCGCGGCCGCCGCCCAGGTCGCGTGCGTCGACGCGGCGAGGGCCGGGGCGAGGGCCGCCGCTCGTGGTGAACCCGTCGTCGCGGTCCGCGCCGCCGTCCTCCGCGCCGCGCCGCACGGGTCGAGCGTCGATCTGGTCCGAGACTCGCTGACCACGCGGGTGGCCGTACACGCCACGCTCCGCCCACCGATCAGAACCCTGTTCCCCGCGTTGGTGTTACGCGCCGACGCCGTCGCCGCCACAGAACCCCTCGTAACCACGCCGCCCGTCGCCGATAAGCCGCCCGGAGACATCGATCCAACTGGAGCTGAAGATCCGACGCGTCGCAGTCCGTCCGGCCGCAAGACCGACCCGAGCCAGGCGGCTCCGGCCGGAGCGGGTCGAGCAGGGTGGGTTCGGCGGGGCGAATCCGAGTAGCGCGGGTCCGAGCGGGACGGGCCCAAATGGGACGGGGCCGAGCGGGGACCGGCCCAGGTAGGGCAGGTCCGAGCAGGGCGGAACGAGCGAGATGGACCCGAGTGGGCCGACTCAAGCGGGACGGTAATCGGGTCGCCCGCGACAGCTCCGTCGGCGTGGCTACGGCGGGCGCCCCGCCACTGCGACGCCCTGTCCGCAGCGAGAGGCCGGCCTGAGCGAGATGGATCCGGACGCGTCGAACGAGAGGGCCCGAGCCCGAGGAGGTGAATCACGGTGGCGGACCGATGGTCACGCGATCGGGGGTCCGGCACGCTGTGGATGCTCGCGCTCATCGGCCTGGTCTGGTCCGTGACGGTCATGGCGATGACGGTGGGCGGTGTTCGCGCGGCGCGGCATCGGGCGTACGCCGCGGCTGATCTTGCTGCGCTTGCCGCGGCGGCTCACGCGATGGACGGGGCGAGGAGTGCCTGCCGGCTGGCCGGCGTGATCGCGCGTGATTCCGGTGGGCGGCTGCGCCGGTGCGTGCTGCGTGGCCGGGTGTCGGAGGTGGTCGTGACCTCGGACGTACGGACCGTTGTACCGCTGGGTCGTCTGGCCGCGACCGGGCGTGCACGTGCCGGGCCGGAAAGTACGCCCGAGCCGTGATCTTGGCGGCGGATGGGCGCGTCCTGGCGCCTGCTGGGTTCCGTTACCTTGGCCTGCGCGTGATCGTTGCATTGGTATGGATCCGTGATTCTATTAGAGGGGAAGTCCGATAAGGTGCTACGAATCGGCTATCACTAGTCCACGGAACCTCACGAGTCGCTCGAGCGACAGGTGCGGCATCTCCCGCACTGTTCGGCGGCGCTGGAGGGACACGTGCCGATTCCGGCGCCCCGCCGGTCGGCGACGACCGAAGGTTCTCGACGAAGGGACGGCGTCGTGACGAGGGTCCGCAAGGCCGCCGCAGTCGTTCTCATGACTCCGCTGGCCGCGACCGCCATCGCGATCTCTGGGAGTACGACCGCGCAGGCGTCGGGCTGTATCGGGTTCGGCTCGGCCGAGATCACGCCTCCGACCGGCACGCTCATGGCGGGATCGACGATCCCCGTGAAGGCCACGGTCCACAACATGCTGCTTGAGGCGCACCTGCAGATCTCCGGGCCCGGCCTCGACCAGCAGGTCGGCAAGAGCGTCTTCAACGGCGACATCACGGACCAGGTGACGATCCCGCAGGCCGGCTATTTCACCCTCGCCGTCATCGGGAACGCCACCCACTGCACGTACGAGACCAACAGCTTCACGGTGAAGGCGCGGCCCACGCCGCGGCCGACCCACAGCAAGAACCCCCACAAGACGCTCCTGCCGACTCCCGGCGGAGGCATCCCCAATTCGTCGAGCCCGTTCCCCGGCATCACGCCCGGCGGAAGCACGGACTACCTGCAGCGGCCCTTCAACGAGAGTTCGCCGTTCAGCCTGCCGTCCGTGGCACCCGACGGCGTCCAGGGCTTCGGGTACCCGACTCCGGACCCGCAGGTCGCCGCTCCGCCCACCAAGCCGCTGGCGCGCAACGTCGCGCAGACCACCCCCGTCAAGTGGGGACAGAGCATCGCTCTCGCGGCCGTTCTGCTGCTGCTGTCGGCACACCTCGGCATGTGGTCCCGCCGCCAGCGACTCGCCGCTGAGGGCCCGCGCCCGTCGCGCGGTGGCAAGCTCCCCGGCCGCAAGCGCGGTGCCGAGCGGGCGACGGCCGTCATGGCCGCAACCGCGACGCTGGCCGACGCGCCGACTCGCGAAGCGAACGACCAGAGCCCGTCCGGCGACCTGAACACCATCGACGAGCCGACCTTCGGTACGCCGAACACTGGCGGGATGCGCACCGGCGAGACGAGCATCGGCGGGGCGCGCACCGGTCGGGCGAGCGTGGACCCGCTGGACAGGCGCTTCGGGAACGCGCGGCCGGCGAGCAGCGGCATGGCGGGCATGAGCACCCCCGACGCGAGCAACCTGAGCGCGAGCGCTCCGGACGCGAGTACGGCGGGCATCGACGTGCGTGGTCTCGGTTGGAGCGCCGACGAGTCCATCGGCGGCACCGGAGCGAACTACGGGGACGCCGGGGCGAACTCGCCCTGGGGCTCCGCCCCTCGCATGAGCAGGGGCTCGTCGAGCATGTCGCCGGGAGCTGGGGACACACCGGACGCCGGTACCCCGAGCAATGCCGAGCGTGCCGACCGGACGGATGGCCAGCAGCCGACCGGACGCCCCTATCAGGGGCGTCGCCGCCGCAGCTGATCGTAGACGCCCCGCGCGCCGTCCTGCCCGGAGAAGCTCGCCGTTCCCCGGGCCACCCGCCCGTCCCCGACACGCGCGCCGTCCCCTAGGCGTACTGGCCCCCCGGGCGCGTCGCCCCCACACGCGCGCTGCCCGGGGCACGTCGCCCCCACACGCGCAGCACCCCCGACCGCACTGGCCCCCGCATGCGCGGCGCTCCCCTGACTGCGCCGGGTCCGCACGTGCGGCGCCTCTTGGAGGCGCTGGCCCTTGACCGCACTGGCCCTTGACCGCGGCGGCCCTTGGGCGCACCGATCTCTGGGCGGCAGGTCGTATCGGCTCGAAGCGTCACGGCATCGCATTCGCCGGGTGCTCTTTGGTGCGTCTGAGGGGACCGCCATGCCGCTCGCGTCCGCCGTGTCCTCGCCGAACGCGCGCCCCCAAGGTGCCTGTCCAGCGGGTCCGGGCTATCGGATCGCGGGTTGTGGCTCGCGTCGACAGGGCCATCACTTCACAGCACGGCGCTGGTCAAGGGACTGCTGCGGTATCCGACGTAACCGCGATACCGCCTCGCGCTGCGTCGCGTGGTGTCCTCGCGTCGCCTCGAGTCGCGCGGACGGATCGAGTGTGACCACCACGCGGGTCTGCCTGGAGACGAACCGGTGTGCCGGACAAGACCGCTTCATCGACTTCCGTCAGGACGGCGGCCCTGGGTGGGGCGAGCGGCGGACCACAAAGGGCGCCGGCTGTGACGGGTGGGCTAGGGCGGACACGCCCTAGGGATGTCTTCACCGCCCGGGTTACAGGTGGTGAAACGGCGGAGCGCCGCCACGGTCGGGTTGGACCGTGGCGGCGCTCCGCCGTGACGGACGTGTCTACGTCTTCGTCGGCGGGTCCGTCGTCCGCCAAGACGCCGGAAAGCCGCACCGGCGTCGTACCGAAGGGTCAGTGGCTGGCGGACTGGTCGAAGAAGGGGGAGGCCGGGTCTCGGTGAGCCGGGCGTGGGCCGGTGGGCATGCCACCGGCGGTGGGCATGCCGGCGGAGCGTTTGCGGGCTCGGGCGAGTTCGCGCTGCAGTTGTTCCTTTTCGGCTTCCAGCGTCGTCATGGACTCGTGGTGAACCTCGCGCAGGTCGCGGAGTTCGCGGCGGACGCGCATGGTGCGGCCAAGGGCCAGGACAGCGATCATCAGGCCGATGACGATGAAGATGGCGACGACGACGCCTGCGACGAAGACTTGGGCCTCGGAGCTCACGCCGGGTACGTGCCGGCCGAAGATGCTGAGTGAGGCGGAGGCTGAGTTCTCCGTGACGACCCCGATGGCCAGCGCCACGGCGGCTGCGGCCAGAAGGATTCCCAGGAAGACCATCGAATGTCTCCTCTCGACGTGCGGGTGGGGAGGCCGCACGAGCGGGGGTGCTCTTTGAGACGTGCAACGATCCAGCCAAAAGGGGGATTTGGTCAAGTCACTCGGCAAGGCCCGCCCGATCGGGTCACTCCGACGGCGCCTGCTTCAGGAGTGCGTCGAGAAGTTCGAGGGCTCCGCGTTTGTCCAGGGGTTCGTTGCCGTTACCGCATTTCGGGGACTGGATGCAGGACGGGCAGCCGTGGTCGCATTCGCACGCGTCGATGACTTCGCGGGTGGAGCGGAGCCATTGCGCGGCGCGTTCGTAGCCGCGTTCGGCGAAGCCCGCGCCGCCTTCGTGGCCGTCGTAGACGAAGACGGTCATGCGTGAGGTGTCGGGGTGCAGGGCGGTGGAGACGCCGCCGATGTCCCACCGGTCGCAGGTGGCGAAGAGCGGGAGCAGGCCGATCGAGGCGTGTTCGGCGGCGTGCGCGGATCCGCCGACGTCGGCGTCGCCCAGGACGCGCAGTGACTCGTCGGGCAGGGTCCACCAGACCGCGCGGGTGCGCAGGGAGCGGGCCGGCAGTTCGAGCGGGCGTTCGCCGAGGACCTGGCCGTTCGCGAGTCGCCGCATCTGGTACGAGACGACCTGCCGCGTGACCTCGACGGTGCCGAAGCTGAGCGTCGCCGCGCCCCAGGACGTCGAGCGCAGCGTGTCGACGATCGAGATGTCGGTGACGTCGCGCGCGGTGGTGGAGTAGTCGGGGTCGGCCGCCTCGACGAGCGCGACCGAGTCGGACAGGTCGAGCGTCTGCACGAGGTACGACTCGCCCTGGTGGAGGTAGACCGCGCCGGCGTGGACGGTGGTGTGCGCGGAGGGTTCGTCGACGGTGCCGAGCAGGCGTCCGGTGGCGGCCTCGACGACCTGGACGGGCGGCCCGCCGGCGCCGCGGATGTCGGCGAGGTCGGTGGCGCGTTCGCGCTTGGTCCAGTACCAGCCGGCGGGCCGGTGGCGGAGCATCCCCCGGCGTACGAGATCGGGTACGACGTCGCGGGTGGTCGGCCCGAACAGCTCCAGGTCGGCCTCTGTCAGCGGCAGCTCGGACGCCGCGGCGCAGAGATGAGGCGCGAGGACGTACGGGTTGTCGGGGTCGAGGACGGTCGCCTCGACGGGCGTACCGAAGATCGCCGCCGGGTGGTGCACGAGGTAGGTGTCGAGCGGGTCGTCGCGCGCGATGAGGACGGCCAGGGCGTCCTGGCCGGCCCGGCCCGCGCGGCCGGCCTGCTGCCAGAGTGAGGCTCGCGTGCCGGGCCAGCCGCAGACGATCACGGAGTCGAGCCCGGAGACGTCGACGCCGAGTTCGAGCGCGTTGGTGGAGGCGAGCCCGACGAGCGAGCGCGTACGGAGTGCCTCCTCGAGGGCGCGGCGTTCTTCGGGCAGGAACCCGGCGCGGTACGCGGCGACGCGCCCCGGCAGGTCCGGCGAGATCTCGGCGAGCGCGCGCTTGGCGCCCAGCGCGACCGCCTCGGCGCCGCGCCGGGAGCGTACGAAGGCGAGTGTCTGCACGTCCGAGACGACGAGGTCCGCCAGCAGGTCGGCGGCCTCGGCGGTGGCCGTGCGGCGTACCGGCGCGTCGTGCTCGCCGCGGAGCTCGGTCAGCGGCGGTTCCCACAGGGCGAACGAGGTCGCGCCGCGTGGTGAGGCGTCGTCGCAGACCTCGGCGACGCGTACGCCGGTGAGGCGTGAGGCGGCGGTGCCGGGCTCGGAGGCGGTCGCGGACGCCAGGATGAACACGGGGGACGCGCCGTACCGCGCGCAGACCCGGCGCAGCCGCCGGAGGATCTGCGCGACGTGCGAGCCGAACACCCCGCGGTAGCCGTGCGCCTCGTCGACGATGACGTAGCGGAGCCGACGGAGATAGGTGGACCAGCGCGCGTGCCCGGGGAGCACGGTGCGGTGAAGCATGTCGGGGTTGGTGAGGACATAGTCGGCGTACTGCCGGACCCAGGTGCGTTCTTCGGACGGCGTGTCGCCGTCGAAGGTCGCCGCGCGCAGCTGCGCGAGCTTGAGCCCGCGCAGGGACCGGAGCTGGTCGGCGGCGAGGGCCTTGGTGGGAGAGAGGTAGAGGACGGAGCCGCCGTCGAAGATCGCCTCGAGCGCCGGCATCAGGTACGCGAGCGACTTCCCGGACGCGGTACCGGTGGCGACGATCACCGAGGTGCCGTCGTGGGCGAGCTCGGCGGCGTGCGCCTGGTGCTCCCACGGGCGCTCGATCCCGGCGAGCGCCAGCCGGTCGACGAGCAGCGGAGGCGCCCATGAGGGCCAGTCGGTACGCCGGCCGTCGCGCGCCGGCACGTCCTGGACGTGGGTGACGCGCCTGCGCGTACGCGGGTCGGCGAGGAGCCGCCGCAGGGCCGTTCCGTGACGGTCCGGTGACCACGAGGAAGGGGTCGAGTCGTCGCCGGGACCGGCGCTGGGATCGGTGTCCGTGTCTATGGCCTGCGTCACTCCTTCAACATGGGAGCGGTTCGCCGTGCGGAGGTTTCCAGTCTGGCATCCTGGGCACAACGCTTGAACCGCCGTCCGTGGTGCCCCCCGGCACTCACGGAAGGTAAGGCGTGCGGGGTGAAGTCGCCCTGTGTGCTGATTTCGTGTAGACACGGTGGCGGAGCGTGGTTGAATCACGGCGGGCCTCCGTGGCCCCGACTTCCATACGCGGTACGGCGCAGGAGGATCTGTGGATCTGAAGGTTAGTGATTACACCACTGACGATGACCTCACCGTCATCAACGTGGAGGGAGAGATCGACGTCTACACTGCGCCGAAGCTCCGCGAGAAGCTCATCGACTTGGTGAACAAGGGGAAGTACCACCTCCTGGTCGACATGGAGAAGGTGGAGTTCCTCGACTCGACCGGCCTTGGTGTCCTCGTCGGTGGCCTGAAGCGCGTGCGTGCGCACGACGGATCGCTCGAGCTGGTCTGCACCCAGGAGCGCATCCTCAAGATCTTCCGGATCACTGGTCTGACCAAGGTTTTCGGCATCTTCGACTCGGTCGACGACGCGCGAGAGCACCGCAAGAAGCAGAAGTAGGGCCGGGATGGCGCCCGAGATAGCCACCGTCGAGCTCACGTTCACCCCCCTGCCCGTCCACGTCCGCACCGCCCGCCTGATCGCGACCGCGGTCGCCCGTCGGGGCGGGGTCGAGGAGGCACTGCTCGACGAGGTACGCCTTGCGGTCGGTGAGGCCTGCTCGCGTGCGGTGGAGGCTCACCAGCAGCAGTGCCCGGCGGAGCCGATCCGGGTGGAGCTGCGCGACGGCAAGGACCGGTTCGAGGTCATGGTGGCGGATCGCGTGCCCGACGACGACCCCGCCGGCTCGACGCCGGATGACCCCGCGTCGGACCTCGCCCGTCTCAACGGCGACCTCAATCTGGGGTTCGCCGTCATCGCAGGCCTCGCGGACGACGTCGACATCGCGTCGACGCCGGCCGGAGTCGAGATCACGATGAGCTGGCCGGCGAAGAAGGACTGAACGCGGCCAGAACCCCTTTGATCGCCGATGAACCGCGATCAAAGGGGTTTTTGCTTTTGGGTGACTTTTTTCGGTCAGTTTAAATAGCCTATGTGGACACCCGAATTGCATGACGCCGCCTGACAGGGCCTTTTCTGGCGAATTTTGATCTTAGTCGGGTAAGCGGGATTGACCTGGAACGATGGGTTTACCTAGCGGCCTCAGATTAAGATCGGGTGGAGCTGACATCACATCTCCATCCCGATGTCGTTAAGCTACTGAGCAGGCTTCTAATTCTGGCTACGTGTGCGTAGACTCCCGGCACCATTGCCCCGCCTGACGCGCGGGAGTGGCCGGCCGCCCTCGGAGGTGGACCGGATCGAACGCCCTGTCGAGGAGGATGCATGTCTGGGCTTTCCCTGCCCGCCCAGGCCAGCTCGGAAGTGAATCTCGGCGGCAGCGACCTCAGCATTGTGGTCGTTGTCGGTGTGATCGCTCTCTTGGCGCTGGCCGTCGCCGGTGTACTGGTTCGCGATGTACTTCGCGCGGGTCAGGGCACCGAGAAGATGCAGGAAATCGCGCAAGCGGTGCAGGAGGGCGCGCAGGCGTACCTCAAACGCCAGTTCCGCACGGTGGGCATCTTTGTCGTCCTGATCCCGTTCCTGCTGCTCCTGCTGCCCGCGGAGTCGACGGGGGTGAAGATCGGAAGATCGGTCTTCTTCGTCATCGGTGCGCTGTTCTCCGGCATCACCGGCTTCACGGGCATGTGGCTCGCGGTGCGCGGCAACGTCCGCGTGGCCGCGGCGGCCCGTGAGAGCGGCGAGAAGATCGCGATGCGGATCGCGTTCCGTACCGGCGGCGTCGCCGGTATGTTCACCGTCGGCCTGGGCCTGTTCGGCGCGGCGGTCGTGGTCTTCGCCTACAAGGGCCAGGCCCCGGGCGTGCTGGAGGGCTTCGGCTTCGGCGCGGCGCTGCTCGCCATGTTCATGCGAGTCGGCGGCGGCATCTTCACCAAGGCCGCGGACGTCGGCGCGGACCTGGTCGGCAAGGTCGAGAAGGGCATCCCCGAGGACGACCCGCGTAACGCGGCGACCATCGCCGACAACGTCGGTGACAACGTCGGTGACTGCGCCGGCATGGCGGCCGACCTGTTCGAGTCCTACGCGGTCACGCTCGTCGCGAGCCTCATCCTCGGCCGGGTCGCCTTCGGTACCGAAGGCCTGGTCTACCCGCTGATCGTGCCGATGATCGGCGTGATCACCGCGGTCATCGGCATCTTCGCCGTCGCGCCGCGCGCGAAGGACCGCTCCGGCATGACCGCCATCAACCGTGGCTTCTTCATCTCGGCGGCCATCTCCGCGATCGTGGTGGCGGTGGCGACGTTCGTCTACCTGCCGAACTCCTTCTCCAAGCTGCACGGCGCGGACGCCGCGATCACCGGCGACTCGCACCTGGCCCACGTCGACCCGCGCTGGGTCGCGCTCGGCTCGGTTCTCGTCGGCATCGTGCTCGCCAGCGCGATCCAGCTGCTCACCGGCTACTTCACCGAGACCAACCGGCGTCCCGTCAAGGACGTCACCAACTCGGCGCGTACGGGCCCGGCGACCGTCATCCTCTCCGGCGTCTCCCTCGGCCTCGAGTCGGCGGTCTACACCGCACTGGTGATCGCCGCCGCCGTGTACGGCGCGTTCCTGCTCGGCTTCAACAACACGACCGTCGCTCTGTTCGCGGTCGCGCTCGCCGGCACGGGCCTGCTGACCACGGTCGGCGTCATCGTCTCGATGGACACCTTCGGTCCGGTCTCCGACAACGCCCAGGGCATCGCCGAGATGTCGGGCGACGTCGAGGGCGAGGCCGCGGGCGTGCTCGAGCGCCTCGACGCGGTGGGCAACACCACCAAGGCGATCACCAAGGGCATCGCGATCGCCACCGCCGTCCTGGCGGCGACCGCGCTGTTCGGCTCCTTCCGTACGACGGTCGTGGCCGAGCTGACGGGTGCGAGCGACAGCGTCAAGAAGGCCCTCGGCCCGGCGTTCCAGACGTTCAACCTGGGAGTCGACAACCCGAACGTCCTGATCGGCCTGATCATCGGCGCCTCGGTCGTGTTCCTGTTCTCCGGTCTGGCGATCATGGCGGTCGGCCGTGCGGCCGGCCGGGTCGTGATGGAGGTGCGCCAGCAGTTCCGGGAGCACCCCGGGATCATGGACTACACCGAGAAGCCCGACTACGGCCGCGTGGTCGCGATCTGCACCGCCGACGCCCAGCGCGAGCTGGCGACGCCGGGTCTCCTCGCGATCCTGACGCCGATCGCGGTCGGCTTCGCACTCGGGTACGCGCCGCTGGGCGCGTTCCTGGCCGGCGCCATCGCGGCCGGTGCGCTGATGGCGGTCTTCCTGTCCAACTCCGGTGGTGCGTGGGACAACGCCAAGAAGCTCGTCGAAGAGGGTCACCTCGGCGGCAAGGGCTCCGAGGCGCACGCGGCCACGGTCATCGGTGACACGGTCGGCGACCCGTTCAAGGACACGGCCGGACCGGCGATCAACCCGCTGATCAAGGTCATGAACCTCGTGTCCCTGCTGATCGCGCAGGCCGTCGTCACGTACGCCGCGAACACCACGCTGCGGATCGCCGTGACCGTGGTCTCGCTCGGCGTGATCGTCGGCGCGATCGTCATCTCGAAGCGTCGCGCCTCGGCGATCGACGGCGAGAACGAGCCGGCCGCCGAGAGTGGCGAGTCGCCCGACGGCGCCAAGGACGAGTCCGACGAGCAGACCTCGACGGACGCGTCCGACGAGGAGAGCGAGCCGGCGAAGGCGTCCTAGCCGGACACATCTCGAGGAAAGGGCCGGGCGGCCGTTGACCGCCCGGCCCTTTCTCATGCCCGGGGGCCGCGTGTGGCCTGGGGTGTGTATGGGCCGGGGCCGTGCGTGGGCCGGTGTCTGAGCGTGGGCCGGGGTCCGTGCGTCGCCCGGTCGATCTCGCGGCAGACTGTGGGGATGCAGAATTCCCAGCCGTCCGGCGCGAAGGGCTTCGCGGTCCTCGTCGGCATCATGGTCGCGATCGTTCTGGTGATCATGGCGATCGCCGTCATCTTCTCGCCCCGCTGATGCCCACGCTCATCGTGCTGCGGCACTCCAAGGCCGCCTCGCCCCTCGGTACGCCCGATATCGACCGCCCGCTCTCGGGCCGCGGCCGTGCGGACGCCAAGGCCGCAGGTGAGGCCCTGCGCGCCGCGAACCGCCTCCCGGACCTCGTCATCTGCTCGACGGCCCAGCGCACCCGCGAGACCCTCGACGGCCTCGCCCTGACCGCACCGGTCGACTTCGAGTCCCGCGTGTACGGCAACGACGCCGAGGAGATCCTCGACGTGCTGCGCGAACAGCCCGACGACCCGGAGACCGTCCTCCTGATCGGCCACAACCCGTCGGTGCACCAGCTCGTCCTCGACCTCGCCGGTGCGCCGGACCAGGGCTACCCGACTTCGGCGATGGCCGTCATCGAGTTCGACGGTGACTGGTCCGACCTGTGGCCCGGCGTCGGCCGTCTCGCGTCTCTCTGGACCCCGCGAGGCTGAGCTTTCAGCTTCGTCGCGCTGCGTAGTCCTCGCGCATCCGCTCGTGCGCGCCCGTGAACGACATGCGGGCGTACCGCCCTGTCTCAGTCCTTGCCTGCGACCAGCCATGTGTCGGTCCGGCCCCTCTGTAACGGGCGCCTCGGAGGGGTCATCGGGGCCCGGCGGACACGCTGGAGAGTGGGTCGGGGACAGAGAGCATGGACACCTTCAGTGACATTTTGGTTTACGAGATGGCCGAATCCGGCCACGGACTCGTACTCGGTCAGGTGTTGTCCGCACTGATCACAATGCAGACGACCGATTGTCAGAGGTGCCCGTCAAGTCGACTACAGAGCGTCATAGCGGTGACATTTCCCCCAAAAACCCCCCTAATCTGTCGTCCTACCGCCCGGTAGGGGACCGGTCAGACGGCAGGGGAGCCGGCGCAGTGGCGTGAGGATCGCCAGGTCCGAGCGCCGTACGCATCCGAAATCCGGATGCGACAGGACGGACGGATAGATTTTGAAGAGGCTCGCGCTGATTCCACTGCTCGCGCTGCCGGCGGTCGCACTCGCCCCGGTCGCCGCGTCCGCGATGACGCCCATGGCACCTCTT
This sequence comes from uncultured Actinomycetota bacterium, assembly GCA_963850195.1. GTDB lineage: Bacteria > Actinomycetota > Actinomycetes > Streptosporangiales > Streptosporangiaceae > Actinoallomurus. The sequence continues at coordinate 197,133 of CAWKKD010000001.1, forward strand.
GTGCTGGCGCAGGGCGGTGGAGCGACCGGGCAGTACATCGTCACGGTCAAGTCCGGCGGAACCCACCGCGAGCACGCGCTCGGTGAGGCTCCGAAAGGCGCGGTCACGCACGTCTTCAAGAGCGTCGTCAACGGGTTCTCCGCCCGGCTCGACGCCACGCAGCTCACCCACCTGCGTCACGACCCGAACGTCATGGCGGTCACGCAGGCCACGACCGTGCACACCACGGCGGCGCAGTCGGACCCGGACTGGGGCCTCGACCGGATCGACGCCGACTCCGGGCTCGACAAGACGTACAACTACACGCACACCGGCAAGGGTGTGAACGCGTACATCATCGACACCGGCATCGACGCGTCCAACGCGGACTTCGGTAGCCGGGCGTCGGTCGCCTTCGACGCGACCGGCGGTGACGGCAAGGACTGCAACGGGCACGGTACGCACGTGGCCGGCACGATCGGCGGCACGAAGTACGGCGTCGCCAAGGACGTCACGCTGAAGGCCGTCCGCGTCCTTGACTGCCAGGGCTCCGGTACGGACGCCGACGTGGTCGCCGGCATGGACTGGGTCGCCCAGCACGCCGAGAAGCCCGCCGTGGCCAACATGTCGCTCGGCGGCACCAAGTCCGACACGATCGACGCCGCCGCGAAGAAGCTCTCCGACGCCGGGGTCTTCCTCGCCGTCGCCGCGGGCAACGACGGCGCGGATGCCTGTGAAGGGTCGCCCTCCGGCGCCGACGGCGTCCTGGCCGTCGCCGCCTCGGACAACGCGGACGCGTCCGCGGACTTCACGAACTACGGCAAGTGCGTGAAGGTGTACGCGCCGGGCGTCGACATCACCTCCGACTGGCTCGACGGCGGTACCAACAAGATCAGCGGTACCTCGATGGCGACCCCGCACGTCGTCGGCGTCGCGGCCCTCTACAAGGAGGCCAACGGCGACGGCTCGGAGGCGGATGTCTCCGACTGGATCACTTCTCATGCGGTGAAGGACAAGATCAGCGGTGTCCCCTCAGGCACCCCGAACCTTCTGTTGAACACGGGCGGCTTGTAAACAACAGGCGGAGGGCCGTCCCCGATCCGGTCCATCGCCAACCGCTCGACGATGCCGGGGCCCCCAGGGCCCCGGCATCGTGTCATTCCGGGACGGATGAGGTACGGCCGGGGCTGCGGAGCGGCCAGACGAGGCGTGAGGCGCGACGGCGCGCTCGGATGCAGCAGGTCGGAGCCCGGCTGCCCTGCGGGAGCGGGAGCGGGAGCGCGATCCAGCGGGCAGCCGCCCGGCGGCGCGGCAGGGCGGAAGCCCGGCAGCCCCAGCATTCGGCGGGGCGGGGAAGAGCCCGGCGGGCCGGCGGCTCAGTGGGCAGCGGCCCGGCGAGGCGGGAGGCCGGCGCGTCGGCGGGGCAGGAACCCCCGCGGGTCAGCGGGGGTCGGGGTTGAGCTCGGCGTCTTCGGCGTCGGCGGCGTCGATCTCTTCGCGGGAGATGCCGAGGAGGAAGGCGATCGAGTCCATGTACGGCACGTTGAGGGCGGTGTCGGCGGCCTGGCGTACGACGGGCTTGGCGTTGTAGGCGATGCCGAGGCCGGCCGCCGCGAGCATGTCGAGGTCGTTCGCGCCGTCGCCGATGGCCACGGTCTGGCTGATGGGGACGTGTGCGTCGGCGGCGAAGCGGCGCAGGGCCGCGGCCTTGCCGGGGCGGTCGATGATCGGGCCGATCAGGCGGCCGGTGAGGGCGCCGTTCTCGACCTCCAGGACGTTGGCGGCGGCGTAGTCGATACCGAGGTCGGCCGCTAGCGCGTCGGTGATCTGGGTGAAGCCGCCGCTCACGATCGCGAACTTGTAGTCGAGGCGCTTCAGCGTACGCACGAGGGTGCGGACGCCCGGGGAGAACTCGATCGCGTCGCGTACGGAGGCCAGCACGCTCTCATCGAGACCCGCGAGCATCTGGACGCGTTCGCGCAGGGCGCCTTCGAAGTCGAGTTCGCCGCGCATGGCGGCCTCGGTGATCTGGGCGACCTGTTCGGCGCGGCCGGCGTGGGCGGCGAGGAGTTCGATCACCTCACCCTGGATGAGGGTGGAGTCGACGTCCATGACGATGAGGCGTTTGGCGCGGCGGGCGATGCCGCCGCGCTGGACGGCGACGTCGACCTGCTGTTCGGCGGCCTCGATGGCGAGGGCGGCGCGCAGGCCTTCCGGGTCGGCGCCGGAAACGTCCATCTCGATGCAGGTGACCGGGTTGTGGGCGAGGCGCTCGATGCGGTCGATGTTGGCGCCGTGCGCGGCGACGCGGCCGGCGATGCCGGCGAGGGCGGCGGGGCGCAGGGGGCTGCCGAGGATGGTGACGTGCAGGCGTCCGCGGCGTCTCGGGGAGCCGTTCCCGGTGCCGGTGGCGAGTTCGATCTCCATGCCGAGGTCGGCGGCGATCTTCTCGGCCTCGGCGAACACCTGGCCCACGTCGGTGCCCGTGCCGTACGAGACGAGGACGCCGAGGACGAGGCGGCCGCGGATGACGACCTGTTCGACGTCGGCGACCGTCACCGGAAAGGCGGAAAGTGTGCTGAACAGGCGCGACGTGACCCCTGGGCGGTCGCGGCCGGTCAGCGTGATCAACAGCGTGCGCGTTTTGGCGTCCATGCTGTTCACCACGGTACTTGCCATCGGTAGAGGGCGGCTCGGTGGTCCATCATGCGGACACCTGGTGTTCAGGGAAGCAACAGGTTGAGGTCGCCGAACTCGTGCCACTTGTAGCCGTGTGCGAGCGCCGCGGAGTAGACCTCTTCCAGCAGCGGGGTGCCCGCGATCGCGGTGAGCATCCGTAGGTGGGACGAGCGCGGTTCGTGCAGGCCGGTGAGCAGGCCGTCGACCACGCGTACGCCTTCGTCGGGCGTGACGACGTGTGAGGTCCAGCCGTGCGAGGCCTCGACGAAGCCGTCCGGCGCGGCGGCGGTCTCGAGCGCGCGTACGGCGGTGGTGCCGACGGCGATCACCCGGCCGCCCTCGCGGCGCGCGTGGTTGACCAGGGCCGCGGTCGCGGCCGGTACGTCGTACCGCTCGGCGTACGGCGGCTCGTCCTTCTCCGGCGAGGCGACGCCGGTGTGCAGGACGAGCGGCGCGATCTGCACGCCGCGCGAGACGAGCCGCGTCACCAGTTCGGTCGTGAACGGCCGCCCGGCGCTCGGCATCTCGGCGCTGCCGCCGTCGGCGGAGCCGCGCCCCGCGAACACGGTCTGGTACGCCGACAGCGGCCAGTCGTGCCCGACGTAGCCGTACCGGATCGGCACGCCGTGCCGCCGGAGGTACGGGACGACGTCGGTGTCGAGCCGCGCGCGCCACAGCCGTGGCGTGTGCCGGTCGATGAGGGTCAGCGTCGCGCCGCCAGGCAGCGGGAACCACTCGCCGGGCCGCCCGCCCGCGTACGGGACGGTGGCGTCGGCGGTGCGCATCCGCAGCTCGACCAGCCAGTACGGGCCGGACGGCGACGGCCCGGAGAAGTGGACGGCGAGCCGGTCGAGGCGTACGGCGGCGGGCAGCGTGGCTGAGGTGTTCACCACGAGCAGGTCGCCGGGGGTCAGCAGGCCGGGCAGGTCGGTGAAGGCATGGTGCGTCACGCCGTCACCGCCGCCGACGAGCAGCCGTACGCCGTCGCGTTCGCGCGGGGGTTCGTGGGCCTCCAGGTCGGTGGGCAGGGCGAACTCAAGCATCGGGATCCTTCACACGGTGTGCGGCCAGGGCCGCGACGGTCGCGATGACGGCGGTGCAGGCGAGGCCGGCGTCGAGGTTCACCGCGTTGACGAGCGCGCCGGCCAGGCCGACGGTGAGCGACGAGCCGAGCGTGTCGCTGATCTGCATGGCGGAGGAGTTGGCGCCCTGCTCCGACGGGGCCGACAGGCTGAGGACCTGGACGCTGAGGGCGGGGAAGGCCAGGCCGATGCCGATGCCGGTGACGATCCAGCACGGCAGGGCGAACCAGCCGGAGACGGGCAGCGACAACGCCACGGCCTCGCCGGTGACGCCCACCGCGAATAGGGCCGCGCCCACCACGGTGAACGGCACGCGTGAGACGCCGGGGAACCTTCCCTGCCACCACGACCCGCCCGACCAGCCGAGGGCGCCGGCCGTGAGCACGATCCCGGCGACGGTCGGGCTGAACCCGTGCCGGGTGGTCAGCGCGAGCGGGATGAACGCCTCGGCGCCCGACATCGCGCCCAGCATCAGCCCGCGCATCGTGATCGTGACGGGCAGCCCACGCCGGAACCGCGCGGTGCCGGGCGGCATCAGCGTGCGCACGCCGTACGCCAGGCCGGCCAGCCCGGCGACGGCGAGGACCGACCGGTGGTCGATGCCCCACAGCAGGAGCGCCGCCCCGGCGGCGAGCGCGAGGGAGGCGAGGGTGCGCCCCCGCGGCATGGTGCCGTTCGAACCCAGGCCCCGCAGGGCCGGGAGCAGCATGAGGGCGGCCGGGATCACCAGCGGGATCAGGCCGAGGAACACCCATCGCCAGCCGAGGTGCTCGGCGATCAGGCCGCCGAACGACGGCCCGACCAGGGAGGGCACCACCCAGGCGCCGGACATCGCCGCGAAGACCTTCGGGCGGGAGGTCGCCGGGTAGACGCGCGCGACGATCACGTACAGCGGCACGGAGAACAGGCCCGACCCGAAGCCCTGGACCGCCCGGCCTGCGACGAACCAGATCATGGTCGGCGCGGTACCGGCGAGGACCAGGCCGACGACGAAGATCGCGAGCCCGGTGAGCAGCGGCCGTGCCGGTCCGCGTGCGTCCGCCCACCCGCCCGACACGACGTTGGCGACCAGCCCGGCGATGAAGACCGCGCTGAACGCCCAGGCGTACAGCGACAGCCCGTGCAGCTCGCGCGCCACGACGGGCATCGCGGTGCCGACCGCCATCGACTCGAACGCCGCCAGCGTGACGACGAGCAGGATGCCGATCGTGGGCAGCCGGTACGGCCCGCTCAGCAGCCCGGGAACGCGGGTCGTGCCGTCGTCGCGCGCGATCTCGGCGGGAGCCGCGGTCATGGCGTGAGGCCGGAGGCGGTGTACCGGCCGCTGGGCGCCCGGTCGCCGACCAGCTTCAGCAGCGCGGGCACGGCGACGTCTTCGGGCCGTGGCGCCGACGCCGCGTCCTCGCCCGCGTCGGCGAGCATCGTCGTCCGCATCTCACCCGGGTCCACCCACCACACCGAGATGCCGGGCTCCTCGGCGGCCAGGACGTTCGAGATCTGGTCGAGCGCGGCCTTCGTCGCGCCGTACCCGCCCCAGCCCTCGTACGGCTCCAGCGCCGCGTCGGAGCTGATGTTGATGATCGCGCCGCCGCGCTCGCGCAGCGTCGGCAGGAGGCCCTGGATGAGTGCGAGTGGCGCGATCGTGTTGACCGCGAACGCGTGCTCCAGGTCGCCCAGCGGGTAGTCCGCGAGGGACGGCAGCGGCGCGGTGCCGAGGGTCCCGGCGTTGTTGACGAGCAGGTCCAGGCCGTCCGAGACCGTCAGGAGGGCCTTGCGGTGGACGGGGTCGCCGATGTCGCCGGAGACCGCCGTCGCGCCCAGCTCGGCGGCGACGCGTTCCAGCTCGTCCGCGCCGCGTGCGTCGAGGACGAGCTCCCAGCCGTGGTGGGCGAGCGCGCGGGCCAGAGCCAGTCCGAGTCCGCGGGTCGCGCCGGTGATCAGTGCCTTCATGCCCACGACGCTATGGACACGCGGACGCGGCGGCATCGGCCTCGTGGTCCCCCGGTCCTCGGCTGATCGGCCTAGGTCCCGTGCCGGGGTCCCCGTCCATGGCGAGCGGTACGGTCGGTGGGTGGAAGCCGATCGGGACGCGGCGCTGCACGCGGTCAGCGCGGCGGTCCTCGCCGTCACCCGTCACCTGTCGGTGCACGAGGTGTTCCAGGTGATCGTACGAGCCGCCGCGCAGCTTCTCGACGCTCGTTACGCCGCGCTCGGGGTGCCCGACGACGAGGGCTCGTTCGCGGAGTTCGTCGTCGAGGGCGTCAGCGACGAGGAGTGGGCCAGGATCGGCCCGCTGCCGCGCCAGCACGGGCTGCTCGCGGTGATGCTGCGCGAGGACAAGGTGCAGCGGCTGGCCGACGTGCGCAAGGCACCGGCGTTCGAGGGGTGGCCGTCGGCGCATCCCGTACTGAAGGACTTCCTGGGCGTGCCGATCCGCGACGGCGACGAGACGCTCGGCATCATCTTCCTGGCCAACAAACGTGGCCCCGGAGGGTTCACCCAGGGCGACGAGGAGCTGCTCACGCTGTTCGCCGCGCACGCCGCGATCGCGCTGACCAACGCGCGGCTCTACGAGCGCAACCGCGAGCTGACCGTGATCGAAGAACGCGCGCGGCTCGCGCGCGAGCTGCACGACGCGGTGGCGCAGAAGCTGTTCTCGCTGCGTCTCACGGCCGCAGCGGCGCTCGCGGCGCGCGACCCGCGCCAGGAGCTGGAGCGCGTCCAGACGCTCGCCAAGGAGGCCCTCGCCGAGCTGCGCGAGGTGATCTTCGAGCTGCGCCCCGCGGAGCTGGCCGGCGACGGCCTGGCCGAGTCGCTGCGCAAGCACGTCCAGGTGCTCGACCGCGTGTGGGGCGCGGGGCGCGGCCGTCGTACGAGCGTGGGCTTCGAGGGCGAGGAGGTCGCGCTGCCTCCGGAGACGGAGGAGGCGGTGTTCCGGATCGCGCAGGAGGCGCTCTACAACGCGCTGCGCCACGGTTTCCCGCGCCGGGTCAGGGTCGTCCTCGCGCCCGGCCTCCTGGAGATCCGCGACGACGGCACCGGCTTCGACGCGAGCGCCGAGGCGCGCGACGGGTTGGGCCTCGCGTCGATGCGCGAACGCGCGGCGTCCTTCGGCGGCGCGCTGACGATCGAGTCGTGCGACGACGGCACCGTCGTCCGCGTGGAGGTGCCGACATGATCCGCGTGCTGATCGCCGACGACCATCCCGTCGTACGCCAGGGGCTGCGGACCTTCCTCGGCGTGCAGGACGACATCGAGGTGGTCGGAGAGGCCTCCGACGGCCCCGAGGTCGTCTCCCAGGCGGAGGCGCTCGACCCGGACGTGATCCTGCTGGACCTGAAGATGCCGGGCGGCGACGGCCTCGCGGCGCTGGGCGAGCTGCGCGAGCGTGGCGTACGCGCCCGGGTGCTGGTGCTGACCAGCGCGGGCGAGCGTACGCGGGTGCTGCCGGTCGTACGCGCGGGTGCCGCCGGATATCTCTACAAGGACGTCGACCCGAACGCGCTCGTGCAGGCGATCCGCGCGGTGCACGACGGGAACGTGCTGTTCGCCCAGGAGGCGGCGGAGGCGATGCTCGCGCCGGAGTCGGGCGGCAAGGGCACGGCGGCGCTCACCGAGCGTGAGCGTGAAGTGATGGCGCAGATCGCGCGCGGCAGATCGAACCGAGAAATCGCGCGGGCGCTCGTCGTCTCGGAAAAGACGGTGAAGACGCACGTCTCCAACATCTTGATGAAGCTCGGCCTGCAAGATCGCACTCAGGCGGCCCTGTACGCGGTCCGGCACGGACTGACGGATCAGTGAGCTAGGAAGAATCTACGCGAGATCCATGAGGCGTAAGTCGCGCCGGTCGAATATGTTGATGAAGCTCAGCAGTCGGCTGAGTGAACCGCACCGCCGAGGACGTCATCGGAAGTCATATGAGAGTTGCCATTCGCTACGCAGCGGGATCGGACGTCGGCCGTACCCGCGAGAACAACGAGGACTCGGCGTATGCGGGCCCGTGGCTGCTCGCGGTCGCCGACGGAATGGGCGGTCACGTCGGAGGCGAGATCGCCAGTTCCCTCGCGATCCAGTCGCTCGCGTCCATCGACGCCGAGGTCGCCCAGGCCTCATTGGTGGAGGTCGTCGAGCGCGCCGTGCTCTCGGCCAACCAGGCCATCGCCGACAAGGTCGTAGAGGAGCCGGCGCTCCAGTCCATGGGGACGACCTGTACGGCGATGCTGTGGTCGGGTACGCACATCGCACTCGCGCACATCGGTGACTCCCGCGCGTACATGTTGCGCGAGGGCATCCTCTACCAGATCACCGAGGACCATACGCTCGAGAAGATGCTCACCGGCGAGGACGGCGCGGCGCCGCATCTGGCCAACCGCCTCGTACGCGTGCTGGACGGCCGGCCCGAGCGCAAGCCGGACCTGTCACTGCGCGAGGCCCTTCCCGGTGACCGCTATCTCCTGTGCAGCGACGGACTGAGCGGTCCGGTCGACGCGGAGTCGATGCACCAGGTCCTGACCACGGAGGCCGACTCGGACGCGGCGGTGGGCGCGCTCATCGAGCTGGCCAACCGCGGCGGCGGACCGGACAACATCACCGTGATCGTCGTGGACGTCGTCGCGGAGGGTGCCGAGGCGCGCGCTCCCGTCGTCGTCGGCGCCGCACAAGATTGATCGAAGTCCCCCACAAGGTCTCCACACGGTTACGTTCTAGGGACCTGTTCGCAATGAACTTGACCGCTACCCGGCATATTGCGATATACGGGTCCACAGGCGCATAACAGGCACCTAAGCGGGAGGGCAAGTTTGGACGTGGCACGGGGGCCGGGGGTCGCACCACACGCATGCCGTGGTGCGAGCGGTGTCGTCGGTCGCGTTCTTGCCGCTGCGGGCGTGGGCCCGCTCGGCGTCGCCCTACGTGTCGGAGCCATGGCATCAGCCGCGGTGTTGTCGGCGATGGTGCACCGTGTCCACGATCCCGGCATACTGTGCCCAGTTCGGGCGCTTACCGGAGTCCCCTGCCCCTTCTGCGGCGGTACGACCGTGTTCATGGAGTTGGGGGCGGCTCATCCGGCCAAGGCCCTCGCCGCGAACCCGGTCGTCCTCCTAGGAGCGGTCGGTCTGGCCACGGCACCGCTTGGATCGGGACGCAGGTGGTGGGCGATCCCACCGCGCACCCGCTCCTGGATCCTCGGCGGCATCGTGGCGCTGTCATGGTTGTGGCAGCTTGCCCGGTTCGGGCTCTTGCGATTCTGAACCCCCCAGCTCAACACAGCGATCGCAGGGCCCGACGCGGCAGACGGGCGTAACTCGACAAAGGAGAAAGAGCGTGAGCACCCCCTACGACCCGTACGGCCAGGGTCAGCAGCAGCCGGGCTACGGCGGCCAGCAGCAGCCTGGGTACGGGCAGCAGCAGCCGGGTTACGGCGGGCAGCAGCAGCAGCCCGGGTACGGGCAGCAGCAGCCTGGATATGGCCAGCAGCAGCAGCCGGGCTATGGGCAGGAGCAGCAGCCGGGTTACGGTCAGCAGCAGCCGGGTTACGGTCAGCAGCAGCAGCCTGGTTATGGCCAGCAGCAGCAGCCGGGCTACGGTCAGCAGCAGCCGGGTTACGGCCAGGACTACGGTCAGCAGCAGCCGGGTTACGGGCAGCAGCAGCCGGGCTACGGCCAGCCGGGCTACGGTCAGCAGCCGGGTTACGGCCAGCCGGGCTATGGCCAGCAGGGCTACGGCGCCGGCTACGGCCAGGGCCAGTTCGCGGCCTGGGGCTCGCGCGTGGGCGCCTACCTCATCGACGGCCTCATCGTGGGCGTGCCGTACGGCGTTCTCTACGGCATCGGCGGCGCGATCGGCGGCGGCGTGGGCGCGCTGTTCCTCCTTCTCGGGGTGGCCGTCGGCCTCGGCCTCGCCCTCTGGCTGTGCCACCAGGAGGGCACCACCGGTCAGACGATCGGCAAGAAGACCCTCGGTATCCGCCTCATCAGCGAGGAGACGGGCCAGTACATCGGCTTCGGCATGGCGTTCGTGCGCAAGATCGCGCACTTCCTCGACGGCGCCCTCTGCTACCTCGGCTACCTGTGGCCGCTGTGGGACGACAAGAGCCAGACCTTCGCCGACAAGATCTGCAAGACGGTCGTCGTCCAGGCCTGACGCTTCAGACGACAGCGGGGACTCCGGGGCCACGGCCCGGGGGTCCCCGTTTCGTCGTTGCGGGAGGTCACCTCACCGTGTCGAGGACGCTGTTGCACGCCGCGACCCGCGCCCGGCGTACGGCGCGGTCGAGCGCGCGCAGTGCCTCCGTGCGGCGCTGGACCAGCGAGGAGGACAGCCCGGCGCTCTCGGTGTCGCGGGCGATGTCCACGACGACCGACAGGCGTCCCGCGAGCGCCGCGACGCGATGCGCGCGAGCGGGATAGCCGGGCGCCAGCCCGCCCACCTGCTCGTGCCGGTGCGAGTCGCGCAGCGCGGTGAGCGCCTCGGCGATCTCCGGCCGCCACTCCAGCGCGCCGTCGAACGACAGCAGCGACTCGGTCGCCTCGCGTACGGCCAGGGTGAGCTGCTGGTCGGCTTCTGGCAGCAGCGGAGTGTCCGCGACGCCGGAACGCGTCTCGTACGCGGTCCACTGCGTGCCGACGTACGACGAGCCGCGCCGGTCCTCCACCGGGATCAGCCCGAGCGACCGGGAGCCGACGGTGGCGAGCACGGCCTCCCCGGTGTCGATCGCGTTCGCGTTGAACTCCGGTGGCCCGGTCAGCCCGAGGGGATCGCCGGGCGCGGGCAGGGCGAGCCGCAGCGCCGACATTCCGGCGACGCGAAGCGTAGCGAGGCCGCGCCGCAACGACACGTCTCCGGCCTCGTCCGGAATGCCCGTGACGACGTGCGGACCGCTCAGGCGTTCCGCCGCGTCCGCGGCCTCATCGAGTCCCACGTGGCCGGTCAGCCAGGCGTTGCCCCAGGCGACGAGCGCGGACGAGCGGTGAGTGACACGCATGCCGACCACCATAAGGCGTCCGAATGCCGTAGGTTCGTGCCGGAGACCTGAGCAGGACCGGCGGCCAGGCCGCCGATGAGTCCGCGCGACACCCGAAGGGAAGCGATGGCCGGCGAGGTGATACGACTCAAGGGCGTGGAGGTCCGGCGCGAGGGCGCGGCACTGCTGCGCAGCGTCGACTGGGCGGTCCAGGAAGACGAACGATGGGTCATCATCGGTCCGAACGGCGCTGGAAAGACGACGTTGTTGCAGGTCGCCGCGGCGATGCTGTTTCCGAGTGCCGGCAGCGTCGACATTCTCGGCGAGGAGCTCGGCAAGACCGACGTCTTCGAGCTGAGACCCCGCATCGGACTGGCCAGCGCGGCCGTCGCCGACAAGGTGCCGGCGGAGGAGAAGGTCATCGATCTGGTCCTGACCGCGTCGTACGCGATCATCGGCCGATGGAAAGAAGAATATGACTCCACGGATGTAACCCGTGCGGTCGAGCTGCTCGACGCGCTCGGCTGCGCGCACCTCATCCGCCGCCGGTTCTCCACCCTGTCGGAGGGCGAGCGCAAGCGCGTCTCGATCGCCCGCGCGCTGATGCCCGACCCCGAGCTGCTGCTGCTCGACGAGCCGGCCGCCGGCCTCGACCTCGGCGGCCGCGAGGACCTCCTGGCCCGCCTCACCGCCCTGTCGACCGACCGCCTCGCGCCGACGATGGTCCTGGTCACCCACCATGTCGAAGAGGTGCCGGAGGGCTTCACGCACGCGATGCTGCTGCGCCGCGGCTCTGTCGTCGTCACCGGCAAGGTGGACGAGGTGTTCACCGCCGAGCACCTGTCCAAGTGCTTCGGACTGCCGCTCTCGGTCGAGCGGCAGGAAGGTCGCTGGCACGCGCGCGCAATCACGACGTGACCCCGCTGCACGCGGCGGCCATATTCGCGGCCGGTCTGGCCGCGGGCTGCATCAACGTCGTCGTCGGGTCCGGATCGCTGATCACGTTCCCGACGCTCATCGCGCTCGGCTACCCGCCGGTCGTCGCCAACGTCTCCAATACCGTCGGCCTCGTGCCGGGCGCCGCCGCGGGAGCGTACGGCTACCGGCGTGAGCTGGACGGCCAGCGGACCCGCGTGGTCCGGCTCGGCCTCTCCTCGGTCATCGGCGCCGTGATCGGCGGGCTGCTGCTCCTCACCCTGCCGGCCGAGACCTTCAACATCGTCGTGCCGATCCTGATCGCGGTCGCCTGCGTGCTGGTGGTCGCGCAGCCGAGGCTGAGCGCCTGGCTCGGCGGGCGGACCGCACACCCGCATGGCGGTCCGTGGCTCGTGCTCGGCGTGATGGTCAGCGGGGTGTACGGCGGTTACTTCGGGGCCGCGCAGGGGGTCATCCTGATGGCCCTGCTCGGCATCTTCCTCGACGAGAACCTCCAACGCGTCAACGCCGTCAAGAACGTCCTCGCCGGCCTGGTCAACGGCGCCGCCGCGGTGCTGTTCATCCTGATCACGCACGTCGACTGGGCGGTGGCGCTCTGGATCGCGCTCGGCGCGGCCGTCGGCGGAATGGCCGGCGCGTCGATCGGCCGGCGCCTGCCCGCGTGGGCGCTGCGGGCCCTCATCGTCGTGGTCGGAACGGCCGCCATCATCAAGCTTCTGACCGGTTGAGCACCACCCCACAGGGGTACTAATCGAATATACGTTCGAGAAGGGTGCGGCCGTGAAGGGCGACAGGGTCGAGATCATGATCGACGCAGGCGGGGCGACGCGGACGTACGAGGTCGTCGCCACGCGAGCGGGGCGTCGCGTGGAGGTCGTCACGCGACGGGGAGTCGTAGAGGTGGCAGAGGTGACGCGCACCGGCACACCGGTGCGCACCGCGCGTTTCATGGCCAGCCGGGTGCTGGCCCTCGTCGAACATCCGTACAACGACCGGCGCGAAGTGGCGGGCGCGGGCGTCGACTGAACCGGCGGCCGGGTCAGCGGGCGGGGCGGACCTGGATCATTCCGTTGTCGCGGATCCTGGTCTCGAACGCCGGCTGGCGGCCGGTGGCGGGGCCGTGCACGACCGTGCCGTCGCTGACCCGGAACGTGCTTCCGTGCCAGGGGCAGACCACGCAGATGTCGTCGTCGACGTTGACCATGCGGCCCTGGTGGAGCGGTCCGTCGAGGTGGGAGCAGCGGTCGGCCATGACGTGGACCTCGCCGCCGTGGCGCAGGACGAACAGGCTGATGTAGCCGAGGTTGCGATGGACCGGCCAGCCTTCGGGCAGCTCGTCCATCGAGCACAGGTTGTGCCAGCCCAGCGGGCCCAGGTGGGTGATCGACTCGGCGTGGCTGGCGCCCGCGCCCAGCCGGAAGGCCAGGTGCCCGCCGAGGTAGGTGCCGCCGAACAGGGCGGCCATGCCCACGAAACCGAGCGCCTTGCCGAGGCCGGTACGCCCGCGCAGCCGTGCGACGAGCGAGGCCGCGAACAGCCCGGTCGCGGCGGCGGTGCCGATCGAGTGCACGAGGCCGACCCGCTGCTGCTCGATGTGCAGCGCCGACCAGTCGGCCGCCCCGGTGAGCGCCACCGGGATCGCGCCCGCGAGCCCGACGGCGATGAGCACCTCGGAGGCCCGCGCCGTCTCCGGCAGCAGGTCGAGGGTGCTGGCCGCCAGCCAGCAGCCGACCGGGACGTCGGTCAGTGCCGGGTGTGCCGGATGGCCGATCGGTACGCCGTGCAGGGCGTCCTTGAGGCGGCCGGGCGGCAGCAGCCGCATCACCATGCCGCTCAGGGAGCGGGCCGGTCCGTCCAGTGCGTGTGCGTGCTCCAGATCCTCGGCGACCTTCAAAGGGCGGGGGACGGTCAAGGATCGGGACATTCTGCTCACCCGCTGCCGGTTCACCGCACCTCCTCGGATGGCTCTCGTTCGGACACTAGCCTGCCCATCGGCGCGTACACCATGCGGGGTCCAACCCCAATGGATTGTCATCGCGGCGTCGTCCCCGGTAGACGCGCGATTTAGGAAATTTCGGGTTAGTCGTAATGTCGGGTCAGGATTTGCGGGCCATCCCGATGATCCTCGGGGCGACCGGGGAGAAGCGGGCCGACGGCGGGAACCGGAATCCCCGGCACGACTCGACCGCGAAGACGCGCTCGATCTCGACGAGCGTGTCGCGGGTGACACGGCAGCCGCCCATCAGCCTCGGCCATACAAGGTCGGCGGCCCGCTGCGTGGCGGCGAACGCCGCGTCGCGGCTGCGCACGTGCTCGTAGAAGCGGAGCTGGCCGCCCGGCCGGAGCACGCGGCGGAACTCCATCAGTGCGGCACGTGGGTCCGCCACGCTGCAGAGCAGGCCGGACACCGCGACGGCGTCCGCGGAGCCGTCGTCGGCCGGGATCTCGGTCGCGGTGCCGTCGACCACCCGGATCGGCACCGGAGCCTCCCCGGCGGTCTCCGCCGCGCGCGCCCGCAGGAACGGCTCGGGCTCGACGGCGACGACTTCGGACACCTCCGAGGGGTACTGCGGGAAGTTCAGGCCCTTGCCGGGCCCCACCTCGATCACGCGTCCGGACAGCCCCGTGAGCAGCTCGCGGCGGAGCTCACGGTTGCCGCGCTCTTCGCTGCGCGCGGCGAATCGGTTGTGCAGACGAGCGAAGAGCGGATTCTCGACCGGTGCCATGCTCGCCTGCTTACCAGAGGGCTCGCAGGTGCGCGCGCCGCCGCGGAATTCATGGCGAAGTCGTGTGGGTCAGAACGGCGAATAGTCCGATGAGCGGAGTTATCTTGGACAAAGGACCAGCGCCATCAAAGGGGTGGGCAATGCCGGCGTGGGTCATCTGGTTGGTCGTGGCCGTCGTCCTCGGGATCGCCGAGGTGACGACGCTGACGCTCGCGCTCGGCCTGATGGCGCTCGGCGCCCTCACCGCGGCCCTCGTCGCCTCACTCGGCCTGCCGGCACTGCTCCAGTTCGTGGCGTTCGGCGCCACCTCCGCGGCCGGGATCGCCGTCGTACGCCCGATCGCGGTCCGTCATCTCAGGCAGCCGCCGCCACTGCGCAGCGGCACGGCCGCGCTCGTCGGACGCGAGGCGCTCGCCCTCACCGAGGTCTCCCGGCACTCCGGCCGCGTACGGATCGGCGGCGAGGAGTGGACCGCGCGGTCGTACGACCCCCACATCGTCATCCCCGAAGGCGCGGACGTGGACGTCCTCGCCATCGAGGGCGTCACCGCCCTCGTGCATCCACGGGAGGATCCATGGTCGATTTCGCCGTGACGGGCGTCATCGCGTTGGTCATCGCACTGCTCTTGGTGGCCACCGTGGTGATCCGGTCCGTCTGGATCGTGCCGCAGGCGCGGGCCCGCAACGTCGAGCGCCTCGGCCGGTACCGCAAAACGCTCGAGCCGGGCCCCAACGTCATCATTCCGTTCATCGACAAGGTCAAGCCGCTGATCGACCTGCGCGAGCAGGTGGTGGCCTTCCAGAAGCAGCCGGTCATCACCGAGGACAACGTCGTCGTGCACATCGACACGGTGCTGTTCTTCCAGGTCACCGACCCTCGTGCGGCCGACTACGAGATCGTCGACTACATCCAGGCGATCGAGCAGCTCACCGCCACCCAGCTCCGCAACGTGATCGGCACGCTCGACCTCGAGGCGAGCCTGTCCTCGCGCGACCGGATCAACACCGCGCTGCGCGGTGTGCTGGACGACGCGTCGGGCAAGTGGGGCATCCGCGTGTCGCGGGTCGAGATCAAGGCCATCGAGCCCCCGCAGTCGATCAAGGACGCCATGGAGAAGCAGATGCGCGCCGAACGCGAGAAGCGCGCCGCGATCCTCCAGGCCGAGGGCAACCGGCAGTCCCGGATCCTTACCGCCGAGGGCGAGAAGCAGGGCGCCATCCTCCAGGCGGAGGGCGCACGCCAGGCCGCGATCCTGCGCGCCGAGGGCGAGGCACAGGCCATCGAGCAGGTCTTCACCTCGATCCACGCCAACGACCCGGACCCGAAGCTGCTCGCCTACCAGTATCTCCAGACGCTGCCGCGCCTCGCCGAGGGCCAGGGCAACACGCTCTTCGTGATCCCGAGCGAGGTCACCTCGGCCCTGCAGGCGGTCACGAAGGCGTTCCAGACCAAGGGCGGCGAGCCTGAGGCCGCGCCCAAGCGGCTCGACTCCGCGGCCGAACAGGCGGCGCTCGATGCCGCGCTGGAGGACCACACCGCCCCGTACGAGCTGGCCCCCGGCGCCGAACGCGCCTGAGAGACTGTTGGGGAGCCCCATGCCCTGCTGGGCGGCGCCCAGGCGACGCCTCGCCGCGTTGTCGTCGGTCGCCGGCCAACACCGGGCTGACTCCCTCCTCCGCCTTGCGACGCGCCCCCTGGCCCGCCGCTCGCGACGGGCGAGGGCTCCCCAACAGTCTCTGAGACGACGAACGGGGCGGTCCGATGATCCTGCTCAGCCGCCGTTGATTCCAAGGCCCTTGGCGACGTTGTCGCCCAGGGCCTTGGAGACGTTGCGCCAGTACTCCACCACGCGCGACTTCATCTCGGCGGTCACCTCGGGCCGTGACGCGTGGCCCACGATGTTCGCCGCCATGTTGGCGCGGTCGGTGTCGGACATGACGCTCTCGACCAGCGTGCGCGGCTGGCCGTAGTCGTCGTCCTCGGAGTGCAGCGTGTACGCCTGGCGGACGACCTCGCCGCTGATGGCGTAGCTCTCGCCCTCGTACAGCGACGGGTCGGCCTGCGGGCCGCCGACGGTGTTCGGCGCGTAGACCGGGTCACCGTAGTTCTCGTACCGCATGGCGCCGTCCTTGTTGTAGGAGTGGACGGGCACCTTGGGCCGGTTGACCGGGAGCTGCAGGTAGTTCGGGCCGATGCGGTAGCGGTGGGTGTCCGGGTAGGAGAACAGCCGACCCTGCAGCATCTTGTCCGGGCTCGGCGCGATGCCGGGCACCATGTTGGCCGGCTCGAACGCGGCCTGCTCGATCTGGGCGAAGTAGTCGTCCGGGTTGCGGTTCAGCGTGAACCTGCCGATGGTGATCGGCGGGTGGTCCGCGTGCGGCCAGACCTTGGTCAGGTCGAACGGGTTGAACCGGTAGTCGGCCGCGTCCTCGAACGGCATGACCTGCACCTGCACCGTCCAGGACGGGTGGTCGCCCGCCGCGATGGCCTGGCTGAGGTCACGGAGGTGGAAGTCGCGGTCGAGCGCGGTGTGCTCGGCCGCCTCGGCGTCCGTGAAGTTCTTGATGCCCTGGTCGGTCTTGAAGTGGTACTTGACCCAGAACTTCTCGCCGGCGGCGTTGACCCACATGAAGGTGTGGCTGCCGTAGCCGTTCATGTGACGCCAGGAGTACGGCGTGCCGCGGTCCGACATCAGGAGCGACACCTGGTGCGCGGACTCGGTGCGCAGCGTCCAGAAGTCCCACTGCATGTTGTGGTCGTGCAGGTGGTTGTCCGAACGGCGCTTCTGCGAGTGGATGAAGTCCGAGAACTTCGACGGGTCACGGATGAAGAAGACGGGCGTGTTGTTACCGACGAGGTCGTAGTTGCCGTCTTCGGTGTAGAACTTCAGCGCGAAGCCGCGCGGGTCGCGCACGGTGTCGGGAAAGCCGTGCTCGCCGGCCACCGACGAGAACCTGATCAGCAGGTCGGTCCGTGCGCCCTTCTGGAAGAGCTTCGCCTTGGTGAACTGGCTGACGTCCTCGGTGATCTCCATGCCGCCGAAGGCGCCGCCGCCCTTGGCGTGCACGACACGCTCGGGGACGCGTTCGCGGTTGAACTGCGCCATCTTCTGGATCAGGTAGTGATCCTGAAGCAGGAGCGGTCCGTTCGGCCCAACCGAAAGCGAATCATGGTCACTGGGTGCCGGGATGCCGGCGTCAGTGGTGGTGATGGGCCTCTCAGTCATGCGGGCTTCCTCTCGCCGTCCCTTCATCGGGTACCAGCGTATATCGCTAAACCTGAATCATTCAAGGGAGCGATCTATTCAGCTTTGTGTAGGACTCAAGTCATTCGCAGTGCGTTGACCAGGAGCGAT
This sequence comes from uncultured Actinomycetota bacterium, assembly GCA_963850195.1. Classification (GTDB taxonomy): domain Bacteria; phylum Actinomycetota; class Actinomycetes; order Streptosporangiales; family Streptosporangiaceae; genus Actinoallomurus. The sequence continues at coordinate 214,851 of CAWKKD010000001.1, forward strand.
ATCTCTTCCTCGGTGTTGTAGTAGTGCACCGAGGCCCGTACCCGCGGAGCGGGCGCGACACCCTCGTCGTACCGGTAGCGCTGCGAACTCACCAGTACGTTGATCTTCTGCGCGGACAGCGACGAGGCGATCTCGGCGGCCTCGCGGTCGGCATGGGTGAAGGTCACGATCCCCGACCGGTGGGTGCCCCGGTCCCGTACGGTCACGCCCGGCACCTCGGCCAGCGCGGCGCGCAGGAGGGCGCCGAGCCCGAGCACCCGCTCCTCGATCGCGTTCAGGCCGACGGCCATGGCGTACTCCGCGGCGGCGGCCAGTCCGAGCTGCCCGGCGGTCGAACGCTCCCAGCTCTCGAACCTCCGCGCGTCGTCGCGCATCTCGTACGTCTCCGGGCCGGTCCACACGGCGGCCAGGTTGTCCAGGAAGGGCGGGTCGATCAGGTCGAGGGCCGACCGGCGTACGTAGAGGAACCCGGTGCCGCGCGGCGCGCGCAGGAACTTACGACCGGTCGCCGACAGCATGTCGCAGCCGATCTCCTCGACGTCGACCGCGAGGTGGCCGACGGACTGGCAGGCGTCGAGGAGGTACAGGGCGCCCGCCGCGCGCGCCAGCCGGCCCACCTCGGCGGCCGGGTTGATCAGGCCGTCGTGGGTGGGGATGTGGTTGATCGCGACGAGGCGTACGTCGTCGCCGAGCGCGGCTGCGAGCGCGTCGAGGGAGATCTGCCCGTGCTCGTCGTCGGGCACGACCTCGATCCTCAGGCCGCGCTCGCGGGCGGCGTGCAGGAAGGCGATCGCGTTGCTGCTGTACTCGCCGGCCGAGGTGAGGACGCGGTCGCCGGGTCGGAACCGCATCCCGTAGAAGGCCATGTCCCAGGCGCGCGTGGCGTTCTCGACGAAGGCGATCTCGTCCTCGCGCGCGCCGATCAGCCGGGCCAGCGTGGCGTACGAGGCCAGGAGCCGATCGGTCGCCGCGCCGGCCGCCTCGTAGCCGCCGATTCGCGCCTCGGCGTCCAGATGATCGCGTACGGCGTCGAGCACCGGCCGTGGCTGCAGTGCGGCACCGGCGTTATTGAGGTGCACGACCTCCGCGCACCCCGGAGTGTCGGCACGCAGCCGCGCGATGTCCACAATCTGGTCCCTCCGCCGATCACGGGCTACCGGCAGAACGCTACGTGGCGTACCTCGTGAGTCAAGACCTTGATCGGCGGATCAGGTCGCGGTACCAGGCGTAGGAGGTGCGCGGCGTGCGCTTCTGCGTCGCGTAATCCACGTGGACGAGCCCGAACCTCGGGTGATAGCCCTCGGCCCACTCGAAGTTGTCGAGCAGCGACCAGACGTAGTAGCCGCGCACGTCGACGCCGTCGTCCATCGCGGCGCGTACGGCGTCGACGTGGCCGGTCAGGTAGTCGACGCGTGGCCGGTCCTCGATCGCATCGTCATAGGCGCAGCCGCTCTCGGTGATGTGGATCGGCGGCAGCGCGGCGCCGTACCGGGCGCGCAGGTCCAGCAGCAGCGTGCGCAGGGCATCGGGGACGACCGGCCAGCCCATGCCGGTCACCGGGTGGCCCGTCAGCTCGGCCAGCGCGAACGGCAGCGGGTCACCGTCGGGCGGCGCGGAGACGCCGGTCGGGTTGTAGTAGTTGACGCCGAGCGCGTCGATCGGCGCGGAGATCACCTCGAGGTCGCCGTCGCGTACGTGCGGGGTCGGGACGCCGAGGTCGGGATAGCGGCCCAGCAGGATCGGGTCGGTGAACTGCCAGTCGAGCAGGTCCTCGAAGGCCGAGGCCGCAGCGGCGTCCTCGGGCCGGTCGCCGACCGCCCACCCGGGCGTGTAGTGGTTGGCGATGGCGACGCCGCGCGCACCGGCGGCGCGCAGCGCGGACACCGCGAGGCCGTGGCCGAGGAGCTGGTGGTGCGCGGTCGGCAGCGCGTCGAGCATGAGCGCGTGGCCGGGGGCGTACAGGCCGAAGGCGTAGCCGTACGCCATGACGACCATCGGCTCGTTGAGGGTGATCCACAGGTCGACCCGGTCGGCGAGGCGCTCGGCCACGACCGCGGCGTACTCGGCGAAGCGGTGGGCGGTGTCGCGATTGAGCCACCCGCCCGCGTCCTCGAGCGGCTGCGGAAGGTCCCAGTGGAACAGCGTGGGCACCGCGGCGATGCCGCGCTCGGCCAGCCCGTCGACGAGCCGGTCGTAGAAGTCGAGACCGCGGGCGTTGACCGGCCCGTCACCGGCGGGCAGGACCCTCGGCCAGGCGATGGAGAAGCGGTAGGTGTCCGCGCCGAGGCCCGCGATCAGGTCGAGGTCCTCCTCCCACCGGTGGTAGTGGTCGCAGGCGACATCGCCGGTGTGACCGTCGCGTACGCGGCCGGGCTCGCGGCAGAAGGTGTCCCAGACCGAGGTGCCGCGGCCGTCCTCTCCGGCGGCGCCCTCGATCTGGTAAGCGGCGGTGGAGACGCCCCATCGAAAGTCGGAGGGGAACACCGGACCTCCCGAAAAGGTGAAGAGAGTTCGGATCCTACGAGGCCTTTCGGTCACGGGAAAGGCATCATTGACGGTGTGACGATGGATACCTCGGCGCTGCGCCGGCGGCCCGCCCAGCGGCGGAGCGCCGAGCGTGTGCAGCGGATGCTGGACGCCTGCGCGGACATCCTCGACGAGTCCGGGTACGACGGCCTGTCCACGACGAAGGTCGCCCAGCGCGCCGACGTCGCGATCGGCTCGGTCTACCAGTTCTTCCCCGACAAGAAGGCGGTCGCGCAGGAGCTGGCGCTGCGCAACCTCGAGGCGTTCGGCGAGCGGGTCGCGGAGGCGCTGGCCGAGGGCGACTTCGCCCAGTGGCACGACGCCGTCGGCACCGTCATCGACATCTTCGTCGACATGCACCGTACGGTCCCGGGCTTTCGCGTCCTGCGCTTCGGCGACATCGCCGACGTCCGCCTGCTCGACGGCAGCGAGGACAACAACGCGGTCGTCTCCGAACGCCTGCGCGCGCTGCTGGTCGAGGCGTTCGGCGTCGCCGACACCCCCGACCTGGCCCACGCGCTCGCGGTCGCGGTCGAGGCCACGGACGCGGTCACCAAGCTGGCCTTCCGCGACGTACGCGACGGCGACCCCATGTTGCTCGCCGAGGTGAAGCGCCTCATCGGCGGCTACCTCGAGAGCCGGATCGAAAGAGGGCCCGCCCCCGCTGAGCAGCGCGGGACTTACAGCCAGCCCTGACCCTGGGCGGCGCGTACGGCCTCGATGCGGTTGCGCGCGGAGGTCTTGCGGATCGCGGAGGAGAGGTAGTTGCGCACGGTGCCCTCGGACAGGTGGAGGGCGCGCGCCACGTCGCCGATCGTGGCGCCGTCGGCCGAGGCGGCAAGGACGTCGCGTTCGCGCGGCGACAGCGGGTTGGGTCCCGCGCTCAGCGCGGCGGCCGCGAGGGCGGGGTCGATGACGCGTTCGCCGGCGAGGACACGGCGGATCGCCGCGGCGAGTTCCTGCGCAGGGCTGTCCTTGACCAGGAACGCCGACGCGCCCGCCTCCATGGCGCGGCGCAGGTAACCCGGGCGGCCGAACGTCGTGAGGATGACGATCCGGCAGTCCGGCAGTGTGCGGCCCAGCCGTGCGGCGGCCTCGATGCCGTCCAGGCCGGGCATCTCGATGTCGAGGAGCGCGACGTCGGGGCGTACGCGCGCCGCGATCGTGAGAGCCTCGGCGCCGTCGGCCGCCTGACCGACGACCTCGATGTCGTCCTCGAGATCGAGCAGCGTGGCGAGGGCGCCGCGGATCATCCCCTGGTCCTCGGCGAGCAGTACGCGGATCACGTCAGTGACTCTACGGCCGGTCGGGAACGCCGGCGGGCTCGGCCGGCGCAGGCTGGGTCAGCGGCACGCGCACGGTGAGGCGGAACCCGCCGCGCGGTCCGGTGCCGGACGACACGGAGCCGCCCCACCCCGCCACCCGCTCGCGGAGGCCGGCGAGGCCGTTGCCCGACGGGCCCGGCTGCGTGCCCGGGCCGTCGTCGGTGATCTCCAGTACGGCCATGGCGTCCCGCCGGGAGATGTCGATCGTGGCCGTACGGGCGCGGGAGTGCCGGACGATGTTCGTGATGCCCTCGCGAGCGGCCCAGCCGAACAGGCCGTCGAGCGGGTCGGGCAGCGGTGTGCCGCTGGCGGTGATGGTGAGGTCGACGCCCGCGGCGTTCAGCACTCCGCGCGCGTTGTCCAGCTCGTCGGTCAGGCGCCGCTGGCGGTAGCCGGACACCGCCTCGCGTACGTCGGTGAGCGCCTGCCGCGCGACCGCCTCGATGTCCTTGACCTCGCCCAGGCTCTTGGCCGGATCGCGGTCGGCGAGGCGTGCGGCGACCTCGCTCTTCAACACGATCAGCGCGAGCGTGTGGCCCAGCAGGTCGTGCAGGTCGCGCGAGATGCGCAACCGCTCCTCGTTGGCGGCCAGCCGCGCGACCTCGCCGCGGGCCTCGCGGAGCTGGGTGACGAGGATCCGGCTGCTGCGGAAGCCGAGGATGAGCATGCCGATCGTCAGCGTCTCGAAGGTCAGCAGCGTGACCGTGCCCGCCGGAGCGTGGATCAGCAGGAGCAGCACCGGGCTCAGCGCGGTGGCGGCCAGGACGCCGCGCCCCGCCCAGGCGGGCGGGAGCGACATCGCGTACGCGACGGTCAGGTAGATCGGCAGGCCGGCCCAGCCGTCGCCGAGCAGGAGCGGGCAGCAGATCGTCATGGCCGTCAGGACGCCGAGCAGCACCCACGTGGGGCGGGTGGTCGTGCCGTCCCACGGGTTGTTGGAGATCACCAGCCCGACGAAGGCACCGACGAAGACCGCCAGAGCGGCGATTCCGATGACGGTCTCGGAGGTCGAGTGACCGGGTCCGACGAGGCCGGACAGCGGCCAGATGACCAGGTAGACGAGGCCGAAGGACACCCACAGCATCCGGCGCCAGCGGGATGTCGTGGACGCCCTCTCGACGTCGGGCGGCATGAAGAGGCTCATCAGGACCGAACGGTAGCGCGCCGGTAGGCGGCGACGGCGAGCGCGCCGAGAATGATCGCCCAGCCGCCGAGCACCAGGCCGTCCGAGGCCGGCGGCAGGTGCCCGCCGACGACGCGCCAGCCCAGGTCGGCGAAGCGCGCCGACGGCAGCCAGTGCGCGATGGTCCGCAGCGTCTTGGGCAGCAGGTCGAGCGAGATCCACAGGCCACCGAAGATCGACAGCCCGAAGTAGCAGGCGACGGTCAGGGGCTGCGCGGCGTCCGCGCCGACGAGCGAGCCGATCAGGGTGCCCAGCGCGGCGAACGGCAGCGTGCCGATCCACAGCAGGCCCGCCAGCTCGGCCCACTCCACGACCGACAGGTGCACGCCCTGGGTGATGACGGCGGTCACGCCGACCAGCAGGATCGCGGGCAGCGCGAGGCACATCGACGCGATGACCTTGGCCGTGATCACCGCCGACGGGCGTAGCGGGGTGACCTGCAACTGGCGGAGCCAGCCGCTCTTGCGCTCGGCGGCCAGGCGTGCGCCGGTGGTGGTCAGCGACGCTCCGATGGCGCCGAACGAGGCCATCGACACGAGCAGGTACAGCTTGGGGCTCAAGCCGGTCGTGGCCTCGACGTCGGCGTTCTTGCCGAAGACATTGGACCACAGCAGGTAGAACATGACCGGTACGACGATGGTGAAGAACACGAACCGCCGGTCGCGGAACGTCCTTCGGATCTCCAGGGCCAGGTAGCGAGGCATCGTTGCGTCCTTTCGGGGGTCAGGGGTGAGCGATCAGCGGTCGCCGGTGAGGGACAGGAAGGCGTCTTCCAGCCCGGCGCCCTTGACCTCCAGGTCGCGGACCTGGATGCCGGTGGCGTACAGCGCCTGAACGGTCGCGTCGGGGTCGGAGGTCCGCAGCCGCGCGTAGGTGCCGTGCACCTCGACCGTGCTGACGCCGGGGAGCGTGTCGAGCCCGGACGTGGACTGCTCGCCGATCGTGAAGCCGACCGTGCTGCCGCCGGCCGCGGCCTTGATCTCCTGTGCGGTCCCGTCGGCGACGACCTTGCCGCGCGCCACCACGATGACCCGGTCGGCGTTCTGGTCCGCCTCTTCCAGGTAGTGCGTGGCGAACAGGATGGTCCGCCCGCCCTCGGCGTACGCGCGCATGCTCGTCCAGAAGGCGCGCCGCGACTCCACGTCCATGGCGGAGGTCGGCTCGTCGAGCACGAGGAGCCCGGGTGCTCCGGCGATGGCGAGGGCGAACCGCACCCGCTGCGCCTGCCCGCCGGAGAGCTGGTCGCCGCGGCGCCTGGCCAGGTCGGTGAGGTTGGCCAGGGTCAGGATCTCCTCGAGCGACATCGGGTCCGGGTAGAGGCCGCGGACGAAGTCCACGATCTCGCGCACGCTCAGCCCGGGGACGAGCTCGCCGTCCTGGAGCATGGCGCCGATCCGGCCGCCGCGTACGGCGGAGTCCGGAGAGCCGCCGAAGACGCGCACCTCACCGGCCGTGGGCCGTACGAGGCCGAGGAGCATGCCGATGGAGGTGGACTTCCCCGCGCCGTTGGGGCCGAGGAGGGCGACGGTCTGGCCGGTGCCGATCTCGAGGTCGAGTGACTCGACGGCACGGACCGTGCCGTAGCTCTTGGACACCCCGGTGAAAGTGATCGCGTTCATACCGACAACGGTAGGTTTTCGCAGGTCGGCGGCCTAGTGAAGGGGCTCCTGCCTTCGCGATGACATTTGTAACCGGGGACCCGATGATTTCCGTCGTGCGGGCTACTTCTCCGGGCGCGGCCGTACGAGGCCCTTGTCGTAGGCGATGATCACCAGTTGCACCCGGTCACGCGCCTGGAGCTTGGTCATGATCCGGTGGACGTAGGTCTTGGCGGTGGCCGGGCTGAGGTGCAGCGCGGTGGCGATCTCCTCGTTGGTGAGGCCGGCGGCGATCCGCGTCAGCACCTCGCGCTCGCGGTCGCTCAGGACGCCGAGCTGGGCGCAGGTCTCCGACGGCGCCGGCTGCGCGGCGAACTCCTTGATCACCCGCCGGGTGAGGCCGTGGCCGAGCATGCCCTCGCCGGAGGCGACGACGCGTACGGCGTCCAGGAGGTCGTCCGGGTCCGCGTCCTTGAGCAGGAACCCGTCGGCGCCGGCGCGCAGGGCGCCGAAGATGTACTCGTCGTGCTCGAACGTGGTGAGGATCAGCACATGGGTGCCGGTCAGCGCCGGGTCCTCGGTGATGCGCCGGGTGGCCTCGATCCCGTCCATCCCGGGCATCCGGATGTCCATCAACACCACGTCCGGCGCGGTCGCCTTGGCGGCCTCGAACGCCGTCTTGCCGTCCGCGGCCTCCGCGACCACGTGCATGTCGGGGGTGGAGTCGATGAGCAGCTTGAAGCCGGCGCGGACGGTCGTTTGGTCGTCGGCCAGCAGTACGCGGATCGTCATCGGTGTGACTCCTTCAAGGGCAGCCGCGCGTGCACGCGGAAACCGCCGGTGGGCAGGGCCGTCGTGTCGAGACGCCCGCCGGTCGCGGCGAGGCGTTCCCGCATGCCCTGGAGGCCGACGCCGGCCTCCTCGCGGACCTCGGCCGGTGCGCCGTCGTTGGTGACGGCGAGGTCCAGAGTCTGGGGGGTGAAGGTCAGGGTGACCGTGACGTGGGCGACGTCCTTGGCGTGCCGCGCGACGTTGGTCAGGCTCTCCTGCACGATCCGGTAGACCGTGAAGCCGACGATCGCCGGGACCTCCGGGCGTTCGCCGGACTCGTGCAGGCTCACCGGCAGCCCTGACAGCCGGGTCTTCTCCACTAGTACCGGCAGGTCGTCGAGGCCGAGGCCCGGCTCGAGCGGCCTGCTTCCGCCGCGAAGCAGGCTCAGCGTGCTGCGGATCTCCCCGAGCGCCGACCCGCTCACCGAGTTGATCGTCAGGAGCCCCTCACGTGCGGCCGACGGGTCGCGGGTGGCGAGCCGCGCGCTCACCGACGAGGTCACGTTGATCGACATGAGCGCGTGTCCGACGATGTCGTGCAGCTCGCGCGCGATGCGTAGCCGCTCCTCGGCCACCCGGCGGCGCGCCTCCTCCTCGCGTCCGCGCTCGGCGCGGTCGGCGCGCTCCTCGGCGCCTCGCAGGTACATGCGCTGGGTGCGCACCCATGCGCCGGCCAGCACCGCGAACGGCACCCAGGCGAGCTCGGCGATGTTGCGGAAGTCGTAGGCCGGGATGGTCGCGACCGTGGCGGCGGCGACCAGGCTGATGATCACCGTGCCGATCGCCGCGCCGAACGCCAGCCCGCGCGTGCGGTAGCGGCCGACCGCGTACAGCGCGACCACGGCGGCGGGGGCGACCGGGTAGGTGTGGTGCAGGGACGTCGACAGCAGCCCGGTCATGACGAGGCAGACCGTGAGCACCGCGAGAGGGAAGCGTTTCCTGGCCAGTAGAGCGGCGGCGTTCAGCCCCCCGACCAAAAAGATCAATGGCGACGCGTGGCTCCGCAGCGCGTACGGTATAAACAAGGCAAATAGCCCAGCCGACAAGAGGACGTCGGCAAGGCTGATGGGCCTTCGGGCCCTCAAGAACGTGCCTCCCCCGCCACAGTCCTGATCATTGGTCCTCGCCTGCCCGGTCAACCTCTACGGGGTGGCCGGTGAGCCCCAATAAACAGCAAACTAGCAGGTCAACCGTGGTTGTACGCCGAAGTGTCACCCGCGGATGGACGGATTAACGGCATGCCACCCGTAACGTGGTTCCTGCAACACCACAGGACCAAATAGAAGGCCTGGCGCGCCGCGATGAATTGGGGGATTCAACGGGGGACGCGGTGCGAAGGCCGATCCACGGACCTCGGATCTGTACCCGTCCGGGCCGTCGGAAGGTGAGCGTTCGCGGGCGTAACTTCTTTGGGGGAAGGGGTGACCGCCCGCGAACGCTCCCATTTTTTGGCCCGGATGCGGGCGCTGTCGGCGCGATCAGAGTCGCGCGAGCACCTCGTACTTCACCGGGATGACCCCCGAACCCATGCCTCCCACCGCACGCATCGCGGCGGTCGACAGGTCGAGGCAGCGGCCCGAGACGAAGGGCCCCCGGTCGTTGATCCGTACGACCACGGACTGGTCGTTGTTCCGGTTGATCACCCGCACTCTTGAGCCCATCGGCAGCGTCTTGTGCGCCGCGGTGAGTTCGGACGGGTCGAACTCCTCACCGCTCGCGGTCCGCTGGCCGTCGCCGTAGTACGAGGCCTCGCAGGAACCGGTGGACAGGATCCGCTCCCGGTGACGCTTGTGCTTCGCGGCCGTGGGGTGTTCCGAGGGGCCCTCGCTGGGTGTCGCGATCGGTGTGCGCGACTCGCCGCGGCTCACGCGGTCCGGTACGCGGCGCGAGTCCGCCGGGGCGGGTGCCGCGTGATCACTGGTCTTCGCGGAGGAGAGTCCCGGTACGCCGAGTGCGTACACCGTCACGACGAGGGATGCGACGGCGAGCCCGGCGAGGGCGAGAAGGGTGATGCGGGTCTTCGGGGCATGGCTGAGACGATGTCGGCCGGTGCTACCCACAAAGCGTCCTTTGATCGGGGACAGGACATCGGGATGCAGCCGGCAACGCCGTCGTTCCCCCGATTCGCGTGCGGACGACGGGGTCGTCGGCACGCGAATCCCCGACCATAGGTGGCCCGGATCGGTGATCGGGGCCAATGCACTGGTTTTTGTGCCCTATATCACCGCGGTTTCATCGACTCGGAGTGATCAAACTACGGCCTGTGGTCGCGTTCCGTGATCATTCTCACGGTCCGTCAGGCTTCGCCGCCCTCCGTGATGGCCGCCTCGACCTCTTCGCGGCGCGCGGCTAGCTCCGCCTCGTGCTTGGCGCGGTCGATCTCCTCCGCGATGTCCTCGTCCTGCCGCATGAGGACCGTCAGGTCGCCCTTCGCCGCGTCCAGCACGCCCATGTCGTCGTAGGCGGCCTGCACCTTGTCGCCCCACAGGCCGATGTCGCGTACGCACGGGACGATGCGGCTGAACAGCAGCGACTGGTACATCGTGTACATCGGCGACTCGTCGACGTAGGCCAGGCAGTCCTTGACCGGCATGCCGAGGACCTCGAAGACCTCCTGGCCCTTGAACCGGTCGCGCATCAGGTAGCAGCCCTCGACGACGAACTCCTCGCGCTCGGCGCGCTCCTTGGTCGACAGCTCCGCGTAGTAGTCCTTGAGCGCCAGCCGGCCGAACGCCACGTGCCGGGCCTCGTCCTGCATGACGTACGCGAGGAGCTGCTTGACCAGCGGGTTCGTCGAGATGTCGCGGTAGACGCCGAACGCAGCGAGGGCGAGACCCTCGATGAGTACCTGCATGCCGAGGTAGGGCAGATCCCAGCGGCTGTCGGTCAGCGATTCCTCGAGCAGCTTGGCCAGGTCCTGGTTGACCGGGTAGTACATCCCGATCTTCTCGTTGATGAACTTGTTGTACAGCTCGACGTGGCGAGCCTCGTCCATCACCTGTGTCGCGGCGTAGAACTTGGAGTCCAGGTCGGGCACGGACTCGACGATCCGCGCGGAGACCGTCAGGGCTCCCTGCTCGCCGTGCAGGAACTGGCTGAACAGCCAGGAGCCCTGGTGGCGGCCGAACTCGTCGCGCTCCTTCTGCGACATCCGGTGCCAGATGTCGGAGCCGACGAGGGGGTTCCAGTCGTCCGGTAGGCCGTTGACGTTGTTCGCGTCGACCGGGACGTCCCAGTCAATGCGCTTCTGGGCGTCCCACTGCTTGTCCTTGCCCTTCTGGTAGAGCGAGAGCAGCCGGTCGCGGCCGTCGTCGTACTCCCAGGTGAATCGGGCGGCTCCGGCGGCGGGCACGTCCCACGTGCCGTCCTGTACCGGGGTCGCATAGCGGTCGCGCATCGTCATCGGAGGTACCTCCCGGGGGCCGCGAGCTTTACATATGTTGGTAGCACGTAAAGTCCGATCGCCGCCAGGGTCAGTCTGTAAGCAATTCCGCCAGCCGCTCCGACCGCGACGTGCGTGTGACGCGTACCTCGCGTCCGCGCCGCTCCCGTTCGACCAGCCCGACGGCGCCGAGCCGGTCGCAGTGGTAGGTGATCGCGCTGGGGGCGAGCCCGGTCAGTCCGGCCAGCTCGCCCATGGTGCGCGGCCGGGCCAGCGCGGACAGGAGCCGCGCGCGTACCGGCCCGAGCAGCAGCTCGAGCCCGTCGGCGCGGGGCGGGGCCGGCGTGGCATGGAAGAGCTGCCCGACGCCGGGCAGCGGATAGCCGAGCCAGACCGCCTCCGGCTGGTCGAGGCTGCAGATCAGCGCGTCGCCGCCGGACAGCATCGGCACCAGGACCAGCGGACGGCCGGCCAGCTCGAACCGCGCGGGTTCCGGGTCGCCGATCCGCAGCACCCCGTCCTCGAACCGGCTGCACGGGTGGAGGTCGCCGAGGACGACGTCGAGATTGCCGCGTACGGTCGCGGCGCCGATCCGCTCCACCTCGCGGTTCAGCAGCCGGTCCGCCTCACGCCACCGCGGTGCCATCGCCGACCAGACCTGCGCCAGCGCACCGGCGTACGCCTGCACCCAGCCGCGCGGGCGCCGCGCCACGCCCTGCCAGTGCGCGGGCGGATTCCCGTCGAAGACGCCCTCCAGGTCCGCGATCAGCTCGTCGGCCGACAGGCCGCGCAGCCGCTCCACCTGGTCCTCGACCGAGGTCTCCAGAACCGGATTGAGCGGCGTGACGCAGTCCGGCGTGACGGAGCGGCCGGGCGCGACGAGGGGCCAGACGGCACGTGCGTTCGCGGGTGCGACGGCCGAGCGGACGTCGCGCCGCCAGTGCTCGGGTGCGCCACGACGTCGGCCGCCGAGGGCGTCCGTCGTCAGCGCCAGGACCGAAAGACAGGGATCGAGGGAGACGCGGATCGATACGTCCTGGAGCGCGCCGACGTGCAGCTCAGTGGTTCCGGTCACGCGAGGTCGGACGCGGGCGGCGACCCGGGGGTTCCGGGGCGCCTGCGGTCAGGTCACGCGCGCCGCGAAGTAGATCGCGGACATGTCCTGCTCGCCATGCTCCAGTTCGACGGTGCGGCGGAACTGGTCGCGTACGGCCTCGGCGACGCGCGGGGTGGCGCCGAACGCGCGGCCAGCGGAGGCGACCAGCGCGGCGTCTTTGGCGGCGGTGATCGCCTTGAAGCTCGGCGCGAACTCGCCCCTGACGATCGCGCCGCCCTTCATCTGCGCGTACGCGGAGTCGAGCGGCCCGCCCTCGATGGCCTCCAGGAAGAGCCGCGGATCCAGGCCGAGCGCCTCTGCGAGCGCGATGGCCTCACCGACGCCGGCGGTGAGCGCCAGCACCCAGCTGTTGGCGACGAGCTTCAGCCGGGAGGCCTCGGTGCCCTCGCCCACCCACGTCGTCCGCGATCCGATCGCGTCGAACACCCGCTGGACCCGCTCGTCGCGCGGGCCCGAGGCGAGAACGAGCAGCGTGCCGTCCTCGGCGGGCTTCCTGGTGCCGAGCACCGGACAGTCGACGTACGGGACCTCGCGTTCGTGTGCCAGCGTGGCGAGCCGGCCCGTGCCCTCGATGCCGACCGTGCTCATCTGCGCCCACACGGCGCCTTCCTCCATCGCCGGCAGCACACCGGCCATGACCTGCTCGACCGCGTCGCCGTCGTGGAGCATCGTGATGACCACGTCCGCGCCGTCCGCCGCCTCGGCGGCCTCGGCGCACACGAGCGCGCCATCGTGGGCCAGCGGGTCGGCCTTGGCGCGGGTACGGTTCCACGCTCGGACGGTGATCCCGGAGCGCAGCAGGTTGAGGGCGATGGGCTCGCCCATGATTCCGGTCCCGAGCACCGCAACGGTCAACTTGTCCATGCGGTCGTCCCTACCCCGGAGTACGGCGATTGACCGCATGCCGGCAGGTCGGACGAAATCGGACTTTAAAGACGGTTGGCGAGCTGGCCTGCGGCGCTGATCATGATCGGCACGACCCGGTCGATCATCTCGTGGGGCAGCCGGGCCTGCGGGCCGGAGATCGAGATCGCGGCGGGCGTCGGGGTGCCGGTGAGCGGTACCGCCACGCAGCGGACGCCGATCTCCTGCTCCTCGTCGTCGAGGGCGTAGCCGCACTGCCGGATCCGCGCCAGCTCCGCCATCAGCTCGGCCGGATCGGTGATCGTGTGCGGGGTGCGCGCGGGCATCCCGGTGCGGCCGATGATCTCCCGCGCCGCGGGCTCGGGCAGCTGTGCCAGCAGCGCCTTGCCGACGCCCGTGCAGTGCGGGTTCACCCGCCTGCCGACCTCGGTGAACATCCGCATCGAGTGGCGTGAGGGCACCTGCGCGACGTACATGACCTGGTCGCCCTCGAGCACCGCCATGTTGGCCGTCTCACCGACCTCGTCAACCAGCCGCGCGAGCGACGGCTGCGCCCAGGACCCGAGGAGTCGGGCGGCCGTCTCGCCGAGCCGGATCAGCCGCGGCCCGAGCGCGTAGCGCTTGGAGGGCCCCTGGCGTACGTAGCCGCGGTTGACGAGGGTCTGCATCAGCCGGTAGACCGTCGGCATCGGCAGGCCGGAGACCTCGGCGAGCTCCGTGAGGGCCAGTTGGCCGTCGGCGTCGGCAAGGTGGTCGAGCAGCTCGAAGGCGCGCTCGAGGGAACGCACACCGGCGCGCGCCCCGGGCTCCTCGCTCGCCACCGCGTCCCCCTTCGCGAACGGTTCAATGGCCATCCTACGAAAGAAACCTTTCGCCATGTGAAAGAGGGGGAAATGCCCGATGTTACCGGGCGTGCGTTCTCGGTAATAGTCCATAGCATGCGGCTCGCGGGCGTCTCCGTCCGTTCCCCCATGGCCGGAGCTGGAGGCATGGGGGACATCTCGCGATGAACGTGGTTCCGAGGACACTGCTGGCCGTCGCGGGCACCGCGACGGCCGCCGTGCTGTTCCTCCCGGTCCCGGCCGAGGCCGGGCTCCCCGGACCGATCCCCGTCGTACGGGCCTGGGACGACGACACACCACCCTCGCCCGGCGGTGAGCCATCCGTCTCGCCGGAGGTGTCTCCTTCCACCGAGGTGGAGGCCGAGGACACCGCCCCAGGCGCGCCCGAGGCGATGTCCCTGGGTGCGCCCGGGACGACGTCCCCGGGCGTGGAGTCTCCCGCCCCGATGGCCTCGAACGCGATCGCGCCGCCGCCGGACCTGTCCCGGCCGCTCGTACCGGGGACGCCGCCGGTCTCCCGTCCCGTGGCGGGCCATGTCCCGCCGAAGCGGGTCAGGCCGCTCAAGCCCGCCCTGCCGCACGAGGCGCCCGTACCGGTTGCTGCCGCCGTGCCGGTTCTCACGCCTCCGCCGCTCACCCCGCCCGCGGGACTCGGCGCCACGCCGCCCATACCGCCCACGTCGCCGTCGCCGTCGGTACAGGAGGAGCCGGCGCCCGCGCTCCCGGAGATCGCGCCGCGACCGGCGCCGAGCGCGCCGTCCTCCGGGAAGGACGGCGTCTCCGAGCTGACCATGCTGGCCCCGGCCGGCGCGCTGCAGGCCGGGCGCGTCTCATGGGCGACCGTGATCGCCGTCGCGATCGTGGCCGAGGCCGGGCTGCTGTGGCTGGTGACCGGGCTGACGGTGTTGCGGAAGAAGAAAGCACAGGGACATCCGAGTCGGCAGACCCGACTGGCCCGAATCCTCAGAATTCTCCGCTGAAATGACGATTCCCTGTCGGCTCGCGCGTCACTACTCTTAGCTGATCGCCGGATTTATCACAGGGGAGACGAATATGGCGGACACGGGGTTGACTTGCCCGAAGTGCTCGGAGAAGTGGGACACTCACGAGCGCAAGGGCGTGACCATCGAGGAATGCGTGGGGTGCCAGGGGGTCTTCCTCGACCGGGGCGAGCTGGAGCGTCTCATCGACGCCGAGAGCGAGTACCTCGCGAAGCTGGACCCCGCCGAGGATCCGGAGGGGTTCTACCACGGTCGGCATCGCAGGGGGATCATGCACCAGATCTTCACGCAGGGGGAGTAACGAGCCCGGTCGCCTGGAGGAGCTCGGCCTCCCAGAGGTCGCGGTAGGGCCCGGCGCGCATGACGAGGTCGTCGTGCGCGCCCCGCTGGGCGACCCGTCCTCGGTCGAGGACCACCACCTCATCGGCTGCCGCAAGGGGAGCGAGCCGATGGGTCACCAGTACGACGGTTCGCTCGTCACCGAGGAGGTCGGTGATGAGCCGGTCGGCCGTCGCCAGGTCGAGCCCCTCGGTCGGCTCGTCGAGCACGAGCACCGGAGGGTCGGCCAGCAGCGCGCGGGCGAGGAGCAGCCGTTGCCGCTGCCCGCCGGACAGCCGGTCGCCTGCGACCAGGGTGTCCCAGCCGTCCGGCAGCGCCGTGATCCAGCCGAGCAGCCCGGCGCGTTCGGCCGCCGAGGAAAGCTCGGTCGTGGACGCGTCGGGCCGGGCGAGCGTGATGTTCGCGCGGATCGACGTGGCGAACACGTGCGCGTCCTGCGCCAGCCCGCGTACGGTCGCCCGCACGCCGTCCACGGCGTACGCGGTCAGCGGCGCGCCGCCGAGCAGCACGGTGCCGCGCGTCGGCGGCTCGCCGGACAGCACGCCCAGCAGCGTGCTCTTGCCCGCGCCGCTGGCGCCCACGATGGCGACCTTCCGGCCCGCGGGGACGTCCAGGTCGACCGCGTCCAGCGCGACCGTGGCGCCGTACTCGACGCGGACCCCGGCCAGCGCGAGATCGGGCCGGTCCGGCGCCGGCCGGTCGGCGGGCGCCTTCTCCTCGGCGGGCCGTGCCGCCAGCAGCTCGGTCACCCGGCGCATGGACGGCAGGATCTCGCTGAGCCGCCGTGCCGCCTCGGTGACCGGCAGCACGGACTCCACGGCGACCAGTGCGGTCAGCGTGAGCACCGTGACCAGGACGGGGTCGGCGCCGCGGTGCTGGCCGACCCAGAGCACGCCGAGCGCGGTGAGCCCCTGTACGGCGACGCCGAGCGCGGCGACCCCGGCCTCCACCGCTGATGCGCGGCGTTCGAGGCGGTGCAGCCGCGCGGCGGCCTCGTCCGCGCGGGCGACGAAGCGGCCGGTCGCGCCGAATGCCGCCAGGTCGGCCGCGCCCCGCGAGACGTCGAGCCCGTGGACCGCGAGGTCGGCGCGGGCGCCCGACGCGCGGCGCGCGTACGCGCGTGACGCGAGGGCGGCGAGGCCGGGCAGGACCGCGCCGGCGGCGAGCACGCCCCCGGCGAGCACGGCGCCGGCCACCGGCAACAGGAACGTCGTGAGCCCGGCCGCGCACAGCCCGACCGCCCAGGCCACGGCGGCGGGCAGCAGGCAGCGCAGCAGCAGGTCCTGTACGGACTCGACGTCGGCGACCATGCGCTGCACGAGGTCGGCGTCGCGCGGGGCGGCACCCGGCCTCGCGTGGCGCAGCGCCTCGTACATCCGGACCCGCAGGCCGGCCAGCGTACGGAGCGCGGCGTCGTGGCCGGCGAGGCGTTCGGTGTAGCGCAGGCCGCCACGGAACATCGCGAACGCGCGCACGCCAACGATGGCCAGGCCCAGCGCCGACAGCGGCGGATGCTGGCCCGCGCGTGCGATGAGCCAGGCCGCGCTGGCGATCAGGGCCACCGCGGACAGCTCGGCGCCCGTCCCGGCGGCCACCGCCCACAGCAGGCGGCGTCGGCCGATCACGCGAGCACCTCCCTCGGCGCCAGGTGCACGACCCGGTCGGCGATGGACAGCAGCGCGGGCCGGTGGGCGACGAGCAGGGCCGTACGCCCCTCGAGCAGCCGCGCGGCGGCCTCGGCGACCGCGGCCTCGGCGGCCAGGTCGAGCCGTGCGGTCGGCTCGTCCATCACCACGATCGGGGCGTCGACGAGGTGGGCGCGGGCGATCGCGATGCGCTGGCGTTGGCCCGTGGACAGCCCGAAGCCGCGTTCGCCCAGCTCGGTGGCGTACCCGTCGGGCAGCGCGGCGATGAACTCGTGCGCCGCCGCGGCCTCGGCCGCCGCGCGTACGGCGGCGTCGTCGGCATCGGGCCGCCCGAGGCGGATGTTGTCGGCGACCGAACCCGCGAACAGGTGAGGACGCTGCGGCACGTACGCGACGCGGCGCCGCCAGGCGGCCAGGTCGAGCTCGGCGAGGTCGGTGCCGTCGACCAGGATCCGGCCGGACTCGAGGGGCACGAAGCCCAGCACCGCCTGGAGCAGCGTGCTCTTGCCCGCGCCGCTCGGCCCGGCGAGCGCCACGTGCTCGCCGGGTTCGACGGTCAGTGAGAGCCCGTCGAGGGCCGGCGCGCGGCCGTCCTCGTACCGCACGACGACCCGGTCGATCTCGATGCGCGCCGTCGCCGGGACGGCCCGCGTGGGCCCCGCGTACGGGTCGGGCCCGTCGAGGGCCGCCTCCACCTGGTCGAGCACCGTACGGCCCTCGGCGGCGGCGTGGAACCGGGTGCCCAGCACACGCAGCGGAAGGTAGGCCTCGGGCGCGAGCAGCAGGACGAGCAGCGCCACCCGCAGGTCGAGTGAGCCGTCCAGCAGGCGCAGTCCGGCCGGTACGGCGACCAGCGCGACCGAGAGCGTGCCGATGATCTCCAGGACGAACGAGGACAGGAACGCGATGCGCAGCGTGCGCACGGTCGCCCGCCGGTGCCCATCGGCCATCGCGCGCACCACCTCGGTCTGCACGCCGTCCCGCCCGTACGCGCGGAGCGTGGACAGGCCCGCGACCACGTCGAGGAAGTGCCCGCCGAGCCGGTGGAGGAGGCCCCACTGGCGTTCGGTGGCCTGCTTGGTCTTCAGGCCGACGAGCGCGCCGAAGACCGGGATCAGCGGCAGCGTCACCGCGACGATCAGTGCCGACGGCCAGTCGGCGACGACGAGCCGCGCCAGCACCGCGACCGGGACGACCGCGGCGGCGTACCGCTGCGGCAGGTAGCCGGCGTAGTAGGGGTCGAGGGCGTCCAGGCCACGGCCCAGGAGCGTGACGTCGGCGCCGCGTTCGAGCAGCCGGCCGCGCAGCTCACGCTTGCGCCGCGCGGCCGTCCGGCCGAACACCGTGCCCTGGCCCGCGGTGAGGAGCGCGCGCCCGGTCACGACCGCCACCAGCGGCAGGAACAGGGCGCTCCCGGCCAGAACCCGCGACAGTAGGTCCGCCTGGGCGACCACGAGGAGGCCCTGGGCGATGGCCAGGAGCACGTAAGAGCCCGCGCGGCTCTCGATCACAGGTAGGAGGGTTCCTCGACCCGGCCGCGGAAGGTCCACCACACCCACGCCTGCGCGGCGACCAGCAGTGGCAGCATCACGCCGACCACGGTGGCCGTCAGGGACGCGTCGCTGGAGAGCGTACGGTCCGGGAGGCTGACCGCGGCGAGCAGCGGCGCGGCGACGATGGCGAGCGCGGACAGCGGCAGCGCGAGGCCGAGGCGGCCGGCCGACAGCGCGAACCACGCCGCGACCAGCACGACGGCGAGCCCGGCGGCGACGGGCAGGGTCCGGTCCAGGTGACCGACGCCGGCGCCGATCGCGCACGGCACCCCGGCCACGAGTGCCACCGGGGCCACCCGGCGTGCCACCAGGCGCGGCGCGTCCGAACCGAGGCGTACGGCCGCGAAGACCGCGCCGTGCAGCGCGAACAGGCCGCACGTGGTGACGGCGAACAGCGGCGCGCCGCCGCCCATCAGCAGGCCGATCGCGACGCCCCAGGAGGCGGCCACCGCCCACGCGCCGACGATCGTCGCGCCGTCCCAGAAGGACCGCCACGTGGCGCCCTCCAGCCGTCCGCGCAGCCACAGGCCCATGTCGCGGACGATCCAGCCGGCGATCAGTACCACCAGCGCGCCCCAGACGCGGCCGAAGACGGTGTTCTCCATCGTCGGGTACAGCGCGGTCAGCAGGCCGCCGAAGGCCACCAGCCAGACCTCGTTGCCGAGGAAGAACGGCGCGATCGTCGCGATGGTCAGCCGGCGTTCGCGGCCGAGGAAGGGCAGGAGCATGCTCACGCCGATGTCGGCGCCCGCCAGGACGAAGTAACCGATGGCGAAGAAGCCCAGCAGGCCGAATGCGAAGGTGTCCACGGGATCTCCGGTCAGAACGAGGGGACGGGCTCGAGGGCTTCGGTCGTCGTGGCGCCGCCGAGGGTGGCACCGTCCGGCCCGCGGCGCGCGTACTTGCGCAGGAGCACGATGTTCACGACGGCCAGTACGGCGAACAGCACGGTGATGCCGATCGTCGTGGACAGCATCACGGCCTGGCTCATCGGGCGTACGGCGTCCTTGGTCCGCAGGACGCCCTGGATCAGCCAGGGCTGGCGCCCGCCCTCGCGGTAGAGCCAGCCGGCCAGCATCGCGACGTACGGGACCGGCAGCGTCATCATCAGGACCCGGTAGTACATCCGGCCGTGCGTCAGCCAGCGGGAGGAGATCAGCTTCCCGATCGAGACCAGCGCGATGATGAACATCCAGCCCCAGGAGAGCATCATCACGGTGAGCAGCTCGTTGCTGCCCGCGACGGGGCTGCCGTTGTTCAGGCTCTTCAGGTAGTTGAACTGGAACAGTCCGGCGGAGAGCATCGGCACGATGCTGATCACGATCGTGTACAGCGCGGTGCGCATCGAGGAGCGGTAGAAGTCCCGGTCGCCCGAGCGGCGCAGGTGCCAGGCGCTCACCCCGGCCATGAAGAAGCCGGCGACCAGGAACGAGCCCCCGACGATGTGGCCGACCGACCACAGCGTCGCGGAGTTGGTGAAGAGCTGCGTCGCGTCGTCGATCCGCAGCTCGTCACCGACCCGTACGAATCCGACCGGGTGCCGCAGGAAGCCGTTGGCGACCATGATGAAGTACGCCGAGGCGTACGCGGTCAGCGTCACGATCCAGATCAACGCCAGGTGCGCCCAGCGGTTCAGCCGGTCCCAGCCGAAGATCCACAGGCCGAGGAAGGTCGCCTCGAGGAAGAACGCGACGATCGTCTCGAGCGCGAGCGGCGCTCCGAAGACGTCGCCGGCGTGGTCGGTCAGCCCCGGCCAGTCCAGTCCGAACTGGAACTCCATCAACAGCCCGGCGACGATCCCGATGGCGTAGTTGATGACGTAGAGCTGACCCCAGTAGCGGGTCATTCGCAGGTGCACCGGGTTGCCGCCCACCACCGCACGCGTCTGCGTGATCGCGACCAGCGTGGCGAGCCCCAGCGTCAGCGAGACGAACAGAAAGTGCGTGCCCGCCGTGATGGCGAACAGCAGGCGAGCGAGCGACAGGGTGCTCAACAGGCCCCTCCAGGTTCGTGGGCGGTCCCGTGGACGATCGGAGCATCGGCCACGCCGAGAGACCGGTGGCCGGTAGTGCCCCGACTCAACCGGAGAGATTCTCTCGGGGCATCCGACTGCGCGCCACATCGGCCCTACTTCATGGGACGCAGCCGACCACCGCCACGTACGTCCTGGGGAGTAGGCGTACCGGTCATCGGGGAGGTGCCGGTCGTGACCCCTCCGAGAGGAGCCTGCAACGGACCGATCCAGGCAGGGTGGACGGTCGGTCAGCTCGGGTGTCCTCGAACGCGAGAAATGCCGGCGCCCCCGCCTTGGCGGCGGCGTGGACTCGCGCCGTGACGGAGGCGACTCATCCGTAGCACGGCGGTCCAGGCCGGCAGGTCGTCCTCCGGGCCGTCGGATGGAGGAGGGGACCTGGCGGTCCGCGGAGCGGGGGGTGCTCCGCGGACCGGCCTAGGTGGGGGCGCCGGTCGCTCCTGACGCGGGCGGCCGACCGGGGGTGCCAGTGGCGCTCGAGGCGTTCGCCACATCTCTAACCTTCGCTGGCGGAGGTCCTTTCGTCAGCGCCGCCAGCCCCCATTTCGGGGGCATGCCAGCAGGGACACGACCACCCTGCTAGCCGGTATGCGGCCCAGAGCCGGAGGCCGCGTGTGACTCGTGGTGTCCGTAGGGCGTGGCGTCATACGAGCGGCGCCAGCCGGGGGGACAGCGCCTCCAGCGCCGCACGTGCACGGCCCACCCCGTTCTCGGCGGAGATCCGCAGGCCGACCTCGGCCGCGCGCTCGCGGATCGCGGGGTCCCCGACCGCCGCCGTGATCCGTTCGGCCAGCGCGGAGGCCTCCAGCTTCTTGATCGGCAACGGCCGGGTACCCGCGCCGAGCGCCAGCACCCGTTCGGCCCAGAACGGCTGGTCGATGAAGAACGGGCAGATCACGGTCGGCCGTCCGGCGCGCAGGCCGGCCGCCGTGGTGCCCGCGCCGCCGTGGTGCACCACGGCCGCCATGCGGGGGAACAGCCACGAGTGCGGCACGTCGCCGACCACGAACAGCGAGTCGTCGTCCTGCGGGCCGCAGGCCATGTCCTCGAGCGTGTCGTGCCGCCGGATCACGCCGCGCACCCCCGCCTTGCGCAGCGCCGACCGCACGATCGCGTCCGTCTCCGCCGGGTCGCGCGGGAGCATGCTGCCAAAGCCCACGTAGACCGGCGGCGGGCCGGCGGCCAGGAAGTCCCTGAGCGCGGGGTCGGGCGTGAAGTCCGGCTCGTCCGCGAACCAGAACCCGGTCAGGTGCACGTACGCCTGCCAGTCCGCCGGGCGTGGCACGAGGGTCTCGCTGAAGGCGCACAGCACCGGGACACCCCGGATCTCGCGCATCGGGCCGCGCGCCGGCAGCCTGGGCAGGCCGAGCTCGCGCCGCCACGGCTCCACGTACGGGCGCAGGGTCTGCCAGCCCATCTGGTCGACCGCGTGGAAGCTCAGCCGGTTGGCGCCGAACGCCCGCGGCACGAACGGATGCGGGAAGGCGCTCGTCGGATGGAAGGGCTGGAAGTGCATCAGGGCCTCGGCGATGCCGAGGTGCTGCGCGATGTGGTGGCCGAGGAAGCCCAACGCCGGATACAGGATGAGATCCACATCCCTGCAGGCCTCGAGGATCTCGGCGAAGAGTCGCTCGGCCTTCGGTCTTACGATCTTCTTCAGCCCGATGCCGAATCGGATCCGCTCCTCGTCCGGCCAGTCGTCGTTGCGGAAGCTCCCGAAGATCTGCGCCGGATCGACGGTGAGGCCGGTGAACTCGAAGTCGGTGGAGAGCCGCTCGTACACGATCGGGGCGATCAGCCGTACCGAGTCTCCGTGCGCGGTCAGCTCGCGCGCGAGGGCGACACACGGCTGAATGTCGCCGCGGGTACCGGCCGCCAGGATCGCGACTTTTCTGGTCATGACTCACCATGCGCTTTCGTCAGGGGGCCGAAGGCCCCGTCACCTGGCGCCAATGAGGCCACATCCCGCATCGTGCGTCTTGTGACGTGCGTGACAATAGGGCCGGGAGAAAAGTGGCTTACGTACGTATCCCCGTGTGCACGGATTTACATACTTGTTCGTGTCGGAAGTCCGACCGCTTCGGGCCCGGCGAGCAACGTACGGGCGCGCAGCGCGATCTCCAGCTCGAAGCGCAGGTCGCGATCCTGGAGCCGGTCGCCGAAAAGGTTTTCGAGCTGGCGCAGCCGGTAACGCACGGTCTGCGGGTGTACGTGCAGCCGGAGGGCCACGCCATTGGTGTTGCGGCCGGACTGGAGCCAGGCCAGGAGCGTCTCCGCGAGGCGGTCCTGCTGGCCGGCCCGCAGGTGCGACAGGGGCGCGAGCAGGCGCGCCGCCATCGAGGCGAGCAGCTCCTCGTCCTGGAAGAGCACCAGGGTGGACATGTGGTCGGCGCAGCGTACGGCGCCGTGCCCGGGGATGACGCCCCGTCGCGCGAGCCCGAGCCCCTGGTACGCCCAGCGGAGCGAGCGCGAGACCTCGGCCAGTGGCACGGTCGGCCCGATCGCGGCCAGCCAGCCGCCCAGCGCCCCGTCGAGGAGCCGCGACCGGCCGGGGCCCTCCGGGTCGGGCACGATCAGGCAGGGCTTGGTGCGGCTCAGGTCCAGCAGGATGTCGGGTGGCAGCGACGGCCGGGCGACGTCGACGTGGTGCTCGTGCAGGGCGACCGCGGCCACCGCGCGCGGCACCGGCCAGCGCGCGAGGCGCGCGAGCGACGCGATGTCCTCGGCGGTGGCGGGGGGCTCGGTGAGCAGGAGCTTCATGAGCTGGCTGCGGCGTCGCGTCAGCTCGCCCGCCACCACGGCCTGCGTCTGCGCGTAGCCCTCGGCCGCCGCGGCGGCGACCTCGTCCTGGAACATCATCACGATCTCGCCGAGCAGGCCGAGGCTGCGAGCGGAGAGCCGGAGCCGGTCGGCGTCACGCGCGACGCGGCGCCACACGGCCAGCCCCGCCACGCGTACCGCCTTCTGGAGCGTGTCGGCGTCGCGGCCCTCCTTGGCCACGCTGCGGCCGACCGAACGGAAGAACTCGGCGGCCGGCTCGTGCGGCGCCGTCGGGTCGGCGATGCGGAGGAGGACCTCCTCCATGACGCGTTCGATCGCAGTGCGGATCACGTCCGCGAAGGCGTCGTCCCAGCGCCGGGCGTACTCGGGGATCCGGCGGTGGATCTCCTCAGTCATCTCCTCCGCGAGGTCTTCGCGCGTGACCGCCGCAGCGAACTCGGGCGTGAGATCGGCCCAGGGGCGCACCTCATCCGTCACTCACAAACCTCCCCGGCTGGCGATGACTGTGCGAAAAATACTCTCGTTTGTGGCGAAATGCACTAACGGTTGCTCAAGTGACCAGAACCATCGCGTTGCGTAACGGCCAGGCAGGTATTACTAGGGAGATGAGACCGATATTCGAGGGCGGTCCGCTCGGGCCGCCGGATCTGGAGATCGGCGATGGCCAGTACGCCCAAGCCCCTGGCGAACTTCGCCAGGGGGATGGATGAACGGGTCGGCGGGGCCGGCTTCCTTAAAAAAGCCTTGAAGAAGGTATTTCCGGATCATTGGACCTTCATGCTGGGCGAGATCGCGATGTATTCGTTCGTGATCATCATCGCCACCGGGATCTTTCTCACCTTCTTTTTCAAACCCGGCATGAACGACGTCGTCTACCGGGGCTCGTACGTCCCGCTGCGCGGCGTCACCATGAGCCAGGCGTACGAGTCGACGCTGCGCATCAGCTTCGACGTACGCGGCGGCCTGCTGATGCGCCAGATCCATCACTGGGCCACGATCACGTTCCTGGCCGGCACGGCCGCCCACATGCTGCGCAACTTCTTCACCGGGGCGTTCCGCAAGCCGCGCGAGGTGAACTGGCTGATCGGCGTGACGCTCTTCATTCTGGCGATCGTGAACGGGCTGTTCGGCTACTCGCTCCCCGACGACCTGCTCTCCGGCACCGGCATCCGGATCCTCCAGGGCGTGATCCTGTCGCTCCCGATCGTCGGGACCTACCTCGCCTTCTGGGTGTTCGGCGGTGAGTTCCCGGGCAACGAGATCATCCCTCGGCTCTTCACCATCCACGTCCTGCTCATCCCGGGCATCCTGCTGGCCCTGCTGCCGCTGCACGCCGTGGTGCTGACCTGGCGGCAGACCCACACGCAGTTCCCCGGCAAGGGCCGTACCGACCGCGTCGTCGAGGGCAAGCCGTTCTGGCCGGTCTTCATGGTCAAGACCGGGGCGTTCTTCATGTGGACGCTCACCGGCATCGCGCTGCTCTCGACGTTCTTCCAGATCAACCCGATCTGGCTGTTCGGCCCGTACAACCCCGGAAGCATCAGCGCCGGATCTCAGCCCGACTGGTACATGGGCTTCCTCGAGGGCTCTCTGCGGCTCATGCCCGCCTGGGAGATCAACGCGCTCGGCCACACGCTGCCCATGAACGTCATCGTCCCGGCGCTCGTCGTGCCCGGCGTGCTGTTCACCGCGCTGGCGCTCTACCCGTTCCTCGAACGCTGGGCCACCGACGACCACGAGATCCACCACCTGCTCGACCGGCCGCGCGACGTGCCGGCGCGTACGGGGATCGGGATGGCCGGCGTGACGTTCTTCGGCGTCCTGTGGCTGGCGGGCGGCAACGACATCATCGCCAAGACCTTCCACATCCCGCTGTTCGCCACGACGTGGTTCTTCCGCATCGCGGTCATCGTCGGGCCGATCATCGCCTTCGAGGCCGCCCGCCGCATCGCGCTCGGCCTCCAGCGCCGCGACCGCTTCGTACTGCGGCACGGCCTCGAGAGCGGCGTCATCCTGCGGCAGCCCAGCGGCGCCTACGACGAGCGGCACCGGCCGTTCGACGAGGAGGAGACGGCCGTACTCCGCGCCCGCCGCGTCCCGCACGCCCTGCAGCCCCCGCGATCCGACGGCCAGGGCGTCGAACCCCCCGCCGCCCGTCGGCCGGCCGTGAAGCTGCGCATCGCGCTCAACCGGATCTACGTCGCCGACGTCCTCCCGCCGCCCGACGGCGACGAGGAGGAACGCCCCGCGATCCGCTCGGAGACCCTGAAGCCTTAGAGACTGTTGGGGAGCCCCATGCCCTGCTGCGCGGCACCCAGGCGACGCCTCGCCGCGTTGTCGTCGATCGCCGGCCGACACCAGGCCGACTCCCTCCTCCGCCTTGCGACGCGCCCCCTGGCCCGCCGCTCGCGACGGACGAGGACTCCCCAACAGTCTCTGAGGGCGTGTCCGGCGGGTCCCTGTCCTGCTGCGCGGCGCCCAGGCGGCGCCTCGCCGCGTTGTCCTCAGTCGCCGGCCAACACCGGGCTGACTCCCTCGTCCGCCTTGCGACGCATCCACCTGGACACCGCTCGCGACGAACGCGACCTACCGGACACGCCCTAGAGAAGGGCCGCTTCGATGGCGCGGTGGAAGGTCGGGAAGGCGTACATCATGTGGCGCAGACGCTCGACCGGCACCTCGCCCGCGACCGCGACCGAGAGCGCGCCGAGCAGCTCACCGCCCATCGGTCCCGCGGCCGTGGCACCGACGAGCCGCCCCTCGCTCTCGATCAGCTTGAGGAAGCCCTCGGCCCGGTGCAGCCAGCCGCGCGTGGAGTTCGCCAGGTCGGTGTCGTACACGCGGACGTCCATGCCCTGGTCGCGCGCCTGCTTCTCGGTGAGGCCGACGGCGCCGATCTCCGGGTCGGTGAAGGTCACGCGGGGCAGCGCGCGGTAGTCGGCGGGTGGGCCGTCCTCGCCGAGGATGTCGCGCACCGCGACCCGTGCCTGGTAGACCGCGACGTGCGTGAACGCGCCCTTGCCCGTGATGTCGCCGACCGCCCACACACCGTCGGCGGCCCGCATGCGGTCGTCGACCGGTACGACGCGGGCGTCGTCGTCGAGGCCGATCGCGGACAGGCCGAGGCCCGCGAGGTTGGTCCGCCGCCCGATCGCGACGAGCAGGCGCTCGGCGCGCAACTCGTCGTTGACGACGAAGCCGCCGTCGTGGCGTGCGCGTTCGGCCCTCGCGTCGGTACGGACCTCGATGCCCTCTTCCTCGAAGATCTTTCGCAGGAGGTCGCCCGACTCGGGTTCCTCCACGGAGAGCAGCCGCGGCGCCGCCTCGACCACCGTCACCCGGCTGCCGAACCGCGCGAACACCTGCGCCAGCTCGCACCCGATCGCGCCGCCGCCCAGCACGATCAGCGACTCGGGTAGCCGGTCGGCCTCGACCGCCTCCCGGTTCGTCCAGTAAGGCGTGCCGCTCAGCCCATCGATCGGGGGTACCGCCGGCGAGGTGCCGGTGGCCAGCACGACGGCGCGCCGGGCGCGGAAGACCTCGTCGCCGGCCGTCACCTCACGCGGGCCGGTGATCCGGCCCTTCCCGCGTACGAGGCGGCCGCCCTTGGCGGTGAACCGCTCCACGGCCCCGCGGTCGTCCCACGCCGCGGTGACCTCGCGCACGCGCGCGGCGACCGGCGCCCAGCTCGGCGTGATGTCGGCCGCCCCGGACGTACCGGGAATGCGGCGGCCCTCGGCGAGCACGTCGGCCGCGCGGACCATCGCCTTGCTCGGGATGCACCCCCAGTAGGGGCACTCGCCGCCGACCAGGCGGTCCTCGATGCCGACGACGCCGAGCCCGGCCTCGGCCAGACTCCCCGCGACCTCTTCCCCACCTGGTCCCATGCCGATGACCACTACGTCGACGTCCATGGGCACAGCCTTCCCTAGTTCACGGCGCTCCGCCGTACGGCCTCCTCATACAGGCGGCGTACGTCGTCGTCGAAGTACGCGCTGTAGGACACCGCGTCGACGGTGCCGCCCAACTCGTACCCGCCGATCACCCCGACGACCTCGCCCCGCTTGGTCTTCGGGTCGTAATGGGTCAGCCACGGGCTCCCGCTGGTGCCTGGCGGGTAGCCGTTGCAGGCGAACCGCATCTGGTACTTGTGCTGCCGCGTCGTCTTGTTGATGCAGGTCACCGGCTCGTCCGAGCGCGTGGGATACCCCGTGACCCGTACGACGTTGGCGAAGCCCTGGTCGATGCCGAGAAGGTTGGCGCCGAGGACGTCCGCGATGTTCTTGCCGTTCAGCGGCTCGAGAATGGCGAAGCCGACGTCGAGGTCCGGGTCGGCGTTCTTCGACCAGCGCGCGTCGACGAGCTGCGACTTGACCTTCCAGATCCCGTACGGAGCGTTCCCGCTGCGGTAGCCGGGCACGAACACCAGGTCGCTCAGGTAGCCGCCGCCCTTGCCCGAGTGCACGCAGTGCGCCGCGGTGATGATCAGGTTGCGGCCGGGGCTGTCGACGGCGCTGGCCGTACAGAAATGGTCGCCCCCGGTGCCGTGGGAGAACAGCGCCCCGACTCGCTTGCCGAACACCGCCGGCTCGGCGGTCGGCGTACCACTCGGCGGGTGCGCGCGCAGGAATCGCTCGCGGTTCCAGGAGCTCGCGCTGCTCGCAGGCCTTGGCAGGCCTGCCGCCGCGCACGCGCTCAACATCAGGACGATGACGGGTAGGACCACCCACCTGACCCTGCGCATCGGCACCTCCACGCGCATTTCTTCCCGTATGGGATAAGTAGCGAACCTGCGTATTGCCTGAGGGCCGCGCGCTGACGATGCTGGGCGAATGCGGCGACTGGTCGACCCACTCCGGTACGGCGCCGAGGGGCACCCCCATGACCTGTGGACCCGCCTGCGCCGGGAGTCACCGGTCGCGTGGACCGAGGTTCCGGGGTACCCGCCGTTCTGGGCCGTGACCCGGCACGCCGACGTACGGGAGGCGTCGGTCGCGCCCGCGCGGTTCAGCTCCCGAGGCCCGGTGGTGATGACGCCCCTGCGCGATGCCAAGGACCCGTCCCGCGTACCGCGCTCGGTGCTCAACACCGACCCGCCCGAGCACCGCGACCTGCGCAACCTGACCCTGCCGTACTTCAAGCCCCGGTCCCTGCGCGCCCTCGAGAACCGGATCCGCGAGATCACCCGCGTCCTCCTCGACACCGCGCCGCCGGAGCTGGACTTCGCGACCGGCATCGCCGCCCTCCACCCCCTGCGCCTGCTGTGCGAGATCCTCGGCGTCCCCGACGAGAAGGTCGTCCTCGACCTCACGAACGGCCTCGTCGGCCAGGCCGACCCGGAGTACGCCGAGACCGGCGGCTCCTTCGGCGCGTACGTCCGCGACCTCGTCGCCGACCGCCGCGCCCACCCGCGCGACGACCTGTCGTCCCTCATCGCCAACTCGTCCCTGCCCGACCGCGACGCCGGCGAGTACCTGATGATCCTCGCCATCGCCGGTCACGACACGACGAGAAGCGCCCTCTCCGGCGGCATGCACGCCCTCATCTCTCACCCCGAGCAGCTCGCGTTGCTCCGCTCCCGCCCCGACCTGTACGACAGCGCCGCCAACGAGATCGTCCGCTGGACCTCCCCGGTCGTGCACTTCCTCCGCACCGCCACGGAGGACTGCGAACTCGGCGGCGCCTCCATCCGGGCCGGCGACCGGCTCATGCTCTTCTACCCCTCGGCCAACCGCGACGAGGCCGTCTTCGACGACCCGTTCACGTTCCGCGTCGACCGAGACCCCAACCCCCACCTCGCCTGGGGCGTCGGCGAGCACTACTGCCTGGGCGCCACCCTCGCCCGCATGGAGATCCGCATCCTGCTGGAAGAACTCATCCCCCGCCTGGCGTCGGCAGCCCTCACCGCCCGCCCGGAATGGATGGCCAGCAACGTCGTCTGCGGCATCAAACACCTCCCCGTCCGGTGGCACCTCTCGTCGTGAGCGGAACGTCAGGGCGCTGGTGAACCGTACGGTGGGGCCATTCACGGCATTCCGTGAGAATGGATCGGTCCACGGCGGTCGGTGGGGTGTTTTGACGCAGTCCGTTAACCCGGCAACCATCTCGCCATCTCGACCGTTGTCATTGATGTAGCGGGTTCTCGCCGAGTTTGGGTCACCCTGTCGTGGTGGCGTGCGAGGGCCGGATGAGGTGCGGAGTCGCCGTTCGGTCGCTCCCTGTGACGGGTCCGGTCGAACCCCTCGCCGTCGGTGCCACGTGCGTCACTTTCGTACCACAGGCCTCGTGGGCATCTCTGCACACTCTGGCAACTTCAGTCACACCGTTAACAACGGTCGCCACGCCCCCCACAAGACAACCCCTGAACCAGACCATTTCGGCATAACATATATTTTCGTGAATAAGTTTCCACCTCACTCGATCTGTCAATATTTTTATCTTTGCGGGATAAGGGTGGAACTTAGGCAATTCTTGTGCCTTGTGGGCGTTTGGTGGCTCGCCGATGCTTCCTGTGGCTGGGTTTCGACCTTCGGAACGCCGGACGTGTCCGGTGGATCGCGGGTCCAGCTCTCAGGCCGTCCCTGGGCACGCCAATCGGGCGTGTCCGGACCCCCGCAGGGAGGCTCGTATGAGGATCCTCGGATCCACCGCACTGCGTTCGGGACTTATCGTCTCGGCCGCCGGACTCGCCGCAGGTGCACTGCTCGTCGCTCCGGCTCAGGCCGCGACCGCCAAGCAGTCGGCTGCTCAGAAGGCAGCCACGGCTGCGACCGCGGTGTCGAACAAGCTCGGCGACAACGCGACCGCCGGCGCGTACCTCGACAGCGCCAGCGGCAAGATGGTCATCACCATCACCCACAGCACGGACGCGAAGGCGGTCACCGCCGCCGGCGCGACCCCGAAGCTCGTGGCGCGCAGCACCGCCCAGCTCAACAAGGTCACCAGCGCGGTGGCCGCGGCTCACGTCGCGCACTCGGCGTGGGGCATCGACCCCAAGACCAACCAGGTCTTCGTCTCCGTTGACAGCACTGTCACGGGCGCGAAGCTGGCCAAGGTGCAGTCGGTCGTGAACCAGGCCGGCGCCGCGGCTCGTCTCCAGCGGGTCGCCGGTACGTTCGGCACCCGCATCGGCGGCGGCGAGGCGATCTGGGGCACCCAGTACCGCTGCTCGCTCGGCTTCAACGTGACCAACGGAAGCGCGACCTACTTCCTTACGGCCGGGCACTGCGGCAACGTCGAGGCGAACTGGTGGGACGACCCCGGAAACTTCATCGGCTCCACCGTCAGCAGCTCCTTCCCGGGTAACGACTTTGCCATCGTGCAGTACGGCGGAAGCGTCCCCGCGGACGGCAGCGTCTACCTCTACAACGGCAGCTACCAGGACATCACCGGCGCCGGCAACGCGTTCGTCGGCGAGTCGGTGACGCGTAGCGGCAGCACCAGCGGTCTGCACGGCGGCAGTGTGCAGGCTCTGAACGTCACGGTCGACTACGGCTCCGAGGGCGTCGTCGGTGGCCTCATCCAGACGAACGTCTGCGCCGAGCCCGGCGACAGCGGCGGCTCGCTGTTCTCCGGCAGCACCGCCGTCGGCCTCACCTCCGGTGGCAGCGGCGACTGCTCCTCGGGTGGGACCACGTTCTTCCAGCCGGTCACCGAGGCGCTGAGCGCCTACGGCGTGAGCGTCTTCTAACTCACTGAACCTGAGCCCCCGTACGCCTCCGCGTACGGGGGCTCAGGCGTGTTCGCGGCCGGACCTGGCCTGTCGCACGTGCGGGCGTTGTCCGCGGGCCGGGCATGCACGATGCTCGGGACCGGGGAAGATCGTTTGGTGCACGTGCCCGATCGGAGAAACGGCATGAGCGCTTATCAACAGGCTGTGGATAGCATTCGGCGGCGAATCACGTCGGGCGAGCTTCCGCCGCAGTGCCGCCTCCCGTCGCAGCTCGAACTGGCCGACGAACTCGGGGTCTCCACGCACGTCGTGGCGCGTGCCATCGCCCGGTTGCGGGACGAGGGATATCTGTGGACGGTGCCCGCCCGCGGCAGCTACGCCCGTCCGAAGGAAGACTGGCCCGAGCCGCCCGAATGACGCGAGAGGCGTGCCCACCGGCGACGGAAGGGGGAGGATGGTCCCCAGACGTACGAGCGGAGGACAGGACGTCATGACCATCTCGCTGCCGATCGAGCCGGACGCCAACGCGCTGCTGAACCGCAGCTCGCTCGCCCTGCTGGTGGCCATGCTGCTCGACCAGCAGGTGCCGCTGGAACGAGCCTTCGCCGCCCCGTACGACCTGGCGCGCCGGCTCGGGCACGACCCCGAGGCCGAGGAGCTCGCCGACTTCGACCCGGAAGCGCTCGAGGCGGTGTTCAGCGAGCGCCCGGCGCTGCACCGCTACCCGAAGGCCATGGCCAAGCGGGTCCAGGCGCTCTGCCGGATCCTGGTCGACCGCTACGACGGCGACGCCGCGAACGTCTGGAACGACGTGACGAGCGGCGCCGAGCTGCGGAAGCGAATCGGCTCGCTGCCCGGGTTCGGCGAGCAGAAAGCCAAGATCTTCGTGGCGCTGCTCGGCAAGCAGCTCGGCGTACGGCCGGACGGCTGGCGCGAGGCGGCCGGGCACTACGGCGACGAGGACAGCCACCGGTCGGTCGCCGACATCGTGGACGAGGGCTCGCTGACCAAGGTGCGCAGCTACAAGCAGGAGCTGAAGGCCGCCGCCAAGCTCAAGAAGTGATCAGGTCAGGTAGCGCAGCAGCATCGTGACCAGCTCGGCCTCGAACCGCTCGATGTCGTCGGGCGGGTCGCGGGTGAGGACTCGGTGGACCACCGACTCGATGGTGGTCACGGTCAGGCGGGCGGCCAGCGCGGCGTCGGGCACCCGTACCAGCGGCTCCGCCGAGAGCAGGTCGCGCGCGACGCCGATGATCTCCGTCTCGGTGGCGTGCATGCGCGCCAGCAGCGCGGCCGGGCGCGGTGCCTCTTCGAAGAGCACCCGGTGCAGCGCCAGGTCGTCGCGGTGGTTGTCGACGGTCGCGCGTACGACGAGCCGGAGCTTGCCCTCGAGCGAGGAGGGCAGGCCGCCCTCGAGGAGTCCCTGAAAGTGGGCGATGCCCGCGTCGACGTGCGCGGTCATCAGCTCGGCCAGGATGGCGTCCTTGTTCGGGAAGTACTGGTAAAGCGACCCGATCGAGTGCCCGGCCGCCTCAGCGATGCGGTTGGTGGTGCCGGCGGCGTAGCCGTACTCGGCGAAAACGCGAGCAGCCGCGTCGAGCAGGCGCTGCCGCGTCTCGACAGCACGCTGCTGACCAGGCGTTTTGCGGGCGCGAAGCCGGTCCATGCCCTCCCCTGAAAGCGAGTAGCCACCAACACGAGCAATTGCTCACAATTGGGCCCCAGGCTAACGCGAGGGAGGCGGACGTGCGGACCGTACGTGTCGAAGTGGAGTTGCCGACGAGCGCGGAGAGG
Organism: uncultured Actinomycetota bacterium; assembly: GCA_963850195.1. Taxonomy (GTDB): domain Bacteria; phylum Actinomycetota; class Actinomycetes; order Streptosporangiales; family Streptosporangiaceae; genus Actinoallomurus. The sequence goes on from CAWKKD010000001.1 coordinate 247,337, forward strand.
GTCTGGCCGGCCATGTGCCACCCGGCCGCCTTCCTGTACGTGTGCCGGGGTCTCCTCGGGTTCTCGGCGCTGGCCGGGCGGACCGAGAGCGTCACGGAGGGCGAGTCGGGAACCGGCTGGCTGATGCTCTTCCACGTGATCCCGTTCTCGCGGCACACGATCCGGGTGGTCGAGGTCGACGCGGCGACGCGGACCCTGCGCTCGCGTGAGCACGGCGGGATCCTGCGGGCCTGGAACCACACGCTGCACGCCGAGCCGGTGAGCGCGGACCGGTGCCGCTACAGCGACACCGTCGAGATCGACGCCGGCGCGCTCACGCCCGTGGTCGCCGTCACGGCCCGGTGGATCTACCGCTACCGCCAGCGCCGCTGGCTCCGGCTCGTACGCCGGCACCTGCTGCCCACCGGGCCGGGCTCAGTCGGACAGGCGGCGGACGGCGCGTAGGGCCAGGACGGCCGTCGCGATGTCGCGGGGCCGCGACAGGTCCAGGCCGGTCAGCTCCTCGAATCTCCGCAGGTGGTTCAGGACCGTGTTGCGGTGACGGAAAAATCTCCGCGGTCTCGGTGACCGACCCGTCGCCCTCGAGGTGGACGCGGACCGTCTCGAGGAGGCGCGCGCTCCTGTTCACGTGCCGGGCTCAGGGCGGCGAGCAGTGTGGTGCCGAAGTGGTCGGCGATCTCCGGCGCGCCGCCGATGAACGCCGCGGGCAGGTCGTCGGCGAGGAACACGACGGTCCTCGATCCCGGCGGCGTGGAGTCGCGCGCCGCGTCGGCCATCCAGATCTGCCGCCGGGTGTCCTGGAGTGCGGTGTACGAGGGGCTGACCCCGGCGCGAGTGCCCAGGACGTTGCGGAGGTAGTCGGCGAGCTGGTCGTCCTCGGGCGGGCGCACCGCGACCACGCCGGTGAGGACGTCGTCGTCGAACAGCCACACCGAGTGGAGGACCGCCTCGTGCAGGGCCTGGTCGGGCGGCCTGGCCTCGAGCCGCCCGTCGGCGCGTACGACGACGTACCGGCCCTGCTCGCCGAGGCCGAAGCGCGACGCGATCCGCCGGACCACCGCGCTCAGCGGGCCGGTGCCGTGCAGCAGCTCGTCGAACGGCGCGTGCAGGTCGCGTTCGGGTACGGCTTCACCCAGAACGACTTCGTACAGCGCTGGCTCGGCCCGATCTTCCTGGTCGGCCTCCGCATCAACAACATGAACTTCTACAGCGGCTCGCTGGCCCTGGCGAACTTCTCCTCCCGGATCCTGCACTGGGTGCCGGGCCGTCGCTTCTGGGTGCTGATCACCGGCGGAGTGGCGTTCGTCGGAGCGATGGCGCACGTCGAGGAGCACTTGATCAAGGTCGTGGCGTTCATGGGCCTGTTCTGCCTGGCCTGGCTGGGCGTGCTGATCGCCGACATCTGCGTGCTCAAGACGAAGCTGAGGATCGCGCCGACCCATGTCGAGCACCGGCGTGGCTACCTGGCCAACTGGAGAGTCCCGTCGCTCTGCAGCCTGCTCGTCGGCGCGGTGGCCGGCGCGACCCTGTCCCTCGTTCCCATTCCGAACGCCACGGCCGGTCCGATCCTCGGCGACGTCATCGCGTTCGGCATCGGGTTCGCCGGACCGATCCTCATCGAGGCCCTCACGCACGGCCGGTTCCGGCGGCTCGCGCGCGTCCCGGACCCCGTCTGGATCGACGATTTCTCGCACACCGACGAGGAGATGGAGAGCGCCGCCAACATGCTGGCCTGCGGAAACTGTGGAGAAGAGGTGATGAAGCAAGATATGGTGACTTGCCCGGTCACCGAGACCTATGTCCTCTGCTCGGTCTGTTGCGCCGCGCATCGAACGTGCGGCGAGCGATGCAAGACCGACGTCTTCGAGCCCTCCGACGCCGACATCCGCCGCCATCTTCAGATCGTCGCGACGTCCCCCGACGACGCACCCCTGACGTCCGGAGAACCCGCGTGAACCACCCCCAGGAGGCCTAGCCGATGGCACCCGAAGGCGTCGCGTTCCGCTCGCTCGGCGTCGTGTACGACCCGCTCCGGATCCGGCGGAGCGAGCTCGAACACCTCGTCACCGGCCTGCTCGACGACCTGCCCGCGCTGACGGAGTTCCCGTCGCGGCTGGTCACCATCCCGATCTGGTACGACGACCCGTGGTCGCGCGCCTGCGCCGAGGCACACGGCGTCGGCAACAACATCGACTACCTCGCCGAGATCAACGGTGTGTCGCGGGATGAGGTCGTCGCCGCGCACGCGCGGGTGCTGCACTGGGTCTCGGCGGTGGGCTTCCAGCCGAGCACGTTCCAGGCCGTGCCGCTCGGCCCGATGGCGCTCACCGCACCCAAGTACGACCCGGACGAGGCGCACGACCTGTACGTCGTCTCCCGCGCCGTCGGCGATGGCACGGAGCTCGCCTGACCACCCCCCTGGAGTCAGCATGACGTGGAAGATGAACATCAACTCGGACATGGGAGAGGGCTACGGGCGCTGGCGGCTCGGGCCCGACGAGGAACTCATCCCGCTCGTGCCGACGGTCAACATCGCGTGCGGCTTCCACGCCGGCGATTCCCGGATCATGCACCGCGTCACCGAGCGCGCGGTCGAGCGGGGCATCGACATCGGTGCCCACGTCGCACTGCCCGACCTGCGCGGCTTCGGCCGCAGGCCCCTGGACATCGACCCGATCGACCTGCGCGACGACGTGCTCTACCAGATCGGCGCCCTGGATGCGTTCGTGCAGGTCGAGGGCGGTGCCATGCGGCACGTCAAACCGCACGGGTCGCTGTACGCGATGTGCGGCCGGCGCGAGGAGTACGCGCGCGCCCTGCTGGAGGCGGTGTCGCAGTACGACGACGAGCTGATCGTCATCGTCGGTCAGGGCTGGCCGCAGCGGCTCGCCGAGGAGTACGGGCTGACCGTCGTGTACGAGGGTTACATCGACCTGGAGTACCAGCCGGACGGCTATCCGCGCGTCGAGCACGAGAAGCTGTCGTACGAGCCTGACGACGTGGTGCGGCGCGCGCTGTCGATCGTGAAGGACCGTACCGCCACGGCGCTGGACGGCTCGACCCTCGAGATCGTGACGCCGACCCTGTGCCTGCACGGGGACATGCCCAACGTGCTGGAAGTGACCCACCGCGTACGCGAGCGCCTCGCCGAGGAGGACATCGAGATCGTCGGCCTCTCCGCGGCGCTGGCGGCGGCGTGAGCGGCGCGAAGCACCTCATCGCGGCGATTCCCGGCGACGGCATCGGGCGTGAGGTGATGCCCGCGGCCCAGCGGGTGCTGAACCTGGCGGCCGACCGCCACGGGTTCCGCCTGAACTGGTGCGAACTGCCGTGGAGCTGCGAGTGGTACGCCGCCCACGGCGTGATGATGCCCGGGGACGGGATCGACCGGCTGCGCGAGGCCGACGCGATCTTCGTGGGCGCGGTGGGCTGGCCCGGCGTGCCCGACCACGTTTCGCTGTGGGGACTGCTCATCCCGATCCGCCGGGCGTTCAACCAGTACGTCAACCTGCGGCCGACCCGGCTGCTGCCCGGACTGACCGGCGCGCTGCGCGAGTGCTCCAGCTTCGACGTCGCCATCGTCCGCGAGAACACCGAAGGCGAGTACTCCGACGTCGGCGGCCGGTTCGGCACGCCCGCCGGTGAGGTCGCGGTCCAGGAGTCGATCTTCACCCGCCGCGGGTGCGAGCGCGTCCTGCGGTACGCCTTCGACCTGGCGCGGTCCCGCGGCGGCAAGCTCGTCTCGGCCACCAAGTCGAACGGCATCGTGCACACCATGCCGTTCTGGGACGAGGTCACCCGCGAGATCGCAGAAGACCATCCCGACGTGGAGTGGCGGTCGATGCACGTCGACGCGCTCGCCGCGCGCTTCGTCACGCACCCCCACACCCTTGACGTCGTCGTGGGATCGAACCTGTTCGGCGACATCCTCAGCGACCTCGCCGCGGCCATCGCGGGATCCCTCGGCATCGCGCCGTCGGCCAACCTGGACCCGAGCGGTGAGAACCCCTCGATGTTCGAACCGGTCCACGGGTCCGCGCCCGACATCGCCGGTCAGGGCATCGCGAACCCGATCGCGCAGATCTGGTGCGGGGCCATGATGCTGGAACACCTCGGCCACCCGGAGGCCGCCGCCGACGTGCTCACCGCCATCGAGTCGGTCACCGCCGAGCCCGCCCTCCGCCCGCGCGACCTGGGCGGGAAGGCCGGAACCAAGGAGGTCACCGCCGCAATCCTCGCCGCCCTACCGTCCGCCTGAGCCCACCACGCGCCGATCGGCGGTCAGGAACGGCCGTCGCGGTGGGAAGTGATGGTCGGGGTCACTGTGAGGCGTCGCGGTCGGCCGCGGTGAGCGGACGCGGTCAGCGGTCGGGCGTCGTGGTGAGCGGTAGCGGTCGAGGTCGGGCGTCGTGGTCGGCGGTCAGGGTGAGCCGTCGCGGTCGGCGGTCACGAAGCCGCTGCGGGATCCCTCGGGGGCCGGCCTCCCGTAGCCGGCGGCGAGGTCGGCGAGCTCGTGGCCCGTGGCACGCCACCCGCGCTCGGCCAGCCAGGCGATCGGGTCGGTGCCCAGGCCGCCCTTCCACAGCGCGGTGTACGGGGTTCACCCAGAGCCACGTGTCGGCGTCGGTCGCGCGCCTGATCGAGCGCGGGTTACTGGAGAAGAGCACGGACTCCGCCGACCGGCGGCGTACGCGGGTGAGCCTGGCCCCGCACGCCCGGCGGGCGATCCTCGACCGTGCCGGCCGGTCGGCCGACGAGGCGATCGCGGGGGCCGTCGCCGATCCCGCGGACGCCGAACGGGCCGGCGCGCTGCTCGACGAACTGGCACGACTTCTGCTGTGAGACGACGGGAATTCGTCAGCGGCGGTCGGGCGCGAGAATGGCGCCTTCGCGCAGCGCGGGGCCCGGGCCGTACGCCTCGACGCGTGAGACGGAGGACACCATCACGGCGGTCCGCCGTGTCATGAAGGTGGCGCTGAAAGTGCGTCCGCGATGGTCGCCGATCCAGTGCCATTCGCTGGCGAGGGCGCGGACGGTGTAGAGGCCTCGGCCGCATTCGGCGAGGTCATCGGGGTCGGGAATGACCGGGACCTTGTTGCTGCCCTGGTCGGTTAATGCGACGGTGGCACCCGTACGGTCGCGGCGCACCTCGACGAAGAAATGGCCGCCGGGCTCGCAGGACGCGGTGTGACGCAGTGCATTGGCCGCGAATTCGCTGACCACGAGGATGGCGTCATCGACACGTGGTAGGTCGGTCAGGAGGAAGCCCACGAATTCGCGGACCTGTCGCACGTGCTCGGCTCGGCCGGGAAATGCTCGGCGCCAGACGAGTTCGCGACCGGATGGATACACCTCCATGGCGGACCCTTCTTGATCGTGGTCAGGAACCGCGCCCCTGGACTCGACTCTCCCCGTGTCGAGCCCAGAGGCGCGGTTCCGCTGAGCGGCTTGGAGGAAAACCTCCTAACCGCTGTGTGCGACCGCCCCGCCGGTGTATACCAGTGCGGATCGGCGCGCACAGATCGCTACGACTGATACGCCCACGGTGCGCATCGGCCCGCGAAAATCGCTGACTTTAAGCGCTCCGTAGTCGTACGGTTACACTGTGACCCAGAATCATGATCCATTGCAAGTGATTCAGCGCATTATGTGAGGAAACAATGCCGTACACGCCTACGGTCGCCGGTCGACAACTCGCCCGAGAGCTGCGTCACCTGCGAGAAGACAAGGGATGGACCGGCGAGCAAGCAGCCGGAGAGGTCGGCTGGGAGCAGTCGAAAATCAGCCGTATGGAGACCGCCAAGATGCGGATCACCTCCGGCGAGGTGATGGAGCTCTGCGAGGCGTACGGGATCGACGGCGAGCCGCGCGCCCGGCTCGTCCAGCTCGCGCGCAGCGCCCGCCATCGTGACTGGTGGCACGAGTACAGCGACATCGTGAAGAAGGGCTTCATCGACTTCCTCGCCTTCGAGGCCGAGGCGCAGACCTCGCGCGGTTATGAGGCGCAGGTGATCCCCGGAATCCTCCAGACCTCCGACTATGCCCGCGCCATCCTCGCGGGTTCCCTGCCGAAGTTCTCCGAGGAGGTCGATCGCGGCGTCCAGATCCGCCTCGCGCGACAACAGCGCGTCACCCAGTCGAAGAACCCGCTCAACATCTGGGTGGTCATCGACGAGGCGGTGCTGCATCGCGTCGTGGACAGCCCGGCGGTGATGCGCACGCAGCTCCAGCACCTGCTCGACGTCGGTGAACTCACCACGGTTTCGATACAGGTGCTCCCGTACAGCACCGGAAATCATGCCGCGGTCGACGGGCCATTCGTCCTTCTTACCTTCGACGGCTATCCGGACCTGCTATACATCGAACACCTGATGGGGTGCGTCTATCTGGAGAAGCCCTCCGAAACTGGTCGGGGCAGCCGGGTCTTCGAACACCTCCGCTCAGCAGCGCTCAACACCGGTGACTCCACCACGTTGATTCGCGAGCAAATGAAGAACATGTCGGGATGAGAAAGGGAGTTCGTGTGATGACGAACACTGACCTTTTCGCAGGTACATGGCGCAAGAGCAGTCGCAGTGGCCATGGTGGCAACTGCGTCGAGGTGACGCACCTCACGCGGGAGACTGTAAGCGCCTGATCACGCGCGTCGAGCCGACACAACGGTCTCGGCGCACGTGTAGACGAGTCGTACGCCCCGCACATTCTGTCCGTCAGATCTATTTTGCATAATGCAACAAGGGTCGGCCCGGTGTGTGTGGGGCGTACCCTCTCAACGCCTAGGGTCCGCGACCGTACGGGACAACCAGGACAAGAGTGGTATGTATCGCCGAAAAGCAGGCAGGTTAACGCTTCGCACGGACATTCCGGCCATCGCGCATGAAGAGGCGATAACCCCTGCGTCCGCTCGAAAGAATGGCTGCCCCTGAGTGCCGGCCGACCAGCTGATTTCGCCGCGATACAGCGAGGAAGCGGCCATGCTGCCTTTACATGCGGCAGAATCACAATGCCGTGGGCAGAAGGGGAGTGAACCGGTGGGCGCCGAGCCTCCAAGTCCGTCGTCTGACATACCGCGACCCGACGTCATCACGCCGGACCTCGACCTGCTCGAGGAGATCCTCGGGACGCTCGACGTCTCGTGCCTGCGTGACAGCCATCGGCGGCTGGCCACGCGCTGGCAGGGCTACAGCCTGTTCTTCACGATCAGCGACGATGACGTCTACTCCGCCCGCACCATCTTCGACCGGTTCTTCACCGTCGACGACAAGCCCGCCATCAGGGCCGTGCTCGACGAGTGGAACCGCGACACCACGGGCCTGAAGGTCTACACCGCCACCGACGACGACGGCACGGTGATCATCGTCAGCGAGGCGACGATGCACGTCGACGGCGGCGTGACCGGCGAGCAGTTCTCCGCCACCACGACCGCCTGGCTCCACGCGGCCGGATCCTTCCACGACTGGCTGTCCGGGCGGCTGCCGCTCGCCGGCCTGCCCGACGAGTCGAGCTGAGCCCTCGACCGCCCCTGGACGAGTTCACGGATCGTCGACGCGCTATGTACGCGGTGCCGTACTTCGGCCTACCGTTGGAGCGGTCCCGTGCAACGTTGCCGGACGTGGAGGAGACGCCGTGACGTACGCAGCGGAGCAGGTCGGCCTTTCTCGTATTCCGGTCGCGCTGCGATGGGACGGTGGCCCGGTCAGCTCCTACACCGCCGACGACGACGCCCTGCGAATCGCGGCGGGAGCCGGCACCGACCTGTTCATCGACCCCGAGCGCACCGCCGAGGCGCTCAACGCGCCCAACCTCCTCGCCCGCGCGACCGGCGACGTCCTGCTCTGCGCCCGCGTGCGCGTCGCGTTCGGCAAGCCCGCCGACGCGGCCGGACTCCTCGTCTGGCTCAACGACCGCGCCTGGGCCAAGCTCGGCCTCGAGCTGTCGGTGCAAGGCGAGCCCGAGGTCGTCTCCGTCGTGACCCGTGGCACCTCCGACCGGTGCAGCGGCTTCTCGGTCGAGGGCGACCAGGTCTGGCTGCGCGTGGCCCGCGTCGGCACCGCGTACGCCTTCCACGCCTCGATGGACGGGACGTACTGGCGGCTGATCCGCCACTTCGCGCTGTACGGCTCCGGCTCACCCTCGTACGGCTTCGCCGCGCAGTCGCCCTCGGGCCCCGGCTGCACGGCCACCTTCGACGAGATCAGCTTCCAGCCGAGACGTCTCGGCCAGCTCCGCGACGGGTCCTGACCTGGTCCACCGAGATCGCCGAAAACCACCCATCAGGGTCAAGACGGCGATCTTTGGGGAGTAACGGGGAGTGGATTCGTCAAGAAGAAGTGAATTCGTCGTCGTGGCAAACCGTCTTCCGGTGGATCGGGTCACCGGGGACGACGGGGAGGCGTCGTGGCGGCGTAGCCCGGGTGGCCTGGTGACCGCGATCGTGCCGGTCATGCAGAGTCGGGGCGGGGCCTGGGTGGGGTGGCAGGGGTCGCCGGACGAGGATCTGGAGCCGTTCGAGGCCGAGGGCATGAGCCTGATCCCGGTACGCCTGTCGGCCGAGGACATCGAGCTCTACTACGAGGGTTTCTCCAACGCCACGCTGTGGCCGCTGTACCACGACGTCATCGCCCGGCCGGTGTACCGGCGGAAGCTGTGGGACGCCTACGTCCGTGTCAACGAGAGGTTCGCGCGGGCGGCGGCGGACGTCGCCGCCGAGGGGGCCGTCGTCTGGGTGCAGGACTACCAGCTTCAGCTCGTCCCGCGCATGCTGCGCGAGATCCGACCCGACCTGCGGATCGGATTCTTCCTGCACATCCCTTTCCCTCCGATGGAACTGTTCCAGCAGCTTCCGTGGCGGCGGCAGATCCTGGAGGGCCTGCTCGGCGCGGACCTCGTCGGCTTCCAGACCCCCGACGGGGCGCACAACTTCGAGCGCCTCTGCCGGAGGTTCTGCGATCTGAAGACCCATCGGCGCGAGATCCTGCTCGAGGACCGTACGGTACGGACCGACGCGTTCCCCATCTCCGTCGACGTCGGCGAGCTCGCGACGCTGGCGGCCAAGCCGGAGGTCCGGGCGCGTGCGGCGCAGATCCGAAAGGACCTCGGCAACCCCGCGTGCGTGCTGCTCGGCGTCGACCGGCTCGACTACACGAAGGGCATCCAGCAGCGGTTGCTCGCGTTCAGCGAGCTGTTCGAGGACGGCCGGCTGAAGAGCGGCGACGCGGTGTTCGTGCAGATCGCCACGCCCAGCCGCGAGCGCGTCGAGCAGTACCGCATCCTCCGCGACGAGATCGAACTTCAGGTCGGTCGCACCAACGGCCTGTACGCCGAGCTCGGCGCGCCGATCATCAACTACCTGCACACCTCGTACGCGCGTGAGGAGCTGGTGGCCCTCTACCTGGCCGCCGACGTGATGGTCGTGACACCGCTGCGCGACGGCATGAACCTCGTCGCGAAGGAGTACGTCGCCTGCCGCGAGGACCTGCGGGGCAGCCTGATGCTCAGCGAGTTCGCCGGCGCCTCCATCGAGCTCAACCGGGCGTTCCTGGTGAACCCGTACGACATCGGTGGCACGAAGCACCGGATGTATGAGGCGATGCACGCCGGGAACGTCGAGCGCGCCCGCCGCATGCGGTCGATGCGTCGGCGGGTGATGGAACACGACGTCGACCGCTGGGCCAAGGACTTCCTGGAGTCCCTCGAGGTCTGAACGCCGAAGACGGCCCTCACCTTTCCCCCGATCGGTGAGGGTCGTCCTCGTCGGTGGCGCGCTGCGCGCGCCGGGCGCCATCCCCCGAAGGCGCCGGTCTCCAGCAGGCCGTTTCCCCGAAGGCGCCTCCCCCGAGAAGGCGCCATCGTCTGGGCGCGCGGCCTCGCGGGCGTGGCCGCCCCCGTGGGGCCGCGCCCGTACTCGGCGGTCGTGCCGCCTACTGGCTCTTTTCGGGTGTGGAGTGTGCGGTCGCGCCGTCCGGCGTCGCGTGTGCGGTGGCGCCGTTGCTCCGCGTGCGCCGTCGCGCCGTTGGGCTCCGCGTCTTCCGGTGCGACGTGTGCGGTCGCGCCGTCGGTGTGGACGCCCTCGTCCTTCGTGGCGGGATCCTTCGCCATCGGGGTCTCCTTCGTCGCCGAGCTGTTGGGAAGAAACTACCGAGTACGGGTCAACGTTCGATTAACGGGAAATGAGTGCGCCCGCGAGCAGCGTCCGCACGTCGTCGGCGGCGGGCGCGCCGACCTCGACGAAGATCTCGAGGGCCTGTTCCCAGCATCCGCGCGCCCGGTCGGTCGCGCCGAGCTCGGCGAGCGTACGGCCGAGCACCACCAGCGCGCGGCCTTCGCCGAACCGGTGGTCGTTCTCGCGGCTCACCGCCAGGGACTGCTCGGCGTCGGCGATGGCCTCGGCGAGCCGGCCCAGGCTCAGGTAGGCCTCGGCGCGCCGGTACAGCGTGTGGTGCTCCCAGAGCCGCAGCCCGGTGTCGCGGAACGCGCGAAGGCCGTCGGAGAACCGGGCGGTGGCCTCCTCGGTACGGCCCGCGCCGTGCAGCGCGATGCCGAGGTTGTACGTCGCCTTGGCCACGGCCACGGTGCTGCCGATCTCGCGGTAGATGCGCACGCCGTCCTCTGCCGCGCGTACGGCGTCGTCGGCACGGCCGAGCGCCAGCGCGGTGCGAGCGAGGTTGCCCAGGGCGTTGGCCTCGGAGCTGCGCGCGCCGAGCAGCCGGAACCCCTCGATGGCGTTCGTGAGCAGGCCGAACGCGACGTCGTGCCGCCGCTGCTCCATGGCGATCACGCCGAGCCCGTTCAGGGACTCCGCCTTGATGATCAGGTCGCCGGTCCGGTCGGCCTGCTCCGCGGTGCTGCGGAACGCCTCCTCGGCCTCGTCGATGCGGAACCCCTCGTGCAGGAGGAGCGCCAGCGTGTAGCCCGCGCGGCACTGGGAGACGAGGTCGTCCTTCTCCAGGCCGGCCGTGATGACGAGCCGCGCCGTCTGCTCGAACTCCCACAGGTGGGTGCCGGACATGGTGAGCGGCTCGAGGCTGAGCAGCAGGTCCGCGGCGATCGCCAGGTCGGGCGCGTCGCCCTGGGTGGTCTCGGCGATGACCGCGCACAGGTTGGCGGTCTCGGCGGCCAGCCAGGCGAGGGCCTGCCCCGGGGCGGCGAAGTCGTGGCCGCGCGCCTCCGGCTTGGACAGCTGGTCGAGGGCGGCGTCGCCGGACTCGATCACCCGGTAGGCGTTGCGCGCCGACGCGAGGTAGAAGTCCAGCAGCCGGTGCGACACCCCCGCGCGTACGTCGTCGGGGTCGTAGCGCTCGGCCTGCCGCCGCGCGAACAGCTTGAGCAGGTCGTGGTAGCGGTAGGCGCCCGGCGCCGGGGTCTCCAGCAGGCTCGCGTCGACCAGCGACTCCAGCAGGTCCTCGGCGTCCGGCTCGGCCAGGTCGAGGACGGAGGACGCGGCGGCCAGCGACAGGTCGTGCACGTTCGGCAGCGCGAGCAGCCGGAACGCGCGGGCCTGGCCGTCGTCGAGCTGGCCGTACCCGAGCTCGAAGGTGGCCGCCACGGCGTGGTTGCCGACCCGCATCTCATCGAGCCGCCGGCGCTCGTCCGTGAGGCGTTCGGCGATGGTCGTCATGGACCAGCTCCGGCGCGAGGCCAGCCGCGAGGCGACGATGCGCACCGCGAGCGGCAGGAACCCACAGGCCGCGGCGACCTCTCCGGCGATCTCGCGTTCGTCGGCGACGCGCTGTTCGCCGGCGATCCGGCCCAGCAGGGCGACCGCCTCGTCCGCGACCAGGCCGTCCAGGTCGATCGAGCGTGCCGCGTGCATGCCGACCAGCCGCGACCGGCTGGTCACTACGACGGCGCAGCCGGGCGATCCGGGCAGCAGCGGGCGTACCTGCTCCGCGTCGCGCGCGTCGTCCAGCACGAGCAGGACCCGGCGGTCCGACAGCCGGGTGCGCAGCAGCGCGGAGCGTTCTTCGAGGCCGGCCGGGATCGCGCCGTCGGTGAGGCCGAGGGCGCGCAGGAACGCGCCGAGCATGGCCTCCGGGCCCGCCGGGTCGGGGCCCGCGCCGCGCAGGTCGGCGAAGAGCTGGCCGTCCGGGTAGTGGTCGCGTACGGCGTGCCCGAGGTGGACGGCCAGGGTGGTCTTTCCCATACCGCCGATGCCCGCGACCGCGACCACCCGCACCGCGGCCGGGTCGCTGCCGGTCAGCACCGACGTCAGCTCGGCGACGATCTCGGTACGCCCGGTGAAGTCGGCCACGTCGGCGGGAAGCTGCGCGGGTACGGGCGGCGGGAGCGCGGGCTCGGGGTCGCGTACGGCCGCCGCGCTCAGCGAGGGGTCGCCCGCGAGGATCTTGCTCTGCAGCTCGGCCAGCTCCGTGCCGGGGTCGATGCCGAGCTCGTCGATGAGGACCCGCCGCGTGTCGGCGTACACGCCGAGCGCCTCGGCCTGCCGCCCGCAGCGGTACAGCGCCAGCATCAGCAGCCCGCGCAGGCGTTCGCGCAGGGGGTGCTCGGCGGTCAGCGAGGTCAGGTCGGCGACGGACTCCGAGGCGCGGCCCAGCTCCAGCTCGATGCCGAACAGGGTCTCCAGCGCCGCGAGCCGCTGCTCGGCCAGGTGCGTGCGCTGCGCCTCGGCCCAGGCGCCGTGGATGCCCGACAGCGGCTCGCCGCCCCAGGTGGCGAGGGCCTCGCGTAGCGCGGTGGCCGCCGCGACGAGGTCACCGGCCCGGCGCGCCTTCTCGGCGTCGGCGACCCGGCGTTCGAAATGGTCCAGGTCCAGGGCTCCGGCCGGCAGCAGCAGCGCGTACCCGCCGGCCTGGGAGATCATCACGGTCGCCTTCTGGCGTGCCGCGCGCTCGGGCTCCAGCACCCCGCGCAACCGCGAGGCGTACGTGCGCAGCGTGGTCACCGCCCGCGGCGGCGGCTCCTCACTCCAGAGCGCGTCGACGAGCTCCTCGGCGGTGGCCGTACGGCCGCGCCGCAGGAGAAGGACGGCGAGCATGGCCCGCTGCTGCGGAGTGCCGAGCTCAAGCTCCGCACCGTCCTGCCACGCCCGTACCGGGCCCAGCACCGCAAAGCGAAGCGCGTCCATGTCCTCCCCAGAGGGCCAAGGATCCGATTATCCACTGAGAATAGAGATCCGGTGGAGCCCCAACATCCGTGAGATCCACGACAAATTCAGAGTCGGTCCACCGATACGACGCGTACGACGGCGCGGCCGGCCTCGTCGGAGGCGTCGAGGTCGATCTCGGCGCCGATGCCCCAGTCGCGGTGGCCCGCGGGGTCGTCGAAGACCTGGCGGACGCGCCAGAGCCGGATCCCGTCCTCGGTGGCGTCCTCGATCTGCAGGAGCTTGGGCCCGCGCGCGTCGGGTCCGGTCTGCAGCTCGTCGTGCTCCTCGAAGTAGCCGTCCAGCGCGTCGGCCCAGCGGTCGGCGTCCCAGCCGTCGCCCGCGTCCAGCTCGGCCAGGTCGTCGTAGCGCTCGAGGGCGGCGAGCTCGACCCGGCGGAACATCGCGTTGCGGACCAGTACGCGGAACGCACGGGAGTTCGCGGTGACCGCGGTCGTCTTCTCCTCGATGTCGACGTACCGCTCCGCGGTGGGGTTCTGCAGCTGCTCCCACTCGTCGAGCAGGCTGGAGTCGACCTGCCGGACCAGCTCGCCGAGCCACTCGGTCAGGTCCTGGAGATCCTCGGTCTTCAGGGAGTCCGGCACGGTCTGCTGGAGCGCCTTGTAGGTGCTCGCGAGGTAGCGCAGGACGATGCCCTCGGCGCGGGCGAGCTGGTACAGCGCGACGTACTCGGTGAACGTCATCGCCTGCTCGTACATGTCGCGTACGACCGACTTGGGCTGGAGCGGGTGGTCGGCCACCCACGGATGGCCCTGCCGGTAGATGTCGTACGCGCCGTAGAGCGTGTCGGCCAGCGGCTTGGGATAGCTGATGTCCTGGAGGAGCTCCATCCGCTCCTCGTACTCGATGCCGTCGGCCTTCATCTGGGCGACCGCCTCGGACTTGGCCTTGTTCTCCTGCGCCGCCAGGATCTGGCGGGGGTTCTCCAGGATCGACTCGATCACCGACAGCACGTCCAGGGCGTACGACGGCGAGGACGGGTCGAGCAGCTCGATCGCGGCCAGCGCGAACGTCGACAGCGGCTGGTTGAGCGCGAAGTCCTGCTGGAGGTCGACCGTGAGCCGGGCGTACCGGCCCTCATCGTCGGGCTCCTCGAGCTGCTCCACGACGCCGCCGGCCAGCAGGCTGCGGTAGATCGCGATGGCCTGGGAGATGTGCCGGCGCTGCCGTGGCCGGTCCTCGTGGTTGTCGGTGAGGAGCTTCTTCATCGCCTGGAAGGCGTTGCCGGGGCGGCCGATCACGCTGAGCAGCATCGCGTGGCTGACCTGGAACCGGGACTGGAGCGCCTCCGGCTCGGCCGCGATCAGCTTCGTGAAGACGTCCTGATCCCAGTTGACGAACCCCTCGGGGGCCTTCTTGCGCACGACCTTGCGGCGCTTCTTCGGGTCGTCGCCGGCCTTGGCGAGGGCCTTCTCGTTCTCAACGACGTGCTCGGGCGCCTGTACGACGACGTAGCCCACGACGTCGTACCCGGCACGTCCGGCCCGGCCCGCGATCTGGTGGAACTCCCGCGCGCGCAGGCGGCGCACGCGGACCCCGTCGTACTTGCTGAGCGCGGTGAACAGGACCGTGCGGATCGGGACGTTCACCCCGACGCCGAGGGTGTCGGTGCCGCAGATGACCTTGAGCAGGCCGGCCTGGGCCAGGCGTTCGACCAGCCGCCGGTACTTGGGCAGCATCCCGGCGTGGTGGATTCCGATGCCGTGGCGTACGAGCCGCGACAGCGTCTGGCCGAACTTCGTGGTGAACCGGAAGTTGCCGATCAGGCTCGCGATCTCGTCCTTCTCGGCGCGTGAGCAGACGTTCATGCTCATCAGCGCCTGGGCGCGCTCGGCCGCGGCGGCCTGGGTGAAGTGCACGACGTAGACCGGGGCCTTCTGGTCCTGCAGGAGCTCCTCGAGCGTCTCGTGCAGCGGCGTGATCCGGTATTCGTATTTCAGCGGTACGGGACGCTCGGCCGAGCTGACGATCGCCGTCGGGCGCCCGGTGCGGCGTACGAGGTCCTCCTCGAACCGCGCGACGTCGCCGAGGGTCGCCGACATCAGCAGGAACTGCGCGTTCGGCAGCTCCAGCAGCGGGATCTGCCACGCCCAGCCGCGGTCCGGCTCGGCGTAGAAGTGGAACTCGTCCATCACGACCTGGCCGATATCGGCGTTCACGCCGTCGCGCAGCGCGATGCCGGCCAGCACCTCGGCCGTGCAGCAGATGATCGGAGCGTCGGAGTTGACGCTCGCGTCGCCGGTCATCATCCCGACGTTCTCGCTGCCGAACATCGCGATCAGGTCGAAGAACTTCTCCGAGACCAGCGCCTTGATCGGCGCGGTGTAGAAGGTGACCTGGTCACGGGCCAGCGCGGAGAAGTGCGCACCGGCCGCCACCAGGCTCTTTCCCGAGCCGGTCGGCGTGCTGAGGATGACGTTCGCGCCCGAGACGATCTCGATCAACGCCTCTTCTTGCGCCGGGTAGAGCGTGATGCCGCGCTCGCCCACCCACGTGTTGAAGGCGTCGAAGACGGCGTCGGGGTCGGCGGCGGTGTCGTCACGAGGGGGCAGACGGTCGATGAGGCGCACGACTCCATCTTGCCCGCAGACCCGAGTGCCTGGTCCGCCGGACGGCGGAGTCGTGAATCAGGCTCTAGAATCGGAGCGTGTGACGCTGCCCGGGTATCTCCGCTATCCCCACCTCCACGACGACCTGTTGACCTTCGTCGCCGAAGACGACGTGTGGCTGGCTCCACTGTCCGGCGGACGCGCCTGGCGGCTGTCGGCCGACCGGGTTCCGGTCACGCATCCGAGGTTCTCCCCGGACGGCCGCTGGGTGGCGTGGACCAGCTGCCGGGACGGGGATCCCGAGGTGCACGTCGCGCCCGCCGAGGGCGGTCCGAGCCGTCGGCTCACCTACTGGGGCGCCCCGGGCACCCGGGTCTGCGGCTGGACGCCCGAGGGCGAGATCATCGCCGCGACCTCCTGGCGGCAGGCCTTCTCACACGACCGGCACGCGTTCGCGGTGCCCGTGGACGGCGAGCCTGCGCGGCCGCTGCGCTGGGGTCCGGTCGGCTCCGCCTCCGTCGCGCCCGGTGGCGACGTGGCGATCGTCACCGTCGCCGGGCAGGAGCCCGCCCGGTGGAAGCGCTACCGCGGCGGCGCGATGGGCCGGCTCTGGGTGGACGAGGGCGACGGGTTTCGCGCCATCCTGCCGGAGCTGCGCGGCAACCTCGACTGCCCGATGTGGGTCTCCGGCCGGCTGGCGTTCCTGTCCGACCACGAGGGCGTCGGCCGCCTCTATTCCTGCGCCCCTGACGGCTCTGATCTGCGCGAGCACTCGACGGAAGCGGACTTCTACGCGCGGAACGCGAGCACCGACGGCACGCGTGTGGTCTACCAGCGGGCGGGCGACCTGTGGATGCTGGACGGCGCCCTGGACAAGCTCGAGGTACGCCTGGGCGGCTCGCGTACGGCCCGTGTCCCGCAGCCGGCCCGGCCACGGGTCGATGACCTGTCGTGCGACCACACCGGACAGGGCAGTGCCGTGGAGGTGCGCGGCGGGATCTACTGGCTCACGCACCGCGACGGACCGGCGAGGGCGCTCGCCGCGACCCCGGGCGTGCGCGCGAGCCTGCCGCGGACGTTCGGCGACACCGGGCGGGTCGTGTGGGTCACCGATGAGGGCGGCGACGACTCCCTGGAGATCGCGGCGACGGCGGGCGCGGAGCAGCCGACCGCGCGACGGCGCCTCGCGGCCGGCCGGATCGGGCGCGTGGACGACCTGGCCGCCTCGCCCGACGGGCGTACGGTCGCGGTGGCCTGCCACGACGGGCGGCTGCTGCTGGTCGACACCGCGACCGGCGCGGTCGACGAGCTGTCCACCAGCGAGAACGGCCCGGCCACCGGCCTGTTCTTCTCGCCGGACTCCGCCTGGCTCACCTGGTCGCACCAGGACGCCGGGCCGCTGTCGCGGATCCGTCTCGCGCGGGTCGCCGACCGTACCGTCATCGACGTCACCGACGGCAGGTTCGTCGACATCGAGCCGGTGTTCACCATCGACGACGCCTACCTGGTCTTCCTGTCGTGGCGCGGCTTCGACCCGGTCTTCGACTCCCACTTCTTCGACCTGTCGTTCCCGTTCGGGTGCCGCCCGTACCTCGTGCCGCTCGACGCCGACGCGGCGTCGCCGTTCGAGCCGACGCCGTACGGCCGCGCGGTCGCGTCGGACGACGACGACAAGGACGACAAGGTGGTGGAGGTGGCGCTCGAGGGCATCGCGGCGCGCGTCGTGCCGATCCCCGTGCCGGACGGCCGCTACTCGTCGCTGATGCCGGTCAAGGGCGGCCTCGTCTGGCTGCGCTCGCCGCTTACCGGGACGCTCGGCGAGGGCGACGACGACGATCCGAAGACCATCCTCGAACGCTACGACCTGCGCAAACGTACGTGCGAGGAGCTCGCGACCGGGGTCGACTGGGTCGACGTCAGCGGCGACGGCAAGCGGCTGGTGATCGGTCGCGACGGCGATCCGCGCGTGATGGCGAGCGACGGGTCCGACGACGGCGGCGACGCGGTCGCGGTGGATCTGGGGAGGCTGCGCGTCACCGCCGACCCGGCCGCCGAGTGGCGGCAGGCCTACGCCGAGGCCGGGCGGGTGGTCCGCGACTACTTCTGGGCCCGCGACATGGGCGGCATCGACTGGGACGCCGCGCTGGAGCGCTACCGGCCGCTGCTGGACCGGATCGCGAGCTCCGACGACTTCGCCGACCTGCTGTGGGAGGTCTTCGGCGAGCTGGGCACCTCGCACGCGTACGTCTCAGGCCGCCGCTACCGCACCGGCCAGTGGATGGGGCTGCTCGGCGCCGACCTGGAGCGTGACGACGACCGGCTCTGGCGGGTGACACGGGTGCTGCCCGCCGAGACGTCCGACCCGCGCGCCCGATCACCGCTCGCGGCGCCCGGCACCCGCGTGGGCCCCGGAGACGCGGTGCTCGCGGTGGACGGCCACCCGGTGGACGAGGTCACCGGGCCCGGCCCGCTGCTCACCGGCGCCGCCGAAACCCTCGTCGAGCTGACCGTCGCACCGGCCGGCGGCGGCCCGGTGCGGCGCGTCGTCGTACGGCCCCTGTTCGACGACCGTCGGCTTCGCTACCAGGCCTGGGTCGCCGACCGGCGGGCGTGGGTACGGAAGCGCAGCGACGATCGGCTCGGCTACCTGCACATCCCCGACATGACCGGCATCGGGTGGGCGCAGTTCCACCGCGATCTGCGCCGGGAGATCGCGGAGGAAGGGCTCGTCGTCGACATCCGCGGCAACGCCGGCGGCATGGTCTCCGAGCTGGTCGTCGAGAAACTCGCCCGGCGCGTGGTCGGCTGGGACGTCGGCCGGCACCGCAGCCCGGTGAGCTACCCCGCGGACGCGCCGCGCGGCCCGGTCGTCGTACTCGCGGACCAGCACACGTCCTCGGACGGCGACATCCTCACCGCCGCCGTACGCGCCCTGGGGCTGGGTACGGTCGTCGGCACTCGCACCTGGGGCGGCGTGATCGGCATCCACGACCACCGTCTCGTCGAGGGCACCTCGATCACGGTGCCGCGCCACGCCACGTGGTTCGACGGCCACGGCTGGGACCTGGAGAACCATGGCGTCGACCCGGATGTCGAGATCGAGCTCACGCCGGACGACTGGGCGCGGCGCCGCGACCCGCAGTTGGAGACCGCCGTACGGATCGCGATGGAGCGCCTGCGGGAACGTCCCGCCGCGATGCCACCGCCCCGTCCGTGATGTCTTGACTCATGGACCTGGCCGGGCCGACGCTCGGCCAGGTCCATGAACGAGGGACGGATCAGCAGTCGCCGATCCAGTCGACGAAGCGGACTCTGCTCACCTGATCCGGGGACAGCGGCACATCCACGCTCTGAGTGCTGTGATAGATCTGGCCCTGCTTATACAGCGGGGGTGCATCGAAAGAAACCGTGAAAATGGGGCCAGCTGCATCCCGGAACACGAATTTCGCGTGCCACACATCGCCGTAGGTCGTATCCACGGTATAGAGAGTGGCGTGCCAGGTGACGGTGTAGAGATTCGGTACTGAACCGTTCGCAATGGTGAGGTCGGACGGGATCTGGGCAGGCGCCTGATTCTGACCGATCATCCGGCAGTCGCCGGCCACCACCGTCTGAGGCAACACGTGCGTGCCCGGGGTAAAGGTAATGGGATCGAGGATGAGGCCGCCGGTGGCGGCCTGTGCGGGGCCGCCGAGTCCGACGACTGACGTCAACGCCAGCGCCGCGCCCCCGAGGAGCATGAACGCACTACGTTTGAACATTGATTTCATCAGCAGTCACCGATCCAGTCGACGAAGTGGATGGCGTTCGCCTGATCCGCGGTGAGCGGTACGTTCAGGCTATAAGAGAAACGATAGACACCCGAATGCGAACCCATGCTCGGGGAATCAGGGAAAACAAGTGTGCGGACGGGGCCATCGTAACTTCGGAAGACGAATTTCGGGTGCCACACGTCGCCGGCCCATGTCGACACCGTATAGACGGCGGCATGCCAGGTGACGGTGTAAAGGTCCGAAATCGTGGCGGACTTCTCAATGGTAAGGTAAGCGGGGACCTGAGTGTCCTGCTGATTCGCACCGATCTGGCGGCAGTCGCCGGCCGAGAATGTCTCAGGCAACACGTACGCGCCCGGGGTGAAGGAAATGGGCACGAGGATTTCGCCGCCGGTGGCGGCCTGTGCGGGGCCGCCGAGCCCGACGACTGACGTCAACGCCAGCGCCGCGCCCCCGAGGAGCGTGAACACACTACGTTTGAACATTGATCTTCCTCAGCTTCAAGTCATATTCCAGGATTCGTGAACGCCGGCCGGATCCGGCCGAGCCCAGGATCAGCAATCGCCGATCCAGTCGACGAACCTGATGCTGTCCGCCTGTGCCTGCGTCATCACGAAGTTCGCACTCATGCTGGGGCGATAGACCACGTCACTGTCCATTTCGGGTCCATCGAAATGCAGACTGAGGCCCGGGCCGTCGGGGGTCCGGAACACGAATTTCGCATGCCACACGTCGTGGTCATACGTGTGATTTGTGTAGAGCGTAGGGTTCCAAGTGAAGGTGTAAAGATTCGCAACCGTGGTGGATTTTTCAATAGTAAAGTAAGACGGAATGTAGGCGCCTCCCTGGTTCTCGCCGACCTGTCGGCATTCGCCGGCCGAGATCGTCTGAGGCAACACGTGCGTGGTACCAGGGGTAAGGCGCACAGGGTCGAGGATAAGGGCGCCGGTGGCGGCCTGTGCGGAACTGCCGAGCCCGACGACTGACGTCAACGCCAGCGCCGCGCCCCCGAGGAGCGTGAACGCACTACGTTTGAACATTGGTTCCCTGTCTATTAAATGTTTGTTTCAATTCTTCACGGTAGTGGCTGGACGAACTGCCAATACGGCTCGAAGTGATAGGTGTAGCCGGGGTAGATGACCGAGGGAATGCCCTGAGTGTCGTTCCCGCCGGAGGCGTCCAGGCAGGGGTCGCCGCCGCAATAATCTCGGATTTGCTCAACGATGACGCTCTTGCCTAAAGGCGGGCCAAAGTTCCAGTAATGCCGATAATCCGCCGCGTCACACGCTGCCAGGACTGTCGTTGATGCTCGCGTCGGCCGTCACAAACGAGTCGGCCTCGACTGTAGCCACCGCCAGATTGAGTAGCTTTCGCCCAAGACCCATACCGCTCCCCGGTCTGGTTCCCATCACGGATGGACGCAGCGTCCGGCCGCCTTCGCCACAGGTCGATCGGCATCTGAATCAAGCGAAAGCTACCATGTGCAACACGTGCCGGAAATGTCCGCTACTGGCCTTCCGGTCGTTCGGAAATACCTCCGTATGAACTGCCGGTTCGGCCCCCGCCTGTCGTGTGCGGTTTCGGCCGTCGCCGTTCACCGTCGCCGCGACCTGTAGCCGGAGACGGCCTGCGGATCGCGCCGGAGAGGCGCGGAGCCCCCACGTCCCCTGGGGTCTGTGGCATCCCGCACGTTCGCGCACTCCAAAAAGTGATATCACTATGCTAGATTCGTGCCACAATGCGAAGGGGGTTGGTCATGAGCGTGGAAATGCCGAGGCCGCAGGTGAGCGAGCGGACCGCACGGGGGCTGTCCGGATGGCCCGTCGTGGGCGCGGTGCTGGTGCTGATCCTGGGTGGGGTCGGGCTGGTCCTCACCGCCGTTCCCGTCCTGGCCGGGGTCGGCGTCGCGCTGATCGTCATCGGGGCGGTGCTGGCCGCAGGCCTGACGCCCGTCGCGCCGGGAAAGGCGCGGGTCGTCCAGTTGCTCGGCCGCTACGACGGCACCATCCGTACCGACGGCCTGCGCTGGGTCAACCCGCTGACCACCCGCAGGCCGGTCTCCACCCGGATCCGCAACCACGAGACGGGCCTCGCCAAGGTCAACGACGCCGACGGCAACCCGATCGAGATGGCCGCCGTCGTCGTGTGGCAGGTCGAGGACACCGCCAAGGCCATGTTCGAGGTGGACGACTTCGTGGCGTTCGTCGCCATCCAGACCGAGACCGCCGTACGCCACATCGCGGGCAGCTATCCCTACGACGCGCACGGCGGCGAGCGGCTCTCCCTGCGAGAGAACGCCGAGGAGATCACCGGCAGGCTCTCCGACGAGATCGCCGAGCGCGTCGCCTCGGCCGGTGTGACCGTCATCGAGTCGCGCATCACCCGCCTGTCCTACGCTCCGGAGATCGCCCAGGCGATGCTGCGCCGCCAGCAGGCGGGTGCGGTCGTGGCCGCACGCCAGCGGATCGTCGAGGGCGCCGTCGGCATGGTCGAGTCCGCCCTCAACATGCTCACCGAGAATGATGTGGTCGAACTCGACGAGGAACGAAAGGCGGCCATGGTCAGCAACCTGCTCGTCGTCCTCTGCGGCGACCGCGACGCGCAGCCCGTCGTGAACACCGGGTCGCTCTACCAGTGACCGCCGACGGCGAGGAGTCTCGCGTACGGACCGAGCGCAAGAAGGTGCTGTTGCGACTCGACCCCGGCGTACACGACGCCCTCGCGCGGTGGGCGGCGGACGAGCTGCGCAGCACCAACGCGCAGATCGAGTTCCTGCTGCGCCGAGCCCTCGCCGACGCCGGGCGGCTGCCCGGCAACGTCGGCCGCATGCGGCGGCCGGGACGACCCCCCAAGGAGGAGACCGACTGATGGACCTTCCCCAATCCCTGCCCGCCAGGATCTACCTGCTGGCGTACGACGTCGACAGGGGCAGGCAGACCGCGCGCACCCAGATCGGCCTGGTGCTGCGGGCCGCCGCGCTCGCCGAGCTCTGCCTCCAGGGCCGGCTGGCCGACGACCGGGACAAGGTCCAGGTCGTGAGCCCCCAGCCCGTCGGCGACCCCGTGGTGGACGCCCTCCTCGAGCAGGTCGCCACCGGCAGCCGCAAGTCCTGGCGGCTGTGGATCGGCCGGCGCGAGCGTGCGCTCATCCCCGCCGTACGCGACCAGCTCGAGGCCCTCGGCTGGCTCAAGATCGAGCGGCGGACGATCCTGCCCGACCGGATCGAGCTGCGCGACGCCTACAAGATCAAGGAGTACACGGCCCAGGTCCGGCAGGCACTGACCGCACCGACCCCGTCCGGCGACGCGGGCGTCGGGGCCCTCCTGGCACTGGCCGCCGTCGGCGACGTGAAGTCGCTGGTGTCCCACAAGGACCGGCGCACGTACAAGCGTCGGCTGGAAGAGCTGGGCGACCCGGTCGCCCCGGTGGTCCACGGCCTGAAGCGCGCACTGCAGACCAAACGCGCCGCCGCCGCGAGCTCCTGAACGAACGACGAGGCGGGCACGGGCCCCGAGCCCGTGCCCGCCTGTCCTGCTCACCGGTTGTGTCGGGGCAGCTCACCCGGGTTCGTTACTTGTCGGATTAGTGCGGAGATGTGCGACGATCGGCCGATGGCCGAGAACACCAGGCAGCGCAGGATGGCCGCGATGCGGGCGTGTGACCGGATCCTGTCCGGGGTGCGGCCGTTGACGATGCGGGAGCAGCTGGCCGGGCTCGAGGCGGGCGGCGACCTGGATCGGATGCCGGACTTCTACGGTGACGGGCCGGTGACCGCGCTCGAGGAGCGGGTGGCCGAACTGCTCGGGACCGAGGCGGCCGTGTTCTTTCCCACCGGGACGATGGCGCAGCAGGTCGCGCTGCGGTACGGCGCGGAGTGTACGGGGCGGGAGTCGGTCGCGCTCCATCCGCTCGGTCATCAGGAGGTGCACGAGCGGCACGCGTATGCGCAGCTCACTGGCCTGCGCGGAGTATGGCCGACGTCCGCGCCGCGTAATCCGACCGCGGACGAGATCAGTGCGCTGGGTGAGCCGGTCGGGTCGGTCGTGATCGAGTTGCCGCTTCGTGACGCCGGGTTCGTGCTGCCGACGTGGGACGAGTTGATCGCGGTCGGCGCCGCGTCGCGGGTCATGGGTGCGCGGGTGCACTTCGACGGCGCGCGCGTGTGGGAGTCGACGCCGTACCTCGGGCACTCGCTGACGGAGGTCGCAGACCTCGCCGACAGCATCTACGTCTCCTTCTACAAGACGGTCGGGGGCATGAGCGGTGCCGCGCTCGCCGGCACGGCCGAGCTGAGCTCGTACGCGCGCGTCTGGCGGCACCGGTACGGCGGTGAGGTCTTCCAGCAGTGGCCGGCGATGCTGTCCGCGCTGGCCGGTCTGGAGCGCCGCCTGCCGAACATCCCCCGGTACGTGCGGCACGCGCGGGTGGTGGCCGAGGCGCTGGCAGCGCTGCCCGGTGCGCGGGTGTTCCCGCGGCCTCCGCACACGCAGCGGTTCCGGCTGTTCCTGCCGTACACGGCGAAGGCGCTGAACGACGCCGCCCTGGCGCTCGCCGAGAAGGAGCGGGTGTGGTTCGCCACGGGATGGCGGGACACGGAGGCGCCAGGGGTGGCGATGGCCGAGATCACCGTCGACGATCCGGCGCTCGCGTTGAGCGCCGAGGACGTCACCGCGATCGGCCTGCGGTTCCTCGAGGATCTGGACGACTAGAGTTCGATCACCAGTCGTGTTCAACCGGCGACGCTGGGTATCCATCTCGGCATGTCACCCACCCTCGTCCGGCGGATGAGACGCGCCGGCCTCTCTCTGCTGGCCGCGTCGACACTGACCTCGTCGGCACTGACCGCATCGACGGCGACGGCGACGACGCCTGCCGGTACGGATCCCGTCTCGGTCAGGCACGCGTGCGCCCCGCCGATCCACGCCGGCCAGGCGACCTGCCTCGCGCTGGTACGCACCGACGTCGCCGCGCACCGTGGCGTCCAGGCGCTCGGGTCCCCGCCGGGGCTCGGCGCCATCGACCTGCAGCACGCGTACCGGCTGCCCGCGTCCTCGGAGGGCAAGGGCCGGACGATCGCCGTCGTCGACGTGGGCGACAGCCCGAAGGCCGAGGCCGACATGGCGATCTACCGTGCGCAGTTCGGCCTGCCGCCCTGTACGACCGCGAACGGCTGCTTCCGCAAGGTGAACGAGCACGGCGGCAGCGAGCTCCCCAAGCCGGACATCGGCTGGGCCGAGGAGGAGGCGCTCGACCTCGACATGGTCTCGGCGGCCTGCCCCAACTGCCACATCCTGCTGGTCGAGTCGTCCGAGCCGACCCTCGCCGGGCTCGGCACCGGCGTCAACACGGCGGTACGGCTGGGCGCGGGCTACGTCTCCAACAGCTACGGCGGTGCCGAGGACGCCTCCACGCCGGGCTATGACCGCGACTACTTCGACCATCCGGGCGTGGCCATCACGGCGGCGTCCGGCGACAGCGGGTACGGCGTGCTCTTCCCGTCGACGTCCGCGCACGTCACGGCGGTCGGCGGTACGTCACTGACCCGCGCGGCGAACGCCCGGGGCTGGAACGAGACGGCGTGGACCGGCGGGGGTTCCGGGTGCTCGGCGTTCGCCGTGAAGCCGCCGTGGCAGCAGGACACCGGCTGCCCCCGGCGTACGGTCGCCGACGTGTCCGCCGTCGCCGACCCGCGTACGGGCGTCGCGGTCTATGACACGTACGGGGCGGGCGGCTGGCTCGTCGTCGGTGGCACCAGCGCGTCGGCACCGATCATCGCGGGCGCGTACGCGCTGGCCGGCCCGCCCGCGCCCGGTCGCGTCTCACCCGCGCTGCCGTACGCGCACACGATCGCGCTGAACGACATCGTCTCCGGCAGCAACGGCACCTGCCGGCCGGCGTACCTGTGCACGGCCGGTCCGGGGTACGACGGCCCGACCGGGTTCGGGACGCCCAACGGGGTGACGGCGTTCCGCGCCACCACGCCCCCGCTCGCCCGTACCGGCGAGCGGCACCACGGCCCGAAGCCGAACGAGCGCCGCGCCGAGACGAGCCGCGCCCCGACGAACCCCACCGTCACGAAGCCCGCCGTGACGAACCCCGCCCCGAAGGTCCGGCCCGTCAGCGCACGCGCGTACCCCGCACCGGGCACGTACGAGGGCGGCCAGGTCGCGAACGGCGGCTTCGAGAACGGCACCCTGGCCGGCTGGTCCGCGGCCGGCGTGGTGACCGGCGTGACCACCGGCGGCCCGCACCAGGGCCGGTACGCCGCGCTGCTCGGCGACATGGACGACCCGAAGAAGGGCGACTCGTCGATCCGGCAGAGCTTCCTGACCGGCACTCGGCAGCGGTCGCTGTCCTTCTGGTACAACGTCAGCTGCCCCGACAAGGTGCGGTACGACTGGGCGACGGCGCAGCTCCGGGACGACACTACCGGCGGCACGACGACGGTCCTGCCGAAGACCTGCACGTACGACAACACGTGGCAGCGCGCGACCGCGCCGATCACCGGCGGGCACGCCTACACGCTGACGCTGATGAACCACGACGACGGCTACTACGGCGACCCGACCGCGACCAAGTACGACGACGTGGCCGTCTCCTGACCGGTCTGAGCCGTGCAGGACGGCGAGATCGTCACGGACGGACAATGCCGATTTTGGTGTCGAATCGCATCCGACCAGGCTGCCGTGGCATGCGACGTTCGGTATTGAACGCTCGTGCGGCACCGTCGAGGGTGACAATGGGCGGGTGTTGCGCGACTGGTCACGCTACCGGCATTCGGCGGATCGCCCGCTGGAGGCGATGCACGCCCATTTTGAGACGCTGGCGGACCGGCATGACACCAAGGCGGCGTGAACCTTGTTCACCTGCGCCGACACCAACTTCACAGCGATGAACCGACCCCCTCTCTTCGCTACCGTCGCGGTCAGGCCTCCGCATGACGCGGAGCGAAAGGAGCCCTCTCGTGCGAGTCGTGGTGATCGGTGCGGGGATCGTCGGAGCCGCCGTCGCCGCCGGGCTGACCCGCCGCGGCGCACACGTCACGGTCCTGGAAGAACGCTTTCCCGGTGCCGGCTCCACCGCCGCGTCCTTCGCGTGGGTGCACGCCGACGACACCGACCCTGACCCGCACTTCACGCTCGGCCACGCGGCGGTGCACGCGCACCACGCGCTGGGCTCGGACGCGTTCCACCCGACGGGCCGCCTCACGTGGGCGACCGGGAGCGCGCAGCGTGCCGAGCTGACCGAGCGCGTGGACGCGATGCGGTCACGTGAGTACGCGGTCGAGCGGGTCACCGCAGGGCGTGCCACCCAGCTCGAGCCGTACCTCGCGCCCGGTCCGAACGACACCGACTACGTCCTGTTCCCCGAGGAGGGCTACGTCTTCCCGACGCAGCTGCTGGGCCGGTTCCTCGACGAGGCGCGAGCGGGCGGCGCGCGGATCGAGATCGGCACGGGGGTACGCGAGGTCAAGTCGACCGACGGCGGCGCGACCGTGACGATGGCCGACGGCGGCGTCCGCAACGCCGACGTGGTGGTCGGCTGCGCCGGGCACTGGACCGCGCCGCTGCTGCACACCGCCGTCACGGGCCGGCCGGACGCCGGGTTCGTGCTGACGACGACGCCGGTGCCGGCCCGGCTGTCCCGCGTCCTGACCACCGACGGGTTGGACGTACGCCCCGACGGCGGCGGTCGCCTGCTGCTGCGGGCGTTCGACCTGGACGGCCCGGCCGATCCGGAGGTACCGCCGGGTGAGGACGTCGCCGCCGCGCTCCTGGGCCGGCTCCCGGACGTGCTGACCGGCACCGAAGGAGTGCGTGCCGAGCGCGTACGCGTCGGGCGTCGGGCGGGCGCCTTCGTCAGCGCCGGGTTCGTCGACGACGACGCCCGCGTCTACGCGGTCGCGGCCCGCAGCGCCATCGCGCTCGCGCCGCTGCTCGCGGACCTGGTGGCCGGGGAGATCTACGGTACGGAGTCGGCCCTGCTCGGGCCGTTCCGCCCGGGGGGCAGGTGACCGGACACCTGGTCGTCGAGTTCGCCGGCGAGCTGCTGATGTTCCTCGCCCCGCGCGACCGCAGGGCGCCCGTCCAGGTGGCGATCGACGGCACCTCGACGCTGACACACGTGGTCGAGTCGCTCGGAGTGCCGCGTACGGAGATCGGCGAGCTGCGGGCCGACGGCCGTCACGTGCCCGCCGGACACCGCCCCGTCGCCGGCGAGCGGGTCTACGTATGCCCGGTGCCCCGGCCGCAGCGGGTCACGCCGCCGCGCTTCCTCCTGGACGTCCACCTGGGCACCCTGGCGCGGCGGATGCGGCTCGTGGGCGTGGACACCGCGTACGCGAACGACCTCGACGACGACACGCTGGTCGACCTGGCCGACGAAGTGCGACGGGTGCTGCTGACGCAGGATCGGGGGCTGCTGCGACGGCGGGCGCTGTGGCTCGGCGCGTACGTGCGCGGCGCCGGGCCCGACGAACAGTTCGCCGACGTGCTGGACCGGTTCGCGCCGCCGCTGGCGCCGTGGACCCGGTGCGTGGTCTGCAACGGCACGCTGTCGCCCGTGGGCAAGGCCGAGGTCGAGCACCTGCTCGAGCCGGGCACCCGGCGTACGCAGAACGCCTTCGCGCGGTGCCATGACTGCGGCCGGGTCTACTGGCCCGGTGCGCACCACGACCGTCTCGCCGCGATCGTGGAGACTGCCGTACGCGCGGTCAGTGGAGGCCCATCGCCATCATCGCGATGAGGGCGGCCATGTGACCGACGACGACCACCGCGAGGGTCGCGATGAACAGGAACTTCGCGGGTCCGTGCTCGAAGACCGCGCCTTCCTCGAGCGGGCCGAGTGCCGCCTGACGTTCGGCGATGCGCTCTTCGATCGTCTTGCGGGCCATGGGCGCACCTCGTTTGCCTACAAACCATTGGTGCACAAACTATACTTCGATGGACCGGACCCGAGGAGGCATCCCATGAGTGAGATGGACAACATGCTGGCGCTGGAGCGTCAGGTCTGCTTCGCCCTGTCCATCGCCTCCCGCAACGTGATCGCGATCTACCGGCCGCTGCTGGAGCCGATGGGCCTGACCCATCCGCAGTACCTCGTGATGCTCGCGCTCTGGGAGCGCACGCCGCTGTCGGTCAAGGAGCTCAGCGGCCTGCTCCGGCTCGACCCGGGCACGCTCTCACCGCTACTGAAACGCCTCGAGGCCGGCGGACTGATCACGCGCGGACGCGACGACCGGGACGAGCGCCTGCTGGCCGTCGCGCTGACACCGAAGGGACGTGCGCTGCGCGCGGAGGCGGAGAAGATCCCGCCGGCGATCGTCGCCCGGCTCGGCATGGAGCCGGGCGAGCTCCAGGAGATGCACGCCTCGCTGACACGACTGATCGCCGCCGCGGACGAGGCCGTACGCTGACCGGCGGCCCGGCGCGATGCCGGGCCACAGCCCCTCTCGGTCAGCCCCCCAGGTCGCGCCGTCGCAGGCCGGCCAGGCCCGCGGCGGTCAGCGCCACCGCCAGGACCAGCAGCCAGATCACCGGCGCCGTGCGCATCGCCGCCCCCGGCAGCTTGGGCACGTGGGTGAAGGGCGACAGGTCCATCGCCCACTGCTTGAGCTTCAGCAGCGGGCCGAGCTCGCCCAGCATCAAGAACAGGCCCAGCGCGCCCCACGCCACGACCGCGAACCGCGCCGCGAACCCGTACAGCAGGACCGTGATGCCGACCAGGACCCACACCGCGGGGAGCTGCACCAGCGCGCTCCACAGGATTCTCGGTAGCTGGGTGCCCAGGTCGTGGCTGCGCAGGCCGTGGATCAGGCCGATCACCAGGCCCTCGACGGCCATGAGTATCGCCGGTCCCACCACCGCGAACGCGAGGTGGCTCGCCGCCCAGCCGACGCGGCCGACCCGGGTGGCCAGGAGAGGCTCGGCGAGCCCGCCGTTCTCCTCCGAGCGCAGGCGCAGCACCGCCTGCACGGCGTACGCCGAGGCGACCAGCGCCATGATGGCCATGACCGTGGACACGAAGGCGTCGACGAGGGTGCCGTTGCCGCCCAGCTTGGCGAGCATGTCGCGGCCGGACTTGCCGCCGATCATGCCCTCCATGTTGTCGGTGACGCCGCCGATCGCCGCGCCGTACACGAGGAAGCCGGCCACCCACGCCAGCAGCGACCCGCGCTGGAGACGCCACGCGAGGGCGAGCGGGCTGCGCAGCCCGGCGGCGGCCTCGGCCGGTCCGGGCCGGTCCGGCAGCAGGCCGGACCCGATGTCACGCCGGCCGACCAGCGTGAACGCCACCAGGAAAACGACCGCGGTGAACACCGCCACGATGCCCAGCACCCACCAGCGTTCGTGGCTGTACGGCCCGAGCCGCTCCGTCCAGCCGAGTGGCGACAGCCATACCAGCCAGGACGGCCCGTTGTTTCCCACCGCGTCGCCGGTGGCGCGCAGGAGGTACGCCAGGCCGAGCACGGCGAGCGCGATCCCGGTGGCGGCGCGCGAGCTCTCGGTGAGCTGCGCCGCCACGGCCGCGACCGCCGTGAACATGGCGCCGATGGCGAGCCAGGTGAGCGCGAAGGCGATCGAGCCGACGACCGGCAGGCCGATCGCGACCAGCCCGGCGGCGACCAGGACCGCGAGCACGAGGTTCGTGGTGAGCACGGTGACCAGGCTCGCGGTGAGCGCGGCGTACCGTCCGACGACGCCCGCGCTCACCAGCTCGAGGCGGCCCGACTCCTCGTCGGCGCGCGTGTGCCGCACGGTGAGCAGGATCGCCATCAGGCCGACCAGCGCCGAGGCGATCCCGCCGACCTTCCACACGCTCACGGAGCCCTCGGAGAAGGCGTCGTGCACCGGGCCGTACAGGGCGCGCATCGAGGGGTTCCCGTTGACGCTGGCCGCGAAGTCCTGGCGCTTGGCGAGCGAGGGGAAGGCCTTGTCCGAGCTGTAGGCGGTGCCGACCGCCACCGCCGTGAGGAAGTAGATCCAGGCCGGCACCGCGATCCGGCTGCGGCGGAACGCGAGCTTGGCGAGCTGCCCGGTGCCCGCGAGCGTGCTCATCGCTCCGCCACCTCGTCCCCGTAGTGCCGGAGGAACAGCTCCTCGATCGTCGGCGGCCGGCTGGTCAGGCTGCGGACGCCGGCCTTGGTGAGCTCGCCCAGCAGGCCGTCCAGCCGCGCCGTGTCGACCTCGAGGCTGACCCGGTTGCCGTCGATCTTCGCGTCGTGCACGCCGGGCAGCCCGGCCAGGCCGTTCGGCGGGCTCGCCAGCTCGGCCGTGATCGAGGTACGCGTGAGGTGCCGCAGGTCGGCGAGCGAGCCGGACTCCACGGTGCGCCCCTTGCGGATGATGCTCACCCGGTCGCACAGCGCCTCGACCTCGGACAGGATGTGGCTCGACAGCAGCACGGTGCGCCCGCGCTCGCTCTCCTCGCGCACGCACTGCTGGAAGATCTCCTCCATCAGCGGGTCGAGGCCGGAGGTCGGCTCATCGAAGATCAGCAGCTCGGCGTCCGAGGCGAGCGCCGCGATCAGCGCGACCTTCTGGCGGTTCCCCTTGGAGTAGGTCCGGCCCTTCTTCTTCGGGTCGAGCTCGAAGCGTTCGAGCAGGTCCGCCTTGCGCTGGGGATCGTTGCCACCGCGTAGCCGCCCGAGCAGGTCGATCACCTCGCCGCCGGAGAGGTTCGGCCAGAGCGTGACGTCACCGGGCACGTACGCGAGCCGGCGGTGCAGCGTCGCGACGTCGCGCCACGGGTCGCCGTCGAGCAGGCGCACCTCGCCGGAGTCGGGCCGAAGCAGGCCCAGGAGGATGCGGATGGTGGTGGACTTACCGGCACCGTTCGGCCCCAGGAAGCCGTGCACCTCACCTGGCCGGACCGTGAGGTCGAGCCCGTCCAGCGCACGCGTCCGGCCGAATGTCTTGACCAGGCCGGACACGGATATAGCGTCTGTCATGACACTGAAGCTACACTGTTTTCACAAATTCGTGAACCTTCTGAATCATGTGAAGAAGTGATCCATCTCAAGGAGTTGACCCTGTGGCAGAACGGGACCCCGAGGTCGTCCAGCGGTTCGTCGAGCAGTTCGCGTCGGCGTTGCTCGAGGCCGGGATTCCGCGCATGCCCGCACGCGTCTTCGCCGCCCTGCACAGCGTCGACTCCGGCCGCCTCACCGCAGCCGAGATCGCCGAGATCCTCCAGGTCAGCCCGGCCGCGGTGTCCGGTGCGGTGCGCTACCTGACCCAGTTCAGCCTCATCCGCCGCGAACGCGCGCCGGGATCCCGGCGCGACCACTACGTCGCCGACAACGACGCCTGGTACGAGGCGACCTT
The DNA here is from genome assembly GCA_963850195.1 of uncultured Actinomycetota bacterium. Classification (GTDB taxonomy): domain Bacteria; phylum Actinomycetota; class Actinomycetes; order Streptosporangiales; family Streptosporangiaceae; genus Actinoallomurus. The sequence continues at coordinate 279,108 of CAWKKD010000001.1, forward strand.
CAGCCGCGACCGCATCATGATCCGCTGGCGCGACAGCGCCCAGGCGGGCGTCACCGCCCTGGGCCCCGAAACCCCGGCCGGCAAGCGGATGGCGGAGACGGCGGCCTTCTTCGAGTTCCTCCAGGAGGAGCTGAGCGAACTCGCGGCGCGCTGGCAGAAGATCAAGACCGAACGCCGCACCGCCGAACAGGACTGACCACCCATACAGGTGGGGGCGTCGACGAATTTCACCGACGCCCCCACAATGGCATGCGCTAGATCACCGAATTCGCCGCCTTGTTGCAGTTATCGGGCGTCCACATCTGCGCAGGTCGATGTATGAACTGCTCGAGCAGGCCCTGTACGCCGGCGGGCTCGCCGGGCCGTGCCGCGATCCATTCCAAGACCGTGGTGACGGTGTCCTGGTGCTGGTGCACCCGGTCGACCGGGCGCCGAAGACGGTTCTGCTCGGCACGGTGGTCCCGACGTTCGCCGGGCTGCTCGCCGAATACAACAAGCGCGATCCCGAGCGGGCGTACCAGGTTCGGATGGTCGTCCACGCCGGCGAGGTCAGCTACGACGCCAACGGCTGTTTCGGCGAGGCGGTGGACGTGGCGTTCCGGCTGCTGGACTCCGAGCCGGCCAAGAGGACGCTGGACTCCACCACGGCGCCGATGGTGCTCGTGATCTCCGAGGACGTGCATCGCTGCGTCGTACGTCACGGGTACCCGGGCATCGACCCGAAGACGTACAGCCGCATGTTGATGCCGCCGATCCTGGGCCTCGACCGTTCCGGCTGGCTGCGGGTGGTCGACGGCGACACGGACCTGGGCGAGTACCGGCGCGAGGCCTGACCCGGCCGTGCGCGAGGGCGTTCGGACCAGGGCGCCCTCGCGTCAGGACAGAAAGGTCCCGACCGTGTCCGCGAAGGTCTTCGGGGCGGTCACCCACGGGAAGTGGGCCGAGTCCGGGTCGATGACGGGGCGGCCGTCGGAGAAGAGGTGCGCGACGTCGGCGGCGCGCCGAGGTGTCGGGGCGGCGTCGAGTGCGCCGGCGAGGACGAGGACCGGGGCGGTGACCTTGCTCAGGCCGGCGCGGGTGGTGTCCGGGTCGAAGGCGCCCTCGGCGTAGAAGCCTTCGGCGGCGGCCGGAGTGCGGTCCTGGCGGGCCGCGTGGGCCCTGGCGGTGTCGTCCCAGCGGCCGTAGAGGAACGGTGCGGCGGTGGCCCGGTTCTCCGGGCCGTCGTCACCGGCGTCCCAGGCCATGAGCGCCGCGTACGCCTCGTCGTACCAGGGTTCGCCGGACCGGCGCTGAATCGCCTCGTGCCACTCCTCGTCGGTCAGCTCGACCCCGGCGGCGGCCAGGCCGGGCGTGACGAGGACCAGCCTGCGTAGCCGGTCGGGATGGCGTGCGGCGTACAGGAGGGCGAGGTCGCCCGCCGCCGAGTGGGCGAGCAGGTCGAACGTGTCGAGGCCGAGGTGTTCGCGGAGCGCTTCGACGTCCTCGACGAGGCGATCGCAGCGGTAGCCGGCCGGATCGTCGGGTACGTCCGACTCGCCGGTACCGCGGTTGTCCAGGCGGACCAGCCGGCGGTGGGCGGCGAGCCCGCCCAGGTCGCCCAGGTAGGACGACGCGCGGCCGGGGCCGCCGGGGAGGCAGACGAGCGGATCTCCCCCGCCCGACACGTGGTAGGCGAGCCGGGTCGCGTCAGGTGCCACGAAGCGCTGCATGTCCCTAGCTGAGCACAGAGGCGTCCCGACGGGCCGTACGGGCGCGGTTGGTGAGCCAGGGGTGTACGAGGCGAGGCCGGTGAGCCGGGGCCACGGCCTGGAGCGCGAGCGATGCCATCCATAAGCTCTCTGGAGCAGAAAGCTACGCCCGCAGCAGATCGGCCTGTTCCAGCCGTGCCCACGCCGCGTTCACGGCGTCGGGTCGAAAGATCCGACGTTTGCGTTCGCTCCACTCGGCCAGCGCGGTGACTATCGCGGTCGGCTCATTCGTCTCGCCGATGCAGGTGGCCAGGTAGTGGACGCTTGCCAGGAGCTCCATGCCGTCCGGGTATTCGTACCCACGGATCGTCTCGCAGAGCTTTACCCACGCATGTTCCATTTGCGCGTCCCCGCTGGCGGTGCGCTCGACGATGTCTGTGACACCGTCCAACAGTCGGACGTCGGCCCGGGCTCCGCCGGTACCGTCGCCGTAACCGATCAGGTAATGGCCTTCCATCGTGGACAAGCCGCGGTGAAGTTCGCCCGAAAACGGGCCATACTTGTGCGGCACGAATCGCAGTCCGAGATCAAGCCCGGCGCTCTGAAGGAGGTAGGCGATCTTCTGTACTTCGATCAAGGAGACTCGAGGACGTTCGGTGATGCCCGATTCCCAAGCAGTGCGGATGTAACGGCTTAGTGCGGTTAGCAGCCGGGCTCGGGCCAAGGTCAATTCCGGCCGGTCCGTGCGGGTGGGCATGTCCTCGGCAGGCGGAGTGCCAAGTCCGTATAGCCGAATGTCTATCTCGAGCGCGCCGAGCCGCTCGATGATCAGAGGCCGGACCACGGCCCAATCGAGCCCACCGTTACCGCAGCCGAGTGGCGGAACCGCCACGCTTCGGATCTTCAACTCGGCCAGTAGCCGCACGAGGTCATTCAACCCCGCCTCAACATCGGCCAACCGCGATGGTTGCCGCCAGTGCCGTTTCGTCGGAAAGTTGAGTACCAGTCGGTCGGTATCACCTAGCTGAACTGGGAAGATCCGTCCCGGTTGGACCTCGCCGCGCTGACATGCGGCCTCGTACTCCTTGAATACTTCGGGGAACGCGCGTTTGAACTGCAGGGCGAGACCTTTGCCCATCACGCCCACAGTGTTGACCGTGTTGACCAGGGCTTGCGCATCGTCGTGCAGCAGATTGCCGGTCATTTCAGTGATCATGATCTGCCCTCCCCCCCGTGCCTGCCGTCAGCTAGTCGACTCACCTGTCTCAGAAATACCATCCATCCCTGACAACCACCTTGGGGGCCGGACTGCGTCCGGCCAGAAGATCTTCGTTGCCGAGCCAGAGGGTGTACGTGGCGAGGCCGGCCAGGCTCGAGTCGGCGGGTGCGAGGGGTCGCCACGGCCAGGCCGAGGACGAGTTCGGTGGCGCCGTTGCGGTAGATCCACTGGCTCGTGTCGTCGGGGAAGGCGGCTTTGGAGCTCGGCTCGAAGAGGTGCGGGCCGACGAAGTGCGCCGCTCCGGTTCCGGCGAGGAGCAGGTCCTGCGGTGCCTGCGACGTCGCATCTCGGTCGCGTCATCACCGCCTCTCGGGCTCGAAGGGCGGTGGCACGCCAGCGAATCCCCTGTCACAACGTGTGGCTCGGCTCCGACAACGGCGAACCGGTTACCGAAGTCGATGCCACTCGGATCGCCGAAGCCCTCGGCCACTCCCGTGATGTGCTCGGCGGTGTGGAGGCTCCCGGCTAGGGCTACCAGGTCTGAGGATGTGCGGGTTCGGGGGGAAGGCGAGCGTCGTGGCAGGAATGCCCGACCGCTCGGCCTAGGGGAGCCCCGATGAGCCAGTCCGAGATCGACCGTGAGCCCGTGCGCGTCGCTGAGGTGTGGGCGGACGGCGGTGATCCTGCGGTCGAGGAGACGATCGCGGAGTTGGAGCACCGTTGGCGGCGGGCGGCGGGGGATCTGGACGATCTGCGTGGGCGGGCGGGGGAGGATCTTGAGCGGTTGCGGGCCGGTGAGCGGGCCCGTACGGCTGCCGAGTGGTTGCCGGTCCTGGACGGTCTTGAGCGGGCCGTGGAGCGTGGCCTGTGCGAGGGCGTTCACGGGGTGCTTGAGCAGGCTCGCGAGGTGATCGCGCGGCTTGGCTTCCCTCGGCGGGACGATGAGGGCGCGGCCTTCGATCCGGATCTGCACGAGGCGATCGCGACCGACGCGGATACCGGTGTGCCGGACGGGACGATCGTGCGGGTAGTGCGGCCGGGGTATGCGCGGCTGCGGCTCGCGCTCGTCGTGGTCGCCAGGGAGCCGGACCTCGCGGAATAACCTTCACGCTGGCGTGGTCGCCGGGGAGGCGGACCTGGCGGAACAGGCTCGCGCTCCCGTTGTCGCGGCAAACGATCCGGCTGGTCGGGGTCGACGCGGCGACGCGGACCCTGCGCTCGCGCGAGCCGTCGTGGTCGCCCTCGAGTGGACCTCGCGGGAGAGGTAGGCGACGTTTCCGTCCGTGTGGACCGGACAGGCCTCAGGCCGTTTCCTCCAGGGCCAGGCGTGTCAGTGCGACGCGCGAGGTCACTTCGAGTTTGCGGAAGACGTGCCGCAGATGGAACGCCACCGTGTGTGTGCTCATGAAGAGTTGCTCGGCCACTTCGCGGTTCGTGAGGCCCTGCGCGACGAGTTCGGAGACGGTGCGTTCGGTGTCGGTGAGGCTCTCCCAGCCGGTGGCGGGCCGGTCGGAACGGTTCCAGTGGCGCCGGCGAACGCCGAGGCGGCGTAGGCGGCGGCGTACCCGGGCGGCGTCGCGTGTCGCTCCGGCCGCGTCGTAGCCGGTCAGCGCCGCGTCCAGGTTGGCGATGGCGCCGGTACGGTCCGCGGAGACGGTGAGGACGGCCAGGTCCTCCGACGCGGACGCGCGTGCCCACGGGTCGGTGTGTTCCGCGACGGCCTCGGAGAGGGCGGCCTCGTCACCGTCGAGCAGGCCGCGGGCGTGCCGGGCGGCGGCGTGGGTCGTGGGAAACGCCGGGTTGGCGCGCGCGAGGCGTTCGGCTGCCGCTGCCACGACGCGGGCATGCGGGCGGTCGTCCAGTGCTAGGGCGGTGCGGACCAGCCAGGCCGCCGCGGCCGGGTCTCGGACCAGCGCTCGCCGGTGGCGGAGGAGTTCCTCGCACAGGCCGCCGAACGACGTCTGGAGCGCCTCGCGGCCCGAGCGTGCCTCGGTGATCTGGGCCGCGGTCAACGCGGATCCACCATCCCGCAGGACCGCTGGCGCGGATCCGCCATCCGCCAGCGCGGACCCGCCACCTGCCCGCCCGGCCCCGCCGCTCGCCAGCGCGGCGCCCGCGCCCCCGCGACCTGGCAGCGCGGCCCCGCCGCCCTGCAGGTATCGCTGGGCGGCCTTCGCGTCGCCCGCTCGCAGGGCCGCCGTGGCGAGGACCGGAAGGGTGGAGGCGGCCAGGGCGTGCGGTACCGGGCCGCCGGTGACCGCTTCGACCCTGGTGAGGGCCTCGCCGAAGCGGCCATCGGCCAGGTCGATCCGTACCCGTACGGTCATCGCCGCCGCGGCCGAGGCGATGGGGCCAAGCGGGTCCGCCTCGTCACCGGCGCCGGCCATGACCGTGCGGGCCTCGTCCAGGCGTCGGACGTCCGCCAGCAGCATGGCCAGGACCATCCGCGGGTGTGCGCGGCCGGCGCCGGTCGACGGCGCGCGGTTCACGGCCTCGCCGGCGAGGCGCAGGCCGGCGTTGAGGCGTCCGGCGTCCCATTCGGCCAGCGCTAGGACGGTCAGGGCGCCCGTGACCAGGGCGTCGCCGTGCCGGTCCGCCGCCGAGACGACGGCGGTCGCGTGTTCGCGTACCCACGCGTCCTCGCCGATGGCCGCGCGCGAGGTGAGCAGGGTCAGTTCGGCGTCGTCGCGCAGGGCGCCCGGCAGGCAGGGTTCGGCCAGTGCGGCGGAGGCCTCCGCCGCGGCCTCGGAGGGACGTCCCCGCATGTTCAACGTCTCGGCCAGGAGGCAGCGCAGCCGTGCGCAGGTCCGCGCGGGCATCGGCCGGGTGAAGGCCACCTGCGCGAGGTTCACGGCCTCGTCGAGGCGGCCGTCGGCGGCGAGCGCGCGTACCGCGGTGAGGGTGCGTACGGGGCGTTCGACCTCGCCGGTGTCGGTGAGGGACAGCGCGTGTGTGGCGAGGTCGGCCGCCGCGCCCGGCGACCGTGACAGCATCGCGTCGATCGCCCGGTCGAGCCCGGCGAGCGCGTGCGCGTCACCGGCGCGTGCGCCCCGCGTCAGGTGGAAGGCCGCGTCGGCCGCCGCGTCGTTCCGCTCGGCCAACAGCTCGCCGATCTGGCGGTGCAGGGCTCGGCGTACGGAAGGCGGCAGCAGCTCGGCGGTGACCCGCCAGACCAGGTCGTGGCGGAACCGCAGGCCGTCCGGTGTGGCCCCCAGCAGCCCGCTCACCAGGGCCTCGTCGAGTTCCGGCACGATCGCGGCCGGTGTCGTGCCGAGGATCTCCGCGAGGTGTTCCGGCGCGAACGTGCGGCCCATGATCGCCGAGACCGTCACCAGGTGGCGGGTGCGCGGGCCGAGAACGTCGAGGCGCCGCCCCACGGCCGCCCGGACCCGGTGCGGCGGGCGGGAGGACGCGGACCGGGCACGGCCGTCGGTGATCCGCACCCGGTCCTCCTCGAGGAGCCCGGTCAGCAGCTCGGCGAGCAGGGCGGCGTTGCCGCCCGCACCGGCCGCGAGCGCGACCAGGCCCGGGTACGGGCGGGCGCCCAGCGTGTCGATGATGATCTCGGTGACGGTGCCGTCGTCGAGGGGGGCCAGCGCGCACCGTCGAGCGCCGTCGCGTTCCATGAGGTCGAACAGCAGTCCGGCCGGGTCACCGCGCCGGACCGCGCCACGTACGAGCAGCCATGCGACGGGATGCCGCCCGGTCCGCCACGCCAGCGCCCGTACCGCGCGCAGGGTCCCGGGATCGGCCCACTGGAGGTCGTCCAGGCAGACCAGTACCGGTGCCTCGTCCAGAAACGGATCGCGCCCGCCCAGCGCGGACGTCAGCGGTTCCATGGGGGGCGTACGGCCCGGCTGCCACGCGCCACCGGCCGCCGTCGGCAGGCCGCGCTCGCGGGCGGCGCGCACGGCCTCGCCGAGGAGCAGGCTCTTGCCGGAGCCCGGCTCACCTTCGAGGAGAAGGACGGCCGGCCGTCCTTCCCCGGCCGCCGCGAGCAGGTCCAGGACGGCCGTGCGCTCGTCCTTCCGCCCACGGATCCTGACCGCGCCGGCGCCCGGCACGGTGGTGGTCATGAGAAACAGGGTCGGGCGTACGCCGTGCCGGTGACCAGGTCACAGTGGGGCGAAATGCGCGAACGGCGGCCGTAGGCGCCCGACCCCCAGGCCGGTCCGGTCGCGCGGGGCCCGTCCCCGGGGACGGTGCGGGTCGCCCTGCCCCACCCTGCGGGCCGAGAGGCTCGTATGCTGGCCGAAGAGACGAAATGCCTGGTCAACGCGATCCCACCGACGCTGGGCGGCATACGCACCCGACGCCGATCATTCCTGAGCCGCCGCAGGACCCGGCCCTGCGGGACCAGCTGACCGGCATGCGCTCACTCCTGGCCCTGTCCATGGTGATGAGCGAGAGCGACGACCAGGCGCACATCCTCCGGCTCGCGGCCACCGCGATCCCCTCGTACGCGGGCTGCCGGCTGGAGGGCACCCACCTGACCACCGGCGGATGGCAGGCCATCGAGGAGGCGCGCGCCGACGCACAGACGCGTGCCGACATGGAGGCCCAGTTCGCCGTGCTGAGCGTCGCCGGCGGGCCGATCGCCGTGGTGGGCCGCCCTTGGGCCTGGGCGTTCCCGTTGCGCAGCCTCGACGGGCATCTGGGCTACCTGGTCGTGGGCGCGGGCGAGGAGCCCTCGTCCTCGGAGCAGTTCCTGCTGCGGGCGCTCGCGCAGCAGACCGGCATCGCGATCGCGGGCGCCCGGCGGCGCGCGCACCAGCACGCCACCGCCGGGGAACTGCGCGCCGTCAACGCCGCACTCGCCGAGACGGTCTCCGGGCTGGAGTTCAGCACCGACGTCCACGAGCGCCTCACGCGCGCGGCGGTCGCCGGGGAGGGGCCCGAGGGCATCGCGTACGCGCTGCACGAGCTCACCGGCCGCCCGGTCGCGGTCGAGGACCGGTACGGCAACCTGCGGGCCTGGGCCGGCCCCGGGCGGCCGGACCCGTACCCGAAGCAGGGGCGGGAGGCGCGCGAGGAGATGCTGCGGGAGGCGGTACGCCAGGCCAGGCCGATCCGGCGCGAGGGACGGCTGATCGTTCCGGCCGGGCCGCGCGAGGAGGTGCTCGGCGTCCTCGCCCTCATCGACCCCGAGGGCACCGCAGGCAAACGCGAGCAGGTGGCCCTCGAACACGCGGCGACCGTGCTCGCACTGGAGCTGGCCCACCTGCACAGCCTCGCCGAGGCGGAGCTGCGGCTCGGCCGTGACCTGGTCGAGGAGCTGCTGTCCGGCGCGGACGAGGCGACCGTGCTGGCGCGCGCGGACGCGCTCGGGTACGACCTGCAGCGCCCGCACCGGGTCGTCGTGGTGGCCGGGGCGGGCTCACGGCCCGGCGGCGACGGCCTCTTCCGCGCGGTCGGGCACGCGGCGCGCGAGACCGGCGTCGGGTCGCTGGTCGCCGACCGGGGCGCCGAGGTCGTCGTGCTGTCCGACACCGACCGGCCCTGGCAGCGCTTCCGCGCCGCCGTACGCCGTGACCTGGGCGATGCCGTGTGCCGGGTCGGCGTCGGGCGTGCGTACGCGCGGCCGGCCGACCTGCAGCGTTCCTACCGTGAGGCGCGGCTCGCGCTGCGGCTCCAGCACATCGCCGCGCGCGACCTCGCCACCGAGTTCGACGAGCTGGGTGTCTACCGGCTGCTGGCCGACGTCGGCGAGTCCGGCAGCGTCGACTGGTTCGTCCGCGAGTGGCTGGGCGACCTGCTCGACTACGACGCGGCGAAGGGCGCCGGGCTGGTCGAGACGCTCAGCCGCTACCTGGAGTCCGGCCGTGCCTACGAGGCGGTCACGTCCGCGCTGGCGATCCACCGCAGCACGCTGAAGTACCGGCTGCGCCGCGTACGGGAGATCTCCGGCCACGACCTCGGCGACCCGGACACCTGCTTCAACCTCCAGCTCGCGGCGCGCGCCTGGCACACCCTCCAGGCACTGCGCGACGAGCGGTCATGAGGGTTCGCGGCGCACGTCCTCCGGTCGCTTGTCCGGACGCAGGCCGCGCCAGCTCGGGTGCCGGAGCATGCCATCGGAGGTGCGCTCGGCGTAGCGGACCTCGCCGACCAGCTCGGGCCGCACCCAGCGGGCGTCGAGCGCGTAGGCGCGCGGCACCGCGGCGGCGAACGGGCTGGAGCCGAGCGCCAGCGGCTCGAGCATCTCCGCGAGGTCGCGCAGCATCGCATGGGTGAACCCGGTGCCGACGTTGCCCGCGTACTCCAGCCCGAGGTCGCCGGGGATGCCGATCAGCAGCGATCCGATCAGGTCGGCGCGCCGCCCCTTGCCGGGCCGCCACCCGCCGACCACGACCTCCTGGTGCATCACGTTCTTGACCTTCAGCCAGTCGCGGCTCCGCCGGCCCGGCAGGTAGCGGGACCGCAGGCGCTTGGCCACCACGCCCTCCAGGCCGTGCGCGACGCTCGTCGCCAGCACGTCCTCGCCGCCGCCCGCGAACCACGGCGGCGTGCGGACCCGCTCCCCGGCCAGGTCGAGGCCGGCCAGCGCCTCCCGGCGTTCGGCGTAGGACTCCTCCAGGAGCGACCGGCCGTCCAGGTGGAGCACGTCGAAGACGTAGTACTCCACGGGTATGGCACGCATGAGCCGTTCGCCGGGCCGCAGCACGTGCATTCGTGCCTGCAACAGCCCGAAGTCCGGCCGCCCGTCCCGCAGCGCGACGAGCTCCCCGTCGAGCACCACCGCGCGGCCGGTCAGCTCCGCGAGCTCGGCGAGCTCCGGGTACGTGCCGGTGATGTCCCGGTCATTGCGCGACAGCGCCCGTACGCGGCCGTCCAAGAAATAGGTGATCGCCCGGACGCCGTCCCACTTGAACTCGTATCCCCAGTGGTCGTCGTCGGGCGGCAGCGCGGGCGCCGCCACGGCCGCCATCGGGCGGATCAACGGAAGATCCCCCATCGATGGCCCCCTGAACAGGAGTGATACCCGCTCGGGACTCGGCGGAACGATCACAACGCGGCTTGTCCTCTGGCGTCCCGTGATCACACCGATGTAGCCTTTCGGGGTTTTCGCCAGGCTTCGCCGAAGGACGTGCGGGTTCGCCGTCCAGCATGCCGAGCGGCCCGGTGGCCCCCATACCCCCTGCCCGCGAGGATTTGATGGAGCAACACATGGTGGCGGCGGCGATCTGGAGCCCGCCGACGATCGCGTTCGTCGTCGCGGTGCTGCTGGTACGCCAATGGCGGATCTCGGCACGGCTGCGCGGCAGGATCGCCGAGCTCGAGGGCGAGTGGCGGCTGCGGGACGAGGAGGCGCGCCACCTGGTGACGTCGCGCCTGCCCGCGCTGGCCGAGTCGCTGTACGAGCGGCCCATCGAGGTACCCGGCCCGCTGCACGAGAAGCTGGCCGCGACCGCGTACGGCAAGAGCCTCGAGAGCGTCATGGGGAGCTTCACCGAGTCCTTCGAGCGCGCTCGGCTCCGCGCTGACCTGTCGGCCAAGGCCACGCTGAAGTCGATGATGCGCGGCGTGCAGAGCCTGGCGAACGAGCAGCAGCTCGCCATCTCGCGGATGCAGGAGCGGCACGACGACCCCGACGTGCTCGAGGACCTGCTGAAGATCGACCACATGAACGCCCAGCTCGGCCGCCGTGCCCAGGCCACCGCGGTCCTGTGCGGGTCCTGGCCCGGCCAGCAGCGGTCCGCCTCCTCGCTCACCGACGTCGTACGCGGGGCGACCTCACGGATCCGCGACTACCTGCGCGTCCAGGTCCACCCGCACGCGACCGTCGCCGTCGTCAGCCGGGTCGTCGAGCCGGTCGTCCTCGCCGTCGCCGAGGTGCTGGACAACGCGGCGCGCCATTCGCAGCCCACCACGTCCGTCGACGTCAACTTCCAGCCGGCGCACAACGGCACCGCGATCGTGATCGACGACGCCGGGGTCGCGATGAACCCCGAGGAACTGCGGCGCGCGGCGCGCCTGCTGTCCGGCCAGGAGTCGGTGGACATCAACCGGCTCGGCGACCCGCCGCAGGTCGGGTTCGCGGTCGTCGGCGTGCTGGCCGCACGGTACGGCTTCAGCGTCTCGGTCGACACGCGCTCGCCGTACGGTGGCGTGCGGGCCGTGGTGTTCCTGCCGACGGCGCTGCTCACGCGCGTGGCGGGTGCGCCCGCGGCGACGCGTGCCGAACCCGCGCCGGCCGCGCTCGCCGTACCGGACGCAATGGCCGTACCGGTGCCGGACGCGCCGCCGGAGCCGCCGCGCACCGCCAGTGGCCTGCCACGGCGGCGTCGCATCACCGGAGAACCGGTCCAGGTCTCCGACGGGCCGGACTCGGACGCGCGGCCATCGCCCGACAATCGGGGCAAAAAGGACGAGGCGTCCGCTCCTTCGGAACGGGCTCGGCGCGCGGCCACCGGCATGGGAGCCTGGCAGCGTGGCACACGATCGGGGCGTGCCACCGCCGCTCCCGACTCCGAAGGGAATACGCAGGCATGAACGATGCCGTGTCCAACAAGCTCGGGTGGATGCTCGACGACGCACTGAAGATGCCGGAGACGCGGTACGCCATCCTGCTATCGGCCGACGGCCTGCTCATGGCCCATTCCGAGCAGATCGGACTCGACGACGCCGAACGCCACGCGGCGGGCATGTCCGGCCTGCAGTCCCTCGCGCGCAACACGGCGGAGTTCTGCGGCGACCTCGACACCGCGTGGCGGCAGACCGTCACCGAGTTCGACGGCGGCTACGTGTTCCTCGTCGCGGCGGGGCCCGGCGCCTACCTCGCGGTCTCCGCCAGTGAGAACGTCGACATGGAGGCCGTGTCCTTCCGGCTTCAGGAGCTCGTCCAGCGACTCGGCAAGGAGCTGACGATCCCGCCTCGCCAGGCCACGGACAGCTCGCGATGAGCCCGGCCCGCCGGCCCGAACGGGCCCTTGTGCGGCCCCACGTGGTGACCGGGGGACGTGCCCACCCGACGCGCAACATCTTCGACGTGGTGACACTGGTCATCGCCACGCGCGACCGGTCCACCGGACTGAGCCCGGAGAAGAGCCGGGTCATGGAGCTGTGCCGGGGCGGCGCGCTGTCGGTCGCCGAGGTCGCCGCCCATCTCGAGCTGCCGGTCGGCGTCACCAAGGTCCTGCTCTCCGATCTCGTGGACAGCGGGCACATCACGACGCGTGCGGCGACGGCCGAGACCCAGGTGCCGGACGACCAGGTTCTGCGGGAGGTGCTGGATGGCCTCCGGGCTCGTCTCTGACCGGATGTACGTGCGCGACAGCGTCCACACCGCGGTGAAGGTGCTGGTCGTCGGCCACTTCGCGGTCGGCAAGACGACACTCGTCGGCACCCTGTCCGAGATCCGGCCGCTGCGCACCGAGGAGACGATGACGCAGGCGGCCGAACAGGTCGACGACCTCACCGGTGCCCCGGACAAGATCACCACGACCGTGGCCATGGACTTCGGCCGCCTCACGCTCAGCGACGACCTCGTGCTCTACCTGTTCGGCGCGCCCGGCCAGCAGCGCTTCACCCCGCTGTGGCAGGACCTGTCGCGCGGTGCACTCGGCGCGCTGGTGCTCGCCGACACGCGGCGGCTGGAGCAGTCGTTCGAGGTCATGGCCATGTTGGAGGAGTACGACCTGCGCTACGCGGTCGCCATCAACCACTTCGAGGGCGCGCCGACCTACTCCGAGGACGAGCTGCGCGAGGCCATGGACCTGCTCCCGGAGACGCCGCTGGTCACCTGCGACGCGCGCGACGTCACGTCGTCCACGCAGGCGCTGATCGCCCTCGTCCAGTACCTCGTCGCCAGCAACGTACGGGAGCACGCGTGACCGCCGACCCCAACGCCGCACCTCCGCCCGGCTGCCCCGCGCACGCCGGACGCGAGGCGCTCTACGGCACGGAGTTCGCGCGCGAGCCGCAGCGCGTCTACGCGCGGCTGCGCGAGTACGGCCCGGTCGCGCCGGTCGAGCTCGCGCCGAACGTCCCCGCCACGCTCGTGACCTCCTACGACGCGGCGCTCGACGTGCTGCGTGACCCCGTGACGTTCCCCAAGGACGCCCGGCGGTGGCAGCAGGGCGTACCGGAGGACTGCCCGGTCCGTCCGATGATGATGTACCGCCCCAACTGCCGGAACACCGACGGCGCCGAGCACAGCCGGCTGCGGATCGCGGTGACCGACAGCCTCGCCCGTGTCGACGCGAGCGCCCTGCGCGTCTCCACCGAGCGCAGCGCTGACACGCTCATCCGCCGCATCGCCGGTACGGGCTCGGCCGACCTGGTCACCGACTACGCCCGGACACTGCCGCTGCTGGTGCTCACCGAGTTGTTCGGCTGCCCGGCCGACGTCGGCGACCGGTTCGTCCTGGGGCTGAGCGGGATCTTCGACACGGTCAACGCCAAGAGCTCCAACGAGATCACGCGTGACGCCATCCTCGAGCTGGTCGCGCTGAAACGCCGCGAGCCCGGCGCCGACGTGGCGTCCTGGCTGGCGGCCCATCCGGTGCGGCTGACGGACGAGGAGATGGTGCACCAGCTGAACACGCTCCTCGGTGCCGGTACCGAGCCGCTGCAGAACCTCATCGTCAACGCCCTGCGGCTGTTGCTGTCCGACGACCGGTTCGGCGGTGACCTGTCCGGCGGCAGCCTGCAGATCGAGGACGCCCTCGACGAGGTGCTGTGGACCGATCCGCCGCTGGCCAACTTCGCGATCACCTTCCCGCCGCAGGACGTCGACTTCGCGGGCGTACGCCTGCCGAAGGACCAGCCGGTCGTGATCAGCCTCGCCGCCGCCAACACGGACCCTCGACTGGCCTCCGAGCACCGTGAGGGCAACCGCGCCCACCTCGCGTGGAGCGCCGGGCCGCACACCTGCCCGGCGCAGAGCCAGGCGCGCCTGATCGCCTCGACCGCGATCGAGCGGCTCCTCGACGAGCTGCCCGACATGGAGCTCGCCGTACCGCCTGAGGACCTCGAGTGGCGCCCCGGGCCGTTCCACCGCGCCCTGACCTCGCTGCCGGTGCGTTTCCCCCCGGTACTCGAGGTGGCCGCCGACCAGGGCGAGGGCAAGCGGCCGGGCATGTCCTCGACCACCCGTGCCGCGGTGTCACACGTGTGGATGGAGCGGGGCGGGAGCATCCCGGCGGCGCCACGTCGGGCCCGCCGTCAGGGTCTCCTGGCCCGATGGTGGCGCGGCGAGTGACCCCGCGGGGTCAGCGACCGCGGTCGACGCCCTCCCACAGCGGGTCGCGCAGCGCCCTGCGCAGGATCTTGCCGACGCCGCTCTTCGGGATCGCGTCCACGAACTCCACGCGCTTGGGCACCTTGTAGCCCGCGAGGCGCGACCGTACGTGCTCGGTGAGCTCGGAAGCGCCCGCCTCTGCTCCCGGACGGCGCACCACGAACGCGATGACCGCCTCCACCCAGCGCTCGTCGGGCGCGCCGACGACCGCGCACTCGGCCACCGCCGGGTGGGCGTACAGCGCGTCCTCGACCTCGCGTGGATACACGTTGTACGCCCCGCTGACGATCATGTCGGAGGTGCGGTCGACGAGGTACAGGAAGCCGCGGTCGTCGAAGCGCGCGACGTCGCGCGTACGCAGCCAGCCGTCGCCGAGGAAGGTCGCGGCGTTCAGCTCGGGGGCGTTCAGGTAGCCCGCCATCGTGAACGGCGCGCGTACCACGATCTCGCCGGGCGTCCCGGGCTCGACGTCCGCACCCCGCTCGTCGACCAGCCTGAGCTCGGCGTCGACGACCGGTTGCCCGCAGGACCCGAGCGGGGCGTCCGCGCCGACGTGGTCCTCGGGCGCCAGCACCGACATGCACAGCGGCGCCTCGGTCTGGCCGTAGTACTGGAGGAAGATCGGCCCCCACGCCGCCATCGCCTCCTCGATCACCGGGCGCGGCATCGGCGACGCGCCGTAGAACACCGAGCGCAGGGGGCCGATGTCGGCGGACGCCGCGCCGTTCGACAGCAGCATCTGCAGCATCGTCGGCACGAGGTTGGCGTGCGTCGCGCCGTAGCGCGGGATCGCGTCGAGGTAGCCCTTCGGGTCGAACCCGCCGAGGACCGCGGCCTCGGCACCGCGCAGCCAGAACGGCAGGACGAACGTCCCGCTCGCGTGGATCAGCGGCGCGGCGTGCAGCATCACGTCGCCTCGCGCCGGACTGAGCACGTTGGCCAGGATGTTCGCGACGATCGCGGCATAGCTCGCCTGCGTGTGCTGGGCCGCCTTGAGCGTGCCGGTCGTGCCGGAGGTGTACAGCGCGAGGATCACGTCGTCGGGTCGCGCGGGCAGGCCGGGGTCGGCGGCCGACGCGCGGTCCATCTCGGCGAGGAGGTCGAGGTCGCCGGTGCGTCCGAGGCCGAGGCTCACCGTACGCAGGCCGTCCAGGCGTTCGGCGAGCTCGTCGGCGCGCGCGGTGAGCGCGGACTCGTACACGAGCGTGCGCACGCCCGCGTCGGCCAGCATGCGCGCGTGCTCGTCGGCCGACAGCCGGCCGTTCAGCGGGACCCGGCACAGACGCGCCTTGAGGCAGGCGAAGTCGACAGGCACCGTCCACGGGCCGTTGCCGAGCAGCAGGCCGACGCGCTCACCGGCCTCGGCGCCCGCGCCCAGCAGGACGTTCGCCATCCGGTTGGCCGCCTCGTCGACCTGGCGGAACGTCAGCGCCGCGTCGTCGTAGCGGATGGCCACCCGATCGCGATGCCGGCGCGCCCCGGCACGGACCATGTCGACGGTCAGCATGACGCCTCCTCGAATCTGCGGATCACAATAGGGCTTGTCTCGAAGTCTCCGTCCGTGGCGAGCGCCGCGCAGTAGGACAGCGGGACTTCGAGACAGGCCCTGGGCCTCAGACCGTGCCGAGACCGCGCCGGATGAAGGCGTACATCTGCTCGAAGACCTCTTCGGGCACCTCGCCTGGACCGTCGTCCTCCCAGAGGATCCAGCGCATGCCGATCAGCTCGCCGACGCCCATCAGCGCCCAGGCGATCACCTCGGGGTCGGCGGCGATGATCTCGCCGTCGTCCATCGCGCCACGCAGGCCCGTGACGTAGCCGTCGACGATGGCCTGGTAGTGCCGCCGCATTGCGTCCGGCGAGGCGAACTCCGCCTGCCGGATGATCCGATACAGCGCGGGATGACGGGCGGTGAACCGGAAGAACCCGAGGAAGCCCAGGCGCTCGGCCTCCGCGCGGGTACGGCCCTGGCGGGAGCCCTCGGACATCGCGCGGCGCACGCGCCGGTTGAGGTCGGCGACCAGCTCGTCGAAGATCTGCCGCTTGCCCTCGAAGTAGATGTAAAAGGTGCCCTGTGCCACCTCGGCGGCCTCGGTGATCTTGACGATCGACGCATCCTGGTAGCCGAGCGCGGCGAACACCTTCTCCGCCGCGTCCAGGAGCGCGCGCCGGGTGCGCTCGCCCTTGGCCGACAGCGGGCGGCCACTCGCGCTCGTGCTCCCCGCCATCGATCAGCCTGTGAGGTGCGCGTGCAGCAACGCGGCGAACTCCTGCGGCCGCTGGACGTACGGGAAGTGTCCGGTTCCCTCCATGACGTGCTCGGAGTGTGCGCGGAGGCGCGACAGGACGGCGCGTGTCTGGCGGACCATCGGCTGCGCGGGGAAGGCCTCGGCACCCGGCCAGCCGGGGACGTACCCGAGCGCGCCGAGGTGCCCGAGGTCGACCATCGACGTGTCGGAGACGATCGCGTCCAGGTCGCCGTGGACCCACAGCACCGGCGCGCGGCAGCCGGAGTCGGGAAAGCCGCTCCAGCCGAAGTACTTCGGCGACAGCGTGTTCAGCACGCCGCGCGGTCCGGGCGCGGTGCCGGGCCAGTGCGGCGAGGGCGTGGCGTCGCCCGGGTAGTGGTCCTCGCCGACGCCGGCGCCGAGGATGCCCTCGAGCAGCTCGTCCTCCAGACGGACTGCCTCGGGTCCGGGGAAGTACAGCGTACGTACGACGTTGCGCGGCGACAGCGGGTCGGCGTCGCCGCGGTCGCCCTCGCGGATCAGCTTGACCAGGTCCGGGTTGGCGGTGCCGCCCCCGGTGCCGGCGAAGTCCGGCGTACAGGGCGTGCCGTCCTCGAACGTACCGCCGAACCCGTACGGGGAGACGGGCGCGACGAGGGTGATGGTCCGCACGCGCTCCGGGTGCCGGGTGGCGAGGTCCATCACGACGCCGCCGCCCAGGGAATGGCCGACGAGGTGGACCGCGTCGAGGCCGAGGTCGTCGAGCAGCGCGACGAGGTCGTCGCGGAAGTCGCCGACGCCGCGGGTGGCGTCGACCGGCGCCGCCTCGCTGCGGCCGAACCCGCGCAGGTCGGGGGCGATGCCGCGGAACCCAGGCGGCAGCAGCTCGAGCTGCTCGCGCCAGGCCGACCCGTCGGAGAGGTTGCCGTGCACGAACAGCACGGGCACGCCCTGACCGCTTTCACGAACGTGGAGGCTCATCGCGACGATCCTCTTGACGGAGTCGGTGGATGTCGCCAAATTAACAGGTGAATCACCTCTCATAAAAGGGGCGCGGGATGCGCAGGTTCGTACTCGCCATGCTGTTCGTCGTCATGTTCGCCGTGCCGGCGCACGCGACCTCCTCCGTGACCCTGGAGGCGAGCTACACGAGCGGCCTGGAGAACGGCTGGGTCAAGGTCGATCGGTATCGCGACACCTCCGCCGGGTTCGCCACCGAGACGTACCCGCCGGGCGGCGTCGGCGACCAGACCGGGCAGGGCCGCAGGCTTTTCGGCGACGTCGCCGAGCCGAACTCGTCGCGGTTCCTGCTGTTCCAGGCGCCGGGCGCGCTGACCGGCGCCAAGCCCGTGCCGGTGCTGCTCGTGCACGGCGCCAACCAGACCGCCGACCAGGCGTGGGCGAACCCGAACGCCCTCGGCGGGAACGCCTGCGGCAGCGCGACCTGCCCGAACACGGGCCTGATGCAGTACCTCGACGGGCGCGGCTACAAGGTGTTCGCGATCGGCTTCCCGCACAAGACGGGCGACGGCTACTACTGGTCGGAGCAGATCGGCGACGCCGTCAAGATCATCAAGGGCCTGACCGGCGCGTCGCAGGTCGACGTGGTGGGCTGGTCGAAGGGCGCCTTCAACGCCCGCCAGTACGCCTCCTCGCTCCGCGAGTCCTGGGGGACCGCGTACGCCGGCGACATACGGAAGCTGGTCCTCCTCGGCGGCCCGAACAAGGGCTTCGACTGGGGCTTCCGCCACGGCTGGAGCCACGACTTCGCCATCTATCCCCAGTGCGGCGGGTCCCTTGATGCGCCCGCACCGCACACCTCGATGGTCTGCTTCGGCGTCTCCTACGACGAGACGCAGCTCAGCTACGAGGGCACGGCCTTCCCCGGCGCGCGGCAGATGCTCTACCGCTGGGACGACGTCTACCCGCTGCCCGAGACCGAGCAGGACTGGTACACGACCTACTACGGCGGCCAGGGCTTCTACACCTCCGGACGCGGCATCCAGTACAGCATCGACCAGGGCTCGCTGGTCCAGCCGATGATCAACGCCGGGGTCCCCGCGAGCGTGCCCGTGTACGAGCTGTGCGGCAACTCGCCGACCATGCCGCTGCTGCACAACGAGCACACCGGGCCCTCCGACGGCGCGGTCTTCGTCGCGAGCTGCTCGGCCACCGACGGCATCGCGAACCGCGCCGCGACCACGACCCTCGGGCTCAACCACCTCCAGCTCGGCTGGAACTCCGGCGCGGAGTCCCAGGTGGCGACGTGGCTCGGGTGAGGATCGCGCATTCGGTCAGCGGGAACGGCCCGGCGCTGCTGCTCATCCAGGGCCTCGGCTACCCGCGCTGGGGCTGGGAGCCGATCGTCGCGCCGCTCGCCGCGTCGTACCGCGTGGTCACCTTCGACAACCGGGGGATCGGCGACAGTGACGCGCCGCCGGGCCCGTACGACACGGCGACGATGGCGGCCGACGCCGTCGCCGTGCTGGACCTGCTCGGGATCGAGCGCGCGCACGTCGTGGGCGCGAGCCTCGGCGGGATGATCGCCCAGATGGTCGCGCTGGAGCACCCGGAACGCGTCGACCGGCTCGTTCTCGCCTGTACGACGCCCGGCGGCGAGGCCGCGTACCCGCTGCCCGAGGCCACCGCCCGGCTCATCCGCGAGGCGGGCGACCTGCCGCAGGAGGAGGCGGTACGCCGGTTCACCGCGAACGCGCTCGCCTCAGAGGGACCGGTGGAGGACCTCGTCGCGCGGCGCCTCGCCGAACCGCAGGACCCCGCGGGCTGGCAGGCACAGGCGGCGGCCTCCCTCGGGCACGACGCGTCGGCACGGCTCCCCGAGATCACGGCGCCGACGCTGGTCCTGCACGGCACGGCCGACCGGGTGGTCGACCCGCGCAACGCGGACCTGCTGGCCGACCGCATCGACGGCGCGCGGCTGGAGACCCTACGCGGGCTGGGCCACCTGTTCTTCTGGGAGGACCCGCTCGGCACGGTCCGCCGGCTACGCGCCTTCCTCGGTTAGGCGCGCTTCCCGACCCCGGCGAACAGTGAGGTGGTGCGCGGCGATCCCTCGTCGTCCGGCCGCCACAGGTGCGGGCGTACGAGGCCGGGTTCGACCAGGTCGTAGCCGTCGAACAGGTCGCCGATCTCCTTCTCGCCGCGCAGGACCAGCTCGGTCGTGGCGCCGCGGAACCCGGCATCCCAGCCCTGCTGGTCGACCTCCGGCATGCCGTCCGTGGTCAGGTGCGCGATCGTGACGTAAGAGCCGGGGGCCTGGCGCTCGCGTACCGCCGAGACGATTCCCGCCGGGTCGTCCGCGTCGGACATGAAGTGGAACACCGCGACGAACAGCACGGCGAGCGGCTTGTCGAAGTCGATCAGCTCGTGCGTGATCGGGTTGTCGAGGATCGACTTGGGCTCACGCATGTCCGCGGTGACGATGCGGGTGTTGTCGCGGGCGAGGATGGCACGGCCGTGTGCGGCGACGATCGGGTCGATGTCGACGTAGACGACTCTGGCCTCCGGGTCAGCCTCCTGCGCGATCTGGTGCGTATTGCGCGAGGTCGGCAGGCCGGAGCCGAGGTCCAGGAACTGCTGGATGCCGCATTCGTGGGAAAGGTACTTGACCGCGCGGGCGAGGAACCGGCGATTCTCCAGCGCGGTCGAGCGGATCCGGTGCTCGCCGACGACCGAGTAGAGCTTCTCGTTGGCCGCCCGGTCGACCTCGAAGTTGTCCTTACCGCCGAGCGCCGCGTCGTACATCCGCGCGGCGGTCGGTACTCCGAGAGGGATATCGGGGAGCCCGGTGCGCCGGTCGTTGTCGCTTGTCCGCGAAGACTCTCCCGATGTCACTCAAAGCTCCTCAGAGTGGTGGATACGAAGTGGCAGGGGGTACGTATTCCCATAACCCGGTATAAAAAATCATGTTAGCTGTTGGACGCGGAGTCTGAAGAATATTGACCGACGGTTTGTTGGTTCCGAAAGGTCTGTCCGCGTTGACCCGCAACGATGGCCCCGCTTCGACCTCCGATCGCTCTCGTGGGCGTGTTCGATGCGCCGAGATGGGCAGGGAATCCGTGTGCCTCTGCACGCGACCGAAACGGAGTGAGACGACCGATGCGGTTTCAGCGGCGAAGTGACAAGCATGGGCCGCGGTACGACGACGCGCTCAAGCACGACACGGAGCTGGGCGAACGCAACGGTGCCGAGCGGCGCCCCGAGGAATGGGACGAGGAAGGGACGGCCAGGGCGTTCCGCCCGGAAGCCGACCTCGCACCGGAAGGCGAGCTGGTCGGCGGCACGCCGGCGGGTGTGAACGAGCGCGACGTCCTCGGCCGCAGTGAGATCGCCCGCTGGCTCCGGCCAGGCGTCTTCCCCGCGACCGCCGAACGCCTCGCGGCCACGGTGACCGAGATGGGCGCGGCGGACGATGTATGTGACCTCATGGCGCGGCTCCCGTCGGACCGCGTCTACCGCAACGTCCAGGACGTCTGGCACGGCCTCGGCGGCGGCATGGAGGACTCCGGACACCGCGCCTGAACGAGGGTGGCCGGCGGGTCCATCGAGGCTGTCCGTGCGGGACAGGAGCATGGGCCCGCCGCGCCACTTTCCGGTGAAACGGATGGCCGATTGCCTCCACGTCGGCTACTGATGGTAGTCGTCCGATGTCGCGGGGCTATGGGCTTCGTTCGCCTCCCTCGGCCGCGAGCCCACCGGAAGGACGGGTGGGAGATGGCTGGCATGGGCGGGGTGGTGGTGGCCGGCGTCGACGGCACAGACTCGGGCCGCGTGGCGCTGCGGGCCGCCGCCTGCGAGGCGGTGGCGGACGGATCACGGCTGGTCGCCTTACATGTACGCCCGGGGCCGCTGCCGATGGAGCACCTCGCGTGGGAGGCGCACGCGCTCGGTGTCCAGTGGCGCGACGAGCTGGAGCTCGAGGCCTGGCTGCAGTGCACCGTGCTCCTCGCCGACCTCGGCGTGGACTGGGAGTACAGCGTCACCGACGGTGATCCCGTACGCGCGCTGGGCTCGTGTGCGACCGAGCATTCGGCGAACGCGGTGTACGTCGGGTCGCGGATCCGCTCCCGGTGGGCGGCACGCCTGCACCGCTGCCCCGCGCTGGAGCTCGAACGCCACTGCCCCAGCACGGTACGCGTCGTGCGCTTCCGCTCGGCCGCGCCCGGCTGAGGGATCAGTCGCGGCGGGACGGGAAGAGCGGGCGCGGGTCGAGGAAGGCCACGAACCTGCGGTGGACCGGCATGCCGGACCGTACCCGGCGGCGTACGTGCCGTGCGGCGAGCCACGCGCGTTCCGGCAGGTCCGCCCCGGTCTCGTGCGGGGCGTACGCGGCGCGGTCCACCATCGTGGCGAGCCCCGACACCTCCGGCAGGCCGTTCGTCAGCCGTACGACCTCGCCCGTCGTCAGCGTCGGGCCGACGGGCAGGCCCGCCTCGCGCAGCCGGTCGACCGTTTCCCACCAGGCGCCGAGCACGGCGCGCCGTGGAGAGCGGTCGCGGCGGCGGCGCGCGCGCCGGGTGGCCTTGGCGCCCGGTACCGCGAGCACGAGGACGACCAGGAGCGCGGCGACCAGGAGCGCGATGGAGAGCGTCCGGCCACGGTCGGCGGGCGCGGTCGGGATCTCGCCCTGGCCCTTCGGGGCGGACCGCGACTCCCCGCCGCGCTGCGGTGGGGTGTTCTTCAGCGGGTCATCGACCTGTGCGGACCGCGACGTGGACTTCGGCTGGTCCGGCCGGGTGCCGATCGGGTTCGCGCGGGGGCTCGGGTCGATCGGGACCCACCCGAGCCCGGCGAAGCGCACCTCCACCCAGGCGTCCACGTTACGGCCGGTCGCGACGAACGCATTGCCCTGGTACTCCGGCCGGAAGCCCATCACGACCCGCGCGTCGACGCCGAGGTGCCGTGCCATCACCGCGTAGGCGCTGGCGTACTGCTCGCTCGTGCCGCGCTTGGAGGTCAGCAGGCGCTGGATCTGGTAGTAGCCGTGGCCGCCCGCGACGTCCTTGGCCCGGTCGTAGTGGAAGCCGCCACGGGACTTCAGCTCCTGGTAGAGCGCGACGAGCTGGTCGGACGCGGACGCCTGGCCCGCGACGGTGCGTTCGACGAAGCCGCGGATCGACGCCGGGAGCGGTGGTGTGAGGCGGTCCTCCGCCCGCGCCGCGTCGGCGGACAGCACCGTGTCGACGCCGACCTCGTTCAGCACCGAGGTCGTGTCGTAGGCGGTCGGCGAGGCCTTGCCCGCCGGGACGGCGACGTCGCCGGTGGCCTCGTCGACGCCCATCTCGCCGACCGTGACCCGGGTGGCGCGGCCGGGGCTGAGCAGCCAGTCGGGGTCGCCGGACTCCACGCGGACCCGCGCGGTGACGGTGGTGGGACGGCCCTCCGTCGGCGCCTTCGGCAGCCGTTTCCCGGCCCGGCGGAAGTCGCCCGACACGGTCCAGTACGTGCCGTCGAAGTGGGTGAGCGTGGCCATCCGCAGCGGGACGTCGGGCCGTGAGCTGGTGCCCGTCACGCGTACGGGCAGTGAGTCGTCCCGCAGCGCGAGGTACTGCTGGAGCGGGCTGACGCCGCTGCGCGGCAGCACCGGCGCGTCGACGAGCGCGCGGGCGTCCGCCGGCGCGTGCGCACCCGCGCCCGGCAGGGCCGGGCCGAGCAGGACGGCCGCGGCGACCGCGAGCGCCAGGGTGACGGTGGCGGTGACGAGTACGCCGAGGCGCGGCGGCACACCGCGCCCGGTGAGGAGAAGCGCCAGCAGCAGCGCCATGCACGCCGCGGCGTACCAGCCGGGCAGCGGCGGGCCGGAGGCACCGAGGCCGAGCGCGACGAGCAGGCAGGCCAGCGGCGGGAGGACCGGCGCGAGCGCGTTCGCCCCGTACGCCGCGAGCAGGCCGGCGAGCAGCGCGGACCACCCCGCGGCCAGCGCGACGATGCCCATCGGCGGGCCGGTGGGGTCGGCCGGCAGCGCGCTGGTCAGCAGCCGCCACGGGCCGTCCGCGATCGACGTGCCGGACCCGGTCACGCCGATGGCCGCGCCCGCGACGAGCGCGGCGCCGAGGAGGGTCACGAGTGTCGGGGAGAGCTTCGGGAGGAGCGCCGCGACGGCGACGACGAGCGTCGCGGCCCCGGCGGTCGCGGCGATGGCCGTGACGAACGCGCCCGGTCCGGGCACGCCGCCGAAGACCGGGCCGAACCCGAGCCCGGCGAGGCCGCCGAGGAGGCCCGCGAGCACGACTCGTACCAGGCGGAGCGTCTTCATCCCACGTCCCCACTGATCATCCGGTTCCAGCCGACCGCGGCCTCTGCCGCCGACCGCGCGGTGAGCACGACCATGCCGGGCCGCCGCCGCAGCCCACTGCCGCCCGGCGAGGACTCGGTGAGCAGCGAGATCACCACGACCGGCCGGAACCTGCGACGCTGCTCGGCGAGGCGCGTGAGCAGCCCGGACTCGGCGTCGCCGGTCACGACCACGAGCGCGCCGCCGGCCGGGCTGCGGTCGACCGCGCCGAGCAACGTGATCGCGTCGACGTCCGCGTGCCGGTCGGCCAGGGAGAGCCGGTCGAGCACGGAGCCCTCGCCGAGAGGCTCGCCCAGCACGTGGAGCGCCACGGGTCGCCCGATCAGCTCCACCGCGCGTACGGCCGACGCGGCCACCTCGACCGCGTACTCGAACGACTCCGCGTCGAACGCCTCGTGCCGGGTGTCGAGCACCACGGTCGTCGTGGGCTCGGTCGTGTCGATGTGCTCGCGTACGACGAGCGTGCCCAGGCGTGCGGTGGACCGCCAGTGGATCTGCCGCGGATCGTCGCCCGGGACGTACTCCCGCAGCGCGGAGAAGGTCACGGTGCCGGGCCGGGCGTTCTCGTGCGTACGGCCCTCGTAGTCGAGGACGACGCCGACCGGCAGCGCGCGCATGAGGTGGACGCGCGGGTGCACCCAGAGGACGTCGTCGCCGGTCTGGCGGCGCGCCCAGCGGAAGAGCCCGAACGGGTCGCGCCGCTCGACGGTGAGCGGGCCGAGCGGGATCCGCCCGCGCCGCGGCGCGGGGACCGGGTAGTTGACCGTCCGCATGCCGCCGGCCGCGATCGGCCGTACGTCGAGCGCGACGGTCTCCTCGCCGACCCGATCCACGGCGGTGAAGCCGACGCTCGGGTGCCGCGCGGTGTTGCGGACGTGGATGCGCCCGAGCGCGGGTTCGCCGACCGTGGTGCGTTCCGGCGTGACCTGGCGGTCGAGCTGCACGGACGGGCGGACCAGCACCGAGCATCCGGACGCCAGCAGGAGCGCGGCGGCTCCGGCGGCGAGCCCGGTCAGCACCGGGTAGCCGAGCGCGACACCGGCCGCGTACGAGGCCACCGCGAGGACGGCCACCCCGACGCCGGTACCGGTGACGGGCGGTCTGGTCATCGTGGCGTCGCGGACAACGCCGGTACCCGCACCCCGTCGAGGACCTCGGTGAGCACCGCGGACGTGGTCGTGCCGCGCACCTCGGCCTGCGCGGAAAGCACGAGCCGGTGAGTGAGGACCGCGGAGGCGGTCGTCTTCACGTCGTCGGGGACGACGTAGTGCCGTCCGGCGCAGGCGGCGTGCGCCTGCGAGGCGCGCAGCAGCGCGAGGCTGCCGCGCGTGCTGACGGCCAGCCGCAGCGCCTCGTGCTCGCGCGTCGCCTGGGCGATCGTCGCGACGTAGCGCGCGATCTCCGGCGCGACGTGGATGCCCGAGATCGCCTGCTGGGCGCGCGCGAGGTTCTCGGCGGAGGTCACCGGCGACAGCTGCGGCGGCGCGGAGCGCGCGCGGCCCGCCAGGATCTCCTCCTCGACCGCGAGGGTCGGGTGGCCGAGCCCGATCCGCATCAGGAACCGGTCGAGCTGCGCCTCCGGCAGCCGGTAGGTCCCCTCCATGTCGATGGGGTTCTGGGTGGCCACGACCAGGAACGGCCTGGGTACGGCGTGCGCGACGCCGTCGACCGTGACCTGGGCCTCCTCCATGACCTCCAGCAGCGCCGACTGGGTCTTCGGCGAGGCGCGGTTGATCTCGTCGGCGACCACGACGTTCGCGAACACCGGGCCGTGCCGGAACTCGAAGACCGAGCGGCCCTGGTCCCATACGGACACGCCGGTGATGTCGGTCGGCAGCAGGTCCGGGGTGAACTGGATGCGGTGCGCGCTACCGCCGAAGCTCGCCGCGAGGGCCTTGGCGAGCGACGTCTTGCCCGTGCCGGGCACGTCCTCGATCAGCAGGTGGCCGCCCGCGAGCAGGCAGGTCAGCGCCAGCCCGATCGCCTCGGTCTTGCCGCGCAGGACCTGCTCGACGTTGGCGACGACGGTACGGGCCAGCTCGGCGGTGCCGTGATGAGGCTCAGGGGTGAATTGCGACATCAGACGGTCCTTCAGGATTTTCGGGGGGTGGGACGGCGGGCCGCCGGCGGCGTGACGCACGTGGGCTGGGCGGGGGGTCCGGGCGGTGGCGCGGTCACCACCGCGATCACGAGGAAGCACGCCTGGCGGCCCGCGCGCAGGTCGTGTACGGCGTAGGAGGTCACGTCCTTGGGCAGGACGCGGGAGACGGGGCGGTTGCCGACGCTGGCGTCGGTCACGACGTAGCCGGCGAAGCCCGGCATCGAGCCGGCCTGGGAACCCCAGGACACCTTGGCCGTCGTGGCACCGGAGATGGCGATCGAGGCGGGCACCACGTAGTAGCCGGTCTTGGGCGAGGCGGCGGGCCGGGCAGGCGGGGGCGTGGACCGCTGCGACATCGCGAGCGCGACGCCACCCCCGATGCCGAGGACCGCCACGGCGGAGATCACCAGGATGGGGCCGCGCCGGCGCCGGCGGCGTACGGGCTGGGGCGCAGGACGTACCGGCAGGGCGCGGGCCGACATGACGGTGCCGGTCGCCGGGTCGCGCTCGTCGTCGTGGGCGAGCTCGCGGGACGGCGGCGGCGGTGCGACGGCCGATGACGGCGGGATCGTGAGGCCCCCGAGGACGCCGGGCCCGGCCATCGCCGCCCAGCGCGCGGCGACCCGCGCGGCGTCCGGCCGGTGCGCGGGGTCGCGCGCCAGGCACTCCTCGATCAGCGCCCAGGCGGTCTCGTCCAGGCCCGGTGGGCGGGACACGGTCCGCTCGAGGTGCGCCCGCATGATCGCTTCCTGGCTCGGCCCGTCGAACGGCAGGCGGCCTGCCAGCAGCTCGTACGCGGTGACGCCGAGCGCGTACACGTCCGTTGCGGCCGTCGGGGCGCGGCCCGCCCACAGTTCGGGCCCGAGGTAGGCGGGCGTGCCCAGGAGCTGGGTGTGCGCGGAGCCGGCGATGGCCCGCGCGATGCCGAAGTCCGACAGGTAGGCGGTCAGGCGCCCGTCGCGCTCGGTCACGAGGACGTTCTCCGGCTTGACGTCCCGGTGCACGATCCCGTCGGCGTGCACGGCGGCCAGCGCGCTGGCCGTCTGGGCCAGCAGCCCGGCCGCATCGGAGACCGTGAGCGGACCGCGTGTGGTGACGTCGCGCAGGTCCGAGCCGTCGATCAGCTCCATGACGATGCCGAAGACCTCGGCCTCCTTCACGAAGTCGTGGATCCGCACGATGTTGGGGTGCTGGACGCTTTGCAGCAGGCGGCTCTCGCGCAGGAAGCGGTCGACGGTCTGCGGGTCCTCCGACAGCTCGCGGCGCAGGACCTTGACCGCGACCGGGAGGTCGTCGTCGCGGCGGCGGCCGGCCCAGACCTGGCCGCTGGCGCCGCCGCCGATCCGGCGGTGCAGCTCGTACCGGCTGCCCAGCGCCCACGCCTTGCTGGGGGCCGGCGGGAGGGTGGGGTTCGAGACGTGCTCGGCCGACTCCTCGAGCGTGGCGGCGAGCGCACCCGGGTCGGCCGGGCGGTCCGCGGGGTCGACGGCGAGCGCCGACCGCAGTACGGCGATCACGGCGTCGGGCACGCCGGTGCGCTCGAAGGCCGCGGGCGGGCCGCCGACCAGACGCGCGAGCTTGCGGTCCTGCCCGATGTAGGGCGGGCGCCCGGACAGCAGGGTCCACAGCATGGAGGCGCAGGCGTACGTCTGCCCGGAGGGCGCCCAGTCGGCGCCGGAGAGCACCTCCGGCGGCTCGTGCCCGGTGCCGTCGCCGAGCGCGGACTCCAGCTCGGTGAGGACCGGCGGCAGCGGGGTGGCCAGCGTGAGGCGGCGGTCACCCGTGTGGCAGACCTCGGGCGGCGGCCCGACCAGGCCCTGACCGGCGAGGGTCCGCAGGCCCTCGGCGGCGGCGCGCGCGACGGCCAGCACCTCGTCCAGCGGCCGGGGGCCCTCCGTGGCGAGGACCTCGTGCACGGACGGGCCGGGCATGGCGGCGATGAGGAAGGGACGGCCATCGGGGTCCAGGCCGTGGTCGACCAGCGGCAGCACGATCGCCGACGGGAGGCGCGACAGCGCGGCCTCCAGGTCGGCCGACTCCGTACGGATGCGGCGGCGCAGCGTGGCGTCGAGCTCGGCGGTGACCATGATGAGCCGGACCGGCAGGCCGTCGGCCTCGCGGACCGCCGGAACGGTGACGACGGGGCCGCGGGAGGGCGGGCTACCGAGGGGTCGCACGCCCGCCACGGAAGGCATGGTCGTCACCGGGGTCGCCACCTCATCACTTTCGGCATCGGTCTCGACGTCCGTCAGCGGCCGCACGCGGGCGCGGCCCAAGGTATCGCAGGTCTGTAGCCCCTTTTGGTAAATCACGTGGTTGATCCCGTATGGGGGGTTACATGCATGATGAGCTGCGCGGGCATCGTCTGTCCGCGCTCGACCAGCAGCGCTCGACCGGGCGGCCAGCCGCCGGCGAGCGACCTGGGCAGCCGCAGCCCGAAGACCTCGCCGTCGACGTGGCCGGACGGGTTGAGCAGCATGCCGGACCGCGCCCGGCGTACCGCCGCGATCCAGCCGCGGTACGGGCTCGCCATGACGTCCTCGGTCGTGGCCGCGGCGACCAGAACCGAGCCGGTGTCACGTGCCTGGCGCGAGAACGCCTCGAGCGCCTCGGACAGCGTGTGGTCGCTCAGCAGTTCGCCGTCGTCCACGACGAGCGCGATCGGCCCGGTGACCGCCGCGTCCGCGACGCTGAGCGCGATGTCGGCCGGATCGCCGGTCAGGACGTCGAGCACACCGGGCAGCCCGGCGAGATCGCGCAGCGGCGACGGGCGCGGCGCGACGGCCAGCACCGGGAGGCCGTCCGTACGGCCCGCGAGGCTCGTCACGATCGAGGCCAGCGCGCTGGAGCGGCCGGAACGCTGCGGCCCGGAGACGAGGAAGGCGCTCCCGGCCGACGCGAGGTCGACGTCCAGGGGGCCCAGGTGGTCGCCGCCGACCGCGGGCGTGCAGACCGCCGGGCCCGACGGGCGGGCGGTGACGCGCAGCGCCTCGGCCTCGGGGAAGGAGATCTCCTCGGGCAGCGGGTCGACGCGCCAGGGCAGGCGCTTGGACGGGACGTCCTTCCAGCGGTCCGCCAGCTCGGCGCTGATCCGTTCGACCGCGCCGGCGCGCGTCGTACCGGACCCGTCCGGGCGTACGAGCGCGACCTGCACCTCCTCGCCGGTGACCGTCCAGACGCCGCGCCCGGCCGGCATCCGGCGGGGCGCGGTACGAGGGTCGAGGCCGAAGACCGCCGCGTCGTCGGGGGTCGCCTGCCGGAGGACCAGCCGCGCCGCGACCGCCGAGGAGATCCGGTGGTGGAACCCCGAGCGGTCCGTGCTGAGCACCAGCGTCACCCCGGCGCCCGGCCCGGTCCGCAGCAGCTCCTCCAGCCGGTCGACCATGCGCCCGCCGTCCAGCTCCGCGTAGCGGCCGAAGTACCCCTCGAGCCGGTCGACCAGCACGACCACGTACGGCAGGCGCTCGCCGTACGTGGCCGACGCGCGCTGCTCGGCGATCGAGCCGTGGCCCGCCGCCGACAGGGCGCGCTGGCGACGGTCGACCTCGGTGTGCAGGGCGTTCATCAGGCGTTCCAGCCGCGCGGTGTCGGCGCCGTCGACGACGGCGCCGCAGTGCGGTAGCGAGGCGAGCGACGCGAGCGCCTGGTTGCCGCAGTCCATCGCGTACAGGTGGAGGTCGGCGGGCGAGGCGCCCTCGGCGAGGGAGACGCCGAGCGTCCGCAGCGCGGTCGAGCGGCCCGTACGCGCCATGCCGGCGATCGCGACCGGTCCGGTGCGCTCCAGGTCGAGCACGAAGGGGTCCTGCGTCTGGTCGGAGGGCCGGTCGGCGAGTCCGAGCACGGCGGAGGCCGGGCCATGTGCGGCGTCGGGTTCGGCGATGAGCGGCACGTGCTCGGGCAGCGGCGGCAGCCAGGGGCGCGGCGGACGGGAGAGCCCGGCGGCCTCGGCGGCGCCCCTGACCGCCGTGACCAGGTCGGACAGGTCGGTACGGCCGTCGGCGCCCGGCTCGTCCTCCTCGGACGCCGCCGCCGACGTACGGCCGAGGGCCTCGATGCGGCGGACCTCCACGCGTACGGACGGGCCGTTCTGGCCGGACTCGGCGCTCCGCGGACGGCCGACGCGCGCCGCCTGGAACGCGGTCAGGTCGCCGTGGCCGGTGCGCACGTAGGCGCGCCCGGGACGGCGGACCGGGATACGGGCGGCGTCCGCGGTGTCGATCACGTCGAGCGACTCGGCCGAGGAGGTCACCCGCAGGCAGATACGCAGGTTGAGGTTGGCGCGCAGGTCGGCGGTGACCACACCGCCGGGGCGCTGCGTGGCGAGGATGACGTGGACGCCCAGGCTGCGGCCCCGCATGCCGATGCCGACGACGCCGGTGACGAAGTCGGGCAGTTCCTCGGCCAGGGAGGCGAACTCGTCGACGACGATGACCAGGCGCGGCAGGCGCGCGCCGGTCCGCGCCCAGTAGTCCTCGATGTCCTTGGCCTCGGCATCGGCGAAGAGGCGTTCGCGGCGGCGCAGTTCGGCGGACAGCGAGTCGAGGGCGCGCTTGACCAGGTGCCCGTCGAGGTCGGTGACGAGGCCGACGCAGTGGGGCAGGTCGGCGCAGGCGGCGAACGCGCTGCCGCCCTTGTAGTCGACCAGGACGAACGTGAGCGCGTCCGGGGTGTTCGACGCGGCGAGCGAGGCGACCAGCGTCTGCAGCAGCTCGGACTTGCCCGATCCGGACGTACCGGCGACCAGGCCGTGCGGGCCGTCCTTCTTCAGGTCGACGCTGACCGGGCCGGTGGTTCCGGCGCCGAGGAGGGCCGTGGTGCACCGGCCGTTCGGGCTCGCGGCCCAGCGCCGCGCGACGGTCTCGGGGGTGACCGGCTCGACGCCGGCCAGGCCGAGGAAGTCCAGCCGGTCGGGCAGGGCCGCGTCGCCACCGCGCTCGCCGAGCAGCCGCAGCGGCGCGAGCGCGCGTGCGGCGGACTCCGCGGCCTCGGCGACCAGGCCGTCCGCGAGCACGTCCTCCACCGGGATGAGCCCGGTGCGCCGGAGCGTCACCCGCGAGCCGGAGGGCGTCGCGGCGACGAGCGTCGCGCCGCACTCGTCGGCGAGGGCGTTCTCCTCGGTGTCCAGGCAGAGCACGCGTACGCCCGCGCCGGGCCCGTCGGTGAGCAGCTCACCGAGCCCGTTCAGGTCGCGCAGCCGGCGCGCGCCGTCCAGGACGACGAGCAGCGCCCGGCCCGGCGGAGGCCCCTGCACCAGCGCGCTGCGCCGCTCGGCGAGGCGCTCGTCCACGAGCCTGCGCAGCTCGGTCAGCCGGGCCTCGGCCTGCGTCGCGTCCGTGGCCACCATGCGCGCGCAGGCGAACGCCGAAGAGGCCGGCGTCGTGTGCGGCAGCCAGGTCGCCCAGTCCCAGTCGGCGGCGGTGTCGCGGCCGGTGATGATGACCACGCCAAGCTCGGCGGGCGAGTGCAGGACGGTGGCCTGCACGAGCAGGGACCGCGCGACGGCGAGGCTCATCGCCCTCGGCCCCGCGACCCCCAGTACACCGGCGTCGGCCAGGTCCACGGTGACCGGCACGTCGCGGACGATCGGGGGCTCCGGCCGGTCGCCGTCGGGCCGCGGCGTGGCCGAGCGCAGGGCCACGTGGGCGGGCCGGTCCGCGAGGCCGACGCGCAGTTCGAGGAAGTCGGAGTCGGCGGGACGCCGCTGCCAGAGCGTCGAGGACGGGTACGTGCCCACCGCGCCGGCCCGGCGTACCAGCGCCGACGGGTCGGGGTGTGCGGTACGGGAGGCGCTCTCCTCCTCGGCGACGAGGCGCTCGAGCTCGACCTCGTACGCGGCGCGCGCCCGCGAGTACTCCTCCTGGGCGGCGAGGTACTCGCGCCGCCCGGAGCGGCGGTCGCCGACCAGGTTGGCGATGGCCATCAGCGGCGACAGCGCCATCATCAGCAGGAGGTAGCCGGCGTACCCGCCGGGCAGCACGAAGTACAGGCCGCCGCACAGCACCAGCGGCAGCAGCGTCGTCAGCCACGGCAGGCGGAAGCCCTTCGGGCGCTCGGGCGCCACCGGGACGATCAGCTCGGGCAGGCGGTCGGGCACGCGGATGCGCGGCGGCCGGTTGAACAGCCGCGTGCCGCCGCCCGGGTCCGCGCCGACCTCGGCGTCGCCGGCCGCCGGGCGGCGTACCGCCAGGACCGACTCGCCGATGCCGACGACCTGGTCCCCGCGGAGGTTCAGCTCGCCGTCGAGCCGCCACGCGCCGAACCGGATGCCGTTCGCGGACCCGGTGTCGGTCACGACCGCGCCGGTGCCGTCGGCCGCGGCGCGCAGGTGGGCGTGGGTTCGGCTCACCTCCGGGTCGGGCAGCGGCAGGCCGCTGCGGGCCGCGCGGCCGACCGACACGTCGGCGCCCGGGGCGAGGGCGCAGGTGATCCCGGCGTGCAGGCCGCCCACGACGGCGGCCTCGAGGCCGCCCGGCGCGTGGCCGTTCAGCGGCGTCGTACGGTGCGTGCCGTCGTCGGGCTCGCCGCCGAGCTCGATCGTCATCCCGGTGGTCAGGCCCGACGCGGACAGCGGTGCGTCGTCCCGCAGGCGTACCGGCGGTGAGCCGGCCGGCCCCGCGTGCGCCGTGATCGGCGCATCGGCCGGCCCCACCACGTCGGCGAGCGCCCGGCGGAGGTCGCCCACCGTCGCGCGCCCGTCGGCCTCGACGGTCAGCGCGACGGAGCCGCCGCCCGCGCGTACCACCAGGTCGAGATCCATGCCTGGCTCAGTTGGCGGCGTGGTCGATGGCCACCTTGCGGCGGTCGACCTCCTGGGAGGCGTCGGTCAGCTCGTTGGCGAGGGCGTCGAGCGCCGGCCGGAACTGCGACTCCCAGGACTGGCGGAACCGGTCCGCGGCGCCGCCCTTCCACATGGTCGTGTGGATGAGGGTGGTCAGCGCCTGCTTGAGGTCGTGGACGTCGTTGCTGCACGTGCCGAGCCGGCGGGACAGGATTTCCAGCTCCGGCAGGTTCGCTGCGATCGTCGGATCCATGGATCTCTCCTCGGGTCGATGCGGGCCCCTGGTCCCGCGGTGACACCGAAGCTAGGCGCGCCGCGCCCCGGGCGAAATCGGAAGACCTCCCCACCTCACGGCTGGAGGCCGATGAGGGCCAGATCCTCCGGGGTGATCAGCTTGGTGGTGAGCGCGTACTCGGCGAGCGAGCTGAGGGCGTTCCAGCCCTGGAGGTTCGGCACGCCGGCGTTGGTCAGCCGGGTGCGGATGTACTCGACGCGCTTGACCAGCGTCGTACGCGGCCAGCCGAGCCGCCGGGCCGCCGCCTCGTACGACCG
Organism: uncultured Actinomycetota bacterium; assembly: GCA_963850195.1. Classification (GTDB taxonomy): domain Bacteria; phylum Actinomycetota; class Actinomycetes; order Streptosporangiales; family Streptosporangiaceae; genus Actinoallomurus. The sequence continues at coordinate 312,231 of CAWKKD010000001.1, forward strand.
CGGGCTCGGGTCGTAGCGCGTCCCCTCCTGGAGGTAGCCGGCGAACAGCGCGACCAGCGCCAGCCGGTCCGCGTCGTTGATCATCACGTCCTGCCCGGCGGCGGTCGGCAGGCCGGTCACGGTCTGGGCGGGCGTCTCGACCGAGGGCGGTGGCCCTTCGAGGACGAGTTCGTGCTTGGTGCCGGTGCCGTCCACGATCACCCGGGTCCGGCCCTCGACGGCGTCGCGCTGGCCCGGCGCGAGCACCCGGCGCAGGCCGGGGCCGTCGACCACGGCGAACTGCCGGCTCGCGCTGCGGTTCGTCACGAACCACACCTCGCCGACGCATTCCACCTCACCGGCGAGGCGAGAGATGGCCGCGTCGCCCGGGTCGAGGCAGAGCGTGCAGGTGTCCGCGCGGCCGAAGGTGAACGACTGTCCCGGCGAAAGGCGGTAGACCTCGCCATTCGCCAGAATCGTCAGGCTGATGCCCGCCGAACGTGACCCCATTCGTGTCCTCCCGCATGGCAGCTTCCGACAAGAGCCAATTTTTGGGAAGGGCGTGCCATACCCCTCATCGTCCCCCGTTTATAGTCTTGCCGCCCAGTGGCAGTGATCCGGCCCGGAGGGGGAATCTCGTGAGCCGACCCGGTTGGCTTCGTGTGCCGTCGGGCCCGGCCGGCCGGGCCGGCGCGGCCATGGCCGCGGTGACGCTGCTCGTCACCGTGCTGGCCGTCGGCACCGGCATCGGCTACACCGTCTCCCGCCCGCTGCTCGGCGACGGCTCCGCCTATCTCCCGCGCGGGCACACGGTCGCGCACGTCAACGGCGAGACCGGCAAGTCCGACGCCGAGACGGCCGGCGAACTCGCCACCGGCTCCGAGGCCGTGCAGACCGTACGCCTGCCGGACGGCCGGGTGGCCATCGTCAACAAGACCACCGGCACCACCACGATCATCGACGGCTCCACGATGGCGCCGACCGGCCCGCCGACGCCGAACCCCGGCGCGGCGAACCAGATCGAGGCGGTCGCCACCGACTCCTCCGGCTACCTCGTCGACAAGAAGGACGGCACGGTCAGCGAGCTGGCCGCGCCCGGCCACGCCTCCGCGCCGTCCGTGCCGATCCCGCAGGGCATCGTCGCCGCGGTGCCCTCGGGCGACTCGGTGTGGGTGCTCACGCGCGACGCACAGGTCGTCGAGGTCGCGGACGGCCGCGCCGTGCGGACCGTACGCGTGGGCGCGCCGGTCACCGGCGTCACCGTCGCCGACGGCCACCCGGTGGCGGTCACCGACACCGGGCGCGCGTACGTCATCGACTCCGACCAGCCGCACGCGATCGGCGACACCGGGCTCACCGGGACCGGCGTCGTACTGGGCTCCTGGCGGGGCGCCGGACGGTACGTCCTCGCCGTCGACCGTTCGAGCGGCCGGGTCAGCGTCCTCGACCCGCGCACCGGCCGTACGGCTCGCGCGAGCGTGCCCGCCGGCACCAAGGCCAAGCTCGACGCGCCGGTCGTGCTCGGCGGCAACGTCTACGTGCCCGACTACGCCAAGTCGCGGCTGTGGAGGGTGGACGCCGTCTCCGGTACCGTCCGCCACGACCCGCTTCAGGTGCCCGGACGATCCGGCGACGCCTTCGACCTCACCGTCAGCGGCGGCCGGGTCTGGGCCAACAGCCAGTACGACCGCCGCGCGCTGATCGTCGACGGCGACGGCCGCGACCACACCGCCGACAAGGGCGCGGCGCCCGACGTACGCGACTCCGAGGCCAAACCGCAGCAGCCGCCGGCCATGGGCCCGCGCCCGGCCGGACCCGCCGCGCCCGAGGCGCCCCACGACGGGACGTCCGGCGACCCGGGACGCCCCGGCCCGCCGCGGGCGGTCACGCCCCTGAAGGTGCCGTCGGTGATCGGGCTGTCCCGCCAGGCGGCCTGCAAGCTCGTACGCGCCGCCCGGCTCGACTGCGCCACGAACACCGACCCGAACCCCGCCGTCGACCCCGACCAGCTCGGCGTGGTGTCCGCCCAGAGCCCCGAACCCGGGGCCCAGCCGGGCGACAAGAAGGTCACCATCACCTACCCGGACCGCTTCGCGGTGCCGTCCGTCGCGGCCCAGACTCAGGGTGAGGCCTGCGGGCGGCTCAAGGCCTTCAAGATGCGCTGTCACGCCGCGCCCGGCGCGCCCGCGACCGGCACGAACCAGCCGGGCCTCGTCTACCAGCAGACCCCGCCGGCGGGCACCGTCGCGACCGAGGGCACGCCCGCTGACCTGCTCTTCTACAGCGGCAAGAGCAAGACGCAGAACTACGTCGGCCAGACCATCGACGCGGCCTGCGCCCAGGTGCAGGCCGACGGCTTCGCGTGCACCCGGACCGAGGGCGCCACCGCCAACGGCACCGGGCAGCAGCCGAACACCGTCTACCAGCAGGACGTGCCGCCGGGCACCGAGCGCGACATCAAACTGCCCGTCACGCTCACGTACTACAGCGACAAGAACGACCTGCCGAGCTACGTCGGGAGCAACCCGGACGCGGCGTGCGCCGACATCGCCGCGCGCGGCTTCCAGTGCGACCGCGCGCCGCAGCTGTACCCCAGCACGAACAACGTCGAGGCCCAGGACCAGCCCGCCGGCCGCTACCCGCTCGGCGCGCCCGTCACGATCCACTACTCCCCCTGGGAGACCGTGGACTACTGGATCTACCAGAACAACACCTCCGACGCGTGGGCGCTGCGCCCGCAGGGCGACGTCCCGGCCGGGTACGGGCGCCAGGCGTTCCACGTCGGCAGGGGCTACAAGGCGGGCGCGGACATCCCCGCACCACAGGCGATCAACGGCTTCTACTGCACGGTCGGCGGCGGCCGGTGCGAGGGCCTGGACGTCAACCATTTCTACTCGCACGTGGGCTCCTACGGCCAGCCGTACTGGAACGGGCCGACCGCGACCGCGACGTTCATGAACTGCAGCGCGGGCGGCACACAGGTCTTCCGCGTGTGGAAGGACGTCGGCGGCTCGCGCCTCTACAGCATCACGAGCTCCCCGGCCTCCTGGGGAGCCCAGGACAGCGAATCGCTCGGCTGCGTCTGGCCCTGATCGGCGCGACGCGTAGGTGGGGCCGCCCGGCCCGGGCGGCCCCGCACCCGTGCGCCGCCGGCCCGTGCGGGCGCCGTCTGTGAGGGCGGGCCCGTGCCCGTGCGGCGCTCGATCCGGGAGGCGCCATCCGTGGGGGCTTGCCGTGCGGGCGGGGCCTGTGAGTGCGGGGCCCGCCGACCGTCGGGTCCTGGGGTTTCCCGGCCGGAGGGTCAGTCCGCGAGGGGCAGGGTGAGCTCGCGCCAGACGTCGGCGGCGGTGGTCTGCGTCAGCGCGACCATGTCCTGTCCGGCGTCCTCGGTGAGGATCTCGGGCAGGTCGGTAAGGACCCGCCACAGCCCGGCGGGGCCGGCGTCGAGGATCTCGGTACGCCCGCTGCGCGTGACGCGTGCGGTGCTCCAGTCCTCGTCGGTGGGTTCCTGCGCGTCGTCGAAGCCCGCGGTCCACTCCAGCGACCAGCGGGTCGTGGTCCCGGCGGCCAGGCCGGCAAGCGCGGTCACGTCGGATGTCGCCAGGTCGGGGGCCGCCAGCGCGGCGCGTACCTCCGCCTCGTCCGGGTCGGTCAGGTCGAGCAGGCGCTCGAGCGCGGCGCGTGACGTGATCACCATCCGGTGACCGGAGGGCGCCGGGCGCGGGCCGGCGCCGGTGACGGCGGACAGCCAGACGGGCAGCGCGGAGGCCGGTAGCGCGGAGGCGGGCAACGGGGTCGCAGGCAGTGCGGGGGCGGGTATCGCGGAGGTAGGCAGCGCGGAGGTAGGCAGCGCGGAGGCGGGCGGTGCGGAGGCGGGCGGTGCGGAGGTAGGCGGTGCGGAGTTGGGCGGTGCGGAGTTGGGCAGCGGCCGGGGCGGTGTGACGTCCGAAGGCTGCGCGTGTGCCAGTGGGCCGCGGCGCGCCAGCGTCCAGCAGGCCGGTTCGCTGTCGTCGCGCCGGGCCATGACCAGCCGCATCTCGGCCACCGGCACCCCGGCGGGCGGCAACTCGTCCACGTCCGTGTTCGGCTTCGCGGGCAACGGTGGACGGCCGCCCATCGCCCGCCGCGCCACCGCCGACTCCGCCGCGTAACGCGTGGTCGGCGCGACCCAGCAGGTGACCTCGCCGTCGCGGCGCAGGAGGGTCTCGATGGCCACCCCCTCGCCGTCGGGGTCGACGGCGGCGTGCACCAGCCGGACCGAACCCCGGCGTACGTCGGGCGGGTCGACGACGACGTCGATGGCGAGTACGTCGGAGAACCGCCCCGCCAGCCCGGCCGTGACCTCCTCGAGGAGCGCCTCGGGCGCGGTGTCCAGCAGCGTCGCCGGAGCGGTGCTCCGCACGACTACCGGGGGCCAGTCCGTGCAGGTGGGGACCTCGACGCGGGCCCAGCGGACCTGCCTCGGGTCAAAGACCGACGACACCGAGCGCCTTGTTGGCGACGGACTTCGCGCCGTGCCCGACCGAGCCGGCCACGTCGCCCGCCTTGTCAGCCACGTCACCGGCCTTGTCGGCCACGTCGACCGCGGTATGGCCGACCGTGTCGGCCGCGTCGGCCGCCGCGTCGCCGATTGCGGCCGAGACGTGGTACTTGCTGTCCAGGAGCGTCCAAGCGGTGCCGGCGCCGAGGCCGACGAGGGTGCCGAGCGGTCCGGCGGCCGAGCCGAACGCCGCGCCCGACGCGGCGCCGGCCAGGATCGAGACCCCGGTGCCGGTAGCGATCGTGGCGCCGGTACGGCCGATCTTCTGTTCGACGGTCAGCCGTGGGTCGCGGTAGTTCGAGTAGGCGGCCAGGGCCCACGAGGCCCCGGTGAGGGCCCGTCCGCCGACCGCGGCGCCCTTCGCCAGGCCGGGCGGCACGCCACGCGTGACGCCGGCCTCCTTCGCCGCCGCCGAGGTGAGCCGGAACGCCGACCAGCGGCCGGCGCCGTACGTCTCGCCGGACGCCAGCCCCTCGCGCAGCTCGCGCGCCGCGATGCCCCAGGTCATCGACTTGGACAGGGTCTGCATCGAGAACGAGTGCACGAACAGGCCGAGCGCCTTCATTCCCCAGCCGGACGCGGTCAGCCAGGGCAGGCCGGCGAGCTTGGCCGCCGCGGCGCGCCGCCGCAGGTCGTCGGGGAGCGGGCCCAGCGCGCGGGCCCGGTTGCGCAGGTCGCGGCTCGCCGACGTGGTGGTGTGGGTGACCCGCGCCGCGAGCCCGGCCGGTACACCGGCGGGCACGGCCACGCCGGACAGCGAGCGCGACCCGTCGTCGAGTAGCGCTATGAGGTGCTCGACCTGCGGGATCGCGGCCAGCAGGTCATCGAGGTCGACGGAGACCGTGGTCATGGTGAGTCCTCATCCGCTCGGCGTACGGCGGCCTTCCAGACGCGCTGGTCGGTCTCGAGCGTGTCGGCGGCGTGGTCGAGGGAGTCCGCGCAGCCGCGCAGGTCGCCCGCCGTACGGCCCGCCTCGCCGGCCGCCGACGAGAGCAGCCCGTGCGCGCTGGTCGCGGCCGGACCGCGCCAGCCGGCGATGTTCGGCGTCGTCGCGCCGGCCAGCGTGCCGGCGATCCGGCGCAGGTCGCCGGCGAGCGCGCGAATCGCCCCCGGGTCCCCAGCGGGGCAGGGCCCGAGGGCGGCCTTGGTCGCGTCGGTGGACACCGCTCACCTCCATGTCTCTCGAGCGGACGCTAGCCCACGGCTCCACGGGTCCGGTATGGGAAACCCTTTCCATTCACCCGCGCGCACGAGGCCTGCACACTCGGCGTATCCGGAGGTGAAGATGGGCACAGCGCAGCAGGTCCACCCGCACGACGCGAACATCTGGCACGACGCGGAGGAGCGGATCCGGGCCGAGATCCGGCGGATCGACGACGTGGTCGACGACATCCGCGCGGGCACCCGCGACCTGCACTGGCAGGGGCCGGGCGCCGGACGGTTCCGTTGGCGCACCGAACGGCGCGTACGCGAGCTGCACGACCAGCGCGCGCTGCTGGCCATGCTGTTGTCGCTGGTCGGCCGCGCGGCGACCGACGCTCCGCCAAAGGCGTCCCGGTGAACGCCCCGGACGCCGCGGACGTGCTTCCGCTTGCGCTGTCGACCGACGAACTGCGTGCCGCCGCGCGTCTGGCCGGGCTCGTGCCGCCGCCCGTCTTCGAGCCCGCCTGGGCACCGGAAGAGCTGGGCGTGGCCGACGCCGTCGCGGTTCGCGGCCTGCTGGCGCGCGGGCTCGCCGAGGCGTGGGAGACGGCCGAGGGCCCGGACGTCGCGCTGCGGCCCGGCGTACGGGCCGCGCTGGATCCGCTGCTCGCGCCCGGCGCGCTCGCCGAGATCCACCAGGACGAAGGGCCGTTCGGGCGGCGCCGCCACGTGCTCGCCGAGTCCGAGGCCGGCCGGGTCCTCGCCGAGGAGCGTCGCCCGTCGATCTGGGACCTGCGGAGCGACCCGGACGGTATGACCCTGCGGTCGATCGCGGAGCCCCTCGTACCGCTCCACGGGCCCGAGTCCACCGCCGGCCGTGGCTATCCGGTGAGCGGCCGCGTCCTCGCGACCGCGGACGCGATGCTCGCGCGCGACGAGGCGGCGCGGCTGCCGGATCTGCTGCGCGGCGACGGCCTCGACGGGGCGGACGCCGAGGCGCTCGCGGTCGTCCTGTGGTCGGCGCACGCGCTCGTCACGGTCCGCACCGCGCGCCGGCCGGACGGTACGGCCTGCGCCGCCGACGCGGTCACCTGGCTCGACGCCGGATCGAGCGGCCTGTGGCTGGTGACCGTCCGGCCCGAGCGTGACCACGACCACGACCCCGACGACGATCCGCACGACCCCACGTACGGGATCACCCCCGCCACGCGCGCCGAGGTGCGCGCCGCGGTCGCCGCCGTCCTCGCCGGGTTCGCCGTGAAGGAGAAGTCGTGTCCCATGCCCTGACCCCCAAGCAGCTCGCCCAGAACGCCTACGACGCCGGGTTCCGCGGTCAGGCGCTGACCACGGCCGTGGCGGTCGCGCTGGCCGAGTCGTCGGGCGACCCGCACGCGCACAACGCGGTGCCGCCGGACAACTCGTACGGCCTCTGGCAGGTCAACATGCTCGGCGCGCTCGGTCCGGAGCGCCGCGCGTCCTTTCACCTGAAGTCCAACGCCGAGCTGTTCAACCCGGCCGTGAACGCGCGCGCCGCGTGGTCGATCTCCGGCCACGGCTCGTCGTTCCACCCGTGGTCGACCTACACCAACGGCGCCTACCGCGGCCACCTCACCGAGGCGCGCGCCGCGGCGCGTGCGGTGAGCGCCTCCGGCGGCCACGCGCACGGCCATCAGCCGGCGAAGAGGCCCGCCGACGGCCGTGTGGTGCTCGACCTGGCCGAGCTGACCCGGCTGTCGAACCTGTTCGAGGACTCGGCCACGCGTATCGAGCACACCCGTCTCGCGCTGCGCCGCCTCGCCGGCGACCTCGAGCCGGCGCGTACCCGGCTGCACGACACGGCGCTCGCCACGCTGATCGGCAACGTGCTGACCGCGGCCGACGCGCCCACCCAGCTCTCGCTCGCCGCCGACCGGCTGAACCGGCAGGGCGCCTACGCGGCGAAGGTACGCCGCCTCGCCGAGCAGGCCGACGGGCCCGACGGGAAGTGGAGCGCGGCCGACGCGCGGAGGTTCGTCCGGTCGGCCGGCGACAAGCCCGACGCGTACGAGCGCGCGGTCAAGGAGTCGCTGCTCGGCGGCGTCATCGTGCGCGGACGCCACGTCCTCGGCCGCTTCGGCGCGCACGCCCCGGCCGCGCCGCCGGCGCCCACCCAGGGCGGCCGCCTGCCGTCCCCGAACACCGGCGGGCTCAAGAACGGCCGCGTGCCGCCGAGCCGGCTCAGCGCCGTCGGCGAGGGCGAGAAGATGACCAAGGCCGCGGCCGGGGAGTTCCGCAGAATGGACGCCGCGGCGCGCTCGTCAGGCCTCGACCTGCGGGTGAACTCCGGCTACCGGACGTACTCCGAGCAGGCGGCGCTCTATGACCGGTACATCCACGGCAACGGCAACCTCGCCGCCGCCCCGGGTACCAGCACGCACGGCCTCGGGTTGAGCGCCGACATCGACGTACGCGACCCGCGCGTGCTCGCGTGGCTGCGCAGGCACGCGCACACCTACGGGTTCGTCAACGACGTGCCGAGCGAGGCCTGGCACTGGACCTACAGGCCCGGGTAATAGAGGACGGAAACCGACCGCTATTGCGCCTAACGTCATTCGTACCGGAACCGAACGAGAGGTGGTCGCCATGCCGACCCTGGTGGATGACGTGAAGGACGAGCGCGAGAACCTCCTGGCCTTCCTGGAGGCGCAGCGCGGCGGACTGCGGCGCGCGGCGTCCGGCATCACCGACGAGCAGGCGCGCGGAAAGCACTGCGTCAGTGAACTGTCGCTCGGCGGCCTGATCAAGCACGCCGGGCTGTGCGAACGCGGCTGGATCTCGCTGCTGACCGGAGCGGAGCTCGGGCAACGGGACTGGACCGATGAGTTCATCATGCGCGAGGACACGACGCTGGCCGAGCTGCTGGCGACGTACGAGCAGGTGGCGAAGGAGACCGAGGAGGTCGTGCGCGCCCTGCCCGACCTCGAGGGGCACGTCCCGCTGCCCAAGGCGCCCTGGTTCCCGCCGGACGCCACCCGGTCGGCGCGGTGGATCCTGCTGCACCTGATCGAGGAGGCCGCGCGGCACGCCGGCCACGCCGACATCATCCGCGAGTCGCTGGACGGCGCGACCGCCTTCGAGCTGGTCAGGACCGCCGGGGACTGATCCGGTCAGCGGAACTGGACCTGGGACAGCGCCGACCGGGCGAACCCCGCTGCGACCGCCGTGACCTGGCCGTCCCCGTCCGTTCCCTCGTGCACGTAGGCGACCTTCTCCTCCACGTTGGCCTTGCGGGCGGCGACGGTCACCGCGGTGAAGCCCCTGCCGGGATGGTCGACGATCACGCGGGCCTCGTCGCCCATCCGTGCCAGCCGGCGTGACCACTCGTTCTTCCCAGCGTGGGCGTCGCTCTGGAACGCGTGGTGCGCCTGGTCGGCGTCGCTCTGGTTGCCGGTCCCGTGATCGAGCTCGTACTCGATGGTCAGGCTGCTGACGCCGGTGAACGTCTTGCCGTCGGCGGCGTACGTGGCGGTCCACCGGCAGGTGTGCCGCTTGACTCGCGGGTCGGAGTCGTCGTTGTGGCTGAAGGCCTGGTCCACGCGCGCACCCGGCATCACCCCGTGCACCCTCGCGTCGAAGGCGTGGCAGGTGTCGGGCAGGCGCGCCGCGTGCGGACGCAGCGGCCACGCGTCGCTCTTCCACGGCGGGTCGATGAGGATGAGCACGAGGGCGGTCACCGTCAGCAGGGCCTCGGCGCACCTCCGGGCCAGGCCGAGGTGGACGTGCTCGGCGATGGCCGCGATGGTGGTGCGCGAGCAGAGCGCGCTCAGCCCCTCGTTGAAGCCCGGATCGAGGCGTCCCAGGAGCCGCGACGGCGCACGCAGCCGTACGGGGTGGGCGCCCGTCCGGTAGAGCACCACCCACTCGGTCACAAGCCCGCGGCGTGCCTCGATCCGTGAGACCTGGTCGTACGGGATCCGCACGTCCCGCAGCACCGGCCGGCAGGCGAGGATGCCGTGCTCGTCGAGGACGGTACGGCCGCCCAGCGCGACGATCGGCCGTACGGCCAGGATCAGCACCACCAGGACCGCGGACACCAGGAGGTACGTGAGGTGGCCGAGGATCGTCATCGCCGCGTACAGGCCGCTGACGGCCGCCCCCAGCGCGAACGCGATCGAGGTGAAGGTCCGTACCGGCCGAGACGGGAGCAGCACCATCCGGGTCGTGTCGTCCGGCATGCGGCCGTCCATCACGCCTCCGCGGGCTGGTCCGTCTCGATCGGGATCCGTACGAGGAGCGCCGTGCCACCCCCCGGTGGACTGGTGTAGCGCAGGCGGCCGCCCAGCGCCTCGACCCGCTCCTTCAGCCCGCTGAGACCGGAGCCGCGCGTGGGGTCGGCGCCGCCGATCCCGTTGTCGCGGACCAGCAGAGACAAGGAGCGGTCCTCGGCCCGGACGTCGACCCGCACCATCGTCGCGTGCGCGTACTTGGTCACGTTGGTGAGCGCCTCGGACACCGTGTAGTAGACCGCGACCTCGATCGGGTCGGTCAGGCGCCGGTCGATCTGCACGTTGAGCTCGACCGGGACGCGCGCCCGCTGGGTGAGCAGCTTGAGCGCGCGCCGCAGCCCGGTCTTCGACAGCGTGGCCGGGTGCAGGCCCCGGGTGATCTCCTGGAGGTCGTCGAGCACGCTCGCCACCCCCTGCGCCGTACGCATCAGCTGCTCGCCGAGCTTGTCGTCCTCGGGGGAGAGGCTCGCCTGCGCCGCCCGCAGCTCGCGCTGCAGGGACGTGAGGCGTTGCTGCGTCACGTCGTTCAGGTTGCGCTCGATGCGGCGGCGTGTCTCGTCGGTGGCCGCGACGATGCGCGTGTGGGAGGCCAGCAGCTCGCTACGGCTCTCGGCGTTCGTGATCGCGGTGCCGAGCAGCTCCACGAACTCCAGCATGAACTTCTCCGTGTCCGCCGGCAGCGGCTCGGGCGCCATCGACAGGACGGTCGCCATGCCCCAGAGGCGGCCTTCGACGGTGATGGGGCAGCCGATGATCTGGTGGATCCCGTGCTGGCGGGTCCAGATGCCGATCTTGCTGGTGGCGGAGTCGTGGTTCACGCGCGCCGGCCGTCCGGTGCGCAGCACCTCCGCGACCGCGCTGCCCTCCTCGACCGACCAGTAGCCGCCGAGCGGCGGCATGTACTCCTTCGGCGCGCCGGGAGCGGCCCAGTGGCCGACCGCGGTCACCATGCCGCCCGGGTCGAACCGGTTGATCACCGTGAAGTCCGCGCTCTGGATGGCGCCCAGCTCGCACGCGACCATGCTGAAGATCTCGATGGGGGACACGCCGTGGGCGATGCTGGTCGCCACTCTCCGCAGCGCGCTCTGCTCCTCGATGACGCGTTCCAGCTCGTCCTTGCTGGCCTTCAGCGACTCCGCCATCGTGTTGAAGACGTTCTCGAGCACGCCGATCTCGTCGTTGGACGTCTCCGGCATGCGTACGCTCAGGTCGCCCTCGGCGATGTCACCGGCCATGCGGGACGTGCGGCGTACCGGATGCAGGATCGCGCGCGCCAGATAGCCGGTGAAGAAGAACAGCAGCAGGAGCGCGCCCAGCCCCCCCGCCATCGCGATGATCATGACCTGCCGGGTGTCGGCGTCCGAGCGTCCCTCGGAGGAGTCCGCGATCCCGCGCTGGACGCCCTCGAACCGGTCGAACTGCGCCCGCAGCGGGACGAGCCGCTCCTCGCCCTTGGCGACCGCCGTCAGGGAGCGCTGGGACCTCGGGGCCGCCCGGATGGCCGTCACGAGCGGGATCGAGTAGTCACGGACGTAGGACTCGGTGTCCCCGACGATCTGGCGAGCCCGCCGGGCCTGGTCCGGGCTGCTCTCCGCCGCGAGGCGCACCAGGTCGGCGCTCTCGTCCGGCAGCTCGGCCTGTGCGTCGTTCCAGGGCTTCAGGAACGCGTCATCGCCGGAGATCACGTAGCCGCGCACGCTGCTCTCGAGGTCGTTCACCAGCCGCTCCAGGCGGTTCGCCGACCCCACGACCGCCTCGGACTGGCTGGAGACCTTCGCCGCGTCGCGAAGATCGACGATCACTGAGAAGAGCAGCGCGTAGGCGGCGACCGTGAGCAGCGCGACGAGGCCGCCCATGAGAACGATGCGGCGCGTCAGCCCCCGCAGCGCACCGAATACCGATCGCGGGCGTCCCGGCACCCCTGCCCCCATGGCTCATCCCCCCGGACTTGCCCATGATCGTGTGGCCAAACAACCACATGTACGACTGTACGGCGCCCGGACATGCCTTCTGACCTGCACTGACCTGATCTTTGGGGAGGATCTCCTCAGCGGTCGTGGGCCTCGTCCGGTGCGCCGCCCATCATCGTGAGCATCGGGATGCCGCCGGTACGCGCGAACCGGATGAGCAGCAGGGCAGTCAGGAGGATGAAGACGATGTTGAGCCAGGTGGTGTAGTTCCAGGCGATGTGCGCCGACATGGCCACCGCGCGCCGGGTGTGCGGCGTCAGACCGGCCACTCCGAAGATCAGCTCGACGGCGTACCCGGCGACGACCATGGCGACGTAGAACATCGCAGTGATGGCCAGCGCGACCCGCAGGCCGTAGTACTTCCGGTAGATGTTGATGATCGGGAGGATGATCAGGTCGCCGAAGATGAAGGCGATCACGCCGCCGAAGCTGATCCCGCCGTTCCACAGCACGGCCGCGAGCGGCACGTTGCCGATCGAGCAGACGAAGCTCACCACGGCCACGAGCGGCCCGACGATCGGGCCCCAGAGCGCGGCGGCGACCGGGTGGCCCGTCAGGAAGAACCCCTGCCAGAACTCCTCGGGCACCCACGCCGCGACCGCCCCCGCGATCAGCAGGCCGATGACCAGGTCTTTGAGGATGGCCGCCCATTCCATGACGAAAACGTGGGAGATCGCGGTCAGTGCCTCGCCGGAGAACAGCCGGCGCCGGAACGACCCCTCGCGCTGGACGGACATGTCCATCGCGGCGTGGCCCTCCATCGACCCGGCGATGCCGCGCTCGGCGTTCTCGCGCGCGTCCCGCAGCAGCCGCTCCCGCATGAACAGCCGGAACAGCGCCGCGATCGCGACGATCATGATCGGGCCGCCGACGAACTCGGCGACCGTGAACCGCCAGCCCATGAGCAGCGCCAGGATGATGCCGAGCTCGATCACGAGGTTGGTCGAGGCGATCTCGAACGCCATCGCCGCGGTCAGGCTCGCGCCCTTGCGGAACAGCGAGCGCGCCAGCGCCACCGCGGCGTACGAGCACGACGACGAGGCGATGCCCAGCCCGGTCGCGATCGAGAGCGTCTTCGGCCGATCATCCCCCAGCAGCCGCACGATCGTGGACCTGCGGACGACGGCCTGCACGACCGCCGACAGCGTGAACCCCAGAATCAGCGCCCAGAGGATCTCCCAGGTCATCGACCCGGAGATCGCCAGCGCATGCCCGATCGCGCCCATGCCCGTCCCTTTCCTGCCGGTGCCCTCCCTGAAACGGCCCTACAGCGTTTCGCGGACGCGGCGGGCGGCGGCGGTCATGTTGCGCAGGGCGGGTTCGATCTCGGAGTAGCTGCGGGTCTTCAGCCCGCAGTCGGGGTTGACCCAGAGGTGGCGCGGGTCGACGGCCGCGGCGGCGCGGCGCAGGGAGCGTTCCATCTCCTGGACGGTGGGCACGCGCGCGGAGTGGCTGTCGTACACGCCCGGCCCGATGTCGCGCAGGTAGCCGGCCCGTGCGAGGTCGGTGAGCAGCTCCATGCGGGAGCGGGCCGCCTCGACGCTGGTCACGTCGGCGTCCAGCTCACCGATCGCGTCGATGATCTCGCCGAACTCCGCGTAACACATGTGCGTGTGGATCTGGGTGGAGGCGGCGGCGCCCGAGGTGGCGAACCGGAACGCCGCGACCGCCCAGTCGAGGTACGCGCGGCGGTCGGCGCGGCGTGACGGCAGGAGTTCGCGGAGCGCCGGCTCGTCGACCTGGATGACGCGGATGCCGGACGCCTCGAGGTCGTGGATCTCGTCGCGCAACGCGAGGGCGACCTGCCGGACGGTGTCGCAGAGGTGCTGGTCGGTACGGACGAAGGACCAGGCGAGCATCGTGACCGGGCCGGTGAGCATGCCCTTGACCGGCTTGGTCGTACGGGACTGGGCGTAGGTGGTCCACTGGACGGTGATCGGCTCGGGCCGTGAGACGTCGCCGTGGACGATCGGCGGCCGTACGTAGCGGCTGCCGTAGGACTGCACCCAGCCGTGCTCGGTGGTCGCGAAGCCGTCCAGGCACTCGGCGAAGTACTCGACCATGTCGTTGCGCTCGGGTTCGCCGTGCACGAGGACGTCCAGGCCGATGTCCTCCTGGAGGGCGATCACCCAGTCGATCTCGGCGCACATCGCGGAGTGGTACGCGATGTCGTCGATGCGTCCCGCCCGGTGATCGGCGCGGGCCTTCCGCAACGAGGAGGTCTGCGGGAACGAGCCGATCGTCGTCGTCGGCAGGACCGGCAGGCCGGCCTGTGCCGCGCGCCGCGACGCCAGGTCGCATCGCGGCGCGCCCGTGCCGAGCGCGTCCACCCGCGCGCGTACCCGCTCGTCGACCGGGGCGTCCGCGGGCGCCGGCGGATCACCGATGGCGTCGCGGCCCTCCCGCAGCGCCCGGCCGAGCAGGACGACCTCGGCGACCTTCTGGCGCGCGAAGGCGAGCCGGTCGCGCAGCTCCGCGTCGAGGGAGGTCTCCACGGACAGGTCCAGCGGGACGTGCAGCAGCGAGCACGAGGTGCTCACGACGACCTCGGCGGCCAGCCCGGCCAGCGACGCGCACGTCGACAACGCGGCCGGCAGGTCGGTACGCCAGACGTTGCGGCCGTCGACGACCCCGGCGACCAGGGTCTTGTCGCCGATGCCGCCGATCGCGGCCAGGGCCTCACGGTTGCCGGGCCCGGCCACGAAGTCCATGGCCAGCGCCTCGACCGGGACGTCGGCCAGCACCGGCAGCGCCTCATCGAGACCCCCGAAGTAGGTGGCCACCATCAGGCGCGGGCGCCGGGTGAGGCGGCCGAGCCGTTCGTACGCGTGGCGCAGCGCGGTGAGCTCGGCGGGCGTACGGTCGCCGGTCAGCACCGGCTCGTCGAGCTGTACCCAGCTCGCGCCCCCACGCATGAGCCGGCTCAGCAGCTCGGCGTACCCGTCCAGCAGCGGGTCCAGCAGATCGAGCGGCGCGAAGCCGGGCCGGTCCGGCTTGGACAGCAGCAGGAACGACAGCGGGCCGAGCAGCACCGGCCGGGTCTCGATCCCCAGCGACCTGGCCTCGCGGTACTCCTCGAAGGGCTTGTCCCCGGCCAGGTGCGGGCGCGTGCCGGGCCCGAGCTCGGGGACGAGGTAGTGGTAGTTCGTGTCGAACCACTTGGTCATCTCCAGTGGCGGCACGCCCTCGGCGCCACGCGCCATCGCGAAGTACGCCTCGCGCTCGGACAGCCCGGCGAACCGGTCGGGTACGACGCCGAACAGCATCGCGGTGTCCAGCACGTGGTCATAGAGGGAGAAGGTGTTGGACGGGATCGAGCCCAGCCCGGCGCCCTTGAGCGTCCGCCAGGTCCGGCGGCGCAGCGCGGTCGCGACGCGGTCGAGCTCGTCGTCGTCGGCGGTGCCGGCCCAGTACGCCTCGGTGGCCCGCTTGAGTTCCCGGTTCACGCCGATCCGCGGGTAGCCAAGCACGGTCGTGTTCATGGCGACTCTCCTCGCGCGGCCGCGCCACGGACCACCGCACGCCGGGCGGCGTGCGGGCGGAGGCAGGTCTTCGGACTCGCGGGCGCATCGCCTGTGCCTACTGACCGTCGCTTCCCAGGCCGGGGGGCCCAGTGCGTCTGACGGCGGTCGTTCCCACTCACCGCTGCGGGGCAGTCCCGGACTCACACCGGGTTCCCTCTTACGACACCCGGCCCCGAAGGGCCGGGTGAACCATCCGCGACGGTGAGTATAGACAGCGGCCGTCGTGGCGAAGATCGTTTTCGCGGGCTCGCTCAGCCGGCCGTGGACAACTCCGGTACGGCGACCGCGGGCTCCTCGGCACCGGCCGCCACGCGCCGGCGGTTCCAGGGCACCGCCACGACGAGGCACGCGATGACGACGATCGAGCTGCGGGACCACCACTCGTGGTTGTGCCACCAGCCGACGTCGTCGAAGCGGGTCAGGTAGATGTACCCGAGCCCGGCCCACAGGGACGCGACCGCCATGGCCGTCCGGCTGAACCTCGTGGGCCGCGCGACGAGGAACGGCACGACCCACAGCAGGTACTGCGCGCCCATGCGCGGCGTGACGATCAAGAACGCCAGCAGGATCGCGGAGGTCATGTCGACCTTGTCGGCGCGCCGCCACACCCACATCACAGCCAGGAGCGTGCTGTACAGCACGATCTGCCCGATTCCGGCGGCGGTCGGGGCCAGCGCCCAGTCGCCACCGGTCATCCACGAGGTCCAGCCCCACTCGCCGACGATGGGCCGTACGCCGCCGAGGTAGCGGGCGGCGTTCAGCAGGCCCGACCAGGGCACGGAGACGACCAGCGGCATCGTCGCGAGGAAGAGCAGCGGGATCGCACCGGCGGTGACGAGGCCGTTGATGCGCTCACGCCAGTTCGGCAGCATCGCCAGCAGGGCGGGCAGCATGATGATCGGCCAGGTCCCGGCCGAGAGGGCGAACCCGAACAGCGCACCCGCCCAGCCTCCGCGCCCGGAGCGGGCCGCCAGGTAGGCCGCGGTGAGGAACATCAGCGCCACCGGCTCGATCTGCCCGTGGATCACGGCGACCATCAGCGCGATCGGGCTGCAGGCGTACGCGAACCGCGCCGCCGCGGCGTTCTTGCCGCCGGCCAGCCTGCCGACCAGCGGGATCAGGGCGATGTCCGCGGCCACGGTGACCAGCCGTCCGGCGATCTCCCAGGGGAGCCCGGCCCGCAACCCCAGGGCGTACAGGTAGGGGATCATCGGCAGGAAGTGCCACGACCCCTTGGTGGCCAGCACGGGGTCCTGATGCGCCAGGATCGCCTGCCCCGCCGGTCTGAAGCCGTACATGAAGTCGACGGGCTGCCAGGAGTCCGCGGCGGCGCTGAAGAACAGCACCAGCCGCAGCCCGACGCCGACGGCGAGGGCGACGCGCAGCGACGGCCGCCAGCCCCGCCAGTACGCGATGGCGGAAAGGACGAGTCCGGCGATCAGCACGGATGCGGTGAATATCGGGTGGTCCATCGTCCGACAAAACTGCCACATGTCGGAGACCGGTCCGGCAGGGTTCGGTGGACTCACAGGTAGCTCTCAGCTTGCCCTCGGGCTCCGGAGGGTGTCGGAATGCCCCATCCGACGCCGGGTATGGACCCGTCACCCCCCTCTGGCCGGTGTCCGTGGTTCCGGAAGGTTGACGGGTTAGGCACAATTCATGCTCATGCGGCCCAACATGTCCGAGCGCACGCCGGTTTCAACCCGGTTGGCCTGGCTCGACCTGCTGCGGGGGATCGCGGCGATGGTGGTGGCTTTACACCACGCGACGTATTACTTCACACCGAACGCGCGGGCGAAGATGGGTGACTGGTTCGACCCCGGTCTGTACGGCGTTCTGGTGTTCTTCCTGGTCAGCGGATATATCGTGCCGGCCTCGCTGGAGAGGCACGGCCACGTGCGCCGCTTCTGGATCAGCAGGCTGCTCCGCATCCACCCGCTGTTGATCGTGGCGTGCGGGGTGACCCTTCTGCCGTTCCTGATGGGCGTGCGCGGGCTGCGTGCCGGACTGGCGGAGTACGACCCGGTGACCGCCGTGGTGGCGCATCTGACGATGTTGCAGGACGTTCTGGCGGTGCCGAACGCCATCAACGTGCTGTGGACGCTCTCCTACGAGATGGTCTTCTACCTGCTCGTCGTCGCCCTGTTCGTCACCGGGCTGCACCTGAGGTCCGCGTCGATCGCGGTCCTGCTGGCCTCGGCGGCCCTGGTCGTCGGGGGCGTGCTGCCGATGGCGATGCTGTCCCGTACGGTCGGCGTCTCGTGGACGGTGACGCTGACCGCGCTGCTGCTCGCCGCCGCGATCACCGGATCCGTCTCCGGCCGCCCGGCGGTACGCGTGGCGGGCGGCCTCACCGGCGGCGTCCTGGCGATCACCCTGGTCTGCCTGAACGGCCGCGTCGGGCCGTGGGAAGGCCTGGCGATCCTCTCCGTGATGTTCACCGGCACCGCCCTCTACCGCGCCGAGCGTGGCCAGATCACCCGTCGGTCGGCGGCACTGGCCTGCGGCCTGGTCCTGACCGGCGTCACCGTGGCGGGGATCTGGCACGCGCGGCTCGGCATGTCCCCGGACCAGGCGAAGTCCTTCCAGGTGTACTGGCCGGGCTCGATCCTGCTGGCCGCCGTCACCTTCACCCTGGGCTGGGCCGTGCGCCACCGCCGGATCCCGCGCTGGCTGAGCGGCCTGGGCGCGATCAGCTTCTCGCTCTACCTGCTGCACCCGGTGCTGCTGATGATCTCCGACCAGCTCGGAGGCACGCCGGACGGCGACGACGTCGGCAGGCTCGCGCTCTTCATCCTCGTCCTGATCGTGGTGAGCACCCTGACCCACCGCTACATCGAGCTCCCGTGCCAGCGCCTCGGCCGCCGCATGGCCGGCCGGTCCGCGCCGGCTCCCGAGCCGGTCCCCGTCCCGGTCGGCTGAGCCGGGCTCAGCCGACCGTGATGCGCACGGGCGGCCCGCCGGGGTCGACGCGAGGCAGCCACGAGCCGTCCAGCGTCGTGGTGCGCCCCGCGACCAGGCGCGGGACCCGGCGCCGCCAGAGCGTACGGCCGCCCTGGGCGACCGTCACACGCGGCAGGGTCGCGGAGACGCGCGAGCGCAGGGCGAACCGTCCGCGCGGCGGCAGGTCCACGTTGGAGCGCAGCCGCCCGGGGAACACCCAGGCCAGCGCGTCGTCCACCTCGATGCGTACGCCGGAGTCCAGCACGTCGGCGGTGAGCCCGCGCAGCCGTCGTGCGATCGCCTCACCCGCATGCCGCCCGCCGAGCGCGGCGATGTCGGCGGTCTCGACCGGATGGCACAGGTTGCCGGCCGCGTACACGCCCGGCACCGTGGTCGCCCCGGACGCGTCCACGAGCGGCCCGCGCGTCTCCGGCGCGAGCTCGGCGCCACGGGCGCGTACGAGCTCGTGGTCGGGGATCCAGTCGCCGGTGAAGACGATCGTGTCGCAGGGCACGGCCGTACGGCGGCCGTCGCGCTCCAGCACCACCTCGGACAGGCGCGGACGGCCGCGCAGCTCGGCGACTCTCGTGCCGGTGAGCACCGGGACGCGGAAGATCGCACGCGCGCCGAGGTGGAAGGCGGCGTAGGACTCATGGTGGCCGGCCTCGGTGACCAGGCCGATCACGGTCACGCCCGCGTGCCGCAGCGTCATCATCGCCGAGAAGCTGACGTGCTCGGCGCCGACGACGAGCGCCCGCGTGCCGATCGGCTGGCCGTGGAGGTGGACCGCCTGCTGGAGCTGTCCGGTCGTGTAGACGCCCTGGCCACGGTCGCCGGGTACGAGGCGGGCGGCGCGTGGCCGCTCGCGCGCGCCGGTGGCGAGCAGCACGGCGGAGGCGTGCACGGCCCGCAGCCCGTACGGGCCGGTGAGTTCCAGCCCGCCGTCCTCGGACCAGCCGGTGACCATGACCCCGGTCCGCAGCTCCACGCCCGCGGCACGTACGCGCCGCTCGTAGTGCCGCGCGTACTCCGGGCCCGGCATCACGCGGTGCAGGTCGCGCAGGCCGTAGCCGGTGTGGTGGGAGTGCCGGGGGATGCCACCGGCGGCACGCTCACGCTCGAGGACCGTGACGCGCTCGACGCCGGCGGCCCGCAGCGCGAGGGCCGCGGCCAGCCCGGCGGGCCCGGCGCCGACGATCGCCACCTCGGTCTCGACCCGGGTACGGATCATGGCGCGTCCCCGTGGCCGAGCAGGGCGCGGACCTCGGCGCCGCAGTAGAAGCCCTGGCAGCGGCCCATCGTGGCGCGGGTGCGGCGGCGCAGCCCCTCGACCGTACGCGGGGGGATGTCGCCGGCGAGGGCGTCGCGGATCTCGCCCCGGCTGACGCGCTCGCAGAAGCACACCAGCTCGCCGTAGGCGGGATCGGCGGCGATGCGTCCGGCGTCGGCGTACGGCCGGGGCCCGGTCTCTCCGATGTAGGGCATGCGCGGCGGGTCGCCGGCCACGGCGGGTTCGAGCGCGAGCGTCGCGGCCACGTGCTCGGCGATGGCGAGGGACGCGGTCAGCCCGGTGGAGCGGATCCCGCCGACGCAGGTGTAGCGGCGCTCGGGATGGAAGGAGATCTGGTAGTCGGCGTGCTCGGTGGCGGCGCGCAGCCCCGCGTAGACCGTGGTGACCTCCTCGTCGACCAGCGCGGGCACGATCCGGCGGCCCTTGGCGCGCAGGTCGTCCAGCCCGGCGCGCGTGGAGCCGGTGGCGGTGCGGTCCTCGAGGTCCTCGGCGGTCGGGCCGAGCATGACGTTGCCGTACACGGTCGGCGCGACCAGCACGCCCTTGCCCATCGTGGTGGGCACCGGCAGCAGGATCGACCCGACCAGCGGGCGCGCCAGCTTGTCGAACACGATGAGCTGGCCGCGCCGTGGCGTGACGTGGAACCCGTCCAGGCCGAACATCGCGTGGACGGTGTCGCTGCCGAGCCCGGCCGCGTTGACGACGTGCCGGGCCCGCAGCGGGCCGCGCGTCGTGGCGAGGACGACATGCGCGTCCGTGACCTCGGCCCCGGTCACCGACGTCTCGAGCAGGAGCCGCGCTCCGCCGCGTACGGCCTCGGTGGCGTAGGCCAGCGTGGTCGTCCAGGGGCAGATGAGGCCCTCGTCCGGCACCTCCAGGGCGCCGAGGGCACCCGGCCCGAGATGCGGTTCGCGGAGGTACAGCTCCTCCGCGCCGACCGTCCGCGTACGCGCGTAGCCGTTCGCCGCCGCGCGTTCGGCCAGCGAGGGGAGCGCGGCGCGCTGTTCCTCGTCCCAGGCGACGAGCAGCGCCCCGGTGATCTCGACCGGGATGCCGGCCCGCTCCGCGTACGCCCTGAGCAGCTGGTACCCGCGGCGGACCAGGACGGCCTCGAGCGTGCCCGGCTTCGCGTCGAAGCCGGTGTGCAGGATCGCGGTGCTGGCCTTGCTCGTCACGTCGCCGACGTCCGGCCGCGCCTCGACGAGCGCGACCGACGCTCCGCGCAGGACGAACTCCCGAGCCAGCGCCGCCCCGACGACACCGGCTCCGACCACGGCGACGTCCACCAGGTCCGTCACGAGGCGCTCCACCGGCGGGTCGCCTCGACCGCCGAACGCCAGCGCGCGAGGCGTTCGGCCGCCCAGTCGCCGTCGCGTACCGGGTCGACCACGGTGGACCCGCGCAGCTCCGGCAGGCCTGGCCCGCCGAGGGCGCGAGCCGCCAGGTCCGCGGCGCCCAGCGCGGTCGCGTGCGGGGACGCGAACACCTCCACCGGGCACTGCAGCAGGTCGGCCTGGAGCTCCACGAGCAGCCGCGACCGGGTCAAACCGCCGTCGACGCGCAGCCGCGTGATCGGGTGGCCAAGGTCCGTGACGGCCGCCGCGGCGAGGTCGGCGACCTGGGCGGTGATGCCCTCGCAGACGGCGCGTACGAGGTGGGCGCGGGTGGCGGCGAGGTTCAGCCCGAGGAACCCGCCGGTCGCCTCGGGCTCCCAGTACGGCGCCGCCAGCCCGGCGAGCGCCGGCACGAACACCGTCCCCGCCGTGTCGTCGACCGTGCCGCCGAGCCGGTCGAGGTCGTCGGCCGCGTCGAGCAGGCCGACCGAGCGCAGCCAGCCGAGCGCGGTGCCGACGGTGTAGACCTGCCCGTCGAGACACCACCGGGGGCCGTCGGCCAGCGTCCACGCCACGGAGGCGGCCAGCCCGGCGGCGCTGTGCGCGGGCCGGTCACCGCAGTTGGCGACCAGGAACGCGCCGCTGCCGTAGGTGCACTTGAGGTCGCCGGCCTCGCGGCAGCGCTGCGCCCACAGCGCCGCCGACTGGTCCACGATCACGCCGGCGACGGGGACCTCGGAGCCGAACACCGAGGTCGTCCCGGCGATCTCGTCGGACCGTACGAGGCGCGGGCGTTCCTCGTCGAGGCCGAAGACCTCGCAGGCCTCGTCGGACCAGCGCCGCTCCGCCAGGTCGAACAGCAGGCTCCGCGACGCCGTGGAGGCGTCCGTCACGAACTCCCCGGTGAGCCGGAAGAGCAGCCACGTGTCGGTGGTCGTCACCACTCCGTCGGTGGTCACGTGGTCGCGCAGCCAGCGCATCTTCGGCGCGGAGAAGTACGGGTCGAGGGGCAGTCCGGTCAGCTCGGTCAGCCGCCCGGCGTGGTCGCGCAGCCGGTCACAGACCTCCACCGCACGGCGGTCCTGCCACACGAGGCAGCGCGAGAGGGGACGGCCGGTGGCGCGGTCCCAGGCCAGTACGGTCTCGCCCTGGTTGGCCAGCGCCACGGCGCCGACCGGCTCAGCTGCCTCGTCGAGCGCCGCGCGGCCCGCGTCGAGGACCGAGGCGAGCAACTCGCCGGGGTCGATCTCGACGTGGCCCGGCGCGGGGGACTCGGACCGTACCGGCCGCTCGGCGGCCCCGGCGATCGTCCCGTCCGCGCGTACGACCAGGGCCTTCGTCGCGGACGTGCCCTGGTCCAGGGCGAGCACGCTCGGCATCGTCGGTGGCACTCCTGCACGATAGGCCGTGCGGGTGCGCCTTCAGTGTTCGCGTACGGCGCGGATCGACTCGCGCAGGGAACCGAGGGTGGCGAAGACGGCCGTGGGCTCGTAGCCGCAGTGGGCCATGCAGTTGGCGCAGCGGGGGTCGCGCCCGCGACCGTAGGAGTTCCAGTCGGTGTCCTCGACGAGCTCCCGGTAGGTCGCGGCGTAGCCGTCGGACATGAGGTAGCAGGGGCGCTGCCAGCCGAAGACGGAGTAGGACGGGATCGCCCAGGCCGTACACGGGAAGTCGACCCGGCCCTCGAGGAAGTCGAGGAACAGCGGCGTGTGGTTGAACCGCCAGCGCCGCCGGTTGCCGTCGGCGAACGCCTTGCGGAACAGCTGCCGGGTCTCCTGGACGCCCAGGAAGTGGTCCTGGTCCGGGGCCCTCTCGTACGCGTATCCGGGAGAGAGCATCATCTCGTCGACCCGCAGGTCGTCGTTGAGGTAGTCGAGCACGTCGATGACCGTCTGCGGGCTGTCGGTGTTGAAGAACGTCGTGTTCGTGGTGACCCGGAAACCGCGGCGCTGGCACTCACGTACGGCGGCGACGGCTTCGTCGAACACCCCGTCCCGGCACACCGAGGCGTCGTGACGCTCGCGCAGCCCGTCCAGGTGGACCGTCCACGCGAAGTACGGCGACGGCTCGAACTGGTCGATCTTCTTGGGGATCAGCAGCGCGTTCGTGCACAGGAACACGTACTTCTTCCGAGCGACGAGCGCGCGGACCATCTCGGCGATCCGCGGGTGCATGAGCGGTTCCCCGCCGGCGATCGAGACCATCGGGGCGCCGCACTCTTCGACCGCGGCCACCGCCCGCTCGACCGGCATGCGCTGCTTCAGCACGTCGGCGGGGTGCTGGATCTTCCCGCAGCCGGCGCACTGGAGGTTGCAGGCGAAGAGCGGTTCGAGCTCGACCAGAAGCGGGAATTTCGCGCGCCTGCGGAGCTTCTGGCGGAGGATGTACCCGCCGATGCGCAGGCTCTGGCGGATCGGCATCGCCATCAGGGCCGGACCTCCTGCGGCAGCGTGAAACGGATGTTCTCCTCGGCCATCGGCCGTTCGTCGACGGTGACCGGGCCGAGCCCGCGCAGCGCCTCGATGACGGCGTCTGGGAGCCGTGGTGGCGCGGAGGCGCCCGCGGTGAGCCCGACGGCACGTATACCGGTGAGCCACTCCAGCTCGATGTCGCCCGGGTCGTCGATGAGGTGGGCGGTGGCGCCCTCACGGACGGCCACCTCGGCGAGCCGGCGGGAGTTGGAGGAGTTGGCGGAGCCGATCACCAGGACGACGTCGGCCTCGGAGGCCATCGCCTGGACCGCGTGCTGCCGGTTGGTCGTCGCGTAACAGATGTCGTCCGTCCGCGGACCCTCGGCGCCGGGAAAGCGCCGCCGGATCGCGGCGACGATGTCCCGCGCCTCGCCGGCGGCGAGCGTCGTCTGCATGAGGTAGGACACCCGCCTGGCGGCGGGCAGGGTCCTCACGTCGGCGACGGTCTGCACGAGGACCGTGGAGCCGGGGGCCTCGCCCAGGATCCCCTCGACCTCCTCGTGCCCGGCGTGGCCGATCAGGACGACGAGGTCGCCACGGGCGGCGGCCCTGCGCGCCTCGGCGTGCACCTTGGTGACGAGCGGGCAGGTCGCGTCGATCGCGTAAAGGCCGCGGCCCTCCGCCTCCTCCCGCACGCTCGGCGGGACGCCGTGGGCGGAGAAGATCGTGACCGCCTCCGTGGGTACGTCGGCGAGCTCCTCGACGAAGATCGCGCCCTGCCGCTCCAGCTCCTCGACCACGTGCCGGTTGTGCACGATCTGCTTGCGCACGTAGACCGGCGGGCCGTACCGGGCCAGGGCGCGCTCGACGATCTCGATGGCGCGCTCGACCCCGGCGCAGAACGACCTCGGCGAGGCGAGCAGTACGTGCCGGGGTCCGGTGGCCGCCGCCCAGCGCGTCAGGACCGGGCCGAGGCGGCGCAGCGTACGGCGGGCGGTCAGGCCGCTTCGTACGGTCGCGGGGTGCAGCAGCGGGCGGCGGGGGGTGTCGACGATGACGCGCACCGCCGCGAACGGCCGGCCGGCCGCGGCCCTCGCCAGCGGTCCGGTCTCCATGTCCACGGCGCGCGCGCCGGAGCCCGGAAGCGAGGTCTCCAGGATCAGACGGTCGCGGGTGATCAGCGGGCCGACGTGCGCATCGAACCCGGCGCGCGTCAGCTCCCCCGCGAGGAGCTCGGCCGACGGGCACGGGTACGCCTCGCCGCCGAAGCGGACCTCGCTCGCGACCAGCACGTCGCCCGGCCGGAACCCGTCGTCGAGCGCACCGGCGAAGCCGGCCACCGCCAGCGCGTCGTAGCCGGGCAGCGCCGCCGCCGTACGCGCGGCGCGGCGCGGCCCGATGCCCGTACGCACCACCGTGACGTCGGGCGGCAGGCCACACCTGAGCGCCCGCGCCTCGATGCCCATCGCGGTGCAGACCAGGAGACGGGTCATTCGGGCACCTCGCCGCTCCGGGCCAGGAGACGTACGTACCGTCCCAGGGCGCTGACCGGGAAGACCAACCGGTACAGGTGGTAGTTGATGTAGAAGTCGCCGGGGAAGCCCGTCCCGGTGAAGTGCGGTTCGTCCCAGGTGCCGTCGGGGCGCTGGTGGCCGACGAGCCACGCGACGCCCCGGTCCATCGCCGGGGTCCGTTCGCCGACGGCGAGTAGCGCCAGCAGCGCCCACGCGGTCTGCGAGGGGGTGGAGGCGCCGCGCCCGATCCAGTCCGGATCATCGTAGGAACGCAGGTCCTCGCCCCAGCCGCCATCCTCGTTCTGGTGCGCCTCCAGCCAGGCCACGGCACGGCGTACGCGGGGACTGTCGGGGCGTACCCCGGCGGCGACGAGGGCGGGCAGCACGGCGCCCGTGCCGTACACGTGGTTGGCGCCCCAGCGGCCGAACCAGGACCCGTCCGGTCCCTGCGCCCGCAGCAGCCAGGCGACCGCGCGTTCCATGACCTCCGAGCCGGGATCCTCGGCGGCGAGCGCCTCGACGACGTGGGCGGTGACGTCGGCGGTCGGCGGGTCGATCACCGCGCCGAAGTCGCAGAACGGCAGCTTCTCGCAGAGCGCGCGGGTGTTGTCGGCGTCGAAGGCCGCGAAGCCGCCGTCGCGGGACGCCATACCGGCCATCCAGCGCGTCGCCCGGTCGATGGCCGGCCGCGTGTTCGGGTGACCCACCCGGCGCAGGGCGAGGATCACCTCGGCGGTGTCGTCGATGTCGGGGTAGCCGACGTTGTCGAACTCGAACGCCCAGCCGCCGGGCGGCAGCGACGGCCGCCGTACGGCCCAGTCGCCGGGCCCGCGGACCTCCTGGGCGAGCAGCCAGCCCGCGGCGCGTACCAGGGTCTCGTGGTCACCGGGCACGTCCGCGTCGAGCAGGGCGTTCACCGCGAGCGCGGTGTCCCACACCGGTGACTGGCAGGCCTCCAGCCGCCGGCCCTTCTCGTCCCGGATCGTGAACCGGTCCAGTCCGCGGATGCCCCTGGCCATCACGGGATGGTCGAGGGCGTACCCCTCGAGGTGCAGCGCGATCAGGGAGTAGACCCACGGGGGCTGGATGCCGCCCCAGGACCCGTCCCGCTCCTGCCGCGCGACGATCCACTCGGCCGCCTGCCTGCGCGCGGCACGCCGCAGGCCGGTGACCGGACGCCGTTCGTAGCGGTGCAGGGCGCGGTCGAGGGCGCCGAACGCCGCTTCCCACCCGCGCGACCCGCGCCGCCGTACGGGACGCCCGCTGTGCAGCTCGGACAGGTCGAACGGGAGCGGGTGCACCGGCCGATGCGCGCTCACGATGGTGAGCGGCACGATGGTCTGCCGGGCCCAGCACGCCCAGTCGTAGATGTTCAGCGGGAACCAAGGCGGCAGGAAGATCATTTCCGGCGGCAGGACCGGCAGGTCCGACCAGGACCACTGGCCGAACATCGCCAGCCAGATCCGGGTGAAGACGCGCGCGCCCTCGATGCCGCCGGACCGCCGGATGAAGTCGGCCGCCGCGCGCAGGTGCGGGTCGTCGGCCCGGTCACCGGCGAGCCGCAGCGCGGTGTACGCCTCGATCGTCGTGGACAGGTCGCCGGGCCCGCCGTGGAAGTTGGCCCAGGTCCCGTCGTCGCGCTGTTCGCCGCGGATCCAGCGGGCCGCCTCGGAGGCGTCCTCCGCCGTACGGATGCCGAGGAACTCCCGCAGCAGCAGGTCCTCGGCGTCCATCGTGACGTTGGTCTGCAGCTCGGCCTTCCACCACCCGACCGGCGACTGCAGGCCGAGCAGGTGGTCGCACGCCGCGTCGAGGGCGAGCCGGGTATGTGAGGCGGACGCGGGTGCGTCGAGTGCGGTCATGTCAGTGGTCCCGGGATGCGATGAAGCGGGCGATGTCGAGAAACTCCGCGCGGACGTCCTCGGGGATCTCCGCCTCCGCGAGGTGGGCCTCGGCGGCGTCGAGGCGGTGCCCGGCCTCCTTCTCGGCCCATGCCCGTCCGCCCGCCTCGTCGACGAGGCGGGCGGCCTCGCTGAGGTCGGCGTCCGACAGCGGTTCCGGTTCGGCCAGCAACAGGGCGAGCCGCTCGGCCGCCGGTGTGCCACCGGCCAGCGCGGCGACGACCGGCAGCGTCTTCTTCCGTGCCTGCAGGTCCGACGACACGGGCTTGCCGGTCCGCTCCGGGCTGCCCCAGATCCCGAGCAGGTCGTCGGCGAGCTGGAAGGCCAGGCCGATGTCGGCCCCGAACCCCGCCAGCGCCGCCACCAGCGGCTCCGGTGCGTCCATCGCCAGCGCGCCGATGGAGCAGGCGCAGGCCAGCAGGGCGCCGGTCTTGTCCGCCGACATCGCGCGGCACTCCTCGAGGCTCACGTTCGCGCGCTCCTCGAACTCCAGGTCGCGGGCCTGCCCGGCGATCAGGTGCCGGGTGGCGGTGGTCAGGCAGAGGGTCGC
This sequence comes from uncultured Actinomycetota bacterium, assembly GCA_963850195.1. Taxonomy (GTDB): domain Bacteria; phylum Actinomycetota; class Actinomycetes; order Streptosporangiales; family Streptosporangiaceae; genus Actinoallomurus. The sequence goes on from CAWKKD010000001.1 coordinate 339,596, forward strand.
GCGGACGCCGCCACGGCCGCCGTCCTCCAGGAGGATCTCGGCGGCCAGCGTGAGCAGGGCGTCACCGGCCAGGATGGCCGCAGAAGGACCGAAGACGGTCCAGGCGGCCGGCCGGTGCCGCCGCGTCGTGTCCCCGTCCATGATGTCGTCGTGGAGCAGCGAGAACGCGTGCACCAGCTCCACCGCGGCGGCGGCCGTCGCGCCCTCCCGGGCGTCGGCACCCGCCGCCTTCGCGGACAGCACCGCCAGCGCGATCCGCAGGGCCTTGCCACCGGCGGCGATCGGCCGGCCGGCCGGATCGGCCCAGCCGAGGTGGTAGCGGGCGACGCGTGCCGTCAGCGGATCGAGCCGGCCGACGGTCTCGCGGAGTACGGGTTCGACGAGGTCACGGGAGGCCGCCACGGACGGCGGAACCGCGGGCTTCACGAGGCGCCGTTCCTTCTCAGATGACGCCCGGCCAGACGGGCCGCGGTCAGTCCGCTGCGCACGGCACCCTCCATCGTGTCGGGCCAGCCCGTGTCGGTCCACGCGCCGGCGAGGTAGAGGCCGGGCCACCGGGTCGCCGCCGGAGGGCGGAGCTCACCGCTGCCAGGTCCCTGGCGGAAGGTGGCACGTCGTTCTCTCGTGACGAAGAAGTCGGTGATCCGCGCCTGCCGCGCGGCCGGGAAGAGCCGCTCCAGCGCGGGGACGAACGCGGCGCGTACCTCCGCCGTGGGCAGGTCGATCCAGCGATCCGCGGCCGACACCGAGGCGGCGAGGTACTGGCCGTGCTCGAGCCCGGCGACGCGGGTCTTGTCGAAGACCCACTGCACGGGCGAGTCCACGACCGCGGCGAACGGCACGTCGATGACCGGCCGGTCGTAGACGACGTGCACGTTGACGATCGGGCTCGCGCCCAGGCCGAGCCAGCGGTCCCGGCCGGGTGCCGCCTCTGTGGGGACGAGCACCGCGGCCTGCTCGTGCGGGGTGGCCACCACGACGGCGGACGCCTCGACACGTGTGCCGTCCACGACGATCGCCGGACCGGGCTCGACGGCCGTGACCTTCGCCGACAGGCGTACGTCACCGCCACGGGCCCGGATGGCGGTCCGCGCCGCCGTACCGTGCAGGTCACCGAGAGGCAGCGTGGGCACGCCGATGTCGGCGGCGTCCGCCCGGCGAAGCAGCGCGGTCTGGAAGACCATCGCCGCGGGCCCGACCGCGGCCGCTTCCATGCCGATGTTCAGCGCGGCCACCGCGAAGAGTTCCCACAGCAGGCGCCGCGCGGAGCCGCGCTGTCCGTGGCCCGCCAGCCAGCCGTCCAGGCTGATCCGGTCCAGCGAAGGGTCGGCCGGGTCGAGACGGCCCAGCGCGAGCGACCCCCGTACCGCGCGCAGCCGGTCGGCCGGGCCGAGCAGGGAGTACCGCGCCAGCGCCGGCAGGAGGTGCAGCGGTCCGGGCAGCCCACCGCGGCGCAGCCGCCCGGGTCGTCCGCCCGGCCGGAGCACCCGGATGTCGAACCGGTCCTGTACGTGCACGTGACCGGTCATGCCGAGCCGGGCCAGCAGGCCCTGGTACGCCTCGCAGCAGCGCAGGAACACGTGCTGGCCGTTGTCGACCATGAGCCCGTCCCGCTCGAACGAGCAGGTGGCGCCGCCCAGCCTGGGGCGCGCCTCGTACAGGGTGACCGCGCGGCCCGTCTCCGCGAGCGCGAGGGCGGCGGTGATGCCCGCCAGGCCGCCACCGACGACGGCGACGGGCGCGGCGCTCACCGCCCGGCCCCGGAGAGCGCGCGTGCCGCCACCATCGCCTTGTCCCAGCGCGACAGCGACAGCCGTGCGCCGAGCGCCTCGATGGGGTCCGTCGCGATCCGGTCGAGCAGCGAGCGGTAGATGCCGGCCATCGCCGCGGTGCACGCCGCGCTCCGGCGGTCGAGCACGGCCAGCAGCCGCAGGCCGCGGTCGTACCAGCCGCACGCCAGGTCCGCCTCGTACCGGATCAGGTCGACCAGGTTCCGTGGCAGGTCGGTGAACCGGCCGTCGGAGTCGACGCCCAGCGTGCAGTTGAACCGTGCGAGGTGCTCGGCCGGCAGGTAGATCCGCCCGCCCAGCCGGTCCTCGCGAATGTCCCGGAGGATGTTCGTGAGCTGGAGCGCCACCCCCAGCGCGTCCGCGAGAGGCGCGGCGGCGTACGGGTCCTCTGCGCCGAAGACGCCGAGCGACACGCGTCCGATCGAACCCGCGACGCACCGGCAGTAGTTCAGCAGGTCATCGAGGCACTCGTAGGTCGCTCCGCGCACGTCCGCGACGCAGCCGTCGATGAGCTCGTCGAACGCGGAGAGCGGGATCGGGTAGCGGCGGGCGACGTCCCGCAGGGCGAGCAGGACCGGATCGCCGGGGTCGGGCGCCGTGTCGCGCAGCGCGATGCGCGCCTCGGACAGATGGTGCAGCCGCTGCGCGGCCGGCAGGTCGCCGTCGCCGATGTCGTCGATGCGGCGCGCGAACGCGTACACGGCGCTCAGGGCGCGGCGCTTGGGCGGCGGCAGCAGCCGGATGCCGTAGGAGAAGTTCCGCGCCTGCGCGCGGACGACCTGCTCACAGTGCCGGTAGGCGTCAGGCACACGCACCGCGGCGCCCCTGTCTCCCCGTCACCAGTACCCGCGCCCACTCGGCCAGCAGCCGGGACGTGCGCGGACGTACGGTGCGCCCGAGTACCTGGTACCCGGACCGTTCCAGGGCGGCGAGGGTGGCGCGGCCTCCGGCGACGTAGCCCGCGACCGCCGTACGCGCGAAGCCGGTCAGCGAGGCGACCAGCGGGTCGCCGGACTCCAGCAGGCGGCCCGCGCGCTCGGCCTCGAGGGCGAGCACGCGGCCCAGCGGCGCCGGGGCGGGCAGGTCGTCCTCCGTACAGCCGAAGCTGCGCAGGTCCTCGGCGGGCAGGTAGACGCGGCCACGCGCGTGGTCCTCGCCGACGTCCTGGCAGTGCTCGATGACCTGAAGCGCCGAACACACCCGATCCGACAGGGTGAACCGTGCCGGAGTCGCGGCGCCGAACACGTGAAGGACGACGTGCCCGACCGGGTTCGCGGACAGCTCGCAGTAGGCGAGCAGGTCATCGAAGGTCGCGTAGCGGGTGACCACCTGGTCGCGCCGGTTCGCCTCGATGAGGCGGTGGAACGGGCCGGCCGGGATCGCGCAGGCCTCGACCGTACGGGCGAGCGCCCGTACGACCGGTAGCCGCGGATCCCTCCCCGCGTACACGGCGGCCAGGTCGGCCTCGACGACGTCGAGCAGGCGCAGCCGATCCTCGGGTGCGGCCTCGTCGCCAACGTCGTCGACGAACCGCGCGAAGCCGTACACGGCCAGCAGGTGGCGGCGGTAGCGGCGTGGCAGCAGCCGCGAGGCGACCGGGAAGTTCTCCCGCCTCGCCTCTACGACGGCGCCAGCACTCGAAAGCATGAATAGAAAGCTTTCCTGTGCGCCGCTCAATAAACCGTTGTCAGCTTTAACGGGCCGCGTTGCGGTAAAGAATTCATGGCCATTTCTTTGGTCGCCTGAGCTGCTGGATTAGTAATTCGCGTCGCGCGCTTCATGACAAATCAGGTCGGGTATTCCCGGTTCGTGTGGACCATTCGACAACCCGTGGTCGCGCAGCGGCCCGACGCGGAGTCCCGAAGTGCGGCAGTGAGCCACCAGCTCCGGCAGGGCACCGAGCGCCGAGCGCCAGGAACCCGGCGCCGACGTGTGATCCGAGTCGTGGAGCAGGACGTTCGCGCCGCCGCGCAGGCCGGGCCTCAGCGTGGCGAGGACCGAAGCGGCGGTCGCCGACTCCGTCCAGTCACGGCCCCACACGCTCCACAGGACGGGGCGCAGCCGCCACCTGCGGGCGGCGATCAGCGCCTCGGCGCTGAGCACCCCGTACGGCGGCCGGTACCAGGCCGGGCGGACCCCGGTGACCTCGGAGACGAGGTCGGCCGCTCTTTTCATCTCGGACATGACCCGGCCGGGGCGTGTGACCAGCGCGTTGTCGTGCCGCCAGCCGTGCACCGCGAGTTCGTGGCCGTCCGCGACGATGCGGCGGGCGAGCTCCGGATGGCGTTCGAGCAGCTCACCGAGGACGAAGAAGGTCGCCCCGCACTCGAGCCGCCGCAGCTCATCGAGGAACCGGGGCGTGGAGCGCGGATCCGGCCCATCGTCGAACGTGAGCGCGACGTGCCCGGCCGCGCCCCTGCCGGCGAGGCCCGGCAGCCCGCGGCGTACGGCGGGCAGCCAGGTCGCGGCCGGGCCGACGTGGAGCAGGGCCACGCCGGCCAGCCCGAGCGCCGGCCTCACGAAGTTCACCATCGAGAGGTACCCCGAATGCCGACGCGACCCCTGCTGATCCTGAGCGCGAGCATGGGCGCGGGGCACGACGGCGCCGCCGCCGAACTCGCCCGGCGGCTGTCCGCGGACGGCGTCGACGCCGAGGTGGTCGACGTCCTGGAGCTGCTACCGCTGCGACTCGGACGGGCGCTGCGCTGGTCGTACCGCGCGATGATCCGCCACGCGCCCTGGCTGTACGCGGCGATCTACCGGATCTTCTTCGTGCCGGACCGGGCGCCGTCGACGTCGCCGCTGACCGCACTGCTCGCGGCCCGGCTCGAGCGGCTGGTACGCCGGCGGCGGCCGGTCGCGGTCGCCTCCACCTTCCACCTGGCCGCCCAGGCCGCCGGGCATCTGCGCGAACGCGGCCGGTTGGCCGTGCCCAGCATCGTCGTGCTGACCGACTTCGCGGTGCACCGGCTCTGGCTGCACCCGGGGAGCGACGGCTACCTGTGCCCGACGGCCGAGGTGGCGCTCTGCGTGACCGCCGCGACGGGCCGCCCGGCGTACCGGACCGCACCACTCGTACGCCCGGAGTTCGGCCGGCCACGTACCGACCTGGACCAGGTGCGCGACCGGATCGGCGTACGGCCGGGCGACCGGCTGGTCCTGATCGCGACCGGCGCCTGGGGCGTGGGACGCGCGTCGGCGGCGGCGCGCGTCCTCGCGCGCTCCGGCGAATACGTGCCCGTCGTCCTCTGCGGGCGCAACGACCGGCTGCGGCGCCGCCTGCGGGGGTGCGTCGCGCTCGGCTGGCGTGAGGACGTACCCGCGCTGATGGCAGCCGCGTACGCGGTCATCGACAACGCCGCCGGCCTGACCTGCAAGGAGGCGCTGGCTTCCGGAGTGCCCGTCGTCACCTACCGGCCGATCCCGGGCCACGGCCGCGACGGTGCGGCGGCTCTCGAAGAGGCCGGTCTCAGCGTCCACGCTCGTGACGAGACGGCGCTGCTCGCGGCGCTGGACGCCCTCGACGATGCGCCCCAGCGCGAACGGCAGGTCGCGCGGGGATCCGCGCTGTACGGGTTCGAGTGCCCTGCTCAGGGGGTGATCCGCGCGTACGTGCGGATCGGCGGTGACTGGGCGAGCCGGATGCTGCCGTAGAGGATCAGGCCGACGCCCAGCAGCTCGAGCGCCGCCCAGGACCCCAGCCGGATCCCCTCACCGAACAGCCCGACGCCGTACGCGATGCTCGCCACCGGGTCCGCGACGTTCAGCGCCGGTTGCAGGGCGACCAGCGGCCCGCTCTGCAGGGCGGTCTGCAGCAGGAACAGGCTGGACAGGCCGGCCGCCACCATCGCGTACGGCGACCAGGCGGCCGGCAGGGCGGACGGATCCCGTTCGAGGACGTGGATCGCCTCCTTCATCAGCGCCGCGGTGAAGGCGAACCCGATGCCCGAAGCGACCCCGAGGAGGGTCGCACGGACCACGCCGCTGGAGTGCCGCGCCGCCGTGACCAGGCCTGCGGCCAGGGCCACCGTCACCACCACCGCGATCACCCAGCCGATCCGCTGCGGGTGCTGGTGCCCCTCGCCCGGGCGGGCGGCGACCAGCAGAACGGCGAGACCGGCGGTGAGGACGCCGATGGCGAGCCACGACTCCCGGCCGAGCCGGACCCGGAACATCCAGGCGGCGATCAGCATCGTGAAGGGCAGCTCGACGACGAGCAGGGGCTGCACGAGCGAGAGTCCGCCGAAGGCGAGCGCGGCGGCCTGGAAGACGAAGCCCCCGACGAGCGCGCCGATCCCGCCCAGCCACGCGGGACGGCGCATGAGATGCCAGATCAGCTCCATGCGGAACGCCATGCTCGCCGGCGCCGACCGCGCGGCACGCCGCTGCAGTACGGACGCGAGCGCGTTGCTCGCGGCGGCGAGGACCGCCAGCGTCACCGCGATCTCGTCGTTCACCGGCCCCAGCACCCCGCCCCACCAGATCGTGCGGTCCAGCGGCTCCTGGTAGATCAGGTGCGCGAAGACCAGCGCGAAGATCAGGTTCGTCGCCAGCAACGGCTCGACCCGCGTGACGTCGGCCTGGTCGAGCGCTGCCGCCCCCAGAATCTGACCGCAGACCATCGCCCCGATGCCGAGCAACCACAACGGCTTACGGATCAGATGCGTCAGCAACCGCAGGCGCAGCATTTCGCCCAACGGCTCCCGATACGCCGCGTGCTGCTGGGCGACGAAGCCGATTCCGAGCAAACAGGCCGCCGCCAACACGATGAGAACCTTCACCGCCGACCCGCCGTTCTGACCCGTGCCGGCTTCTTACGGAACAGGCCCCTGACCTGACCCGATACCCGCTTTCACCCCCGCCCGCACGCCCTCCTCGGCTTTCGCGGGGCCGTGGTCTTGTCGCATCGCTTTCGCGGGTCGGCTGGCGGGGCACCATCCGATCATGAGACTCAAGGGCAGCCGCGTGCTGATCACCGGTGCGTCCTCGGGCATCGGCGCGGCCACCGCACGGGCCATGGCCGGCGCGGACGCACACCTCACCCTGACCGGCCGCGACCGCAGCCGGCTCGACGAGGTCGCCGCCGAGACCGGCGGGCGCGTGCTCGTCGCCGATCTGGCGACCGACGCGGCCGCCCTGGCCTCGCTGGCGGCCCCGGTCGACATCCTGGTCGCCAACGCCGGCCTCGGCTGGGCCGGTCCCTTCTCACGAATGCCGCACGACGAGATCGAACGCCTGGTCACGGTCAACCTGACCGCCCCCATGCTCCTGACCCGTTGCCTGCTGCCGGGCATGCTCGAGCGCGGTCGCGGCCACATCGTGCTGGTCGCCTCGATCGCCGGCGCCCTAGGCGTACCCGACGAAGCGGTCTACTCCGCCACCAAGGCCGGCCTCCTCATCTTTGCCGAAGGCCTACGCCGGGAACTACCCCGACCCGATGTCCGAGAGTCCGGCCAAAGGGTGCCCGACAGGACCGGGATCCTGCCGGAGCCCGCCAGGACCAGCGCCCGGCCGGAGCCGGGTCGACAGGGCGCCGGCGGGGTCGGTGTCTCGGTCATCCTGCCCGGCGTCGTACGGACCGAGTTCTTCGCCCGCCGCGGCACCCCGTACGCCCGCCGCCACCCCAGCCCGATTCCGCCCGAACGCGTCGCGAACGCCATCGTCCACGCGATCGAACGCGATTTGCCGGAGATCTACGTCCCCGGCTGGCTCCAGCTCCCGGCACGCCTGAGAGCGGCCACCCCGAACCTATTCCGCCGCCTCGCGGGTCGGTTCGGATGACCATTTCGCCGACTAAGAGGCGGGCAAATGCCCTTCGAAGTCGACCACCCATGCGCACGGCGAGATGAACGGCGGCGCGTCGGGACTTCACGATGTGGACGGAGTCACTGCTCCGCTGAGTCGAATCAACGTCATTTAATGACAATGGCCGGTGTCGATACCAGTGGCCGATCATGTGATCATTGACGGTGTGTTTATAGCCGTTCTGTAGTCGATATTCGGGGAGTCATTCGGTGAATATAGGAACATTTTCGACGGTAAAGGTCGCCGCGCTCGGAATCCTGGCCACGGGCCTGGTCGCAGGATGTGGTGCAGGTGGCGGGCAGGCCATCCACAACGCCGCGGCGGTGTCCAGAGCACCGAACCCCGCCGCCAACCCCGTACCGGCGAAGGTCGCGAATCAGCCGAGCATCCGTAAGAACGTCGTCCAGACCAAGTGCGCGGCAGTCCCCGGCGGCTGGGGCGCGGAGGGCACCGCCACCAACCCTGGGCGGAAGCCGGTCACCTACAAGATCGTCGTGCACTTCACCACGACCAAGGCGACGGCGCTCGACTACGCCCAGGTCCTCGTGCCCGTCCAGCCCGGCAAGACGGTGCGGTGGGCGGCCAAGAAGCAGTTCCACGCCGAGAAGCAGATGCTCTGCCCGATGCCGGGTATCAGCGTCGTCTGACACGCGACTGTGTGCGGCGCCATCAAGGGATGGCGCCGCACACAGTTCCTTTTCGCCATGGGGGCGTTTGGGAAGCGGTTGCCATGCGTTCCGGTCGCCCGGGAGCGCGCCGATCCATACGATCAAGCCGAGCCGACGAGACCGGGGTCTCCCGGCGGCTAGGCGGAAACGTAGGGCGCGCCCGTTCCCGCCGAACGTGAAACGCATCGGTGCCGGGACCGCCCGCACCCCCCAGAAAGGGATTTCGACGTGAAGAAGAAGCTGCTGTCGGTGGCCGCGGCCTGCCTGACAGCCGGCGCACTTACCACGGCCGCCGCCGGCCCCGCCTCGGCCGACGAACTGTGCAAGACGATCGAGAACGCCCCGTTCTACGCCGGCTTCAACACCGGCGGCGGCACGTCGTACCTGTTCACCCTGAGCCCGGACCGCGGCTTCAACGTGACGATCATCGCCATGTACGACGACGACCTCGGCCGCCAGTGGATCTACGGCCACGGCGCCGAACACCCCGACCGCGACGGCTACGTTCTGCGGGACCACACCACCTGCTGCCCGACCTGCTGATTCGACGTCACAGCACCTGAGACGCCGGCCCGGGCGACCCCGGGCCGGCTTCTCTACGCGACCGGCGTCAGCCGATCGGCGTTCCCTGGGCCGAGACCAGGCGCCATCCGGCGGCGCCGTCTTGCGTGAAGACGTGGGTGTAGCGGCTGCCGGTCGTGACGTCGGTGCCGTCCGGGCCGGTGAAGCTCATGCTCGTACGGCCGACGACGATGCCGACGTCCCCGAAGCGACGCACGATGGCTTCCGCATGATGGGGCTGGATCGCGGGAAACCGCAGGCCGCCCGAGGTGATCGCTTCGAGTAGGTCCGCCCTGGTGACGGTCGATCCGTCGTTGACGGCGACCAGGACGAAGTCCTCCGCCAGCAACTTCTCCAGCCGGGCCGCGTCCGCGGCGACCAGGTCATCGAAGAAACGCTGGTCCCGTTCCAGGAGAGCATCACGGTCTTCCGCGTGGGTCACGATGGTCATACGGTGGTCCGTTTCTGTTAGTGGGGGCCGTCGGGAACGACCCCGGCACCAACAGCGCTGGACAAGGCTCTGACCTTCCCGATCTCAGCGCCCGGACGTGTGGGACGCCGCTTCGGCGGCGGCCGTGTCCGCGGCCCCGGCCCGGATCGCGTCGAGCAGCAGGGCGTGGTCCATGTACTCGCCGGCAGGCAGCTCGGCGCTGAAGTGGTCGCGCAGCGAGTCCCGGATCACCGCTCCGAGGTCGGCGTACAGCTCGGCCAGGACCTCGTTGCGGGAGGCGGCGACGACCGCCAGGTGGAAGGCGGCGTCCGCGTCCACGAAGGCATCGCGGTCTCCGGACGCCCACGCCTCCTCGCGTCGCGCCAGCAGCGCGTCCAGCCGGCGCAGGTCCTCCTCAGTACGCCGGCCGGCGGCCAGCCCTGCGGCCGTCGCCTCAAGGGCGCCGCGCAGCTCGATCACGTCACTCTGGTCGGCGGTGGCGAAGCGGCGTTGCATCACCCCGGCCAGCTCGCTGGTCGCCACGACGTACGTGCCCGACCCCTGACGGATGTCCAGTAGCCCGTTGTGCGCGAGCGCCCGTACCGCCTCTCGTACGGTGTTGCGGGCCACCTCGAGCCGCTGAACCAGCTCCGGCTCGGTCGGGATGCGCGAGCCCACCGGCCACGCACCGGACGTGATCTGGTGGCGGAGCTGGGCCACCACACGGTCGAACAGCCCTGACGGGCGCGGGACTGGACCAAGATTCATCCTATGATTATACGATCGGATGAGGAGCCGGCGTTCGAGGAGAACCCCCCGTGGTGAACAAGGAAGCAACGTCGGTCTGGCCCCGGCGCCTCGCGCTCGCCGGACTGGTGCTGGCCGCGGTCAACCTGCGGCCCGCGGTCACCAGCCTCGGCCCCGTACTCGAGGAGGTACGTGCCGACCTCGGCATGAGCGCCACCGCCGCCGGGCTGCTCACGTCGGTACCGGCCGTCTGCTTCGCGCTGGTCGGCTTCGCCGCTCCCCGTCTCGCCCGCCGGTACGGGCCCGAAGGCGTCATCGCGATCGGCACGGCGGCACTCGTGGCCGGCCTGGCGCTCCGGTCGTTCGCCGCGACCACCACGGTGTTCGTCGCGCTGAGCGCCCTCGCGCTCGCCGGGATCGCGGTGCTGAACGTTCTGCTGCCGGTCGTGGTCAAGCAGCGCTTCCCGCAGCGCATCGGCGCGATGACCGGCCTGTACTCCATGGCCCTCAACCTGGGCGCCTCGTCCGCCGCGGCCGTCACGGTTCCGCTGGCCGGGAGGTTCGGTGGCGACTGGCGGGTCGGCCTCGGAGCCTGGGCGATCCTCGCGGCCGTCGCGGTGCCGCCCTGGCTCGTGCTCGCCACCCGATCCACCGGCCGAGCGCCGGGCATCGCCGCGGCCGACGTACGGATGACCCGCAGCGCGACCGCCTGGGCGCTCGCCGTCTACTTCGGCCTGCAGGCCACCGCCGCGTACGTCATCATCGGCTGGCTGCCGCAGATCTTCCGCGACGCGGGACTGTCCGCCGAAACCGCAGGTCTGCTGTTCGCCGTCACCTCGGTTCTGGGCGTTCCGCTCTCCTTCGTCCTGTCCGCCGTCGCCGGGCGGCTACGCCACCAGAGCGGCGTCGCCCTCGCGATCGGAGCCTTCGGCCTCGCCGGGTACGCCGGTCTGTGGGCGGACCCGGCCGCCGCGCCCTGGCTCTGGGCCGTCCTGCTCGGCGTCGCCAACTGCTCCTTCCCGCTGGCCCTCACGATGATCGGCATGCGAGGCCGCGACAGCGCGACCGTGATCCGCCTGTCCGCCTTCGCCCAGAGCGCCGGCTACCTGCTGTCGATCCCCGGCCCCATCGTGGTCGGAGCCCTCTACCAGCAGGACGGCGACTGGCGGGCACCCCTCGTCTTCATGGCGGCGCTCATGGTGCCGCAACTCATCGCCGGCCTCCTCGCCGGACGCAACCGCCAGATCGGCTGAGTCTCACAGCGCACCCTGTACGCGAGTGTCCGGGGCTTCGGACGGTACGCGTTCGGCCGTGCTGCCGGTCTCCTCCAGGTACTCCGCCATCGCGCGTACCGTCGGCCGCTGGTAGAAGCGCGTCAGTGGATAGTCGACGCCGAACCTCTCCCGTACGTCGTTGATCAGGTTGATGGCGTTGATCGAATGCCCGCCGAACGCGAAGAAGGACGTGTCGAGGTCGATGGCCTCCGTGGGGAGCGCGAAGACCTCGGACCACAGCTCGCGGAGCCGGTGCACGGCCTCGGTGTCGGACGGGCACCCGTACGCTCCCGCCGCCGTCACGAATGGTGTCTCCGGCAACGCGCCGCGGTCCAGCTTCCCGTGGCCGTTGAGCGGAAGCGTGTCGAGCAGCGCCCAGTTGCGTGGCACCAGGTACTCCGGCAGCCGGTCGGCCAGCGCGCTCGCGAACCGTTCGACCATGGCCTGCCGCCCTGACCCGGCCGGTACGGAGTCGGCCGGAACGACGAAGGCGGCGAGATACGCCTCGCCCTTCGTGGTCCGCCGCGACACGACCGCCGCCTCGCGCACCCCGTTGATCCGGGCGAGGTGGTGGGCGGCCTCCTCGGGTTCGACCCGGAAACCACGGATCTTCACCTGGTCATCGGCGCGTCCGTGGAACTCCAGCTCTCCCTCGTCGTTCCACCGCACCAGGTCGCCGGTACGGAACAGCCGATCCACCTCACCATCGATGGTGACGAAGCGTGCGGCGGTCTGCCCCGGCAGGTGCCGGTAGCCCGCGGCGACGCCGGCACCGCCGACGTACAGCTCGCCGATGGTGTCGGCCGGGACCGGGCGTCCCGTCTCGTCGAGGATGCGCAGCCGCGCGTTGTCGATCGGCCGGCCGAGTGGGATGGGGGCGTCGCCGTCCTGCGGCGCCACGGCCGCCGAGGCGCACAGCACGGTGACCTCTGAGGGCCCGTAGATGTTGACCAGCTCGTACGGGGTTCCGTGCCGTGGCCGGGTCCGCAGCGCGTCGCCGCCGACGGCCAGGTGGCGCAGCGTGGTCCGGCCCGTGTCCACGGCGAGGACCGCCTCACCGAGCGAGGTCGGCAGGAACGAGAAGGTCACGCCCGTGGCCGAGTACCAGCCGGCCAGCGCCGCGGGATCCAGCCGGGTCCGCTCGTCGGCGATGGCGAGCGATGCTCCGGCGGTCAGCGCGGGCCAGATCTCAAGCACCGAGCCGTCGAAGCTCTGGGTGCAGACCACGGCACCGCGATCGTCGGCGGTGAACCCGAATCGCCGATGATGCCACTGGCACAGGTTGACCACATTGCGGTGCGTGACCGCGATCCCCTTCGGCCGGCCGGTGCTTCCCGAGGTGTGCACGACGTAGCAGAGGGCGTCCGGGTCGCCCGCCTCCGGCGTGGCCGCCCGGCCCGGCTGCCCCGGTACGTCGCCGACCGTGAGAACCGGCACGCCGGGCGGGAGGTCCGGTGCGGGCTCGGCGCCCCGGATCAGCCCGTCCGCGCCGCACTCGGTGAGCACGCTGGTCGCCCTGGCCGAGCCCAGGCCCGGATCCAGCGGCAGGTACCCGTATCCCGCCCGTAGCGTGGCGAGCATCGCCACGATGAGTTCGGGTGAGCGCGGTATCCACAGGGCCAGCAGAGCGTCCGGAGGGGGATCGCCGACCCGTTCCCTGATCATGGCCGAGAGACGGCCGGCCCGTTCGTCCAGCTCCGCGTAGGTCAGGACCGTGTCACCGTGAATGACCGCCGGCCGGTCCGGTGCCTCGGCGGTCCGGCGCGCGACGAGTTCGTGGACGGTGACCTTCTCCACCGGGACGGCCGGCCCGTCCTGCCATTCCGGCGGCACATCGTCCACGTCAGCCGCCGCGAGCAGCGACAACGGTGTGTCCGGCGCCTCCACGGCGCGGTCCAGGATCTCGCGGAAGCGCCGGAGGAAACCCTCGGCGGTGGCCGCGTCGAACAGGTCACCGCTGTACTCCAGCTGGCAGCGGATGCCCTCGGGCCGGTCGATGAAGGCCATGGTCAGGTCGGTGACCGCCCGGTCCGGGCCCACATCGAGGACGGTGGCACGTACGCCCGGCAGCTCCAGGCGGATCGGCTCGCCCTTCTCGAACTCCGCGAACGCCTGGAACACCGGGGTCCGGTCGATCCTCGGCGGCGGCGCGACCGCCCGTACGACGGCCTCGAAGGGAACGTCGGCGTGGTCGTAGGCGTCCAGCGCGGCGCCTCGTATCCGGTCGAGGAGCGTGCCGAAGTCCGGGTCGCCGGAGAGGTCGAGCCGCAGCGCGATCGTGTTCAGGAAGAATCCGACGACGTCCTCCGCCCCGCGCGGCCGGGCGTCCACGGGTGTGCCGATGATGACGTCGTCCTGTCCCGTGACCGCGTGCAGCATGGCCGCGTAGCCGGCGAGCAGCGTCATGAAGAGCGTGCACCGACGCTCGCGGCCGAGCGCCCGCAGCCGGTCCGACAGCGCGGCGTCGAGGGTGTGGAAGATCCCGTGCCCCTCGAAGGTCATCTCTTCGGGGCGCGGCCGGTCGTGCGGCGCCTCGAGCGAGGGGAGCTCTCCGGCCAGCACCTCGCGCCAGTAGGCGAGGCCCTCGTGCACCCCGTCCGTCTCGTCGCCGCTCGCGGCGAGTTCGGGGTAGGTGCGGGTGAGGCCGGGAAGCCGCGGCGTGGTGCCGGTCCGCTCCGCCTGGTAGAGGACCGACAGGTCCCGCGCGATGACCGCGGCGGACGTGGCGTCCACCACGATGTGGTGGAAGGCCAGCACCAGCACGTGGCGCGCCGCGTCGAGCCGTACCAGGCGTGAGACGAACGGCGGGACCTTCTCCAGGTCGAAGCGGTGGCGGCTCTGCTCCGCCATGACCTCCCGGATCGCCTCGGCCTCGTCGGCCGCGCCCGTACGGTCCAGTACGGCGAAGTCCGCCGGTGCCTCAGGGAGCGTGAACTGACGTGGCTCGCCCCGTACCTCGCGGAAGACCGTGCGCAGTTGCCCGTGCCGCGCCACGAGCCGTTCCAACCCCGCCTGGAGGGCCCGCGTGTCGATCGGCCCATCGAGCCGGATCGCCTGGATCTCGTTGTAGGCGTGTCGCCCGGGAAAGGTGCGCTCGAAGGTCCAAAGGCCCCGTTGGCCCGCCGACAGGGGGCTGCCTCCGGCGTCCGGCCCCAGCGTCACCGTCTGCCGGTCGTCGTCGCCGCTCTCCTGGTAGCGCCGGCGAAGCGTGTCGAGATGGTCCAGGCCGGTACGGAGCGCGTCCGGCGCCACACCGAAGTCGACCAGCGAGACGATCTCGTCGGCGCCCGCGGCACGCACCGCGTCCACGGTGATCCACGCCTTCTCGACCGAGCCGATCAGTGCCCGGTCGTCGCAGTAGCGCCGGTACGCGCGGCGGAAGAGGACATCGAGGTCGTCCTCGCTGAGCGCGGCCAGGTCGACGTTGTAGCCGAGGCTGTTGGTGAACGACCCGAAGATCGACAGGGACGATCGCATGTAGCGGCAGAGCGGTTCGTACGCCTCGGCCTTCGCGCGGCCGTCGTCGGCCCCGAGGAAGGTGTGGAGCATGACCGCCACCCGGCCGGCGTCCGGATCGAGCCCGTGCTCCTCGCGCGTCCGGCGGTACAGCGCGATGTTCTCGCTGAGCTCTTCGAGGCTCTGCGACATCAGGTTGGTGATGATGCCCAGGTCATGCCGGGCGGCCAGCACGTACGACGCGGGGTTGGAGACCACCGCCGTGAACATCGGCGGCGATTCCTGTACCGGCCGGGGGAACAGGTGCACCTCCCGCTCGCCGTCACCGGTGAGCCGCCGGAGCCCTTCGCCCCGCCACAGCGATCGAACCTGTGCGAGCTGCTCGTACATCACGTCCTTGTGCCGGCCGTACCGGTCGGGGAAGAAGACGAAGTCGTTCGCGTGCCAGCCGCTGGCGTACCCGATCCCGACCCGCCCGCCGGAGAGGTTGTCGACCATCGACCACTCCTCCGCCACCCGGATCGGGTCGTGGAGGGGGAGGACGACGGACCCGGCGTTCAGCCTGATCCTGCTGGTCTCGCGGGCGAGGGCCGAGGCGAGGACGGCCGGGTTGGGGAACAGGCCGCCGAAGGAGTGGAAGTGCCGCTCGGGCATCCAGAGGGCGTGGAAACCGTGCTCGTCGGCGAACCGCGCCGTCCGCATGAGCTCGTCATACCTGCCGTCGGCGTGCGACTCCTCCTGGGGATAGTCGCCGAAGAAATAGATGCTGAAGTCGGGGACGCGATGCTCGAACCGCATCGCGGATTCTTCGGCCGTGGTGGCCGTGGTGGCCGGGGTGGGCGCCGCGACGGGCCGCGGCACGGGGCGCGTGTCCGGGAAGAAGCCCGCACGGCGCAGCTCGCGCAGTGACCCCTGCACCGCGTCGACGATGTACGCGAGATCGTCGTCGGAGTGTTCGGTGGACAGGAAGAAGTTGCGCCACTCCCAGACGTGCACGCCGCGCAGCATGAGGTGGTGGTACAGCAACTCCAGGTCGGCGCGGTGCTCGAACCGGAACATCGAACCGAAGTGGCGCATGCGGAGAGGGAAGTCCTCTTCCTCGAAGAAGGTGTTGAGCGTGGTGGCGAGCCCGTCGGTGCGGGCGTTCAGCCGCTCCTGCAGTCCGGGGCCCTGCTCCTTCAGGAACGTCAGGACCGCCTTGGCCGCGACCATCGACACCGGATGCTGGAGGTATGTACCGCCGAAGAACGTGGTGTCGGCGGGCGGGAAGCTGTCGTCGCCGTACTGCCAGTACCCGCCGTCGACGCCGTCCATGATCGCGGAGCTGCCGGCGATCGCGCCGATCGGGAACCCTCCGCCGAGCACCTTGCCGTAGGTCGCGAGGTCGGGCACGACGCCGAAGAGCTCCTGCGCGCCGCGCAACGCCGGGCGGAAGCCGGTCAGCATCTCATCGAACATCAACACGATGCCGTGCCGGTGGGTGACCTGGCGCAGCTCCCGTACGAATTCCACGGGGCGCAACGCGGGGTTGCGGCTCTGCACGGGTTCGACGATGACCGCGGCGATCGCGTCGGCGTGCCGCTCGATGGTCTCCAGGCTCGACGGGTCGCCGTAGTCCAGGACCAGGAGGTCGGCGACCGCGCTCGGGGGGATGCCGCTCGACACGGGGACGGTGCGGCGGTCGGGTCCGGAGCCGGACGAGCGGCCGAGCACGTTGTCCGCGTGGCCGTGGTACGAACCGTGGAATACCACGATCTTGTGCCGGCCGGTGGCGGCGCGCGCCAGCCGGATCGCCGCCGCGTTGGCCTCCGTACCGGAGTTGGCGAAGGCGATGCGCTCCATGCCCGTCAGCTCGGCCAGGAGTTCCGCGGTCTCACCGGTCTCGACGGCACGCGGGCCGAGCTGGATGCCACGCGACAGGTGGGCCTGCACGGCGGACGTCACGAACTCCGGTTCGTGGCCGAAAAGAAGGACACCGAACCCCATCGTGATGTCCACGTAGCGGTTGCCGTCGACGTCCTCCAGCCACGAGCCGCGCGCACCGCGCCCGGCGATCGGGTAGAGCATCTCCTTCGTGCCGCCGCGGAAGCCGACGACCGCGCGGCTGTCGGCGAGCACCCGGCGCGTACGCTGCGCGAGCTCCTTCGAGGTGCGCGTCCTGGCGGTGTACCGCCGGACCAGGTCGGCCAGGTGCGCCTGCTGCGAGCCCGCGGAGTCCTCGCCGACCATTCCCGACGAGCGTGAGACCGTGACGCGCGGGCCGTGCACCCGCGCCCGCTCCTCCTCGGGCCGCTCCGTCTCGGCGTCTCCGAGCCGTCCCGCGATGCGTCCCGACAGCTCGGTCATCGCGGCCAGATCCCGCTGGATCTCCGCGTCCAGCTCGTTCATCCCGGTCATTCGTGCCTCCACCCGTTCGGTGCCGTCACCGGCTGCCGGTCGAGGAGCCGTTCCAGCTGGGACATCATCTGGAGCTGGATCCGGGCGAGCTGCCTGACCTGCTGGGCGAGTGCCTCCACCTCCTGCCGCGTCACGCGGTCAGGGTCTGGAACCGCCTCGAACGGGAGGACGTTTCCGTTCGGCTCCGGCGCCGGGTTCCCGTAGCCCACGGGCCCGCGACCGAGGGGCTCGGGACCCTCCGGAGCCGGGGCGGCGGGCAACGGCTCGACGGCGCGCAGCGGACCCGGGCGGGTCCCGCCGCCGGTGGGGTCGCCCTGCCGCCGCATGATCAGCTCGGTGAGCCGTACGGGAGTGTTCGCGTCCTCGAAGATTTCCCGCATACCCACCTTGACCTGGTACTCCTGTTCGAGGTCACGCAGGATGTTGATCGTTTGCAGGGAATCCGCACCCAGGTCGAAGAAGGTGCTCTCCCCGGTGATGTCCGCTGGCGCGAAGCCGAGATGACGCGCGGTCAACTCGATGACGTGCCTAAGGACACGGTCGGCTGTTGCCATGTTCTGCTCCATCTCTGACTCGTCCGCCGGTTGGCTCCCGTCGAGGACGGGTTCTGGCCCTGACCAGTAGGTTCTGTGCTGGAACTCGTAGCCGGGCAGCGCGATCCGCCTGCCGTCGGCGCCGTCCAGCAGCGCCGCCCAGCCGATCTCGACCCCGGCGCAGTGCAGGGTGGAGACGGCGTCCCACACCTGCTCGAGGCCGGCGCCACGGCGCAGGGTGGTCACGGCGCGTACGTCCGGCAGCTCTCTGCGAGCCAGCGCGCTGAGCGTGCCGTGCGGTCCGATCTCCAGCAGCGGGGCGCCGCCGGAGGCGGCCGTACGCACCATCTCGTCGAAGCGCACGGGTTCGCGTACGTGGCGCAGGAGGTAGTCCGCGTCCGGGGCCCAGCCGACCGGCCGTTCCACCCCGTCGAGACCGCTGACGAACGGCACCGTCACGGGCCGGAACGCGGTGTCCGTCAGTACGGCGCGGTACTCCTCCAGCAGGGGATCCATCGCCGCGGTGTGGAAGGCGTACCCGACCTCGAGCCGTTCGGCGCGGACACCGCTCGCCGACAGCAGCGCGTCCAGCCGGTTCACGGCCTCATCCGGGCCGGCGAGGACCACCGCGCCCTGGCCGTTGACCGCGGCGAGCTCCAGGCCCTGGACCTCCGCGACGAGCCGCGCCGCGGTCGGCCGGTCCACCGGGACGGCGGCCATCGCGCCGGGCTCGCAGTAGCGACGCATGAGCCGCTCGCGCTCCGCGGTGAGGCGCAGGCCGTCCTCCATCGACAGGGCTCCGGCGGCGCACAGCGCCGCGTACTCCCCAAGGCTGTGGCCGGCGACCACGCACGGCCGTACGCCCATCCACTGCCAGAGGCGGGTGATGGCGTACTGCAGGGCGAACAACGTCGGCTGGACCGGAGCCGGACCGGTGGCGTTCCCCGCCGGGTCGTGCTCGCCCGTCAGGGCGGTGAGCAGGGAGCCTCCGTGCAGCTCCGCGCACTCCTGTATCGCCTCCCGCACCGCGCCGAACCGCTGGGACAGTACGGCCGCGGCGCCCTCGTACATGCCGCCCTGGCCCGTGAAGAGCATGGCGGGACGCGTCGTACGACGCCGTGGGTCGGCGGGCAGTACACCCGCGATCAACGAGCGCGTCGCGTTCGTCCGTGCCTCACCGAGCCAGCCATCGAGCGCGTCGGCGACCGCGGCGGGGCTCGCGCCGCGTACCGCCAGCCGGTGGTTGAGGTGGAGGCGCCCCACGGCGGCCGTCGTGACCAGGTCGGCCGGCTCCGTACCTGGATGATCGCGCAGGTGGGTACGCAGGGCGCGGGCGTTGGCGGCCAGTGCGTCGGCGCTCCGGCCGGACACCAGCACCACGCCGGGGACGGGGACGTCCACGGAACGCGCCCTGGGCTCGGGCGCCTGCTCAACGATCACGTGCACGTTCGTGCCGCCGACCCCCATCGAGCTCAGAGCCGCCAGGCGCGGCACGCCGGTCTCGGGCCAGGGACGGGCGGTCCGCGGGATGTAGAAAGGGCTGCCGGCGAGGTCGAGCGCGGGGTTGGGCTCAGTGAAGCCGGCGACCGGCGGGATCACGCGGTGCTTCAGCACCAGCAGCACCCGGATCAGTCCGGCGAGTCCCGAGCACACGTCGAGGTGGCCGATGTTCGCCTTGCCGGCGCCGATCGCGCAGTAACTAGTACGGTCCGTGTCCTCGCGGAACGCCGCGGTGGCCGCCTCGAACTCGATCGGGTCGCCCTTCAGCGTGCCGGTCCCGTGCGTCTCGAGGTATCCGATCAGGTCCGCGCTGAGACCCGCGGCGGCCAGGGCACGGCGTATCGCCTCCCGCTGCCCCGCCGCGCTGGGCGCCGTGAACGTGGTCTTACGTGCTCCATCGTTGTTGACACCCCAGCCGCGGATGACACCGTGGATCGTGTCGCCGTCCTCGATCGCGCGATCCAGCCGCTTGAGCACGATGGCGGCCACCCCGTTACCACCGATGGTTCCGTCGGCCGCGGCGTCGAAGGGCCGCAACCGGCCGCTCCGCGAAAGGACCGAACCCTTCGCGTGGCGATAGCCGAGCACCTGCGGCACATGCACCGCCGTCGAACCGGCGAGCGCGAGATCGCAGTCACCGGCGAGCACGGACTGCGCCGCGAGCTGAACGGCGGCCAGGGAGCTCGTGCACGCGGCCTGGACGTTGATGGCGGGACCGGTCAGGTTGAGGCGGAACGCGGTGCGCGTCGCGGTGAAGTCCGGGAAGTTACCGAGCCCCACCTCCAACCCGGAGACCCAGTCGTCGGCGACCGGATCGCGCAGGACGTTGTTCAGCAGGTAGTCCTGCATCGGGTACAGGCGATAGCCGGTACTCGAGTAGACGCCGATCCGGGTCCCGGGAACCTCACTGGGATAGCCCGCGTTCTCCAGCGCGTGGTAGGCGCACTCCAGGAAGAGCCTGTGCTGCGGATCGGTGACGGTCGCTTCCCGCGCGCTCATGTGAAAGAAGTCGGCATCGAATCCGGAAATACCCGACAGAATGCCGCTGGCGCCGACGAAGCCGGGCTGCCGCCGGCGTTCCGCCGACACGCCCGCGGCGGCGAGCTCGGCGTCGGTGAACCTCCGGATCCGGCATTCACCGTCGCGAATGATCCGCCAGAAATCCTCCGGGGTGTCGGCGCCCGGAAAACGGAAGGCCATGCCGACGACGGCGACGGCGACACGCGGCCGTTGTCCGGTCATGGCTACGACCGGCTTCCTGTCGCGATCTCGAGGGCCCCGAGCCGCAGCAACCGCTTGGCGGTCGAAAGCGACTCATGGGCGTGCTCTCCGGCCAGGAACTCGCCGGCCGCGAACGGACCGCGTGAGCGTGCGGACTTCAGCGCGGCGACGACGGCATCCGGCATCTGCAGGGTGTTCCCGAGGACGATGACCCTGCTTTCGCCGTCCATCGCCTCGTGGAACGTCGTCGCGCCTTCGACGGCCATCAGCGTGGTACCGGCCTCGACGGCATCGGCGGACGCCATCTTCTGAAAACCGCCACCCTGGCGCACTCCGCGGTAGGCGCGTCCGTTCTCCTGCGCCCGCCGAAGCTCGTCGTCGACGTCGACCTTCCGGAGCCTTTCGATCAGCTCTTCGAGCTTGTCGCCCAGCTCCTTGCAGTGGTCGCCGGCGCCATCATCCAGGTACGGCGTCGCCCAGAACTCCGGGCTGTCATGGAGTATCTCCTGAATGATCGGCAGGAGGAGCTGTGACCACATTCGCGGACCAGCGATGACCGTCAGATGAAGAGAAACGGTCTCTTCGGCGATCGCCATGTGCGGTGTGTTGTGCGGTATGTACAGGACATCGCCGGGCCGCAGTGAAACGTCGAGGATCGGCTCGGGAAGCTCGGAGGCCTGATGGCTGGAGGCGTCACCCGCTCGACGAACCTGAGGGGTCGGCCATACCTGCCATTTCTTGGTGCCCTCGAGATGGATGATGTAGACATCCGTCGGGTCGCTGTGAACAGGGCCGCCCTGGTGGCCTGCCGGACTAAGGAAGGCCACGACCTCGGACTTCTCGGCGAATTTCTGCGTCATCATCCGGCAGAGCGCCCGGATGTTCGGGCGGGTGTGATTCAGGCCGCTATGAATCAGAGTCTTTCCCGCACGGAAATGCGAGTAGATCTTCTCTGGATCCAGAGCATCATCGATCGACTTGTCCGACCGTCGCAGAGAGAGCTTGCTCGTGAGGGATTCCCCGGCCGCCGGGACGCCGTTTCCGAGCATGCGGATCAGCGGCGAGCGCAGACCTTCCTGATGGATGATGGCGTCCATGTCGGCGATCGAGAGGAGCTGCCTCATATCGCCCGACATGCCTTGCGGGCGATACATCGTCTTCTTGCGGAAATAGTCCTTGAAGAATTCGCCTTCGTCGCCGACGATTTCCGAGAACTCCGGTATTCGATCACCCATTATTTCTCCCGAACCATGCCCAACCCGGGGTGCAGGGCCGTGAGCCCTGCACCCCGCGATTCTCACTACGGAATCATCTGGAGACGCGCTGCGTCGACCTCGTCCGCCTTGCACTCGAGGAGCTTGATTTCCATGTTGAACACCACCTTTCGACAACCGACTTTCGATGACCGTCGACATCCCGACGGAAACTTCGGGGGTGGTCGACGTCCATGCTGTTCCGGTCCGGTATCCGACCGGTTTCGGGGAACTACCACCCGGCCACCTCCCGCGCAGGATCGTCGAGGAGGCGTTCCAGCAGCTCCACGTAGCGGCGTAGCCAGCCCCGCACCGTTCCGACGGAAAGGAAGTCCGTCGACAGCTCGGCGACGATGTCCAAGCCGTCGCCATCGGGCAGGACCGCGATGCCGAAGTCGGATCTCGCACCCTGGATCACGAGATCGCTCACGCGCGCCGCCAGCCCGGAGGCCTCCAGGCTGGTGGTCAGCGGCGGGTTCATCACGAAAAAGGCCTGGGGGAAGTGCTCCGCACCACGGCGCTCTCTGATCTTCAACAGCTCGATGAGGCGCGGCGTCGACATCGCCTGGTGATCCTGCGCGCCCACCGCCGTGCGCGCCGCCAGCAGCACCGCCTCGCGTACGGTCGCCCGCCGCGGCGACGTGAGCCGCAGCGGGATCGACGTCGTCAAGAATCCGACCAGCGATTCGAGCTCTTTTCTGGTGCGGTTGGCGGAGTTGGTGGCCACCACGACCTCGTCGCGTCCGACCAGGTCGGTCAGCAGCCGCGCGTAGGCGGCGAGGAGCACGGCGAACAACGTCACGCCCTCCTGACGGGCGAACGCCGAAAGCCGCTCCGTCAGTGCGCGGCTCACCCTGGCTCCCTCGATCGCGCCCTGGCCGGAGAGCCGATCGGGCCGGGGCAGGTCGCCGGGTAGCGGTACGTCGAAGAGGGCGCCGTCAAGCCGGTCCCGCCAGTAGTCCAGCAGCCGGTCGACGTTCCGCTCGTCCAGTTGCGTCGGTTCCCACCGCGCGTAGTCGACGATGCGCATGGGAGTCGGTGGCGGCGACGGCGTCCGGCCGGCCACGGCGTCCGCGTAGAAGGCGGCGAGCTCCGACAACAGGATGCCCAGGGAGACCGCGTCTGTGAGGAGGTGGTGCTGGACGATCACGAGAACCCAGCGCAGATCGTCGACCCGCGCGAGCTCGGCACGGATCAGGAACCCCTCGTCGATCTCGAAGGGGCGCCCGGCCAGGACGTCGCACCACCCGTCCAACGCGTCGCCTGGATCCTCGGCCGCCGAGAGTCCGAGATCATGCACGGAGATCGGCTCCGGTCCCGCATCGAGCGTCTCCTGAACGAACCGGTCCGCGTACCGCTGGAAGCGGGTGTGCAGGACATCGTGGCGTCCGCCGATGTAGGTCCACGCCGTGTTCAGCGCCGCCAGGTCCAGGGGCCCGTCGATGTCGAGCCGCGTGGCGACGTTCAGCGTCCGGGGATTCCTGCTGGCCAGATGCCGGGCGATCACGTAGTTCTGCGTCCACGTACACGGCCCGCTCGCGACGACGCGCGGTGTCATGGCCGCCGCCGTGAGCAGCCTGGGCTTGTGCTCGCGCATCGCGTCCAGCAACGCGTCGCCGACGACCCCGGTCCGTGCGTCGAAGCGCAGCACCTCGCCCTCGGCGGACAGGAGCACGTCCTCTTCACGGAGCCGGCACATCAGTTCGTCGAAGTTCACGCGGCACCTCGTTCCGGCCGGGCCTGTCCTTCACCGGTGGCGGCCCGGCCCGGCGCACTCAGGGCCGGACCGAGGCGTGTGCCGGCGGGCTCGGATCCGCCACGCCGTACGAGGGAGAAGGCCAGGAAGGCCAGCGCGAGCGTGATGGCGATCCCGTGCGAGAACCCCACGACGGTCAGCGGCGACCAGATGCCGAGCAGCGTGGCGCTCAGCAGCATCCCGGTTCCCATCCCGCCGCTCTCCAGCATCGACGACAACCCGAAGACCCCGCCGCGGTCCCGTTCCGGGACCGCCTGGAGCCGTGAGGTGTAGGAGATCTCGGTGTAACCGTCGGAAAGCCCGGCCCCAACGGCCACGACGGGTACGAGGGGCAGCGGCAGCGCGGTGAAGGCGAGAATGAAGAGGACGGACATCACGCAGGTACCGAGCGCGAATCCGGACTCCCCGCCTGCATCGTTCCGCACGCGCCTGCCGAAGATCCGGTACGAGAGCAGGCCACCGACCGCCCATGCGGACCAGAAAAGGCTCATGAAGGCCGCGGGATCGGACGCGTGCGCGGTCGACGCGAAGACCGGGAGCCCGACGTTGTGCGAGGCGGATCCGAACGCGTCCAGGCCTCGTACGACCAGCATGAACGCCAGTACGGGTGCCGCGGACGCCAGCCGGAGAACCGGCGTACGACCCGCCCCGCCACCGGGCCCCGCAGCTTCGGCGGTGCGGAACTCCAGCGGCAGCCAGGCCAGGATCGCGGCCGACGCGACGAAGGTGACGGCGTCGGTGAGGAAGGCCGCGTCGAATCCGGCCGCCGAAACGATCACCCCGGCCGACGCGAAACCCAGTGTCATGCCGGCGGAGCGGCCGGTGACCAGGAATCCGTTGGCCCGGATCCGCTGGTCGTCTCCGACCATCGCCGGGACGCTGCTGCGCAGGAGTACTCCGGACACGGTGCCGCCCGCCCCGAGAACGATGGCGAGCGGGAAACACAGGAACGACTGCCACGAAGACGGGACGGCCACGAAGCAGACGAGGGCCACCGCCTGGGTCGCGTCGGCACCCGCCATCACGATCCGCCGGTCGAGGCGGTTGGCGAGCGCTCCCACGGCGGGCCCGGCGGCCAGCCCGGAGATGAGGCGGACGGCCAGGAACAGCCCGGTCTCCGTCGCGCGCCCGGTCAGGTGGTAGACGAACAGGCTGAGCGCGACCGTGTTGAGGTAGGTGCCGAAGGAGGACAGGGAGTATCCGGCCGCGAGCACCGTGAAGAGCCGGAACCTGCCCCCCGGGCCGGCCCTTCCTCCACTCGTCCTTCGCGTCACGACGATCCTCAATACGTGCTCATGGAGCGGCGGCTCGCGGGTCGCTGCCTTGCTATTTGAGCTGGGTATCGAGGCGATATCGGAGGCCGCCGCCCTCAGCGGGCCGCCGGGCCCGGATCCGGACTCAGCCGGCCAGCATCTGCTCGAGCTGAAGCGGGTCACCGAGGTAGACCTTGCCGGCCCCGGCCGAGGCGTCGTCGGGCCACACCACCGAGTCACCCGCGGCGATACCCGCCACGATCCGGCGGGCGACCTCTTCGGGGGCGGCCTTCTCGGCGTCGACGCCCGCGAGCATGTCGGTGTCGATTCCGCCGGGGTAGGCGCCGATGACCTCGATGCCCCGCGCGCGTACCTCGGCACGCAGTGCCTGGGTGAACGAATGCGCCGCGGCCTTCGACGCGCTGTACCCGGCCATCGGGCCGACCGGGGCCAGCGCGATCAAGGTGAGCACGTTCGCGATCGCGGCCGGGCCGTTGCCCTCCAGCACCGGGACGAAGGCGCGGGTGACGCGCGCGGTGCCGAGGTAGTTGGTCTCCAGGTCACGCGTGAAGACGTCGAGGTCGCCTTCCAGCACCCCGCCGAAGCCGAGCACACCGGCGTTGTTGACCAGCAGGTCGATGTCGGGGGCGGCCTGGGCGGCCGCCTCGACGCCGGCCTGGTCGGTGACGTCGAGTGCCAGGGTGTGCACCCGGGGGTCTGCCGCCACCGCCGCGTCGATCGTCCGCGGGTCCCGCGCCGTGACATAGACCTTGGCGGCCCCGTTGGCGAGGAGCTCGGTGACGAGGTGGGCGCCCAGGCCGCGGTTGGCGCCGGTGACCAGGGCGGTGCTGCCGCTGATGTTCATGGTGATCTCCCCTGGAGGTTGCGTTGTGGAACGACTGTATGCGCCACCACCTGCACTGATCGATGCTTGATCGTCGCGATATCTT
Source organism: uncultured Actinomycetota bacterium (assembly GCA_963850195.1). Classification (GTDB taxonomy): domain Bacteria; phylum Actinomycetota; class Actinomycetes; order Streptosporangiales; family Streptosporangiaceae; genus Actinoallomurus. The sequence goes on from CAWKKD010000001.1 coordinate 365,190, forward strand.
GCCCGTTCGTCTCACCTCAGACCGTGCTCGTTGGCATTGCGGCTAAGGTGACAATGTGGATCTACTGGCCGAGGTGCTGGCCGTCGCGGGTGTCCGAGGCACGGTGGCGGCCTCCTTGCACGCCGGCGAGCCCTGGGGGTTCGAGATCGGCCCGGTTCCGGATGCCGCGTTCCACGCCATCACGGCGGGAACGGCCTGGCTACGCGTCCCCGGTCAGGTCGAGATACGGCTGATGCCAGGCGACGTGGTCCTGCTCCCCGCCGGCTCGGCACACGTGCTGTCCAGCGCGCGTACGGGGCCGGCCGAGCCCTTCGACCACGCCGCCGCCGAACGGGCGCGCGCCCACACGCATGGCGTTCTCGACATCGGCCCGGAACCACGCCAGACGCGCATCCTGTGCGCGTCGTACCAGCACGACCCCGTCATCACGATTCCGCTGTTCACCCTGCTGCCGGACGTCGTGCACGTGCCGGCCGGATCGAGCAGCGTCGCGCTCAACGACATCGTCCGCATGCTCGCCGCGGAGCTGGCAGACCCCCAGCTCGCCACGTCCACGGTTCTCAACCGGCTCGTCGACGTGCTGCTCATCCAGCTCCTGCGCACCTGGATCAGCGCCGGATCGGTCACGCCCACCGCCTCCTGGCTGCGCGCCCTCGGCGATCCGACCGTCGCCGCCGCGCTCACGGCGCTGCACACCGATCCGGCCCGTCCGTGGACCATCGGCTCACTCGCCGACAAAGTGGGCGTCTCCCGCGCCACCCTGGCCCGTCGCTTCCCCGCCATGGTCGGCGACACTCCCGCCGCCTACCTCACCCGCTGGCGGATGGACCTCGCCGCCCGCCGCCTGCGCGACACTGACGAGCCCATCGAAGTGATCGCCCGCGCGGTCGGCTACACCTCCGAATACGCCTTCTCGCGAGCGTTCTCCCGCGCCCGCGCCCATCCTCCGGGCCGCTACCGAATCCACTCCCGCAAGGGGCTTGAGGCCGTGTGAGCGAAATGACGTCCGCGACTGTGCGCCGCGGACACCATAGATGGCTCAGCCGGCGACGATGCCCTCTCCGCCGACGGTGCCGGGCACGGTCACCGAGCCGATCCGGGTGAGCGAGCCGCCGTCGGCGCCCGTACGGATGGCGGGATCTGATCTCGGTGCTGCGCCGGGCGGTGGACGAAGAGGTGACCGAGCACCAGCGCGCGATCTTCTCGGCTCCGATACTGGGCGGGGTTTCGGCGGACGCGCCGGCCGCCAAGCTCGGGACCACGCGCAACGCCGTCTGCAAGTGCCTTTTCGACGCCCGGCGTATGCTTCGTGCCAACCTGGTCGCCAATGGGTACCTGAAGGGCCTACTCGCCCCCGCCGGAACGTGATGCCCCGGCCGTCTAGTACGTAAATTCCTGTGGAGGGCGTATGTGGCACGTCCTTCGACGGCCGAGCTTCACCATTGTGTGGATCGGTGAGGTCGTCTCCGTAACGGGTGACCTCGTGTACGAGGTGGCGTTCGCCTGGCTGGTGCTCTCGGTCACGCACTCACCGGCGATCCTGGCCGGAGTCCTCGCCTCACTCGCCGTGCCCCGCGGCCTGCTGCTCCTCGTCGGCGGTGCGATCACCGATCGAGTCCGGCCGCGGTCGGTGATGTTCTGGTCGCACGTACTTCGAGGGCTTCTGGTCTGCGGCTTGTTCGCCGCGGTCATCACCGACAATGTCTACGGCTGGGAATTCTTCGTGGTCGGCATCGCGTTCGGAATCGCCGATGCCTTCTTCTGGCCGGCGAGCAGCAGCATCGTGCCGTCCCTCGTCCCCACCACGCACCTGCCGAAGGCGAACGCGCTGGTGTCGCTGGGTGAGCAATCCGCACGGCTGCTCGGCCCGGCCATCGGCGGCGTACTGGTCGCCGCCGTCGGCCCGGCACCGGCGATCGGCATCGACGCGGTCACCTTCTTCCTCGCGGCCGCGACCGTGCTCGCCGCTCCACGCGGGGAGGCGGACCGCGGCCCTCGGATGTCCCTTATCGAGACGATCAAAGAGGTGGGCCGGCAGATCGGCTCCGGCCTCGCCTACGCCCGCCGCAGCGCGGACACCCGCGTGATCCTGCTCGTCGTTTCGGCGTCGACTCTCGCCTACAGCGGGCTGTTCGGCGTGGGCTTTCCCGCGTTGGCCAAGACCCTTCCCCAGGGCTCCGTGGCGCTTGGCGCCATGGTGTCGGCGTGGGGGCTGGGGCAGTTCCTGGGCGCGCTCTCCGCCGGCTTCACCGGACTGCCGCAACGATGGGGACCGCTCATCATCGGCATGGCATTCTGCGAAGCGGCGGCGTTCGCCGCTGTGGGCATCGCTCCGGATTTCGTGCTGCTCGTCGTTCTGCTGGCCGTGCTCGGATTCGGCACCGCGTACTCCAGTGACGTGGCGTTGCCCACCTGGATTCAGGTGAACACACCGCCGGAATTCCTCGGCCGTGTCAACAGCATCATCAACCTGCCCAGGGTGGCGCTGGAACCGGTCTCGCTCGCGATCATGGGTGCGCTCGCCGTACAGAACGCCCGGTTCATCTTCCTCTTCGCCGCAGTGCCGCTGCTGATGGCGGCGGTCGTACTGGTGTCGAGCCCCACCGCGCGCTCACTGAGCCGCGATCGTACGGACACGCCTGTTTCCGCGGCGCTCGGCGCCGACTGAGATGCCGTGTCACAGGTCCTGGTCCATCCAGACCATGTCCCGCAGAGGAATGCCGTTCTCCTGGAGCCCATCGGGGTAGCCGCGTGCGGTGCTGAAGAAGTCGCGTTCGATCCTCCAGAGCCGGAAACCGACCTTCTGGTAAAACGCGAGTACGTCGATGCTGCAACTGGCGGTACCGACGATGACGCGCTCTACGCCGCCTTCCTTCAGATCGGTGAGTACGGCGGCCAGCATCCGTTTGCCGACGCCCTGGCCATGCAACTCCTCGTCGACGGCCACCGCCTTGAGCTCGACCGACCCATCCGGCTCCCGGATCGCCAGAGTCATGGCCAACGGCCGTGATGCCGCGTCGTCGAGCGCGTACAGATCCCCCTTCTGGTAGTAGCCATTGACCGCCGACTCCGAATCGTCGGCCAGCGACAGCAACGGAAGGTAGGCGTCACGCTCCCGGCCCACCGGCACGATCCTGATGTCTTCCCGCACTGAGTCTCCCTGGTGACGCATGCCGCCGAGGGCGGATGACGCCCTGGCGATCCGCTACTACGGCGATGCCCTCACCGTCGGTCGGACGGCGTCGTTGGACCGACGGCGGCGAGCAGCGCCATCCCGGTGGCGATGCCGAGCATCGTCAGCACGCCGCGAGGCCAGAAGATGTGGCTGTCGAGGAACGAGACGCTAGAGACGAGCAGGACCGCCCCACCCGGCAACGCCGCCACAGGTCCGGCGCGCATCGCGATCGCCACGACGATCACGACACTCGCGACGAGGAACGACCAGGCACCCCAGTCACCGAGCCGGTCCCCGATCTGAAAAACGGCCGCATCAACGCCAGTCCGCCGCCCCTGCTGTGCGTGAACCGCCGCACCCGCCGCGATCCCGTCCACCGCGTCAAGGCCGTCGTAATAAACCGCGAACCCGAACGCCGCGAGCCGCCCCGCGCGGCGCAGCAGCACCGGGGCGCCCTCCAGCAGGAACCACAGGGCCGCCCCCAGCAGCGGAAACACCGGCAACAGCAGTACGTGAAGCGTGCTCCACCACTGCGCCGTGTCCGCGGTGAGATGCGCCGGATGAAGAAGCCCCATCCCGGCCAGGCCCACACCCGGAAGCGCGATCAGAACGATACGAAGAACCCGTGCCCGGTTCATGCCGAAACGCTAACCGACCAGCCACAACGTCCGCCCTGCGCAAGTCCTTACGATCAGATGACGTCACCCGATCCTCGGTGTCCGGCTGTTCGAGCTGCCGACCCTCGTGCGACGTCGCCGACGACTGTGCGATCAACGTGTCGATCTGGTCAACGGCCATCACGGTGGGGCCCGTCAGCGCGAGCAGCTTGGACAGCTCGCGGACGATCTCCTGCGCGGTGCGCGGCTTGCGCCGCATGCGCCACCGGGCGCGCTCGCCCTGCTCTGCCTCCTCCGAACTGAAGTAGTTCTCCGCCAGGTCGCGATGGGCGACGTCATCCGAGACGAAAAGCACGAGCGCCCGGACCGTGTCGTCGCACTCGCGCGCCACCAGCCGGTCGCGGTCGCTCAGGCCGCGGACGAAGGCGTCCAGCGCCGCCGGGGTCAATTCGGTCTCCCCCATGACCGCCCGCCGTGCCGACCGGGGCAGGCCGACCACCGACGTGAGCCGCCTCGTACGCGCTCACTTTCGTTTGCTGTCAGGCGGCCCCGTACCGGTGGACGTCGAAGTGCAATCGGGTGATTCACCCGTGGCGCGAGTCATCCCGGCCTGGAGGTCGGTTATGAGATTCGGCAGGACTTGTTCCTCTTCGACGCGTACACCGCGTTCGGTCATCGTCGCGGCCAGAGAGGGGTCCCACGGAGTAGGGGCGGGACGTCCTGCGAGGGGTGTGTCCGAGGCCACTTCGCGGTAGGCGGCGGCGTCGTAGCGCCACGGGCGCCAGCTGATGCGGTTGCGGACGGCGGCGGCGATCGCGACTCCGCCCCAGTCGAAGTCGCCGTGGTAGGCGAAGTCGGCGGAGCCCTCGGCAAGGAGTTCCAGCAGGCGCCAGACTGCGGCCGACGGACGCCCGTTGCAGCAGACAAGGGGCGGGCAGGACGCGCCGAGTGCGTCGGCCGCCGCTGTGAGCACCACGGGGTTCTCGCAGATGCGTACCAGGCCGGCGCGCATTGGGGTGGGGTGACCGCGAAGCTGCCGCAGGGTGAGTGACACCGGCTCGCCGCGCATGGCCGTGAGCATCCGGCCGGTCGCGGTGCCGGTGTCGCCGGGCAGGCCCAGGCAGAGCACGGTCGAGGACAGCTCGTCCAGATGCACGCCGACCGCGGCCCAGGCGCTGCGGCGGGACTCGGCGCCGCCGTCCGCGTGGAAAGGCAGGCCGGCGATGGCGCGGGCGCAGGAGACGGCCAGCGTGGCGAGTGGCTGCCCGTCGTCCAAGGCGTGTGCGTTGCCGCAGGTCTCGGCGGCGAACCGGCCGAGGGGGACGTCGGCTGCGGGCAGGCCCCGTACGACGGCGGCGAGGCGTCGCAGGATCTCGGTGGCCTCGCCGGGGCCGGTCGTCAGGCGGCGGATGAGGCCGGAGGAATACAGCCGGTCGCGCCATTCCGCGAGTTCGGGGCGGGAGGCGAGCGCCTCATCCAGCGAGACGAAGGCCGATGCCCAGGCGGCGGCCAGATCGGCCTGTTCCCGGGCCAGGTCGCGGACCGGGCCGTCCAATGCCTCCACGGCGGCGGCCAGCCCGCCGGGTGAGGCGCCACTGGCCCGCAGGACACGGTCGACCTCGGCGAGGGACACCGACAGCGATGCACCGGTGCCGGCACGGCGGCCCAGGAGCAGTTCGACCGCGCGCCGCTGGGACGGGGTGGCCCCGGCCAGAGTGACGGTTCCGGTGAGAGCACCACCGCGCTCCAGCCGGTGTTTGACCCGCTTGACCAGCCAGGTCGTGTCGGGGCCGCCCAGCAGCCGTCGTAGGCGGTCGGCGTCCGTCATCCGAACAGGTCCGCCTGTTCGGCCGGGGGCTCAAGGTCCGGCAGGTCGGCGCGGATGCGCTCCCGACCGTCCCAGCGCCATGGCGTCACCAGGACGGCGTCGATGCCGTCGCGCCGGGACAACTGGCAGATCGACAGGCCGGGCACCTGCGGGTAGCAGCCCCATTCACGTTCACTGGTCATCACAACGTCCATGTCGAAGGTGGCGAGCAGTCCGAGGCACTTTGCGCGCGAGTCGTCGTCCACCCCGGCGAACGCCTCGTCCAGTGCGACGAGCCGTGGCGCGTGCGGGTTACCGGCCGATTTGTAGTGCGCGGACGCGGCGGCGAACAGAGGTACGGACGCGGCGAGCACCCGTTCGCCTCCCGACGCCGGCCCGGTCGCGGGACGCCACTGCCCGTCCTGGAGCCGCTGGATCGTGAACGCGTGCCAGGTCCGGTAGTCAAGTGCCCGGGTGAGCTGCTCGGTCCAGCCGGACGACGGGTTGTCGGCGTGCTCGCGGGCGATCTGTTCCTGCAGGAACCGGCCGACGGCGGCGCGGTCGTCAACCGACCAGGCGTCGATGGTCTGCCGCAGCTTCTCCCGGACGCGCTCCAGCCCGTCCGGGGCGTCCTTCGCGGGCTTCCAGACCAGCCGCAGCCGCATCCCGGTGGACGTCGGGCGGGACGTCAGCTCGGCGTTCATCTCCATCACCTCGTCCTCGGCGGCGGCGATGAGCTCCTGGAGGGTGCCGGCAACCTCGTTCAGCAGGTGGTTCTCGAGGATCTCCCGCTCGCGGGCGGACAGCAGCCGCGCCCGGTGCTCCGTCTCGGTCTCCAGCGCGTGCGCCAGGCCGGGGACGTCTCGGCTGCGGCCCTGGAACAGGACGTCCACGACGATGATCCCTTCGCGCAGGGTCAGGCCGACTGAGTGGCCATGCCGGGACATCGCGTCCGACAGCAGCTTGTGCTCCTCCGACACCTTCTTCTGCACGCGGTCCCATGGACCGTCGCCGTCGTCGACCGCGTCCAGTTCGGCGTTGACGGCGCGGGCCAGCAGCACGGCGGGATTGGCCGCCCACTCCTGCGTCGGGTCGGGGACGTCCATGCCGGGCAGCGCGACGCTCAGCAGGCCGGTCGCGGCGAATGCACGGAACACGGCGACGGCGTCGTCGCGGGCACCCGCCGCCTCGGCGATCTCGTCACGGAGCCGGTCGCGCGTCCCCTCTGCCTTGCCGCGTTCCTCCAGCGCCGACCGCTCCCGCCCACGCGCCGCCGACTCGGCCTGCTCCCTGGCGCCGAGCCCCAGCTTCACCTGTTCGAGCTGCCGGAACAGCTCGTCGACGGCGGCGCCCGCCGTCTCGACCAGAGCCCGGTGTCGTTCAGCGGCCGTGTCCGCCTGCCCGCGCGCCTCCGCGGCCCGTTCCACCGCCTCCGCCAGCCGTTCCAGAACATGCTCGAGTTCCTCGGCGGCCTCGCGCGCCGCCTCCTGTGCCGACAGCAGCGCCCGCGCGGCCGGCCACAGCTCGGCGAGCGCCAGCCGATAGCCGGTGACCGCCTCGCGTACCCCGGCGAGCTCGGTCTCGCCGGTCGGCAGGCCGACGTCCGAGGCGAACTCGGCGGCCCGTTCGGACGCCGTCGTGACCTCGTCGCGTCGTCGTGTCGTGACCTCATCCGCGCTGGTGTGCTCGATGTCCAGCTCACGCCGCCTGCGGTGCTCCCCGGCGAGTCGAACGTGTGCCTCGCGCAGATCCGTATCGCGCGGGATCCTTCGGTGCTCGGTGGCCACGGTGTCCTGCCGGGCCGACAGCTCGTCCAGTTCCGAGTCGAGCGCCGCGATCCGGGACCGGGTCTCGGCGAGGTCGTCGTGGAGCTGAGCGACGCGAGCGCGGCGGGAGGCCTCGCGGGCGCCCTCGCCGATGAAGCCGGCGCTGTCCTTGTGCCAGGAACCGCCGAGAACGCCGTTCGCCCACCGGCCGTCCACCGCGACCCAGGTCCGTGCGCCTGGACCGAGGCCCAGCCCGGCGAGTACGGCCCGCACGGCGTCGTCGCCGAGTGCTGCGGCCCCCGGGTCGGCGCGGTCGATGGCAGGACGCAGCACCAGCGCACACGACGGTCCCGGGACGGTCTCACCGGTCAGCACGAACGTGTCGTCCTCCCCGATGAGGGTGCCGTCCGGCATCACCCACGCGTCCATGATGCCGGCCGCCTCCAGCGCGGCCTCCAGCCCGGCCCGGTGGTCGCCAGGCACGGTGTCGGCGAAGTCGACGACCTTCCACAGTGGCGCGCCCGGCCGGCCCGCGCGCGAGCCGGTGCGCGTGTACGGAATCGGTGGTATGTCGTGCCCGCCGGACTCCAACCGCTCGATCTCGTCGAGGAGAGACTTCTCCGCTTCGCGCTCGGACCGCAGTCGGGACTGAGCGTCGGCTGCCCGCCCGCCGAGCGACGCGGTCGCCTCGCGGGCGTCGTCGTCCACGGCGACCGCGGCAGGGTTCCGGCCGTCGGCGGTCTGTGCCCATTCCTCCAGCGTCGCCAGGACGGCGTCGGGATCGCCGATCCGGATCTCGGTGAGCCCGGCGAGGTAGACGACGTAGGCGTCCAGCAGTTCTGCCGCACCCGTCCGTGTAAGAGCCTCGGCCGCGTCAATACGCTCGGACGCGGCCTGCAATTCGCCGAGCAGCCGTTCCGCCTCCGCAGCGGCGGTCTCCAGCCGGGTCCGTGCGGCGGCGACGGCCGACATCAGCCGGTCGAGTTCGGCGAGGGCACGAGACCGGTCTTCGGCCAGAGCACCGATGACGCGGTGCGCCGAGGTGAGATCGGCCTGCCAGCCTTCCATCGCCTCGGTGTGGGCCGGACCGCATCCGGCGACCCCGGCCAGCGCCACCGAACGATCCCGGACGGCACCGAAGGCCGACTCGGCCTCACCCGCACGAGAGCGCGTCGTCTCGGCCCGGGACTGCTTGCGCGCGCCCTCGCCGGTCAGCTCGTCGCGGTCACGCTCACGCGCCTTGGCGTACGCGTCGCGCCGCCGCGCCTCCTCGCCCATCTGCTCGATGCGCTCGGCGTCCCGCATCTCCGGGCTCGCTTCGAGGGCCTGCCGCCGCGCCTCCAGCCGGGTCTTCTCCGACGCCAGTTCCTTCAGCAGCCGTGCGGCCTCCGCCAGCTCGGTCTCCGCCGCCGCGAACCGCGTCTCCGCCTCGGTGAGGTCACGGTTCAGATGCTCGTAGCGGCTCTGCGTGAGGCGTGGCCCGGCGGCCTTCCGCTTCGCCGCGATCCGCGCGTACCTGATGTAGTGCCCGAGGAAGCCGGTGGCGGCCTTGTGCGCCTCATCGAGGGCGCGCAGCGCGTCCCGCTCCTCATCGAGGCCGCGGAACGCCTCCGCCACTGTGGTGATCAGCGCCGGGCTGAGCGGAGGCAGTGCCTCCGTCAGCGCCCGGGACAGCAGCCGCTCGTCCGGTTTCTTCGACAGCTGAGGTTGGCGGAGCTGGATCAGCAGGTTGACCAGCGCCTCGTAACGATGTTCACCCAAGCCGAACAGCGCCTCGTCCACCGCCCGCCGGTAGTCGGACGCCCGGTCGTAGACGAGCCCGCGGCCGTCCACCGCCTCGCGCAGCTTCTCCCGCGTCAGCGACACGCCCCCCTCGGACACCAGCGACAGGTCCACGCCGATGCGGCGAGTGGTGACGAAGAACCAGTGCCGGACGATGCCGCGGTCCTTCACCGCCTTCAGCCCGCAGCCGAGCGTCCGGTACTCCTCGGTGCCGTCCGGCCGGCGGCGGCCGAACTCCAGCCATGTGTAACCCAGTCGCTCGGGATGCGGATGCTTGCCGCCGAGCAACAGGTTCCACTCCATGCGCTTCTGCCGATCACCGTCGGGCTCGACCCGGTGCGGGGACAGCTCTCCGTCCAGCAGGAACGGCAGCGTCAGCGCCAGCACCTTCGACTTGCCGGTCCCGTTGTTGCCACGCAGCAGCAGCCGTCCGTCGTGGAACCGGAACTCCTCGACGTCGTAGTAGAACATGTCGACGAGCCCGGCACGCAACGGCTTCCAGCGCTCGGACGTCGGAACGGGCGCCCCCGTAGCCGCATGGTCCGTCATTGTGAGGCCCCCCTGGGGTCGCGGATGGTCGGTTCCTCAACGGCGTAACGCGCGATCGCGGGACGCGCCCGTACCTGGTCCGGCAGCACCTCCACCAGCCGCAACGCCGACAGCTTCCCAAGCGCGATGTTCAACAGCTCCTCCGCGGCGCCCGGCTCGGTCACGCCCTTGCGCCAATACGACTTGTGTCGTACGGCCGCGTCCCGGACGAACGCGGCCAGTTCGTCCCACCCGGCCCCGTCCCGCCCGGACAGGTACTCGGCGATCAGCAGCGTCACATGCCCGTCGGTGCGCTGTTCGGGCATCCGCACGTCGGTCAGCTCGTCGTCCGGGTCGACCATCGCGACGCCCTCGGCCCGCACCTCGGCGACGAGCCCCGTCGCCTCCTCGATCCGGCGGGTGACCGCGGCGCGCTGGGAGACCAGATAGGTGCGTTCGGCCTCGTCCAAGTCGTCGTAATACACCACCGAATCCTCCAGCAGCCTACGGTTCAAGCCGCGCCGCAGCGCCCGGTTGCGCAACTCGTCGGTGTCGGGAACAGGCTCGTCGGTCAGCTCGGCCAGGCGGTCGTCGAACCCCGTCGCGGTGACCGTGGAAGGTCCCCGCACCCCGGTGAGCAGCGACGCGAGGACGACCCGGCGCACGTCGTACAGGACGTCTCCCGTCGCCGACAGATAGGACTCCTCATCCCCGGACACCCGCCGCAGCACGCCCCAGCCGAGCAGTAGCCGCACCACCGCGACCAGGTCGGCCCGCTCCGCCCGGCTGTCCAGCGTGAACGGGAACGCCAGATCGGGCTCGGCGGCGGCGTTCAGGACCTCCTCCGCGAGCCGGCCCAGCGTCGTCTGCGCGTCAGCCCGCTCCAGCACGGCCAAGGCCAGACACAGCACCACGTAGCGCCGCCGCCCGAACGGCTCCCCGGCCTTGCCTCGCGCCGGATGCGTGCCGTCGTCCAAAGTCGGCGCCGTCTTGAACAGCCGCGCTGTCTCGGCGTCCACCTGGAGCCGCCAGCCCGTCTCCCGGCTCAGCCAGTCGCGCAGCTCCACCTGATACCGGCGGACCAGCACCACGTCCTCCGGATCGGACTCGGCGGTCAGCAGCGGGCGCCGCAGCAGCGCCCGCAGCGCGGCCTGTCGCCGCGAGGCGTCTTCGTCACTCATACAGATCCGTGATCTCGATGAGGTGCTCAGGCCCGCTGAGCACGCCGTCTTCCGTCTCGATGCGCACCTCGCCGCCGTCCGGGACAAGGGACAGCCGCACCTCCATGGACCCGTCCCCGGTGACCGCCTTCACCTCGGTGTCGCCCGGTAGCCGCGCCGCCAGCGCGTCCCCCAGCAGGGACAGGAACAGCCGGAACGCCCGCGCGTCCAGCACACTCAGCTCCGACAGAAGGACGGGGCCATCGGTCCGCAGACGTGCCCGCGCCGCCGCCGTCTCCGAGGCCTCCCGGTCGGCGCGCTCGCGCAGCAGCAGGCGCAACTGCGACCGGTCCTGGACGCGGTTGGGCTTGCCCCGCCGTTCGTAGGAACCGGTGCGGCGTAGCCGCGGCGAGATCCGCACCGGCGGCGCGGCCGCCCATGGCAGGCCCTGCGGCGCCTCCTCCTCCCACGCCGCCACCGTCGCGGCGGTGACGGTGAGGTGACGCGCGGAAGTCAGCCCGAACGCCGCCCGCCACAGCCGGTGCATCGCCGCCTCGTCCGGCGCCTCGGCGAACCAGCGGGCCAGCGCCCGGAAATCCGTCGACCGGTCCGACCGGCCCGAGCGGCGCTCGTTCAGCAGTCCCACCGTGTCGAGGAGCTGCTTGATCGCCGTCACCGCGGATTGACGCAGCAGCCGCGCCTGCGACGGGCGGTCAGCGCCGCCGGAGACGAACCAGTCCCGCAGGCCGCGCCACCGGTTACGCCACGACTCCAGCGCGCCGGCCTCGGCGCGTCCGAACGCCTCGGCGGTGTCCGCACCGGCCGGAACCGCGTCGGACGCCTCCCGCCGCGCCGCCAGACCGAGCAGCCGCTCGTGGCCACGCGCCTCCACCTCGTCCAGGAGCGCCGCGATCCTGGCCCCGGAGTTGGCGAGATCGGCGATGAACCGGTTGATGTAGTCGATGAGCCGCTCCTTGTAGGCGATGAACCCCTCGACGTCGCCGTCCGAGAAGTCGATCGCCCGCCGCAGCGACGACATGAACGCCTGCGCATTGTCGGCCAGCGAGGAGAACCGGTCCGCCAGCGTCAGCAGCAGCAGATGGACCTTGGACGGGTCCGGGTCGCCCTCGGCCGCCAGCGCCGACAGGGCCGCGAGCTGGTCGGCGATGTCGGTGAGCGCGACCGACTGCAGCACGCCGCGTTGCCCGATCGCCTCCTCATAGAACGCGATGGCCTGCTCGGCGGCATGACCGGCCGCGGTGAGCTGGAACAGGAACCGCTTGCGGTGGAAGTCCTCGACGGTGGTCACCCGGCCGGTGTCGGCGTCGGCCCGCAGGTTCCCCCAATCGACGAGCTTCTCGAGCGCCTGCGCGAGCTGCTCGTCACTGCCGCGGCGCAGCTCCGCAGCCACGTCCTCGGGGCGCAGATGAACGATGAAGCGTTCCTTCGCACGCCCGAACGAGAGCAGCACGTCCCGGTACAGGGCCACGTTCGGGGCACTGAGATGTGTGAAGGGCTCCGGCCTCGCCTGCCCCGAATTCAGGTCCGACATCATCCCATTGTGACTTCCGGACACCGGTGCGCGCCCAGCGTCTGCGTAAGAACCCCGTGCGTTAAGCGAGACGCCCGTTCACGGGCCCCGGCTATTCTACAGTGGCGGCGTGAATACTCCGATGGATGCTTCTTTGCCGGCTCAGCGGGAACGGCACCAGGCGCGTAAGCACGCCGAGGACCTTGAAAGCGACGCCGTCAGCCATCCGCAGGAGCGCGGCGAGATCCTCCTGGAGGCGGCCGGACAATGGTCTGTCGCAGGCGAGGACGAGCGGGCACTTGAGATCTACGACGACCTCGTCGCCTCGGCGTCCGAGGAGGACGCACAGTGGGCCATCGCTGAGAAGCTCCAGGTCCTCGACCGGCTTGGACGGCACGAAGAAGTGCGTACGGAGATGGCGCGTCTGATCGGATCACCGATCCATCCCGGCCCGGCGAGCATGGTCGCCGAGTTCCTGGAGCACCAGGATCGTTTGGAAGAAGCGCTCACCTGGTTCAACATCGCCTGCCGAGACGTCCTCGGCGACGAGGGTGAACAGATCGAGCCCGAGACCACGATGACCCGCACCGAACTGGATGGACGAGCACGCGTCCGGAAAGCGCTCGGTCTGCCGCCCGATGTTCTGGATCAACGTGTCGGCGAGAACCGAGCCGAACTGATATCGATGCTGGACCGGTTCGCGAGTCACGCTGACACCTCGCCCACGGCGGAGCGGCGCGCCGGCCTGGGGTCGTTCTTCGTCCGCGCGGACGTGAAACGGGCCTTCGCCGAAGGACTCGTGCACGTCGATGATCCCGAGGACGACGACGTGGCCTCCTACTTCCGTCGTGTGGAACGTGGCTGGCGTAGCTCTGCCCGCGAAGCGGGCATCACTCGCATCGAGATACTCCCTACGACCGTGGACGATCTACTGAGCTACGGCGAAGACCACGGACGTGACGCGAAAGACCAGCAGACCCGCATGGATTACCTCCAGGACCGCGTCAACGAAGGGGCACTCACCATCTCCTGGCCACCGGACCGCAATCAGCCATGCTGGTGCGACTCCGGCCGCAAATACAAGAAATGCTGTGGGGCGGCGGCCAACCGCTGAACGGCCGCGGCGCGAGATCGCCGTACCAGAAAGGCTCCCACGCCGAAGTACAGCGCTCCAGAGTGGTCAGGGGGGCGGTGCTGGTCGTCGCGCGTCGTCACCCGGGACATCGTGCAGGTCGTGAGGGCGGTCGTCCTGCACGATCGCCGGTCGGCTCCGGTGCGACGGCTCTGTCCCGACCTCAACCGTCGGGGGTGTGGGGGGCGACTCCCCACAGCGGAGGTTCCAGAGGGTCGCCCCCTGGGTCAAAGTGTGTCCGAGGCCGTACTGGAGCCAAACCCACATCCCCTTGTCCTGACTCGATCGTTCCTGCTCGGGAGCAGGTGATCGGCGATGGCGAACGATCATGGTCCAGGTTGTTCAGCCGATCGCCGTATCCGCTGGACGACCATGGTCAGCGTGGCCGTCCTGGCGTTGATCGCGGCGGTGGTGAGCTTCGGCCACATGCATGAGCTCGTGATCCGCCATGGTGAGACGCGGTTGAACGCGACGCTCATTCCGCTCAGCGTCGATGGGATGGTCGTTGCCAGCTCGATGTCTGTGCTTGCTGGCGAGCCGGGCTGGGAGGCGTGGGGGACCGCTGCCCTGGACACTGCTCGTCGTTGGGAGCTTGGCGAGCCTCGCCGCCAACGTTGAGGTCGCAGAGGCGACCACGGTCGGCCGTCTGATCGCCGCTTGGCCCGCGTTCGCCTTCGTCGGGGCCTACCACCTGCTCCAGAGCCAGCTACGGACTCGCCGCGCCGGTGACTTCCAGCGGATCCGATGGACCTGGTGGGGCAACTGAATCCCCGGATCCAGAGTGCGCGCCGTCCGACGTGGAGGACAGCAGCGGGCGCGATCTACCGAGTCCCGGCAGGCGCCTCCAACAGCAGGCGTGGGAATGGGCCTTGGCGAACCGGTCGGAGAACGGTCAGTTGCCCGTGGGAACGGTCATCGCGAGACGCTTCAACCGGAGCCCGCGGTGGGGACGCCTCGTCAAGAACGCCGGCCTCGCCAGCGAGCTGAGCGCCGGAACCGAGGCCAGGGCTAGAGGCCGGGTCTAACGTGGGTGACCCAGGCCGCCCGGAACTTGGTCATGGACCTTCAGGACGCCGGATGCCTGGCACGGTTCTTGATCCGGAACCGGGATGGGAAGTTCTCCAGCCTGCTCGACGCCGTCCTGGCCAACGTCGGGATCGCGGTGGTGCTCACCGGTGTGCGGATGCCGAGGATGAACACGATCATGGAGCGGTGGGTTCAGACCTGCCGATGCGAACTGCTCGATCGCACCTTGATCTGGAACGAGCGCCACCTGCTGTACGTGCCGCCCCCACCGCAGGTTGAACGGCGCGCCGCTACGGCCGGCCCCCGAGCCGCTCACCGAACCAAGCCGACTCGATCAGCTTCACATCCTCCGACGAGACCGACTCGGCGGCATCTTCCACGAGTACCACCATGCCGACTGACGTGCATAGATGGAGTTTTCGGCAAGCGCAACGTCGACAACTACTGGCGGGACCTCGGCACGGCCGCCGGCTGCCTCACCTACCTTCCGGACGCCATCGTCGAGCACCTCCACCCGAGCGCCGGCAAGGCCGCCCTCGACGAGGGGTACGGGCGGGTGAACGCCCCGGAGATGTAACGACACCGACCGGGCCACGTACGCCCGCCGGATGGTGCCGGAATCGACTCGGTCGTGGGGCAAATCGGGGTGCCAGACTCCTTGTGAGACTATTTGACAGATCGTAACGTCACATGTTCCCCTTGGGTGGGAATATTGTAGGCTTTATAGTAGATTCGTGGGGATATAGCCTGTGAGTGACGGATCGAAAGTCTCGGGCGAGTTGCGATTTTCGATAGAAGATCTTCTGTATTATGCGCCACGATTTGTCGAAGTCGGCCAGTCCCTGTCGAGTGCCACGGATGCCATCGAGAAGCGCCTACTGGGATTGGGTTCTTTTTGGGGTGGCTCCTGGCCTGATGGGGATTTTGCTCACCAGTATCCGCCGGCTCAGTATGCGCTGCTCATTATTGTTAAGAACATCGCTGTCGACCTCGAGGGGATCGGCGGCGGAATCTCATTGATGGCGAAAAATTACGGAATCGCTGAAGCCGATATTCAGGAGAGTATCCAACGCATCAGTCGGGCGGCCGCGGATGAGAGTGCGCTGCTCAACCGTACGGGCGGTCTGCCTGCCCCGCCTGACATCGCGGCTCCGCCGGGCGGTTTGCCTTCCGCGCCGGTGCCCACGCCGACACCGGCGCCGTCGCCCACTCCGCCGCATGCCACCCACTCGCGCCATACGCCGCCGCCGCACACGAATCCGGGTAATACGACCCCCAGTCCGGCTCCTGGCGTTCCGCCGGGACCCCATGCATGGCAGGCCTTCGATGACGTTAGGTGGATGGGGCCGTGGCCGACCGGCAATCCACATCTCATGGACGAGGCTTCTGCTGCATGGCGTGACCTGGCAGGTGCGCTACGTACCGCCTGGAGCGACACTCAGCGTTATCTGGATTATCTTCTTTCCGATAATGAAGGCAAGGCCGCGAAGGCGCTCGAGGACGCGGTCCAAGAACTGATCGATAGGAACAATGGCTCATTGAGCCGTGCTCTGCAGACGAGTGAGCAGCTACAGGGAGCATGCGCCGCTCAGGCCGAGAAGATACGCAACCTCAAATACGAGGTAGAGAATCTACTCGTCCAGTTCGCGGCCATGCTTGCCATCGATCTGGCCTTCGCATGGATCACGTTCGGGACGAGTGTGGCGGCGGAGGCCGCTCTCGCCGAAGGGTTGACCGTGATGCTGAATAGGGCTCTCCAAATTTTCGTAGAGGATGTTGCGGAGCTGTCTAAGGCCGTCACTACGGCAATCAAGAACGTCTCGAAGGTCGGCGCGAAAGCAATCGTTGAAGGTGGGGTAGGGCTCGGCAAGGCAGGCGTTGGTGTTCCACTCAGTAGCGTCATATCCGAAGCGCTCGGGAAGAAGAACGCCCAGAGCACTTCGATGTTGAAGCAGATCCTGCTGGGCGGTGCCTGTTATGCCGCCGAAGGCGCCTTTACCGGAACGGCTGGCGTGTTCTCCGCGACGCTTCGCAGCCTTGGCGAGGAAGGTGGCCCTGACTCGGCGCGCCTGCTAATGCTATCCAGAGAGCTGAAGAGCGGATCGATCACTGTGGAGGCGGCCAATCAGGCGATGCAAAGTATCCTCCAAAATGGAACGATCACCCCTGCCAATTATGCCGCGGCGGTAATCAGTGGTCGGCTGAAGACGGCGCTTGGGCCGCATCCCGGCAAGCATGCGCGACATTGAAGGCACGAATAGTGCGCTCAGAGTCGTCGGCTACCTATTCTGATCTTGGTAAATATCTTCGGAAATCTCTAGTCGCGGCCCGGCGATACGCTGGAGAATATCAATGGCGTCGCCACAAGGAACATCTACCTGCCCCTCGATCTCGCCGATCAAGAGCCACCTGTGCGAGGAAAAAGGATTATTTTCCGTCTGGATTAGCGCCGAATCGGCCGATACCTGCAGTCGTAGTATTGATGAGGATCGAGAAGTGTATATGAATCGTCTCAGTACAAGCCGCTCAACATCGCTCCATGGAACGTTGAGGGCGTGACGGCGAGCCTCGAATCGGACCCCGTCGGTATTTACTGTGACGTTCGGCTTGCGTAGCTGATGCCAGTAATGCCAGTTTCGCCTTGTGTCGAGGGCGACTATTGTCAGCGTTCCAAGGGCGATGAGCCCGCTGCCGCAGCCGATAATGGCGACCCAGAGTTGGTTGAAGATGCCAACTCGATAGTGCCGTAGGCCAACTTGGACTTGAGTGTTGGGCTCACTGGTCAGGGCGATAATTTCAACGACCAAGAAAAATGCGGCTACGGCGGTCGCTATCAAGCATAGCAATAGCGTGGACTTGTATACGCCCCGGTTGGCGCTGAAGTGAATTTCTGTCATAGCCTCGCCCGGTTGGTCCGCCACAAGCCCCCTCCTTCGCCCGTAGGCACATACATGGTATCGCCCGGAGAACTCCATCGAACCTGCCGGACGAGTCCACCACAACCATCGTGAACAAAGTAGCGTTATGACCCTGGCGCAGGCTCCGCGATGCTCGTAAGCCCAGGTGGCACGGGTCCGGAATTCCTTTGATCAGAAGAACATGAACGCCGTGAACCCTATACCGCTCCAGAACCGTCGCAGTGGCGTTGATCTGCGGTTTGGCCGGATGGGCGCGGTGGGGCAGGATCGCGGGCTGTGTCTGTTCGTCTCCTGTATCTGATCATGATTCGGGTCTTCGGGTGGTTCGTACTGCTGGCGCGTAGCGAGGCCTCGAAAGACGCGGAGATCATGGTTTTGCGTCATGAGGTGGCGGTGCTGCGGCGTCAGGTCGCCCGCCCGAAGTTGGACTGGGTCGACCGGGCGGTCTTGGCGTCGCTGTCCAGACGGTTGCCGGCAGTGCTGCGCGCTCATCGGCTGGTCATGCCGGGCACGCTCCTGGCCTGGCACCGCCGCTTGGTCAAGAAGAGATGGAGGTATCCCAACCGTCAGTCCCTCCAGCAAACCCCCGACTCCGACGAGTCGGTGGTCACGCCGTTGGACGCCCCGATCCGTCGGCGGAAAGTGCTTGGCGGCATGATCAACGAGTATCACAGAGCGGCATAGGCGATCTTACGAATCCCCAGGTCAGTGCACCACGACGAGTTTTGAAGCAGTACAGGTACGTCGCTGGCCGAAGAGATCTCGGCGGGTCCTGGGCGCCGTGCAATTCGGACCTGGACTCGTGATCCGGGGGACCTTCTCGAGATACCGGCCGCCCGCGCTCGGGGCATTCTCGCCGACATGAACATCCATATCCCGTCGAACATCGGGCTCTCGGATATCGATCAAGTACTGGAGACGACACCGAAGTTGTCGCAGACGGAAATTCAGAACTTCATCGACAAGGCGGCCTGTGGATAGCGAAATCGAAGTCTCAGTGCAGATGCCCACCGAGACCACCGACGACGGCCGGCTGATGGTCATCGTTCGTGTTATGAAGGGTGATCTCCGGCCGGAGTGCAGGCTGGACCGGATCCGGGAGGCGGACGGCACGGAACGCCCGGTCGACCTGACGGTGCGGCGAATGTGGCTGTACACCCGCGAGGTCGATCTGATCGGGCCGTCCTACTCGGGAAGGCTCGAACTCTCCGGGGACGCCGCCGGGGAGCTCGTGCCGGGTTGTTTCCTCCTTCGCAAAGAAGAGAGCGATCCGGGTTATCAAACCGATGGGCGATAGCTGGAATGAAGATACGAGCGGACGCCGTCGCCGGCCTGCATGGAATCGCATCCAGGATCGGTACGACCGCCTCGCCCATGCGCACCACCGTGTCGGCCTTGAACGGCAAGGTCAACACGCTCGTACATGACGCCAGCTGGAACGGAGTCGCCGCATCCAACTTCCGCGGCGCCTGGGAACGGGACTCCATCGCGATCGGAGCCCTCGCCAATATCATCTCGGATGTTGACCGGAGGTCTTCGAATCCATCAACGCGAGCAGAGGATAGTTCACGCCATCACCGACCGCAGTTGGCCCAGACCTTCCGAAGGTGCAGGACGCTGCGGGACTATCGACTCTCCTTCATGACTACTACTACCTGCCTGAGGAACGGGTGCGCAGAAAGTTCGATCAGAAGCGAGCGGTATTCGACAAGTGCTATCGGGAAGTCAGATATAACCGGAAGCGTATAGGTGATTCAAAGATCGAGATCGGAACAATGAAAAACATGTGGCATGGACTATTTGGATAACGGATGTCCACCCCATCCGCCGTCGGATTCCGCAGATGCCGGAACTCATGAGGACGGTCAGCTTCGCGTATCGCAACACCGTAACCAGCTGGCAACCCATTGGGTGTACTTCATCGATGAGCTTAAAGGCAAGCGCCAGTTCGCGAAACGCAAGGTCCTTGTTCATCGCTACCAGATGGAACGCGGAACGCCGGAGATAAAAATCATCGGCCGCACGTGGCTAACCCGTGGCCCGGCCTACTGGGGGCGTCGGATCGCGTGGTCCAGTATTTGGATGCTAGTCGCCTTTATGGGTGTTGGATTTGCTATAACTGCGACAGTTAAGCTGCTTATGTCCCCACTGCCACTTACTGCTGAAATCTCAATAGCGGTCGTTTGGTGGCTATCGTCTGTTCCGGCCTTCGTCTTCCCTTGGCGGCGGCTAGCGGTGTTTCCGTTTGGTGAAAACGCTGGGTCGCCATTCGTCTTCCCTGGCGCGTTGCTGGCTCCGCTATTCGTTCTATTCTTGCCTGTTCTCGCCGGTATGTGTTCGGCCATCTTTTTGTCGACGTTGCGGCGGAACTTCCCCGGCGAAGCCGCTGCCCGCGAGGCGTACGACGCCCACCAAGAGCACATTCGCTCTCGCCGCAGGCCGTCCCGTAAACGCCGTCAGTGACAGTCACCTAAAGCGCGTTTACGGGGAAGCCGAGGGCGTAATCGGCCGCGCCGGTCGCAGCGGCCGCCTTCTTGGGTCCGAGAGCAGCCGCGGCGCGGCCCTCGGGCATGAGTTAGATCCGTCAGGCCGTCGGAGCGTCACTTCCGCTTGAAACCAGGCGCTCCAGGCTCAGGAATTGCCGGTGCAGTGCTCGGCGCCTGGTACAGGGCTTCGGCCAGCGATGTTCGTCGCCTTGAGCAGGTCGGCGAGGAATTCCTGCGTCTGAGGGTCGACCGCATAGATCACGGTTCCGACCATGCCGCGGGTAAGTAGCACCTTGTAGATGTTGCGGATGTGCCGCGCGTACTGCAGGTCGGTGACCGACCGTCGTTTGAAGTCGGGGTCCTTGTTGGCCTCCCGCACCGGGATCAGGCGGCCGTTGCGTGCGACCAGATCGGGGCCGATGATGACGCCGGACCAGTCGTACTCGAAGCCCTGCGCAGTGTAGACGCATCCGACCTGCTCGAAGCCACCGTCGAAGGTCGCCCACAGGGCGCTGGGCGGTGCGTCCCCGACGGCCCGCTCGCCTTTGACATTCCACGGTTTGGCCCAGTCGTCGATGCGCACGTCGTTCACAAGGGCCCCGCCTCGAGAGTCACTCCACGGCCAGCAGAAACCGGCCGAGATCCGAGCGGAGTGACCTTCCTTGAGCTTGTCCCTAAGGAAACTCTCCAGCTCACCCGGGGATTGGGCGAGCCGTACCTCGAACTGGTCATCGCCGGTCCATTGTTCGGGACCATCGGGGGTGAGGCCGAGTAGGTTGAGCACCCAGTTCTCGTACTTGCGGCTGCCGCCACACCGGAATTGGCCGTCGAGCGGTACGTGGTGCACCCGGAATCCCAACGCGGAAGCGTGGGACTTGATGGCCTCGACCGTACCGATCTCGTTCGGTTTCACGACCTGGTGCTCGTCGAGCAGGAAGACCGGAACGCGCGCGGCGGCGATGAGTTCGTCGACCTGACGGCGTCCGGTCCGTTGCGTCGCCTTCGTGTAGCGGTTCTCGGAGGTCTCCCTGATCCGGTGCGCCTCGTCGCAGATGAGCACGTCGATGTCGTTCTTCTCGACATCCATGAAGCTGTTGAAGTACTTGAAGAGGCCCTGGAGGCTGGACGAGCCCTTGCCCACGTGGCGACGCATCGTCTGGGTGAAGGAACGGGAGCCGGTGGCGTGCAGGGTGGTGTATCCGCGGTCCGCGAGACTACCTAGCAGCGAGATCGCGATGACGCTCTTGCCGCTTCCCGGACCGCCTGTGACGATCACGACCTCCTTGATATCGGACTGCTTGGCCTTACGCACCGTGTGCTGTACGAGGTCGAATGCCAGCTGCTGTTCGGCGAGAAGAGTGAACCGCTCTTGGCCTTTGATCACGTTGGCTGCGTGGTTGAGCAATTGCTTCGACGGCCGTATGGCGCTGTCAAGGAACCGGTCGCCGGCGGCGGCTCCGCTTTCCGGAGCAAACTGCGCGCGCAGGTACTCAAGGAGTGCGCCGCGTCGTGTCTTGGTGAAAAGCCTGGTGCGTTCGGTGGTGGCGAGTTCGAAGAGGTCCTGGACCGCAAGATCGGTCGCGTTGTGAAGGTAGGCCAGCCCTCTCACGGCGTCCGGCCGTCCGACTAACGCGCCGACGTTGTCGGCGATGTAGTCGCAGTACTTCTGGACTTGCACCAACGGATGTTGGTTCGGCCTGTTGAGGCCGTCCACCAGAACGAGCTGCTCATCGTCCTCGTACAGCTCGGCGTTGCTCCACTGTTTGAGTTCGACGACGACGTAGGTGTCCTCGCCGGTCCGGGCATCGACTCCCGCCAGTACGACGTCCGCGCGCTTGCCGCTCATCGGAATCTTGTACTCGATGAGCATCTCGACCTTGCCGAGACCGGCGTCGACGAGGTCCCGTGCCAAAACCGGCAGGCTTCGCTGCCAGGACTTCTTCTCGGAGGCGTTTGGTGATATCCCCATGGTCGCACGCAGATGGTCCGTGAGAATTCCGGCGATCCGCCGTTCCACCTGCGAACCTGCCAGACCCTCAGCGGACACCCGATACGCCGTCACGAACTTCCCCCAGGCAGCACGAAGAACTCGTGCGGGTGGGGGCATGTCCGTGATCAGAGCTGATCAGCGGAAGCCCGTCGGGCCGCATTACTGATGAGCGGACAGACTACATTCGATCAACGACTGTTTCTGACGATTCCTGTTGGTTCAGAAAGGTGCGTGAAGCGAACGGGCTCGCGGAGGGAGCGTTGGGCTCCGTCGAGGTGGTGCGGGAGAGCCGTGCTGGGGTCAAACCGGACCGCGCCGCCGTCCAGGTCTCCGGCGTCATGCCCCGGCGCAACCAGAGTCCCTAGTGGTCGATAGTGAGTGTCGTGATGGGCCTAGGCAGGGAGCCTTGCGGCGGCAGGAGACCGCCTCCTCGACGCGAGGAGTCTTGAGGCCTCCGGTGAACCCCAGGCGAGCACGCCTGGCGGCAACGGAGCTCGACGAGTTCATCCCCCGAGACACGGTGATGCCTTCTCGCCGCCAGCGTGATCATGTCACGGAAGTGCTCGCTCATCGGCTACTCGCCGAGGGCCAGCAGCGGGTCCAGGAGTCGAAAAGCGGTCGCGGAGAGGAGGCGA
>CAWKKD010000002.1:0-20076 GCA_963850195.1 uncultured Actinomycetota bacterium
GGTTCAGCCGAAAGTTGTCCGAGCATTGACATCATTCGCGGCCGCCGGAAGAGTGAACGCGCCGATGGGAGGAGCCCCGTGGACGAAGCCGCCACACGGCGCGCCGCCCCTCGCCTGAAAACCACCACCGACGCCCGATCCGCCACCGGCGCGGACGTCATCCTCCGGATGGGCGGGCCGCGGTGAGTGGCGGCGTGCTGCTGGGCGGTGTGGACGTGGGAACCACCCACACCAAGGCCGGGGTCTACCGCGTGGACGGGGTTCCGGTGGCCGAGTGTGAGGCGGTGACGCCCGGCGATGCCGCGGAGCTGTGCGGGACCGCGCTGCGGCTGCTGCGCGAGTGCGTCGAGGCGGCCGGACGACCTCCGGCGGCGATCGGCGTCTGCGGGATGGCCGAGACCGGGGTGCCTCTGGACTCCGGTGGGGCGCCGGTCGGCGAGATGCTGCACTGGCGGGACACCCGCGCTCGGCGCGAGGCGTACGAGCTGGCCGCCTCGGCCGGTGAGGCGGCGTTCTTCGCCACGACGGGCCTGCGTCCGAGTGCCAAGCTGCCCCTGGCACGCTGGATGTGGCTGCGACGGCACGCCCCGGACCGGTTGCGCCGCATGGACCGCTGGGCGAACGCTCCCGACCTGGTCGTGGCCGCACTCACCGGCGCGGCCGTCACCGGCCCGACTCTGGCCGCGCGCATGGGCGCGTACGACATCCGGCGCGGCGCGTACGACCCCGGTCTGCTCGGGCTGGCCGGTCTCACAGCGGACCGGATGCCGCCGGTCGGTCCCGGTGGCTCCGCCGGTTCGGTCACGGGAGCGGCGGCGGCGTCGACCGGGGCGCTCGCCGGGACGCCCGTCATCGCCGCCGGGCA
Organism: uncultured Actinomycetota bacterium; assembly: GCA_963850195.1. Lineage (GTDB taxonomy): Bacteria > Actinomycetota > Actinomycetes > Streptosporangiales > Streptosporangiaceae > Actinoallomurus. The sequence goes on from CAWKKD010000002.1 coordinate 866, forward strand.
CGATCATCTGGCGGCGGCCTGGGCCGCCGGGGTGCGAGAATCCGGGCAGGTCGCGGACTCCATGGGGACGGCCGAGGCGGTCGTCTCGCCCATCGCCGGTCCCCCGCCGGAGTCGGCGCGGGCGACCGGCATCTCGGTCGGGCCGTTCGTGGACGGACGTTCGTTCTGTCTCGTCGGCGGGCTGTCCTCCAGCGGCGGGCTGGTCGAGTGGTTCCTCGACCGGTTCGCGCCGCCGGGGGCGGGCGACCGGCTCCGGTGGTTCACCGATCTGGTCGGGCCGCCCGAGGGGCGGCCCACCGGGATCGTCGTGCAGCCTTACCTGAACGGGCGCGCCTGCCCCGAGCCGGACCCGTACCGGACGCTGTCCCTGCACGGTCTGCGGCCGGAGCACACCACGGCCGACATCGGGCGCGCGGTCCTGGAAGGCCTGTGCATGCACGTCCGCTGGATATTGGAGACCCAGGCGGAGATCGCCGGCCGTACGCCCGGCTCCGTCACGGTCTTCGGCGGCCCCACCGCCAACCCGACCTGGATGTGGATTAAAGCCCAGGTCATCGCCGTTCCCGTAAGGGTATTGTCCGGCTGCGCCGCGCTCGGCGCCGCCCAGCTGGCCGGGCGCGCGATCGGCGCCGCCCAGCCGCCGCCGGCCGCCCCCTCGCAGGACGCTCCCTCGCCGGACCCCGGCTGGGAGACGACGTACCGGTCGCGCTTCCTGCCCATGGCCCGCCTTCCGCAGAGTGAGGAAACCCCGTGAAACCGTCCCTCGACCTGCTCGCCCGACCCTCCGGAACCTTCGCCATGGTCGCCATGGACCAGCGCGAGAGCCTGCGGACCATGTTCGCCGAGCAGGGCCGCCCCACCGGCGACGAGGACATGACGTCCTTCAAGCTCGCCGTCGCCCGTACGCTCGCGCCGCTGGCCTCGGCGTTCCTGATCGACCGCCACTACGCCTACCCCGCGCTCGTACGCGACCGGCTGATCCCGGACGGCTGCGGGCTGATCCTCGCGGTCGACGCGCTGTCACAGCGGCCGGGCGGCTCCGTTGACGACGCGTCCCTCGACGAGGACGCCGACGTGGACCAGGCGCGCCGTGACGGCGTCGTGGCACTGAAGCTGCTGGTGATCTGGAAGGACGACGAGCATCGCGACCGCCGGGTGGAGACGGCCGGCCGGTTCGTCGAGCTCTGCCGGGACGCGGGGCTGCTCTCGGTGCTGGAGGGCGTGGCCGTGCCGTGCGGAGGCGGCTTCGACCTCGACGCGGCCATCCTCGACGCCGCCGCCGCGCTCGGCCCGCTCGGGCCCGACCTGTACAAGGCGCAGGTCCCCCGCCGTGGCCGCGACGGCCTCGGCGAGCTGGTGACCGCCTGCGAGAAACTCGACCGGCGGCTGGCACGCCCGTGGGTGGTGCTGTCGAACGGCGTGGACGCCGCCGACTTCCCGATCTCCGTCGAGGCGGCCTGCCGCGGCGGCGCGTCCGGAATGCTCGCCGGCCGCGCACTGTGGCGCGACACGCTGGCCGCCGCCGACCCGCCGGCCGCCCTGAAGGAGGATTCCGTCGGCCGCCTGCGTCGTCTGGGCGCCACCGTCGACCGCTACGGCCGTCCCTGGACGGACGCCTGATGCCCGTCCGCGAAAACACCCCGGCCACCGGCGCGGCCGCGTCCGTCACGTGAGAGAGCCCCCATGACCCGCGTCTGCCTCCTGCACACCGTCACGAGCCTGCCCGCGATCTTCGCCGACCTGATACGTACGGAGGTCGGCGACGTCGACGTCGTCAACATGGTCGACGAGACCCTGCTGCGCGACACGATCGACCACGGCATGCTGCCGCGGATCCGGGACCGGGTGGCGGACTACGCGGGCTTCGCGGAGGAGTCCGGGGCGTCAGCCCTCCTCGTGACGTGCTCCTCGATCGGCGAGGCCGCCGAGGAGGCACGCGCCGTCGTGAGCATCCCGGTGTACCGGGTCGATGAGCCGATGGCCGCGCGGGCCGTCGGCACGGGCCCCCGCATCGGCGTCCTGGCCACCCTCGCCGCCACGCTGGGCCCGACCCGCGAGCTCCTGCGCCGCGAGGCGGGCGACCTCGGCGAGAAGCGCGACATCCACGAGTCGGTGTGCCCGGGCGCGTTCGAGGCCCTCCGGCAGGACGACCCCGGCCGCCACGACGAGATCGTGGCCGCCGAGGCGTCACGGCTGGCCGAGTGCGTCGACGTCCTGGTGCTGGCCCAGGCCAGCATGGCGCGCGCGGTCGGCGGCCTGCCCGAGGGACGCCTGCCGGTGCCGGTCCTCACCTCACCGCGTACCGGCGTCCGGCAGCTCCGTCCCTTCGCGGCCCGCTGAGCTCGGAGGTGGCCTACTCCGCGAAGGCCGAGACGTCGAGGATCTCGCCGGCGGCGATCACGGCGGCGTAGTAGCGGGCGCTGTCCTTCACCGTCCGCTCCTGGGTGGCGTGGTCGACGTGGACGAGGCCGAAGCGCTGCGCGTAGCCCTCGGCCCACTCGAGGTTGTCCATCAGCGACCAGTGGAGGTAGCCGATGACGTCCGCGCCGGCCTTCATCGCGTGCTCCATCGCCAGCAGGTGGTCGCGCAGCGCGCGGATCCGGCCGGCGTCGCGCACCCGGCCGTCCGCGCCCGGTCCGGCGTTCCACACGCCGCCGTTCTCGGTGATCAGCAGCGGGATCCCATAGTCGGTGTGCAGGCGTGCCAGCAGGTCACCGAAGGCGTCCGGCACGTTCTCCCAGCCGCCGTCCGTGACCGGGACGCCGCCCTGCGCCGGGAGGACCCGCCAGGGCAGGCCGTCGCGCGGCTCGGCCGTGACGCGGCGGCGCGTGTAGTAGTTGACGCCCAGGAGGTCGGGCCGGAGGCCGGACAGGTCGCCCGCGCGGATCCAGTCCGCCGGGCCGGCAAGGCGTTCGAACACCTCGACCATGTCCTCGGGGTAGTGCCCGCGCAGCACCGGGTCGAGGAACCAGCGGTTCGTGTAGCCGTCCGACCCGCGCGCCGCGCCGGCGTCGGCGGCGCACGCCGGATAGGTCGGAAACAGGCTCAGCGGGATGCCGACCCTCGCGTGCGGACGGCGCTCGCGTACGCGGCGCGTGGCCAGGCCGTGCGCGAGCAACAAGTGGTGCGCCACCTGCAGCGACGTGCGGAGGGAACGCTCGCCCGGCGCGTGCAGGCCGAGCCGGTGGCCAAGGGTTGACACCACCCAGGGCTCGTTGACCGTCAGCCACGTCCCGACCCGGTCGCCGAAGGCGTCGAGGCACACCTCGGTGTACGCCTCGAACGCCTCCGCCGTCGCCCGAAGGGGCCAGCCGCCGAAGTCCTGGAGGGCCTGCGGCAGGTCCCAGTGGTAGAGCGTCGGCAGCGGCGTGATGCCGCGTTCGAGCAGGCCGTCGATCATCCGGTCGTAGTGGGCGAGGCCCGCCGGGTTCACCGCGCCGGTGCCCGACGGCACGACACGGGGCCAGGCCAGGGAGAACCGGTAGGCGTTCATGTTCAGCCGCGCCATCAGGTCCGCGTCGCCGGGCCAGCGGTGGTAGTGGTCGCACGCGACCGCGCCGGAGTCGGATCCGGACCGCGCGGTGAAGGTGTCCCAGATCGACGGCGCTCGGCCGTCCTCGTCCACCGCCCCCTCGACCTGGTACGCCGAGGTCGCCGCGCCCCACAGGAATCCCGGCGGGAAGGTCACCAGTCCACCTCCGGAAGGTTCAGCGCCGCCTCGCAGCCCAGGAGCAGGACACCCACGCTCCACGCGTGCGACAGCGTCAGCAGCATTCCCTTCGGCTGGAAGCAGGTCGTCTGGTAGTAGCGTTCGCTCGCCATGCCCTTGTAGGCGTTGAAGTCGCCGTCCTCGCGTGCGATGAACTGCCGGAAGCAGGCGAGGTTCTCCCTCGTACGCTCCAGGTAGTACGGGTCACCGAGGGCGGCGGACAGCTCGGCCATCTCCGGCAGGCAGATCAGGCCGTACGCGTGGAGGTGCTGGTTGCTCGGCGACGCCTGGTCGGCGCCACGGCTACGGAACCCGTACGCCCCGAGGAGCGTGTGCTCGGGGAAGCGCACGTCGTAGCTGTAGCGGAACGTCAGCATCCAGTCCGCCGCGCGCCGCGCGAGGTCCAGCCAGCGGGGTTCGCCGGTGGCGCGGTGCAGCGCGACGTACGCGAGGATCGCGGCGTAGCCGTCCTCCGACGTCGGCGCGAGGTCCACGTCCTCCGGCGCGCCGTGCAGGAACTCCTCGTCCACGAAGCGCGCGTAGTAGTCGCCGCCGCGACGCGCGGAGTCCAGGCGGCCCGCCTCGGCGAGCGCCGCGACCCAGGTCAGGCCGGCCGCGCCCGCCCAGGACAGCACGCGCCCGTCATCGGCGTGGATGAGGCTGCCGAGGTTGCCGTCCGTACGCTGGTTTCGCTCCGCGACGTCCAGGTTGGCGCGCACCGCGTCCGACCAGCCCGGCCGCGCGACGCCCAGGGTCCGTTCGGCACGGACCGCGCGGTCCAGGAACAGCGTCGCCTCCGCGAGGGTGCGGGCGTGCAGGCCCCCGCGTACGGGCGTCCAGCTCTGGGTCCAGCCGCGGCCGGCGGTCCACTGCCCCCAGAACGTCCCCGACGGCGCGAGGTGGGCGCAGACGTGGTCGATGACCGCGGCGCCCGCCTCGACCTGGTCGTCGTGCCCCCGGCGCCGGCCGTGCGCGAGGAGCGCCTGCGCGTACGGGATGCCGCTGACCCAGGCGACGTGCATCGCGGCCCGGTCGCCGAGGCCCTTCACGTTGTCGTTGAGCTCCCGGTCGAACGCCGCGGTCTCCAGCAGCACCGGCGGGTCCGGGCGGTAGTGCCAGCGGCGCAACCCGTACGCCGCGAGCTCGGCGGCCTCGGCCACGCTCACCCACGGGGCCAGGGGTTCGCCGCCCGACCTCGCGTGCAGCTCGCGCAGCACGGGCGCGTACGCGTGGCGGTCCGCGGGCAGCCGGTGGAGCGTGACCTCGACGACGTGCCGCTCCCCCGGCCGCCACACGTGGGTCTGCGCCAGTGGCTCGGCCGGGGCGGGCCCGCCGACGTAGCTGACCGGCTCCTCGATGTAGGGGAAGTCGGCGTGCAGCCGCGCCACGTCGCCGTCGAGGGCGAAGCCGATGCCGGTCAGGCCCAGCGTCCCGTGCTCGGAGGCGGCCAGCGCGAGGCCGCCGGACGCCCCCCAGGCGAATACCGCGGGTGTGGCGGCGCGGTCGGCGCGGAAGCTCCACGCCGGCGCGGTGAACCGTTCCAGGTCGGCGGTGCGCGCGAACCTCGGGAAGAGCCGGTCGTTGCCCTCGGGGCGGTTCTCGCCGTAGAAGAGGCCGGGAATGAGCCAGTACGGGTCGGCGGCGTCCGCGAGCCGTGCCGACACCCGCAGGCGCGCCTCGAAGGGCTCGGCCCCCCGGTAGGCCGCCGCGACCGTCACCGTGACGGCGTCCGCGGAGGACTCCGCGTACGCCAGCTCCACGTCGAACAGGCCGGGATCCAGACCCTCGGTTGCCAGGCTCGCGTCCTCCGCCCAGGACGGTGCCGTCATGCCAGGCCGCCGACCGGGCGTTCCAGCAGGTCGGCCTCTGCCTCGGGCCGTGAGGGGTCGCGCGGGACGAGCAGCGTCTTGATCTCGTGCGGGCCGAACCCGGCGGTGAGCGTGCGCCCCAGGAAGGGCAGGTCGATCGTGGCCGACGCGGGCTCGCCGGCCGTCTCGTAGCCGCGCACGACGTAGCCGTCTCCGTCCTCGGCCTGCTTCACGACCGTGACCAGGACGTTGTCGGCCCCGGACACCTCCGCGAACGAGCTCTGCGGCGGCAGCGGGCCGTCATGGAAGGACTCGATCAGGGCGACCTGCGGCTGGTCCAGCTCGGCGGCGGCACGTACGGTGCCGGCCGTGCGGAAGTCGCCGCCATGCGGTAGCAGGCGGCATGTGAACCGCTGGACGCCCTGGTCCATCACCTCGTAGTCGCCGTCCTCGGGCAGCGGCTGCGGCGTGTGCCAGGCGTACGGCGGGCTGCGCAGCACGGTGACGCCGATGTCGCCGCCGGTCACGTCGCCGCCGAACTTGGCGTCGTTGAGCACCGACAGCCCGGCGGGACGCCCGCCGATCTCGCCGGAGACGTCCACCCACGAGTGGCTCACCGTCTCGTGCCCGTCGGCGGTGCGCTCGATGTGCCCGTACGGGATCGCGTGCGTCGCGGTGACGCCGGTGAGGGCGGTCGGGAAACGCAGCTTGAGCAACGCGTGCCGTTCGTGCCAGTCGACCGTGACCCTGATCTCCAGGTGGCGTGCGCCTGCGGTGAGGACGAAGTCCTCCGTCAGCGTCGACGAGCCGTACGCGGCGGCGACCCGCACGACCCGGCGTACGGGCCCGGACTCGACGACGCGCACCGACACGGGCGTGAACGCGCCGGCCACGTCGCGGTAGGAGACGACGCCGTGGCCCCAGGTGTCGGTCGGGTCGTTCAGCACGGCCGCGTGCGCGGAGCCGGCCGCGCCGGCGGCGAGGTCGATGCCGGTGTCCTTGGCGACGAGGCTCGACAGCCATCCCGTCTCCGGGTCGATCTCGGCGCGCAGGTGCTCGTTCTCCAGCACCGTCCCGGTGTCGGCGGCCTCGCGCGCGGCGCCGTCGGCGTACAGGCGGTAGAGCCGGTAGCCGAGCGGTGGCGTCTCGACCGGCACGACGAGGCGGCGGCGCCCGCCGGTGAGCGTCGAGGAGCGCGCGACCTGGACCGGGACTCGGTGTCCTTCCGCGGTGACGGCCGTGATCGCGCCATTGCCGAGCGCGGTACCGAACTCCACCTCGACGGTGCCGCGCACCGGCCACGGGTGCGGGTTGAACACGGCCAGCGGCACCATCCCCTCCTCGGCGGGGATCGCGATCCGGCGGGAGATGCTCTGGATCGCGCGGTTCTGGACGCGGGCGGCGATCGAGCGCGCCTCGCCGAGCTGGTCGCGCGCGTCGTCGTACGCGCTCGGGAGTGCGGTGCCGGCGGCGGTGTCGTGGAAGTGGTTGAGCAGCACCTGCCGCCAGGCGCGCTCGATCTCCTCCGTCACGCGCGGCAGGCCGGCCACCGCCGCCCACTTCTCGGCGGCCTGCAGAGCGTGCTCGGCCGAGCGGATCAGCTTCTTGATCGCCGAGTGCGCGGAGTAGCAGCCCACGCCGTGCGGCTGGATCTCCCCGGCGTACTCCGGCAGGTCGCCGCCGGCCGCCGCGTCGAAGAACTCCCGCACCGTCGAGAAGAGCATCCGCGGGAACTGGTCGGTGGTGTCCAGCTCGCGGATGCTGTCGATGTTGGCCTTGGTCGGGCCGCCGCCGTGGTTGCCGACGCCGTAGAAGCACATCAGCGGCTCGGTCGTGTGGGGCAGCTGGGCGAGGGCCTTGACGACGTGCGTGCCCAGGTGGCCGGCCGGAGTGCAGTACTCGTGCGGGATCCGGTAGGTCAGCACGCGGGAACCGTCGGCGGCGTACCACCAGAACGTGGGGCCCGGCAGCGGCGCCTCGTGCACCTGCGGGCGCATGAACACGTAGGCGTCCATGCCGGACTTGGCCAGCAGCTGCGGGATCACCGCGTTCTGCCCGAAGGGGTCGACGTTGCAGCCGACCGTGGCCATCGCCCCGAACCGGTCGGCGAGATATCGCTGGGAGTACAGGGCGTGCCGGACCAGGCCCTCACCGCCCGGGATGTTGCAGTCGGGCTCGACCCACCAGCCGCCGACGATCTCGAACCGGCCCGCGCGCGCCTGCTCGCGCAGCTCTTCGAACAGCTCCGGGTCGTGCTCTTCGATCCAGGCCAGGTATCCGACGGAGTCGCAGGTGAAGACGTACTCCGGGTACTCCTCGATGCGATCCAGCGCGGCGCGGAACGTCGCACGTGCCTCCTGGTACCCCTCCTGCCACGGCCACAGCCACACCGCGTCGATGTGGGCGTTGCCGATCATGTGCAGGGGCCCACGGGTGGCACGACCGGCCGGAGGCCGCGGCTTCGGGCTGGGCATCGGTTGTCACCCTTCCGGTGTGCGGGACGCGGCCCAGCGGTCGATGTGCTCGCTGAGCAGGTGGAGCAGCAGGACGTGGGCTTCCTGCACGCGCGCGGTGCGGTCGGAGGAGACGACGAGCGCGTGGTCGGCGTGCTCGGCGGCGGGTCCGCCGCGCGCGCCGGGCCGCCCGGTGAACAGGACCGTGAGCGCGCCCTTGGCGCGTGCCGCGCGCAGCCCGGCCACGACGTTCGGCGAGCGCCCGCTGGTCGTGAAGGCCACCACCACGTCGCCGGGCCGTGCCAGCGCGGTTACCTGCCGGGCGAACACCTCGTCGAAGGAGTAGTCGTTGCCGATGCAGGTCGTCACGGTCGGGTCGGTGGACAGCGCCACGGCGGGCAGCGGGTCGCGTTCGCGGCAGTAACGGCCGATGAGCTCGCCGGCCAGGTGCTGGGCATCGGCGGCCGAACCACCGTTGCCGAACGCGTACAGGACGCCGCCGCGGCCGAGCCGCGTACAGACCGCTTCGGCCAGGGTCTCGACGGCCGGGACGAGACCGCGGACCGACTCGATCACCGTGAGGTGGTCGTCGAGCATGGCCATGGTCGTGGTCATGTGTGGGCTCCGTCTTCGAGGTGCAGGAAGGCCGACGCCGCGGCGCCGATCACGCCGACCGCGTCGCCGTGCGAGGACAGCTCGATCCGCGACGCCGCACCGGCCGGCCGCATCGCCTGCGAGAGCGCGAGGCGGCGTACGGGCAGGAGCAGCGCGTCGCCGGCACGGGTGACGCCGCCGCCGAGGACGACGAGCTCCGGCTCGGCGACGTTGACCATGACGGCGACCGCGCGTCCGAGCGCGGCGGTGGTCTCGTCCCAGATCCGCACGGCCAGCGGGTCGCCCCGGCGTGCGTGCGACGACACGGTCTCGGCGGTCACGGCGGCGGCCTCGCTCATCGAGGACGCCTCGCCGGCCGCGAGTGCTTCGGCGGCGCGGCGCGCGATGGAGCTGCCCGAGGCGTACGCCTCGATGCAGCCGCGCTGCCCGCACCCGCACAGCCGGCCGTTCCAGTCGATGATCACGTGGCCGAACTCCCCGCCGTTGCCCGCGGCGCCACGGTAGAGCCTCCCGTCGTAGATCACCCCGCCTCCGACACCGGTGGACACCGTGAGGTACAGCATGTGGCGTATGTCGCCCCACGGCCCGAACCGATGCTCGCCGAGCACGGCGGCGGTCGCGTCGTTCTCCAGGAAGGCCGGCAGGCCGTAGGCGGCGGAGACCCGCTCGACGATGGGAACGTCGTCCCAGCCCGGCAGGCCGGGCGGGCCCTGCACCCGCCCGCTCACCGGGTCGAGCGGGCCTCCGCAACCGATACCGACCGCCGTGACGGCGGCCCGGCCGTGCCCGGACTCGGTCATCGCCTCGTGGCCGAGTATGAGCAGTCGCTCGATGACCGCGTCCGGGCCCTCCTCGACCTTCGTCTGCGCCCGGACGAAGGAGAGGACCTGTCCGGCGTGATCCACCACGCCGGCGGCGAGTTTCGTCCCGCCGATGTCCAGTGCGAGTACGTGTTCGGGCACGTCAACCCTTCCGGCCCGTGGTGGCGATGCCGTCGATGATGTGCCGCTGCGCGAAGGCGAAGATGATGATCATCGGAATGGTCGCGATCAGGCTTGCGGCGCTGATGATCTCCCAGTGGTGTTCGCCTCCGTTGCCGAAGGTGTCGATGATCGACTTCAGGCCCCGCGGCATGGTGAACAGGGAGGTGTTCTGCAGGTAGATCAGCGGCTTGAGCAGGTCGTTCCAGCTCGCCTGGATCTCGAAGACGAAGACGATCGCCAGGGCGGGCCTGGCCAGTGGAAGGGCGATACGCCAGAACAGGCCGAAGAAATTACAGCCGTCGACCCGCGCGGCCTCGAACAGCTCCCGCGGCAGCCCGAGGAAGAACTGCCGGAGCAGGAAGATGTAGAACGCCGAGCCGAAGACGTTCTGCGCCCACAACGGCACTTGTGTGCCGGTCAGGCCGATCTTGTTCCAGATCAGGTAGATCGGGATCATGGTGACCGCCTGCGGCAGCATCATCGTGGCGAGCACGAGGCCGAAGAACAGGTTGCGCCCGGGGAACCGGAAGTAGGCGAAGCCGAACGCGACGATCGCACTGCTGATCGTGACGGTGACGGCCGCCGCGAGCCCGACGACGACGCTGTTGCCCATCCAGGTCAGGACGGGCCCGTAGTGCCAGACGTCGGCGAAGTTCGCCACGCGCCAGCGGTGCGGGATCAGGGCGTTGTCGAACACGTCGGTCCGCGGCTTGAACGAGGCGCCGATCAGCCACACGAACGGATAGGTGAAGACGACGCTGACCGCGGCGAGCACGACCAGGTACGGGGCGCGCCGCCACGCACGGCGCTCGGCGTCTCCGGCGGGGGCCGGCCCGGCCGCGCGTACGGGGGCGGTCGTGGCGGGAGGCGATGAGGTGCTCATGTGTCCCTCTCGCCCTCGTAGTAGACGAACCGGCGCGAGACGCGCACCTGGACCGCGGTAATGACCATGATCACCAGGAACAGCAGCCAGGCCAGCGCGGAGGCGTAACCCATGTGCAGGAACGCGAACCCCTGCTGGAACAGGTAGATGACGTAGAAGAGCGCCGCGTCATTGGCGTACGTGCTGTTCTGCTGCCCGCCGAAGAACATCGTGTACGCCTGGTCGAACATCTGCAGCGCGGAGATCGTCTGCACGATCAGCGTGAAGAACAGCGCACCGCTGATCATCGGCAGCGTGATCCTGCGGAACCTCATCCAGGCGCCTGCGCCGTCCAGCGACGCGGCCTCGTACAGCTCCTTCGGCACCTGGCGCAGCGCCGCGAGGTAGATGACGACCATGCCGCCGACGCCCCACAGCATGGTGATGGCCAGGCCCGGCTTGACCCAGGCCGAGTCGGTGGTCCAGTTGGGACCGGACATCCCGAACACCCGCAGGACGTGATTGAGCAGGCCGTCCTGCCCGTTGAGCAGGAGCAGGAACAGCGCGCCCGCGGCGACGGGCGGCGTCATCACGGGCAGGTAGAAGACCGTGCGGAAGAAGCCCGACGCCCGGCCGACCCGGTTGAGGATCATCGCGAGGCAGAGCGCCACGGCCATCGCGGCCGGGACGTACATGATCGCGTAGACGAGCGTGTTGGTGAGCGCCTGTGCGACCTTCGGGTCGTCGATGAGCTGCCGATAGTTGGCGGCTCCGACGTTCTTCGGCGAGCTGATCGCGTCGTAGTTCGTGAACGACAGCACCAGGCTGGCGATCATCGGCCCGAGCGTGAACACCACGAAGCCGACCATCCACAGCGCGATGAAGCCGTAGGCGGCCCGGGTCTCCCCGCTGATGTGGTTCCGTGGCCGCCGGGCGGTCGAGACGGCCATTACTTGACCGCGCTGAACGCCTTGGACGCCTCCGACTGCGCCTGCTTCATCGCCGCGTCCGGCTTCTGCCGGCCCGAGAGCGTCCGGTTGACCGCGTCCTGCCAGGCGTTCTTGATCTCACTGCCCGCCTTGGACGCGACGACCGGGAACCCGTACTCGGCGGAGGCGTAGTAGTTCTCGATGGCCTGGTCGAACCCGTTCTGGCCGGGTTTGACGTACTTGGCCTTCACCTGGCGGTCGGCCTCGGTGTTACCGGTCCACAGACCGGTGAAGATCGACTTGTTCTTCTCCACCGTGGCCTGGCGGGCGGCGCCTGCCTTGAGCCACGTCTCGGTGGCGGTCATGGTCTTCATCCAGTTGACCGCGGCGTCGGGGTTCTTCGCCCCCTTGGGCAGGCACCACGTGCTGCCGCTCTCGAAGCTGATCGGCTGGTTCCGCCGGTCCCGGAACGGCACCGACCGCAGGTCGAGCTTTGGCGTGGCCTGGACCAGCACGTTGACGTACCAGCCCTCCCACGGGAAGGCGCCCGCCTGGTCCTTCTTGAACTGGTTGCCGCCCCCGAACAGGTCCCAGGTGTCGCGGAACGCCTTGAACCTCGACCAGCCGCCCTGCTCGCCGATCAGGCTCAGCGCGTACGTCAGCGCCTCGATGATCCTCGGGTCCGCCAGGTTCGGCGAGCCGTCGGCGTTGACGAGGTCCGCGCCGTTCGCCTTGGCCCACAGCGGTAGGAACTCGGGCAGCTTGGGGTCGAACCCGATCCGCGAGATCTTGGAGCCGTCGGCCTTGTAGAGCTTGGCGGCCGTGGTGTGCAGCCTGTCCCAGTCGGCGGTGTTCATGTCGTCGAGCGTGAGACCGGCCTCCTCGAGCGCCTTGCCGTTCACCAGGATGTTGCGGGTCTCGTAGAACTCCGGGACGCCGTAGACCTTGCCGTCGACCGTCACTTCCTTGAGCGCCGCCGGACGGTAGACAGAGGTCTTGATCCCGGCGTGGTCGAGCCGGTCGTCCAGTGGCTGGATGGCGCCCTTGGCCGCGTACGTGCCGACGAGCTCGCGGTCGAGGTAGACGAGGTCCGGCGGGTTTCCGCTCGCGACGGCGGACAGGAACTGCTGCGGGTCGAAGTCGCCCTCGTTGATGTTCAGCTGGACCTTGGGGTAGCCGCTCTTGAACGCGTCGATGCGCGCCTTGCCGACGTCGTCGGGCTTGCCGAAGCCCTGCGTCGACAGCGCTCCGGTGTCTCCCGCGCCCGCCTTCTTGGCCGTGCCTCCGGCCTTGGAGCTCACGCCGCCGCAGGCGCTCACGGCGCCCAGGGCGAGCGCTCCCACCGATCCGGCCAGGAATCCTCGTCGGTTGATCATGCTCACTCCTCACAGACAGGCGAATGTCCGAGAACGGGCGCGTGAGAGTGCGTCGTGACCTGCCGTTTCGGCCCCGCCGTCAGGGACGGCCGTGGAGGACTCAGACCCGGAACATCGAATGTGGCATCGTTACCACAGTGCGCTGCAACCTATTTGGGACGGCATGCGCTGTCAAGGGGTCTTTCAGCGGGGAATTCCGGCCTGACCCGTGTCGCTCACCGGCGCCCCGTCGATGAAGCCGCCGGGCGGCGCGGTCGAGCCACGTACGACGATCGACGGCTCGATGTAGCGGACCGTCGCCTCGCGAGGCGCGGACCCGGCGACGCGGTCGATGACCAGCTGGGCGCAGGCCCGTCCCAGGTCGTCGGTGTGCTGGTCGACGGTGGTGACGCCAGGCGAGACCATCGACATCCACGGCACGTCGTCGAAGGCGACCAGTGACAGGTCCTCCGGCACACGCAGCCCGCGCGTGCGCAGCGCCTGGAAGGCCCCCTCGGCGAGCAGGTTGTTGGCCGCGAACAGGGCGGTCACGTCGGGACGCCGGTCGAGCAGCTCCATGACGGCGTCGCGCGCCGCCGCGGGGTCGAACCTCGTCGGCACCACCAGCTCGGGGTCCAGGGGGATCCCGGCGTCCGCCAGGGCGGTGCGGTATCCGGCGAGGCGGCCAGCGCCGGTGGTCCAGGCGGTCTCGTCGATGAGCAGCGCGACCGTGGTGTGGCCGAGGCCGACCAGATGGCCGGTGATCTCGCGCGCGCCGCGTACGTTGTCGACGAGCACGCCGTCGGAGATCAGGCCCTCGACCATACGGTCGGCCTGCACGATCGGGACGCCGTCGTTCATCAGCATCCGCACCGCGCGCTCCGACACCGGCGTGATGATCACCGCCGAGACGCGCACCGCGAGGAAGGTGCGGGCGCCCTCGACCTCGGCGTCCTCCTCGCCGTCGTCGTTGACCACGATGACGTGGTAACCGGCCGAGCGCAGGTGCTCCTCGATGCCGGCCGCGAGGTCGGCGTAGAAGGGGTTGCGCAGGTCGGAGATGAGCACGCCGACCGCCTGGCTGGTGCGGTTGCGCAGCGAGCGGGCGTTGTTGTCTGGGACGTAACCGATCGTCTCGGCGGCGGCGAGCACCCGCGCACGCACCTCGGCGCCGACGTAGCCGTTGCCGCTCAGCGCGCGCGAGGCGGTGGAGGGCGAGGTGCCGGCCGCGCGTGCCAGGTCCTGGATCGTGGGACGCCGCCGGGGCGCGACCTGCTTCCGGCCATCGTCACGATTTCGCCCCATAGGACGTCAGTGTATGACGCGGTGTCGGCAGACCCTTTTCGGCGCGGTACGCCGCCCACGCCGCGGCGATCGACGCCCAGACGGCCGGCTCGACCGGCCCGCGGTCCGCGCCGTCCATGCCCTCCGCGTAGTACAGCGCCGGCACGCCCAGCGCGGGCGCCGCCTCCCCGTACGTGGCGAGGTCGCCGGAGCCGGGCAGGCACCAGCCGTCCGTGTCGATGAGCGTCTCGGGGCACACCGCGCGCACGACGTCCGCGCGGTAGGTCATCTGCGCCACGACCGCCTGCCCGTGCGGGAGCGTGAGGCCGTCGGGGTGGTCGGTGTGCATCACGTCGTTCAGCCGTATCGCGTCCGTCACGTCGCGGAACGCCGGGTCGGGTGTGTGCGTGACGATCAGCGAGCCGGGGTCGGCCTCCTTGGCCGCCCGGTAGGCGACGGCGAGCAGCTCGTGCAGCAGGTCGAAGCCCCATGACGGACCGGCGTGCAGCAGGGAGGCGCCCGTCGGCGTACGCCCGGTGAAGTCGACCTTGAGCCCGTCGGCGTTCAGCCCGTCCGTGCCGAGCATGCGGGCCATCGCGTCCTCGATGAGCGCGCGGCCCTTCGGGCTCTCCGGGTCGATCGCCAGCGGCGTGCCCTCGGGGTCGCGCACGCAGGCGTCGGCGGGGGCGCCCTCGGGGTCCCACGCCTTCCACCAGAGCAGCACCCGCTGTCCGCGCGCGTGCCGCGCCTCGATGAACCGCGCCAGGTCGGGCCACTTGCCGGTGTCGGGACGGCAGGTGGCGTAGTGCTCCTGCCACTTGTCGTCGACGACGATCGTTCCCGGCACGATGCCCCGGTCCGCGAGCGCGTCGAGGAAGCGGTCGTACAGCTCCTGCCGCGCCCAGCCGGGGGCCGGTGACCCGTCCGCGGCGGCCAGCGCGCACTGCGCGCCCCAGCCGCAGAAGATCGGCTGGCGCCAGTGGGCGGCGGGCGACGCGGGGGCGCACGGGAGCAGGCCACGCGCCTCCAGCTCGTCGCGGTAGAGGCGCAGTCCCTCGTACGGGTCGCGGGCCCCGAACAGCAGCAGCACCTCCGGCGTGGTGAAGATCCCGCCGGCCTCCGTGTGGCCCTGATACTCACAGCACAGGCTGAACCCGCCGGGCGTCGGGTCGTAGGAGACGTCGACGAACGTGCGCCGCTCCGCCGCCACCCCGAGCATCAGCCACGGCCCGTCCGGCAGGTCACAGCCGTCGCCGGGAGGGTTGCGCGACAGGCCGAAGCAGGCCGGTGCGGGCGTGAACAGCCAGCGGCCGACGCCAGGCTCGCCGCCTTCGCCGTTGACGCTGATCACCGCGGGCTCCACGGCAGGCCGGGCGATCCGCCACGGATGGTCGGGATTGGGCGAGAAGACGGTGCGGTGCGCCGCGCCGCTGGGCAGCGTGCCCTTCGGCAGGCGCGCGCCGCCGAGCAGCCGCACGGTGGTGAGGGCGCCGTCGCCGCGCACGACCGCGCGGAAGGTGATCCGATCGGGGTGGAACTCCACGATCTGGGTACGCGAGGCCCAGCGAGTGCTCGCGCAGGTCACCGTCTGCGTCACGAACCCGTCGTTCCGTTCGTGCTCCACGGACTCGACGCGGATCGTCTCGTCCGGCCCGGCGAGGGTGTCCACGGAGGCGAGCAGGCGCAGGCGTCCCCAGGATCCGCCGTCCGCGCCGGTTACCTCGGCGAGGAGCCGCTCGGTGTCGATACGGGCGGTGTAGTGCGGGGTGCGGATCTCCGGCCGCCCGTCCACGGTGCCGAGGGTGACGGTCATCGGACGTCCACCAGGGCCTCGGCCTGCTGCCCGAAGTCGCGGTCGCCGGCGACCAGGTTCGCCGCGACGCGCGCCCGCCGTACCTTGACTCCGGCCGGGGGCGTCACGGTGAACCGCACGCTGTCCTCTCCGAGCGGCCCGACCTCGGTCTCGCGGCGCGCAGGCGTCACCCGCCAGCCCCAGGGCGTGACGAGCTCGACCCGCAGCACGCAGGGGTGCCGGTACGGGTTGCGCACCTCCACATCCATCTCCAGCTCCTCTCCACCGGTCACCGATGACCGGTACGGCGTGACGCGCGCGCCGAACCCCTCCGCCCCGAAGTCGGCCTCGTCGAGCGGCAGCAGCGCGCGGTGCAGCCGGGCCAACTCCTCGCCCTTGGCGAGCAGCATGTCGAGGTAGGCGTCGTCGACGCGGCGCGGCTCCCAGTGCCCGCTGATCATGAGGTCGGGGGCGAGCCGCCGGTACAGCAGTGCCGAGTCGACGTAGTCGTCGATGCGGAACCGGTTGCGGTACTGGAAGTTGAGCACCTCGGTGCGCCGCCCGTCGGCCCAGCCGCCGTCCTGCTGGTCGCCGGTGGCCAGGACCTTCGCACCGTCGGCCTCGAACGCGACGGCCACGGCGTACAGGGTGTGGCCGGGCAGCGGGAACATGGTCAGCTCGTACTCGCGCCACCGCATCGGCATCCCCTCGGTAACGACGCGGTCGACGGGCAGCGGGTCGTACCAGAGGCAGGGCAGGTCGTAGCGGCGCGGGTCGCGCAGGATCGGGGCGACCGACTCCGCCGCCCAGATCTCGGTGCCCTCCACCTCGTGGAGCAGGTCGAAGCCCGCGACGTGGTCGTCGTGGTAGTGGGTCGGCACGGCTACCTCGACGCGGTCGATGCCGTACGTGCGCTTCAGCGCGGCGAGCGACGCGAGCCACGGCCTGCGTGACGACCGGTCGTTCGCGGGCGGGATCCCGGTGATCATGTCGAAGCCGTAGTCGATGAGCAGCGCCGTTCCCGAGTCCGACAGCAGCGCGTAGCTGGTGGCGAAGGAGGTGCGGTTGCGCAGCAGGTGCGGCGACAGCTCCTCGTACGGCTCGCGCAGCCGTGCCCGCAGGTCCCACGGCTCGTCGCGGCGGAAGTCGACCAGGGCCTGCAGGTTGCGCCGGGTCTCGGCGAGCGCGGCGGCCGGCTCGGCGATCGGGCGGCCGTGCGAGGGCAGCACCAGGTCCGGCGTCTCGTCGGCCACCAGATCCAGTGACATGACGGAGGAGGCAGCGCCCTCCAGGCCGGTGTAGGTCCACTGCATCGACGCCAGCGACCAGACGGTGCCGTGCCCGTGCACCAGGTCGCCGGTGAAGGCAGCACGCCGCCCGTCGACCTCCGCCAGGTAGGTGACCGAGCCGAGCGTGTGGCCGGGCGTGGGCAGCGCGCGGACGTCGATCCCGCCGATCCGCGTGGTCCGGTACTCCGGCACGACACCGTGCACCGGCACGTCCTCCAGCAGCGAGAACCGGTCCTGTCGCAGGTCGTAGTCGTTGTCGAGTGTGCGCGTACGCCAGTGTTCGCCGACGTCGGCGAACAGGTCGCGCTCGGTCGACGGCACCCAGATGCGTATCCCGGCGCTCGCGGCGCGCGCCAGGCCCTGCCCCTGGTCGCGGTGGTGGTGGGTCATGAGCACGTCGGTGATCCGCTCGACGCCGTGGTCGGCCAGGTGGTCGAGGACCGTGCCCGCGCCGAAGTCGATCGCGACGGCGTCCGTACCGCTGACGAGGAGGTAGACGTTGCACGTGTCGGCGTGGAGACGCAGGTGGTCCGTCAGGCGCATGTGGCAACGATTCCATATCTTGCGACAGGCGTGAAGTGCTCATTTCCGCCCATTGAGGGCTGTACGTTGCTGAAGGTCAACGGCGTACGGAAATGGAACACATGGATTTCGAGAAGCTCCAGGCACAGCAGCGGCTGCTCATCCGGCAGCGTGTGCGGCTCATGGTCAACCAGTACGAGGTGCACACCGAGGGCCCTGACGGCTCCGAGGGAGAACTCGTCGCCTTCGCGCAGCAGAAGCGCATGGCGTTCAAGGAACAGGTCACCGTCTACGCCGACTCCGAGAAGCAGTACCCCCTCTTCGGGTTCAAGGCGCGCAAGCGCCTCGACCTCGCCTCCACGTACGACGTCACCGCGCCGGACGGGCAGCCGATCGGCGAGTTCCGCAAGGACTTCCGTAAGTCGCTGCTGTCCTCCACCTGGCACCTGGACCAGCCCGGCCTCGGCGTCACCACGGGCACCGAACGCAGCCAGTTCGTCGCGATCCTGCGCCGCGTATGGGACTTCCTGCCCTACGTCGACAGCCTGCCGTTCGCCTGGCCGTACCACTTCGACTTCACCGCGAACGAGCAGATCACGTTCAGCGTGGACAAGAAGTTCGCCCTCCGCGACCGGTACGTCGTCGAGATCAACGACCCGCGGCTCGACCGCCGCCTGGTCATCGCCCAGGCCGTCGCGCTCGACGCCCTGCAGCACCGCTGATCCGCAAGGCCGGGCCGCCTCACGCGGCCCGGCCGGCGACCACCTCGTCACCGCGGGCTTAGGGCGTGCCTGACGAATCCCTGTCCGGCTGCGCGGCGCACACGACGCCTCGCCGCGTTGTCGTCGGCCGCCGGCCAAAACCAGGCCGACCTCCCTCCTCCGCCATGCGCCGCCTGAGCACCGCTCGCAACGAACGTGATCCGTCAGGCACGCTCTAGCGTTCGAGGACCTCTCGCCCTCGCGTCCGGAGGTTCACCCGCGTGACCGCTGAGACCCGCGAACCGCCGGAGACCGCGCGTTCCGCGCGCCCGGTGGTCGTTTTCCTGATGTCGGCCTGCGCGACCATGACGATCGCGCTGGTCGCCGCCATCAACCTGGCCGTGCCGAAGCTGTCGGCGAGCACGCTGCGGCCCTCGTCGTCCGAGCTGCTGTGGATCGTCGACGCGTACGTCCTCGTCTTCGCCTGCCTGCTGATCCCCGCCGGGGCGTTCGGCGACCGTCACGGCCGCAAGGGCGCGTTGCTCGGCGGTCTCGGCGTGTTCACGCTGGGCTGCGGGCCGGCGTCCTCGGCATCGGGATGGCGTTCTTCGGGCTGTTCGCGCTGTTCTTCGTCAACGCCCGGTACCTGCAGTTCGCGCGGGGGTACTCACCGGCGCTGACCGGCGTCGCGATCGGGCCGCCGGCGATCGGCATGATGCTGACGTCGCAGTCGAGCGTCCCGCTGACCGCGCGCTTCGGCGGCCGGGCGGTGGTCACCACACGGGCATCGGCTCGCACTCGGTCGGCGACGCGCTCACCTCCGCGGGCGCGGGCGAGCACGACCGGGTCGTCGCCGCCTTCGCCGGGGCGGTGGCGGACGGCTACCGGGTGGTGGCGGTCACCGTACTG
>CAWKKD010000003.1:0-198008 GCA_963850195.1 uncultured Actinomycetota bacterium
GCGACTCCTGGTTTGTAAGACCAGTGCTCTAACCACTGAGCTATGCGCCCGAAACCGCCGGAGGTTCGGCGACCGGGAAAGACTACCGGGATTGGCGGGTGGTCGCGATGTGAGGTCAGCGGGGGCCGCGGCGCAGGACTCGGCTGAGGGCGGCGGCGACCTCTTCGGACAGCCCGGGTGCGCCGGAGGTGACGAGGTGGTCCGTGTCGGGTTGGGCGGTACGGATATGGCCGCAGTCTCGGCACTCGATCTCGCCGAGGCGGCAGACCAGGCCGGTGGAGCCGCAGGTCGCGCATTGGGCGAGCTCGGCTGTCCAGTCCTTTCCGGCTTGGCAGGCGGGACAGACCAGGACCTGTCGCTCGTCGCGGACTCCGCGTTTCCACGGGCTGGCGCCACGGATCGGGTCGGTCTGCCGGGCCCCGCAGCGATAGCAGGGCATGGGCCCTCCGAATATTTCCGAGGCCGGGCCCGAGTGGGCCCGGCCACAGGGAACTACGAGATGTCGGCGAGTGCCTTGCGGTATTCGCCGAGGTCACGAGCGTCGGGGATGGCGTTCTCCACCTTCCACCGTACGACGCCCGTCTTGTCGATGATGTACGTTCCGCGGGTCGCGATGCCGGCACCTTCGTTGAAGATCCCGTAGGCCTTGGCGACGTCGCCGTGCGGCCAGAAGTCGGCGAGGAGGGGGAACTGGTAGTTCTCCTTCTCGGACCAGGCCCGCTGCGCGAACATCGAGTCGACCGAGACGGCGATGACCTGTACGTCGTCATCGTCGCCGAGCGTGGGGAGCTCGTCGCGGATCGCGCAGAGCTCTCCGGTGCACACGCCGCTGAACGCCAGCGGGTAGAAGACGAGTACGACGTTCTTCTTCCCCTGGAAGTCGGACAGCTTCACCGGGGTTCCGTGCTGGTCCTTCAGCTCGAAGTCCGGTGCGGAGTCGCCAACCTCAATCGCCATGATCTAGCACCTTTCAAAGGAATCCAGGGACGCGAGCGCCAGTCTGCCATCAGGCGTCGGAAGGGCGTTCAAGAGTCCCGGCGATCCCGGAGAGCGCGCCGTCAGCGTCTGGTGTGGTTCGTTTGGTCGGATCGGGTCAGCGCCGCGCCTTTGGTGTCACCAGTCGCGTACCCGACCAGTCGCGAGCGGCGCTGACGCTGCTCGTCTGCGACAGGCCCGCGGTCTGCGCGGCCTCACCGATGTCGCTCGGCTCGACGTGGCCGTCTCGTCCCGCCTTGGGCGTCAGGAGCCAGATATGGCCTCCATCCGCCAGGGGGGTGAGCGCGTCGGACAAGGCGTCGAATAGATCGCCGTCGTCGTCGCGCCACCACAGCAGCACGACATCGACAACATCCTCGTAGTCCTCGTCGACCAGCTCGCTCTTCGAGACCGACTCGATGGACTTACGAAGCTCCTCGTCGCAGTCGTCGTCGTAGCCGATCTCCTGCACCACCTGGCTCGGCTTGATGCCGAGCCGTTCGGCCAGGCTGGTCTGCGCCTGACCCGCGGTCGCGCTCACGAACGTCCTCCCTGTGTTGTGGGGCCCCGATTGTCGTCGACCCGCCGCCATGAGGTGCGGCATTGCCGGACAGTTCACACGGCGGACGGCCTCATGCGCAAGTGTCTTGCCCGCATGTGAGCAAACCCGGCCAGTTTGATCAGCCACCGCTAATGAAGCTGAGGCGCACGTTACGCGCCACATTGTCCACGTTGAGGTCTACGACGGCGACCGATTGCCACGTCCCTAGAGCCATCTTCCCCTCGATCACCGGAATGGTCACATGCGGCGGCACGATGGCCGGCATCACATGTGAGCGGCCGTGCCCGGGTGACCCGTGGGAATGCTGCCATCGATCATCCGCGGGCAGCAGATCACGCAGCGCCTCGAGCAGGTCCGGATCGCTGCCCGACCCCAGCTCCATCAGGGCGATCCCGGCCGTCGCGTGCGGGACGAAGACGTTCAGCAACCCGTCGGACGCGCCTGCGTCGCGCAAGAACGTGGCACATTTGCCGGTGATGTCGTGCACGGCCTCTTTGCTGCCAGTGACCAACTGGATCACTTCAGTATGCATATGCCATATCTACCCGCCCAGTTCGATCAAGGTATCCCTACCGGAAAAGATCGTGGCGTCCATCACGTGGCCACGCCACATAGGCTGGAGAAGGCCTGCCGGGTGACTTCGGCGCGTACGGACGATCCGGTCGTTTCGGTTCTCGTACGCGGGTATCCCCTGATTGCGCAAGACCCACACGACCAGGACGCCACGCCGGCTCGGTTACCCGGCGGTAGAGATGCGCTAACGAGCACGACGTACGACGATGGTCCCGACAACAAGACATCGATCCACCACCTGACCTGGGTGAAGCACGAAGGGGAACCCGTGGCTTCCGGACGCCAGCGCTTTTCGATCATCAGCGACGGTCTCCCCAGTCAGCTTCCGGACATCGACCCCGATGAGACCCGGGAGTGGCTGGAGTCGCTCGACACTGTCATCAAGACCGAGGGCCGCACGCGCGCCCGCTATCTCATGCTCCGGCTCCTCGAACGGGCCCGCGAGCAGCAGGTCGGCGTGCCGAGCCTGCGCAGCACCGACTACATCAACACGATCCCGCCGGAGCGCGAGCCGTGGTTCCCCGGCGACGAGTACGTCGAACGCCGCATCCGCGCCTACATCCGATGGAACGCCGCGATCATGGTGTCCCGGGCGAACCGCCCGGAGCTGTCGGTCGGCGGGCACATCGCCACGTACGCCTCGGCGGCATCGCTCTACGAGGTCGGCTTCAACCACTTCTTCCGCGGCAAGGACCACGGCGAGTCCGGCGACCAGGTGTTCATCCAGGGTCACGCCGCGCCGGGCATCTACGCACGCGCCTTCCTCGAGGGCCGGCTGCCCCAGGAGAGCCTCGACGGCTTCCGTCAGGAGATCTCCCACCCGGGCGGCGGCCTGTCGTCGTACCCGCACCCGCGGCTGATGCCGGACTTCTGGGAGTTCCCCACGGTCTCCATGGGGCTCACCGCGATCAACTCGATCTACCAGGCCCGGTTCAACCAGTACCTGTACAACCGGAAGATCAAGGACACCTCGCGCTCGCACGTGTGGGCGTTCCTCGGTGACGGGGAGATGGCCGAGCCCGAGTCGCTCGGCGCGATCGGCCTCGCCGCGCGCGAGGAGCTCGACAACCTGAGCTTCGTCATCAACTGCAACCTCCAGCAGCTCGACGGGCCCGTACGCGGAAACGGCAAGATCATCCAGGAGCTGGAGTCGTACTTCCGCGGCGCCGGCTGGAACGTCATCAAGGTCATCTGGGGTCGTGACTGGGACCCGCTGCTGGCCCAGGACGTCGACGGCGTGCTCGTCAACAAGATGAACACCACGCCCGACGGCCAGTTCCAGACCTACTCCGTCGAGACCGGCGAGTACATCCGCGAGCATTTCTTCGGCGACGACCCGCGCCTGCGGAAGATGGTCGAGCACATGTCGGGCGACGAGATCAGCAAGCTCTCGCGCGGCGGGCACGACTACCGGAAGCTGTACGCGGCGTTCAAGTCCGCACGCGAGCACGTCGGCCAGCCGACCGTGATCCTCACCCACACGATCAAGGGCTGGACGCTCGGGCCGGACTTCGAGGCGCGCAACGCCACGCACCAGATGAAGAAGCTCACGAAGGCCGAGCTGAAGGAGTTCCGCGACCGGCTCTACCTGGAGATCCCGGACTCCGCCCTGGAGGCCGACCTCCCGCCGTACTATCACCCGGGCGAGGACTCCGACGAGATCCAGTACATGCGCGAGCGGCGCATGGCGCTCGGCGGCTACCTGCCGAAGCGGCACAACCGGTCGAAGGCCCTGAAGCTGCCCGGCGAGCCGGTCTACGCCGAGCTGAAGAAGGGCTCGGGCAAGCAGAACGTCGCCACCACGATGGCGTTCGTACGGCTGCTCAAGGACCTGATCAAGAACGAGGACATCGGCGCGCGCTTCGTGCCGATCGCGCCGGATGAGTTCCGTACGTTCGGCATGGACTCGCTCTTCCCGTCCTCCAAGATCTACTCCCCGCACGGCCAGACGTACGAGGGCGTGGACCGCAAGCTGCTGCTCGCGTACAAGGAGTCCGAGCAGGGCCAGCTCCTGCACGAGGGCATCAGCGAGGCGGGCGCGACCGCGTCGATGATCGCCGCCGGGACCACGTACGCCACGCACGGCGAGCACATGATCCCGGTCTACATCTTCTACTCGATGTTCGGGTTCCAGCGGACCGGCGACCAGCTGTGGGCGCTCGGCGACCAGATGGGCCGCGGGTTCCTCCTCGGCGCCACCGCGGGCCGTACGACGCTGACCGGTGAGGGCCTCCAGCACAACGACGGCCACTCGCCGCTGCTCGCCTCGACCAACCCGGCGTGCGTCTACTACGACCCGGCGTGGGCGTTCGAGCTGCCGTACATCATCAAGGACGCGCTGCGCCGGATGTACGGCTCGGACGAGGCGCACCCGCAGGGCGAGGACATCTTCTACTACCTGACCCTCTACAACGAGCCGTACCAGCAGCCGGCCGAGCCCGCGGACCTCGACGTCGAAGGCCTCCTCAAGGGCCTCTACCGGTACGCGGAGGCGCCGGCCGTCGAGGGCGAGGCACCGGGCGCCCAGATCCTCGCATCGGGCGTCGGGGTGCGCTGGGCACTGGAGGCGCAGCGGATGCTCTCCGACGAGTGGGGCGTAGCCGCCGACGTGTGGTCGGCCACGTCCTGGACCGAGCTGCGCCGCGAGGCCATCGCCTGCGACGAGTGGAACCTTCTCAACCCCGAGGGCGACCACCGGGTGCCGCACGTCACCCAGACGCTCGACGGCCAGCCCGGCCCGGTCATCGGGGTCAGCGACTTCATGCGCGCCGTACCCGACCAGATCGCGCAGTGGGTACCGGGCGAGTGGAGCTCGCTGGGCACCGACGGGTACGGCTTCTCCGACACCCGCGCCGCCGCACGCCGGTTCTTCCACGTCGACGCGGCCTCCATCACGCTCGCCGTCCTCACCCGGCTCGCCGGGCGCGGCGAGATCAAGCCGGAGACGCTCCAGCGCGCCATCGAGCGTTACCGGCTCGGCGAGGGCGTGGATGTCGTCGTCGGCGCCGACAGCACGCCACCGGAGACGACGAACGGCTGAGCCGCCTTAAGACGAAAGCGAAGGGCAGGGGCGCGTCGTCCCTGCCCTTCGTCGTTCCTCGTGGTTCAGTCCACCGGCGGCGGCGTGAAGATCCCGAAGTGGTTGCCCGAGACGTCCCGCAGCTGGGCGAACACCAGCCCGGCGTCCGTCTGCGTCCGCGGCATGACCGGCTTGGCCCCAAGCGCCTCCGCCTTCGCGAGCGTGGCCGCGACGTCCTCGACGACGACGTAGAAGATCCCGTAGTTCGGGAACTTCCCCTCGGAGTCGAACAGCCCGCCGGACGGCGCGTCCGACCCGGGCGTCGTGATCCCGTTGTACGGACCGCTCATGTCCCCGAACGTCCACCCGAAGAGATCCCCGTAGAACGCCCGCGCCTCGTCCGGCCTGTCGGTCGCGACCTCGAACCATCCCACCGAGTTGTACACGGGTGCCGTCATGATGAGCCTCCTGCTGCCGTACCTGATATGTGATGCGCGCCCTCAACGGACGTACGCGAAGCAGCATCCAGCCCCACCCCGACACCCCTATGTCGGTGTTTCCACCCCGATTCGAACTAAGTGTCGAGGGCCTAGCCCGAGTGCCGGGGTGGTGTTGGGGGCCCGGCGCGGACCTGTCCGGCATCAAGGGCTTGACCGCCGTCCAGATCCGGCAGCGGGCGCGAACGGATTCGCGCACGAAATTCTGAGCGGTCCACTGCCCCGTTCGGCCGGGTTACCTGGCTGAACGGTCGGCCCCCGCTCGGGCGAGCGGGGGCCTGGCGGCTTCCTCAGGCCCGCACGCCGGCGAGGGCGCGGCACGCCTCGCTGCAGGCACGGCAGATCCCAGCGCAGCGCTTCATGGTCGCGTCGCTGCTCATCTTCATGCAGGCCTCCGCGCACATGTCCGCCACGCGGGCACAGATCGAGGCCATCTCCGCGGCGTGCGGCGACTGACGGATCATCATGTCCGCGCAGGTTCGCGCGACGTCGGCGCAGTCCATCAGCGGGCCCATTATCGACATGTCGACGAATTGCCCGCCCTCGTTGAGGCAGTGGGTAATGCTCTGTTCGCAACAGCTGTAGGTCTCGATGCAGGCATCGATGCACTTCTGCATGTCCGCGTTGATTTTGCCACCGTAGTTCACTGTTCCTCCTCCGGATCTGCCCGCGTCTACTACGCAGGCCGGGACCAATAACCCTCACACCCCCATATTCCCCAGGTCGGGCATCCGACTTGCCGAAACTCCTCCGCTTTGGTGTTGGTTGCCGATGTTTTTGCAATGGTGCCGAATATGGCTATTTGGCCGCTTTGTCTTAGTCTTTATGGTTGTTAATCGGCTCAAATAAGGACATTTTCGAGGACGTGGGCGGCGTGGCGCGACGGGATGTCAAGAAGGCGGCCGGTACGCGGTGGCCCGGGAAAGTGACGCGATGACGGAGAGCCGCGGCCGACGGCGATCGGGGCGGTGGGGTGGTCGTGGTCAGCCCGCTGACGGGCTCGAGGGCAGTCTGAGAGCGGTGTGAGAGCGGCTCGAGAGGCTCGAGTGGAGGGGCGGCCGATCGCTCGCGCTCGCCGGGCGGTGCGGCCCCTGCCGGGTTCGCGGCCGGGGCGCGCTGAGGACGATCGACGGGAATCTGGGCGCGTTGCCGGGTTGCGTCACGCAGATGACGTGCGTTGTGAACTTGCGTAATGGGTGGAGATCTTCCGCTGTACGGATGAGTGGGGTTAGCTCAATGCAAGACGCGATTCGTCGCGTACGTGGGCCGAACGGGATTCACCGATCGGGTGGCGCGCGGGTGGGCGCGTTGCGGTGACGAGGGCCCGGTGAAGGGGGATTGGGGGTCCGGCTTGCTCAGGCGACGGACCGGCCCCCATCCAACTGGAGATCGAGTCTGAATGACCGATCATCACGTTTGCATACGACAACGCGGACAGGACCGGATACGGTCTTCGAGCTGACAAATCCAAATCATCCCGATTTAGATCGCAGGGGGGATGGGCGTGTCCGGCTCGACGGACGACATCGCACCAGTGCCAGGCCCGGCTGAGTCTTCCGATGACGATGCCGTACCCGATCTGGACGTCGCCGATTCCCTGGACGCCGGGGACGACGACGTTCCGCCGGATCGTGTGACGATCCCGCCCATGTTCCCGATGGTCGACGAGGACGCACTCGCCGCCCCGGAGGACGCCAGGCCCGCCCGTCCGGAGGACGAGGACGCGAGGGCCGCTGCACCGGCCACGTCCGACACGGACGAGTTCGTCGAGAACGAGGTCGGGGCCGCAGGCTCTCAGCAGGAAGCGGAGACGACGATCGACCCCGCGCACGACATTCCACACCTGGCGGTCGATCTGGGCACGCGGCCGTGTGTGTACTGCGGGCGGGCGGTGCCGCAGCGGGGCGAGTCGTCGCCGCCGGTGCGCTACTGCCTTGACAACGACGGGGCGTGTGCGCGTGCGGCGGCCGATCGGCGGCGCCGGGACCAGGATGACCCCGGTCTGGCCGGTCAGGTCGCGCGTACCTGGGACATGGTCGAGCGGCTCGAGGACGTGGCGGAACTCCTGGCGATGTCGCTGACCGGCGGCCTGAGCGTCGTCGGTGTGGAGCGCCGGATCGCCGAGGCGCGCGCCGAGGTCGCCGCGGAGATCGCGCACGCGCAGCAGGACCGTGAGGCGGCGCGCCGGGAGGCCGAGCTGGTGCTCGCCCGGGTCGGCGCGGCGAACGACCGGGCCCGGCGGGCCGAGACCGAGGCGGCCGAGATGCTGACGCGGCTGGAGTCGATGCGGGTCGAACGCGACACGGCACGCGACATGGGCGCGCAGGCGACGCGTACGGCGGAGGCCGCCAACTCGGCGATCGTCGTCGTCAGCGAGGAACGCGACCGCATGACGCGGCGGATCGCCGAGCTGACCTCCGCGCTGGACGTGGCGCGGGAAGAGGCCGTACGCCAGGGCGAGCGGCTCGTGAAGGAGGCGCAGAAGCGCGGCCCGGCCGTTGACGAGGCGCGGTCGCGGCTGCGGGCGGCGGAGTCCGAGCTGGACCGGATGCGGACCACCGCCGAGATCGCGCAGAACGCGCGGGCCGCCGCGGAGCAGGCCTGCGCCGAGGCGGACCGGCAGGCCCTGGAGGCGCGGGCGCACGCCGAGGAGATGAGCGCGGCCCGCGACGAGGCCGTGGCCGAGCTGGACGCCTGCCGTACGGAACTGGGGTCGGTGAGCGCACGCCTCGCGGACGGCGAACACCTCGCCGCCGACCTCGAGGAGTCACGCGCGGGCCTGCTCGAGGCGCAGGTACGGACGAGGGAACGCGACCAGATGCTCGACCAGCTTCGCGGCACGCTGGCCACCATGCTCTCCGAACGCGACGCAGCCCGCGCCGACGCCGACGAGGCCAGGGCGACCCTCGAACACATGCTCCGCAGCCGGCTCGGCCCGCCGACCGAGCCACGGCTGGGGCACGTGGGGGAGCAGGAGGCGACGCCGCCGCCTGGACCGTTCCCGTCGTCACCGCCGGGCCACGACCTGGGCGGAGTGGCGGGCCCACCCGACCTGTTCCGGCGGAGGTTCCCTCCCCCGGAGGAGTAAAAGCAGGTCAGTACGACGGAGGTACGGGACGGCGCACGCGGTTGGCGGCCACCCTGCCCAGGATGGGCGGGGAGAAGAGGGCCGTCGGCGCGGACGTGAGCGCGAGGACGTCGAGCAGGCTCTTGCAGACGTGGCGGTCGGTGTTGGCCGCGGCGACGACGCGGTCGACGTAGGCGTTGATGGCGCGGGTGCGCAGGCTCACCGGTGCGGCCTCGGTCTCGCGGTAGCGCAGGTCCTCGCCGGTCGCGACGAGCCAGGCTCCCCAGGCGCTGCGGGCGACGCGGCGCTGGAACCTCCGTTCGAAGCCGTCCTCGTACCTGGTCAGGCAGCGGTCCAGGGCGAGTGCGGAGATGGCGGCGACGCTCATGCCCTGGCCGTAGATGGGGTTGAACGCGCAGGCGGCGTCGCCCATGACGACGAATCCGCGCGGCCAGGCGGGCAGGCGTTCGTAGTGGCGGCGGTGGTTCGCGGTCCGGCGGTAGCCGTGGATCGGGGTGAGCGGCTCGGCGTGGCGGATCGCCTCGTACAGCACGGGGCTGCGCAGGCCGCGCGCGAACTCCAGGAAGCCCTCCTCGTCGGTGGGGCCGTAGTCGCGGCCCGCGCCGGACAGGCTGCAGATCCAGCGCCCGCCCTCCTGCGGGAACAGGCCGCCGGTACGCCGCGTCGCGGGCGGGTCGGCCTGGAGGTAGAGCGCCTTCCAGCCGGGGGAGAACCCGGACGGGATCGCGTACTGCCGGCTGGCGTACCCGAGCAGCGGGTCGACCAGCGTCACGGGCGGCGCGGGGTAGCCGAGCTCGGCGAGCCACTCCGGGGTGCGCGAGGATCGCCCGGTGGCGTCCACCACGAGGTCGGCGTCGAGGGCCTCGCCGGTGCGCAGGACGACTCCGGCGACGTCGCGGCCCCGATGGATGAGCGTGGTCGCCTCCTGGCCGTCGAGGACCGTGATCGGCTTCGTACGGCGCGCGTCGCCGAGCCGCGTGCGTACCGCCCAGTCGAGTAACGGGCGGCTGAAGGTCAGCAGGCGCGTCACCTCGAACCGCTCGCGCCAGCCCGCGGAGGTCAGCCAGAGGACGTCGGCCGGCACGCGGATCTCCGAGGCGCCGGCCGACGTCAGGGTGTCCTCAACGCCGGGAAACAGGTCCTCGAAGATCTCCAGCCCACGGGTCCACAGGACGTGCAGGTGGCGGGACTGCGATATGCCCGGGCGGTAGGCCTCGTCGGAGGGGAACCGGTCGCGTTCGACGATGGTGACGCGGTCGAAGTGTTCGGTCAGGACCCGGGCCGCGAGAAGCCCGGCGAGGCTGCCGCCGATGACGACGGCATGGTCGCGATGCACAGTGGCCTCCGGGGGGTGAGATCGTCTCAATGAAACGCGGTCATTGACCGCCTGGGAAGGGCGCGGATACTAAAGGAACCCTAGTGAGGAGTCCCGATATGACCGCCGGCACCAGCCAAGAGACGAGGCCTCCGTCACGCACGCGGCACCACCGCGCCGTGAAGGACGAACTGGCGGAGAGCCCGCATCCGGACTGGGCACAGGCCATGATCGACTCCCTGCGGCCCGACTGGTCCGCGGTGCTCGAGTCGCCGCTGTTCACGGCGGCCGTCTTCTCCGACGAGGCGTGGCGCCGGGTGCTGCTGGACTTCTTCTGCGTCGTCGAGGCGTTCCCCAAGTACATGGGCGTCTACCTGGCGAAGACGACGTTCGGTAGAAGCCCGCGCGACCATCTCGCGCGTGACTGGCTGATCGGCAACATCCGTACGGAGGCGCTGCACGCCCAGTGGTACGTCGAGTGGGCCGAGGCGCACGGCATCGGCTACGAGGAGCTCGTGTCGCACCGGCCGGGCCCGGAGGTCGGCGCGCTGTACGAGTACCTGTGGTCGGTCTGCTACCGGGGCTCGCTCGCGGAGGCGTTCGGCGCGGTGAACTTCGCGATCGAGGGGGTCACCGGCGAGTGGTCCCGCCTGGTCCTGCCCGCGTTCCGCGCGCGGTACGGCGAGGACACGCGCGCGCTGCTGTGGCTCACCGAGCATGCCGAGTACGACGACGCCCACCCGCGTGAGGCGTTCGAGCTGATCAAGATCACGACGCGCGACGAGGACGACCGGCGGGCGGTGGAGTGGGCCACGCGACGCTCGCTCGAGCTGTTCCGCCGCGGATTCGACGCGGGATATCGAGGTTGAGTAATCCCTGGGTCGATTCTTCGCCAAGACTGGAGCGCTTAATTCCAATTGTCGGTTTATAGGCGGATGATTCCCTGTCAATGCATGACAATGGATCATGCGTGAACCCTTCCTGGGGTGCATTCTCCCTGCTCGGCATGGGTATCTCATGGCTGATCGCAGTTTGCCCCTAACAGGCGGTGCCGCAGGAAGGGTTGCAAATGCACGTCAATGCCACAGGTGCGAAGAAGATTCTCGCGGCGGTGAGCGGGGCCGCGATCGTGATGAGCGGAGGTTGTGGTGTCGGGAGCGGGAGTTCCGCGCTCGGGACCGGAGGGAAGAAGGACGACACCGCCGCCCAGGTGTCGATCAGCCCGGCCAACGGCGCTGCGAAGATCCGTCCCAACGATCCAGTCGTCGTCCGCTCGATGGGCGGCCGGCTCGACAACGTCGTACTGGCCAGCGAGGGCAAGCAGATCTCGGGCACGTACAACCGCGACCGCACCCAGTGGCGGTCCGACTGGGCGCTCAGTCCCGGCTCGAAGATCAACGTCACGGCCAGCGCGCGGAGCGCCGACGGCAAGGTCACCACGTCGACCAGCAGCTTCGGCACGGAGCGCGCGGACAAGACGTTCTCGGCGTCGCAGGACGAGGTTCTGGAGAGCCGTAAGGGCAGCACGTACGGCGTCGGGCTTCCCCTCATCCTCAACTTCGACCAGCCGGTCCACGACAAGGCGGCGGTCGAGCGGTCCCTGCAGGTGATCGCGGAGAAGCCGGTCCTCGGCGCGTGGCACTGGTTCGACGACAAGCAGGTCATCTACCGCGCCAAGACGTACTGGCCGGCTCACCAGAAGATCACCCTCATCGCCCACCTCAGCGGCGTACCGGGCGGCGCCGGCATGTACGGCACCAAGGACCTGGTCCGCCACTACAAGATCGGTGCCGCGCACGTCGCGTACCTCAACATCGCCAAGCACACGATGCGGGTCGAGTGGGACGGCAAGACGCAGCGCCACATCCCGATCAGCGCGGGCATGGGCGGAAGCACCGAGTACACCACCACCAGCGGCATCCACCTCAACATGGAGAAGGACGAGGACGTCACCATGACCTCGCCCGGCCGCGGCCCCGGTGACGCCGGCTACTACAGCGAGCTCATCCACTACGCGGTGCGCGTCTCGAACGCCGGTGAGTATCTCCACGAGACACCCGGCGACGAGGGCTGCCTCGGGAACAGCAACTGCAGCCACGGCTGCATCCGCCAGCCCGCCTCGGACGCGATCTGGTACTTCAAACAGTCCCAGCCGGGCGACCCGGTCGACATCGTCGGCACCGACCGCCAGGTCGAGCCGGACAACGGCTGGTCCTTCTACCAGATGTCCTGGAAGAAGTGGCTGAAGGGCAGCGCCCTGCAGGCTCCGCAGCACCACTGAGCGGGCTCGAAGAAGTCAGCCGCTGGACACTGTCCGTGAAGCCGGACTTTCCATACGATGGGCACCCTTTGCAGTGTGAAACCCGCACGCGTGGGCGTTATCGCCACCGTAGTCCTGCTGACCTGTGCGTCGGCCGCCAACTCTGAGGTGGGCCCCGAGGGCCGGTCCGTGATCGGGCCGGCCCTCGATCCGGTCCGTACGCCGACAACCCCCTGTCATGGCCACGCGGACGCCGACTTCAACGGCGACGGTGCGAGCGACCTGGCGGTGGGCGCCCCGTACGCCACCGTCGCCGGCCGCCGCCGTGCCGGAGCCGTGGCCGTCGGTCTCGGCGGGCACGTGACCTGGCTGGCCATGCGGTACGCCGAGCGCAACGCCGGGTTCGGCGCGACGCTCGCCACCGGCGACTTCAACGGCGACCACTGCGCCGACCTCGCCGTCGGCGTCCCCGACCAGGGGTCGCCGCGTCCCGGCGCGGACGGCACCGGCGCGGTCTACGTCTACCTCGGCTCGCGCGGCGGGCTGCGCCCCGGGCCGGTCCTGAGCATGCGGACCCTCGGCCGTACGCGGGGCACCGACCGGTTCGGCGCGGTGCTGGCCGTCGGCGACCTCGACCGGGACGGCCGGGACGACCTGGTCGCCGGCGCGCCCGGCCTCGCCGGAGGCGGTGGCGTCGGCGTCTTCACGCGCGGCCTGCGCGGCGCGCGGCTCGTCACCCAGCACACCGCGTGGGTCGGGCAGAAGGCGAGCCGGACCGATGGGTTCGGGACGTCGCTGGCCATCGGGGCCTTCGACGGCGGACGCCGTAAGGAGATCGCCGTCGGCGCGCCGGGCGACGGCGACGAGTCGTCCGGAGCCGTGACCGTCATCGACCCCACCGCGCACGAGTCGCGACGCATCACCCAGGACAGCAAGGGCGTACGCGGCGTCCCGGAGCCGTACGACCGGTTCGGCGCGGCGCTCGCCGCCGCCGACCTCGACCACGACGGCATCGTGGACCTCGCGGTCGGTGTGCCGGGGGAGGACCAGACCACCACCGCGGACTACATCGCGACCGGCGCGGTGCACGTCCTGTACGGCACCGGCCGCGACGACGTCTGGGCGCTCCGCAAGGCCGGCCACCAGGACCGATTCGGCTCCGCGCTGGCGGCATCCGACCTCGACGGCGATGGAACGCCCGACCTCGCAGCGGGCGCGCCGGGCCGGGGCGTCGTGCAGATCTTCGACGGCCACCGCGGCCACGGCATGTCACGCGGCCCGCTCATCAGCTCACCGGCCGGCGGCACCGCGCAGTTCGGCTGGACCCTCACCGCCCACGGCCGCGACCTGTACGTCGGCGCACCGGGCGCGCGCGGCTTCGGCGGTACGGTCCTGCGCGTCCGGCGTACGGGCCGCGTCACCGTGCAGAACGGCTCCGCCGGTGAGCTGCTCGGCTACGCCATCGCCTGACCCCCGCGTACGACGCGGAACGAGGCCGCCCCGGCAACCGGGGCGGCCTCGCCGCGCTCAGCCGAAGACGGCTCGCTCCGCCTTCTTGAGAAGGGCGACCAGTTCGTCGGCCTCGGCCTTGCCGAGGGCCGCGAAGGCGTGGGCCGTCAGCTCGTCGGTGAGGTCTTCCGCGGCGGCGCGCCGGCGCCGAACCTCCTCCGTCACCTCGGGATACGGCCGAGGCCAACCGAAGTACTCGGCGTTCGGCTCGCCGTCCTGCAGGACCGCCGAGGTGCCGCTCAAGACGGCCTCCAGCGGGCTCAGCCCGCTCGCCAGGACCGCGACGATGTGCAGGCCGCCGCGCAGCTCGCGTACGACGTGGGCGAGCTGGATCACCCGAGCCCGGTCGTCTTCGGGCAACGGCACCGCCCGCCAGCCGGCGAAGAGCGGCGCGCCGACCACATCGGCGCCGTCCACGACGAGCCGGAGCAGATCGGCCAGGCGCGCCGACTCCGCGAAGTCGGCCAGCTTGCGACGGCCGAAGTCATGAGCCACGACGGCGTACCGATCGGCGGAGGTCGCCACGGGCAGACCGGCGCCCGCCTCCCACGCCTCCCGTACGGTCTCGACCGGGAAGAAACCGGCCGCTGACGCGACGACATCCGCGTCGACGTCCCCCAGGACTCCGAAGCGACCTCGGAAGTACGGCGCCCAGCCGGTCAGCCCCACCTCCGCCGAAAAGGCCTTCGCCTCCCGAGAGATCATGAAGGCCCCACCCAGCCGTCCGATCGGCTCCGCCACCGCCGCCGCGATCTCGCGCATCCCAACCGCCCTCTCCTCGAACCGAATCGCATTCTATAGGTCGATGCCCGAGCTCTTCAGTCCACCGGCGAGCGGGCCACGGAACGAAGAACGCCGCCGTCGGGACGACGGCGGCGTTCCTCTCGATCCGGGTGGGGCTCAGTGGTGCGGCGCGATCGCGGCGGCGGCCAGCCGCCGGGGGTCGGCCGCGCGGGACGGCGCCGACCGCGTCAGGCGGTGCTCGCCGTCGCCGACCGTGAAGCTCGCCGACACCGTGTCGGGGGCGTTCCGCTTCGAGACGTACGGCACCGTGTGGAAGTCGGCCCGCAGCTCCTGCGGCGTGAGCCGCCCGACCACGAAGCCGCGCCGCTGGTCGACGTAGGAGATGTGCGGGTTCTCCGCGAGCTCGACCGCCCGGCCGGCCGGGTCGTCGTACCCGTCGCCGTCACTGGTGATCGAGGTCGTGACCAGCTCCACGCCGACGCGCCGTGAGTCCGGGTCGTCGAAGTTCGTGAGCAGGTTGCTCGCGTAGTGGCAGTGGATGTCCCCGGTGAGCACGACCGGGTTGCGCGCGCCGGAGGCGACGATGTCGCCGAGCACCCGGTCGCGTTCGGCCGCGTAGCCGTCCCAGGTGTCGAGCAGCATCTCCCGCCCCGGGCCGAGGTGGTAGTCGTGCTGCGCCATGAAGATCTGCTGGGCGAGCACGTTCCAGCGCGCGCCCGACGAGCGCAGGCCGTTGGCCAGCCACTTCCGCTGGTCCGTGCCGACCAGGACGCGGCCCGACGCGAGACGCTCGTCGCAGTCGAGGCGTACGCCGTCGTCGCAGGGCTGGTCGTCGCGGAACTGCCGGGTGTCGAGCACGTGGAACGTCGCGAGCGAGCCCCAGGAGAGCCGCCGGTAGAGCTGGATGCGCGATCCGCGCGGCATCGACGACCGGCGCAGCGGCATGTGCTCGTAGTACGCGCGGTAGCCGGCGCGCTTGCGCTCGGCGAAGCCGGGCTTGTTCGCGGTGCCGGGGTGGACACCCGCCCAGTTGTTCTCGACCTCGTGGTCGTCGTTGACCGCGATCCACGGGGCCAGCGCGTGCAGGGCCCGCAGGTCGGCGTCGGTCTTGTACTGCGCGTGGCGCCGCCGGTAGTCGGTGAGCGTCTGGCACCGGCCCTCGGTGTGCTGACGCACGACCAGGCCGCCGGCCGCCTTGTAGCCGCCGGGCGCGTACTCGTAGATGTAGTCGCCGAGGTGCAGGACGACGTCGGGTTGCCGTTCGGTGAGCCTTTGGTAGCCGGTGAAGTGGCCCTGCTCGTAGTTGGAGCACGACACGGCCCCGAAGGTCAGGGCGGAGCCGGTGCCGGCCGCGGGTGCCGTACGCGTACGGCCGACCGGAGAGACCTGGCCGGAGGCGCGGAAACGGTAGAAGTACTCCCGTCCCGGCTGGAGGCCGGCCGCCTCCACGTGCACGCTGTGCGCCGAGGAGTGGCGTGCGGTCACGACGCCGCGCTGTACGACGCGGGTGAACCGCTCGTCGTCGGCGAGCTGCCATTCCACGTCGACGTCGCGCGCCGACATGCCGGCATGCCCGTCATCGGCGAGGGGGTGAGGGGCGAGGCGTGTCCAGAGGACGACACCGTCGGGCGTCGGGTCGCCGGAGGCGACCCCCAGGGCGAACGGGTCTCCGGCGCGGCGTCGTGGGGCCATGGTGAGCCCGGCCGCGCCGATGAGCAGGTTCCGGCGAGTGATCTCCACATGAGCAGTACAGATGCCCGAGCTGAGGGGGGCGGGTCGGCACGCTTACACGCGGGACAACATCGAGTGACGCCTCATGTCCGGCCTCGGCGAGCAGGGTACGGCCCACCCTCCACTCCTGACAATAACACCGCTTAGGAAGCTTTTTGCAAGCTTGTGTCTACTTATTGCAGGCAATCCTTCGCTGTCTTACTGTGTGCACAGCCCCAGAGCCGCCGCCCGCAACCCCCGCCAGGGTTTGTCGTCAGCGCGTCCATGATCACGCGATGACCACGGCTCTTCGTAAAGAAGGGTTCAGTGATGGTGACGTCCGGTCATCCCCCCACAAAACGCAGGTTCCAGGCCCGAATGCTCACGTCCATGGCGGTCGCGGTCGCGTCCGCCGTGGTCTTCGCCGGAAGCGTCCTCGCGCTTCCGGGCTGGTCGTCGCGTGCCTCCGCCGCGACCGCCGCGGACTCGCCCTGGTCGTTCCCCGGCAAGGGCGCGACCGTGCCGTTCACCGAGATCGAGG
Source organism: uncultured Actinomycetota bacterium (assembly GCA_963850195.1). GTDB lineage: Bacteria > Actinomycetota > Actinomycetes > Streptosporangiales > Streptosporangiaceae > Actinoallomurus. Next base: position 16,794 of record CAWKKD010000003.1, read on the forward strand.
CCGAGGACGCCGGCACCAACGGCACCGTCATCGGCTCCGACCGGCTCTACACGCACCTGCCCTCGGAGGCGTCGGGCCGCCGGGCGGTCACCCTGAACGGGGCCGGCAAGTACGTGGAGTTCACGCTCACCAAGCCGGCCAACGCCATGTCGGTCCGCTACAGCGTGCCCGACGGCTCGAACGGCACCGGCCAGAGCACCCCGGTCGACCTGCTGGTGAACGGCTCCAAGCTCAAGGACCTGACGTTCACCTCCAAGTACGCCTGGTACTACGGCGGCTACCCCTTCAGCAACAACCCCGGCGACGGCAACCCGCACCACTTCTACGACGAGACGCGGACCATGTTCGGCTCCACGCTCGCGCAGGGCACGAAGGTGCGGATCCAGGCCTCGGGCTCGCTCCCGGTCACCGTCGACCTCGCGGACTTCGAGTCGGTCGGCTCACCGATCGCCCAGCCGTCCGGCTCGCTGTCGGTGGACGACTTCGGCGCCGCCAAGAACAGCTCGACCGACTCCACCGCGGCGTTCCAGGCCGCGGTCGACGCCGGCATGGCGCAGGGCAAGGTCGTCTACATCCCGCAGGGCACCTACACCCTGTACGGGCACGTGATCGTGGACGGTGTCACCCTCGCCGGCGCCGGGCCCTGGTACAGCGTGCTCACCGGACGCGACCCGAACAACCGGAGCCGCGCGGCCGGCATCTACGGCAAGTACGTCTCCGACGGCGGCCCGAGCCAGCACGTCACGCTCAAGGACTTCGCCATCATCGGCGAGATCACCGAGCGGGTCGACGCCGACCAGGTCAACGCCCTCGGCGGCGCGATGAGCAACTCCGTCGTCGATGACCTGTGGCTGGAGCACACCAAGGTCGGGGCCTGGATGGACGGGCCGATGGACGACTTCACCATCAAGAACAGCCGCATCCTCGACCAGACCGCGGACGGCGTGAACTTCCACATCGGCGTGACCAACTCGACGGTGACCAACACGTTCGTGCGCAACACCGGCGACGACGGCCTGGCGATGTGGCCCGAGAACAAGCCCAACGTGAACGACTCCTTCACCCACAACACCGTGGTGGCGCCGGTCCTGGCCAACAACATCGTGACGTACGGCGGCAAGGACATCACCATCAGCGACAACGTCGCCTCCGACACCGTCACGAACGGCGGCGGCATCCACGTCGCCAACCGCTACCCGGGCGTCAACTCCGGCAGCGGCACCGCGGTCACGGGCACCATCACGGTCGCGCGCAACGCGCTGCTGCGCGCGGGCAACTCCGACTACAACTGGCAGTTCGGCGTCGGCGCGATCTGGTTCGACGGCCTGAACGAGCCGGTCAACGCGACGATCAACGTCTCCGACACCGACATCATCGACAGCTCGTACGAGGCGATCCAGTTCATCGAAGGCAGTACCAAGACGGTGAACTTCAACAACGTCAACATCGCCGGCACCGGGACCTACATGATCCAGGCGCAGGCGGGCGGTGTCGCCTCGTTCACCGGTGTGAAGGCCTCCTACATCGGGGCGGGCGTCGACATCCACAACTGCGTCGGCACGGGGTTCGCGCCGACGTACGGCACCGGCAACTCCGGCTGGGACCTGAGCTCGACGACCTGCACCGGCCAGTGGCCGCCGCCCGTCTACACCTACCCGGGCGGCGGAGGCGGCGGCGGTACGCCGACGCCGACGCCCACGACCTGCACGCCGGGTACCGGCAACATCGCCGAGAACAAGGGCGTGTCGGCGAGCGGCCACGCCCAGGACTACGTGGAGTCCCGCGCCGTCGACGGTGACGCCAACAGCTACTGGGAGAGCGTCAACAACGCGTTCCCGCAGACCATCACGGTCGACCTGTGCGGCGTCGACGCCACCACCGACGTCGGCAAGGTGACCCTGAAGCTGCCGCCCTCGTCGGCTTGGGGCACCCGCGACCAGACCCTGTCCGTGCTCGGCTCCGCCGACGGCTCGAGCTACACGACCCTGGCCGCCTCGAAGGCGTACACCTTCAACCCGGCGAGCGGTAACACCGTCACCATCACGTTCCCGGCCAAGAATGAGCGCTACCTCCGCCTGAACATCACGGCGAACACGGGCTGGCCGGCCGGCCAGGTCTCCGAGTTCGAGGCGTACGCCTCCTGATCCCGAGGTGAGCCGACCCCCGGAGCCGGGTGTCCGGAGGAGGAAGGACGCATCCTCCTCCGGACACCCTCCCGGGTAACCGTTTTCGCGCCGCATGCCGAGATTTGCGGTGCTGGGACGCATTTATGTAAGCGGCTTGCGTTACGTGGCCGTATGCTTGCGGCGTGACACGTCAACCAGGGGAAACGACGAAGACGCGCAGGCTCGCCGAGGTGGCCAAGAAGGTCGGGGTCAGCGAGGCCACCGTGAGCCGGGTCCTCAACGGCAAGCCGGGTGTCTCCGACGCCACCCGCGCCGCCGTGCTGACCGCCCTTGACGTCCTCGGCTACGAGCGGCCGACGCAGCTCCGCGGTGAGCGCGCCCGTCTCGTCGGCCTGGTCCTGCCCGAGCTCGGCAACCCGATCTTCCCGGCGCTGGCCGAGGTGATCGGGGGAGCCCTCGCCCAGCAGGGCTTCACCCCGGTCCTGTGCACGCGGACCGCGGGCGGCCTGTCCGAGGCCGACTACATCGCGATGCTGATCGACCAGCAGGTCTCCGGCGTGGTCTTCGCGGGCGGCCACTACGCCGAGGCGAACTCCCCCCACGAGCACTACTACCGGCTCCTCGACCTCGGGCTGCCGGTCGTGCTCGTCAACGCCGCGGTCGAGGACCTCGACTTCCCGCGGGTCTCCACCGACGACGCCGTGGCGGTCGACCAGGCCTTCGGGCACCTGCTGTCGCTCGGCCACGAACGCATCGGCCTGGTCCTCGGCCCCGAGGACCACATGCCCTCGCGCCGCAAGCTCGCCGCGTTCCGTACGGCGGCGGACCGGGCCGGGCTGCGGCTCGAGCCGGGCGCCGTCGAGCACGCGCTGTTCTCCCTCGAGGGCGGGCAGGCCGTCACCAGCAGGCTCATCGCCGCCGGCTACACCGGCATCATCTGCGCCAGCGACCCGCAGGCGCTCGGCGCGATCCGCGCCGTACGCCGGGCCGGCCTGTCGGTCCCCGCGGACGTGTCCGTCGTCGGCTTCGACGACTCGGCGTTCATCAACTGCACCCACCCGCCGCTGACCACGGTGCGCCAGCCGATCGAGTCCATGGGGCGCGCGGCCGTGACGATGCTGGTCAACCAGATCGACCGCGCCCCGGGGACGGCCGAGGAGCTCCTGTACGAGCCCGAGCTGGTGGTCCGCGGCTCCACCGCGCCCGCGCGGGTGGTCACGGCCTGATCCGGCGCGAGCGCCACTCGCGGCGGCACAAGAAGGCGATAGACCGGCGCACGCGCCGAGCGTCATCATCACGATCTTGTCACGGTGGAGGCCCGCCGGGGCGGCCTCGTCATGCCCGCACGCCGCCGGGCGCCCCCGCCGTACAGCAGGTCAACGCGGCGCGTGCCTCCGGCATGCCCCGAAAGTGATCTTCTATCGGCACTCTGTCTATTTTTTTCATTGATATGCCTGAGTATTGCTCTGTGATGCTCATCTCTGTATGTTCCTGGCAGCGGACGTCCGGGCCGGATGGTCGTCGTGACGCCCACTCCAGGAGGGAAGTCCAGCGATGAAAAGACGTCATCTCGCGGCTCTGCTCGTCGGAACCATCACGTTGACCGGCGCGGCCGCCTGCGGGAGCGGCGGCGACACCAAGGGCGGCACCAATGAGTCCGCCATCGGACCGCTCGACCCGAACACCAAGGTGTCGATCACGGTCGGCTGCCAGCCGCCGAAGACCTCGAAGGCGCTGCGCACGGAGTGGAACAACGACGTGACGGCGTTCCAGACGCTGCACCCGAACATCACGATCGTCAGCAAGGACGCGTTCCCGTGTGAGGACCCGAAGACGTTCACGGCCAAGCTCGCCGGCGGCCAGATGGAGAACCTCTACTACGTCTACCTGACGGACGCCAAGAACATCATCGCCGAAGGCCAGGCCGCCGACATCACCAAGTACGTCTCCGGCCTGAAGAACTACGGCAGCCTGCAGCCGCAGCTCCTGAACGTCTTCAAGGGCGGCGGCAGGCTGTACGGCCTGCCCAAGACCAACTACTCGATGGGCCTGCTCTACAGCCGTACGCTCTTCGCGCGGGCCGGGCTCGACCCGAACCGCCCGCCGGCGACCTGGGACGAGGTGCGCGCCGACGCCAAGGCGATCGCCGCGCTCGGCAACGGCATCGTCGGCTACGCCGACTACAGCGCGAACAACCAGGGCGGCTGGCACTTCACCACCGAGCTGTACTCCCAGGGCGGTGACATGGTGACGCCGGACGGCAAGAAGGCGGCGTTCAACGGCCCCCAGGGCCGCGCCGTGCTGCAGAACCTCCAGCAGATGCGCTGGACCGACGACAGCATGGGCAGCAAGCAGCTCCTGCAGATCTCCGACGTCCAGCCGATGATGGCCTCGGGCAGGCTCGGCATGTACCTGTCCGCACCGGACAACATCCCGACGATCGTCGACCAGTTCCAGGGCAGGTACGCCGACTACGGCCTGGCCCCGATGCCGGGCGCGCAGGGCACCCTGATCGGCGGCGACGGGTACATGTTCAACCCCAAGTCCAGCCCCGACCAGATCAAGGCCGGGATCCTCTGGCTGGAGTTCGAGAACCTCACCCCCGGCAAGGGCCAGTTCGACTGGGCGCAGAAGAAGACCGACAAGCAGCCGGTCGGCCTGCCGCAGCCCAACATCTTCACCGGGGCGCCCGCCGCCGAGGAGCTCAAGGTCAGGACCGCGAACTCCAACATGCCGGTCGGCAACTACCAGGCCTTCGCCCAGGGCGACCCGAAGCTGAAGTACCGGCTCGAGCCGCCACAGGCCCAGCAGATCTACGCGGTCATCGACAACGTGGTGTCGGCGGTGCTCACCAACCGGAACGCCGACATCGACGCCCTGCTCTCCCAGGCCGCGACCAAGGCCGACAGCATCCTCGCCAACGCCGGATGACATCGGACCGGGGCCGGTCGCACCGGCCGGCCCCGGCCATGGACGAGGACGGAGACGATGGACATCTCGCTCTCGCGACGGGCCCGGCCCGCCACCCGGCGTGGTCGCGACGTTCGGCGCAACCTCTCGGCGTACGGGTTCCTGTGCGCCGCGCTGGTGTGCTTCGCGGTGTTCTCCTGGTATCCGATCGTGCGCGAGGTCATCCTCAGTTTCCAGAAGACCAACTTCGTCGGGCAGACGAAGTGGGTGGGCCTGAAGAACTTCCACCGGATCATGGCCGACCCGTCCTTCTCCGCCGCCTGGAAGAACACCGCGGTCTTCACGCTGCTGGCGCTCGTCTGCGGGTACGCGGTGCCGTTCGCGACGGCCCTCGTACTGAACGAGCTGCGCCACGCGCGCGGCTACCTGAGGTTCGTGGTGTACCTGCCGGTCATGCTGCCGCCGGCGGTGTCGGTCCTGCTGTTCAAGTGGTTCTACAACCCGGGTCCGGGCCTGTTCAACGAGATCCTGAGGTTCGTCCATCTGCCGGCGCTGGCCTGGCTGGACTCCAAGAGCACCGCGCTGATCTCGCTGGTCATCGTCGCGACCTGGACGAACATGGGCAGCGGCACCCTCATCTACCTGGCCGCGCTCCAGACCGTACCCGCGGAGCTGTACGAGGCCGCGGAGCTGGACGGCGCGGGGCTCTTCCGCCGGATCCGGCACATCACGATCCCGCAGACGAAGCTGATCCTGCTGGTCATGCTCCTGCTGCAGATCATCGCGACCATGCAGGTCTTCATCGAGCCGTACCTGCTCACCGGCGGCGGGCCGGAGAACTCCACGGTCAGCGTCGTCTACCTCATGTACCAGTACGCCTTCAACTTCAACAACTACGGCAGCGGCGGGGCGCTCGGGTTCATGTTGATGCTCGTCCTGATCGTCTTCTCCGCGGTCTACCTGCGCCTCTCACGGGACGACGGGGACGGCCGGCGTGTACGGATCGGAGGTTAGGAGTGTCGAACGTCCTGGAGCGCCCGGCCCGGGTGTCGCGGCTGCGGCGCCCGGCGCAGCGGACACTGGTCTCGCCGCACGCGCTGCGGAGCCGTCGGGGCCGATTCGTCTACTGGTCGGTGCTGACGTTCACCGTCGTCGTCTTCACGCTGGTCTTCGTCTTCCCGCTGTACTGGATGGTCTCCGGGGCGATGAAGTCCTCCGATGAGCTGGTACGCCTGCCGCCGACGCTGTTCCCCGAGCACCCGCACCCGGAGGTGTACGGCAAGGCCTGGCACGAGATGGACCTAGGCCGGTACATGCTCAACACGCTCCTGTACGCGTTCGGGGCCTGGCTGCTCCAGCTCGCGGTCGACGTCTCGGCGGCGTTCGCGCTGTCCAAGCTGCGGCCCCTCTTCGGGAGGCTCGTCCTCGCCGGGATGCTGCTCACCCTGATGATCCCGCCGACGGTGCTGCTGCTGCCGGCGTACCTGACCGTGCGGGACCTGCCGATCCTGCACCTGAACCTCCTGAACACCCCGTGGGCGATCTGGCTGCCGGCCGCCGCCAACGGGTTCAACATCTTCCTGCTCAAGCGATTCTTCGACTCCATACCGGGGGAGCTGCTCGAGGCCGCCGCCATCGACGGCGCCTCGCCGCTGCGCATCCTGTGGTCGATCGTCCTGCCGGTGTCCCGGCCGATCCTCGGCGTGGTGTCGATCTTCGCGGTGGTCAACGTCTGGAAGGACTTCGTCTGGCCCCTGCTGGTCATGCCCGACACCAACCGGATGCCGGTGAGCGTGGCCATCACCCAGCTCTCCCAGCAGATGCCGCAGAACGTGCTGATCGCCGCACTGGTGATCGCGAGCGTTCCGGCGGTCGCGATCTTCTTCATCTTCCAGCGCAACATCATGGCCGGTCTCACCGCGGGCGGCCTCAAGGGCTGACCCGCTCACCGGCTCGAGTGCGTCCCTCGATCGCCGGCCCACCTCTCGCCTTCGAAGGAGAAAGCCCAGCATGCGTGAAACGTGGTGGCGGGGAGCCGCGATCTACCAGGTCTACCTGCGAAGCTTCGCCGACGGTAACGGCGACGGCCTCGGTGACCTGGCGGGGCTGCGCGGCCGTCTGGCGTATCTGTCGGCCCTCGGGATCAACGCCGTCTGGCTCAACCCCTGGTACCCCTCGCCGATGTCGGACGGCGGGTACGACGTCGCGGACTACCGCAACATCGAGCCCGTCTTCGGCACGCTCGCCGAGGCCGAGAAGCTGATCCAGGAGGCCCACGAGCTCGACATCAAGATCATCATCGACGTGGTGCCGAACCACTGCTCGGACCGGCACGCGTGGTTCCTCGAGGCCCTGTCCGCCGGGCCGGGCTCGGAGGCACGGTCGCGGTTCTGGTTCCGGCCGGGCGTCGGCGACGGGCCGCCGAACGACTGGCAGTCCATCTTCGGCGGACCGGCCTGGACGCAGGTGCCCGACGGCGAGTGGTACCTGCACCTGTTCGCGCCCGAACAGCCGGACTTCAACTGGAACAGCCCCGACGTACGCGAGGAGTTCCTCGACGTCCTGCGCTTCTGGTTCGACCGCGGCGTCGACGGCATCCGCATCGACTCCGCCGCCGTCCTCATCAAGGACCCGGACGCCGAACCCGACGGCGACGACCCGTACACCGACCGCGACGGCGTCCACGAGATCTACCGTTCGTGGCGCCAGGTCGCCGACGGCTACCCCGAACGCGTCCTCATCGGCGAGGTGTGGCTGCCCGACCAGGACCGCTTCGCCCGCTACCTGCGGCCCGACGAGCTGCACACGGCGTTCAACTTCGATTTCCTGGCCTGCCCCTGGGAGGCCGCCGAACTGCGCAGAGTCATCGACGCGACGCTCGCCACCCACGTACCGATCGGCGCGCCGCCGACCTGGGTGCTGTCCAACCACGACGTGACCCGTCCCATCACCCGCTACGGCCGGGCCGACACGTCCTTCGCCCACGAGGACCGCAAGCACGGCACGCCGTCCGACCCGGCTCTCGGCCTGCGCCGCGCGCGTGCCGCCGCGCTGCTCGCGATGGCCCTGCCCGGCGGCGTGTACGTCTACCAGGGGGAGGAACTCGGCCTGCCGGAGGTCGAGGACATCCCCGACGGCCTGCTCCAGGACCCGATCTGGGCCCGCTCGGGCAACACCGACCGAGGCCGCGACGGCTGCCGCGTACCGCTCCCGTGGTCCGGCGACGCCCCGCCGTACGGGTACGGCGGCGAGCCGTGGCTGCCCCAGCCGCCCGACTGGAGCCCCCTCACCGTGGAGCGGCAGGAGGCCGATCCGTCCTCGATGCTCGCGCTGTACCGCTCGGCCCTGCGCCTGCGCGCCTCGCTGCTCGGCGACGGCACCCTCTCCTGGATCTGGACGGGCTCCGACGTCCTGGCCTTCCGCCGCGACTCCGGCCTCACGTGCGTGGTCAACCTCGGCGAGACGCCGATCACCCTCCCGCCGGGAACGGTCCAGCTCGCCAGCGGCCCGCTGGACGACGGCCTGCTCCCGACGGACACCGCCGTCTGGCTGACCTGAGAACTTCGCCGGCCGCCGGATAGCGGGGCGGCGGCCGGCGAACACCCATCGGGGCGGACCCTCTTCGGAGCGTCCGCCCCGGTGCCTTCCCGGCGCGTTCCGGGCCGCTGGACCAACATCATCGCAGGTCAGAGGGTTTTCGCATCGAACCTGGACGTGTAGCATCCGGGTTATGCGGATGAGCGAGGGCGTCGAGTGGACGCTTCATTGCTGTCTGACACTGGGGTGGCTCGAGACCGACGAGCCCGTGTCGACGGCGAAGCTCGCGGCCACGTTCGACCTGCCGCCCGCGTACCTGAACAAGCGTCTGCAGGCATTGGTCCGCGCCGGGATTCTGACCTCGACTCCCGGCGCCCGCGGCGGGTTCCTGCTGGCCCGCCCGCCCGAGAAGATCACGCTCATGGAGGTCGTCGCCGCGATCGAGGGATCGACGGAGGCGTTCCGCTGTACCGAGATCCGGCAGCGGGGCGCGGGCGAAAACCGGCCTCCACAGGAGTTCGCGCGTCAATGCGTGGTCACCACCGCGATCCGCAAGGCGGAGCTGGCGTGGCGGCGCGAACTCGCGTCGCAGACGCTCGCCGACATCATGGCCGCCGCGCCCGGCGCGGCGGTGGAACGAACGCGTCGCTGGTACGAGCTGCACGGCTGATCGACCCGCTCGTCCGAAACGCGCACGACTAAGGAGAATCTGGATGTCGCATGTCTCGATTCGGCCCTGGTGGCCCGCCCGCCGGACGCGGCGCGGGTCACGTGCCCTGTCCGCCGGCGTCCTCGCGGTCGGTGCGGGCGCCTTCCTCCTCCCCGGTCTGCTGCCGGCCGTCGTCTCCCGGGCGCCGGGCGGCCACTCGATCATCGTCTTCGGCGCGGCCTACGCCGCCCTCGCGCCGGTACTCGCGAACCTGACTCCCCAGGTACCGTGCCGGTCGCTACTGGTCGGCACGACATGCGTCCTCGGCCTGGCCGGACTGCTGACGGCGGTGGCACAGGGGACACCTGCGGTATTCGCCGGCCGGATCCTCGCGGCCGCCGGCGCGGCCGCGTGCACGTCGATCGCGATGGGCACGGGACCTCCCGTACGGCGCGCACGGACGCTCGCCGTGACCGCGGGCGGCATGGCGGGCGCCACCCTGCTCGGGCTCGCGATCGGCTACGGCGGCCTTCCGGCGCCGCACCCGGTCGGGGCCGGTGAGGTGGCCGCCGCTCTGGTGCTGTTCGTGTACGGGCTGGCCGCCGCGCTCGGCATGGTCCTATCCGAGCGGCGCGGAATCGGGGCCGAACGCCGCCGCATCGCGCGCGAACTCCATGACTCGCTGACCCACGCCATCGTGCTCATCCGGATGAAGGCCGGGACCGCCGTCCACCTCCAGCGGATGCGCGGCGAGCAGGTGCCGGAGACGCTGCTGGCCATCCGGGACGTCGGCGACGACGCGATGCGCGAGTTGCGCGCCACCCTTCACGTCCTGCGCAGCACCGACGACGAAGCCTCGCGGAGCGGGCTCCACGAGATCGGCAGGCTGGTCGTGCGGACCAGGTCGGCCGGGATGTTCGCCAGCCTGACGATCAGCGGCCCGGTGCGTACGCTGCCCGCCGACGTCGACCGCGCGGCGTACCGGATCGTCCAGGAGGCGCTCACCAACGTCGCTCGGCACGCCCACGACGCCTCGGCCTCGGTGTACATCGGGTACGAGCCCGACTCCCTGACCGTACGGGTCGACGACGACGGGGGGCCGGCCGCCGACGTCGTCCCCGGGATGGGCCTGACCGGCATGCGCGAGCGCGTCACCGCGCTCGGCGGACTGCTGCGGACCGGACCTCGCCCCGAGGGTGGATTCGCAGTCCACGCCGAACTCCCCGTCGCCCGGATCCGCACCCGCCGCGATATCCGGCAGGGCCTGACGCCCGGCTCCGTGACCATGCCGCCCGCGGCGTACAGCTGAGACCTCCCACGCCCTGGCCGTATTTCGTCGGCCAGGGTCGGAGGCGCCCGCTATACGGCGATGTTCACAAAGGTGACCGGCAGGGATTCGGCGTGCGCCGTGTCACTGTTCGGATTGGGCGTGAATTGGACGGTGCCCGTTCCAGAACACGGCAGCAGAATCGACGTGGGGATGGCGAGAGGCGCGTCGTACGCGTTGAAGACGAGCGCGTTCGAGGTCGATGCGGTGCCGAATCCCGCGATGATGGACGTGGCCGCACTCCCGGTGTAGCCGCTGTTCGGTGAGGTGTTCGGCCCCTGGGCCACCGCGATCGTCTGGCCGGCGACCGGGTGCCCGGTCTGGCCCGGCAGGCTCGGCCCGGGGCAGACCACCTTGATCACGGCGTTGTCGGCCATGCCGTTGACCAGGCCATGGAAGATCTGGTTCGGCCCGATCGGGGCGACGGCATCGGCACCGGCCGCGGACGCGGTCGCGACCACGCTGCCGGCCAGGATTCCCGCGATCGTGAGTAATTGGCTGGTCTTCATTGTGCTCGTCTTTCTGTGGAAGGGTCTGGCGGATATCGCCATGCAACATCAGGATTCTCGGGCTGGCCATGGCGTGGCAGTGGCCGGATCCAGTCACTCGAATCAGGCTCGAGCCGGGCTATTTTTTGGGCGGCCGCGACCTGGCGGAGCACCTCTACCGAGGTCTCTAGGAATGATGGGGGACAAGACTCCAGAGAGGCTTTTCCAGCCAGCCGGTCTGCTCGATGACGCGCCCGTACCTGCTCTCGTTCTTGCGCGCCAGGTGGGACTCACCTCGCGTCCTTCCTCACCCGCGCGCGATGGTGACACAGAACGGGTCGCCGCCCGCCGGGCCACCGATGATCCACCAGAGCGTGACGAAGCGGCGACGCCTGATGTGCTCCGCGATGGAGTTGTTCTCTTCGATCCCGCCCTGACACTTGACGAAGTCCGAGCCCTGAACCGAGGATCGCGGGGCCCGGTAACGCCGTGCCGGGAGTGCCACGCGGGTACTCAGCCGCCGATCACACGGGCCGGAACGTCCTTGTCCTTGAACCCGGCGCCCACGCTGGCGGCGCCCCGGCGGACCCGTTCGAGGAGGCCGGTGCCGGCGGCGATCTCGGCCGGGTCGAGCTGGCCCTGCTTGAGCTTGCCCGCCAGGCCCGAGACCGCGAGGGTGAGCTCGTCGAGCGGTCCGAGCAGGGTGCGGCATAGGGCCGGATCGGCCTGGGCGTTCGCCTTGGCCCGGCGGAGCTGGTCGACGATGAAGACCGCGGCCAGGCCGGCCTTGGCCATGGTGGCCTTGCGGCCGGGAGAATCGGCCTTGGTCCGGCCCGCCTTGTGCGGCGTGTAGATATAGCGCTTGAACGCCCCCGCCGCCAGGGCGGCGTTCACGGCGAATCGCGTCTTGGCGTGCTCGCGGGTCGGCCTGGTCGGGCACGTGTCCGGGGCCTCGGAACCCGCCGCCGTGGCGCCGAAGGTCGGTTGCTTATGTGCATTATCGGATTCGCCGCACCCGGAGAGGGCGATAAGGAACACAGGCACGATGAGCGTCGTTTTCCATTGCATTTGTCTTCCCTTTAATATTCGCCGACCGCGACAATTTTCGTGCTCATACCCGTCGTGGACCGTCCGCAGTCGCCGTCGCCCAGGCGAGGAGATCTCAAGTGGTATCCAGTACTATCTGGTACTCGATACCGATAGAAGGGTTCGTCATGAGCGGATCGGTCGTCGTCACCGGGGCCTCCTCCGGGCTGGGGCTCGTCGCCTCGGCCCGTCTCGCCGAAGCGGGCCTGCACGTGGTCCTGGCCTGCCGCGATGCCCGGCGCGGCGAGACGGCCGCGGCGCAGGTCAGGGCCGAGGTACCCGGGGCGAGCGTGGAGGTTCTGGAGCTCGACCTGGCGTCACTGGCCTCGGTACGGTCGGCGGCGCGCGCCCTCATCGACAAAGCGGACGGCCGGCCTCCGCTGCGGGCCCTCGTGTGCAACGCGGGCATTCAGGTCGTCGACGGGGTGCAGCGGTCGGAGGACGGGCACGAGCTGACGTTCGCCACGAACCATCTCGGGCATTTCCTGCTGATCGCGCTGCTGATCGACCACCTGGAGGACGACGGCCGCATCCTGATCGTCTCCAGCGGTACCCACTACGGCCCGCCGCGCTCCCTCGGGTTCCCCGGCCCGCGGTGGACCTCCGCCCGTACGCTCGCCGACCCCGAGGCGCCCGGCATCGACGTGTCGCCCAAGGGCGGGCGGATCCGCTACTCGACGTCGAAGCTGGCCAACATCTACCTGACGTACGAGCTGGCCCGCCGTACGGGCCGGGTCCGCGTCAACGCCTTCGACCCCGGGCTGATGCCGGAGACGCGGCTGGTCCGCGACTACCCGAAGCGCCTGCAGGGCCTGTACGACCGGCTCACGCCCGTCGTGCTGCGGCTCGTCCCGGATGCCCGGTCGGTGGCCGAGTCCGGCGCGGACGTCGCGTGGCACGTCACGGCGCCGGAGCTCGCCGACGTCAGCGGCGTCTACTTCTCCGGGCGGCGCCGGCGCGACTCCTCGAAGGAGTCCTATGACCGGGAGCGCGCGGCCGAGCTCTGGCAGGTCTCCGAAGAGCTCGTGAGGCCCTGACCTACCGGAGCCGGTCCAGTACGTCCCGGAGCGCGCCGGGAAGCCGCTCGGGCGCGTCCGCGGTGACCGCCTGGGCGGTGCGCAGGCAGGCCGCGCCGATGCCGGCGGCCAGCATCGCCGTCTCCAGGCTCGCCCCGTGCCCGCACAACGACGCGATCGCGGCCTGCGCGAGGTCGCGTTCCTTGAGCATCTGGCGGGCGGTCAGCGTCGCGTTCTCCGCGATGAGCCGCTCGTGCAGCCGCATCCAGGTGGCGCGTTCGGCGATGGCGTCCGCCAGCGCCAGCACCCCCGCGCGCGCCACCGCGAGCGCGTCGTCCAGCGAGTCGCCGATCGGCGCGACCCCGGCGGCCGCCCGGTCGATCGCGTCGGCCAGCAGGCGGGACAGCTCCGCGCTGTCGGCGAACAGGACCTCCTGCTTGTCGCCGAAGTAACGGAAGAAGGTCGTACGGCCCACCTCGGCGCGGGCCGCGATCTCGTCGACCGAGACGCCGTCGAACCCGTGCTCGGCAAAGAGCGACATGGCCGTGTCGATGATCGCCTCACGGGTCCGCTGCCGTTTCCGCGCACGCAGCGACAGCGAGTCCCCGTCCGTCATGCCCCGAGAATAACCGTCCGGCGCCGGTCGGCCCGCGGAGCCGACCCGGCGTGGTCGGTGTGCCGGGCGGCGTCGGCTGCCTGGGCCGCTCCGACGGCGTCGAGCAGGCGGTCGCCGGGAGCCGGTGGCCGGTGGCCGGCACGACGATCTACTTCGGGCCCTCGGACAGGCGCTCGACGGCCCAGCGGGCCCATTCCTCCTCCATCGCCCTGAGGCGGAGCCCGTACTCCAGGGCGAGGATGCCGTTCACGGACAGCATGTCGTCGCCCCAGTCGACGGCGGCCTTCAGGTCGACGAGGGTCTGGTGCCGCTCGGCGGCCAGCTCGGCCTGGCGGCTCAGGCGTTCGGTCGCCTGCTCCGGCGTGAGGACGCCCAGGAAGAACACCTTCAGCAGGGTCGTGCTGCGCTGCGGCTGCTCGCCGTCGGACCCGGTCAGCCACTGGCGCAGCTCGGCCAGGCCCGGCTCGGTGAGGCCGTACTCCTTGCGGCCGCGCGGACCCTCGGCGACCACCTCGATCAGCCCGGCGCCGCTGAGGTTGGCCAGTTCCCCGTACACCTGGCTCTGCGTCGCCGGCCAGACGTTGGCGAGCGAGGTGTTGAACCGCTTCATCAGGTCGTACCCGCTGGCGTGGCGGTCGGCGAGGAGTCCCAGGAGCGCGTGGCGAAGGCTCATGCGGTCGATCCTACCTTCCAGTCTTGACAGGTCAATCGAGGACATTCTAGTTTCGACCTATCGAACTTGGAATATCCAAGTTCCTCGCACCTCGGGAGAACTGGCCGTGAGCTACCTGCGGGGATTCATCCCCTGGATCGTGTTCGGCATCGTCTCGTCGTTCGACTGGCGATGGGCGGCGCTCGCCGCGCTGCTGAGCGGCCTCGTGCTGCTGGGGAAGGGCCGCCGGGCCGGGGTCGCCGCCGACGCGCAGATCCTCGACGTCGGCACCCTCATCTACTTCGTGGGCCTCGCGATCGTCGCGTTCGCCGTCCCGCACTCGCCGCTGGAGCACTACGACGGTGCGCTGTCCTTCGGATGGCTCGCCCTCACCGCGTGGGGCACGCTCGCCGTGGGCAAGCCCTTCACGCTCGGCATCGCCCGCCGCCAGACGCCCCGCGAGGTCTGGGAGCGGCCGGAGTTCCTGCGGATCAACGTCGTCATCACGCTGGCCTGGGCGACGGCCTTCACCCTCACCTGCGCGGTCCTGGCCGCCTGCTCCGCGCTCGACGCGCCGGAGTTCGTCTCGATCGCCTGCCACGTGCTCGGACTGGCCGCGCCGGCCGCCTTCACGTCCGCCTACCCCGCCCGCGTCCAGGCCCGCCTGGCCGCCGCCTGACGTGACGTACCTCGGCCGGCGACCGGCGTCATGCCGGTCAGCCGGTCTTGAGGTGCTGCCGCGTCTGCCAGGCGGCGCTCGCGCCCTTGCAACGGCCGACGTTCAACTGGACCCAGTCCTCGGTACGCGTGGTGTTCGCGCCGAACCGCGTACTCGGGCCGTTGCTGAAACTGTGCGTACCGCCGCTCTTGGACGACATGATCGGCGTGCTGATGATGACGTTCCCCGGGCCGGTGACATGGCCCCTGAGCTGGACACAGACGTCGTACCCGTCATTCGGCACCAGGTCGCCGGTGATCGCGGTTCCGGAGAAGCCCGTACGGCAGATGTTCGCGTTCACGATCACGGTGCCGCCGTTCGAGACGCCGTAGATCTCGTTGTACGTGTGGCAGCCCGCGGCCGGCTTCGGACGCTTGCGGTGCGGCGTCGCCCGCATCACGCCACTCGCCTCGGGCTCCTTGGAAGCGGCCTTCGGCGCGACGGACGCCCGCGGCGTCGGCGTCCCCGTCGCGGACGTCGCCGCGTCACCACCGTCCGGCCACAGCGACAGCGCCAGGGCGGTGGCCGCCACCACGGCCACCGCCCCCGCCAGGAACACCAGCCCGGCCCGCGAACGCCTTAACCCGGCAACGACCGGCACCCTGCGCTCACCGGTACGCCCGCTTCCGTGCCCGTCGACGGGACCGTGCCCGGAGCCGGTCGGATGACCACCCGTGGGGCCCATCGGGGGGCCGCCCGCCGGGGCGCCGAAAGGCGACCCGCCCGCGTGTTCACCCGACGCGCCCACGATCGCCGAACCATCGACGGACGTGAGCCGCGCCGGCTCCTGACCCGGAACGGCCGGACCCTGTGTGGTCGGGTTCGGGCCGGTGTACAACCGGACGGTCGCGTTCTGGTCGGTAGGCCTCGAGCCGTCCGGGTTCGGTCCGTCCGGGATCCGGTCGGCCGGGTTCGCTGGGTTCGGGCCGCTCGGGCCGCCCAGGTTCGGGCTGGCCGGATTCGGGTGCGCTCGGTTCGGGTGCGCCGAGTTCGGATGCGTCGGGGGCGCGGCGGCAGGAGCCGGGGCGGCCGGGCTTGCCGGGTTCGGCACGGCCGGGTTCGGCGCGGCAGGGGTCGGCTTGACGGGATTCGGGCCGATCTGGAGCCGGACCGTCGTGTTATGGTCGCCCGCCGCCGGGCCGGCCGCGCGCTGGGTCTGTTCGTGCGGATCCGCGGCGGCCGGGCCTTCGACCGGCGCTGCGGCGTCGGGATCGACCGTCGAGAGGGGCTCCGTGCTTGGGCTCTGCGCCCCGGGCGTCTCCTCCGGGCCATGGACGGCCGCCGGGTGCGCGACGGGGCTGTGCGGCCCCAGCCCGCCGCCGAAGGACGCCTCGGCCGGATGCGGCGGGATGGCGGTACCCGGCACGGCGGTCGGGTCCGAGCGGTGGCGGCCCTGCGCGGCAGGCGGCTCGGACGCGGAGCCCTGACCGCCGGACGGCTCCGGCGCGGAGCCCTCAGCGCTTGACGACTCCGGTGCGGAGTCCTGACCACTGGACGACCCCGGCGCGGAGCCCTGAACGGTGGGCTGCTCTGCCGCCGGGTAGAAGACCGGGCTCTGCGGCGCCGCGCCACGCGTACCGGGAGATCCCGCGATGGGGGCCGGACGGGGCGCTCCCGCGGTCGGGACGCCCCCGGCGGCGGGGGACCCTGCCCCCGGAGCGGACTGGCCTGCCTGGCTCGTCGGGCCCGACGAGCCGGCCGGGGTCTCCTCGGGTGTGTCGGTGGCGCCGAAGGCCGGGGGAGGGGTGAGGGGGGTGGCCAGGTCGTGGCCGAGGAGGCGGGCCTGGGCCTGTTCGGCGGTGGGGCGCTGGGCCGGGTCCTTCGCCAGGCAGGCGGCGACCACGGAGCGCAGGGGTTCCGGCAGGGCGGTGACGTCCGGCTCGGTGCGCATGATGCGGTCCATCACCGCGGCGACCGACTCGTTGCCGAACGGGGGGCGGCCGGTGCCGGCGAACAGGATCGTGGAGCCCCACGCGAACAGGTCGGCGGGGGAGCCGATCTCTTCGCCGAGGACCTGTTCGGGTGCCATGTACGCGGGCGTGCCGGCGTTGTTGGTCTCGTTGTTGCGTACGGCGCCGAGGGCGCGGGCGATGCCGAAGTCGATGACGCGTGGCCCGTCGGGACCCAGGAGCACGTTGTGCGGGGTGAAGTCGCGGTGCACCACGCCGGCCCGGTGGATGGCGGCCAGGGCGTTCAGCGTGCCGATGGCGAGGCGTTCCAGGGCGCCGCCGGACCGGGGGCCCTCGTCCAGGATGTGGGAGCGCAGCGAGCGTCCGGCGACGTACTCGCTGACGATGTACGGGTGGTCGCCGGCGACGTCGGCGTCGAGGACCTGGGCGGTGCAGAAGCGCGCGACCTTCTTGGCAGCGGACAGTTCACGTACGAACCGGTCGCGCGACCCCGGATGGGCGGCCATCCGGGCGTGCAGGAGCTTGACGGCGACGTGCGTGCCCGAGGTGTCGCGGCCGAGGTAGACGACGCCTTGGTTGCCTTCGCCGAGCCGTCCGACGAGCCGGTAGGCCCCGAGAGCCGCAGGGTCGTCCGGCCGTAGCGGATGGGCGTCGGGCATGCGGAGGTCCTCCCCGGGTCGCACCGTCTGTCGCGGAGACGCAAACGATACAGCCGGAGAAACCACCCCTTAGACGGTCGCCCGCCCCACCGCGTACTGGAACAGGTTGTCCTGCTGGATGGAGCCGTCGGAACGCCGCTGGTGGGCGAAGTTCGCCAGGAAGATCTCGTACGCCGCGTCGGCTCCGACGATCTCGATGGCGCCGGCGACGTGCGGCGAGGAGGTCATGGACCTCCAGACCGCATCGAGGGAGGGGAAGTCGTACCGGTGGGTGACCTCGGCGAAGGTGTAGACGTCGAGCCCGGCCTCCACCATGACCTCGCGCAGCCGGTACAGGTCGCGTACGGGCTGGACGTCGGGGTGAGCGGTGGGCGCCATGCCGCGTACGGCGCTGAGGAAGGCGCTGGCCTCGCGGCCGGACCAGTTGTGCCACAGACCGATCGCGACGGAGCCGCCGGGACGCGTGACGCGGGCCAGTTCGGCGATGGCGATCGCGGGCGGTTCGGTGTACTGGATCGCGTCGAAGGCCATGACCTGGTCGAAGCAGCCACGGTCGTACGGGAGCTCGACGGCGTCGGCGACGCGGAGGTCGGCGTCGGGCAGGCGTTCGCGTGCGGTGGCCAGCAGCTCAGGGGAGGCGTCGAGCCCCGCGACGTCCGCCCCGGTCGAGGCCGCGACGGCCAGCGCGGCGCCGGCGCCGCAGCCGACGTGCAGCAGCCGCGTGCCCGGTCCGGGGTCGAGCGCCCCGATCGCCGCCAGGTACAGCGGACGTACCTGGTTCTCGCACGCGTTCGCGAAGGCGGCCCCGTTTTGCGGATGGACCTGAACCGAACCCATCGTCGCGCCTCTCGGTCAGTCGGTAGATGAGCACATGCTCACGACCACGGTATGACCGGTGCATCTGCATATTTACTTACTTTTCCGTACCAGGCGTGACGTACGTGATCCATACTCCGTACGTGGCCCGACGAGTTTCGTGCCCTACCCTCATCGGCCGGACTGCTGAGCTCGGGCGGCTTGAGAGCGCCCTGACGCAGGCGCAGTCCGGTTCCTCCGCGCTGCTCTTCGTCGCCGGCGACGCCGGCATCGGGAAGTCGCGCCTGGTCGACACGTTCTCCCGGCTTGCCAGGGAACGCGACACCCTCGTGTTCTCCGGCGCATGCCTGGACCTGGCCGAGGGTGCGGCGCCGTACGCACCGTTCGTGGCCGCGCTGCGTCCGCTGGCCGACGAGTTGACCTGCGACGAGCTCGCGCATGTGCTCGGCGAGGCGCCCCGCGAGCTGGGCGCTCTGCTGCCCGAGCTGTGCGGCCGCCCGCGCGGGCGGCGTGACGGCGCCGAGCGCGGCCGGCTGTACGAGCTGGCCCTCGGGCTGTTCCAGCGGATGGCGGCGCTGCGTCCGGCCGTCCTGGTGCTGGAGGACCTGCACTGGATCGACACGGCCTCCGCCGACCTGCTGGCGATGCTCGGCGGCAACCTCCGCCAGGCCGGGCTGGTCATCATCGGGACCTACCGCAGCGACGAGGTCTCGCGCGAACATCCCCTGCACAACACGGTCCTCGAGCTGGAGCGTTCCGGGCGCGCGGAGCACATCGAACTGGCCGGCCTGACGTACGACGAGGTGGCCGCGCAGGTCACCGGCATCGTGGGTACGGCGCCGGCGACCCGGCAGACGCGGTCGCTGTTCGACCGCTCGGAGGGAAACCCGTTCTTCGTCGAGGAGCTGGTCGCCGCCGGGCCCACGAGCGGCGAGCTGACCGCGAGCCTGCGCGAGGTGCTGCTGACCCGCGTCGACCGCCTCGGGCCCGAGACCCGGCAGGTCCTGCGCGCCGTCGCGACCATCGGCCGGGTCTGTGAGGAGGACCTGATCGCGACCGTCACCGGCCTGTCGCCGGTGGAGTTGGAGGTCGCGCTCGGCGAGGCGGTCTCCCACCGGCTGCTCATCGTCAACGGCGACGGCTACGACGTACGTCACGCGCTTCTGCGCGAGGCCCTGCACGCCGACCTGCTGCCGGGCCAGCGGAGCCGGCTGCACGGCGCGGTCGCCGCGGCGCTGGAGGGCTGTGGCTCGCCCGCCGAGCCGGCCCGCCACTGGTACGCGGCGGGTGACCGGGCACGGGCGCTGGGCGGGTTCGTGTCGGCCGCTGCCGCCGCGCACACGACGAACGCCTGGGGCGTCGCGCTCGCGCACTACGAGCGCGCGCTGCGGCTCTGGCCGGACGTCCCCGACGCGGAGAGCCAGGGCGGCCTCGACCACGCGGAGCTGATGCGCCGCGCCGCCGAGGTGGCGATGGCCGAGGGCGAGACCGACCGCGCCGTCGAGCTGACCGAGGCGGCCCTGGACCAGGCCGACCCGGAGAAGGCGCCGCTGCGCGCGGCGACGCTGCTCACGCTGCGCGGCCGGATCCGCTGGGTCGCGGGCGACCTGGCCGCCGCCTGCGCCTCCTACGACGAGGCGGTCGCGCTGCTGCCCGCCGAGGCGTCCACGCGCGAACGCGCCCACGTACGCCGCCTCCAGGGCCACGCGTTCATGCTGCAGAGCCGGTACACCGACGCCGCCGCCTGCTGCGAGGAGGCCATCGAGATCGCTACCGGGCTGTCCGCCTCCGACATCGAGGGCCATGCCCGCAACACGCTCGGCGTCAGCCTCACCCGGCTCGGCCGGGTCGGCGCCGGGCTGGGCGAGCTGGCCGACGCGCTGCGGATCGCCCAGGAGCGCGAGGACGCCTGGGAGCTGGGCCGTACCTACGTCAACTACTCCGACGCCCTGCTGTGGGCCGGGCGGTGGACCGAGGCCGCCAAGGTCGGCATGGAGGGCGTGCAGGTCTGCCGCAACCTCGGCTACGGGCGTACGACGTGCATGTGCGCGGCCGGGAACACCCTGTTCGCGCTGCTCAGGCTCGGCCGCTGGCCGGACGCCGACCGCCTCGTCGACGACATCATGGACATCAACGCGCCGCCCGGGCAGCGCTGGGGCGTGACCCTGGCAATGGCCGAGCTGGGCGTCTGCCGGGGCGACCTCGACGGCGCGCGTGGCCACCTCGCCTCCCTCTCCGGCATCGTCGGCCGCGCCGACGGGCTCGAGCTGGCCAGCTCCTACCACGCGGGCTGGGCGAGGCTGGCCCTCGCCGAGGACGACCACGAGTCCGCCCGCGACCACGTACGCGCCGCGCTCGAGCTGATCCGCGGTACGGAGTTCACCCGGATCGGCCCCGAGCTGTGCGCGCTCGGCGTGCGTACCGAGGTGGAGAGCGGCGGCGACCCCATCCCGCTGCTCAAGGAGTGCCGGGAACTGCTGCGCGGCCTGTCGGAGGCGCCCGAACCGGAGGCTCAGGTGCTCCAGACCGAGGCCGAGGCCACCCGCCCGTGCCGTTCCGACCCCGAGGCCTGGCGCGCCGCCGCCGAGGCGTGGGAGGCGCTCGGCGAGACGTACCGGACGGTGTACTGCCGGTTTCGTGAGGCGGAGGCGGTCCTGGCCGCGCGCGGCCCGCGCGAGCGCGCCGCGGACCTGCTGCGCGACGCGCGTGAGGCGGCCGTACGGCTCGGCGCCGTACCCCTGCGCGACGACATCGACGACCTGACGAGGCGCGCGCGCCTCGAACCGGCCACGGCGGCCGAGCCCAAGAGCGAGCGGGTGCCCCGGCTCACCGCGCGCGAGTCCGAGATCCTCACGCTGCTCAGCGACGGGCGGACCAACCGGCAGATCGCCGAGACGCTCTTCATCAGCGAACGCACCGTCGGCGTGCACGTGTCACGCATTCTGCACAAGCTCGGCGTGCCGAACCGAGGCGCCGCCGCGCACCTGTTCAGAGCGACTTCGGAGTGAACGTGCCGCCGCGCAGGGCCGTGTCGACGAGCTCGACGGCCTTGGCGAGCGCCACCAGCCGGGTGCCCTCACTGCGGTAGATCTCCAGGACCGCGTCGACGCCGTGCGAGGGTAGGACTCCCGACAGCTCGGTACGCGCCGTACGGAAGCCCTGCCGGGCCGCTTCGACCGAAGCGGTCACGTGATGGTGGGCCATCCGCGCGAGAACCACCGGGTAGCGGCGGAGCACGCCGTAACGGCGGTATTCGGGAGGCGCCAGCTCGAACAGCCATGCGACGGCGGTGTCCTGGAACCTCTCCGTGCCCGGCGGATGCACTCCCGAAGGCCAGCCGGGCGGAACGTAGGCACTCACGTTCTCATTTTAGAACATGTGTTCGAGTCTCATTCGTCGCCGCCCGGGATCCGCGGCTTGGTGATCCGGATGGTGCCCGACTCGAGGTCGTCGCGGCTGTTGCCGGCGCCCTCGGTGTGCAGCTCGTGGCGGCGCTCCTTCTGCTTCTCCTGCTCTTCGAGCTGGATCTGCTTTCCGGAACCGCCGAACGCGGCCTGCAGGTCGGCGAACATGCCCGGCCCGAAGCCCGCTCCGGACTCGGCGTCACCGCGGATCGCGGACATCAGCCCGCCTCCGCCCGTGCCCTCCTTGGGCCACTCGATCACTTCGGGAAGCAGCGGGGAGGCGGCGGTACGGCCACGTGGTCGCTTGCGGCGCCGCCGAAACGGTGATCTCACACAACCTCCAACGAACGGCCGACAGCCGGTGACTCCGTAGCGGAGACCCGCCTGATGCTATGCGGCATCCCAACGATCTCTGACGGTAACCTGCGGAGCGTGTCCCTCACAGTGGCCGACCTCATCGGGATTTTCGAAGATCGCTACGACCCGGCCTGGGCGGAGTCCTGGGACGCCGTCGGGCTCGTCTGTGGCGACCCGGACGCCGAGGTCAACCGCGTTCTGTTCGCCGTCGACCCGGTCGCGGAGGTGGTGGAGGAGGCGCTCGGCTGGAATGCCGATCTCATCGTCACCCACCATCCTCTCCTGCTCCGTCCCGTGCACGGTGTACCGGCCACCACACCCAAGGGGCGTCTCGTCCACCGGCTCATCACCGGCGGGGTCGCCCTCTTCACCGCCCACACCAACGCCGACGTCGCCGATCCGGGCGTCTCGGACGCGCTGGCGCGCGCGGTCGGCCTGACCGGGCCGCTGCGTCCGCTCTCGCCCTCCGCCGACGACCCGCGGCGCGGGCTGGGCCGGGTCGGAGAGCTGCCGGTACCCGTGACGCTGCGGGAGTTCGCGGGACTCGCGGCCAAGGGCCTGCCCGCCACCGCCGTGGGCCTCCGCGTCGCCGGCGACCCCGAGTCGCTCGTACGCACCATCGCGGTCTGCGGCGGCGCCGGAGACTCCCTGCTCGGCGCCGCGCGCGCCCAGGGCGCCGACGTCTACCTCACCGCCGACCTGCGCCACCACCCGGCCTCGGAGTTCCGTGAGGCGGGGCCGACCGCCCTGATCGACGCCGCGCACTGGGCGACCGAATGGCCGTGGCTCGACGACGCCGCCCGGCTGTTGGGGGACACTAGCGTTGAGACCAGGATCTCCACCGCCGTCACCGATGCGTGGACCTTTCGCTCCATTGAAGGAAGTACGTGAAAGCAGCACCTGAAGCCCAGTTGCGCCTCCTCGATCTGCAAGAGCTCGACAGCGTGCTCGACCGGCTCGCGCATCGGCGCCGTACGCTCCCAGAACTGGCCGAGATCGCGCACGCCGAAGAGCGCCTTAGCGGGATGAGCGACGCCCTGATCGCCGCGCAGACCGAGATCAGCGATATCAACCGGGAGCAGAAGAAGGCCGAGCAGGACGTCGACCTGGTACGCGCTCGCGCCGACCGGGACCAGAAGCGCCTCGACTCCGGCCAGGTCACCTCGGCCCGCGACCTGGAGAACCTCCAGTCCGAGATCGGCTCACTCCAGCGTCGCCAATCCGCCCTCGAGGAGATCGTCCTCGAGGTGATGGAGCGCGGCGAGGAGGCCGAGACCAAGCTCCGCGACGTCGAGGCGGACAAGGAGACCGCCGACAAGACGCTCGCCGAGCTCTCGAGCCGGCGCGACGCCGCGTACACCGAGATCGACGGCCAGGCCACGCTCACCCGCACGGCGCGCGACGGCGTTTCCACCGACATCCCCGAAGAGCTGCTGAAGCTGTACGAGAAGCTCCGCGGCCAGTACCGGGGCGTCGGCGCCGCCGCCCTGCTGCGCGCCCAGTGCCAGGGCTGCCACCTCCAGCTCAACACCGTCGAGCTGAACGCCATCCGCGCCGCGGAGAAGGACGACGTGCTCCGCTGCGAGGAATGCCGCCGGATCCTCGTACGCACGCCGGACTCGGGCCTGTGAAGCTGATCATCGAGGCCGACGGCGGGTCGCGGGGCAACCCCGGCCCGGCGGGCTACGGCACGGTCGTACGCGACGCCCTGACCGGCGAGGTCCTCGCCGAGGCCGCCGAGGCCCTGGGCGTGGCCACCAACAACGTCGCGGAGTACCGCGGCCTGATCGCCGGCCTCACCGAGGCCGCACGCCTAGCGCCGGATGCCGACGTCGAGGCCCGCATGGACTCCAAGCTCGTCGTCGAGCAGATGTCCGGTCGCTGGCGGATCAAGCACCCGGACATGAAGCCGCTGGCGCTGCAGGCGCAGAAGCTCGCCTCCGGGTTCCGCTCGATCAAGTACAGCTGGATCCCGCGCGAACGCAACAAGTACGCCGATCGGCTCGCCAACGAGGCGATGGACGCCGCGGCCAAGGGCCGTACCTGGGAGTCTTCGGGGTTGCCGGGGGAGTCTTCGGGGCCTTCGGAAGAGTCGTCCTCGTCGTCCTCGTCTTCGTCTTCGTCAGCGGGCTGGGTGCCGCCGTCGACCGCCCCGACCCGAACGCTCCTGCTGCGCCACGGCGAGACGCCCCTGTCCACCGAGAAGCGCTTCGCCGGCATCGGCGACATCCCGCTGACCGATACCGGCCTCGCCCAGGCCCGCGCCGCGGGCAAGGCCCTCGCGGGCCGGAACATCGACGTGATCGTCGCGTCACCCCTGAAGCGGACCCTCCAGACCGCCCAGGAGGTCGCCGCGATCATCGACGCGCCGATCCGTACCGAGGACGACCTCCGCGAGACCGACTTCGGCGACTGGGAGGGCTACACGTTCGCCGAGGTACGCGAACGCTGGCCCGTGGAGATGGACGCCTGGCTGGCCGACCCGTCCGTCCCGCCCCCACACGGCGAGAGCTTCTCCGACACCGGCCGCCGCGTCCAGACCGCGCGTGACAAGCTCCTCGTACGCTTCCGGCAGCAGACCGTCCTGATCGTGTCCCACGTGACCCCGATCAAGACGCTCGTACGCCTGGCCCTGGAAGCCCCGCCGTCGGCGCTGTACCGGATGCACCTGGACGTCTCGTCCCTCTCCACCGTCGACTGGTACGCCGACGGACCCGCCGTCGTACGTTCACTGAACGACACGCACCACCTGTCGTAGGCGCCACCGCCCAGTCGATCTCGCGGATGCCCCATGGGGGGTAAAATACGTTCCGGACGAGTCGGCTGGGCGGCCGCGGCGGGGACTTTATGGTCTCCGGCGAGGAAGGTCCGGGCTCCACACGGCAAGGTGGTCGGTAACACCGACCCGGGGTGACCCGCGGGAAAGTGCCACAGAGAACAGACCGCCTCTGCTTTGGTAGAGGTAAGGGTGAAACGGTGGTGTAAGAGACCACCAGCACCCCAGGTGACTGGGGTGGCTAGGTAAACCCCACCTGGAGCAAGGTCAAGAAGGGGCCGCGCAGTAATGCGACCCCGCGCAGGCGTTCGAGGGCCGCCGGCCCGAGCCTGCGGGTAGACCGCTAGAGGCTGCCGGCAACGACAGCCGTAGATGGATGGCCGCCGGCTCCGCTTCTGGCGGAGCCAACAGAACCCGGCCTACAGGCCGACTCGTCCACTACCTTTCGCGCTGGCCTGCGGCGGAGCCCATCAGGCTTTCTCTTCAGGGCACATCGAGGGCACATCCAGCGCGACCCGAACCTGCCTGCAGTTCCTCGCGTCCGGCCTGTTGTCGCTTGCGGGCTTGGTCGGCTGCGGTGTTGGCGAGGAGGGCGTCTCCGGTGGTTTTCCAGCCGGTTCCGGCGTAGGTGAGTCGGCCGATGACGAGCGTGGTTTGGACGTCAACGTCGTCTTGACAGTGGAATCGCTGGTCGTCGTAGTCCGGGCCGTTGGTCTCGGTACGGCGGTAGATGACGCGTGCGTCGCGTAGAGCCCTGAAGGTGATGGAGTAGCGGCGGGCTTTGGTGAGGAAGTGGCCACCGAAGCCGAGCATGTGAGCCCAGCGGCGCAGACTCTCCCAGTGCTCTCCGAGGTCCCAAAACGGCTTGGACGAGACGCTCGGTGTGATTGCCGGTCGCGTCGGCGTACAGGCTCACGATGGCGGTGTTGAGGCGTCGTGAGGAGTGCCCAGTGATCTCCGTGCCTTTGGTGGAGTACTTGGCGAGGTAACCCGCGACCATGGCGTCGGTCAGGGTGCCATCTCCGGTCAGGGTGATGACGCGGACGTCGAGCTGATCGCCCCAGGCGATCGCCCACCCGGCGGGATGTACCGGGTGGGCGTCGGTGGTGTAGCCGATGAAGGCGCCGGCGTGCCGTACCGCATCATCCAGATCAGCGACGGTCATCCCGGCCGGAGGCGGGAGGATCGCGGTCGGGTCGTCGGGGTCGATGCCGTCCAGGCGCAACAAGACGTGGAAGTGAACGGCCCCGCGGTTCTGGTACTCGGCGGCCTTGCCGTGAGAGACCCGCACCTTGGGCAGGCCCCGCCGGCGTGTGGTCCGGTTCAGGTGTCGTTCCATGGCTTGTTTGGTGCGTCGCCACAGTTCACCGGCTTGGTTGTTCCACACGACGTGGTGGTCGTGGTCGTAGCAGTCCAGGCACAGCGGCTGGCCGAGCTGGGATCGCCGGGCTCGTGCCGGATGAAGCAGGTGAGAGCCTGGCCGTGCTCACAGGTCGGGTTGTCGCGGCGGGCGTGGCACAGAGAGGGGGCTGCCGATCGGCCGCCAAAAAGCGTTAGCCCCCGTTCCTTCGAAAAGGACGGGGGCCTTGCTTGAAATGAGTGGCGCGAGCCGGACTTGAACCGGCGACCTCTGGGTTATGAGCCCAGCGAGCTACCGAACTGCTCCACCGCGCACGCTCACTTTACATGATCACGACGCGTGCTCGAACCGGTTATGGGCTCGGCCGGTGCGGCTCCTGGATTTCCTGGAGGGCGCTGTCGGAGTGGATCTCTTTACCTGCGCTGTTGTACATCGTCGTCGCGATGGCGGCCATGCGGCCGGCGATGACGGGGCCGTCGCGCGTGATGGGTACGCGGATGGTCTGTTGTTCGGGGTCGGTGGCGCACGCCACCTTGGCCTTGGTCTTGCCGGTGGAGCCTGGGTCGTTGGGGCCGGAGACGGTCTGAGAGAAGAGGACCTCCAGGGTGACGGTGTCGGCGGAGGTGCAGCGAACGAGTTCTCCGCCGTCGATCGTCTTCTCGTCGACCTTGGTGACGCTGTTGGCCAGAGCGGAGCCACCGGACGCGCTGGCGGCGGCGCTGGGGGTGATGGCGAACAGGGCTGCGGTAGCCATGGCCGCGATAGGTATCGTGCGCATTCGCGAGGAGTAATACATCAACTACATATCGTGACAGTGGTGTCGACGCCGAGATTGATCGCCTTGGCGCCCCGGCCGTCGCGCCGCCACATGGTCCGTCATGGCGGACATGGTGTGTGAGCTGCGAAAAGATGCTGCAAGTGTCGGCTAAGAATCGGAAATAGGCAATGCCTGTCGCGGCGTGGTCGCCTCTGAGGTGTTCCGCTGTCTATCGGCGACAACACCCATGAGGGCTTTTTGCCGCCGACGTCAGATTTATCCATTTCGGTTCGGGGGCCTGATGGGTTCGTTTGCTAGAACGGTCAGCAAGATGGCGCCCGCCGCGCTCGCGGGGGTGGCGCTGGTGGCGGCGTCCCCGGCGGCGAACGCACAGGCGGCGGTCGGTGTCGTCATCAGGGTGCCTTGCGACTCGACGAGGCTGCCGTTGGCGGTCGCTCAGGCCGGCGCTGCCGGCGCCGCCGTGATCCGGCTCGCCCCGAACTGTACGTACCTCACCACCAGCGAACTGCTGTTCGCCGGGAGGATCGTTCTCCTTGGGGGGCCGTCCACGGCGATCAAGGGCGATCCGGCCAGCCCTCCGGCCACGGTTCTGCATGTTGGCGCCGGTGCCACGCTCCGCGCGCAGGGAATTCTTATTACCGGGGGGCTTGGTGGCGGCGGCATCGCCAACGAGGGCAACCTGACGCTGAACGAGGTCACCCTCACCGGCAATAGCGCGAGGTTCAACGGGGGTGGCTTGAACAATTTCGGCCACGCGCTGGTCGTTCGCAGTCTCGTCAGGGCGAACACCACGATCCTCGGCGGCGGTCTCTGGAACGGGACGACAGGGGCCACGATGACGGTATTCGAGTCCAT
Source organism: uncultured Actinomycetota bacterium (assembly GCA_963850195.1). Lineage (GTDB taxonomy): Bacteria > Actinomycetota > Actinomycetes > Streptosporangiales > Streptosporangiaceae > Actinoallomurus. The sequence goes on from CAWKKD010000003.1 coordinate 44,834, forward strand.
CATTACGGGTAACAACGCCATTAATGGTGGCGGCGTATTCACCGATGGTGAGGGTTCGACGAGGATCGTACAGAGCACCATCACCGGGAACACCGCTGATCAAGGAGGTGGGCTCTACAACAATAACGATGCCAGGACTTCGCTCACTCGCACCCTTATCGCGCAGAACAAGGCCGACCTCGCGGCTGTAAACAATGGCGGTGGTATCTTCGACAACGCCACGCCGGCCGGTGTCACCCTCAGGCTCACGGCCGTCCGCAGGAATGCCCCGAACAACTGCACGCCCGCCGTTCTGCGCTGCCTGGGCTGAACTCGCAGGCAGCAGTATCGAGCCGCGACCGAAAGTGAGCCGCGAACGCCACCGGAGGTCGGCCGGTGGCGTTGTGGCGGGTCACCGGGGCGGCGGCCTGGTCGGTTACCCGGTCAGCAGACTCGGTGGCCTCCGATCCAGATTCGGGTTCGCATGCCTCGGCGGTACGTCCAGCGGTAGTGTCCGCGCACCCAGCGGCAGCGGGGGCGCAGGTCCGGGCTCGTGGCGATGAGGCCGGCGGACGCGCTCTGGGGTGCGGTGCTCAGGCTCGCGGTGCCGGGCTGGCCGGCCGCGTAGGCGGCTCCTCCTGTGAGGGCGGTCCCACCTGCGATCACCAGGCCCGACACCGTTACTGCCATGCGTTTGTTCATTCTCATGCAACCAACCTCCTCAGGATTCCCGGCCGGCATGTCGCTCCGGTCGCTCGGATTCGGGACTTGGTTCGCGTCGCACGTCGGCCCTGGTGGCGGACTTGCTCCGAGGTACATCGGAGCCTCCCCGGCGACAATTCACCTGAAAACCGGCCACAAAAGACTTGAAGGGTTTTTGTCGCGCTAAGGACCTGATTTGGCCGGTACGTGGCCAGTGCCAACACCGCCGATGACGCGCGCTTGACCTTGTCGTAGCGTCAACTCCTGCCTTCGTGACTACGGCTGGGAACACCGGCCTCGTAGGGGCGCAGGAGGCGTTTTGCTGACCGAGGGTCCGGGGGCGGCGGGCGGCGGTCCGGAGGGCGCGGCAGGGGCGGCGGAGAAGTTCGCGAGCCGAGGAATCGACCGCGGCTCGAGTCGAGCAGAGGGGGCTGGACGGCCAGGCCTGGCGCGGATGGACGGGGGCGCGCCCGCGGGCTGCGGTCGGGCGCTCTGGCGTGGACGGGCGGACCCCGGCGGGCCGTTGCCGGACCCGGCAGGCGGGGAAGTAGGTGCGGGGCGACAGAGATAAGGCGCGTTCGGGGGGACCGTGGGGGGCTGTAGGTGACGCGTACGATCTCCTCGTGCGACGACGGAGGTATCGATGAGCCTGGACATCGGTGGGGAGACGGGCGCGTTGGACCTGCCGTCGGTGCCGCGGCGGCAGAATCTTCGTGAGCAGGTGACGCTGGCGCTTCGGGCGGCGTTGGTCGCCGGCGAGATGCGGCCTGGGGCCGTGTACTCGGCGCCGATGCTGGCCGCGCAGTTCGGGGTCTCGCCGACGCCCGTACGGGAGGCGATGCTCGACCTGGCCAAAGAGGGGCTGGTCGAGGCGGTGCGCAACAAGGGGTTCCGGGTCGTGGCGCTGTCCGAGCGGGACCTCGACGAGATCAACCGGGTTCGGGAGCTGATCGAGGTTCCGACCATCGCGGGGCTCGCGGGGAACGTCTCGGCCGAGGCGGCCGAGCGGCTCAGGGTCGTCGCCCGCGAGATCGTCGAGGCCGCGGAGCGGGGCGAGACGCTGGCCTACATCGACGCCGACCGCCGGTTCCATCTGGGCCTGCTGGGGCTGGCCGGGAACGCCCATCTCGTCGAGGTGGTGCGGGAGTTGCGGGACCGGGCCCGTATCTACGCGGTGCCCGAGCTGGCGGGGAAGGGGCGGCTCGGGCCGTCCGCGCGAGAACACGTCGAGCTGCTGGACCACATCGTGGCCGGGCGGGCGGCGGAGGCGGAGGAGCTCATGCGCCGCCATTTGAAGCACGTGCGGGGCGACTGGGCCCGCTGAGCCGGCCGGGCGAGATCCGGCTCAGCGGCACAAGGATCAGTGACGGTAGTCGGTGCCGTAGGACTTCCAGTCCTCCGGGTGCTTGTCCTTGTCGTCGCGATTGTCGGTGCCGTAGGAGTTGCCGTACGGGCTGGTCGGGTACGCCTGGGTGGCGTCGTCGGCGGGACGCTGGCCGCCCTGGTTGCCCGCGTCGTAGCCCGGCGGCGTGGAGCCGTAGCCGTTTCCGTAGTCCGAGCCGTAGCCGGATCCGGACCCGGACCCGGACCCGGTGGATCCCGTGGACCCGTAGCCGGACCCCGAACCCGTGGAGCCGTAGTTGCTCCCGTAGTCGGAGGAGTAGCCGCCGGTCGAGGAGGAGTCCGAGGACGAGCCGTAGGAGCCGTAGTCCGGGGAGGACGAGCCGGCGTACCCGGTGCCGAGCGGGTCCTCACCGCGCGAGCCGTACGACGAGGAGTCGTTGTTGCTCGGGTAGTCGCCGGTGCTGTAGCCGCCGGTGTTGTAGGACGAGGACGAGCCGTAGGACGACGAGGAGCCGCTCGAGCTGTGGCCGCCGGACAGCGGGTCGGAACCGTACGAGGACGAGGAGGACGAGTCCGAGGACCAGCCGCTCCCGGAGGACGGCGTCGAGGAGCCGTAGGACGAGGAGCCGCCGTAGGACGGGCGCTCACCGGTGTTCAGCGGGTCGCTGAGCGGGTCGAAGCTCGGCTTGCCGGGCTCGTCGTCGGTGGTGCGCTTGCGGTCCGACTGGATCTTGGCGAGCAGCTCGTCGACGCTCGGCAGGCGGTTCTGGTCGTCGTCGCCACCGGCGCTCGGCGCGCCCAGGGGAGAGGGTGCGGGAGGCGGCGGGAGCGGCGAGGCCGGCGGGAGCGAGCCGTAGCCGGGACGCTCGCCGGTGTTGGTGTTCAGCGGGTCGTCGCCGTAGCCGGACGGGTCGGGGTTGTACGAGGCCGCGGCGCCGTAGGACGGCTCGGAGCCGTACGAGGGCTCAGCGCCGTAGGAGGGGTCCGGAGCACCGTACGACGGCTCGGCACCATAGGACGGCTCGGAGCCGTACGACGGCTGCTCGTAACCGCCCGGCTGCTGCGGGGCGCCGTAGCCACCCGAGGGGTCGTACGGCGCGAAGCCGCCCTGGTCGCCCTGCCCGTACGCCGGGACCGAGCCCGGGTCGGTCTCGCTCGGGCGGACCGGACCGTCGAGCGGGCTCGGGGGTACCGCGGGCTGCGGGGCGGTCGGAGGCGCGGGGCTGTCCATCGCCATCGGGCCCACGGGGTGCTGCTCGGCCGTCGGCGGAGCCGGAGGGGGCGGCGGTGCCTGGCCGTGAGCGCCCGTCGGCGCGAGCGGGTCGTGGCCGCGTGGCTCCTCGGGCTGCTGCTCGCCGTTCTGCCGCCACGGGAACTTGGGCTTGTCGAACGTGATGGTCGACCAGTACTCGTCGTCGTCCATCTCGTCGCTGGAACGCCCGGACGGAGCCGGCGCCGGGGCCGCGGGAAGCGGTGGCTGTGGCTGTGGCTGTTGCTGTGGGACGTGAGGAGCGGGCATCGGCGGCTGGTGAGCCGCCTGGTGTGCCTGGTGAGCAGGGAGTGGAGCGCCGGCGACACGTGTGTCGACGTACTCCTCTTCCTGCATGTCATCGCCACGGCGGCCACGTGACCTGGTGCCACGGCGGCCACGGGGCTGCTCGTCCTCGGCCATCCAGTCGTCATCGCCGCCGGCGCGGCTGGCCTTCATGCCGAGAGCAACGAGCACCCCGACAAGAACAACCACCGCGACCAGCCCGAGGACCACGATCAAGCCCCACATAGCACCACCCAACGCCATGGTCTAGCGGCCGACGCCGACGCGGAGACGGTTTCTGAGAGCACCGGCATCCGGGTCCTCAAGGACCTAGACCGATTGTTGCCGACCGCTATGACCCCTGTCACACGGTTCGCGGACATCTACCTTCACACTACTTGCCGCAAATGGCCACTCTGGACGTTACGCGGCAAGCGGTGCTTCCCCCTCTCGGGTACCTGCGGTCACTCAGCTGCTCAACAGGCTCATCGCCTTCCGAACTGAACCGTCATGCGGCCGCGCGCGATCGTGCGTTCGGCGATCGCGGACATGACCTGGTTGAGGCGCGCACCATCGCCCAGCGGCACCTTGGCGTCCAAGGCGTACATGGTGAACCGGTAGCGGTGCAGCTCGCCCGCCGGCGGGCACGGCGGGGAGTAGCCGGTGGTGCCCGCGGTGTTAATCGCCTGCCGCGCGTGACGCGGGACGGTGCCCTCGAGGATCTCGTTGGCCGTCGCGTCGATGTTGAACACCACCCAGTGGACGTACGCGCCGCTGTGAGCGTCGGGATCGTCGATGACCAGTGCCTGCGCGGCGACGCCACCGGCACCGACCGACCAGCGCAGCGGTGGCGTCTTGCCGGAGCCGCCGTAGGTCTTGCAGGTGAACCGGACCGGGATCGGCGCGCCCTCGCGGAACGCGGGACTCGTCACGGTGATCGAGTCCGGCACGCTACCGCGCACGATCTTGGTCTCGCCGACCAGACCGCACCCGCTCAGCGCCAGTACTCCGACGACGGCCAGGCTTGCCGGCCGCCACAACGTGGTCATCATCGAATCCATTGCTCCCGGGGGACGATCGTACGCCGCGTCAGGGCGGTGGCGGCGCATTCCGCCGCAGGCGCCCGGACCGAGCCGGCGTGCGCATCAACCTTAGGGCCTGTTTCGCGGTCGCGCTGTCCTACTGCGAGGCGTCCGAAGGCCCGGTCAGTCCAGGAGCGTGCCGACAGCGTCGCGCACCAGCGCGCGCTCCTCCTCGCCGAGCCCGCCCCAGAACCTCCGCTCGGCGTCGTACCAGATGGCGGTCACCGGCCCCTGGAGGGCGTTGCCGGCCTCTGTCATCCACACGCGTACGAGCCGGGCGTCCGCGGGGTCGCGCTCGCGGCGTACGAGTCCGGCGCGCTCGAGGCCGTTCACCACCTTGGTCACGGCGGGCGCGGAGACGCCCGTACGCGCCGCGAGGTCGGCCGAGGTGATGCCGTCCTCCCGCCAGAGCTGCGCGAGGTAGAACTCCTGCCCGAGGTGCAGGCCATGGCGTTCGAGTTCGCCGGCGATGAGCGCCTTGTGCCGCCCGAGCGCTCGGATCAGCCGGTACGACGGGCTGTCGAGCAGGGATCGTTCCACCTGCTCAGCGTAGCCATCGGCGGGGTCGGAACGCCGGATACCGAGGTGACGGACGGTCGTGCCCTCATGCAGGATGAGGTGTTTCAGCGAGACATCCGAACTTTCGAGATATATCTTGGATTCGCCCCAGAGTGATGTGCTCCGGGACACACGAGGGAGGACCTGCCGGTGCGGATCGGGCTGCTGGGTCCCCTCGAGGTGACCGACGGCGCCGGACGGCCCCTGGAGGTCGGCGGATCGCGCCTCCGCACGCTGCTGATCCTCCTGGCGCTGGACGCGGGCCGCATCGTCACCGCCGAGCGGCTGGTCGACGGGGTCTGGGGCGACACACCGCCCTCGGGCGCGGCCAACGCCCTGCAGTCGTTGGTCTCGCGGCTGCGGCGCACGCTGCCCGGCCTCGCCGTCGAGTCCCATCCGGCGGGCTACCGCCTCGCCGTCGACGGCGACAGCGTCGACGTCGCGCGGTTCGAGGCCCTCGCCGCCCGCGGGCGCGCCCTGATCGGCGCCGACCCGGCCAAGGCCGATGAGACGTTCGCCCGCGCCCTGGCGCTGTGGCGCGGCCCGGCGCTGGCCGACGTCGCCGACAACGACTTCGCACGCGGGTACGTCTCGCGGCTCACCGAGCGCCGTCTCGAGGTGATCGAGGAACGCAACGAGGTCGGGCTCGCGCTCGGCCGCGCCGACCTCGCCGAGCTGGACGCCCTCGTGGCCGCGCACCCGCTGCGCGAACGGCTGCGCGGCCAGTACATGCGTGCGCTGTGCGCGGCGGGCCGGCAGGCGGAGGCCCTGGCCGCCTTCGAGGACGCCCGCCGCACCCTCGCCGAGGAGCTGGGCGTCGACCCCTCGCACGAGCTGCGGGCCGCACACCTCGCGGTGCTGCGCGGCGACGTCGTACGCCAGGACGACCCGGCCGCCCGTACGAACCTGCGCGCCCGGCTGACCAGCTTCATCGGGCGCGAGGAGGAGATCGCGAGCGTCGCCGGGCTGCTCGAGGAGCACCGGCTCGTCACGCTCACCGGCCCGGGCGGCGCCGGCAAGACCCGGCTGGCCGTCGAGTCCGCCGAACGCCTCATCGGCCGAATGCCCGGCGGCGTCTGGCTGATCGAGCTCGCGCCGGTCGGCGACCCGGCCGAGGTGCCGCAGGCGCTCCTGAGCGCCCTCGGGCTGCGCGAGCGTGCGCTGCTGGGCACCGTGCGCGCCGGCGCGCCCTCGCCGGGCTCCGATCCCACGGAGCGGCTCCTGCACGCCCTGGCGGCCGAGCGGCTGCTGATCGTGCTCGACAACTGCGAGCACCTCATCGACGCGTGCGCGCGCCTCGCCGACCGGGTGCTCGCCGACTGCCCCGGCGTCCGCATCCTCGCGACCAGCCGCGAGGCGCTCGGCATCACGGGGGAGAACCTCTGGCCCGTGCCGCCGCTGGCCTTCCCCGGCGAGGAGACGCCGCTGGACGAGGTGCTCGGCTACCCCGCCGTACGCCTGCTGGCCGAGCGCGCCGCCGCGGTGCGCCCCGGATTCTCCGCCGAGGCCGACCCCGGGTCCGTCCTGGCCATCTGCCGGCGGCTCGACGGCATGCCACTCGCCATCGAGCTCGCCGCCGCGCGCCTGCGCACGATGACGGCCGCCCAGATCGCGGGCCGGCTCGACGACCGGTTCAAGCTGCTCACCGGCGGCAGCCGTACCGCCCTGCCGCGCCACCAGACCCTCCGCGCGGTCGTCGACTGGAGCTGGGACCTGCTGGACGAGGACGAGCACGCGCTGCTGCGGCGGCTCTCGGTGTTCTCCGGCGGCGCGACGCTCGACAGCATCGAGGAGGTGTGTGACGGCGACGCCCTGGACGCCCTCACCGGCCTCGTGGAGAAGTCGCTCGTGAACACCGACGAGTCCGGCCGCTACCGCGTGCTGGAGACGATCCGCGCGTACGGCGCCGAGCGCCTCTCGCAGGCGGGCGAGTCACGCCGGGTACGCCGGGAGCACGCCCACCACTTCCTCGCCCTCGCCGAGACCGCCGAGCCCCTGCTGCGCACCCGCGACCAGCTCCCCTCGATGGACCGCCTCAACGCCGAGTACGACAACCTGCACTCGGCGCTGCGGTGGGCGGTCGACGTCGGCGACGCCGCCATCGCGATCCGCTACGTCGCCGCGCTCGGCTGGTACTGGTTCCTGCGCGGCATGCGCGCCGAGGGCGAGCAGCTCGCGCGCGAGGCGCTCGCCATGCAGGGCGAGGCGCCGGCCCATGCCTGGGCGCTGGCCAACGTCTACTGGATGCTCGGCAGCCTCGGGAACGTCCCCGAGAACGAGGCGACGATCCGCCGCCGGATCTCCACGGCCCTGGACGCCTGCGCCGACCTGGACCCCGACGAACTGCACCCGATCATCCACATCGCCCCGATGGGGCTCCGCATCTTCGGCGGCGACATCAACGAGGGCATCGAGGACATGCGGGCCCTGTGCGACGCGAGCGATCCGTGGCTGCGCGCGACCGCCTACACGCTCCTCGGCCACACGATGATCAACATCGGCCGGATCGGGCCGGTCGACGAGATGTTCCGTGCCGCGCTCGAGGCCTTCCGCGACCTGGGCGAGCGCTGGGGGCTGTCGATGACGCTGACCGGGCTCGCCGAGGTCGCCCTCTACCGCGGTGAGCCGCTGCGCGCGCAGACGTACCTGCGCGAGGCCCTCGAGCACTCGGCGGCCTTCGGCAGCCACGACGACTCCAGCCACCTGCGGGTGCGCCTCGCCCACACCTACAGCGCGCTCGGCGACGACGAACGCGCGCGCGCCGCGCTGGCGGAGGCCCTCACTGGGGCCGAGCGGCGCGGTGCGCCCGAGGACCTCGCCATGGTCCAGTTCACCCTCGGCGACTTCGCGCGGCGCGAGGGCGACCTGGACCGCGCGCTGACGCTGCTGCGGATGGCCGAGAGCCGGCACCGGCCCGGTTCGCCGCCGCAGTTCCCCGCCATGATCAAGTCCCAGCTCGGCTTGATCCACGCGGCGGAGGGCGACATCGACGCCGCGTTCGACCAGCACCGCGAGGCGTTCCGGCTGGCGACGGCGGCGCACGACGCCCCGGTCGTCGGGCTGAGCCTCGTCGGCTTCGCCGACCTCGCGGTGCGCACCGGCGACCACGAGCGCGCGGCCACGCTCCTCGGCGCGTCCGTCGGCATCCGCGGCATCCAGGACCGGTCGCTGACCGACCCGCCGCGCATCGAGTCGGCCGCACGCGAGGCGCTCGGCGACGAGAAGTTCGCCGAGGCCTACGAGCGCGGCCAGGTGATGGAGGCCGCGGACGCCGCGGCGTACCTCGGCATCCCACGGCCGTCGACGCGGAGACGCTGACGAAGACCGGAACGGCCGGACGCGAGTGCGTCCGGCCGTACGCGGGTGGTCATACGCGGCGGCGCAGCGCGCGTACCGCCAGGGGTGTGAAGACCACCGAGAACAGCACCGACCACGCCAGCGTCCAGGCGAGCGGGGTCGCCACGGCGCCGCCGTTGAGCAGGCCTCGCGTCGTGTCCGCCAGGTACGTCACCGGGTTCACCTTCGCCCACGCCTCCAGCCAGCCCGGCATCGTGTGGATGTCGACGAACGCGCTGCTGGTGAAGCTCAACGGGAAGATCGTGGTGAACCCGAAGATCTGCACTTTGTCCGGCGCGCTGACCAGCACGCCGATCAGTACCGAGACCCACGACACGGCGAAGGCCATCACCAGCAGGACCAGCAGCGCGAGCAGGACGCCCCCGATGCCGGCGTGCGCGCGGTAGCCGATGGCCACGCCCACCGCGAGCAGGATCGTCACCGAGAACGCCTGCTTCACCGTGTCGGCGAGGATCCGCCCGGCCAGGGGTGCCATGCGGGCGATGGGCAGGGCGCGCAGCCGGTCGAAGACGCCCTTGGTGATGTCGGTGTTGAGGCCGACCCCGGTGCTCAGCGTCGCGAACAGGGCGTTCTGCGCGATGATGCCCGGCAGCGCGTACTGCAGGTAGGCGGTCGGGTCGCCGCCCGCCATCTGCCCGCCGAACACGTACGTGAACAGCAGTACGAACATCACCGGCTGGATGCCCAGGTCGAGCAGTTCCATCGGGTTGTGCTTGATCTGCACCAGCGTGCGCCAGGTGAGCGTCAGCGTGTGCCGCACGGTGGCGGCGGGGCCGACGCGCCGGCTCAGCGTGGGCGCCGGTGCGAGGGTGGCGGCGGTCATGCCGGGCTCCCTTCGGTGACGAGAGCGGGTGCGGGCTCCTCGGTGCGGTGACCGGTGAGGGACAGGAAGACCTCGTCGAGGCTGGACCGGCGCATCGACAGCTCGGCCACGACCACGCCGGCGTCGTCGAGGCGGCGTACGACGGTCGGCAGCACGGCCGGGTCGGTGACCGGCGCGGTGACCAGGTCGCCCTCGATCTGGATGCCGTTGCCGGCGACCATGCTGACCAGCCCGACGACCGTCTCGCGGTCGCGCGGGTCGGCGGGCCGCACCTGGAGTATCTGCCCGCCCACCTGGGCCTTGAGCGCGTCGGGGGTCCCGTGGGCGATGACGCGGCCGTGGTCGAAGACCACGATGTCGTCGGCGAGCTGGTCGGCCTCCTCCAGGTACTGCGTGGTGAGGAGGACGGTCACGCCCTCGCGTACGAGGTCGCGCACGGTGTCCCACAGGCCGCCGCGTGCGTACGGGTCCAGCCCGGTGGTCGGCTCGTCGAGGAACAGGACGGACGGGCGGCCGACGAGGCTGGCCGCGAGGTCGAGCCGCCGCCGCATGCCGCCGGAGTAGGTCCCGGCCGCGCGGTCGCGGGCGTCCCACAGCTCGAAGCGCTCGAGCAGTTCGCCGGCGCGCGCCTTCGCGGCGCCGCGTGACATGCCGAGCAGCCGACCGATCATGACGAGGTTCTCGAGGCCGGTGAGCATCTCGTCGACGGAGGCGTACTGGCCGGTCAGCCCGATGAGCTGACGGACCCGGTGCGCGTCGCGTACGACATCGTGGCCGTCGATGGTGGCCCGGCCCTCGTCGGGCCGCAGCAGGGTGGCGAGGATGCGCACGGCGGTGGTCTTGCCCGCCCCGTTCGGGCCGAGCACGCCGAGCACGGTGCCGGCGCGTACCGAGAGGTCCACGCCGTCCAGAGCATGTGTTTCGCCGAAGCGCTTCACCAGGCCCTCGGCCTGGATCGCGTAGGTCATTGGGTTTCTCCCCGTGAACGTCGTGCGGTGTCGAGCCCTACGTTGCTCGACACCGCTGGCATTCCACGCACATCCGGCTGACAGCCGCTGACAGCGCGCTGATACGCCCATGACCAGGGCGTACGGGGCGCCGATGTGACCGCCGGAACCGGCGGTCACATCGGGTCACTCGGGGCGGCGGGCCCCGAACATGATCTCGTCCCACGACGGCACCGAGGCGCGCTTGCCGCGCGACTTCTTACGTGCCGCGGGACGCTTCTCCGGCGCGGTCTTGGCCGCGGCGGCCGCCGCGGGTTGCTCGGCGACGGTCTCGGCCGGCTGCTCCACCGGTGCGCGCTCGGCCGGCTGCTGCTCGGCGGCCTCGCGCTTGGCGGCGGGACGCTTCGGCGGGACCTTCGGCCGCGGCGGCGCGGGCTTGGGCACCGAGGCCGCGGCGGCGACCTCGGGCTTCGGCGCAGGCGCAGGCGCAGGCGCAGGCTCGGGTTCCGGCTCCGATTCGGGTTCCGGCTCCGGTTCGGGCGCGTCTTCGGCGGCGGGCACCGGCTTCGGGCTCTCCGGCTCCGGCTCCGGGGCCTGCGGCTCCGGCTCTGGCTCCGGGGTCACGGCCTCGGGCGCCGGTTCCGGCTCCGGCGCGACGGGCTCCGGCTCCGGCGCGGCGGGACGTACGACCTCGGGCCTGACCGGCGGGCGTACGACCTCGGGCCGGGCGATCTGCGGCTTGGGGATCTCCGGGACGACCGCGGTCTCCTCCGCGACCGGCGGCTCCTCCTCGCGTGGTGCGGGAGCAGGTGTGGGCGCGAAAATCACCGGCCGCTCGGGCACGGGCTCGGCGACGACCTTCATCGCGCGCCGGGGCAGGAACTGCGTGACGGTGTCGTCCACGGTCTCGTCGAAGTCGAGCGAGGACAGCCGTGCGGCCTCCTCGTTCACCGCCGAGATGTTGCGACGGCGCGGGTCATAGGACCACTCCGCGGCGTAGGGGCGGCCGTCATAGGAGAAGGACAACCGGACGCGCCAGGTGGAGTCCTCGCACTTCCTGGAGTCCCACTCGGCGTCCTCGAGGTCGACGCCCCGCTTGCCGAGACGCTCCTCCACGATCTCGCCCAGTGCCGGCGCGGGCGCCGACTCGCCCTGGCGCCGGATCGTGACGCGCTGGGCCTGCTGTGCCATGTACTCGCGCTCCTGGAGCACCGGTCCCTCGAACCAGCGAACCCGTTCCACGGGGATGCCGGCGGTCTCGGCGATCTCCTCCGCGGTCTCTCCCGCGCGGATGCGAGCCTGGATCTCCTTGGGACGCAAGGGACTCTCCACTTCGATCTCGTACTGGCCGAGGCGGGAGAAGTGCCCACGGACCACGGCGCGTAGCCGGTCGTCGACGGGCAGCGTGAACCGGGTGCCTCGACCCGCGGTGGCCAGGACGAGATACGAACCGTCCTCGCTCACCGCGACGAGGCGCAGCTCCTGCATGCGTGTCCTTTCGTGCCGAGTCCATCGTGGCTCGGGGCGCATGCGTGCCCTTCCCCCGGTACCACGAGTCTGTCGTCAGGACGCACCTGCCCGCCAGCACCGTACCCGGCATGTCCGAACATCGCCGTGCTGGCGACGTGATCCTGTCAAGTTCCCGCTGCGTCGTCCCAGCTTGCCGCTTCGCGAGCGGCCGGGGGGCGGAGCTTAAGGATTCTTGTCATTCCTTTTCGCGTCCATGCCTTTGCCTGGGCCGACGCCGCCGTCGGCCGGGCTCACGTCCCGAGTACGCGTGCGGTGTAAGCGTTGGCGAATCGCCGATCCGGGTCCATCTTGTTTCTTATAGCCCGGAAATCGTCGAAACGCGGATAGACACCCTCAAGGTAGGCGGAGTCGCGGGTGTGCAGCTTCCCCCAGTGCGGTCGGCCGCCCAGCGACGTCAGCACGTCCTCGATCGCGCCGAAGTATTCCTCGTGCGGTGCGGAGTGGAAGACGTGGACGGCGATGAAGGCGGTGTCCCGACCGTACGCCATCGACAGCCACGCGTCCTCCGGAGGCAGCAGACGCACCTCGATCGGGAAACCGATGCGCCACCCGGACCGCTCGATCAGCGCGCGGACGTCGCGCAGCGCGCCGGCCAGCTCCTCGCGCGGGATCGCGTACTCCTGCTCCTTGAACCGGACCCGCCGCGGGCTGGTGAAGACCCGGTCGGAGCGGTCGCTGTAGGTACGGGCGCCGAGCGCGCGCGCCGAGACCCCGTTGATCGTCTTGATGGCGCCGGGGAAGCGGCCGCCGGCCTGGTTGAGCAGCCCGAAGACCGTGTTGGACAGGAACTCGTCATCGAGCCAGTGCCGGAACGCCGACAGGGGCGCGGCCGGACCCTCCACGCGGTTGTTGCGCTTGGTCAGGCAGCCGTCGGTGTGCGGGAACCAGTAGAACTCGAAGTGCTCGTTGGCCGCCGCCAGATCGTCGAGGCGCTCGAGGACCTCGTCCCAGCGCATCGGCTCCTCTTTCGCCTCCAGCACGAAGGCGGGCACGGTGTGCCACGTGATCGCGGTGACCACGCCGATCGCGCCCAGGCCGGCGCGCGCGGCGTCGAAGAGGTCGCGGCGCTCCTCGCGCGAGCAGGTCACCGTGGTCCCGTCGGCGAGCACCAGCTCCAGCCCGGCGATCTGGGAGACCAGCCCGGCCGCCTCGCGTCCGGTGCCGTGCGTGCCGGTCTGCGTCGCCCCGGCCAGCGTCTGCTCCTGGATGTCGCCCATGTTGGCCAGCGCGAGGCCGTGCCGGGCGAGCTCCTCGTTGAAGGTCTTCAGCGGCATGCCCGCCTCGGCGGTGACGAGGCCACTGTCGGTGTCGACCGCCCGGAGCGCGGTGAGCCCCTCCGGGCGCAGCTGCACGTCGTCGGTGAGGGCGGCGCCGGTGAAGGAGTGGCCGGTGCCCACCATGCGCACGGTCAGCCCGTCACGCGCCGCCTCGAGGACGGCGGCGGCGACCTCGTCGGCCGAGCGCGGGGTCACGACACGGCGCGGGGAGGACTGCTGGTTGCCCGCCCAGTTGCGCCAGGTCGGCCGTGCGGCTGAGGACATAACACGAAATCTACTCATGTCCGAGTGGCCTCGGGCAACCCCACGGGGCGCATCAGCCGCCGCCCGGCGAGGGCGACCGCCGCCGCGCCCCACACGGCGGCGAACGGATACATCAGCGCGCGGCCGGCGCCGTACCCGTCGACCAGGCTCCCGGCGATCGGCGCGCCGACCGCGACCCCGGTGCCGACCGCGGTGGACACCCAGGTCAGGCCCTCGGTGAGCAGGTGCCTGGGAACGAGCCGCTGAATGAGGCCGTAGCACGGGATGACCGTCGAGGAACTCGCCAGCCCGGCCAGGAACATCAGGGGGACCAGCGAGACGATGCCCGGTACGAACGGCAGCGGTGTCAGCCCGGCGGCGAACAGGACGAGGCCGACCGTGAAGCGCCGGTCCAGGTCGCTGCGCCAGTTCCGGGTGCCGTACCAGAACCCGGCGATCATGCTGCCCACCGCGAACACCGCGAGCAGCAGGCCGCTCGCCGCGCGGTGCCCGTGCTCCTGCGCGTACGCGACGACCGACACCTCGATGGCGCCGAACGCCGAACCGGTCAGCACGAAGACCGGGACCAGCACCCGCATGACCGGGACGGTGATGGCGCTGCCGGACGAGGCGACCACGCGCGGCGGCGGTTGCGTGCCGCGCTGGACGGCCAGGGCCAGCCCGCCGGCCAGCGTGAGCGCGCCGGACACCGCGACCCCGGCGGCCGGATGTACGACGGTCGCCAGCAGCGTGACCACGACCGGGCTGGTGATGTAGATCACCTCGTCGGCGACCGACTCGAAGGCGTACGCGACGTGCAGCCGGTCCGCGTCGACCAGGTGGGCCCAGCGCGCGCGTACGAGCGCGGCGAGGGAGGGCAGGGTCAGGCCGACCGCGACGGAGGCGGGCAGGAGCGTCCGGATCCCGGTGTGCGGGCGTGCCAGCGAGATGAGCGTCACGACGCACCCCGCGTGCGCGACCACCAGCGGCGTCAGCACTCTGCCCTGGCCGTACCGGTCGACGAGCCGCCCTACGACGGGCGCCGCCGCGCCGTAGGCGAACGCGCACGCCGCCGAGGCCGTACCGGCCAGTCCGTAGGACCCGGTCCTCGCCGACACCAGGAGTACGATCGCGATGGTCGTCATCGACATCGGCATCCGCCCGATGAACCCCGCGGCCACGAACACCTTGACCCCCGGGATGGCGAACAGCGCCCGGTACGGATTGGCCACCCTTGCCCCCCGATGTTCTGATAGCTCGTGGGCACGGTAGTCGTGTTCCCTCAAGAACCGGGTAACCAGTGCACGAGCACATTCGTTGGGACGGTTGATGAGACGTTTCGTACGCAGGAGATTCCCGGCCGTCGTCGTGGTCATCGCGCTGATCCTGGCCGGCACCGCGGTGGGCGCCACGGCCTACGTCCTGACCTCTCCCGAGCCGCGGCCGGCGAGCGCGCCACAGGCCGCGCGCGACGACACCTCGATCACCAAGGTGGTGCCGACCGCCGAGCAGCCGTCGGCCCTCAAGCACGTGGTCCCGCCTGACTTCCTCGTCGTCGCCGCCGGCCCGCTGAGCAAGGCACGCCTCTCCCGCGTCGCCCACCTGCGGCAGGTACGCGACGTGATCACGGCGGACGCGGGCGCGGTGAGCCTCCAGGGCGGCAAGGTCAACATGTTCGCCGTGGACCCGAGCCGGTTCCGCGCCTGGACCCCGCCCGGCACGGCGAAGAACGACCGGCTGTGGTCGGCGCTCGCCTCGGGCCGGTTCGTCGTCTCCCAGGACGTCCAGCGGCAGCTCGGCCTGCGCGATTCGATGCAGTACCCGATCGTCGGCCGCACGGAGCTGCAGGCCACCATGGGCGGCTCCGGCTCGCTGGGCCTGCCCGGCATCAACGTCCTGGTCGGCCGCGACACCGGGCGCAAGATCGGGCTCGTGCCCGGCATCGTGCTGCTCGTCAACGCGCCGGGCGCCGACCTGCGCACCCTGCAGAGCGGGCTGCGCAAGGTCGTCGGCGGGCAGAGCCAGATCATCGACCTGAACGAGAAGCGGTACCAGCCGACGCAGCAGGGCCGGGCCGGCAGCTACCTCGAGCTGTACCGCCAGGCCGCGACCACCTGCCCGGGACTGTCCTGGACCGTGCTGGCCGCCATCGGGCAGATCGAGAGCGACCACGGGCGCAACGCCGGGCCCTCCAGCGCGGGCGCGCTCGGCCCGATGCAGTTCATGCCGGCCACCTGGCGCACCTACGGCGTGGACGGCGACCAGGACGGCAAGGCCGACATCATGAACCCCTACGACGCGGTTCCGGCGGCGGCCAAGTACCTGTGCGCGAGCGGGGGCGGCCACGGTCGCTCGGGCCTGTCACACGCCGTCTTCGCCTACAACCACTCCCAGGACTACGTGAACGCGGTTCTGTCGCTGGCCCAGGCGTACGCCCGCCGATTCTCGTGAGGCCGGGCCCGTGCATCCGCGCCCGGGCTGGTTTGATGGGGGCATGCGCTACGACGCGTTGCTCCTGCTGTCCTTCGGCGGACCTGAAGGCCCCGAAGACGTGATGCCGTTCCTGGAGAACGTCACCCGCGGCCGTGGCGTACCCAGGGCCCGCCTGGAGAGTGTGGCCGAGCACTACCACCACTTCGGCGGCGCCAGCCCGATCAACGGGCAGTGCCGCGCGCTGAAGGCCGCGATCGAGGCCGACCTCGCCGCGCACGGGCTCGACCTTCCCGTCTACTGGGGCAACCGCAACTGGCATCCGCTCCTCGCCGACACGCTGCGGCAGATGAAGGCCGACGGCGTACGCCGCGCGGCGGCGTTCGTCACCTCGGCCTACAGCGGCTACTCCTGCTGCCGTCAGTACCTCGAGGACATCGACCGGGCGCGCGAGCAGGTCGGCGACGCGCCCGAGGTCGACAAGCTGCGCATCTACTACGACCACCCGGGCTTCGTCGAGCCGATGGTCGAGCACACCCGCGAGGCGCTCGCGCGCCTGGACGAGGACGTGCGCGACGGCGCGCGGCTGGTCTTCACCGCGCACAGCGTGCCGATGTCCCAGCCGGGCCGCGAGCGCTACGTCGCCGAGCTCATGGACGTCTCCGCACTGGTGGCTCGGTCCGTGTCAATGGACCGTTCCTGGGATCTGGTCTACCAGAGCCGCAGCGGGCCGCCGAGCATGCGGTGGCTCGAGCCCGACATCCTCGACCACCTGGAGAAACTCCGTGCCGAGGGCGTCCGCGCCGCGGTGGTGGTGCCGGTCGGGTTCGTCTCGGACCACATGGAGGTCAAGTACGACCTCGACGTCGAGGCGGTGGAGCTCGCGCGCCTCCTGGGAGTCCGGATGGAACGCGCGGCCACGCCGGGCACCCATCCGCGCTTCGTCGCGATGGTCCGTGAGCTGCTCCTGGAGCGCGACGGCCCGGAACGCCCCGCGCTGGGAGCCCTCGGGCCCCGACCGGACGCGTGCGCGTCGACGTGCTGCCGCAGGCCGGCCTGAGCCGGGCGCAAGCGATCCGAACCGCCTTGGGGGTAAGCGTGCACGACCTTCTCGAACTCGCCATCAGCACGGCCGACGCGGCCGGCATCATGCTCGTGGAGAAGCGCCCGTCCGACCTCGGCGTCGCGCACACCAAGTCCAGCCCGACCGACGTGGTCACCGAGATGGACCAGGCCGCCGAGCGGCTCATCATCGACCGGATCCGCGCCTCGCGGCCCAACGACGCGTTCCTCGGCGAGGAGGGCGGTGAGACGACCGGCTCCAGCGGAGTCCGGTGGATCATCGACCCGATCGACGGCACCGTCAACTACCTGTACGGCCTACCGGACTGGTCGGTGAGCATCGCGGCCGAGATCAACGGGCACGTCGTGGCCGGCGCCGTCGCCGTGCCGGTCCGCGGCGAGCTCTACACCGCCGCGCGCGGCGAGGGCGCCTACCTCGTGCACCGCGACGGCTCGACCGAGAAGCTCCGCTGCAACGCCGGCGTCCCGCTGGACCGCGCGCTCGTCGCCACCGGTTTCGGCTACCTGCCGCAGCGCCGGGCGCACCAGGCCGAGGTGCTGCGCGGCGTGCTGCCGCTCATCCGCGACATCCGGCGCGGCGGCTCGGCGGCGATCGACCTGTGCTCGGTGGCCGCCGGACGCGCCGACGCGTACTACGAGCGCGGGCCGAAGGAATGGGACTTCGCCGCCGGGGCGCTCATGGTCGAGGAGGCCGGCGGCACGGTCGGGGGCCTGCACGGCAAACCGCCCAATGACGAGCTGATCATGGCCGCCGGGCCCGGGCTGTTCGGCCCGCTGCACGACCTGCTGGCCTCGCTCGACCCCGAACACGACTGAGAACGCCACGGCCCCCGCACCGGATCCGGTGCGGGGGCCGCGATGTCTAGGCCGTGCTGCGAACCGCTGTCAGGCGCAGCGCGGTACGTCGATGCCGTGGCTGGCCGCTATACGACGGAGATCGTCGATCTCCGCCCGCTGGGCATCGGCCAGGAGGTCGTCCCCAGTGTCGCGCGCGGTGCGCAGCGAATCGTATGCGTCCGACAGACGCTGGTGGATCGTCGTCGTCAACTCGCCCACTCGGTCTCCCTTCCGAAGTTGCAAGCGTCTGTACCCAGCCGACCTGGGCCGCTAAACCTGCGAATATCCTGGTCTCGCTTATCGGGGACTTACAGCCGCTGTGGGATAACGGGATCCGCGGGCGATTCCAGGGGGTGGACACGGGTGAGAGTGCTGGTCGTCGAGGACGAACGCGTGCTCGCCGACACGATCGCCACCGGGCTGCGCCGCGAGGCGATGGCGGTCGACGTCGCCTATGACGGCGCCGGCGCGCTGGAGCGTACGAGCGTCAACGACTACGACGTGGTCGTGCTCGACCGCGACCTGCCGCGGGTGCACGGCGACGAGGTGTGCCGCAGGCTCGTGGCCGACGGCGCCAACGCCCGCGTCCTCATGCTCACCGCGGCCGGTGAGCTGGACGCACGGGTCGAGGGCCTGTCGATCGGGGCCGACGACTACCTCGCGAAGCCGTTCGCGTTCGCCGAGCTGATCGCGCGCATCCGGGCGCTGGGGCGCCGCACCGCGCCGCCGCTGCCGCCCGTGCTGGAGCGCTCCGGCGTACGCCTGGACCCGGCCCGCCGCTCGGTCACCCGCGACGGCGCGCCGGTCGAGCTGACGCCCAAGGAGTTCGCCGTCCTCGAGGTGCTGATGCGCGGCCAGGGCACCGTGGTCAGCGCGGAGCACCTCCTCGAGAAGGCCTGGGACGAGAACATCGATCCGTTCACCAACGTCGTGCGGGTCACGATGATGACCCTGCGCAAGAAGCTCGGCGAACCGCAGGTCATCGAGACCGTGCCCGGCGCGGGATACCGCCTTTGAGCCCCTCACCGAACGCCCTGTCGCGCCGCATGACGGTGCGGCTGCGCCTCACGCTGCTGTACGGCGGCCTGTTCTTCGCGGCGGGCGTCCTGCTGCTGACGGTCGCGTACGTCCTGGTCACCAACATCCTGGAGAGCCTGCAGCTCGAGGTCCGCACCAACGACCCCTTCGGGCTGTCGCAGCAGGAGCAGCAGGCGATCCGCCACAGCTTCATCGACCACGCGCAGCACCGCCTCATCTGGCAGTCGGCGTTCGCCCTGCTCGGCGTCGGGCTGATCGCCCTCGCACTCGGCTGGTTCGTGGCCGACCGCGCGCTGGCCCCGCTCCAGACGGTCACCGCGACCGCGCGGCGCCTGTCGGAGAGCACCCTGCACGAGCGGATCGCGCTGCAGGGGCCCGAGGACGAGATCAAGGAGCTGGCCGACACCTTCGACGCGATGCTGGAACGGCTCAACGAGGCGTTCGACACCCAGCGCCGCTTCGTGGGCAACGCCTCACACGAGCTGCGAACACCCCTGGCCATCAACCGCACGCTGCTGGAGGTCGCGGTCACCGACCCGGAGGCGTCGGAGGACCTGAAGACGGTCGGCCGTACCCTCCTCGCCAACAACGCGCGGCACGAGCGGCTCATCGAGGGCCTGCTCCTGCTGGCGCGCAGCGAGCGCGAGCTGACCACGCGCACCCCGGTCGACGTGGGCGAGGTCGCCGAGATGGTGCTCAAGACGGCGGTGCGCACCGACCGGCCCGACGTGAAGATCACCACCGAGCTGACGCCCGGGGCCACGGTCGGCGACCCCGTGCTGCTCGAGCACCTGGTCTCCAACCTCGTGGACAACGCCGTACGCCACAACATCGACGACGGCGAGGTCATCGTGCGCACCGGGATCCTCGACGGGCAGGCCACCTGCCAGGTCGAGAACACCGGCCCGGTCGTGCCCGCGTACGAGGTGCAGAACCTCTTCGAGCCGTTCCGGCGGCTCAACACCGACCGGATCGAGTCGTCCAAGGGTGCGGGTCTGGGGCTGTCCATCGTCCGTTCGGTGGCGAGCGCCCACGGCGGCACCGTGGTCGCGACCCCGCGCGAGGGCGGCGGCCTGATCGTGACGGTACGCCTGCCGCAGGCCAAGCCCTGAGCGGCCCGTGGTCACACGGTCGGGTGACGGTGACCACGGACCGCCGGTGACTCAGCCGGTGTAGCCGGCGAAGATCTTGGAGAACTCGTAGGGCTGCTGCGGGATGTTGGTGCAGGAGTACAGCGCGCCTGTGCACGCGTTGCGGTCCCGGGTCTCCTCCCAGAACGCCAGCTCGCCCAGATGGTGCTGCTGGGCGAAGCTCACGAGCTGCCGCGCGTCGTTCTGGTCATAGATCCCGTGGTCGTCGTTCTCGCCGAGCATCGGTGTGACGCCGACCATGGCCCACAGCTGCGCGTCGGACCGGCCGGAGTAGATCGAGCCGAGCTGGTCCCGTACGGCCTGCGCCGCCTGCACGGCCGCGTCTCCGTAGTCGATGCCGCCCTGGTAGTAGTCCATCGCCATGGCATTGACCATGTCGAGGTTCACGCCGGCGTTCTTGGCCGCGTTGACGACGTTCAGACCGTCGGCGGTCAGCCCCTGCGGCAGCACGGGCAGCGTGAGGGAGATCTTCAGGCTCGGGTGCGACTGCTGGAGCTGGGCCAGTGCCTGCGAGCGGCGGGCGATCGAGGCGGGCTCGGCCACCGCCGCGCCCTCGATGTCGAAGTCGACGTATGACGCGCCGTATGCGTCGACCACCGCGGCGTACTCGGTGGCGAGGGAGTTCGCGTCGGTGCAGGCCTGGGCCAGCTCGATGCCGGAGGCGCCGCCGAAGGAGATCTTCACGTCACCGCCCGCGGCGCGGACCTTGTCGATCTCGTCCTTCTGCCAGGCGGAGCGCGGGTCGTAGGCGTTGAACCAGCTCGCCTTGCAGCCGACGCTCGTGACGAACCCGAGGGTGAAGCCCTTGAGCCCACTGGTCTGGGACATCTCGCTGAGGACCGGCGTGGGCCAGGCGCCCATGTCCACGTAGGGGGCGGCGTACGGGCGGCCGGCGAGGGACGGGTGGGCGGAGGACGTGGCGGCACCGGCGGCCGGCGTGCCGGTGAGACCGGCAAGCAGGGCGACCGCGGCGAGGGTGATGAATCGTCGTCTCAACGTCTCGCTCCTGGCGGGTGGGAGGGCGGACCTCGAACTAACAGGAAGGTTTCCTATTAGTTCGTACCCCGACCGGACCCGGCCGTCAAGACGGCCCGGCCTACCGGTGCGCGGACGTCGTCAGGTTCGGGTAGCCGATGTAGTCCAGGTCCATGCCCACGAAGTCCTTCGTGCGCGCCAGCCGGTACACGGTGTGGGAGTAGAGCGGGATGAGCGCCATGTCGTCGAGCGCGATCTTCTCCGCGGTCCGCAGCCGCTGGGTGCGCAGGCCGGGGTCGGTCGTCGAACGCGCGCTGTTCAGCGCGGCGTCGAACGCCGGGCTGCTGTACCGCGCGTAGTTGCCGCCGCCGACCGACCCGTCGGAGGTGCGCGCGATCGAGTCGCTGGACAGCAGCGAGTACAGGAAGCTCTCCTGCGACGGGTAGTCGGCGAGCCAGGAGTACGGGTACAGGTCCTTGGCGTCCTTGCCCGCCTCGTCCTGGAAGATCTTGGGCGGGTCCACCTTCCGGAGCTCGACCTTCCAGCCGAGCACCGTGGCGAGCTGCTGCCGCACGATGGTCGCGAGCGGCGTGTAGGTGGGTGAGTCGGCGATCGAGAGGGTGACCTTCGACCCGGGGCCCAGACCCGCCTGCGCGGCCAGTTGCTTGGCCAGCGCCGGGTTGTTGACGCAGGCGGTGCAGCCCTTCTCGTACGCGCCGGGTATGGCCGGCGGCACCATCGACGTCGCGGGGGCGTACATCCCCTCATAGACGGAGGAGCTGATCGCCGCCCGGTCCAGGGCGTAGGAGACCGCCTGCCGGGCCTCCTTCGACTTCATGGCGCCGTTGTCGCCGATCGGCAGCAGGTACGTCATGCCGTCGATGTCGCCCCTGACCAGCTCGCCGTCGCTCGAGTGGGCGCTGCGGGCCGCGGCCACCGTCGTCGACTGCAGCTCGGTCCAGTCGTACCGGCCGGAGTTGAAGCCGGACATCGCCGACTGGGCGTCGGTCGCGAAGGTGACGTCGACCGCGTCGAGCTTCGGCCGAGCGAAGGCGTACGCCCGGTTGCGGACCAGGGAGAGCCCGGACCTCGGGTCGTAGGAGGCGACCTTGAAGGGGCCGTTGCCGATCGGCGTGCGGTCGTACGTGGCGTTGTCGTGTTCGCCGGCCGACGGGGGCGCGGGGCTGAACACCGGCGTCGCGACGCGGTTCTCGAAGTCGCAGTCGGGCTTGGTGAGGGTGACCTGCAGCATGTCGGGGGAGCTCGCCGTGACTCCCCGCAGGGTCGTGGCGTTCCCCGCCACGACGTCGTCATAGCCCTGGACGTCGTTCATCAGGTAGCCCTCGCCACCCCCGGTGTTGCGCGCGACGCGGTTCCAGCCACGGGCGAAGGCGGCGGCGTCGACGGGCTGACCGTCGCTGAACGTCGTGCCGCGCTTGATGGTGAATCGCCACTGCGTGCAGCCGCCGCTCGGCACCGCGCTGGTGGCGAGCGCCGGCACGACGGTGCCGTCCGTACGCACCCGGGTCAGCCCGGTGAACAGGTTCTCGACGACGAAGAAGTCGGGGGAGGCGACCGCGTTCGACGGGTCGATGAAGGTCGGCGTGAACATGGAGACCCGGAACGTCCCGCCGACCTTGCCGGCCACCGGCGTCGACCCGTGCTTCGAATGGTGGTCGCCGGTCAGCCGCACCACGGCGACCACGCCGACCGCCACGAGCAGCGCCAGCGCGGCGGCGGAGCCGGCCAGCACGCCCGGATGCACCCGTCGGCGGCGCGGGCCGTACGGGCCGGGGCCCGGCATGCTCGAGGGGAACGGGGTGTGGCCGCCCGGCTGGTACATGCCCGGCGGCGCGGTGTCGCCGCCCGGGTACAGGCCGGGAGGCGCGGTGTTGCCACCGGGGTACAGCCCAGGGGGAGCGGTGTTGCCACCCGGGCGGTACGCGCCGGGGGGAGGCGTGTCGCCGCCGGGACGGTAGGCGCCGGGGGGCGGTGTGTCGCCGCCGGGCCCGTGGAGCGCCGGTGGGTTCGTACCGGAACCGGGCGGCGCGGTGTCGCCGCCCGGCTCGTTCAGGTTCAGCCGCGCCCACGCGCCCGGGGCCTCGGACGCGACCTGGGCGCCCTGGTTGAGCACGTTCGTAGGGGAGACCCCGCCGCCGGTCGCGCCCGGCAGGACGACGCCCTCGTTGCCGAGCAGCCGGAGCAGGACCTGCTGTGCGGTCGGCCGGCGGTTCGGGAACTTGGCCAGGCAGGCGATGACGATCTCCCGCAGCGGGCCCATCAGCATGCCCAGTCCCGGATCCTGGTGCAGGATCCGGTTCATCACCGCGGGGATGGAGTCCTGCCCGAACGGAGGGGTGCCGGTCGCGGCGAAGACCATCGTGCAGGCCCAGGCGAACACATCGGTCGGCGGGCCCGCGGGCTCGCCGGAGATCTGCTCGGGCGACATGTACGACGGGGTGCCGACCGTCGTACTGGTCATGGTCCCGCCGGCGTCCAGGGCGCGCGAGATGCCGAAGTCGATGACCCGTGGCCCGTCCGCGGCGAGCAGGACGTTGGTCGGCTTGAAGTCGCGGTGCACGATGCCGGCCTCGTGGATGGCCGTCAGCGCGGTCACCGTGCCGATGGCCAGGCGCTGGAGGTCGCCGCCCGAGCTCGGGCCGCGCGCGTCCACCACCTCGCGCAGCGACGGGCCCTCGATGAACTCGCTGACGAGGTAGGGCGTATCGCCCTCGACGTCGGCGTCGAGGATCTGCGCCGTGCAGAACGGCGCGACCCGCTTGGCGCTCGCGAGCTCCCCGGCGAAGCGCGCACGCGCCTTCGCGTCCCCGCTGAACTGCGCGTGCAGCAGCTTCACCGCGACGCTCTCGCCCGCCGGGCCGGTCGCGAGATAGACGATCCCCTGGCCGCCCTCACCGAGCCTGCCGGTCAACTGGTACGCCCCGATGCGCTCGGGGTCGTTCGGTCGAAGCGGGGCAGTCTCCGACATGTCCGTCCTTACCGGCCCGGTGACGGGCCACTACCTGAGGTGCTCCGCTACTCCTTGGTCAGGCTGCCGGTACTGACGGGCGTGGCGGCCGACGAAGTGTTGCGGAGGTCATAGCCCATGGTCGAGCCGTTCAGCGCGAGCGTGACGTAGGAGGAGATCGGGCAGGTGGTGTGCGCGGTGTTCGTGAGGATCTCGTGGAAGACGACCTTGGTGGAGGTCGACTCCGTCGAGTCCATGAACAGCGAGCCCGAGCAGCCGGTGCCGGGGGCGCCGTACTGGACGCTGCCGGACAGCGAGCCGTCGGTCAGCGTGATCTTGATGTCGAACGCCTTGCCCTTGGAGGAGCCGGCGACGTCGGTGCCACGACCCGTCCACGTGCCGTCGTACGCCTCGGGGACACCGAAGTGCGACGGCGTGTAGTGCGGGATGTTGCTCTGCGTCTTGTGCAGGAAGCCCGCCGCGAGGGCGATGGGCAGGCCCACGACGAGCAGCAGCGCCACGACGCAGCCGAGCCCGACGAACAGCGGCGCGTTGTTGGACTTGCGCTGCTGAGGCGGCGGACCGTACCGGGGCGGCGGCTGCTGCTGGATCGGCCGCGGCGGCTGGGTCTGCTGCCAGGCCGGTGGCGTCTGCGGACCCGGCATCATCATCGGCGGGTTCGGCGTCGCCGGACCCGGATGCATCATCGGGGGCGGCGTCACCGGCGGGCGCGGCGGCGGCCCGACGATCGGCGGCGGTGGCGGCAGCTCCGCCGCGATCTGGGTGCCCTTGTCCAGCAGGTCCTCGCGGTCGGCCATCGGGCCGGGCGTCGCGCCGACCTGGCCGAGCAGGCGGAGCAGGAGCTGGTGGGCGGCCGGGCGGCGGCGCGGGTTCTTGTCCAGCGCCGCGGCGACCAGCTCGCGCATGGTGCCGGTCAGGCGCGACAGGTCCGGCTCCTCGTTGAGGATCCGGTTGATGATCACCGGGAGCGTCTCGGCCTCGAACGGCGAGTGCCCGGTCGCGGCGAACACCATCGTCGCGCCCCACGCGAAGATGTCCACCGACGCCGTGAGCGCCTCACCGGTGAGCTGCTCGGGCGCGAGGTAGCCGGGCGTACCGACGACCATCCCGGTGGCCGTGACGGAGCTCTGGTCGGAGTTGACCGAGCGCGCGATGCCGAAGTCGACGACGCGCGGGCCGTCGGCGGCCAGCAGCACGTTGTTGGGCTTGAAGTCGCGGTGGACGATGCCGGCCTCGTGGATCGCCGCCAGCGCCGTCGCGGTGCCGATCGCCAGGCGCTCGAGCGCCGCGCCGCGGAAGGAACCCTCCTGGAGCACGACGTCGTACAGCGGTGGCCCGTCGATGTACTCACTGATGATGTAGGGAGGCTGACCGTGAAGGTCATAGTCCAGGACCTGTGCGGTACAGAAAGGTGACACCTTCTGCGCAGCCTCGACCTCGCGCGCGAACCGCGTGCGGGCAGACGAGTCGGTGTTCATCTGCGCGTGCAGAAGCTTGATCGCGACATGTTCCCCGGCCGAGGACCGACCGAGATACACGGCCCCCTGGCCGCCCGCCCCGAGTTTTCCGACTACCTCATACTGCCCAAGCGAGGCCGGATCGCCCGGCTCCAGTGGAGCGGCATCCGGCATGTGTGTGACCCCCTCGTACAACCCTTATTGTGTGCACCCGCCAGGTTCATCCGAGCGGGAACGATATCGCGTTACCTGTGACGCTCGTCGTCCTTATCCGGTTCATCGTGGCGGGCAGAGATCTGCCGCCCGTCCGATGCTGTGATGTACGACACATCGGACATCTCCGGTGAAGGCGATGGGAAGTGGCCCTGTGACGCGACGTGGCTTGCGTGTTCTGGGGCAAATCCCGTGACAGAATTTCCCGCCCGGATCGGGCACAAGATGGGCCTCCCGAGCGTTAGACCCGCGCGACGGGGCGCATAACTAAGGACCGAGGGGGATGGAGATAGGACATGGCCACCGACTACGACAGCCCACGAAAGACCGATGACGACCTCAACGAGGACAGCCTGCAAGAGCTGCAGGCGCGTCGTGCCGACAAGAGCACGGGCGTCATAGACGAGGATCTCGACGCCGGTGAGGTGACCGAGCTGCCGGGTGCGGACCTTTCGAACGAGGAGCTCAGCCTCCGCGTTCTGCCGCGCCAGGCGGACGAGTTCACCTGCGCTCGCTGTTTCCTCGTGCACCACCGCAGCCAGCTGGCCGAGGAGAGGAACGGCCAGTTCATCTGCCGCGAGTGCGCCGCCTGAGGCGGCCGATCGTGACAGAGGAACCTGAGGGAACAGAGGGAGAGGTCGAGCGCTGGAAGGACGGCGACGACCGGCTCGGCCGCCAGATGGCGGAGCTGGTCGGCCGGCTGTCCTCCGATGACATGGACCGTGAGACGCGCGGCCGATTGCTCGGCCGGTTCGCGCGTCTCATGTCGGCTCGCGCGAGACGCACCGGCGCCGTCGGCGTCGCACGGGGACGCTGGCTCGCCGACCTGGTCGCCGAGATCGCTCCGCACGTGCCGGTGCGCGACCTGGAGACGCTCTCCAAGCACCACGAGGGGCTGACGGGGGAGGCGCTCGCGGATTCGCTCGTACGGGCCGCACAGCGCGCCACGACCGGCGTAGGGGCGACCGGGGGAGCGCTCGCCGCGGTGGAGTTCGTCGCGCCACCGCTTCTGCTGAGCGCGCCCGCCCAGATCGTCGCCGAGACGGTGGTCGTCGCCACCATCGAGATGAAGCTCATCGCCGAGCTGCACGAGATCTACGGCGTACAGGTGTCGGGCACCGGCAGCGCGCGGGGCGCCGTCTTCCTGCAGTCATGGGCCCAGCAGCGCGGGTTCGACCCGGCGCAGCCCGGCACCGTGACGATCGCGCTCGGCGTCGCGGCCAGGACGGGGCTGCGCAAGCGCCTGCTGCGCACCATGGGGCGTCACATGAGCACGCTGGGGCCGTTCCTGACCGGTGCCGTCGCGGGGGGAGCGCTCAACCGCGCCGCGACCAAGCGCTTGGCCGACAAGATCCGCGACGACCTGCGCGGCCGCCACGACGGCGCCGTCCGCGTCGAGGTGGAGTACCGCAGACCCTAGGACGTGTCCGACAATCCACTGTCCGGCCAACGCGGTCGCGCAGCCTGAGGGCGCGTCCGAGCAGGCGGCCGTCAGAGCGCGCAACGAGGCTTCGTCCGCTCCTTGATCACACGTCCGAGGTGCCTGGCGTCGTGCCGGAGACGGCCGAGAGGGCAGCGTCGACGCGCGCGCGACGGGGTTGGGCGCTCGTTTATCGCGGCGATGCCGGAGGCCGCGCGTCGGGCGGCGGCTCGGCCGCTGTCCTGCCCGGCAGGCCGGCCGTGCGGATCAGCCGCCGACGTTCTTGATCTTCTCGGCGGCCGTGCGGAGTGAGGCGGGCAGCTCGCCGGTGCTCTGGTGCCAGCGGCGCGCGGCGGCGCGGGTGGCCAGCAGGCGCGCGACCTCCATGCCGACGCCGGTGACGACTGCCCAGCCGATGGCCTCGGCGATCGCGACGTCGGGGGACTCGGGGTTGGTCGGCGGCTCCTTGCCGGTGAACTGCCTCCAGCCGATGGTGATCGCCTTACGGGCCACGAAGCCCGCGCCCATCGCCGCCGCGCCGGCGACCAGCCGCCAGCCGAGATCACCCTTGTCCGCCATACCGTCCCTCTCCGTCGGTCCTTGGGTTTCCGACCCTCTCACAGGCGATCTCGAAATGACGACGGACCTGCCGTTGTGGCCCCATACCATTGGCGGCATGACAGAAAAGCCGCGTCCTCCGGAGAAACCCACCCTCGACGGACTCGAGGACAAGTGGGCCGTACTCTGGGAGCAGCGCGGCACCTACCGCTTCGACCGGTCGAGGTCGCGGGCGGAGATCTACTCGATCGACACGCCGCCGCCGACCGTCAGCGGTTCGCTGCACGTCGGCCACGTGTTCTCCTACACCCACACCGACACCATCGCGCGCTTCCAGCGCATGCGCGGCCGTGAGGTCTTCTACCCCATCGGCTGGGACGACAACGGCCTGCCCACCGAGCGCCGCGTGCAGAACTACTTCGGCGTGCGGTGCGACCCCTCGCTGCCGTACGACCCGTCGTTCGAGCCGCCGGACGCCTCGGGCAAGCAGATCCCGGTCTCGCGCCGCAATTTCGTCGAGCTGTGCAACCGGCTCACCGAGATCGACGAGAAGGCCTTCGAGGACGTCTGGCGCCGCGTGGGCCTGTCGGTGGACTGGTCGCTGCTCTACACGACGATCGGCGAGACGTCGCGCGCGACCGCGCAGCGCGCGTTCCTGCGCAACCTGGCGCGCGGCGAGGCGTACGTCTCCGAGGCGCCGACCCTGTGGGACGTCACGTTCCGCACCGCGGTCGCCCAGGCCGAGCTGGAGGACCGCGAGCACGCGGGCGCCTTCCACCGGCTGCGCTTCCACGGTGCCGACGGCCCGATCCACATCGAGACGACCCGGCCCGAGCTGCTGCCCGCCTGCGTCGCGCTGGTCGCCCACCCCGACGACGACCGTTACCGAGACCTGTTCGGCACGACCGTGCGCACGCCGCTGTTCGGCGTCGACGTGCCGGTCGTGGCCCACCACCTCGCCGAGCCGGACAAGGGCTCCGGCATCGCGATGATCTGTACGTTCGGCGACCTCACCGACGTCATCTGGTGGCGCGAGCTCAACCTCGCCACCCGCGCGATCGTCGACTGGAACGGCCGGATCCTGCCCGAGCCGCCCGCCGGTGTCGCGCCCGAGCCGTACGCCGAGCTGGCCGGCAGGACCGTGCACGCGGCGCGCGAGCGCGTGGTCGAGCTGCTGCGCGAGTCCGGCGAGCTGGACGGCGACCCGCGCCCCGTCACGCGCCCGGTGAAGTTCTACGAGAAGGGCAGCAAGCCGCTCGAGATCGTCACCACCCGCCAGTGGTACATCCGCAACGGCGGGCGCGACGCGGAGCTGCGCGACCGGCTGCTGGCCCGCGGCGCCGAGCTGGACTGGTACCCCTCGTACATGAAGGCCCGCTACGACAACTGGGTGGGCGGCCTGGCCGGTGACTGGCTGATCTCGCGGCAGCGGTTCTTCGGCGTGCCGATCCCGGTCTGGTACCCGCTCGACGGCGACGGCGAGCCGGTCCACTCCACGCCGATCACGCCGCCGGAGGACGCGCTGCCGATCGACCCGTCCTCGGAGGCGCCCCCCGGCTACACCGAGGACCAGCGCGGCAAGCCGAACGGCTTCACCGGCGACCCGGACGTCATGGACACCTGGGCGACCTCGTCGCTGACCCCGCAGATCGCCGGGGGTTGGGAGCGCGACCCGGCGCTGTTCGAGGCCGTTTTCCCGTACGACCTGCGGCCGCAGGCGCACGACATCATCCGGACCTGGCTGTTCTCCACCGTCGTGCGGGCCGAGCTGGAGCACGGCTCGCTGCCGTGGGCGGGCACCGCGCTGTCCGGCTGGATCCTCGACCCGGACCGCAAGAAGATGTCCAAGTCCAAGGGCAACGTCGTCACGCCGATGGACCTCCTGGTGCAGCACGGTTCGGACGCGGTCCGCTACTGGGCGGCGAACGGGCGGCTCGGCACCGACACGGCGTTCGACACGGGCCAGATCAAGATCGGCCGGCGTCTCGCCATCAAGCTGCTGAACGCCTCGAAGTTCGTGCTGGGCCTGGGCGACGTGCCGGCCGACGCGGCGGTGACCGAGCCGCTGGACCTGTCGATGCTCGGCACGCTCGCCGACGTGGTCCGCGACGCCACGGCCGCCTTCGAGGCCAACGACTACACGCGCGCGCTGGAGCGTACCGAGCGGTTCTTCTGGGACCTGTGCGACGACTACCTCGAGCTGGTCAAGTCCCGTGCGTACGGCGAGGACGCCGTCGACCCGGGCGGCGCGGCCTCGGCGCGCGCCGCGCTGCGCCTCGCGCTGTCGGTCGTGCTGCGGCTGCTCGCGCCGATCCTGCCCTACGTCACCGAGGAGGTCTGGTCCTGGTGGCGGGACGGTTCGGTGCACCGCGCGGCCTGGCCGGTCGCCTCGGAGCTTCCGGGCGGTGGAGACCCGGCGGTCCTGTCCGCCACCGCCGACGTGCTGCGGCAGGTGCGGCGCGCGAAGTCGGCGGCCAAGGTCTCGATGCGCGCCGACGTCGAGCGCGCCGCGGTCCGCGGCGCCGGCGTCGGCCGGCTCGCGGGCGATGACCTGCGCGCCGCCGGACGCATCGCCGACCTCGACCTGGGGGCGTCCGCGGAGGAGGACTTCACCGTCGACGTCACCCTCGCACCGGCGTGACGTGGCGCGGCTGCTGATCGTCCATCACACGGCCTCGCCGAGCACGCACGAGCTCTTCGAGGCCGTACGCTCCGGCGCGACCACCGACGAGATCGAAGGTGTCGAGGTGGTCGCGCGGCCCGCCCTGACCGCGGGCGCGGCCGACGTCCTGGAGGCCGACGGCTACCTGCTGGGCACACCGGCCAACATCGGTTACATGAGCGGCGCGCTCAAGCACTTCTTCGACCAGGTCTACTACCCGTGCCTGACGACCACGGTGCGGCGTCCGTACGGCCTCTGGGTCCACGGCAACAACGACGCCACCGGGGCCGTACGCGCGGTCGAGTCGATCGCGACCGGCCTGGGGTGGCGCACCGTCCACCCGCCGGTGGTCGTCCTCGGCGCGGTCGACAAGACCGACCGGGAGGCCTGCTGGGAGCTCGGCGCCACCGTCGCCGCCGAGCTCATGGCCTGAGGAGGAGCAGGGCCAGCGCGGCCAGGACGGTGACGGCGACGGCGTTGGTCAGGATGCCCACGCGGTCGAGGCGTCGGTCGTCCCAGTCGTCGCTGCGGCTGGCGTAGCGGATGGTCGCGGTGGCGGCGCGGCCCACGCCGAAGCCCGTGCCGGTGAGGACCGTGACGGCGGCGCCGTGGTGGCCGAGCAGCAGGGCCAGCGCGACGACGTACGGGGCGCTCGCGGACACGTAGGTACGCACGCCCGTGCCGAGCTCGAAGCCGAACTGCATCGACCCGCGCCTGATCCGGCGTTGCAGCACGTCGGCCGGGATCTGGCGGGCGTTCTGCGGGAGCGGTATCCGCACCCGGCCGGCGTCGCGTGCGACGCCGAGCACGGCGACGGCCAGGACGGCACCGGCGCGTACGGCGCCCGGCAGCGGCTCGCCGAGGCCGGACAGCAGCCACAGCACGGTCGCGCTCAACGTGCCTCCGAGGAGGAGGCCGAGGATGAAGACGGCGAGGACCTGGCCCTGCCGTACGGGAGCCCGCCAACCTGGCGAGAACAGCACGAAATCGCTGTTACGCGTTCAAACCGAGCCGGAGAGGGAGTAGCCGGCGAGCGCGCCGACGGAGGCCCAGCCCAGCACGGTGTGCTCCGCCGCCGACGCCGCGATGGCCAGGACGGCCAGCACGGCGTACGGCAGCAGCGGCTCGGTCAGCCCGCGGCGCAGGCGGCCGGCCGGGACGACGTCACTTGGAGCAGGCAAGGGCCCACCGGCAGATCGACTTGTACCAGGATCCGGCGGCGCTCTTCTTCCAGCCGTCGTGGCAGCGCCAGGTCACCGACGTCGTGCAGCTCCCGCACTTGTTCGCGTAGTGCCAGACCCAGCCGTCGTACTTGCCCGCGTAGCACTGGTTGGGGCGCAGCTTGTAGTGGCCGGGGTCCGAGACGCCGGACTTGTGGTAGCCCATGTACTTACCGCTGGTACGGCAGGCCGTGGACACGATCGTGCTCGGGCCGCAGCCGGGCGAGCAGTTGTGCGAGGACGCGTACGACGGGCACGCGTTGTAGATGTCGTAGTAGCCGGGCGTCAGGCCGAACCCCTGCGCCATCGCCTTGCGCGCCGGGGCGAACACCCCGAGGGCCGCCAGGCCCACGGTGGTGCCCGCGGCGACCGCGCCGCCGAGCATCGATCGGCGCCCGACGCCTTCCGCGGTCGCCGCCGGCACGTGCCGGCGTACGCGTCCGGCGCCGTCCGGCCGGGTGCCGCGCAGTGGGGGTATCTGGTCGAGTTCGAGCATGTGAAGCAACTCCCCGTGTCAGTTGCGCGGGCCGTCGTGGCCCGCATGGCTCATCGCTGAGGGCAGGTGTCCGCCGGCCTCGGCGACGATGCCGTGCAGCGCGCGTACCGAGCCGATCGGCTCGGCCGTGCGGATCCGGCCGTCGGCGCCGATGACCACCGCGAACGGCGTGGCCGGCACCTGGTACGCCTCGAACAGCTCGCCCTGGTCGGCGAAGACTCGCATGTTCGCCGGAAGGACGGCCGGGATGACGTCGGTGAGGAACAGTGCGCGCATCGGTGGCGCCCCGGTCAGCGTCAGCGCTTCCTGGAAGACGTCCTGGCAGGCCGGGCAGTCCTCGCCGAGGAACAGCAGGAGGGTCGTACGGCCCGGCTCGGCGCCGAGCCGGTCCAGCGCGGCGGCGGGGGAGCCCGGACTCGGCCCGACGTCCGGCGCGTGCGGGCCGCGCGTCAGCTGGTGCACCTGGCGGACGAGCCCGGCGACCGTCAGGGCCAGCAGGGTCATGGCCACCCAGGTCAGCAGGATGGCGGTGGTCTCGAAGCTCATCGGGCCGGGTTCCTTTCGGGGTCGAACATGGCGAGGGGCAGCGACCAGGCCACGACGGCGAGGACGACGGAGGACAGGGCGAGGATCGCGGCGTGGGCGCCGCCCGGCGCCGGTCCGGCTCCGGCCGCCGCCGCGAGCGAGGCCAGGGCGAGCGCCCCGGCGCGGCCGGCCACCCAGCCGGTCATGGGGGTGTCGTGTGCCGCGCAGCCGCAGGGCACGCCCGGCCGGGTGCGCAGGACGTACAGGCCGTACAGGGCGTAGCCGGCCAGCAGGACCGCGGCGCCGGTCGCGGCGAACGCGAGCGTCGCCGCGCGCCCGGTGACCAGCCCGTACGCGATGACCGTGCCGAGCGCGCCCTCGAGCAGGGTCGCGGCGAGCGCGGCCGGGCGTACGAGGAGGGCGGGCACGGTACGGTGCGCGGCGAGCGCGGTGGGCAGCGTGCGCGGGCTGCGCACGTGACCCGCGAACGCCGCCAGCAGCACCAGCGCGACGGTGCCCGCGAGGACCCCGGAGAGCATCGCGGTCATCAGGCGACGGTCTCGACCTTCAGGCCGCTGAGCCCGGCCGGTACGTGCGCCGTCTGACCGTGGTGCGGCAGGACGGTGACCATCGCCGACGCGGTGGCGAGCACGAAGTAGACGCTGTCGTCCTCGAGCGTGTCCTGGAACAGTTCGCCGTGCGGCAGCCGCGCACCCTGCCAGGCGGGCAGCCGCCTCGCCGTCGTCTTGTTCAGCGCGGTCACCTCCAGCAGGCCGAGGCCCGGCACCTCCTTGGCGATGTCGGCGGGCTCGGCGATGCCGGCGCGCTTCGGGTCGAGGGTGGCGACGGTGATGCCGTCGTCGTGCTCGCTCACCCCGATGACGTTGAAAAGGCGGACGGCGTCGGCCGGAACGGCGTTGTACATCGGGATGAACATCGAGAATCTCCGGCCCTGCCAGACAACGGCCAGAAGATCGTCTTTCAGGCCGATTCGACGGTCATAATCGACCACTCGGGCGGTCCGCAATCGGCCGCGCTGGAGGGAGAACTCCTCCTCGAATCTCCGGATTCCGAGATCGCGGGTCCACCCGGTCGCCGCGTCGTGTTCGCCGGAGGTGAGCTCGTGCAGCCGGCCGTCCACGGCGAATCGCGCGACGGAGGTGAACGGCTGGTCAAGGTCGTGATCACTTGAGATCTTGAAGCGGTAGCCGTCGAGCGATCGATGCACGACGTGTCGTGTCATGAGGCAACCTTCCCCGTGGCCCTGAAGATGCGCGGAGATGCGAATTGCGAAGGACCTGGAGCGAAATCCGCGTAAGTCACTGCTCCCCGGGGAGATAAGTCGCGAATCACCGGTGACTGCATGTGGCCAAACCATGTCGCGTGGCCAACAATTTCGCGTCCTGAAGCGTCGTAGGTCGAGTGAGGCTCACGTCATGAAACGATGGGCACAAACGGCGGACCTTAATTTGGGGGATATGTGACCGAACGGGATCCGTTGGTCCCGCCGGTGCTCGCCACCGCGGCGGCGTGGTGCTGGCGTCTGATCGTGATCGGGCTCGTCCTGTACGCCGTGGTGAACATCATTGACACGTTGCGCCTGGTGGTCCTGCCCTGCGCGATCGCGCTGTTGCTGTGCGCGCTGCTGCATCCGCTGACCGCGTGGCTGCGCAAGTGGATGCCCTCGCTCGCCGCGACCTGGCTGACGATGCTGGTCGCGCTCGGCGTGCTCGGCGGCGTCGGAACGTTCGTCGGGATCCAGGCGAACGACCAGTTCCCGCACCTGCTCGACCGGGTGCAGTACACCGCCCGCCAGGCTCAGCGCTGGCTGGTCACCGGGCCGCTCCACCTGAAGAACTCCCAGCTCCAGTCGGCCGTCGACGAGCTGGTCAAGCAGCTGCAGGACCAGCGTGGCCGGGTCGTCGGCACGATCTTCACCGGCGCGACCGTCGCCGGCGAGGTGATCGCCTCCACCGTCTTCCTGTTCTTCGTGACGTTCTTCCTGCTGAAGGACGGGCGCGGGATCTGGAACTGGCTGATCAGCGGGTTCGGGCGCCATCGGGAGCGGATGGACCGCGCCGGCCGCGCCGCGTGGGAGACCCTCTCGCAGTACGTCCACGGCACCGTGATCGTCGCCGCGATCCACGCCGTCGTCATGGCGGTGGTGCTGATGATCATGGGCATCCCGCTCGTGGCGCCCCTCGCCGTCATCATCTTCTTCGGCAGCTTCATCCCGATCGTCGGGATCCTCGTGGCCGGGGCGCTGGCGGTCCTGGTCGTCTTCAGCGTCAAGGGCGGCATCGCCGCGCTCGTCTTCCTCGGCATCCTGATCCTCGAGCAGCAGCTTGAGGGTCACGTGCTCCAGCCGCTCGTGGTCGGCCGCTGGGTGCGCTTCCACCCGCTCGCGATCATCCTCGCGATCTCGGTCGGCGGCGTGATCGCCGGCATCCCCGGCGCGGCGATCGCCGTACCGACCGCCGCGGTCATCTACCGGGCGGTCCCGGCGTTGCGCGACTCCTCCGATCCCACCCCGGCGGAGCAGCCGGCCAAGCCGCCGACGCTCGCCGGATCCGGCGAGCCGCCCTCGGACGAGAAGCCCGACCCGCCAATCGACTGAACAGGGACGATGCGGCACGTACGCGGCAGGAGGCCCGCGTCGATCCGTACCTGGCGGCGTCGTCAAGGGATCCGGGCCGGGCAGGCGGTAGGGTCACGCCCTGTGACGTGCTCCCGGTGCCCGCGACCCTGAGGTGATCCCTTGACCGTCGACGTACTCATCCAGCGGCTGGATCCCGACCTGCCCACACCGTCGTACGCCCATCCGGGCGACGCCGGTGCGGACCTGTTCGCGGGCCACGACGTGGAGCTGGCTCCCGGCGAACGCGCCATGGTGCCCACCGGTGTCGCGATCGCCCTGCCTGACGGCTACGCGGCCTTCGTGCATCCGCGGTCCGGGCTGGCAGCTAGATTGGGAGTGACGATCGTCAATGCCCCGGGCACGATCGACGCGGGCTACCGGGGAGAGATCAAGGTCACCCTGCTGAACACCGACATCCACCACAGCGTCCGACTCGAACGCGGTGACCGCATCGCGCAGTTGGTCATCCAGCGCGTCGAACGGGCGACGTTCCACGAGGTGCAGACCTTGCCGGGGTCGGCGCGTGGCGACGGTGGCTTCGGCTCCACTGGAGGGTACGCAGGGGCCGTCCAAGGTCGCGTGGCGAACGCGTCCGTTCAGCACAGCAGCGAAGGAGCGTGAGTCGTGTTTCGACGCCGTCGTCGGGACGATGAGCCCGAGAACACCCTCGAGCCGACCGACGAGGAGACCGTCGCGGACGAGGAGAACGTCGAGGAGAAGCAGGAGCCTGCGGCCACGCCGCTCGGCGGCCCGTGGGACTCCGAGACCGAATCCATCCCCGAGATGGAGCGGGTCGACTTCGGTGCGATCCAGGTGCCGATCGGTGAGGGCATCGAGATCCAGGTGAACGTCGAGGCGGTCGACCAGGACGCCGAGGGCAACCCCGTCGGCGGGCGGATCGTCGCCATCACCATCGTGCACGGCGAGAGCGGCCTGCAGGTGCAGCCCTTCGCCGCGCCGAAGAAGAACGGCATCTGGGACGAGATCCGCCGGGAGACCGCGGACGAGATCAAGCAGGCCGAGGGGGAGACCCAGGAGGCCGAGGGTCCGTTCGGTACCGAGCTGCACGGCATGGTGCCGGTCGCCATCCCCGAGGAGATGGTCGACCAGGTACCCCCGGAGATCGCCGAGCAGGGCTTCGGCTGGCAGCCGGTCCGGTTCCTCGGTGTCGACGGCCCGCGCTGGTTCCTGCGCGGCGTGCTGAGCGGCGCCGCTCTGGAGGACTCGGACAAGGCGCGCGTGATGGAGACCGTCTTCCAGAGCATCGTCGTCGTACGCGGCGACGCGCCGATGCCGCCGCGCGAGCTCCTCGAGCTGACCCTGCCAGCCGAGGCCCAGCAGGCCATGGCCGAAGGCCAGGCCGAAGAGGGCGAGGATGAGGAAGGCCGTCCGCCGCTGAACCCGTTCGAGCGCGGTCCCGAGATCACCGAGGTTCGCTGAGCTCTGTCCGGATCCCGCCGCCGTCGGCCATCGCCGGTGGCGGGATTTCGGCCTGCCGTGCGCGTTAGCGGGTGAGCACGACGCCGGCGTACGAGACGCCGGCGATGAGCACCCATGAGGTGAGGCCGAGCAGCAGAGCCCGCCGTCCGGTGCCCGCCAGGACCCGGAGGCGTACCGCGCAGCCGAGGCCGAACATCGCCGCCGCGAACAGCAGGTCCTTCGCCCCGCTCGCGGTGGTCAGTACCGAGCCGGGCACCGCGCCGCTCGAGCGGACCGCCACCAGCGCGAGGAAGCCGAGCAGGAACACCGGCAGCACCGGCGGACGCTTGCCGTCCGTGTTCTCTCCACGGCGGGCCGTGAGCGCCGTGACGGCCGTGACCGGCGCGAGCATCGCCACCCGTACGAGCTTGACCGCGACCGCGGGTACCAGCGCGGCGGGGCCCACGACGGTGGCGGTGGCCACCACCTGACCCACGTCGTGCACGCTCGCGCCCACCCAGCGCCCCAGGTCATGCGGTGACAGCCCGAGCAGCCGTCCGGCGGCCGGCATCACCGCGATGGCGAGGGTCCCGCAGAGGGTGACGAGGGCGATCGCGGTGGCGGTGTCCTGCCCGCGGTCCTCGTCGTCGTTGTTGCCGAGGGCGCCGTCGACCGCCGCGACCGCCGAGGCGCCGCAGATCGCGAAGCCCGAGGCGACCAGCAGCGACAACCGCGGCGACAGGCCCATCCGCCGCCCCAGCCAACGAGTGCCGACGAGCGTCGCGAGCAGGACCACCACGGCCATCACGATGGTCTCCCAGCCGAGACCGACGATGTCGCCGATCGCGACCTGGAGGCCGAGGAGCACGATCCCGGCCCGCATCAGGCGGCTCGCCGCGAAGCGCGCACCAGCGCGAGCGGCGTCCGGCATGAGGCCGAGGTTGACCGCCGCGACGCCCAGCAGCAGGGCGGCGGTCAGCGCGGGCACCCCACCCACCAGGCGGTGCACGCCGTACGCCACCAGTACCCCGGCCGCGCAGGCGGCCAGCCCGGGGGCCAGGTCCCGCGCTGTTGTACGTGTTTTCGTACGTGCCGGGGCTCGGCCGGGGTCCGCCGGGAGGGATCGCGATCGCGCCGTTGAGATCGACATGATCTCAGGATCGGTTCTGTCAGGAGCCCCGACTACCAGGTGTTCGCCTGGGAGGTCATAGGGTTCGGCTATGACCGCACGGCTCCCGGACCTCGAGGCGCTCGAGCTGCTGGTCGCCGTCGCCGAGACCGGCAGCCTCGGGCAGGCCGCCGCGCGGCAGGGCATCAGCCAGCCCTCCGCGAGCGTCCGGCTCCGCACTCTCGAACGCCGCCTGGGCGTCCAGCTCCTCGTACGCTCCCCGAGCGGCTCGCGTCTCACCTCGGCCGGGCTGGTCGTCACCGACATGTCCAGGGCGATACTCGACCAGGCGTACGCGCTGGTCGAGAGCGCCACCGCCCTCGGCGCCCGCCGCCGCGACCGCCTGCGCGTGACCGCCAGCCTCACCATCGCCGAGCACCTCGTACCCGGCTGGCTCGTCGCACTGCGCGAGCTCGACCCCGGCGTCCACGTCGAGCTGAACGTCGCCAACAGCACGCACGTCATCGAACGCCTCCGCGGCCACGAGGCCGACCTCGGCTTCATCGAGGGCCGAGGCGCCCCGCGAGACCTGCACAGCCGCGCCGTCGCCCGCGACCGGCTCGTCGTGGTCGTCGCGCCGTGCCACCCGTGGAGCCGCAAACGCCGCCCGCTGCGCCCGGTCGAACTGGCCCGCACCCCGCTGCTCCTGCGCGAGGCGGGGTCGGGCACCCGGGAGACCCTGGAGGCCGCCCTGTCCGCACACGGCGGCGTCGCCGAGCCCGCCCTGGAACTCGGCGCGACCGCACCCCTTCGAGCGGCCGCGATGTCAGGCACCGCACCCGCCGTACTGAGCGCCCTGGCGGTCGCCGACGAGATCGCCGCCGGCCGCCTCGTCGAAATCCCGTCCGAACTCCCCTTGAACCGCGTCCTCCGCGCCGTCTGGCCCCGAGGCCGCGAACTCTGCACCCCCGCCCTCCACCTCCTCCGCGTCGCCTCCCGCTGACCCCCGTTCGCGCAGGTCCGTGAGTCGCCCGGTGTCCAAGCGGCACGAACGACGCCATGCTGTACGCGATCTACCGGGCCCCCGGTGATGTGCGCCCGGTGGCGGAGGTGCTGGGGATGATCGACGAGGGCTGACGGGGGTCGTCCTCGGTGGCGGTCGGTGACCGGCGGAGGGCGCGTGCCGCGCCTACGGCGGCGGTGAGCCATAGCCAGGCGGTGATGGGCCACAGGGCCGTGCCGCCGGGGTGGGTGGCCAGAGCGGTGGTCCAGGCCGCGCCCAGGGCGATGACGGCGACCATCGGCCACGGGGTACTTCGTTCGCTCATCTCTCCTCCTCTCGAGCATTCACGCTGCCCCCGGGCCCGCAAGCGCGGCAAGGGTCGTCGGGCTTCCCATACGCGGTCTTCACACAGGCCGGGTGTTAGGGGCGCGTTAAGGCCCTCCGGCGCCGCGCTAAGGGGCCGTCAAGGGCGGCTGAATCGCCTCATTTCGGGAGTTAGCTCCAGGTGAGCCCCCGATGAAGGAGGAGCGATGACGCGTCTTGAGGCTTCCGCGTGGCCGTTGGCCGCCGGCAGTGCGTGTGTCTTCGCGCTCGCCGTCGTCATGGACGCGCTGCCGTGGCAGGCGGCGTTCGTGGCGATCGTGCTGGCCGTCCTGGTCTGGGCGTGGTGGAGCCCGGTGGTCACGGGTGCCGCGCTCGGGGCCATCGCCTGGTCGTGTGTCACCGGCTTCGACGTGCACCGGCTTGGGGACATAGGGATCACGGGGAGTGACGACGTCGCCCGCGCGGCGGTGCTCGTCCTCGCCGGCGTTCTCGCGGCCTCGGCGCACGCGGTGGCCGAGGCCCGGCACCGGCCGGTCCGGTCGGAACTCCACAGGACCGACACATCGGGGGATGGCATGACCCGTCTCGAGTGCCCGGCGCAGCGTCGACCCGACGCCATGCCGGCCGAGCTCCCCGTACACGTGACAGAGGAATCGAATCATGGCTGACCTGGCATACATCCTGCTGACAGTCGCGATCTTCGCGCTGCTCGGCCTGGTCGTTAAGGCGGTGGAACGGCTGTGAGCGTGGAGAACATCGTCGGGCTCATCCTGTCCGTCCTGTTGTTCGTCTTCCTGATCGCCGCCCTACTGTTCCCGGAGCGCTTCTAGATGGGTACGACGACCGCAGGGATCCTGTTCGCCGGGTCCCTCGTGCTCGCTCTGGCCGTGGCCTACCGGCCGCTGGGCGACTACATGTACCGGGTCTTCAGCGGTACCAGGCACTCGCGCGCCGAGCGCCTGATCTACCGCCTGATCGGCGCGAAGCCGGAGGCCGAGCAGACGTGGGGCGTCTACGCCCGCAGCGTGCTGGCCTTCTCCGCCGTGTCCGTCCTCTTCCTGTACGCGTTCCAGCGTCTGCAGAACCACCTGATGCTGAGCCTCGGCTTCAAGCCGGTCATGACGCACCAGGCGTGGAACACGGCCATCAGCTTCACGACCAACACCAACTGGCAGTCGTACTCCGGCGAGTCGACCATGGGCCACCTCGTCCAGATGGCCGGTCTCGCCGTGCAGAACTTCGTGTCCGCGGCGGTCGGCATCGCCGTGGCGATCGCCCTGGTACGGGGCTTCGCCCGCAGGAGGACCGAGCATCTCGGTAACTTCTGGGCGGACCTGGTCCGTGGCGTGCTGCGGATCCTGTTGCCCGTCTCCATCATCGCCGCGGTCGTCCTGATCGCCGGCGGAGCCGCGCAGAACTTCCACGACCCCCACACGCTCCAGACTCTCGCCGGGGCCAAGCAGTCGATCACCGGCGGGCCGGTGGCGAGCCAGGAGGCCATCAAGGAACTCGGCACCAACGGCGGCGGGTTCTACAACGTCAACTCCGCCCACCCGTTCGAGAACCCGACGGTCTGGACGAACTGGATCGAGATCTTCCTGCTGCTCGTCATCAGCTTCAGCCTGCCCCGGACGTTCGGCCGGATGGTCGGCAGCAACCGGCAGGGCTACGCGATCGTGTCGGTGATGGCCGTGCTGGCCGTCATCAGCATGACGCTGATCATGGCGTTCCAGCTCGTCCACCACGGCACCGTGCCGACCGCGCTCGGTTCCTCCATGGAGGGCGTCGAGACGAGGTTCGGCGTCGCGAACTCCGCGACGTTCGCCGACGCGACGACGCTGACCTCGACGGGCGCCGTGGACTCCTTCCACGACTCGTACACGAGTCTCGGCGGCATGATGACGATGTTCAACATGATGCTGGGCGAGGTCGCCCCCGGCGGTACCGGCTCAGGCCTGTACGGCATGCTCATCCTCGCGGTGATCACGGTCTTCGTGGCCGGCCTGATGGTCGGCCGCACGCCCGAGTACCTGGGTAAGAAGATCTCCAGCCGTGAGATCAAGTTCGCCGCGTCCTACTTCCTCATCACGCCGATCTGCGCGCTGATCGGCACCGCCGCGGCGATGGCCCTGCCGGGCGAGCGGGCCGGAATGCTGAACAGCGGACCGCACGGGCTGTCCGAGGTCCTGTACGCCTTCACCTCGGCCTCCAACAACAACGGGTCGGCGTTCGCCGGCATCACCGTCAACACCCCCTGGTACGACACGGCGCTCGGCCTGGCGATGGTCTTCGGGCGTTTCCTCCCGATGATCTTCGTTCTGGCGCTGGCCGGGTCGCTGGCACGCCAGGGTGTGACCCCGGAGTCGGAGGGGACCCTGCCCACTCACCGCCCGCAGTTCGTCGGAATGGTCGCAGGAGTCACGATCATCCTCGTCGCTCTCACCTTCCTCCCCGCGCTCGCGCTCGGGCCGTTGGCCGAAGGAATCCACTGATGTCCACGCAGGTCATGGAAGCGCCGAGCGCCGCGCCGGAGCCGCCGAAGTCCTCACGCGGCCGTATCCAGGGCGGCATGCTCGACCCGAAGCAGCTTCTCAAGTCGCTGCCGGACGCGGTCAGAAAGCTCGACCCGCGCACGATGTGGCGCAACCCGGTCATGTTCATCGTCGAGATCGGCGCGGTGTGGAGCACCATCCTCGCCGTCGCCGAGGGAAGCTGGTTCGCCTGGCTGATCGTGGTCTGGCTCTGGCTGACGGTGATCTTCGCCAACCTCGCCGAGGCCGTGGCCGAGGGACGAGGCAAGGCGCAGGCCGACGCGTTGCGCAAGGCCAAGACGGACACGATGGCCCGCCGTCTCACCGCCTGGGCCCCCGGGAAGACCGCACGCGAAGAGCCGGTGCCCGCGCCCCAGCTCCAGCAGGGTGACCACGTCGTCGTCGAAGCGGGCGAGACCATCCCGGGCGACGGCGACGTCGTCGAGGGCATCGCCAGCGTCGACGAGTCGGCGATCACGGGTGAGTCGGCTCCGGTCATCCGGGAGTCCGGCGGCGACCGTTCCGCGGTCACCGGCGGCACCAAGGTGCTGTCCGACCGGATCGTCGTGAAGATCACTCAGAAGCCCGGCGAGAGCTTCATCGACAAGATGATCGCGCTGGTGGAGGGCGCGGACCGGCAGAAGACGCCGAACGAGATCGCGCTCAACATCCTGCTCGCGTCGCTGACGATCATCTTCGTGATGGCGGTCGCCACGTTGCAGCCGCTCGCGATCTTCGCGAAGGCGGGCCAGCCCGGCGTACCGGACTCGCTCGCCCTGGACGCGCACGGCGTGACCGGCATCGTGATGGTCTCGCTGCTGGTCTGCCTGATCCCGACGACGATCGGCGCGCTGCTCAGCGCCATCGGCATCGCCGGCATGGACCGGCTCGTACAGCGCAACGTGCTGGCGATGTCCGGTCGTGCGGTCGAGGCGGCCGGCGACGTCAACACGCTGCTGCTCGACAAGACCGGCACGATCACGCTGGGCAACCGGCAGGCGTCGGAGTTCCACCCCGTCGACGGCGTCACCGAGGACCGGCTCGCGGACGCGGCGCAGCTGTCCAGCCTCGCCGACGAGACGCCCGAGGGCCGCTCGATCGTGGTGTTCGCCAAGACCCGGTACGGGCTGCGCGAGCGTACGCCGGGCGAGCTGCAGCACGCCGAATGGATCGAGTTCACCGCCCAGACCCGGATGTCCGGTGTCGACCTTCGCGGTGAGGGCGAACCGGTCACGGCTGCTGCGCAAGGGTGCCGCCACCGCGGTGATGAAGTGGGTGCGCGACAGCGGCGGTCACCCCACGGACGAGGTCGGCCACATCGTGGACGGTATCTCGGCCAGTGGCGGTACCCCGCTGGTGGTCGGCGAGGTCGTCGAGGACAAGGGCAAGACGACGGCGCACGTCCTCGGTGTCATCCACCTCAAGGACGTCGTCAAGGCCGGCATGCGCGAGCGCTTCGACGAGATGCGCCGGATGGGCATCCGGACCGTCATGATCACCGGTGACAATCCGCTGACCGCCAAGGCGATCGCGGACGAGGCCGGAGTCGATGACTTCCTCGCGGAGGCCAAGCCCGAGGACAAGATGGCGCTGATCAAGAAGGAGCAGGAGGGCGGCAAGCTGGTCGCGATGACCGGTGACGGCACCAACGACGCGCCGGCGCTCGCGCAGGCCGATGTCGGTGTCGCGATGAACACCGGTACGTCGGCCGCCAAGGAGGCCGGCAACATGGTCGACCTCGACTCCAACCCGACGAAGCTCATCGAGATCGTGGAGATCGGCAAGCAGTTGCTGATCACGCGCGGTGCGCTGACGACGTTCTCGATCGCCAACGACATCGCCAAGTACTTCGCGATCATTCCCGCGATGTTCGCGGCGGTCTACCCGGGCCTGGACAAGCTCAACATCATGCGGCTGCACAGCCCGCAGTCGGCGATCCTGGCCGCGGTCATCTTCAACGCGGTCGTCATCATCGCGCTGATCCCGCTGGCCCTGCGGGGTGTGAAGTACCGGCCGAGCAGCGCGTCGAAGCTGCTCAGCAGGAACCTCTACCTGTACGGCCTCGGCGGCATCATCGCGCCGTTCATCGGTATCAAGATCATCGATCTGTTGATCCAGTTCCTCCCTGGGATGTCCTGAGATGCGTATGCCAAGTTGGATCCGTCAGCACCTGGCCGCGGTGCGAGCCCTGCTCGTCCTCACCGTGATCACCGGTGTGCTCTATCCCCTCGCGGTATGGGTCATCGCGTTCGTCCCCGGGCTGCACGGCCGGGCCGAGGGTTCGGTGCTCAGCGCCGACGGTAAGGCCGTCGGCAGCCGGATCATCGGCCAGGCGTTCACCGACAAGGACGGCAACGCGCTCCGGCAGTACTTCCAGAGCCGCCCGTCGAATGCCGGTGACGGCTACGACCCGACCTCGACGGCCGCGAGCAACCTGGGCCCGGAGAGCGTCGTCGACACGCTTCCCGACCCCGCGCTGGTCAAGGCCGGCAAGGAGGACGAGAACGCGAAGACCAGCCTGCTCACCGCGGTCTGCGGGCGCAGCAAGGCCGTCGGCGAACTCGAGGGCACCGACGGGTCCCGCCCGTTCTGCACTCCCGGGGGCGTCGGCGCGGTCCTGTCGGTGATCGGCCCTCGCGACCGCGTCGGGAAGGTGACCACCCCGACCCGGGTGATCAGCCTGAACGAGGAGTGCGGTGTCGTGGACCGGCCGTTCGTCGCCACGTACCGAGGTGTCCGGGTGGAGTGCGCGAAGTACGGTGAGGACTACAGCGCGGGCGTGACCACGCCGATCCGTGGCGCGGCCCCGGCCACGCCGAAGGTGCCCGCCGACGCGGTCGCCGGCAGCGCGAGCGGTCTCGACCCGCACATCTCGCCGGAGTACGCGAACCTCCAGGCCTCCCGGATCGCCAAGGCACGCGGCGTGTCCGAGGACCAGGTGCGGCAAGCGATCAAGGACAACGAGGAAGGCCGGTTGCTCGGGTTCATGGGCGCCCCCGTCGTCAACGTCCTGCAGCTCAATATCGAGCTCGACCGGAAGTATCCGTTCCGCGGATGAGAGCCGGGGTGCGGCGCGTTCACCGGAGCGTTCGCGCGCCGCGCCCCAACCGGAGGAAGTGATGTGGAAATGACTCGCGGGCGGCTCCGCGTCTACCTCGGCGCCGCGCCGGGCGTCGGCAAGACCTACGCCATGCTCGCGGAGGCACGACGCCGCCGCGACCGCGGTACGGACGTGGTCGCCGGGTACGTGGAGTGTCACGGCCGCCCGCGGACCATCGAGCTGCTCGAGGGGCTCGAGGCCGTCCCGCGCCGGACGATGCGGTACCGCGGCGCGACGTTCACCGAGCTCGACACCGACGCGGTGATCGCGCGACGACCCGCCGTCGCGCTGGTCGACGAGCTGGCGCACACCAACATCCCCGGATCCCGCCAC
Source organism: uncultured Actinomycetota bacterium (assembly GCA_963850195.1). Taxonomy (GTDB): domain Bacteria; phylum Actinomycetota; class Actinomycetes; order Streptosporangiales; family Streptosporangiaceae; genus Actinoallomurus. The sequence continues at coordinate 89,720 of CAWKKD010000003.1, forward strand.
GAGAAGCGCTGGCGCGACGTCGAGGAGCTGCTCGAGGCCGGCATCGACGTCATCACGACCGTGAACATCCAGCACCTCGACTCGGTCAACGACGTCGTCGAGCAGATCACCGGGGTGCCGCAGCGGGAGACCGTGCCGGATGAGGTCGTACGGCGCGCCGAGCAGGTCGAGCTGGTCGACATGGCCCCGGAGGCGCTGCGACGGCGGATGGCGCACGGCAACATCTACGGGCCGGAGAAGGTCGACGCGGCGCTGTCCAACTACTTCCGTCCCGGCAACCTGACCGCGCTGCGGGAGCTGGCGCTGCTGTGGCTGGCCGACAAGGTCGACGACCAGCTCGACCGCTACCGCGCCGACCATCACATCAGCCAGACCTGGGAGGCGCGTGAGCGCGTCGTGGTCGCGCTCACCGGCGGCCCGGAGGGCGACACGCTCATCCGGCGGGCCGCGCGGATCGCCGACCGGGCCAAGGGCGCGGACCTGTTCGCCGTGCACGTGACCGTCGGCGACGGGCTGACCGGCGCCGACCCGGCCACGCTGACGCGCCAGCGCGACCTCGTGGAGAGCCTCGGCGGCACGTACCACCAGGTCGTCGGCAACGACGTCCCGCAGGCCCTGCTCGACTTCGCGCGCGGCGTGAACGCCACCCAGCTCGTGCTCGGGGCCTCGCGCCGCGGGAGGTTCGCCCAGATGTTCGCCCGTGGCGTCGGGGTGACCACGACCGCGCTGTCGGGGCCGATCGACGTGCACATGGTCACCCACGAGGAGGCGAGCCAGGGGCGCAGAAGGACCTCGTCCCCCGGCGGGCTGACGCGGCGGCGGCGCCTCGCCGGGTTCGAGCTGGCCGCCGCGGGGCTGCCACTGCTGACGTTCCTGCTGTCGTACGCGCACGGCCGGTTGTCGATCTCCAGTGACATCCTGCTGTTCCTCGTGGGCGTGGTCGGGGTGGCGCTGGTCGGCGGCCTCTACCCGGCGCTGTTCGCGGCAGTCCTGGGCTCCCTGCTGCTCAACTATTTCTTCACGCCGCCCATTCACCGGTTCACGATCAGCCAGGGGGAGAACGTCCTCGCGCTCGCCGCGTTCGTCGTGGTCGCGGTGGCGGTGAGCGTCGTCGTCGACCTCGCCGCGCGGCGTACGCGGGAGGCCGCGCGCGCCGGGGCGGACGCGGAGATGCTGTCGAACCTCGCGGGCAGCGTGCTCCGTGGCGAGAGCACCCCCGTCGACCTGCTCGAACGCCTGCGGGTGACGTTCGGGCTGGACTCGGTGACCCTGCTGGAGCGGCGCCCGCACACCTCGATGACGCCCGGCCGCCAGGCCGACCCGGAGCGGTGGCGGGTCGTGATGAACGTCGGCGGCGACCCCTGCCGCAGCCCGGACGAGGGTCAGGCCGAGGTCGGCATCGACGAGGAGCTGGCGCTCGTGCTGCGCGGCCGTACGCCTTCGGCGGCCGATCAGCGGGTGCTGGAGGCCTTCGCCGCGCAGGCGGCACTGGCCCTGCGACAGCACCGGCTCGCCCAGGAGGCCGAGCAGGTACGCCCGCTCGCCGAGGCGGACCGGATGCGCACCGCGCTGCTCACCGCGGTCGGCCACGACCTGCGCTCGCCCCTCGCGTCGGCCAAGGCCGCCGTGGAGAGCCTGCGCACCGGCGAGGTCACCTGGACCGGCGACGAGCGCGACGAGCTGCTCGCCACCGCCGACGAGTCGCTGGACCGGCTCGACCGGCTGGTCACCAACCTCCTCGACATGAGCCGCCTCCAGGCCGGCCTGCTCAGCGTCGTCGTACACCCGGTCAGCGTCGAGGAGGTGGTCCCGGCCGCGATCGACGCGGTGGGCCCGGCCGCCGTACGCGCGAGCATCCCCGACGAGCTGCCCGACCTGTCCGCCGACTCCGACCTGCTGGAGCGCGTCCTGGTCAACCTGATCTCCAACGCCCTCCGCCACGGCTCGGCGGACGAGCCCGTGCTCGTCACCGCCAGCGCCCACGCCGGCCGCGTCGAACTGCGGGTCATCGACCGGGGGCCCGGCATCCCGCAGGCCGACCGCGACCGGGTCTTCCTGCCGTTCCAGCGGCTCGGCGACCGCGACAACGAGACCGGCGTCGGGCTCGGCCTGGCCCTGTCGCGCGGCCTCGTCGAGGCCATGGACGGCACGCTGGAGCCCGAGGACACCCCGGGCGGCGGGCTGACCATGACGGTCACCCTGCCCGCGTACCTCCCTGACCCCGCGCACGCGCCCGTACGGGAGAGCCGGAGTTGAGCGAGCGCACGCCGGAGCACGAGCGGGACCGCCTGTCGGTGACGGGCGGCCTCGCGGCGCTCTCACTCGACGCGATGGCGTCCGTGGCGTACGGCCCGGAGGCGATCGTCATCGTCCTCGCGGCCGGCGGGGGAGCGGCGCTCGGCCTGACGGTGCCGGTCACGCTGGCCATCGCCCTGCTGCTCGGCGTCCTCACGCTGTCCTACCGCCAGGTCATCGCGGTCTTCCCCGAGGGCGGCGGGGCGTACGGCGTCGCGAAGGCCCAGTTCGGCCGGCGCGCGTCCCTGGTCGCGGCGGCGTCACTGGTGGTCGACTACGTGCTCAACGTCGCCGTGTCCGTTGCGGCGGGCGTGGCCGCCCTGACCTCGGCGGCCCCGTGGCTGCTGCCGTACACGCTCTGGCTGTGCCTCGGCGTGCTCGCCCTGGTCACGGCCGTCAACCTGCGCGGCATCGCGCACAGCGCACGGCTGTTCGTCGTCCCGACCGCGATCTTCGTCTCGGCCATCCTGATCGTGATCGTCGTGGGCCTGTTCCGCGACCGGCCCGCCCTGGTCGTACCGGCGGAGACGCAGGCGCACGGCCTCCAGACGGCCGGGGTGCTCCTGCTGCTGCGGGCCTTCGCCAACGGATGCGCGGCGCTGACCGGCGTCGAGGCGATCGCCAACGCCGTGCCGTCCTTCCGGAAGCCCCGGGTGAGGCGGGCCCAGCGCGCGGAGGTCGTGCTCGGCGGGCTGCTCGGCCTCATGCTGATCGGCGTCGCCACGCTCATCGTCCGGTTCGGTGTACGGCCGGTCGGCGGGGTGACGGTCCTGTCGCAGGTGACGGCCGCCTCCCTCGGCCACGGCGCCGGCTACTACGTCGTACAGGCCGCCACGGTGGTGCTGCTGGCCCTGGCCGCCAACACCTCCTTCGGCGGGATGCCGGTGCTGGCCCGGCTGCTCGCCGAGGACAACAACCTGCCGCACCTGTTCGCGCTGCGGGCCGAACGCCAGGTCCACCGGTACGGCATCGGCTTCCTCGCGGTCACCGGCGCCCTGCTGCTGATCGGCACCGACGGCGACATGAACACGCTCGTACCGCTGTTCGCCATCGGGGTGTTCGTCGGGTTCACCCTGTCGCAGGCCGGGATGGTCCGGCACTGGTGGACCGCCCGGCCGCCCGGCTGGCGCCCCCGCGCCGCCCTGAACGCCTTCGGCGCCCTGCTGACCGGCCTCGCCGCGATCGTGGTCACCGTCACGAAGTTCCCCGAGGGCGGCTGGCTGATCGTCGTGACCATGCCGCTGCTGGTCGCGCTGATGTCCGCCATCAACCGCGCCTACCGGCGGATCGGGGAGCGGCTGGAGCTGGACCGGGTCCCGGACCGGCCGTGTCCGCGCCGGTCGCTCGTCGTCGTGCCGATCGGCGCGGTGAACCGTCTGACCGCGGAGGCGCTCTCGGCCGCGCTCTCGTTCGGGGACCGCGTCGTCGCCGTACGCGTGACCCACCCCGACGAGCCGGAGGAGACCGCGGCGTTCGTCCGTGCGTGGGAGCGCTGGGCCCCGGACGTCGACCTCACGCTGCTGAACGACGGACGGCGCGGTCTCGTCGAGCCGATCGTGAACTACGTACGCGGGGTCGGCGAGGCGCACGTCTTCGTGCTGATCCCCGAGGTCGAGCCGGTCCACGTCTGGCAGCGCGTCCTGCAGAACCAGCGCGGCGCCGTCCTCGCGCACGCGCTGCGCCGTGACACCGACGTGGTCGTGTGCCGGCTGCGCTTCCGGCTGGACGGGGATCGCCCCGCTCACCGCCCACCGGAGACAATGCGTGTGAGGGGGTGAGCGAACGTGACGCGTGGCAGGCTCAAGATCTACTTCGGTGCCGCACCTGGGGTCGGCAAGACGTACGCCATGCTCGACGAGGCGAGCCGGCGCCTGGAACGCGGCACCGACCTGGTCGCCGGGTTCGTCGAGCCGCACGGGCGCGCGCGCACCGGGGCGCTGCTCGAGGGCATCGAGGCCGTGCCACGCCGTCCCGACGCCGAGATGGACCTCGACGCCGTCCTCGCCCGCGCGCCCCAGGTCGCGCTGGTCGACGAGCTCGCCCACACCAACGCTCCTGGATCGCGCAACGAGAAGCGCTGGCAGGACGTCGAAGAGCTGCTCGGCGCGGGCATCGACGTCGTGTCGACCCTCGACGTCGGGCACCTGGAGTCGCTGCGCGACGTCGTCGAGCGACTCACCGGCACGCGGCAGGCCGAGACCGTGCCCGACGCCGTCGTACGCCGGGCCGACCAGATCGAGCTGGTGGACATGGCGCCGGAGTCGCTGCGCCGCCGCGCCGCGCACGGCAACGTGTTCCCGCCGGAGCACATCGGCGCCGCGCTGTCGGACCGCTTCCGCGTCGGCACCCTCACCGCCCTGCGCGAGCTGGCCCTGCTGTGGATGGCCGACCGGGTCGACGACGCCCTCGCGTCCTACCGCGACGAGCGGGGCGTCACCGGCGAACGGGTCGTCGTCGCGCTCACCGGCGGCCCGGAGGGCGACACGCTCATCCGCCGCGCGGCGCGGATCGCGGCCCGCGCCGGCCACGGCGACCTGGTGGCCGTGCACGTGGCCAGGTCCACCCGGAACGCACGGGGCGCCGGGCTGGCCGACGGCTCGCCGGAGGCACTGGCGCGCCAGCGCGCGCTCGTCGAGGGACTCGGCGGCTCCTACCACCAGGTGACCGGCGAGGACGTGCCGACCGCGCTGACGGAGTTCGCCGAGGCCGTGCACGCCACGCAGCTCGTCCTGGGGTCGAGCCGCCGCAGCCGGTGGCAGTACGTCTCCGGGCCCGGCGTCGGCGCGACCGTCGCGGGCAGCTCCGGCGACGTCGACGTGCACATCGTCACCCACGACTACGCGGGCAAGGGCCGCGGCCTCGCGAGGCCAGGCCCGACCTCGCTCGGGCGCCGCCGGATGACGGCCGGGTGGCTGCTCGCGCTGCTGGGGCCGCCGCTGCTCACCGCGCTGCTGTCGATCCGGGGCGAACGCTTCGGCCTGCCGACGGATCTGCTGTTCTTCCTCGCGCTGACCGTGGGCGTGGCCCTGGTCGGCGGCCTGTGGCCCGCGATCGTCGCGGCGGTCGCCGGCTTCCTGCTGCTCAACTGGTTCTTCACGCCGCCGCTGCACACGTTCACGGTCTCCGAGCTGGAGAACGCCTTCGCGCTGCTGGTCTTCGTCGCGGTGGCGGTCGCGGTCGCCACGGTCGTCGACCTCGCCGCGCGCCGCAGCGCCCAGGCGGCGCGCGCCCGCTCGGAGGCGACCACGCTGAGCCTGCTCGCCACGAGCGTGCTGCGCGGCGAGGACGCCCTGCCCGAGCTGCTCGAACGCGTACGCGAGACGTTCGGGCTCACCTCGGTGGCGCTGCTGGAGCGCTCCGGCGGCGCCTGGGCACGGGTGGCCTCGGCCGGTACGGGTCCGTGCGGGCGGCCCGACGACGCCGACGTACGCGTCCAGGTCAGCGACACGCTGACGCTGGCCCTGCTCGGCCGGGTCCTGCCCGCCGCCGACCGCCGCGTGGTGGCGGCCTTCGCCTACCAGGCCGCCGCGGCGCTGGACCGGCAGCGCCTCGCCGAACAGGCGCGGGAGGCCCGGCGCCTCGCCGAGGGCAACCGGATCCGTACGGCGCTGCTGGCCGCGGTCTCCCACGACCTGCGCACCCCGCTCGCCTCGATCAAGGCCGCGGTCAGCAGCCTGCGCTCCGGCGACGTGCGGTGGGAGCCCGCGGACGAGGCCGAGCTGCTCGCCACCATCGAGGAGTCGGCCGACCGGCTCGACGGCCTGGTGACCAACCTGCTCGACATGAGCCGCCTGCAGACCGGCGCCGTCAACCCGCTGACCCGCCCGGTGACCCTCGACGAGGTGATCCAGCCGTCGCTGGCGAACGTTCCGCGCGACCAGGTCGAGGTCGAGGTCCCCGAGGACCTGCCGCCGGTCGTCGCCGACCCGGGCCTGCTCGAGCGCTCACTCGCCAACGTGATCGAGAACGCCGTACGCCACGGCGCGGGCGAGCCGGTACACGTGACCGCCGCCGCCCACGGCACCACCGTCGAGCTGCGGATCCGCGACCACGGGCCCGGCGTGCCCGAGGCGTCCAAGCGGCTCATGTTCGAGCCCTTCCAGCGGCTCGGCGACCGCCCGCGCGGCACCGGCGTCGGGCTCGGCCTGGCGGTCGCCCGCGGGTTCGCCGAGGCCATCGGCGCCGACCTGCGCGCCGAGGACACGCCCGGCGGCGGGCTGACCATGGTCTTCTCACTGCCGACGGCCCTGTCGGCATCGACGCACGAGGGCCGGCGGCCACCGGCCGAGGGGGAAACGTGACACGCGTACTCGTCGTCGACGACGAACCGCAGATCGTCCGGGCCCTGCGGATCAACCTGCGCGCCCGCGGTTATGAGGTGGACGCCGCGCCCGACGGGCGTACCGCGCTCGACCTGGCGGCCCGCCGCCACCCCGACGTGATCGTCCTTGACCTCGGGCTGCCCGACATGGAGGGCGCCGAGGTGATCAGGGGGTTGCGCGGCTGGTCGAACGTCCCGATCATCGTGCTGACCGCGCGCCACGCGTCGGAGGAGAAGGTCGAGCTGCTCGACGTCGGCGCCGACGACTACGTCACCAAGCCGTTCGGCATGGACGAGCTGCTGGCCCGCCTGCGCGCGGCGGTACGCCGCGCGGCGCCCTCCGCCGAGGACGCCGTGGTCGTCACCGAGGCCTTCACGGTCGACCTGGCGGCCAAGAAGGCCACCCGCGACGGCGCCGACGTACGCCTGACGCCGACGGAGTGGCACGTGCTCGAGGTGCTGGCGCGCAACGCCGGCCGCCTGGTCAGCCAGCAGCAGCTGCTCCGCGAGGTGTGGGGGCCCTCGTACGCGAACGAGACCGGCTACCTGCGCGTCTACCTCGCGCAGCTCCGCCGCAAGCTCGAGCGCGATCCGTCACGCCCCCGGCACCTGATCACCGAGCCGGGGATGGGATATCGCTTCGAGCGTTAGGGACGCGTTAAGAAGCGGGCGCCCGGCGTAAGGGCGACGTATGGAAAACCGGCGAATAGGGCGAAAAGCTGGGAGGCTCGCCAGCCTGGAGCGATGTGAGACAAGCCGTCATCCAGGTCCCGAAGCGCTTCCTCGTCGGCCGCCCCCTGCGGACCGAGCAGATGGGGGAGACCCTCCTCCCGAAGAAGCTCGCGCTGCCGGTCTTCTGCAGCGACCCGCTGTCGTCCGTCGCCTACGCGACCGAGGAGATCCTGCTCGCGCTGAGCCTCGGCGGCCTGGCGATGTTCTACCTGAGCTGGTGGGTCGGCGCCGGCGTCGTCTTCCTGCTGCTCGTGGTCACCGCGTCGTACCGGCAGACCTGCCACGCCTACCCCAACGGCGGCGGCGCGTACGCGGTCAGCCGCGCCAACCTCGGTGAGAACGCCTCCCTCATCGCGGCGAGCGCGCTGCTCATCGACTACGTCATGACCGTCGCGGTGTCCGTCGCCGCGGGCGTCGCCAACATCGTCTCGGCCGCGCCCTCACTGGGCCCGCACGCGGTCGTCATCTCCCTCACGCTGATCGCCGGGATCGCCGTCATGAACCTCCGCGGCGTCAAGGAGTCCGGCCGCGCGTTCGCGATCCCCACGTACGGCTTCGTCGTGAGCGTCTTCCTCATGGTCGTCGTCGGTGGCGCCCGCATGCTGTCCGGGCACGCGCCGTCGGCCGAGTCGGCGTCTCTGGGCGTGCACGCCGCGCACGGTACGGCCGGGGCCGCCGTGCTGCTCCTGGCCCTGCGGGCGTTCGCCCAGGGCTGTACGGCCCTCACCGGCGTCGAGGCGGTCAGCAACGGCGTGCCGAACTTCCAGCGGCCCAAGAGCCGCAACGCCGCCACCACGCTGACGGTCATGGGGCTGCTGGCGGTCACGATGTTCGCCGGGATCACCGCGCTCGCCTTCATCGCGCACGTGCACGTCGCCGACGATCCGTCCCGGCTCGTCGGCGCCCCTGCCGGCTACGAGCAGAAGACGGTCATCGCCCAGCTCGGCGCCGCGGTCTTCGGCCACGGGTCCCCGCTGTTCTTCCTCGTGCAGGCGTTCACCGCGGCGATCCTGGTGCTGGCCGCCAACACCGCGTTCAACGGCTTCCCGATCCTCGCCTCGATCCTCGGCGGCGACGGGTACCTGCCGCGGCAGTTCTCCCGGCGCGGCGACCGGCTCGTCTTCAGCAACGGCATCGTGATCCTGTCGCTGCTGGCCGGCGCGCTGATCTGGGCGTTCGACGCGAGCACCACGCGCCTCATCCAGCTCTACATCATCGGGGTGTTCGTGTCGTTCACCCTGAGCCAGACCGGGATGGTGCGGCACTGGGGCGCCGAGCTGCGCGGGCGGCCGGACCCGGCGCGACGGCGCTCGATCCACCGGTCCCGCGCGATCAACTTCGTGGGCGCGATGCTCACCGGGCTCGTCCTGGTCATCGTGCTGATCACGAAGTTCGCGCACGGCGCGTGGATCGTCGTGGTGATGATGCCGCTGGTGTTCCTGATGATGAAGGCGATCCACCGGCACTACGCACGGGTGGCCGCCGAGCTCGAACCCGGCGAGCAGGGCGTCCCGCTGCCCAGCCGCATCCACGCCGTCGTCCTCGTCTCCAAGCTGCACACCCCGACCCTGCGGGCGCTGGCCTTCGCGCGGGCGACCCGGCCGAGCACGCTCACCGCGCTCAGCGTCGTGACCAGCGAGGAGGAGGCGCGGACGCTCCAGCGCGCGTGGGGCGAACGCGAGATCCCGGTACCCCTGACGATCCTCGACTCCCCGTACCGCGACATCACCGGGCCCGTCCTCGACCACGTCGGCCGGATCCGGATGCGCGGCCCCCGCGACGTCGTCTGCGTCTTCATCCCCGAGTACGTCGTGGGCCGCTGGTGGGAGCACCTGCTGCACAACCAGAGCGCGTTCCGGCTGAAGGCCCGCCTGCTGTTCCGGCCCGGCGTGATGGTGACGAGCGTCCCGTGGCAGCTCGGATCGGCCGAGGCGGCTCTGGCCAGGCAGTCCGAGGACGCCGGGTTCGCGGCGCGCAAAAGGGTGCGTTCCGGAGTGGCCTGAACCCGGTACCCGCGCCGGGCGGTTCGACCGGATGATGGCCTACTCTTGCGAAGCATGGACGAGGTGCCGCCCGATACGGCGGATGACGACTCCGAGAGCCGTGGGATCCGCGGATTTCTGCGCCGTCTGACGTCGAGCAAGGCCGAGCTCGAGGCCGAAGAACTCCAGCGGACCAGCGACGAGGTGGGCGCGACCCCGATCAGCGCCTGCGCGGCCCGGCGCCGCGCTTGCGTAGCGGGTACGCTACGCACCGTGACACTCCGACCACGCGGCGGCGCCCCGGCGCTGGAAGCCGAGCTCTATGACGGATCCGACGTGATCAACCTGGTCTGGCTCGGCCGCCGCAGGATCGCCGGGATCGAGCCCGGCCGCCTCGTGCGCGCCGAGGGTCTCGTCAGCGTGCAGGACGGCCGCAAGGTCATGTTCAACCCCCGTTACGAGCTGCGAGGCGGTTCATGAGCGAGCCCGTTCGGCCGAACACAGAGGCGGCGGAGACGCCGGAGGCCGAGCGCGCCGCGCACGACACCGTCGAGGAGGTCGTACGCGCCCAGCTCGCCAAGGCCCTGGGCGGCGTCCGCGGTGTCGTCGAGGCCGCCATCCCCACGATCGGCTTCACCGGGTCCTGGATCGTGACCAAGGAGTTGAAGCTCTCCCTGGGCATCGGCGCCGGCCTGGCGATCGTCTTGCTGGTCGTACGCCTGGCGCAGCGCTCCACCGTCCAGTTCGTGCTCAACAGCATCTTCGGCATCGCGATCGCGGCCTTTTTCGCGCTGCGCTCCGGAAAGGCCGCCGACGCCTTCCTGCCGGGCATCATCTACAACGCCGCCTACGCCGCGGCCATGTTGCTGTCGGTCGTCGTGCGCTGGCCGGTGGTCGGATTCATCATCGGTTCGGTCACCGGCGACCCGACCGCCTGGCATCGCGACCGCGACATCGTCCGCCTGTGCTCGCGGCTCACCTGGCTTCTGCTGATCCCGTGCCTGGTGCGCGTGGCCGTCCAGTACCCGCTCTACCTCGCGGGGCACGTGGGCTGGCTCGGCGCCTCCAAGGTCCTGCTCGGCTGGCCGCTGCAGGTCGCGGCGCTGGCCTCGATGGCCTGGCTGCTCGCGCGCGGACGCACCCCGCTCAACTCGAGCGCACCCGCCTCCTGAAAGAAGCACCGGGCCGGCCCGTTCGCGCCCGGCCCGGTGCCCCACGAGATCATCGAGCGGACAGCAGCTCGCCCAGCTCGTCCTCGACGTCCTGGTTGGCGACGAACATCAGCTCGTCGCCGGCCTCGAGTGTGTCCTCGTCGCTCGGCACCAGCACCCGGCCCTCGCGCAGGATCGCGACCAGCGCCGTATCGCGCGGCCACGTCACCGAACCGAGCAGCTGACCCACCATCGGCGCGTCGTCGGGCAGGGTCAGCTCGACGAGGTTGGCCTCGCCCTGGCGGAAGGTCATCAGCCGGACCAGGTCACCGACGCTGACCGCCTCCTCGACGAGCGCGGACATCAGCCGCGGCGTCGAGACGGCGACGTCCACGCCCCAGGACTCGTTGAACAGCCACTCGTTCTTGGGGTGGTTGATCCGCGCGACGACGCGGGGGACGCCGTACTCGGTCTTGGCCAGCAGCGAGACGACCAGGTTGACCTTGTCGTCACCGCTCGCCGCCACGACGACATGGCAGCGGTCCAGCCCGGCCTCGTCGAGCGAGGCGATCTCGCAGGCGTCGGCGAGCAGCCACTCCGCCTGCGCCACCGCCTCGACCTTGATCGATCGGGGGTTCTTGTCGACGAGCAGGACCTCGTGACCGTTCTCCAGGAGCTCCTGGGCGATGGAGCGGCCCACGGCCCCGGCTCCGGCAATGGCGACCCGCATCAGTCCACCTTCTCTTCGGGCCGCTCGGAGACGGCGTCATGGATGCGCTGCATCTCTCCGGAGGGCGCCATCACGTGGATGACGTCGCCGTCCTGGATCACCGAATCGCCGGCGGGCACGAGGGCCTCGCCCATCCGGTTGACGTACGCCACACGCGTCCGCGCGGTCTCCTCGAGGACGGAGACCTTCGCGCCGATCCACCTGGGATCGATCTGCACCTCGGCCAGCACCACCTCGCCGGTCGGGTCGCGCCACAGGGAGGACACGCCCTCCGGGATCAGCCGGCGGATCATCTGGTCGGCGGTCCAGCGGACGGTCGCCACCGTCGGGATGCCGAGGCGCTGGTAGACCTCGGCGCGGCGCGGGTCGTAGATCCGCGCGACGACGTTGTCGATGCCGAAGGTCTCACGTGCCACACGAGCGGAGATGATGTTGGAGTTGTCGCCGCTGCTCACCGCGACGAAGGCGGACGCGTGTTCGATCCCGGCCTCGACGAGGACGTCGCGGTCAAAGCCGAACCCGGTGATCCGGCGCCCCTTGAAGCCGCCGCGCAACCGGCGGAAGGCCTCGGGGCTCTGATCGATGATGGCCACGCTGTGGCCTTTGTCCTCCAGGATGTGGGCGAGTGTCGATCCGACACGTCCGCACCCCATGATCACGATGTGCACGGTCGTCCTCTCCGGCGCCGGTGCCGTCCGCGTTGCTCGGTCTTGACCTGAGAAACCTACACATGGCGGGACACGGAAAGTACTCCCTGACCCGTCCGATGGGTCGTCCTTCCTTACATCCCCATGGAGGGGTGGATTTTCACGGGCCGGTGACCGACTAGCATCACGGAGGTGTCGAAGGCTCCCGACCTCGTCAAGAGGCTCCTGCTCGGACGAGCGCTCAGAAGCGCCCAAGCGCACGAGCAAACCCTCCCAAAGACGATCGCCCTGCCGGTGTTCGCCAGTGACGCTCTGTCGTCCGTGGCGTACGCACCACAGGAGATCCTGATCGCCCTCGGCCTCGCCGGGCTGGCGACCTACCACTTCACGCCATGGGTGGCGGGCGCGGTCATCGTGATCCTGCTCACTGTCGTGGCGTCTTACCGCCAGAACGTCCGCGCCTACACCAGCGGCGGCGGCGACTTCGAGGTCGCCACCACCAACCTCGGCAGCAACTCCGGCATCGTCGTGGCCAGCGCGTTGCTGGTCGACTACGTGCTGACCGTCGCCGTGTCCGTCTCCTCCGGCGTCCAGAACCTCGCGGCCCTCCTGCCGTTCCTGCAGAGCCACCTGGCGCTGGCGGCCGTCGTGATCGTGGCGATCTTGACGATCATGAACCTGCGGGGGATCAGGGAGTCGGGGGTCGCGTTCGCGATCCCGACCTACCTGTTCATGCTCGGCGTCTTCGTCATGTTGATCTGGGGTCTCACGCGCCTCTCGTTCGGCGCCCACCTGCACGCCGAGACCGCACACCTGTCCGTCACGGGCCCCAAGGTCGGGGTCAGCGGCTTCGCGCTCGTCTTCCTGCTGCTGCGGGCCTTCTCCTCCGGATGTGCCGCGCTGACCGGTGTGGAGGCGATCAGCAACGGCGTGCCGGCGTTCCGCAAGCCCAAGGGCAAGAACGCCGCGACCACCCTGCTGCTGCTCGGCGTCGTCGCCGCCTCGATGTTCGGCGGCATCGTCGCGCTGGCCTACATCACCAAGGCCAAGTTCGCCGACACCGCCATGAACACCCACCTGGTCGACTCGGCCGGCCGGCAGGTCAACAACCCCAACCCGGTCATCGCACAGGTCGCACGCACCGTCTTCAGCAACTTCACGCCCGGCTTCGCGTACGTCACCGTGATGACCGCGCTGATCCTGGTCCTCGCCGCCAATACCGCTTTCAACGGGTTCCCGGTGCTCGGCTCGGTGCTCGCGCAGAACCGCTACCTGCCGCGCCAGCTCCACACCCGCGGCGACCGCCTGGCGTTCAGCAACGGGATCATCATCCTCGGCACCATGGCGGGCCTGCTGATCTACGCCTACAACGCGTCGGTCACCTCGCTGATCCAGCTCTACATCGTCGGCGTCTTCGTGTCCTTCACGATCAGCCAGACCGGCATGGTCCGGCACTGGAACCGCCTGCTCCGTACCGAGACCGATGCCGGCAAGCGCCGCCGGATGATGACCTCACGCGCCATCAACGCCTTCGGCGCGGTGATCACCGGCATCGTCCTCATCGTGGTCCTCGTCACGAAGTTCCTGCTCGGCGCGTGGATCGCGTGCGTCGCCATGACCGTGCTGTTCGTGATGATGCGCGGCATCCGCCGGCACTACGATCGGGTCGCCGCCGAGCTGGTCGTGACCGGCGAGGACGTCGCGCTGCCGCCGCGCAACCACGCCATCGTGCTCGTCTCCAAGATCCACCGGCCGACGATGCGCGCGCTCGCGTACGCCCGCGCCACCCGCCCCTCGACGCTCGAGGCCATCACGGTCGCGGTCGACACCGAGGAGGCGAACCGCCTCCAGGAGGAGTGGGACGCGCGCGAGCTGCCGGTACCCCTCAAGACGCTCGACTCGCCGTACCGCGAGATCACCCGGCCGATCCTCGAATACGTGAAGGGCGTACGGCGCCGCAGCCCGCGCGACGTCGTGACTGTGTTCCTTCCGGAGTACGTCGTGGGTCATTGGTGGGAACATCTGCTGCACAACCAGAGTGCGCTGCGGCTCAAGACGCGGCTGCTGTTCCAGCCGGGCGTGATGGTGACGAGCGTGCCGTGGCAGCTCGCCTCCTCCGACCGGCTGAAGGGGCGGCCCGAGCCGTCCGCGCCGGGCTCCGTACGTCGTCCGTACGGCCCGGAAAAGGATGCCGAATCGAAGGGGACACGTGCCGCCGGTGGAATCGTCTGAACTGCTCGAGCTCGAGGTCGAGGCGGTCGCCAACGGCGGCTCCTGCGTGGCCCGGCATGAGGGGCGGGTGGTGTTCGTCCGGCATAGCCTGCCCGGCGAGCTCGTGCGCGCCCAGGTCACCCAGGAGACCAAGAACTACCTGCGGGCCGACGCCGTGGAGATCCTCCGGGCGTCACCGGACCGCGTCCAGGCGCCCTGCCCGTTCTCCGGGCCGGGACGGTGCGGCGGCTGCGACTGGCAGCACGCCACACCGGCCGCGCAGCGCAAGCTGAAGGCCGCGGTCGTCGAGGAGCAGCTGAAGCGGCTCGCCGGCATCGAGCGTGAGGTCCTCGTCGAGGAGCTGCCGGGCACCCCCGACGGCCTCGGCTGGCGGACCCGCGTGGGGTTCTCGGTACGCCGCGACGGCGCCGTCGGCCTGCGCCGGCACCGTTCCCACACCATCGAGCCGATCGACGAGTGCCTGATCGCCCACCCCGAGGTCGAGGTGCTGGGCATCGAGCGCAAGCGCTGGCCCGGCGCCGCCGGGGTCGAGGCGATCGCGTCGGCCGTCACCGGCGACCGGCTCGCCGTGCTGTCCACCCGGGGCCGCGCCAAGGTCCCGCGCATGGACGCGCCGGTCCGGCTGGTCAGCGGCAAGCCCGAGAAGCCGCCGTTCGTCCGCGAGGAGGTCGCGGGCCGGCTGTGGCAGGTCAGCGGCAGCGGCTTCTGGCAGGTACACCCCGCAGCGGCGGAGACCCTCGCGGCGGCCGTGCTGGACGCCCTCGAGCCGCGTCGCGGCGAGGTCGCCGTCGACCTCTACTGCGGCGTCGGCCTGTTCGCCGGCGTCCTCGGCGAGAGCATCGGCCCCGACGGCCTCGTGCTCGGCATCGAGTCCGAGGGCCAGGCCGTCCACGACGCCCGCTTCAACCTGCGCGACCTGCCCCACGTCTCCATCGAACGCGGCGAGGTCGAGACCGTCCTGGACGAGATCCAGTTCGGCCGGGGCAAGTCCACGCTCAAGCACGCCGACCTCGTCGTCCTCGACCCGCCACGTACGGGCGCCGGGCGCGACGTCGTCAAGCGCGTCGCCGAACTGGCCGGCCGACGCATCGCGTACGTCTCCTGCGACCCGGCCACCCTGGCACGCGACCTGGCGTTCTTCTCCGAACACGGCTGGACCCTGTCCGGCCTGCGCGCCTTCGACGCCTTCCCCATGACCCAGCACGTCGAGCTCCTGGCCACGCTGGTCAGAGGGTAGGAGACGTCGACGCCGCGAGCGCGGAAAACGGGATGGTCGCCATCCCGCCAGGGCAGGTGACGCTGTCGGACCGGCGAACTCAGCGCAGTTGGCCGGTCGAGCTCGCGCCCTACGAGCTCGCGGCGTTCCCGATCACCCAGGAGCGGTACGCGCAGGTCACGGCCCAGCGGCCGAGCGCCGCGCGGGGAGACCTGCTGCCCGTCGAAGGCGTTTCGTGGCTGGACGCGGTCCGGTTCTGCAACGCCCTGTCCCAGTGCGAGGGGCTGGCGCCGGCGTATCGCCTTCATGCCGGCGTCGAGTGGGACGCCTCCGCCGACGGATACCGGCTGCCGACCGAGGCCGAGTGGGAGCACGCCTGCCGTGCGGGTACGACCGGCCCGCGGTACGGGCCGCTCGACGAGATCGCCTGGCATCGCGGCAACGCGCAGGAGCGGATTCACGAGGTCGGCGGCAAGCGGCCCAATGAGTGGCGCCTGTACGACATGCTGGGCAACGTCTGGGAGTGGTGCTGGGACATCTACGACGCCGAGGTCTACGGCACCTATCGGGTGCTCCGCGGCGGCGGATGGTCCGATGAGCACTGGAGCTGCCGGGCCTCGGTGCGGCGCCGCAGCCACCCGACGTTCCGGATCGACGACGTGGGATTCCGCGTCGCGCGTTCCGTCCTGCGCTGAGCGGGGCGGCGGTTCACCCGGCTCGCCTCACGAGCGGCGCTGGACGACGCCGCAGGCGATGCGGCCGCCGGAGTCGCCGGTCTTGAGCGTCTCCGCGTCGGGCGGTGGCGCGTACCGCTTGGGGATGTTGGCCTGGTTGTCGGGCAGCGCGTGGACGACGAGGGCGCTGCCGTCGCCGTCGAGCAGCTGGTCGACGTGGAAGCGGTCGGTCGTGACCTTCGTGCTGCCGGTGCCGTCCGCCCCGACGAGGAGGTCGGGCAGATCGCCGGAGTGGTCGGGGTGCGACTTCGCGTGCAGGTCGAAGTGGGGTCCGGCGCTGAAGAACGGGCTGCCGGTCTTCGGGTCGACCGACTTCGGGTCGCAGACGCCCTTCGCGTGGAGGTGGAAGCCGTGGTAGCCGGCGGGCAGGCCGGTGATGTTCACGGACAGCTCGGGGCGGCCGTGGTCGTCGTCCTCGATGCGCAGGACCCCGACCTTCCTGCCGTCGGTGGCCCTGATGTCCGCACGGGCCGTCGGGTCGGACCGCGTCAGCATGGCGTCGGCCGCGACCGCGACGCCGATCGTGAGGGCGGCCGCGCCCGTCGTGATGACCAGGATCGGGTGAATGGCGCCAGGCATGGGACATCCCCGCGGTGTGTCGGCTGTCCGTCCGCTGTGGTGCGGAAGGTACGGGACGTCTCATACCCGGGCATCGCGCGCCGGCGCCCGTCGTGCCGCTATCTAGGGCGTGAACTGGGTAAACGCTGACCCTTAGCGCGTGTCTGACAATCCTGTCCGGCGTCAGAACACGTCCTGGCGCTTCGGCCGGCGGGCGACGCTGAGGGCCCAGCCGATCAGCGGAAGCTGCAACGGCAGCCGCGCGTACGCCGCGGTGCGGAGCGGCTTCGGGCGGTGCCGCCAGTCGTGGGCCATCTTGACGTTCGCCGGGAAGACCGCCAGGAAGAGCCCTGCCGTGGCGAGCGCCCCCACCCTGCGGGTACGCGGGACCGCGACCGCGGCGGCACAGGCGATCTCCGCCGCGCCGCTGAGGTACGTCCAGGCCCGCCGTCCGCCGGGCATCCGAGCCGGCACGATCGAGTCGTACGGCCGGGGGGCGATGAAGTGCATCGCGCCCGCTCCGGCGAGGAGTCCGGCAAGCCGGCGAGCCGAACGGGATCGATCAGTCATGGACGACTCCCATCAGGGGGTGGGCGAGCCGGGCGGCTCGCGTGCGAGGCGACCAGCGTAGGGCTCTCCGTGGGACGGCCGATCCGCGGGCTCGCGTCGAGGGCGGTGGTGCGGGGCATGCTGACTGTTACGGAGAGTCATCGCCGTACATCTCGCTGTGGTTGGGGGACGACATGCGGATCCTGGTGTTGCTGGCTCTGGGGCTCGTGCTCGCGGGCTGCGGGCGGGCGGAGCGTCCGTCCGGAGGGGTGGCGTCCGTCTCGCCGGGACGGGCGCCGGACGCGGGCGGGCCCGGCCGGGAGCCGCTCGTGCCGCCGACGTCCGTACCGGGTCGGTCCGTGCCTCCGCGGGTCCTGCCGCCGGTGGCCGGGACGCATCGGGTCACCCTGGCCATCGGCGGCAGCACGCGCCGTACCTCGCTGACCTACACGCTGCCCGGCGGCTCCCGGCGGCGTGAGGTCGTCAGGCCGCCGTGGAGCAGGACGTTCAGCGTGAAGGACGGGCAGGACATCGACATGGTCGCGCGGAGCGACGCCGGGGGGTCGCTGACGTGTTCGCTGAAGGTCGATGGTGAGGAGCTCAAGAGCGCGATGAGCTCCGGGGATTCCATGTCGATCGACTGCGGCGACACCATCGGCGACTGAGGTACGGCCCGGTCAGGAGGCCTTCTTCTGGCGGGCGGGGGCGTCGGGCCGGTGGGTGTGCGGCGCCAGGTAGCCGGCGATGGCGGCCAGCACGGTGGTGATGGCGGCAGCCACCTCCGAGGGGACGTCGACGCCCGCCAGATGCAGGACCCAGACCAGGATCGTGGCGATGGCGCCGGCGAGGGTTGCCGCAGTGACCTTCTTCTCAGGCACGAGTGTGTTCCTTCTAGTCGAAAAACCGTCAAAAGAACTATCGCGACCTAGCGGGAACGTTACGGCAAGCTACCCCGTAATCGGGTTTTTACCATCACTGTTTGTGACGACACGCCGACGCGCTGCTATGAGGTGCCCCGCAACCCGGTTACAACGGGACGTTGTCAACAGCGTCTGAGCAGGTCACGGGGGAAAAGAATGATCGATTTCTCTGGCCGCGCAGCGCGTGCCGGAACCTGGAGCATCGCGGTGGTGGCGGCCGCCTCGAGCTTCGCCGTCATGTCGCAGCTCGCGCCTCAACAGCACGCGCAAGCCGACACCGCCACCCACGCGGTGGCGCACAAGCACGACCACGACCACGACACCGCGGGTCGCGAGCGTGCCCGTCACGACGAGGGGGCCCGGCCGGTTCGCCGGCACGCCGACCTCGTGGTCGACACCAAGGGCGGGCCGCAGGGCGCGGTCCTGCCCGGCCGTACCTACAAGTGGCCGTACGAGGTCACCAACAAGGGCTCCCTCCCGGCGAAGGACGTCGCCCTCACGGCGACGCCGGACCGGAGCCTCAAGGTGCTCGCCATCCCGCCGCAGTGCAACTGGCGGCGGACCGGGCGGCTCATCTGCAGGATCGGACTGCTCCCTCAGGGCCAGACCAAGCGCGGTGTGATCACCGCCTCGGTCGTGCCCAAGGCCGTCACCGGCAGGGCGCTGACCAGCCCGGTCCAGGTCACCTGGCGTCACGCTCCGGCCGCCGCCCTGCGGACCACGGCCTTCCCACCGGCCCGGATCTACCCGGCCGGCAAGGGTTCCATCGCGGAGAGCGCCGCCGACCGGGTCCCGTACCCGGTCATGCAGACCGAGCACGGCCCGGTGACCGCCGAGGCCGTCGTGGTACGCAGCTCGGTCGCGCCGTGCGCGAACTCCGTCATTCCGGCCAGGAGCGTCGCGGGCAGGACCCGTGCGATCAAGCCGGACTGCGGGATGCTCCCGAACACCCCGGCGCCCGTACCGGCCGCGGACCCGACGAACGGCAAGCTCGGCGCTGAGCCGTGCGCCGTCGAACCGCGGCACGCCGTCACGGCGGCGGGCCCGGAGTGCGCGAGCGTCGACCGTACGGCCGGGGCGCCGTGCTCCGCGCTGCCCGCCGGAACGGCCGACAAGCCCGCGCAGGACCAGCCGGCGATCACGCCGTGCGCCGCTGCGCACCCGGGCGACCCCTGCGCGTGCGGGGCTTCGCAGGTGACCAAGCCTGCGTCGGACAAGGCCATTGAGGACAAGGCGACCGAGGACAAGGCCGCTGCGGACAAGGCGGCCGCGGACAAGATCGCCGCCGACAAGGTGGCGGCGGACCAGGCAGCAGCCGACAAGGCCGCGGCGGACAAGGTCGCGGCCGACAAGGCTGCTGCGGACAAGGCGGCGGCGGACAAGACCGCTGCCGGCACGGCCGCGTCCGCTCCGGACAAGGACCAGACGGCGGCCAAGCCGTCCGGTACGTCCGGTGTGGTCGTCGTTCCGGGTAGCCCAGTAACGCTGCCGTGCAGCACGGCCGTCGACCGTCCGGTCGCCGCGCCGAGCCGCGGTTCGGTGCCGCCGTGCGTCGCGGCGCAGGACCCGGCGGGTCGTCCGGTCGTGCGTACGGACGAGCACGCCACCGCGCAGCGGCCGGTCACGGCGCCGTGCGGCGTCGTGGAATCGCCGGGCATCGCGCAGGACAAGCCGGTCGTTCCGCCGTGCGCCGCCGCGCAGGGCCTGCCCGGTGCCTGCTCCTGCCTGGCCTCGCCGGAGAGCCATCCGGCCGCCGTCCAGGGCAGCCCGGTGACGGCTGCGGGGCGTCCGGAGACCCCGGTCGCGCCGGTCGCGCCGGTCGCGCCGTGCGCGGCCGTACAGGACCGCCCGGCCGGCGCGCCATGTGCGGGTGCGGGTGCCGCGCAGGACCCCGCGCAGACCAGCCCGGAGAACGCGTCCGACGCGACTCCGTGTGGTGCCGCCGACAAGCCGATGGCTGCCGGTGACACCGCGCTGCCCGGCAAGTCGGCCGCACCGTCGTGCGCGTCCGTTCAGGGCCGGCCGGTGGCGCCGGACACGAACGTGCCGATCACGCCGCTGGCGGGTCCCGGCAAGTCGGCCCACCGGGCTCACCCGGTGCGGATGCCGTCCCTTCGGGGTCACGCTCCGCACCGCGCGCCGTACCACCCGGGCCGTGGGCACAAGGCGTGCATCCGGCAGGGTTCGGGCTTCATCTGCCCGCTCGGCGCCGTACCTCCGGGTCACTCGCACATGAGGCCGGCCCTGCACTCGCGTCCGGGTGGTCACCCGATGCGGATGCGGTGCGCCGGGGGCGACTCCGCCGCGTGCCACACGCGGATGGCACGTCCGGTCGCCGGGCACGCGAACCTCACCGCGCGGCGCCTGCCGTCGACGGGTGCGTCCTCGGCCCTGCTCGCGCTGTGCGGGCTCGGGCTGGCCGGTGCGGGCGCGGCGTTCTACCGCGTCGGCCGTGGGCGACGGAGCGAAGGCTGACCAAGGAATAGTGCGAACCATGGCGACGCGGTAGCAGGATGGGCCCCATGCTTTTGCGGATCTTCACTGAGCCCCAGCAGGGGGCGAGCTATGACACCCTGCTCCGCGTCGCCAAGGCCACCGAGGAACTCGGCTTCGACGCGTTCTTCCGCTCCGATCACTACCTGAAGATGGGGGACGTTCCCGGTACGCCGGGTCCGTCCGACGCGTGGATCACCCTGGCCGGCCTGGCCAGGGAGACGCATGGCGTCCGTCTCGGGACCCTCGTGACCGCGGGGACGTTCCGGCTGCCGGGACCGCTCGCGATCTCGGTGGCCAACGTCGACGACATGAGCGGAGGACGCGTCGAGCTGGGCCTGGGCACCGGCTGGTTCGACGACGAGCACACCGCGTACGGGATCCCGTTCCCCGGCCTCGGAGAGCGGTTCGACCGCCTCGAAGAGCAGTTGGAGATCGTCACCGGGCTCTGGGAGACCGCCGTGGGCAAGACGTTCACCTTCGAGGGTGAGCACTACACGGTGACCGACTCGCCGGCGCTTCCCAAGCCGGTCCAGCGTCCCCGGCCGCCGATCATCATCGGCGGCGTGGGCGCCAAGCGCACGCCGAGGCTCGCCGCCCGGTACGCGGACGAGTACAACGTGCCGTTCCACTCGGTGGACGACACGCGGACCGCGTTCGAGCGCGTACGCGCGGCCTGCACCAACGGTGGCCGTCATGTCACGTCCATGACGCTCTCGGCCGCCCAGGTCGTGTGCTGCGGACGCGACGAGGCGGAGCTCCGGCGCCGCGCCGACGCGATCGGCCGGTCCGTGGAGGACCTGCGCGACAACGGCATCGCCGGTACGCCGGCCGAGGTGGTGGACCGGATCGGCAGGTTCGCCGAGCTCGGTGCCGAGCGGATGTACCTCCAGGTCCTCGACCTGGGCGACATCGACCATCTCGAGCTGCTGGCCCGCGAGGTACTCCCGCAGGTCTGATCGTTCTCGTGACTCACGCCGGAGAGCAGCGAGCTCTCCGGCGTGATCGCGGTTCGGGATGCGCTCCGGTGGAACGAAGTTCGTGACCGGTACGCTGTTCAGGAGATAGAGGTGTGCCATGACAGGGACCGCCGAGATCCCGCCCCCGCCGTGGCGGCGTCCGCGCAAGGACGCCCGGCCACGTCGCCCGCTCAGCCAGGAGCTGATCGTCGACACCGCGATGCGGATCCTCGACGCGGAAGGGCTCGAGGCGCTCAGCATGCGCCGCGTCGCCATGGAGCTCCGTACGGGCCCGGCCTCGCTGTACGCGCACGTGGCCGGCAAGGACGAGCTGCTCGAGCTGATGATCGACCGAGTGGTCGGCGAGATCGAGGTTCCCGCCCCCGACCCGGCGCGCTGGCAGGAGCAGATCGCGGAGTCCGCGCGCACCGCGCACCGCGTCTGGGCTCGCCACCCGGGCATCGCGCGCGCCGCCCTCGCCAACATCCCGGTCGGCCCCAACTCGCTGCGCTACGGCGAGGCGACGCTCGCGATCCTGCGGGCCGGCGGCGTACCCGACCAGGCCGCCGCGTGGTTCCTCGACCGGCTCGCGCTCTACGTGCTCGCCGACGCGTTCGAGGAGTCCCTCCACCGCGAACGCGGCCGGCACACGCCGGAGGCGGCCCAGGAGTACTTCGCCCAGATCCGCACGTACTACACGAGCCTGCCGCCCGACCACTTCCCGCTGATCACCTCGATGGTCGACCCCCTCATGTCCGGAGACGGCGACGAACGCCTCGAATTCGGGCTCGACCTGATGATCCGCGGTCTCGCCTCGTACACGGAGACCCCGCCGGGCTCGAAGACATGACGCGCCCCGGCGTGGTGCTGGTGCACGGCCTCTACCACGACCCGCGGCACTTCGACCTGGTCGCGGGCGAGCTGCGCGCCGACGGGGTCCAGGTCGCCGTCCCGGAGCTGCATCGCGGCTCGCTCCCGGCCGACACCGAAGCGGTGCAGGCGGCCGTCGACGCCATGGACGGGCCTCCGGTGGTGCTCGGCCACTCCTACGGAGGATCGGTCATCACCGGCCTGTCGGGCGCCGGGCACCTGGTCTACCTGGCGGCGTTCGTGCCCGCGGAGGGCGAGAGCGCGGCCGGGCTGGGCGGCGCGACCGCGTTCCTCGGTTCGGCGATCTCGCGGGACGAGGACGGCGTGACACATCTGGACCCCGCGAAGGCCGTCGATGCGTTCTACGACGATGCCCCGGCCGAGCGGGCGGCCTGGGCGGCGTCGTTGCTGCGGCCACAGAGACCGGGCTGCGGCAGGGGGGTGCCGCGGCGTCACGCGTGGCGGAACACGCCTTCCACCTATGTGGTCTGCGCGCTGGACCGGGCGATCGACCCCGGGTTGCAGAGGGAGCTGGGCGGGCGATGCTCGCGCATGGTGACCTGGCGTACGAGCCATTCGCCCTTCGTCAGCCGGCCGGGGAAGGTCGCCGGTCTGCTGCGCGGCCTTATCGAGAGTGGCCACGGAAATCCAGTAGGGGACTGAGCGGACATCCGGGACACTGGCCGGCGTGCTACTGACGATCACGACGACCGCGCGTCCTGCCACCGATCTCGGCTTCCTGCTGGTGAAGCATCCCGGGCGGGTGCAGGCGTTCGAGCAGTCGTTCGGGACCGCGCACGTGTTCTACCCCGACGCCGATGAGGAACGCTGTACGGCCGCGCTGCTGCTCGAGGTCGACCCGATTCGCCTGGTCAAGGCGCGCCGGACGCCGGACTTCGCGCTCGGCCAGTACGTCAACGACCGGCCGTACGCCGCGTCGTCGCTGCTCGCCTCAGCGATGGCGAACGTCTTCCGCAGCGCGATGCGCGGGCGCAGCGCCGACCGGCCTGAGCTGGCGACCCGCCCGATCCCGCTGACCATCACGCTGCCGGCGCTGCCGTGCCGCGGTGACGAGGCCGTACGCCTGTTCGCGCCGCTCGGCTGGCGGGTCGACGCGCGGCGGGTGCCGCTGGACGAGGGGTTCCCCGAGTGGGGCGAATCCCGTTACGTCACCCTCACGCTCGAGGGCGAGGCGACGCTCGCCGAGGCGCTGAACCAGCTGTACGTCCTGCTGCCCGTCCTTGACCGCGCCAAGCACTACTGGGTCGCGCCGGACGAGGTCGACAAGCTGCTGCGGTCGGGCGAGGGCTGGCTCGCCGAACACCCCGAGCGCGACCACATCACCCGCCGCTACCTGGCCGGCCGCCGCGCCCTGGTCCGTACGGCGCTGGCCCGGCTCGCCGACTCCGAGGACGCCACGCAGGACGCGCTCGACCCGGACCCGGCCGAGGAGAGACCCCTGGCCGAACGCCGTATCGAGGCCGTGCTGGAGGCGCTGCGAGCGGAGGGCGCGTCGAGCGTCATCGACCTCGGCTGCGGCTCGGGCCGCCTGCTGTCACGGCTCATGGAGGACACGCGCTTCGGTACGGTCGCCGGTGCGGACGTCTCAGGGCGCGCCGTGCTCGCCGCGCGCCGGAGGTTCGACCCGGAGCGTACGCCGAGCGCGTGGCAGGAGCGGCTCACGCTGTTCACCGCCGCGCTGACGTACGCGGACGCGCGGTTCCACGGCCACGACGCCGCGGTGCTGATGGAGGTCGTCGAGCACGTCGACCCGTCGCGACTGGCGGCGGTCGAGCGGGTGGTGTTCGGCGACGCACGCCCGCGGGTGGCCGTGGTGACCACGCCGAACGCCGAGTACAACGTCCGCTACGAGGGCCTGACCGGCTACCGCCACCCCGACCACCGGTTCGAGTGGACCCGCGCGGAGTTCGCCGCGTGGGCGGAAAGGGTCGCCGGGGCCCACGGCTACCGGGTCCGGTTCGTACCGGTCGGCGACGAGGACCCGAGTGTCGGCGCGCCGACCCAGATGGGGGTGTTCACCCGATGACCGAGATCGTCATTCCGGAGCTGGCGCTGGTCGTCCTGGCCGGCGTGTCCGGCTCCGGAAAGTCCCACTTCGCGCGAAGGCACTTCGTGCCGACGCAGGTCGTCTCCTCCGACCGGTGCCGCGCGATGGTCTCCGACGACGAGAACGACCAGTCGGCCACCGAGGACGCCTTCACGCTGCTGAACCACATCGTGGCCACCCGGCTGCGCCGCGGCCTGCTGACCGTCGTCGACGCGACCAACGTGCAGGAACGGTCCCGGCAGAGCCTCGTACGGCTCGCCAAGGACCACGACGTGCTCGCGGTCGCCATCGTGCTCGACGTGCCGGAGTCGGTCGCGAACGAGCGCAACGCCGCGCGTACGGACCGGTCGCTGCCCGACCACGTCGTGCCGCGCCAGCGCCGCGAGCTGAAGCGCGGCCTGGGCCGGCTCGGCCGGGAGTTCAAGCGGTCCTACGTCCTGCGCGACGAGATCGACGACGCCGTGATCAGGTACGAGCGCGCGTGGCCGGACCGGCGCGAGCTGACCGGGCCGTTCGACCTGATCGGCGACGTCCACGGCTGCCGAACCGAGCTGGAAGAGCTGCTCGCCGAGCTGGGCTACGCCGTCGAACGTGACGCGCGGGGCCGCGCGGTCGGCGCCGCGCACCCGCTGGGCCGTACCGCGGTCTTCCTCGGCGACCTGGTCGACCGGGGGCCGGACACGCCGGGCGTGCTGCGCCTCGCGATGGGCATGGTCGCCGCGGGCACCGCGCTGTGCGTGCCCGGCAACCACGAGAACAAGCTGGTGCGCGCGCTGAGGGGCAACCGGGTCTCGGCGCGCCATGGCCTCGCCGCGTCGCTGGAACAGCTCGCCGCCGAGTCCGAGGAGTTCCGCGCCGAGGCGCTGGAGTTCATGGACGGGCTGGTCAGCCACCTCGTCCTGGACGGCGGGCGGCTCGTCGTCGCGCACGCCGGGCTGAAGGAGGCGTACCAGGGCCGCGCGTCGGGCCGGGTGCGGTCCTTCGCACTGTACGGCGAGACGACCGGCGAGACCGACGAGTACGGCCTGCCGGTGCGCTATCCGTGGGCCAACGACTACCGGGGTGACGCGATGGTCGTCTACGGCCACACGCCGGTGCCCGTGCCGGAATGGGTGAACAGGACGCTGTGCGTCGACACCGGCTGCGTGTTCGGCGGCCGGCTGACGGCGCTGCGCTACCCCGAGCGCGAGCTGGTCTCCGTACCCGCGCACGAGGTCTGGTACGAGCCGGCGCGCCCGCTCGCCGGCCCGCCGCGCGAACCCGGCGTGCTGCGCCACGACGACCTCACGGGTGCGGTCGAGACCCGGCTCATGGGCCGGGTCGGCGTACGGCCAGAGAACGCCGAACCGGCGCTCGAGGTGATGAGCAGGTTCGCGGTCGACCCGCGCTGGCTGGTCCACCTGCCGCCCACGATGGCCCCGGCCGACACCTCGGCGCTGGAGGGGTACCTGGAGCACCCGGCGGAGGCGTTCGCGGCGTACCGGAAGCAGGGCGTCACGCGTGTCGTGTGCGAGGAGAAGCACATGGGCTCGCGCGCCATCGTCGTCGTGACGCGGGACGCCGGCGTCGCCGCGCAGAGGTTCGGGGTCGAGGACGGCACCACGGGGGCGGTCTACACGCGTACCGGGCGGGCGTTCTTCCCCGAGCCGGGACGTACCGAGGAGTTCCTCTCGCGGGTACGCGCGGCGGCGGGCTTCGTCTTCGACGAGCTGGACACCGGCTGGCTGGTCCTGGACTGCGAGCTGATGCCCTGGTCGGCCAAGGCCGTCGAGCTGGTGCGCGACCAGTACGCGTCGACCGGCGCGGCGGCTCGCGCCGCCCTGCCGATGGCCTCGGACGTCCTGGCGCGCGCGGCGGGGCGCGGGCTCGACGTGGACGCGCTGCGCGACCGCGTACGGCGCCGGTCCGGCAACGCGTCCCTGTTCCGCGACGCGTACGCGCGCTACTGCTGGCCGACGGACGGGCTGAAGGGCCTGCGGCTGGCGCCGTTCCAGGTGCTGGCGGGGGAGAAGCACGCCCACGCGACGCGCGACCACCTGTGGCACCTGGGGATCGCCGACCGGCTCGCCGAGGCCGACGAGCTGTTCGCGCCGACGAGGAGCCGCGTGGTCGACCTGTCCGGCGACGAGGCACCCGCCGTCGCCTGGTGGGAGGAGCTCACGTCCGGCGGCGGCGAGGGCATGGTCGTCAAGCCCGTGGACCCCGTGACCGAGCCCGACGGGGAGCGGCGCCGCCTCGTACAGCCCGGGCTCAAGTGCCGCGGCCGGGAGTACCTCCGGATCATCTACGGCCCGGACTACACCGAGCCGGAGTACCTCTCGCGGCTGCGCGGCCGGTCGCTGGGCCGCAAGCGGTCGCTCGCGATGCGGGAGTACGCGCTCGGCCTCGAGGCCCTC
Source organism: uncultured Actinomycetota bacterium (assembly GCA_963850195.1). Lineage (GTDB taxonomy): Bacteria > Actinomycetota > Actinomycetes > Streptosporangiales > Streptosporangiaceae > Actinoallomurus. Next base: position 116,573 of record CAWKKD010000003.1, read on the forward strand.
GAACGCCTCGCCGCCGGCGAGCCGCTGTGGCGCGTGCACCAGCCGGTGTTCGCGGTCCTGGCGCTCGAGTCCGAGCCCGTTGACCCGCGTCTGTGAGCGGCCGGCCTTCTTGGCTGACTTGCGGTGTTTTGTCGGGGTAAGCGATTTCGGAGGGGCGGGATATCGGGAAATTTCCGTCGCAGGAGGGCTGTGGGGTGGCTAGGGTGACGTCTTCTTAAATGCAGCAGCGAGCCCCATAGGGGACGTCACATGACTTGTGAAACGTGCGACGAGCACACGGACGAGGACCGCCCGGTCTGCCCGGCGTGCGACGAGCGAGGCCCGGCTGAGGCGGAGTCAGAGGTCGTGTCGGAGGTCGTGTCGGAGGCCGAGGCCAGCGCCGACACGAGGCCGCCCGAAATCGACGGCCGTCCGTCGGACGACCCCACCGAGACGGGCCCGAACGACACCGTCCCGGCCGGAGCGAGCTCAAGCGACGGCACGGGTCCGGGTGACGCCGTCCTGGCCGGGGCGGGTCCGAACGTCGGAGACCCGGCCGGGGCGGGTCCGAACGGTCGTGGTCCGGCCGAGTCCGGGGGCCGTAGCGGCTCGGCGCCGACCCGTCCAGGCGGCGTCCCGATCTCGGCGGCGCCGATCGGCCTAGGTGGCGTTCCGGTCGCGTCCGCGCCGAACCCCGGTGGTCCGGTCGCGGCAGGGGCGTACGGCGGCGGTCCGGTTCCGCCCGGTCCCCCTCCGCCCCCTCCGCCTCCTCCTACGCCGCCCTTGTGGGGTTCGCACTCGCCGTACCCTCCCGGCCCCGGTCCCGCGCAGATGCCGGGCGCGGTGCCGGCACGGCGTGCGGTGTTCGAGCGTCGGCCGCCTCGGTATCCGTCGGCTTCGTCATGGCTGCTGGCCGGGATGACCCGCAACCCGCGCGGGACCGCGGCCGCGCTGCTGTGCGCGTGGCTGAACGTGCCGCTCGCGATCTTCGGTGCACTGGCCGGGGCGGTCGTCGGTGCCTGGGGTGGGTTCCTCGGCGGTGGGGTGAAGGCGCTGGGCCTGCCCGGTGTCGACGCGATGCCCGGCCAGGTGTTCCAGATCGGGGGCATGATCGGGGCGATCGTCGGGGCGGCCGTCGGTCTGGTGGGTGGGTTCCTGGTGGGCCTGTTCGGCCCCTGGTACGAGCTCGCGTCCGCTGACCTGGCCAAGACGATCGTCCTGCTGATCGTGCAGTTGGCCGCCGGGCTGACCCTCGGCGTGCTCTACACCGTCCACCACGCCGCCACGGAGGGCGTACGGCTCAGGATCGCCGGTGCCCGACGGCTCAGCCGCCGCGAGGCGGAGTTCCTGATGCCGATCGTGCACGAGTGCGCGCACCGGCTCGGGCTGACCGGACTGCCGAAGGTCCTGATCGACGATCGCCGCGACGTCAACGCCTACGCGGCGACGCTGCACATCGTGGTCAGGCGTGGCCTGCTGGAGGAGTTCGGCTATGACCGGGAGGTCGTGGCCGGTGTGGTCGCCCACGAGCTGGGCCACTGGAACAACGCCGACCCCATCGCGAGGGCCTTCGCACGTGGCGTGGCGCTGCCCCTGTACGTGACCTTCGGGGCCGCCGCGTGGCTGTTCCAGGCGTTCCGGCATCCCATGGTGCGGCTCGCCCTGTGGGCGGTCGCGTGGCCGATCCTGATCACCGTGCGGTACATCGTCGTGCCGCTTCAGGCGGCCGACGCGCGGGCCGCCGAGTACCGCGCCGACCAGGCGGCCGTGAGCGCGGGACACCGCGTGGGAATCCGGCGATGCCTGAGCAGGATTCGGCACACGATCGACGCCGGGCAGACCGGCTGGGACGAGGCGATCTGCCGGAGCCATCCGGCGACCGAACTCCGGCTCGAGGCTCTGGAGGAGCCCGGCGGGACGTACCCGCTGCCGGACGAGGACGCTCCGCCACGGCCGCTGCCCGTCATGGTCGCCCAGGCCTGAGCCCCATCAAGACGCCCCGGCGTACGCAAGGAGTTAGTGAGACCATGGAGACCCTGGCTGCCTGCCCGCACTGCCGCACGGTGATGCTTCCGGGCCAGGCCGAGTGCCTGAGCTGCGGTCGGCAGGCCCAGGCGGTGCCCGCGGAGACGAAGCACACGCACGTGCCGGACGAGGCGGTGGCGTTCTGCCCGTTCTGCGCCGGCGGCGGGGAGGTACTCGCCGCGCCTGCGCCGCAGCCCACACTGTGGCTCGACGCGAAGCCCGATCGCCGCGTCCTCCGCGCGCTGGTCCTGATCGGCGGCGGGCTGCTGCTCGCCGTCGGTGTGATGTTCGGGGTACGGTCGCTGTTCTTCACGCCGGAGGACGCGATCAACGATCACTTCACGGCTCTCGCCAGGCGTGATCCGGCCGCCGCGCTGGACACCCTCGACACGAGAGGGCGCCGGCAGATGAGCGGGCTGCCGCTCGCGCGCGCAGGCGCGCTCCGCAGCCCCGACTACCGTCCGCCGACGGACGTGCGCGTCGACAAGGTCGAGACGTACGACGACGCGTTCGCCCGGTCGGACACCACGAACATGGTCCGGGCGACGGTGCACTTCCGCGTCGGCGCGCATCGGCAGAACGCCGTCATCTTCCTGGTACGCGACAAGAAGAGTTCCTGGCTGTTCTTCCACCGCTGGCGGCTCCTCAACGCGGCCGGATCCGTGGCGGCCGACGTCGCGAGCTCCAGCGGGGTGATGGTCGCCGGGCAGCCGATCGCCAAGGGGCAGGAGGACGAGGGGATCGAGAGCCCCGCCTTCGCCGGTGAGTACACCGTCCGGCTACCCGGCAACCCGCTGCTGGAGTCCGCACCCGGATCGGTCCTGGTCTCGTACGGCTACGAGAGCCCGGCGGTGGCCCGGCTCCAGCCGACGCTCCGGCCGCTCGCGCAGGACGGCGCCGCGGCCATGGTCCATGCCTACCTTGACGCGTGTGCGAAGAGCACCGACGCCGGACCGGAGGGATGCCCGCTCTCGAGCGGCCACTACGACGCGTCGAACGTGAGCTGGACGATCGACGCGTACCCGCAGGTCACCGTGGAGATGGTCGACGGAGTACCGACGGTGAGCACCAACACCCTCGGGTCGGCGACGGTATCGGGGAACGACCGTGACCTGTACGGCGAGACCTCGCACTTCTCCGAGAAGACGGACGTCTCCGTCACGGGCTCGCTGGTGCTGGTGGACGGCGGGAAGATCTCGTTCAGACCCGGCGCCGACTGACGTCACTCGACGGGGACCTCGCGGCCGTCTTCGGCCCAGAGAGTATGGAAGACGCCGTCGCGGTCGATACGGCGGTAGGTGTGCGCGCCGAAGTTGTCGCGCAGGGCCTGGATGAGCGAGGCCGGGCCGCGCTCGCGGCGGAAGCCGTCGTAGTAGGCGAGCGCCGAGGAGAACGCCGGCGTCGGCACGCCCAGCCCGACGGCGGCGCGCACCACCTGCCGCCACGCCGGCTGGCCGCCCGCGATCGCGTCGCGGAAGTAGCCGTCCAGCAGGAGGTTGGCCAGGTCCGGCTCGCGGTCGTAGGCGTCCTTGATCCGGTCGAGGAACCGGGCGCGGATGATGCAGCCGCCCCGCCAGATCGTGGCCAGCGTCCCCGGGTCGACGTCCCAGCCATATTCCTGCGAGGCCGCGCCGATCTGCTCGAACCCCTGCGCGTACGCGACGACCTTCGAGGCGTACAGCGCGTCGCGTACCGGATCCACGAGGTCGGTCCCGTCCGGTTTGGACTCCGGGCCCGGCAGCGTACGCGCGGCACGTACCCGCTGCTCCTTGCGCGCCGACAGCGCGCGGGCGAAGACGGCCTCGGTGATCGCGGTCAGCGGTACGCCGAGCTCCAGCGCGGACTGGGCGGTCCAGCGGCCGGTGCCCTTCTGCTCGGCCTGGTCGAGGATCACCTCGACGAGCGGCCGCCCGGTCGCCGCGTCGGCGTGCGCCAGGACCGTCGCGGTGATCTCGATGAGGAACGACTCGAGGTCGCCCTCGTTCCAGCGTTCGAAGACCTCGGCGATCCGCGGCGCGGACAGCCCCGCCGTGTGCGTGAGCAGGTCGTAGGCCTCGGCGATGAGCTGCATGTCGGCGTACTCGATGCCGTTGTGGGCCATCTTGACGTAGTGGCCGGCCCCGTCCGGCCCGATGTACGCGCAGCACGGCGTGCCGTCCACCTGCGCCGCGATCGTGGTCAGGATCGGCGCGACGGCGTCGTACGCCTGGCGCGGCCCGCCCGGCATGATGCTCGGCCCGTACAGCGCGCCCTCCTCACCACCGGAGATGCCGGTGCCGAGGAAGTGGACGCCGCGTTCGGCCAGGGCCGCGCCCCGGCGGCGGGTGTCCAGGAAGTGGGAGTTGCCGCCGTCGATGATGATGTCGCCCTCGTCGAGCAACGGCACCAGCTCGTCGATCACCGCGTCGACCGGGCCACCGGCCTTCACCATGATCACGACCCGGCGCGGCCGGTCGAGCGCGGCCACGAACTCCGGGGCCGTGTACGCCGCGGTGAAGTCGCCCTCGTGCCCGTACCGCGAGACCAGCTCTTCCGTACGGCTGCCGGTCCGGTTGTGCACGGCGATGGGGAACCCATGCCGCGCGATGTTCCGCGCGAGGTTCTGGCCCATGACGGCGAGTCCGGTGACACCGATTTCGCTTCCCATGAGTTCGACGGTTACCACCAGAGCCGCGCCTAACCCCGAACACCCGGTCGTCTCCTCCCGCGCCGCCCACCGGCACGCGTCATAGGCGGACATAACTCGTAAAGTCTTGATTACTGCGAATTATCGGGATTAGATCAAAATGCGGTCCAATGGGGAGATCGCAGTCGGGGAGGCGTGCGCATCTTGCGGCATTGGGGGAAAGCGGCGGTCATGTCCGGCCGGCAGGCCGACCGGTTGGCGGGAGACCGCGCCGAGCGCACATTTCTCGCGAGATATCCTGACTATTCGCTGACGCGGCGCTTAGACGAGCTTCGCGCGACGGATTACGGCTATCTCGACGCCGGTGGCCACGTCTACCTCGACTACGGCGGGGCAGGTCTCCCGGCGGACGGCCAGCTATCGGCGCACACGGTGCGTATGCGGGGGAACTGTTTCGGCAATCCGCATTCGGCGAATCCGACGTCCGCACGCGCCACCGAACTCGTCGAGCGGACCCGCGCGCGAATACTCGAGTTCTTCAACGCCTCACCGGCCGAGTATGCGGTGATCTTCACGCCGAACGCCACCGGGGCGTGCCGGCTGGTCGGTGAGTCCTATCCGTTCGACCGAGATAACGGTCTCGTTCTCACCCTGGACAACCACAAAGGGCGTGCGTTCCGGTGCCACCGGCGGCGCGACCTGGGCGAACCTCCGTGCCCACTCGCGCGGCGTGTCCTCGTCGGCGAGGCGTTCGTAGACCTCCTCGAGCTGGTCGGTCTGGAAGTACGCGCGCGCCGCGTCCGGCGTGCCGAAGAACGCGAGATGGCCCTCGGCGGTCAGGAACGCCACCTTGTCGCACAGGGCGAGGTCCGGCGGCGCGTGCGTGGTCAGCACGACGGTCGAACCGGCGCCCGCGAGACGCCGCAGCAGGCGCATCAGGTCGGCGGAGGCCGCCGGGTCCAGGCCCGAGGTCGGCTCGTCGAGGTAGAGCGCGCCCGGCCTGGTCAGCAGGTCAACCGCGATGCTCGCGCGCTTGCGCTCGCCGCCGCTCAGCGACCCGACGCGCGTGTCGGCGCGCGCGGTGAGGTCGAGGGCGCGCAGCACCCGGCGTACGGCGTCGTCGATTTCTTCCGCGGAGGTGCCGGCGGGCAGCCGCAGCCGCGCGGCGTACCGGAGGGTGCGGGCGAGCGGCAGCTCACGATGGATGATGTCGTCCTGCGGCACGTAGCCGAAGGACGCGGGGTCGCCGTCGACGCGCACCTCACCCGACGCGGGCGGGCGCACCCCGGACACGGCGTCGAGCAGGGTCGTCTTCCCACTGCCGCTGGCGCCGACGATCGCGACCAGCTCGCCGGGCTCGATCGTCATCGACACGTCATGCAGCGTCCGGCGCCCGCCGGTCCACTGCCCGGCCGACCGTACGTCGATGCGCAGGCCCGCGTCGCACGACTCGCGCGAGGCGTCCAGTGCGGCGTGCGCCTCGGACGCGGGGAGCGTCCACAGCCGCGCGGATGTCAGGGCGCGCACCGTGGTGGAGTACCGGTTCTCGCTGGTCCGCACCGGCCCGTCGAGTTCGCCGGAGGCGACCGCGATGATCAGGTCGGCCGGCTCGCCCGCGCGGCACACGACCGCGTCGGCATCGACGGTGACCAGCGCCAGCGCCGGTTCGAGCGCGTGCAACCGCCGTAGCGGCAGCCCGCGCAGCGGCGCCATCCGGCGTAACGCCCGCAGCCGCTCGCCCGTCTCACGCCATCCGGTCGTACGTGCGTCCACGACGTTCCCCCGCCCCGTGCGGCGGCCCCTGCCGCACCCTCGGTCACTCTCACACAGGGACGAGACGCCGTGAAGGGTATAAATCCGGCACTTCCCCACGACCTGCGCGATGTTAACGCCGCTCCACCGTGGGAAACCCGTACGCCGTGGACAGCGCGCGACTGCTCAAGGACCGCTACCGCCTCGGCAACGTCGTCGGCCGTGGAGGCATGGGCGTCGTCTGGCTGGCGACGGACGAACTCCTCGACCGGAAGGTCGCGGTCAAGGAGGTCCGCTACCCGCCCGGCCTCGCCGACGCCGAACGCGACGACCTCCGGCGCCGTACGCTCCGCGAGGCGCGGACCACCGCGCGGCTCAGCCACCCCAACGTGGTCGGCCTGTTCGACGTCGTCGAGGCCGAGGACCGGCCGTGGATCGTCATGGAGTTCATCCCGTCCCGGTCGCTCGCCGAGACCGTACGCGAGGACGGCCCGCTCAGCCCCGAACGCACCGCCGAGGTGGGACTCCAACTGCTCGAGGGGCTGTGCGCCGCGCACACGGCCGGCGTTTTGCACCGTGACGTCAAGCCCGGCAACGTCCTGCTCGGCGAGGACGGGCGGGTCGTGCTCGGCGACTTCGGCATCGCGACCGCCAAGGGCGGCGCGACCGTCACCTCCTCGGGCGTGCTGATCGGCTCGCCCTCCTACATGGCGCCCGAACGCGCGCGCGGCGGCGAGATCGGCTCCGCGTCGGACCTGTGGTCGCTCGGCGCCACGCTCTACACGGCCGTCGAGGGCCACCCGCCCTTCGACCGCGACAGCCCGATGGCCATCCTCGCCGCCGTCGTGACGGAGGATCCCGACCCGCCACACCGCGCCGGACCGCTGTGGCCGCTGATCCGCGCCCTGCTCCAGCGGGATCCGGAGGTACGGCCGGGCCGGGTCACCGTCGAGCGGATGCTGCGAGAGATCACGGAGAGCGCCACCCCGGCGCCCGCCGACCCGCCGAACCCGAGCCGCGATTCCCAGGCGGACGCGGGCCAGGAGCCGTTCCGGGCTCGGGCGGACGCGGGCCGGGAGTCACTCCGGTTCCCGGTGGGCGCGGGCCGTTCGGCTTCGAGTTCCGGTGAGGACCGCGACGACCCGGAGATCACCGGACGGCAGGGGCGGGCGTGGCGCGGGCGGGTCGTCCTCGCGGCGGCCGTGGTCCTGGTCGCCGTCGCCGCGCTCCTCGCGCGTCACCTGCTCGCGGGCGGGCCGCCGAAGGCCGCGCACAGACGTCCCCCGGCGACACCGGCGCCCGTACGGAGCCCGACGACGCCGAAGCCCACACCCTCCAGCGCGCTGCCCGACGGCTACCGCTGGTACCACGACCGTACGCAGTTCTCGATCGGCGTGCCGGACGGCTGGACCGTGTCCCACCGCGGCCACTACCTGTACGTCGACGACCCGAAGAGCGCGCGCTACCTGATCGTGGACCAGACCGGCTCGCCGAAGTCCGACCCCCTCAAGGACTGGCGCGAGCAGGAGCGGAACCGTACGTCGAGCTACCCCGGCTACCACCGGATCCGGCTGGAGTCGGTCCGTTATCCGCAGGCGAAGAAGGCCGCCGACTGGGAGTTCACCTACGACGGCTCGCACGGGCGTACCCACATCCTCAACCGCAACGTGCTGGTGAACGGCAGGCACGCGTACGCCCTGTACTGGTCGGCGCCGCAGGGTTCGTGGACCGAGAGCCGAGGGGTGTTCGACGCCTTCGCGGCCACGTTCCGGCCGGCCACCACGTGACCTCTTGAGGCGCCTGCGCGATTTGTGACGATCAGGTTGCGATGTCGTAACCGTCCCATGTCGCGGCTCGTCGGGCTCTGTACGGGATTGCGCCGATGGGAATACGTTGTGCGCCCAAACAAACTGTTCCTGGGGAGCTCGAAGAAGGTGTCGACGTGAGATTCAGGCGTACGGCGTGTATCGCGGCGATCGCGGCGATGGCGACCACGGGCCTCGTGGCCTGCGGCAGCGACGACAGCAAGGGCGGCAAGTCCACCGGCAGCGAGGCCAAGGCCAAGGGCAAGATCGGGATCATCCTCCCCGACACCAAGTCCTCGGTGCGCTGGGAGAGCTTCGACCGCCCGCTGCTGACCGCGGCGTTCAAGTCGGCCGGGATCCCGGCCGACATCCAGAACGCCGAGGGCGACAAGCAGCGGATGCAGACGATCGCCGACCAGATGATCACGAACGGCGTGACCATGCTGGCGATCGTCAATCTCGACTCCAACTCCGGCGCGGCCATCGAGACCAAGGCCAAGGCGCAGGGCGTCCAGACGATCGACTACGACCGTCTCACGCTCGGCGGCTCCGCCGATTACTACGTGTCGTTCGACGGCGTCGAGGTCGGCCGCACCCAGGGCGAGGGCCTGCAGAAGTGCCTGGGCGACAAGGCCGCCAACATCGTCTACCTGAACGGCTCGCCGACGGACAACAACGCGACGCTCTTCAAGCAGGGCGCGCATGAGGTCCTCGACAAGGTGACCACCTACAAGAAGGTCGCCGAGCAGGACGTGCCCGACTGGGACAACCAGAAGGCCGCCACGATCTTCGAGCAGATGTACACGCAGCAGAAGGGCAAGATCGACGGCGTCCTCGCCGCCAATGACGGCCTGGGCAACTCCGCGGTGTCCATCCTCAAGAAGAACAGCGCCGCCGGCAAGGTGCCCGTCACCGGCCAGGACGCCACGCCCCAGGGTCTGCAGAACGTGCTCGAGGGCACGCAGTGCATGACGGTCTACAAGCCCATCAAGGACGAGGCCGACGCCCTGGTCAAGGTCGTCACCGCGCTCGCCAAGGGCCAGAAGCCGCAGACCAACGGCACCTCCAACGACCCCCAGGGCAAGCGCGCCGTGCCCTCGATCCTGCTCAAGCCGATCGGTGTCTACAAGGACAACGTGAAGCAGGTCGTCACCGACGGGTTCGTCAAGCTCACCGAGCTCTGCAAGGGCTCCTTCGCCGCCAAGTGCAAGGCGGCTGGAATCGAGTGACCCGACCGGGGTGCCCGGGACCTCCCGGGCACCCCGTTCACCCGTCCGAGGGAGCAAGTGTTGTCTGAGAACGGAACCCCCGCCCTCGAGCTGGTGGGGATCAACAAGAGCTTCGGAGCCGTCCACGTGCTCCACGACGTCGACCTGGCCGTCCAGCCGGGCCAGGTGACCGCGCTGGTCGGCGACAACGGCGCGGGCAAGTCGACGCTCATCAAGTGCATCGCGGGGATCCATCCGGTGGACTCCGGCCGGATCCTCTTCGAGGGCCGCGAGGTCAACGTCACGAGTCCGAAGGACGCCGCCGATCTCGGCATCGAGATCGTCTACCAGGACCTGGCGCTCGCCGACAACCTCGACATCACGCAGAACATGTTCCTGGGGCGGGAGCGCAAGAAGGGCATCGTCCTCGACGAGGCGTCGATGGAGCAGTCCGCGCGCGAGACGCTCGCCAAGCTGTCGGTCCGCACCGTCAAGTCGGTGCGCCAGCAGGTCGCCAGCCTCTCCGGCGGCCAGCGGCAGACCGTGGCGATCGCCAAAGCCGTGCTGTGGGAGTCGAAGGTCGTCATCCTCGACGAGCCGACCGCCGCGCTCGGCGTCGCCCAGACGCGTCAGGTCCTCGACCTCGTACGCCGCCTGGCGGAGACCGGTCACGGCGTCATCCTGATCTCGCACAACATGATCGACGTCTTCGAGGTGGCGGACCGCATCACCGCCCTGTACCTGGGACGCGTCGCCGCCGACGTCAAGCGTTCCGACGTCACCCACAGCCAGATCGTGGAGCTCATCACCACGGGCCGGTCCGGTGACCTCGGTCTCGCGCCCGCGACCGCCGCCGAGAGCATCTGAGGATTGTCGATGTCCACCGAAACCCCCCAGCCGGCCGACACGGCCGACACGGTCGACGACCGGCCGTCGCACGCCGACTCCGACTTCTCGACCGACACCCGCGTGCAGACCGTGTCGTCGGCGATCAACGACTACGGCGTCAAGCTGCGCTCCGGTGACCTGGGCGCACTGCCCGCGGTCTTCGGCCTGGTGGCGCTGATCATCCTGTTCTACGCGCTGCGCCCGGAGACGTTCCTCAGCAAGGGGAACATCGCGAACCTCCTGGTCCAGGCGCTGCCCGTGACGATCCTGGCCATGGGCCTGGTCTTCGTGTTGCTGCTCGGCGAGATCGACCTGTCCGCCGGTGTGGCCGGCGGTGCCTGCGCCGCCGTGATGGCCAAGCTGCTCATCGACGGCGGGCAGAACTGGATCGTGGCGGTGCTCGCCGCCGCGGTCACCGGCCTGCTCATCGGTGGCCTGATCGGCGCGCTCGTCGCCATCGTGCGCATCCCATCGTTCGTCGTGACGCTCGCGCTCTTCCTCGGCCTGCAGGGCATCGCGCTGAAGCTGATCGGCGAGGGTGGCACCGTCCCGGTCCACGAGTCGGTCGTCTACGCGCTCGCCAACAAGTACATGCCGGTCTGGGCGGGCTGGACGCTCGCGATCGTGTGCGCGGTCGGCTACGCGGCCATCCTCGGCCTGCGCTGGGCGCGCCAGAGCGCCAAGGGCGTGTCCCGCAAGCCGGGCGCGCTGATCGCCGTCCAGATCGTGCTGATCACCATTGCCATGCTCGGCGGCGCGTACATCCTGAACCTCAACCGGGCGCGTACGCCGCTCGCCCCGTTCTTCGGCGGTGTGCCGTGGGGCGTGCCGCTCGTCGCCGTGCTGCTGATCATCTGCAGCTTCGTGCTGAGCCGTACGAGCTACGGGCGCCACGTGTACGCGGTCGGCGGCAACGCCGAGGCCGCGCGCCGCGCGGGCATCAACGTGGCGCGGGTCCGCATGTCGGTGTTCATGATCTGCTCGCTGCTGGCGGCCGTCAGCGGCATCGTCGCCGCGTCACGACTCAACTCGGTGACGCCCGACGCCGGTGCCGGCAACACCCTGCTGTACGCGGTCGGCGCGGCCGTCATCGGCGGCACCAGCCTCTTCGGCGGCAAGGGCAAGGCGCGCGACGCGATCCTGGGTGGTCTCGTCATCGCGATCATCGACAACGGCCTCGGCCTGCTCGGTGCGAAGGCGTACCTCAACTACCTGATCACCGGTGGATTCCTGCTGCTCGCCGCGAGCATCGACGCCCTGGCCCGTCGTCGCCGGTCCGCGACCGGGCGCTAGACAACACCGGGGGACGTTCCGTGACGTCTCGGCGCATTCGCGGGTCGACCCAGGACGACGTACGCCGGCACAACCTGGGGACGATCCTCACCGAGGTGCACCGGCACGGGTACCGCTCCCGTGCCGTACTGACCGCCGAGATGGGGCTGAACCGGAGCACGATCGGCGACCTGGTCGCCGAGCTGACGGAGGCCGGGCTCGTCGTCGAACGCTCGTCGAGGGTTCGAGGGCGGGCCGGCCGCCCGTCGCTGGAGGTCGCGGCCTGCCCGGACGGCCCGTACGTGCTCGCCGTCGACCTCGGCGTACGCCACCTGGCGGTGGCGCGGGTCGGCCTGGGCGGCGAGCTGCTCGACCGGGTCGACGTCGACTCCGAGCGCGACTGGAGCGACCTGGACATCACCGTCGACGCGATCGTCGGGACCTGCGCTCGGCTGCGGGCGAGCGCACCGGCGAGCGCGCGCTGCGTGGGCGTCGGGCTGTCGGTGCCGGGCGTGGTGCGGCAGGCCGACGGGCTGCTGCGATTCGCGCCCAACCTCGGCTGGATCGACCTGCCGCTCGGCGCGCGGCTGGGGGAGCGGCTCGACCTGCCCGCCGTCATCGCCAACGACGCCGACCTCGGCGCGCTCGCCGAACACTGGCGCGGCGTCGCGGTCGGCCACGACAACGTGGTCGTCGTCTCCGGCGAGATCGGCATCGGCGGGGGCATCCTCGTCGGTGGCCGCCCGCTGCGGGGACGCGGCGGGTACGCGGGCGAGATCGGCCACCTCCGGGTCAACCCGGACGGCCGGGCCTGCCGGTGCGGCTCGCGCGGCTGCCTGGAGACCGAGATCGGCGTCGACGCGTTGCTGAGCGCGGCCGGGCAGCCGGCCGGCAGCGGCATGGAGGCCTACCGCGCGGTCCTGGCCAGGGCCGCCGCCGGTGAGCCCGACGCCATGGGCGCCGCCTCGCGCGTCGCCCGCTGGCTCGGGGTCGGCGTCGGCATCCTGGTCAACATCTTCAACCCCGAGATCGTCGTGCTGGGCGGCCCGCTCGGCGAGCTGTTCGCCACCACCGAGGAGATCGTCGCGGACATGTCCGCGCAGTGCTCGCTGGTGGCCCCGCGCGAACAGGTCCGGCTGGCCGCCTCCGCGCTCGGCCCCGACGCGCAGATCGTCGGTGCCGCCGAGCTCGCCTTCGAACCGCTTCTCCAGGATCCCATCGGCGCCCTGACCCGGCTGGCCGCCTGATCCCTCAGCCGTGCCACCGGCGTACGTGCCGGGGCCCGAAGAACCCGAACGCGAGCCAGACGCACACGAACAGCGGCACGATCAGCCACCAGCCCGCGATCGCGGCCACGGCGAAGGGCACGAGGAAGAGCGCGCCGAACGGGTGGCGGTGCGGCCCCCGGTGATGGCGGCGGCCGACCGAGCGCGCCCGGGGACCCCGCCGTTCGTGCGCCAGGCCGTGCCTGTGCCCGCGCCACGTCGCGCCGGGCTCCTCGAGGATCGCCACGGAGCCCGACGGCTCTGAGGGCAGGTCGCCCGTCACCCCGCGCAGGTCGGCGACGGTCTTGGCGGACAGCGTCGTCTCCACGCGTTCGTCGAGCTCGTCCCGGGTGAGCCGGCCCCGCGCGAAGTGCTCGTGCAGGGCCGACGTCACCACGTCGCGCTCCGCGTCACCCACGCGGAGCCGGTCGTCGTTCATCGCTGATGCTCCATCACTCGGTGGTGCCTACTCGTCCTCGGCCAGGAGGGTGTACAGCTTGCGGCGCGTCTCGGCCAGCACCTGCCTGGCCTCGGCGACCTGGCTCTCCGAGCCGGTGTGGGCGATCTGTACGACGGCCGAGCCGGTCCGCGCGGCGGTCCGCATCAGGTCGCGTACGTCGTCGCGTACGTCGGAGGTCATCGCCTCCCAGGGGGCGTTCACCTCGTCGGCGTGGTTCGCGACGTAGTCCCGGCCGGACTCCGACAGGCGGAAGGTCTTGCGGCCGTCCTGCTCGTCGGCCTCGATCAGGCCCTCGTCGGCGAGCTGCTGGAGCGCGGGGTAGACCCCGCCGGGGCTCGGCCGCCACTCGCCGCCACTCCGCTCCTCGATCTCCTGAATGAGCTGGTAGCCGTTGCGGGGCTCCTCCGACAGCAGCGACAGGAGGGCGGCGCGCACGTCTCCGCGGCGCGCCCTGGATCGCCGGCCGCCCCAGGGCGGCTCGCCGCCGAACGGGCCCATAGGGCCCATCCCCGGGAACCCTCCTCGGTGACCGCCGCGTCCGTGGCCGCCACGGCGGCGTCCGCCTGTGGCCCATTCACGCCATGCGGCGTCGAATGTCGTGTTCATGGTTACTTCCCTTCTTTGGGATCTGTCTTAGATCCCTCGCGATACGCCAACGATATATCGGAAACGGTCGCTGTCAACACCCTTGAGGGGGAGGTAGCTCGACGTCGAGATAAATCGTGATACCTTGATATCGAGAGAACTTGAGGAAGTTAGGTGAGCCTCAGTTCTCGTCGCCGAGTCCGCCTGAGGCAGGATTCGGCATGTCGACTTGAACACCCCCGCCATGCGTACGTGGGCGATCCGCGCTCGGTTCGAGCGCGTAGAGGAGGAGAGGACTTGGACAGCTTCGGCAGCCGCCAGACGCTGCGCGTCGGCGACGCGTCCTATGAGATCTTCCGGCTGGATGCGGTCGAGGGTTCGGCGCGCCTCCCGTACAGCCTGAAGATCCTTCTGGAGAACCTGCTGCGTACGGAGGACGGCGCCAACATCACCGGCGACCACATCCGCGCGCTGGCCGGCTGGGACCCCAAGGCCCAGCCGAACCAGGAGATCCAGTTCACGCCGGCCCGCGTGATCATGCAGGACTTCACCGGTGTCCCGTGCGTCGTGGACCTCGCGACGATGCGTGAGGCGGTACGCGACCTGGGCGGCGACCCGGCGCGCATCAACCCGCTCAACCCGGCCGAGATGGTCATCGACCACTCCGTCGTCGTCGACGTGTTCGGCCGAGAGGACGCCTTCGAGCGCAACGTCGAGTTCGAGTACGGCCGCAACAAGGAGCGCTACCAGTTCCTCAAGTGGGGCCAGCAGGGCTTCGACAACTTCAAGGTCGTGCCGCCGGGCACCGGCATCGTGCACCAGGTCAACATCGAGCACCTGGCCCGTGTGGTCTTCGACAACGAGGGCGTCGCCTACCCCGACACCTGCGTCGGCACCGACTCCCACACCACCATGCAGAACGGCCTGGGCGTCCTCGGCTGGGGCGTCGGCGGCATCGAGGCCGAGGCGGCCATGCTCGGCCAGCCCATCTCGATGCTCATCCCGCGTGTGGTCGGTTTCAAGCTGACCGGCGAGCTGCCGGCCGGCACCACCGCCACCGACCTGGTGCTCACGATCACCGAGATGCTGCGTGATCACGGCGTCGTCGGCAAGTTCGTGGAGTTCTACGGCGAGGGCGTCGGTGCCGTGCCGCTCGCCAACCGCGCCACCATCGGCAACATGAGCCCCGAGTTCGGCTCCACCTGCGCGATCTTCCCGATCGACGACGAGACGGTGAAGTACCTCGAGCTCACCGGCCGCCCGGCCGAGCAGGTCGCGCTCGTCGAGGCGTACGCCAAGGAACAGGGCCTCTGGCACGACTCCACGCACGAGGCGGACTACTCCGAGTACCTCGAGCTCGACCTCGCCACGGTCGTCCCGTCGATCGCCGGTCCCAAGCGCCCGCAGGACCGCATCGCGCTCTCGGAGGCCAAGTCCACCTGGCGCCACGACGTGCGCAACTACGTCACGGACACCAACGGCGTGGACGAGGAGGGTGCCGAGAGCTTCCCGGCCTCCGACCCGCCCGCCAGCAACTCCCGCGCCGACGGCGGACGCCCGCACGACCCGACGCCGGTCTCGCTGGACGGCGCGGAGTTCGAGCTGGACCACGGCGCCGTGGTGATCGCCGCGATCACCTCCTGCACCAACACCTCGAACCCGTCGGTGATGATCGGCGCGGCCCTGCTCGCCAAGAAGGCCGTCGAGCGCGGCCTCGAGCGCAAGCCGTGGGTCAAGACCTCCCTCGCGCCGGGCTCCAAGGTCGTCATGGACTACTACGACCGCGCGGGCCTCACGCCGTACCTCGAGAAGCTGGGCTTCAACCTCGTCGGCTACGGCTGCACGACCTGCATCGGTAACTCCGGCCCGCTGCCGGAGGAGGTCAGCAGGGCGGTCAACGACGCCGATCTCGCCGTCACGTCCGTGCTGTCCGGCAACCGGAACTTCGAGGGCCGGATCAACCCCGACGTCAAGATGAACTACCTGGCCTCACCGCCGCTCGTGGTCGCGTACGCGCTCGCGGGCTCGATGGACGTCGACATCGTGGGGGAGCCGCTCGGCACGGGCTCCGACGGCCGTCCGGTCTACCTCAAGGACATCTGGCCGTCCCCGCAGGAGGTCGAGGAGGTCGTCGAGTCGGCGATCGTCCAGGAGATGTTCACCCGCGACTACGCCGACGTCTTCGCCGGCGAGCAGCGCTGGCAGGCCCTGCCGGTGCCGAGCGGTGACACGTTCGCGTGGGACGAGCAGTCGACGTACGTGCGCAAGGCGCCCTACTTCGACGGCATGGCGGCCAAGCCCGAGCCCGTCACCGACATCCACGGCGCGAAGGTCCTCGCGCTGCTCGGCGACTCGGTGACGACCGACCACATCTCGCCCGCGGGCGCGATCAAGGCCGACAGCCCGGCGGGCCGCTACCTGACCGAGCACGGCGTCGAGCGCCGCGACTTCAACTCCTACGGTTCCCGGCGTGGCAACCACGAGGTGATGATCCGCGGCACGTTCGCCAACATCCGGCTGCGCAACCTGCTCGCTCCCGGCACCGAGGGCGGCGTGACCGTCAAGGACGGCGAGCAGCTGTCGATCTTCGACGCAGCCGAGGCCTACGCCGCCGAGGGCACGCCGCTGGTCGTGCTGGGCGGCAAGGAGTACGGCTCCGGCTCGTCGCGCGACTGGGCGGCCAAGGGCACCAAGCTCCTCGGTGTCCGCGCCGTGCTGGCCGAGTCGTTCGAGCGGATCCACCGCTCGAACCTCATCGGCATGGGCGTCCTTCCCCTCCAGTACAAGGACGGCGAGACGGCCGCGTCGCTGGGCCTGACCGGCCAGGAGACTTTCGACATCGTCGGCGTCGAGGCCCTGAACACCGGTGACGTGCCGCGCGAGATCACGGTCCGCGCGGGCGGCAAGGAGTTCACCGCGATCCTGCGCATCGACACGCCAGGTGAGGCGGACTACTACCGCCACGGCGGCATCATGCAGTACGTCCTGCGCTCCCTCCTGGAGAAGTAGGCGAGACCGCCGAACGGGCCGTCCTCCCACCGGGAGGCGGCCCGTTCGTCATCACGGGAGTACCTTCCATTCATGAGCCGACGACCGACCGCGGCCGATCTTCTCGCGGCACGCGACCGCGTGATCCCCGACGTCGTACCCCCGCGTGGCGGCACCCTGCTCTGCGGGATCAACCCCGGCCTGTACTCGGCGGCCACCGGCCGGCACTTCGCCCGGCCCGGCAACCGCTTCTGGACCGCCCTGCACCGCTCTGGCCTCACCGACCGCCTGCTGGCCCCCGACGAGCAGGACCTGCTGCCGTCGTACGGCCTGGGCGTGACCAACCTCGCGAGCCGCGCCACCGCGCGGGCGGACGAGCTGACCGCCGAGGAGCTGGCCGAGGGCGGGAAGTGGCTCGAGGAGTTCGTCACCGAGCACGCGCCGCGTGTCGTCGCGGTCCTCGGCGTGACCGCCTATCGCACGGCGTTCGGGCTGCCGAAGGCGCGGATCGGGCCGCAGGAGGCCCGGGTGGCCGGCGCGCGGCTGTGGATCCTGCCCAACCCGTCCGGCCTCAACGCGCACTACACCGCCGACACCCTCGCCGGGGAGTTCGGTCGGCTGCGCGACCCGGCGGTCACCACGTGATGGCGGGTGGCAGAAGCTCCGACGGCGCGGCCGGCCACTCCAGCGGGGTGCCCAGCGGCATCAGCTGCCCCATCTGGCTCCGGAACCACGGGGAGGCCGACGGGTGATCCACCAGAGCGACGCAGTCGTCCCAGTCGCGCCACTCGGCGTCGGCCACCTCGTCCGGATCGAGGGCCAGGTCACCGGCCGAACCGGCGCGTACGACCGGGCAGTACTCGTTCTCGACGACGCCGTCGGCGGCCTCGGCCCGGTAGTGGAACTCCGGCAGCACCAGGCTGATCGCGCCGACCTCGAGGCCGAGTTCGGTGCGCACCCGGCGGCGTACGGCGTCCCGCAGGGACTCACCGGGCGCCGGATGACCGCAGCAGCTGTTGGTCCACACGGACGGGAACGTCGCCTTCTCATGGGCCCGCTGCGTGGTCAGGATCCGCCCGTCCGTGTCCGTGACATAACACGAGAACGCCAGGTGAAGCGGGGTGGTGGCATGGTGGCTCGCCGCCTTCGGAGCCGTACCGATCGCCCTGCCGTCCGTGCTGAGCAGCACGATTCGCTCTTCGTCCATCACCGCCTTTATATCGGACCGTGACGGCGGGCCGTCGAACCCCGGTCCGGTGCCGGAGCGTCCCAACGGTCAGGAGCACCACTAAAATCGGCAGTCGCAGAAAAGACGAGGAGATGACCCGGGTGACCTTGCTTGAGTCGGTTCGACGGCCTGAGGACCTCAAAAGGCTTGATCCGGAACAACTTCCACAGCTGGCGAGCGAGATCCGGGACCTGCTCATCAGGGCGGTGTCGAAGAACGGCGGGCACCTCGGGCCCAACCTGGGCGCCGTCGAGCTGACCATCGCGATGCACCGCGTCTTCGACTCCCCGCGCGACCGGATCCTCTTCGACACCGGCCACCAGGCCTACGTGCACAAGCTGCTGACCGGCCGGCACGACTTCGACACGCTCCGCCAGCGCGGCGGGCTGTCCGGCTACCCGAGCCAGGCCGAGTCCGAGCACGACGTGATCGAGAACTCCCACGCCTCCACCTCGCTGTCCTACGCCGACGGGCTGGCGAAGGCCTTCCAGCTCCGCGGCGAGGGCGACCGATTCGTCGTGCCCTTCATCGGCGACGGCGCACTGACCGGTGGCATGGCCTGGGAGGCGCTGAACAACATCGCCGCGGGCAAGGACCGTCGGGTGGTCATCGTCGTCAACGACAACGGCCGCTCCTACTCGCCGACCATCGGCGGGCTGGCGAGCCACCTCGCGGACCTGCGGATGACCCGCGGCTACGAGCACGCCCTCGACCTGATCAAGCGCACGGTGCCGAAGGCGCCGGTCGTCGGCGGGATGGCCTACGACGCGCTGCACGGCATCAAGAAGGGGATCAAGGACATCCTGCAGCCGCAGGCGATGTTCGAGGACCTCGGGCTGAAGTACGTCGGGCCGATCGACGGCCACGACGAGGCCGCCGTGGAGCACGCCCTCCGCAAGGCCAAGGCCTTCGGCGGCCCGGTGATCGTGCACTGCATGACGAAGAAGGGCCAGGGCTACGCGCCGGCCGAGAACGACGAGGAAGAGGCCTTCCACTCGCCGGGCCTGTTCGACCCGGCCACCGGGCGCAAGCTCGCCAAGGGCGGCCGGAGCTGGACCAAGGTCTTCAGCGAGGAGCTCGTACGCATCGGCGCCGAGCGCCCCGACATCGTCGCGATCACGGCGGCCATGCTGCACCCGACCGGACTCGCGGCCTTCGCCGAGGTCCATCCCGAGCGCACGTTCGACGTGGGCATCGCCGAGCAGCACGCGCTCACCTCGGCGGCGGGCCTGGCCATCGGCGGCATGCACCCGGTCGTCGCGGTGTACGCGACGTTCCTCAACCGGGCCTTCGACCAGCTCCTGATGGACGTCGCCCTGCACAAGCTGCCGGTCACGGTCGTGCTCGACCGGTCCGGCGTCACCGGCGACGACGGCCCGAGCCACAACGGCATGTGGGACATGTCGATCCTCCAGGTCGTCCCGGGCCTGGGCATCGCCGCGCCGCGTGACGGCGCCCGGCTGGTCGAGCTGCTGCGCGAGGCCGTGGCGGTCGAGGACGGTCCGACGGTCGTACGCTTCCCGAAGGGCCCGGTCGTCGAGGACATCGAGGCGATCGAGCGCACCGGCGGGCTCGACGTGCTGTCCCGGTCCGGTGACTCCGACGTCCTGATGATCGCGGCCGGCACGATGGCGGGCGTCGGCCTCGAGGCCGCGAAGCTGATCAACGCGCACGGCATCGGCGTGACCGTCGTGGACCCGCGCTGGGTCAAGCCGCTCGACGAGAAGCTGACCGGGATGGCCGCCGAGCACCGCCTCGTCGCCGTCGTCGAGGACAACATCCGGGTCGGGGGAGTGGGCGACGCGGTCGCGCGGCTGCTGCGCGACGGCGATGTCGACGTGCCGGTACGCACGTTCGGGATCCCGCAGAAGTTCTTCGACCAGGCCAAGCGCGCCCAGATCCTGACGGACATCGGACTCACCCCGCAGGGGCTCGCCCGCGACATCACCGCCGCCATCGCCCGCGACTCGGTCCTGGAGCCGACCGAGTCCTGACGATCTTCGGCGCCGGGGTCGGCCGGCCGAGATTTCGGCGCCGGAATCGAATCATCACCGCCTAGGGGGTGAGGATTCGGCGCCAGATCTGGGCACAATGGCGTCGTGGTGAACGTGGTGTCTCCTCGTGTGGCGGTCATCGGTTCCGGTCCGGCGGGCATCTATACCGCCGAGGCCCTGGTGAAGCAGGCCGACGGGAAGATCCACGTGGACGTGATCGACCGGCTGCCGACCCCGTACGGGCTCGTGCGGTACGGCGTGGCACCCGACCACACCTCGATCAAGTCGATCGCCCGCTACCTGCAGCGGGTGTTGGAGCACCCCGCCGTGCGGTTCCTCGGCGGGGTGGAGTTCGGCTCCGACGTCACCCGTGAGGACCTGCTGTCCTGCTACGACGCGGTGGTGTACGCGACCGGCGCGATGGTCGACCGGCACCTCGGCGTCCCGGGAGAGGACCTGCCGGGCAGCGTCGCGGCCACCGACTTCGTCAACTGGTACTGCGGCCATCCCGACGCCTTCGGGCTCGACGTCGACCTGTCGGCCGACTCCGTCGCCGTGATCGGCGTCGGCAACGTCGCGGTCGACGTCGTACGGATCCTCGCCAAGACCGCCGACGAACTGCGGGCCACGGACGTGCCCGACCCGGTGCTGACCCTGCTGGGCGGCAGCGGCGTCCGCCGGATCCACATGATCGGGCGGCGCGGGCCGGCGCAGGCCAAGTTCACCACCAAGGAGCTGCGCGAGCTCGGCGCGCTGACCAACGCCGAGGTGCACGTCAGCGAGGAGGACATGCGGCTCGACCCCGCGAGCGCCGCGCTGACCGAGGCCGACCGGCACGTGCGCGGCAATGTCACGGTCATGCGCGAGTGGGCCGGCCGCGAGGTCTCCGGCCGCCCGCGCCGGCTCGACCTGAGGTTCTGGCTGCGGCCCGTCGAGATCCTGGGTGCGGGCCGGGTGGAGGCGATCCGGCTCGAGCACACGGCGCTGAACGACGAGGGCCGGGTGGTCGGCACCGGCGTGTACGAGACGGTGCCGGTCGGCCTGGTGCTGCGGTCGGTGGGCTACCAGAGCGTCCCGCTGCCCGGCGTGCCGTTCGACCCGTCCGCCTACGTCGTGCCCAACGAGAGTGGCAGGGTGCTCGGCGCCGACGGGCACCCACTGCCCGGCGAGTACGTCGCCGGGTGGATCAAGCGCGGCCCCACCGGCGTGATCGGCACCAACAAGGCCGACGCCGCCGAGACCGTACGTTCCCTGCTCGCCGACGTGCTCGGGCATCCGGCCGCCGGGTCCGTCGAGGGGCCCACGATCGAGACGCTGCTGGAATCGCGCCGGGTACGGGTGGTCACCTACGACGACTGGCTCGCCGTCGACGCGGGAGAGATCGCGCTCGCGCGGTCGTTGGACCGCGGCGAGCGGGTGAAGCTCGCCGGCTGGGACGCGCTGCGCGCGGCGTACCGGAAAAAGTGAGGGACGCGCCCGCCCACGACCGGGCGGACGCGTCCACGGTTCACGCCAGGCTCGCGACGCCCCGGTCGAGGAAGCGCCGTCCGGTGACCCGCTCGGAGATCCCGGTACGGTCGAGATAGGGCGTCACACCGCCCAGGTGGAACGGCCAGCCCGCGCCGAGGATCATGCACAGGTCGATGTCCTCGGGCGCCGCCACGACGCCCTCATCGAGCATGAGCCGGATCTCCTCGGCGAGCGCGTCGAGCGCGCGCGCCAGGACCTCCTCCTCGCCGGACGGAGACGTGCCGCCCGCGAAGATCTCCACGGCCTCCGGGTCGAGGGTGAAGTCCGGCTGGTACACACCGGTCTTGCCGGCCGCCACCAGCTTGGCCAGCCCCTCCGACAGCGAGAACCGCGACGGGAACGCCTCGTGCAGCGTCTCGCCGACGTGCAGCGCGATCGCCGGGCCGACCAGGCCCATCAGCACGAACGGTGGCATCGGCAGGCCCAGCGGCGCCACGGCGCGCTCGGCCGTCTCGATCGGCGTGCCCGCGTCCACCGCCCGCATGATCTCCGACATCAGCCGCAGCAGCACCCGGTTGGCCACGAACGCCGGTGCGTCCTTCACCAGGACACACGACTTCTTCAGCGCCTTGCCGGTGGCGAACGCCGTGGCCAGCGCCGCGTCGTCGGTCCGCTCGCCCCGGACGATCTCCAGCAGCGGCAGGACCGCCACCGGGTTGAAGAAGTGGAAGCCCACGACCCGCTCGGGGTGCTTCAGCTTGGCCGCCATCTCGCTCACCGACAGCGAGGAGGTGTTGGTGGCCAGCAGGCACTCGGGCGAGACGACCGCCTCGACCTCGGCGAAGACCTTCTGCTTGACGCCCAGCTCCTCGAAGACGGCCTCGATCACCAGGTCGGCGTCGGAGAACGCGTCCTTGGTCAGCGAGCCCGACACCAGGCCCTTCAGGCGTGACGCCTCGTCGGAGGAGACCCGGCCCTTGCCGAGGAGCTTGTCGATCTCGGCGTGGACGTAGCCGACGCCCTTGTCGAGACGCTCCTGGTCCAGGTCGGTCAGCACGACCGGTACACCGAGGCGTCGGGCGAACAGCAGCCCGAGCTGGGAGGCCATCAGGCCCGCGCCGACCACGCCCACCTTGGTCACCGGCCGGGCCAGCGCCTTGTCCGGAGCGCCCGCTGGGCGCTTGGCGCGCTTCTGCACCAGGTCGAAGGCGTAGAGCCCGGACCGCAGCTCCTCGCTCATGATCAGGTCGGCGAGCGCCTCGTCCTCGGCGGTGAAGCCCTCGTCGCGCGTACGGTCCTTGGCCGCCGCGACCAGGTCCAGCGCGCGTACCGGAGCCGGAGCCGCGCCGTGCAGTTTGCCCTCCAGGAGCCAGCGGGCCTGCCCGACCGCGTCGTCCCATGCCTGGCCGGTGTCGACCGGGGCGCGCTCGACGATGACCTCGCCCTTGACGACCTGCCCGGCCCAGCGCAGCGACTCCTCGAGGAAGTCGGCCGGCTCGAACATCGCGTCCGCGATGCCCAGCTCGTACGCCTGCGGGCCGCGCAGCATCTTGTTCTGGTTGAGCGGGTTCTCGATGATGACCTTGAGGGCCTTCTCGGCGCCGACCAGGCGCGGCAGCAGGTAGGTGCCGCCCCAGCCCGGCACGAGGCCGAGGAAGCACTCCGGCAGCGCCACCGCGGGCACGCCCGAGGAGATCGTCCGGTACGTGCAGTGCAGCCCGATCTCGACGCCGCCGCCCATCGCCGCGCCGTTCACGAACGCGAACGAGGGCACCGGCAGCTCGCCGAGACGGCGGAACACGTCGTGGCCCAGACGGGCGATCTCGATCGCCTGCTCGCGCCCGCCGATCAGCGGCACGCCGCCCAGGTCCGCGCCGACCGCGAAGATGAACGGCTTGCCCGTCACGCCGACGGCGGCCAGGTCATCGCGCGCCGCGATGGCGTCCAGCGCGGTGTTCAGCGCGGCCAGGCCACCCGGTCCGAAGGTGTTCGGCTTGGTGTGGTCGAAGCCGTTGTCGAGCGTGATCAGCGCCATCGTGCCCGCGCCGTACGGCAGCTCGACGTCGCGTACGTGGGCGTGCGTGACGACCTCGTCGCTGAAGATCTCGGTGATCGCGGTCACTTGGCGCCCTCCCAGGCGGTGTTCTCCCTGCTCACGGGTCGCTCCTGCTCCTCGCTCGCTGCGCGGCCGACCTCGTTCCTCGGCCGCCCACTCCGCTCGCTCGTCACACTCGCTCCCAGAGAACGGTTCCGCCCATGCCCATCCCGATGCACATCGTCGTGAGGCCGTAGCGGACGTCGGAGCGCTCGGCGAAGTGCCGGGCGAGCTGCGTCATCAGGCGTACGCCCGAGGAGGCGAGCGGGTGGCCGATCGCGATGGCGCCGCCCCAGGGGTTCACCCGCGCGTCGTCGTCGGCGATCTTGAAGTGGTCGAGGAAGGCGAGCACCTGCACGGCGAACGCCTCGTTGATCTCGATCAGGCCGATGTCGTCCATGGTCAGCGCGTTGCGCGCCAGGAGCTTCTCGGTGGCCGGCACCGGGCCGACGCCCATGACCTCGGGCTCGACGCCGACGAAGGCGTAGTCGACCATCCGCATGCGGGCGGGCAGGCCCAGCTCGGCGGCGACGTCCTCGGCGGCCACGATGCAGCCCGTGGCGCCGTCGTTGAGACCGGCGGCGTTGCCCGCCGTGACGTTGCCGTGCGGGCGGAACGGCGTCTTCAGCCCGGCCAGGCTCTCCATCGTGGTACCCGGACGCGGCGGCTCGTCGCGCGTCGCGAGGCCGTAACCCAGCTCCGCGGAGCGGATCGCCATCGGTACCAGGTCCACCTGGAAGTGCCCCGCGTCGTACGCGGCGGCGACCTTCTGCTGGCTGCGGACCGCGTACGCGTCGGCGCGCTCCTTGGTGATCTGCGGGAACCGGTCGTGGAGGTTCTCCGCGGTCATGCCCATGACCAGCGCCGAGGTGTCGACGAGCTTCTCGGCGAGGAACCGAGGGTTCGGGTCGACGCCCTCGCCCATCGGGTGGCGGCCCATGTGCTCGACCCCGCCCGCGATGGCGACGTCGTACGCCCCGAAGGCGATGCCGCCGGCGACCGAGGTGACGGCGGTCATCGCGCCGGCGCACATGCGGTCGATGGCGTACCCGGGAACGCTCTTGGGCAGTCCGGCGAGCACGGCGGCCGAACGGCCGATGGTCAGGCCCTGGTCGCCGATCTGCGTGGTCGCCGCGATGGCGACCTCGTCGATCCGCTCGGCGGGCAGCGAGGGGTTGCGTCTCCGCAGCTCGCGGATCACCCGGACGACGAGGTCGTCGGCGCGGGTATCGGCATACAGCCCCTTGGGGCCGGCCTTGCCGAACGGCGTGCGCACGCCGTCGACGAAGACCACGTCACGCGCGGTACGAGGCACGGTCGGTCCTCTCTTCTGTGCAGATCCTTAGGTCACTCGATCCTAGGTTACTCGTCAGTAGCGACGGGCGCGCACGCGGCCCGTCGCCGTTGTAACTCCCATGTCCCTTGCTGCCGTACCCATGCCCCCGTAACCTTGCCGAGTTACGTGATCGCAGGGAGCGACCTTGGTGCACGCCAGGCCGGTATACCGGCCCGGAGCGAGGCGGAAAGCCGGACAGGCCATCAACGTGCCGCTCACGATGGCCAAACGGGGTCTGCTCCTGCCGGGCCGTCCGCTGCGCACCGCCCGCCAGCTGCACACGCTCATGCACTGGGGTACCAGCCTGGCCGGTGAGCTCGTCTCCGCCTCCGCGCGCAGCCCCGACCGGCCCGCTCTCATCGACGAGCTGGGCGCGCTGACCTACGCCGAGCTGAACGACCGGACCGACCGGCTCGCCGCCGCGCTGATCCCCGAGGGCAACGGCCGGCGCCTGCGGGTCGGACTGCTGTGCCGCAACCACCGTGGCCTGGTCGAGGCGCTGGTGGCCTGCAGCAAGCGCGGGGCCGAGGTGGTGCTGCTGGGCACGGGCCTGGGCGCGGGCGCGATGCGGGCCGTCATGCGCGAGGTCTGGGCCGACCTCCTCATCGCCGACGCGGAGTTCACCGAGCTGCTGCCGCGCGGGCGCCCGAAGATCGCCCGCTTCATCGCCCGGCCCGACGACCAGGTCCGGCCGGACGACGACGGAACGCCCACCATCGAACGGCTGATCGAGCGGACCCCGGCGCCCGGCCTCGAGCCGCCGTCGACCCAGGGGCGCACGGTCTTCTTCAGCTCCGGCACCATGGGGCGGCCGAAGGGCGCGCGTCGCCCGCCGCGCCCGGGATTCGTACCGCTCGCGGCCATGCTGTGGCGCACCCCGCTGCGGGTGGGCGACACGCTGCTCATCCACGCGCCGCTCTTCCACGCCTGGGGCTACTCCTCGCTCCAGATCGCGCTGGCGCTGCGCGCCACCACCGTCACCGGTCCGCGCCTGGGGCCGGAGGAGATCCTGCAGGCCGTACAGGAGCACCGCTGCACCGCGCTGATCACCGTTCCGGTCATGCTGCGGCGCCTGCTCGCGCTGCCCGAGGAGACGCGCCGGCGGTACGACCTCTCGTCCCTGCGGCTCGTCCTCGTCAGCGGCTCGCGGCTGCCGGGCGCGCTGGCCACCGACTTCATGGACGCGTTCCCGGCCCAGCTGTGCAACGTCTACGGCTCGACCGAGGCGGGCTGGGTGACCATCGCGACCGCAGACCAGCTACGGCGCCGTCCCGGCACCGCCGGACACCCCGTCAGCGGCGCGACGATCGCGATCCTCGACGACCAGGGCCGCCCGGTGCCCCGAGGGCGGCGGGGCCACATCTTCGCCCACAACGGCATGTGCTTCGAGGGGTACACCGGGGGAGTGCCGCTCGAGCTGCAGGGCGGCCTGCTCCGCATGGGCGACGTCGGCCGCCTCGACGAGGACGGCCTCCTGTACGTGGAGGGCCGGGCCGACGAGATGGTCGTCTCCGGCGGCGAGAACGTCTTCCCGAGCGAGGCCGAGGACGTGATCGCCAGGCTGCCGCAGGTCATGGAGGTCGCGGTGACCGGTGTGCCGGACCCGGCGTACGGCGAGCGGCTGGCCGCCTACATCGTGACGGTGCCGGGCGCGCGGCTCGACGCGGACACCGTGCGCGGCCACGTACGCGACGCGCTGGCACGCCACGCCGTCCCACGTGACGTGCA
This sequence comes from uncultured Actinomycetota bacterium, assembly GCA_963850195.1. Lineage (GTDB taxonomy): Bacteria > Actinomycetota > Actinomycetes > Streptosporangiales > Streptosporangiaceae > Actinoallomurus. The sequence continues at coordinate 143,277 of CAWKKD010000003.1, forward strand.
CTTCCTCACCGAGCTGCCGCGCAACCCCATGGGCAAGGTCGTTCCGCACGACCTGGACGGCCTGGCGCCCGGCGCCTGAGCGCCGGGCCGCGCGGTCAGCGCTCGGCGCCGGTGGTGGCCTTCGGCTGCGGCGCCTGCGCGGCGACCGGCCGCGCGGGGCGCAGGAACAGGGCCATGACCGGCACGACGTAGAGCGTCCACGCGATCGCCTGGACCACGGTGACCTGCGGCGTCAGGTTGAAGACGCCCTGCAGTGCGGTCTGCAGCCACTGGCCGGGCGTGCCGAGCCCGCTGAACCAGGTGTGCGGCTCGAAGGCCAGCGAGTTCAGGCCGGGCAGGACCGAGGCCTCCTGGAGGTCGTGGAAGCCATAGCCGAACACCCCGGCCGCCACCACGATCAGGGCCACGCCGGTCATGGTGAAGAACCGCTTGAGGTTGAGCCGCAGCCCGCCCCGGTAGAGCAGGTAGCCCAGCAGCGCGGCGGTCGCGAGCCCGAGCACGGCGCCGATGATCGGCTGCGTCGAGGACCCGGCGTTGTCGATGTTGGTCCAGAGGAACAGCGCGGTCTCCAGGCCCTCACGGCCGACCGCCAGGAACGCCACGGCGAACAGCGCGCCGGACCCGAGCGCCAGCGCGCCCTGCAGCCTGCCCTCCAGCTCGGCCTTCATGAACCGCGCGGTGCGGCGCATCCAGAAGACCATCCAGGTGACCAGGCCGACGGCGACGAGGGACAGCGTGCCGCCGAAGGTCTCCTGCGTCTTGAACTGCATCTCCCCGGACGCCAGGGTCAGTGCCACGCCGAACCCCACGCTGAGCGTGATGGCGGTGCCGACACCGGCCCACACCGGAGGGAGCGCACGCCGGCTGCCCGATTTCACCAGGTACGCGATGAGGATGCTGACGACGAGGGAGGCCTCCAGCCCTTCGCGCAGGCCGATGAGGTAGTTGCCGAGCAACAAGGGAGACGCTCCTTGTAGAGGGGCCGGGTTCTTACTGTTAGGTAAACCTAACCTAATCATGAGTCTGGATCTCTGCCGGGGGGAGCGCAAGCCCGAGCGCCGAGAAGTTTCACCCGTTCACGTCCTGATGTGCCCCCTGTGACCCCGGCTGATGGTGTTTCGCATGGGGTCGGGTACTCCGCCCGGCGATAAGGGCATAGCGTTTGACATGTGGAGTTCGAAGACGTGATGACCCGGCGTCGTCTGCTCACGGCCGGGGCCATTGGTCTCGGCGTTCTCGTCGCGGGCGACCAGGGGCGGGAGACGGCGCCCGTCTCTCACCCGTTCGCACGCGCCCGCGCGGTGATCCCGCGGGCGAACACCCCGGCGCCGCCACGCCCGAAACCGTCGCCGCTGCCGCCCGTACCGGCCCGCGACGAGGCCGTCCACCGCGTGCACGATCTGCTGCCGACGGCTCCGGCCAACGCGATCGCGCTCACCATCGACGACGGTCCGCAGCTCGAATACACGCCGAAGATGCTTGACCTTTTGGCCGAATACCAGGTCAAAGCGACATTTTCCCTGATCGGGATTCAGGTCAAGCAGTTCCCGTCACTGGCGAGGCGCATCGTGGACGCCGGCCACCTGCTGTGCAACCACACCATGCACCATCCGCTGGACATCACCTCGCTGTCCAAGCGGAAGATCGACGCCGAGATCACGGAGGCGCACGACCGCATCGCCGACGCGACCGGCGTCGCCCCCCGCCTCTTCCGCTCACCCGGCGGCGCGTGGTCCCACGCCGTCCTCGACTCCGCCGCCCGACACGGCATGGTCCCGATCGACTGGGACATCGACCCGCGCGACTGGTCACAGCCGGGCACCAAGCACATCAAGCACAGCATGCTGGGCGCCAAGGCCGGCGACATCCTGCTCTGCCACGACGGCGGCGGCGACCGCTCCGAGACGATCAAGGCCCTGCGGACGGTCATCCCGACCCTGCAGAAACGCGGCCTCCAGTTCGTCGCCCTCTGAGAACGCGCCCGAGAACCTTCGCGGTCTGAGTACTCCTACTCATGACGGACCCGGCGTGGTGATGGAGCATCGACGATCTCGATCACCAGCCGACCGGAGGTCCGCCCCATGCGGGAACCACTCGCACCGACGAGGTGGCGCCGTGCGGCCGCCCTCGGTCTCACCCTGGCCGCCCTGAGCGCCTGCGCCAGCGATCCCGACACGTCGGGTGCCCGCTGGAGGCGCTCCCACCCGGGGACCGGCCGCTCACTCATACGGACCGTCGCCTGGCCCGGCACCACCGTACGCAGGATCGAGGCGGACGCCCACGGCTTCCGTACCGTGCTGAGATTCTCCGGCGACGACTCCGACATGGGCGCCTTCGTCCAAGTGGAACCGGCCGATGCCGACCCCTGCAAGGCCGTGCCCTACTTCATCTCGGACCTTCCCCCCTACCACCCCGATCCCAAGACCTACGGGCACACCGCCTTCACCGACCGCGCGTGCAAACCCGCCGGAAGGAACGCCTGGGACCTCAGCGACTACGAGCACAACGGAAGTGGCTATGCCTCCTACGCCGAACGACGTGACGGCGTCCTGCTGATCCTCACGACCACCGACACCTGGACCGACCCGGACTTCACGACCATCGCCGCCACCCTCCACCCACTGAACGACCGGCAGCTCGGATCCCTGCTCCGGCCAGAGCTTGTCCGGTGGATCTTCAGCCTGCCGCGCGGCCAAGCCCAACCGGACACGATCTAGGTGAGGACGCGGGCGTACCAGAGGAAGGGTGGGTCGGGGCGGTCCAGGGTGAAGCCGAGGCGTTCGAGGAGGCGTCGTGAGGGGACGTTGGTCTCGTGCACCTCGGCGGTCAGGCGCCGGCAGGTGGCCGTGGTGTGCAGGCGGTCCATGAGGGCGGCTATCGCCTCGGTGCCGTAGCCCTTCGAGCGCCACCCGGTGCCGAGTCCGTAGCCGATCTCGGCCGTACCGTCGGTGTCCGGTGCGTGCTTGAGCCCGCACTCGCCGATGACCAGGTCCTCATGCGTGATGAGCCAGGTCAGCGCGCCGGGGTCGATGACGGCGAGGCGGGCGACCAGCGACGTCGTCTCGGTCGGCCAGCCACGTCCGGCGCTCACACCGGAGTAGTCACCGTCCGCGATGGCGCGCGCCGCGTCGGGGCCGAGGTGTCGCAGGACGAGCCGTGCGGTGACGATCGGCTCACAGCTCACCCTTGGACGCCAATCTGACCAGCGCCTTGGCGAGCGGCGTGGCCGTGAGTTCTACCTGCCACGACCGGCATCCGAGCGCGGTCAGCACGAGGCCGACGGTCTCCTCGGTGATGGTGTCCGGGGGGCTCCAGGCGAGCCGGCGTACGGTGTCCGGCTGGAGGAGGTTCTCCGTCGGCATGGTGTGCTCGTCGGCCAGCGCGGCGACGACCGCGCGGGTGGCGGTGAGGCGCTCGGCGGCGGCCGGGTCGCGCTCGGCCCAGCGGTGGGCCGGCGGCGGGCCCTCGCCGGGCAGGCTGTGCTCGGGGAGGGACGGGTCGGGGAGCGTACGGCCGCGCTGGACGGCGCGGAACCAGGCGGCGGCGTGGCGGCGCGGGTTGCGGCCGCGGAACGTCGGCAGCGCCGACAGGTCGTCGGGGGTGCGGGGGAGCTGGAGCGCGGCCTCGACGATCGCGGCGTCGGGCAGGACCCGGCCGGGGGACAGGTCGCGGTCGCGCGCGATCCGATCGCGCGCCGTCCACAGCTCGCGTACGACGGCGAGGCTCCGGCGGGTGCGCAGCCGGTGGATCCCCGAGGTGCGCCGCCACGGGTCCTGGCGCGGCTCCTTGGGCGGAGCGGTCAGGATGGCGGCGAACTCTTCTTCGGCCCAGCCGAGCTTGCCCGCCTCGTCGAGCTCGTCACGGAGCTCGTCGCGCAGCTCGACCAGCAGCTCGACGTCGAGGGCGGCGTAACGGAGCCAGTCGGCCGGCAGCGGGCGGGTGGACCAGTCGGCCGCGGAGTGGCCTTTCTCCAGCGTGAAGCCGAGCACGGTCTCCACCATGGTGCCCAGGCCCACCCGCGGATAGCCCAGCAGCCGCCCGGCCAGCTCGGTGTCGAACAGCACGTCCGGCACCAGGCCCAGCTCGGCCAGGCAGGGCAGGTCCTGGGTGGCGGCGTGCAGCACCATCTCGGTACCGTCGAGCGCGGCGTCCAGGGCGGACAGGTCGGCGCAGGGCACCGGGTCGATCAAGAACGTGCCGGCGCCCTTGCGCCGCAGCTGTACGAGGTAGGCGCGCTGGCCGTAGCGGTAGCCGGACGCGCGCTCGGCGTCCACCGCGACCGGGCCTTCGCCACCGGAGAGCGTGTCGATGGCGCGCTGGAGCGCCTCGGCGGTCTCGATGACCGGCGGGATCCCATCTCGTGGTTCGAGTAGTGGTACTACGTCTGTTTCCGACACTCCCACGCGCCTACCGTACGCCGTCAAACTCCGGAACCGGGCAGAGAGGTGACGCCTATGGGCGGCAGCCCAGCCGCAAGGCAGAGAACGTCACACCATGCGTTGATATGTCCGGCCGTGTTTTCATCCGTCGGAGACCAGGACGCCCGGAGCTCGAGTTCGGTTGTCGCTGGATCTTCGAATTTGTCGCCGAAGCTCTCCGACACGGCGCGGGTGATCGTCCCGGAGGCGGCCTTGTAGCCCGCCGCGCGCGCGTCCAGCGCCTCGGTGAGCCAGCTCCAGCCGACCGGCGCGATCAGCGGGTCGGCCGCGATCTCCGGCTCCAGATCGGCCCGTATGTAGGCGACGACACGGAAGTCGCCGTCCCAGCCGCGCTGGCCTTCCGGGTCGTACAGCACGATGAGGCGGCCGACGGCCAGCTCGGAGTCGTCCTCGCGGTAGACCGTCGCCATGATCGCGGCGGCGTACGGCGCCAGCCGCTGCGGCGCGGGCATGTCCTCGATGACCAGCTCGGCGCGGGTCGGCTCGGCGTCGACGAAGCCGCGCAGCGTCTGGACCACGGACCGGAATGGCGCCGGTGCGTCGGCGGTGTTTCGGGGCGTCATCGGCCTCGTGGCCGATCCGCTGGAGGCACACCCGCGATGGGGGGATTAGGGCGCATGGTGTGGTGGCTCAAGCCGCCCGGGACCGCACGATGACCGGGGTCTCGGGAGCGTCGCCGACCAGGATCGCCATACCGCACTCGACGCACGCGTACTCGGGGCAGTCCAGGCCGTGGCCATCGGCGCACGGGGGCTGCTCGAACAGGCGTTCGTCGTCACAGGTGGAACAATGACGTGTGAGAGTCATGCGTCAGTGACCTCCCTCGACTCGGCAGGGTTGGAGCGCCTCACACGCTCGCATGCGCCCCGGCGCGATCGCGGGACGTCGCTCGGCGTGTCCCGAAGATTCTCATAACGGACGCGTGGTGGGGCCTGGCGGCCCTCATCCACCGTATTCGGGGGTCAGGGCACGTCGAACGCTCGTCCATGGGACGATCCAACTGTGCATGACGTCCAGAACACCCGACAGCTCAGCACGCCCTCTCCGGCCACCGGCATCGCGGCGCCCGCGCCGGAGACGGGCGAGGAGAGCGCCTTCCTCCTCGCGTGCGCCCGGCGCCCGGTGCCGCACACGCCGGTGTGGTTCATGCGCCAGGCCGGGCGGTCGCTACCCGAATACCGCGAGGCGCGGGCCGGCATCCCCATGATGGAGGCCTGCGCGCGACCGGACCTCATCGCCGAGATCACGATGCAGCCGGTGCGCCGCTACGCGGTCGACGCGGCGATCTTCTTCAGCGACATCGTGGTGCCGCTCAAGGCGATCGGCATCGACCTCGACATCAAGCCGGGAGTCGGCCCGGTGATCGCCGACCCGATCCGCGACGCCGCGGGCGTGGACCGCCTGCGCCCGCTGGAGCCGGGCGACGTCCCCTACGTCACCGAGGCGATCGGTGCCCTCGTGGGCGAGCTGGGCGGCACGCCGCTCATCGGGTTCGCGGGCGGTCCGTTCACGCTCGCGTCCTATCTGATCGAGGGCGGCCCCTCCAAGACCCATGACCGCACGAAGGCCATGATGTACGGCGAGCCGAAGCTGTGGGCGTTGCTGCTCGACCGGCTCGCGGACATCGCGATCGCCTACCTCAAGGTCCAGGTCGAGGCGGGCGCCCGGGCAATCCAGGTGTTCGACTCGTGGGTCGGCGGCGTGGGCCCGGAGGACTACCGGCGGTCCGTGCTGTCGCACAGCCGCAAGATCTTCACCGCGATGGAGCCGTACGACGTGCCGCGGATCCACTTCGGCGTGGGCACCGGCGAGCTCCTCGGCCAGATGGGCGAGGCCGGCGCCGACGTCGTGGGCGTCGACTGGCGGGTGCCGCTCGACGAGGCCGTACGCCGCGTCGAAGCCGGCAAGGCGCTCCAGGGCAACCTGGACCCGTCGATCCTGCTCGCACCGTGGGAGGTCGTGGAGGACCGGGCCCGTACCGTCCTCGCCCAGGGCCGCACCGCCGAGGGGCACGTGTTCAACCTCGGCCACGGCGTGCTGCCGGGCACCGACCCCGACGTCCTGGCGCGGCTCGCCGACTTCGTGCACGAGCAGTCCACCTCGGCCTGACCCATCACTTCGTGCGCTCACACCGCATCGGTCCTTTCCGTGCTTCCGCGCGGCACCCGCATCGCGGTACGCCTGCGCCGCCACACCCACAGCGCGGGTACCCCGGCCATCGCCGCCACGACGAGGAACGGCAGCAGCCAGCCGAGCACGAGCGCCAGGCCGCCCACGAACGCCGTGAACGCCCGCCAGCCGGCCGCCGCACCTCCGGTGAAGCCGGTCGCCCGGCGGTGTCCGGGGGCGTTCGCCGTGCCGCTCTCGAGCCGCAGGGTCACGGTCGCGAGGGCGGTCCGGTCCCGGTAGGACTTCTGCCGTGCCTGGAGCGACTCCAGGTCGGCCTCCCGCTGGGAGATCTCCTGCTCGACCTGGATGACCTCGCTGACGCTGCCCGACCGGCCGAGCAGGGCGCGGAAGGACGCGATGGTGGCCTTGGCCGACCTGACGCGGCTGTCGACGTCCGCGACCTCCTGCGTCACGTCCTCCGCCTCCTGCCGCAGAGACAGCCTCCGGCCGATCCGCGAGGAGCCGAGCTGGTCGAGTACGGCCTGGTACTGCCTGGAGGGGACGCGGAAGGTGATCGTCGAGGTCGGGCGGGATCCAGGTGTGTCCGTGGAGGTCTCCTCGCCCACGTGACCGCCCACGGCAGCGACGATCTGCTTCGCACCGGCCGCGGCGCGGGAGACGTCCGAGGCCCGTACGGTGAGGTTCGCGGTGTAGACGACGGCGCGGTCCGGCAGCGTCACGGACGCCGGATCGGCCGGGTTCGCAGCCGGGGGCCCTCCCGGCCGCGCGACCGCGCCCGCGTCCCCGCCGCGCGAGCTCCCGGCCGAACCATTGACCGCGCCCCCGCAGCCCGTGAGGACCAGCGCGGCGCCCAGCACGAACAGGAATGCCTTCATATGATTGAGACGCCGTGACGTACGTCACCGTTCGCCGCGCGCCATCGCGATCCGGTCACGATGGTGGCGCCCGCGCGTCACGGACCACCGGATGCCCTTGCCCGCCACCTCTGCGATCGTGGACGTCATGAGCGATGTGCCCACCCCTGCCCGCGTCGTCGTCGTCGGCGGCGGGATCGCCGGGCTGACCGCCGCCTACCAGGCGGCCAAGAACGGAGCCTCCGTCACCCTCCTGGAGGGCGGTACGGACGTCGGCGGGAAGCTCAGGGTGAGCGAGATCGCCGGCCTGCCCGTCGACGAGGGCGCCGAGGCCATGCTCGCCCGCCGCCCGGAGGGCCTGGAGCTCGTACGCGAGCTCGGCCTGGGCGACCGGCTGGTCTTCCCCGGCACGACGTCGGCCGCGATCTGGAGCCGCGGCGCGCTGCACGACATGCCGACCGGGCACGTGCTGGGCGTGCCCGCCGACCTCGGCGCGCTGGCGCGTTCGCGCGTGCTGTCCGCGGCCGGGCTCGCCCGCGTGCCGCTCGACCTGGCGCTGCCCGCGACCCCGCGCGGCGAGGACGTGTCCGTGGCCGAGATGGTCGGGTCGCGCGTCGGCTCCGAGGTCGTGGACCGGCTGGTGGAGCCGCTGCTGGGCGGCGTGTACGCCGGGCGTACCGAGGAGCTGTCGTTCGAGGCGACCATGCCGGGGCTCGCCACCGCCTCCCGCACCCGGCGCTCCCTGATCACCGCCGCACGCGCGCTGCGCGACGCGGCGCCCGCCGACGCCGGGCCGGTGTTCACCACCCTCACCGACGGCATGGGCGCGCTGCCGCAGGCGCTCGCCGCGCGGCTCACCGACCTCGGCGGCGTGGTCCGCACCGAGGCGATGGTCCGCGAGCTGCGGCGCACCCCGCAGGGCTGGCGGCTCACCATCGGCCCCACGCGTGCACCGGAATACCTCGACGCCGACGCCGTCATCCTCGCCGTGCCCGCACGGCCCGCGCAGCGGCTCCTGAGCGACGAGGTGCCGGCCGCCGCCGCCGAGCTCGGCCGCATCGACTACGCGAGCATGGCGATCGTCACCCTGGCCTACGCGGCCAGCGCCTTCCCCTCGCGGCTGCGGCGCAGCGGCTATCTCGTACCGGCCGTCGAGGGCGGCACCGTCAAGGCGGTCACGTTCAGCACCACCAAGTGGCCGCACCTGACCGACGGGGCGCCCGGCATGGTGGTGGTGCGCTGCTCGATCGGCCGCCACGGCGACGAGCAGGCCCTCCAGCGGCCCGACGGAGAGCTGAGGGCCATCGCGATGACCGAGCTGGCCCGTACCGCGGGTGTCATCGAGCTTCCCGTCGACGCGCGGGTGACACGGTGGGGCGGCGGCCTCCCGCAGTACACGGTGGGCCACCTCGACCGGATCGCGCGGATCCGCGCCGCCGTCGCCGGGCAGCCCGGCCTCGCGGTCTGCGGCGCCGCCTACGACGGCGTCGGCGTGCCCGCGTGCATCGGCACCGCCCGCGCCGCGGCGGCCCGGGTGCTGGGCACCCTCGAGGGTCAGGGAGAATCGAAGCGGAACGACCGGCCGGCGATCCGAGCCGATGACCGGCGGGTTCCACCATGACGAGAAGGAGAGACGACCGTGAGCGGCGAAGCGGCGGACAAGCCAAAGGCACGTGACCTGAACCAGACGATCAGGTACACCATGTGGTCGGTCTTCCGGGTGCGAAGCCTCGCCGACGCCGATCGGGACGCGGTCGCCCGTGAGGTCGAGGACCTGCTGGAGCAGATGGCCGCCAAGGACGTCACGACGCGCGGCGCCTACGACGTCGCGGGCCTGCGCGCCGACGCGGACTACATGTTCTGGTGGCACGCGGCGAGCTCGGACGACCTCCAGGAGATCTACGGCAGGTTCCGCCGTACGGCGCTCGGCCGTGCCTCCGAGCCGGTCTGGTCGGTCATGGCGCTGCACCGGCCCGCGGAGTTCAACAAGAGCCACATCCCGGCGTTCTTGGCCGATGAGGAGGAGCGCGGCTACATCTGCGTCTACCCCTTCATCCGGTCCTACGACTGGTATCTCCTGCCGGACGAGGAACGCCGCGCGATGCTCGCCGAGCACGGCAAGATGGCGCGCGGCTACCCGGACGTACGCGCCAACACGGTCTCCTCGTTCGCGCTAGGCGACTACGAGTGGATCCTGGCCTTCGAGGCCGACGAGCTCCACCGCATCGTCGACCTCATGCGCCACCTGCGCGCCTCCAAGGCCCGGCTGCACGTACGCGAAGAGGTGCCGTTCTACACCGGTAGCCGCAAACCGGTCACCGAGCTGGTCGCCGCTCTTCCGTAAGAGGGTCAAGACTCGGTCATCGTCGTCGTGTCGCCCGGCGGAATCCAGCAGGATCCGATCGGGAGCCGGGGCCGGACCGCGCATGCGGTGAGCTCTCCACGTGAACCACGGCCGAAGGAGCATCGTGGTTGTGGCACGGCGTCGTAAGGGCCGTCACGCGCGCGTCGGCGGCGTGCCCGGCTCACTGGCAGCGGTGGCCGCCTCGCGCCCGGCGTGGATCGCGCTCGGCGGCGCCGCCGGTCTCGGGCTCGTGGCGACGGCGGCCTACCTCGTACCCGGGGACCGCCGCCCGTCCAAGGTGGTCGTGACGGCGGTACCCGCGTTGCGCCGGCCGGAGCCCCCGGCCCTGACGCCGGCCAAGCCCGCGAAGGGCTCGGGCGACGAGGCCGCCCTCGCGTACTACCAGGTCAAAGACCAGGCGGACGCCGCGCACGTGAGCAAGATCCTCTGGACCGGCCCGATGCTGCGCGTCTACACCGACCTGCCCGGCTCCGACGGCGACTCCAAGACCGCCATCGCGCTGTGCGAGACCGCCGCGGCCTACCTCGAGGGCCGAGGGCAGACCCCGGTGGTCTTCGTGCACGCCGGCCGCGCCGCCGGCTACCCCGTACTGGCCAACAAGATGGACGCCCAGGACGACTGCCGGCTCAACCGCGTGCCGTGACCTGGCCTACCAGGTCCAGACGCCCCTACGCGTCGTCTTCGGTCTCGTGCTGCAGGCTGACGGAGTTGATGCAGTAGCGCTGGTCCGTGGGGGTGGAGTAGCCCTCGCCCTCGAAGACGTGCCCGAGGTGGGAGTCGCAGCTCGCGCAGCGGACCTCGGTGCGGACCATGCCCAGCGAGGTGTCCTGGAGGAGGACCACCGCGTCCGAGCCGGTCGGCTGGTAGAAGCTCGGCCATCCGCAGTGGGAGTCGAACTTGGTGTCCGAACGGAACAGCTCCGCGTCGCAGGCCCGGCACCGGTAGACGCCGACGGTCTTGGTGGCGACGTACTTGCCACTCCAGGGGGCTTCGGTGCCCGCTTCGCGAAGCACGTGGTACTCCGCAGGAGACAGCTGGGCCTTCCACTCGTCGTCGCTCTTGCGAATCATGGTCATGCCCAAGACAACCACGACGTGGCGGTCCGTCATCCCGCCGCAGGTGATCGTGTCGGTGCGGGGGAGTAGCGTTCCCACCATGGCGTCCCCATACGTGGAGGTCCGAGTAGGCGACCGCGTTGTCAAGGTCACCAACCCGGACAAGATTTATTTTCCGGCCCGGCAGGAGACCAAGCTCGATCTGGTCAACTATTACCTGGCCGTCGGCGACGGCGTCGTACGCGCGCTCAGGGACCGTCCCACCACGCTCGAGCGGTGGCCGGGCGGCGTCTTCGAGGGCGCGAAGCTGTCGACCCGCATGGACAACCGCGGTGACGCCTTCTTCCAGAAGCGCGTCCCGAAGAACATCCCCGACTGGATCGAGACCGCGCGGATCGCCTTTCCCAGCGGCCGCCACGCCGACGAGATGTGCCCGTCCGAGCCGGCCGCCGTCGCCTGGGGCGCCAACCTCGGCACCCTGACCTTCCACCCCTGGCCGGTACGCCGCTCCGACGTCGACCACCCCGACGAGCTGCGCATCGACCTCGATCCGCAGCCGGGCACCGACTTCGCCGACGCGAAGAAGGTCGCACTCGGGGCGGTCCACGAGATCCTCGGCGAGCTCGGCTACACCGGCTTCCCGAAGACCTCGGGCAACCGCGGCGTGCACGTCTACGTACGGGTCGAGCCGCGCTGGACCTTCACCGAGGTACGCCGCTGCGCGCTGGCCCTCGGGCGCGAGGTCGAGCGGCGGATGCCCGACCTGGTCACCACCAACTGGTGGAAGGAGGAGCGCGGCGAGAAGATCTTCGTCGACTTCAACCAGAACGCCCGCGACCGTACGATCGCGTCGGCCTACAGCGTCCGTCCGAAGGCGCACGCGCCGGTCTCGGCGCCCGTGACCTGGGACGAGCTGCCCGACGTCGAGACCGACGACTTCACGATCGCGACCATGCCGGAGCGCTTCGCGCGGCTCGGCGACCTGCACGCCGCAATCGATGACCAGGCGTTCTCCCTCGAGCCGCTGCTGGAGTGGGCCGAGCGCGACGAGCGCGACCGCGGCCTGGGCGACATGCCCTACCCGCCCAACTATCCGAAGATGGAGGGCGAGCCCAAGCGCGTGCAGCCCAGCAAGGCCCGCAAGGACTGAGCCGGGGCGGTCAGCCGAGGATGTCGTCGAGGTCGTAGGCGACCGGCACCTCGAGCTGGTCGTAGCCGCAGGAGGCCGCATCGCGGTCCGGACGCCAGCGGCGGAACCGCGCCGTGTGCCGGAACCTCCGGCCCTCCATCTGGTCGTAGGCGACCTCGACGACGAGCTCGGGCCGCAGCGCCACCCAGGAAAGGTCCTTCTTGGCGTTCCAGCGGCTGACCGCGCCGGGCATCCGGTCGGCGGTCGCCTCGGTCTGCTCGGCCCACCCCGACCACGGGTGCCCGGCCAGGTCCTTCATCCGGTACGGCGCCAGCTCGTCCACCAGCTCGACGCGGCGCTTCATCGGGAACGACGCGGACACGCCGACGTGCTGGAGCCGGTCGCCCTCGTACAGGCCGAGCAGCAGCGATCCGACGATCGGGCCGGACTTGTGCCAGCGGAAGCCGGCCACGACGCAGTCGGCGGTGCGCTCCGGCTTGACCTTGAACATCGCGCGCTTGTCGGGCTGGTACTCGCCGGCCAGGGGCTTGGCCATCACGCCGTCGAGCCCGGCGCCCTCGAACTCCTCGAACCACCGGAGGCCGACGTCGTAGGAGTCGGTGGCCGGGGTGATGTGGACCGGCGGGCCGGCCTTGGCCAGCGCCGTGGTCAGCCGGGCGCGCCGCTCGCCGAAGGGCGCCGCCATCAGGGACTCGGACCCGATGGCGAGCAGGTCGAAGGCGACGAACGCCGCGGGGGTCTGCTCGGCCAGCAGCTTGATGCGGGACGCGGCCGGGTGGATGCGCTGCTGGAGCGCCTCGAAGTCCAGTACGGACCCGCCGCGTACGACGATCTCGCCGTCCAGGACGCAGCGTTCGGGCAGCTCGCGGAGGAACCCCTCGACCAGCTCGGGGAAGTACCGGCCGAGCGGCTTGCCGTTGCGGCCGTAGATCTCCACCTCGTCGCCGTCGCGGAAGACGACCGACCGGAACCCGTCCCACTTGGGCTCGTACAGCAGATCTCCGCGCGGCAGCTCCTTGACGGCCTTGGCGAGCATCGGGGCCAGCGGCGGGCTCACGGGGAGATCCATGAGCTCATCTCCTTACATAGCGGAGGAAGAGGAATCCCTCGTCCTCGAGTACGTGGCCGAGCCGCAGCGGGACCGGACCGGTGACCGGACCGTCGAGGATCCGGGGTGCGAACCCGGCGGTGAGCATGGGACTCACCGTCAGGCACAGCTCGTCGACGCGGTCGGCCTCGACGAGCTGGGCGAGCAGCCTCGGGCCGCCCTCGGTGAGCTGGCGCGTGAGCCCGCGGTCGGCGAGGGCGTCCATCGCTGCCCCGACGTCCACGGACTGCTCTCCGGTGACGATCACTTCGGCGTGCTTCCCACAGGTCTTCAGCCGCTCCTCCGGAGCGGTTCCGCAGGTGATGACGATGGTACGGCTGACCGGCTCCGTGAACAGTGGTGCGTCGAAGTCGAAGTCGAGCGTGCGGGAGATGACCGCGATCGGCGGCGTCGGCGGGCGTCCCCTCCGTAGCCCTTTCCACGCTTCGCGGGGGAACACCGGGCCGTACCCCTCGGCGCGGACCGTACCGGCGCCGGCCACCACGACGTCGGACAGGCCGCGCAGCAGCGACAGCAGCCGCCGGTCGGCCGCGCCGCCGAGGCCCCCGGCGCGGCCCTCGTGGGTCGCCGCTCCGTCGGCCGAGGCCACCATGTTGGCGCGCATCCAGGGAGTCGTATCCGGGTAGGCGTACGCCTCCGCGAGAGCGGAGAGGTCGTACTGGTCGGAGCCCGTCGGTTCGAGTCGCAACATGACATCCAGGGTGGCACAGCGCTTCGTCACGTCTTGCGACCGGATCAGTGCGTTCGGCTTATCAAATCCTGGTTTTCCGGGAAGACTGGTCAGCAGAGCACGAATTCGGGAGAGGAAGACGTGTGGAGATCGCCGCATTAGTCGCGTGGATCCTGACCACCGGAGGCGGGCTCTACCTCCTCCGAGGCTGGCTCTCCACTGGAGGGCCGTGGCGCCAGAGCACGAAGGTCACGCGGTTCCCGGCGGCGGTCGTGCTCGGCCACCCCACCCTCGCGGTCATGGCGCTCGGGATCTGGGTGATCTTCCTGGTCACCGCGCGGACCGTCTACGCGTGGAGTGCCCTCGGCGGCCTCGTCCTGGTGGCCCTGCTGGGGTTCGTCCTGTTCACCCGGTGGCTCACCGGCGAGGGCGGCAAGCACGCGCGCGGCGCCGAGCGGGGCGTTCCCGGCGTCGCGGTGGCCGCTCACGGCGTGGTGGCGATCCTGACCTTCGTGCTGGTGCTGCTCACCGTCATCGAGGTCAGTCGCGGCTGACCCGCCGCAGCAGGAGCAGCGAGCGGTCGATCATCACGATCTCGTCGCCGGCCTTGACCGGCTCCCGCTCGCCGAGCATGTCGGTCGCGGTGTCGAGGCCGACCTCCCAGCGCTCGCCGAAGCCCGCGTGCGGGATCCGGAACGTGATGCTCTCCGAGTGCGCGTTGAACAGCAGCAGGAACGAGTCGTCGCGGACCCGCTGCCCGCGCGTGTCCGGCTCGGTGATCGCGTCGCCGTTGAGGTAGACGATGACCGCCCGCGCGTACCCGATGTTCCAGTCGGAGTCGGTCATCTGCTTGCCGTCGGGCGTCAGCCACGCGATGTCGCGCTGCCCGTCCGGCTCACCGGGCTCGGTGCTGCCCTGGAAGAATCGGCGGCGCCGGAAGACCGGATGGTCGGCGCGGAGCAGGGCCATCCTCTTGACGAAGCCGATGAGCTCCTCGTCGGCCCGCCAGGGCATCCAGGCGAGCTCGTTGTCCTGGCAGTAGGCGTTGTTGTTGCCGAGCTGGGTGCGGCCCATCTCGTCGCCGTGCGACAGCATCGGCACGCCCTGCGACAGGAACAGGGTGGCGATGAAGTTGCGCTTCTGCCGCGTGCGCAGCGCGCTGATCGCGAGGTCGTCCGACTCGCCCTCGGTGCCGTGGTTCCACGAGCGGTTGTCGTCGGTGCCGTCGCGGTTGTCCTCGCCGTTGGCCTCGTTGTGCTTGTGGTCGTAGGAGACGAGGTCGTGCAGGGTGAACCCGTCGTGGCAGGTGACGAAGTTGATCGAGGCCAAGGGCCGTCGGCCGTCGTCGGCGTACAGGTCGCTGGAGCCGGTCAGCCGAGAGGCGAACTCCTGCATGACCGGCTCGCCGCGCCAGAAGTCGCGGATCGAGTCGCGGTACTTGCCGTTCCACTCGGTCCACAGGGGCGGGAAGTTGCCGACCTGGTAGCCGCCCTCACCGACGTCCCAGGGCTCGGCGATCAGCTTGACCTGCGAGACCACCGGGTCCTGCTGCACGAGGTCGAAGAAGGCCGCCAGCCGGTCCACGTCGTGGAACTCCCGCGCCAGCGCGGAGGCCAGGTCGAACCGGAACCCGTCCACGTGCATCTCGGTCACCCAGTAGCGCAGCGAGTCCATGATCAGCTGAAGCGCGTGCGGGTGGCGGACGTTGAGGCTGTTGCCGCAGCCGGTGTAGTCGAGGTTGTAGCGCCGATCGGTGTCGCTGAGCCGGTAGTAGGCGCCGTTGTCGATGCCGCGGAAGCTCAGGGTCGGGCCGAGGTGGTCGCCCTCGGCCGTGTGGTTGTAGACCACGTCGAGGATGACCTCGATGCCCGCGTCGTGCAGCGAGCGCACCATCGACTTGAACTCCAGTACCTGCTCCCCGAGCCGCCCGGAGGAGGAGTAGGCGTGGTGCGGGGCGAAGAAGCCGACCGTGTTGTAGCCCCAGTAGTTCGACAGCCCGCGCGCGACGACGCCGTGCTCGGAGGCGTACTGGTGCACCGGCATCAGCTCGAGGGCCGTCACGCCCAGCTCGACGAGGTGCTCGATCGTCGCCGGATGCGCGATGCCCGCGTACGTGCCGCGGCGGTGCTCCGGGATGTGCGGGTTGCGCTTCGTCAGGCCCTTGACGTGGGCCTCGTAGATCACCGTCTCGTGGTACGGCGTGCGCGGCGCCCGGTCGTCGCCCCAGTCGAAGAACGGGTTGATCACGACGTTCTTCGGCAGGTACGGCGCGCTGTCCTCGTCGTTCAGCTCCGTCGGGGCCAGGAACCGGTAGGAGAACACCGATTCGTGCCACCGCAGGTCGCCGTCGATGGCCTTGCCGTACGGGTCGAGGAGCAGCTTGGCCGGGTTGCACCGATGGCCGTCGCGCGGCTCGTGGGGCCCGTGCACCCGGTAGCCGTACCGCTGGCCGGGCCCGATGCCGACGAAGTAGGCGTGCCAGACGAACCCGTCGACCTCGGGCAGCTCAAAGCGCGTCTCCCGGCCGTCGTCGTCGAACAGGCACAGCTCGACCCGGTGCGCCACCTCGGAGAACAACGCGAAGTTCGTGCCGGTACCGTCCCAGCTGGCGCCCAGAGGATACGGCGTGCCGGGCCACACTTCCTGCATCGCTCTCCTCGGCATCCGTGGACACGACCCCGTTGATTGTTCACGCACCCGGTGGGTTAGGCGAATGCCCCGGCCGGAGCGTCTTGTATACCCGATGGCGCGTCCCGGCGTCGGCACACGCCTCGGCCGGTCACACCATCACCGGAGAACGAGACGCTCGCGGATTCACGGGCTCAGGCCGTGCTCGAACCTCGCCTGCCTTTCATAGCGCTTTCGTTCCAGTTCCGTGAGGTCCTCCGCGAGGCAGATGATCAAGGCGCCGTCCTCCACCCACCAGCAGGCGGAGACGCCACCCTCCGCGGGGATGGTGCGGACCATCGTGATCACCGGTCACGCCAGGTCACGGGGAGGGCTTCGACGCCACGGATGAGCATCCCCTTCTTCCAGACGATGTCCTCTTCGGCGACGGCGATGCGGAGGGCCGGGAGACGGCGCAGCAGGGCCGCGATGGCCTCCTCGAGTTCCGCACGCGCGAGCAGGGCGCCGACACAGTGGTGAGCGCCCCATCCGAAGCCGAGGTGGGGCGCCGGCTTCTCGCGGGTGAAGCTGATCGTCTCCGGGTCGTCGTAGACGAGCGGGTCACGGTTCGCCGTCGGACGGGCGATGAAGACCGTGGCGCCCTCCTCGATCGCGGTGCCGCCGACGTTGACGCCGGTGGTCGCGATCCGTGGCAGGCCGAGATCCGACGCGAGCGGCACGTAGCGCATGAGCTCTTCGACGGCGGCGGGCACCGACTCGGGGTGCTCCCGTAGCCATCGCCACAGCTCCGGGCGGGTCAACAGGGTGTAGAGGATGTTCGTGAGCTGGCTGGCGGTGGTCTCGTACCCGGCCACGAAGGTGCCCAGCGCGAGGTTCGTGAGCTCGTCCTCGGTGAGCCCGTGGTCGACGTCGGTGACCCGGACGAGGTCACCGAGCAGGTCGTCGCTCGGGTCGCGCCGCCGCTGCCCGATGAGCTCCCGGATGTAGCCGCGAAGGCCGGCGAGCGCGTCGGCGACCTCTTCCGGGCTGAACGCCCCGGATGACAGGAACGCGTCTCCCCAGTGCCGGAACCTCATCCGGTCGCCCTGCGGTACGCCGAGCAGTTCGCAGATCACCGTGACCGGCAGCGGCAGCGCCACATGCGTGACGAAATCCGCGACGGGACCGTCTTGGGTGAGCTCGTCCAGGCACGCGTCGGTGATCCGGCGGATCCGGCCGCGCAGGCCCTCCATCGCGCGGGGAGTGAAGAACCCGGTGACGAGCCTGCGCTGACGCTGATGATCCGCGCCATCCATATCGGACAGTAGCCCGGTCGGCCGGAGAGAAAGCGTATTGCGCTCCTCGGCCCCTTCCCGGCTGAATTGCTCGGGGCGGGATAGTACGTACCGGGCGTCGTGGTAGCGGGTTATCAGCCAAGCGGGAGCGCCGTTGTAGTCGATCCTGGCCACGGGATCGTGTTCCTGCAGCTGAGCGAAGATCGGGGCGAGCCCGAGTGGATGGGGCGGCGGTGCGGCCGGGAATCGCGGAAGGGTGAATGTCGTCATTTAGGGGCGTCCTAAACGGATAGGGGAGTTCTTGTCGGTACGCGATCTGGGACGCTATACGGCCGTGATCATTTTTCTGTCAAAACCTCGTCACAGGCCACCGGGGTCTGGCCGGAGACGAGTGGAAGGCTGAGGGGACCGCCGGTGGACCTTCGCGTGCTGGGGCCTGTCGAGGTACGCCGTGCCGGCGATTCCGCGCCGCAGGCCGTCCCCTATCCGAAGACCCGGCAGGCGATCGCGCTGCTGGCGGCGACCCCGACGAGGACGATGACGTCCGGCCAGCTGGCCGAGCGGCTGTGGGACGTCCCGCCGCGCAGCGCCGAGTCCGGAGTCACCACGCTGATGAGCCGCGCTCGCGAGGCCCTCGACGGCCGGCTCAGGAGCATCCGCGGGCGCGGTTACGAACTGGCTCTCGAGGCCGGTGACCAGGTCGACCTCGACACCTTCCGGGACCTCCTCCGGTTGGGACAGGACCTCGCCGGCGACGGGCGGCCCGATCGCGCCGAGGGACGGCTCACCGACGCGGTACGGATGTGGCGGCCGCCGATCCTGCACGACTTTCCCGTGACCGTACGTACGGCCGCGCTCTACCGGAGCCTGTTCGAGGAGTTCCACGCCGCGAGGGACGCGCTCGTCGACGTACGGTTCCTGCTCGGTGATCACCTCCGGCTGGTGAGTGAGCTGCGCCTGGCGGTGACGGATGAGCCGTTGGAGGAACACCTGTGGGCGCGGCTCATGCTCGCCCTCTACCGCTCGGGACGCGCGAGCGCCGCCGTGACCGCGTACGACGACGCGGTGGCGCTCCTAGGCCGAGAGGCGCTGACGGCGGGGGAGGAGCTCGTGCGGATGCGGGCGCTGGTCCTCGCCCGCGATCCGATACTCGAGGAGCCGCGGCCCTGGCTTCCGCGGGAGGCCGCTCTCCCACATGCCACCCGGCCGCTGGCGCGGCAGCTCCCGCCCGACGTGAACGGCTGGACCGGCCGAACCCCGGAGATCGCCAGGCTCGTCCGGCGGCTCACCGCCTCACCCGGTCACGGCCCCCCGGTCGTGCAGATCGTCGGCATGCCGGGGGTCGGCAAGACGGCGCTGGCCGTCCACGTCGCCCATCAGGTGGCACGGCACTTCCCGGACGGGCAGCTGTACTTCCCCATGGCCGGGGCCGGCGCGACACCGCGCGACCCGGCGTTCGCCCTGTACGAGGCGCTCGTGCACGTGTTCGGGGTGGCCGCGCAGCACGTGCCGGAACGCCTCGAGGACCGCGCCGCCATGTATCGGTCCTGCCTCGCCGGACGCCGGATGCTGGTCGTGATCGACGATGCCGCCGGACCGGGACAGATACCGCCGCTGCTACCGGGCGGGCCGGGCTGCGGTGTCGTGATCACCAGCCGCGTACAGTCCTCCGGCGTCGCCGGCGGTGAGATCCTGAGCCTGGATCCGCTGTCGCACGACGAGGCGATGGCGATGCTCACCCGGCTTGCCGGTCCACGTGTCGGGGCGGATCCGGGCGGTGCCAGGGACATCATCACCGCGTGCTCGGGGTTGCCGCTCGCGTTGCTGATCGCCGGATCCCGGCTGGCCACCCGGCCGTCCTGGCAGCCCGGCCGGCTGGCGCGGCAGCTCGCGGACGGCGTTTCCCGGCTGGACGTCCTGACGTACGGCGACCGGGCGGTGCGGTCGGCACTGGCCGGCTCGTACGCGATGCTCAGCGCGACGGCGCAACGTGTCTTCCGCCGGCTGGCGTGGGCCGGGGCGGGGAACCTCGCCCCGTGGGCCGTCGGTGTCCTCCTGGGAGGCGCCCCGCCCGGACCGGTGATGGACGAGCTGGTCGATCGGCATCTGCTGATGCAGGACGGCGTCGATGCCCTCGGCCAGCCGCGTTATCGCCAGCACGACCTGGTCCGCGACTACGCGACCGAGCTGTGCTCGGCCGATCCCGACGCGGACGCCGCGTTGTCCGCGCTGCTCGCGGGCTGGCTCGACGTCCTCGACGTGGCCGATCGGGCGCTGCCGCCGTCCCCGTTCTTCGCACCCCCCGTGCGCCGGGTCCCGCGAGAGCTCCCGCCCGGCACCGAGCCGGCCGGCGACTCACCGTCGGCCTGGATCGGCAGCGAACTGCGGAGCCTCCTCGCGCTGACCGACACCGCGTGCGCGGCCGGTCAGTACCCTCTCGCCGCCGCGATCGCCGTACGGCTGGCGGCTTACCAGCATCTCCAGGGCCTCCGGAACGAGGCCGAACGCATGTGGCGGACCATCGTCACGGCCGCCGAGGACGCGGGCGACGTACCGGCGGCGGCGGACGCCCGGCTCAGACTCGCCATGGTGTTGGGGCCGGACCTCGGGCGGTTCGATGCCGCGGTGGGGCTCCTGGACGAATGCGTGCGCGTCCACCGGAACACGCCACAGGACGACGGCCGGCTGGCCGTGGCGCTCTCGTGCCGGGCGTTCTGCGCGCGGGCGGCGGGCGGCGGCGGCGCCGAGCGGGACGCCAGGGCCGGCCTGGACCTGGCGCGAGCGTCCGGAGACGGGCACACCATGTTCATGTGCCTGTCGACGCTCGGTTCGCTCGCCCAGGCGGACGGCCGGGACGCCGAGGCGGTGGCGCTCTGCGACCAGGCGCTTCGGATCACGGCCGAGCTCGGCGTGAGCACCTGGCACGGGGTGGCTCTGTGGATGCTGGTGAGCGTTCTGCTCGCGATCGGGAACCCGGAACGGGCCCTGACGCTCAGCGACGAGGGCATCGGGCTCTGCGAGGACACCGGTCACATCCTCGGTCTCTCGCGCCACCTGGCGCAGCGCGGCGAGGCACTGGCCGGCCTCGACCGGCTGGACGAGGCGATCGAGTCGTTCACCGCGGCGTTCATGCACATCGGCCGGCACGACGAATGGTTCGCGGCGCGGACCCGGGTGTCGCTCGCGGGCGTACTGCGGCGGGCCGGGCGCCTCCCCGAGGCCAGGGAGCAGTACCGCGACGCGATCGCGGTGTTCGGCCGGCGCGGAATGGCGGTCGAGGAGAACGAGGCGCGTGACGCGCTCGCCGGGTGCGGCCACTGACGCGCCGGGCGCGTCAGTGGCCGCCGGCGAGCGCGGCGGTCATGAGCCGCCGGATGGGACCTCCGCCGGGGCGACCGTTACCTGGTCACGGCCGAACGCCACGCTGTGGGCCTCCTTGCCGAACGCGGTCAGCAGGACCACGACGAGGAGTGTGGGCGCCACGACGACCGCGAACGCGAACGAGTAGCCGTGGGCGTCCGCCAGGCGTTCCTGCAGGGGGAGGTTGATCGCCGCGAGCAGGTTGCCGAGCTGGTAGGTCACGCCGGGATAGAAGCCGCGGATGGCGTCCGGTGACATCTCGGTGAGGTGGGCCGGGATGACGCCCCAGGCGCCTTGGACGAAGAACTGCATCAGGAACGCGCCGAGCGCCAGGAACGCCGTGCTGTGGGAGTAGGAGAACAGCGGGACCACCAGCAGGGCCAGGAGTGAGGAGCCGACGATGGCGCGACGGCGGCCGAGACGCTGCGACAGCGTGCCGACCAGGACGCCGCCGAGGATCGCGCCGATGTTGTAGATCACCGCGATGCCGACCGCGTAGTCCGGAGTGTGGGTCAGGCCCTTCTTCAGGAACGTCGGGTAGAGGTCCTGCGTGCCGTGCGACATGAAGTTGAAGGCCGTCATCAGCAGCACGAGGTAGAAGAACCGGAGCAGGACCTTGCGGTCGAAGAAGACCTTGCGCAGTGGCGTACGGGTGACCTGGAGGCGTTCGTTGGTACGTTCCCAGGCCTCCGACTCACGGACGCGGTAGCGGACGTACAGCGCGATGAGCCCCGGCACGGCGCCGAACATGAACAGGCCGCGCCAGCCGAAGACCGGCGTGATGACGAAGTACGCGACGGCGGCGACGAGGTAGCCCGTCGAGTAGCCGACCTGCAGCAGCCCGGAGTAGAAGCCCCGCTTGCTGACCGGCATCTTCTCCATCGCCAGGGATGCGCCGAGCCCCCACTCGCCGCCCATGCCGAGGCCGTACAGGAAGCGCAGCACCAGCAGCATGGTGAGCGAGGTCGAGAAACCGGAGACGAACTCGACGGCCGAGTAGAAGATGACGTCGGCCATGAGCGGCAATCGCCGGCCGACCTTGTCCGCCCAGATTCCGAAGACGTAGGCGCCGAGCGGCCGGGCGATGAGGGTCAGCGTCGTGGCGACGGTGACCTTCTCGGCCGAGGTCCCGAAATCCTTGGCGACTTCGGTGATGACGAAGATGAGGAGGAAGTAGTCGAAGGCGTCCATCGTCCAGCCGAGGAAGGCGGCGAGGAACGCGTTGCGTTGGTCGCGGTCGAGGCCGGAGGCCTGGTCGCGGATGTCGCTGAGCAGGGGGATGCCCATGTCGAATCCTTCGTCTGGTCCATTGCTCCAGTGAGCCATTACCCCAATCAGCGCGACAAGACCGCCATATCCGACAGATTGATCATCGGCCATTCAGCGCGTTCAATGAGGGCGCCGGGGCCGGACCGGAGTGGCCCCGGCGCGACCTCTCACGGGCGGACGAACACCCCGATGCCGTTGGCGACGGCGCGCTCGGCCGAGCCGGACGGTACGTTGCGGACGCTCGCGGACGGTTCGCCCGGCGCGCGCAGGACGAGGGTCGTCGAGCCGCCTCCGTCGAGGTCCAGAGCGTCGTCGGCGCCGACGTGGTGGACCACCGCCGCCAGCTCGGCGATGGTCGTGCCGTTGCTCAGCGCCGTATGGCCGTCCACGACGACGAGGTACACACGCCGTCCGTTCCGGCTCACCCCGGCCGCCGTACGGCCCGCGAGGGTGACCGGGTCCAGGTCCACGGGTGCCGCGCCGTCGTGCAGGATCGGGAAGCCGCCCACCGCGAAGCGCAGGTGCTCGGGACCGGTCAGGTGGTAGCCGACGTGGACGTGCCGACCCGGCCGCAGCCGGCGCAGGGCGTCGGCGCCCGCATCCCGGCCCACCAGCACGGTCGTGTCCGGCGGGATCGGGCCCGCGCCGACCGTGTCGGCGACGCCCGTCACGACGCCGTGCCGTACGGCGGCCTCCGCGATGTCGGTACTGCACGGTGCGCCGCGTACGAGGTCGGTGCCGCACACCGCGCGCCGTCGGGAGACCGTTCCCCAGGCCGCCGTGTAGGCGCCGATGCCGCCGACCGGCAGCGCGTACTGGTTCAGCCCGCCGAGCGGGAGTGTGCCCTCGGGAACGTGGACGGTCCCGGCCAGGTGCAGGGTGGACACGCGGCCGATCCGGTCCCGGCCGACGCCGATGACC
Source organism: uncultured Actinomycetota bacterium (assembly GCA_963850195.1). Lineage (GTDB taxonomy): Bacteria > Actinomycetota > Actinomycetes > Streptosporangiales > Streptosporangiaceae > Actinoallomurus. The sequence continues at coordinate 166,500 of CAWKKD010000003.1, forward strand.
GTCTCCGTGGTCGTGCCGATGGGCGGCAGCGGACCGAACCGCTGCCCGTCCGGTACGGCCGCCTTCAGGTCACGCCCGTCGGCGACCTCGGGCCCGACCGCCGAGCCCGTCGGCGGTACGCCCGGATGGGTCTCGCTGATGTTGAAGAAGTCGCCGTTGACGCCCGCGACCGCGTGCTGGGCGTCCGCCATCCGCGATACCTGTGCGCGCGCCGCGACGGCGGGCGGGTGGAGCAGGCCGAGGCTCACCCGCGGCTCGCGCAGGTCGACCTCGAACAGGTCGCCGACGGCCGGACCGCCCACGCCGATCATCTCGAAGGTACGGAACGTCACGCCGGGCCAGACCCGCCAGGACCCGGTGTAGCGGAACGGTGGGTCGGCGGTGGCCACGGCCGGTGCCTGGACCGCGGCGACGCACGCCGCGATCGGGACGATTAACGCGGACAGGGTTCTTCTCAACACCGGCAACGCCCTTCTCACGGGTACGTGACCCGGTGATCATGACGTGGATCCGGTGGTACATCCGGGTGCCGCGCTCGGACGTCAGAGGTTGAGCACCGAGGGGTCATCGGCGATGGCCCTCAGGTGGGCGCCCGGGTCCTCGAGCAGGCGGCGCTCCTCGAGCTTCAAGAAGCCGCACACCGACGTCATCGACGCGCATGGGGTGCCGTCGGCGCGTACGTACTCCTGGACCAGGCGGAACGTCTTGCCCGGGCCCCACACGAAGTCGCACGACACGTCGACCTCGTCGCCACCGCGCAGCTCGTTCGCGAACTTGATGGTGCACTCGAGCTGCACCGGGCCGACGCCGCTCGCGAGCAGCTTGTCGGTCGGGATACCGGCCGCGCGCAGGCACTCCCAGCGGGCGTGCTCGCCGTACTGGTGGTAGACGGCCGAGTTGAGGTGGCCCTGGGTGTCCAGCTCGTAGCCGCGGACCAGGACCCGTACGGAGAAGGTCATCAGAGCACCCTACGGTGGCCTCAGTCGATGGCGACCTCGGCCTCGATCTCCACCGGGATCCGGAACGGCAGCTCGGCCATTCCGACCGCGGAGCGGCTGTGCGCACCGGCCTCCGGTCCCCACAGCTCCAGGATGAGGTCGGAGAAGCCGTTGATCACCAGCGGCGTACGCGTGAAGCCCGGTGCGGTGTTGACCATGCCGAACACCCGCAGCCAGGCGGTGACCCGGTCGAGGTCGCCCAGCTCGCGGCGCAGGCTCGCCAGGACGGCCAGCGCGGTCGACCGGGCCGCCAGGTAGGCGTCCTCCTCCGAGACCTCGGCGCCGACCTTGCCCAGCACCTTGGGCATCGAGCCGTCAGGCATCAGCGGGCCGTGGCCGGAGACGAACGCCCGGCCGTTCCACACCCGTACCCAGGGGAAGGGCAGCTCCGCGCCGGGCGGCGGTGTCATGGGCTCGGGGAGTTCGAGCCCGAGCTCGGCCAGTCGGCGTTCGATGAGCACGCGATCTCCTTGCGGGTCTCGAAGCGGTGGAACAGCGCGCACAGACCGGCCAGGACGAGGACGAAGACCGGCAGCCAGGGCAACCGGTGCAAGGGCCAGTCGCCGGTCGGCGGGTCGAGCAGCCCCGGCAGCGTACCGAACGGTAGTCCGGCGAACGTCACCAGCAGCAGCGCGGTCTGGTGCCAGCAGTACAGGGTCATCGCGCCGAGGTTGAGCGCGGCGACGGGCGCCCAGGCGGCGGGGCGCCGCAGCAACCGGGCCAGCCGCGGCCGCAGCAGCAGGAACGCGCCGAGCTGCGCGGCGGCCAGCGCCAGGGTGAACAGCGAAGGCGGATCGAGGTTAGACCAGCCGCCGCCCGGTACGCCCACCGCGCGGGCCGGGTAGCCGGCCAGGAACACCAGCGCGGCGCCACCAAGTACGCCCGCCGGCAGCAGGGCCGTACCGACTCGGCGGGCCAGGCCGCCCTCGGCCAGCGCGATGCCCAGCAGGTACGGCACCGCCCACGCCACCGGTACGGCCGGCAGCGCGAGCCACGTCGGCAGGCCGTACGGGCGGACCGCGTCGGTCACCGCGACCAGCGCCACCGGCGGCAGCGCCGACACCAGCCAGTGCCCGAGCACCACACCGACGGTCGCCACCGCCCTCAGGGCGTCCACCGTACGGTCCCGGTACGCGGGCGTCCCCGCCTCGATCCGCGCCGCCCAGCCCGCGGGTACCTCGATCGTGGTCACGGCCGGTCTCCGGATACGGCGATGCGGGCCAGGGCGGCCAGCGAGTCGGTGCCGGGCGCGAGGTAGCCGTCGTGGCCGGTCACGTCCGCGGTGGCGAATGCGCGGGCGCCGAAGCCCGGATCGGCGGGCTTCACGCCGTGGCCGAGCCCGAGCACCCGTACGCCCGGCACCCACCGGATCCAGTCGCGCCTGGACTGCCCGGCCCTCACTCGCGCCGTGGTGCCGAGCCGCGTCACGTCGTTCACGCCCATCCCGGGGCTGCCGAACACCGCGAGGTCCGTCACCTGCCGGGGCAGCCGGGGCGCGGCCAGGCCGATCACCGTCGACCCGTAGCTGTGCCCCAGCAGCGCGACGGTCGCCTGGGGGCGGACCGCGACCAGACCGGCCACGAACCGGTCCAGCGCCATGGCACCCGCCCGCGCCAGGTCCTCGCGCGCCTCGGCCGCGTCGATCCCCTGCGGAGTGTCGTAGCCGAGCCAGGCGATCACCGCGAGCCGTGCGTCACCGGCCGCCCGGTACAGGTCGGCGGCCTGCACCGCTGGCGAGCGGTGTCGCCTGCCGCCCACGCCTCGCCAGAAGTTCGCCGCGCGGCCGCCCGCCCCAGGCACGAGGACGGCGATGCGATCCGCCCTCGGCAGGTCGCCGAACACCTGCGCCACCCGGCCTCGGCCGCGCGGGTCGAACAGCAGGTACCGCCCGGCACGATCCCGGTATGGGGAGCCGGCCGCGCGCATCGCACGCCGGTTCGCCGCGTACCGCAGCTCCACCGGCGCGCCGTCCAGGTCGCCCACCACGCCCGGGTACGCGTCGGCCAGCTCGCGCCGCTCGGCCGGACCGGCGGCGGACAGGAAGGCGCCTACCGCGGCGGGGTCGGCCGACACCGGATCCGGCAGCCGCCGGGCGTCGGCACGCCACGCGGCGGCGCCCACCGGCGGCCCCGACCGTGCCACGCCGGGTGCGGCCAGCAGCGCGCCCGCCGTCGGTGTCACCATCACGACGGCCGTGGCGGTCGCCAGTCGCGCGAACCTCATCCGGTGGCGTCGGGGGGTCATTTCGATCACCCGGCAAACGGTGCCGCCGGCCACCCCGGCGCGTCATCGGACCATCGCCGTCATTTGCCGGGGACGTCTGTCGACCGTGGTCGTACACCCGTGGTCCGATGCCCGGCGGACACCGCGCGGCTACCATCGGCGCATGCTCGCGACGCCCCCGATTCCGCTGCTCAAGCGCGTGCCGCCCGGGGCCTGGACGGCCCTGACCTGGTGTGCGGGCGGGGCGTTCACGTTCCTCATCCGGATGAGGCTGCCGGGTGAGGCGGAGCCCGCCGTACGCGCCGGGGCCCTGTTCTACCGATGGGACGGCCTGACGACCCTGACGGTCGCCACCGCCCTGGCGCTGGGCGGCAGCCGCCTGCTGCGCCGCCGCCCGACCGCGGCGCTCGTCCTGATGCTCGCCGGCTCCGTCATCGCGTCCCTCGCGCTGAGCGTCGGGGCGATCCCGCCGGCGCAGTTCCTCGCGGTCGACGTCGCCCTGTGCCTCATCGCGGCCGACCGGCCGCGCCGTACCTCGCTCGCCGCGCTGGCCCTGACGCTCGCCGTCCTGGCCGGTTACCTGACCACGCGGCTGCTGTGCGGGTGGAGCGTCGGTACCTCGACGGAACTGGCCGTGGCCATGACGGCCGTCATCGCGTGGCTCATCGGCAACTCCACGCACCAGGCCCGCGACCACGCCCAGCAGCTCGGCGCCCAGGCCGCGGCCCAGGCGGTCACCGCCGAACGGCTCCGGATCGCCCGCGAGCTGCACGACATGGTCGCGCACAGCATCGGCATCGTCGCCCTGCAGGCCGGTGCCGCGAGGCGGGTCATCGACACCCAGCCGGAACGCGCGCGCGACGCGCTGGGCGAGGTCGAGACCGCCAGCCGGGAAACGCTGTCGGGCCTGCGCCGGATGCTCGGCGCGCTCCGCCAGGCGGAACCCGAGGCGGAGCCGCTCGATCCGGCGCCCGGCCTGGCGGACGTCGAACGCCTGGCCGCGGCGACGACGGCCGCCGGCGTACGCGTCGACGTGCGGTGGCTGGGGGAGCGGCGCCCGCTGCCTCCGGAGATCGACGTGTCCGCCTACCGGATCATCCAGGAGGCGGTCACCAACGTGGTGCGCCACGCGGGCACCCACTCCTGCGAGGTGTCCATCGACTACGGCGACGAGGAACTGTCCATCGGGGTCGACGACGGCGGACGGGGCGGCGGTCCCGTGGACACCGGGTACGGCCTGGCCGGAATGCGCGAACGCGTCGCACTGCTGCACGGCGACTTCACCGCCGAACCACGTCCCGAAGGCGGCTTCCGCGTGACGGCACGCCTGCCCGTACCGGCAGGGACCATCCGATGACGGTCCGCGTCGTGCTCACCGACGACCAGCCTCTCGTACGCGCCGCCCTGCAGATGGTCATCACCGATACTCCGGATGTGGACGTCGTCGGCGAGGCCGGCACCGGTGCCGAGGCGGTCCACCTGGCCGAGACCACCGGCGCCGACGTCGTGGTGATGGACCTCCGCATGCCCGGTATGGACGGGATCGAGGCCACCCGGCTGATCACGACGGGCCCCGGCACGGCGCGAGTCGTGGTCCTGACCACGTTCGACGACGACGACCACGTCTACGCCGCCCTGCGCGCGGGTGCGTCCGGGTTCCTGGTCAAGGACATGGCACTGGAGGACATCCTCGCCGCGATCCGCGTCGTCGCCGCCGGAGACGCCCTGATCGCCCCGAGCGTCACCCGCCGCCTGATCGAGGAGTTCGCCGGGCGGCCCGAACCGGCTCCCGGCCGACGCCCACTCGACGCCATCACCGACCGCGAACGCGAGGTACTGACCCTCGTCGGCCGCGGCCTGTCCAATACCGAGATCGCCGCCGACCTCTGCATCACGATGGCCACGGTGAAGACGTACGTCACGCGCCTGTTGGCCAAACTGGCCGCCCGCGACCGCGTACAGCTCGTCATCATCGCCTACGACACGGGCCTGGTCGCACCGCCCCGCTAGGCGCTTCGAAATGTTTCGAAGTCCTTGTGGCTCCAGTCGGACTTTCATCAGTTTTCACGTGCGTGGGTGAACGTCGTATGCCATCTTCCCGGCAGGTCACGGCGTATTTGTGGCGCTGGATGGCTGATTGTGTGAGCGAAATCTTTCGAAATTTATCGTTGACGGCACTCTGAAACGGGCGCATGCTCGCTCCACCGAGCTCGCCGCGGCCTGGCCCCGCCAGCGTTCACGAGGAGGAAGCATGTTCTTGAACGACGCCCCCGCCCACCCGATCAACCGTAGAAGCTTCATCGTCCGTGCCGGTGCTCTGGCGCTGGCCACGTCCGCGATGATGCTGCCCGGCGCCGCGTACGCCGACACGACGATCACCACCAGTCAGACCGGCACCAACAACGGCTACTACTACTCGTTCTGGACCGATGGCGGCGGGTCGGTCTCCATGACCCTGTCGGCCGGCGGCAACTACCGGACCTCGTGGACCAACTGCGGGAACTTCGTCGCCGGAAAGGGCTGGAGTAACGGCGGGCGCAGGACCGTGAACTACTCGGGCAGCTTCAACCCGTCCGGCAACGGATACCTGTCCCTCTACGGATGGACGTCGAACCCGCTCGTGGAGTACTACGTCGTCGACAACTGGGGCACCTACCGGCCGACGGGGACGTACAAGGGCACCGTCACCAGCGACGGCGGTACGTACGACATCTACGAGACGACGCGGTACAACGCCCCCTCCGTCGAAGGCACGCGGACCTTCAACCAGTACTGGAGCGTCCGGCAGTCGAAGAGGACGGGCGGAACCATCACGACGGGCAACCACTTCGACGCGTGGGCCCGCTACGGGATGAACCTCGGCACCTTCAAGTACTACATGATCCTCGCGACAGAGGGATACCAGAGCAGCGGGAACTCCAACATCACGGTGGGCTGATGAACGTCCCGCCCGACGTCACCCGACCGCGCCGCCGCCAGTACGAGGAGGACTCCCGCATGCGCACCACCCCACATCCGTCGAAACGCTCCCTGGTCACGGGACTGGCCGTCGCCGCGCTGGCCATGGCGAGCACGACCGTCGCCACCGGCCCGTCGCACGCCGCCACCTGCAACGGGTACGTCGGGATCACCTTCGACGACGGCCCGTCCAACGACCACACCCCGAGCCTGCTCAACGCGCTCAGGCAGAACGGGATGCGGGCCACGCTGTTCAACGAGGGCCAGTACGCCGCCGCGTACCCGGCTCAGGTCCGTGCCGAGGTCAGCGCCGGTATGTGGGTCGGCAACCACAGCTACACCCACCCGCACCTGACCCAGGAGAGCCAGGCGCAGATCGACTCTGAGCTCTCCCGTACCCAGCAGGCCATCGCCGGTGCGGGCGGCGGTACGCCGAGGCTGTTCCGCCCGCCGTACGGCGAGACCAACGGGACGCTGCAGTCCGTCGAGGCCAAGTACGGCCTGACCCAGATCATCTGGGACGTCGACTCACAGGACTGGAACGGCGCCAGTGTCGACGCGATCGTGCAGGCCAACGCGCGGCTCACCAACGGCCAGATCATCCTCATGCACGAGTGGCCCGCCAACACCCTCACCGCCATCCCGCGCATCGCGCAGGGGCTGGCCGCCCGCGGCCTGTGCGCCGGCATGATCTCCCCGCAGACCGGCCGCGCCGTGGCCCCGAGCTGACCGTCGAATCCGTGACGCGGCGGACGTCGGCCGCCGCGTCACTCTCGCCTGTTGAACCACCACGGCGCGAGCAGCATGGCCAGGCCGCCGGCGGTGAGGTCGTAGCGACCGCCCGCGCCTACGAACGCGGCGAGCGACAGTCCGCGTCGCCCGGCCCAGGCCCGGGTCCGGTACGAAGGGAAAGCCGCTCCACGAGTACGACCGACGAGCCGATGCTGACCGCGACGGTCTGAGGCGAGGCGGCGCTCGCGGCAGGATGTCCCATCGCGCTTATGAAACCAGGCGTCGCGGCGCATATCGACACCCCTGCCAGGCCGAAGCCGACTCGGCCGTGCGAGGGTGGCGGGCATGACGACAGAGCGGTTCGAGGTCCAGAGGGAGATCGCGGCGACCCCCGCGAAGGTGTTCGCGCTGCTGTGCGACCCCGATGGGCACGTCGCGATCGACAGCTCCGGGATGCTCCAGTCCGCGGACGGCGATCGCGTACGGCAGGTGGGTGACGAGTTCGTCGTGCACATGGATCGGGAGGCGCTGGGCGACTACCCGATGGGCAAGTACGACGTCACGGTGATCATCACCCGGTTCGAGCAGGACGCCCTCGTCGAGTGGACGATCTCCGGGGCGATCCAGCCCCCGATCAGGCACCTGTACGGCTACCGGCTCGAGCCCACCGAGACGGGTACCCGGGTGACGTCGTACTACGACTGGAGCCAGATCGACGAGGCGTACCGCGACAAGGGCGTCTTCCCGGTCATCCCCGAGGCGGCTCTGCGCGCGACCCTCGGCATCCTCGCGCGGAGCGTGGAGTAGCCGGGCTAGCGGTTCGCCGCTGCGGATTTGGCCCTGTTGGCCTGGCGCTTGTCGAGGGCGTAGATGATTCCCGGTTTTCCGTCGCCGGGGCTGCGGCGATCCAGCTCGAACAGCGTCGTGGCGGCCATCAGGTCGCTGAGCTTGGCGTAGCCGTAGTTGCGGGAGTCGAAGTCCGGCTGCTGCTTGGTGATGATGTGCCCGACGTTCGCGAGGGCGGCCCAGCCGTCGTCGTCGGAGGCGGCCTCCACGGCATTGCGGAGCTGGTTCACCAGTGCGGCGTCGCCCTTGAGCTTCGCCGCCGAGGTACGCGGGGTCGGCTTGGGCACCGCGTCGGTGGGCTCGGCGGCGCTCTGGGCGTACGTGAGGTTCTCGATGTAGATGAACTTGTCGCACGCCGCGACGAAGGGCTTGGGCGTCTTGCGTTCGCCGAACCCGTACACGGTGAGGCCGGATTCGCGGATGCGCGCGGCCAGGCGCGTGAAGTCGCTGTCGCTGGAGACGATGCAGAAGCCGTCGAAGCGTTCCGAGTACAGCAGGTCCATCGCGTCGATGACCATCGCCGCGTCGGTGGCGTTCTTGCCGCTGGTGTAGGCGAACTGCTGGATCGGCTGGATCGACTGCGCGAGCAGGTGGTCCTTCCAGCCCTTGAGGTTCGTCCCGGTCCAGTCGCCGTAGGCGCGCTTGACGTGGGCGGTGCCGTACTTGGCGACCTCCGCCAGCAGGCCATCGGTGATCGCCGGCTGCGCGTTGTCCGCGTCGATGAGGACCGCAAGCCTCGCGGTGTTCTCGCTGACCATACTGTTCCTCCGGATGAGTCTTTCGGTAAGGACGAGGTCACCCGGCAAGCAGTGAGCTTCCGGCCGCCGTGGGGGCGTGTACGGCCCGCTGCCGGTGCCGCACCGTCGTGATCAGCCCGGCGGTCCGTAGGACCGTCGCGTGTTCACTCGCGGTGGACATGCTGACCCGGGCCGCCGTCGCGAGCTCGCTGGTGCTGCACCCGGGCCGTTCGATGATCGCGCATAGAACGGCGGCACGTGTTCGGCCGAGCAGCGCCATGAGGGGGGCCGGGACCCCGAACCGGTCCGGCGTACGGTCCGCGACCGCCAGCGGCATGGCACGCCCGTCGTAGTGGGCGGGATAGGTCAGGCACGGTTGTTCGCCGGCGAGGTCGATGGTCGGGGCGGTGACGCCGAACACCGTGGGCACCAGCAGCAGGCCACGTCCGTCGAGACGCAACTCGCCGCGGAGCCGCGAGACCGTGAGAACCTCGAGCACGGGCGGTACCCACCGGATCCGCGCCGGGTGCAGGCCGGCCAGCAGCCGGTCGATGCCGCCGTCGAGGAACTCCTGCGCCCGCGCCGACCGGTCCGCCACGAAACGCGCGCTCACGTCGGCCCAATGGGGGGCCACCGTCGCCGCGTGCACCAGGTCGAGGGTGTCGGCGAGGCACTCGAGCAACCGCCGGTCGCTCTCGAGCCCGCGCACCCAGCCGGGGATCGGATGCCGCTGCGCGAAGCGCGCCATCTCCAGCCGGATCTCCGACCGCGGCGCCGCGCGTACCAGGTCCAGCTGTTCCTGCACGCTGCCCGACCGGTTGGGGTTCAAGAACATCGGCGTGTACCCGGTGGGCGGCATCAGCTCGAGCAGCATCCGAGCCTGCCGGGGAAGCTGCGTGAGCACCTCGCGACGCCAGGCATCGAAACGCGCCGGGTGGTTCCGGTCCTGCAGCAGACGAACGGCGAGGTTCGCCTCGAGCAGCGGGCGGGGCGAGTCGGCGATGTGGGTACGGGCCAGATCCTCGGCTGTGAAATGGATCCGAAAGACCACGCCCCGTTCCCCTCTCAACCTGAGTCGCTGGAGTGCTCCAGGCTCGACTATGCCACGGTCATCTCCAGGGGAGTCTCCCGGCAACGCCGCCGCTCCATGGACGTGGTCCGTCGTAGGGTCGTGACATGCACGAGCCGTCAGTGACCGGATCCGGAGCTCTTCGCCGAGGTCCTCCGGCTGACCGAGCGGGCCGGCTGGGAGTTCGGCGGCCCGTACGCCGGACACCTCGTGGGGGAGTTCCCCCACGAGACGATCGACGGCGAACCGATCGAGTCCTACATCGCCCCGGGCAACGACCGGCCGATGCGCCGCAGGGACCGGGCCGGGCAGGAGTGCCACTGGATCCTGGAGATCCACCTCGTCGACCGCGAACGCGGGTTCGGCGGCTTCCACGAGGAACTCCTCGACCTCGGCTGACCGCGTCGCCGGTCTCAGTTCCAGGACTGCATGTGCCCGGGGATCCGCCGGGCTCTGAGGGCACGCAGGACCCCGTCGCGTACGCGTACGTGCGGGCGGGGTGACGCGCGGTGGGCGGGAGCCGCCGGGGTCGCCGCCTGGATGGCGACGCTGGCCAGGGAGATGACGAGTTCGACGTCGGAGACGGTGTCCAGGCGCAGGCGCACCCAGTCCCCGCCGGAGGTGATGGCCACCCGGCCGGACTGGTCCAGCGCCTCCCGCATGCGGGCGACGACGGGCCAGGTGAGGTTGACCTCTACTTCGTCGCCGTACAGGCGCACCACCGGGCGTGAGCCGGAGCGGCACGAGGTCGTGAACACGGTGCCGTTGCCGTCCTCGGCGCGGCCGGTGGTCATCGCCGGCCAGGTGGTCAGTACGGTCGTGAGGCGTCTGACCAGGCAAAGGTTGTCTTCGGCGCCGTGGCTCATGGCGACATGCTGTCCGGTGACGTCCGTGATCGGAAGTGTTCGTGCGATTTTAGTTTGCTATGTGGCCATACTCACGCCACTGCCGGCTCAACCCACCGGTTCAGGCGCGCCACCCGCCCGAGGCCTCGCCGCATGGCGTGAAAGGTGGGATAGAGGTCGTTGACCTCACCGTCGGGCCGCAACAAGGTTGGGGCGTGCACGAAAAGCGCATCGTCTTCGTGGTCTTCGAGGGGTTCCAGGCATTGGACCTCGTCGGCCCGTATGAGGTGTTCCAGTACGCGGCCACGCTGTCGGGCGGCTACCTCTGCCAGATCCTCGCTCCTCAGGCGGGACCGGTTCGCTCCGGTAACGGCCTGCCCATGCACGCCGCCTTCGGCGTCGCCGACCTGGAACCCGAGGGGATCGACACGCTCGTCGTCGTGGGCGGGAACGGCGTCGACCAGGCCCGTCACGATCCGGCGCTCGTCGGCTGGATCGCCGCGGGCGGCGCCGGCGCCCGCCGGGTCGCATCGGTGTGCAGCGGGGTGTTCCTGCTGGCCGCGGCCGGGCTGGTGGGGGAGCACCGGGTCACCACCCACTGGGCTCGGCGGGAGCAGCTCACCCGAGAACACCCTGAGCTCAGCGTCGACTGCGACCCGATCTTCATCAGAGACGGAAGGGTGTGGACGTCGGCCGGGGTGACCGCCGGGATGGATCTCTCGCTCGCCCTGGTGGAAGACGACCTCGGCCGCGATGTCGCGCACGCCGTCGCGCAGGAGATGGTTCTGTTCCTGCGCCGTCCCGGTAGCCAGTCGCAGTTCAGCGTGCCGTTGTGGTCGGCCCAGCCGTCCACCGATCCGATCCGTACGGCCGTGGCGGCGATCCACGCCGATCCGGGCGCCCGGCATGGCATCGCCGACCTGGCCTGGCACGCCGGCTTGAGCCCTCGTCACCTGCAACGCAGGTTCACCGCCGAACTCGGCATCCCGCCGGCGGCGTACGTCGAGCGCGTGCGCATCGAGGCGGCACAACGCGCGCTCACCGGCGGCGACGTACCGGTCGAGACCATCGCACGGCGGTACGGCTTCGGCACCGCCGAGACACTCCGCCGCGCGTTCCAGCGCAATGTCGGTGTGCCGCCGTCGGACTACCGGAAACGGTTCAGATCCACGAAGGAGTGCCGTGACGACGTACGGCTTGCTGATATTTGACGGTGCGGAGGAACTGGACTTCACCGGCCCGTGGGAGGTGTTCACGGCCTCGTCCATGTTGCGGGAACACGCGGACACCGCGCTGCTCCTCGCCGAAGGTCCCGGCGCCGTCCGCTGCAACAAGGGCATGAGGGTCCTTCCCGACCACACGCTCGACGATCACCCGCCGCTGGACGTCCTGCTGGTGCCCGGCGGCAACGGCACCCGCCGTGAGGTGAACAACCCCACGCTCATCGACTGGATACGCACGACGGCCTCGCGCACCACCTGGACCACGAGCGTCTGCACGGGCGCGCTGTTGCTGCACGAGGCCGGAGCCGCCCGCGGACGCCGGGTGGCCACCCACCACGCCTTCGAGGACACCCTCCAAGCCCGCGGCGAGGTCACCGTCGTCCGCGACGCGCGCTACGTCGTCGACGGCGATCTGGTGACCAGCCAGGGCGTCTCCGCCGGGATCGACATGGCGCTGTGGCTCATCGGCCGCCTCCACGGCCGCGACCATTCACGCGCGGTCCGCCGCTACATCCAGTACGACCCGGCGCCGCCCTATCTAGCGGACGAACCAACCGCCTGACGCCGAAGGCCGGCGGCGTCTCGAGCAACGGTCTCGTCACTGGGCGGATACGGGAAGTAGTGTTTCCGATGCATATAGTGCCCATAGAGTCGCTCCCGGGACTCTCACATCTCCCCTGAGAAGGGTGGCGCATGCCCACTGATCTGCAAGTCCTCAAGATAGATCGGTCGTTCACCTACATCGACGTCGACGACAGCGGTGCGATCACCCGTGACGATCTACAAGGCCTCGGCGCCCGTTTACTCGCCGGCTTCGGAGCGTCGCCCGCCGGGGCACAGGGCCGCCTGGTGGCCGACTCCTTCGACCGTCTTTGGGACACCCTCGCCGACGCGGCCGACCTCGACCGCGACGGCCGCATCACTCTGAACGAATACCGTTTCTCGGTGGTCTCCTCGTTCATCGACGGCGACCGATTCGAGCCGGTCTTCCGCCCGGCGATCGAGGCGGTGCTCGTCGTGGCCGACACCGACGGCGACGGCCTCGTACAGCCGCAGGAGTTCCTGCTGGTGCACGAGGCGTTCGGCCGGTCCGAGCAGGACAGCGACTATGCCTTCGCCGAGCTCGACCTCGACGGCGACGGCGCGCTGGGACGTGACGAACTCCTGCACGCGGTGCGTGACTACTACACCTCCGCCGACCCCAACGCGATCGGCAACCTTTTCTTCGGCAGGCTTCCCGTCTCGTGACAGCGCCGGCCGATGCCCGGCCACACCTGGATCTCCTCCTGCAGCAAGTCCCCGCCCTGGTCGGCCGGTGCCGCATGCACCGGAACACCGAGGCGGCCGGGCAGGAGGTGCTGCGCTGGGCGCGGCAGGCCGGGCTGGCCGGTGACGCCGCGGTCCTGCGGCGGTTGTACGCCATCGGCGGCCACCGCATGGCCGGGCGGGTCTTCACCGACTCCAGCGACGACAAGCTCGTGCTGTTCTCCCAATGGCTCACCTGGGTCGTACTCCTCGACGACCGCTGGGACGAACGCACCTGCCCCACCCCACAGGAGATCGACCGCACCTACGCCCGGTTGCTCCACGTGGTCGACCACGATCGCGAACCGGCGGGCGCCGACCCCATGGAACGCGCCTTCACCCGGCTCTGGCTGGTCACAGCGGCCGGAATGGGCCCCGCCTGGCGCGTCCGGTTCCGCGCTCATCTGGAGCTCAACCGCCAGAGCACCCAATGGGAGATCCACACCAAGCGGACCGGTCGGTTCAGCCCGCTGGCCGAATACCCGCCCCACCGCCGCGTCGCCTCCGCCTCGTTCATCTTCGACGCCTGCGAGGCCGTCCACGGCACCGAACTGCCCGCGTCGCTGCTGCGTCTGCCCGCCTGGAACGACCTCGCCGACGCCGCCAACGACGTGTCCACCTGGTTGAACGACGTGCTCACCGTGGACAAGGACGAGCGCGAGGCCGACCTGACCAACTACGTCCTGGCCGCCCGGCACCATCTTGGCCTGTCCCTCTCGGAGGCCGTCTCCTGGGTGATCGACCGCATCTCCGCCCGTACCACTGAGATGTACGAGGCCGCATGCGCGCTCCCCGCCGTCTACCGCAGCCTCGGCCTGTCCCACGGCGCCGCCCGCGCGGCCGGCAAGGTCGCCTGCGCCTACCTCGCCCTACCCCACGCCAACGTGGAGTGGATCTGCGAAGCCGCCCGCTACCGGCCGACGGTAAGCCGGTAGCAGTGGTGCTCTGACGGTCATCCGGCGATGCCGTCAGAGCACCGTGACCTCGAGGTCTTCAGCGAAGACGGCTAACGGACCGAGGCCGGCGTGTAGTGCAGCACATTGTCCGTGGTCCGTACGTCACAGAGACCATCGCCGTTGAAGTCACCGAACTCGCTCACGTCGCGGAGCAGGGCACCCGCATTCTGCAGATGGCGCCACTGGTTCATCTGCTGCCAATCCCATTCACCCCAGGTGAAACCTCCATACCACCAGTCGGTGCCACTGGCGAAGAACTTGTCATTGACGCCATCGCCGTTGAAGTCGCAGACAGGCTGCGAGGTCGTGTTGGCGTCGTAGTCGAATCCAAGCTTGTTGAGATTGGTGTGCAATCCCGTTTCGGTCTGCCCCATCGCGGCGGGATCGAAGAACCCGCTGCTCTCCGCCTCCTCGTGGGCGAATACGTTGCTCACGACATCCATCGACATCGAGGGGGTTCCGCGCAGCTTGATGGCCGTACCGGATTCGTAGAGGATCGTGTTCGCCTCGATCTTCATGTACTCGCCGGCCGGCCCGCAGTTGTAGGAGCCGAGGGTGCAACTGTTGGTGCCGTGCATGTCGACTATGTGTGTGTGGTAGGTGTCGGTGTTCCACCCGCCCTGTCGCATGATCAGGTTGTGGGAAACGTAATATCCGTCGCCCGGACTTCCGTCACCCGCGATCGCGTGCCGGTTGTAGTCGAAAGCGTTGTTCTCGATTTTCGCGTAGCCGCCATTGCTGACGACCACTCCGTAGCCCGCCCCGTGACCACCGCCGAAGACATCGCCGGTCTGGTGCTGGTTATGGTGAATGAAGTTGTCATTCACCTGGGCCATCCACTCGGGATGATCCAGATCTATCCGGTTGTCGTCGTCGAGCACTTCAACGCCAGAGCCGGTCCACCCGGAGATGTTGTTGTGGTCGATCTGGACGTTGCGGGCGGAGTTGATCTGAATCCCGGTGGAGTCCTCCTCCTCGGTCTCCGCCTGCTCCCAGTGCCCGCCGTCCAGCGCGATCCCGCTGATCCGCACGTTGTCCTGTCCTGATGGCACGACGAGGAATGCACCGGGGTTATAGGTCGTGAACACGTGTGGCGGGTGCGTGTAGTCACCAAGGATCTGAACGCCCCCGGCGATGTTCACCCACGGGAGACTGCTCAGGTCCAGGCTCACCCCGGCCGCGAGCTGCACGATCGCGTTCGGGGTACCGACCGCCTGGGCGAACTCCTGGGCCTGGTCGCCAGCGGTGATTCTGAACGTGGGAGCCGGCTTCCCGTCGTGCCGGGGCTGCGGCGACCGCGACTCCGCCCCGGCGGCCGCCGGCACGACGAGACACGTCGATGTCGCCAGCAGCACCGCTGTGCCGAGCAACCCGATGGACTTGACGCGCGTGACCGCACGTTGGCGGCCGCGCTCGGTCGCCCTCCGCGTTGCCAGGGGGGCTCGCCATTCGGTGAATGCTGCAAAGCCTTCACGAGGATGGGAGCGAGAGCGGGTCAGAAACAACCGCCATGACTCAAACATAGCCACTCCAATTGTTATATCGAGTCCCTCAACCTGTCCTCATCAGGGACTCGAGGTGCCCAGTCGGCGCGCCCAGTGTGGCGTCCGCAGCGAACGGGCTCGTCATCGTGACCACTTCAGGCCAGCTTCGGTTCAAGGCCGTTCGAAGAATCGGGGGACACCACGGTTGATCCATTGTGAGGATCCTTGATCCTTTCTCGGTAACCGCGCTCACCATCCGTGATGGTGTCCCTTTAGGCGGTATTCATCGAACCGGGGGCCGTGATCTGGCCGGCCCCTCTCCCGCTTGGCCGTCACCCAGCCGACGTCCGGGTGAGCTGCCCGTACGGCCTGGCCGGTTCGCGGCCCGCGCCAACCGTGACCGCCGAGAACTTCTCCAGCGGCAGGCATGGGAGTGGGCGCATGCCGCCTGACGTGCGTGAATGAGCTTTGCGGGCATAGGACAGGGTTCCTAATTTAAGCCTTGAACTAAGCCCTGTCCTGTGTTTTATTGGAGTCGAGCGAACAGTAAAGAGTGTTAACTGATCCTCGGCGAAGCCATGCCGGTCGGCCGCATCGCCATTCCTCCACCCGCCAGTGGAAAAACACCATGGAAAGGACGGGCGCGGATGAAGGCTGGAAAGAAACTGGCCAGGATACTCACGCTGGTCGTTGCACCGCTGCTCCTGGTCGCCACGGCGACATTCTCATCGGCCGCGCCCAGGGCCGCGGCGGCCGATCCGTTCAAGGTCCTCGCGTTCTACGCCGGACCGGCCGAGGGTGACGCGGCGCACGTGAGCTTCGAGACCGAGGCCCGGACGTGGTTCCCGAAGGCCGGGAGCCAGAACGGCTTCACGTTCACGGCGACCACCAATTGGGACATGCTGAACAACCTCACCGCGTCGCAATACCAGGTGGTGATGTTCCTCGACGACGCACCACACGGTGCGGCGCAACGTGCCGGCTTCCAGAACTACATGCAGAACGGCGGAGCGTTCTTCGGATTCCACGTCTCCGCGTTCACCACCAACGGATCCGAATGGGACTGGTACTACAACCGGCTGCTCGGCACCGGTGCGTTCGAAACGAACACCTGGGGCCCGGCCGCGGCCATCCTCGACAACGCCGACCCGAACCATCCGGCGATGCGCCGGGTGCCCGCGAAGTACACCTCCGGGGTCAGCGAGTGGTACAGCTGGCAGCACGACCTGCGGCAGAACCCGAACATCGACGTTCTCGCCTCGGTCGATCCGGCCGGTTTCCCCTTGGGTACCGACCCGAGCCAGGCCTGGACCAGTGGCTACTACCCGATCATGTGGAGCAACAAGAACTACAAGATGCTCTACGCGAATTTCGGCCACAACGACATGAACTACTCCGCGAACATCCCGACCTCGTCCACGTTCGCAGACCCGGCCCAGGACGCGTTCATGATCGACAGCCTGCTGTCGCTCGCCGGAGCGCCGCCGAGCAGCCAGTCCACCGACCAGATCTCGCAGAGCAGTTGGTTCACCGCGGTCAACACCGGCAACGGCAAATGCGTGGATGCCCGCGCGGCGGGAACGTCGGACGGTACCGCGATCCAGCAGTACACCTGCAACGGCACCGCGTCGCAGCAATTCCAGTTCCAGTACGTCGACGGGCCGTACCTACGGATCAACAACAGGAACAACACCGCCGAATCGCTCGACGTGACCGACAAGTCCACGGCCGACAACGCGCCGATCCAACTGTGGTCCTACAGCGGTGGAAAGAACCAGCAGTGGCAACTGGTACCGGAAAGCGGCGATACCTACCGAATCGTCAGCCGTAACAGCGCGCCGGGACAGGGTCATTCGGAGTGTCTGACCGTGCCAGGATCATCGACCTCGGACAGCGTTCAGTTGCAGCAGTCGAAATGCTCCGGAAGCGCCGCCCAATCCTTCAGGCTCGTGGCCCAATAACGCCGGTTCGCCGTCTCCCGCGATCATCCGCTCCGGCCGGCCGGCGTCAAGACGCCGCCCGGACATGCCGTCGTTCGGGCTCAGCCGAGCTTCGGCCGGGCCCGTTCGATGATCGCGGAGAAGTCGACGCCGGAGGGCAGGGTGCCGAAGGGTGGCCCCAGTCGGTACCTCGATCACGACGCTCATCGTCCGGATGGCACGCGAGAACCCGACCTGGGGCCACGGGAGAATCCAAGATGAGCCGGCACGGCTCGGGTACGCGATCGCCGCTTCCACGGTCTGGGAGATCCTGCCCGCCGCCGGCACATCACGCCGGGAACGTCCCGGTCATCTCCGCCTCGGAGGGTTGGCCCCTGTGGACCTCGCCCGTGCGTCCCGGCCGCGAGCGCGACACGACCTGACTGGACGAGACCGTTTTGTTATCTAATCCGGTAAACCTTCTATGGTCGACCGTAATCTCACGAAACATGAACATGCTAGCGAAGACGACGGCACTCGGTGTCGTCATCGGTTTGTCCACAATGACCATGACCGGGTGCGGGTCCACATCCGACAAGATTGACGGCTCACAGTCGAGTGCCGGTGCGAGCTCGTCTGCAACCTCCAGTTCCACTCCAGGATCCAAGGGGAATCCAGGCGATTCCGGATCTGATGGTGGCCAGGCCAAAGACTCGGGAGAGGCGACCGTGCTGGAGCCGACGAACAACGTAATTGATGCGGTAAAGGATGCCTACCTCCAGCATGCGATGCAGGAGTATCCCAAGGAAACTCAGGACCACCTTGATGGCCCCAACGAGAGCCACTACGGCAAGATCAATGGCAAATTTTACTTCATTGCTGACATCGGCTTCAAGGACAACCCGGTATCCCTCCAGGACGGTCCTCACGTGTGGGTGAGCCCGAACGGCTCTGACTGGTCGTACGAAGGCGAGACCGGTGGGAATCCCTGTGAGTCGAAAGTGCCGGCCGAGCTGGCCAAGGCCTTGAAGGTCACTTGCGCCTGAGTGGCGGCGTGCTGATTGCTCGTTGTTCGCGACCCTATATTTGATTGATTTGCGTTGAAATGATCGGTCTCTGCCTGCACCCCGTTCGCAGGTAGCGGCGTTGGCAGGCATTGATCCTCTGCCGGCACGGGATCGGCGTACCGTGCCCACCAGCGGTCCGCCTTTCATCAATGAGCGGACTGCCGATCCCGGATCCGGCGAGAGCGGTTCCCCGCATGATGGCATGCGGGGAACCGCTCTCGGTCATCTCCTCTCGAGCTCCTGATCCTTTTCGGACGTGGTGACCGCGCCAAGGAGATCGAGAATGATGCGGTGCTTCGGCCGGCTCTCGAGAAACCGACTAGTCGCCGAAATATCAGCGACCTTCGAGCCTTGAGCGGGGGCAGCCAAGATAGGGGAAAGAGCCGGCCCGCTGAAGATCGGTTCGGTGTTGGTTCAGTTCTCGGGCGGGCAGGATCTTGCCCTCATAGGCGCGGGGTGAGGTCAGCCGACCTTCGGGCGGGCGCGTTCGATGATGGCGGAGAAGTCGACGCCGGAGGGCAGGGTGCCGAAGGCGCGGCCCCAATCGCCGCCCAGGCGGGAGGCGCAGAAGGCGTCGGCGACGGCCGGGTGGCCGTGCCTGACCAGCAGGGATCCTTGCAGGATCAGTGCCATGCGCTCGACGATGCGGCGGGCGCGGCCTTCGATGTCGTCCAGGTCGCTCAGCTCACGTCGCAGGCCGGCCACGGCCTCGTCCAAGCGTGCGTCCGCGCCGGAGGCCAGGGCCACCTCGCCGAAGAACGCCTCGACCGTCTCGGGCTCCTTCACCATCGCGCGCAGGACGTCTAGGGCCGCCACGTTGCCCGAGCCCTCCCATCTTCACCAAAAGGCCATCAAATGGCTAAGATTCTGACATATCCGCAGGTCAGAGGCATGTTGATCAAGGTTAGGTGGAGGATGGTGGAGTGCTCTGTCGGGCAGTTCACTAATCGATTCACTAACCCGTTGATCATGGAATGGGAGAGTGGATGCTGCAACCGTACGTCGCCAAGAAGGTCAGCAAGCGGACCAAGCAGACGCGCTACACCGGCGTGTACTACGACGCGATGGGCAGGCCCCGGTCGGCGGGGACCTACGACGACGAGTTGGAGGCGTTGACCGCCGCCCGCAACGAGCAGGGCAAGCCGTCTGGGGACTCGTTGGACTCGATGACGCTGGCCCAGAAGCGGGCGGTGACGTTCGAGGAGTTCTGGCCGATCTTCCAGCGGCATCACCGCGTGGAGCCCAACACGATGCAGAACTACTTCTCCCAGTGGCAGAACCACCTGCGCCCGTACCTGAAGACGATGCACGTGGCGACGTTCAACTCGACCAACGCGATCAAGTACTTCACGGCTCTTGCCGAGGCCGGCGAGACCGTGAACACGCGGAAGTCCTGCCGTTCTGTGCTGTCGGCCATGCTCGGGCTGGCGGTAAGGATGGGGTACCGCTTCGACAACCCCGTCCGGGGGCTGAGCGTTGGCAAGCAGCCGGCGAACAAAACGATCAAGGTCATCAACGAGACGCTCTTCTGGGAGCTGTGCTCCCACCTGCCCTTGGAGACCCACCAGTTGTTCGCCGAGTACATCATCTCCACGGGTACGCGGTTCTGTGAGGCCATCTCCTTCCAGGAAGGCGACCTCAACTACGCAACCGGGATGCTGACGGTCTGCCGCTCGACGGTCGAGGTCTCCAGGCAGTTCCACCCGACTGGCGGCCGCTTCTTCACGCGCCCGTACACCAAGAACGGCGAGCACCGGCGCTTCAAGATCGGTCGACCGCTTGTGAAGAAGATCCACGCCCACGTTGAACAGCACGGGATGAAGCCCGGCGACCTCATCTTCCCGATTCGTCTGTTCATGCCGGACACGGCCTGGGTGAATATGCCGCGCTGCACCGAAGAAGAGATGCTGGAAGCGAGCAAGACGACGTTCGTTTCACCGGTCACGGGCAACCTGGTCACGCACTGCAAGATCAGCACGTACGTGAAGCACAAGTGCCGGTGCGGTCCTTGCGTCCAGACCTATCGGGACCATCGCTCGGCCTACCGAGTACAGAAGATGGCCCGGAAGGGCAAAGTCACCAGACAACGGGTGCGCCGAGACGGCAACGACTTCATCGCCACCAGCGAATGGAGCCGTATCTGGATCCCCGCCCGCGAGGCCGTCGGCGTCGAGGTCACCCCGTACCAGCTCCGTCACTCCCACGCCTCGCTCCTGCTCGCTCACGGAGTTCCACTGCCAGACGTACAGGCCAGGCTGGGACACCACGACCTCACCTCCACAACCCACTACGTCTGGGCCCTGTCAGAGGAGAGCGAGACCGCAGCCACAGCGATGAATGTGGTTCTGGGGTATAAGCAGAAGGAGGCCGATCCCCAGCAGGAGATGATGGCCAAGATGGCGGCGATGATGGACCGTATGGAAGCGATGATGGATCCTGTCCTGGCGCAAAAGATGGCCAGTGAGCAGATCTCATCCGGATCTGGGCTCCATCTCGTCACTGATGCCTTGGATGCAATGAAGGTATAGCCGTGCGCAGAAAGGAATTCAGCGCTCGAGTGGTCCTTGGGCGCGTCAGCGTGCGTCGCCGAGGCGTTCTCCATCCTTTCCGCGATCCGACCCTGCGGTCTTCGCCATGTGTAGCGCTTTACGCCCTCGGTCCTGCTTCGGCGGCACCACGGAGATCATGAAGGAGATCATCGGCCGCAGCCTCGGCTTGTAGGGTGACATGGATCTTCATGGGTTCCGTGATTCGGTTTTCTAGCATGATGCTAGAAACATTGCTAGAAAGCGGTCCGCTTGAGGACTTCGTTATCTACGGTGCCCGTATGTAGGGACCAGTGGAGTTGCGCCGGCCAAAGGCTGTGTTGCCTACCGCCCGTATGCGTACGCCTCTCGACGGCTACGTACGTATGGCCATACGTAGGGTGCGGCCCCCGTATCGGTAGTCATACAGGTGCTTTCCCCCGGCCCGGAGACAGGCTGACCGAGGTCAACGACACCACGCTCTGCCCCGGCGAGCCTCATGACCCTCCCCCAGACCCGGGAGCCCGCGGTGACCGTCACCCGCGCAGGGCGCGCGAACGTGAGCGCGTTCGCGGCGGAGCGAACCTGACCCGCACTCGCGGCATGGCCGAGCCGTTGAAGGGCGACCCGCCGCGCTGGCCGCCACAGGCGACCACCTCATCTCGTGTCCGCGCGGGTGTGGCGCGAACACCGCGGCCTCGCTCAGGCGGTAGCAACCATGAGGCCGTCCAGCGGTGCGGACGCCCCAGCCGCCCCCCATCGCCGCGGAACACCCCCACGGGCATGGGGAGGACAGAGCGTTGCGGGCGGAGGACTGTCTGGTGCCCGGAACACCCCCACGGGCGTGGGGAGGAGACGTGCGGGTCGACGACGGCCGCTGGCCGGAGGACGGAACACCCCCACGGGCGTGGGGAGGACCGACCCCGGACGGTCCACGCCTCGCTACCCGCCGGAACACCCCCACGGGCGTGGGGAGGACCAGATAAAGACGCCCGACCTTATTGACTAGGTAGGAACACCCCCACGGGCGTGGGGAGGACCCCACCTGGCCGTCGGTGGTGAGCTTGGCGTCCGGAACACCCCCACGGGCGTGGGGAGGACCTGACGGCGGTCAACGCCGACTACTCCGGCGAGGGAACACCCCCACGGGCGTGGGGAGGACGGAAGGGACAGGTCGGGATTCGGGAGGCATCGCGGAACACCCCCACGGGCGTGGGGAGGACTCAACAGTGAAGGCCGGAGCCATTTCGGGTGGCGGAACACCCCCACGGGCGTGGGGAGGACAACCCACAGCCCTTCGTCGGCAGGTCCCTGCACGGAACACCCCCACGGGCGTGGGGAGGACAACAGGCCCGGCACAGGGTCGCCATCCCGTTCGGGAACACCCCCACGGGCGTGGGGAGGACCTACCGGATCCCCGTCCTGCGCCAGAAGTGACCGGAACACCCCCACGGGCGTGGGGAGGACCAGGATGAGGCGTCGCTGCGCCGGGGTGAAGGCGGAACACCCCCACGGGCGTGGGGAGGACGTGCACGACGCAGTTCGGGTCGACGGGGTTCTCGGAACACCCCCACGGGCGTGGGGAGGACTTAACCCGTACACGGGCTGGCTCGTTCGGGCCGAACACCCCCACGGGCGTGGGGAGGACGTCACAGTCCCCGAATCTCGCGGCGCTGGCGTCGGAACACCCCCACGGGCGTGGGGAGGACGCGGGTGCGGGTCGGGATGTAGCCGGCGACCTCGGAACACCCCCACGGGCGTGGGAGGACCCTGGGGTCCGGTCGGCCGGCTAGCGCGCTTCGGAACACCCCCACGGGCGTGGGGAGGACTTGGGGCCCGGCGACATGATGCCGACGGAGTGCGGAACACCCCCACGGGCGTGGGGAGGACGACACCCTCGCCGACATCGAGGGGGACGACACGGGAACACCCCCACGGGCGTGGGGAGGACCTCCGCCGACTGCGGCAGCGTGCGGTCGCCGCCGGAACACCCCCACGGGCGTGGGGAGGACACCGTCGAGGGCACCTTCGGGTGCGCGAACCGCGGAACACCCCCACGGGCATGAGGAAAACTGCCGCGCGTGCCGTGTGGGTCTTGGCTGACAGCGGAACACCCCCACGGGCGTGGGGAGGACCTGGCGGGCGGCGCTGGAGTGGTGCGCGACCATGGAACACCCCCACGGGCGTGGGGAGGACCTCGCGAACAACGTGCTCGTATTCCCATTCGCCGGAACACCCCCACGGGCGTGGGGAGGACGCCGTGCTGGCCGGCTCCGTCGCCGTCCTGGCCGGAACACCCCCACGGGCGTGGGAGGACGTCGGCCGGGTGGCCGGTGGTTGATAACGGTCCGGAACACCCCTACGGGCGTGGGGAGGAAGTCGGCCGGGTGGCCGGTGGTTGATAACGGTCCGGAACACCCCCACGGGCGTGGGGAGGACGGGCACTCCTGGTCGGAGTGCTCCGGCCACAGCGGAACACCCCCACGGGCGTGGGGAGGACCGTCAACTCTCGATCCCGAAAGACCGGACGGTCGGAACACCCCCACGGGCGTGGGGAGGACCCGGCCCTTGCGTGAGTGGACAAGGCCCTCGTCGGAACACCCCCACGGGCGTGGGGAGGACCGTGTACGTCGATCAGATTCGCCCCCCTCGATCGGAACACCCCACGGGCGTGGGAGGCCCGGTACCGGGACGACTGGGCTTGCTCGAGGTCCGGAACACCCCCACGGGCGTGGGGAGGACGCTGATGTCGACATGGACCAGCAGTGCGGCGACGGAACAGCCCCACGGGCGTGGGGAGGACTCAGGGGACTACGCCGCGAGCGCCGTCCACGTCGGAACACCCCCACGGGCGTGGGGAGGACTTCGTAGTGGATCCGGTACGCGGCCTCCGGTGCGGAACACCCCCACGGGCGTGGGGAGGACAAAAAAGGGGCGGCAGTCGACGACTGCCGCCCCGGAACATCCCCACGGGCGTGGGGAGGACGTCGCTCAGCGTCTCGCTCTCCATGACTACGAAGGAACACCCCCACGGGCGTGGGGAGGACAAAAAAGGGGCGGCAGTCGACGACTGCCGCCCCGGGAACACCCCCACGGGCGTGGGGAGGACGTCGCTCAGCGTCTCGCTCTCCATGACTACGAAGGAACACCCCCACGGGCGTGGGGAGGACGCGCATCGCTTCGACGCTGCACCCCTCGGGGACGGAACACCCCCACGGGCGTGGGGAGGACACGGTGCGGCGCTGCTTCCCTGCGGTTCCGACGGAACACCCCCACGTGCGTGGGGAGGACATCAGGCGGAAGGTTGGTGACGGTCAGGGCGGAACACCCCCACGGGCGTCGGGGAGGAACTTCTCGACCTGCGGTTATGTCGGCGGCCATGCATTCCGACAGATTTCTGTCAGTGTTTCGCCCCACTGCGAGTACTCCGATGAGCAGCTAAGCGGTGGCGTTCATGCCCCGCATGGTGTTCACACCTCGTCCATAGCTGGTCGATCTCTTGTCCGTAAGCGTCTTGTCACTACCAGCTGATTTCATCCTTAGCAGACGACTATACGGGGGTTCGAGTGGGAGACGATGGGGTCGACCTGCGGATCTGGGGCAAGGAGAAGGGGCTCCAGCGTCCGTATCCGCTGGCCTGGCATCTGGCCGATACGGCTGCTGTGGCTCAGCAGCTGTGGGAGCGCTACCTGCCTGCAGGCGTGCGTCGGAAGATCGCCACGTCACTGGGTGTAGATGACGAACACGCGGGGCGGCTCGTCACACTCTGGGCCGGGTTGCATGACATCGGGAAGGCCATCCCTGGATTCCAGGCGTTCTGCGAGTTGCAGTATCAACTCCTCCGAGCGGATGGGCGATACCCGGCGCCGACGCCGCCTGAAGCCATGCGCCACGAGGAGGCCACTCACCGGGTGCTGGCCAAGATGTTCGGCGAGGCCGGCTACCGCGGGGGTCGTTCAAACGCTCCGTCGTACCGGGTCGCGCAGTTACTCGGCGGGCATCATGGCGTGTTCCGGCAAGTAGACCGGATCATGCTGTCCCGCCCCGAAATCAACTTCCCCGGCCTGGGTGAAGATGGCTGGCGCGAGCAGCGTACGGCGCTGTTCCTGGCGGTCGACGACGTGCTGGGCCGCCCCGCTCCGCCTCCCCAGATCGACGGATCGGCCGCCGCGCTGACCACGGGAATCGTGATCCTCGCCGACTGGCTCGCCAGCCAGGAGACATTCCTGCAGGAGCGGATCGAGGCCACCGGAGGCGTCGATCACGACCTGGCCGCAGTGTTTCACGCCACCTTCAAGCACGCGCCGAAGCTCCTCGAGGCAGCCGGGTTGCAGCCGACGAGTATGCGCCGAGCGGGCTTCGCCGAGAGTTTCGATTTCGACCCCAACCCACTGCAGCAGTCGATCATCGATGAGCTGCCCGGACATGTGAACGGTCCAGGGCTCTTGCTGATCGCAGCGGCGACCGGGGACGGGAAGACCGAGGCCGGGTTGAGCGCGGCGCGGTTGCTCGGTGATGTGTCGGGCACGCCGGGGATCTTCTTCGCGCTACCGACCATGGCGACCGCCGACGAGATGTACAAGCGCGTGGTCCGCTACGTACGCCGGCTGGCCGAGGCCCCCACCCCCGTGACCTTGCTGCACGGCATGGCGTGGCTGCGAGATGCGTTCGAGGCCGAACCCTACGGCCAGGACGGCAGCGTCGTCTCATCCGATGACGAAACGATGGTCACGGCGCCACAATGGCTGAACGGAACGAAACGCGGCCTTCTGGCACCGGTCGGGGTCGGCACGATCGACCAGGCGTTGATGGGCGTACTGCAGCTCAAGCACAACGTCCTGCGCCTGCTGGGACTGGCCGGCAAAGTCCTGGTCGTCGACGAGTGTCACGCTTACGACCCGTACATGCAGGGGCTCTTGCGCAGGCTGCTCACGTGGCTGGGTGAACTCCGCTGCCCGGTGGTGTTGATGTCGGCCACCGTGCCCTCGTCGATCGCCCAGAGTCTGGTGTCGGCCTACACCGCCGGTGCGGGTCGCAGTCTCGACCCTGGCACGTATGCGCTGGACTATCCCGGCTGGTTGTACGTCTCGGCGGACACCGGCGAGCTCGTACAGGCATCACAGGCCGCACGCGACAGGATCGCTCGGCACCGGACCGCGAAGCTCGCCGTGGACCTACGGCCGGTACCACACCGAGCCGATGAAGGCCAGCAAGACGAGCGTCTGAAGGTCCTGCGGTCGCTGCTGGACCCGATCGTCACCGAGGGCGGGTGCGTGGCCGTGGTCTGCAACACGGTCGCCGACGCCCAGACCACGTACAGGTCGCTGCAAATGTGGGGCGGCGCTCCGACGCTCGATCTTCTGCACTCCCGGTTCACCGCTCGCGAGAGAGCACAGCGCACCGAGGACATCGTCGGTCGCTACGGCAAGCACGGTACGCGCCCGCCCGGAGGAGGGATCGTCGTCGCAACCCAGGTGATCGAACAGTCGCTGGACCTGGATTTCGACCTGGTCGTCAGCGACCTCGCGCCGCTCGCTCAGCTCCTCCAGCGCGCCGGACGCGGCCACCGGCACAAGCGCACCGGCCGGCCGGACTGGGTCCGAGATCCACGCCTCGTCGTACTCGTACCGGTGGACGCCCACGGCAGGCTGAGCCGGCCACGACACTGGGGCACCGTCTACCCGGAGTTCCTGCTCGCCACGACTCACCAGACGTTGACCGAACGGGAAGCCACGGTCATCGAGATCCCCGGCGACGTCAGCGAGCTGATGGAGCTCGTGTACAACCCTCCGTCGGCCAAGCCTGGCGAGTCCTTCACCGATGACGCCGCTCTCACCGAACACTGGATCGACTACGAGGGCGACACCCTTGCCCAGCAGGGCCTCGCCGAACTCGTCGCCATCCCACCACCGTCCCAGCTCCGTGAGCTGAGCCTGCTCAGCCGCGACGGCCTCACCGAGGCGCATGCGACGACACGGATGGGCGCCGACTCGGTTCGCGCGCTCGTCGTCTACCGCGCCGACACCCGTGCCACGTTCCTCGACCCCGGCCTCGTACGTCGGCTGCCGGAGAAGGGGACCGGCAACAAGGACCGCTTCACCAAAAAGGACATCGCGGAACTGCTGACCGAGACCATCCCGATCCCGGAGAGCTGGGTACGCGACCGAGCCGACGAGCACGCACCACCGACAACGTGGCAGGACAACCCATGGCTACGCGATCTCGTCCTGCTCCCTCATGACCCAGACGGTGCCGGAACTCAGATCGGTGGTCGCGTCCTTCGTCTCGACCCCGATCTCGGACTCACCCGCGAGTGACCCAATACGAGAGCTGATCGTGGGTCCACGATCTCTACACAGCCATGTTTCAAAAACACCTGAACTGGAAGCCGCCTCAGCGTAATGTCCCCTCCATGGACAGTCGCTGTGGGCCCGGGACCTCCTCAACGGTCCGTCTAGCCGCCTTAGTTCGTCTCGACTGGAGGGGACGCGCTGCTGTTGTTGATCTTGCTTGAGGGGCTGTACCGCTTGGGGATCTAGCGGTGCCGGGCGGGTGTTTCCACCCGCCCGGCTGCCTCCCACATGTGTGGGGACTGGTACTTCGTCCCGGTGGGCCTATACACGGCCATCGGATCACCCCCACTGCGTGGGACGCGGTTCGAGCGTAGCGAAGGCAAGGAGAGTCAATGGGTGACCCGGCAAGCTATGACCTGCGGACGCAGGGCTGGATTCCGGTACGCCGGGGCGGCGAGGTCGTGCGTGTGGGGGTGCGTGAGCTGTTCCTGCACGCACACGAGTTCGAGGATCTGGCCGTGCCGGTGCCGCCGGCCGCATCCGGGCTCTTGCGCATCCTGTACGCGATCGCGGCCCGGATCACCGGGCTCGACTCCCGTACGCCGACGGTCGACGCGTGGCTGGACCGGCGAGAGGAGATCCTCACAACCGGTGCCTTCGACCCGACCGGCGTGGACACCTACCTCGAACGCTGGGCAGACCGTTTCGACCTGTTCCACCCCGAGACGCCCTTCGGCCAGGATCCCCGGCTGAAAGAGGAGTGTCCCAAGGCCGCCGGCGTGAACAAGCTGGTGTTCTCCCGCCCGGTCGGGCAGAACCCGGTCTGGTTCGGCCACTTCACCGACCTGGCCCCAGTGCCGGTGCCAACGCACGAAGCCGCCTGGCACCTGATCGCCCAGCTCTACTACGGGGCCGCCGGCCGGTGCGCCAGCCGAACGGTACGAGGCACCAACGCCGCGAACAGCACCGCGGGGCCGGTGCGCGGCGCGCTGTCGTATCACCCGATGGGCCGACGCTCTTCGAGTCGCTGATAGTCGGTTTGCCCGCACCGTCCGGTGACATCAAAGCGGACGTCGACGTGTGCTTTTGGGAGCATCCAGAGCTTCGAGATCCTCTGGGGCCGCCGCCAGTGCCGGGCTGGCCGGGCGGCCTGCTCACCGACCGCTTCCGCCACGCGGTGCTACTGGTACCGGGGGCGACGCGGAAACCGTCACCGACGCCTACCTCACCTGGGCGTGGCGGCGAGAGGCACCAACCGCCGAGGACCCGTACCTGATCCATCAGAGTCAGCCCCAAGGGTCCTGGTACGCGCGTTCCGCCGAGGCTTCGCGCGCTGTGTGGCGTGACCTGGACGCCCTACTGCTGCGGACAACGCCGACCGGCACCGCCCCGCCGTACTTCACACGAGCAATGACCTGCCCGATGAGCAACTCGCCTCGTTGCGGATCCGCGCATACGGGTTCGACCAAGATCGACAGGCGAAGGACCGGCAGTGGTTCACCGCCACCACTCCGCCAGTGCTGAAGTACCTCGAAGAACGCGCCCCGGCCGAGGCCGCGGCGATGGCGGCGGCGCAGAACGCCGCGGCGACCGTGGGCAAGCACCTGCGATGGGCGCTTCGCACCGCGTGGCGGAACGTCTCCAGCCCGGATGCGTCCGGCCCGGCATCGAAAAAGGCACCAGACGGTCCCTGGCCGACGAGGGCCGCCGCGCTCTACTGGCCGCGAGCTGAGCACCTTTTCTGGGAACGACTCCCGGATCCAGCCCACCAGGCAAAGCCTCCGCTGCCGGAGTTCGTACGCCTCGCGCTCGATGTGATCGACGAAACGATCGAAGCCCAGGAACGGCCACGGGTCGCCAAGGCCACCATGCATGCCCGTGGACTGGTTCGGAGCCTGCTCAACTCCAAGGAGACCGCGGCATGACGACCCCTATCACGACACGACCGCGGACGGTCTCGCTAGGGATCCGACAGGTACGTCGACTGGATCATCAAACGTTGCCAGAGCCGGGCGTGCGGTCGGCGCTTCGCAGAGGGCTGCGTCGAACCCCGACCAAGCGGTCACCATGCATCGCCACGTCGCGGCATGGACGCAAGGCATCGGCCGTGACGACGAGTGGGCGCACTACACGGTGGCCGCACTGATCGCAGCGCGTCCGCCCGCGACGCGAAACGCCGACGTGGACCGAGGACGAGCCCGCAGCGACCGTAGAAGGACCTGAAGACGAGCGCGACGTGCCCACAGCGCAGGCGTACCGCCCGAACCTTGGCGCCACTCTCGCGAAGCTCGGCGGCGACTCCGATCGGGTCGACGCCACCGAACGTCGTCTGCACTGCTCGTGCGCCAAGGAGCGCCCGGCATTCAACGTCATCTCCCGCGTGTCATTCACCATCTGGCCTCGGCCGGCGTCAGCCCCGACTGGGCGGTACTATTGCGTGACCTGTCTCGGTGGCGCCTCACCGCGATCGAGTCGCCCGGGAATGGCTCCAGGCCTACTACCGCGCCCGCTTCCGCGAGAACAAGAACTCTGCATCCGAATCCGCGAACGACACCCCTGGAGAGTGACCAATGACCTACCTCGACCTTCACGTGGTGCAGAGCATCCCGTTCGCGAACCTGAACCGCGATGACCTCGGGTCACCCAAGACCGTCTTCTACGGCGGCGGCACACGTACGCGCGTCTCGAGCCAGTGCTGGAAGCGTGCCGTACGGCTCGCGATGGAGAAACGTCTCGGCGACCCGGCCATGCGTACCCGTCGGCTCGCTCCACGCGTCGCCATGGCACTGCGTGACGCCGGCTGGGACGAGGACCTGGCGAAGTTCGCCGGAGCCCAGGTGGTCACCGCGGCGAAGGCAAGGAGTCCCTCAAGCTGGAGGACAGCGGCGATACCTCGGTCCTCCTGTACCTGCCGCGGTCGGCGATCGCCCGGCTCACCGCACTGTGTGAGGAGCACCGTGAGGCGTTGACCGAGGCGGCGGCGTCGGCTGCAGCGGCGAAGGGCAAGAAGAAGGTCACGGATTCGGTCCTGCCCACCGAGACGGTCAACGAGATCGTCACCAGCCGCAACGGCATCATCAACCTGTTCGGACGCATGCTCGCCGAGCTGCCCAACGGCCGCGTCGACGGCGCGGTCCAGGTCGCGCATGCGTTCACCACGCATAACACCGAGCCCGAGGTCGACTTCTTCACCGCCGTTGACGACGTCGCCGAACTCGCGGCGGACGCGGGCAGCGGCCACATGAACACCGCCGAGTTCAGCGCCGGTGTCTTCTACCGCTACGCGAGCATCAACATCGCCGAGCTGCTCGAGAACCTGGACGGCGACCGCGACCAGGCACGGGAACTCGTCGAGGCGTTCTGCACCGCGCTGATCGAGTCGCTTCCAGAGGCCAAGAAGAACTCCACCGCACCGTTCACTATCCCCGACCTGGTGTACGTCGCCGTACGCAACGACCGTCCGGTGTCGCTGGCCTCCGCTTTCGAACAGCCCGTACGCCCCGCCCCGGACAGTGGCTGTTCCGCACCATCGCGCCAGGTCTTCGCCGAATACACCGAGCAAGGTGTACCGGCTGATCGGCACCGACGGCCTGGCCCACCACGCGTACGCGGGGATCGACGAGAAGAAAAACGCCGCGCTCGGATCTCGGGCCACTCCTTCCGTGACCTGGTCGCCGGCTGCGTCGAGTCGCGTTCAGGCCGGACCAGGCATCGTGACCGGCCTGCTCCTGCGGCTTGCCGGCCCCCTCCAGTCCTGGGGCGAACACAGCACGTTCGACACCCGCGACACCCAAGCTCACCCGACACGTCGGGCCTGATCGGCATGTTCGCCGCCGCACAAGGGCGCCCGCGACGGCGCCGAGTGGATGACATGCGGGCGCTGGAGTTACCGTCCGGGTCGACCGGCCGGGCGTCCTCTCGTCGACTTCCATACGGTCGGCGGCGGCCTGTCTCGTGCTCGTACGGGTTCCCACCGCCGAGGGAAAACGCCGGGCCGAAGATAAGACCACGATCGTGTCCCGCCGCCACTACCTCGCCGACGCCTGCTTCACGGTGGCGGTCTCGCCGGACCCGACCTGCTGATCTCTACTATCGGCGCGGCATTGCGGACGCCGACCTGGACGCCGTACCTGGGGCGTCGCTCCTGTCCGCCCGACATTCTGCCCGTTCCTGCTCGCCCACGATGCCGGTGATCCGGTTCGCGAGCTGGAGAGCGTTCCGCTGAGCCGTACGCGACCTCGCGGCGCAGATTCGGTCACCGTTGAGTTCCACTACGAACGGCGGCCCGCCGGTGTAGCGGAGGCTGAGCGAAGCGAACTCGCCGACGTT
>CAWKKD010000004.1:0-827761 GCA_963850195.1 uncultured Actinomycetota bacterium
AGCCGACAAAGCTGTCGAAAACACCACCGACCACATGAAGCGCCGCCTGCGATGGCCGCGCGCTCATCAATCTCGCCGCCGGCACCCGCCCCGATGTGATTGTGCTCGACATCTCGATGCCGGGGCTCAACGGCATGGACGCTTGCGCGCAGCTTCGCCGAAAAACGCCAGACGTGAGATTGGTCTTCCTCACGGTGAATGAAGATCCCGACATTGGTTAAATTCCAACAAAGGTACGAAAAGCGACATGGGAATTTGTTGAACCTCTTATGCGCAAAGGAATTATGCCTACGTGGCGCCCCCAATTTTCGGCGCAATTCAAGCAGCCAATTTTGGGGGCTTGATTCCCACTGAGTCTTCCAGCTTGTCATCTGAAATCGTACTCACCAAGCAGATTGATATGCTGCCATGATACTACGAGCCGTTGGCGATAGCCTGCAGCGATCGCCTTGCGTAGTTCAACCTCGTCGATGTAGCGGAGAATGAAGGTGGACTTGATGATCTTGCCAAAGGCTTTCAACGCCCGATACAGCGCGTGCTGCTGCGAATAGGAATTGAGTCGCCGGAAAATTTCCGAGGCGGTGGTTTCTTTGATGCAGGTGAAGTTGGCCGCAAACTCCAACAGCTTAAGGCGAGGGGTTCTTTCACGACAAGAAACCATTCGGTTCCTTTAAGAGTGCACGGACTTGAAAAATTCGTCGAGATCGAGATCCAGCAACAGCTTCCCGGCATTCCGCCGGCTTTGCATGATCGCTGCGGCGGTCAATAGATCTTTCTCAAATCGCGCCAACTGCGCCGTTGCTGAAGGTACACTCCTGGTGAAAGAACGCCTTAACCTCCGGGTCGGTTTTCCAGCGCTGCGCGAAATCGAGGAGTCGATTGTACGTATCTGGGGGCAGATGACAGATCTGGTTAAGATACCCTTTTTGCTCGAACACATTCTGGTTAAGAAGTCCGGCGTCGGTATCGACGATCGTCAATTTCTTGACGCTTACCTGAGTGGCGCCGGGTGGAACATTGTCGACTTTGCGCGAGTGCTTCACCTGGTTGTCCTGCAGATAGTAGACCATGTCGAAATCGCTAATGTTTCCACCCGTCAGACGGTCCGATTGCGCAAGAAGATAGTCGAGCAGGATGAGTTCGCTCATGTCGCGCATGCCGACCAACGCCTGGACGTTCTTCGGAGTGAACTGGGAGGAGCCGAGGATGGCGGCGACCGGCCGGGAATCAGCCATATTCCGAAAGGCCTGGACCGAGCTGAGGTTGTTCCCTGCGCGAAGCCATTCATCGTAGTGTTCTTCGCCGCGGGTGTTTTTCAGAAGCGCTCCATAAATCTGTTGGAAATCGTTGGTGAAAAGGCTCGCCGCGACCGAAGAAGCCTTTGGATTGGCGTAATATTTGTTAAACAAATTCCAGCTTTTCCTCACTGTTCCGCCGATGCCAAGATCGGCCGCCAGCTTCACCACCTTTTTGTGCTGTTCAATATCCATCGTCCGCAAAATCGCCGGCTGAATTTCGCAGATATCGCCTAGTGCCCTTGATACATGATAATATCCGAGGATTGCCGCAGTGTTGGTTGTGGTGAAGGCATTGTCGGTCTGTTTGAACTTCGCTAAATCTTTGCTGGTTTTGCGAATCGACGTGCAATAGGAGGCGGTTTCCTCTGCAGGCTTGGAACTGCCCTTAGGAATCTCGAAAAGTTCTACTGCCGCACTGGTGCTCTTGTTTTTTGGACAGAGGGCCACCGCGCCGTCATCAGGCGTATTGCCGGGCTTGTAAAAATCGTAACGTCCGAGTTTCTTCTCCTCGGCGGTATCGTCGGCTCCGTCCTCTCCCTGGTATTTGGCAAATGCGAGATGGCGGGGAAGGACCGAGATTTCGTCGGGGCGACCGTTCGGAACGGAATATCGGACGGTTTGGACGCCGCGTGGTGCCTCTCGATCGAGAGGTAAGGAATAGCGATCTACCGGTTGCGCCGGCAGCGAACCACCGAATGGCAGTAACGAGAAAACCGCGACCAAGGAGGTCAGATCGGGCAAACGATCTGAAAAAATTAAACGTGCTCGGGTTATCATGAAGAGTTGTGGGGATTGGCTAGCAACCGGATCCTAACTGATTCACGTACGCTTGCCTAGTACCCGAAAGGAGTAAGGTGATGCTCGGAATTGCTTCTCCGTCGTCAGCAGCTTCCCGAACTGTTCAAGCGTTTTCCCAATGTTTACCTGCCTGTGCCGCTCGGCGTTGCCTTCGGCCGCTATGGAGGTTAACTGAAGTATTCAAAGAAGATGGTTGAGGCCGGCGGATTCGGCCGCGATCCTGGATCGGATTCTTATCTTTCACTTTGGCTTTGAGATTTCCGTTTTGATTGTATTCCAGGCGGACGACCAAGCCCAACACTTCTTCCGGCCATTTCCGTCTGGAATAATTTCAGACTGTCCGCGCCCAAAGCGGCGAGCAATTTCGGAATCTTCCGATGAATGCCACACACCAGGATATTCTTGTTGCTGTAACGTCCGGCGTGAAGCTCGTCTCGAAAGTTTCGCATACTCGTCGTCTTTGAAATCCGTATTGATTTCGAGTCCGAGAGCCTTACTCAGCGGTTTAATGGTCAGCTTAGGGCGCTCTGCTCGCGTGGGAATCCTTCGCTGCGAATAAGTAATCAAAATGAATTGCATTCGAATTTACAGTGAAAAGCCTGAAATAATCCACATAGGCGTTGGCTCGTGCGTCCCCGGCGGGGGCCAACCCGTCGCCGACGTCAGGTTTCTCGGCGTGACGAATGATGATAATGACGCTACTTTGTAGCCGACCAGCATAAGGTGCAGTGCACGCCCATCCAGAGCAGAAGCACAGACACTAACAGTTTAAGGTTTTTCATACTGCATGCACTTTGCGGTGGGAATGGATGCAAACTCTGTTTACTACGGCACGGCTCGGCCGTCATTGTCAAAATGTTATTGTTCCGGTTCAGCGTGAAATTGAAAAAACGGGTTTGACCATTCCCCTATCTCTTATTGCCCCGGACAAAGGCCAAGCCAGGAACAAACGGCTTCGCATGGCAGTGTTGCAACTTTGGAGACTTGACCTGATAAGCGGGCTGCTAAAGATGCTCGGATGTTTCGTGTCCCATCGATTTCCGGACTATTCAAGTGGCGCCAGTTTGAACCGGAAGTGATCCTGCTTGCGGTCGGCTGGCGCTTCTCGCTCTCCTACCGTGACGTAGAGGAATTGCTCGCCGAGCGAGGCCTGCACGCCGATCACGTCACGGTGTGGCGATCTCGTACAGCGTTACGCCCCGGAAATGCAGCGGCGTTTACGCCGGCACCTCAAGCCGACGAGCGATAGTTGGCGCGTCGACGAAACCTAGTAGTTACCTGCGGAAATAAGCGATATTATCTCGCAAGGGTTGTTGCTTGGGTTCTGGTGCAAAGTTTGTTAAGTGTATGTTTGTGTCGGGCGAATGATTTTTGCCAGGCTTCAGGCCGCCAAGACGAAAGCCCACATTTCCGGAGCGGTGGTTGCTTTTCCGGTTAGCGATTTGAGGTTGAATTGTTGTTTCTTGATTTTCTCCGCCAATTCGATACCGCGGATCGTCACGGCCGCCGTCTCGAATCGCTTGAACCCGAGCATCGGCCGGATTCGTTGTTTTATTCGCCGGTGATCTTGCTCGATCCCGTTGTTTGAGGTATTTGCAGGATCGCACCTGTACGCTGGGCGGTAAGATTCCGGAGGTTTTGAGCTTATCGACCGCCCGGTGCGAGGCGGCGTAGCCATCCAAGGTGATTACCCTGGGGGCTCCATGCTGTTTAGCCGCCTCGGGAAAAGAACCGCTTGGCGGCTGCAACGTCACGCCGTTTGCTGAGGAGAAGTCGACGGTTCGACCCTGCTTATCGACGGCGCGATAGAGGTAGACCCATTGCCCTTTGACTTTGATGTAGGTTCATCCACACGCCAGGAGTCGCCGACTGGCCGGGCGTACGCCTGCCAAAGCTTTTCAAAGTCAGGCACGTAGCGCTGCACCCACCGCAAGATCGTCGTATGAGCCAACAGGACGCCGCGCTCGGCCATCATTTGGACGAGGTCACGGGAACTGAGCTTGAAAGCCAGGTACCATCTCACACACAGAATGATGATCTCTTGGTCAAAGTGCCGTCCCTTGAACAGATCTTGTGCCGAGGTCGGTTCCGTCATCATGGCAGTTATCGCAGGATACCGGGCCTTTCAACAGTTTGCACCAGAACCCTTTCGGTGGGCAGTGGCAGGCCCTTTTTGCCGAGCACAAGCATCAACCTATTACCGACTCACTGTCCCAACTATGCCGAAAGATATCCTCTTGGCATGATCACCGGCCGATTGCGGTGATCGGAATGTGCCTGACGGGAGCTCTTCCGATCGCCTTGATGAAGCAACCGTGTGTTGTAGCCCTGTCATAGCTCAACCGAGTATCCCGCTGTTTGTGTTTACGCCTGAGGGTAAACGAGCGCCTGGAGTATCCAAGGAGGACCTGACTGACGCTGTTAAACGTGCCAAAGAAGAACATCTACGGGTGTTTGGAACCCGGACAAAGAAGACACTATCAGTCCCAAGGATAGATTTGAAGGGATAAAGGCTGCATTTGGAAAAGCCTGTTTCTGCGATCATACTATCCGTGGAGCCGACTATCTCCCTGAATCTAAATGGGGTCTAAGCGCGAAGGCTCATGCGACGCTGACATTGTGTTATAAAGACAGTCCAGACGATTACCCCCCGCGACGCCTGTTTCTGGATTTGGTGAAATTTCTGAAGGATCGACTGGATCAGCAGGGGACGGTCTCGATGGAAAAGGAGTCTAACGCCGCTATGTACCACATGTTGGCAGCGCAGAGCAAATCCGCAAATTCTTGTCTCGACTCTTGACTGCTCTTCGTTGGTCGCCAAGATCGGAATGTTACTGAGTAGCCCCAATTGATTCGACGTTATGGCGGCAACGAAAATCTCTGCGTCCACGGCGTAGGTCATGCCGAGCAAGATCCACATTGGAACCGGCCGTGGGTTGACGTAATCACGGACGCATTTAAGCGCTGCAATAACCCCGAGCCGCCTGAATTTGAGGTGGTGGGCTATGACAATCTTTTTGAAAATGCTCCGCTCAACCCGGCCGAATATGTGGAGGCGCTGGGGGAGCTGCTCGCCAGCGCTGCCTGGCATTCTATCGCTGGCCCTTCGACTGCGAGAGCCTTTGGCCCACCCGATCTTGGAAAGTATGTGGGCCGTCGGTTTGCAGGCATGGTAGTTCAGTGGGTGGTCGATGCCAATTTACGGGGAGAAATGCCGCGCTGCAGTCAGTGCTCAGATCGACCGGTTCCAACCTGATATCATCTGCGCCCATAGCCTGGGCATCTTCTTTGTTACGACCTGTTTACGTTCGATAATGTGGGTGGACAAAAGATCATAGCATAACCTTTATTTCTTTCGGTTCACAAATCGGCAACGTCTTTGTAAAAGCCAAAGCCTGGGGTGGTCGAGTCCGCATGATCGCCGCGAAACAGTGGTATCATCTTTTCAATCATCAAGACCCGGCCTTCACGGCGGAGATACAGGAACCGGGGGTTGTGAATTTCTTGGAAGTCGTTACAGATTCACCGGCCGGTCATTCGGCCACCGCCCAAGGCGCCGATCCAGGTTATTTGGATCATCCCAATACCTTTGCAAGCGTCTGGCAACCGCTCGCTCGGCCGAAGATGCTTGAAAATTTGACCCGGACTCTAGCACGACCTGCTGCGGCGGCACGTCGTCCGCCGTCTCATCGAGCTTTGTTAGTGGGGATTAACGCTTACCCGGATCCGTCAAATCAGCTGAATGGATGTGTAAACGATACCTATCTGATCAGCGAGGTGCTCCAGGAGAATGGTTTTGTTGCTGAAAACATTAGACTGCTAACTGACGAACGCGCGACCCGAAATGCTATTTTAGAGCGGATGCATTCGCTTCTCGACGATGTGACAGACGAAAGTTATTGGGTGCTCTACGATAGCGGACATGGTGTGCAGATCCCAGGCTATGGAGTTAATCAGCAAGTAGATCATCTGGAAGACGGGCTGGTACCAGTCGATTTCGATTGGGTGAAACTGAACGCGATTACAGACAGTGATCTTCTAAACGTATATTCTAGTTGCCATATAGTACTCGCTTCATCGCCATTTTCGACTGCTGTTACGCTGGGGGACTCATAAGGGCGATGCATAGCCGAAATCGGACTCTGAGCGTTCCAGCGATATTCGACATCGAATACAGCAATGGAATCCCACGAGGCGCTCCTGGGAGATGCGGAGGTTGGGTTCGTTAGCCTCCGGCATGGATGAAGCCGGCGCGAAAGCTACTCGGGCCTAAGTGGTACTACTTATAAGCTGGGGCGAGCGCTGCCTCTTCGTAGACTGGACGACGCGGAGTATGATAAGATGCGCGACTTGCGGGGCCACAAAGGCCCCTTCTTACCGGTCGTTCTTGAAGCGTGCCGCGAAAATCAGCTTTCGTACGAGTACACCAACGGGAGCACAACAAATGGGGCATTTACGTACGCTTTGGTCCACGAATATCGGGCTGCTGCCCGTCGCAGAGCGCCGACCAGCTTCATTGAGCTCACTCGCAAGATTAGCGGCCAAATCAAAAAGGCTGGGGTACGACGAAGAACTAACAAATAATCGGCCCGAGTGATGTCGTCAGAGGTCCATTCCCCGTGCAACGCCGGTAGCTCAGGAGGCATAGCGCCCTCGAACGTAGCAAAAGGAACAATGTTGCGCCGCGGAGTCTGCTGAAAGATCGCGGCACACAATATTTTAGAGGCTGGGCGCAGTCTCCAGTCGGGAGCCACCCGTAAGACCTCGCAAGAGGCTAGTGGCGCTAGTAGCGCCGAATCCCATCGGTTTTAGCCGTGGGAGTGCGTCAACCCTAGCATAAGCCCGAAAATCCTCGGAAACAATCCTCGGGAACAATGGTGACAGGCTTCGCTTCAGGTGACAGAGCAATCGGCAAAAACCGACTAGCGGCTTCTGCAGGTTGGGCTGGGCACCCGGAGTTCTTACGGCTTATCGATGCTGACCGAGTTTCGTGCTACGATACAGGAATTGCGGAAGCGTGGATGGAAAGACTGGCATATTCTTTCTGCCATGCTGAGCGCTGCTGCTAATTACAGGGTACGCCTGCACCTGGGCGAGGATGCACCCATAGAGGTCTTCAACCAGGATATAATAAAAGAAACATTTACACCAGAAACCGCAGATTCGCCGACCATTCCCTTTACGGGAATGAGCCGTCGGCCTTTCCATAGGAAATTGAATAGAGAAATCCAATGCACGCCACAGCGCCGTCCATCTTCCTGGAGGCGATGACTCTGCAGTGTAGCCGAACGACCGCTGAGCCGTACATCCCCCCCAAAAAAAGGGGGATGAACAGCAGTCCGGATTTTCCCGACGAGCGTCTGATCGCTTGCCGTAATCCGTTCCTAGCCCAATACCGCACAACCAAGCGTGAGGCACTTTTGAGTGCCACCGAAGTGGAGCTCCAAAAGATCGCCTTGGCCATTAAACGCCAAAAACGCGCCCTGCGCGAAACCAAAATCGCCCTGTGAGTCGGTCGGCTCATCGAGAATTTCAAGATGGCCAAACACTTCGTCTTGGAAATAGAAGAAGACGCCTTTAGTTGGAAACGCAATGAAACAAAAATCGCAGAAGAAGCCGCTCTGGATGGGATGTATGTGGTGCGACCAGCGTGGATCAAATTAAGGTAACCAATGTGGGAGCCAGGATTGCCTTAATAGCATTGGCTCCAAAGTCTTTGGAGGATCAACCATTTACCCCGGAAAACCCATCTATCTATTTAAAGACCCGTCATGATTAAGCTATCTCTCAGCAGCGCAGAGGGACACGTCAAGAATTCCCTCCGATATCAATTCTGGGCTTATCTGAATTCGTGCTTAGAACCTGCGTGTTTATCAGTTAGGGCCTTGCTGGTATTGGCCCCGTTTCTCGGGACCGAGCCGGCAGTGTTGCAACTTTGGAGTCTTGACCTGATAAGCGGGCTGCTAAAGATGCTCGGATGTTTCGTGTCCCATCGATTTCCGGTCTGTTCAAGTGGCGTCAATTTGAACCGGAAGTGATCCTGCTTGCGGTCGGCTGGTATCTGCGCTTTCGCTTTCCTATCGCGATGTCGAGGAGTTGCTCGCCGAGCGTGGCCTGTAGGCCGACCACGTCACCGTCTGGCGTGGGTCCAACGCTACGCCCCGGAATTGCAGCGGCGTTTACGCCGGCACCTCAAGCCGACGAGCGATAGTTGGCGCGTCGACGAAACCTACATACGGATCAAAGGCAAGTGGCGCTACCTGTATCGGGCGGTGGACTCCACCGGCGCGACCCTCGACTTTCTCCTCTCGGCCAAGCAGGACGCGGCCGCAGCAAAGCGCTTCCTGGCCAAAGCCTTGGGTCAACAGAACCATCCCGCGCCGCGTGTCATCAACACCGATGGGCATGCGGCTTACCCGCCCGCGATCGCTCAGCTCAAGAGTGAAGGAACGCTGAACTCCGGCTGCCAGCACCGGCCGGTGCCGTACCTCAATAATGTCTTGGAGCAGGACCACCGGGCCATCAAGCGGCGAGTTAACGCCAGCCAGGGTTTCCGTTCTTTTTGGGCTGCCTGGCGCACGCTGGCCGGCTACGAGGTTATCCACATGATCCGAAAAGGCCAAGCGTGCGGAAGTGCGCCGGCGGCGAGGGCCGGTCTGCTCCATCGTTTTATTGTTGGTATGTTTGGAATTGAAGTCTGATTCATTTAGTTATCGCACCCAACTGCATTCGATTCCAAAGTTGCAACACTACCACATCACAACCCCACCAGAGGTTTCGAACTTTGTTCCTCGTTGCTCTCCAGACTCGCCGTTTTGTGCCCGATAATCTTCACCGTCTGATTGAGCTGCCCAACCTTCAGTGGCTTCCTCAGAACCGTGACCGGACTGATTTGAAGAATCCGATCGAGGATCTCGCTATCCGGGTAACCTGTGATCACGACAACATTGAGGTCCGGATCAATCTGTTTGGCTGTTTTATACACCTGGTCACCAGGAGCGTCAGGCAATTGCAAGTCCAAAAACATGAGGTCGAATTTCTGCTTCCGGAGGCTATTAATGGCCTCTTTAGCCGTGCCGACCACTACTCGACTAAAGCCGATTTTCTTCAAAAATGTTCGAAAGAGATCTTGTAGGCCCGGATCGTCGTCGACCACTAACACCGTTGGTTGGCCTTGCTTGTCTTGATGCAGAATATCGTGGTCCAGCGCGGATTTCTTGATCCGCCAGCGACCGCCGATTTGAATCGCCGGAATCGTTCCGCGTTGTACGAGATAATAGGCAGTCGGAAGAGGAATCCGCAGGTACGCGGCCGTCTCCTTTACGGTAAGCAGATTGTGAATTGAAGTTTCGCTCACAGGAGACGGATTTGGTTATAAATCATCGTGACCACTGTGTTTATTATAAAAAGCGGCTTTTTAAAGGATTTGAGGCGCGTTTTAGAAAATCGGGTTTCGAAAACAAGAGGCACTCAAGGAGTGCACCTCAAGTCTGGCTAATACGCTGTGAAAAAGCACGCAATAGTTTACGAATAAGTGCCTTAATGTATTCGCTTAGTTCAATTGCGTTACTGGTGTGCGGGATGAAAGTCGTCTGGTATTCGCACAAGCGAGTTCAGTCTTGTGCTCTCCACTCGTTCCGATAGCTTTACACCGGCTATGAGCACGGAAGAAGTTCTCCAAGCGTTGACCCGGTACACCAAGGAAACCAACGATTCCGAACGCCAGACGGCAACGAAACTGGGCGTCAATTGTATGACGCTGAGCACGTGGCTCCACGGTAAAGAACCTCCGCAGAAGTGTACGCTAGCTCGCCTGGCGGGTTTCTTAAGACGAGCAGGGTATCTCTGAAGCTTCGACGCGGTATTGCGAGCCGTTCTTGAGGACTGGGGATGTCGATTTATCATCCTGACAAAATGCTGGAATGGCATCCACTCGCTCCAGTAACAGCGCTTCCGTAGTGGAAGAAGCTCCGATCTGAGGCGAATCCACTGGCCGATGAATTGACAATGTAACAGAACATAAAAATTATATGATAGATATCCCGAATAATAATAACCTCTCAAATGACGTGGTCATTAAGGGCTCGATCAAGTTTGCAAACGAGTTCACCTTCGATGGAAAGTTGGAAGGTGACATTACATCTGCGGACGGCATTCTGACAGTTGGCGAGAATGCGAATGTTCATGGTGATATAAAGAGTAAGATCGTCATTGTGAAAGGAAAAGTGCACGGTAATGTTACCGCCCCAGAGCGCTGCGAACTGCATGCTGGTTCCGAGTTGATTGGGGATCTAAAAGCTCTTCGTTTTGCACTCGAGGACGGTGCGACCTTCCTAGGTAGATTGGAGGTCACTCCCAACAATCCTGCGATAAAGAATGTGGCTATCGCGCAAAACCGAGAGCCGAAGAAAATGGCGCTCGCCGCTAAGGAGTCCCTAGCCGCTCGCTAGAGGCAAAGTCGGAATGGGAGAACACCAGAAGGTCGGGGGTTGGGATCTTCTCGATTGATGGTTAGGCGGCTCGCAGCAAAAATGTGACCTTTCCAGACAGGTTCTGTAATCTATCAGACATATCGTTATGTCGGTAGGCTTTCACTTGCTTTGAGAGCGATAAAGACGAAATCTATCGCTCGTTCGTTTTATTAATAGCGCGGAGGATCGTCAGTCGGGACTTGCCCGGGTGAATGGTCAACGCGCTCACCGCACCTCGAATTGCCAATGGAGCGTCCGATTGAAACCGAAGGAAAGATTGTCGCCGTGCTGCCCGGAACCATGTTTCGGGTCGCGCTTGCTAATGAACGTCTCGTACTTGCCCACATCTCGGGAAAGATGAGGAAGCGGTTCATCCGCCTTACCACGGGCGATCTCGTCAAACTTGAGATATCGCCCTACGATCTCAATAAGGCACGCATCGTGTACCGGCTTCGTTAGCAACATTGTGGATTGGCGAAGTTTCTCGCAACAGCGGTTTATTGCGCGATTTTGCCCGGCTGTTTCGTCGACTGGTCGGTGACCAGCGCTACGTCTTTAGTCCGGATTAAGTTGGAATTAGCGACGCGATCCAGGAGAAGGGCGCCCGCCACGATCATCTTTTGGGCGAGCCTCATTAACCGTGAGTTTGCGGCCCCCCTTATCCTTTCCATGGAGACCCTTGATTGCCGCGTTACCTTCCGAGACATTGCCCATCGTAACGAACCCGAAGCCGCGCGACTGGCCGGTTTCGCGATCCATAATCAGTTTGACTTCAGAAACAGTGCCGAACGGCTCAAAGAGTTCCCTCAGTGTGCGTTCTGTTATGTCAAAGGAAAGATTTCCGACGTAAAGCTTCATGGTGATAAGTGATTTAAACCGATTGTCAGCTACAGAGCCGTTTCCGAGTATCGGATTTCAAATCATCAATGAGGTTTCCCTGACGGACGATTCACCGTGCCACTGAACCAGAACAAACGAATTTCTCATCGTTGGTCTTGGGATGTCAGCACCATTTTTGGAAAATCATACGCCTGTGCACGCCCCTTCGATGATGGTGTGCTCGCGGCCCTATTCTCAACCAACTGCAGCTGCCCGTTTAGTTGCCAAGCGGCCAGGACTGGTCTCCGGCAAGCAGGAACTGGGAAATAACGGCGAATTCTGTGATTGGACCATTGCCGCTCGGACGATAGAACACAAAACATACACTTAACAAACTTTGCACCAGAACCCGCTCCCAAGGTAATCCACGATTTAGATGCAGTAGTCGTTGTACTTTATCGTGGACTAGGTTCACCCTTCAACGCCCTAAAGGTGCGGCCGCACAAAAAGCTGAGTCCTCCGCGCCACTCACCAGTTCACCATCGAAAACACGTTACCCCTTTGGAAAAGATTAGGATTGCATCCTGTAGTCTTTCAAAGTCAGTATTCAGTTTCCTTTTATTACGAATGTTCGGGCCGGCAGCGAAGCCCTTGGGAAAAAGGCAGCCGTTGAGGTCATTGAGACGCTTCGCAGCGCAGCTGCGCCGAGCTTCACCGTTGCCGAAGAAAGAGCCATGTTTGATTTCCGTGAGCAGCTTCATCGCGCGTACACCGTCGAAGAAGAGACGTTCCGTCAACTTATTGCAACGCTCGGCAACAAAGCCGCAGTCGAGGTGACCGCCCTCTGCGGTTCTACACGATGGTCGCGATGACACTAAATGCTTTTGGCATCGGCACTCAGGCCGACGCCTAAACCACCAGAAACAACACCCAAACGCGAAATGAAAATCCTTATCGTTTACTACTCTCTCTACGGACACGTTTTTAAACTGGCGGAGGCTGTCAAAGAAGGCGCTGAATCGGTCAAAGGAGCCGAAGTGCTCTTCCGTCGCGTGGAAGAGTTCGACATCGTGCTCAAGAAAACCGCTGACGACAAATATCTGAGTCAAGTACGCGAGCAGCAGAAGGACATCCCGGTTTGCACGCTCGACGACCTGCGCGCAGCTGACGGCGTGATCATTGGCTCACCGACCCGCTACGGCAACATGACTGCGCAGATGAAGCAGCTCATCGATTCGACCGCAAGCCTCTGGCTCAAAGGCGAGATGGAGGGTAAACCAGCGGGTGTGTTTACTTGTACCGCCTCCACTCATGGCGGTCAGGAAACCACGCTTGTTACGATGATGATTCCGCTGCTGCACCTCGGCATGTTGATTGTTGGAGTGCCCTACTCAGTAGAAGGGATGCTCCACACGGAAGCGCGTGGAGGCACACCGTATGGCGCCACGACCATTGCCGGAGGACAGGGCGAGTTGCAGCCAAGACCGGAGGACC
The DNA here is from genome assembly GCA_963850195.1 of uncultured Actinomycetota bacterium. Taxonomy (GTDB): domain Bacteria; phylum Actinomycetota; class Actinomycetes; order Streptosporangiales; family Streptosporangiaceae; genus Actinoallomurus. Next base: position 12,881 of record CAWKKD010000004.1, read on the forward strand.
TCGCCATTGCTCGGGCATTGGGCCGGCGAGTGGCCGAGATCACAGCAAGAGTACGCGGCTGATCAGCTCGCAAGTGGAACCAGCGGTCGTTTGCAAGGCGGGCGGGTAATGTATCGTGAGCGATGTTGAACTTGAATGTTTGTTTTTCACGCCGATGAGAGAACCGATTACGTCAAGATCACAGCCTAATGCGCTCGGAACGCGAAGCGGCATTTAAGGCGGTGCTGCATGACCACGCGCGCTCGCTTGAGACTCCCAACCAGCTGGGGTGTGCATGTGCTGCGCCTCGGGCTGGACACCGGCTCGGGCGAGAATGGCGCCCTGCGCCAGTTCGCCAGGCTCAAGATACGCTTTATCCCATTGACTCTCTAGCTGAGGTGTTAAGGGTAGAAACAACCTAACTAAACTTCGTCATGCCAGCAAAGCCACAGTTCCCGGACGAGCAATCAGAGGAAGGTGAATTCCAGCGACAGGAAGATGCATTCCGCGAATGGATCTCAGCCGATGGTTCAACTCCTTACCCGGCCGCTCCCGATCGTTACCACCTTTACATCTCCTTAGCCTGTCCGTGGGCAAGCCGCACGCTGATTGTACGCGGCTTAAAAGGGCTTGAGCAGACAATCGGTGTGACCGTAGTTGATCCTATTCGGGATGAACGCGGTTGGGCTTTTCGCAACGGCCCAGGCTATAGCACTGACCCGGTTAACGGGTTCGCGTTCTTGAGCGAGGCTTATGTGGCCACCGATCCGGGTTTTGACGGTCGCGTCACGGTTCCTGTGCTGTGGGACAAGGAAACCCGCAGGATCGTCAACAACTCCGAAGACGACATTTGCCGGATGTTCAATGATGCCTTCGCGGCGTTGGGCAGGCGCGAGGTCGACCTCTTTCCCAAGGACATTGAAGCCGAGCACACGGAGCTCGCCACCTTCCTTTACGAGAAGGTGAACAACGGCGTCTACAATGCGGGTTTTGCCACCGGCCAGCGAACTTACGAAAGAGCCTGCCGCGCCCTTTTTGCCGCGCTCAACGAATTAGAGGCCCGCCTCTCCACTCACCGCTATCTCTTCGGGCATCGGATCGTGGAGGCGGACTGGCGCCTGTTCTGCACGCTCATTCGCTTCGATGCGGTCTATCACGGCCACTTCAAATGTAACGTCCAGCGCATCCTCGATTATCCGAACCTGCAAGGCTATCTCCTGGACCTCTACCAACACCCGGGTATCGCCGAGACCGTCAATTTCGATCACATCAAGCGCCACTACTACTTTACTCACGATGACATCAACCCGACGCGCATTGTTCCCATAGGCCCTGCACTCGACTTCACCCGCCCACATGGCCGCGAGGGACGGTAATTTTCGAGCTTGATGTAAAATGACAAACGCGCACTCTCCTTGCCAACAGGCACGCCGAAGCCGCCGCCGTCGTCGCCGACATGGTCAATCGAATGCGGGCGGCGTGGGCTCAACGCGACGCGGTGTGCGTAGTTGGCGTGCTTGGCGCACAATTGCCGGTTACGAGGCGATTCATATGATCCGCAAAGGCCAAGCGTGCTGGAGTGCGGCAGGTGGGAAGGTCGGTCTGCTCCATCGCTTTATTATTGGTATGTTGGAATGGAAGCCTAATTCATACTATTATCGCAGCCACCTCCCGTTCGATTCCAAAGTTGCAACACTACCGTCCCGACCGCGTAACGCGCGTCTCCGGCGACGCCTCAGATGTATTCCCGCCCGACGATTGAGATCTCTTTCGTTCGCTCGTTTCGTGGCAGCGTCTATACTGGTCGCATGCCTGCACAACCACCCGTTCGCGTGATGAAAAAGGAGCCGGACGTTTACGAAGTCGAAGTAGCCGCCGCGCGGCCTACGCTCCATTGCGTCACCGCCGAGGCAGGCGATATCGAGTGCCTCACCGGCGGCAAAGCAAATGCAGAGCGCCTGATCGAAGAGAGCTTCCGCTTCTTGCTCGAACGCGAGTCGAACACTTCGATCCTCCGCTCGTTCCGCATCACCGACATCAGCCGCTATTTTCCCGAATACGAACGCGAGATTCGCCGCCGTCTCGCCAGATGAGCATCAACTCAGCCCCGTAGACGACAAAACTCTACGATTGGACGAAGGACGAGATAACTGTGAGCGAGGTGGAGCGAATCCGGCTGTTGACGTTCAGTCAAATTTTCGAAAATACAATGGCTACCGTCCACCTTGGGTGGTTGTGAGCCAGGACAAAGGCGTAGGCGTTGGCGGCGACGGCAGAGCAGAGCAACGGGGATGAACGAGAGAGTCTGTAAGAGTGCCGAGGCTGACGAGGTTCCAGCCGATGACAGAGTGCCGGCGATTAAGCAGGATGCTGGTGGCACATTCCTGATCCGGGCTGAACCACGCGGCGGTTGCGACGGCTGCAAATAACTACTTGAAAAAGCAAAGCATGATATTTCAGAGCCGACCTAAAGCCGCATGGTTACGTCGTGAAGCGGCGGGCGAAGTGACCGAGCACCACCACGCTCTCCGAATCAGAGACCAACCCTCGGCTCTACGCGGGCGGAGTTCGGAGAGCATTTCGGGGCGTGCGTTGTGCGTCCGCACACTGTCGGAAAATGGGAAGGCCGCAATCCGCAACGAAATGCTATAACATTGGATTACCATGTTCCGTCATTGGCCAACATGTTTCGCGGAAGACAACGGGGCGATGGCGGGAGTATGGTCCTCCAATGAATTCGTCCATGACCGAACTCGACAAAGACGAGCAATTCTACCGCGATACGGAGAGCATTGCCTTTCCGAGGCTCGATGACCGGCAACTCGCCATGCTGGAGCCCCTTGGCACGCGGCGCATCGTGCGGCGCGGCGAACTGGTATACAAAGCAGGCCAGCGTGATCTCGGCTTGACGATGGTCCTGCGCGGCGAGCTGGAAGTCTTCGAGTCGCGTGACGGGCAAGAGCAAATCCTCGCGACGCTAGGCCCGCGCGGTTTCATCGGGGACGTTGCGATGCTTATGGGCACCGCGGCGCTGGCCAATGCGCGAGGCAAAGCGGATGAGAGCGAAATTCTGGAAGTGCTCGCAGACAGGCTTCGCCAGGCGCTCGCGGAGCTGCCCGGCGTCAGCGAGCCGATCGTGCGCGCGTTCATCATGCGTCGGCAGCGGCTGAAGCGCGACCGCGAGTTTGCCGGGCTGCGCATTCTCGCGCAGGACGGTTCGCGAGTGACCCAGCTCGTCGAGCCCCGCGACCTGATCGGCGTGACCCGCGTCGCGCCGCTGCGCCTCGACCGGTACGGCGTCGTCCTGCGGCTCCAGCGCGCCTGCGGCCACCGCGACGTACGGCTGGTCTTCCCCGAGACGCTGTCCAGCCCCGTCCAGGCCGTCGTACAGGTCCAGACGCCGCTCGCCCACGCGCGTACCTGCCGGCGGCGCCGGCGCCGGTCACGTACCTGACCGGCGCGGGCGGCCGTCCAACCGCGAGGCCACGGCGCCGAGCAGCACGCACACCACCGCCATCGTCGTCCAGATCACGTCGTAACCGGCCGGGCCGCCGGCCAGTACGACGGCCACCCCCGAGACGCCGATGACGGCGCCAAACGCCCGTGAGGTGACCGACATGGCCGTACCGGTCGCGAGCCGGTCCGCGGGCATGTCCGCGACCGCCGCGGCGCTCAGCGACGTGATCAGCGCCGCGATCCCGGCGCTGGCCAGCAGCACCGCGGGCAGGACGACGACCAGGTACGCCGGGTGTCCCGAGCCGGCCGCGAGCGTGACCTCGGCGGCGGCGAGCAACACGACCCCGGCGAGTGCCACCGTCCGGATCCCGAGCCGTCCCGACAGCCGCCCGGCGACCGGCGCCAGGATCGCCTGTGCGATCGGCCCGGGGGTGAGCGCTAGGCCGGCGCGCGCCTCGCTGAACCCGCGGACACTCGTGAGGAACAGGACGTTGGTCACCGTCCAGGTGAACATGACGAGCCCGAACAGGAACATCGCCGTGTTGGCGCGCGCGGTGCCGCCGATCCGCAGGATGCGCAGGTCGACGGCCGGCGCGGGGTGGCGCAGTGACCGCCGCGTGAAGAGCACCGCGAAGACCACCCCGGCCGCCAGTACGAGCGTGGTGCGCGCGCTCAGCGGGCCCCACTCCCGCAGCTGCGCGATGGCCAGCGCGGGCATCGCGATCGCGGCGAGGAGCAGGCCCGCGCCCGCCAGGTCGGGGACGCGCCGTCCCTGCACGCCGTCCGGCTTGTCGGGCGGCAGCGCGCGCCACGCGCCGGCGAGCGCGACCAGGCCCAGCGGCAGGTGCAGCAGGAAGATCGTGCGCCATCCCCAGGTGGAGACCAGAACCCCGCCCACCGACGGGCCCAGCGCGGACGCGGAGGACTGCGTCGCGCTCCACAGGCCGATGGCGGTGCCCCGGCGTTCGACCGGATACCGGGGAATGATCAGCGCGAGCGCCAGCGGCGTCAGGATCCCGCCGCCCAGGCCCTGCACAGTCCGCGCCGCGATCAGGGTTCCCGCCGTCGGGGCGAACGCGCACAGCGTGCCGCTCACCACGAAGACCACGAGTCCGGTCAGGTACGTCCGGCGGGCGCCGAACCGGTCGGCCAGGCCGCCCGCCGGCAGTAACGCCGCCGTGAAGGCGGTCGTGTAGCCGGTCATCACCCACGAAAGACCGGTCAGGTCGCTGCCGGGAAAGTCGCGGAGCATGTCGGGAAAGGCGACGTTGACGAGGAACGCGTCGATCGCGCCGAGGAAGACCCCCGCGCACAGGACCGCGACGACGAACGGCCGCCGCTCCGTCACGCGCGGTCGTACAGTCGCTGGAGCTCGGACTTGCGGACCTTGCCGGTGATCGTCTTGGGCAGCGGGTCGAGCAGCTCCAGGCGTTCCGGCCAGAACCACTCCGTCATGCCCGCCTGTTCCAGGTGGCGGCGCAGCTCCGGGAGCAGCGGCGCCGTGCCCACGGGCGTGATCACGGCGCAGACCATCTCGTCGCCCTCGGCGTCCGGCAGCCCGATCACGGCGACCTCGCGGATCGCGGGATGCTTGGCGAGCACCGCCTCCACCTCGGTGACCGGGATGGGAAAGCCGCGGCGCATGACGAGGTCCTTCGCGCGGCCCACGAGGCGGATGCCGCCGCGCCCGTCCGAGCGAGCCAGGTCGCCGGTGTCGAACCAGCCGTCCTCGTCCACGTACGTCCCGTACAGCTCCTCGCGGCGGTGGTAGCCGAGGCACTGCGACGGGCCGCGTACCCACAGCCGTCCGCCGTCGGCCTCCGGGCGTCCGCGCACCGGGGTGATCCGGACCTCCATCCCCTCGAATGGACGCCCGTCGCTGTGGGCCGCCCAGTCCTCGGGGTCCGCGGGCCGGGTCATCGTCACCGGGCCGTTCTCGGTCATGCCCCACAGCGCGTGCAGGCGGATCCCGAAGGCCTCACGCACCTCGTCGATCAGGTGCGGGGGCACCGGCGCCGAGCCGGTCACGATGTGCCGCAGGGCCGTGGTGTCGCGCGGCCGTGCGCGCTGGGCGTCGAGGAGGTCCAGCACGTACGTCGGGGTCGAGTACACGAACGTGACGCCGTGCCGCTCGATCAGGTCGAGCAGGTCGGAGCCGGCCCAGGTGTCCTGGAAGGCCATCGTCCCGCCGACCGTCAGCGGCATCAGCATGCCCTGGACCAGCCCGGAGTAGTGCGTGTAGATCGAGGCGACGGTCATCACCAGGCCCTCGTCCAGGCCGTACACCTCGGCCTCCGCGCCGATCGGCGCGTACAGGGTGTTCTGGGTGTGCACCGCGCCCTTGGGCTCGCCGGTGGTGCCCGAGGTGAACAGCACCAGGAACGGGTCGTCGGGGCCGAGCTCAAGACCGTCCAGGCCGTGCTTCTCCGCCCACGGCGTGTCGAAGAAGTGCGTACGGAGGTCCAGGGCGCCCGGCGGCGCCGCGTCCGCGACCGCGACGTGCTCCAGCGAGGGCAGCTCACCGACGAGCCGCAGGCCGATCCCGGCGAGAGGCACACCCTTCCACTCCGGCATGGTGATGAGCATCCGCGCCTCGGTGAGGCGCAGCATGTGCTCCAGCTCCCGCTCGCGGTACTCCGGCACGAGCGGGCACAGCAGCAGGCCGGCGCGTACGCACCCGAGCACGAGCGGCGCCAGCTCCCAGCGGTTGGACAGCTGCACCGCGACGACGTCGCCGGGCACCAGGCCCAGCTCGACGAAGCCGGCGGCGCATCGGTCGGTGAGCTGCTCGAGCTCGCTGTAGTCCAGGACCCGTGTCGTATCCTCGGCCACGTCGCGCGCGACCACGGCGGTGCGGCCCGGGTGGCCCAGGACGCCACGGCGCAGGTCGTCGAGGAAGGTCCGGTCCCGCCACCGGCCGCTGCGGCGGTAGGCGTCGTGACGGGGGTCCTGGGGATCGGTCATGCGATTTCAATACATGATGAGTTGGCATCACACAACATGCGCGAATCCGCCTATATCGCGATGCGTGGTGTGAACCATCGGGAACCGGTCGAGGCGACGCGCCACGGGGTTGGCGTCCCACGCAATAACCTGACTGACTGTCTCACTCAGGTGAGTGGAGAGCGTCATCGAGACGCCGGGTAGAGGGAGAGATCAGATGGTCGCCAGGGCGGTGCGCGGAGTCTGGAACACACGTGGTGGTTCGCGGAGACGTACGGCCCGGCGGGCCGGCGCCGCAGCGCTCGGCGTGCTCCTGGCGGCGGCGGCCGGTTGCAGCGGAGGCTCCGGCGAGGCGCACGGTTCGCAGCCCGCGGGCACGTTCACGTACTGGACGAGCTCCTGGCAGCCCGACCAGATCGCCGAGATCGACGCCGCGTTCGCGAAGGCACACCCGGGGCTGCACGCCAAGGGCCAGTTCATCGCGAGCTCGGACCAGTACCTGCCGCGGGTGATCTCGGCGCTGAAGAGCAACACCCAGCCGACCGTGCTGCTCGACCAGAACCCCTCCGACCTCCCGGAGCTGGCCCAGAGCGGCAAGCTGCTCAACCTGGACAACAAGATGTCCCCCGAGACCGCCGGCCTGTATCCGGCGATCAAGGATTCGCTCTTCTACCGAGGCCACCAGCTCGGCATCGCCCTCGCGGGCACCGGTGAGATCGCGCTGTTCTACAACAAGAAGGCGTTCGCCGCCGCGGGCATCGCCAAGCCGCCCGCCACCTGGACCGAGCTCGCCGCCGACGCCGCGAAGCTGTCCGACCCGGCGAAGAACAAGTACGGCTTCTACGTGCCGCTCGGCGACGCGGAGTGGATCTCCTTCGCCTGGCAGCCGTTGCTGTACGCCGAGGGTGGGTCGTTCCTCAACAAGGAGGGCACCGCCACCGCGTTCAACAGCCCGGCGGGCGTCAAGGCCCTCACCACCTGGGTGAACCTCCTGAAGGCCAAGTCCGCGCCGACGACCAGCTACGCCGAGGCGGGCAGCTTCGACGGCGCCCCCGCGTTCGCCAGCGGCACCGTCGCCATGATCGCCAACGGTCAGTGGGCCCTGCCGACGTTCACCAAGGCCGGCGTCGACTTCGGCGTCGCCCCGCTGCCCAAGGGCGGCGCGGGCAGCGCGACCAGCATCGGCATCGGGGTCGGCGCGCTGCTGAAGACCTCCGATGCCGAGGACAAGGCGGGCCTGGAGTTCCTGAAGTTCCTCTCGACCCCGGAGGAGGGCGCCTACCTCGCGTCCAAGAACGGCGGCCTGCCCTCCGATCCGGCCCAGGCCAGGCAGCCGGCCGTGAAGGAGCAGATCGACAAGACCCCCGGCTACGACGTCTTCGCGAGCACTCTGGTCACCGGCCGGGTCCGGCCGATCAACCCCTCCTACAACGCGATCTCCGAGGCCCTCTGGACCGAGATCAACGCCGCGCTGAAGGGACAGGAGACCCCGGAGCAGGCGCTCGCCAAGGCCGCCCAGAAGGGGGACGCCGCCCTGAAGAACGAGGGCTGATGGGCGTTCTCACGGTCCGTCGTCCGGCCCCCGGTGGCACCGTCCGCCGGGGTGCCGGCTCGCGGGCGCGCGCCCGCCGCCGCACCTGGCTGCTGGCCTACCTGTTCGTCGCGCCGACGGTACTGCTCACCGTGGCGTTCTCGCTGATCCCGCTGGGCATGCTCGCCTACCGCAGCCTCTACCACGGCGGGGTCTTCGACACGAACCTGCGCTTCTCGGGCCTGCGCAACTACCGCGACATGCTGTCCGAGGGCGGCGACCACGCGCTCGGCGTCACCGGCGAGTACACCGTCGGCTTCGTCGTGCTGACGATGGGCGTCGGCCTCGCGCTCGCCCTGCTGCTGAACTCCCGCGCCCCGGGCGTCCACCGGATGCGGGCGCCGTTCATCATCCCGCTCGTCGTGCCGATCGTGGCCACCGCGCTGATCTGGGCGGACATGCTCGCACCGCAGTTCGGGCTGGTGAACCGCCTGCTGACCTCGGCCGGTCTGCCGCAGATGGACTTCCTGTCCTCGCCGCGCATGGCGCTGTTGACCGTACTGACCTTCGGCGCGTGGCAGTTCTTCGGCCAGAACGTCATCCTCTACCTCGCGGCCCTCAAGTCGCTGCCGATCGACATCCTCGAGGCGGCGAGCGTCGACGGCGCCGGTCCGTGGCGGAGGTTCCGGCACATCCAGTGGCCGATGGTGCGCCGGCAGACCCTGCCCATCTGGGTGATCACCACGCTGACCGGGCTGCAGACCTTCACCCAGATCTACGTGCTCACCCAGGGCGGTCCGCAGCGTGCGACGCAGACCGCCCTCTACTACTTCTACAACGAGGGCTTCGTGCAGTTCGACGTCGGACGCGCGGACGCCATGGGCGTCCTGCTCTTTCTGCTGGGCCTGGGGGTCACCGTGGTCCAGATCGGCCTGATCGGGCGGAAGGAACGCCATGCGCGCTGACCGGACGGCGGTGCTCGCGCGCCGCGGCGTCGTGTACGCCCTGCTGGGCCTGGCCGTCCTCGTCGTGGTCTTCCCGCTGGTCTGGATGGCGCTGACCGCGGTGAAGTCCAACGGCCAGATCGTCAACCCTGCGGCGCCGCTGTGGCCCACCCACGTCTACTGGTCCAACATCGCCGACGCCTGGCGGCAGGCGCCGTTCGCCCGCTGGTACCTCAACACCGCGGTCTTCGCGGTGGGCGCCACGGCGGGGCAGCTCATCAGCGGGCTGCTGGCCGGCTACGCGTTCGCGATGTTCGACTTCCCGGGCAAGCGGCTGCTGTTCCTGGTCGCCATCAGCGGGCTCATGGTGCCGTTCAGCGCCATCATCGTGCCGATGTCGCAGATCCTCGCCGACCTGCACTGGCTCAACACGTACCAGGGCCTGATCGTGCCGAACATCGCGTCCGCGCTCGGCGCTTTCCTGTTCCGGCAGTTCTTCCTCGGCGCGCCGCTCCAACTCGGCGAGGCGGCGCGGATCGACGGTGCCTCGGAGTTCACGATCTTCGCCCGGGTCTACGCGCCGCTCGCGCGGCCCGTCATCGCGGCGCTGGCGATCATCTTGTTCCTGCAGAACTGGAACAACTTCCTGTTCCCGCTGATCGCCGTGAACACCACGAAGATGGAGGTCCTGTCGCAGGGGCTCTCGGTCTTCCAGAGCCAGTTCACCACCCAGTACAACCTGATCATGGCGGCCTCGCTCATCACGATCGTGCCCGTGCTGCTGGTCGCGGTCGCGGCGCAGCGTCACATCATCGAGGGCATCACGCTGGGCGCACTCGACTGAGCGACGTCACCCGATGGTCAGCGTGAGGGCCGTCACGACGAGGCCCTCGCGCACCATCCAGCGTCCCCGCAGGTCGCCGCGCAGTGGCTCCGGCGCCTCCACGAGGATCCGCGCGGTGAAGCCGCCCGTCAGGTCCGGGGTGATGACGGCCTCCTCGAAACCGAGCCACTTGCGCGCGAGCGGGTACCACGCCTTGTAGATCGACTCCTTGGCGCTGAACAGCAGGCGATCCCAGCAGATCTGCGGCGCGGCGGCGCCGAGCCTGGGCAGTACGGCGAGCTCGTCCGGAAGGGCGATCGTGTCGAGCACACCGTCGGGCAGATCCCCATGCGGCTCCGCGTCGATGCCGATCGTGGCGATGTCGGTGTCGTACGCGACGGCCGCCGCGCGGTAGCCGTCGCAGTGCGTGATACTGCCGACCACGCCCGCGGGCCACTGGGGCGCGCCCTTGTCGTCCCGCCCGATCGCCACCGGCGGCAGGCCCAGGCCGCCGAGGGCGCGCCGCGCGCAGGCGCGCGCCGTGGTGAACTCTCGTCGGCGCTTGTCGACCGCGCGGGCGATCATGAGCTCCTCGCCGCCGAGCAGCCCGTCATGCGCGACGTCGTCGTCGAAGGCGTCGACCGCGACGACACCCTTGGGCAGGATCTCCTCGATCACGCCGGCCTCGCCCCGGACGGCAGGATGCGCCGCAGCCCCGGCACTCGGTCGCGCTTGCGCCACTCACGCGGGTAACCCACGGAGACCTCCTCGAACCGGACCCCGTCGATCCACATCGTCCGCGGGATGTGCAGGTGGCCGTACACGACCGTGTCCGCGCGGTGGCGTACGTGCCAGTCGGCCGTACGCTCCGTGCCGCACCACAGCGCGAAGTCGGGGTAATAGAGGACGTCCGTCGGCTTGCGCACCAGCGGGAAGTGGTTGACCAGCATCGTGGGGATGTCCGGGTCGAGCTCGGCGAGCCGCCGTTCGGTCTCGCGCACCCGCGCGTCGCACCACGCCTCACGGCTCGGGTACGGGTCCGGGTGCAGGAGCATCTCGTCGGTGCAGATGACGCCGACCTCGCGCGCGTGCGCCATCGCCTCGTCCTTGGACGTGAAGCCCGGCAGCCGGAAGGTGTAGTCGTAGAGCAGGAACAGCGGCACGACCACGATCGGCCCACCGGCGCCCGTCCAGACCGGATAGGGGTCCTCCGGCGTGACCACGCCGATCCGGCGGCAGAAGTCCACCAGGTGCTGGTAGCGCTCCACGCCGCGCAGCGTCACCGGGTCGCGCGGCGGTGTCCACAGCTCGTGGTTGCCCGGGACCCACACGACGGTGGCGAACCGCTCGGCGAGGACGCCGAGCGCCCACTCGATGTCGTCGGCGAACTCCCCGACATCGCCCGCGACCAGCAGCCAGTCGGCGTCGGTCTCGGGACGGATCCCCTCGAGCACCTCGCGGTTGCCCTGGTGGCCGACGTGCAGGTCACTGATCGCGAAAAGGTTCGCCGGGGCGTCAGCCATCGGCGCGCTGAGCCGGTGCGAGCTTCGTGACCTTCATGACCCCCCAATGCGACGGTGCCCCCCGAACGCCAACGCTCCGGGCGATCGGATCAGGTGTGACCCTGCCATCGAAACCGCGAGGAATCCAACTCCGGGTCGATCCAGAACGGCCGGAGGGTCCCGTCAGCGCTTCCCGCGCGCACGCCTGACGGCCTGGAACCCGGACACGGCCGCGACGAAGACGCCGATGACCTCCAGCGGGATCGCGTGGTGCCGCACGCCCAAGAACAGGAGCAGCGCGCCGGCGATGACGCCGACGAACGGCACGCGTTTGACGAAGAAGTAGAGCACGGAGCCTCCAGTGACCTCGGGGGCCGGAGCGCTCCCGTCGAGCGCGCACCGCGGCGGTTCCCACACCGGCCAGGATGCGGTTCGCGGACCGTCGGAGTCGTCGGCGCGGGGGTGGAACTCCGGCGGCCCGTGCCGTCCACCCGTGGGCGTAGGTGTGTCCTACAAGATGTAGGGGTCGACCCCCGCCGACGCCCGGTGTCGCGGATGTCGCCGCCATATAGTTACGGGGTGAATGCTCACGCCAAGACGACACCGGCCAGGGTGCCATCTCGGCCGGGCCGGAGACACGGCGGCACCCTCCTGCGGTGCGCCCTTCACTTACGTTCCTCCGGTCGGTCCGCGATCGACGATTTCGGCACCAGCGGTCATCGAGCGGGACATGGTCTGCTGAGAGACGGCCACGGGCCGGCCGGGACCCTCAGGGGGCCCGGGTCACACGAGGGGACCGAAACCACCGCTCCCACCGTCGTCGGCTTCCGGGTGGAATCGAGGGTACGGGGATGATCGCGCCCATTCGGGTCGTGCATGCGGACGATCAGCACGTTCTTCGCGAGGGCCTGGGGATGCTCCTCGGCCTGCTGCCCGGAGTCGAAGTGGTCGGCGTCGCGTCCGACGGGGAGGAGGCGTTCGCCCTCGCCAGCAGGTTGCGGCCGGACGTCGTCCTGATGGACCTGCGCATGCCGCGCTGCGACGGCGTCGAGGCGACGCGTCGGCTCCGCGAGCAGAACCCCGAGATCAAAGTGATCATGCTCACCACGTGCGTCGACGACCGCTCGGTCATCGACGCGCTGCGGGCGGGCGCGCGCGGCTACCTGACCAAGAACTGCGGGGCGGCCGAGTTCCGCCACGTTCTCGAGCAGGTCGTCAGCGGCCAGGTGATGATCGACCCGGCCGTGGAGCATCAGCTGCTGGACGCGATGTCCGCGGTCTCCTCCGGCTGCGAGCCGCCACCGCCGTGCCACACGGCGCGGCTCACCACCCGCGAGATCCAGGTCCTGTCGGCGGTGGCCGAGGGACTGTCCAACGCCGACATCGCCAAGCGGCTCCTCATCAGCGAGGTGATGGTGAAGATCCACCTCAACCGCACGATGCGCAAGATCGGCGCGAGCGGCCGCTCGCAGGCGGTCCGCTACGCCTACCGCAACGGCTTCTCCCTGGGGCCGGCGGACCACACCGAGGAGTGACCACCGTCGCTCGGGCTACTCCAGTAGCTCGAGCCGGTGGCGCAACTCCTCACGCCTGGCCTCCATCCGCTCGGCGAACGCCTCCTGCTCCTCGGCGGCCGTGATCAGGGCCGACCGGTCCGTCGCGTCGCCGGGCCCGAATCCGCTCTCGCCGACCTGGAGCCGCAGCTCCGACGCCGTGTGCCGCAGCTCGGCGAGGTCGGCCTCCACCTCGTGGAGCTCCTCCTGCAGTGCCTTCGGGTCTGCGCCCCGCATGGTCCTCTCCTCCCATGAGTGGCGTCCGGACCTGGGGAAACGTCACAGGTCCGCCTTGTAGGGAACGCTTCCCCTGATCGGTGGCGCCACACGTCGCAGCGGGGTCAGGTGTGGCCGCGCGGCAGGACCGCGACCGGGCAGGGGGCCGCGCGCACGACCTTGAACGCCGTCTCGCCGAGGAACACCCGGTGGACCGGCGCGTCCTCGCTGCTCGCGCACACCAGCAGGTCGCCCTCGTCCCACGCGACGTCCGCCACGGCGGCCGCGACGTCGTCGCCCTCGCCGATGACCGCCTCGATGTCGTCGGCCGCCAGCGCGGAGGAGTCCGCCGCCAGGCGGATCGCCAGCGCGAGGTCGTCGCGGAGCGGTCCGGCGTCCGCGTCGTCGGTGTTCAGCGTGGCCAGCCGCAACGGGACGCCCAGCCGTTCGGCCGCACGCGCCGCCCGCACCACGGCCTCCTCGCACTGCGGCCGGTGTACGTACGCCACCGTGATCCTCCGCGCGCCCCCGACCGGGACGTAGCCCGCCGGGGTCAGGACGACGGTCTGCGGGGCGGAGTGCAGCAGGTGGTCGGCGGTACCGCCAAGGTTGATCCGCCCGTGGGCGCCGCCGCCGGGGGAGCCGACCACGATCAGGTCGGCGCCGATCCGGCTCGCGAGCACCGACAGGCCACGGCCGACGCCCCGGCTCTCGTGCGTCACCAGCTCGGCCGGCACGTCGCCCAGCAACGCCTCGGCCTGCGCCAGCACGGTTTGCGCCTCCGCGCCCGACACGGCGCGGCCCGGCGGATGGACGGCGGCCACGGTGAGCCTCGCGCCGGTCACGCGCGCGATGACGAGGGCGAGCTCCAGTGCCTCGCGGCCACCCGGGTCGTCGACGAGGCCGATGAGGACATGCTCACCGATCACGCCGGGGAACATTCCCCCGATCTCGCCGTATGACGCCGGGGCGGCCGGGTGTGACCGATGTCGGTCGAATGTCGGTCGTGCTCGCCGGGTGAGTCCCGTAGACTGCGGGCATGCTTGCGAGCTGATCAGGCGCTTCGAGGGCGCGGCCGGGCCACGGGGGCCACGGGCGGCGCCCTTTTCGACGTCCGCAGTCGCCCAGCCCGCCTTCAGGAGACTTCCCACTGTGATCACTGCCAGCGGCATCGAACTCCGTGCCGGTTCCCGTCTGCTTCTCGAGAACGCCTCGTTCCGCGTGAACCCCGGCGACCGCGTCGGCCTCGTCGGCCGCAACGGCGCCGGCAAGACAACGCTCACCAAGATCCTGGCCGGCGAGGGCGTGCCCGCCGCGGGCGGCGTGACCCGGTCGGGCACCGTCGGCTACCTCCCGCAGGACCCGCGGACCGGCGACCTGGAGGTCCTCGCCCGCGACCGCATCCTGGCGGCCCGCGGCCTCGACGAGGTGATCAGCGCCATGCGGGAGGCCGAGCACCGCATGGCCACCACCGAGGGCACCGAGCGCGACAAGGCCGTACGCCGCTACGGGCGCCTCGAGGACCGCCTCCACGTGCTCGGCGGGTACGCCGCCGACGCGGAGGCCGCCTCGATCGCCTCCAGCCTCAGCCTGCCCGACCGCGTGCTCGGCCAGCCGCTGCGCACGCTGTCGGGCGGCCAGCGGCGCCGCGTCGAGCTGGCCCGGATCCTCTTCTCCGGCGCCGACACGCTGCTCCTCGACGAGCCCACCAACCACCTCGACGCGGACTCGATCGGCTGGCTGCGCGAGTTCCTCAAGTCGCACCAGGGCGGCCTGATCGTGATCAGCCACGATGTCGGCCTGCTCGAGGCCGTGGTGAACCGGGTGTTCCACCTCGACGCCAACCGCGGCGTGATCGACCTGTACAACGTGGGCTGGACGAAGTATCTCGCCCAGCGCGAGACCGACGAGCGCCGCCGCAAGCGTGAGCGGTCCAACGCCGAGCGCCAGGCCAACACCCTGCAGACGCAGGCCGACAAGATGCGCGCCAAGGCCACGAAGGCCAAGGCGGCCCAGCAGATGGAGCGCCGGGCGCAGCGCCTGCTTTCGGGTGTCGAGGGGGAGCGTAAGAGCGACAAGGTGGCCCGTATTCGCTTCCCGGCGCCGGCTCCGTGCGGCAAAACGCCGCTCATGGCGCGAGCTTTGTCGAAATCGTACGGTTCGTTGGAAGTCTTCACGGATGTCGATTTGGCCGTCGACCGGGGGAGCCGCGTCGTCATTCTGGGCCTCAACGGTGCGGGCAAGACGACCCTGCTGCGCCTGCTCGCGGGGGTCGAGAAGGCCGACACGGGCGAGCGTGTCGATGGGCACGGCCTGCGGCTCGGCTACTACGCCCAGGAGCACGAGACGCTCGACGTGGACCGTACGGTCCTGGAGAACATGCGCTCGGCGTCCCCCGACCTTCCCGAGGTCGAGGTGCGCAAGATCCTGGGGTCCTTCCTGTTCTCCGGCGACGACGTCGACAAGCCCGCAGGGGTGCTCTCCGGCGGCGAGAAGACCCGGCTGGCGCTCGCCACGCTCGTGGTCTCCAGTGCCAACGTCCTTCTGCTCGACGAACCGACCAACAACCTCGATCCGGCAAGCCGCGCCGAGATCCTCGCGGCGCTTCGCACCTATGCGGGAGCCATCGTTCTGGTGACGCACGATGAAGGTGCGGTGGAGGCGCTC
Organism: uncultured Actinomycetota bacterium; assembly: GCA_963850195.1. Classification (GTDB taxonomy): domain Bacteria; phylum Actinomycetota; class Actinomycetes; order Streptosporangiales; family Streptosporangiaceae; genus Actinoallomurus. The sequence continues at coordinate 28,495 of CAWKKD010000004.1, forward strand.
CAACCGGAAAGAGTGATCTTGCTTCCCGATGGTGTGGAAGACATTTGGAGTGACGAATTTTCCGATCTCGTGGCACTTGCCTGACCTGCGACGCAAGCTCTCACCAAGGAAGCAGATCTTTTCTGGCGTAGTGGGTAGCCGATCGCGCTCGAATGTCTGATCATGGCGAGGGATAACGCAGCGGTCACCCATCACTACGGGAGGTACTCGTGGCCGAGACCCTAAAGAAGGGCACCCGCGTGACCGGTGCCGAGCGAGACAAGTTGGCGGAGCAGTTGAAGAAACGCTACGACTCCGGTGAAAGCATCCGCGCCCTGGCTGCCGCAACCGGACGTTCGTACGGCTTCATCCACCGCATCCTCACCGAGTCCGGCGTGAATCTACGCGGGCGCGGGGGAGCGACGCGCGGAAAGAAGTCCTGAGGGGCGCTGTGCGGCCCTTGAGGCCACACGGCGGACTCTAACGCCTGCTCCCTCCGCTCCGAGCGCCGTACCGTTCGAAGCCCGTCGTGCCCGACCCGTTAAGGTCGGGCACGGCGGCGGAAAGCAATCATCCGCCGCGACGCAGCAGCCCCTCGAAGGAGCGTCATGGCGGACTCCGCACCCACCGGCACCGATCTTGAGCGGGCCGGCCTGCGCCTCGACGTCGTCGGCGCCGTCGCCACGATCACGCTGGCGCGCCCCGAACGACGCAATGCCCTGACCTTCAGCACCTGGCGCACCCTGGCCCGCATCGGCGCGACGCTGCCCGAGGACGTGCGCGTGGTGGTCGTGAAGGGCGAGGGCCCCTCGTTCTCGGCAGGCATCGACCTGCGGATGTTCAGCCCCGAGGGCGTGCCCGGCGAGGACGCCTTCGGCTCCACCGACGAGAGCTTCATCCTCGGCCTGCAGGAGGGCTACCTCTGGCTGCGCCGCCCCGACATCGTGTCGGTGGCCGCGGTGCAGGGCCACGCGATCGGCGGCGGCTTCCAGCTCGCGCTCTCGTGCGACCTGCGCGTCGCCGCGGACGACGTGAAGTTCTCGATGAAGGAGCCCGCGCTCGGCATCGTGCCGGACCTGACCGGGACCAAGCCGCTCGTCGACATCGTCGGCGTCTCACGGGCCCTCGAGCTCTGCCTGACGACCCGCATGGTCTACGCGGAGGAGGCCGCGCGGCTCGGGCTCGCCGAGCTGGTGGTGCCCGCCGCCGAGCTGGACTCCGCGGTGAGTGACCTCGTCGAGGCGATCCTCGCCATCCGGCCGAGCACCGCCGCCGCGACCAAGCGGCTGCTGCGCGCGGCGCCCGGCAACACCCTCGAAGAGCAGGCCGCGGCCGAGCGCCGTGAGCAGGTCGTGTTGTTGCGCGAACTGTCCGGCGACGCCTCCTGAGCGGAATTCCTCGCCGCGGCGCCCGGTTGCCGCAAGAGAGACAACACATCGCGAAACCGGAAGGACGGTCGCTTCGTGACCACGGTTCCGACCATCACCTTGAACAACGACGTGCGGATGCCGCAGCTCGGCTTCGGCGTCTGGCAGGTCTCTGAGAAGGAGGTCGCCGAGGCCGTCACGACGGCGCTTCGGACGGGATACCGCAGCATCGACACCGCCGCGGCGTACCAGAACGAGGAGGGCGTCGGGCGGGCGATCGCCGAGTCCGGCGTCGCACGCGAGGACCTCTTCGTCACCACGAAGCTGTGGAACGGCGACCAGGGACACGACGCCGCGCTGCGGGCGTTCGACAAGAGCCTGGACAAGCTGGGCCTCGACCACGTCGACCTGTACCTGATCCACTGGCCGCTGCCGGCCAAGGACGCGTACGTCGAGACCTGGAAGGCGCTCGAGAAGATCCACGCCGACGGCCGCGCCCGCGCGATCGGGGTCTCCAACTTCCAGCCCGCGCACCTGCGCCGGCTGTTCGAGGAGACCGGGGTGATCCCCGCGGTCAACCAGATCGAGCTGCACCCCAACCTGCAGCAGCGGGAGCTGCGCGACCTCCACGCCGAGCACGGCATCGTGACCGAGGCGTGGAGCCCGCTCGCCCAGGGCGGCGCGCTGCTCAAGGACGACACGCTCACGTCCCTGGCCGAGCGCCACGGCCGTACCCCGGTGCAGGTCATCCTGCGCTGGCACCTGCAGGTCGGCAACGTGGTCATCCCGAAGTCGGTCACGCCCTCCCGTATCCAGGAGAACTTCGAGGTCTTCGACTTCGAACTCGGCGACGACGACCTCGCCGCCATCGCCGGTCTGGAGACCGGCGAGCGCACCGGGCCCGACCCGGACACCTTCAACCTCGGCGCCTGACGCCCGTACCCGGTCCTCTCGGCCTAGGTCGAGAGGACCGGGCCGGGTCGGCCGTACGGCCGGTGACGGGGGCCGTGCCGATCGCGCACTCTGGGTGTTGTCGGCGACGGGAATGTGGGTCGTGTCGGGTACGTTGTCGCCGACGCGCTTACATGATTACCCCTTAACTCCCTTGGAGGGTCGCCGTGGGGATGCCGGATAACGGCTGGCAGATGATGATGTCGCTCCGCCGCGACAACTCGGTCGTCAAGGAGCGCCTGAAAGAGGGCACCGTACGCCGGATCGCGGGTTACGCGCGGCCCTACGTGTCCGACCTCGTGTACTTCCTGGTGCTCAACTCCATCGCCGCGGTCATCGTGGTGGCGAACCCGCTGCTGCTCAAGGCGATCATCGACGATGGCATCGTCAAGCACCGGAGCGGCGTGGTCATGGGGCTGGCCGTCGCGGTCGGCGCGCTCGCCCTCGTCGAGGCCGTGATCGGCCTCGCGCAGCGGTGGTACTCCTCGCGCATCGGTGAGGGCCTCATCTACGACCTGCGCACCCAGGTCTTCAACCACGTCCAGCGCATGCCGGTCGCGTTCTTCATGCGCGCGCAGACCGGGTCGCTCGTCAGCCGGCTCAACAGCGACGTCATCGGCGCGCAGCGCGCGCTCACGACGACGCTGTCCTCCGTCGTGTCCAACGTGATCAGCCTGATCCTCGTGCTGGGCACCATGTTCGTGCTGTCCTGGCAGGTCACCCTGATCGCGCTGGTGCTGCTGCCGATCTTCGTCTTCCCGGCGAAGTGGGTCGGCCGCAGGCTGCAGAAGATCAGCCGGGAGCAGATGCAGCTCGACGCCGAGATGAGCTCGCTGATGACCGAGCGCTTCAACGTCGCCGGCGCGATGCTCGCCAAGCTGTACGGCCGCCCCGACGAGGAGTCCGGCAACTTCGCCTCGCGCGCCGAGCGGGTGCGTGACATCGGCATCACCTCGGCCATGTACGGCCGGGTGTTCTTCACCTCGCTCACGCTCGTCGCCTCGATGGCCACCGCGATGGTCTACGGCGTGGCCGGCTCGCTGGTCGTCGACGGCAACTTCAAGCTCGGCACGCTCGTCGCCCTGGCCACGTTGCTCACCCGCATGTACGGCCCGCTCACCGCGCTGTCCAACGTCCACGTCGACGTCATGACCGCGCTGGTCAGCTTCGACCGCGTCTTCGAGGTGCTCGACCTGCCGCCGATGATCGCCGAGCGGCCGGAGGCGACGGCGCGCGAGGGCGAGGACGCGCCCGCCGTTGAGTTCGACGACGTGATCTTCCGTTATCCGGCCGCCTCCGAGGTCTCCCTGGCCTCCCTGGAGTCCATCGCGCACGCCGACAGCGCGCCGAGCCGCGAGGTGCTGCACGGCGTGACGTTCCGCGTCGACCCGGGCGGGCTCACCGCGCTCGTCGGGCCCTCCGGCGCAGGCAAGACCACGATCACCCAACTCGTGTCGCGGCTCTACGACGTGACCGAGGGCGCGGTCCGCGTCGGCGGCCAGGATGTGCGCGACGCCACGCTGGCATCGCTGCGCGACTCCGTCGGCGTGGTCACCCAGGACGCCCACCTGTTCCACGACTCGATCCGGGCCAACCTCGCGTACGCGCGGCCGTCCGCGACCGACGAGGAGCTGGCCGATGCGCTGCGGGCCGCCCAGATCTGGGACCTGGTCGCCGAGATGCCGGACGGCTTGGACACCGTCGTCGGCGACCGCGGCTATCGCCTGTCCGGCGGTGAGAAGCAGCGCCTCGCCATCGCGCGGTTGCTGCTCAAGGCGCCCTCGGTCGTCGTCCTCGATGAGGCGACCGCGCACCTGGACTCCGAGTCCGAGGTCGCGGTGCAGCGGGCGCTGAAGACCGCCCTCGCCGGGCGTACCTCGATCGTGATCGCCCACCGCCTGTCCACCATCCGCGAGGCCGACCAGATCCTCGTCATCGACGACGGTCGGGTGGCCGAGCGGGGCCGGCACGAGGAGCTGCTCGAGGCCGGCGGGCTCTACTCCGAGCTCTACCTCACGCAGTTCGCCCGCCAGGCCGACGACGATCTGCCGGTGGCTGCCCCTTAGAGACTGTTGGGGGCATGGGGCTCCCCAACAGTCTCTTAGGGCGCGGCCGACAGATCCCTGTCCTACGAACGCGATCTGTCAGCCGCACCCCAGGCGTGAGCGAGGGGGGAGTGAGGCGGCGGAGACAGGGGTAGATCCACGGTGTGAGCGTTGCGTACACCGCGCGAACGCGCTTGGTCACCGTCGCCGTCTCACTCGCCTGTATGAGCGGGCTCGGCCTCACGGGGGCGCGGGCCGTTCGCGGCACCGAGCCGAGTCCCGGCATCGCCTACGTCGGCCGTTCGAAGGTGTTCGGGCTGGTCGAGGCGGGGGCGAGCGCCGGCGGCGTGCGTTTCGCGCCGGCCCGCAAGGTCCAGACCGGCGGGCCCGAGACGGTGCGCCCCGCGGGGGTGGGGCGCTACGTACCGCTGGAGTTCGCACCCGGCGTGGTGATCCGTGCGTCGGCGCCGATCGCCAATGACGGCGTCACCGACTACGTACGGGGCGTCAGGCTCAGCCCGGAGCAGCTCGACCGGCTTCTGCGCAGGTTGCGCCAGCGGCAGAATCCGCTCCTGGACCGTGCCCACATGTTCGAACTCTGGTTCGACGGACGGGGCCGGATCGTCCGTATGCAGCACTACTTCAGTCCCTGATCCGGGGACCTGAAATTCGGGGGATCACATGAAACGTCCGCTCGTACTGACCGGCGTCGCGCTGAGCGCCGTGACGGTGCTGACCGGCTGTGGCGGTAAGAAGCAGGCCACGACGATCGCGAGGACGGCACGTCCGTCGGGCGCGGCCACCCGCAGCCCAGTGCCGCACGCCTCGACGACCGTACGCGGCGCGGTGAAGGTCGGGCGGTTCTGCGGCGCGGCGGGTTCGGTCGGCAAGACCACCACCGGCTCCTGGGCGCGCTGCGCCAAGAAGCCGGGCGACGCCCGCCCCCGCTGGTACGCGCAGAACTCGGCGCCCGGCGGTGCCGCGAGGGCCGGCCAGTTCTGCTCGGCGACCGGCAGGACCGCCACGGCGTCGAACGGGGCCAGGCTGGTCTGTAGCAAGAAGCGCGGCGACACCCGCGCCCGCTGGCACACGAAGTAGCGCCCGCGCTCCAGGTCCGGCCCCGCGCGGCGCGGGGCCGGTGATCGCGCGCATGCCCGATGTCCTTCACCCGGGCGAATTCTCCAGTCAACGCCACCGTCGCACGTACCGGCGACGCTGTGCGGCGTAGGGACACCTCGAAGCGGAGCTGAAGAATCATGCAGAGTACCAAGCGTGCCACGCGCCGGCTGACCACCCTGCTCGTCGGCTGCGGTGCGGCCGGGATCGCCATCGGCTGGAGCTACGGCGAGCGGCAGTCCGGCTAGGGCGTGTCGGACAGGGCTTTGTCAGACGGGCCCTAGTCCGCCCTAGTCCCGCCCGGCCGGGCGGTAGCCGAGCCGGCGCAGCTCGAGGCCGGCGATCTTCTCGACCTGAGTGACCTGCTTCGGCGTCAGGGTCTCCTCCCAGAGCCCGACCTCGCCGTCGTTGACCCCGTGGAAGGCGTTGCGGGCGATGCGCTGGCCGAGGAAGTCGGACATGTCGCTGACGATCTCGCGGGGCCGTGACACCAGGTCCTCGTAGCGCACCGTGAGGAGCTGGTCCTCCGGCGTCTGGGCGCGCAGCTTCGCGCTCAGCCGGATGGACCCGCGCCAGCGCAGCGCGCACTTGACCGCGACGCCGGCGTTGGGCCACCGGACCCGCTCGGTGTCGTCCTCGACGCCGAAGAACGGGTTCGGGAACACCTCGTCGAGGTTGGCGAAGCCGGGCCGGAACCAGGCCAGACAGCGCTCGTCGGAGAGCATTCCGGCCACCGCGTCGCGCCCGTCGCGGATCACCTGGATCAGCTGGGCGTCCGGAAAGGCGTCCAGCAGCACGTCGGTGCTGTAGATCAGGTCGGGGGTGGCGTCGGCGAACCGCTGGATGCCGCGCGGGTCGGCGCAGCTCCCGTCGGCGCTCATCCGGCCCAGGTCATGGCACTGGACCGGGCACTCGGCGCAGCTATCGGGCGTGACCTGCCAGGTCTGGGCGTACGCGTCGCGCATCACGCGGGCGGCGCCCTCGCCGCGCTCGGTCGCGATCGACGGGCGCCGGGCGAACGCGTAGACGGTGCGCACGACATTGGGCCGCGCCATCGTCAGATGGAACGCGGTGGAACGCCTGATCGCACGGGCCAGCAGGTCCGTACCCGAATGCGGGGCTCCCAGCAGGAACACCGGGTTACGGACCTTGGTCCCGTTGACCACCAGGATGTGGGGGGCCGTGGTGCGCATAGGTGCCACTAGTGTGTCACCTCGGTCGGCTCATATCGCCACGAGTCGTCGTCAGCCGACGACGGCGAGTGCGTCGATCTCGACCAGCATTCCCTCGGCGAGGCCCACGAACACCGTGGTACGCGCCGGGAAGGGCTCGGTCACGTAGTCCGCGTAGACCGCGTTCATCTCCGCGAAGTCCTCACGGCGCGTGAGGTAGACGCGCATCATCACGACGTCGTCGAAGCTCGCCCCGGCCTCCGTGAGGATGGCACGGACGTTGTTCAGGGTCTGCCGGGTCTGCTCGGCCACGGTCGTGCCGACGAACTCGCCGGTCGCGGGGTCGCCCGGCCCCTGGCCGGCGACCTGCAGGATGCCGCCCTTGCGAACGCCCTGGCTGTAGGTCGCGGCGGGCTCGGGTGCGTTCGACGTACGGATCGCGATCTTGTCACTCATACGAAGTCTCATCTCCGGGTCCCGGACCGTGCGGCGACGATCCGCTGACACTCATAGAGGGGATGTTAATGGCTTACGGTACGAGACCGCCGGAACGGGTCGCGTGTCTCACCACGAAGATCACCGACTGCGCCCGATGGATGAAGGGCATAGCGTGGCGTGGCACGGCGCCCGTACCAGCGGGTCGCACGTGACGCGAGACGAGGCGGTGGTCGTTGATGGATGCCGACGCTCTACGCCGGCTGGGTGACGAGCGGATCGACTGGCGGTTCAAGGGGATCCCCGCCGACGCCGAGGGACTGACCGTCGCCGAACTGGCCGCCGAGCGCCGCGGCCTGCACGACGGAGGGTTCCACCCGCCGCTCGTCGTCCTGGACGAGCCCGCCCTGGCACACAACCTGGCGACGATGCGTGACTGGTGCGCCACCCAGGGCGTACGCCTCGCGCCGCACGGCAAGACCACGATGGCCCCGCAGCTGTTCGCCCGCCAGCTCGAGCACGGCGCGTGGGGGATCACGCTCGCCCACTTCGCCCAGCTCCGCGTCGCCCGCGCGTTCGGCGTGCGCACGGTGCTGCTGGCCAACCAGCTCGTGGACGCCGCCGCGCTGCGCTGGGTCGCGGCCGAGCTGGCGCGCGACCCGGACTTCCGGCTCCTGTGCATGGCCGACTCGGTACGCGGCGTGGAGCTGATGGCCGCCGGGCTGCGCGGCACCGAACGCCCCGTCGACGTGCTGGTGGAGCTCGGCGCGCCGGGCGGCCGGTGCGGCGCGCGCGACCTCGCCGCCGCGGGGGAAGTCGCGGACGCGGTCGTCAAGGCGGACGGCCTGCGGCTCACGGGCGTGGGCGGCTACGAGGCCGCCGTCACGCACGACGGCGTCGAGCCCGGCGGGCTCGCCGACGTCGACCGCTACCTCCGTGATCTGCGCCGTCTGGCCGAGGGGCTCGACCTGCCCGAGGACGCCGTGGTGAGCGCCGGCGGCAGCGCCTACTTCGACCAGGTCGCCGAGGTCCTCGCCGGTCTGAACCCGGTCCTGCGCAGCGGCGCCTACGTCACCCACGACGACGGCATGTACCGCGCGGTCTCGCCGTTCGGCCGCGGCGCCGGTACGCCCTTCCGGTCCGCGCTGCACGCCTGGTCGCAGGTGACCTCCCATCCCGAGCCGGGCCTCGCGCTGCTCACGCTGGGCCGCCGCGACGTCTCCTTCGACCAGGACCTGCCCGAACCCCACGTCGTACGCCACGCCGACGGCACCGAGACCTCCGCACGCGACAGCCACGTCAGCGCGCTCAACGACCAGCACGCGTTCCTGCGGGTCGGCGCGGACACCCGCGTCGAGGTGGGCGACTGGGTGGACTGCGGGCTGTCCCACCCGTGCACGGTCTTCGACAAGTGGCAGCTGCTGCCGGTCGTCGAGGAGGGCATCGTGACGGACCTCGTACGGACCTGGTTCTAGGGGTGTCCGCTGAAGACCCACCGGAGGCCCCCTAGATGGGTGTGGTGTTCCGCGGCGCGACGGTCGTCGACGGCGGCGGTGGCCCGGGCTTCCGCGCCGACGTCGCGGTGGAGGGCGGGCGGATCACCGAGATCGGCGGGCGGCCGAGCGCGCGCCGCATGGTCGACGCGGACGGGCTGGTGCTGGCGCCCGGCTTCATCGACATGCACGCGCACTCCGACCTCGCGGTCCTGGCCGATCCCGCGCACACGGCGAAGGTCGCCCAGGGCGTCACGCTCGAGGTCCTCGGGCAGGACGGCCTGTCCTACGCTCCGGTCGACGACGCGACCCTGGGGCAGCTCCGCACGCAGCTCGCCGGCTGGAACGGTGACCCGCCCGGCTTCGCCTGGGACTGGCGGAACGTGGGGGACTACCTCGACCGGCTGGACCGCGGCATCGCCGTCAACGCCGCCTACCTGGTCCCGCACGGCACCCTGCGGATGCTGCACGTCGGCTGGGACGACCGGCCGCCGGCCCCGGCCGAGCTGGACGCGATGCGCGCCACGCTCTCCCGCTCCCTCGAGGAGGGCGCGGCGGGCCTGTCCTCCGGCCTCACCTACGCGCCCGGCATGTACGCGGAGACCGCCGAGCTGACCGAGCTGTGCCGGGTGGTCGCCGCGCACGGCGGCTACCACTGCCCGCACCACCGCAGCTACGGGGCCGGCGCGCTCGCCGCGTACGAGGAGATGATCCGCGTCTCCCAGGAGTCGGGCTGTGCCCTGCACCTGGCGCACGCGACCATGAACTTCCCGCCCAACCGCGGCCGCGCCGCCGAGCTGCTCGACCTGGTCGACCGGTCCGGGTGCGACATCAGCCTCGACACCTACCCCTACCTCCCGGGCGCGACCTCGCTGTCGGCCCTGCTGCCGAGCTGGGTCTTCGCGGGCGGCCTCGACGCGGTACGCGCACGGCTGTGCGAACCCGCCGCGCGGGACCGGATGCGAGTCGCCATCGAGGACGCCGGCTCCGACGGCGCCCACGGCGTGCCGATCGACTGGACGGCCATCGAGGTGAACGGCGTGCGGCACCCGGCCAACGCCACCGAGCTGGGCCGGATCGCCGACACGGCGCGGCGCACCGGCCGCGCGCCCTTCGACGTCTTCGCGGACCTGCTGGTCGCCGACGACCTCGGCGCGTCCTGCCTCATGCACGTCGGCGACGAGGCCAACGTGCGCGCGATCATGCGGCACCCGGCCCACACCGGCGGAAGCGACGGGCTGCTCACCGGCGAACGCCCGCACCCCCGCGCGTACGGGACGTTCCCGCGCTACCTCGGCCACTACGCGCGCGAGCAGGGCGTGCTGGGCCTGGAGGAGTGCGTCGCGCATCTCACCGGCCGCCCGGCCCGGCGGCTGCGGCTGCGCGACCGCGGGCTCGTACGGACCGGGTACGCCGCGGACCTCGTGCTGTTCGACCCGCGTACGGTCGCCGAGCGCGCGACCTACGACGACCCGCGCCGTACGCCGGACGGCATCCCCTACGTGCTGGTGAACGGCGAATTCGTGATCGACGACGGGCGGCGGACCGCCGCGCTGCCCGGGCGTTCGGTCAGGCGGCGGCGCGCCTCACGATGAGGTGCCCAGGATGTCGTCGGTCATCCGCCGGTTGCCGGCCAGCAGGCCGCCGTCGACGGGCAGCGTCACGCCGGTGATCCACGCGGCGTCTTCGGAGGCCAGGAACGCCACGGCCGCCGCCACGTCCTCGGGCCGTCCGACGCGGTTCATCGGGTACCAGCCGCCGAGCCGGTCGAGCAGCCCCGGTTCGCGGCGGGAACGCCTGTCCCAGCTCGGGGTGCGGACCGTGCCGGGCGCGACCGCGTTGCAGCGCACGCCGTCCGGCCCGTGGCGTACCGCGACGCTCCGGGTCAGGCTGAGCACACCCGCCTTCGCCGCGCTGTAGGCCTCGTTGCCGAAGTCCGCGAGGCCGTTGACCGAGGCGACGTTGACGATCGCGCCGCTCCCGCGCCGCACCATGCCCGGCAGCACCGCCTGCGTGCACAGGAACGTCCCCTTGAGCGTCAGGTCGAGGTCGTGCGTCCACTGCTCCTCGGTGACGTCGGTGAACGCCGCGTCCGTGCACCCGCCCACGTTGTTGACCAGCACGTCCACCGGAAGGTCCGTGAGGAGGGCACGGACGCTCGCCCGGTCGGTGACGTCGAGCACCTCGGCGCGCGCGCCGGGGATCTCCTCCGCCGTACGCCGCGCTTCGTCGGCGTCGATCTCGGCGACCACCACCCGTGCGCCCTCGGCACCGAACCGGGTGGCGATGGCGCGGCCGATGCCCGCGCCCGCACCCGTGACGACCACGACGCGCTCTGAGAACCGCATCCCCCGATGATGCACCCGCGCGCCACGGATCTCACCGTCAGGGGCCTGGCGGACTGTAGGTCATCAGGCAATAGGCTCAGCCCATGGTCGGCGAATGGGTCCGTGAGGCGGCTTCGGTGACCGTGCTCACCGGGGCGGGCATCAGCACCGAGAGCGGCATTCCGGACTTCCGGGGACCGCAGGGCGTGTGGACGAAGGACCCCAAGGCGGAGGCCATGTCCACCCTCGACGTCTACGTCGCCGACCCCGGCGTACGCCGTCGCGCGTGGCGGGCACGGCACGACCATCCCGCCTGGAGCGCGGAGCCGAACGCCGGGCACGCCGCGCTGGTCGCGCTGGAGCGCCAGGGGCGGCTGCGGGCGATCGTCACGCAGAACATCGACGGGCTGCACCAGAAGGCGGGCTCGGACCCCGCGCTGGTCATCGAGGTGCACGGCACCATGCACCACGCCGAGTGCCTGACCTGCGGGCTGCGTACCCCGATGCCCGAGGTCCTCGCGCGGCTCGACGCGGGCGAGGAGGACCCGGAGTGCCTCGAGTGCGGCGGCATCCAGAAGTCCGCCACGATCTCGTTCGGGCAGGAGCTGCGGCAGGACGTCTTCAGGGCCGCGGTACGTGCGGCGCGCCGGTGCGAGGTGTTCATCGCGGTCGGTTCCTCACTCGGCGTGCAGCCCGCGGCGGGGCTGTGCATCGAGGCGGTCGAGCACGGTGCGCGCCTGGTGATCATCAACGCGCAGGAGACCCCGTACGACCGGGTGGCCGAGGCCGTGATCCGTGAACCGATCGGACGTGCGCTTCCTGCGCTCTTGTCAGAAACGCCTTGACGGCGAATCACACGGGTGTGGTCAGGGCCCCCTTCCGCTGCGGGGTGTCTTGGTGTCATGCTCTGACGCAGCACATAACAAGGAGGAGTTGATGGGCGACCCTGGGGACGGCGAGCCGCCTTCCCTCACCGCCGGAGACAGGATCGCCGTCGTCGCTCCCAGCGGCCCCGTCGACCCGGCGCGCCTGGAGCGCGGCTGCGCCGTGCTGAGCGGGTTCGGACTCGAGGTCCTGGTCGGTGAGCACGTCCTCGACCGTTCTCCCGCGGGCCTCGCCCATCTCGCCGGCGCCGACGCGGACCGGGCCGCCGACCTGCAACAGGCGTGGTGCGACCCGGACATCGCCGCGGTCTTCTGTGCGCGCGGCGGCTACGGGGCCGTACGGACCCTCGACCACCTCGACTGGACCGCGATGCGCGGCGCCGCGCCCAAGCTCCTGCACGGCTCCAGCGACATCACCGCCCTGCACGCGGCGTTCGGCCGCCGGCTGGGCGTGGCGACCTCGTTCGGGCCGATGATCGCCACCTCGATCGCCGACGAGGAGCCGGAGGTGATCGCCGACCTGCGCGCGTGGGTTCTCGGCGACGGCGCCGTCCTGACCGGTACCCACGCGCCGCGCGGCGGTCGGGTCTCGGCCACGCTGACCGGCGGCAATCTCACCCTTTTGACCTCCATGCTCGGCACGCCGCACGCACCCGAGCCCGCGGCGGGCCGGGTGGCCTTCCTCGAGGACATCGAGGAACCGCCCTACCGGGTCGACCGGATGCTCACGCAGCTCCTGCAGGCGGGCTGGTTCGACGGCGTCGCGGGGATCGCGCTCGGCACCTGGGTGGGCTGCGGCGACCTCGCGGCGGTGTTCGCGGACCGCCTCACCCCGCTGGGCGTACCGATCCTGGCGGGCCTCCCGGTCGGGCACGGCCCCGACCAGCGGACGCTGCGCCTCGGCGTGCCCGTGACGCTCGACGCCGACGCGCTGGTGCTGGACCCGACCTCGGCACGGCCCACAAGGCCGTCGAAGGCCCTCGCGGGCGAGGAGACGCATTGACCACATTCGAGAGGCGCGACCGTCGTCAGGCGGCGGCCGACGGCGACGACCCGGCGCTCGACTCGCTGGTCGTGCTGGTGGCGGAGAGCCACGGCTACACCTGCCGTCCGGTGCCCAGCGACGTCATGCTGCTCGACGGCCCGCATCGGCTGCACATCGGCATGCGCAACCTCCGTCAGCTCGCCCGCCAGGTGCCGCGCGACGACTGGCCCGCGCTGGTCGCCGATCACGTCGGCACGATCATCACGGCCATCGAGGAGCCGCTCGACCTGCACGACTTCGCGCTCGTACGGAGCCTGCTGCGCTCGCGCGTCTACCCCGTCGAGGCGCGTACGGGCCGGCTCATCTCGCGGCCGTTCGCCCCAGGCCTGATCGAGGCGGTCGTCGCCGACACGCCGACGACCGTGCGCACCGTGGTCACCGACGACGCCCGCACCTGGCCGGTGACGATCGACGAGCTGTTCAAGGTGGCACGGGACGGCGTACGCGGCGACGGACCGCTGGAGTGCGACGTCATCGACGACACCGGCATCCGCGTGCTGGAGGGCTCGACGTTCTACGCCGCGACCCACCTCGCCTGGCTGGAGTCCTACCTCGATCCCGGACCGCACGGCGCGCTCGCCATCGCGCCCACCCGGAGCACGATCGCGGCCTGCGCGATCCGCAAGGACACCGCGGCGATCACCGCCGAGCGCCTGCACGCCTTCGCGCGCGACGCCTACGAGGACGGTCCTGGCTCGCTGAGCCCCGACCTGTTCTGGTGGCGCGAAGGCCGGCTCACGCTGCTCGAGGCGCGTCACGACGGGCAGCGCGTCCGCCTGCCCGCCGACTTCCTGCGGTTCATCGAGGCACTCGCCTGAGCGGCCCCGTCACGTAGGCTCAGGGGCCTGAGCCGAGGAGCCGTCCGATGCCCGATCCCCGAGTCCTCCTGACCGGTCTCGCGTACGGCGAGTCGCCCCGCTGGCACGACGGACGGCTGTGGTTCTCCAACTGGGGGACCCAGGAGATCGTCGCCGTCGGCGAGGACGGCGCCGCCGAGGTCGTGGCGCGGGTCCCGACGACCATCCCGTACTCCATCGACTGGCTGCCCGACGGTCGGCTGCTCGTCGTGTCGGGCCCCGAGGCGCTCCTCCTGCGCCAGGAGGCCGACGGGTCGCTGGTGACCCACGCCGACCTGAGCGGCGTCGCGGGCGGCTTCAACGAGGTCGTCGTCGACGGCAGGGGCCACGTGTACGTCAACGGCGGAGGCTTCGACCTGATGGCCGGTGAGGAGTACACCCCGGGCGTCATCGCCCTGGTCACCCCCGACGGCGCGGTCCGGCGTGTCGCCGACGGCATCGCCTTCGGCAACGGCATGGCCGTGACGCCCGACGGCGCGACGCTGATCGTCGCCGAGTCCTACGGCCGGCGGCTCACCGCCTTCGACATCGGCACCGACGGCGGCCTGTCGAACCGCCGGGTATGGGCCGACCTCGGCACCGGCGTGCCCGACGGCATCTGCGTCGACGCCGAGAACGCCGTCTGGTACGCCGACGTGCCCGGCCGCCGCTGCGTACGCGTCCGCGAGGGCGGCGAGGTGCTCCAGACGGTCGAGGCCGACCGCGGTTGCTTCGCCTGCATGCTCGGCGGCGCCGACGGCCGGACCCTGTTCGTCATGGCCGCGGAGTGGCGCGGCATCGACCACATGTTCGACGAGGCCCGCACCGGACGGGTCCTCGTCACCGACGCCCCGGCCCCCGCCGCAGGACGCCCCTGAGAGATTGTTGGGGAGCCCTCGTCCGTCGCGAGCGGCGGGCCAGGGGGCGCGTCGCGAGGCGGAGGAGGGAGTCGGCCTGGTGTCGGCCGGCGACCGACGACAACGCGGCGAGCCGTCGTCTGGGTGCCGCGCAGTAGGGCATGGGGCTCCCCAACAGTCTCTGACCCTAAGGCGTGTCCGGCTACCGGTAGCCACGCTTGAGCAGGTACTCGGCGCCAGCCTCGAAGCCCTCGGGGCTGAGCAGTTCGAAGCCGAAGGCGTCGGCGAGCCGGGTCGTGGTGTTGAAGGCGGCGCAGACCGCCAGCGCGTCCTGGACCTGCCCGGGTGAGACACCGGCGGCCAGCACCTCGCGCATGTCCTCGGCGCCGGCCTTTCCCTCGCGGGTCAGCGTGCCGAGCATCCGCAGCGTCGCCCGTAGCGGCTCTTCGATGGGGGCCGACTCCAGGTCGGCCAGCACCGCCGCGACCCGTGGCCCGTCCTGGTACGCCTGCCGTGCGGTCGCGGTGTGCGCGCCGACGCAGAACGCCGACGCGTTCACCGTGGACACGTAGGCCGCCATCAGCTCCCGGTCGCCCACCGACCAGGCGGACGGCCCGCGCATCGCCTCGTGGGTGAACTCCTTGGCGCGGGCGCCGTAGAAGTCGGGCCGGTAGAAGACCAGCTTGGCGGCGTCCGGCACCGGGTGCCCGGAGAAACGCCGGATCAGCGCGAACAGCAGCCTGGTCCGGAGGCCGTAGCCGTGGTCGAGGATGTCAAGCCGCATGATCCGGCCTTCCCGTCGCCTCGGCCAGGGCCGCCAGCCCGGCCTCGTACAGCCGGGTGGACCGGCCGAGGGCGGCGCAGACCACCAGTTCGAAGACCTGGTCCTCGGTGCAGCCCGACGCCTTCGCCGCGGCCAGGTCCTCCTCGGTGACCTCCGACGTCCGGTCGGCGACCTTGCCGATCAGCGCGTCCAGCGGCGGCGAGAGGCCGTCGTTGGCGAAGGCCCGCGCTCGCTGCTCCGCGGACGCCCTGCCTTCCCCGTTCAGCACGCGATCCACCAACGCTCGGTGCGCTGCTCGCTTCTTGTCCTCATCCGGCACGGCGCTCTCCGTCTCCTTCGCAACCGGGCTGTCCGCCCTCATGCATAAGACGTTCGGCGCGCCACCGAACGTGACACGCGGCAAGGGGGACTAGCCGGCGGTGGGCCGTCCGCCGCCGTGGTCGTCGAGGTCGTAGGCGGTCAGGACGAGCGGCACGTGGCTGAAGGCCTGCGGGAAGTTGCCGACCTGGCGCTTGAGGCGCGGGTCCCACTCCTCGGAGAGGAGGCCGACGTCGTTGCGCAGGTCGAGCAGGCGCTCGAAGAGGTCACGCGCCTCGCCCGCGCGGCCGATCTGGTGCAGCGCGTCGGCCAGCCAGAAGCTGCACGCCAGGAACGCGCCCTCGCGGCCGGGCAGGCCGTCGACCGTGTGGTCGCCCTCGCCGGTCTGGTAGCGCTCCACGAAGCCGTCGGTGGTCAGCTCGCGCTGGACCGCCTCGACCGTGCCGATGACCCGAGGGTCGTCGGCGGGCAGGAACCCGACCCGGGGGATGAGCAGCAGCGCGGCGTCCAGCTCGGCCGAGCCGTAGGACTGGGTGAAGGTGCCGCGGTCGGTGTCGAACCCCTTCGCGCACACCTCGCGGTGGATCTCGTCGCGCAGCGCGCGCCACTTGTCGACCGGGCCGCGGCGGTCGAACAGCTCGATCATCCGGACCGCGCGGTCGGCGGCGACCCACGTCATGACCTTGGAGTGTACGAAGTGGCGGCGTGGCCCGCGAACCTCCCACAGGCCCTCGTCCGGGTCGCTCCAGTGGTTCTCCAGGAAGCCCATCATGGCGCTCTGCAGCGACCACGCGTGGCGCTCGGGCTGGATGCCGCTGTTCGCGGCGAGGTAGAGCGAGTCGGCGACCTCGCCGTAGACGTCGAGCTGGAGCTGCTTGGCGGCGGAGTTGCCGGCGCGTACCGGACGTGAGCCCTCGTAGCCGGGCAGCCAGTCCAGCTCGTACTCCTCGAGGCGGCGCTCGCCCGCCACGCCGTACATGATCTGCAGGTCCTCGGGGCTGCCGGCGACCGCCCGCATCAGCCACGAGCGCCACGCCTTGGCCTCGTCGCGGTAGCCGCTGCGCAGCAGCGCCTCGAGCGTCATCGTCGCGTCGCGCAGCCAGCAGAACCGGTAGTCCCAGTTGCGCACCCCGCCGATGGCCTCGGGCAGCGAGGTCGTCGGCGCGGCGACGATGCCGCCGGTGGGCTCGTAGGTGAGCGCCTTGAGGGTGGCGAGCGAGCGTACGACGGCGTCGCGGTAGCGGCCGGTGTAGGTGCACTGGCGCGCCCAGTCGGTCCAGTACTTCTCGGTGCCGGCGAGCGCTTCGTACGGGTCGACATCGCGCGGAGCGGGAAGGTGAGAGGGATGCCAGGTGTAGACGAACGGCAGGGAGTCGCCCTCGCAGACGACGAACGTCGCGCGGTGGGCGAAGTCGTGGCCGTCCAGCTCGACCGGGCTGCGCAGCCAGACGGAGTCGGGTCCGGCGATGCCGGCGAGGTGGTCGCCGACGCGCCGCATCCACGGCATCAGGCGGCCGTAGTCGAAGCGGATCCGAAGGTCGACGCGCATCGGCACGCGGCCGGAGACGCCCTCGATGATGCGGACGACGTCGGCGGCGTCTCCGCGTTCGGGCATGAAGTCGATGACCCGGACGGTGCCCTCCGGGGTTTCCCACTCGGTCTCGAGGATGAGCGTGTCGCCGCGGTAGCGGCGCCGCGTCGCCTTGCCGCCGGAGACCGGGGCGATCTGCCAGCGGCCGTGGTCGGGCTCGCCGAGCAGGGCGGCGAAGCAGGCGGGGGAGTCGAGCCGGGGCAGGCAGAGCCAGTCGATCGAGCCGTCGAGACCCACGAGAGCGCAACTGTACAAATCGCCGATGAGTGCGTAGTCCTCGATCGGTCCCGGCAACATGACCCCCTGAGCCGTCAACGGAGTTTGAGTCTCCCGCGTACGGTAACGCGGTATTGCGGCGAATAACCGCAGAATCACCCGACCGAATGTTCTGTTTCGGTCGCGAAGGTCCGTTAGTGGTGCCGTAACGTCGCTGCGGGGCGGAGCGCTGTCCGATATTGGAGCACAGAATGGATGAAGCGGTTGACCCGGCAGCACCGCCGGGCACGGTCCGCAGCCTCGTCCCGGCCCGAATCGACCGGCTGCCCTGGTCACGGTTCCACACACGGATGATCTGTGCGCTCGGGGTCGCCTGGGTGCTGGACGGGCTCGAGATCCAGATCGCCAGCATCGTCGGCCCTGTCCTGCAGCGTGCTGGAACGCTCCACCTGAGCTCCAAAGAGGTCGGCTTCTCGGCGACGATCTACCTCCTCGGAGAGGTGGTCGGGGCCCTGGTCTTCGGGCGATTGTCCGACAAGATGGGCCGCCGAAAGCTGTTCATCGCCACGCTCGGCCTCTATCTCGCCGCGAACGCGCTCACCGCGCTGTCGTTCAACTACGGGATCTTCCTGCTCTTCCGGTTCGTGGCCGGTATGGGCATCGGCGGTGAGTACGCCGCGATCCATTCCGCGATCGACGAGCTCATTCCCGCGAGATTCCGCGGCCGGGTCGACCTGGCCGTCAGCGGTACGTACTGGTTCGGCGCGATCATCGCGTCGCTCGGCGAGTACGTCCTGCTCAACCCGGACCTGCTGCCGGAGAACGTCGGCTGGCGGATCGGCTTCCTGATCGGCCCGATCATCGGTGTGGCCATCTGGGGCCTGCGGCGCAACCTGCCGGAGAGCCCGCGATGGCAGCTCATGCACGGGAAGGCCGAGGAGGCCGAGGCGACGATCGCGCAGATCGAGCGCGAGGTCGAGGCGTCCGGGCACACGTTGCCGGCGGTCGATGAGAGCAAGTACATCGACATCGAGCCGCACGAGTCGGTGTCGTTCATGCAGGTGGCGCGCACGCTGTTCCGCGAGTACCCGCAGCGCTCGGTGCTCGGGGCCACGCTGATGATCAGCCAGTCGTTCCTCTACAACGCGATCTTTTTCACGTACGGCCTGGTCCTGAAGCACTTCTACGGCGTCGCCGATCACGACGTGGCCAAGTACTTCTTCGCCTTCGCCGCGGGCAACCTGCTCGGGCCGCTGCTCATCGGGCGGCTGTTCGACACCATCGGCCGCAAGAAGATGATCTCCGGGACGTACCTCCTGTCCGGCTCGCTGCTGGCCTTCAGCGGCTGGCTGTTCAACATCGGGGCGCTCACGGCCGTCACGCAGACGATCCTGTGGACGATCATCTTCTTCATCGCCTCGGCCGCGGCCAGCTCCGGCTACCTGACGGTCAGCGAGATCTTCCCGATGGAGCTGCGGGCGCAGGCGATCGCGCTGTTCTTCGCGATCGCCCAGGTGTTCGGGTCGCTCGGCCCGACGATCTTCGGTGCGCTGATCGGCGACCAGGACCACCCGAATCCCGGCCGATTGTTCATCGCCTACCTGATCGCCGCGGGCATCATGATCATCGCGGGCGTGGTCGCCGCGATCTTCGGTGTGAAGGCGGAGGGTGCCTCGCTGGAGGACATCGCCGCGCCGCTGTCGGCCGTACGCAAGACGGCGGGTCGCATCGGCGACAAGCTCGACCCGGGTACCGGTTCCGGATCCGGGGCCGCGCCGGCCTGACGAACCCGTGCCCCGGGACCGGACGCCGGTCCCGGGGCGGGTGCGCTCAGCGGCCCCAGCGCCCCGACGCGCCGGCCTCGTTGACCGTACGCGGCAGGCCCCACGGGTTGTCCTCGCGCAGCGCGGGCGGCAGCAGCGCCTCCGGCGCGTCCTGGTAGACGACCGGCCGCAGGAACCGGTCGATGGCCGTCGCGCCCACCGAGGTGTGCAGCGGCGCGGTCGTCGACGGGTAGGGGCCGCCGTGGTGCATGGCGGGCGTCACGGCGACACCGGTCGGCCAGCCGTCGAACAGCAGCCGCCCGGCCCGCGCGTGCAGCGCCTCGACCAGCGCGGCCGGCTCGGCGCCGTCGCCTGGGCCGGTGTGCACCGCGGCGGAGAGGCTGCCGGCCAGCTCCTCGACGACCGCGGGCAGCTCCTTGACGTCGGAGTACTCGACCACGATCGACAGCGGGCCGAACGCCTCCTCCAGTAGCGCCTCACGGTTGGCGAGCAGCGTCGGGACGTCGGTGGCGACCAGCGTCGGGCTCGCCGCGAGACCGTCGCCGACCCCGCCCTCGACCAGGACGCGTACGCCCTCGGTGGCCAGGATCTCCTCGCGCCGCGTGGTGAAGCCGTCATGCACGTTCGGCGTCAGCATCCGGCCGGATGAAACCGACGACACCGCGTCGGTCAGCGCGGCCTCCAGCCCGTGCCCGGCCGGCAGGAACAGCAGCCCCGGATTCGTACAGAACTGGCCGACGCCGAGGGTGAAGGATCCGACGTAGCCCTGGGCGATCTCGGCGCCGCGCGCGGCCACCGCCGACGGGGTCACGAAGACCGGGTTGACGCTGCCCAGCTCGCCGTAGAACGGGATCGGCGTCGGACGGGCCGCCGCGATGTCGGCCAGCGCACGCCCGGCGCCCAGCGACCCGGTGAAGGCCGCCGCGCGGATCCGCGGGTCGCGCAGCGCGGTGACGCCGGGCTCCACGCCCGACAGGACGGTGAACGTCCCGTCGGGTGCGCCCGCGTCGCGCAGCGCCCCGGCGACGATCCGGCCGGTCAGCGCGGACAGCTCCGGGTGGCCGGGGTGGGCCTTGAGCAGCACCGGGCAGCCCGCCGCGAGCGCGGAGGCGGTGTCGCCGCCGGCCACGCTGAAGGCGAACGGGAAGTTGCTCGCCGCGAAGACCAGCACCGGGCCGATGGCGAACCGCCCTCGGCGCAGCTCGGGCCGCGGGCCCAGTACGAAGTCCGGGTCCGCGCGGTCGATGATCACGTCGGTGTACGCGCCGTCCCGCAGGACCTCGACGAACATCCGCAGCTGGGTCGCGGTACGGGCCAGCTCGCCGCGCAGCCGCGCCTCGGGCAGGCCGCTCTCGCGAACGCCGACCGGGACGAGCTCGTCTCCGGCGGCCTCCAGCGCGTCGGCGACCGCCGCGAGCATGCCGGCGCGCTCGGCGGGCGACAGGTCGCCGAACGGCCCGGCGGCGGCGGACGCCGCCTCGAGCGCGGACTCCAGCTCGGGGGGTGTGGTGTCTCGCACGGTCACAGGGGCCTGCCTTCCTCTTGGTGTGGTGCGACGCCGCCGCCGTGCGCGGCGGTCAGCGTGGACAACCGGGTGGTGGGTGAGATGACGTCGGCGTCGGCGTGCACGGCGACCAGGACCGGGCCGTCGGCGTCGCGCGCCGAGGCCAGCGCGAGCGCGAGGTCCTGCAGGTCGTGGACGTCGTAGGCGGTCGCGCCGAGGCCGCGCGCCCACTGCGCCAGGTCGACCTGGTCGATCGTGGCGCCCGCCGTACGCCCGAAGCGCGACGCCTGGTGCATGGCGATGGTGCCGTAGAGGCCGTTCTGGAAGACGACGACGAGGATTCCGGCGCCGTGGCGCGCGGCCGTCTCGATCTCCTGGCCGGTCATCAGCACACCGCCGTCGCCGACGAACGCGACGACGGCGCGGTCCGGGTGGACCAGCTTGGCCGCGACGGCCGAGGGGACTCCGTACCCCATCGCGCCGTTCGCCGAGCCGAGCTGCACGTTGCCGTCGCGGAAGCGCCAGTAGCGGTGCAGGAAGCCGGCGAAGTTCCCGGCGTCGTTGGTGACGATGACGTCGTCGGGCAGCGCCTGCTGCAACGCGACGATCACGTCCGCCGGGTGCAGCCCGCCCTCGCCGGACGGCGGCGTGACCGCCCGCGTGAGCGCCTCGTGCTCGCGGCTCCAGTCGCGGGTACGGCCGGTACGCGTCGCGAGCGCGCGCAGCACCGGGCCGACCTCGTCGGGGACGAGCCCGCCGGCGCGCGCGGCGTCGGTCCCGACCTGGAGCACCCGGCAGCCCGGGACCGGGAACCGGTAGCCCTGGCTGGTGATCTGGTCGAGCCGCGCGCCGAGGAGGACGACGAGGTCGGCCTCTGACAGCGCCGTGAGCGTCTCCTCGGCGGTGCCCAGGCCGAGATGGCCGAGGAAGTTCGGGTGATCCGAGGGGAACATGTCCTGCCGGCGGAACGCCGTGTAGACGCCGACCCCGAAGCGTTCGGCGAAGGCGACCGCGTCCGTACGCGCCAGGGCCGCGCCGCCGCCGAGCACCGCGACGGGCCGGTCGGCCTTGGCGAGGGCCTCGGCGACCTCGTCGACCAGCCCGGAGTCGGCGGTGACGGCCGGCGTCCGCCGCGCCTTCGGCGGCCTGGCGGCGATCTCGACGCCCCACAGGTCGGCGGGCACGGCGATGGCGACCGGACCGGGACGGCCCTCGGTCGCGATGTCCAGCGCGCGCTCGACCAGCTCCGGGATCTCCTCGGCGGTGCGCGCCTGCGCGGCCCACTTGGTGATCGGGGTGTAGAAGGCGACCAGGTCGATCTCCTGGAAGGCCGACTGGCCGAGCCGGGTCGACTCGACCTGGCCGAGCAGCACGACGAGTGGCGTCGCGTCGTAGCTCGCCGTCTGCACGCCGATGGACAGGTTGGTGGCCCCCGGCCCCCGGCTGGCCATCGCCACGGCGGGCACCCCGGTCAGCCGCGCCTCGGCCTCGGCCATGAAGGACGCACCGGACTCGTGGCGTACGGAGACCAGGCTGAGGCGTTCGTCGTGCTCGACCTCGTCGAGCACCTCGAGGAACGACTCGCCCGGCACCGTGTAGAAGCGCCTCGCACCGGCGGAGGCAAGCAGTGAGACCGTGGCAGCGGCGGCGGTCGGCATCGTCTGGTCTCCATCGGCGTGGTGATCGATCAGGACTCCCTGCATCGTATTGAGCGGATCCGGTCCGATCACCATGCCACCCGGTCACGCGTCCGGCGCGTCGCCGGTCACGTCGCCGTCGCGGGCGTCCGCCGGATCGTCAGCATCGGGATGAACACGTGCGAAAGCGGCCCGATGATCACCGCGTACGCCAGCGTGCCGACGCCGACGGTGCCGCCGAGCGACCAGCCGATCGCGAGCACGGTCAGCTCGATGCCGGTGCGGACCAGCCGGATGGAGTGGCCGCGCGCGGCGAGGCCGGTGGTCAGCCCGTCGCGCGGGCCGGGGCCGAGCCCGGCGCCGATGTAGCAGCCGGTCGCGAAGCCGCCGACGAGGATCGCCGCGACGAGGTACGCCACGCGTTGCGCGAGCAGGTCCGGGTGGGGGAGCAGCCACAGGAAGAGGTCCGCGAACGCGCCGATGAGGATCACGTTGCTGATCGTGCCGATCCCGGGTCGCTGCCGGAGCGGGATCCACAGCGCCATGACCAGGGCGCCCACGATGATGATCCACGTACCGATCGACAGGCCGGTGTGACGGGCGAGTCCCTGGTGGAGCGTGTCCCACGGGTCGTTGCCGAGTCCGGAGGCCACCTGGAGGGCGATGCCGAGGCCGTACAAGGCCAATCCGGTCGAGAGCTGGGCCAATCTACGTGCGAACACGGGCAGTCCCCCTGCGTTTGTGGTGGTTCGTAGTTCATTGAGGCAGAAGATTGGCTTGCTCGTTAAGAGCCAATCGGGGAAAGTGGCATTCATGGAGAGTCGTTCCGTCAACGCGTCCGCCCTCGCCCGGCTGCTCGGCGGGCCGCCCCAGGGGCGCCCGCTCTACGCCGCGCTCGCGCGGACCCTGCGCGGCCTCGTCCTCGACGGGCGGCTGCCGCTGCGGATCCGGCTCCCCGCCGAACGCGACCTCGCGTCCGCCCTCGGCGTGAGCCGAACGACGGTGACCTCGGCCTACGACGCGCTGCGCGACGAGGGCTACGTCGAGAGCCGCCGGGGCGCGGGGAGCTGGACGGCGCTGCCGAGCGGCGGACCGGCGGCCGCCCGGCACGGCCTCGCCGACGATCCGGCGCTCATCGACCTCGCCTGCGTGTCGCCGGCGGCGCCGCCCGGCTTCGAGGACTGCGTGGCCGCCGCCGTCGCCGAGCTGCCCCGCCACGCACGCGGGCACGGCTACGAGCCGCTCGGGCTCGCCGGGCTGCGCGAGGCGATCGCCGACCGCTATACGGCGCGCGGCGTGCCGACCCTGCCCGGCCAGATCCTGGTGACCGCCGGCGCCCAGCACGGCCTGCACCTCCTGCTCCAGGTGCTGGTCGACCCCGGAGACGCGGTGCTCGTCGAGTCGCCGACGTACCCGCACGCCCTCGACGCGCTGCGGCAGGCGCGGGCGCGCCTCGTACCGGTCGGCGTGAACGCGGGCTGGGACGTGGAGTTCATGACCGGCGCGCTGCGGCAGGCCACCGCGCGCCTCGCGTACCTGATCCCCGACTTCCAGAATCCGACCGGCCGGCTGATGCCCGACGCCGACCGCGTCGCCTTCCTCGCCGCGGCACGCTCGGCCGGGGCGTACGTGATCACGGACGAGACCTTCGCCGAGCTGGCCGTCGACGATGTCCCGATGCCCCGACCGCTCGCCGCGCACGACAACGACGGCCGCGTGATCAGCATCGGGTCGGCGTCGAAGGTGCTGTGGGGCGGCCTGCGCGTCGGCTGGATCCGCGCCGGCCAGACGCTCATCCGCCGGCTCGCCGAGGCGCGCGAGAGCGTCGACCTGTCCGGCCCCGTGCTCGAGCAGCTCATCGTCACCGAACTGCTCGCCCGGATGGACGCCATCGCCGCCGGACGCCGCGCCGACCTGCGTGAGAACCGCGCCGTACTGGTCGACGCGCTGCGCCGCGCGTGCCCGGACTGGGAGTTCACCGTGCCCCCGGGCGGCCTGTCCCTGTGGGTACGCCTCGCGGGCACGTCGGGCACCGCCCTCGCCGCAGCGGCGAGCCGCCAGGGCGTCCATATCGTGCCGGGTACCGCCTTCGGCGTCGACGGGATCCTGGATGATCACCTGCGAGTGCCGTACGTCCTGCCGCCCGAACGCCTGCGGGAGGCCGTCGAACGCCTCGCCCGCGCACGCCAGGACACCGGCGCCGCCCACCTCACCCGGCACGCCTACGTCTGACCCCCAGGGCGTGTCTGACAGACGCCGCTCGCCACGAACGGGATCTGTCAGAGCCCCTAAAGCTCGGCCATGATCCCGGCGAGCAGCGCGGCGCGCTCGGGCAGGCTCTCGAGGTGGATCGCCTCGTCGGCCGCGTGCGCGCCACGGCCGCGCGGGCCGAATCCGTCGAGGGTGGGCAGGCCGCGCGAGCCGGGGAGGTTCGTGTCGCCGGCCCCGGCGGCGGGACGGGCGGTGATCCGCTGGCCGAGCGCGGCGCCGATCTCGGTGACCCGGTCGAGGAGCGGATCCTCGGCGCGTTCGGGCCAGGTCGGGCGGGCCGACAGCGTGGTCGCCTCGATGACGGCGCCGGTACGCCGTGCCGCCGCGCCGAGCAGCGCGGAGAGCACGCGTCGTTCGGTCTCGGCCGAGACGAATCGCAGCCCGATCTCGGCGCACGCCTCACCGGCGACGACGTTGGCGCGCCGGCCACCCTCGATCCGGCCGACGTTGAAGAGCGTCGTGCCGTCGTCCGGTACGGCGGCGCGCGCCGCCGCGAGCTGCTCGATCAGCTCGTCGATGGCGGACACGCCCTTCTCGGGGTCGAGCGCGGCGTGCGCCTCGCGGCCGCGAACCCGGATCAGCACCCGTACGCTGCCGCGCCGGGCGTTCTTCAGCGCGCCGTCCGGGTGCGGGGCCTCCAGGCCGAGCACGGCGACCGCGTCGTCGAGCTGCCCTTCGATCACCGGGCATCCGGAGGGGCTGCCGATCTCCTCGTCGCACACGAGCACCATGCGTACCTGCCGTGCCGGCGGCACGCCGGTCTCGCGCAGCGCGCACAGGGCCATCTCGACGGCGACCATGCCGCTCTTCATGTCGTAGGTGCCCGGTCCGGCGATGGTCGTGCCGTCGTCGGTGTACGGCATGGTCAGCAGCTGCCCGGCGGGCCAGACCGTGTCGTAGTGGCCGACCAGCAGCAGGTACGGGCCCTCGCCGGGCCCGAACGTCGTGATCAGATGACCGTCCTCGCAGGTGACGGTGCCGCCGATCTCGGTGTGCCCGGCCTCGATCAGCGCGGCGCAGCGGTTCAGGTCGACGGAGTTGTCGGAGGGCGATTCGGCCAGGGCGTAGGCCCGCAGCCTCTCCCGGCCGAAGGGGAGCATCCGCCCGGCCGCCTGGGTGAGAGCGCCGGCCAGATCAGGTGTCATATCGACGAGCCATAGCCGCTGACATGCACAAATGATACTAAACTGGCCACCAGGCGAACGTAATGATCGTTCAATGGCCGTCTGTGAGAAGGAATTGCCGCTCTCTCCGACCATCACCGTGCGGCCGCTGACCACCGCAGCCGAGATGCGGGCCGGGGTCGCGGCCTACCGGGCGGCCTTCGCCCTGTCGGACACCGACCCGGCCGTCAGCCCACGGTTGCTCGCCGCGCTCGCGCGCAACGCGGGCTCGGTGCTCGGCGCCTTCGCGGACGAGGACCTCATCGGCTTCACGTACGGGTTCCTCGGCTCCGACACCGACACCATCTACCACTACTCGCAGGTGGCCGCCGTGCTGCCGGACTGGCAGGGGCGCGGCGTGGGCCGGATGCTCAAGCTCAGCCAGCGCGACTACGTGCTGAACACCGGCGTGACCGTGATGCGCTGGGCCTTCGACCCGGTACGCACCCGCAACGCCTACTTCAACCTCGACGTGCTCGGCGCCACCGGCCGCTGGTTCGCCCGCGATCTGTACGGCGTCGAGGACATGGGCCGCGACCCGGGCATGCGCACCGACCGGCTCATCGTCGAGTGGAACCTCCTCGGCACCGGGGAGCGCGACCTGCCGAACCCGCCGCGTACGGGCTGGGGCGAGACGCGGCAGGAGCAGGGCGACGTCCTGCTCGGCGCGCCGCGCGAGTGGGACCCGCTGGTCGCGCGGGACCCCGGCACCGCGATCCGGCTGCGCGACGACCTCGCCGAGCGAATGACGCGCCTGACCTCCGACGGGTACGTCGCGGTGTCCTGCCGGACCTGCGACGGCCACACGTCCGTCTACCGGTTCCGCCGCGAGAGGACGTGACCGCGTGCCCGTCGTGACCACGATCGAGGCGTTCCGGGTCAGCCTGCCGCTCGTGCGCGCGTTCCAGACCAGCTCGCACCGCAAGTCCCGCCTCGAGCACATCCTCGTACGCGTCGAAGACGAGAGCGGCGCCGTCGGCTGGGGAGAGATCGCCTCACCCAGCGACCCCTACTACTGCCCCGAGACCGTGGAAAGCTGTTGGTGGACGCTCGAGCGGTACCTCGGGCCCGCGCTGCTGGGCGCACGCTGGGACCATCCGTCGGAGGTCGGGGCGCTGTGGTCGCGGATCCGCGGCCATCACTTCGCCAAGGCGGGACCGGACATCGCCTGCTGGGACCTCTGGTCCCAGGCGGCGGGCCGGCCGCTCGCCGCGGCGCTCGGCGGCGACCGATCGACGATCACCGCCGGGGTCAGCCTCGGCATCGAACCGACCGTGGCAGACTTGCTCGCCCAGGTCGACCGGTACACCGCCGAGGGGTACCGGCGGGTCAAGCTGAAGATCGCCCCGGGCTGGGACCTTGAGCCGGTCTGCGCGGTGCGGGCGGCCCACCCCGGCCTCGCCCTCCACGTGGACGCCAACGGCGTCTACACCGAGGACACGGACGAGGTCCTCGAACGGCTGGACGAGTTCGGCCTGACGATGATCGAGCAGCCGTACGCGCCGGGCGCGCTCGCCGCACACGCGCGCCTGCAGAGCCGCATCCGCACGCCCGTGTGCCTCGACGAGTCCGTCGACGACCTCGACCAGCTCGACACCGCCCTGACCCTGGGCGCCGGGCGCGTCCTCAACATCAAGGTGTCCCGCATGGGCGGCCTGACCCCGGCACGCGCCGCCCACGACCGCGCCGTCTCCGAGGGCTGGCAGGTGTGGTGCGGCGGGATGCACGAGTTCGGCGTGGGCCGCGCCGCCAACGTCGCAATCGCCTCGCTGCCCGGCTTCACCCTGCCCAGCGACGTGTCCGGCTCGGACAAGTACTACACGCACGACGTCGTAGAACCCCCGATCCGCGCCGTCGGCGGCCGCGTCGCGGTCCCGGACGGCCCAGGCCTGGGCCACACCGTCGACGAGCCCCTCGTACGCCGGCTCGCCTCCTCAACGCTCCGCCTCTGACCTCAACGGTGGGCCAGGACGCCGTAGATCAGGCGGCCGCAGTCGGCGATGAGGTCGGGGCCCTCCGCGGCGTCGGTGAGGACGGCGATGACGATCGGGGGGCCGGTGGGCGGGAAGACGATGCCCGCGTCGTGGAGGGCGTCGCGCAGCTCGCCGGTCTTGTGCGCGATGCGGTAGCCGCGCGGCAGGTGGCGCGGCAGCCGGTCGTTGACCTGCTGTGCGTGGAGTATCTCGAGGGCGAACGGCGACGTCGCCAGGTGGGTGAGCGTTAATGCGACATCCGCGGCGCTGGTGGTGTTCTCCACGCCGCGCTCCCGCGCGCGTACGTCCATCATGGTGCGGGCCAGGTCGGTGTCGGCCAGGCCGTGGCGTTCGCACCAGGCGTTGACCTCCTCCATCCCGAGCCGGTCGATGATCGTGTTGGTCGCGGTGTTGTCGCTGACCACGATCATCAGGGTGAGCAGGTCGCGTACGGTCAGGTCGGAGACGTCGGTCAGGTGGGCCAGCACGCCGGAGCCGGCGACCGGCGGGTTCACCGGCAGGCGCAGGCGGCTCGGCAGGCCCGCGTCCAGGGCGGCGGCCAGGATCGGCAGCTTGATCAGCGAGGCGGCGGTGAACGCGCGGTCCGGCTCCACTTCGGCCAGGGTGCGTCCGTCGAGCGAGCGGACCACGATGCCGGCGTGCCCGCGCGTCAGCGTGGCCAGCGCCTCGGCGAGGTTCACGTCAGCGCCCAGAACAGCACGACGGCGATCATCGGAGTGCGGTCGCGCCGTGTCTCCCGGGTCTCGGTGGTGATGGTCATCGGGACGTCGCTCCTTGTCTCCGCAGCACTCGCCCGGGACGGTCGCCGGTCGGTGTCGCGTCGCGCAGCACGGGTGTTCCGTTGACGACGACGTGGCGCACGCCCGTCGACAGTCGCCACGGGTCCTCGAACGTCGAGACGTCCACGACGGCGCCGGGGTCGAGGACGGCCAGGTCGGCGGCGAGCCCCTCGCGCACCTCGCCGCGGTCGGCCAGCCCGGCGCGCGACGCGGGCAGCGAGGTCATCTTCCGCACGGCGTCCTCGAGGGTGAGGACCCGCCAGTCGCGTACGTAGCGCCCGAGCACCCGCGCGAACGTGCCGAACGCGCGCGGGTGCGGACGGCCCGTACCGGAGGCCCGCAGCGTCAGGCCGTCGCTGGCGACGGACACGTGCGGGTGAGCCAGGACCGTACGCACGTCGTCCTCCGACATCGCGTGGTCCACGATGCCCACCGTGCCCTGGTGCGCGGCGATGACCTCCAGCGCCGTTTCGGCGGCGCCGGTGCCCAGCTCACCGCCGAGGTCGGCCAGGCTCCGCCCGACCCACGCGGAGTAGGGCCCCTCGGGCAGTTCGGCGAGGACCACGGCGCCGGCGTCGACACGCGTCTCGGCGGCGATCCGGCGCCTGGTCGAGCGGTCCGCGAGCCGGTCGAGGAGCCGCTCGACGCCACCGTCCAGGGCCCAGCCGGGCAGCCGCGAGGTCAGCGTCGTCGACGAGGCGGTGTAGGGGTAGACGTCGGCGGTGACGTCCACGCCCTCCGCGCGTGCCTCGTCGATCAGCCGCAGCGACTCGTGCACCCGGCCGTGGTTGCCTCGGCCCATCGCCTTGAGGTGGGAGATCTCGAGCCGTACGCCCGAGGTACGGGCCGTGGCGAGGGCCTCGCCGACGGCCTCGGTGAGCCCGCCGCGCTCGTCGCGCAGGTGCGTGGAGTACAGCAGGCCGAGCCGGGCCGCCGTACGTGCCAGCCCGGTCACCTCCGATGGCGGCGCGTAGCGCCCGGGGGCGTAGATCAGGCCGCTGGACAGGCCCGCGACCCCTTCGTCGGCGGCGCGTTCCAGCAGGACGCGCATTGCCGCGAGCTCCTCCGGCGTCGCGGGGCCCTCGCGGTCGCCGGTGATGGCCAGGCGCAGGGCGTTGAGCCCGACCTGTGCGACGAGGTTCACGGCCGGCGCGGAGGCCTCCACGGACGCCGCGTAGCCGCCGAAGCCGGTCCAGTCCCACGCGAGCCCGTCCTCCATGAACGCCGCGGAGCGGCGCAGGGCGTCCACGTCGGCGACCGGGAAGGGGGAGAAACCGCAGTTGCCGCCGACCAGCGTCGTGACGCCCTGGTGGAGGCACGTGTCGGCGGCCGGACTGCCTTGGACGGAGAAGTCGGCGTGGGAGTGCAGGTCGATGAAGCCCGGGGTGATCACGTGACCGGTCGCGTCCAGGGCCGAGGCGCCGGGCAGGGTCCCGTGGGCGGCGATGGCCGCGATCCGGTCGCCGCGCACCCCGACGTCGGCCGGTACGGCCGGGGCGCCGGTGCCGTCGAGCACGCTTCCGCCGGTGATGACGAGATCGAGGTCAGGCATCACTGCCCGCCCCATGCCGGCGGCCGCGCTCAGCCATCGCCGCCCGCCGTACGCGGGTGGTCGCGCTCAGGCGTCCGTGCCCGCCCCCGCGGGCATCGGCCGTCTCCCGCCCGGTCGAACCGGGCCGGACACCAGCCGGGCATCGTCATCCCTCCAGCGCGCGATCTTCGGTTCCTGACACGGTACCTAGTATGCCCTGATCAGGCGATTTGTCCCGAAGTGCGGCCATTGCGCTCGGCGTGTTCGCCGATGAGGCGGGCGATCGTGTCCGGCTGGGTCAGCGGCGCCCAGTGCGGCGCGTCGACGGGGGAGACGGTCAGCTCGGCGACGAACGGCCGCGGCGCCTCGGCCGCCAGCGCGGGCGTGACGTAGGCGTCGCCGGTCGCCACGACGACCTGCGTGGGCACCGTCGTACGGCGCTCGCCCCCGCCGCGCTTGGCGAACATGTTGGCGCGGTAGAGCTGCACGCCGGCCGCCGCGTCGTCGGCGAGTGTGGGCGCGGGCCGTACGCCGGCGGGCACCCCCTCGTTGTGCCGCAGCAGGCCCTCCCACCGATGGGCCAGGACGGCGCGCCAGAACAGCTCGGGCAGCACGGGGACCTGGAAGGCGCCGATGTACCAGGAGTGCACGGTCTGCCGGGCGACCGCCGCGATGCCGGCCGGCCGGCGCAGGCCGGTACGGGTCCAGTGCGCGATGTGCTCCAGGCACGGGCCGGACATCGAGGTGAACGACGCGAACCGGTCCGGCATCGCGCAGACCGCCTCCCATGACTGGATCGACCCCCAGTCGTGGCCCGCGAGATGCACGGGCGTGCCCGGGCTCACGGCGTCGATGACGGCCCGCATGTCGGCCACGAGATGCGTGAGCCGGTAGGCCTCGCGCCCGGCGGGCCGGCCGGACGCGCCCGCGCCGCGTACGTCGTAGGTCACCACGTGGAAGCGTGCGGACAGCCGCTCGGCGACCCCGTCCCAGACCGCATGGGTGTCCGGATAGCCGTGGACGAGAAGTACGGTGGGCCCGTCGCCCCGCTCGTGGACGGCGAGCTCGACGCCGTCACCGCGGATCCGTCGTGCGCTCATCGGCCGCCCTCCCGATATTGGACAATTCGTCCAATTTACTGCGTACGGGACGTAGTGGGTCAAGTATGCGCCGGGGTCTGTTCTTTCGCGCGTACGCGCTCGCCACCCGTGTAGACGTTCAACGACGGGCCGCGCAGGAAACCGATGAGGGTCATCCCGGATTCTTCGGCCAGGTCCGCGGCCAGCGACGAGGGCGCCGACACCGCCGCCAGCGCCGGGATCCCGGCCAGCACGGCCTTCTGGGTGAGCTCGAACGACGCGCGCCCGCTGACGAGCAGGAC
Source organism: uncultured Actinomycetota bacterium (assembly GCA_963850195.1). Lineage (GTDB taxonomy): Bacteria > Actinomycetota > Actinomycetes > Streptosporangiales > Streptosporangiaceae > Actinoallomurus. The sequence continues at coordinate 59,955 of CAWKKD010000004.1, forward strand.
GTGCCCGGTGAGCGGGACCCGGCCCTCCTTCAGCGCCCAGCCGACCACCTTGTCGACCGCGTTGTGCCGCCCGACGTCCTCGCGGAGCGCCAAGAGCGTCCCGTCCGCCGCGAACAGCCCCGCCGCGTGCAGCCCGCCCGTACGGCTGAACACGCGCTGCGCCTCGCGCAACGTGTCGGGCAGCGCCGTGAGCGTCTCCTGGTCCAGCACCACCGGATCCGACCGCACGTCGTACGTCGCGCGCTGCCGGATCGCGTCGATGCTGGTCTTGCCGCACACCCCGCACGCGCTGGTCGTGTAGAAGGAGCGTTCGACCGAGGTCTCCGGCAGGGGCACGCCGGCGCGCAGCGTCACGTCGACGACGTTGAGCGTGTCGGTGTCCGCGCAGTAGCGGATCGCGACGATGTCGTCGGCCGCGCGCACGACGCCCTCACCGTGCAGGAAGCCCGTGACCAGGTCGAAGTCGTCACCGGGCGTGCGCATCGTGACCGACAGCGGGCGGCCGTCCAGCCGGATCTCCAGGGGTTCCTCGACGACGAGCGTGTCCGGCCGCGCCCTCGACCCCTGGTCGTCGAGGCGTGCGATCCGGCGGCGTACGGTCACTCGGCCCATGCCCTCGACGTTATCGCCGCGAAGCCCCGCCGGCACGGCCCGGACCGCAGGTGGTTTCGACTTCTGCGCCAGCTCACCGGCACCGACCGGCTGGGCCGCGGCGCCGCCGCGCGCTCGAAGGACACGGGCGCGCTCGAGCCGCGCACCGGGCGGGCCGACCGGGTGGTCGACTCCGTCTGCCCCTACTGCGCCGTCGGCTGCGGCCAGAAGGTCTACGTCAAGGACGAGAAGGTCATCCAGATCGAGGGCGACGACGCGTCCCCGATCTCGCGCGGGCGCCTCTGCCCCAAGGGCTCGGCGAGCAAGCAGCTCGTCACCTCGCCCGGCCGCCAGACGACCGTGCTCTACCGGCGGCCACACGGCACCGAGTGGGAATCGCTCGACCTCGAAACGGCGATGGACATGATCGCCGACCGGGTGATCGACGCCAGGCGCCGGGGCTGGGAGGACACCTACGAGGGCAAGACGGTGCGGCGCACCCTGGGCCTCGCCAGCCTGGGCGGGGCGACCCTCGACAACGAGGAGAACCACCTCATCAAGAAGCTCTGGAGCGCGCTCGGCGCGTCGGCCGCCTCGTCGGGTCACCGGCACCGCGCCGGGCCTCGGCCGCGCCGCCGGCCTGGGCGCCGCCGTCACCGGACCGCTCCTGGCCACCTACACCGGCGTCCTGATCGCCGACACGGCCGTGCCCGCCTGGCACGAGGCGTACCGTCATCTGCCGCCGCTGTTCGCGGGCAGCGCCCTGGCCACGCCGGCGCGGTCGGGCTGGCCCTCGTTCCGGGACCCGAGGGCCGGCCCGCGCGGCGGATGGCGTTCCTGGGCGCCGGGCTCGAACTCGGCGTCGCCACCGCGCTCGAACGCGGCGCCGGCATGCGCGAGGAACCCGAGCTGGTCTCCGAGCCGGATCGGACGGTCGGGCGGGTTGCTGCGCACCGGCCGTCTCCTCACGGCCGCCGGCGCGCTCGGAACCCTCGCGGCCGGCCGCAGTCGTACCGTCGCCGTCGCGTCCGGCCTCGCGCTGACCGGCGGCGCGTTCTGCACGCGCTTCGGCGTCTTCTACGCCGGAATCGCGTCCGCCGAGGACCCGAAGTACACCGTCGTGCCCCCAGCGGGCCCGGCGCGCGGCTACTGGTGCTTGAGGCAGAGGACGTAGCTCAGGAAGCTGTACTTCTTGCTCTTCGCATAGAAAGCGGTCGTGTAGCCCGAGACGCTGCGGCACTTCTTCTGGTCGGACGTGCCGGAGAAGCGCTTGAGCACCTTGAACGGCGCGCTGCCGCAGGAGGTCTTGAACATCTTCAGGTCCGGGGCCTTGCCGCTGATCCGCACGCAGTCACCGGCCCGAACCAGCATCGACTGGTCCGTGGTCGGCGACGCCGACGGCACGTCGCTCGGGCTCGGGAACGACGGCACGGTCGGCAGGTCCGACGGCAGACTCGTCGGCGGCGCGGTCGGTGACTCGATCGGGTCGGTGCTCGAGGACGCCGACGCGACCTTCTTGCCGGCGCCGCTGCTCAACGCCGAGATGATGGCCACGCCGCCGCCCAGCACGACGAGCACGGCCACGATCGCGACCACGATGATCGGACCGGAGTTCTTCTTCGGCGGTTCGGGCGGAGGACCGCCCCACCCGCCTCCCGGGTATCCCGGTGGTGGCGGGGGGCCGAAACCGCCGCCCTGACCGCCCCAGCCGGGTGGTGGTGGCTGCTGCTGCCCGCCGTACGGGCCGGGGTAGCCGGGCTGCCCGCCGTACGGTCCCGGACCGCCGGGATACGGCGGCTGCTGAGGGTAACCCTCGGGTGAATCGTGCACGGACGCCGCCCCTCGTGACATCTCCCGCGAACGTGTTTTACCAAGCCAACTAGGACTCGCTCGGTTAGGCAAATTCCCCTTTACCTTCGACGGCCGTGAGGTCAACGAGGATCCGTCTGATGCTCGTGCTCGGCGCCGACGTTCACCATTGTCGAGCTGCCGTTTTCTCGAGCATCGAGCCGCGTGAACACCCGCGTGCGCAGAATCTCGTACTGCTCGCGCAGCCGCCGCGGCGGTCCGGGCGGACGCTCGACGATCCGCCCGCCGGTGACCCGCTCCTCCGCGCGGAACTGCCCGCGCGTCAGGTCGACCTCGATGCCGCCGAAGGCGTTCCACCAGTGATGCCCGGTGCGCGCCCGGCCGACGTACACCTCGCCGAGCAGCAACGCACCGCCGAACAGGTCGTGCAGCACCAGCGCGGTCACGCCGCACTGCCCCCGCGACGGATTGGCGGCACACCACTCATCGAGGTCGTGGGGGTCGCACGTGTCGGCCGCCCAGCTCTTCTGAACGGCGCGTTCGACCTCGCTGAGCGTCCAGGGCGCCATGCCGCGAAGCGTGCCGGATCCCTCTGACAGTCTGTCCTCGGCGAGAGGCCGTCCCCTCGCCGAGGACATCGAGGAGGACCGTGGCCCACGCGTGTGTGTTCTGCGAGATCATCGCCGGCCGTGCCCGGGCCACGGTGGTCCGCGAGTGGCCCGAGGCCATCGCGATCCACCCCCAGGACCCGGTCACGCCCGGGCACGTCCTGGTGATCTCGCGTGAGCACGTCGCGGACGTCGGCACCGACCCCGCCGTGTCGGCCCGCACGATGGCCGCCGCCGCCGAACTCGCCGGCGAGCTGCCGACCGCGAACATCATCACCAGCATGGGCGCCGCGGCGACGCAGACCGTCTTCCACCTGCACCTGCACGTGGTGCCCAGGGAGCACGGCGACGGGCTGGCGCTGCCCTGGACCCGCCGCCTGCACCTCGTGTGGGCCCGCGAGCCCGTCCCGTCCGAAGGGCCGAGCGTGTTCCTCGCCGGACCGACCCCACGTACCGGCGGCGTGCCGTCCTGGCGGCCCTCCGCGATCGAGGCACTGGCCGCGCAGTGGACCGGCGTGGAGCCGCTGACCGTCCTCATCCCGGAGTCGCGTGACGGCACTCGCGCCGTGCACTACGACGACCAGGTCGACTGGGAGACCGAGGCCCGCGCCACCGCCGACGCGATCCTGTTCTGGATCCCCCGCGACCGCACGACGCTGCCGGGCTTCACCACGAACGTGGAGTTCGGCCTGGACGTCGGCACCGGCCGCGCGGTGCTCGGCTGCCCGCCGGACTGCCCGAACCCCGAACGCAACCGCTACTTGATCTACGTGGCCCGCCGCCACGCCGTACCCGTACGCGAGTCGCTGCCCGACACCGTCGCCGCCGCCCTCGCACTCGTCGCCGGCGGCCGGTGAGCCCTGCTCAGGCGGCGTACGCCGGCGCCAGGGAACCGACCACCGGCGCCATGTACATCAGCGGGAACGCGACGTGGGAGAACCACCGCGCACGGACCGGTGACGACGGCCCCGGCGAAGTACAGCACCAGGCCGGCCCCCGCCAGGACGCCGATGACCGGCACGAACAGGCCGACCACCAGACCCGCCGCCCCCGCGGCCTTGGCCGTACCGAGCCACGGCCACCACGAACGGGGGACGCCGTGGTCGGCCAGCGGCCGTATGACCCAGACGGCGTGGAAGAGGACGGAGCCGGCCATCACGGCGGCCAGCAGGGTGACGAGTTGAGTTCTCCACTGCCCTGACGCCGCGCGCCAGACGACCGTGACGGGAGCCGTGTTGACTGGTGCCCATGACGTTCGAGACCGCCGCCCCCAAGCCGATCGTCTACCTCGATCGGGTCGCGGCGACCGACCTGGGCCGCTCCTACAAGAGCCGCATGCTCGACGAACTACACATCCGTCCGGGACAGACGGTGCTCGACCTCGGCTGCGGCCCCGGCACCGACCTCAACGCGCTCGCCGACGCCGCCACCGCGACCGGCACGGTCATCGGCATCGACCACGACCAGGCCGCCGTCGGCGTCGCCGTCGAACGTACGGCCGGACAGAGCACCGTCAGCGTTCGGCTCGGTGACCTCCACGACCTGGCGCTGCCGGACCGCACCGTCGACCGCGCCCGTACCGACCGGGTTCTGCAACACGTCGCCGATCCGGTCCAGGCCCTCCGCGAGGCCCGCCGGGTACTCCGGCGGGGCGGACGGCTCGTCATGGGCGAACCGGACTGGGACACCCTGACCGTCGACCATCCGGACGACGACCTGTCGCGCGCCTACACCCGCTACGTCACGGACAAGGTCGTCCGCAACGCCCGCATCGGCAGGCAGCTCGCCCGGCTGGCCACAGACATCGGTTTCACGGTGCCCGCGGTGGTCCCGGTCACCCCCGTCTTCCGAGACGCCCAGGCCGCCGACGAGATCCTCGGACTGGGACGCACCACACAGCGCGCCGTCGCCGCCGGATACCTCACCGAGGAAGCGGGGCGACGCTGGCTGGACCACCTCACCGACGGACCCTTCTTCGCGGCCATGACGTTCTACATCATCGTCGCCGAGTCGTAGCGAGAAGCTGGCGGAGGCGTACGGGAATCGAACCCGCCGTCGGCGCCGAGCGCCGACCATTGGTTTTGAAGACCAAGAGGGCCACCAGGCACCCTCACGCCTCCGCGGGTGAGCTTACTCAGGCGGCGGCCGGGGCGCGTGACAGCAGGGCGCGTTCGGCGGTGGTCCAGGCGGTCGTGGTGAGGAGGTACACGACGGCGGCGAGGGGGAGGTAGGCGGCGGCCGCGACGGTGCCGAAGGGGAGCAGCCGGAGCAGCGCGCCGCCAGGCGTGGCCGGGGTGCGGCGCACGGTCCACCAGGCGAGCAGGGCGAGCAGCGCGGCAAGGCCGAGGAAGACCAGGCCGTGCGGGCCGAAGGCGCCTGCCGCGAAGAGCCACCGCCGGCCCAGGGGTACGCCGAGCAGGGTGTGGGCGAGCAGCAGGTTGGCGTGACCGCCGACGGCCGGGGACAGGAACAGCCGGTAGACCACGGTGAAGACCGGGAGCTGGAGCAGCGCCGACCCGATCCCGGCCCAGGCGGACGTGCCCTCGGCGCGGTACAGGGCGGTGATCTCGCGCTGGGCGCGCATCGGGTCCTTCCGGTGGCGTCGCTGAAGGTCGGCGACCCGAGGGGCGAGGGTGAGGCGGATACGGCCGGCCGCGGCCTGGCGGCGGGCCAGCGGGTGCAGCGCGAGGCGTACACCGGCGGTGAAGACCACGATGGCGAGTGCGGCGGCCGTGCCTCCGGCCAGCGGAGCGAGGGTGGAGGTGAGCGCGGTGACGAGGTCGTACGCGACGCCGACCGGCGCGTCGAGGATTGCGAACATCGGGAGAGACCCTTCGTGCTGTGTCGTTTGGAAACGAGGACATGCGCGAATGGGCAGGGGTCAGGTGACCTCGGCCCGGGTCAGGCCGATGGAGCTCTGGGGCGCGGACGGCCGGGCGCGCCGGGGTCCAGCAGCCGCACGACCAGCCCACGGACGCGATCGCGGAGGGCGAGCGGCCCGGCGAGGGTCTTCGCGGAGGCGCGGGCGGCCGGCCGGCGGGCGATCAGGATCGCGATCCCGGCGACGGCGAGGGCCGCCGCCACGAGCAGCACGCCGGACGGCGTGAGCGCGTCGGAGAGCTGCCACGCCGCGATCAGCACGGCGACGGACGCCGCGAGGATCCTGGCCATGCCCTACTGACGCACGCCGCCCGCCCACGGTTCCCGTCATCCGGCCAGGTCGCCGGAGCAAGGCGCCGTCAGGTGTACAGGGCGGCGATCTCCTCGGCGTACCTCGCGTGAATGACGCGGCGCTTGAGCTTGAGCGTCGGGGTGAGCTCCTCGCTCTCGGCGGTCCACTCGGCGGGCAGCAGGCGCCACCTCTTGACCTGCTGTACGCGGGCGAGCCGCGTGTTGGCGGCGTCGACGGCGGCGGCGATCTCCTCGAGTACGACGGGATGGCCGGTGAGGTCGCCCTCGATGCCGTGGACGGCGGCCCAGACCGGGGCGACCTCGCCGTCCAGCGTGATCACGGCGACGACGTACGGGCGCCGGTCGCCGTACACGAGGGCCTGGCCGATGAGGGGGTGCTCCTTGAGGAGGTTCTCGATCAGGGAGGGCGCGATGTTCTCGCCGCCCGCGGTGATGATGATCTCCTTCTTGCGGTCCACGACCGTGAGGAAGCCGTCGGCGTCGACCTCGCCGATGTCGCCGGTGTGCACCCAGCCGTCGGCGTCGAGGAGGGCCGCGGTGGCGTCGGGGAGTCCCAGGTAGCCGGGGGTGCAGGTGGTGCCGCGCAGGAGGATCTCGCCGTCGGAGTCGAGTCGCAGTTCGATGCCGGGCATCGGGCGTCCGACGGTGCCGAGCCGGAACTCCGCGGGGGTGTTGGCGGTGGCGGCCCCGGTCGTCTCGGTCATGCCGTACACGTCGAGGATGCGCAGGCCGAGGCCGGCGAAGAAGCGCGCGACCTCGATCGGCAGGGGTGCCGCGGCGCTGAGGGTCTGCCGGACCCGGTCCAGGCCGATCAGCGCGCGCATGGGGGACAGGACGGCGGCGTCGGCCTGCTCGAAGGCCGCCTGGATCTCCGGGGTGGTCCGCCTGCCGTACTCGCACGACTCGACGTACGCGCGCCCGGCGGCCATGGCCGAGGTGACCGCGGACTTCTTGGCCTCGTCCTGCTCGGCGCCGAGGATCGCCTGGATGGCCGCCATCATCTTCTCCCACACCCGCGGCACGCCGAAGAAGCCGTGCGGGCGCGCCGTCGCGAGGACGCCCGCCAGCGCGGACGGGTCGGCGCAGAAGTGGATGTGCGAGGCGCGCAGGACCGGCAGGTAGATGCTGAGCACCCGGTCGGCGATGTGCGCGAACGGCAGGTACGAGACGCCGACGCTGTGTTCGGGCAGGTCGGAGGTGGCGTTCGAGACCTCGCCCTCGTACAGCGCCATCCGGTGGGTGACGAGGACGCCCTTGGGCGCCCCGGTCGTACCGGAGGTGTAGAGCACGGTCAGCGTGTCGTCGGGGGTGAGTTCGCGCCACCTCGAGCAGGTGCCGTCGCCGAGGGCGAGGAACTCGCTCCACGACAGGAACCGCTCGTCGCCCGAGGGACAGTCGTTCAGGACGATGATCCTGCGCAGGCCGGGGAGTTCGGACAGGACCGGCAGCCAGCGGTCGAGCTGGTCGCGCCCGTCCAGCACGGCGTACTTCGCGGCGCAGTTGCCCGCGACGTAGGCGACCTGTGAGGGGGCGAGCGTGGCGTACAGGGTGGTCGGAGTGCCGCCGGCGTGCACGGCACCGAGGTCGGCGAGGACGTGCTCGGTACGGTTGGGCATCATCAGGGCGACGACGTCGCCGGGTTCGAGCCCGAGCGCGGCGAACGCCGAGGCGACGCGCAGGACGTCCCGCCTGGTCTCGCCCCAGGTCAGGGTCTCCTCGCCCTGGGTGAAGGCGGGGGCGTCCGGGTGACGCTCCGCGGTCTCGAGGAGGGCGTGGGCGATCGTCCTGCCCTCGATCTCCTTCTCGATCTCCGCCCGGTCTTCCGATACACCCATCCCGCGCGCCTCCGATGTCAGTGGACACTTACACGAGGGCATCGCACCATGTCGCCCCCGATCCGGACAAGTCCCGGCGCGATAAATTCGGCCGTGGAACCCTATCCAGGACAGGCGGCCCCCGGTGAACCATCGCCTCACCCAGTACGCCCACGGCGGCGGATGCGCCTGCAAGATCCCACCCGGTGAGCTCGAGGCGGTCGTCGCCGGGCTCATCGACCCCGGTATCCCCGACGACCTGCTGATCGGGCTCGACGACGGTGACGACGCCGCGGTCGTACGGATCCAGGACGACCGCGCCGTGGTCGCCACCGCCGACTTCTTCACGCCCGTCGTCGACGATCCGTACGACTGGGGCCGCATCGCCGCGGCGAACGCGCTGTCGGACGTGTACGCCGTCGGCGGCACGCCGCTCGTCGCGGTGAACCTCCTCGGCTGGCCGCGCGACGTCCTGCCGATGGAGCTGGCCCGTGAGGTGCTGCGCGGCGGCCTCGACGTCGCCCGCCAGGCCCACTGCCACGTCGCGGGCGGGCACAGCGTGGACGACCCCGAGCCCAAGTACGGGATGGCCGTGACCGGGCTCGCCGACCCGGACCGGCTGCTGCGGCTCGACGCCGGGCGCCCGGGTACGCCGCTGTCGCTCACCAAGCCGCTCGGCGTCGGCGTGCTCAACACCCGGCACAAGGCGACCGGCGTGGCCTTCCCGCATGCCATCGAGACGATGACGACGCTCAACGCCGACGCGTCGCGGCGCGCGCTCGAGCTGGGCCACCGGTGCGCCACCGACGTGACCGGCTTCGGGCTGCTCGGCCACCTGTACAAGATGGCGCGCGCCAGCGGGGTCACCGCGATCGTGGACGCGTCGGCGATCCCGTACCTCGACGGGGCGCGTCAGGCCGTACGCGACGGGTTCGTCTCCGGCGGGAGCCGCCGCAACCTTGCGTGGGTCGCCCCGCACGCCGACTTCGGCGGCGTGTCCGAGGATGACCGGCTGCTGCTCGCCGACGCCCAGACCTCCGGCGGCCTGCTCGTGGCCGGTGAGATCCCCGGCGCGCCGGTCGTCGGCGAGCTGACCAGGCGCGGAAGCCACGCGCTGGTCGTTCGATGAGTGATCACTGAGGGTACACAGAAGTCACACTTGCATGGCCTTGGCGGAGATTCGGGGGAAGCCGCGTGGCCACATCGGCAACGGAGACTCTGGGGGAACGCCGATTCCTCGGCCACCCGCGCGGGCTGGCCACGCTGTTCATGACCGAGATGTGGGAGCGGTTCAGCTTCTACGGCATGCGCAGCGTCCTCGTGCTGTTCCTCGCCGCGACCGCCGCCGAGGGCGGCCTCGGGCTGGCCGAGGGCACGGCGAAGGCGCTGGTCGGGGTGTACTCGGCGATGGTCTACCTCGTCACGCTGCCCGGTGGCTGGATCGCCGACCGGGTCCTGGGCGCGCGCCGCTCGGTCCTGTACGGCGGCGTCGTCATCATGCTCGGCCACGTCGCGCTGGCCGTCCCGGGCAGCGCCGCGTTCGTCTACCTCGGGCTCACACTGATCATCTTCGGTACGGGCCTTCTCAAGCCGAACATCTCGACCCTGGTCGGGCACCTCTACCGGGAGGACGAGGACGCCCGCAGGGACGCCGGCTTCTCCATCTTCTACATGGGCATCAACCTGGGCGCCTTCCTCGCGCCGCTGGTCGTCGGCACTCTCGGGCAGAAGGTCTCCTGGCACCTCGGCTTCGCCACCGCGGCGATCGGCATGGCGTTCGGCCTCGTCCAGTACGTCCTCGGCATGGGCGGCCTGCGCGACGGCGACCCGCCCCGGCGGCTGACACCCGACGAGCGCCGCCACTTCGTCGTCCTCCTGACGCTCGGCTGCGTGGCCGTCGCGGTCGCGGTCCTGCTGGGCGCGCTGACCGGAACGCTGACCCTGGACGTCGTGACGTGGGCGCTGACCGTCGTCCCGATCGTCGTCGCGGCCGGCTACTTCGCCTTCATGTTCTTCGGCAGCCACGAGATCACGGCGGACGAGCGGGCCCGCCTCAAGGCGTACGTCTGGCTGTTCGTCGCCGCCTCGATCTTCTGGCTGGTGTACGACCAGGCCGCCACGGAGCTGTCGCTGTTCGCCCTGCACAAGACCGACCTGTCCATCGGCGGCCACGCGGTGCCCTCGAGCTGGCTCCAGGCCGTCAACCCGATCATGGTGATCGTGCTCGCGCCGATCTTCGCCGGCCTCTGGGTACGCGCGGGGCCCCGGCTGAGCACGCCGCTGAAGTTCGCCGTCGCGATGGTGCTGTGCGGGCTGTCCTTCGTCATCATGGCGTTCGCCGCCGCCAAGGCCGTCCACGGCGTACGGGTCTCGGTGCTGTGGCTGGTCGCGACCTATCTCATCCAGACCGCCGGCGAACTCTGCCTCAGCCCGGTCGGCCTGTCCGTGACCACCAAGCTCGCCCCGAAGGCCTTCACCAGCCAGATGATCGGCGTCTGGTACCTCGCCGTCGCGGTCGGCGACTCCCTCGGCGGCCAGATGACGCGGCTGGCCGGCACCGTCCTCACCGAGTCGGCCTACTTCCTGCTCCTGGCCGTCGTGGCGATGGCCACCGGCGCGGCCCTGGCGGCCGGCATCGGCCCCCTCCGCCGCATGATGGCCGAGCACCCCAGCGCCTGAGAACCGTGCGGGACAACACGCGTCGTGCCGGTGGCCGGGTCCTCCGGCGATCCGATGAACGCCCGGATCCTCATCACCGAGGCGTGACCGAACAGGTCAGACGAGGGACGCGGCGACGGCGTCGCGTACCTCTGCCTCGGTGGGCGTCGGGATCCCGAGACCGTCGGCCATCCGGCGCAGGGAGGTCATCGTCACGCCCTGGAGGCCGCAGACGGTGAAGCGGTCGAAGGCCGTCATGTCGGGGTCGATGTTCAGGGCGAAGCCGTGGCTGGTGATCCCGTGGCGGATCCGCATGCCGATGGAGGCGACCTTGTGGTGCTCGGGCGTCCAGACGCCGACGAGGCTGGTGGTGCCGCGCGGGGTGTCGCGCCGTACGGCGGGGAAGCCGAGCCGCCCCAGGGCGTCGATGAGGCCGTTCTCCAGCCAGCGCACGACGTCCACGGGGCCGCGCTCGTGGAGGTCCATCACCACGTAGCCGACGAGCTGCCCGGGGCCGTGGTAGGTCGCGTAGCCGCCCCGGTCCACCTCGATGGTGCGCACACCGAGGTCGGCGGGCAGGTCGGCCGCCGACGTACGGGCGCCGTAGGTGATGACCGGAGGGTGGTGGAGCAGGAACAGCCGGTCCCCGGCGATGTCCTCGCGGCGCTCCTTGACCCAGCCGGCCATCCGCGCGCAGGCCTCGTCATAGTCGATCTCACCCAGGTCGACGCGTTCGAGCACGGCCATGTCCTCCCCCGTAGGAAGCCCCTGGCCAAGGGTAGCGCCGTCACGCGATGCGTATCCGGCGCCTCCGGCGTACGAACAGGGCGAGTGCGCCGAGCGTGAGGAGCGCGCCACCGGCCGTCAGCAGCATGGCCACGGTGCGGGTACGTGGCCGGGCGGGCCTGCCGACGCCCGCCGCCGGGAAGGTGATGGTGGCGTCCGCCGAGCGTTTGGTCGTCCCGCTGCCCAGCGTCACGTGGGCGTTCCACGGACCGGCCGGGACCGGCTCGTCCAGCGTGATCGGCACCGTTCCGGCCTGGCCCGGTCCAAGCGTCGTCCCGGGCGTGGCGCGGAAGGGCCCGCGCGCAGTGAGCCCGGCCCGTGCGACAGGGGCATCGTGCCGTTCATGTCCAGCGCGCGCCCGCCGGTGTTGCGCACCTGCGCGGTGACCTGGGGCCGCCCGTCCTTCTCGGCATGCGTGTAGATCACGCGATGGCGATGGCCGTGGAGAGGTCGCCGCGGATTAATCGCTTGCCGGGTACGGGCCCGGACGGTAGGACTTGTCGCCGAGCCCGCGCGACCGCGCCGGGGCGAAAGACGAGAGGAGGTGTGAGGCGATGACCCGTTCGATCACCGCGCTCACGTCCTCCCGGGACATCGACCAGGGTTGATCCCGGTACGGGCGGGCGCACTGCATTCGGAGTGTGGCTTGACCGCAGAACGGCATGACCTGACCCTGCGCCCGATCACCGGGCGCGAAGAACTCGACCTCTTCTCGACGTTGCCGTACGTCACCAACGGCGAGCTGGCCGGCGACCTCGACGAGGGCCGGCGGCGGCCCTCGTGGATGTGGGTGGCGTTGCGCGGCGAGGCGCTCGTCGCGAGGGCCGCGTGGTGGGGGCGCCCGCAGGACGACCTGCCGCTGCTCCTCGACATCCTCGACCTCGACGAGGACGCCGGGCGCGTCGACGTCGGCGCGCTGCTCCTCCAGGCGGCGATGGCCGAGGTCGTCGGCGAGACCGGCCGCGCGCCGCAGTACCTCAGGTTCGTCCCGCCGGGCTGGCGGGAGGACCCGGCCGCGCGGCGGGACGTCGAGGACCGCATGGCGGTCGTCGAACGCGCCGGCGCGCGCCCGCTCGTCGAACGCCTGCGCCTTGAGTGGCGCCCGGATCCGGCACGGCCCGTGCCTCCGCCGGACGGGCGGTTGAGGTTCCGGCCGCCGCGCGACGAGGACGAGCTCATCGACCTGATGACCGGGGTCCTGGAGGGCACCCTCGACGCGCACAGCCGCGAGGAGCTCACCCGGATGTCGCCTCGCGAGCAGGCGAGGTTCCAGTACGACGACGAGCTCAGCCGGTACCCCAGCCCGAGGGAGTGGTGGCGGGTCGCGACGCTGCCGAGCGGAGAGTGCGTCGGCTTCGTCCTGCCCGCGCGCAACGCCTACAACTCGATCATCGCCTACATCGGCGTCCTACCGGCGCACCGCGGCAACGGTCACGTCGACGCGCTGCTGGCCGAGGGCACCCGTGTCCTCGCCGCGCAGGACGTCCCGCGCATCCGCGCGTCGACCGACGTGAGCAACGTCCCGATGGCGCGCGCGTTCGCGCGTGCCGGATACGTCACCTTCGAGCACCAGGTCGACATGGTCTGGGACTGAGCGAGAACCCGGCCCGCGGCGCGCGTTCGCCGTGGGCCGGGCGAGCGCGCCCGGATACGGTGGTGAGCCCATGCCAGCGGTGCCGGAGGAGCGGTCGATGCAGATCACGTACGCCACGCGGGCCGCTCCCGGCGTCGTCAACGAGGATCACGTGGTGGCGGGCCCGGACTGGGCGGTCGTGCTGGACGGCGCGACGGCCCCCGCCGGGGTCGACGGCGGCTGCGTCCACGACGTCGCGTGGCTCGTCCACCGGCTCGCCGCGGCGCTGGCCGCGGGCATGGCCATCGACGAGGCCGGTTCGCTGGCCGACGTGCTCGCCGCCGCGATCAAGCAGGTGTGCTCGGAGCACGCGGGCACCTGCGACCTGGCCAACCCCGACAGCCCGTCGTCGACGGTCGCGATGGTGCGCCTGCGCGAGGACCGCTTCGAGTGCCTCGTCCTGGCCGACTCGCCGATCGCGGTCCGCCGCCGCGATGGTTCGATCCATGTCTTCGAGGACGACCGGCTCCGGCACCTGCCCGGCGGCCCCCCGTACACGCTCGGCCTGGTGCGGCGGCACCGCAACCGGCCCGGCGGGTTCTGGGTGGCGAGCACCGAGCCCGGCGCGGCGTACGAGGCCGTGACCGTGACCTTCCCCGCCGACGAGGTCGAGTCGGTGGCGATGTTCACCGACGGGGTGACCCGCCTGGTCGACCACTTCGGCCACGACTGGCCGGGCCTGCTCGACATCCTGCGGACCCAGGGACCGGCGCGGACCATCGATCTCGTACGCGAGGCGGAGCGCACCCGGCCGGGTGCGTACGGCAAGCCGCACGACGACGCCACCGCCGTACTCCTGGCCCACCACCCCGCCGACCGCTGAGGAGCGCGCCGTGGACGACGAGGTGCCGGGGCCGCTCGGCTATCCCGGCCGGCCGCCGGAGACGTCCGGGCTGCTGCTCGACGACCGCTTCATCGCCCTGCCGGGCGGGGCGCTCGACGACGCCCTGCGGAGCCGCGGCAAGGCCGTCCTGGAGGAGCGCCGGCCGGTGCTCGCCGTCGGCGCCAACGCCTCGCCCGCACGTCTCCGTGCCAAGCTGACCGGCCGCGCGCCGGTGGCGGTCCCGATGACGTACGCGACCGTACGCGGGCTCGCGCCCGGCGTCTCCGCGCACGTGAGCCGGCCCGGCAACGTCCCGGCCGCGCCCATGCCCGCGAGCGGCGTCACCTGCGAGCTGATCGTGGTGTGGCTCGACGACGAGCAGCTCGCGATCGTCGACGCGACGGAGCCGAACTACCGCCGGGTCGCGCCGCCCGATACCGCCACGGTCTCACTGGCCGCCCGGCCTCTCGCCTGCGAGCTGTACGCCGGGCGGCACGGCTACCTCGTCGACGCCGGCGGGGCGCCGTTCACGATGACCGGGCAGGCGGAGCTGCTGGCCGCGCTGCTCGCCGACCTGCCCGCGCTGGCCGATCTCGTCGGCACGCGCAGCCCCGAGGAGTTCGTCTCCCGTACGCGGGACGCGCCCGGACTGCGGGACCAGGTGCGTGAGCTTTGGCGCGGCGAGGGCCGCACGCGGCACTGGAACGGCACGCCGGCACAGTGATTCACCAGGCATCCCATATCTTTTTCCGCCGGATGCCATACCATGGCGGGCATGGCGACGGAGAAGATAACCGTCACGGTGCCCGCAGAGGTGCTGGAGCGCGCGCGGGCCGCGGTCGCGTCGGGCGTCGCGCCCAGCGTGTCGGCCTATGTCAGCCAGGCCGTACGCGACCGGGCCGAGCGCGAGCGGCACGTGGCCGCCGTCGAGGACCGCTGGGGACCGTTCGACGACGAGGCGACCGACTGGGCGCGCCAGATCTTCGAAAGCGGTGACGGGGACACCCGGCGCTTGTGAACCTCTCCGGTCGGGTGCTCGACGTCCCCGCACTAGTCGATCTTGCAACCGGCCGTAGCCAGCACATGCGCGCCCTGGTGGGGTTCGTGGCCGTACGCGGCTACAGCCTGGTGGCGCCCGCCGCCGCCCTCGCCAAGGCCGCGACGTCGGCCGACGAGCGCGGCCTGCAGGAGCTGGCCTGGGCCGTCGAGAGCGCCTCGGTCGTCGTGCTCGCCCTCGACGAGCGCACCGCGCTGACCATCGGGCACGTGGCCCGCAGGGCCGGCATCCGCGACATCGTCGACGCCCACGTCGCACGCGCCGCCGCCGACCGCGGCTGGCCGATCGTCACGAGCCGGGACGCCGCACCCAAGTGGCAGGCGATGGGGCTCACCGTCCAGTGCCTGCCATGATCCGCACGCCAGGTCAGTGCGCCTGGTCCGTGGGGGCCATCGCGGTGGCCAGCAGCCGCCGGGCCTCGTCCGCGAACTCCGCGTCGACCAGCATCTCGTAGCGGTCCGCCACCACCGAGGGCGCCGACACGAACGTCCGCCGCTGCAGCGCGTACGCGGCGGCGGAGAAGACCGCCCCGAACACCAGGCCGAGCAGGATCGCGGTGATCACCGCGCCGACGGCCCAGGGGCTGACGATCCAGAACACGATTCCGATCAGCAACCCGATCCATGCGCCGGTACCCGCCCCGGTCATCAGCGCTCGGCCAGCGGTCCAGCGCCCGAGGATGCGCTCCTCGAGCTTCAGCCCGTTGCCCACGATCGTGACGTGCTCCACCGGGAACTTGTGCTCGGCGAGGACGTCGACCGCGTGCTGTGCCGCCTGGTGGCTGCCGAAGGTTCCCAGCACCACCTTGTGCGGGCCGCCGGTGTTCTGAATGTCCATATGGTCCCCCGTCATTCCTCGTGCCCGTATGCCCGGTCGCGGGCGTACGGGCCCGTACGCGTATCAGAGGGTGGTCGGCCGCTGGCGGCGGGCGCCGGGAAATCACGGCGGCCTCGGCGGCCGTGTTCAGCGCATCTTCAGCGCAATTGCGTCGTTCGCAGTCTAGCGTCGCTTCCGTAACACTGTGAAGTCATCGCAGGTCACTCGCGTCCCAGGTGGTGTCCAAGGAAAGCGAGCTGGGCCGGGAGGCGGCGCAGCCAGAACGCTCCGTCGTGGCAGCCGCGCCCCATCCCTCCGGCGGGACGCAGCCGGTCGCGCAGCCGGCGGACCATCGGCGCGAACGGGTCGCCGGTGCCGCAGTCGACCCTTACCGGAACGCCGCCGAGCCTGCCGAGCCCGGCGAACACATCGTTGCGCGCGAAGTCGGCCGCGTCGTCGAAGGCCTGGTGGTTGGTCCGCCGCGCATCGGCGTACGAGGCGAACAGAGCGGGCGACGAGGCCACCGCTGCGGCCACGCGTCCCGGGCCGGCGTCCTCGGCGAGGACCAGCGCGCCGTACCCGCCCATCGACCAGCCGATCACCCCGAACCGGTCGATACGTGCCCCCTGCCGCCCCAACAGGGGGAGCAGCTCCTCGGTGATCATCGCGATCGGGTCCTCGCCGCTCGCCCGGCGATGCCAGTACGTGCTCGGGCCGCCGTCGACCGCGACGAGCGCGAACGGTGGCGTCGCCCCGGTACGTACGGCGTCGGTGAGGTACCGGTCGAGTCGCAGGCCCTGGGCCGCAGAGGCGCCGGTGCCGCCGTTCCCGTGCAGCGCCACCGCGACGGGCAGGCCGCGCGGCGAGCTCACGCCCGCGGGCAGCACCACCGCCGCGGTCACGTCGGTGTTCCGGCGGCGGGAGCGGAAGGTCTGCAGGCGGATCACCCCGGGGGTCGCGGGGGCGCGCGGCAGCGTACGGCAGCGGCCGATGGCCCGCTCGAACCGGACCCGGCCGGGCAGGACGTCCTCCTCGACGAGGGCGACACCGGCGATCCCGGCACCGCCGACGGCCGCCAGGCTGCCGCCGCCGATCAGGAGGGCGCGTCTCGTCAGCATGTGTGGTCGTGTCACGACAGACCTCGACGCTGGGCGTCGCCCGCCGGTTCCACCGGACGGCGGATCCGGTGGTGGGCGATCCACTCGCCGGCACGGCGTTCGCGAGCACTCGACGGCGATACATGGTTTTCGGGTGTGCTTCAGGCGTGATTCGTCGGCTATGAGTGTCTCTGGCCTGCTTTTCGATGGCCGAAATGTCGGCGTGCCTCGGAAAACCCATCCTCGGTACGGGCCGCGCTTCGGCGCGTGTCCCGCCCGCCGTGCTCGAGGGGTGAACCGGCGCTCATATGATTGGCAAGCGGCGGAGACGTGCGTCGATTCACATGTAGCACATCACGTGGTATAGCCGTTAAGTACTGGTTCTGTGTTCGATCGTCCGCTATGGTCGATTACGACGCAAGTTTCAGTAAAAGATGCGGCGTTTCTTGACGCCGTTACCACCGACCTCTATAAAAGTTGCGCCAGGAATGTAGAGCTCGGCTGAGGGGACACCGTCGGCCCAGGTGGGAGAGGAATAACGTGCCCCGGCCGGGAAGCGCCACCGTCCGCAATCGTCGCTTGGCCGCCGAACTGCGACGTCTGCGTGAGGCGGCCGATCTCACCGGCGACGAGGTCGCCGAGCAGCTCGGTTGGTCGGCCTCCAAGGTCAGCCGCCTCGAGAATGCCCGGCAGGCCCCTCGGTTCACCGACGTGAAGCGGCTCCTGGAGCTCTACGACATCCAGGGCGCCCAACGCGACCAGCTCCTCCAGTTGGCCCGTGACGCCGTGCGCAAGGGTTGGTGGGAGGCGTTCTCCGACGCCCTGCCCGACCAGTACGCGTCCTATATCGGGCTGGAGATCGAGGCCGAGGCGATCTGGCAGTGGGAGACCCAGGTGGTCCCCGGACTCCTCCAGACCGAGGCCTACGCACTGGCCGTCGAGCAGTGGTCGCACTCGATCGAGGTCATCCCGCCGAGCCGCGTCGACGCCCGGGTCGAGGCCCGCATCGCGCGCCAGTCGATCCTGACCCGCGAGACGCCGCTGCGGCTGTCAATCATTTTGGACGAAGCGCTATTGCTCCGACGCTATGGCGATGCCGACATCATGCGCGAGCAGTTGTATCGTCTTCAAGAGTTGGCCGAGCTTCCCAATTTGAAGCTTCAGGTTCTCCAACTTGATGGCCCCCATCCGATCACGACGGGGTCCTTCACGCTTCTGCAGTTTCCGCCCGCAAGCGGAATTAGATTCCACGATGTCGCATATATCGAGCATCTAAACGGATGCTCATATTTGGAAGAAGAGACCGAAACCTACCGGCATAGGCTCAGTTTCGAACGACTCAGTGCAGAGGCGCTCGGGCCTGCTGAATCCATGGATCGAATCTCCAGGATCGCCCGGGATGTGTGGACATCATAATGAGAGGAGGTGGATCGGGTGGAGGAGACAACTGGGCGTCCCGGCGTTCCATGGCGAAAGAGTACTCGCAGCATGGCGAACGGTACGTGTGTCGAGGTCGCGCCGATTTTCGTCGTTTCAACGAACGACAGTGAATTGCCGGCAAGCGTGGCAGTTTGAGCCTTTTAGTGCATTAAAGCTTTGATATTTGGTTATTGTGGGATCGAGGTCCACTCCCTCCGTAAATTGCGGTCGGAGGGGTGGACCTCGCGAAAGATTGATCCTGACGGGAGCCGGTGAGCTCCCGCGTCTAATGGCGATTCCGGGCGTGGCCCGGGTTCGTGCGGCCGGTGTCGGATGTCGGCGCTCTGGGTACACGTTCGGTGACGGAGCGTTTCCCGATTTGCCGCAGGCACGAACACACGAGGAGTCGCCATGACGATCGGTGGTGTCATCACCGCGATCATTTTCGGCGCCATCATCGGCGCACTTGCCCGGCTGCTCGTACCGGGCAAGCAGAGTATGCCTATCTGGCTCACGATCCTGGTCGGCATCGTGGCCGCCTTCATCGGCACGTGGCTGGCTCACCTGCTGCATCTGAAGACCCATGGCTTCAACTTCTGGGAGACGATCTTCCAGATCGCGCTCGCCATCATCGGCGTGCTGATCGTCACCGCTCTCTGGCCACGAAGGACCTAGGACAGGTCCGGTGGGTCGACGATCCACCGGACGTCTCCTAGCCTCCGGACGGTCTGAGGATCGAGCGGATCCGTTCGAGTACGGCCGGGTCCTCGATGGTGGAGGGCACCGTGACGTCGTCTCCGTCGGCGATGCCGCGCATCGTGCCGCGAAGGATCTTGCCCGACCGGGTCTTCGGCAGCGCCGGGACGACCGCGACCTCCTTGAAGGACGCGACCGGTCCGACCTGTTCGCGTACGGCGCCGATGAGTTCGCCGCGCAGGCGGGACTCCTCGATGTCGGCGCCGCTCTTGAGCACGACGAAGCCGCGCGGCACCTGGCCCTTGAGGCTGTCGCGGACGCCCACGACGGCGGCCTCGGCGACAGCCGGGTGGGCGCACAGCACCTCCTCCATCGACCCGGTGGACAGCCGGTGACCCGCGACGTTGATCACGTCGTCGGTGCGGCCCATGACCCAGAGGTAGCCGTCCTCGTCGAGGTGGCCGCCGTCGCCGGTGAGGTAGTGGCCGGCGTGCCGGGTCAGGTACGACTCGACGTAGCGCTCGTCGTCGTGCCACAGGGTCGGCAGTGTGCCGGGCGGCAGCGGCAGCCGGATGGCGATGTCGCCCTCCTGACCGGGCGGCGCGACGGTGCCGTCGGCGAGCAGTACGCGTACGTCGTAGCCGGGGACCGGGACGCTCGGCGAGCCCGGCTTGATCTCCATGGGCTCCAGGCCGCGCAGGTTCGCGGCGATCGGCCAGCCGGTCTCGGTCTGCCACCAGTGGTCGATCACCGGGCGGTCCAGGATGCGGGCCGCCCAGTGGTACGTGTCCGGGTCGAGGCGTTCGCCGGCGAGGAAGAGCGTGCGCAGCGAGGACAGGTCATGCGGCTTCAGGAGCAGACCGTCGGGGTCCTCCTTCTTGATCGCCCGGATCGCGGTCGGCGCGGTGAACAGGGCGTTGACGCCGTGCTCGGCGATGACGCGCCAGAACGCCCCGGCGTCCGGGGTGCCGACCGGCTTGCCCTCGTACAGCACGGTCGTGCAGCCGGTCAGGAGGGGCGCGTAGACGATGTAGGAGTGGCCGACGACCCACCCGACGTCGGACGCGGCCCAGAAGACCGCGCCGGGCCCGGTGTCGTACACGTTCGGCATCGACCAGCGCAGGGCCACGGCGTGGCCGCCGTTGTCGCGCACGACGCCCTTCGGGCGGCCGGTCGTCCCCGAGGTGTAGAGGATGTAGAGCGGGTCGGTGGCGGCCACCGGCACGCAGTCGGCCGGTCGCGCGCCGGCGACGGCCTCGTCCCAGTCGAGGTCGCGCGGGCGGTTCAGCTCGGCCGGCGCCTGCGGGCGCTGCACGATCACGCAGTTGCCGACGGGGTGGGAGGAGAGCGCGAGCGCCGCGTCGAGCAGTGGCTTGTACTCGACGACGCGGGTGCCCTCGATGCCGCAGGAGGCGCTGACCACGACCTTGGGCCGGGCGTCGTCGATGCGGGCGGCCAGCTCCTTCGGCGCGAAGCCGCCGAACACCACGGAGTGCACCGCGCCGATGCGGGCGCACGCGAGCATCGAGATCACCGCCTGCGGGATCATCGGCAGGTAGATGATCACCCGGTCGCCGCGCTCGACGCCGAGGTCGCGCAGCACTCCGGCGAACCTCGCCGTCTCGTCGCGCAGCTCGCGGTAGGTGTACGTCCGCTTGGTGCCGGCGACGGGACTGTCGTAGATCAGCGCGGCCTGTTCGGCGCGGCCCTGCTCGACGTGCCGGTCGAGGGCGTTCTCGCAGGTGTTCAGCTCACCGCCGGTGAACCACCGGTAGAACGGCGCCGCGCCGTCGTCGAGGACGCGTTCCGGTGGCGTACGCCACCGGACGTCGCGGGCGGCCTCCGCCCAGAACCGTGCCGGATCACCGAGGCTGCGTTCGTACGCGGCCGCGTAGGAGCCCATGACTACCTCCGCCAGACGGGGGACTACCCACTATGTCGATGGCGTGCGGCGGTTCGTCAAGTCGTCTCGAGGGCTTCGACGCGATCGTGATGCGGTGGGTGGCGTACGGCGTGCACCGCCGCGACCACGGCCGACAGGGCCGCGCCGACGCAGATGACGACGAAGCACAGCACGTACGCGCCCGAGGTCGGCACGCCCGGCATGCCGGTGACCGTGGAGGCGGTGAGCACGGAGGCCGTGACGGCGCCGGCGACGCTGCCGCCGGCCGTACGGACGAGGGAGTTGATCCCGCTGGCGATGCCGCTCTGGTCCATCGGCACGTGCTGGACCGCGAGCGTGCCGAGCGCCGCGTACGCGATGCCGAAGCCGATGCCCTGCACGGCGCTGAAGCCCAGTACGTCGTACGCGTGGGCGTGGGCCACGGCCAGCCACAGGTAGCTCGTCCCGGCGAACAGCGAACCCAGGCAGAGCGAGTACGCCGCGCCGATCCGGGCGGCGATGCGCCCGGCGAACGCGGAGAAGATCAGCATCGTCACCGTGCTCGGCAGCATGTAGAGGCCGACGTCCAGCACGGAGCCACCGAGCCCGTACCCGGTCGCCTTCGGCACCTGGACGAACGTCGGGATCAGCGTGAACGCCCCGTACATCGCGAAGCCGAGTAGCACCGAGGCGACGTTGGCCGACAGCGACTGGCGGCCGACGAGCAGGCTCAGCCGTACGAGGGGCTGGGTGATCTTCCGCTCGACCAGGGTCCAGACGACGGCCAGCGCGACCGCGGCGGCGAACAGCAGCAGCACGCCGCCCGAGGTCCAGCCCCAGCTGTTGCCCTCGCTGATGGCGAGGAGGAGGCAGACGAGCAGGCCGGCCAGCAGCACGGTCCCGAGCACGTCGGGCCGCCCGCCGGCGCGGGTGCCGGTGTCGGGCGCGGTCAGCGCGACCAGGGCGAGGCC
This sequence comes from uncultured Actinomycetota bacterium, assembly GCA_963850195.1. Lineage (GTDB taxonomy): Bacteria > Actinomycetota > Actinomycetes > Streptosporangiales > Streptosporangiaceae > Actinoallomurus. The sequence goes on from CAWKKD010000004.1 coordinate 81,807, forward strand.
GCCTGCGGCCAGCGCCGCCGTGATCCAGAAGACCGGCCGGTAGCTGTCCGTGTGCGTGGCGATCAGCCCCGTCACGATCATGCCCAGCGTGCCGCCCGCGCCCATCGTGGCGCTGACGATGCCGATCCCCGACGTCACCTTCTCGCGTGGGAACCCATCGCGGATCATGCCGATGGCCAGCGGGATCAGCGCCGCCGACGGACCCTGGAGGGTACGGCCGGCGATGAGCGTGCCCAGCGAGCCCGACAGCGCGCAGACGACGGAACCGGCGAACAGCAGGCCCATCGTGACGAGGACGAGGTTCTTCTTGCCGTACATGTCGCCGAGGCGGGCCAGCAGCGGTGTAGCGACGGCGCCGGCCAGCAGTGACGCGGTGAAGACCCAGGTGACCGGGCCCGCCGTGGTGCCGAAGTGCCGCATCAGGCCGGGGAGGAGCGGGATCACCAGCGTCTGCTGGAGCGCCGCCACCAGGCCCGCCACCGACAGTGCGATCAGGGTCGCGCTGGTCTGCGTCCTCGTTCCGCTCTTACGCGGCGCGGTGGCGATATCGACCATCGACGGCGTTCCCCCCAGTGTCGTCATATCTCACGGCTAATCTTACTTACTTAAGTTAAGTAAGCATTTCCTATTATCGGAGCCATGAGCGCGCCCGAAGACATGATCGAGATCGAGCGGGCCCTGGCGCGCATCTCGCATCTCCTCACGCGGGCCAAGCAGCACGACCGCACCGTGGTGGAGTCCGGGGTCGCCGTCGACCGGGCCGGTACGCCGCTGCTGCGCGCGCTGGAGGCGGCCGGGCCCATGCGCCTCGGTGAGCTGGCCGATCGGCTCTCCGTGGAGGCGCCGCACGTCACCCGGCAGGTCCAGCGCCTCGAACGCACCGGCTACGTCGAACGCGTCCCGGACCCCGACGACCGCCGCGCCCAGCGGGTACGGCTCACCGCCCAGGGCGCCGACGCGGTCGCGTGCATCCGCGCCGCCGGCCTCCGCCGGATGGCCGAGGCCCTGGCCGCCTGGTCCGACGAGGACCGCCACACGCTGGCCGTCCTCTGCCACCGCATGGTCGACGACCTCCTCGCCGACACCGAGGCCGGCCACCGCCGTCCCGGCTGACCCTTACGGGATGTCACAACGGCCGACCGCGCGGCGTCTTGAGGACGAACCCCTGACAACGGAGGAGAGCCTCATGAACCTCGCACTGTGGATCGCCGCCGGACTGCTCGCCGTGGTCGCCCTCGTCGGCGGCGTCAGCAAGGCCTTTGTGCCCAGGGAGAAGCTGGCCAGGGCCCCCGGCGGGGAATGGACCGAAGTCACCCCTGTCGGCTTCATCAAGACCCTCGGGGCCCTCGAGATCCTGGCCGCGGCCGGTCTGCTTCTGCCCGCCGCGCTCGGCATCGCACCGGTTCTGGTGCCGGTGACCGCCCTCTGCTGGGTCCTGCTGATGATCGGCGCGATGATCACCCATCTCCGCCATGGCGGCTTCAGCAGGTTCGTGGTGGTGAACCTGGTCTATCTCGCTCTCGCGGCGTTCATCGCGTTGGGCCGCGCCTGACCGCGGAGGTCCGGGCAGGGTGGCGGGTGGCGCGGGCCGGGGTGTGCGGCCGTAAATTGCTCGGCATGTTGCGTCCTGGAAGCTGGTCCAGGCCCGCGGGTGAGAGTCCCGTCCGGGTAGACACCGGAGTGCCCGGTAGCAGGCCCCGGTTCGTCGTGGAGACACGGCGGGCTGAGCGGGGTGTCAAGAGCCTCTTTGGAGGGAGCAAGCACGCGGGCCGTAGCGTAAAGCGAACCTTGCAGCCTCGTCACAATCACAATGGAGAAGCCGAGCCTGTCATGCCTGGGCGAAGGCCATGTCCTGGGGGCCCTGTTCCGGGGTCAGCCTCCAGGGTTCTCCCGGGGTACGGAGGGCGGCACGTGTGCACGGTCTGGACCGGAACAGGAGAGACCCGTCTGACCACGCCTGACGTCGGGCACGAGACCGGACGTATAAGCCGATGGTGAAATCGTCCGGAGGGCAGCGGGAGTCCGAGAGGGGCATAGTACCGACGATCGGCGTGCAACATAACGCGCCGGGAGGGAAGGGCCCTCACTTTGATCGCGTCCGTAGCGGAGGTAAGCACGAGGGCATGACCGGGACAGCCCGGTCCAACTACCCCGGCGGGGAATCTCCCGTCGTAGTGGACGGGCGTGCGTCCGTCCCGAAAGTGCGAAAACTGCAACGCGGACTATGGGCTGCGGCCAAGCAGTCGCCGGAGCGGCGTTTCCATGCTCTGTATGACCGTATCCACAGGGGTGACGTTCTGTGGGAGGCATGGGAACGGGTCCGGGCCAACAGAGGTAGCGCCGGGGTGGATCGGGTCACCCTGGCATTTGTGGAGAAGGAGTACGGGGTTCGGCGGTTGCTCGGCGAACTCCAGCAGGATCTCCGCGCAGGCGTGTATCGTCCCGCGCCAGCCAGGCGTGTGGACATCCCGAAACCACAGGGTGGTAAAAGGCCATTGGGTATTCCCACGGTGCGCGACAGGGTGGCCCAGCAGGCGGCGAAGATCGTGCTGGAACCGGTGTTCGAGGCGGGATTTTCTCCGTGCTCGTTCGGATTCCGCCCGAAGCGGTCGGCGACGCAGGCGATGGAGCGGCTTCGTAAGGGCTTCATCGGGGGTCATGTCTTCGTAGTGGAATTCGACATCCGTAACTTCTTCAATGAGATCGACCACGGTCGTCTTCTCGCGGAAGTGGGGCGCCGGGTGTCGGACCGCAGGGTACTCAAGTTGGTCCGTTTGTGGCTGCAAGCGGGTGTGATGGTGGACGGGGAGGTCCAGCGGACGGTCGCTGGCACGCCTCAGGGCGGGGTCATCTCGCCTTTGCTGGCCAACATCTACCTGCACGTCCTGGACACCGAGCTGGCGCAGCGCGGTGTGGGTGAGCTGGTGCGGTACGCGGACGACGGAGTCGTCCTGTGCCGGTCGGCCGCCCAGGCCAGGGTGGCTCTGGAAGCGGTCAGGGACATCCTCGACTCGCTGGGGTTGCGGCTGCACCCGGATAAAACGAAGGTGGTTGACCTCAGAGAGGGCCGGGAAGGACTCGACTTCCTCGGCTGCCACTTCAGGGCCCGCTTCTCAGGCAGGGTGTGGGAGAAGTACGGCAGAGTCCGCTACTACCTCCATCGCTGGCCGGCGAAAACGGCAATGAAGCGACTCCGGGACAAGGTCCGGGAACGGACCGACCGCCGCCGGTCGGGAACGGATATCCGCGATGTGATCGCGGACTTGAATCCGATCCTGCGCGGCTGGGGCAACTACTTCCGCACCGGGAACGCTGCCCAGAAGTTCCGAACCATCGACGAGTACGTGGCGTGGCGACTCCAGCGACTGATGGTCAAGAAGCGAGGTCGTAACCTACGAGCTGGTCAGACTAAGGAATGGACGCAGGAGTGGTTTGTCGGGCACGGCCTTCACCGTCTGAGTGGCACTATCCGCTATCCGAAGGCGGCGTAACCGCGTCAAGAAGATCATCGGTAAGCCGTATGCGGGAAAACCGCACGTACGGATTGAAAGGGGGATGGGGAAACGGGCCTGTACAGGCACCGCGCCCCTGACTACCAATGGACGAACGACGCCGCGTACCGCGTACCGACGTTCTGCTCGCCGATCCGCGCCTCGCCGGGGCGGCTCGGCGGCTGGGGCGCGACCTCGTCAAGGCGGTGATCGGGGCCGCGCAGGGGCGTGCTCGCGCCGGCGAGATCGCGCCCGAGGCGGTGGCGGACGAGGCCGTCGCGGCGCTGCCCGCGAGCGCGGCGAGCCTGCGGCCGGTGGTCAACGCGACCGGCGTGCTGCTGCACACCAATCTGGGCCGGGCCCCGCTGTCCGCGGCGGCGCGCGAGGCCCTGGTGGACGCGTCGGGCTGTACGGACGTGGAGTTCGACCTGGAGACGGGGCGCCGCGGTCGCAGGGGACGCGGGACGCTCGCGGCGCTCGCCGAGGCCTGTCCGGCGGCCGAGGCGGTGCACGTCGTCAACAACAACGCGGCGGCACTCGTGCTCGCCGCGACCGTGCTCGCGCAGGACCGGGAGATCGTGATCAGCCGAGGCGAGATGGTGGAGATCGGGGACGGGTTCCGCCTGCCCGACCTGCTGGTCTCGACCGGAGCGCGACTGCGGGAGGTCGGCACGACCAACCGTACGACCGCCGCGGACTACGCGGACGCGATCGGTCCCGGCACGGGATTCGTGCTCAAGGTGCACCCGTCGAACTTCCGCGTCGAGGGGTTCACCGCCCAGGCGTCCCCGCGCGAGCTGAGCGGCCTGGGCGTGCCGCTGGTGGCCGACATCGGGTCCGGGCTGCTGGCGCCCGAGCCGGTGCTGCCGGACGAGCCGGACGCCGCGACGGCGCTGGCCGACGGCGCGGACCTGGTCACGGCCAGCGGCGACAAGCTGCTCGGCGGCCCGCAGGCCGGGCTACTGCTCGGCCGCGTCGACCTCATCGAACGCCTCCGCAGGCACCCGCTCGCCCGCGCGCTGCGCGTCGGCAAGCTGACGCTGGCCGCGCTGGAGGCGTCACTGCGCGGGCCGGAGCCGCCGGCGGCACTCGCCCTGCACGCCGACGTACGCGTCCTGCGCGAGCGAGCCGAGCTGCTCGCCAAGGAGCTGACGCGTTTCGACGCGTTCGCCGTCGAGTCCGTCGCGCGGGTCGGGGGCGGCGGGGCGCCGGGCGTGGAGCTGCCGAGCGCCGCGGTGAGCCTGCCCGAGGACTGCACCGTGCCGCTGCGGCGTGCGGGCATCGTCGGCCGCGCGGAGGGCGGGCGCCTCCTGCTGGACCTGCGCGGCGTCCCGGCGGACCTGGACATCGGCGCGCTCGCGCGGCGCGTCGCCGCCGTACTCGGCGGGGAGCGGTAGTGCACGTCATCGCCACCGCAGGCCACGTCGACCACGGTAAGTCCACGCTCGTACGCGCGCTCACCGGCATGGAGCCGGACCGCTGGGCCGAGGAACGCCGCCGCGGCATGACGATCGACCTCGGGTTCGCCTGGACCGGGCTGCCGTCGGGGAAGCAGGTCGCGTTCGTCGACGTTCCCGGGCACGAGCGGTTCGTCACGACCATGCTGGCCGGCGCCGGACCCGTACCCGCGGCAATGATCGTGGTCGCCGCCGACGAGGGGTGGATGCCGCAGTCCGCCGAGCACCTCGCCGCCCTCGACGCGCTCGGCGTACGGCACGGGCTGCTCGTCGTGACGCGGGCCGACCGCGCCGACCCGGGCCCGGCGCTGGCGCAGGCGCGTGCCGAGCTCGCACGTACCGGCCTGTGTGACCTCGAGGCGCTCGCGGTCAGCGGCGTCACGGGACAGGGCCTGCCGGACCTGCGGGCCGCGCTGGGCCGGCTCACCGACGGGCTGCCCGAGCCCGACGCCGGCGCGCCGGTGCGGATCTGGATCGACCGGGCGTTCACCATCAAGGGCAGCGGCACGGTCGTCACCGGCACGCTGCCCGCCGGCACCGTACGCGCCGAGGACGAGCTCCTGCTCGGCGACCGGCCGGTGCGGGTACGCGCGCTGCAGACGCTGAAGGAGCCCGCCGGCACCGTGACCGCCGTGGCGCGCGTCGCGGTCAACCTGCGCGGCGTCGAACGCGACGACGTCGCGCGCGGCACGGCCCTGACCGACGGCGCGTGGACCGCGACCGACGTGATCGACGTACGCGTCGCGGGCGCGGACGGCCTCCCACGGGAGCCCGTGCTGCACATCGGCTCCGCCGCCGTCCCCGTACGCCTGCGCCCCCTCGGCGCGGACGCCGCGCGGCTCACGCTGCGCCGCGCGCTGCCGCTGCACGTCGGCGACCGCGTCCTGCTCCGCGACCCCGGCGCGCGCCGTGTCACGGGCGCCGACGTGCTCGACGTACGCCCGCCGGAGCTGCGGCGGCGCGGCGCGGCGGCGGCACGCGCACGGGAGCTGGCGGACGGCTCCTCGGCGGAGACCGTGCTCCGCCGCCTCGGCCTCATCCGCCGGGCCGACCTGCGGGCGATGGGCCTCACCTCCGAGACCGAACCGGTCGCGGGCGACTGGCTCGCCGACCCCGGCCACTGGGCGGACCTGCGACGGCGTCTCGCCGAGGAGGCCGGGCGCCACGCCGGCGCCGACCCGCTCGAGCCCGGCCTGCCGGTGGAGGCCGCACGCGCGCTCCTCGGCCTGCCCGACCGGCGGCTGGTCGACGCGCTCGCGGTACCGCCGCTGCGGGTGACCGGCGGCCGGGTGCACGCCTCGGCCGAGGCCGGGCTGCCCGCACCGGTCGCCGCGGCCGTACGCAGGCTGCGCGCGGACCTGGCCGAGCGGCCCTTCCACGCGCCGGAGGCCGGCCGCCTCGCCGAGCTCGGTCTGACCGGGCGCGCGCTCGCCGCGGCCGTACGCGCCGGGGCGCTGCTGCGGATCGCCGACGGGATCGTGCTGCCGCCGGGCGCGGACGCCCGCGCGGCACGCGTGCTCGCGGCGCTGCCCCAGCCATTCACGGTCAGCGAGGCGCGTCGCGCCCTCGGCACCAGCCGCCGCGTCGCGATCCCGCTCCTCGAGCACCTCGACCGGCAAGGCCTCACCGTACGCACCGGCGCCGCCCGACGTACGCCCTCCGCAGCGTCCGGACCGCAATAAATCGGTTGAACCGAATGATCGTCTTCTGGCGTCATAGATGCGGCTCACCACCGATCCGGAGAGGAGTTGGGTGATGCCTTACCGAACGCTGCAAGGCGGCCAGGTTCCGGTCCGGATGTGGACCGACCCGGCGGACGTCGAGTCCGCCGCGCTCGACCAGCTGCGCAATGTCGCGAACCTGCCGTGGGTGCACGGCATCGCGGTCATGCCCGACGTGCACTACGGCAAGGGCGCGACCGTCGGCTCGGTCATCGCGATGCGCGACGCCGTCGCACCGGCCGCCGTCGGCGTGGACATCGGCTGCGGAATGACCGCCGTCAAGTCCAGCCTGACGGTCGAGGACCTGCCCGAGGACCTCGCCCGGCTGCGCGCCAAGATCGAGAAGGCCGTGCCGGTGGGACGCGGCTCGCACAAGGAGGCCGTCGACCCGTCGGCGGTGCCGGGCCTGAAGGAACGCGGCTGGTACGAGTTCTGGAAGGACTACGACGAGCTGGCGCCGGTCGCACGGCCCCGCCGTGGGCGCGCGACGGCCCAGATGGGCTCGCTGGGCTCCGGCAACCACTTCCTCGAGGTGTGCGCGGACGACGAGGGCGCGGTGTGGATCGTGCTGCACTCGGGTTCGCGGAACATCGGCAAGGAGCTGGCCGAGTTCCACATCGAGACCGCGATGCGCCTGCCGCACAACCAGGACCTGCCCGACCAGGACCTGGCCGTGTTCATCAACGGCACGCCGAAGATGGAGGACTACCGCCGGGACCTGTTCTGGGCCCAGGACTACGCACGGCGCAACCGCGCCCTGATGATGGCCCTCACCCAGAACGTCGTCACGCGGTTCTTCGCCGGCAAGCGTGTCCGCTGGGAGGAGGTCATCTCCTGCCACCACAACTACGTGGCGGAGGAGACCTACGACGGCGTCGACGTGCTCGTCACCCGCAAGGGCGCGATCCGGGCCGGCGAGGGTGACCTCGGCATCATCCCGGGCTCGATGGCGACCGGCACGTACATCGTCCGCGGCCTCGGCAACGAGTCGTCCTTCAACTCCGCGTCCCACGGCGCGGGGCGCAGGATGAGCCGTACGAAGGCCAAGAAGTCCTTCACGATCGACGACCTGATCGAGCAGACCAAGGGCGTCGAATGCCGCAAGGACTCCGGCGTCATCGACGAGATCCCGGGCGCGTACAAGGACATCGAGTCCGTGATCGAAGCCCAGCAGGACCTGGTGGAAGTCGTCGCACGCCTTCGCCAGCTCATCTGCGTCAAGGGCTAGAGGAGTTCGGTCCGGGCACCGCGGTGCCCGGACCGAACCCGCGGCTCTCAGAGACTGTTGGGAACCCCATGCCCTACTGCGCGGCACCCAGGGGGCGCCTCGCCGCGTTGTCGTCGGTCGCCGGCCAACACCGGGCCGACTCCCTCCTCCGCCTTGCGACGCGCCCCCTGGCCCGCCGCTCGCGACGGACGAGGGCTCCCCAACAGTCTCTCAGGCGGGGAGGTTGCGGTCGACGAAGGCGGTGACGTCGGCGAGGACCTCGTCGCGGTTCGTCTCGTTGAAGACCTCGTGGCGGGCGCCGGGATAGATGATCTCCGTCAGGTCCGTGCCGCGGATCCGCTCGATGCCGGCGCGGGTCGCGGGCAGGGGGACCAGTTCGTCGGCGTCGCCGTGGACCCACAGGGTCGGCAGGTCGTCCAGCGAACCCGCCGCGGAGATGGTGGTCATGCAGCGGTCGAAGGCCTCGATGGTCGCGCGCTTGAACGGGCCGTGCCAGACCAGCGGGTCGGCGGCGTACGCCTCGCCGACGGACAGGTCGCGGGACAGCGTCGCCGGGTCGATCGGGAGGTCGGGGATCTCCTCCAGGCCGAGCAGCTCCTTGATCGGCCCCCACGTACCGAGGACGGGACCGGAGATGACGAGCGCGGTGAGGCTGAAGCCGTAGCGCTGGGCGTACCGGGCGGCGATCATGCCGCCCATGGAGTGGCCGATCAGGACGACCGGCAGGCCGGGGTGGTCGGCGCGGGCGCGGTCGGCGACGGTGTGCAGGTCCGTCGCGATGTCCTCGAAGTCGGCGACCAGCACGCGTTCGCCGGCGGACTCGCCGTGGCCGACGTGGTCCGGGCCGTAGACCGCGGCGCCGTGGGCCGACAGCACCCCGGCGACGTACTCGTACCGTCCGATGTGCTCGCCGTACCCGTGTGCCAGCAGCGCCACGTAGCGCGCCGGTCCCGCCGGCCACTGGCGGACGCCGACGCGATCTCGTACTCCGGTGAACTCCCACTGCGGTGCCATGGCATCTCATGATCTACAGGACGGCCGTGGAACACCAGGTCCGTACGACGGGTTGTTCGGAGCGGCATAGGCTGAAATACGGCGAATGAAGGGACTCATCCATGTTGGCGGATGGTTTCGGCCGGGTGGCCACCGATCTGCGGGTGTCCCTCACCGATCGGTGCAACCTGCGGTGTAGCTACTGCATGCCTCCCGAGGGCCTGGACTGGCTGCCGAAGCCGGAACTGCTCACGGACGACGAGGTCGTACGCCTGGTCGGGATCGGCATCGAGCACCTGGGCATCGACGAGGTCCGTTTCACAGGTGGTGAACCCCTCCTCCGCAAGAATCTCATCGGCATCGTCGCACGTACGGCCGCGATTCGCCCCCGCGCGCAGCTGTCGCTCACCACCAACGCCATCGGGCTGGCCCGGCTCGCCGGGCCGCTCGCCGAGGCCGGGCTGGACCGGGTGAACGTCTCGCTCGACACCCTCGACCGAGACACATTCACGCGCCTCGCACACCGTGACCGGCTGCCGGACGTGGTCGCCGGGATGGCCGCGGCCGACGGCGCGGGGCTGCGCCCGGTCAAGGTGAACGCCGTCCTCATGCGCGACGTGAACGACCACGAGGCCGTGCCGCTGCTGCGGTTCTGCCTCGAGCGCGGGTACGAGCTGCGGTTCATCGAGCAGATGCCGCTCGATGCCCAGCACGGCTGGCACCGCGAGAACATGATCACTGCGGACGAGATCCTCGAGCGGCTTTCGGCGGAGTTCGCGCTGGTCCCCGACGACGCCGAGGTACGGGGGAGCGCGCCCGCCGAGACCTTCCACGTCGACGGCGGTCCGGCCAGGGTCGGCGTCATCGGCTCGGTGACCAGGCCGTTCTGCGGCGCCTGCGACCGGGTGAGGCTCACCGCCGACGGCCAGATCCGCAACTGCCTGTTCGCACGCGAGGAGTCCGACCTGCGTGCCGCGCTGCGCTCCGGCGCCACCGACGAGGACCTCGCCGAGCGGTGGACCGCCGCCGTCGCGGCCAAACGCCCAGGGCACGGCATCGACGACCCGAGTTTCCTGCAGCCCGCACGCCCGATGTCGGCCATCGGCGGGTAGAAATGACGGCGTGACGGAGCAGCCGCAGGAACACCGAGTCGAGATAACCGTCCCTCCGGACCATGAGGTCGGCGTGCACGCCAGCTTCGCGTCGGTATGGCGGACCCAGGACTCGTTCGTGATCGACTTCTCCACCGAGGTGCGTCCGTCCGAGGTCGTCGAGGACCCCGACAGCGGCACCCTGTACGTCCACGTGCCCGCTCGCGTCGTGGCCCGGGTCCGGATCCCGCCCGGTCAGATCTGGGAGCTGATGAAGTCGCTGGAGCAGAACCTCAGCGCCTACGAACGCGAGACCTCCACGAGCGCCCATGACGAAGACTGAGCCGTACGACGCGGTCGTCCTCGCGGGGGGAGGGGCTCGCCGGCTCGAAGGCGCCGACAAGCCCGGCCTGGTCATCGGAGGACGCGCGCTGGTCGCCTGGGTCGGCACCGCCGTGGCCGGCGCGGACCGGCTGGTCCTGGTGGGCCCCGAGCGCCCCGAGCTCCCGGACGCGATCACCGTGCGTGAGGACCCGCCGGGCGGCGGCCCGGTCCCCGCGCTGCGCGCCGGCCTGGCCCGCGTCAGCGCGCCGTGGGTGGCCGTCCTCGCCGCCGACCTGCCGTTCCTGAGGGCCGGCCACGTCGACGAGCTGCGCCGCGCCGCGTACGACCGCGCGGGCGCCGTGCTCACCGACGACGACGGCCGTGCGCAGTGGCTCGCGGGCGTGTGGCGCACCGCACACCTGGCCGCCGCGTTCGAGGACTACCGCGCGAGCTCCCTGCGCGGGCTGATGGAACCGCTCGGCCCCGCGTACGTCCGGCTCCCACCGGCCGCGCGGCCCGCGTGGTACGACTGCGACACACCCGCCGACGCCGAGAAGGCGTCCCGCATGATCGAGGAGAACCATGCTTGACGAGTGGATCCAGGCGGCGTGCGCGGAGCTCGGAATCGACCCGCGTGACGTTCACCGCGACCTGGTCCTCGACATGGCGCGCGACGTCGCCCACGGGGTGGCGCGGCCCGCCGCCCCGCTCACCGCGTACCTGATGGGGCTCGCCGTCGGCCGCGGCGCGCCGATGCGCGACGCCGCCGCGCGGATCACCGAGATGGCCGAACGCTGGGCGGACCGGCCGGAACCCGGCGCCGACGCGTAAACGCTCCGTCGATCACGTGTAACGCCCCGGTTACGTGGTACAGGCGGGGAGGAGGAGAACAACCGATCAACAGGGGCGGCACCATGGCAGACTTCCTGACCGACATCGAGACCCTCCGCGCCCGTGCGCGAGAAGAGATCGACAAGGGGCCGGTCACCGAGGCGTACGGCGCCGACCTGGAGCGCGTCATCCAGGTGTGCAACGAGGCGCTGGCGACAGAGCTGGTCTGCGTGCTGCGATACAAGCGGCACTACTACACCGCGTCCGGCATCCACGCCGAGCCGGTGGCCCAGGAGTTCCTGGAGCACGCGAGCGACGAGCAGGACCACGCCGACCGGCTCGCGAACCGCATCGTCCAGCTCGGCGGCGCACCCGACCTCGACCCGGCGCGGCTGTCCTCGCGGTCGCACACCGAGTACAACGCGAGCCTGGACCTGGTCGAAATGATCAAGGAGGATCTGGTGGCCGAGCGCATCGCGATCGCCTCCTACACCGAGATCGCCCAGTGGATCGGCGACGGCGACCCCACGACGCGGCGGCTCTTCGAGGAGCTCCTCGCCGACGAGGAGGACCACGCCGACGACCTGAAGTCCCTGCTCGAACGCCTGCCGAAGGACCTGGCCGACAGCCACTCGTAGGCCGTGTCCAACAGATCCCTGTCCTACTGCGCGCCGCTCGCTACGAACGCGATCTGTCAGACACGTCCTAGGACCGTCGGGGCCGGTCGCGGGCGATGATGACGACGAGGACGGCCAGCGTCACGGCGAGCGGCAGGGCGGGCGCGGCCGGCCGGGCCCAGGTCAGCAGGAGTCCGTCCAGGGCCGCGCCGGCGAGCGCCGCGCCCAGCACGGCGAGCCGTCGCAGGGTCACCGGCGTCCCGCCCGTGGCCATCTCGGTGGCCAGGGAGGTCAGCGTGCCCGTCAGGTAGGTCGTGGCCGCGCCCGGGACCGGCAGGGCGTTCACCGCCGCGCTCTGGACGCCCATCGCGAACGACGACAGCGCCAGCAGCATGACCTGCGCCGCCGGGGACGGGCGCGCGGCGCCGGCGAGCCACCCGGCCAGCACGGCCGCCTGTACGGCCGGCACCGCGGCCAGCGTGACCACGACGCGTACCGGCCAGGGGTCGCGCTCACCGAAGGCGGTACGGCGCAACCAGGCGGCCGCGGCCAGGACGCCCGCGACGTACCCCGCGATGGCGGTGACCGTTTCGACGATCGGGCCGGGCCGTAAGCGGATGAGGGCGAGCCCGAGAAGGACCAGGTTGCCGGTCATGACGCTGGCGAACACCGCGCCGAGCGCGGCGAAGCTCAGGGCGTCGACCGCCCCCGAACCGAACGCGAGCAGGATGATCACAAGGGTTGACCCGCCCGGGCGCCGTGCGCGCGTCGGCCGGTCGGCCATGGCCGCACCCCCCGTGTCGGCTCGTACGGCGGGCGTTATCCCCGGCGGCGCGCGAGCCGACACCCAGGGCTACCGCGACGCGACCTCCTCGACCGGCACGACGTCGCGGAGGAACGATCGGCGGGACAGGAAGGCGCTCAGGTGTTCCCGATGCTCGTCGCAGGCCAGCCAGACCTTCCGGCGGTCGGCGTCGTGGATCTTCGGGTTGTTCCAGCGCAGCGCCCAGCGGGCGTCCGCGCGGCAGTCCTTGGCGGAGCACCGCAGAGGCTCAGGAGTGGTCACCCCTCCAGTCTCGCCGATCGGCGCCATGGCTGAGCCCGCGCGGGTAGGGGCGCGCGTCGGCTCTCAGGACATGCGTTGTACGTCGGCGTAGGAGGGGACGGCAGGGTCGGCCTCTGCCGTCCCCTCGCGTACGGCGACGGCGGCGGCCACCGCCGCGTGGAGCGCGGTGCGGAACAGGAGCGAACCGGTGCTCACCCGGGCCACGCCGAGCCCGGTGAGGTCGTCCAGCGTGTGCCTCCCGGGCAGGAACAGGACGTTCAGCGGCACGCCGCACTCGCGTACGAGCGTGCGGACGTCGCCGGGGTCCGCGGCGCCGGGGACGAAGACGCCGTCCGCGCCGGCCGCCGCGTACGCCCGCGTCCGCGCCACGGCCTCGATCAGCGGGTCGGGGCCGCCGGCCAGCCAGAAGGTGTCGGTGCGGGCGTTGACGAACAGGCGCGGCGCGGCCGCCTTCACCGCCGCGACGACCTCGGCCAGGTGGGACCGCGGCGCGAGTGACCCGTCGGAGCGGCCGTCCTCGATGTTCACCCCGGCGATCCCGAATGAGGCCAGCTCGGCGGCCAGTTCGGCGACCTCGCCGGGATGTTCGGAGAACCCGCCCTCGATGTCGATAGTGACCGGTACGGGCAGCGTGCCCAGCAGCCGCGCCAGGGTGAGGGTCTCCGCGCGGGTACCACCGGCGGCGTCGGGCTTGCCGGCCGCCGCGGCGACGCCGAGGCTCGTCGTGCCGACCGCGGCGAAACCGGCCGCGGCGAGGGCGGCGCCGCTCGCGTGATCCCAGGCGTTCGGCAGCAGGAGCGGCGTGCCGCCGTGGTGGAGCGCACGGAATTCGGGGAAGCGATCGGTGCTCATCCGGTGCCTACTTCCGGTCGATGACGGTCACCCGTCGTCGCGGTGTATATACGGGCGGCCATGTGCCGAACGTTAGGGGCACGTCGCTTTGGCGCGAGTCGAAGTAACCGGAGTATGAGGGCCGTCCGACGAAAGTTAGCCAGGTGGCGTCCGATATCAACCAAAGACTGTATGCGTTAACGTGTTCGCCCGGCTACCGTGATCAACATCACGAACTGTTGCCGAGTATTCAGGATCGCGAATGATCGAGGCAAAAAACCTCACTAAGCGTTACGGCGACCATGTCGCCGTCAATGATCTGACTTTTAACATCAAACCGGGCCGGGTGACCGGGTTCCTCGGCCCGAACGGTGCCGGAAAGTCCACGACGATGCGTCTCATGCTCGGGCTCGACAGGCCCGACGGTGGCGGGGCGACGATCGATGGCAAGCGTTACCGCGATCTGCCCAGGCCCCTGCAGGCCGTCGGCGCGCTCCTGGACGCGAAGGCCGTACACACCGGCCGGAGCGCCTACAACCACCTGCTGTGCCTCGCCCAGACCCAGGGCGTCGGCAAGAAGCGCGTCGAGGAGGTCATCGACCTCGTCGGCCTGACCGCCGTCGCGAAGAAGCGCGCGGGCGGGTTCTCCCTCGGTATGGGGCAGCGGCTGGGCATCGCCGCGGCGCTCCTCGCCGACCCGGCGGCTCTCATCCTCGACGAGCCGGTCAACGGCCTCGACCCCGAGGGCGTCGTCTGGATCCGTAACTTGATGAAGCAGTTGGCCTCCGAGGGCCGCACCGTCTTCGTCTCCAGCCACCTCATGAACGAGATGGCCGTCACCGCCGAGCACCTCATCGTCATCGGCCGCGGTCGCCTCATCGCCGACTGCTCCACCGAGGAGTTCATCGAGCGCAGCACGGACCACTCCGTGCTCGTGCGCAGCCCCGACTCCGAGCGCCTCGCCGCCGTGCTCTCCGACGAGGGCGGCAAGGTCGTCGACAAGGGAGACAACGAGCTGTCGGTCTCCAACCTGGAGGCGGCGCGCATCGGAGAGCTGTCCTCTTCGGGCGGGTTCGTCCTGCACGAGCTCACGCCGAAGCGCGGCTCGCTGGAAGAGGCATTCATGGAGCTGACGCGTGACGCCGTCGAGTACGGCGGTCCCGCGAGCCAGGAAGCGAAGGAGGGCGTCTGATGTCGACAGCGACCATTCCCGAAGAGGCAATGCAGCTGAGCAAGACCAGCATCGGCCGCCTTCTCCTCTCCGAGTGGACCAAGATCCGCTCGGTGCGCTCGACCGTCTGGACGCTGGTCCTGCTGGTCGTGACCGACTTCGGGTTCACCGCGCTGTTCTCGGCGCTCACCGCGGCGCAGTGGGACAAGCAGGACCCCACCAACAACGCGGCGATCGCCCTGGACCCCACTAACACGATCATGAGCACCGGGCTCTACCTCGGTCAGCTCACGATCTGCGTCCTGGGCGTCATGGTGATCACCTCGGAGTACTCCACCGGGATGATCCGGGCCAGCCTGCTCGCGGTGCCGCGTCGGCTGAACATGCTCGTCGCCAAGGCCGTGGTCTTCGCGGTGCTGGTGTTCCTGCTCGGCACCCTGGTCTGCTTCGGCTCGTTCTTCATCGGCGAGTCGATCCTGCACTCCAAGGCCCCGGTCTCCCTCAGCGACCCGGGTGTGGTCCGCGCGATCATCGGCGGCGGGCTCTACCTGTCCCTGCTCGGGGTCTTCTCCCTCGCGATCGGCGGGATCGTCCGCCACACGGCGGGCGCCATCACCGGCGTCATCGGGTTCGTCCTGGTGCTCGCGCCGATGGCGGCGCTGCTGCCGGGCAGCATCGGCAAGCACGTCTACGCCTACCTGCCCTCCGAGGCCGGCCGCTACATCACTCACGCGGTACCGGGCAAGGGTGACCTGCTCACGCCCTGGCAGGGCTTCGGAGTGTTCGCGCTCTGGTCGGTCGGCCTGATGGTCATCGCCGCGGTCATCTTGAAGCGCCGCGACGCCTGATCGCACGCGAACGAAACGCGGGCCCGGTCCTGGAGGACCGGGCCCGCGTTCGTGTTCTCGGCTTCACATCCGCGTTGTCGCAGGTAGAGCGGACAACGGCGGCCCATGTCAGAAAATGGCGACGCCGGGAGGATACGGGGGCAATCCTCCCGGCGTCGCAATCATCGGTGTTCCGACGGGGGCCCGGAACACCGGCAAGGGCGCCCCGACGGGGGACCAGAGCGCCGGTACAAATCGTACACCGAACCCCCCCTCGGTTAGTCAAGGGATTGTCACGAGCCGATTTCGTCCCGAGGGCCGGAAATTCGCTTCTCGGGCGGCTGGTTCGGCTCATATGGGGCAAATCGGGCACTGCTGTCCGGTTCGCGGCCTCCGTTCGCGAAGATCACGGCGACGTACGGCAGGATCACCGCGCCGACCAGCGCCACGATCGCGAGCCATCGTCCGGAGCCGTGCAGGGTGACCGCGAAGACGATGCTGAGCACGAAACAGAGAGCGCGGATGCCCATCGTGATGAGGTAGCGCCGTTCGCGGTAGCCGATGTCCTCTGACATGGGCCGACGCGCATCGGTAACGGTGTAGACGTCCGGGCGGGCTCGCCGCCGGCGTGGAGTAGGGACCCTCACTCCTCCACGGTATGCCCCGGGTGCGCGGGGCGGCACAGGCCCCTGGTGACCTCCGCCACCGTACGGGCGCCTGCGAGTCCCATCGCGTGCGCGAGGCTCCCTGACAGCTCTGTCAGACCCGCTGCGACGGCGTCCTCGCCGCCCGTGGCGAGGCACCAGAGCGCCGGACGCCCCACGAACACCGCGCGGGCGCCGAGGGCCAGCGCGCGCAGCACGTCGGCGCCCGTACGCACGCCACCGTCGACGTAGACCTCCGCACGGTGGCCCACGGCCGCGGCGACCTCCGGAAGCGCCTCCGCGGTCGCCATGGCCCCGTCGAGCTGCCGCCCGCCGTGGTTGGACACCCAGACGCCCGAAGCGCCCGCGCCCACACAGTCGCGCGCGTCGTCGCCGCGCAGCACGCCCTTCACCACGACCGGCAGCCCCGACACGTCACGGAGCCAGCCGATGTCGTCGTACGTCACGTCGGGCGCCTGCTGGGCGAGCGCGTGGTCGGCGCCGTCCCCGAGGTTCACCCGGAACATCGCGTCCGGGACCAGACCGGGGTCGCGGTCGCGCCTGCGGCGGCCGAGGTACGGCGTGTCGCCGGTGAGGGCCAGCGCGGTCGCGCCCGACGCCGCCGCGCGGCGCACGAGGTCGCGGGTCAGCCCGCGGTCGCGCATGACGTACACCTGGAACCACCACGGGCCCGCCTCCGCCGCGACCTCCTCGATCCGCCGGGAGCTCCGCGTGGACAGCGTCAGCAGCGCGCCGGCGCGTCGTGCGCCGCGCGCCATGGCGAGTTCGCCGTCCGGATGCGCGAGCGTCTGGTAGCCGACCGGGGCCACGCACACCGGAGAGGTGATCTCGAGGCCCAGGAGGCGCGTACGGGTGTCGACGTAGGACACGTCCCGCAGAACGCGCGGGCGAAGCCCTACGCGGCCCCAGGCGGCCTCGTTGGCGTACAGGGTGGCTTCGTCGCCCGCGCCGCCGGCGTAGAAGTCGTAGACGGCCGGGTCGAGGACCTCACGGGCCCGATCCTCGAGGCGTCGATGGTCCGCGTGGCTGGAGAACCTGGAGAGCACGGATGCCAGCCTGCCCGATCGCAGGCCGTCGCATGGCCGGAGGGAGCCGGGGAAGGGGGGAAGGACGGTCATCAGTTCGCCACACCGACGAAGGAGACACCATGTCCGACCGCACCTACCGCGTGACGGAGATCGTCGGTACCTCGCCCGAGAGCGTGGACAAGGCCGTGCGCAACGCCATCGAGCGTGCGGGCCAGACCCTGCGCCACCTGGACTGGTTCGAGGTCACCGAGGTGCGCGGCCAGATCGTCGACGGCGAGGTGGCGCATTACCAGGTCGGCCTGAAGGTCGGATTCCGCCTCGAGGACTCCTAAGGCGTGTCTGAAAGATCCCTGTCCTACTGCGCGGCGTCCAGACGACGCCTCGCCGCGTTGTCGTCAGTCGACACCAGGCTGACTCCCTCCTCCGCCTTACGACGCGCCCCCCTGGACGCCGCTCGCCACGAACGCGATCTGTCAGACACGCCCTGAGTTCGCGCGGACGGGGCACGCAGGTCCCGTCCGCGCGCGTGGCTCAGTTCGCCTTGCTGACCGTCGACATGTTGAAGTCGGCCACCCGCAGCGGAGGCATCGCCGAGCGCGGGAAGTAGTCCGACCACTCGCGCGCGAGTGTGCGCTGCGTGGCGCCGGTCTCGGCGACCCGCGACAGCAGGCCGACCGGGCTCTCGTTGAACCGGAAGTTGTTGACCTCGCCGACGACCTCGCCGTCCTCCACGAGGTAGACGCCGTCACGGGTGAGCCCGGTCATCAGCAGCGACTGCGGGTCGACCTCGCGGATGTACCAGAGACAGGTGAGCAGCAGCCCGCGCCGCGTACGGGCCACCATCTCCTCGAGCGTGGCCGTGGCGCCCGGGGCCTCCATCAGCAGGTTGTCCACCGCCGGCGTGACGGGAAGCCCGGTCAGCGCCGCGGACTGGCGGGTCTGCACGAGCGAGGTGAGCCGCCCCTCGGAGATCCAGTCCACCGGGCGCAGCGCGAGGCCGTTGTCGAAGACCGACGACTCGCGGCTGGAGGACTCGGCGACCACGAACGGCGTGCACTCCAGCCCCGGCGCGGCCGGGTCGCTGTAGAGCCGGAGCGGAAGCGCGGACAGCGAGTCGCCGACGCGGGTGCCGCCACCGGACCGGCTGAAGACGGTACGGCCGTCGTTGGCGTCGCGGGCGCCCGACGTCCAGTACAGGTAGATCATCAGGTCCGCGACCGAGCTCGGCGGCATCAGCGTCTCGTAGCGGCCGGCCGGCAGGTCGATCCGGCGGCGGCCCCAGTCGAGGCGGTGCGCCAGCCCGTCGGCCAAGCCCGCCACGTCGACGTCGCGGAAGTCGCGGGTGCCGGCGCCGGCCCACGCCGAGCGCGACAGGTCGGCAGTCTTGGCGTTCAGCTCGACCTTGCCGGACGGCTCGTCGGACCGCAGGCGCAGCCCGGAGGACGTGCCGATGAACGTGGACTTCATCTCGTGCTGTGCGAAGCCGTAGAGCCGGCGCTCGTGCCCGGCGGCCTGGTCGAACGCCGCGCCGAGCGCGGGCGCGAACCCCTCGAACACGCCGACGGAGGTCTCCGCGGGCGGCTCGTCCCACCCGCCGTCCGGGCCGGCCGACGCCGCGTCGACGAGGGGCGCGGCGTCCTCGGCCGGGCCGTTCTCGTCCGCGGCACGCTCGGCGGCGCGTACGAGGTCCTCAAGCCGGTCCGGGGTGACCCCGGCGCGCGTGACCACGCCGGCCGACACACCGTCGGCCTTGCGCGCGACGGCGATGACGGTGAGCTTGCGCGAGCGCGTCACGCCGTTGGTGGTCAGGGTGTTGCCGGCCCAGCGCAGGTTGGCGCCGCTGGACTCTTCGGCGATGACGATGCACTCGTCCGAACGGGACAGCGCCAGCGCTCGCTCGACCGTCTCCTGCGGGGTGGTCACCGGCCGGCCTCCTTGAGGGCGTTGAGGATGTTGACGCCGCGGAACAGCGCGGACGGCGTGCCGTGCCCGACCGGCGCGACCTGGCCCGGCTGGCCCTTGCCACAGTTGAAGGCGCCGCCGAGGACGTACGTCTGCGGGCCGCCGACGGCCTCCATGGAGTTCCAGAAGTCCGTGGTCGTCGCCTGGTAGGCGGCGTCGCGGAGCTGCCCCGCGAGCCGGCCGTTCTCGATCCGGTAGAAGCGCTGGCCGGTGAACTGGAAGTTGTAGCGCTGCATGTCGATCGACCAGCTCTTGTCGCCGACGATGTAGATGCCGCGGTCGACGCCCGAGATCAGCTCCTCGGTCGACGGGCCGTCCGGCGCGGGCCGCAGCGAGACGTTGGCCATCCGCTGCATCGGCATGCTGGACGGGGAGTCGGCGAACGCGCAGCCGTTGGAGCGGTCCCGCCCGGTGAGGTGGGCGATGCGCCGGTCGAGCTGGTAGCCGACGAACCGGCCGTCGCGGATGATGTCCCAGCTCTGCGTCTCGACGCCCTCGTCGTCATAGCCGATCGTCGCCAGGCCGTGCTCGGCGGTACGGTCGCCGACGATGTTCATGACCTTCGAGCCGTACTGCAGCGTGCCCAGCTTGTCGAGCGTCGCGAACGAGGTCCCCGCGTACGCGGCCTCATAGCCCAGCGCACGGTCCAGCTCGGTGGCGTGCCCGATCGACTCGTGGATCGTCAGCCAGAGGTTGGACGGGTCGATGACCAGGTCGTACACGCCCGCCTCGACGGACGGCGCGACGAGCTTCTCGGCCAGGTACTCAGGGATGCGCGCCAGCTCGCCGTCCCAGTCCCAGCCGGAGCCGGTGAGGAACTCATGGCCGCGCCCGGTCGGCGGCGCGAGCGTGCGCATCGTGTCGAAGCCGCCGTCGCGTACGCCCACGGCCTCCAGCACCGGATGCAGGCGCACCCGCTGCTGCGTGGTGATCGTGCCCGCCGCGTCGGCGTAGAACTTGTTCTCCTTGACCTGGTGCAGCGAGGCGTCGACGTGGGCGACGCGGTCGTCCGCGAGTAGCCGCCCGCTCCAGTCGGCCAGCAGCGCGACCTTGTCGGCGACCGGCACCGCGAACGGGTCAACCTCGTAGGAGGAGATCCAGACGCGCTCGCCGTGCGACGGCTCGGGGGCGAGCTCGATGCGCTCGCGGTTGATCGCGGCGGAGACCTTGGCGACGTCGACCGCCTGTTCGGCGACCCGTACGGCGGCATCGGCCGTCAGGTCGATCCCGGCCGCGAACCCCCACGTGCCGTCCTTGACGACGCGTACGGCGAAGCCGATGTCGTCGGTGTCGGCCGTGCCCTCGAGGCGGCCGTCGGAGAGCTTCAGGCGCTGGTCGCGTATCCGTTCGAGCCGGAAGTCGACGTGATCGGCGCCGAGCTCCCGCGCCCGGGAGAGCGCGGCGTCGGCGAGCGCGCGCAACGGCAGGGCTGCAAAGTCCGAATCGATCTCTCGCACTGCTGCAACCTATCGCGTCCTACAAAGACGGGCCGGTGACGCTTGGCGTGCCCACGATCGTGCTACCTGCCGGTAGCCCAATAGGCTCGCGAGCGATCCGAACTGGAGGTTTCCGAATGAGTCGCTCAGTCCTCGTCACCGGGGGGAACCGGGGCATCGGGCTGGCCATCGCCCGCGAGCTGAAGGAGACGGGAGACGCCGTCGCTGTCACCTACCGCTCCGGCGAGCCGCCCGAAGGCCTGTTCGGCGTGCGCTGTGACATCACGAGCGCCGATGACGTCGACGCGGCGTTCGGCAAGGTCGAGGCCGAGCAGGGCCCCGTCGAGGTCCTGGTGGCCAACGCCGGCATCACGCGGGACAACCTGCTCGCGCTGATGAGCGAGGAGGAGTTCACCTCCGTGCTCGACACCAACCTGACCGGCGCCTACCGCGTCGCGAAGCGCGCCGTGCGCGGCATGATGCGCAAGCGCCAGGGCCGGATCATCCTGGTCTCCTCGGTCGTCGGGCTCCTCGGCTCGGCCGGCCAGGCCAACTACGCGGCGTCGAAGTCCGGTCTGGTGGGCTTCGCACGGTCGCTCGCCCGTGAGCTCGGGTCGCGCAACATCACCATCAACGTGGTCGCGCCCGGCTTCGTCGAGACCGACATGACGGCGGCTCTGGGCGAGGACCGGCAGGCCGATATCAAGAAACAGATTCCGCTGGGACGGATCGCGCAGCCCGCCGACGTGGCCAAGGCCGTGCGCTTCCTGGCCGGCGACGACGCCGCCTACATCACCGGGGCGGTCATCCCGGTCGACGGCGGCCTTGGAATGGGGCACTGAATGGGCATTCTCGACGGCAAGCGGATCCTGGTCACGGGCGTCCTCACGGACTCCTCGATCGGGTTCCACATCGCACGGCTGGCACAGCAAGAGGGCGCCACCGTCGTGCTGACCGGGTTCGGGCGGCTGTCGCTGGTCGAGCGGATCGCCAAGCGGCTCCCCGAGACCGCGCCGGTGATCGAGCTCGACGTCACCAGCGCCGAGCACCTCGACGGGCTCGCAGACAAGGTCTCCGAGCACATCGACGGGATCGACGGCATCGCGCACTCGATCGCGTTCGCGCCGCAGACCGCGCTCGGCGGCAACTTCATGAACACCGAGTGGTCCGACGTCGCGACCGCGGTCCAGGTCTCGGCGTACTCCCTGAAGTCGCTGACGGCGGCCTGCCTCCCGCTGATGAAGAACGGCGGCTCGGTCGTCGGGCTGGACTTCGACGCCACCCAGGCGTGGCCCGCCTACGACTGGATGGGCGTGGCCAAGGCCGGGCTCGAGTCGACCTCGCGTTACCTCGCCAAGTACCTCGGCCCCGACGGCGTACGGGTCAACCTGGTGGCGGCCGGGCCGCTCAAGACGATGGCGGCCAGGAACATCCCCGGCTTCGACGACTTCACCGACATGTGGCCGAACCGAGCGCCGCTCGGCTGGGACGTCACCGACCCCGAGCCGACCGCGAAGGCCTGCGTCGCACTGATGTCGGACTGGTTCCCCGCGACGACCGGCGAGATCGTGCACGTCGACGGCGGAGTGCACGCCATCGGCGGTTAGCAGAGCGTTGCCGGTGCCGGTGCCGGTGCCGGTGCCGGTGCCGCTGACGAGCTCAGCGGTGCCGGCGCCGTCCCTGCCGCAGGATGCTGATGTTCAGCGCGGCCACCGCGCCGATGATGCCCGAGGCCGTCGCGATCAGCAGCGGCGGCATCGGTTCCGGCAGCGGGTCCGTGGCCGAGGCAAGGCGCGCCTGTGACGTCGGCGCGGGCGGTACGGGCTGGGGCACCACCAGCGGGTCCTGCGGCACTATGTCGGGCAGCGCGGGCCCCGACTGCTGCGGAGCGGCGAGCTGGGGCGGCACGGGGGCGCCGGGAATGTCCGGCGGCGCGACCGGGTGCTGCGCGTGCGCGGAGCCGGGGTGATGCGCCGGAGCGGCCTTCGGCTGGGGCTTCGGTTTCGGCTGGGGCTTCGGCTTGGGCGCCGACGTGGAGCCACCGCCGGACGGGGCCTTGGGCGGCGCCGTCGTCGTACCGCCGCCCACGCCGAGCAGGCCGCACACCAGCTCGCCGAGCACGCCGAGCTTGCAGTCGGAACCGGACCCGGACCCCAGGAGTCCCTGCGTCTGGGCGGACGCGGCTCCGGTGCCCGAGGCGAGGAATACGAGAGCGCCGGCCGACACCGTTGCCGAGGCCGCGCCCACACGCCGCCACTCACGCTTCATCGTGACCCACTCCCCGTATCGCCGCTGGTCGTCTCGTGAGGTCCAACGACGGAGGACGCCTCCGGTCACGCGGTGTATCGGCATGTGGTGATCCTGTCGCGCTCGGTGATCGTCACAGCTCCTCGAGGGCCTCGCGCAACAGGCCGACGAGCCTCGTCTGCCGCGCGGGCTCGGTACGGTCGCGCACCGCGCGCGCCAGCTCGGGCCCTGCCGCGTGCACGATCGACAGGTGCCGCCGCCCGCGAGAGAACGCGCCGACGACCAGCGCGCGCGACAGCGCGCCCGCGGCCTCGCCGGGAAGCACGGCGACGGCGGCCGGCCAGCGCGTGCCCTGCGCGCGATGCACGGTCACCGCCCAGCCGTGGCGCACGGCGCTCACCGGGACCTCGGCGGTGCCGGACGGGAAGGACACGGTCACCGCCTCGGCGCCCGCCGAGACGACGGTGCCGAACTCGCCCGCGGCGGCGCCGGGCAGGTCGGTGACGGCCACCACCCGGTCGTTCTCGTCGTAGGGCCCCGGCCCGGGGTTCAGGCGTTCCTTCAGCGCGCGGTTGAGCGCCGTCACGCCGGCCTCGCCGCGCTGCGCGGGCGCGACCACGATGACGTCGCCGGCCGGGATGCCGAGCGCCCTCGGGATCGAGTCGGTGACGAGCTGTACGGCGCGGTGCGCCGCCTCACGCGCCTCCGCGGCAGGCACGATGACCACCTCGCGGTCGGCGGACTCCACCGGCGTCAGCGCGCCCTCGCGTGCGGCGGCGGTCACCTGCTCGATCGCGCCACCAGGCTCCGCGTCGAGCGCTGTCACTGGGATCCCGCCGGCGGCCAGCATGTCCGCGAGCACCCGGCCCGGACCGAGCGGTGACGGCGCGGCCGGGTCGCCGGCCAGCACCAGGTGCGTGCCGTCCATGCACGCCTCGAGCAGCGCGGCCGCGCGCTCGAGGCCGAGGGAGTTCGCCTCGGTGACGACGACGAGGTCGGCCTCCAGGGGGCGCTCGACGCCGCGGCCGTAGCCGCCGGGCTCGGGCTCCAGGAGCCGGTGCAGCGACAGCGTGCCGCCGGCGGCACTCGCGGCCGTGTCGGTGGCGGCCGTCACGATGACGCCCGGTAGCGCCGCCAGCGTGCGTACGGCCCTCTCGATCGCCTCGGGCGGTCCCGTGAGGACGCTCGCCCCGTGCTCGAGGACGGAACCGGGCACGCCGTCGGACGGCGGCAGCGGGTCGGCGGTCGCGGTGAGCCGCGCCAGGCCCTCGGCGACGGACTCCTCGGCGGCGGTGAAGCGCGCCAGGCCGAGCAGCTCGGTCTCCGCCTCCTCGTCCATGATCGCGGAGATGTCGCCGGCGCCGATGGCCGCGCGCACCG
Organism: uncultured Actinomycetota bacterium; assembly: GCA_963850195.1. Classification (GTDB taxonomy): domain Bacteria; phylum Actinomycetota; class Actinomycetes; order Streptosporangiales; family Streptosporangiaceae; genus Actinoallomurus. The sequence continues at coordinate 106,173 of CAWKKD010000004.1, forward strand.
CCTCGAAGGCATCGCCCGGGTCGAAGGCCTCCATCGCGGACAGCAGCGTCTTGGCGGGCATCACGGTGTGGCCGTCGCCCGCCGCGCGCAGCAGCAGATGGCCGGCGAGCGCCGCGCCACGGCGCGGATCATGGGGCGCCGCGTCCGCGCCGAGCAGCCCGCGTGCGAAGAAGTCGGCCTGCTCCGGACGTATGGCGGGCAGGCTCAGCAGCTTCCAGGGGTCGCTGCGCAGCGTGGTGGCGGCGTCCGGCCCGAGCCGGGTGACGGCCTCGTGCACGAGGTGGGCCGGTACGTTCGCCGACGCGAACAGCTCGGCCGTGGCGGACAGGCCCCCGGAGAATGTCTCAGTCATCGGTCGTCACCCTAAGGCGTACCGTGGGCGCCGCGCCGGGTCCTGTGCCGCCGTGGGCGAAAGATCCGTGCTCGTCCGGGTCGGCGCCCGCGCTCTCAGTCGGAGGACACGTCGTCGAGCGCGTCCCGGATCTCGCCCGGCAGCGTGATCTGCTCGGACTCGAGGATGACCGCGAGCTGGGCCGCCGTACGCGCGCCGACGATGGGCGCCACCACGCCCGGCTGGTCGCGCACCCAGCTGAGCGCCACCGCGAGCGGCGAAACGCCGAGGCCCTCGGCCGCGGTCGAGACCGACTCGACGATCTGGGCGCCGCGCTCACCGAGGTAGGGCTCGACGAACTCCCCGTAGCGCGCCGAGGCGGCGCGCGAGTCGGCCGGGATGCCGGTGCGGTACTTGCCGGTGAGCACGCCGCGCCCGAGCGGTGACCAGGGGAGCAGGCCCACGCCCAGCTCCGCCGAGGCGGGCAGCACGTCGTCCTCGACGTCGCGCCGCAGCAGCGAGTACTCGACCTGCGTGGACACGATCGGGGTACGGCCCGGCCAGGCGCGCTGCCAGGTCGCGGCGGTGGCGAGCTGCCAGGCCGCGTAGTTCGAGACGCCGACGTAGCGTGCGCGGCCCGAGGCGACCGCCTCGTCCAGGGCGGAAAGGGTCTCCTCGAGCGGGGTGTGCGCGTCGTAGGCGTGCAGCTGCCACAGGTCGACGTGGTCGATGCCGAGGCGCGCCAGGGAGGCGTCGAGGGCGGTCAGCAGGTGCCGGCGCGAGGCGTCGCGCGTGCCCTCGGAGGTCAGCACCGCCTTCGTCGCGATGATGAGGTCGTCGCGGTCGACGACGTCGCCGACGAGCCGTCCGAGCACGCGTTCGCTCTCACCGCCGCCGTACACGTCCGCGGTGTCGAGGAGGTTGCCGCCGGCCTCGACGAACGCGGCGAGCTGTCCGGCCGCCTCCGCGTCGTCGGTGTCGCTGCCCCACGTCATCGTGCCCAGGCCGAGGCGGGAAACGCACAGGCCGCTCCGGCCGAGGTGACGCTGTTCCATGTCTGCGGAGCGTATCGGGCGTGGGCGTGCCGTCGGCACGTGCCCGCCTCGGTCGATAGGCTTCGGACGTCACTCCCACGCGTTACGGCCGGCCGTTCACCGTCGGCCCGAAGGAGATCCCGCGCCCGTGAACTTCGTGCAAGCCACCGTGCTCGGAGTCGTACAGGGGCTCACCGAGTTCCTGCCGATCTCAAGCTCCGCCCACCTCCTGATCGTGCCGCGCCTGCTCGCGTGGAAGGATCCCGGAGCGGCCTTCACGGCGGTCATCCAGCTCGGCACGATGCTGGCGGTGCTGATCTACTTCTGGCGCGACATCGCCCGGATCGCCTCGACGTGGTTCCGCAGCCTCTTCGACAAGGAGCTCCGGCACCACCTCGACGCGCGGATGGGCTGGTACGTCGGGCTCGGCACCATCCCGGTCTCGGTCGTCGGCCTGGCCTTCAACCACGCGATCGAGGGCCCGGCCCGCAACCTGTGGATCAACGCCGGATCGCTGATCGTCATGGGCCTGGTGCTGATGGTCGCCGAGTGGGCCGCGCGGCAGAAGCGCGAGATCGGCGACATGAACCTCCGCGACGGCCTCATCATCGGCGGCTTCCAGTGCCTGGCGCTGATCCCCGGCTCGTCGCGGTCCGGTTCCACCATCACCGGCGGCCTCTTCCTCGGCTACACCCGCGAGGCCGCGGCGCGCTACTCGTTCCTGCTCTCCATCCCGGCGGTCGTCCTGTCGGGCCTGTTCGAGCTGCGCAAGGTCGGCGAGGGCAACCTGCCGATCGCCGGCACCGCGGTCGCCACGGTCGTGTCGTTCGTCGTCGGCTACGCCTCGATCGCGTGGCTGCTGAAGTTCCTGGTCCGGCACTCGACGCTGGTGTTCGTCTACTACCGCGTCGCCCTCGGCGGCATCCTGTTCGGCCTGCTCGCCGCCGGAGCCATCACCGCCGTCTAGTCGCGCGTGACCGCGAGACCGCTCACGCCGTACGCTCGCCGGGTGGGGAACTCACTTGAGGGCGCGGAGCCCGAGAATCACCCGGCCGTACGCGCGTCCGACGCCGATCGCGAGCGCGTCGCCGCCGAGCTGCGGGCGGCGTTCGCGGAGGGTCGGCTGACGAAGCCGGAGCTGGAGGAGCGGTTGGCCGTGGCGCTTGCCGCCGGGACCGACACCGAGCTCGCGACGGTGACGCACGACCTGGGGGCCGCCGCGTCGGCGTCGGGTGCGAGGCCCACGTCGACGAGGGACGTCGGGATCATCGCCGGGTTCGAGCGCAGGGGCCGATGGACGGTCGGGCGCGCCTTCCGCGGGCTGGCGGTGGTGGGCAACGGCGAGATCGACCTGCGCGAGGCCCGGTTCATCGACGGCGAGACGACGATCCACGCCACCGCGATCATCGGCGACATCACCGTCGTGGTGCCCGAGGACGCCGACGTCCAGATCGGCGGCGCCGGGATCCTCGGCGGCTTCGACCACCACGACGAGGGGCCGGGAATGCCCGGTGCGCCCAGGATCACGGTCACGGGCGTCGCGTTCTGCGGGAACGTCCATGTCGAGCGCCGCGCCGCCGGCGCGGCGGCACCCGACCGCAAGCTGCTCCGGCGTGAGCGCAGGCAGCGGCAACTGGAGCGCAAGCGCTCGCGCTGACGCCGTCCGGGCGGCGGCCTGGTGATCACGCGGCCCGGCGTGCTCAGCGCGCACCGGGCCCTGGCAGGGTCACAGCCAGCCGCTCTTGCGGAACCACCGGTACAGGAAGCCGCAGGCACCGACGATGAGCAGCATCGCCGCCGGGTAGCCCCACCACTGCTTCGTCTCGGGCATGTGCTCGAAGTTCATCCCGTACACGCCGGTGATCATGGTCGGGATCGCGAGGATCGCGGCCCAGGCCGAGATCTTGCGCATGTCCTCGTTCTGCTGCATGCCGACCTGGGCCAGATGCGCGTTGAGCACGTTGGTGAGCAGCTCGTTGTGCGAGTCGACCTGTTCGTCCACACGCAGCAGGTGGTCGAGCACGTCGCGGAAGTACTCCTTGGTCGCCGGCTCGACGGTGACGCGGCCTTTGACGATGTCCTGGAGCACCGGGATCAGCGGGTCCTCCGCGCCACGGAACTCCAGGACCTCGCGCTTGAGCTCGTAGATGTCCTCGGTGACCGTCGTACGCTGCGGCGCGAACACCCGGCGCTCGAGGTCGATGATGTCGGTCTCGACCTCGTGGGCGATCGTGCCGTAGCGGTCGACGATCTCGTCGAGCACGGTGTACAGGACGGCGCTGGGGCCGAGGCACAGCAGGTCATGGTCGTCCTCGAGGCGGTCGCGTACGGCCTTGAGCGGGCTGCCCTCGCCGTGCCGGACCGTGATGACGAAGTCCTTGCCGACGAACAGCATGATCTCGCCGACCTCGATGTCGGAGGTCTCGTCGATGTAGCGCAGGGTCTTGATGACCACGAACAGGGTGTCGCCGTACCGTTCGAGCTTCGGGCGCTGGTGCGCGTGGACCGCGTCCTCGATGGCGAGCGGGTGGAGCCGCAGCTCGCCGGCGACCTGGTCGAACTCCTCCGTGGTGGGTTCGTGCAGGCCGATCCACATGAAGCAGTCGCCGAGCCGGCGGGCGGCGTCCAGCGCGTCACTCAGGTCACCCTCGACGTCGTCGCGGGTGCCCTTACGGTAGATGGCGCAATCCATGATCATATGGACATTGTCCCGGACTCGGGGGCGTCGGGCGTCACGCATGACCTACCCGTGACCTTGCGCGGCAATCCGAGGGAGATGTCCGGCTACAGTTCACGACGTGGCAACTCTCCTGCTCGCGCGTCATGGGCTGACCGAGATGACGGGGCCGGTGCTCGCCGGCTGGACCCCCGGGGTGCACCTCGACGAACGCGGCCGACGGCAGGCCGCCGAGCTCGCCGAGCGCATCGCGACCGTACCCCTGGACACGATCGTGGCGAGCCCGCTGGAGCGGTGCCAGGAGACCGCGCGCGCCGTACTGGCCGGGCGCGACGGCATCGAGCTGCACACCGACGACCGGTTCGGCGAGGTGAAGTACGGCGACTGGACCGGGCGTCCGCTGGAGGAGCTGGCCAAGGAGGACCTCTGGAAGGTCGTCCAGACCCACCCCAGCGCGGCGCGCTTCCCCGGCGGCGAGGCCCTCGCGGAGGCACAGCACCGCGCGGTCACCGCCGTACGCGAGTGGAACGACCGGCTCGGCCCCAAGGCGACCTACCTCGTGTGCAGCCACGGCGACATCATCAAGTCGATCGTCGCCGACGCCCTGGGTCTGCACCTGGACCAGTTCCAGCGCATCCAGGCCGACCCAGCGGCGCTCACGGTGATCCGTTACACCGAGCTGAGGCCCTTCGTCGCCCGCCTCAACGACAACGGCGGGAAAGTCGACGATCTTTGTGCGAAGTCCGGAGAGGACAGTGACGCACCGGTCGGCGGCGGAGCGTAGGGTCATCCTCATGCCGGTCATCGCATACGACATGCCCGAAAGGTTTGTCGCGGGCACCGTCGGTCAGCCTGGCGACCGCACCTTCTTCCTCCAGGCGCGTGCCGGACGCCGCGTCACGAGTGTCGGCCTGGAGAAGTTCCAGGTGACGTTGCTCGCCGAGCGACTCGAGGAGTTGCTCGATGAGGTGCTGCGCCAGGACGGCGGCACGGTCGTACCGGCGGTGACGCCGGTCGAGTTCCAGGACGACGAGCCCCTCGATCAGCCCATCGAGGAGGAGTTCCGGGTCGGCACCATGGCCCTCGCCTGGGACCCCGACGACGAGCGGGTCGTGATCGAGGCGCAGGAGGTCACCGAGGGAGAGGACGACGAGGCCGAGATCGGCAGCAACGATCCCGCGGTCATCGTGCTACGCGTCAGCATCACCGCGGGCCATGCCCGCGCGTTCGCCGAACGCGCCCTGAAGATCGTCGCCGCCGGGCGTCCCCCCTGCCCGCTGTGCGGCCTCCCCCTCGACGCGCAGGGTCACGTGTGCCCGCGCCAGAACGGCCATCTTGGCTGAGCGCACGATCCCTTGGACACTGGACCCATGAGTCAGCCCTCCCGGTACGGCGTCGGTGGTGATGGCGTCCTGGACACCGAGACCGCCGTACGGCTCCTGCAACACGGCGAGATCACCGTCGAAGGGCGGCTAGTCGCGGCGACCAACGCGACCCTCTACTGCGGCATCGAGCACGACGGCGTCCGCGCCAACTGCGTCTACAAGCCGGTGTCGGGCGAACGCCCCCTCTGGGACTTTCCCGACGGCACCCTCGCGGGCCGTGAGGTCGCCGCTTACCTGGTCTCCGAGCAGATGGGCTGGGGCATCGTGCCGCCCACGGTGCACCGCGAGGGCCCCTTCGGGCCCGGCATGGTGCAGCTGTGGATCGACCACGACGCCGACACCGACCTGCTCACGCTGTCACGGGGCGACGACCCCGCGGTCCGCCGGATGGCGGTCTTCGACGCGGTGGTCAACAACGCCGACCGAAAGATCGGCCACCTGCTGCCGACGACCAGCGGTCACGTCTACGGCTGCGACCACGGCGTCTGCTTCTCCGATGAGTACAAGCTCCGTACCGTCCTGTGGCAGTGGCGCGGCAAGGACCTCACCTCCGAGGCCGTCGAGTCCCTGCAGACGCTCCGCAAGGCGTTCGCACGAGGCGGGTTCGGCGGCCGGCTGTCCGGGCTGCTCAGCCGCAAGGAGATCGACGCCACGAGCGACCGGGTCGAGCTGATGCTCAAGCATCGCATCCACCCCTACCCCCCCGAGGACTGGCCCGCCATTCCCTGGCCGCCGCTGTAGCCATGTGCACCGCGATCATCGGATTCGCCCCGGGTGCGCCGGTGCCCGTCCTGCTCGCCGGTGTGCGCGACGAGCTGGCCGACCGGCCGTGGCGCCCACCGGGCCGGCACTGGCCCGACCGCCCGTCGCTGGTCGGCGGCCGTGACGAGCAGGCCGGCGGCACCTGGCTGGCCGTCGACCCGGACGCGCCGCGCGCCGCCTGCGTGCTGAACGGCCGGGGGCGAGAGCGCCCGCCCGAGGGCCGCCTCTCGCGAGGCGAGCTGCCGCTCCGCCTTGCGGCCACGGGCGGCTTCGACGTCGACCCCGAACGGTTCGAGCCGTTCCACCTGATCGGCGCGGAGCCGGCCGCCGTACGCCTCTGGAGCTGGGACGGCGAGCGGCTCACCGAGCGCGAGCTGGAGCCCGGCCTGCACATCATCGTCAACGGCGGCCTGGCCGAGCCGGGCGAACAGGGCGGCGACGACCACTTCTCCGCGCGCGTCGCGCACTTCCGGCCGCGCTTCGAGTCCGCACCGCGCGAGCGCGAGGCCTGGCTCGGGCTGCTCGACGGCGACGGCGTGGACCCGGCCGACGAGCACGCGCTGATCGTGCGCCGCGTCTTCGCCGACGGCCGGATCTGGGGCACCGGCTCCATCACACTCGTCGGGCTCGGGGCGCACGGCGCCGCCTACGACTTCACGGCCACCCCCGGCGACCACGACGCCTGGTACCCCGTCCTCTAGGGCCTGCGCCAGCCCTGGGCGAGGAAGGCGAAGGCCGCGGGCAGCACGCTGCGCACGTAGTCCCAGTCGTGTCCGCCCGGCCGCGTGTCGAGCACGGCGGGGATGCGGGCGTCGTCGAGCAGCTTCTTGAACCGCTCCGGCTCACCCTTGATGACGGGGTTGTCCTCGTCCGCGGCCGACGACAGGAAGATCCGGGTACGGCGGGCGGCGCTGAGGTTCTCGTCCGGCCGGTTCGCGATGATGGCGTCGTCACGGTCGCCGAACATCCCCGACGGGTCGTCGACGTGGAAGTAGCCCGAGATGGAGGCGACGGAGCCGAAGACGTCCGGGTGCCGCAGGGCGAGGTTCATCGCGCCGTAGCCGCCCATGGAGAAGCCGGCGATCGAGCGGTGCGCGGCGTCGCGCCGGTGCCGGCCCTCGACCGCGGGCACGACCTGGCGGAGCAGCCGGGTCTCCACCCGGTCCGTGCCGTCGAGCGCGTCGGCCCACTCGGTGTCGTCGTGGTGGGCGCCGTTGCCATCGGGCACCGCGAGCACGAACGGCACGCCGCCGTGCGTGACGTAGGCCGCGACCTGGTCGGCCAGGCCCTCGTCCTCGATCAGCGTCTTCGGGTCGCTGGGCACGCCGTGCAGGAAGTACAGGACCGGGAGCGTACGGGTCTCGGGCACGTTGGGCCGCCAGACGTACACGACATGGGCGGCGTGGTCGGTGGGGTCGGTGACCTGGATCGTCGCCAGGCCGGGCCGCGCGGGCGAGGGGGTGTCGGCCTCGCCGGGCGCGCGGGTGGCCGCCGAACCGTGGTGCACGCCGAGGCTGACCGAGACGTACGCTCCGCCGAGCGCGATGACCAGTGTGACGGCCCAGATGGACAACCCGAGAAGACGCGGGCGGCGGCGAGGCCTTCTCCGATGTTTCGACACGGTGGTGGCGGCGTCCCGGGGGCGGTCGAGGAGGGGACAAGAGTCATCAGACTCGCACATCACCGTCCGTCGGGTCTTCGTACCACGCCGCGCTGGACAACTCTTTACCTGCGGGAGCCGCGTCCGGAGCTGCGGTGCGGCGTGGATAGGCTTCGGGGTATGCGATCGTGGTCCGCCCCCGAGGTCCCCGGCCTGGCCGGGTACGGCCTGCCCTTTCCGGATCTGCAACTCAACGTGCACGACTCGTCCGCGGGCGCGCTGCGCCCGGTGACGCCCGGCTCCACGGCACGGATGTACGTCTGCGGCATCACACCCTATGACGCGACCCACCTCGGCCACGCGGCGACCTATCTCGCCTTCGACCTGGTCTACCGCCTGTGGCTCGACGCCGGTCACGAGGTGCACTACGTGCAGAACACCACCGACGTCGACGATCCGCTGCTGGAGCGGGCCAACGACACCGGCCAGGACTGGCGGGAGCTGGCCGAGCGCGAGATCCAGCTGTTCCGCGACGACATGACCGCCCTGCGGATCATGCCGCCGCGCGAGTACGCCGGCGCCGTCGAGTCGATCCCGCTCATCGTGGAGTTCATCGAGGGGCTGCGTGCCAGGGGCGCCACCTACGACCTGGACGGCGATCTGTACTTCCCGGTCTCGGCCGACCCGGGCTTCGGCGCGGTGAGCGGCCTCACGGCCAAGGAGATGCTGCCGCTGTTCGCCGAGCGCGGCGGCGACCCCGACCGCAAGGGCAAGAAGGACCCCCTCGACGCCCTGCTGTGGCAGGCCGCGCGCCCGGGAGAGCCCTCCTGGGACTCACCCTTCGGGCCCGGACGCCCCGGCTGGCACGTCGAGTGCTCCGCGATCTCGGTCCACAACCTCGGCATGGGCTTCGACGTCGAGGGCGGCGGCTCGGACCTGGTCTTCCCGCACCACGAGATGGGCGCCTCGCACGCCCAGGTGGCCACCGGTGAGCGCCCGCACGCCCGCGCGTACGTCCACGCGGGCATGGTCGGCCTCGACGGCGAGAAGATGTCGAAGTCGCGCGGCAACCTGGTCTTCGTGTCCGGGCTGCGCAAGGACGGCACCGACCCGATGGCGATCCGGCTGGCCCTGCTGGCCCACCACTACCGCACCGACTGGGAGTGGACCGGCGCCGACCTGACCGGTGCCGAGGCCCGCCTGGCCCGCTGGCGCGAGGCCGTACGGCTGCCCGCGGGCCCGCACGCCGACGACGTCGTCGCCGCGATGCGCCGCCACCTCGCGGACGATCTCGACGCCCCGTCCGCGCTCGCCTCCGTCGACCGGTGGGCCGACCACGCCCTCGGCGTCACCGACGAGGACCGCGAGGCCGACGCCGCCGCCACGGAGCGCCTGCGGGTCGCCGTCGACGCGCTGCTCGGCATCGCCCTCTGACCTGGCGAAACACGAAGGGCCTGCCCCATGGGGCAGGCCCTTCGTCGCGGTCGTAGGAGAGGTCAGTCCGCGTCGCCGCGGCGGCGCAGATAGCGCTCGAAGTCGCGGGCGATGGCGTCGCCGGTGGCCTCCGGCAGCTCGGTCGCGTCCTTCTGCTCCTCCAGAGCGCGTACGTACTCGGCGACCTCGGAGTCCTGCTCGGCCAGCTCGTTGACGCCGCGCTCCCACGCCCGTGCCTGCTCGGGCAGGTCGCCGAGGGGGACCGAGACGTCCAGGAGGTCCTCCACCCAGCGCAGGAGCGCGAGGGTCGCCTTGGGCGAGGGCGCCTGCGCGACGTAGTGCGGGACCGAGGCCCACAGGGACACGGTCTCCATGCCGGCCGTGGCGCAGGCGTCCTGGAGCACGCCGAGGATCCCGGTCGGCCCTTCGTAGCGTGCGGGCTCGAGCTGCAGGCGCGTGGTCAGGCCGGCGTCGGAGGAGGCGGCGGTCACCGGGACCGGCCGGGTGTGCGGCGCGTCCGCGAGGAGCGCGCCGAGCAGGACGACGGTCTCGGCGCCGAGCTCGAGCATGATCCCGATGAGGTCCGTGCAGAACCCTCGCCAGCGCATGTTCGGCTCGATGCCGTGGACCAGCACGACGTCCCGCTCCGACCCGGGCAGCTTGGCCAGGGACAGGCGGGTCGTCGGCCAGCTGATGCGGCGGGTCTCACCGTCGACCATCTCGACGGTGGGGCGCGTGACCTGGAAGTCGTAGTAGTCGTCGGGGTCGAGTGCCGCCAGTGGGTTGGCGCCCCAGCCATCCTCCAGATGGCGGATCACGCCGCTCGCCGCCTCGCCGGCGTCGTTCCACCCCTCGAAGGCGGCGATCACCACCGGGTCGACGAGCTCGGGCACATCGTCGAGCTCGACCACGCTCTGCCTCCCAACCGGCGTCCGTTACACGACATCTCAAGCCTATGTCCTGTAAGCCACGCGCCGCCCAGTCACGATCGAGGCGAGGTCATTTACCGTCCGTGGTACGGACGATGAGCACGTCACAGGGGGACCGGTGGGACAGGTTGGCCGGGACGGAGCCCAGCAGCCGCCCGGCCAGGCTGTTCAGGCCGCGGTTGCCGACGACGAGCAGATCGACGTCCCGGTCGGCGGCGAGTTTGATCAGCGTGTCCACGGCGTCGCCCTCCACGGCGACCTCGTCGATGTCGGTGGCGCCGGCCGCGAGGGCGCGCTCGCGCGCGGCGCGCAGGGCGTCGTCGGCGGGCGTGGAGCCCTCGACCTTGTAGGCGAGGTCGCCGAGCCGGTCGCCCGCGCGTGCGCGCTCCCGGTCGGGCATCGCTTGGTAGGCGCAGACGAGGACGAGCTTGGCGCCCGCGTCGGCGGCGAGGCGGCCGGCGGATTCGACCGCCAGGAACGACGAGGCGGATCCATCGGTGCCGACGAGTACGGTGCGGTATGAGGCCACGGGTGCTCCTTCAGGCGATGCGTCCCGATTTTGGATTCGGTAAGTCACGAGTGATATCGACATGTGACAACGCATTTCAACGCTAGCGGTTACGAAGCACGTGCGGACGAGACCTCGGTCACCTCAAATCGCTCTCAACCGAGGCGCAGGAGACCGCCGATAGGCTTGGTGAGCATGAGCGCGACTCCACAGACACTGCGTCAGGCCCTACGTGATCGAGTCATCGTGGCCGATGGGGGCATGGGGACGATGCTCCAGGCGGCCGGCCCCACCCTCGACGACTTCGAGGGACACGACGGCTGCAACGAGGTTCTGAACGTCACGCGACCCGACATCGTACGCGCGGTTCACAAGGAGTATTTCGAAGCCGGCGTCGACTGCGTAGAGACCAATACCTTCGGCGCGAACCACGGAAACCTCGGTGAATACGACATCACCGAGCGAATCGAGGAACTGTCCGAGGCCGGGGCCCGAATCGCCCGTGAGGTCGCCGACGAGCTGTCCACGCCGGACCGCCCGCGCTGGGTCCTGGGCTCGATTGGGCCCGGCACCAAGCTGCCGACCCTCGGGCACGTCCCCTTCGCCGGACTGCGCGAGGCGTACGAACGCAACGCCGCCGGCCTGATCGAGGGCGGCGCGCACGCCCTGATCATCGAGACCTGCCAGGACCTGCTCCAGGCCAAGGCCGCGATCATCGGCGCCAAGCGTGCGATCGCCAGGGCGGGCACGGACACGGTGCTCATCGGGCAGGTCACCATCGAGCAGAACGGCGCGATGCTGCTCGGCTCGGAGATCGGCGCGGCGGTGACCGCGCTCGAGCCCCTCGAACTCGACGTGATCGGCCTCAACTGCGCGACCGGCCCGGCCGAGATGAGCGAGCACCTGCGCTACCTCGCCCGGCACTCCAGCGCCCTGCTGTCCTGCATGCCCAACGCCGGCCTGCCCCAGCTCACCTCCGACGGCGCCTACTACCCGCTGACGCCGGACGAGCTGGCCGACGCCCACGAGACGTTCACGCGGGAGTTCGGCCTGTCGCTGGTCGGCGGATGCTGCGGCACCACCCCGGAGCACCTGCGCAAGGTCGTCGAGCGGGTGCGCGGCAACGAGGGCACCAAGCGCCGCGTGCGTACCGAGGCCGGCGCGGCCTCCCTCTACCAGCACGTGCCGTTCCGCCAGGACACCTCCTACCTGGCCATCGGCGAGCGCACCAACGCCAACGGCTCCAAGGCGTTCCGCGAGGCCATGATCGCGGAGCGCTGGGACGACTGCGTCAAGATCGCCCGCGAGCAGGCGCGTGACGGCGCCCACATGCTGGACCTGTGCGTCGACTACGTCGGCCGCGACGGCGTCGCCGACATGAAGGAGCTCGGCTTCCGGTTCGCGACCGCCGCGACCCTGCCGATCGTGCTCGACTCCACGGAGCCGCCGGTCATCCAGGCGGGCCTGGAGATGCTCGGCGGCCGCGCCGTGATCAACTCGGTCAACTACGAGGACGGCGACGGACCCGAGTCCCGCACCGCGCGCCTCATGCCCGTCGTCAAGGAGCACGGCGCCGCCGTCATCGCCCTGACCATCGACGAGGAGGGCCAGGCGCGCACCGCGGACTGGAAGGTCCGCGTCGCGACCCGCCTGATCGAGGACCTCACCGGCAACTGGGGCATGCGCGTCGAGGACATCATCGTCGACACGCTGACCTTCACGATCGGCACGGGCCAGGAGGAGTCCAGGCGCGACGCCGTCGAGACCATCGACGCGATCCGCGAGCTGAAGCGTCGCTACCCGAGCGTCCAGACGACGCTGGGCCTGTCCAACGTCTCGTTCGGGCTCAACCCGGCGGCGCGCATCGTGCTCAACTCCGTCTTCCTCAACGAGTGCGTCAACGCGGGCCTGGACTCCGCGATCGTGCACGCCTCGAAGATCCTGCCGATGGCCCGGATCCCCGACGATCAGCGCCAGGTCGCGCTCGACCTCGTCTACGACCGCCGTCGCGACGGCTACGATCCGCTGCAGACCTTCCTGGAGCTGTTCGAGGGCGTGGACGCCGCGTCGCTGCGGGCCGCGCGCGCCGAGGAGCTGGCCGGCCTGCCGCTGTGGGAGCGGCTGAAGCGCCGCATCGTCGACGGCGAGCTGGACGGCCTCAACGCGGACCTGGACGAGGCCCTGTCGAAGCGGCCGGCTCTGGAGATCGTCAACGAGGTGCTGCTCGACGGCATGAAGACCGTCGGCGAGCTGTTCGGCTCTGGCCAGATGCAGCTGCCGTTCGTCCTGCAGTCGGCCGAGGTGATGAAGACCGCGGTCGCCTACCTCGAGCCGCACATGGACAAGGCCGACGAGGAGGGCAAGGGCCGCATCGTGCTCGCCACCGTCAAGGGCGACGTCCACGACATCGGCAAGAACCTCGTCGACATCATCCTGTCCAACAACGGCTACGAGGTCGTCAACCTCGGCATCAAGCAGCCGATGTCGGCGATCCTGGACGCCGCCAAGGAGCACCGCGCGGACGTCATCGGCATGTCGGGCCTGCTGGTCAAGTCGACGGTGATCATGAAGGAGAACCTCGAGGAGCTCAACTCCCGTGGGCTGGCCGAACGCTGGCCTGTGCTGCTCGGCGGCGCCGCCCTGACTCGTGCCTACGTCGAGCAGGACCTGGCCGGGCTGTTCGGGGGCGAGGTGCGGTACGCCCGCGACGCCTTCGAGGGCCTGCGGCTCATGGACGCCCTGATGGCCGTCAAGCGCGGCGAGGCCGGCGCGAAGCTCCCGCCGCTGCGCGAGCGCCGCGTCAAGACCGGCGCCAAGCTCGAGGTCACCGAGCCGGAGAACATGCCGGCCCGGTCCGACGTCGCGACGGACAACAAGCTCCCCACACCGCCGTTCTGGGGCGACCGGGTCATCAAGGGCATCCCGATGGCCGACTACGCCGCCTACCTCGACGAGCGCGCGACCTTCATGGGTCAGTGGGGGCTCAAGGCGGCGCGCGGCGGCGACGGGCCGTCGTACGAGGAGCTGGTCGAGACCGAGGGCCGCCCGAGGATGCGGATGTGGCTCGATCGCATCCAGTCCGAGGGCCTGGTCGAGGCAGGCATCGTCTACGGCTACTTCCCGTGCGTCAGCGAGGGCGACGACGTCGTCGTGTTGAACGACGACGGCTCCGAGCGGACCCGCTTCACCTTCCCGCGCCAGCGCCGGGACCGGCACCTGTGCCTCGCCGACTTCTTCCGGCCCCGAGAGTCCGGGGAGACCGACGTGATCGGCTTCCAGCTCGTCACGGTCGGCTCGAAGGTCAGCGGTACCACGCAGGACCTTTTCGAGAAGAACGCCTACCGCGACTACCTCGAGCTGCACGGCCTGTCCGTGCAGCTCGCCGAGGCCCTGGCCGAGTACTGGCACACCCGCGTACGCTCCGAGCTCGGCTTCGGCGGTGAGGACCCCGAGGACATCGAGGAGTTCTTCAAGCTCGGCTACCGCGGCGCCCGCTTCTCGCTGGGCTACGGTGCCTGCCCCGACCTGGAGGACCGCGCCAAGATCGTCGACCTGCTCCGTCCCGAGCGGATCGGCGTGACGCTGTCGGAGGAGTTCCAGCTCGTCCCCGAGCAGTCCACCGACGCGATCGTGATCCACCACCCCGAGGCGAAGTACTTCAACACCTGATCACCTGGCGTTCCGGCCGGGCGGTCCCGTCCGGCCGGAACCTCACGTAGGCTTCGTTGCCCCATTCCCGGCGGCGAGGAGGCGGTACACGTGTTTCAGGGGGTCCTGTTCGACATGGACGGGCTGCTCGTGGACTCCGAGCGCCTCTGGTACGACGCCGAGGCCCAGGTCATGGCCTGGCTCGGCGGGCAGTGGGGCCCCGAGCACCAGGCGTCGCTGGTCGGCGGGTCACTCGATCGCACCGTCGCGTACATGCTGGCCCTGACCGGGCCGGTGGCCACGCCCAAGGAGGTCGGCGACCGTCTCATGGACGGCATGTCCGAGCGGCTCCGCGCGAACGTCCCGATGATGCCCGGCGCCAAGGAGCTCCTCGACGAGGTACGCGAGGCCGGCGTGCCCTCGGCCCTGGTCTCCTCCACCCACCGGTCGCTGATGGAGTACGCCCTCGACGGGATCGGGCGGGACCGCTTCACGGTGACCGTCTCGGGCGACGAGGTCACCAACACCAAGCCGCACCCGGAGCCGTACCTGACCGCCGCGCGGCTGCTGGACGTCGACCCGTTCCGGTGCGTCGCCCTGGAGGACTCCCCGAACGGCACGGCGAGCGCGACCGCCGCGGGCTGCCACGTCGTGGTGGTGCCCAGCGTGGTGCCGATCGAAGAGGCGCCCGGCCGTACGGTCCTCACCTCGCTGCGCGGCGTCGACCTCGCGCGGCTCCGCTCCCTGGTCTGACCGGCACCGCGCGCCGGCCGAAGACCGCCACCGTGGCCAGGCCCGCCACTCCCGCGCCCGCGATCACGATGTCCGGCGGCAGCAGCTCCGCGACCGCCCCCGCCCCCGCGAACCCCAGCCCCTGCGTCGTCATCAGCACCGAGGAGTTCACCGTGTACGCGCGGCCGAACAGCTCGCGCGGGGTGACGTCGAGGAGCAACTGGTCCAGGCCGAGCACGTAGGCGCCGCACAGGCCGGTGGCGCACAGCAGCGTCAGGGCGCCGGCGATCCCCGGGCGCAGCGCGAGCGCCACCGGCGGGACGCACCCGCAGGCGGCCGGCGGCCCGGTGAGGCGTCCGCGCCACGCGGCGGGGATCCACCGGATCCCGGAGAGCTCGCCGAGCACGATGCCCACCGGCATCGCGGCATCCACCAGCCGGTGGCCGACGAGGGCAGGCCGCGCGCGGTCACCGACGGCGCGGCGATCGCCTCCGGGGCGACCAGGAGCATGGGCACGAGCCAGCCGGGCGCTCACGGACGGGGTCATGCCGGGGGAGTAGCGCGGGACCGTCCCACGGGAGGAGCCCCAATCGAGTCATATCGTGTAATCCTTGGTGGCATGACCCATACGCTCCTCTTCCTGATCAGCCTCGGCGCCAGCGGGCTCGGCCTGTTCGGCAGCTGGGCCGCCTATCGCAGGCGTGGCGCGGCCTCCGGGATGCGTGGCGCCGCCTGGTCGACGCTGCCGATCGCCGCGTACCTCACCGGCCTGACGACCTTCCTCGCCGACCTGGTGTTCAGCCCGGTCAAATGGGCCGGCGTCGCACTGTTCGGCCTCGGCGGGCTGCTGTACGTCACGTCCGGCGTGATGCTGCGCAAGGGCACGGAGAGTAAGCCTGCCGCCGGGCGTCCCCAGGCCCCCTCGGGGCGCGCGCCCGCGGGCGCGGTCGAGGAGCGCGGTGCGGCCGCCGACCCCGATCTCGCGGACATCGAGAAGATCTTGAAGGAGCGCGGCATCAGCTAATGACCTGCGGGTTTGTCATCCCGTGGTGACGCTGCGCAGCGATGCGCTCGACGGTTCGTAACATCACGTGTTGCCTTGATGACGACGAGATCACAATCGAGACACGGGTACTAGCGCTCGCCTACCCACGGGCATGAGAGTCATCCCGGGGGAGGTAGGTTCCCTCTCCAATGGACTGAAATGCCCGGTCTTTCGCGTGGAGTGACGGGCGGTCCCTTGACGGCAACGCTGCCGAATGTGGGAGGTACCTGTAGTGACCGCACCGATCGAGGTCTCTGGAGCCGAGGTCGAGGCGCAGCCGGAAGCCGTACTCGCGGGTCTCGGAAAGAAGGTCGAGGGACGTTCGCTCGGCCAGATCGCCTGGTTGCGGCTGCGCCGTGACAAGGTGGCCATGTCCGGCGGTGTCCTGGTACTCCTGCTCGTCGTGATGGCGATCGCCGCCCCACTGCTGGTCAAGTGGGTCGGGCACCCGCCGGCCGAGTTCCACCAGGACCAGATCGACCCGAACCTCCAGCGTCCGCTCCACGGCCCCTGGCACTCGGGCGTCAGCGGCAAGTTCCTGCTCGGCATCGAGCCCACGAACGGCCGCGACATCTTCAGCCGCGTCGTCTACGGCGCCCGGATCTCGCTGGTCATCGCGTTCCTCGCGACGATGCTCTCGGTGGTCATCGGCGCCGTTTTCGGCATCATCGCCGGCTACTTCGGCGGCTGGGTCGACACCGTGATCGCGCGTGCGATGGACGTCTTCCTCGCCTTCCCGATCCTCCTGTTCGCGATCGCGCTCGCCGGCGTCGTCCAGGGCAAGGTGTTCGGGCTGGAGGGCAACGGGCTGCGGGTCGGGCTCCTGATCTTCATCATCGGCTTCTTCAACTGGGCCTACATCGGCCGGATCATCCGCGGTCAGACGCTCTCGCTGCGGGAGCGGGAGTTCGTCGACGCGGCGCGCTCGATGGGGGCGCGGGCGCCCTACATTCTGTTCCGCGAGCTGCTGCCGAACCTCATCGCGCCGCTTCTCGTGTACTCGACGCTGCTCATCCCGACGAACATCCTGTTCGAGGCGGCACTGTCCTACCTCGGCGTCGGGGTCAACGAACCCACTCCGACCTGGGGCGGCATGCTCGCGCAGGCGGTCCCGATCTATTCGGTCGACCCCTGGTTCATGCTCATCCCCGGTCTGGCGATCTTCGTCACGGTCCTGGCCTTCAACCTCTTCGGTGACGGTCTCCGCGACGCTCTCGACCCCCGTGCCCGCTGACCACAAGCAGTTTCGATCGGATCGTGTGAGTCCGTTCCTAAAGGAGGAATGTCACCAAATGAGGAGAAAAACCCCTCTAGTGGCGACGGGAGCCGTGCTGGCCCTCGTCCTTGCCGCCTGTGGCGGCACCGGCGGCGGTTCCGGCGGTAGCGGCGGCGGGAACGGTACGTTCAACGCGGCGATGACCGGTGTCGTCAACGCGTCGGACAAGACCGGCGGCACGCTCAAGCTCGCCAACTCCGGCGACTGGGACAACGTCGACCCGGCGGACACCTACTACGGCTACTCCTGGGACTTCTCCCGGCTCTACGGCCGTTCGCTGATGATGTTCAAGTCCTCGCCCGGTCCCGAGGGCCTCAAGCTGGTCCCGGACCTCGCGCAGGCGGCCGGCCAGCACAGCGCCGACTTCAAGACCTGGACCTACAAGCTCAAGCCGGGCGTGAAGTTCGAGGACGGCACGCCGGTACGGGCGCAGGACGTCAAGTACGACGTCGAGCGGTCGCTGGACAAGAACTCGTTCCCCAACGGGCCGACGTATTTCAACGACTACCTCGACCTGCAGGGCTACACCACGCCCTACAAGGACAAGACGCCCGGCAAACTCGGCCTGAAGGCGATCGAGACCCCGGACGACAACACGATCGTCTTCCACCTGAAGAAGCCGTTCGCGGCCTTCGACTACTTCGCGATGCTGCCGGCCACCATTCCGGTACCGCAGGCGAAGGACACGGGTCCGAGCTACAAGCAGCACGTGGTGGCGACCGGCCCGTTCAAGTTCGAGAACTACACGCCGGGCAAGTCGCTCACCCTGGTGCGCAACACCAACTGGGACCCGAGCACCGACCCGAACCGTAAGCAGCTCCCGGACCGCATCGAGGTCCAGATCGGCGTCAACGCCGACGACATCGACAACCGGCTCCTCGCCGGCTCGGTGGGCGTCGACGTGGCCGGCACGGGTCTGCAGGCGGCCGCGGCCGCGCGGGTGCAGTCGAACCCGAACCTGAAGAAGAACGCCGACGCCGCGCCGACCGCGCGTCTTTGGTACACCGCGATCTCCAGCGACGTCGCGCCGTTCGACAACGTCCACTGCCGCCGCGCGGTGGAGTACGCGACCGACAAGCAGGCGATGCAGACCGCGTTCGGCGGCCCGCTCACCGGTGGCGACATCGCGACCCACCTGCTGATGCCGCTGATCCCGGGCAACCAGGACATCAACCCGTACCCGAACGGCGCGGGCAACCACGGTGACCTCGCCAAGGCCAAGTCGGAGCTGCAGCAGTGCGGCAAGCCGAACGGCTTCAGCACCGTCCTTTCGGCCCGCACCGAGCGGCCCAAGGAGGTCAACGCCGCGCTCGCGCTGCAGCAGGGGCTGGCCAAGGTCGGCATCAAGGCCGAGATCAAGAAGTTCCCGCAGGGCGACTACTTCAAGCTGTACGCCGGCAAGCCGGACTACGTGAAGAAGAACGGCCTCGGCCTGATGATGATGGCGTGGGGCGCCGACTGGCCGGAGGGCTTCGGCTACCTGTCCCAGATCGTCGACAGCCGCGTCATCCGCCCGGCCGGTAACACCAACCTCGGTGTGAAGGACCCGGCCGTGGACGCCCTGATCGACAAGGCGACGGTGACGGGTGACCTCAACGCGCGTAACGCGATCTATGCCCAGATCGACGCCAAGGTCATGGACGACGCCTATATCGTGCCGTTCCTGGACGTGAAGGGCCTGCTCTACCGTCCGCCGGGCGTCAAGAACGCATACGTGAACCAGGGCCTCAACGGCCTGTACGACTACGCGCAAATGGGCGTGAAGTAACCCCCGTTTCATAGAAGGCAGGTGAAGGCATCGGCGGCCGGCGGGCGGTAAGCCCGTCCGTCGGCCGCCGCAGCCACGCACTGTGGTCACATTCCTCATTCGGCGCCTGGTCGCCGCCGTGGCGTTGCTCATCATCGTGAGCATGGTGACGTTCGCGATCTTCTTCCTCGTCCCGAGGCTGACGGGCGCCAGCAGCGCCGACCTGGCCTCGCGTTACGTCGGCAAGAGCGCCGGTCCGCAGGCGATCCACGAAGTCGAGGTCCGGCTCGGCCTGAACAAGCCGCTGGTCATCCAGTACTGGAACTTCATCAAGGGCATCGTCATCGGGGCGCACTACAACTTCGGACCTTCGAAGGTGTACTGCGGGCCGCCGTGCTTCGGTTACTCCTTCATCAACCAGACGCCGGTCTGGCCGGACCTTCTGGACCGGCTGCCGGTCACGCTGTCGCTCGCGGGCGGCGCGGCCGTCATCTGGCTGCTGTTCGGCGTGACGACCGGTGTCATCTCCGCGCTCAAGCGCGGGAGTGCCGTCGACCGGCTCTCGATGGGCTTGGCGCTCGCCGGCGTCTCTCTTCCGATCTTCTTCACCGGACTGCTGTCCCTGGCCATCTTCCGCGACAACCTGCAGTGGTTCCCCGGCGCGGGAACGTACGTGGGGCTGACGCAGAATCCGGTCACGTGGGCGTCCAACCTCGTCCTGCCCTGGGTCACCCTGGCCTTCCTCCAGGCGGCGCTCTACGCCCGGCTCACCCGGGCCGGAATGCTCGAGACCATGGGCGAGGACTACATCCGCACCGCGCGGGCCAAGGGCCTGCCCGAACGCACCGTCGTCGTCAGACACGCGTTGCGCGCGACCCTCACGCCGGTACTGACGATCTTCGGTATCGACCTCGGGACGCTCCTGGGCGGCGCGGTGCTGACCGAGGGGACGTTCTCCCTGCCGGGCATGGGGAAGTTCGCCATCGACTCGATCAACAACAACGACCTGCCGCGGGTCCTCGGCGTGGTGATGCTCGGCGCGTTCTTCATCGTGCTGGCCAACCTCGTCGTCGACGTCCTGTACGCGGTGATCGACCCTAGGGTGAGGCTGTCATGACCCAGGAGACGACGGAGGTCCAGCAGCCGCAGAGCTTCCTGGAGGTCCAGGACCTGCGGATCCACTTCCCGACCGACGACGGTCTGGTGAAGTCGGTCGACGGCCTGTCCTTCGGCCTCGAACGCGGCCGTACGCTCGGCATCGTCGGGGAGTCCGGCTCGGGCAAGAGCGTCACCAGCCTCGGACTGCTCGGCCTGCACAATCGCAAGAACGCCAGGGTCTCCGGGAAGATCTGGCTCGACGGCCAGGAGATCGTGGACTCGTCGCCCGAGGCGGTCCGCCGCCTGCGCGGCCGGAAGATGTCCATGATCTTCCAGGACCCGCTGTCGTCGATGCACCCCTTCTATACGATCGGCGCGCAGATCGTCGAGGCGTACCGGCTGCACAACCGGGTCTCCAAGCAGGTGGCGCGTAAGCACGCCATCGACATGCTGGACCGCGTGGGCATCCCGCAGCCGGACAAGCGGGTCGACGACTACCCGCACCAGTTCTCCGGCGGGATGCGGCAGCGCGCGATGATCGCGATGGCCCTGTCGTGCGACCCCGAGCTGCTGATCGCCGACGAGCCCACCACCGCGCTCGACGTGACGGTGCAGGCGCAGATCCTCGACCTCATCCGGGACCTGCAGCGGGAGTTCAACTCCGCCGTCATCATCATCACCCACGACCTCGGTGTGGTCGCGGAGCTGTCCGACGACATCCTCGTCATGTACGGCGGCCGGTGCGTGGAGTACGGCGCCGTCGAGGAGATCTTCGACGAGCCGGAGCACCCCTACACCTGGGGTCTGCTCGGGTCGATGCCGCGTCTGGACCGCGACCGGTCCGAGCGCCTCCTGCCCATCAAGGGCAGCCCGCCCAGCCTCATCAACGTGCCGCAGGGCTGCGCGTTCAGCCCGCGCTGCGCGTACGCGGAGCTGAACGAGGGCCGGAGCGAGAACGAGCGGCCGGAGCTGCGCGAGGTCGCGCCGGGTCACAAGGCGGCCTGCCACCTCGGCCGGTCGGACCGCAATCGGATCTGGACCGAAGAGATCCGGCCGGCGCTGTGAACGTAGGAGACGTCAGCGGCGGGCGCGTCCCGCCGTCGCGCGGAACCGGCCGTACCGCCGGAGTGAACGGGAGAGACAGTTGACCACACCCGACAGCACGGTCGTGGATGAGACGCGGCCGGCCGGCGAACCGGGCGAGGCCCTGCTCGAGGTCAGCGGCCTTCGCAAGCACTTCCCGGTCACCCGCGGGGCGATTCTCAAGCGGCAGGTAGGCGCGGTCAAGGCGGTCGACGGCGTCGACTTCTCCGTGCGCAAGGGCGAGACGCTCGGCCTGGTGGGCGAGTCCGGCTGCGGCAAGACCACCACCGGCCGGATGATCACGCGGCTCATCGAGCCGACGGACGGCAAGATCGTCTTCGAGGGTCACGACATCACGCATGTCTCGCAGGGCACGATGCGGCCGCTGCGGCGCGACATCCAGATGATCTTCCAGGACCCGTACTCGTCGCTGAACCCGCGCAAGACGGTCGGCTCGATCGTCGGCGCGCCGTTCCGGCTGCAGAAGGTCGAGACCGAGTCCGGCGTCAAGAAGGCCGTCCAGGACCTGCTCGACGTCGTGGGGCTCAACCCGGAGCACTACAACCGCTACCCGCACGAGTTCTCCGGCGGTCAGCGGCAGCGCATCGGCATCGCCCGTACGCTCGCGCTGCGGCCGAAGCTCATCGTGGCCGACGAGCCGGTGTCCGCCCTCGACGTCTCGATCCAGGCGCAGGTCGTCAACCTGCTCGAGGACCTGCAGGACGAGTTCGACCTGACCTACGTCGTGATCGCCCACGACCTGTCGGTCGTGCGGCACATCTCGGACCGGGTCGGCGTCATGTACCTCGGCAAGATGGTCGAGCTGTCCAGCAACGCCGAGCTGTACGCCGCGCCGATGCACCCGTACACGGTGGCGCTGCTGTCGGCGGTTCCGATCCCGGAGCCGCGCGGGCGTGGCGACCGCGAGCGGATCCGGCTCCAGGGCGACGTGCCCAGCCCCCTGAACCCGCCGCCGGCCTGCCGCTTCCACACCCGGTGCTGGAAGGCCCAGGAGGTCTGCGGCAAGGTCGAGCCGCCGATGGTCGAGCTTCTCCCCGGTCGCAGCGTCGCCTGCCACTTCCCGGAGAACGCCCCGTCCGACGCCGAGGGCACGATCGCCAAGGCCGCGGGACTCGCCTGACGGTCCCGAGGTGTCGAACGTCTCATCGGGTGCGCTTGGTGCAATGATGCACTGATTGCAATGATTTACCGGTGAGAGCCAGAACCGCGACATACGTGACGCTGCTCGCGCTCGCCCTGGCCGGATGCGGTGGCGAACGCGGCGCGGCACGGCCGGACACGACGTTCGACGAGGCGTCCTCCAAGGTCGTACGTGCCTCCGCCGCGCGCGGCGGCACGCTACGGCTCGTCATGACGGACGTCCCCGTCTCGCTGGACCCCGGCGACATCGGGTTCGCGTACGGCGCCGACCTCGCGCGCCTGTACGCGCGCTCCCTCGTGACGTTCGCCCCGGGGCCCGGCGTGCGCGTCGTACCGGACCTGGCGACCTCGCTCGGGAAGCCGGGCGACGGCGGGCGCACCTGGACCTACCGGCTGCGCCCCGGCGTCACCTACGAGGACGGCACGCCGGTACGCGCCCGCGACGTCGAGTACGCCGTCGCGCGCAGCAACTACAGCGCCGAGCTCACGGACGGCCCGCGCGACCTGCGCGACGTCCTGACCGGGACGTACTGGGGCCCGTACCTCGACAAGGACCTCGACCACTTCACCGGCGTCACCACGCCCGACGACCACACCGTGGTCTTCCACCTGAAGCGGCCGTTCGCCGACTTCGACCGGCTCGTCGCGAACCCGCAGACCGCGCCGGTGCCCAAGGCCGCCGACACCCGCCTCCACTACGAGCGGCATCCGCTGTCGACCGGCCCGTACCGGTTCGAACGCCACGTCGTCGGCACGGGCTTCACCCTCGTGCGCAACCCGCACTGGAAGGCCGACCCGGTGCGTACGGCGCTGCCCGACCGGATCGAGGTCACCGAGCGGGTCGCCGCCGCCGACGTGGACGCCCGGCTGCTCGCCGGCACCGCCGACGCCGACCCGACCGGCGCGGGGGTCCAGCCGGCCACCCGCGAGACCATCCTGTCCTCGCCGTCGCTGAAGGCCCGCAGCGACGACCCGCTCACCGGGCTGGCGCGCTACGCGATGTTGCCGGCCGGGGTGGCGCCCTTCGACGACGCGCACTGCCGTCGCGCCGTCGGGTACGCCGTCGATCACACCGCGGTCCAGGCCGCCTACGGCGGACCCGCCACGGGCGACGTCGCGACGACCGTCCTGCCGCCGACGCTGGACGGGTACCACCCGTCGCCCGGAACGACCCGCGACCTGTCACGCGCGCGTACCGAGCTGCGCGCCTGTGGCCGTCCCGGCGGGTTCGGCACCGCCATCGCGGTCCGCTCCGACCGGCCATCGGACATCGCGGCGGCCGGGGCGCTGAGCCGCTCGCTCGCCGACGTCGGGATCCACGCCACCGTCACGCGGCTGTCGGCGTTCCAGTGGGGGAGTACGGCCGGCTCGCCGTCGTACGTCCACGCGCACGGGCTCGGCATCGTGCTCGACGCGTGGGCGGCCGACGCCCCCACTCCGTACGCCTTCCTGCGGCCCCTCACCGGTCCGGTCGCCAAGACCGGCAACCACAACGTCATGGAGCTGCGCGACAAGGCGGTCGACCGGCTCCTGCGCGACGCGCTCGCCACGCCCGACCCGGCCCGCCGTACGGGCCTGTGGGCCGACGCCGACCGCGCCGTGCTCGCCTCCGGGGCCTTCGTACCGCTGCTCGACGAGCGGACCCTGCTCTACCGTCCGGACGCCCTGACCAACGTCCACGTCCACCCGGCCTATGCCGCCTACGACCTCGCCACCCTCGGCCGCCGTTAGGGCGTGCTAGCCGGCAAGGAGGGTCGGCTGGAAGTCCTTAATGCGCTCCAGGACGCCCTCGGCGGTGGGCTCGGTCATCTCGCCGGCCACGCGGCCGTCGGCGAGGAACAGGGCACGGTCGGCGTACGCGGCGGACAGCGGGTCGTGGGTGACCATGACGACGGTCCGGCCCATCTCCCGTACGGAGTTGCGCAGGAACGACAGGACCTCCGCGCTCGAGCGGGAGTCCAGGTTGCCGGTCGGCTCGTCGGCGAAGATGATCTCCGGCCGGCCGACCATGGCGCGGGCGCACGCCACCCGCTGGCGCTGCCCGCCGGACAGCTCGCCCGGCCGGTGCCGGAGCCGGTCCCGCAGCCCGAGCGCGTCGATCACGGTGTTCAGCCACACCGGGTCGGGCCCGCGGCCCGCGATGGTGAGCGGCAGCGTGATGTTGTCCAGGACGGAGAGCGACGCCAGCAGGTTGAACGCCTGGAACACGAACCCGATCCGGTCGCGGCGCAGCAGGCAGAGCCGCTTGTCGCTCAGCCGCGTCAGCTCGACTTCGCCGATCCGGACCTCACCGGAGTCGACCGAGTCCAGCCCGGCCATGCAGTGCAGGAGCGTCGACTTGCCCGAGCCCGAGGGCCCCATGACGGCGGTGAACCGGCCGCGCGGCACCTCGGCGGACACCTCGTCGAGGGCGACGACCCGCGCGTCGCCCCGGCCGTACACCTTGCTGATCCGGACCGCGCGCGCGGCCAGGGGTGTAGGCCCACCGATGGTTGTCACGTGGGGAGGCTCCTCGCTGCGAAGTGGCTCCACCCACGCTAAGTCCGCGCGACCGCGCCTACCTCGGCCGCCGGAACGGACTTTCGGCTCCGCCTCGCGGCGGAGCCTCTCCTCCCGCCGGACTAGGGCGTGTCCGGTGGATCTTCAGCCTGCTGCGCGGCGCTCGCGACGGCCAAGACCCATCGGACACGCCCTACGTCTGGCCGGGCTGGATGAGGCCGGTCTCGTACGCGAAGACCACCGCCTGGACGCGGTCGCGCAGCCCGAGCTTGGCCAGCAGGTTGCCCACGTGCGTCTTGATGGTCGTCTCGCTGACGACCAGCTGCGCCGCGATCTCCGCGTTGGACAGGCCGCGCGCCACGTGCTGCAGCACCTCGAGTTCGCGTTCGGTCAGCGTGCGCAGGCCCGACGGCGGCGACGCCTCGCGTACCGACGGCAGCCGCGTCGCGAACCGGTCCAGCAGCCTCCGCGTCACGCTCGGCGCGACGATCGCGTCGCCCGCCGCCACGATGCGGATCGCGGCCACCAGGTCCTCCGGGGGCGCGTCCTTGAGCAGGAACCCGCTCGCCCCCGCGCGTACGGCCTCGACGACGTACTCGTCCAGGTCGAAGGTGGTCAGGATCAGTACACGGGGATCGTGGGTGGCGGCGCCCTCGCGGACGATCCGGCGCGTCGCCTCGATCCCGTCGACGCCCGGCATGCGGACGTCCATCAGGACGACCTCCGGCAGGAGCGTACGGGTCAGCTCCACGGCGCGCGCCCCGTCACCGGCCTCGCCGACCACGGCGATGTCCGGCTCGCCCTCGAGGATGAGCCGGAAGCCGGTGCGCAGCAGCGGCTGATCATCGACGAGGAGCACCCTGATCGTCACTAGACCTCCAACGGGAATCGGGCGCGGACCTCGAACCCACCGCCCGAGCGCGGACCGATCCGCAGATCGCCACCATAGAGGGCCACGCGCTCTCGCATGCCCATCAGGCCGTGTCCGTTGCCCGCTCCCGACCGACCGAGGCCCGCGGCCAGCCCGCGGCCGTCGTCCTCGACCTCGACCCTGAGCTGCCGCTCGGCGTACTGGATGCGCACCCACGCGCGCGCCTGCGGGCCCGCGTGCTTCAGGGTGTTCGTCAGCGCCTCCTGCACCAGCCGGAACGCCGCGAGGTCGACACCCGGCGACAGCGACCGGCTCTCGCCCTCGATCCACAGCTGCACCCGCAGCCCCGTCTCCCTGAGCTGCTCGACCAGCCGGGCCACGTCGTGCACGCCCGGCTGGGGCGCCAGCTCGCTGCGTACGGGCTCGGCCTCGGTGCGCAACACCCCGACCAGCCGCCGCATCTCGCCCAGCGCGGTGCGCCCCATCTGCTCGATCGTGGTCAGCGCGTCCTGTACCGCCTCCGGATCACGGTGCAGGATCCGCCGCGCGGCACCGGCCTGCACCGTCATCACGCTGACATGGTGGGCGACGACGTCGTGCAGCTCCCGCGCGATACGGGACCGCTCCTCCGTACGCGCGGCACGCGAGTCGGCCTCGCGCGCCCGCTCCAGCCGCCGCGCGCGCGACTCCAGCTCGTCGAGGTAGGCCCGCCGCAGCCGCAGGCTCCGGCCGAGCCACCACACGCCGACGAACAGGACCGCGTTGCTCGCCGCCTGCCAGAAGTCCAGGCCGAGGATCGACAGCAGGATGATCAGAACCCCGAGCGCCGCCGCGCCGGCCGGCAGGCTCCGCGCCAGGCCCCGGTGTGCCGCCACCGTGTACAGCGCGGCGAGGAACGCCAGCACCGGGCCGGGGGACAGGCCATAACCGGACGCGGTGATGCCCACGCACAGCGCCGACACCACGGCGAGCACCACGACCGGAAGCCGCCGGCGCAGCGACAGCGACATCACCGCCAGTGACGAGAGCACCCCGCTCAGTGCGTCCGGGGCGCGGCCGACCAGGCCGGGCTCGTCCTGGAAGAAGAGCGCCAGCAGGGAGACCAGCGTCAGGAACGCGGCCGTGAGCGCATCCGCCGCGACGGGATGCGACCCAAGCCACGCACGACGGCGACGGAGAAGCTCGGACACCCCTTCACCGTAGGTCCCACCGGACCGCGCCCACGCCATCCTGCGCGCCGATCCCCGCTCATCCCCAGGGAGGAGACCCGCGTCACACCTCATCCCTGAGGGCCTGGTCCGTGGCCCAGAACCGACCGGCGTCGGCGCACTTGAAGCACCGCAGGCCGCGGTAGGAGGTGGTCGAAGTGCTGCCGAAAAGGGTGGGTCCGGAAGCCACGTCGTGACCCGCGCGGGTCAGTCCGCGCGTCCCGGTCAGACGTCGTCGCGTGTGTCTCGGGGGGACAGCGTCTCGACGACCGGCGCCGGGGCGGCCGCGACCGGGAGGGGCGGCGGCTGGCCGCCGAAGGAGGGGCAGCGCTGCTTGTGGTCGCACCAGTCACAGAGACGGCTCGTACGCGGCCGCCACTCGCCGGAGTCCATGGCGCGGCGGATCGCCCGCCACAGCGCCTCCACCTTTCGCTCGGTCGCGCGCAGGTCGGCCTCGTCCGGCGCGTAGCGCAGGATCTCGCCGTTGCCGAGGTACATGAGCTGCAGCAGCCTTGGCACCGTACCCTTCAGCCGCCACAGCACGAGCGCGTAGAACTTCATCTGGAACAGCGCGCGCGCCTCGAAGTCGGCCCGCGGCGCCTTGCCCGTCTTGTAGTCGACCACGCGTACGTCGCCCGTCGGCGCGACGTCCACCCGGTCGATGTAGCCGCGCAGCCGCAGCCCGGACTCCAGGACCGTCTCGACGTACAGCTCGCGGCTGGCCGGCTCCAGCCGTCGCGGGTCCTCCAGCGTGAAGTAGCGCTCCACCATCGAACGCGCCTCCGCCAGCCACTCCGCGTGGGCGGTCTCGCTGTCGTCCTCGTCCTCGAACAGCCCGGCGAGCTCCGGCTCCTCGGCCAGCAGCCGGTCCCACTCCGGGCCGAGCAGCTCGAGCGCCGCCGCCGGGGTACGCGCCCCCGCCGGCATGTCGAACAGCCGCTCCAGCACGGAGTGCACCAGCGTGCCTCGCGTCGCCGCCGCGCTCGGCCGCTCCGGGATCCGGTCGATCACGCGGAACCGGTACAGCAGCGGACACGTCATGAAGTCCCCGGCCCGCGACGGCGACAGCGACCCGACGACGGCCGCCTCCACCGCGGAGCCGGCCGACGCGTCCACGGCCGCGCTCGCCGTGGTGCCCGTCATCGTGCCGACCGTGCCCCCGCCGTCCGGCGCGACCGCCTCGCCCGTCTCACCGTCCGTGCCACCGTGCGTGCCGATCGCCGTCATGCGGGCAACCCTAGGGGAGCACGGCGACAGAACGCCGCCGGAACCGCCCGCGCCACAGGGGCATCCGGCGCGCACGAGGGCACCGCGATGTCCCGCCCGCGCCGGGCGGGGTGTCACCGACCCGTCGCGTACGGTGGCGGGCCGCCCGCGAGCCATGCCGTCACACCGCGTCGTAGGCGTGGACGGTGTGCCCGGGGCACGTAGCATCGGGGCGTGGCAGACAGCGCGCCCCGCGGCGATGACCGTCCAGGCCGGCCGGGGATCCTCATGGGGCGTCCCTTCGGCATTCCCGTCTACGTCTCACCCACCTGGTTCATCGTCGCGATCGTGATCGTGGTGATGTTCGAGCCGACCGCGGTGCGGTTCGTCGACCGGCCCTTCAGCTACCTCGTCGCGTTCGCGTACGCGGTGCTGCTGTACGGCTCGGTCCTCGTGCACGAGCTCAGCCACTCGGTCGTCGCCCGGTGGTTCGGGCTGCCGGTGCGGGCCATCACGCTGCATGTACTCGGCGGCGTCTCCGAGATCGAGAGCGAGCCGCGTACGCCCGGCCGTGAGTTCCTGGTGGCCGCGGCCGGCCCGCTGCTGTCGCTGGTGCTCGCCGCCGCCGGCTGGGCCGCGCTGAGCTGGGTGCCGCTTCCGCCGGTCGGCCGGCTCCTCGTCGAGGCGCTCACGGTCGCCAACCTCATCGTCGGGGTCTTCAACCTGCTGCCAGGCCTCCCGCTGGACGGCGGCCGGATCGTACGCGCGGGTGTCTGGAAGCTCACCGGCCGGCAGCGTACGGCGACGGTCGCGGCGGGCTGGACCGGGCGGGTCGTCGCCCTCGGCGTGCTGGTCCTGAGCGCGATGCTGTCGGCCACGGGCGGGGGCGACCGCTGGCTGACGGTGCTGTGGGGCGCGATGGTCGCGTCGTTCATCTGGGTGGGCGCGACGGAGGCGATCCGCGTGGCGCGGATGCGCGAGCGGATCCCGCTGCTGAACGCCCGCACTCTCGCCCGCAGGGCGGTACGGGTCACGCAGGGTGTTCCGCTGGCCGAGGCGATCCGGCAGGCGAACGAGGCGGGGGCGGGCGCGATCGTCGTCGTCGGGCACGACGACGGCCCGCTCGGCATCGTCAGCGAGCAGGCCGTGGACGCCGTGCCCGAGCACCGGCGGCCGTGGGTCGAGGCCTCCTCGCTCACGCGTTCGCTCAGCCCGGAGCTCATCCTGCCGGCCGACATCACCGGTGAGGACCTCATCGCGGCCATCCGGCGCGCGCCGGCCACCGAGTACCTCCTCGTCGAGCCGACCGGGGAGATCTACGGTGTGCTGGCCGCCCAGGACGTCTCGAGGACCTTCGCGGGGGTCTGAGCGCTCCCCGGCGCTCGATAGCCTTGGAGCATGACCGAACCCACCTCCGCCGGCCACGGCATGCCCAGAGCCCCGCGTGGGCCGTTCCGATCCGGCGATCGGGTTCAGCTCACCGACACCAAGGGACGGATCAACACGGTCACGCTCCAGGCCGGCAAGCTCTACCACAGCCACAAGGGCTCCATCCCGCACGACGAGATCATCGGCAGCCCCGAGGGCTCGGTGTTCCGCTCCTCCGGCGGCTCCGACTACCTGGCCTTCCGTCCGCTGCTCCACGACTACGCCGTACGGATGCCGCGCGGCGCCGCGGTCGTCTACCCCAAGGACGCCGCGCAGATCGTCACGATGGCCGACATCTTCCCGGGCGCCCGGGTCGTCGAGGCGGGCGCCGGCTCCGGCGCGCTGACCTGCTGGCTGCTGCGGGCCGTCGGCGAGCACGGCCTGGTCTCCTCCTACGAGCGACGTGAGGACTTCGCCGACGTCGCGCGCGGCAACGTCGAGGCCTACTTCGGCGGCCCGCACCCGGCGTGGCGCCTGACGGTCGGCTCCCTCGAGGACGCCATCACCGAGACCGAGGTCGACCGGGTCGTCCTGGACATGCTCGCCCCGTGGGAGTGCCTCGACGCCGTCGCCAAGGCCCTCGTACCCGGCGGCCTCGTCTGCGCGTACGTCGCGACGACGACCCAGCTGTCCCGTGTCGTCGAGGCCCTGCGTGAGCACGGCACGTTCGCCGAGCCGTACGCCTTCGAGACGCTCCTGCGGTCCTGGCACGTCGACGGGCTCGCGGTCCGCCCCGACCACCGCATGATCGGTCACACCGGCTTCCTCGCCACCGCGCGGCGTCTGGCCGACGGCGTACGGCCCCCGGCGCGCCGCCGGCGGCCCGCCAAGGGAGCCCATCCGGAGACCGGGACCGACGCCGGAACCACCCCGCTCGACTGACCCGCGGGGCCCCGAAACGGCGCGGCCGACGATCTTTACCCACCTCAGGCAGGGCCCATGCCTTCCGGAGGCAGATCTCCGATTGACCGGCCGTCAGGCCCTGTCCGGCGCGCTGGAAGGTGCCTCCTTTTTCGGCGCCCGGTGGGGCCACCGGGGGCCGCTGCGACCTGCGAACCTGCCCATCAGGGGAGGGTGTGGGCCGAGACACCACGACACGAGTACCCATCGGCCAGGTTACGGACGCCCTCCGGATAGGTAGGGTTTCAGTTAGGTCGTCGTCTCTGCCTGAGGAGGTGACGAGCGTGGCCGCTCGTGACGATGCCGGGGCGCGAAAGGCGCAGCACGAAAAGGAGGTCCGCGATCTCCAGACGCAGGTCTCCTTCCTCGAGGAGGAGATCTCCGTGCTGCGTCGCAAGCTCGCGGAATCCCCCCGACAAACTCGTGTACTCGAAGAGCGCCTACACGAGGCGCAGGCAAGTCTGGCTGCCGTAACAGGCCAGAACGAACGGATCGTGGCGACCCTCAAGGAAGCCCGAGAGCAGATCATCGCCCTCAAGGAGGAGGTCGATCGTCTCGCACAACCCCCGTCGGCCTTCGGAACGTTCCTCGCCGCGCGTGAGGACGGCACGGTCGACATCTTCACCGGTGGTCGCAAGCTGCGGGTGAACGTCAGTCCGGGCGTTGAGATCGAGGAGTTGCGGCGTGGCCAGGAGGTCATGCTCAACGAGGCGCTCAACGTCGTCGCCGCTCTCGAGTTCGAGACGCAGGGCGAAGTCGTCATGCTGAAAGAGGTCTTTTCAGACGGCGAACGCGCCCTCGTCATCGCACACGCCGACGAAGAACGCGTGATCAAGCTGGCCGAGCCGCTGCGCGACATCCCGCTCCGCGCGGGTGACTCGCTCATGCTCGACACCCGGTCCGGGTACGCGTACGAGAAGATCCACAAGGCCGAGGTAGAGGAGCTCGTCCTTGAGGAGGTCCCCGACATCTCCTACGAGGAGATCGGTGGGCTCGGCCCGCAGATCGAAATGATCCGCGACGCCGTCGAACTCCCTTACCTTCACGCAGACCTCTTCCGCGAACACCAGTTGCGCCCGCCCAAGGGCGTCCTGCTGTACGGCCCGCCGGGCTGCGGCAAGACGCTCATCGCCAAGGCGGTCGCCAATTCCCTCGCCAAGCAGGTGGCGGAGAAGACCGGGGCCGAGGGGAAGAGCTTCTTCCTCAACATCAAGGGCCCCGAGCTTTTGAACAAGTACGTCGGCGAGACCGAGCGGCACATCCGCCTGGTCTTCCAGCGTGCTCGTGAAAAGGCCTCCGCGGGTACACCGGTGATCGTTTTCTTCGACGAGATGGACTCCATCTTCCGCACCCGTGGGTCGGGCGTATCGTCCGACGTCGAGAACACGATCGTCCCCCAGCTGCTGTCGGAGATCGACGGTGTCGAGGGCCTGGAGAACGTCATCGTGATCGGTGCCTCCAACCGGGAGGACATGATCGACCCCGCCATTCTTCGGCCGGGACGTCTCGATGTGAAGATCAAGATCGAGCGTCCGGACGCCGAGGCGGCGAAGGACATCTTCTCCAAGTACATCCTCACCGGGCTGCCGCTGCACCCGGACGACCTCAAGGAACACGACGGTTCGGCCGACGCCACGGTCGACGGCATGATCCAGCGGGTCGTCGAGCGGATGTACACCGAGACCGAGGAGAACCGCTTCCTCGAGGTGACCTACGCCAACGGGGACAAGGAAGTCCTTTACTTCAAGGACTTCAACTCCGGCGCGATGATCCAGAACATCGTCGACCGGGCCAAGAAGATGGCCATCAAGCAATTCCTCGACACCGGGCAGAAGGGCATGAGGGTCGCTCACCTTCTTGCTGCCTGTGTCGACGAGTTCAGTGAGAACGAGGATCTGCCCAACACGACGAACCCCGACGACTGGGCTCGGATCTCCGGCAAGAAGGGCGAACGGATCGTCTACATCCGTACGCTCGTCTCCGGAAAGCAGGGCACCGAGGCCGGCCGTTCGATAGACACCGTCGCCAACACCGGGCAGTACCTGTAGTTCACGCGTCGGCGTGCGGTGGCCGGGATTCCGGCCACCGCACGCCGATCGCATTTCCCGGACCCGTGTGCCCGTTCCTCTCGCGGGTCCTGTGGCGCTGTGAGGGCGCGGAGCCCGTTCCCGTACCTCCCGCGTCACCGTCGCCCTCTGACGCGTGCGTCAGCGCCGGCTACCCGCGCGAGCGGTGTCCACTCCCGGTCGAAGGTCATCATTCGGGTGGAGACCGGCCCTTCGCACGCGCGCGGATCACGCGCGCGGACTTCGCACCCGTACGGACCCGTGCCGGAGTGTCCTGAACGCGTTACGGAGGGCGGAATCGGGTCACGATCGCGCCGCCCCCCATCGGAGCGCGGCCAACGCGCATTAGGCTCAGGTCTATGAGTGTGCGGCGGGTAATGGGGATCGAGACGGAATACGGCATTTCCGTGCCCGGTCAGCCGGGGGCCAACGCGATGGTGACCTCCTCACAGGTGGTCAACGCATACCTCGCGGCATCGGCGGCGAAGGCCAGGCGGGCGCGGTGGGACTTCGAGGAGGAGAATCCCCTGCGGGACGCCCGCGGGTTCGACCTGGCGCGTGAGGTGGCCGACCCGACGCAGCTGACGGATGAGGATCTCGGGCTCGCCAACGTGATCCTCACCAACGGGGCGCGGCTCTACGTCGATCACGCGCATCCCGAGTACTCCACGCCCGAATGCACCAACCCGCGCGACGCGGTGATCTGGGACAAGGCGGGGGAGCGGGTCATGGCGGACGCGGCGCGCCGAGCCGCGCAGGTGCCCGGCACGCAGCCGATCCAGCTCTACAAGAACAACACCGACAACAAGGGCGCCTCGTACGGCTGCCACGAGAACTACCTGATGAAGCGGGAGACGCCGTTCTCGGAGATCGTGCGGCACCTCACCCCGTTCTTCGTCACCCGCCAGGTCGTGTGCGGCGCGGGCCGCGTCGGCATCGGCGTGGACGGCCGCGGCGACGGCTTCCAGATCAGCCAGCGCGCCGACTTCTTCGAGGTCGAAGTGGGCCTCGAGACGACGCTCAAGCGCCCGATCATCAACACCCGTGACGAGCCGCACGCCGACCCGGAGAAGTACCGCCGGCTGCACGTCATCATCGGCGACGCCAACATGAGCGAGATCTCGACCTTCCTCAAGCTCGGCACGACCGGCCTGGTCCTCGCCATGATCGAGGACGGCTTCCTGACCGTCGATCTGTCGGTGGACATGCCCGTCGCGACGCTGCGCGCGATCTCGCACGACCCGTCGTGCAAGTACCTGCTCACGCTGCGCGACGGCCGCAAGATGACCGCGGTGCAGCTGCAGATGGAATACCTCGAGCAGTCGCGCAAGTACGTCGAGGACCGCTTCGGCGCCGACGTCGACGATCTGACCACCGACATCCTGGACCGCTGGGAGTCGGTGCTGCACCGCCTGGGCGATGACCCGATGCAGCTGTCGCGCGAGCTGGACTGGGTGGCCAAGCTCGAGCTGCTCGAGGGCTACCGCAGCCGCGACTCGCTCGACTGGTCGCACCCGCGGCTCCAGCTCGTCGACCTGCAGTACTCCGACATCCGCCCGGACCGCGGCCTGTACAACCGGCTCGTCGCCCGCGGCCGGATGCAGCGCATCACCACCGACGCCGAGGTCGAGGCGGCCATCGAGGAGCCGCCGGTGGACACCCGCGCGTACTTCCGCGGCCGGTGCCTGCGTCAGTACGCCGAGTCGGTCGCCGCGGCCTCCTGGGACTCGGTGATCTTCGACGTGCCGGGCCGCGAGTCGCTGCAGCGGGTGCCGACCCTGGAGCCCCTGCGCGGCACCAAGGCGCACGTCGGCGAGCTCCTGGACCGCTGCCGTACGGCAGCGGAGCTGGTCACCGCCCTCACCGGCGAGTAATACGTGGCAACGCCGCCCTGGTGATCGCCAGGGCGGCGGAACTAACCCCTTTATGCAGTGACATATCTCATGAAGGCGGCGCTCGTGCTCCTGGGCTCCTCGTCGATCTCCACTCAGTCGTGGCCGCTTTGACCGTTTCGGTGCGATCGTTGCGGGCGATAACCCCGTCATGAGACCGGTCGCCGATCGCAGTGGGACACGGTGGGTGAGTGATCCACTTGTTGTCGGCGAGCGACGATAGAGTCAGGGTCTCTCGGGAGGAGTGGAGGCTCAACATGGCGACGAGGGACACCGGCGGCCAGAAGCAGACG
Source organism: uncultured Actinomycetota bacterium (assembly GCA_963850195.1). GTDB lineage: Bacteria > Actinomycetota > Actinomycetes > Streptosporangiales > Streptosporangiaceae > Actinoallomurus. The sequence goes on from CAWKKD010000004.1 coordinate 140,986, forward strand.
ACCCGTCGTGAGGACGAGGTCGACGAAACCCAGACCGCACCGGCCGAGGAGGTCCAGGAGCGGCAGGACAAGCTCACGGACGACGTCGACGCCATCCTCGATGAGATCGACGAGGTGCTCGAAGAGAACGCCGAAGAGTTCGTCCGCAGCTACGTCCAGAAGGGCGGACAGTAGGCACACGCCCGGCTTGGCGGTGCCGGGCGGGAGGAGACGCGAGGGCGGTGACGCGGTGTGTCCCGCGTACCGGCCTCGGCGTCACGGGTGACACCAACGACCTGTCCCCGTGACGGCGTCGCCTCCCGGCCCGGCCGCCGCACCAGCGCTCCGGCCCGTACGCCGCGCCGCCGCCGTACGGCGCCGGAGCCCACGGACGAACCAGTATGACCTCGGCCCCCGGAATCGCCTTGACCAGCCTCCGGCCTCCGAGCCGGCCGTCGTACGGCCCGCCGACGAACGCCCTTACGGCCCCTGACCTGGCCGGGCGGCCCCGGCCGGACCACCTCCTCGTGAAACCCGCGCGCCGGGACTCCGGCGGATCGCGATTCCCCCGTGTTCTCCTGGGCTCCGACCGCTTCGGCCGGGTTCGCCGTGAGCGGACGAGGGCAGGGATCATGACGCATGCGCATGGCGTTCCCGTGACAGTAGGGTCTGAGTTGCGGAGGCGATCGCGTCCGCTGCCACTGGAAGGAGTCGCGTGACGTCGCAAGGTTCCGCGCCAGGACGTCTGCCCGGCGCGTTCATGAGCCAGGGCCCCTCGTCGTTCACCGAGTTCCTGTCGGCGTACTCGCCGAGCATGCTGCCAGGACAGCGCCAGCTGCCCTCGGTCACGCCCCCGTCCGAGCACTTCCCGCACGGCACGACCATCGTCGCGGTGACGTTCCCGGGCGGCGTGGTGATGGGCGGGGACCGGCGGGCGACCGCCGGGAACATGATCGCTCAGCGGGATATCGAGAAGGTCTTCCGCGCCGACGAGTACTCCGCCATCGCCATCGCGGGCACCGCGGGCCTCGGCCTGGAGGTCGTGCGGTTGTTCCAGGTGGAGCTGGAGCACTACGAGAAGATGGAGGGCCGCACGCTCTCGCTGGAGGGCAAGGCCAACCGGCTGGCGACGCTCGTACGCGGCAACCTCGGCATGGCGATGCAGGGGCTCGTCGTGGTGCCGCTGTTCTCCGGCTATGACGAAGAACGCGACTCGGGCCGGATCTACAGCTACGACGCCGCCGGCGGCCGCTACGAGGAGCACGACTTCCACAGCATCGGCTCCGGTTCGGTCTTCGCCCGTGGAGCGCTGAAGAAGCTGTTCCGCCCCGACCTGTCGGAGGAGGACGCCGTGCTGGCCACCCTCCACGCGCTGTACGACGCCGCCGACGACGACTCGGCCACCGGTGGTCCCGACCTGACCCGCCGGATCTTCCCGGTCGTCGCGGCGATCACGGCCGACGGTTACCGGCGCGTGCCGGAGGAGCAGGTGACCTCGCTGGTGGAGACGGTCGTCGAGGCGCGCATGCGTGCCCCGGGCGGTCCGTCCGCACCGCTGCGATAACAGTCCGCGATCGAGTAGTGAGGAACGCCACCGGTGTCCATGCCGTTCTACGTGTCGCCCGAACAGGCGATGAAGGACAAGGCCGACTACGCCCGCAAGGGCATCGCGCGGGGCCGCAGCGTGGTCGTGCTGCAGTACGACGACGGCATCCTGTTCGTGGCCGACAACCCGTCGCGTGCTCTGCACAAGATCAGTGAGATCTACGACCGGATGGCGTTCGCCGCGGTCGGCAAGTACAACGAGTTCGAGAACCTCCGCCAGGCCGGCGTCCGCTACGCCGACGTCAACGGCTACATGTACGACCGCCGTGACGTGACCGCCCGTGGCCTGGCCAACGCCTACGCCACGACCCTCGGCACCGTCTTCACCGACTCCAACAAGCCGTACGAGGTGGAGATCGTCGTCGCGGAGGTCGGCGGCGACGCGGCGTCGGACCAGATCTACCGGCTGACCTTCGACGGCTCGGTGGCCGACGAGCACGGCTACGTCGCCATGGGCGGCCAGGCCGACCAGGTGGCCGCCGCGCTCAAGGAGCGCTACGAGGAGGGCATGGCCCTCGCGCGTGCCCTCCGGGTCGGCGTGCACGCCCTTGAGCAGCAGGACGCCGATCGGCACCTCGAGGCAGGCCAGCTCGAGGTGGCCGTCCTGGACCGCAACCGCGACCACCGGCTGTTCCGCCGGCTGCCGGCGGCCCGCATCAAGCAGCTCCTCGAGGAGGTCGACGGCGGCGCTCCGGCGGAGGACACGCCCGACGAGTGAGACGGATTTCGTGCCGCCCGTCGTGACCGTCCCTGGTCACGACGGGCGTTTCGTTTTGCCTGATCTACGACGTAAGGGCGGTATCCGGCCAGCGTAAACATGCACGCCAGGGCGTATGAGGCCACGATCGGTCCGGTGTGCCGGGCTTGATCCCTACCGTCCGAGGCTCTTTGCCGCATAGCCTTGCGGTGTGGACAGGCGCATCTTCGGGTTGGAGAACGAGTACGGCGTTACGTGCACCTTCCGCGGGCAGCGGCGGTTGTCACCCGATGAGGTGGCTCGCTATCTGTTCCGTCGGGTGGTGTCCTGGGGCCGTAGCAGCAATGTGTTCCTGAGGAACGGAGCACGGCTGTACCTCGACGTCGGAAGTCATCCAGAATACGCGACCCCTGAGTGCGACAGCGTCGATGAGCTGGTCGTACACGACAAGGCCGGTGAGCGAATCCTCGAAGGCCTGCTGGTCGACGCCGAGAGGCGCCTGCGCGAGGAAGGCATCGCGGGGGACATCTACCTCTTCAAGAACAACACCGACTCCGCCGGCAACTCCTACGGCTGTCATGAGAACTACCTCGTCGGAAGGCACGGAGAGTTCGGCCGGCTCGCCGACGTCCTCATCCCCTTCCTGGTCACGCGCCAGATCATCTGCGGTGCCGGCAAGGTGCTGCAGACGCCGCGTGGCGCGGTCTACTGCGTCAGCCAGCGCGCGGAGCACATCTGGGAGGGCGTCTCGTCCGCGACGACGCGCTCCCGGCCGATCATCAACACGCGTGACGAGCCGCACGCGGACGCCGAGCGCTTCCGCCGCCTGCACGTCATCGTCGGTGACTCGAACATGAGCGAGACGACCATGCTGCTCAAGGTCGGCGCGACCGACCTCGTGCTGCGCATGGTCGAGGCGGGCGTCGTGATGCGCGACCTCACGCTGGAGAACCCGATCCGGGCGATCCGCGAGGTCAGCCACGACATGACCGGCCGGCGCAAGGTACGCCTGGCCAACGGCCGCGAGGCCAGCTCCCTGGAGATCCAGACGGAGTACCTCGAGAAGGCGCGCGACTTCGTGGACCGGCGCGGCGCCGACCCGGTCGTGCTCCGGGTGCTCGACCTGTGGGAGCGCACCGTGAACGCGGTCGATACGGGCAACCTCGACGCCGTGGCCCGCGAGATCGACTGGGTGACCAAGTACCAGCTGATCGAGCGGTACCGGAACAAGTACGACCTGCCGCTCAGCTCTCCGCGTGTCGCACAGCTCGACCTCGCCTACCACGACGTCCACCGGGGCCGTGGGCTCTACTACCTGCTGGAGCGGCGCGGCTCGGTCGACCGGGTGGCGCGCGATCTGGCGATCTTCGAGGCGAAGTCCGTGCCGCCGCAGACGACGCGGGCGCGGCTGCGCGGGGAGTTCATCCGCAAGGCACAGGAGAAACGACGCGACTTCACCGTCGACTGGGTGCACCTCAAGCTCAACGACCAGGCTCAGCGTACGGTGCTGTGCAAGGATCCGTTCCGGTCGGTCGATGATCGAGTCGACAAGCTGATCGCCGGAATGTAGTCGGGGTCTCACGCTACCTTTAGGTGCCTCCTGACTAGGTTGGGTGCTTTAGTGCTCTCTCACGCCTGCGGAAACGGTGGAAAAGATGTCTGAAGTGGATGGCCGCGAGGACGCGGGGACCGACGAGGCGCAGGTGGAGGAGGAGTCGCAGCAGCCCACGGGCAGCCCGAAGGTCAAGATGCCGCAGGCCAAGGACATCAGGCGCGACGACTTCACGCCCCACGCGCTCGGCGGCGGCAAGGGCCGCCCCGCGCCCCGGTCGGGCACCCGGGCCGCGGCGAAGCGCCGCCGGGTCTTCTACACCGTGGGCGGCGTGGTCGTCGTGGCGGCGCTGGCCGTCGGCGGCGTCCTGTACGCCAACCGGCCCAAGCCGTCGGTCAAGGTGAGCGGCGCGTTCGGCAAGGCACCCACGATGTCGGTGCCCAAGTCGGCACCCGCGCCGAAGAAGCAGGTCAAGGAGCTGATCCACGGCAAGGGCGCACCGGTCGGCAAGACCGACTTCGTGGTCGTGCACCTCGTCGGCTACCGCTGGAACCACTCCGGCGGCAAGGAACTCCTGAACACCTACAAGAAGGCCAAGCCCGCCACCGGGCAGGCCGCCCAGCTGACCGGCCTGCCGGCGCTGGACAACGAGCTGGCCGGCCGCAAGGCGGGCAGCCGCATCGAGCTGACGCTGCCGTACAAGGACGTCGGCGACCAGGTCGGCCAGGCGCTGCAGCTCGCCAAGACCGACGACTTCGTGGTCTCCGTCGACGTGATGAACGTCTTCGGCAAGTCGGCGTCGGCGCAGGGCACGGCGCAGGCGCTCAACGACGCCAAGCTCCCCACGGTGACCGCCGGCAAGCCGGGCACCGCGCCGACCGTCAAGATCCCCTCCGCGTCGCCTCCGAGCACGCTCCAGGTCAAGACGCTGATCCAGGGCAGTGGACCGGTCGTCAACAAGGGCCAGACGCTGATCGCGCAGTATCACGGCGTGCTGTGGCGCACCGGCAAGGTCTTCGACTCGAGCTGGCAGCACGGCGCGCCGGCGGGCTTCGAGATCGGCACCGGGAAGGTCATTCCCGGGTGGGACAAGGGCCTCGTGGGCCTGAAGGCCGGCAGCCGGGTGCTGCTGATCGTCCCGCCGAAGGACGGCTACGGCCCCAAGGGCCAGCCGCAAGGGGGCATCAAGGGCACCGACACGTTGGTATTCGTGGTGGATATCCTCGGTTCCTACTGATTCCCCGTGCCTGGAGGTCCGCGCATGCGGCGCGCCGTTCCACTGGCCCTGATCCCGTTGCTGGCCGCCGTGTCATGCGCGGGCGGCGGCCTGCCGGACGGGCTGAAGGTGGCCGGTGTCGTCGGCAAGCAGCCGACGGTCACCATCCCCAAGTCCGGTCCGGGAGACAAGCTCTCCGTCAAGACCCTGCACTCGGGCAAGGGTGCGAAGGTCACCGACGGCGATCTGGTGGTCGCCAACTACGTCGGCTACCGGTGGAACGGCGGCGACCACAAGCTGATCGCCAGTAGCTACGAGTCGGGCCGTCCGGCGATGTTCCCGTACGGCCGGCTCGTGGCGGGCCTGAACAAGGCCCTCGCCGGGCAGAAGCCCGGCGGCCGGGTGATGGCGGTGATCCCGCCGAAGCAGGGCTACGGAGCCAACGGCTACTCCCCGATGCAGATCGGCGGCGGTGACTCGCTCGTCTTCGTGCTCGACGTGATCGCGGCCTACCACAACAGCGCGGGCGCCCAGGGGAGTCCGCAGGCGCAGAACGACCCGCGCCTGCCGCAGGTCACCGGCACGGTGCCGGCCATCAAGATCCCGAGGACGGCACCGCCCCCGGCACTGCGGGTCAAGACCGTCATCCAGGGCACCGGCAAGCCGGTGGAGGCGCGCCAGCTCGTCGTCTTCCACGACGTCGGGGAGATCTGGCGCAACGGCAAGGTCTTCGAGTCCTCGCGCGGTCGTGGCCACCCGGACTCGGTGGTCGTGGGCGCGGGCCAGATGATCAGCGGCTGGGACCGCGCGGTCGTCGGCCGGCCCGTCGGCAGCCGGGTGCTCGTTGTGATCCCGCCGGGCCAGGGGTACGGCGCGAAGGGCCACGCCGCCGCAGGCATCACGCGCAAGGACACCCTGGCGTTCGTGATCGACATCATCGCCGCCTACTGAGCGGACCGACCTGCCGCCCCGCTCGACACGCTCGCCGAGCGGGGTGGCCGCGCGTGCTCGCTACGAGCGGCGGCGGCGTACGACCAGCACGGCGTAGATCGCTCCCGCCGCGGCGCCGATGGGCAGCCACAGCGCCATGTTGTCGGTAATGGTGCCGATCACGATCCCCGCCACCACGCCGAAGGCGATGGCGAGGGCGTACTTCCTCTGGCTGCTGCGGGGGGCGGGCATGGGGGTCCTTTCCCTGGGAGGTCGTCCGGTGACGGTATGCCCCGGACAGCGAGGATCAGACCTGTGTGGATCAAGAACCCCAATCGTGATCTACAACGTAAAGGCGGGCGGCGTTCTCCTGCCTGGTCAGCGGCATACGGCCGATCAGCCGAGGAGAGCGGCGGCGTGCCGCCCGGCGGCGGCCACGGCCAGGAAGCCCGCGAGGTCCTCGTCCAGGCCACGCCCCATGGTCGACACGCGCACCGGTGACTTGCGGACGGCCTCCTCAAGGCCGTCGACGGGCACGCGTACGAGCTCGTGCCGGTCGCCCAGGGGCTCGGCCTCGGTACGGACCCGGTCGCCGAAGGCGCCGGGCAACTCCGGCACCACGACCTGCGCGGGGGCCAGCGCGACCCGGCCGTAGGCGGTGAGGCTGTGGTGGGACACCCCGCGATGGCGTTCGCGCGCGTCGGCCTCGCTGACCCGCAGCGAGGCGACCGGACGGCCGCTCAGCACGGCCGCGGCGTTCACGGCCTCGCCCGCGGAGACTCCGGAGAACCCCCAGCGGGTGCCGGTGCCGAGGTTGCCCGGCCCCTGCGCGACGATCGCCACCTCGGCGTCGAGGACCAGCCGCGCCGCGAGCAGCCCGGTGTGCAGGGTCACCGCCTCCAGATCGCCGCCGAACGCCTGCCCGACGGTGACGACGGCCGCCAGCGAGCCGGCCTCGCGCAGTGTCGCCGCGGCGCGGGAGAACCACGCGGGCAGGGCGCCGCCGTCGGGCATCACGTAGACGATGCGAGTGCCGGGCCGGTCGAGGTGCAGCCCGGCAATGATCGCCGGCAGCGCGGAGTGCAGGTCGGCGACGACCACCGGCATGCCATCGACGGAGTCGGCCTCGCGCAGGACCTCGTGGTGCTCGGAGTCCTGCTCGTCGGCGCCGAGCACGGTGGCCTGCAGCGGCGTGTAGCGTGCCTTGACAAGATGGCCCGGACCGGCGGGATCATCCGGAAAACGATCCGGTACGGCCACCACCATGGCGTACCCTCCGGTGCCAAGCCCCATCGCCAGCGCCGTGGTGTTGAGCAGCACCTCATCGCCGGGTTGGGGCCGACCGACCAGTGCCGGGTACGCGAGGGCGCGTGCCTCGCCGTCACGCTCGACGATGACGTCGAGTTCGACCGCGCCGGGCCACTCACGGCGTATCTTGACAACCCTGCCTCTGCGCCATCGGATCACCCGCCAACGGTAGCGTCAGAGACCACGGGGACGGGTAAGAAGGAGTGCCGAATGTCGCGCCGCAAGACCGAGCGGCTGCTCAATCTGGTGGTGTGCCTGCTGGCCACCCGGCGGTACCTCACCGCGGAGCAGATCCGCCAGGCCGTACCGGGCTATCCCGGTGGGACCGAGGCGTTCAAGCGGATGTTCGAGCGCGACAAGGAAGAGCTTCGCGAGCTCGGCATCCCGCTGGAGACCGGCAGTGACGGCGACGAGGAGCCGGGATACCGGATCCAGCGTCAGGCCTACGAGCTGCCGGAGATCCAGCTGAGCCGCGACGAGGCGGCGGTGCTCGGCCTCGCCGCGCGGGTCTGGCAGCGGGCCAGCCTGGCCGAGGCGGCCTCCGGCGCGCTGCTGAAGCTGCGCGCGGCGGGCATCGAGACCGACGAGGCGGCCTCCCTGGGCATCGAGCCGAGGGTCGACACGCACGAGCCGTCCTTCCCGTCGCTGTGGCGCGCCGTACGCGACCGGCGCGCGGTGATCTTCGACTATCAGGGCGTCGGGCGCAGTGCGCCGCAGCGGCGTCACCTGGAGCCCTGGGGCGTGGTGAGCCGCCGCGGCCGGTGGTACGTCGCGGGGCACGACCGCGACCGCGGCGAGGTCCGTGTCTTCCGGCTCAGCCGGATCCTCGGCGAGGCAGTGCCCGACGGCCCGGTCGGCGCCGTCGTGGTGCCCGACAACACCGACGTGCGCGAGATCGTGGCGGCCAGCGGCACTCCCGCCCCCGACCGGCGGACCGCGACCGTACGCCTGCGGCGCGATGCCGCGCACGGCATCCGCCGCTGGGCCACCGCCGTCCGGACCGGAGACGACGGGTGGGACCTGGCCGAGCTGTCGTTCGCCGACGTCGACTGGTTCGCCGAATACCTGGCGGGCTTCGGCGACGACGTGGTCGTGGCCGGGCCGCCCGACGTACGCGACGCGATCATCCAGCATCTGAAGGCGGTCCTCACATGAGCTCGTCCGAACGCCTCACGCGCCTGCTGGCCCTGGTCCCGTACGTCATCAGCCGCAGCTCGGTGAGCGTGGCCGAGGCCGCCGCCGCGTTCGGCGTGACCGAGAAGCAGATCATCGACGACCTCAACCTCCTGTGGTGCGTCGAGCTGCGCGCGCCCGACCCGTACTGCCCGATCGACCTGTCCTACGAGGGCGGCGAGATCGTCGTCAGCGAGGCGGAGTCGATCAGCCGGCCGCTGCGGCTCGATGTGGACGAGGCGTCGGCCCTGCTGGTCGCGCTACGGACGCTGACGGCCATTCCCGAGCGCGGCGACGCGCTGAGCCGGGTGATCGCCAAGCTGGAGGACGCGGCGGGCACGGCCGGGCGGCCGAGCAGCCGGGTGTCGGTCCAGGTCGACGTCCGGCCGGACGTGCTCGTCCAGGTGCGCGCCGGCCTCGACGAGGGCCGCCGGCTCCGGATGACCTACTACGTCCCCGGCCGCGACGAGAACACCGAGCGCGACGTGGACCCCATGCGCCTCCTCCTCGTGGACGGCTGGTCCTACCTCGAGGGCTGGTGCCGCCGTGCCGAGTCGGTGCGCCTGTTCCGGCTGGACCGCATCGTGCGGCTCGAGATGCTCGACGTCGCCTCGCGGATCCCCGATGACGCCGAGCCCGTCGACGTCGACCGTGGCCTGTTCCGGCCGTCTCCGGACGACACGAGGGTGGTCATCGAGCTGACGCCGGCCGGGCGCTGGGTCGCCGACCACTACCCGTACGAGAGCGTCACCGAGCTGGGGGAGGGGCGGGTCCGCGTTGTGCTGCGCACCCGTGACACCCGCTGGGTACGCCGTCTCGCGCTGCGCCTCGGCGGCAGCGGCGTGATCGTCGAGCCCGCTGACCTGGCCGTGCGCGTCCGTGACGACGCCGAGCGTGCGCTGCGTCTCTATGACGTGGCCGAGACCGAAACGCTAGTCTCCTAGGGTGCTCTGGGCGATGCTGTTCCTCGGTCTGGCGTTCGCCGGGCTGCTCATCCTGGCCGTCTGCGCGGTCAAGGTCTTCGCCGCGGTGCGCACGCTGGGGCGTGAGATCGAGCGCACCAGGAAGCGTCTGGAGCCTGAACACTCGGCCCTGGACGAGCAGGTGAGGCGGCTAGACAGGGCTCGGGAGTGAGTCATCCGCCCGGACGGCGTACGATCGGTCGGAGAACCGGCCACTGCTGAAGAGGACTGTCATGGATCTTGGCCCGTGGGAGATCGCGATCATCGCGGTCGTCATTCTGGTGCTGTTCGGCTCCGCGAAGTTGCCGCAGGCCGCGCGTTCGCTCGGTCGGTCGATGCGGATTTTCAAGTCTGAGACCAAGGGCTTGATCAACAGCGATGACGATGAGCAGTCGAGGTCGCAGTCCTCAGATGCGCATGAGCAGGCCGCCCGTTTGCGCGAGCAGGCCGCACGACTTGAACAGCAGGCCGGCCACCAGCAGTTGAACCCGCCTTCCAGCGAGCCCTCGATCAATGGTGTGCCCTTGTCGCAGACGGAGCACGGCAAGCAGTCCTGACGAGCTGGAAGTCCTGAAGAAATGTCGGCGATGAAGCTGTCCTTTCGGCGTGCCCAGCCCGCCGCCGCCCCCAGCCCGGACGGCCGGATGCCGCTCATCGAGCACATCCGGGAGCTGCGCAGCCGAGTGATCAAGGCCGCGCTCGGCCTGGTCGTTGGTGCGGCCGTCGGCTGGATCTTCTTTGGCCCGGTCTGGGACGTGCTGAAACGGCCCTATGAGTCCCTTCCGGCGCAGCATTGCCTGGGCGGCAAGTGCACGCTCATCGTTCACGGCATCTTCGATGGTTTCTTCATCCACCTGAAGGTCGCCCTGATCGTCGGCGCGGTGCTGTCGTCGCCGATCTGGCTCTACCAGCTGTGGGCGTTCGTGGCGCCCGGCCTCTACACCCGTGAGCGCCGCTGGACGTACACGTTCATCACCGCGGCCGTCCCGCTGTTCGGGGTCGGCGCGTGGCTGGCCTACGTCACCCTCGACAAGGGCCTGCGGATCTTCATCGGGCTGGCGCCGGGCGACACGACCGTCCTGGTCGGCGTCACCGACTATCTCGGCTACGCCACGGCGATGCTGCTGATCTTCGGTCTCACGTTCGAGCTGCCGTTGTTCGTAGTGATCCTCAACGTCGCCGGCGTGCTGACGCATGCCCGGATCCGTAAGTCCCGGCGGATGCTGATCTTCGGCATCTTCGTGTTCGCCGCGGTCGCGACGCCGAGCCAGGACCCGTTCACGATGCTGGCGCTGGCCCTGCCGACGGTGTTCCTCTTCGAGGTCGCCGAGGTGTTCGCCTGGATCCACGACAAGCGCAAGTCCTCTCGCCCCGACCCGTACGAGGGCCTGTCCGACGACGAGGCCTCGCCCCTGGACCTGGGCGACGACGACCTCGACGACGACGTGCAGGACGACCTCGAGGACATCGGCCGGCCCTGACGCACGCCGCGGTGCAGGGCGCCTTTACGGTTCCTGTGGGTGGCTTTCCGTAAGGTTGGACCATGACCACCCCCGCGGAGCGCTATGCCGCGCACCGGCAGCGCATGGCCGGATTCACCCCGGCGTTGACCGAGTTCCAGAGCCTGTTCGACTTCGACCTCGACGTGTTCCAGATCGAGGCGTGCCGGGCCCTGGAGAACGGCCATGGTGTCCTGGTGGCGGCCCCGACCGGCTCCGGCAAGACCGTCGTCGGTGAGTTCGCCGTCCACCTCGCCCTCGCCAACGGGCAGAAGTGCTTCTATACGACGCCGATCAAGGCGCTGTCGAACCAGAAGTACACGGACCTGTCGCGGCGCTACGGCTCCGCGAACGTCGGCCTGCTCACCGGGGACAACACCATCAACGGCGAGGCGCCGATCGTCGTGATGACGACCGAGGTCCTGCGCAACATGCTCTACGCGGGCTCGGCGACGCTCACCGGGCTGGCCTACGCGGTGATGGACGAGGTGCACTACCTCGCCGACCGGTTTCGAGGACCGGTCTGGGAGGAGGTCATCATCCACCTGCCCGAGTCCGTACGGCTCGTGGCGCTGTCGGCGACGGTCAGCAACGCCGAGGAGTTCGGCGAGTGGCTCCAGGAGGTACGCGGCGACACGACGGTGATCGTCGACGAGCACCGGCCGGTGCCGCTGTGGCAGCACATGCTCGCAGGCAACCGGCTCTATGACCTGTTCGTCGACATGGACGACCAGGCGAGCGGGCACCCGAAGGTCAACCCGGCGCTGCGCCGGTTCGCGCTGGACGACCTGCGGCGTACCAGGATCAACCAGGGCCGTCGCAGCGGACGCCGGCGCGAGGCGCGGCCGCAGCGCTACCGGCCGCCCGCACGTCCCGACGTGATCGAGCGGCTGGACCGCGCCGGGCTGTTGCCCGCCATCACCTTCATCTTCAGCCGTGTCGGCTGCGACGCCGCCGTCGAGCAGTGCATGTACTCCGGGCTGCGGCTGACCTCCATGGAGGAGGCCGAGGAGATCCGGGCGCACGTCGAGCGGCGCACCGCCGACATCCCGCAGGAGGACCTCAACGTCCTTGGCTATCCGATGTGGGTGGCGGGCCTGGAGCGCGGCCTCGCCGCGCACCACGCCGGGATGCTGCCGACGTTCAAGGAGATCGTCGAGGAGCTGTTCACCGAGGGCCTCATCAAGGCCGTCTTCGCCACCGAGACCCTCTCTCTGGGCATCAACATGCCGGCCCGCACCGTCGTGATCGAGCGCCTCGTCAAGTGGAACGGCGAGATGCACGCCGACCTGACGGCGGGGGAGTACACCCAGCTCACCGGCCGGGCCGGTCGGCGCGGCATCGACGTCGAGGGCCACGCCGTCGTGTTGTGGAGTCCGGGCGTCGACCCGCAGTCGGTGGCCGGGCTCGCCGGCACGCGTACGTACCCGCTCAACTCCAGCTTCCGCCCGTCGTACAACATGGCGGTCAACCTCGTCGGCCAGGTCGGCCGCGAACGCGCGCGTACGCTGCTGGAGGAGTCGTTCGCGCAGTTCCAGGCGGACCGCGCGGTCGTCGGCCTGGCCCGGCAGCTCCGCCGCAGCGAGGAGGCCATGGACGGCTACCTCGAGGCCGCGACGTGCCACCTGGGCGACTTCATGGAGTACGCCGGGCTGCGGCGCAGCCTGTCCGACCGGGAGAAGTCCTTCACCCGCGAGCGGTCCGGCGCGCAGCGCGCCGAGTCGGCACGCTCGCTCGAACGCCTGCGCCCCGGCGACGTCATCGTCGTGCCCCACGGCCGGTGGGCGGGCGTGGCCCTGGTTCTCGAGCCGGGCGCCGCCAAGCGTGTCGACGACCCGGCGCCCCTCGTCCTCACCGTCAACCGGCAGGTCAAGCAGCTCGGGCTGATCGACTTCCGCGGTCCGGTCGAGCCGGTGACGCGGGTCCGCATCCCTGCGTCGTTCAGCCGCAAGTCGCCCCAGAATCGGCGCGACCTCGCCTCCACCCTGCGCAACAAGACCGCCGACATCGACGTCGCCCCGCCGCCCCGCCGCCGCGAACCCGCCGGGGAGGACCCGGAGATCACCACGCTGCGCCGCCGGCTGCGCGAGCACCCCTGCCACGGCTGCGCCGAACGCGAGGATCACGCCCGCTGGGCCGAACGCTACTTCCGGCTCGAACGCGAGACGGCCGACCTGCGGCGCCGCGTCGAAGGGCGTTCCCAGGTCATCTCGCGTACGTTCGACCGGGTGTGCGCCGTCCTCGAACAGCTCGGCTACCTGCGCGACGAGGAGGTCACCGACGAGGGCAGGCGCCTCGGCCGCCTCTATACCGAATCCGACCTGCTCACCGCCGAGTGCCTGCGCGCCGGCATCTGGGACGACCTCGACCCCGCCGAACTCGCCGCCTGCGTGTCCGCGCTCGTCTACGAGTCACGCCAGGCCGACGACGGCCGCGCACCGCGCATCCCGGCCGGCCGGATCGAGGGCGCGCTGGCCGAGATGGTCCGGCTCTCCGAGGAGCTGAAGGACATCGAGAAGGACCACCGCGTGTCCTTCCTCCGCGAACCCGACATGGGCTTCGTCTGGTCCGCCCACCGCTGGGCCCGCGGCCACCAGCTCGACGCCGTGCTCACCGACACCGGCCAGACCGCCGGCGACTTCGTCCGCTGGGTCAAGCAACTCCTCGACCTCCTCGGCCAGATCGCCGACGCCGCCCCACGCGGCAGCGGCCTCCGCTCCACCGCGGGCAAGGCCATGGACCAGATCCGCCGAGGCATCGTCGCCTACTCCTCCGTCGGCTGACCGCCCGCAGGGGCCCGACACGATCACGACGAGAGCGCCGGACGTGCGAGCTGGTTCAGGGGCGCCGTCCCGTCGCGTGAGCGCCGATCGGAGTACGGGGGTAGGCGGACACCGCCACCGCTGGCACAGCGCGCCGGTGGGAGTGGGTGGGAGCGGCCGATCAGGGGCCGGTGCGGGTGGGAACGCCGAGCGAGGCTGGTGCGGGTGCGCCGGGGTCGCAGCCCGAGCTCCCGCCCGCCCGCCCGGACCGGACGAGGGCGCGCTCGCGGCAGAGCCCCCGGCCCACTGACGGCTCTCACCCGCGTGGGTGGCTCCGCGTGCGGGGGTCAGCGGACCAGACTCGGCTGGAGGAGTTCCCGGCTCACGCCGAGGGCCGGTCCGGCATCGGCTCGGACGGTGCGGGCGGGCCGGGACCGCAGCTCGGCCCTGACCCGGCCGGCCCGAGCCGAGGGCATGGCGAGAGGGCCGGGCCGGGATGAAGGCCGGTCGGCTAGGGCGACCGGCCGGGCGTTGCCCGGCCGGTCGCTGCGGGGCCGGCTCAGGCGTCGTCGTCTCTTTCGGCGACTTCTCGGAGCGCGGTCGGGTTCATGATGATGATCTTCATGCGCCGGGTGTGGACCAGGCCTTCGCGGCGCCAGACCGTGAGGGCGCGTGCGACGGTCTCGCGGGCCCTTCCGATCATTGTGGCGAGCTCGTGCTGGGTCAGCGGCAGCGGCAGCGTGATGGCCTCGCCGGGGCCCGGCGCGCCGTACCGCTCGGCCAGGTCGAGGAGGAGCAGCGCGAGCAGCTTGGGGCCGCTCGTGCCCACCTGTGAGGTCATCCTGCGGTCCGCGTCGTCCATCCGGCCGACCATGACGCGTGCCAGTACCTGTGCCGCGTGCGCGTGGCCGTTGAGGAAGCCGGCGAACTGCTCGGCCGGGATCGCCAGGGCGCGTACCCGGTTGAGCGCGCGTACGTTCGCGGATCGGGGTCGGCCGTTGAGCCAGCCGCTCTCACCGATCGTGTCGTACGGGCCGCGAATCGCCAGCATCACCTCGTGGCCGTCCGCGCGGCCGGCCGTGACCTTGACCCAGCCCTCGAGAATGACGAGGACGTGGTCCGGGTCGGCGCCCTGACTGCACAGGAGCGTTCCGGTCGCATACTCGCGGATCCGACCGGCCGCGCGCAGTGCGGTTCGCTCGGATTCCTGTAGTGCCTGCCAAAAACCGTGTCTGTTCGCGAGGGTCTCCTGCAAAGGGTTCTCCGTCTGCGTGTCAACGCAGAGGTTCGCCATTGAACCTCATTGCCTCCAGTGGACCTAATGAAAGGGAAACCTGTCTAGTGGCCGGCACCCGGGCGATGGGGTGTGGAGCGGTTTGCGACATGGCCCGGGTGCCGGCGGTCGAGGGGTCACCTAGTGACCGGATGCCATCACCGCGGCGGTGAGGATCCAGGTGAAGAAGGCGGCACCTGAGACGTACGCCCAGATCAGGGCGCGTCGGGTGAGGATCTCCCGGTGCCGCGTCGCGGCCGTGAGGAGCTGGAGCTGGCGTACGGCCGGTGCGCGCAGCTCGGGTGCGTGGCGTGGTGTCTCCGCGATGAACCGGTAAAAATCCTCACGCGCCGCGGAGGTGATGGCGTGTGCGCGGATGAGGAAGGTGAGGACCGCGCCCGCACAGGCGAGCACCGGCACCAGCGCGGCGAGCAGGAGCCCGCCGAACGGTGTACGGCTCGCGGTGCGGGCGGTGTCGAACTGTACGGCCAGGCCTGTCATGCCGGTGGTGATCACCCATCCGGCCAGTGCGGTGGCGTGGTTGGAACCCTGCACCATCGCGAACATCGCGCTCACATCGCCGAACGCCGCCTCGTCGTCCTCCGGAAAGGCGGGGGTCCGGCCGCTGAGAAGTGTCGTCACGGCCGTCCTTTCCGTAGAGTCGCAACTTTCAGTGACTCTCTCACTGAAATTGAAACTCCTGACGGCCTGCAACACTGCGCCATATGACGCAATGAGCATGGAACAGTTAGGTGGCGACCGCGGTGAGGGCGCCGAGCAGGCGATTCACCGGTCCGTCGAGGTTCCACCGGTCGGCCAGCCCCACCAGGGCCTCGGGGTCCTTCGGGGCGGCGCGCAGCCGCGCGTCTTGCGCGGGCAGCGGGATGTCGGTCACGACCCGCACGACCATCTCGGCGGCCTTGAGATAGTCGCGCGACCGCTCGAGCTTCAGGCGGCTGCCGGCGGGGAACCCGGCGGTCGTGCCGTCGTCGAGAGCCTGCTCGATGGCGGCGATCGAGCCGAACCGCGTGATCAGCGCGGCGGCGGTCTTGTCGCCTACGCCGGGCACGCCGGGCAGCCCGTCGCTGGGGTCGCCGCGCAGGGTCGCGAAGTCGGCGTACGCGCGGCCGGGGATCCCGTACTTGTCGGTGACCTCGGCCTCGCCGACGATCTGCAGCGCCTTGATGCCCCGCGCGGTGTAGAGCACGCGGATCGGCAGGTCGTCGCGTACGAGCTGGAAGAGGTCGCGGTCGCCGGTCACGATGTCGACCTCGCCGCCGGCCCCGACGGCGAGCGTGCCGATGACGTCGTCGGCCTCGTAGCCCTCGGCGCCGAGCTGCGCGATGCCGAACGCGTCGAGGACCTCCTCGATCAGGGGCACCTGGGCCGCGAGGGCGTCCGGGGTCTGGTCGCCGCCGCCCTCACCGACCCGGTGGGCCTTGTAGGACGGCAGCGCGTCGACGCGGAACCGCGGGCGCCAGTCCGCGTCCATGCAGGCGACCACCGAGTGCGGCGACCGGTCGCGTACGAGCCGGGCGATCATGTCGAGCAGCCCGCGCACGGCGTTGACGGGCGTGCCGTCGGGGGCCGTCACCGACTCGGGGACGCCGAAGAAGGCACGGAAGTACAGAGACGGCGTATCCAGCAGCATGAGTCCACCCACCCCCACATCCTCGCAGGCCAGGAGGCGGCGTGAGGCCGATCACTCGATCTGGATCGCCACCACGCACGTGTCGTCGTTGGGGTTGGGCGCGCCGAAGCACTGCAGAACATGGTCGAGGACGCGCTCGGGGTCGTCGGCGTCGACCGACGACGCCACGTGGACCAGCAGGTCGAGCCCCTCCTGAAGGTCGCGGTCGCGGCGCTCGATCAGCCCGTCGGTGTAGAGCAGCAGCATGTCGCCGGGCTCGAGCGCGGTGGTCGCGATGCCGAACTCCGGCGACTCCACGGCGCCGAGCAGCACGCCCTCGGGGGGTACGAGCGTGGCGGCCTTGCCGTCGCGGATGAGGACCGGCGGGAAGTGCCCGCCCTGGGACCAGGTCAGGATGCGGGTCTCCGGGTCGTAGCGGCCCGCGAACACGGTCGCGGTGAGAGACGTCGGCCAGTGCAGCGCCACGATGTTGAGCCAGCCCAGCAGCCGGTCGGGTGAGGCGCCGGAGAACGCGAGCCCGCTGAGGCCGTTGCGCAGCCGCGCCATCGCGGCGGCCGCGGGCAGGCCGTGACCGGAGACGTCGCCGATGGCCAGGAACACGCCGGCCCCGTCGATCGCCGTCGTCTCGTACCAGTCGCCGCCCACGCGGGCCGAGCTGCCAGCGGGCAGGTAACGGACGGCCGCCCGCAGTCCCGGTTTGGTCACGATGCCCTCCGGGAGCGGCAGGATCGAGCGTTGCATCTCGATGGCCTGGTGGCGTTCTTCGGCGATGAGGCGGCGTTCGAGCTGGGTGTATGAGGCCTTGAGCGCGCGTTCGCCGCGCCGCCACCGGGTGACGTCCTGGCAGAGGCACCGCACCGCGACGACCTTGCCGAGCGCGTCCAGCACCGGCTCGGCCATGAGCCGTACGTCGCGGGATTCCTCGCCGCGCAGGACGCGCAGCTCGTTGTCGACCGTCTCGCTCCCGTCCATCAGGGTGCGGACGAGGTGTACGGCCAGCGGCACGTCGTCGTACACGACGGCCTCGGGGAGGCGCTCGAGCGGCAGCGGCCCCTCGGACGGGGCGCGGCCGAAGATCAGGTAGAGGCGGTCGGACCAGCGGTTGCGGCCCTTGGCCAGATCCCACCAGCCCCAGCCCAGGTTGCCGAGGCGCTGCGCCTGGTCGAGGTCGACGCCGGGACCGCCGTCCGAACGCTCCGGCCGCGACGCGGGGCGTGGTCGTGGTACGGCGGGGCGTAAGGCGCTGAAGAGAGCCTGTGGATCGATCTCGTCGTCGCCGACCGGAGTGAGGAGCAGGCGTGCGGCGGCGGCGGGGGCGATGTCGCTGTCGCGCGCGATCTGCAGGAGATGGGAGTGCGCCGCGGCGGGGCCGCAGCCGAGCCGTTCGGTGAGAACGCCCTTGGCCTGCTCGACGACCGCGGACGTGCGTGCGGCGCCGCGCAGTTCTTCGAGCTCGAGGGTGAGCCGTTCGATGGTCGCCGTGAGATCGGCGGCCGAGTGGACCTCGGGAGTGTCGTCGTGCTCGTGAGGGATGCCCATGAGATCGCCTTCAATGGTGATCGTTTGTGTCCGGTTGTGTGCTCTGTGTAGTCGCTATCGGACATGATCAAACGTGAGACGGAGCGCGGGAGGGGGCCCTGCCGTGCGACAAGGGGAAAGGCCGCGATCTGCCTCTAGTGTGCGCATGCGCATGCGCACGTGCGTCATCCTACCGATGCATACCGTACGCGATGGTTGGATCGCGCACAGCGACCGTTTCGCGTGTGTCGGGGTCGGATCCTAACTCGTTGTGATCACTTGGCTCCCGGTCGTCCCGGTGTGCGGGAGACGGGGCTCAGCCGTGGGCGCGGGGCGGGACCCGGGTAGATTGCCGCTCGTAGGCCCCATCCGGATGAGAGGCACCGCTGTGACGTCCGCACCCGCCCTGTTCGAGACCGACCGCGTCGCGCGGACCCGGCAAGCCGTCGCCGACTCCGGGCTCGGCGCCCTGCTACTGACTCCGGGGCCGGACCTGCGCTACGTCACCGGCTACGACGCGAAGCCGCTCGAGCGCCTCACGTGCCTCGTGGTGCCCGCGTCGGCCGACCCGTTCCTGGTCGTGCCGCGGCTCGAGCTGCCCGCCGCGCAGGCGTCCTCGGCGGGGGACCTCGGCCTGGAGATGCTGCCCTGGGACGAGACCGACGACCCGTACGCCCTGGTGGCCGGCCGGCTGCCGGGCGTGACGCGCGTCGGCGTGTCCGACCGGATGTGGGCCATGATGGTGCTGCGCTTCCGTGAGGCGCTGCCGGCCGCCGACCAGGTCACCGCCGGCACCGTCCTGCGCGGGCTGCGGATGCGCAAGAGCGAGGCCGAGGTACGCGCGCTGCGCGAGGCGGGCGCGGCCATCGACCGCGTGCACGGGCTGGTGCCGAGCCTGCTCAAGGCGGGCCGTACCGAGCACGAGGTCGGCCGCGACATCGCCGAGGCGATCCTCGCGGAGGGACACGAGACGGTGGACTTCGTGATCGTCGCCTCCGGCCCCAACGGCGCCAGCCCTCACCACGAGCTGTCGGACAAGGTGATCCGGCCGGGCGAGCCCGTCGTGGTCGACATCGGCGGCACGATGCCCAGCGGCTACTGCTCCGACTCCACGCGCACGTACGCGGTCGGCGACGCGCCCGCGGACTTCCGCGCCTACTACGCCGTGCTGCAGGAGGCCCAGGCCGCCGCGTGCGCGGCGGTGCGCCCCGGCGTCACGCCGGAGGCCGTCGACGCGGCGGCGCGCGACATCATCACCGCGGCGGGCTACGGGGAGCACTTCGTCCACCGCACCGGCCACGGCATCGGCCTGGAGACCCACGAGGAGCCCTACATCGTCGCGGGCAACACCGAGCCCCTCGCGTCGGGCATGGCCTTCTCCGTCGAGCCGGGCATCTACCCCGGCGCCCACGGCGCCCGCATCGAGGACATCGTCATCTGCACCGAGGACGGCCACGAGAGCGTCAACAACACCACCCACGACCTCGTCGTCATCGACGCCTGAGCCCCACGCCGCAGGCGCGTCGGCCGGGCCCGCGACGGGCTCAGCCGGCGCGCCAGACGTGGAGCAGGTGGTCGTGGCTCGTGAAGGCCAGGTGCCAGGTCGGCGGCACGTGGGGGAGCACGGCCTGGGCCGTGTCGCCGCAACGGGGGCAGGCGTCACTGCCGATGCTGTAGGCCACCACGTAGTCGCCCGGGACCGGAGCCGTGGCCGTCACCAGCGGGCGTAGCCTGCCGTGCCAGATCCGGTGGCCCGCCGGCCGCACCAGGTAGATCGGCATGATCCGGTACAGCTTGGTGTCGGTCCAGACCGTACGGGCGTCCGAGCGGGCCAGCCAGCCGCGAAACTCCGGCAGCGCGTTGGAGGACACGCGGTCCGAGCCGGCCCAGCCCGGGTGGGCGGGGCGGCCCAGCGAGGCGATGCCCGCGACCAGGAGGGCGACGCACGACACCGCGGCGGGCGCGGCCGTTCGACGGAGGCGTACGGGCCACCGGACGGCGTGCGCGCCCAGCCACAGCGCCGCGACCCCGCCGAGTACGAAGGCGGGGAAGACGGGGTACCAGTAGCGCAGGAGCTGGAGACGGAGCTTCGGGTGCGCCGGGTCGAGCACGCCGCCGAGCAGGGTGAGCGGCACCCACAGCAGCATGATCCACAGCGCGAACGTTCCGGCGGCGCGTTCGACGGCGCTCGTGACGCCGCGGTACCGCCGGAGGGCGACCACCACGCCGGTCGTGAGGGTCAGCGCCAGCAGCAGGAGCAGGCCCGGACCCTCCGCGAGCTTGCCGAGACCGCCGGGCAGCCGCCAAAGGTAGACCCACAGCGGCAGGTCGTGGAAGGTCTGCGCGACCTCGGGCCGCGACGGCAGGTCGCCCAGCCCGGAGCTGGCGTGCAGCCGCTTGAGCGGGTCGCCGTAGAGGTGGATGTTCAGCGCCATCTCGCCCGCGCCGGTGAGCGCGACCGGCACGCCCGCCCAGAGCCACTCCCACCGGCCGGCACGGCGCCACAGCAGCACCGCGACGAGCGGCCAGACGAAGACGATGAACTCCCGCGTGAGGTAGCTCCAGCCCAGCAGCACGCCGATGACGACCAGCCCCGTGCGCCGGTACGGGAGCAGGCCCTCGCGCAGCAGGATCGTCAGCGCGACGGCCGCCGTGAACAGCGCGGTGGCCGGCAGGTCGGGCAGCAGCTCGGTACCGGCGACGACCACGAGGCCGACGCAGCCGAGCACGACGGCCGACAGTGCGCCGACGAGCCGCCCGAAGCACACGCACCCGATCGCGTACACGGAGGCGAACAGCAGCAGCGCCGACGCGACCGGGAACGCGTGATACGTCACCTCGGAGTACCCGAAGACCTTCATCACCAGCGCGGTCGGCCCGGTCAGGCCGATGCGCAGGTACTGGTGGTCGAAGATCGGGTCGTGGGGACGCGACGGGAAGTCGCGCGCGGCGTCCATGTAGCGGCTGTGGTCCACCGGCTGCGGCACCGACAGGTCCAGCAGCAGGAGCACGCCGTACGCGACGAGGAGCGCGGCGCCGAGGAGGACGTCCGCCCGCCACGCGCGAGCACGCGCGGTCGTGACGGACGTCCGTGTGCCGGTTTCGAGCATCAGAAGAGCACGTGCTCGTCGGCCGGCCCGTGGAAGGCCACCCGTCCGTGCCGCATCAGCTCAGCGTCGTCGACCTTCCACGTGTGCGCCTCGCGCTCGCCCCGTACGGAGACGAAGTTGAAGCGGTCCGCGGAGTAGATCCCGGTCTTCTCGCGAAGAGCGCGCCGCAGCAGGTCGCTGTCGACGGCGCGCGGCAGGTCCGAGAATCGCAGGCGGCGCATCACGTCGCCGTCGGCCAGGATCGTGCCGCCCTGGATGAGCTCGGCCTCGGTGTGCTCCAGATGCGGGAAGCGCAGCAGCGTGACGCCGTGCGTGCGCATCTCGCAGTAGTGCGCGCCCTTGCCGATGATGCCGGCCGTCGTGTAGTCGAACGTGTACGCGAGGTCGCTCAGGTAGTGCGCCCCGTACAGGTTGTCGTCGTCCATCTTGGCCAGGTACGCGCCGTCGGCGGCGTCGATGCCGAGGTTCAGCGCGGCGCCCAACGTGAGCGAGGGGTCGGCCGGGACCACGACGACGTCCTCGATGCCCGCCGCGCGCGCCTTCTCGGCCACGCCGTCCACGGGGACGCCGTGCAGGACCAGCACGAGCTGGAGCGGACGGTGGATCTGCAGGGCCACCTGCGCGATGGCGTGGTCGACCTGGTCGGGCCGGTTGGTCGGCAGGATCACCGAGATGGAGCGCTCGCGGCGCGGCGCGCTGACCCCGGCGGCCGACAGCACCGCGTCGGCCCGGTGGCCGTACAGGTGCTTGTCGAACACCTCCCGCATGGCCAGGTGACCGATGCGGTCGCGCAGGTCGGCGTCCTTCATCAGCTCGATGAGCGCCTCGGTGGTCTGCTCCGGCGCGGTGGTCAGCCGTACGAGGTCGCCGAAGACCTTCGCCAGCGCACGCGAGTGGCCGGAGACGACCGGGGTGCCGCACGCGGACAGCTCGAAGACCCGCCGCGCGCACATCGTCGGCGACTCGGTCACCGAGTTGACGTTGAGGAAGATCTTGTACGCCTTGTACGCCGCGAGCATCCGCTCGTACGGCAGCGAGCCGACGATGAAGTCGGTGTACTCCGAGGGGAAGGCGAAGTCCGGGTCGTCGGAGATGCGGCTGTAGATGTGCAGGTCGAACTCGCGCGCCGGGCCGAGGACGGTCTCCATCTGCGCGGCGCGCTCAGGGTACTTCCTCGCGTGGTACGTGCCGGCGAACGCGACCTCGTACTTGCGGCCGCCGCGCACGGAGATCGGGTTGTGGATGCGCGGCTGGGCGCCGAACGGCAGCAGCCCGACCCGGTCGTGGCCGAGCTCCTGTACGTAGCGCGGGATGCAGTCGGCGTCGACCGTGAAGACCTGGTCGAACAGCTTCGCGGTCTCGATGAAGCGCTCGAAGTTCGGCGGGTCCTCCTTGTTCCAGAAGACCGTCGGGATGCCCTGCTCGCGGCACCAGGCCACGAGGTCGCGTACCGGCTGCTTCGGCGCGCCGGCCGCGCTCATCATGGTCGCCCAGCGTCCGCCGTTGCCGTGCCACGCGGACTCACAGAACAGCATCGACGGGCGCTCGCGCTCGAGCACCTCACGCCAGTCGTCCGGGCCGAACTGGACCTGTTCCCACTCGTATTTGAACGCGTTGGCCGAGAACACGTCGAGGATCACGGCGACCTTGACCTTGCGCGAGACCGGGCCCTCCGGGACCGCGATCTCGGGGATCGGCACCGAGGAGTAGTGGCCGGACATGTCGGGGGAGCCCGACGTCGTCTCCGGCTGCGGTTCGCTCAGCCGCGGCGAGGGCCGGAACGCCGTGGCGACGTTCTTCGGCAGCTTCAGCGCTTCCCCCGGGCGCTTGGCGCTCCACAGTGCCTCGCCGAGCCGCCACCACTTGCGGTTCTTGGCCGACTGGAGCTGCCAGGTGACGTAGTCGGTCCGGTACGACTGGTGGGCCAGCCGGGACTCGAGGTTCTTCATCCGCGCGTTGACCTGCTCGTATCGCGCGATCGCGACCTCGTAGCGTCGCTTCTTGTCCTGCTCGTCCTGCGCCGCCTCCTGGATCGCCAGCAGCGCGCGCTCCATGAGCGGCTGCGAGTCGATCACGATGCGGTCCGGATCGGCCATCGGCCCCGGGCGCGCCATCACCCGCAGGTACTTGTCGACGATGTCGAGGCTCTCCACGGTCACGTACGGCGCCAGCAGGCGTACGAGGGAGTCGACGTAGAACGTGGCGTAGTGGTCGTGGTGACGGCTCAGCCCGAACGGCGTCGTCAGCACGAGCCGCCCGCCCGGCCGCAGCACGCGTACCGCCTCGTCCAGCAGCGGCGAGGCGTCCGGGGAGTGCTCGACGATCTCGCCCATGAGGACCGTGTCGAACGAGGCGTCCGGCAGATCGAGGGCGTTCGCGTCGGAGAGACGGAAGTCGAGCCGCGCGCGCACCTCCTCCGGTTCCTGGTCGCGCTCGGCGAGGGCGTACTCGACCCGGTCGGCCTGGACGTCTACACCTAGGACGGTGAGGCCGTTCCGAGCGCACAGGATGGACGAGATGCCCTGCGAGCAACCGATGTCCAGGACCTCTCCGCTGGCCTGCCCGACGAGCCAGTGGATACGATCACGAGCGATTCGTTGTGCACTGGTCGCCCAGATTTCGCCCTTGTAGACCTCGGAGATGCGATCGGAATTAGCCATTGAGCCTCTTGTCGTCGGGTGTGGCGGAGAGACGCTAGCGGAGCCCGGCGAACGGACGGTGTCGTAAAGGAGACGTCGGGGTTATCGACGGAGGAGAGGTGTTCACCATGTCCACGATGGGCGTCATCGGTCCAGGCACGCTGGCCGCGTACGCCGCCACCGCACTCCTCCTGATGATCACGCCTGGGCCGGACATGCTGTTCACCCTCGGCACGGGGATCCGCTCCGGCCCGCTCGCCGGGTTCTGCGCCGCCGTGGGCGTCGCGCTCGGGGAGTCGGTGCACATGATCGCCGCCGCGGCCGGCCTGTCCGCGGTGTTCCGCGCGAGCCCGGTGGCCTACGACGCCGTACGCCTGGTCGGCGCCGGCTACCTCGTCTACCTGGGTGTGAGGACGCTGCGAGAGCGTGACGTCGCGATCGGGGCCGGTGAGGGGCGGGCCGGGCACGGCGTGCGCCGAGCCCTGTGGCGCGGCATGGTCGTCAACCTCCTCAACCCGAAGATGGCGCTGTTCACCATCGCGTTCCTGCCGCAGTTCGTCGACCCGTCACGTGGTCACGTGACGGGCCAGTTCGCGCTCCTCGGCGGGATCTTCCTGGTCTTCGAGATCGTCGTCGACGGCACGGTCGGACTGGTCGCGGGACGCCTGGCGGCACGGCTCGCGGCCGGGCGCCGCGGGTTCCGCCGGCTGAACGTCGCGACCGGCTCGATCTACCTCGGTCTCGCCGCCAAGATCGCTGCCACCCGTTAGATGGCATCTCCGCATCCGCCGGAGACGGTGCTCGGATGGGTTCGCGACGTCGTCGGGGGCCGGATCACCTCGATCCGCTCGATGGGCGTCGGTTCCACGACCATGCACGCCATCGACGCGGGCGAGCCGCCGAGGAGGCTGGTCGTCCGGCGGTTCCACGACCTCGAACGGCTGCGCGCCGACCCCTGGTACGTCCCCGCGAACGAGGCGGCGGTGCTCGACCTGCTCGACGACACCGAGGTGCCCGCGCCGAGGCTGCTCGCCGCCGACCCGAACGGGCGGCTCTGCGACGTGCCGGCCCTGCTGACCACGCGCGTGCCGGGCCGTCCCGCCGTGCGCCCCTGGGACATGGACGCCTTTCTCACCACGCTCGCCCAGGCCATGGCGCGCGTCCACGAGGTGCCGCTGGAGACCGACCTGCCGGCGTACGCGACGTACCACCGGCCGGAGGCCAACGGCGAGCGCCGCCCGCCGGAGTGGTCGGGCAGCGCGGAGCTGTGGGCGGGGGTCTTCGAGGCGATCGCGGGCCCGTGGCCGGAGACGGCGGGCGGCTTCATCCACCGCGACTTCCACCCGGGCCAGACCGTGTGGACCGGCGACCGGCTCACCGGCATCGTCGACTGGACCACCGGCTGCCGGGGTCCGTACGGCATCGACGTCGCGCGGATGCGGATGAACCTCGCCATGGACTACGACGTCGACGTCGCCGCCCGGTTCCGCCGGATCTACCGCGGTACGACCGGGCAGGACGCCCGGCACCCGTACTGGGACCTGCTCGACGCCGCCGACATGATCATGGACCTGCCCGTCCCCCAGACGCAGGTCGTCGCCGACCGCTACGCGCGCTTCGAGCACTGGACCGCCCTAGCCCTCGCGGACCTGGGCTGATCGACACACCTGGACGGTCAGCGACACGATCGCGACGGCGGCGCCCGCGAGCCCCGCGGCCTGCCGCCACGAGAGACGTTCGCGCCGGGCGGTGACGCCGAGCAGGACGACGCCCGCCGGGACCGGCGGCGCGACGCCTCCGACGGCGCTCACCCGGTGTGCCGAGCCAGTGCGGGCCGCGCGACGCGGAGCCGGGGCGACCCCGGCGGTTTCCGCTCGCGGTGACCGGAGCATGCTCCCGGTGTCCCCTGGGCGGGGGCGGCGAGAGGAGATGGCATGGAGTACGTGCGGCTGGGATCGTCGGGCCTGAAGGTGTCGCGGATCTGCCTCGGCATGATGAGCTACGGAGATCCCTCGCACCGGGCATGGGTCCTCGACGAGGCCGCGGCGGAGCCGATCGTGCGGCGGGCGGCCGAGGCCGGGGTGACGTTCTTCGACACCGCGGACATGTACTCCCGCGGCGTCAGCGAGGAGATCACCGGGCGGGTGCTGCCTCGGATCTTCCCGCGTCGCGACGACTACGTGCTCGCGACCAAGCTCTACTACCCGACCGGGTCCGGACCCAACGACCGCGGGCTGTCGCGCAAGCACGTGATGGCGGCGATCGACGCCTCGCTGCGTCGGCTCGGCACCGACCACGTCGACCTCTACCAGATCCATCGCTGGGACCCCGAGACACCGATCGAGGAGACCCTGGAGGCCCTCCACGACGTGGTGCGCGCGGGCAAGGCGCGCTACATCGGCGCGTCCAGCATGTACGCCTGGCAGTTCGCGAAGGCGCAGTACACCGCCCGTGCGCACGGCTGGACGACGTTCGCGGCCATGCAGGCCCAGTACAACCTGGTCTACCGCGAGGAGGAGCGGGAGATGATCCCGTTCTGCGCCGACCAGGGGGTGGGCGTCATTCCCTGGAGCCCGCTCGCGCGCGGCCTGCTGGCCGGCGACCGTGAGCGCGGCGGCAAGGGCTCCACGGCGCGTGCGGGCAGCGACGGGGTCGCCGCGTCCCTCTACGACGACGCGGACTTCGACGTCGTGGACGTGGTGCGGAAGGTCGCGGGTGAGCGTGGCGTGCCGCCGGCCCAGATCGCGCTCGCCTGGCTGCTCGGCCGGCCCGGGGTGACCGCGCCGGCGATCGGCGCGACGCGCGCGCTACACGTGGACGACGCGGTCGCCGCGATGGAGCTGGAACTCAGCGCGGAGGAGACGGGGCGACTCGAGGCGCCGTACCGGCCGCATGCGATTCTGGACCACGACTGACCTGGGAGGGGGC
This sequence comes from uncultured Actinomycetota bacterium, assembly GCA_963850195.1. GTDB lineage: Bacteria > Actinomycetota > Actinomycetes > Streptosporangiales > Streptosporangiaceae > Actinoallomurus. The sequence continues at coordinate 167,788 of CAWKKD010000004.1, forward strand.
CGGCGGGGTCTTGACGTGTCCCGCCGGGTTCCCTATCGTTCCCGGCCAATAGGAAGCTTTCTTTACTATCGGTCCGGTACGCCTCCGGGCAGGTCCCCGGCGGGGACGGCGTTCCGGCCGCGTGCGGCCCGAGGCCGCGCGGTCCCAGCGGAGGTACGCGTGGCAGGCCCACGAAGCAACACGACCGGCGTCCGTGGACACGGCCGCATCCTGACGGGCCTCGCGGCGACGGCGGCCGTCGCGGCCCTCGTCTGCCTGCCGGGCGCACCGGCGACGGCCGGCGGGGAGGCATCGCACGCGGGCACCACGCCCCAGATCGTGCCCGCCCCGGCCTCCGTGCGCGCGGTGCCCGGGCAGGCGTTCACCCTCACCAGGAAGACCCGGATCGTCGCCCGCCCCGACTCGGGCACGGCCGGCGCCTACCTCGCCGGGATCCTGCGCCGCTCGACGGGGTACCCGCTGCCGGTCACGGCGTCGGGCGGCTCCCACGACGTCATCTCGCTCGCGCTGTCCGGCGCGGCGAAGGGCGAGGGCTACCGCCTCGCCGTGACGAAGTCCGCGGTACGGCTCGAGGCGGGCACGCCCGAAGGCCTCTTCCGCGGCGTGCAGACCCTCCGCCAGCTCCTCCCGGCCCAGGCCGAGTCCCACCACGCCGTACGCACGGGTCCGTGGACCGTTCAGGGCGTCGAGGTGACGGACGCGCCGAGGTTCGCCTGGCGCGGCACCATGCTCGACGTCAGCCGGCACTTCTTCACGGTGGCGCAGCTCGAGCGCTACATCGACCTCGCCGCGATGTACAAGGTCAACATGGTGCACCTGCACCTGAGCGACGACCAGGGCTGGCGTATCGCGATCAACGGCCGGCCGCGCCTGACGACGTACGGCGGCAGCACCGAGGTCGGCGGCGGCAAGGGCGGCTACTACACCCAGCAGGACTACAAGCGGATCGTCCGGTACGCCGCCGAGCGCTACATGACGATCGTGCCGGAGATCGACGGGCCCGGTCACACCAACGCCGCGCTCGCCTCGTACGCGGACCTGAACTGCGACGGCGTCGCGCCGCCGCTCTACACGGGCACCGAGGTGGGCTTCAGCTCGCTGTGCATCACCAAGCCGGAGACCTACACGTTCATCGAGGACGTCCTCGGCCAGCTCGCCAGGATGACGCCGGGCGGCTACCTGCACGTCGGCGGCGACGAGGCCCACAGCACCGACCCCGACCAGTACGTCACCTACGTCGAGCGCGTCGCGGGCATCGTGAAGAAGCTCGGCAAGAACATGGTCGGCTGGAACGAGATCGGCCGTACGAAGCTCCCGAGCGGCTCCGTCGCGCAGTACTGGGGCACCGCGAAGGGGTCCGAAGACGGCACCGAGACCGCGCGTCAGGCCGTCCAGCAGGGCGCCAAGATCGTCATGTCGCCGGCCAACCGCGCCTACCTCGACATGAAGTACGACGAGAGCACCCCGCTCGGGCAGGACTGGGCGGGCCTGGTCGAGGTGCGCGACTCCTACGAGTGGGACCCCGCGACGCTGGTCGACGGGGTCGCCGAGAAGGACGTCGCGGGCGTCGAGGCCCCGCTGTGGACCGAGACGATCGTAACGAACAACGACATCGACTACATGATCTTCCCGAGGCTGCCCGCGATCGCCGAGATCGGCTGGTCCGCGCAGAGCCGGCGCACATGGGACGACTTCAAGGTGCGGCTGGCGGCGCAGGGCCCGCGCTGGTCCGCCATGGGGCTGAACTTCTACCGCTCGCCGCAGGTGCCCTGGCCGACGTCCTGAACGGGCCGTCCCGGGGGCCGTAGCGCCCTCGGGACGGGTCCCTCGACCATGACTCCGCGTAGTCACGGTGACACGTAACGACCTCGACACGGCTTGTGATTTTTCGTAAAGCCGATATCTCTTCCAATCCGCTGACCTGCGGGGTTAGCGTGGTAACTAGTCCGAGAAGCCGCGGGTGTGCCGATCCTCTGTTGATTTTCCAACGAATCGCACCGCCCAGCCCGCGGCCACGGACAGGTAGGGATGGAGGGGCCGTCGATCCGCCCCAGTAGATCCGGCCCTTCCGCACACCGGCCCTATGCGCATCCGGGGCCGGCGATAAGGGTGCTGGGCGTCGAGCGGCGAGACATCGGCGTCCAGCGCCCCAATCATGTCCCGGCCTCACCGTATGATCCGCCGCGTAAAGGGACGTACCCGTCGGCGTGACATCAGAGGGTGAGTGCGCGTGGCCGTCGAAGTGGACCGCGAGCGCTTCCTGGCCTACCGGGTGGCCGCGCAGGGCCTGGACCGCGCGGCTGGCGGTGGCCTCCCGGCCCTGCTCGACATCGGCGTGCAGGACACCCCGTACGGCTCCGCCCGGCTGGCGCTCACCTACGACTGCGTGCCGTGCGGCGCGCGGCACGTCTCGGGCGGCCTGCTGCAGCAAGTCGGCCTGGCCGGCGGTGTGCGGCTGCTGACCGAGGGCCGCGGCACCCGCCTGACGCCCATCGAGGACCGCCCGCCGGTCCCGGCGCGAGCCGAGGGCACCGAGGACCTGATCCGCGCCTCCCTGCGGCTCCTAGGCCCGGCCACGCTCGCGGACGTGGCCGCCTATCTGGGCGCACGGCAGACCGCGGTGCGGCAGGCCTGGCCCGGCGACCTCGCGGAGGTCCGGATCGAGGACCGCACGGCCTGGCTGCCCGCGGACCGCCTCGACCTGCTCCACTCGGCGCCGCCGCCACGGCTGGTACGCCTGCTGCCGCCCTCCGACGCGTACCTCCTGACCCGCGATCGCGCGCTGCTCGTCCCGGACGAGGCGCGCCGCGCGGAGGTCTGGAAGGCCCCGGGCACCCCTGGAGCGCTCCTCGTCGACGGCGAGATCGCGGGCGTGTGGCGGGCGCGCAAGGCGAGCCGACTCAAGACCGAGGTCACCGTCAACTCGTTCGGCCCGGTGTCGGCAGGCACCCGCGCCGCCGTCGAGGGCGAGGCCCTCCGGGTCGCGGCGGCCCGTGAGACCGCCGAGGTGAGCGTGCGGTTTACCGGCTGAAGCCGGCAATTCCCGGCCGTACCTGGACGCCGCGTTCAGTGCTTCTGCACGTGCAGAATGCATGTGCGCGACTTATGATATCGACGTCACATGGACACGCCGGGCGTGGCTCTGACCACGGGGCCGGCACCCTCTGCAGGGGGCGGCGGGGCGTGACTCCGGCATGGGCGTTCTTAGGGGGGGCACATGCAGTCGATCGACATCCGCACCGCGTCATCGCCGTCCTTCGGTGGCTGGCGCAAGAGCAGTCACAGCAATCCCAGTGGCAACTGCGTGGAGTTGGGCGTGATTGTCGCCGGAACCCGGGGAGCGGTCGTCCGGACGGCGGACCCGGTCCCGCCACACGACCATTAACACGCGGTCAGCGGTCCCGCCAGCGGCGAACCGGCGGCTGGCCGGACCCGGACGGCGCCGGTCGGTGAGCGCACACTCCATGTCCCGCTGGACACATGCGCGACGGACGTACCGCCTGCATGCACCGTTAACGGCCTCTTTCGGGCACGTCTCCGCCCACTTATTCGGCACGCCAGTACCGGCAGGTAAGGTCATGACCAGCGTTGGGGGAGCGGGAGGTGGGCGTTGAACGACCGTCTGTGGACGTGGCCGAACGCATTGAGTTTCGCGCGTCTGCTCGGCGTCCCTGTCTTTCTGTGGCTCGTGCTGATCGAGCAGGACTGGTGGGCGTTCGGGATCTTGGTCTTCGCGGGGCTGTCCGACTGGCTCGACGGCAAGCTCGCCCGGATGCTCGACCAGACGAGCAAGATCGGCGCGTTGCTCGACCCCGCCGCCGACCGCCTCTACATCTTCGCGACCCTGATCGGCCTCGTCATACGCGGCGTGGTCCCGCTCTGGCTGGCCGTGGTGCTGGTCGGGCGCGAGGTCTACATGGCGGCACCGCTCTACGTCCTCCGGCGCCACGGCTACGGTCCGCCGCCCGTGCACTTCATCGGCAAGGCGGCGACGCTCTGCCTGCTCTACGCCTTCCCGCTGCTGATGCTCGGCGCGCACACGGGGACCTACGCCACCGTCGCGAAGATCGTCGGGTGGGCGTTCACGATCTGGGGAACCGGTCTGTACTGGTGGGCGGCCGCTCTCTACACCGCCCAGGTCCGGCAGCTCGCACGGACCGACGACGTCCAGGCCGGCGAACTGAAGGGAGCGGAACCTCGACCATGATCGGCGTACCCATCGCAGAGGAGTGGCGCACGTGAAGGCCGTCGTGATGGCAGGTGGGGAGGGTACGCGGCTGCGGCCGATGACCGCCAACCAACCCAAGCCGCTGCTCCCGGTGGTCAACAAACCGATCATGGAGCATGTGCTGCGGCTCCTGAAGCGGCACGGCTTCACCGAGACCGTCGTAACCGTCCAGTTCCTCGCCGCCCTCGTGCGCAATTACTTCGGCGACGGCGAAGAGATCGGCATGCGGCTGAGCTACGCGACCGAGGAGATGCCGCTCGGCACGGCCGGCAGCGTCAAGAACGCCCAGGACGCCCTGCGCGACGACCGCTTCCTGGTCATCTCCGGAGACGCGCTCACCGACATCGACCTGACCGACATGGTGCGGTTCCACAAGGAGAACGGCGCGCTCGTCACCATCGGCCTCAAGCGGGTGCCCAACCCGCTCGAGTTCGGCATCATCATCATCGATGACGACGGCCGCATCCAGCGCTTCCTGGAGAAGCCGACCTGGGGCCAGGTCTTCTCCGACACCGCCAACACCGGCATCTACGTCATGGAGCCCGAGGTCCTCGACCACGTCGCGGCCGGAGAGTCGGTCGACTGGTCCGGAGACGTGTTCCCCAAGCTCCTCGCCGAGGGCGCGCCGCTCTACGGCTACGTCGCCGAGGGCTACTGGGAGGACGTCGGCACCCATGAGAGCTACCTGCAGGCCCAGGCCGACATGCTCTCGGGCAAGATCGACATCGAGCCCGCCGGGTTCGAGGTCTCGCCCGGGATCTGGATCGCCGAGGGCGCCGAGGTCGACCCCGAGGCCATCTTGAAGGGTCCGCTCTACATCGGCGACTACGCCAAGGTCGAGGCCGGCGCGGAGCTGCGGGAGTTCACCGTGCTCGGCAGCAACGTCGTAGTGAAGGAAGGCGCCTTCCTCCACCGCGCCATCGTGCACGACAACGTCTTCATCGGGCCCTCCACCAACCTCCGGGGCTGCGTCGTCGGCAAGAACACCGACGTCATGGCCGGTGCCCGCATCGAGGAGGGTGCGGTCATCGGCGACGAGTGCGTCATCGAGGCCGAGGCGTACGTCTCCAGCGACGTCAAGGTCTACCCCTTCAAGACGATCGAGGCCGGCGCGGTCGTCAACACGAGCGTGATCTGGGAGTCGCGCGGCCAGCGCACGCTGTTCGGCCCGCGCGGCGTCTCCGGGCTGATCAACGTCGAGATCACGCCCGAGCTCGCCGTACGCCTCGCGAGCGCGTACGCGACCACCCTGAAGAAGGGCGCGTGCGTCACCGCGTCGCGTGACGCCTCGCGCGCCGCCCGCACGCTCAACCGCGCCGTGCAGAGCGCGCTCACCGCGAGCGCCATCAACGTGCAGGACCTGGAAGCGTGCCCGATCCCGGTCGCGCGCTACGCGACCGCGCGGGAGAACTGCGCCGGCGGCATCGTCATCCGTACGACCCCGGGCGACTCGCAGGGCGTGGACATCCTCTTCCTCGACGACCGTGGCGCCGACCTGTCCCAGGCCGCGCAGCGCAAGCTCGAGCGGGTGTTCGGCCGCCAGGAGTATCGCCGGGCCTTCCCCGGCGAGATCGCCGAGCTCTCCTATCCGTCGCGGGTCGTCGAGGCCTACGTCCGTGACCTCCAGCGCTGCCTCGACATGCGCGGTGTCCGCGAGGCCGGGCTCAAGATCGTGATCGACTGCGCGGGCGGCACCGCGTCCCTGGTGCTGCCGCAGTTGCTCGGCCGCCTCGGCGTCGACGTGCTGACCGTCAACAACCGTCTCGACGACGTCTCGCCGACCGAGACCCTCGCCGAGCGCATGCGCGATCTGCAGCGCCTCGGCGACCTCGTCTCATCCTCGCGCGCGGCGTTCGGCGTACGGTTCGACCCGGTCGGTGAGCGGATCACCCTCGTCAACGAGAACGGCGAGCTGATCAGCGACGACCGGGGCCTGCTCGTGATGCTCGACCTGGTCGCCGCCGAACGCCGCGGCGGACGCGTGGCGCTCCCGGTCACCACGACACGCGTGGCCGAGCAGGTCAGCCGCTTCCACGGCGTGCTGGTCGACTGGACCTCCACGTCGCAGGACGTGCTGACCAAGGCGGCCACCGCGGAGGACAGCATCTTCGCCGGTGACGGCCGTGGCGGCTTCATCATCCCGGAGTTCAGCCCGGTGGTCGACGGCATCGCGGCGTTCATCCGGATCCTCGGCCTGGTCGCCCGTACCCGGCTCACGCTCTCCCAGATCGACCACCGGATCCCCGAGGCGCACCTCCTCAAGCGGTCGGTGCCGACGCCATGGGCGGCCAAGGGCAGCGTCATGCGTCACGTCGTCGAGGCCGCCGGCGAGCGCGAGGTCGACACGACCGACGGCGTACGCGTCATCGAGGACGACGACACGAGCTGGATCCTCGTCCTGCCCGACCCGTCCGAGGCCGTCACCCACCTGTGGGCCGAGGCCTCCGACCGTGACACCGCGCAGGCACTCCTCGAGGACTGGGCGCGCGTCGTCGAGGACGCGGGTTCGTGAGCACCACCGAGGAGCCCGAGCTCAGTACCCCGGCCGGCCCGGCGACCGCGGACGCGCCGCCACGGCGCCGCCGTCGATGGCTCCGGGGGCTCGGCGTGACCGTGCTCGCCCTGGCCGTCGCCTGCACGCTCTTCTCTCTCGTCTACAACGCGGCCACCGCGGGCCGCGCGCGTACGCCGGCCGGCCTGACCTACGTACGCACCGGTGACCTGCTCACCCGCTACCGCGTGTGGGGGAGCGGCGGCTCGCCGATCGTGCTCGTGCACGGCGCCGCAGAGTCCGCCGACACCTGGTCGGCCCTGGCCGGCACGCTGGCGAGCGACCACCGGGTCTACGCGCTCGACCTCGACGGGTCCGGCTACACCTCGCGGCGCGGCCCGTACACCGTCGACCACGAGGCGCGGCAGCTGCTGGCCTTCCTCGACGCCCTGCGGCTCGACCGGCCGACGCTGGTCGCGCACTCCTCCGGCGCGGCGATCGCCGCCGAGGCGGTGCTGCGCGCGCCGACGCGGGCCGGCGGGCTGATGTTCCTCGACGGCGACGCGCTCAAAGGCGGCGCCGGACCCGGGCTCGGGGTGCGCTACCTGTTCCTGCCGCCCTACCGGACCACGCTGCTGCGGCTGGCCGTGCGTTCGGACTGGTTCATCCGCACCGTCTACTCCACGCAGTGCGGACCCTCCTGCGCGCGCCTCGACGCCGCCGGCCTGGACATGTGGCGCCGGCCCTTCCAGGTCCCCGGCGCGGAGGCGGGCATCTTCGGCGCGCTGCCGCACGGCATACCCGGCCTGAGCCCGCAGCGGCTCGGCCTGCTGCGCGGCCTCGCGCTGCCCAAGGCGGTCGTGTACGGCGCCGAGGACCACGTCTTCAGCAAGGCGTCTGCCGCCGACACCGCCCGCCGCATCGGCGCCCCGGCACCGACCCTGATCCCCGGCGCCCGCCACCTGACGATGATCTCCTCGCCGGATGACGTCGCACGCTCCATCGAGGCCCTCGCCACCCGTCGCACGCCCTAGCTGCAGTGAGAATGAGCGTTGTTGACGTCGGGGGTTGATCCATGGCGAAGACCTCCGTCGGGGTGGAGGTGTTGAGGCTCGACACCACACGCGGAGGTCTTCGTGCTTCACCTTAGTGCCCGTTGACCGTGTATGGCCGGCGTTCGCCGGTCCACCGTGTCCGGCCGTTCGACCGTGCGCCGGATCCTGACCCGCCACACGCTCGCCCGGCTGGGTCATCCGGCGTTATGAACGCGATCGCCCGGGTGAAGAGATGACCGCACCCGCATCGCCTACAGCGAAGTCCACTCCGACGAGAAAGCCGCTACCCGCGCGAACTTCCTCAGACGAGCCGCCGCCTTCCAAGCGGCCTGCGGCATCACCCGGATCGAACGGGTCCTGACCGACAACGCCTGGACCTATCGCAAGAGCTTCGCCTGGAAACAGGCCCTGGTCGACCTGGGCGCCGGCCAATCACCCATCACGCGCGTCGACGACCCAGCGGGGCGATACACCTAGCGGCCGCGTGACCGGCGGAGGCGGCGTGAGACGAGGGCCGGGCCTGCGTGCACGGTCACGCCCGCGAAGATGCCCGAGGCCTCGGCGACCCAGTACGTGCCCTCGACCACGATCGCCGGGATCCCCGTGACGGACGGCACGCGGCCTGTGCGGGTGAACTGCGCGGTCGCGACCGAGATCCCCGGTGGGAGCTGACCCCACGCCAGCGCCCAGGACAGCGCGCCGCGTGGGTTGCGCCAGGCGCCGCGCAGCACCGAGACCGAGACCGGGTTGGCGACGCAGACGTCCGCCATCCGCGCACCGTCGTACACCTCGAGTGCGGGGCGGCCGGCGACGCCGCGGCCCACCCGGACGGCCCAGCCGCTGATGGGTAGCCGCAAGAGCGGGACGCACTCCACGATGGCCTCCGTCCATGTGTGGGGACCCCAGTCCATCGCGGCTTCCTTGAGGTGCGGTGCACGCCGGCTCGGAGTTGCCTGGGAGCTCCATCGGTGGTCCCGGGGTACGGCGGCTCACGAGGCTTGCCACAATGGGGCGGATGAGCGAACAGGGAGAAAAGAGGCGCTGGGACCGCCCGGACGCCTCGATGTCGCTGCTCGCCGACCTGCTCGCCGACACCGGACTGGACCCGGACTACGAGGCGGCCGCGGCGCGGCGCGCCACCGGCGAGCCCCGCGGGCGTGCCGGGCGCATGACCCGGCTGTTCGCCGCGACCCTGGTACTCGGGTTGCTGGGCGCCGTCGCGGTCGTCCAGGTACGCCGCGGCGAGCCGGTCGCCGAGCGCCAGCGTCGCGCCCTCATCGTCCAGATCGGGCAGCGTACGGCCGAGGCCGACGTGCTCCAGCGGCAGGCCGACGCGCTGCGCGGCCAGACCGATCGGCTGCGCCAGTCCGCCCTCGCGCGCAGCGAGGAGGGCCGGCGGGCGCGGCAGGACCTCGACCGCGCCGCCGCCGCGTCGGCCGCCGTGCCCGCCGAGGGCGACGCCGCGGTCGTCACCGTCGACGACGCACGTGGCGCCGGCGCGAGCCAGAACGGCCGCATCTACGATCAGGACCTGCAGAAGCTCGTCAACGGGCTGTGGGCGGCCGGCGCGCGGGCGGTGGCCGTCAACGGCCAGAGGATGACCGCGACCACCGCGATCCGGTCCGCCGGTGACGCCATACTCGTCGACTACCATCCGCTGTCACCGCCGTACGTCGTGGCCGCCGTCGGCGACGCCGGCACCATCGAGGACGCCTTCGCCGACTCCGCTGCGGGGCGCGCCCTCCGCTCGCTCAAGACCGACTTCGGAATCCGCTACGACATCCGCAAGGAGGACAGCGTGAGACTCCCAGCGGCGCCCGCCCCGACGCTCCGCTACGCCCGGCAGGAGACCGCCAAGTGATCGCACTGATCGGTCTCGTGGGCGGGGTCGTCCTCGGCTTCGTCTTCCACCCGGCGGTGCCCCTTTGGCTCCAGCCGTACCTGCCGATCGCGATCGTCGCGGCGCTGGACGCGATGTTCGGCGGCCTGCGCGCCCGGCTCGACGGGGTCTTCGACGACAAGGTGTTCGTCGTCTCGTTCCTGAGCAACACCGTCATCGCCGGCCTGATCGTGTTCCTCGGCGACCAGCTCGGCGTGGGGTCCCAGCTGTCCACCGGGGTCGTCGTCGTCCTCGGCATCCGCATCTTCTCCAACGTCGCCGCGATCCGGCGGAAGCTGTTCCAGGCATGAGCGAGGACACCAAGGAGCGCCGCGGCGCCGGCGCGCTGCTGCGGCCCAGGCTCAACCGGGGACAGGCCATCGTCGCGGTGCTGTGCGCCGTGCTCGGGTTCGGGGTGGCCACGCAGGTGCACTCCAACGACACGGGCACCAAGTTCGCCAACGCGCGCCAGGACGAGCTCGTCGGCGCGCTCGGCGACCTCACCCAGCGTTCCGACCGGCTGCGCTCCGACATCCGTGACCTCGACGCGACCAAGGCCGGGCTCCAGCGCGACACGCTCGGCCAGGCCGCGCTGGAGGACGCCCGCAGGCGCGCCACGACGTACGGCCTGCTCGCCGGTACGATCCCGGCGGCCGGTCCCGGCGTCGAGCTGGTCATCAGCGACCCCAAGGGCGCCGTGCGCGCCGCGACGCTGCTCGACACGCTCGAGGAGCTGCGGGACGCGGGCGCCGAGGTCGTGCAGGTGGGCGGCGTGCGCGTCGGCGTGGACACCTACTTCGCCGACGCGGCCGGCGGGGGAGTGCTCGCCGACGGCCAGAGCGTGCTACAGCCGTACCGGTTCCTGGCCATCGGCGACCCGCACACACTTGCCACGGCGCTCAACATTCCGGGCGGTGTCCTGCAGTCGCTGCGGAACAGCGGCGCGAACGGAGTGGTGACTCAGCACCAGAAGATCACCGTTCAGGCGATAAGGTCGCCGTAGGTCATGTCCTGCGCCAACGGGGAACGGCGAGGGTTGCGTCCGCTCCCCACCCGCGCGGCGACATGGACCGGCGATCACTGTCGAAGGTAGCTTGAGGGCATACGACACTGTCATGGTTGACCCTCTGGCAATTGCCGCGTAGGTTGCGGCAACCGTCGTCTTGGCGGGCGAGGGATGTGAAGGGCGCCATCGCCGACGGCGTTCGGAGGGGGGATCGTGTGCTGGGGGGCTGGCCGGATGTACGGTGCCGGTGGGGTCGTCAGTGCTTGACTTCCGTGTCTGTGGTGCCGAAGGGCACACCTGAGGCCATAGGTAGGAGGCCGAGCCGATAAATGCCGAGCGTCTACTGCACCCAGTGCGGTCACGCCAATCCGGAGGATGCCCGCTTCTGCTCGAACTGCGGCAGCCCGCTCAGCCGGAGCGTACCGCCGAGTGAGCCGAACGACTCGACGTCGACCATCTCGATCGGTGCGATCGACGAGCCGGAGCCGGGCGAGGAGTCGGCGGCCGATCAGTCGGCGGTCGACGCGCTCCCGCCGGACACCGCGCTCCTCGTCGTGAAGCGCGGCCCCAACGCGGGAAGCCGGTTCCTCCTCGACAGCGACATGACCACGGCGGGCCGTCATCCGGAGAGTGACATCTTCCTCGACGACGTGACGGTGTCCCGCAGGCACGCCGAGTTCTACCGCCAGGGCGCCCGGTTCTCGGTGCGCGACGTCGGCAGCCTCAATGGCACCTACGTCAACCGCGAGCGGATCGACGAGGCGGGGCTGTCCGGCGGCGACGAGGTCCAGATCGGCAAGTTCCGGCTGGTCTTTCTCACCAGTCCCCAGCAGGCCACCGACGGAAGGGGCGACGGTCGGCCGCCAGGAGGGTTCTGAGGAAGCTGGAGGCACGGTGGCCGGTTCTGCGGTGATCGGGGGGCGGGTGAGGCCGGGGGCGGCCCTGCCCGGGCGGTGGCCGGCACGAACGGCGGGCCCCGAGACGGGGTCGCGCTGGTGCCGGTCCGGTGAACGCGGGCCCGCTCCGAGGGGGCGCGCATGACCACCTCGGCCGCCCGCGCGTACATGACGATCGGAGAGGTGCTCGGGCTCCTCTCCGTGGAGTTCCCTGACATCACCGTCTCCAAGATCAGGTTTCTGGAGGCGGAGGGGCTGATCGAGCCGGAACGCAGCCCCTCCGGCTACCGTAAGTTCGCGCCGGCCGACGCCGAGCGGCTGCGGTTCATCCTGGCCGCCCAGCGCGACGAGTATCTGCCGCTGCGGGTGATCAAGGAGCGCCTCGACGCAGCCGAGGCCGGCCCCGGGCCCGCGCAGCAGGAGCCCCGCCGGCGCGGCCCGCGAGGCCTCGTCGCCGCCGGCACGGTCCGCGAGGACTCCGCCGACGTACGCCTCACCCGCAGGCAGCTCGCCGACGCGGCGGGGATCGACGACGCGGTGCTCAGCGAGCTCGAGGAGTTCGGCCTCGTGCACCGCGTCAACGGCCGCTATGACCGCGAGGCGCTCACGATCGCCCGCGCGGCGGCCGCTCTGCGCACGTTCGGCTTCGAGGCGCGTCACCTGCGGTCGGTCAAGGCGGCGGCCGACCGTGAGATCGGCCTGATCGAGGCCGCCGTCGCGCCGACGCTCCGCCAGCGCAGTCCCGGTGCACGTGCACGTGCGGCGGAGACGGCCAGGGAGATCGCGGAGCTGTCGATCAAGTTGCACGCCGCCCTTGTCTCGTCGGGGCTGCGCGAAGGCCTCGACGCGTGATCATGGCCCGCCCTCGGCGCTCCGGGCCGGTGTGTCCGGGGTGTACGTTGGGCTAAAGGGTTCGCGCAAACCGTCTGAGCAGGGAGCCGCCGTGAAGCAGATGGAGGTCGTCGGCGTACGGGTCGAGATGCCCTCCAACCAGCCCATCGTGCTGCTGAAGGAGACCGACGGGGACCGCTATCTGCCCATCTGGATCGGGGCGGTTGAGGCCACCGCGATCGCCTTCGCCCAGCAGGGTGTGCTGCCGGCCAGGCCGCTGACTCACGATCTCTTTCGTGACGTTCTCGATGCGTTCGAGGTCCAGTTGCGTACGGTCAATATCACCGCCCTGCGCGAGGGGATCTTCTTCGCCGACCTGATCTTCTCGAACGGCGTCGAGGTGAGCGCACGGCCCTCCGACTCGATCGCGCTGGCGCTGCGCACCGGCGCGTCGATCTTCGCGAGCGAGGACGTCCTCGAGGAGGCCGGGGTCGCGATCCCGGACGAGCAAGAGGACGAAGTCGAGAAGTTCCGGGAATTTCTCGACACCATTTCGCCCGAGGACTTCGGCCGCGCCACCTGAGGCTCGTGGCGGTGACTGTTCGTTGCGCGCTGAGCAAAGTTTGTTCTACGCCCCCATGGGCATATCCCGGTCCCCGGTGGCGTCGTTAGATGGATAGCTGTCCCTATAACGGCGATTAGGGCGATTTGGAGACGCTGTAACGGTTTGCAGTCGCGTGCGACGCGCCGAGGACGGACGTTGACCCTGGTCTGGCCGCGACCTACCGTGCTGCTTGAACACCTGCGGTGTAATTCCGTCAAACCCCCTTGGTGGATCACTGCGGGATGATAGAGCCGGAGGTCCGCGTGGCGGCAAGCAGCGGCGAGGGCAAGGCGGCCCGCGAAAGGCGTGACGCGTCTCAGCGCGCCGGGGAACAGGGGCTCCTGTTCGGTGGGAAGATTTCGCCTCATCCCGACGATGTCGGGTTCCGTGGCCCAACGGCATGCGCCGCGGCGGGGATCACGTACCGCCAGCTCGACTACTGGGCACGCACGGAGCTCGTGCAGCCGAGCGTACGTCCCGCTCACGGGTCCGGTTCGCAACGCCTCTATAGCTTTCGCGACATCCTGGTATTGAAGGTCGTCAAACGCTTGCTGGACACCGGGGTGTCCCTCCAACAGATCCGGACGGCCGTCGAGCATCTGAGAGACCGTGGCGTCGACGACCTGGCCCAGATCACCTTGATGAGCGACGGCGTGAGCGTCTACGAGTGCACCTCACCCGATGAGGTCGTTGATCTTGTGCAGGGCGGCCAAGGGGTCTTCGGCATCGCCCTCGGCAGGGTCTGGCAGGAGGTCGAGGGCAGCCTCGCCGAGATGCCCGCCGAGAAGGCGCACACCGACGACGACAACCCCAACGACGAGCTCGCCCACCGCCGTAGGGTTCGCCGCACCGGCTGAGCCCCGGGGGCGCCCGTACCGCGCGGCGCCCACGGCCCTAGATGGCCTCGGTCCGTTGAAGGTGAGTGAAGGCGGCCCAGCCCGGCAGCACCGGCAGCCAGAACGTCAGCAGCCGGAACATCAGCACCGCGGAGGTCGCCGTACCGGCGGGCAGGCCCGCGAGGGTCAGGCCGAGCGACAGGGCCCCCTCCACCGCACCCAGGCCACCCGGAGTCGGCGCGGCCGACCCGAGGGCATTGCCGGTGAGGAAGACGACCGCGACGGTCGTGAAGCTCATCGTCCCGCCGAACGCGCGGACGGACACGTCGAGGCAGACGATGAACGCCATCGTGAGCAGCAGGGTCCCGCCCGCGCCCGTGGCGATCTTCTTGGGCGACTGCAGGACGTCGAGGAGCCGGGGGACCACCCCGGCGAACAGCGACGCCATCCGCGCCCTGACGAGGCGCCGCAGCGGGCCGATCGAGAACACGACGATGGTCAGGACGGCGGCGGCGAGCAGCCCGATGATGATGACGCGGGACCGGGGGAGCGACGGGCCGCCGTGGCTGCCCGTGATGGACCCGAGCAGCAGGAGCAGCGACAGGTGGAAGCCCATCCCGGCGAGCTGTGAGGCCCCGACGCTGGCGGCGGCCTGCCCGGCGGGCACGCCGGACTTTTGCAGGTAGCGGGTGTTCACCGCGATGCCGCTGACCGCGGCCGGCGCCACCAGTTTGACGAACGACGCGGCGACCTGGACCAGGATGGTGCGCCACAGCCGCAGCCGCTCGGGCACGAACCCGATCAGCATCATCGCCGCGGCCAGGTAGCTGATGGCGGAGGCGACGAGGCCGACCGCGAACCATCGCCAGTCGGCGCCCGCGACGAGCGAGGCGACGTCGACGTTGGCGAGCTGCGACAGCACGAGGTAGGCGCCGACCGTGCCGGCGATGATGCTGATCAGCGTGCGCGGTCGGAACCGGTCGAGCTGCACCGGCTCGGTCGCGATCTCCGGCCGTAGGACGCGGATCTGCTCCCGCAACCCGCTGAGCAGCGTCTTGTCCTTGCGCAGGGCGTTGCGGGTGCTGCCCGCGAGCACGACCTTCTGCAGCAGCGGTACGGCGGCGCCGAGCGACTCCGGGCCGAGAACGGCCGCCGCGGTCCGTACCGCGCGCTCGACGCCGACGCGCAGCGCGAGGTCGGTCAGCAACTGCGCCAGGTCGATGCGCAGGACCAGGTCGCTCACCGCGGTCTCGCCGGTCCGCAGGTCGATCAGGTGGGGCCGGCCGTCATCGTCGACGAGGATGCTCTGGCCGACGAGCCTGCGGTGGGCGATCCGGTGGCGTTGCAGCAGCCGCAGCTGCGACCAGACCGAGGTCAGCAGCTCGTCCGTCAGCTCCTCGTCGGCCAGCTCGGCGAGCGTACGGCCCGGCACGTGGTCGTAGGCGAGCAGCGCCGCCTCGCTGCCGACCTCGGAGGTGGCCAGCAACCGCGGTGTCGCGACGTTCGCGGCGCCGGTGGCGTACGCCATCAGCGACTCCTGCTCCAGCGAGCGGCGCAGCGACCGGATCGCGCGGCGCGGGGTGCCCCCGCGCAGGCGTACGCGGCGCCACAGGCGGTAGACCAGCCCTGCCGTCTGCTGGTCGCGGTCGAGTACGGTCACGTCGATCACGCGCGCGTCGTCGAGCACCGCGCTGTAGCGCCGGGCGTCGTCCTGCGCGGCGGCGTTGCGGGTCATGCGCACCGGCTCGAGGCCGACCTTGCGGAGAGCGGCGACGACGGCGAGCCCGGCGGGCCGGGTGTTGGGGGAACCGACCACGTACAGCGTGAGGTAGCCGACGGCGCGTCCGATGAGGTAGGTCGTGAGGACGGCCAGCGGGGTGATCGCGCCGGTCGTCAGCGAGGCGACCGCGTCCAGCGCGATCACGGACCAGGTGGCGACCTGCCAGCGCAGTCGGCCGCCGAGCCCGACCGCGGTGATGTAGGCGATCACCGGGGTGATGTCGACGTGCGCGGGCCCGGGGAACCAGCCGCCGTGCCGCCGCCACGTCAGGTACCAGGCGAGGTCGCGCATGCCGGCCGCGGTCATCCACGAGTCGAGCGCGAGCGAGGCGCCGAGTGCGAGCACGGCGGCGAGCACGCCGATCGCGATGCGCAGCCCGTCGCGCCGGATCACACGGTCGACGCCGAACGCCAGCGGGACCAGGAGCACGCCAAGGCCGGAGACGAGCCCGGCGAGGTTGAGGAACAGGTGCGGCGCGTCCTCGGTGCCGTTCGCGATGTCGGTGGCCAGCCCGGTCGTGGTCTGCCGCGCGACGTGGGCGAGCAGGAGGATCAGGCCGAACACGGCGACGGAGGCCAGGAAGCGGATCGCGTCCGAGGAGCGCCTGATGCGCGCGGGCAGCGACGGCTCGTCGATGAGGATCGGCGCCGCGGCGCCGGCGACCGTCTCGTCGTGGGTCCGCGTCATCATGTCACCGTCGCCGGACACGGAGGGGGGTTCGTTCGCGCGCACGGGGTGCATCCTCCCAGCCCCGGGCCGCCGCGCACCGGAGAGTCGGCCGCTCGAGCCATTCAGATCCCGAGACGTGCGGCGATGCCGTCGAGGACGCATTCAAGGCCGAACTCGAACTGCCATTTCGGGTCGTCCTCGTTGGAGCCGTCGAGGACGTAGCGGGTGACGGTGGGGTAGTCGCCCGTCTCCATGAGCCAGCGAATCTGGGGCAGCAGGGCCCTGCGCGCCTCCTTGTCCGAGTTCCATCCGCGCCTGCGGTTCGCCTCGGCCTGGGCCACCTCGGCAGCGGTCGCGCCGCGTGCGAAGGCGTTCACGGTGCCGAACACCGCCATCATCGCGTCGACGTCGAGCCCGAGGCCGTCGAGCGAGGCGAGCGACCGCTCCACGAGCGCGAGGAGGTGAGGTGTCATCGCGTCGGGGGTGCGGACGAAGACCTCCATGAGCCAGGGGTGGCGCAGGCCGGCCTCGCGCACCTGCTGCGCGGCCGCGCGCGTGACCGCGCGCCAGCCGGCGTCCGCCGGGAGCGCGATCTCGCCCACGACCGCGTCGAGCATCAGCTCGAAGACGTCCGACTTTCCGGCGACATAGCGGTAGAGGGCCATCGTGGCGACCCCGAGCCGCTCGGCGAGCCGGCGCATCGACACGGCGTCGAGCCCTTCGGCGTCCGCGAGTTCCACCGCGGCCTCGGCGATCCGGGCGTGTGTCAGCGTGGGCCGTGGGCCGCGCGCGGGCCGCTCGATGCGCTGCCAGATCGTGCGGTGCTCACCGGAGGGAGGGTCGCCGTCATGCTCGCCCGGCGCCGTCATCCATGCCCCTCTCCGCAGGTGGTGGGCCACATCGTACCAGGACTTGTACACCGTACGCATTTGTGCGTACGGTGTACTCGCTAACGCGTACGGTGTACGCGAAGAAAGGGATGCGGGTGGGAAATCGGGAGATCGCCGTCTGGGTCGAGGGGCTGCTCGAGCGGTTCGGCCTGGCCCAGGCCGCGGACCGGCTCGTGCGCACCTACTCGGGCGGCATGCTCCGCCGCGTCGACCTGATCGCCAGCCTGATCATCGCGCCGACCGTCCTGTTCCTGGACGAGCCGACCACCGGCCTGGACCCGCGCAGCCGCAGCGAGGTCTGGGACGGCGTCCGCGAGCTGGCCGCCGAGGGCACCACTGTGCTGCTGACCACCCAGTACCTCGAGGAGGACGACCGGCTCGCCGGCGGCATCGCGGTGATCGACTCCGGGCGCGTCATCGCCTCCGGCACGCCCGACGAGCTGAATGCGACCATCGGCCACCGGCTGGACGTCGTGGTGCGGGACGCCGCCGAGCTCGGCACGGCCGCTCGTGTTCGTGCCGTTCTCGGTCCGTCGCCACCGCACCGTCGAACGTTATTGATCTACAATGTAAAGGGCGGCGGTGTGGCCGTCACCCCGGAACTCCCGCAGCGCGGTGACGGCGTGCCAGAGCGCGAGATGCGGCGCCTCGGACGGGGGGAGCGCGGCGTGTGCGGCGAACAGGGCGCGACCCGGGGCCGGCGCCGCCTCCACGGCCCGCCGGGCGAGGGCGGCGGCCTCGGCGAGCGCCGGGTCATCGGCGTACTCGCCCAGTAGGCGGCGGAGCGCCCGGTCGGCGATCTCCAGGCGCGCGGCGAGCACGGCCTCCGAGGAGGAGTAGCGCCAGGCGTCCGGGATCGCGCGGGCCACCATGCGCGGTGCGAAGTGGTAGAACGTCGCCGTGACCACCTCGGGCGGCGGCGAGCCGAGCGGGGCCGACCGCGAGGCGAAGTAGCCCATCCAGTAGCCCTTGAGGCCGGCGGCGGTGTACGCCGGCTTGGTCTCAGGGGCGAAGTACACGATCGCGTGACAGGTCTCGATCAGCCGCCATGTCTCATCCACCGGACATCGGCTCCTTCCGGAGGCGGGGCGCCATCGCGTGATCGTCGAGGCTGCCTCGCGTACCGCCTGACCGGTGATCGTAGGGCGGGACCCGAGATCGGCAGACTGCCGGGTACCTCCGGTAAGGTGGAGATCGCCGTCGAACCCGTGCGGGAGAGATCCCACACCGGCAGTGTGGGGCGCCGAAGGAGCAAACCTCCCCGGAACCTCTCAGGCAAAAGGACCGCTCGGGCGAGGCACCTCTGGAAAGCAGGACGGGCACCCGTCCTCACCGAAGGTGCAAGCCGCGTACGCCCGCGGTGAAGCTCTCAGGTCCCGGTGACAGAGGGGGAGACCGGCCATCGGCATGCCCGATGGCGGCTGCGCACCCATCGCAACTGGAGGCTCCCCATGACCGAGGTCCCGTTCGCCGATCGTCATATCGGGCCGTCGCCCGCCGACCGCACCGAGATGGCCGAACTCGTCGGCTATCCCAGCGCGGAGGCGCTCGTCGACGCCGCGGTGCCCGCGGCCATCCGGACCGACCGGCCGCTCGACCTGCCGCCCGCGCTGACCGAGGTCGAGGCGCTGGCCCGGCTGCGCGAGCTGGCCTCGGCCAACCAGGTCCTCACCTCGATGATCGGCCTCGGCTACCACGGGACCGTCACGCCCGGGGTGATCCTCCGCAATGTCCTGGAGAACCCGGGCTGGTACACCGCGTACACGCCGTACCAGCCGGAGATCTCCCAGGGGCGCCTCGAGGCGCTGCTCAACTTCCAGACGATGGTCACCGACCTGACCGGCCTCCCGGTGTCCAACTCCTCATTGCTGGACGAGGGCACCGCCGCCGCCGAGGCGATGACGCTCGCGCACCGCGTCGCGCCGCGCGGCGGCCCCGACACGTTCCTCGTCGACGCCGACGTGCTGCCGCAGACGATCGAGGTCGTCCGCACCCGCGCGCTGCCCCTCGGCCTCGACGTCGTCGTGGCCGACCTGTCCGAGGGCCTCCCGGAGGGCGACTTCTTCGGCGTCCTGCTGCAGTACCCGGGCACGAGCGGCGTCGTACGCGACCTGTCCGCGGTCACCGCCGACGCCCACGAGCGCGGCGCCCAGGTCGTCGTGGCCGCCGACCTGCTCGCGCTGACCCTGCTCAGGCCGCCGGGCGAGTTCGGCGCCGACATCGCGGTCGGCACCACGCAGCGGTTCGGCGTGCCGTACGGCTTCGGCGGCCCGCACGCCGGCTACATGGCGGTGCGCGAGGGCATCCAGCGGCAGCTTCCCGGCCGTCTCGTCGGGGTGTCCGTCGACGCCGACGGCGACCCGGCGTACCGGCTGGCGCTGCAGACCCGCGAGCAGCACATCAGGCGCGAGAAGGCCACCAGCAACATCTGCACGGCCCAGGTCCTGCTCGCCGTCATGGCCGGCATGTACGCCGTCTACCACGGCCCCGACGGGCTGACCGGCATCGCCGAGCGGGTCCACGAGCTCGCGACGACGCTGCGGGGCGGTCTCGGTGCCCTCGGAGTGGAGGTCGTCCACGACGACTTCTTCGACACGGTGCTGACCCGGGTGCCCGGACGCGCCCGCGAGGTCGTGGCGGCAGCCGCCGGGAACGGGGTGAACCTGCGGTTCGTCGACGACGACCACGTCGGGATCACCTGCGACGAGACGACGACCTGGGACCACCTCGGGGCGGTGTGGCGGGCGTTCGGCCTGGCGGACGAGAAGATCGGCCTGTTCCGGCAGGAGGCGATCCCGTCGGAGCTGCGCCGCGAGAGCGAGTTCCTGTCCCACCCGGTCTTCCACGAGCACCGCTCGGAGACGGCGATGCTGCGCTACCTGCGCAGGCTCCAGGACCGCGACATCGCGCTGGACCGCTCGATGATCCCGCTCGGGTCCTGCACGATGAAGCTGAACGCCACCGCCGAGATGGAGCCGGTCACCTGGCCGGAGTTCGCGCAGATCCACCCGTTCGCACCGCTGGAGCAGGCGCAGGGCTACGTCCTGCTGATCCGCGAGTTGGAGACCTGGCTCGCCGAGATCACCGGCTACGCGCGGGTGTCGGTGCAGCCGAACGCCGGATCCCAGGGTGAGCTGGCCGGGCTGCTCGCGGTGCACGGCTACCACGCCGCGCGCGGCGAGGGCCACCGCGACGTCTGCCTGATCCCGTCCTCCGCGCACGGCACCAACGCCGCGAGCGCGGTCATGGCCGGCATGCGCGTCGTGGTCGTCAAGAGCGACGAGAGCGGAAACGTCGACCTCGAGGACCTGCACGCCAAGATCGACAAGCACCGTGACGCGCTCTCGGCGATCATGGTGACGTACCCGTCGACGCACGGCATCTACGAGGAGACCATCGGCGAGGTCTGCGCGGCCGTACACGAGGCCGGCGGGCAGGTCTACGTCGACGGCGCCAACCTGAACGCGCTCGTCGGCCTGGCGCGCCTCGGCGAGTTCGGCGCGGACGTCTCCCACCTCAACCTGCACAAGACCTTCTGCATCCCGCACGGCGGCGGCGGTCCCGGCGTCGGCCCGGTCGGCGTGCGCGAGCACCTCGTACCGTTCCTGCCGAACCACCCGCTGCGACCCGAGGCCGGTCCGGAGACCGGCAGCGGCCCGATCTCGGCGGCCCCGTGGGGCTCGGCGGGCATCCTGCCGATCTCGTGGACCTACATCGCGATGATGGGTGGCGACGGCCTGCGCGCCGCCACCGAGGTGGCCGTGGTCGCCGCCAACTACGTCGCCAAGCGCCTCGAGGAGCACTACCCGGTCCTGTACGCGGGCCGCGGCGGGCTGGTGGCGCACGAGTGCATCATCGACCTTCGCAAGATCACCAAGGACACGAAGGTCACCGCCGAGGACGTCGCGAAGCGGCTCATCGACTACGGGCTGCACGCCCCGACCCTGGCCTTCCCCGTGGCGGGCACGCTGATGATCGAGCCGACCGAGAGCGAGGATCTCGCCGAGCTCGACCGCTTCTGCGACGCGATGATCCAGATCCGGCTCGAGATCGAGCGGGTCGCGGTGGGCGAGTACGACGCCGACGACAACCCGCTGAAGAACGCCCCGCACACGGCCAAGTCGCTGATCACCGGCGACTGGAAGCACTCCTACTCCCGCGAGGAGGCGGCCTACCCGGTGCCGTCGCTGCTGAACGCCAAGTACTGGCCGCCGGTGCGCCGGATCGACCAGGCGTTCGGCGACCGCAACCTGGTCTGCTCGTGCCCGCCGCCGGAGGCGTTCGAGTCCTGATCCGCACCCGCGTGTACGGCCGCGCGGCCGTACACGCGGGTACACACCGTCCGTACTTCCCCAGTGGCATTGCGGGACGGACCGTGCCCGGCCCATTAGGCTCGTGCCACACGCCGCCTACCCCCAAGGGCACACACGAAGATGAGTGCGAGCGACGTCCGTGAGGCATCCGTGAGTGCCTCCGGCGACGACTTCCAGCCGAGCCGACGGAGCGCGTCATGAGCGCCACGGACGAGGCGACGGCAGACCCGTCCACCCGCCTCGAGGAGGCCCGCAGACACGCCGAGGACGGTCGGCTCGACCGGGCCGCCGAACTGTTCCGCGAGGTGCTCGACGGCGGTGAGACCTCCGACCGTGCGCAGGCGGCGCTCGGCCTGGCGGTCGTGCTGGAGGGCCGTGGCGACGACGACGGCGCGCGCGAGGCCGACCGGGTCGCCATCGAGACGCAGGACCCGGAGTACGGCGCGCGCGCCGCCTACCACCTGGCGCTCTCCTGGGAGCGCGCCGGCGACCGCGACCGGGCCCGCGAGGCCTGGCGCACGCTCGCCGGCTTCGGCAACGCCGCCTACACGCCACCCGCCTACCTTGCGCTGGCCCAGATCGCCGACGAGGAGGGCGACGCCGCCCAGGCGTGCGAGTGGTGGGAGCAGGCCATCGCCACCGGCGACGAGCAGTACGCTCCCGTCGCCGCGCACGACCTCGCTCTGCGGCTGCTCGACTGGGGCGAGCCCGCGCGGGCCCAGCGGGCCCTCGACACCGCGCTGGATCTGGTCGACCGCGGCCGTGACCCGCAGGCGCACGCGCGCCTCGCGGTCAGCCTCGGCATCGCCCACCTCGAGCAGGCGATCACCGCGTTCGGCAGCGTCACGCCCGGCGAGGACGCCGACCCCGAGGTCGTGCCCCTCGCGATCGAGCTGCTGGCCCGCACGCTGCCGCTGCGCGGACGCGACGATGCCGCCACGGAGGTCTGGGACCGCGGCCTGACCGACCCGGCACTGGGCGAGCACGTGCGCGCCCGGCTGCGCCGCACGTTCGCCGCCGACGCAGACGCGGAGCGGCCGTGGTGGGAGGACGACGTCGAGGCCGCCGTACGCGCGAACACCCTGCCGTCGCTGACCGGCGAGGTGTTCGGCGCGCTGGACCACCTCCACGCCATCGTCGCGATGCGCTACGCCGAGGGCGCGCAGGAGCTGCCCGCCGACGTCAACGACGTGCTCGGGCAGGCCGTGCGGGTACCCGGCGACTACCCCTGGGGGCCGGCGCTGCGCGACAGCTTCGCCGAGCGGCTCCGGCAGGTCATGGGGTCCGACGCGCCCGTACTGCCGCCCGGCTGGCCGGACGGCGAGTGATCACTCCGCGATGTCGCGCACCGCGACGGTCTTGGTGATCCGCACGCGCACGAGATACTCGCCCGGCACGCCGTTGCGCCGGCCGTACTCCCCGGCGCGGTCGGCTCCCATGTAGCGCCCGCCGATCGCCGTCGCCCAGCGGAGCAGCTCCGCCGGCTCCTCCGACAGCGACGCCTCGCCCCACAGGGAGACGAACGAGAACGGCGGCCGGTCGTCGTCGACGCACAGGCTGATGCGCGGGTCGCGTCGCAGCGCGCGCCCCTTCAGGCTCGACTCGTGCGTGGTGAAGATCAGGTCGTCGCCGTCGAGCAGGAACCAGATGGGCGTCACGTGCGGCGTGCCGTCGGCCCGTGTCACACCGGCCTTCGCGGTGCGCGTCCCCTCGGACACGAACGCCTGCCACGCCGCCTTGGTCATCGTCTCAGCCATGATCCGATTCTCTCCCGCCCACGGGCGCGCCTGCGCGCGGGCCCAGGGGCGGCGGGGGCGCCTGGCTCGGGTACGGTGCGTGACATGCGCATCACGACGGCGGCCGGACCGGCGGAGGTCACCGTGGACGACACGGCGGACCCGGCGTTCCTGCTGGTCATGACCCACGGGTCCAATGGCGGTGTGGACGCGCCCGACCTGCTGGCCGTACGCGAGGAGGCGTTGCGGCTCGGCGGCGCGGTGGCACGAGTGCTGCAGCCGTTCCGCGTGGCCGGTGGGCGCGCGCCCGGTTCGGCGGCGCGGCAGGACGAGGCGTGGCTGACCGTGGTCGAGGCGCTGCGTGAGAGGTACGGCGACGTGCCGTTGATTCAGTGCGGCCGGAGCAATGGCGCTCGGGTGGCGTGCCGTACGGCGCTGAAGGCCGGGGCCCGCGGGGTGCTGGCTCTGGCGTTCCCGCTGCACCCTCCGGCGAAGCCGGAACGGTCGAGGGCCGATGAACTGAGGGGTGCCGGAGTGGAGGTCGTGGTCGTCAATGGCGACCGCGATCCGTTCGGCGTCCCGGATCCGGCGGACGCGGTGTGTGTTCACGTCCTGCCGGGCGAGCGGCACGATCTCGCGAAGGCCCCGACCGCTGTAGGTGCGGTCGCAGCCGAATGGCTCCGTCGATGGAGCACGGGTCAGGGCTGAATCCCCCGAGGATGATCACCTGAATTGACTAGTCCCCCGGAGGGGTCCGGTCAAGCCGCGGTCGACGCCCGAAGGTCGGTCGGGCGGTGTGGTGCGATGATTTCCCCGTCAGGAAGCAGCTCGCCTGTGTCGTCGAACAGCACGATGCCGTTGCAAAGAAGACTCCATCCCTGTTCGGGATGGCAGGTGACGGTGCGTGCGGCCTCGCGGTCCGACGCCGTCGCCGTGGGACATGGCGGCTGGTGCGGGCACATGTGTGTGCCTCCGGTCTCAACTACTCGTTGTTGGTTCGGATGTCTCTGTCACTGAGACGCCCTCAAGTGTGCTGCGGTTCATCGCGCGGCGACATAGCTCGGCCGGGCGGTTTTCCGACTGGCCATTCGTCTCCCCGAGACTGACCCGTGACGGAGATCACTTTACGGCTTATCGCCCCGCGTGCGCATCCATAACCGCTAAAGAACGACTGATGGCGCAGAACACGCATCCACCGCCCTTTCGATGATCGGCCCTGGCGGGCCGGCAGGGAGTGCTGTACTGCGGGTGAGGGAAGGGGAGCCCGCGTGCGCGTCGCCGTGTTCGTCACGTGTTGGGGTGATGCCCTGTTCCCGGGCACCGGCCAGGCCGTCGTACGGCTCCTGGAGCGGCTCGGGCACGACGTCACGTTCGAGCCGGCGCAGACCTGCTGCGGGCAGCTGCACCGGACCACCGGATACCGGGCCGAGGCCCTCGCGCTGGCCCGCCGCCTCGCCGGGGTCTTCGAGGGACACGAGCTGATCGTGACCCCGTCGGCGTCGTGCGCCGCCATGGTTCGCACGGAGTACCCGCGGATGGACCCCGCCCTCGGCGGGCTGCCGGTCTATGAGCTGACCGAGCTGCTGGTCGACGTCCTCGGCGTCACCGACGTGGGCGCCCGCTACCCCCGCCGGGTGACCTACCACCCGACCTGCGGTTCGCTGCGCGGGTTACGTCTCGGCGACCGGCCGCTGCGGCTGCTGCGCGCCGTACGCGACCTGCGGCTGGTCGAGCTGCCCGAGTCGGACGAGTGCTGCGGGTTCGGGGGAGCCTTCGCGATGAAGAACGCCGACACGTCCGTCGCCATGGTCGCCGACAAGATCATGCGCGTCCACGAGACCGGCGCCGACACGGTGTGCGCCACGGACGACGCGTGCCTGGCCCACGTGGGCGGCGCGCTGTCACGCCTGCGCAGCGGCGTACGCCCCGTGCACCTCGCGGAGATCCTCGCCTCGACCGGCGATCCGGACCGCGAGCCCGGCATGGAGGCGTGATGCGGTTCTCCGACGCGGCGCGGCCCGAGCTCGCCGACGCCCGCTCGCGCCGCGTGCGCCGCCGGGCGGGCACTCGGGCGCGTGCCCTGCGCACCGAGGCCGGCGCGGCCCTGCCCGGCTGGGAGGAGCTGCGCGAGGCGGGCGCGGCGATCCGGGACCGTACGCTCGGCGACCTCGCCGCGCATCTGGAGACGCTCGAGGCGGCGGTCGTCGAGGAGGGCGGGCGCGTGCACTGGGCCGCCGACGCGGCCGACGCGCGCCGGATCATCGACGGGCTGCTCCCGCGCGGCGCGGCGCTGGTCCCCTCCGAGGTCACCGACGAGATCGGGCTGGACGGCGAGGCGCCCGGACCGCAGACGAAGGCGGTCGTGGTCGGCGCCGCGTTCCTGGTGGCCGAGACCGGCACGCTGGTCGTCGCGGACGCGGGGGAGGCCGTGACGTTCCCCGGCACCGTCGTCGCGGTCGCCGGACTGGAGGACACCGTGCCGGCCTGGGCCGACCTGGAGGTCCTCCTCCAGCTCCTGTCCCGGTCCACCTACGGGCGCCGCATGCGCCCGGCCGTCTCCACCCGCACCGGACCGTTCGAGCTGGTCCTGCTCGACAACGGCCGCACCCGCGCGCTCGCCGACCGCACCGGCCGCGAGGCGCTGCGGTGCATCCACTGCTCGGCGTGCCGTGACGTCTGCCCGGTCTACGAGCGGACCGGGCCCCGGCCGTACGGCTCCGGCCGCGCCGGGCCGATCGGCGCCGCGCTCACGCCGCTGACCCAGGGCCTGGAGGGTTCGCGGGCGGCGTCGCTGCCGTTCGCCTCGACGCTGTGCGGCGCGTGCGCCGACGTCTGCCCGGTCAAGATCGACATTCCGCGCCTGCTCGTGCACCTGCGCGGAGAGGTCGTCGACGCGCGGCGTGGCCGCGCCGTACCCCCGCCGGAGCTGCTGCTGATGAGGGGCCTGGCCCGGACCATGGTCGACGAGGGCCGCTACGAGCGCACGCTCGTACGCCGGGCCCGCTGGGCGCGGATGCTGGCACGGGACGGGCGCATCGGGCGGCTGCCGGGGCCGTTCGGCCGCTGGACCGACGCGCGCGACCTGCCCGTACCTCCGAAGCAGAGCTTCCGCGCCTGGTGGCGGCAGCGGCGATGAGCGCGCGTGAGGACATCCTCCGGCGGATACGCGCGGCCACGGAGGCCGACGCGCCGCCGCCCCTGGGGCAAGCGCGCCGCACCGCGCGCTCGCGCCGCGACGTGGTCGCCCGATTCGCCGAGCGGGTCGCGGACCAGCGTGCCCCCGTACGCCACGTCGCGGCCGACGAGCTGCCGACCGTGATGGCCGCCATGCTGTGGGCGCGCGAGGCCAAGCGCGTCGCGGTCCCGCCCGACCTGCCGCCGGACTGGCTCATCGGGCTGGACGGCGTACGCGCGCTCGCCGACGCGCCGCCACTCGAGCTGTCCGTGCTGGCCGAGTCGGACGGCGTCCTCACCGGCTGCGCGCTCGCGGTCGCCGAGACCGGCACGCTCGTGCTCGACGAGGGCCGCGCGCAGGGCCGACGCGCGCTCACCCTCGTACCTCCGCACCACCTGTGCGTCGTGCACGCCGACCAGATCGTCGCGACCCTCGCGGAGGCGTTCGAGCGGATCGACCCCTACCGGCCGCTCACCTGGATCAGCGGGCCCTCCGACGGCCGCACCCTCGAGGTCCTGGTGATGGAGGACTGACTCACATCACGGCGGTCAGCACGCGGTCGAGGCCGTCGAGGAAGCGCGCGTCCCGGTCGATGTCGTCCGGGGTGGTGTCGGCGGCGCGTTCGCGCGCCTCGAGGGCGACCTCGCCGAGGAGGTAGGCCAGCAGCGTGTGCGCCCCGGCCGAGGCGTCCGCCTCGGTGAGCCCCGACGCGCGCAGCAGCTCCTGGAGCGAGACCGTCGTGGACAGGAGCGCGGCGGGGTTGCGGCGGGTGACGATCAGCGGCATCACGCCGACGTGGTCGAGCAGGCGGTCGCGGTACACGGTGGCCCAGGCGCGCAGCCGGTCGCGCGGGTCGCCCACGCCGGGCGGCACGGGGAGGGCGGCGACGTGCGCGATGAGCTGCTCGAGGAGCTGCTCCTTGCCGTGGGGGAGGTGGTGGTAGATCGCCATCGCCTCCACCTCGAGGGAGTCGCCGAGGCGGCGCATCGTCAGGCGGCCGAGGCCCTGCCCGTCGATGAGGTGAAGTGCGGTCTCGATGATGCGCTCACGAGTGAGCGGCGCACGCTGCGACATGATCACACCTTACTGTGTAAAGGCGGGTGCCGTGAAGTGTCCCCGGCGCGTGTCACGCCATGGCACCCTTTACCCTTGGCAGCGACGCAACGACAGAAGGAGAGCCGCCATGAGCCTGGGTCGCAAGGTGAGCCCGGAGGTCGCCGAGCGGTTGGCCGCCGCCAAGGAGCTCGCGGCCGGTCTTCGTGACAGGCTCGCCGCCGCGCAGGAGGCCGAGGGACGGCTCCGCGCCGGGCAGGCCGAGCACCGCGTGGCCGAGGAGCTCCGTGCGCTGTCCCTGAGCTACGAGCGCGCGCTGTTCGAGGCGATCGAGGCCGCCGACGCGGCCGAGCAGGTCGCCATGGGTCCCAAGACCGTCGAGCACGGTGACGCCAAGCAGCGCCGCGCCGCCCAGATCGCCGCGCGCAAGGCCCGCGCCAAGCCGTCGGTGCGCCCGTTCACCGAAGAGGCCGATCGGCTGCGCACGATGCGCGAAACGCACAAGCTGACCTTCCATACCCGCCCGTCCGTCGCCGTCTGAGAGACTGTTGGGGAGCCCTCGTCCGTCGCGAGCGGCGGGCCAGGGGGCGCGTCGCGAGGCGGAGGAGGGAGTCGGCCTGGTGTCGGCCGGCGACCGACGACAACGCGGCGAGCCCTCGTCTGGGTGCCGCGCAGTAGGGCATGGGGTTCCCCAACGGTCTCTGGGGCGAGGACGCGTTCCGGCGCCGCGAGGGACGGCCTCGCGGCGCCGCGCCGAGCACGCCGTCGTGTAAATCGTTCGCGTGCATCCGGTCATCAGCGTGCTGAGCACGCGGTGGACCCACCGGCCCGCTGGGCACACTTGGCGCACACGTGGATTCTCGTGCGCTGGAAACGGCGCGGCCGTACGAGAGGTCGCGCGACCAGGGTGAACACGGCCGGTCCTAGTGGCATGGGCCGCCTGACTCTGAGACTCTTACCGACTCAGAGATTCGTCACGGGCGGCAGCGCCCGGCCCGCTCGCGGCGAAGCGAGCCAGCAGGAAGTGCTCTGTCCGGGGGGAACACGTGGAGCGCACGCCGCCAGATCGGCGCGACCTTCTCTATGCGTGCAGAGAAGGCGTCGTGGCGATCTGTGAGCTGGCCGCGCACTTCTCCGACTGGTCGCTCCCGACGCCGTGCCGCGAATGGGAGGCCCTCGACCTCGCCGGGCATCTGCGCTGCGTAGCGGAGAACTTCCACGAATACCTCAATGACGCCCCGAACAGCCGCCTGTCCCGGCTGTTCGCGCAGGACGCCCCGGCGGCGCTGCTCGTACGCCAGCTCTCGCGGCAGAACGCCGCCGAGCTGGCCGTCCTGCCCGCCATGACCGGCCGGGAGCACATCATCGCGTTCGCCGTCTCCGCCGAGGCGTACGCGGATCGGTTGCCGGACGTCTGGGACGAGGCTTACCTCGCCTACCGCGGCACGAAGCTGACCGCGGGTGAACACGCCGGCGCGGTGTGCGTCGAGTGGCACCTGCACGCCTGGGACCTCGCCCGCGCGCTGGACAAGGACCACCGGCCGAGCCGTCCGGACGTCATCGAGGCCGCGTGGCGCACCGGAGTGCCGCACCTGCCGATGCCGGCCGGGGGAGACCCGTGGGAGGCCGTGCTGCGCGCGTCCGGCCGCGCGCCGGACTGGCAGCCGGGCTGACCCGTCTTCGGTGTGCGCGTCAAGTGCGGGCGTGGTACAAGAACCGTCACAAGTTTCTTGTGTCCTTGCGGCACCGACGTCCGGCGACGTGAGGCGTCAGACTGTCGGGCACGCCTCCGGTGGAAGGGTGACCGTGTTCTTCTGGCTCCTCAAGCATGTGCTGCTGGGACCTTTTCTGCGTGCCCTGTTCCGGCCCCTGGTGTCCGGCTCGGTGCCCGCAGGGCCGGCGATCATCGCCGCCAACCACCTGTCGTTCAGCGACTCCCTGTTCCTGCCGCTGGTCGTCCCCGGCCAGCTCGTCTTCATCGGCAAGGACGACTACTTCGTCGGTAAGGGGATCAAGGGCCGCATAATGGCGGCCTTCTTCCGCGGCGTGGGCACGATCCCGGTCGACCGCCGTGGCGGTTCCGAGGCCGCCGACGCGCTCAGCACGGCCCTGCGGGTCCTGCGCGAGGGCCGGCTGTTCGGCATCTACCCCGAGGGCACCCGGTCCCCTGACGGGCGGCTCTACCGCGGTAAGACGGGCGTCGCGCGGCTGGCCGTGGAGTCCGGCGCACCGGTCGTCCCGTGCGCGCTCGTCGGCACCGACGAGATCCAGCCCACCGGCTACCGCCTGCCCAAGAAGATCATGCGGGTGCAGGTGAAGTTCGGCGAGCCGCTGCGGTTCCCCGAGGACGCCGACCTGCGCGCCGTGACCGACGAGGTCGTGCAGGCCATCCAGGCGCTGTCCGGCCAGGAGTACGTCGACGTGTACGCGTCGACGCTCAAAAAGCGCTGACGACACGCCGTGGCGTGTCGTCTGGTGGCAATTGGGTAGATTCCCTTATGCTGCGGGTAGCGCCGAGGACTCCATTCGCTGGATAGGCGCTTCCAGCCGCTCTTCGAGCCGGGCTGAGCCGGACCACCGGATCGTTTCCGGGGCCGGCCGTTCATTTCGACGCTCGATCCGAGGTCGACCTCCCGTGCACCCGTCCGCGTACGCGTTTCGCGTACCCGACGGCCGCAGGTGAGGTCCCTCGTTGCTCGCGGGCATCCGTGCGGATGCCGCGTTCCCGGGAAAGGACCCCCATGACCACCACCACCCACGACACGGCCATCGAGCCGCGCGCGTCCACCGGCCGGGAGAACCCTCCGGCCCCGGTATCGGGCGTGCTCGACATCGGCGACAATCACGCGTTCGTACGCGTCACCGGCTATCTGCCCGGCCCGCGCGACGCCTACCTCTCACTCGCGCAGGTGACCAAGTACGGGCTGCGCCCCGGCGACCACGTCGAAGGCGCCGCGCGGAGCCCGCGCCCCGGCGACCGGCGCGAGAAGTTCAACACCCTCGTACGCCTCGACGCGGTCAACGGCCAGGCACCGGACGCCGCGCGGGCCCGGCCGAAGTTCGCCGACCTGACGCCGCTGTACCCGCAGGAGCGGCTGCGTCTCGAGAACGGCCGCAACGACCTGACCTGCCGGGTCATCGATCTGCTCGCCCCGATCGGGAAGGGCCAGCGCGGCCTGATCGTCGCGCCGCCGAAGGCGGGCAAGACGATGATCCTCAAGTCGCTCGCGTCCGCGATCCGCGCCGGCGACCCGGACACCCACCTGATGGTGGTGCTGGTCGACGAGCGGCCCGAAGAGGTCACCGACCTCCAGCGGTCCATCGACGGAGAGGTGATCCACTCGACCTTCGACCGTCCCGCGAGCGACCACACCGCGCTGGCCGAGCTGGCGATCGAGCGGGCCAAGCGCCTCGTCGAACTCGGCCGCGACGTGGTCGTCGTCCTCGACTCGATCACCCGGCTGGGCCGCGCGTACAACCTGGCCGCGCCGTCCAGCAGCCGCATCCTGGCCGGTGGTGTCGCCACGACCGCGATCCACCCGCCGCGCCGATTCCTCGGCGCCGCGCGCAACGTCGAGGAGGGCGGCTCACTGACGATCCTCGCGTCCGTGCTCATCGAGACCGGCTCGCGCATGGACGACGTCTTCTTCGAGGAGTTCAAGGGCACCGGCAACATGGAGCTGCGGCTCCGCCGCGACCTCGCCGACAAGCGGATCTTCCCCGCCGTCGACGTCGCGCAGTCGGGTACCCGCCGCGACGACCTCATCATGTCGCGCGAAGAGCTGGAGACCGTCGCACGCCTCCGCCGCGTCCTGGGCGCCCTCGGCCCGCAGGAGGCCATCGAACTGATCATCGGCAAGCTGCGCGAGACGCCCTCGAACGCCGGATTCCTCGCCCAGATCCTGCGCGAAAGCCTCGGCTGATCTGGCGGTGCGCCGAATGAACCACCAGGCTGCACCCATGACGACTCCGTTCGAGCTGGGCGGCACGACCACGATTCCGCGCCTGGGCTTCGGCGCGATGCAGCTGCCGGGCGGATGGACCGGACCCGTCGCCGACCATGCGACGTCCGTGGCGGTCGCGCGCCGCGCCGTCGAGCTCGGCGCCGTCCACATCGACACCGCCGCCTTCTACTTCTCGGGCCCCAACCGCGCCAACGAGATCCTGCGCACGGCGCTCCACCCGTACCCCGCGCACGTCACGATCGCCACGAAGGTCGGCCCGCTGCGCGCGCCCACCGGCGAGATCTACGGCGAGGCCGAGCCCGCCCGCCTGCGCCGGGAGGTGGAGCACAACCTCGACGAGCTCGGTCTCGACGTCCTCGACCTCGTCTACCTCCGCGTCGGCACCACCGAGTCGCTCGGCGACCGGTTCGCCGCCCTGGCCGAGCTGCGCGACGAGGGCCTGATCCGGCACCTCGGCATCAGCAACGTGACGAGCGGGCAGTTCGCCGAGGCCCACTCGGTCGCGCCGGTCGCCGCCGTGCAGAACCGCTTCGGCGTGCTCGACCAGGAGGACTCCGCGCTGGTCGACGAGTGCGCGGCCGCCGGCATCGCCTACATGCCGTTCTTCGCACTCGGCGGCAGCCACACCACGCTGACCGACGAGAGCCTGCGGGTGGTCGCCGGACGCCACGGCGTCACGGAGTACCAGGTCGCCGTCGCCTGGGGCCTGGCGCGCTCGCCGTCCATCATCCAGATCCCCGGGACCTCCTCGCTCGACCACCTCGAGCAGAACATGGCGGCGGCGCACGTCACCCTCGACGACGCCGACCTGTACGCGCTCGCCCGGTGAGGTGCTTGTAGCACAGCGGTAACAAGCGGGACCCAGCGACGAAACGGCCGATGGTCAGGATCGGGTCATGCTGGAGGTTGGTGGCGCCGTGACCGACGTTGGCGAAGGCCGGATCCACGAACACGGGGTGGCCGGGCGATGAGGGACGACGTCCTGGCCGGGTTCACCGTCGGCGTCACCGAGAACGACGGCCACGAGGATCTCGTCGCGCGGCTCGAGGGACGCGGCGCCCGCGTGGTGCACACGCCGGCCGTACGCCTGGTGCCCCTCGCCGACGACACGGACCTCCTCGACGCGACGCACGACGTCCTGGCGAACCCGGTCGACGACGTGATCGTCACGGGCGGGACCGGCTTCGGCGCCTGGCTCGCGACCGCCGAGGGCTGGGAGCTGGGCGAGGACCTGACCAAGAACCTCGCCGGCGTACGGGTCCTGACGTGCGGCCTGCGGGCGCGTGAGGCCGTGCACGCCGCGGGCATGACCGCGTCGTGGTCGCCGCCGTCGGGCGGTGCCGAGGAGGTCCTGCGCCACCTCCTGGAGGAGGACCTGCGCGGGCGGCGGATCGTGGTCCAGCTGTACGGCGAGGCGACCTCGCATCTCGCGGTCTCGCTGCGGCGAGCCGGGGCCGAGGTCGTCGAGATCCCGGTGTACCGGTGGGCGCGCGCCGACGACCCGACGCCGTTGCGGCGACTCGTCGGCCAGGCGGTGGCCGGCACGGTCGACGCGATCACCTTCGCTGGTACGTCCGCGGTCGCCGCCACGCTCGCCGTCGCGGCCGACGACGATCTGGAGGAGCCGCTGCTGGCGGCGCTGCGCACACACGTCGTCGCGGCCTGCGCCGGGCCATCGGCGGGCGCGCTCCTCGCCGAACGGGACGTGGCCGCCGTCCACCCGAAGCGTCCCACGACCACGGCCCTCGTACGCGCGCTGGCCGCCGAGCTGCCCGCGCGCCGGGCGAGCCGGGTCGCGGTGCACGGCCACGCGCTGGAGCTGCGCGGCCATGCCGTGGTCCTCGACGGGCAGCTACGGCCGATCGCGCCCGCGCCGATGGCGATCCTGCGCGCCCTGGCCCGCCGCCCCGGCTACGTCGTCTCACGCGCCGAGCTGTGCGGCGTGCTGCCGGGGCGCACGCTCACCGGCGGACCGTTCCACGGCCGCCCGCAGGCCGACGAGCACGCGGTGGAGATGGCCGTGGCACGGCTGCGGCGCGGCCTGGGCCGACACGGCCTCGTGGAGACCGTCGTCAAGCGCGGCTACCGCCTCGCCTGCGACCCGGTACGCGCCGAGCCGGGCTAGACGCCCACCAGGCCAGGACCTCTGGCGTTCCACCTCCCGCGAAGCGGAACGGCGCCGTGTGGCCGGTGGCGATGTCGATACGGCGAGCGTGTCCGTAGGCGTCCACGGTGAGTAGCGACGTGCCGGACGGGTCCCCGGCGAGCACCCACGGGATGTGGTCGCGGTCGGTGTCTGCCGGTCCGTGCGTCCACCTCGATGATCTGGGTGGACCTGTGATCGTGCGTGGTGGCGATCGCGTAGAGGCGCAGGCCGTCCGCGCTCAACACGTGCGCGGTGTGGCCCTTGGACGGGATCCGGCGCGAGTCGTGGCTGTAACCACGAGGCGGGTGCCGGACCTATAGAGGCGAACGCAGGAACGATCTCGGGTTGGAGTCTCATTTGGGGCGGTCTCATGGGTGATGAAGCTGATCGGTTCACGGCGTTGTTCCGGCGGCATCACGGGTGCGTGCTGGCGTACGTGCTTCGCCGAACGGACGGGGCGCAGGCGGAAGACGTGGTGGCGGAGACGTTCACGGCGGCGTGGCGACACATCGACCGCCTGCCGGATGATCCCCTGCCCTGGCTCTACCGGGCGGCGCACAACTGCCTGAGCAACGACCGGCGTTCGACGCGGCGGCGGGAACGCCTCGCGGGCCGCCTGGCGGCACACCACCAGAGCGAGCCCGACCACGCACCGGGTGTGGTCGAGGAGGTACGCCTGAGGTCCGCGCTCTGGCAGCTGCCGCCGGGAGAGCGTGAGGCACTGATGCTGATCAGCTGGGAGGGCCTGGACCATCGCACGGCCGCGTACGTGGCCGGGTGTTCGGCATCGGCCTTCAAGGTACGCCTGCACCGCGCCCGCAAGCGGTTGGCCGGCGTGCTCACCAACGACAACACGTCCGTGGGGGAGGCCACCCGATGAACGACCTGGACGCGCTGCTGGCCGCCGCCGACCCGGTGGCCGCCGCCGACCTGACCTACGGCCCGCGGCAGGAGACGCTGCTTCGGAGAATCATCGACGAACCGATCCGCCGGTCTCCCGCACGGCTCCGGTGGATGGCTCCGGCCATCGCCGCGGCGGCGGCCGTCACGGCGGTGCTGTGGCACGTGCTGATACCCCAGCGCATCCCCGAACAGCGATACGTCACGTCGGGAGGCGCGCACGCGATGTTGCTGGCGGCGGCCGAGCACGCCGACCAGACGGGAACCAAGCGGTTCTGGCACACCAAGGGCGAGGTCGGCCAGCTCCTCCACCGTGACCACGACGGACACCGGTACACGTTGCTGGTCACCACTCCCACCGAGGTCTGGGAGCCCCGCGACCCGATCGACGGCACCGGTGTGGGCTCCTACGATCTCATCGGGGCACGGATCCAGCCGGTCAGCGCGGCCGACGCCGAGGCGTACCGCGAAGACGGCTCGCCCGGGCAGAACGAGAACCCCGGCGCCGGCATCTCCATCCCCGATCCGCCGGACGGCCCGGAACTGGCCGGAGACGGCATCTTCGAAGGGGACCCCGCACGCCTGCCCGCGGACCCGGCCAAGCTCCGGATGACGATGCTGACCTGGATCCGCGATCACGGCGGCCTCCCGGCGCACCCCGATGCGTGGCTTTTCCGCGAGGCCACGAAGCTGCTCGACTCCCCGGCACGGATTCCGTCGCCGGCGGTACGCGGCGCGCTCTACCGAATGCTGGCAGGGCTGCCGGGCGTCCGCAGCCTGGGCACGATCCGTGACCCGCTCGGCCGGCCTGCGGTCGGTGTCGCCCTGCGCGAGCACACCCCCGCGCTCGGCACCATCGACTGGCAGCTCCTGATCAGCCCGTCCAGCGACTTCGTGATGGCCACCCGCGCCGTCATCGTGCGGCCGGGCGTTCTGAACCGCGAGTTCCCCGCGGGCGCCACGCAGTACCTCACCGTGCAGCAGACCGCCGGCTGGACCGACCAGCCGCCGAAGCACCGGCTGCCGGGCGCGCGCCGCTGACCGGGTCAGGTCCGAAACGCGGACGGGGTGCGCCCGGACGTCCGGGCGCACCCCGCTCGACGATGAACCCACGGCCGGCCGAACGTGCCGTCGGAATGCTGCCAGCAACCCGGTGACCCTCCGTGTGAGGCTCGGACATCGCGGAACTCGTCCACCTCGGCGTCCGCGGACAAGAACGGGAGGACGGGTGTCTCGACTCGTTGGCGGGAGATCACGTGCGGTGCTCATCCAATTCATCCTGCTGGCGCTGACCTGGGGTTCGGGTTTCCTGTTCCTCAAAGTCGCCTTGGAGGGGCTGTCGCCCGTGCAGGTGGTGCTGGGCCGCATGGTGGTGGGAGCGACCGCGCTGCTGGTCATGGTGGCGGTGACCCGGCAGCGGCTGCCACGGGACGCCGTGGTGTGGGGGCATCTGGCGGTGGTGGCGATGCTGTTGAACGTGGTGCCGTTCTTGCTGTTCTCCTGGGCCGAGCTCCATGTCTCATCGGGCCTGGCCAGCATCTACAACGCCACGACTCCGCTGATGACGATGATGGTCGCTTTGGTGGCACTCCCCGATGAGCGTCCAAGCCCGATCAAGCTGGCGGGCCTGGGCATGGGATTCGCCGGCGTCGTGATCGTGCTCGGACCCTGGCGGGGGGTCGGCGGAGCCGAGGGCGCGGCGCAGGCCGCGCTCCTGCTGGCGACCTTCTGTTACGGGCTGGCCTTCGCCTATCTCCGCCGGTTCATCTCGCCTCGTGGGCTGCCGGCTCTCCCGGTGGCGGGCACCCAGGTCGGTCTCGGCGCGATGATCATGTTGCTGTCGGCTCCGTTCACCGCGATCTCGCCGGTTCACCCATCGTGGCGCGTCGCGTTGAGCATCGCCGCGCTGGGTGTCGGCTCGACCGGGCTGGCGTACGTGTGGAACACCAACATCGTGGCCGCGTGGGGCGCCACCAACGCGGCGACCGTCACGTACCTCAGCCCGGTCGTGGGCGTGACGCTCGGCATCGTAATGCTCGGCGAAGCGGTCTCCTGGAACGAACCGCTCGGCGCGCTGATCGTCGTCGCCGGCATCGGCGTGAGCCAGGGCCGCATCCGAGCTCGGCGCGGCCCGGCGGACGGCGAGCGCGCCGCCGCCGGGCCCGTCGCTACGCCGGGACCGGTTCGGGCCGGGCGGTAACGGCGTCGTCGGCGCGGCACGCGCCCGGCGCGGGGGTCATGGTCAGGAAACGGGGCGACCGCAGGCCGCGCGAGGTGCACGCGTCGATGATCGCGGTACGGGTCGTCCCGAGTCGCTCCGCCCGGGTCAGCAGCAGCGCCGGGCGGCCCGGCCCGTCCCAGATCATGCGCGCCCCGAGGGCTCCGGCGTCGAGCGCCGCCCCGACCACGGTCTCCTGCGCCGGGTCCGGCAGGCCCTCGTCGCGGAGCCGGCCGTGCGCCGCGTCGAGCAGC
The DNA here is from genome assembly GCA_963850195.1 of uncultured Actinomycetota bacterium. Taxonomy (GTDB): domain Bacteria; phylum Actinomycetota; class Actinomycetes; order Streptosporangiales; family Streptosporangiaceae; genus Actinoallomurus. Next base: position 204,713 of record CAWKKD010000004.1, read on the forward strand.
GGGCCGAGCGCGGCCGGGTCGCCGGCGCGCAGGCATGCCGCCGCCTCGTCCAGAGGCGACCGTTCCGGCACCGGGGCCGTCAGCGGCCCGCGGCTGCGGGTGTCGGCCGCGACCAGCCGTAGCCCGGCCGCCGCCAGGTCGAAGGGCAGGCCGACGGCCTCGTGCCCGTCGTACAGGAGCGCCTCGTCGGCCCGGCCGAGCATCGCCGTGACGCACGGGCTCGTCTCGAGCCCCGCGGTGACGCCGAACGCGTGAAGGCCGCGGCTCACCAGTCCGGGCAGCGCGGTCATCGGCACGTCGGGGGCGTACAGGTCGCGCAGGGTCAGCGCGATGGCGCACGCCACCGAGGTGGTGGCGGCGAGGCCCGTGCCGGCCGGCAGGTGCACGCCGGTGAGCAGCGTCGCGCCGCCGACCGGGTGACCGGCCTCGCGCAGCGCCCAGACCGCGCTCAGCCCGGCCACCGCCCACGCCTGCCCGGTGCCGGGAACGATGTCGCCGACCTTGATCTGCGTGCCGTCGGCGGGCCGGGTCATCCACGACAGCTCGATGACGTCGTCCGTACGCGGTTCGGCGGCCACGATGGCGCCCCAGGGCGCCGGGATCGACAGGCACGCGTCGCCGTCGGACAGCAGCGTGACGGCGCCGGGTGAGTGCCAGACCCCGACCGGCGGACGCTCGTACATGTCCTGGAAGAAGTACGACACCGTGCGCAGCTCGGGCGACAGGTCGAGCCGGGCCGCCAGGTTGACCATGTGCGCGCCCGTGGTGGTGGACTTAACCATCCGAGCCCTCCTTGCAGGCCAGCACCCGGTAGGCGTTCCCGGTGCCGGTACGGCGCGCCACGATGCCGGTGAAGGCCTTGTCGATCAGGACGGCGGTCAGCAACGCCGGGATGCCGAACGTCCAGACCACGCCGTGCCGCACCCGGTGCAGGACGGTACGGCGCTTGGCCGACCAGGGCATCGTTCGGTCGGGCGCGAGACCCGAGAAGAACAGGAACGTGGCGGCCATGAAGTCGTTGTACTGGTGCACCTCGGTGCGCTCCTCGGCCACGGTCACCAGGCCGCGTTCCGCCAGTGCCTCCTTGAGGTTGCCGATCGGCATCATGTGCAGGTGCTGCGGCTGGAACCAGGGCATCCAGTACTGGCCGAACAGACCCGCCAGTCCCCACTCGGGGTCGGGCAGCTCGATCAGTACGTGACCGCCGACCGGCAGGGCCTTCGCGACGACGTCGAGCTCGGCCAGCGGTTCGCGGGTGTGCTCGAGATAGTGGTGCATGCTGATGACGTCGTAGCGGTCCTGGATCTCGTCGCCGAGCTCGGGGAACGAACCCCGGTAGGCGTTGGCGATCCAGCCGCGCCGGGCGGCGTCCTCGATCTCCGCGCCCTGGTCCAGGCCGTCGAAGACGGTGTCGGGCCAGACCTTGCGGGCGGTCGCGCAGAAGTGCGCGTGCCCGGAGCCGACGTCCAGCCAGGTCTTCGGCGTCACGAAGGGCTCGGGCATGGCCGCCCGCGCCCGGTGCTCGAGGCCGGGACCCGAGAAGATCTTGTCCGTGTTGGCGGTGCCGAGGCCGTCGTAGAAGTCGCGGTAGTAGAAGTTGAGCCCGTCCGGCGTGAGCCGAGGGTTCTGGAAGGTGTGCCCGCAGTCGCCGCACTGGTCGAGCACGAACGTTCCGGGCTTGCGGTAGACGAGGTCCTTGCTGCGCACCCGCTGGGACAGGGTGCCGGAGCCGCACCAGGGGCAGGTCTCGCGGCGCGGCTCGAAGAAGCGGTCCACGCCCTGGGCCAGCTCGTCGGCGTAGTACTCGCGGCCTTCGACGCGCAGCGCGGCGTCGCGCTCCTCCGCTGCCGAGCGCCACCCGCCGGCGGCGGTCCGCGCCCAGACGTACGCGTCGTTCAGCGGGCGAAGCAGCGCGGCGACGTGCAGGCCGCGCGGGCGCAGCCCGGTGCCCGCGAAGATCAGGTACGGCTGGAGCAGGAGCACGGCGAGCGCCGCGGCGCCCAGCACCGGAAAGTGCACGAAGGAGCCGACGAGCAGGGCGTACGGGACGAGATTGATGATCAGCGCGAGTGGCGGGATCGCGCCGGTCGCGCGCATCCGGGCGCGCCGTCGGCTCAGGTCGTCGGTGGCGACGCGCAGGCCGGGCGCCACGACCAGGCCCGTACGCTCGGACGAGTAGTTCTTCACACGCTGGGCGAGGCCGATGAGGTCGACCGATGCGGGCGTACCAGGATCGGTGATCTCCGCGCGGTCGAGCACGCTCGAGCGGACGACCAACGCGAGGCCGGGGCCGAGGCGGTTCCCGGGGCCGGCCGCGTCCGGCGGCGCGACGTACCCGGCCAGGTCACGCGCCGCCGTCACCGACAGGTTCCCGGGGACCAGATCGAGGATGTCGAGATCCTCCGCGACCGCGTACGCGGTCGCGGCGTGCCGGGTCTCGTCGTCGAGGGTCACGCCCTCCGCGAGGATGACGCGGAAGGCGTCCTCCTCCGGCGGCGCCCCGGCGGGCAGCGAGGCCAGCGAGGCCAGCCGGCCGCGCAGGCGCAGGCCGTTGAGGAGCAACCCGGCGATGAGCAGGGTGGCGAGGACGATTCCGAGGATCATGACAGCTTCTCCAGATGGTCGGCGGCCGTGGCGGCGCCGCCGGCGGCTGCGAAGGATTCCTGAACGCGCCGGGCGGCCGCCCGATACCCCGGCTCGTCGAGTACGGCGAGGAGTGCCGTACGTAGGTCGGTGGCGCGGACTCGGCCGAAGCGGACGCGTTCGCCGGCCCCGGCGTCGACGACCTGCTGGGCGATGATCGGCTGGTCGTCCCGGATCGGGCACACGACCAGCGGCAGCCCGTGGGAGAGCGTCTCGGACACGGTGTTGTGCCCGCCGTGGGACACGACGGCGTCCATGTGCGGCAGCAGCGCGAGCTGCGGTACGTGGCCGGATACGAGCATGTGCGGCGGCGGGTCCTCGATCATGCCCTCGGGCGCGATGATGATGGCCTGCAGGTCGGCGCCGAGGCCCTCGAGGGCCTCCACGACCGTGCCGAAGAAGCGCTCGCCGGCCGGGCCGTTCAGGGTGCCGAGCGAGACCAGCACCTTGCGCCGCTCCGGGTCGAGCCACTCCCAGGGGAAGCCGCCGCGGTCGGGCCGGCCGGTCGTGGCGGGTCCGGTGAAGACGTAGTGACCGGGGAAGCGGCCGACGTCGCCGACGAGCGCCCCGGTCGTGAACGCGAGGACGAGCCGGTCGGAGAACCGCAGGTCGACGGGGTCGGCGATGCCGGAATCCCGCTGGAAGTCCGCCATCAGCGACTCGATCCACGCCTCGACCTTCGGCATGGCGGCCAACGGCCGTACGAGCTCGGCGGGCGTGGTGGCGGACGTCGCCCACGGGAGGCCGGTGCGCATCGCGGCGACCGGTCCCGCGATGGCCTGCTGGTCGGCCACGATCACGTCGGGCGAGAACTCGGCGATGGCCGACTCGACGCCGGGCAGCATCGCGTGGCCGAGCGGGACGATGAACTCCTCCCACAGGAACTTCAGCACCGCCGCGCCGCGCAGCGTCAGCCACCGCTCACGTTCGGAGCGCAGGCGCGCGTCGAGCGCGTCGTCGATGACCGGGTACACCGCCGCGCCGGCGGGCAACAGCGCCTCCAGGGTGCCCGGATGGCCGGCCCACGCCACCTCGTGGCCGCGTGCGACCAGCTCGGCGGCGACCGCCGTCGTCGGGTTGATGTGGCCGCTCAGCGGCGGTACGACGAACAGGTAACGGCTCATCCGGCCTCACCGGCTTCGGCGGGGACGCGCGTGCTCCGCTCGGCGAGCCAGGCCAGCAGGACGTCGCGCAGGACGTCGGTGGCCTCGCGAAGGACGGTGTGCGCGATGCCGGGCAGGATCTTCATGGTGCAGTCGGGCACGTACTTGTCCAGCTCGGCCGCCGCCGACACCAGGTCGGAGTGCTCGCCGTACACGCCGAGGACGGGGCAGCCGATCGAGGCCAGCTCGTCGGGGGAGAGCGGCTGCTCGACCGCGATGTCGTCGAGCAGGCTGGTGTGGTTGAGCAGCCCGTCGATCGTCGTCATCATGCGCGACAGCCGCCGCTGGCCCGCCTTCTTGTACTGCTCGAGCGCGCCGTCCTCTTCCAGGCGCAGGGCGGTGACCGAGAGGGAGTTGGCCATGGCCTCGATCCAGTCGGCGGCGCTCGTACCGGCGCAGCTCGCCTCGATCAGGATCAGCCCGGCGACCCGCTCCGGTACGGCCACGGCCATGCGGGCCGCGAGGATGCCGCCGTAGCTGTTGCCCGCGACGTACACCGGCTGGTGGACGCCGAGTGCGTCGAGGACCGCGCACAGGTCCTCGACGGCGTCGGCCACGCGGTAGCCGTCGGCGGGCCGCTCCGAACGCCCGTGGCCGCGCTGGTCGTACAGGATCACGCGGGCGCCGGCCATGACGACCGGTCCGGCGATCGTGTAGTAGAAGCTGGACAGGTTGTCCATCACCAGACCGTGGGCGAACACGATCGTGGGCGCGTCCTCCGGGGCGTTCTCGGGCTCCATGATCTGCGCGTTGAAGCGCAGGCCGTTCGCGTGGACCTCAGCCATGAACACCCTCCGCGACCTTGGCTCCCAGGAACCCGGTGAGCAGCGTGGTCACCGCGCCGGCCGCGGTCACGTGGATGTCGTGACCGCCGTCCAGCAGGTGACCGGGGATTTCGGGGCAGACCCGGCGGATGCGCTCGGGGGCGCCCGCGAACGGGGAGCGTGCGCCGGCCACGACCATGCATGGCACGTCCGAAAGGGACCGCAGATCGTCGTCGGTGATCACCGGCTCGGCGTCGAGGTCGGCGAGCAGCGTGGTCTCCTCGACCAGCTCGCGGACCCGACGCGACCGGGTGTCCTCACCGAGCGCCCGCAGCCGGTCGAGGCTGAACGGCTCGGTGCGCCGCGTCCCGTGCTCCAGCGGCGGCTCGACGAGCGCCATCCCGCGTACGCGCCCGGGGCGGGTCTGCAGGAACCGCAGCCCGACGGCGCATCCGTAGCTGTGTCCCACGATGGTGAAGGGCGGCAGGTCGGCCGTGAGCGCCTCGAGGTCGTCGGCCATGGCCAGGGCGCCGTAGCCGGAGCGGGTGCGCTCGCTGAGCCCGTGCCCGCGCCAGTCGAGCAGCCGGACCGGCCGCCGGGCGGAGATCGCCGGCGCCGAGGTGAGGTACCACGACGCCAGGCTGCCGGTGAACAGGCCGTGCAGCATCACCACCGGTTCGCCCGCGCGGTCCGCCGCCAGCTCCATCACGTGGAAACGTGTATCGCGTGCGATTGTGAACGGCATGGTCGGTCGTCAGCTGCCGGACCGCATGGCGGTCGTGCGTTCCTCGATGTAGGAGACCAGGGTCCCGACGGTCATCCCCATGATCTCGTCGATCTCCATCTCGGACAGGAACGCCGCGAAGTCGATACGGCCGCCGTAGCGCTGCTGGAACTTCTCGGCCAGCGCCACGAACTCGATGCTCTCCAACGCCAGGTCCTCGTTGAAGGTCGTGTCCATGGTGATGTCGAGGTCCAGCAGGAAGTCCTCGCCGACCACCTCGGTGAGCATCTGGACGACCTCCTCCAGGATCTTGTCCTTCTCGCTCATCAGCAGTCCTTTCCGTAGGTCCACGCGACGGCGTACACCGTGGCGTCGTGGTTGATCATCTTGGTGGCGACGCGGTGCGTGCTGCCGTCCGGCGCGGTGACGACCAGTGTCGGGTCCGGGTCCGACGCGGACCCGGACACCTCGACCGTGAAGGCGCGCGGACGGCCGCCGAACCCGGTGCCGAGCGCCTTGGCGACCGCCTCCTTGGCCGTCCACAGCCGCGTGAACCACAGCGCGCGCTCCTCGCCGGCCAAGCCGTCCAGAAGCTTCCGCTCGACGTCGGCGAACGCGATCTCCTCGGACTCGGGCGCGCGCTCGGTGACGACCTCCAGGTCGATGCCGACCGGCTCGGGCCCGGCCATCGCGACCGCGATACCGGGCCGCCGCCCCGCGCCGGCGCAGTGCGCCAGCGACACGTACGGCGCGCGGAACGCCCCGGACACGCGCGGACGCCCGCGTTCGTCGTTGTCGACCGTGATCTCGGCAGGGAAGATCGGCCCGGCGCCGAGCTCCCACAGCCGGCGGCGTACGGCGTCCTTGACCGCGATCCGGCCGAGCAGCCACGCGCGCCGCGTGTTCAGCGTGAGCTGCTCGTAGCGGACGCGTTCGGCGGCGCCCAGGTACCGGCGCATCATCAGCTCGCGGGTGCCCGTGTCCGGCCACAGCTCGCGTACGACCGACCAGCCCTCCGGGCGAGGCTCGGACAGCGTCTCGTTCTCGGCGTGGAGCTTCACCGACCAGATGCGGTCGTCGGTGGCGAAGCGGCGCGTCGTCCAGCCCTCGATGACGCACCAGACCCGGCCGTGCTCGTCGCGCAGTTCGGCGTCGGCCCGCATCTCGGTGTCGGTGAGCTCACGGATCCACGCCGTGCACTCCAGGCGCGCGCCCACCTGCGGCTTCGGGCCGTAGAAGCGGACCGCCGTGATCCCGGTCGGCAGCACCGTCTGGTCGACGGTGAGGCTGACCTGCATCCAGTGCCCGATGATCTGCCCGGCGCTGTCGAGCAGCGCGCCCTTGGCGGGAAGGTTGGTCAGCGTCCCGGTCATGCCGTCGTCGGCGAGTGAGCCCATGCCGGTGACCCCGGCGAACTTCGGCCCGTGGAACATCCAGTTGTCGTCGTACAGCTCGCGTGGTCCGACCGGCGCCGGGCGGGGGTTCCGCAGGGGGACCCGCGACGGCTCCGGTGCGGGCGGGTGGCCGTCACGCGACAGGTGGACGATGCCGCTCGCATAGCCCTCGATCTGGACCTTGACCCGCGGCTCGCCGTCCGGCCCGTCGGAGCGTACGGCGTGCACGGGCGTCGTGGTCGGCGGCGCGACCTCGAGCCAGCGCGCCGCCCTGACCTGGGAGATGCCCGTGACGACGGTGCCGGGTACGAGGTCGACGGCCTCGTCGGCCATCACCTCCAGCATCGTGGTGAGCGGGACGACCGGGAAGTTATCGGAGATGTCCGGCCAGTCCTCGGGCTGCGGGAACACGCAGTGGTCGGCGATGTCCGGCATCGTCTCGAGCGAGAACACCCGGGGGAGGCTGCGCTTCTTAAGATCGGCCGGTTCGCCGGGTGCCGACGCGCCGGTGGCCGGAGCCGGGGCGGGGCCGCCGGTGGCACCCGAGGCGTGCTCGTTCGCGCCCGCGTGGCCGTTGGTGCCCGCCGGGCTTCCGGTTCCGTTGGGCCGGGACGCCGGGGTACGGCCGGGGGTTCCGGCCGGGGCGGCGCGCCAGGCTTCGGTGACGGTGCGGGCCACCGCGGTCGCGTCGGCGAGCGCGGCGGTCAGCGCCGCCGCGACCGGGGAGCCGGTACGGTCCCCGGCGACGACCTGGAGCGAGCCCTCACCGGCCGGGGCCAGGGAGAGTCCTTCGACGTCCTTGAGCCGGACCATCGGATCGCCGAGCCGCAGCTTCACCGGCGTGCCCCGGCGGGCCGGCGCGGTGGTCTTCGCGGCGCGGGCCCCGGGCAGCTTCGAGAAGTCCGGCGACAGGCCATCGGCCCACAGCGCGGCGGCGACCCTGCGCAGCTGGGAGAGCCCGTCACGTTTGGGCACCGCCGTCGCGATGGCCAGGAACTCCCGGTCGCGCAGCGTGTCCTCGGCGAACCCGGTCAGGCTGCCCGGCCCGATCTGGACGAACGCGCGTACGCCGGTGTCGTAGAGCCGCTCGGTGAGCTGGCGGAAGCGCACCGGCTCGATGAGGTGGCGCAGTACCAGGTCACGTACGTCATCGGGGTCGGTGGGGAAGGACGCCAGCGAGGTGGCCGACCACAGCGGCACGCTCGGCGGCCCGACGTCCAGGCGCCGCAGCGTCGTGCGCGCCGCCTCCAGGTGGGGGGCGTACATAGGGGAGTGGAAGCCGGTGCGGAACGGCAGGGTCTGGGTGATCACGCCCTGGCCGCGCATGCGCTCCACGACCGCGCCGACGGCCTCGGACGGGCCGCAGATCACCGACTGGTGCGGGCAGTTGTCGTGGGTGACGACCACGTCGCCGGAGCCGTCGAGCTCCGCCGTGACGCGGTCGGCCGAGGCGCCGAGCGCCGCGTACACGACGTCGGGCACCTCCACCATCCCGGGCCGCATGGACGCGATGAACTCGTCGATCGTCGGGTAGACCCCGGCGACGATCATCGCGGTCCACTCGCCGAGGCTGTGTCCCGCGAGCACACCGGGGACGATGCCGAGCGCACCGGCCGCCGCGGCGTGCAGGCGGCTCACCGCGATGACGTCCAGGGCGTGCTCGACGACCTCCTCGCCGCCGCTCAGCGCGGGGTCGGGCAGGCCGAAGTGCTCCGCGATGCCCTCGATCTTCGGTGTGAAGTCCGGCTCGAAGCCGGGGAACAGGAACGCCACCTGCTCTGGCCCGGTCAGCAGCGGCTTCGGCGTGAACCACACGTCGCTGCGGCCCCGCCACGGACGGCCCCGCGCGATGATCTTGCGGGCCAGCGCGAGGCGGCGGGCGTCCGGCCCGACGATCGCGAGGCGGCACGGCCCGTCGCCGGGCTCCTCACCGGCACGGGCGATCAGGTCGGCGTCCTCGGCCTCCAGGACGCGCGCGAGCTCCTCCGGGCCGGACCCGGCGAGGCGCAGGACCGGCTCGGCCGGCGGGCGTACGGCCTGTACGGGCAGGGCGGCGGCCGTGGTGCCCGGCGCCTCCTCCAGGACGACGTGCGCGTTGATCCCGCCGAACCCGAACGCGTTGACGGCGGCGCGGCGAGGCCCGCCGGCCGGCCGATCCCACGGCGCGGCCTCGGTGACCGGCGTGAACCGGGTACCGGCCAGGTCCGGGTGCGGCTCCTCGACGTTCAGCGTCGGGGGCAGCGTCGCGTGGTGCAGCGCGAACGCGGCCTTGATCAGGCCCGCGACGCCCGCGGCCGGCATGGTGTGGCCGATCATCGACTTGACCGTGCCGAGGCCGATCGGCGTCCCGGCGGCGCCGAACACGCGTCGCATGGTGTCCAGCTCGGCCGTGTCGCCGGCCGGCGTGGCCGTGCCGTGCGCCTCGATGAGCCCCACCGCGTCGGGGGAGGCCGGGTCGACGCCCGCGGCGCGCCACGCCTGCTCGAGTGCGGGTACCTGGCCCTCCGACAGGGGGTTCATCATGCTGGTCGCGCGCCCGTCGCTGGACACCCCGACCCCGCGGATCACCGCGTACACGCGGTCGCCCGCGGCGAGGGCGTCGGACAGGCGCTTGAGCAGCACGATCCCGGTGCCCTCCGACAGCAGCGTGCCGTCGGCGTCGCGGTCGAAGGGCCGGATGCGCTCGGTCGGGCTGAGCGCGCGCAGCTGTGTGAAGACGCTCCACAGCGTGGTGTGGTGGCAGTGGTGCACGCCACCGGCGAGGACCGCGTCGCAGCGGCCCGTCGTCAGGTCGCGTACGGCGTGGTCGACCGCCAGCAGCGACGAGGCGCACGCGGCGTCCACGGTGTACGCGGGGCCGCGTAGGTCGAAGCGGTTGGCGAGCCGCGACGCGGCGAAGTTCGGCACGAGGCCGATCGAGGGCTCGGGGCCGCCCAGCGTGTCCTGGAAGGCCGCACGTACCGCGTCGAGCCGGTCCTCGGCCAGGCCCGGCACGAGGTCGCGCAGGACCGTGGTCAGCTGGTGCGCGGTGTGCACGCGCTGGTCCAGGCGTGCGACGCCGGGCGTCATGTACCCGCCGCGGCCGATGACGACCCCGATGCGCGACCGATCCGGCAGGCCGTCCTCGCCGCCCGCGTCCGCGATCGCCTCGGCCGCCGCCCGCAGCGCGAGGAGCTGGTCCGGTTCGGTCGCGTCGACGGCGGCCGGCATGATGCCGAACCGCGTCGGGTCGAACGTCGCGAACTCGTCGACGAACCCGCCCCGGCGGCAGTAGAAACGGTCCACCGCGCCCTGGTCGCCCGGGGAGTAGTAGACGCCCTGGTCCCAGCGGTGCGAGGGCACCTCGGTCACGGCGTCGACACCGCCGCGGATGTTCGCCCAGAAGGCGGAGGCGTCCCCCGCACCGGGGAACACCGCGCCCATGCCGACGATCGCGACCGGCTCAGTCATCGGCGCCATCGCCGCACATGTAGATGACCTGCGCGTCCTCGCCGTGCGCCAGTTCGCGCATCAGCGACGCGACGCCGGCCTCCTGGTCGATGAGCGTGATGCCGCGCCGCGCGTACTCGCGCTCCAGCTCCGGGGAGACCATGCCGCCGCCGGCCCAGGGGCCCCAGTCGACCGTCACGACGCGTCCGGGCAGCCGCTCGGACCACATGTGACCGAGGGTGTCCAGCGCGTCGTTGGCCGCGGCGTAGTCGGTCTGGCCGCGGTTGCCGAACACCCCGGACACGCTGCCGAACGCCGCGATGAAGCCGACGGACGGGCGAGCGGCCTGCTCGGGCGAGGGAGCGGCGGGAGCGACCGCGCCGAGCAGCGCGCGGAACCCGTCGACCTTCGTGCCGTACACGCGGGCGAACGACTCCGGTTCCTTCGCGGGCAGGAGCTTGTCCTCCAGCACCCCGGCGCCGTGCACGACGCCGTCCAGCCGGCCGTGCCGCGCGTAGATGTCGTTGACCAAGGCGCCGATGGCGTCGGCGTCGCGGACGTCGGCCGCGTGGTACCGCACCGAGGCGGCGACGCCGCGCAGCTCGGCGAGCGTGGCGCGGACCTCACGCGCGGCCAGGATGCGGCGGGCGGCCGCATCGATCTCGGCGGGAGTGCCCACGCCCTGGCCGGCGAGGACGCCGCGCAGCGCGGCCATGTCGGCCGCCCCGCTCGTGGCCGGGTCCTCCGGACCCGACGGCGGCGGTGTACGCCCGATCAGCTCGACGTGGCAGCCGCTGAGGCGGGCCAGCGCGACGGCGGTCGCGGCGGTGATGCCGCGCGCACCGCCGGTGAGCAGGACGACCCCGTCGCGGTCGAGACCCTGCGGCGCCGTCACCTCGCCGGCCAGCTCGGCGCGGCCGACCCGCAGCGTGGTGCGGACGCCGTTCGCGTACCCGACGATCGCCCGGCCGTCGCCGCCGGCCAGCTCGGCCAGCAGGTGCTCGGCGATCGTACGGGGGCTCTCCTTGGGGTCGACGTCGACGGCGCGCACCGTGGCGTCGGGGTACTCGTGCCCGAGCGCGCGGACCAGGCCGCGCAGGCCCACGTCCACGGCGTCGCCCAGGTCGGCGCCTCCGGAGTGGCCGAACATCCCGGCCGTGCCGGTCGCGACGACCACGCGGTCGGCGCCACCGAGCAGGACCTGGCGGATCTCGGTGAAGGCCGCGGGCAGGACGGCCCCCGCGCCGGGACGCAGCGCGCCCAGGTGGATGAGGGCGCCCGCGCCCGCCAGGCGGTCCTCCGACGGGGTGTCAACGACGCTGGTGTCGGCGCCGCCCCGGTCGAGCAGGTCGGCCAGCTCGAGCGCGACGCCGCGCCCGTCGTCGACGATGACGATCCGGCGGCCCGAGAAGAGCCCGCCGTCCTCAGCCTCGGGGAACGGCACGGTCACGGTCTCGACGACGAACCGTCCGGGCGTACCGGCGCCCGGTCCGGCGACCGGAGCCGCCACCGCGGCGACGGCCGGCGCGGTCTCCACCCGGGCCGCGGGCCCGGACAGGTGCCCGGAGAGCCACTCGGTGATGCCGCCGATGGTCTTGATGCGGGCGAGCTCGGCGACCGCGTCCTCCATGTCGACGTCCTCGCCGCCCATGCCCAGACGCTCGGCCAGCTCGCCGATGATCTCGGTGCGCTTGATCGAGTCGATGGACAGGTCGCCCTCGAGGTCGAGGTCGGTGCCGAGCATGTCGCTCGGGTAGCCGGTGCGGGCGCTGACCGTCTCCAGAACCACGGCGGCGACGTCCTGCGGCCGCGCGTCGGGCTCCGGCTCGGCCGCGACGACGACCGGCGAGGCTGCCGGGGCGACCGCCTCGGCGGGCAGCGCGATCGGCGCCGCGGGGGCGGCGACGAAGGTGGGCGGCGCGACCGGAACCGTACCGAGGTAGCCCAGCAGCACGTCGCGCTGGGCCGAGACCAGCTCGCGCGTGGACTTCAGGAACTCCATCACTGCGGCGTCCCGCTGCGATCCGGCGTTGTCGGCCATGGTCTCTCCAGTCGCTGTGAGCTCCGCGCGCGGCGCCTCGTTCGCGGGCCGCTGCCCGCCGGCGATGCATTCGCCGGCGGCGGTACGTACGAGTTGCCCGTCCACGAGCCATCCCGGGCGGCGGGACACGCGTGCGGGGTCGGCCGGTTCCACCCGGCCTGCGAACAGGCCGCCGACGTCGACCGGCACCCCGGCCACGGCCAGCTCCGCGAGCGCGCCCAGCAGCCGGGTCACCCCGTGCTCGCCGGAGACGTCGCAGGCCACGACCGTGTGCGGGCGGTCGCCGAGGATCTTGCCGACCAGACCGGCGAGCACGCGGCCCGGACCGGACTCGACGAACACCCGGGCGCCGGCCTCGTACATGGCCTCGATCTGCTCGACGAAGCGGACCGGCTCGGCCACCTGGCGCGCCAGCAGCGCGCGGATCTCCGCGGGCGCCTCCGGGTAGGCGGCGGTGGTGCCGTTCGACCAGACCGGAAAGGCGGGCGACCGTACGTCGTGGTCCGCCAGCTCCTCGGCGAGCGTGTCGGAGGCGGGCGCGACCAGCGGACTGTGGAACGCGCAGGCGACGGGGATCGTCTTCGCGCGCAGGCCGCGCTCGGCCAGCGCGGACACGGCCGCCTCGACCGCGGCCGTCGGGCCGGAGATGACCGCCTGCTTCGGCGCGTTGTCGTTCGCGATGACGACCTGGTCGCCACCGTCGATCTCCGCGAGCGCCGCGCGTACCCGCTCGGCGGGCGCGGCCACCGCGGCCATCGTCCCGGGGTCCTCGCCGGCCGCGGACAGGATCGCGTCGGCGCGGGCCTCGCTCAGCCGCATCAGGTCGTCCTCGCCGAACGCGCCGGCCACGCACAGCGCCACGAGCTCGCCGTAGCTGTGCCCGCCGGCCAGGTCCGGGCGCACCCCGAGCGAGCCGAGCAGCTCGGCCATCGCGAGGCCGGTGATGCCCAGCGTGGGCTGGGCGACGCGGGTGTCGGTGATCGCCGCCTTCTGCCGTGCGGTCTCCTCGCGGGAGAACGCCGCGGGCGGGAACATGACCTGCGTGTACCGGCCCTCGGCCAGCCTCAGCAGACGCTGCAGGCGCGGGAACGCGGTGAACAGGTCCGCGAGCATCCCCGGGCGCTGGCTGCCCTGCCCGGGGAACAGGAACGCCACCTTGCCGGTCGCCTCCGCGGACGGCGCGAAGTGCACGCCGGCCCGTACGGTGCCGGCGCGTACGTCGGCCAGCTTCGCGGTCAGGTCCTCGAGGCCGGTGGCGACGACGACGGCGCGTACCGGGGCGTCGGGCGCGCCGCGGTGGTGCGCCGCGGCGAGGTCACGCAGGCGCGCGCCGGTGTCCGTCTCGAGCATCCGCGCCAGCCGCTCGATCTCCTGACCGGCCTGCGCCTGGTCGGCGCCGCGGAACGCGAACAGCTCGGCCGGCCACTCGGGCAGGCCGTGCGAGGGCTCGTCCGCGCCGTCGTAGCCGCCCAGCACCGCGTGGAAGTTCGAGCCGCCGAAGCCGAACGCGCTGACCCCGGCGTACCGCTCTCCGGGCGAGACCGCCCACGGCGTGGAGCCGAACGCGAACGGGCTGGTCGCCGAGGACCAGTACGGGTTGGGTTCGCGGATGTGGAGGCTGCCCGGCCGCACGCCGGTGTGCAGCGCGAACGCGGCCTTGATCAGCCCGGCGAGTCCGGCGGCGCACTTGGTGTGGCCGATCTGGGACTTGACCGACCCGATCGTGCAGCTGCCCGGCTCGGCGCCCGCGTCGATGAACAGCTCGGTGAGCGCGGCCAGCTCGGTACGGTCGCCGACGACGGTGCCGGTGCCGTGCGCCTCGACCAGGCCGACGTCGGCGGGGGAGATCCCGGCCGCCGCGTAGGCGCGCTCGAGCGCGCGGCGCTGGCCCTCGGGCCGCGGCGCGGTCAGGCCGAGCGACCGGCCGTCACTGGAGCCCGCGACGCTCTTGACGACCGCGTAGATCCGATCGCCGTCGCGTTCGGCGTCGTCGAGCCGCTTGAGCACGAGGCACGCCACACCCTCGCCGAGCGCGATGCCGTCGGCCTCGGTGTCGAACGTCGCGCACCGGCCCTTGGCCGACAGCGCGTGCACCGAGGCGAACAGCAGGTAGTCGTGGACGCCGTTGTGCAGGTCGGCGCCGCCGCACAGCACCATGTCGCTGGTGCCCGCGATCAGCTCCTTGCAGGCCAGGTCGAGCGCCGCGAGGCTCGACGCGCAGGCCGCGTCGACGGTGAAGTTGGACCCGCCGAGGTCGAGGCGGTTGGCGATCCGGCCCGCGATGACGTTGCTCAGTACGCCGGGGAAGGAGTCCTCGGTGAGCCGGGGCAGGTGCTCGTCGAGCGCCTGCGGCACGTCGCCGGTGTAGGTCGGCAGCGCGGAGCGCAGCCCGTACGACGACGACAGGCCGCTGCCCGCCTCCGCGCCGAAGATCACCGAGGTGCGGTCGCGGTCGAAGGGCCGGTCGGCGTACCCGGCGTCGCGCAGCGAACGGGCCGCGACCTCGAGCGCGAGCAGCTGCACCGGCTCGATGCTGGCGAGCGACGCGGGCGGGATGCCGTACTCCAGGGCGTCGAACGGCACGCGCGGGATGAAGCCGCCCCACTTCGACGGCGTCTTGCCGCGGGGGTTCGTGGTCGCGTCCGGGTCGTAGTACAGCTCGGGGTCCCAGCGGTCCGGCGCGACCTCGGTCACCGCGTCGACGCCGCCGAGGACGTTCGACCAGAACTCCTCGAGGTCACCGGCGCCCGGGAACACGCAGGACATGCCGACGATCGCGACCTCGAGCGGGCGCGCGGCGTCGTCGTCGGTCCGCCACTCGGCCGCACGCGCGGCCAGCAGGTCGGTGGCGTCCGTGCTGACCTGCTCGTGGAGCGTCGCGATGTCGGTGATCTCGGAGCGGACGGTGGCGACCTGGCCGAGCATGTACATGCCGTCGTCGCGCTGCTCGTCCTCGCCGACCGTGGTCAGGCCCTCGTCGGTGCGGCGCAGGCCCTTGGAGGCGATGCGCAGCCGTCCGAGGTTGAGCCGCTCCAGCTCGGCCCAGGTCTCCTGCTGCGTGGCGCCGCCCTCGACCAGCCGGGCCCGCGCCTCCTCGAAGGCGGAGACGTACGGGGTGTCGGCGCAGCGCGTGACGTGACCCGGGGAGGTCTCCAACACCGCGGTGCGATCGCACTCCACGGCGGTCTGCTGGTAGTGGGACAGGATCGCTCCGGCCGAGACGGCCTCCTCGGTGAACAGGTACGCCGTGCCCATCAGCACACCGGCCGCGGCGCCGCGCTCGGCGAGCGGCGCGCACATCGCGGCCACCATCGCCGACGAGCGCGCGTCGTGCACGCCGCCGGCGAACAGCACGCTCACCTCGGGCAGGATCGCCGGAGTGTCGAGCAGCGTCTCGATCTGGGACTCCCAGAGCGGGAAGCTGGCGCGCGGGCCGATGTGGCCGCCGCACTCCGAGCCCTCGAAGATGAACTTGCGCGCCCCGTCCTTGACGAACCGTGCCAGCAGGCCGGGGGAGGGGACGTGCAGGAACGTGGAGATCCCGTCGGCCTCCAGTGACGCGGCCTGGGAGGGACGGCCACCGGCGATCAGCGCGTACGGCGGGCGGACCTCGTGGATGACCTCGAGCTGCGCGTCACGGACCTCGGGCGGTGCGAAGCCGAGGATGCCGACGCCCCACGGCCGGTCGCCGAGCAGCTCGGCGGCCTCGGTGAGCAGCCGGCGGGTCTCCTCGCCGCTCATCAGGGCGAGCGCCAGGAACGGCAGGCCGGACTGCTCGGCCACCGCGGCGGCGAAACCCGCCTGGTCGCTGACGCGGGTCATCGGGCCCTGCGCGATCGGGTAGCCCGGACCGTTCTGCTCGCGGGCGATGCCCGCGCCCGGCGCCAGCGGCTTCGTGGCGGCGGCGGAGGTGATGTGGTCGGCGATGCCGGCGCGGACGGCCTGGACGACCCCGCCCGCGGTCTTGTGCCGGCGGGCCAGCCGGGCCGCGATCGCGCCGTCCTGGCCGATCGGCAGCAACTGGGTGCGCAGGTCACGGCCGCCGAAGCGGTCCGTCGCGCCGTTCTCGGCCAGTTCGGCGATCTTCAGGTCGGGACGCGTGTAGACGCGCTGCCCGGCGACGACGGTGGTCTCGCTGCCGTCCATCGCCTCGATCGCCGCGGCCACCGCCTGTGGCGTTCCGGCCTCGGTCACCAGGGCGAGCTGGGCGTCGAGCACCACGCCGCGCGCGCCACCGGCCACGGCGGCCGCGGCGGTGTGCACGCCGATCCCGCCCTGCACCCAGACCGGCACGTCCAGCTCGGCGACCAGCCGCTGCAACAGAACGTAGGCGCTGTACTCGCCGATCCGGCCGCCGGACTCCATGCCCTTGGCGATGATCCCGGTCGCACCCTGCTCAACGGCCGCCCGCGCCTCGTCCGGCGAGGTCGCCTCGGCCAGCACCCGGCGTCCGGTCACGGGGAACGCCCCGGAGGCGAGCACGGTGGCGTCGATCACCACGGTGTCCACGTCGGGCGGAAGCTCAACAGGCGTGATGGGACAGCCCGCGGGGATCCGGACGCCGAAGGGCCTGCCCCATCGGGCGGCTACGCGCGCGAGCGCGTCGCGAGCCGCGTCGGCGTCCCTGCCGAGGTCGAGGACGCCGAGACCGCCGGCGCGTTCGACGGCGACGACCAGCGCGGCGTTGGGCTCGGTGAAGGGTGTCAGACCCAGCACGAGGTCACGGCTGAGAAACTCACTCATCATCTGCGCTTCTTCTATCCCGAATTCGATGGAACGCCCGACACAAGGGGCCGTTGAGCATGAAGAGAGTACGGCCTGTTCGCATAATTAATGCCAATCGAACAGAAGCCGAACTCTCGTGACGCGGGCGACGCCGACACACAGGCGGTCCTGCTCATTGGATCGCGTGGGTGTCCGCGTACATTTTTCTACGGAGATACGAGCACATTAATTCCATGTAAATTTGTAAAGGCGGCGGGGGTCTGGGGGGCGCTCCCACCCAGTAGATCTTGCCACAAGTGCTATCACAGTGCTGCAACTAGTGTCGACTCAGGCATCTCCCCATATAGAGGGCAATGTGTCAGGAAGCGACAAGCGTGGGGTCAATGTGCGGGCACGTCATGCCCACACCCTCTGGCGGTCACGGATACGTGTGGGCTGGTCATAGGCGGTAACGGGGTTTGGGCCCCCGAGGCCCGCGGCGTCCGTGACCACGGCCTCTTCGATGCTCGGAGATGATCACGTACGCAGGTTTGGCTACTCCGTGGTATAGGGCTTCCGACCAGGCTCGCTCGTCTTCGGCGAGGTCCGGCTGAGTGTCGGATTGTGCCTGGTCTCGAGCGTGCCTCGAAGGATCCTGGACTGGCGTCCGCGCGGGACGAAGGGCACGGTCACGGCCGTACGGACGGTCGCCGCGGGGGGTCCGCGCCGACGGCCGGGCGTCGCCGGCGGGGCGCCGAAGGGGCGCAGGGGATATTGGACGGCTCATCCAAAAAGAATTTCACCGCGCGGTGAGGAGTGCGGTCGGTGTCGCCGTCAGGATGCCGAGAAAAGCCGTTATCGGACCTCGAAATACTTCTCGTGCAGGTATTAATGACAGCGCTTACAGGTGTCGGTCGACTCATTGGTCAGGGTGTCAGACCGCTTCTGTCATGAGTTTTGGAGCGTTCCGATTCGTCCAACGGACGTGGTTGGCGCGCGGTCGATCTTTCGATATATCTCAATGCGGCCGGCCGCGCGGCCGGGTGCCGATCAGGGTACTCGCGAACGTGATGCGGGCCATGCCGGCCCGCCAATTGTGCACCGAACTCCGAGTACGCCGTAGGGGTCGCTACCGACGTTTCCGCTGGGTGCGCGCCTGCAACGGGTGGGCTGTATGTCCGATTTAGGGGCGGTCGGGGCCGTGTTCGACCCGGGGGCCACCGCCGGCCCGGACGCCGCTAGGGGGCCTCCGGCAGGTCTCGGCCGCAGCGGGACGAGGACCCACCGGATACTCCGAGGGCGCACCGCCGCGGTGGCGACCGGTCGGTGACCCCGGTGGGACGGCCCAGGTCAGAGCGGGTAGTCCGGGAGCGTGATGGCGTTGGCGGCCCTGGTCGTCATCCGGTTGAAGTATGTACGAGGAGACCATGGCCGTCCCCGCGCCCATGCCGCCGCAGGTGGCGCCATAGCCGGCGTCGCCGAGCAGTGCGACGCGGCCCTTCGTGCAACGGTCCATCCGTACGAGGCCGATCGAGTCGAAGTAAAAGTCGGCCGCGTCCGCCATCGCCGCCATCAGCCGGGGTGCCGGCCACCCGGCACCGGCGTACGTGTCGGCCACGATCTTCTTCTGGCCCTCGACATCGTGGCGGTCGTACGCGAGCCCGTCGGCGGAGAAGACGAACATCACGGTCGCGGCCTCGCCGGCGTGCGGGGTGGACACGTTGATCCCGCGCCCCCGCTCGTTGTAGAGACGGCCCCTGCCGTCCAGGCCGAGGTCGCCGGGCACACTGAAGATCGCCAGTGGTACCCGGTGGAGTGCACGAACCGCGACTCGGGCCCGAACGCCAGCCGTCGAACGTTGGAGTGCAGCCCGTCCGCGCCGACCACGAGGTCGAACGTCCGAGGCGCGCCGCGTTCGAACGTCACGTCCACGCCGGTCGCGGTCTCGGTGAGCGAGGCGATCGAGTCGTCGAAGACGTACTCGACGTCGTCTCGGCCGTACGGGCACCGTCATCGCCTGCCTCGCCGCCTTGTCGGGAGCGGCCCCGGCAGACGCGGTCGCGTGGACCCGCGAGAACTACCATCGCCGCGCCGTCGAGACGCCTTGGCAGCGCCGCTGGGTGGCGGGCTTTCCATATTGATCTACAATGTAAAGGCGGTGGCCTGGGCCAATCCCCGGATCGCCGCCGAGTTCGGCGTCACCCGGCCCCACCTACGTCCGTTCCCGAGGACGCATCGAAGGCGTCAGTGACTGGTCACTTTGAGGTGATACGGCGGACTTTGGCGCGTAGCGCTCGGGTGGCGACCGGTCCGAGGTCGTCGAAGGCCTCCAGGATGACGCCGAGGTGGTCCAAAGCGTCGAGTGCGCTGCCGGCCGCCTGCGGGTCGACGCCCTCGTACAGCTCGATGCCGATGAAGCCTGCCGCGACCGCTCGTGCCAGGCCGGGGACGTCGATGGCCTCGGCCAGTGGTGTCCGGCGCAGGACGCGGTCGAGGACGCGTTCAAGTTCGTGTGTCCACAGGCCGAGGGCTGCGGCGGTGGCCGATGCCAGCTTTTGGTCGCGCTGGGCGCCGGCCAGCAACTGTGCCAGCACGGTGACGTTCCCGGCGTGGCGTTCCTCGGTGTGCAACTGCCTGCCGACCGCGAGGAGTTCCCGCAGGGACCCGACTGCGGCGAATCGTTCGCGGAAGACCTCCACACGCTGGGCCGTGGCCGTGGTGCAGGCGGTGACCAGTAGCTGATCGACGCTGCCGAAGTGGTAGAACACCAGCGCCTGGTTCACCCCCGCCGCGGCCGCGATCGTCCGCGCCGAGACCCCCGCGATGCCTTGGGTACGCAGGGTCTCGATGGTGGCGTCGAGGAGCTTGTCCTTGGTGCTGCTCACCGGGACGAACCTGCCCTCGCATCGTCGGCGGGGCATGGCGCGTCGCCCTCGCCCCCTGAGGGCGCGGGGCGTTTCCCGTACAGCACCCGAGGCCCCACCATCGCGCCCGCGAAGCCGCCTACCGCGGACAAGAAGAGAAACACCACTATCTCCCAGTTGGCCAGGACGGCCCGCCCGGTGGCCACACGCCAGATCGCGAGCGCACCCCAGCCAAGGACAATGGCCCCGGGCAGGACGGCCGCACCGGCGCGTCGCGCGGTCCCGGCGTGATGCGCCAGGCGCGGCGCGAACAGCGCGAAGGCCACCCCGCCGATGATGCCGCCCCCCAGGCCGACAATGCCGCCGACGATGCCGCCATCAAGCGCACCGGCAACCAGCCAAATCGGCTCGAACGTATCGATGGTGCCGACGAGCCCCCAGGCACCGCCGAGCAGAACTCCGCAGGCCAGGCCCGCGAAGAGACCGTATCCGATCCCCCTCAGCATGATCGGTGTCCGCCGTGAAACCGCCCGGGCTGCGGGCCCGGCACCTCTGCGGCCGTCGACCCGGCGTGTGCCTGTCATGCGAGTCCCTCTCGTTGAGCAGTCGCTTAAAACGCAGAATAGACAATTTTAAGCGATCGCTCAATCCGGCCTTACATTCGCGACGCCGCTGCCCGTCGATGCCGGGAGAGCCGCGGCGCTCGAGGGTGTACGGACACCTGAAGGGCGCGGCCGGGCCCCGCCGGCCGCGGGGGAGTCGAGCGGGACACCGTAGCTCCTGCAGTGGTGTGGACCGGGACGACGAACCGCGGTCGCGTGGACCCGCGAGAACGCCCAACGGCGCCGTTGGGCGACGGCTTCGCTTATTGATCTACAACGTAAAGGCGGCGGCCGGGTTCGCGTCGCCCGACGATCTCCCCGAACCCGCACCCGGCTCGGCGGGTCCAACTGAAGAATGCCCCTCGGTCGAGGGACCCCGCAGGTTTGAGCCGTTGGAAGGGCGTACGACGATGAGACGACTGGTTGCCGAGATGATCATGATTGCGGGCGGTTGGGCCGTGATCGCGGCAGGGTTCCGCCTGAGTCCCGTTGGCGCGCAGCCGCCCGGTCGTCAGTGGCATGGGGGAACGCTGGTCGTCGTGACCGCGGTCGCGGCCGTCGTGGCCTTGGTGGCGATCGACGCCGTACGGGCGTGGCGGCGGGGTCAGTCGCGGAGCGGCCTGGTGGACCGGTCGGGCCTGTTCTTCTTCGGTCCGTGTGCGTGGTTGATCGGCGGACTCCTCGAGTCGCTGCACTACGTCTCCCTTGCGTGCAACTGCGGTGGAACCGGGGGAGACAGCTCCTTCGAATGCCTGCACCGGCCGGGCTCGGTCATGAACACGTTCGGCTGGCTGTCCGTGGTGTCCGTGACCCCCCTGCTGGTGATCTTGTTCTTCGCCGGCCGCCGCTCGCGGGTGGCCGCGTGGCTGTCGCCGGCGCTCATCGCCGGGCTCTACCTGCTCGCGGCATGCCTGTGGGAGCCGCACACCGGGTTGGGGGTTCCCGATCGGACGCATTCGCTCATCGCGATGAACTAGGCCCCTCCGGGCACGAAAGGACCCCGCCGGGTGCATCCCCGGCGGGGTCCCCTGCGTTCAGCGATCTAGCTCGCGAAGTCGAGCAGCGGCTGGGCGTTGCTCGGGTGCCGCAGCTTGGACAGCGACTCCTTCTCGAGCTGGCGGATCCGCTCCCGGGTCAGGCCCAGGTGCTTGCCGATCTCGTCGAGGGTGCGGGGTGTGCCGTCGTACAGGCCGAACCGCATCGCCATGATCTTCTCTTCGCGGGCCGACAGGACGCCGAGTGCGCGCCGCAGCTGGTCGGCCATGAGCTGGCGGTCGACCAGTTCGGAGGCCTCGGGGCTGTCGGTGTCCTCGATGAGGTCACCGATGCGCGTCTCGCCGTCCTCGCCGATCGTGGAGTCGAGGCTGATCGGCTGGCGGCTGGTGCGCAGCAGCTCCTGGACCTGCGCCGGACTCTTGTCGAGCTCTACGCCGAGCTCCTCCGGGGTCGGTTCGCGGCCGAGACGCTGGTGCATCTCGCGCTCCACCCGGCTCAGCTTGCTCAGCATCTCCAGTACGTGGACCGGCAGCCGGATCGTACGGGCGGAGTCGGCGAAGCCGCGCTGGATGGCCTGCCGGATCCACCACATGGCGTACGTGGAGAACTTGTAGCCCTTGGTGTAGTCGAACTTCTCCACCGCGCGGATCAGGCCGAGGTTGCCCTCCTGTACGACGTCGAGCAGCGACAGGCCACGGTCGGCGTACTTCTTGGCGACCGAGACGACGAGGCGCAGGTTGGCCTCGAGCATGTGGGACTTGGCCCGCCGGCCGTCCTCGGCGACGAGAGTGAGGTCCTCACGCGTACGCGCGGACATGCGGCGGCCGCTCTCGAGCTTGTACTCGGCGTACAGCCCGGCCTCGATGCGCTTGGCGAGGTCGACCTCCTGCGCCGCGGTGAGCAGCTGGCGGCGGCCGATCGCCTTGAGGTAGGTGTGCACCGAGTCGCCCATGACCGAGGACTGGTCGTCCAGGTCCGTGGGGGCGTCGACCTCGAAGTCCTCGGACTCGGTCGTGACGGTGGTGGCCTCGGTCGGCTCCACCGCGTCGGCGGTCACCGCCGGACCCGAACCCGGCGTGGGTTCGCCGGTCTCGACCTTGGCCTCGGCCGACGGCTTGGCAGTGGTCTTGGCAGCCGTGGCCCTCGTACGGGAGGGCTTGCCGGCACCGGTCTTACGGCCGGGGCCGGACTTGGACTCGCCGGTCGCGGCCTTCTTGACAGCCGCCGTACCCTTTTTCTTGGTGGATGAGGACTTGTCCTTGTCCTCGCTGGCCAGCCGGACTCCGGTCTCGGTCAGCTCCCGAATGATGGAACGGCCCTGCGCGGGGGTGATACCGGCTTCCTGGAAGGCCTTCCGCACCTCGACGAGCGAGAGGTGCCCCTGAGAACGGCCATGGTCGAGAAGCTCCTCGAGAGGCGTCGTGGTCGGCACCGTGGGCGCAGCCGCAGTGGCGTTTCGCGGCATGAGGACACCTCCCTCCCTTCGTGTCTTGGCGGCACGGGACGTGCGTTATTGGCTTATGCGCGCACTATCCGAAACGCGCGGTCGTGTCCGGCTTGTTCCCGCAGGGCGGAAACTTTCGTGCTCACGCCGGCCGTCCTACCTCGATGATCTCGCTTTCCGGCCTGGTCGCGCGGTCGGGGCTGCCTTGGATGGGGCCCGACGAACGGGCGCCGTACCCGAGCCCGGCGGCGGTCGAAAGGGGCCCGCGCCCGAACCCGCCTACGAGGCCAGGCGTACGGGCATCAGCACACAACGGTAGTGGCCATCCGTCACGATCGCACGTTTTGCCGACTCCGTGAACGCCAGCCTGGCGGTGCTCGAACCCACTCCTGACATCGCGTCCAATAGGAACCCGGGGTTGAACGCCGTACGCACCGCCTCGCCCTCGAACCGGCAGGGGACGGTCGCGACCGCACGCGCGGCACCGCCCGAACCGCTCTCCAGCCGAAGCTCACCGCCCTCGAACGCCAGGCGTACGGGAGTGTGACGCTCCGCGACGAGCGAGACCCTCTTGATCGCCTCGACCAGCGATGCGGTCGCCAGCTCCGCGGTCGAGGTCGCCTCCGCCGCGAAATGCGGTCGGAAGTCGATGAAGCGGTCCTCCAGCAGCCGGATCGTGGTCCGCCGCCCGCCCCCGTCCAGGCCCGCCGTCCCGCCCCCGAGCATGATCGTCACGTCCGGGCGCGAGGACAGGTGCTTCGCGGCGTCCAGGAGGGACCTCGCCGGTACGAGCGCGGTCGCGGCCGATCCGCCGCGGCAGGGGATCTCGGTGACCGCGATGCGGTAACGGTCCGTGCAGGCGAGCGTGAGCGCGTCGGGTCCCAGCTCGAGGTGTACGCCGGTGAGCATCGGCAGGGTGTCGTCGCGGCCGGCGGCGGGCGCGACCCGTGCCACGGCCGAGGCGAACGCGGCACCGTCGACGGCGCAGGCGTGCGGCGGCGGTGTGGGGAGCCGAGGGTGATCTTCGAGGGGCATGGTGGGCAGGGCGAAGGCGGTACCGTCCGCGACGACCCGTACGTCGGCGCCGTCACAGGAGACCTCGACGCGTCCGGCCGGGAGGCTGCGGACGATCTCGGCGGCTAACCGTCCGGACACGAGCGCGCGGCCCGGCTCGGCCTCGGTCAGCGCCATCGTGGCCTGCGCGGAGACCTCGTGATCGAAGCAGGACAGGCGCAGGGTGTCCTCGGCCGCGTCCAGGACCATCCCGGCGAGGACCGGCATGGACGGGCGCGCGGGAAGGGCACGTGAGGCCCAGGAGACGGCGTCGGCCAGCTCGTCGCGATCGGCGTGGAACTTCATGATCACAGAGCTATCAGCCGGGTCGGACACAACGGTCACTCCCGGCCACGCCTGCGGACGCCTCGAGCTCGGCGCCGACCTGGCGCGTCGCCTCTGCCCGCGTCCGCGAAGGCCGGCACGGCTGCGGCCGGTGCGCACACGACCTCGGTCACGCCAGGCGGTGGCGGGACGGCTCAGCCGCGAGCCTGGATCGCGGTCCTCCGGTAGGTGCACGTCGTGGTGACGGTGCGGGTCTCGCAGGTCCACCTGCCGATGACGGCGAGGCCGGCGGTGCCCTCCGCGGGGGTGTTGGGGTCGCTGTACTTCTCCATCACCTGCATGGCCTCGGCGCAGGTGGCGACCCCCTTGGCAATGATCACCCGGGCGTGCCCGCCCCGGACGGTGGTGACCCGCCCGCAGACGGTGCCGGCGCGCGCCAGGCGCGGCCGACCGGTGCTGGACGGTGACGGGGGAGGGATGACCAGGGACCGTGCCGGTGTCCGGGGTGCCTGGTGGGCACCGCCTCCACAGCCGGTCAGGGACAGGAGCATCACCAGGAGGAGTCCTCGGCGTACGACCACGATCAGCGATTCTTTCAGACGGAACGGCGCAGACGTACCCGGTCCGGCTTTCCCGAGGCGAGCATCGGGATCTCCGGCAAGCGTTCGACGGCGCGCGGAGCGGCATGGGCGGGCAGCGAAATACGCGCGTGGGCGCGCAGTTCGTCCAGGGTGGCCGTGCCGACGACGACGGCGGTGACGAGCTCGCCCCATTCGGGGTCGGGGCGTCCGACGACGACGACGTCCTCGACCGCGGGATGGGTGCGCAGGACGTGTTCGACCTCGCCGGCCACGACCTTCTCGCCGCCGGTGTTGATGACGTCGTCGGCGCGGCCGCGCACCCGCAGCACGCCGTCGTCGATGACGCCGAGGTCGCCGGTGACGAACCAGTGGCCGTCCAGCGCGGCGGCGGTGAGCTCCGGCGCGGACCGGTAGCCGTCGAACAGCACCGGGCCGGCCAGCCGGATACGTCCGTCGTCGCCGACGGCGACGGACACGCCGTCGAGGGGCCGCCCGTCGTACACGCAGCCGCCGCAGGTCTCGCTCATCCCGTAGGTGGTCAGGATCCGGCCGCCGGCCGCGCGGGCCGCGTCGAGCAGGTCCGGGGGAGCGGCGGCGCCACCGAGCAGGATCGAGGAGAACCCCGACAGGTCCAGGTCCAGCATGCGGCGGAGCTGGGTCGGCACCACGGAGATGTGCTGGACGCCGCTCTCGATGGCCGCGGTGGCGGAGAAGCGTTCGTGGACGACCGGGCTGCTGCCGGCGACGAGCGACCGTACGAGGATCTGGACGCCGGCGATGTGGTTGACGGGCAGGCAGCACAGCCAGCGGTCGCCTGGCGCGGCGCCGATCCGGTCGAGCGTCGCACGGGCCGAGCCCGTCAGTGCGCCAGCGGACAGCTCGACGATCTTGGGCCGGCCGGTGGAGCCGGAGGTGGCGATGAGCACGGCCGCGTCCGTGGGACGCCCGCCGTCACGCCGCTCGATCCCGCCGGGCGTCTCGACCGCCGAGGGCGCGAGCACGTCGAGGACCGACTGCAGCGCGGGTCCGGGCAGGTCAGGGGGGAGCGGGCAGATCGCCGGACCGGTCCCGTCGAGGGCGGCCTCGAGTCGGCGGGAGAGGAGCGGGCCGGGCGGCAGGATGACGGCGTGCGTGGATCGGCTCATGGCATCGATCAGGCTAGTTCAGCCCGCCTGGCGGCCCTGCGGCACCTATGAAACTTACTATGTAAAGGCGCCGGGCGGTAACCAGCCATCCTCCGGAATCACAAAGAAAAGACCCTTGTCACCAAGCGCACCGGCGAACCGCTTGAATGGAGCGACGGCGCGGTACGACGCCGGTGCCTGGAAAGGAACACTGCATGGTCTCCGAGCTGTTCGACCCGGACGCGTGGAAGACGGTCGAGGGCTTCGACTTCACCGACATCACGTATCACCGGGCGGCCGACCACGGCACGGTACGGATCGCGTTCGACCGTCCGGAGGTGCGCAACGCGTTCCGTCCGCAGACCGTGGACGAGCTGTACCGCGCCCTGGACCACGCGCGGATGTCGAGTGACGTCGGATGCGTACTCCTCACCGGGAACGGCCCGTCGCCCAAGGACGGCGGCTGGGCGTTCTGCTCGGGCGGTGACCAGCGGATCCGTGGCCGTGACGGCTACCGGTACGCCACGGGGGAGACCGCCGACACGATCGACCCGGCACGTGCGGGCCGGCTGCACATCCTCGAGGTCCAGCGCCTGATCCGGACCATGCCGAAGGTCGTCGTCTGCGTGGTGCCGGGCTGGGCCGCGGGAGGTGGCCACAGCCTGCACGTCGTGGCGGACCTGACCCTCGCGAGCCGCGAGCACGCGCGCTTCAAGCAGACGGACGCGGACGTGGGCAGCTTCGACGGCGGGTTCGGGTCGGCGTACCTGGCCCGGCAGGTGGGACAGAAGTTCGCGCGGGAGATCTTCTTCCTCGGCGACACCTACGACGCGGAGGCCGCGCACCGGATGGGCATGGTCAACGCCGTCGTGCCGCACGCGGAGCTGGAGCGCACCGCGCTGGAGTGGGCGCGCAAGGTCAACGGCAAGAGCCCGACCGCGCAGCGGATGCTCAAGTTCTCGTTCAACCTGATCGACGATGGGCTGGTCGGGCAGCAGGTCTTCGCGGGTGAGGCGACCCGGTTGGCGTACATGACCGATGAGGCGGTCGAAGGGCGCGATGCGTTCCTTGAGAAGCGTGATCCCGACTGGTCTCGTTTCCCCTGGTACTACTGACATCCGGTGCACGAGGGCGGGTCGTCCGGCCATAAGGTTAGACGGACGTGAGTTTTCCGGACGAGGGGTCAGGCCATTGCGGGTGTTCGCCATCCCGATGCGCACGCGGTTCCGCGGCGTGACGTGCAGAGAGGGGGTGCTCGTCCACGGCCCGGCAGGCTGGGGGGAGTTCTCCCCGTTCGCCGAGTACGGCCCGGACGAATGCGCACGCTGGCTGGCAGCCGCGAGAGAGTCCGCGGAGGAGGGCTGGCCCGCCCCGCTGCGGAGCTCGATCCCGGTGAACGTCACGGTGCCGGCCGTCGGTCCCGAGCGCGCGCACGCCATCGTGCTCGCCTCAGGGTGCCGCACCGCGAAGGTGAAGGTCGCCGAGCCCGGCCAGGACGAGGCCGATGACCTCGCGCGAGTCGAGGCCGTACGCGACGCGCTCGGCACGGGCGGCAAGGTGCGGGTCGATGCCAACGGCGCGTGGGACACCGACACCGCGGTCCGCATGCTGAAGGCGCTGGGCGAGCTGGAGTACGCCGAGCAGCCGTGCGCGACGCTCGAGGAGCTCGCGGAGGTGCGGCGCCGCACCGGCACGCCGGTCGCGGCCGACGAGGTGATCCGCCGGGCGGAGGACCCGCTGCGGGTACGCGCGGCGGACGCGGCCGACATCGTGGTGCTGAAGGCGCAGCCGCTGGGCGGCGTGCGCGCGGCGTTGCGCGTGGCGGAGGCGTGCGGGCTGCCGGTGGTGGTCTCGAGCGCGGTGGAGACATCGGTCGGGCTCGCGGCGGGGCTGGCCCTCGCCGCGGCGCTGCCGGAGCTGCCGTACGCCTGTGGGCTGGGCACGATGTCACTCCTTGAGGGTGACGTCGTGGAGCGACCGCTGGTCGCGGTGGACGGTGCGATCGAGGTACGGCGGCCGGAGGTCGACGAGGCCGCGCTGGGTCGCTATGAGATCGACGGCGACGCGTGGCGGCGCCGGCTTGCGGAGGCGGGAGAACGGTTGGACGCTCGCGGAGCGGCCCGGTGAACCCGGCGACGGCGCTCGCGACGGTGCTGGTTGACGAGCTCGTACGGTGCGGGATGACCGACGTGGTGCTCGCGCCGGGGTCGCGGTCGGCACCGCTGGCGCTGGCCGTGTACGAGCAGTCGAAGCTGCGGCTGCATGTGCGGATCGACGAGCGCTCGGCGGCGTTCCTGGCGTTGGGCATGGCCAAGCGGAGCGGCCGGCCGGTGGCGGTGGTGTGCACGTCGGGTACGGCGGCGGCGAACTTCCATCCGGCGGTGGTCGAGGCGCACGAGTCGGGTGTGCCGCTGCTGGTGCTGACCGCGGACCGGCCGCCGGAGCTGCGGGAGACGGGCGCGAACCAGACGATCGACCAGGTGAAGCTGTACGGCTCGGCGGTGCGGTGGAGCTGTGAGGTGGGGACGCCGGAGGAGCGACCGGGCATGGTCGCGTACTGGCGTTCGCTGACGAGCCGTGCGTGGCACATCGCGCAGGAGCCGGATCCGGGTCCGGTGCATCTGAACGTCTCGTTCCGTGAGCCGTTGATCCCCGATGGGGACGAGGAGTGGTGTGAGCCGCTCGACGGTGACCTGACGGGTGCGTGGACGCGGGTGCGGGCGGCGACGCCGGGTTCGGTGCTGCACGTGCCGCCGACGCGGCGCGGTGTGCTGGTGGTGGGTGACGGCGCGGTCAACGTGAAGCGTTATGTCGCGGCGGCGTCGATGGCGGGCTGGCCGGTGCTGGCGGAGCCGAACGGCAACGCCCGCTATGGCGACCACGCGTTGTCGTCGCACCATTTCCTGCTGGGGGTGCCGGAGTTCGCGGAGCGGCATCGTCCGGAGGTCGTGGTGACGCTGGGCAAGCCGGGCCTGTCGCGTCCGCTGCTGTCGTTCCTGCGGCGTGCGCAGGAACATGTCGTCGTGTCGCCGTCGCTGGCGCGCTGGCCGGATCCGGTGCGGTCGGCGACGCAGGTGGCGCAGGAGGCGGAGATCCCGGTGTCGTCGGGGGACGATGCCTGGTTGAAGGGTTGGCGTACGGCGGATCTGGTGGCGCGGCGCGCGGTCGACGCGGTGCTGGACGGGTCGGATGAGTTGACCGAGCCGCGGCTGGCGCGGGATCTGGTGTCGGCGATGCCGGGTGGGTCGTTGCTGCTGGTGGCGGCGAGCATGCCGATCCGTGATCTGGACCAGACGATGCATCCGCGTCGGGGGATCCGGATCCTGGCGAACCGCGGTGCGAGCGGGATCGATGGTCTGGTGTCGACGGCGGTGGGTGCGGCGCTGGCGCATGGCAACCGGTCGTACGCGCTGCTGGGTGATCTGGCGTTCCTGCATGACCAGAACGGTTTGATCATCGGGCCGCATGATCGTCGCCCGGACCTGACGCTGATCGTGATCAACAATGAGGGTGGCGGGATCTTCTCGCTGTTGCCGCAGGCGGCGTTCCCTGAGCCGTTCGAGCGGGTCTTCGGGACGCCGCATCAGGTGGACATCGCGTCGATCGCGGCGGCGCACGGGATCCCGTACACGCGGCTGGAGACGATCGATGAGCTGCCGAAGGCGATGGTGAGCGACGGTCTGCGGATCGTCGAGGCGCGTACGGACCGTGCGGAGAACGCCGCGTTGCACGCGCGGATGCGTGAGGCGGCGCAGAAGGCGGTGCGCGCGACCGTCGGCGCGTGAGGGTCAGCCGGCGAACGTCACGTGGTGGTCGTGGCCGCCGGCGGCGAACTCCAGGAGCCGCGCGCCTTCGCGGGTGAGTTCGTCCTGGTCCGTGTCGGTGAGCGGCTCGAAGGGTTCGATGGCGAGCGTCGCGGTGCCGCGTGCCTTGGTGAGGGTGTAGGTGCCGCGGACGAAGCCGTCGGTGAGGAAGACCTGTTTCGGTGCGTCGTTGGGTGTGGCGAGGCGCGCGCGATGCTGGTCGGAGATGACGCGGGTGCGGTCGGCGTGTGAGCGCAGCAGGTTGTCGTATTCGGGCAGGAAGCGCGGCGGCGCGGGGGTGCCGGGGTCGGGCGTGGGCGCGTCGGGCAGGTCGAGGAGTTCGTTGCCGTGTTCGTCGCGGTAGGTGCGCAGGTGGGGGCGTAGCCGTTCGGTGACGGCGCGCAGGCGGGTGAGTCCGGACCAGGTCTGGATGTCCTTGACGGTGGCGGGGCCGTACGCGGCGAGATAGCGGGTGATCACCGTCTCGGGTGAGGCGGTGGGGTCGGGAGTGCGGCCGAGCCAGGCTTCGGCGGAGGTGTGGGTGGCGGCTCCGCCGTGGCCCCAGATGCCGCGTGGTGGGACCTGGATGAGGGGGACGCGGGCGCGGATCACCTGGGCGAGGGCGGTGGTGTCGTGTCCGGGCCACTGGTGGCCGAGGGTGGCGCCGAGTTCGTTGAAGGTGCGGGGGTGTTCGTCGACGAGTGCGCGGCCGGTGGCGGTGACCTGGTCGAGGTCGAGGCCGGGCAGGAGCCGCGCGTAGCCGCTCTTGAGTGCGCGGTCGAAGAGCGGCTGGATGAGGGCGCGGAGGGTGAGGCAGTCGTCGGCGGTGACGAGGTGGACGGTGCCGCGCATGACGGCGACGCGTACGGCGCGGCGGTCGTTGATCAGGTCGCTGAGCCGGTCGGGGTGGAAGTCGCGGAGGCGGGTCCACAGCCCGGTGTAGGGGGCGAGGGGCGATTGGGCCTGCATGCCGACGAGGTGGTGGATGGCGTGGTCGGCGGGGTGTACGGCGCGTTCGAGGAGGAGCTGGCGGTGGAGGAGGGCGCGGTTGAGGGTGCGCCGGTCGAGCGTGGGCGCTGCGGGCATGGTGTCCTTCCTGCCCGCGCGGCCGGGTGGCCGCGCGGTGGGTCAGGACGTTAGCCGGGGTTGAGGACGGTTCCTGTCCGCTTTCAGGTGCGCAGTGCGGTGCGGAGCGCGGTGGTGTCGTCGCCGGTCCAGCCGTGGTCGTGGAGCCAGCCGAGCGGTCCGTCGTGGCGTTCGTCGAGGACGGCGAGGAACTTCTCCATGGTGGCGGCGTGGGGGATGTGGCTGTCGGCGGGGCGTGAGTCGAGGTCTTGGGCGTAGGTGGTGCTGCCGCGTAGGCGGACGAGGATGCCTTCGAGGCGTTCGCCGGTGGCGGTGAAGTCGGCGACGATCTGTTCGCGGGTGACGTCGGCGACGTGGAGGGCGAGGGCGGTGACGACGCCGGTGCGGTCCTTGCCGGCGGCGCAGTGCACGATCGAGGGTCCGGTGGCCATGGCGCGCAGGGCGGCGACGATGGAGTCGGGCCGGCTGGTGAGGTAGCCGAGGTAGTGGCCGACGGTGCGGTCGATCTCGGGGCCGCTGTCGCGGCGGCTCTGCCAGGGCAGGATCTTGTCGGTGTCGATGGTGTCGGCTTCGACGTCGGTGTAGACGCCGCCTTCGGCGAACAGCGACAGGTGGTGGACGGTGACCGAGGGCCGCCGGGTGAGGGGTCCGGGGCCTTCGAGGTCGACTTCGACCTGGCTGCGCAGGTCGATGACGTTGCGGAGACCGCGGTCGGTGACGAGGTGGCGGACGTCGCGGTCGGTGAGGTCCTGGAGGTTGTCCGAGCGCAGGAGCATTCCGTCGCGGATGGCGCGGCCGTCGGTGGTGGTGAGTCCGCCGAGGTCACGGGCGTTGACCGCGCCGTCCAGTTCGATCCATCTAGTCATGATCACGACCTTAGCCGTGTGTCGGTCATGCCTGGTCGGCGCGGGGTCAGCCGTCGATGGCGTACTGCATGGCGCGGAGCTTGGTCTGGGCTTCGGCGAGTTCGGCGGCCGGGTCGGAGCCGGCGACGATGCCGCCGCCGGCGTAGAGGCGTGCGCGGGGGCCGTTGATCTCGGCGCAGCGTAGTGCGATGCCCCATTCGCCGTCGCCGCGTGAGTCGATCCAGCCGACGGGGCCGGCGTAGCGGCCGCGGTCGATCATTTCGAGTTCGCGGATGAGGTCGAGGGCGGTGTCGGTGGGGGTGCCGCCGACGGCTGGGGTGGGGTGGAGGGCGGCGACGACGTCGAGGACGGAGCGTTGTCCCTCGAGGCGGCCGGTGATGGGGGTGGCGAGGTGGATGAGGTTGGACAGGCGGAGGAGCTCGGGTTCGTCGGGGACGGTGAGGTCGCGGCAGAGGGGGGTGAGCGCGGTGCGCACCATGTCCGCGGCGTAGGAGTGTTCTTCGCGGTCCTTGGCGGAGGTGAAGAGGGTCGCTGCGGCGGCGGAGGGGTCGTCGGTGTCGCGGGCGATGGTGCCGGCGAGGACGAGGGATTCGACGAGGCCGCCCATGCGGCGTACGAGGAGTTCGGGGGTGGCGCCGACGAGGCCGTCGCAGGCGAAGGTGTAGCAGGAGGGGAAGCGCACGGCGAGGCGGCGTAGGAGGATCCGCGGGTCGATGGGGTCCTCGGCGGTGGCGAGGAGGTCGCGGGCGAGGACGACCTTGGACAGGTGTCCGGCGCGAATGCGTTCGACGGCGGTGGCGACGGCGCGCATGTGCTGGGGTGCGGTGACGTCGCCGTCGGACCAGCGGATGCCAGAGGGGGGCGTGGGCGGGCGGAGCAGGGTGAGCGGCTCGGCGTTGTCGCCGATGGTGGTGTACCAGGCGTTGCCGTCACGGCGGCCGAGGACGACGCGTGGGACGATGAGCACCGATCGCCCGGATTTGGGGTCGAAGGAGAAGGTGCCGAAGGCGACGGGGCCGGATCCGGGGACGCGGAGCGGGTCGTCGATGGTGGCGTTCTCGAAGAGGGCCTTGAGCCACTGGTCGGCCCAGGCGAAGCGGTTCTCGCCGTCGGGCACGGTGACGCGTGCGGCCTCGCCCCATCCGACGAGCCCGTCGCCGTGGCGGACCCAGGCCAGTGCGGCGGGGTCGGGCAGGCGCGTCATGAGGTCGTCGGGGGCCGTCACGGGGACGGTTCGCACGGCGAGCGGATCAGGGATTCCGAGCGCGACGTTCACAACGAACCACTGTACGGGAAAGTTGAACCTGTTCAAACCGAGGGTTCGACCCTGTCAGGGGAGTCGGATGGGGCGCTGTTGACCTGCCGTGACATCCGAGATGGCAGCCCGTGCCAGCGATCTGCCCGCTTAGTCACGACTTATTCGGTTGTTCGGTGACGCGTCTAGATATATCGTTAACGTATCTAGATCGTCATTGGAGGACGCCATGGTCAACGGGCCGCCCCACGGGGGCCGTCCGGCCGCGTACCAGGCCATGAGCGGGCCGCCCGGCTTCCCGCCGGCCTCGCCGCCCGGTGGGGCGCCGTTCCCGCCGGGGCCACCGCCGATGCCCCTGCCGCCCACCCCGCCGGCGGGCCCGGCCGGGTTCTTCGGCCCGGGGCCGGTGCCGCTGGGCGCGGCGCCGAAGGTCAAGAAGGGTGATGTCCGTGCGGCGGCGCTCGCGCTGCTCGCGGAGGGTCCGCGCAACGGCTACCAGATCATCCAGGAGATCATCGAGCGGAGCCACGGCATCTGGCGGCCGAGCTCGGGTTCGGTGTATCCGGCGCTGCAGCAGCTCGAGGACGAGGGGCTGGTGCGGGCCGAGGAACAGGGCGGCCGCCGTACGTATCACCTCACCGACGAGGGCCGCGCGTACGTGGCCGACCACCAGGACGAGCTCACCGAGCCGTGGGCCGCGGTCGCGGAGTCGGTGAGTGAGGAGATGGTCGACCTGCGGGCGCTCCTCGGCCAGGTCGCGATGGCCATGCGCCAGGTCGCCGAGGTGGGTACGCCGGCCCAGCACAACGCGGCGCGCAAGATCCTCGCTGATACGCGCCGTTCGCTCTACCGTCTGCTCGCCGAAGATCTACAGGAGGATGAGTGAAACCGGTCAACGGGGCGGCCCCGGCCGTGGTGGTCGCGGGCCTGTCGAAGCGGTACGGCGACCTGGACGCCGTGAAGGGGGTCGACTTCGAGGTCGCGCCGGGGGAGGTCTTCGGCTTCCTGGGGCCCAACGGCGCGGGCAAGACGACGACGATCAGCATGCTGTGCACGCTGGTGCGGCCGACGGGCGGCGCCGCGATGGTCGCCGGCCATGACGTCGTAAGCGAGCGCGATGAGGTGCGCCGCAACATCGGCCTGGTGTTCCAGGACCCGACGGTCGACGCGTACCTGACCGCCGAGCAGAACCTCCGCTTCCACGGCGAGCTGTACGGGCTGCCGAAGGAGGCGATGGGGGAGCGGATCGGCCAGGTGCTGGACATGGTCGACCTGACCGACCGCAAGGACAGCAAGGTCGGGACGTTCTCCGGTGGCATGAAGCGCCGCCTGGAGATCGCGCGCGGGCTGCTGCACTCGCCTCGGGTGCTCTTCCTGGACGAGCCGACGGTGGGCCTGGACCCGCAGACCCGCGCCGCGATCTGGGGGTACATCAACGAGCTCAAGGAGACCGAGGACATCACGATCTTCTTGACGACGCACTACATGGAGGAGGCGGAGTACTGCGACCGCATCGCGATCATCGATCACGGTGAGATCGTCGTGCTGGACACGCCGGAGAACCTCAAGGCGAACGTCGGCAAGGACCGGGTCCGGATCGTGACCGACGACGACGAGGCCGCGATCGCCGCGCTGAAGACGCAGTTCGATCTGGACGCGGGGATGCTCGAGGGGGCCGTGACGTTCGGGGTGCCCTCGGGTGAGGCGTTCGTGCCGCGGCTGTTCGCGGAGCTGGCGATCCCGATCCGTTCGGTCAACGTGGCCCGCCCCTCACTCGACGACGTGTTCATGAACTACACCGGCAGCTCGATCCGCGACTCCCAGGCCGGGGCGATGGACTGGGCGCGCGGAATGATGAGGAGATGACCGATGGCCGTCGACACCCAACACGTCGCGCAGATCGCGAAGGTGCACGTCGCGCGGCGTAGTGTCCGTCACGACCTGCGCGCGGTGAAGATCGTGCTGCACCGGGAGCTGCTGCGCTTCGTCTACGACCGGACCCGAATGATCTCCCAGCTGGCGCAGCCGCTGCTGTGGCTGCTGATCATGGGTACGGGCCTGTCCTCGCTGATGACGGCGCAGGGCGGGGTGAACCTGAAGACGTTCATGTTCCCGGGCGTCGTCGCGATGTCGGTGATGTTCACCGGCATGTTCTCGGCCGCCTCGATCGTGTGGGACCGGGAGTTCGGGTTCCTGCGGGAGATGCTGGTCGCTCCGGTCAGCCGTGGTGCGATCGTCATCGGCAAGGTTCTCGGCGGCGCGGTCGTGGCGACCGCGCAGGGCCTGGTCATTCTGGCGATGGCCGGACTGGCGGGCGTCCCGTACGATCCCGTCATGATCATCACGTTGATCGTACTGATGTTCATCAGCGCGTTCACGATCACGGCGTTCGGCGTCGCGATGGCGGCACGGGTCAAGAAGATGCAGTCGTTCTTCGGCATCATGCAGATGGCGATGATGCCGATGCTGTTCCTGTCGGGGGCGATGTTCCCGCTGTCGAGCCTGCCGGGGTGGCTGAGTTTCCTGACGCGGATCAACCCGCTGACGTACGCTGTGGACCCGCTGCGGCACGTGGTGTTCACGCACATCACGGCGAACGCGCAGCTCAAGGCCCGTTTCAACCCCGGGGTGACCTGGTTCGGCTGGCATGTGCCGGTCGGCGTGGAGGTCGTCATGGTCGTAGTGCTGGGCCTGGTCCTGCTGGGCGTGGCGATCGTGCAGTTCCGCCGTACCGACTGACCGAGTGGTGCCCGGCCACCCCGTTGACGACCTCGCGGGGTGGCCGGTTCCGTTCGTGTCGGCCTTCCATTGTCCGGACGTATTCATAGCCAGATTGGCATTCCTTTCCGTGAACAGCGAAACCTTCCGATTGATCGTCACGGGCGGCGGGACCGGTGGCCACACCTACCCCGCTCTGACCGCCGTACGGGCCCTTCGGGCCAGGCTCGCGGCCGATGGGAGGGCGCTGGAGGTCCTGTGGGTGGGGAAGGCCGGCGGCTTGGAGGCGCGCATCGCGGCCGATGAGGGGATCCGGTTCACCTCGGTCGCGACCGGCAGGCTCCGGCGTGCCTGCAATCCGCTGGCGCTGGTGTCTCCGGCCAACATGAAGGGCCTGAGCCGTGTGCCACTGGGTGTCGCCCAGGCCCGGAAGGCCGTCTCCGACTTCGGCCCCGACGTGGTGCTGGCCACCGGCGGGTACGTCTCCGTCCCGGCGGGCCTGGCCGCCCGGCTGTGCCGCCGTCCTCTCGTCGTCCACGAGCAGACGGTCCGCCTGGGCCGCGCGAACCGGTCGCTCGCACGCCGGGCGACGCGTGTCGCGGTGTCGTCGGAGTCCACGCTGCCGCTCCTGCCGGAATCGGCGCGCAAGGCCGCCGTGGTGACGGGCAACCCGGTGCGTCCCGAGATGCTGTCCGGGCGGGCGGACAAGGCGATCCACGCCCTGAGCCTGCACGGCTTCGACCGCAGCCTCCCCACGGTGTACGTCACCGGCGGCGCCCAGGGGGCGCGGCAGATCAACACCCTCGTGTGCGAGATCCTGCCGTGGCTGCTGTCCCACGCCAACGTCGTCCACCAGTGCGGGCCGACGAACCTGGCCGACCTGCGCCGGAACGCCGCGACGCTGCCCAGCAACCTCGCCGGCCGTTACCTGCTCACCGACTACGTCGGATCCGAGCTGCCCGACGTCCTGGCCCTGGCCGACGTGGTGATCTCCCGCAGCGGCGCGGGCACGATCGCGGAGCTGACCGCGCTGGGCAAGGCCGCGATCCTCATCCCGCTGGCCTCCTCGGCGGGCAACGAGCAGGCGCACAACGCCCGCCACCTGCACGAGGCCGGCGCCGCGGTCGCTCTCCTGGGCGATACGACCCCGGACGGCCTGCGCGCCGCCGTCGCCCCCCTGCTCACCGAACCCGACCGGCGCATGGACCTCGCGGAACAGGCTCGCTCGCACGGTCGTCCCGACGCCGCCGACCGCCTGGTCGACGTCCTCCTGTCGGCCGCCGAGGACCAGTAGCGCTCGGGCGGTGCCTCGAGCGCGGCGAGTTCGCCGACGTGCAGGGCGGCCA
Organism: uncultured Actinomycetota bacterium; assembly: GCA_963850195.1. Lineage (GTDB taxonomy): Bacteria > Actinomycetota > Actinomycetes > Streptosporangiales > Streptosporangiaceae > Actinoallomurus. Next base: position 241,598 of record CAWKKD010000004.1, read on the forward strand.
TCTTCGTATAGACGCGGCGCCTCTACCGCAGATGCGGATGTAAGGGTAAGCCGCTCGGGGGACGCTTACCGGGGTGCGGCGGCGCGGGCGGCCGCTGCGAGGAGGAGGACCGCGGCGGTGCCGAAGATCGCGTTGCCGAGCAGGCCGGTGGTGGTGGGGACGCCCATGTCGCGTGCGTGGGTGAAGCCCACCCACACGTAGGTGAGGAGGGCGCCGCCGGCGAGGGCGAGGCGGTGCGCCGGTCCCCAGCCGCTGCGGCGCGACCACCGTACGCACACGACGGTGAGGGCGGCGGCCAGCACGCACCACGCGACGGCGACGATGCGGTCCGACACCGGCAGGAGCATCTCGCGGTTCCAGTACAGGCCGGACACCGCGAATGACGCGGCGGCCACCGGCCACGGGCGCGGCGCGTCGGTGTCGGCCGTACGTGCGGGGCGGCGGCCGAGGAGCAGGCCGGCCGCGATCAGGGCGACGATGACGGCGGCCGACCCGGCGAACTGGGCGGGTGAGGCCATGAAGTGTTCGCTGCCGGCCTGGGCGGCGGCCAGGAACACCGACGCCGCAACGAACAGCGCGCCGGTCAGGGTCACGCCGACCGGGCCGAGCCAGGGGCGGGTGTGGTCACGGCCGAAGGTCTCGACGATCGCGATCGGTACGCAGATGCTCCAGATCGTGTGCATCGACAGTACGTCCTGGACCATCGCGACGCTGGTGCCGAGCGCGGGGACGTAGGTCTGGGCGTACGCGTGCCGCATGTCGAACCCGCCGTAGTGGGGGTTCCACAGCATCTGGTCGATCAGCCCTTCCTCGACTACGCCGTACGCGGCGGCCAGCAGCACCATCGTCGGCCAGCCGCGGCCGGTACGGCGGGTCACCTCGCGGATCAGCAGCGCGCCGCCGCCGTACATCGGGGCGAGGAGGGCCAGCGCCGGGAGTTCGGTGATCGGCTGGTTGCCGAGCAGGAACTCCGCGATCAGGGGTGAGAGGAAGAACAGGGCGATCGCCGGCAGGAGACGGCGGCGCGGTGTGTGGTCGTCGGGCATGGTCTCGACGTTAGGAACGGCGGCACGGTGGCGGCATCGGCCGGTCGGCCAGGCCCGCCGGCCGACCGGCCGAAGCCGAGGAAGCTCAGCCTGCCTCGGCGTCGTGGGCGAGGATGGCGAGCTGGATGCGGTTGCTCAGGCCCAGCTTGGTCAGCGCGCTGGACAGGTGGGCCTTGACGGTGCCGGCGGACAGGTAGAGGCGTGTGCCGATCTCGGTGTTGGAGAGCCCTTCGGCGACGGCGGCGGCGATCTCGCGTTCCCGCGCGGACAGCACCGCGAGGCGTGCGCGGGCCCGGTCGGCGCGGGTGTCCGCGCCCGCCGCCGCGTGCTCGATGAGGGTGCGTGCCACGGATGGGGACAGTGCCGGTTCGCCGCGGGCCGCGCGGCGTACGGCCTCGACGATCTCTTCGGGTTCGGTGTGTTTGAGCAGGTAGCCGGCGGCGCCGGCGCGCATGGCCTCGAGCACGGTGTCGTCGGCGCCGAAGGTGGTCAAGACGATGACCTGCGGTGCCGAGTCGCGGGTGGCGAGGGCGCGGGTGGCGGCGATGCCGTCCATGACGGGCATGCGGATGTCCATCAGGACGACGTCGGGGGTGTGGCGGCGTACCGCGTCGGTGACGGCGGCGCCGTCCGGTACCTCGCCGACGATCTCGATGTCCTCCGCCCCGCGCAGCATGATCTTCAGGCCGGTACGGACGAGCGGGTCGTCGTCGGCCAGTAGTACGCGGATCACGCGGGCCACGGTAGCCGGGCGCGTAGGGCGAAGGTGCCGTCCGTGCCGGTGCGCTCGAGGGTTCCGCCGTCGAGTTCGACGCGTTCGCGCAGGCCGATGAGGCCGGAGCCGGCGCCGGGGATGGGTGCGGCGGCCGGGCCGGTCGGGTTGGTGACCTCGACGGTGAGGGCCGTGCCGGGGGTGGCGGTCAGGCGGATCGTCACGCGGGTGCCCGGGGCGTGCTTGCGGGCGTTGGTCAGGCCTTCCTGCACGACCCGGTAGGCGGTCCGCTGGAGCTGCGGGCGCAGGGTGTCCAGGGGGCCGTCGTCGTGCAGGTCGACGGGCTGCCCGGCCGTGCGCGCCTCGTCGACCAGGTCGGCCATCCGCGGCTGCGCGGGCATCGCGATGGTGGCCTCGTCGGCGCGCAGGACGTGCAGGACGCCGTGCAGTTCGTCCAGGGCCTGGTGGGCGTTGTCGCGGATGATCTGCGCGCTCTCGGCGACCTCGGCGGCGCTGAGCTCGGGTCCGGTGCCGGCGCCGGCCTGTTTCGTACGGTAGGCGAGCGCGCCGGCGTGCACGGACAGCAGCGAGATGCGGTGCGCGAGCACGTCGTGCATCTCGCGGGCGATGGCCGCGCGTTCGGCGCGGCGGGTGTCGGCCAGCCGCCGCGTGTGGTCGGCGCGTTCGCGTTCGGCGTCCTCTCGCAACTTGACCACCAGTAGCCGGCGGGCGCGCAGGGCGCTGCCCCAGGCGAAGAAGACCAGGTAGTAGGCGAGCGTGAAGGCCGCCGTGGTCCAGTCGCCGCCGTGCGGGACGGAGATGAAGACGACGTTCGGGACCGAGGCGAGGACGTACAGGCCGAGGATCGGCAGGGAACGCCGCCACGGGACGCGCAGCGCGAGGTTCGCGGTGAGGACCATTCCGGCGCCGAAGGAGGTGTTGGAGATCGCCAGGGCCGGTATCGCCAGGAGCGCCACGGCGAGCGGGAAGCGCCGCCGCCACCACAGGGACAGGCAGGCGAGCGCGCCGAGTGGCAGGTCGGCGGCGCCGATCCAGGCGGGCGGGTGCTCGAACCGGGCCGCGTACTCGTACGCCGTCAGCCCGAGCGCCACGGCCCCGCACCAGGCGAGGACGTCGACCGCCCAGTCCCGGCGGGTGCGCCGGACCGGGGCGTGCCCGGCCGCCAGCTCACCGGGCAGCAGTGATCGCGGCACCCAGGTGTCGGTCATCCGCCGAGCGTAGGCGCGGCGCGGGCCCGCCGGCATCGGCCAGGTGGCCACCTGGCTAGGCCAGGTGGCCGAGTTCAGCGGCCGGTCGGGTCGACCATCGTGATGCCGGCCGTCGTGGTGGCGGTGCCCATCGCGGCGAGGGCCGCCGGGACCCCGTCGAGGCCGATCGTGCGGGTGATGAGCCGGTCCGGGCGCAGCGTGCCGGCCGTGACCATCTCCATCATCGGCCCGTACGCGTGGGCGGGCATGCCGTGGCTCCCGAGGACCTGGAGTTCCAGCGCGATGACGCGGTCCATCGGCAGGCGCGCGTCGCCGGTGGCCTCGGGTAGCAGGCCGACCTGGATGTGGCGGCCCCGGCGGCGCAGGCACGCGACGGACGCGGCGCAGGCGCCGGGGCCGCCGACGGCGTCGATGGACACGTGCGCGCCGCCGCCGGTGATGTCGCGTACGGCCTCGGGGACGCCGTCGGGGCCCTGGACGCGGGCCGCGGCGCCGAGGATCTGGGCCAGGTCGAGGGCTTCGGGGGAGACGTCGACGGCGACGACGCGCGCGCCGCAGGAGACCGCGACCATCACCGCGGACAGGCCGACGCCGCCGCAGCCGTGCACGGCGACCCACTGGCCGGGCGTGATGTGGCCGTGGACGGTCACGGCGCGGAACGCGGTGGCGAACCGGCAGCCGAGCGCGGCGGCGGTCGCGTGGTCCAGGCCGTCGGGCAGGGCGATCAGGTTGACGTCGGCGTCGTCGATGGTGACGTAGTCGGCGAAGGAACCCCAGTGGGTGAAGCCGGGCTGGGTCTGGTGTTCGCAGACCTGCTGGGCGCCGGCCTTGCAGGAGGGGCAGCGTCCGCACGCGCAGATGAACGGTGTGGTGACGCGGTCGCCGGGCCGGTGGCCGGTCACGTCCGGGCCGATCGCCGTGACCACGCCGGACAGTTCGTGCCCGGGGACGTGCGGCATCACGGTGATGTCGGCGTCGTGGCCCATCCAGCCGTGCCAGTCGCTGCGGCACAGGCCGGTCGCCTCGACCTGGATGACCACTCCGGCGCGGGAGGGCAGCGGGTCGGGCACCTCCTGGATCGTCAGCGGGCCGCCGAACCTGTCGTAGGTCACCGCGCGCACCGGTCGCCCCCCTTTCCCGTTGATCTTCGTGGTCACCCTACGCGGGGCGCGGCAACGCGACCCCGCGGGGTGGCAGGCGCAGGACGCGGGTGGCCAGGTCCCAGGCCCCGGCGTACCTTCACGTCCACCTCGACTAGGTTTTGTATGTGAGTCTGCTGGCGTTGCTGCGGCGCCGGACGTGTCTACGTCTCAGTATCGGCGTGCTGACCGTGGGACTGTGTGTCACGGCGGAGACCATACTGGGCCGGGTACTCACACTGAAGCCCGGCATCGCGGTGATCGCATTCGTGTGGGGTCTCAGGCTGGGACTGGCGATGGCGGTGATCAGTACCGTTGCCTTCGATCTGTTCCTCGCCCCACCCGCGTGGACGGTTCAGCTGTTCAAGAGGCGGATTTCTTGTCTGATGAGCAGGTGGCCAGGTACGGGCGGTTCGCGGTGGAGCCGTCGCCGGGCGAGCTGGAGATGTTCTTCCGGCTGGATGAGCGTGCGTTCGATGCCCATCACCTGGTCGTTGACGACGTTCAGCCAGGTCGCGCCGCGCTGGCGGCCGAAGTAAGTCGGGTATCCAGGCCCGGACCCTTCGCGCCCAGAGTGATCGAAGAGCCCGCGATCCCTCATGGCTCCACAGGATTCTGATCGTTCTGCTCTTGCGCCTGGGCCCAGGTGGCCGCCCATTCGTCGAGCGGTCGGAGGGCGTGGCTGAGTGCTGTTCCCAGCTGGGTGAGCTCGTAGCCATCGGCTGAGGGGGCGATGATCCCGCTTGAGGTGAGTTCGCGAAGCCGCTGGTAGAGGACACTGGATGACATCCCTGCGCACCGTGCCAGCAGCGCCCGCGCACCGAGCGGACCCGCACGCAGCTCCCAGAGAATCCGCAGCGCCCACCGGCGGCCGAAGAGATCCATCGCGGCCATGATCGGACGGCCGGTCGTCGATCCGCGAACCGGTGTTCCTGGGCGCGGTGTCGGCATGGCCCCTCCTTGCGTTTCGTTATTCGAAACACTAGCATCCATCCCGCGTTTCTCTTTTAGAAACAGCCTCAACGGGAGCGCCGATGCCGCGAATAGCCCTGCTGGAACCGCCGTACGCCGACCAGGCCGGCGCGCTACTCGCGCGCGTGATGCCCGGGGACACCCCGCCGATCGGGCTGTTCCGGATGTTCGCCAGAAACCTCCCGATGGCCAGCGCCATGCACGGATGGGGGAGCTATGAGCTGGGGTTCGTCGCAGGCAAGCTCACGCCGCGGGTCCGGACGCGGATCGCCGCCCCCCTGCTCCTGGCCGGCAGCGCCGTCGTGGTCGGCGGCGGGTTCGCCCTGTTCGCGGCGGCCCGGTCGGACCTGGCCGAACTGTTCGCGGCGATGGGCGTGCTGGGCTTCGGCGTCGGCGGCTTCTCGGCCGCGATGCCCGGCGTCATCCTGGCCGTCACCCCAAGAGCGAGACGTCGAGCGCCATGAGCTTCAACTACGTCGTCCGCAGCGTCGGGTACTCCCTGGGCAGCGCCATCGGCGGCCTGATCCTCGCCGCGGACACCGGCCCCGGACACCTCTTCCCCGACGACAGCGCCTACACCACCGCGGCCCTGGTCGGCATCGGCGCCATGGCGATCACGACGCTGACAAGCCTCGCTCTCGCCCGCCGACGCTCGTCCGAGACCAACCCGTAAGTCAGATGCACTCATCTCAACACTGGAGGCTCCATGCCCAAGGGCTACTGGGTCAGCGTCTACCGCACCATTTCAGACCCTGAGAAGCTGGCTGCTTACAACAAGCTGGCCGGTCCGGCCGTCAAGGCCGGGGGCGGTCGGGTCCTCGTCCGTGGCGGTCGGGTCGTGGCGCATGACGCCGGAATCGCCGAGCGCACCGTCCTGATCGAGTTCGACAGCTTCGAGCAGGCCGTCGCGGCGCGCGAGAGTGCGGAGTACCAGGAGGCGCTGGTCGCCCTCTCCGACGGCGTCGAGCGCGACTTCCGCATCGTCGAAGGCATCGACTGACCGAGGTCCAGTCGGATCTTCAGTGAAGATCCAAGCTGGTGGATCTTCACTGAAGATCCACCAGCTTGGTTTTCGCTGGTGCGGCTGCTGGTGTGGCGGGTTCGTGGGTGCTCGTGCTGGTCGTGGGCGGCTGTCTTCGGTCTTGATCGTCTGTCAGCGGTCGAGTTCGAGGTTCGTCAGGACGAGCAGGGCGCGGAGCAGGTCGGTGACGCGGACGGGACTCGTGCGGAGTTCGGTGAGGATGCGCCAGGTCTTCAGGTGCGCGAAGCCGTGCTCGACGATGTGGTCGTGGCCGGCGGCGGTGATGTCGTGGTGCCGGCGTACGGTGCCGACCGGAGAGGGTCTTGTCCAGGGTTGATGCCTTGACTCGTATATAGCCATCTGGGTATGTTCGGCGATGTGGCAACGACCTTCGACGTGCTCGCGGAGCCGACGCGGCGGCGCATCCTGGACCTCCTGCTGGAGCGTCCCCGTCTCGTCGGGGAGCTGACCGAACACCTCGGGCTGACCCAGCCCGGCACCTCCAAGCACCTGCGCGTCCTGCGCGACGCCGGCCTGGTCCGGGTCCGCGCGGAGGCCCAGCGGCGCTGGTACGAACTGCGGCCCGAGCCGCTGACCGAGATCGACACCTGGCTGGCGCCCTACCGGCGCCTGTGGAACGACTCCCTGGACGCCCTCGAGCGTCACCTGGACACGATGGAGGACGACGCGTGAACCCTGCCCTGCACACCGACGGCGACCGCAGCGTCCTGCGGTTCGAACGCTACCTGTCCCACCCGGTCGGCAAGGTCTGGCAGGCCGTCACCGACCCCGCCCACCTGTCCCACTGGTTCCCCGCCAACATGGAGATCGCGGACCTGCGTCCCGGCGGACCGATCCGGTTCGTCTTCCCCGGCGGCGAGCTCGACGGCTCCGACGGAGTGATCACCGAGCTGGACCCGCCGCACGTCTTCGCCTTCACCTGGAACGGCGACCCGCTGCGCATCGAGCTGATCCCCGAAGCCGGTGGCTGCCGCCTGGTCTTCACCCACGGCTTCGGCGACCGGCCCATGGCCGGCAGCTTCGCCGCGGGCTGGCACACCTGCCTGGACGCGCTGGAGGCCGCCCTGGCCGGCGGGCCCGCGCCGGAGCAGGCCCCGGGCCGGTACCCGGCGCGGCACGACACCTACCTCGACGCGTTCGCGCTCGGCGAGGGCGTCGTCGAGGACGGGACGGTCCGCTTCGAACGGCTCCTGCCGCACCCGGTGGAGACCGTGTGGGCCGAGCTCACCGAGTCCGCCGAACCCCAGGTCGGCGCCGCGCCGCCGCAGCGCACCACCAACGCCTGCGTCACGGCCGGTCCGGTCACCGACGCCGGCTCGCGCAGGCACCTGGAGTACCGCGACGGATCCGCGGGCCGGGTGCGCTGGGAGCTGACCGGCGGGCACCCCGCCGGCACCCGCGTCGTACTCACCCACACCGGCGCGGACGACCAGGTGGCCTCACTCGCGGCCTGGCACACCCACCTGGAGGTCTTCGCCGACCACCTGCGCGGCGACACCGCGCCCTGGCCGCAGGACCGCGACGAGGAGCTGCGCAAGCACTACGCCGAGGCCAGGTAGACCAGGTCGGGTTCGCCGCGGGCGACCTGCACCGGCAGCGCGACCACGTCGCCGAACCGCTCGCGCAGGCGCGCCTCGAAGGCCGGCGCGGCGCCGGCGCTCCAGACCGCGAGCGCGCCGCCCGGTCGCAGCCGGGCCGCCATCAGCTCCAGGCCGGCCGGGCCGTACAGGGCGGAGTTGCCCTCGGTGACGGTCCACTCGGGGCCGTTGTCGATGTCGAGGCACAGCGCGTCGTATCGGTCGGCCGTGGTGGCGAGCCAGTCGAGCAGGTCGGCGCGCTCGACCCGTACCCGCGGGTCCTCGAGCGCGCCACCGGAGAATCCGCGCAGGTGGGAGGCGTGCCAGCCGATCACCGCGGGTTCGCGTTCGATGACCGTGACGGCGCTGGTGTGCGGGCAGCGCAGCGCCTCGGCGGCGGAGAACCCCACGCCCAGGCCGCCGATGAGAATGTGGGAGGGTCGCCGGGTCCGCTCGAGCGCCGCGCGGACAAGGAGACGCTCGGACGCACCGGCGCGGGTGTCCATTAAGAACATGCCGTTGCTGATGATCTCGAAATGCTCGCCGTCGCCGCGCAGGACCAGCTCGCCGCCTTCGCCGACGCTCCGTTCATAGGTCTTCACACCTGGTGAGCCTAGTCACAGCAGGGTGAGCTGCTCCGGCTCTCGTACGGGGGCCGGTGCGGGTGCGGCCGGGGTGCGCAGGCTCGCCCCGGAGTCGAGGCCGTGGCGTTCGGCGAGCTCGGCGACCTGCCGGCCGATGCGCCGCTGGTAGTCCTTCGGCGCGTAGGCGCCCTCGCCGTACAGGCGCTCGTACGGGCCGGTCAGCTCGGGATGGTGGGTGCGCAGCCAGTCGGCGAACCACTCACGGGCGCCCGGCCGCAGGTGCAAGACGATCGCCGAGACCGACGTCGCACCGGCGGCGGCGATCCGGCGTACCGCGGCGTCGAGCTGGCGCGGCGTGTCGGTCAGGTAGGGCACGATCGGGCCCATCAGCACGCCACAGCCGATCCCGTGGGCGTTGAGCGTCGCGCACACCTCGAGACGCTTGTCCGGCGCGGGCGTGCCGGGCTCCATCAGCCGCCACAGCTCCCGGTCGACGAAGCCCACCGAGACCGCCGCCGACACCCGCGTACGCTGCGCGGCCTCCTCCAGCAGCGGCAGGTCCCGCAGGATCAGCGAGCCCTTCGTCAGGATCGAGAACGGGTTCGCGGCGTCGCGCAGCGCCTCGATGATGCCGGGCATCAGCCGATAGCGGCCCTCGGCACGCTGATAGCAGTCGACGTTCGTGCCCATCGCGATCGGCTCCCCGCACCAGCGCGGAGCGGCCAGCTCCCGGCGCACGAGCTCGGGCGCGTTGACCTTCACCACGATCTGGGAGTCGAAGTCGTGCCCGGGATCGAAGTCGAGATAACGGTGCGTGTTACGCGCGAAGCAGTACACGCACGCGTGACTGCACCCCCGATAGGGATTGATCGTCCAGCCGAACGGCACCCGCGAGGCCCCGGGCACCCGGTTGATGATCGACTTCGCCTGGATCTCATGGAAGGTGATCCCGCTGAACTCCGGGGTATCGACCGTGACAGGCCGCCCGAACAGGCCCGGCTCCTGGCCGTCGAGTGACAGGGCATCCCAGCGCATCCCCCCACCATAGAACACACGTTCGATAGAGTGCGAGCGCGCCCCGGCCCCGGCCCCGGCCGCTGGCCGGGCGAAGCGGGCGGACCGCAGATCACCTCGGACAGCTATCCCGATGACGTGCCGGACGACTCGGCGAGCCACCACGGCGGGCGCGCCGACGTGGCCGGGCTGGGGGGCCGGCGCGGCGCTGCTCGTGCTCGGCGCGGCCGGCACCGGGATCGCGTTCGTGATGAGCCTGGGTGTGATCCGCGTCGCCGGGCCGACCGTCGCCTCCACGGTCACGTACGTGACGCCGCTGTGGTCGACGCTCCTGGGTGCGGTGCTGCTCGCCGAGCCGCTCGGCTGGAACACCGTCGCCGGCGGCCTCGTGGTGATCTTCGGGGTGGTGCTGACCCGCGCCCCGTCCGCGCGGCGCGGCGCCGCCAGGTCAGGACAGGCGCTCGGGCCGGGACAGGCGCTCGAGGAGACGGGCCAGGTCGCGCGGGGTGACGATGCCGACGAGCCGCTCACCGTCGAAGACGAGAAGGCGTTCCTTGGCGAGGCGGGGCAGCAGCTCGGTCAGTGAGGACTCCACACCGGCGCGGTGGACCTCCTCCACCAGGGTGCCGATCCGCGTACCGGCCTCCTGGGCGCGGATCCGCGCGGCCGTGACCACGCCGTGTACGACGCCGTCGTCGACGAGCGGGTAGGCGGTGTGGCGGTGGCGGGGCAGCATCTCGCGCAGGAACTCCGCCGCGGTCATCGACCCGGGCACCGTGAAGGGGTCCGGTGTCATGATCCGGCGGATCGGGATGCCGTCCAGGCGGGCCCGCGTCCGCGCGTGGACCGCCTCCAGGCCGCCCGCGATGACCAGGAACCAGCCGATCATGATCAGCCACAGGCCGCTCAGGGTCCACAGCGACAGGTAGAACCCGGCCACCATGGTCATCCAGCCGACGGTGCGCCCGGCGTGAGCGGCGCGCAGCGTCGCCTGCGTACGGTCGCCGGACATGCGCCACAGCACGGCGTGCACGAGCCGCCCGCCGTCCATGGGCGTCGCCGGGATCACGTTGAACAGTGTGAGCACGATGTTGATCAGGGCCAGCCAGGCGAAACAGCCGGTGACCATTCCCGTCACCCCCGCCAGGGTCAGCAGCTCCGCGCTCCCGCCGAACACCACGGCCAGGATCAGGCTGACCAGCGGGCCGGACCCGGCGATGCGCAGTTCGGCTCCTGGGCTCTCCGGTTCGCCGTCGAAACGCGCCACGCCGCCCAGCAGCCACAGGGTGATGCCCTCCACGGCCAGGCCGTTACGGCGCGCGACCAGGGCGTGCGCGAGTTCGTGCGCCAGCAGCGAGCCCAGGAACGCCACGGCGGTCGACACGCCGCCCAGGACGTACAGGAGCGGGTGTAGTCCCTTGTAGCTTTGGGGGAGCCGTTCCGCGGCGAGGCCGTAGGCGACCAGGGCGAAGACCACCAGGACCGTCCAGTTGACGCCGACGCGCACGCCACTGATCCGCCCTAGCCGGAAGGTGTCATTCATACGACGCCGCCTTGTGGGAGTGCTGTCTCCTGAACCGATACCCGGGATGTGACCCGAACTCTCCGGCACAATGCCCTCCCATGGGCAGAACCCGGATGACGGTGAGCCTCACGGCCCTGACGGCCCTCGTCTGCCTGGGCGGACTCACCGGCTGTGCAGGCAAGGACGACTCTCCGTCGTCGGCTGCGGGCCCGCCCGCGGCCGAATGCGGCCAGGTCTCGGCCCACGCCGACCCGGCCCGGCAGACCCGAGCGATGTGGATCGCCTCGGTGGGCAACGGCGACTGGCCCGCCCAGTCCGGCCTGCCGGCCGACAAGCAGAAGGCCCAGTACCGTCACCTGCTCGACGTCGCCAAGAAGCTCAACTTCAACACCGTCTACGTGCAGATCCGGCCGACTGCCGACGCGTTCTACCCCTCGCCGTACGAGCCGTGGTCGGTCTACCTCACCGGGCACCAGGGCCGCGACCCAGGCTATGACCCGCTGAAGTTCCTCGTCGAGGAGGCGCACGCGCGCGGCCTGGACTTCCATGCCTGGTTCAACCCCTACCGGGTCAGCACGCAGGCCGACCTCGGGCACCTGGCCGCGGGCAGCCCGCCCCGCCGCCACCCAGACTGGGTACGCCGTTACGGCGGCGCCCTCTGGTACGACCCCGGCCTGCCCGAGGTGCGCTCCCTGATCTCCCAGGTCGTCCTCGACGTCGTCCGCAAGTACGACGTCGACGGCGTGCACTTCGACGACTACTTCTACCCCTACCCGCTGCCCGGAAAGGCGTTCCCCGACGCGCCGACGTTCAAGCGGTACGGCTCGGGCTTCCACAGCGTCGGCGACTGGCGCCGCCACAACGTCGACCAGCTCATCGAGACCCTGCACGCCCAGATCCACCAGGCCAAACCCTGGGTGAGCTTCGGCGTCAGCCCGTTCGGGGTCTGGCGCAACCGCTCCACCGACCCCGCCGGGTCGGCCACCAGCGCCCTGCAGAGCTACGACGACATCTACGCCGACAGCCGCGCCTGGATCAAGCGCGGCTGGATCGACTACGTCGCACCGCAGCTGTACTGGCCGATCGGCTTCAAGGCCGCCGACTACCGCACGCTCGTCGCCTGGTGGGCCAAGCAGGTCGCCGGCACCTCCGTCCAGCTCATCACCGGGCAGGCCGCCTACCAGGTCGGCAACGGCCCGGTGTGGAAGGACTCCGCCGAGCTGTCGCGCCACCTCGCCCTCGACGCCCGCTACCGGGCGATCACCGGCTCCGCGTTCTTCAGCGCCCGCGACCTCGCCTCCGACCGCCACGGGTTCGCCTCCCGCATCGTCAAGGACCACTACACCCGGCCGGCCATCCCGCCCGCCGGCGTACGCCCGGCCGGGAGTCCGCCGTCCGCGCCGACCCGCCTGCGCGCCAAGGACGGGCGGCTGACCTGGCGCGGCACCGGCGCCGCCGCGTACGCGATCTACCGCGCCCCGGCCAAGGGCCCTCTGTGCATCGCCCCGGACGGCCGCCTCCTCATCAAGATCGTCACCGGCGATACGCTCGAGGCCAAGGACACGACCGCCAAACCCGGCCACGGCTACACCTACTACGTCGCCGCCCTCGACCGGACCCACCGCGAGAGCGTCACCACTCGCGGCGCCGGCGCCTGAACCCGCCATACGCTCTCCGAACTCCTCGAAGGCCCTCGAGGAGTTGGACGGCTGCCTGCGCGGATCCGTGGTCATCCGGCGCCGTGCGGACGCCCCGCACCCCGGCCGGGGGACAAACCGGCCATCCGTGTCGTCGAGTATCCGCACGCATCCCTTTGTCTGCTGGGCTTCTGAAGGTTTCCCAGGCCACAGAAACGGGGGATGATTCCTGGAAAGTGTGACCCCCTGGAGGTGCGGCATGGCGCTCTCGATGGAGGAGGAGCGGATCCTCACTGAGATCGCATCTCAGCTCGGCCAGGAAGACCCGGCCCTGGCCGGCCGGCTGGCCAGCTTCGGGCGGCTGCGCAGACGCCGGCGCATCCGTTCCATCGCGGCCGTTGTGATCGCCGTTCTCGTCATCGCCTCACTGGTGGGCGCGGCCTTCATCACGGCACCGACCTGACGACCCGACCAAACGCGAGCGCCCCCACCGGATCAGATCCGGCAGGGGCGTCACGCTTGGGCCGGTGTGGTGGTCGCCTCTCGGCGAAACGCACAACGCGGCTCCTGCTCCGATCGATGACCGAACGGTATTCCGCGAAGGCTATAGGTGCGGCCCGGGGACACATGCCACACCGGCCCCATAAGCGTAGCCGGTCCCCGGGGGTGTTCTTCAACCCCGGGCCCGCGCGACGCACCCGATACGCACGGACACACCGCGTTGACCTGGCGTCCAGGATTATGGTGTTGACTGAATCGGTCTCCCGTTGTCCAAGCTGGGTTCCCTCACCTTGATTTCCACGACCGCCAGGGCCAAGCCCGAGCCGACGCTTACCCGCGACCCCTACTTCGACAACGCCAAGTTCATGGCCGTCGTCCTCGTGGTGATCGGCCACGCGTGGGAGCCACTGCGCGGCGCCAACATCGGCGGACGGGCCCTCGAGGCCGGGCAGACGCTCGTGTACGGGTTCCACCTGCCGGCGTTCATCGTCATGTGCGGCTACTTCTCCCGCGGATTCACCACCGCGCGCAGCCGGACCCGCAAGCTCGTCGCCGCGATCGTCATCCCGTACGTGATCTTCAGCGTCGCGTACCCGCTGTGGGTTGAGCTGGTGTCGGGCAGGCACGTCGGCTGGGAGCCGCTCGAGCCGTACTACCTGCTCTGGTTCCTGCCCGCCCTGCTGCTGTGGCGGCTGTCCACACCGTTCTGGCTGCAGATCCGCCACCCGATCACCGTGGCGCTGCTCGTGTCGATGATCGCCGGGTTCGTGACGCTGCCGGGCATGCTGGACGCCGCGCAGGTGCTGTCGTTCCTGCCGTTCTTCGTCATCGGGCTGACGCTGCGCCCCGAGCACTTCGCGACGCTGCACCGGCCCGCGGCACGGGCCGGCGGCGCCGTGCTGCTCATCCTCGGAGGCGTCTCCGCGTACGCGCTCGCCCGCGACGTCGACCCCGAATGGGTGCACTGGCGGCGAAGCTTCGAACAGCTCGGCGTCGGAGCGCCCGATGGCCTGGGGTTCCGGCTCATCGCGCTGGTCTCCGCGATGCTGCTGACCGTCGGGTTCCTGGCCGTGGTGCCGGCACGACGGACGTGGTTCACGAGGTTCGGCTCGGCCACCATGTACGTGTACCTGCTGCACGGCTTCGTGACGCTGTTCCTGTCCTACCAGGGCTGGTACTACCGGATCACCAACCTCGAGGTCGTCGTGGTGACGCTGGGCTGTGTCGCCCTTGCGATCGCGTTGTCCGGCAAGACGGCGCGCACGGTGTTCCGGTGGGTGATCGAGCCGCGCGTCGACTGGTTGTTCCGCGCGCCCCGCGTCGAGGCCCCGGCGGCCTCGCGGCCCCACACCTGACGGGCCCGCGTACGGGCCCACGGCGCGGTCAGCGTACGACGAGGGCCTGGCGGCTGATCGGCAGCAGCCGGGCGGCCTCGCAGATCGCCTCGAGCTCCTCGGGGCCACGGTGGACACCGCGGCGGCGGATCCAGGACAGCAGCTCGTAGGAGCGCAGCAACGTGATGCCCTCGGCGCTCACCCCGCCCCGGCGGAGCGTGCCGCCGTAGACGACGCCGATCGCCTCGACCTCGACCTCCTCGCCCATCCGCTCGGCGAGCAGTGACCCGGCCGCGTCGGACATCTCGCGCAGCGAGGCGGACAGCTTGGCGCCGGACCGCTCGTTCACGTACAGCGTGCCGCCGTACTCGGCGATCGTGGTGTCCGGGGCGACCGCGCGGTTGTCGATGAGGAACACGCCGGCGGGCCCGATGAGCAGGGTGTCGAGCTGCCCGATGCCGGGCGCCATCCGGCCGTGTACGACCTCGTATCCGCGCCACTGCAGCAGCTTCAGGATCCGCGCCGTACGGCGCTCGCCCCGCTGTCCCTTGCGCCACACGCTCGAGGTCGCGCGCTCACGCCAGCGCACGGCGGTGTCGACGCCCGCGATCAGCAACGCGAGCAGCAGGCCCGCCCACAGTGCCACGAGCCAGGTGCCGGCCACCAGTCCGACGCCCGCGAGCACACCGCGCGTCTGCAGCCGGCGGCGGCGTCCCTGCGCCCACAACTGCTCGTGCACGGCCTGGGGGGATCCGCCCCGGAGGGCCGGGTTATCGGGCACGTAGATCGACTTACCGATCATTGCGAAACCTTTCCGTGATATCGATCCCATTGTTACTTGGTTCACGGCGAGGTGCACTAGTTGGTGAGCCAGTTAGCCCGTAAAAGTGATGTTCGATCCATGTCGCCGAAAGTGTTGGTAAAACTTTCACTGCAAGCCATGGAATTGTCGGAGTGGCGGCCTGGCGTACGCTCCGAACAGCGGCGATGTGGGGTTATTCGAATTTCGCTCGACGCTCGGTCGCGGCGTTATCCGACCGTCATACCGGTACATCGGCGGATATTCGAGTGGCGCGATGTGACATCGACCACGGAATCGTCGGGCCGGTTCTTTCAGGCCGCCGCGCTGCCCTCGAGAAGCACGCGAGCGACCAGTTCCGGATCGTCGGCCATCGGCACATGGCCGCAGCCGTGCAGCCACACGAACCGCGCGTTCGGCAGCGCCTGCTGCGCCCGTACGGCCTGGCTCGAACGCAGCAGCCGGTCGTTGGTGCCCCAGGCGATCGTCGCGGGGACCTCCTGGACCTTGCCGGTGAACCTGATTCCGCGTCCGGCCCGCAGCGTCGGGCTGAAGCCCACCGCACCGCGCAGCGCCGCCGCGTCCTCCAGCAGCGTGTCGACGCTCATCAGGTCCGGTCGGCCGTAGATCATCCCGAACATCATGGCGCGGCGCCGCGGCGACCTCGCCAGCCAGCGCATGGTCGCCTTGGGGAGGCCGGCGCCGAGCCGTGAGGCGCGCAGCGCCGTCGCGGCGTACCGCAGCTCGCCCGGCGTGAAGAACCCGGCCGGCGACAGCGCCGTCACCGAGCGCGCGAGGCCGCGGTCGGCGGCCTCCAGCGCGAACAGCCCGCCGAGGGAGTTGCCCGCGACGTGCGGGCGTTCGACGCCGAGCTTGTCGAGGAACTCGCCGAGCACCGTGACGACCGTGTGCAGGTCATAGGTCATGCCGTCGGGCAGGGGAGGGGACGCGCCGAACCCGGGCAGGTCGACGGCGATCACGTCACGCTCGGCCGCGAGGCGGTCGATGACCGGCTCCCAGGCCTGCCAGCGATGGCCGATGCCGTGCATGAGGAGCAGGGGAGGTCCCTCGCCCCGGCGTTCGAAGACGATGTCCACGCGCCGAGGGTAAATGACAAGTTACCCGCCGGTCACCGTGACGCCGATCACGTGCACGCCCGCCGCGTCACCCGGCGACCAGCGCGATCATGCCGCGAAAACGGCTCGTCCCGGCCGCCCGTGCGCTCGCTCGAGCCGTACCCGCACCTCGAAGCGGTGCCCCTGGCCGCGCCGACCGACCAGATCACTATCACCACTCAGCACCAGCCGTCCGACTGCGCGAGATCCGGATGCGACAGGAGCTGGACCACGTGATGACCGGCCGACGCCGTCGGCACGCGGATCCCCGCCGCGCGGCCTAGGGCTCGAGCTCGGCGGAGACTCCGGCGAGATCTTCGGCGGTCAGCGTCATCGTGCCCTCGCTCTGGAAGACCTGGGTCTCGCCGGCCTGGCCGAGGTGGTGGCTGCACGCGCGGTCGAGGTAGGCCTCCACCAGGCGGGCGTTGGTGAGGCGGCCGCGGCCGCGCAGGGCACCCAGGTCACGGCGGGCCACCTCCCAGGCGTCCTCGGTGAGGTTGAGGTGGCGTTCGGTGGCCAGGAGTGCGGCCAGGTCGGCGCGGACCTCGGCCTCGGACAGGTCCGGCAGGCGGATGGCGCGGAAGTCGGTGACCAGCTCGGGGCTGGCCTCGGTCAGGTCGTGCAGGCGTTCGGGCGCGCAGGTGGCCGCCACGGTCGTGCCGCTGACGCCCTCGACGCGCGCGCGGTAGAGCGCGGAGGCGTACGCGGCACCGCGGTCATCGTCGAGGATGAGCGTGTCCAGGCCCTCGATCAGCAGCGTGTGCCCGCTGTGCTCGTCGAGACGTTCGCGCAGCTCACGCGGGTCGAGGTAGGCGAGGTCGTCGGCTTCGACGGTGCGGACGTCGCCGCTGGTCTGGCCGGCCTCGGCGAGCGTACGGGCGATCATGCGGGTGAGGCGGCGCTGCCCGCACGAGACGCCGCCGACGAGCAGGACGGCGGGGGCGGAGGCGCTGGAGACCTCCTGGCCGCGCAGGCTCTGCACCCACTTGCCGCGGCGGCGCAGCTCGGTCAGCAGGCGTTCGACGTCGTCGTCGCCGGGCAGGAACGCGATCCCGTGCGCCTCGACGGTACGCGGCGCCGGCCCGGTGCCGGCGGCCACCGGCGTCGGCGGTACGGGCGAGGGCTCGGATACGGCGGTCGGCGGCGACACGGAGGCCGCGACGCCCGGCCACGCGGTCGTCCCGGCGGGCTCCGACGGCTCGGGGTCTTCGGCGGGCCAGGCGGTGGTGGCCGGCTGCGGCGCGGCGTCGGCCTGCCGCTGCTCGGCGAGGTGGGCGCGCGCGGCCTCGATGATCTCCCACGGCGTGAGGTTGCTGCCGGGGTCGGGATCGGGTCCGGCGGCGATGGTGTTCATCAGCGCCGCCGGGACCGTGAAGCCGGGCCGGGGCGGCGGCATGCCGGCGAGCCGGCACCAGGCCAGGTCCGTGGCGTAGGCGGCGGCCAGCAGGCTGCGCAGGATCTGCGGGTCGGCGCCGGAGACCTCGTCGGGCAGGGTGCCATCGACGGGCCACAGCCGCCGGAGCGGCTGGTCGGGCTGGGCGAAGCCCTGGAGCGTACGTGCGCCGTCGGGGTCGAGCCAGGGCATCACGGCGACGACGGAGCCGGGTGAGCCGTCGAGGTCGGCGGCCAGCAGCGCGAGCGCGACGCGGCGTGCCTCGGTCGGGCCGGCGGCCGAGGCGGGCAGGGCTGCGGCGGCAGCGGCCAGGTCGTAGCAGGCCAGCCGGAAGTGGTCACCGGGGGCGGTTTCGCGCAGCATCGCGATCTGCAGCTGGGGCGGGCAGCGGCGCAGCCACTCCTGTACGACCGCGGCGTCGCCGAACCGTACGCCGCCGTGGTCGCTCTGGATCATCTGCATGGTCGCGGCGGTCATCGCGGACAGGGCGTCGGCGCGCGGCCGGAACGCCGGGTCGTTGCGCAGCGCCTCGGCGGTCTCCCACAGGACGCGGACGATGTGCGCGGCGCCCATCGGGTCGCCGGACCGCAGGCGTTCGGTGTAGGCGCCGACGATGAGGGGCAGCTCGGGCTGCAGGAACCAGCGCGGCCCGCTGTCGCCGCCGACGAGGTGCCGGGCGAACAGGCCGATGATGGGGTGGTCGGTGTCGGCGACCGGGGCGCCCGCGCACCACAGCACGGCGAAGAAGCAGGCCGCGACCGCACTGGGCGTGCCGGGCAGGAACTGCGGGTCCTGGATGGGGAACGGCGGGGCGGCAGCGGCGGCGCCGATGGCCTGCTGGAGACGTCCGACCAGCGCCGGGGGCGGCGGTGCGCCGAACAGCCCGTCGGCGGCGAGGGCGCCGGGCGTCAGGTCGGGCCCGGTGGGCAGGACCGAGGGGGGTACGGGCGGGCGCCCCGCGCCGGGTGGCGCGGGCATCACCGAGTGCCGTGCCATGGGGTCGAACGGCGGCGGGCACAGGTGCC
Organism: uncultured Actinomycetota bacterium; assembly: GCA_963850195.1. Lineage (GTDB taxonomy): Bacteria > Actinomycetota > Actinomycetes > Streptosporangiales > Streptosporangiaceae > Actinoallomurus. The sequence goes on from CAWKKD010000004.1 coordinate 260,242, forward strand.
AGGTGCCGTCGAGGCCGCAGCGGTACCAGCGGCCCCAGACTCCGAACAGCCACCACTCGCCGGCGCCGGCCAGCATCCGCGACGTGATCGCCTCGGCCCGCTGCGGCGGGACGGCGCCCATCCACCACGGCGAGGAGGTCATGGCGCGGACGTCCGCCTCGATCGCCGCGAACGGGTCGTTCGGTGGTGCGCCGGGTGCCTGCCAGATCATCTTGCGCATCGTAGTGCGTCGGAGGGCCTCCCCATGACCCATGTAATGAGCATAAGGTGGTTATGCTCATTAGCGGAAAAGGGGGCATGGTTGGACGCGGCACGTGTGAAGGCCTGGGGGCTGACCTTCGGTATCGGCTCATCGATCGCCTTCGGGACCTCGGGTCCGTTCGGCAAGGCGCTCATCAACGCCGGCTACTCACCGCTGGAGGCGTCATGGACACGCGTCGCGGGCGCCACGGTGGTCCTCGTACCGCTGGTCCTGGTACTGCGCGGGCGCGCTCCCGGCCGCGCCGCGCGACGGCACTGGCCGCTCCTTCTCCTGTACGGGGTGATGGGCGTCGCGGGCTGCCAGTCCTTCTACTTCATCGCCGCGGCGCGGCTGCCCGTCGGCATCGCCATCCTGCTGGAGTTCACCGGCCCGGTGCTGGTCGTGGCCTGGACGCGATTCGTACGGCGGGCGGCCGTGCCGCGTACGGCGGCGCTCGGCGTCGTCATCGCGCTGGCCGGCCTGTCCTGCGTCGTGGAGGTCTGGTCGGGCCTGACCCTGGACCCGCTCGGCCTGCTCGCTGGCCTGGGCGCCGCCGCCTGCCAGGCCGCCTACTTCCTCGTGGTCGACCACGTCGGTGACGAGGTCGACCCGCTCGTCATGACCGCGACCGGCTCGGCGATCGCGGCCGTGGTGCTGGCGTTCGTCGCGCCGCCGTGGAACATCCCGTGGTCGGTGCTGGGGCGCGGCGTCGGGTTCGGCGGCCGGACCGCGCCCGGCTGGACGCTCGTGGTGTGGCTGGTCCTGGTCAGCACGGCCGTCGCCTACCTGACCGGGGTCGCCGCGGTGCACCGGCTGTCGGCGCCGGTCGCGGGTGCCGTCGCGTACGTCGAGGCGGTCGCGGCGGCGCTGTTCGCGTGGCTGATCCTCGGCGAGCACCTCACCCCGATCCAGCTGACCGGCGGCGCGATCGTGCTGGCCGGCGCGTTCGTGGCGCAGCGTTCGGTCGCGCCCGGCGAGCCGGTGATGAGTGAGGTGCCCGTCATGGAGCCCGCCGGAGTCAGGCGTTCGCGCGGATGAACGTACGGGTGGCGACGACCACCGCCACCACCACGAACACCAGCGACACCGCCGTGCCGACGAGCAGCCCGCGCGAGGCGTAGTCACCGGCGAAGGCCGCGCGCAGCGCCTCGACGACGTACCGGAACGGCGTCAGGCGTGAGGTGAGGTCGAGCCAGCGCGGCGCCGTCGCCATCGGCAGCAGCGACCCCGACAGCAGCAGCAACGGCACGATGATGGTGCCGGTCATCGGCGCGAACAGCTCCTGCCGTTTGATCACGAGCGCGAACGCGTACGACAGGGCGGCGAGCCCGACCGCCAGCGGCACGATCAGCGCGAGGCCGATGGCCAGCCCGGCGAACGGCACGCGCAGCCCGAACGCGAACCCGGCGACGACCAACACCACCGCCTGCATGAAGAGCACCACGGTGTTGGTCAGCACGCGGCCCAGCAGCAGCGCGAGGCGGCTGGCCGGGGTGACCCGCAGGCGTTCGAGGACGCCGAACCGCGCGTCGAAGACGATGCCGAACCCGGCCATGCCCGCGCTCATCAGCGACAGCTGCATCAGCGTGCCCGGCACGAACACCCGCCAGGCGTCGCGGCCGACGTAGCCGGCCAGCAGCGGCCCGAACAGCGTGAGGTACAGGATCGGCTGGAGCATGCCGAAGGCCATGCCGATCCGGTTGCCCAGCGCGAACCGCAGCTGGTGGCGGAAGATCAGCCAGGTATCAAGCAGCATGGGTGGCCGCCTCCCGTCCGGTCAGTGACAGGAACACCTCGTCCAGCGTCGGCGGGGTGACCCGGATCGAGCGCGGCTCGACGCCGGCGGCGTCCAGGGCGCGGGTCAGCTCGATCACGATGCGGTCGCCGTGGTCGACGGTCAGCCGCAGGCCGTGACCCTCGGCGCGCGCCTCCCGCACGGCGGGCAGGCCCGCGAGGGCCTCGCGCGCGGCGCTCGCGTCGCCGTCGACCTCGACGGTGACGACGGCGCTGGACAGGCGGCGTTTCAGGTCGTCCGGGGTGCCCTCGTCGATGATGCGGCCCTGGTCGAGGATGAGGATCCGGTCGCACAGCGCGTCGGCCTCGTCCAGGTAGTGCGTGGACAGGAAGACGGTCGTGCCGTGGACGTCGCGCAGCAGCCGTACGTGGTCCCACAGGTGGCTGCGGCTCTGCGGGTCCAGGCCGGTGGTCGGCTCGTCGAGGAAGACGAGCGCGGGCGCGTGCACGAGGCCGAGGGCGATGTCGAGGCGGCGCTTCTGCCCGCCGGACAGCGACCCGATCACGCGGTCGGGGATGTCGAAGGACTCCATCAGCGCGCGCGTGCGGGCGTGCGGGTCGGTGACGCGGTGCAGCCGCGCCTGCAGCATGAGCTCCTGCGTGACGGTGCAGGTCGGGTTGGTGCAGCCGCCCTGGGCGACGTAGCCGATGCGGCGGCGTACGCCCGCCGGATCGGCGATCAGGTCGCGGCCGGCGACGGTCGCCGTGCCGGCGGTCGGACGCAGCAGCGTGGTGAGCATCCGGAGGGTCGTGGTCTTGCCCGCGCCGTTGGGCCCGAGAAACCCGACGATCTCCCCGGCACCGACGCTGAGGTCGACACCGCGGACGGCCTCCGTCTCGGCGAAGGACTTGGCGAGGCCGCGCGCCTCGATGACGTGATTCATGCCGCCACCGTAGAGTAATTTTTGGTGTCACTGCAAATTTTAAGTGACTCCAAGATTGGTAGCATGTCCGTGTGTCAGAGGAGCTCAGCCTGCGCGAGCGAAAGAAGCGCGAGACCCGGCAGCGCATCGCCGACGTCGCCATGGGGCTGTTCATGCTGCGCGGGTTCGAGAAGGTCACGGTCGCCGAGGTCGCCCAGGCCGCGGACGTGTCGGTCAACACGGTCTTCAACTACTACCGGACCAAGGAAGACCTGTTCTTCGACCGGCAGGACGCCGCCGTCGAGAGCCTGGGCCGGGTCGTGGCCGCACGGCGCCCCGGTGAGTCGGCGACCGCCGCGCTGCGCCGCGACTTCCACGAGGCCCTGGACGAGCAGGACTGGCGGTACGGCCTCACCGCCGGCGCCGCTGAGTTCTACCAGATGGTCATCGCCAGCCAGGCGCTGATCGCCCGCATGCGCCACATGGGCGAGCTGCGCGAGGAGTACCTCGCCGGGATCCTGGCCGACGAGACCGACGCCGACCCCGACGACCCGACCCCGCGGATGGTCGCCGCGCAGCTCGTCGCCGTGATCAAGGTGGCGTCGGGGGAGTACCTCCGGCGACGTACCGCGGGCGAGAGCGTGGAGACGGTCCTGCCGTACGTGCGGGCCGCCGCGGACCGGGCGTTCGACCTGGTCGAGTCCGGCGCCGGCGACTACGCGGTCAGGAGACCGTCCTGAGCGGGCCGCGGTAGGGCAGCGGCCGGCTGTAGACGAGGTTGGTGGTCGTGCTGCCGACCGGCCACAGCCGGCCTGGAAGGCGCTCGCGACCGTCGTCGCCAATCTGGATCCCTCCACCCGATCGGAGCAGCAGTGACACCCGACGACGAACGATTCCTGCGCAGGGCCCTCGAGCTGGCCGCCTCGGCGCGAGCCGGCGGAGAGGCACCCTTCGGCTCGCTGCTCGTGGGCGCGGACGGCGCCGTACTCGCCGAAGACCACAACACCGTGCTCGGCGACCGCGACATCTCCGCCCACCCGGAGCTGAAGCTCGCCGTCTGGGCGGCACGCGAGCTCGACGCCGAGACCGCGGCCGCCACCACCATGTACACGAGCTGCCAGCCCTGCGGCATGTGCGCGGGCGCCATCGAACGCTCCGGCCTGGGCCGCGTCGTGTTCGCGCTGTCCAACGAGCAGCTCGCCGAGCTCAAGCCGGGCGGCGGCTGGCCCCACGTCCCCGCCGACGGCCCCGCCCTGCACGATGAGGCTCGTGTTCCGGTCGAGGGCTACTACCGCTGACCCGCCGTCCAGGATCGTCCTCTCGAGGACGGCGGGACGCAACAGCACTTCGCCCAGGTCGAGCGGCCGGCCGTCCAGCCGTACGTGGGGCGTGCCGATGAAGCCCGGCTACCGCTCCGCCGCGTCGGTGGCCCGCTGCAACGGCGCCGGCCGGGAGCCTCCCGAGACGCACCGGTCGAAGTCCGGGCCGCCGACGCCCAACCGGCGAGCCCATCCGCTCAGGTCCGCGTTCGAGAACCCGGGCGAACCCTCCTCCGGCTGCCGGGCGTACAGCGTGTCGTGGAGGGAGACTCACTGGGCGGCCGGCACGCACGCGACGCGCGGCGCCGGTTTTCCTCGGTGAGCCTCTCGCGGGCCGACCGTCCCCGTACGGCATTGCTCATGCGAATCATCCCCCGCTTGGCTTTCTACCAGCGGGGGATGACGCACGCGTTATCCGGGAAAACCCCGGCATTCCCCTCGGGTCAGGCGGCTGCGGGCTCGGGTTCGGCGGTCGGCAGGGACTCCTGGGCGCGTACGCGGGTGCGGGTCAGGAGCCAGGTCGCGGCGAAGCCGATGACGAGCGCGAACAGGACGCCGAGGTTGGCGAAGGCCCAGTCGCCGCCCTTGCCGCCTAGACCCAGGGGGCCGAGCAGGTAGCCCTGCCAGCGCAGCCAGCCGGCCGATGTGTTGGTGACCAGGCCCCAGCCGACCGCGGTGCCCGCGACGATGACGGCCAGCGGGACGAGGGGGACGTCGCCGTACCGGCCGCCGGTGCGGTAGAGGTCGGCGTCGGCGTAGTCGCGGCGGCGCAGCGCCAGGTCGGCGAGCATGATGCCGCACCAGGCGCCGACCGGTACGCCGAGCGTGGTCAGGAAGCCGATGAACTGGCCGAGGAAGTCACCGGAGACGAACACCACGTAGATCGTGCCGAGCACCATGATGACGCCGTCGATGAGGGCGGCGAGGTAGCGCGGGATCGGCAGCCCGGCCGCGAGCAGCGCGAGGCCGGAGGAGTAGATGTCCAGGACCGCGCCGCCGACCAGGCCCAGTACGGCGACGGCGGCGAACGGCACCAGGAACCAGGTCGGCAGGACCGTGGTCAGCGCGCCGATCGGGTCGGCGGCGATCGACTTGTTCAGCTCGGCGGAGGAGCCGGCCGCCAGCAGCCCGAACACCAGGAGCACGACCGGCGCCAGCGACGCGCCGAAGCTCGTCCAGCCCACGACGCCGCGGCTCGAGGCCCTCCTGGGCAGGTAGCGGGAGTAGTCGGCGGCGGCGTTGACCCAGCCCAGCCCGAAGCCGGTCATCATGAACACCAGCGCGCCGATGACCGCCTGCGTCGACCCGGCGTGGATCGCCGACACCGTGTGCCAGTGGATCTGGTCGGTGACCAGGACGATGTACACGACGGTCAGGGCGCCGGTGACGACCGTGATGACCGTCTGCATCCGCATGATCAGGTCGAAGCCCATGACGCCGCCCGCGACGGTCAGCGCCGCCACGACCACCAGCGCGACGACCTTCGTGGACGTGCCGCCGCCCCAGCCGAGACGGTCGAAGACGGTCGCGGTCGCCATGGTCGCCAGCGAGGTCAGGACGGTCTCCCACCCGACGGTGAGCACCCAGGAGATCGCCGAGGGCAGCCGGTTGCCGCGTACGCCGAACGCGGCGCGGCTGAGCACCATCGTCGGCGCCGATCCGCGCTTGCCGGCCACCGCGACGAACCCGCACAGCAGGAACGAGAAGACGATGCCGGCCAGCCCGGCCGCGAGGGCCTGCCAGAAGGAGATCCCGAACCCGAGCGCGAACGAGCCGTAGCTCAGCCCGAGGATCGAGACGTTCGCGCCGAACCACGGCCAGAAGAGCTGGCGGGGCCGCCCCTTACGCTCGTCGTCGCCGATCACGTCGATGCCGTGCGCCTCGACCTTGAGCTGCCGGCCGGCACCGTCTGCACTTGTCATTTGTTCCGCCTGTCCTGACGTGTTCCGGCGGAATCTAAGGCTGGGGGAGATCCGCGTCAATGCCCGGCGTGAACACGCCCGCGCGTGTGGCGGCGAGCGCGGCGTCGGCGGCGCGGTCGGCCGCCGCGTCGTCGACCGGTTCGTGGCTGATGAACAGGCGGTAGTACACCGGCGCGATCGTCGCACGTACGACCTCGGACGGGTCGGTCCCCTCCGGCAGCTCTCCGCGCGCGACGGCGCGGGTGATGATGCATGACGACTGCTCGTGGCCCATGGCGATGAAGGCGTTCATCGCGCGCGCGGCGGCGCCGCTCTGCGTGCCGGCGGAGATGAAGGCGCTCGCGACGGGGCCCTGGCGGGGGTCGGCGAAGACCGATCGCAGGTGCCGGGCGAGGGCGCGCAGGTCGCCACGTACGGTACCGGTGTCGGGGACCGGCCAGGGCGCGCGGCTCGCGACGTCGAGGGCGTCGGCGATGAGTCCCTCGACGGTGCCCCAGCGCCGGTAGACGGTCGTCTTGTGCACGCCGGACCGCGCGGCGACGCCCTCGACGGTCAGCCCGCCGTACCCCTTGTCGGTCAGCTCGGCCATGGTCGCGTCGATGACGGCCTCGTGGACGCGCGCGGTGCGCCCGCCGGGCCGTCGGCCGGGGAGTCTGCCCAGGTTGTCGCTCATCGAAATCCCGTTGCGTCGTACGAAGCGTCGTGTCATCATCCTAACGCAACACGAGTTGCAATAAGCCGAGGGAGTAGCCGACATGGTCTGGACATCCGACATCGCGACGTCTCGTCCCAGCCGCCATGCATCGGAGGTCCTTCGTGCCCGCTCAACTCGCCCTGCGGGGCGTCACCAAGTCCTACGCCCACCGGCTCGTCCTTGACCGGATCCGCTTCGCCGTACGCCCCGGCGAGCACGTCGGCGTCGTCGGCGAGAACGGTTCGGGCAAGTCCACGCTCCTGCGCCTGGCCGCCGGCCTCGAGCCGCCCGACGACGGTGAGGTGACCGTCGTCTCGGCCGGGGGCGTCGGGCACCTCGGCCAGAGCCTCGGCCTGCCCGACGACCACACCGTGCGCCAGGCCGTCGACGCCGCGCTCGCCGAGCTGCGGTGGATGGAACGCCGGATGCGCGAGCTGGAGTCCCGTCTCGGCGAGGACGAGCTCGCCGAGTACGGCGACCTGCTCGCCGCCTACGAGGCGCGCGGCGGGTACGAGGCCGACGCTCGCGTCGAGAAGGCCATGCACGGCCTGGGCCTGGCACACCTCGCCCACGACCGTACGCTCGGCGGCCTGTCCGGCGGTGAACGCGCCCGGCTCGCGCTCGCGTGCCTGCTGGCCGCCTCGCCGGAGACGCTGCTCCTCGACGAGCCCACCAACCATCTCGACGCCTCCTCCACGGTCTGGCTGGAGAACCGCCTGCGCGGCCACCGCGGCACGGTCGTGGTCGTCTCCCACGACCGGCGGTTCCTCGAGCGTGTCGCCACGGCGATCTACGAGGTCGAGGACGGCGCCGTGACCCGCTACGGCGGCGGCTACGGAGGGTTCCTCGCGGACAAGGCCGCGGCGCGGATCCGCTGGGAGCAGGCGTACGCGGACTGGGGCGAGGAGGTCGCGCGCGTCGAGGCGTACGCCGCGACGACCGCACGCCGCGTCGCACCCGGCCGGATCATGCGCGACAACAACAAGCTCGCCTACGACCGCGACGCCGGGCGCGTGCAGTCCTCGGTCGCGAGCCGCGTACGCCAGGCGCGAGAACGCCTGCGGCACCTGCGGTTGAACGCCGTGCCACGGCCGCCGGACCCGCTGCGGTTCGGCGGGCGCTTCGACGGCGGCGGCGAGGGCACGGTCGCCGAGCTTCGCGACGTACGGGTCGGCGACCGGCTGTGCGTGGACGCCCTCACGATCGCGGCCGGCGACCGGCTGCTGGTCCACGGCCCGAACGGCGCGGGCAAGTCCACACTGCTGGACGTGCTGGCCGGGCGCGTTCCCGGCTCCGGGCACGTACGGGTCCGCGCCCGCACCGGCTACCTGCCGCAGGAGGTCACCCCGGGCGACCCGGCGCGTACGGTCCTGGCCGCCTTCGCGGAGGGCCTCACCGGCGACATCGACGAGCACCGCGCGCTGCTGTCGTCCTTCGGGCTGTTCCGGCCCGACGTCCTGGACGTCGCCGTCGGGCGGCTTTCGGTCGGCCAGGCGCGCAGGCTCGCGCTGGCGCGGCTACTGGCGCGCCCCGCGGAGCTCCTGCTGCTCGACGAACCCACCAACCACCTGTCGCTCGCCCTCGTCGAGGAGCTGGAGGAGGCGCTGGCCGCGTACCGGGGCGCGCTCGTCGTGGTCTCCCACGACCGGACGCTGCGGCGGCGTTTCACCGGCACCTCGATCGCGATGCGCGACGGGCGACTCATGCGAGGAGACCTTTGATGACCGGACCGCGAAGCACGCGGATCGAGGAGTTCGAGCGGACGCGCGACGTGGAGAGCCTCCGGGCCGACCTGCACGCCGCACGGGGGCCGCTGGTGGAGCCGGCCGGCGAGCACGACGTGCTGGTGACGTTCGTGTGGATCGGGCCGGAGCGTCAGGTGTCGGTACGCGGGGCGCAGCTGTTCGAGGACCGCAACGCGGTCTCCCACCCGATGACCAACGTCGAGGGCACCCCGGTGTGGCACCTGAGCGTGGTGGCGCCGCGCGGCATCACCACCGTCTACCAGTACCTCGTCGACGACCCGTTCGTCGGCGCGGACCTGACCGACCTCGCGCTGGTCGGCCGCCTCGTCGCCGAGGCGAGCGGGCGCTGCCACGCCGACCCGGCCAACCCGCGGCGGATGTTCCCGCAGTTCGCGATCGTCAGGGGCGCCGACGAGGCGCCCGCCGACCGGTGGGACTCGGTCCTCGAGCTGCCGGGCCTGGAGGAGGCCCCGTGGTTCGACGGAGAGGCGCCGGACCTGGCGGCGCACACCCTCGCCTCGGAGATCCTCGGCAACGAACGCGTCGTCTCGGTCTACACGCCCCCGGTCGAGGGGCCGCACCCGCTGGTGATCCTCCTTGACGGCGAGTCCTGGGTACGGGTGGCGCGCCTGCCCGCCGCACTGCACGCCCTGATGGCCGAGGGCGCGATGGCCCCGGCGGTGGTCGCCTTCGTCGAGAACACCGCGGCGGGAGACCGGATGGGCGAGATGTCCTGCAACCCGGCCCTGACGCGGATGCTCACCGACGAACTGCTGCCGCTACTGCGCTCACGCCACGACCTGACCGGCGAGGTGCTCCTCGGCGGGGACAGCCTGGGCGGGATGGCCGCCGTCTTCGCGGCCCACGAACGGCCCGACGTGTTCGGCTCCGTGCTGTCGATCTCGGGCAGCCACTGGTGGGGCTACCTGCCCGAACCCGGCGGATGGGGCCGCGACGGCGAACCGGAGTGGCTGACACGCCAGATCGCCGCCGCCCCACCGGCCCCGACCCGCTTCTGGATCGACGTCGGCCGCCTCGAGACCGGCGCGTCACCGCTGTCACCCGGCGTCGACCAGCGCGCCGCCAACCGCCACCTGCGTACGGTCCTGGTCGCCAAGGGCCACGACGTGACGTACTACGAGGCACCGGGCGGGCACGAGTTCGCGACGTTCCGCCGGAGCGCCGTCAAGGGCCTGCTGACCCTCCTGGGAGCCCCATGACCCGCGTCATCTCTTCCTCGGATCAGGTGCGGGCCCGGTCACGGCGTGCCGTACGTTTCCCGCTGCGTGCACGGTCGATGGCGAGCCGCCATAGGGCGGTGGTGACGTCGAGGGGCAGCCGCGGGTACGCCGCGCGTTTGGTCAGTTCCAGCTGAGCCTTGCGCATGACGCGTGTGGAGGCCTTTGACGGGTGACCTGCCTGGAACGGGGGATGCGGGTCGTACTCGATCATCAGCTGTGCGACCTGAGCCCACTCCTCACCGCAGATCTCGCCGACGAGCCACAGGCCGAGATCCAGCCCGGCCGAGACACCCGCGGCGGTCGCGATCTTCCCCGAGCGTACGATCCGGTCGTTCGGCCGGGATTCGGCGCCGAGCAGGCTGAGGGGTTTCTGGGCCATCCAGTGCGTGGTGGCGGGGTGGCCCTTGAGGATGCCCGCAGCGGCGAGGACCAGCGCGCCCGAGCAGACCGACGTGGTCCACCGGGTGGTCTCGTGGACGGCCTGAAGCCAGGTGATGAGTTCTCCGTCGGCCATCGCCGCGGTCGTCGTCGCCTCCGAACCAGGAACGAGGACGAGATCCGGTGCAGGGGTCTCGGCGAAGGTGTGGGTGGCGCCGAGAATCAGCACGCCGCTGTCGGTGACGATCGGACCGACCTGGTTGGAGACGAACCGAAGGTCGCAGCCGGGGATGGTGCGTAGCACCTCGTAAGGGCCGATCGCGTCCAGTGCGGTCATTCCCGGGTAAAGGACAATCGCGAGCTGGAAGGTCATGAGAGGGCGCCGTCCTTGTCGATCGATGTCGTGTCATTCGGTGGGCAGGCGAAACGGCTGCGGTACTCCCCGGGCGTGACGCCCAGTTGCCGGTGGAAGATCCGATAGAGGGTCTCGGGGCTGCCGAGGCCGACCGCGACGGCGACCCGGTCGAGTGTCCGGTCGCTGGTCTCCAGCAGCCGGCGTGCGGCGCTGATCCTGACCCGTTCGACATAGCGGGCGGGAGTGGTGCCGGTCTCGGCGACGAACACCCGCGAAAAGTGCCGGACGCTCATGCCGGACCGGTCGGCGAGCGCCTGCAGAGACAGATCGGCGGTGAGGTTCTCCTCGATCCAGATCTGCAGAGCGCGCAATGGCTCGCGACGCGGCGGATCGGCGGCCACCACGGTGCTGAACTGGCTCTGGCCGCCCGGCCGGTGCAGGTACACCACGAGCCAGCGGGCCACCTCGCGGGCGAGGTCGGGGCCATGGTCGGCCGCGACCATGGCCACGGCCAGGTCGATCCCCGCCGTGACGCCTGCCGAGGTCCACACCCGGCCGTCCCGCACGTAGATCCGATCCGGTTCGAGTGTGACGCCGGGATGTTCGCGGGCGAGGAGCTCACTGCCCGCCCAGTGCGTCGTGACCCGATGGCCGTCCACCAGGCCGGCCTGGGCGAGCAGGAACGTACCCGAGCACACCGAGCAGATCCGGTCCGCCCGCTCGCCCGTCCGGCGGATACCCGCGGTGAGCACCGGATCCCCGCGCGCCGACCAGAAATCGATCCCGCCGGTCACCAGGAGCGTGTCGACCGCGCCTGACACGGCGCCGAGAGCGTGCGGCGCGGTCACCTCCACTCCGCAGGAGGAGCGCACGAGGCCCGCCTGGGCCGCGGCGAGCTCGACCCGGTAGTCGGGCTCGGCCCCGAGTGCGGCAGCGGCAGTGAACACGTCGGCCGGACCGGCGAGATCAAGGAGCTGGAACCCGTCGAAAACGACCATCACCACACGTCGCGACATGTCTTTATACTGTTCCGGCGCACCCGTATGGCGTCAACGACACGGTTATGGCAAGTCCGGCCATCGGCTGGCGCGACGCGACAGGTCGCTCAGGCGGGCACCGGCTCGCGCGCGGGTGCTCGCAGGAAGGCGGCGAGCAGGATCGCGGCGACGACGCACGCCGCCGCGTTCACGGTCAGGGCGAGGCCGACGCCGCGCAGTACGGCGTGCGGGGTCTCGCCGCCGAGGGCGTGGATCCGCGCGGTGGCGATCGCGGACATGATCGGGATGCCCATCGTGATGCCGACCTGCTGGCTCATCGTCGCCAGGCCGGTGGCCAGGCCCTGCTCTTCGTCGGGCAGCCCGGACGTCGCGGTCACCATGAACCCGACGATCGCCACGAGGTTCGCGATCCCGCCGGCGAAGGTCGTGACCAGCAGGACGGCGATCCACCAGGCGTGGTCGCCGAGAAAGATCAGCGGGACGGTCGCCGCCGCCTGGACGAGGAAGCCGGCCACCAGGGCGTTCCTGGAGCCGAGCGCGCCGATGACCCGGGGGCCGAGGACGCCGCCGATGACGGTGCCGGCGCCCAGTACGGCGAACGACAGGCCGGCGGCGAGCGGTGAGTACCCCAGCACCTTCTGCAGGTAGAGCGTCAGCAGGAACACCACCGACGTCTCGGTCGCGAACGCCAGCAGCCCGGCCGCGTTGCCCCACGCGACGTCGCGCCGGCGCAGGACCCGTACCGGCACCAGGGGCCGCCGCACCCGCCGCTCGATCGACCGGAACACGGCCAGCAGCACCGCGCCCGCGACGAGCGCGCCGTACGCGTGCGGGCTCTCCCACGATCGCTCGCCGGCCTGTGTCAGCCCGTACACCACCGCCAGCAGGGCGGCGGTGACCGTCACCGCGCCCGGCACGTCTAGCGACGGCCGGGTCTCCGGGCGGCTCTCCGACAGCACCAGGGGAGCGACCACGAGGACCGCGATCGCGACCGCGACGTTGATGAAGAACGCCCAGCGCCAGCTCAGCAGGTCGGTGAGCACGCCGCCGAGGATCGCGCCGGTCGTGAACCCGGCCGCCATCAGCGCGCCGTTCAGGCCGAGCGCCCGGTCACGTACCGGCCCCTCCGGGAACGAGGTGGTCAGCAGCGACAGCGCGGCGGGCGTGACGGCGGCGGTCGCCAGCCCCTGCGCCACCCGCGCCGCGAGCAGCACCTCCGGCGTACCGGCCAGGCCGCCGGCGAGAGAGGAGATCCCGAGTACGGCGATGCCGGTCAGGAAGATCCGGCGCCGCCCGAACAGGTCCGCGATCCGCCCGAACAACAGCGTGAAGCCCGCGGCGCACAGCGCGAACGCCGTCGTGATCCACTGCAGGCCGCTCAGGGAGAGTCCGACGTCGGCGCCGATGGCGGGCAGGGCGACGTTGAGGATGGAGAAGTCGACGGCCAGCGTGAAGCTCGCGGTCAGGAGTACGGCCAGGGCCAGGCGTTCATGGATGCGTTCGACGGCCGGCCGGTCAAGGATGGTCATGCCACCGAACTCTGGGAGAGGCCCGAGCACGCTGCCACACCCCATCGAACCGACCACTGGCAGGGTCAGCCAGGATCCCCTGCGTATCGGCACAATGGGGGCATGAGTGGAGCGGATGCGGCCGGTGCCCTCGGTGAGTTCCTCCGCGACCGCCGGGCGCGGCTGACCCCCGAGGCCGCGGGGGTCGTGTCGTACGGAGCCCGCCGCGTTCCGGGCCTTCGGCGCGAGGAGCTCGCCCAGCTCGCGGGCGTCAGCGCCGCCTACTACACCCGTCTGGAGCAGGGCCAGAGCACCAACGCCTCCGCGTCCGTCATCGACGCGATCGCCGGAGCGCTGGGCCTCGACGACGACGAGCGCACCCACCTGCACGACCTGGCGAAGCCGGTGAAGAACGCGCGGCGGCGCCCGGCGCGGCCCGAATCCGCCCGGCCGGGCACGGTACGCCTGATCAACGCGATGGCCGACGTCCCCGCGGTCGTCATGGGGCGCCGCAGCGAGGTCCTGGCCTGGAACCCTCTCGGCCACGCCCTGCTGGCCGGGCATTACGACCGCGACGCCCCGAGCCGCCCGGCCGACCGTCCCAACCTGATCCGGATGCTCTTCCTGGACGCGCACACCCGCGAGCTGTACGCCCGCTGGGACGAGGAGGCCGCCCGCGCCGTCGCCTCGCTCCGGCTGGTCGCCGGCCGCCACCGCGAGGACCGGGCCCTGGCCGACCTGGTCGGCGAGCTGAGCCTCAAGAGCGACGCCTTCGCCGTGCTGTGGTCACGGCGCCCGGTCCACAACTGCCTGTCCGGCCACAAGCGGTTCCACCACCCGGAGGTCGGCGACCTCGAGCTGGAGTTCGAGATCCTCCACCTGCCCGACGACACCGGGCACCGGATCCTGGCCTACACCGCGATCCCCGGTACGCCCTCCGAGGCGGCACTGCGCCTCCTGGCTAGGCCGTGTCTGACAGATCACGTTCGTAGCGAGCGGTGTCCAGGTGGTGCGTCGCAAGGCGGAGGAGGGAGTCAGCCTGGTGTCGGCCGGCGACCGACGACAACGCGGTGAGGCGCCTCCTGGGCGCCGCGCAGCCGGACAGCGGATTTGTCAGACACGGCCTAGCTAGGTCGCCTGCCCGAAGCGGCGCCGGTACGCGGACGGGGTGAGGCCGGTCTCGCGGCGCATCAGGGCGCGCAGGTTGGCGGTCGTGCCGAGCCCGCTGCGCCGTGCGACCAGGTCGAAGCCGACGTCGCCCCGCTCGATGAGCCGGCATGCGAGGGCGAGCCGTTCCGCCGTGAGCCACGCGAGTGGCGTCGTGCCCAGTTGCGCGCGGAAGCGGCGATGCAGCGTCGCCGGGCTGACCGCCGCGCGTACCGCGAGGTCGGACACCGTGAGCGGGGAGTCCAGGCGTTCCCGCGCCCACACCATGACGGGCCCCAGGGACTCATCCGGCAGGTCCGGTACGGGGCGTTCGACGAACTGCCGCTGCCCGCCGTCCCGGTGCGCGGCGAAGACCAGCCGACGGCTCACGGAGTTGGCGACCTCCGCGCCGTGGTCGCGGCGGACCAGGTACAGGCCGAGGTCGAGCGCCGCCGTGCTCCCGGCGGAGGTGAGGATGTCGCCGTCGTCGACGAACAGCACGTCGGGTTCGAGCCGTACGGAGGGGAAGCGGGCGCGGAAGGAGTCCGCCCACTGCCAGTGCGCGGTGGCCCGGCGCCCGTCGAGGACGCCCGCCTCGGCCAGGGTGAAGGCTCCGCTGCAGAAGCCGACCAGGCGTGCGCCGCGTGCGTGCGCCCGACGGACGGCGTCGAGTACGGCCGGGCGGCGTGGCACGTCGACGTCGGGCCGGTTGGGGACGATCAAGGTGTCCGCGGTGTCGGCCGCCTCGAGTTCGGCGACCCCGGTGAGCGAGAAGAACCCGTCCCGCATCAGCGTGCGGGGCTCGGGGGAGCAGAGCGCGAAGTCGTAGAGGTCGCGGCCGAGCTCGGGTCGTTGGAGGCCGAAGACCTCGGTCGCGCAACCGAGCTCGAACGGGTTGGAGTTCTCATCCACGATCACGACGACTCGATGCGAGGATTCTTGCGGCATATGCAATTCCTAGCACTCACCGGCGTCGCGCGAAACGGGTGAGGATCGGGCGATGAGCAACGAACCCATCGCCCTCGCCAAGGCTCTGGCCTCCTTCGACGCGCTGTGGAGCCCCCGAATCGTCACGCGCGTCAACGACTACGACGTACGTGTCGCCAAGGTCGAGGGCGAACACCTCTGGCACACCCATGACGACACCGACGAGTTCTTCCTGGTACTCACCGGGGAGCTGCACATCTCCCTGCGCGAACCCGCGGGGGAGCGTACGGTCCTGCTCGCCCGAGGATCGGTCTTCACCGTCCCTCGAGGCACGGAGCACAAGCCGTCCGCGCCGTCCGGCGCCGCGATCCTCCTCTTCGAGCCCACCGGGACGCCGTCGGTCGGCGACCACCACGACGAGGTCCCGGACCACGTGGACGCGACGACGGGCCACGCACTCGACCTCTGAGCGGTCGCGGTATCGGCGACCGGCCGGTGGCCGGTCGCCGATACCTGTCACGTCAGGCCGGTGACGCGCCGACCCGGCCGAGATGCCGGAGGAAGAACCGGGCCGAGTTGTCGATCTCGAACCTGGGCACCTGGTTGTGCCCGCCCGGGTTGGCGCGCAGCGTCTTCTCCTTCGAGGCGAAGGCGTCGAACAGCGCGAGACCGGATTGGCGGTCGATCTCCTCGTCGTCCCACGGGACCAGGAACCCGATCGGGATGGTGATCCGCTCCGCCGCCTCGATCAGGGCCTCGTACACGAAGGTCGCGGCGAAGGCCGCGGCGGTGATCCGGGGTTCGACCACCGTCAGCAGCAGCCCGGTCGCGGTGCCCAGTGCCATGCCGCCGTAGCCGACCGGCGCTTCGGCGCCGATCTCAGGCAGGGCCTGGAGGGCGTCCAGGGTCGCCTGCCATTCCGGCACGGCACGCTCCGCCAGTGAGGCGTTGTAGTCGACGACGATCGGGCCGATCGGCTCGCCCGCCGCCCGAGCCCGCCGGAGAGCGGCGACCCGCTGTTCGTCCTTCGCGTTTCGCGGCCGGTCGCCGTGTCCGGGCGCGTCGATGGCGGCGACGGTGAACCCGTAGCCGGTCACGTAGTGGTGCGCGCCGGCCAGGATTCCCGGTGCCCTCTTGTGCATGCCGCCGTTGTGGCCCATCAGCACCAGAGGCGCACCATCGGAGCCGGCCGCGGGTGACCAGAGCACGCCGGTGACCTCACCCACGGTGAAGTCGCGTTCGCGGACACCGTTCGACGATGTCTCCGCAGTGAAATGCATAGGTTGTTGCCTTTCGGGATTGCCTTGTTCGCGGCGCTCCCGGCGACAACTACGTCAATCGCCCGATCCGCGACGGACAAGGGAGCACCCACATCGGTACAGCGTTCATGGGTCTCACCTCCTCGCGCGGTGTCGCGGTCGCCCGGACGCTATCAAGCAGGGCGTCATCGCGGCCAACCGATTTCCGGTCCGCCGCATGGCATGCTGCTCTGGCAGTCACCCGACCAGGAGCCAGCATGCCCCCCATCGCCCTCGTCCCCGGTACGTGATGCGCAGACTCATCGCCGGAATCCTCGCGCCACTCATCGCGATCATCGGCTTCTACCTGTGGGGACGCTCCCACCCGCACACCGTGAGCCGGTCGGTCGAGATCGCCGCGCCCGCGAGCCGGGTCTGGGACGTCCTGTCCGACCTGCACGCCTACCCGCACTGGAACCCCTCGCTCACCGCCGTGAGCGGCCACCTCACCCAGGGCGCCGCGCTGACCGTACGCGTCCACTCCGGCAGCGGCACCTCGACGCTCCACCGGACCGTGCAGGCCGCCGACCCCGGCCGCGAGCTGGCCTGGAAGGGCGCCTACCAGGACATCCCGATACTCGGTGAGGAGGAGCGGCGGTTCACGATCACGCCGGTCGACGCGGACCACGTGCGGTTCACCCAGGCCGCGACGTACCGCGGGATCGTCATCCCGGCCGTCCACGGCGTCCTCGACAAGGGCGCCGTGGACATCGACGCGATGAACGCCGCGCTGAAGAAGCGCGCCGAGTCACACAAGTGAGGTGAGGATCCGCGCGGTCTCGGCGGTACGCGACAGCATCGGGTAGTGGCCCGTCACCAGCCCGACGATCTGCGGGTCCGGGCCGAAGCCGCCGAACATCGGATGCCCCTGCGCGAGCATCGCCCGGACCTGTGGTTCGGGGAAGACGCACGCGACCAGCGTCTCGGGTACCGGGCCGAGACGGGTACGCCGCAGCCGCGCGAGCGCGACGGCGAACGGATGCGGCACGCTCCGCTCGCGCAGCAGCGCCAGGTCGGCCTCGGTCAGTTCCGCCAGGTTGACCGGGTCCTCCTCGACGTCCGCGAACGCCGGCGGCGGTAGCCGCCAGCCGTCGCCCTCGGCCGCGACCCGCTTCTCGATCTCCTCCTGGACCTGCGGCGGGTTGATGTCGAACTGCCGCATCCCGTCCGGCAGGGGAGCGGAGTCCAGGTAGACCGCGCGGGCCAGCCGCTCCGGTACGCGTTCGGAGGCCAGCGTGACGGGCATGCCACCGCCGCTGTGCCCGACCAGGATCACCGGCCCGGGACCCGCCTGGGTGACGGCGTCGATGACGTCGGCGGTGTGCGTCTCCAGATCGACCTCGGGAGACGCCAGGTGCGCCCTGTCGCCGAGACCGGTGAGCGTCACCGGGACCGCCTCGTGTCCCGCCGCCCGCAGTTCCGCCGCGAGCCCATCCCACACCCACCCACCGAGCCAGAAGCCTGGTACCAGTACGAACGTCGCCATGATCTGTCCTTTCCCTTCGGATCGCCACGACCATAGGCTTTAATCCGGACAGGATCCGCCCGGTATAGGCAGGTGAGCCATGTCACACCCGACGACGCGGGTGCTGGCCATGCTCGAGGTGCTCCAGACGCGCCGCGAGATGACCGGCCCGGCGCTCGCCGAACACCTCGGCGTCGACGAGCGCACCGTACGTCGCTACGCGCTCCGCCTCGTCGACCTGGGCATCCCGGTCGAGGCGCGGCGCGGGCGCCACGGCGGATACCGGTTGCTGCCCGGCTACCGGCTGCCGCCGCTCATGCTCAGCGACGACGAGGCCGTGGCGGTCACGCTCGGCCTGCTGGTCGGGCAGCGGTTCGGGATCGTCACCGGCGGGGCGCTCGACAAGGTCCGCCGGGTCCTGCCCACGGCGCTGCGCGAACGCGTCGAGGCGCTGCGCGAGACCCTCGGCTTCACGATGACCGCACGCGAGGGCGCGATGCCCGACACCTCGGTCCTGCTCCGGCTCGCCTCGGCGGCCCGCGACCGGCACCGCGTCCGCGTGACGTACCGGTCGTGGAAGGGCGAGGACAGCGAACGCGACCTGGACCTCTACGGCCTGGTCTTCCACTCCGGCCGCTGGTACGCCTCCGCGTTCGACCACCGGCGCGAGGAGGTGCGGACGTTCCGGGTGGACCGGGTCGCCACGGTCACGTCCCTGCCGCAGTCCTACGAGGTGCCGGGCCGCTTCGACGTCGTCGCCCACGTGTCGCGGTCGCTCGCGGCCGTCCCGTACGCGCACGAGGTGGAGGTCGTGCTCGCGATGGACGCCGACGAGGCGCGCCGCCGCATCCCTACGGTCGCCGGCTCCCTCACCGAGACCGACGGAGGTGTGCTGCTGCGCGCCCGCGCCGAACGCCTCGACGGCATGGCCGCCATGCTCGCCGGCCTGGGCCGCCCCTTCACGATCCGCAGGCCCGAGGAGCTGCGCGCCGAGGTTCGCGCCCTGGGTGAGGCGCTCATCCGCTCCGCCGGCGCGCGGACCTGAGTCAGGTGGTCGCGTCGATCCGGACGGACTCGCTTCCCGGCTGGTAGTCGATCCGGTAGAGCGGCCGGTCGTACCGCTCGATGATCTCGATCGCCCCGACCCCGGTGGGCACCTGGTAGAGGACCGAGCCGGTGACGGACTCGCCCGGCCGGGGGTTCGCGAGGGTGTTGATGTCGGCGCCCATCCCGAACGGGTCGCACCCGGCGCCGACCGTCAGCGGAATGTCCACGACCTCGCCGTTCTCCCCGAACCATCGAGCGTCGGAGTACAGGTCCCCCGGCGCGGTGCCGACGTTGCGGATCGTCATCGCGACGCACACGTACAGGTTCCCCCGCTGCGGCTTGGCCTTGTAGTGCTCGTGCGGGTACTTGATGGAGTGCACGACCTTGACCCGCGTGAGGGTGATCTCCTGCTTGACGGTGTCGTGGTCGGTCACCTGGAACCGCAGCGGCCGCCCCACCGCGATGGCCGGGACGGTCCCGTTCTTGGAGCGGTCGTGGTCCGGAGCGGCGCAGGTGCCGTCGGCCGGGGTGCAGGGCTCGGAAGCGGCCTTGAAATCGACGTGGGCCTGGTCGAGGTGGGTTCCGCAACCGCTTGCGAGCAGGGCGATGGCGACCGTCGTGATGAGTGCCTTCATGGCATGTCCCCCAGTTACAAGACCGGCGAAACGCAGGTCTAACCGGTAAGACGCCGGAATTGTCGTTGAGGAGCACCCCTGACCGCACGGTCAGTGTGCCGAAAAGCCTCCGTCAACGAAAATCGCCTGTCCGGTGACGTACGCGGACGCGGGACTGGCGAGAAAGACGGCGGCACCCGCGAAGTCCTCCGGTACGCCGTTGCGGCCGATCAGGGTGCGGTCGGCCATCGCGGCCTGGCGTTCCGGAGGGATGTGGGCGGCGAGCGGCGTCACGACATAGCCCGGTACGAGGGCGTTGCTGCACACGCCGCGCGGCGACCAGGCCTCCGCCTGCGAGCGGGTCAGCGCGACCAGCCCCGCCTTGGACGCGCCGTACGCGCCGCTGTCGGAGAACGCGCGGAAGGACTGCTGGGAGGCGATGTTGATGATCCGCCCGAAGCCGCGCCCGGCCATGCGCGGCCCGAACCGCTGGCCGAGCAGGAACGGCGCGTCCAGGTTGACCGCCATGCTCTGGTCCCAGACCTGCTCGTCCACCGACTCCATCGGCGGCCGCAGGTTGATCCCGGCGCAGTTGACCAGGATGTCCGGCTCGCCGAAGGGGCCCACGGCCTCCTCGGCCGCGCGGCGCACCTGCGCGCGGTCGCCGAGATCGGCGCGCACGTACGCGGCGCGGCAGTCGCGCGTGGTCAGCTCGGCGACGGTCTCGCGCAGCTCCGCCTCCCGGCGGGCGACGAGCACGACCTGCGCGCCCGCGCGTGCCAGGGCGGTCGCGATGCCGCGCCCGATCCCGGAGCTGCCGCCGGTCACCACGGCGACCCGGCCACTGAGTCGGAACAACCCCTCGAGAAAGCTCATCACCACCCGAACCGTAGCGGCATCGGGGGCGGGCGGTCCGACATAATGCCACGTGAGGCACTGGGAGGCCGTGCTGGGCGCCATCGTCAACGAGATCGTCTCCGTCACGGCCCTGCTGGCCGTACTCGCGTTCGCGGTCGCGCGGCCACGGGGTGCGCCCGAGGCCGTCGCGGCGGTACCCGCGGCCGTTCTGGTCGTCGCGGTCGGCGCGCTCTCACCCCAGGCGGCGTGGACGCAGGTACGCGCGCTGCTGCCGGTCGTCGGGTTCCTGACGGCCGTACTGGTGCTGGCGGGGCTGTGCGACGAGGAGGGCCTGTTCGCCGCAGCCGGTGAGCTGGTCGCTCGGCTGAGCCACGGCCGCCCCCAGCGGCTCCTGGCCGGCGTGTTCGCGGTGGCGGCGTTGGTCACGGCCGTGCTCAGCCTGGACGCCACCGTCGTACTGCTCACGCCGGTGGTGTTCGTGACCGCCTCACGGGTGCAGACGCGCCCTCGGCCGCACGTGTACGCGTGCACGCACCTGGCCAACTCGGCATCCCTGCTGCTGCCGGTCTCGAACCTGACCAACCTGCTCGCGTTCCCGGCCAGCGGCCTGTCCTTCACCCGGTTCGCCGCGCTGATGGCCCTACCCTGGCTGGCCGCCGTCGGCGTGGAGTACCTGGTCTTCCGCAGGTTCTTCCGCGCAGACCTGGCCGCGGGCGGGCACCCGGTCGAGCGGACCGGCCGCATCGACGTACCGGTGTTCACGCTCGTCGTCCTCGCGTGCACGCTGGCGGGGTTCGCCGTGACCTCCTTCGCCGGGCTGAACCCGGCGTGGGCGGCGCTGGCCGGCGCGCTGGTCCTGGCGGCGCGCGCCCTCGTACGGCGGCGGGTCACGCCGGCCGGCCTGGTCTCGGCGGCCGGACCGATGTTCTGCCTGTTCGTGCTCGCGCTCGGCGTCGTCGTCAAGGCGGTCGTGGGCAACGGGCTGGACACGGCGGTCGGGCGGCTGCTGCCGCACGGCTCGAGCCTGCCCGCCCTGCTGGCCGTCGCCACGGTCGCCGCGGTCCTGGCCAACCTGATCAACAACCTGCCCGCCGTGCTGGCGCTGCTGCCGCTCGCCGCGCCCGCCGGCCCGGGGCCGGTGCTGGCGGTCCTGATCGGGGTCAACCTCGGCCCGAACCTCAGCTACGTCGGCTCGCTCGCGACCCTGCTGTGGCGGCGTGTCCTGCACGAACGCGACCACGTACCGGCGCTGGGCGACTTCACCCGCCTCGGCGCCGTGACCGTACCGGCGACATTGATCACCTCAACGGTGGCACTCTGGGTGGCCCTGGCGACGATCGGAGGCTGACGCGCATGTCCGTCATCATCTGGGTCACCGAGGGCACCTGGGAGGCGGCCGTCGACGCGGCGCGTTCACACGCGCCCGGCGACGCCGACCTCGTGCTGCTCCACGTCACCGGCGACGACCTCGCCGACACCGCGCACGGCGCGTTCGCAGGGCTGCTCGGCCGAGGGCATCCTCATGGACGCGACCCCGGCGAACGCCTGGAGGCGCTGTCGGACTCCGCGGCCGACGCGCTGCTGGCGTCCGCCGCCGCGAGGCTGGGCCGGCCGGCGCACCGCGAACGGCGCCACGGCCGCGTCGAGCACGAGGTCGTACGGGCGGCCGAGGACGCCGACCTGCTGGTCTGCGCCCGCGACGGCGAACGCGACCGGCTCGGCCCGCACAGCCTGGGATGCGAGACGCGCTTCGTCGTCGACCACGCGCCGTGCCCGGTGCTGCTGGTGTGGCCCTCGTCCCCGCCCGGCGTCGACTCGCTGCCGCCTCGTCCCTAGAGCGACACGTCCTGGCTCACGGCGCGGCGACCGCGTACGCGCTGGGACACGAGCACCGCGACGACCAGGCCGATCGAGACCCACATCCCGTAGTGGGAGATCGTCTTGACCACGTCGACGGCGTCCTGGCCCAGGTAGTAGCCGAGCCCGACGAGCAGGCCGATCCACAGCAGCGAGCCGGTGATGTCGAGGAGCACGAAGACGGCCAGCCGCATGCCGGTCCAACCCGCGATGATGAACAGGAACGCCGCCGGGACCGGCAGGTAGTAGGCGAACACCACGCCGAGCCAGCCCAGCCGGTGCCCGAACCGCTCGGCCCGCGCGATCAGCCGGCCGCCGCGGCGGCTGCCGCCCGCGACCAGCGTGAGCATGCCGCGCCCCC
This sequence comes from uncultured Actinomycetota bacterium, assembly GCA_963850195.1. Taxonomy (GTDB): domain Bacteria; phylum Actinomycetota; class Actinomycetes; order Streptosporangiales; family Streptosporangiaceae; genus Actinoallomurus. The sequence goes on from CAWKKD010000004.1 coordinate 282,873, forward strand.
AGCGCCGCCCCGCCCACCAGTAGAACGGGTCGAACATGATCATTCCGGGGACGGCGGAGAGCACGGCCAGCGCGAGCGGGACCTGCCCGACGCGCGCGAACGCTCCGGCGGCCACGATCGAGCTCATGCTGCCGGTCAGCAGCTCCACCAGCAGCGGGTGGTTCCCGATCAGTAGCGGCCGTACCGGGATGAGCACCAGCGCGTACACGCCGCTCAGCGCGATGCCGAACCAGCAGAGCAGATCGGCGCGGCGCGGCCGGCCCGTCCAGGGCGGACCGACCTGTGGCCTGTCCTGGGCCGTTGTCATCCCCCGATGGTAGGGCCCACCGCGGCCGGCCCGGCGCACCCGGCCGGGTGTGTCAGCCCAGGCTCATCCGGGGTTCGCCCTGCGCGTCGGTACCGGTGCCGGCGATCGTGCACCGGCCGCCGCGCGGCACACCGCCGTTGTAGGCCTGGCGTAGGCAGTCGCGCAGCGCGAGCTGGCCCCAGTGGTTCGGATGCAGGGACTCCTGCACGTAGAAGTCCGAGCCGATGGTCGTGACCGTACGGATCATGTTGATCCACTCGGTCTTGTCGACCGCGCCGGCCTGGGTCCAGGAGGTCAGGCCCTTCTCCTCCAGCAGCCCGACGGTGTTCTCGCACAGCCGCCGCGAGTTGAACACCGAGGACAGCCGCATCGTCACGGTGTTGGACAGGCCGCTGGCGGTGACGCCGTCGGCGACGGCCTTGTCGATCGTCGGCAGCGCCGTGGAGTTCGCCCAGTTCGCGTCGTCGTCCCAGAACCCGCAGCCGGCGACGGACTGACGCGTGTAGCCGGTCTCGGCGTACCGGAAGCCGGAGCCGTTCGGGATCGGGGAGGGGTAGTCCTGCACGAGGATCGTGTACGCGGAGTCGGCGTAGCCCGCGTTCGCCATCGCCTGCCGTACGTTGCGCAGGGACCGCGCGATCGCGGCGGTCTGCGTCGCGACGTTCGACGGGGTGAACTCCGCGGTCACCGACGCGTCGTCGGCGCAGTAGTCCGGCGCCCAGGACGGCGAGAGCAGGAAGTCCTCGACGCAGCTCTGCACGATCGAGGAGAAGTCGAAGTCGTTGCCGCCGATCGAGACCGCGACCATCCGTACGTTGTGCGTGGCCGCGAAGTTCTGCAGCATCAGGGCCTGGCCCTGGTTCGCGCCGTCGGAGTAGAAGTCCAGGCCGGGCTTGAACCGCCCGTCGGACTCCGTGTACGTCGCCGTCATCGCGCCGGAGCAGGCCAGGTCGTAGCCGTTCACCCCGCCGCCGAGGTAGGCCTCCGCGGACTGCGACCGGTGGCAGCGGGCGATCTGCTCGGCGGTGTGCCCGGCGTTGTCGTAGTACGCCGCGTCGCCGAGCGCGTCGATGCCGGCTTCGCCGTTGTTGGAGTTGCCGGCCCAGCGGCCCGCCTCACCGGAGATGTAGGAGTCGCCGAGGGTCACCACCCAGGGGGCTCCAGAGCCGGGGCCGTCGGCGTGCGCGGGCGTGGCCGCGACGAATCCGCCGAGCAGGGCGCCCACGGCCAGGGCCGTAGTGAACACACGTCGAACCACGACGGTCCTCCAAGGACTCGTTCTCACAGAAACCCCGAGGACCGCTTTCGGCCTTCCTGGGCGAAATGTGGCACCGAGGGGGTGGCCCGGCAAGATCGGCGATGGATCCGTTGCCGAACCGTGTCCGCGGGTCGCCGCAGGGTGATGTCGAATTTCCGCTAGCGCGGAGCCGTCACCACCGGCAATGTGGTGGACATGCATGAGGACGTCGAACGGTGCGTACGAGCGGTGCAGTCCAAGGACGCCCGCTTCGACGGCTGGTTCTTCACCGGGGTGCTCACTACCGGCATCTACTGCCGCCCGAGCTGCCCGGTCGTACCGCCCAAGGTGAAGAACATGGAGTTCTACCCCAGCGCCGCGGCCGCGCAGCAGGCCGGGTTCCGTGCGTGCAAACGCTGCCGACCCGACGCCAGCCCCGGATCCCCGGAGTGGAACCAGCGCGCCGACCTGGTGGCGCGCGCGATGCGCCTCATCGCCGACGGCGTCATCGACCGCGACGGCGTCCCCGGCCTGGCGCAACGCCTCGGGTACAGCACCCGTCAGATCGAACGCCAGCTCCACGCCGAGCTGGGCGCCGGACCGCTCGCGCTGGCCCGCGCCCACCGCGCGCAGACCGCGCGGCTGCTGATCGAGACCAGCACGTTGCCGATGAGCGACATCGCGTTCGCCGCCGGCTTCTCCAGCATCCGCGCCTTCAACGACACCGTCCGCGAGGTGTTCGCGCTGTCACCGACGGAGCTGCGCCAGCGCGTGCGAGGAGGACACCCGGCCGCCACCTCCGGCGCGCTGTCGCTACGGCTGCCGTTCCGTACGCCGCTGTGCCCCGACAACCTGTTCGGGCACCTGGCCGCGACGGCCGTACCCGGCGTCGAAGAGTGGCGCGACGGCGCCTACCGCCGCACGCTGCGCCTCCCGCACGGCCACGGCGTCGTGTCGCTGAGGCCCACGCCCGACCACGTCGCCTGCCAGCTCTCACTCACCGACCTGCGCGACCTGTCCATCGCGATCAGCCGGTGCCGGTGGACGCTCGACCTGGACGCCGACCCGGTGGCCGTCGACGACCTGCTCCGCGGCGACCCCCACCTGCGTCCGCACGTCGACAAGAGCCCCGGGCGGCGCGTGCCCCGTACGGTCGACGGCGCGGAGTTCGCCGTACGCGCCGTGCTCGGCCAGCAGGTCTCCACCGCCGCCGCCCGCACCCACGCGAGCCGTCTCGTCACCGCGTACGGCAAGCCCATCGACGACCCGGCCGGCGGCCTCACCCACCTGTTCCCCGACCCGGCGGCGCTGACCGGCCTCGACCCGGAGTCCCTGGCCATGCCGAAGACGCGCCGGGAGACGATCGCCGGACTCACCGCGGCGCTGGCCGGCGACGACCTCGACCTCGGCCCCGGCAGCGACTGGGCGCAGGCGCGCGAACGCCTCGCCGACCTGCCCGGCCTCGGACCCTGGACGATCGAGGTGATCGCGATGCGCGCGCTCGGCGACCCCGACGCGTTCACCCCCACCGACCTCGGCGTACGCAACGCCGCCCGTACGCTCGGCCTCCCTTCCACCCCGGTCGCCCTGACCCGTCACGCCGAGGCGTGGCGGCCCTGGCGCGCCTACGCGGTCCAATATCTGTGGGCGACCGGCGAACACCCCATCAACCGGCTTCCCGCCTGAAAGAGAGGACCTCAAATGCGGGCCCATACCGTGGTGGACAGTCCCGTCGGACCGCTCACCCTCGTCGCGAAGGACGGCGTCCTGACCGGCCTCTACATGGACCGGCAGCGCTACCGGCCCGCCGAGGAGACCTTCGGCGAACCCGACCCCGAGCCGTTCGCCGAAGCGGCGGGCCAGCTCCGCGACTACTTCGCCGGCCGGCGTACGGACTTCGACCTGCCACTGGCCATGCAGGGCACGGCGTTCCAGCGGCAGGTGTGGGACGAGCTGAGGGCGATCCCGTACGGCGAGACCGTCACCTACGGCGAGCTGGCCGAACGCCTCGGACGCGCACCCACCTCCGCACGCGCCGTCGGTCTGGCCAACGGCCACAACCCGGTCAGCATCATCGTGCCCTGCCACCGCGTCATCGGCTCCACCGGTTCCCTCACCGGCTACGGCGGCGGCATCCAGCGCAAGGAACAACTCCTCGCCTTCGAACGCGCGGGCACGCCCTTCAACTAGTCGACCGCATCTGCCGCAGTGCTCGTCGATACGCTCGGGCAATGCCGAATTCCCGTGGCGTGACTCGGCTTCGCCAGCCGGCCGCTCCCAGGCTCCCGCTCCGGCTGACTCGCATCGCCGTCGCCGAGCAGCCGGTCGGAGACGACCAGGCGCTGTCGTCCCTCGACCTTCATGGCGGCGGCTGGACCGGGATACAGGCCGAGGACGTCGAGGTGAACCGGTGCCGATTCACCGATGCCCAGATCCCCGGTGTGGTCCTGCCACGGGCCCGGCTCGAGGACGTCGAGCTGGTCCGCTGCGATCTGGCCAACATGCAGATCATCGATGGCCAGCTGTTCACCACCCACCTGGCGAACTCCAGGCTCACCGGGCTGGCCTGGATCGACTGCGGCATGCGCGACGTCGTGTTCACCGACTGCCGAGCCAACCTCACCCGGTTCCGGATGTCGACACTGCGGGATGTGACCTTCCGCGACTGCGACCTGACGGAGGCCAGCTTCCAGGCCGCCACTCTCAACGGCGTGCTGTTCGAAAACTGCCGCCTGACCGGCACGCAGTTCTCCCAGGCGAAGGTCATCAACGCCCGGTTCAGCGATTGCGACCTGTCAGGCGTCGGCGGCGTCGAGAGCCTTCGCGGCGCCACAGTGTCGGCCACCGACGCGCAGAGCCTCATGTGGGCCATGGCCTCCGCGTTCGGTATCACGATCGAGGAGAACTAGGCGGGCCGGAGCTCAACCGGGGCCAAAACCCGTCTCTAGGCGGGGCCTGTCGTCCCACGGGCGCGCCACTCGTCCTCGAGCATCGCGTAGACCGCTTCGTCGGCCCACTCGCCCTTGACGAACTCGTTCTGCACGAAGTGGGCCTCCTTCCGCATCCCGAGGCGTTCCAGCACGCGCGCCGAGGCGGTGTTGCGGCCGTCGAGGCGGCCGATGAGGCGGTGCACGCCGAGCCCCTCGAAGCCCAGCCGCACGACCACTTCGGTCGCCTCGGTCGCGTACCCGTGGCCGTGGTGATCGGGGTGGAAGACGTAGCCGACCTCACCCTGCCGGTGCTCGCGGCTGGTCCAGATCAGCACGACCTCGCCGATCACCCGGCCGGTCTCGGGCAGCTCCGCCGCGAGCACCAGCATCTCGCCCTCGTCCCCGATCACCGTGTTGCGGATCTTCAGCTCCAGCGCCTCGCGCACCTCGTCGCGGTCGCGCGGAGCCCAGTACAGATAGCGGGCGACGTCCGCCCGGGACTGGAACGCGTACAGGTCATCAAGGTCGTCGAGGGTGTACGGACGCAGGATCAGCCGCTCGGTCCTGAGCGGAAAGTCGGGCTTCAGCACCGCTCGAGGATATTGAGGTGCCCGGCGGGCTTGCGACCGATTTAGTCCGCAGGTCGGGACGCGGCCTCGATCAGGAAGACGGTCATCTCGTCGCGCAGTTCGTCGTTGGACTCCCGGCGGGCGGCGGTGTCGACCCAGTCGAGGGCCCGATCGGGGCGGGAGTCCGGTGGCCAGGCCGCCAGTGTGCGGAACGCCGCGCGGCGTAGCTGGATCACCCGGCTCGCCAGGGCCGCGCGGAGGAGCGTGAGCCCGGCTCCCGGGTGCCTCGTAAGGCCGCCGACCACGACCTCGAGGGCGCGCTCGGCCGCGTGCGCGGGGCCGAACCCGGCGTTGCGGTCGGGTCCCGTGTCGACGCCGTCGAGCGGGATCAGGCGTTCGGCGAGGTACGTGACGTCGGTGACCGTATCGGGGCCGGCGTGCCGGAGTACCCACTGCCAGACGTAACCGTTGAGCGGGTCGTTCTCCAGCCAGGCCATGGCGTCGGGCAGTACGGGCAGGCCGAGCCGGCCGGCGCAGGACAGGGCCACGTTGAACGCGTACTCGTCGGCGGGGTCGGCCAGCACGCCGCGTACGACGTCGCCCCAGGCGGGCCGCTCCAGCAGGGTTCGGAAGCGCGCGGTGACCACCTGATCCGCAGGCCAGCCGGGGTCCGGCTCCTTCGTGAGGGCGGCGATGGTCAGCAGGTCGTCGAGCCGCCGCAGGCTGGGCTCCGCCCCGGCCATCAGCTCCGCGTACCGGTGCAGGGCGGGCAGGGCGTCGTCGTAGTCACGCAGGTCCTCTGCCGGCCCGCCCATCGCGAGCGCGGCGAGGATGGCCCCGGCACCGTCGAGGAGCGCGTCGTCCACGTCGTCGCCCCGCAGCGCGGAGAAGAGGCCGCCGGTCGTGGCCGCGAGGTGCGCGAGGTACTCGTTCATCACGCCGTTGCGGAAGCCCTCCCGCAGCAGCCAGTCCTTGACGTCCTGGTCGTCGCAGCCCTTGAGGCGTTCCACGGCGTGGATCCGGCCCCATCCCCGCACGCGCTGGGCCAGCTCGAAGGTGGCCCGCCACCGGTCGGGCTGGGTCCTCCCCAGCGCCACGACGGCGTACAGCGTCAGCTCCTCGAGCACGCCGAGCAGGAGCAGCAGGTCACGGTCGCGCTCGCCGCCGGAGACCCCCAGCAGGACGACCCCGATCTTCACCGGTTCGCGGCGCGTCCCGTGCTCGGCCAGGTACCGCGCGACCCGATGCAGACCGTCCCTCGGCGACCGCCGCCGGGACAGCTCCGCGACCAGGTCGTCGGCGATCGACAGCGCCTGCTGCTCGGTGAGGCGTTCGTGCAGCGCCGCGAGGGCTTCCGGACCGGGCGTGGTACGTGCGAGCGCGTCGACCAGCTCGGCGATCGTCTCCGCCGCGTCACCGGCCGGTTCGGTACGGAAGTGGTGGGTGCGGATCCCGTCCAGTACGACACTGGGCATGAACGCCTCGCCGTCGTCTGGACGCGGTGGTTCGTCGGGAAGCGGACTTCCGCCGTCCGGCCATGGGCCGGGGCCGTGCAGGGCCGCGAGGGTGAGTGCGTGAGCGAGAAACGCAGGATGGGCATCGGGGGTGCTGGGGAGCTCGGGCTCCCACCCGCCGGGCCTCATCGGCTGGGGCGCAGGACGCCCTTTCCACGAGAGATCACGGCCTGAGTATGACCGGCGGCGGCCTGTCCCGCAACGGCCGATGGCCCTTGGCGGCGCCGGGCGTCCGATGCAAGCTAGTCCCATGCTGATCACGACAGGCGAGGACGTCGCGGAGAACACCCGGGCGTTCAACAAGGTCCTCGCCAGGGTCCTCGAGGCCACGCCGGCGCACTACGAGGTCGACGATCCGCCGGCCATCCGGGCCGCGCGGGCGCGTGGCGACGGGCCGTTCCCCGCGCCCGTACGCCTCAAGGAGGGTCAGGACCGCACCCTGCCCGGCCGCGACGGCGCGATCCCGGTACGGGTCTTCACCCCGCCCGTCGTCCACGGCGTGTACCTGCACGTCCACGGCGGCGGCTGGACACTCGGCTCGGCCTCCGCGCAGGACCCGCTGCTGTGGCGTGTCGCGCAGGCCGCCTCGGTCGTGGTCGTCAGCGTCGACTATCGGCTCGCGCCCGAACACCCGTATCCCGCCGCGCCGAACGACTGCGAGGACGTCGCCCGCTGGCTGATCTCTCATGCCGCGGAGGAGTTCGGCACCGACCGGCTCGTCATCGGTGGCGAATCGGCCGGCGCACACCTCGCCGTGGTCGCCCTGCTGCGCCTCGGCGAGTACGCCCGCGCCTTCCGCGCCGCGCAGCTCACCTTCGGCGCCTTCGACCTGTCGATGACACCCAGCCAGCGCCAGTGGGGCGACCACGACCTCATCCTGTCCACACCGATCATCGAGTGGTTCCTCGATCAGTTCCTGCCCGGCGCCGACCTCGAACGACGCCGCGACCCCGACATCTCACCGCTGTACGCCGACCTGACCGGCATGCCACCGGCCCGGTTCGTGGTCGGCACCCAGGACCCGCTGCTGGACGACACGCTGTTCATGTACGACCGGTGGCGCGCCGCCGGGATCGAGGCGTCGCTCGAGGTGATCGCCGAGGCCGCGCACGGATTCCTGCAGTTCCCGCTCGAGGTCTCCAAGCGCGAGCTGGAATGTCAGGAGGCCTTCATCGGCTCGGCGGTGCGCTGAGGCGCCGGACCTTGAGGGCGTTGTCCGTACGCGTGCCGGGCCGCCCGTCGGGGGTGGTCTGGGTCCGCTCGTGTTCTCCGCTGAGCAGCACCTCCCACTGCCCGGCCGGCAGCTCGAGGGACTCCAGGACCTCGTCCGTCGTGGGAAGGTGCAGGTCGGGAGCATGGTGGTGCGCCCACGACGGGAACCCGGCGTGCCCGACGACGAGCAGCACGCCGCCCGGGGCGACGGCCGCGGCCGCGGTCCGCAGGATCCGCTCGCGGGGCATGTCGCGCTCGGAGTGGAAGAAGTGGGCGGAGACGAGGTCGAAGACCCCGTCCGGGAACGACTCCGCGAGGTCATGCTGCTGCCAGTCGATCCGGTCGTCGACTCCGGCCTCCGCAGCGTGCCGTTTCGCGCGCTCGAGGGCGACGCCGGAGATGTCGGTGGCGGTGACCCGCCAGCCGCGCCGCGCGAGCCAGACCGCGTCGGCGCCCTCGCCGCAGCCCAGGTCCAGGGCCCGGCCCGGCGCCAGGTCGGTGGCCTCCCGTACGAGGACGTCGTTGGGGTTGCCGCTCCAGATCCGCTCGCTCTGGCGGTAGCGGGCGTCCCAGTAGTCCTCGTGGGTTCCCCGGCGCGCTTCGACGGCCCGTCGGGTGTCCTCCTCGGCCAGGTCGGTGTTGATCGCCGCCGCGGCGCGTACGCCTCCGGCGGCGGCGCCGATGACGGTGTCGAAAAGGGCCGTGACGTTGCCCGCCACCCACACACCGGGCACCCGCGTCGCCCCGTGCGGGTCGGCGTCGATCCGGCTGCCGACCTCTTCCTCGACCGCCTCGAGCCCCAGGCCCTCGAGGAGACCGGTACGCGCGGTGAGGCGTGGAAGGACCGCCATGGCCTGGCAGGGGACGACCCGGCCGTCGGCCAGGTTCACGCCGATGAGCGGGTCACCGGTCAACCCGGTCACCTTCCCCTCCACCACGGCGATGCCGCGGGCGGCCAGCCGCTCGTGCTCCTCCTCACCGAGGGCGGGCGCGTCGTGCGCGAACAGTGTCACCCGGTCGCTCCACTGCCGCCACAGCAACGCCTGGTGAACCGCCATCGGCCCGGTGGCCAGGACGCCGATCGGCTGGTCGCGGACCTCCCAGCCATGGCAGTACGGGCAGTGCAGAACCGTACGGCCGAAGCGTTCGGCCAGCCCCGGGACCTCCGGCAGCTCGTCGACCAGGCCGGTCGTCACCAGCAACCGCCGCGCGGTGACGGCGGACCCGTCCGCGAGCACGACGCGAAAGTCCCCGTCGTCGCGGCGCTCGGCCGCCACGACCTCGCCGTCCACGATCTCGCCGCCGTAGCCGGTCACCTCCGCGCGGCCGGTGGCCAGCAGGGTTTCCGGTGAGACCCCCTCACGCCCCAGGTACGTGTGGACGTGCTGCGCGGGGGCGTTGCGCGGCCGGCCGGAATCGACCACCAGCACCGAGCGGCGCGCCCGCGCCAGGGTCAGTGCGCCGCTCAGCCCCGCCGCTCCGCCGCCGATGATCACAATGTCGAGATGTTCGGTCATGTGAGTACCTCCGTTCATCGGAGATGGTGCGTCCGCGCTCGACCATTTGACAAACATCGTTGCCGAGATGGCAAATAGGTGCATGGCAGACAGCGACCTCACGACCGTCCTGACCTCCGTGGGTCCGCGCCTGCGGGCACTGCGCCAAAAACGCGGCATCACGCTGGCCGGGCTCAGCGAGACCACCGGGATCTCCCTCAGCACCCTGTCGCGCCTGGAGTCCGGGCAGCGCAAACCCACCCTCGAACTGCTGCTCCCGCTGGCGCGCTTCCACCGGGTACCCCTGGACGAGCTGGTCGGCGCGCCACCGACGGGCGACCCGCGGATCCACGTCCGCCCGTTCACCCGCGGCGGCATGACCTTCGTACCGCTGACGCGCAAGCTCGACGGCCTGGCGGCGTACAAGCAGGTCATCCCGGCCGGGCACGGCGGCGTGGGGGAGCCGGAGCAGCGCGTGCACGAGGGCTACGAGTGGCTCTACGTCCTGTCCGGCCGGCTGCGGCTGGTCCTGGGCGAGCACGACCTGGTCCTCACCGCCGGCGAGGCCGCGGAGTTCGACACCCGCGTCCCGCACGCGTTCACCAACGCGGGCCCGGAGCCGGTCGAGATCCTCAGCCTGTTCGGACGGCAGGGCGAGCGGATGCACGTACGCGCCCGGCCGTCGAAATCCTGATCAGGACCCGTCGGTCATGCGCAGGAGCATGGTGTCGAGCGTCCGCTGCGTCGCCTGGAGCCGGGTGATCGTCTTGGTGATGAGGCCGCGTTCGCGCTCGAGGTTGCTGAGTCGACCCCGAAGACATCGCCGAGCACTACTGGCGGCTGCACACCCAGTCGCGCGACGCGTGGAAATGCGAGATCGTCCACGAATCCTGTGCTGAGATCGGTGCGTGAGACAGCGCTACGACGAATACGCCGACTGGTACGACGCCTACGTGACCAGCGGGGTGGGGCTGCCGTTCGCCCGCGCGGCGGATCGCCTGCTGGCCCGGCTGCTCGGCGACGGCCACGGCCGCCTCTGCCTCGACCTCGGCTGCGGCGGTGGCGCGCACCTCCCCGTACTGACCGGCCTGGGCTGGCGGGCGATCGGCGTCGACGTCTCCGCCCGGCAGGTCGAGCTCTTCCGCCGTACGGGCGGTGCCGCGATGGTCGCCGGCGCCGCCCGCCTCCCCCTCGCCGACGGGTCCGTCGACGCCGTCGCCACGATCATGACGACCACCGACTTCGACGAACTGCCGCCGGTGTTCGCCGAGGCCCATCGGGTCCTCCGGCCGGGCGGCCGCCTCGTGGTCGTCGCCGCGCATCCCTGCTTCGGCGGCGTCTTCGTCGAACGCGACGGCCAGGGCTCCTGCGTCGTGCACCCCGGATACCGCCGCCACGAGCGCGTCGAAGAACACCCGCTGCTCGGCGACGGAATCCGCTCCCGCGTCGGCGTGGTCAACGTCCCGCTGCCCGTACTGCTGAACGCCCTGACCGGCGCCGGTCTCGCCCTGCGCGAGACCGCCGAGGACGACGGCGACCAGCCGGTGCCGGAGCTGTTCGCCCTGGCCGCGACCCGGTAGACCCGTCACACGTCCCAGGTGACCGGGAGGCTCTTCACCCCGTAGATGTCCGCGGTCTCCGGGCGCAGCGCGACCTCCTCGGCCGGTACGGCCAGGCGCAGCGTCGGGAAGCGCTTGAGCAGCGCGACGAACGCGACCCGCATCTCGACGCGGGCGAGCTGCTGACCCAGGCACTGGTGGATGCCGTGGCCGAAGGCCAGGTGCCCGCCGCCATGCCTCTCGAGGTCGAGCACCTGGGGATCGACGAAGCGCTCGGGGTCACGGTTGGCGGTATGGTACGACAGGATGACCGTCGTACCGGCCTTGATGGTCCGGCCGCCCAGCTCGACGTCCTCCAGCGCCGTCCTCATGAAGGTCTTGGCGACGCTCAGATACCGCAGTAGCTCTTCCACGGCCCGGTCGACGAGCGTGGGGTCGGCGCGCAGCGCGGCGAGCTGCGCCGGGTTGCGCAGCAGCGCGAAGGTGCCCAGCGCCAGCATGTTCGCGGTGGTGTCGAGCCCGGCCGCCAGCAGGATCAGGCTCATCCCCTTGAGTTCCTCGTCGGTCAGATCGCCGTCGGTGAGGTCGCTGAGCACGTCGTCGGTGGGGTTCGCGCGCTTGGCGGCCACCAGCTCCGCGAGGTACTGCTGGGTCGCGGTGTAGGCCGCGATCAGGTCCTCGTCACTCGACTCCCCGCTGAGGAACGCGTCGATGTTCTCCTGGAAGGAGCCCCGGTCCTCGTACGGCACGCCCAGCAGCTCACAGATCACGATGGCCGGGATGGGCTTGGCGAACGCGGTCACCAGGTCCGCCGTCGGCCCGGCCTTCTCCATCGCGTCCAGCCGCTCGGCGGTGATCTGTTCGATGCGCTCGGTGAGCAGCCGCATCCGCCGTACGGTGAACTTCCCCACCAGCGGTTTCCGATAGCGCCCGTGCTCCGGCTCGTCCATGAGGAGGAACTCCCCGGGCGGCACCGGAGGGATCTCCATGCCGGTCATGTCGATGGTCGGGTGGCGCATGAGCTCCTTGCGGGAGCTGAACCGTGAGTCGGCCAGGACCGCCCTGACCAGGTCGTACCCGGTGATCAGCCAGCCGGGATGTCCGCCGGGGAAGTGGTAGCGGCTGATGGGGCCATGCCGGCGGGCCTCGGTCAGCTCCGCCGGAGGGTCGAAGGGGCAGCCGCGCTGACGCGCCGTCGGCAGCGTAGTGACGGTGTGGAGGTCGCCCATGGCCAGTCCTCGTTTTGCGATAGTACGTGTTTTGGGATCCCTCGAAAGCTACGTTGCAATCAGGGTTGGCGTCAATTGAGCTTTTGGTGTTTGCCCAGATGAGAGGCGGTAAATTGATGCAATGACGGCTGGAGTCGAATGCACCGATGCATTGCAATGGGTGGCGGCGAAGGCAATACTGCCGGCATGCCAGGAGGACGGTTGACCCAGCAGGACCGCCAGCGCATCGCGGCCGGACTCGCCGACGGGCTCTCCTACGCCGAGATCGCCAGGCGGCTCGACCGGCCGACCTCGACGATCAGCCGGGAGGTCGGACGCAACGGTGGCCCCGGCGACTACCGGCCCCAGCAGGCGCACCACGCGACGAGCCAGCGGGCACGCCGTGGCATACCGGCACCCCCACGCGAGGCCGGACCGCAGGGCGACGCGATGGAGGAGGAGATCGTCGAGATGGCGGTCAGGACGGGGCTGCCGAGGATGACCGCGCGCGTACACCTCGACCTGTTGCTGTCCGAGGACGGCAGGCGCACCGCGGCCGAGCTGACCCGGAGGCTGAACGTCAGCCCGGCCTCCGTCTCCGTGTCCGTGAACTACCTGGTCCAGCACGGATACGTCCGGCGCGAGCGCGATCCGCAGCGGCGTCGCGACGTCTACGTGGTCGACGACGACGCCTGGTACCACTCGATCGTGGTCAGCTCGCAGCAGACCCTCGAGGCCGCGCAGGCCGCGATGGCGGCGGCGGAGACGTTCGGTCTCGACAAGCCCGTGGGGCAACGGATGGCCAGGGGAGGGGCGTTCCTGGAACGGGTCAGCCTGGACCTCCTGGAGTCCGCCGACCGCTGGCGCACCCTCCTGTCGTGATGGGTCTCACCTGTGAGAACCACACCACCAGCGGCGCGACGCCAGCGCGGCCAGCCCGGCGCCGGCGGTGTTGAGCAGTACATCGTCCACAGAGGACACCCGGTCCAGCCGCAGGACGTACTGCGCGGTCTCGACCAGGACCGAGCAGCCCGCCGCGAGCGCCAGGATCCGCCGTGCCGACGCCAGCGACGCGAACCGCATCGGGCCGAAGAACCCCAGCGCCGCGAACACCAGCAGGTTGCCGACGACCTGGCCCGTCGCCGTCGCCGGATCGCCTGCGAGGATCGTGAGCAGGTCCCGCAGCGGTACCAGGCTCACCCGAGCGGGGGCGACGCCGGCCCGGCTGCCCGGCAACATGATCATCCACACCCACGGCGCCGTCCCGTAGACGATGCCGACCTCGGCCAGCGACATCCGCCACGCCGGCGTGGTGCTGGTGACCCTCCGACGGTGCGCCAGAGCCCACACCGCCAGCGCGGCCAACGGCAGTGCGGCCCCCGTGATGAGCACCACGCCGGTGAACGTACCGATCCAGCCGTGCCATCCCTTGAGCACGCCGCCTCGCTTCTCTTCGTGTCAGCGCCGGCCGGTGACGGCCTGGTTCTCCTGCTGGCCGATCTGCTGTATCGCCACGTCGTCGTAGTTGCTGAGTACGACGCCGACCCAGCCGGTGTCCGGGTAGATGTTCCAGTTGGTGGTGCTGCCGCCGGTGCCGCCGCCGCGCCCGGTCACCCACTGGCCGTTGATGATCTGGACCGGCATCGTGTACGCCTCGAACGACGGGTGGGCAGGTGCGACACCGCCGCCCCCGCCCGTCCTGTGGGGGATCTTCGCCCCGGTCAACAGGTCGGCGAAGGGCGGGTCCAGCACCGTGCCGTCGTGCAGCGCGTGCGCGAACCGGACCAGGTCCGGCGCGGTGGCGAAGCCGTCGTCCGCGGCGTAGCCGATGAAGCTGCGGCCCGGGTTCTTGCCTGGTATTTGCGGGTCAGGACTGCCCTTGTCCAGGTTGCGGACGGCGTCCACCCGGCTGCCGTCGGGCTGCAGCATGTACGAGTGCGCGATGTGCTCGTCGGTGAGCCACTGCGGCCTGGTGTAGAACGCCGAGCCGCTCATCCCGCAGCGCCTGAAGATGTGCTCGTGCGCGTAGTCCCAGTACGTCGTGCCGGTCACGGCCTCCACGATCTGCGCGGCGATGGCGAGGCCGGTGCCGGTGCCGGCGGTGTGTCCCTGGGAGCCCGCGCCTGGGGCGGCCACCAGCTTCGCCTGCCGGGTCCACTGCCGGTAGAACTCGTGCACCTCATCCCGGCTGTTGAAGATGCGTTGCAGGTCCATCTCCGCGTTGCTCAGCCCGGAGGTGCTGGTGAGCAGGTGGTGGATGGTCACCTGCTCGGCGATCTCCGTGGCGAAGCCCTTCAGGTGGGTGCCCACCGTGTCCGCCAGCGTCACCCTGCCCTGCTGCACCAACTGCAGGACGGCCACCGAGCAGAACGGCTGGATCCCCGAAGAGAGGTTGACCGCGACGCCCTCGTGGTTGCGGATCCCCTTCTCCCTGTCGGCCATGCCGTAGCTGCGGGACAGCACCGTCCGGCCCTTGTGCGACAACAGCACCACACCGGAGAACTTGTCCTCGGCGGCCAGCTTCGCCACGTACCGGTCGTAGGCCCCGCCGGGCCGGGTGTCCGGCGGGATGTCGAAGTCGGCTGGTGCCGGGTCGGCGTGGCCGGGGCGGGCGCCCACCGGCTGCGCGCCGGCCGCCAACCCGCCCCACCCGAGCAGCCGCCGCCGGTCGACACCACGTACGGAATACGAGCCCATGATCACCGTCCTCTCCTGATCGACGAACCGACCGTCGTTGTGGTCCGTGCCTCCACTGAAGACGGAAGACCGTTGCGGTGGCGTATGCGATTTTCGATACGCCCGCGATACCGGCCTCGGCGCGAGCCGGACTCAGCGGGTGACAAGAAGGAATCCGTTGATCACCTCCGGTTTCTGCCCCAAAATGGTTTGCCGCCAGATGGCGCCCGCTGGGATGCTCCGCCGAGCAGGAACAGGGGAGGAAACCGCCGTGGCCGTCACCGCATCCAGCAAGCCGTCCGAGTCCGAGCCGGAAGTCCGCACCGAGGCAGGCGTTCTACGCGGCGGCCGGGAGGCAGGTCTGGCGGTCTTCCGCGGCATCCCGTACGCCGAGCCGCCGGTCGGCGCCCTGCGTTTCGCCGCGCCGCAGCCGGTACGCGGCTGGGACGGTGTGCGCCCGGCGGTCGCGTACGGCCCGCCACCTCCGCAGGCCGGCGTGCTCGAGGCGTCCCCGGACACCGACGGCGACGACTGGCTGACGCTCAACGTCTGGACACCGGAACCGGATCCGGCGGCAGGGCTCCCGGTGATGGTGTGGATCCCCGGCGGCGGTTACGTCATCGGCAACTCCAGCCTCCCGGAATACGACGCCGGGCACCTGGCCCGGAGCGGAACCGTGGTCGTGACCCTCAACTACCGTCTCGGTATCGAGGGTTTCGCGCAGATCGACGGAGCTCCGGCAAACCGGGGACTGCTCGACCAGGTCGCGGCCTTGCAGTGGGTGCGGGACAACATCCGGGTGTTCGGCGGCGACCCGGACCAGGTCACGATCTTCGGGGAGTCGGCGGGCGGCGGATCGGTCGCCGCGCTGCTCGTCATGCCGCGCGCCGCCGGGCTCTTCCGCCGGGCGATCGCGCAGAGCGTGCCGGGGACGTTCTTCTCCCCCGAACTGGCCGCCGACATCGCCGCCGCCTGCGCCGCCGAGCTGGGGGTACGGCCCACGGTGTCCGGCCTGTCGGCGGTGGCCCCGGTCAGGCTGCCCGCCGCGGGCGACGCGATCTCCGCCAAAATGGTCCAATGGCGGGCGCGCTGGGGGCAGATCACACACCGGCCGATCCCGTTCGCGCCGGTCGTCGACGGTGACGTCCTGCCGGCAGCCCCATGGCAGGCGCTGGCCGACGGCGCCGCCCGCGACATCGACCTTCTCGTCGGGCACACCCGTGACGAGCACCGGTTGTTCAGCCTGATCGACGGCGTGCTCGGCCAGGTCACGAACGAGCAGACCGAGACCGCTCTGCACATGCTCGCCCCCGGCCCGGACGGCGCACGCCGGTACCGGGAGGCATTCCCGGCCGCGGCCGATGAGGAGCTGTACGAACTGGTCAACGCTGACTGGCTGTTCCGCATGCCGAGCCTCCACCTCGCCGGCGCGCAGATCGCCGGCGGTGGCCGGGCCCACCTCTACGAACTGACCTGGTCCGCCCCGGGATTGGGCGGTGGCCTTGGCGCCTGCCACGGCCTGGACGTGCCGCTCGTCTTCGGCAACCTGAGCAGCGGACAGCCCGCCGTGCTGATCGGTGACCCGCCCTCCCCGGCAGCGGAGGAGCTGTCCGCGCGGATCCGCGGGGCGTGGACGGCGTTCGCGACACACGGCGACCCGGGCTGGCCCCCGTACGACGCCGACCGCCGCCTCGCACAGCTCTTCGACACGCCGTCGACGGTCACCGCCTACCCGGAAGAGACCTCGCGGCTGCTGTGGGAGGACCACGTTTTCCCGGCGCTCCCGCTGCTCGAGCGTTAGCCGAGACCCGCTGACGGCGTGCCCGGAAGTCGAATCGTGACGAGGAGACCACCGGTGGGTCGGGGCGTGAGGTCGAGGGTCCCGCCGTGTGCTCGGACGATCCTGTGCACGATGGCCAGCCCGAGGCCGACGCCGGCGTGCTCGTCGGTGCGTATGCGTTCCGTTCCGCGCTGGAAGGGTTCGGTGAGGGTCGGTACCAGTTCCGGGTGGAGCCGGTGGCCGGTGTTCTCGACCCGCAACACGCTCGCGTCGTGCTGCGATTCGGTGTGGACCGTCACGGTGCCGCCGGCGGGGAGGTTGTGGACGATGGCGTTCTGGACGAGGTTCGTCACCATCCGCAGTAGGAGCGCCGCGGAGCCGACGGTCCGTGTCGTCTCGCCGGTGACGTCGAGCGTGATCTGACGCTTTTCGGCGAGGGGAAGCAGCGTTTCGGCGGCTTCTTCGGCGATGAGGGACAGGTCGAACGGCTCGCGGGTGAAACTCCTGCGGTCGTCGCGGCTGAGCAGCAGCAGGGCCTCGGTGAGGTCGATCGCCCGCGTGTTGACGGTGTGGAGGCGTTCGATGAGTTCGCTCTGGTCCCGTGTGGGGTCGTTGCGGGCGACGTCGAGGAGTGCCTTCGAGATCGCCAGCGGGGTGCGCAGTTCGTGGGAGGCGTTCGCGGCGAACCTTTGCTGTTCGGCGATGTGGGATTCGAGTTGTTCGAGCATGGCGTCGAACACGTCGGCGAGTTCGCGGAATTCGTCTCTGCGGCCCTGTAGCCGGATTCGGTGGGAAAGCGATCCGTCGGCGGCCGTCCGCGCCGCGTCTGCGATCCGGGCGAGTGGTGCGAGCATCCGGCCGGCGAGGACCCATCCTCCCAGGAGGCCGAACACCAGGAGGAAGGCCAGTGCCGTGGCCGCGGCGGGAGCCAGGCCGCGCAGGAGTGTGGAGCGGTTGGGCCCGATCATGATCACGCCACCGAACGTCCTCCGGATGGATACGGGATCGTCGGTCGGTATCCAGCGCAGCACGAATACCCATACGACGGCCAGCAGGAGAGTGCCGGCGAGGAGGAGGAATCCGGCGTAGCTGATCGTGAGTTTCAGCCGGACGCTGAGTCCTGGGCGTCTATTCATGAGTGCTACCAGGGCGGGTGGTGTCCATGCCGGTGTCGATTCGGTAGCCGACGCCGGGCACCGTGGCGATGAGCCATGGTTCGCCGAGTCGTTTGCGCAGGGCGGAGACGGTGATGCGGACGGCGTTGGTGAAGGGGTCGGCGTTGGCGTCCCAGGCCCGCTCCAGTAGCTCTTCGGCACTGACGACACCGCCTTCTGCGGCGACGAGGACCTCGAGCACGGCGAACTGCTTCCGGGTGAGCGCGACGTAACGTCCGTCGCGGAAGACCTCCCGGCGGAAGGGGTCCAGCCGCAGGCCCGCGATCTCGCTGACCGGCGGCCGGGCGTACGCGCGCCTGCGATCCAGCGCCCGCAGCCGCATGACGAGCTCGCGAAGCTCGAACGGCTTGGTGAGGTAGTCATCGGCGCCGAGCTCGAACCCGGAAGCCTTGTCGTCGATCCGGTCGGCAGCGGTGAGCATGAGGATCGGGATGCCGCTGCCGGAGGCGACGATTCGCCGGGCGATCTCGTCGCCCGAGGGGCCGGGGATGTCGCGGTCGAGGACCGCGAGGTCGTAGGAGTTGACGCCGAGCAGTTCCAGGGCGGAGTCGCCGTCGCCGGCGATGTCGGCGGCGATCGCCTCCAGCCGGAGACCGTCACGGACGGCCTCGGCCAGGTAGGGCTCGTCCTCCACGATCAGCACGCGCATACGTGAAGCCTAAGCAGCACGGCATATCGCCGACATATGCAACATGCCCTGACGGCCTGCAAGGCGCTCACCAGCTAGAACGCCCGACAACCCCAGATGACCGGCACGGCTGGACGCCCCGGCCCGGGCGCGGATCCTGGGGTTGATCGAAGCCGACGCCGTCGAGGGCCAGGATGCCGAGGACGATGATGGCGGGTCGATGTCGGCGCTGTTGGCGGCGTTGGTGGCCGAGCGATCGGAAATGGCCGCCAACGGGCACGAGCGAATACAGCTGATTACCAGCCGTAATAGGTACAGGTCAGAGGGTGTGGCGGTTTTCGCCAGGATCCGGCGCGATTTACGGACGTCCGGTTCGGTATTGACACCTGCTCGCGGCACACTTAGCTTCCGGATGCTCGTGTCGTGAGGTCGCAGGCGTCGCCGCGATCCCGCGTACGCCGCGAAGACGGGGGAGGACACTCATGCGTGCTCGTGTATGGGGCCGGGCGCCGGGACGCGCCGGCCGCACCGCTGGAGTCCGGGCGCTACCGGTCGTGCTCGCCGTCCTCGCCGTCCTCGTGATGGCCGGCGGTGGCCAGGCCGCGACCCGTACGGCCGTGGCCGGGGTGCCCGCCGAGGCGCGCGGTTCGTCCTCCGGCCCTCCCGTGGTGCTGCCGAGGACCGACTGCGCGGCCCTCGCCGGGCAGGACCTGTCGGGGACGCCCGGCGCTCCGGCGGTCATCGGGTCCGCGACCGCGACGACCTCGCCGGACGGCTCGGCGGCCTGCGAAGTCAAGGGAACCGTGGCGCCGCAGATCCAGTTCGACGTGTTCCTCCCCACCAAGACGTGGCGGCAGCGGTATCTGCAGATCGGGTGCGCGTCGTTCTGCGGGAGCGTCGACTTCTACGCCGACGCGACGGACGGGTGCGTGCCGCTGACCCGCGGCGACTTCGTCCTGGCCACCAACAACGAGGGGCACGTCGGCGTCTCCGGCTTCGACGCCGTATTCGGCGCCGACCCGCAGCTCCGGGCCGACTTCGGCTACCGGTCCGACCACGTCGTCGCGCTCGTCGCCAAACGGCTCATCGCGCTCTACTACGGACAAGGCCCGCGCTACTCCTACTTCGACGGCTGCTCGCAGGGCGGCCACCAGGGGATGACAGAGGCACAGCGCTACCCGCATGACTTCGACGGCATCGTCGCCGGCGCCCCGGCGTCGGTGCTCAGTTCGCTCATCGTGTGGTCCGCGGGCTGGCACGCCACCGCCAACACCGACGCGCACGGCCGGCCCATCCTGACCGCCGCCAAGCTTCCCGCGCTGCACGCCGCCGTCCTGCGCGAGTGCGACGCGCGGGACGGCCTGGCCGACGGCCAGATCGACGACCCGCGTGCCTGCACGTTCGACCCGAAGAGCCTGCGCTGCGCGACGGGAACCGACAGCGCGAGCTGCCTCACCGACGCGCAGGTCGGCGCCGTACGCAAGCTGTACGACGGGCCACGCGACGAGCGGGGCCGGCGGATGTACCCGGGGGGTGAGCCCGTGGGCTCGGAGGCGAACTGGGAACGCTGGGTCACCCCGACCGCCACCGGCGCCCCGTCCGCAGCCGAGAGCAATGCGACGAACACGCTGAAGTACCTCGCCTACTCGTCCGCCCGGCCGTCGGCGACACTGCACGACCTGCACTACGACTCAAAGACGTTCCGCGAGGTCTCCCGGCGGGCCGGCGTCTACGACGCGACCGACCCCGACCTGACGGCCTTCCGCGCCGCGGGCGGGAAGCTCCTCCTCTGGCACGGCTGGGCAGACCAGGCGATCTCGCCGTACGGGACGATCGCCTACTACCACGCCCTCACCGAGCGCATGGGCGGGACGGACGCCACGCAGCGGTTCGCCCGCCTGTTCATGCTGCCGGGCGTCGCCCACTGCGGTGACGGTCAGGGACCGGACGCGATCGACGCGCTCACCCCCACCCTCGCCTGGGTCGAGAACGGCGTCGCACCCGACCGGCTCGTCGCCACGAAGCGCCAGGGCGACACCGTCGTACGGACCCGCCCGGTCTACCCCTATCCGACCGTCGCACGCTACGACGGGAGCGGCAGCACCGACGACGCGGCGAACTTCGCACCGACACCGCCGCCCACGCGCTACAAGGACGACATCCCCTGGCTCGGATCGTTCCGCTCCGGCTACGAGCAGACCTGCGGCTGGCACGACGGCCGCTGGTCCTGCACCCCGGCGCGACGGCCGAGCTAGCTTGGGCGGTGACCAGCAACTACCGCGCTGCCCGCGGACCGTTTCCGCCGGACTCCGGTGGCACTCCTACCGGGGCACGAGTCTTACCGACAACCCCGCGTCGCGACGGCGGCCCGGTCGGGCCCGGGGGAGATGCGCAGGCCGGGTTCAGGCGTTGCCGGTGGCGCGGAGTTCGGCGGCGACCGCGCGTTCGCGCTGGGCGTCGGCGTCGGCGCGGGCCGAGGCGCGTTCGCGTTCGAGGTCGGCGATGCGGGCCTGGTCGGCGCGCAGGGCCAGGCGGGCCTCGTCGAGTTCGCGGCGCAGGCTCTCGGTGGCGGCGCGCAGCCGCTCGGCCTCCGCGTTCGCGCGCTCGGTCTCGGCGCGCGCGAGTTCGACGTCGGTGTTCGCGCGTTCGGTGTCGGTCTGGGCGCGGTCGCGGGCGCTCAGCGCCGACGTACGCTCGGCGTCGACCTCGGCGGTACGCGTCTCGGCGCGGTCGCGTGCGGCCTCGGCCGCCTCCGCGCGTGCCTGGGCCGCCGCGCCGTCCCGCTCGGCGGTCGCGGTCGCGGTCCGCGCCTCCGTCAGCGCGGCGCGCGCCGTTTCGGCGTCGAGGACGGCGCGTTCGGTCTCGCGCCCGGCGCGCTCGGCGGCGCGTACGGCCTCGGCCGCGTCGTGGCGCGCGGCCTGAGCCTGCTGCTCGGCGCGCGTGACCTCGGACCGGGCCCGTTCGACCTGTTCCTCGGCGGTGCGCCTGGCCTCCGCCGCGTCGTCGGCCGCCCGGCGTACCGCCTGCTCCGCCTCGGCCCGCACCTGTCCGACGAGGACCCGAGCTTCGGCGCGTACCCGCTCGGCCTCGGCGTTCGCGCGTTCTTCGGCGGCCCGCGCGACGTCGCGCTCCTCCTCGGCCTCACACACGCGCCGCCCGGCGGCCTCGGCGCGTTCGGCGGACGCACGCGCCTCCTCTTCCGCACGATGCGCCTGCGCCGCCGCCTCCTGCCCGTCCGCCATCGCGGCCGCGACACGAGCCTGTGCCTGCGCACGCTCCGCGCTGATTTGTGCCTCGACACCGCGCGGGGAAAGCTCCGCGTCCAGCGCGGCCGCGAGCGGAGCGATCGCGGAGGACAGCCCCTGCTCCATCCGCTCGTACAGATCCTCGGCGCGGGCGAGCGCCCCTTCGAGGCCGGGCACCGAGCGCCGTACCTCCCGATCTTTCTTGGCCCGGGCCTGGCAGTCTTCCCCCGGACAGTACGCCCGAGGCCGCCCCCGTCCCGAACGCTGAGGCACCGGCCGCCCGCAGTAACGACACGGCCGCTCCTCCACCTCAACCGGCTCAGGTTCGGCTCTTGCCGAGTCGTTGTTTGCCGTGGCGGCCTCGGCGGCCGGATTCGTCTGGGTCACAGGTCGTGCTCTCTCATCTGAAGTGACGGCTGCCCGCTGGACGCGGCCAGTCTGTCCGATCCCTCGCCCCGGCTGTCGCCACCCCAGAAATCAGGCTGCTGCCGATCTCGTACTCACAGCGCCCTCAAAAAATCCGTGATCGCGGTTCGCACCATCTCCGGTTTCTCCAGGTGCACGTCGTGGCCCGCTCCTGGCACGTTCGCGATGACGGCGTCCGGCCGGGTACGTGTCATCGCACGTGCTTGCTCGGAGGAGAAAAACCCGGACTCGGCCAGCACCACCAGGGTGGGACACCGCACCTGATTCCACAGCACGGATCGCACCATGAACTCGGGCTCGAACCGGGGCCGCCACCCGTCTTTGTGCTTCTCTAGGCCGGCAGCCCACCCGGCACCGGCGGGACCGCCTCCAAAGAACTCAGCCGCAGCGGCCCGTGATGCGAATGGCACGGGCCAGGACGCGAGCCAGTTCTCGATGTGCTGCGGGCCGTCCGGACTGGGGTCACCGGGCCCCGCCTCGATCATCACCAGCGCCCGGACGAGATCAGGACGCGCAGCCGCCACGAGCATCGCCGTAAGCCCGCCCAGAGACTGGCCCACCAGGATCGCGTTCGCCAGCCCAAGCTCACCGAGGACGGCGACCACATCCGCGACGTACGCAGCCCGGGATGCATCCGCCGGACGATGTTCACTCGCCCCATGCCCGCGCTGGTCAAGAGCGACGACGCGGTACTGCTCCCTCATCCACTCGACCGCGGTATCCCATTCACCGGAATGACCGGCCAGCCCGTGTAGCAGCACAACCGGAGCCCCTGGCCCCCCGAAGTCGTGCGCCACCAAGCGGACCCCATCACTGACGACCGTGCGCTCCACCCAGCCCGCCACTCAGCGTCCTTCCCTCGCTCGCCGTTCGTGTCCGTACACAGCTTCGCCAGATCACCTGAGACTCCGGCAGCTCGGCTGCGGACGCACACCGGCCCGCGCGGCGAACTCTCGGACATCTCCGCAGTCTATATTTTCCGGTTTTCTGTTTCTGGAAAATAAGAACTCCAATAAACCATAGACGAGTAACTCACGAGAATGTAGATTCCCGCAAGTTACGGAGACGGATCGGAGCACGTGAAGGGGGACATGTGTGTCCGCGCTCAGCGGATCTGATGCGGGTGCGGCGTAGCTGATGCGCGCTCAGTGAAAGTGATGCAAGACGCACCCGAGCTCCGCCAAGATCATCTGGGTTTTCTTGGCGCTGTCTCGTGAGGACCGGATGGGTTCGTCACAGAACCAAGGCGCCCGACCACAGGTGTTCGCAATGGAAGGTGCACATGACCAGCCCTCTCGGCACGCTGTATGCCCGTCGTCTACGCCGGCAGGTCGTGGCAGGGCCGCTGCCGGGGCACGTCGGGCTGATCATGGACGGCAATCGTCGCTGGGCCCGGCAGATGGGCATGGCCAACCCGAGCCTGGCCACAAGTACGGCGCCGAACACGCCGAGACCATGTTGACCTGGTGCGAGGCGGTCGGGATCAAGCACGTCTCCGTGTTCCTGTGCTCCACCGAGAATCTCCGACGCCGCGGTGACGCGGAAGTCGCCTTCCTGATGCGGGTCATCGAGCAGATGGCGGACCGGCTCAGCCGGCGGGACGCCCGCTGGCAGGTGCACGTCGCCGGGATGCTGGACGCGCTGCCCGACACCACAGCCCGTGCCCTCAAGGATGCGGTCGAGGCGACACGCACCTGCACCACCGGAGCTCACATCACGCTCGCCGTCGGCTACGGAGACCGGCAGGAGGTCATCGACGCGTTGCGTGACCATCTGCACGAGCGTACGGAGGCCGGCGACTCCCTGGCCGACGTGGCATCGTCCCTGACCATGGACGACATCGCCCGGCACCTCTATACCGCCGGGCAACCGGACCCGGATCTGGTGATCCGTACCAGCGGCGAACAGCGGATGTCGAACTTCCTGCTCTGGCAGAGCGCCTACTCGGAGCTGTACTTCTGCGAGGCGTACTGGCCGGCCTTCCGCGAGATCGACTTCCTTCGAACCCTGCGCGGTTTCGGCGCCAGGCAACGACGCTCCGGCGGCTGAACTGAGGCGATGCGGGCCCACTTCTCAGTGATTGGTGAGTTCCCTGGCGCGGAAGTGGCCGGGATCCGCCGACCTCTGGCGGAACACATCGGCTGCTGAACACCTTTCGCCGGAGTTCGCGGCCCCCGGGCCACCTGTTGGCTGGGCTGCCTCATGCTCGATGAAAAAGAGCTGCCAGGTCCGCTGCGCTCGGTTCCGGGAGGCCGCGCGCAAAGGTTCGAGGGTTGCGTTCGCCGCGACGGAGCGAGCAGCGGTGGAGGTCGGCTGGCGATTGAGCCGGTCCAGCTGGGGCCACGGCTACGCCAGCGAGGCGGCCCGCTGTGCGCTCAGTGTGGCCTTCGACGACCTCGACCTTACCGAGGTCGTCTCGTTCACCAGCACCACCAACCTCAGGTCCCAGGCGGTGATGAGGCGGATCGGCATGACTCATGATCCCGCCGACGACTTCGATCATCCCTTGGTGGAAGAAGGCCACAGGCTGCACCGTCATGTCCTGTGGCGGATAACAGCGGAGACCTGGCGGACCCGACACAGCGGCCGGTGACTCCAGCATGTTGAGAATCGAACGTTTGCCGACAGGAGCAGATGCTCCCTTCGATAGATCAACGGCGATCTGACCCACAAGCCTCAGACGTGGAGCTCCGGCGGGAAGCCGGTCCAGCGGAGCTCGGCGGGGAGGTGACCGGTGTCGTTGAAGAGAAGGACCGCCGGGGGACGGTCGGGTGCATAGCGGATGACGGTCAGGGCCGCGTTGGCGTGGTTGATGCCCAGCCAACGCCACTTCGGCGCGTCGAGAGCGTCTCGGACGAGCCAGCCGACAAGGAAATTGTGGGTGACGACGAGCTCGTGGCGCGGCTCGTCGTCGACTACGGGCCCGGTGAAATCCGCGAGCGCCGCCGCCGCGAGCCCGGGGCCCTGCTCGCGTTCCTCAGCCGTGAACTGGTCCAAGAACTCAAGCCAGGCGTCTGCTGCCTCCGGCGGCAGCTCCTCGCGTGTTGGCAGGTAGGGGATGTAGTCGCCGGCAGCTTCGGAGCGATGGCGGGGGGCGCCGTAGAGCTGTTCACCGATCTGCCGAGCTGTCTGTTCAGCACGGGCGAGAGGCCCGTGGTGGATCGCCGCCAGCGGGACCTCACGGAGTCGCTCCCCCAGCAGGGCGGCCTGACGACGGCCCACATCCGTCAGTTCACTTTCGTCCGACGATGCCTCGCCGTGGCGGGTGAGATAGAGGTAGCGGGCGGCCGTGCCGGTCATGAGCGCGTCCTTCATTGAAGTCGATCTTGTGGACTTCTACGAGGGTCGCCGACCCACTCGGTCGGGCAACGTCCTCCTTGCGGACCTCGTGGCTTTCGGCGTGGACCTGGTCGACAGCGGCGTCGATGTACCGCCCGAACGACGCGCGGGCATGCCGCAGCGCAGGTCCCTCAGGAGTGGCAGGCGCGGCCGGCTGAATGATCTGATTCCTGGGTGTTCATGATGGACTTTCTCCGTGAATTCCAGTCCTACCACTGGAACTGCGACTTCGACGACGCCGAGCTGGAGGCCGCGTTCGACGCAACCAATACGGCGACGACCCCCGATGGGTTCCGGCGGCCGTTCCTTGTGCTGCTACGAAGCGACGACACCGTCGCCCGCGGCATCGCCCTGGACTTCTACGACCGCGCCGCCATCACCGCCCGGTTCGGCGAGGACAACCCGTTCGCGCCATACCTCGAGGAGGTCATCGCTGTTGCCCGGGAGATGCTCCTCCGCCCGCCCCGGCCCGGCGACGACATCGCCCCCGAGGGTGCCGACCACACCAGCGCCCTGAGCATCTTCCAATTTCACGCGGGCGCCGAGGACGCCGAGCTCGTCCTCGGCCTGCTGCGGCGACACCCTGACGGCAAGCTGGCGAACCAAGCCTGCAAAGCAGCGCGCACCGTCCTCAGAAACTCCAAGAGCCCCGACCCCCGGCTGGTCGCGCTACTCGGTGAGAAGATCCGCGACGCCTTGGCCCCTGGCCCGCACAGCACCTACTGGAAGAAGACCGACCCCCAGGACCCGCGCCTACTCGAAGCACACACCGAGATGCGCACCCCCACCAGCGAACAAGCCCACCGGCAGGCGTTCCGGACGATGTTGCACAGCGGGGACACCATGGCGGTGGGCATCGCGCTCGACCTCTTCAACGTCGGCAAAGGCCTCGCCCGGTTCGACCTGGACACCCAGGAGTTCGGCCCCGAAGTCCTCACCGTCGCCCGTTACGTCCTGAAACAGCCTCCGTCCACGCCGAAAACACTTCCGAAGACCCGGGTCGGAGCCAGCCACGCCAGCGCATTCGACGCCTTCGCGCTGCTCGCCGAACCCGAGGACGCACCATTGCTCGCCGCCGCGCTCCGGCGCCGTAACACCCCAGCGCTGGTCCGCGAGCGCGCATTCCGCGCGACGAAAGGCTGCCTCCATCGGTGGAACACGCCCGACGAACAGCTCGTCGCCGCCGTGGAGGAACTCATCTTCGACCCGGCAGCCGCCATGGATGACCGCACGCGTGCGGTCATCACCTTGTTCGACATACCCGGACCGCAGGTGACCGCCGTCCTCCTGCGCGCCGCCCACTCCAGCGACCTGCCCATCCAGATCGAGGGTGCACTCGGCCTCGCCCTGATCGACCAGCACCGCGACCTGGTACGCGACCTGGTCGCATCCTGGCCCCACGGCGACGACGCGCCCCAACGGGCCTGGGTCGTCCGCCACGCGTTCAGAGACTGATGCGCCAACCCGCTGTCCTGCCTACCTTGCGGCTCGCCGGAGCTTTGGGAGTTCGGGGCCGTGTATCGGGGGGCCGCCGGGCCACCATCGGCCCGGCGGCGTGATGCGGGTGTCAGGTGCGGGGAAGGGAGTCCTTCCACCACAGGCGCTCGCCGCTGCGCGGGTCTTCGATGGCCGTGCTGGCGGTGGTGTTGTTGTGGGCGAAGGACATGACCGTGCGTCGTTCCTCGTCGTAGGGCTGCCAGCTGACCTCGCCGGTGGTGGCGAACTCCGCCCAGGTGCGGTGCAGGGCGTCGGCGAGTGCCTGCGGGGCGTCGGGGCCGGTGAAGTCCTTGGACTC
This sequence comes from uncultured Actinomycetota bacterium, assembly GCA_963850195.1. GTDB lineage: Bacteria > Actinomycetota > Actinomycetes > Streptosporangiales > Streptosporangiaceae > Actinoallomurus. Next base: position 309,969 of record CAWKKD010000004.1, read on the forward strand.
TGGCAGCTGGAGGGTGTCCCAGGCGAAGGGCAGGTCGAGGCTGTGGCATGCGCCCATTTCGACGCCGACGTCGTTGGGTGTGACCTTGGAGCGCCAGCCGAACTCGTAGACGTAGGTGTTCTCGCCCTCCGTGCGGGCTTCGGCGACGCGGTAGGTGGGGATGCGGAACATCCGGTCGGTCAGGACGGCGGAGGCCACGCCGGGAGCGGCCTTGCGCGGGTAGACCGGGCCGTCGACGTTGTAGGTGTCATAGGAACCGTCGGGGGCGCCGTAGGCCTTGATGCGCGGCTTGAACAGGATCGGTGTGTCCCAGCCCGCCAGGAAGCTGGTGGTCACGAACAGACGGAACTCCTCCGTGGTCGTGCCCAGCAGCAGCGGGACGTGGCTGCCCTGCCCGGAGCTGATCGCCTTGATCGGCTGTTCACTGAGCAGGTCTCCGTCGATGACCGGCATGAACGACATTCCACAGGAGGCGATGGTGCTCGCCCCGTACTTGGCGACGCTCGCGGTCTTGGTGATGTCGGCGCTGGTCTGGTTCTGCGCATCGATCAGCGCGGCGACCTCGACCCCGGCCAGTGCCTCCACCGTGGCGGGCACGTTCAGGCGCTTGGCGACATCCTTCATCACCAGCGCCGCGTCCTCGGGGCTCTGCCCGAGGTGGGCGGTGCCGCTCTGCACGATCGCCTTGTGGAACAGGCCGCTGCCGGTGGACAGCAGCGCCAGCACGCTCATCGCTCCGGCGGACTCGCCGCACACCGTCACGTTGTCCGGGTTGCCGCCGAACCGCTGGATGTTGTCGCGCACCCATTCCAGGGCGAAGAGCTGGTCGAGCAGGCCGCGGTTGTCCGGTGCGCCCTCAAGGTGGCCGAAGCCGTAGACGCCCAGGCGGTAGTTGATGCTCACACACACCACGCCGTCACGGGCGAAGGTCGTGCCGTCGTAGACGGGCACCGCGCTGGATCCAGTGGTGAAGCCACCGCCGTGAATCCACACCAGCACCGGCAGCGCGGCCTGCGCGTCGGGGCGCGGGGTCCACACGTTGAGGTTCAGCCACTCATCGGGCCGCTCGCCCACGATGTCCGGGTCCGACATCAGCTCCCCCAGCCGTCCGGCCAGCTCGGGCTTGGGCGCGGTGGAGCCGAGCGCGTGCGCCGAGAGCGGCGCCTCCCACGGCACGGGCCGATCCGGGGCGGCGAACCGGCGTTCCGGAGTCATCTCCGCGGCGTACGGGATGCCGAGGAAACGGGTAATGCCGCTGTCCACGATTCCGGACACCGGGCCGTAGGTGGTTTGCACGTCGATCGTCGTCTGCTCGGACACGAGATTCCCCCAGGCCGGCAGCGCGCGCACCGGCGAGAGTGCCGGCCCCCTCGGCGGCGTCCCGCACCGTCCGGCGGGACAAATACTCACTGTACACGCGCAACCACGTACGGTATCCGACATGTGCATGTTCCATGCGAAAACGTTGCGCTCACTACGGGACCCGCTCAGTCGTTGAGGAGGCGCCATGTGGTCAGGGCGAGTCTGGTTCGGGTCAGGCCGGTGGGCTCGGTGAGTTCGATGCCCAGGGTCTTTCCGAGCTGCTCGAGCCGGCGGGCGATGCTGCTGTGGTGCAGGTGGAGAAGGTCGGCGGCCCGGCGTTGGGAGCCGGTGGTGCAGTAGGCGTCCAGCGTCTCGAGGTCTTCTGGGCTGCCGGCCATCCGGGCGATCGCGGCCACGTCGGCGTTGTCGCGTGCGGCCTCGTGCGGGATCTCGGCCAGGAGCGCCAGCGCGCCCAGGTCGTCGTGGCGGATGACGGGCTCGCGAGGGGTGGTGAAGCGGAGGGCGGTACGGGCCTGCTGCCAGGATCGGCCGGGGTTCTCGGCGGCGCCGATGCCCGCGCGTACACCCGAGGGGAAGCCGGCCGGGTCGACGGTGGTGGCCAGGATGACGCCGACGGCGGCGAGCGATGCCGCCTTGACCGGGCGGGCCGGGCAGATCAGGCCGCCGACCTGGTCGAGCGGAAGCTTCGACCGTACGGCGACGACGCGGACCGGCAGGTCGGCGGCGAAACCCAGGAGGCGTAGCGCCCGGGTTCTGGCCGCCTCGTCGCTGTCGGCGCTGATCACGAGTTCGACGAGGGCGGGGTCGGCCATGGTCGTACGGGCCGGGCCGTACCTCTCGACGACCGCCGCGGTGGCGATGGCGAGCCGGTCCAGCAGCAGTTGGTCGAGTGGGCCGGGCGCACCGGGGCGTTCCAGCCACACCGTGCCGATCTCCTCGTCGTCGAGGGTGATCGGCGCCGTGGTGGACGCGGGTGGCGGCGACGCGGACGCCTGCCTGCCGTCGGGCGACATACGGATCACCTGGCCCGTGCCGTGGAGCCTGATCCCCGCCACGCACTCGGCGAGGCCGGCCGAGGCCCGGGCCAACGCAGGGAGATCCACCCGTCGGCGCATCAGCGTGTCGTAGAACATGACGACGCGAATCGCGCCTTCGGCGTGCGCATCGAGTTGCGACAGCCGAAAGGCCAGTGCCTCCATGACGAGGAGGATATGCGCCGATCGGTGCGTCATTTCGGCGGAACGCCCGACGGATGGCGGATGAACGCGAGAAAGGCGGCCGACAGGATGATTGACATGGATCCCGAACTGGAAGCATTCATCCCGCTGTTCCCTCCGGCCGACCTGACCGACCCGATCACCGCGCGCAAGAGCCTCGCCGAGCTGGCCGCCTCGGCGCCGGCGCCGGACACCTCGGGAATGGAGATCGAGGACCGTACGGTGCCCGGCGACCCGGACGTGGCGGTACGGATCTATCGCCCGCACCACGCGCAGGGCGCCATCGTCTGGCTGCACGGCGGCGGGTTCGTCATGGGCGACCTGAACACCGAGCACCCGTGGGCCGCCCGTATCGCGGGTGCCTCCGGCGCGGTGGTGATCTCGGTGGGCTACCGGGTGGCCCCTGAGCATAGGTTCCCGGCCGGGCTGGACGACGCGTACGCCGCGCTGACCTGGACGGCCGAGCACGCGGCCGAGCTCGGCATCGACCCGGATCGCATCGCGGTCGGAGGCCACAGCGCCGGAGCGGGGCTCGCGGCCGCGGTGGCGTTGCGGGCCCGCGGCCAGCAGGGGCCTCCGATCCGGTTCCAGCTGCTCAACCAGCCCGAGCTCGACGACCGGCAGGAGACCTGGTCGGCGCGGAACTTCACCGATACGCCCTGGATGACCCGCGACAAGCTCGCCGCGACGTGGCGGCACTACCTGGGCTCCGCGCCCGGCTCGCCGTACGCCGCCCCGGCTCGGGCCGAGGATCTGGCCGGCCTGCCGCCGGCCTACATCTCCACCGCGGAGTTCGACCCGCTTCGCGACGAAGGCATCGGGTACGGGCTGCGCCTCCTGCAGGCGGGCGTGCCGGTCGAGCTGCACCAGTGGCGCGGCACGTTCCACGGGTCGCAGGCGATCCTGTCCGCCGAGGTGTCGCAGCGGCAGCTCACCGAACTCGCGGCTGCCCTGCAGCGCGCCCTGGCCGAATGAAAGGACGTCCCACCATGACCGTCGACCTCTTCGCGTCCTTCGTCCGCCTTCACCAGGACGGCCGGGTGCACGCCGAGCAGCGAGCCTTCGACCCCGAGCGGGACGGCTGGCAGCTCATGACGTTCCACGTCGAGACCGACGCCGACGTCCATCCCGACCATTGGGAGGTTCACCCCGCCGCAGAAGAACTCGTCTCCTGCATCGCCGGCGGAATACGTCTCTACCTGCGTCCGGAAATACCGGGAAAAGGAGAGGAGATCAAGGTGGCGGCCGGAAACGCGGCCATCGTGCCGCGCGGACGATGGCACCGCATCGAGCTCGACGCCCCCGGCGACATCATGTCCATCACCCTGCCGCGTGGCACCCGCTTGGAAAGGCGAACCGGAGCCTGAATCCGCGGCTCCTTTCCACTCTCAACGTATAGCGCACCAGGGGGCTTGCCACAAGACCCGGGTCGTACCGCAGAATCAGCGGCCGAGGCCAGAACTGCGAAACCCGGGGATGCGAAATGCGTGCCCAATGGAGCGGTCGGCCGAATTCAACGGGGGGAATTCATGGTTGACGTGATCGTGGCCGGCGGCGGGCCGACCGGCTTGATGCTGGCCTGTGAGCTGCGGCTGCACGGCGTGCGGGTGCTCGTGCTGGAGAAGGAGACGGAACCGACCAAGGTGGTCCGCGCGCTCGGCCTGCACATGCGCAGCATCGAGGTGATGGACCAGCGCGGTCTGCTGGAGCGATTCCTCGCGCTCGGCAAGAAGTACGAGGTCGGCGGCTTCTTCGCCGGTATCGACGTGCCGTGGCCCACCCGGCTGGACACCACGCACCCGTATACCCTCGGCATCTTCCAGACCGTCACCGAGCGCCTGCTGAACGAGCACGCCACCGAGGTCGGTGTCGAGATCCGGCGCGGCTGCGAACTGGTCGGGCTGAGCCAGGCCGAACACGGCGTGACCGTCGAACTGGCCGACGGCGCGCGGCTTCGGGCGCGCTACCTCGTCGGCTGCGACGGCGGTCGCAGCACGGTGCGCAAGCTTCTCGGCGTCGGATTCCCCGGCGAGCCCAGCAGGGTCGACACGCTGCTGGGCGAGATGCGGCTGACCGCGACGCCGGAGACGCTGGCCGCCGTGATGGCCGAGGTTCACAAGACCCAGAAGCGGTTCGGCGCCATGCCCCTCGGGGACGGGGCGTACCGCGTCGTCGTACCCGCCGATGGGGTGGCCGAGGACCGTACGGTCCCGCCGACCCTCGAGGAGGTCAAGCAGCAGCTGCGGGCGCTCGGCGGCACCGACTTCGGCGTGCACTCACCACGCTGGCTCTCCCGCTTCGGCGACGCAACGCGGCAGGCCGAGCGCTACCGGGTCGACCGGGTACTGCTGGCCGGCGACGCGGCGCACATCCACCCGCCGACCGGCGGGCAGGGGCTCAACCTCGGTGTCCAGGACGCGTTCAACCTCGGCTGGAAACTGGCCGCCGAGGTCAACGGCTGGGCGCCGGAGGGGCTGCTCGACAGCTACCACGCCGAACGGCATCCGGTGGCCGCCGACGTACTGGTCAACACCCGCGCGCAGATCCAGCTGATGTCCACCGAGCCGGGCCCCCAGGCGGTGCGCCGGCTGGTGTCGGAACTCATGGACTTCGAGGAGGTGAACCGGTACCTGATCGAGAAGATCACCGCGATCGGGGTTCGGTACGACTTCGGCGAGGGGCATGAACTGCTCGGCCGGCGCCTGCGCGACGTGGTGCTGAAGCGGGGACGCCTCTACGAGCTGATGCACGGCGGGCGCGGGCTGCTGCTCGACCAGACCGGCCGGCTCTCGGTGGCGGGCTGGGCGGATCGGGTCGACCACGTCGTCGACGTCAGCGAGGAACTCGACGCGCCCGCGGTGCTGCTACGGCCCGACGGCCACGTGGCGTGGGTCGGCGAGGACCAGCAGGAACTGCTCGGCCGGCTGCCGAAGTGGTTCGGCGCCGCTACCCGATGAGCGTCTGGGTGCCGAGGACGGCGAGGAGCGCGAGGCGTTCGGCGTCCTCGGTGCCCGGCTCGGCCGTGTAGACCATGATGCGCAGGTCGCTGCCCGCGACGCTGAGCAGGTCGCAGTCCAGCGTCAGGGTGCCGACCTTCGGGTGATCGATGGTCTTGTGTGACGCCTCGTGGCGTGCCACGGTCCCGGAGTCCCACAGCTCGGCGAACCGGTCACTGTTCGCCCGCAGCTCCGCGACCAGGCGCCGTAGCCGCTGGTCCGCCGGATACCGGTTCGCCGTCGCGCGCAACTCGGCGACCTGCGCGGCCTCGAGCGCGCGCCGGGCCTGCGGTGTGTAGCGGACGCGGCTGCCCGAGCCGAGGAAGTTGCGCCACACCGCGTTGCGCTCGTTGCCGTGGTACTCACCCATCAGGGCCGTGTACAGCGGGTTGGCCAGCAGCAGCGTCCACGTCGCGTCGCTGACCGCGACGGGCGTCCCGGTCAGCCGGTCCAGCATCCGCTGGACGCTCGGCGTGATGTACGCGGGCACCGTGCCCCGCCCCGGCGGTACGAGCCCGGCGACCTTGAACAGGTGCTCGCGCTCGGTGCCGGACAGGCGCAGGGCCCGACCGAGGGCCTCGACGACCTGCTCGGACGGGTTGGTCGCCCGGCCCTGTTCGAGGCGGGTGACGTAGTCGACCGAGATCCCGGCCAGCAGGGCGAGCTCCTCACGGCGCAGCCCGGCCGCGCGCCGATGGCCGCCGACGGGCAGCCCGGCGGCCTCCGGGGAGACCCGGTCGCGCCAGCGCCGCACCGTGTGCCCGAACTCCGTGGTCCCCATGACTCCACTGTGCACCGCCCCGCACGGATCTTCCTGGTACTGGCAGTCCCAGGAAGACGGGACGCCTGGCTGACCGCGCGGCTCCGCCGCATCGTGGAGGCATGACAACGACACTGATCACCGGAGCGAACAAGGGTCTCGGCTTCGAGACCGCCCGCCGGCTCATCGGCGCGGGCCACATCGTCTACCTCGGCAGCCGGGACGCCGAACGCGGACGCCGGGCCGCCGAGCGGCTGGGCGCGCGCCTGGTCCAGCTCGACGTCACCGACGACGCGTCCGTACGGGCCGCGGCGAAGACCATCGAGGCCGATGGAGGCCTGGACGTCCTGGTCAACAACGCCGGCATCGCGGGGGAGTGGACCGACGACAACACCGTGATCGGCGCCGCTGACCTGACCGCCGACATCATGCGGCACACGTTCGAGACCAACGTCTTCGGCACGGTACGCGTCCTCCACGCGTTCCTTCCGCTGCTGGGGCGTTCCGCCGCCCCGGTCGTGGTCAACGTCAGCAGCGGCCTGGCCTCGCTGACCCGGGCCGCCACCCCGGGCACCCCGGCGTACGGCTACCCGGGCGTCGCCTACCCGGCGTCGAAGACCGCGGTCAACATGATCACCGTGCAGTACGCGAAGGCGTACCCGAACATGCGGATCAACGCGGTGGAGCCCGGCTTCACCAAGACCGACCTGAACGGGAAGACCGGCGTGCAGACGGTCGAGGAGGGCGCCGAGATCATCGTGCGCGCGGCGCGGCTGGACCCCGAGGGCCCCACCGGCGGCTACTTCGACGCCGAAGGCGCCCTCCCCTGGTGACGGGTCACCCGTCCCAGGCAGCGCCCAGGGCGAGGAGGCGATCGCGGTACTCGATGTCACGCACCCAGTCCTCGGGCCAGGCCGCCGCACCGTGGTAGGCGCCGGCGAAGGCCCCGGCCAGCGCAGCGATGGAGTCGGAGTCTCCGGAGGAGTACGCCGCGCGCCGGACCACCGCACGCGGGTCGTCGGCCAGCAGCAGGAAGCAGTACAGGCCGGTGGCGAACGCCTCCTCGGCGATCCAGCCCTCGCCGGTGGCCAGGCAGGGGTCGATCTCCGGGTCGGCGGTGGCCAGCGCGGTCTCCAGGCGGTCCAGTACGGCCAGACACTCGTCCCAGCCGCGAGCGGTGAAAGACACCCGGTCGGGGTCGTGCGAGTGCTCGGCCAGATCACCCAGCCAGTCGGCGCGGTAGACGGCCCGGGACTCGTGGGCGTACGCGCGCAGGGAGGGCAGCAGTTCGGTGAGCCCGGCGCCTCGTGCCAGCAGCCAGACGGCGTGGGCGGTCAGGTCACTGGCCGCCAGCGCGGTGGGGTGGCCGTGCGTGAGCGCGGACTGCAACTGCGCGGCGCCGGAGCGCTGCCACCGGTCCAGACCCGGGATGAGCCCGACCGGCGCGGCCTTCATGTTCGCCCCGCAGCCCTTGGAGCCGACGTCGCTCGCCGCCTGCCAGGTACCGCCGCGGCTCAGCGCCTCACACGCCCTCAGGCAGGTCGCCCCGGGCGCGCGGTTGTTCTCCGGCGAGCGCCACCACTCGACATAGCGCTCACGGACCGGCGGTTCCATCCGCTCGGCCGTCAGCGGGCCGGACGCCAGCGCCTCGATCAACCCCTCGCCCAGCGCCAGGGTCATCTGCGTGTCGTCGGTGACGTAGGCCCTCCCCGAGGACCGGGGCAACGCCATCTCGCGCCACGGACCGCATTTGGCGGCGATCCGCGCGATGTCGTTGAACTCTGTCGGGAAACCCATGGCATCCCCGATCGCCAACCCCAGCAAGGCTCCTGTCGCTGCCCGCTTCACGTCTCCCTCATTCACTTGGTGCTCCGGTCTCCAGCAGCCGGCCCTCGGAGAGGTGGAGCCAGCGGTCCACCTTGATCTCCGCGAGGAACCGTTCGTCGTGGCTGACCACCACGAACGCGCCTTCGTAGGCGGTGAGCGCGCTCTCGAGCTGGCCGACGCTGATCAGGTCGAGGTTGTTGGTCGGTTCGTCGAGCAGCAGCAGTTGGGGCGCCGGTTCGGCGAACAGGACGCAGGCGAGGGTGGCGCGTAGCCGTTCGCCGCCGGACAGGGCCCCGACCGGGAGGTGGATGCGGGAGCCGCGGAAAAGGAACCGGGCGAGCAGGTGCATCCGCTCCGCGTCCGGCAGGTCCGGCGCGAACGCGGCGAGGTTCTCCGCCACCGTACGGTCGAGGTCCAGCAGGTCGAGCCGCTGCGACAGGTACGCGGTCCGGCCGTCCGCCCGCCTGGTCCCGCCGCCCGACGGCTCCAGTTCGCCGTTGACCACGCGGAGCAGCGTGGACTTGCCGGCGCCGTTGGGGCCGGTCAGCGCGATCCGCTCCGGCCCACGGATCGTCAGGTCGGCCCCCTCTCCGGCGAAGAGCGGCCGTTCGTCGTAGCGGACCTGCAGGCGTTCGCCGAGGAAGACCGTGCGTCCGGCGGGGACCCGCGTCCCGGGCAGTTCCAGCGTGATCTTCTGCTCGTCGCGTACGGCACGGCCCGCCTCGTCGAGCCGGGCCCTGGCGTCGCCGACCCGCTCGGAATGGACATCGTCCGCCTTGCCCGCCGACTCCTGGGCACGGCGCTGCATCGCCCCGGCGACGATTTTTGGCAGGCCGGCGTTCTTGATGTTGCGGCTCGCGTTGCCGGACCGGCGTGCGGCCCGCTCGCGGGCCTGCTGCATCTCGCGCTTCTCCCGCTTGACGTCCTGTTTGGCGTTGCGGACGTTCTTCTCGGCGACCTCCTGCGCGGCGCGCACGGCGTCCTCGTACGCGGTGAAGTTCCCGCCGTACGAGCGGACCTCGTCCTGGTCGAGTTCGACGATGCGGTCCATGCGGTCGAGCAGGGCACGGTCGTGGCTGACCAGGAACAGGCAGCCGTTCCAGTCCTCGAGCACGGCGTACAGCGTTCGGCGTGCGTCGAGGTCGAGGTTGTTGGTGGGTTCGTCGAGCAAGAGGACATCGGGCCGCTTCAGCAGCTGTGCCGCCAGGCCGAGGGAGACGACCTGGCCGCCGCTCAGGGTGTGCAGCCGCCGGGTGAGGGAGACTTCGCCGAGGCCGAGCCGGTCCAGTTCGGCACGGGTGCGCTCCTCGATGCCCCAGTCGTTGCCGATCGTGGTGAAATGCCGCTCGCTCGTGTCCCCGGACTCGATGGCGTCCAGAGCCTCGATCACCGGGGCGATCCCGAGGACCTCGGCCACGGTCAGGTCGCCATCGAGGGGCAGGCTCTGCGGCAGGTAGCCGAGCGGTCCCTCGACGGACGCGGTCCCCGCGCTGGGCCGGTACTCGCCGGCGAGCAGCTTGAGCAGGGTGCTCTTGCCCGCGCCGTTCGGCGCGACCAGGCCCGTACGGCCGCCGCCCACGGTGAAGGACAGGTCGTGGAAGACCGGGGTGCCGTCCGGCCAGGAGAAGGAGAGATTCGAGCAGATGATCATGAAAGGGCCCTCGCGGGTAAAAGCGGGCGCGCCTGTGGCCGCCCGGCAGCGAATGGGAACGACGAAGTGGCCACGGCGGCTGCGTTAGCTACGCGCCTGCCTGCGGCCGATCACGCTCCGGGCTCACCCGGAGATGTCGTCGTCACTCACGCACTACGTCTGCTCTCCCTGGTCCCTTACTCGCGGATCACTCTGAGGGTACCGCCGGACGGGCGACAGCACACGTGGGGAAAACCCCACCAACGGCGGCGAGTTCGCTCCACTGCCCACCGGTGATCCGGTCGGCACGATGATGGTCATGAACCGCACATGGCCCAGAATCGCCGTCGCCGCCATCACGGCCGGCGCCACCCTCGCATCCGCCGGTGTCGCCTCTGCCGCGACCACGCCCGCCCGGTCCGGCTACGGACAGCAGGGCCTGCAACGAGACCTCGACGCGATCACGGCGACGGGCGTGCCCGGTGCCCTTGCCGAGGTCGACCTCGGCACGCACGAACTGCGCGGCACCAGCGGTGTCGCGGACCTGGACACGCCAGCACCGATCAACCAGAACGGCTTCTTCCGCATCGGCAGCAATACCAAGACATTCGTCTCCACCGTGCTGCTGCAACTCGTCGGCGAGCATCGGCTGTCGCTCGATGACGTGGTCGAACGTTGGCTGCCCGGCGTGGTCCACGGAAACGGCAACGACGGCCACAAGATCACCGTGCGCGAGCTGCTCCAGCACACCAGCGGCCTGCACAACTACACCGACGACCTGCAGGCCCAGATCACCTCGGTCGACGCCTACCGCGAACTGGAGTTCCATCGGTTCAGCCGGCAGGACCTGCTCGACCTCGCGCTTGCGCAGCCCCCGGACTTCGCCCCCGGCAGCGACTGGAACTACTCGAACACCAACTACATCCTGCTCGGAATGATCATTGAGAAGATCACCGGACACTCCTGGGAGAACGAGGTCACCCGGCGCGTCATCGAGCGACTTGGGCTGCGGCACACGTTCGCACCCGGTGACGGCACGCGACTGCCACAGCCGCACGCCACCGGATATCTGTTCTTCGACCGGAACACGCGCGTCGACACCACCGCCGAGAACATGTCATGGGCCGACTCGGCCGGCGCGCTGATCAGCACGACCGATGATCTGAGCCGATTCTGGAGCGCCATCGGACGCGGCGCGCTGTTGCGCCCCGCCCAGGTACGGGAGATGCGGCGGACGGTGGCGGCCGACGGTGGCGACGTCGCCACCGTGCCGGGCTCCCGCTACGGGCTGGGCATCTTCTCCGTTCCGCTCACCTGCGGCGGCGTGTACTGGTCACACGAAGGCGACGTGCCCGGATACAACACGGTCAGCGCCGTCAGCGCGGACGGACGTCGCACCGTGGTCCTGTCCATCAACTCCAACGTCGACGACCCCACGCTCGACGCCGAGTACGCCCTGGTCGACCACGCCATGTGCGCCCGCTAGTCCCCGGCCATCACGGCAAAGGTGAATCCGGCGCTCATCGATGAGCCGTTCAGGCCGGGCCGAGGACGCAGAACTCGTTGCCCTCCGGGTCGGTCAGAACCTTCCACGGGAAGTCGCCTTGGCCTATGTCGGCGGGGGTCGCGCCGAGGGTGCCGAGCCGGGCCACCTCCGCCGCTTGACGTTGACCGTCGAAGGGGTAGGGCGCCAGGTCGAGATGGACGCGGTGCCGCGTGTCCTTCAAGTCGGGCGTGCGGAGGAACTCCAGGTACGGGCCGGCGCCCTTGGCGGAGCGCAGCCGCGCCTGGTCGTCGGCCACCTCGTGCGGGGTCCAGTCAATCGCCTCGCACCAGAACCGGGCCATGGCTCGCGGGTCCGCGCAGTCGACGACCACCGCGGCGATCGGCCCGGTGTCCCGGTAGATCTCTCGAGGTTCCAGGACGCAGAACACGTTGCCCTCCGGGTCGGCCAGAACCGTCCACGGGACGTCGCCCTGGCCCACATCCGCAGGCGTCGCACCGAGCTCCTTCAGGCGTGCGACCAACTCCGCCTGATGGGCCGCAGACGTGGTGGCGAGATCGAGGTGTGCGCGGTATTTCACCGTTTCGGGGTCTGGGACGGCGATGACATCGACGCGGACGGCGGCGGGGTCCGGCCAGGCGGAACCCGCGGGCTTAACGCTGGTCGCACCGGGTTCCTCGCTGGAAACGTCCCAGCCGAGCGCCTCCGCCCAGAACCGGCCCAGCGCCGGGTCATCCCGGGCTTTGAGATTCGCCGAAAAGAGTTGCAGCGCCATGGCCGCCAACGCTATCCCGGCCTTGGGGAACATCGGTACAGCGGTTATCGGTGAGAACGATCATGGTCTGACTGTGGTCGCCGGGAGGGCGTTGACGCGGTTCTCGTACTCGCGGCGGGCCTTGCGCTGTGCTGGGATGGCCAGGGTGCCGTCGAGGGGCTGGCAGCGGTCGAGAAGAGCGCGATGGACTGCGGGCGCGGCGCTCACGCGGACGGTGTAGCCCTGGCCGCGCCGTACGGTCATGCCGTGGTCGAGCGCGACCCGTTCGGCGTCGTCCAGCTCGGCGGCGTGGAGGTAGTCGGCGACCTTGCCCGGCATGTCGAGGGTGACCGGCGGCTCCGGGGTCGGGGTGCCCTCGTGGTCGGCCTCGGTGTGCTCGGGCATGAGGTCGGCGATGGCGGTGCGGATGGCGCCCCGGCTGACGCGGTGTTCGCGGGCCAAGGCGGCGAGGGCCTGCATCATGAACTTCACCGTGGACAGCAGTTCTCCGGTGCGCGGGTGGCGGGCGGTGAGGTCCGGCGGAGAACGCGCCGTCGTGATGCGCAGGGCGAGACGGTCGCGGTGCAGGACGTCGAGCACGTCGAGGATGTGCTGGGTGCCGCGCACAAGGCGGAACATCTCGGAGATGTTCACGGTGTCGCCCGGCCGCGCGTAGGTGAGCAGCTCGCTGAACTTCGGCCGCTGGAGCCGGTGGAGGCGGCTGGAGGTGCCGGCCTGTTCCTCGAAGTTGACCGGGTCCTCGATCTGGGCCTCGTCGAGGACGAGGCGCTGCCGGGCGGTCGACTGCTGGTCGGTCGAGACCCGCTTGTAGATCAGGTTCGCCATCGGGGCCCCTGCCGCGTGGAGGAACGGACCCTGTCTGTCGCCAAACCCTGTGGATCGACGCCGCCCCGGCGCCCTGGAACGTCCGGGTTCATTGGATGCACGGGCCGCCTGTCGTCAAACGATCGTTTGACGACAGGCGGCCCGTGCCCTGGTGGTGCGGTCGGGACAGACCACTGTCTGCCGGCGGTGAACACCGGTCCGGCCCGGCTCGATGATCACTACAGTCCAGTCTCATGGCGACAGTTACAACGCGTACGGTCGAATACCCGGCTGACGGCCTGACGATGATCGGGCACCTCGCGCTCCCCGCCGGTGTCGAGCGCCGGCCCGCAGTCCTGATCGGGCCCGAGGGGCTGGGGCTCAGCGACGTCGAGCGCCGCCGGGCCGATGCCCTGGCGGAGCTGGGATACGTGGCGCTGGCCTTCGACATCCACGGCGGGCGCTATTTGGGCGACCCGCAGGAGATGCTGGCCCGTTGCATGCCGCTGCTCGCCGACCTCGACCGGATGCGGGGCATCGGCCACGCGGCGCTCGACGTGTTGCGCGCCGAGCCGCGGGCCGACCCCGACCGGATCGCCGCTATCGGTTACGGCACCGGGGGCGCAATCGCGCTGGAACTCGGGCGCGACGGCGTCGACCTGCGTGCGATCGGGACAGTCAACGCAGTGACCACGGGCCGGCCGGGCGAGGCGGCGCGCATTCGCTGCCCGGTGTGGGCTGGGGTCGGGTCCGAAGACCCGATCATGCCGCCCGCGCAACGGGACGCGTTCACCGCCGAGATGCAGGCTGCGGACGTCGACTGGCGCCTTGTGGTCTACGGCGGAGCCCTGCACGCCTTCCACCACCCACCGGTCGACCATGCCGTGGTTTCCGGCGTCGGCCACCATCCACGGCACGCGCAGCGGGCCTGGCGCGACATCGTCGACCTGCTCGCCGAGTGCCTGCCCATATCGGAGTGATCTGGTCTGCTCCTGTCGCTCACTCCTGCCCTCCGTCGTCGTCCTCGTCGTCTAGCAGCACGGTCACGCCTGGCAGCAGCACCCGGTGCCGGCGCAGCCAGCCCACCGCCTGGTTGAACAGCGCCACCGGCCCCTCGGCGTGCGTCCACGCCCGACCGTGCAGGAACGTCCGGAACCTCCGGCCCCCCTCGGCGTCCTCGTACGGGTGGTAGCCGTAGGCGTCCCGGATCTCCCACGCGTGGTCGTACAGCGTCCGCCGCAGCGCGATCAGGTCCCGGTCGACGTCGTCCAGGAAGAAGAACCTCTCCAGCTCAGGCCTTGTCGGCTCCTCGGCGAACCTCCCGTACGCCTCGGCCTGCTCGTCGGTCAGAAACTCCACCGGCACGACCAGGCCGTAGCCAGCGACGGGGCCGGTCCGGCGGCGTTTCGCCGAACCCCAGCGGCGGAGTGGATCAGTGCGCGAACCGACCATGATCGTTCTCACCGATAACCGCTGTACCGATGTTCCCCAAGGCCGTATCCGAAGGGATGAACCGACAGCCGAGACCGTCGAATCGGGTCACGTACCGAGGAACTTGAGGACCGCGAGCACGCGGCGGTGGTCGGTGCCGGTCGGCGGCAGGTCGAGCTTGGCGAGGATGTTCGTCACGTACTTCTCGACCGCGCTCGGGCTCACCCGGAGGGCCGCGACGATGCCGTTGTTGGATCGGCCCTCGGCCATCAGGCGGAGGACCTCCATCTCGCGTGGTGTGAGACGGTCCAGCGGATCGTTGCGGCGGCGTACCAGCAGCTGCGCGACGACCTCGGGGTCGAGCGCGGTGCCGCCGGCGGCGACCCGGCGCAGCGCTTCCAGGAAGTCGGTCACGTGCGCGACCCGGTCCTTCAGCAGGTAGCCGACCGCGTTGGTGCGCTCGGACAGCAGGTCGGTCGCGTAGCGCTCCTCGACGTACTGCGAGAGCACGAGGACCGCGACGTCCGGGAACTGGCGGCCGATGACCAGAGCGGCCTGGATCCCCTCGTCGGTGTGGGTCGGCGGCATCCGTACGTCGATGACCGCGATGTCGGGCCGGTGCTCCTCGACCGCCTTCAGCAGCTCCTCCGCGTCGCTGACGGCGGAGACGACGTCGAAGCCCCCATCCTGCAGCAGCTTCGACAGACCGGCCCGCAGCAGGACCGAATCCTCGGCGATCACGACGCGCATGGCAGCTCCGCGGTGAGGACGGTCGGCCCGCCGACCGGGCTGTCCACTCTGAACACGCCGTCGACGGCGGCGGCGCGCTGGGCGAGGCCGCGCAGCCCGGTGCCGTGGCCACCGGCGTTCTCCCGGCCGACCGAAGCGCCTCCGCAGCCGTCGTCCGCGACCGTGATGCGCAGGCTGTCGCCGGTACGGACGACGGTCACCTCGGCGCTGGTGGCCTGGGCGTGCTTCGCGATGTTGGTCAGCGCTTCGGAGACGAGGAAGTAGGCGACCGCCTCGATGCTGGGCGCGACGCGCTCGGGAACGTCCACGCTCAGGCGTACCGGGAGCAGTGCGCGTGCGACGATGCCGGACAGGGCCGCGTCCAGGCCGCGGTCGTTGAGCACGGCCGGATGCAGGCCACGGATGAACTCCCGCATCTCGGTCAGCGCGAGCAGCGCCTCCTCGTGCGCCTCGGCGATCGCCCGGCTCGCCTGGCCGTCCTGGAAGTGCACGCGGGCGAGACCGAGGTTCATCGCGAGCGAGACCAGCCGCTGCTGGGCGCCGTCGTGCAGATCGCGCTCGATCCGGCGGCGCTCGGCGTCGGTCGCGGCGACGATCTCGGCGCGGCTGCGCGCCAGCGTCTCGACCTGTTCTGCGAGGTCGTCGCTGTGGCTCGGCCCGAGCAGCGTACGCCCGAGGCGCTCGTCGAGGTCGGCCGTCGCCTGCGCGGCCCAGGGCGCGGTGAGCAGGAGGCCTAGGGCGGGCACGATCGCGAGCGCGGCCAGCGGCTGCCCGGACGTCACGGTGTAGCCGATCGCGAGCGCCGGCGCGGCGAAGCAGAGCAGCACGAGCGCGGCGGCCACACCTCCGACGAGGAGGTTGACGACGTGGTACTTGACCGCGCGCCACGTGACGATGCTGCGCCACGGCCCGATCGGCCAGGGCCCGAGCCCGGTCCGGCGCTTCGGTCGCGGGATCTCGACACCGAGAACCTGGTACAGGCGAAGGCGTTGCAGTGCCGCGAAGCCTTGCACGCTCCAGAGCACCGGAATCGGGCCGCCCACCGCGGCGAGCACGTAGACCGTGGTGAGCTTCCACCGGTCGCCCGGACCGGTGACCAGAGCCAAGATCGCCGCAAGCCACGGCAGGACGACGAGACTGATCGTGAGCAGGCCGGCGAGCGTCAGCCCGAGCGCGGTGATCGCGTCCCAGGCGGCGCGGCCGGTGCGTGCCGCGACAAGTGACCGGAGCGCCGCGCGGCCGCGCGCCGCCGCCATCCGAATCGCCGATGTCATGGCCTCAAGGTAATCCAGGAGCCGCTGGTCAGCCATCGGGTTCGCCTGCGGCGAGGGGTGGGGGAAACCCCACCCCGGATCCGCTGGCCGCCTCACTTACACGGCCGTCCGGAACCGGAAATCTCGGAGGGGAGAGAACGACCCCCAGGAGACACTTTCATGATCGAAGTCAATGGTCTGACCAAACGGTACGGCGACAAGACCGCAGTCGAGGACCTGACATTCACGGTCCGGCCCGGTGTGGTGACCGGCTTCCTCGGCCCGAACGGCGCCGGCAAGACGACCACGATGCGCATGATCTGCGGACTGGACGTGCCGACTCGCGGTTCGGTGACCGTCAACGGCACGCCGTTCCGCGAGCACGCGGCGCCCCAGCGCGAGCTCGGCGCGATGCTCGACCCACGCGCGCTGCACTCGAGCCGCAGCGCCTACCACCACCTGCTGGCGCTCGCCCAGACCTCCGGGATCAAGAAACACCGGGTTCACGAGGTCATCGACGCCGTCGGCCTGCGCGAGGTCGCCCGGCGCCGTGCGGGCAGGTTCTCCGTCGGGATGGGCCAGCGGCTCGGCATCGCGGCCGCGCTCCTCGGCGACCCGCAGACGATCATCCTCGACGAGCCGGTCAACGGCCTGGACGTCGAAGGGATCCGCTGGATCCGGTCGATGCTCCGGGGCCTGGCGGACCAGGGCAAGACGGTGTTCGTCTCGTCGCACCTGATGGACGAGATGGCCCACACGGCCACGCACCTGATCGTCATCGGCCGCGGGCGCCTGATCGCGGACACCGGCATGGCCGAGTTCATCGCCCGCGCGGCCTCCGACGTGGTCCGCGTGCGCAGTTCGAACCCGGAAGGGCTGACCGCCGCGTTGCGGGCGCGCGGCGCGACGGTACAGCCGTCCGATGACGGCAGCCTGGCCGTGACCGGCCTTGCGGCCCAGCACATCGGCGCCACCGCGACCTCGGCCGGCATCAGCGTCCATGAACTCGCCACCGAACAGGCCTCGCTGGAGGACGCGTTCGTCAACCTCACGCAGGACGCGATCGAGTACCGCGCGAACCCGACAGGAGCACAGGCATGATCCCCACGTACGCGGCGCCGCAGCGCGTCACCCAGGTCCGGGTGCTCCTCGCCGAGTGGACGAAACTGCGCACGCAGCCGGCCGCCGCCTGGGCCGCGATCTCCACCGGGGCGCTGGTCATCGGCGTCGGCGTCCTGTACGCCCTGCTCCGGGCCACCCACCCGCCTCACGGCGCGGACGTCGCCACGTTCGGCGCGGCCGGTGTCAGCCTCTCCGGCGTCGAGCTCGCGCAGATCGCGATCGGCGTGCTCGGCGTACTGCTGATCAGCAACGAGTACGCGAGCGGCCTGATCCACACCACGTTCGCGGCCGTGCCGAAGCGCCTTCCGGTGCTGTGGGGCAAGGCGGCCGTCTGCAGCCTGTTCACGATCGTGATGTGCGTTCCGTTCACGTTCGCGGCCTTCCTCGGCGGCCAGTCGATCCTGTCCGGCCGGCACCTGAACACGACGCTGAGCGCGCCCGGCGTGTTGCGCGCGGTCATCGGCAGCGCGCTGTACCTCGGCGTCGTGAGTCTGCTGGGCCTGGGCCTCGGCGCCCTCATCCGCAGCACCGCCGGGGCCATCGGTGCGCTGTTCGGCGTGCTGTTCGGCGTGCAGATCCTGGTCGGCTTCCTGCCGGGCCGGCTGTCCGGCGACATCAACAAGTACCTGCCGGCGACGGCCGGGCAGGCCGTGACGGTCGAGCGACCGGACCCGACGTCGCTCTCCCCGTGGATCGGGTTCGGACTGTTCACCCTCTACACCGCGACCGTCCTGACCCTCGCAGCGGTACGAATGCGACGCAACGACGCCTGACCGTCTAACGGGTACTGGCCCGCCGGACGATGGACCAGGGCGCGGTCGCGGAGGCCGGCGTCTCGCCGAGGGCGGTACGTGCGCAGGCGGCGCCCTGCTCGCGGAGTGACTGGGCGACGGTCGTGAGGCCCAGCCGTGACGCCACCGCGGCGTCGTCCCAGCCGGTCACGGCCACGTCGCGGGGGATCGCGCGGCCCGAGGCTCGGGCCGCGCGGACCACGCCGGCGGCCTGCTCGTCGCTCATCGCGGCGATCGCGTCGGGCGGCTCGGGGGAGGACAGCAGGGTCGCGGCGGTCCGCTCGGCCTCGGCCGCGTCGTTGCGCGCGCACACCGCGACCAGGACGTCGTCCCAGCCGAGACCGGAATCCAGGGCCGCCTGCCGGAACCCCGTCAGCCGATTGCGCGTCACCGGGAACGAGACTCCCGCGAGGTCGGCGCCGCGTACCGAGAAGCGGGCGCGTTCCCGCGTGAACGGAAAGCTCAGCACGGCCGGGCGCACGGCACCGGCGAACGCGACGGCGCCCACCGCGCGGGCCGCCGCACGGTCGTCGATGCCGACCAGGCCCAGCCCGGGAACGGCCGGCCCGCAGTGCACGACCGAGGGGCGCTTCGTCGACCGTACGGCCGCCAGCACCGGATCGTCGTCCGCCGTGGTCCACACGATGAACCCGTCGACGGCCGCCGCCCGTACCCGTACGACGTCGGAGGCGGCGCCGGTGATCGGCAGGATCGTCATGCCGTAGCCGCGATCGGCGCAGACGCCGGCGATGCCGGCGAGGAACGCCGCGGCCTGCGGATCCTCGAACGCGTAGCCGAGGTGCTCGCCCATCACGACGCCGAGCGTGCTGGTGCTGCCGCGGCGCAGGGACCGGGCGCTCGGATCGGGCCCGGCGTAGCCCAGCCGGTCCGCCGCGGCGAGCACCTTCGACCTGGCCTCGTCCGATACGCGACCCGGACGGTTATAGGTATACGAGGCGGTCATGACCGACACCCCGGCGAGTTCGGCGACCTGCGCGAGCGTCACCCGCTTCGCGGCATCGGTGGTCATGAGTTCAGTGTATCGTTACACAGATGTCGGACGCCCCCGCACGCAGGCTCGTGACCTCTGCATTCGTGGCCTTCGCGGCCTTTGGCGGTTTCTGGGGGGTGTGGGGCGCCTCGGTGCCTCGCGTCCAGGACCAGGCCGGTATCGGCGACGGCGAGCTCGGGTTCGCGCTGCTGTTCGTGGGCGCCGGGGCCCTTCCCGCGATGCTGTCGATGGGCCGGGCGCTCGATCGGTGGGGTCTGAAGGCCGGGGCCATGGCCCTCGGCGCTCTCGGCATCATCGGCGCCCTGCTGTCGCTGACCGCGGAGAACCTGCCGGCCCTGTGCGTCGGGCTCGCGCTCGTCGGCGCCTCCAGCGGCGCGACCGACGTGTCCATGAACGCGGTCGCCGGCCGGGCGGAGAAGGTCGCCGGGCGGCCGGTCATCACCCGCGCTCACGGCGTGTTCTCCAGCCTGGTCGTGCTGTCCAGCCTCGCCACCGGCCTGGCGTCCGGCGCGTCGCTGCCGCTCGCGGTCCCGTTCATCGCGGTGGCCGCCCTGTCCCTGCTGGCCTGCGCCGCCATGCTGCGGTCACTGCCCTCCCACGAGCCTGCCGCCGAGGACGGCGATCACGCCGAGGCGGCACCCGCCCGCGCCCAGTTCGTCCCCCTCATCCTCATCGGGGTGCTCGGCGCCCTCGCGTTCGCGACCGAGAACGCCCACCAGAGCTGGAGCGGGGTCTTCGCCCACGACGAGCTCCACTCGGGTACGGGCCTGGCCGCCGTCGCGCCGGCGGTCTTCGCGGGCACGGTCGCACTCACGCGGTTCTTCGCCGGCGGCCTCAAGGCGGCGCACGCCCAGGCCGTCCTGATCGGCGGTGCGCTGGCCGCGATGGCCGGTACGGCCGTCATCGCCGTCGCACCCTCGCTGCCGGTCGCCGCGCTGGGCCTCGCCCTGGCCGGTGCGGGCACGTCCGTCCTCTTCCCGACCCTCATCGGGATCGTCTCGCGCAGTGTCGAGGAGTCCCGACGGGGCCGCGCGACCTCCATCGTCACGACCGTCTCCTACCTCGGCTTCCTGCTCGGCCCGGTGTACGTCGGCCTGTGGGCCGACGCCGAAGGGCTGCGCGCGGCCATGATCTCCGTCGCGGCACTCGCCGCCGTACTGCTCGCCCTGACCCCGGTCCTGCTCCGCCACCCGCGCCTCCGTACGGGACCGCCGCAGCGGGTCGCCGAGAAGAGCGCCCAGCCGATCGGTTAGAGCAAGAAGGCGCGGTCGACGATCAGGGCCGCCACCACGAGGGCTCCCGTGCTGCCGGCCAGCGCGGCCAGGCCGAACATCCGGTCGCGGATGGAGCGGCCGAGGAGACGGGGAGCAGGACGCCGAACGCGATGACGCACCAGCCGGCCGTCGTGCCCGGCCCGCTGACCGTGCCCCACGGCGCCACCGAGTTGACCAGCGCGAACCAGCCACGCTGCCCGCCAGGAGCCGCTGCCCGACCAGGGTGAGCATGCCGCCGGCCGCACCGGCGCCGTCGCCGAGCGCGAACGTCGTCCACGGGCGGGTCATCGAAGGTCGGCGGCCGACTCTTCGTCGAGGTACAGGACGCAGTCGGGGTGCGTGCGCAGGGCACTCGCCGGGCGGGTCTCGTGTACCGGTTCGGTGAGCGTCGCGCGGACCGCGGCGGCCTTCGACGAGCCGGGTACGACGGCGACCATGCGCCGGGCCGACAGCAGGGCCGGGACGGTGAGCGTGATCGCCTTCCGTGGCACCGCCTCGATGCCGGCGAAGCAGCCGTCGTTGACCTGCTGGCGGCGGCTCATCTCGTCCAGCTCGACGGCCTTGACCAGGTACGGGTCCGAGAAGTCGGCCGTGCCCGGGTCGTTGAACGCCACGTGTGCGTTCTCCCCGATCCCCAGGCAGACGAGGTCGAGGGGCGCCTCGGCGAGCAGCGCCGCGTACCGGCGGCACTCGGCGTCGGACTCGCCGCCGGGCCGGATCAGTCTCACCTGGCCCGGCCTGACGGAACCGAACAGGCGGTCCTCCAGGAACCGCCCGAAGCTCTGCCGCGCGTCCGGGTCGATGCCGACGTACTCGTCCATGTGGAACGCGGTGACCCGCAGCCAGTCGATGCCGGGGGCCTCGCGGAGCACCTCGAGCATGGGTTCCTGCGAGGGTGCCGCGGCGAACACGATCCGCGCCCGGGCCTGCGCGGCCAGCACCTCGCGCAGCGCGCTCGCCGACCGCGTTACCGGCGGCCGACCCCAACGATCCCCGATCGGGGTGCACCTGCACGTGCAGCCGATCGACCGACCAGTTCATCGGATGGGGCACGCGATCAAGGTAACAGGTAGCCTCCGGCGTACTCGGCGAGGAGGTCCTTCGGTGAACGAGCTCCGCGGCCGCCTGCTCAGCGGTGATCCGGTACGGGTCCGGTGGGGCGACGGCAGGATCACCAAGGTCGAGCCGGTCGGCGACGCTCCCGATGTATGGATCGTCCCCGGCCTGCTCGACATCCAGGTCAACGGCTTCCGGGGTCACGACGTGAACGCCACGGACGTCACGGCGGACACGGTCACGGCGCTGACGACGCAGGTGTGGAGCGCCGGGGTCTCCCGGTACTGCCCGACCATCGTCACCGCGCCCGAAGAACAGATCATCCGCAGCCTGCGCGCGGTCGCCGAGGCGCGCGCCGCGGACCCCGCGGTCGCACGCGCGATCCCCTTCGTGCACGTCGAAGGCCCGCACATCTCGCCGGAGGACGGCCCGCGCGGCTGTCACGACGCCGCCCACATCCGGCCGCCGGACGTCGCGGAACTCCACCGATGGACGCAGGCCGTACCGGACCTGATCGGCATCGTGACCCTCGCCCCCGAGGCGCGCGGCGCGATCCCGTACATCAGGGAGCTGGCGCGCCGGGGAGTGGTCGCGGCCATCGGGCACACCGCCGCCGGTGTCGAGGACGTCCAGGCCGCGGTCGCGGCCGGCGCCACGTTGTCCACGCACCTCGGCAACGCCACCCATCTGACGCTGCCGCGCCATCCCAACCAGATCTGGGAGCAGCTCGCGGAGGACCGGTTGTTCGCCGGGTTCATCGCCGACGGCCACCACCTCGGTCCGGCGGCGCTGAAGGCGATGCTGTGGGCCAAGGGCGCGGAGCGCGCGATCCTGGTCAGTGACGCCACCGCGATGGCGGGCCTGCCGCCGGGCCGCTACCGGACGGCCGTCGGCGGGCTGGTCGAGCTCTCCGCCACCAACCGCCTGTCACCGGTCGGCAGCCCGATGCTGGCCGGTTCGGCCGTGTCGCTGGTCGACTGCGTCCGCACCGCCGTAGGGACGGGCTGCGCCGGCTTCGCCGACGCGATCGCGATGGCGACGCACAACCCGGCCCGGTTGCTGGGCCTGACACACGCCGACATCGAGGTCGGCGCGCCTTCCGACCTGGCCGTGTTCCGGTACGAACCCGGCCACGACCCGGAGGCGATCGCGATCGTGGTGAATGACGCCGTACATCACCTCGGTGAGGAATGGAGCGGACGATGAGACGTCATGTCACGATCGCGGGCCTGTTGCTGGCGGCCTCGCCCAGCGGTTCGACGGCGCCACCCAGTATGCGCAAATCCCTGATGCCGACAATCTGAGCGTGACGAACACCGGAATTTTGACCATTGAGGCATGGATGCGCCCGGACGTGCTCCAGTTCGCCCATCAGGAAGGGTCTGGGTACGTCCATTAGCTCGTACAGGGCGGCACCGAATGCGCCCAGGGTCTTCGGACGGGTGACAAGCCCGGCTTCGAGAAGGGCATGCGGGACCTCGCGCTCTTCCTGCCGACGATGACTCGCTTCTTCACCCTGATCCACCAGTAAGCCGCGATCGGTCAGCCGACGTCGACCTCGACGGTACGCCCGTCGGGATCGGTCAGCAGATGCCGCCCGGGCGCGAGTGTCGTGGCCGATCGGTTGACCGCGAGACCCAGCCGGAGGGACCCGGTCCGCCGATCGGGGCGGGCCGGGTAGATCTCGAACACGACGCCGTCGGCGAGAACCGCGGCGTAGTGGCCGGGCCCCTGACCATGCCGTTCGGCCGCGAAGTCCAGGCCGAGGCCGCCGTAGAAGTCCCGGCACTCCTCCATCCGCGTCGAGTACAGAACCAGCAGGGTCGCACGGACGGTCATGTCGTTCGGGACGCGGGACAATGAGGGCTCCACGGGCTGGGCGAGAGGACACTACGGCGATGGATCAGCAGGAGCTTGGGCGGCGGTTCGCGTCACTGACCACCGCGCATCTGGCGGACGCGTGCATTCGGGCGCGGGTCGTGGTGCGGTGTGCGCCCGCGCCGATGCGGGCGGTCGTGGCCGGTGGGCGCCTGGCCGGGCGCGCGTGTCCCGCTCGGCATGCCGGGAGTGTCGATGTGTTCCTCGAGGCGTTCGAGGGGGCCGAGCCCGGCGACGTGCTGGTCGTCGACAACGGCGGGCGGCTCGACGAGTCGTGCGTCGGGGACCTGGTGGTCCTCGAGACCCAGGCCGCGGGCCTGGGCGGGGTGGTGATCTGGGGGCTGCACCGCGACACGGCCGACATCGCGGCGATCGGGTTGCCGGTGTTCAGCCTGGGCGCGATCTCGACCGGCCCGCTGCACCTCGGCGACCGGCCCAAGGATGCCCTGGAGTCCGCCACCGTCGGCGAGTGGACGGTGGGCCGCGAGGATCTGGTCCTGGGGGACGACGACGGCGTGCTCTTCGTACCGGCCGCCCGCGCGGAGGAGCTGTTCACGCTCGCGGAGGGGATCCGCGACACCGAACGCCGCCAGGCCGAACGGATCCGCGCCGGCGTCTCCCTGCGTGAGCAGGTACGGTTCGGCGCCTTCCTCGACCAGCGCGAGCAGAACCCGGCGCTGACCTTCCGCGAGCACCTGCGCGCCGTGGGCGGCGCCATCGAGGAGTGACGTCACAGGAGCCGCTCGAGTTCGGCGGCCGGGAACGGCGTCCGCTTGCTCTCGTGGACCAGCCGGCGGTGGAACTCCTCCAGCACGAGCGCGGCACGGCCGTGCCGATCGACCAGCGCGGCGAGCTCGGGCGGAACACCCTCGGGCCGACGACCGGCGAACCACGAGCGCAGGAACCCGCTGGGGCCGACGCCGCGGAGAAGCTGGCTCATGGTCACGCACGCGTCGTACGAGCGATGTTCGGCCAGGAACGCGGCCTCGTCGGCTGAGAGGTCGAAGCGACGGCTCAGCGCGAGCCCGAGGTCGGCGAAGTACAGCGCCCGCCCGTCGGTCAACACGTTGGCGAAGTGCGCGTCGAAGTGCGCGAACCCGCGTTCACGCATGAAGGTGGTCCCGCGCGTCAGGGCCTCCTCCACCCACGGATGATGACCTGGATGCTCGCCCAGCCACTCGCCGAGCGTCCAGGGCAGGTGTTCCAGGAACAGCACCACGCTGGATGAGGCACGGCCGAGGGCCTCCAGCCGGGCGCGTACGGCCGGCGAACCGTCCCAGTACCGGACCGCCCCGTCGACGCCTCCGAACTCGTCCGCGAATCCCTCTGGAGGCGAGTCGGGCAGCACCCGCCAGTGGTACATCAGCGGGAAGCCGTCGTACGCGCCGCCGAGGACCCATTCGGTCGTCATCGTGTGCGCGGCCAGCTCACGCCAGGCGCCGAAGCCACTCGAGCCGACCCCGTACTGGTAGAAGAGCGGCAGCCGGAAGAGGTTCGCCGTCGAACGCGCGTGGCGGGACTCGAGGTCGGTCAGCGGGACGCGCTTGACGAAGACCCGCGTCCCGTCGAGCTCCAGCGACGCGGACCGGCCGCCGATGCCGGATCGGTGAGCGGTCGCCGACGCCACGAAGTCGCCGAGGCACCGGTCGCTGAGCAGCGACAGCCGTCTGGAGAGGCTTCCGTGGCGGTTCATGGGGTGGTGACCCGGCGTACGACGTGCAACAGGTACTCCTTGCGGTCCAGCGGGTTGTGGTCCGTACGCGGCCGGGTCGGGGGCGCGCCGTGCGTCGGCTGGTAGTGGGAGAACTCCGACTCCAGTTCGCCCTCGCCGCGTGTCAGGCCCGGGAGTCGCTGCTGGAGCGCGTGCACCCGCTCCGCCGGGATCTCGCCTTCCAGCAGGTACGACGCGCCGCGCGTCACCGGGGAGCCCGGTACGGCGCGCAGCCGCGCGAGCACCGGCAGGATCGGCCCGAGGACGTCCGGGGGGAGTTCGAGCCGGAAGTGGTGCATCGGCTCGTACACCGTGGTCCCGGCCCGGCGCAGGGCGTCCATCAGCACGAGCGGCGTCAGGTTGCGGAAGTCGCCGGCGGTGCTGGACATGGACTTGTCGAAGGTGCCGTGGCTGTGGCTCTGGCGCGGCCAGTAGCCCGAGTGCGTCATGGCGACCGTGCAGTCGGTGACCTGCCAGCCGTGGACGCCCTGCTGCAGGGTCTCGGTCACGGTCTCCTCGACGGCCTTGAAGAAGGAGTACGGCATCGCCCCGAGGTCGACGTCCAGCCGGAACTCCACGCCGGAGCCGACCGGGGCCGGGTCGACGCGCAGCCCGACCGTCGCGAGGAACGGGTTGGGGTCGGTGTCGATGATCTCGAAGGCCGCGCCGCTGCCGTTGGGCCGTTCGATGCAGATCGTGGTGGTCTCGTGGAAGGCGACGTCGATGCCGTAGTCGTCGGCAAGCGTCGCCTGGATGACCTCCTTTTGCACCTCGCCGTACAGGGAGACGAACACCCGCAGGCCGTCCTGGCGCAGGTTGATCAGCGGGTCCTGCTCGGCGAGCTGGGTGAGCGCGGCGTGCAGCGCGCCACGGTCGGCGGGACGGCCGGGCAGGACGGCCGTCTCCAGGGTCGGCGGCGCGAAGCCCGCCGAGGCCGACGGCGGCGGCGCGCCGATCGGGTCGCCGATCCGGATGTCGGGCAGCCCCCAGAGCTTGCCGATCTGTCCCGCGGCGACCGACGCGCGGCGTACGTCCGTGCCGTGCTCGAAGACGCCGACCGCGGTGACCTTGCCCTCCTCGTCCGCGCCGAACCGCAGCCGGTCGCGCGTACGTACCGTCCCGGCGAACACCCGGACGTAGGCGATCTTCTCCCCGGCAGGGCCGCGCTCGACCTTGAAGACGGTGCCCGAGACCGGGCCCTCGGTGTCGCCCTCCGCGGCTGGCAGCAGCTCCCTGATGCCGGCGGTCAGCGCGTCCACGCCCGCGCCGGTGATGGCGGAGCCGAAGTACACCGGGTGCACGAGCGCCCGCCCGGTCTGTGCCGCCAGCTCGCCGCGGATCCCGCCGTTCGGGACGGACGCCTCGAGGTAGGCGGCCAGGAACGCGTCGGAGTGCTCGGAGAGCCGGTCGGCGAGGCCGGAGACGAACCCGGCGTCGCCGCCGGTGTACGGAATGTAGGAGGCGTCACGGGTGCCGGCCCCGAGGATCGAGCCCATGGGGACGGCCACCGGCGCGATCTTCTCGGCGATGTCGCGTACGACGGCGTCGGGCCGCGCGCCGCTTCGGTCGATCTTGTTCACGAAGATGAGCGTGGGAATGCGCAGCCGCCGCAGCGTACGCATCAGCACTCGGGTCTGCGGCTGCACGCCTTCGACGGCGGAGACGACGAGGACCGCGCCGTCGAGCACGCTGAGGACCCGTTGCACCTCGGCGATGAAGTCCGGGTGGCCGGGCGTGTCGATCAGGTTGACCGTGACGTCGTCGACGGCGAACGACACGACGGCGGACTTGATGGTGATGCCGCGCCGGCGTTCCAGGTCGAGGGAGTCGGTCTGGGTGTTGCCGTCATCGACGCTCCCGATCTCGTCGATGACACCGGCGGCGTGGAGCAGCCGCTCGGTCAGGCTGGTCTTACCGGCGTCTACATGCGCCAGGATCCCGAGGTTCAACATATGCACGAAGCGTCATGTCCCTTGAATAGGTGGCGATTCCCTTCTGGTCAGACATGAACGCCTTTGGCATTTTCGTCTCCTCGCTCGATCGGCCGTCGCTTTCGGGGAGTACAGCAGACGCCTTCGCGAAGGACAACTGTTTTAGCCGCCCGCCGGCCTGTCGAGGCCGGCGGGCGGCATATGCCCGGATGTCACCGGCGCGCGCCGGTGTCGATCACCCGGCCCGTACGCGGGTCGATGAACGCGGGGTGTTCGATGTCGCGCATGCCGAGGCCGCGCGCCTTGGCCCGCAGGACCTGCGGGCCGCTCTCCCGGGCGATGTCCTCCTGCAGCGTCTGCTTGCGCTCGTTCAACCGCTGATTGCCCCGCTGCAGCTCGCTCAGCGTGAACGCGTCCTGCGCCAGGACCGTGTTCAGCAGGACGACGCTCACCAGCCCACCGCCCAGCATCGCCACGATCAGCAGGCCGAACGGCGCCTTCGGCGCGGTCGAGGTGCGCCGCCGGACCGGACGGCGTACCGGCGGGCGGGTCGACGGGACCGTGCGACGCCGCGTGGTCTCCGACGGCGCGACGGCGGCCGGCCCCGGCCGCGTGCGCACCTTCGGCGGCGGCGTCATGGTCTCCATCGTTTCCTCCTAGTTCGTTGCGTTCAGTCCTCGGGTCGTCACTGACAGCACACGGACACCGCCGTGATCGTTGACCCGCTTTGGCATAAGCAGGACCCCGACCGAGAAGAGAATGCGGCGCCGCGTACCGGCGTTACCCCTTGTTCGAGAAACATAGCCCCGAAGCACCGACATAACCGCGCGCTCTTCGTCATGACCGGCGACAACACACAGAGCGTAACGACGAACAGATCACAAATGCCATCGAATTTCCGCCCGAAACGGACGCCTTAGACCCTGCCCGCGCATCGGTGACGTGACAGACTTCCCGAATGGTGGCGACAGATGGCGGAGGGCTCGTACCGGTCCGGCACGACTCGGGACTCGAGTGGGGCGGCACCGGCATGCCGCTGTCCTATGACCCCGAACGCGACCCGTACCGCATCTACCTCGACCGCCTCGACAGCGACCAGTCCCGCCGTACGATGCGCGGCTGCCTGGACCGGATCGCGCGGATCATCGCGATGGACGAGACCGTCACCGGCGCGGGCCGCCCGTGGTGGCGGCTGCGCTACGAGCACACCATGGGCATCCGCGCCGAGCTGCGGGACCGCCGGGGCGAGCACGGCGGCCCGGCGTACTCACCCGCCTCGGTGAACAAGCACCTGGTCGCGCTGCGGCAGGTCATGCTCGAATGCTGGCGGCTCGGGCTGATGAGCGCCGAGGACTACAAGCGCGCCGTGGACCTGAAGTCGGTGGAGAGCACGCGGCTGCCGCGCGGCCGTCACATCCCCGGCGACGCGCTCGCCGCCGTGCTGGCCGTCTGCGCCGACGACGCCGCACCGGCCGGGCGCCGCGACGCCGCGCTGCTGGCCGTCCTCTACACGACCGGCGCACGGCGCGCGGAGATCGCCGGGCTGGCGCTCACCGACTACGACCCGGGCGAGCGGTCCCTGCGGGTACGCGGCAAGCGCGACAAGGAACGCCTCGTTTACGTCACCGCCGACGCGGCGGCCCTGCTCGACGCCTGGATCGCGGTACGTGGCCGTACGCCCGGAGCGCTGTTCCCGCCGATCAGCAGGGCCGGCCGGTGCCGGATCGCCGACGGGCGGTTCACGCACCCCACGGGCCAGGCGATCGCCGGGATCCTCACCCGCCGTGTCAACGAGGCCGGTGTCGCACCGCACACGCCACACGACTTCCGCCGTACGTTCATCGGCGAACTCCTCGACGCGGGCGTGGACCTGGCGACCGCCCAGCAACTGGTCGGGCACGCCTCCCCGGCGACGACCGCACGCTACGACCGCCGACCCGAACGCCGCCGCCGCGAGGCCGTCGACCGCCTCCACCTGCCCTAGTCGGCGAACAGCCTTTCGACGCGCCGCCAGGCGTCCTCGGCGGCGGGCTCGTCGTACGTGGCGCGGCGGGGGTTGAGGAAGCCGTGGCCCGCGCCCGGGTACTCGACGAGCTCGTGGGGGACCGCGTTGTCGCGCAGCGCGGCGACGGTGGCCGCCCGGTGCTCCGGCGGGATCAGGTGGTCGTGTTCGCCGACGAGCAGCAGGACCGGCCCGGTCATCGCGGGCGTACGGGCGAGGGTGGGTTCGGGGCGGCCGAGCGGGATGCCGGTGGTGGGGAGCCAGCCGCCGTAGGCGACGGCGACGGCGGACAGGTCGAGCGCGGTGGCGGCGAGGTAGGCGACGTGGCCGCCGAGGCTCAGCCCGACCATGCCGACCCGGGTGGCGCCCTCCGCGCGCAGGTGGGCGGCGGCGGACCGTACGTCGGCGATGGCCTGGTCGCGGGTCATCCGGTGCAGCAGCGCGAACCCGCGTTCGCGGCCTTCGGCGTCCTCGGCCAGCTCGAGGCCGGGCGCGTCGCGGTGGTAGAGGTCCGGTGCCAGCGCGAGGTGGCCCATCGCGGCGAGCCGCCGGCAGGCCTCGCGTACGTGGTCGGTGATCCCGAACAGCTCCATCCCGACCACCACCCCGGTCCGCGCGCGCGTTCCGGCCGGTCGCGCCAGGTAGCCGCCCATCGGCGGCCCGCCGCCGACCGTGATCTCCACGGGTCCGTCCCTCATACCGGCCTCCGGAGGATTCCGCGGCCCGCCGCGCGGTGTTCGATCGTCGTGGTCATGCCGCGACGCTAGGACCTCCCTACAGTGGTATCCACCATCTGTTCTTACTGGTACCAGGAGTATCACGATGGCCGACCGGCCCCTGGGCGACCTGCTGCGCACGCGCCGCGAGCGGTTGCGTCCCGCCGACGTCGGCCTGCCCGAGGGCACCCGGCGGCGGGCGCCCGGCCTGCGCCGTGAGGAGGTCGCCGGACTGGCGGGGATCTCGACGACCTACTACACCTTCCTCGAGCAGGGCCGCGACGTCCGCCCGTCGCGTCAGGTCCTGGACGCCCTGGCCAGGGCGCTGCGCCTGGACGCCACCGAGCGCGCGCACCTGCACCAGCTCGTGCACGGCGAGGCGGTCCCGGCCGCGGACGTGGCCGAGAGGCTGGATCCCGCGGTGGCCGGCCTGGTCGACCGGCTCGACCCGCACCCCACCTACGTGAGCGGCCGACGGTGGGACGTGCTGGCCGCGAACCGGGCCGCGCGGCTGCTGTGGGCCGACTGGCCGTCGCTGCCGGACGGCGACCGCAACATGTTGTGGTGGACGTTCACGGACCCGGCCGCGCGTACGGTCCTCGTCGAGTGGGAGGCCGAGGCGTCGGCGCTGCTGGGCCGGTTCCGCGCGGCGTTCGCCCGGCACCCGGACGAGCCCGGGTTCGCGGCGCTGCTGGAGCGGCTGCGGGGTGCCAGCGCCGAGGTACGGGCCTGGTGGCCGCGCCACGACGTCGCGCCGCTGTCCTCGGGCGTCAAGCGGCTGCGCCATCCGGTGCTCGGTGAGCTGCGGCTGCGCGACGTGGTACTCCAGGTCGCCGACGACCCCGAGCAGAAGCTGGTGACGTTCACCGCCGAGGACGGCGACCAGGCGCGGATCGCCGGACTTCTTGCCGATTAGGCAATTTTGCCGACTCTGCACGTTTTCGAGTACGGTGACGCATGGCCGCCGAGGGGGACGGCGCACCCGAAGGGCTGCGCGAACGCAAGAAGCAGGCGACGCGTGAGGCGCTGAGCCTGGCCGCCGCCCGCCTGCTGTCCGAACGCGGCCTCGAGAACGTCCGCGTCGAGGACATCGCCGCCGCGGCCGGGGTCTCACCGCGGACGTTCAGCAACTACTTCGCCAACAAGTACGAGGCCCTCGTCTCACGTACGGTCGACCGCGCACACCGGGCGGCCGAGATGCTGCGGGCCCTGCCGCCCGACGTTCCGCTGTGGGAGGCGATCACGCGGGCCACGATGGCGCCCTACGAGGGCGCCGAACGCGCCGAGCGACCCCCCGACCCGGGATTCCTGGCGGGGCTGCGCCGGTTGCACGGCTCACCGACGATGCTCGGCGAGTCACTGATGGCCGGCATCGCCGCCGACAGCGCGCTGGCCGCGGCGATCGCCGTGCGTACCGGCACCGACGTCGACACCGACCTGTACCCGCGGCTCGTGGCCGCCGCGGTCACCACCGCGGTGCACATCGCGACCGACCACTGGATGCGCGCCGATCCGCCCGTACCGCTCGGGCCCCTGATCGCGGACGCGCTCCGGCAGCTCGCCGCCGGACTACCCGACCCGGCCGCGCGCGGCCGTACGAATAAGGAACCCTCATGATCGATGTCGTCATCGCCGGTGGCGGACCCAACGGACTCATGCTCGCCTGCGAGCTGGCCCTGGCCGGCGTACGGCCGGTCGTCCTCGAACGCCTGCCCCCAACCTCGGCTGGAAGCTCGCCGCGCAGGTCCACGGCTGGGCGCCGCCCGGCCTCCTGGACACCTACGACGCCGAGCGCCGCCCGGCCGCCGTACGGGTCGCCACGCACTCCCAGGCGCAGATGGCGCTGATGGCACCGGGCGGAGGGATCACCGCGCTGCGCGAGATCTTCGGCGAGCTCCTGCGCGACCACGACGCCGTACGGCGCGTCGCCGACCTGATGGCCGGCGCGGACCTGCGCTACGACATGGGCCCGGACGCCCATCCGCTCGCCGGGAGGTTCGTCCCGGACCTGCCGCTCTATACCGAGACCGGCCCGATCCGGCTCGCGCACCTGATGCGCGACGCGCGGCCGCTGCTGCTCGACCTGAACGGCGGGACGGCCGCCTCCGCGCTGGCCGGCCACCGGGACCGCGTCGACCTGGTCAAGGCCCGCTGCCAGACCCCGCCGGCCCCGGCCCTGCTGATCCGCCCGGACGGCTACGTCGCGTGGGCGGGCTCACCGGAGGACGCGACGCTCGAGCCGGTCCTGGCGGCCTGGTTCGGGCCGGCGGGCCGGCCCGCCGAGCTCACCGGCTGAAACGCTCCGCGAACGCGGCCCGGTTCGCCGATTCGGGCGAACGGTCCCAGACCGCGAACACCACGTGGTCGAAGATCGCCGGGCGTGCTGCGAGCCGGGCGTGGAACGCCTCGGCGACCTCGCGCGGGTCGTTGCGGAACACCCCGCACCCCCACGCGCCGAGGACGAGCCGCCGCGCGCCGTGGTGGGCGGCGACGTCCAGCACGCGTCCGGCACGCTCGTTCAGCGCGCGCCGGATCCGGTCCCGCGCGCCCGGGTCACGGCGCAGCGCCTCTCCGGCGTTGGGCGCGGGCGAGGTCAGGAACGAGACCGGGTACGGCTCGGCCAGCAGCCTCCCGTCGTCGCCGCGGTGCACCGGAACGTCGGGCGACCAGATGACGCGGTGGCTGTAGAGCAGGTCGGGGGAGGCGCGGTGGGCGGCGTAGTAGTCCGGAGCCCGCAGCAGGCAGGGATACAGCAGCGCGTTGCGGCACAGATCCTCCTCCTGTGCCTTGGCGCCGCCGGAGTAGCCGCCTCCGGGGTTGCGGGCCGAGGCGAAGTTCAGGACGGCGATCCGCCCCGTCTCGGCGAGGTGCAGCCGCCGCGCGGCCTGGAGGCTGCCCTCGGCGGTCACCTCGAAGAACGTCTGCCGGTTTGCCGCCGCGGGCACGTCGATGGGCGTGTCCGGTGGGTGGCTCACGGTGCCGGCGATCGCCGCCTCCAGCGCGGGGCCCACGTCGACGACCGTGCCGTCATCGGTGGTGTACCGGCCGTCGGCGACGATCTGTGCGTTGGCGTCCGCGACGCCACGGAGTCTGCTGCTCACGCGTCCGCATCGTAGGTCGTGCGGTTCGTCCGCGTCTCGGGGATTTCGCCTGCCTCGAAACCGCTCAGTATCCGGCGACGGCGGCGGATGCCGCGCCGCGCTCAAGAGTCGCCATGGCGCCGCGGATGGCCTTGAGGGCGTCGTCGAGGTCTTGCTCGGTGATGTCCAGGTAGAAGACCGCGCGGACGCCGTCGGCTCCGGAGGGCAGCATCCACACGCCGCGTTCGTGCAGTGCGTCGACGAACGCCGCGGGGCTGACGCCGTCGAGCCGGTATCGGACGATGTTGGTCTCCACCGTGCAGGGATCGATCGTGATCCCGTCGATCCCTGCGAGGCCGGCCGCGAAACGCCGTGCCATCGCGTGGGTGCGCGGCAGGAGTTCCCGGTGGTGGAGGGCGTGCAGCGCGCCGGCGGCGATGATCCCGGCCTGCCGGAACCCGCCCCCGAATCCCTGCTTGAACCGTCGGGCCCGGTCCACCAGCTCCTTCGGCCCGGCAAGGCAGGATCCGACGGGGGCGCCCAAGGCCTTCGAGAAGCAGACGCTCACCGTGTCGAACGCGGCGGCGTATTCCGCCTCGGCGATCCCGGTGGCGGCGGTCGCGTGCCACAGGCGGGCGCCGTCGAGGTGGGTGGCGAGGCCGAGGCTTCGACCGGCTTCGGCGACGGCCGCGAGCTGATCGAGCGGCCAGACCGTGCCCCCTCCGTTGTTGTGGGTGTTCTCCACGCACAGGAGCGTGACCGGCGCGGGGATCGTCGACGGGAAGAACGGATGCGGCGCCCCGACGGCCTGCACGACCTGGTCGGGCGTGAAGATGCCCCGATCGCCGTGTATCAGCCGCGGCAGGACACCCGAGACGGCCGACGGTGCTCCTCCTTCGAGCAGGTAGACGTGCGCGGACTGCTCGAACAGGACCGCGTCGCCGTGCTCGGTGTGCGCGCGGATCCCGACCTGGTTCGTCATAGTCCCGGTCGGCATGTAGACCGCGTCCTCCTTGCCGAGGAGCCGTGCCGTCTCCGCCTCGAGCCGCTTCACCGTCGGGTCGTCGCCATAGACGTCGTCGCCGACCTCGGCGTGCGCGATGGCCTCACGCATCGCGGCGCTGGGACGAGAGCAGGTGTCGGAGCGCAGGTCGATCATCGAGGGTTCCTTTCGATCGGGACGGCCGGTTGACCCCCATGACGCGATGGTGCCAAGCTGAAGAAATAAGCGCAATTTAGTCGTTCTTACCTATATCGTAAGCTCGACTTACGTAAAGGGGCGGTCGTGATCGACGTTCGCAAGCTTCGGATGCTCGCCGCGTTCCAGCGGCTCGGCACGATCGCCGCCGTCGCCGACGAACTCCACCTGAGCGCTCCCGGTGTCTCCATGCAGCTCGCCGCGCTCGAGAGAGAACTCGGACTCCAGCTCACGCAGCGGCAGGGGCGCCGCGTCGTACTCACGGCGGCCGGCGATGTTCTCGCCGCGCACGGGCACGACATCGTGGACCGGATCTCCCTCGCCGAGCTCGAACTCGACGCGCTCCGGGCCGGAACCGTCGGCCACTACACCGTGACGGCCTTCCCCTCCGCCGCGCGAACCTTCATCGCCGACACCTGCCGCCGCATCATCGGCGACGACGGATCCGCACTCGAGCTGCGCGTCACGACGTCCGAACCCGAAGCCGCCCTCGACGCCCTGTCCTGCGGCGCCGCCGACCTCGCCGTGATCCACTCCTACTCGAACGTTCCCCGGGACATACCGCGCGGTCTGGAGACCCGGACGATCGGCACCGAGCCCGTCTGGCTCGCGACCCGAAACCCCGAACCCTCGACAAGTCTGGAGGACTACGCCGACCACGCCTGGATCGCCGCGACCGACGACGTCACCTGCTTCGACATGGTCGAGCGCGCCTGCGGCCTCGCCGGATTCCGCCCCCGGATCGTCGCGGAGTCGCTGGACTTCTCCGTTCAACTCGAACTCGTCGCCGCCGGCGTCGGCGTCGCACTGGTCCCCGACCTCACCGTCGAGACCCTTCCGAAGGGGGTCGAACTCCTCGGCCTCGCCACACCGATCGAGCGAAGCATCTTCCTCACGGTCCGAGCGCCCCGCTTCGCCGACCCGGGGATCCAGAACCTCGCCGAGATCATTGAGGGATCGGCGGCGACACGGCTCACGGCTCGACGGCGGCGGCCTCGGTAGGCCGGGGAGGCGTACGGGCCGCGGGGATGAGGGCGAGCTCGGCGGGCGGCGGACCGGCGTGCAGGACGCCGAGCCGCTGCGTGCTGCGGGTCAGCGCGACGTACAGGTCGCTGAGGCCGCGCGGGGACCGGCCAGGATCGCGGCCGGGTGGGCGATGAGCACGGAGTCGAACTCCAGGCCCTTGGCCTGGCCGACGCCCAGCACCACGACGGCGGCCTCCAGGTCGGGGCTCGCGCCGTCCCCGGCGCCGGGGACCACGCGCGCGATCGCGGCCCGGCCATCCGGGACGATCACGGCGAGGCGTCCCTCCGTCAGCGACTCCGCCTCCGCCGCGACGAGCGCGGCCAGCGTCTCTGCCAGCTCGCCTGGGGTGGTGGCGCGCCGCCACGGTGACACACCCGTCTCGCGTACGGACCGGGGTGGTTTCTGGTCGGGGTCGAGCGCGGCCAGGACATCGGCGGTGGCCGCCATGATCTCGGCCGGGGTGCGGTAGTTGACGGTCAGGCGGGCCTGCCGCCACCGGTCACCGACGTGCGGTTCGAGGGCGTCGGCCCACGAAGTGGTGCCGGCCGGGTCGCCGGTCTGGGAGCCGGTCTGGGCGACGTCCCCGACGATCGTCATCGACCGGCCGGGGCAGCGCCGCATCAGGAGCCGCCAGGCCATCCGCGACAGCTCCTGCGCCTCGTCCACGACGATGTGCCCGAACGCCCAGGTACGGTCGGCGGCGGCGCGTTCGGCGACCGTATGGCGGCTCGCGGTCTCGTGCCGTTCGGCCAGCGCCTCCGCGCCCATGAGATCGGCGGCGCTCAGCTCCGCCGCGTCGTCGGAGCGCGAACCCGCGGCGATGTCCAGGACGCCCTGCGCGTAGGCGACCCGCTGTTCGCGTTCGCGCGCCTCACGGGCCCGTACCGCGCGGTCGTCGACGCCCAGCAGGTCGGCGGCCTCGTCCAGCAGCGGCACGTCGGCGAGGCTCCAGCCGCCCGGGGCCCGTACGAGGGACGCGCGTTCGGCGCCGGTCAGGGCGGGCGCGGCCGACGCGAGCCGCGCGGGGTCGGCGAACAACTCCTCCAGCAGCCGCTGCGGCGTCAGCGCCGGCCACAGCTGCTCCAGCGCCGCCCGTACGCCGGGGTCGGACCACAGCTCGCGGCGTACGTCGGCCGGGTCCTCCTCGGAGACCTCGAGCATCGCGGGCAGACTCGCCAGGTCGGATTCGACGGCGGCATCCAGCGCGGCCGTGTCCAGACCGGCCTCGAGCCCGTCGGTGAGCCTGCGGGTCGCGTCGGCGAACCGGTCCGCGAGCTCGGTGACGATCTCCCGGTGGAAGACCGGCCGTGCCTGGTTGTGCGGCAGGCGCGTGGCGCGCGCCCGCTCGGCCGCCCGCCGCAGCACCTCCGGGTCCAGCGGGAGCGTCTCGCCGGCGAAGGCGACCTCGACCGGGCCGTCCGTGCCCTGCCGGTCCCGTACCGCGGCGGCGACCACGTCCGCCATCACGGCCCGGCCCTTGACCTCCGAGGTCTCCCGGGGCTCGTCGCGGCCGGCGGTGACGCCGCAGCGGCGGATCGCCGTCGCCGGACTCGTCCATGAGCCCGATCCGCCCGATGTGGTGGCGCCGGCCGTCGCGCAGGTCGATGCGGCCGAAGCACAGCCCGAGCTCGGCCGCGTCGTACTTGGCGAGCTGGCCGGTGTAACGGTCGGCGTCGGCGCCCCGCTCGAGCCGGGCCTGCGGCGTGCCGCCGGTCTCTTTCAGCGCCGCGTCGCGTCGTGCGGTGGCGCGTTCGCGCAGCGCGTCCACGTGCGCGTACAGGTGGGACAGGTGGTCCTGTTCGTTGTCGATCTCGCTGGTGGTCAACGACGTCCCTTCACGTGCCGGTTGCCCGCCAGGTTGTCGCGTCGCGTCGCGAGAAAACAGTCTTGTTCTTCGCCGCCTCATCAGCCGGGCGCTGGTGGACATACGGTGGGCTCGTCATGCGCACGATCAAGGAGTCCGGGACGTACGAGCTCGAGGTCCGCCGCTCGCGCTTCATCTGCGCGCTCGGCCGGGTCACCACCGAGCCGCAGGCGCAGGAGTTCATCGCCGGGCGCCGCCGCGCCTACCGCGACGCCTCCCACAACTGCACCGCCTACGTCCTGGGCGACCACGGCGACATCACCCGCAACAGCGACGACGGCGAACCGGCCGGGACGGCGGGTCTGCCGATGCTGGAGGTGCTCACGCGGCGGGACCTGACCGGTACGGTCGCGGTCGTCACCCGCTACTTCGGCGGCGTCAAGCTCGGCGCGGGCGGCCTCATCCGCGCGTACGGCCAGGCCGTCGCCGAGGCGATCGACCTGGTGGGCGTCGTCGAGCGCCGCCCGGTGGTGACGGTGACGGTGACGACCGACCACGCGCGGGCGGGCCGGCTGCACCGCGACCTGCACGCGTCGGCGTACACACCGGCCGGGTCGCGGTACGCCGGGCAGGCCGAGATCGACGTGGTGGTGCCCGAGTCCGACCTGGACGCCTTCGACGCGTGGGTGGCGGCGGCGAGCGGCGGGAACGCCGCGACCCGGCGCGGGGCCTGCGGTCACCAGGACGTCGACATATGAACCTGTCACAGGTTGTCAGGTATGGCCGCGAGGATCGGGCGCATGACATCGATCGCAACGCTCGCCATGATCAACCTCGACTGCGGTGACCCCCGCGTGCTCGCGGACTTCTACCACCAGGTCCTCGGCTGGCCCATCACCCACCGCGAGGACGAGTTCGCCATGATCAGCGACGGTCAGACCGGCATCGGCTTCGGCCGCGTGGAGGGCCACCGCCCGCAGCAGTGGCCCGCGGAGGACAGCCCGAAGCGCTACCACCTGGACCTCTACGTCGACGACCTGGACCACGCGGAGGCCCGCTGCGTGAAGGTCGGCGCCACGAAGCCGGACCACCAGCCCGGCGCCGACCGCTGGCGTGTCCTGCGCGACCCGGAGGGCCACCCGTTCTGCCTGTGCGTACGGTCCTGACGTGAGCCGGCGGGCCCCGGATCGCCGGGGCCCGCGTTCAGGCACTGCGGGCGAAGTCCTCGCGCTCTAGCCGAACAGCGCCGATCTGATGAGTTCCGTGTCGACGTAGTCGGTCATCTCCTGGATCTTGCCGTTCGAGATCCGGCTGACGATCGTCTGTATGCTCGCACCCGGCCTCGAGCGGTCGTGCGGTGACTTCCATGGCCTGGGCGGCATCTCGGTGGCCACGCTCTCGCACCATCTGCGGGTTCTGCGCGAGGCGGGAGTCACCCGCACTCGCCTGGACGGTAAGCACCGCTACGTCTCGCTGCGCGGCGACGACCTCGATGGTCGATAGTTCGATCGTGATCGCGGAGGGGAAGCGAAATGCCTGAGGGCTGGCGGTGGGACAGCACCCTGTTCCGGGGAAGCGCGGCCTTCTACGAACGCGGCCGGCTGCCGTACGCTCCGGGCCTCGCTGAGGCCGTGGCCACGGCGATCGGACTGGACGGCCGGGGCCGGCTCCTCGACGTCGGCTGCGGGCCGGGCACGGTGATCCTCCCCATCGCGCGGTTCTTCGCCGAGGCGGTCGGCATGGACCCCGACGAGGACATGCTGGCCGAGGCCCGGCGGCAGGCCGGGCGTCGCGGGGTGACCAACGCGCGGTGGGTGGCCGCCCGCGCCGAGGAGCTGCCGGCCGGTCTGGGGGAGTTCCGGGTCGTGGTGTTCGCCCAGTCCTTCCACTGGACGGACCGCGATCGCGTCGCGGGCACCGTGCTGGAGATGCTGGAGCCGGGCGGCGCGTTCGTCCACATCAGCGACCTGAAGGACGTTCCCGCCGAACCGGCGCCGCTGCGGCTGCCCGCTCCTCCGTACGCGCGGATCGGGGACCTGGTGCGTCGCTACCTGGGCCCGGTGCGCCGCGCGGGGCAGGGAACGCTCCTCAACGGCACGCCGAACCGGGAG
Source organism: uncultured Actinomycetota bacterium (assembly GCA_963850195.1). GTDB lineage: Bacteria > Actinomycetota > Actinomycetes > Streptosporangiales > Streptosporangiaceae > Actinoallomurus. The sequence goes on from CAWKKD010000004.1 coordinate 348,951, forward strand.
GACCTCGTCCTGGTACGGGCCGGGTTCGAGGACTTCGAACGCCACGTCGTGCCGGCCGGGGACGTGGTGGACCGCACCGCCGACGACGTCGTGGCGTGGGTCTTCTCCCGATCCGACTCCGCCCCTCACCTGTTCGGCGACCGCGTGGAGACGTTCGAGCGGGACCTGCGCGCGGTGCTGCGGCAGGCCTCACCCGGCGACCGGTTCGCCGAGCGCCTTCCGCCGACCGAGATCATGACCTGGCGCAGGCCACAGAGGCCGTGAGGCACCGCGCGGCGGCCGAAAATCCGTGGCCGGGGCGGTCGAACGTGGGTACGGTCGCCGAGTGCCCGATGCGATCTTTGCGCACCCTCGCCTGGCGCCCATCTATGACGCCTTCGACGGAGACCGCGACGACCTGGCCGCCTACGTCGGCATCGCCGACGAGTCCGGCGCGGACCGCGTGCTCGACGTCGGCTGCGGGACGGGATCCCTGGCGGTTCTGCTCGCCGGGACCGGCCGTACGGTCGTGGGCGTCGACCCGGCAGAGGCGTCGCTCGAGATCGCGCGGTCGAAGGACGCGGCGGTCACGTGGGTCCTCGGCGACGCGACGACGGTGCCGCCGTTCGGTGCCGACCTCGCGGTGATGACGGGGAACGTCGCGCAGGTCTACCTCTCCGATGACGACTGGGCGACGACCCTTCAAAGCATCCATGCGGCTCTTCGCCCGCGCGGGCGCCTCGTGTTCGAGACCCGGCGGCCCGAACGCCGGGCCTGGGAGGAGTGGGCCGCCGACACCGCGCCCGTCACCCGTGAGGTTCCCGGGATCGGGCCGGTGGAGCGGCGCGGCGAGGTCACCGGCGTGCGTCTCCCGTTCGTCTCCTTCCGCTACACCTTCAGGTTCCTGGCGGACGGCGCGGTGGTGACCTCCGACTCGACCCTGCGGTTCCGTGGCCGCGACGAGGTGGAGGCGAGCCTGGCCGCCTGCGGCTACCGGGTGCTGGACGTACGCGAGGCCCCTGACCGGCCAGGCCGGGAGTTCGTGTTCGTCACCGAGCGCACGACCTGATCGCGGGCCGGCTCAGCGCATTTCGTTGATGCGGATCAGGTTGCCCGCGGGGTCGCGGAAGGCGCAGTCGCGGACGCCGTACGGCTGCTCGGTCGGCTCCTGGACGACCTCGGCGTCGCCGGCCTGCAGGCGTTCGAAGGTGCCGTCGAGGTCGTCGGTGGCCAGGGTGATGATGGCGTAGGTGCCCTTGGCCATCATCTCGGTGATGGTGGTGCGCTCACCGTCGGTGATGCCGGGGTCGGCCGCCGGCGGGTGCAGGACGATGGACGTGCCGGGCTGGTCCGAGGGGCCGACCGTGATCCAGCGCATCCCGCCGTATCCGACGTCGTTGCGGACCTCGAAGCCGAGGGTGTCGCGGTAGAAGGCCAGGGACGCGTCCGGGTCGTCATGCGGGAGGAAGCTCGCGTGAATGGAGATGTTCATACTGGTCAGGCTAGGTGCGGTTCGGTGACCGGCGCTTCTTGATTCCTGATCGGCCTGGTCACCTGTTTCACGACGCAGGACGGCATCCCGGCCGTCGCGCGCGCCGCGTCGCGCCGGTAGACGCTGGGTGGCACGCCGACGAGTTCGGTGAAGCGGGTGCTGAAGGTGCCGAGTGAGGAGCAGCCGACCGTGAAGCAGACCTCGGTGACGCTGAGGTCGCCGCGGCGCAGCAGCGCCATCGCGCGTTCGATGCGCCGTGTCATGAGGTAGCCGTACGGTGACTCGCCGTAGGCGAGGCGGAACTGGCGGCTGAGGTGCCCGGCCGACATGTGCACGCCGCGGGCGAGGGCCTCGACGTCCAGGGGCTGGGCGTACTCCCGGTCGATCCGGTCGCGGACGCGGCGTAGCCGCGCGAGGTCGCGCAGGTGCTGCGCCGCGGCGGGATTGCTGGTCACCTGCGAAATCGTGCCACGCCGGGCGGCGGTTGCCTAGGGCGTGTCCGACAGGACAGCGGATCTGTCAGACACGCCCCAGCGCCGGAGGTCAGGCGGGCCAGTCCGGGGAGCGGCCGAGGGCGGTGAGGATCCGGTCGAGCGGTGAGGCGTCGCCGGGCGCGGGCAGCACGGGGCGGAAGGCGGCACCCGGCTTGAGGCGGTGGTCCCCGCCGGGAACGGCCAGGGCGATCCGCAGGGCGTCGTCGGCCAGGTCATCGGCCAGGTCGAACGGCAGGGCGAGCGAGCGGGCGACGTCCCAGGCGTGCACGACGTAGTCGATGAAGTGGAACCCGATCGCGCGGGAGCCGCGGAAGGTCGCGCCGGGGCCGAACTCGGGGAGGGCGAACGCCTGCGTCAGCACGCCCTGCCCGGCGAAGGCCGCCAGGACGTCGTCGGCGGCCTCCTCGTACGCCGCGACCGGATCCCCGGCAGGCGGGCGGACCTCCCAGTGCGCGAGGTCGGACCCGTCGCCCCGGGCGGCAGCGGCGAATCCGCGATGCTGGGCGGTCATGTGGGCGAGCAGGTCACCGAGGGTCCAGGACGAGCACGGCGTGGGGCGGCCCAGATCGTCCGGGGTCGTCTTGGCCACGACGGCGACGCTCGCGCGTACCGCCCGCTCGTCCGCCACTCGCACATCGTCCGTAGGCACACGCCGATGGTATGCCCGCGCTTATCATCTGTCCACGCCTATAGAGTGACGCCCATGGCGGCGACCGATGACACCCGGCCGGATCTGGCGGCGATGATCGTGCCGCTGGGCCGCGCCCTGACGGCGGCCGAGCTGCCGGTGCTGCGGGCCCATGACCTGTCCATGTGGGCGTACGTGGTGCTGCTCGCCCTCGGCGCGGAGCCGGTACGCGGCCAGGCCGCGCTGGCACAGGCCATCGGCGCGGACAAGACCCGCATCATCAGCGTCCTCGACGGCCTCCAGGAGCGCGGGCTGATCGAACGCCGGCCCGACCCGAGCGACCGGCGCGCGCGCCTCCTCGCGCTGACCCCGCACGGGCGGCGGGTCCGCGACGCCGCCCAGGCCGGGATCCAGCGGCGCGAGGACCGGCTGCTCGCCCGCCTCCCCGGCGAGGACCGCGCCGCGTTCCTGCGCGTACTGCGAACGCTGTCCGCGCTTTCGGAAAAAGAGATCGGCGAGCCTCCCGAAAGGACCTGATCAGGGGAGTTCGGGGAGCTCACCGGCGGTGATCTGGGCGCGCAGCACGAACTTCTGGGTCTTGCCCATGGCGTTGGCGGGGACGTTGTCGCTGACGTACCAGGCGCGCGGGGTCTTGTGGGGTGCGAGCAGCTCGCGGACGTGGTCGTGCAGGTCGGCGGCCGCGGGCGGGTCGGCCTCGGGGGTGATGACGGCGGCGACCTGTTCGCCCCAGTCGGGGTCGGGGACGCCGAGGACGACCGCGGAGGCGACCTTCGGGTGGCGGATCAGGGCGGCCTCGATCTCGCGCGGGTAGATGTTCTCCCCACCACGGATGATCATGTCTTTGAGGCGGCCGGTGACGCGCAGGTAGCCGCGGTCGTCCATGACGCCCAGGTCGCCGGTGTGCAGCCAGCCCTCGCGGTCGATCGCGACGGCGGTCGCGTCCGGCAGGTCGTGGTAGGCCAGCATCAGCTGGTAGCCGCGCGCGCAGATCTCCCCGGGCAGCCCGATGGCCTGGACCACACCCGATACCGGATCGACGATCTTGATCTCGGCCTGCCACAGCGGCAGGCCGTCGGTGCCGCGCTTGTCGGCGTCGGTGTCGTCGGGGTCGGTCTGGGTGAGGATCGGGCTGAGCTCGGTCTGCCCGTACACGGTGGAGAAACGCGCGCCGAACCGGCGTTCGGCCTCCTCGGCAATGGCGGCCGGGACGGCGTCGCCGCCGGACATCACGATCCGGCAGGAGTCCAGGTCGTAGCCGTCGAAGCCGGGGTCGGCGAGCAGCGCCGCGTACATTGCGGGCACGCCGCCGAACAGGTCGGCGCGGTGGTCCTGGATGGCGTTCAGCACGAGGCCGGGTTCGAAGAGCTGGGCGAGCACGAGCGTGCCGGCCGACAGTGCGGCGCCCAGCACCGACAGCCCGCAGCCCGCGGTGTGGAACAGCGGCAGCGCACTGGCCCACACGCCGCCGTGCGGGAACCCGGCGCGCGCGGCGACGAACCCGGCGTTGGTGACGAGACCGCGGTGGTGCAGGACGGCGCCCTTGGGGAAGCCGGTCGTACCGGAGGTGTACTGGATCTGCGCCGGGTCACCGGCCCCGACCGGCGGCAGGGCATGCGGCGGAGCGGACCGGATCGCGGGCAGCCACCCGCCGAAGCCGACCGTCTCGCGTAGCTGCGGCAGCCGCGCGGCGACCCGCCCGGACATCGCGGCCATGTCGGTGCCGCGGAAGGCGTCCACGAAGAACACCCCGGCGGACCGCGACTGGCGCAGGAGGTATTCCAGCTCCGCTTCGCGCAGCGCGGGGTTGGCGGTCACCAGGACCAGCCCGGCCAGCGCCGCGCCGTACTGCAGCACGACCCATTCGGGGACGTTCGGCGCCCACACCGCGACGTGCTCGCCGGGGGAGAACCGGGCGGCCAGCCACGACGCGGCGTACTCGGCGTCGGAGAGCAGCTCCGCGTACGTCCACGCCCGGTCGGTACGTCCGGCGCCGGTCAGCGCCGCGCCGGGCGGTGCGACCTCCACGAGCGCGACGGTGCCGGGCGTACGGGCCGCGGCGCGGCGCAGGACCTGCCCGGGCGTCAGGTCCAGAACGGGCCGTGAGGTGTCGGCGGGCCGGTAGGAGGTCCGAAGGCGGCTCACAGGTCACCGGCCGGGGGGACCGGTCCGCCGCCCTCGGGGATCCACCGGCCCGAGTCGCGCCAGCGTACGGCCTCGTGGAAGCCGTGTTCGGCGGCGAACTCCTGGAACCAGCGGCCTTCGGGGGAGTGGCGGGTGATGCCGTCGAACAGGGTCGCCAGGATCTGCGTGCCGTGTAGCCCCATGTTGTCGTACGCCTGGTTGATCATGAGTTTCTGCATGATGAGCTGGTTGACGGGCACGCCCGCGATGCGGTCCGCGAGGGCCTCCACGCGCGCGTCGAGGTCTTCGGCGGGCGCCGACTCCAGGACGAGCCCCCATTCGGCGGCCTGTTTCCCGTCGATGGTGTCGCCGGTGAACAGCATCCGCTTGGCGCGTTCGGCGCCGAGCCGGTACACCCACATCGCCGTGGTGGGGCAGCCCCAGACGCGGGCGGGCATGTACCCGATGCGGGCGTCGTCGGCCATCAGGACCTGGTCGCAGGACAGCGCGATGTCGCTCCCGCCGGCGACCGCGAACCCGTGCACCTTGGCGATCGTGGGCTTGAGCGAGCGCCACAGCGAGAAGTAGTCGTCGGTGTTGCGTTTCATCATCCGGTAGTCCTTGACCGGATCCCACACCGCGTCCTGGGTGCCGGTGCCGCCTTCGGCGTACTCCTTGAGGTCATAGCCGGAGCAGAACGCCCGGCCGGCGCCCTGCAGGATGATGACGTGCACGCCGGGGTCGTCGTTGGCGCGTTCGAGGGCCGCCGGGAGGGCCCGCGCGAGCTCGTCGTTGATGGCGTTGAGCCGGTCCGGGCGGTTCAGGGTCAGGTACGCCTTGCGGTCCCTGGTCTCGTAGCGGACGGTGTCGCTCACAGACCCACCTCAGGTTCGACGCCGACGGGGCAAAGATCATCTCACCGGTGTGCGGGCCGGGGCCGAGGAAGGTCGGCCGGGACGCGGCCGATGGCCGCGACCGCCTCGACGAACAGGTAGATCCGGCGGAAGAACGCCAGGATGTCGCCGTGCTCGAGGCGCAGCCGCCGGTACATCACGATCCGCCCGGGGTCCTCGCCGGCCAGCAGGTCCTGCCAGGTCGCGAGGTCGGCGGCCAGCACGTACGTCGCGTCGGGGGCGCCTTCGACGATGGCCGCCTCGGCGCAGGTGCCGTCTCGCCAGCCGAGCCGCAGGTAGGTGGGGTCGGCGCCGGGCAGGTCGCGTACGCCCAGCGCCCACGAGCCCTCCAGGTCCGAGCGGGCCCGGTCGATCCAGTCCCAGTACACGTCGAGCTTGGCGGCGCGCAGCGTCGCGTCGGGGCCGCGGTTGATCGCCTCGCGGACCTGCTCGGCCCACGCGTCGGTGAACAGTTCGGCCATCGTCAGCCTCCCGCGAGTTCGGGCCGAATGTTGGCGATCATCTTCTCGAGGTCGGGCGGCAGGCTGATGCCGACGTCGGTCAGCTTCATCGTGAGCTGGCGGATCATCAGCCGGCGTACCTCCTCATCGGACCAGCCGAGCGCCTCGAGGGCCACGCGGCGGCTCATCGCGGCGTTGATGATCAAGATGGTGCGGAGCGTGTCGTGGATCTCGCGGAGCATGCGCGGGTCCTCCTGGACGGCCTCGCGCAGGAACCGCATACCGAACTGCACGTGCCGGGCCTCGTCGCGGCACGTCGCGGTGAACCCGGCGTAGTAGGCCGGCAGGAACCCGCGGTTGCGGCAGTAGCTCAACGTGATCTTCATGACGGACAGGGCGAGGACGCCTTCGATCCACAGGAAGTACGTCGTGCCGTAGCGGACCCGCGCCGCCATGTCCTCGGGGTCGGCGCGCAGCTCGTCGGCCTGGTAGGCCAGCAGCCCGAACGGCCCGATGAACGTCTCGGACACGTGCTGGAACGAGGCGTCCAGGACGTCTTGCACCGACTCGCCGGCCAGCCCGACGACCTCCCGGTAGAACCGGTCGAAGAAGACGGTGTGCCGGGCCTCGTCCTCGATCTGGCTCGACATGTAGATCCGCGACTCCTCGCTGCCGCCGAGCATGAACACCGGCAGCTCGACCTCGACCTGGCGCTCGCCGTGGTGGAAGCCGGAGGAGATCGCCACGAACGCGTCGCGTTCGTCCTGGCTCATCCGCTCGGCCCAGTCACGTTGGTCCTGGGCGAAGTCCAGCTCGTAGACGTCCCAGCGCTGCCGCAGGTATCTGCGGTACAGGTCGAGGTAGCCCGGCAGGCGCTTGAGGTCCTTGTGCACGTAGTCGATCACGTCGTCGATGTCGACGTCACGGATCCGCCCCAGATCCGACTCCTCGACCGCGGCGACCTTCTCCCGCGACATTTCCGGCATCTGCCTCACTCCTCACACTTCGACACCCGGCACCGTACCGACACCGAGGCGCCGGCGGGTCAGGGCTCGGCGTACAGCGCCACACTCAGGTCCGTGAAAGCGATCACACCGCCGGTCCGGTACGCGCGGAACCCCGGCCCCTTGCGCAGCTCCACGGCGTACCGCGGCCCCGACTCGTAGCTGAGGCCGGTCAGCGACGGCGACCGCGCGGCGTCGGCGAGCGCCAGGGCGGCACGGGTCAGCGTGAACCCCTGCCCGGTGAAGCGCGGCGACGCGACGGAGTCGAACACGTCCTGCACCGGGGAGGCGACGGTACGCGGCGCCGGGGTCAGCGGCGCACCGCTCACGGCCGGACTCCAGACATCGGGCCGGTAGGTGGACCCGCTGGTCAGGTACGACCAGCGCACCCCCGTGATCGCCCAGCGGCCCGCGCGCAGCCCGGGGACGGCCGACCGCAGGTCCAGCACCGACACCCCGTGGCTGCCCAGGACCCGCAGCGAACCGCCGGTGGCCTCCAGCGCGGTGTCGGGGTCCAGGCCGAACACCCGGTCGCGCCCGGTGTCAGAGGCCAGCCGCACCGCGCGCCCGAGCCGCCCGAACGCGCTGAAGTGCGTGTCGAGCAGGCCGTCCTTGAAGAACCCGAACCCGCCGCGCCCCAGATAGCTCAGCCGGGTCGCGTCTTCGAAGTAGCCGGGCCCCGACCCGTCGCGCAGACCCTGGTAGGTGGCGCCGCCGGTGACCATGTCCGGGCCGGCCTGGATCTGGGCGCCCGCGCTGGTGCCGGCCACGACCGCGCCGGCGGCGAGCTTGGCGCGGATCACCGCGAGGACCTTGCTGTCGGTGTGGGTCTTGCCGTGCAGCAGCGTCGTGACCAGCCGCGACTGGTCGCCGCCGCCGAACAGGAACCCGCTCATCGACTCGACCTGCGCCACGACGCGCGGGTCGTCGGCGGCGCCGATGTGGTCCAGGTCGATCGGCACCCACTCGGCCTGGCCCGCGCCGTGCCGCCTGAGCAGGTCGGTGTAGATCCGCCCGTTGGAGACGCTGTTGGCCGCGCGGGCGGTACCGGCGTCGGCGTCACGACTCGGCGGGACCGACGCAGCCGTGATCACGCCGATCTTGGCGTGCGGGCCGCCGGCCCGACGGACGATCTCGCCGTAGATCTGGGTGTTGTCGTCGGCCAGCGCGCCGCCGATCATGATGAGGGTGCCCCGCGGGGGTGGTTCGGCGCGTGCGGGGGTCACCATCATCGCCGTCAGTGCGGTCACCGCGGACACGATGGCAAGTCTTCGCCGGAAAGGACTCATACCGCAACCGCGGCAGCGTCGAGCAGGTGCATGTGCATGATCTGACACTCGGGTCGGGGCGAACGCCGTGATCGATCGCCGTCGAACATCTTCTGGGAGTCCGACGCCGTCGTCGGGTGGAGAGGGATGCGGCGGAGACCCCGATGAAACCGCCGCGACGCGGCCGGTGAGTGCACGTGACCACGCGTGATCGCGTCACCGACGTGCACAGCCTACCCGCCACCTCGAAAAGGCTCTGACCAGGTGAAACTCGTGTCGTCTCGCAAGCCCCAACCTCACCATCCGTCGTGGCCGTCTCAGGCGGTCGGTAACCGGCGAGGCCGGCCCCTGGAACGAGGTGAACGCGCGCCGTCCCCCCGAGTGATCCTGCTGCTGGCCCTGGCCAGCGGCGTGGCCGCCGGCAACATCTACTTCCCCCAGACGATCAGCCCGCCGGCCTGCGCGTACCGCCAGGCTCGGCCGCGCAGTTCGGGAACGCCGCCGGGATCTTCCTGCTGGTGCCGCTCGGCGACCGGTTCCGGCACCGCCCGCTGATCGTCACGCCCAACCAAGCGCGCAGCCGACTCAACACCGCGTACATGACGTGCGTTCCTCGGCGGCAGCCTGGGGTCGGCTCGGGCCCCTCAGGTACCTGCACCTGCGCTGACCGGGCGTGTGCGCGCTGGTGGCTCTCCTCGCCGCCCTCAGCGGCCGGTTAGCTCGATGACCAGTGGTGTCCCACGGGCGTACCAGGTCGCGTGCAGCGCCCGGATCCTCTCCTCGGTCGGTGCCCCGGAGCGGTGCATGCGGTACTCGGCCCGGTCGAAGCGGTTGACGGTACCGGCGTAGATCCGCCGGCCCTCATCGAGCTCGGCCGGGTCGGTGATCTCGCGGGCGGCGCCGCGGAGGGTCCCGCCCGCGACGCGCAGCTCGACGTGTGGGTTCGCCTTCAGGTTGAGGACCCACGCGGCGCGCGCTCCGGTCAGCGACACGAGGTAGACCTTCTGGCCGTCACGGATCGCGCGTACGCACCGGCGCCTCCGTTTGCCGGTCGTTCGGCCGATGGTCGTGAGCACGCCGAAGCCGCGCGGGGGCGCCAGCCTGAACCACGGCACCTGGAAGGCGTTGAGGACACGCGACCCGGTCGACGTCGTCGTCAGCGGGTTGCGCGTGTGACCTTCCAGGTAGGCCTGCACCTGTTCGTCGTCGCCGCGCACGTCAGCCGTCCGCGAGCAGGCTCCGCAGCACGGTCTGCTCCTTGGCCGGGTCGAGCCCGTACCGGGGACGGCCCGGCGACGGCACGGGGTCGCCTTCGGCCTGTAGCCACGCCCACGTGTCGGCGACGGTCTCCTCCACCGGACGGCACGTCAGCCCGGCGGCGTAGGCGGCCGAGACGTCACCGTCGTGCATGCCGCCGTACTCCTCGTCGCGCGGCAGCCAGATCGGCATCTCCGTCCAGGGTGCGACGCCGGCCTCCTCCAGGACCTTGGCGGGCGTCCACGCCAGCACCGCGTTGGAGCCGACCGCGGCCATGGCCGCGGACAGCAGCCCGCCCATCGTGGTGTGCCCGGGGCGGCTGACCGTGTTGAACGCCCCGCCCAGACCCTGCTCGGCGGCGGACAGCATCCACGCCGCCAGGTCCCGCGCGTCGATGTACTGCAACGGCCGGGCCGGCTCGCCCGGCGCCAGTACCCGCCCGCCGCGCTCGATCCGCCGCAGCCACCACGGCATCCGCCCGATGATCTCGTACGGGCCCAGCACCAGGCCCGCGCGCGCCAGCAGCGCCCGGTCACCGAACGCCGCGACCGCCGCGAGCTCACCGCCGCGCTTGGAGGCCGCGTAGTCCTTCTCGTCCTCACCGGCCGGGTCCCCGTCGACGACCGGCGCGCTCTCGTCCGCGCCCCAGGGGATCGGCCACGTGTACACCGACCGGCTCGAGACGTACCCGTAGTGCCCGGCACGCCCCGCCAGCAGCCCGGCCGCGTCCGCGACCGGGCGCGGCGCGCCGCTCCAGGTGTCGATGACCGCGTCCCACTCCCGTACGCCGAGGGCCCGACGCAGCGCCTCCACGTCGGTACGGTCGGCGACCAGCGCCTCCACCCCATCGGCCGCCGGCCCGCTCACCCCACGGTTGACCGTGGTGACCTCGTCCCCGCGCGCCAGCGCCGCCTCGACCACGGCCCGTCCGACGTGATGCGTCCCGCCCAGCACCAAAAGCCTCATACTGGCCATCTTCGCGTCCCGGCCCGCCCGGAGCACGGCATTTCACCAGGGGCGAAGCCGTCAGGCCTCGTGGCGAAGCCAGTCAGGGAGCGCCTCGCGGCGGTCCCGCCACACCTGCGGGACACCGTCGCCCGCGCCGATGATCCCTCCGACGATCGCCGCGGTGGTGTCCATGTCACCACCGACCGCCGCGCACGCACGGACCGCGCCCTCGAAGTCCCCCTGGTAGCGGACCGCCGCCCACAGCGTGAACGGCACGGTGTCCGGCGCGCTGATCTTCGACCCGTTCCCGAGGCGCGCGGCGGCCTCCTTGGCGGTGGCACCGGACAGACCGCGTGCGGCCTCGACTCCGCGCCGTACGTCGCAGGGCACCAGGTGGTCCAGCACCACCGTGAACAGCTCGTGCGGCCCCGGCCCGGCCAGGTGCGCCGCGGCCACCGCGACCGCCACCGCCCCGGCCACCCCCTCGGGGTGCGCGTGCGTCACCTCCGCCGACCGCACCGCCTCGGCCGACGCGCGCTCCAGGTCACCGGCGAAGTAGGCGCCCAGGGGCGCCACCCGCATCGCCGCGCCGTTCCCGTACGACCCGGCGCCGCCGAACCCGCCCAGCGACGCCGCACGCCAGTCCATACCGCGGGTGACCTTGTCCAGCAGCTCCAGCGTGCCCACGCCGTAGCGGCGGGCGACGGTCCGGCGTTCCGCGAACGCCTCCGCGAGCGCGTCCTGGTCGATCCGCCCGTCCCGGGCCAGCGCGTCGACGACCGAGCACGCCATCTCGGTGTCATCGGACCATGCCCACGGGCCCGGCGGGTCCGCGGTCCACGCGTCGAGGACCCGGTTGCCGGGCTGGAAGAACTGGTCCCCGAAGGCATCGCCGACCGACAGGCCGGTGAGTGAGACGAGAGCGCGCGCGGTCGCGGTGAGAGCCATACCGGCAATCCTTGCGGATCAGCGGCTCTTGGACATCTCGGACGGCTCGGTGCGCGGGAACGTACGGGCGGCGAGGACGAGCAGGACACACGTCATGACCAGGGCCGACCCGGACTGAACGTAGATGAGGCCGTAGCCGGCCATACGCGCGTAGTTCACGTACGTCAGGCTCCGCGCCACCAGGGCCAGCGCCCCGAACAGCGCGAGGCCCAGCGGCCAGTGCGCGTTCACCCGCGAGGGCGCGACGCGGCGGGCCACGACGCACGCGATGCCGGCGCCGGCCGTGAGCCAGCAGTACATGCCGTTGAAGTCCGGCAGCACCAACGGGTGCGCCTGGGCCGAGGCGAGCAACGCGCCCATGCCGACGGGCAGCGCGGCGAGCCAGAGCGCGGGCCGCACGGGCGGCGCGTCCCGGTGGAAGCCCACCGCCATCGCCAGCGCGGGCGCCAGGACGGGGATGAGGGTCGCGGTCTGCTCGGTCCAGGGCGAGAAGCCACGGGTGAGGTACACCTGGAGCAGCGTCACAGCGACGGGGAGCAGGACCAGCAGTCGCGCCGTACGACGCCGCCCGTACAGGACCGCGACGAACACCGGTACCCAGACCGTTTCCAGCAGGCCCCAGCTGAGGTTCTCCGTGACGACCAGCATCCTGCCATGGCCGTACATCATTCGCAGCTCGGACCGGGTATGTGCGGACCCGAAGTAGAGGACGCCCAGGAAGCCCAGCAGCTCCGCGCCGGCGATGACGGCCTGGGCGAGCACGCCCACGAGCGCGAACACCCGTACGGCCTGCCCCCAGGTGAACAGCCGGGCCGGCGCCCCCGCCCCGCCGAGCCAGGTCCGGGTCGCGAGCGCCACCACACCGGCCGTCTCGGCCCGGCTCGGCCGACCGAGGCTCTGCTCCTCGCCTCCGTCCAGCCCGTCGGCGAACGTCGCGACCATCTCCTCCTCCCGCGCGGCCCGGTAGGAGCGCGGCAGAATCCGCAGCAGGGCCCGGTAGCGCCGGACCAGGGGGCTGTCTTCCGGCTCGATCACGCGAGCTCTCCCTTCGTCGAAAGGCGCGCCCGCGCCCGCAGCCGCTCCGTCGCGGCCCGCGCGTTGCCGGCCAGCCGCTCGGCCTCGGCCGTGAGGGCGCCGGCGCCGTCATCGGTCAGCCGGTAGTACCGCCGCAGCCGGCCCTGCTGGACCTCCTCGCGGTCCAGCTCGATCAGCGCGTCGGCCGCGAGCCGGTCCAGCACCCCGTACAAGGTGCCGACCGGCAGCCGCAGCCGCCCCTCGGACAGCTCCTCCACCTGGCCGACGATCCCGTAGCCGTGCCGCGGTCGGTCGACCAGCGCGGTGAGCACGAGGAACACCTGCTCGGTCATCGCCCGTTCTCTCATGCACCGATATATATCGGCCAACAGGATATAGCGCAAGCCGTCAGGACGGCTGGACCTCGTCGAAGAGGGCGACGGCGTCGGCGGGGTCCGGGCTCACGAGGCGCTCCAGACCGGCCGTCGTGATCTTCGCCCACCTGCCGGCCCGTGCCCACATCCGTTCCTCGAAGGCACGGACGGCCTCGTCCAGATCTTCAGGGCCGGTGGCGATGGACTCGGCGAGTTCGGCGCCTTCCAGCATCGCGAGGTTCGCGCCCGCCCCCAATGGGGGCATCAGATGGGCGGCGTCGCCCAGGAGCGTCACCCCGACGACGTGAGTCCAGGTGTGGGACTCGGGCAGGACGTAGAGGGGGCGGTGGACGAAGGCGGTGCCGTGGCGGAGGAGGTCCAGGACGGGAGCGGCCCAGCCGTCGAACAGAGCCAGCAGACTCGATCGCACGGCCTCGACGTCGGCCAGGTCCAGGTCCGTGTGCCAGTCCAGCGGCGCGCGGAACTTGGCGTACACCTTGACGTGGCCGCCGCTGTTGCGCTGGGCGACGAGACCTCGGTTCACGCCGTACGCGGCCACGGAACCGTCGCCGATCAACCGGGCGAGGCCGGGGTGGCGGGTGTCGACGTCGTCCACGGAGGTCTCGACCAAGGTGACGCCGGTGTAGTGCGGCGCCACCGGCGAGACCGCCGGGCGGATCCGGGACCAGGCGCCGTCCGCGCCGACCACGAGGTCGAACGTCTCCTGTCGCCCGTCCGCGAAATGGATCGATGCGCCATCCCGGCTCGCGGGCACCACCTGCGTCACGCCCCGCCCCCACTGGACGTCGAGAGGACCGAGCAGCAGGTCACGCAGTTGCCCGCGGTCGATCTCGGGATTGGCCCGGTCATCTGGACGGGGTCGCCAGTCGCGCAGGACGGTCCCGTCCGTGTCCAGGATGCGCATGGCCTGCCCCTCGGGACGAGACAGCGCCTGGAACTCCGCCAGCAGCCCCGCCTTGTCCAGTGCGAGCTGGCCCAGCTCTTCGTGCAGGTCCAGCGTGCCGCCCGGGGGGCGGGCGTCGGGGGAGGGATCGCGTTCGAGGACGGTGACGGGGTGATCATGGCGGTGCAGTACGCGGGCGAGGGTAAGGCCGGCGGGGCCGCTCCCGACCACGGCGATGCGGTGTCTCATGTCGATACACTGTATTTTGTCGTTACGGTGCATCGCAACACTACGATGTGACCATGACTGTGTGGGACCGGCCAGAGCCGCCGGCTCGCCCCGTACCGCTCGACCGGGAGCGGATCGTCGCCGCCGCCATCGCGCTGGCCGACGAGGGCGGGCTGGAGGCGGTGTCGTTGCGTAAGGTCGCAGCCCGGCTGGACGCCGGCCCGATGCGGCTGTACGGATACATCTCCACCAAAGAAGAGCTGTTCGACCTCATGGTCGACGAGGTCCAAGCCGAGATCCTCCCCGAGGAACAGCCCGGTGACTGGCGGGAGGCGCTGCGCACCCTCGCCCACCGCACCAGGCAGACCGCGCTCCGCCACGAATGGCTGGCCGACCTGCTCGGCGGCCGCCCGACCCTGGGCCCCAACGGCCTCGCCGTGACCGAGGCCACGCTGGCCGCCCTCGACGGCCTCGCCGACCTCGACACCGTCATGCGCGCCGTGGAGACCGTCAGCGCCTACTTCACCGGCGCGATCAGGCGCGAGATCGCGAACCTGCGGGCCGAACGCGCCACCGGCCTGTCCAAGCGCGACTGGCAGCGCGCCTCCGGCCCGCATGTGACGAGAATGCTGGCCACCGGCCGCTTCCCGGCACTGACCAAGGCCGTCTACGACGGCACGGACGTCGACGCCGAGACATCCTTCGCGACCGGCCTGGACTGGGTCCTCGACGCCGTTGCCGCCAAACTCACCCGCCCGCCGGCGTGACGCTCAGCCCTTGCCGAACGTGAGTGTCCCACCGGCCGTGTACGTCGCACGGTTCCGCCGGATCCGGCCCGCCCTGAGGATCGCGACCGGCGGGGCCGTCCTGGTGACGTCGTCCGCCCGCGGCCGGCTCGCACCCTTCCCACTGACAGCCCTGGCCATGACGGCGGCGATCGCGCTGATCGGCGCCGGTGTCATGCGGCTCACGCGGGGACACCGGCGCGGATGGGTCGCCTTGACCGTCGACTCCGACGGGATCTACTTCGCGGCCACGCCACCCGACGGCGAGGCGCGGCGCTTCACGTGGGACGAGGTGAGCGCGCTCGTCCTGTTCTCCCGGCGCACCGAACTGCTCCAGGGCGCCATCGACTGCGTCGGAGTACGGCTGCACCCCACCGCCGACGGCTCTCCCGAACATCACCTCGCCCGCCTCGAGCGGACCCTGTCCCAGGTCGACCTGGAACTGCACGTCTGGGAGCAGCTCCGCGAACTCGACGCCGGCCCGTCACCGTCCCAGCTCGAGACGGCCGTCAGCGCCCACACCGAGGTCCGCGGCTGGGCCTGCCACCGCCTGCGCGAGGCCGTACGGGCCCACGCCCCCGGCGTACCCGTCCTCGAGTTCGCCGCCGACAGCTACTACGACCTGGTCGGCTGGCGCGCGGACCAGGAAAGGCTGCGCGCCATCGTGGAGGACGCCGAACTGCGCCGGTGGGGTTCGTAGGCGTTCCGGTGTTCCTCAACTCCCGAACTCGGGGGAGGATCCGGATACCGGTACCGACCGACCAGGAGGCGACGTGACGCCGTTCCACGACCTGGGGGAGTACATGGCACTCCCACGAACCCTCGCCCTGCGTCCCTCACCCGACGGGAAACGGCTCATCACGGTCGTGCAGGCCCTCGCGCCGGACCGCAAGACCTACCGCACGGCACTGTGGGAGCTCGAGGACGGCACATCACGGCGCCTGACCCGCTCCGCCCAAGGCGAGGGCAACCCGGTGTTCCGGCCGGACGGGTCGCTACTGTTCACCTCCGGCCGCCCCGACCCCACCGCCGCCGAACCCGGCGAGGACACCACACGCCTGTGGGCCCTGCCCTCCGGCCACGGCGAACCCCGCGTCGTCGCCGAATGGCCCGGCGGCATCGGCGACGTCCAGGTCGCCCGCGACACCGGCACCATCGTGTTCGCCGCCGCCACGCTGCCCGGCGCCGCCGACGCCCACAAGGAACGCCGCGACCGACGCGAGGCCGCCGGCGTCACCGCGATCCTCCACGACGACCTCCCGATCCGCTCCTGGGACCACCAGCTCGGCCCGGAAGAGCGGCGCCTGTACCTCGCCGCCGACGACGGCCCGCCCCGCGACCTGACACCCGCGCCCGGGCACGCGCTCACCGACCAGGCCTTCGCGATCACCCCCGACGGCCGTACGGTCGTCACCGGCTGGTGGGTGTTCCAGGCGCGCGGCGAATGCCACTGCGAACTCATCGCCATCGACACGGCCACCGGCGAGCACCGCCGCCTCGCCGCCGACGACGGCGCCGACTTCTCCGCGCCCGCCATCGCACCCGACGGCAACAGTCTCGTCTGCGTCCGCGAGAGCCACGCCGGCCACGACGACCCCGTCGACGTCACCCTCTGGCACATCGACCTGCGCACCGGCCACGGACGCGACCTGACACCCGGCCTGGACCTGTGGCCCGGCTCCCCGGTCTGGTCACCGGACTCGGCCACCGTCCACTTCAGCGCCGACGAACGCGGCCGCCGCCCGATCTTCCACGTCCCGGCCGACGGCGGCCAGGTCACCCGCCTCACCTCCGACGACGCCGCTTACTACGACGTGACCGCCGTCGGCGAGACCCTGTACGCGCTGCGGTCGGCCATCGACGCGCCACCCACCCCCGTACGCGTCGACGCGACCGGCACACCGCACCCCCTCACCACCGACCGCCTCGAGATCCCCGGCCACGTCACCGAGGTCACCACGACGGCGGCCGACGGCACACCCCTACGCGCCTGGCTCGTCGTCCCCGAGAACACACCCGCGCCGCTGCTCCTGTGGCCACACGGCGGACCCAACGCCAGCTGGAACGCCTGGACCTGGCGATGGAACGCCTGGATCATGGCCGCGCGCGGCTACGCCGTCCTGCTGCCCGACCCGGCCCTGTCGACCGGCTACGGGCAGGACATGATCCGCCGCGCCCACGGCGCGTGGGGGCCCGTCACCTACGACGACCTCATGGCCATCACCGACGCCGCCCTCGCCCGCGACGACATCGACGAGACCAGGACCGCCGTCATGGGCGGCTCGTTCGGCGGCTACATGGCCAACTGGATCGCCGGGCAGACCGACCGCTTCGACGCCATCGTCACCCACGCGAGCCTGTGGCCGCTCGACACCATGGTCACCTCCGACGAGGCCCAGTACCTCGTCCGCGAGTTCGGCGAACCCACCGAGAACCCCGACCGCTGGACCGCCAACGACCCCGCCCGCCACGCCGGCAAGATCCGCACCCCGATGCTCGTGATCCACGGCGACCGCGACTACCGCGTCCCCATCAACCACGCCCTGCAACTGTGGTGGGACCTGCTGCGCAACGAGGTCGACGCGAAGTTCCTGTACTACCCGGACGAGAACCACTGGATCATGACGCCCGGCAACGCCACCGTCTGGTACGAAACCGTCCTGGCCTTCCTCGCCCAGCACGTACTCGGCGAAGACTGGGCCCGCCCCGACCTCCTCTGACCCACGCGCCGCGCGCGGCCAGGCCGCTGTGGACCAGGGCCACGGCGGTCGCCCGGCCGGGAACGGGGGCGAGGGCGTCCTCGGCGAAGAACCTCGGGGCCGCCGTTGACCTCGTAGCGGACACGACGCATCACCTGGTCACCTTCTCGATGAAGGCGGTCAGGTTGACCAGGGTCCGGGCGATCTTCTCGTCCACGGAGATGGTCTCGTCGAGGTCCGCGCCGGCCGCCGAGTGCTTCTTGCCCCGCAGGTAGAGGGAGCAGGCCAGGTCGGTGCACAGGTACCGCCCGACCGTGTTGCCCTGGCGGCCCTCCTCGCCCGTGCGGCGCGCGGTCATCAGCGCCACGCCGCTGCTGGTGCGGGTGGTCAGGCACAGCGAGCACATGCTGCGCGCGGTGAAGCCGCGTGAGGTCCCCGAGGCCGCCCGTAGCGCGAGCCCGACCAGGTAGCCGTCGTCGCGTTCGGCGACCAGGTAGCCGCGCTCGGGCGCGCCGGGATCGCGCCATCCGAGGAAGTCCAGGTCGTCCCAGGGCTGCTCCTCGAGGTCCCTGGGGACGGCCAGGCGCTGGGCCTCGCCCTTGGAGCAGTTGACGAACGACCGGCGGATGTCGCTCTCAGAGATCGGCCTCATGTTCCGCGACGCTAGCTTCCCTAATACTATTAGGCAAATCCTTTATTCTTTTAGTTTCTGATGGGAGGCCCCATGGCACGCGCGGGCATCACCGGCGAACTCCTCGCCCGTACGGCGGCGGAGCTCGCCGATGAGATCGGCTTCGACGACGTGACCGTCTCCGCGGTCGCACGCAGGCTCGGCGTCAAGGACCCGAGCCTGTACGCGCACATCGAGAACGCGCGGGACCTGAAGGTACGGGTCGCGCTGCTGGCCCTGGAGGAGATGGCCGACCGGGCCGCCGCCGCACTGGCCGGCCGCGCCGGCAAGGACGCACTCGTCGCGTTCGCCGGCGCCTACCGCGACTACGCCAAGGAACACCCGGGCCGCTACGCCGCGTCCCGGTTCGAACTCGACCCCGAGACCGCCGCCACCAGCGCGGCACCCCGGCACGCGCAGCTGACACGGGCGCTCCTACGCGCCTACGACCTGCCAGAACCCGACCAGACCGACGCCGTACGCTTCCTCGGCGCCACCTTCCACGGGTACGTCAGCCTCGAGATGGCGGGCGGCTTCCGCCACACCCCGCGCGAAGCCGACGCCTCCTGGGCCTGGACCCTGGACACCCTCGACTTCGCCCTCAAGAACCGGAAACCGGGCGCGGCGGAGACCAAACCCCGCCGCGCCCGCGACCGCACTACCGGCGGACCATGAAGAACAGGCTGACCAAGACGATCGAGACGAACACGACCGCGGCCGCCAGGACCAGGCTCGCGCCCGCCATGGGGGAGAAGCGCACCTGCGCGGAGACGTCCCAGCCGTGCCGGCTCAACGACTCGAAGACCAGCGCGGCGATCGCCGCCGCACCGAGCCCGCCGACGACCCAGTCGCCGACCCCGCCACGCACCTGACGGAAACTCGTCTTGGCACCCGTCGAACCGAACCCGCGCGACTCCAGCGAGATCGCGAGCTGCTGCACCCGATCGATCGCACCCATGAAGACCGGCACGAAACTCGGCAGCACCGCGGCGAACCCGCGCGCCGCCATCCCGCGTGAACGCTGCGCGCTCATCGTCGTCCGCAGCTCACGCTGCAGGATCGGGATGAGCTGCAACGTCATCGCGAGCATGAAGTTGACCGTGTACGGCATCCGCAGCTTCGCGAAACTCACGAACATGTCACTCGGATGCGTGCTCATCACCACGACCAGCGCGAACAGCAGCACCGCCACGATCCGCCCCAGCAGCACCAGCCCGTTGTAGATGCCCTGCTGGTAGATCGAGATCGGCCCGACCGAGACCAGCACCGGCAGGCCCGCCTGCGCCGGCGCGATGCTCTGCAGGAAGATCAGGGACGAACCGATCGGGATGATGATGAGCGCCGCCCGAACGAGCTGCGGCAGGACCCTGGCCAGCGCCCCGGCCGCGAGCGCGAACACCGCGACGCCGTACAGCAGCACGACGTTCCTGGAGCTGAACGCCAGGACGACCAGCCCCAGGATCCACACGATCTTCACGATCGGGTTCAGGCGATGCACCAGCGAGTCGCCGGGCACGAACGCCGTGGGCATCATCTGCATCGAAGCCACCGCTACTCCCTCGTTCCCGACGTTCTCGAAGCCCTCGACGTCCCCGAACTCAGCCGGGTCCGGGCCGCGATCTGCCCGACGAGCTCGGTCGGCGTCAGCGCGACCGGCCCACCGGCCGGCACGACCGTCCGCATCGACAGCTCCGTGGCCTGCGGCGGATGCAGGTTCGTCGCGGCCATCACGTCCGGCGCCGAGAAGATCTCCCGGGGCGGCGCGTCCGCGATGACGTTCGACCGGTGCATCACCACGACCCGGTCCACGACCTCGGCGAGCAACGGCATGTCATGCGACACACAGATGACCGTCGTCCCCGCAGCGTGCAGCCCCCGCAGCACCTCGTTGATGACCGTGACCGTCCGGTGGTCCTGACCCGTCGTCGGCTCGTCCAGGATCAGCACCGGCGTACGCATCGTCACCACCGACGCGATCGCCACGAGCTTGCGCAGCGGGAAACTGACCCGGTACGGCGCCAGGTCCAGGTACGGGCCCAGCCCGAACACCTCCGCCACCGACGCGACACGCTCGTCGACCTCCTCGGCGGAACACCCGAGGTTGACCGGCCCGAACCGCAACTCGGCCTCGATCGTCCGCGCGAACAGCTGATGGTTCGGGTTCTGGAACACGTACCCGACGTGCGCCGCCAGCTCCTGGACCTTGCGGGCACCGGTCCGCACACCGCAGACCTCCACGTGTCCGGTCGTCGGCCGCAACAACCCGTTCAGCAGCTTCGTCAGCGTGGTCTTACCCGACCCGTTCTGCCCGATGATCCCGAGCATCTCCCCGCGGCCGATCCGCAGGCTCGTCTCACTCAGCGCGGTGACCTTCCCCGCCGGGTAGACGTACGACGCGCCGGCCACGTCGATCAGCGGCCCCGTACCCTCAGGCATCGGTCGCTCCGATCAGCCGGTCGATCACCGGCAGCGCCTCCTCGGCCACGACCGGCATCGGGCCGTCCCACAACCCGTGGTCGCGGCCCAGCCGGTACGCGACGCTCGTGACCTGCGGCGGCCGCAGCCCCAGCGCCTCGACCTCCTCGACCTGGGCCAGGACCTCACGCGGCGGCCCGTTCAGGACCACGCGGCCACGGTCGAGCACCACCACCCGGTCGGCGTGCGCGGCCATCATCTCGACCTCGTGCTCGACGATGACGACCGTCAGGTTCTGCTCGCGGTTCAACCGCGCCGCGATCTCGAACACCTCCCGTTTTCCCTGCGGGTCCAGGTTCGAGGTCGGCTCATCCATGATCAGCAACCGCGGCTTCATCGCCAGGACCGCCGCGATCGCCAGACGCTGCTGCTGGCCTCCGGAGAGTTCCAGCGGGGACCGTTCCTCGAGCCCCTCCAGGCCGACCAGCGCGAGGGTGTCCTTGACGATCGGCACCATTTCCTCGTGCGGGACGCCCGCGCTCTCCAACCCCAGCGCGACCTCCTCCGCGACGGTCATCTGACTCATCTGGAACTCGGGGTTGTCGAAGACGACGCCGATGAGCTTGGCCATCTCACGTACCGGATAGTCCGCGACGTCGTGACCCGCGACCTCGACGGTCCCGGACATCTCACCGGTCAGCATGTGCGGGACCACCCCGTTCATGCTCAGCGCCAGCGTCGTCTTGCCGGCGTCGTTGAGACCGAGCACCGCGACGTACTCACCCGGCAGCACCTCCAGCGACACGTCCCGCAGCGCGGGCGTCCGGCTGCCGGTGTAGATGAACGTGAGGTTCTTGATGGACACCAGTGGTTCGGGCATCGGGCGGCTCAGTTCTTGACCGCGAAGAAAAGAAGGATCATGGCCAGGCTCACGACCAGCACACCCACGATGTACAGGACCCGGCGCATCCCACCGGTCTGCACGACGTCGAGCTTGGCCGTCCACGCCTCCGGCAGCGCGTGGATGATCTCAATCGCGATGAAACCACCGATGATCTTGTCGGCGAGGGTGGTCAGGATGTTCGAGGAGAACACCGACACGTACAGCTTCTGGCCCATCGCCACGAAACTGGCCGTCAGCGCGTCCGCGACGTTCCCCGTCGCGCCACCGAACAACGTCACGTA
This sequence comes from uncultured Actinomycetota bacterium, assembly GCA_963850195.1. Lineage (GTDB taxonomy): Bacteria > Actinomycetota > Actinomycetes > Streptosporangiales > Streptosporangiaceae > Actinoallomurus. The sequence goes on from CAWKKD010000004.1 coordinate 370,739, forward strand.
GATCGGCACCGACACGAGCGTGCACCCGAGCGCGACGACGATGTTGAGCGCGAAGAACCTCGGGAACGTACGGCCCAGCCCTAACCGCCGGACCCCGTACCCCCACAGCAGCGCGCCCGCCACGTTCACCAGCGCGAACGGGATCGACACCGGACCGATGATCAGCGCCTGGCCGCAGTTCCCGATGACACCGACCAGCGCGCCCCACCACGGCCCGAGGACGATGGCCGAGATCGCCGTCCCGATCATGTCGAGATAGATGGGCAGCCGCAGCGCGTTCGCGATGTAACCGCCGACGATGTTGAGGGCGGCACACGTCGGAACGAGCGCCACGATGAGCGTGCTGGGCAGATCGCCGTTGGAAGACCGGCGCCGCCGCGCCAGCGTGGGGCCATCGAGAGACTGGGTTGACATGGTGCGCGTGCTCCTCTCGTGGTCGCAAGACCAACGAGGTTGAGGACAGGGAGTTCAAGCCGGGTGAAACACGACGGCCAGAACTCTCGCGCCCAAGGATCGGAACGCGCTCGCGTTCGGACCTACACGCCCTGCCCCTACGCACCTGCCTGCGGTTACGTGACCCCCGGCGGTCATTCCACGGTGACGCTCTTGGCCAGGTTCCGAGGCTTGTCGACGTCGTGACCCAGCGTCACGGCCGTGTGGTAGGCCAGCAGCTGCAGCGGAATCGACAGCAGGATCGGATCGAGTTCCGGCTCGTTCTTGGGCACGACGATCGCGTCGTCACCCCGCTCGTGGTGACCGACCGTGAGGATCCGGCCGTGCCGAGCGCGGATCTCACCGAGCGTCGCGAGGTTCTTCTCCAGCAGCTCATCGTCGGGCACGATCGCGACCGCCGGCAGCTCCGGGCCGATCAGCGCCAGCGGACCGTGCTTGAGCTCACTCGCCGGGTACGCCTCCGCGTGCACGTAGGAGACCTCCTTGAGCTTCTGCGCGCCCTCACGCGCGGCCGGCCAGCCGCGTACCCGCCCGATGAACAGCATGCTGCGGTACTTCGAGAAGTCCCTGGCGATATCGGCGATCCGGTCCTCCTGATCCAGGATCTGCCCGATCTGAGCGGGAAGCGCCCGCAGCCCATCGGCGATCCGGCGGCCGTCCGCGGGGGAGAGGTCATGGATCCGGCCCAGGTGCAGCGCCAGCAGCGCGAACACCACGGCCGTCGACGTGAACGCCTTCGTCGACGCCACGGCGATCTCCGGCCCGGCGTGCAGGTAGACACCACCGTCGCACTCACGGGCGATCGCGCTGCCCACGGCGTTGACCACACCGAGCACCCGGCCGCCCTTACGCCGCAGTTCCTGCACCGCGGCGAGCGTGTCGTACGTCTCGCCGGACTGGCTGACGGCGACATACAGCGTGTCCGCCTCGACGACCGGGTTCCGGTAACGGAACTCCGAGGCCGGCTCGGCGCTCGCCGGGATCCGCGCCAGCTCCTCGACGAGCTGCGCGCCGACCTGACCCGCGTAGTACGCCGAGCCGCAGCCGAGGATCTTCACGCGGCGGATCTCCCGCGCCTCCCGCGGATCCAGGTTGAGCCCGCCGAGATGCGCCGTGTTGAAGCGGGCGTCGAGCCGGCCGCGCAGCGTGCGCTCGACCGCCGTCGGCTGCTCGTGGATCTCCTTACGCATGAAATGCGTGTAGCCCTCGGCGTCGAACGTGACCTCGTCCGCGTCGACGATCGACGGCTCCTTGCGCGTGGCCCTCGCGTCGAGCGTCGAGGTGCGGAACCCGTCGGCGCGGACCGTGGCCAGCTCACCGTCGTCCAGATGCACCACCTGGCGGGTGTAGCGGACGAGCGCGACCACGTCGGAGGCCGCGAACATCTCCTTCTCCCCGATACCGAGCACGACCGGGCTGCCGTTGCGCGCGACGACGATCTGCCCCGGGTGGCGCGTGTCCACGACGGCGATCCCGTACGTGCCGACGACCTGCGACAACGCCTCCCGTACGGCATCCTCGAGCGCCTCGGCGTCCGACCGTGCGATCAGGTGCGGCAGGACCTCACTGTCGGTCTCCGAGGCGAACACGACACCGTCGGCCTCCAGCTTCACGCGCAGCTCGTCGGCGTTCTCGATGATGCCGTTGTGCACGACCGCGACCGTCCCGGCCACGTGCGGGTGCGCGTTGGCGTCACTGGGCTCACCGTGCGTCGCCCACCGCGTGTGGCCGATCCCCGGCCCGCCCTTGAACCGGCTGGTCAGCGCGGCCGTCAGGTCACCCACCCGCCCGTTGACCTTCCGGGTCCGCAGATCACCGGAACGGCCGACCACGGCGATGCCCGCCGAGTCATACCCCCGGTACTCGAGCCGTGCCAGGCCCTCGGTCAGGACCGGGACCGCATCCCTGGAGCCGACATAAGCCACGATTCCGCACATAGGTGCCCCCTCATCCGTAGACGACGCGCCGCAACTGGCGCAGTGAAAGCTCAGGCGGCGCCACCCGCCGCAACGGCAGCTCGGCCGCGATGCGTTCGAAGATCCGGTCGTTCGTCAGCCCCCGCGCCTTGAGCTCACCGTGCCGCCGCCGTACGAAGTCCTCGGTGGACTCGGCGAAGAACGTGAGCACATCGGCGATCACCCGCGCCGCCTCACCCGGGCTGAGCGGGCTGGTGCGGTTCAGGTGAGCAACGAGATCGTCGTACGGCTGACTGGCCATGAACACCAATCCTGCCAACCTCTCGACCTCTTAGGCCACAAACCTGCCCGATATCGGGCAGATATCGTTGGGTCTTCCGCCGGATACCCCTGAACGGGGAGCCTGACCGAGTGCTCCCTCCCGCGTACCGGCCGCTCCTGGCCCACAGACGGTTCCGGCGGCTGCTGCCCGCCGTGGCCGCATCCGACCTCGGCGACGGAATGAGCGTCGTCGCCGTCGCATGGCTGGCCATCGTGATCGCTCCCGCCGGCCAATCCGGGCTCTGGCTGGGCGCCGCCGTCGCCGCCTACTCGCTGCCCGGCGCCGCCGGAGCCCTGGTCTTCGGCCGCTGGCTGCGCCGGCTCCGCGCGCGGCAGGTACTGATGGCGAACAGCTCGCTGCGCGCCATCCTCCTCGGCTGCGTACCCGTGGCCTGGGCCGCAGGGGAGTTGCACCCGATCCTCTACGTCGCCCTGCTCGCCGGCTCGTCGATGCTGCACGCCTGGGGCGGCGCGGGAAAGTACACGCTGCTCGCCGAAATGCTGCCGCCCGGCCAACGCCTGGCCGCGAACGCGCTGGTCAGCTCGAGCTCCTCGGCGTCCGTCATCATCGGCCCCGCACTCGCGGGACTCCTGGCGACGGCCATCAGCCCGGCGTGGATCATCGGCCTGGACGCGGTGTCCTTCGCGATCCTGGCCGTCCAGGTCGGCCGCCTGCCGGAGGCCGCCGTTGTGCCCGCACGCTCCTCCGCCGGCCTGCGCCTGCTGCGCGGCCAGCCCGAACTCCTCGGCATCCTTGCCCTGACCTGGCTGTTCTTCCTCCTGTACGGTCCGGTCGAGGTAGCCCTGCCCCTGCACGTCACCAGCGACCTCGGCGCCAAGGCGAGCCTGCTCGGCCTGTACTGGGCCCTGTTCGGGATCGGCGCGGTCGCCGGCACCCTGTCCGCCGGCGCCCTCCGGGCGCTGCCGCTGTGGCCGGTGACGCTCGGCATCGTCGCAGGCTGGGGCGCCATGCTCGTACCGTTCGGCCTCCACGTGCCGACCCCGGTGTCCCTCGCGTGCTTCGCCATTGGGGGAGTGATCTACGGGCCCTTCACCGCGCTGTCCTTCACCCTGTTCCAGGACCGCACACCGGCGGCCTGGCTGAGCACCGTCCTCGCCGCCCGAAGCGCGACGCTTCTCACGGCCACGCCGGTGGGCACCGCACTGGGCGGCCCGCTCACCGCCGCCTTCGGCCCAAGCCGAGTCCTGGCCGGGTCGGGAATCGCGACCATCCTGCTCGCCGTGACGGCGGCCCTCATCCGGGGGAGTCATCGCCGATCGGCTGGTCGGTAGCCGGGCGAGGTGCAGTCGGTACTGACAGCGCTTCTACTTAACATAATGTACGTTATCGAGCATTCGTGGGAGGCCCTCAAAAGGGGCCGGAACTCGGCCCATACGCCGAACTCACCGAGGACGTCGGCTCGGACTGGAACGTGCCGCGCTCGAAGTTCCCCGGCATCACCCTGGCCCACAACGTACGAGAACGACAGCAGGTCGACGAGGTCCCGGCCCAGGCGTCCGCCGCAGGCGCCAAGATCGTCAAGCCCGCCGCGGACGCGTTCTGGGGCGGCTACCCGGGCTACTTCACCGACCCGGACGGCTACCTGTGGGAGGTCGCCCGGGGCGCGTTCGACTTCAACGAGGACGGCTCCCTTCGGATGACCTGACCCTCGCCCGATCCAGCCCTGGCCGGACGAGCTTCCTATACCGGACAGAAGAGGAATTCTGTCCGGTATAGGAAGCTCGTCCGGCCCCTGCACCGGAGAATCGCACCATGCGTCCGATCCCTGCTGAAGTTCCGCATCTTCAGCTACCTGCCCGGCTGGGTGCCGGCCAAGTTCCAGCGCTGGAACGACACCCAGGTCACCGCGGCCGGGGCACTTCTTCGCTCGCTGCACGACGCGACCCGTGACAGCGGCCTCGTCGGGGAACACACCGTCGTCTGCCACCACGACCCCGGCCCCAACAACACCGTCTTCCAGGCCGGGCTGCCGGTCGCCTTCATCGACTTCGACACCGCCGCCGCCGGCGAACCGCTCGAAGACCTCGGATACATGGCCTGGACGTGGTGCATCTCCTCCAAAGCCGACACGCCGCCCGCCGTCGCCCAAGCCGCCCAGGTACGGATCCTCGCCGACGCCTACGGACTCACCGCCGCACACCGCTCCGACGTTGTGGACGCGATCCTGGACCGCCAGTCCCGCAACGCCCGCTGGTGGACGGAACGCCTGAGCGACCCCGACCCCAGCGCGGCCGGTCCCGAACAGATCACCTCCAGCATCGAATGGTCCGAACGCGAGCACGCCTACACCAGCACCAACCGCCGCGTCTTCGCAGCGGCGCTGCGCTGAGACCGCCAAAACCCGTTGTTCGGTGGCAGGCGTTCGGCGAGCATGGGCGGAATGACCACCTCGCAGGACCGTACGTCGGTCGAGTTACTCGGGTTCTCCCCCGGTGCCCGGGTGCTGATCGTGAACAACGACGACTTCGGGATGCATGACGCGATCAACGCGGCGGTCGTCGAGGCGATCGAGGACGGGATCGCCGAGTCGTGCAGCCTGATGGTGCCATGCCCGTCGGCGCGGCCCGCGATGGAACTGCTCAGGCGGCGGCCTCAGCTCGCGTTCGGGGTTCATCTCACGCTGGTCCGGGACTCGACGCGGCATCAGTGGGGGCCGGTGGCCGCCAGGCGGGACGTGCCGTCGCTGCTCGACACGTCCGGCGAGCTGTTCACGCAGGACGAGGCGGCGCGGCTCCTCGCCCAGGCAAACCTCGACGAGGTGGAACTGGAGTTCCGCGCGCAGATCGACGCGGTCGTCGGCGAAGGGCTGGCGCCGACGCATCTGGACTGGCACTGCCTGGCCGACGGCGGGCGCGCGGACATCTTCGACGTGACCGTGGCGCTGGCCGACGAGTACGGCCTGGCCGTACGGGCCTGGCTCGACCCGGCCCGCGAGAAGCTGCGGCGCCGTGGCCTGCCGGTCATCGACCACGCGTTCCTGGACAGCTTCAGCCTCGACCTCGACGGCAAGGCGGACGCGTACGCGGAGCTGCTGCGTGGCCTGCCCGCCGGCCTGAGCGAGTGGGCGATACACCCGGGCCTGGGAGACGCCGAGCCCGTACGCCGGACCGACCATGCGTTCCTGACGTCGCCGACGGCCCGCGAGATCCTCCGCCAGGAGAAGATCACCGTGATCGGCTACCGGACGGTCCAGCGGGCGGTGAACGTACTCAGGGCTTCACGGTGATGCCGAGGGACTCGGCGAGGGCCGGGGCGAGGTCGATGAGCTGCGCGGTGCTGATCGTGGCGCCGCGCAGGCACTCCGCTCCCCCGGTGATGTCCAGCTCGGCGCCGCGCAGGTCGACCTTCTTGAGCTTGGCGTGGGTGAAGTCGGCGCCCTCGAGCCGCGAACCGGGGAACGTGACGCGTTGGAGGGTCGCGTCGGCGAAGTCGGCTTCTCGCAGCAGGCAGCCGTCGAACACCACGTCGATCAGCTTGGCGCCGCGCAGGTTCACCGAGTCGAGCTTGCAGCCCTGGAAGACCACCCGCGACAGCTCCGCCTCGTACATCTCCGGGCCGGCGAGGAGACCGCCGATGAAGGTGACGTCCTGCCAGGTGCTGCCGGGCATCCGGGTGCCGACGAACCGGGTCTCGTGGAACCACGTGTCGATGAAGCGGGCCCCGTCGAAGCCGCCGCCGTCGAAGGTGGTCTGGGTGAAGGCGCACTCGATGAACCGGGCGGACCCCGCGTCGGCGCCGGTCACCGTCGTGTCGTCGACGTGGACGGTGTCGTACTCCCGCTCGGCCCAGGAGCCGTCGTAGGCGACCAGGGCATCGGCGTACGGCAGGTCGGCGAGTTCCTGCGGCGGTTTCATCCAGACAGGCTAGACGCGCCCACCGACACTCCCCCATCCGCGCCCCAGACACGCCCTCCACCACGTGCGCGGCTTCAACCTCGCCTTTCAACTCCTAATTGAGGCTTTCAGCGCGAAACACGCGCATATTTCGCCACTGTGGACTGAAAGGCTCAAATAGCGATCGAGGCGCTACGCTCGGCGCGTGCCGGACACACAGCCCTCCGAGGGCCGGTTGCGGGTGGTCGACCTCGCGCGGTCGGCAGGGATCTCGGTCCAGCAGGTCCGCAACTACGTCGAGCTCGGAATCCTGCCACCTGTCGAACGCGCCGCGAACGGTTACCGCGTCTACACCGGGGACCACGCCGCCGCGCTCGCCGCCGCCCGGCAGATCGCCGCAGGCCACGGCTGGAAACATGCCCGTACGATCATGCGGGCCGTCCACGACGGCGACCTGGAGACCGCGATGGCGACACTCGACCGCAGCCACGCCGAACTGGACCGCGAACGCTCCGACATCGACCGGGTCCTCGGCGCGTTCGACATGGTCGCGGCGGACCCGCCCGCGCCGGGCCGCACCCGCCGGAAGGTACGGGTCGGGGAGGTCGCCGAGACCGTCGGGGTCCGCACGTCGTCGCTGCGATTGTGGGAACAGCGCGGGCTCCTGCGGCCCGGCCGCGACGAGGGCACCGGCCACCGCGTCTACGACGAACCGGAGCTGCGCAAGGCACGCGTCGTCGCGCTGCTGCGCCGTGGCGGGTACCCGTTCCCGACCGTACGCGCGGTCCTGGAGGAGATGGACGCGACCGGCAGCCCCGAACGCGTACGCGCCGAGCTGGGCACGCGAGGTAAGGACCTGCACCAGCGCAGCCTGCGGCGGCTACGGGCGACCGCGGCGCTGTTCGACTACCTGCGACGCCTCGAGGAGTCATGACGACCCACGCGATCGAGACGGGCCGCGACACCGTCACCAAACGGTTCACCTCGCGTGAACACGACCGGCCCGTACGGGAGTGGCGGGCGCTACGGCTGCTCGCGGAGTACGCGCCGGGGCTCGCGCCCGCACCGGTACGGGCCGAACTCGAGGCGGACCCGCCGACGATCGTCATGTCGCGCCTGCCCGGCACTCCCCTGCATGCCGCGGCCATGACATCCGCGCAGGTCGAAGCGATGGCCGACGCGATCGCGACCGTGCACACCGCCGTCCCGCAGGACGTCCTCACCGGGCTGCCGCCCCGCGCGGGCCACCCGGGCGAGGTCCTCGAGCGGCTACCGGCCTGGTGCGCGTCGCGCCGCGAGCCGGCCGTCCCACAGGTGAGGCGGGCGATCGACGCCGGCGCGGCGTGGCTGCCGCGCGCCGCCCTCGACCGTACGGGCGTGGTGACACCCGTCTTCGGGTCCGGCGACGGGAACCTCGCCAACCACCTGTGGGACGGGACGCGGGTACGGCTGGTCGACTTCGAGTTCTCCGGGCGCAGCGATCGGGCGTTCGAGCTCGCGGAGGTCACCGAACACGTGTCGATGTGGGTGGACGGTGCGGTCGACGTCGCCGCGTTGGTGGCGTGTTTCCCGCTGACGCCGGCGGAGGAGGTACGGCTGCGCGAGTGCCGGCGGCTCCTGGCCCTGGTGTGGCTGCTGATGCTGTCCGGCGAAGACACTCGCAACCCGCCGCGGACGGCCGAGCGCCAGGCCGGGCGGCTCCTGTCGCTGCTGGACGCCGGCTGACGCCGCGTACTGTCGGCGGCGGGCGGTACCCTCCGGGCCGTGCGCCCAGCCGAGATCCAACACCTCACCGTCGCCGAGGCAGCCGACCGTTACGTCGAGATGGTCCGTGCCAAGACCGTCACCGGGGCGCTGGCGCCGGGCACGGCGGAGGTGTACTCCCGTGACGTGCACACGTTCGCGGACCTGGCGGGCGCCACGCGGGTCCTGGACGACCTGACCGGCGGGGACGTCGACGAGGTCCTGCTGAAGTTCGCCCACAAGCCCGACGCGCGGCGCACCGCGCGTTCCTCCGGCGGGGCGGGTGCGCCGCAGAGCGCCGCGTCGCAGAGCCGGTTCCGCCGGTCGGTGTCGGCGTTCTTCCGGCACGCGGTCGTGGCGGGCTGGGTGCAGCTCAACCCGATGCGGGCCGCGACCGTCACGCCCCGCCAGCGCGGCGGGCTGCGGGCCGAACGCCGCGCGCTCACCCGCGAGCAGGCCGAGGGGCTGCTCGGCACCGCGCGGGTGATGGCGACGGCCGCGCCGGAGGAGGGCAGGCGCGCGGACCAGCGCACCGAGCTGCGGGACGCGCTGGTCGTCCTTTTACTGGCGACGCTCGGCCCCCGGGTGTCGGAGCTGACGCGCGCCGACCTCGAGCACTTCTACGTCAATGCCGGGGTGCGCTACTGGCGGATCTTCGGCAAGGGCGGGCGCACACGTGACGTGCCGCTCCCCCGCGAGGTCGCCCAGGTCCTCGACGCCTACCTCGCCGAGCGGCGGGCCCGTACGGCCGACACGGATGCGCTGTTGCTGTCCTGGCGCGGCCGGCGCCTGGCGCGCGGCGACGTGCAGGCGGTGATCGACCGGGTGCTCGCGCGCGTCGACCCGGAGTGGCGGCGGGCGGTGACGCCGCACGGGCTGCGGCATACGACGGCGACGCATCTGCTGGCGGCGGCGACCGACATGGACGCGGTACGCCGGGTGCTGGGGCATTCGGACCTGTCGACGCTCGGGCGGTACCGCGATGACCTGCCGGGTGAGCTGGAGGCGGCCATGCGTGCGCATCCGCTGCTCGGCGAGGGCGGGCGGCCGGCGTCATCGTGACGAGCGGAGGCGGGGACATGCGGGTCTACATCAGCGCCGACATGGCGGGCGTGACCGGGCTGGTCGACGCCGAGGACGTGCAACCCGGCGGCCGTGACTACGAGCGCGGCCGGATCATGATGACCGAGGACGTGAACTCCGCCGTACGCGGCGCGCTCGCGGGCGGCGCGACTGAGGTCCTGGTCAACGACGCGCACGGCGGCATGCGGAACCTCCTGCCCGACCTGTTGCACCCGGCGGCCGAGCTCGTACGCGGCAGGCCCAAGCCGATGCACATGCTGGAGGATCTCGACGGCGGTTTCGGCGCGGTGCTGTTCGTGGGCTACCACGGCCGTGCCGGGGCGCTGGGCGTGCTCTCCCACAGCTACATGGGGCATGAGATCGAGGACATGTGGCTGGACGGCCGGCCGGTCGGTGAGATCGGCTTCGCGCATGCCGCGGCCGCCGCGCTGGGCGTGCCGGTGGTGATGCTGTCGGGCGACGACGTGGCGTGCGCGGAGATGGCCGGCTGGGATCCCGGGGTCGCCGCCGTACCGGTGAAGTACGCGCGGGACCGGTTCGCGGCGCGGCTGCGCCCGGTCGAGGAGGCGCGGGGGGCGATTCACGAGGCCGCCGTGTCCGGTGTCCGACGCGCGTGCTCGGGTGGGGCGCGGCCGGGTGCGGAGGATGGCGCCCGCACGCTGGCGGTGCGCTGGCAGTCCACGTCGGTCGCCTCTCATCTGGAGGGCATCCCGGGTGTGGCCGTACGCGACGCGCGTACGGTGCAGGTCAGCGGGAGCACGCTGGGGCTTTTCCGGCTCTTCGGGGTTTTCATCCGCGTGGCGTCGTCGCTGACCGGCCAGCGGCCGTACTGCTGAGCGGCGAGCCCGGGGCCGGGGCAGTTGTCCGGGATGTCGGACATCCACAGGGGGTCACAGGTTATCCCCACCCCCTGTGGATAACCGTGGTGGTGGCCGGGGAAGTTCACCCCACAGGTGGACGTCTCCCGACAAGGCCAGTGGAAAGCCCTGTGGAAAACCTGTGAATCCCGTGGTCGTCGCCGCGGCCGATCGCCGGTTTTCGGGCCGGGCCGTACTGGTGCCCAGACAGGCCGGTCCGACGCCCGGCCCGCGCTGAAGAGGGCGACCCGCGCGGACGCCACCTGCGCGCCGCACGGCAGGGCCCTAACGGGACAGGGAGCGCCTCTAGCGGGAGTCGACCGCCAGGCGTATGCCGAGGCTCACCAGGACGACGCCGGACACGCGCTCGAGCCACTGGCGCACGCGGGGCCGGGACAGGGCGCGGCCCGCTCGGGCGGCGAGCCAGATCAGTGACAGATACCAGACCATGTCGACCAGCGCCCAGATCAGCGAGAACGCCAGGAGCGCCGGCAGGACGGGCACGCCGTGCGGGACGAACTGCGGCAGGAACGACACCGCGAACACCCCGGCCTTGGGGTTGGCGAAGATCGTCAGCAACCCCGTCCGGTAGGCCCGCCACCCCGACGGCACGGGAGCAGGCGCGGCATCCGGCCCCGGTGAGCCGGGCGCACGCCGCGCCGACCACAGGGCCCGCACGCCCATTGAGACGAGGAACACGGCGCCCGCGATCCGCATCGTGTCATAGGCGATCCGGGAGGCCAGCAGCAACGCGGACAGGCCGAACGTCGCGGCCATCCCCCACAGCAGGACGCCGGTCTCGTTGCCGAGCATCGCGGCGACGCCCGCGCGGCGTCCCGAGGTGACCGACTGGCGGATGATGATGGCCGTACTCGGCCCAGGGATGAGCGCGATGATGATCGCCGCGCCGGTGAACGCAATCAGACTTTGCAACATCAAGCCATACTCCCGATATGTCGGGAGCAACAACAAGGCTATTTCACGCCCCGGCCGGGTTCACCGTGTCCTGCCCACCCGTCGGCCGCGGAGACGGCTTCACGGTCTTGCTCGGCGTCGGACTCGGCTGCGACGGGGTCGGCTGAGGCTGCGGCTGTTGCGGCTGCGACGTGGTCGGCGCCGGCGAGGGCGGCGGAGGCTTCGGGTCCGACGGCTCACACGAGAACAGCAACAGCACCAGAAGGACCAGCAACGCCAGCAGCGCCGCCAACGCGATCACCGCGGTCGCCAGACCCCGGTCGTCCGCGGCCGGCGCCACGGCCGGCTCTGGGGCCTGCAACGCCGGGCCACGTGGACCCGACAGCCAGTACGGCTGGAAACTCGGGCCACGACGCCGCCGCATCCCCCAGCCATGACTCAACGGCACCGAGTCCAGGAACCGACGCGCCCCCGTACGCCCCTCCTCGTACGCCGTCGCGACCCACGGGGCCTCGCCCTCGGGGAACGCGGCCAGCAGCGGAGACGGCTCACCCGCCGCCGGAGCCGACGGAGCACCCTGCGGCACACCATGCTGCGGCGTCTCGGCCCGTACGGCCGCGCGGAACCGGTCACGGGCCGCCGGGTCACCGGCCGCGGCGGTCGTCAGCAACGCGACCTCCACCTGCCGGCCCTGCGGGTCGACGCCCAGGTAGACGATCCCCTCGGGCGCCTCGTGCAGGCGCGACTCCAGGCGGAAAGGCCCGAGCTCACCCGGGTCAGGGAACTGCAGCGGCTTGGGCATGTGCGGCATCTCCCCCTCCCAGCCGGACGCGCGCGACACCTTAACAGCTACCAGAGTGGGCGACTTCACAGCCGGATCACATAGGGTCGTCCCGTTGGCTCGCACGACCCTGACCATGAGGGACTACATGACGATCGCCGTAGGGGACATCGACCAGGCGGCGGCTCTGCTGCAGCAGAGCGTCGCCGAGGTCAAGAAGGTCATCGTCGGCCAGGAGCACATGGTCGAACGCATGGTGGTGGCCCTGCTGGCCCGCGGCCACTGCCTTATCGAAGGCGTGCCCGGAGTCGCCAAGACCCTCGCGGTCGGCACTCTCGCGACCGTCGTCGGCGGGTCGTTCGCCCGCCTGCAGTTCACGCCCGACCTGGTCCCCTCCGACATCGTCGGCACCCGGATCTACCATCCGTCGACCGAACAGTTCGACGTCGAGCACGGGCCGGTGTTCGTCAACTTCGTGCTGGCGGACGAGATCAACCGGGCGCCCGCCAAGGTCCAGTCGGCGCTCCTGGAGGTCATGGCCGAACGCCAGGTGTCCCTGGGTGGCCGCACCCGCCCGCTGCCCAAGCCGTTCATCGTCATCGCCACCCAGAACCCCATCGAGTCCGAAGGCGTCTACCCGCTGCCCGAGGCGCAACGCGACCGTTTCCTCATGAAGGTCAACGTCGCCTACCCGGGCGCCACCGAGGAGATGCAGATCCTGCAGCGGATGAGCGTCGACCCGCCCGACGCCGAGCAGGTCCTCGACCCTGACAGCCTCATCGCGTTGCAGCGCGCCGCCGACGAGATCGCCGTCCACGAGCTCGTCGCCGACTACATCGTGCGGCTCGTCATGGCCACCCGCGAACCCGACCAGTACCGCCTGGGCGACCTCAAGGGCGTCATCGAGATCGGCGCCAGCCCCCGGGCCACGCTCGGCCTCGTGTCCTCCGCCCGCGCCCTCGCGCTGCTCCGGGGCCGCGACTACGTCCTGCCCGACGACGTCCGCGACGTCGCCGTCGACGTGATGTCGCACCGGGTCCTGCTGTCCTTCGACGCCATCGCCGACGGCATCGACCCCGCCGGCATCGTGCACCGGATCCTGGCCACCGTGCCGCCGCCGCGCGTCGTGTGGAACAACGAATTCGCCTCATGAGCCGGTCGGAGAAACTCACCCGGCTCGCGCCCGAACGCTCACTCAAACGGCTCGAGCTCGCCGTCACCCGCCGCCTCGACGGCCTCCTGCACGGCGAGCACCTCGGGCTGCTGCCCGGCCCCGGCAGCGACCTGGCCGAGGCCCGCGCCTACCAGCCGGGCGAGGACGACGTCCGGCACATGGACTGGGCCGTGACCGCGCGTACGACCGTCCCGCACGTGCGTGACCTGATCGCCGACCACGAACTGGAGACCTGGGCGCTGGTGGACATGTCCCCGAGCATGGATTTCGGTACGGCCCAGATGGAGAAACGCGACCTGGTCGTCGCGGCGCTCGCCGCGATCGGGTTCTTGACCTCGCGGCTCGGTGACCGGCTCGGCGCCTACATCCTGCACGGCGGCGGCACCCGCCGCTGGCCCGCCCGTACCGGCCGCCACGCCACGTACGCGCTCCTGCAGTCCATCCTCGACCTTCCCCGGGGGGCCGACGGCGCCGGCGGGCCGCGGCTCGCCGAGGGCCTCGACGGGCTCGCCCGTGGCCAGCGCAAGCGCGGCCTGCGGGTGGTGATCTCCGACTTCCTCGACGACGACCACACCGAGGACGGCGACCCGTCGTGGGTACGCCCGATGCGGCGGCTCGCCGTACGCAACCAGGTCATCGCCGTGGAGATCATCGACCCGCGCGAGCTCGACCTGCCCGACGTCGGCCCGGTCGTGATGACCGACCCGGAGACCGGCATGACCCGCGAGGTCATGCTGTCGGCGAAGGTCCGCGCCGCCTACGCCACGGCGGCCGCCGCGCAGCGCGCACGTACCCGCGATGCCATCCGTGGCTGCGGGGTCCCCCACCTGGTGCTGCGCACCGACCGCGACTGGGTCGGCGACGTCGCGCGGTTCGCCCTCCAGCAGCGGCGCGTCGCGGGCCGCCCCCAGCCTCAGGGAGGCCGCTCATGACGTTCCTGTCACCGGACCGGCTCTGGCTGCTGGCGATCGTCCCCCTGCTGGTCGCCGCGTACCTGCTGGCCCAGACGCGTCGCCGGCGCGCCGCCGTACGGTTCACGAACCTGGCGCTGCTGGCCCAGGTCGCGCCGCGCCGTCCCGGATGGCGGCGGCACATCGCCGCGATCCTGTTCCTGCTGTCGGTGATCTTGATGACGGTCGGGTTCGCGCGGCCCGCCAAGCCCGTGAAGGTGCCTCGGGAACGCGCCACGATCATCGTGGCGATCGACGTGTCGCTGTCGATGAAGGCCACCGACGTCTCCCCCACCCGCCTGGACGCCGCCAAGGCCTCCGCCAAGAAGTTCGTGCAGGACCTGCCGATCCGGTTCAACGTCGGCCTCGTCAGCTTCTCCGGCAGCGCCTCCGCGGTCGTCGCGCCGACGTTCGACCGTGAGGCGGTCGGGCACGCCATCGACGGCCTCCAACTCGGCAAGGGCACCGCGATCGGCGAGGCGGTCTTCACGTCGCTGCAGTCGATCCGCTCGTTCGACGCACGCGCCAACGAGGACCCGCCGCCGTCGCACATCGTGCTGCTGTCCGACGGCGACAACCAGAGCGGCCGGTCCGTCATCGAGGCCGCCGACGCCGCCCGCGCCGCGAAGGTCCCGGTGTCGACGATCGCGTTCGGCACCCCGTACGGCACGGTCGACATCGACGGGGAGACCGTGCCGGTCCAGGTGAACAAGTCGACGCTGAAGAACCTCGCCCAGGACACCTCCGGCAAGCCCTACGAGGCGCAGGCAGGCTCGCAGCTGTCCGAGGTGTACCGGCACATCGGCAGCTCCCTCGGGTTCCGGATCGAAAAGCAGGAAGCCGCCTCGCAGTACATCTTCGTCGCGCTGCTGCTGGCACTCGCGGCCGGCGGGTTCTCCCTGGTCTGGTTCCAGCGCCTGCCCTAAGTCAGGCGTCCGAACCGCGCAGGCCGGCCAGCACCAGGTCCACGGCCTGCTCGGCCCACCCGGGGCGGCTGTCGCTCATGGCCATGTAGTCCGCGTAGAAGGGGCCCAGCAACGCCGACACCGCCGCGTCCAGATCCGCGTCACCCCGGATCAGCCCCGCGTCCCGGGCCCGCACCAGGGTCTCGCGCAGCAGCGCGCGCCGTGGCAGGACGGTCCGCTCGCGCAGCAGCGCGAGCAGCTCCGGGGTGTGGGTCTCCTCCGCGAGACACGTCCCGATGAGGGCCATCCCGCGTACGCGCTCGACGGTGGCGGCGAAGTCGCGCAGGATCGCGACGAGGTCGGCGCGGACGTCGTCACCGGCGAGCGGCGTGTCGGCCATGCGCACGGCGGCGAGGGCCGCGGTGAGCAGGTCGGCCTTGGTCTTCCAGCGCAGATGGATCGTGGACTTGCTCACGCCCGCCGCGGCGGCCACCTGGTCCAGCGTCATCCGGACGTACCCGTGGGAGGCGAGCAGCTCCAGCGCCGCCTTGAGGATCGCCTCGTCCTTCGCGGCGGATCTGGGCCGTCCGGCGGCCTTCACGATCTTCGTTTCTCCCATCGTCGAAGGATAGACGAAATCACTACCGTACGGTTCGGTTCGGCTATCTCCGGCCTCAGCCTCGCCGTCATGGCCTGGGACGTGGAGCCCGATGACGGCCCGGCCTGCATCCCCGCCGCCGACTCGGATGTGGAGCCCGGACGCTCTTGAAGGCACAGGCAGGGCCGTCCCTCGCCCCCGTGGGCGGCGAGGGACGGCCAGGGTCAGGTCTGGATGTGGAAGTTGAAGTCGGTGTGGCCGAGCGTGCCCATCAGGCGCAGCCAGATCGGCAGGAGCATCTCGGTGCCGCGCGCCGAGGTGATGTCACCGAGGTCGATGACGCTGGTCTCGGGCCAGCCGATGGAGACCAGCAGCTCGGTGACGGCCCGCTTGGCGTCGCCGTCGTCCCCGGAGACGAACACGTTGTGCTCCCCCGCGACCCGGCCGGGCTCGACCATGACGGCGCAGTTCATCGTGTTGAGGGTCTTCACGACGCGTACGCCGGGGTGGGCCCGCTGGATCCGCTCGGCGAGGCTGTCATCGCCGACCGGGTCCAGAGTGGGCGGCATGCCCTTGGAGAAGTCCAGCGGGTTGGCGATGTCGATGAGCACCTTGCCGTCCAGGTTCGCCGAGCCCGCCGCGTCGAGGGCCTGCAGGCTCGCGGTGCCGGCGGTGGTGTTGACGACGGCCTCGCCGAAGGCGGCGGCCTCGGCGAAGGCCAGGACGCGTACGTCGGCGTTGGCTGCCTGCCACTTGGCGAAGGGCGGGTTGCCGTAGGCGTCGGGTTCGGTGCGGGCGAGGGTCGCGTCGGGGTCACGGGTCCCGATGACCACGTCGTGGCCGAGGGAGACGAGTTTGGCGGCGATGGTCCGGCCGACGACGCCGGTGCCGAGGACCGCGTAGCGCATGGGGGTTCCTTTCGGAGGGCGGGGACACCGGAGTGGCGGATCGCCGTTCCGGTGGGGCTAAAACTAAACCGGCCCGTTCGGTATTGCAAGTTCCGCCGTCCGCCCTCTTCCCTCGATCAGCGGCGCGACGCCGGACTCACGCCCCGCGCGACGTAGCCGACGATGCCGAGCAGGGCCAGCACGCCGATGCCGTCACCGAGGCCCTCCCACAGGCTCGAGAAGATGCCGTGCGCACTGAGCAGCAGGTACGTCGCGAACACGGTCGCCGCGGTACCGGCGGCGGGCACCGAGGCGTACGTCCACGGGTGCGCCTGTGCCCACGCGCGCGTACGGTCATAGCCGCGGCGGAGCAGCGCGCCGCCCCCGCCGATCAGGAAGAAGACGGTGAGGCCGAAGGCCAGAGGCGAGGCGAGCGTAAGGTTCCCGACGAGCAGGTGCAGCCCGAGGTCGGCCGCGCTCGCGACCGCTCCCCCGGCGAGCGCGACGGCCCAGGGGCCCTGTGAGGCCGCCGACATCGCGATCCACGTGGAGTCGGATCGCCGGGGCACATCCGGTTGATACGTCATATCTCGATGATGCGCTGCTTTCGCGCCGAACGCCATCAGGGATTCCCCCGAGTCGCCCCTGAGGCCACCCCCACCCGAACGCTGGTACGGTCGGCCCCCGTGGGGGAGCACTACTTCGCGCAACGGCCGCAAGCCGACAGCAAGCCGAACACCGTCGACCTGGTCCTGCCGGACCTGCATCTGCGGCTGTCCACGGATCGTGGGATGTTCTCCCCCGACCGTGTCGACCTGGGCACCCGGGTTCTCCTGGAGACCGTCCCTCCCCCACCACAGGCCGGTGACCTGCTCGATCTCGGCTGCGGGTACGGCCCGATCGCGCTGACCCTGGCGAGCCGATCGCCACAGGCGATCGTCTGGGGTGTCGACGTGAACGAGAGGGCACTCGAATGCGGGCGTTCTAATGCTCAAGCCGCCGGCCTTGACAATGTAAGGTTCTGCTTGAACGACGAGATGGAGACCGGGCCCCGGTTCGCCGCCATCTGGTCCAACCCGCCGATCCGCATCGGCAAGCCGGCCCTGCACGGCCTCCTGGAGACGTGGCTGCCTCGCCTCGCCCCCGGCGGCCGCGCTCACCTGGTCGTACAGAAGAACCTCGGCTCGGACTCCCTTCAGCGCTGGCTCGGCGAACAGGGCTGGCCGGTCGAACGCATCGCCTCCCGCGCCGGGTACCGGGTCCTGGCCGTCGATTCGAAGGACGCAACGTGACCAGCCCCGACACGCACCCCGCCATCCGCAGGCAGCTGCGTGCGACCGACGTCAAACGCCTCAACCGCACGTGGCGCCGCCGTACCGAGGACCGGCTCGGGCTGCTGCTGGAGTCGGTGACCCAGCCGTTCAACATCGGTTCGATCATGCGGACCTCCGCCGCGTTCGGGGTCGAACACCTGTGGCTCGCGGGCAACGCCACTCCCCCGACCCACCCCAACGTCCGCAAGACCGCCCTGGGCACCGACCGCCTCGTCACGTGGGAACCCCCCGTACCGGTCGCCGACGCCGTACGCGCCGCGAAGGCCGCCGGGTTCCGCGTCGTCGCGGTCGAGCTCACCGGCGACGCCGCTCCCCTGCACGAGGCGCCCCTCGACGGCGACGTGTGCCTGGCCGTCGGCGGCGAGGACCACGGCTGCTCCCCCGCCCTCCTGGAGGCCGTCGACGCCGTCACCTACATCCCCCAGATCGGCCGCGTGGGCTCGCTCAACGTCGCGGTCGCCACCGCAATCGCCCTGGCCGAGGTACGCCGCCGCGAGTGGGCCCGCTAGGCCTGATCAGCGCGTTCGCGTTCCCGTCGTGACGGTACGTCAGACCATGGCGAGCCGGTCCATCAGCAGCTCCGTCCTCCGCGCGGCGTCCTCCGGCGGCAGCCGTCGCGCCCGGGTCAAGGTCGCCAGCCCGTGCAGGGCGGCCCAGAACACCTCGGTGAACAGCCCCGGATCGACGCCGTCGCCGGCGACCTCGCCGGTGCTCTCCCGCAGGGCGGCGAAGGCGTCCTTCAGAGGCTCTGGGGTGTCCTCGTTCGCGAATGCCAGCCCGCCGTCGAGCTGGAACATGGCGTCGTAGACCGCCGGCTTGCGTGCGGCGAAGTCGAGGTAGGCGCGGGCGAGGGCGGCGACCCGGCCGCGCGGGCCGTCTGCGGCGGACGCCGCGGACCGTAGCGCCGCGGCCATCTCGGTGGCGCCTTCGAGGGCGACGGCGCCGATGATCTCGCGCTTGCCGCGGAAGTGGCTGTAGAGGACGGGCTGGCTGTACTCGATGCGCTCGGCCAGCCGCCGGGTGGTGACCGCGTCCCAGCCCTGCCGCTCGGCGAGTTCGCGGGCCGTCGCCACGATGAGGCGTTCGCGCTCCGCCCGTTCACGTTCCTTTCGCTCCTGTACCGACATGGCGCGATCCTAGCACCGCTAGACAAGAGGGCGATGACAGGTCTAGCGTTGCCTCATCATCTAGCAGTGCTAGATCCGGGAGGGTCATCATGTTCTACGCACTCGAGATCTTCACCACCGTGGTCGTCGGCGTGATGGTGGGGGTGGAGTTCTCCGTCGCCTTCGTCATCAACCCGATCCTCGACGGCCTCCCCGGCGACAGTGCCCAGCTCGGCCGCGCCCACGGGGGCCGGATGCTCGGCGCCGTGATGCCGGTCTGGTACATCACCTCGCTCGTCCTCGTCGTGGTCTGGGCCATCTCCGGATGGCACCACCACGGCGCCGGTCTCGCCGTCACCGCCGGCGCGCTGCTGGTCCTCAGCGTGATCATGTCGGTCCTGCTGCTCGTCCCGATCAACAACCGGAGCAAGACGTGGACCCCCGACGACCGGCCCGCCGACTGGAAGCAGCAGATGAACCGCTGGGACCGCTTCCACTACGTCCGCGTCGCCGTCCTCATCGCCGCCTTCGCCCTGCTGGCCGCCGCACTCACCTGAGCGTCAGATGACGAGGGTGTGGCCGCCGGCGGGCGCCGCGTCCAGGAGCCCGGTGACGATCGCCAGCCCTTGCCGTACGCGCTCGTCGGTGACCTCGTGGCTGAGGCAGATCCGGACGGCGGCGGGCGCCTCGGTCATGATGGCGAACGTCTCGGCGGGATTGAGAAGTACGCCGGAGCGTTCGGCGGCCGCGGCGAAGGCTCTCGCCGTCCAGTACTCCGGCAGGGCGAGCCAGACGTGCGGGCCCTGCGGGTGGGCGCGGTGGACACGGCCAGCGAGCATCTCGCGCGCCATGGCCTGCCGCCGTGCCGCGTGGGAGCGCTGGGCCTCGTTGAGCCGTGCCGCCGTGCCGTCCTCGATCCAACGGCTGGCGATCTCGGCGGTCAGGGGCGGCGACATCCACGACGAGACCGCGACGGCCGCGCTGATCGGCGACAGCAGCCGGTCCGGGGCGTGGACGTAGCCGACGCGCAGACCCGGTGCCATGGACTTCGAGACGCTGGTGACGAAGACCGTGTGTTCGGGCGCGAAGACCGCGAGCGGCGGCGGCCGGCCGGCCGGCAGGAAACCGAAGACGTCGTCCTCGACGATCACGAGATCATGGGCGGCGGCGATCCGGGCGATGTGTTCCCGGCGGCCTTCGCTCATCGTCGCGGCGGTCGGCGTTTGCAGGGTCGGCGTGCAGTAGAGCAGGGTGGGCGCCGCCGACCGGCAGGCGGCTTCCAGCGAATCCGGCACGATGCCCTCGTCGTCCATGGCGAGGCCGTGGATCCGGACGCCGAGGTGGCCGGCGAGCGCCTTGAGCGGCGCGTAGGTCAGCTGCTCGGTGAGCACGGTGTCGCCGGGACGGAGCAGGGCGAGCAAGGTCGCGCAGATACCCTGCTGCGCCCCGTTGACGAGCACGATGCGTTCGGCCTCCGCGGCCAGGCCCAGCCCGCGCAGCCAGCCGGCTCCGGCGTCGGCATGCCGGCCCCGCGCCTCACCGCGATCGAGAAGCGCCGCGAGGTCGCCGCTCCGGGCGACCTCGGTGAGGGTCGCCGACAGCGCGCCCCCGGCCGCACCGACGAAGGGCAGGCCCAGCGACAGGTCGACCGGGCCGCCCGGACCGCGCGCCAACGTGACCGGGCCGCTCTGCGGCGCGGCGCCGGCCGGACGGACATAGGTACCCCGGCCGACCTCTCCCACGACGTACCCGCGACGTGTCGCCTCCGCGTAGGCGCGCATCACCGTGTTCGGTGAGAGGCCGAGCGCCTCGGCGAGATTCCGCTGCGGCGGCAGGCGGTCGCCCGCCTGCAGGCGGCCCGCGGCGATGTCCGTGCCAAGCGCGTCGACGATGGCCTGCGCCCTCGTCCCGGGAGCTCCTCCGATCGATGGAATCCACATATCCATAGCGGCAATCATGCCATTGCATCGCTCTTGTGGCCCGATCAATCGATGTAATATGAATCGCTCCGAACTCCCGAAGGGCCATGGTGCGAAAGATCGACTCACGACCCGCGGACGCGACGGAACCGACGCGAGAGCTCGCTCGCCTGGAGATGAATGTCGGTTTCGCCCGCGCGGTCCTCGACGGCAAGGTCGAGGGACAGGTCTGGACCGCGGATTCCGTGGGGAACGGCGCGATCCACGTCGTCCATCCGTACGGGATGTCCCTCGTCTGGGGAAGGCACCTTGACAAGGCGTTCGACGAGCTGATCGAGCGACTTCGACTCGGACACTATCGCTCGCGAGACGAGTGGCTCCAGATCGATCCGCGGTGGACCCACCTTCCTTGGCTGGAACGGCTGAGCACGCCGGATACGCCCATGCGAGCACGGCCGGCCGTCGACGCCCGTATCAACTTCGCGTTCGACCCCGGCCGGTTCCGATCCGCCCTCGCGAGCGTCACCGTGCCGGACGGCTGGTCGATCACTCGTGCGGACGCGGCCGACTTCGCTCGGCCGGGCTCCGTGGTACCGGCGGAGTTCTGGCGTGACGCGGAGCAGTTCCTCGCCCATGGCGGAGGATGGCGCGCCGAGAAGAACGGAACTCCCCTAGCGCTGGCCTTCACCTCGTTCCGGTTCGAGGACGAGGTCGAACTCGGCATCGAGACCGCGCCCGAAGCCCGAGGGCAGGGCCTTGCGACCGCCGTCGCAGCCCGAATGATCAAGGACGTCCTTCACCGTGGGCTCACCCCGGTGTGGGCCTGCCGAGCAGGCAATCGGGCATCTCACCGGCTGGCGGAGAAGCTCGGGTTCCGTCCCGCGAGGCGCCTTCCGTATTACGGCCTGGCGGCGCCCGGCCGATCCGCATGAGCCTGGAGCGAGCGGCGGCCGCACACAACGCCGCGTACCTGACAGAAGATGTCAGGTGTGACGTCTAGCGTGCTCAGATGAACTATTACGAGACCTTGATCGCGGTGGCGGAGGACTGCCCTGTCACCAGCAGCGTCGTGCCGGTGCCGCGCGGCGGCAAGAAGACGGTCGCCCTCCTGCAGTACGAGATCCTCGCCGGGCAGCCGCACCAGGTGACGCAGGAAGACCTGTTGTTCACGACCTGGCTGCAGCGTCAACCCGACGCCGATCAGCTGGCGGAGCCGGAGGTGGCCGCTCTCCGGGCCCGGTTCTTCGCCAAGGATCAGGCGTGCCTTCGCGCCTCTCCGCTTCCCAAGAAGTACGGGTTCGGGTTGCTGTTCGACGGTGGCGGGCTGATGTCGCTGTGTCCCATGGAGTCGAAGGAGTACGAGCGTGCCGCCCGGGGCGCCGGGC
This sequence comes from uncultured Actinomycetota bacterium, assembly GCA_963850195.1. GTDB lineage: Bacteria > Actinomycetota > Actinomycetes > Streptosporangiales > Streptosporangiaceae > Actinoallomurus. The sequence goes on from CAWKKD010000004.1 coordinate 392,921, forward strand.
AGGTCACGGTGCTCAAGGCGCTGCGCTCAGCGCGACACTGACCCGGCCTGCCCGACCGCTCGACGCAGGAGGGCGCGGACCCCGGCGAGGATGTCCGACGTACGGTCGCTGGTGGCCGTCACCGCGACGACGATGCCGGTCGGCGGGTGCACGACCGCGAACTGGCCGTAGGCGCCGTCGGCGCGGAAGGCCACCTCAAGACCGAGCCAGATCCGGAAGCCGTACCCCTGCGCCCAGCCGGGGTCCGGCATGGCCGTCTCGACGTGGGCCGTGGTCGCCAGCTCCACCCACTCCTCGCTGAGGAGACGGCGGCCGCCCCAGCGGCCTCGGTCGAGGTAGAGCCGGCCGAGCGCGGCCACGTCGGCGGTCCATCGTGAGCAGGTGTCCCAGGGTCATCCCGTCGACGTTCGCGCGTACCGGCGCGGACACGTACTCCGGGAAGAACGCCAGCACGGGCTCCTCGATCGACAGGAGCCCCTCGTCGCGCGCCATGCCGATCGCGGTCGCGGTGAAGCTCTCGGTCACCGAGTACACCGGGTGCGCGCGCGGTCCGGTGACCATCCGCGCCACCAGCGCTCGTGTACGACGGCGCCCCGGCTGAGCACCATGAGGCTGTCGACGCCGAGGTCGCCGGTCTCGAACCGGCCGGACAGCTCGGCCAGGCTCGCCGGGTCGATGCCCTGCTCGGCGGGGGTCGCGCGGGGGAACGCCGGCATCGGTGCGTCGGCGGTCCGGGCCGTGGCGTCACCGCCGGGCGGAGGTACGCCGGCGGCGGCCACGGCGGCGGGGTCGCTCAGGAGCGCGACATGTAGGCGGAGAACTCCTCGATGGAGATCTCGCCGTCGTTGTCGGAGTCCATCTGGCGGACGACCTCGACGGCGGTCTCGTCGGTGATCTCCTCACCGAGCGCCTTCATGAGGAGCTTGAGCTCGGGGGCGGAGATCTGACCGTCCTTGTTGACGTCGACGATCTCGAACGTCGCGGCGTAGGCGCTCGCGTCCGGCATGGTCGGTGACCTTTCTGCTCACGGGGTCAGGCCCTTACGGGCCAGGCGACTCAACCTAGTCCAACTCGTGGCGGTATGCCGCCGATGCGCGCCGACCCGGGAGCGGGCCCTCAGGTAGGCGCGAGGTAGCGCTTGTGATCGGAGGCGGGGTCGCCTCGGCCCGGCGCCTTTACATAGTAAGATTGGTGTGGTGAATCGCGTTCCGGACGTCCGAAGCGCCATACTCGGGCACGTGTCACCCGCGTACGCGTTCCTCGACCACCACGGGCCCATCCCCTTCGCCCACCGCGGAGGCTCCCTCGACGGCCGCGAGAACTCCATGGCGGCCTTCCAGCGAGCCATCGACGTCGGCTACCGCTACCTCGAGACCGACGCGCGCGCCACCGCCGACGGGGTGCTCCTCGCCTTCCACGACCAGAGCCTCGACCGGGTCACCGACCGCACCGGCGACATCGACGCGCTCCCCCACTCCGAGGTCGCCCAGGCGCGGATCGGCGGCCGTGAGCCCATCCCCCTCATGGAGGACCTGCTCACGGCCTGGCCCGACGCGCGCTTCAACATCGACGTCAAGGCCGAGAGCTCGATCGCCCCGCTCACCCGCGTCCTCCACCACACCAACGCGTGGGACCGGGTCTGCATCACCTCCTTCTCCTCCCGGCGGCTGCGGCACATACGCGCGCGGATGCGGGTGCTGTCGAGCCGCGAGGTCTGCACCGCCCTGGGCCCGCGCGGCGTGGCCGCGCTGCGCGCCCGCTCCCTCGGCGGCCCCCTCACCGCGTTCCTGCGGGCCGTGGCGGCCTCGGCGCCGTGCGCGCAGGTCCCCTACCGGCTGGGCCGCGCGCCGTTCGTCACCCCACGGCTCCTGGAGACCGCGCACGGGCTCGGCCTCCAGGTCCACGCCTGGACCGTGAACGAGCCCGCCGAGATGGGCCGGCTCCTCGACCTCGGCGTCGACGGCATCATGACCGACGACATCGAGGCCCTCCGCGACGTCATGACGGCGCGCGGACTGTGGGCACCGGCCTCCACATGAGCGGCCCCGTCACCGACTCGGTCGCCCTCGGCGCCCCCACGCGGGACCGGCGGCGCGAGCAGCGCTCCTGGTACTTCTACGACTGGGCCGACTCGGCGTTCCCCACGACCGTCGTCACCGTCTTCCTCGGCCCCTACCTGAGTACGGTCGCGGGTGCGGCGGCCGACGCCCACGGGTACGTGCACCCACTCGGCCTGGACATCCGCGCCAAGGCGGTCTTCCCGTTCGCGGTGGCGATCTCGGTGGTCGTGCAGGTGCTGGCACTGCCGCTGGCAGGCGCGCTGACCGACCACACCGGCCGGCGCCGCGAACTGCTCGGCCTGTTCGCCTACGTCGGGGCGTTCGCGACCATCGGCCTGTACATGGTGAGCGGCGGGCGCTACCTGCTGGGCGCGGTGCTGTTCCTGGTCGCCAACCTCGCGTTCGGCGCCTCCGAAGTGGTCTACAACGCGTTCCTGCCCGACATCGCCGCGCCCGACGAACGCGACGCGGTCTCCTCGCGCGGCTGGGGCATCGGCTACCTCGGCGGCGGCCTGCTGCTCGCCCTCGACCTCGTGCTGTACCTCCTGCACGACGACTTCGGGCTGTCCAAGAGCACCGCGGTGCGCCTCAGCCTGGCCTCGGCCGGCGTGTGGTGGGCCGGGTTCACGCTCATCCCTCTGCGGGTGCTGCGCAACCCGCAGGGCACCCGGCCCGGCGAACGCGCCTGGACCGTGGTGCGCGCCGGGTTCACCCAGCTCGGCGGCACCCTGCGGGACCTGCGGAACCGGCCCGTCACGCTGCTGTTCCTGCTGGCGTTCCTGGTCTACAACGACGGCGTGCAGACCGTGATCACGCTGTCGGCGACGTACGCGACGCAGGAGCTCGGCCTCGGCCAGTCGACCGTGATCTCGGCCGTGCTGATCGTGCAGTTCGTGGCGTTCGGCGGCGCGCTGCTGCTCGGCCGCCTCGCGGCGCGCCTGGGCAGCAAGCGCGTCGTGCTGGTCTCGCTGGTGGCCTGGACCCTCGTGGTCCTCGCCAGTTACACGCTGCAGCGCGGTTCGGCCATCGAGTTCTTCGTGCTCGCCGCGGTCATCGGCACCGTCATGGGCGGCACGCAGGCGCTGTCGCGGTCGCTGTTCTCCCACCTGATCCCGGCCGGCCGCCAGGCCGAGTACTTCGGCTTCTACGAGATCAGTGACAAGGGCACGAGCTGGCTCGGGCCGCTGGTGTTCGCGCTCGCCCTGCAGTGGACCGACAGTTATCGCAGCGCGATCGCCTCGCTGATCATCTTCTTCATCGTCGGGTTCGTCCTGCTGGCCGCCGTGGATCTGCCGCGTGGGATCCGCGAAGCCGGGAACACCGCGCCCGAACGCGTCTGACCCGGCCTGTCAGACGGTGACCTGCCGGTCCGTCAGCGGAACGGGACGGAGCCCTTTGCCCGTCGGCTCCAATCCCTTGCCCCGAAGAGGTCAAGACCATGTGAACGATCTTCGGTTAGGCGGGTCTCACAGGGTTGGACCGGGGCCAATGAGGGAATCTTGTGACGGTATCCAGCGTTGCTCCACTTACGAGAACGCAAGCCGTCTGGGAGGCACGTCACGATGGCCGAGCGCGCACTTCGCGGCACCCGACTCGGAGCCACGAGCTACGAGAACGATCGCAACACCGACCTGGCGCCACGCCAGGAGGTCATGTACGACTGCCCGAAGGGCCACCGGTTCACCGTCATCCTGGCCGCCGAGGCCGAGGTGCCGATGACCTGGGAATGCCGAAACTGCGGCGCCACGGCCCTGATGGTGGACGGCGAGATGCCCCAGTCGAAGAAGGGTAAACCGCCGCGCACGCATTGGGACATGCTCATGGAGCGTCGCTCGATCGAGGATCTTGAGGAGGTTCTCGCCGAACGCCTCGCGGTCCTTCGCGCCCAGCGCAGGAAGACCGCCTGACGACAATCGATTTCGACCGGGCCGTACCGCACTCCGCGGTCACGGCCCGGTCGCGTTTCTTCACCGGTCCCGCTCCTCCTCGATCACCTCTCCGCGTACGACGTGCGGGTCCTGGCCGTGGGAGTCATCGGGCTCCGGTCGGCCCGGCATGCCGCCGAAGCCCTCGAACGTCGCACGGTTCTGCGCGGCCTGGAGGCGCCGCCCGACGTAGAGCGTCAGCAGCCGGCGTACGAGCGGGCGCGTGAACGGCAGCACGAACAGGAACCCGAAGAAGTCCGTCACGAAGCCGGGCGTGAGCAGCAGCACGCCGCCGACCAGTACGAGCGCGGCGTCGGCCAGCTCGCGGTCGGGCAGCCTCCCGCCCTCGAACGTCGACCGCAGCGCCCGCCAGGCCCGCCGCCCCTCACGACGTACGATCCAGGCGCCCAGCAGGCTCTCGGCCAGCAGCAGCCCCACCGTCGGCCAGCCGCCGATCACGTGACCGACCTGCAGGATCACGTAGATCTCGACGATCGGTACGGCCAGGAAGGCCAAGACGAGCCCAAGAGGAAGCATGCCCCCATTGTGACCTGCCTCGACCCTCGTTTGCTGACCTGGTTCAGCGTCCGCGTTCGGTGAGGAACGCGTCCTCGGCGGCGTAGTCGAAGAGCGGGGCGAAGTACGGGTCGTCGGCGGCGGGCAGGATCCCCGCGCGGTCCCCGGTGCGTGCGGCGTCGGCGAGCCAGTCGAGCTGGGCGGTGACCGTCTCCGCGTACGTCCCGGCGGGCCGGTGGCCGAGCGCCACGGCGGCCGACGTGTCGAGCACCACCGGCCACGTGGAGTCCCACGGGGTCAGGCCGAGGTCCTCCTCGTCGAGCAGGACCTCCTCACGGTCGTGCCCGAGGTGCCGGGCGACCGTACGGGAGATCTCGAGCGCGCTCGGCGCGTCGGGGTCGGCGCTGTTGAGGATCCGCGCGCCGGGCGCGTGGGCGACCGTCTCGATGAGCGCGGCGATGTTGGCCGCGGCCGTCGGGTGGACGACCCCGGAGCCGCGGCGGGCGAACAGCACGGCCGGGCGCCGGTCCAGGGCCCGCTTGACGAACACCCACTCGCGCGGGCGGGCCGCGCCCACGCCGTGGACCCGGGAGGGGCGCAGGACGGTGATGGGCAGGCCGCTGTCGAGCGCGACCTGCTCGGCTGCGACCTTGTTCGCGCCATAGCCCTCGCGCGAGCGGTGGTCGACGTCGCTCGGCGCCATCGTCGCCTGGGTCTCGCGGATCGGGCCGTCGAAGCGTGCCTCGACGTCGGAGTTGGCGTGGTTGCCGTCGGCGTCGACGTAGACGGCCTTGCTGGAGATCAGCACCGTCGAGGTGACGTCACGGGCCGCCGGGACCAGGAGACGCGCGTCGGCGGCGGTGTGGCAGACGCAGTCGACGAGCAGGTCCGCGCCGTCACCGAGGGCGGCACGGAGCCGTCCCGCGTCCGCGCGGTCCGCCGGGATGAAGCGGGCCCCGGCCGCCGCGACCTCCGGCGGCAGGTGGGCGGGGTCCCGGCCGGTGAGGTCCACCTGCCACCCGGCGGCGAGGAGGCGGACGGCGGCGGCACGGCCGATCATGCCGGTACCACCGAGGATGAGCGCGCGAGGCATCAGGCGATCCTAGGTCAGCGGCCGGCCGGGATTAATCCGAGGCGCCGGGGGTGGTCCCGGCCCTACGATCGTGCATCGCCCTTGTGAGATCGGAGTGTCCGGTGAACATCCTGCTATCCGGTGTGGTGGGCTCGACCGCGTACGGTCTGGCCACGCCGAACTCCGACATCGACCGGCTCGGGCTCTTCGCCGCTCCCACCGCGAGCCTGCTGGGCCTGCGTGCCCCGGAGGAGTCCCACGTCACGACCGACCCGGACCGTACGTTCCACGAGGCCGCCAAGTGGTGCCGTCTCGCGCTCGGCGGCAACCCGACGGTCACCGAGCTGGTCTGGCTGCCCGACGACCTGTACGAGGTGCGCACCGAGTTCGGCGAGGAGCTGATCGGCATCCGGACGGCGTTCCTGTCGGCGGCCCGCGTACGCGACGCCTACCTCGGATACGCGTCCCAGCAGTTCCGGAAGCTGGAGAACCGCGGCGACGGGTCGTTCTCGCCGGAGACGCGGCGGCGCACGGCCAAGCACGCACGCCACCTGGCGCGGCTGATCCACCAGGGCCGCGACCTGTACGCGACCGGCGAGCTGCGGCTCCGCCTCGAGGACCCGCAGTGGTACCTCGACTTCGGCGAGCGGGTCGCCGGCGGAGACCTGGAGGAGGCGCGGCGGCAGCTCGCCGACGCCGAGACCGGCTTCGCGGGCATCCGCACGCCCCTGCCGGACCGGCCCGACGAGGAGACCGTCGAGAAGTGGCTGCGTCGCGTACGCGACGCCCACTACGAGGCGGAGCCGCGACCGACCGGCGAGGTGTACCTGGTCGACCTGGACGGCACCGTCGCCCTGCGCGACGAGACCGACCCGGGCGTACGGCGGTTCTTCGACTGGCACCGCGTCGGCGAGGACTCCCCCAACCCGCCGGTCATCAGCGTCGTACGGGCCCTCGACCGCGCCGGGCACCGCATCATCTACGTGTCCGGCCGCTCCGAGGCCGCCAGGGCCGGCACCAGCGTCTGGATCGCCGAGCACATCGGCGTCGCCGGCGAGGCACTGCTGATGCGCGGCGCCGACGACGTACGGCCCGACCAGATCGTCAAGCGGAAACTGTACGAACGCCACGTCGCGCCCCGCTACACGGTGACGGCGGTGCTCGACGACCGGGCGAAGGTCGTCGCGATGTGGCGCCGCCTCGGACTGACGGTCCTGCAGGTCGCGGAGGGCGACTTCTGACCACGGCGGGGCGTGTCGGGCTGGGAAGTCGTGCATACTCCGGTCTCGGGGGGCGGTGGGGCCGGTGAGCGGGGGCGCGTTGACGACGGTGTATTTCGTGCGCCTTGGCAGCCTGATCCCGGTTCACGGCGTGGAGGTGACCGGGGCCGAGGTCGAGGCGATCCGCGGGCTCTTCTGCGCGGCCGACCGTGACACGGCGGACCGCTACTACCGTCGCTGGGACAACTCCGTGCAGGCGTCCGCGGCCAAGGCGGACCGCTGGCGCGCCGCCGCCGAGGCGGTCCTGCGGGCCATGGACACCGTGTGCGAGGAGAAACGCGGAGCCAGCGCGCACCTGTACCCGCCGTACGTCTCGGCCGCGGGCCGGATCCTGTGGAAGGCCCGCCACGGCCGCCGCAACGCGCGGTTACGCGCGGACTATGACGCGACCGTGCGGCGCCTGGGTGACGACGTGCTCGCCGCCTACCGCCGCTACCGCGAGCAGGCCGCGGACCTGACCGAACTCGTCGCCGCCGAACGCGAGCTCCGCGAACAGGAGAAACGCGCCCGCGAACGCCGGGAGCGGACCGAACGCGCCGGGGCGATGACCGGCGCCGCCCGCGCGGCCGTGTGGGCGTACGCGCTGACCGACGGCGACCGCCGCCGTTTCGAAATCCACCTGCGAACCTTCGCCCGGCACGCCCCCGGCCTCGTACGCACCGGCCTCACCGCCGCACAGGTACGCGCGGCCCTCACCGACGAACGCGCCCGCCACCCGCACACCGTCGTGCGCTGGTCCTACCCCACCCGGCTCGCCCTCGAGGAGTGGCACCGCAGCGGCGACGCCCGGCTGGCCTGGCAGGCCCTCACCGGCGAGCCGATCGACCTGTACCCGCCCACCCCCTGACCGCGGGTGTGCGGTCAGGGGGTGATGAGCGCCTTCAGGACGCGGCGGTCGGACATGGCCTGGTAGGCGTCCGGAGTCTGTTCCAGGGGGAAGTTCTGGTCGAAGACGCGGCCGGGCTGGATGCGGCCCTCCAGGACGTCGGGCAGGATCGCGTCGATCTAGTGGCGGGCGGGGTCGACGCCGCCGGTCAGGGTGATGTTCCGCATGATCATGTCCATCCCGATCGGGCCGTCGGTGTAGGAGGGGACGCCGACGCGGCTGATCACGCCTCCGTCGCGTACCGCGTGGAAGGACGTGGTCAGGGCCCGCATGGAGCCGACGCATTCGAGGACCGCGTCCGCGCCGTGCCCTGCGGTCAGATTCCGTACCTGCTCGGCGCCCAGGCGCTTGGCCGCCAGGACCGCGCAAAGGCCGACCGCGCCGCCGTCGACGCCGTCGAAGCCGTACCGGCCGCCGTGCGGGCAGGAGGTCTGCAGGCCCCGCTCGCACCACCAGCAGGTGTTGTCGGCGTAGGTGAACGGGGAGAGCACCAGGTCGCCGCGCTTGAGCCCGGTCACCTCCGTGCCGGTGTCCTCGACGACGCCGAGGAACTCGTGGCCCATCCGCCGGCCCTGCTCGGTGGCCGGGGCGGAGCGGTAGGGGTGCAGGTCGCTGCCGCAGACCGCGGCGCGCAGCACGCGTACGGTCGCGTCGGCAGGGTTCTTGACCACCGGGTCGGGCACCTCCTGGACGCGTACGTCGCCGGGCCTCACCGTCGGCGCCGGACTGCGCCGCACCCCCGGGCTGCGCCGCGAGGAACTGGCCACCCTCGCCGGCATCAGCATCGACTACTACGTGCGCCTGGAACGCGGCAGAGAGACCCGTCCCAGCCCCTCCGTCCTCGACGCCCTCGCCCGCGCCCTGCACTTGGGCGACCAGGAACACCAGCACCTGCGCGACCTGGCCGCCCGCTACGCGCCCGAACCGCCGCCCTCGCCCAGTCGCGCCGTGCGCCCCCACCTCAAGCTGCTGCTGGAATCGCTACGCCCGAACCCCGCCTACCTCGTCAGCCGCAGCATTGACCTGCTCGCCTGGAACCCGGCGGCCTCGCCCTGTACGCCGGACTGGACGACTGGCCCGCCAAGCACCGCAACCTCGCCCCGCTACCTCTTCCTGCACCCCACCGCCCGTACCCTGCTCCCTGACTGGGATCGCCAGGTCACCGGCTGCGTCGCCCGGCTGCGCGCCGTCGCCGGCACCGCCCCCGACGCCCCGGACCTGACCAACCTCGTCGGCGAACTCCTCCTCAAGAGCCCCGACTTCGCCAAGCTCTGGGAACGCTACGACGTGACCGGCCGCAAATCGACGGACAAGACCCTCCGCCACCCCCACGTCGGCACGATCACCCTCACCCCCCAGTCGATGAACCTGGAGAACACCCCGGGCCAACGCCTCGGCGTCTACGTCGCGGAACCCGGCACCCCCGACCACGACGCGCTGCTCCTGCTGGACCTGACCGCGCCCCGGCACGCCGCACAATCGGCCCTGAGCCACTCGAACGCCCCGGGGCCGGTTCAGGCGAGGGCGAACCTCGGGATCGGGTCACCGCCCTCGACCAGGTCGGCGGCGAGCTCACCGATCAGGGGCGCGAACTTCGCGCCGTGGCCCGAGCAGGGTGAGCACACGACGATGGGTCCGCGCCGGTCGAGAACGAAGTCCTCCCCCGGCGTCCTGGTGTACAGGCACGTGGTCTCCGACCGCGGCCGCGGATCCAGGCCGGGCAGCCATTCGCGGACGTGGGCGATGACCCGTTCGCGCATGTCGGCGGCGACGGTGAAGTCGCGGGAGTCGGCAATGGTGACCGTGCCGTCGATGTGCTCGCCGACCTTGAACAGCGGCCCTTCGGGCAGGCCGTACACGTCCAGCAAGCCCTGCGACCGGTCGTGCACGATCGTCGGCCACCGGCCCGGTTCGTGCGGGGCGAAGTAGAAGACGCTCTGCTGGGTCACGGTCAGCGGCGGCAGGGGCACCAATCCGCCGAGCAGCGGCGCGGTCCAGCCGCCCGCCGCGACGACGAGGGTGTTCGCGTGCCAGCTCTCGCCCGCGGCGCGGAACCGCACGCCGTCCTCGTCGGGCTCCAGGTCCCGCACGGGAGCCTCGTACGTCACCGACGCGCCTGCCGCACCAGCGAGCCGGACCATGGCCGCCATGGCCGCCTCCGGATCGATGACGCCGCCCTCCGGGTCGTGCACCACGGGCCCGGCGAACCGGACACCGGGCCAGCGGCGCGCGGCGTCGGCGGGGTCGAGCAGCTCGGCGGCGACCCCGTGCTCCTGGAGCAGCGCCGTCAAGCGCTCGGGCTCGCCGCCGGTGCTGTGGTCGACGCCGCCGACCCGGGTGAGAAGCGTGCACCCGGCGTCGGCCTCCAGGCGTTCCCACAACTGACCGGCCCGGCCGGTCAGCTCGACGTAGAACGGGTCGGGGTAGGCGCGGCGGAAGATCCGCGCGTGCCCGTGTGAACTGCCACGCCGGTGGCCGGGCTCGTACGCCTCGAAGGCCGCCACCATGTGTCCGCGCCGCGCCGCCGCCAGAGCGGCCGAGGACCCGGCGAGTCCCAGTCCGGCCACGGCCACGTCGACATGCCGCCGCATCATGAACGCACCGCTCGGGGTGCTGGAATGGTCTCCCAGAGCCGGTCGGCCCAGGCGTGCACGGCCGGTGTCCCGCCGAGGTGCATGAGGAGTACCCGGTGATCGCGGTGTAGCCGGCCGGTGGAGATCAGGTGGAGTAGCCCGCGGACGGCTTTGCCCTCGTAGACGGGGTCGGCGACGATGCCTTCGGTGCGGGCGAGCAGGCCGATGGCCTCGATCGTGCCTTCGGTCGCGACGCCGTACGGGTGGGGGTCGGCGACGATGACCTCCACCTCGGATGGGTCGACGCGGGTGGTGTAGCCGAGCCGTTCCAGAGTGGCGTCCGCCAGCCGCCGTATCCGTACCTGTTTGTCCTGCCATTCGTCGTCGTCGGCGATGCCGATGACCCGGGTCGTCGTGCCGAGGACGGCGAAGCCGGCCAGGAGCCCGGCCTGGGTGCCGCTGCTCCCGGTGCAGTGCACGACGTAGTCGAACGCGACGCCCAGGGCCGCGGCCTGAGCGACGATCTCGGCGGCGCACGCGGCGTACCCGTACCCGCCGAGCGGGTGGTCGGAGGCCCCGCCCGGGATGAGGTAGGGCCGGCGGCCCTGCTCGCGCAGCCGATCGGTGAGGGCGTCCAGCTCGCCGGGGTCGTCGATGTGGCGGCCGGCCTCGTCGAGATACAGCTCGGCGCCCATGAGGCCGCTGAGGAGAAGGTTGCCGACCGAGCGATGGTGCGGCCCTGGCCGTGGCGCCCAGCCGTTGTGCAGCAGCGCGCAACGCAGCCCGGCCCGGGCGGCGGCGGCCGCGGTCTGGCGGGTGTGGTTGGACTGCACCGCACCGACGGTCACCAAGGTGTCCGCACCGGTGGCGAGCGCATCGGCGACCAGGAACTCCAGCTTGCGTGTCTTGTTGCCGCCACCGGCAAGGCCGGTCAGATCGTCACGTTTGATCCATAGCTGCGGCCCGCCCAGGTGGGTCGTGAGCCGGTCCAGCGGGTGGATCGGTGTGGGCAGCGCGGCCAGCCGGGTTCTTGGCGCTCTCTGTATGGCCTGGTCCAGCGGCATCGGCGTCTCCTCATCGACATGGGCCACCATGAATCAGTCCCCGTCCTGGGCCGCGCGGACCTCTTTGAGCAGCGTGTAGACGGTGGCGCGTGACGTGCGCAGCGCGCGGGCGGCGTGTTCGGCCGCGTTGCGGGTCTCGAACAGTCCCTGCGCGTCCACGATCGCCACGATCGACTTGCGGTCGGCGCGGGTGAGCGCGTCGCGGCGCAGCCCACGCTCGCGGCACTCATGGTCGACGGCCAGCGCGATCTGCTCGTCCCAGGCCCGGTTGAACAGCTCCGGCGGGCGGGACTGGACCGGCGCGGCGAACGCGGACAGCAGCTCCGTCAAATTGTCCAGGGGCGAGCGGTCCAGGTTGACGCAGAGCAGGCCGCAGGCGACGCCATCCGCATCGGCGACGACGGCGCTGACCGAACTGATCCGCCGGCCGTCGACGAGCACCTTCTCGTACGGGCCGTAGACGCCGCCCGGCGGCAGGGGGTCGGGCAGATCGTCGAGCAGCGCGGGATCGCCGACCTTCCGACCGGAGAATCCGTTCCAGATCGCCACGATCCGGTCAGTGGCGAGTTCATGCACGACCACCTCGCCGTACGGGGTGAGGAGGGCGGCGATGGCCGCGCCGGCAGGCGCGATGGTCGCCAGCCACGGCGGGGTGTCGCTGCGGACCGAGGATCGCATTTCTGGACTATATGTCGAATCTAGACGAAATATCAACGCACGTGAGACGGTGATTCAATGACCTATGCAGCGGTTCCCCGTGCACTTGAGCACGCTCGCGCGTTGCTCGCGGAGCATCCCGTCATCGACGGGCACAACGACCTTCCGATGGCGCTTCTCGAGCACGCCGGGTACGACCTGGACCGCTGCGACATCGCCGCCGACCAGGCGGCCCACCTGCACACCGACCTGGGGCGGCTGCGCGCCGGCGGTGTCGGCGCTCAGTTCTGGTCCGTCTTCGTCCCCTCCGAGTTGCAGGGCGACCGGGCGGTCAGCGCGACACTGGAGCAGATGGACTGCGTGCGCGCGCTGGCCGACCGCTACCCCGACCACCTGAGCCTGGCGTTCACCGCCGACGGCATCGAGGAGGCACGGGCTCGCGGCCGGATCGCCTCACTGATGGGCGCCGAGGGCGGCCACTCCATCGCCTGCTCACTGGCCACGCTGCGCGCCCTGTACGCGCTCGGCGTCCGCTACATGACACTCGCCCACAACGACAACGTGCCCTGGGCCGACTCCGCCACCGACACGCCCGTCGCGAACGGCCTGACCCGCTTCGGCGAGGAGGTCGTCGCCGAGATGAACCGCCTGGGCATGCTGGTCGACCTGTCGCACGTGTCCCCCGACACCATGCGCGACGCCCTGCGGGTCACGCGGGCGCCGGTGATCTTCTCGCACTCCTCCGCGCGGGCGCTCTGTGACCACCCGCGCAACATCCCCGACGACGTGCTCGCCGCCTTGCCCGCCAACGGGGGCGTCGCGATGGTGACCTTCGTTCTGGAGTTCGTGCTTCCCGAAGCCATGGAGTGGAGTCAGGGCGCCGAGGCCGCCCTGACCGCGGCCGGGCTGCACCCGTTCGCCGACCTGGGCCCCGAGGCGACGAAGGTCCTGGCGGCCTACGAGGAGACCACGCCTCGGCCGATCGCGACCCCGGCGACGGTCGCCGACCACGTCGAACACATGCGCGCGGTCGCAGGGATCGACCACATCGGCATCGGCGGCGACTTCGACGGCACCCCGTACCTGCCCACCGGGCTCGAGGATGTCTCCGGCTATCCCCACCTGATCGCAGAACTGCTCACGCGCGGCTGGAGCGACGCGGATATCGCCCAGCTGACCTGGCGGAACACCATGCGCGTGCTGCGTGATGCCGAAGCCACAGCGGCCGAGCTCCGGCGTACCCGCAAGCCCTCGATCGCCACGATCGACCGGCTCGACGGCTGGACGGCCGATCGCTCCCACACCGGGCCGGTGCACGTCCCAAGGGCCTGGCTGCCTCGCCCCTGACGGCGCCGAGCCGAGCCGCCGCTGTCGGGTATCGAGGCGAACACGTGCACGCGAACGCCGCGAGCGGGCCGAACGCGCCGGTGCGATGACCGGCGCCGCCCGCGCGGCCGTGTGGGCGTACGCGCTGACCGACGGAGACCGCCGCCGTTTCGAAATCCACCTGCGAACCTTCGCCCGGCACGCCCCCGGCCTCGTACGCACCGGCCTCACCGCCGCACAGGTACGCGCGGCCCTCACCGACGAGCCGACCGACCTGTACCCGCCGAGCCTTAGATCTAGCGTCCCGGACGGTGGTCGCCGGTGAGGAGGGCGATGCCGAGGCCAGTGGCGCTGTGCAGCGCGGTGTTGCGGTACCGGGTGGTGGCCACCAGGCCGGCCTCGCGCAGGACCGTGGCGTGTTCGCTGGCGCTGGCCGGGGCGATGCCGGCCAGGGAGGCCAGGTCCTTCGTCGAGCAACCGGGGTGTTCGGCGATGATCTCCAGTACGGCCGCCCGGGTCTGCCCCAGCAGCGCCGGTACGGCGCCGGCGCGTCTCGGGGCGGTGGGCTCGGGCGCGAGGAGCGTCATCCGCCGCAGTGGCCGGCCGGCGCCCGCTGGGTAGCTGACGATCGGCTGTGGCCGGGCTTCGTCCTCGACGAGGGAGCGCGCGAAGAACGCCGACGGTACCAGCAGGATGCCCTGGCCCTCGAGGATCAGGTCGTGCTCGACGCCGTTCGGCAGCCGGATCTCCAGTACGGGCGGGCTCCAGCGCATCCAGTCGGGGTTCGCCAGCGACAGCAGGCGCTCGACGCCGCCTCCGAGAAGGTGTCGCATGCGCACGGCACGGTCGGCGGCGAACAGGTCGTCGAGGCGTTCCCAGTACGGGCCCAGCACGATGGAGTGCAGGTCGTCGAGGCCGTCGCTCAGATGCCGGAAGACGGTCGCGTCGTCGGCCAGCCGGCGCGCCCACGACGGCACGGGCTGGAGCGTGGCGAGGAGGGCCATCTCCTCCCGGATCGTGCTTCTCGGCGTCGCGCGCACCCGGTCCAGGAGTTCCTCCGGCGTCCCGACGCGTGTGGGCGACAGGAACGTCGGTGAGTAGCCGACCGAGGGGATGAGGTCCAGGACCATGCGCGCGTCGTCGGTGAGCCGCGTGCGGACGTTGTGCCGCCAGGCGTCCAGGTACGCGGGCCGGCTCCGGTCCCGCAGCGCGCGGATCGCGAGATCCAGCTCGCACAGGGGCATCGGCGCCTCGGCGACGCATGTCCTCGCCAGGTCCTGCGCGGTGAAGTGAATGCGGTAGGTCATGTGCCCCCTGATCACGACACGACGGCGCCCGTACGGCATCCTGCCGGAATGTCGTTATTCGGGCCAGATCGAATCAGGTCGAAATCTGCCGGGCCGAACCGCGAAGCTGAGCACGCGCACCCGAGGGGGACGGCGCGGCCCGCTTCGGACACGGGTCGCGCCGGCGGTGTGCGTCAGGCGTGGTACGAGCGGATGAGGGCCTCCAGGATGTTCAGCGCCACCGCCGAGCCGCCGAGCGCGATCACCGCCGCGGACCAGGCGGCCGTACGGGACCGGCGGGCGAACAAGGCCAGCACGAGGATGAGTGCGCCGGTCGACCACCACACGACGTTGCTGTGCGCCCGTGCGATGTCGGCGCGGCGGAGGCACTCGGGCACACCGATCTGCCCCGCGTACTGGCACAGGAGGTCCGAGGAGGGGTTGAACGCCTCGCCGGGAGACTTCGGGTACAGCAGCCACAGCAGCAGGCCCAGGCCGACGCCGATCAGGTGCAGGCGGTTCAGCACGAACCCGTACCGGCGCGCGCTCCACCACTCGTACGCGGCGAGGACGACGATCAGCACGGGTGGGACGGCCAGGACTCCGAGCATGACCGGGGTGGACCTCAGGGTCGTCACCGTCGAGCCGATGAGCTCGTAGAGGAACCCGCCCATTGCGGCGATCCACGCCATACACGACAGCCACCACGAGCGCGCCATACGCGGCACGACCTCGATATCGGTCTCCATCGGCGGATGGTAACCCCATACGCGACAGGCCATCAGAAGAGTCGCGTTTCGGACCGGACCCAACGCTCGCATCGGACGCGAGAGGATGGGATGCGCAGGTCGCGAGCTACGACCGGCGTGTCCGTTTGCGCCGGGATCGATCCGCCAACAGCATTGGCCCGGCGTCCCCTCCGCTCACGGGTGGAGGGGACGCCGGTGTTGATGATCCCTTTTCACCCTTGGAGTGTCTTTCGTGCGGAACCATGTCCTCGTCCTGGTCGCCCTCATCGGGTTCGGCGCGGCGGCCTGCGGTGGGAGCGCGCATCACGACGATGCCGCGTCCACGCCGACGGCCGTCACGCCGGAGTCGGGCAACGGGCCGCTGCCGAGGACCTCGCCGAGCAGTGAGAGCGACACCGGTACGTGCACGACCGTGTCGTACAAGGTCACCGCCGCGGGCGTCGAGATCGACGCGCGCGTCGCGAAGACGCCCGCCAAGCTGAACGTGGAGGCCGACGACGCCGACGACAACCCGGTCACCGGGGACCCGCGGACGTCCGGCACGGACTACGCGTTCAGCGGCTCGGAGACCCGGCACACGATCGTGTTGAAGGGCGTACGTAGCCCCGACCACGTGACGGTGATCGCGCTGGACACCGGCCGTGACGACTCGTGCCGGGCCACTCGCCGATAGCGGCCGTCCGGTGGGTCTTGACGCGCGCAGCAGGCTGAAGATCCACCGGACACGCCCTAGGAGGGGCGGCGGCCCGTCAGGCGGCCCACGTGGTGTTCGATGCCCCACTGGGTGAGCCGCTGGAAGGCCTCGACCATGATGGCGCGGCTCATCTTGCTGGCGCCGTGGGTTCTCTCGACGAACGTGATGGGCACCTCGGCGACGCGCAGGCCGCAGCGGACCGTACGCAGGGTCAGGTCGACCTGGAAGCAGTAGCCCTGCGAGGAGACCTCCTCGACGCCGATCTTGCGGAGGGCGTCGGCGCGGTAGGCGCGGAAACCGCCGGTGGCGTCCTGGATCGGGATGCCGAGCATGAGCCGCGCGTAGGTGTTGGCACCGCGCGAGAGCGCCTCGCGCTTCTTCGGCCAGTTCATCACCTCGCCACCGCGCACCCAGCGGGAGCCGATGACCAGGTCGTTGCCCTCCAGCGTGCTGAGCAGCCGCGGGAGCTCCTCGGGCTGGTGGGAGCCGTCGGCGTCCATCTCGACCAGCACGTCGAAGTCGTGGTCCATACCCCAGCGGAAACCGGCGATGTAGGCGGCGCCTAGGCCTTCCTTGCCGGCCCGGTGCAGGACGTGCACCTGATCGTCGCCGGCGGCGAGGCGGTCGGCGATCTCGCCGGTGCCGTCGGGGCTGGCGTCGTCGGCGACCAGCACGTGCGCCTCGGGTACGGCGGCGCGGACTCGGCCGGTGATCGTCTCGAGGTTCTCACGCTCGTTGTAGGTCGGAATGATCACGAGAACCCGTCCGATGTCCTCCGTGTTCTCCACGCGTTACGTCCCCCTGCTCATCCGTGTCCGAAAGAGGGCCGCCGCGGCCGCCGCGAGGCCCAGGAACGCCAGCGCCCATTCGGGTGTGGCGCCAAGATGATCGGAAAGCGTACGCGACGTGCGCAGCGGAACGCGTTCCACCTGGATCGCCGGTGTGAACTCGCTCGAGCGGTCCACCACCCTGCCATCCGGGGCGATGATCCCGCTGATGCCGCTCGTGGACGCCACGACCATCGTGCGGCCGTGCTCGACCGCGCGGAAGCGTGACATCGCGAACTGCTGCGGCGGCAGGCTCGTACGGCCGAACGTCGCGTTGTTGGTCTGCACGACGAGCAGCGGGGCGTCGGCGACGTCCCGCACGATCTCGTCGTAGGCGACCTCGAAGCAGATGACGTCGCCGATGCGGGTCGGGCCGACCTGGAGGGACCCGCGGGTGCGGCCCTTGGCGAACTCCCCGACGCGGTCGAAGCGGGTGATCAGCTTCTTCAGGGTGCCGCGGAAGATCGGGATGTACTCGCCGAAGGGCAGCGGATGCCGCTTGACGTAGTAGGCGCCCGGGCCCTTGGCCGGGTCCCAGACGATGCCGCGGTTCTCCACGTGCTCGCCGTCGCCGGCGTCGATGACGGCGCCGACCACGACCGGTACGCCGATGTCGCGGACGGCCTCGTCGATCACCGTGCGGGCCCGTACGTCGGTGTAGGGGTCGAGGTCGCTGGAGTTCTCCGGCCAGATCACCAGATCGGGGTGGGCCAGGTGCCCGGCGCGTACCTCGGTGGCGAGCTTGTGGGTCTCACGCGCGTGGTTGTCCAGGACGGCCTCGCGCTGGCCCAGGAAGTCCAGGCCGGACCGCGGCACGTTGCCCTGGACCACCGCGACGGTCACCGGGTGCCCGGCGGTGGGACGCGGTACGAGCATGCCGCCGAGGCAAAGGACCACGACGCCGGCCAGCGAGGCGGCGGCCCACCGGGCGGCGCGCCCGGTCGTGCCGTCGCGCCGTCCGCGCCACAGGGTCAGGGCGGCCGCGGCGAGCAGGCCGCCGGACAGCGCGGTCACGAAGCTGACGAGCGGCGCTCCGCCGAGCGGCGCGTAGCCGGTGAAGGGCGAGGCGGTCTGGCTGAAGGCCAGGCGGCCCCACGGGAACCCGCCGAACGGCACCCGGCCGCGTACGAGCTCCTCGGTGATCCACAGCGCGGCGGTCCACAGCGGCCAGCCGGGCAGGCGGGCCGCCAGGGCGAGTCCGGTGCCCAGGAGCGCGAAGTAGAGCGCCTCGAACAGGCTCAGGGCCAGCCAGGCGTCGAAGCCGACCGGCCGCAGTCCTTCGAAGAGGGGAAAGCAGAACGCGAGCCCGAAGACCATGCCGAGCCCGGTGGCGCGGCCCCAGGTGCGGTCGCGTACGAGGAGGGTGAGGGCGGCGACGGCGATCGGCGCGAGTGGCCACCAGCCGATGGGCGGGAACGCCGCGGCCAGCAGCAGACCGGCCAGGATCGCCGCGACGGGGCGCGTGAATCCGGCGATGGTGCGTGACCCGTGGCCGCGCCCGGCGACAGCGGGCGTCTCCTCGGCGAGCATCTCCTGCGCCACCAGCACTCCTCGATGAACGGGCCGTTCCGGGCACGTTATCGGTCCGGTGGGCGGGTCGACGAACGGGGGAACGGAAGAGGACCCGGGCGATCCCTTCGAACCGAACCCGTCTCGTCGGCGGCGAGCGCGTAGTCCGTTGTCTGATGGGTGCCCAGGCCCTTACCGAGTCTCACCCCGTGCCGGCCGGGATGCTCCGGCCTCGGGCGTGCGCGTGTTCGTGCGTCTGGCTTCGACGGATGACGCCGGCGCCGTGCGGCGCTGCGTGCTACTCCCGTCGCGGCGCAAGAGGCGCGCGCGCCCCGGTCGGCCGACCGGTCCGTCCTGTGGTGGACGCTTAGGCAACTTATCGGGATCCGTCGCGATGTCAACCTCTTCGCAGATCATGCAACGGATCCCGTCAACGGACGTGTCAGGACTTCTCCGGTACGACCACGGTGCCGGTGGCGGTGACCGCCACGATGGGCTCCGCGAGCACCTCGGCGGCGGACTCGCCCGCCTCGGGCCGCGCCCGGCACACGACGCGCGCCTCGAAGGCGAGGGTGCGGCTGCGGGTGCCGACGCGGGTGACGGTCGCGGTCGCCTCCAGCACGTCGCCGGCGCGGACCGGCGCGCGGAACTGGACGTCCTGGTAGGAGGCGAACAGGCCCTCGTCGGCGTCGGCACGGACGCACACCTCTGTCGCGACGTCGCCGAACATGCCCAGGACGTAGGCGCCGTCGACGAGGTTGCCGCCGTAGTGCGCGTGGGCGTACGGGACGTAGCGGCGGTGGGTGACGGCCAGACCGACGCGCGGGTCGGTGTCCATGCGCCGGGAGTCCGTCGCGGTCATGAAGGGTCCTCCGGGGTCCAGTCGGGCATCAGGGCGTGCACGAGGTAGGAGGCGACCTCTCCGGGCGTGGTGCCCTTGCCGAAGATGCGGTCGACGCCGAGCTCCTGCTCGGAGACGGTGTCGAACCGCGGGCCGCCGGCGATGAGCAGCGGGCGTCCCATGCCCGGCCCGACGGCGGTCGGGTAGGCGTCGTGGAAGGCCGCGGCCATCTGCTTGGTGTTGTGGATGTGGGCGTTCTTCTGCGTGACGACCTGGGAGACCAGGACGGCGTCGGCGTTGACGGCCTTGGCGCGCTCGACCAGCTCCTCGACCGTGACCTGGGCGCCCATGTTCACCACCTGGATCTCCCGGTGGTACTCGAGGCCCTTCTCGCCCGCGAAGCCCTTGACGTTGAGGATCGCGTCGATGCCGACGGTGTGCGCGTCGGTGCCGATGCAGGCGCCGACCACGACGAGCTCGCGGTTCAGGACCGTACGGATCGCCAGGTCGATCTCCTTGGCGGTCAGCAACGGGTACTCGCGGCCCTCGGGCACCTCGATGCCGGCGTAGTCGATGAGGTGGTTGACCTTGCCGTACACGATGAAGAACGTGTAGTTGGGCCCCATCGCCTTGGTGTGCACGACGCTGGCCGGGTCCAGGCCCATCTGCCCGGCGAGGCGCAGCGCGGCGAGCTCGGAGCGCTTGCCCGCGGGCACGGGCAGCGTGAACGACATCTGGACCATCGCGTCGCCGGTCGTGTCGCCGTACGGGCGGATGATCGACGGGAGGTCCTGTGCCTGCGGGACGTCCGTCGCCGTCTCTCGCTGTTTCACTCTCGTGCGCTCCCTGCGGGCGTCGGCACGCCGGCGGCGGCGTGCGGGTCTTCGGACTCCAGGATGTCGATGGCGGGGTTGAGGTACCCGTCGGCGCGCTCCACGACGCCGTCGAGGCCCTTGCCCCCGTCCGCGGGCCGCTTCGTGACGCCGAAGGTGCCCTCGGCGATCGCGGTCAGCAGCGTGTCGTCGCAGACGCGCTCGAGCAACTCGACCGACTCCGACATGACCTGGCGGGCGCGCTGGACGACGAAGCCGTCCGGGCGCGGCACGAAGTCCTCGGCGAGGGCGCCGCACGCGTCACGGACGTAGCGGACGTTCTCCAGGGCCAGGTCGCGGTCGGACAGCCACGGCGTGTGGATGCCCTCGGTCATCATGCCGATCAAGATGATCGACTGGCCGGTCATGATCCCGGCCAGGTTGAAGAACGCGTCGAGCAGGTAGCCGGCGAACACGTTGCCGGTCATGTGCTTGGTCGGCGGCATGTACTTCAGCGGCGCGTCGGGGAACAGCTCGCGTACGAGCTGGGCGTGGGCCAGCTCGAGCCGGAACGAGTCGGGGATCGCCGGGTTGATCTCGAAGGCGTGGCCGAGGCCGAGCTGGGCGTCCAGCAGGCCCGCCTCCTTGCCGAACCGCTCGTTCAGCAACTGGCTGACCACGACGGTGTGCGCGGCGTCGACCGCGTCGGCGGTGGTCAGGTAGTTGTCCTCGCCGGTGTTGATCACGATGCCCGCGCGGGCATGGATCTGACGGGAGAACCGCTGGTCGATGAAGGTACGCCGGGGGTTGATGTCGCGGAAGATGATGCCGTACATGCAGTCGTTGAGCATCATGTCGAGGCGTTCGAGGCCCGCGAGCGTGGCGATCTCGGGCATGCACAGCCCCGAGGCGTAGTTCGTGAGGCGCACGTACCGGCCGAGCTCCTTCGACACGTCGTCGAGGGCGGAGCGCATGAGCCGGAAGTTCTCCTGTGTGGCGTACGTGCCGGCGTAGCCCTCGCGGGTGGCGCCCTCGGGCACGAAGTCCAGCAGGGACTGGCCGGTCGAACGGATCACCGCGACGACGTCGGCGCCCTCGCGGGCGGCGGCCTGGGCCTGCGGGATGTCCTCGTAGATGTCGCCGGTGGCGACGATGAGGTAGATCCACGGCTGGGGTGGGTCGCCGACCTCGCGGAGCATCGTGGAGCGCTCGGCGCGGCGGTGGTCGATGCGGCCGATGCCGGCGCGGGCGGCGCGCCCGGCCTGGGCCGCGGCGGTGTCGGCGTCGGAGCCCTTGGGCAGCCGGAAGGTCACCGCGCCGAGGGCGGCGGCCTGCGCGAGGCCCGCCAGGTCCTCGTACGGCTCGTTGAGGAGCGCGTCCCAGACCGGCAGGGCCACGCCGTGCTCGAGGCCGACCTGGTCGCGTACGGCGTTCACCAGGTGGTTGACCCACGGCAGGCCGTCGGAGTCGGCTCCGGACAGGCCCGCCAGGCGCAGCTGGGCGCGTTCCACGGACACGGTGGTGTGCGTCCGTGCCATCTCGATGATCGGTTCGGCGGCGCGTTCGGCCAGCCGGCGTGCCTTCCGCACGATCTGCGGGTCGAGGTCGAGTTTCGTCATGCCGTCTCCACGCGCTCTTTGAAGATCTTGTGTACGCCGGGCTCGGTACGCAGCAGGTCCAGCGCCATGTCCGCGTGGCCTGGGGCGTACCCGTTCCCGATCAACATCGTCACATCCGCGGCGAGTCCTTCGGCCCCGAGCGCGGCGGCGGGGAAGGAGGTCGCCATCGAGAAGAAGATCACGGTGCCGCCCGGCGCTGTGGCCAGGATCGCGCCGTGCTCGCAGCCGGGCACATCGACGCAGACGACGGTCACGTCGGCGCCCAGTGGCGCGTCGGCGCCGGCGACGGCGGCGGCCAGCGCGATCGGGTCGCGGGCGTCGGCCAGGACGACGGCGTCGGCGAGGCCCGCGGCGCGCAGGCTCGCGGCCTCTTCCTCGATGGGCACCACGCCGATGGTGTGCTTGGCGCCCGCGCGGCGCGCCGCGGCCAGGGCGAGCGAACCGCTCTTGCCGGCGGCGCCGACGACGGCGACGACCGGTGCCGTACGTGCGGCGACGACGCGGTGGGTGAGCGCCGGGGCGCCGCAGACGTCCATGACGGCGAGGCTGAGCTCGGCCGGGAGATCATCGGGGATCTCGGCGGCGATCGAGCGGGCGAAAAGGATCGCGTGGCCGTCGGCGGGCACCTGCTCGCTCCGGCCGTCCCAGCGGGCCAGGCCGTCGTTGATCCGCAGCGGGGTGAGCGTGAGGGAGATCAACGTCGCGATCCGCGTCCCGGGCTTGAGGCCGAGCGGGGATTCGGGGCCGACCTCGTCGACCACGCCGATCAGCATGCCGCCCGAGCCGGTGACGGGGTTCTGCATCTTCCCGCGGGTCTCGATGATCTGCAGGACCTCGGCGCGGATGCGGTCCGGATCGCCGTCGTGGGCGGTGCTGAGCTGGCGGTAGGACGCCGCGTCCAGGTTCAGCCGTTCGACGCGTACCCGGACCTCGTCCTCTCGGATGGCCGGGTCGGCATCGAGCCGGCGGGCCGCCTGTGGCAGCACGCCAGGTGGCTCGACCACCCGGTGCAGTCCGATCGGAGAGCTGTTCATCCCGTCACCTCGGTTACCGTGTAGTGGAAGATATGTTGGGGAACTCTGGTTCTAGAAGAATATTTCCCGTATCGTCCCGCTGGCGCAACATAACATGCACAGCCGAATCCTTGGGAGAGAGCACGTGACCGCTGTCGCCGAACAGTCGGCGGTGACCCCCGAAGGTCGCCCCCAGCCGTACGCCTACCGGCATCGTGAACTCGCCGAGCCGGACTGGCGCCGTATGCCCGGGTGGCGTGATGTCACCGTTGAAGAGTGGGAGTCCGCGCAGTGGCAGCGATCACACTGCGTGAAGAACATCCGCCAGCTGCGCGCCCTCATGGGCGACCTGCTGGACGACTCATTCTACGCGGACCTCGAGCGTGACCAGCAGGAACGCGCGACGATGTCCATGCTCGTACCGCCGCAGATGATGAACACGATGGACATGAGCTCCACCGAGGCGTTCTACGCCGACCCGGTGCGGCGCTACATGCTGCCGGTCTTCAGCGATCGCTGCACCGACTGGCCCTCGCACCCGGTGGCCAGCCGTGACTCCCTGCACGAGCAGGAGATGTGGGCCGTGGAGGGCCTGACCCACCGCTACCCGACGAAGGTGCTCGCCGAGCTGCTGCCGACCTGCCCGCAGTACTGCGGTCACTGCACGCGCATGGACCTCGTCGGTAACTCCACGATCCAGATCGACAAGCACAAGTTCGGGCTGAAGCAGCCGGACCGCCTGGAGGCCATGTTCGACTACCTGGCGCGCACTCCGCAGGTCCGCGACGTGGTGGTCTCGGGCGGCGACGTGGCGAACATGCCCTGGGCGCGCCTGGAGTCCTTCGTCGACCGTCTCCTGGACGTCGGCAACATCCGCGACATCCGCCTCGCGACCAAGGCCCTGATGGGCCTGCCGCAGCACTGGCTGCAGGACGAGGTACGGGCGGGCATGGAGCGCCTGACCACCAAGGCACGGCGGAACGGCGCGCAGATCGCGATCCACACCCACGTCAACGCCGCCCAGTCGATGACCCCGCTGGTCGCCAAGGCGGCCGACGCGATGCTGGAGGCGGGCGTCCGCGACGTCCGTAACCAGGGCGTGCTGATGCGCGGCGTCAACTCGACCGTCGAGCAGCTCCTCGACCTGTGCTTCGCGCTCCAGGACAACGGCGTGCTGCCTTACTACTTCTACCTGTGCGACATGATCCCGTTCAGCGAGCACTGGCGGCTGTCGCTGGCCGAGGCCCAGGGCCTCCAGCACGGGATCATGGGCTACCTGCCCGGCTTCGCCACCCCGCGGATCGTCTGCGACGTGCCCTACGTCGGCAAGCGCTGGGTGCACCAGGTCTCCGAGTACGACACCGAGCGCGGCATCTCCTACTGGACGAAGAACTACCGGACCGCGCTGGAGGCCGACGACCCCGAGGCCCTGAAGCGCCGGTACGAGTACTACGACCCGATCTACACCCTCCCCGAGACCGGGCAGGCGTGGTGGCGCGAGCACGGCCGCGACGCGCCCGAGGAGGCCGCACGGCTCGCCGCGGCCAGCCGGGACGCGTCCAAGGCGATGCTGACCGACTGAGGCAGGTTCAGGAGTACGTACGGCCGGTGTGGCCGGGGCACGGGGCCCGGCCACACCGGCCGTTCTCATACCGCCATCAGCGTTGCCTGCATGAGCGCGACCGTCTTGGGTTCGGCGTCCCCGGTGAGGGCCACGACCTCGGCGGAACAGACCGTGATCGCACGGCCGGACCGTACGACGGTCGCGATCGCACGGAACCGTTCGCCGACCGCCGGGCGCATGAGGTTGACCTTGAACTCCACGGTGAGGATGTCGCGGCCCTCCGGCTGGAACGTCATCGCGGCGTAGCCGCAGGCCGAGTCCGCGGCCGTGGTGACCGCGCCGGCGTGCACGAAGCCGTTCTGCTGGCAAAGGTCGGCGCGGAAGGGGAACTCGAGCACGACCCGCCCGGCGGCGATCTCACCGGCCTCGATGCCCAGCGTGGTGAGCAGCGTCTGCCGTCCGATGCTCTCCCGTATCCGCTTGTCCTGGGCAGGTGCCAGCTCCGTGCTCATGATCACAGTCCTCTCGGCCGATGGGTCCCGCGCGGATCACGCGCCGGACACCAGCTCGCGTACGACGTCGGCGAATCCTTTCACCAACGGGCCGGTGGCCCCCTCGGCCCAGGCGAGCGCGACCCGCAGGGGCTCGACGTCGGTCAGGGGCACCCAGGCCAGGTCGGGCCGGGCGTAGTAGCGGGCCATGCCGACCGGTGAGATGCAGACGGCGGCGCCCTCGGCGACCTGCTCGAGCATCTCCTCGACGTTGTCGTTGGTCGGCCCCCAGCGGGGGCTGGACCCGTCGGGCCGCGGGTTGACCGCCCACCAGTCCACCCAGGTACGCGGCGCGCGCCGGGTCCACATCAGCGGTTCGTCGTTGATCTCGAGCACGGAGATCGCGTCGCGGCCGGCAAGGCGGTGGCCGGCCGGCAACCCCACGACCCGCGTCTCGGTGTGCACGACCTCGGTGTGCAGGCCGGTCAGGTCGTTGGGCAGCCAGACGAAGGCCACGTCCACGAGCCCGTCGCGCAGCGCGGACGCCTCGCCGCCCCAGTCGAACCGCTTGGGCTCGACGCGAACGCCGGGATGGCGGCGCGCGAACTCGGCGCGGGCCCGGGTGGTCAGCTCACCGGCCCCGCTGGCCTCGAAGCCCACCCGCAGCACACCCGTCTCACCGCGCCGGTGGCGTTCGGCCGCCGCGACGATCCGGTCGGCCTGGAGGAGGGTGCGGCGGGCCTCGGCCAGAACGTCGCGGCCCGCGGCGGTCGCGGCCACTCCCCCGGCGTGCCGGTCGAACAGCCGTACGCCGAGCTCGCTCTCGAGATTCTTGAGGGCGTAGGACAGCGCGGGCTGGCTGACGAACAGCGCTTCGGCGGCGCGCCCGAGGTTCCCCGCGTCGGCGATGGCCGTGAGGTAGCGCAGCTGACGGAGCTCCATCCAGCGATGATAAGTCCTCTTTATGGAGTCCTTGATCTTCTGTCTTGGACGCCGGGGAGGGCCCGCTGCCATAACGGAGAGGTGAGACACGAAGAGACGGAGACGACGATGAACCCCGTACATGAGGCTTGCGGCCGGGTCTGGCTGATCACCGGCGCGTCCTCCGGGTTCGGCCGGGCGATCGCCGAGGCCGCGCTGGCGGCCGGCGACACCGTCGTGGCCACGGCCCGGCGGCCCGAGGCGCTGAAGGATCTGGTCGAGGCCCATCCGGGCCGTGCGGTCGCGACGCGGCTCGACGTCACCGACACGGCGCGGATCACCGACGTGGTCGCCGAGGTTCTGCTCTGGTACGGCCGGGTCGACGTCCTGGTCAACAACGCCGGGCGCGGTCTGGTCGGCGCGGTCGAGGAGACCACGGACCGTGAGCTGCGCGACCTGATGGACCTGCACTTCTTCGGCCCGGCGGCGCTGACCCGCGCGGTGCTGCCGCACATGCGCGAGCGGCGGTCCGGCGCGATCGTGCAGATGAGCAGCATGGGCGGCCGGATGTCGTTCGCGGGGGTCGGCGCGTACTCGGCGACGAAGTTCGCGCTGGAGGGGCTGTCGGAGTCCCTGGCCGATGAGGTCGCGCCGTTCGGGATCACGGTGATGGTCGTCGAGCCCGGCGCGTTCCGTACCTCCTTCTCGGGCGGCGGCGGCCTGCTGATGTCCGCGGCGATCCCGGCGTACGAGGAGACGGTCGGGCCCGTACGTGAGGAGCTGCCGGGTCGTGCGGGCCAGGAGCCCGGCGACCCGGCGAAGGCGGCCGCGGCGATCCTCGAGGCCCTGGCGGCCGAGCGGACCCCGCTGCGGCTGGCACTGGGCGCCGACGCGGTGGACGCGATCGGCAGCTCCCTGGAGACGTCGCGCGAGGAGCTGCGGATCTGGGAGCCGGTGTCGCGGGCCGCGGTCGTGGACGGCTGAGCCGCCTCAGAGACTGTTGGGGAGCCCCATGCCCTACTGCGCGGCACCCAGACGACGCCTCGCCGCGTTGTCGTCGGTCGCCGGCCGACACCAGGCCGACTCCCTCCTCCGCCTCGCGACGCGCCCCCTGGCCCGCCGCTCGCGACGGACGAGGGCTCCCCAACAATCTCTCAGGCCAGGGCCTTGTAGAAGAAGCTGCCGTCCCGTAGGACCCCGCCGGGGTCGGTGGCGTACCCGGGGACGGACCCGTACGGGGTCCAGCCCGCGGCGCGATAGAGGTGCTCGGCGGGGCTGCCGGTCTCGGTGTCCAGGAGCAGGAGGGTCACCTCGGCCCGTACGGCGGCGCCCTCCGCGGCGGCGAGCAGCGCGCGTCCCAGGCCGCTGCCGCGTGCGCCGCGCCGGACCATCAGCTTGAGGATCTCGGCGCGGTGCCGGCCGTTGGCCTTGCGTTCGAAGGCGAGGCTGATCGTGCCGTCGACGCCGGCCGGACCGTGGACGGCCCACACGACGAGGTCACCGGTGTCCACGGCCGGGGCGAGCGCCTGCCACCACGTGGTCGCGGCGGCGCGGTCGAGGGAGGCCAGGAAGCCCAGGGAGGCGCCACCGTCGACCGCGTCGATGAGGAGGTCGGCGAGCCCTCCTGCGTCGTCGCGCAGGTCCGCGCCGGACAGGCGGGTGATCGTGTGGCTCATGGGAGGACCACCACGAGGGTGTAGCGGACGGGTCCGGGGCCGGGGCAGCGGAAGTGCGAAGGGCCCCACAGCCGGAACCGCAGGCAGTCCCCCGGGCCCAGCTCGTGCGTGCTGCCGTCGACGGTCACCTCCACGGTGCCCTCCTGGACCCAGATGTGCTGCTCCAGGCCCGGTACGGGCGGGCTCTCGTACGCGATGTCGGCGCCCGGCCGTAGGACGGCCTCGACGACCTCGGCGCGCAGCCCTGCGTGCGGCGGTGACACCGAGCGGCGTACGAAGCCCGACGCCTCGTCGGTCCACACGGTCTGCTCGGCGGCGCGCAGCACCTGGGACGGCGCGGTCTCCACCTCGGCGAGCAGCCGTGACATCGTCCGCCCGTAGACCGCGCAGAGCTTGCCGAGCAGCGCGGCGGTGGGGCTGATCTCCCGGCGCTCCAGGCGGGACAGGGTCGAGCGGCTCACGCCGGTGCGCCGTGCCAGCTCCTCCAGCGACCAGGCGCGTTCGACGCGCAGTTCGGTCAGGCGGGCGGCGAGCCCGGCCTCGAGGGGCGTCACCTCTTCCTGGGTTCCCATATTCGGGAGGGTATCCCGAATATGGGATAACGGACATAGCCCGTAACGTCGGTCGTGTGAGGTTTCCGATCGGCGCGGACGTCACCGTCGAGGAGCTGGGCCGCGACCCCCATCCCGTACTGGCCCGGCTGCGGGCCGACGAGCCGGTGTCCTGGCTTCCCGCGCTCGGCGGATGGCTCGTCACGCGGCACGACCTGGCCGTGCGCGTCATGCGCGAGGCGGGCGCGTTCACCGTGGACGATCCGAGGTTCTCCACCGCGCGCGTCGTCGGGCCGAGCATGCTGTCGCTGGACGGCGCGGCGCACACCCGCCACCGTGACCCGTTCTCCGGCCCGTTCCGCCCCGCGCGGACCCGTGCACGGTTCACCGCGTTCGTGGCGGCCGAGGTCGACCGGCTCGTCGCCGGCGTACGGCCGCGCGGGTACGCCGAGATCCGCGGCGAGCTGGCCGGGCCGCTCGCGGTCGGCGTGGTCGCCGAGGCACTGGGCCTGGAGGGCGTGGACGCCGCGACCGTACGCTCCTGGTACGAGGCGTTCGTGGTGGCGATCTCCGAGCCGACCGCCGGCCGCGACGGCGACGCGGCGGAGGCGTTCGGCCGGCTACGGGCCACCGTGGAGGCGACCGTACGCGACGAGCCGTCCTCCCTCCTCGGAACCGTGGCGCGCGATCTGGCCCTGCCGGAGGTCGTCTCGAACGCCGCGGTCCTGATGTTCGGCGGCATCGACACCACCGAGGGCATGATCACAAACGCGGTGCTGCACCTCCTGGACCACCCGGACCAGCACGCACTCGTCCTCGAGCGGCCCGAGCTGCTCGCCGCGGCGATCGAGGAGTCGGTGCGCCTGGAACCCGCGGCGTCCGTCGTCGACCGGTACGCCGTCGCGGACGTGGCGCTGGGCGGGGCGCGAATCCGGGCCGGCGACCTCGTACGCGTCTCGATCGCCGGCGCGAACCGCGATCCGGCCGTCTTCGCCGACCCCGACCGGTACGACGTGCGCCGCGAGGGCGTCGACCGGCACCTGGCCTTCGCCCACGGCCCGCACTTCTGCTTCGGCGCGCACCTGGCGCGCCTGGAGACGGCGACCGCCCTGCGTGCCCTGCTGCCACTCCCCCGCCTGCGGCTGGAACGGCCCGCCGCGCCGCGCGGCGCGGTCTTCCGCAAGCCGGACGCTCTTCGTGTCCGCTGGGACGCCGCGTCCCGGCCCGGCGCCTTTACATTGTAGATCACTAAGAGCGAACACCGGCGCGTTCGCCGAGGTACGAGAACGGCGCCCGGCGGGCCGCCGCACGGCTCGCGACCGTGGCCTCTTCGCATACTGGACACGGGACTTTTCCGTCCCGATACTCATCTCATGGAAGGGCTGCCGGTACGCGCGTCTGACGACGACCGCGACCGCGTACTTCGCGTCCTCCGCGACCGCGTCGCCGAGGGCCGGCTGTCCAACGACACCTTCGAGCGGCGCGTCGACTCCGCGCTGCGGGCCCGCAGCAACGCCGAGCTGACCGCACTGGTGAGCGACCTGCCGCCGGGCGGGCGCCTCACGCGGAAGCTGACCGGGGCGGTCACCTCACTTTCGGCGATGACCGCGCGCGTCGAGGCCGCCTGGCGCGCGCCGCGGCTGCCGCGCTTCGCACTGCCCTCCGCCGACCTGTCCCGCCTCCTGATCGGCCGCGCGCCGGTCTGCCAGTTCGTGGTGACCGACCTGAGCGTCTCGCGGATGCACGCCGAGCTGTGCCGTAACGAGGACTCCTGGATGCTGTGCGACCTCGGGTCGATGAACGGCACGCTGGTCAACGGCTACCGCATCGCCACGCCGACCCGCCTGCGGCCGGGCGACGAGGTGACGTTCGGCAAGACCCGGTTCATCGTCACCGCGGCGTGACCTTCGGCGGTCTCGGCTTGGTAACAACCCTCTGGGCCCGGGTTGACGTTGGATTCCGGCAGGTCGTACGTTCCCGAACAAGTTAGGAAAGTTTCCTAACCCCGCGCTCATTCGGAGACGCCGTTGACCACCTCGACGCCGGGCACCCCACGCCTGCTACGGGCCATCAACGACCGTGCGGCCCTCGAGGTGCTGCTCGAACGCGGCCCGCTCACCCGGCCGGAGATCGGCGCGCTCACCGGGCTGTCCAAGCCGACCGCCTCCCAGCTCCTGACCCGCCTGCGCGACGCGGGCCTGGTCGTGCTCGACGGGATCCGCGAGGGCGGCCCCGGGCGTACCGCCGAGCTCTACCGCATCAACGCCGGCGCCGCCCACGTCGCCGCGCTCGAGGTACGCCGCGCGCGGATCCGCGCGGCCGTCGCCGACCTGACCGGTACCGTCATCGGCCGGTTCGAGCTCCCGACGCCCGGCACGTCCGGCGGCGACGCGGTCGAGCGCACCCTCCGCGTCGTCAAGGGCGCCGCGCTGGACGCGGACCTGCCGATCGACCGGCTCAACCGGGTGGTCATCGGCGTCCCCGGCGCGGTCGACCCGCGGACCGAGCGCCTCGGCTACGCCTCCCACCTGCCCGGCTGGCACATCCCGGACCTGATCAGCCGCCTGCGGGAGGGCCTGGGCCGTCCCGTCGCGGTGGAGAACGACGTCAACCTGGCCGCGATGGCCGAGCTGGCGTACGGGCAGGCCGTGGACTCACCCAACTTCGTACTGCTGTGGGTCAGCGCCGGCATCGGCCTGGCGATCGTGCTGGGCGGATCGCTGGTCCGCGGCGCCACCGGAGGCGCCGGCGAGGTCGGCTACATGCCGGTCGCCGCGGCGCCGCTCATCCGCGAACCCGGACGGGCCAACACCGGCGGCCTGCAGGCCGTCGCGGGCGCGCCCGCCGTCCTGCGGCTCCTGCGCGAGCACGGGATGCGCGGCACGCGCGCCGACCAGATCGTCGAACGCGCCCGCCAGTCCTACATCGACGGCGACGAGCGCGCCTCGGCCGCGCTCGGCGAGCTCGCCACCCGGCTCGCGACCGGCCTGGCCGCGATCGTCAGCGTGCTCGACCCCGAACTGATCGTGCTGGCCGGTGAGGTACCCCTCGCCGGCGGCGAACCCCTACGGGCCCTCATCGAGTCCGAGCTGCACACGATGACGATCCCGCATCCCGCGCTGCGGCTGAGCTCGGTCCCCGGCGACCCCGTGCTGACCGGCGCCCTGCAACTGGCCCTCGGAGAGGCCCGCCAAGAGGTCTTCTCCAGCACCGTCCCACAACCACCGCTCCGGCCCGCGCCCTAAGGAGACAGGAGTGTCCTCACCTCAACGGCGGCTCGTCACCGCCCTCACCGCCATCGCCATCGGCACCGCCACCGCATGCACCGCGGGAAACCAGTCCCCCGCGCCCGCAGGCCCCAAGGCCGACACCGCGCAGACCATCGAGGTCTGGCACGGCTGGAGCGCCCCGCACGAGGTGAAGGCCTTCGAGGACGCCATCTCCGGCTTCCATCGCCTGCACCCCAACATCACCGTCAAGCTGGTCAAGGGCCAGGACGACACCAAGATCCTCAACGCGGTGCGCGGCGGTAACCCGCCGGACGTGGTCTCGTCGTTCTCCACGAACAACGTCGGCCAGTTCTGCTCCAGCGGCGCGCTGCAGAACCTCACGCCGTTCCTTCAGCGCGACAAGGTCGACATGGGTCTGTTCCCGAAGGCCGTACAGGACTACACGCAGTACAAGGGCGTCCGGTGCACGCTGCCGCTGCTCGCCGACGACTACGCGCTCTACACCAACAAGGCCCTGATGAAGGGCGACCAGCCGCCCAAGACGATCGGTGAGCTGACCGCGCTGGCCAAGAAGCTGACCGTGCGCAACCCCGACGGCACGATCAAGGTCGCCGGGTTCCTGCCCTCGGTGACGTACTACGAGCACGTACCCGAGCACCTGGTCGGCGGCTTCGGCGTGACGTGGCTGGACCCGCGCGGCCGGGCGAACTTCGCGACCGACCCCGCCTTCACGCGGTACCTGCAGTGGCAGAAGAGCCTCATCGACTGGTACGGCTACGACAACATCAAGAAGTTCGTGCACTCGATGGGCCAGGAGTTCGAGGCGTCCAACCCCTTCGAGAAGGGCAAGGTCGCGATGGCCGTCGACGGTGAGTGGCGCGTGAAGTTCCTCCAGCAGGAGGCGCCGAAGCTCCAGTACGACACCACGCCGGCACCGGTCGCCGACGACCGGGCCGGCACGTACGGCGGTGGATTCGTCACCGGCACGATCATCGGCATTCCGCGCGGCGCTCCGCACCAGCAGGCGGCGTGGGAGTTCGTGAAGTACCTGACGACCAACACCGACGCGCTGGTGACGTTCGCCAACGGCCTCGGGAACGTCCCCAGCACGATCCCGGCGCTGTCCTCGCCGAAGCTCACCCTGCCGCCGCAGTTCCACACGTTCCTGGACGTGTTCAAGAACCCCAACAGCGGCACGATCCCGTCCACGGTCAACGGCGGCGACTTCGTGGTGAAGTTCCAGAGCTTCGTGCAGGACCAGTGGGAGCCGGGCAAGGTCAATGACCTGCCCCAGGGTCTGCAGGGCCTGGACAAGAAGGTCAACGACGCGCTGCAGCTGGCCGGCGGCTGACCGGTGACCGCCCTGTCCACGGCCCGACCGGTGGTGGCGGCGGCGCGTGCGCGCCGCCGCCACCGGCTGCGGGTCCTCGCCTTCCTGTCGCCGTGGCTGGTCGGGTTCACGCTGTTCTTCGCCTACCCGCTCGCCGCGACCGTCTACTTCTCCTTCTTCCGCTACAACCTGTTCCAGCTGACGCCGGTCGGGCTGACGAACTACCGGTTCCTGTTCAGGGACCCGTACGCCTGGATCGCGATCAAGAACACGCTGTGGCTGGTCGTGGTGATGGTGCCGCTGCGGGTGCTCTTCGGGCTCGGCCTCGCCCAGCTCCTCACGAGGATCAAACGGGGCGGTGACCTGCTCCGCTCGATCTTCTACCTGCCGTACCTGATCCCGCCGGTGGCCGCGACCGTCGCGTTCGTGTTCGTGGTCAACCCCGGCACCGGGCCGGTCAACGGCCTCGCCGCCAAGGTCGGCATCCACCTGCCGGACTGGTTCAACGACCCGACGTGGACCAAGCCCGGCCTCACCCTGCTCGCGCTGTGGGGCATCGGCGACGTCATGATCATCTTGCTGGCGGCGCTGCTGGACGTCCCGGCCACGCTGTACGAGGCGGCGGCCATCGACGGCGCGGGCCCCTGGCAGCAGTTCCGCCGCATCACGCTGCCGACCATCTCGCCGGTCCTGATGTTCTCGGCCGTGACCGGCGTCATCGAGACCCTGCAGTACTTCACCCAGGCGATGGTCGCGGCCAACGCCTCCCAGGGCAACGCCGACCAGGCCGGCACCACCACCGCGCCCGGCTACCCGAACGGCGCCTCGCTGACGTTCCCCCAGACGCTCTACAACGAGGGGTTCCAGCAGTTCAACATGGGCTACGCGTGTGTGCTCGCGCTCGTGCTGTTCGCCGTCGCGATGTTCTTCACGCTGATCCTGCTCCGCCAGTTCCACGCGTTCGCCGACGACGACTGAAGGGAGGTCGCGATGACCGGCACGACCGTCGCGGTACGCCGCGCCGCCACCCGCCGTACGCGCCGGGGTGAGAGCGTCCGGCGCCGCCGCGTCCTGTACTGGATCGCGACGCACGCGATCGTGATCGCCCTGGCGATCATGTTCCTGGCGCCGCTGGCGTTCATGTTCCTGACCGCGGTGATGAGCGGCAACGAGACCCTCTCCGGCGCCCTGTGGCCCCGGAGCTGGCACTGGGAGAACTTCGGCACCGCGCTGACCACCGACAACGGCGTGATGGTGCACTGGCTCGTCAACACGCTGATCTACGCCGTGCCGGCCACCGTCTTCATGCTGGTCTCCAGCATCCCGGTCGCGTACGCGCTCGCCCGGTTCCGGTTCCGGGGCCGCAAGCTCGCGTTCGTGCTCGTGATCACCACGATGATGCTGCCGCCGCAGGTGACGATCGTGCCGATGTACATCATGTGGGCGCGGTTCCACCTGACCGGTACCCTGTGGCCGCTGATCATCCCGATGCTGTTCGGCGACGCCTTCTCGATCTTCTTGCTCCGGCAGTTCTTCGTCACGATCCCCAAGGAGTACGGCGACGCCGCGCGCGTCGACGGCTGCGGGGAGTTCGCGGCGATGGTCCGAGTCATCCTGCCGATGGCGCGGCCCGCGGTCGCCGCGGTCGCGCTGTTCGAGTTCTTCTACGCCTGGAACGACTACTTCGGGCCGCTGATCTACACCAAGCCGGAGTCGTGGACGCTCGCGGTCGGCCTGTCGACGTTCCGCGCCGCGCACCACGTCGAGTGGAACCTGACGATGGCCGCGACGCTCCTGACCGTACTGCCGGTCATCATCGTGTTCTTCCTGGCCCAGCGGGTGTTCATCCAAGGGGTCACGCTGACGGGGGTGAAGGGGTGAAGCTCTGCGTCGTCGGGGGCGGCTCCACGTACACGCCGGAGCTCGTCGACGGGATCGCGCGGCTGCGTGACACGCTGCCGGTGTCGGAGCTGGTGCTGGTCGACCCGGACGAGCGCCGGCTCGACCTCGTCGGGGGCCTGTCCCAGCGCATCTTCGCCCGCTACGGCCACCCCGGCACGGTCCGTACGACGCGGGTCCTCGACGACGGTGTGGACGGCGCCGGCGCCGTACTGCTGCAGCTGCGGGTCGGCGGCCAGGCCGCACGCCACGTCGACGAAACGCTCCCCCCGACGTGCGGATGCGTCGGGCAGGAGACGACGGGCGCGGGCGGGCTGGCCAAGGCGCTGCGCACGGTGCCGGTCGTCCTGGACATCGCCGAACGGGTCGCCGCGCTGGCGCCGGACGCCTGGATCGTCGACTTCACCAACCCGGTCGGGATCGTCACGCGCGCCCTCCTGGACGCCGGGCACCGCGCGGTCGGGCTGTGCAACGTCGCGATCGGTTTTCAGCGGCGTTTCGCGGCCGCGCTCGGCGTGGCGCCGGGCGACATCCGGCTAGGTCACGTCGGCCTCAACCATCTGACCTGGGAACGAACGGTCCACCTCGGCGACGAGGACGTCCTGCCGAAGCTGCTCGCCGGGCACGCCGCCGAGTTCGCGAACGACATCGGGCTACCCGCCGCACTCATCCGGCGCCTGGGGGTCGTACCTTCGTACTACCTCCGGTATTTCTACGATCATGACGCGGTGGTCGCCGAGCAGCTCGCGGCGCCCTCACGCGCGGAAGAGGTGGCCGCCATCGAGGAGCAGCTCCTGGAGATGTACGCCGACCCCGCGCTGGACGAAAAGCCACGCCTGCTCGAGAAGCGCGGAGGCGCGTTCTACTCCGAGGCCGCCGTCGACCTGGTGGCCTCGCTGTCGGCCGACCGCGGCGACGTGCAGGTCGTCAACGTGCGCAACGGCGGACGCCTGCCGTTCCTGTCCGACGACGCGGTGATCGAGGTACCGGCCCGCATCACGGCGGCCGGCGCGGACCCGCTGCCGGTCGACCCGGTCGAACCCCTCTACGCCGGCCTGATCGCGCACGTGTCCGCCTACGAGGAGCTGGCCCTGGACGCCGCGCTGCGCGGCGGCCTCGAGCGGGTCACCGACGCACTGCTGGCACATCCCCTGATCGGGCAGGCGAGCGTCGCGACCGACCTCGCCGGCCGGATCGTCGCGGCCAACGCCGCGCATCTCCCCTGGGCGGTGAACGCGTGATCCTGGCCATCGACGGAGGCAACAGCAAGACCGACGTCGCGGTGCTCACCACCGAGGGCGAAGTGCTCTCGGCGGTACGCGGCGGCGGGTTCCGGCCCGTCGCCGACGGCGTGGAGGCCGCGGTGAACGCCGTGGCGGACGCCGTGACCCGCGCGCTGGAGGCCGCGGGCCTGACCTCGTCCTGGCCGGTCACCGACCACGTGTCGGCGTACCTGGCCAACGTGGACCTGCCCGAGGAGGAAGAGGAGTTCCACCGGGTCATCACGGCCTGCAACTGGGGCCGCAACGTACGGGTAGGCAACGACACGTTCGCGCTGCTGCGCACGGGCGTGACCCAGCGCTGGGGCGTCGCGGTCGTGTGCGGCGCCGGCATCAACTGCGCCGGGATCGGCCCCGGCGGTGAGGTCGCGCGCTTCCCCTCGATCGGCCGGGTCACCGGCGACTGGGGCGGCGGTCACCACCTCGGCGAGGAGGCGCTGTGGCACGGCGTACGCGCCGAGGACGGCCGTGGCCCGGAGACCGGGCTGTCGGCCGCGGTCGCCACGCACTTCGGCGCCGCCAACGCCCAGGAGGTCGGCCTCGCCCTGCACTTCGGGGAGATCTCCGAAGAGCGACTCGGTGAGCTGGCACCGGTGCTGTTCGCGGTCGCGGCCGGCGGCGACGCGGTCGCCGGGCGGCTCGTCGAACGCCAGGCCGACGAGGTCTGCGCGCTGGCCACGGTCGTGCTGCGCCGGCTCGACCTGCTGACCGCCCCCGTCGAGGTCGTCCTCGGCGGAGGGGTCCTGGCCGCGCGCCATCCGCAGCTGATGTCCGCGATCGAGGAGCGCTTCGCCACCCTGGCCCCACTGGCCAAACTCGTCGTCGTCGACGCTCCCCCGGTCCTCGGCGCGGCCCTGCTCGGCCTCGACGCCGCAAACGCACCCCCGTCGGCCTACGAACGGCTCCGCGCCCACTACTCCTAGCGTCTACCTTGGATAGGTGACGCTTCTGAGTTTTGACCGCTACTGCGACGAGATCCTCGCGCAGACCGACGCGCTCCGGTCCCTCGTCGAGGGCGCGGACCTGAATACGCCTGTGCCCTCCTGCCCCGGCTGGACCCTCGCAGAGCTGCTGCGCCATCTGGGCCACGCCCAGATCCGGGCCGAGGCGATCGTACGGACCCGCGCGACGAGGCCGCTCGCCGCCGACGGGCTGCCCGACGCCCCCGACGATGACGCCGCCCTCGGCGCCTGGCTCGCCGAGGGCGCGGAGCGCCTGGCCGCCACGCTGCGCTCCGCCGGGCCGGACGCTCAGGTGTGGACGTTCATGCCCGACGCGCCGAACACCTTCTTCTGGGCCCGCCGCATGACGCACGAGACGGTCGTCCACCGCGACGACGCCGCGCTGGCCGTCGGCGCGGAGTTCACCGTCGAGCCGGACGTGGCGCTCGACGCCGTCGACGAGTGGATGGAGTTCGGCACGCTGCCGATGATGCTCGAGCGCCATCCCGAGCGGCGCGACCTGCTCGGCCCCGGCCGCACCATCCACCTGCACGCCACCGACACCGCGCCGGAGACGGCGGCGGAGTGGCTGATCGACCTCTCTGGCGACGCCGTCACCTGGCGGCGCGCGCATGAGAAGGCCGCCGTCGCCGTACGCGGGCCGCTGACCGATCTGCTGCGTCTCGTCTACCGGCGGCGGCCCACCGGCGCCGAGGGCCTGGAGGTCCTCGGCGACGCGAAGCTGCTCGACTTCTGGCTGGAGCGCATCGCCTTCGGGTGATACTCCCTAGAAATTGATCATGTGGCCGGCGAGGCCGTGGAGGGCTTCCTTGACGGCCTCGCCGAGCGTGGGGTGGGCGTGCACGTTGCGCGCGGCCTCGTGCACGGTCAGGTCCCACTGCTGGGCGAGGGTGAGCTCGGGGAGCAGCTCGGCGACGTCGGGGCCGATGAGGTGCGCGCCGAGCAGCTCGCCGTACTTCGCGTCACTGAGGATCTTCACGAAGCCGGAGCTGTCCCCGATGCCGGCGGCCTTGCCGTTGGCGGTGAAGGGGAACTTCGCGACCTGGACGTCGAAGCCCTGCTCGCGCGCCTGCGCCTCGGTCCAGCCGAAGCTGGCGATCTGCGGCTGGCAGAACGTCGCCCGCGGGATCATGACGTAGTCCAGCTCCATCGTCTCGGCGCCGCCGATGGTCTCGGCCGCGACGACGCCCATCGACTCGGCCGCGTGCGCGAGCATGAGCTTGGCGGTGACGTCGCCGATCGCGAAGATGTGCGGCACGCTCGTACGGCACCGGGTGTCGACGTCGATCGCGCCGCGCTCGGTCAGGCGCACTCCGGTCTTCTCCAGGCCGTAGCCCTCGACGTTGGGCGCGAAGCCGATCGCCTGCAGGACCTTGTCGGTCTCGATGACCTTCTCCTCACCGTCGGTGGAGACGGTGACGCGCAGCCGCTGCCCGCTCTCGTCGATGCCCTCGACGCGGGTGGAGGTCAGCACGTCGATGCCGAGCCGCCGGTAGCGCTTGGCCAGCTCCTTGGAGACCTCCTCGTCCTCCAACGGGACCAGGCGGTCGAGGAACTCAACGATCGTCACCTTCACGCCGTAGGCGTTCAGCACGTAGGCGAACTCCACGCCGATGGCGCCGGCCCCGGCGATGACGATGCTCTCGGGGAGGGCGTCGCTGAGGATCTGCTCCTCGAACGTCACGACCCGCTCGGACAGCGTCGTGCCGGGCAGCAGCTTGGCGCTCGCGCCGGTGGCGATGATGCAGTGGTCGAACGTCACCGGCTGCGAACCGTCCACGGTGTCGACCTGGAGGGTGTTGGCGTCGGTGAAGGAAGCGCGGCCCTCGAATTCGGTGATGCCGTTCTTGCGCATCAGGAAGTGCACGCCCTTGACGCGCCCGTCGGCGACCTTGCGGCTGCGCCGGTACGCCTCGCCGTAGTCGAAGCGGACCTGGCCGTCGACCTGGATGCCGAACGTCTTCGCCTCGTGGGTGAAGATGTTGGCCAGCTCCGCGTTGCGCAGCAGAGCCTTGGAGGGGATGCAGCCGACATTGAGGCAGACGCCGCCCCAGTAGCGTTCCTCGATGATTGCCGTCTTGAGGCCGAGCTGGGCGGACCGGATCGCGGCCACGTACCCGCCCGGCCCCGCGCCGAGGACGACGACGTCGAAATGGTTGCTCATGCCATGAACGATATTGGGCGGCGCCGAACCCTCTGTACGGGTCCGGCCCCCTCCTCAGCGTTCGCTGTCGAGCTGGGCCATCTGCGGCGCCGCGTACCGGTCTCCGGCGGCGGCCCCGGCCGGTACGGCGCGTTCGATCGCGGCGAGATCGTCGGCCGTGAGGTCGAGGTCCAGGGCGCCGAGCGCCTCGGTGAGGCGCTCGCGGCGGCGTGCGCCCACCAGCGGCACGATGTCGGTGCCGCGCGAGAGCACCCAGGCGATGGCGGTCTGGGCGACGGAGGCGCCCTTGGCGTCGGCGACGGCGCGCAGGGCCTCGACGAGGCGGAGGTTGTGCTCGAGGTTGTCGCCGGAGAACCTCGGGCTGTGGCCGCGGAAGTCCTGCGCACCGAACGCGCGGTCCGTGGACCAGTGGCCGGACAGCAGCCCTCGGGACAGCACGCCGTACGCGGTGACGCCGATGCCCAGCTCGCGGCAGACCGGCAGGATCTCCGACTCGATGCCGCGTGACAGCAGCGAGTACTCGATCTGCAGGTCCGAGATCGGGTGCACCGCGTTGGCGCGCCGGATGACCTCGGGGCCCGCCTCGGACAGGCCGATGTGGCGGACGTTCCCGGCCTGGACCAGCTCCGCGATGGCGCCGACGGTGTCCTCGATCGGCACGGCGGGGTCGACGCGCGCGGGCCGGTAGACGTCCACGTGGTCGGTGCCGAGGCGGCGCAGCGTGTAGGCCAGGAAGTTCTTCACCGCCTCGGGCCGCCCGTCGTTGCCGGCCCAGCCGCCGTCCGGGTCGCGCAGCGCACCGAACTTCACGCTGATCGTGACCTGGTCGCGGTCGCGGCCGCGCAGGGCCTCGCGGATCAGCATCTCGTTGTGGCCCATGCCGTAGAAGTCGCCGGTGTCGAGCAGGGTGAGGCCGGCGTCCAGGGCCGCGTGGATCGTGGCGACGGACTCCTTCTCGTCCGAGGGCCCGTACAGATCCGACATTCCCATGCAGCCGAGCCCGAGCTCAGGGGTGGTCAGCCGGTCGCCCAGTGCGCGCTGTCGCATGGCGATGCCCCTTCCGATTGCATATAGCAAAGATACATCGTTATATAGAACAATGATACACCCGCCCCGTCGCTCGGAGGTGCATGATGGAGACCGTGAGCGACATCGGTACCCGCGAACGCATCCTCCACGCCGCAGCGCGGCTGCTCGCGGAGTCCGGCGGTGCGCCGGTCTCCACGCGTGCCGTCTGCGCGGCCGCCGACGTCGGGGCGCCGACGCTCTACCACCACTTCGGCGACAAGGACGGCCTGCTCGACGCCGTCGTCACCCACGGCTTCGAGCAGTACCTCGCCGAGAAACGCGCCCAGGCCACCACCGGCGACCCGGTCGAGGACCTGCGGCGCGGCTGGGACAACCACGTGGGGTTCGGGCTCGCACAGCCGGCCTTCTACACGCTGATGTACGGCTCGGGCCGGCGTGTGGCCGCCGCCGAGGAGGGCTACCGGATCCTGCTGGGCATGGCCGAGGCGGTCGCGCGCGCCGGGCGGCTGCGCGTACCGGTACGTACGGCGGCGCGGATGATGCACGCGGCCAGCGTCGGGCTGACGCTCGAGCTGATCGCCGCGGGAGAGCACGACACGGACCTGTCGGAGCGTACGCGCGAGGCGGTGCTCGCCTCGGTCACCACGGACGCCGCCGAAGGCCCGCCGGGCGACGGGATCCCCGCGCTCGCGGTCGCGCTGACCTCGGCGCTGGAGGGTCGCCCGCCTGGGGCCTTGAGCCCGGCCGAGACCGCCGTCCTGCGCGAGTGGCTCACCCGCGTCGCGGTGGAGTGAGCCGGCTCAGACGGCGTTGTAGACCACGAACGAGACCGCGATGTATTGGGCGACGTACGCGGCGACCGTGCAGGCGTGGAAGACCTCGTGGAAGCCGAACCAACGCGGCGAGGGGTCCGGACGCCGCAGGCCGTAGACCAGGCCGCCCACGCTGTAGAGCAGGCCGCCGACGCACACCAGCACGACCGCGGCGACGCCCGCGCCGTCGAGGAGCTGTGGCATGAACCCGGCGGCGACCCAGCCGAGGCCGACGTACAGGGCGGTGTAGAGCCAGCGCGGGGCGCCCACCCACACGATGCGGAACAGCACGCCCGCGCCGGCCCCGGCCCAGATCACGGAGAGCACGACGGTACGCGCG
The DNA here is from genome assembly GCA_963850195.1 of uncultured Actinomycetota bacterium. Classification (GTDB taxonomy): domain Bacteria; phylum Actinomycetota; class Actinomycetes; order Streptosporangiales; family Streptosporangiaceae; genus Actinoallomurus. The sequence goes on from CAWKKD010000004.1 coordinate 433,879, forward strand.
GTGCCGTGCAGCGCCAGCAGAGCGAACGGCGTGTACGTGCCGGCGATGATCAGATAGATGTTGGCGTGGTCGAACCGGCGGAGGATCGCCTCGGCCCGGTCCGACCAGTGCCCACGGTGGTACAGCGCGGAGACCCCGAACAGCAGGGCGGAGGTCAACGCGTAGACGGCGGCGGCGATCCGCGCCGACAGGGTCGGCCCGAGGGCGACGAGGACCAGCCCCGCGACGAGGGCCGTGGGGAAGGTGCCGGCGTGCAGCCAGCCTCTGAGCTTGGGCTTGACGGCATCGGCCATCTCTCCGACCGTGCGTACCGATCCGGCCATGAGTGCCCCTTTCTGTCCACCGCGTTATATACCGCGCTCAGCCCCTAGTATTCCGAACGCCGCGCGAGCCGTCTCCCGCCCCCCAGGCGCGAGGCGAATTCGCCGTCCTCCTCCGCCACCGTGGCCTCCTCCACCACGGCTGCCACCTCCTCCAGCGCCGGACGCTCCCGGAGCCGGTCAGCGGCCTTGCGCAGGGCGCGCTCGCCGACCAGGCGGCTGAGCTCCAGCCCGAAGCAGTCGAGCTTGTCCGCGTCGGTGAGGTCGTCGCGCGCCCGCAGGTCGGCCGCGAGCTCGCCGAGCCGCTGGGCCTCGGCCAGTTCGTAGCGCCGGATGGCGTGGCTGCAGAGCTCGGCCAGCGCGGCGTGGTCCTTGGCGAAGGAGAGCCCGTGCAGGTCGTTGGTGGACAGGCGGCTGAGGGCGCGCTTGCGCTCCATCGCCGCGTCAACGATCTTGAGCAGGCCCGACAGCAGCAGGATCGGCCCGATGCTGACGCCCTTGTCCTGAGCGATCATGAAGGAGGAGCGGAAGATCGCGGCCGCCCCGACCGCGGCGGCGATGACCTGCGCGACCGCGGCGCCGATCGGCGGCGCGCCGTCGGGCAGGGCGAAGCCCCAGCCCATGGCCTCGGCCGCGATGAGGGCGAGCGTCGACGCGCAGGCATTGACGGTGATGTACAGCAGCCCCGACGGTGAGAACACCGCCGAGGCCGGCTTGTCCTGGTAGCGGCCCACCAGCTCCGCGCCGCCGATCAGCGCGCCGAGCAGGGCCGCGAACAGCATCCTGGCGATCATCAGGCCCCCCTCGCGCGTACCGGCTCCAGGCCGGCGCCGACCAGCCGTCCCGGCCTGGCGGCCTCGAGGAAGACCAGAAGCCACTCCCCCGGGCCGTTCGCGATGCCCTGCCAGCGGCGTGAGGGGGAGTCTCGCGCCCGCAGGAACACCAGCAGCCAATCCCCTGAGCCCGAGGCGTCGCCTCGGCGCATTCTCGATGACATGCGCCCTACCTTCGCGACCTGGGGCCCGGAAGGCGACGACTGCGGGCTCCCGGTATCCATTTGCCCTGCGCACCGCACTGACCAGGAAGGGTTGGGGCGAGTCCGTGTCATCACGCGGGATTCTTCGCATAGGCGAAGGGTTCGCAAATGATCGTTCGCGAAGGGAACCCTGCGGTTCTAGGGTTTCGGACATGGACGAACGACAGAAGTGGCCGCTCCCGCCGGACCCCGACACCGACGTGGTGCTGGACGCCAAGGGTCTGCGCGCGCTGGCGCACCCGGTGCGTGTGCGGCTGCTCCGGCTGCTCCGCCTGCACGGCCCGTCGACCGCCACCCGGCTCGCCGAACGCCTGGGCCTCAACTCCGGGGCGACGAGCTACCACCTGCGCCAGCTCGCGGGCGCGGGCCTGGTGGAGGAGGAGGCCGAGCGGGGCAACGCGCGCGAGCGCTGGTGGCGTTCGGTCCACCGTACGACCTGGTTCGACGAGGCCGACCTGGTCGAGCGCGAGCCCGAGGCGACACTGGCGTTCATGCAGTCCCTCGTCACCGCCTACACGATGTCGACCCAGGAGGCGCTGAGCGAGCTGCCGGCGATGCCTCGCGACTGGCGCACGGCGTTCGCCATGAGCGACTGGGCGCTGCGGATCACCCCCGACGAGGCGCGGCGCATGCGGGACGAGCTGTGGTCGGTGGTCCTCCGCTACCGGCGCGACACCCCGGAGACCGTGGCCACCGCCCCCGACGACGCCGAGCGCGTCCTGCTGATCACGCACATCCTGCCCCAGCCGGGTATTCCGGCCGAGTGAGGCGGGCCGCCGCCTTTACATAGTAAGGCTACACCTTACAGGTGGGGGGCGCGGCCCTCGTACGGGGTGCTCAGGACGACCGTGGTCCGGGTCGAGACGTTCGCCGCGGCCCGGATCTGCTGGAGCAGCTCCTCCAGGGCGAACGGCGTGGCCACCCGCACCTTGAGGATGTAACTCTCCTCCCCCGCCACCGAGTGACAGGCCTCGATCTCGTCGAGGTGGGCGACCTTGTCCGGCGCGTCGTCCGGCGCGGACGGGTCGATCGGCTTGATCGAGACGAACGCGGTCAACGGCAGGCCGACCGACTCGTGGTCGAGAACCGCGACGTACCCCTTGATCACCCCGCGCTTCTGCAGCCGACGTACGCGCTGGTGCACGGCCGAGACGGACAGGCCGGTCTCCCGTGCGAGATCGGTGAAGCTCATGCGGCCGTCGCCTGCGAGCAGGGCGACGATCTGCCGGTCGATGTCCTCCACGTCTCAGAACCTATCGCGGCGGACACGGCGTTCCGCGCGATGGCGGAACGCCGTGGGCGCGGCCTCAGCGCGGGCCGGTCAGATGCCGCCCGATCACGACGCGCTGGACCTGGTTGGTGCCCTCGACGATCTGCAGGACCTTGGCCTCGCGCATGAGGCGTTCGGCCGGGAAGTCGCTGACGTAGCCGTACCCTCCGAGCACCTGTACGGCGTCGGTGGTGACCCGCATCGCCGTGTCGGTGGCGAACAGCTTGGCCATGGCCGCCTGCTTGCCGTACGCGAGGCCGGCGTCGCGGCGCCGGGCCGCGGCCAGGTACAGCGAGCGGGCCGCCTCCACGCCCGTCGCCATGTCGGCGAGCATGAACGACAGGCCCTGGAACTCCGCGATCGGCCGGCCGAACTGCCGGCGTTCCTTCGCGTACTCGACGGCGAGGTCGAGCGCCGCCTGCGCGACGCCGACGGCGCAGGCCGCGATGCCGAGACGGCCGCCGTCGAGGGCGGACAGCGCGATCGGGAAGCCCTGGCCCTCCTCCCCGATCCGGTTGCCCTCCGGCACGACCGCGTCGTCGAAGTTGAGCTGCGCGGTCGGCGAGGAGCGCATGCCCATCTTCTTCTCCGGCGCCGCCGCGCGTACGCCCTCGGTGGCGCCGGGCACGTGGAAGCAGGAGACCCCGCGGCTCTTGTCGGCCGAGGTCCGGGCGAAGACCGTGTAGAAGTCGGCCTCGCCACCGTGGGTGATCCAGGCCTTCGTGCCGCTCAGCGTGTACGCGGAGCCGTCGTGGGCCGCCTTGGTGGACAGGGCGGCCGCGTCCGAGCCCGAGTGGGGCTCCGACAGGCAGTACGCGCCGAGCAGCTCGCCGCCGAGCAGGTCCGGCAGCCACCGTTCCCGCTGCTCGTCCGAGCCGTAGCGCGCGAGAGGGAAGCAGGCGAGCGTGTGCACGCTCAGGCCCAGGCCGACGGCGAGCCAGCCCGCGGCCAGCTCCTCGATGACCTGGAGGTACACCGCGTACGGCTGCGCGCCGCCGCCGACTTCCTCTGGATAGGGCAGGCCGAGCAGGCCGGCGCGGCCGAGCGTACGGAAGATCTCGCGGGGGAACCGGCCGGACTCCTCGTCGGCGGCGACCTTCGGCGTGAGCTCGGCCTCGACCAGCTCACGTGTCAGTTCGAGGAGGTCGCGTGCCTCCGGAGTCGGCAACTCACGGTCAGTGCTCATCGTCCACTCGCCTCCCATGGCACCCCTCGACTCTGAGGGCGGGCTCCCACAAATAGTAGGACGTCCGACTAACTGGACTTTCGAGCCCCCCTCGAGGTTCGTCGGCGCGTGCGGAGGCGAGGGTAGGGTTCGGGTCGATGGTCCTCGCGAGCATGTCGTGGGAGCCGTCGGTCGCCACAGCGGCGAATGCGAGATCGACACCGAGCACGCACGACCGTCTGCTACCAGACGGCGGTGCCGATCGGGGGCCGTTGCCGAGTGGTGCGCCGCGACGACATCAGCCGGTCCAGTCGTCGCAGGGTGGGCGGCAGCGGAGGGCGGTCAGGTCGCCGCGCAGGGCGCAGTGGCCCGCGGCGTACGGGATGAGGAGCGTCTCGCCGGCGTGTACGTCGAGGGAGTCGCCGTTCTCCACCTCGAGCCTCCCTGCGCCGGTCAGGACGATGACGATGGAGAACGCCGGGTCGAGGACGCTCGCCGGATCGGGGCGCAGGCGTTCGGCGGCGAAGAAGGCGTCCGCGGCCTCGGGGAAGATCCGGTCGACGCCCGGGCGTACGCCACGGCCGGCGCGGCGTTCGCCGCGCAGGCCCGCGATACGGGCGGGGTCCCAGGCCGCGCGGTCCACGCAGCCGAGGGCCTCCTCGAACCCGAGCCCGAGGTGGCCGGCGCTGCCGTCGATGGCGTAGCCCTCCCACTCGAGGAGGACGGACAGGTCCGTCGGCTCCTGGAGCTCCACGAGCAGGATGCCCTCGCCGATCGCGTGCGGTACGCCCGCCGGGCAGACGATCACGTCGCCCGCGCGTACCGGCAGCCGGTTGGTCGCGGCCAGCAGGTCCGCGACGCGCTGCCCGGTCACCCAGCGGGCCAGCTCGCCGGCGTCGACGTCGCGCGCGAACCCGAGGTGCACGGCGGCGCCGGGCTCGGCCTCGACGATGATCCACGCCTCGGTCTTGCCGTACGGGGAGGCCAGGTGGGACCGGGCGAACGCGCGGCCGGGGTGGACGTGGAGCGGGAGGCGCTCTCCGGCGTCGAGTAGCTTGACGAGGACGGCAGGGTCGGGCCCGTACCGGGCGACGTGGGCGGGCCCGAGCCAGCGCTCCGGGTCGGCGGCGATCGCGTCGGCCAGCGTCTCGCCGCCGGGAAGCGTGGTCAGGCCCGCGGGGGCGGCGCCGTGCCGCGCGGTGACCGACCCGATCCAGTCCTCGGGGTGGTACGGGTCGCCGCCGGCCGCCGTGCCGCGGAACCGGTCGATCCGGCCGGCGCCACGGTAGAACGATCGAGGCGTGTTGGCCGGGAGCGAGATGGGTCGCACGCGTCCTCCTCCTGCCGGGACACCCGTATCCGATTCCCCATATCCTTTCAGGCCCTTCCAATGTGCAACCGGACGACGACCTCCGGGGTTTCCCCTCACGTGACCGACACCGACATCCGTACGCCCGTCGTCGCCGCTCTGACGGAGGATCTCGATGCCGGGTTCGTCGTGCTGTTCGACGGCTACCGGCACGTCGTGTTCTCCACGGCGCTCCGGCTCTGCGGCCGGTGGGCGGACGCGGAGGATCTGACGGCCGAGGCGTTCCTGCGCGCCTACCGGGCCCTGACCGGCTATGACGACGAACGCATCGCGGAGCTTCGGCCGCGCGCCTGGCTGCTGACGATCCTGACGAACCTGTGGCGCAACCACGCGCGGTCGGCCGCCCGGCGCCCGCCGACGACGCTGTGCGACGACCCCCCGGACCCCGCCGACACGGGCGAGAGCACCGAGCAGGCCACAGAACGCCTCGAGACCGGCCGCGAGCTGGCCGCCCTGCTCGGCGAGCTGCCGGAGGACCAGCGGCTGGCCATCGTGCTGCGGCACGTGGCGGACCTGCCGATCGCCGAGATCGCCACGGTGCTGGGCAGCCCGGAGGGCACCGTCAAATCCCATATCTCCCGGGGCCTGAAACGGCTCCGGCGGCTCTACACGGGGAGTGCCGATGAACACCTTTGACCACGACCCGCTGGCCACGGCGCTCGCCGGGCTGGCCACCGACGCGCCGGACCGGCTGCTGGACCGCGTGACCGCGCGCTGGTCCCGCGTCGGCGCCCCGGTCGGTGACGTGTACGTCGCGGCCACCGACCAGGGCATCGCCTACCTGCGCACCGGTACCGCCGAAGACGAGTTCCTGGCGGCGTTCCGCGCGCGCTTCGGGCGTCCCGTGCTGCCCGCCCCCCGTCCGCCCGCGGGGCTGCTGCCGGCGCTGCGGACCGGACGGGCCGGCGATCTGCGCCTGGACCTGCGGGGGCTGAGCGTCTTCGAGGAGTCGGTGCTGCGTGCCGCGATGACCATTCCACGCGGTGAGATGCGCCCGTACTCCTGGGTGGCGCGGGAGATCGGCCGGCCGAAGGCGGTACGCGCGGTCGGCACGGCGCTGGGCCACAACCCGGTGCCGCTGCTGATCCCCTGCCACCGGGTGGTACGCGCCGACGGCGCCCTCGGCCAGTACGTCTTCGGCCCGGCCACCAAGGAGCACCTGCTGCGCGGGGAGAACGTCAACGTCGACGAGGTGCACGCGCTCGCCGCCACGCGCGTCCACTTCGTCGGCAGCGACACCACCGGCGTCGTGTGCTTCCCGAGCTGCCACAACGCTCGGCGGATCACCTCGGCGCACCGGCACGGGTTCCGGTCGCTGCCGCCCGCGCTGGCCGCCGGCTACCGCCCCTGCCGCCACTGCCGGCCGGTCTGAGTGCAACCCCGCGGCGGGTGCGGGGGTTCATGAACCGTACGCCTACGACATCGGAGGACGACGGACCATGAGACACCCCCATCGGCGAATGCTCGCGGTGCTGCTCACCGGCCAGTTCATGGTGAACATCGACGTCGCGATCGTGAACGTCGCCGGCCCGGCGATCCGCGACGGGCTGCGGACGTCGGGCGCCGCCCTGCAGTTCGTGGTCTCCGGCTACACGCTGGCCTACGCGATGCTGCTGATCACCGGCGCCCGGCTCGGCGACACGCGCGGCTACCGGCGGATGTTCCTGATCGGGCTGGGCGGCTTCACGCTCGCCTCGCTCGTCTGCGGCCTGGCCCCGGACGAGGTGACGCTGGTCGCCGCCCGGATCGCGCAGGGCGCGGCGGGCGCGCTGATGGTGCCGCAGGTGCTGTCCGGCATCCACCTGCACTTCACCGGGCCGGCCCGCGCACGCGCCCAGGGCCTGTTCGTGCTGGCCCTGTCCGGCGGCGCGGTGGCCGGGCAGATCCTCGGCGGCGTGCTCGTCACCGCCGACCTGTTCGGCCTCGGCTGGCGGCCGGTCTTCCTGATCAACGTGCCGATCGGCGTACTGCTGCTGGCCGCCGGATCGCGCGTCCTGCCGCCGGACGCCGGTGGCGCGGCGAAGCGGCTCGACCTGGGCGGCGTGGCCGCGCTGTCGGCGACGGTACTGCTCGCCGTCGTGCCCCTGGTCTTCGGACGCGAGCTGGGCTGGCCGCTGTGGACCTGGGTGAGCCTGGCGGCGAGCGTCCCCGCGCTCGCGGTCTTCACCGCGCGCCAGCGCCGGGTCGCGGCGCGCGGCGGTGACCCGCTCCTCGACCTGCGCGTCCTGGCCCGCCCGCTCGTGGCGTGGACGATGACCGCGCACTTCGCCTCGACCGGAACGTACTTCGCGATGCTCTTCGTCCTGGCGGTCCACCTCCAGCAGGGCCTGGGCGACAGCCCGCTGTACTCCGGGCTGATGCTGGTGTCCTGGGTGACGGCGTTCGGAGTGGCGGGCCCGATGCTGCCCCGCCTGCCCGCCGCGCTCGTACGTCACGCGGCCCCGGCGGCGTACGTGGTGCTGAGCGCGGCGTACCTGTCCATCGCGGTGTTCGAAGCGCACGGCGTCCTGCTGGTGGCCCTGCTCGGCGCCGGCGGGTTCGGCCTCGGCCTCGGATTCTCCGCTCAGCTCGGCCGGCTGACCTCCGGGCTGCCCGCGCGGTACGCGCCCGATGTCAGCGGGATGGTCAACACCACGGCACAGCTTTCAGCGGTGGTCGGGGTCGCCACATCAGGCAGTCTGTACCTCGCACTCGCCGAGCGTCCCGTCCATGCCCTCACGGTCGTGATGACCGTCTTCGCGGCCGTCTCCCTGGTCGCCGCCGGCACCTCCCACCTCGCAGGACGCGCCGCCGCGTCCGATCACGTACGTGAGGCCGAGCCGGGCCCCGCGCGCGTGCCCGCCGGGCGGTGAACGACCGGCGCCGAAGGCGGCCGTGACCGGCCAATACGCGGTTGTTTTCCCCCTGGTGGGGGTGGGTAGATCGGCGTCGCCATTCGACTGGGTTGTGGCGAATCTTCGGATTCAGTAGGTAAAGGTGGTTGTCATGGCCGTGCCTTCACTCACCGCCGATCGTCTGGAACAGGTCCTCGCGACCCTGCACGAGGAATACCGGTCCCACATGGACGTGCTCGTCCTCGATCGGGCCATCAAACTGGCCCACGATCAGGCCGTCCATCTGCGCATGGAGAACCGCCCGCGACTCGTCGAGGCGGCCGTGCGCGAGTATCTCGAGTCATTGTCGGGGAACATGCGGCCCTGAGCCGCGGAAACGGGGAGCCGCCTTCGCCGGGGGTAGGGACCCTCGGCGAAGGCGGCGTCGTTCAGACGGCGAGCACGATCTTCCCCTGGACGTGGCCGGACTCGATGAGCTCGTGGGCCTTCGGGGCGTCGGCGAGCGGCAGCGTGTGCCCCACGTCCGGACGCAGGTGTCCCGAGTCGACGAGGGCGGACAGCGCCTCGAGACCGGTGTGGTCGGGCTCGACCGTGACGCCGGCGAAGCGCCGGCCCGCCGCCTCGGCCTTCTCCCTGAGAACGGCGTTGGCGCGCTCGACCACGGTCACCAGCAGCCCGCCGGGCCGGAGGGAGCGCAGGGACCGCTCGCCGTAGTCGCCTCCCACGGTCTCCAGGACGACGTCGACCTCGTGCACGACCTCGGTGAAATGGACCGTGCGGTAGTCGATGTGCGACGCCGTGAGGCCCGCCAGCGGCAGCGCCCCTGTGGTCGAGACCGGCGGGCTTGCGGGCGAGCCGGCGCGAGGGCACGGCGACGTACTCGGCGTGGCCGCCGGCCGCACGGCGGAAGAACGGCATTCCGTAGACCTCGTCGCCCACCTGGAAGCGGTTCACGCCGGGCACGACCTCTTCGACGACGCCGGAGATGTCCCAAGAGGATGAACGGGGGCTCGCCGAGCAGCGGAAGGGTCCCGTGCGACGGAGGCTGCCACGAGGACCTGGAGCGGGTGGTCGACCTCGCCCTGAAGGCGTGGCCCGGCTGAGCGTCGTCAGCGGCGTACGTCCACGACCAGGCTGACCGCGAAGGCAACGACGAGGAGGAGGGCGACGACCGGCACCAGGACCGAGAGGCCGATCACCGAGGTGGCCACGCCGGTCGCGCCGATCGCGAGGACGGCCACGACGGCCGCGGCGATCTTCCAGTCGTCGCCGACGATGAAGTCGTACCAGAACCCGGCGAACCCCCGGACGAAGCGCATCAGGCCTCCTCGATCAGCGTCGGCGCGGGTGCCCGGCCCCGGGTCGCGAGGGTGGGCACCACCTTGATCATCAGGCGGGACAGCAGGAACCAGACGGCGACGAGCACGAGGATCCCCCACTCGCCCCCGGGCCACGCCAGGCTCTTCCCGCCGGAGCGGAACACGCCGAGGCCCTCGATCGCCCAGAACGTCCCGAAGCTCGCCAGCAGGACGCCGACGCCGTACTTCAGGGTGTTCTCCGGGACCCGCGAGAGCGGCCGGTGCGCGATGGCCGCGGCCGCGATCACCAGCACGCCCGCGGCGGCGGCACCGACGACGGCCACCGGGACGTTCTTCGCGTTCAGCCCGAAGGTGATGACGATGAAGACCACCTCGACGCCTTCGAGGAAGACTCCCTTGAACGAGACGGTGAACGCGAACCAGTCGAAGCCCAGGAGCTTGCGGTCCCCGGCGCGCCTGGCCGCCTCGGCCTGTTCGCGGAAGATCTCGTCCTCGTCGTGCATCGCCTTGAGCCCGCTGCTGCGCAGGATCGCCTTCCGCAGCCACTGGAGTCCGAAGACCAGCAGTAGCGCGCCGACGACGAGCTGAAGGATCGACTCGGGCAACCACGTCGCGAGCGCGTACCCGGCCACCGCGGTGAAGACCGCCAGGGCGGCGACCGCGGCGGCCGTCCCGGCCATCGCCGAACGCCAGCCGCGCGTCATCCCCATCGCGAGGACGATCGTCAGCGCTTCGACGAACTCGACCACCGCGGCGACGAAGGTAGCGAGCAGCAGACCGACCGCCGCACCACTCATGGGTGACCTTCCCTCCCTGGGCCACCCACAACTCTCTCACGAGTGAGCCCGGCCGCGCCCGGGCGACGGTCGAGGCTGCGGGATCCGAGGGTCGGCGCAGGGCGCGGCTGACGTCGACGAGACGCGCTGCAGCCGCGACGGGGCGTACCCGACGGCGGTCCAACCGGCGGTGAGCGCGGAGATCGACCAGGAGGAGCCCGGCGGATCGCGTCGAATCCGACGCCATGGCGAGGTAGCGGCCGCGCCCGTGTCGGCCCTCGTCGACCTGGGCTTCGCCGCCGAGGACGCGATCCTGGCCCACGACCTGGTCCGCGAGCACGTGCTCGTCTTCTTCCTCGCCGGACGCCGCCACGACAGAGCGACTGCGGGCGCCGAGGAGCCGCCGAGTTGCGTCGCGCGCGGCTCCGGTCCGCGCTGCCGGACATCGACCCGCGCTGCGCAACGCGCTGACCCGCACGTCACCGGCCCCCGCGAGAGTGGTTCGGTCGCAAGCTCGAGGTGCTGCTGGACGGTCTCGCGCCGCTGGCCCCACCGGTCACGAGGGACGGCACAGCACCGGATTCGGCAGCTCGGCGCAGGGCCGTGCCCGGACGAGCGGATGACGTCCTGGCCGACCTCGTTCGGTGGTGTCCGTCCGCATGGAAACGTACGCGCGCGGACGGCGGCCTACGCTGGACGGCGGCAAGCCTTCGATCAGTGTTCGCCGAGCGTTAATCGACGGCGATTTCGGCCTATGCCCACATCAGGTGGCGCAGAACGGTCGCGACCAGCGCGTCGGCGTGCTCGAGCAGGTAGAAGTGGCCGCCTGGGAATTCGGCGCGGTCGAAGCCGCCGTCGGTGAAGGCCGACCACGCCCGGATGCCCTCCGGCGTCGTCGCCAGGTCGCCGTCCGCCTCGATCGCGACGATGCCGGTGCGCAGCTTCGGGCCGGTCGCGGGCCGGTACGTCTCGATCAGCCGATAGTCGTTGCGGACGATCGGCAGGAGGTACTCCCGCAGCTCCTTGCTGTCCAGGAGCGCCTGCGGGGTGCCGCCGATCAGGCGCAGCATCTCGGAGAACCCCGCGTCGTCCAGCTGGTGCACGCGCGTGGGCGGCATGGACATCGGGGCCGAGCGCGCCGAGACGAACAGGCGCTCCGGGAGGCGTCCGCCGACGGCCTCCAGCCGTCGGACCACCTCGTACGCCACCGAGCCGCCCATGCTGTGGCCGAGGATGGCGGTCGGGCGGTCCAGGTACGGCGCGACCGCCTCGGCCGCACGGTCGGCGAGGACGTCCATGGTGTCGACGAGGGGCTCGGCGATCCGGCCCTCGCGGCCGGGGTACTGGACGACCCGCACGTCGACGTCGGCCGGGAAGCGGTCGCCCAGCGCCCGGTAGAAGCTCGCGCCGCCCCCCGCGTGCGGGAAGACGATGATCCGGCGGGCTCCCGGTGGGCCGGGGCGGAAGCACTTCAGCCAGCCTGAGGCGCCGGCCTTCGTGGGGACCGTCACTCGCCCGCCTCCCGTCGCGCCTCGGTGAGCGGAGCGGGGACGCCCTCAACGCGTCGGGCTGTCGTCGAGGTCACCGAACCTCCGTCTGTGCGGGCGAATCCAACGAGGGCCGCACTTGGTACGACCTTTCGGTCGAGACCGTACCGGGCCGGACATCTGACGTCAGCATCGCGTCCGCCGTCACGGGGCGCCGACCCTCCGTACCACGCCGGTATCTTGGCCGCCGTGACCGCGGAGTGGCTCAGGGTTCCCGTCGGGCCGGGCGCCGAGGCGTGGACGAGCCACCCGGCCGAACGCACGGTGCTGGCCGTCGTGCACAACGTCACGTCCGCCACACGGCTGCTCGACGTGGTCGCGCTCTTCGAGTCCGACCCGCGCGTGCAGGTCGTCTTCACCTGGACCCGGTCGTCGGCCTTCGTCCACGACGTGGAGGCGCTCCTCGCCGACATCGGCGCGATCCACCTGCCGTGGGACCAGGCGATCGGCACGGACTTCGACCTGGCCGTCTCGGCGAGCTACGGCGGTGAGCTGGACCTGCTGAGGGCACCGCTCCTCGTGGTCTCCCACGGCGTCGGCTACAACAAGCACTGGAAGGCCGAGCCCGCCGACGGGCCGAAGGTGTTCGGGCTGTCGGGCCGCTGGCTGCTCAGCGACGGCGAGGTCGTGCCCTCGAGCATCGTGCTGTCGCATCCGGAGCAGCTCACGCGCCTCGCGGCCGACTGCCCGGAGGCGGTCCCGGCCGCCACGCTCGCGGGCGATCCGTGCCTCGACCGGATCCTCGAGAGCGTGCCCTGGCGTGACGGGTACCGGAGCGCGTTCGGCGCGGGCCCGGCCACGCGGCTCGTCGTCGTCACCTCGACGTGGGGGCGGTCCTCGCTGGTGGGCCGGAGCATCGACCTGCTCCCACAACTGCTGGCCGCCCTGCCGGTGGATGAGTACCGGGTGGCCCTCGTGCTGCACCCGAACATCTGGCACGGCCACGGCCCGTACCAGGTGAACGCCTGGCTGACCCGCTGCACCCGCGCCGGCCTGATCCTCGTACCGCCTCGCGAGGGCTGGCGGGCCGCCCTCGTCGCCGCCGACCTGGTCGTCGGGGACCACGGCTCGGTGACCTTCTACGGCGCCGCGCTCGGCGCGCCGGTGCTGCTGGCCACGTTCCCGCACGACGACGTGGACGAACGGTCCCCGGTCGCCGCGCTCGGCCGGGCCGCACCGCGCGTCGACGGCCGCCGCCCCCTGCTCCCCCAGGTCGAGCGGGCGATCGCCGCCCACACGCCGGAGGCGTACCGGCGGATCACCTGCCAGGCCAGCTCCGACCCCGGACGGTCCGGGACGCTGCTGCGCGCCGAGCTGTACCGGCTGCTGAAGCTCCCCGAACCGGCGGGCCCCGCCGTCGTACGCCGTGTGCCCGAAGCCGTCGTCGAGGCGGCGCCGCCGACGGCCACCTACGCGACGGCGGCGTGGGAGGGCGACCGCGTGACGGTACGGCGGTACCCGGCCACGGTGGTGTCCGAGACCGACGACCCACCGGCCGGGACGCACCTGATCGTCGACGAGTCGGAGGAGGAGCCGCGCCGGCTCAGGCTCGCCGACGTCGTCGTCTGCGGCCGTACGCGGCAGGGGGCCGAGGAGAGGCTCGCGGCGGCACTCGCCCGTTATCCGGGCGCCTACCTCGCCGCCGCGCGCACGCCCGGCGGCACCGTCGTACGGGTCCGCGACGGCGCCGACGTCCACGTGACCGGCGACGGCGCGGCCGAGGTGCACGCGGCGATCGTGTTCGGGTGGCTGGCCGGAGGACGGCCGCTGTCCGCGCTCCCGCCGGAGTGCGACGTCGCCCCTGCCGGACGGGTACGGCTCAACCTCGCGCCGTGAGCCCCTCGAGCCGGGCCCGTACGGCGTCGGCGCGCGGGTGCTTCCCGGCTTCGAGGATCTCCAGGGCCCGCGTGAGCCGCTCGATGGCCGCGCCGAGGTCGCCCGCGCGCTCGGCGAGGACGCTCTGCGTCTCCAGGACCCGTACCCGCTCGGCCGGTGCGCCCTGGTCGGCGAGGAGCGCGAGCGCGTCGCGAAGCGCCGGACCCGCCTCGGCGTCGCGGCCCGCGCGCAGGTGCACCTGGCCGAGGTCGGTGAGCGCCTTGGCCTGGTTGTAGGGGTCGGGCACTCCGGCGAGCAGCGTGACGGCCCGCTCGAGGTGGTCGGCCGCCCCGTCGTGGTCGCCGGTCGCGCCGAGGGCCCGGCCGCGGTGGCGCCAGGCCAGGGCGACCGCGCGCTCGTCGTCGGTGTCCTCGGCCATGGTCAGGTTGAGCGCGAGGTTGTCGGTGAACAGCCGGAGCGCCTCGGCCGCGGCGGCGTTGTCCGTGACCGCGAGCTCGGGCAGGGACTCGGCGCCGCTGCGGGTGAGGTTCAACAGCCCGAGCGACTCGACCGCGGTGGCCTGCCCGCGCGGGTGCCCGGCGACGCGGTCGGCCTCTGCCGCCGCGGCGAACCGCGCCTCGGCCTCGTCGAGGCGGCCGAGCTCGAGGTGGGCGAAGCCGAGCTGGCAGTGCATGCGGCCCAGGAAGCGCCGGTCGGCCACCTCCAGGGCGGAGTCCACGCCGTAGCGGTGCACCTCGAGCCAGTGGTCGTGATGCTTGCGCACGAAGCACAGAGCCCACTGCGCCTCGACGAGCCGTACGACGAGGTCGTGCCAGCCGTGCTCGGAGGCGGCGATCACGGCGGCGCGCAGCGCGTCACGCTGCTCCTCCAGCCAGGCGAACGCCTCGTCCACCGGCAGGAGCCCGTCCCCGTAGCCGTCGCCGAGCCGCCAGCGCCCGGGCATCGCGGAGCGGTCGGCGCGCACCGCGCCGCGCAGGTACCACTCGACGACGCGACGCAGCGCGGCCTCGCGCTCGTTCGCGTCGCCGAGCCCCCGCGCGTGCTCCAGCGCGAGGAGGTGCAGGCGGTAGCGTCCGCCGCCGAGGTCGTCGGCGAGCCCGGCCGCGACGACGCGGGCGAGCGGCGCCGTCGCGTCGGCGACGCCCGCCGCTGCCGCCGCGAGGTCGCCGGTGAAGTGGCGTTCGAACAGGGCGCCCAGGCTGCGGTAGACGCGCGCGTCGGCGTCGGGCAGCTCGCGGTATCCGGTGTTCAGCACGGCGGTCACGGCACCATCGTCTCCCACGGCGTCGCCGACCGTACGCGCGTACTCCGGCAGCGGCAGGCCGAGCGCGAGCTGGGTCGCCGCGGCGTGCGCCGGGAACGGGCTGCCCTCGAAGGCGCGCAGCAGCACCTCGCGTTCGGGCCCCGCGTCCAGCTCGCCGCCCGTGACCCGCTCCAGCAGCTCCCACACCGCGTCGTCGGTCATCGCGCCCACCGGCACGATCACGGCGCCGGACAGGTTGGCCGGCACACCGCGCGCGGTGACCACGGTGACGCTGCCCGCGGAGTTCGGCAGGAACGGGCGGACCTGCGACGCGAGGCTGACGTCGTCCAGGAACACGATCGAGGGCTCGGCGTGCAGGCACGAGCGGAACAGGCCGCTCATCTCCTCGGCGTCGACGGGCACGTCGCCGGGGGCGGTGCCCATCAGCCGGAGGAACCGGCCCAGGACGTCCTTGGCGGGCTTCGGCCCGCCGTCGCCCATGTCGGCGAACAGCTGCGGCCCGGAGAAGTCCTCGCGGATCCGCCAGAGCCACGAGGCGGCGAGCTCGCTCTTGCCGATGCCGCCCGGGCCCACGCACAGGATCAGCAACGGCAGGCCCGACTCCGCCGCACGGACCCGCGCCTCGGTCAGCCTGCGCAACGGCTCGGTGCGATCGGTGAAGTGCAGGGTAGGTGCGGGAAGCATCCGCGGGCGCGGAAAGTCGGGCTGCCTTTCGTGAATGTGCACGCCGCCGTAGATATCGCGGCCCTGGACCACGTTTCCGACGGTGCCTGCGTCGACCCGGTTGCCCTGACCGCTTTCGCACGACTCCACGAACGAACCTCCGAGCAAGCCGCCGGACCTCTGCGGTCGCACGATATCGATCGCGGCATCCGTTGAGCCACTCGCGGGACCGGCGCCGCCGATCAGACACCAATGGCGTTTGCTATGAAGCATGATCTAACGAATTGTGGGTGTCTTCCGCACAATGAGGTGATCATGACCGGTCGTCGGCTTCGGTTCGGCGTGCTGGGACCTCTCGCGGTCTGGGCGGACGGCGAGGCCCCCCACGTCGGCGGCCGCAAACAGCGCATCCTGCTGGCCGCGTTGCTGGTCGGCCACGGCCGGCCGGTCTCCACCGATCGGCTCGTCGAGGCCATGTGGCCGGACGGCCCGCCACGGTCGGCGGTCGCGAACCTCCAGACGTACGTGTCCGGGCTGCGTGCGTGCCTGCCCGCGGCCACCGAAGGACCGCGGATCCGCCGGCACACCGACGGCTACTCCATCGTGGTCGCCCCCGGCGAGCTGGACCTCACGGATTTCCAGGACCTCGTCGGGCGTGCCGGTGGCGCGACGGACGGCGAGGCCACCGCGCTGCTGGAGGAGGCCGTCGCGCTGTGGCGCGGCGACCCCCTGGAAGACCTGGAGGACTGCCCGCTGTGGCGCGCCGAGACGGCCGGCCTGGTGGAGCAGCGCCTCGCGGCCGTCGAGGACCTGTGCGGGCTGCGGCTCGCCGCCGGACGGCCCGCGCCGAACATCACCGACCTGCGACGGCTGCTGGCCCGCCATCCGCTGCGCGAGGGGCTGTGGCAGCAGCTCATCCTGGCGCTGCGCGCGGAGGATCGGCGCGCCGAGGCGCTCGAGGCCTTTGCCGAGGTACGCGAGCGCTTCGCCGACGAGCTGGGCACCGAGCCCGGCCTGCGCCTACGGCGGCTGCACGAGACGATCCTGCGCGACGACGAGCCGCACCTGGGCCCGGACTCCAGGTCCGCCCTGTTCCCGGTCTGCCAGCTCCCCGCGGACACGCCGGACTTCACCGGCCGCGAGGCGCAGGCGCTCGAGCTGGCCGCGGTCGTACGTGCCCGGTCCGGCACGGGCCCGCCGCCGATCGCCGTCGTCGCCGGCGCGCCGGGCGTCGGCAAGTCCGCCTTCGCCGTGCACGTGTGCCACGGCCTACGCGGGGAGTTCCCCGATGGGCAGCTCTACCTCGACCTGCACGGGGCCGGCGGGCGCCCACGCGAGTCCGCCGAGGTGCTCGCGGACGTGCTGCGCACGCTGGGGCTCGGCGGCGCGGCGATCCCGCGCAGCCTGAACGAGCGCGCCGCGCTGTACCGGTCGATGTTCGCGGACCGCAGGATGCTCGTCCTGATCGACGGCGCCGTCGACACGGTGCAGGTACGCCCGCTGCTGCCGGCCACGCCCGGCAGCGCGGCGGTCATCACCAGCGGACGGCGGCTCACCGGGCTGCCCGGCGCCCACCATCTCGACCTGGAGGAGTTCCGCCCCGACGAGGCCGTACGCCTGCTCGGGCGGATCGCCGGGCCGGACCGGATCGACGGCGATCCCGAGCACGCGGCGGCCATCGTCCGCGCGTGCGGAGGGCTGCCGCTGGCGATCCGGATCGCGGGCGCCAAGCTGTGCGGGCGGCGCGGCTGGTCACCGCGTGACCTCGCCGAGCGCCTGGCCGACGAGTCACGGCGGCTGACCGAACTGCAGGTCGGCGACCTGGGCGTACGCGCGACGTTCGACCTCAGCGTGGGGTTGCTGCGTCCGCCTGCCGCTCGGGTGTTCCGGCTGCTGGGGCTGCTCGGCACACCGGACCTGCCCGGCTGGGTGGCCGGTGTGCTGCTCGACCGGCCGGACGGCGACGACGTGCTCGACGAGCTGGTCGACGCGAGCCTGCTCCAGGTCGTACGCCCGGACCTGACCGGCCCGCCCCGGTACCGGCTGCACAACCTGCTTCGCCGCTACGCGTGCGAGACGGCCGCGGCGGAGCCGGACCTGGACCGCGAGGCCGCGCTCGGCCGGGTCCTGGACACCTGGCTGGCCGTCGCCGAGGCGGCCGCGGCACGGCTGCCCGCCAGCCTGCTGATGCCCAAACCGGAGGGGACCCCGCGGCTGCACCTCGAGGCGGACGTGGTCGAACGCCTGATCGGCGACCCGGTCGGCTGGTTCGAGACCGAACGCCGCGCGCTGAGCGGCGCCGTCGCCCTCGCGGCCGAGCACGGCCTCGCGGGCGCGGCGTGGCGGCTCGCCGTGACGCTCGTGCCCTACTTCGACCAGCGCAGCCTGTACGAGGACTGGTGGCGTACGCACCGGCAGGCGCTCGACGCGGTCCGGGGCGCCGGTGACCTGCGCGGAGAGGCCGCGCTGCAGCGCGCCGTCGGCCAGGTCTACGTGTACTGGGACCGCTACGACGAGGCGATCACCGCCCTCGAACGCTCCCGCGAGCTGTACGACCGGCTCGGCGACCCGCGCGGGGTGGCGCTCGCCGACGTCGGCATGGGGACGGTGCACCGGGTGCTCGGCCACGACGAGCGGGCGCTCGACCGTTACGAGGACGCGCTGGCCGTACTGGTCACCACGGACGACCGGCAGATCGAGGCCCAGGTACGCGGGTCGGTGGCGGCGGTCCTGATGGCGGGCGACCGCGCCGACGAGGCGCGTACGTGGCTGGAGGCGGCGCTCACGTGCTCGCGCGAGGCGGGCGACGCGCACCGTGAGGCGCGGGTCCTGAGCCAGTTCGCCGAGCTGTCGCGGCGGCAGGGCGACCCCGACGGCGCGCGGGACCGCCTGGAGGGGTCGCTGGCCGTCTTCGACGCGCTGAAGGACGACCGCTGCGCCGCGTACGCGCTGCTCGAGCTGGCCCGCTGCCATCTCGCGCGCGGCGACCGGGTACGTGCCGGGTCGACGCTCCACCGCGCGCTGGACATCTTCCGGCGCATCGGCAACCGCCGTGGCCAGGCCGCCGGGCTCCAGGTCCTGGGCGACCTGCGGGCGGCGGACGGCGACCAGCCCGCCGCCGAGACCCACCTGCGGCACGCCGCGCGGCTGTGGCGCGAGCTGGACGCCCCCGTAGGTCGGGCCCGGCCTCCCGTCGTGGGATGACCGGGCCCGCCCGGGTACGTCAGTTGCTGTTGCCGCGCTTCCAGCCGAGGTAGTGCGAGAAGTGGTGGACGCTGGTCGCGTGCCCGATGCGGCCGCTGATACTGGTCGACCAGAACCCGCCGTGGCCGTCGGCGACGCCGACGTGGCCGAAGCTGCTGATGTTCCAGAACACGAAGGCGCCCGCCGGCGGCGTGCCCGTGGTGTGCCTGACGCCGTCGGAGGACCTCCAGTGCTCGATGGCGCTCGCGTGGTGGGTCGTACGCGCCCAGGACAGGCGCGCCGCCTTCTCGCAGAGGCCCTCGTACGCCGTGCTGCCGCGGCGGCTGGAGTACCAGGCGATCGCCTGCGAGGCGGTGCGCGCGGCGACGGCCTGCGTGCTCTGCGTGGACGCGGGGGCCGCCATGGCCGGCGCGGACATGCCGAGGGAGGTGCCGAGCGCGGCGACGGTCAGGGCCGCGGCGGCGATGGCCGTCCGCTTCTTGTCATTGTGCATACTGACTCTCCGATCCTGAGGGTTCGCGTCCCCGCGGCGCGACGTCCCCGGGGCGAATCACGCGATCGGGGCGAGTCTCCTCAGCGGCTCTACAAAACCCCTACAGCCGACCTTCAGGCTGCCGCGGGGCCCGCGAGCAGCGCGACTCCCACCGGCGTGAGGGAGTGCAGGACGCATCCGCCCTGGCGGCGCGTGACGATCAGGCCGGCGTCCCTGAGCACGGCGGCGTGCTGGCTGGCCGACGACACCGAGGCGCCGGAGCGCCGGGCCAGCTCGGTCGTCGTACAGCCGTCCTCGACGGCGCGCAGGACCGCGGCGCGGGTCACGCCGAGCACCGCGCCGAGGGACCGGCCGGACGGGCGGGACGGCAGAGCGCCGCCCGGCTCGTGCTCGACCGGGTACACCAGCACCGGCGGCAGGCCCGGGTCGACCAGCGTGACCGGCGCGCGCCAGCAGAAGTACGAGGGGATCAGCAGCAGCCCGGTGCCCTCCAGCAGCAGGTCGCGTTCCTCCGGGTAGGCGGTCTCCAGCACGGGCGCCCGCCAGCGGAAGGCCGGGCCGAGGCTCGACAGCACGCCCTCGCACCCGTGGTCGAGGAAGATCCGCGACATTCGGGCCCGCTCGGCGCGCACGTGCGCCTGCACCGCCGGCCAGAACGGCCTGACCAGGGCCTCGTGGTACGAGCGCAGCGCGCCACCGAAGCGCTCGAGCGTCGCCGGGTCTCCGTCGGCCAGGTCGCGGCACCAGGACGGCAGGCGATGGCCCCCGGCCAGGATGCCCAGCTCCTCGCGCAGCCGCGCCGACGGGGTGGACAGCACCGCGTCGATGTCCTCCTCGATGGAGGTGTGCCCGCGCGACGGCGTCAGGAAGTCGGGAAAGTAGGCCGCGTGCGGCGCGAGCGTCGCGATCGGGCGGGCCCATCCGCGGACCTGGCCGCGCGCGTACCGGCGCCATTCACGGAACGGCACGCCGCCCTCGCGGTTCTGCAGCAACTGGGCGCTGAGAACGGTCTCCCACATGGGCTCCGCGTCGGCCGCCACTCGGGTGCGTGCGAGATCATCGGCTGTGAAGTGAATGCGCAGCATCGTGTCTCCCGGTCCCGCCGCAACGGTACGCCCGTATCGCCCGGCCGACATCGTGGAGAACCCTGACTCCGAGCGCCGCCACCGCCCTTTTACTGGGGCTTTCAACGACACCTGAAAGCCCTTGTCCGCCCGACACCCGGAATGGGAGTCTCGGCACCACGTGACCCGAAAGGGCGTTGTCACCGGCTCGGTCGAAGGGGAAGGGGGCGATCGTGCCGTGACGCGTGCGGGTCCGTCGGCGCCGCGCGTCGCCGGAAACGGGGGGATTCCGGCGACACGCGGCTGCGGCTCGGTCCGTCAGGCGGGGACGCTCGGGCCCGCTTCGGCCTCGGAGGAGATCCGCAGATGGGAAACGGTCGGGATCGCGAGCCTGGGGAGACGGCGCGTGCGCGACGGCCGCGCGTTGATCCGGGCGAACACGTGCTCGGCGACGAGCTCCTCGAGAAGTTCGGGCGTGAGGTTGACGTTGAGGTGGTCCGCGCAGGCGATGGCCATCCTCAGCTGGCGCGTCACCTCGGCGGTATCGTCGGGGAACCGCGCGTCGAGCCGTGACCGGGTCAGGTCGAACGGGTCTCCGCTCCGTGGCGGAACCGTCATCGGCGCCCGCTCCTTCCATCCGGCGCGTGACACACGCGCCTAGTCATAGATCACACCGTTCTCGGGACGCGCCACCGACGTACGGGCGTACGCCCGGCCAACGCCGGATGGCAAGATCACGTCACGGGTCGAAGGTCTTTGGATCCTCCTCGTTGAACAGGTCGGGGCCGTCCGAGCCGCCGACCCCGTCGCGAACACCTTCCGGTAGGCGCTGAACGCCATCCGCGGGTCGCCGGTCGCACCCTTGGTGGTGTAGAGCCCCGTCACGCGGAACGGCTTTCCGTGGTCGTCGACCGTGATGACCTGCGACGTGTCGTCACCGCTCACATCCAGCAGGAGACGGAACTCGCAGTAGTGCTGCTCGGCGTGGATGAGGACGCGGTACACGTAACCGTCGTTCTGCTTGAAGTACTGGATGTGGTCGGCGAAGAAGTCCTTGCCGGTGAAGACCGGGAACTCGCCGCCCTGGTTGCGGACCTCCTGCGCGATCGGTACGTCCTGGTCGAGGTCGAACCCGATAACTCCGGGCCGTTCCGGAGGCCCGGCCGGCGGGTTGTAGAGAAGGGTGCCCGATGCCGGATCGCTGCATTTCTTCGCCACCCGTATCCGGTCCAGGCGCACCTGCTGCGACGTCTTGGTCGACATTTTCAGGTCGATGGCCATTCGCGTCCCCTTGACCGCGCCTAAGCTCGTCATGAATTCGCTGTAGCCGTCGATCTGCCCGTCCTGCGCCGAGTCGCGGGCCCTCTGGACGCCCTGGCTGACCTCCTTCGCGCTCGCCCCGATCGGGTCCAGCGCCGCCCAGGTGAGGTCGCTGTCGGAGAGGTCCGGCGTCGCCTTCGCGGTCAGAAGGGGCGCCGACGGGGACGACGCCTTCGCCGAGGCGGTCGACTTGCCCGCCGAGCCGATGGCCTTGTGGGTTCCGCTGGTGATCGCCGTCGTGAGGTGCGTGGCGAGCGTGGGCGCGACCACGGCCGTCGCCGCCCAGGTGATCGTCCGCTTGTACCAGGGCTTCGCGACGGCGGGTGCCGGTTGTTTCCCGGTGCGATTCCGCTTCGGCGCCGTCATGACGGCATGCGGGATAACGCGCGATGGACGAGTACGGGAATCGGTTTCACCATTGGCGACCCCTCACTACGGCCCTTTTCCCGTACATCCAGCACCACCGTCGACCCGTTACCGCCAACGCGGAACGCATAAAATAACCGGGTTTTCGCATTCGCGGAAAAATAGTGACGGCCCGCCCCACTTCACCTCGGGGCCGACATCACAGGTGTTAGAGCCGAAACCTCGGGTATCGGTGGCCCCAAGGACACACAGACGCCCGAGTGGAGGTATTCCGTGCGCGCCGACACCGTTCGCGAGCGCCAGGCCCTCAACCAGGTCACCGACCGTCTCACCCAGACGTTCGCCGACCGCTACTCCCCCGCCCAGGTGAACGAGGCGATCACCGCCGCCCATCATCGGTTCGACGGCAGGCCGATCCGCGAGTTCGTGCCGGTCCTGGTCGAGCGCATCGCCCGCCGGGAACTCACCACGCACGCCTGGAGCAGCCACGCGCCGGGGCGGTCGGGCCAGTTCACCGGGTAGCCGTCACGCCGATGGACCTCCGTGAGGACCCGTACGCACGCCTCGAGATCGGCCGCGGTTCTCCGCCGGACCCGGGGGCCTGACCCCACGCCCTAACGCCCGAAGATCCCGTACGAGAAGCCGTCCGCGCGGATCTCACCGTTCTCGACGGTCACGCCGCGTACGGCGAGGGCCGTGCCGAAGGACGAGGGCGGTGCGGCCAGGGTCGCCGGTTCACGGCCGGGGTTGACCACGACGAGGAAATCCCCGCCACGGATGTAGGCGAACGGGTAGCCGGTGTGGAGGACCTCCACGTCGCCGTGCGCGCCGAGGGCCGGGTTGGAGCGGCGGAGCGCGATGAGGTCGCGTACGAGGTGAAGCAGGGAGTTCGTGTCGGCGCGCTGCGCGATGACCGTCGGCCGGTCCGGCGACGGGTCGATCGGCAGGTAGAGGCGGTCGGCGGACGCCGTGGAGAAGCCCGCGTTGGGGGTGTCGTCCCACTGCATGGGCGTACGCGAGCCGGCCCGGTTGTAGGTCGGGTTGAGCGTGCTGCCCTCGTGGTTCGGCAGGCCCGGGATGTACCGCATGCCGATCTCGTCGCCGTAGTAGATCGCGGGCAGCGTCGGCCAGGTCAGCTGGAACGCGAACGCCGGCGCGAGCTGCTCGGCCGTACGGGGGCCGCAGGACAGCCGGGAGAAGTCGTGGTTGGCGGTGGGGAGGGCGATCTGCCCGGTGTCGCCCACCGAGGCGCCCGCCTGCCGCCACGCGTCGAGGAAGGTCTCCATGGAGCCCTTGCCCTCGGCGTCGAAGTAGCAGGGATCGGTGTCCCAGTTGGGGTCCAGCGTGCCGGTCCCGTTGTTCCACAGTGAGCGCAGCGGGCGTCCGATGGTGGGCCCGCCGAACTGCAGGAAGAAGTCGGCGTGGAACCCCGCCGGTACGGACACGGCCGGGTCGCCCCACTCGGACAGCAGCGCGGCGTCCGGGTAGGCGGCGTCCAGCCAGCCGCGCAGGTCGGTCCAAAGCTTCCCGGTCTCGACGTGTCCGGGGTCGTCCTTGATGAGCGAGGCGGCCATGTCGACGCGGAAGCCGGACAGGCCGAGGTCCAGCCAGTGGGTCATGATCTGCCGCAGCGCGTCCCGGTTGGCGCGCGGACCCTCGGCGTCGACCGGCTGCCGCCAGGGCTCGTCGGGGTTCATCCGGGCGTACCCGAAGTTGAGGGCGGGCTGCACCTCGAAGAAGTTCGGTAGGTAGTAGCCGGGCCGGCTGCCGGGCGAGGCGACGAAGCCGTCGATCGGCCGTTCGGACCAGATGTAGCGGTCGTCGGCGGGGTCCTCGATGGCCGCCTGGAACCACGGGTGCTGGTCCGAGGTGTGCCCGGCGACCAGGTCGAGCAGGACGCGGACACCCATGCCACGCGCCGTCTCGACCAGCGCGGCGAGGTCGTCGTTCGTGCCGTAGCGCGGTGCGGTGGTCAGGTAGTCCGACACGTCGTAGCCCGCGTCGCGGAACGGCGAGGCGAAGCACGGAGTGAGCCAGACCGCGTCCACGCCGAGCCAGGCGAGATACTCCAGCCGCGAGGCGAGTCCGCCGAAGTCACCGACCCCGTCGCCGTTCGAGTCGGCATAGCTCTGCGGGTAGATCTGGTAGAGCACGGCGTTGGACAGCCAGGCCGGTGACGGCCGGGTGGAGGGCATCGTCGGGGTCTCTTCTCCACGGGGGCGAGGCAGCGGTTGTCGACCCTACCCAAGGCCCAGACGATGGGAAACACCCCATATCGGGCCCTCCGGATGGCGACGCCCGGTCACGCACGCGTCTCGTACGAAGATCACGCCGCCCGCCGTTGGAGGTTGCGTTTCCGCGCGCGCACCTCGATGATGGAAATGAAGGTGCTTGGGGCAAAGACGCCGCCCTGACTCCGGCCGAGGTCTTCGACCTGGCCGTCCTCCGAATCTCGTAGAGGAACGCGGTGTCCCATGCGCTATGCCTATGACGGTGACCACGCCGAAGAACTGCTCCGTGAGCTGGCGACCCTGACCCCGGAAAGCCCTCAGTGGGAACGGATGCGTTCCGAGCTCGTACGGATGCACACGCCGTTCGCGCGGCATATCGCCCGCCGTTACGCCGGGCACAGCGAATCCTTCGAGGACATCGAGCAGGCGGCCATGCTCGGCCTGGTCAAAGCCATTAACCGCTACGACCCCGAGTACGGGAACCATTTCCTGGCGTTCGCCTCACCGACGATGATCGGCGAGGTCAAGCGGCACTTCCGCGACCGTACCTGGTCCCTGCGCGTGCCGCGCCGCCTCCAGGAGCTGCGCCTCGCGCTGCACGCCGCCCAACACGACTTCACCCAGAAGCAGGGCCGTCCGCCGACGGTACGGGAGATCGCCGAGGTCCTCGAGGTCTCCGAGGAAGAGGCCCTCGAGGCGCTCACCGCCGCCGACGCTTACCGCCCGGTTTCGCTCGACACGCCCGTGGGCGACGAGGGGGGCGCCGACACGATCGGCGACCTCATCGGAGGCGACGACCCCGCGATCGAGCTGGCGCTGGACCGGCAGGCCGTACGCCCACTGCTGGACGGGCTGCCCGAGCGCGAGCGCACGATCCTCCTGCACCGCTTCTTCGGGAACAAGACGCAGTCCGAGATCGCGGACATCGTGGGGATCTCCCAGATGCACGTGTCGCGGCTCATCACCCGCAGCCTCGGCCAGCTCCGTACCCAGCTCCTCCAAGACGCCTGAATGCGCCGCGGGCCACCGGGTAGGGCCCGAAGGAGGAGGGGAGGCGGACATGCCGCAGCAGTGGAGCAGGAAGCGCGAACGGCAGTACGGGCACATCAAGTCCTCCGCCAGGAAGCGCGGCACGAGCGAGGACCGCGCCGAGGAGATCGCCGCGCGTACGGTCAACAAGAACCGCGCACGTACCGGCGAGGCGAAGCAGGCGAGCAAGGTCTCGGTACGTGACATGTCGCCGCAGGTGCGCGGCGGCCAGCGGTCCGGCCACCCGGGCCCGCGCGGGCGTACCAAGGAGCAGCTGTACGCCGAGGCCCAGCGCCGCAACGTGAAGGGCCGCTCGACGATGAACAAGAGGGAACTCGAGCAGGCACTCGGCCGCTGACCTGGGCGGGGCGCCGTTCCGGCGGTTCCGGTCTCCTGACACGCGCTCGACGGCGGTGAAATGTGTCCTGTCCCGAACCGGCCGCGGACCGTATTCACGGCGGTTTCCGGGGTATCCAAGCGGGATGCGCATCGCCGTTCTCGACGTCGGGTCGAACTCCGCCCATGCCAAGATCGTGGACCTGAGGCCGGGTGAGCCGCCGCGTACCGTCGGGTCGGTGAAGCGGCCGACCCACCTGGCGGAGGCGATCGGCAGGGACGGCATCATCTCCGACGAGGCGATCGACCGGCTGGTGACGGCGGTCGCCGACGCGGTGTTCACGGCGGGCACCGACGACGTCCACGAGTTCATCGCGTTCGCCACCTCCGCCGTACGCGACGCCGCCAACCGCGACGTGGTGACCGCGCGGGTGGCGTCCGAGACCGGCGTACGGCTCGGCTTTCTGAGCGGCTGCGACGAGGCACGGCTCACGTTCCTCGCCGCGCGCGCCTGGCACGGCTGGTCGGCCGGGTCGATGCTGCTGCTGGACATCGGCGGCGGCTCGCTGGAGATCGCGTACGGCACCGGGCAGGACCCGGCGCTGGCGCTGTCGCTCCCCCTCGGCGCCGGACGGCTGACGCGTGACTTCCTGCCGGGCGACCCGCCCCGCCGCTCCGACGTACGCCGGCTCCGGCGGCACGTCCGCGACCGGCTCAAGGAGGCCGTCGCCGCGGTGCGCGAGTACGCCGAGCCCCGGCACGTGGTGGCCACCTCGAAGACGTTCAAGCAGCTCGCACGGCTGACCGGCGCGCCCAAGTCCGGGCCCTACGTGTCCCGTACGCTCCGGCTGGACCGGCTGCGCGACCGCATTCCCGAGCTGGAGAAACGCGACCGCGCACACCGGGCGAAGCTCAAGGGCGTCTCGGCGTCACGCGCCCACCAGATCCTGGCCGGCGCGATCGTCGCGGAGACGATCATGGACTCGCTCGGCCTGGAGCGCGTCGAGATCTGCCCGTGGGCGCTGCGTGAGGGCATCGTGTGCCACCGGATGCAGTCGATGCCGGCCTTCGCGACCGCCGGCGACCTGACGGCCCTCGTCCAGGCGCCCCAGGGTCCCCGCCGCCTGCGGCAGGTCTGCACGACCGACTGATCCATAGGGCACGTCAGGGGTTGACGCAGTCGTCCTGGGTACGGCGGACCAGCCGCTGGCGCAGGAGCCTGGCCATCGCCTCGGCCCGGCGCTGGCGGCGGAACTCCACGCGCCCGGCGATCCAGAGGCAGAAGCCCGCGAGCGGGATCTCGCCGACGAGGGCCAGGATGAGCGCGACCGTGAACTCGTGCTCGTTGTCGGCGGTCACGACGTCGAACCACGCGTCGACCAGGAGCAACGTGCCGGTGATGGCCGCGCTGAGCTCGATGTGCTCCCGGCCCTTCTGGCCGAGCCAGCCGGTGCGCAGCAGCATCGCGCACAGCACGATGTCGAACCCGATCCACGAGGCACCGTAGTGCGCGGCCTCGTGGCGGGTCGGCAGGGTGAACGCCAGGCCGGCCACCCACGGCAGCAGAAGCCCGCCGGCGGCGATCATCAGCACGCCGATCCAGCGGGGCACGATCCGGGTGGGGCGCAGTTCGCGGGTGAGCGTCCCCTCGATCTGCTCGGTACGGGCCGTCTCGGGGGCTTCGATGGACTGGGCGGACTCCGCGGCGTGGGACACCGCCTCGAAGCGCCCGGAGGGCGGCGGGGGCACCGGTGCGGAGGGCGGACCGTCACCGGAATCGGGGGCATTGGCCATGTCTCAATAATTAGCGCGTGATAAGCGCATTGCGAGCCTTCGGCGACGGATCGTGGGCGAGCATGAATGATCGTCCAGCGGGTAGGCACGGTGCCGCCGGTGAATCGGCAGGTGAGGGGTCCGCCGTACGTCTGTCGGGGAGGGCGCGGGTGCGCAGTTTCGGCGTCGAAGAGGAGCTCCTGCTCGTCGAGCCCGGTACGGGCGCAGCGGTGGCGCTGGCCGAGGCCGTCGTCGCCGGGGACGGGCCGGAGCCCGAGCTCCAACGGCAGCAGGTCGAGACGGGCACCACGCCGTGCGAGACCCTGGACCAGCTCTCCTCCGAGCTCCGCGACCGCCGCCGCACCGCCGCGGAGGCCGCGGAACGCCAGAACTGCCAGGTGGCGGCGCTGGCGACCTCTCCGCTCGCGGTCACGCCCTCGACCACGCCCACCGAGCGCTACCTGCGGATCGCCGAGGAGTACGCGCTCACCGCGCAGGAGCAGCTGACCTGCGGCTGCCATGTCCACGTACGGGTCGACTCCGAGGACGAGGGCGTCGCGGTACTGGACCGGATCCGCCCGTGGCTCGCCCCGCTGATCGCGATGACCGCGAACTCCCCGTACTGGCACGGGCGCGACACCGGGCATGCCAGCTACCGGCACCAGGTGTGGGGCCGCTGGCCCTCGGCGGGGCCGACCGAACCGTTCGGGACGCCTCAGGCCTACCACGACCTCGTCACGGCCATGATCGAGTCCGGGGCGCTGCTGGACGAGGGCATGATCTACTTCGACGCCCGCCTGTCGCGGCACTACCCGACGGTGGAGATCCGGGTCGCCGACGTCTGCCTGGCGGTCGACGACGCGGTCCTGCTGGCCGCGCTCGTACGCGGCCTGGTGGCGACCGCCGCCCGCGAATGGCGGGCCGGAGAGCCGGTGCCGCACGCGCGTACCGAGTCGCTGCGCCTCGCGTCGTGGCGGGCCTGCCGTTCCGGGCTCGACGGCAAGCTGGTGCACCCGGTGACCGGCCGCCCCGCGCCCGCGGGCGTCGTCATCCGCGCCCTGCGCGACCACGTGGCCGCCGCGCTCACGGACACCGGTGATCTCGGCGCCGTCGACGACCTGACCACCGGGCTGCTGAGCCGGGGCAACGGCGCCGTCGTGCAGCGCCGCGCGTACGACGAGGGCGGCGACCTGGCCGCCGTCGTACGCGCCGCGGTCCGCCGCACCCTGGACCTCTGAGATCTGCGAAAGCACCATCCCTGTCCGAAATGAGAAGCTTCCGGAAGGCATCACCCATCCGAGCGCGGAGCGGCTCATGAGAACTCGACGACGGACGATCACGACGTGGTCGCTGGCCTGCCTTCTCGGCCTCTGCGCGGCGGCCGGGGTGTTCGCGCTGGGCCGCGCCACCGCGGGTGGCGACGCCCACGCGGCCCGCGAGTACGCGCGCGGCCACTCCGACGGTGTACGGGAGGGCGAGGCCGGCGGCATCCGGGAGGGCCGGGCCGACCAGGCGACCGACACCGTGCCACCCGGCGTACGCGACGCCGCGAAGGCGGCGTTCGACAGCGGCTACCGCGCCGGCGCGGACGACGTCTTCCAGGGCTACGACGGCGGCTGGTCCTACGACGTCCCGTACCTGATCACGCTCGCCCGCGGCGGGCCGGGCGTCACCTACCGGTTCGCCTCACGCACCCCACTCCGTCCAGGCGTCGACTACCGCCTCTGCTCCACCGGCCTCTGCCAGGAGCCGCACGGGTAGGGCCTTCCTTCTTCGGAAGGAGGATGCCGACGATCGCGCCGAAGGCGGCGTGGTCGAGCCACTGGGGCAGCCGTGGCAGGGCGCGGATCGCCGGGTTGGCACGGCCGACGATCTCGAGGTCGAGCGCCGCGATGAGCAGGCCCGCCGCCATGCCGCCGAGCGGGCCGAGCCGTCGCCGCCGGTCGGCGGCGGCCAGCACGGCCGTCCAGCCCGCGCAGACGGCCAGGTGGGCGGCGACGCCGGACCGTACGCCGGAGTGGTGGCCGGGTACGAGCGTGCCCGCCGCTCTCGTGGCCTCGAGAAGATCGCCGCCGGTGGCCAGGGCGTGCAACGTGGAGGGGAGACCGCTGCAGGTGGCCGCGGCGGCACCCGCCAGCACGATCCGGCCCGGAGCGTACGGCGGCCGGATCCCGCGGCGACGACCGATCATCATGCGGGCCATTCTGCCGCTGACCGGCGGGTCTATGCTGAAACCGACGGCGGGGGATCCCATGGACGGTCTGAAGAACCGCCGGTCGATCATTGCGAGCTGCGTGCTCGCGCTCCTCGCGGTGGCAGTCGTTGCGCCGGCCTCGATCGTGTTCGGTCTCACGGCCCACCAGCTCCTGGTGGCCGCGGCCGTCGGGCTGGGCGGCGCGGCCCTCCTCTTCGCCTTCCTCCTGGCCTTCCGTACGCGGCCGTACGCCCGGACCGCGGCCCCCTGTCCGGGCGAGACCGTGACCAGGCACGCCCGGCAGGGCGCCGTACGGGAGACCATCGTTCTCGACCGCGCGTTCAACTCCATGTCGTCGTCGCTGCGGGAGACCCGCGAGGAGCTCGGCAGGCTCGTCGACGAGCAGACGGCGCTGCGCCGGGTGGCGATGCTGATCGCCCACGGCGAGGCTCCGTCCGTGGTGTTCAACTCCGTGTGCGAGGAGGTCGGCGGGGTCCTCGGCGCGGACGTCGTACGGATGCTGCGCTACGAGGCCGACGAGGCGACGACCGTGATCGGCGCGTGGGGCGCGCCGGACGAACTGCTGCCGCTCGACACGTGCTGGACGATCACGGGCAACAACATTCCGTCCATGGTGCTGCACGCGTGCGCGCCCGCCCGGATGGACTGCTTCATCGGCGCGGTCAGCCCGCTGTGCGTCTACCTGCGGCAGCACGGCATCCGGTCGGGGGTCGGCACGCCGATCACGGTCGACGGCCGGTGCTGGGGCGTGATGACGGCCTTCTCGACCCAGAACCTCCTGCTGCCTCCCGACGCCGAGACCCGCATCTGCGACTTCACCGACCTGGCGTCCACGGCCATCGTCAACGCCCATACGCGCGCCGACCTGATCGCGTCCCGCGCGCGGATCGTCGCGGCCACCGACCAGGCACGGCGGCAGATCGAACGCGACCTGCACGACGGCACCCAGCAGCGTCTCGTCTCGCTCTCCATGGACCTGCGCACCCTCGAACAGCGGATGCCCACCTCCGTGCCCACCGCGCTGAGGTCCCGGCTCACCGAGATCGGCGACGGTCTGTCGGAGGCCGTGGACGAGCTGCGGGAGACCGCGCGCGGCATCCACCCGGGCAACGTGACCAAGCTGGGCCTCGTCCCGGCGATCAGAGGGCTCGCCTACAACGCCGCCGTACCCGTCACATTCGACGCCGGCTTCGAGATGCGCCTGCCCGACAGCGTCGAGGTGGCCGCGTACTACGTCGTCGCGGAGTCCCTGACGAACGCCGTGAAGCACGCGCGCGCCACGGCCGTGAGCGTCGAGGCGAACATCGCCGACGGCCGCCTCCGCCTGCTGGTACGCGACGACGGGCAGGGCGGCGCCGACCCCTCGCTGGGGAGCGGTCTCACCGGCCTCGCCGACCGGATCGCGGCGCTGAACGGCACCATCGACATCGTCAGCCCGCCCGGCCACGGCACCCGGCTGGAAGTGACGCTCCCCCTCTGACCCGCCGATCAGCCGGTCAGCCGGTCATTCGCGCCTCGCGCAGCGGCGCCCACCGCTTGCGGTAGCGCAGCTGCAGCATGGTCAGCGCGAAGATCGAGCCCAGCAGCCAGGTCAGGAACGTCACGATGACGACGGCCAGACCCCAGCCCCCACCCCCGAGCGCGGCGGTGATGCCGTCCGCGTGGGACAGCCACGTAATGATGGGGACGCCGACGAACTCCGGCGCGAACAACCAGCAGTACGCGTACGTGCGCGCGATGTCGCCGGCCCGTAGCCGGGCCTTGCCGGCGATGGCGTACCTGGTCGTCGACTCCGAGTACACCCCGGCGGTGTGGAACGTCTCCGACGTCTCGTGCAGGTAGTAGCGGCGGTCCAGCGGGATCACCGGCAGGTACATGACGGTGAACCACCACGTCGCGAATTACCGGCCGCTCGCGTCGGCCCGGCTGAAGCTCATCAGGCCGAAGCCGATGCCGTTGAAGGTGCCCAGCTTGCGCAGCCGCCCGCGCCGGGCGGCGGAGATCGGCCAGACGTCGTCGAACATGCGCACACCCTAAGGCCGGCGCCCGGGACCGGTCCCCGGGCGACGGCGACGGCGACGGCGACGGCGATCCAGGCCGCGTCGAGGGGCCCTATCTTCCCGGCATACAGGGCTTCTGCGGCATTGATCCGGCGCTTACTCTCGGAGCAGTCCGCCGAGGAGATCATGGTGACCGTGTCGGCCGAGCTCGCCGAAATCCACCAGTGGTGGGCGCACGGGCCTCATGCGGAGGTCGCGCGCATCGCGGGCAGCGCGCATGACCAGGTCACTCCCGCCGGGGTCGACAACCCGTACTGGGAGATCGTCCGGCAGTTCCCTTCGGTGCGCGATCCGGGAGCCGGGCTGAGCCCCGACGGCTTCACGCGTGAGCTGCCGGTCGGCCACCACCTGCTGGCCAAGCGGTACGCATGGGCGATCCCCTCCCCCGGCGACCTCGCCTGGCTCGCCCGTACGCTCGGCGGGCGCGGCCTGGCCGAGGTCGGCGCGGGCTCGGGCTACTGGTCCTGGCAGGCACGCCAGGCCCGGATCGACGTCGTCGCCTACGAGCCCGCCGACCCGGCCGCCAACGCCTACACCGACGGCGTCGAGTACACGCATCTGCTGCGCGGTGACCACGGGGCCGCCGCCCACCACCCGGACCGCGCGCTGCTCCTGTGCTGGCCCTCCCGCAACGACCCCTGGGCCGCCGCCGCCCTCCGCGCGTACGCCGGTGACCTGCTGATCTACATCGGCCAGCCCCGCGGCGGCCAGTGCGCGGACGGGGACTTCTTCGACCTCCTCGACCGCGAGTGGACCCCCGCCGGCGCCAGCCCCGGGCACATCGCGTGGCGCCACACCCCCAGCGCCATGACCGCCCACCATCGCGGGTGAGCGTTCGCCACCGGAGTCAGCGCGCGATTCTTGGTGAAATGTCGGCGGCTCGTGGCATTCTGCGACCAGCCGACGACCCTGCGGAGACCGCCAATGGACGAATCCTCCCCCGCCGCTCCCGCCCCTGAGCGGCTTTCGAACACCTCTCCCCTCTTACGGGCGGCCGCCGTCGCCGGCACGGCACTGGCCGCCGGCACGGCGACCGCACTCGTCATCCTCATCGTGTCCGCGTACTGGCCGTGGATCGTCGGAGGCCTCTCCGTCGGACTCGTGCTGTTCCTCGCCGCACTTGTCTTCCGCGCCATGGCGAGACAGGAGGCGGAGCAGCACGCGGCGCGGTTACGCGAGATCGCCAACCTGGAGTCGGTCGACGTGATGACCGGCCCCGAGTTCGAGAACCTGACCGCCCTCCTGCTCCGCCGCGACGGCTACCGCTCCGTCGAGGTCGTCGGCCGTGCCGGAGACCGCGGGGTCGACGTCGTCGCGGTGGCGGCCGACGGGCGCCGGATCGCCGTGCAGTGCAAGCGCCAGAAGAAGACCGTCGGGTCCGATCGGGTGCGCAACCTGATCGGCGCGTTGCACTCCGGCTACGCCGGACATGTGGGGGTGCTCGTCACCTCCAGCACCTTCACCAAGCCCGCCATCGCCGAGGCGGCGGGGCATCTCATCCTGCTCGACCGCGATCGGCTGGCCTCCTGGATGGACGAGAACCCGCTGACGATCTGATCCGCCCTACGGGATCGCGTCGAGGAGCTCGGTCAGGGCCTCGTCGAACGCGGCAGGGCGCTCGAGGTTGGGCATGTGCCCGGCTCCCTCGATGATGACCAGCGTCGAGTCGGGGACGCGCTCGTGCATGAGGCGGGCGTCGGGGATGGGGGTGTACTCGTCCTCGCTGCCGACGACGACGAGGGTCGGCACCGTGACGCCGGACAGCGACGCGACGTAGTCGGGGCGTTCGCCGCGGCCGCGGAGCGCCGCCGCGGCACCCTCGGGGGACGTGCCGCGCATCATGCGCAGGACGTGGGCGGCGACCGACGGGAGGGCCCGGATGGTGGCCGGGGTCACCATCTTGGGCAGGACCTCGTCCGCGTACGCGGCCATTCCCTCGCGCAGGAGGCGGTCGGCGGTCGCGTGGCGTACGCGTTTCGCCTCGGCCGTGTCCGCCTGAGCGGCGGTGTCGGCGAGCAGCAGGCCGCGTACCCGGTGCGGGAACAGGCGGTGGAACTCCATGACGATCTGGCCGCCCATCGACAGGCCGCCGAGGACGACCCCGTCGACGCCGAGGTCGTCGAGGAGCGCGGCGAGGTCACCGGCGAAGGTCTCCAGGAGCGTCGTGCCCGGTACGACCTCGCTCTCCCCGTAGCCGCGCAGGTCGGGCACGATCACCCGCCGGCCGGAGCGGACCAGGTGGTCGACCTGCGGACGCCACATCGTGCGGTCGAACGGATGCCCGTGGACGAGCATCACCGGCGGCGCGGTGCCACCGGATCCCTCGTCGTCGTACGCGATGGTGACCCCGTTGACGAAGACCATGCCCAAGCCCCTCTCGCCTTGACCACTCGAGGCTATTCGCAGCAAAATCTCAATGCAATATAGAAAATGCTCTCGGTGCAATGTAGGAGATGTCGTGGACGACTATCGGGTGATCGCCGACGCGGTCGCCGCGCGGATCGCGTCGGGCCGCCTCAAGGCCGGGGACCGTCTACCGCCTCAGCGGAGGTTCGCCCGGCAGCACGGCATCGCGAGCTCCACCGCGGCCCGCGTGTACGGGGAGCTGATCCGCCGGGGCCTGGCCGTCGGCGAGGTCGGCCGGGGGACGTTCGTCCGCGCGGCGCCGACGCCCGGCGAGCCGGCGCTCACCGAACCGACCGCGGGCGTACGGGTCGACCTCGAGATGAACTTCCCCCTGCTGCCCGAGCAGTCCGCGCTCCTCGCCGAGAGCGTCGGCGGCCTGCTGCGCCCCGACGTGCTCGCGGCGTCGCTCACCCCGGTGGGCGCGGCGGGCACGCCGCAGGCCCGCGAGGCGGCGGCGAGCGTGATGTCGCGCGCGGGCTGGGCGCCGCGGCCCGAGCACGTCATGCTCGCCGGCAACGGGCGCCAGGCGATCGCCGCCGCCATCTCCGCGCTCGTACCCGTCGGCGAGCGGCTCGGCGTCGAGGCGCTGACGTATCCCGTGGTCAAGGGCATCGCAGCGCGGCTCGGCGTCACGCTCGTACCGCTCGCGATGGACGAGGCGGGCCTGGTGCCGGACGCCGTACGGTCCGCGGGCCCGCTGCGCGCCGTCTATCTGCAGCCGACGCTGCACAACCCGCTCGGCGTGACCGCGCACGAGCGCCGTCGCGCCGAGCTCGCCGCGTGCTTCCAGGAGCTCGGCGTGCCCGCGATCGAGGACGCCGTCTACTCCTTCCTGCGCGAGGACGTCCCGCCGCTGGCCGCGCTCGCGCCCGCGCACGTCGTCGTGGTCGACAGCCTGTCCAAGCGGGTGGCGCCCGGCCTGACGCTGGGGTTCGTCGTGGCCCCGAGCATCACCGAGCGCGTCGCCGCCGCGCTGCGCTCCGGCGGGTGGACCGCGCCGCGCTTCGCCCTCGACGCCGCGACGCGGTGGATGGCCGGCGGCACCGTCGCCGTACTCGAGCGCGCCAAGCGGCGCGACGCGGCCCTGCGCCAGGACCTCGTGCGCGAGCGGCTCGCCGGGTTCGCCATCGAGGCCGACCCGCACGCCTACCACTGCTGGTGGCGGCTGCCCGCCCCCTGGCGCGCCGACACGTTCGTCGCCGCGGCGGCCCGGCACGGCATCGCCGTCACCCCGGCCGCGGCGTTCACCGTCGTCCCGAGCCACGCGCCCAGCGCCGTACGCCTCGCGCTGGCGTCGCCGACGGTGGAGACGCTGTCGACGGCCCTCGGCACGCTGGCGGCCCTGGCCCGGAGCACGCCCGACGACACCGGAGTCGAGTGAGGCTTACGCCGCCGCGCCGAGCAGGATCCGCGCCAGCCTGGACGTGGGTCCGCTGCCTCCTAGCCGTCGCCCGCGACGAGGTCCCAGCGGCCCGCGACCTCTTCGAAGACGAGCCAGGTACGGGTGGAGCGGATCCCCGGCACCGCGTGGACCTTGGCGAGGACGACGTCGCGCAGGGTCACGTTGTCGGGGGTGCGCACCAGCATCACCATGTCGACGTCGCCGCCCACGAACGCCAGGTGCTGGATGTACGGCACGTCGCGCAGGTGTTCGGAGACCTCGCGCCAGGAGTTCTGGTCGACGGTGAGCAGGACGTACGCCGTGGTGCCCAGCCCGGCGCGTACCGGATCGGTGCGCACGGTGAACCCGGTGATGACGCCGTCGGCGACCAGGCGCTCGACGCGGGCGTAGACGTTGGAGCGCGAGACGTTCACGCGTTCGGACAGGGAGCGCATCGACAGGCGGCCGTCGACCCTGAGTTCCCGCAGGATCGCGCGGTCGACGTCGTCGAGCGGAGCCGCCGAATGTCCCACCGGACCGTCGGATCGCGGCACTTCGAAGTACGAGTGGCCCATATTCGCCCCTCTATCGGCACCGAATGTCCCGAGTTTAGTGCCGCTATTGAGCCAAGTGCCCTGGTCGAGCCACTATTTCCGAAAATCGTCCGAATGAGAAGGTGACGTTCCGTGACCGAACGACGCCATGACGGCGACCCGAAGGCGCTGCTGCCGTCGGCGAAGCCGGTTCGCTTCCTGACGGACGGTGGCGCCCAGGCGCGCCCGCGCCCCCGCTACGCCGAACCGAGCCGCGAACTGCTGGTCGAGGCCTACCGCCGGATGGTCATCGGACGCCGGTTCGACGCCCAGGCGACGGCGCTGACCAAGCAGGGCCGCCTCGCCGTCTACCCCTCGAGCCTCGGCCAGGAGGCGTGCCAGGTCGGCGGCGTCCTCGCCCTCGAGGACGGCGACTGGCTCTTCCCCACGTACCGCGACTCGGTGGCGCTGGTGACGCGCGGCATCGAACCGGTGGAGGTGCTGTCGCTGCTGCGCGGCGACTCGCACTGCGGGTACGACCCGGCCCACCACCACGTCGCGCCGCAGTGCACGCCCCTCGCGACCCAGACCGTGCACGCCGCCGGGCTCGCGTACGCCGAGCAGCGCAAGGGCACCGGCCGGATCGCGATGGTCCTCGTCGGTGACGGCGCGACCAGTGAGGGCGACTTCCACGAGGCGGTCAACTTCGCCGCGGTGTTCAAGGCGCCGGTGATCTTCCTGATCCAGAACAACGGCTACGCCATCTCGGTCCCCCTGGAACGCCAGAGCGCGGCCCCGAGCCTGTCGTACAAGGGCGTCGGGTACGGGGTGCGCTCCGAGCAGGTCGACGGGAACGACCCGGTCGCCGTGCTCGCCGTCCTGGCCGCCGCCGCCGAGCACGCGCGCGCCGGCAACGGGCCCTTCCTCGTCGAGGCGCACACGTACCGGATCGAGTCGCACACCAACGCCGACGACGCCACCCGCTACCGGGATGACGCCGAGGTCGAACGCTGGCGCCGCCGCGACCCGGTCGCCCGCCTCGAGGCGTACCTGCGGCGCAAGGGCGACCTGACCGACGCCGATGTCGAGGCGGCCGGGGCCGAGGCCGAGGAGTTCGCCGCCCGGCTGCGTACCGCGATGAACGCCGACCCCGAACTCGAGCCGTTGAGCCTGTTCGACCACGTCTACCGCACGCCGACCCCGCAGCTGCGCGAGCAGCGCGCGCTGCTGGGGTCCGAGCTCGAGGCCGAGGAGGCGTCGGCATGACGGACACCACCATGGCGCAGGCGCTCAACGCCGCGCTGCGCGACGCGATGGACGACGACGAGCGCGTCCTGGTCTTCGGCGAGGACGTCGGCCCGCTCGGCGGCGTCTTCCGCATCACCGACGGGCTGACCGCCAAGTTCGGCGAGGACCGCTGCTTCGACACCCCGCTCGCCGAGGCCGGCATCGTCGGCTTCGCGGTCGGGATGGCGATGGGCGGCTTCCGTCCCGTCGTCGAGATGCAGTTCGACGCGTTCGCGTACCCGGCGTTCGAGCAGATCGCCTCGCACGTCGCGAAGATGCGGAACCGTACGCGCGGCCGGATCGAGCTGCCCATCGTCATCCGCGTCCCGTACGCGGGCGGGATCGGCGGCGTCGAGCACCACTGCGATTCCAGCGAGGCGTACTACGCCCACACCCCCGGCCTGAAGGTCGTCACCCCAGCGACCGTCGAGGACGCGTACTCGCTGCTCCTCGATGCGATCGAGGACCCCGACCCGGTCGTCTTCCTCGAACCCAAGAAGCTGTACTGGTCCCGCTCCGAGGTCACCCTGCCGGTGCGCACCGAGGGGTTCGGCCGGGCCGCGATCCGCCGCAGCGGCGCCGACGCGACGCTGGTCGCGTACGGTCCGACGGTGCCGGTCGCGATGAAGGCCGCCGAGGCCGCCGTCGAAGAGGGCTGGGACCTGGAGGTCGTCGACCTGCGCACGATCGTGCCGTTCGACGACGAGACCGTCGCCGCGTCCGTACGCCGTACCGGCCGGTGCGTCGTGGTCGGCGAGGCCGCCGGGTTCGCCGGCGTCGGCGCCGAGATCGCCGCGCGCGTACAGGAACGCTGCTTCCACAGCCTGCACGCGCCCGTGCTGCGGGTGACCGGGTTCGACATCCCGTACCCGCCACCGATGCTCGAGCACCACCACCTGCCGAACGTCGACCGGATCCTCGACACCCTCGACCGCCTCCAGCGCGACGACGAACCCGACACGCGGTACCTCACGACGGGAGGCGGCGCGTGAACGCCAGCGGCACCGAGCGGGTGTTCCGCCTGCCCGACCTCGGCGAGGGCCTCACCGAGGCAGAGATCCTGCAGTGGCGGGTCGCGGTCGGCGACGTGGTGACGGTCGACCAGATCGTCGTCGACGTCGAGACGGCCAAGGCCGCCGTCGACGTGCCCAGCCCGATCGCCGGCACCGTCGTACGCCTGTACGGCGAGCCCGGCACGGTCCTCGACGTCGGCGCGCCGCTCATCGCGGTGACCGTCCCCGACGAGCGGTACCGCGAGGAGGAACGCGCCGGGTCCGGCAACGTACTGATCGGGTACGGCACCAGCGAGAAGCCCCGGTCCCGCCGCCGAGCCGCCCGCGCCGCCCGCCAGACCGGGCAGCCGGATCCCGTCAGCGCGACGACGCCTTCCGCGACGCCCGCCACGGCTGCGACGACGGGCAGCGCGTCCGCGACGGCTGTCACGGCACCCGCATTCGCCACGCCGGCGGCGACGGCCGAGGTGCCTCGGGTCATCTCACCGGTCGTACGCCGCCTGGCGCGTGCGCACGCGATCGACGTCGCGGCGCTGACGCCCAGCGGGCCCGGCGGCGTCGTGCTCCGCCGCGACATCGAGGCCGCGGTCGCCGCGTCCGGCATCGCGGCCGACGGCCCGGCCGTCAGCGCTGCGGACGGTGTGACCGTCGGCGCGACCGGCGGGGCGGCGAACGGTGCGGCCACGGGCGGCGCGACGGCCAACGGCGTCGCAGCCGCTAGGGATGCGTCCGAGCCGGTGCGGATCCCGCTGCGGGGGCTGCGGCGTACCGTCGCCGAGAAGCTGTCCCGCAGCCGCCGTGAGATCCCCGACGCCACCACATGGGTCGACGTCGACGCCACGGGGCTCATGGAGCTCAAGAAGGAGATCAACCTCGCCTGTCCCGACGCCCGGATCGGGATGCTGGCGCTCTTCGGCCGGATCTGCGTGGCGGGCCTGCGAAAGTTCCCCGAGCTCAACGCGTACGTCGACACCGAGCGCGAGGAGATCGTCCAGCTTCCGCGGATCAACCTCGGCTTCGCCGCGCAGACCGACCGCGGTCTCGTCGTACCGGTCGTGCACGACGCCCACCGTCTCACCCTCACCGAGCTGGCCGCCGGCCTGCGGAAGCGCACCGAGGACGCGCGCGAGGGCCGGCTCACCCCGCAGCACCTGACCGGAGGGACGTTCACGCTCAACAACTACGGGGTGTTCGGCGTCGACGGCTCCAGCCCGATCATCAACCACCCCGAGGCCGCCATGCTCGGCGTCGGCCGGATCTTCGAGCGCCCCTGGGGCGTCGACGGCGAGATCCGGCTGCGCCCGGTGACCCAACTGTCGCTGGCCTTCGACCACCGCGTCTGCGACGGCGGGGTGGCCGGCGGCTTCCTCCGCTTCGTCGCCGACTGCTTCGAACGCCCGGGGACCCTGATCGCCCACCTCTGACCCCCGCCCTTGGAGGTTCGCTCTCTACAGTCGACGCCATGGCACCTTGGCGCGTGAACGCGGTCCTGCTCCCCGATGGCGGTCCACTGGACGGTGGAATCACCGCGCAGGGCCGGTGGACGTCCACGCCACTCGCCGATGCCGAGGAGCTGCCCGGCCGTTTCGTTCTGCCCGGCCTGGTCGATGCGCACTGCCATCTCAGCGTCGGGCACGGCGTGGACGGCGGACCCATCGCGTTGAACGCCCAGGAGGCACGGACGAACCTCGCCGCCGGCAGGGCCGCCGGAGTCACGGTGGTCCGTGACACGGGCAGCCCGGGCGGCATCACGCTGGAGCTGGCGGCCGACGGCGATGGAGTGCGGCTCTTGGCCTGCGGGCGCTTCCTGGCACCGGAGAATCAGTATTTCTCCGCCCTGCACGACCCGGTCCCCGCCGAGGTACTGGTGGAGGCCGCGATCGCGGAGATCAACGCGGGAGCGTCCTGGGTGAAGCTCATCGGTGACTTCCCGGTCCTGGGACCGCCGGACCGGCGGACGGCGGAGTCCGTGCCCACGTACGCGATCGCCGACATCCGCGGACTCGTCGGGGCCGTGCATGACGCCGGTGCTCGCGTGGCCGTCCATACGAACACGGGCTTCGTCAAAGAGCTGATCTCCGCCGGAGTGGACTCCGTCGAGCATGGTGACGGGCTCGACGAGGCCGACCTCACGACATTGGCGGCCCAGGGTGGCGCGTGGACGCCGACGCTCTGCGCCGGGATCGAACCGCGGCCGGCGGACGATCACGAGCGGCGGAAACGTCGATCGCGGCGCCGGGAGCGTCTCAGGTACCTGCTGCCCGCCGCGGTCGAGCACGGTGTCACGATCCTGGCCGGGACCGACGTGGTCGGGAGCATCGCACGGGAGGTCGCGTTGATGACCGAGCTCGGGCTCGCGCCGGAGGTCGCGCTCGCCTCGGCCAGCACCGCGGCACACCGTTTCCTGGGCGTCGGTGGCCTCGGCTCCGGCGAGCTCGCCGATCTGGTCAGCTATCACGACGACCCTCGCGAAGACCCGGGCGTCCTCGCCCGCCCGGCCGCGGTCGTCGTTCAGGGCACCCGCGTCCGCTGAACCGGAACCTCGCGCGCGGGCAGTGGCAGATCTTCGGCCTCGCGGGCACGCCTGCCGAGACAGGCGCTCGCCCAGGCCCGGACAATGCGGCCGATGCCTGCCGCAGCGCACCGGAGGCACTGCGCGCCTGACGACCCGGCCCGCGCGCGACGACCTTCACGGAACGGCGGGAACACCTGCTCGGCGGAGCCACCGACGGCCGCCCCCCGGCCGGCGGCAAGGCCGGCCGGAGGGCGCGCCTCAGAGACTGTTGGGGAGCCCCATGCCCTACTGCGCGGCACCCAGGCGACGCCTCGCCGCGTTGTCGTCGATCGCCGGCCGACACCAGGCCGACTCCCTCCTCCGCCTCGCGACGCGCCCCCTGGCCCGCCGCTCGCGACGGACGAGGACTCCCCAACAGTCTCTCAGACGGAGAGGTCGAGGCCTTCCATCGAGCCGGAGTTCGCGCTGACGCTGGACTGCTCGGAGATCACGTCGGTCATGTAGAGGTAGGACGGTACGAAGGGCGGCGGGTTCTCCGGGGTGAAGGTCAGCCGCAGGATCCCGAAGAGCTTCGATGACATCTTCGTCGCGTACATCACGACGCCGCCGTCGAAGGTGAGCGTGCCGGCGCGCAGGCGCGCGCGGGCGGCGCCCTTGCCGAAGCTCTGGTCGACGTGGTGGATCACCACGTGTCCCATGTGGAACCGCATCATCTTGACCGGGGTGCCGTCGCCGGTCGGCATGTCCACCACGCCGTCGTAGTGCAGCCCGGACATCGTCAGGGACGTCGCCTTGAGCGTGACCGGGTCGGTCGCCACCGGCGCCTGCGACGAGGCCGTATCGAGGACCTTGCCGGGCTTCACACACGTGGCGGCCTTGGCCATCTCCTTGGCGATCTCGCTGTTCGACAACCCTGACGCCGTCTCGGGCGCCGGGCAGTCCTTCGGTGCCTTGCAGTCCTCGTCCGGCCCGGGCGTGCTGGGCGACGGTGAGGCGGTGTGCCCGGCGTCCGGCGTGCCGGGGTCACAGGTACTCTCCCCGCCCTGCTTACCAGGAGGTGTGGGCGTGGGAGACGGCGTCGGCGTGGCGGACGGCGTGGGCGGCGCCGATGGGCCCGGGTCCGATGGCATGGGCGTGACGTCCTGGTGCAGCGCCGGGGCGCCCATGAGGCCGGCGCTGAGCAGCGCGGGCGCCACGGCCAGGCCGAGGTGGCGGGAGCCGGACCGGTGCGCTACGCCTTCGCCCGGATCCACCCTCGGGATCTCCAGGTCCGACCGCGTGATCTCCGCGTCCGACTCCGTCTCGGACGGGCGGGTGCTCAGCGCGGGTCCGCCGGGATCCTCGGGGCTCCCCTCGGCCGGGTCCGCCGCACGCGGAGCCCAGGCGAAGCCGAGCGCACCGCCGAGCAGGCCGAGCAGCATCCCGAAGAGGAAGCCTCCCAGGTTGGAGGTGACGAACGATCCGAGCGCCAGCAGGACGGCCAGGATCCCGAAGAAGGATCGCTGCTGCGGCTGGAACCACATCAGCAACCCGGCCGTGATCAGCAGCGCACCGGCGAGCCAGCTGCCGATGCCGGCGATGCCCTGATGAATCGTGACGCCGCTGGGCGCCAGCGGGATCAGGATGATCTCGACACCCGACGCGACGGTGAACACGCCGCCCCAGAAGGGACGCGTACGCCGCCAGTTCCGGAAGCCACGACGATCAGAAGCAGTCATGAGAACCGGAGCTGAGGCTCATGCGCAGGCCGTTGAGCTTGAACGTGCCGGCGGTGGTGGCCCATGCGG
This sequence comes from uncultured Actinomycetota bacterium, assembly GCA_963850195.1. GTDB lineage: Bacteria > Actinomycetota > Actinomycetes > Streptosporangiales > Streptosporangiaceae > Actinoallomurus. Next base: position 476,291 of record CAWKKD010000004.1, read on the forward strand.
TCTGGTGCACGTGGTCCAGATGCACCCGGGTGGCCTGCTGGCCGAACCCACCACTCGGTCCCTTGACGCCGGGCACTTCGTTGACCGTGGCGGCGTCCCGGCCGATCTCGATATTGGAGAACTCCGCGTTGGCGGACAGCGAATCGACGTCCATCACGAGGTTCTTCGCCTCCACCGGCGCACTGCCGGGACCACCGGCGTGCAGGACGACGGTCAAGGTGCCGAGTGGGGTCGGAACGGCCATCGACTGGCACATGTTCCTGATGGTCGCAGTGCGAATCCCGGACACCTGAACCGGATGGACCTTGCCGTCCGCGGACTTGTCGAGGCCACCGAACTGCTCAAAGCCCTTGCCGTCCAGGGAGTCGACGGAGACCTTGAAACTAGAGCCGGCCACCGCGAAGGACGAGGCGATCGCGCCCTGGGCGGTCATGAACACCAGCGCACCGGCGCCCAGCGCTCCTGGGCCGATGATCGCGGCGAATCGCTTCCAGTGCACATGGCCGGTGGCGCGGCCCGCGTCTGTCGACATGGGGTCTCCTCGGGGTTTCAGTCACGTCAAGTGATCAGCACGCGGTAAATTACCCCCTGGTACTAAGTTTCACCAAGCCTTAATGAATTGTTTTCTGACTCAGTAAATGCTCCGCTACCAGCAGTGATCCGTTAGCCCTTCCGAGGACGGCCTGTTTCGGGCCGGCCGAAGCGAGGGTGTCAGAACGGATACGGAAAGTAGCAATTCGCTACTCGGTCAGGCATGGATTCGGGTCCGCCGAGGGCGGCGGCGCCATTTGTCGCACAATCCGTAGCCGGGCGATCGCCCGCCGGCGCAGTGTCCGGAAACGGCCACGCCGTCCTATCCGCGGTCGTCCTGGTGGACGCGCAGGCCGCCGAAGGCGATGTCGCAGACGGTCCCGGCGAGTTCGTCGCCCTTCATGCCGCCGCGCGGCTTATACCACTCGATCAGCGAGTTGACCATGCCGAACAGCAGGCGGCCCGTGACGGCCGGGTCGGCGCCCGGCCGGATGTCGCCCTCGGCTTCGGCCTGGGCGACCAGCTCCGACACCAAATGGTCGAACTCCCGGCGGCGGGCCAGCGCCCGGCGCTCGACGGCGGTGTTGCCGCGTACGCGCAGCAGGAGGGTGACGAACGGCAGCCGGTCGACCAGGACGGCGACGCTGGACCGGATCAGGTGCTCGAGCCGCTCGACCGCGCGTCCCTCCATCGCCGTGGCCTCGTCGGCCGCGGCGAAGAGCCCGTCGAGGGCCCGGTCGACGGCGAGCTGGAGCAGCTCGTCCTTGCTGGCCACGTGGTAGTAGATGGCCGACTTGGTGATGCCGAGCTTCTTGGACAGGTCGTCCATGCTCGTGCCGTCGTAGCCGCGCTCGTTGAAGACCTTCACCGCGACCTGCAACAAGGATTCCTTGTCATAGCCGGGCCGTCCCCGCCGCGTCGGCCTGGCGTTGTCTGCGGTGGTCACGTGGACGAGTATCGCAGCACCTGCTCCACTCCGCTTGAAACTGACCGAACGGACGGTTAAGAATGACCCGCAGACGTGACGGCGGGACCTACGCTGACGTCATGAAATCGGGGAAAGGTGCAGGCCCATGACCGAGGTCTTTGTGATCGATGGGGTGCGCACCCCGCAAGGGCGCCACGGCGGCGCGCTGGCCGGCGTACGCCCGGACGACCTGGCCGCTCTGGTGGTGGGCGAGGTCGTACGCCGCACCGGGCTGCCCCCGGACGCCGTCGAGGAGGTCGTGCTCGGCGCGGCCAACCAGGCAGGTGAGGACAACCGCAACGTCGCGCGGATGGCGGTGCTGCTGGCGGGCCTGCCCGACGAGGTGCCCGCGTACACCGTGAACCGCCTGTGCGCCAGCGGCCTGACCGCGATCGCGACCGCTGCGGGCTCCATCCGCTCGGGCGAGGCCGACATCGTGGTGGCGGGCGGCGTGGAGTCGATGACGCGGGCGCCCTGGGTGATGGCCAAGCCCGGCACCCCGTGGGCGCGCCCCGGCGAGGTGTCGGACACCTCGCTGGGCTGGAGGTTCACCAACCCGCGCTTCGCCGACGCCGACCGCAAGGTCCCGGCGGAGGCCGACCCGCGTACCCGGCGGATCACGCTGTCGATGGGCGAGACCGCCGAGCAGGTCGCCGACCTGGACGGAATAAGCCGTGAGGAGTGCGACGAGTACGCGCTGCGCAGCCACGTGCGCGCGGTCGCCGCGGCCGACGCCGGCCGGTTCGCGGGCGAGATCGTCGCGGTTCCGTCCGGCGACGACGAGGTGACCACGGATGAGGGCCCCCGCCGTACGACGTCGCACGGCAGGCTCGCGGCGTTGCGGCCGATCTTCCGTGAGGGAGGCGTCGTCACCGCGGGGTCGTCCTCACCGCTGTCCGACGGGGCCGCCTCCGTGGTGCTCGCGAGCGAGGCCGCGGTCGAGCGCTACGGGCTGACGCCGCGCGCACGCGTCGTGGCGAGCGCCGCCGCCGGTGTCCCGCCGCAGCTCATGGGCCTGGGCCCGGTCCCGGCCACCGAGAAGCTGCTCGCACGTACCGGCCATCGGCTCGCCGACGTGGGCGTGATCGAGCTCAACGAGGCGTTCGCCGCGCAGAGCCTGGCGGTGATGCGGCGGCTCAAGCTGGACGAGGACCGGGTCAACGCGGACGGCGGCGCGATCGCGCTGGGCCACCCGCTCGGCTGCTCGGGCGCGCGGATCGTCGTCACGATGCTGGGCCGGCTGGAGCGCGAGGACTCCCGGTACGGGCTCGCGACCCTGTGCGTCGGGGTCGGCCAGGGCGTCGCGATGCTTCTGGAGCGCGTGTGAACACCATCGCCGTGACCGAGCGGGACGACCGCGTGGTCGTCGTCCTCGACCGGCCCGAGGCCAAGAACGCCATCAACGCGGCCATGATCGAGGAGCTGCACACGGTCTGCGCCGAGCTGGAGCGGCGGCCCCGGCCGTTGCTGCTGACCGGACGGGACGGGGTGTTCGCGGCCGGCGCCGACATCGGCGAGCTGCTCGAACGCGGCCGCGACCAGGCCCTCGCCGGCATCAACAGCCGGCTGTTCGACCGGATCGCCCGGCTGCCGCAGCCCACCGTCGCCGCCATCGACGGGTACGCGCTGGGCGGCGGCGCCGAGCTCGCGTACGCCTGCGACATCCGGCTGGCGAGCCCCACGGCGGTGTTCGGCAACCCCGAGCCCGGCCTGGGCATCCTCGCCGCGGCCGGTGCGTGCTGGCGGCTGGGCGAGCTGGTCGGCCGGTCCGTCGCCAAGCAGGTCCTGCTGGCCGGGCGCATGCTGGAGGCCGCCGACGCCGAGCGGTTCGGGCTGGTCGCCGAGGTGGTGCCGGCCGAGGACCTCCTCGAGCGCGCCCACGGCCTGCTGGACCGGATGGCGCGCAGCGCCCCGGCCGCGCTGCGGCTGACCAAGCTCGTACTGGACGCCGACGGGCCGCATCCGCTGGCCGACGACCTGGCCCAGGCGGTCCTGTTCGAGACCGAGGACAAGCGGGACCGGATGCGGCGGTTCCTGGAGCGGAGGAGGTCATCGTGAACCCGAAGATCGTCGGCGTGATCGGCGGCGGGCGGATGGGCGCCGGAATCGCCCAGTCCTTCGCCACGATCGGCGCGCAGGTCGTCGTGGTGGAGGCCGGTGCCGACGCCGCCGAGGCGGCGCGCGACCGGATCGCGACCGGCCTGCGCCGTGCCGCCGAGCGCGGCAAGCTGCCCGGCACCGAGGCGGAGGTCCTGGACCGCGTACGGATCGTCGCGGACTTCGCGGAGCTGCCCGCCGACGCGGAGCTCGTCGTGGAGGCCGTCCCGGAGCTCGCGGGCCTGAAGGCCGAGGTGCTCGCCGCGGCCGAGACCGTCCTGCCGGACGAGACCGTGCTGGCCACCAACACCAGCTCGCTGCCGATCACCGAGCTGGCCGCGGCGCTGCGCCGGCCCGAGCGCTTCCTCGGCATGCACTTCTTCAACCCGGTCCCGGCCTCGAAGCTCGTCGAGGTCGTGATCGGCCCCGAGACCGCCGGGCCCGTACGTGACCGGGTGCTGGAGTGGGTACGGGCCCTGGACAAGACCGAGGTCGTCGTACGGGACTCCCCCGGGTTCGCCACCAGCAGGCTCGGCGTCCTGCTCGGGCTCGAGGCGATCCGGATGCTCGAGGAGGGGGTGGCGGACGCGGAGTCCATCGACCGGGCCATGGAGCTCGGCTACCGGCACCCGATGGGGCCGCTGCGCTCCACCGACCTGGTGGGCCTGGACGTCCGCCTGGCCATCGCCGAGCACCTGCACCGCACGCTGGGCGACCGGTTCGCGCCGCCACGGCTGCTGCGCGAGAAGGTCGCGCGCGGCGAGCTGGGCCGCAAGTCCGGCCGCGGCTTCCACGACTGGGACTGACCTGGGCTTCCATCCGCCGGTCCCGCACGCTAGCATCCTGACTGAACGTACGGTCGGTAATTCGAGCCTTTGGAGGGCCCGTTGGCTCCGCTGAGCAGCTACGTCTCCGGTTCATGGCACGTTCCGACGGACGAGGGCGCACCGCTGAAGGACGCGGTGACCGGCGAGGAGGTCGCGCGGATCTCCACGACCGGCATCGACCTGGGCGCCGCGCTGGAGTACGGCCGCCGCGTCGGCGGCCCCGCGCTGCGCGCGCTGACCTTCCACCAGCGCGCCGTCATGCTCAAGGCCCTCGGGCTGCACCTGCGTGAGCACCGCGACGAGCTGTACGCGCTGTCGGCGCGTACCGGCGCCACCCGCGTCGACTCCCAGATCGACGTCGACGGCGGCATCGGCGTACTGCTGTCCTACGCGAGCAAGGGCAAGCGCGAGCTGCCCAACGACACCATTCTGGTCGAGGGCGCCGTCGAGCCGCTGAGCAAGGGCGGCACGTTCGTCGGCCAGCACATCTGCACCCCACTGACCGGCATCGCGGTCCAGATCAACGCGTTCAACTTCCCGATGTGGGGCCCGCTGGAGAAGCTCGCGCCGGCCTTCCTCGCGGGCGTGCCGAGCCTGATCAAGCCGGCGCCCCAGACGGCGTACCTCACCGCGCGGTTGGTCGAGCTGATCGTCGAGTCGGGCATCCTCCCCGAGGGCACCGTGCAGTTCGTCTGCGGCGACGCCCACGACCTGCTCGACCACGTGACCGGCCAGGACCTGGTGGCCTTCACCGGGTCCGCCGCGACCGCGCAGCGGCTGCGCACCCACCCGGCCGTGGTCGCCCACGCGGTGCGGTTCAACGCCGAGGCCGACTCGCTGAACTGCTCGATCCTCGGCCCCGACGCCGGCCCGGGCACGGCCGAGTTCGACCTGTTCGTCAAGCAGCTCGTTTCCGAGATGACGGTGAAGGCGGGCCAGAAGTGCACGGCGATCCGCCGCGCGCTCGTACCGGCCGAGCTGATCGACGACGTCGCACGGGCCGCGAGCGAGCGGCTCGCCAAGGTGACCGTCGGCGACCCGTCCTCGCCGGACGTACGGATGGGCGCGCTGGCAACGCTCGAGCAGCGCGAGGAGGTCCGGCGCAGCCTGAAGGCGCTGCTGTCGGCGGGCCGGATCGTGTTCGGAGACCCGGAGAGCGTGGACGTGGCCGGCGCCGACGCCGAGCGCGGCGCGTTCATGTCGCCGATCCTGCTGCGCGCCGACGACCCCGAGCGGCCCGAGCCGCACGAGGTCGAGGCGTTCGGGCCGGTCAGCACGCTGCTGCCGTACACCTCGGCCGAGCACGCGGTCGCGCTCGCCGCGCGCGGCCAGGGCAGCCTGGTCGGCTCGGTCGTCACGGCCGACCCGGACTTCGCCCGGCGGGTCGTGCTCGGCGCCGCGCCGTGGCACGGCCGGCTGCTGGTGCTGAACGCCGAGGACGCCAAGGAGTCCACCGGACACGGGTCACCGCTGCCGATGCTGGTCCACGGCGGGCCGGGGCGCGCGGGCGGCGGCGAGGAGATGGGCGGCATGCGCGGCGTCATGCACCACATGCAGCGCACCGCGATCCAGGCCGGCCCGACCATGATGACCGCGCTGACCGGCCGCTACACCGCCGGCGCCCCGCGTACGGAGCTGGACGTCCACCCGTTCCGCAAGCACCTGGAGGAGCTGCGGATCGGCGACACGGTCGTCGCGGGCCCCCGTACGGTGACGATGGAGGACATCGAGCACTTCGCGGAGTTCACCGGCGACACGTTCTACGCCCACATGGACGAGGAGGCGGCGCGCGCCAACCCGTTCTTCGGCGGCCGGGTCGCGCACGGCTACCTCGTGGTGTCCTTCGCCGCCGGGCTGTTCGTCTCGCCCGAGCCGGGCCCGGTGCTGGCCAACTACGGGCTGGACAACCTGCGGTTCCTCACGCCGACCTTCCCCGGCGACTCGCTGACCGTGAAGCTCACCGCCAAGCAGATCACGCCCCGCGAGGGCGCGGACTACGGCGAGGTCCGCTGGGACACCCAGGTCGTCAACCAGGAGGGCGCCGCGGTCGCCCAGTACGACGTGCTGACCCTGGTAGCGAAGCGCTCCGAGAGCGAGTAGCTAGACTTATAACTGACCGAATGGTCGGTGGAGGTGGAGCGATGTCCGGCACCGATGAGCTGGAACGGCACTTCGAGCGGACCGTCGAGCGCGATCAGCGGATCGAGCCGCGCGACTGGATGCCCGAGGGCTACCGGAAGACGATGGTCCGCCAGATCGCCCAGCACGCGCACTCGGAGATCATCGGGATGCAGCCGGAGGGCATCTGGATCACCCGGGCGCCCTCGCTGCGGCGCAAGGCGATCCTGCTGGCCAAGGTCCAGGACGAGGCCGGGCACGGGCTCTACCTCTACTCGGCCGCCGAGACCCTCGACGCCGACCGTACGGACCTGACCGAGCGGCTGATCTCCGGACGGCAGAAGTACTCCTCGATCTTCAACTACCCGACGCTCACGTTCGCCGACGTCGGCGTGATCGGGTGGCTCGTGGACGGCGCGGCGATCTGCAACCAGGTGCCGCTGTGCCGCAGCTCGTACGGGCCGTACGCCCGCGCGATGATCCGGATCTGCAAGGAGGAGTCCTTCCACCAGCGGCAGGGCTACGAGCTGCTCATGACCCTGATGCGCGGCACCGAGGCGCAGCGGGAGATGGTGCAGGAGGCCGTGAACCGCTGGTGGTGGCCCTCGCTGATGATGTTCGGTCCGCCGGACGCCGACTCGACCAACACCGCGCAGTCGATGGCCTGGAAGATCAAGCGGCACACCAACGACGAGCTGCGGCAGCGGTTCGTCGACATGTCCGTCCCGCAGGCCGAGGCGCTGGGAGTCACGCTGCCCGACCCCGACCTGCGGTGGAACGACGAACGCGGCCACCACGACTTCGGCGAGCTGGACTGGGCCGAGTTCAAGCGGGTCATCAGCGGCGACGGCCCCTGCAACGCCGAACGCATCGAGGCGCGCCGCGCGGCGCACGAGGACGGCGCCTGGGTACGCGAGGCGGCCTCCGCGTACGCCGCCAAGCGCGTGGCACGGGAACAGGAGATGGCATGAGCGAGTCGGTACGGGCGGACTGGCCGCTGTACGAGGTGTTCGTGCGCGGCAAGCGCGGCCTGAACCACGTGCACGTCGGATCGCTGCGCGCCGCCGACGCGGAGATGGCCCTGCGCAACGCGCGCGACGTCTACACGCGGCGCAACGAGGGCGTCAGCATCTGGGTGGTGAAGGCTGAGGACATCACCGCCTCCAGCCCCGACGAGAAGGATCCGTTCTTCGCGCCGAGCGGCGACAAGGTCTACCGCCACCCGACGTTCTACGAGATCCCCGAGAACGTCCCCCACATGTGAGGCACCGAATGTCCGACAACGCGCTGACGGCGATCACCGAGGACAACGACGCCCGCTGGGCGTTCGGCACCGGCTTCCACGACCCGCTCGCCGGGATCGACACGACGGTGCCGGCCGGCGTCGACCCGGCCGACCTGGCGGCCTACTGCCTGATGCTCGGCGACGACGCGCTGATCATGTCGCACCGGCTCCAGGAGTGGTGCGCCCGCGCCCCGGAGTTGGAGGAGGAGGTCGCGCTCGCCAACATCGCGCTGGACCTGCTCGGCCAGGCGCGGCTCCTGCTGGCCCGCGCCGGCCAGGCCGAGGGCACCGGCCGGGGCGAGGACGAGCTGGCGTTCCTGCGCGATGCGGCCGAGTTCCGCAACGTACGGCTCGTCGAGGAGCCGAACGGCGACTTCGCCTTCTCCATCGTGCGGCTCCTGGCGTTCACCGCCTGGCGGCTCGCGCTGCTGGACCGGCTGACCGCCTCCGGCGATCCGGTCCTCGCCGCGCTCGCCGCCAAGGGCGTCAAGGAGGTCACCTACCACCGGGACCACGCCGCGCTCTGGACGATCAGGCTCGGCGACGGCACCCCCCTGTCGCACGAGCGCGCGCAGGCCGCCGTCGACGCGGTCTGGCCGCTGACCGGCGAGCTGTTCCACGCGCACGACGTCGAGCGCCGGATGGCCGCCGCGGGCGTCGGCGTCGACCCGGCCGAGGTGCGCGCCGAGTTCGACGGCGTACTGGACCAGGTGCTCGAGGCGGCCACGCTGCGCCGTCCGGAGGCTCCGGCGCGTACGGACGGCCCGTACGGGCGCGACGGCGCGCACACCGGCGCGATGAGCGGCCTGCTCGAGGAGATGCAGAGCGTGGCACGCGCGCATCCGGGTGCGACCTGGTGAGCACCATGGCGCCGGACGCACGGGCGATCGCCGAGACGGTGACCGACCCGGAGCTGCCCATGCTCACGCTGGCCGAGCTCGGCGTCCTCCGCGACGTGACGACCGACCCGGCCGGGACGGTCGTCGTGTCCATCACGCCCACTTACACCGGCTGCCCCGCCCTGGACGCCATGCGCGACGACCTGCGGGCGCGCCTGCGCCGTGCGGGCATCGACCGGGTCGAGGTGCGTACGGTGCTGGACCCGCCCTGGACCACCGACTGGATCAGCGACGACGGGCGCCGCAAGCTGGCCGAGGCCGGGATCGCGCCGCCGGGGCCGGCGCCCCGGCGCGCCGACGGCCCGATCCCACTCACCCTGGGGCCGGTCCATCGCCGGGCCCGCTGCCCGCGCTGCGGGTCGGCGGACACGCGCGAGCTGTCGCGGTTCGGCGCCACCGCGTGCCGGTCGCTGTACCGCTGCGACGCCTGCCGCGAACCGTTCGAGCACCTCAAGGAGATCTGAGCCGTGACCATTCTCGACAGTGCGGAGACCGTGTCCCGTCGCGGCTTCCACGCGCTGCGCGTGGCCGAGGTCCAGCGGCTCTGCGCCGACGCGGTGGCGGTCACCTTCGACGTACCGGCCGAGCTGGCGGACCGGTACGCCTTCCGCCCCGGCCAGTTCCTGACCCTGCGGCGCGACGTCGACGGCCGGGAGGAGCGCCGGTCGTACTCGATCTGCGCCCCGGCGGGCGACGCCCCGCGCATCGGCGTCCGCGAGGTCCCCGGCGGGCTGCTGTCGTCGTGGCTGGTCCACGAGGTCGGCACCGGCGACGTCATCGACGTGCTGCCGCCGTCGGGCACGTTCACACCCGACCTCTCGACGGCCGACCACCACGTACTGATCGCCGCCGGGTCGGGCATCACGCCGGTCCTGTCGATCGCCGCCTCCGTCCTGGCCGACCCGGACGCCCGCGTCTCCGTCCTGTACGGCAACCGCAGCAGCGGCACCGTGATGTTCGCCGACGAGCTGGCCGACCTCAAGGACGCCCACCCTGGGCGGTTCGAGCTGGTGCACGTGCTGTCGCGCGAGCTGCGCGAGGCGGAACTGTTCAGCGGCCGGCTCGACGCCGAGCGGCTGGCCACACTGCTCCCGCTGCTGCTGCCCGTACCCGACGTCGGCCACTGGTGGCTGTGCGGGCCGTTCGAGATGGTGACGGACGCGCGGAGTGTGCTCCAGGACCTGGGCGTACCGCGCGAGCGCGTCCACCAGGAGCTGTTCTACGCCGGTGACGTGCCACCCGAGCCCCCGCGCCGTACGGGCCCAGGCGTACCGGCCGGGCCGGCGAGCGAGGTCACGATCGTGCTGGACGGCCGGTCGACCACCATGACGCAGCCGCAGGACACCACCGTCCTCGACGCCGCCCAGCGCGTACGCCCGGACCTGCCGTTCGCCTGCAAGGGCGGCGTCTGCGGCACCTGCCGCGCGAGGCTCGTCGACGGCCGCGTCGACATGCGCCGCAACTTCGCCCTCGACCAGACCGAACTCGACGCCGGCTACATCCTCACCTGCCAGTCCCGCCCCGCCACCGACGCGATCACCGTCGACTACGACGGTTGACCCCGCGGCACGGCTGCCCGAGCCCGCAGTGAAGGCCCCGGTGCCGTTGGGGTCGTTGGAGGTCGCACCGCGTCAGTGGCGGTCCGTGGTGCCGGCCAGACGCAGGATCGCGGTCAGGCCGCTCGGGTTCCGGGCCAGTGGCGCCTGATCGCGGCTGGGCCGCTGTGGCGGATGACCGAGCGCAGTGCGATCGCGACGATGATGGCATCGCCGGCGTGGACGAGCCGCATCACGAGGAGCCCGGCCGCGATGCCGATCACGATGTCCCACATCTTGGTGACTCCCGGTTCAGCGATGTCCGGTGATGATGGCATGGGCCACGCGGACGGAGGTCGCCGGCTGAGGCCGGCGTCCCTCGGCGCGTACGCTGCGGGCATGACCGACTTTGACGCGTACGAGCGGGAGCTGTGGGCGGGGCGTGCCTCGGCGTACGAGCGGGGGTTCGCCCGGCTGACCGCGCAGACCGTGGGGCGGCTGCTGGACGCGGCGGGCGTCGTCGCGGGGAGCCGGGTGCTCGATATGGGGACGGGGCCGGGGATCGTGTCGGCCGAGGCGGCACTCCGGGGTTCCCAGGTGTCGGCGGTCGACGCCGATCCCCACATGGCGGAGACGGCGGCGCGCAACGTGCCCGAGGCGGACGTCCAGGTCGCGGTGCTGCCCGCCCTGCCGTACGAGGACGAGACGTTCGACGCCGTGGTCGGGAACTTCGTGATCAACCACGTGGGCGAGCCGGCGGTCGCGCTGAAGGAGATGCGCCGCGTGCTGCGGCCGGGCGGGCGGCTGGCGCTGACCTGCTGGGCGATGCCGGGCAGCGGCGTGCTCGCCCTCGTACGCGAGGCGATGGACGAGGTCGGGGTCGCGTGGCCCGACGACGTGCCGATGACCCCGTTCATGGAGTACGGCCGCCCGGACGCCTTCGCCGCCCTGATGGGCGGGGAGTTCCGCGAGGCCGCCGTGGAGGAGCTCGACTGGGACTTCGCCTTCGAGCCCGAGGACTGGTGGGAGACCGGTGCGATGGCCGGCGTCGGCTCGAACGGGGTCGTGCTCCTTCGGCAGGACCCGCCGACGATCGCCCGGGTCAAGCAGGCCTACGACGGCATCCTCACGCCGTACGCCACCGGAGACGGCCACGTGGCGGTACCCGCACACGCACTCCTCGCCCACGGGACCCGCTGACCCACACGGCAGGTGGCCACGATCCCCGAGGCGCCGAGCCGGGCGAAGGCGCGCTCCAGCCGGTCGTTGTCGGTGACCTCCGGCCGGTCGCGCTGCTCCCGGAGCCGCTTCTCCCACCGCAGGCGGCCGAAGCGCTGGCGACCGGGGGCACGGGCCCGTACCGTGCCGCGACGGCCGGGCTGAGCGTCGCCGACGTGCTCGCCGCGGCCGTCGTCGTACGGCCCGTCCTGCGGCGGCTGGTCACGGCGGCGTGCTCCACCGGTGACGGCCACGCCAGCGCGGTGGTCGTGGTCGCGGTCCTCGGCGACGCCGCGGGCACGCAGGCCCTCGGTCTCGAACCGGTCCTCGGGGCGTTCCTCGCAGGCGTCATCATCAGCACCGTCCCCGAGCTCGAGGCACGCCACGTGGAGTCGCTGCGGACCATCACCTTCTCGGTGCTCGCCCCGGTCTTCCTCGCCTCGGCGGGCCTGCACGTCGACCTGACGGTGTTCGGCCGGCCGCTCGTGCTCGCGACACCGGCCGCCGTGCTGACCGTCGCCGTCGGCACCCCCGCACCCGCACCGGATCCCGCGCCTGCGAACGCGACCGCACGCGCCCGCCCCTGACGGCACGCCCCCTGGAGGCCTCCGGCCGCGTCGCGGCCCGCCTCCTGCACGACGCGCTCGCCGACCCCGGCCAGCCCGTCCAGCACATCAGGCTCCCCCTGGAGCCGGTGGTCCGCACCACCACCTGGCCCCTTCCCGCCGCCACATCGCGACGGCGGTCGCCCGGACCCGATCTGGGCGATTCCGGCGCCGCCCTCATCTCTTCAAAGATATTCCTTGACACGAATATTCTTCTCGATGAATACTTCTCCTCATGGACGCACCCCTCACCGCACTGGCCGACCCGGCCCGCTGGCGGCTCGTGGCCCTGTTGGCCGAGCGGCCCCGCTCGGTCGGCGTCCTCGCCCAGCTCGCCGAGGCCCGCCAGCCGCAGACGACCAAGCACCTACAGGCCCTTGAACGCGCCGGCGTCGTCACCTCCCGGCGCACCGGCCAGCGCCGCGTCTACGCGCTCCGGCCCACTTCCCTGCGGGACCTGGCGGCCGAGCTCAGCCGGCTCGCCGACCTCGCGGAGCGGGCCGACGGCACGTACGCGACCTACGACCGCTACGGGCTCAGCCTCCACGCGGAGCGGCTCGCCGCGGAGGAGCAGGGGTGGGCCGACGGCCGCTCGTTCGGGTTCCTACGGTCACTGACGGAGAACCCCGAGCTGGTCTGGCGCCACCTGACCGAGACCGACTTCCTCGCCCAGTGGTGGACACCCGACGACCTGCGCGTCTCCGAGCTCGTCTTCGAAGCGCGACCGGGCGGCCGGATCGTCCAGGAGTACCGCGACGCCGAGGACACCGACGGCTCCGACCTGGTCGCCGGGCGCGCCGAGGGGGTCGTCGACGACGTACGCCCCGGTGAGCGCCTCGCCTACCGGCTCTCCCCCCGGCTTCCCGACGGCGGACCGGCCTTCACCGCCCACGTCGACCTCGAGCTGCGGCCCACCGAGACCGGCACCGACCTCGACGTCCGCTACCGGATCGCCGACAGCACGGTCGACTCCGCGGACTTCATCGCAGGCATCGAGATCGGCTTCGGCCAGAGCCTGGACAGGCTCGCGGCGACCCTCGCCGCCCATCCCCGCACCACCGAGCACGACATCGACACGAGGAGCACGAAATGACCGAGCAGACCGGCCGCAGGGTCGTCACCAACATGAGCCTCTCCCTCGATGGCCGCTACGCCAAGGCGGACGACCCGCAGGACATGAGCTGGGTGATGCCGTACGCCATCACCGACGTCGCCCGCGACCACCTGGCCGGTCTCTGGGAGCCGGCGACGACGGCCCTGCTCGGGCGGATCAACGCCGAGGGGTTCCTCGGCTTCTGGCCCACCGTCATCGGCATGGAGGGCGCCGACCGGCGCGACGAGGGCTTCGCGAAGTGGCTCGTCGACGCCGACAAGGTGGTCCTGTCCTCCACGCTCGGCGAGGCGCCGTGGAAGCGTACGACGGTCGTCGACAAGCCGACCGCCGAGGTCGTCGCGGACCTCAAGGCGACCGAGGGCGGCGACATCCTCGTCCTCTCCAGCGCGAGCGTCATCAAGGCGCTGCTGGCGGCCGACGAGGTCGACCGGCTGGCACTCAACATCTTTCCGGTCTTCCTCGGCGGCGGACCGCGCCTCTTCGACGACGGCCTGCCCGAAGGCCAGTGGACGCTCATCAGCCAGACCGCGGGCGAACACGGCACGCTGGCCCTCATCTACGACCGAGTCCGCTAAGCCCGGAATTGCGACGGCCCTCGGCGGATCACCGCCGAGGGCCATCACGTATCCGCTCAGGTGTGAACTGGGCGCCAGGAGCAGCGTTCCACACGACGCCGCAGCTCGGCTCGGGCCCCGCGTAAAGGTCACTCTGCTTAAGATAGAAGCTCGCGTCGGAAGAGTTCGTCCCAGAGGTATCGCCGCAGCTGCCGACGGCGGTGGCAGGTGCGGTGCCGGCTCCGGTCATTGCGGGGCCCGCCGTTAGCACTGCCGCAGCCCCCGAAGACCGCCGCGGCACGTTTTTGCAGTTTCAAGCTCTCCCCTTTTTGCTAATCCCCGGTAGGTCAAAATGACCATTGCATGAATCATCCATTTTCGGGCCATCAGTGTCCAATACCTGGTTGATATGCAGAAATACCTTTCAGGTATGCCCGTGAACTCGCGGAGGAGGCGATCTCGCACGCCGCATCAGAGCGACGCCGGACCGCACCCGGATTCCTACGGGCTGTAATCACCCGGCAACGAGGCGGAGGCGTGCCCGTGGAACGGCCGTCCCGATCTTGACAGAACGTCAAAACGACTATAGAAGGACAGGCAGCCAAGAACGTAACGAAGCACCGCAGTGGCGGTAAGAGGGCGTTTTTGTTCGGCCATTCACACTCTGGCGGGGCACCGCCATCGCCCTGTTGCGCACCAACCGGAGGTCCATGTGATCGCGCTGGCTGGAAGAAGAACCGGCGGCGGCGACCACCGAGCCGAGGCCGCCGCCCTCGTGCCCGCGGTCACCGGCGTACGGGCGAGCTGACGGCATGTACGTCGCAGACAGCCGCGCCGCGACCCAGAAGCAGGGTCCGCCCCGTCGCGGACCCCGGGCAGCCGCGATAGCCCCCGCCGTCTTCGCGCTCGGCGCGGTCAGCCTGATCACGGACATCTCATCAGAGATGATCACCGCGGTCCTGCCGCTCTACCTGGTCACCGAGCTGGGACTGTCCCCGCTCGGCTTCGGCGTTCTCGACGGTGTCTACAACGGGTTCAGTGCCGTCGTACGGCTCGTCGGCGGCCATCTCGCCGACCGGCGTGGCCATCACAAGACCGTCGCGGCGATCGGCTACTCCCTGTCGGCCGTGTGCAAGCCGCTGCTCCTGGTGTTTCACAGCCTGCCGCTGATCGGCGCCGTCCTGGCCACCGATCGCACCGGCAAGGGCCTGCGCACCGCCCCACGGGACGCGTTGATCTCGCTGGCGTCCGACCCGGAGACACACGGCCGGGCGTTCGGCGTGCACCGGGCCATGGACACCGCGGGTGCGCTGCTGGGTCCGCTCGTGGCGTTCGTGATCCTGCAGCAGGCCACCCAGGGCTACGACGCGGTCTTCACCGTCAGTACGTGTGTGGCGGTCATCGGAGTCCTGGTCCTTCTGCTGTTCGTCCCGAACAGCCGGAACGTGACCCAGGGCCGCGCGTCGTCGGAGCCCTCCCCCGCACCTTCCGCCGAGTCGTCGTCCGATTCATCGCCGTCCGACTCTTCCGCTCCTGCCCAGCCCGCTCCCGCCTCCTCGACGTCGCTCCGTGCCGCCCTGGCGTTGTTGCACCGACGCGACCTGCGCCGGCTGGCCGTGTGCGCGCTGCTGCTCGGGTTGGCGACGATCAGCGACTCGTTCGTGTACCTGGTGCTCCAGCGCCGTTTCAGCATCCCGAGCCAGTGGTTCGCGCTGATGCCGCTGGGTACGGCCGCCGCCTTCCTGACGCTCACCGTGCCGCTGGGCCGCCTCGCCGACCGGGTCGGACGCTGGCGGGTATTCCTGGCCGGGCATGCGGCTCTGCTGTGCGCGTACGGGCTACTGCTCACGTCCTCGCACAGCCAGGCACTCCCGTACGCCGTGCTCGCTCTGCACGGATCGTTCTACGCGGCCACCGACGGTGTGCTCATGGCCGCCGCGGCGGCCACCGTACCGGCGCGGCTTCGCTCCAGCGGTCTGGCGATCGTCCAGACCGGCCAGGCGGGTGCGCGATTCGCGTGCTCGCTCGCCTTCGGCGCCGCCTGGACGGCATGGGGCGACCACACCGCGTTGACCGTGGCGGCCTTGGCCCTGGCGGCCGCCGTCGCGTCCACGATGTGGCTTCGCCCCACCGAACGCCGACCCGCCGTATGAACCGCGTTACGCCGACGCGGCAGGTGCACGTGCCGACACGAACCCCCGCTTCCCGTCTGAAGGATTCTGTATGAGCAAGCGTGATCGCCTGGTGGTCCTTGTCTGTGCGGTGGTGGTCTTGGCCGCTGTCGCGGTCGGGTCCGTCCTGCACGCCTCGAGCCGTGCCGACCAGAAAAACCACGTGCGGCCGGGCGGACCTGGCGTCGTCGCCGGAAGTGTCTCGCTGGCCACGGGGACCCGACAGAACATGGCGTTCGTGAACACGGCGTGGGGCCCGCACCGCGACGAGCTCGCGACCGTTTCCGCCGCGGCCCCCGGAGGGACGCGCACCGCCTCCGGCATCAAGTGCGACCGTTTCTACACCGCGGCCGGCACCGGTATCTGCCTGCAGCTGGTACGGGGCACCCTCCGTAGTACGTATCGAGCCGTCATCCTGGATTCTCACCTGCGCGAGCTGCGCCACTATCCGCTCGCGGGCACCCCGACCCGCGCCCGGGTGTCACCGAGCGGACGGATGGTCGCCTGGACCGTCTTCATCAGCGGTGACTCTTATACGAGCACGAACATCTCGACCCGCACCGCCATCCTCGACACGCGGACCTGGACGTTGCAGGGCAACCTGGAGACGTATCGCATCACGAAGGACGGCCATTCCTACCAGTCCGCCGATGACAACTACTGGGGCGTGACCTTCGTCGACGACACGCACTTCTATGCGACCCTGGCGACACACGGCAAGACCTATCTCGTACAGGGTGACGCCGCCGCGCACACGGTCCGGACGCTGCGCGAGAACGTCGAATGCCCGTCCGTTTCCCCCGACCACACCCGCGTCGCGTTCAAGAAGAGGGTGAAGGGAGCGTCGTCCGACGCGCACTGGCGGCTGTCGGTGCTGGATCTTCGCACGATGCAGGAGACCCCGCTCTCCGAGCAGCGCAGCGTCGATGACCAGGCTGAATGGGCCGGCGCCAACACCGTCGTCTACGCCCTACCAGGGGACAACGGTGACGATCTGTGGACCGTCCCGGCCGATGGCAAGGGGGCGCCGCGCCGGCTGCTTTCCGCCGGACTCTCGCCCGCGTACGTCGACTGAGAACGGCTCGGGCGGACCTCAAATCAGCATCGGGCGGCATTCTGTCAGAAACATTTACAAGGCCTAGGCGGAGATGTACTCTCCGGGCAACCCGATTGGGGTTACATATCACTTGAGCAGGAGATTGTGCAATGCGAACTCCCCGACTGGCCCGAAGTCGTAGATTCACCCTTGCAACCTGTGTTGCAGCGACATTGCTGGCCACCACGACCGCCACCGTCAAGTCGTCGACCGCCGGTGCGGACGGGGCCATGCCCCGCCCGGATCACATCGTGATCGTCATGATGGAGAACAAGAACTACAACCAGATCATCGGATCGTCTGACGCGCCGTACATCAACACTCTGGCGCCATGGAGCGCGGTCGTCAGCGACTCCGTCGAGGTCACGCACCCGAGCCAGCCCAACTACATCGCACTGTTCTCCGGATCGACGCAGGGCGTGACCAACGATGACTGCCCCAAGAACTTCTCCGCCCCGAACCTCGGCTCGGAGCTGAACTCGGCGGGCCTCAGCTTCGCCGGGTACGCCGAGGACATGCCGGCCGAAGGCTCCACCGTCTGCAACCAGGGTGTCTACGCCCGCAAGCACAATCCGTGGGTCGACTTCGACAACATCCCGGCGTCGAGCAACCGCACGTGGCTCGAATTCCCGGCGGACTACAGCCAGCTGCCGACCGTTTCCATGGTCGTGCCGAACCTGTGCCAGGACATGCACGACTGTAGCGTCAAGACGGGCGATAACTGGCTGTCCACGCGCATGTACCAGTACGCGAATTGGGCGCTCCAGAACAACAGCCTGCTCATCGTCACGTGGGACGAGAACAGCGCCGGGGACGATGGCACCAGGATTCCCACCCTCATTTACGGCGCGAATGTCGTTCCGGGCAACTACGCGAACTGGATCGACCACTATTCGATCCTGCGAACGATCGAGGACATGTACGGCCTGCCCGTGCTCGGCGAGGCCGCGAACCGGCTGCCCATTTACTTCTGCTGGAGCTGACTCTTCTGCCACTGAGTCCCGGTGGTCCGGCGGCCTCCGCCGGACCACCGGGTCCACCTCACACCTCGCATTCCACCCCAAATCAACACGCAGTCTCAGGACATTGATGCGTGGAGCCGGAACAGGCACTCAAGAGCGGATACGATCGCGGCCGGGCTTGATTTCACAGCGCCGAAATATGTCCGGAGACGCCCATGGTTGAGAGCTCATCGTCGTCCTCCGGCACCACCTCGGGGCGCAGTGGATCACCTGCGACCCTCATGACGATCCTCTCCCGCCGCATCGACGACGCGGACCTGGGCGTCCTGCGCCGGGCCACGAAGGCCGCCCTGGCCGAATGCGACGAACAGCGGGCGAACGCCGGTCATCACGGGCCGCCCGACTCGGCCGTTCACCGGACCCTGGTCCGAGCGCTGGAGAACGTCGAGGAAGCGATCATCGACGCCCTTGGGGCCTGGCCCGCGATCGAGCAGGCCATCAGCCCCGACGGCGGATCCGACCCGCTCGGTTCATAGCGAGCGCCGTCCGCGCGATACGTGCGGGAATCGCGGACCCGGCCGATCCCGGAATGAACAGCCGGCCGCAACGTGCCATCTGACACATACTAACGTGCATTTAATGCATAAACCATGCCTTAAATCACGCAATAGGCATGTTTCGGACGCGCCATCTCCAGATCACGAATCAAATCAGATCTTCGCCGGGCAGGACCGCACCGATTGCCCTAGAGTCACCGATCATGTCATACCGAACGGTATTTGGTGTAGATCGACTTCGTTGCACAACAATGCGCATCTCCGCCTGACCTGCGACGACGTGCGGATGCGGGACGACTCGGAACACGTCGGAACGGCAACTTCGACACGGGCACTCCGAGCGAGGTGGCATAAATGTTCTACTGGGCCGACAGACCGAAATGAGACGAGGAAAGCCGAGAATGACCGAACCCCGCAATGCGACGTACGCACATCACGACCTCGTCAAGAGCATGAACGATCTGCGGCGCTCGTCCGGGCAGCCGAGCCTGCGCGAGATACAGCGAGAGTCGGCCAAGGTCGCGAGCCTCTACTACGGACAAGGCTACAAAGACGCGGCGGAGCTGTCCCTCACGGCGTTGTCCGACACTCTGAAGGGAAACCGCAAGAAGCCGCCCCGCTGGTCCTGGCTCGTCGTCTATGTGGTGACCTGCCGGACGATCGCCCGACGGTCACCGGGACTTCGTGACGAGCTGAGCACGGAGGAGGTCCTCGCCGACTGGAACGAGCGGTTCACGGCCGCCGTGCGCGCGTCCGAGGAGGAGCCGCCCGCCGAACCACCGGCGCCAGGTGAGAACGGCAGGCATCCTCCCGCCGCCGCGAGCGCGGCGCACGACCGGGAAGCGGATGGACCGCACACCGATGCGGGAGAGCCGTCGAAACCCGATGCCACGGCGGAGATCCCTGAGGTCCAGCGCTCCGCACGCTCTCCGCGGCGGCCGACCTCGATCGAGGCGTTGACCCTGACCCAGCAGCGGCTGGCCGCGGCGTACGGCCCGCACGGGCTGGAACTGCTCACCGCGGCCGAGGATCATCGCCAGCCCGACGCCGCCTATCGGATCGGGCTGTTGCTCCTCCTGGACGGGAACCGGCACGAGGGATTCGCCTGGCTCATGCAGGCCGAGGACGACGGCCGGCACCCCCTCGCCACGCGACTGATCGAGGTCGGCACCCTGACCGACGCCGTCGAGCAGGCGGTCCAGCTCGGCGACTTCTCCGCACTCGCGGACGACCTGATCGCGGCGGCCGTCTACTACCGGCGAGCCGCCGTTCACGGCCACCTCGACGCCACGATGAAGCTTTCGGTGACCTACGACCGGCTCGGCGATCAGGCCAACGCCGACCACTGGTACCGACGGGCGCTGAAGCGGCAGGACGCCACCTTCGCACCGAAGGATCGGGTGCCACGGCATTCCCGGCCGTCGACCACCGAGCACGGCTCCCCGGAGTCCACGCCGCCGCAGGGCCTCCCCATCCAGCGTTGACATCCGATGATCACGGAAGGTGTTCGGCCGACCGCACCGAAGTGTT
Organism: uncultured Actinomycetota bacterium; assembly: GCA_963850195.1. Taxonomy (GTDB): domain Bacteria; phylum Actinomycetota; class Actinomycetes; order Streptosporangiales; family Streptosporangiaceae; genus Actinoallomurus. Next base: position 496,357 of record CAWKKD010000004.1, read on the forward strand.
CCAGGGTGCTCCACCGCCCGGCGCGGCTCGTGACCGTACGCGATCGTCCTCACATGAATCAGTTGCACCACCCGGCCACCGCGTACGGCATGCAGGCGTTGCACCACGCGATGTTCGCCGTCGACATCGTCGGCTTCGGCACCCGTCATGACGCGAGCGTTCAGCTGCATCTACGGGCGGCGATGTACCGGATCGTCGAACGAGCCTGCGATGCCGCCGGCCTGCGCTGGTCCGTCTGCTACCACGAGGACCGCGGCGACGGTCTCTTCGTCATCGCCCCGCCGTGCATCAGCGCCGAGAGAGTCGTCGACGGGGTCATTCCCTACATTCGAGGCGCCCTCCAGGAACACAACAAGCTCGCCAGCGAGGCCGCGACGATCCAGCTGCGGGTCTCGGTGCACGCCGGCTACGTACGGTTCGACGGCAACGGGGCCTCCGGTCACGCCCTGATCCATCTGTTCCGGCTCCTGGACGCCGCGGCGTTCAAGACCGCGCTCCGGGCGAACGCGGGCGAACTCGGCCTGCTGGTCTCGAGCCACCTCTACGACGAGGTCGTACGCCAGGGGCCGCGCCTCATCGACTCCGGCGCGTACCGCCATGTCTCCATCATCAACAAGGAGACCGACACCGGCGCGTGGCTGTGGCTCCCACCACCTCCCTTCGCTTCGGCCCCGACCCTCCTCACGCGACTTCAGCAACATCGTCGCGACGACATCGCCTAGATCGCGCCGATCACCGGACCCAGGTGCCGGTGAGGTCCTGGATCGCGGTGCCGTCGACGTCGGCGAGCTTCGTACCGACGAAGCCGCGCGCCTCGTCCGAGGTCTGGAGCCGGAACGGCGGCTCCGGGGCCGTCAGCGCGTGGACGATCGGGGCGGCCGCCTCCTCCGGGGTCTGTGCGTCGCCGAAGGCCTTCAGCGTCCGGTCGATGTAGGCGCCGAGCGCCGGGGCGTACGGTCCCGATGCCTCGAGGAGCGCCGGGACATCGACGTTGAGGCTCGCGACGAACTCGCTCCCGACCGCGCCGGGCTCCACGACGCTCACGCGGACGCCGACGGTCGCGGCGACCGGCGCGAGCGACTCCATGAAGCCCTCGACCGCGAACTTGGCCGCGCAGTAGGCCTCGTTGAACGGCTGTCCGACGACGCCGCCGACGCTGGTGACCGTGACGAGCCGGCCGCCGGAGGCACGCAGGTGCGGCATGGCGGCGCGGGTGACCGCCACGACACCGAAGTAGTTGACCTCCATGGCCGAACGCACGTCCTCCATGCTCGTACGTTCGGCGGTGCCCACGTATCCGGCGCCCGCGTTGTTGACCACGGCGTCGAGGCGGCCGTGTTCGGCGAGCACCTCGTCGAGGCACGCCGTGATGGTCTCCGGGCGTACGACGTCGAGCCGCCTCACCTCGATCAGCCCGTCGACCCCGGCCTCGGCGGCGGCCTTGCGCAGGGGTTCGGCCTTGGCGGTGTCGCGCATCGTGGCGATGACCCGGCGGCCGGTCCGTGCGGTGGCCACCGCCGCGGCGAGGCCGATGCCCGAGGAGGTGCCGGTGATGAGGACGATCTGGGGGGCCATGAGGGGTTCCCTTCGCAAGGCTGATTATGTGCGTGCACACACACTATAGTCATTGCGTGCACACGCACGCAATGCTCGTTAAACTCAGGGAATGCCGCGTACCGACCTCACCCTGGGCGACCTCTCGCCTCGAGATCACGCCTTCTACGGCCTGGTCTGGGCCGGAACCACCCTCAGCGCACGCGTCGACCAGGCCCTGCTCCGCGCCCACGATCTCCCGATGTCCTGGTTCGAGGTGATGCTCTGGCTGAAGGGCCAGAGCGAACCGGTCGCGGCGTCCGATCTCGGAGCCAAAACCCTTCTCAGCCGCAGCCAGGTCTCCCGCGTCGTCGACGCACTCCACGCCCGCGGATTCGTCGCCCGTACCCCGTCCCCCACGGACGCCCGCTCGGTACGCGTCGCCCTGACCGCCGACGGCCTGAAGGCGTTCGCCGAGGCCGACGCCACCCGGCGAACCACCCTCGCGGACGTGTTCGACGATCTGCTCGATGACGACGACATCGCGGCGCTGGAAACCGCCTGGGCCAAGCTCAAACGCCCCCGCACGTCCGCCACCTGACCGGATCCATGTACCCGTCCTTTTCGAGCTCAGTCCTGGGCTTGATATTTACATACATCCGGAATGTATGTTTCTATGGAGCTCCGACCACGGAGGGAGCGAGATGACGTTCGGAACCATGCGGAAAGTCGATCTGGCGCAGGGGGCGATCCACTATCGCGAGTGCGGTGACGGCCCGCCGGTGGTCTTCGTCCACGGGGTGTTGGTGAACGCCGATCTGTGGCGGAATGTTGTGCCGGTCGTGGCGGCCGCGGGGTATCGGTGTCTGGCTCCGGACTGGCCGTTCGGGGCGCATCCCGAGCCGATGCGCCCGGAGGCCGATCTGACCCCGCCGGGGGCGGCCGACCTCATCGCCGGATTCCTCGAAGCGCTCGATCTGACCGAGGTCACACTGGTCGCCAATGACACCGGCGGGGCGCTGGTACAGATCCTGATGACCCGGCATCCCGACAGGATCGCCCGCGTGGTGCTGGCCTCCTGCGACGTCCTGGACCTGTTCTTTCCCAAGCCGTTCAACCTGCTACCGCCGCTCGCGGCGGTGCCCGGCTCGATCCGGCTGCTTACGCAGGCGGCCAGGCTGAGAGCGCTGCATCGGCTGCCGCTGATGTTCGGCTGGGTGGCCAAGCGGCCGATCGCGCCCGAGGTGGCCGACTCCTACCTCCTGCCGGCGCGCCGCGATCCGGCGATCCGGAGGGACCTGCGGAAATTCCTGCGCGGGGTGCACCGGCGGCACACGCTCGAGGCGGCCGAAAAACTCGGCGGCTTCACCAAACCGGTGCTGCTCGTGTGGGCGGCCGAAGAACGACTCTTTCCGGTCGCCGCGGCCCGTAGGCTCGCGGGCATGCTGCCCGACGCCCGGCTCACCCTGGTGAACGACTCCTACACGTTCCTCCCGGAGGACCAGCCAGCCGAGCTCGCCCGAGAAATCTTGGAATTCGTCAAGGCATGACCGAGCGCAGACGCCAGGAGGACCGTACTCGGACCACCCGCGCCAGCCTCATCGCGGCGGGCCGGAGGCTGTTCGCCGAACGTGGGTACGCCGAGGCGACGGCCGAGGAGATCGTGGCCGCTGCCGGACTCACCCGAGGCGCGCTGCGCCACCATTTCGGCGACAAGCGAGGACTCTTCGAAGTGGTCTTCGAAGAACTCGAAGCCGAGATCGCCCAGCGGTCCGCAGCGGCCGTCGGCACGGCCGGCGACACCTGGGAGGTCATCGAGAGCGGCATCGTCGCGTTCCTCGACATCTGCCAGGAGCCCGAAGTCGTACGGATCGCGCTGACCGACGCTCCCAATGTTCTCGGCTGGCAGGCCTGGCGGGCGGTCGAAGCTCGCCACGGCCTCGGCCTCATCCAGGCCACGCTCGACCAGGCCGTACATACCGGCATGCTCGAACCGCGGCCGGTCGAGCCCCTGGCCCACCTCCTCCTCAGCGCCATGATCGAGGCCGCACTGCTGATCGCCCACACCCCGGACATCCGCCCCGCCACCGAGCAGACCCTGCTCACCTTGATCGGGGGTCTCCGGCCCACTTGACCAGGTGACACCGGAGAAGACCTGCGGATAACAACCGCGCTCCCCCGGTTCGTGCTCCCCTGCTCCCGCCGGGAGCACGGAGCATTCCTGAACCGTCCCGAACAAGCGCGAACCAGCGTCCCAAGACCTGCCCGCTCCTCGCCGAGCGGTGACCGACGAGGTACGGCGGCCGGTAGGCGGCGATCCGGCGCCGTCGAGACGTACGCCGGACCGCCGCCCCAGCCCAGGGCGATCAGCCCGCGCTGAGTACGGCCATGGCCGCGTTGTGGCCGGGAATGCCGCTCACGCCGCCGCCGCGTTTGGCGCTCGCGCCGCAGCGCAGGATGCGCGGGTGCTCGGTCTCGACGCCCCACGGGCCGTGGTCGTCTTCCAGGTAGGGCCAGGAAAGGTCGCCGTGGAAGATGTGGCCGCCGGGAAGGCCGGCGTCCTTCTCCAGGTCGAGCGGGGTCTTGGCCTCGAGGCAGAGTTCGCCGTCGGGCGTACGGAGCAGGACGTTCTCGATCGGTTCGGCGAGCACGCTGCTCAACGACCTGAGCGTCCGCTCGACCGCGATCTTCTTGGCCTCCGGAGAGGTGAACAGGCGGGCCGGCATGTGGGTGCCGAAGAGCGTGAGCGTATGGGCACCGCTGTCGCGCAGCTCGGCACCGAGGATCGAGCCGTCGGTGATCGAATGGCAGTAGATCTCGGACGGCGGCAGTGTGGGGATCTCGCCCCGCGCCGCCTGCTCGAATGCCAGAGCCATCTGGGACGCGCTCTCGTTGACCCGGAACGTCCCCGTGAAGGCCGCCTTCGGGTCGACGTTCGGATCCTTCAGGCGCGGCAGCCGGGAGAGCACCATGTTGACCTTGAGCTGGCAGCCCTCCTGGCCCCGATCGGGCGGCATGTTCACCAGCACATGGCCCGCCGTGACGGTGTGCTGCTCACCGTCGGTGAAGGTCACCTCGCCGGAAGGGGCGACGTCGAGCACCTCGCAACCCGTCCTGATCTCGGCGCCCGCCGACCGGGCGGCCTCGGCCATCGAGTGGGTCACCGCGCCCATACCGCCGACCGGGACCTTCCACTGGCCGGTGCCGTCGCCGATCAGGTGGTAGAGGTAACAGCGGTTGGCCAGCAGGTCGCGATCCGGGTCGGCGAACGTGCCGATCAGCGCGTCGGTGAGGACGATGCCGCGGATCAGGTCGCTCTGGAAATGCTCGTTCACGAGCTCGCCGATCGGGCGCTCGAACACTCCCTGCCAAACCCGCTCGTCGTCCACCACCTTGCGCAGCTCCGCCCGGCTGACCAGCGGCTCGAGCAGGGTCGGCGCGATCCGCCCGGCCGCGTTCTCGATCATCTCGTGGAACCGACCCCAGGACTCGAAGTCGGAAGAGCCGATGCGGGCGAAGGACGCCGCGGTGCCCGCGGGGTCGTCGTGGTCGATCAGCAGGCCGTCGTCGTCGAGCGGCGTGTAGGACGCCACACTCCGGCGGCGCAGCTCCAGGTTGAGGTCGAGATCCTTGATGATCTTCGTGGGCAGCAGGGCGACCAGGTAGGAGTATCGGGAAACGCGTGCGTCCACGCCTGGAAAGGCCTGCGCCGAAATGGCCACGCCACCGATGTGGTCGAGCTTCTCAAGGACGAGCACGCTCTTACCGGCGCGGGCCAGGTAGGCCGCCGCGACCAGGCCGTTGTGCCCGCCACCTGCAATGACTACGTCGTAACGCATGGAAAGTCCTCTCCTGTGGATTCGATGGATTTCGAGATCGCCGAGAAGACGCTAAAGACCGGTCTGCCAGTGTGGTTCGGGACGCATAGGTCGTTTCCTCCTATCGGGTCGCCACGATCTGCTGCCCACCGGACGTCCCGGTCAGGTGGATCACCGCGTGGGGCGTGAAGTCGTCGTAGGTCACGGCGACCGTCGCCGTCAGGCCGTCCGGGCCGGTGACGGTGAGGTTCGCGGTGACGTGGCCGGTCGTCTGGTTCCAGGTGGCGATCCCCGAGACGGTCGCATCGCCCGTCCAGCGGTCGCCCGAGAAGCTGATCGTGGTGCTGTCGGGGTCAGCGCCGCCGAAGGTGAACGAGCCTCCACGCAGGCCGAATCCCTTGACGTCCGGGAGGTAGGGCCACTGTGCGATGGCGTCCTGGACGGTGTCCGCGCCGATGGACGCCAGGCGCAGCGCGTCCGGTTTCGCGGTGTTGCCCTGACCAGGGTGCGCCGGGGCGGCCTGGGCCATCGTGGACGGGTAGGAGGGCACCAGGCGTACCTCGGGTGTCCGGGTCGCGCAGGACGCGTCCAGGGCCTTCTCGGGATGGGTCATGAAGGTCCGCACCAGCCCCGACGCGCAACCGTCCGTGTCGAGCAGCGCGGAGACGTGGGTCTTGTTGGCGATCTGGATCCACGTGGCCTGCGGGCCCATGAGCGCCGCCGCGCGCCGCCCCTCGGCCGGGGTGGTCAGCGAGTCGAGGTCACCGGTCATCACCAGGACGGGCAGGTCGGCAGGGGCGAGCGGGCCGCCGGTGGTCACCGGCGGGTCGTCCGACACGGGCGTCGGCCACTGCAGGCACGCGTCGAACTCCTCGAAGCCGTTGGTCACCCACTCCGGGACGGTGAACGGCGAGAACAAGTCGGTGCGCAGCGCGGCCACCGACCGCTCGTACTCCTGCCGGCGGTTTCCGGTGTAGCGATAAGCCTGCGGGTAGTCGTTGCAGGAGACCGTGGCGTACGTCCCGGCTGAGAAGTCCGCGACCGGGCCCGAGTCGTCATTGGTGACGAACCGCGCGGTCAGCCGCAGGATCGGCACGGTGTCGCCGTGGTCGAGGTAGGCACGGATCGCCGGGACCAGCTCGCGGTAGACCTCGGAGTCGGAGCCCGCCGACTGGACGAGTTCCTCGAGTGCGTTCACGTCGACCGTTGTGGCGGCCGGTGCGCCGCCGGGCGGGCGGGTCGACCCGGTGATCGGCGTGGCACGTACGGCCGCGGCCATCTGCTGGATGGACGTCGATGCCGCGCAGCCGGTGGACCGCCGGCAGGCCAGGTCGAAGGAGGTCCGTATCTGGGCGATGGCGTCGGGATAGAACGGGTCGCCGCCCGCCACCGGGAAGGCCGCGTCCAGCACCACCGAGCGGAGCTTGGACGCGTACCGGGCGGTGAAGGCCTGGCCGAAGAACGTCCCGTAGGAGTCGCCGTACAGGTCGACCTTGCCGGGCTTCAGCCTGTCGAGCAGGTTCGCGACGTCACGTGCCTCGTTGGCGGTGGTGAACAGGTCGCTGCCGTGCACGAAGGAGCCGTCGGGCCGCTTCCACGTGGTGTCCAGTTTGTTGCCGCAGGCGCCCACCGCATCGATGTAGGCCTGGATGCCCTGGTCCGCCGTGAAGTTCTGCAGCTTGGGGCACTTCATCACGCCGGACTTGCCGGTGCCCCGCAGGTCGATCATGAGGACGTTACGGGTCTTGGTCAGTGGGCCGAGCATCCCGAGGTAGTCGTCGCGGGTGCCGGTCGTGGGGTAGCCGGGGCCGCCCTCGACGGCGAGCACGGTGCCCTGGGCGGTGCCGGTCGCCGGGTACCACTCGAAGTACTGATCGATGGTGCCCGCACCGGGGTCGGAGTAGTCGAACGGGACCGTGGTCGTCGTGCACCAGGCCAGAGTGCTCGTCGCGCAGGGCTGCAGGGTGAGCGACCCGACCGTGATCGGGGATCGGCCGGCCGCAGAGGCGGGTCCGGACAGCAGACCGAGGCTGAGCACGGCGGCCGCTACGGCAGCCACTCTTCGGAAGGGACGAGGAGACAACGCGGACTCCTTGGTGCGGGGGGAACGAACGTCGGGGGCATGGGCGTGATCCGGCGGCCTCAGGCTTCGCTCGCGCCGGTGAGGGCCGCGACGGCGAGATCGCCGAGGCTGGGCAGGTCGTAGCCTCCTTCTTGGACGAGGACCGTCGGGGCCAGCCCGGCGATGAGACGACAGGCCTCCCGGTAACCGGCCGGGGTGACGTCGAGCGGGCTTTCGGGGTCCGTGGCCGCGGCGTCCAGGCCGAGCGAGACGACGACGGCGTCGGCGCCTCGGGCGTCCTCGCAGAGGCGGCTCACGGCGTCGAGCCAGGCGTCATCGCCGGTGCCCGGAGAGACCGGAACGTTGCGGTTCGCGCCTTCGCCTTCGCCACGGCCGCGCTCGTCGGCGAATCCGGCGTAGTGGGGGAACCACCCTGCGCCCGGATCGATATGGACGGAGCCGTAGTAGACGTCCCGACGGCCGTAGAAGATCGCCTGAGTGCCGTTGCCGTGATGGGCGTCGATGTCGATGACGGCCACGCGTTCGGCACTCCGGTCACGGAGTGCCTGGGCGGCCATGGCCGCATTGTTCAGATAACACGAGCCGCCGTACGCGTCGCGGGTGACGTGGTGGCCGGGCGGACGGCACAGGCCGTAGGCCACCCTGCGGCCACCGGCGACCAGGTCGGCCGCCGTCTGGGCGACGTCCACGGCACCGCGTATGGCGTCCCAGCTACCGCGGCCTACGAGGGTCATCGTGTCGTAGCAGTAGCGCCCGGCCCGACCATGGGCCGCTGCCGCCTCACGCAAGGGCAGCCCGTCGAGCATGGCCTCTGTGGGGAAGAGATAGGGGACGACACGCTCGCGTCCATAGCCTGCCGTCTGCCATTCGTCCCAGATGGTCGCCAGGTGATCGACCAGCGAATCGCTGTGCACCGTTCGGAGTACGCGATCATCATGCGGTTCCGCGGAAACGACCTGCGCGCCCGCCGCGACCAGCGCGTCGCGCAGGATGACCGCCCGCTCGGGGACTTCCGTACCGGCGAGGGGCTCTCCGAGCCAGACCTCGTGAACGGGCTCGTGCAGCAGGCATTTCTCGTCCCACACCAAGGGAATATCAAGGCTATTTGTCATACTTTATCCATATTTGAACGGTTAGCATATTGGAATGCCTCGACTTATCGACCTTCAAATCGCCATCGGCCCCTACCCGTCCGGGCCTACCGGCTCGGTGCTGGACGTCCCGGGGGCCGGGCTCGGGCACGCCACCGTCTGGCGGGACGAGGAGCCTCCGCCCATGGGGCGCGGTGTGGCCCGTACCGGGGTGACCGTGGTCGACCCCGGGGGCGATCTGTTCGCTTCGCCCGTCCCGATGGGCGGGGCGGTCCTCAACGGAGCGGGCGAGTGCACCGGGTTCATGACCGGCCAGGAATGGGGGGTCGCCGAGTCGCCGATCTTCCTGACCTCGACCATGCAGCTCGGGCGGGTGTACGACGCGGCCTGCGAGCTGATGATGGCCGAGCAGCCTGCCATCGGGACCGATGACGTGCTGATCCCCATCGTCGCGGAGTGCGATGACAGCTTCTTGAACGATGCGCGCCGGATGCAGGTGACCGCGGACGATGTGTCCGCCGCCCTGGCCGCTGCGCGCGCCTCTGCCGGCGGCACCGTTTTCGCGGAGGGCGCCGTCGGTTCGGGCACCGGGATGAGCTGCCTGGGTTACAAGGGCGGCATCGGGACCGCCTCCCGTGTACTGCCGGACGGGCACACGGTCGGCGTGGTGACGATGACGAACTTCGGAGAGCACGGGCGGCTGACGTTCGCCGGTGTTCCCGCGGGCCGTCTGCTGCCCGAGCCCGGGTCGCCGGCCGCTCCCCCGGCGGGCTCGTGCATCGTGGCGGTCCTCACCGACGCTCCGCTCGACGCGAAGTCCTGCGGCCGCCTGGCCACCCGTGCCGGCCTCGGCCTGGCCCGTACGGGCAGCACCGCCCACCACGGCAGCGGCGAGATCTTCATCGCCCTCGCCACCGGCCTGCGCGCCCCCCGAGGCTCGGCCCCGGCCGGAACCCCGCTGGCCGGACGCGCCCTCGACCCGTACTTCGCCGCCGTCGTCGACGCCACCGAGGAGGCCGTCCTCAACAGCCTTCTGCAGGCCGTCACGGTGACGGGTCGCGACGGCAACACCTCCCATGCGCTGCCCGCCGACGAACTCCTCAAGTACCTGCCGAGGTAGCCGAGCGCTCGGCGGCCCCGGAGCGCTTGTCATGCGCGCGTTTCGAGATCGGCGTGATGGCAGGCGGCCTGGTGGGCGGTACGGTCGGCGGGCAGTACGGGCAGGTCGGTGCCCAGGCAGAGGTCGAGATGGCCGGCCCGCTCGGCTTCGCCGCCGGCGACGATCGGGCAGCGAGGGTGGAAACGGCAGCCGGGCGGTACCCGGGTGGGGTCCGGGGGTTCACCGCTCAGCACCATCGGTGGTGTCCGCGACTCCGGGAGCACCGAGAGGAGCGCCTGTGTGTACGGGTGCCGGGGGTTCTTCAGGACGTCTTCGACGGGACCGGATTCGACGATGCGGCCCAGGTACATGACGGCGATCCGGTCGGCGATGTTCCAGGCCAGGCCCAGGTCATGGGTGACGACCAGCGCGGCCAGGCCGAGTTCGTCGCGCAGGCGCAGCAGGAGCGCGAGGATCTCTCCGCGCACCGAGGCGTCCAGCGAGGCCACGGGCTCGTCGGCGATGAGGATCTGAGGATCCAGTACCAGCGCGCCCGCGATGACGACGCGCTGCCTCTGCCCGCCGGACAGCTCGTGCGGGTAGCGCTCGAAGAACCGCTCCGGCGGCCGTAGCCCGCACCGCGACAGGGCGGCGGCCACCCGTTCCTTCTCATCTTCGATGCGATGGATGCGCAGGCCCTCGGCCACGGCCTCGTACACCGTGTGCCGCGGGTTCAGCGCGCCCGTCGGATCCTGCAGGATGAGCTGCGCCGTCCGCCGGTACCGCTTCAGCGCCTTGCTGGAGTAACCCAGTGGCCGCCCGTCGAACGTGACCTGCCCGGCGGTGGGGCGCTCCAGCCCGAGCAGGCTCCGCGCCAACGTCGTCTTCCCGCACCCGGACTCGCCGACCAGCGCCACGATCTCCCCCGGCGCCACGTCGAGTGTCACGTCGTCCACCGCCCGCGCGGTGACCGCCCCGCGGAAGTGCACGTGCAGATTCCGCGCCGCCAGCACACCGGACTCAGAAGTCATACCGAGGTCTCCCCCGCGTCAGAAGAAGCATCACCGGGCAGGGCAGCCGCGCTCGGCGAGGCTGTGGGCACGTCGCGGACTCGGACGCAGGCGGCGCTGCGGGAGGGAGCCACGGGCCAAAGGGTCGTGTGCACCGACTCGCACTCGGCGACGGCAACGGGACAGCGCGGGTGGAAGGTGCAGCCTTCCGGTAGATGCGCCGGATCCGGAGGGTCCCCGGGCAGGCCACGGGGAGCGAGGCGGGAGCGCGGATCGCCGATGACCGGGAAGGCGGCGGCCAGGGCCTCGGTGTAGGGGTGGCGCGGGTCGGTGAAGACCTCGCCGGCGGGGCCCGTCTCGACCAGGCGGCCCGCGTACATGACGGCCAGGTCGTCGCAGACCGACGAGAGCACCGAGAGGTCGTGACTGATCATGATGAGGCCCAGCCCCTGGGACGTCACCAGGTCCTGGATGAGCTTGAGGACCTGGGCCTGGATCATGACGTCCAGGGCCGTGGTGGGCTCGTCCGCGACGATCAGATGCGGGGAGAGTGCCAGGGCCATGGCGATCATGACGCGCTGCTTCTGGCCGCCGGAGAGTTCGTGCGGGTAGGCGCGGGCGCGTGCGGTGGGCAGGCCGACCTGCTCCAGCAAGGAGCCCACGCGCCGCATCGCCTCGGACTCGGTGGCCTTGGAGTGCAGGAGGATCGGTTCGGCGATCTGGCGGCCGATGCGCTGCACCGGGTTGAGCGAGTGCATGGCGCCCTGGAAGACGATCGACGCACCGGCCCAGCGGACGGCACGCAGCCGCCCCCAGGACATGGTCAAGATGTCCTCGCCCTCGAAGAGGATCCGCCCGCCGACCATCGCCGACTTGGGAAGCAGCCGCAGCACCGAGGCGACCAGCGTGGACTTGCCGCAACCGGATTCGCCCGCGACGCCGAGGCTGCGGCCGGGCCGCAGCGAGAGGTCCACTCCACGCAGCGCCGGGACGTCCCCACCGGCCGGCCGGTAGGTCACGGAAAGATCGGAGATCTCGAGCATCAGCGCTCCCGCAGGGCCGGGTTGAGCACGGACTCCAGCGCCCGGCCGCACAGGGTGAAGGCCAGCACGATCAGGACGATCCCGAGGCCGGGCGCGAGCAGCCACCACGCGTTGCCCGCCGAGACGGCCCCCGCGTTGAACGCCTCCTCCAGGACCGTTCCCCAGGAGATCCGCACCGGGTCGCCGAGGCCGAGGAACGACAGCGTGCTCTCCGAGAGGATCGCGATCGCGACCGTGAGGATCGTGTTGGCGAAGACCATCGGCATGACGTTCGGGATCACGTGCCGCGACATCTGGTGCCAGTGGCCCGCGCCCAGCACACGCGCCCGTTCCAGATAGGGCCGCGACTCGACGGCCAGCGTCTGCGCCCAGATCAGCCGCGCCGTCCCCGACCACGAGGTCAGACCGATCACGACGATCGTGGTCGACAGCCGCGGCCCGAGGATCGTCTGCAGGACGATCGCGAGCGGCAGGAAGGGCATGACGAGGAACCAGTCGTCCAGCCGCATGAGCCACGCGCCTGTACGGCCACGGAAGTGCCCGGCGAGCACCCCGATGAGCGTTCCGATGATCATGGAAAGGACGGTCGCGAGCAGCCCGACGAGCAGCGAGATCCGGCTTCCCCAGATCACCAGCGTGAGCACGGAGCGCCCGGCCTTGTCCGTCCCGAACAGATAGTGCGGGCTGGGGCCCGCGCTGGGCGGCCCGGTCGCCTGGGTGACGTCCAGGCCCGATTTGTCGGCGAGAATCGGGGCGAGCAAGGCCATCAGGCAGAACACCACGAGGATGGTCAGCCCGACCATTCCCGCACGTTGCGCCCGGAAATGCCGCCAGCTGCGGGCGAGAGCGGTGACACGGCGACGGTTCATGCGTTCCTCACCCGAGGGTCGAAGACGCTGAGCAGCACGTCCGAGATCAGGTTGGCGACGATCACCGACACGGAGAACACGAGGAACGTGCCCTGCAGGACGGGGAAGTCCGGCGTGCTCAGGGCGTCATAGGAGAGCTGGCCGAGCCCCGGCCAGGAGAAGATCCGCTCGACCGTGACGGCTCCCGAGATGATGAAGCCGATGTTGAGGAAGATCAGCGTCATGGTCGGGAGCAGGGCGTTGGGCACCGCGTGCCGGCGCCGTACGAGATCGTCCCGCAGGCCCTTGGCCCGTGCGGTGGTCAGGTAGTCGGCGCCCATCTCGTCCAGGAGCGAGGAGCGCATGACCATGCTGTACTGCGCCAGATAGGTGAACGTCATCGCGCAGACCGGCAGCGTGAGATGCCAGATGACGTCCACGAACCCCTCGGGCGACCAGCCGTTCACGCCGTGGCTGATCATGTTGCCGGTCGGGAAGAGCCCCCCGAACACGATCAGCAGGACGAGCCCGAACCAGAAGGTCGGGACCGCGTAGAGCGCGTTCGAGAGCAGGTCGGTGACCGTGTCGAAGCGGCTGCCCCGCTTCCACGCGCCGCGGATGCCGATCCAGATCCCGATCACCGCGGCCAGCAGCGTCGACAGGCCGATGAGCAGGACGGTCGGCCAGATCCGTTCGGCGATCAGCGACGATACCGGCGTGTGGTGCTGCCAGGAGATCCCCAGATCGCCGCGGGCCGTGTTGCGCAGGTAGTCGATGAACTGCCGGTACAGCGGCTGGTTCAGGCCGAAGTTCCGGCGCATCTCCGCGATCTGCTCGGGTGGGACGGCCCGGTTGCGGGTCAGGTTCTTCGCCGGGTCGCCGGGCAGCACCCGGAACAGGAAGAAGTTGAAGACCAGGACGAAGGCCAGGGTCACCACCGCGCCCAGGACCTTGACGCGGATCGTACGGAGGAAACCCCCGCCGGGCCGTTCGACCGCGGCGGGGATCTCGATGACCGGGCTACTCACGCTCGTCCGCCGTGCTCGTCCGGCGCCGGCGCACCACGAGGTATCCGCCGGCGAGCAGGACGACCACCACGGCGGCACCACCGGCGAACAGGCCGATGTTCGGGCCCTTGGACTTCGCGGCGTCGGCGCTGATCGGGGCGACCGTCCGGTAGCTCCAGTAGCCGGATGGCTGGAACAGCACCGGGCCACCGGGCTGCGGCATCGAGACCATGCCGGTGAACCGGTCGCTGCGGTAGGCCTGCAGCTCGGAGTAGTAGTACGTCACCGCGTACGGGACGTCGTCGTAGAGGATCTTCTCCATCTGCTTGACGATCTCGGCGCGCTTGCCCGCGTCGAGCTCGGCCTTCTGCTGCTGGTAGAGCGCGTCGTACTGCTTGTTGCAGTAGAAGCTGTCGTCCAGGCCGCCGGTGTAGTCGCCCGGCTTTCCGGACGAGCGCTGGTCGCAGGTGAAGACGGACAGCTGGTAGTCGGGGTCGGGCTCGACGCCCCAGCCCCACTCGAACAGGTCGAACTCTCCGTTGCCGATGACCTCGGTGAGCTTGGCCTCGGCCATCACCCGCAGGGTCACCTGGATGCCCAGCTGTTTGAACCAGCCCTGCACGTACTGGCCGACCTGCTGCGATTCGGGCTGCTCCTGCCGGGCGAAGAAGCGGAACTTCAACTTGGTCCTGCCGTCGGGCGTACGGCGGATCCCGTCCGAACCCTTCTTGTAGCCGGCCGCGTCGAGATCCGCGTTCGCCTGCGCGAGGTTGAACGCCTGGGCGTCGTCGGTCGGGACGTAGTGGAACCTGGACCAGGTGCTGGGGATGACCGAGTCTCCCGGCTTGCCGTAGCCACCGATGATCTTCTTAGTGAGCGTGTGGCGGTCGATCGCCTTGGACAGCGCGCGGCGGACGGCCGGATCCTTCAGCGCGGGGTTCCCGTCGCCGATGGGCTTGCCGTCGACGGTCGCGGCGCCGCTGTTGAACGCGACCTCGTTGAAGCTGCCCGCGTCACCGGCGATCGCCTTGATGCCGGGGGTGTTCTTGACCGAGTCGAACAGCGCACTCGTCAGGTTGTTCGCGAAGTCGATCTCGCCGTTCTTCAGCGCCTGGGTCTCGGCGTCGATGTTGTTGAAGACCCGGAAGACCAGGGTGTCGATCTTCGGGGCTCCACCCCAGTAGTGCGGGTTGGCCTTGAACTCCACGTCCTGCCCGACGTTGCGCTTGGTCAGGATGAACGGTCCGGAGCCGACGGCGTTCTGCTCGTTCTTGTAGCTGGAGACGGCCTTCTCGTCGACGTTCTTCCAGATGTGCTCGGGCAGGATCGGCACGACCAGGCGGTTCATGATCGAGGCCGGTTTGGTGGTCGTGATGACGAGCGTCTGCGGGTCGGGGGCGGTCGCCTCCTTCATCACCGCGGTGTAGTTGCCCCAGTTCACCTGCTCGGTGTCGCCGTGGATGATCCGGTTGAACGTGTACGCGGCGTCACTGGCGGTGAGGGGCTGGCCATCCGACCAGGTCACGCCCTTACGCATGTGGTAGGTCCAGGTGAGACCGTCGGACGAGCTCTGCCAGGACTCGGCCAGGCGCGGGGTGGGTGTCCCGTCCTTGGCCGCGTAGTCCATGAGCGCGTCGTACATGACGCCGTTGAGCTCGTAGAAGTTGCTCTGGACGCCGACGAACGGGTTGAGTGAGTCGACGTCCTCGTTCATCCCGACCGTGAAGGTGACCTTCGGCCGGCTCGTCGGAGTCGGGGCGCTGGCATTGGCAGCCGCAGGGAGCAGTGCGAGCGCGACGGCGGCCGTGGCGGCCAGCAGGCGGTGACGGGCTTGGTACATGACTCTCCTGATCGCTTACTCAGTAATTGGAGTGCTTCCCCTCTGCCGGAGCGGGCAGCTGATGGGCTACCGTCCCGGGCATGCAAAGCCGCTCCGCTGACCGGTACGCCTGGATGCACGACCTCAAAAGCCCAGCTCTCTTGGCACATCTGCAGGCGGAGCGAGCCCTGTACGACCAGGAGACCTCACATCTCCACGCTCTCCAGAGCGTCCTGTTCGCTGAACTCTCAGGTTTCACGCTCCTGAGTGAGGTGTCAGTAGCCTGGCGGTCTGGGGGCTTTTTCTACTACACGAAAACCGTGCCGGGAAGAGAGTTCGAGGAGCTATGTCGTTTTCGTACCGCTAGCTCCGAGGTCGAGGTGGTCCTCGATGAGAACGCCCTGCTCGCCGAACCCGGGTTCCTGGCGATCGGCGTGCGGGAGGTCAGCCCGGACGGGACGCTGCTGGCCTACTCGGTGGATTTCATCGGGGACGAGGTCTATGAGATGCGGATCCGCTCGCTGGCGACCGGAACCGATCTACCTGTGACGATCCCGCGGACGTACTACGGCGTGGCCTGGTCGGCGGCCTCGGATGTGCTGTTCTATGTCGTTCATGACGAGCTGTACCGGCCGTATCAGGTGTGGCGGCACCGGATCTTCGACGACCGGCCGGACGAGCTGGTCTTCCAGGAGGACGATCGGCGCTTCGATGTGATCGTCCGATCGTCTCGGTCGGGCGCCTACGTGATCATCGAGTCGGAGAGCCGGGACACCACCGAGACCCTGCTGATCCCCGCGGCCGGTCCCGAGTCGGCGCCGTCGATCATCCGGCCGCGGCGCCGGGGCGTGGAGTACAGCGTCGAGGACGGTGGCGACCGGCTCTACCTGGTGACCAACGAGGACACCCCGGAGTTCCGGCTCATCGAGGATTCCGGGCTCGAGGTGCTCGCCGGGTCGGAGAGCACGCGGATCGTACGATGTGACGCGTTCGCCGGCCACCTCGTGGTCACCGAGCGGCATGCGGGGACGCAGCGGCTGCGCGTCATCGACCGGACGTCCGGAACGCAGCGCCTGGTGACCGTCCCGGCACACCGGTCTCTTGAGCTCGGGACGAACCTCGAGTACGACGCGTCCGAGATCACCGTACGGGTGCAGTCGCTGATCGACCCTCCTGCCTGGTACGCCGTCGATCTCGCCACGCTGGAGTGGAGACTGCTCAAGCGGCTTGACGTACCGGGCTACGACCCTTCGCAGTACGTCACCGAACGGGTGCATGCCACGGCCGCCGACGGGACGTCGATCCCCGTGACGCTCGCCTACCGCCGGGGCGTCGGGCGTAACGCGCCTTGCCTGCTGAACGGCTATGCCGCGTACGAATCATGCTTCTGGCCCGAGTTCTCCGTGTCGATCCCCAGCCTCCTCGACCGCGGGTTCGTGTGGGCGATCGGGCACGTACGTGGCGGTGGCGAAGGCGGGCGCAGATGGTGGCTCGAAGGCCGCCTGGGTTCGAAGTCCAACACGTTCACCGACTACATCGCCGTCGCCGACATGCTGCACTCGTCGGGTATCGCCGGGCCGATCGCCACCCGCGGACTGTCGGCCGGCGGGCTGCTGCAGGGTGCCGTCTACACGCAGGCTCCGGATCGTTGGCAGGCCGTCGTGGCCGAGGTGCCCTTCGTCGACTGCGTGACGTCGATGATGGATCCGAACATCCCGCTGACGATCAACGAATGGGACGAGTGGGGCGATCCCCGCAAGCCGGAGGAGCTCGCCTGGCTCAGGGCGTACAGCCCGTACGACAACGTGCGGCCGGACCCGCGTCCCGACCTACTGGTGACCGGCAGCCTGCATGACCCGCGGGTGCTGGTGCACGAGCCCGCCAAGTGGGTCGCGGCGTTGCGAGCGGCCGGTTCCAGCAGGGTGCTCTTCCGCGCCGAAACCGGCGCCGGAGCCCATACCGGTCCGGCGGGGCGGGATGCACAGCTGCGCTACGAGGCCGAGATCCTCGCCTTTGTGATCGATGCGCTGGAAGTCGGGACATGACGCGGAAAAGACCGGCGGTACGGCGCGAGGAGATCCTCAACGCCGCGGCGGCCGAGATGCTCGAGCGCGGCCTCGGCAACGTACGCGTGGTCGACGTCGCCGCCCGGCTGAGCGTCAGCCAGTCGCTGATCTTCTACCACTTCGAGACCAAGGAACGGCTCATCACCGAGGCGTTCGAGCATCACGAAACGCAGTTCCTGGCCCAGCTGGACACCATTGTCGCCCGACCTTCCCCGGCAGCGGAACGGTTGCGTGCCGCCCTGCGCCTTTACGCGCCGTCCGGCAATGCGCCAGGCTGGATTCTGTGGTTCGACGCCTGGGCGACCGCCCGGCGCGTGCCGGAACTGCGGAAAACCCTGTACGAGCTGGACGCCCGCTGGCGCGCGGGGCTGGCCGAAATCATCGTGAGCGGCGTCGCCGAAGGGAATTTCCGGTGCGACGATCCGGACGGAGCCGCCGCCCGGATCATCGCCTACTTCGACGGCCTCTCGGTCGCACTCGTGGCCCGGCAGCGCAGCCTGACCAAGAAGCAGGCACTGCAGTGGCTCAGCACGTCCGTCTGCGGCGAACTGGACCTGGAGTCATTCGAGCTGAACTGAGGCCGTCATCGATCGGTAATGTCAGGAACAGTCGCTCTGAGCAGGGGGTGGAGTTAGGCTCGGCGCGTGATTTCAAGCCGAACATCCCTTTTCTGCGACACCGCCTTGGCCGAGCGCGTCGAGCGGGTCGACGCGCAGCTCATCGCCACGGCATGTGAGGGGACACAGCGCCGCAGGGCGGACTCGGTGGGCTTTGTGATCCCTGTCGGCGGTGGAGTGGCGAGTTTCGCCGAGGAGGCTTCCCCGTTCAACAAGGTCGCTGGGCTCGGGTTCGGCGGCCTGCCGAGCGCGGCCGAATTCGACGAGATCGAGCGGGCGTACGCTGCCCGCGGAGCGCCTGTGCAGGTCGAACTCGCTCACCTCGCCGACCCGGCGATCATTTCCTTCCTTGCCGCGCGCGGCTACCACCTCGAGTCGTTCGAGAACGTGCTCGGGCTCGCCCTCGGCGCGGAGCACGAACGGGTGGCCCCGCCGGGAATCGAGGTCCGTACGTGCGGTGACGAGGAGTTCGAAGCCTGGCTCGACGTCGTCGTGGAGGCCACCGCTCACCCCGACGAACAAGGGGTTCCCTGGCACGAGGAGTTCTCGCGCGAGCTGCTCGCGAACGCCGAGCGCGATTTCTCCGGGGCCGACGTCACCCGCTACGCCGCCCTGTCGGGTGAGGTCATCGCGGGCGGCGCCAGCCTGCGAATCGCAGAGGGTGTCGCGCAGTTCGCCGGAGCCGCGACGGCTCCCGCGTACCGCCGCCGGGGCGTCCAGAGCGCGTTGCTGTCGGCCAGGATCGCCGACGCCATCGACGCCGGCTGCGACGTCGCCGTCGTGACCACGCAGCCGGGATCCAGATCTCAGCAGAACGCGCAACGTCGCGGCTTTGACCTGCTCTACACGCGCGCCGTACTGGTGAAACAGCCCTGAAGGCGTTCCCGTGAGCCTCGCTACCGGTGGCCGTTGGCGAGCCGGAGTGCCGCTGGGAGGGTGCGCAGTCTCAGCATCGCGACGGTGCCCAGCAGCGGGCCGATGGCGAGGGCGAGGAGCGCGAAACGCCAGCCGACGACGTCCGTGATGACGGGGATGAGCCGGATGCTGACGATCGTCAGGAGGAATCCGAGGGCGAGTTGGAGGGCGAGGACCGAGCCCGCGTACCGAGGTTCGGCGAGTTCGGTCACTGAGGCGGAGAACTGCGCCGAGTCGGCGATGACGGTTGCGCCCCACACCACCAGCACACCGATGAGGACGGGTGTGGGTGCGCCGAACGCCAGGGGGCTGACCAGGCAGCATGTGGCACTGAGCAGCATCGCCGCGCTTGTGGTGGTGGTTCTGCCGATGCGGTCGGCGACCCGGCCGGCGCCGACCGCGCCGGCGAGGCCGGCCACTCCGATCGCGAAGAACGCGACCGTGCCTGTTTCGGTGATGCCGGGAGCGGCGCCGGTCGAGTGCGTACGCGCGGCGGTGTAGAAGGTCGCCAGCCAGCTCCAGAACGCGTACAGCTCCCACATGTGGCCGAGATATCCCATCGTCACCAGGCGCAGCGGCCGCTCGCGCCAGAGCGCGCGCACGGCGGCGCCGATGTCCAACGGTGGCGCTTTGGTGGCGGCGGGGCCGTTCGGCACCGTGCAGATGGCTAGAGCGGCAAGGACGGCCAGCCCGGTGGTCACCGCGATGGTCACCTGCCAGGAGATGTCACCCAGCCCGCGTACGAGATGGGGTGACCCCGATCCCAGCGTGAGCGCGCCGACGACGACTCCGGTGGCCACGCCGCGCCCGCGTACGTAGTAGGTGGCCACCAGCCGTACGCCCGGGGCGTAGACACCCGCCAGTGCGACGCCGACGAAGAAACGCACCGGCAGCGCGAGCGTAAGTCCGTGGGCCGCGAGAAGCCCGAGGTTGGCCACGCCGGCCGCGATCGCCGAACCCGCGATCAGCCACCGCGTCTCGATGCGGTCGGGGAGGTTGAGCAGCGCCGCGGTGAGGCTGCCCGTGACGAAGCCGAGCTGGACGGCGATGACGAGCCAGGCGGCCTCCGCCGAGGTCAGCTGCCAGTCGCGTTCGAGCGCCGGTACGACGGCGGTCGCGCTGAACCAGGCGGCATTGGCCAGCACCGCGGCCAGCGCGACCAGGAGCAGAGCGCGGCGCGCGGCGCGCCTGCCGTCATCGGGGCCGGAGTCGAGCCCGGCCAAGCTCGGTCTGCGGTCTTCAACCGTTGACATGTGTCTCCATCCGCCGGGCGTCGAGGGGGCTCAGTGCGGCCGACGCCCACCGCACCGTGTGCGGAGGGCGTCGATGGGCCTCGATTCAGGCATGCGACTTCACGTAGCGGACGAACCCGATGACGTCGTCGGCCACCAGCCGGCCGATGGCACCACTGGAGTAGACCGAGGTCAGCACCGAGCCGTCCGGGCTCAGCACGAATCCCGTCGACTGCAGGTAGCGGGGGTCGTCATTGGTGAAGGCCCCGGTCGCCGCGGTGATCTCATCGGCGTCGGCGCTGTGCCCGACCGGGAACGGCAGGTCGTGCTTGGCCACCAGCGCCGCGCTGGTCTCCTCGTCGTCCACGGACAGCGCGACGACCTTGATGCCCAGTTCGTGGAGAGAGTCGGAGGCGCGCCCGAACGAGCTGAGCTGGGCCCGGCAGTACGGGCACCAGGACCCGCGGTAGAACAGCACGACCCCGTACGAGCCGGCCAGGTCGCCGGGCAGTGAGATCGTTCCACCGCCGACGGCGGGGATCTCGAGCTGGGGGAAGGACCGACCGTTTACCAGCAGTGACATGTGGTTCCTCGGATCGATGGGTCGAAGACGAGATCCATCATCGGAAACCCGAATTGGACTATCAAGTCCATTATTCGGTACGGTCGGCATCGTGGCCACGACACGTCAGGATCAGCGCCGTCCCCGCCTGACCTCCCGCGGGGCGATCACTCGCGCGCGCATCATCGAAGCGGCCGCCGACCTGGTCTACGCCCGAGGGGTCGGCGGCACGAGCATGGACGACATCATGGCCGTCAGCGAGACGAGCAAGTCGCAGCTCTACCACTACTTCTCCGACAAGGACACGCTGATCCGCGAGGTCATCGAGCTGCAGACGCGCCGGGTCCTCGAAGGTCAAGAGCCCCACCTGGACCACGTCGACTCCTTCGACGGTCTGCGGCGATGGGCGGACGCGGTGGCCGAGCGGAGCCGGGCGGCCGGTGGCGTCGGCGGCTGCCCGCTCGGATCACTGGCCGGCGAACTGGCCGACCAGTCCGAAAACGCCCGCGAACTGCTCGCGCACTGCTTCGAGATCTGGGAGTCGTACCTGGTCGAGGGGCTGCGCGCCATGCGTGGCCGGGGCAACCTGACGCCCGACGCCGACCCAGACGATCTTGCCACCGCCATCATGGCGGCGCTTCAGGGTGGGCTACTGCTGGCGCAGACGACCCGCACCGTACGGCCGGTCGAACTCGCCCTCGACATGGCCGTAGGCCACGTCGCACGGCACCTCAAGTGACTCGGCGAACACGCGGAGGATCTCGAGCAGGTCGATGCGCCGTTCGGGGGTTCCTGCGCGTCACTCGTCGTATGCGTAACGTGTGGGTCAGCCACCCGACCTGACGTTCACCGGAGGAATCTGGGCATGCGTTTCGCGTTCAAGACCTCGCCGCAGGACACCACCTGGTCCGACATGCTCGCCGTGTGGCGGGAGGCCGACCAGATCGAGATCTTCGAATCCGGCTGGACCTTCGACCACTTCTATCCGATCTTCTCGGACTCGACCGGCCCCTGTATGGAGGGCTGGGTCACGCTGACCGCGCTGGCCCAGGCGACCAGCAGGCTGCGGCTGGGCACGCTCGTGACCGGGATCCACTACCGCCATCCCGCCGTGCTCGCGAACATGGCCGCGACGCTGGACATCGTCTCCGGCGGCAGGCTCGAGCTCGGCATCGGCGCGGGCTGGAACGAGGAGGAGTCCGGCGCCTACGGCATCGAGCTGGGCACCCCACGGGAGCGCAGCGACCGGTTCGAGGAGGCGTGCGAGGTGATCACCGGGCTGCTGTCGCAGGAGACGACGACATTCGCCGGCAAGCATTACCAGCTCGCCGAGGCACGTTGCGAGCCGAAGGGCCCGCAGCGACCGCACCTGCCGATCTGCATCGGCGGCAATGGCGAGAAGCGGACCCTGCGCACCGCCGCACGCTTCGCCCAGCACTGGAACTTCGTCGGTGGCACGACCGAGGATTTCGCCCGCAAGCGCGACGTGCTGCACCAGCACTGTGCCGACATCGGACGCGATCCGGAGGAGATCACGCTCTCGAGCCACATCATGCTCGGCCCGGACGGCGACCTGGCTCCGGCGGTCGAGCGGATCGCCGAGCTCGGCGAGCAGGGTCTGGACCTGGCGATCGTGTACCTGCCGCCGCCCCACGACCCGCGCGTGCTCGCCCCGCTCGCGAAGGCGCTGGGTCAGCTCGGCTGAACGCCGCGCCCGCTACGACGCCGGCGTTCTGCTCGTGATGCGGGCGAGTGCGTCGGCGCAGGCGTCGGCCCATGCCTCGTCGTCGGCCATCCATGAGCCGCTGAAGCCCGTCCCGAGCTGGCAGGCCTCGGACTCCGCGCCCTTGCGCAGCGCGGGTACGGCGTCCGCCGCTTGCGGGCCGATGTCGCCCAGGCAGCGAGCGGCCTCGAGCCCGCGGGGGCCGGCCGTCAGGTGGTCGAGGAGTATGGGGAGCGCCGGGGCCGCGTCGCGGGTGACGTACCAGTACGCGGCCGCGGCGCGCAGGGCCGTCCACTCGTCATCGGAGCCGAGCAGCGCGGGCAGCAGGTCCACCAGCCCGGCTCCGTCCGGTCCCATCTCGCCGACGGCCGCGAGCGCGTGCGACCGGCCGTACCCGCCCTCGTCGATCACCGCGCGCAACACCGGCAGGGCCGCGTCCAGGTCGCTGGAGATGCGCCAGAGGGCGCGCGCCGCGTTGGCCCGTACGACCGGTTCGTCGTGACGGAGCATCGGGCGCAGCGCCGATCGGGCCCCGGCGGCGGCCGGTCCGAGGTCGCCGAGGACACGTGTGGTCACGTGCGGGTGGGAACGCCGCTCACGGCGCAGGGCGCGTACGACGTCATGGGCGGCGTCCGTCCCCTCGTAGAGCCGGCCGACCGCGCCGATCACGGCGATGCGGTCGTTGCCGGCGGGCGCGTCCGGGATGAGCCGGGCGAGCGGCTCGCGGCAGCTCTCGGCCCAGGGACCGAGGAGGCCGATCGCGGTGTTCAGGCCGGACAGGTCGACCGGCCGGGCGGAGAGACGGCCGGCGAGGTATCCGGCGGCGCGCGGGTCCCGCAGGCGGCACAGCGCCGTCAGCGCCGAGGCGGAGGGGGTGTTGTGCTCGACCGGCTCGCGCTGGACCAGCGCCCACAGCGCGTCGGCCGCGTCCGCGGCGGAGCGGCCCAAGGCCGCGAGGTGGCCCGCCGCCCAGTAACGTACGCCGCGCTCGGGATCGGCCAGGCACTCCGCGAGGGCGGGGACCAGCCGGGCCGCGGCGGGCCGCCAGGACTGGAGGGGGTCCTCCGCGGCGAACACCGCGCCCTTGCGCACCTCGGCGTCGTCGTCCCGCATCCACGTCCGCAGCAGGCGTACCTGGAGCTCCCACCGGTCGCCGAGACACTCGATCACCCACGCCAGCGGGTCGCTGCCGAGCACGCTCCACGGCAGCTTGGCCAGCCCTCCGAGCGACGGCAGCGCGTCGCGCTCGATGACCGCGACCACCCCGGCGGATGGGTTTCCCGGCGTACGAGCCGCGACGAGTGCGGCCGCCAGCCTGGGCAGCGGGTCCGGGTCGTCGATCCAGGACGTGTCGCCGGTCGCGAAGACCAGGCTCGCGCGGACGAGCGGGCTGTCCTCGCGCTCGAGGCGTTCGCGCATCGCGGGCATGGCGGGGTCGGACGCCTCGACGGAGACGCCGAGCGTGTGCGCCGCCCAGGCGCGTACGTCCTCGGTCCCCTCGGTGAGGAGCCGCAGGTAGACCGGCGCGCCGCCGGCCACCGCGACACGGGCGGCGCGCACCCGGCCGAGTTCGTGTTCGAGGTGTACGCCGTCGTGGACGTCGGCGTAGGAGCTGCCGTCGGCGATCACCGACAGCAGCCCCAGCAGCCCGCCCGCGTCGGCGTCCGGCACTCCGAGCAGCTCGACGAGGAACGGGACCGCGTAAGCGGTCGCCTCGTACACCGTGCCCTGGTGCCAGATGTTGCCGTACAGCTCGCTCAGCGCGTCGTCGTCGCCCTCGGCCACACCACGCAGGACCTCCGGCACATCGGACGCCTCACCGTACGCGTGAACGAGGCGATCCCAGGGGATATCGTCCAGACCTTCCAGCACGGGGGGAAATGTAGCCGGTCAGGCCGACACCCACGCGGGTTCGCGCCCGGCGAACCCGAGCGCGCGCTCGAGGTCCGAAGCGCCCTCGGGCACCTCGACCGCCGGCCCGAACAGCCCCTCGCGCGGTGCCCCCTCCCCCGCGATCGCCTGGGTGAACGCCAGCACCGCCGCGGCGTCGCCCGGGTCGCAGGTGAACTCCTGACCGGTCGCGCGCGCCAGGTCCCAGCCGTGCATCACCAGCTCGTCCAGCGCGACGACGCCGAGCTGTTCGGCCGGCATCTCGACGCCGCCTGCCTTGGCCATGCCCTGCCAGGCGCTCGGCTCGCGCCAGGCCTCCACCAGCCCGGCCAGCCGCTGCGGCAGCACGGTGCGCCACTCGGGATCGAGCCGTTCGGAACCCGCCGCCCCGGCGTCGGCCGGCGTGGTCTTCCTCGCCGCCCAGGTGAAGGCCAGCGACAGCCCCATGAGGTGGTCGAGCAGGCCCTCCACCGACATCCCCTCACACGGCGTCGAGTCCCCCAGCCGCTCGTCGCGCACCCCGTCCAGCAGTCGCAGCACCTCACGCGCCGCCGGCTCCAGATCGATCATCACATCTCCCTTTTTCGTCGGACTCCCCACACCGACCCCGCGACGGCCGAGAACTCATCGGTCCCCCGCGAAAATTCCGGACCGAGGCCGACGCTCGCCGCGCGGGACAGCTACCCCCAGGCGCTCCAGGCCTTCGTCGACGGACTTCTCGCCCAGGCCTGACGCGTCATCGCCGGGCGAAGGCGCGGCGGATCACCGGGCGGTTGACCGCGACCACGAGCGCGACGAGCACCAGAGCCTGGACGCCCTCGACGACGCGCAGCCAGAGCGGGTACTGGGCGGAGACGATCAAGTAGGCGGCCCCGGCCAGGCCGATGATCGAGATGATCCGGATGCGGATGTACGCCCGGCGCTTCCCTTCCCGAAACCGCTTGGCGATCCAGATGTACAGCAGCGAAACGGCGAAGACCGGGATCGGACGCATCCACAGCGTCGCGGTGAGACCGCCGCGGACGTGCTCCTGCCGTGCCTGAGACGCATGCTCCGCTCCGCTCCGGGCGAACTGGTAGTCGATGATGCTGTGCCGGTAGATCAGGGTCAGCACCCCGAACACCACCGCCACCCCGAGGTTGATGAACAGCAGGACGATGACACGCCGCACCGCGGCGGTCGGGAACGTGCTCGTCTGATCTTTCACGGTGGTTTCCATGCGTCCAGCATGGAAACCACCGGCGTACGCGGACATCGGGCGATCGGCTGTTTCCCGCGCACCTAGGTCGACTCTCCTATACGACTTTGGTCGCTAGTGCGGTGACCACCAACGTTCGCCGGGTTCGGTGACACGCCGGTCGGCGTGCGCGATGCCGGGGCCGATCGGCCTCAGTCTCGATAGCGATCGGATCGCTGGATGAGAGTGAGGCCGTTGGGTGAGCGAGCCAGTTCGGGCACGGAGGCTGAGTGATCAAGAAGGTCGGCGGCTTCAGCGGATCGTGCGCCGCGGTAGGCACGAATCGATCCGGGTCCGCCGGGCGATGATCATCATGGCGTCGTCTTCCGGGACGTGATCCGCGCGTTCAACGAGCGCGGGCCGGCTTTGCCTGGACCCTAAATGAGCGGGCGGCCGTCCCCGCCTGATCAGCACCGATGACGAAGAGTCCGAAGAGTTCATCGTCGCGACGGCCACCACACGCCCGGCCCGGCTGGGGCGTCCCATCGGACGCGAACGCCTGCGGCAGATCCGGTGTGAACGCGGTATCACCTTCCAGCGCACCCGCACCTGGAAAGAATCACGCGACCCGGAAAAGGACACCAAGCTGGACCGGATCGAGTACGTGACCAGCCACTTCCCGACCGGTGTTGCGCTTTCGACCAGTTCGGGCCGCTATCGCGCCCGGGGGCCGGGGCGGATCCGGCGGTCCTTCCGCTGTTCGGCCGAGCGGGATCACGGGCAGTGGGGCGTGGTGGCGCTGACGGGGATCGCCGGCTGAGCGGACCGTGTCAGGTGACACACCGGGGGTGCGGGGCCGCACGGATCATCGGGTGTCATGAGCGATAGCGGCGGCGAGGTCGACCTGTCACGTTGGTACACCCATAGCGAGGCCGCCGCGACGGCGCGGTTCACGGTCGTCGCGCGGCGGTTGCCCGCGTTGACGCGCCAGGCGTTACGCCTGGCCTGGCAGTCCGGGCGGGCCGACACGGTGGCGACTCTCGTGTTGAACGTCGTGTCCGGCGTCTTCACCGCGTTCGGACTGCTCGCCACGACCGGAGTGCTGGACGCCCTGCTGGCGGCGGGTCCCACGACCGGCCGGGTACGCGCGGCGCTGCCTGCGCTGCTCCTGGTGGCGGGCGCGGGCATGGCGCGGTCGGTACTGTCGGCCGCCGCGGGATGGTCGCAGGCCCGGCTCGAACCGCGCGTACATCAGCGGGTCGAAATGGAACTGTACGAGGTGACCAGCGGCATCGACCTGGCCAGCTACGACGACTCGGAGTTCTACGAGGCGCTGATGCGCGCCGAGGGCCGTGGTGCGTCGGCCGCCTCTGAGGTGGTCTCCTCCACGATCGACATGGTCACCGCCGCGACGTCGTTCGCGGCGGCGGCGATCGCGGTGGCGACCCTGCATCCGCTCCTGCTGCCGCTGCTGCTGGTCACGGCCGTACCGGAGGGCTGGGCGGCGGTCGGGGTGGCCCGGTCGCAGTACCTGATGATGCTGTCCACCGTCGCGCCCCGGTACCGCGCGATCATCCTCGGCGACCTGCTCAGCGTCCGTGGGTACGCCGGTGACCTGCGCTCGTTCGGCATGCAGCGGTTCGTGCTCGACCAGTACCGGCGGATGGCCGACGTGTACCGCGAGGCGGAGCTGAGGCTGGCGCGCAAGAACCTCGTCACCCGGCTCGTCGGGGACGCAGGGGCGGGCCTGGCCAACGGGATGGTCTACCTGACGCTCGGGCTGCTGCTCGCGTACGGGTGGCTGCCCTTGGCCGTGGCGGGTACGGCCGTGCTCGCGCTGCGCACCAGCCGCAGTGGTCTGTCCCAGCTCGTCCACGCGGTGAACGGCGGCTACGAGCAGGGCCTGTACTTCGCCGACTACCTGGCCTTCCTGCGTACGGCGCGCGCCCACGTACCGGAGCCTGCGACGGCCGAGCCTCCCGACGGCTTCGCCACGATCTCGGTGGAGGGTGTGTCGTTCAGCTATCCGGGCGCCGACCGGCCCTCCTTGCGGGACGTGTCGCTCACCCTCACGTCCGGGCAGATCGTGGCGCTGGTCGGCGAGAACGGTTCGGGCAAGACCACCCTGGCCAAGCTGCTCGCGCACCTGTACACCCCGACCGCGGGCCGGATCAGATGGGACGGCGTCGACCTCACCACCATCGACGCCGACGCCGTACGCGCGCACATCGCCGTGATCGCCCAGGACCACGCGCACTGGCCGATGACGGCGCGCGCCAACATCGTGCTGGCCGACGAGTCCGACCAGCGGCGCCTTGAGGACGCGGCCGCCTCGGCCGGCACCGACGAGGTGGTCGCCAAGCTGCCGGGCGGCTGGGACACGGTGCTGGACCGGAGGTTCAAGGACTCCCACGAGCTGTCCGGCGGCCAGTGGCAGCGCGTCGCCGTGTCGCGCGGCTTCTACCGCGACGCACCCCTCATCATCTGCGACGAGCCGTCCTCGAACCTCGACGCCCGCGCCGAACACACCCTGTTCGACGCGATCCGCACCCACATGCGCGGGCGTACGGTCATCCTGATCACGCACCGGCTCGCCAACATCCGCCACGCCGACGTCATCCACGTCCTCGAGCACGGCGAGATCATCGCCACCGGCACCCACGACGAGCTGATGGAACGCGGGGGCACCTACCGCGACCTGTACCTCCTCCAGGCGGACGCCTACGCCTAGGTGGTGGCCAGGATCAGGTCCTCTCCACTCGACGGGCGGAGGCCGTCGACGCGATCGGCGAAGTAGCGATCGGCGTGCGAGGCCCCCGGCACGTGCCGGGCGTCCGTGAAGCCGGCCTCGCGGGCCAGCGCCAGCATCTCCTGCGGGGTGTAGAAGCTGATGAACGGCGTTCCGGCCGCGTGCGCGCCTTCCTTGCTCGCCCGGAGGCCGGAGCGGTCGGGGTCGTCGATGAGTTCGATCGGCAGCAGGAAGCTCATGGCGAGCGTCGAACCCGGTGCGAGCCCGGCGATCTGGCGCAGGGTGGCCGCGGTGGCGTCCTTGGTGAGGTACATCGTGACGCCGGTGGAGACGATGACCGCCGGCAGCTCGGGATCGAAGCCGGCCGTGGCCAACTGCTGAAGCCAGTCCTCGCTGGCCTCGAAGTCGACCGGCACCAGGCGCAGCCGGTCGGGGACGCCGTAGCCGAGTTCGGTCAGGCGACGGCGCTTCCAGGCCTGAGGGCCGGGCTGGTCGACCTCGAAGACCCGCAGGCGAGCGGCGATCTGCGGCCTGCGCTGGACGAAGGTGTCCAGGCCGGCTCCCAGGATGACGTACTGGGTGACGCCCCGGCCGGCCTGCTCGGTGATCAGGTCCTCGATGAAGCGAGCGCGGGCGACGATGGCCGCCCGGAAGCCGCTGGTGGCCTGCGGGCTCATGTCCGGGCGGTCGCGCCAGCCGTCCCCGGGGTCCGCCAACCGCAGGCCGATCTCGTCCTCGATCACGTGGGGCGGCGGGTCGACCTGGACGTGCATCGCCCGCCAGAGGGCGGTCCGCACCGCGGTACCGTCCGGCGCCTCGGCCATGGTGGTGTCTTTCAGCTCTTGGCAGGGGCCTGGAGGCTCCACAGACGCCCGTCGGGGTCGCGGACCGTCATCTCCTTGGTCCCGAAATGGGTGTCCTCGAACGGCGTGACCACCTCGACGGCGGGATCGGGACGGAACGCGTCCGCATCCGGCACCTTCAGCACGATCCGCGTCTGTGGCTCTCGATCCTCGGGGATCTCGGCGATGAAGACGTACGGCCCGTCGCCGTTGCGGAGCTGGCCGGAGTCGTGGTCCGTCGCGAACTCCAGCTCGTAACCCAGTGCCTGGAAGAACCTCGCCGCCTTGCCCCAGTTATGGGTCTCCAGGAACACGGCCTCGATTCCCTCGGTCGCCATCGTCAGCTCTCCTCGTCAGTCGATTGCTGAGCGTCATCGAGGTAGACGCGCAGCGCTTCGGCGACCAACGCCGACAGCGACATGCCCGACTCGATGGCGCGGTACTTGACCTGCTTGATCAGTCCGATCGGCAGGTACACGTTGAACTGCTTGACTTCCCCATCGCCCACGAAAAGCGATGCTAGCATCCTAGCAAGCTAGATCGTCAAGAGCGGTCCACGCGCGTTGGTTGTTACATTGCATGCGCGTTCGGCGATCAACGCTTGGGACGCGTGGACGACTGGGGGTCAGGTGACCGAACTTCTGCGATGGCAGACCGACCAGGGGTCGGTGGTCGTCGAGGTCGATGAGCAGGACGCGGGATTCGAGTCGATCAAACGGGGGCCGAAGCAGGTCATCCACGACGTCAACCAGCGGTTCGAGGACGCGCTCGCGAACGTACGAGAGGCCGCCCTTCCGGCGCTCATGTCGTTCCGCGACGAGGCTCTCAAGCCCGACGAGGTGGAGATCGAGTTCGGCGTCAAGCTCAACGCGACGGCCGGGGCGGTGATCGCCAAGTCCACGGTCGAGGGCCATCTGGTGGTCAAGCTCAAGTGGACGCGTGAGCCGGGCGCCTGATGACCGACTACGGATGGCGCGCCCGGGTCGAGACCCTGGATCGGGAGGTCATCGGCGCGGGCTTTCTCGTCGATGGGTCGCGCGTGGTCACCTGCGCCCATGTCGTACAGGGACACGAGCGGGTGCAGGTCGTCTTCCCCGGGCTGA
The DNA here is from genome assembly GCA_963850195.1 of uncultured Actinomycetota bacterium. GTDB lineage: Bacteria > Actinomycetota > Actinomycetes > Streptosporangiales > Streptosporangiaceae > Actinoallomurus. Next base: position 526,584 of record CAWKKD010000004.1, read on the forward strand.
CGGAGGAGCTGCCCGCCACCGTCGTCGCGTGTACGGACTGGGCTCAGGCGGGTGACGCCGGGGACGTCGCGGTGCTCGGGCTGGACGCGCCGGTCGACATCGAACCCGTGGTGTTCGCGCCGGTGGACGCCCTCCGCCGCCGGGCCGTCACCGAGCTGGGCGCGTACGGCTTCCCGTGGCACAAGGACGACTCCGGCTCCGTCGTGGAGCTGCGCACCCGCCGGGACATGGACCTGCGGCGGGAGTGGTGGCAGCTCAACGTGCCCGACGCGCACCTGGAGACGCTGGAGCACGGGTTCAGCGGCGCCGCGGTCTACCTCGCCGAGACCGGCGAGGTCGTCGGCATGGCCACCGACCGGGACAAGAGGCTGGACGGTGCCGGCGGCCGGATGCTGCCGTTAACGAGCATCCGCCGGTACGTGGAGGACCTCGACGACCTGCTCGACCTGGACTGGCCGATCCCGTCGGAGCCGCGCCGGGAACTGCGGCGGATCCTGCGGGGCGTGCCGCCGGACCTGGCAATGAACGACCTGCACCGGCAGGCCTTCCCGGCCGCCCTGGCCGTACGGCCGCTCCGGTCGGTGTGGGACGCGGTCCGGTACGTGGCCGAGGAGCACTGTGAGACGGAGGCTCTCGGCGTCTTCCTGACTCGGCTCCTTCCCCACCTCGAACCCCCGGTCCGCGAACGGCTCGCCGCGTGGAGACGCCGACACCTGCCCGACGTGGAGCGGACACCGGTTGACGGCCCGACCTCGCTCATCGTGCGGCTCGACCGGATGACGCGCGGCGGGACCTACGAGCTGACGGTCCTCAGCGTCGTGGACGGCGAGTCCGGCCCGTCCGCCGGGCCGGTGGAGGTACGGGAGGAGGAGATCCGCGGGCGCGTCGAGGAGTGCCTCCAGCGCGTGTGGAGTGACCGGCTGCGCGACGATGTGATCATCGAGTTCGCGCTGCCGACGTCCCTGTTCGACACGCCCTTCGACACCTGGTCGATCGCGGGCTCCAGTTTGCGGCTGTTCCCCGTCGTGCTGCGGTACGCGGAGCTGATGAACCCGGCCGCGGTCCAGCGGCACCTGACCCTGCGGCGCTGGCAGCGCCTGCGAGACCGCCGCCGTACGGCGCCGGAGCCGGTGGGCTGCGCGTTGCCCTGGGACGACCGGGAGTTCCAGAACTGGCTCGAGGTCGACGACGACGTCGCCGCCCTCACCTACGCGGCCAGCCCGTCGAAGGGGCGGCTCAACGCCGCGCGCAACGCCGGCATCCCGGTCATGCTGTGGCCGCGGACCACCTGCGGCAGCGACACGCATGACGGCGACTGCGCGGGCGGCCGGAAGCTCGGACGGCTGTCCGCCGCGGTCGCCGACCTGCACCCCGACGAACTGCCGGCGGTGGTCATGCGGCTGCGCCGCAAGGCCTGGCACCCGAACGCGGACCGGGAGCACATCGGCCGCGACCTGGCGCTGGTCTGGGACGACCCGGCGCGCCTGCCCGATCCGCCGCTCGCGATGGGAGTCTGACGTGTCGAACTGGAAGCTCTTCACGGGCACCCGTACCCCGCACGACCGGATCGGGGAGCTGCCGCCGCCACCGCCGTGGCGCGACTTCGACGGCGGGCCGGTCGTGGCGCCGGAGACGGTCACGCCGCCGAACCTGCACCAGGCGACCACCTACCGGCCGACGCCCGAGGCGATCGAGCAGGTCAACGCGGCGCTGTACCTGCGTCGTCCGCTGCTGGTGACCGGGCCGCCCGGCACCGGCAAGTCCACGCTCGCCGACGCCGTCGCGTACGAGCTCGGGCTCGGCCCCGTGCTGCACTGGCCGATCACCAGCCGGGTCACGCTCGGGGACGGCCTGTACCAGTACGACCCGCTCACCCGGCTGTACGCGGCCGGTCGCCAGGGCGAGGACCCGCGCGGGACCGAGGACGACGACATCGGCCGCTACATCCGGCTCGGTCCGCTCGGCACCGCGCTGCTCCCGTACGAGCGCCCGCGCGTGCTGCTCATCGACGAGATCGACAAGAGCGACATCGACCTGCCCAACGACCTGCTCACCATCTTCGAGAAGGGTGAGTACGAGATCCTGGAGCTGAAACGGCGCGACGACCCGGAGGCCGAGGTCCTGACCGCGGACGGCACCGGGCGGGTGAAGGTCACCGGCGGGGTCGTACGCTGCCGGGCCTTCCCGCTGGTCATCATGACCAGCAACGGCGAGCGGGAGTTCCCGCCCGCGTTCCTGCGCCGGTGCGTCTCGGTCAACCTGCGGCGGCCCACCGGCGAGGCCGAGCTGTCCGCGATCGTCGACGAGCACCTGCGGGACCTGACCGCCGAGCAGAGCGCGCTCGTCGAAGAACTCGTCCGGCTGTTCCTGCGGCGCCGTACCGAGGGCGAGCTGGCCACCGACCAGCTCCTGAACGCCGTCTACGTCTGCCACCACGCCGCGCGCGCGGGCGACGTCGACATCGCCGGGCTCGCCGCCCGTGTCATGCCGCTGCTGTCCGGCGGAGCCGCCCACGATGACGGTTGAGCGCCTGCGGGCGGTCCTGAGCCGCGTCGGCCCGCCCGGGTCCGATGACGCGCCGGTCACGCCGGAGGAGATCGCCGAGATCCTCTGGCTGGCCGCGCACATGTCCGGGGACGTGCCGGAGGTTCCGGCTCTTCGCGTGGAACCGGCCGAGGACGACGAGGTCACCGAGACCCCGCCGCCGAAGGAGCACGCGCCGGAGAACCCGGCGCCGTCGCCTGTGCCGGGCCCGGTACCCGTGCCGAAGCGTCGCGAGCTGCGCCCGTCACCGGCCGCGCCGGGCGACGGACGCGACGCCACCGACGTCCTGGTCCCGACCGCGCCCATGCTCGACCACCCGCTCGCGGTCCAGCGCGCGCTGCGGCCGCTCAAGCGGCAAGTGCCCGACCGGCGTACCCGGATCCTCGACGAACGGGCGACGGCGGCGCGCATCGCCGACCGGCCGCTCGGCGAGCGGCCGTGGGTGCCGGTGATGACGTACGCCCCGGAGCGCTGGCTGAGCCTCGTGCTCGTGGTCGACGACGGCCCGTCGATGCGGCTGTGGCGTCCGCTGGCGCGCGAGCTGCACGAGACGTTCGTCCGGCTCGGTGCCTTCCGCGACCTGCGGGTCTGCCATCTCACCGCCACCGAGGGCGGCGTCGGCATCGCGACCGCGCACGGCGGGACGCCAAGAGACGCGGCGACGCTGATCGACCCGTCGGGCCGTCAGGTCGTCCTCGTGTTCAGCGACTGCTCGGGACCGCACTGGTGGGACGGGAGCGCGGGCCGTGCCCTGCACCTGTGGGCCAAGACCGGTCCGGCCGCGATCCTGCAGCCCCTCACCGAACGCCTCTGGCGCCGTACGGCCGCACCGCCCGTGCCCGGCAGTGCGGTCGCCGTACGCGCCTGCGCGCCCAACACCGAGCTGCGCTTCACCCCGTACGACGGTGCGGGCGACACGCGTACGGGCGCGATCCCGGTGCCCGTGCTGGAGTGCTCGCCGGACTGGCTGGCCGACTGGGCGACCCTGGTGGCCGGCGGCGGCGCACGGCCCGCCGCGATGACGTACGTGAGCGGGCGCGCGCGCCGCGAGGTCCGGCCGCTGCACCAGGAGCGCGAACTGCCGATCCGCGAACGCGTCCAGCGCTTCTCGATGACCGCCTCGCCCGAGGCCGCACGGCTCGCCGCGCACGTGGCCGTCTCGTTCCCCGCCCTGCCGGTGATGCGGCTGATCCAGACGCGGATCCTCGGCGCCTCACGCCCCGGGCACCTGGCCGAGGTGCTGCTCAGTGGCCTGCTGCGGCCCATCGAGGAGACCGGCGGGCGGTACGACTTCGTCCCGGGCGCGCGCGAGGCGCTGCTCGCCGGGCTGCCGCGCTCGGAGTCCTGGCACACCGCGGACGTGCTGTACCGCGTGTCGGAGGAGATCGAGCGCCGGGCCGGTACGGCCGCCGAGACGTTCCGCGCCCACCTCCCGGCCGACGACGGGACCGGCGACCACGCCCTCGGCCCCGACGGCCGCCCGTTCGCCCTGGTCAGCGGCGAGGCCATCCGGCTGCTGAACCGCACACCGCCGCCGGTCGACGGCCCACCCGTGGTCCGCACGGCTCCCGCTCCCCGCCTGAGCGAGGACGCCGTCCGGTTCCTCCGGCTGCTTGGCATCTCCGACCCCCGCGACCTCGACGTCGACGGGTTGTGGGGCACGCGCGCGGACGCGACGTACCTTCGGGTGCCGATCGGCGAGGACGAGGAGGGCCGGCCGGTCCTGCTGAACCTCCGGGAGCCCGCGCAGGGCGGGATGGGCGCGCACGGCCTGTGCGTCGGTGCGACCGGGACCGGCAAGAGCGAGTTGCTTCGCACGGTGGTGCTGGCGCTGGCCGCCGCGCATCCGCCCGACGAGCTGGCCATGGTGCTGGTGGACTACAAGGGCGGCGCGGCGTTCGCCCCGTTCGAGGACCTGCCGCACGTGGCCGGGATGATCACCAACCTGGCGGAGGACGTCGGGCTGGTCGAACGCGCCGTCGCCACCCTGACCGGTGAGATCCGCAGGCGGCAGAACCTCCTGCGCAGGGCGGGCTATCTCGCCGACATCGGCGACTACGCGGAGCTGCACAGGCATGAGCCGCATCGCGAGGAGATGCCTCGTCTGCTCGTGGTCGTCGACGAGTTCGCCGAGCTGCTCGCGACGCGGCCCGAGTTCCTGGAGCTGTTCCTGTCGATCGGGCAGGTCGGCCGCGCCCTCGGCATCCACCTGCTACTGGCGAGCCAGCGCATCGAGGACCGCGAGCTGACCGCTCTGCAGCCCCACATCGGCTACCGGCTCGGGCTGCGTACCTTCACCGAGTGGCAGAGCCGCCGGCTCCTGAACACGACGGACGCGTACCGGCTGCCGCTCTCGCCCGGCTCCGGCATCCTGAAGGTGGCCAGCGGCACCTACCGGCGGTTCGACGCCGCGTACGTCTCAGGACCGGCCTTCGACGGGAACGACGTCGTTCACGGCGGTGAGCGGTCGCTGCTCCGGCTCCTGACCGCACGGCTGGCACGGCGCGGTGAGCCGAACCGCCGCATCTGGCTGCCGCCCCTGGCCGACCTCGTCACGCTGGACCAGGTCTGCGGCGTACCCGAGACCACCGATCAGGGCCTCCGGCTACCGAGACCGTCCTCCGCGCCGGGTCTGCGCCCACCGCTCGGCGTCGTCGACGACCCGGCGCGTCACCGGCAGCCTGTGTGGGCCCTCGACCTGGACTCGAACGGCGGCCACGTCGCGGTGGTCGGGTCACCGCAGTCGGGCAAGACCACGCTGCTGCGCACCCTGGTCACCTCACTCGCGCTCACGGCCACCCCACGACAGGTCGCGATCTACACGGTCGACCTGGCCGGCAGCGCCGGGCTCCGACCGCTGGGCGCGCTGCCGCACGTCGGCGAGGTCGCCGGGTCCACCGACGAGGGACAGGTCCGGCGCAACGCCGAAGAGGAGCAGGTACGGCGCACCGTCGAAGAGGTGCGCGCCATGCTCGACCAGCGCGAGCAGCTGTTCCGCGAGCAGGAGATCACGTCGGTCTCCCAGCTCCGGTCGATGCACGCGGCGGGCATGCTACGGGAGCTGCCGTCCGCCGACGTCGTCCTCGTGGTCGACGGCATCGGCGCGGTCCGCGGCGTCTTCGACGAGCTCGAGGGGCACCTCGTCCATCTCATCCGGCGCGGCGGCGGCTACGGGATCCACGTCGTCGCGAGCATGCTGCGCCGTGGCGACGTGAACCCCGCGCTCTGGTCGGGCTTCGGCGCGACGGTGGAGCTACGGCTCAACGAGCCGTCAGACTCGGTGATCGACCGGGAGCGGGCCGGGAACATCCGGATCGACCAGCCGGGACGCGCCCTCATCGAGGGTGGCCTGTTCGCACAAGTGGCCCTGCCGCGCGTCGACGGCGTCGCGTCTGCGGACGACCTCGCGGAGGCCGTGAGGCATACCGCCCGCGCGGTGCGCGACGCCTGGCCCGGCGACTCCGCCCCCTCGGTGCGCGTGCTCCCGCGGCGGCTCCCTGAAGGCGACCTGCCCAGCACCGTACGCGAGCCCCACCGCGTGCCGATCGGCGTGGAGGAGACGCGGCTGGACCCCGTCCACCTCGACCTGTTCGGGCGCGACCGGCACCTGCTCGTGCTGGGCGACGACCTGTGCGGCAAGACCAACCTGCTCCGCCTCATCGCCCGCGGTCTCGCAGAGCGATTCCCTCCCGAGCAGCTCACCTTCGTCGTCATGGATCCCCGGCGAGGGCTGCGCGATGTGGTGCCGGACGCGTACATCGACGGCTACGCGGGCGATGCCGAGGCCTGCGCCCAGATCGCGTCCTACGCCGTCGACCGGCTGCGGCGGCCCGTCACACGCCTGCGGCAGACGGTCGTGCTGGCCGACGACTACGAGATCCTCACGCCCGGCGGCCGGCAGCCGTTCGCGCCCTTCCTCCCCGTCCTGACGAACTACGCCGGCCTGCACTTCGTGGTGACGCGCCGGGTCACCGGCGCCGGGCGCGACGTGTCCCAGATCGTGGCTGGCCAGGTCACGAGGGCCGGGCTCGGTCTGCGGGACCCCTTCCTGTCGGCGATGCGGGAGGACGGCGCGACCGGCCTGGTGATGACCGGCCGGCGCGCCGAGGGGCCGCTCCTGTCCGGCGTGTACGCCTCGCCGCAGCCCCCCGGACGCGGCCGCTGGGTGCGCCCCGGCGAGCCGACCCGTCTCGTCCAGACCGCGCTGGTGAGCGCCGACGACCAGAACCTCCGGATGATGCTCGCGGTCGACGTCGAGGTGCTGCCCCAGGCGTCGAAGCGTGAAATGGCCGACGTCCGGAGAGACCTGCGGGACGTGCTGAACGAGTGCGAGCGGGTCATGGGAGGGGACGATCCCTGGACCCGGCGGCCGTTCGGCGAGGGTCTCCTGTTCGAGGTGCCCGGCGACGACCTGGCCGGGTTCGCGGAGGGGTTCCCACGCATCCTCGGGCAGGCCCTGCGCGACCACAACGCCGGACGGCCCGCCGAGCTCCGCATGCGGCTACGGGCGGCCCTGCACTACGGCCCGGCCGGTCTGTCCTCCATGAGCCGGCACGAGGACCTGGACACCCTGGCGGTGCTGCGGGACGGGCTGCCGCTACGGCGCCGGCTCCAGAAACACCCCGGCACGGACGTGGGCCTGATCATGTCGATCACGCTCCACCGGAGGCTGGCCCAGCAGGATCCGGGCCTGCTGGACCGCCTCCGGCTCGTACCGAGCTCGCGCCCGGAGCAGAGCGCCCGCACCGGCGGGTTCATCTACACGGAGCTCAGTCCTCCAGGAAGATCAGGTCCTCCGGAGGATGCGTGAGGCGTACGGTCTGACCGGTGACCTCGACGATGGTGTCCAGGCCCGTCGCGCGGGACTCGGAGATGACGAACAGCCGGTCGTTGCGGGTGGCGAGGAAGGTGCCCAGGCCGTCGAGCGTCGTGTCGCCCGCGCCGAGGGCGAAGTAGTCGATGAGGCGGCGGAACAGCTTCGGCAGGATCACCACCTGGTCGTCCAGCGCGGCGAGGGTGGTGATGGTCGCGCCGGACGTCGTGGCGTCGGTCGCCCACACGCCGAGGCCGCCGGCGCGGGCCTTCTGCGCCACGGTGGTCAGCTCGTCGCGCAGGTCCGGGTACAGCTTGCTGTAGAACGTCGGGTACGCGAGGCCCTCGGCGAGGAGCCGGTGGTTGGTGCTGTGCCGCAGCAGGTCGGTCGAGACCTCGACGGTGGACAGGTCCTCGTGGTCGGTGGTGCCGTCGAAGGCGAAGGACACCGGACGGCCGTACTTGTCGGCGAAGCGCGTGAGGATGTAGCCCGGCGTCTGGTCGGGCGTGGCGCTCGTGATGGTCTCGCGGTCGCGCTTGACGTCGCTGAAGCCCAGCAGGGCGACGAGACGGTCGGCGGCGGCGTGGGCCAGGGCCAGCGGCTGGTGATGGGTGAACGCCCCGTGCGCCCGCGGCGTGTAGTGGGTCTCCAGCGCGTCGATCGCGTCGAGCCGTAGCTGCGCGCCGCCGGTACGGCTCAGCAGGGTCCCCAGGCCCAGCTTGGTGAAAGCCTCGAGGTCGTCGGGGTAGAAATGCACCGAGTCGCCGTCGGGCTGGCTGTGCAGAATCCGATACTGCCCCTTGATCACGTTAAGCGGCATGACATACCCCGATCCCCCGAAGTCCCGGTGGCGCCCCCCGCGCCGCCGGTCACTCCCCTGCGAGGAGTCAACCAGGCAGCGGACGCGAAAGCCCGTACAAACGCCGCCCGACCTGCGACGTCACGGCGCGTAGACCTCGAGGGCGGAACCGGCGGCTTCGACGGAAGCATCATGCGATCGATGGACGTCCGAGCTTCTCCAGGAGTGCGGTGAGGGTCGCCCCGAGCGGGGCGTCGAGGGTCACGCGGGCCTGCGCGTCGCCACGCGTCGCGCCGTGGTTGACGATCGCGACCGGTACGTCGTGCGCCGCCGCGTGGCGTACGAAGCGGTATCCCGACAGCACCGTCAGGGACGACCCGAGGACGAGCAGCGTACGTGCGCGTTCGGTCAGCGCGTAGCACTCCTCGACCCGGGGGCGCGGGACGTTCTCGCCGAAGAAGATCACGTCGGGCTTGAGGACGCCGCCGCAGCTCTCGCAGGCCACGACCTGGAAGTCGCCGATCTGGTCGTCGGCCAGCACCGCGTCGCCGTCGGGGTTGATCGCGTCGATCCGCGCGTGCCAGCCGGGGTTGGCCGCGCGCAGCCGCTCGTCGAGCGTCCGGCGCGGGGTACGGCGGCGGCAGCCCAGGCAGGCGACGCGGTCGAGGCTGCCGTGCAGCTCGATGACGTCACGCGCGCCGGCCTCCTGGTGCAGGCCGTCGACGTTCTGGGTGATGACCGCGCCGACCAGGCCGCGGCCCTGGAGCGCGGCGACGGCCCGGTGCCCGGCGTTGGGCTCGGCGCGCGCGATGTGCCGCCAGCCCGCGTGGCTGCGCGCCCAGTAGCGGCGGCGTGCCGCCTCACCGCCGACGAACGTCTGGTACGTCATCGGCTCGGCGCGACGACTGCGCCCGGTCTCTCCCCGGTAGTCCGGGATCCCGGACTCCGTCGACAGGCCTGCCCCGCTCAGCACCACGACGCCGCCGTCCGCGACGAGCCCCGCGAGCGCCTCGAACGCCGGCCCGCTCAGCATCTCGAGAGCATCGCATCCGTCGTCCACCACCCGATTCATCCCTCAATGGTGCACGACGGCCGGGACCGGAGGGACGCGGCTCGTCAGGAGCCCTGGACCCGTACGCCGTCGAGGGCGATGCCGAGCACGCGTTCGCGCTGGGCGTCGTCGGCGAAGCCGGCGGCGGTGATGCCGGTGATCATTCGCAGGACGTCGTCGAAGCTCGCGTCGCGGCGGGCCTCACCGGCCTCCTGCGCGCGGACGAGCAGGGGCTCCCCCGCGGCGTACATCGCGTCCCGGCAGGAACGGAAGCTCTCCGCGTCGCGGTTGAGTGCCTCGTGGACGGCGCGCCTGGTGGCGGCGTAGCCGGCGAAGCCGCGCAGCCAGGTGGCGAAAGCCACCCACGGCGGCAGGCCGGCGACCTCCTCCGCCGCGTCGCACAGCTCCTCGACCTCGCCGACGTACACGGCGTCGAACAGGTCCTGCCGGGTCGGGAAGTTGCGGTACAGCGTGCCGATGCCGACGCCCGCGCGGCGCGCGATGTCCTCCAGGGAGGCCTCCGTGCCGTGTTCGGCGAACGCCTCTCGTGCCGCGCCGAGCAGGGCGTCGAAGTTGCGTCGCGCGTCGGCGCGGCGCGGGCGCCGTACCGCGACGCCTGGGTCCGTGACCGCCTTGTCCGGCACCGGGTCCTCCCTCGCCGCGTGAGGCGGAGGCCCGCCTCCGTCGTTCCGGAGGCCGGCTTCGACCCCTCCGCGGGTCGTCAGCAGATCTGCGGGGAGAGCCTATTGCAGGGCCACCGGGCAGGACCGGCCGTTCACCGGCCGGCCAGCTCCGCGGTGAGCGCCGGCCACACGATCGGGTCGTGTCCTGGTACGAGCCGGTAGCCGCGTTCGGCCGCGATGTGCTTCAGCCGGCGGATCGGTTCGACCGTCTCCTCCGGGTTCACGCCGATGGTGCTGCCGACCGGCCGCTCGTGCTCGATGTTCTCGGTGAGGTCGGCGGCGTCGAAGGCGAAGACGAACCCGCCTCCCTCCTCGAGGTCGACCACGAAGCTCTGGTGGCCGGGCGTGTGCCCGGCGGTCAGGATCGCGGTGACGCCGGGCGCGATCTCCACGTCGCCCTCCGCCTGCCGCCAGTCGATCCGCGGGTCGTCGAAGTCGACGCGGTAGATGGAGTGCTTCTCGGGCTCGGGGCCCGACAGCCCGTACGCGAGCTCGCTCCGCTGGACGTGCACCGGCACCCGGCCCGCGAAGTGCTTCAGCCCGCCCGCGTGGTCGGAGTGCAGGTGGCTCACGGCGACCGCGTGGACGTCGGCGAGGTCGATCCCGGCCCCGGCCATCGCCTCCTCGATCGGCTCGCCGGGCCCCGGCAGCACCGGCCGGTAGACCGGGTCGGGGTAGAACCGGCGGCGCAGGGCCACGTCGCGGATAAGCGCGGTGTTGAAGCCGGTGTCGAGCAGCAGCCACCCGCCGTCGCACTCGAGCAGTACGCCGGGCACCGGCTCGCGCAGCCGCTCGTCCGGCGACGCCCCGTGCACCGAGACCGACTTGGGAAGGTCCTCCCAGCCGAGGGTCAGCAGCACGATCCGGCGTACGCCGCTCATGGCCGGCCCACCGGCCCTTCGGCGCGCGGATCAACGTACCTGGAGATCGACCGCATCGTGGGCCCAGAGTAGTCGCGGTCAGTCCTGCGCGGTGGGCCGGACGACGACCTCGTTCACATCGACGTCGGCCGGCTGCTCGATCGCGAACGCGATGGCGCGGGCGATCGCGTCCGGCGCGACCGCGCACCGGTCACGGGCCTCGATCAGCTGGGCCCTGACCTCAGGGTTTCCCACGGCCTCCACGAACCTCGTCCGTACGAAACCGGGCGAGACGACGGTCACGCGCAGCGTGTCGCCGGCCTCCTTGCGCAGCCCCTCGGAGATGGCGCGCACGGCGACCTTCGTACCGGCGTAGACGGCCTGGTTCGGCAGGGTGGTGTACGCGGCCGTGGAGGCGATGTTCACGAACTGCCCGCAGCCCTGCTCGCGGAAGACGGGCAGCGCCGCCGCGATGCCGTAGAGGACGCCCTTGATGTTGACGTCGATCATCTGTTCCCACTCCTCGACGCGCAGGTCGTCGAGGGGCGAGATCGGCCCCACACCCGCGTTGCCGACGAGCACGTCGAGCCTTCCGTACCGTTCACGTGCCAGCGCGACGAGGCCGGTCAGGTCCTCGCGCCGCGTCACGTCCGCACGTACGCAGGCGGCCTCGCCGCCCGCAGCCGTGATGCGCGCCGCCAGTGCCTCGACGCCGTCCGCACGCCGGTCCCCGAGCACGACCCGCGCGCCGCGCCCGGCGAGCAGGAGCGCGGTCGCCTCCCCGATCCCGCCGGCCGCGCCCGTGATGGCAACGACCTTGCCCTCGATGCCCACCATGGAGTCCCTCTCTTCCGATCGATCCGGACGCACGTCAGCCGGTCTGCGCCATACCACCGTCGGCGAAGAGCTCCACGCCCGTGATGAAGCTCGACGCGTCACTGGAGAGGAACACCGCCGACCTACCCATCTCGCCGGGGCATGACCACGGCACGGAATTGAAAACGGCGCCCGCATGGATCATCATTTGGCGGGCGTTCGTCCCCCGCCGAAGGAGTGCTGTCCGATGCCGGAGCCCGGCTGGTATCCCGATCAGGGCGACGGGCGGCTGGTCCGCTGGTGGGACGGTCAGGCGTGGACGTCCCACACGCAGCCACGTACGGCCCCGCCCGCGCAGGCCCCGCAGGTTCCCGGCGTGAGCGCGACGGTCGGCAAGGACCAGGTCCACGCCGACGCCGAGGTCATCAGCTACGCCGGGAAGACCCTGCGGCTCGCCGAGGTCGACTGGGTCTGCTACTTCGCGAAGCGCCCGCAGATGAAGCACGGTTTCTTCGGGAAGAAGAGCGGCCTGGGGACGTACTTCTACTTCCAGATCGGGCATCACCCCTACTTCCAGGGCGAGTTCATCGAGGTCCACATCCCCAAGTGGCGCGACCGGGAGAGCGACCCGACCTTCGACGCGCTCGTGGCCCACGTGCGGCGGTACGTCGAGCCCCGGCTCGTCTCCGAGATCACCGCGCAGGTCACGGCGGGACGTGCGGTCAGGGTCGGGGCCTTGACGCTCGACCCGGCCGGGGTTCGCACCTCCCGTGGGACCTTCGCGTGGCGTGACCTGACCGGCGCCGCGTACGACGGGGACGAGATCCGGCTGTACCAGGGCGCCGAGCCGGTCCTGCGCGTACCGCAGGCGAACTGGAACGTCTCGCTGCTGCCCGCGCTCGTCCCCGCCGTGAAGGCGGCCACCGGCCACTGACCCGCCGCGCCGGGCGGCGCGACGGGTCAGCACCCGGCCGGATCAGGACGCCGCACCGGCCTCGGGGTGGGTCTGGTCGTAACCGCACGCGTCGCACTGGAGGCCACCGGAGAGCGCTCTCCCCCTGCCATCCCGTTGCCTCACCGCGATGGGCCCCGCATCGAGGAGAAACCACGCATCTTGCCCGCAGCCCCGGCCGGCGCCGCCCAGATCTGCGCCTCTTCAGGCGGACTGGCGTACGACGAGGGTCGGTTCGAAGATGACCGAGGTCGTCCGGCGATCCGGCTGGTCGAGGCCGCGGATCAGGAGGCTCGCCATCTCCGCCGCCATGTTCTCCACCGGCTGGCGGACCGTGGTGAGCTGCGGGCGGCAGGCCAGCGCCGCGCTGCTGTCGTCGAAGCCGACCACGGCGACGTCGTCGGGCACCTGGCGGCCGTGGTCGCGAAGGACGAGGACGGTGCCCTGGGCCATCAGGTCGTTCGCGGCGAACACCCCGTCGACATCGGGATGCTCCACGAGGAGGCGCTCCATCGCGCGCGCGCCGCTGTCGAGCGTGAAGTTGCCCTCCACGCAGGGGATGTACGGCCTGCCGTGGCGGGCCATGGCGCTCTGAAACCCGGCCAGCCGATCCTGGCTGGCCGGCACGTCGAGCGGGCCGGAGATCGTCGCGACCCGCTCGCAGCCGCGTGCGACGAGATGATCGGCGGCGAGCCGGCCGCCGTCCTGGTGCGCGCAGTCGACGTAGCTGATCGGAAGCGGGCGCGCGGGACGCGCGAACAGGACGGCTGCCTGGCCCGCGTCGACGAGTAGCTTCGGCAGCGGGTCCTCACCGTGGGTCGACACGAGCAGCGCGCCGTCGGCGTTGCCCTGACGCAGGTACGTGAGCACCTGGGCGCGTGCCTCGGCGGTCTCGGCGAGCATCAGGACCGGATGCATCCCGTGCTCGCGCAGGAAGCCGACGACGCCGGCGAGCACACGGCCGAAGAACGGGTCGGTGAAGATCCGGCCGGAGTAGCCGTCGGCGTCCACGCTGTCGTCGCCCGCCCCCGAGACGACGAGCGCGATCGCGCCGACCCGGCGCGTGACAAGGGAGCGAGCGGCGTGATTGGGCACGTATCCGGTGACGGCCACGGCGCGGCGGACGTTCTCCTGGATCTCGGGGTCGACGTTGCGTACGCCGTTGACCACCCGCGACACGGTCGCACGCGAGACCCCGGCCACCCGCGCCACGTCCTCCAGGGTCGGAGATCCAGGCAACCGGATGGGCTCGTCGCTCATGCCGGTCTTTATAGCATGGCGGAGAGCGCTCTCTACGGGATCGGCGGGCGCGCGGGATCCGGTCCCGGCTGGGGGCTAGCCGGGGGGTCACATTTCCGGCTAGCAGTACTGCGCCCCCCGGGTCTTGTTGTAATGGTAAATATGTAGACCTTAGTCATCTGATCAGCGATGACGCCGCCACCTGCAGGCTGGCCCAGCCTAATTTCCTGGCCCACGCGGCCCTACAGGCATGCCATCGAGGCCCGAGACCTCGTACCGATGCATGGCCTGGCTGTACGAGCCCGCGCGGCGCCCCGAGCGTTCCCCGTGACATCGAGGTGGCTAGTAACGATGTTTGGTCAGCGACCATCGCCCGGTTCCGGGCGCGACAGCGACGATCCGGTCGCCACTCGCGGACGTGTGATCGTGGCCGAGGACGACGTCCTGCTCCGCGAAGGGCTGGCGCGCCTCCTCGTGCACAACGGCTACGACGTGGTCGGGCGGGCCGACAACGGCGTACGGCTCCTGGAGCTGGTCGCCGAGCACGTACCCGACCTGGTGGTCGTCGACAACCGGATGCCGCCGTCCCGTACGACCGAGGGCATCTGGGCGGCGCAGAAGATCCGGGCGGAACACCCCTTGATCGGCATCCTCGTCCTGTCGGGGTACATCGAGGTCGGTTCCGCCATCGACCTGCTGACCAGCGGCGATCGCTTCGGATATCTGCTCAAGAGCCATGTCCTGGAAATCTCCGACCTCGTCGACACCCTTGAGCGCATCGCCGCAGGCGGCTCCGTCATCGACCGCTCGCTCGTCACCGAGCTCCTCGCCACCCACCAGTACGGAGAGCCTCTCGCCGAGCTGAGCTCCAACGACTGCGGCGTGCTCGGGCTCGTGGCCGAGGGACGGACCGACATCGACATCGCCCGCAAGCTCGAGACCACCGTCGAAGCGGTCGAATCGCACGTACGCCGGATTTTCGCCCAGCTGTGCCTGCCCGAACCGGACTGCGCCCACCGCCGCGTGCTGGCCACCCTCGCCTTCCTCGACACCTGCGGCGGCTGAACGGTCTCGGTTCTCCGTCGAAGACCGCGGGGTCGCGGGTTGCGGCGCCCGGCCGGCGAGCCGGACGCCGCAACCGCGTACGTCACGACGCGGTGACCGCTCCGCCGAAGTGCCGGGCGAAGAACCGAACCGCGCTGTCGACCTCGAAACGGGGCAGCGCCTTGTGCTTGCCCGAGTTCACGTGCAACGACTTCTCCTTCGAGGCGAAGGCGTCGAACAGCGCGAGGCCCTCCTCGCGCGAGATGTGCTCGTCATCCCACTGCATGTCGAACTCGATCGGGATGGTGATCTGCTTCGCCTTCTCGGCCAGGGCATCGGGCCAGTGCTGCCCGAAGACCGCGGCGGTGATCCTGGGTTCGATCGCGACGAACGGTACGCCGATCGCGGTGCCCATGTTGATGCCCCAGAAGCCGACCA
Source organism: uncultured Actinomycetota bacterium (assembly GCA_963850195.1). Classification (GTDB taxonomy): domain Bacteria; phylum Actinomycetota; class Actinomycetes; order Streptosporangiales; family Streptosporangiaceae; genus Actinoallomurus. Next base: position 541,823 of record CAWKKD010000004.1, read on the forward strand.
GCCCGTCAGTGCCGATCTCCGGGAGTTCCTGGAGAGCGTCCAGGGTCGCCTGGTACTCGGGCGCGGCGAGCTCCGCCAGGTGGTCGTTGTAGCGCACGACGATCGGGCCTTCCGGCTCGCCCGCCGCTCTCGCCCGGAACAGCTCGGCGATCTCCGCCTCGTCGTAGGCCGTGCGCGGCCGGTCGCCATGACCGGGCGCGTCGATGACGGCGACGTGGAAGCCGCACCCGGTCACGAGGCGCTGGGCGCGGCCGGACATCGCCGGGTGCTTCTTGTGGTTGCCGCCGCCGTGGGCCATCAAGATCAGGGGCGCGCGATCGGCCGCGTTGGAGGCCGGCGACCAGAGGACGCCGGGGACGCCGCCCACGGTGAAGTCGCGTTCGAGCACGCCGTTCGACGACGACTCGGCGGTGAACTGCAGAGAATGCACAGGTGTTGCCTTTCGGGAGTGCCTTGTGTCGAGGCGCTCCCGGCGACACCTACGTCAGTCGCCCGGCCGTGACGGGAAGGGGAGCACCCACATCGATACGGCGTTCATGGGTCTCACCTCCTCGGGCGGTGTCACGATCAACTGAAAGCTAACAGAGCGATCGCTACCCCCCTAACCCCTGGCTGGCTGTTGTCGGGTTGTGCTTGGGTTGCTGGCGGGTCCGCCTGCTGGGGCGGTGCGGTGGCGGGGTCTGCTGGTGTGTGCGATGGATGGCACCACGATGAGCGTCCCGGACAGCCCGGCCAATCTCGCGGCTTTTGGTCATCAGGCCGGCAGTCATGGCGGGTCGGGTTATCCGCTGGTCCGGCTGGTCGCGGTGGTCGCCTGCGGCACCCGCACCGTGCTGGGGGCGACGTTCGGGCGTTTCGCGACAGGGGAGACGACCTACGCGCCCGAGCTGTTCGGCTGCCTAAAGGCAGGGACGCTGCTGCTCGCGGACCGCAATTTCGCCGTCAAAGCCCTGGTGACGGCGATCGCCGGTCCAGATGGCTCCGGCGCGCACCTGCTGATCCGCTGCAAGAGCAATCGGCCGCTGCCCCGTCTTGAGACTCTGGCCGACCGATCGTGGCGTTCGGTGCTGGGCGGGGTGCCGATCCGGGTGATCGACGCCCAGATCGCCGTCACCCTGTCCGGCGGCGAGCACCGCATGGGCCACTACCGGCTGATCACCACCCTGCTCGATCCGCACCGCTACCCCGCGGTGGAGATCGTGAAGCTCTACCACCAGCGGTGGGAGATCGAGACGGCCTATCTGGAGTTGAAGTCCACCACGCTGGGCGGCCGTATCCTGCGCTCTCGCACCCCGCAAGGCGTCGACCAGGAGATCTACGCTCTGCTGGCCCTCTACCAGGCGTTGCGGCTGGCGATGACCGACGCCACAACCAGCGGCCGTGTCCGCGCCGACCGGGCCAGCTTCACCATCGCCCTGCTCGCCGCCCGTGACCAGGTCATCCACGCCGCCGGCGTCATCACCGGCACCACCATCGACCTGGTCGGACAGATCGGCCGGGCCGTCCTGGCCAACCCGCTTCCCGCCCGCCGTGACCGCAACTGCCCCCGCATCGTCAAACGAGCAATCTCCAAACACCGGGCAAAAGGCCAAGTCGACCGCACCAACCACCGGACGACCATCACCATCCACGTCCTCCCCGAACCCAACCCCTAACCCTTTTCCCGCCTCACGATGGAGATCATGTGAACAACACCGGCCAGGTCACCGCGATCACCGGCGGATACGTCGTCCCGGTCGAGGGCGAGCCCATCGACCGCGGAACGGTGCTGATCGGCGGAGGCAGGATCCGCACGGTCGCGCCGGACGGCGAGGTCGAGATTCCGGAGGGCGCGCGCAGGGTCGACGCCACCGGCATGTGGGTGCTGCCGGGCTTCGTCGAGGCGCACTCCCACCTCGGCATCGGGGAAGAAGGCGAAGGGTGGGCCGGCGACGACATCAACGAGAAGACCGACCCCAACGGCGCCCGGCTGCGGGCGCGTGACGGGATCAACCCCGCGGACCTGGGATTCACCGACGCGCTGTCCGGCGGGGTCACCACGGCGATGATCATGCCGGGCTCGGCCAACCCGATCGGCGGGCAGGTCGTCGCCGTCAAGTGCTGGGGCCGCACCGTGGACGAGATGGTGCTGCGCGACCCGGTCGGAGTGAAGAGCGCACTCGGCGAGAACCCGAAGCGCGTCTACGGCGACCAGAAGAAGCCGCCGTCGACGCGGCTGGGTGTCGCGGCGGTGATCAGGGACGCGTTCGGCAAGGCCCAGGACTACCGGACGAGGCGCGATCAGTCGGAGGGCGAGCCGTTCGACCGCGACCCCACGCTCGACTCGCTCGTACGCGTGCTCGACCGTGAGATCCCGCTGTTCCAGCACGCACACCGCGCCGACGACATCGCCACGGCCGTCAGGCTGGCCGACGAGTTCGGGTACCGGCTGCTGCTCAACCACGGCTCCGAGGCGCACCTGCTGGCGGATCTCCTCGCGGAGCGCGAGATCCCGGTGGTCACCGGACCGCTCTTCACCACCCGCTCGAAGGTCGAGTTGCGCCACCGGACACTCCGGAACCCCGGCATCCTCGCCCGTGCGGGAGTCCAGATAGCGATCATCACCGACCACAGCGTGGTGCCGATCCACTTCCTGGTGCACCAGGCGACGCTCGCGATGAAAGAGGGCCTCGACCGGGAGACCGCGCTGCGTTCGATCACCATCAACCCGGCCCGGATGCTCGGGCTGGACGACCGGGTGGGCGCGCTCAAGCCCGGCCTCGACGGCGACGTGGTGCTGTGGTCCGGCGACCCGCTCGACGTGATGAGCCGCGCGCTCCGGGTCTTCATCGACGGCCGGGACGTGTACCACTACGACGCCGAGCGCGCCATGGGAGTGGCGGCGGACCCGTACCACCGAGGCTGACGCGGTCCGCGCGAAGAGAAGGGTGTCCAGGTCATCGGCACGACGACTCTGGACACCCTCTCATCGGGTCATCCCCACACGTCGGTGATGGGGTTCCTCGAGGCGCTCGCCCCTAGCTGGGGCAGGCCGTACATGTCCTCGATCGTGCGCAGGACCGAATAGTGGTCGATGGAGTCGGTGTAGGTGCCCGGCTTGACGTGGGCACCGTAGAAGAGCGTCGGAATCTGGTTGTAGGGACCGTTGTCGTCCTCGTCCCAGGTGACGATGAGCAGGCTGTTATGAGTCGTCGCCCACTGGGCGTACGAGTCCAGGTGGTTCTTCAGCCAATCGTCCCCGGTGTCCCGGCTGCAGGAATGCATGTCATTGCACAGGTCGGGAATGGCGAACGACACCGTGGGAAGCTGGGAATAGTCCGACGGGAAATTATCAAAGGGCTGGTTGCTCGACGCCGGCACATTGGTGAAGTCGACCCACGGGACGTGCTTCCGTGCGTAGCCGAACGGCCAGTACCAGTGGTCGCCACAGTCCGTGTCGCCGACGTGGTCCAGGTCCTCGGCGTAACCGGCGAAGCTGTAACCGCCCGCGATCAGGTTCGAGCCGAGGTTCGGCACGTCGGTGAACGTCTGCGGGCAGTCATCGTTGGTCACCCCCTGCGTCGACCCGGAGAAAAGCGCGAGGTAGTTGGGCTGGCTCGGGTGCGTGACCCCATGGGAATCGGTGAAGAGGGCGCTCTGCCCCGCCAGGGTGTTGAGGTACGGCGCCTCATCGGGCCGCCCGATGATCTCGTCGTAGTTCTTGTTCTCCATGACGGCGATCACCACGTGGTCCGGCCGCGGCACGGACGTGGCCGCATGGGCACTCACTGTATGAACGTTCGCGGCCGTCGTGGTGAGCAATGCCGATGCGACGCAGGCCGCGAGATAGAACCTGCGGCGGCGGCTGGAGCCTAGGACTTTCACAGTGACAGTGACCTCTTTCTCGAAAAATTCCTTCCCGGCCTTCAAGCTTGCGAACGGTATGATGGGGCCGGGCTGACATCTAGTCAATAAATCCCGCGCGACCATCTACGGCCATTTTTCCCTGAGCCACCGTGCGCGACCTGCCGGTGACGGACGGTAGCGGCCTGCTGGTACGGCGGGCCTTTGGTCCATGGGCACGGTCCATCGCCCCTGCTAGACAGGAGAGCGGGGAGATGTGACAGATGCCGCGCTATCCGAGAAGAGACCGTCTGGCGGTCGTGGCCGCGCTGGTCGCTCCGCTCGCCGTCTCGGCGGCCCTCCTGCCGGTCCGCGGGAGCCTCTCCGGGGCGGACGTGGTCCTCGTCCTGGTCCTGGTCGTCGTCGCGGTGGCCGCGAACGGGCACCGCCTCGCCGGTGCGCTCGCGGCGCTGTCGGCCGCCATGTGGTTCGACGTCTTCTTCACCCAGCCCTACAACAGCTTCGCCATCACGAAGGCCGCCGACGTCAAGACCGCGGTCCTCCTGCTCCTCATCGGCCTGGCGGTCTCACAACTCGCGGCCCGCGCCCGCCGCCTGCACATGATCGCCATCACCGACGCCGGCTACCTGTCCCGGCTTCACGGCACCGCCGAGCTGACCCAGTCCGCCAGATCGGCCGACCTGGTCGTCGATCACGTCGAACAACAGCTCACCGGCCTCCTCGACCTGCGCGACTGCCGCTTCGAGTACGGATCGCTGCTCGGCCACCCGGCGCGCCTCGAACAGGACGGCAGCGTCGTCGTCGGCCACAAACGCTGGGACGTCGACCGGCGCGGGTTCCCCGACGAGGAGATCGAGCTGCGTACGTTCGGCAACGGCCACTTCTACGGCCGCTTCATGCTCCGCCCGACACCCGGGAAGATCCCGTCCCTCCAGGCGCGCCTGGTCGCAATCACCCTCGCCGACCAGGTCGGACGCACGCTCGATATCGCCGGAACCACCCACGAGAACGGCTGAGGCTCCGCGTATGAACGAACTGATCGCCCACCTGCCGCACTACGGCCACAGCGCCCAACTGATCGGCCTCGCCGTACTCGCCGCCGTGATCACCACCCTCGCGGTGGCCCTCTCCCGACGACGCCGATGATCACAGCCACAGGCTGATGAGCGGCCCGTTCAGTCGGTGGTGGGCAGGTTCAGGGTCTGGGTGGACTGGCCGGACGGGACGGTGACGGCGACCGGGGTGAGGCCGCCGCGGTGGTTGAGGTCGCCGCCGGCCAGCATGACGCGGACCTCGTGGCCGGTCGCGAAGCGGTGGACGATGGCCGGGAGGGTGATGTGGACCGGGTCGCTCGGGTCGGCGATACGGACCGGGGCGACCAGGTTGTGGATCAGGCTTTCCGAGCCGTCCGGAGCCACGTCGTACACCTTGGCGAACAGGACCAGCTGGCCGGCCGGGCCGAGCTTGCCGGTCAGTACGGCGGTCGGCGCCTGTACGCGGACGTTCAGCGTGGGGGTTCCGACGACGTGCAGGTCCGAGGTCAGGGGTGCGCTGGTCCAGGCGGCGTACGTGCCCGGGAGGTTCACGTCGGGTGGGAAGTTGGGCGCGAACGCGTCGAAGCCGGAGGCGCTGGTGGGAAGCCCACCGGGCGGGGTGAGGAAGCTCTGCCGGCCGGACGTGATCCCGGCCGTGTCGGTGACCAGCGAACTCTTGCCGGACAGGTAGAACGTCCGCTGGCCGCCGGCCGGGTAGTCGTTCGCCGTGCCGAACGCCGGGGTGGCGATGCCGGTGTAGTTCACCCAGTCGCGGAAGTAGGTGAACGCCGGGTACGGGTCGGCCGGGCCGTCCTTGAGGTAGTGCCCGAACCAGCTCGCCACGCGCGCGGTCTCGTACTGGGTGGCCGGATCGGGGTTGCCCAGGTCCAGCTCGCCGGGCGCCGGGGTCGAGCCGGAGTGGCCCCAGGACTGCCAGATCATCTTGACCGGGGTGTTCTGCGCGGCGAGCGCCTTGTAGGTGGCGATCGACTCGTTGAGGTTGAACAACGTGTCGTTCTCCCCCTGCCCGAGCAGGACGGGGATCTGGACCCGGCTCAGGTAGTTCGACACCGAGGCGTGCCGCAGGAGCGTGAGGCCGCCGCCGCTCGGGTAGCCGAGCAGGCCGGACTCGGCGAGTACGGGGCAGACCTGCGTGGTGAAGTTGGGGCAGCCGATGACGCGGGACGGGTCGGACTGGAAGCCCGTGACGCTGTCCAGCAGGGCGCCTTCGAAGAAGAACAGCAGCGGCCAGGTCAGCTTCGTCACGCCGGGCGTGGCCGAGGTGACGCCGGTCAGATCGGTGTTGTTCGGCGTCAGCGAGTACGACAGGTCGTTCCAGGTGATCAGCGGGATCAGCGTGTCGATCCTCGGGTCGACCGAGGCCGCGGCGAACTGCACCTCGCCGCCGTACGAGCCGCCGATCATGCCCACGCGCGGGTCGTCGGCCTGGTGCCCGCCGGCGTGGTCGGTCGCGTCGTGCACCACGGAGTCCAGGCCGGCGACCGGCTGGGTGTGGGCGGCGTCGGCGTACGCGACGCCGTCCACGCCACCGAGGAAGCCGACCAGTTGCCGGGCCGCCTGTCCGTCCGCGTCCGGGTCGTCGAGAGTGATCTTGCATCCGGACCCGCCGAACCCGAGGCCGGAATAGGACAGTACGGCGTAGTCCTGTGAGGCGAAGTACTTGCCGAGGCCGGCCTGGTCGTCCTTGGAACCGCCGAACCCGTTGGTGGTGAGGATGGCGGGCACCCGGTGCGCGGGGCCGGCGTCGGAGGGCGTGTACAGGTCGCCCACGATGTCGCAGTGCTGGGCGCCGCCGGCACCGACGGCGACCGCGAAGTGCAGCGTCTTCGTGGTGTAGGCCCCGGCGGCCACCGCGGCCGGGGCCGGCGTGGCGGACAGCAGTACGAGCGCGCCAAAAGGCGCCAGTACGCGGGCGAGCGTTCCCATCCGGACTCCCGTCGAGAAGTGCGCCCCCGCGCGCCACGTCCGTGACCGGAGTCAATGTAACCCCGGCCCGCCGATTGGTGAACCCCTTGGCGCGGCGGCCTGCCGAGGGTTACCCCCACTGGCCGGGCTGGTAGTCCCCGGCGGGCTGCTGGACGATGACGTTCATGCGGTTGTAGACGTTGATGAGGGCGATGAGGGACACCAGGGCGGCGAGCTGGTCCTCGTCGAAGTGCTTGGCGGCGTTCGCCCAGACCTCGTCCGGGACACCACCGGCGGCGTCGGCGATGCGGGTGCCCTGCTCGGTCAGCTCCAGTGCGGCCCGTTCGGCGTCGGTGAAGACCTTGGCCTCCCGCCAGGCCGCGACCAGGTTGAGGCGCACCGAGGTCTCCCCCGCGTGCGCGGCGTCCTTGGTGTGCATGTCGGTGCAGAAGCCGCAGCCGTTGATCTGGCTGGCGCGGATCTTCACCAGCTCCTGCGTCACGGCGGGCAGCGTCGAGTCGGACACGACCTTGCCCGCCGCGTTGATGTGCTTGATGAACTTGGCCGCGACGGAGCTGTCGAGGTGGTTGAGCCGGGCTTCCATGGGGATCTCCTTGCCATGCTTGCGGATACACCCCATTGACGAAGCGGCCCGGCACGAGGTGACACCCGGCCGGATGTGACGCCCGTCTCCCCCGCCTAGCTCGTCACCTGCGCCGTGTCCACGACGGGCTGTCCGGCCGCGGGACGGGCCGTACGGCGGCCCGGGATGAACCCCGCGACCATCACGGCGACGATGGCCGCGGCCCCGCCGATCGCCATCGTGGTGCGGAAGCCGGTCTGGGACGGGAGCGCGTGCCCGCCGAGTTCGATGGTCATGTGCGCCAGGACGACGCCGATCACCGCGCTGGAGATCGAGACGCCGACCGACCGCATGAGGCTGTTGAGACCGTTGGCCGAGGCGGTCTCGGACCGGGGCACCGCCCCCATGATGAGCGCGGGCATTGCGCCGTACGCCAGGCCCACTCCGACACCGATCACGCCTCCGACGACGACCAGCTGCCAGACCTCGTCCATGAACACGATGCCCAGGCCGTACCCGGCGGCGATCACCGCGGCGCCGCTCATCAGCGAGACCTTGGGCCCCCAGGCCCTCGTGATCCGGGCGGAGATCGGTGAGACGGCCATCATCGCGAGCCCGGTGGGGACGAAGCACAGGCCCGCGGCCAGCATGGTCTGCCCGAGGCCGTAGCCGGTGGCCTTCGGCATCTGCAGCAGCTGCGTCAGTACGAGGGACATCGCGAACATCGCGAAGCCGACCACGACGGAGGCGAGGTTGGTCAGCAGCACCTGACGACGTGCGGTCGTACGCAGGTCGACCAGGGGTTGTGCGGCTCGCAGCTCCCACCATCCCCACAGCAGCAGGACGGCCACCGCGGCACCGAACAGGCCGATGGTGAGGCCGCTGGACCAGCCCCAGTCGGCGCCCTTGGAGATCGCGAGCAGCAGGCAGAGCAGTCCGGCCGACAGGCCGACGGCGCCCAGCAGGTCGAACCGGCCTCCGCTGCGGACACTGGACTCCGGTACGAGCGCCAGTACCAGGACGATCACCGCGGCACCCAGCCCCGCCGACGTCCAGAACAGCACGTGCCAGTTGGCGTGCTGGGCGATGACCGCGGAGCCGGGCAGGCCGAGGGCCCCGCCGACTCCCAGCGAGGAACTCATGAGGGCCATGGCCGAGCCGAGTTTCTCAGCCGGGAGTTCGTCCCGCATGATGCTGATTCCCAGCGGAATGACGCCGACGGACAGCCCCTGCAACGCCCGTCCGACGATCATGGGGGCCAGCGAGTCGCTGAGCCCGCAGATGACCGAGCCGACCGCCAGCACGCTCAAGCTGACCAGCAGCAACCGCCGCTTGCCGAACATGTCCCCCAGCCGCCCGAGGACCGGTGTGGCGACCGCGCCGGCGAGCAGCGTGGCCGTGATCACCCATGAGGCGTCCGACGCCGAGGTGTGAAGGAGGCCCGGGAGCGCGGGAATGAGCGGCACGACGAGGCTCTGCATCACCGACACGACGATCCCGGCGAAGGCCAGCACACCGATGACGGCACCGGAGCGCGGCGTACGCGCCCCGTCGCCGGAGGGCGGAACTACGGACACGCGGATGCCTCCGTTCCCACGGCCACGCCACGCTGCCCGATATGCGCATCTATGACGGACCCGGCCATTTTTCGTACACCATATACTAAATAGGTGTCACGTCGGCTCCGGCCAGTAGCCTGGCAGGCCGGGCGCCAACGCGGCCGGTGAGACGAAGGACGCGATCGATGGCACGAACGACGAGCGGCAGCGTACGCAGAGGACGGGGCCGGCCACCGCGGCTGTCCCGCGACCAGATCATCGAGGCCGCCATCGAGCTCCTCGCGCAGGAGCCCAGCGCCACGCTGACCGTCAAACGCGTCGCCGACGCCGTCGCCTCCACGCCCATGGCCCTCTACCGGTACTTCCCCGACCGCGACGAGCTCCTGCAGGCCATGGCCGACCGAGTGCTGGCCGACATCCAGCCGAGCACCCCCACCGGCGACACCTGGCAGGAGCAGGTCCGCAGCTGGATGCGCAACGGCCGGGACCGGCTGCGGCCGTACGCCCAGCTCCTGCCCTTCATGGCCGCGACGCGACAGCCCGTCGGGCTGCCGGCGCTGGCCAGGCTGGCCAGGATCCTGCGCACGCTCGACCTCGGCGAGGACGACCTCGCCCTGGCCGTCATCCTCATCAGCTCGACGACCCTCAGCCACGCGATGTACGAGACCCGCCGCCGCCCCGCGGAGCAGGCGCTGCCCACGCTGCAGGAGGCGCTGGCACTCCGTCCCGAGGAGGAGAGGGAGGTGGTGGGGCCGCTCCTGCCGCGGCTGCCCTCCGCCTACGCACGCCTCCACGACAGCGTCCTCGACCAGACCATCGCCACCATCGAGACCCTCGCCGTCAGGGCGTAGCGGCCACACTCGTACGCCGCGGGCGAGGGCCCAGGCCGCCGGTCGTCCAGGTACGGCCGTCGGCCGTCACGGCGTGGGCTTCGTGGCCGGGAAGCCTCTCGATCCAGTCGCGGGCGGCATCGCCCATGACGAAGGCCGCGGTCGCGTAGGCGTCGGCCGTGGTCAGGCTCGGCCCGACAACGGTGACGGAGGCAAGGTCCCTCGCGGGCAGGCCCGTACGCGGATCGATGATGTGGGCTCCGCGCTCGGCGGTTCCCGAGGTGGCGACCGCCAGGTCACGTCCGGTGATCACCGTCGCGACGGAGCCGGGACGCAGCGGGTCGGCGATGCCGATCCGCCAGGGCCGATCCGGCTCCGGACCGCCGGCGAGTCTCACGTCGCCTCCGCCGTTGACGCTGTGGTTGCGGGAGCCCGCCCGGCTCAGCATCGCCGCGGCACGTTCGACGGCCCAGCCCTTGACGACGCCCGACGGGTCGAGGGTCCCCGAGGCGTACGCGCTGAAGCAGCCGCCGGTCGCGTCTCGCAGGCGGTCGCACAGGTCGAGGATCTCCCGTACCTCCGGTGCGCACTCGGCGACCGTGAGCTCGCCCCGAGCCAGCCGGCTGACGTCGCTGTCGCGCCGGTACGTCGAGAACGTCGCGTCCATCCGGTGCAGCCAGGCGACGGCGTCCTCGATGACAGCCGGGAGGACATGCGGTGGGCGGAGATCGAAGGAGAAGACGGTGCCCATGCAGTGTTCGACGTGGCGCCGCGCCGTCATGAGCCCGCCTTGTCCAGGGCGCTCTGGAGAGACCGGACGTAGCCGTCGCTGGTGTAGGTGGCGCCGGACACCGCGTCGATTCGCGCGCTCTGCGCGGACAACGCCTCCTGGGTCAGCTGCGGCACGGCGAAATCGTTGATCTCCCTGTCCCGCGGGTTGCCGTCGGGCAGCCGAACCGCCGTCACCTGGGTGATCTTCCCGGCGGTCAGCGTCACCCGCACCTGGACCGGCCCCCACCGGGTGTCGATCGTGCTCCCGCGGAGGGTGCGTGTGCCGGACGAACCGCTCGTGGTGGTGTCCGGGTTCTGCCCGGTCGTCGCACCGGTGGCATCTCCTGCCGGGTGGGTCTTGAAGCCGAGCAGGAGAACGAGACCGGAGACCGTCCCGGCGATGGCGAGGATCGCCCGTTTCATGTGTCTCTCCTCAGAAGGCGAATGACTCGCGGTGGATACGGCGTCGCGGGACGCCGGCCGCGCGCAGCGCGGCGGTGGCGGCGGCCGTCATGCCGTCTGGGCCGCAGACGTAGACGTCGTGGCCGGCGAGGTCCGGGACGAGCCTGGTCAGCTCCGCCGGTGTGAGCGGGTCCCGGCCGAGTTCGGCGCGTGAGCCGACGAGGAGGTACAGGACCGCTCCCCTCGCCCGCGCGATCCCAGCGAGTTCACGCTCGAAGACCAGCTCGGACCGGGTGGTCGCCCGGTAAAGGAGGGTGACCTCACCGGGCAGCGTCTCGAACAGCGCCCGCAGCGGCGTGATCCCGACCCCTCCCGCCAGGAGCAGGACCTTCCGGCGCCGGCGCCGCCCCTCGGTGAACGACCCGTACGGCCCTTCGGCCAGGACACGGGTGCCGGGCCGTACCCGGGCGAGGGCGGCGCTGTGGTCGCCGAGGTCCTTCACTGTGATCCGGAGCAGGTCCGGTCGTACGGGTGCCGACAGGGAGTACGGGTTGGCGGTCCAGCCGAGCTCCCGCGTCAGGAACCGCCAGCGGAAGAACTGGCCCGGTTCCGCGCGCAGCTCGTGCAGGCGCCTCCCCCGGACGTACACGGAGACCACGCCGGGCGTCTCGCGGTGGACTCCAGCGACGCGCAACCGGTGGACGGCCGCCCGGCGCAGGGGCATGACGAAGCGGTACCAGACCAGCAGGCAGCCGACGCCGAGGTAGAGGAGGGACCAGACGACACGCGCGGGACGGTTCGCCATGAAGTCGGCACCGGTCGCGAACTGGTGGCTGAACGCCAGCGCGATCGCGAGATAGGTGTAGAAGTGCAGGTAATACCAGGTCTCATAGCGCATGTGCCGCCGTGCGGCGCGCATGGACACGAGGCCGACGCCGACGAGGAGCAGGCCGCCGACCGTCGCCATCAGCACGTCCGGGTAGCTGAGGAGCAGCGTCCTGGTCTGGCGGACGACGCCGGTGTGCGCGGTCACGGCGTACCCCCAGATGATCAGCAGGGGATGCGCCACGACCAGCCCGACCATGTAGCGACCGCCCATCGCGTGCCATCGGGCGAGCCGGTCCGTCCCGACGCCGCGTTCGAGCGCGGGGACCCGTGCCATGAGGGCGAGCAGCACGGCGGCCGCGTAGCCGGCGAGAAGGCCGGTGACACGACCGGCGTTGGTCAGCCAGTCGCCGGCGTTCGAGATCGCCGGTGTGTCGTGCCACCACAGCGCGATGGTCGCGACGGCGCCGGCCGCGACGGGCACCAGCACGTACGCCGGACCGGCGCGAACCGGGCGGCGAACGGCGGCCCACCGGTAGAGGGTCGTCACAGGCTCTCCGATGCGTGAGCGGTTCGTGGAGGACCCACCTTGGTATTGATTTCTGTGGATTCCTTCTGAAACGCCTGTGTCCGGCCGACTGCACCCCTTTGACCAGGGCGTATAGCATCATTCAGAGCGAATTCTGAAGAAACTCCCAGGTAAGCCGCAACCGCCGCGGGCAGTGTGAGACCACGATGAACGATCTCGATCCCGCCGCGTCCCCCCGGGCACGGCACCCGATCATGACCCGCCCAGACGGGTCTCCCGTACGCGTGCTCGTGGTCGACGACGAGGCGAGCCTCGCCGAGGTTCTCGCCAGCGTGCTGCGCTTCGAGGGGTGGGAGGTGCGGACCGCGGGCGACGGCGCCGAGGCGACCAGGATCGCCCGTGAGCTCCGGCCGGACGCCGTCCTGCTGGACGTCATGCTCCCGGACATGGGCGGCCTGGAGGTCCTGCGGCGCCTGCGGGCGGACCACCCCTCGGTCTGCGTCCTGTTCCTCACCGCCCGCGACGCGGTCGAGGACCGGATCGCGGGCATCACGGCCGGCGGCGACGACTACGTCACCAAGCCCTTCAGCCTCGAGGAGGTCCTCGCACGGCTGCGCGGCCTGCTCCGGCGCTCCGGCCACGGCCGGGCCCAGAGCGGCGACGTCCTGGCGGTGGCCGACCTCACGATGGACGAGGACGCCCGCGAGGTACACCGCGGCGGCGACCTGATCGAGCTGACGGCCACCGAGTTCGAGCTGCTCCGCTACTTCATGCGGAACCCGCGCCGGGTGCTGTCCAAGCCGCAGATCCTGGACCGGGTGTGGAGGTACGACTTCGGCGGGCAGGCGCACGTGGTCGAGCTGTACGTCAGCTACCTGCGCAAGAAGATCGACGCCGGGCGTGAGCCCCTGATCCACACCGTCCGCGGCGTCGGCTACGTCCTCAAGGCGCCCATCGCATGAGGTTCCGCGTCCGCACGCTCCGCGGCCGGCTCATCGCCGGGCTCCTGGTGCTCCAGACCATCGCCTGCGCGATCGTCGGCCTCGCGACCGCGCTGGCTCTCCACTCGTTCCTGGTCGCCCGGCTCGACCAGCAGCTCACCGCGGCGGGCACCCGGTATGCCGTCAACCTCGAACATCCCGACGGCAGGGGTGAGGCCGGTGAGGAGCACGGTCTGGCGGTGGGCACGCTCGGCGTCCGCCTGGACGGTGGCAAGGTCACGCAGTCCGGCGTGGTCAGCGACCGGGGCGGGCAGCTGGTGTTGCCCGCGGCGGACCGGCAGAGGCTGGCCGGGCTCGCCGCGGGTTCGGGCACGAGGACGATCGAGCTGCAGGCGCTCGGCAAGTACCGGGTGATCGCGGTGGCCGGCGCGGACGACGATGTCCTCATCACCGGGCTGCCGATGCACGAGGTGGACGAGACGCTGGGGCGCCTCGAGCTGGCCGAGCTGGTCATCTTCGGGGCCGTGCTCCTGGGTACGGCCGTCGCGGGAACCACCTTCGTACGGCTGACACTGCGCCCGCTGCGCCGCATCGCCGGCACCGCGACGGAGGTCTCCCGGCTTCCGCTCGGCAACGGCGAGGTGTCGCTGCCCGGGCCCGTTCGGTACCGCGCCCCCGGCACGGAGGTCAGCCAGGTCGGCACCGCCTTCAACCGCATGCTCGAGCACGTCGGATCGGCGCTCGCCCAGCGGCAGGCGAGCGAGGACCGGCTCCGCCGCTTCATCGCCGACGCGAGCCATGAGCTGCGGACCCCCCTCGCCGCCATCCGGAGCCACGCCGAACTGGCCCGCCGGGAACCGGACGGTCCGCAGGTCAGGCATGCCCTGAGCCGGGTCGAGGCCGAGTCCGTGCGGATGGGGCATCTCGTGGACGACCTGCTCCTGCTGGCGCGGCTCGACGCCGGGCGTCCGCTGGCCCATGACCCGGTCGACCTGACCCGGCTCGCGATCGACACGGCGTCCGACGCACGTGCCGCCGGGCCGGACCATCACTGGGTCCTCGAGCTGCCCGATGAGCCGGTGATGCTCCACGGCGACGAGGACCGGCTGCACCAGGTCCTCGGCAACCTGCTCACCAACGCCCGCACCCACACACCCGCCGGCACGCACGTCACGGTACGGGTGCGGGCCGACGAGCCTGGAATCGTCACCCTCAGCGTCGCCGACGACGGCCCCGGCATCCCGGCCGTCCTGCGGGAGCACGTGTTCGAGCGCTTCGTCCGCGGAGACGGCTCCCGCTCACGCAAGGCGGGCGGCACCGGGCTCGGGCTGGCCATCGTCTCCGCCGTCGTCCAATCGCACGGGGGAACGGCGGCTCTCACCAGCGCTCCCGGCCGTACCGACGTCAGCATCCGGCTGCCGGCCGCGCGTGTCCCGGCTGAAGATCCACCGGACACTCCCTAGTATCGGGCCGCGATGCCCCGCACGAGGAGGATCTCCCCGCCATGGCCGCTGAACCCGCCGACCTGCCTCCGCATCCGATCTACTACGGCGGCGACTACAACCCCGAGCAGTGGCCGGAGGAGATCTGGCACGAGGACGTACGGCTGATGCGCCGCGCCGGCGTCAACATCGCGACGGTCGGCGTCTTCTCCTGGGCGCGGATCCAGCCGGACGAGGGCGTCTTCGACTACGGCTGGCTCGACCGGGTGATCGACCTGCTGCACGACAACGGCATCGCGGTCGACCTCGCGACCGGCACCGCGTCACCGCCGCCGTGGGCCACCACGAAGTACCCGGCGATCCTGACGGAGTCCCGCGAGGGTGCGATCCGGTGGCCGGGCAGCCGCCAGCACTGGGCGCCGACCTCGCCCGACTACCGCCGGCTGGCGTCCGAGCTGGCGCGGTCGACCGTCGAGCGCTACAAGTCGCACCCGGCGGTGGTGCTGTGGCACATCAACAACGAGCTCGGCTGCCACATGGTGCACGACTACTCCGACCAGGCCGCCGTGGCCTTTCGTGCCTGGCTGCGCGCGAAGTACGGGCACATCGACGCGCTCAACGAGGCCTGGGGAACCCTCTTCTGGTCCCAGCGCTACACCGACTTCGACCAGATCGTCCCGCCGCGCCTCGCGCCGTACAGCGTGAACCCCACCGGCCTGCTCGACTTCCGGCGGTTCAGCTCGGACGCGCTGCTCGACATCGTACGGATGGAGAAACGGATCATCCGCGAGGCCGGCGCCACCCAGCCGGTCACCACCAACCTGATCGGCGCGTGGCCGTTCCTCGACTACTGGCGCTGGGCCGAGGAGATCGACTACGTCTCCGACGACAGCTATCCGGAGCCGCGTGACCCCGAGGCGTTCCGCGGCGCCGCCTTCGCGCGCGATCTCATGCGCTCGCTCAAGCCGGGGCGGCCGTGGATCCTGATGGAGCAGGCGCCGAACGCGGTGAACTGGCGGCCGAACAACGCGCCCAAGGCGCCCGGGCAGATGGCCGCCCTGAGCGTGCAGGCGGTGGCGCGCGGCGCGGACGCCGTGCAGTTCTTCCAGTGGCGGCAGGCGAAGGCCGGTGCGGAGAAGTTCCACTCGGCGATGCTCCCCCACTCCGGCCCGGAGTCGCGTACGTACCGCGAGGTCGAACGCCTCGGGGCCGACCTCGCCGAGATGACCGGGCTGCCGGCACCGGGCGGCGAGTCACGCGTCGCGATCGTGCTCGACTGGGACACCTGGTGGGCGATCGACCAGAGCGACCACCCGGCGCAGTTCGACTACCTCGAGCACCTGCAGGGCTGGCACTCCGCCTTCCACGAGCTGAACGTACAGGTCGACCTCGTACGGCCGGGCGGCCCGTTCGATGACTACTCCCTCGTGGTGACGCCGAGCCTGTACCTGCTCCGCGACGCCGACGCGACCGCGCTCCGCGACCACGTGGCCGGCGGTGGCCGCCTGCTCGTGACCGCGTTCAGCGACGTCGTCGACGAGAACGACCATTTCCTCCCCGGCGGGTTCACGACCCGGCTCGGCCCGGCCCTCGGCGTGGCCGTCCTCGACTTCGACGGGGTTCTCCCGGAGGAGGCGCTCACGGTCGCGTGGGACGGCACCGTCTTCGGCGGTGACGTGCTCGCCGAGGTACTGCGGGTCGACGGGGCGGAGGTGCTGGCGACCTTCGCGTCCGGCGCCGCCGCGCTCACCCGCAACGCCTTCGGCACCGGAGAGGCCTACTATCTGGCGACGATGGCCGACGCGGACGGCCGCCTCGCGGTGGCCCGCCACCTCGTCGAACGCACCGGCGTCGATCCGGTGGTGGCCGGGCTGCCACCCCGCGTCGAGGCGTCCCTGCGCGGCGACGTCGTGACCGTCATCAACCACACCCCGGAACCCGTCGAGGTGTCGGTACCGGCCGGCGCCCCGCCCTTCACCCTCGGCCCGTACGGCTACCGGATGATCCACGCCTAGGAGACGACGAGGCGCAGGGGGTCGGCGGGTTCGCCGGCGCCCGTCGTCGAGAGCCACAGGTCCAGGGTCGCGGCGAGCCCCAGGCCGGGTACGGCGTCCGGCTCGATGGCGACGGTGACCTCGCGTTCCGCGCCGGGATCGAGGGTGACCCGGGTGAAGCCGACGAGGATCGCGCGTCTCGGTACGAGGCCGGGCGTCCGTACCCGGGCGTAGAGCTGCACGACCTGGGTGCCGTGCCTCGCGCCGGTGTTGCGTACGGTCGCGGTCACGTACGTGCCCGGGAGGGCGCTCGCGGGCACGCGGTCGGCCGGCATCACAGCAGGCCCCAGCTCCCACGTCGTGAAGCCGAGCCCGGCGCCGAAGGGGAATTCCGCCGCGGCCTCCGCGTCGACGTAGCGCCGGGTCACCTCGAGCCGCTCGTTGTAGGCCACGGGCAGCACCGCGCTCGAGCCGGGCAGGGAGACCGGGAGCCGCCCCTCCGGCTCGTGTCCGCCGAGGATGATCTCCGCGATCGCGCGGCCGCCGTCGGGCCCCGGGTACCACGCGTAGAGCACGGCGTCGCACGCGTCGGCGACGTGGCCGATTCCGTGCGGACGGCCGGAGACGACGACCGCGACGGTCGGCGTCCCGCTCGCCACGACCGCGTCGACCAGGTCCCGCTGCGCGGCGGGCAGCTCGACCTCGGCGGCGTCGAAGCCCTCGCCGGTCGTCGCCATCGGCCGCGCGCCTTCGAGCTCGGCGGCGCCGTTGGCCTGGAAGTCGTCGTCGTAGCCGCGCGCGCTGGTACTGCCGAGCACGAGCACGACCAGCTCGGACTCGGCGGCGACGGCCGCGGCGCGCGCGCACCCGCCGTCGATCGCCTCGCTGAGCCCGCTTCCGCGTTCGTGGCGGACCCCGTCGCCGGCCAGCGCGCGTACGCCGTCCAGCACGGACCGGCCGACGCCGTCGGCGAGCGGGGGCACGTAGTCGCCGAGCAGGCTCGCCGGGTCGGCGGCGTTCGGGCCGATCACCGCCACGCGCCGCGGTACGTCCGTGAGCGGAAGCAGGTCATCGCGGTTGCGCAGCAGGACGGCGGTCGCCCCGGCCAGCTCGGGAACCGCGCCGGGCGCCGGGAACGACGGCGCGGGCGCGGGCGGGTCGAGCAGGCCGAGGCCCACCTTGAGCGCCAGGACCCGCCGGCAGGCGCGGTCGACGAGGGCCTCCGGCACGAGTCCCTCGGCGACGGCCGCCTCGAGGTCCGCGTAGGACACGTCGCACATGCTCAGGTCGACCCCCGCCCGCAGCGCGAGCGCACCGGCGGCCGCCGGTGAGGACGCCGAGCGCATGAGCCGGTCGACCGCGAACATGTCGGCCATCACGATCCCCTCGAACCCCCACTCTCCGCGCAGGGTGCCGGTGAGGAGCGCCTCGTTCGCGCAGCAGGGCACGCCGTCGATGTCGTTGTAGGCCGCCATCACGCCGACCGCGCCCTCGCCGATCCCGGCACGCGCGGCGGGCAGGTGGAGCTCGGCGAGCTCCCTCGGCCCGATCGGGGTTCCCGAGCCGTTGCGCCCGCCCATCGCGGCCCCCTGCCCGGCGAAGTGCTTGAGCACGACCCCGATGCGGGTCTCGGCCCGCATCCCGCGTACGAGCGCGCGTGTGCACAGCGAGGCGAGCAGCGGGTCCTCGCCGAAGCACTCCTCGGACCGCCCCCAGCGCGGGTCGCGCAGGACGTCGAGCCCGGAGACGAGCGCGAGGTGCACGCCACGCGCGCGCAGCTCACGCGCCGTGTGCGCGGCGGCGCGCTCGATCAGCTCGGGGCGCCAGGCCGCGGCGGCCCCCAGGTTGGTGGGGAACAGCTGCGACCCCAGGGCCTGATGGCCGTGCGGCGCCTCTTCGACGAACAGCGCGGGGATGCCGAACCTCGAGGCCGCGACGACGCGCTCCTGCACCATCGCCGTCACCTCGGCGGAGGCCGACGGGCCGGCGCCGTTCGACCAGTCGCGGCCCGACCACGCGTCGGCACGCAGCAGACCGTAGAGCGCCCCGAGGCCGCCCCAGCGCTGGACCTCCTCGTCCAGCGCCTTCGTGGTGACGGGACCGGTGGCGCCGCGCGCCCAGGTGTCCCAGCCGAGCAGCCGCTGGTTGAGCTGGCCGACCTTCTCGCGGAGCGTCAGGCGGCCCAGCAGGTCCTCGACGCGCGAGGAGAGGGGCCGCGCCGGGTCCCGGAATGGTTCGGTCATGCCGTCACCCTCCTGGCGGGATGCCGAGACACCGCCGGGGCGGGCCATCGCTTGTTCCGCTCAACGTACTATCTTTGACTCTCCGGTATGAACCGGTTCAATCGAGCCGATGGAGTCAATCGACATGGCCCATCTGACTGTCGCCCCGTCCGGAACGCACCTCGTGAATGATGGAGCGTTCTTCCCTCTCATCATCGATACGGCATGGAGCAGTTTCGCCGATCCGACGGAGGACGAATGGCGGACCTACCTCGCGGCCCGACGCCGTCAGGGGTTCACCTGCGTGCTCGTCTCGGTGCTGCCGATCCTGCACGACCGTGACGAACGGCCCGGGGCACGCGAGCCCTTCGCGCTCGACGCCGACGGCCACCACGACTTCTCCCGCCTCGACGACGCGTTCTTCGCCGAGGCGCGGGAGTTCACCCGGATCGCGCACGAGGAGTACGGGCTGATCCTGATGATCGCCGTGCTCTGGAACAACTATCTCGCCGGGACCTGGGGGGCGGCCGTGACCCCGCACGCGGTCATGCCCGAGGCGGACCGGCGTGCGTACGTCGCGCGGGTCGCCGAGGCGTTCGGCGACCTCGAGCCGATCTTCGCGCTCGGCGGTGACGACCACTACACGGTCCCGGGCGCGAACGCGGGCTACCTCGAGGCACTCGCCCATCTGCGCGTGGCCGCCCCGAACTGCCTGGTCACGACCCACTCGGCGCCGAACACCACCATGCCGGACGAGATCGCGGACGGCCTGGACCTGTACCTGCACCAGTCGGGCCACAACATCGAGAACCAGGAGCTGACCTGGCGCCAGCCCGCGCAGTATCTCGCCCGCGAGCCGCGCAGGCCCCTCGTCGCGTCCGAACCCCCGTACGAGCAGCACGGCAAGGTCAACGGGCACGGCCGCTGGAGCCGTGACGAGGTGCGCCACGCGAGCTGGACGAGCGTGCTGGCCGGAGCGACGGCGGGCATCGGGTACGGCGCGCACGGCATGTGGATGTGGCACTCGCCGAGCGGCGACTTCCAGGCCCGGGGTCCGTCCCTCGAGCCGTTCCACTGGCCGGAGGCCCTCGCCTTCCCGGGCGCCCTCGACATCTCCTTCATGGCGTGGCTGTTCGCCGAGCATCGCCTCGAACGGCTCGTCCCCGCGCAGGAGCTGCTCGCCGACGACGCCGGCGGCCGGTTCCGCCTCGCCGCGAGCCCGGACCGCGACCTCGTCGCGCTCTACCAGCCGTACAGCCGGGACGCGGAGGTGCACCTCGACCTGAGCGGCCATCGCATCGCCGCCTGGGACCTCGCCGAGCGCGCCCCGCTCACCGTGGACGCCATCGTCGAGGGCGGCCGTACCCGCTTCCGGCAGCTCACCAGCCGGTCCGACCAGCTCCTCATCGCGAGGCGCGCGTCGTGAGCGCGCCGGCTCACGTGCTGGTGACCGGGGCCGAGGGCCTCGTCGGGTCGGCCGTCGTCGCGCACCTGCGCGCCTGCGGCCACGACATCACCACGCTCTCCCTGCCGGACGTGGTGCCCCACGACGGCGTACGGGTCGTACGCGGCGACGCGCGCGATCCGGTGGCCGTCGCGACCGCCACCGAGGACGTCGACGCCGTCGCCCACCTGGCCGCCATCCCGAACCCGTGGAGCGCCCTGGCGCAGGAGGTGTTCGCCAACAACGCGGAGGCGACCTTCAACGTGCTGTGGACCGCCGCGGAGCAGGGCGTACGCCGCTTCGTGATCGCGGGCAGCGTCAACGCGACCGGCCTGCTCATGAACCCCCACCGGCCCCTCCCGCCGCGCTATCCCATCGACGAGACGATCCCCGCCGACATCGCCGATCCCTACTCGCTGTCGAAGCAGGCCGACGAGGCCACGCTGCGCGCGGTGTGCCGGCGGTTCGGCGGGTCGGGTGTCGCCCTGCGCCTGCCGCTCATGATCTCGCCCGCGAACGCCGCCGTCCTGCGCGCGCGGTACGCGGAGCGGCCCGCCGACGGCGTCGGCGACGGATGGGGCTGGCTCGACGTACGGGACGGAGCGGAGGCGTTCCGGCTGGCGATCGGCGGCGACTACGACGGGACGCACGTCGTCCACGTCGCGGCGCCGGACACGTTCCAGGACGTCCCGACGGAGGAGCTGCTCCGGCTCTACGCGCCGGGCGTCCCGACGCGGGAGATGTTTCCCGGCCGTACGGCTCCGATCGACACGCGGCGGGCCCGCGACCTGCTCGGCTTCGTGCCGCGCTTCGGCGGGGAGGGCTGACATGCGGATCACGTCGGTGGAGACGTTCGTGCTCGGCGAGCGCCACCTGCTCGTACGCGTCGGCACGGACGAGGGGCCGGCCGGGTGGGGCGACGCCTCGCTCGAGCACCGGCCCGGTGCGGTCGCCGCGGCGATACGCGAGCTCTCCGGCCGGCTCATCGGCAGGGACCCGCTGCCCGTCACCGCGCACTGGCAACGCCTGACCCGCGGCGGCTTCTACCGAGGCGGCCCGGTCCTGTCGAGCGCCGTCGCGGGGCTCGACCTGGCGCTGTGGGACCTACGCGGCCGGTGGTTCGGCGCCCCGATCCACGAACTGCTCGGCGGCCCGTGCCGCGACCGCGTACGCCTCTACACCCACACGTGGGGCGGCCCCGGGCAGACCGGCGGTCCGGAGCGGGCCCGCATGCTCGTGGAGTCGGGCTACACGCTCGTCAAGGCGTCGGTGGCCGGCCCTGTCGGGTTCCTCGACACGCCCTCGATGACCTCGCGCTTCGTCGCTGACCTGGAGGCCCTGCGCGAGGCGGTCGGCGACGAGGCCGACTTCGGCATCGACCTGCACGGCCGGGTCTCGGTCCACCAGGCGCGGCGGCTCGCCGACGCCGTCGCGCACACGGCCCCGGCCTTCCTCGAGGAGCCGCTCCGGCCGGAGCACTCGCGGCTCATCGGGCGGCTCACCGCCTCGACGCACATCCCGATCGCGACCGGCGAGCGGCTCTTCTCCCGTGAGGAGTACCTCCCGGTCCTCGAGGCCGGGATCGCCATCGCCCAGCCGGACCTCGCGCACGCCGGCGGGATCACCGAGGTGTTCCGCATCGCCACGCTCGCCGAGTCCTACGACGTCCAGGTGGCCCCGCACTGCCCCATCGGCCCGGTCGCCCTCGCGGCCTGCGTGCAGCTCGACCTGGCCGTGCCGAACTTCTACGCGCAGGAGCACGTCATCGACCTGACCTCGGCCGACTCGGAGGACCTGGCGATCCTACGGAACCCCGAGGTGCTCGTGCCCGTGTCGGGACACCTCGAGCGCCCGGTGGGTCCGGGCCTCGGCATCGAGGTCGACGAGGACGCGGTGCGCGCCGCTCACCGTCCCGACCTCCTCGTCCCCGAGGGCAGCCCCACATGGAGTCACCCCGATGGTGGCTTCGCCGAATGGTGACGTGCACGCCGGGCGTTGCGTAACGTTCCCCGCAGACAACCAGGAAAGCGAAGGTCGATGAGCGAAACGCCTCCCCGGCGACGGCCCGTCCGGATCAGTGACGTCGCCAAGGCGGCCGGCGTGAGCAAGGCGCTGGTCTCGTACGCCCTGAACGACCGGCCCGGGGTACGGGAGTCCACGCGTGCGCACATCGTCGAGACGGCGCGCAGCCTGGGCTGGACGCCGAGCCTGCGCGCCCGCGGCCTCTCGGTGTCGCGGGCGTACGCGATCGGGCTCGTCTTCCAGCAGTCGCCCGAGGCCCTCGCGAGCGACCAGTACTACACGAGCCTCATGGCCGGTCTGCAGAGCGTGCTGTCGACCTCCACGTACTCCCTGGTGACCGAGGTCGTCGAGAGCCCGAAGGCCGAGCGCGACGCCTACCGGCGGCTCGCGCGCGACGGCCGGGTGGACGGCATGGTCATCGTCGACCTGCGCCAGGACGACCTGCGGTTCGACCTCGTGCAGGAGGCCGGGCTGGCGTTCGTGAGCCTCGGCTGGCCGCCGGAGCCCACGACCATGCCGGTGCTGGTCTACGACGAGACCCAGGCGATCACCGATGTGGTGAACCACCTGGCCGCGCTCGGACATCGCCGGGTCGCTCAGGTGGTCGGCCCGCAGACGAGTGCGCCGGCACGGCTGCGGCGCGAGCTCTACCAGGAGCTCTTCCGCGGCCACGGCATCGACCACTCACGGTGGATCGAGAGCGACTACACCGCGTCCGGTGGCCAGGACGCGACCGAGCGGCTGCTCGAGGCCGACCCGCAGCCGACGGCGATCGTCTACTCCAACGACCTCATGGCGATCGCGGGGATGAGCGTCGCCTTCTCGCGCGGCCTGCGGGTGCCCGACGACGTGTCGATCGTGGGCTGGGACGACATCACCATCTCGCAGTACCTCCACCCGACGCTGTCGACGGTGACGCAGCATCCGTTCGACGACGGCCGCATGGCCGCGAAGCTGTTGCTCGAGGCGATCGAGGGCGAGGAGTTCGACGAGGCGGTGCGGATGCCCAACCCCAGGTTCGTCCCCCGCGAGTCGAGCGGGACCGCGCCCGTTTAATCCGCACGCTTCCCTTGACACCCGGTCCGCCCGACGCGACCATGCTTTGAACCGGTTCAGGCGACTGTCGCACACTGACGAGGCTGCTCGTCGCTTCCCTGTTCAACGGCCTAAGAAGAGTCCATATGAGACGTACATCATTCATCGGGCCGCGCGTCGCGGCCTTCGTCGGAACCGCGACCCTCGCGGCGACCATGCTTTCCGCGTGTTCGGGCGGAGAGGACTCCAAGCCGGACACCCTCACCGTCATGTCCTCGTTCACCACCGGCAACGCCACCGGGGACGAGTTCAACAAGTTGGCGAAGGAGTTCACCGCCCAGAGCGGCATCAAGATCGATGTGCAGGAGGTGAACTTCGCCGACCTGCCCAAGGCCTATGAGGCTGCAAAGCTCGCGAACAAGGAACGCGATCTCGTCATCGAGAACCTCACCCCCGACTCGAGCGACTGGCTGCCGCAGGGCCAGGTCGTCGATGTCCGCAAGTACCTCGACGACTGGGGCATCACCGGAAAGGTCGACCCCCAGGCGATCCAGTACTGGACCCAGGGCAAGTCCGGCGTGGCCGGATTCCCGTTCATCGGCTTCAACTGGCCGGTCTGGTACAACATGGACCTGCTCAAGAAGGCCGGCGTGACCGAGGTCCCGAAGACCACGGACGACCTGATCGCCGCCGCAGGAAAACTGCGGGCCGCCGGCATCCAGCCGATGGCGCTGTCCGGCGCCGAATGGCCGGTCCAGAACTTCGTGACCTGGATGGTCCAGCAGTACGTGCAGCCCGCCGAGGCGCAGCAGCTCTTCAGCAAGGGCGGCTACTGCGCCAGCCCCCGCGCCGTTCAGGGCCTCGACCTGTTCGGCAGGCTGAGGGACGCCGGTGTCTTCATCGACAACGCCCAGGGCTACAGCGCCGACCAGATGACGACGGCGTACTTCAACGGCAAGGCGGCGATGATGCCGTCCGGCTCCTGGGCCTACACGACGACGCCCGCCGCGATCGGCAAGTCCACCACCCTCGGCGGATTCCCGGTCACGTCCGGCGGCGTGTACACGAAGCCGACCGCGTTCGAAGGCTACTCGGCGGGCTTCTTCCTCTCTCCGAACGGCAAGAAGAAGATCGACGCCGTCGAGAAGTTCATGAAGTTCATGTACTCCCAGAAGAGCCTGCAGAGCTGGGTCGGCGACGCCTCGCAGATCCTCGACGCGAAGCCGGAGGTCGTCGGGGATGTGAAGACCTCGAACCCGATGGCCGTCAAGGGTGCCGCGGTGAAGAAGGACTCGGTGGACTTCCTGCTGCTGCCGGACAACTACATCCCGGCCGGCTTCGACTACCAGCCCGTGACGACCGAGTTCCTCGGCCACAAGGGCGAGACCGGAGCCACCTTCTGCAAGGCGCTCGACAAGCTCTACGCCGACAAATGACCGAATGACCACTCGCGGCGGACTCGGCGCGTAGCGGCGCCGAGCCCGCCCGCATGGGAGACGTCCATGCAGCACACCGTTCTCGACACGGGTACGGCCCCCCGCACCCGGTCGCCGGCGCGGTCACGGAACAGGGGCCTCCTCGCGCTGGCCCTGCCGTCCGTGGCGTGGTACCTGATCTTCACCATCGGCCCGCTCTGCGCGATGTTCGTCGTCGCGTTCATGGACTGGGAGGGCCTCGCCGCCCCCGCGACCTTCAACGGGCTCCACAACTTCAGGAAGCTGGCAGACGACCCCCAGATCACCACGGCCCTGCGCAACACGGGCGTCCACCTCGTCGGCTCGCTTCCGATCATGATGGTCGCCTCGTTCATGCTCGGCTACTTCCTCAGCCTCAAGCTGCCGGGCCACCGGGTGCTCCGGGTGATCATGTTCATCCCCGCGCTGATCTCGCTGTCCTCCCTCGGCATGCTCTTCATCGCCGTGCTGGGCCCGACCGGCCTCGTCAACTCCGTCCTCGACGAGGTGGGATCGCACTCACTCACGACGGCCTGGCTCGCCGACCCCCAGACGGCGATGGCGGCGCTCATCGGGATCACGATCTGGTCCGGAACGGGATTCAACGCCATCCTCTTCGCCGCCCGGTTGTCCTCCATCGACGCGGAGATCTACTCCGCCGCCGAGATCGACGGCGCGACCCACTGGCAGAGGATGTGGCGGGTCGCCTTCCCGATCGCGCTGGACTTCTTCGGCGTCCTCACGATGCTCCAGTACCTGTGGACCCTCTTCGGTTCCGCGGGCCTGATCCTGCTCCTGACGCGGGGCGGCCCGGGCGAGGCGACGTCGACGCTGTCGTGGCTCGTCTACCGGTTCGGGTTCCGGCAGCCGGACATCGGATACAGCCAGGCCATCGGGCTGCTGCTCTTCGTGCTCGGCGTCATCGGGCTCGTCGTCATCCGCCGAGTGTTCCGGGCGAGGTACTGATGGCCATGCCGAGCGGGCGCCGCACCCGCTTCACCCGGGGAATCATCGGCGCGTACGTCCTGGTCGTCCTCTACGCCCTGACGCTCGTGCTGCCGCTGTACTGGCTCCTGATCTCGGCCTTTAAGCCGCGACTCCAGATCGTCAACGATCCGTTCCTGCCGACCTTCTCGTCGGGCTTCGCGCACTTCGCCAAGGTCTGGAACCTCCTCGACATGGGCACGGCGCTGCTCAACTCGCTCTACATCACGGCCGCGTCGCTGGTCCTGACCCTGGTCATCTCCATCCCGGCGGCGTACGGGCTCGCCCGGTCGCAGGGGAGGACCGCGATGTTCATGGAGCGCGTCTACGCGCTGGGCTTCTTGATCCCCGGCTTCGCCGCGCTGGTGCCGACCCTGCTGCTCGCCATTCACATGGGACTCTTCTACCAGCGGGAGTTCATGATCCTTTACCTGCCGGCCTCGGCACAGCCGCTGACGGTCATCCTCCTCACGCAGTTCATGCGCACGGTGCCGGCGGCGCTCGAGGAGAGCGCGATGATCGACGGCGCGGGCCGGTTCCGGATCCTGCGGAGCGTGTACCTGCCGCTCACGGTGCCCGGCATCGCCTCGGTGACGATCCTGAACTTCATCTCGTTCTGGAACGAGTACCTCTACACGCTGGTCATCGTGGGCGTGGACCCGACGCTGCGTACGGTCCAGGTCGCCCTCCCCACGCTGCAGGGGAACCAGGGGATCACCGACTACTCGCTGATCTGCGCCGGGACGGTCCTGTCGGTCCTCCCGGTCTTCATCGTCTACGCGATCCTCAACCGCCGTATGGAGAACGCGCTCGTACAGGGCGCGCTCAAGGGCTGAGACCGGGCCTCGGGGGGTCACATCATGCAGAGAATCTTCGCTTTCCGGCAGGACCGCGGCGACGGGCTCGACCTGCGGTCGCTGAGCCACGGCGGCGAGAAGGTGATCTCGCGGCTGTACTTCGCCGTACGCGACGAGTGGTGGCGTACGGTGCCGCTCTCGATCACCGGCCGGCGCCGCGAGGACACACCGTCGGGGTTCGTGATCGAGATCGACGCGGTCACGGCGTGGGAGTCGCACCCCGCCGAGGTCTCCCTCCGATACGTCGCCGAGGGAGACGAGCTCCTCGCCGAGTTCACGGCGACGGCCGGCGGCCCCTTCACGTACGGCCGGATCGGGTTCTGCCTGCTCTTCCCGATGGACGGGTACCGCGGCCGGAGCGCGACGTCGTGGCGGTCCGGTGCCGCGACGGACTTCGCGTTCCCGACGGAGATCATCACCCGCGATCGGCTCGACGAGGCGGCGGCGCGGTTCCACCGGCCGTTCGACCGGCTCGAGACGACGCTCGCGTCGGGGACCCGGGTGTCGTACGCCTTCGAGGGCGAGGAGTTCGAGTTCGAGGACCAGCGGAACTGGACCGACGCGTCGTACAAGGCGTACTCGAGCCGGCCGCCCGGCGGAACGTCCACGGCCGATGGCGGGCGCTTCTCCCAGCGGGTGCGGATCCGGGTCGAACCGGCCGATGGATCGACCGTCGCTCGCGGGGACGATCCCGCGATCCGGCTCGGCGGGCCGATCGGGGTCGCGCCGTCGATCGGCCTCTACCGCGGCCGGATCTCACCGAACTCCTTCCGGCCGCACGGCGGGTTCCACGAGCTGAACTCCACGCGCCTGGACGCCGCCGCCCACGACTCGGTCGAGCTCGCCGTGAACGGATCCGTGCACGCCGCCGACGACGACTCGGTGCTCGAGACGACGGCCCTGCACGGCCTCCTCGTCGAGCAGGCGCGCGCCGCTCATCCGGACCTCCCGCTCCGGCTGGCCCCAGTGTCGTTCCTCGACGTCGCGGGCGACTGGCGGGACGAGGCCGGGGAGTACGCGCCCGCGCCGCCGGAGGACGCCATCCCGCCGCGGATGCTCGGCGCGTACGCCGCGACGTGGGCCATCGCGAGCGCCGCGCAGGCGGTGCCCGCCGGCCCGGACATGCTGCGCTACTTCGACGCCGCGCTGCCCGCCGACTCCCCCGCGGGCCGGACCGTGGCGAGGCTCGCCGCGCTGAACGGCCGGGAGGTGCTGGAGGTGAGCGCCCCCGCACCGCTGGCCGCGCTCGCGGTCGTCGTCGACGACACGGTCACGCTCGCCGTGGCGAACCCGGGTCCGGACGCGACCCGGTTCCGGCTTCCGGACGGCCGCTCCGCGATCCTGGGCGGCTTCGCGTCGTCCTGGTTCGAGCTGCCGTGGGACCCTCTCGCGCCCTGACCGCCCATTTGCACGTTTTTGAACCGGTTAATACCAATTTCCGCTTTGAAATGCCTTCACATCGCTAAGGAGATTGAGATGGACGGTTATGAACCGGTTCGCAGTAACCGGTGGCGAAGACGGATCGTCGGCGGGGTCGCCGTCGCAGCCCTGGTGGTAGGCCCGCCGGCCTCGGCCTCCTCCCGGGTGACGCCGAAGGTCGCCGCGCCCGGCCAGGGCTCGGCCGTCGCCGACCACCACCTCCCCGGCTACCGGCTCATCTCCCACGACGAGTTCGGCGGCAAGGACCTCGACCGGTCGTACTGGTGCACGCGCTACCAGTACGACGGCGGCCCCGCCCCGCAGGTCCCGGACCCGGCCTGCCTCGGCACGGACCCGGCCACCGGGGCGACGCTCGGTACGCTCGACACCCTCGGCGGTGACGGCACCCAGCAGGGCCAGGAGTCGGAGGTCTACCGCGACGTCAACGCGGACGGCGCGAAGATGCACACCACGCAGCACGGCTACCTCGCCCTCCACGCGACCGCGACGCGTCCCGGCCAGCCGTACCTCAAGTACGAGTCGGCGATGATCCGCAGCAAGCGGGAGTTCCAGCCGACGGACCGGCACCCCCTCTATCTCACCGCCCGCCTCAGGCAGCCGTCCGCACTCGGCACGTGGCCGGCCTTCTGGCTCGCGGGTGGCTACGGCGACGGGCACGTACGCCCGCCGTGGCCCCCGGAGATCGACATCCTCGAGGGCCCGTACAACGACAGCGGCCAGTACGCGAACGTCATGCACACCGCCGTCCAGTCCTACGGCTGCGACGGCCCGTGCCCGCAGGGGCCGTTCGACTACACCTACGCCGACCCGAATTTCGACACGGAGTTCGGCGACTATCACGCCGCGACCTCGCTGAAGGACCGGTGGATCGAGGTCGGCCTCGAATGGCACACCGACCACGCGTGCTGGTACCTCGACGGGCGCAAGCTGGCCTGCCAGCACTACACCTGGGTCGCCAACGAGGGACCGCAGGACACCACCCCGGCGGCCGTGCTGCTCAACCTCGGCATCGGCGGCCCGTGGGCCGGCGCCGACGGCGTGGACGACGCGAAGTTCCCCACCGAGTACGACATCGACCACGTACGGATCTACCAGCGGTAAACGGCGACCGCCTCGTGGCGGTCACCGCCCTGCGGCGTAGAGGTCTCGCGCGCCGGTCGGGGGTGGGCATCCGTGCGACGCAATGGATCCCGGGCCTCCCCCCGCGGGAGGCCCGGGACGTCTTACACCACGCGAAAGGGGGGCCGGGCGAGCCCGGCCCCCCTCCGGTCCCAGGCGACCCTTAGCGAGTGAACTCGCAGTTGTTGGTGTCGTTACCCCACGTGCCCTGCATCGCGAAGGTGCCGGTCGCCAGGGACAGGTTGCCGGCGCCGCCGGTCGCGCCCGGGTTGAGCCAGGCGCACTTGTCGGCGTTCTCCTCGCCGCTGGAGTCGAGCCAGCCACCGGCCGGGTTCTGGTCGGTGATGGTCTCGGAGTACTCGTGGCCGTTCACGATCGAGACGCCGTCGAGGGCGCCGTTGCCGTTGACGAAGTCCTGGCCGCAGCTGGCTCCGGCGTCGGTGATGTACGGGCTGTTGGTGAGCGCGATGTCGCCGTAGGGCGAGCTGACGCCCAGGTCGCCGTTCCAGTCGTGCCAGGCGCAGAACCCGCCGCCGTTGTTGAAGCCGTCGGGGAAGGTGTTGTGCGGCGCCATGACGATGTACTGCGCGTCGCGGTTGGAGGCCGCAGTCGTGTTGCCGAAGTGGCCGGCGGCCTTGACGGCCTCCTGGCCGATCTGGGTGTAGGTCTCCTGCGTGGGCGCCGTGACGGTGTTGTCGACCCAGATGCCGGCGAAGACGCCGTTGCCCGGGTACGCGACGTGCGGGGCGGTTCCCGGGCAGGTCTGCGAGCCGGCGGCGATGCCCTCGCAGTACTGGGTCATGACGTTCGACCAGCGCTCGCTGTTGGTGCCGAGGCCCTTGTACATCGCCTCGAGGTAGGGAACCTCGCCCGACGGGTCGCCGGTCAGCGTGGTGTTGCCGCTGCCGTTGGTGCCGGCCGAGCCCCACTGCGAGCCCCAGACGACCATGTAGACCTTCTCGGCGCCGGTGGTGACGCCGATGCCGTCGACCCCACCGCCGTAGGTGAGGTTGGCGCCGGCCTTGTGCGAGGCCGGGTGCGCCGCCTTGAACGCGTGCATCTTGCCCAGCGTCTCGACGGTCGGCGTGACGCCGTGCCGATAGCCGTGTCCGTAGGCGGGCGAGTAGGGGTTGGTCGCGTGGGTGGCGGCCTCTGCCGGGGCGGCCAGTCCGGCACCGGCCAGGGCGATCGTGGCCACCATGACGGCGGCGCGTCTCATTCGGGAACGGCGGGGGGCAGCGGGGTTCATCCTGATCCCTTTCGAGAAGAGGAGATCAAGCGCCGATGGGGCAGGCCCGTCCCCGAACAAGGGCCTCTCCGACGCTGGACCTCGGATGACACCACAGTCAGTGGTGCTGGTCGGAAAGGTATAAATTGCCTGCAAAAACGTCAATACGCCAAAATGCAAGTTAGTTGTTTGCAAAACGCTAAGAAGTTGTAAATATGTCGCTCGAATAAGGCGTCAATGACGCGGCAGGGTCGACACTCACCCGCCGCGAACTGCCGCTTTCACGCCCTCGATCCGCGCAGAGGCCAAACTCCCCCCGCGACGCGGTCGTGGCCTGATCCGGCCTGCGGGCGCGAGGCCCGCGCCCATCGATCCGCGCGCGGCCGAGACCGACGCCCCTCGATCAGGATCCGCGGCACTTCTGCCCGGGTTGTCACATTTCGCACATACTTAACCTCAAATTTGACGAAATGGTCCATTGTCGTCAGGCGCGAGAGCCCAGATGGTGGGGCAAACCCCCCGCTATCCGAAAGGCACTCGAATGCCGAGGATTCTCGCCGCGAGCCTGACGGCCGTCGCCATGTCGGCGGCGCTGGCCGTCCCGGTCACCATGGCCGCCGCACCCGCGTACGCGCAGACGTGTTCGCAGAGCTACCTGCCGCTCCCCGACCCGTCCTGCCAGCCGGGCGCGTTCAACCCGGACGTCACCCAGTCCACGATCGACACGACCATCTGCGTGTCCGGGTGGACCGACACCGTACGGCCGCCGACGTCGTACACGAACCCGCTGAAGGTCCAGCAGATCGGCGAGTACGGCTACAGCGACACCAGCACGGCGGACTACGAGGAGGACCACCTCGTACCGCTCGAGCTGGGCGGCGCACCGCGCGACCCGCAGAACCTGTGGCCCGAGCCGCGCTACGACGCGGGCGGCGGCACCGCGGGCGACAAGGACACCACCGAGAACCGCCTCAAGAAGGAGGTGTGCGCCGGCACGATGACCCTCTCCGCGGCCCGCAACATCATGGCCACGGACTGGCGGCAGGGTCTCACCTTCGTGGTGAACCGCTAGCGATCCGGTGAACGGCGCGCCATAGCGCTCCAGGTGACCCGCCGCCGACGGCCCGAGGTACGACTCCGGGCCGTCGGCGGCGGCTTCCGGTGTTCACGGAGCCGTCGGCTGGTCGTTCCCGCGCTTCACGGGGGCATGGTCGGTTGCTGAGGATGCGCAGTTCGGTGGGGTTCTGGATGTCGTGGTGGGCGCGCCGCATGCGCGTGTTCGACCTGTCGGTCAGTGTCGCGGCCTGTACGGCCCTCGCGGTCTGCGGCGGGGTGGCGGCGCGTACCGCCAACCGGTACACGCGCGGGGTCGTGGTGTCCACGGTTCGCCTCGCGCACCTGTCGCAGGCCGAGACGGGCTCCTATCTGGCGAGCCGGAAGATCACCTCGCCGGTGCGCAACGGCGTCGACCTCTACCGGGTGATCTATCGGACGATCAACGCGGGGGGCCGTTCGACGCCCGCGAGCGGGCTGGTCGTCCTGCCCGCCGGGGGCGCGGGCGGCCTGCGGGTCGTCGTCTACGAGCACGGCCTCGTGGTCTCGCGGCGTGCCGCGCCGTCGGTGGACGAGACGGCCGCCCAGCCGGACCTGGCGCGGGCGGTCGCGTTCGGCGGTGCCGGGTTCGCCTCGGTCGTGCCCGACTACCTGGGCCTGGGCAAGGGAACCGGCCGCCACCCGTTCGCGCACGTGCCCTCCGAGGTCAACGCCTCGGTGGACCTGCTGCACGCCGCGCGCGAGGTCGCGAGCCGGGAGCACCGGACGTTCGACCGGAAGGTGCTGGTCACCGGGTTCTCCCAGGGCGGACCGGCCGCGATGGCGCTCGGCCGTACGCTCCAGGCCGGCAAGGTGCCGCACTTCGGGCTGGCCGCGCTGGCCCCGGTCGGCGGGACGTACTCCATGCAGGGCGTCCAGATGCCGGGCGTCCTGGACGGTCGGGTCGCCCCGCGTGACGCCGTCCTCTCCTCCGCCTACTGGGTGGCGTCGATGAACCGGATCTACCACCTCTACGACCGGCCGGCGCAGGTGTTCCAGACGCCGTACGCCTCACGGATCACGCGGCTGTTCGACGGGCACCGCGACCAGGCGACGGCCGTCGGCGGCCTGCCCGCGACGCCGGAGCAGCTGTTCACGCCCGCTTTCACGAACCGGCTGCGCCACCCATCCGGCGACCTGCTCCACGCCCTGCGGGCCGGCGACGGCACCTGCGGCTGGCGGCCACGCGTGCCGGTACGGGTCTACGCCGGCGGCGGCGACACGACCGTGCCGATCCAGAACTCCCGCGACTGCGTGGCGTCACTCGGCGAAGCCGGCGGCTCACTCATCGACCTCGGTCCGAAGATCGACCACGAGACTTCGGCGCGCCTGGCCTTCCCGCAGATCCTGACCTGGTTCCAGCAGATCGGGTAGGGCGTCTCTGTCAGATCGCGTTCGGCGTGAACCAGGCCGCGTCGGCGAGCGTCACCTTGATGAAAGGTGGTGCCGAAATCGACCCCATCGACGTCGTCAGCGCTCGGCTGTACGCCCGGTTTCCCGGCGAAACCGCGAACGTGGCCCGGCAGATCGATCTCGCGATCGCATGCGCCGAGTATCTGAGGGTCACCCTGACCCCCGAACTCCTGGAAACACTCGTCACCGACGGTCTGCGCAGCAGACCCGGCGCGGCCCGCACCTCACCGGCGGTTCCGCTCCTGTGCAACGGCCGGTGAGGCCAGGCGGGGCTACCGGGGCAGCTCCGCGACGATCCACGGATCGAGCAGGTCCCGTACCTCGGTGTACGGCAGCGTGACCGCGAAGAACACGCAGTCGCTGCCCACGTGCGACCACATGACGTCCATCCCCTTCGGGGTGAAGAACGGGGTGATGCGTGGCGGTTGCGGACCGACCACGAATGGTTCGCTCGGGTAGAAGTCGGCGCGGCGCAGCGGTTCCAAGGCGCACCGCTGCTGGGTCAGGCGGTCGGTGGTGTTGTGGGCCGTCACCCGTTTCATCAGCGTCGCGAACCCGGCCGGGGTGAGCGTCTCGGGACGGAACACGTCGTCGGCCGTCAACGCCTTCCCCGTGCTCAGGTCGACGTTGGCGACGATCCGTGGCAGTTCGTAGTCGAGCGGGAAGCAGGTCTTTTTCGGCAGCTCGTAGCGGACCGACACGAGCTTCGGGCCGCGGAGGCCGACCTCGGGCCGCGCGCTCAGAACGGTCGGGCTGGTGCAGGGCGGGTTGGCGCGCGCGGTCTGGGCCTTCAGCTGGGCCATCGCCCAGCCGAACGGGCCGAACAGGGAGTCGTTGACCTTCCGCGCCAAGGCGGCGTTCCGTACGCCGGTGACCCGCGCGTAGTGCGAGTTCCGCAGGTCGAGGCCCGCGACCGGCCGGGTGTAGGAGGCCAGCTCGACCCGTACGACGGCCGCCGGCTTCTTCGGCGCGTGGTGGCGTGAGACGACGACCGCGGCGACGGTCGCCGAGCCCACGACCACCGCGCCGGTGGCGACGGCGGCCGTCTTGACCGCGGTGTTCGCGCCGAGGATCTTCGTGAGCGCGCCACGCCCGGTCGCCGCGGCGGCCTTGCCCGCGGCGGCACCGCCGCATGCCGGCGCGGCACCACCCGCGTGGCCCGCCGCGGCACCGCCCGCAGCGGCGGCGCCGCCCGGGGCCGTGTGGGAGACCAGCAGCGCCAGCGGGAACAGCGCGGCGAGACCCGCCGCCGTCTCGGCCAGCCGACGCCGGCCGTTCGACTCCCAGGCCGGCCCGTACGCCTCGGTGGCCGCCGACTCCAGCTCGGCGGCGAACTCCAGCGCGCCCGCCGGGCGGCCCTGCGGGTCCTTGGCCAGCCCGCGGTCGATCAGCGCGCGGACCTGCTCCGGCGCCTCCTCCACGGGGATCGGCGCGGTCGTGTGCTGCGCGCGGTACGCGTCCGACGTGGTCGCCCGGTACGGCGTGCGGCCCGTGACGCACTCGAAGAACACGCAGGTGGCGGCGTACACGTCGGTCGACGGTGAGGCGGGCGAACCGGCCCACTGCTCCGGTGACATGTACGCCGGGGTGCCGATGACCTGCCCCGACGCACCGGAACGCAGCGCGATGCCGAAGTCGATCAGCTTGCTCCGCCCGTCGCCGTCGACCATGACGTTGGCGGGCTTGTAGTCACGGTGCACGACGCCCGCCCGGTGCGCCGTGCCCAGGCCCAGCAGCGAGCCCTTCAGCACCGCCAGCGCGGCCTCCGGCTCCAGGCTGCCGTGCTCCTTGAGCAGCTCACGGAGCGAGACCCCGTCGATCGCCTCCATCACGATCGCGGAGCCGCGCGGCCCGTCGGCGTACTCGTAGAGCCGCACCACGTACGGGTCGTCGAGGCCGTGCAGGATCGCGGCCTCCGCGCGGAACTCGGCGCGGAACGCCGCATCCGTCACGGTCAGGTACTTGATCGCGACGGGCGTGCCCGAGCCTTCGTGCCTGGCGAGCACGACGCGGCCGAAGCCGCCCCGTCCCAGCTCTCGGAGGGGGGTGTATCCGGTGAGTGACCATTCGTCCACGCATTGATCTTGCTCTACGCATATGCCGCACCGCCACCTGAATGCCGGATCTGGCCCGTCAGGGACGGAGCAGGGCCTGCCGCGGCAGCCCGGCGGGCGTGCTCGCCGAGCGGACGGCGGGAGCCGTCGAGGGCAGGCCGGCCCAGCGGCGCAGGGTCGCGGTGATCTCGGCCTGCCGGTCCGCGTCGAGCCGGGCGATGGTGGTCAGGTGGTCGCCGTCCGGCTGGACGTAGACGGCCGAGTCGCGGCTGCCGGGGCCGAGCCGGAACGGGGTCGCGCCGTACGGGTCGACGCCGCCGTACGTGAAGATCAGGTGGTCGCCGTGGGTGCGGACCCAGGTGTCGACGTCCGGCATGACCGCCGGGTCGAACCGCATCGGGATCTGGCGCGGCATGTACTGGCGGGCGCTCTCCGCGTACGGGTAGCGCAGCAGCGACGCCAGGTGGCTCTGCGGCTCCACCGGATAGTCGAGCTCGGTGCCGGCCTGGTAGTAGTACGGCAGGTACGGCTCAAGGCCCTGGTCGGAGTCGGCGAGCATCGCGCCCGGGGCACCGCCGATGTTGTCGAAGAAGTCGTACAGGTCTGCCACCGGCGCACCGGCCGGCGGGATCGTGTCGCACCCGATGCCCGGCTCGTCGTCGTAGTACTGCCAGTACAGGAACGGCGAGTCGACGATGTCGAACTCGAAGGCCTTGTCCAGCGACCCGACGTCCTGGGTGAACGTCGAAGCGGACTCGTCGGCCGCGGCCGACATCAGCGTCTCCATGCCGGTCCGCTGCCGCAGCGCCTCGATCTGCGCCCGCCGCAGGTCGTCCCTGCACTGCGAGGTGCCGACCTTGTTCTCGATGAAGTCGGCGTACGCGTCGCCGTGGTGGGTGATGTCGTTCGGCGAGCTGTACGCGAGCGTGCCGGCGTAGTCGCCTGGATAGAAGCGGTCGTGGAAGACGGCGGTCATGCCGCCCTTGCTGATCCCGGTCGCCAGCCACCGCGCGGGGTAGAGCGACCTGAAGGTCTCGACGATCCGGTGCTCGTCGGTGGCCTCCTGCCAGATGCTCAGGTCGTTCCAGGTGGTGGGCTGGGGTACCGATCCGTCGAAGAACCGGTGCTCGATGTCGATCTGGTTGCCGCCGGTCAGCTTGGTCGGCTCGGTGACGTACTCGAAGCCGGCCAGGTCGTAGTTGAAGTAGCCGGAGGTGAATGCCACCATCGGCGCGGTGGTGTCCCGGTGCAGGAGGGTGAGCCGCTGCTCGAACGTGCCACGCTCGGGATGCCGGTGGTCGACCGGCTGCCGGTACTCCAGGAAGAACTGCCGGTACCCGGCGGGCGGGTTCGCGGCCTCGGACAGGTACGTGACGTCCGGCAGGTGCTGGAGCCGGGTCACGATGTCGTCGGCCGCCCTCGGAGGGGCGGCCAGGGCCGTCCCGGAGGCCGCGAAGCCCAGCGACGCCACCAGCAGCGACACCATGAGGATCCAGCGCACGATCAGCTCCTCCCGCGGAAAGAGCATGATCGTAACCGCGCGGCGGGGCCGGTGGCCTGGCCACTGTGGGCCGTACGGGAACGCCGGAATCCGGCCCGCTACCGGGGCACCACGTGCTCCCAGATGTCGCGCGAGCCGGGCAGCGGATAGGCCGCGTCGGACGGCGGGGTGTCCCAGATCCGGGTACGGCGTTGTTCGAGGTCGAAGCGCGGCCAGCCGGGGTCGCCGGTGATGGCGAACGACGTCCAGGCCGTACGGATCGCGTCGGACAGGGCCGCGAAGTCCGCGGGCGGCGGTGAGCCCAGCAGCCGGGCCGCCTGCAAGGTGTCGGCGTTGCCGAAGGTGAACGGCACGTCGATGCTGTGGCAGGCGCCGAGGACCGGGCTCGGCCAGGTGAAGTCGTAGAGCCAGGTACGTCCGCCGGCACGCGCGTGCGCCTCGGCGACCCACGTCGACGGCATGCGGAACAGCGCGTCGGACAGCATCACGGTGAACAGGTCGGCGTCGGTGGTGCCGGGGTGTGCGGCGCGGTAGGCGGCGGGCGCGTCCGTACCGAGCCCCACCGCCTTGGCCACGGCGGCGAGGTCGACGGCCGACAGGTCCGCGCCCATGGCGAACAGCCGGTACTCGTCATGGGTGAACCCGCAGATCAGGTCCACGTCCCGGCCGGCGCCGCCCTGGATCGGCTCCCAGGCCTGGCCGGTGACCAGGTCGGCGTCGATGACCGGCCCGAACGCGGTGATGCCCGAGCGGGACCGTCTCAGCGGCGCGTCCTGGATCTTCAGGATCTCCTCGGGCGGCAGTCCGGCGAACCCCTCGAGGGTGGCCGGCACCCCCGCTTCGTCGGCCAGGATCCCGGTGACCTTCTCGGCCTCCTCGGGGGTGCGGTGCCCGTTCGGGACGCTCTGCGCGATCGCCCGGCGGAAGAGCCCACGGGCCGGCGGCGCGGCGAGGAGGATGGCGACCGAGCCCGCGCCCGCGGACTCCCCGAAGACGGTCACGTTGCCGGGGTCTCCGCCGAAGGCCGCGACGTCGCGTTGTACCCATTCCAGCGCGGCGAGCTGGTCGCGCAGCCCGCGGTTCTCCGGGACGCCGGGCACGTGCCCGAAGCCCTCGAAGCCGACGCGGTAGTTGAGCGTGACCACCACGACCCCGGCGGCGGCCAGCTTGGTGGCGTCGTAGCCGGGCAGCCCGGACCAGCCCGCCCTCCAGGCCCCGCCGTAGATCCACACCATCACCGGGAGCCCGGCGGCGCCGGGGTCGGGGGTCCAGACGTTCACGGTCAGGCAGTCCAGGCCGTCGCCGGGCCGCCAGAGGGTGGGCAACCCGGGCGCGGTCGGGAGCTGCGGTGGCGCCGAACCGAACTCGACGGCGTCCCTGACCCCGTCCCAGGGCTGCGGCGGCGCGGGCGGCTGGAAGCGCAGCGGCCCGTCCGGCGCGGCGGCGTACGGGATGCCGCGGAAGGACACGACGCCGTCACCGGCGACCCCTCCGACCATCCCCGACGAGGTCCTGACCACCGGCATCGACTCCATCCCAGGACTCTAGGGGGTGTCCACCGCCTGGCGACACGGCGGCCGCTGGATGATCGAGATCTAGGATGAGCGTCGGCGTTACGGCGGGTGAGGAGACGGTGATGGACGGCGAGGACCAGGACTACACGGTCGTGATCAACGGCGAGGAGCAGTACTCGATCTGGGCCGTCGGCGTGGAGCTGCCCGACGGCTGGCGGGAGGTCGGCGTCCGCGGCCCGAAGGCGCACTGCCTCGAGCGCATCGACGAGCTGTGGACCGACATGTGCCCCCGAAGCCTGCGCCGGTAGCCGGCGCCCCGGATCCAGGAAAGACCGTGCGGACCACCCCCCTGTCCACGTTCCAGACCGACTACTGGCAGCGCGACCGCGCGCGGCCGGGGGCGTCGGCGATCATCCTTCGCGCCTTCGACGTCGACGGGCCCGTCGACTTGGCCGACCTGCGGCGGCGGCTCGCCGAGGTGGCCGGGCGCCACGACTCGCTGCGGACCCGGTTCGACGCGGTCGGCGGCGAGCCGCGGCAGGTGGTCGAGGACCACGTGCCGGTCGAGCTCCGGGTG
This sequence comes from uncultured Actinomycetota bacterium, assembly GCA_963850195.1. Taxonomy (GTDB): domain Bacteria; phylum Actinomycetota; class Actinomycetes; order Streptosporangiales; family Streptosporangiaceae; genus Actinoallomurus. The sequence continues at coordinate 580,458 of CAWKKD010000004.1, forward strand.
GCGGACCTGACCGCGCTGCCCCCGGGCGAGCAGGCCGAGGAGGTACGGCGGCGGGAGCGGGCCGAGCGCGCGGAACCGTTCGACCTGGGTACCGCGCCCCTGTGGCGGGTCACGCTGCTGCGGTGCGCGGAGGGCGCGCACGTCCTGCTGGTCGCCGTCCACCACATCGTCTGCGACGGGTGGTCGGTGTCGCTGCTCGCCGCCGAGCTGTGCGGCGGCACGCCGGCCACCTCGCGGTACGCCGACTTCGTGGCCTGGGAACGCGCCGAGACGGCGGACCGCCTGCCGGCCGCGGCGGCGTACTGGAAGCCGCGGCTGGAGCCCCTCCCCGCGCCGCTCGCGCTGCCGGTCCATCGCCCCAGAGGCGCGGTGCGCGCCTACCGCGGTGAGCGGGTCGCCTTCGCCTGGCCGCTCGCCGACCGGCTGAGGGAGGTCGCGCGCGCCAAGCGGGCGAGCCCGTTCATGGTGCTGCTCACCGCGTTCGCGTCCGCCCTGCACGCGGTGACCGGTGACCGGGACCTCGCGGTCGCGTCGCTGTTCGCCGGGCGGGACCGGGCGGAGTTCGAGACGATGATCGGCCTGCTCGCGCGTACGACGGTCTTCCGCCTCGACCTGTCCGGCGAGCCGTCGCGAGACGAGCTGCTGTCCCGCGTACGCGGCGCGGTGTTCGACGCCCACGAGCACGCCGGCGTACCGCTGCGCACCGTGGCCCAGGAGATCTTCGGCGAGCCGGAGGCCGGGCGGACGCTCACGCGGCTGTGGGACGTGTGGTTCAACCTGCTGCCCGCCCCCGCCGAGATCGCCGGCCTGCCCGGGGCCCGCGTCCTGCCGCGCGCCCCGGCGTCCGACCTCGCCGTCGAGAAGGACGAGCGCGACTGGGAGGGCGAGAACGTCACGGTCACCATCACCGACCTGCGGCCGGACCTGCGCGGCCACCTCGACGTCAACGCCCTGCTGATCTCGCGTGAGACCGCGGAGTCGCTGGTCGCGGCGTTCCGCCGGGCGCTGGACGACCTGCTCGACGCCGCGCCCTGACGGTCAGCGGCGGCGGCGCGCGATCGGCGTCCGTACGCCGGTGGCGCCGTCCCGACGTATTCCGGCGACGGCCTCCGCCTGGGCGGCGACCGTCGGCGTGGTGAGCAGCACGCTGCGCGGCAGCGCCACGCCGAGCGCGGCCGAGGCCAGGTCGGCGATCCGGAACGCCGCCAGCGAGTGCCCGCCGGCCGCGATGAAGTCGTCCTCGACGCCGAGGTCGTAGCGGCCGAGCACGTCGCACCACACGCGCAGCAGGACCCGCTCGTCCTCGGTACGCGGCGCCGCCCCGGTACGGCCGTCGCCGAGCCCCGCACCGAGCGCGGCCCGTACCTCCGAGCGGATCACCTTGCCCAGGTGGTTGCGCGGCAGGCTCGCGGCCGAGGCGATCACGGCGGGCACCTTGTAGTCCGCGAGCCGCGACCGCACCCAGCCGCGGATCTCCTCGGCGGGCACCGGCCGACGGGTGACCAGCATCGCGCCGACCATGGTGCCGAGGACCGGGTGGGCGACGCCCGCGACGGCCGCCTCGGCGACCGCCGGATGGTCGGCGAGGGCGTTCTCCACCTCCAGGCAGGAGACATTGGTGCCGCCGGTGACGATCAGGTCGACGCGACGGTCGACCAGGTAGAGGTAGCCGCCCTCGTCGAGGTAGCCGAGGTCGCCGGTACGCACCCGGCCGTCGTCGAAGACCGCGCTGGTCTCCTCGAGGTACGCGCGGCTCGGCACACCGGAGGTGGACAGCACGATCTCGCCGGTCTCGCCGGGCGGGCACGTCCCGCCGTCCGCGTCGACGATCTCGACCCGGCGGCCGGTGAGCGGGCGGCCGAGCGACCCGGGCCGTGCCGGGTCGTAGTCCATCGCGGTCATGGCCGGCCACGCCTCGGTGGAGCTGTAGCAGTTGGTGATGGTCGCGGACGGCGCGAGGCGGTCCACGGCGGCCAGCAGCGGCGGCATGGCCGGCGCCGCGGTCAGTACGACGCTGCGCAGCGAGGACAGGTCCCTGCCCTTCGCCGCGCCCGACTCGACCAGCCACGAGGCCATCGCGGGGACCAGCAGCGTGTGGTCGGCCCGGTGGCGTTCGACGAGGTCGCAGTAGCGCGACGGCTCGAAGCCCGCCATCAGCACGGCGGTGTGCGGGTCCTGCAGCGGGTGCAGCATCGTCACCTGGCCCGAGTTGCTCGCGACGGGCGTCGCGTGCACGAAGTGGCGGCCAGGCTCGTGCGGCGAGCCCGAGCCCGGTGACCAGCCGGCGAGCACGTTGCGGTGGCTGGCCGCGACGAGCTTGGGCGTACCCGTCGTCCCGGCCGTGTACAGCAGCTGGGCGAGGTCGTCGGGGCCGCATTCCGGCACGATGTCGCCGGGGTCGCCGGTGAGCTCGGTCAGGCGCGCCGACCAGCCCGGCAGGTCGGGGCCGGCCACTCCCCCGCCGAGCAGTACGGCCACGCACCCCGCACGGCGCGCCGCGGCGGACAGCTCCGGCGCCGCCAGGCGCGCGGACAGCGGCAGGGCGGTCGCGCCCGCCCGCAGGACCCCGAAGTAGGCGACCGCGAAGTCGATCCAGTCCGCGTTGTGCACGACCAGCGCCACGCGGTCGCGCGGCGCGACGCCGCGGGCCCGCAGGGCGCGCGCGACACCGTTGGCCCTGGCGTGCCACGCGTGGAACGTCAGGCCGGGCCCGTCGTCGAGGATCAGGGCCGTGCCGCCGGGCGCGGCGGCGGCCCGTTCGGACAGCATGTGGGGCACCAGCACGTCGGCCACGGCACTCACTCTTCCTCGCGCTGGTCGGGCAGCGCGTATTCCAGGTTCCAGAGGGACGGCCGGCGCCGCGCCACCAGGGTCAGCGCCACGATGGCCGTCCCGGCCAGCAGGTACATCAGGGCGATGCCGCGGCCGGGCCCGGTGCCGATGACGGCGCCGAGCGTCGGGGCGAGGGGTCCGCCGCGCGCGAGCAGTGGTTCGAAGACGCGCTCGCCAAGCGGACCCGCGGTGACGTACGCGATCGGGGCCGCGCCGAGCGACACCATCTGGACGAACGCGAACACCCGTCCCTGGAGCAGCGGCGGCACCCGAAGCTGGATCATCGTGGTGTAGCAGCCCTGGAAGACCGCGGAGCTGACCAGGTACGCGAACAGCGCCGCGCCGATCAGCGGGACCGACGGCCGCAGCCCGACGAGGGCGATCGAGGCCCCGCCGGCGACCGACGCGCCGAGCACGCCGGCCATGACGCGTTCGGGCCCGCCCCACAGGCTGATGGTCAGGCCGCCCGCGACGGTGCCGAACCCGGCCGCCACGAGCAGGTCCCCGATGGTCGCGACCGAGCCGAACGGCAGCACGAGGGGGGTGACCAGCAGGAAGACCGGCGCGGTCAGCACGCTGAGGGCGGCGAAGTACACCAGGAGGTCGCGCAGGCCCGGCTTGTCGCGCACGTACCGGAAGCCGTGCGCGATCTCCTCGCGCAGCGACTCGCGCCGCAGGGCGGGCAGGGCCGTCGGGAAGCGGACCGCGACCAGCACGACGGTGACGACGCCGAAGCTGACCGCGTCGGCGGTGAGCACGCCGGTCAGGCCGAGCCCGTGCAGCAGCGCGACGGCGAGCAGCGGAGCCACGACCTGCGCGAGGCCCATCGCCACCTGCACGATCCCGTTGAGCCGGAACGCGTACCGCTTGGGCGCGAGCTGCAGGATCGCCGACAGGTACGCGACGCGTTCGAACATCGTGGCCAGCGAGGACACCGACAGCAGCAGGTAGATCGGCGCGATGCCGGGATGCCCGCGCCAGGCCAGCACGGCGAGCAGGGCCTGGGTCAGGCCCGCGACGGTGTTCCCGGCGACCATGACGCGGCGCCGGTCGCCGCGGTCGACCAGCGCCCCGACGAGCGGCGCGAACAGCACGCCGGGCAGCGTGGCGAACATCTCGATGAGCGCGAACTCGGTCAGCGACCGGGTCGTCAGGTAGACCCACAGGCCGAGCGCGAACGCGGTGAGCCCGGACCCGAGCTGCGACACCAGCTCGCCCGCCGTGACGGCGGCGAACCGGCGCAGGCTCGCGGGCCGCCCGCGCGCGGGGTCCGGGCCCGGCTCGGGCCCGCCGCGCTCGGTGGTGACGATCTCGGCGAGCCGGTCGGCCTGGCCGCGTACGAAGAAGTGGTCGGCGCCGCCGATCACCTCCAGCTCGGCGTGCTCGGCGAAGTGCAGCCACTCCCGGTGGCGCTCCTGGTAGAGGTCGGTGGTGGGATCGCGCTCGGCCACCACCGAGACGATCGGCGCGCGCAGCCGGGGCGGCGCGCCGCCGCTGTACGCGCGGACGTAGAAGTCCTCGGCCTGCCGGTTGTCGTGCCGCAGGGCGCGGGCGAGCAGGTGCATCTCGCGTTCGGCGAGCCGTGGCATGCCGCCCAGCGAGCGCACGAAGTTGTAATACGAGCGGTCGCCGGTGAGCCGGCCGGTCGGCAGGATCCGGCCGAGCCCACGGGACAGGCGGCCGGGCAGCCGCGCCGACGGGAAGCTCGCACCGGTGTAGACCGCGAGCACCTCGTGGCCGCGCCGCTCCAGGACCTGGGCCAGGGCGAGGGCGGTGGCGCTGCCGCCGAGACAGTGCCCGTACACGATCAGCGGCCCGCCGACCGTCTCGGCGATCTCGTCCGCGCACCGCTCGACGATCTCGGTGAGCGGGCTCAGCGGCTCGTCCGGCAGGCCCGGGTCGTGGCCGGGCAGCGCGACCGAGTACAGCGCGTGGCGGTCGTCCAGGGCATCGGCCAGGGGCTTGTAGACGGCCGCGCTGCCGCCGCCGTACGGCACGCAGATGACGCTGGCGCGCACCGTCGTGCCGGGCCGCTGCGGGGTCAGCCGGTGCAGCAGCCCGCGCGGCCTGCCCTCGCTCTGGCCGGTCAGCCGCGCGAGCGCGGCGACGGTCGGATGGGCGAACAGGTCCATCACGCTGAGTGGCGCGCAGCGTTCGGGCAGCTCGCGCGAGGCTTGGGCGATGACGCGCATCGCCAGCAGCGAGTGGCCGCCGAGGTCGAAGAAGTCGTCGTCGGCGCCGACCTTCTCCACGCCGAGCACCCGCTGCCAGATGTCGGTCAGGAGCTGCTCGATCTCGCCCTCGGGCGGCCGGTAGGAGGAGCCGCCGGAGGGTTGCCGCGGCGCCGGGAGCGCCGCGCGGTCGAGCTTGCCGCTCGGGGTGAGCGGCAGCTCGGGCAGGGTGACGAAGCTGTTCGGGACCATGTACTCCGGCAGGGAGCCGGACAGGTACTCCCGCAGGACGGCGGGGTCCGGGACCTCCGTACGCGCCGGGACCAGGTAACCGACGAGCCGGCCGGACCCGGACGGGTCCGGCAGCACCGCGGCCGCCGCCGCGCGTACGTCCGGGTGGCCGGCGAGCCGCACCTCGATCTCGCCCAGCTCGATGCGGAAGCCGCGCAGCTTCACCTGGCCGTCGGCCCGGCCGAGGAACTCCACGGCGCCGTCGGGCCGCCGCCGCGCGAGGTCGCCGGTGCGGTACAGCCGTGAGCCGGGCGCGCCGAACGGGTCGGGCACGAAACGCTCGGCGGTCAGCGCGGGGCGTCCCAGGTAGCCGCGTGCCAGCCCGGCCCCGCCGAGGAAGATCTCGCCGACCGCGCCGGACGGCACCGGGCGCATCCGCCGGTCCAGCAGGTGGACCTGGACGCCGTCGATGGGCCGGCCGATCGGGACGGTGAACCGGTCCCGTTCCGGGTCGTAGCGCCACGAGGTGACGTCGATGGCCGCCTCGGTCGGCCCGTACAGGTTGTACAGCTCCGCGTTCAGACACTCGGTCGCCCGTCGGGCCGTCTCGACGGGCAGCTCCTCGCCGCTGCACAGCACCCGGCGCAGCGACGCGCAGCCGCTCAGGTCCTCCTGGTCGAGGAAGGCGCGCAGCATGGACGGTACGAAATGCAGCGTGGTGACGCGCTCCCGCTCGACCAGGTCGGCCAGGTACGCAGGGTCGCGGTGGCCGTCGGGGCGCGCCAGCACCAGCCGGGCGCCGCAGATCAGCGGCCAGAAGAACTCCCACACCGACACGTCGAAGCTGGAGGGGGTCTTCTGCAGGACTGTGTCGTCCGCGGTGAGCCGGTAGCGGTCCTGCATCCACAGCAGCCGGTTGCCGATGCCCCGGTGCGTGTTGGCGACGCCCTTCGGCCGGCCGGTCGAACCCGACGTGTAGATGACGTAGGCCAGGTCGTCGGGCGTGACGTCCGCGCCGAGCTCGCCGTCCCCGTCGAGGTCCTCGCCGAGAGGCAGCACCCGCACGCCCTCGGCGTCCAGCGCTCCGGGGTCGGCGAGCAGCAGGCGCGCCCCGCTGTCGGCGAGCATGTACTCCAGGCGGCGGCGCGGGTACCCGGGATCGAGGGGCAGGTAGGCGGCGCCGGCCTTCAGGACGGCCAGCAGCGCGACCACCAGCATGATCCCGCGGTCCGCGCACACCGCGACGATGTCCCCACGCCCCACGCCCAGCCGCCGGGCGAGCCGGTCCGCGCGCGCGTCCAGCTCCGCGTACGTGAGCGTGGTGCCCTCGAACGTCAACGCCGGCGCGTCCGGGGTGCGGCGCACCTGCCGCTCCACCAGCGCGGCGAGCGACGGCGCGTCGTGCCCGGGGCCCGTGTCGTTGCAGGCTCTCACGAGGTGGCGGTGCTCGTCGTCGGTGAGCATAGGGAGCGCGCCGAGCGGCGCGTCCGGGTCCTCGGCGAACCCCTCCAGCACGGTGAACAGGTGGCCGGCGAGCCGGCGCACGTCCGCCTCGTCCCACCGGTCCGGCCGGTACGACAGGCGTACGAGGGGCTCGGCGCCGAGGGTCACCGCAACGGTGAGCGGGTAGCTGGTCTGCTCCCGCGTACGGGCCCGCTCGACCGCGAGGCCGCCGCCGTCGCCGCTCGCCGCCGGGTAGTTCTCGACCACGAGGATGCTGTCGAACAGCCGCCGTCCGGCCGGGGTTCCGGCGTGCCGCTGGGCCTCGGCGAGCGAGCTGTACTCGAACTCCCGCAGCTCGATCAGGTCGTCCTGCACCGCGCGCAGGAAGTCGCGTGCCGTGCGGTCCGTGCGCGGCGCGAACCGTACCGGCAACGTGTTGATGAACAGCCCGATCATCGACTCGACGCCGGCCAGCTCGGGCGGGCGGCCGGAGACGGTGCTGCCGAACACGACGTCGTCGGTGTCGGCGTGCCGCCCCAGCACGACCGCCCATGCGGCGTGCAGCAGCGTGCTCATCGTGAGGTGCTCGCGGCGCGCGAACGCGGCCAGCCGGGCGCCGCGCTCGGCGGGCAGTGCGGCGTACAGGTCGACCGGCGCGACGGGCGCGTCCGCGTCGGGCGGGTCATCGCGGAAGGTGGTCGGCTCCTCGAACCCGCCGAGCCGTCGACGCCAGTGGCGTTCGGCGGCGACCGGGTCCTGCTCGGCGAGCCAGGTCACATAGTCGCGGAACGGCCGTACAGGTTCGACCGCGCGCCCGGCGTACAGCGCGAAGAACTCCCCGAGCAGGCGTGCGCTGCTCCAGCCGTCGAGCACGATGTGGTGGCTGGTCGCGACCATCGCGTGCACGTCGTCCTCGAGCCGGACCAGCGACACGCGCAGGAGGGGCGCGCGGGTCAGGTCGAAGCCGCGGCGGCGGTCGGCGTCGAGGTGGGCGGCCAGCCGTTCCTCGGCGTCGTCGCGGTCGCGCCAGTCGAGCTCCTCGACCGGGACGGTGACCCCCTCGTGCACCTCCTGCACGGGCTCGTCCAGCTCGCGCCAGTGCACCGAGCTGGACAGGGCGGTGTGCCTCGCGGCGAGTGCCTGCCAGGCCGACCGCACCGCGTGCGCGTCGACCGTGCCGCGCAGCCGCAACTCGACCTGGACGACGTACTCGCCCTCGGAGGGCCGCCCGATCGCGTGGAAGAGCAGTCCCTGCTGGAGCGGCGACAGCGGGTACCGGTCGCGTACGTCGCGCGCGGAGGCGGCGATCGCGGTGAGCCCGGCGGCGAAGTCCTCGGCCAGGCGCCGTACGTCCTCGTCCGTGTCCAGGTCGGAGGAGTAGGCGAACGTCATGCTCAGCCGACCGCCGGACACCCCGCCGTTGACGTCGAGGCGGTGCTCGCGGCGGCCCGACGCGCCGGTGTCCGGACCGGTGTCCTCGCCGGCCGGGCCGAACAGCGCGCCCGTGCCCGGCTCGAACCGGCCCAGGTAGTTGAAGCCCACCTGCGGCGCGGCCAGCCCGGTCAGCTCCCCCCGCAGGTGCCGGAGGACGCCGTACCCGACGCCGCCGCCGGGCACCCGGCCGAGCGTGTCCCGTACGCCGGTCAGCGTGCGGGCGAGGTCGGCGGAGCACGCGAGGCGTACCGGGTGGAGGGCGGTGAACCAGCCCACGGTACGTGTCAGGTCGGCCGCGTCGGAGCGCTCCTCGCGGCCGTGCGACTCCAGGCCGACGAGTAGCTCCTCGTCGCCCGTCCAGCGGTGCCACGCGTGCGCCAGCGCGGCCAGCAGGACGTCGTTGATCCGGCAGCCGTGGACGCGTGGGACCCGGGTCAGCAGCGCCGCGGTGTCGGCGTCGTCCAGCTCGACCGTCACGGTACGGGTCGAGGCCAGGTCGCCGCCGTCCCGCAGGTCCTGCGGCGCGGGCCCGCACACCTCGGTCCAGTACGGGATCTCGGCGGACGGGTCCGCCGCGTGCAGCGCCTCCGCGTGATCGCGCACCGAGCTGGTCGGCTCCGCGACGGTGCCGCCCTCGTAGAGGGCCGCCAGGTCGTCGAGCAGGATGTGCCACGAGACGGCGTCGACCACGAGATGGTGCGCGGTCAGCAGCAGCCGCCCGGGCTCGCCCGCGTTCAGGGTGAAGTGCGCGGCCCGCAGCAGCGGCGAGCGGCCCAGGTCGAAGCCGGTCTTCAGCTCGGCCGACCGGGCCCGCAGCGCCGCGGCGCGGTCGGCCTCGTGCAGCGCGGACAGGTCGATCCGCTCGCAGACGACGGCGGCGCGTGCGGCGACCGTCTGACGCTCGCCCTCGAAGCACGCGCGCAGGGCGGCGTGCCGTTCTGCGAGCCCGTTCAGCGCCCGTTCCAGCCGGTCGGCGTCGAGGTCGGCCGGTACCTCGACGAGGACGGACTGGTTGAAGTGGTGGCGGTGGTCGAGCGGCCGGGTGAGGAACCACCGCTGCATCGGCAGCAGCGGCACCTCGCCGCTCACCAGCGGGGCGTGCCGCCCACCGGCTCCGGTACGCGCGGCGGGCGCGAGCGCGGCGATCGTCTGGTGGCGGAAGAGCAGGCGCGGTGTGATCAGCACCCCGCGCGTACGGGCCCGCGCGACGACCTGGATGCTGACGATCGAGTCGCCGCCGATCTCGAAGAAGTTGTCCTCGGCGCCCACCGAGGCCAGTCCGAGCACCTCGCACCACACGTCGGCCAGGACGCGCTCGACGTGGCCGCGCGGCGCGCGGGACGTCCCGGCCGCGCGCTCCGGTGCGGGCAGCGCCCGGCGGTCGGGCTTGCCGCCGGAGGTCAGCGGGATGGCGGCCAGGGTGACGAGGTCGGAGGGCACCATGTACTCGGGCAGGCGCTCGGCCGCGAACGCGCGGACCCGCGCCTCGTCGGCGCCGACGACGTACCCGGTCAGCCGCCCGTCCCGGAGGGTGACGACGGCGGCGGTGACGTCCGGGTGCGCGCGGAGCACCGCCTCGACCTCCGGCAGCTCGACGCGGAAGCCACGGATCTTGACCTGGTGGTCGAGCCGACCGAGGAACTCCAGTTGCCCGTCCTCGCGCCACCGCACGCGGTCGCCGGTGCGGTACAGCCGCGACCCGGGCGGGCCGAACGGGTCGGGCACGAAGCGTTCGGCGGTCAGGCCGGGCAGTCCGAGGTATCCCGGTGCGATGCCGGCACCGCCGAGGCACAGCTCGCCGGGCACGCCGATGCCCACCGGCCGCAGCGAGCGGTCCAGGACGTGCGCGCGCACCCCGGCCACCGGGCGGCCGATCGGCGGGACCGCGTCCGGGTCGCCGGGTTCGGCGGACAGGTCGGCGAAGGTCGCGACGACGGTGGCCTCGGTGGGCCCGTAGGTGTTGAGGAGCCGGCCGCCGACCAGCCCGCGCCAGGCGCGTACGGCGGCGGCGTCGGCCTGGTCGGCACCGATGATCACAAGGCGCACCGCGTCCGGGACGCGCAGGTCACCGGACTCGGCCAGGCGGACCATCTCGTGCCAGTACGGGGTCGGCAGGTCCAGGACGGTCAGCTTCCGCCCCTCCGGCGTCGCCAGCAGCGCGGGCACGTCCACCCGGCGCGGGTCGGCCAGGACCAGCCGGGCACCGGCCAGCAGGCAGGGATAGACCTCCTCGACGTGGGTGTCGAAGCCGACCGATGCGAACTGGAGCACCCGGTCCGCCGGGCCCAGGCCGTACTCCTCCAGCATCCAGCCGACGCGCGCCGACAGGCTCGCGTGGTCGATCAGCACCGCCTTCGGGGTGCCGGTCGACCCGGAGGTGTAGATCAGGTAGGCGGGGTCGTACGGGCGCGCCACCCGCCACCCCTCCTCGTCCGGCGTGCCCCGCAGCGCCTCGTCCAGCGGTACGACGCGGGCGGCCGTACCGGTCAGCCGGTCGCCGGTCTCCGGGGTCGCCAGCACGATCGCGGCCCCGCTGTCGGCGAGCATGAACTCCAGGCGCGCGGCCGGGTTGTCCGGGTCGAGCGGCAGGTACGCGGCGCCGGAACGCAGCACGCCCAGCAGCGCGGCGACCAGCGGCACACCGCGCGGCGCGCAGACGCCGACCACGTCGCCCGGTCCGGCGCCGGCGGCCCGCAGCCATCGCGCGATCCGGCCGGCCATCGCGGCCAGCTCCGCGTAGCCCACGTCCCGCCCGTCGTGGTGAACGGCGGTCGCGTCCGGCCGTTCGGCGGCCCGCGCCTCGAACAGCTCGCTGACGGTGCCGATGGCGACCTCGGCGGGACCGGACTCCCATGCCGCGAGCCGCTCGCGCTCCCCCTCGCCGAGCGCGGTCAGGCTCGACAGTGCGCGGCCGGGATCGGCGACGGCCTGGGCCAGCAGCGCGACGAACCGCGCGGCCAGCCGCTCGATGCCCGCGTGGTCGAACAGGTCGCGGTTGTAGATGATGTGGCCGAGGACGCCCTCGTCGTCGGGGTAGCAGTTGAGCTGAAGGTCGACGAGGTTGACCGTGGCGTCCGGCGAGTCGAAGGAGACCCTCAGCCCGGCCATCTCCGGCTCGCGCGCCGGCACGTCCTGCCAGGCGAACATGACGTCGAACAGCGCGTTGCGGCTCAGGTCCCGCCGGTACCTCAGCTCGGAGGTCACCCACTGGAGCGGCACGTCGAGGTGGCGGTAGCCGTCGGTGGCCCGCGCGCGGGTACGGCCCAGCAGCTCGCGGAAGGTCGGGTCGCCCGACAGGTCGCTGCGCAGCACGAGCGTGTTCACGAAGTAGCCGATGAGCCCCGACAGCTCCGGCTGGTCACGGCCCGCGACCGGCACGCCGACCGCGACCGAGTCCTGCCCGCTCGAGGTCGTGAGCAGGATCTGGAAGACGCTGACCAGCGCCATGAACGGTGTGACGCCCTCGGCGCGTGCGAGGGCGAGCAGGTCCGTGCCCAGGGGTTCGGGCACGCGGAACCAGTGCCGGTCCCCGTTGAAGGTCTGCTCGGGCGGCCGAGGGCGGTCCGTGGGCAGCTCGAGGGGTTCGATGCCGTCCAGGGCGTTGCGCCAGTGGTCGACCTGCGCGGCCATCGTGTCCTCGCCGACCACGTCGCGCTGCCAGAGCGCGTAGTCGGCGTACTGCACGGGCAGCTCGGGCAGCGGCGAGGGCTTGCCGTCGCGGAACGCGGTGTACAGCGCGCCCAGCTCGGAGGTGAGCACGCCGAACGACCAGCCGTCGGTGACCAGGTGGTGCAGCACGACCAGCAGCAGGTGGTCGTTCTCGCCCTGGCGGTACAGCCGCCAGCGGCAGAGCGGGCCGTTCTCGACGTCGAACGGGCGGGCCGTCTCGTCCGCCGGGTCCTCGTCCAGGCATACCGGCAGGTCGACGGGGGCGGGCGGCGAGATCCGCTGGTACGGCCGCCCGTCCCGCGCGGGGAACGCGGTGCGCAGGCTCTCGTGCCGCGCGACGATCTCCGAGACGGCGCGGCGCAGCGCGCCGACGTCCAGCGGCCCCTCGAGGCGCAGGCCGAGGGACTGGTTGTACGCGACGCTGCCGGGTTCGAGCTGGTGGAAGAACCAGAGGCGTTCCTGCTGGAACGACAGCGCGAGCTCGTCGTCGCTCATCGGCCTCGCGCCTCGTCCACCGCCGCGCCGAGTGCGGCCACGGTGGGCCGCTCGAACACCACGCGCATGGGCAGCTCCACGCCGAAGGACTCCCGCAGCCGGCTGAGCGTGCGGGTGGCCAGCAGCGAGTGCCCGCCCAGGTCGAAGAAGTCGTCGTTCGCGCCGACGCGCCGCAGCCCGAACAGCTCGGCCCACACCGCGGCGACGGCGCGTTCGGCGGCCGTACGGGGCGGGACGTAGTCGGACGTAACGGACTCGGGCAGTGACAGGGCCTTGCGGTCCAGCTTGCCGCTGGAGGTCAGCGGCAGCGCGTCGAGCCAGACGATCGCGGTGGGCACCATCGCGGCGGGCAGGCGGTCGCGCAGCCAGCGGTCCAGGTCGGGCCGCTCTCCGTCCGCCACGAGGTACGCGGCCAGCTCCAGCTCGCCTCGGCCGGTGTCGACCCCGAGCACGGCGGCCCGCCGGATCGCCGGGTGGCCGAGCAGCGTCGCCTCGATCTCCCCCGGCTCGACCCGCCGTCCGCGGATCTTGACCTGGTGGTCGACGCGGCCGAGGTACTCCAGCATGCCGTCGTCGCGGTACCGGCCCAGGTCCCCGGTACGGTAGAGCCGCCCGCCACCAGGGTCGGACGGGTCGGGCACGAAGCGCTCGGCGGTCAGGTCCGGCCGCCCGAGATAGCCCCGCGCCAGCGGGAGGCCGCTCAGGCAGATCTCGCCGGTGACGCCGGCCGGGACGGCGCGCAGCAGCTCCGGGTCCAGGACCCGTACGACGGCGTTGGCGATCGGTGTTCCGATCGGCACGACGTCCATGCCGGGCCGGCACGGGGCGGCGGTGACGTCGATCGCCGCCTCGGTCGGGCCGTAGAGGTTCTCCAGCCGTGCCTCGAGCCGCTCGTGGAAGCGGTCGACCAGGTCGGGCGGCAGCGCCTCACCGCTGCACACGACGAGCCGTAGGTCCGTGCGGTCGCCCGCGTCCGGCTCGTCGAGGTACGCGCGCAGCGCCGGCGGCACGAAGTGGACGACCGTCACGCCCTCGTCGCGCACCAGGCGTACGAGCCGGGCGCTGTCGCGGTGCGCGCCGGGCGGCGCCATCACCAGGGTCGCGCCGCTGATCAGCGGCCACCACAGCTCCCAGCCGGACACGTCGAAGCCGATCGCCGTCTTGTGCAGGACGCGGTCGGCGGCGGACAGCCGGTAGGCGTCCTGCATCCAGAGCAGCCGGTTGCGCAGCGCCGCGTGCGTGATCATCGCGGCCTTGGGCGCACCGGTCGAGCCGGACGTGTACATGGCGTACGCGAGGTTCGCGCCGGTCACCTCGGCCTCCGGGTGCGCGGCCTCTCCGGTCGCGTCGGCGGGCACGACCGTACCGGCGAACCCCGGCACCGGGGCGGCGCCCGGCTCGGCGATCAGCACGCGGGCGCCGCTGTCGCGCGCCATGCCGCCACGGCGTTCGGGCGGGTCGTCGGGATCCAGCGGCACGTAGCAGCCGCCGGCCTTCAGCGTGCCCAGCAGCGCCGCGACCAGGCGGTAAGACCGCGGCACACAGACGAGCACCCGGTCCTCGGGCTCCACACCCGCGGTACGCAGCCGGTGCGCGAGGTCCGTGGCGTGCCGGTCCAGCTCGGCGTAGGTGACCTCGCGGGCGCCGTCGCGTACGGCGGTCGCGCCGGGCTCGCGTGCGGCCTGCGCGGCGAACAGGCCGTGGACGGTGTCCGCGCCCTCGTACGCGACGCGGGGCCCGGTGCCCATCGCGGTGACCCGGCGCTCCTGCGCCTCGTCCAGCACGCCCCACGCGCGCAGCGGACGGGACGGTTCGGCGCCGACGAGGTCGATCGTCCGGTACCAGCCGCCGAGCAGGGCGCGTACGGCGTTCGCGGTGAAGCGTCGCGGGTCGTAGCCGACGTGGCCCTCGACGTACGTGCCGTGGTCGAGCAGCTGGAGCTCGAGCTCGGCGCCGGTCCGGTAGCCCGGCAGCATCGCCTGGTACTCCACGGCGTGACCGGCCATCTCGAGCCGCTGCGGCAGGCCGCCGCGCCGGTAGCCGAAGACCACGCTCGGCCGCCACGGGGCCAGCCCGGCCCGGCGCCGGAGCGCGGACACCGGGTACGCGCGCAGCGCGAACGCCGCCCGCGTCCGCCGCGACACGTCGTCCAGGAACGCCCCGAAGTCCGCGCCGGGCTCCGGGGCGAGCGCGAGGGGCACCTCGTTGACGAAGACGCCCGCGGCCTCGGCGAACTCCGCCGGGCGCGTGCTCATCGGCACCCCGATCGCGGGCACCGGGGACCGGGTCGCGGCGGCGTACCCCGCCAGAGTGGCCGCGAAGCTCGCGAGCAGCGCGGCGTGCCGGCTGGTCCCGGCGGCCTCGGCGACCTTCGCGAGACCGGCGAGCCGCCCGGCCTCCAGGCGTACCGTGATCGGGGCGGCGGCCGTTCCGGTGGGGCCGTCGGCCAGGAGGTCGGACAGGGCGACCGGGTCGGCCGCGAGGATCTCCCGCCAGCCGTGCGGCGGCGGCGCGTCGAGGATCCGGCGTTCGTGCCGTACGTAGCGGCCGTAGCCGGGTACGGGGCCGATCTCCGCCCGCCGTCCGGCGAGCCGGGCCTCGTAGCAGCGGATCAGGTCGCGCGCCGCGATGTCGCGGGACATCCCGTCGAACACCAGGTGGTGGAAGACCGCGACCACGCCGTCGTCGGGGGCCAGCCCGAAGCGGAACAGCGGCCCGTTCTCGAGGTCGAACGGCGCGGCCGGGCGGACCTCGGTCCCCAGGTCGATGGCACGTTCCAGGTCCGTGAGGCCGTACCGGACGCGGACCGGTTCCCCGTCGCGCTCGGCGAACCGTGACAGCAGGTCGGGATGGGCGGCCACCAGGTCCGCGCAGGCCTGCCGCAGGACACCGGGGTCGACGGCGCCCCGCACACGCAGCCGGAATGCCAGGTGAGGGCCGTTGCCGTGAGCGTCAAGCCGTTCCGCATACCACAGATCACGCTGTATTTGCGAGCAGTCGGCCAGACCTCCGGATCGCCCCTCCGCACCGATCCGGAGTTGATCCACATTCACGGCGGGCAGCCTAGTTAGGTGGCCTCCAGAATGGATGGATTCACCCGAAATCAGCCTTGCGGTCGACCGGTGCCGCGTTCCGGGACCCCGAGGATCCCGGAACGCGGCGGCGGGGTCAGAGCTCGGACACCCAGTAGGGCGAGATGTCCATCGTGCCGTTGCCGGCCGCGCCGGTCAGCGAGCCGCTGCTCGTCGTGCCCAGCGTGTACCAGGAGTCGACGTAGTCCGGGTCGTTGGTCCACCACGACGACGGAATGGCTCCGAGGATCGCGTTGACCAGCGGGATGTACACGCCCTGGTCCGTGACCGTGAGCAGCGCGTCCGCGATGGCCGTGGCGAGCGCCTGGTAGTTGGTGTCGCCGTCGTCCTCCATCATGACGACGTCGGCCAGGTTGTACTTGTACGCCTGGTACCCGACGATGATCTGGTTCGGGTAGTACGTGGTGCCGTCGTTGTCGAGGTACGGCATCTGCACGATGTTGATGGCGGCCTTGCCGTCGAGCCCGAAGCCACCGACGATGCTGTAGATCTCGGCGTCGCCCTCGATCCAGGGCTCCTCGTCGTCGTTGAGCCGGATCGAGTTGATCTTGTTGGCCCAGTAGCCACCGGCGTCCGCGGTCTTGGCCGTCGCCTTGGGCGCGGCCTTGACGCCCTGGCGGGCGAGCGTGCTGCGCATGAGGTTCAGGCCCAGCGGCAGCGCCTTGGCGACGTCGACGTCCACCACGAGCACGGGCCGGGAGGGCGCCTTCAGCGGGTCGAGGAGGAGCTTGCCTCCATTCGGGTCGTAGGCGGTCACCGCGACCCGCCCGGCCGACTTGTCGTCGGTGGGCGCCGCCGCGACCAGCGGCACCTCGCCGCGCGACAGGGCCGCGCGCGCCCCGGCGTTCGCCAGGCGCAGCCGCAGGATCGAGCCGCTCGTCGCGGGCAGGCCCTTGGCCGCGAGGACGCCGCTGTTGGCGGACAGCGCATCCTTGGCCAGGGTCGTACCGGACTCGAGCTTCAGCAGGTCGGCCGGCGCGGACGCGACGGACGACGTGATCCGCGCCCGTACGGCCTTGTCGGCCAGGTCACCGGCGACCTCGGAGGCGAGGTGGTCGGTGATGGTGAATACCTTGCTCGGGGTGGGGCTGGCCGAGGGCGCGGCGGCGGGGACGGCCTCGGCGGTTCCGGCGGCCATGGCGAGCACGGCCGCCGCGGCCAGCGTGGTTCTGAGGACTCGAATCACAAGCCTCTCCTTCCATCTCGCTTCCGCGCCAGGGGCAGAGGGGTCCTGGTCACGGAGGGGCGGACGAGATGGGCTCATCGTGACAAACATTGCGACAAAAGGAAAGGCTAATTGTTGACCATTACTAAAATCGCGCTTCGTGGCAGCGATCGGTTTGTTACACAGCGGAGTCAACTGCTGGCGGGCGGCGGATCCGCCATTGTGTACGGCCGGCATAGGGCGATAAAAACGATGCGATCGGCCCGCACTAATAGCCGATTGATGGGCCTTCGATAGCGGCTAAAGCAGCGCTGATCGCACCGATCAGGCGTCCGGGGCGGCGAAGACCCGCTCGCCGCCGACGAAGGTCTGCAGCACGCGCGTCCCGGCGATCGCGCCGGCCGGGCCCGCGAACGGGTCGCGGTCGAGGACGACCAGGTCGGCCAGGTTGCCCGGGGCGATCGTGCCGGTGTCGTCGAGGTGGTTCACGTACGCGCCGCCCGCGGTGTAGGCGGCGAGCGCGGTGCCGAGGTCGATCCGCTGGCCGGGCAGGAACGCCGGCACGTCCTCACCGGCGTCCGGGAGCCGCCGGTTCACCGCGACGTGCATGCCCTCGATCGGGTCGGCGCTGCTGACCGGCCAGTCGCTACCGGCCGCGAGCGTGGCACCGGCCCGGAGCAGGTCGCCGAACGGGTATTGGTGCGCGGCGCGCTCGGCGCCGAGGAACGGGATGGTCAGCTCGTCCATCTGCGGTTCGTGCGCCGCCCAGAGCGGCTGGAGGTTGGCGGTGGCGCCGAGCGTACGGAACCGGGGCACGTCATCGGGGTCGACCACCTGGAGGTGGGCGAGGTGGGGCCGGGTGTCGGTCCAGCCGTTGGCGCGCCGCGCCGCCTCGACCGCGTCGAGCGCCTCGCGTACGGCGCGGTCGCCGAGCGCGTGGAAGTGGACCTGGAAGCCGTGCGCGTCGAGCTCGGTGACGTACGCGGCCAGCGCCTCGGGCTCGACGAAGGAGATGCCGCTGCCGCCGGAGGAGCAGAGGTACGGGCCGAGCATCGCGGCGGTGTGGTTCTCGGCGATGCCGTCCTGCATGATCTTCACGCTGGTCGCGCGCAGCCGTCCGGCGGTCAGCCGTTCGCGCTGCTCGAGCAGCTCGGGGATCTGCTCGGCGCCGCGCTCGCGGTCCCACCACAGCGCGGCCACGACGCGCGCGGTCAGCGTGCCGTCGCGCACGGCGGTGAGGTAGGCGGGTCCACCGTCGGCGGTCAGCGGGTTGGCGCCGACGATCGCGTCCTGCCAGGCCGTGATCCCGTACGAGTGCAGCAGCGCCTGGGCCCGCAGCAGCCCCGCGACGAGCTCGCCCGCGGTGGGGCGCGGCACGAGGTCGCCGACCAGCCGCATCGCGCCCTCCTGCAGCATCCCGGAGGGGCCGCCTACGGCGTCCCGCTCGATGCGCCCGTCCGCGGGGTCGGCGGTGCCCGCGGTCAGCCCGGCCAGCTCCAGGGCCCGCGTGTTGGCCCAGGCCCCGTGGTGGTCGCGGTTGACGAGGTACGCGGGCCGGTCCGCGACCACGTCGTCGAGCTGCTCGCGGGTCGGCGTGCCGCCGGGGAAGGTCTCCATCGACCAGCCGCCGCCGGTGATCCACGGCAGGTCCGGGTGCGCGTCGGCGTACGCCCGGATCCGCCGCCGGTACTCCTCCAGGGTCACCGCGCCGCTGAGGTCGCACTGGCCCAGTTCCGTACCGGCGCCGGCCGGGTGGACGTGCGCGTCCTGGAAGCCGGGCACGAGCAGCCGCCCGGCCAGGTCGACGACCTCGGTGGAGGCCCCGATGAGCTCCCGCACCTCGTCGTGGCCGACCGCGACGATCCGCTCGCCGCGTACGGCGACGGCCGTCGCACGGCTGCGCGCGGCGTCGACGGTGTGCACCGGGCCGCCCGTGAAGACGAGGTCGGCGTCCATCGCGATGTTCCTCTCGGTCAGTGCCACCCGAGCTCGGCGTAGAGCGCCGCGCGGGCCCGGGCGAAGTCCTCCCGTGAGATTACGGCGCCCGCGTGCCGGCCCGACGCGACCGGCTCGTCGTGGAAGCGCGCGGGAAGCCCGGCGCCGAGCACGGTGTCGAGGTCGTCGACGCCGAGGTTCCAGCCGAGGGAGGGGACCTGGGCCCAGCCCGCCTGAGCCGCGCACGGGCGAGGCCGCGCCGGCCGGGCCCGAAGGACCCGCCGGTCAGGTCGATGGTGAGCGGCATACGGGGTCCCCCGTGGCAGGCGTGAGACCCGCATCATGCCCGGCTCAGATGACGCGCTCGTTGCCGCCGTCGATCGGGATGTGCGCCCCGGTGACCGTCGCGTACCGGCTGGAGCACAGGTCGGCGACGATCGCGGCGACGTCGGTGCTGCGGATCTCGACGCCGAGCAGATTGCGGCGGCGGTACTCCTCCGGCGTCAGCCCGTAGCGCGCGGCGCGCTCGGCGATCAGCTCCTCGGTCCACAGGCCCGTGTCGAACACCGCGTCCGGGTGGACCGTGTTGACGCGGATGCCGTCGCGGGCCCACTCGAGCGCGGCGACGCGAGCGAGCTGGGTGACCGCGGCCTTCGACGCCGAGTAGGCGCTGACGCCGGGGCCGGGCGCGGCGGCGTTCTTGGACCCGACGACCACGACGCGCCCGCCGCCGGGAGCGATGGCGAGGTAGGGGTGCAGCAGCCCGAACAGCGACGCGACGCTGTCGGCGTTGACGCGCATCACGGCCTGCCAGGCGGCCGGGTCGTGCTCGGCGATCGGGGCGTTCCGGCCGAGGATGCCCGCCGCAGCGACGACCATGTCGATGCCGCCGAAGCGCTCGACACCGGCGCTGATGGCGTCGGTGAGCGCGCCCGGGTCGGTCACGTCGACCGCGACCCCGTGGTAGTCGGCGCCGTCGTGGACGTCCGCGACCGCCGTGTCGATGTCCACGCCGACCACGGCCGCACCGCGGGCGACCAGCTCGCGGGCGATCGCCCGGCCGATGCCGGAGGCGGCGCCGGTCACGAGCGCGACCTCGCCGGCGAGCTGCGGCGGCGGGCCCTTGCGCTTCAGCTTGGCCTGCTCCAGCTCCCAGTACTCGGCCTCGAACGCGCGCGAGGGCTCGAGCGTGCGGAAGCCGCCGAGCTGCTCCGCGCGCTCGATCACGTCGATCGTGTGCTCGTAGATGTCGCGAACGATCCCGGCGTCACGCGCGCGGCGCCCCGCCGACAGGAACCCCAGCTCGGCGTCCAGGACCACGCGCGGCGCGGGGTCGAGCATCGTCACCGGCGTACGCGCGGTCGGGGCGTGCTCCTGGAAGTAGCGCTCGTATTCGGCCACGTAGGCGGCCACGTCGCGCCCCAGCATCGGGACCCGCTTGGTGTGGATGATGTGGTCCGGCGTGAGCGGCCCGCGCGTGGCGATCGAGGCCAGCTCCGGGTGCGCGCGGAAGGAGTCCGAGGCCGGCGTGTTGTGTCGCGCGACGATCATCGGCGCGCCCGCGGCGCGGGAGATCTCGGCGCGCAGCCGGGCCAGCTCGAGCGGTATGAACGCCGCGGCCTCGCCCGAGGTACGCGCGGGCGGCGTCGTGTGCGCCGCGAGGTGGTCCTCGGCGGCGGTGACCGCGGACACGTGGCGCTCGTAGGCCTCCCGCGCGGTGGCGCCGAACGTGAACAGGCCGTGGTTTACCAGCACCATCGCCTCGACACCCTCGAGACCCTGACGCTCGATCTCCACCACGCAACGGCGTACGAGGTCGAAGCCCGGCATCACGTAGGGAATGACGATCGCCCGGTCGCCGAAGATCTCCCGTACGCGCGCCTCGGCGTCGACCGCGTCGGTCGTCGCGAGGATCGCGTCCGCATGGCTGTGCAGCACGTGGTCGTACGGGAGGATGGCGTGCAGCAGGGCCTCCACCGACGGGGCCGGTGCGCCCGGGTCGAGGCGGGCGCTGAGCAGCTCGCGCACCATCTCCGCGTCGCTCATCGAGGTGAGCCTGACCAGCTCCTGCAGACGCTCGATCCGCAGCGGCGTGAACCCCTCGGCCTCGATCGTCGCGAGGTCCCACCCGCTGCCCTTGACGTGCAGCGTCGCGACCTTCTCGCCGGTGATGTCGGCGGTCGTCGTCTTCACGGAGGTGTTGCCCCCGCCGTGCAGGACGAGCGAGGTGTCGCGCCCGAGCAGCCGCGAGGCGTACACGCAGAGGCCGACCTCGCCGTCTCTCGTGCCGGCCTCCGCAGGATCCCAGAGGTTACGCATGTGCCCATCCCTTCCGCCGGGAGTCCCCCGTGCCACTCTGCTCCGTGACGATGCTGCCGATCGGCGCTCGCGTCGTCCTCAAGGATCCCCTGTCCCGGCAGCTCGCGTGAAACAACGGGGCGGCCCCATGATCACCGAGGTGATCATGGGGCCGCCCTGGGTTCGGTCGGTTCGGCTAGCCCGCGGTCGGGCAGGGCGGCGTTCCGAAGACGACGCCATCGATGAAGTTGCCGAGGGCCGGGCTGCCACCGGTGGCCGACACCGACTCGAAGGCGAAGCGCGTGACGGTCTGTCCCGGCGGGACGACGTACACGCCCGTGTAGTGGCGCCAGGCGGTGTCGTCGTCGGAGATGTCCGACTGAGCCGAGGTCGCGCCGGGTGCGCCGATGAGCACCCGCATGACGTCGGTGCCCAGGCGGCCTCGGTGGTACAGCGACCAGGTCAGCCGGGTTCCCGGCACGGTGGGCAGATCCTGGTAGAGCGTGGAGACCTGGTTGGCGTTGAGTTCGGCGAACTGCCCGCCGTCGGCCGCCGGTACGGCACCGGGCCCTTGGCCGCTACGCCAGAACTCCAGTTTGCCGTCGGTGGCGGTGGTGCGCCAGCCGACGCCGGGGTTGGTGGAGGCGTCGGGGATGCCGTAGTCGATCGTGGCCACGGGCGGTGCTTCGAAGCTGCCGTTGACCAGGTTGAGCGGCGTGTCGGTACAGGTGACGTCGACGGTGACCTTGGCGGTGCTGGTTCCGCAGTCGGTGGTGACGGTGTAGGTGAACGTGTCGGTACCGGCGAAGCCCGGGGCAGGTGTGTAGACGACCCTGCCGCCGGAGATCGTCGCGGTACCGGCGGCCGGCCTGGTCACGCTGGTGATCGTCGGTGCGGTCGCGGTGTCGTTGGCCAGGACGGGCACGCTGACGGCGTTGCCCGGCGTCGTGGCGGTGTCGTCGGCGGCCCTGGTGGGCGAGATGGACTGCGGGTCGGCGATCTGGATCGGAGGAGCGGCGGTGTTGTTCCCGAGCTGGCCCGGGGCGGAGTTGTTGCTCCAGATCGAGACCGGCCGGATGGTCATGCTCCGTCCGATGGTGCCTTGCTTGACCCGGAAGGTGATGACCTCCGCGGGGGCGTCGGCCTTACCGCCGGGCGAGGGGATCGTCAGGGTGGTGCCGCCGATGGTGCCGGCGCCGGACTTGCCGATCACGTCGGCGTGGGCCAGCAGCGAAGACAGGTCCCACGTGGTGCGGTACTGGGAGACCAGCCACGGCCACTGCGCCGTGCGGTGCGCAAGCGTGAGGGTGGAGGTGCCGCCGGGTGCGATCCACCCTCCCCACAGGGACGGCGAGGTGGTGACGGAGACCGAGCCGCTGCCCAGCCGCATGCCGAGGGCGTTCTTCCAGTAGTAGTCGACGGGGTAGGCCGCCTGTCCCGGCCGTACGCACGGCGAGGCGGCTCGCGTGACGGCCTGCCGGGCCGTGGTGACGGCGTGCGCGCCGGTACCGGCCGCCACCTGCGTGCTCGCCGCTGCCAGCAGCGCCAGCAGGGCACAGGCGGGCGTGGTGAGCACGGACCTTGTTCGCTGTGACATCAGCACTGAGCTCCTGCTCTGTCATGAGGACGGACCTCGTAGATCAACTTCACAGCGGACGCTACCCTACGTATTCGTCTGACTACTTTTCGCGATCACCGTGTCGCGTGCCGAAAGGCATCGGATGAGCGGGGGCGCCAGCGCGACCACGGCGAACAACCGCAGGCTCTGCAGGCTCGAGATCAGCGCGACGTTGGCATGGGTGGCCACGGCGGTCGGCAGCACCGAGTTGATCCCGCCCGGCGCGGTCGCCAGGTACGTGTCCGTGTACGGCAGGTGCGCGAGCCCCGAGAGGGGCCACGCGAGCAGGGCGCAGGCCAGGCTGAGGGCGAGCGTGCCGGCCAGCAGCGGGACGAGCAGGCTGCGGGCGTGCCGCAGCGACTCACGGCTGAACCGCAGGCCGATCTCCAGCCCGATGCCGGTGAACACCAGGTCCTGGAGGACCCCGGCGGGCGCGAACCCGTGCGCGGCGCCCGTGACGGTCACGATCGCGGCCGACAGCATGGGCCCCAGCATCAGCGGCGCGGGCAACCGCAGCCACCGCCCGGCGCGTACGCCCAGCAGCACGACCGCGCACAGCACCAGGAGGCCGGTCCCCTGACCGGCTCCGCCGACCAGAAGCGGTGGCCCGGCGGACGTACGCGCGGCGGCGGGGCCGAGCAGGGGAACGACGAGGGGCGCGGTGCTCGCGATGACGCCGACCCTGAGGTACTGCGCGATCGCGACGAGCCTCGCGTCAGCCCCGAGGTCGTCCGCCACGGCCACCATCGCCGACGAGCCGCCCGGCGCCATGGCCAGCGTCGCCGTGGTCCGGTCGATCGGAACGGACCGGCACAGCAGGTACGCGGCACTCACGCTGAGGACGACCGTCACGGCGGTCACCGAGACGAGCGGCAGCAGGGCAGGCGCGACACGTGCCAGCGCCGCCGGGTCGAGGTGGCTCCCCATCAGCACCCCGGCCAGGGCCTGGGAGATCCGGTAGGCGGGCCGGGGAAGCTCCGCCGCCGGGGCGCCGGCCAGCGCGAAGGCCATTCCGGTGAACAGCCCGGCCAGCATGTGCGGCGCGGGGACCCCGGCCGCCCGGGCCCCCGCGCCGACGATGACCGCGATGAGCGCGATGACGGCGATGACGGCGATCCAGAGTCGGAGGGAGACTCTGCTCGCCGCCGGGGCGTGGAGCCCGGATCGCCGGGGCATGCCGCGTTCCCCTCCGCCGCGCACCCGCTCGGCATCGGACCGAGCCGCGGTACGGAGATGCCGGCCGGGCACCCCTAGGCCGTCTACCCGGCCACCCTGCTCACATCATCATAGTTTTCCTACTGTTTTAATAGACATTACCGCCGCCCGCTCGATGGCCTCCGCCACGCCGAAGAGCATCCGTTCGCGTCCGCGCGCGGCGACGAGCTGCAGGCCGACGGGCAGGCCGGCGGGGATCGTCAGCGCCGGGTCGCCGGTCAGGTTCCAGAGGCAGGTCAGCGAGAGCAGCGCCGACCGGATCTCGGCCTCGACCCCGCCGAACTCCCGCGCACGGACCCCGAGCTCGGTCGCCACCTTGGGCACGGTGGGGAGCGCGAGGACGTCCACCCGCTCGAAGAGGGCGCCGATCCGGGCGGCGAGCGCCGACCGCCGTTCGACGGCCTGGAGGTAGCGCCAGGCGGGGATGCCCGCGCCCTTCCTCAGCCGCGCGAGCACCTCCGGGTCGATCGGCCCGGCGCCGGGCTCGATGACGTCGGCGTGCACGGCAGCGGCCTCGCTGAGCTGGAGCGTGGAGAACAGCGCGAACAGCTCGCCCGGCGCGAGGTCGAAGGCCAGCTCCTCGACCTGGGGAAACGCGTCCCGCAGCGTACGGCGGACCCGCGCGTCGACGTCCGGGTCGACGGAACCGAGCGCGGACGGCGGGAACCAGCCGACGACGGCCCCGTCCGCCACCGGCTCCGTGCCGGCTCGGCCAGCACCGCGTGGGCCAGCGCGGCGTCCCGTACGGTGCCGGCGAAGACGCCCACGTGGTCCAGGAGCGGGGCCAGCGGGTGGACGCCGGTCGTGTCGATGTCGTCGAAGACCGGTTTGAACCCGACGACCCCGCAGAGCGCCGCCGGGACCCGTACCGACCCGGCGGTGTCGGTGCCCAGGGCGAGCGGGACCATGCCCGACGCGACGGCGACCGCGCTGCCGCCGCTGGAGCCCCCGCTGATCCGGTCCGGGGCGTGCGGGTTGCGCGAGGCCCCGCGGACGGAGCGGTCGCCGGTCGCCCCGTACGCGAACTCGTGCATTCGCCATCTACCGGGCGAAGACCGCGGTCCTCGCCCGGTAGATGGCAGGGCTTACAGCGCGCCCGCGATGACAGCGATCTTGAGGGCCAGCGTGAGCGGCATCCAGATCGCCCAGGGCCACAGCCAGCGCGCGGCGGTACGGGAGTAGCGGGAGAACGCCCACAGCGTGGTGACGGCGAGCATCATGCCGGTGGCGTCCGTGACGGCGGTCGCGCGCAGGCTGTCGGTGAACCAGAAGAAATTGGTCTGCAGGACGCCGACGGCGAGCAGCGCCAGCGGAACGCCCACGTCGATGTTGTGCGCGGCCCGCCACAGCCGCCATCCCGCGACGCCCATGCTGGGATGGATGATCATCCAAGCGACGATGAACACCCACGGCGGGACGGGAACCCTGGTCAGCCCGATGTCCGCGGCGGCGTTGGGGTTCAACGCGAAGACGGCCGTACCGGGGATCTGGGAGATCAGCCACGGTACGACGACGAAGAGAACGCCGCTGGGCCAGAAGCGCGGCAGGGCCCGTGTTGGTGTGGCGTCGGCTGTCGTGTGCATCAGGACGGCTCCGATCCAGGGTTCGCGAGCTTGGCGAGAAGATCGTGGAAGGTCTGCCGCTCCCGCGGCGTCAGTGCGCCGAAGAACGCGTCCGAGGCCTGCCTGCTGACCTGCTCGGCGTCCTGGATCCGCCGATCCCCGGCCAGCAGCAGGTGCACCTCGACGGCGCGCCGGTCGTGAGGGTGCGGGACCCGCCGTACGAGGCCCATCGACTCGAGCTCGTTGACCAGCGTGACCATGACCGGCTTGAACACCCCGAGCCGCTCGCTGAGCCGAGCCTGCACCATCGGCCCGTCGCGCAGGAGGACCAGTACGCCCAGGTGCTGTGCCTTCAGCCCGACCGAGGCCAGCGCCCGCTCGTAGTGCGCACCGCCGCTCGCGGCGACCCACGACAGGAGAAACCCGGTCCACCGCGCGAGCGCCTCGGGCGGCGCACCGAACCCGACGTCCGAGTCCGTCATGGCCGTGCGTGAATATCGTTAATTTTCATAACGTTATGGAAATTAACGTTCTTGTCGCGAGACGTCAAGCCGCCTCGGTCGGACCGACACCGGCGAAGCGCGCCAGCACCCCGCGCAGGTGTCGGCTCATCGCGTCGCTGCCCTTGTGCCCGGCGTCGTCGACGACCACGAGCTCGCCATCGGGCCAGGCGCGGGCGAGCGCCCAGGCAGCACTCAGCGGGCAGCTCAGGTCATGCCGGCCGTGAATGATCACGCCGGGGATCCCGGCCAGGCGTCCTGCGTCGCGGAGCAGTGCGCCGTCTTCGAGCCAGCCGTCATTGGCGGCGTAGTGGGCGCAGATCCGCACGAATGCCAGCAGGGAGTCCGAGGCGCGGGCACTGTACGGGGCCGGCGCCCCGCTGGGCTCCAGCGAGAGAACCGCGTCCTCCCAGGCCGCCCACGCGAGCGCGGACCGGGCCCGTACGTCCGGGTCGGCGTCCTCCATGAGGCTGGCGTAGGCGGCGACCAGGTCGGGTTCGCCTTCGGGGACGGCGTCCCCGAAGCGCTCCCATTCGGCGGGAAAGAGCCGCGCGACGCCTCCGCGGTAGAGCCAGTCGACCGCGGACCGGCCCATCGGCCAGAACGCCGCCAGCACGAGCTCCGTCACTCGGTCCGGATGGCGTTCGGCGTAGGCGAGCGCGAGCGTGGAGCCCCATGACCCTCCGAACAGCAGCCAGCGCTCGACCTCCAGACGCTCGCGCAACCGTTCCATGTCCCGCAGCAGGTGCTCGGTCGTATTGAGGCTCATGCCGGTGGCGGGATCGCTCGCGTGCGGGGTGCTGCGTCCGCAACCCCGCTGGTCGAACAGGATGATGCGGTAGCGCTCCGGGTCGAATGACCTGGGCGTACCGGACGGGCTCCCACTGCCGGGGCCGCCATGGACGATGACCGCCGGCTTGCCGGCCGGGTTTCCGCGCGCCTCCCAGTAGACGAGGTTTCCGTCTCCGGTGTCGAGCATCCCGTGGTCGTGGGCTTCGGTCGAAGAAAAGGCGGAGGGCACGTGCGCCTACTATGCCGGGCCGGGGCCATGGCAGGATCGCGCCGTGCAGAAGTTCGTGGGCGCATGAGCCGCCGTACGCGTGAGGAGTCCGGCCGGTGCACGGTCACGGTGTGCCGGGGGTGTTGCTGTGGGACGGTGAAGATCCCTGGGCTCGACCACGCGGCGCAGGTGGCGCACCTGCGCGGGGAGCTGGCCGGTACGGCTCGGGTGCGGGTGACCGACTGCCTGGACGCGTGCGATCACGCCAACGTCGTCGTGGTTCAGCCGTCGGCGGCGGGGCGGACGGCCGGTGGGCGGCCTGTGTGGCTTGGGCTGGTCAACGACGCGGACGCGGCCGGGGACATCGTCGCCTGGGTCGGTGACGGCGGGCCCGGGGTGGCCGATCCGCCCGCGGTGCTCGACCTGTACGTCTTCACGCCGTCTCGCCGGGTTCGTGAGGCGCTGCCCGGCTGAGCAGGGCCATCAGGCGGGTGAGCGGTACGGCGTGCAGGGTTCGGCCGCCGGGGCCGGTGGTGGTCGTGGCGGCGAACAGGGAGTTCAGCACCGCCTCCTCGACCGCGTCGAGCACCGCCTCGAACAGCGGGTCCAGCTCCGCGTCCGGGGCGGCTCCGCGACGTACGCTCACGGCGATTCCGTAGTCGCCGCTGCCGTGGCCGTAGGCCGCGCCGACCCGTGCCAGCCCGAACACCGAGCGGCGGGCGAGGCGGGTGAGCTGCCGGGCGTCGAGCGGCGCGTCCGTCGCGGTCACGACCAGGCAGGATCCGGCCTCGGGCGTACGCTCCTCCGTCAGGCCCAGGTCGCGAGGCGTCACCGTACGGCCGAGGACGCGCAGCGTGCCGCCGAAGTTCGCCTGTACGAGCACGCCGACGGTGACGGGCCGCCCGGCGATCCGCAGCGCGCGCGAGGACGTGCCGATGCCCGCCTTGAAGCCGAGGGCGCCCAGGCCCGTACCGGCTCCGACGCAGCCTTCGGCGACCGGGCCGGCCCGCGCGCCGTCGAGCGCGGCGCGTACGTGCTCCTCGCGCACCGGCCGCGTCCGGATGTCGGACAGGTAGCCGTCGTTGCACTCCCCCACGATCGGGTTGAGGGTACGTACGTCCGCGCAGCCGGGCCGGTCCAGCATCCAGCCGACCAGGGCGTCCGCGACCCGGAAGGCCGACAGCGTGGAGGTCAGCAGGATGGGCGTCTCGATCGACCCGAGCTCGGCGAGCTGCGTCGTCCCGATCAGCTTGCCGTACCCGTTGCCGGTGAACACCCCGGCCCGCAGCGGCGCGGCGGGCCTGACGGCCCCGGGGACGATCGCGGTCACGCCGCTGTTGATCAGCGGGGCCTCGCGCACCGTCGTGTGCCCGACCCGTACGCCGGGAACATCGGTGATGGCGTTGTGCGCCCCGGTCTCGAACCTGCCGGGCGCGATGCCCAGTTCCCGCGCCCGACGAGAGCCCTCCATGAGCGTCAGGATCCCGCGAGGACGGACTGGACGCGTTCGACCACCTCGTCGAGGGCCACCGTGACGGTCTCGCCCGTGGCACGCGGCGTGAGTTCGACGACGCCGTTGGCGAGTCCGCGGCGGCCCACGGTGACGCGGTACGGGATCCCGGTCAGCTCGACGTCGCGGAACTTCACCCCGGCGCGTTCGGGCCGGTCGTCGATGATGACCTCGATGCCGGCGGCGCCGAGGCGTTCGTAGATCTCGTCGCCGGCCTTCGCGGTGTCGGCGTCGTCGGACTGGGCGACGACGACCGCGACGTCGAACGGGGCGACGGAGAGCGGCCAGACGATGCCCTTGTCGTCGTGGTGGCACTCGACGATGGCCGCCATCGCGCGCTCCACGCCGATGCCGTAGCTCCCCATGATCACCGACGTGCGGTCGGCGTTCGCGTCCAGCACGGTCACGTCCATGGCCTCGGCGTACTTGTAGCCGAGCTTGAAGATGTGCCCGACCTCGATCGTGCGCAGCACCCGCAGGGCCTCCCCGCAGCGTACGCACGGCTCGCCGGCGGTGACCTCGCGCAGGTCCGCCCAGGTGCCGACGGCGATGTCCCGGTCGACGTCGACGCCCCGCAGGTGTACGTCGTCGGTGTTGGCGCCGGTGAACATGGCCCGCCGGCCGCGCAGCGACTCGTCCGCGATGACCGGATGGTCCGTCACGCCGACCGCCCCCAGGCTGCCCGGCCGCGCGCCGAGAGCGGCCTGGATCTCGTCGGGCCGCGCGGGCCGCAGCGCGCCGGCGGCGGTGGCGTCGGCCAGCTTCTGCTCGTTCAGCGTGTGGTCGCCGCGCAGCAGGACCAGGGTGAGCCGGTCGTCCAGTACGTAGACGAGCGTCTTGATCTGCCGGTCCGCCGCGGCGCCGTGGCCCGTGGCCAGGTCCTCGATGGTCCGCGCGCCCGGTGTGTCGAACCGCTCCGGAGCCGGCGGGCCGGAGTCGTCGGCGGACGCGGAAAGCCGCGAGGTGGCCTTCTCGACGTTGGCGGCGTAGCCGCAGGCCGGGCAGTGCACGACCAGGTCCTCACCGGCCTCCGACGGGCACATGAACTCCGTGGAGGCCGAGCCGCCCATGGCTCCGCTGGAGGCCTCGACCGGGATCGCCGGGATGCCCAGGCGTTCGAAGATCCGGACGTAGGCCTCGCGGTGACGGTCGAAGGCGACGTCCAGCCCCTCCGGCCCCAGGTCGAAGCTGTAGGAGTCCTTCATGGTGAACTCCCGGGTCCGCATCAGGCCCGCCTTGGGGCGCGGCTCGTCGCGGAACTTGGCCTGGAACTGGTACCAGATCTGCGGGAGCTCCCGGTACGAGCGCAGCTCCGCGGCCAGCGTCGCGAAGATCTCCTCATGCGTCATGCCGAGAGCGAGGTCGGCGCCCCGGCGGTCGCGCAGCCGGAACATCTCCTCGCCCATGACGTCCCAGCGGCCGCTGCGCTGCCAGATCTCCGCCGGATGCATGACCGGGAGGGCGAACTCCTGCCCGCCGATCCGGTTCATCTCCTGCCGGATGATCTCGATGACCCTGGCACGGACCCGTACCGCGAGCGGCAGCAGCGAGTAGTGCCCGGCCATGAGCTGCCGGACGTACCCGGCCCGCAGCAACAGCCGGTGGCTCGGCGCGTCCGCGCCCACCGGATCCTCACGGAGGGTCGGAACATGGAGCTGGGACCAGCGCATCTTTCGGAAACTCCAGGATGATTGAGAGAGAGTTGGACCTCAACTGTCCCAGACCATGCCCGAATATCGCGTGGATCACGAGCTCATCCGAGGAGAACGCGCATGTCCGATCGATCCCGTGCCACACCGGCGGCCCTCGCGCAGGCCGCGGTTCTTCGGCTCCTGTTCCGGATGCCCGAGCGCGTACGCCAGGCGATCGGCGGGGGGCCGATCGGCATCGACGGCCAGGAGCTGGCCGTCGACGCCCGGCTCGTGCGCCGGCTCAGCGGGCGCGACGGCATGACCCTGGTCGTGGACGACTCGGTGGCCAAGTCCCGCGACGGGTTCGAGGCACGGCGTCCGGTGGTCGAGGGCCGCCGGATCGAATCCGTCGCCACGCGCGAGGTCACGATCCCGGCCGAGCCGGGCGCGATCGCCGCGACCCTGTACACGCCCTCCGGGTGCCCGGAGCCCTCCGGGCTGCTGGTCTACCTGCACGGCGGCGGCTGGGTCATCGGCAGCCGCGCGGGCTACGACCAGTGCGCGCGTTTCCTCGCGCGGCACGGCGGGGTGCGCGTCCTGTCGGTGGAGTACCGGCTGGCGCCCGAACACCCGTTCCCCGCGGCCGTCGACGACGCGCTGGCCGCCTTCGAGTACGCGCACGCCCACGCACGTGAGCTGGGCGCCGACCCGGACCGGATCGCCGTGGGCGGCGACAGCGCCGGTGGCAACCTGTCCGCGGTGGTCGCGCGGGTCACCGCCGCGCGTACGGGCCCGGCTCCGGCGTTCCAGCTCCTGCTCTACCCGGCCGTGGACTTCACCCGGCGGTACCCGTCGCGCGACCTGTTCGGACAGGGGTTCCTGCTGACCGACGACGAGATGACCTGGTTCTCCGACCACTACGCCGGTTCCGCCGACCGCACCGACCCGCGGATGTCCCCGCTGCTGGGCGAGGTCCCCACGAACCTGGCACCGGCGTACGTCGCGACGTGCGGGTTCGACCCGCTCCGCGACGAGGGCGACCGCTACGCCGAGGCCCTCGAAAGTGCCGGGGTGCCGGTCACGCACGGCCGTCAGCGCGACCTCATGCACGGCTACCTGAACTTCGCGGGTCTCGGCGGACGTTTCCACACCGCGAGCCTCGAGGCCGCCCACGCCCTGCGATCGGCGGTGGGCGACGCGTGAGCCCGCCTCCGGCCGCGCGGACGCGGCCGGAGGCGGAGGTCGTTCGTCGGTGCAGGTGGGATCACCAGCCGACGGCCACCAGCAGGTACTGCGGGTCGCCGTGGGAGATGAAGGAGGACTGGCCGGCGTAGTCGTCGTACGGGAAGCCGTAGGCCAGGTGGTTGATCGCGTGGTCGTGCCAGAACTTGGCGTAGTAGTTGGCCGGGGCCGCCTTGTAGAACTGCGCCGGGTCGGACCACTGCGACTGCGGTAGCTGCGCGACGTGCCGGTTCAGGGCCGAGCACATGGCGGCGTTGGTGGCCAGTGAGCCCGCGCAGCCGGTGATGTTGGACGTGCTCTCGTTGACGCCGACCGACTGGGCGTAGGCGGTGAAGTAGTTCGCGTACTGGCCGCCGGAACGGAAGCCGCTGTCGTTGCCCGGCGAGGGGATCTTGTACGGGGCATTGACCTGGGCCAGGTGCTTGAACTCGGCCGGCACCTCGTCGTTGAACCGCTGGAACGTCGCCGCACGGTCCTCGGCGAAGGTGGCCTGGTCCTCGCCCACCTGCGTGTCGAACCCGTCATGGGCGTGCAGGCGCAGGGCCAGCTTCAACCCGAACCCGTCGACGCGCGTGGTGTTGCCGTTGAACACGTCCGGCCCGACCGTGAACTCGATGAAGTCCTGGTACTGGCTGTTCGGCGAGCCCAGGTAGAAGTACATGCGCCCGGCGGAGTTGGCCGGCATGTCGATGTAGGGCTGCTCGGCGATCGAGTGGGTCTGGCCGTTGAAGCTCCAGTACACCTGGCTGTCCGGGTAGTGGCCGTTGGTCTTGTTCAGAACCTTGACCATCAGGACGTTGTTCGCCGGGGGGATGCTGCCCGTGTCGCCCCACCAGTCATCGGTCGTGCCCGAGCCGGTGTGCACGGCGAACTCCCACAGCGAGTACCCGTACGCGGTGGCGCGCGCGGTGCCGTTCACCCGGACGTACCGGCCGGTGCCGTTGACGTTGAGGGTCTGCGCGCCACCGTTGCCGGTCGTGGTGCTGTAGACGGTCGTCCAGCCGCCGGTGCCGGTCTCGGAGACCTGGATCTGGAAGGCCGATGCGTACGCGGCCTCCCAGGTCAGCGACACCTGGCAGATCTGCTGCGAGGCGCCGAGGTCGACCTGGATCCACTGCGGGTCGCTGAAGGCGCTGGACCAGCGGGTGCCGGTGTTGCCGTCGACGGCGGCCGAGGCCGGGGTGCCGGCGTTCTCGGACGAGGACGCGGTGGCGGGGCGGTTCAGCGCCGCGTCCGTGCTGTTACAGGCGGCGGGCCGGGCCGATGCCCCGGCGGGAACGGCGGAGGTGGCGACGAGCTGGCCGATGAGGAGCACGATCGCGGCGGCCAGAATCGCGAATGCGTGCGCGGGCGTACGGCGGCGGGCCGTTGGACGTTGCATGGCGGTTCCCTCGTGCGGAGGCGGGAAGCGGGCGGGTACTGAGAGCGCTCTCAAGCCCGACGTTCGCCGCCTTCGGGGCTTCCGTCAAGACGACCATGGCGTAACGCTTTTGTAACACCGCCCGGCGCTCGTACGCCGATGATCGCCGACATACGCCCTGGCCAGGGTATTTGTTGTGCGAGACACCATTGGACCGCGCCAAGACCATCTGAGCTCGACGGCGGGAGCGTACGACACGGCCGGCGCCGCCGAGCGTCCCGCACTCGTACCGGACTACTCGACGCCGAGGATGTGCGGCGGCCGGTGACCGTCGGCGGCGGCGGGCGCCGCCGTGCAGGTGTGGTAGCAGTCGCTGGCCTGGTCGAAAAGCTCGGCGCCGTCGTGGCTCGCCTCCCACGCGCTGAGGAGGCTGCCGGCGAGCAGGGCGGCGAGCAGGCCGCTGGCGAGAGGCCGGTGGGGCGGCGCGCCGGCGAGCAGGGCGCGTACCCGGTCGGAGACGTCGTTGCGGTGGAAGCAGAGCACGGCGCCGTCGAAGCCGCTCGCGGGACGTGTCGCCAGGGCGGCGCGGGCGAGCGCGCGGGCGGCGACCTTCCGGTCCGCCACGGCGATGGCCGCCTCCTCGTCGGCCCAGCGCTCGGTGAGATGGTGCACCGCGCCGGGCAGCGTGGCCAGCAGCGGATTGGCGGCGGCGATGAGCCCGGCGAGCGCGCGGTGGCGGTGGTGGCGGTGGCGCAGGTGGGCGGTCTCGTGCGCGAGCAGGACCCGGCGTTCGGCCGCGTCCAGGATGCGCAGCAGCCCGGTGGACAGGACGATCCGGCCCTCGCCGTCGCGGCCCGCCGGAATCGCGAACGCCTCGGCCTCGGGGCGGTCGAGCACCACGAGACGGCCGGACCCGCCGAGGTCCCGGCAGGTGCGCCGGGCCCGGCGCAGGGCACGGGCGCCGCGTACCGCCGTCCGGGTGACCGCGAGGACGACGATGACCAGCGCGACACCGGCGACTCCGGCGGTGACCGGCGAGACGGGGTCGTAGCGGTGGAGTACGACACTCGACCAGGCGCCGAGGGACGCCACCTCGGGAAACTGGCCGACCAGGGTCGCCGCCAG
This sequence comes from uncultured Actinomycetota bacterium, assembly GCA_963850195.1. GTDB lineage: Bacteria > Actinomycetota > Actinomycetes > Streptosporangiales > Streptosporangiaceae > Actinoallomurus. The sequence goes on from CAWKKD010000004.1 coordinate 613,986, forward strand.
CAGGGCGAGTGAGAGCAATGACGTGACCGCGCACGTCAGCCCGGCGGCGAGCAGCAGCCGCGTCGCGATCTTTGGCGGCATCCGGCGCGCCGCCCACGGCCCGGTGACGGCCAGCAGCACGGCGACCAGCAGCGGCAGATAGACGATGATCCGCATGTCAGGAGCCGGGATCCGCGCGCAGCAGTTCGTGCAGAAGCTTCTCGTCCTCCGGCCCCAGCGAGGAGACGAACCGGGCGAGCACCCCGGCACGGTCGTGACGGCGGCTCAGCAGGTCGGTCATCGCCTGGGCGGTGTTTGAGGCCTCGGACGCCGGGCGGGGCCGTCGCCGGACGGTCGGTTCACGGAGGGCTCCTCACTATCTTGGGCACAGGGTAGTACTAGCCCTGTAGTACGCGACTGCGTGCGCACGCCGTAACCGCGGCGCGGACGGCCAGCAGGAGGGCGAGCCAGGCGCCGCCGAGGGCGTAGCCGCCGGCCACGTCGGTGATCCAGTGGACGCCCAGGTAGATCCGTGAGGCCCCGACGAGGAGGATCACGACCGTGGTGGCGCCGAGGATCGCCCATCGGGTACGCCGCCGTCGTGGGCCGGTGATCGCGAACGCCGCCAGGAGGCCCCAGATCACGACCGCCTGGGTGGAGTGCCCGGACGGGTAGGCGTACCCGCCGGCGTGCACGAGCATCTGCGCCGACGAGGGTCGCGGCCGGCCGATGACGCCCTTGAAGAGCTGGTACAGGAGCGCGGCGCCGCCGAGCGCCACCCACAGGAGGATCACGCCGGACGGGTCGCGGCGGCTCCACCCCAGGTACGCGCTCGCCACCAGCAGCACCGGGATGAGGACCGTGCTGGAGCCGAGCCGGGTCACCGCCTCCAGCACGACGTCGAGCCAGGGCGCGCGATGCGCGAGAACGAACGCCTGCACGCTCCGGTCGAGGCCCGTCGTCGGGGCGTGAACGAGCACGAGCTCCGCCAGCGCGGCGAACGTCAGGGCGCAGACCAGCGCCGCGACGAACAGGCCGGTGAAGGCACGCCGGTCCGGCCTCAGCGGCATCGGACCCACCACTCGGTTGCCATATCTACCATCACAGTAGTAGCGACCGGCCTGCGTCGCCCGTACGCTGGGCCGTCATTCCTGCGATGTAGTCCTACACCGGCAGGGCGACCCTTCTGACCGGGCGATTTCCTCCGGCAGGGCGACGCGCGGGCCGGATCGGCGCCGTAGCGTTCTCCGTGAGCACGCCAACCCGCATCCCCCTGAGGTAACGAACATGATCAAGGCCACCGGCCTGACGAAACGCTATGGCGAGAAGACGGCGGTGGACGGCCTGACCTTCACCGTCGAACCGGGGGTCGTGACCGGGTTCCTGGGCCCGAACGGCGCCGGGAAGTCCACGACGATGCGCATGATCCTCGGCCTGGACCGGCCCGCCGAGGGTTCGGTGACCGTGAACGGCCGCTCGTACGCCGAGCACCGCGCGCCGCTGCACGAGGTGGGGGCGCTGCTGGAGGCCAAGGCCATCCACACGGGCCGGACCGCGTACAACCACCTGGTGGCGCTGGCCGCCACCACCGGCATCCCGCGCCGCCGGGTCGATGAGGTCATCGACCTGGTCGGGCTGCGCGACGTCGCGCGCAGGCGCGCCGGCGGCTTCTCCCTGGGCATGGGGCAGCGGCTCGGGATCGCCTCCGCGCTGCTGGGCGACCCCAAGACGCTGATCCTCGACGAGCCGGTCAACGGGCTGGACCCCGAGGGCATCCTGTGGATCCGTAACCTGCTGAAGGAGCTGGCCGCCGAGGGGCGTACGGTCTTCGTCTCGTCGCACCTGATGAGTGAGATGGCGCTGACCGCCGAGCACCTGATCGTCATCGGGCGCGGCAAGCTGATCGCCGACACCTCGGTGAAGGAGTTCATCGACCGCGCCTCGACGGGGCGGGTCAAGGTCCGTTCGCCGCAGGCCGGACGGCTGGCCGAGCTGCTGGCCGGGCCGGACGTGACGGTCGTCAACCCCGAGGACGGCACGCTGCTCGTCAGCGGACTGGTCAGCGACCAGATCGGCCAGATCGCCTCCGACAACGACGTCACGCTGTTCGAGCTGGCCTCGCAGCAGGCCTCGCTCGAGGAGGCGTTCATGGAGCTGACCGGCAACTCCGTCGAGTACCGCGCGCCCGGCGCCATCGCAGAGAGGTCCGCGGCATGACCACCGCCACCCCGACCGCCCACGTCACCCAGCTGCGGGTGCTGAACTCCGAGTGGATCAAGCTCAGGACCCTCCGCTCCACGTTCTGGTCGCTGTTCGCCGCGATCGTCGCGACCATCGGCCTCGGCATGCTGTTCAGCTGGGGCTTCGCCAGCCGGGTCGGCTCCGGCCACGCGGAGCGCATCGGTGACGCCGCGACCATCGCGGTGACCGTGCCGACCCGCCCGTACGTCATCGCCCAGCTCGCCGTCGGGGTCCTCGGTGTCATGGTGATCACCGGCGAGTACTCCACCGGCATGATCCGCGCGACGTTGGCCGCGGTGCCGAACCGGCTCCCCGTCCTGTGGGCCAAGGCGGCCGTGTTCGGCGTGGTCGTCCTGGTGCTGATGGAGATCGTGTCCTTCGTGACGTTCTTCGCCGGCCAGGCGATCCTGTCGACGCAGCACATCCAGGCGACGCTCTCCTCACCGCAGGCGCTCCGGATCGTCATCGGGGTCGGGCTCTACCTGACGGTCGTCGGCCTCCTGGGTACGGCGCTCGGCACCATCATCCGCAGCACGGCGGGCGCGATCGCCGCGCTGTTCGGCACCATGCTGGTGCTGCCGCTCCTGGGCGAGGTGCTCAACCTGACGTCGTGGGGCAAGAACATCACCCCCTACCTGCCGAGCAACGCCGGCGGCGACCTGCTCACCAACAACCCCGACCCCGGGTCGCTCGCCCCGTGGACCGGCTTCGGGTACTTCGTCCTCTACACCGTCGTCGCGATGGCGGTCGCGGCCTTCCTGCTCAAGCGCAGGGACGCCTGACCCGCGTGATCGGCTCGTTCGTCCCGGTGAGCCCCGGCGCGCTCGTCGCGCGCTGGGGCTCCCGGCTGCGTGCGCACCACGCGCTTGCCGACGCCGCGTTCGCGGCCGGGCTGATGCTGTTCGGCGCGCTCCACCTGTTCCGTGACCCGCCGAAGCAGATGGTGCTCGGCTGGACGCTGCAGATCGCGCTGTACGTCCCGCTGGCCTGGCGGCGCCGCACACCGCTCACCGTCTTCGCCGTGGTCGCCGGGCTGGCGTTCGTGCAGTGGCTCGGCGGCGTGCTCCTGACGACCGGCGACTTCGCCCTGCTCGTCGCGCTGTACTCGGTCGCCGCCCACTCCTCGCTGCGCCGCCTGCTCCTCGCCGCCGGGGTCATGGAGGTCGGCGTCGCGCTGGCCACCGACCAGTGGGCGCCCCGGGTCGCGACGCTGCGGGCGTTCGTCCTGCTGTCCGGGATGTCCACCGCCGCCGCGGTCATCGGCCTGAACCTCCGGACCCGCCGCGCGTACCTGGCGACGCTGGAGGACCGCGCCGCACGGCTCGAGCGCGAACGCGACCAGCAGGCCCAGATCGTCGTCGCGGAGGAGCGGTCCCGTATCGCCCGCGACGTCCACGACATCGTCACGCACAGCCTCTCGGTCATGGTCGCCCTCACCGACGGCGCCGCGTACGCGCTCCCGGCCGCGCCGGAGCGCGCCGCCGACGCCGTCGGCAAGGCCTCCGAGATCGGCCGCCAGGCCATCGCGGAGATGCAACGCGTCCTGGAGGTCCTCCGTGAGGGCGAGCGGCAGCTGCGCCCGCAGCCCGGACTGCGCCAGCTCGACGGGCTGTTCACCGAGGTACGCGCCGCCGGGCTCCCGGTGGAGTTCGTCGTCACCGGACGACCACCGGCGATGGCCTCCGGCGCCGAGCTCGCCCTCTACCGCGTCATCCAGGAAGCGCTCACCAACATCCGCAAGCACACCGCCCCCGGCACCACGGCACGGGTACGGCTCGAGTACACCGCCGAGCGGGTCGAGCTCGAGATCACCGATGACGGGCGGCCCGTCGTACGGCCGCCGGCCGAGCGCGAGCGCACCGGGCACGGCATCACCGGCATGCGCGAACGCGTCGCGGTGTACGGCGGGCGGCTCGAGGCCGGGCCGCTGCCCGACGGCTGGCGGGTCTACGCTCGCTTCGAACCGGCCCAGCTCGAAGGCACCAGATGATCAACATTCTGCTCGTCGACGACCAGCCGCTGCTGCGCATGGGCTTCCAGCTCGTGCTGGAGGCACAACCCGACATGACCGTCGTCGGAGAGGCGGGCGAGGGCGCCGAGGCCGTCGCGCAGGTCGCCTCCCTCGCCCCCGACGTGGTGCTGATGGACGTACGGATGCCGGGGATGGACGGCATCGAGGCCACCGAGCTGATCACGAGGGACCACCCGGCCTCGCGCGTGCTGATCCTCACGACGTTCGACCTGGACGAGTACGCCTTCTCCGCGCTGCACGCGGGCGCCGCCGGGTTCCTGCTCAAGAACGTCCAGCCCGCCGAGCTGATCGCGGGCATCCGTACGGTCGCCGACGGCGACGGCGTCGTGGCCCCGCGCCTCACCCGGCAACTCATCGAGTCCTTCACCCAGCCGCACCTCGCGCGCGTGGGCGCGACCAGCGACCCCCGGCTCGACCGGCTCACCGACCGCGAGCGCGAGGTCCTGGTCGAGATGGCCAAGGGCCGCTCGAACGCCGAGATCGCGGCCGAGCTCGGCCTGTCCGAGGCGACCGTCAAGACGCACGTCAGCCGCATCCTGCCCAAGCTCGGCCTCCGCGACCGGGTCCAGGCCGTCGTGCTCGCCTACCAGACCGGGCTGCTCCGCCCCACGTGACGGCGGAGACCTCACCGCTCCTCGAGGAGGCGGAGGTCCGCCTCGACGATCGTGGCGCTCACGAGCAGGCTCGTGATGAGGTTGTGGTTGAGCAGGTTGCCCAGCGGCGGCTGGATCTCCTCCTCCCGCAGCCCGGGGACCCGGGCGCTCAGCCGTTTGCGCACGTCGGCGACGATGTGGGCGGCACGCCTCCAGGTCCAGCGTTCGTCGGGCCGCAGGTGCTTCAGCTCGGCGGCGACCTGGGCCCAGGTCAGCGGCTGGGGCTGCGGCTCCTGCCGGAGATATCGCTGGCTGAGGCACACGAGCACCAGGTGCTCGCGGGGGCTCAGGTCCCATCCGACGGGGTCACGCGTCTCGACCTCGTACCGCTCCCCCGCGCGTGGCGGTGGCGTCTTCGCGGCGATCCGCACCTCGAGCAGGTGCTCCTGCTCCGGGGCGACGATGAACAGCGGGGTGTACGCCACCGGTAGTTCCACCCGGTGCCCGCCGAGGATCAGCCGCGAGCCGGGGAAGCGGATGGCCAGCCTGCCCCGGTTGTGCAGGACCCACCGCGAGCCCTCGCGCACGATGTGGCCGTGCCGCCGGCTGACGTGCGGATCGTTGATGCCGACACAGACGTGGACGTCCGGCTCGCAGCGCCCGAACACCAGGTCGAACCGGGCGTCCGGCGACACGCTCATCCCGCCGTTCGCGCCCAGGACGAACAGCGTGCCCGGCTGCGCCGGCGGAAGCCCGTGGGCGAGACTCCCGACATCCTTCGGCAGGATGGTGACCTTGCTCGTGGGACCCGGCATCGCCAGCGTCATGGTCAGTCCTCTCCGCCCGTGTTCCGTGTGGACGCTAACCGCCCGCTTCCGGGAGGGGTCCCGGTCAGTTGCTTCCGTTCGCGTGGTCGCCGCTCGGCCGGCCGGTGCTGGAGCTCCCTCCGCCGGCGGCCTCGGCGCGCGGTAGTGCGGCGCGTCGGCGAAGGCCGTGCGCACGACCTTCACCGCGACCGTACGGCCGCTCCGCGCGCGCCCGAGGTGGACGACGCCCATCCCGCCCGCGCCCAGCCGGGCCAGTAACCGGGAGGGACCGACCCAAGCCGGGTCGTCCGGCTGCAACGGCTCCACGGTCCTCCTTCATCGCCCGGGAGCCTAGGCGCATTCCTACCGCTGGGGTTCGGGAGGGGGCCCGCGTCAATCCGGATCGGGTGCGAGAAGTACCTCTTCAATTGGTGGAATTCCTGGTGTATAAGAACGCTTAGTGGTCAATTGGAGCGAGGGATTCCGCCATGCGCGCACGTAAAACGCTGCCTGTCATTATTCTGGCCATTATCGGCCTTTTCGTGCCGGGCACGGCGAACGCCGCCACGCAGTCGCCGTCGCTGGTGATCGGCCAGGACTTCCCCGATCCGTCGGTGACCCAGGTCGGCAGCACCTATTACGCGTACTCGACCAGCAGCGGTTCCGGCCGGATCCCCTACGCCACCGCCCCGGCGGCGACCGGCCCGTGGACGGTCAAGGGCGACGCCCTGCCTTCGAAGCCGAGCTGGGCGGGCGACGGCGGCTTCTGGGCGCCGGACGTGTCGCAGCGCTCCGACGGCAAGTACCTGATGTACTTCGCCGGCCCCAGCGTCGCCCAGGGCCGGATGTGCGTCGGCGCGGCCGTGGCGAGCAGCCCCGCGGGCCCGTACGCCTCGGTCGGCGGCGCACCGCTGGTGTGCAACGCGTCCGAGGGCGGCGACATCGACCCGTCGAGCTTCGTGGACACCGACGGCCGCCGCTACCTCGTGTACAAGAACGACGGGAACGCGATCGGCGCACCCACGATCATCTGGCTGCAGCCCGTCGCGGCGGACGGCGTCACCATGACCGGCGGCCGGACCGAGCTGTTGCGCAACGACCGGCCGGAAGAGGGCGGCGTCATCGAGGCGCCGAAGCTGGTCAGGCGACCGTCGCGGTACGTCCTGTTCTACGCGACCGGGGTCTACAGCCAGAACACTTACAGCACCGGCTACGGCGTCTCGGGCTCGCTGACCGGCCCGTACACCAAGGCGTACCGGCCGCTGCTGACCACCGACAGCCTGGACGGCGCGGTGCAGGGGCCGGGCGGCGCCGACGTGCTCGGGGCGCACATCTTCTTCCACGGCTGGCTGGCGAACGGCCGGGGCATGTACGTCGCCGACCTCGGCTGGGCGAACGACTACCCGGTGGTCCGCGGCAGCCGGGTCCGCTACGAGGCCGAGCAGGGCGCGATCAACGACGCGGTGGTCCGGCAGACCTCCAGCGCCTCGCAGGGCGCCGTGGTCGCCAAGCTGGACAACGCGGACAGCTGGGTCGACATCACGGTCTTCGCCCCGACCGCGGGCGCCTACACCGCACACGTCGACTACTCCGCGGGCTACGGCGCCGCCCAGCACCTCCTGACGGTCAACGGCGCGGCCTCCCAGGTCGTCGACTACCCGCAGCAGGCCTGGGAGACCTACAACCAGGTCGCCGTCGGCGTACAGCTGGGCGCCGGCTGGAACACCCTGCGGTTCCAGAACCACAGCGGCTTCGCGGAGCTCGACTACGTCGAGGTCGCGTGACCGGCACCGGTCACGCCGCGTCCGCGCGACGGAGACACTCCAGGTCACGACGCATGCCGACGCACCGTAGCCGTCCGTACCCGCGGAACCGGCCACACCTGCCCTGACCAGCGCGAATAGCGGATCCGCCGCCGTCGGGCCGAGGCCGCTGGAACGGCCCCGTCGTGTCCCGTTCGAGACCTTCGGCCCGAACGCGGGCGCGCGTGGCAGAAGTCGGCCAGCCAACCCCCTCACCTGGCATTTAGCCATATATCTGAAATTTCGCTATTCAGCTAAAGTGCGCAACTCCGGCGTCGCCTGAGCGGTGGCGACCGGCCTCTTTTGTGTGAGCTTGGAGGAACGCGTTGCGACACAAGGTTCTTGCCGGCCTGACCACGGCCGCCCTCGTGGTGGCCGGGTTCGCCACGGTGGTCCCCACCGTGGTCGCGGCGCCGCCGTCGGCCCACCCACAGGCCACGGCGAGCAGCACGCAGCCGGCCGATGAATTGCTCGGCACCGCCGAGAAGAAGCGCCGGGCACTGCGCCAGACGGCGCTGACCGACGTGCTGAAGGGCACGAAGCACGCCGAGAAGCGCGGCGCGAGCACCGTTGTGAAGCTGGGCACGAAGGCCGAGGGCGGAAAGGGCTCCCACCGGGTCGACCAGTACGTCGAGCTGGCCAGGGAGAAGACCGACAAGATCTTCACGGTGCTCGCGGAGTTCGGCGACGACCGTGACCCGAACTACCCCGACAAGGACACCGACCCGGCCACCCCCGGGCCGACGCGTTTCGACGGTCCGCTGCACAACCAGATCGCGAAGCCGGACAGCACCAAGGACAACTCCACGATCTGGCAGCCGGACTTCAACCGGCAGCACTTCCAGGATCTGTACTTCTCCACCGACCCCAAGGTGGACTCGCTCGCGAACTTCTACAACAAGGCGTCGTCCGGCCGCTACAGCGTCGATGGCACCGTCACCGACTGGGTGAAGGTCAAGTACAACGAGGCCCGCTACGGCCGGTCCAACGGGTACCCCTGCGGCGGCACCATCTGCAGCAACTCCTATGACCTGGTTCGCGACGGCGTCAACGCGTGGTTCGACTCCCAGCGTGCCGCCGGCCGTACCGACGCGCAGATCAAGGCGGACCTGGCGCAGTTCGACCAGTGGGACCGCTACGACCACGATGGCGACGGCAACTTCAACGAACCGGACGGCTACATCGACCACTTCCAGATCGTGCACGCCGGTGGCGACCAGGCCGACGGCGACCCGGTCTACGGCGAGGACGCCATCTGGAGCCACCGCTCCTACGCCTACCAGAACAACACGTCCGGTCCGGACGGTGACCTGGCGGGCGGCACCCAGATCGGCGACACCGGCATCTGGGTCGGCGACTACACGATGCAGCCGGAGAACGGCGGCGTCTCGGTCTTCACCCACGAGTACGGCCACGACCTCGGCCTGCCCGACCTGTACGACACCGCCGGCGGCGACAACGGCATCAACTGGTGGTCGCTCATGGCGCAGGACCGCGTGTCCGGCAAGAATGAGCCGGTCGGTCTGCGCGCCAACGACCTGGACGCCTGGTCCAAGCTGCAGCTCGGCTGGCTGGACTACACGCAGATCAAGTCCGGCGGTACGGCGACGCTGAAGCTCGGCCCGCACGAGTACAACTCGGCCAAGAACCAGGCCGCGGTCGTGCAGCTGCCGGACCGGACGAAGACCTTCCAGTACGGGAAGCCGTTCGCGGGCGCCAACCAGTGGTGGAGCACCAAGGGCGACAACCTGGACACCTCGATGACCAGGACGATCGACCTCACGGGCAAGACCTCCGCGTCGGTCAGCCTGAAGGCCCGCTATGACATCGAGCAGGACTTCGACTACCTCTACGCGCAGGCGTCCTCCGACGGCGGCGCGCACTGGACGACGCTCGACGGCACGGTGAACGGGCAGCCGTTCCAGCGTGACTCCGGCAACGCGCCCGCGCTGACCGGCAGCAGCAACGGTGCCTGGACCGACATGAGCGTGCCGCTGGACTCGATGGCCGGCAAGAACATCGAGTTCCGCTTCCGCTACGTCAGCGACGGCGGGGTCGCGCTGGACGGCTTCTTCGGTGACGAAATCACCGTCAAGGCGGACGGCCAGACCGTGCTCACCGACGGCGCGGAGAACGGCGCCAACGGATGGACCCTCGACGGTTTCCGGCCCACCACCGGCACCGAGACCCAGTCCTTCCCGAACTACTACATCGCGTCGAACCGGACCTACCAGCCGAACGACAAGTACATGAAGACCGGTCCGTACAACTTCGGCTTCCCCGACCGGCCGGACTTCGTGGAGCACTTCCCGTACCAGACCGGCCTGCTGATCTCGTACTGGGACGCCTCGAACCCGGACAACAACACCAGCGTGCACCCAGGTGAGGGCCTCATCCTGCCGATCGACGCGCACCCGGCGCCGATCACCAACGCCGAGGGCACGCTGTGGCGTCCGCGCATCACGGCCTACGACGCTCCGTTCTCGCTCAGGCGGGCGGACTCGATCAACCTGCACATCAAGGGCAAGGCGAGCCCCATCCAGGGTCTGGCCGCGCAGCCGCTGTTCGACGACACCGGAACGTACTGGTACGCCGCAGCGCCGACCGCCGGGGCGGTCCTGCCGGCCACCGGCACCACGATCCAGGTGCTCTCGCAGTCCGGCACCTCGATGAAGATCAAGATCAGCGCCAAGAAGTAGTGGCCGCGTGACCCTGGGGCCTTCCGGAATCCGTCCGGAAGGCCCCTCGTCGTCTCACGGCGTGGCGGCGGTCTCGTCGTCGTCGCCGTGCTCCAGGTCGTTCAGCCCGAGGTGCAGGTCCTCGGGCTCGGCCGGATCCGTGTAGACGTGGAGGTAACTCTCCGGGTGCCGCAGGCCGGGGTCGGCCCAGCGGACGCCGACCCACCCGCCGTCCAGGATCGGCTCGCGCAGCGGCTGCACCGCCGCGGCGAGGGCGTCCCAGTCCAGGCCGAGCCCCTCGACCGTCACACCGTCGTACGAGGTCGGCGCCCGCCCGTCCCCGGCGGCCTCCAGGATCCGGTCGAGTTCGGCCCTCGCCTCAGAGTCGTCGGCGTCCGCCGCGATCCGGTCCTGGAACTCGAACACCCTGGTCAGCAGCGGGCTCGCCAACACCGTGTCGAACTCGTACCCGTCCAGGACCGTGTTGACGGCCGCGTCCCTGCCCGCGATGACACGGGCGAGGGCCCGATCGCACCGGTCGTCGCCGGTGCGGCCCACGAAGACGTCGCCCAGCCGCGCGCCGCCCGGCGACACGGAGAACTCCAGCAGGTAGCAGCTGTGCGGCAGACCTCGTGCCTCGTCGCGGTCGGCGGGCTCGGAGGCAGCGGGGATCTCGGACATCGTCGTCCTTCGAATAGGGGGTGGAACACCCGATTTCTAGCGCACCGGACTGACGGATCTGCGTCGTCGACTCGACACCCCCTATTCGCCCGGCCAAGGCACGAAATGGCCCCGTCCCCGCGCTAATCTGCGGTCGTTGATCACCGCAAATAAGACAGGGACTGATATGTCACCCAGACTGGATGAACCACTGAAGATGGCGCCGCAGACGGGTGCGGCCAGCAGGCTCACCCAGATCGTGTTCCGGCCGTGGGACTTCCAGATCGTCGCCACCGCCGTACGGTTCGAACTCGCCGAACGCCTGGCCTCGGGGCCGCGCACCAGTGCGGATCTGGCAGCCGAGCTCGGCGCTCATCCTGAGACCTTTGAGCTGTTCCTTCTCACGTGCGGATTGCTCGGGCTGGTCGAGCGGGACGGGGAGAACGGGTTCGCGCTGACCGAGCTCGGCGCCTCGCTGGGCGGAGGCGGGGACGCCCTCCAGAACATGACCATGATGAACATGGGCGAGGGCATGTGGAACCGGATGGGCCGCCTGCACGAGACGGTCCTCACCGGCCGACCCGTCAGGGACGCCCAGGGCGACGACCTGTACGGGTACTACGAGCACAACCAGCGCGAGCGCGCGTGGCACGCCGCGGCCATGGCCGACTTCAGCGTGGACGCGGGACGTGGCCTCGCCGAACACTACGACTTCTCCCCCTATGCGGAGATCGTGGATGTCGGCGGCAGCCTGGGTGTCCTGCTGTCGCACGTCCTGGGGGCCGCGCCGCAGGCTCGCGGGACGGTCTTCGACGTGCCGGACATCGTCGAGCGTGGCCGGGAGGCGGCCGTCGACGCGGCACCGCCGGCCGACCGGATCGACTTCGTCGAGGGGAACTTCTTCGAGGACGCCCCGCCGCCCGCCGACCTGTACCTCATGAAGCAGGTGCTGTGCGACTGGAGTGACGAGAACGCCGCCCGCATCCTGGCCAACGTCTACCGCGGTGCCCCGTCCGGCAGCCGGCTGGCCGTCGTCGACTGGACGCGCCCGGCCGGGCCCGAGCCCGACCACATCGACATGATGAGCCTCTGCCTGCAGGTGGTGACCGGTGGGCGGGTACGCACCGAGACGGAGTTCGCCGCGCTGATCGAGGGTGCCGGCTTCCGGTTCGAGTCGGCCGTCACGGTGCCGAGCGGGCTCAACCCACGCCCGTGGACCGTGCTGCAGGCCGTACGCCCGTAGCCATGGGACCTGGCGGCCTCGGCGCGTACCCGCGCCGGGGCCGTCAGGCCATGCCGACCGGCCCGCAAGGCACGTACCCCACCCGGCCTTCGGCCGGCGTCAGGACTACCAGGTCTGAGGATGCGCCAGGCCACGTGAGGGACAAGCGTCGATTGGGGACGCAGGTCCGTCCGTCGCGCGAGGGGGGAGTCATGCCGAAGGCAGCGGGGATCGATCTTGGTACGACGAATTCGGTGATCGCGGCGATGGTGGACGGTTCGGCGACGGTGCTGCCGAACGCGCAGGGGTCGCGGACGACGCCGTCCGTGGTGGCGTTCACCCCGGAGGGTGAGCGCCTGGTCGGTCAGCTCGCCCGCCGGCAGGCGATCCTCAACCCCAAGGGCACGCTGTATTCGGCGAAACGGTTCATCGGACGCCGGTACGACGAGGTCTCCAGCGAGCTGGACGCGATCACGTACACGGTGGTGCCGGGTCCGGACGGCGCGGTGCGGTTCGAGGTGGACGGGAAGCTGTACGCGCCGGAGGAGATCTCCGCGATGGTCCTGCGGAAGCTGGCCGACGACGCGGGCCGGTACCTGGGCGAGCGGGTGACCGCGGTCGTCGTGACGGTCCCGGCGTACTTCAACGACGCGCAGCGGCACGCCACACGGGACGCGGGGCGGATCGCCGGGCTCGAGGTGTTGCGGATCATCAACGAGCCGACCGCGGCCGCGCTGGCGTACGGGCTGGACAAGAAGGGCAACGAGACGGTCCTGGTGTTCGATCTGGGCGGCGGCACCTTCGACGTGAGCCTGCTGGACGTCGGGGACGGGGTGGTGGAGGTCCGCGCCACGTCCGGGGACGGACATCTGGGCGGTGACGACTTCGACCGGCGGATCGTGGACCACCTGGCGAACGAGTTCCAGTCCGATACCGGGATCGATCTGCGGCAGGACCCCCAGGCGCTGCAACGCCTGTTCGAGGCCGCGGAGAAGGCGAAGGTGGAGCTGTCGTCGGTGACCCAGACCACGGTGAACCTGCCGTTCATCACCGCGGACGCCACCGGCCCCAAGCACCTCGACACCACGCTGATGCGGTCCACGTTCGAGCAGCTCATCGGTGATCTGCTGGGTCGCTGCGAGGGGCCGATACGCCAGGCGATGGCCGACGCGAAGGTCACCTCCGACGACATCGACGAGATCATCCTGGTCGGCGGGTCCACCCGGATCCCGGCGGTTCAGGCCCTGGTACGGCGGCTGACCGGCGGCAAGGACCCGAACATGACCGTCAACCCCGATGAGGTCGTCGCGCTCGGCGCCGGGATCCAGGCCGGGGTGCTGAAGGGCGAGGTCGAAGACGTCGTCCTCCTCGACGTCACACCGCTTTCCCTCGGTCTGGAGACCCTGGGCGGGGTGATGACCAAGACCATCGAGCGCAACACCACCATCCCCGTACGCCGGTCCGAGACCTTCAGCACGGCCGAGGACGCCCAGACCGCCGTCGACGTCGTCGTCCTGCAGGGCGAACGGGAGCGGGCGGCGGACAACCGGACGCTGGGGCGGTTCCGGCTGGAGAACATCCGGCCCGCGCCGCGCGGGGAACCCCAGGTCGAGGTCACCTTCGATATCGATGCCAACGGCATCCTCAACGTCTCCGCACGCGACAGGGACACCGGCGCCGAGCAGGCGATCTCGATCAGCGAGTCCACCAATCTGGACCAGCACGAGATCGAACGGATGATCCGCGAGGCCGAGGCCCACAGCAGCGAGGACACCCGCCTGCGGGAGACCATCGACGCCCGCAACGAGTTGGACGCGGTCACCTACCAGGTCGAAAAGCGCCTTCGCGAGGCCGGCGGCAACGTGCCCGAACACGAACGGGCCCGCGCTCAGCTGCTCGTCGCGGACGCGCACCAGGCCGTCAAGGAGGAGGCGCCCATCGAGCGGATCCGCTCCCTGACCGCCGAGCTCCAGCAGATCTACCAGGCCCTCACCGCCGCCGGACCGCCGCCGGGGCACCGCGGCCCCGCCGGGCAGGACGGTGACGTGATCGACGCGGAGTTCACCACCGATGAATGAGCACATGCCCCAAGGGCCCGAGGAGACCGGCGATCGGCCGGCGGAGGACCCCACCGCGAGGATCGCCGAACTGGAGGACCGGTGGCGGCGAGCACTGGCGGACCTGGACAACTACCGCAAACGGGCCGCCCGGGAGGTCGAACGGCAACGGGCCGGCGAGCGAGCCAGGACGGCCGCCGAGTGGCTGCCCGTGCTGGACAACCTCGAACGCGCTCTCGATCACGCCGACGCCGACCCGAACTCGGTGATCGAGGGCGTGCGGTCGGTGCTCGAGCACGGCCTGGAGATCATCGCCCGGCTCGGGTTCCCTCGGCGGGACGACATGGGGCGCATGTTCGATCCCACCCGGCACGAGGCGGTGAACACCGACGGCGGCACGGACGCGCCGGACGGCACCATCGTGCACGTCGTACGGCCCGGCTACGGCGACGGTGAGGCCCAGCTGCGACCCGCGCTGGTCGTTGTCGCGAAGGGGCCCGGTGATGGCGCAGGGCCGTGACTTCTACGCGGATCTCGGGGTGGCGAGGACCTCGAGCCAGGAGGAGATCCAGCGCGCCTACCGGACGCTGGCGCGCAGGCTCCACCCTGACGTGAACAAGTCTCCCGACGGTGAGGAGCGATTCAAGGACATCTCCGAGGCGTACGCGGTCCTGTCCGACCCGGACCAGCGACGGCGCTACGACGCGTTCGGCGAGGACTTTCGCCGGGTGCCGGCGGACGTCGATCCCGAGACCTGGGCCCGCGCCGGCGCGGGTGCGGGCGGGTTCCGGGGCGGCTTCGGCGGAGAGGTGGACATCGAGGACATCATCGGCGACATGTTCGGCGGTGGCCGGGTCGGGCGTACGGGCCCGGGTGGCGGGGGCTGGGGCGCGATGCCCGGCGCCGACCAGGAGAGCGAGATCGAGATCTCGGTCGAGGAGGCGTACCGCGGTACCCGGCGCGGCCTCTCGGTCTCCGGGCCGGAGGGCACGCGTGGCATCGAGGTCAGCGTCCCGGCCGGCGTCACCGAGGGCCGGCGCATCCGGCTCGCCGGGCAGGGCGGCCGTGGCCGCGACGGCGGGACGCCGGGCGACCTGTACCTGATCGTGCGGATCCGGCCGGACGCGCGCTACCGGGTGGAGGGACGGGACGTCCACACGCGGCTGCCGGTCACCCCGTGGGAGGCGGCGCTGGGCACGACGGCACCGCTCGAGACGCCCGGCGGCGAGACCAAGGTGACGGTGCCGGCCGGATCCTCCACCGGGCGCCGGCTGCGGCTGCGCGGCCGTGGCCTGCCGAACCCGCGCGGCCGGCCGGGCGACGTGTACGCCGAGATCCAGATCGTCGTGCCGCCGAGCCTCGGCCCCGACGAGCGGCGCCTGTTCGAGGAGCTCGCCCACACGTCGAACTTCGATCCGAGGAGGGGCCGATGACGTACGCGCTGATGAGGCCCCTGCGGCTCGACCTCGAGTCGTTCGCGCACGCGACCGGCGTCCATCCGGACCTGATCCGCCGGCTCGTGGCGCTGGGCGTGCTGGACGCCGAGCGGGACGTCTCGGGTGAGCTGTGGTTCGCGCCCGTACAGGTGGCCGTGGTCGGCAGGGTCCAGCGGCTGCGCGCCGGGTTCGCGCTGAACTACGCCTCGCTCGGGCTGGTCTGTGAGCTGCTCGATCGCATCGCCGCCCTGGAGTGGGACGCGCAGCATCGTTCCCGACGCTTGGGAGATCGATCATGGACATGAACACGCTGACCGAGAAATCGCAGGAGGCCCTCCAGGCCGCGCGGTCGCGTGCGGTGGAGATGGGGCACGGCGACGTCGACGCCGAACACCTGACGATGGCCCTCCTCGACCAGCCCGGCGGGCTGGCGCCGCGGCTGCTCGAGCAGGCGAACGTCGACCCCGGGCTCCTGCGCCACGAGATGGAGTCCACGCTCGGCAGGCGTCCCCGCGTCTCAGGGACCGGGGCCGCCCCCGGCCAGGTGCGCGTCACGCGGCGGCTCGGGCAGGTGCTGGAGAGCGCCTTCCAGGAGGCGCAGCGGCTCAGAGACGACTATGTCTCGGTCGAACACCTGCTCCTCGCGCTGATCAACGACGGCGTGATCACCGGCGTACCGGAAGAGAAGTTCGCCGAGGCGGTGGAGCGCGTACGTGGCAACCAGCGGGTGACGTCGTCGAGCCCCGAGGCCGCGTACGAGGCGCTGGAGAAGTACGGGCGTGATCTGGTGGCCGAGGCGCGGGAGGGGCGGCTCGATCCGGTGATCGGCCGGGACTCCGAGATCCGGCGGGTCATGCAGATCCTGTCGCGTAAGACCAAGAACAATCCGGTGCTGGTCGGCGATCCGGGTGTCGGCAAGACCGCGATCGCCGAAGGGCTGGCGCAGCGGATCGAGCGCGGTGACGTGCCGGAGGGGCTCCGCGACAAGACGGTCTTCAGCCTGGACCTGGGCGCGCTGGTCGCGGGGGCGAAGTACCGGGGCGAGTTCGAGGAGCGGATGCAGGCGGTCCTGAACGAGGTCAAGGCGGCGGCCGGGCGGATCCTGCTGTTCGTCGACGAGCTGCACAACGTGGTCGGCGCGGGCGCGACCGAGGGTTCGATGGACGCCGGGAACATGCTCAAGCCGATGCTGGCGCGCGGTGAGCTGCACATGATCGGCGCGACGACGGTGCAGGAGTACCGCCGGTACATCGAGAAGGACGCGGCGCTCGAACGCCGATTCCAGCCGGTGCTGGTGGACGAGCCGTCGGTGGAGGACGCGATCTCGATCCTGCGCGGGCTGCGGGAGCGCCTGGAGGTCTTCCACGGCGTGACGATCCAGGACGCGGCGATCGTGGCCGCGGTACGGCTGAGCCATCGCTACATCTCCGACCGTTTCCTGCCCGACAAGGCGATCGACCTGGTCGACGAGGCGTGCGCGAAGCTCCGTACCGAGATCGACTCGATGCCCGCCGAGCTGGACGGGCTCACCCGCCGGGTCATGCGCCTGGAGATCGAGGCCGCCGCCCTGGAGAAGGAGGAGGACCCGGCGAGCAGGGCGCGGCTGCACGACCTTCACAAGGAGCTGGGTGACCTGCGGGCCCAGGCCGACGCGATGCGCGCCCAGTGGGAGGCCGAGCGGCACGCGCTGCGCAAGGTCCAGGATCTACGGCAGGAGATCGAGCGGGTCCGCCGGGAAGCCGAGCAGGCCGAGCGCGACTACGACCTGAACCGGGCCGCGGAACTGCGGCACGGCCTGCTGCCGGAGCTGGAGCGCCGGCTGTCGGCCGAGGAGGAGAGGCTGGCCGCCAAGCACGGCGAGCACCGATTGCTCCGCGAGGTGGTCACCGAGGACGAGATCGCCTCCATCGTGGCCCACTGGACGGGCATCCCGGTCAGCCGGCTGAAGGAGGGCGAGCGGGACAAGCTCCTGCGGCTCGACCAGGTCCTGCACGAGCGGGTCATCGGCCAGGACGAGGCCGTGCAGCTCGTCACCGACGCGATCATCCGCGCCCGATCCGGCATCAAGGACCCGCGGCGCCCGATCGGCTCGTTCGTCTTCCTCGGGCCCACCGGCGTCGGCAAGACCGAGCTGGCCAAGGCCCTCGCCGAGGCGCTGTTCGACACCGAGGAGAACATGATCCGCCTCGACATGAGCGAGTACCAGGAACGCCACACGGTCAGCCGCCTGGTCGGGGCGCCGCCGGGCTACATCGGGTACGAGGAGGGCGGCCAGCTCACCGAGGCGGTCCGCCGCAAGCCGTACTCCGTGGTGCTGTTCGACGAGATCGAGAAGGCCCACACCGACGTCTTCAACGCCCTGCTCCAGGTCCTCGACGACGGACGGCTGACCGACGCCCAGGGCCGTACGGTCGACTTCCGCAACACCGTCCTGATCATGACCTCGAACATCGGCTCGGACCTGCTCCTGGAGGGCGTCACGGAGGAGGGCGAGATCGAGCCCGGCATCCGCCACACCGTGCTGGCCGCGCTGCGGACGCACTTCCGCCCGGAGTTCCTGAACCGCGTCGACGACATCGTGCTGTTCAAGCCGCTGAGCCGCGCCCAGATCGAACGGATCGTCGACCTGATCTTCGACGATTTGCGCGAGCGCCTCGCCGACCGCCGGATGACCCTGGAGGTCGACCCGGAGGCCCGCTCGTACATCGCCCGCCTGGGCTTCGACCCCGTCTACGGCGCCCGCCCGCTGCGGCGGTTCATCGCCCGCGAGGTCGAGACGCGCATCGGCCGCGCACTGCTGGGCGGCGAGATCGGGGACGGCGCGGTGATCGAGTTCGGCGTCGACGACGAACACCTCGTACTCGCCCGTCGAAACCCGCCGGAGGACGACGAGACGGGCGCGTGACCTGCTGGTTTGGTCGTGAGGGCGCGCTGGAAGGAGTCTGCTGGAGAGATCGGGGGGCCGAATGAAATTCGGTGTAGCGACGTTCGTCACCGACGGGGGAATCGCACCGGACGACCTGGGGTGCGCGCTCGAGGAGCGCGACTTCGAGTCGCTGTTCGTCGCCGAGCACACGCACATCCCGGTGCGGCGGGCGTCGCCCTGGCCGGAGGGCGACGAGCTCCCCTCGAAGTACTACCGGACACTCGATCCGTTCGTGGCGCTCACCGCGGCGGCCGTGGAGACCGATCGGCTCCTGCTCGGCACCGGGATCCTCCTCCTGGTCCAGCGCGACCCCATCACGACGGCCAAGCAGGTCGCGAGCCTCGATCGCGTCTCCGGCGGCCGGGCCGTCCTGGGCGTGGGCGCCGGCTGGAACCTCGAGGAGATGCGCGACCACGGCACCGATCCGAAGACGCGGATGGCGCTGCTCCGCGAGCGCGTCCTCGCCGTGAAGGAGATCTGGACCGAGGACGAGGCCGAGTTTCATGGCCGGTTCGTCGACTTCGACCCGATCTTCTGCTGGCCCAAGCCCGTACGGCGGCCGCATCCGCCGATCCTCGTGGGCGGCAACGGGCCGAAGGCGCTCGACCGCGTCCTGGACTACGGCGATGGCTGGATGCCGACGTACGGGCTGGGCGCCGACGAGATCGCCCGCGGGACCGCCGAGCTGAGGCGGCGCGCCGCCGGGGCCGGGCGGTCGGACCTAACCGTGACGGTCTACGCCGTACCGGCCGAGCCCGAGATCATCAGGCGGCTCGCGGACGCCGGGGTCGACCGGATGCTGCTGGACCTGCCCACGCTTCCGCCCGAGGAGGCCTACCGGGCCCTGGACGAACTCGCCGAGGTCGCCCGGTCGTTCCCGAGCTGAGCCCCGCGGATCAGGCGTCGCCGCCCCGATCTCGCGTGAGGAGCTGGTCGACCGCCCCCACCGACAGGTCGGACTTGGGTAGGAACCCGAACGCCGCGGCGGCGGCCATGACCGCGTCCGGATGCTGGTACGCCGAAATCAAGATCACGAATGGCCGGCGCGGACCGACCGCGTTCGCGAGCCGCCGCGCGCACTCGATGCCGTTCTCCGTACCCAGGCGGATATCGACGAGGGCGACGTCCGGACGGTGCTCCTCGATCAGCCCCAGGGCGTCGTCAACGGTCGACGCGACGCCGACCACACTGATCCCGTCCCGCTCGAACTGGATCCGAAGGGCCGCCGTGTACGTGGCGTTGTCGTCGACGATCAGGCAGCTCGTGGCCATACACCCAGTATCACAACAAGCATCGCCGGTGGCGCCACCTGGGAAGGAAAACCTTTGACCTGCACCGATCAGTACTTTCGAGGCCCCGCGGTGCCGGTGTTGATGGCGGTGATGGCGTCGTCGATGGTCTCGGTGAGGGTGAGGACCTTGGTGAGCTGCGTGGTGTGGAACACCTTGTAGACCCGGTCCTTGGCGCCTGCCAGCGCGAGGGAGCCGTCGCGGGAACGGAGCCGGTGCAGGAGGGAGATGAGCACGCCCAGGCCCGTGGAGTCCAGGAAGACGACCTCGGACAGGTCGATCACCAGATGCACATGGCCATCGTCGATCACCTCGACCAGAGTGTCGCGGAGCTTCGGGGCGGATGCGAGCTCGATCCATCCGCTCACCTGGACGACTGCGATCTCCCCAACAAGGTGATGCGTGATGGCGAAGTCCATGTTCGGGGGGCCTCCAGCCCAGAGAGCACGGGTACGGCGGGTACCCGGATGATCGGCCATGCCGCCCTGACCGAAGTGTCAAGGCTCTGTCTTCGACTGTGACCCTACCGGCGCGGTGGCCAAGTGCGACAGCTCCACTACTCACCGCCTCCGCCGTGACTCACTGTTGACAGCGACGGGGCACGGAAGGGCAACCGGCGGGCGCGGAGCGGCAACGACATCCGATCCGGCTTCTTGCATGCTCGATGACAGCCCGCCGAGAGCGCGGGAGATCGACGAGGATCGGACGGATCATGCGAAGAACGATGAGGGTCGCCACGGCGCTCGCAATCGCCGCCGGAGCCCTGACGACCGGCGCGACGGCCGCCCAGGCGTCAGGCACCTACGAGGGCTGCCCGTACGGGTCCGTGTGCGTCTATCCGCAGGATGCCGGATGGAACGGCGGGCGGCCGTCACTCCTGTACGCCGGCTATGGGGTGCATTACCTCACCGGTGAGGTCGGGACGCACCGCGTCCTCGACAACCTGGCCGAGGGCACGGTGCGGGTCTGCACGGGGGTGGGCGGTACGGGGTGTGCGTCCCTGTCGCCCGGCGAGTGGGTGGACAAGGACCTGGCGTCGACCGCGACGATCACCGTCGAACCCTAGGACGGGTCCACCGAAGCCCTGTCCAACACGCTCTCGGGGTCAGAACGGGGTGCCGGGGCGGACGGCGCCATTGGTCGGGATCTCGGCGACCAGCGTCGTACCCCGTCCCGCCGGGCTCACGATCTTGAGCCATCCGCCGAGGGCCTCGATCCGGTCGGTGAGGCCGATGAGGCCGGACCCGCGGCGGGGGTCGGCGCCCCCGATCCCGTCGTCGCGGATCGACAGCCGAAGGTCGTCGTCGTTCACCTTCAGGTCGACGTGCACCAGGGAGGCCTGGGCGTGCTTGGCCGCGTTCAGCAGCGCCTCGGACACGACGTAGTAGACGGTCACGTCGAAGCGCTCCGGCAACCGGCGTTCGGCGAACACGTTGAGCTCCACCTGGACGGCGGACCGGCGGGCGAGGGCCTTGAGCGCGTGCGGCAGGCCGCCCTTCGCGAGGATCGCCGGGTGCACGCCACGCGAGATCTCCTGGAGATCCGCGACGGTGTCGTCGATGGCACGGATCGCCTGGGACACCTGCCTCCTGAGCGAATCCAGCCCGGGCGGTACGAACGCCTCGATCCCCCGCATCTGAAGCGAGATCGAGACCAGGCGCTGCTGCGTGCCGTCGTGCAGATCGCGCTCGATCCGGCGCCGGGTGTCGTCGGCGGCGGAGACGACGCGAGCGCGGGAGTCCCGCAGGTCGGCCTCGCGCTTGGCGTTCGCGATCGCGGCGCCCGCGAGTTCGGCGAAGCCCCCCATGCGTTCCTCGGTGTCCTCCGCCAGGGGGGACCGGGTGTTCGACGCCGCGATCACCACGCCCCACAGGCACTGGCCGATCCAGATCGGGCAGCCGACCGCGGAGACGATCCCGCGCGCGCGCAGCATGGAGGCCAGCCGCCCCGAACCCTCGATCACGTCGACCCGGCCGGCCTTCCTCGTGCGGGCCACGAGCTCCATGACGGTGCCCTCGTCGAGCGGCCAGCGCGAACCGACGGACATGACCTCGAAGTTCCAGATGCCGCAGATGGTCGCCGTGCCGTCCGGCTCGTACCGGGCCACCACGGCGTACCTGGCCTCCAGGACCCGTCCCATCTCCCGCGCGACGCCGTCGAGGATCTCGGCCGCCGGGACGTTGCGGGCGACCATCGTCGCGAGGCGCCGTAGCGCGTCCTGCTCCTCCAGGAGCCGGCCGAGCTCGCCGCGGGCGCCCTCGTCGGGTCCGGCGGCCAGGGTCCGTACGAGCCTGGAGATCGAACCGGCCAGCAGCCCGACGGCGAGGAAGACCGCGAGGACCGCGAGGAACTCGCCCGTGAGCGGCCGTACGGTCCACGGGGGCGGGGTGAGGAAGAGGTCGAAGGCGATCGTGCTCACCACCGCCATCGCGACCCCGAACGCGAGGCCCCACACCACCCCGATCACCAGGGTGCCGAGCACGTACACGATGTTCAGCGAGTGAACGGGCAGCACGTGTGTGAGCGCATGGGCCAGTGAGGTCGCAACGACGACGTACAGGCCCGCGACCAGCACTCCGAGCGCCACGGAGGGGCGGGTCCGGCGCCGCAGCAGGCCTAGCGGGCTCACACCCCGTTACCTACCCACGCCGCCGCACCGGTCCCGCCCGGACGTCAGACGTCCTTACGTACCCCCGAAATCCACATTCCCACTTCTGCGGTGAACCGTCCGGCCCTGTTCAGCGTGCTACTCCCGTGCGGGGCTTTTTAGCTAATGGATCGTTTTTCATGGAGGCTGACGCTCGACGCGATCGATGACCGCGGGCAGAAGCAGAGCAGCATCATCTTCCTCGGGACCTTCTCGCGGTGCGACGACAAGCAGCCGCCGAAGCCGTTCGCGAACGGGAAGTCCTACGAAAGCTGCCTCCCCTACCTGATGCCGGGCGGCGGCTCGATCCAGCGGGTCGAGTGGAACAACGGCCCGTCGAAGGGCGACGGCGTCAGCCCGTACTTCGAGCATCCCATCGTGTGGCCGGGTAACTGATCGCCGACGAGAAATGGCGTCCCGAGAGACACCGGGACGCCATTCTTGCGTCAGGCCGCCAGCCCACCAGGCCCAGTGGGCAGGTTCCAGTATTCGTCGCTGAGCCCGGTGCTGTTGTTGTAGACGCAGTAGAACCGGAGGCTGAAGTTCCAGTCCCTGATGTCGTTGGTCGCCTGCACCTGGCAGTCATTACAGTCGCTGAACGACTGCTTGAGGTTGGCGTCGTTGTTCGGCGCGGTCGGCAGGTCGCAGGCGTTCACACTGGGGTGTACCGGTGTCGCCGACGCGGTCTGCGCAGTACCGAGAATCGCCCCGAACAGAGTCGCCCCGGCCAGGGCGCCGCCGGCCACGACCTTGTGAATTATGCTGGCCATATTCTTCCGACCTTTCCGGATTGATGAATCCGAACCAGATTCGCCGCAGACGCTAACACGCCGTTCCGGCGGCGGCAAGATCGCCTATCGACGGCCTAGTACGCGCCATCGAAATCGGAATTCCTGTCAGGTTCGGACACACCCCAAGACTAATTCGAGGCCTTTCACCAGCCGTTTCGCGATCACGCGATCGACACCGAATGTCCCGCCGGCTGTCTCGCCACGCCCCCAGGACCACGGCCACGCGTCACTCCGCGGGGGCGGTCGCGGTGTGCAGGTGGACGATGCCGCCGTCCAGGTGTTGCCACGTGACGTCGTGCCAGCCCGCCTCGGCGACCTGTTCGGCCAGGGCCGCCGGGGCCGGCCATGCCTGGATGGACTCCGCGAGGTAGACGTAGGCCTCCGGGTTGCTACTGATGCGCCGGCCGATCATCGGAACGGCGCGGCGGAGGTACTGGCGCCACAGCGCACGCGGCAGCGGTGAGGGCGGCATGCTGAACTCGCATATGACCAGCCGGCCGCCGGGACGGGTCACCCTCAGCATCTCCCGTAGCGCCATTTCCGGATTGGAGATGTTGCGCAGGCCGAAGGCGATGGTGACCGCGTCGAAGTTGTCCGTCGTGAACGGCAGCGAACGGGCGTCGGCGGCGACGCGGGAAAGGCCCGGGTAACGGGTTCCGGCGACGGCCAGCATGCCCGGCGACAGGTCGCACGCGACCACGGTGGCCCCGTCGCGCGCGAGCGCGTCACTCGACGTGCCGGTGCCCGCGGCGACGTCCAGGATCCGCCGGTCCGGACCGGCGTGCGCGGCGATGGCCATCCGCCGGCTCCACGCGTCCATCCGTCCCCACCACAGGCGCGCTCGGGTGCGATCGTAGCCCGCGGCCACTTCGTCGAACATCGCGGCGACATGGGCTGTCTTCTTTTCCAGATCGGCTCTGACCACGATCGACCTCCCAGTCGACACAATCTCAACATTGGCGACGCCCATCGCCCGATGGCAGGGCAGGCTACGCGCCGGACTTCGGGCGAGACGCCACAAAAACTGCAAGTCCGACAACGGCCCCCAGTTTGGCATCGTCGGCAAATCCGCCGTTGCAAAAGCATCTGATTTCAGGAAAAGAGGTGTGGCGGCGGCCGCTACACGGGACCGGGCACGGCACGAGATCCTCCGGCGGCGAAGTAAGCGGATCGCGGGCCCCAGGCGTGTAGGAGGTGTGAAGCAGCTGGAGTTCCGAGAGTTCTACCAGGCCAACCGGGACCTATGCCTGCGGGCGGTCCTCGCCGCCGTGGGCGAACGGCAGCTGGCCGAAGACCTCGTCGCCGAGGCCTTCACCCGGGCCTGGGTGTCGTGGCACAGCGTCAGCCGGCATCCGGCGCCGCCCGCGTGGATCGTGCGGACGGCGCTCAACACCCGGATCTCGTGGTGGCGCCGGCGGCGACGGGAGGTCGCGCTGGAGGACGGCCACGAGGTCATCGGCACCGAGGCCGGCACGGGCCTGGACCCCACGCTGCTCGCCGCGCTGCGCGGGCTGCCCCAGCGGCAACGGGAGGTGATCGCGCTCCGGGTCTTCCTCGACCTCGACACCAGAACGACCGCCAAGGTCCTCGGCATCGCCCCGGGCACCGTCACCGCCCACCTGTCGCGGGCCGTCACGACACTGCGCGACCACCTCGTCACCATCGACAATCCGGAGGCCAGACCATGAACCCCCACGACACGTCTGTACTGAACGCCCTGAGGGACTCGCTCGACGATGTCTCCATGCACACCCCGGTCGAGAAGATCGTCGCCGCGGGCCGCGCCCGGCGCCGCCGACGCCACCTCACCGTGGCCGCGACGGGCGTCGCCGCGGTCACCGGCCTCGCGGTCGGTGTGCCGGCCCTCAGCCACCCGTCGACCGCGCCGCCCGAGGCGGGCCTGCGCACAGGAGCCGGCTCGGTGCACATCCGTACGGCGGCGTTCACCGTGGACAGCCACACCGACGGTACGGTCCACGTGACCTGGGACAAGAAGCGGTACTTCCAGGACCACGATGGACTGCAGCGGGCGCTGCGCACGGCCGGCTTCCCCGTGCTCATCAAGGAGGGCGTCTTCTGCAAGGCACCGCAGGACGACGGTTACCTGGACCCGAGCGGCGTCGGGCGCGGCGTCGAGCGCGTCATGAAGGGGGAACGCTCGGGCGGCGACACCGTCGTCTTCGTCTTCCGGCCCTCTGCGATGCCCGCGGGCAAGCAGCTGTTCATCGGCTACCTGTCCCCGGCCCAGCTGGCGGTGACGCACGGGCTGCCCGGATCCGTCGAGCGCCTCGTCTCCACCGGGGTTCCACTGACGTGCACCGGCCAGGCGCCTCCCCCCGCGCCACGGCGATAGCGGCCCGTCGAAGACCATGATCCAGCTCGCCGGTACCATCCGTTGGTAAGGCTGATCCCGGCGACAGATGCGGTGGCATGTCCGTTTTCAGAATCGATGAGCTCGCCCATGCCGCCGGTTCGACGGTGCGGAACGTACGGGCGTACCAGGACCGTGGGCTGCTTCCGCCGCCGCGGCTCCAGGGCCGTGTCGGGTTCTACGACGAGTCCCACCTGGCACGGCTGCGGTTGATCGGCCAGCTCCTGGCCCGCGGCTACACGCTCGCCACCATCGCCGAGCTGATCTCCGCGTGGGAGCGCGGCCGTAACCTCAGCGACCTGCTCGGCCTGGAGAAGGTGCTCACCGATCCATGGTCGGACGAGATCCCCGGCCGTGTCGATACCGCCGAGCTGATCCAGATCTTCGACGTGAACCCGGACACCGATGACCTTCCCGAGCTCCTGCGGCTGGCCGAGGAGCACGGCTTCCTCGAAACCGAGGAGGGCGGCGACCGGTACAAGGTCCCCAGCCCGCGGTTGCTGCGCGTCGGCGCCGAGCTCGTGGCGGCGGGCATCCCGCTGCCGGCCGTCTTCGAGATCGCCGGCCGGATCCGGGAGGACTGTGCCGTCATCGCGCGGCGCTTCGTCGACCTGGCGCGCGAGCACGGGAGCCTCGACGAGGACCACCTGGTGAGCCGGGAGGAGATCTCGGAGGCGGCGGCCTTCGTGCAGCGGCTGCGCCCGCTCGCGCAGCTCGCGGTCGAAGGGCTCCTGGCCCGCTGCATGGAGACGGAGGTACGGGCCGCGCTGGGCGACCAGCTCACCGCGGCCCTGGCCCGCGACGGCCGCGCCGGGCTGGCGGAAGGCACCTAAGGCGTGTTTCGAAAGTGAAGTAGATACCTCAAGTACCGCTTCTGGAACGCGGCATCGGTGGTCAGGAGTGCTGCTGAAGGAACTGCACGATCGCGTGGTTCACGCTGTCCGGCTCCTGCTCCGCCGGGTAGTGGCCGGATTTTTCGAAGACGAGTCGGGTGACGTTGGTTGCAAGGGTGGTCATTCCCCCTGCGACCGCCGTCCCCATCGCGTGTCGGCCTCCGATCGCCAGAACAGGTGTGGAAATCGACTGGGTGGCGAGTGCTTGGATGTCGTTGACGTCTTCGGACCGGGTGCGGTAATAGGCCAGCCCGGTGTCCAGTATGCCGGGAGTGCTGTATGCCGCGATGTAGGCCTGAAGGGTGTCCGGATCGAGGCCGCTTGGTCCGGCGCTCTGTTCCAGGAACGTGCCGTAGTACGCCGCCTCCCGCCCGGGCACGAGCTTCTCAGCGAGGCCGGGTGCCCGGTTGAAGGGGCCGTGCCAGGCTGGATAGTAGTCGCGGCCGGGCTCGGGGATCTCGATGTCGACACCAGGAAGGATCTCTTCCTCGACCACGAACGCGCTGACCGACTCGGGCGCGTCGGCGGCGATGACGTACCCGACTGTCGCACCCCAGTCGTGACCGACGACAGCGAAGCGGGTGACACCCTCCCGTGCCAGCCGTGCGTGAACCCAGTCAGCAAGTGCCGCCTTGCGGAAGTCGGTCACGTCGGACGCGGGAATGGCGCCCAGTCCAGGAAGTGTGACCGGGACCGCGGTGAGGCCGGCGGCATCGAGGGCTGGAATCAGGTATCGCCAGTGACCAGTCGTGACCGGCCAGCCATGCAGCAGCACCACCGTCGGGGTTCGGTTCTCGTTCATCGCCCCATGATGCTCGGCCTCCGGTATGCGCGTTCATCCGCCTGTCGCTAGGTGCGCTGGACCCATTCCGGCGTCCAGGTAATGGCGGCGTCGTCCTCGATGGGGCCGAGGTGGTCGCGGAGCATGGTCAGCGCGGGGTGGGAGTTGCCGCCGTGCCAGACCAGTGAGTGCGGGTAGACCGGTGTCGGGTCGTGTACGGCGATGCGCCGCAGGCCGTGGTCGGCGGGCCAGACGAGCCGGGTCTGCTCGCCGACGAAGGTCGCCAGCTCCGAGGAGTCGGCGATCGCGTCCAGGAGGGGCTCGGTGCCGAAGTTGGGGCCGATCGGATCGATGGTGAGCCCGAACGCGGCGGCGAGCGCTTCGTAGTAGGCCGCCCACTCGGTTCCGGCGACGATGCCGGGCATCCAGATCCGGTGCCCGGCGAGTTCGGCGGGCCGGACCGCGCGGGCGGCGGCCAGCTCATGGGCCGGCCCGGTGAGGAGCTGGATGGGCTCGTCGTAGACCCGGGCGGTCGCGATGCCGGCGGGGAGCTGTGGCGCGGGCAGGGTGACGGCGCGGAAGGACGCGTCGATCGTGCCGGACAGGACCGCGGCGATCGCCGCGTCGGCGTCGAAGAGGGTCACGACGTCGAGTTCGGTGCCGGGATGCGCGCGGTGGAAGTCGCGCAGCAGGCCTGCCGGGGCGAGCCGCCGCCCGATCACGTCGACGCGCAGCGCGCGGCGGCCGGGCCGTACGGAGGCCACCGCCCGTTCCTCGGCCTGGAGGAGGTCACGGGCGTGCGGCAGGAACGCCTGCCCGTCGATGGTGAGCCGGGCTCCGCGCGCGGTACGGGTGAACAGCCGCA
Source organism: uncultured Actinomycetota bacterium (assembly GCA_963850195.1). Classification (GTDB taxonomy): domain Bacteria; phylum Actinomycetota; class Actinomycetes; order Streptosporangiales; family Streptosporangiaceae; genus Actinoallomurus. Next base: position 642,055 of record CAWKKD010000004.1, read on the forward strand.
CGCCGAGGTCCTTCTCCAGCGCGGCGATGCGCTTGGAGACGGCCTGCTGGGTGATCGACAGATCGGCGGCGGCCTGCTGGAACTGGCCCGCGTCCGTGACGGCGACGTAGGTGCGTACGGCATCGAGATCCACGGGCCGACCCTAGACGCACAACGCATGGTTGTGGCGTGCCGGTAGCGCGGTTGTTTGATCCGCAGTCCGGCCGCTCGCTACGGTCTCGCTGGTCAACGTGGGGTTGTTCGTACGGGACGGCGAGGGACATTGTGGTCAGGCGGTCGCTGGGACGGCGTTTCGGTTGGCTCTGGACGGCGTATGCGGTCAGCACGTTCGGCACACGGCTCGCGTTCGACGCGTTCGCCCTGATCGCGATCCTCGTGCTGCACGCCGGGCCGTCCGAGGTGTCGATCCTGGCCGCCGCGGGGCTGGCGGTGGGCGCGGCGGTCGCGGTGCCGCTCGGCCCGTGGGTGGAGTTCCGCCGCAAGCGGCCGGTGATGGTGACGATGGACCTGATCCGTTTCGCGGCGATGATGAGCGTCCCCGCCGCGTACGCGCTCGGCCGGCTCACCTTCGCCCAGCTCCTGGTCGTGGCGGTCATCGTCGCCGCGGCCGACCTCGCCTTCAGGGCGGCCAGCGGCGCGTGCCTGAAGGCGCTCGTACGGCCGGAGGACCTGCTCGTCGCGAACGCGCGCTTCGAGTCCACGAGCTGGACGGCCACCGCGCTCGGACCGCCGCTCGGCGGGGCCGCGATCGGGCTGTTCGGCCCGGTGGCGACCGTGGTGGCCGACGCGGTCAGCTATCTGCTCTCGGCGGCGGGGATCCGCGCGATCGGCGGGAAAGAGCCGCAGCCCGAGCGAGCCGACGCGCAGCGGCTTCGCGCCGGCGACCTGCTCGAAGGGTGGCGGTACATCCTGGGCCACCCGGTGCTGCGCCGGCTGTTCTTCAACACGACCCTGGTCAACAGCCTGATCATGGTGGCCGCGCCGCTGCTCTCCACCCTCATGCTCGGCCGTCTCGGGTTCGCGCCCTGGCAGTACGGCCTGGCGTTCGGAGTGCCCTGCCTCGGCGGCCTCGTCGGCTCACGGCTGTCCCGCCCGCTCGCCGTGCGGTTCGGGCGGCACCGGGTCATGCTCGTCTCCGGGGCACTGCGAGCGTGCTGGCCGATCGGGCTGGCCTTCATCCGCCCCGGCGTGCCCGGGCTGGTCCTCGTGATCGTCGTCGAGCTCGGGCTGATCACCTGCATCGGGGTGTTCACCCCGTTGTTCGCCACCTACCGGCTTGAACAGACGGCGACGGACCGGATCACCCGCACCCTGACCGCGTGGTCGGTCACCCACAGCGCCGCCATCGCGGTCCTGACGGCCCTGTGGGGCCTGCTGGCCGCCCTCATCGGCCCCCGTACCGCGATCGCGGTCGCCGGTCTGCTCCTCCTGGCCACCCCGCTGCTGCTCCCCCGGCACGACCACACCGTCCAGCCCGAGCCGGAGCCGGCCCGGAGCAACGTGTGACCCGCCGCCTCACTCCTCGTCGTCGTCGCGGTGGCGGTCCCGCCAGACCACGACGACGATGACGGCCACCACGATGATCGTCGGGACGAAGAACGGGATCGCGGTGACCGCGGAGTGGGACGCCAGCGGCGTGACGGTCACCGGCCCGTCTCCGCGTCGGGCAGCCGCCGGGAGACGCGGGCGACGCCCCATCCCAGCGCGATGACCAGGATCAGCGTGCAGCACAGGACGACGGCGGAGGCCGCGGTCCAGAGCCAGCCGGGGACGCCGCTCTTGAGCTCGCGCTGCAGGACCTTGCGTTCGTTCTGGGCGGGGCGGGTGAACCGCTCCTGCGCGGGCAGGCGCTTCGCGCCGATCGCGGGGTCGTCGGGCAGGTAGATCGGCACGACGCTCATCGACCGGCCGTCGTGCATACGGACCAGCGTCTTCCAGTCGCCCGACAGCGGTATCCGGCCCGTCGTCCGGTACGTGCCGCCGCCGAGCGCGGTCAGCCGGTCGACGTACAGGCCGCCGCCCTGCCACGCGGTGATCGTCACCCAGGCGGGGTCCTTGGGCGGGGGCGTGATGGTGATGCGGGCCCCGGCACTGCGGTGCTCGGCGTCCCCTCCGGGGTCGGTGAGCACGGCCGACACGTGCACGTCCTTCGGCACGGTGATGGCGAGCCCGTTGGTGACGGCCGCGGCGATCGCCACGAGCCCGGCGACGAAGACCGTACGTGCGACGGCGGGGCGGGGCAGCCGTCCCTGGACGCCGAGGACCAGCAGCGCGCCCAGCAGCCCGCCGGCGACGCCACCGACCACGGCCATGGCCATGCCCTCGGCGACGATGTCGCCGGTCCAGGGCAGCCGCATGACGACCTGGCTCCAGGCGTACTCCGCGCCGAACCCTGCCGTACCGATCAGGACGCCGCTCACCGCCCCGAACGGCAGGGGCCGCCGGGCCAGCGTCGGTGCGGCGAGCTCAACGCACAGGGCCTCGGCGACGTAGAGCGGCACCGCGGCCCACAGCTGGCCGATGATCCCGGCGACGACCAGCGAGACGCCGCCGCGTACCAGCATGTAGAAGACGACGGACAGCAGCGCGCCGCCGCGCCCGATCCACAGCCGGGCCGCCACGAGCGCGCAGCCCGCCGCGAGCGCGATCATGAACGGCTGGTGCACGAGACGGAACTGCGGGACCCCGAAGTCGTACTCGGCCTGGAACACCGAGAGCCCGATGAGGAGACCGCCGGTGATGGCGGCGCGCCGCGCGTAGCGCATCCAGCCTGCGGAATCGTCGCCGACGCCGCGCCCCTCCCGTTCCAGGACCATCAGGGCGACCAGCGACAGCCCGGCACCGCCGATCAGCATCAGGTGGGTGGGGCCCCACAGCGTCACGTCCTGGCCGAAGATCCGGTGCCAGACGTCGTCGAGCGGGAAGCCCAGCAGCGCGTAGAAGCCCGCGCCGGCGAGCAGCACTCCCCCGGCCGGGGCGTACCAGTCGCGGGTGATGCGGACCGCCGCGGCGCCGGGCCGCTCGCCCTTGGGCAGGACGACCGCCAGCACCCCGGCGGTGAAGATGCCGAAGAGCCCGATGAGGATCGGGTAGTGGGCGATGTTGGCCAGTGGCCCGACGTCACGGCCACGCGAGATGTGCAGCGAGATGTCCCAGTACATCCCCAGCAGCGCCGTGACCAGCGAGAGCAGCGACACCAAGGACGGTAGGGCCGCCCAGCCCGGCAGTCCGCGGCCGAGTCCCCGCTCGGACCAGGCCGCCAGCCGGGCGAGCGTGGAGATGCGGCCGCTGCGGTGGCCGACGCCGAGAACGAGCAGTCCGAGGGTCAGTACGGCGGCGGCCCCGCTCGCGATGAGCACCTGGCCGAGGGCGGCTCCCCCGGCGGGCTTGCTCTGCTCGGCGACGAACCGCGTGCCCGGGTCGATCAGCTGCTGCCACACGTGCACTCCTCAGAGGCCGTTTCAACCGTGCCATCTTCTACCGTTACATTGAATGATGTCACGTTAGATGATGGCATATGCGAAGGAGTGGCGATGAAGCGGCTCGTCATGGTGGTCACGGCGTGCGCGACGATGCTCGTCGTCGCCGGATGCGGCACTCGGGCCGCCGCACCGGCCGCGAACGGCCCGGCGGTCACCGTCACGGTGACGGTCGCGGGCGGGAAGGTGCGTACGCCGAGCCCGCGGGTCACCGTACGCCGGGGGCGCACCGTACGGATCGTCGTGACCAGCGACACCACCGAGGAGTTCCACCTCCACGGCTACGACCATGAGCTCGAGCTGAAGCCCGGAGTGCCGGGCGTCCTGCGGTTCGTCGCGGACCAGCCCGGGGTGTTCGAGGCGGAGCTGCACGGGTCCGGCGCCCGCGCCTTCGAACTGCGGGTGGGCTGACCGTGACCGTCTCAGGGCACGTGCTCGCCCACGGGCTCGGCGGGCGCACCGACCTCCCCCTCGACGGGGTCAGCGCGATCGCCGGCGGTGGGGCCGCCATCGCGGCCTCCTTCCTCGCCCTCACCGTCGCGTGGCGGCGTGCCTGCCTGCTCCCGGACGACGGCCGGCCGCTGCCCGGCCGCCTCGCGCGGGCCCTGGACGCGCGACGGCCGGTCGTCGCGGGTCGCGCCGCCGCGCTCCTGGCCACCGCGCTGGTCGTCGTGGTCGCCCTCGCCGGTCCGCCGACCGACCAGGGCAACTTCGCGCCTTGGGCGCTGTTCGTGACGTTCTGGGTCGGGCTGGTCCCGGTGAGCGTGCTGCTCGGGCCGGTCTGGCGGCGGGTCAACCCCCTGCGGACCCTGCACGCGGCGCTGCGCCGGGTCACGGGGTCCGGACGCCGCGGCTACCCCCGCCGCCTCGGCTACTGGCCGGCCGCCGCCTGGCTGACCGGGTTCGTCTGGTTCGAGCTCGTCGCGCCCGACCGCTCCGACCCGCGCCGGGTCGGCCTCCTCATCCTCGGGTACGCCCTGGTCAACCTGGTCGCGGCTTCGGTGTACGGCACGTCCTGGTTCGACCGCGCCGACGGCTTCGAGGTCTACTCCACGCTGCTGGCCCGGATGTCCCCCATCGGCCGCCGCGCGGACGGCGTCCTCGTCCTGCGCACGCCGCTGACCGGGCTGATGCGCGGCGTCCCCGAGCCCGGCCTGGCCGCCGTGGCCTGCGTGCTCATCGGCTCCACCGGCTTCGACGGGATCACCCGCACGACGTACTGGCGCGACAACGTCGACCCGGACAGCCTGACCGCCGGCACCCTGGGGCTCGCCGCCGCCATCTGCGTGGTGACCGCGCTCTACCAGGGTGCGATGCGGGTGAACGCGGCCCTGACCGGCGAACGGCCCGGGACGCCGCCGGTACGGTTCGCCGCGACGCTACTGCCGATCGCGCTCGGCTACACGATCGCGCACTACTTCTCGTTCTTCGTGCTGGAAGGCCAGATGACGGTCATCCTGGCGAGCGACCCGTTCGCCACCGGGCTGAACCTCCTGGGCTCCACCGGACGTCGCGTCGACTACGCCGCCGTACCGCCCTGGCTGACCGCGCTCGTCCAGGTGAACGCGATCGTGCTCGGGCACATCTCGGCCACCATCGCGGCGCACGACCTGGCCCTGCGCACCCAGCCGGCGCACCGCGCGATCCGCGGCCAGATCCCGATCGCCACGGCCATGGTCGCGCTCACCTGCGCCGGCCTGTTCGCCCTGCTGAGCGGCTGAGTCCTACTCGACCGGGGCGGGCTGGAACGGACCGGTGATGATCTCGCGGACGAACCGCCCGTTCTCCTCGGCGGAGACCTCGAAGGTGAACTTCTGCCCGGGCCGCAACCGCCTGCGGCCGATCAGGACGGAGCCGCGCGCCCGGTAGACCGACGCCCACGGCGAGCGGTGGAACATCGTGCCGGTCCGGGTGACGTCGCCGCGCTCGAGCGCGGCGTTGATCTGCTCCTGGATCCGCAGCGTCTTCGCGGGATGGGGGTCGAGCCGCCACATCTCGTCGATGGCCCCGCGGGCCCGGGCGTCCTTCTTCCAGCGCGGCAGCGACTCACGATCGGTCAGGCACCAGGGGTCGAACCCCCGCGCGCCCGGGAGTGGCAACCTGCCGCGCCCGGTGTCGCGCTTCGCCTCCCCCGTACGGTCGTAGGCCACCAGCAGGCTCGGCATGGCGATGAGCTGCCCGAGGTGATGGTAGGTCTCCAGCGCGTGCTGGAGACGCTTCTCGATGATCTCGTGAAGCTCCTGGCCGGCATCCGGGTCGAACACGTGCACGGCGTAGTCGGCCGATGAGTCCGCCTCCGCGGCCATCTGCCGCAGCCGGTCGAGGTCGGCCCGGTGTTCGTCGCCGGTGCACGTGGACGCGAAGGTGCCCAGCGCGACCTCGGCGTGCTCACGTACGGCGGCGCCGGCCGCGATCATCGCCTCCAGGTGCGCGGCCGGGCACGGCACGATCTCGATCCACCCGGGCAGGTCGGCCGGCAGGAACTCCAGGTCGCCCGGCCGGTAGCCGGGGTTGGCCCCGGCCTGGCGGGTCAGCGACAGCCAGTGCTCGACCTGGCCGAAGAACTCCGCGACCTGCTCGGCGGTCACCTTCGGGAGGTATCCGACCGTACGGGTGTCCGCGCGGTAGTCGGCCTCGATCATCTTGTCGCCCAGGGTCTGCAGGACGTAGGCGTTCCACGCGTACAACTGCTGGGCGGCCGACGCGACCGGGGCGCTCCAGGGGTCGATCCCCCTGGCGGCCAGGTCACGGCGTACGGCCTCCGCCTCGTCGAGCGCGCGGTACACCCCGATCCCGGCCTTCTGGAGCGACTCCAGCGTCCGGCCTGGAACCTCCCTCTTCAGGCCGGCGACCACGCGCGTCAACATCCTCGGGCTCTCCGCCATGTCTCTCCTCGCCGTCCCCACCGCGCTTCGACGTGGTGGGTGCCGTCCATGTTCCGCCCATGTTCTACGATCGGCCGGTCTCTGGAGGGAGTGCCGTGAAGAGCAGATCCTGGTGGGGTTGGGGCTGGGCGCAGGACATGCTCCCGGACGAGGAGTGCGCGGCGCTGGGCGCCCTGCTGCCCGGGCTTCCCGACGGCCCGTTGCCGGTGCCGGACGTCCCGGCGATGCCGGACCCGCGGATCGCTCCCCCGGCCGCGCTGGCCTCGCTGGTCTCCACCGCGCCGGCCGACCGGGCCGCGCACGCGCTGGGGAAGGCCTACCGGGATGTGGTCCGGGCGCTGCGCGGCGACCTCGGGCGGGTGCCGGACCTGGTCGCGCGCCCGGCCTGCGACCAGGACGTCGTGGACCTGCTGGAGTGGGCCGGCGAGACCCGTACGGCGGTCGTCCCGTACGGCGGGGGCAGTTCGGTGGTCGGCGGCGTCGAGTACCGCGGCGACGACCATCCGGCGGTGCTGTCGCTGGACCTCACGCGGCTGGACCAGGTGCTGGAGGTCGACCGGGTGGGGCGGGCGGCCCGGATCCAGGCAGGGATCCTCGGGCCGCGACTCGAGGACCGGCTGCGCCCGTACGGGCTGACGCTGCGGCACTTCCCGCAGAGCTTCGAGTTCTCGACCCTGGGCGGCTGGCTGGCCACCCGCGCGGGCGGCCACTACGCGACCCTGCACACCCACATCGACGACTTCACCGAGTCGCTGCGGGTGGTCACCCCGGCCGGGATCAGCGAGTCGTGGCGGCTGCCGGGCTCGGGCGCGGGCCCCTCGCCGGACCGGCTGTTCCTCGGTTCGGAGGGCACGCTCGGCGTCATCACCGAGGCGTGGATGCGGCTCCAGGACCGGCCGGAGCACCGGGCGTCGGCGGCGGTGACCTTCGAGTCGTTCGCCTCCGCCCTCGAGGCGGTACGGGCGATCGCGCAGTCCGGGCTGTACCCGGCGAACTGCCGCCTGCTCGACCCCGGCGAGGCGGCCATGTCCGGCGCCGGGACGGACGGGCAGAGCGTGCTCGTCCTCGGCTTCGAGTCGTCCGGCCTCCCGGTGGACGCCTCGCTGGCCGCGGCCGTCGAGCTGGCCCGGTCCTGCGGCGGCACACCGCGGGAGGGCCGCTCGGCGGTGGACTCCTGGCGTTCGGCGTTCCTGCGCATGCCGTACCAGCGCGACGCCCTGGCCCGGATGAGCGCCATCGTGGAGACGTTCGAGACCGCCTGCACCTGGGATCGGCTGCCGGAGCTCTACGCGGCGGTACACCAGGAGATCGGGGACGTCGTCGCGTCCGTCACCGGCGCGCCTGGGCTGGTGAACTGCCGCCTCACGCACGTGTACGCCGACGGCGCCGCGCCGTACTTCACCATCATCGCGGCCGGGCGGCGCGGCTCGGAGCTCGCGATGTGGGACGAGATCAAGGCCGCCGCGATCGACCTGCTGGGCCGCCATCGGGCGACGATCACGCACCACCACGCCGTCGGCCGCGACCACCGGCCGGGCTATGACCGCCAGCGCCCGGAGCCGTTCGCCCTCGCGCTGCGCGCCGCCAAGGACGCCCTCGACCCGCACGGCGTGCTCAACCCCGGCGTCCTCATCGGCTGAGCGGAGACACGGCAAGGGGCGCCACCGCGTGTGGTGACGCCCCTCCCTCTGCCCGCTAGGGCGCTAGCAGCCGCTCGCGGAGCCGTTGGTCGCGTTGACGGTGTCGTTGAACAGGGTCGCGCCGGGGTCGAGGTCGTACAGCGAGAACATCATCGTGCCGGCGAGGCCGTTGCAGTGCAGGTAGTCGGCCTTGGCCTGGATCGACCGGGCGTTCTCGCCGGTCCAGAGGTTGGTGCCGTCGTAGAAGTAGGCGGCCTTGGCCGAGTCGTCCCAGTAGGTGTCGGCGGCGTTGTCGACGATGCCGCCCAGCTCCTTGTACATGCGGACGCCGGGGACGTTCCCGGAGTCGGCGGCGCCGGTGGCGGGACCGCTCGCGGGCTGGAAGAGCCCGTGGTTCGCGCCCGCCGGCACCCCGGTCCAGCCGCGGTAGTAGAACGGCACGCCGATGGTGAGCTTGTTCGCCGGGAACCCGCCGGCGATGCCGTACTGCGCGTCACCCGCCGTGTAGGCCTTGACCGCGACGTCGACGCTGTACTTCTCGTCGCCGGGGGTGACCGGCGGCATCGGGTCGTTCGGGTTGGTGTAGATCGGGGCCTGGTGGTTGGTCGGCCCGGTGGGCTCGAAGCCGCCGTGCATGTCGTACGTCATGGCGTCGGCGAACGTCAGGTACTGGCCGATCTTGTCAGTCTCGATGCCCGCCGCGATCTTCTCCTGGCCGGAGGGCAGCGCCGCGGACAGCGCGTAGTTCTTGCCGTCGGCCTGGCCCTGGGCGTTGAGCTCGCTGCGGAACTCCGCGAGCAGGGCGGTGTAGTTCTGCCTGTCGGCCGGGTTGGTGTGGTTGCCCAGGTGACCGCCGGAGGACGCGGGGTACTCCCAGTCGATGTCGAAGCCGTCGAAGATCCCGGCCGCGCTGCCGGCGCCGCCGAAGCCGCCCTGGCTCGGCAGGTTGCCCTTGAGGAACATGTCGACGCAGCTCGAGACGAACTTCTTGCGCGACGCGTCGCTGGCGGCCACGTCGGAGAAGTACTTGGAGTACGTCCAGCCGCCGATGGACAGCAGGATCTTCAGGTTGGGGTGCTTGGCCTTGAGCTCCTGCAGCTGGTGGAAGTTGCCGGTGATCGGCTGGTTCCACACGTCCGCGGTGCCGTCGACGCTGATGTCGGAGCCGAAGCTCTTCTGGTAGTCGGCGAAGGAGTCGCCCGCGCCGTCACCGGCGTTGGGGTCGCTCTCACCGCCCGGGTCGGGGTCGGTGGCCTTCGTCGTCTCGAAGCACGTCAGGTTGGTCGGGTCGATGTTCTCGAAGTCGTAGATCAGGTAGTCGAGCTTGCCCGCCATCCCCTCGGTGTCGACGTTCTTGGGGTAGAAGGCGTTCTGGTAGATCGACCACTGGTCGAAGTAGGCGACCTTGATGCCACCGCTGGTGGCCGCGGCTCCGGTGGTGTTGGCGCGGGCGGCGCCGGCCACCGGTACGGCGGTGAAGGAGGCCAGGAGGGCCGCGGCGAAGCAGACCGCGGCGGCCGCCCACGGTCTGGGCGAGATCTTCGGCATGACTGTCCCTTTCGGAGGGGGCGAACCGGGGTCAGGGCATCGAGTGCAGGTGGGAGCCGACGGTGTTGGCGATGCCGTTGCCGTTCTGGGCGTCCCAGTTGGTGGACCAGGTCATCGCCCCGCCGATGGCGGGCCAGGTCGTGTCCGGCCGGAACGAACCGCAGTTGCTGCCCGACGCCAGGCAGTCCAGCGCGTTGTTCACGATGCTCGGGTCGATGTATCCGCTGCCGGCCGCGCTCGTGGAGGCGGGGACGCCGAGCCCGACCTGACTGGGGTTCAGGCCGCCCTTGAGCTGGATGCACGCCAGCGCGGTGAGGAAGTTGACGCCGCCCTGGCCGTAGACGTTGCCGTCACAGCCGAGCATCGTGCCGGAGTTGTAGTACTGGGTGTTGACGATCGTGAGGATGTCCTTCACGTTCAGCGCCAGCTTGAAGTACTCGGTACCGGTCGACTGCATGTCGAGGGTCTGCGGCGCCATGGTCAGGGTGAAGCCCGAACCGGCCCGGCTCGCCAGGCTGTGCAGGGCCTGTCCCATGAACTGCGAGCTGACGCCGTTCTCCAGGTCGATGTCGACGCCGTCGAAGCCGTACGTCTGCATCAGCGAGAAGGCGCTGTCGGCGAAGTTCTGCGCCGACGTGGAGTCGTTCACCGAGATCGTGCCGTTCTGGCCGCCGACCGAGACCACGACCTTCTTTCCGGCGCTGTGCTCGGCGGCGATGTCGGCCTTGAACTGGTCCTCGGTGTAGCCGCCGAGCCCGCCGTCGAGGGCGAACGTGATGCCGCCGGACCGGGACGGGTCGGCGTCGGCGAACGCCACGGCGATGATGTCGTACTGGCCGCTGACGTCGCTGAGCCGCTGGACGGTCGCGCCGTTGTTGAAGTTCTGCCAGTAGCCGGTGAGGACGTGCTTCGCGAGCTCGGGCCGTACGGTCGTGGTGGCGGCGTGGGCTCCGCCGGTCAGGGCACCGAGGCTCGCGACGGACAGGACGAGCGAGCCGATCGCGCCGGCCAGTGTCGTACGGATGGTTCTGCGCATGACCACTCCTTCAGCGAGGGCGGGGGTTCTCGGAGGGGGCTTGGAGCAGCGGGAAATGGGTCTTTCTCTTAAGAAAGTTTCCTAAGAGTTGCGCCGATAGTAGACCGGAACTCACGGCGCCGACAAGGGAAGGGAACGGCTCGATCACCCTCCGGTGAACTGGTCCATCCCCTCGCCTGCGCGCGTACCGAAAGCCATTTTCCCAATGAACGACCGCGACGGATCGTTCTGAGAGCGCTCTCCAATCGATTGCCAAGGTCAGCCCCGTAGGGCCGCTCACCAGGACGATCATCGACGGGGATATGCGTTCCTGACGTCGCCGAATCAGGCCACTTCCGCACCCTTGACAAGCCTCTGGCGCAGGGCGAATCTCCCAAGAGAGCGCTCTCCGTCACCCATCCGAAATCTCGTCAAGGAGCACCCGTGTTCCACAATCGGCAAAGGGGGATCGGCCGCGGTGCGCGCCGTTCCTCCCGGATGAACCGCTTCAGAGTCGCTGCCGTCGCCCTCCTGCTCACGGCCGGCGTCGCCGTACCGGCGAGCGCCTCGGCCGGTACGGCACACGCCGCCAGCGTGCCGACGCCGCCGCCGGGATTCAGCCTCACCTGGAGCGATGATTTCAGCGGCGCCTCCGGTTCCGGCCTGAACACCGGCACCTGGAAGTACGACACCGGACCGGGCAGCAGCTTCGGCACCGGCGAGATCGAGACCATGACCAACAGCACGTCGAACGTGTTCCAGGACGGTGCCGGGCACCTCGTGCTCAGGGCGCTGCACTCGGGCTCGGATCCGCGCGGCGGCTGGACCTCCGGCCGGGTCGAGACCCAGGCGGCGACCTTCGGCGCCCCCGCGGGCGGCGTCGTACGGATGCAGTCCTCGATCCAGCAGCCGGACGTCAACACCGGCAACGGCGCGGGCTACTGGCCGGCGTACTGGATGCTCGGCTCGACGCTGCGCCAGGGCACCCCGTGGCCGACCTCCGGCGAGGTCGACATCCTCGAGGACATCAACGGCCGCAGCTCCGTCTTCGGCACCCTCCACTGCGGCACCAACCCCGGCGGAGCCTGCAACGAGTCCACCGGCATCGGCAGCGGCGAGCGCGCCTGCGGCGGCTGCCAGACCGGCTACCACACCTACGCGGTCGAGATCGACCGCTCGGTGTCGCCCGAGCAGATCCGCTGGTACCTCGACGGGAGCAACTACTTCACGCTCGCGGCCAACCGGGTGGACGCCACCACCTGGAAGAACGCGGTCGACCACCCGTTCTTCATCATCTACGACCTGGCGATGGGCGGCGGATTCCCCGACGCCTTCGGCGGCGGCCCGAACTCCTCGACCGTCTCCGGCGGCCAGATGAACATCGACTACGTCGCCGTCTACAACAAGGGGCCGGGCGGTGGTGGCAGCGGAACCCTGCTGTCCCAGGGCCACCCGACGGCCGCGTCCTCGGCCGAGGCCGCGGGCACGGCCGCCGCGAACGCCACCGACGGCGACGACACCTCACGCTGGTCGAGCGCCTTCAGCGACCCGCAGTGGCTCCAGGTCGACCTCGGCTCGACGCACCCGATCAGCCGCGTGCACCTGAACTGGGAGGCCGCGTACGCCAAGGCGTTCCAGCTCCAGACCTCAAATGACGGTACGAACTGGACGACCGTCTACTCGACGACCACCGGCACCGGCGGTGTACAGGACCTGAACGTCTCCGGCTCCGGACGGTACGTGCGGATGTACGGCACCCAGCGGTCCACCCCGTACGGCTACTCGCTCTACGAGTTCCAGGTCTTCGGCTCCTAGAACCGCAAGACGGTGCGGCCGCGCCCGGCACCCCTCCTCCTGCCGGGCGCTCGCTCGCCCCCGGTCAGCACGCGTCGAGGAACGCGAGGACCGCGAGGACACGCCGGTGGACGGCGTCCGCCATGGGCACGCACAGCTTGGTGAAGATCTTCCGTACCTCGGCCTCCACGGCCGTCTTCGTCGTCCCGAGCTGCTCGGCGATGTCCCCGTCGGTCCGCCCCTGCGCGACGAGGGCGAGCACCCCGCAGTCCCACGAGGTCAGCTCGATGAGGGAGTCTCCGAATCGGTGGGCGGCGAGCAGCGCCTGCACCATGGAGGGGTCGATGACCAGGCCCCCCTTGAGGATGTGGTCCAGCATGTCGATGAAGTCGGACATGTCGAGCACGTGGCTCTTGAGCAGGTAGCCAAGGTGATCTCCGCTGCACAGCAGCTCCATGGCCTCGTTGACCTCGACGTACGCCGAGAGTACGAGGACGGCGACGGACGGATGCCGCTCACGGATCTCCCGCGCCGCCTCCAGGCCCTCGGTCGTACGCGTCGGCGGCATCCGCATGTCGACGATCGCGAGGTCGGGAACGTGCGCGCGGACCAGCTCCAGCAGACCCGTGCCGTCGCCGGCCTGGCCGATGATCTCGAACCCGTAGTGCTCGAGCAGCCGCGCCAGCCCCTCGCGGAGCAGGACGTCATCGTCGGCCACGACGACCCGCCCACGCTCAGGGCGCGGCTCGTGACCCCTGGTACCCCGCTGTGATCGTCCTCTCATGGCGCGGATCCGCTTAATACGCTTTGACCAGCAATAACGACCCGTACACCCCCAGCATAGCGAGACCCCCCGTAACACAGTCTTTACATGGCGGCAGCAGGAGAGGCCTTCGCCCTTCCTAACCTCGCGTGGCATGGGGTCAGTCCGATGAGCCAGCTCGGCGGGACCGCGTTTCCGGTCCCCGGTCGGCCGTCCCGGGTGCCCGTCGTCGCCATGCGCCCTCCCCTCGAAGCCGGCTCCTCCGGGCGCATGGGGCCGGCGCGGGTCATCCCTGGCCGACCCTGGACCGATCCCGGTCTCGACCGCGCCGTCGACGCCGTACGCGAGGGGTACCTGCGCGTGGGCGCGACCTGTATCGCCGAGACCCGCGACGATCCCGAACCACGGTCCCTGCGGGTCGAGGCACTGGCGCGAGCCGCCCAGGGACACAGCCACGACCTCGAGATGCTGCTCGGCGACGACCGCGCCAACCCGGATCTCCTGCTGTGGCTCGGCCGTACGCGCATCGAGGAGGCGTGGCGGATCCGGCCGACGTCCCGGGGCCGTGCCGTACAGGCGGCCGATTACAAGGCGTTCTCCCGGATGGTCCAGTCCGCCCGTGCCCCTCTCACGGCGGCCGCCGAACTCCTGCCGGGCGACCCGGTGCCGTGGGAGTCGATGATGTGGGTCGGCCTGGCGCTGGAGCTGGAGGCCAAGGAGCGTGACGCGCTCTGGCAGCGCGTACGGGAGCGTTGCCCGACGCTGTACGGAGCGAACGTCGCACGCGTGATCACGCTCTCTCCCCAATGGGGCGGCGTCACGGAGGAGATGTTCGACTTCGCGCGGCTCGCCACGAGCACCTGCGGGAGGGACGATCCGCGGGCCGCGCTGATGCCGCTGGCCTACTTCGAGCACTTCGTCCAGGAACGCTCCGGAATCCTGCGCGGCGGCTCCTCGTGGTTCAACGACGACGAGATCCGCGAGGTCCAGACCGCCGCACGGGGCTGGTTCTCCGGCACCACGAGCCACCCGGTCCGCGGGCTCCACCCTCGTACGATCGAGGCCCACAACCTGTTCGGCGCCGCCTTCCACCTCGGCGACGCACGCCGCCCCGCCCGCCAGCACCTCGCCCGTACGAACGGCCGGCCGAGCCGGCGCCCGTGGAGCTACCTGGGCGGCGACGAGGTCGCGCAGTACGTCAAGGCATGCCGCCGGCTGAAGATCGCGCCGGCGTGAGGACAACGCCGCTTCGCGGGTCAGCGCTGCCAGAGCCGCTCGGTGTGGCGGCAGGCCGGCACCGCCACCGGGTGATCACGTAGCGGGCCGTCCGCCCGGCGTACCCGATCGCGCTCCGCGCCCTCGCGTACGGCCCGGTGCACGGCGCGGGCCAGCCGCGCTCCCCACGGGGACCTCGGCCCGCCGAAGGCCGCGGTCATCAGCCCCACGCCCTCTCCCGCGAGCCCGTGCGCCTCGGCGAGCTCCGCCAGATGCCGGTCGGGGTCCATCCGGTCGTACCCTGAACGGACCTGGGCGTTGATCAGCCACTTCCGCTCACCGATGCCGCCGCCCAGCACCGCGCTGCTGAGCATCCGCCAGCCCGGCCCGGCCCGCCACACCAGCAGGTGCCGGCAGGCGCCGTCCTCCGCGCGGCACGACCGCTCCACCAGGACGCCCCGTGGCCTGATCGGGACACCGGTGACCCCCGGCACCACCATGGACGTGCTCTCCCTCACTCGGCCTCCGCAGAACAAACCTGTCGATCCTGGCACAAATGCCACCGGTGAGTGATACTCCGGACAGGGCGCAGGACCTTTCGTCGCCTTGATGCGTGCGGCCGGTGGAAGGAGTGACCGGGTGGCAGTGGACATGTCGTTCCTGATCGCCGACCGGGACTACTACGAACCCTGGGACACCGCCGATCCGGGTCCGCGCTACGACGCCGGTGTCATGCCGCCCGGCTGGACGCGGCGGTACTCGGGCGCGTGGACCCACTGGGATCCGGCCGGTATCGCCCTTCCGGATCAGGGGTGGAAGGTGCACGTGTCCAGCTCCCTGCCCAACGCGCAGGCCGTGCTGGCGGTGGTGTCGGCGGCGTGCGCCGAGTCGGGTGTCCCGTTCAAACACCTGGCCGGTGGCAAGACGTTCCTGATGGCCCACGACAAGCACGCGAACCGCGTGCAGAGCGGCAAGTTCTGCACGCTGTATCCGCCCACCGAGAAGTGCGCGCTGGAGATGTTACGGCGGCTGGCGGAGGACCTTTCCGGGATCGGCGGGCCCTTCGTGCTCACCGACCGGCGCTTCGGCGCGAGCGAGTGTGTCTCCTACCGCTACGGGGCGTTCCGCGGCCGCACGCGGGTCGATGCCGACGGCAACCGCGTGGACACGATGGCCGGAACGGACGGCCAGGAGATCGATGACGAGCGCCGGCCGGTGTTCCATCTACCGCCCGGTCTCGCCGACCCGTTCCGTGAGGCCACTCCGGACGCCGCCGCGGGCCCGGTCACGCTGAACGGCTACACCTACGAGGCCGTGCTGCGACACGGCAACTCCGGTGGCGCCTACCGGTTCCGCTCCGCGGACGGCGACCCGGTGTTCATCAAGGAGGCGAAGGCGCACAACGGCTACACCGCCGACGGTGCCGACGCGAAGACGCGACTGAACACCGAATACCTGGCCTTACGCGCGATTCACGGGCTCGCACCCGGTCTGTGCCCGCAGCCGGTGGAGCTCTTCCACCACTGGGAACACACCTATCTCGTCACCGAGTTCACGCCCGGCATGCCGCTGTACCGCTGGATGGTCATCAACAATCCCGCGCTGCACATCGGGCCGGACCCCGCCGCGTTCGCCGACTATCACCGGCGCGCCCTGGCCCTGCTCGACCAGCTCGACGCGCAGGTGAACCGCCTGCACGAGCTCGGCTACGTCTTCGTCGATCTCAGCCCGACCAACGTGCTCGTCGACGAGGACGACCGGGTCCGGCTGGTCGACTTCGAGGCCGTACAGCCCGTCACGGGCGTACGGCGGATCATGGGCACCCCCGGCTACCTGCCCCCGGACGCACGCGCCGTGGCCGAGCGCGACCCCCTCGAGCTCGACCGGTTCGGGCTGGCCGCCCTGGCGCTGCTGCTCGTGTTCCCCGCGCACGAGACGGTCGAGTTCCATCCGCCGTCCCTCGACCACCTGCACGCCGACCTGACCGAGCTCGCGCCGGTCGCCCCGCGGCTATGGCAGTGGGCCATCCGCTGCTACGACCGGGCCCAGGACTCCGGCCTGCCCACGCCGCGTACGGTCCGCGAGGACACCGTCGCCGAGCTTCGCCGGCTGGCCGACCGGACCGCGGACGCTCTGGAGGCGATGGCCCAGCCGGACCACCCGGTGCGGGTCTACCCGACCAGCCCGCTGGGCTATCAGACCGACACCCGCGCGCTGGCCGCCGGCACCGCCGGTGTCCTGTACGCGTTGCACCGCGCCGGCCGTACGTGCGATCCGGTCATCATCCGCCGGCTGCGGGGCGACGCGCTGGCCGCGGCTCCGACCAGCGCCCCCGGCCTGATGTACGGCAGCGCCGGCATCGCCCGTGTACTGGCCGACCTCGGGGAGTGCGAGGCGGCCGAGACCCTGCTCGCCGCGGCGGCGGCCCATCCGCTGAACGGTACGTCCGCCACGCTCGGCGGCGGCGCGGCCGGTACCGCGCTCGGCCTGCTGGCCCACCACCGTCACACCGGCGAACAGCGTTGG
This sequence comes from uncultured Actinomycetota bacterium, assembly GCA_963850195.1. Taxonomy (GTDB): domain Bacteria; phylum Actinomycetota; class Actinomycetes; order Streptosporangiales; family Streptosporangiaceae; genus Actinoallomurus. The sequence goes on from CAWKKD010000004.1 coordinate 658,920, forward strand.
CTCGAGCTGGCCCAGCGGCTGCTCGAACGCGTGCCGGACGGTGACGAGCTCACCTCGTGGCTGAGCCCGGTCAACCGGTCCGGGCTGGTCGGCGGGCGGACCGGTGTGGCGCTGGCGCTGTACGAGCTGTACCGCCGGACCGGGGAGCCTCACCTGTTCGCCCGGGGCATGCGGCTGCTGCGGGAGGAGCTGGCCTACGCCCAGCCCGTGCCGGTGGACGGCCTGGGCTTCAAGACCTCGCACGACGACCGTCGCGTCTATCCCTACGTGTTCGCCGGCAGCGCGGGGTACGCCGCGGTGCTCTCCCGTTACCTCGCGCACCGCCCGGACGCGGAGTTCGACGCGCCGGCCGATGCCGCCCTCGGTGCGGCCGATGCGCTGGAACGCTGCCTGCGCGCCTGCTCGGTCCGCTTCGCGGTGTTCCCCGGGCTGTTCCCGGGACTGGCGGGGCTCGCCGTGACTCTGGCCGACGCCGGAGAGCGGCTGGGCCGGCCCGAACTCCTCGACGCCGCGCTCACCAGCGCCCGTGGCCTCTTCCGGTACGCGATCCCGCGCGAGGACGGCGTGGGCTGGCTCGGTGAGCCTGGACATCGGCTGTCCGCCGACCTGTGGTCCGGCTCGGCCGGAATCCTGCTCGCCCTGCGGCGCCTGACGGATTCCGCACCCATTGACGCCCTCGACGGCGATCTGGCCGCGTCGAGGGAGGCCGTTGCGCCAGCACCCGAGGAAAGGAGTGGTCAGCATGGAGGAAGTACTGCGTTTGCAGGCTGAATCGTCGGTCCAGGAGGCACTGGCCTGCAACATGCTCACCCTGAGCAGCAAGGGCAGCATCTGCGAGTGACCTCACGGGCCTGCCGGGCGCGGCGACGTCCGCGCCCGGCAGGCCTTGGATCTAGGTGTAGTCGGCTCCGTGGTGGTCCAGCGCATACGCGGTCTCGCCGTGCAGCGCGAGGTCGAGCCCCATCGTCTCGCTCTTCGCCGCGACCCGGTTGTGGTGTCCGGTCAGCCGTCCGAGAATCGCCCCGATCAGGTACGTCGCGGCGAAGGAGTAGGCGACCACCACCGCGACGGCGATCGCCTGGAGCATCAGCTGCCGCGTACCACCGCCGTAGAGCAGGCCGTCGGCACCGTTCGGGTTCACCGCCTTCGTGGCGAACAGGCCCGCCGCCAGCGAGCCGATCACGCCGCCCACCAGGTGCAGGCCCGCCACGTCGAGCGAGTCGTCGATGTTGAGCAGGTCCTTCAGCGGTAGCGCCAGGACGCACCCGAGCCCGGCCAGGACACCGACCGCGATGGAGCCGCGCGGGTCCACGAAGCCCGCGCACGGTGTGATCGCCACCAGCCCGGCGACCGCGCCCGAGGCGGCCCCCAGCGCGGTGGCCCGCCCGTACCGCAGCCGCTCCACGGCCAGCCAGGTGAGCATGGCCGCCGCGGTCGCGGTGTTGGTGTTCACGAAGGCGTACGCGGCCAGGCCGTCGGCCTTCAGCGCCGAGCCCGAGTTGAACCCGAACCAGCCGAACCACAGCAGCGCCGCCCCGAGCAGCGTGAACGGCACGTTGTTCGGCCGCATCTGCTCCCTCGGCCAGCCGATCCGCCGGCCGAGCACCACCGCCATCGCCACACCCGCCGCGCCCGCGTTGCAGTGGACCACCGTGCCACCGGCGAAGTCGAGCGCGCCCGCGCGGGCCGCCCAGCCGACCGGCGAGAACACCCAGTGCGCCACCGGCGCGTACACCAGAATCGACCACAGCACCATGAAGAGCACGAATGGGCCGAACCGCCACCGCTCGGCGGTCGATCCGGTGATGAGCGCGGGTGTGATCACCGCGAACATCATCTGGAAGACCGCGTACACGAGCGGCGGGATCACCTGGGCACCGGCGCCGGTGAAGCCCGGCACGGCCTCGTCCATGTGCGTCAGGCCGGCGAAGTGCAGGTCACCGATGAAGGCGTTGCCCCGCCCGAAGGCGAGGGAGTAGGAGCAGGCCACCCAGATCACGCTGACGAGCGCCATCACGACGTAGCTCTGCAGCATGACGCTGAGCACGTTCTTGGCCCGGACCATCCCGCCGTACAGGAACGCGACGCCCGGGGTCATGATGAGCACGAGAGCCGAGCTGGCCAGCACCCACGCCGTCGCCCCGGTGTCGACCGTGGTGAAATCGAACTGCACGGGCCCCTCCGCACGTTGGTCCCAATCCAGCGCTGATCGCCGGAATGCTGGCACGCGTGCCGCCGTGCAGCTGAAACAGCCGTGTTAAGGCCTCGTTTCCGTATCCTCACCGCCGGGAATCACGCCGAGCTGCCGCATCTGCGCGAGGACGTCGACGACGCCCCAGGTCTCGGCGATCCGGCCGCCCGCGAAGCGGAAGATGAAGATCTCGTTGTACGTGATGGACCTGCCGGTCGGCGGGACGCCCAGGTACTCGCCCCGGTGGGTCCCGGTGACCGTGTTCCTGCTGACGATCCGGTCCCCTTCGGCGATCACGTCCTCGACCGCGATGTGCAGGTCGGGGAAGGCCCGGAGGAGCCGCGCGAACACCTCCTTCAGCGCCCGCGCCCCCGTCGACTCGACCGGCAACGGCGTGCGGATCAGTACGTCCGGCTCGACGATCTCGTCGATCGTCTTCGCGATGAGCTCCGAGTCGCCGCTGTTGACGGCCTCGTGCAGGCGGCTGAACGTCGCCCTGTCGTCGGTCGGCCGGGCTGCTGGCATGGGGCTCCTCCTCGTGCGCGGGCTCTCACCCTCATGACGTACGAGCCCCCGCGTACGTGACACCGCCGGGGTTCAGCGCTCGACCGCGTAGTGGAGATGGGTGACGCCGGGAGCCGGGACGGCTGAGACGAGGCGGAGGCGTACGTGCCCGGGGAGCGTCTGGAAGAAGGGCCGGCCGCCGCCGAGCAGGACCGGCACCTGATGGAGGATCACCTCGTCGATGAGCCCCGCCTTCAACGCCTCGGTCACGACGCCGCCGCCCATCAGACCGACGTCGAGGCCGCCGGCGGCCTCGCGAGCCGCCGCGATCGCGTCCTCGATGCCGGTGGTGACGAGGGTCTGCCGCTCGGTCATCTCCGGTGCCGGGCGGTGGCTGAGGACGAACAGCCGGGCCGTCGGGTGGGGGCCGCCGCCTCCGAAGTGCTCGGAGTCCTCATAGGTGTTGCGCCCCGCCACGACCGCGCCCACGCGTCCGGCGAGGCCGTCGAAGACCTGGGCGCTGGGCTCGCTCAGCCGGAACCCGTCGAACACCCGGCTGGGCGTGTCGCCGCCCCCGTACCAGTCGAAGAGCGTCGCCCCGTCGCCGAGTCCGCGCCCGGCTCCCGGATCGCGACCGGTGATGTAGCCGTCGACCGACACCGCGTGGGCGCTGAAGACCTTGCTCATCTTCGCGATCCTTCCGAAGTTCCTTCAAGAGACTCCATTACCGTAGCATCCTGAGTCCCCTTAGGGAACTCCAATTGCTAGGCTGATCCCATGCAGCGCACGAACTTCGGCGAGATGGCGTGCTCGATCGCGCGCACGCTCGACGTCATCGGGGAGCCCTGGTCGCCGCTGGTCCTGCGTGACGTGTGGGCCGGGGTGAGCCGGTTCGACCAGCTCCAGGCCGACCTCGGGATCTCGCGCAAGGTGCTGACCGAGCGGCTGAACCACCTCGTCGACCAGGGCGTGCTCGAGCGCCGCCCCTACGACGGCCGGCCGCGTTACGAGTACCACCTGACGGCGAAGGGCGCCGAGCTCGTCGACCTGCTCATGGTCATGGCCGGCTGGGGGGACAAATGGCTCGCGGGCGAGGCCGGGCCGCCCGTGCTCTACCGCCATCACGCGTGCGGCGAGATCAGCAAGGGCGACCTGCGCTGCGCCCACTGCGGCGAACCGATGCACGCGGGCGACGTGGACCTGCTGCCCGGCCCCGGCGCGGCCGGGTGATCGAGGCGGGCCCCGAGCGCGGTCAGGCGTCGCGCGGGTCGGGCCCGAGGCCGATCCGTTCCGCGGTCGTGTAGACGCTCTCATCGCGCTCGCGGCTGGTCCTCAGCAACAGCTCGAAGGCGTCCTCGCGCCCGCACTGGTGGCGCGCCATCAAAATCCCGACCGCCTGTGCCACCGCGGCACGGTGTGAGAGCGCTTCGTGCCACTGCCGGGCGGCGCCGGCGTTCGTGCCGATGAGCGTGGCCGCCACGACGCCGGCGATGACATCGGCGAACACCAGTCCAGCGTGGCGATCACGTCCGTGGGAGCCGCGCCCGCGGAAGTAGAGGTTGAGCGCACCATGGCCGGCCTCCGCGGCGTCCATGGGCAACGAGAGCACCGAACGCATCCCGCACCGCAGCGCGGACGCCGGATACCTGCCCCAGCGCGGCTCATTCGCGAGGTCCGGGCACTCGACCACCGACTGGCTGTGCAGTGCCTCCAGGCACGGGCCGGCGCTCGCGGTGTACTGGAGTTCGTCGTTGAGCGCCGCCAGCTCCGAGGAGTAGGCCACGGTGACGGGCTCTCCCTGGTACAGCACGGTGATCGCGCAGCCGTCGACGTCGTCGACCGTGTCGCAGATGAGCCGGGTCATGCGTGTCAGCAGGTCGAAAGGAGGGTCCGCCACGATCTCCGCGCCCCTTCGCCGGGCGGGTGCCCGACCAATACGTCGAACGCCGGGAACGGAGCGCGATCGGTACTTCCTGCACTCACGACTAACTCACGGTGATATCAGGCTATACCTGGTTGATTTCGCTGGTCAGGGCGCATGGCCGTCCTGGCCCTGACGCCATGCGGCGAGCATGGCCGCCGGCTCGGCGCGGCCCTCGATCACGTCGGTGGCGACCTCCACCACGCGCACATCTCGGGTTCGCGCGTAGTGGGCCAGTACGGCGTAGGCCCGTGCCGGTGTGGTGTCCATATGGACGGCGAGGATCCCCTTGACCTGCTCGATGCGGCCGCGCTCGTTGAGGATCTGCTGGACGCGTTCGGCCAGGCGCTCGGCCCGCCGGGCCGGCCGTTCCTGCGCGAGGACGATCGAGATCAGACCGCACAGTGCCTGGCCGAGAGCGTGGTCGGGCAGGTCACCGCCCGGCTCGGCCCGGAACAGGTTGAGCGCGCCGACGACTGCGGAGTCCAGGAAGATCGGCAGCGCGTGCACCCAGCCGATCCCGACCTGGCGAGCCGCCGGGGCGAAGATCGGCCAGCGTTCGTCGGCCTGCGCGAGGTCGACCGTCAGCTCCCGCCCCGAGGCCAGGACGTCCACCGCCGGGCCCTCTTCCTCGAAGGACTGGAAGAGCTCGGCCAGCTCCGCCTGTTCATCAGAGGCCGCCAGCACGCGATGGCCGCCGCGGGGATCCGCGACGATGATGCCCGCGGAGGTGACCCGGAGCAGATCGGTGCTGCGCCGGGCGAGGAGCTCCAGCGCCTGCGTGACGTGCTCACCACCGGCGACCCCGCGAACCAGCTCCGCGAAGACCTCGATGAGACGCTGGTCGAAGGAGGTGCTCACACTCGCCACCCGGTGACGAGCCGGTGTCCCGGTCCGTGACGCACTGGTTCAGTCATCGATCTCTCCTTCGTCGAAACGCAGGCGCCCTCGTACGATCTCGCGGGCGACCGCGGAAATTGGCTGGCCGTGCGCGAACGCGTGGCCGCGCAGGCGGGCGAGCGCGTCGGCCAAACTCACGCCCAGATGGACCGACACCATGCCGGTGGCCTGATATACCTCCGCGTGATGGTCGGAGGAGATGGCTTCACGGATGAAGTCGCGTTCGCCGTGCGGCCCTGGGCTCAGAAGAAGTATCGACACGACGTCCGCCAGGACGAGGGCGTCACCGAGCTGGGCGGTGGTCAGGGCGCCGGCACCGGCCCGGTGCACCTCGAACACACCGATCGGAATCGTTCCCGACCGCAGCGGAAAGGCGAACAGCGCCCGTACGCCCAGCTGGACCGCGCCCGGCCCGAAGAGCGGCCAGCGTTCGTCGTTGGAGTCGAGGTCGGACGTCAGCACCGGTCCGCCATCGGAGTAGGACTGCAGGCCGGGGCCCTCGCCCAGCGTGGACTGAAGATCCTCCAGCCGCCGGCCGAGGTCGCTGGTGGCGTGGACGGACACGTGGACCCCCCCGGGGCCGACCGCCGCGACCGTGGCTCCGTCGACCGCCAGAACCTGCACGGCGGCCCGGCATGCCGCAGCGACGGAGAGCGGCTGCCCGTGTCTGCCGATCTCGGCCGCCAGCAGGCCCCACACGTGCGCCTTGCGGTTAATGTCCACCGGCCTCTGCTCTGCACCGTCCAAGTCCGTCGCTCCGTCGCCATCCTACGCAGTCGGTTCCTCGGAGCCGTGCCCAGGCGATACGGGGCCCGTGACGGCCGCCACGGGATCAGTCCGGCAGGAGCGGCACCGTGATGCCCAGGTCACGGCCGAGAAGGACGCCGCGGGTGACCGCCTCGGATCCGAACCTCTCCAGGACGTCGTCGAGCACGCCGTCCAGCGCCTCCGCGCCGGGCCGGCCCAGCGGGAGCGCGAGCTGAACGGCGCCGTCGTCGTGCAGGTTGGCGAGCGTGACGCCGACGAGCGTGATGCCCTGGCACTCGATCATCGGCGTGGCGGCCGGCAGGAGCGCCCTGGCCGCGCCGAGGATCGCCGAGGTCTCGGCCGTGGCCTGGGGCAGCGTGTGCGACCGGGTCGCTCGGGAGAAGTCGTCGAACCGCAGCCGCAGCGTGACCGTACGGCAGACCCGCCGGGCCGTACGCAGGCGGCGGCCGAGCCGGTCGACGAGCCCGACGACGATGGCGTCGAGCTCCTCCGCCGATCGGTGGCCACGGCCCAGCGCCCGTTGCGCGCCCATCGAGCGGCGCCGGACCCCGGTGCGTACGGGCCGGGAATCCTGGCCACGCGCGAGGGCGTGCAGGTGCCGGCCCGACCCGCGGCCGAGGATGGCGACCAGCGCGCCCTCGGGCAGGCGCGCCACGTCGCCGACCGTCGCGATCCCGCGGTTCGCCAGCTTGTCCGCCGTGACCGGCCCGACGCCCCAGAGCCGCACGATCGGCAGCGGGTGCAGGAAGTCCAGCTCTCCGTCGGGCGGCACGACCAGCAGGCCGTCCGGCTTGGCGACGCCGCTGGCCACCTTGGCCAGGAACTTGGTCCGCGCCACCCCGACCGTGATCCGCAGCCCGACCTCCTCGAGCACCTCGCGCCGCAGCCGGGCGGCGATGTCGACGGGCGTCCCGGAGATCTTCCGCAGCCCGCCGACGTCGAGGAAGGCCTCGTCGATCGACAGCCCCTCGACCAGCGGCGTCGTGTGCTCGAACACCGCGAAGACGGCCTTGCTCGCCGCGCTGTAGGCCGACATCCGCGGCTCGACCACGATCGCCTGCGGGCACAGCCGCCGGGCCTGCCGGCCGCTCATCGCGGTACGGACGCCGTACGCCTTGGCCTCGTAGCTGGCCGCGAGCACCACACCCGACCCGACGATCACCGGGCGGGCCCGCAACCGGGGATCGTCACGCTGCTCGACCGAGGCGTAGAACGCGTCCAGGTCGGCATGCAGGATCGTCGCGTCACTCGACACGAACATATGTTCGCATACAAGGTCCTGAGCAGGCCATACCCGTATCTGGTCGCCGATGAGGCGGGGACGGCCCACACTGACGGGATGGGCCGGACCGTCAGCGTGCGGGTGACCGCGGGGCCCGGCTGCCCGGTGGCGCTCCGGCCGGGCCGACCGACCGGCGTGGGCCCGCCCTCGCGGATCGGGTGCGGAACCTGCTCGACGGCCCGCTCTCCCTCGAGCCGACCTCCGGCGAGCGCGCCGCCGTACGCGCCCTGCGCGACGAGCGCCTTCCGCTCCTGGAGGGCTGCGGCCTGCCGGACACGCTCGTGCACGGCGACTTCCACCCGGGGAACTGGCGCAGCGACGGCGGCCCGGGTCTACCACCAGGGCGACCCCGTCGCCGTCATCCGCGAGGCCCTGAGCAGCCCCGTCGGCTAGTCGGGCGGGCGGTAGGTGTGGGCGAGGCGGTCCTGCAGGTTGGCATGGCGGAACTCATAGACCGGCCCCACCCGGCGCAGGAGCCCGGCCCGGTGCGCGTCGTCGAGGAAGCGCATCATCCGGCGGGGTGCGCGCCGCTGCGTACGGAGAACGGTCACGGTGCACAGGTAGATCGAGCTCGCGGTCCCGATCCAGTTGGCGGGCCAGAACGTCAGCAGGACGCCGGCGGCGCCCTCGATGCCCAGGATCAGGATGACCACCGACCCGCCCACCAGACCGGTCAGCACCCCGAGCAGGAAACCGCCCACGAGCACGGCCGCGATCGTACGGCCGAGCATCAACCTCAGGTCGCGGCGGAGCGTGCCGACCGGAGTCTGGGCCAGGTCGTACGGCATCGGGGTCGCCACCCACTCCAGGAGGCCGACCCCCAGCCCGGCCAGGAGCCCGCCGGTCAACCCGAACGCCACCACGGCCGAGAAGGGCGCGGACTCGAACCCGCTCGCGACCACCGCGATCAGGGCGACCGGCACGTAGATCACCAGCTTGCCCGCGAACTCGCGCGCGAGCGCGCGGACCCGGCCGCGCAGCCGCAGGTTGACATAGGCCGGCTTCGCCGTGAGCCGCGTCGTGAGGCCGAAGATCAGCCCCGCGCCGAGCCCGGCCACCAGCCCTCCCGTGAACCCGGCCAGCGGCTCGGCGGACAGCTCGCCGCCCAGCGCGCCCGCGAGGCCGGTCGCCGATCCGAACAGCACTCCGAACATCAGCCCGCCCACCGCCCGATGGACGAGCCGGACCCGCGCCATACGGTGCAGACGCCACCAGGCGATGTCACGGCTTCCGTCTGCGTGCAGGTGGGCGGCGAGAAAGGACAGCCAGCGCTGGGCGGCGTCGGGATCCCAGTGGCGGCGGGACGGCCGGTTCAGGTCGTGGTGTGCCGTGATGGCCGCCGGGACGAGGTGGTCGAGCAGGTGGTCGGTGATCTCGGTGGCGGTGGGGAACCGTCGGGTGTCCAGCAACTCGCCGGGGTCGGCACCGGTGTCGATGTAGACCTTGCGGAGCAGCCAGAGCTCCAGCGGGGTGGTGAGCGCCCGCGCCATCGGGGTGTTCCGGTCTGCGAGGGCCGACAGCAGGTCCGGCCAGCCGCCGTCGAGACGGTCCCGCACGCAGCTTCGCAGGTAGGCGGCGATGTCGTCGGGGAGCAGGGACTCGGGTTCGATGACCGCGCCGCCGGTGAGGACGGCGGCACCGATGGCCTCCTCGTACTCGGCCGTGCGGCAGGTGAGGATCAGCGGGTCGTCCGCGGTCAGCTCCGCGTTCAGCGCGGCGAGCGCGTTGGGGCGTACCCGCTCGGGCAGTTCGTCCAGGCCGTCCAGTACGGGGAGGATCCTGCCCTGCGCGACCATCGCGGAGGCCATACCGGGCCCGAAGTCGGCCGCGCACAGCGCCGGGTAGGTCTCGGCGAGCCGACGGCCGAGCCAGCCGTGCAGCGACTCGTCACCGGGGCGCCAGTCCGACATCGACAACAGCACGGGAATCGGCCGGCCGGGCTCGTACCGACGGAGGAGTTCGCGCAGCAGGAGTACGGCCAGCGTGGTCTTGCCCGTGCCGGGGCCGCCCAGGACCACCAGCCGCCGCCGGGAGAGCCCGTGGAACTCCTCGGCCAGCTCGGCGACGCGGTCCGTACGCCCCGCGAACCCGCGCCGCCCACGGACCGGCGGATCCGGGCGGAAGACGTGGTCGTCGAGGTCCATGACGGGAAGTTCGGTGAGCCGCCAGCGCACCATCAGCGGAGTGGGGTCGTCCAGCCGCCGGACGAGGATCTCCTCCCTCCACTGGCCGCGCACCAGTGGCGCCAGCGTCCGATGCGCGTGGTCCACCTGGTCGGCCGTCGGCACCGCCACCAAGGATCCGGCGCGCCGCCACCAGGCCACGATCGCCGTCATCGCGGGCGCCACGGCGACGACGGAGAAGACCATGGACCCCACCTGCGCCCAGTCCGCCGCGACCTGCGGCCCCTGAGTGAGCGACACATGGACGAGTAAGACCAGCCCGCCGCCGAGACCGGCGACCAGCGTCACCAATGCCGCGGCGGCCAGTGCGCGCCGATGTCCTATTTTCCCGTTGGTCACCAGACCATCGTGCCGCGCCGTTATGTGCGGTTGTGGCCGGAACCCGCTTTTGGAAGCCACCCACGGCGGTACGCCGACCAGTCGGCGTCGGTGGCGGCGAAGTCGGCGTACAGCGCGACGCCGAAGCTCTGCCTGGGATTCCCGCCGAGGGCGAGCCGTACGCCGCGTAGGGCGGCGCTCACCGTCTCCGCGGAGGCGGAATGTCCCCAGTCGTCGGTGTGGTAGGCCGGGAGGCCCATCAGGAGGTCGGTCGTCGGCGGCACGTCCCGGAGCGCCACGTCGGTCTGGCGGCGCACGTATCCGCCGTAGAGGGACGCGAGCGGCAGCGCGGTGTCGTAGCTCATGATCGCGACCTGGTCGACGCGGCGGGCGACCTCGCGGAGGTAGCCGGGCGTCCACCATTTGTTGTGCCCGAGGACCGCGTTGCCCACAGAGGCGAAGCCGACCAGCGGTTCGACGTGGTGGGCGGCGACCGAGACGAGACGGGAACGCGGACGGGCCAGGGCGGCGGTGGCGTCCAGGAGCGCCAGGAGCCCGCGATCGCCGTCGTCGACCGGCTCGAAGTCGAAGTGCACGCCGTCGAAGCCCTCGTCCAGCATCCGCCGCGAGGACGCCACGACTCGCGTACGTGTCAGGGCGTCATCCAGGTCGATCCGTCCGTCGGACCGGCCCACCTGCTGGCCGAGCCACGCCTGGACCCGTACGCCGGGGAGCGCGGCGTGCAGGGCGCGTACCAGCCAGGACGCCTTCGGTGACCGCGCCAGGTCGAGAGTGCCGTCGCCGTCCAGGGGCCCGGTGTGCACGAAAAGGTGCCGGATGCCGGTACCCCGGATCCGCCCGGCGAGGACCGCCACGTCCGCCGGCGTACGGCGGCCGTCGACCCAGGCGTGGCCGAGCCAGACCGCGTCCCGGCCACGCGTGTGCGCACGGGGATCGGCGGTTCCGGCGTCCTCCACCCGCAACGCCACCCCGGCGGCCACCGGTACCAGCAGGGCCAGCACGACCACCACGGCCAGGGCCCGCACCCACCGCCGGCGCGACCGTTCCATTGAGCGCATGCGGGTATTTGACGCCGCCCGACCGCGGGTTGTTCGGGGCGCGGTGGAGGGCTTGTCCGCGCGACCACACCGTGGTCGACATCATGCTCGGAGCGGGCGTCCCGCCGGACCGTGGCTGAGCGGGACGGCCCCTCAGCCGCCCATCAGCCCGGCGCCCTGCGCCATCGCCGAGATCACGGCGACGTCGGCGTCCACCCAGCCGAGCTCGTCCACGAACCCGCGTACGACATCCGTGGTCATGGTCCGGTGTTCGGCGTGGTCCATGAACCGCTCGCACGCCGGCCGGATGGGCTCGGAGAGCTCCGCGTCGACGCTCGCCCCGAGCCAGTACTCCAGCTCCGCCACGGCACTCGAACGGGCGGCGAAGTCGCCCATCGCGAGCGCGAGGCCGTCGTCCTTGAGGTCGTCGGGGTAGGGCGCGCGGTTCCACGCCCCGTCCTCGTACCAGTAGACGAAGCCGAGTTCGTAGCACTTCACGTGGTCGCGCAGCCGCGCGAAGGGCAGCCACGCGGGAGCGCCGGCGAGCACGTCGATCGTCGGCTCGTGCCATTTGGTCATGCTGCCCTCGTCCTCGCCGAACAGCACCGCGCGGCCGTCGCCGGCCCAGGCCAGCACGCCCCAGGAGCTCCCCCACGTGTCGAGACGGAGCTCGCCTCGCTCCAGCCAGAGCCCGTTGCGCTCCTCCCCCGGATCGGCGCGTACCGCCGCAAGCGCCGCCCAGCGCGCCCAGAAGAGCTCGGCGGGCGGCAGGTCCTCCGGGCGTCCCGGCCGGTGCACGGCGGTCATCGCTTGCCCGTCCAGCGGCGGCGGAGCGCGAACGCGGCGGACTTGGGGCGTCGGTCACGGGTGAAGACGCCCTTCTTGTTGCCGTCCGCGCGGCCGACGCCGTACGCGGTGGCGAAGTCGGCGAAGTTCCAGACGTGCTCGCCGACGACGGCGTCCACGCGGTCGAACGCCCGGTGGAACGCCGCCAGCAGCTCCACCTGGTACTCCTCGCTCCAGGTGGACGCGGGGAGGGAGTGGATCCCGGCGACGGCGTCCGCGCCGTACTCCGTGATGATGATCGGCTTGCCGTGCAGGCGTTCCCAAGCGCGCAGTTCGTCCTCCAGCTCGCGTTCGGCGGTGACCAGGTCGCCGGTTTCGACGTACCAGCCGTAGTAGCGGTTCAGGCAGACGACGTCGAACAGGTCGCTCATGACGTCCTTGTCCGGGTGCAGGTGGACCTGGGCGAAGCAGACCGGCCGGCTCGGGTCGGCGGCGCGCGCCGCGCGTACGAGGGGCTCGAAGTACGGGCGGGCCTCGGGGCGGGCCGAGTCCGGCTCGTTGGCGATGCTCCACATGACCACGCTCGGGTGGTTCTTGTCGCGGGCCACCAGCTCGCGGATGGCCCGCAGGTGGGCCGCCTGTGTGGCGTCACCGACGGCGTCGAAGATGTGCGCGGGGTCGCCGGGGCGCAGGTTCTGGGCGGCGATCTCGAAGTTCAGCCCGACGGCCGGGGTCTCGTCGATGACGACGATGCCGTGCCGGTCGGCGTACTCAAGGACCTCCTCGGCGTACGGGTAGTGGGAGGTGCGGAAGGAGTTCGCGCCGATCCAGTCGAGGAGGGCGAAGTCGTGCACCATGTGCACGTCGTCGTGGCCCTTGCCACGGACCGGGTTGTCCTCGTGCTTGCCGAAGCCGGTGAAGTAGAACGGCTCGCCGTTGATGAGGAACCTGGTGCCGTCCACCTTGACGCTGCGGATGCCGACGGGCAGCTCGTACCGGTCCGCCGTTCCGTCGGCGCCGGTCACACCGACCTCGAGCCGGTAGAGGTAGCCGCGGCCCGGCCGCCAGAGGTTCGCGTCCGGTACGTCGAGGGTGCCCTCGGCCGCCTCCGCCCGCGCGCGTACGACACCGTCCGCGTCGTAGAGGACGACGCCCGTGACGGTGCCGCCCACGACCTCCACCCGGTAGCCGACCCTGCCGTCCGTACCGGTCACCCCGGTGGTGACCGTGATGTCGTCGACGTACGCCGTCGGCGTCGTGTAGAGCCAGACGGCGCGGTGCAGCCCGGCGTAGTTGAAGAAGTCGTGGAAGTACCGCTGGCGGCGCCGCCCGTCCGGCAGCTCGTCGACGATGCCCGGCGGGATGGACGCGAGCCCGAGCCGGTTGTCGACCACGACGGTCACCCGGTTCACCTCGCCGAACCGTACGTGTTCGGTCACGTCGCACTCGAACGGCGTGTACCCGCCCTCGTGCCGCGCCACCTCGACGTCGTTCCACCACACCACGGCGCTGTGGGTCGCGGCGTCGAACCGCAGCACCACGCGCTCTCCCTCCCACCGCGCCGGGACCCGCACCGGCCGCTGGTACCAGGCGTCACCGACGTGGTCATGCGCGTCGCTCGTGGCCGGCACGTCGTTGAAGCTCGAGGGAACCGGCATCTCGGACGCGTCCTGGAGCGGCCGGCGCCACCATTCCTCCGTACGCCCCCGTCCGCCGGGGTCGAGCACGAAGGCCCACAGCCCGTTCAACGTCGTACGTTCGCGGGTGGGCGTCTCCTGAGGACGTAGCACCGGGTCACTCCCAGATCCGTCGGGGCGGGGCACCCTGAAATCTAGGGGCGCCCGCCGATCACCGCGAAAGTGGCGAGGGATCGGCCCATAGGATCGCCGGTCATGCGGGAGCTGTGGGTGGGGATGTCGTTGGGGTTGGGCGCCGGGGCGACGCCCGGCCCGCTGCTGGCGGTGCTGCTGGGCGCGACGTTGCGCGGCGGGTTCCGCGCGGGGGCACGGGTGGCGGTCGTGCCGCTCCTGACCGACCTGCCGATCGTGGTGCTGGCGCTGACCGTGCTGGCGGCGCTGCCCGGTCGTGCGACGGCCGTGGTCGCCCTGGCGGGCGCGGCGTTCGTGCTGTGGCTGGCGATCGGCACCTACCGTGAGGCGGCCGGTGCGGTCCTCGAGGCGGCCCCGTCCGCGGATCCCGGGATCGTCCGACGGGCCGCCCTGATCAACCTGCTGAATCCGCACGCCTGGCTGTTCTGGGTCACGGTGGGGGCGCCGTTGCTGATCACCGCCTGGGCCGTGGGCCCGGCGCACGCGATCGCCTTCGTGGCGGGTTTCTACGGCATGTTCGTGGTCTCCAAGCTGGCCATCGCCGTCGTGGTGTCCCGGGCCCGCGGGCATCTGGATCAGGGCTGGTACCGCGGCCTGCTGAGGGTGACGGCGCTGCTCCTGGCGGCAGCGGCCGTCGCCCTCACCTGGGAGTTCGTCCCGCGTCTGGTCTGACGCTCACTTGACCATGCTGCCCGGCCAGTTGGAGTCGGCCGTCAGCTCCGGGCTCGCGCCGGCGAAGGCGCGTGTGGCGGTCTGGTCGCCGCGCAGCTGGTACTCGAGCCAGGCCGTGGCGTAGCCGAGGAAGCCGCCGGGATTTCCGCCGGACGCGGCGTCCTGGATCGAGTTGTGGTCGGCGCTCTTGCCGTCGGAGTTCTGGATGAGACCCAGCGCGCCGTGGTTCTTGAGGCTGTTGAAGTAGCCCGTTTCGACCAGCGGGCTGGCGATGACCAGATCGGCGACCCCGTGGGTGCCGATGAGGAATGCCGGCTGGGTCAGCGCCGAGGGATCGTACGCGTCGGCGGGCTTGCTGATCCAGATTTTGTTGGGCAGCGAGAAGGTCATCAGTGTTTTGAACATCGACGCGTCGTTCGTGGCCGCACGAGTCGCGCCGCCGGCGCCTTGGGAGTGACCGACCGCGGCAGCGTTATTGACATCCAGATGACCGTTGAAGACACTTCCCGTATTGCCGTTCTGGGCGACCATATAATGCGCCGCCGCGTCGATCTCCACGCCGGTGCCGGCGTTGGGCGTCGTCGAGCCGATCACGGTGAATCCGTAGGAGGCGAAGTGACCGAGCAGGGTCGACACCATGCCGGGTGTGCCGTTGGTGCCGTTGCCCCAGGTGATGATCGGGCTCTTGAATCCGAGCACCGCGTAGTCGCTCGGATAGAAGAGATCGTAGATCGTGTTGCCCGCACCGTCCTGGACGGTGCCGGTCGTGGTGGCGTACGGGCCCGCGGCCGCGAAGGCGGCTTCCACGGAAAGGGTCGCCGTGATTCGATTACGGGGACTCGTTGTCCCCATCAAGGCGATCATGATTACCGCGATCGACAGTACCGCGATCGCTCGGGGTGGACGTGCGGAGGTGATCGATCGAATTGATCGCATGCTACCCCTCTCCCCGTTCTCCGGATCTGACACCCTATGGAGAAAAGAATGAAAGAGATATCCGGGAAAACACTTATCTTTGATAGATCAAAAACGTATTGGGAGAGCACTTCACATGCGTATTAGCGCGGCATTAAATCACTAATTGGGGTTATTGTGGTTGATGATGAAGGAGATGTTCGGATGACCGTACCTTTGAGCACGGCGGCCGAGATGATGCGCTGGATCCGGCTGATCGTCGACCAGGGGATTCGCCGCCCGGGCTATCCCGCGGACCAGTGGGCGGAGGGGTGGATCGCGCGGCACCTGCATGCGTCGAACCTCGATGACGTACGGCTCGAGCCCGTTCCCCTCCAGCGCTGGCTGCCCCGGTCCGCGAGCCTGCGGGTCGGGGAGACGGAGTTCGCGGGCTTTCCCCTGCCGTACACGCGGGCGACCGAGGGCACGGCCGCGCCGCTCGTCAGGATGGACGGCGGCGACGTACGCGGCCGCCTGGCCGTCGACGAGCTGACGCTGACCGAGCTGCCGCAGAAGGCGATGGCAGAGCTGGCCACCGCGTCATACGACCCCGAGGGCGCGTTCGAGGACCTCACCCAGGTGCTGCCGCTCGGACCGCGGAGCGCGGCGGTGGCCGAGCCGGCGATCGAGGCGGGTGCCGCCGGGTTCGTCGGCGCGCTCACCGGCATGCCGTGGGAGACGCGCGACTACTACCTCCCGTACGACGCCGTACCCCGGCCGATTCCCGCGCTGTGGCTCTCCCCCGCCGACTCCGCCCGGCTGCTCGCCCTGATGGACGCCGGTGACCGCGTGGGTCACCTCACCGTCGACGCACTCACGGAGCCGGTGACCAGCAACAACGTGGTCGGGACGCTGCGCGGCGCGTCCGACCACTGGGTGATCATCGCTTCTCATCACGACGGCCCCTGGGCGTCGGCGGTCGAGGACGGTTCCGGCATCGCCCTCGTCCTGGCCGTCGCCCGCTACTTCGCGGCGCTGCCGGTCGCCGAGCGGCCGCACAACCTCCTCTTCCTGCTGACCGCCGGGCACATGGCCGGCGCCGCGGGCACCCGCGCGTTCATCGAGAGGCACCGGGCGCTCCTCGGCGAGGTCGTGCTCGAGATGCAC
This sequence comes from uncultured Actinomycetota bacterium, assembly GCA_963850195.1. Taxonomy (GTDB): domain Bacteria; phylum Actinomycetota; class Actinomycetes; order Streptosporangiales; family Streptosporangiaceae; genus Actinoallomurus. Next base: position 675,393 of record CAWKKD010000004.1, read on the forward strand.
CTCGAGCACGCCGCGCTCCGTTGCGTCGCCCGCGACGGCCGGCTCGTGACGACGGACGATCCGGAGGTGCGCTGGTGGTTCACGACCCGGGCGCCGGCCCTGGAACGCCTGGTGGGCCGGGCCATCGAGGAGGAGGGGCTGCGCCGGTCGCTGGTGCTGCCGCCGGACGTGTTCTCCCCGATGCCCCCGACTGACGGCGCCTTCTTCCACCCGGAGGGCGTTCCGCTCGTGCACTTCCTGTCGGCGCCGATGTACCTCTTCGACTCGGCCGACACGCTGGACAAGGTGGACGAGGCCGCGCTGGTCCCCCTCACGAGAGCGGCGATCCGGATCGTCGACGGCACCCGAGGCATGACCCCCAAAAGTCTGAGATCTTGGCATTGACACCGAAATGCCGAGCGTTAATCATCAGGTTGTCCGTACCAATCTGAGGGTGAACATGACCGACTGGGAACGCCGTCTCGCGCTGGACCCGAGTGCCGCGGCGCCGCTCTACCACCAGCTTCGCGAACGCCTGCGGACCCTGGTGCGGGAATGCGAACCCGAGACGCTGCTCCCGACGGAGCGGGCGCTGATGGCCCATGCCCACGTCAGCCGCGCCACCGCACGTCGCGCGATCGCCGACCTCGTACAGGAGGGGCTGCTGATCACCCGTCAGGGCAGCGGGACGTACACGGCACCCGGGCGGGTGCCGACCGAGCTCGGCCGCCGGCCCGCGGGCTTCACGGAGACCATGCTCCGGCTCGGCCGCCGCCCGGCGACGAAGCTGATCGAGGCGCAGCTCGTGACGGCGCCACCCGACATCGCGAACCGGCTCAACCTCGCCGACGGCGCCCGGGTCGTGGTCGTGGAGCGGCTACGGCTGCTGGACGACCAGCCCTGCATGCTCGAGCGCGCGCACCTGTCGGCCGACCTGTTCCCCGGGCTGCTGGACAGCGACCTGACCGGCTCGCTGTACGACATCCTCCGCTCGCGCTACGGCCTGACCCCGGCCTCCGGCACGGAGTCGATCATGGCGATCAACGCGGACAGCCGGCTCGCCCGGCGGCTGGACGTACCCGTCGCGGCGGCACTGATCGCGACCGCACGCACCACGAAGACCACGCACGGCACGGTCCTGGAGCACACGATCCGCCACGCGCGCGGCGACATGTGCTCGTTCTTCGTCGAGCTCAACGACGCCAACAACGCCCTCACCGACCATTCGACCGCCGACCCGATGCTGATGTCGGTGGCCGGCGAAACCTGATCCCACCAGCCTCAGCGGCCGGCGACACACCCGCCGCGGATCGGACCGAGCCCGGATCCGGATCGGTCCATGCGAGGGAGCCTTCCATGACCGATGTGACGAGGCGTCACCTTTTCAAGACGGGCACCGGGCTGCTGATCGCCACCGGCCTGCTCGACGCCTGTACGCCCGGGAACGACGTGAAGCAGTCCTCGACCGGCAAGCCGCAGGGCAAGCTGACCGTCTGGCTGCACGAGTCGCGCGCCTACCACCAGGTGTTCCAGAGGCTCCTCGAGCAGTACAAGCGGGACTTCCCGGGCGTCGTCGTCACCCCGCAGTTCATCCCGGTCGCGCAGTACAACACCAAACTCCTCACCGCGTTCACCGGTGGGGACCCGCCGGACGTATGCAAGATCGGCGCCTGGACCCTGCCCGACCACGTGGCCAAGAACCGGCTCGTCCCCGTCGACCTGGCGTCTTCCGGCAGGTCGTCCATGGAGCAGCTCGCCTCGGACTACGAACCCGACGCGTTCAGGCCGGTCACCGTCGGCGGGCGTGCCTACGGCCTGCCGATCGACTTCAACACCACCTTCCTGCTCTACCGCCGCGACCGCTTCGAACAGGCCGGGATCGACCCGGACAAGCCGCCCCGCACCTGGGAGGACGTCGAGGCGTACAGCAAGAAGCTCACCAACGCCGACAAGAGCCGCGTCGGGCTGCAGTGGATCACGGGTGAGCCACAGTGGACGGTGCTGCAGCTCACCGCGCTGGTCCGCGGACTCGGCGGGACCATCATCAGCCCGGACGGCACGAGGGGGACGTTAACCGGCGCCGCCGGGGTCAAGGCGCTCGAGTACGTCTCCAGGATCGGCAACGTACGGCTGCAGGACCCGCTGTTCGGCGCGGGTCTGTTCGCCAAGGGCGTCTCCGCCATGACGCTCGCGGGCTACTTCGCGCTCAGCCTCCTGAACCAGTACGGCAAGGGGCTCGTCCTCGGCAAGAACTACGACCTCGCGCCCATGCCCGCATGGCGGGCCGGCCGCGCGGTCACCCCCGCCTACACGTGGTGCTGGTCGGTTCCGCGGGCGTCCGGTAACCAGTTCACCGCCTGGCACTTCGTCAACTACCTGCAGCGGCCGCAGAACCAGACGGCCCAGATCCGGGACGCGAGCATCATCACCCCGGTCCGCGACTGGTCGCACCTGGTGCCGGGGAACAAGGCCCTGGAGCTCATGGGCCAGGGGTACCCGGCCGCCGACTTCGGGCCGGTGATCAAGCCGTGGAACGAGATGGCCAAGACCCTCTCCGACACCCTCGTCGCCGTGGCGCTGGGGAAAAGCTCGCCCCGGGACGCCGCGGCGCGGTTCGACGCGCGGATGCGGAGCGTCCTGTGACCGGCGTACGCCGGTGAACGCCCTCCGTACCGGCCCGGCACACGCCGATCTCCCCCGCGGCCTCGCGCCGCGGCCGGTGCGCCGGGCCGGGCGGCGGGACCACCAGGGTGCCCGGACCGGGATCACGCTGTCGTTACCGGTCATGCTGTACTTCGCGGTCTTCTGGCTGCTGCCGTTCTGCAACGCGCTGTATCTGAGCTTCACCGACTACGCGATGGCCGGATCGCCGTCCTGGGTCGGCCTGGCCAACTACCGGCGGCTGATCCACGACCCGGAGTTCTGGCACTCCGTACGCGTCACGCTCGTCTTCACGCTCTGCTCGGTCGTCCCGACCGTGGTCCTCGGGCTGCTCATCGCGGTGCCGCTGAGCCGGCCCCGCCGCCTGAACCGGCTGCTGCGGACCGCGCTGCTCGTACCGGCCGCGATCCCGTTCGTGGCCACCAGCGTGACGTGGCAGATCATCTACGGCGACGACGGCTTCGCCAACACCGTCCTCCGCGATGTCGGACTGGGCCACGTCTCCTGGGTGACCGACGAGAACGTCGCCCTGTGGTCGCTGATCATCATGGTGATCTGGAAGCAGCTCGGCCTCAACGTCCTGATCTTCACGGCGGGGCTGCAGGAGCTCCCCCGCAGCGTGTACGAGGCCGCGGCCATCGACGGCGCCGGGCCGGTCACGACGTTCGTACGGGTGACGCTGCCGCTGCTGCGACGCGCGATCCTGTTCGTGCTGGTCATCGCGGTCACGGCCGCGATGCAGTCCTTCATCCCGGCATATCTCCTCACGCAGGGCGGCCCGGCCGGCGCCACCGAGGTACTCCCCCTCTACCTGTACAACAACGCGTTCGCCTTCCAGCGCATGGGCTACGCGTCGGCGGCGGCAATGGTGCTGCTCGTGCTCATGCTGACCATGTCGGTGGTGCAGTTCCGCTTCCTGCGCGGTGATGAGGGATGAGGCGGCGTCCCGGGCGGATCGTCGTCACGGTCGTGCTGCTGGCGGTGGTGGCCACGATGTTCGTCCCGATCTACGTGATGCTGGTCGTCGCGTCCGCGCCCGACGACACCGACCTGCGCGGCGTCTGGTTCGACGGGTTCCACCTGTGGGGCAACCTGACCGAGATCTTCCGGACCGGGCACCTGTCGCGCTACCTCCTGAACAGCGTGATCCTCTCGGTCTCGATCAGCGTGCTGGACGTCGCGTTCTCGGCGTGCGCGGGGTACGCGCTGGCGCGGCTGCGCTTTCCCGGGCACCGGCTGCTGTTCGGCGCGATCATTGGCACGCTGGCGCTGTCACCGCCGATGATCATGGTCCCGATGTACGTCATCGTGCGCACCCTCGGCTGGATCGACAGCTACCAAGGGATGATCGTGCCGATGATGATCAGCGCGTTCGGGGTCTTCCTCGTACGGCAGTTCGCGCTCGGCATCCCCGGTGAGTTGCTCGACTCGGCGCGCGTCGACGGCGCCGGTGAGTTCCGCGTCTTCGCGCGGATCGCGTTCCCGCTGCTCCGGCCGGCGCTGCTCACGCTCTTCCTGATCCAGTTCCTGGTCCAGTGGGACAACCTGCTCTGGCCCCTGCTGGTGGCCAACCGGCAGTCGCTGTGGACGCTGCCGGTCGCGATCGCCTCGTTCCAGGGCGAACACGGCGTGAGCTTCCACCTGATGATGACGACCGCGTTGATCATCGCCGTTCCGCCCGTGGCCCTGCTCCTGCTGCTCCAGCGCTACTACGTGTCCGGCCTGACGCTGGGAGGCGTACGGAAATGAGCGTCTTCGGAGAGTGGACGCGCGCCGAGGGCCTGCCCGCCTTCGCCTACTCCGCCGGCCCGGTGACGTGGGACCCCATCATCGACCCGCCCAGCACCCGACACTGGGTGCACGTCGGCAACCGGCGGATCACGCTGGTGGCCGACAGCGACGGGCTCAGCGGCCTGTGGGACGAGCACACCGGATGCCGGTGGATCGCCGAGCGCACCGGCGTGAGCAGGCTGGGCGCGCTGTCCACGTACGCCCCCCGCTCGCGGTTGTTCGGCCCGATCTTCTCCCGGGTACGCGCCGTGGGCGCCGACGCCGAGCTCGAGCGCACGGTGCTGTGCCCCGAAGGCGAGCTGCCCTGGCTGCTGATCCGGGTCACGGTCCTCAACCGGACCGGCGTGACGATGCGCCGGCCCCTGGCCGAAGAATGGGTCGTACGCCAGCGCGTGGTCGACCTGGCGTCCGCCCCTCCTCGTGACCTGCCGGCGCAGGACGACCCCATGGTGCTCCTCGAGGCGTTCGGCGGCGAGCGGGCCGAGGCCAGGTCCGGGCCGCTGGCGCTGACCGTCGACCTCGAGATCCCCCCGGGTGGCCGCGAGACGGTCTGGTTCCGCTTCGGGCTGGAGGACGGCGAGGCGCCGGCCGATCCCGCCGGGATCTACGCCGCCAGCCTGGCCGCGCTACGGGACCGGCTCCCCTCCGCCACCGCCACGCGCGCGCCGCAGGCCGGCACCGAGATCCCCTGGCACGCGGCGCTGCTCACCGGTGGCGCCTGCGCCGACGATGTCCTCGGAGGCCACACCCTGGACCAGGGATCGGCGTACTCCTTCCGGCACGGCTTCAACGGCGCGGCGCGTGACCCGCTGCAGCACGCGTTACCGCTGGTCTATATCGAGCCGGACCTCGCGCTGTCCGTGCTGCGCAACACCTGCGCGTGGGGCGGCCCGGACGGCGACCTGCCGTACGCGCTCGACGGGCGCAAACGGCCGTGGACCGAGCGGTTCCGGCCCTCGGACCAGAACCTGTGGGCGCTCTGGCTGGCGGCCGAGTACGCCGCGGCAACCGGCGACCTGGACGCGTTCGCCCGGCCCGTGGCGTATCACCCCTGCCATCGCGCCGAGCCGGTCACGCTCGCCGAGAACCTCCGGCGTCAGTTCCGCTTCTTCACCGACGAGGTCGGCATCGGCGAACACGGTCACGTACGGATGCTCAACGCCGACTGGAACGACGTGGCGCTCGGCGATGCCGGGCCGGCCCGGAAGCTGGTGATCGAGCGCGGCGAGTCCGTGCTCAACTCGGCGATGGCCGCGTGGGTGCTCCCCGTGTACGCCGGGCTCGCCGAGCGGCTCGGCGACGCGGCCACCGCCGCGGAGGCGCGCGCACGCGCGGACGAGCTCCGGAAGAGGGTCGCGAGCGAATGGAACGGACGCTGGTTCCGGCGCGCGTACCGCCCGGACGTGGGTCCCGTCGGCGATGACGACCTCTGGCTCGAGGTGCAGCCGTGGGCGATCCTGTGCGGCGCGGCGGTCCCGGAGCGGGCGCGGGCCCTGCTCGCCACGATCGACGCGATCTGCCGGGCGGGGTCACCGCTGGGCGCGCGGCTGCGCCGTCCCGGCCGGGACGGCTCCGTCTGGTTCTCCATCAACGCGACCCTGATCTGGGCGGCCGCGCGCCACGACCCGGATCTCGCCTGGGACGAATGGCGGCGCATGAGCCTGCACGCGCATGCGGCGGCCTATCCCGGGATGTGGTCGGGCACCCTGTCCGGCCCGGACGCCTACCTCGCACCGGAGACCGACCGTCCGGGGCAGACCTGGGCCTGGCCGGAGTCCCGCGTCGCGATGCAGGCCTATCCGGTCGCCAACGCCCACAGCCACGCACAGCCACTGCTCGGCTACCTGCGGCTGCTCGGGGTCGAACCCACCGGCGACGGGCGGCTGCGGTGCGGCGGCGGCGCGGCCTTCGAGAGCCGCACGCTCCTCGTACGGCCCGACGGCTCGGGACGGCTGCGGAGCACCGGGCCGGTCGAAGTGGTCACCCGGGACGGCAGCACGATCCGCGGTACGGGTGAGGTCGCATGGGGGGTTTGAACTGTTCGGGGTTTCGTGAGCAAGCGTGATCGAGCGTGTGTTCGTGTGAGTGTTGTGAGGTTGGCTGGGTGGGCGTGGGGGCACGGTGTGCGTCCGCGGACGGTGTGTCGGTGGTTGCGGGAGGGCGGGATGCCGGTGCCTGCGCGGCGTGTTTTGTCAGACCCTGCCGTGACGATGACGGTCGTGGAACACGGGGACAGGCTCGCCCGCTTCGGCGGCGTGATGCTCGGAATCGGGCGGTGCGCGCGGTGAGTGCGGTGAGTGCGGCCACGGCCACCGGCTTGGGGCCGGGGGTTGTGTGATGCCCAGGTTTGAGGTTCCTGAGGGGTGGACGGTCCAGGCGTATCGGTTCGCGCTTGATGCGTCGCCGGGTCAGGTGCGTGCGTTCTGGTCGCATGCCGGTGCCGCCCGGAAAGCGCACAACACCATGCTCGCCCTGGTGATGGCGGTCATGGAGCAGCGGGCAGCCGAACGTTCCTACGGCGTCGCTGAGGATCGCCTCACTCCGGCGTTGTCGTGGACGTTGCCGTCGTTGCGACGGGAGTGGAACGCTCGTAAGGACGTGGTGGCGCCGTGGTGGGCCGCGAACTCTAAGGAGGCCTACAACACCGGCCTGGACGCGTTAGCGCGAGGGCTGGAGGCCTGGTCGAAGTCCCGCAAGGGCGAGCGCGCCGGAAGACCCGTGGGGTTCCCCCGGTTCAAGTCCAGGCGGTCGCGGGCCTCGGTGCGGTTCACCACCGGATGCATCCGCATCGAGGCAGACCGGCACCACGTGGTGCTGCCCCGGCTGGGGCGGATCAAGACACATGAATCCACGAGAAAGCTGGCCCGGCGCCTCGAGCGTGAGACCGCCCGGATCTTGTCCGCGACGTTGTCGCGTGACAGTGCGGGCCGCTGGTTCGTCTCCTTCCAAACCATCGTGCAACGTAGCCAGGTCCCCGCACAGGCGGGAGGCTCCCCGGATCCGGTGGTGGGGGTGGATGTGGGGGTGAAGGCCGACGCGCTGTTGGTGGTCGCCACACCGGACGGCCGTGAGGTCTCCCGCACACCCGCACCCAAATCTTTGACCGCGGCTCAAGGCCGGTTGCGGGCGCTGGGACGCAAGGCCGCCCGGCAGCAGGGCCCCTACGACCCGGCGACGCGGACGAGGCGGGAGCCGTCGAGGCGGTGGCGGCGCACCCAAACCCGGATCGGGAAAACCCACGCCCGTGTCGCGGCGGTACGCCACGACGTGCTGCATAAGGCCACCACCGAACTGGCGCAACGCCACCAGATCATCGTGGTGGAGACCCTGAACGCATCCGGCATGCGCACCGCCGGAGGCGCCTACAAACGGGGCCTGAACCGCGCGCTCGCCGATGCCGCGCTCGCGCAGGCACGGCGGATGCTGGGCTACAAGACCCGCTGGTACGGCTCCACACTGGTCGAAGCCGACCGGTACTACCCCTCATCGAAGACCTGTTCGGGCTGTGGCAGGCGAAAACCAAACCTGACCCTGGCCGACCGGACCTACACGTGTGAACACTGCGGCCTGACGATCGATCGTGATCTCAATGCCGCGGTCAATCTCGCTCGCCTCGGCGACCCGTCACGGGGAATGGGGACCGGTACCGGGAGTGGCCCGGCCGCCAACCACCGGGTTGGAGACGGGCGTGGAGCCATGCAGGAGACCGCGACCACACCCGTGGTCAACGCAGCAGGCTGTGAAACGTCAACCCGGCACGACACCACCACAGGTGTCACTCAGACCGGGACCGCCCCGCCGCAAGGCGAGGCTGCCTAATGGACAGAGCACGCACACGTTTGCTCACCAGAAGGCAACGGCTGAGCCTCGGCGTCGACGTCGGTGGCAGCACCACGAAATGGGTGCTGCTCGGTCCCGATGACTCCGTCGTCGAACGTGGCCGGGCCCCGACGTCCCGGCTCGGGCCGAAGTCGGTGGTCGAGGCCATCGCGTCATTCGCCCGGCCGGGCGTCGAACGCGTCGGGACGGCGCTGCCCGGACATGTCGACCGCGCCTCCGGACAGGTCCTGTTCGTGCCCAATCTGGCCGGTGACTGGCCCGGCTTCCCCTTCACGCGAGCCGTGACGGAACGGACCGGGGTGCGGGCGACCGCGGTCGTGAACGACGCGATCGCCTTCGGCCTCGCGGAGTTGCGGCTGGGCGCCCGTACCTCGGACGCCGTGTTCGTGACCCTCGGCACCGGCGTGGGCGGCGCGGTGGCGAACGCGGGACGCATCCTCGTCGGCCGGCGTGACAACCTCGGCCAGATCGGTCACCTCACGGTCGACCCGGACGGCCCCGCCTGCCCGTGCGGGAGCCGTGGCTGCGCCGAGGCCTTCGCCGGGGCGTCCGCGATGGTGGCCGCCTTCACGAGTGCGGGCGGGCGGAACGGCGCAACGGCGCAGGCGGTCGCGGAGGCCGCACGCGCCGGTGATCCGGTCGCCGCCGCGGTGTTCGGCGCCGCCGGACGCGCGCTGGGCATCGCGCTCGGCGACGCGCTGGCGGTCTTCGCCGCGGACACGGTCGTCATCGGTGGTGGCCTGGCCGCGGCGCTGCCGCTGTTGCGTCCCGGGATCGAGGCCGAGCTGGCGCGGCGGCGCGACCTGCTCGGCCCCTGCACGGTCACTCCGGCCCGGCTGGGGCCGTACGCCGGAGCCATAGGAGCAGCGCTCTGGGCGCGGGAAGGACAGCCATGAGATGGATACGGCGAGCGATCGACGTACTCGAGCGGATCACCGAGACCCAGGAAGAGGCGATCGAGAGCGCGAGCGAGCACGCCGCGGCGTCGATCGGCGGCGGAGGTGTGGTGTTCACCTTCGGGACCGGGCACTCGCGGATCCCGGTGGAGGAGCTGTTCCCGCGCTACGGCTCCTATCCCGGATTCGTGCCGGTCGTGGAGCTCTCGACGACCTTCTACACCCAGGTGGCGGGGGCCAACGGGATGCGCCAGGCGATGTTCATCGAGAACATCGAGGGCCTGGCGGACCAGATCCTCGCCAACTACGCGCCGCGCCCGTCCGACTCGGCGATCGTGTTCAGCGCGGGCGGGCTCAACGCTGTCCCCGTCGAGATGGCGCAGGGCCTGCGTAAGGCGGGCGTGACGGTCATCGCGGTCACGTCGCTGCGGGAGACCGCCGCGGGCGAACCCCGGCACGGGGGCGGCACCCGCCTGTGCGACCACGCCGACGTCGTGATCGACCTGTGCACCCCGGTCGGGGACGCGCTGTGCGCGATCGAGGGGATGGACGAACCCGTCGGACCGTCCACGACTCTCGCCGCGGTCGCGATCGTCAACGAGATCAAGGTGCGTACGGCACGGCGGCTCGTCGCGGCCGGTCAGGTTCCGCCGGTCATCACGAGCGCGCGGCTCGTCGGCGCGGAACGCTCCGGCGACCTGTTCGAGGCGGCCTACCTGGAGCACGCCCGGCGGGCGGCCGGGGTCCTTCGAGGTGTTGAGTGAAGGTGCTCGTCGCGGGCGCCGGCGGCGGGATCGGTTCCGCGTGCCTGCGCGCGGTCGAGGCGCTGGGCGCCTCCGTGCACGGCGTGGACGTCGAGACCGTCGACATCACTCTGCCGGGCGGCGCCGAACGCGCGGTGGCCGACGCCGTGACCGCGCTCGGCGGGCTCGACGGGGTCGTGCACGCGGTCGGGATGTCCGGCCGCCGGTACGGCGACGGCGCCGTCACCGCCTGCACCGACGAGGCCTGGGCCGAGGTCCACCGGGTCAACCACGAGTCGGTGTTCCGGCTGCTGCGGGCCGCGATCCCGGCGATGACGCCGGGCGGATCGATCGTCGTGGTCGGTTCGGCCCTGGCCACCACCCTTGACCGCGACTTCCTCACCGCCGCCTACATCAGCGCCAAGGGCGCGCTCGTCCCGCTGGTACGTACGGCCGCGAAGGAGGCCGCGGCGACCGGGGTGCGCGTCAACCTGATCTCCGCCGGACTGGTCGACACGCCGATGGCGCGGCGCGCGCTGGGCGACCCCGCGATCAGGTCGCGGCTGGCCGAGCTGATGCCGCTGGGCTCCCGGCCCTGCCGGCCGGAGGAGATCGCCGACACCGTGACCTGGCTGCTGTCGCCCGCCGCGAGCCGTACGACCGGGGCCGTCATCCCGGTGGACGGCGGGTGGCACCTGCGATGACCGGACCCGCGGTTCGTTACACACCGGACGACGTCGCCGGCCTGCCCGTGCTCTGGCGGGGTGACGTCGTCGTGGCCGGCGGCGGCAGCGCCGGATGCGCCGCGGCGGTGGCCGCCGCCCGTACCGGGGCGAGCTGCCTGCTCGTCGAGGCCTGCGGGTACCTCGGTGGTACGGGCGCGGCGGTCCTCGACACCTTCTACGGCTTCTACGCCCCCGGGCCGGACGCGCGGCGCGTCGTCGGCGGGATCGGCTGGGAGGTGTGCGAGCGGCTGACCGCACGCGGTGAGGCGTTCGAACGGCCGAACACCTACGGCGCCGGAACCGGCGTCACCTACGAGCCTGAGGCGCTCAAGCTGGTCTGGGACGAGCTGACCCGCGACGTCCGTGTCCTGCTGCACGCCCGGGTCGTGGCCGTCGTCATGGCCGGGCACCTGCTGTGCGGCCTGGTCGTGGAGACCGTGAGCGGCCCGTACCTGATCAGCGCCGGGACGGCCGTCGATGCCACCGGCGACGCCGAGCTCGCCTGGCGCGCCGGCGCCGCGGTGGAACGCCCCGGGCCGCAGCGCCCGCTCCAGCCCATGACGACGACGTTCCGGCTGGCCGGCGTCGACCTCGCCGCGACGCCGTCGCGGAGCCTGCACGCGCTCATGGCCGAGGCCGACGACTACGACCTGCCGCGCCGGGAGGGCTCGGTGCACCGGACCGTCCACGACGGGATCGGGCACACCAACCTCACCCGCGTCGCGGGTCTCGATCCGACCGATCCCTGGGACCTGTCCCAGGCCGAGCGGGACGGCCGCCGGCAGGTACGCGAGTACCTGCGCTTCCTGCACGAGCGGGTCCCCGGATACGGCGAGGCGGTGCTGCTGGCGACTTCGCAGCGGATCGGCGTACGGGAGTCGAGGCGGCTCGCCGGGCGGTACGTCCTGCGAGCCGACGACGTCCTGTCCGCGCGGGACTTCCCCGACGCGATCGCGCGGTGCGGGGCGCCGGTCGAGGATCACGACGGAGGCGACCGCACCATCTGGCGCTATGTGGGCGGCGAGCGTACCGGCGCGACTTACGGCATCCCGTACGCCTGCCTGCTGCCACGCGAGGTGGACGGGCTGCTGGTGGCTGGCCGGTGCCTTTCGGCCACCCATGACGCGCACGCCTCGGTGCGGTCGATGGCGCAGTGCATGGCCACGGGGCAGGCCGCCGGAACCGCCGCGGCGCTCGCGTCCGGAGCGGGCCGGCGTCCGGCCGACCTGGAGGCCGGCGACCTGCGCCGGAAGCTGGAGAAGGACGGGGTGATCCTGTGAGGAACGTACGGACCGTGCTGGGTGACGTGCCCGCGGCGTCGCTGGGGGTGACGTTCGCCCACGAGCACCTGTTCATGACCGGTGGCTGGCCGGTGATGAACGAACCGGACTTCCGCCTCGACAGCCTCGAACACGCCGTGGACGAGGTCGATGCCGCGCGGGAGCTCGGGCTGACGGCGATGGTGGAGATGACCCCTCTCGGGTTCGGCCGCAGCCCCGGCTCCCTGCGTGAACTCTCGGCGCGTACGGGGGTTCAGGTGATCGCGTGCACGGGCTTCCACAAGAGCGGCTACTACGACGACCTGCACTGGCTGCACCGCTACCCGATCGACGTGGTCACGGACCTGCTCGTCGCCGAGATCTCCGAGGGGATGGACGTGTACGGGCTCGCCGGGCCCCACGTCGACCGGTCCCCCGCCCGCGCGGGCGTCATCAAGATCGCAACGGAGTACCACCGGTTCGGGCGCGGGGTCGAACGGCTGGTCGCCGCGGTGGCCGCCGCCCATCTGCGGACCGGAGCGCCGATCGCGACCCACTGCGAGAAGGGCACCATGGGCCACGAGCTGCTCGACGCCCTCGCGCGCGAAGGGGTGGCCGCCGACGCGGTCGTCCTCGGCCACATCGACCACGACCCCGATCCGGTCCGGCTCTGTTCGCTGGCGGAGCGCGGCGCCTTCCTCGCCTTCGACCGGCCCGGCCGCGCGAAGTACGGCCCGGACTCCCAGGTCGTCCGGCTGATCTCCCGGCTCGCCGACGCCGGGCACGCGGACCGGGTGCTCCTGGGCAGCGACCTGGCCCGCCGCTCGTACTGGCGCACCCTGGGCGGCGGTCCGGGGCTCGGATACCTGCTCGAGCGTTTCGTGCCCCGCCTGCGCGCCGAAGATCTCGGTGAGGTGGCGGACGCGGCGCTGACGGGCAACGCCCACCGCGCCTTCGCCCTGCGTCCCCATCCGGAGAGGCCATGATGACCGGCTTGCTCGACTACGCGGACCAGGTCTGGCGCGGCCAGGCGACCGCGGAGGCGTACCACGATCAGTCGCTGCGCAAGGAGGGCCTGCACGCGATCGCTCAGGGCGTCTGGATGTGGCCGGCGTTCGGCAACGTCTACGTCTTCCCGACCGACGACGGCCTGTTCTTCTTCGACACCGGCGACCAGCGCTCGGCGAAGGAGCTGCTGGCCGCCGTCCGTGCCCGTACGGACGAGCCGCTGCACACGGCGGTGTACTCGCACGGCCATGTCGATCACGTGTTCGGGCTCGGGCCGTTCGACCGGGAGGCCTCGGAGCGCGGACGGCGGCGGCCGACGGTCGTCGCGCACGAGGCGGTCCCGGCTCGCTTCGCTCGATATATCGCGACACATGGCTACAACACGATCATCAACCAGCGGCAGTTCCAACACCCCGGGATCGTCTGGCCGACGGAGTACCGCCAGCCGGACCTGACGTTCGGCGACACCGCGAAGCTGCACATCGGGGGCCTGCGGGTGGAGCTGCGCCATGGCCGGGGCGAGACCGACGACGCGGCGATCGCCTGGTTTCCCGAGCGCGGGATCGTCTGCTGTGGCGACTTCTTCATCTGGGCCAGCCCGAACGCCGGTAATCCGCAGAAGGTCCAGCGTTACGCCCTGGACTGGATTCGTGCCCTGCGCTGGATGAGCGGTCTTGGGGCGGAAACGCTCCTTCCCGGGCACGGGCTGCCGATCGTCGGCGCCGAGAGGGTCGGTACGGCGCTGACCGACACCGCCGACCTGCTGCAGACGCTGCACGACCAGACGCTCGACCTGATGAACGCCGGAGCGACGCTCGACGAGGTGGTGCACGGCGTGACGGCACCCGCCGAACTTCTGCGCAAGCCCTACCTGTCGCCCTCCTACGACGAGCCGGAGTTCGTGGTGCGCAACGTCTGGCGCCTCTACGGCGGGTGGTACGACGGCGACCCGGCGGGCCTGAAGCCCGCCGCCCGCGGCGATCTCGCCCGAGAGGTGGCCGCACTCGGTGGCGGCGTCCAGCGGCTCGCCGAGCGCGCGAGGGAGCTCATCGCGCGCGGTGAGGAGCGTCTGGCCGCGCACTTCGCGCAGATGGCCGTCGACGCCGATCCGGACTCCCGGGACGCGCACCTCGCACGGATCGAGGTGTTCCAGACACTGGAACGCCGTTCCACATCCACGATGTCCAAGGGCGTGTACGGCTGGACGGTCGCCGAATCGAAGGCGTTCCTGGACGGCGGCGATCGAGACGATCAGTTGCGGGCGAAGACGGCAGGCCGTACGCGGTGGGCCTTCTGAGCGCATCGGCCCATCCGTGCTACGATTCAGACACCGGGGACACCCTGGACGAAACTAAGATTTTTAGCATGATTCGCCGCCAATGGGCTGAAAACGCCCCATTTAGTGCTAAGCTCTGCGGTATGGCTACTTGCGTCATCGTCGATGACAGCCACCAGTTCCGCTCCGCGGCGAGTCACATCCTCCAGCGCGGCGGGATCACCGTCGTCGGCACCGCAGCGAACACCGCCGAGGCCCTCGCCGCGATCGACGAGTCCCGGCCCGATGTCGCACTGATCGACGTACGGCTCGGCCACGAGTCCGGCTTCGCCCTCGCCGAGCGCATCAGCCAGACCTCCGGAAGTCCCATGGTCATCCTGGTGTCCGCCAATCCGGCAGAGGACCTGGAGCAGAACATCACCTGCCCGTTCCTCATGAAGACCGAACTTTCGGGCGTCGCCATCGACGAGATCGTGAGCGACCACACGATCATGAACGACAACGAGGCCGTGACGGCGTACGCCTGACCGATGACGGCAGACGGCGCGGGGCCCGCTCGCATTCGGCGAGCGGGCCCCGCGCCGTCGCGTTCTCAGCCCTGCTGAGCGTTGTACACGTTGACGGCGGCGTCTCCGAGGTACGGGCTCAGCTCTTCGTCGGAGCTGTCGAGCACGTGATAGCTCACGTTGCCGACCAGGTAGCCCCAGCCGCGATCGAGCTGGAGGTCAGCGAGCCAGGGCCCGCCGCTGGCGCCGTGACCCTGGTCGCAGTGGATCCCCATCTGGTCGGGCTGCACCGGCCAAAAGAGCGGCCGCCAGGTCGTCCCGTTGCAGTAGCGCAGCTGCTGGCCGGTGATCCCGCTCCTGGCCGGGTGGGTGTCGTAGGGGTAGCCGAACTCCGAGACGTTCCACTCGTAGCCGCCGTTGAACGTGTACCCCTGGGAGCCCGTGACGTCGGCGAGGTTGGCCGGGTTCGGGTTCATCCGGAGGGCGGCGAAGTCGTAGTCGCGGTCCCCGCCGTTCAGGTATCCGGTGGGCGTCGAGGCCGACGCCGCCGTCCAGGCGCCGTAGGGCCGGTTGCCGTCGGCGTAGTCCGGGACGAACAGCCAGTTGGTGAACCAGGTGCCATCGCCGTCGCTCGCGCAGTGCCCGGCGGTCCAGATGAGGTTCTTGTTCGCCGAGTTGATGACGCTGGCCGTGCACTCGTACGAGCCGTCCGGTTCGTCGAAGTACAGCTTCCCGACAGTGGTCGCGGGCATCTGGCCGTGTGCGGTCCACACCTCCGACTGCGTCACGTCGGCGAGCGGCGCCAGCGCGTGCGGCGTGGCGCCGGGCTTGACGCCGGGAGCGGAGCCGGGCCCGGACGTGAGCGGCAGGTTGTGGCCCTGCGGCTCCGCCGTCCGCGCCTCCGACCGTACGGGCGCGGCCTTGGCCGCCCGCATCCGGGCGGCGGTCCAGTGCGCGAGGACCTGGTTCTGGCTCGCGGTCACCGTGTGCACGGCGGCCACGGACGCCTCCGTCGCGGGCATGGGCTTCGGCGTGGGTTTCGCGCCGGCGTCCGTCACGCCCGCGCCGCTGACCAGGACGCCGACGGACAGCGCCGTGACCAGCCGAGGCATGGTCCTCTTCTTCACCCGGTTCCCCCCTGTTACGAGGTCTCACTTCCGGCCCGTATGGCGGGAATCAGCCCATAAAAAGGGAAACCGAGGTGATCGGGAAGAGCGTTCAATGTCCTTTATTGGCCACTACCGCCCCCATTAGGACATCCGTAGGGGTAAGGGGCGCGGCGGCAGGGGTCACTCGGGGTCGCCGGCCGACCCCAGAGAATCGGACGCGGATCGATCCCGGTCGGGAGCGCTTTCGCCGGGATCGCCATCGCCGGGACGGCCGAGGACCAGCGGCGCGAGCTGGAGATGCCAGATCAACGCCAGGCCGACGCTGCCGAACAGAAGGTTGGCCAGCATCGACTCAACTCATTTCACGGATCCCGGTGAAGCTCGCCAGGATTCTACTACCTCAATAGTAGAGCCGTGCGGGCGTGAGGGGCCTCGAAGGGCCCCTCACGCCCGATAGGGGTCAGGGAGTGTTGTCGGCCAGGGCGAGCAGGCGGGCCGCCGAACCGTTGAACACGTCCTGGTCACCGGGGAACGTGCCGCTGCTGGCGTACTGCCAGAATGTGTAGGTGCCGTAGCCGGCCGGCATCGTGCCCGCCGAGCTGGAGTAACGCGCGATCCAGAACGGGTCGTTCTGGGCGAAGCTCGCGTCACTGTTGCCGGTGCAGGTCGTCCACCAGTCGAGCGTCGAGTAGATGACCGCCCAGCGGTTCGTACGCGCGTGGTATTCGTTGACGAAGTCGTGGATCCACGTCCGCATGGAGGCCTGGCTGAGGCCGTAGCAGGTCGCGCCGCTCGGGTTGTACTCGATGTCGAGCGCGCCGGGCAGCGTGTGATGGTCGGCAGACCATCCGCCACCGTGGGAGGCGAAGTAGTCCGCCTGCGCCGCGCCGCCTGAGGAGGCCGGCTGCGCGAAGTGGTACGCGCCGCGGATCAGGCCGACGTTGTAGGAGCCCACGTACTGCTGGCTGAAGTACGGGTTCTGGTACGACGTGCCCTCGGTGGCCTTGACGTAGGCGAACTGCGCGCCGTTCGCCTTGACGCTGTTCCAGTCGACGTTGCCCTGGTAGCTGGAGACGTCGAGCCCGGGCAGCCCGGCGACGGCCGGCGTGACCGTACCCGGGGCGGTACGGGCGGCCAGTCCGGATCCGGCGTGGTCCCGGTCGGGGTGCGCGGCGGGCGTCGCCGCACCGGCGGGGGCGGCGGCGAGGGCGCCGCCGATCAGGGCGAGCACCGTGGCGGCGGTGCTCAACCGGCGAAAGATGCTCTTGCTCGGAAATGCCACTGTTCCTCCTGGGGCTGAGTCGTGGCGTTGGCGGGGGCGGGTTCGGTAACCCGTTCCTAATAGGTAAATATCCTCCGGAGTAGGAGTTGAATAGGTGGAAAATTATCCGAACCCTGCGCCTTACTGCTGGCAGTTCCATACGTCATCACAGCTCAGAGGGCAGCCGACCCCCGTGCTGTGGCTGTGCGGCCCGCCGGGCGTCGGCAAGACGACGGCCGCCTGGGAGATCTACACCCGGCTCACGCGGGACGGCGTCGAGGTCGCCTACGTCGACATCGACCAACTGGGCATCTGCCATCCCGAGCCCTCCTCGGATCCGGGGCGGCACCTTATGAAGGCCGAGAACCTCGGCGCGGTGGTGACCGGCTTCCGTGCGGCCGGCGCCCGCTGCGTCGTCGTGTCCGGCGTCGTCGACGCCGCCCGCGGCGTACCCGCGGATCGGCTCCCCGGGGCCACGTTGACGGTGTGCCGGCTGCGCACCGATCCGGATGAGCTCAGGCGGCGGTTCCTCGGGCGCGGGGACGCGGCCGAGCTGGTCGAGGACGTGCTGCGTGAGGCCCACGCCATGGACGCGAGCGACGTAGCCGACGTGTGCGTCGACGTCAGCGGCCTGTCGGTGGCCGAGGTGGCCCGGCGCGTACGGAGCCGTACCGGCGGATGGCCCGGTCCGCACCGGCCGTCCGTGGCCGTGGAGCCGAACGGGCCCACGGCGGCCGGCGGGCCGATCCTGTGGCTGTGCGGTGCGACCGGGGTCGGTAAGTCGGCGGTCGGGTTCGCGATCTACCTGCGGGCCGTACGCGCCGGGCTCGGCGCGGCCTACGTCGACCTCGACCAGCTCGGTTTCTGCGGATCCGGCGACCACCGGGTGAAGGCCCGCAACCTGGCGGCGCTGTGGCGGAACCACCGCGCGGCCGGGGCCCGGTGCCTCACCGTCGTCGGCCCGGTCGAGGACGAAGCCGCGCTCCAGGCGTACACCGACGCGCTGCCCGCGGCGACCTTCACGGTGTGCCGGCTCCACGCGAGGCCCGGTCCGCTGACGCAGCGGATCATGCTGCGCGGACGGGGTGGCGGCTGGGCACAGCCGGGTGACCCGCTGAAGGGACGGCCCACGGCGCACCTGCTCCACGTCGCGGGCAGGGCCGCGGCGGACGCCGACGCCCTGGAACGCGCCGCGGTCGGGGGCCTGCGCGTCGAGACCGACGGGCGCACGGTCGAGGAGATCGCCGATGCGATCGTCGCCCGGAAGATGGCCGGGGCCGGCCTGAGCCGGTCACGTACGCGAACGAAGTGCCTGGTCACGGCCTCGTTTGAGAGCCGCGGCCCGGGTCAATGCCTCACGGCTCCGGCGCGTACCGGTTCGAGCCTCGTGGTCCCCGACGACAGGCATTCGTACAGGCCGACGATGCGCAGGAGCCTGGTGAGTTGCCGTGGTGCATTGATCAGGGTCAAGGTCCCGCCGGCCGCGTGAGCGTCGTTGGCCGCGTGGACGAGGGCGCCGATGCCACACGCGTCACAGAAGGCGACGCCCGTCGCGTCGACCACCACGGCCGGGCCGTACCGGGACACCGCGCGGCCGACCACGCCGCGGAAGACCTCCACCGTGGCGATGTCGAGTTCGCCGAAGATCGCCACGACGGGCGCCGTCGCCGCCCGTACCCGCATGTACGTCTCCAGCGGAGCAGCGGCCCTCCGCCTGGCCGGCCGGGCGCTGAGCGGAGCGCCCGGCGCGCAGGCGCGCAGATGCTCAATCATGATCTCCCCCCGAACCGGGCGCGAGCGCCGGACTCCCCCGCACGCGCGGCGTCCGTGACCGGCTCGCGTACCCGATACAGGAAGCCTTCCGGGGTGGTGGCGAACGCCGCCAGGGTCGAAAGTCCTTTCGTCTGAGGAACCACCCGGCCTTTGTCATGCCTCGGTCATTCGAAATGGCATATGACGGCATCCGTCCGGATGCGAGAATCCTCGCTGGCCGTGGAGAACGATCATTGGAGGCGCTGGGTGGTCGGCGACGAACTCGGGGACGTCCCGGCCTGGCTCCAGATGCGGGACGGCATCCATACGACGGTGGCCCGGTGGGCGCGCGACACCGGGCACGCGGTCCGGCGTACGGGGCCGTGGGGGGTGGCGGCCTTCCTGCTCGCCGGGGCGGTGACCCCGGTCCTGTTGCCGCTCGCGACCGCGGCCGGCGGCTCGGCGGTCGCTGGGGCGATCGTGGGGGCTCTCGGCAACATCGGGACCGACTACCTCAGCGGGGTACTGACGAAGGCCGTCGAGCGGGCCCAGGACAGGTCCTCACCCGAGGCTCTGCGCGAGACGGTGGCCACCGAGCTGCTGGCGCGGCTCGAGTCGGACGGCGAGGGCTCGGCCGGGCTGCGCGCGGAGATCGCCGAGGTGCTGCGGGCCGCCGGCGGCGTGGACACCGCGCTGAGCGCGGCGATGGAGTCCGGCTCCTCCGACCTACAGCGGACGTTGTCGGCGGCGTTCAGCGACCTCGGATCGTCGTTCGCGGAGTTCCGCTGGATGCTCGACGACATGCGGACGATGGTCGCCGACATCCACGAGCAGGTCGGACGGACCCGGGAGCAGGTGGCCACCCAGGGGGTTGAGCAGCGCCGGCAGACCGACCTGCTGCGGCGGATGTTCGTGACGCTGATGGCGCTTTCGGAGGCACCGCCGGACGACTCGGGCGGCCCGGGCGCGCAGCTCACGCAGGCCGGGCACGTCACGACCGGAGGCCCGTGCCCGTACCAGGGCCTGGCCGCCTTCGAGCCCGAGGACGCGGAGCGCTTCTTCGGGCGCGACGGCCTGACCGCCACGATGCTGACCGCGCTGACCGGGCGGCTCGGCGGTACGGGAATCCTGTTCGTGACCGGCCCCTCCGGTGCGGGCAAGTCCTCGCTGGTACGCGCGGGCCTGCTGCCGGCCCTCGCGCGCGGGCTGCTGCCGGTCGTGGGGTCGGCGAGCTGGCCGTGGCTGCTGTTCACGCCCGGCGAGCATCCGGTGGCCGAGCTCGCCGAGCGCACGGCGTCTCTGGCCGGTGTCTACGCCGGTGGGGTGGCCGATGATCTGCTGAGCGAACCCGGTCATTACCCGGTGGTCGTACGGCAGGCGCTGCGCGCCGAGCCGGGGCCTCGCCCGGGCAAGCGGCTGATCCTGGTCATCGACCAGTTCGAGGAGCTGTTCACGCACTGCCGTACGGAACGCGAACGGCAGGCGTTCATCGGCGCCCTGTACGCGGCCGCGACCGGAGGTGAGGACGGCCAGGCGGTGGCGCTGGTGGTCATCGGGATCCGCGCCGACTTCTACGGCCGGTGCGCGGCCTACCCCGAGCTCGTTCCGCTGCTCCAGGACGGCCAGATCGTGGTCGGTCCGATGAGCACGCCCGATCTGCGGAGGGCGATCGAGGCCCCGGCCCGCCTCGCGGGCCTCACGCTGGAACCGGGCCTGTCCGAGGTCGTGCTGGGCGACCTGGGCGCCGGCTCCGAGGCGGCCGGGGCGCTGCCACTCCTCTCCCACGCGCTCGCGGCCACGTGGCGGCAGCGGCGAGGATCGGTGCTCACCCTGGAGGCGTACCAGGCGGGCGGCGGGATCCGGGGCGCGGTGGCGACCACCGCCGAGGCCATCTACGACGACCTGGACGAGACGGGACGGCGGGAGCTGCGACGGCTGCTGCGGAGGCTCGTGACCGTCGGCGACGGCGCGGAGGACACCCGGCGGCGTGTACGACGCGGCGAGCTGCTCCCCGGGGAGGCCGACGGCGTACTGGCGAAGCTGGTCGAGGCCCGGCTGGTGACCGTGCACGAGGACAGCGTCGAGATCACCCATGAGGCGCTGCTCCGCGCCTGGCCCCGCCTTCGCGGCTGGCTGGGCGAGGACCGGGCCGGACTGCGCGTCCACCGCCGCCTCACCTTCGACGCGCAGAACTGGCACGACCTCGGCCGCGAACCCGATGCGCTCTACCGGGGCGGACGGCTCGCCGCCGCACGTGAGTGGGCCGCCGACCCCGACCACGATGCCGACCTCAACCCGCTCGAACGCGACTTCCTGTACGCCGGGATCAAGGCGCGGGACCACGAGGACAGGGCCGCCCGGCTGCGCACCCGCCTCCTGCGCGCGGTGGCGGGCACGCTGGCCGTCCTGCTGCTGGCCGCCCTCACCGCGGGAGGGATCGCGTTCCAGCAGCGGCGGAAGGCGGTCGCCGCGGGACGCGCCGCCGCCGCCCGGCAGCTCGTCGCGCAGGCCGACACCCTGGGCGCCGCCGACCCGAGGACCGCCCTGCGCCTCGGCCTCGCGGCCGACACGATCGATCCCGGCCCGCAGACCCGGTCCGGCCTGCTCACCACGCTGACGCAGACCCGGTACGCGGGCGCGCTGACCGGCCATCTCGACGGCGTCTTCGCGCTGGCGTTCGGCCCCGACCGGCGTACGCTCGCCACGGTCGGCTACGACAATCGCGTCTCGCTGTGGGACGTCACCCGAAGCGACCGCCCGAGGCAGCTCGGCACCCTCGATGGCGCCGTCTCGTGGGCGGTGGCGTTCAGCCCGGACGGGCGCACCCTCGCGACCGCCGACAAGGGCGGCACCGCGACCCTGTGGAACGTCGCCGACCGTACCCGTACGGCCACCGTGCCCGGCCACGGCGGCAGCCTGTACGGGATCGCGTTCGGGCCGGACGGGCGCACGCTCGCCGCCGGGAGCAACGACGGCGCCGTCGCGCTGTGGAACGTCGCCGACCGCGCCCACCCGAAGCGGCTCGCCGCCCTGAGCCACCGGACCGACGGCCTGTCCGAGCTGGTGTTCAGCCCCGACGGGCGCATGCTCGGCGTCACCGGAGCCGACGGCCGGGCGGTCCTGTGGAACACCTCCAGGCCTGCCCGCCCGAAACGGCTGGCCACTCTCGGCGGCCACGCGGGCGACTACATCGAGTGGATCGCCTTCGCCCCGCACGGGCACACGCTCGCCACCGCCGAAGAGGACCGGACCGCGAAGCTGTGGGACCTGTCCCACCCGGCCCGTCCACGGCGCGTGGCGACGCTCTCCGGGCATACCGCCATCGTGACCACGGTGGCGTTCAGTCCCGACGGGAGGACGCTGGCCTCCGGCGGCGACGACGGCACCGCCCTGCTGTGGAACGTCGCCGCCACCGCCCGTCCCGAGCGGATCGCGGCCCTCCCCGCCGGTGGCCGGTCCGGCGTCTCCGCGGTCGCGTTCAGCTCCGACGGCCGTGCGCTGATCACCGCCGGCGCCGACCACAACGCCCTGGTTTGGGAGGTGGCCGGCCGCGTGCCACGACGGGCGGCCACTCTGAGCCCCGGCGTCGACACCGCGGGCGCCGGCGCGACGCGAGGCGTCGCCTTCGGCTCACGCGGAACCGTCCTCGCCACGGCGTACGGCAACGGCACCGGTTTCGTGTGGAGCGTCGCCGACCGGGACCGGCCGCGACGGCTGGCCCACCTCACCCCCGCCGGCCTGCGCCTCGTGGCGTTCAGCCCGGACGGGCGGACGCTCGCGACCACCGGCGGCGACGGCGTCACCGCGCTGTGGAACGCGACCGACCCCGCCCACCTGGCGCGTCTCGCGGCCCTCCCCCACGGTTCGACGGCCGCGCTGGACACCGTGTTCAGCCCCGACGGGCGCACGCTCGCCGTGCAGAACCCCGACGGCACCACGACGCTGTGGAACGTCACCGCGCCCGCCCACCCCCAGCGGCGTACGACCTTCACCGGCAACAAGGCGACCGGGCTGAACCACGTGGCGTTCAGCCGGGACGGCCGCACCGTGGCCACGACCGGCGGCGCGACGGCGATGCTGTGGGACGTGAGCGGCGCCGGGCCGAGGAACCTCGCGACGCTGCGCGGGTTCGAGGACCATGCCGCCGACGTCGCGTTCTCCCCGGACCGGCGCACCCTGGTGGTCACCGGCGACCACACGGCGATGCTGTGGGACGTACGCGACCGCGCCCGCCCTCGGCACCTCGCCACGCTTAACGGCCATGCGGGTGGCGTCACCAACGCCGTGTTCAGCCCGGACGGCGCGATCCTGGCGACCGACGGGAACGACGGAACGGCGATCCTGTGGGACGTCACCGACCGCACCTCGCCGGTACGCCTGGCGACCCTTCAGCTCGGCGGCCAGTCCGGAGACGGGATCGCGTTCGGTCCCGACGGGCGGACCGTGGCGACCATCAGCGAACGGTCCGCGCGGCTGTGGGACATCGGCGACCTCGCCGACACCGTCTCCCGCCCGGCCGCGCTGGCCTGCGCGATCGCCGGATCGGGCCTCACCCGCCGAGAATGGGCGTCCTACCTTCCCGGCGTCGGCTACCAGGACTCCTGCCATTAAGGGGCACCCATGCGGATCCAACACCTGAACTGCGGCACCATGGCTCCGGCCGGCGGCAGGCTGGTCAACGGCTCGGGTGGCGGGTTCGCCGCGCGGCTCGTGTGTCACTGCCTGCTGATCGAGACCGACGAGGGGCTGGTCCTCGTCGACACCGGGATCGGCCTCAGTGACATCGCCGACCCGCGGGCGCTCGGCCGTGAGTTCCGTTACCTGGTCCGGCCGCGTCTGGACGCCGACGAGAGCGCCGCTCGCCAGGTGGAGCGGCTCGGCTTCTCGACGAGCGACGTACGGCACATCGTGGTCACCCACCTCGACCTCGACCACGCCGGCGGACTGCCCGACTTCCCGCACGCCCAGGTGCACGTGCACGCGACGGAGCTGGCCGCCGCCCAGCGCCCGGCCACGCTCCTGGAGCGCCGCCGGTACAAGCCCGCCCAGTGGGCCCACCGGCCCCACTGGGTCCGGCACGAGAGCGACGGCGAACCCTGGTTCGGGTTCGCCTCGGTACGTGACCTGGCCGGGCTGCCGCCGCAGATCCTGCTCGTCCCGCTGGCCGGGCACACCCGTGGCCACGTCGGCGTCGCGGTCGACACCGGCCGTACCGACCGCCCCCGCTGGCTGCTGCACACCGGTGACGCCCACTTCTTCCACGGGCAGCTCGCCGACCCTCCCCGGTGCCCTCCGGCGCTCCGGGCCTTCCAATCGGCGATGCAGGCCGACAAGGCCGCCCGGCTGCACAACCTGGGGCGGCTACGGGAGCTGGCCGCCACCGGCGAGGCAGAGATCATCTCCGCGCACGACCCCATCGACCTCGAACGCGCTCTCGCCACCTGACGTTGACTCTCCCCCGGGGGAGAGGGCAGGCTCAGGGGCGTGAACGATCCGCACCTGACGATCGGTGCCTTCTCACGGGCCGGCCTGCTGTCCATCAAGATGCTGCGGGCCCGGCCGCTCGGGTCGCCGTCGTCGCGCAGGTCGAAGTAGCACGCGTGGCCGGTCACCGACGGGAGGTCGCGATGACGGCGGCGCCCGACAGCGTGGCGGCCGCCAGCAGGCACCAGAGCGGACCCGGGCCCGCCGCGAGCAGGGTGGTGAGCACCACCGGCGCGGCGCAGCGGCCCGCGCCCGTGGACAGCTGCCATCGCGCGAGCGCGCGGCCCAGCAGGTGCGGTGGCGCCGTCGCGATGACCAGAGCGGTACCGCTGCCGGTGTAGAGGATCTCCCCGAGGCCGTACAGCACCGACACCGCCGCGACCGCCGCCGCCCCGGCCGGTCCGCCGAGCGATCCACCGGCCCAGAATCCGAGGTAGGAGACCGCGAGCACGACGCCCGAGCCGGCCAGCGCCGAACGCCGTGACCAGCGTGCCAGCCACCGTACGACCATCACCTGGGCGAGGATGACCAGGACCGTGTTGCCCACGAAGACGCCGGCCGACCACGACGGCGAGACGTTCAGCCGGGTCACGAGGAGGGCGGGCAGGGCCACCTCCAGCACGTCGAAGCAGAACGCGTACGGCAGGTTGGCCACGCTCAGCAGGGTGATCCGGCCCAGACCGTCGTCGCCGGTGTCGGTGGCCGTACGCGGTGTGGCGACGGGGTCGCCGCTCACCCGCATCGACCCCACCAGAAGTGCCGCCACGAGGCATCCCAGCGCGGTCACCGCGGCGAGCGCCCGGAGCGCGCCGGTGCCGTCGGCCACCACGACGGTCGCGAGCAACGCGCCCGCGCCGAGCCCGGCGTTGCGCAGCGAGCGGCCCGCCGCCAAGGCGGCGTCGCGGGCCTGCCCCTCGGTGAGCGCGGCGACCACCGCCGCGTGCGCGGCCGGCCAGGTCTGGCTGCCGACGCCCAGGAGCACCACCGCCGCGGTGAACCCGGGTGGGCCGCTCGTCGTCAGCAGGACGATGACGCCCGCCACGCGTACGAGCAGCGTCGCGGCCACCGCGACCGTACGCGCGCCCCGATCGATCCACCGGCCGAAGAACGGCACGGCACCCAGGCCCGCCAGCATTCCGGCGGACAGCCCGAGCCCGGCGCCGGCCGCGCTCAGGTGCAGGACCTCGATCCCGTACAGGAGCAGGAACGGCCGCAGCAGGCCAGAACCCAGCGCATCCACGATCAGCGCCGTCGCGTACCGAACATCGCCGCAGGCCCACAGGGCGGGACGTACAGGGTTGGTCATGAGGTTCACGACGACCAGCGTGGGCGTCCCCGCCCGGCCGACGGCGACGATTGACGATCACCGTCAATCGTTATCGCCGAAACGCCATCCACCTGGGACGATGTCCGATATGGGGCTGACCATAGAGATCGCCGGACTCTCACCGAAGGGATACCTCTTCGCACCCTCGCCGCTCGGTGAGCTGACCGCGATGCTGCATGCGCTGTCCGCGCCGGCCCACCATCCGGGCGTGGACGGCTGGGTCGCCGCGACCTCCGCCGCGCTCGAACCCGAGCTGGCCGGCCGGCTGCTGGAGGCGGACTTCCTCTGGCGTTCCTCGCGAGCCGATTTCCTGCTGCCCGACGCGCCGGGTATGACCCTCGCCGAGGATCTGGACGCCGTCGACCGGATCGACGACGAAGCGTACGTCGCCACCGCGCTCACCACGACGTGTGGATCATCGCGCCTGTCGTACGAGGGCTCCTCGCCGCTGACCGACCGCGCCACCCGGCGACGCGCGCGGGAACTCGCTCTGGCTCGGGGACCACGCCAGGCCGCGCTCGCCGACCGGCTGCTGGCGGACCCGGCGGCCGTACGCATGCAGGTGCGCCGCCTGCTGGAGGACTGCGACGCGGCGTTCTTCTCGGACGCCTGGCGGCGCGTACACGATCGGCTCACCGCCGACGCGCGGCGCAAGGCCGAACTCCTGGCACGGTACGGACTCGCGGGCGCCGTCGCCGCCGTGTCCCCCGCCCTCACCCTGGACGTCGAGCGGCACCGGCTCCTCGTCGACACGCTGCAGGACGGTGCGGCGGCGGTGGCGTCGGAGGGCATCACCTTCTCCCCGACCGTCTTCGGCCACCCGCACATGCTGGTGACACACGCCCGCCGGCCTCGGCCGGTCGTGCAGTACCCGGTGCGCGAGCCGGACGCGGCGCCGGTCTCGCTCGACGTCGTACAGCGCCGGCTGGAGGCGCTCGCGCACCCGGCGCGCCTCCGCCTGGTCCGCACCCTCGCGCGCGGACCGCACACGACCGGCGAACTCGCCGCCGCGTGGCGGCTCACCGCTCCCGAGGTCTCCCGGCACCTCGCGGTGTTGCGCAAGGCCGGCCTGCTCACCGTCCGGCGCCGCGGCCGTTATGTGCTGTACGAGCTCGACCTCGCGGGCAGCGCCCGTCTCGGAACCGACCTCCTCGGCGCCGTACTGCGCTGACCTCACACGTGCTCACGAACGGGCAGGTCCTGGCCCGGAGGGCGACGAGTTCCGCGTCTCCTAAGCGCCGGCGAAGAGCGTGTGCCAGACGATGTCCGTGAGCACCTGGACGTACCGGTCGAGGGTCGCGTCGTCGGCGTCGCGCAGGTGGAAATAGCACGTGCGTTCCAGCAGCGTGACCAGTGCCGCCGCGGTCTCGGGCAGGAGTACGGGCCGGGCGACCCCGAGCTCCTGGGCGATCTCGATCTTCGCGGCCAGTGACACCGAGATGGCGTCGAGGCGTTCGCTCAGCAGGGACAGCACGGTCGCGTCGGTGACGGCCGTCTCGGTGATCGCGGCGAACACCGGATAGCGCTCGCGGTAGAGGTGCATGACGCCGCGGATGGCCGCCTCGATCGCCGCCCGGTCGGGCGGCCGGTCCGCCCACAGCGCGGCGGCCCGTTCGCTGAGGTCGGCGAGCAGCGTCTCGCCCAGCCCGTGGACGAGAGCGCCCTTGTCCGCGAAGTGGAAGTAGAACGTCGACCGGGCCATCTCGGCCTCTGCCGCGAGCTGCTCGACGGTGAGCTGCGCGAACGGCGTCCCGTCACGCATGAGGCGCTGCGCGGCGTCCACCAGCCTGGCCTCGAAGGCACGACGACGGTGGTCCCTGGTGAGCTTCGGCCGGCCTGCGGGCGTCTGGTGAGGCATTGACCGCGAACATATCAGTCAGTACGTTCGGACACACTGTCCGAACATGTCGTCCGATTCCCAGGGAAACGCTCATGGACGCGATCAAGCGACGCATCGTCGGCAACTACACCCGGCTGTCCGGCCGCCACGACGAGGCGGACCTCTACGCGCGCCCGGACGGCGATCCCGGGCTGATCGGGCCGGGCAGCGTGTCCTGGGAGCTGCACTCGGACATGGCGGCGATGGCGGTGGGCGGGACGGCCGCCATCATCATGGAGATCCTTCATCCGGCCGTCATGGCGGGCGTCCACGACCACTCCGACTACCAGTCGGACCCGTTCCGCCGGGCGCGCAACACGACCGGGTACGTGCTCTCCACGACCTTCGGCGGCACCGCGGCCGCCGAGCGCACGATCCGCCGCGTACGCGCCATGCACGAGCGGGTGTCGGGCACCGCTCCGGACGGGACGCCCTACCGCGCTATGAACCCCGAGCTCATCGCGTGGGTGCACACCTGCATCCCCTGGGGCGTCATGCGCGCCTTCGAGCGCTACAACCGGCCGCTCACGCCGGTGGAGCGCGACCGCTACCTGGCCGAGCAGTCGGTGATCGGCATCAAGTCCGGCGCCGACCGGGTCCCCGTCACCGCCGAGGAGCTCGAGGACTACATCGAGACGGTACGGCCGCGACTGGAGCTCAACGACCAGACGCGCGGATTCCTCGACTTCCTCAGGAGCGCGCCGATGCTGCCCCGGTACCTGCGCCCGCTACAGACCTACAATTTGCACGCCGCCATGGCCGTCATGCCCGAATGGGCGCAGCGCCTGACCGGACTCCACCATCACCGGGTCCTCGACCGGCTCGTCATCGACCCGCACGCGCGGCTCAATGCGCGCCTGCTGCATTGGGCCTTCGAGACACCGCCGTTTCGGGCGATGGCCGAAGCTCGTGTCTCCCTCGAGCGAGAATCGAGGGCGGTCGGATAGGGGACCGGTCGACGAATTCTGTATACCGAATCGCATTAACGATACGGCTTGGATCCGATATGACGGTAGCCCACAAGGTATCGACATTCTTTTCAGCAAACCTTCAAGTATCCACTGGTCAGGACAGAAAGTGGCCAACTCTGTAAGCGTTGTCATTTGCAGCCCATATCTGACATTATCGGCGAAGACAAGCTGGCCACCGCCGCCGTACGACTGGAGACCCTGGAGAAGCCATGGAGCTCGAAGGAGTGCCTGATCTTTCCGCGGTAACCGAATCTTCGCCGGTGGTAACTGTTCGAATTTCCGACCTCGTATTCGGCGCCTCACCGCGCCTGAGTGGCCAGGAGGAAGCGCACGTCTGCCTGCTGGCAGAGGCGGGCGAGGAACTCCCCCCGATTCTTGTGCACCGGAACACGATGCAGGTCATTGACGGCATGCATCGCGTGAAGGCCGCGATCATGAAGGGCCGCAGCACCATCGCGGCCCAGTTGTACGACGGCACCGAGAACGCGGCCTTCCTTCTTTCCGTCGAACGCAACATCTCTCATGGCCTTCCGCTGTCCATCGCGGACCGCAAGGCCGCCGCCGCGCGAATCCTGGAGTCCCACCCGTACTGGTCGGACCGGGCCATCGCGGCGAGCACCGGCCTGTCGGGCCGTACGGTGTGCGCGATCCGCCGTCGTTCGACCGCGGTGTCGGCCCAGTCGAACGGGCGCGTCGGCCAGGACGGCAGGCTCCGGCCGCTGAACGCGGTTGAGGGACGGCTGCGCGCCTGGGAGATCATGAAGCTGCACCCCGACGCCGCGCTGCGCGAGGTCGCCGCGTCCGCCGGGGTCTCCCTCGGCACCGTGTACGACGTACGGGAACGGATGCGGCGCGGCGACAACCCGGTCCCCGCCAAACACCGGGCGGCGGCCGGCCCAGCGCGCGTTCCGCCCACGGTCACGCAGGACGACCGGCCCGTGAAGGCGGCACGCAGCAAGGACTCACAGGCCATCCTGGAAGGCCTCAGGAAGGACCCGTCACTGCGGCTCACCGAGTCGGGCCGGTCCATGCTCCGCTGGCTGGGCAGCCACGTCATCGACCCGAAGGACGGGGAGGTCCTGCTGGACGGCACCCCCGCACACTGCGCGAAGACGGTCTCCGAACTCGCCCGGCGTTCCGCCGACGCCTGGCAGCAGCTCGCGCGAGAACTCGAGCGGCGCGAGTACACCGATCGGCTTGCGCAGTAGGCGGTCCGGCCACGGAAATCGGCAATCGCAGCGCCTAATTGTCGATTGCAATTGCCGGCACTCGCGGTGTGCGGACTCTTGCGCAACGTTCCGTCGTCTGGGAACGTAACCTATCGCCTCGGCGAGATCGGTGATTCCTGCTGGTCGACGGGAGCTTGCCCAGGCAAGATCACACACTTACACAACGGCAATATGTGGCGGGGAAACGTGGACACGCGCCAGCGCCGGGGGTTTTGAAATGGCCGGCCGACGTGACCGGGCGAGAACGGTGAGGCTCGACGGCCACCCGGCTCACGACGACCTTGAGCTGCGGCACGCGTGCGACGACACCGCGATGGGCCGCTGGGAGGCCGCGCGCGATCTGCTGCGCTCCACCGGACGGGACTGGGATCGCCGGGTTTTCCGGCTGCACGTGCTCGCGTACGGCGCGGTCGGGC
The DNA here is from genome assembly GCA_963850195.1 of uncultured Actinomycetota bacterium. Classification (GTDB taxonomy): domain Bacteria; phylum Actinomycetota; class Actinomycetes; order Streptosporangiales; family Streptosporangiaceae; genus Actinoallomurus. Next base: position 705,505 of record CAWKKD010000004.1, read on the forward strand.
TGCGGTGGGCGGAGACCTGGGCCGACACCGAGCCCGACAACCCCGACGCGCTCACGATGCTCGCCCACGTCCTGGCCGTGCGCGCCATCCTGCGGAGCCCGGACCCCTCCGGCCGCGCCACGGACGAGGCCGTCGAGCGGGCCTGGCACGCCTGCCAGCGGGCCGCGGGCGCGTACGGCGCCGACCCGTCGCCCTGGGTGGTGATGATGGCGCTCCTGCGCGTCCACCGCCCCGACGGGCAGCTGCTGATGCGGATCTGGAAAGAGGTCCAGGCCCGCGACCCGTTCAACCTCGAGGCCCACCACGAGCTCGTGACGTACGCCTTCGAGCGCAACCACGGTTCCAACGCGCAGATGCACAACTGGGCCCGCGAGCTCGCGTACGCCGCGCCGAAGGGATCGGCGGCCTCGGTCGTGCTGCTGGTCGCGCACGTCGAGACGTACCGCGTCCAGCTCGAACAGGACGGCCGGACGCACGGCGTCAGCGTGCACCCGCGGATGGACCGCCCGGAGATCGACTTCGTGCTGAACGCCTGGTGGCGCTGCCGACCGGAGCGACCGCACGGGCGGTTCATGGACGACGCCAACTACCTGGCCCACGCGTTGTGCCACGCGGCGCGCCACGACGAGGCGTTCGACGTGTTCAACGCGATCGGCCCGTACGCCACGCGCCTGCCGTGGGCGTACGGGGGCGCCGCGACCGAGGTGTTCCTGCGCCATCGGGGATGGGCATCGGGGGCGACGCGCTCGCACCGCTGAGAACCACACGAAGACCACTGGGAAGGGAGCCGGTATGCCGCTCGATGTGTCCAACCTGTCCGACGAGGAACGCCTGCGCCAGCTCGGCTACAACCAGGTCCTGGACCGGCGGTTGTCGGGGTTCTCGAACTTCGCCGTGTCGTTCACGATCATCTCGGTCCTGGCCGGCTGCCTGACCCTGTACGGGTTCGGGATGAACACCGGCGGGCCCGCGATGATCATCTGGGGCTGGGTCGTGGTCGGGCTGATGACGCTCTTCGTGGGGCTCTCGATGGCGGAGGTGTGCTCCAGCTATCCGACGTCGGCGGGCCTGTACTTCTGGGCGCACCGGATGGCCGCCCCGGAGACCGCTGCCGCGTGGGCGTGGTTCACCGGCTGGTTCAACGTTCTGGGCCAGGTCGCCGTCACGGCGGGCATCGACTTCGGCGCCGCGTCGTTCCTGAACGCCTACCTGGCCCTGGAGTTCGGCTTCGCGTCGACGCCGGTCCACACGGTCGGGCTGCTGGCCCTCATCCTGGTCCTGCACGGGCTGGTGAACACCTTCGGCGTACGCCTGGTGGGCGGCATCAACCGGCTCAGCGTGTGGTGGCACGTCGCAGGCGTCCTGATCATCGTGGCCGCGCTGTCACTGATCCCGGAGCACCACCGGTCCGTGGGCTTCGTCTTCGGGAAGTTCGTCAACAACACGGGCTGGCACAGCGCCTTCTACGTCGGCATGCTCTCCCTGCTCGTCGCGCAGTACACCTTCACCGGGTACGACGCGAGCGCCCACATGACGGAGGAGACGAACAACGCCGCCGTGGCCGGGCCGCGCGGGATCGTACGGTCGATCTGGACCTCCTGGATCGCCGGATTCGTGCTCCTCGTCGGCCTGACGTTCGCGATCCAGAGCTACGACGGCGCGCTGCACAGCTCGACCGGTGTCGCCCCGGCGCAGATCTTCATCGACGCGGTGGGTGAGACGGGCGGCCGGCTCCTGCTGCTCATCGCGATCGGCGCGCAGCTGTTCTGCGGCATGGCGTCCGTCACCGCGAACAGCCGAATGATCTACGCCTTCTCCCGGGACGGCGCGCTGCCGTTCTCGCAGGTCTGGCACCGCATCAACCCGAGGACCCGGACGCCCACCAACGCGGTCTGGCTCGCCACACTCGGGGCCATGGCCCTCGGCCTGCCGTTCCTCATCAACACCACGGCGTACGCCGCGGTCACGTCGATCGCGGTGATCGGCCTGTACATCGCGTACGTCATCCCGACGTTCCTGCGGCTCCGTCAGGGCCCCGCGTTCGAGCGCGGGCCCTGGCACCTGGGCGGCGCGAGCCGCGTCATCGGCACGATCGCGGTGATCTGGGTGGTCTTCATCACCGTGCTGTTCATGCTGCCGCAGGTGAACCCGGTGACCTGGGGCACCTTCAACTACGCGCCGATCGCGGTGCTGGTCGTGCTCGGCTTCGCCACGATCTGGTGGCTGGCGTCCGCGCGCAAGTGGTTCCTCAACACCGGACCCCAGCGGCGGCACCGTCACCGGCACGCACGCAGCGTCCGGTGACGGCGGGGCCGCTCAGCAGTAGTAGGTGACGGGAGCGCTCGCGCCGCTGGAGAAGCTGACCGAGCCGCTCCCGCTGCCGATGCAGAAGGTGGCGTTGCGGGTGACCGTCACGCCGGCGGACTGGCCGGCGGCCAGGCTCCCGCCGCCACCCGAGCTGATGCCACCACGAACACCGACCACGCTCCAGCTCACCGGGCCGCCCTGCGCGACCACGGTGATCGTGCAGCTGCGCGAGCCGTGCATGGTGCAGCCGTAGACCACGAGGGTCCCCGGCGCGGGCGGGGGCGGGGGCACCGGCGGGTGAGGCTTCTTGCTGTGGGTCGGTGTGGGCGTCGGGGTCGACGTCTTCGTGGGCGTCGGCGTGGGAGTGCCGCTCGAGGTGGACGGCGTCGGGCTCGGAACCGGGGCGCTCTCGCTCGGCAGCGGCTCGCCGGAGTCGCCCGCGGAGGGCATGTCGCTCGGGTAGGACGAGATGGCCTGGTCGTTGCCGCTCTTCCGATCGCTCGAGCCGGGCAGGGCGAAGAAGATCCCGCCGATCACCAGGACCCCGGCCGCGACCCCGACGATGGCGGGCCACCGGCGGGTGGCGCGGCGCCGGTGGCCGGCCTGGCGGCCTTCCTCGTCGGGCTCGGCGTCGGCCGCCGCCTGGGCGCGCATCGCGATCGCGGACCGCATGGCCGCGAACTGCGGGCCGGTCGCCATGGTCAGGACGCGCTCGCGCAGGGGCCCGGGGATCGCGGCGAAGGGCATCACGGTCAGCAGGCGGTCGGCGTCGACCCGGCGGTCGCCGTGCACGCGGCAGATCGGGCAGCTCGCGGCGTGGCGGGCGAGCTTTCCGCACGTCTCCGCGTCCATCGGCGGCCCCGGCGGGCCCGCCAGCGCCGAGACGCTCGGGCAGTCCGCACGCCCCGACGCGGCCACGACCACGGCGACGAACGCGTCGTCCAGGTCACGACGGGCGTGCGCGACGAGCACGGAGGCGTCCTGCGGCGTCGTACGCAGGACCTCGGAGAGCTCATGCGGGTCCAGCTCATGCCGTATGGACAGGTCGAGCGCCCCGCGCTGCCTGCCGTTCAGCACCAGCAGCGCGGCGTGTACGAGCCGCCGGGTCTCCTCGTCGGTCTCGCCGCCCGAGGCCTCGGGCGCCCGGCGCCGCTCGGCGGGCGCCGGGGCGTCCGCGCGCAGGCGCCCGCACTCGCCACGCGTCACCGCGTACAGCCAGCCGCGGAACAGCCGCAGATCGGGGAGCTCCCCGGCGCGCTCCTGAACGATGATCAGCGAGTTGAGCAGCGCGAGGGCCGCAGCCTCCTGGTCGCGCAACAACACATGGCAGTAGTCGAACAGCCGTGCGGCGTAGACGTCATAGATGCGAGCCGTCGCGGCCTCATCGCCCGATACCAGCGACTCCGCGAGCTGCTGATCATCGGCTCGTTCGATCTTCGGCCAGCCGGCCACATGTCCTCCTGCTGAACTGATTGCAGGCGAGGACTTAGACGCCCCATCCGCAACTTCAGTTGCAAGATCCTGCCACCAAACCCGGCCCAAAGCAGCCCAAACGGGCAGAGCGGCGCGACTGACATGGAGATCTACGACACCACCCGATATCCCCGCGCGCGGCGCCCCGGTCCGGTGCCGTCGCGAGCGTTCCGAGCATTGCGTGAACCAGTCAGACCAGGTTAGTCTCCCTCGGTATAACTGGTTCATGGAGGAGCTGAGTCTGTGCGCGTGCCGCCCACCGTCTTCCCCGATCCGGAGGTGCTGGGACGCACCCTCGCCGCGGAGATCGCGACCGCGATCGAGGACGCCGCGCGCGACGGCCGGACCTACCTCCTCGGCTGCCCGGGCGGACGCAGCGCGCACAGCACCTACACGGCGCTCGCGGCGGAGGTCGCGGCCCGCGGGCTGGACCTGGGCCACGTGGTGATCGTGATGATGGACGAGTACGTGGTCCGCGACGAGAACACCGGCCTGTTCCGCCGCATCGCCCCCGACCTGCCGCACAGCTGCGTGCGGTTCGGCCGGACCCAGATCGTCGAGCCCCTGAACGCCGCGGCCGGTACGGGCCGCGGCGTCACGGCCGGCCGGTTCTGGGTGCCCGACCCGGTGGATCCCGAGGAGTACGACCGGCGGATCGCGGCCGCCGGCGGCATCGACCTGTTCATCCTCGCCTCCGGCGCGAGCGACGGGCACATCGCCTTCAACCCGGTCGGCACCGGCGCGGACACGCGTACCCGGGTGGTCGGGCTGGCCGAGCGGACCCGGCGCGACAACCTCGTGACGTTCCCGACGTTCGGCGGGCTGGACGAGGTGCCCGCGTACGGCGTGACCGTGGGCGTCGGGACGATACGTGACCACTCGAAGCGCGTCGTGATGGTGGTGCACGGCGCGGACAAGGCCGAGGCCGGGCGCCGGCTCGCCGCGGCCGAGGGCTACGAGCCCGGCTGGCCGGCCACCATCCTGTCCGACTGCGCGCGGCCGCGCCTGTTCGCCGACCGCGCGGCCGGCCTCGTACCCGGCCATCGCGCTTTGGAACACCCCTGACCTGCACCTAGCCTCGGACGAGACCCTGAAGGAGAGAGATGGCCCGCATCAAGCTCGCGTACCTCGGCGGAGGTTCGTCGCGCGCTGCCGGGACGATGGCGTCGTTCATGCACCACGGCACGGAGTTCGACGGGTCGGAGTTCGTGCTGATCGACCTCGATCCGGAACGCCTCGAGGTCACCAAGACGATCGCCGAGAAGATGGCCCGCAACGCGGGTCTCGACATCACCGTGACCGCGACGACCGACCAGCGTGAGGGCCTGCGCGACGTCGACGCGGTGCTGTCCAGCTTCCGTCCGGGCGGGTTCGCCGCGCGGGCGATCGACGAGCGGGTCCCGCTGAAGCACGGCGTCATCGGCCAGGAGACGCAGGGGCCGGGCGGCATGATGATGGCGCTGCGCTCGGTGCGGGTGATCAAGGAGCTGTGCGCGAACCTCGCCGACGTCGCGCCGCGGGCCCGGATATTCAACTACACGAACCCGGTCAACATCGTCTCCCAGGCCGTGGCCGACAACACCGACATCCCGATCGTGTCGTTCTGCGAGGGCCCGATCGTCTTCCCGCCGGTCGTGGCCAAGGCCGCCGGGCTCGACCCGGACAAGCTGGTCGCCAACATGACCGGGGTCAACCACAACTGCTGGTCGAACGAGGCGACGTACGACGGCGAGGACGCCATCCCGGTCCTGCGCGAACGCTGGGAGGCCCTCAAGGACCGGCCCTCCGACGACGTCAACGGCATGCGCGCGCTGCACCTGGCCGTCGCGATGGAGTCGGTCCCGTCGGACTACTACAACTACTACTACTTCAAAGACGAGATCCTGCGGGAGCGCCAGCTCGCGCCGATGACGCGCTCCGAGGTCATCATGGCCTCGCTCGACGACTACTGGGCGCACTACCGCGAGCAGGCCGAGTCGGACGCGCCGCGGCTCGACCCGGCACGCTCACGCGGCGGCATCCACGAGCTGGAGCTGGCGATCGACGCGATCAGCGCCTTCTACAACGACACGGGCGCCCGGCTGCCGTTCAACGTGCCCAACGACGGCGGCGTACTGCCCGGGTTCGACGAGCACACCGTGGTCGAGCTGTGGGGCACCGTCGACGCGAAGGGCTTCCACCCCGAGCCGCAGAAGCCGCTGCCGCGCGCGGTCCTCGGCATCACCCGCCAGCTCGCCGACTACCAGATCCTCACGGCCAAGGCGGCGTGGGACGGCACCACCGCCGACGCCGTACGCGCCATGGCGGCCAACCCGCTGGTCCCCTCGCTCACCGTCGCCGAGGCACTGTACGGCGAGCTGGCGACGGCACAGTCGGCCTGGCTGCCCGAACGGCTGATCCCGTAACCGTGGGCACGCTCTACCTCGGCATCGACGCGGGCAACAGCAAGACGGCCGCGCTGGTCTGCGACACCACCGGCGCGGTCGTCGGCGCCGGGCGTTCGGCCTGCGGCGACATCTACGGCGACCCCGGCCCGGAGGCGGCCGTCGCCGAGGTGCTGGCCGCGATCGACGCGGCCCTCGCCCAGGCGGCGGCCGGGCGCGCCGACGTCGCCGGCGCGGCCTTCCGCCTGGCCGGCGTCGACTGGCCGGAGGACCGTACGTACTGGGAGAGAGCGCTGGCCGGCCGGTATCCGTCGCGCTCGATCCTCAACGACGGGTACGCCGCGATCCGCTGCGGCGAACCGTCCGGCGTCGGCGTCGCCGTGGCGGCCGGCACCGCCGCGGCGATCGCGGCGCGCGGTCCGGACGGCGCGCTGTGGGACATGGGCTGGTGGGGCCAGCATCCGATGGGCGCGCTCGGCCTGGCGACCGAGGCGTTCCGTGCCGTGAACCTGGCCGAGCTCGACCTCTCCCCCGCGACCGCGCTGACGGAGGCGCTGCTCGCGCACTACGACCGGCCCTCGGTGGCCGAGCTGAACCACTGGTTCACCCGCCGCGAGGGCGCCGCGGCCCACCTGCAGAAGACCGGGTGCGCGCGCGTGGTCACCGCCACGGCGTCCGCCGGCGATCCGGTCGCGGTGGAGATCGTACGGGCGCAGGGCCGGCACCTCGCCACGTACGCCGGCCTGGCCGCGCGCCGTACCGGCCTGGCCGGCGGCGCCCCGGTGAGCGTGGTGCTGTCGGGATCGGTACTGATGGCGGACGCTTCGCCGGTCGCCGAGGCCATGCTGGCCGAACTCCCGGCGCACGTCCCCGGCGCGGTGCCGCACCGGAGCGTCCTCGCCCCGGTCGCCGGGGCCGCACTGGACGCCCTGGCCGAGGGCGGTGTGCCATTGACGAGCGCGGTACGTGACCGGCTGACGGCCACGCTCCCTCCGAAGGAATTCCTCGACACCTGACCAGAGGACCCCCTGATGAACGCCGACATCGACCGGCTGATCGCCCGCCTCCCTCTCGACCGCAAGATCCGGCTCCTGTCCGGCGAGACGAACTGGACGACGTACGCCGAGCCGGCCATCGGGCTCCGCTCGATCGTCATGTCCGACGGGCCGGTGGGGGTCCGCGGCCTGACCTGGGACGAGCGCGACGTCTCCCACAACATCCCCTCCCCGACCGCGATGGCCGCGAGCTGGGACCCCGGCCTCGTACGGCGGCTCGCCCGGCTGCTCGCCGGTGAGTCACGGCGCAAGGGCGTGGACGTGCTCCTCGCGCCGACCATCAACCTGCACCGCACCCCGGTGGGCGGCCGGCACTTCGAGTGCTTCTCCGAGGACCCGCTGCTGACCGCGCGGATCGGCACGGCGTACGTCGACGGCCTGCAGAGCGCCGGCGTCGCGGCCACGCCCAAGCACTTCGTGGCGAACGACTCCGAGACCGAGCGGCTGACGTACGAGGCGGTGATCGAGCCCCGGCCCCTGCGTGAGCTGTACCTGCGGCCGTTCGAGGAGATCCTGCGGGACGCGCGGCCGTGGCTGGTCATGGCCGCCTACAACGCCGCGAACGGCCCGACGATGACGGAGAACCCGCTGCTCGACGACGTGCTGAAAGGCGAGTGGGGCTTCGACGGGGTGGTCGTGTCCGACTGGAACGCCGTGCGCTCCACGGCCGCCGCGGGACGGGCGGGCACCGACCTGGCGATGCCCGGCCCGAGCACCCCGTGGAGCGGGGAGGCCCTGGCGGCGGCGGTCCGCTCCGGCGAGGTGCCCGAGGCGGCGATCGACGCGAAGGTGCGACGGCTGCTCCTGCTGGCGGCCCGCGTCGGCGCACTCGACGGCTTCACGCCGGCGACGCCGGTCTGCGAACCCCTGGACGACCGGTCCGCCTCGGCGCTCGCCCGCGAGGCGGCGTCGGCCGGCATGGTGCTAGTCCGCAACGACGGCGTGCTGCCGCTGCGCCCGTCCGGCCTGCGCCGGGTCGCGGTGATCGGCCCGAACGCCGCCGACGCGCGTACCCAGGGCGGCGGCAGCGCACGCGTCGCGCCGCCGTACACCGTGTCGCCGCTGCGCGGACTCACCGAGGCGTTCGGCCCGGGCGTCGAGGTCGTGCACACGACCGGCGCGCACACCACGACCGGCCTGCGTGCCTTCGACCGTACCCAGGTCACGGACCCTCTCGACGGCACGCCCGGCCTCCGGGTACGGCTGCGCGACGCCGGCGGGCGGGTGTGGCGCGACGAGCACCGCGACGGCGGACGGCTGCTGTGGTCCGGCGTGAACGAGGTCGCCGGCATCGCCGAGATCGAGGCCTCGTACGTGTTCCGCGCGCCGGAGGAGGGGACGTACCGGCTCGGCTTCGGCGGTGCCGGTGAGGCGGTCATGACCGTCGACGGGCGGGCGGTGTTCGAGGGCACCGTCGACCCCACGCTGAAGAACAACCTCTCCGCCCTGGTGGCGCCGGCCGACACCGACCACGTGGTGCCGCTCGCCGCCGGGCAGGAGGTCACGGTCGAGGTACGGCTGCGGCCCAGGGACGGTGGCCTCGCGCTGCTCGTGCTCGGCGTCGAGGCGCCGCGACGCTCGGACGACGACGAGCTCGCACGCGCCGCCGCGCTGGCCGCGGACGCCGACGTCGCGATCGTCGTCGTGGGCACGACCGAGCAGATCGAGAGCGAGGGGTTCGACCGGACCTCCATCGCGCTGCCCGGACGCCAGGACGACCTGGTGGCGGCGGTGACGGCGGCGAACCCCCGTACGGTCGTGGTCGTCAACTCCGGCGGGCCGGTGGCGATGCCGTGGCTGGACGAGGTCGCGGCCGCCGTCCTGACCTGGTTCCCCGGCCAGGAGGGCGGGCACGCGCTGGCGGACGTGCTCACCGGCGCGGCCGAACCCGGCGGACGGATGCCCACCACCTGGACCTACCGCGACGCGGACGGCACGGCCCCCTCCCCCGTCCCCGAAGACGGCCGGCTCGTCTACCGGGAGGGCCTGCACATCGGCCACCGCGCCTGGCTGCGAGCGTCGGAACGCGCGCCCGCGCTGCCCTTCGGCTCCGGACTGGGGTACACGACCTGGCGCTACGACGCGGTCGAGCCGGACGGCGAGCTGGCCCGCGTACGGCTGACCAACACGGGCGCACGCGACGGCGCCGAGGTGGTCCAGGTGTACCTGTCCCGGGAGGATTCGAGCGTCGAACGCCCGGTGCGCTGGCTCGCCGGATTCGCCAAGGTCCACGCCGGGGCCGGCGAGACGGTCACCGCGGAGATACCCCTACCGGCGCGGGTCCGCGCACACTGGTCGGCCACCGACGGCCGCTGGACCGAGGAACCCGGCACGTACGACGTGCACGTGGGCGGCGACGTCCTGAACACACCCCTGCACACGACCTGGCCCTCGGGCCCGGCCTAGGGCGTTATGGGTATTGCCGACCCGGTCACGGGCGTGGCGAAGGGCGTCGACGGGGTGTGGACACAACCCTGGACGCCCTTCTGATCGCACTCTATGCCCATTTCGATGATCACGTCCTGCCATCACGGCAGCAGGCCCGGCGCCGGGTCGGCCGCGCCTGCTGAGTGACGCTGAGCTGGTGTGTGGCGGTCGCGCAACTCCTGTTGCGCTGTGAGGACGCGACGCCTCCCACCACCGTTTCTACTGGGGCGCCAAGCTGATGCTCATCACCACCACCGAGGGCATGGTGACGGCGTTCAGCCCGGCCCACCCCTAAGGCTCGCTTGGATCAGGGCTGGCGTGTTGGCAGGCGGCCCGGGCGCTGCGGGTCACCGAGACAGACGTGGACAGGTGGACCAAGGATCTCGCCTACGCCGTCCAGCGCGCCGAAACGCGGCAGCGCACCCAGTTGCTGGGCGGCTAGGACCGCGCCATCGACGTGGCGTACACCTTCCGGCCCGCACCTGCCCACGATGCCGTCGGTGCTGGGGCGACCGGAGGCGCAAGCCTGACGATCCGGTTCCGGTACGGATCCCCGCCGCCGACTGGGACCCGGACGTCCCGGTCTCTGACTGGCTGGTCAGGTACCTGCGGCAGACCTTCCGGATGCGGAAGGCCACCGCCCGCGCGCTGGCCGCGCGTTGCGGGCGCTGAACACCTATCAGCAGGGACAACGCAAGGCGCGATTGGTCTGCCGATGGGCGTGCGTTCGCGAACGCCGTACCGGAGAGCAATTTGGTGCGGGGCAGGAGGTCGTCGACAGATCGGGCTACCGTGTCACCCATGGCCGACGCCTGGCTGTCCGATACCCGCTCGTCGTACGACACCGACGCCTCCGGATACGCCGAGAAGATACGTGGACTGCTCGGTGAGAGCCCGTACCTCCGCATGAGCCTGGCGTTGTTCGTCGAGTTGGTGGACGGTGCGGGAGGCGGGCCGGTCGCCGATGTCGGCTGCGGGCCGGGGTACGTCACCGCCCACCTCCACGACGCCGGAGCGGACGTGTTCGGCATCGACCTCTCACCCGAGATGATCGCCATCGCGCGGCGTGACTATCCAGACCTGCGCTTCGAGGTTGGGACGATGACCGACCTCGACCTGGCGGACGACTCCGTCGCCGGCATAGTCGCGTTCTGGTCCGTGATCCACGTGCCCGATCACGCCGTGCCCGGTGTGTTCGAGCAGTTCCGCCGAGTGTTGCGCCCGCAGAGTCCGCTACTGGTCGGCTTTCACGTCGGCGACGAGACCCGACACACGTCCGAGGGCTACACGGGTCGTCCGATCAACGTTGACAGCCACCATCGTCGGCCGAGCAAGGTCGCGGGTTGGCTTCGCGACGCGGGTTTCACGATCGGGGCCGAACTGGTCATCGGGCCAGGTAAGGACGTCCCGGGCGCCGTTATCTTCGCGCGCAACGGCGCCTGACCGGCCCTGAAGTCACCATCCACTACCAGCTAGGTTGTTGGGGGCCGCTTGCTTGATCCGGCCGTCCGGCAAGGCGCCTATAACGCACTCTCATGCCGCCAGGCGTGCGCTGCCGCACGCCCGATGGCGTAACTCTCCGTCAGCGTTCACGCCGACTCACATGCGCGCGACCCGGCCGGGCATGGCGCCGCAGCCCGCGGTGCCGGAACTCGCGAACATCGACCCGTGCCGCATTTGGGCGGCGTACGAACTCCCGAACAACTGGTGCCGAGACTCGTGAACAAAGCCACAGCCCCCGGCATGCCCCTCCAGCCCCCGGCATGCCCCCTTGGGTTCAAGAGGTCGTCGCAACACCTCAGGTGAGGAGTTGCGATGGGCTTCGAGGTCCGGGGTGATCGGGCTCCGCTGGGGAGTGGGCCGGTGGCCTGTGGACAACTCGCTGAACGGAACTTTGAGCGCAGGTCAGATGGGGCGGAACAGGTCGGCCTGGAAGCGGTAGGCGTCGCTGCGGTAGGTCATCCGCCCGGCGAGGACGGGAGTGCCGTCGTCGGCGTAGGTGACCTCCTCGCCGATCAGCACCGGGGCGCCGGGCTCGATCTCGAGGAGCTCCGCGATCTCCTGGTCGGCGGCGTCGGCGCGCACCGCGTACGAGCTGCGGGCGATGCGGATGCCGCACTCGCGCTCGAGCGTCTCGTACAGGGAGCGGTCGGTGAGGTCGAGGTCGGCCAGCCCGGTGGCCTGCGAGAGTACGACGACGCTGGTGTCGAGGCAGACCGGGACGCCGTCGAGGCTGCGCAGCCGGCGCAGCTCCAGGACGCGGGCCGCCGGTGCGATGCCGAGCTGCTCGGCCTCCTCGAAGTCGGCCGGCCGCTCGCGGCGCAGGAGGATCTTCGAGCGTGGGGTCAGGCCGCGGGCCCTGGCCATCTCCGAGAAGCTCTGCAGAGTGCTCGGCGGCTCGCCGACCACGCTGCGGGTCACGAACCAGCCGCGCTGGGAAGAGCGGTCGAGCTTGCCCTCGTCGGCGAGGCGCCCGAGGGCGCGGCGTAGTGTCGAGCGACTGACGCCGAGGCTGCCGGCCAGGTCGCGCTCGCCTGGCAGCCGGCCGCCCGCCGGAAAGACCCCACGGCGGAGCGCGTCACTGAGCCTCCGGTAGGTCTCCGTGACGGCCGTTCCCGCCTCCGTGTCCGCACCGATGCTCATGGGTTCACGGTAGCAAGCTCGAGGGGACCAGACGCACCGATCCGACGTCGCGGAGCACCCGAGGTCGTCCCGGTTGTCCGAGGTTAACCGCACAACACATCTGGACTAACTGGTCTGGTCACCCTATGCTGCCCGTTACCCGGGAGTCCGGTGGACGTCTTCCGCTGAGGCCCGGACGGACGACCGCCCCTGACGGCGCACGCCCCCCCCGACGACAGGAGACACCGTGGTCATATTCGGAAGGACCAACCGGATCGCCGCCCTGGCGACGCCGCTCGTGGCGGCGGGTCTCCTGACCGCGTGCGTGCCCGGCACGTCCGCCCAGGACACCAAGAAGGCGGCCTCGACCGGCCCGGTGGTCACCGATCCGGCGAAGATGGGCACGGTCAAGATCAAGGTGCTGGACTACTTCACCGGCGGCACCGACGTCGCCTGGATGAAGGGCGTCGTCGCGGCGTTCGAGAAGAAGTACCCCAACATCACGGTCGACCGTACGTCGATGCCGTGGGACGACGTGATGAAGGCGCTCCCGCTCAAGCTCCGGTCGGCCAACCCGCCCGACATCGTGCCCGCCAACAACGGCTGGCAGTCGCTCGGCACCCTGACCCAGGGCGGGCTCGTGCGCAACCTCGACGCGTACGCCGGGGCGTACGGCTGGCGAAAGAGGTTCCCGGCGTCGATCCTGCGCGAGCACGAGTTCTCCGCCGACGGAAAGCAGATGGGCACCGGCTCGGTGTTCGGCACTCCGGTGGCGCGGGCGTCGGCCATCGAGGTCTACTACAACCGCGCGCTGCTGAGCCGGATCGGCGCCACCGTGCCGAAGACGTTCGCCGACTTCGAGGCCGATCTGGCCAAGGCGAAGTCGGCCGCCCTCACTCCGCTCGCGATGGGCAACCTGGAGCAGGTGGGCATCACCGGCCCGCTGTTCTCCGTGATGGACGCCCTCGGGCAGCAGAGCCGGATCTCGGACTTCATCTACTCCCAGAACGCCGTGAAGATCGCCGACACGGGCTTCCCCCAGGCGGCCGCCAAGGTCAGGGAATGGTCCGACAAGGGCTACTTCACCAAGGATTTCTCCGCGGTGTCCGGCGAGGACGCAGCCCAGGCCTTCGCCGACGGCAAGGCGCTGTTCCGGTTCGACTACTCCGGCTCCCTGCCGCTGAAGAAGGGCCAGAGCAAGGGCTTCGGCTCGTTCCTGCTGCCCCGCGCGGACGGCGGGCACCCGGTGGCCACGGCGTCGTCGGCCACCAACTTCTCCGTCTCCGCGAAGAGCGAGCACCCGGACGCGGCGGCCGCCTTCATGAACTTCGCCGCGAGCCCCGACGCCGCGAAGATCGCGGTGGACAACGCCACGATGCCGCTGCTCGCCGCTGCCAAGGCGCCCGGTGACGACCCGTTGTTCGCCGACGACGTCGCGGCGGCCGCCCAGCTGGCGGCCGACGACGCCTCCGTCCCGTACCTGGACTGGGCGACGCCGACCCTGCTCAGCACCATCCAGACGAAGGCGCAGGACATGCTCGCCGGGAAGGCCCAGCCGGACGTGGTCGTCCAGGCGGCGCAGGCCGACTATGACAAGTTCCAGAAGACGCTCGGAAAGTAGCCCGGCGTGGTGATCCTGAATCAGCGCCCGGCGACCGGTACGCCCACGGCGTCCGGACCGCGGACGAACGCGCCGTCCCGCCATCGCCGCCGGCGGCGATGGCTGGGGCTGGCCTACCTCTCACCCGCGCTCGCCGTGTACGCCTTCGTCGTCCTGGTGCCGGCCGTCCAGGGGGTATGGCTGTCCTTCTACCACTGGAACGGCATCACGGCGGCGTCCTGGGCGGGGCTCGCCAACTACACCGGCTTCCTGAAGGACCCGACGCTGCGGCAGGCCGTCGAGCACACGCTGTTCTTCATCGTGTTCTTCTCGGTGATACCGATCGCGCTCGGCCTGGCCAGCGCGGCGCTCACCGCCCGCAACGACGTCAGGGGCACCGCGATCTACCGCTGGATCATCTTCCTGCCGCAGGTACTCACCCCGGCGGTCGTCGCCGTCGTGTGGAAACGCGTGTACGCCCCGGACGGCCCGATCAATTCGGTGCTGCGCGCCGCCGGGCTGGGTTCCCTGGCCCGCGGCTGGCTCGGCGAGTACGGCTGGGCGCTGCCCGCGATCGGCATCGCCGGCACGTGGGGGGCGTTCGGCCTGTGCATGGTGCTGTTCGTGGCCGGCGTCCAGGCCATCCCCGCCGAGCTGTACGACGCCGCGCGAGTGGACGGGGCGGGCCCGATCCGGGAGTTTCGCGCCGTGACCCTGCCCGGGCTGCGCGGCCAGCTCGCGGTCGTGGTGACGCTGACGATGCTCGGCGCCATCCGGGTGTTCGACATCGTGTGGCTCACCACCCGGGGCGGGCCCGGCACCTCGACGATCACCCCGACGGTCGTGATGTACCAGCGCGCCTTCGCCAACCCCGACGTCGGCGCGGCGTCGGCGATCGGCGTGGTGCTCGCGCTCGTCTCGCTGGTCATCGCGCTGATCGTGGTACGGCTCTCCGAGGACGGAAATCGATGATCTCCACCCGGGAAAAGGCCTTCAACTACGCGTTCCTGACGCTGCTCGCCGCCAGCGTGCTCTTCCCGATCGTGTGGGCCATCGGCGTGGCGATCAGCCCGAGCACGAACGGCGCCCTCGACCTCGGCCACCCACGATGGTCGAACTTCGCCACCGCGTGGCACCAGGGAGGCTTCTCGCACTACCTGCGGTCCAGCGTCGTCATCACCGGCACCGTCGTGGTGGTGTCCACCGTGCTGGCGGTGATGAGCGGGTACGCGTTCGGCGTGCTCGGGGTGGTCGGGGAGAAGCTGCTCTTCCCGCTCATCCTCTTCGGGATCATGATCCCGATGGAGTCGATCATCGTGCCGCTCTACTACGACTTCCTGTCCTTCCACCTCACCGACGGCTACCAGGGCATCATCCTCGCGCACGTCGGCATGGGCGTCGGCTTCGGCACCTTCTGGATGCGCGCGGCGTTCCGCATGGTGCCGGCGAGCATCGCCGAGTCCGCCGAGATCGACGGCGCGGGCTCCTGGACCCGGCTGTGGCGGATCTACCTGCCGATCTCCCGCCCGGCGATGCTGACGTTCGTCGTGCTGAGCTTCATGTGGACCTGGAACGACTACTTCCTGTCGCTGATCCTCGTGTCCGACCCGGCCCACCAGCCACTGACCCTCGGCCTCGGCGCGTTCTCCAGCCGCTACCTCGTACAGATCAACCTGCTGGCCGCGGCGGCGATGCTCATCTCACTGCCGATCGTCGGGCTGTACCTGTTCTTCCAGCGGCAGTTCATCCGCGGCATGCTCTCGGGCGCCCTCAAGGGCTGAGCCCGGGATGCCCGTCAGACGTGCGTGGGGAAATTCCAGTATTCGTCGCTGAGCCCGGTGCCGTCGTTGTAGACGCAGTAGAACCGGAGCCTGAAGTTCGCCCTTGCGATGTCGTGGAACGCCTCCACCTGACACGCGTCGCAGTCTCTGAACGAACGCTTGAAGGTGGCAGCGGGGCTGGGTGAGGTCGGAAGACCACAGGTGTTCACGCCGGGACGCGCCGGTGTCGCCGATGCGCTCCCCGCGGCTCCGAGGACCACCCCGTACAGGGCCATCCCGATCAGGGCACCACAGACGACAATTCTATTGATGGCACTGGTCACGCGGTTATCCCACCTCTTTCACTCTTAATTCGCCGAGAACCACCTATTCCAAAACGACGGTAACACGGCGCAATGGCACCAACAAGGCCGTGTTTTTATGGCATTTCTTGAGTCGAATTCACTAGTTTGTACCGCGATGTCGCTGTTAGTACTCCAGCCGCACTTGGTGATCACGGGAAACTCACAGAACCTCGATCAGGTCCATCAGGTGTTCGATGCGCACGAACGCCGGGTCGGACGCCGTCGACTCCTCCGTCGGCTTACCCGTGACGGGGTCCACTCCTCGATCCGGCCATATCCCGGCCACGCCGGCCTGGACCGCCGCGACCACATCGCCTTCCAACCAATCCCCGACGATGAGGGCTCGTCCGGGGTCCACCCCCAACAACCCGCAGGCAGCGGTGAAGGCGGTCGGGTCCGGCTTGGCCACGCCCAGTTCGGTGGGGGTGAGCACGGCCTCGAAGTAGTCGAGCAGACCGAAGCGAGCAAGTTTGGCCCGCTGTTGCCCAGGATCGCCATTGGTGAGAGCAGCCCGCCGCGGTGCCGCTGGAAGATCTCGCATTTCCGTCAGTGATCACCAAGTGCGGCTGGAGTATCAGCGCATATCAGCGTGCGGCTGCGCGGGCGGCCGCCTGGAGGTCGACGTGGGCCTTCGGGAGTGAGCCGGGGCCGTCCAGCTCTCGCTGGGTCAAGACGATGACGGTCAGGTCGAGGGCCGGGTTGACCAGCCAGCTCGTGCCGAAGTGGCCACCCTGGGCGTAGCCGCCAGCGTCGGGGCCCTCGGTCAGTACGAACGTGCAGAAGCCCCAGCTGCGGCGGTTGAAGATGCCCTTGCCCATGCCGATGTGGGACTTCTGCTCCGGAGTGAGCTGGTCGCGGGTCATCTCCGCGACGGCCTCGGCGGGCAGCATCGGGCCGCCGCCGCGCAGGAGCATCCGTGAGAACGCCACCAGGTCGGCGGCGGTCGAGGTCAGGCCGATCGCCGCGTCGCAGAACGTCGGCGGCTTGCTCCAGTCCAGGCCGCCTTCGTCGCGGACCGTGACGCCGGTCTTGCGCGACAGCCGGTACGGGGTGACCACCCGGTCCGGTTCTCCGGTCCAGAAGCCGGTGTCGCGCATCCCCAGGGGTTCGAAGAGCCGCGTGCGCAGGACCTCGTCGAGAGGCCGGCCGGCGGCGCGGGACAGCAGTACGCCCAGCACCGCCGCCCCGGTGTTGTACAGGAAGCGCTCACCGGGCTGCGCCATCAGCGGCAGCGACGCCAGTGCCGCGATCCAGTCGTCCGGCTCCAGCGGGCAGGCCAGGTCGGGCTGCCCGAAGTCGGCCAGGCAGAACGCCTTCTCCATCGCCGCCACGATCGGGAAGCGCTCCGGCCAGATGTGCATCTCCCCGGACGCGCCGAAGCCGAAGGTGAAGGTCAGCAGGTCGCGTACGGTGATCGCGCGATTCGCGGGAACGGTGTCGTCCAGCGGCCCGTCGATCCGGCGCAGCACCCTGCGGTCCGCGAGTTCCGGCAGCAGCCGGTCCACGGGCTCGTCCAGGCCCAGCAGGCCCTCCGCGACCAGCGCCAGCGTGGCCGCGCCGGTCACCGGCTTGGTCATCGACCCGAGGCGGAAGATGGAGTCCTCCCGCATCGCGGGACCTCCCACCGACAGCGAACCGAGCGCCTCGGTGTGCACCTGGCCGCCGCAGGCTGCGGTGGCCACGACGCCCAGCGCCTCGCCGCCGTCCACGAGCCCGGCCGCGATCTCGCTGAAGCGCGCGAGCCCGTCCGCCGTCAGTGGGTCGGTCATCGGATGTCTCCAGTCAGCCGGCGCTGTGCGCGGCCCAGTGGGCGCGCAGGTGGGGTACCAGATCCGCGGCGCGCTCGTCGGGGAAGAACAGCCGGCCGCCCTCGACGGTCACCACCTCGGTGGCGCCGGGGATGGTGTCGCGCAGCCAGTGCGCGTAGCTCACGTCGAAGAAGGCGTCGTCGTCGCCCCAGACCATCAGCGTCGGCACCTTGAGCTGCCGCAACGCGGGTTCGATGGCCGCCAGGTCGCGGTCGTGGAGTGACGCGGTCCAGCGCTGGTACTCCTTGGCCAGGTCCTTCGTGCCGACCAGCGGTTCCAGGTACGCCCGTACGACGTCGAGCGGCAGCCGTTCGACGTCCTGGTAGACCTTGCCGAAGATGCGCTTGCGGGTGGTGGGCAGGTCGCGCAGCAACTTGGGCCCGGCCAGCAGGGTGAACAGGTGGGCCCGCGCCAGCAGCACGGCCGCCTTGAACGCGCGCGGCGGCACGTTCCCCTGCGTCTCGCAGTTGGTCAGCGTGAAGGTGGCCAGCCGCTGCGGCTGGTGTGCCGCGAGGATCTGCGCGACCGCGCCACCGGTGTCGTTGGCCACCAGGTCCAGGCCGGTCAGGTCGAGCGCGGCGCAGAAGTCCTCGACGACCCTGGCCAGCCCGGTCAGCGACAGGTCCTGGCCGGGCTTCACCGGCGTACGGCCGTGCAGCGGCAGGTCCACGGCGATGCAGCGCCGCTCCGTCTTCAGCTCGCCGATGACGTTGCGCCACAGCAGGCCGCCGGTGCCGATGCCGTGCACGAACAGCGCCGGGCGACCGGAGCCGACATCGACGTAGCCGACCGGGCCGGACTCCGTATCGACCACTTGATAGTGGCTGTCGTACTCCTCGAGATTCACCCTTGCTCCCATCTCGGTTGTGAAACGAGGTACTTCTCGATCTCGTCGGCCGCGGCCGGAGTGCCGTCGGGGTCGGCGCGCAGCCGTTCCCCGAGCAGCGAGGCTCGCCGACGTACCGGCTCCGTCATGAGGTGACGGATTCCGGACCGCAGCGCGTCCTCGGTGACGTCGGCGTGGCGCACGTGTACGCCGGCGCCGAGCCGTTCGAGACGAGTACCCCAGAATGGCTGATCGAAGGAGGCCGAGCACACCATCGCGGGGATTCCGGCGCGTACGCCGGCGGCGGTGATGGTGCAGCCGCCGTGGTGTACCGCGATCGCGCAGCGCGGCAGCACGACGTCGTAGTCCACGTAGGACACGACCCTCAGGTCCGGTTCCGGCAGGTCACCGCCGGACAGGCCCCAGCCGGCGACCACCAGGCCGCGCACGCCCAGTGACCGGCACACCCGGCCGATGGCGGCGAGCCTCTCCGCCGGATCCGCGATGTACGTGCTGCCGAACGTGAAGAACACCGGCGGGTCGCCCGCGTCCAGCCACTCCTCCACCTCGGGGTCGATGGTGGTCATCCCCAGCCGGTCCAGGTCGGACCGCGACATGCGCAGGTCACCGACGTACGGCCGGTGGTCGTCCCAGGTCAGGCCCGGGACCAGGGCGGGGCTGTAGCTCTGCAGCTCCAGCGGGCGCGGCGCCGGCCTCCCCGACGGCTCGAGGCGGCGCCGGAACCTGGCCACCGGCTCGCGCAGCTCGCCGAGGTTCAGCCGGGTGAAGGCGCGGTACGTCGCCCGGGTCGCCGCCGCGTCGGCCTGCGGGTCGGTGGTGACCAGCGGATGCGGCACCATCTCGTTCGTCCTGCGCGGGAAGCAGTCCTGCACGATGAGCGGGATCCCGCGCGCCTTCGCCAGCATCGTGGCCCGCCATTCGAGCAGCACGCCGGTGATGATCGCGTCGCTGTCCGCGCAGACCTCGAGGACCTCGCCGTCCAGCCGCTCGTCGTGCTCCTGGCCGATCTCGTGCATCAGCCGGACGAAGGACCCGGCATCGCCCGAGTCGGCCCACACCCGCCCGCGCGCGGACTCGAGTGCACGCTGGGTGTCCCAGGCGATCGGCACCGTCTCCAGGCCCAGCCGCCGGCCGGGGTCCACGAGGTTGCCCGGCGCGCCGACGCGTACCTCGTGACCGCGCCGGGCCAGCTCAGCGCCCAGCGCGGTCAGCGGGTAGACGTCGCCACGGGTGCCGTGCGCCAGGACGGTGATGCGCATCCGGGTCTCAGCGCGCCTTCGTCGGGGACGCCATGGTGACGGTCAGCTCGGTGACCCTTGCGTCACGCGGCGCACTGGCCGCGTGGAAGATCTGCCCGGCGAGGGTGTCCGGCTGGATGTACAGGTCCGGGCGGTACCGCCGCCCATTCTGCTCGCGCAGCTCGCGCTGCAGCTCGGTGGCTGTGCAGGCCGGATAGACCGAGGTCACGCCGATGCCGTGCCGCTCCTCCTCGACGCGCAGCGTGTCGGCCAGTGCCCGCAGGCCGAACTTGCTCGCCGCGTACGGTCCCCAGCCCGGCATCAGGCCGTGATCCCAGAAGTTCAGGAAGACCACGTGGCCCTGGGCCTGCCGCAGGGCCGGCAGCGCGCAGCGCGTCACCTCGGCCGGGGCCACGAGGTTCAGCGTGAGCTGCTCGAGCCACACGGACGGGGGCAGGTCGCCGACCGCACCGACGTTCATCGCGCCGGCGCAGTGCACCAGCACGTCGACGGCCTCGGGCAGCGCCGGCCGCAGCGCCGCGTCGATGTCGTCCGGCCGGGCCAGGTCCACGACCACCGGCCGGGCGTCCAGAGCCTTGAGCTTCTCCGGATCGCGCCCGACGGCGATCACCTCGTCGCCCCGGTCGCGGAACCGCCGCACCACCGCCGCGCCTATCCCGCCGGTGGCACCGGTCACGATCGTCGTCGTCATCGTGGGTTCACTTCCTCATGTCCGTGGACGCCGCCACGTCCTTCTGGTCCTCCAGGTCCGCCAGGCGCGCCGTCAGCCCACCCCGGATCAGCCGGTACGCGTCGCTGCCCAGCGTGAGCCGCAGCGGGGCCTCCTTTGAGGTGGCGGCGTCGAGAATGGCGGCGGCCATCTTCGCCACGTCGCCCGGGTACCGCAGGAAGCCGGCCTCGACCGCGCGGCGTACGGACGCGGCGGGGGTGCCCTTGTAGTCGGGCAACGCGTCGGGCATCTCCTTGCTACGGCCGGCGAAGTCGGTGCCGATCGCGCCGGGCTCGACGATCGTCACGCCGATCCCGAAGCCCTTCACCTCGGCCGCCAGTGACTCGAAGAAACCCTCCACGCCCCACTTGCTGGCGTGATAGGTCGCCATGCCGGGCGAGGTGCACTGCCCGCCGACGCTGGAGACCTGGACGATCCGGCCGTGACCCTGCGCGCGCAGGTGCGGCAGCAGCGCACGGGCCAGTTGGATCGGGCCGGTCAGGTTGGTGCGAATCTGGCGCTCGATCTGTTCGTCGGTGGCCTCCTCGGCCGCGCCGAACAGCCCGTACCCGGCGTTGCTGATCGCCACGTCGATCCCGCCCAGCGCGCCGACGGCGTCGTCGACCACCCGCCGGATCTGGTCCGGGTCGGTGACGTCCAGCCGCGCGGTCCACGGCGGCTCCCCCGACGGCGACCGCAGGTCCGACAGCGCGTCCGGATTCCGCGCGGTGGCGGCCACGGTCTCGCCACGAGCGAGCAGCTCGGTCACCAGCGCACGGCCGAGACCGGCCGAGCTCCCCGTGACGAACCACGTACGGCCGCTCCCGGTCATGCCAGCGCCCACTCGGGGACGTCCAGGATCTCCACCACCGCGGCCGACACCGTGGCCGGCGCCCCACCGCACAACAGCACGTGGTCACCGGCCTCGAGCTGGCCGGTGACCAGCAGGTGGTTGAGGGACAGCAGCTGATCGCTCGCGCCCGTGTGCCCGATGCTGCGGCCGAACTGCCACGTGGTCCGGTCCAGCGGGATGCCCAGCGCCTCGACCAGCGTCTCCATGAGGTAGCCGGCCACGTTGCCGTACATGACCCGGGTCATGTCGTCGAGCTTGCGATCCGCCTCTTCCAGCGTCCGCTCGATCACCGCGACCTGCGCCCGGGTCTGCACGTCGCCGGCGTCGGCCAGCGACATCACGTTCTCCCGGAAGTACAGCGCCCGCGACTTCATATCGATCTTCTCGGTCTTGTTGCCCTGCGAGCGCGGGTCCAGCGGCTCTCCGCCGCGGTTCAGCTGCTCCAGCTCGGGCATCGCGAGGCTGCCCACCGCACGCAGCCGGGCGAAGCCGGCCCGTCGGGACAGCAGCAACGCGCTGCCGGCATCGCCCACGACCAGCCCGGGCGCGCCGTTCCACCGGTCGATCAGCGGCGAGCTGAAGTTCTCCGCCGTGGTCAGCAGCACCGTCTCGTCCAGACCCATGGCGCCCATGCGGGGTGCGGCGAGCTCCAGCCCGGCGAACACCCCGTTGCAGCCCAGCCGGACCTCGAACGCGGGGACCGCGTTACCGACGATCTCCTTCTGGATGTAGGCCGGGGAATGCCACATCTCGGGGCCCTGGAAGAAGACGGTCGCGTGCAGCGCCATGCCGATGTCGGCGGGGTCGGCGCAGGCGCGGGAAAGTGCCTGGCGGGCCGCCTGCACGGCCATCTCCGGCGGCGAGACGCCCTCCGCGACACAGAGGCCCGTGATCCTGTTCTCCAGGTAGCTGGCCGCGTCGTACTCACCGCGGCGGGCGGCCTGCCCCGCGTCCACGGTCGGAGGCTGAAAGACGCCCAGTCCGGACAGATAGACGTCAGTGACCTTCAACGCGCCTCCCGTGAGATCTCGCATCGGCCTAACAGCCTGCACCAACCTAATGGCCACGTCAGATGGCCCGATGCAGTCCGCCTTGAGAACCGCTTGAATATCAACGCCATTTCGCCATCAACACCAGTCGAAGCCTTTCAGTCGGGCGTTGACCGCCCGCGCGCCGTGCTGCTAATTTCGGCCTCGCTCATTCGGATTTCCACCTTCATGGTGACGTTGAATTCTATTCTTGGACATTTCAAATTCACATTCCTTAGAGGTGCCCGTGTGGCAGGACTCAGCTTTTAGCCCCGACATCGCCGTCGATTCGGACTGGGTCGACACGTACCTGCTGGCCGGCCCGGACGACCACGTCTGCCTGTGGTTCGACCGGCCGGTCACCCGTGCCGCCCTGCGTGAGCTGGTCATGGAACGCTCTAAGGAGCTGGCCGGGGCCGGGCTGTCCGCGGGTGGGACGGTGAGCCTGCAGCTACCGCCCGGCCTGACGTACGTTGTCAACGTGCTGGCGGCCTGGCGGCTCGGCGCCCAGGTGTCACTGCTCGACCACCGCCTCACGCCCTTCGAGGCGGAGCGCGCGATGGGCGTGATCCAGCCGCAGCTGCTGGTGACCCACGTCGGCGAGCCCCCGAAGCATCTGCTGCGCGGGTACACCCAGGTCACGGCTGGCATCACCCAGCGGGACGGCCGACCGGCCGAGACCGACCACGCACTGCTGCAGCTGAGCTCCGGCTCCACCGGGCCGTCCAAGGTGATCGGCCGTACGGCCGCGGACCTGCTGACGGAGATCGACCGGTACCGGCAGCTCGAGGACTACCCCCGGCCGGGCGAGCGGATCGTGCTGCTGGCCTCCATGGTGCACGTCCTCGGCCTGGTCGGCGGGCTGCTGTACGGCCTCGCGGCGAACATCACGCTGGTGATCCCCGCGTTCCTCACCACCAAGGACATCCTGGGCGCGGTGACCGCGGCGCCCGAGCGGACCACGATCCTCGGCGTGCGGTTCCACATCGACCTGCTCGCGTCGCATGACTCGCCGGCGGAACTCCCGCAGCTCGTCCGCATGATCGTCGGCGGTGAGGTCGTTCCGCCCCGCACGGTGCGCTCGTTCGCCGAGCGGTACCCGGCCGTGCCGCTGGGCGTCATGTACGGGATGACCGAGGTCGGGGTGATCGCCACCAACCTGAACGGCGAGGACCTCCCCGCGCTCGCGCCCGCCCCCGGCATGGAGCTGCGCGCGGATGGCGGGCAGCTGATGATCGCCCGGCCGCGTACGCCTTACGTCGGCGCCACCGCGCCCGGACGCTGGGTCGACGGCTGGCTGTGCACCAAGGACGCGGGCACGGTCGCCGAGGACACCGGCCTGATCACGGTGAACGGCCGGCAGGACTCCCAGGTGTCCATCTCCGGTCTCAAGGTGGACCTGACCGACGTGGAGCAGACGATCGTCGAGCTGCCCGGGGTCACCGAGGCCGTGGTCCTCTTCGACGACGGGATCGAGGCGTACCTGGCCGTCGCGGAGGGTCACACCTCCAGCGAGATCGCCGGTGAACTGACCGGGCGGCTGGCCGCCTACAAACGTCCGCGCCGGCTGCATCTGCTGCCCAAGCTGCCCCGTACGGCGAGCGGCAAGGTCGTGCGCGACCCGTCCGTGCTGCGTGCGGCGGCCGCGAAGCCGAAGCCCTGACCCCCCGCAAGGCCCAGCTCACGCATCCGGAAGGAAGGTACCGACCATGGCGACAGCCGAAGAGATCGTCGCGTTCACCCTCAAGTCGCTGGAGGAGATGAACCTCGAAGTCGAGGGCGCCACCCTGGAGACGATGATCGGTCCGTCCGGCATGGACCTCGACTCGCTCGCCGTCGCCGAGCTCGCCGCGCGCCTCGAGGACAGCTACGGCGTGAGCTTCCCCGAGGACGAGGTGGAGCAGCTGGCCATCATGACCCTCGGCGAGTTCGCCGACACGGTGGCCCAGCGTGCGGGGCAGGCGCAGCACGAGGGCGCGGCGGGATGACGCCGACCGAAGCGCCGGACCGGGAGAGCGTCGTCGCGATCATCGCGGCGCAGGCCAACTGCCCGCCCGCCGACGTTCCGGAGCAGGTCGACTCGCTGGGCGTGGCCTGGTTGGTCTACGAGGCAGAGCGGCGTTTCGGCATCATCCTGGAGCTCGACGACGACCTGCTGGCCCGGATGAGCACCGTGGACGGGGCCGTCGAGGTGCTGCAGACGGCGCAGCGGAAACGAGCGCACGCCGGTGACTGAGCCGACGGCTGCGGTGGCGGTGACCGGCATGGCCGCGGTCACCGCCTTCGGCCGTGGCACCGACGCCCTGTGCGACGCGCTGTTCGCGGGACGCACCGCGTTCGGGCCGGTGACGCGGTTCGACGTGAGCAAGCGTCGGGCCCGCACCGCCGCGACGCTCGACTCCGCCGGCGACCTCGCGGACGAACTCGCCGGGGTCGCCGACGAGGCATGCCGGAACGCGGGACTGGAGTCACCGCTGCGGGAGGCGTGCCCGGTGCTGCTGGCCACGCACGCCGACCCGGCCCTGGTGCGCTCGCCCGATCCGGCGACGGCTGCCACCGGTGCGGCCGGTGCCGCCGCATCACTGGCCGCCCGGTGCGGCTTCGGCCCGGCGATCCGCGCGTACACCACGGGCTGCGTCGCCGGCAGCACGGCGGTGATCGACGGGGCGCGGATGATCCGCACGGGCCAGGTGGAGCGGGTGCTGGTCGTCGCCGGCTACCTGGTGGACGCCGACTACTTCGTCACGTTCGACGCCGGCCGGGCGCTGTCCCCCGCCGGCTCGGTGCGGTCGTTCAGCCGCGACCGCGACGGCATGCTGCTCGGCGACGCGGTCGCCGCGGTGCTGCTCGAATCGGCCGAGGCGGCCGAGCGGCGCGGAGCGCCCCGGCTCGGCCTGGTGTCCGGATGGGGCCGGAGCGCCGACGCGTACCACGTCTGCCAGCCTCGTCCGGACGGCGCCGGGCTGGCCCGTGCGATCGGCGCGGCGCTGGGCCGTGCGGGCCTGCCCGCGGACCGGATCGGCTACGTCAACGCGCACGGCACCGGGACCAAGCAGAGCGACTCGGCGGAGACCGCCGGCCTGCATCGGGCGCTGGGCGGGCACGCCCGGCGGGTGCCGATCAGCTCGACCAAGTCCGCGCACGGGCACACCCTCGAAGCCTCCGCACTGCTGGAGCTGATCATCACCGTGCTCGCCCTGCGGCGCGGCCGGCTGCCGGTCAACGCCGGCTTCCTCGACCAGGACCCGGACTGCGCGCTGAACCTCGTCCTCGAACCGGCCGACGCCGACGCCGAGTACGCGCTCAGCGTCAACGCGGCGTTCGGTGGAGCCAACACCGCCCTCGTCGTACGGGCCGGCGACCATGACTGAGCCGGCCACGACCGAGACGGTCCTGAGCGAGACGGCGGAAAAGGCCGGGCTCACGGTCCTCGCGGAGACGCGATGGCCGGACGCCGGCGCGGCCGAGCCGGAACCCCTGCCGGGCTTCGTGTACTCCTCGTTCAGCCCGCTCGTCGCCGCCACCGCGGGACGGTGCCTCCTCCGGTGGTACGGCGCGGCGCCGATACCGCCGGAAGAGGGCGAGCGGGTCGCGCTGATCCTGGCCAGCGTCGGCGGTGACGTGGCCATCGCGCGGGCCATCGCGAAGGCCGTGGACACCGGCGGGCGGATGTCGCCCCTGCTGTTCTTCCAGTCGGTGGCCAACGCCGTACTGGGGCACATCGCCACGCGGTGGGGCATCGGCGGGCCGCTGCTGTGCACCAGCCCGGTCGCCGATCCAGAGGCGGACGCCCTGGCACTGGCCGCCGGCGTGCTCGCCGACGGCGACGCCGACATCGCACTGGTCGTGCTCGCCGAACAGGCGTGCACAGCGGACGAAGAAGACCAGTCGCACGCCCTCCTGGTCCGCCTGCCGGCCGGGGAACCCAAGACGGGACCGTCGACGGGCACAACGTAGGCCGCGTCGGGCTCCGGAAGGCGATCGCACAAGGAGATTTAGCGTGGACATTCAACAGATCGACCACGTCGAGCTGTACGTGGGCGAGGCCCAGCAGACGGCGTTCTATCTTTGCAACGCCCTGGACTTCGAGGTTCTCGGGCAGGGCGGCGTGGACGGCCAGCACAGCATGCTGCTCGGCCACGGCGACATCCGGCTGCTGCTGACCTCTGGCCTGCACGCCGAGCAGCCGGCCACCCGCTACGTGCAGCGGCACGGGGGCGGTGTGGCGACCATCGGGCTGCGCACCGACGACGCGGCGAAGGCGTTCGCCGAGGTGGTGGAGCGTGGCGCCCGGCCCATCGAGGAGCCGCGGGTGTGGCGGCGGCACGACGGGTCCGAGGTCGTCACCGCGAGCGTCTCCGGCTTCGGGGACGTGAACCACCGCTTCGTACAGCGGCTTGACGGTGAGGCGTACCTGCCCGGCGCGATCGAGGACCCCGCGTCCCCCGGCAGCGGCAAGCTGCTGCAGACCGTGGAT
Source organism: uncultured Actinomycetota bacterium (assembly GCA_963850195.1). Classification (GTDB taxonomy): domain Bacteria; phylum Actinomycetota; class Actinomycetes; order Streptosporangiales; family Streptosporangiaceae; genus Actinoallomurus. Next base: position 732,479 of record CAWKKD010000004.1, read on the forward strand.
CACTTCGCGGTGTGCGTGCCGGCCGAGGAGCTGGCCACCACGGTCGCGTACTACCAGCAGGTCTTCGGGTTCGCGCAGATCTTCGAGGAGCGCGTCGAGATCGGCGCCCAGGCGATGGACTCCCGGGTCGTCCAGGATCCGAGCGGCACGATGACGCTCACCATCATCGCGCCCGATCCGACCCGGCAGCCGGGCCAGATCGACGACTTCCTCAGCTCGCACGAGGGCGCCGGGGTGCAGCACATCGCGTTCAGCACCGCCGAGATCGCCACCGCCATCACGACCTTCACCGAGCAGGGCATGCGGTTCCTGACCACGCCGTCGAGCTACTACGACGGCATCGAGCGGCGGCTCGGCACGGTCGACGTGCCGCTGGACCAACTGCGCGCCGGCAACATCCTCGTCGACCGGGACCACTGGGGCGAGATGTTCCAGATCTTCACCGAGTCGGCGTTCGTGCGCCGCACCCTCTTCTTCGAGCTGATCGAGCGGCACGGCGCGCTCACCTTCGGCACGAACAACATCAAGGCGCTGTACGAGGCCAAAGAGCGGGAACGCGCGCAGACCGTGGTCGGCGCCTGAGTCACGGGCACGGGAAGAACGAGAGAGGGCGGGACATGCAGACGACAGACTTCACCCTGACCGACGCCGAACGAGCACTACTGCCGTCCGACGACGACCTTGTCCACTACGCGGAGCACGGCTGGTACCTGTCGAAGAAGCTGTTCACCGACGACGAGGTGGACACGCTGCAGGAGGCCGGCGAGCGGTTCTACGCCGGGGAGCGCAGCCGCCGGCTGCCCAAGCGCCCGAAGACGCTGGCCTACTGGGAGCCGTCGCAGGGACCGGTGCAGCGGCACAACGACTACGTCCACTACGAGTCCGACGAGATCGGCGCGATCCTGCGCAAGCCGTTGCTCGGCGCGGTGGCCGCCCGGCTGGCCGAGACGCGCGAGATCAGGGTGTTCCAGTCGACGCTCATCTACAAGCCGCCGCGACCGGGTGAGCCGTCGAACCACGTGCCCTGGCACTTCGACAAGCACTACTGGCAGACCTGCACCTCGGAGAAGATGCTGACCGCCTTCATCCCGTTCCACGACTGTGGCGAGGAAATGGGCACGATCACGATGATCGACGGCAGCAACAACTGGAAAGAAATCGGTTACGAGGACAGCACCACCAAGCATTTCGCCGACCGCGACAAGTCGGAGCTTGAGGAGGTGCTCAAGCAGAACGCCGAGTTCAACAACGCGGAAATCGTCAAGGTGCCGATCGTGATCCCCAAGGGGCACATGAACTTCCACCACTGCAAGACCTACCACGGGAGCGGCGCCAACCGAGCGGACGTCCCGCGCCGGGCCATCTCCCTGCACCTGCAGGACGGCGGCAACCAGTACCGCGAGTACACCCGTGCTGACGGCAGCGTGGTGCAGTACAACCACGACCACTTCGTGCGCCGCACATCCACCGGTGAGCCCGACTACGCCGACCCCAAATTCTGCCCGCCGATCTGGCGCGAATGAGGGAGCCCGGCTGATGGCTGAGCGCCTCCCTGTAGTCCGTTTTCAACCATAAAGCGCGCGTTCCACAAGATTGGGAGTTTGAAATGCCCCAGACGCAACAACCAATGCCCATTCGCCGACTGGTGGTTGCGGTCAGCGATGGCGAGGTAGTGGGCCCCGCGGCGAGCCGCGCGCTCGCGGATCTGGCCGAAGGACGTACGGTCGACACGGCCGTTCCTGCGGCCGGCAGCCCGGCGAAAGACGACTACCAGGAGATCATCCGGCGCGGTCGGCGCTTCCTGGACCAGGCAGTACCGACGGACCCGTTCACCCTGCTGACGGTCGATTCGCTGGCGGCCGTCCCGGAAGCGGTCAGCCGGGCGGCAGAGGGGCAGCGGGCCGTCCTCACCTTGCTGGTGCTCGATCACCACGACTACCGCTACAGCGTGACCTCGCCGGACGAGCTCAACGAGGAAATGGCCAAGCTGGCCCAGTCACTGGGCGACTCGGTGGAGTTCGAGCCTGGTCCGTATACGGTGCAGGCCTATACCGCTCCCGACGTCGACTCCTACTACTCCGTCGAATATTTCACGCCACGATGGATGCCGGAGCAGGCGTGGGTGGTCGCCGCCGATATCGCCTGTGCATTTGTTGACTCCGTCCAACTGCACTTCAACGCCCGTCTACGGCGCGCGATGATACCGAAGCCGAGCACCGTCGCGAACGCATTCGCCGACTTCCTTACTGCTCAAGCAGGCTCGGAATGGGGGCTCAGTTACTACACCGGTTCGGGTGTCGCAACATTCATCGACGATTTCGAACAGCGGGCTATCAGGAACGGCAGCCCCATCGTGCGTGGGCCGAGCGAGCACAGCCTGGCCTGCTCCGCCCTTGCCCGCTGGAGACTCGATGGTGCGCCTTTCGCCATCGTCGTGACGACTGGAATGGAAGACGAGTTCCGCGGGACTCTCGCCAACCACGTCACGGTCCGGACGAGGGGGTTCATCATATGCTGTGACACCCGGACCGATCAGTGGCACCCGTTCCAGGGCACCATTCACCGCACCGAGGACAGCCGTCCGTCCCTGGAGGCCCGCGGCTTCCCCGTCGTCTACATCGGCAAGTCCAGCGAGATCACGCAGGGGCTCGCCGACGCGTTCGAGGCCTACTCGCAGGACCGAGGACCGGTGATGGTGGTCGCGACCCGCGAGGTCCTGCAGGCCAGCGTGCCGCTCGGCGAGCTGCCCCAGCCGGCCGAGAAGGCACCCCGGGCGGAGGTCGGTCGCAGCGACGAGGTGGGGCAGCTCTCCACGATGCTGAACACCGAGAAGCGCAGGCTGTTCTGCCAGGTCGGGCCGCTCAGCGACAACGCGCGGGACCTGCTTTACTCGCTCGCGAGCAAGGCGGGCATCGGGCTGGTGGACTCGGTGGCGCAACCCGGCACGGTGAGCCGCCATCACGGCGGCCGCATCGTGGACGAGTACCTCGGCACGCTGAGCATGTACGGCTACTCCGCCCGGGTCTACGACTACCTGTTCAAGGACGGGGCTCCGCGGTCGGCCGACGAACAGCAGCTGATGTTCATCGGTACCCAGATCCCGCAGATCGACGTGCCGTTCACCGAACCCACCCTGCGTCAGCTCGCGCCGGTCCAGATCACCCCCTGGGAGATCGAGAAGGCGCCGTTCACAGGCCTCGGCATCGTCGGAGACATCGAGGAGGTCCTGCGCGCCCTGCACGAGCGCCTGGATATCGACCCCGACGTGCTGGCGTACCGGCGTGCCGCGATCAACTCGACCTGTGACTCCGACGGCGACGTGATCGGCCTGCTGCCGGTCCTGCCGATGACCACCAACTACTTCTTCCGGAGCCTGAAGGGGGTCCTGGACGGCCTCATCCGCGAGGAGAACTACCGCTACACCGGCGTTTATGACATCGGCCGGGCCGGCCTGTCCGCGGTGAACGGCCTACCGCGAACGGGTCCTGGTATCTCCGGCTGGTATGGCAGGGGCCTGATGGGTGATGGCGTGATGTCACTGCCTGGAATCGTCACCCGGCGGGATACGAATGTCCTCTCCTTCGTCGGAGACGGCGCGGCCAACATGACCCCGGACATCGTTCCCGCTCTCGTCCAGCAGATTGTGGCCGACCATTCCACCTTCGACCACAATCTCAGTATCTTCCGGTTCGTCAACGGCACCCACTCGGTCATCCGGACCTACCGTGAAGGCATCCGGCCCGCACTGGTCACCGGCCAGACCGGAGTTCTGTCATTCACTCCGGAGGATTACGAGCGGAAGTACGGATCGTTGACGGTCCGCCATCGCCGGGTCGTCAAATTCGACGATGTCCCATTCGCCGAGCAGCTCACCGAGCGGGACACCATCAACCTCTACTCGGTCATCACCGGACACAACAACGAAGGCGACGGGCTGGGCCGGCTCGCCGCGCTGGGCTGGCAGCGCAACGAACTGTCGCCTAAGGCGGTGGCCATGGCCGGATACGCCGATCAAAAGCGGTGACGTCATGACCTGGACCGGAGGACGAGAAGATCCCGGCGACGACACTCATCGACTGCGATGAGTCCTGGCCCGCCCCAGGACGACGCTCACGTTGTGGCCGCCGAACCCGAACGAGTTGGTCAGCACGTGGTCCACTCGCTCGGCGCGCGGCTTGTCGACGACGTGGTCGAGCTCGCACCTGGGGTCGGGGTCGTCCAGGTTGTGCGTCGGGGGGATCAGGCCACGGCCGAGCACCGCGGCGCTCACCGCGATCTCCACCGCGCCGGAAGCGCCGAGCATGTGCCCGGTGACGCCCTTGATCGAGCTGACCGGCGGGCCCCCGCCTGCGAACACCCGGCGGACGGCGGCGGCCTCGGCGGCGTCGCCCAGCTTGGTGCTGGTGCCGTGCGCGTTGACGTAGCCCACGTCGGCCGGGCCGATGCCGGCGTTCTCCAGGGCCTTGCGCATGCTGCGCGCCGCGCCCTCCCCGTCCGGGTGCGGCGTGGTGGGGTGGTGCGCGTCGGTGGTGGCGCCCCAGCCTTGTACGTCCGCGTACCCGGCCGCGCCGCGCGCGTCGGCGAACTCCGTACGCTCGACCACGAACACCGCCGCGCCCTCGCTGAGCACGAAGCCGTTGCGGCGGCCGTCGAACGGGCGGCTGGCCTCCGTCGGCTCCGACCAGCCGCGCGCCAGCGCGCGGGCGTTGTTGAAGGTCGCGGCGAACGTGTCGAACAGCAACGCCTCGGCGCAGCCGCACACCACCGCGTCCGCCTCTCCGGCGCGCAGCAGGCGCAGCGCCTCGGCGACGGCCTGGGCGCCCGAGGCGCAGGCGGTCGCGATGGACGCGCTGTAGCCCTGGATGCCGTGCGCGATCGCGACGCGCGCCGCCGCCATGTTGGGCAGCACGCCGGGCAGGAGGTACGGGCTGACCGACAGGCGCCCCTTCTCGGCGTTGCGCAGCACCTGCTGGGACAGCGTCGCGAGACCACCGGTGCCGGAGATGACGCACGCCACCCGGTCCGCGTCCACGTTCTCACCGACCCGCAGGCCGGCGTCGCTCAGCGCGTCGGCCGCCGCGCGCAGGGACATCAGCACGTAGCGGTCGGCCGTACGCCACTCCGGCCGTGGCACGAGGCCGTCGGGGTCGACGTCCGGCGCGATGCCGGCCACGTCCAGCACGTCCGCGACCGGATGCCCCTCCGGCGGACGGCGCAGCCCGGAGCGCCCCTCGCACACGGCGTCGAACACCTCGTCCACGGTGGTGCCCACCGGAGTGACCAGGCCGATGCCGGTGATTACGCCGCTCATGTCTCGCACCCCTCGTGTCGCCAACGCGCCGAACTTATCCACCTCTGTCAACGATTGTCGAGAAGCACTAACCGCCCTTACCGACTAGGAGAAAACGCGTGTCCGGAAACAATCTTCGCGCCGTCCTCGCAGGAGACCCCGAGTTGGGCGCGGGCAACGTCCTGTTGAAGCTACGCGAGCACGGCGCCGATCCCGACGGTCCCGGAATCACCTTCGACGTGCCCGTGGACGGCCGTCCGGCGTGGACGGCGTTCACGCTGGGCGAGCTGACCGAGCGGGTCGCCGCGCGCGCCGCCTGGCTGCACGACCACGGCATCCGGCCGCGCGACCCGATCGCGGTGTTCGCCACCTCGGCGGCCGACGTGCTGCTGAACTTCGCCGCGCTGACCTGGCTCGGCGCGATCCCGGCGCTGATGAACGCGAACATGCCCGGCGACATCGCGGTGCTGTTCATCCAGCGGCTGCGCGCGTCGGCCGTACTCGCCGACGACGAGCACCTGCGGCTGCTGGATGGCCAGGACCTGGCCGGTGCGCAGGTCCTGCCGGAGATCGGCCGTACGGGCAACGGCGACCCCGCCAAGGCGCCGCCGCACTACCGCCACCACTCCGACGACCCGGTCGTCATCACCCACTCGTCGGGGACGACGCGGGTTCCGGCGGCGGTGACGCACTCGAACGAGACCCTGTTCGCCGCGATCCGCCGGCTCCGGCTGACCGAGTCGCGACCGCACCGCCAGACGCGCGAGCTGTCCGTGCTGCCGGCGGCGCACACGGCCGGGATCATCACGTTCAACCAGGCCCTGTGCAACCGGTACGAGCTGGCCTTCCTGTCCAACCAGGGCGGCCCGTTCGAGCGCAGCGGCGAGGTCGTGCTCGAAGCGATCGAGCGGTGGCGGCCGACCGGCGTGTTCGGCTTCGCGGTGACCTGGGCGGAGCTGGCGCGCTTCGACCTCGGCGATCGCGATCTCGACTCGGTGAGCAACTGGTTCAACACCGGCGACAGCGCGCACGAGACGCACATCCGGCGGCTGGTCGCGGTCGGCAGCCACCCCGAGTACACCCGCGAAGGCGTCGTCGACGTGCCGGGCTCGAAGTTCATCGACGGCATCGGCTCCAGCGAGATGGGGCACTCCGCGTTCCAGATCGCCCACCGGCTCGGCAGCGACCGGTACGGACGCTGCGTGGGCAAGCCGTACCCGTTCGCGGACGTGGCCCTGCTGGACCTCGACAGCGGCAAGCCGGTGCCGGACGGCGAGGTCGGCCACGCCGTGCTGAAGTCGCCGACCCTCATGCTGGGGTACTGGAACGACTCGGTCACGACGTTCCGCACGAGGTTCGCGGGCTACTACCTGACCGGCGACCTCATGTACCGGGACGAGGACGGCTACTACTACCACGTGGACCGCGCCGTCGACGCGGTCGACCTGGGCGACGGGAACTGGCTCTACACCGCCCTCACCGAGGAGCGCATCCTCGCCGGCTGCCCGGACGTGCGCGACTGCACGGTGGTCGCCGGCGACCAGAACGGTCAGGTCATCACCGACGTGCTGCTGATGCTGGAGTCCGGCGCCGACCCGGACGCCGACCGCGAGGCGGCCATCCGGGACGCGCTGGGCGGGCCCGCCGCCGCGACGCTGCGGCAGGTCATCGTCGCCGACGAGGACGCCGTCGTGACCGGGCCGACCGGCAAGGTGCGCAAGTTCCTGATGCGGCAGCGCCACCTCGCGAAGGCGGGGGTCTAGCGTCCGCCGGATCCGTGTTCCGCAGGTGAGGGCGTGTCCCAGGACCGCCCTCACCGCGGAACGGGTGGGCGCTATCGCACGCGGGCGCGCTCGAGGTCGAGCTGGTCGAGCAGCTGGATCAACCCGTCGTCACGGGGCGCCACCTCGAGCGCCGGGTCGTCGGCCAGGATCGCCTGCTGGAGCAGGTGCAGCCGCTTGGACGGCTCCAGGCCAAGCTCCTCGATCATGGACATTCGCAGTTGATGGAAGACCGACAGCGCCTCCCTCCGCTGGCCGCTGCGGTGCAGTGCGACCATCAGCTGGGCGCAGAGGTTCTCGTTCAAGCTGTGTTCGGCGACCAGGAGAGTGAGTTCGGCCAGCACGTCCTGGTGCTGCCCGAGCCGCATGCGGGCATCGATGCACTGCTCGAGGGTGTTGAGGCGCACCTGTTCGAGCGCCTTCAGCCGCGCCTCGGCGACGGCACCGGCGCAGACGTCGGCCAGCGCCGGTCCGCGCCACAGCGCGCAGGCGCGCGAGAGCAACGTCGCCGCCTCGACGTTCTCTCCCGCCGCGAGGGCGCGGCGGCCGGCCGTGGCGAACTGGTCGAAGGCACGCCGGTCGAACTCGGCCGAGGCGGCCCGCAGCACATAACCGCCGGGCATGGTGACGAGCACGCGCTTGGCCACCTCGGAGACGGAGATGTCCAGCAGTCCGCTCAGACACTTGCGGATCTGCAGGATGTAGGTCTGTAGCGTGGTCGCGGCGCTGACCGGAGGAGACGCTCCCCACAGGTCCTGGATCAATGTCGAGGCCTGGACGGTCTGGTCCGCGTTGATCAGGAGCAGCCCCAGAACGCTACGGGGCTTGGGAGCTGTCGGCGTGGCGGCACGACCATTGTGGCTGAGCACGAGCGGCCCAAGCATCAAGATTTCCATAGTTCCCCTCACAGCGAGATCAAAAAGCTTCCGCTGATATGTGCTGCGACAAAGCTCCGACCAGAGCGAATGACCCTTAGTGGCACCGTAAACTCATCGCGTCACCGTGATTCTCCCACTCGGGGGTGACCAAGGTTCCGGTGGGAACCTAGCTGTTTTACCCATTCCTGTCATACATAGCTCAAGCCATCTTCAAGGCCGAAAAGGAAGGCTGAGGGTAGGACCGCCAGGAGCCGACACGAGAGATGGGTGCGCATGACCAGACGGCGCAAATCGGCACAATTCACAACCCCAAAAGGGGTACCCGTTGCCGTAGTCGGCATCGGCTGCCGATTCCCCAGCGCGAACGGGCCTGCGGAGTTCTGGCGTTTGCTGAGCGAGGGCCTCGACGCGATCACCGAAGTGCCCGCGAGCCGATATGACATTGACGCTTACCATGACCCGCGGCCCGGCACACCCAACCGCATCGTCAGCCGGCTCGGCGGCTTCCTGGACCAAATCGACGAGTTCGACGCGGGTTACTTCGGAGTAGCGCCACGCGAGGCCGAGCGAATGGACCCGCAGCAGCGTCTGCTCCTGGAAACCACGGCCGAGGCGATCGCCGACGCCGGCCTCACGCGGGAGCAATTGTCGACGCTGCGCACGGGCGTCTATATCGGCGGCATGTCCTCCGCGTACTGGGAGATGCTGGCCGACGCCGGGATCACGGACCTGTACGCGATGGGCGGCGGCGCGCGGAGCTTCATGTCCGGCCGGGTCTCCTTCGCCTTCGATCTGCGCGGACCCAGCGTGTCGGTGGACAGCGCCTGCTCATCCGGTCTGTCCGCACTGCACCTGGCCTACCAGAGCGTGCGCAGCGGTGAGAACACGCTGGCCGTGGCCGGCGGGGTCAACCTGGTCACCTCACCGGCGGAGACCATCCCGTTCTCCCAGTCGAAGATGCTCGCGCCCGACGGCCGGTGCAAGTTCGGCAGCGCCGACGCCGACGGCTTCGTACGCAGCGAGGGCGTCGCGGTCGTGGTCCTCAAGCCGCTGGCCCAGGCCGAGGCGGACGGCGACGCGATCCACGCGGTGATCTATGGCTCCGCCATGGGCAACGACGGCCAGTCTGAGGAGTACCTCATGACGCCGTCGCAGCTCGGCCAAGAGGAGACGCTGCGCGCGGCCTACGCCGACGCGGGCGTGCCGGCCTCCCAGGTGGACTACGTCGAGGCGCACGGCACCGGCACCCCCGCCGGCGACCCCGTGGAGCTCGGCGCCCTCGACGCGGTGATCGGCGCCGATCGGGCCGAGCAGGCACCGTTCCTGGTGGGCTCGGTCAAGTCCAACATCGGGCACACCGAGGCCGTCGCCGGGCTGGCCGGCTTCATCAAGGTCGTGCTGGCCCTCCAGCACCGGCGGATCCCGCCCAACCTGCACGCCGCCGAGCTGACCGACAAGGTCGACTGGGACACGCTGCGGCTGCGGCTCGTACGCGAGACCACCGAGTGGCCGCAGACCGACCGCCCCGGCCTGGCCGGGGTCAGCTCGTTCGGCATCTCCGGCACGAACGCGCACATCGTGGTCGGCGAATACCAGGCGCCCGAGCCCGCGGAACCCTCCGGCGACGTCACCCCGGAGGCCGAGCTGCTGGCGCTCTCCGCGCCGGACCCGAACGGGCTCACCGCCCTCGCCACCCGGTACGCCGAGTTCCTGGAAGCGGGCGGCGACCTGAGCCTTCGCGACGTCTGCTTCAGCGCCGCGACCCGACGGCAGCACCAGGAGAGCCGGCTGACCGCGGTCGGGGCGTCGCCCGGCGAGCTGGCCGAGCGGCTGCGCGCGTACGCGGCCGGCGAGTCCAGACCGCTGCTCGGCTCCACCGACTACGCGCCCGTGGACGCGACCCGGCCCCGTACGGTCTTCGTCTTTCCCGGCCAGGGCTCGCAGTGGGACGGCATGGGCCGGGAGCTGCTGGCCGGCTCGCCGGTCTTCCGCGACGTGCTGACCCGCTGCGACGAGGTGATCCGCGCCGAGGCGGGCTGGTCGCTGATCGACCGCCTGACCGGCGAGGACGACACTCCGGCCTCGATCGACACGGTCCAGCCGACGCTGTGGGCGATGGAGACCGCGCTGTGCGCGCTGCTGCGGGACTGGGGCATCGAGCCCGACCACGTGGTGGGGCACAGCATGGGCGAGGTCGCCGCGGCGTGCGCCGCCGGCGCGCTCAGCATCGAGGACGCGGGCGCGGTCATCTGCCGTCGCAGCCGGCTGCTGAGGAGCGTGGCCGGGCAGGGCGCGATGTACTCGGTGGAGCTGTCCGTCGCCGACGCGGAGGCGGAGCTGGCCGGCCACGAGCACCTGGTGTCCGTGGCGGTGAGCAACAGTCCCACCTCCACCGTCATCTCCGGTGACCCGGAGGCCCTGGCCACGATCGTCAAGGGCCTGGACGCACGCGGGATCTTCTGCCGCCAGGTCAAGGTGGACGTCGCCTCGCACAGCCCGCAGATGGACCAGCTGCGCGAGGAGCTCCTGGCCGGTCTCGGCGACCTGACCCCGCGCGCCGGCGAGATCCCGCTCTACTCGACGGTGGACGACGCGCCGGTGGACGGGGCCGCGCTGGACGCCGCCTACTGGGTGCGCAACCTGCGTGAGCCGGTACGCTTCGGCGCCGCCGTGACCCACCTGGCCGAGCAGGGCGCCGCGGTCTTCGTGGAGATCAGCCCGCACCCGATCCTGCTGCCGGCCATCCAGGAGTGCCTGGCGCTGTCCGGCACCGGCGCCACGGCCACCGGCTGCCTGCGCCGGGACGAGCCGGAGCGGGCCAACCTGCTGGACACGGTCGGCGCGCTGCACCGGGCCGGGTACCCGATCGACTGGGGCAAGGTCTTCGGCGGGCCGGCGGCCCGCTACGTACGGCTGCCGTCCTACCCGTGGCAGCGCACCCGGTACTGGTTCACCCCGGAGGCGGGCGGACCCGCCCCCACCAGCGCGCCGGTGCACCGCGTCGATCGGGTCATCGACCTGACGCGGGAGCCCTACGTCCACGACCACCAGGTGCAGGGCACCGTGGTGCTGCCCGGCACGGCGTACGTCGAGATGATTCACGCCGCGGCCGTCCGGCTCTGCCCCGGGCAGGTGCCGGTGCTGCGCGACGTGCGGTACCTCGACGCGACCTTCTTCCCGCCGGACCGCACGTCGATCGCGCTGTCCATCGAGTTCACCCCGCGCGGGGCGGACTCCTGGGACGTCACGGTGACGAGCCGGGACGCGGACGCGGATGCGGACCAGGCGACCGTGCACGTCACCGGGACCGTCACCCGCGAGGCCCCGCCCGAGGAGCGCGGGCTGCCGGTGGCCGAGCTGCGGTCGGCCGGCTCCGACCACGGCGACGGCGCCGCGTTCTACCGGCGGTTCGCCGCGCGTGGGAACGAGTGGCTCGGCGCGTTCCAGGGCATCGAGGAGCTCTGGCTCAGCGAGGGCCAGGCCCTCGGCCGCATCGGGGTGCGACCCGGCGTGGACCCGTCCGGGTACACCTGCCACCCGGCGCTGCTGGACGCGTGCGGGCAGGTCATCGCGTCGCTGATCCCGGCCGAGGACCGATCGGCCGCGTTCGTCCTGGGAGGCATCGACGAGGTGGTGATCCACCCGGACGCCGGTGTGCCGGTCTGGGCGCACGCGGTGCCGGTCACCGCCTGGCGGTCCGACTCGGTCTCCGGCGACCTCATGGTGGCCGACGCCGACGGGCGGCTGATCATCGAGATCAAGGGCCTGCGCCTGCAGTACCTGCAGCCGCCGGACTCGGTGCGCGACCCCGAAGGCTGGTTCCACGACCTGCGGTGGCATCCGGTGCCGGCGCTGGCCGACGAGGCCACGCCGGGCGGACGCCGGCTGGTCTTCGCCGACCGGGGCGGCATCGGCGCCGCCCTGGGCGCCGACGTGGTGGTGACGCCGGGAGAGTCCTACCGGAAGGTCGAACCCGGCCGGTACGAGATCGACCCGGCCGCGCCGAGGGACTACCGGCGGCTGCTCGCAGACGTACGCGCGGAGTTCGACGGCCTGTCCCCCTGTGACGTCGTCCACCTGTGGACGCTGGACGCGGACCCGGACGACGCCTCCGCGCCGGCGCGGCTGCTGGCGGAGGAGGCCGAGCGCGTCGGCACCGCCAGCGTGCTGCGGCTGGTACAGGCGCTGATCGGCGCCGGACTGCCCGAGCCGCCCCGGCTGACGCTGGTGACGCGCGGCGTGTACCAGGTGGTCGACGCCGACCGGTCGGTGACGATGTGGCAGGCGCCGGTCTGGGGCCTGGGCCGGGTCGTCGCCCACGAGCACCGGGAACTGCGCTGCACCCTGGTCGACCTGGACTCGGCCGGATCCGCGGAGGCGCTCGCCGCCGCGCTGCGCCGGGAACTCGCCAGCCCCGGGCCGGAGGACCAGCTCGCGCTGCGCGGGGACGACCGGTACGCCGCGCGTCTGGTGGCCCGCCCCACTGAGGGCGGTCAGCCCGACGGCGGCAAGGTCGCGCACGAGTTCCAGGCCGCCACGCCCGGCATGCTCGACGGGATGCGTATGGAGCCCATCCCCCGGCGCGACCCCGGTCCGGGCGAGGTGGAGGTACGCGCCGACTGCTTCGGGCTGAACTTCCGCGACGTCCTGGTCGCCATGGACTCCTACCCCACCCTGCCGGGCACGTCCGGGACGCTCCTAGGTGAGTGCGCCGGCACGGTGACCCGGGTCGGCCCGGGCGTGGCCGGGCTGCGGCCCGGCGACGAGGTGATCGCCCTCTCGCTCGACGCGCCCCCGGCGACGTACATGTGCGTCAACGCGCAGCTGGCCCGCCGACGGCCGGCGCGGATCACCGCGCAGGAGGCGGCGTCCCTGCCGCTCGGCATGGCCACGGCGTGGCACTCGCTGATCACCCTGGCCCAGGTACGGGCCGGTGAGCGCGTGCTGATCCACCACGCGACCGGCGGCGTGGGCATGGCCGCGATCCAGCTCGCCCGCTGGCGCGGCGCGGAGGTGTACGCGACCGCGGGCAACCCGGAGAAGCGCGCGATGCTCCGCATGATGGGCATCGAGCACGTCTACGACTCGCGGACCACCGAGTTCGCCGAGCAGATCCGGGACGACATACGCGGCGAGGGCATGGACGTGGTCCTCAACACGCTGGCCGGCGAGGGGATGCTCAAGAGCGTGGGCCTGCTCGCCGACCGCGGGCGCTACCTGGAGCTGACCCGGCGGGACCTGATCGAGGGCACCCCGCTGGACCTGCGGCTGCTGGCGCGCAGCGCCTCGTACTTCGTCGTGGACATCGTGGATCTGGGCAGGAACGATCCGCGGCGGCTCGGCGAGATGCTGGACGAGATGATGGCGCTGGTCCAGGCCGGCATCCTGCAACCGCTGCCGCACCGCGTGTTCCCTGCCGACGACCTGGTCGGCGCGTTCCGGTACATGGCCCAGGCCAAGCACATGGGCAAGATCCTGGTCTCCACGGCCGAGCTGACCGCCGAGAAGCCCGCGCCCACGCCGGCCCCGAACCGGCCGGTGCGGATCGACGCGGGCGCCGGCTACCTGGTCACCGGCGGGCTGGGCGACATCGGCCGTGAGGTCGTCGACTGGCTCGTACGCGAGGGCGCCCGGCATCTGCTGCTGACCGGGCGCCGGCCGCTCGCCGAGAGCGGGGCCGCCGACTGGCTGGCGGACCTGCGACGGCACGGCGTGCACGCGACGTACGAGCCGATCGACATCGCCGACGAGGAGGCGATGCGGGCGGTCGTCCACCACTTCGAGCAGAGCGGCGCACCGATCCGGGGTGTGGCGCACACGGCCGGGGTCATCGAGTACACGCCCCTGTCCGATCTCGACGCGCAGGCCCTGTCCGACATCCTTCGGCCGAAGGTCACCGGCACACTGGTGCTCGACCGGCTGTTCACCGAGCGGGCGCTGGACTTCTTCGTGCTGTTCTCCTCCGGCTCGGGAGTGCTCAGCTCCCCGATGCTCGGCGCGTACGCGGCGGCGAACGCCTGCCTCGACACGCTCGCCCAGCAGCGACGGTTGGAGGGGCGGACCGCGCTCAGCGTGGGCTGGGGCTTCTGGTCGGTCGGCATGCCGGCCAGGGCCGGGCGCGAGCAGGGCCGGGACATCACCCCCACCGGGATCGACACGTTCAGCCCGCGGGAGGGCATCGAGGCGCTGCGGCTGCTACTGGCCCGTGACGCCACGAACGCCATCGTGCTCCCGGCGGACTGGCCCCGGTGGGCCGCCGCGCACAAGGACGCGGCCGACTCCCCGCTGCTGCGGAGCCTCCTCGCCGCACCGGCCACCCCGGCCGTCGCGGCGCCGGTCTCCCCCGCGCCGGTGGTCTCGGTGCCGACGGTCCCGGTGGTCCCGGCGCCTGTGGTGCCCGTGCCGACGGTTCCGGCTGTTCCGGTGCCCGCGGCGACCCCGGAGCCGTCCCGGCCGGTCGAGTCCGGGTCGGCGATGGCGGCCTCGCTGACCGATCGGGACGCCGTGGAGCGCTACCTCACGCAGGTGCTCGCGGACGTCCTGGGCCTGCCGCAGGCACAGGTTCACCTGCAGCGGCCGCTCAAGCGGCAGGGCATCGACTCGCTGATGGCGGTCGAGGTACGTACCCGGGTCCAGCGCGACCTCGGCACGCTGCTGCCGATCACCAAGATGCTGGGCGGTCAGAGCGTCACCGAGATGGCGGACGAGCTGCACGGCCAGCTGAGCGGCCAGAGCTGAACCGAAACGAGAAGAGTGCCTCTCACCCTGGAAAAGGGGTGAGGGGCACTTTTCGCCGTACGGCCCGAAGGACGCGTGACCGGCCGGGTCAGGTGGACCGGCGGCGCCGCAGCGCGGCGGTGGCGGTCCGCCGCAGGATCTCCGGCTGGTGCAACCGGCTCGGCGGGACCGTCATGTTGACGACCTCCAGGAACGCGCGGTGCACCACCTCGTCCGTGACGGTGGCGGACTGCACCGCGTCGAAGACGCGGTGACGCAACCGCAGGCCGAGCGGCTTGCGGGCGTCGATGTGCGGCAGGTAGCAGTCCTGTTCCGCGGAGAAGCTCCAGGCCTCGTCCACCACCTCGCGCACCCGCCGGAAGTACGGGTGGGCGGGGCCGTCCACGGCGTCCGGTTCGCTCAGCCACTCGCCCAGCGCGACGGCGTGCAGGGCGGCCAGCGAGATGCCCTGCCCGTACGTCGGGTTGAACGACGCCACCGCGTCGCCGATCGCGACCAGCCCGGCCGGGAATCGGGAAAGGACGTCGAAGTCGCGCCGGATGCTGTCCGGAAAACGATGGACCTGCACCTCACCGGCCGGCTCGCAGGCGTCGGGCAGCAGCTGCAGCGGAGTGGCGGGGTTGGCGCGGCAGCGCGCCTTGAAGTCCTCGAGATCCCGGCCTGGGCGGCGGTCGCCGTAGCCGCTGACCAGCGTCAGCCAGCGGTCGCCCTCGACCGGTGTCATCGAACTGGGTCCGTTGTACGCCTTGCTGGGCGTATAGAACGAGAACGCCGCGACGTGGCCGGCGAGACGCTGGCCCGGTGCACGCTGGAACAGGCAGGTCGCGTAGCCCAGGTCCAGGCCCATCCGGAACTTCTCCGGCGCCTCGTAGCCGTGCTGAACGAGCCAGTCGCTCAGCCGGCTGGACCGTCCGGTGGCGTCGACGACGAGCTCGGCCGGGTACCGCTCGGAGCCCACCGCTCCCGGCGGGCGGATCAGCGCGCCGTCGACCCGGTCGCCGGTCACGGACAACCCGGTCGCCCTGCCCTTGACCAGCGCGACGTTCGGCAGGGCGAGAACCCTCCGCCGGATGTGCCACTCCAGGAACGGGCGGGACACGCTGACCACGCTGCCGCCGCGCACCGGGATCTTGGGCCGGCCGTTCAGAAACCACTGGGCGCCGCCGGGTCCGCTACCGACCAGCTGGCCGCCCTCGCGCACCATCTGGCGGATGATCCCGGGCAACAGCTGCTCGATGACCGTCCGCCCCTTCCCGAGCAGGCTGTGGGCCTGGCCGCTGTGCGGCGCGCCGCGGCGAACGGTCGGCGCGTCTTCCAGCAGATCCGGCTCGACGATCCACACCTCGTCGGCGTGGTCGGCGAGGACCCGGGCCGCGATCATGCCGGCGATGCTGCCGCCGAGGACGAGTGCCGTCTTCATCAGCGAGACGGCCGTCCGGGTAGAGCTGCCCCTCGCTGGAACGCACCCATCATCGTCCATCCCCCAGCGTGACTCGGCTACCGGAGTTCCCGGATTCCGACGCTAACGAGTCGGGCTCGGGATCACCTTGAACACCGCTATAAGCACCGGCCTCGGGCCCGCACAGTCGGACGCTGGCGTCCCGCGCCGCCGGCCCGCTCGCGACGGCCAGCAGGAAACCGGGCAGTTCCCGGTGTGCGACGACGACCTCGGGATCGTCCGTGGCGGGCTGCCAGCACAACGCGTCGGCGCTCACCCGGGGCGGCGCGATCCGCCGGCGCAGCAGCCTGCCGCCGCGCAGTCCGGTGCCGTACAGCTTGCCCACCGCCTCCTTGCCGGTCCACAGCAGCAGGAACTCCACGCCGACGCGCTCCTCGGGCCGCTCGAGCAGCCACTCGGTGTCCTCGGGCGCGAACCACCGGCGGCTCAGGGCCAGCGCGGGGAGCGGGCGGACCGCCTCCACGTCGACGCCGACCGGGCCGAGCCGGGAGACGGCCACGGCGACCAGCCCGCGCGTGTGGCTGAGGCTCACGTGCAGACCGGCCGCGCCGCCGCCCGGCACCGGCGCGCCGGACGCCGACCGGTTCAGGGTCACCGAGCCCTCCGGCACGCCGGCGCACCACGCGACGGTCGAGGCGAGCAGCGCCCGGGCTTCGCGGCGCTCGTCGCCCGCCGTACGTTGGAGCCGCACGACGAGATCGGCCGGGTTCACGACGACGACCTCATTGGGCGGCGATGAAGTCGCACAGCCGCCCGATGCCCTCCTCGATCTCCGCGACGTTCAGGTAGCTGCTCGACAGGCGCAGCTGGTGGCGGCCTCCGCCGTCAAGGTAGAAGTAGCTCATCGGGGTCCACAGCACGCGGTACTCGTTCGCGCAGCGGATCAGCGCCTCGTTGTCGGCGGCGAACGGCACGGACACCACCGCGAAGAAGCCGCCGTCCGGGGCGTTCCAGCTCACGCCGCCGGCGCCGCGCAGGCTGGACGGCAGGTGGCGCTCCAGCGCGTCGAGCATGGCGTTCATCTTCGTGCGGTACAGCTCGATCTTCTCGGTGCTCGCCTCGTGCAGCCGGCAGCCCGCGCGCACCAGCATGCCGCCGATGACCGCCTGGCTCAGCGGCGAGGTGTTCACCGTGGTCATGCTCTTGATCTTCGACAACTGGTCGGCGAGCAGCGTGACCGTACCGTCCGCGGCGCGGACCTCCTGGTCGGCGATCGCGTAGCCGACCCGGGCGCCGGGCAGGCAGGTCTTGGCGAACGAGCCGAGGTAGATGACGCGCCGGTCCGTGTCCAGAGCCTTGACCGTCGGCCGCCGCTCCCCGGTGCGCGAGAAGAAGCCGTACGGGTTGTCCTCCAGGATCAGCAGATCCTCCTCGGCGGCCACGGACAGCAGCGCCCGCCGGGCCTCCACCGACATGCTGGTGCCGCTCGGGTTGGCGAAGTCCGGCACCACGTAGAAGGCGCGGGGCCGGCGGCCGGCCGCCCGCACGCGCGAGGCCGCCGCGCGCAGCTCATCCGGGTCGAAGCCCTCCGGCCCTTCCGGCACCGGCTCGACGTTCGCGTCCAGCAGCCGGGCCGCCCCGGTGATGCCGACGTAACACGGCGAGCTGACCAGGATCACGTCCTCCGGCCCGCGGATCAGCGCGCGCAGCGCCAGCAGCATGCCCTCCTGGGCGCCCACGGTGATCACCAGCGCGTCGGGCGACACCTTGATGCCCTCGTCGTTCTCGACGGTACGGGCGACCAGATCGTGGATCTGCCCATTGGTCCGCCCGTACTGGAACAAGGCGCGGCTGATGTCCGGTGCGGACATTCCCCGCTCACGGGACAGATGTTCGGTGTACGCGCCGAGATGATCGGCGATCGTGCCCGCGTCGAACGGCTCCTCCTGCGGCCGGCCCGGGGCGAATGAGATCGCCGCGGGATAGCGCACGGTGACCTCGTTCAGAAAGTTCATCGTGTCCAGCAGCGGATCGCTGAGACTGCCGTGCAGATCGGCAGCGGTCAGCCCGGCGGACTCCGTAATCAAGCTGCTCATCCCACTCCAAAAAATTGTCGTTCGCACCCTGGCGGCTGCAACATGAAAATGCGAAGATGACACGGCTTACACGACGATATCGATACACGACCCAGCCCCGCTTTCGTTCACCTCGATATTCGCTTGAATCCTGCTGGAGAACTACATGTCACTGAATCGACAAGTAGCAGAAATGCTCGATGAACGCCGCAAGGGCTCGGCGCAACCGCTTTATGAATTGTCGCTGGAGCAGGCGCGGGCGGACGACCTCGCCTCCATCCAGGCGGGCGGCGGCGCGGTGGTGCCGGTCGGCGAGGTGCGCGACCTCACGCTGCCCGGTCCCGCGGGCGACCTGCCCGCCCGGCTGTACCACCCGAGCGGGGAGGGGCCGTTCCCCGTGCTGCTCTACCTGTTCGGCGGCGGCTGGACGCTGGGCTCGCTCGAGACCTGCGACGGGGTCTGCCGGCAGCTCTGCGCGGACACGTCCTGCCTGGTCATGTCCGTGCAGTACCGGAGGGCACCGGAGGACCGGTTCCCGTCCGCGCCGGAGGACTGCTACGCGGCCGCCGCCTGGCTGGCCGAGAACGCGGCGTTGCTCGGCGGCGACCCGCAGCGGCTCGCCATCGGCGGGGACAGCGCCGGCGGCAACCTCAGCGCCGCGGTGACCCTGATGGCACGGGAGCGAGGCGGGCCGTCGCTGGCCTGCCAGGTACTGGTCTATCCCAACACCGACTACCGCGCGGACACCTCGTCGCGGCGCGAAATCGACGACCCGGCGATGTTCAATCGCCATTCCGTTGATTGGTATTGGGGACATTATCTGACCGATGCAAAGGATGGCGACAATCCGTTCGCGTCGCCGTTGCGCGCGGCGAGCATGCGCAACCTTCCGCCCGCCCTGGTCATCTCCGCCGAATACGATCCGCTGCGCGACGAGGCCGAGGCATACGCGCACCGTATGCAAGCGGATGGCGTGCCGGTCACGCTCACCCGATACGACGGAATGGTGCACGGATTCTTCACCATGTCCGGCATTCTTGACGACGCCCGAAAGGCACTACGACAGGTATCCGAATTCTTGCAAGTCGAGTTGGCGAAGGAGTCCATCCATGGCGCGTGATAACGAATACTTCCGCAAGCGGCTGCAAGGCGTGCTGTGCGCCACCTGGACGGCGCAGGCGTGCTCGGTGTTCGCCGTGCTGGGGCTGCCCGACCGGATCGCGGCAGGGGCGAACACCACGGCCGAGCTGGCCGCGGCGGCGGATCTCGATCAGGTGGCGCTGCAGCGGCTGCTCGCCGCGCTCGCCGATGCCGGTGTCCTGCGACAGACCGGCGCCGACCGGTTCGAGCTGAGCCAGATGGGCGAGTACCTGCGCTCGGACGTACCCGGCTCCGTACACGCCACGGCGGCCCTGTACGGCGCGGAGGTGTACACGTGCTTCGACGGACTGCTCGACACCGTACGAACCGGCCGGCCCGCCTTCAACGAGCGGTTCGGCCAGGGGTTCTACGCGCACCTGAACGAGAACCCCGAGCTCGCCGCCAAGTTCAACGGGGCCATGTCCGCCGCGCCGGAGCCCCCGTCCCCCGCTGACGACCTCTTCGACGGCGCGGGCACCCTGGTCGACATCGGCGGCGGCGACGGCGGCCTGCTGGCGGAGGTCCTGGGCTGCCACCCGGAGCTGCGCGGCATCCTGGTGGAGTTGCCGGAGGCCGCCGCGCGGGCGCGCGACCGGCTGGCCGAGGCGGGCGTGCTCGACCGGGTACGGATCGAGGCGGGCAGCTTCTTCGACCACGTGCCCGCCGAGGGCGACCTGTACGTGCTGCGCCGCGTGCTGCACAACTGGAACGACGACAACGTCCGCCGCGCGCTGACGCGGGTGCGCGCGGCGATGCCCGGCGGCGCACGGCTCCTGGTGCTGGAGGAGCTACTGCCGACCGTCCCGGACGCGTCCAGCGCGAGCGCGGGCGCCTTCGCCGCACCGCGCAACCGGATCGTGGACCTGTTGATGCTGGTCCTGATGGAGGGACGCGACCGTACCGCGGAGGAGTACACGACGCTGCTGCTGGAGAGCGGCTTCGCGGTGAAGAGCGTCACCCAGGGAGCGATCGAGGCCGTACCCGCGTGAGCGGCGCCCAGACCTGACGCGTTCACCAAACACCCACCTTCGAGCATATTCAGGAGGAAATACCGTGATACGTGAATCAGCCGAATTGCGGCAGCAGTGGGGAACGGACCCCCGGTGGCAAGGGACCAGACGGGACTTCACCGCCGAGGACGTCGTACGGCTGCGCGGCAGCGTGCAAGAAGAGAGCACACTCGCGCGGCATGGCGCTGAGCGGCTCTGGCGGTTGCTGCACGAGGAGAACTACATCGCCGCCCTCGGCGCCCTCACCGGCAACCAGGCGGTGCAGCAGGTGCGCGCCGGGCTGCAGTCCATCTACATGTCGGGGTGGCAGGTCGCGGCCGACGCCAACGCTGCTGGGCAGACCTACCCCGATCAGAGCCTGTACCCGATCAATTCGGTACCCCAGCTGGTGCGCCGCATCAACAACGCGCTACTGCGGGCCGATCAGATCACCTGGGCGGAAGGTCGCACGGACGCTCCTCACTGGCTGGCGCCCATCGTCGCCGACGCGGACGCCGGTTTCGGCAGTGTCCTCAACACCTTCGAGCTGATGAAGGCAATGATCGCGGGGGGTGCCGCCGGCGTGCACCTGGAAGACCAGCTCGCGGCCCAGAAGAAATGCGGCCACCTCGGCGGGAAGGTGCTCATCCCGGTCGGGGAGCACATCCGCACGCTGAGCGCCGCCCGGCTCGCGGCGGATGTCTGCGGGGTGCCGACGCTCATCATCGCGCGCACGGACGCCGAGAGCGCCACGCTGATCACTACCGATGTGGACGAACGTGACCGCCCGTTCCTGACCGGAGAGCGCACCGCCGAGGGCTTCTTCCGGGTGCGCAACGGGATGGAGGCGTGCATCGCGCGCGGCCTCGCCTACGCCCCCTATTCAGACCTGCTGTGGATGGAGACATCGACGCCGGACCTGCAGGTCGCCGAAGAGTTCGCGGAGGCGATCAAGGCCGTGTACCCGGATAAGATGCTCGCCTTCAACTGCTCGCCGTCATTCAATTGGCGTCGGCACCTGGATGACGGCACGATCGAAAAGTTCCAGCAGAAGCTGGCACAAATGGGATACAAGTACCAATTCGTGACGCTCGCCGGTTTCCACACGCTCAACTACTCCATGTTCGAACTTGCCCGTGGCTACGCCGCCGAAGGTATGTCCGCGTACGTGCGCCTGCAGGAAGCCGAGTTCGCGGCCGAGAAGGTCGGCTACACCGCAACGCGGCACCAACGGGAGGTGGGCACCGGGTACTTCGACCTGGTCAACACGGCGATCACCCCCGATGCGGCCACGGTGGCGCTGACCGGCTCCACCGAGGACGAGCAGTTCTTCCAAAATCACTGAGCCTTTTCATCCCATGGCCTATCTCCGGAAGGTTTCTCCATGGCTGCACGGGAAATCGAATATGTCGACCTGTCTGCCGTCATGGCCGCCAGATGAAGCACAATGACGCTGATTCCGGAGCCGCACCCGTCCTGACCCTGAGCGACTACGCCCGCCTGGCGCGACAGCGCATGGACGCGGGCGTCTGGGACTTCATCGAGGGAGGCGCGGGCGAGGAACGGACCCTCACGGCGAACCAGGAGGCCTTCGACGACGTACGGCTGCGGCCGCGGGTCCTCACCGGTGCGGGCCGGCCCGACCTCACGACCCGCGTCCTCGGCCGCACGTGGGCGGCGCCGGTCGGCATCGCGCCGATGGCGTACCACACGCTCGTCCACGCCGACGGGGAGCTCGCCACGGCCCGCGCGGCGGGCGCGGCCGGTGTACCGCTGGTCGTCGGCACCTTCGCCGGCCGGACCTTCGAGGAGATCGCCTCGGCCGCGTCCGGTCCGGTGTGGCTCCAGGTCTACTGCTTCCGCGACCGGGAGGCCACGAGGCGGCTCATCGAGCGCGCGGAGCGGGCCGGCGTCGAGGCGCTGGTGCTCACCGTGGACGCCCCGCATCTCGGCCGGCGGCTGCGCGACGTGCGCAACTCCTTCCGGCTGCCGGACGGGATCGAGCCGGCCAACCTCGCCCCGGGTGCCTTCTCCTCGCCCAGCGGCCACGCCCTCGCCGAGTTCGACCCGTTCCTCGACTGGTCGGTGGTGGAGTGGATCCGCTCGATCAGCTCGCTGCCCGTACTGCTCAAGGGCATCCTGGCCGCGTCCGACGCCCGGCGGGCGATCGACGCGGGGGCGGACGGCGTCGTGGTGTCCAACCACGGCGGACGGCAGCTGGACGGCGTCCCGGCGACGCTGGAGGTGCTCCCCGAGATCGTCGCGGCGGTCGGCGGCGACGGCCCGGTCTTCCTCGACGGCGGGGTACGGCGGGGCAGGGACGTCCTGACGTGTCTCGCGCTGGGCGCGGACGCGGTGTTCGTCGGACGGCCGATCCTGCACGGCCTGGCGGTGGACGGGTCCGCGGGCGTACGGCGCGCGCTGGACATCGTCATCGACGAGCTGACGGACGCGATGGCCCTGACCGGTACGGGCTCGGTGGCGGACGCACGGGACGACCTGGTGATCCACGCTCACCCGCCACGGCCCGCCGCGCCCGCGCTGACCGGACACGGCGGTGCCACGTGACGTAGCCCGGACCTTCCTACCGGCTCGCGAACACCCACCGGTTGGCGGCGATCGCGTCGGGCCGCGTGGGCTCGGGGCGCGGGCCGCGTCCGAGGCGGCGGGTGAAGTCGAACGCGGTGTGGGTCGACGTACGCCAGCCCCGTGCGGCCAGGTCCGCGGCGGAGTCGGGCCGCGGATCCTTGTCGAACAGGCCGAGAAGGTCGATGCCGGTCCGGCCGGCCGTCTCGTAGATCGGGCTCTCGCGTACGGCCGCGGACTCCGTGCCGAGCTTGATCTCGTACGCCAGCGCGCTCCCCGGCGCGCTCAGCCCGTCCACCGCCTCGACGAGGACGCGTTCGGCGGCGTGGGGAAGGTAGAGCAGCAGCCCCTCGGCGAGCCAGGCGGTCGGCGCGGACGGGTCGAAGCCCGCGTCGATCAGCGCCTTGGCCCATTCGAGGCGCAGATCGACCCCGATCGTGACGCGCTCGGCCTTCGGCGCGGCACCCAGCCCGCCGAGCACGCGCTCCTTGAACGCCAGGACGTCCGCCTGGTCGACCTCGAAGACCGTGCAGCCGGGCGCCCAGTCGAGCCGGTACGCCCGCGTGTCCAGGCCGGCCCCGAGCAGTACGAACTGCCGGGTCCCCGCGCGTACCCGACGCAGAAGGAAGTCGTCGAGGACCCGCGTCCGCAGGCCGAAGTAGCGCCCCAGCCGGCCCCATAACGGATCGGCGTCGCCGTCCGGAACCTGCTCGAGCCGCACCGGCCAGTCCGCGGACGCCCGCGCCGCGCGCACGAAGTGCTCGGCGTAGACGTCCCGCGCCAGCGAGTCGTCGCGGTGGGTCTCGATCGCGCGCGCCGCGGCGACCATGAGGGCGGTCAGCCCAACGCCTTCTTCCACGCCGGTGTCACCGGTCATGGGCTCTCCTCTCCAAGCCCGCCGCGACGGCTCGCGCGGCGGGGGTCAGGTAAGACGGAACCGATGCCGGTGCTCGAGCACCGGCATCGGTCTACGGGGGACGCGCCTCAGACCAGCGCGTCACCGACGGCGTGGCTGCCCTTGGCGAGGAAGTACTCCTCGATGGCGACCCGCCATTCGCTCGCGGAGACCTGACCGGTCCCCTGCGGGTCGAACGCGCGGAAGAGCGCCTCGATGTTGTCCGGGGGGAACCCCACGGCTCCCATCCCCCGTACGAAGTCGGCGTGCTGGACGAGGCCGTCGTCGTCGCGGTCGCAGATCCCGGTCAGCGCGTCCGCGTAGGGCCGGACGTTCCCGTCGTACCCGGCCGGCTCGTGGAACCGGGCGTACTCCTCCAGGGTCAGCTTCCCGTCGCCGTTCTGGTCCAGGGCGCTGACCAGACCCTCCCAGTAGCGCCGGCAGCCCGCGTGCATCGCCTGCGCCTTGAGCGAGCCCTCCGCGACGTCTAAAGCCCGGACGATCCGGTGCCCGAGCCTGTCGAAGTCCTCCGCCTCCAGGTAGCCGTTGGAGTCCGTGTCGAGCGCGTCGAACGCTGCCTTGATCCGATCCAGACGTGCGTCCATCCGGGGGAAACCTCCACTGAAGAGCATGATGCGGACAGTGGCACTATAACTACCTAAGGTGATCAATCAATGCGTCCGACAGGTGACAACCGCATGGCACCCGGTTTGTCCGTCGCTTCTGGTAAACGTGTCTGACCGTCCGCGAAGAAGGGTGCCCGGCCATGACCGTAGGAGCGCATTTCTCGAGATTCGACGACCTTCCGGTCGCCGACTTTCCGCAGGACGGTGAATCTCGAGAACCCCTGCCTCCGGCGGCGTCCGTCGCCTGGCGCGTCGCCACCGAGTTCGAGGGGGCGCCCTTTGACGAGGTGTTCGAGAATTTCCTGCGGAAGGTCGACACCTCCCAGGTGACCAGCCTGCTCGTCGGCTACTGGGGCGCGTCGTACGACTCGGGCACGGTGAACCCGGTGGGCGTCCTGGCGAAGGCGGCCGACCGGCTGCCGAACCTGCGCGCGCTCTTCCTCGGGGACATCGTGATGGAGGAGTCGGAGATCTCCTGGATCGAGCACTCCGACATCTCGCCGCTCTTCACGGCGTTCCCCTACCTGACGCGGTTCGAGGTACGCGGCGCCCAAGGGCTCGCGGTGGACCCCATCAAGAGCGAGACGCTGAAGGTGCTGAGGTTCGAGTCGGGCGGCCTGCCCGGGACGATCGTGCGCGCCGTGGCGGCGAGCGACCTGCCGAACCTCGAGCGCCTGGACCTCTGGCTCGGCGTCGACGACTACGGCGGCGACTCCACCGTGGCCGACCTCGCGCCCATCCTGGGCGGCGAGCGGCTCCCGGCGCTTCGCCATCTCGGGCTGGAGGACAGCCAGATCCAGAACGAGATCGCCACGGCGGTCGCGGGGGCACCGGTCGTGGCCCGGCTGGAGTCGCTGAGCCTGGCGATGGGCATGTTGACGGACGAGGGCGCGGAGGCGTTGCTGTCCGGCCAGCCGCTCACCCATCTGAAGCGGCTCGACCTGCACCATCACTTCCTCAGCGACCGGATGGCCGAACGGTTCCGGTCCGCGCTGCCCGGCGTCACCATCGACCTGAGCGAGCAGGAGAAGCCCGACGGCGACTGGCACTACGTGGCCGTCGCCGAGTGAACTTCACCGTGGTCGCCGTTCCCGGTGGCCGGCGCGCGGTGAGTTTCGCCGAGGCCTGCCGCGGGCGAGGCCTGCGCGAGCCGCGCGTCATCGACTGGCGCGATGTACTGCGCGGGGCCGCGCTCTCCGTCGAGCCGGGCACGCTGGTGCGGATCGACTCTCCGGGTGAGGACCCGGAGACGGACGCGCTGCTGCGCGGGCCGGGCGATCCAGCCCGCGTGGCCGGGAACGCGCGGTGGTACTCGACGTTCACCGCCGGACTACGGCGGATCGCCGCCGCCTCCGACGGTGCGCGCCTGCTCGGCGACCCGGACGAGATCGCGGTGATGTTCGACAAACGACGCTGTCACGCGCGCCTCGCCGCGGCGGGTGTACCGGTGCCGCCGGCGCTGCCCGCCGTACGCGGCTACGACGAGCTGCGCGCCCGGATGGCCGAGGCCCGCCGGGATCGGGTGTTCGTCAAGCCGGCGCACGGGTCGTCGGCCTCAGGGGTCGTCGCCCTCCAGACGGCCCCCGGCCGGATCAAGGCGGTCACCTCCGCGGCACGCGAGGCCGACGGTGTCCTGCGCAACTCGCTGCGAGTGCGCGCGTACGAGAGCGAGCCCGAGGTCGCGGCGCTCGTCGACGAACTCGCGCCGGACGGGCTGCACGTCGAGGCCTGGCTGCCCAAGGCGTCGATCGGCGGCCGCGTGTTCGACCTGCGGGTGGTGGTCGTCGCGGGCACGCCGACCCACGCGGTCGTACGCACCAGCCGCCACCCGATGACGAACCTCCACCTCGGCGGGGCGCGCGGGGACCTGCCCGCCGTACGCGCATGGCTGGGCGAGGACGGGTGGCGCCGGGCGCTGGAGGTCTGCGCGCGAGCGGCGGCGTGCTTTCCCGGCAGCCTCGTGGTCGGCGTCGACCTGCTGGTCGGCATCGGCGGGCGGCGTCTCGCGGTGGCGGAGGTGAACGCGTTCGGTGACCTTCTGCCGGGGCTGACCGGCCTGCCCGGCAGCGGCGCCGAGGGCCTGAACACCTACGAGGCCCAGGTCGCCTCCGCCCTGACCGGGAAGGCTCTGGCATGCGCGACATGAACGCGATCGTCGGCAGCCACGACCTACTGATGATCACCCTGGACACGCTGCGGTACGACGTCGCGGCGGAGCTTGCCGCGACCGGGCGCACGCCCACCCTGGCGGCGACGCTGCCGGGCGGCCGATGGGAGCGGCGGCACACGCCGGGCAGCTTCACGTACGCGGCGCACGCCGCCTTCCTCGCCGGGTTCCTGCCGACGCCCGACCGGCCCGGCCCGCATCCACGGCCGTTCGCGGCGCGTTTCGCCGGCAGTGAGACGACGGCGCCCGGCACCTGGGTGTTCGACGCCGCCGACCTGCCGGCCGGGCTGGCCCAGGTCGGCTACCACACGGTGTGCATCGGCGGCGTGGGCTTCTTCAACAAGCGTGGTCCGCTCGGCTCTGCCCTGCCCGGACTGTTCGCCGAGAGCCACTGGGAGCCGGAGTTCGGCGTCACCGACCCGGCCTCACTCGAGCACCAGATCGCCCGCGCCGAACGCGTCGTCGCGGGCACGCCGGCCGGCCGGCGGCTGTTCATGCTGGTCAACGTGTCCGCGCTGCACCAGCCGAACTGGTTCTACGGTCCGGTACGCGACGAGGACTCGCGTGCGACCCACGCCGCCGCGCTCGAGTACGTCGACCGGCACATCGGTGGCCTGTTCGACGCGATGCGCCGCCCCTGCTTCGTCATCATCTGCTCCGACCACGGCACCGCGTACGGCGAGGACGGCCATACGGGCCACCGTTTCGGCCATGAGATCGTGTGGACCGTGCCGTACGCCGAGTTCCTCCTGACATGACCGGTCCGTACCAGGGCTACGTGTACGCGTACCCGCACAAGACGAGCTACCGGCCGCTCGCCCCCAGCCCCCGGCTGTCGGACGTCTGGGCGGCCGAACGCCGCAACGCGCTGTTCCTCTACCTGCACGTGCCGTTCTGCGAGATGCGCTGCGGCTTCTGCAACCTCTTCACGCGTACGGGCGCGCCCGAGGACCTGACGGCCGCCTACCTGGACGCGCTGGAGCGGCAGGCGGACGCCGTACGCGACGCGCTGGGCGAGGCGTCCTTCGCGACCGCGGCGTTCGGCGGCGGGACGCCCACCTACCTGACGGCGGCGGAGCTCGAGCGCCTGTGCGACCTCGCCGGGCGGTTCGCGGATCTCACGGCCATCCCGCTGGGCGTCGAGACCTCGCCGGCGACCGCCACCACCGACCGGCTGAGCGTCCTCGCCGAGCGCGGGGCGACCCGCGTCTCGATCGGGGTGCAGAGCTTCGTCGACGCCGAGGCGCGCGCCGTGCAGCGGCCGCAGAAGCGCGCCGAGGTCGAGGCGGCGCTGGACCGGATCCGCGCGGTCGGCTTCGATGCGCTCAACATCGACCTGATCTACGGGATCGGCGGCCAGACGCCCGAGTCCTGGCGCTACTCCCTCGACGCGGCGATGGCCTGGAAGCCCGAGGAGCTGTACCTGTACCCGCTGTACGTCCGGCCGCTCACCGGGCTCGGCCGGCACGGCCGCGACTGGGACGACCAGCGGCTGGAGCTGTACCGGACCGGCCGCGACCACCTGCTCGGGCTCGGCTACCAGCAGGTGTCCATGCGCGGTTTCCGCCGCCCCGACGCCGGCGACGCGGGCACCGCGTACTGCTGCCAGTCCGACGGCATGGTCGGACTGGGCTGCGGCGCCCGGTCATACACCGCGGACCTGCACTACTCCTTCGAGTACGCGGTCGGTGCGCGCCCCACGCGCGGCATCATCGACGAGTACGCGCGGACCACCGACTTCGACGGCGCGCGCGTCGGCTTCGCCCTCGACGACGACGAGCGGCGGCGCCGTCATCTCATCCAGTCGCTGCTGCAGGCGTCCGGGCTGCGGCGGCCGGACTACCGGGAGCGGTTCGGCACGGACCCGGCCGCCGACTTCGCCGCCGAGCTGGCGGGCCTGGCGGACCGGGGCTGGCTGGACGCGGACCGGACCGACGTCATCCGGCTCACGCCCGAGGGACTGGCCCACTCCGACGCGATCGGCCCGGCGCTGTTCTCGCCGCGCGTGCGGGCGCTGATGGACGACTACGAGGCGCGCTGATGGACCACCTGACGATCCTGTACCGGGGTCCGCTCGCGAGCTGCGACTACGACTGCCCGTACTGTCCCTTCGCCAAGCGGCGCGACACCACGGAACAGTTGCGCGCGGACCGTGCCGCCCTCGAACGCTTCACCGCGTGGGTGGCGGCGCAGCCGTACGGGATCTCGGTGCTGTTCACGCCGTGGGGCGAAGGCCTCGTACGGTCCTGGTATCGCCGGGCGCTGACCGAGCTCAGCCACCTGCCGCACGTGGAGCGCGTCGCGATCCAGACCAACCTCAGCGCGCGCCTCGACTGGGTCTCCGACGCGGATCCGCGGACGCTCGCGCTGTGGGCGACGTACCATCCCGGCCAGGTGGACTACGAGCGGTTCCTGGGCAGATGCCGGGAGCTCACCGAGCGGAGCGTACGCCACAGTGTGGGCATCGTCGGGCTGCCCGAACACCTCGCCCACGCCCGCCGGCTGCGCGCCGACCTGCCGCCGAGGACGTACTTGTGGGTCAACGCCGCCGACGGGCGCGCCTACTCCGACGTCGAGGCGGCGGAGTGGACCGGCATCGACCCGCAATTCGGCTACAGCCGGCGCCCGCACGCGAGCCGGGACCTGCCCTGCCGGACCGGGAACAGCGTGATCTCCGTGGACGGCGACGGGACGGTACGGCGCTGCCACTTCGTGCCGAGCGTCCTCGGCAACCTCTACGACGACTCGTTCCGCGCCGCGTTGCGCCCCCGGCCCTGCCCGCTCGCGGTGTGCGACTGCCACATCGGCTACGTCCACCTCGAGCCGCTCGGCCTCTACGACGTCTTCGCCGGCGGCGTGCTCGAGCGGATCCCGCTCACGTCTGCTTGACCGGCACGTAGTCCTCCGCGCTGACGCCGAACGTCCAGGCCACGCCCTCCCGCGCGGTCCGCGTCCGCGGCGGCACCCGCAGGAAGTAGGTGCGGCTCGTGCCGTCCGGCTCCGGGGTCGAGTTGACCACCTCCACCATGGTGATCGGCTCGTCGTCGAAGTACTCGATCCGCCAGAGCACACCGGTCTCGTCGCGGTGGACGGGCTGCGCGCCGCTCTCGGCGAGGTAACGGTCGTAGCCGAAGACCTCCATCATGACCCGGCGCAGCTCGGCGTTCTCCTCCTCGTCGATCCGCGCGACCGTGAGCCCGACCAGCGTCGCGATGAAGTCCGGCGGGATCGGCATGCCGCGCCAGGCGTGCAGCGCGAACCCGTCCGGGTAGCTCAGGGCGGGGCCGTCGCCGCGGTGCAGCCGGCCCGGCTCGTCCCGGTGAAGCTCCGACGGGCGCTCGCAGACGATCGCGAGCCGCTCGTACGGCCACCACCAGCCGGCCGTACGTGCCGTCTCGGCCAGTCCCGTCAGGGTCTCCAGCCGATCGACCGCCTCGAAGAGCGCCAGCCACGGCGCGTCGTGCTGCCCGAGCACCGCGTCGAGGGTCGCCTCGCGCAGCAGCGCCTCGGCCTCGCCGGTCCCCTGCGCGCCGATCCCTTGCCGGATCCGGGCGACCAACCCGTTGACCTGCGTCCAGAGGCCGCCGCCGGTACGCTCCCACGCCGCCGACCATTCACGCGCGCCGAGCTCGGCCTGGACGGCGGCACGCGCCGCCTCCCACGGACGGGTGCGCACCGCGTCGCGTACCGGACGCCCGGCATCGGCCGGGTCGAGCGCGGCACCGACCTGCTCCACCAGATCGCCCAGCCCGCCCTCGCGCAACGCCGTCGCATGCCGCGGATCGTCCAGGAGGACCGCCGCGACCGCGCCGAAGGCGGGCGACGGCGCCCAGATCAGCCGGTCCGGGCCCGCCAGCCCGGCGGCGGCGTAGGCCGCACGGACTCCCGCCTCGGCTCGCTCCCGGTCGGCCGGACCGGTGGCGAAGGCCACCGATCGCCAGTCCTGTGTGACCACCGTGTCCATGGAGATTCTCCCTCGTAGGTCAGTCGGCCACAGGACGCACGGCGCCCGGGACGTACTCGCGCTGGCGGACGACGCGGAACCAGCCCTTGGGCAGCGTGATCGCGGCATGCTCCTCGTGCACGAGCCTCCCGCCGGACGGCAGATGCAGAAAGTCGGGACGCAACGGGTCGGGGTCGCGCAGCAGCTCACCGATCGCAACGAGCGCATGCGCGTGCCCCGTCACCTCGCCGAGCGCGAGGACCAGCCGCCCACGACCGTCCCGCTCCGCCGACGGCAACCCACGCGCCTCGGCCGGAACGGACCCGTCGGAGACGGGCACGATGAGAAGGTCTCCCTGTCGGAACATGCCGCGAACGTACCGAGCACCACCGACAGTCCGGCCGGGGTCAGTAGTGGCTGTTCATGGCGGCGCGTACCTCGGTGAGGGTGGCGTCGGCGACGGCTCTGGCGCGCTCGTTGCCATCGCGCAGCGTCTGGCGGAGGTGGGCGCGGTCCTGCGCGTACTCGGAGCGGCGGGCCCTGATCGGGGCCAGGTACTCGTTGACCGACTCGGTCACGGTCTTCTTCAGCGCGGCGGCGCCCGCGGAGCCGATCTCGTCGGCCAGCTGCTCGGGCGGCCGGTTCTGGCAGAGGGCCGCCAGCAGAAGGAGAGAGGACACCTCGGGGCGGTTGACCGGGTCGTAGGTGATGTGGCGCTCGGAGTCGGTCTTGGCGCCCTTGAGCAGGCGGGCGGTCTCGTCGGCGTCGGCGGCCAGCGTGATGGCGTTGCCGCGGCTCTTGCTCATCTTGGTGCCGTCCGTGCCGAGCAGGAGCGGCGCGCTCGACAGCAGGGCGTCGGGCTGCGGGAACACCGCGGTGCCGTTGCCGTAGCGGTCGTTGAAGCGGCGCGAGACGGTACGGGTCAGCTCGAGGTGCGGGAGCTGGTCCTGCCCGACCGGGACCAGATTGGCCTTGCAGAAGAGGATGTCGGCGGCCTGGTGGACGGGGTAGGTGAACATCAGGCCGCTGACCGCGGACTGGCGCGAGTGGGCGATCTCGTCCTTGACCGTGGGGTTGCGGTTGAGCTCGGCGACGGAGACGAGGCTGAGGAACGGCAGCATCAGCTGGTTGAGCGCGGGCACGGCGCTGTGCGTGAAGATCGTGCTGCGCGCCGGGTCCACGCCGATGGCGAGGTAGTCCAGCACCAGTTCCTCGACGTGCTCGGTCAGGTTGTCCGCCACGTCGCGGTCGGTCAGGACCTGGTAGTCCGCGATGATCACGAACATCTCGACGCCCAGGTCCTGAAGCCGTACGCGGTTGTGCAGCGTGCCGAAGTAGTGGCCCAGGTGCAGGCGGCCGGTGGGGCGGTCGCCGGTCAGCACGCGGAACTGTCCGGGGTCCTTGAGGATCAGCTCTTCCAGCACCGCGTTACGGGCCTGCGCGGCGGAGATCCCGAGCGCGTCGCCGGGAGGATCCGCGGCGGCGTCGTCGGGGCCTACGGTCTGGGAAGTGGTGTTCACAAGGTCTCCTGGTCGGTCGGTCTCGCCGTCATGATGGCACGAGCCCACCGTGGATCCACGAGCTTCAGGCGTTCCTCGCGGTCAGCGATTCGCGCGTGGCGAGGAGCTCGTAGAGCATCGCGTGGACCGGCGCGGAACGGCCCGCCTGGCGGGCGAGGCGTACCGCGGCCCCGGTCCAGGCTTCGAGCTCCGACGGCCGTCCCGCCAGGATGTCCCGTTGCAGCGAGGAGGTGACGTCGGGCGCCTGCCGGTCCATGAGCCCCGTCGCCGTGTCCACGGCATCGGGCGGCAGCGCGATCCCGAGCGCGATGCCGGTCTCGTAGATCTCCCGCATGCCGGCGATGAGCAGTTCCCTGGTGCCGTCGCGCGACCGGAGCTCGCCGATGGTCGCACCGCCGGTGGCGGCTCCAAGGCTGCCGACCGGCGCCACCAACAGGAACTTCGCCCACAGCGCGGCCCAGATGTCGTTCGGCTCCAGCGCCGGCACCTGGGCCTCGTCCAGGACCTCGCGCAGTCGCATCACCCGCTTGGACACGCTACCGTCCCACTCGGCGAAGCCCAGCGCACCGGGGGGACCGACGTGCGTGACCTCGCCCGGACCGGTCATCGTGGCGACGATGCGGACCATGCCGGGCAGCACCCGATCGCGACCGATCCCGGCGGCCACCTGCTCGGGGGCCTCCACGCCGTTCTGCACGGTGACCACGGCGGTGTCCGCGCCGACCATCGGGGACAGCGCGTCGATGGCCGCGGGCAGCTGCGAGGTCTTCACGCAGAGCAGTACGAAGTCGACCTCGGCGATGTCGCGCGGGTCGTCCGAGGCGCGCAGCTCCGGGACCGACCATTCGCTCGCGCCGTTGGTGACGCGCAACCCGCTTCGCCTGAGCGCGACGAGGTTCTCGCCGCGGGCCAGGAACCGTACGTCATGGCCGGCGGCGGCGAGCCGCCCACCGAGATAGCCGCCTACTCCGCCGGCTCCCACCACAGCAATGCTCGTCATCGTTCCTCGCTCTCGTTCCGCCGGCCGATCATCGGGGCAGCCGCTCCCCCACCCGGATGGGGAGGGCCTCGAGGCCCCGGCTGAGCGAGCTGTCGGCGAGCCAGGCGACCTCCTCCTGGGGCACCGCGAGCTCGAACCGCGGCAGCCGGCGCAGCAGCGTGGAGAACGCGATCTCACCCTGGATCCGGGCCAGCGGAGCGCCGATGCAGAAGTGCGCGCCATGGCCGAAGGACAGATGGCGGTTCGGCGACCGGGTGATGTCGAAACGCTCCGGGTCGTCGTACGCGTCGGGGTCGTGACCCGCGGCGGACAGCGACAGGTGCACGAAGCTGCCCTTGGGGATGTCCACCCCACCGAGCTCCATGTCCGACGCCGCGACCCGCAGCGAGGCCCAGCCTGCCGACCCCTCGTAGCGCAGGATCTCCTCGATCGCCGAGGGGATCAGCCCGGGGTCGGTACGGAGCATCTCGAGCTGCTCGGGATGGCGGAGCAACAGCGCCGTTCCGTTCGCCACCATGTTGGCGACCGTCTTGTGCCCGGCGATGATCAGCAGAAGGATCGTCGAGAGCAGCTCCTGCTCGCTGAACACGTCCGCGTCCCTGGCCCTGATGATCTCGCTCAGCAGGTCGTTGCGCAGATCGGTACGGCGCTCGGCCACCAGCTTGAGGAAGTAGTCCCCGAACTCCTCACTCGCCTTCTTCAGCTCCGCCTCCGCGTGCTGCAGCGGATCCTGGCTGAGGGTGTAACTCCAGTCCAGGAAGAGCGGCCTGTCCTCGACGGGGATCCCGAGGTATTCGCAGATCGTGATGAGGGGCAGCTGCAGGGCGAAGGCCGCCAGCAGGTCGATCTCACCGTGCTCGGGGAAGTCATCGATGAGGTCGTCGACGATGTCCTGAATGCGCGGGCGGAGCCGGGCGACCGTGCCGGGCAGGAACGCCCTGCTGATGGGCTTCTTCAGCCGGGTGTGCTTGGGCGGGTCGGCGAACCCCAGGTTGCCGACCACGAGGAGGCTATTGTCGGCGGCCTTGTCCCGATACTGCGCGGGGAGGTTCTCGATCTGCTTGGAAAGGCGTGAGTCGCCGAACGCCTCCTCGACGACCTTGTTCCCGAGGACCGCGTACGCCTCGGCGCCGGGCGGAACATCGATCCTATGAACCGGGCATTTGGCCCTGAGCTCCGCGGTCGCCGTGTGCGGGTCCGGTCCGGGGTTGATGAAATATTCTGCGGGCAAGATATCCGACATCGTGACTCCTAGGATCGTACCGTTCCGCTGCCACCCGCTACCGCCGGCACTATCCAAATGACATCGCGATTCTCTATCTGCGTTTCGAGGCCATTGAGACCCCGGATGTCCTCATCATTCAGGTAGATATTGACGTAGCGCTTCACGGACCCTTCCTGGTCCATGATTCGCTCAAGCACACCGGGAAAGGCTCGATCGAGATTGACGAGCACCTCCCGGAGGTTGCCGCCCTCGGTGGCAGCCTGTTTCTGCCCGCCGGTCAACGCGTGGAAGGCTGCGGGGAGCTTGATGGTCACGGCAGGCACCGGAAGGCTCTTGCTGACGCTCTGTGAGACCTCGGGCATAGCTCAACTCTCCTTGGACAGGCCCATTGATTTCGCCGTGTCGGCACGGCACCTACCGATAAGAAGGCGATTCCAACTCGAATTCACCGTAGATCGCCGACGGGATCCGTACTTCAAGCCGGTCGCACTGCTCCGCGCCGGGCCGCCAACCCGCCACCCGGTGCGCCATGCCACTACCGCCACCGCGGATGTACCAGATCACGTTCACCGGCCAGCACGACTGGCGGAAGAGGTACTCATCCATCCGGGTCGGGTGCTCGCTCAGCTGCTGGAACCGCTCGTGCGGCGGGCCGATCTCATGCCAGTTCGGGTGCGAATGTATGGACCCCATCAGGTCCAGGCCATTCGCGGACTGCCGCTTGATCGCCTGCAGTACGCCCTTCTCGTCGGACCAGAACCCCCGGCCCGGATTCCGGTACACGTCGCCGAACCGCGGTGCGATCGTTCCTTCGAACTCGGCCATGACGCTCTCGTCGCTGTCGCGAACGTTCGGCACGAACTCGATCCCGCTGATCGTGATCTCGACCCCGTCCGACTGCCCGAACAGCAGCGCCGACGCACGCGGCAGGTGGCTCGGCACTCCGTCGGCGTCCCGGCTGTCCAGGCATTGCTGGTACTCCTGCACGGCATTGCCGATGAAACGCCTGGCGGGTTCGAGGTCGAAGCGTGCGGTCACCGGCAGATCGCCGAACAGTGCCGCCGCGCCGGCCAGATCGCAATCCGTCGCAGCGGTCACCCGCTGCGGATTTTGCAGACCTGTCACCTACTCCGCCCCCTCCGACTTCTTCCCGGCCGAGGCCAGGGTTCCGCCCAGGAGAGCCGCACCCAGGGGCCACGAACGCATGTGCACCGGAAGGGTCACGCAATGGTCCCCGACGCGCATGAGCAGGCCCTTGTCCACCAGATCCCGCGCGGCGGCGGCGCATTGCGGGGTCCGGGTGAGCTCGGCCCACGCGCGCCCCTCGAGAGCGTCGAGGAAGACCTCCATCAGGGTGGGATCGTCCATGATGATCCGGCTACTGGATTCGGGCCGCTGGTCGACGACGGACAGGAATTTCGGGCCCTTGCGGAAGTAAAGAAGGCCGAAGGTACTGGAGGACCGCCACTCGTCGGCGGGCAGCGTCCCCTTCTCCGGCACCGTGACGCCGTCCGGGGCGGGCAGATGATCGAGCCGCGGGATCAGGTCGAGCTGTTCCGCGCCCAGGATCAGCGACCAGGCGACCCGCACACCGATCGAGGAACACTCGCGGATCAACGCGATGATCCGCACGATCGCGTCACCGGGAAGCGCCGAGAAGTCGGCGGGCTCCGCCAGCCGTACCCGGGCGACGGGCACGCGGGTCAGGAGCGCCGCCAGCTCGCCTGCGGCGGGGAGTTCGGCACCGCCGGATCCAAGGGTCAGCGTCGCGTCCGCGGGCCGGCCACCGGCCGGCACGCGTCCCTCGTCCGACGCCCGTGCCCGGAGTTCAGCGAGGTCCATCAGCGTGAGCGTTTTCATCGGGAGACCGCCACCTCTTTGCCGTTGACCAGCTTCCGGCGGTACGGGTCGACCTCGAGCGCGACGCTCACGTAGCGCCCCTCCTCCTCGAAGGCCAGGCCGCGATCGACGAAGTAGCGGAGTATCTCCTCGATGTCGCCGTCCCCGACGGCGTATCCGCTCTCGGCCAGCCGCCGGCGAATGCCCTCGAGGCCGGCGCCCTGGAACATGCCGAGGTACACGTTGCTCTGGACGTCGTCCAGCTCGATGATTTCCTCCGGCCAGCTGGCACGGCGATCCTCGATGATCACCCGGCCCCGGTCGTCGGTCCAGTAGGAGAGGTCGCTCTGCGGGTAGGCCTTGGCCCACTGTTCGACCGCCGCCTTCAGCTCGCCCTCCAGCGGACCCACGATTCCCTGGTCCTTCGCGTCGAAGAGGTAAACGATGTCGTACAGCTGGTCCCGCGGTATCTGGTAGATGAAGTCGTAGATCTCGGACGGCCGGCGGAACATGAAGCCCTGGGTGGGTTCCTCGAAGTAAGGACTGAACCGCTCTAGCGCTATTCGCCACGCCCCGGTCGGTGGCTGCAGATGCTCGAGTGTGGTGAATCTCTTGAGCAGGCCGCGGTAGTCCTCTTCGGTCTCGCCGGGAAAGCCGTACAGGATGTTCCAGGTCACGTTGAGCGCGAGATCCTCCGCGTCACGCAGCATCCGCACGTTGTGCGCGCCGCTGACGCCCTTGTCCATGAGGCGCAGCACATGGCTGCTCAGGCTCTCGATGCCCGGCTGAACGAAGAGTACGTTCGCCTCTTTCAGGCGGCTCAGCTGATCCCGCGTCATGTTCGACTTGATCTCGTAGTGGATGCGCAGATCGCAGTCGAGGGCGGCTATCTCCGGCATGGCCGTACCGAGGTACTTCATGTCAAGGATGTTGTCGACCATGACCAGGTCGAGCACCTGGTGTCGCTCGGCGAGGTCGCTGACCTCGAGGGCGATGCGCTCGGGGGCCTTGCTCCGGAAGTCGATGTTCGACCCGTTCAGACCGCAGAACGTGCATTGGTGACGCTCTCCCCACCAGCAGCCGCGAGAGGTCTCCAGGACCATCATCGGGCGGACGTGGTGCCGCACGAGTGAGTTCTCGAGCGCGTGGAAGTAGCTGTCGTAGTTGGGCGCGGGCACCATGGCGAACGGCAGTGCCGCCGTGGCGGGCGGGTTCGCCACCGTCTGCCCTTCGTCCCTCCAGCTGAGGCCGGGGACGTCGGCGAGGCTCGCGCCGTCGGCGATGCGATTCAGCAACGCGGGCAGCGAACGCTCGCCCTCGCCGCTCACCGCGAAGTCGAGCTGCTCGAAGTTCCGATGCAGGGCGGCACCCTGCGGTCCGTCGCAGTTGGAGCCGCCGATCACCGTCAGGATGCCCGGCGCGAGGCGCTTCAGTTCTTTGGCTAATGCGAGAGACGGAACGTTCTGCATGAATGTGCTGGTGAACCCGACCACGTCGGGTGGATCGAGGGCGATCTCGGCCGCGAGATCCCGGATGAATCCCCGGGCGTGCTTCTGCATCTCAACGGCGACACGCGGGTCAATGTCCCGCTGCCGGAGGAAGTCGGAGAACTCATCGACCCGATAGCCATCGACGTCGTACAGCGCCGGCGTGAACACCCAGTCCCCGACACCATGGAAGACCTGACTCGCGACGTTCTCGTAGTCCACTGATGTGATGGTGCCGTTACTCTCACGGATCAGATGTTCGGCCCATCGGAGGTTGACGTACAGCTCATCGATGGCCCAGTCGGAAGCGTTCTTGCGGACGCTCGGCCCAAGTATTCCCAGTGCGCTGGATGGTGTGTCGAGCCCTTGCCAAGGCATGGCGATCATCAGGAGTTTCACGGAATGCCTACTCTAGGAAGTCTGTCGATAACGGAAGACGCACAGGGGCCACGCCGCCCCCCCGATGTTCAGAGCTGATGGTGCGCTGCGTGGGGCGCACCACCTCTCGGCTTACCTTGCCGAGTCACAGTGGAACTCATGCAACAGTGATCGTCAAGACCTGTTGATTGGCAGGTTTTGACGAATTACCCGGCGATGATTTCCCACTCGCGCAGTGGGTTATGGATGGCGGAGGAAGTTTAATTTTTAACATTCCCCGGACCGTTTGAGCGGAGTCCAACGAGTGGCCGGCGCGCCTTGACAACCGATGTTCTGCTGAGTCACCGTACGATCCGAATGCGGCGCACCGAACGGCATGTGCGCCCGGCATTCGAGAGACCGGTCGTCGTACGCGAGTAAAGGGTGCGAGGTGGTGAGCGAAGCCACAGGGGGCGTCGGCCGGCGAGGACGGCCGGACACCGGTATTCACCCATCGCTGAGCCAAGGTCTGGTCGGTACGGGCTCGGCGAGGCCCCCGCGCCCACCGAGGCCGGGCAAGCTCCCCGGGTGAGATCGCTTCCCCACTATCTGGCGTTCGGATCCTCGCGCAACTGGTGCAGGCTGCTGGTACGGCACCGAGGCATCAGCCCGCGGTTCCTGCATCGTGCCGCGATGATCAGCGCCCTGACCGCCGCCAGCGCGCCGTTCCGCGCCTATGAGCGCATGCGCTTCTCGAAGAACGTCGCCGCGGTCGCGCTGGAACCGGCGCCGGTGTTCGTCCTGGGGCATCCGCGCAGCGGCACCACTCATCTGCACTATCTGCTGGCGCAGGATCCGCAGTTCGCCTACCTCAAGCGGGCGATGTCATTCGTTCCCGACCTCAGCCTGATCGGCGGCGGAGCGTTCGCCCGGCTCTACGGCGCGCTGCTGCCCGGCACCCGGCCGTTCGACAACGTGCGTATCGACAGTGGAGTGCCGGCCGAGGAGGAGTTCGCGCTCATGGCGCGGTTCCCCGACACGTTCATGCACTTCTACTGCTTCCCCGACGGGTTCGAGCGCTATCTCGCCAAAGGGATCCGCTTCGAGCTCGACCCGGCGGAGTTGGCCGCCTGGCGACGTCACTACCTCGGGCTCCTGCGAAAGGCGTCGCTGGACGCGTCCGGCCGCCGCCTGCTGCTGAAGAACCCGATGAACACCGGCCGAATCCCGCAGTTGCTCGAGCTCTTCCCCGCCGCGCGGTTCGTGCACATCGTCCGCGACCCGTACGCGGTGTTCATGTCCACGCGCAAGCTGTTCGCCACCGAGATCCGCATGCTGCAGCTGCGCACGGCGCCCCGCCTGGACCTGGATGCCGCCGTCACGCGCGCCTACCGGGAACTCATGAGCGCCTACCTCCGTGACCGCGACCTCATCCCGCCCGGACGGCTGACCGAGGTCCGCTACGAGGACCTCGTCGCCGCGCCCGCGAGCGCACTGAAACGGATCTACGAGGAGCTGCGCCTGCCCGGCCACCGCGACGCGCTGCCGGGCTTCGAGCGGTACCTGAGCTCGGTCAGCGCCTACCGGACCAACCATCTGCCGCCCGCCGAGGCCGACATCGCCACGGTCGACCGCGAGCTCGGCTTCGCCCTCGAGCAATGGCGATACCCGAAAATGACGCCTACATACAGCCCTTAAATTTAGCCTTGACAGAAGTCTCCGACAGGCCGAACGTACGGCTCAGAGAGCGCTCTCTCAGGAGCTCCTCCCGCCGTCCGACTCAGGAGACCTTCCATGTCACCCGTACCAGCATTCCGTTCGCTTCTGGCCTTGGTGGCGCTGGTGGGCGCCTGTCTGAGCGCCCTCATGGTCGCCCCCAAGGCGTACGCCGAGACGGTGCCTCCGCCGCCGACCGGCTGGACGACGGTGTTCAGTGACGACTTCGCCGGTTCCGCGGGGTCGCCGCCCGCGTCGGCGAACTGGTTCTACGACATCGGCACGGGCTTCGGCACCGGTGAGAAGGAGCACACCACCAGCTCGACCGCCAACTCGTACCTGGACGGCAACGGCCACCTGGTGCTCAAGGCGATCAACAGCGGCGGTACCTGGACCTCGGCGCGGCTGGAGAGCACCCGCGGCGACTTCCAGGCGCCGCCCGGCGGCAAGATGGAGATGACCGCGTCGATCCAGCAGCCCAACCCGGCGAGCGGCCTCGGCTACTGGCCCGCGTTCTGGGCGCTGGGCTCGCCGATGCGCGCCGGCGGCGGCTGGCCCGGCTCCGGTGAGATCGACATGATGGAGGACGTCAACGGCCTGAACCAGGCCTCGCAGACGCTCCACGACTCCGCCAACAGCCCGGGGCACGCGCTGATCTCCTGCCCGAACGCCGGCTCGACCTGCCAGACCGGCTACCACACGTACTCGGTGATCATCGACCGCACCAACACCAGCGCCGAGACCCTCCAGTTCCTGATGGACGGCGTGGTGGAGAGCACCATCACCGAGGCGTCGGTCGGCGCCACCGCGTGGCAGCAGGCCATCGACCACGGGTTCTTCATCATCTGGGACCTGGCGGTGGGCGGGAACTACCCCGACGGGATCTGCGGCTGCACGACGCCGACCTCCGCCACCACGTCCGGCGCCTCGATGAGCGTCGGGTACGTGGCCGTGTACGAGCAGGGCGGCGACTCCACGCCTCCTGGCACACCCACCGCGACGGGCACGGTGAAGGGCATCAACGGCCTGTGCCTGGCGAACCAGAACTCCCTGAACACCGAGGGGAACCCCATCGGCGTCGGCGCCTGCAACGGGAGCGCCGGCCAGAGCTGGTCCACGTACAGCGACGACACGCTGCGGGTGCAGGGCGGCTGTCTCGACGTGGTCAGCGCCGGTACGACCAGCGGCACGAGCGTCGACTGGTACGCCTGCAACGGCACGAACGCCCAGGCCTGGAGGCATCAGGCGAACGGCGAGATGGTCAACCCCAACTCCGGCCTCTGCCTGACCGACCCCGGCAGCGACACCGGCTCGCGGCTCGACATCGAGACCTGCACCGGTTCCGCCCAGCAGCAGTGGACCCCGCCCACCACCGGTGGCGGCGGTGGCTGCGGGACGACGAACCTCGCCCAGGGCGGGACCGCCACCGCGTCGTCGTCCGAGTCGGCCGCCTTCCCGGCGTCGAGCGCGGCCGACGGGAACCTGGGCACCCGCTGGTCGTCCGGCTTCAGCGACCCCCAGTGGCTCCAGGTCGACCTCGGCAGCACGCGATCCGTCTGCAAGGCGACCCTGAACTGGGAGAACGCGTACGCCACCGCGTACCAGATCCAGGTCTCGTCGGACGCGAAGACCTGGACGCCCATCTACTCCACCACGACCGGCATCGGAGGCACGCAGACTCTCGACCTCAGCGGCTCGGGCCGCTACATCCGCATGTACGGCACCGCACGGACGACCCAGTACGGCTACTCCCTCTGGGAGTTCCAGGTCTACGGCACCTGACGCCCGCAGGCCCGTCCCTCCTCACCCGGAGGGACGGGCCGAAGGGGCGACTACCATGGCCCCCATGGCGGAGCCAGTCTCGACGCTCGCGGCCGGCTCGGTCGGCAGGGTCGAAACGCAGTACGTCGACCTGCCGGAGCCGGTACGGCTCGACTGCGGCCGGGAGCTCGAGCGGGTCCGCGTGGCGTACGAGACGTACGGCGTCCTCTCGCCCCGGCGCGACAACGTCATCCTGGTGTGCCATGCGCTCAGTGGCGACGCGCACGCGGCGGGGTTCGCGGCCTTGCCGGCCGAGGAGAGCACGCGCGACGGGTTCGGGGCCGATGACCGCGACGGCGCGGCCGGCAAGGGGCTCGGCTGGTGGGACGGGATGATCGGTCCCGGCAAGGCGTTCGACACCGACCGCTTCTTCGTCGTCTCCACGAACCTGCTCGGCGGCTGCCGCGGGACCACCGGACCGTCCTCGATCGACCCGGCCACCGGCGCACCGTACGGTTCGGGCTTCCCCGTGATCACCGTCGCGGACATGGTGCGGACCGAGCGCGCGTTCCTGGACGTGCTCGGCGTCGAGCGGCTCGCGGCCGTGGCCGGAGGGTCGCTCGGCGGGATGCAGGCGCTCGAGTGGGCGATCATGTTCCCCGACCAGGTCGATGCCGTCGTGGCGATCGCCAGCACGCACGCCCTCCACCCGCAGGGCGTGGCCTGGAACGCGATCGCCCGTGACTCGATCATGCGCGACGCGGCCTGGCAGGGCGGCGACTACTACGGTACGGGCCGGGCGCCCGACGCCGGCATGGGTGTGGCGCGGATGGTCGGCCACGTCACGTACCTGTCCGCACCGGCGCTGAGCGAGAAGTTCGGCCGGCGGCTGCAGTTCGCCGACGACATCCGCCACACGATCACCGAGCCGGAGTTCGAGGTCGAGAGCTACCTGCGCCATCAGGCCGACTCGTTCGTCAAGCGGTTCGACGCCAACACCTATCTCTACACCTCACGCGCGCTGACGTATTTCGATCTCGCGCGGCAGCACGGCGGCGGCTCGCTCGAGCAGGCACTCAAGGGCGTTTCGGCACGTACGCTGCTGATCGCGTTCAGCTCCGACTGGCTGTACCCACCGGCGGCGTCGCAGGAGATCGAGGAGGCGCTCCGCGCTCTCGCGAAGCCGGTCGAGTGCCAGGTGATCGAGGCGCCGTACGGCCACGACTGCTTCCTACTTGAGGAAGCGCGGCAGACGCCCATCATCCGCCGGTTCCTGAACGAACCCAGCTACGCGAAAGGGTCTTCGTGACCGACAAGCCCGCCCGTGCCGAAGAGGCCCATGAGTTCGGGTTCGAGACGCGGCAGCTGCACGCCGGGCAACGGCCCGACCCGAACACCGGCGCACGTGCGGTGCCGATCTTCCAGACGACGAGCTACGTGTTCGAGGACCCCGAATCCGCCTCGGCGTACTTCAACCTGCAGGAGTACGGGAACACCTACTCGCGCATCATGAACCCGACCGTCGCGGTGTTCGAGGAGCGCGTCGCGAACCTCGAGGGCGGCGCCGGCGGGGTGGCGTTCGCCAGCGGGATCGCCGCGCAGGCGGCGGCGCTCTTCACGCTGCTGGAGCCGGGTGACCACGTCGTCTCGTCCTCGGCGCTCTACGGCGGGACGGTGAACCAGCTCAAACACCTGCTGCGCAAGATGAGCGTGGAGCTGACGTGGGTCGATCCCGACGATCCGGACGCGTGGCGGCAGGCGGTCCGCGCGAACACGAAGGCGTTCTTCGCCGAGACGATCGGCAACCCCGCCGGGAACGTGCTCGACATCGAGGCCGTGGCGGCCATCGCGCACGAACACGAGCTGCCGCTGATCGTCGACAACACGTTCGCGACGCCGTACCTGTGCCGCCCGATCGAGTGGGGCGCCGACATCGTGATCCACTCGGCGACGAAGTTCATCGGCGGCCACGGTACGAGCATCGGCGGCGTCGTCGTCGAGGCCGGCACGTTCGACTGGTCCAACGGGCGGTTTCCGGTGGTCGCGGATCCGTCGCCGGCGTACCACGGGCTGCGGTTCCACGAGACGTTCGGGAGCTACGGCTACCTGATGAAGCTCCGGGCCGAGACCCTGCGCGACCTCGGCGGGACGCTCGCGCCGCTCAACGGCTTCCTGTTCCTGCAGGGGCTCGAGACGCTGTCGCTGCGGATGGACCGCCACGTCGAGAACGCACTGGCGGTCGCGCGGTTCCTCGAGTCGCACGAACTGGCCTCGAACGTGACCTACTCCGGGCTGCCGGCGAGCAGGTACCGGCCTCTCGTGGACAAGTACCTGCCGCGCGGCGCCGGCGCGGTGTTCTCGTTCGACTGTGCCGGTGGCCGGGACGGTGGGCAGGACTTCATCGGCGGCCTGACGCTCTGGTCCCACCTGGCGAACGTCGGCGACGCGAAGAGCCTG
Organism: uncultured Actinomycetota bacterium; assembly: GCA_963850195.1. GTDB lineage: Bacteria > Actinomycetota > Actinomycetes > Streptosporangiales > Streptosporangiaceae > Actinoallomurus. Next base: position 776,348 of record CAWKKD010000004.1, read on the forward strand.
GTCATCCACCCGGCCAGCACGACGCACCGCCAGCTGAGCGACGACGAACTGCGGGCGGCCGGCGTCGGACCGGGGACGGTACGGCTGTCGGTCGGCACCGAGTCCGTGGCGGACCTGATCTGGGATCTCGAGCAGGGCTTCGCCGCGATTGCGGGAAGGAAGGTGACGACCTGATGGACCTCGCGCCGTACCAGGACCCGAGGACGATCCAGCGCGTGCTCCACTCCGCCAAGACGATCGCGGTCGTGGGCCTGTCGGCCAACGAGCTGCGGGCCAGTTACTTCGTCGGCTACTACCTCAAGCGGCACGGCTACCGCGTGATCCCGGTGAATCCCCGCGAGACGGAGATCCTCGGGGAGACGTCGTACGCGAGCCTGCTGGACGTACCCGTGCCGGTGGACGTCGTGAACGTCTTCCGCGCGCCGGACGCGCTGCCGGGGATCGCGCGGGAGGCCGTCACGATCAAGGCCGCCGCCCTCTGGTGCCAGTTCGGCGTGATCAACGAGGAGGGCGCGCGGATCGCCGAGGACGGCGGCATGACGGTGGTCATGGACCGCTGCCTCAAGATCGAGCACGCGCGCTACGTCGGCCGGATGCACTGGCTCGGCTTCAACACGCAGCGCATCACGTCCGTCCGCGCCGGGCTTCAGTAGCCGATCCGCCGCCGGGCGGCGGGCGGCGTTCTCGGGAGACGCGATGGACCTGCGCATTCTTGGGCCGTGTCGAGGCGGTGCGGCTGTTCCACCGGGCGCCTTGACCAGTGCATCTAGGCGCGCGTGGGTGGGTTGTGCCCGTGCCCTGCCCGCGGCGGCGCGTTCTGGCCGTGAAAATCGTCTTGTTCGCTCATGGGTGTGGCTGGTTCGCGCGAAGATGACGGTTATGGGTGGCGGCCGGTGGTTGTGGCGTATGTGGTGGGGCCTTGGCTTGGCTGCCTTCGGCGCGTTGGCGGGCACGCTGGTCGGGGGCCGGTTGGGCGGCATGGTCGCGGCAGTGACGGGAGCTTTCGCGCCGACGCTGTTCGATCGATTGAAGGAGCGGGTCCGGCTTCGTAGCGCGCTGGCTGGGGTTCGCCGGTTGCCGGAGATCGAGGGCGGCACGGCGCGGTTGCTGCTAGCCGATCGGGCGGTGGTGAATTTCGTCGGGCGTGTCGGTGAGCTGGCGGAGTTGATCGACTGGTGCGAGCACGATGAGTCGGGCCGCGTGCGGCTGGTGACTGGTCCGGGCGGGGTTGGGAAGAGCCGTCTTGCGGTGCAGCTGTGTGAGCGGTTGCGGGAGCTGGGTTGGCGTTGTGAACTCGTCGGTGATCAGGCCGAGGCCAGGGCGCTGGCGACCGTGCGTGAGGTGCATCGGGGCCGGTTGCTGCTAGTGGTCGACTACGCCGAGACTCGGGTCGGGCTGGCCGAGTTACTGCGGCAGGTCGCTGCTGAAGAGGCCGGGGGCGGGCTGCGGGTGCTGCTGTTGGCACGCAGTGCCGGCGACTGGTGGGATCGTCTCGGTAACGCCGAACCAGCCGTCCGCACACTGCTGGCCAAGGCTTATACGGGGCAGGACCTGTCCGCCGCAGTGACCGCCGAGATGTCTGATCGCGAACTGGTGGAGGCCGCCGCCCCGCAGTTCGCCCATGCCCTCGGTGTTGCAGCACCTCGACGCGTACGGATGAAGCCTCTCGTCGGACCAGCGCGCATCTTGGACCTGCATGCGGCAGCGCTACTGGCCGTCCTCAATGCCCAAAACACTGGACTCGATACAAGGCACGCAGCGGTGGTCGATATCGACGTTGACGTTGTCCTCGCTGACCTGTTGGAGCATGAAGAGCAGTACTGGCAGGGCAGCGCGCAACGCGCCGGACTGCTCGATGGCCCTGCCGGAATGACTACCCGTGCCCTCCGGCAGATCGTCGCGGCCGGTGCTCTGCTGGGTGCCGCTACCCAAGACGAGTCGATCCAGGTTCTCAATCGAGTGCCCGAAGCGGTTGCGACAGCGAAGGTCGCCCGCTGGTTGAGGGACCTCTACCCGCCCTCTCCTAGTACGGCTGAAGGCGCGGATCATGAATGGTTAGGGACGTTGCGACCGGATCGCCTTGCCGAACAGCACGTTGTCGCCGAGCTGACCGCATCACCTGACCTCGCCGACGCCTGCCTTACCAGGCTGACCGACCGTCAGGCCCTACGCGCACTGACCTTGCTAGGCCGCGCCTCCAGCGACCAACCCGACGCCGAACCTCTCCTACAACGTATCCTTCCGCTGCTAGAACGCGTAGTCGACGGCTTGAGCCCGGATACCGATCTGCTGGCCGCCATCGCCACAGCAATCCCCTATCCCTCCCTCATACTCGCGAACACCGCCGTCGTCATCACCCGCCGCATCCTCGACAATCTCCCCACCAGCAACGCACCATTGCGGGCACTCTGGCTAGATTCCCTCGGAGTATCGCTGGCCCAGATCGGCGACTACACGAACGCCCTATTCGCCAGCGAGGGGGCCATGCAGATCAGGCGAGAGCTGGCCGAGACCAACCCCGACCGTTACCGATCCTCCCTCGCCACCAGCCTGACCAACCTCGGTACCCGATTCTCGAAGCTGGGCCGACTCGCCGAGGCCCTGACGGTGACCAAAGAAGCCGTCGCGATCAGGCGAGAGCTGGTCGATACCTACCCCGACCGCTACCGATCCTCCCTCGCCACCAGCCTGACCAACCTCGGCGTCCAATTCTCGAAGCTGGGCCAAATCGCCGAGGCCCTGACGGTGACCAAAGAAGCCGTCGCGATCAGGCGAGAGCTGGTCGATACCTACCCCGACCGCTACCGATCCTCCCTCGCCACCAGCCTGAACAACCTCGGTATCGGGTTCGCGGAACTGGGCCAGCACGGGGAGGCTCTTCCAATGACCGAAGAAGCCGTCGCGATCAGGCGAGAGCTGGCCGATACCTACCCCGACCGCTACCGCCCCGACCTCGCCGACTCCCTGAACAATCTCGGCATCCAATTCTCGAAGCTGGACCGGCACGCCGAAGCTCTGACCGTGACCAAAGAAGCCATCGCGATCAAGCGAGAACTGGCCGAAACTTACCCCGACCGCTACCGCCCCGACCTCATGCGGTCGCTATGGGTCCTTGTCCATGTGCTGGATGCATTAGGCCGTCTCGAGGAGGCTAAGCAGGTGGGCCGCGAAATACGCGCGAATCACCCGACTGGCGACAACTCTGACGAATGACCTCCCAGGGTTCATGGAGGATCCGCTCCGACCGACGATCCCTATCCCCGCCTGCACCCGTGCCATACGCGTCCTACGGCATCCGGACCATGCCGCCAGAACACACGAGTTAGGAACCCCTAGATGAGTCTTTCCGAATACGGTCAGTGATCGTAAGCGGTCAGAGAGCGGCTGACCGCTTGGCCGGTCTGGAAGTTGTGCCAGACCGCGGCGGTGAGGGCCAGCACGCGCTGGGCGACACTGACAGCGACGCCTTCGGCGGTGCGTCCGCCGTGTTGTTCCAGGTCGAGTTGGCCTTTAAGGGTGTCATTGACCGACTCGATCAGTTGGCGGACCTTCTTGAGCATCGGCTCTCCGGGGCGGCGGATCTCTTTCTTCCTTGAGGGCCGCAGCAGTGTGATGCCCTGTTCGGACAGTGACCGTTCGAAGGCTTTCGATGCGAAGCCCTTGTCGCTGATAAGCAGCAGTCCCGGCCGCTCGCGCACCAGCTCGGCATCAACCTCCACCATCGCGGCCAGCACCTCACGCTCGCCGAGCTTGGGATCGGCCAGCGCCCACAGCATCGGCATCCCGGACGGGGTGCACACCAGATACAGGCGCAGCCCCCAGAAGAACCGCGAATGCGACGCGCAGTAGCCGTAGTTCGCCCAGCCCGCCAGCTCCGAGCGTTTGACCGTCGGGCGCGACATCCCGACGGGACCGGGGTCGAGTCCGTGATCCACACCGTGTCGTGCCAGAAGTCGGTGTCGGTGGCGAGCACCCTTATCACCCGCTTGATCTGCGGCAACGCCACCTTGATCCGCTTGTTGTATCCGGCGTCTTGCGGGAGGAAAGGAAACATGTCCCCAAAGTGCGCGCGGGCGTACCGCAGCCAGCGGGCCTCGCAATGGAAACCGAGCATCGCCTGCATCACCGCCAGACACAACAACTCCGAGTGAGCGAGCTTCGGCGGCCGACCCGGCAGCCGCGCGATACCCGCCAAGTCGTCATCGATCTTCACGTACAGTGCAGTCACGAGGGTGTTCAAGTTCGTCGTCACAAACGATCATGAACACCCTCTCTTCACGCCCGCAGGCATTTGGAAAGACTCGTCTAGGGAATGCCCTCGGCTGAGGCCGTTGCCGTCAAAAGACCCCGAGCGATCATCGCTCCGGGTCTTTGGGCTGGTGAGGGTGGGAGTCTCCGGCCGGATTCGAACCGGCGACCTGCCGCTTACAAGACGGGCGTTCGGGGTTCCGGGCCGCGGCGGAGGGTCAGCAGCGCGGTGTCGTCGCGTACGGGGTCCCGGCTGATGAGCGCGGACATCACCGCTGCGCAGACCGCGTCCGGCGGGCCGGGCAGGACGGTCTCGCACAGCCGGTCGAGGTTCTCCTCGAGCGGCCGGTCGGGGCGGTCGATGAGCCCGTCGGTGTAGAGGCACAGCACGGCGTCCGGCGGGATGTCGACGGTGGTCGCCCGGCGTCGGGGGTCGGTGTCCAGGCCGATCAGGATGTCCGGGGGCAGGTCGAGAAGTTCGGCGCGGCGGCCGGGCGCCGCGAGCACCGGTGGCCAGTGACCGGCCGAGGCGATCTTCGCCGACCTCAGCTCGGGATGGCAGACCGCGTACAGGACGGTGGCCATGACGTTCGGTTCGAAGTGCTGCATCTTGCGGTCCAGCTTGTCGAGCACGACGGCCGGGTCGCCGAATTCTAGGGCGTACGAGCGAAGGGCGCTGCGCATCCGGCCCATGATGACGGCCGCGGACAGGCCTTGCCCGGCCACATCCCCCATCACCACGCCGAACTCCCCCGACGGCAGCCGGAACACGTCGTACCAGTCCCCGCCCACGGTGGCCGAGCCAGGGCTGTAGCGAGCGGCCATCTCCACGCCGGGGATGACGGGCAGCGCGGAGGGCACCAGGCTCCGCTGCAGCTCGCGGGTTGCCGCGCGCTCGGAGATCGACTGCAGCGAGTGCGCCGCCACCGCGGCGCGGTCGGCGGCGAGCTGAAGCAGTTCGGCCTCGCCGGCGGTGAACCGGCGGGGCGTGAGCGAACCGACGTGGAGCACGCCCAGCAGCTCACCGCCCACCACCAACGGCACGCCCAGCAGTGACCGGACGCCCCGCTGTACGAGCAGCGGGTTGACGACGTTCGAGCGATCGACGTTCTCGATGATCACCGGGCGCCGTTCGGCCGCGACCCGGCCGGCGAAACCCCGGCCGACCGGCACACGGGCGCTCTGACGCACCTCTTCCTCGAGGCCGCGGGCCGTCGTGGCGATCAGCTGCTGAGACGGACGGTCGAGCAGCAGCACCACCGCCGTGTCGACCTCCAGGATCTCCCGGACGCGCTCCAGCAGCTCGCCCATCAGATCCTCATGGTTCATACGTGACAACGCGACGTCCGTGAGCGTCTGGACCTGCTGGAGCCGGATCTCGGCGGTGGCGGTCAAATCGGCAGGAGTTGTCACACGACAAGCTTAACCAGCGGTCACTCCGTCGATTCGAGGGTGCACCTGGTTCTCCGTGAACATGGATCGCCGCCGTCGCGGGAACCAACCGCGTACACACCGTTGAGCGTTTCCGGGGGGATTCCGATGACAACGACGACTGCGAAGGCGCCGGTCGGCGAGCTGAACACCATCCGCGCGAACGTGCCCGCGTTGGGGGCCGTGCGCCTGCCTTCCCGTGATCAACTGATCTTCCTCGGCAGCCTGGGAGCGCTCGCCGTGGTGGGCATCATCGACTGGCCGGTGGCCGCCGTCGTCGGGGCGGGTCACCTGCTGGCGGCCAGGCGCAGCAACCGGGCCCTCCGCGACATCGGCGAGGCGATGGAACAGGCCTGACGCTCACCCGGTCACCCTCTCCGGGGCGCGGCGTACCCGCGAGATCCCGCTTGAACCCGATTTAGGAGGGTTCCTGGGTCATCTGCGTGCACAATGTGAAGGTGGCTGACCAGGGAAGACCTCACGAGGTGGGTGTCTCCGCCCGTGAGGCCGAGGTCCTGGCCGCGCTCGGCGAACACCTGACCAACGCCGAGATCGGCGCGCGGCTCTCCATCTCCATCCGCACCGTCGAGAGTCACGTCTCCTCGTTGCTGCGCAAGCTGCAGGCCGGTGATCGCCGGGCGCTGGCCGCCGTCGCCGGGAACCTGCCCTCCGACCCGGTGGGCGAGTCGGCCGCGCCGATCGCCGTCGCCGCCGCGCTGCCGTCGCCGTTGACGCCGTTCGTCGGGCGGTCGGCCGAGCGGGTGGCGCTGTCCGCCGCGTTGCATGAGCATCGCCTGGTCACGGCCGTCGGGCCGGGTGGGGTCGGCAAGACGCGTCTGGCCCTGAGCGTCGCCGCCGACATGGGCGATCGGTTCGCCGACGGCGTCTGGTACGTCGACCTCGTCCCGGTGACCGACGCTCTGATGATCGCTCCGGCGATCGCCGACGCGCTCGGTCTCGGCGAGCGTCAGGGCAGCTCCGCGGTGGACGACGTCGTGAGCTGGCTGGCCGGCCGGGAGACGCTGCTCGTACTGGACAACTGCGAGCACCTGCTGGACGGCGTGGGGCTACTGCTGGAACGGCTGCTCGCCGGCAGTCCGCGGCTGACGGTCCTCGCCACCAGCCGGGCCAGGTTGATGGCCCCCTTCGAGTGGGTGTTCCCGGTGCCCGGACTGTCCGTCGAAGCAGGCGACTGCGGCCCGGGTGACGCGGTCGAGCTGTTCCTCGGGCGGGCGGCGGCCGGGGGAAGTCCGGTGAGGTCCGACGACACGGCGCGCGTCACCGCCGTCTGCAGGGCCCTCGACGGAATGGCACTGGCGATCGAGCTGGCCGCCGCCCGCTACCCGTCTCTGGGAGCTGATGGGCTCGAAGCCGGTCTGGCCGATCGGTTGTGGCTCCTGACCGGCGGCTCGCGGATCAACGACCGGCACCGTTCGCTGCGGTCGACGCTTGACTGGAGTTACGCCCTGCTGGACGAACCGGACCAGGCGGTGCTGCGTCGCATCGCGGTTTTCGCCGAGCCGTTCACCGCGACCGCGGCGGCGGTGGTCCTGGCCGATTGGCCACCGGCGCCGGCCGGCCACGTCCCCACGGTCCTGGCCGGGCTCGCCGACCAGAGCCTGCTGATCGCGATCGCGGGCCCGAGCGGGACTCGCTACCGCGCCTTGGAGACCATCCGCCAGTACGGCGCCGATCGGCTCGACGAGGCAGGTGAGTCGGTCGAGGCCCGGTCGCGCCACCTGAGCTGGTGTCTGGATGAGAGCGCCGCCCTCGAGCTCGCGTCGCGCGAGGCCGCCGGTACGTGGCGGACGGCGTTCGACCGGGTCGCCGGCGAGCTGCGCGGCGCACTGGCCTGGGCGGCGGGAAATGCGCGCTGCCGCCCGGAGTCGTACCGGCTGGCGATCGGCCTGGCCCACCTGAGCTTCGTCCGCGGCATGCCCGGCGAGTCGCAGCGCCGCTATGAGCAGGCGGCCGGGCTCGCCGACGACGACGTGGCCGCCGCCGACGCGTTGCGCAGTGCCGCGGGCGCCGCCGAGTCGCGGCATTTCGGCAATGAGGCTTTGCGGCTCCGTCTGCTCGCGTCCGAGGCGGCGCTTCGCGCGGGTGACCGAGCCGGTGCGGCCGGTGACCTCGCGCGGAACGCCGAGTTGATCAACCGTGGCCCCGGCCTGATGGCGACCGCACCCGCGGCCGGGGAGGTGGAGGCACTGATCACACGGGGGTGGGCGCTGGCCGGCGGAGACCTGGCCGCGGAGGCGCGGCTGCTCACCGCCGAGGCGTTCAACGGTGCCGTGGCCGATCCGGTCACCGTCGAACTCATCGAGCGCGCGATCACGCTGGCCCGCCGTATCGACGATCCGCTGACCGAGAGCGCGGCGCTCGACCAGCTCACCGCGGTACAGCTGGCTCGCGGCGAGGTCCGCGCCGCAGCGGCCAGCTCGTTGCGGCGCACCGAGCTACTGGCGCCGATGCCGATGACGGTCATGGCCGCGCTCGAGTTCGTCGACGGGTTCGTGATGGCCGCCGATTGCGCCGTCGCCGTCGGCGACCTACCGGCCGCGCGAAGACTGGCCGAACGACTGCGGGACCTGCCGTTCTACCGGGAGGAGGCCCACCTGGCCACGGCGCGGCTGCTCCCTGTGACGGTGCTGGCGGGTGACTGGTCCGAGGCCGTCGGCCTGGCCGAGCGCTTCCGCGAGGGCTGGGAGCGGGCCGGGCGCCCCCGCGCGGGCAATCTCAGCCGCGGCGCGTACGCGGCCGCGACGGTGCACGGACTGCGCGGGGACGACGACGCCCGGGCTACGTGGCTGGACATCGTCGGTGCCCTCGAGACGCCGGGAGTCCCGGTCTCGGAGATCCACTTCGGTGAGTTCTTCGACGCGTTGCTGCTGCTGCACCGCGGCCTGCCCGAGCGGGCGGCGCGGCTGATGGACACCCCGCCGGAGGAGTTCGACGAGTGGTACAGCGGCATGTGGCGCCCGTGGTACGGCGCGCTGTGGGCCGAGGCCGCGGTGCTCACCGGGCATGAGGATGCCGCCGACCGCGTTCGGCGCGCGCGCCTGGCGGCGGCGGGTAACCCGATCGCCACCGCCATCGTCGACCGTGCGGCGGCCCTGACCACGCGTGACGGCGGCCGCGGCGGGTTGACCGCCGCGGCCGTCGCGCTCAAGGACGCCGGCTGCCGCTACCAGTGGGCCCGTACCCTCGTCCTCATCGGCGGGGAGCACCGGACACGTGGCGAGTCCGTGCTGGCGGCGATGGGTGCGGTGCCTACGGTCTGGCCTCCAGAATGATGTTGAACGGGGTCTCCGTCGCCCGGCGTACGCGGGTGAACCCCGCCTCGCGCAGCACATCGGCGAGCTGCCGTTCACCGGCCTGCGCACCGAGTCCCCGTCCGACTTCCTGCGCGAGCGACCCTGGCGTGCAGATGACGGTGGACAGGCCGTAGTAGGTCCGCCCGATCGGGTGGAGGTTGTCCTCGAGTGCGTCGCCGGCGTACGGCTCGACCAGCAGGAGCGTGCCGTCCGGAGCCAGGGCCTCCCGGATGCGCCGCGCGGCGCCGACCGGGTCGCCCATGTCGTGCAGGGCGTCGAACAGGCACACCAGGTCGTAGCCCGCGCCGGGCAGGTCCTTCGCCTGCGCGATGCCGAACTTCGCCCGCCGGTCCACGCCGGCCTGCGCCGCGGACCTGCGGGCGGCCTCGATCGACGACTCGTGGATGTCGATCCCGGTGAACGTCGAGCGCTCGAACGCCTGCGCCATGATGACCGTGGAGGCGCCGAGGCCGCACCCCACGTCGGCGACGCTCGCGCCCGCCCGCAGCTTCTCGACCACTCCGTCCAGGGCCGGCAGCCATTCCTCGACGAGGTGGGCGGCGTACCCGGGACGGAAGAGCCGTACGACGCCGGAGAACAGCCGCTCGTCGTGCTGGTGCCAGCCGACCCCCGCGCCGGTACGGAACGCGTCGACGAACACGTCATGGTCGGCGTAACAGGAGGCGATGGTCTCGAAGGCGCCGCCGAGGAAGACCGGGCTGTCTTCGTCGGCCACCACCATGGCCTGCTCCGCGGGCAGCTCGTAGGTGCCGTCGGCCGGGTCGTAGACGACATAACCACCGGCCGCCTGGTTGCCGAGCCACTCGCGGACGTACCGCTCGGCGGTGCCGGTGCGTTCCGCCAGGGCGGACGAGGTGATCGGGCCGGCGCCGGCCATCGCCTTGTACAGCCCCAGCCGGTCGCCGATGTGCAGCAGCAGCCCGGAGATGGCCGCGCCCATGTCGGTGACCGCCTGTCCGACGAACGCCTCGAGTTTCGCCTTGTCGACCGGCGCGATATCGGTTGTGGTCATTCCTGTCTCCGCTCTCCCCCGCGGGTCCCCCATGAACCCGGTAGGAGGAGCGTGCTCCGCCGGCGCTGGGAAGGGCATCCGTGGCCACCACGGAATCGCCTGATCCGTGGCGAGCGCGGATGTCCCGGTGGTCACGCATGCCACAGAGTGCTCCATGACGAACGTTCTTGCCGCCCGAAATTCGCTCGCCGCCGCGTGTGCCGATGTCTAGGGTGTTCGCCATGGTCGGTGGGTCGGTGGAACCAGGGTTCGAGCAGGTACGTGACGTCTTCGCCGACGTGCTGAAGCGGCAGGACGGGGGCGCCGCGGTGGCCGCCTGGCAGGACGGCCGGTGGTTGGTCGACCTGTGGGGCGGGCCGGGGTGGTCGCGCGACAGCATCGTGATGCCGTACTCGGTGACCAAGCCGTTCGCGGCCGTCTGCGCCCTGCGGCTGGTCGAGCGGGGAGTGCTGGAGCTGGACGCGCCGGTGCAGCGCTACTGGCCGGAGTTCACCGCGCCCGCGACCGTACGGCACGTCCTGTCGCACCAGGCCGGAATCGTGGCCCTGGACACGCCCGTACCCACCGAGACGTTCTACGACTGGGACCGGATGTGCGCGCTGCTGGCCGCCCAGGAGCCCGCCTGGGAGCCGGGCACGGCGCACGGGGAGTCGGCGCTGTTCTACGGGCATCTGGTCGGCGAACTCGTACGCCGTACCGACGGCCGGTCGCTGGGCCGGTTCCTCGCCGAAGAGGTGTGCGGGCCGTCGGGGCTGGACTTTCACATCGGTCTCGGACCGGCGGAGCAGGCGCGGGCGGTCGATCTGACCGGGCTGACCCCCGAATACCGGGCGGCCAAGCTGGACGGCAAGCCCGAGCTGTACCGCCGGGCGATCACCAACCCGCCGGGCGGCCAGGATCCGGCCGTGGTCAACTCCGCCGCCTGGAGGGCCGCGGAGATCCCGGCGATCAACGGCCACGGCACCGCCCGTGCGGTCGCCGGGTTCTACGCCGCCCTGCCGAAGCTGCTGCCACCCGGCCTGCTCACCGAGACCACCACCGCGCAGTGCTCGGGCCAGGACCGCGTCTTCGGCAGCCACAGCGCCTGGGGACTGGGCGTCTTCGTCGAAGATGACGACTACGGAATGGGCGGGCTCGGCGGCAACTACGGCGGCGCCTCGGCCGACTACACCTTCTCCTTCGTCACCGCCCACGCGGGCGACTCCGACCGCGCCACCGACCTGGAGAACACCCTGCGCGCCGCCCTGGGCCTCGGTCCCATTCCCGACTAGAAGCTCCATGGCGCGGCGGTCGCGAGACCCTGACGCGTCAGGGCCGGGTCGCGATGCCGTGGATCTGCGGAGCGATCGGGAACGGCAGCTCGGTGTCGGCCGTGCCGAGCCGGTCGAGCCGCTCGATCGTGAACCCGGCCCGCTCGATCGCCGCCGCGGTGTCGCGGCCACAGTGACAGCCACCGACCAGGAACGGGAAGATCGTGGCGTCCAGGGCCCGCTGGACACGGCGCCCCACGAGCGTGCCGGCCTGGACGTGCTCGAAGAACCGTAGCTGCCCGCCGGGGGCCAGGACACGGAACATCTCCGCGAGTGCCCGGTCCTGGTCCGGGACGGTGCAGAGCACCAGCGACGCGACGGCCGCGTCGTAGCCACCGTCCTTGGCCGGCAATGCCTCGGCCAGCCCGTCGACCACCTGTACCGGCACGGCGGCCTGCGCGGCGTTTCGCTCGGCGATGGCCCGCAGGTGCGGTTCGGGTTCCACGGCGATCACCCCGGCGACCGTGGCCGGGTAGTGGGCGAAGTTCATGCCGTTGCCCGCACCGACCTCGATCACCTGGCCGGACAGGCCCTCCAGGAGGGTTTGGCGGTGCACGCCCACGCCGTGTTCCATGAACCGGGTGGCGCGGGCGTAAAAGCGGGCGAAGATCGGGTGGTCGCGGTGATTCATCGAGCCCTCCCTACGAGCTCCCCCGGAGAGCAGTCTCCCTCCAAGGATCCCTCCTCGCGCTCAAGGCCAAACAATGGATATTGCTGGAAAATACTGGAACGCTGCTAGGGTCGGACGTCATGGAAGACGCCCTGGACGTTCTGGAACTCCAGATCGCCCGGCTTCGCCAGGAGGTGCGCGAGGCCGCCGCACGGCGTGACTCGGCGCGTGTGAGAGAGCTGAGGGCGGAGTTGCGCCGGGCCGAGCGCGCCTGGGACCTGCTGATCAGTCCGCCCGACGATGCGCCGGAGGCCACCGCCGAACCGGTCGTCACGTCGGTGCTTCCGGTACGCGAGCAGGTCCATCGGGCCCTCACGATGCTCGGCGTACCGGTGGCGCCCAAGCTGATCGGCGCCGTACACGAGGCGTTCTTCAGCGGCACCCTGCACACCGCCCGGCTCACCAGCCTGCGGCGGGACGAGGAGCGCTCCTACCGATCGGCGCCGGGAGCCAGGCCGTACTACCTGTGCCCGGCGCTGACCCACGACCACCTCGCGCCGGCGCGCGCGCTGCTGACGGTGAGCACGTGGCCGTTGGAGGACCGCGTCGTCGGTCCGCTCAGCCCGCGCGTGCATTTTCTCACCGCGGCCATCAACATCGCCGACGCGCTTTCGGCCGGGCCCGGCCGGACTCCGGGTGAGCGGCTCCTGCGGCAGTTCGCGGTGAACATCCCCGGAGCCATGGGCCCGGCCGCGTCGACGCGAGATCTGGCCGGTCACGTCATCGATCCGCGGCTCGTACGGGACGCCGCCCAGGCCGAACTGGACGTGCATCACGACGCCGACCGCGACACCCGGACCGCCACCGCGCGGCGTGCCCGGCGACAACTCGACAACGCCGAGCAGCTGTTCGGAACACGTCTGAAGACGATCCGTGGTATCGCTGGTCAGCGTTGATCGCCACGTAACTTTCTCAAGCCGTCTGGTGTGCAAGGACCGTATGAATTCCCTCGATAACCGACTCGACGCGCTGCGTGGGAGCGCCACGCCGCTCAACTACACCGCGCGCACCATCGCCGCGCTGACGAACAACCCCGGGTGCGGGCGCCGTACCGTCATGGACGCCGCCGGTGTCGACAAGACGAGGATCGCCGACCACGTGGGCTTTCCCGTCCCCTTCGGCATGTCGCCGTTCGCCCTCGCCCGCGGCAACGCGTTCGAGGCGCAGGTCAAGGCGAACGGCTGCGCCGAGCTCCTGCGGCTACTGCGGGACAGGCTAGGGCTGCCCATCCCGGAGGTCTCCTACGTCCCGTTGGACGTCGTCGGCGACCGCGCGGACCGTACGGTGCGCTACCTGCGCAGCCGGTCCGAGCTGCTGCGCGCCCTGCACAGCGGGGACGACGAGCCGCGCACGTTGTTCGACCATCCGATGCTGCGGTTGCGGGTCGGCGGCCACGAGGTCTTCCTCGAACCGGACGTGATCGCCTTCCAGGTCGGCGGCCGGTTCCACATCGTCGAGATCAAGTCGTTCGCGGTCGTCGACGGGCAGGCCGACGGTGAGCAGGTCGCCGCCGCCGTCAGGCAGGCCACCGTGTACGTGCTCGCGCTGCGCGACCTGCTGGCCGAGGCCGGCGCGCCTCCCGAGACCGTCTCGCACGACGTCATCCTGGTGACGCCGGAGAACTTCTCCTTCCGGCCCACCGCCACGCTGATCGACGCGCGCAAGCAGATCGCCATCGTGCGCCGCCAGCTCTCGCGGATGACGGGGATCGACGCGCTGGTGGACACACTGCCGCCCGGGCTCAGCTTCGATCTCGTCCTGGACGCCGACGACAACCCCACCCGCCCGCATCGGGAGCTGGAGGCGGCGCTCGGCAGCGTGGACGCCCGCTACCAGCCGGGCTGCCTGGCGACCTGCGAGCTCGCGGGCTTCTGCCGCGGCGAGTCCCACGACACCGGCTCCGTCGACGTGCTCGGACCGGCCGTCCGCGAGGCTCTCGGCGGCATCGACACGATCGGTACGGCGCTGGGCCTGGCCGACGGCACCCGCTCTCCCTCGGCGGACCAGGCCGACGTCGCCCGTGCCCTGCGTCACGCGGCGGCCCTGCGGAACGACCTCCTTGGCGGAGTGGCATGACCCTGCTCACCACGCTCGCCCACCTGCACGCCGCGCAGACCGGGCGTGCCGAGCCGCTCAGCCGGATGCGGCACCGGCACCTCGCCGACCGGCCGCTCGTCGTCGTACCGCTGAACCTCGCCGGAGAGGCCGCCGCGCCGCTGGCCGTCATGATCGGCACCGAGCACCGTGATCCGACGGTGCTCGCCGTGCCGCAACCGCGCAACCGCGACCTGCGCTTCTCGTTCTTCACCCACCTCGCCCGGATCGTCCTGTCCTACGTCGAGGAGCGCCAGGCGGAGACCGAGACCCTTCCCGCGACGAAGAACACCGAGGAACGGGAGGTGTTCGCCGACGCTCCGCAGGTCATCGTCCCCAATCGGGTCGGCCTGTCCTACCTCGGGCTGCTGGGCCGCTCGACCCGGTTCCAGCGCACCGACGGGCCCTACCCGGTCGACGGCTCGGTCCCGTTGCTCGGCCGCTGGCTGACCTTCCTGGCCGAGCGCGCCGAATACCCCGGCTCGGCCATGCTCCAGGCCCTCACCAACCTGCTCACGGCGCAGTGGGCCACGGGGCAGAGCCCGGTGGAGGACGCCAACCTCGCGGCGCTCCTCGGCTGGATCGACCCGCCCGACGGGATGACCGGCCGGCAGGCCGCGCTGGCCGCGGAGGACCCGCTTCAGTGCCCGCCCGCCGGCCCGGCCACCGACCCCGGGTTCGACCGGGACGTCCTCGGCCCCGCCATCGACCGGTACGAACAGGCCGCCGGCAGCGGGAACCCCGACGCCGTACAGCGAGCCGTCGCCGCCCTGACCGGTGCGCTGGAGACGCAACTGCGGCCGACGTGGGACCTGACGTGGCGGGGAATCGACCTGCTGCGCGCGCTGCCCGAGGCACCGAGCGCGGACACGCGCTGGCGTACCGACCGGCTGCGCTTCACCGCCTACACCGAGCAGCTCGCCGAAGACGGGCGCCCGCAGCCGCGCCGCGACCACGCCGTCGCCGCCGCCGCGCGCCTGCACCGCCTGGAGCGCGCGCAGGCCGACTACGACGCGCAGCGAGCGCTGGAGGACCCCTTCGTCATGGCCGAGCTCCGCACCACGGGCGAGGCCTTCGGCGGTACGGTCGTGGCCGTCGATCCGATGCGGACCGTCCCCGGCGAGTCCGGGCGCTCCCGGCTACGCCCCCGGTTCACGGTCCGTACGAACGATCCGATGCGCATCGAACCCGGAAGCCAGGTCGTCCGCCCCGAACGCCCCAAGGACCGGGCGCGGGTCTGCGAGGTCGCCCAGGTCGACGGCACGGACGACCTGCTCGTCGTCCTGGAGGTGACCAGCGGGATGGGTACGGCCGCCAAGCCACGCGCCGAGGCGGTGCCCCAGCTCAGCGACCGGGTCGTCTACACCCACAACCCCGGCTGGAGCAGCCCGCGCGAGTTCCCGTCCGTCGAGCTGACGCCGTGGACCCACGGCGGGCCGCCGGCCGACGAATCCCACGACGCCGCCGAGGAGTGAGCGTGTCATTCGACCCGGCCGCCGAGGCCGACCGCGCCGTACGGAACATCCTGGACGACATGGCGACGCTGGCGACCAGCACGCGACGGGGCCTGGTCGTCGACTCTCCGCCGGGTGCGGGCAAGACCACCCTCGTCGTACAGGCCGCGATCACCCTCGTCGAGGGCGACGAGCGCTGCATGATCGTCGCGCAGACCAACAACCAGGTCGACGACCTCATCCTGCGGCTCGCCGCCGAGTCGTCCACGCTCGCCATCGGACGGCTGTCCGCGACCGAATATCACGCACCCGACCGCCTGCGGGCGCTGCCCAACCTCACGGTCGCACGGCAGGCGGACGACCTGCGCGAGGCCGACGTCGTCCTCGCCACCGCCGCCAAGTGGGCCACCGTCAAGGATCACCAGTGGGGCTGGGCGATCATCGACGAGGCGTACCAGATGCGTTCCGACACGCTCCTGCTGATCGCCGGGCGCTTCGAGCGCGCGCTGTTCGTCGGCGACCCCGGGCAGCTGGACCCGTTCTCCATCGTCGAGACGCCGCGATGGATCGGCCTGCCGTACGACCCGATGCAGAGCGCGGTCTCCGTCGTACTCACCCAGAACCCCGAGCTCGACCCGCCGCACCGCCTGCCCGTCTCGTGGCGGCTGCCCGCCACGGCCGCGCCGATCGTCTCCACCGCCTTCTACCCGTTCACCGGGTTCAGCGCGGCCACCGGCGACGGCGCACGCCGCCTCGAGCTCACCACGGCCGGGATCGGCGGCGGCGCGGTCGATGACACCCTGGCCATGGCCGCCCGTACGGGCTGGGCCCTCCACGAACTGCCCGCCCGGCACACCCTGCGCACCGACGCCGAGGCAGCCGACGCCATCGCCCGCATCGCGGCGCGCCTCCTCACCCGGCAGGCCGTCGGGCACTGCGAACGCCACCCCGATGGCCGGCCCATCGGGCCCGAGCGCATCGCCATCGGCGTCGCCCACCGGGACCAGGCCGACCAGGTCCGCCGGGCCCTCGCCCGTACGTCGAACGTCGGCGCGGCCGAGATCGCGGTGGACACCGCCAACCGGCTCCAGGGCCGCGAGTTCGACGTCACGATCGTGCTCCACCCGCTGTCCGGACGGCGCGACGCCACGGAGTTCCACCTCGAGACCGGCCGGCTGTGCGTGCTGGCCTCCCGCCACCGCCACGCCTGCATCGTCGTCGCCCGCGCCGGCATCGCCGACGTCCTCGACGCCCACCCGTCCACCGAACCCGTCCACCTCAACGTGGCGGCCAAGTTCCCCGACGGCTGGGAGGCCAACCAGGCCGTCCTCGCCCACCTGGGCGAACACCGTGTCCGCGCCTCGTAGAGCTCACGCGGACAGGTCGCGGTGCGGTGGTGGTGGGGTGTCGCACAAGGAGGCGGGCTGTCGGCCGGACTGCGGCGACATTGCTCGCGATATCCGGCATGCTGTGGGCATGACAGAGGAACCGAAAGGTCGTTCCGCCCTGTCCGGCGGCACGGTGTCCGCTTCACCACCAGTGATCTCTGTGATGCTGATCGTTCCGGATGCAGACGCCGCGGTCGCCTGGTGCAAGGCTGCACTGGGCGCGACGGAGCTGTGGAACCTTGGTGGCGTGGCCGGCCTTGAGATCAGTGGCGCTGCCTTCTTCCTCCATGAGGTCAATCCCAAGAACCCCGCAGAGACCAGTCCCGGCCAGGCTGGGGTCACGAGCACCCGCATCGAGGTGTTCGTCGATGACCCCGACGACTTCATCGAGCGCGCCGTCGCCGCGGGCGCAACCGCTGGAGCAGCAATCGAGGATCACCGCGCGCCCTGGGGGACGCACCGTCAAGGTGGCTTCGTGGACCCGTTCGGTCACAGGTGGTCCGTAGGCGACAGGTCACCTCTGGGTCGGTTCCCACGCTGATCGGGCCAGCCGTCATCTGCGCCGGCAGGTCGCGCAGCGCCTCATGGCGCGATGGCACGCCCTGCGCCGTACCACCGCCAGCCCACGCAGCGTCAGCCACATCGTCCGCGCCGCACTCGTACTAAGCCATTTCGAATACCGGTACCTACCCAAGTGCCGTTGAGAGCACCTCTTTCAGAGCAATTGTCAAATCCTGTGGATCGATCAGTGTGGTCGGACTTCCCATGCCGGCCTCTGGAGCTCGTCGTTGTAGACGATGATGTCGGCGTGATCGGTCGGGCGTGCGTTGGCGAAGTAGAGCTGTTGGGAGGGGATGTAGCGGTCGCGCCAGGACCGTTCGATCTCGGCGGTGTCGGCGGTGGATCCGGCCAGTGCCGTGCCTCGGTTCCGGGCGCGATCTATCGTCTGCTCGAATGGGACAGACACGAAGATGCGCAGGTCCCACCGGTCGATGAGTTCTGGGCGTAGGAGGAAGACGCCGTCGAAGAGCAGTGCGGCTTCTGCGGGGGCCGTGGCGACCTGCGGTGACAGTGGGGTGTCGGTGTCTCTGTCGTAGACCGCGGGTTGGAACCTTCGGTCTCCGCCTGGGCCGAGCGGGTCGAGTAGGACCCGGCGCAGCGCGGCGTGGTCGTGGGCGTCGAAATAGCAGCCTTCGGCCGAGTACTGGCCGCGTCGGTAGCGCTGTGCACGAGGGAAGAGGAAGTCGTCGATGGTGGCGCGGATGACGTCGCGGCCCTGGGCGCGCAGGACAGCGGCGAGTTCGTCGGCCAGCGTGGTCTTGCCGGCGGCGGGCGGCCCGTCGATGGCGACCCGCAGCGGGTGCGCGGTCGTGACGGACCCCATCGCCTCGGACAGCCGACCTATGAGTTCGCCGCGGGTGCCTTGTTCCATTGCCGCCTCTCTTACGGTGTCTGTTTGCAGCGCGTCAGGCTGCGGTCGCCCGCTCGCGTTCGACGAGCCCGCGATTGATCCGCCATGACACCATCCTTCGTTCGACGGCGGTGCCGACCTCAGCGCGTCTCACGGGAGCAGGACGATCCGGCCTCGTAGCGAGGTGTCCTTCCGTTCCAGGAGCCGGTGTGCCTCGGCGGCCTCGGACAGGGCGAGGCGGGCGCCGATCCGCGGGGTCAGGGTGCCGTCGGCCAGTGCCGTGTTGATCCGCCGCGCCGACCGTTCCAGATCGGACGCCGTGGCATTGGTGACCGCGAATCCCAGCAGGCTCGCGTCCCGCGTGTAGAGGGCACCCACCGGGACGGACGGGCGGGCGTTCAGGCCGGCGGTGACGATCATCCGTCCGCGCGGTGCGAGCAGCGGGACCGTGGCGGCGAAGTCCGGGTCACCGGAGTTGTCCCAGTAGACGTCGATGCCGTCCGGAGCCAGGTCGGCGATGCGGCCGTACAGGTTCGGTTCGCGGTAGTCGAGGACGTCGAACGCCCCGCACTCCCGGCACCATTCCCGGTCGCCATGGCCGGTCGTGGCGATGACGCGCGCTCCGGCGGCGGTCGCCAGTTGCACGGTGGCGCTCCCCACGGCGCCGCCCGCGCCGGAGACCACGACGGTCTCGCCGCGTACGAGCCCGGCCTTGCCGAACAGACCGATGGTGGCGGTGGTGGCCGCGTGCAGCGCGGCGACGGCGCGAACCGGGTCGGCACCCGCCGGGAGCGGATACAGCCTCTCGACGGGAACGGCGCAGTACTCGGAGAAGGATCCCTGCCTGCCGTCGAATCCGAGGCTGTTGCACCAGACGACGTCCCCGGCGCGAAAGGCCGGGGACGAGCGCGCCGGCCGTACGACGGTGCCGACCACGTCGCGGCCGATGACGAACGGGAACCGCATGCGGGTGCGGTAGGCGCCGGCCCGGATGAAGGTGTCGACGTGGTTCACCGCGACGGCCGTGGTCTTCAGCAGAATGTGATCCGCGGGCGGCTCCGGGACCGGAATCTCGCCCCAGACGATGTTCTCCGCCGGGCCGACGTCATGGATGAACGCCGCTCGCATGGATTTCCGCACGGGAATCAGCCGGCCGTCTCACCCGGACATTCGAGGCCGTACGTGACCGCCCACGACCGCACCAGCTCCTCCTCCTTCGCGTTCCCGAACGTGTAGGCAGGTGAGAGCACCGGTCGCGCGCTCTCCACCTCGATGAGGACGGCGACGTTCGCCGGGTAGCCCGGTCCGTTGAGGCTCACCAGCCAGGACCGCAACCACTCGTACGCCTCATGGCCCGGCTCGCAGAAACGTGCGGTCCCCTTGAACCGGTAGCCCCTGCGGCGAAGGAAGTCGATGGAGTTGATCTCGATCCGTGGGTCCCGGCGCAGGTTCGCCACGGTGTTGGGCGAGGCGATGTCCATGAAGATCAGGTGCGTCTCGTCGTAGACGCGCACCGACCCCTTCGGAGAGAGGTTGGGCGAGCCGTCCTCACACACCGTCGCGACGAAAGAGAGTTTCGCGCTGTCGACGATGGCCCGCATATCGCCGTCGATCATGACACGAGGCATTTCGTCCCCCAGTGATCGCGTTTCGGCTTCGGGGGGACACCGACTCGTTCACCATCATAGATCTCGGGCTCCGGCGACAGGTCTGTCACTCGTAGTGCCGCAGCCGGGACCACAGCTGACGCCAGGGCCGACGTGGCCCAGGGCCAGGAACCCGTACCGGGTGGGCACCACCATCAGCACCGCGAACAGTAACCCGCCGACCGCGTACACCCAGCGGTTGATCGGGACGACCTCGGCTGCCGGATCCGCGTCGACTTCGCTCATGGCGGTCGAGGGTAAGCCCGACATCGCGCACGCGAGCGTTGCGGCAAAAAAAAATGTGGGGGCCCGACACCCCGCTCCTGTCGGGCCCCCATCACATAGAAAGACGCCGCACCCCGGGGGCCGGTTGACAGGATTCTGCGGCCAATCTCAAAAAACTTTGCGCGCACCGGCGGACCTGCGACGGCTCCGGATACCTCCTGCGACGTAGTCCGTGTGTCTCCCCAGAGCGGGTGCCCCGCGAAGTGCTCGCGGACAGGCTGAACATCCCGCCGAGAGGAGAAGACCGTGAGTGACACGATGAGCACCGAGGATCCGACCGCGTCAGCCCCGTTCTGGCTCACCGACCTGCCCACGTGGCTGATGCTGGCGCTGGTCGCCGTCGGGCTACCGCGCACCATTCTCACCGACCTGGCCGTCGTCCCGCCGGAAAGCGGTCCGCTCTACTACGTCCTCGCACTGGCCCCGTTCGCCGCATGGCTGTCGGTGGCGACGGTCCGCCCGACCAGGAAGCCGATCGCGGATTTCCTCCGTCAGGCGATCGAAATCGACGACATCGAGCCCGTAGACACCGGTCGCAGCGTCGTCAACGGGAAGATCCTGCGCAGCGGACACCCCGTCTACGACAAGTACGTCGGCAACGAATCTCCGATCCAGGGCTTGCGTAACCCGGTCACCTATATCGACGACGATGGCGTGGACGGCAGGGCGTGCAAGTGTGGATGCGGCGACCACGTGGCCGGCCGCGACTTTCTTCCGGGCCACGACCAGACGGCCCTGCACGCCCGCGTCAAGCAGATCGGCACCGTGGCCGAGTTCCTCGACTGGTTCGACATCGTGCGAGGGAACAAGCCGGTCGACGCCTAAGGCACATCTGCAACGGCAGTATCACCCAGCAGAACTGGCACGTCCCCCGACCTCACCGATCAGGCCGGTCCCCTTGTGGGGCCGGCTTCTCTTGCCGCGACAAGGACACCTTCATGACCCAGCCGGCCGAACAGCCACCCAGCGCACAGACGCCGTACGACGCTGGGCGACCGGGCGAAAGTAATGGTCACGGGGAAAACGACTCCCAAGCCGCCTACGCCACACGCGGACGACGGCTGGTCGCCGGAGTCATCGACCTCACCGCCACTTATGCCGTCGCCCTGGGCATCAATATCTTGATCTGGGGATACGGCCGTGCGATGCACGGCGGAAAGGGGAACATCGGCCACCAGATCGTCATCGACCTCATCGCGCTCGCGATCGGGCTCCTCTACTACGCATGGCCGCACGGCAAGTGGGGCCAGACTCTGGGCAAACGAGCGACGCGCATCCGCCTCGTACGGGCCGACGACTCCGGCGCCGTCGGCTACGGCCAAGCCGCCTGGCGCTTCATCTTCCAGACGTCCTTCTTCATCATCGCGGATCTGCTCGGCGGCGCACTCGCTCCCCTGGCCCTCCTTGGCCTCCTCAACTTCGCCTGGATTCTCTGGGATCCACGCGGCCAAGCCCTGCACGACAAGGCGGCGCGAACAGTCATAGTGACGACCGAGCCTCCGCACTCTTACCGATTGAACATCGAATGCCAGGCCGGGCCGGATGGCTCGACACAGAGGGCAGATGCGCGATTTGGCTGCTAAGATCGACAATCGTGGAGAATGGCGAACAGCCCCGTAAACCGAACTTTCGAGAATTCGGTCCGCCATGGATTGCCGCGATTCGGTACGCTGGTTGCCGGGTTGGGCGCAGCCGGATTCTTCACCGGACGTGCGACCGCGCCGACAACGACAGCGACCGGATCACCGGCGCCTGCCGTAACGGTCACCGTTACGGCAACCGGGAGTCCAGCAGCGGGCCCGGCGAAACCGAATCCGGGCGGCCCTGCCACCTTCTTCTCCGGCGAGCTGGTGTGGGGGAAATTCAACCTGGACCAAGCGGAGCCCAAGACGGTCGGGAATAACTATATCTTCGGCCTCTCTGGCGACATGTTGTACGTCAACGACGGCAATTCAGTCCTTGCGATGTGGGAAACGGATTCCGTGCCGTCAAAGGAACAATGCGCGAACAGAGCGGCCACCGAAGGCAGTAACCAGGTCACCAACCTCGTTGCCGGCAATCGAGTGTGCGGAAAGACCGACGAGGGCCGGATCTTCCGCATCGAGATCCTGGGCACCGGCTCCAACGGCATTCACAGCAAGACGACGGTGTGGGGAAAGTAAGCACCGATCACTCCAGCACCACCCCACCCTCGAGTGATCGACATCCCAGCGCTTGAGGCATGTCGCCTCAGACGCGTGTCGGTTCACATCGAGAGGCGTCCGGTTCGCGCCAATCGGTGGTCAATTCTCGCCTTGTGGCGCCGCGCGACACCGCGTTAACATCAGCGCACAATTCGGGGATTGAGGGGATTTGGCATGAGGCCATTAGGCGAAAAGGGTCCGACGTACGGCGGAAGCAACGACGTCATCGATCAAACCTGTCCACGCTGCCAGGAGTCACCCGACAAGCACCGGATCAAGTGGATCGCCCCCGGGGCTGACAGCACGAGCCTTCTCGAGAGATTCCAGCGCACGCTCGACAACGTGAGCAAGGAAACCCTGGAAAGCGGCAAACTCCGGGACGCCTACCTCGACCTCGCGACCAATCCGGCCGGGAACGTCTACGCGACCAGCATGATGGGGACCGCCGTGGCGACCATCGGCTCGGTGGTAAAGCTCTACGCGACGCTCTCCGGTCCCGGCCCCTCGATCATCCTTAACTGGATCAAACGCGACCAGCTCCCCAAGGATCTCATGATCCTCGACGCGACCAATGCGGCGACGCGCGGAAAGCTGGTCGACATCCGGGGGAAGAACTTCACCCCGACCCATACTCCGCAGGGACGGAACCGGGACTATCCGCTCGGTTCCTGCGCGGCACAGAAGATCGTCAACCAGATCTTCACCGACGCTCGGGCGGCCGGGCAAGAGGTCAAGTCGATCGAGCTCAGCGAGATGTTCTGGCGAGACTTCGCCGCCGAGAGGTACAGCCGCGACTGGTCGACCGGGACGATCGTCCCGTCCTGCGACACGTGCAAGCAGGTCCTGCCCCAGATGCTCTGCACCAACAACGACGACTAGCCGAGCATCACGCACGCGAACGCTGCGGTAGAAAATGTGGAGGCCCGACACCCCGCTCCTGTCGGGCCTCCATCACATAGAAAGACGCGTCACCGGGGCGTCCGGTTCACCGGATTCCGCCGCTGATCCAAGCGACGTGGTCGATGCCTCAGCCGAGCGATCCGACTTTTCACGCAGACAGCAAAGAGCCCCCCGGCTCAGGAGCAGGGGGGACCTCTTGTGGGGATGGGCTGTCGGAGGTGTCCGAAGGTCAGGCCTCGGCGCCGTCTTCGACGAACTCGGTTACCTCAACGCAGTTGCCGCCGTTGTCGGTGCTGCGACGGCTCTTACGCCAGGTGGCGTCCTTCATGTCCACTGTTCCTCCATGATCTTGCGTATGTAGTCTCTCGACTGGTCGACCGGAAGGGCTCTCGACCTGATCGCGGCATAGGCGTCCGAAAGAACATTCAGGTCATCCGGCTCATTCAGCGTAAATCCCTTCGCGGGGGTGTCAACGTATGCGAGCTCGTTTCTGTCCGCGAGAGTGGCCAAGGAGAAGGCCCCGGACATGCCGGATGGCGTCAACGATCCCTCGAGCACCTGTATCGAGATCCTAGGCGACGACAGGGAGAGCAGGTGCTCCAGCTGCTCCCGCATGACGTCTGGCCCCCCGACCTCGTTGGTCAGGACGCTCTTGGCGAGGATGACGGTGAGCCGAGGAGGAGCCGGATCCTCGCGGCAGAGGATCTCCTGACGGCCCATTCGAGCCGCCACCGCCCCTTCGTCGCCGCCCAGCAACACCGAGGCGTACGCCTGGGTCTGTAGTAGGCCGGTCACGGCCGCGTACTCATAGATCTCGAGGACGATCGCCCGCGCCTCGACCTGGGGCCAGTCGAACCAGACCGGGAAGGTCGCGCTCTTGACCAGTTGGTCCCAGAGCGACGGCAACGCTCCTTGGGTGCCGAGGACCTCGTCCAGCCGGACTGCCAGCCCTCGATCGCATTTGCCATCGCCGCGCTCGATGTTTCCGATGTGCGTGCTGCTTATCGGCACTTTCCCGGCGAGCTGCGCCTGAGACCAGCCCCGCAGTTCGCGATAGCGCCGCACCTCGCCCCCGAAGACGCGCAAAGGCGCGGGCCGGGACTGTTTGTTGACCATGACCACCTCGTATTTCCGCTCCAGACCACCGACCACCACCAGCGACCAGTCGTCGGCATGATACGGCCGCTGGTCGCCCGATAGCCAGGCGGTGGTCACCAAATCCGCGCGCATTCGTACACGATGTTCTAAGCCAGAGTAACCGCCAGTCAGGACGTGACGAGATGGAGCTATCCCCGCCGATAGAGACGGTCGACACGGACGCGCCAAGGCTCGATTGCATAATGTATGGATATGTCGAATATGTAGCTCGAGCGCGCGGCCTGGTGGATCACGCCATCGACGCGTGGGCGCTGGCTCCGGAGCTCAGGGACGACGCGTTCCTGGTCGTCACCGAACTGACCGCCAACGCCTGCCGGCTCTACACCGGGCAGAAGATCACCATCTGGGTGAGCGCCCCGGTCCCGGGCCTGCTCACGATCGGCGTCGTGGACCCGGACCCGCTGCGCCTGCCCCGCGTCCTGGCCCCGTCGATGAGCGCGGAGTCGGGCCGTGGCCTGTACATGGTGCGGGAGTTGACGTGCGGACGACTCGGCTGGCGCGTGCACAACGAGACCCGTAGCAAGACCGTGTTCGCCACCCTCGGCCCCGTGACGAAGAACTGAAGGAAATGACCTCCGAAACCATCTCTGGAAGACACGAAGGAGCGCTCATGGTGAGAGGAGTGCGGAGCCCGACGCTGATCACACTCGGGCGCACGATCCGGATCTACCGCGAGGCGACCGGAATGATCCAGAAAGAACTCGCCCACAAACTCGGCTACACGAATGCGTGGCTCAGCAATGTCGAGACCGCACAACTACGGCCCCGCCAAGAACAGCTCACCGCGATCGAGGAGGCCCTGAAAATCCCACCCGGGGTACTGATGGGAATCCACACCCAACTCGACGTCGAAAGCCTGCCCGGATACCTACGGTCCTGGACCGAGGAGGAAGACCGTGCCACCGTCCTGCGCACCTTCCACGTGGCATTGGTCCCGGACCTGCTGCAGACCGAGGACTACGCCCGCGCCCTCCTCGCCGACGACGAACCCGCCGTACGCACGCGGCTCTCACGCCAGGCCATCCTCACCCGCGAGGATCCCGCGCCGCCGAAGCTGCACTGCGTGCTCGACGAGGCCGTCCTGCTGCGCAGCCGCGGACCACACGCAATCATGCGCGACCAGCTCCTGCACCTGGTCAAATCCGTCTCACCACCACGGCTGACCGTCCAGATCCTGCGCGCCGACGACAACCCCCACCGCTTCGGCGCCTTCACCATCGCCACCGTCGACGACGGCGAGGTCGGCCGCATCGAGACACCGTCACGCGACATCATCACCAACAACCGCGAGGACATCGCCGGACTCCTGGCCGCCTGGGAGGCCACCCGCACCTTCGCCCTCTCCCAACGCGAATCCATCGAACTCATCCAGACGATCGCCGACGAACGATGGGCCTAGTCGGGTGTGCGGCCGGCCAGGGCGACGAACGCGTCGTCGAGGCTGCCCTGCTCGATGCACAGGTGCGGCCGACTACTACTACTGGTCGACCAGCTTCAGCTGAGGAACACAGGCGGCGCGCGGTCCCGTACGGGAGCGCGCGCCGCCTGCTCGTCTCAGCGGGTGCCGTGCACCACGTACGGGAGGTACGGGCCGCCGCTGTTCACGGACGCGACGCCCGGGATCTGCGGGATCGAGCCGTAGCGGTTGATGCCGTAGTTCATCCCGGCGAAGATGTTCGCCGCCGGGTCCCAGATGTCGTTGGCCAGACTGCCGCTGTGGTACGCGTCGAACGTGGGCTGGATGACCTGGACCAGACCGGTCGACGGGTGGCCCTCCTGCGCGTTCTCGTCCCACAGGTTGATCGCGTTCGGGTCGCCGCTCGACTCGCCCAGGATGACGATGTCGACGTCGTGGATGAGGTCGCCGCTCGCCGGCAGGCCCAGCATGCCGAGCACGCAGCCGACGACGTTGTTCCAGCGGGTCACGTTGTCGCCGGAGCCGGGGTCGCTGCCGCACGCGTACGACGGGGTGACCGACGTGGGGGCGGCGGTCGCGGGGGCGGCGGTCAGGGCGGTCGCCGCGAGGGCGCCGGCCAGCACGGTGAGCGCGAGGCTCTGGATCTTCTTCATGAAAACTCCTTCTGGCGGGGGTGAAGGGGATCTCAGCAGTCGGGGATGTCGTTGCCGTCGTTGTCCTTGGCCACGTCGTTGCCCCAGCGGGACAGGTAGTAGGCGGAGACGTACGCGCCGGCGCCGTGGCCACCGGAGTAGACCGAGTCGAGGTCGGTGCGCAGCCAGTAGTGGTTGTAGGAGGAGCCGCTGGAGACCGCGGCGCCCCAGACGCGGCAGTAGACGTAGTTCGTGCCCTGGTTGAGCACGCCCTGGGGGCTGGCGGTGTTCGGCGCGGCGTAACCGACGGCGTCCGCGAACGTGTCGACGTAGTACGTGCCGGTGCCTCCCCCGCCGCCGAGCACGTGCGGCCGGTAGGCGTGGAACTCGCTGCCCGAGTCGAGGCCGTACGTCAGCGTGCGGTGGTCGGTGCCGTAGCCGCCGCGCTGCTCGTACGCCATGTACGACGAGTGCGAGCCGTCCGTCCAGTTCTGGAAGATGACGACGTGGCGGGTGTTGCTGTCGCCGGTCGAGTCGATGACCAGGTCACCGGGCTGCAGGCCGCCCACGGAGATCGGGTCGCTGACCGAGCCGTTCGCCAGCTCGACGGTGTTCAGGCCGGGCGTGCCGAGGCCGAGGGCCATCGACGCGTAGCCCGAACAGTCCGTCCGGTAGCCGTTGTGCGTCGCGGTCTGGCTGTACGGGACGCGCTGGTCGGTGTGCGGGTGCCAGGTCTCGGCGTTCGCGAACACCTGCGCCGCGGAGATCGCCGGGGTGACGGTCTTCGGCACGATCGACGAAACGGCGAGAGTCTCGGCTTGGACGGGGACAACGGCGGTGGCCAACACTGTCGCCCCTGCCAGCGTCACCACCCCGGAGCGCAGCCATGTGTGGCGGATCGACATGTGGGGCTCCTTTGGCGGGGAACATGTCAATCCGGCACACTATGTCAAATGCCAGACATTTACCATACATAATTGGTTCGCGTTAGTTATTTACCGTGTCAGCCGAGATCCGCCGTGAGGACAACGGACCGGGGGCTGCCGGGCCGAGTCCGCGGCCGTACGGCGGATCCCGCACGGTCGACGCCGTGAAGCCCCACCGGCTCAGGCGGAAGTTCGACTGCGGACAGAATTTTGGGCGGCCCCCCTTTTCGAGCCAACACCCTTCATCTATTTTCAGTCTGAACCGGTTCAAGTGCCCCCAATCCGCCATGGAGGCTAACCATGTCCCGACGAAGACTGGGCGCCGCCCTGATCACGGTGTTCGCCGTGTGTTCGGCGCTCTTCACCATGCCCACAACGGCTTTCGCCGCTGCCAACCTCGCCCTCGGCAAGACCGTGACGGTGAGCTCGACCGACGATTCGTCGAACGCGGCCGCCAACGCCGTCGACGGCAACGGGTCGACCCGCTGGTCGAGCGCCTATGGCGATCCGCAGTGGATCACCGTCGACCTCGGCGCCGCGAAGACCATCACTTCGGTGGGGTTGCAGTGGGAGGCCGCCTACGGCCGCTCGTTCAAGATCCAGACCTCGAACGACAATGCGAACTGGGCCGACGACTACTCCACAACGAGTGGTACGGGCGGCAGCCAGACGATCCCGATCAATTCCGTCTCCGCCCGCTACGTGCGCATGTACGGCACCCAGCGCGCCACCGAGTACGGCTACTCACTGTGGGAGTTCGCGGTCTACGGCGCCGACACCGGCGGCGGTGGGCTCGACCTCTCCGACTACACCCTGTCGCGCGACTACGAGTTCGGCACCGGAAGTGGCCGCAACGTCTCCGACCTGTCGGCGAACTTCAACCCGTACGGCATCGCCGGCACCTCGGTGATCAACAACGAGTGGCAGCGCTACCAGCCGTTCAACGGCACCAACCACCACCTCACCTCCAACAGCCTGGAGCTGACCGCGACGCCCGACCAGGGTGGCATCTACAACGGCGGCATCAGCAGCGGCCAGATCGCCACCAAGGAGACCTTCTACCCCTCCAACGGCAAGACCTACGTGTTCCAGGTGCGGGCGAAGATCCCGCACGGCACCGGGCTGTGGCCGGCGTTCTGGCTCTACGCGGCGGCCGATCCCCACACCGCCTCGGAGATCGACGCCTTCGAGTTCTTCAACTCCCCGACCCAGGACACCCACGACTGGACCGGCTACGACCACGGCGACGGCGTCGGCTCCGACTACTACAACATCATGACCAACCAGTGGGTGTGGCATCCCGGCTTCGACTTCGCCGACGACTACCACACCTACTCGCTGGTGTGGAAAGAAGGCGACATCCAGAAATGGGTGGACGACACACAGGTGAAGGGCACCTACTTCACCTGGAACGGCTCGGCTCCCCAGGTCATCCTCAACCTCGCGGTCGGCGGTGACCCCAACAGCCCGCCCTCGTCCTCGGGCACCCCGTTCCCGGCCACGTTCAGCCTGGACTCCTTCAAGGTCTGGGTGAAGTAACCCCGTGCTCGGCCGCCCGCCCTTCGCGGGCGGCCGAGCACCAAAAGACAGTCCTTAGACGGCCTGCCAATTGATGAGCGTGAACTGGGTTCCCGACGGGCAGGAGAGGATCGGCGTGTAGGTGCCGACCGCCGGCATGATGCCGCTGTAAACCTTCGAACCATTCGTGCAGGTGAGGAAGAGCTGCAGTCGGCCGGACGTTACCGTGCAGTTGAACTGCATGGACTGGAACGGGACCAGGGAGACATAGCTACAGTTGAACACCACCGGGTCGACGGCCGGCGTCACACTGCCGTCGCGCGAGTCGATGGTCCCGCTCACCTTGGCCGGCACGTGGTGCGCGACCGGTGCGGCGACGGCCGTGCCGACCGTCCCGAAGGCGGCGGCCGTCGCCACGGCGCCGATGCACAGCGCCTTCATCATCGTCTTCAACTGAGGACCTCCATTCGCCCGCTGCGCGTCTCGGAGGGGTGCACGTGGCGGCCGGTTTACCGGCATTGATGCGCTCACTTCACTCGGGACGGTGTCCTATTTGACACAATACGTGACTCTCTGGCACTATTCGGGTTGATTAAACGCTCTCGATCGTGCATCTCGGCGACAAAGCACGGGCGTTCCTAACGGAAGGGTTGCCGGTATGAAGACGTTGTTCGCTCTGAAGAGCCAGCTCGCAGCAAAGAAGAGCCTCAAGTCTCACGCCTGGTACATCTGGTACTAGCCAACCCACCTCTGGCCCATGCCCGGTGCGACCGGGTGCGGGCCAGAGGTTTTGTGGAGGAGAGATGGGCGGGATCACCGGCACCGGCCGATCTGCAAGGATCACCAATTTCGCCCCGCGGATCCAGGCACTTCTTGACGACCATCGCGGCCAGGACGCCTTCCGGCTGGAGCCGCTGACGATGGGAGTCGCCGGACCGGATCTCATGGACCGGATCCTCGCCGCCCGGCCGGCCACAGAGGTTGAACGACCCACGTTCAAGCCGCTACTCGACCGATCGATCTCCCGCTCTCAGGCGTCCACGATGATGCAAGCCCTGGGCCGCGACGTACGTACCGCACTCAAGAAGGATCGTCCCGGCGACGTCGACCTCTCAGGTGGCTGGCCGCACGTGGGGCACCTGTACCTCCGTGACGCCATCTTCGGCGCGGATCCCTACCGGTTCCGGATACTCATGAGCCGGACTCTGGAGCTGACTCCCAAACTGACCTCCGCGGTGATCCGCGTGGGTGCCGCCATTCCAGGATGGCCGCGCGAGACGGCATCGATCGGCAGCCTGGCCGGGCTGACCGCCGAGGCCGGGCGCTATCAGGACCGCCGTTTCGCCATGGGCCTGTACCGCCGGACCGCCGCCCCGGTGTGTTTCACCATCTCCACTCTCGTCGCCAACGCGCTCTGGCTGGGGGCGCCGTTTCGCGACGATGTCTCCAACCGGAACATCCTGTGGGAGTCGATGCGGCTTCTTCCACCGTCGTGGAATCTGCTGCGGAACGCGTCTCCCGAATATCCCGCCATCGACGCGCGGATCGGCGCGGACGATGATGTCCTGTTGCTTCCGGTCGTCAGCCATCGCGATCCGAGAGCCTGGGATGCGCCCGATGAGTTCCGCCCGGAACGCTGGAACGACCTGGACCCGGAAGACACCCCCGGCTACCTGCCCTTCGGGCATGCGCTGGAGCGCTGCTGGGGCCGCCACATGGTGATGCCGCTCGCCGAGACGCTCCTCGAGATGCTGCGCGACGGAGGTTTCACCGTCGACCCGGATCAGCGCAAGGCCCGGGTCCTCCTCACAGGACTGCTCGGAGTCCAGGAGGTACGGATCGTTCGCCGCTGAGCGGCGGCTACTGGGCGTACCGCCATGGGAGGACGGGCGTTCGGTGGTCGGCGTTGATCGAGTGCGGTCGGCACGGTTGCCGGGGTTCTCGCGGGCAGAGGACGAATGCCTCGGTGACGGCGGCGCGATAGAGGCGATAGGGCGACGGCGCGGTGACATCGCCTCGCGCCAACCTGGTCGCCCCTCGTGTCGCCGGACCGGGATAGATCCCGATGCCTCGATCGAGGTCGTGACCGGCGAGTTCGGTGGCCGTCCCCGAGAGGTAGACCGCACGGCCGTGGTAGGTCGGTACCTGCGAGTCGAAGATGACCATGCTCACCTGGGGACGCTGCGCGATGTTGCGCGAGTGGGCGGCGTCGTGGGCGGATACCCAGTAGAACTCGGTGTGGTCGGCCGTCGCGAAGTACACGGGCGAGACCCACGGCCGGCCCTCGGCGTCGGCGGTGCCGAGCGTCAGGTACAGGTTGGCCTCGATGAGGGCGCGGGCATGCGCGTCGAGGTCGTCCACTGCGATCACGCGTCCTTGACGATGCGGCGGCGCAGGTGCACGGCCGGCGGGGAATGGATGCTCGTCGCGGTCGATATGAGACACGCGCTAGCGGCGTACCTTGAACGCCAGGTGTAGCACCCGGTCGCCCTGGATGACCACGTGGGGATCCTCCAGTAGATGCTGCCCATCGATGCCGCCGAAGTAGCGTTTGCCCGACCCGAACACCACCGGCACCACGTCCATCGCCACCTCGTCCACGAGGCCGGCCGCGAGGATCTGGCCGCCCACCTCGCCGGCGTTCACACTGATGGTTCGCTCACCGGAGAGTTCCTGGGCCTTGTCGATCGCGACCGTCACGTCATCGACGAAATGGTACGACGCCTCGGGATGCCAGCCCTCGGGCTTGGGCCGGTGGGACACCACGACCACGTGGTCGCCCGCGGGCGGTTTCCCCTCCCAGCCGTTCACCAGGTCGAACAGGGTGCGGCCCATCACGATCGTGCCGATCCCCTCCCACATCGACCGGACGTACTCCGCCGATGCGCGTGAGACCTTGAAGCCGCCGCCGGCTCCGGAATGGTCGTACGGCTGGTCGCCGCCTCCGGTGATCGGGATGTCGCCGCTGAAGTACCACTCGTGGAGTGGCCCGACGTCGTCGTTCTCGTCGGCGATGAAGCCGTCGACCGACATGACGTTGTGCATGATCACGGTGCCCACAGGGCCTCCTCGCAGTCTCCTTGGCTGTTCGCCCCCGATCTTGCCGGGCTCGAGGCCGCGCAGGCTTGTAAAAAATCAATCAACGGGCATCGGACCGCTGTCCGGTGGGAACCCCTGCTCGGGCGGGAATCGGCGCCGCAGGGCCAGGTACTCCGTCGGGGTATGGCCGGTGAAGTCCTTGAACTCCCTGCTGAAGTGGGCCCGGTCGAAGTAGCCCGCCATGTGCGCGAGCTCTGACCAGTCGACCGGCTGCAGGGCGTCCACGGACAGGATCAGCCGCGCGAAGCGGTAGATGCGCGCCACTCTCTTCGGGGTGACCCCGACATGTGACGTGAATTGCGTGGCCAGGTGGTTGCCGCTCACGCCGGCGGCATCGGCCAGCGCACCGACCGGGACCGCGCCGTGGGAGGTCTCCAACCGCCTGCCGGTGTACTGGACCAGGTCGAGACCGCGCGAGGGCGCCTCGGCGAGGCGCGCTCGCAGCTCGTCCTCCACGACCCGCAGTGTCTCGGCGGCCGATGTGGTGTCACCGACCTGGTTGCGAATCCGGTCCAAGGACCGTTGCCAGACGGCGTCGACCGGCACCCATCGGTCCCGCAGCTCCGCCGCCGGCATGCCGACGAACGGCGACATCCCCCAAGGTTTGAAGTGCACCCCGACGAGCCGCACCCGTGTGGGGTACTCGAAGAGGAAACGCCTGGTCCACACACCCATGAACCACCCGTCGGTGAGCACCGACGGCGGCACCGAAGGGTCGGAATCCCACAGGCGGACGGTTCCCTCCAGGTTGATGAACAGGTGTGCCGACGGCATCGGCGGGACGTTCATCCGGCGGTGACGTGGCACCCCGGTCAGGCAGTAGATGTCGTCGATGAACCGGTCGAGCGGCGGTGCGGGCACCCGGCCGACGTATTCCATGGACTCAGTCAACCGCGGATCTCGGGTCTTCCGGATGTCGAGAATGCGACGGTGGCTCCGTCCTAGGTACACCAGTGGCCACGACGGGCCGCGCGACGAGAAGGAGAACCACCATGGCGATTCAGCGGATGGACAACGTAGGCATCGTCGTCGACGACCTTGAGGCCGCGATCGCGTTCTTCGTAGAACTGGGCATGGAGCTGGAAGGCAAGGCGTCGATCGAGGGCCCCTGGGCGGATCGCACCGTCGGGCTCGACGGCATCCGCTGCGACATCGCGATGATGCGGACCCCGGACGGCCACAGCCGGCTCGAGCTGGCGAAATACCACGCCCCCGCGGCGATCGACGCCGGACCGCACAACCCGCCGCACAACACGCTGGGCATGCATCGCGTCATGTTCGCCGTCGACGACATCGAGGACGTCATTGCCCGCCTGCGCACTCACGGCGCCGAACTCGTCGGCGAGTTGGCCCAGTACGGGGACAGCTACCGGCTCTGCTACGTCCGCGGCCCCGAGGGGATCATCGTCGCGCTGGCCGAACAGCTCGGCTGACGGCCCGTCGCGGCCGACCTGCGACCGACCAGAACGATCCGCTGAACGACAACGGGAGAAGTAACCGTGCGGCCGAACGAGATCACCGAAGTACTGAACCGGCCGATCAGCCAGGAGCTGCTGGCTCGCGACGTGACCCGCTTGGCCTACGTCGCCAAGGACGGCGCACCTCGCAATGTCCCGATCATCTTTGCCTGGAACGGCTCGGAGATCGTCATGTGCACGTCCAAGAACGCTCCGAAGCTTCGGGCCTTGAGCGAGAACCCGATGGTCGCCCTGACGATCGACACCGAGTCGCACCCACCCAAGATCCTGCTCATCCGCGGCCGGGCCGAGCTGGACTTCGTCGATGGCATCCCGGACGAGTACCTCCAGACGACCAGCACCTACGAGATGGCGCCCGAGCAACGGGTCGGGTGGGAGGCGGAGGTGCGTTCGCTTTACCACGACGGCATGGTCCGGATCGTCGTGACCCCGACCTGGGCGAAGCTGATCGACTTCGAGACGACCCTGCCGAGCGCGGTCGAGGAGCTGATCCAGCAGCGGGAGGAGCGTCAGCGCGCCTGAGGGGCGCGCCGTCGCTCGCACGGGGTGGCTCGCCCAGGGCCGAACGGACCCGGCCGGGCTCTGTACGCCGGGTGGCCGGTGGCCGACACTGTCGCTGACCGCCGCCGGATCAACGTTCCGGCCGATCTTTAGGGAGCCCCTCGCATGCGCGTGTTAGTACTTCTCATCGGCATGATCATCACTGGCGTTTCCGTCGCGCCGGCCGCACAGGCGGCGCCGCGCGCCGCCGCGTTCGAGCTGCACGCCGGAGATCCGGTCTACAGCGGCGGCAACCAGTGCACGGTCGGCGCGTTCGTCACCGACGGAAGCACCGACTCCTTCCTCACCGCGGGGTTCTGCGGGCAGCTCACCGCCGGGAACTGGTACGCCGACCCCGCACAGACCGTCCCCGTCGGGACGACGTCGGACGTCGCCTTTCCCAGCGACGACTACGCCATCGTCGCGCTGGCCTCCGGCGTGACGCCCGTACAGGGCTTCACCAGCGCCGGCGACGCCTCCGTGGGCCAGTCCGTCTGCGCGCTGAGATCCGGGACCGGCACGCACTGCGGCGTCGTTCAGGCGTTGAACGTCGCGGTCGACATGCGGCCCGCCGGCATCGTCTTCGGCGCGGTCCAGACGACTGTCTGTCTCGGGGACATCCATACGTCCGGAGCTCCGCTGGTCAGCGGCTCGACCGTGCTCGGCCTCGCGGTCTACGGCGACTGCGCGTTCACCTCTGGCGCGTACTTCCAGCCGATCACCGAGGCCCTGGCCGCCCACGGGCTCGCCCTGCTCTGACCCCTTGATCCCCGCGAGCTCGGTGTGCCGCGCCCCGTGCGCAGCACACCGAGCCGCTCCCCTACAGGACGGTCAGGTGCCCGTACCTGGACAGGGCTGCGGCGAGGCCGCCGGGCTTACCCCGGAGTGTGGCGTCCAGGAAGACGGCGGTGGCCGCCGCGGTGAGGCGTGGCCCGGCGGTTCGACCTCGGGAGCCGACGAGCGCGGGCAGCGGCGGCAGGAAGAGCGGGGCGTCCGTGAAGGTGAGGTGCGCCGAGCCGGGGACGGTGAGCCGGTAGCCCGTCGCCGTGCTGAGCTGGAGCACTCGCGTGAGGTGAGGGATGTAGTCCGGCTCCTCGCCCGGTTCGAGGTCGTGGGTGAGCGCGAGCACGGGCTGGTGGAACGGTCGCGGTGCGGGGTCGTGGGGGAAGCCGTCCAGGTCGATGACGGCCGCGAACCGTGCGTCCTGGTGGGCGGCCTGCAGGGCGGCGCCGCCCCCGATGGAGTGGCCGGTCGCTGCGGCCCGGCGGGTGTCGAGCCGCCCGGTCAGGGGGCCTGGGATCTCACCGCGGTCCAGGCGGCCGAGCTGGGTGAGAACGAAGCTGAGGTCGGCGGCCCTGACCGCCGTCCACCCGGCCGCGCGCCTCTCGTCCTCCACCCGGTCGCCGGTGGACGCGACTCGGGTACGGATCGTCCGGCCGTCGGTGAGGGTGACGACGGCCGAGTCGTACGGATGGTCGAGGGCCGCCACGACGTACCCGCGGCCGGCCAGTTCCTCGGCCCAGGCGGTGTTCTGGGTGCGCACGCCTCCGAGACCGGGTGAGAACAGCACCACGGGGAACCGGCCGCCTCCGCCGGCCACCGGGGCATCGGACACCGAACGCGTACGGGCGCGTACCGCCTCGTCGAGGATGAAGCCCGGAAAGCCGAGGTAGTCGGCCTCGCCGTCGGCGACGAGCCGTGCCTCCCGCGGCGTACGGCCGAGGTACAGCGCCCGGCGGGCGGCGGGATCGGCCTGCGCGGGATACCAGAGCTGGACGACGACCGTCCGCTTGTCGTCGGTCCGAGACGTGGCGATTTCCGCGCGATCGGGGTCGGTCCACTGCACGACGGTGGTGCCGACGGCGTACGGGCCCGACGGCTTGGGGAACACGGGCAGGGGCAGCGCCCACGCAGCCGCCGCGCCCGCGAGGATCAGGGCCAGGCACGCCGCCGACCCCGGCAGGGCCAGCCACCACCGAGCCCGCCACGGGGGGCGCCCGGCGCTCCGCCTCAGCAAGGAGGGAGCGGCGAACGCCAGCGCGATGGCCCCGCCCGCGAGGACGGGTACGAGCTGCCAGCGGATCCCGAGCACGGCCAGCGCGACCGCGGACACCCCGAAAGCCGCCGCACCGGCCAGCCCCGAAGGCCGGCGTACGCCGGGCGGCAGCCAGCGGGCCAGCACCGGCACGACAGCGGCCACCAAGGCCAAGAGCTCAACGACGGACAGGCCGAATATGGTCACATTCATGTCGATCAACCGTGGCAGGGCGGCCTCAGCCAGACATCGGCCCGACGTCGAGTGTCGTGTGCGACCCCGGTATGACCTCTCGCGACCGGTCTGCGACCGGGGTCGTACGGGTCCCGGTCGCCGCCCGCCCGCTGATCACGGGCTCTCTGGGGCGGTGCCTGGATCTGGTCGCGGGGTGTTCATCACCGGTGCGACGAGGATCGCTGCGGCAACAAGGATCAGGGCCGCCCAGCCGAAGGCTGCGGTGAATCCGTCGACCAGCGCGGCCTGCAGCGCGGCCGGGGACTTCGGGCGCCCGACCAGGTGGTCGGCGGTGGCGCTGGTGGCGATCGTGTTCAGCAGGGCCACGCCGACCGAGGCGCCGACCTGCTGCCCGGTGTTCACCATCGCGGACGCGATTCCGGCGTCCCGCGGGCCGACGCCGTGAGTGGCGAAGTTCACCGCCGGCCCCATCACCACGCCGACCCCGAGACCGGCGAGGAGCTGACCGGGCAGCACCCCGGCGGCGTACGAGCTGCCGACCCCCAGCGTCCGCAGCCACATCATGCCCGCGGCGGCGAGCAGCAGGCCGGGAACGATCAGGACGCGCGGCGGTACCTTCGGCAGCAGGCGGGAGGCGATCCCACCCGCGCCGGCCAGCACCGCCGCCGTCAGCGGCAGGAAGGCCACGCCGGTGCGTATCGGTGAGTAGCCCTTGACCACCTGCAGGTAGTAGGTGAGCAGGAGGAAAAGGCCGAACATCCCGATGACCCCCAGGCCGATGGCAAGGTAGGCCCCACCGCGGGTACGGCTGAGCACGATCCGCAGCGGAAGCAACGGATCGGTGACCCGGCGCTCCACGAGCGTGAACGCGACGAGCAGAACC
The DNA here is from genome assembly GCA_963850195.1 of uncultured Actinomycetota bacterium. GTDB lineage: Bacteria > Actinomycetota > Actinomycetes > Streptosporangiales > Streptosporangiaceae > Actinoallomurus. The sequence goes on from CAWKKD010000004.1 coordinate 813,596, forward strand.
GCGCCGACCAGGAACAGGCCGACGACGAACCCTGACCCCCAGCCGTCGGACTCGGCCTTGTTGCACCCGTACACGATGGCCACGAGTCCGCCGACGGCGAGCAGCACGCCCGGGAGGTCGAAGCGGATTCGCGAATCGGAGTGGTCGTCGGCCGGAAGCACGGACCAGCCCAGGGCCGCCGCGGCGGCGATCACGATGTTTACGTAGAGGCACCAGCGCCAGTCGAGATAGTCGGTCAGCACGCCGCCCAGGAGCAGGCCGATCGCACCGCCTCCGGCCGCGATGGCGCCGAAGACACCGAAGGCCTTGGCCCGCTCGTGCGACCGGGTGAAGCTCAGCGTCAGCAGCGAGAGCGCTGCCGGTGCGAGCAGTGCCGCGAACACGCCCTGAAGGGAGCGCGCGGCGAGAAGCAGGGCGAAGCTCGGGGCGGCACCGCCGAGCGCCGAGGCCCCCGCGAAACCCACCAGGCCGATGAGGAACGCGCGCCGGCGTCCGGTGTAGTCGGCGATCCGGCCTCCGAGCAGAAGCAGGCTGCCGAAGGCCAGGCTGTAGGCGGTGATGACCCACTGTCGGTTCCCGTCGGAGAACCCCAGGTCACGCTGGACTGAGGGCAGCGCGATGTTCACGATCGTGACATCGAGGACGATCATCAGCTGGGCCAGGCCGACGACTCCCAGCGCAAGCCATCGCCGGGGGTTCACCGGGCCTGCGGCGTGCCGCGCGCCGCTGGACGTGGACTGGTTGGCGGAGGTCATGAGGGGGGTTCCTTCCATGGGGTCGTGGCGGGGCCTGGCCGGTAGACGGATGGCCGAGCGTCACACCGTCCCGTAAATCGGATGTTCGTTCTCTTTGGTCGGCAGCGTTACAGCCGGGCCGGGACTTGTCAAGAACGAACATTCGTTTTACTTTGTCCCTATGCCGCGAGTCAGCGAAGACCACCTCGAGCAGCGACGCCGCCAGATCCTTCACGCGGCCCGGCGGTGCTTCATCCGTAAGGGCTTCCACCAGACGTCGATGCAGGACATCTTCCGGGAGGCCGAGCTGTCAGCGGGTGCCGTCTACCGCTACTTCAAGAGCAAGAGCGACATCATCCGGGCGATCGCCACGGAAAGCCGGAACACCGTCACGCGCGAGCTGGAGACGATCGTGGACGCCGACCCGCTCCCCCCGCTCCACGAGATCGTCGGCCTGTTCACCGAACGCCTCGCGGCCGGTCTCGAGGCCGACGGCCTGCTGCGGATCGCCCCGCAGGGCTGGGCCGAGGCCGTGCTCGACCCGGATGTCGGCGACGTCGTCCGAGTCCTGATGGTCGAGATGCGGTCGTGGTGGGTCAAGCTCGCCACGCGGATGCGAGACCTTGGCCGGCTTCCGGCCGACGCCGATCCGCATGCCGTCGGTGCGACGCTCCTTTGCCTGATGCCGGGCTTCGTGCTGCAGCGACTCCTGGTCGGCGACGTGGACGCGACGACCTTCTCCGAAGGCGTCCGCGCACTGACGAGAGGCGTGTGACACGACCGGACGCCGACCTGCCCGCGGCGTACGGTAACTGGCCGTCATCGCAATAGCCTGCCTGGCCGCGACAACTTCGAACAATTCTTCCATGGTGTGAATGACCGGCCCGTAACGGACCGGCACACCACTGGGTCGAGATTCGGCCAGTTCATGGGCGAGTAGGTTTGTCTAGACCGGTCCGTCACCCTCACCTCGGTCAAGGTGTACGCCAATGCCGGCGAGTGCGGCGATTTCCTGACGGAGGCTTTCTCCGGAAGCACAAAGGTCTACTCCTCCAGCTACGGGGAGTTCTGCGGTGACTCGGCCGGTAAATGGACCACGGTCGGCAACATCCCGCTCGACGGCAGCGACTACCCCGGCGGCATCACCAGGGTGTGGGTAGACAACAGGGTGAAGACGGCGTGGCTGCCGGGGAACGCGGCCACCACGACGCGCGGATCCTGCCTCTGCGGCGTGATCTCCTATCGGCGGCGAAGTGGCGACGAGGTCCTCTCGGCCTGCACCGCCGCAATCCGCCGAACACCATCCCTGGGTGCGTCAACTGACCCGTAGGAAACTCAAGTGCCAAAGGGGATGCTGCCGCCGAGGAACACGTCGGAGGTGGTGGCGTGCCCGGATCCGCGCTGCCTCGCGAGATCGTCAGCCCTGGTCGAATCGCCGTCCCAGTTCCAGGATCTCCGGCAGCCCGATGATGCCGGTGAACTCCCGCAGGCCCGGCAGTCGCTCCATCGCGTCGATCGGCGTACGGTCCGCCGCGATCCGCGCGGTGACGTCTTGGACGGCGCGGGTCGCCGCGAGCAGCGTCGAGATCGGGAAGATGACCAGCCGGTAGCCGAGCCCGGTCAGACGCTCGATGCCGATCGGCGGGGTCCGGCCGCCCTCGACCCAGTTGAACAGCAGCGGTACGCCGCCGAGCGCCCTGGCCACGGTCTCGACCTCGGCGTCGCTCTCCAGCGCCTCGATGAACAGCATGTCCGCGCCGGCGTCGCGGTACCGCCTCCCGCGGTCGATGGCCGCCTCGAGTCCCTCCACGGCCCGTGCGTCCGTACGCGCGATGAGCGTGAACTCCGGATTGCCGCGCGCCGCGACCGCGGCCCGTACCTTGTCGACCATCGCCTCGGCCGGGATCACCTGCTTGCCGCCCAGATGACCGCACCGCTTCGGCGCGGTCTGGTCCTCCAGGTGGATCGCCGCGACACCCGCCGCTTCGTACTCCCGTACCGTGCGGATGACATTGACGGCGTTGCCGTACCCGGTGTCGGCGTCGGCGATCACCGGTACGTCCACGGCGGAGACGATCCGCCGCGCCGCGCCGACCATCTCGTTCATCGACAACAGCCCGACGTCCGGGCGGCCGATCAGCGACGCGGTCACCCCGAACCCCGTCATGTACACGGCCGGAAAACCCGCCTGCTCGACCAGCCGGGCACTCAGCGCGTCGTACGCGCCCGGTGCGAGTACGGGCTCGGCTCGCTCGAGCAGTTCCCGCAGCCCGCGCGGGCCGTTGCTCCTCGGCTTCAGCAGGTCGGCCATGGTGTCCTCACTTCCTCCGGCGACGGTTCCGCCCTAACCGGTGACGGGCCGGCTCAAACGACCGGCGTCCGGGCGGAACCGCCCCCCGGACGTTCGCGTCGGAGGTGAGATCGTTCGGCATTCGGCACGGGAGGCGTCGTGGGTACGGCGGATGGCGGCAACACCTACCTTGATCAGGTCGTCGCGCAGCAGGCGGTGCTCGAGGGTGACCTCAAGTCAAGGCGCATGCCCGGGCCCGGGGCACCACCCGCGCCGCAGCCGGCCGCGGGCCCGGTGAGCCCGATCGCCAAGCGGCAGCGGGCCATGCGGGGCGCGGCTCCCGAGGCCACGGCGGCGCCGGGTCCGGTCGACGTACGGATCAGCGGGCTGTGGCGGTGGAAGACCGTCATCGTTCCGCCGAACGCGTTCGTGGTGCACACGCGGCGGGGACGGTCGGCGCCTTTGCACATCGGGCTCGGCGTGTCGTTCCGGTACAACCCGGCCACCGACTCGTTCCTGGTGGTTCCCGGCGCGACCCAAACGATCCTGATCAACGCGTACTGCATCTGCCAGGAGCTCCAGGGCGTGCTCGTCCAGGGCTACGTTCAGTGGATCATCCAGGACTTCGGCGTCGCGTACCGCAAGCTGGACTTCAGCGACGGCGACGATCCGATGCGGCTGGTCAACCTGCAGCTCAAGGAGCAGGCCGAGGCGGCCATCAAGGACAAGGTGTCCACGATGAGCGTCCGCGACGTGCTCAGCGACAAGCAGCCGATCATCGAGGAGCTCACGGCCAGGCTCAGGGCCGTCGCCGAGGGCGAGGACAACGGCGACGAGGGGCTCGGGCTGCGCATCGTCACCGTACAGATCAAGGAGGCGGTGGTCAGCTCGTCGCGGCTCTGGGAGAACCTCCAGAAGCCGTACCGGTCCGAGCAGGCCAGGATCGCGCGGCTGGCAGAGCTGCGGACCGAGGAGGCCATCTCCGAGCGCGAGATGGCCGCCGCCGGACTCAGGGAGACGCGGCGCGTCGAGAACGAACGCGAGCTCGCCGAGCTGCGGGCCCGAAACGACGCGAGCCGGTTCGACGCGGAGACGACCGAGCGGCTGCGGCGTACCAAGCGCGAGCACGACGACTCCCGCGACGTCGCCGAACTCGAGAACGAGACCACTCTGCACGCGATGCGGCTGGAGCGGGAGCGCCACCTCGAGGAGGCCGAGACGAAGCGGCTGCGGGTCGGCGCCGAGCAGGAGCTGGCGCGGCTGACGCTCGACGGCGAGCTGGCCCTGTCCGCGGCACGGAGCCGGTCCGCACACGAGCTGGACCTGCTGAAGGTGGAACGCGAGAGGGCCCGAGCGGCGATCGCGAACGAGCGGTCCCCGGCGAGTATCCAGGCCGAGCTGGTCGCCTCACTGCCGGAGATTCTGGAACACCTGCCCAAGCCCGACGAGCTGCGGGCGGTCACCATCGGCGGCAACGACGCCACGACCCTCGCCGGTCTGATCGCCGAGTTGTCCGGCGTCCTCGGCGCCCTGAGGACCGCCGGCTGAGCTGCCGTCGACCGTGTTCGCGGTTCGGGCCGAATGTTTCGGGAGTTTCACCTCCCATCGCCAAATGGCCCCCGTTTACGCACCAAAACGCTTTCGCGCGGTTCGTCGTAGTCGAGCGAATGGCCGGGCTAGTCCCGGCGGCGGTCTGTTGCCGATTGTGAAGTCAGCCTAGATCTTCCCCAAAAGCAGCTCTTTTCCGGGGCGATGGTCGGATCTCTGGGTAGTCAGCGGAGAGCGTGGCGATGCCGGTAGCAAGCCACCGGCCTGCTGCTGTTGACATCTAAGGGGAGAAATATGGGGCTTAAGACACTGGTCCTGGCCGGCGCCGCGCTGGCGACCATGACCACCGGATTCGGCGTGTCCACCTTGGCGGTCACCGCCTCGGCGGCGACCCAGGCGGTCGTACCGCTCGACCAGCCTCAGCGGGCGGTGACGGGTGACAATGGCGACGACGTTTCTGGCCTCAACTCGGAGTCTCCTGTCTGCTCCGCTCTCGGGTCCGAGACCATCCCGACTGGAAAGGACGACGTAGCGAAGTGCCTGGTCGGCACGCGACTGACATGACCGGACGTCGACCGTAGATCCGGGGAACGGTGACGCGACGTACCGGCCCCGAGCGCAGATCACGTTAGGGCCGCCTCCCTGCGAGGCGGCCCTAACGGCCGAGCTCACCGAATTCAAGACCCTGGCGATCTCGCTGTTCAACATCCTGCGCGTCCGCACAAATTACGGAAGTAAGGTCTGGGCGGTAACGGCGTAGCCTTATTGGTCAGCAAGACAAAAGTCAGTGCTTCCCCGGATGTACCGATGCCCGACATCGGCGATTCTCACCCTGTCGAACGGTGGAGTTGGTGTTACAGAAACACTGAGTGCACCACTTCGCAAAGGGGAGGAATCGCAAAAATGTTCAAGAAGGTGCTCGCCGGAGGTCTCGGCCTGGCCGTCATTCTGCTCAGCTGTCTGGTCACAACCGGCAGCAGCGTCGCGGAGGCCGCCCCGAAGCTGAAGGTGGTCGTCCACAACGTCTCCATCAAGGGCTGCCTCTACACTTACGCCGACCTCTACTTGAGTGACGGCAGAGATGCGGGATTTGCCGAATGGAGCCGAGACCCTTGCGGCGGCGACCCGGGTGACTCGCTTAGGGCATGGGACGGCCTCGCCGACGGATACGGCATCTACGCCTATGCGGGAACCGGTTGGATCGCGAACACCGCCGGCCACGACTCCCCCTATTACAGTCCATGGGCAACGCACAACGTCGCCGAGGGCAGCCAGTACAACATGGAGGCCTGCCGGGAAAAGGGCGGCAAGCTTTACGAATGCAGCAAGATCGTCACTGTGACGGCCTGACGTCCAGTAGGACTCCGACCAGAAATGACGAACCTCCGACGCCGCCGTGGAAGGGGCGTCGGAGGCTCGGTAGAGATCTGGATCCGGCCTATCGACGAGTGCCGCTACCGTCGCACCACTCTTCGCGGCGATAACACCAGCTCCTGCGGCGAACTCCGTTCTTCTTTCCACCTCCGATCACCGTAGCTGCCGGCGTCCTGCCAGTGGCGCCGACGACGATGGCGGCGGCCCCGGCCGCGCAGGCCACAGTCTCTACATCGGCGCCGCACGCAGGGACGATGAGGGACCTTGGCGCGCTCGGCGGGACGTTCAGCAGCGGGCAGGGGGTCAACACGAAGGGTCAGGTCACCGGGTTGACCGACACTACGGACGGCAGTACGCACGCGTTCGTGTGGACGCCCTAGCGTCCTAGGAATTTCTCCCGACCGGCAAGCACGCGCCACTGGGTGGCGCCTCACACCGGTATGCGAGCCCTGGAAGGGGCCTGCGTACCGGTGCGCAGGGCTGCCTCGTCACGAACGACCGGAAGGTCCGCTCACTGCGCAGAGAGTCGCGGGAGGTGTACGCGCAGCGGGCCGCAGAGCCCGTCGCCGGCCGGGTCCGGGTCAGTTCTTGCGGGCCACGCCGCCGAGGCCGGTCAGTCCGGTGCCCTGCACCTCGACCTTGGCGCGCCAGTTCTCGACGAAGACCACACCGGGTTCGAGCAGCTCCAGGCCGGCGAAGAAACCGGTGATCTGCTCGCGGGACCGGTACGTGATGGGGATGGCGCCGCGGTCGGTGGCTTCCTTGGTACGCGCGATGACCTCGGCGTTGCCCTCGCTGCTGGCCTGGGAGAACACGAGGTGGCTGCCGGGCGCCAGCACCTCGCGGTACGCCGCGACGATCCGATCCGGGTCGTCCTCGTCCGGGATGTTGTGCAGGACGGCGACGAGCAGCAGGCCGAGAGGCTTGTCGAAGTCGATCACGGAACGAACCGCGGGATGGCCGAGGATGGCGTCGGGCCGCCGAATGTCGGCCGAGACGCTGACGACCCCCTCGGTCGAGGCAAGGATCGCGTCGTTGTGCACGGCCACGATCGGGTCGTTGTCGACGTAGACGACGCGCGAGCCCGGGCGTGTCCGCCGGGCGACCTCGTGGATGTTCGGCGAGGTGGGCAGGCCTGAGCCGAGGTCGAGGAACTGGTCGATCCCGGTGCCGGCGAGGTGAGTCACGGCGCGGGCCAGGAAGTCCCTGTTGTTGCGTACCGCGAGCTGATACGCCGGGAACGCCTCGACGATCTTCGCGCCGTACTCACGGTCGACGGTGAAGTTGTCCTTACCGCCGAGCGCCCAGTCGTACACGCGGGCGAGATGCGGAGTGCTCACGTCGATGCGTCCCCTTGAGCCGGTCCGGGAGGACTCATCGGCCACGGCGCCTCCCAGCCCGATCGTAGGTGTCCCTCGCACGGTGAGCGTACGGGATCACTTACGGCCGTCAAGCGTACGGAACCCCACATTCGGAAGGGGTGTACTCCCGTCAGCGAGAAGATGCCGTCGGATCGCCGACGACCGGCGTCCTGGAAAGTTCTCTAAAGAAAATCGGGTGACGGTGTCGGATCGGGGCGGTGGTGTTCGTAGCAGGGGTGAGGCCGTCCACAAGGGGCGGCGCAAGGTAGAGGAACCGCGATCATGAAGCTGACCACCATGACTCAGGTCACCATCGATGGAGTGACGCAGGGCAACGGCGGCGCGTCGGATGAGGACCGCAGGAACGGATTCGAGCGCGGCGGATGGGCCCGGGGGAAGGGCGACGACGAGACCGCCGCGTTCATCAACCGGACCTACCAGCGCGCCGAGGCGTTCCTGTTCGGGCGGCGGACCTACGAGCTGTTCGCCGGCTCATGGGGGACGTTTACGGTCCAGGATGCCCCTGGCTGGGAGTCCGTCGTGGAAGCGTTGAACACACGGCCCAAGTACGTGGCGTCGACCACACTCACCGATCCGGCGTGGTCGGGCACCACCGTCCTGTCCGGAGACGTCGCGGCCGCCGTCCGAGAGCTGAAGGCCAAGCCGGGGGGTGAGCTGCAGGTGCACGGCAGTGGCGCGCTGACTCGGTGGCTGCTGGAGAACGATCTGGTCGACGAGATGACTCTGATCACCATCCCGGTGATCGTCGGCCAGGGCGCGCGGCTGTTCCCCGACGCGGGCCCGGATCTTGCACTCGACCTGGTCGAGTCGCGCGTCGACTCCAAGGGCGTGACGATCCAGGTCTACCGGCCGGCCGGGCGCCCGCAGTATGCGCCAACGGCTTGAAATCCCTGACCACCGAACCACGCTGTCTTGGCACCACAGGAGATGATCTTCAGATGCAGTATCTGGTTTCCGTGATCGATGACAAGAGCAATCCCGGCAGCACGGACAGGGGGCCCGCCATCAGCGCGTTCAACGAACGACTGATCGCCGATGGCCACTGGGTTTTCGCGGGCGGACTCGCGGACACCGACGCGGCCACGGTCATCGACAACCGGGGCGAGCAGGCGGTGTTCAGCGACGGGCCTTTCGTGGAGTCGAAGGAGTACCTCGCCGGCGTCTGGGTGTGGGAGGCCCCCGATCTGGATGTGGCGCTCAAGCTCGCCACCGAGGCGTCGAAGGTCTGCGATCGGAAGATCGAGGTGCGGCCGTTCCAGTGAACGACGTCGACGCCCGCGAGGCGATCACCCGGACCCACCACGAGGAGTGGGCCCGAGTGGTCGCCGCCCTGACCAGGCGTTTCGGTGACCTCGACATCGCCGAGGAGGCGGCGGCCGAGGCGTTCGCAGCCGCCGTCGAGCGGTGGACGGCCGACGGCGTACCGCCCAACCCCGGCGCCTGGCTGACCACCACCGCCAACCACAAGGCCATCGACCGGATCCGGCGCGAGAACAAGCGCGACGACAAGCACAAGGAGGCTCAGATGGTGTACGACGACCACCCGCCCGAGCCTGTCGGCGCCATCGACGACGACCGGCTCCGGCTGATCTTCACCTGCTGTCACCCGGCGCTGGCGACGCAGACCCGCGTAGCGCTGACGCTGCGCATGGTCGGCGGTCTGACCGTGCCCGAGATCGCCCGCGCCTTCCTCGTGCAGGAGACCGCCATGGAGCGGCGGATCACCCGCGCGAAGGCCAAGATCAAGGCGGCTCGCATCCCCTATCGGGTGCCGTCCGCCGAGGATCTGCCGGGACGCGTCTCCGGCGTGCTCGCCGTGCTGTACCTGGTGTTCAACGAGGGCTACCTGGCGACCGGCCCCGACACCGATCCCCTACGTCACGACCTGACCGCCGAGGCGATCCGGCTCACCCGCCTGATCCGCGCCCTCCTGCCCGACGACGGCGAGGTGGCCGGGTTGCTGGCGCTGATGCTGCTCATCGAGGCGCGCCGCACCGCCCGGGTCTCGGCCGGCGGCGAACTGGTCTCCCTCGACGAGCAGGACCGTGGGGCCTGGGACGCGGCGCTGATCGCCGAGGGTCACCGGCTGGTGCGCGAACGCCTCGCCGCTGCCGCCGCCGGGGTCGCTCCGGGCCGCTACCAGATCCTCGCCGCGATCAATGCCGTGCACACCTCCGCCCGCGACATACGCGACACCGACTGGTCACAGGTCCTCGCCCTCTACGACCAGCTCGTCCGCCTCGACCCCTCGCCGATCATCGCCCTCAACCGGGCCATCGCGGTCGCCGAACTCGACGGCCCGCAGGTGGCATTGGCGGCCGTCGACCGTCTTGAGGACAAGCTGGCCGGCTATCACGCCTACCACGCCACCCGCGCCGACCTGCTGCGCCGGCAGGGCCACAGCCAGCAGTCACGCGCGGCCTACGACAAAGCCATCGAACTGGCGGGCAACACCGCCGAGACCGCCTACCTGACCCGCCGCCGCGACCAACTGCGATAGCGCCCACAGATCCCGATCAAAACCCCGCGCGCAGCGGTGGCCGACCCCAGGCGCCCTGCAGATACCGGCGGCGCAACCTGCCAGGGCGGTGTCCAGGAGGAGGCCGGTCTCCACCTCCCGCATGATGTTGATCGCTGCGGCGTCGGTCTTGCCCTGGGCCTTCTCGACCTTCTCGACGACCGGTTTCGCCCTGCCCTCGCCGTCTTCGGCGAGGCGGCGCAGCTTCTCGATCATGTCGGCACACGCCGCTCGGCGGAGTCCTGACCACTTTGACGCTGATCCTCGGATGAAGGTCCCCCAGGTCCCTACATCGTGGCGCAACGGCAGAAGAACAACCCGGGAAAGGCAATCCCCGACGGCCACGTCTTCACCCAGCCATGGCAGGCCCGGCCGTGCCGCCATCTCACGGGCGAGGAAGAAGAGTCGCCGCGGCAGCGGAACCCGAGCGCTCGGCCGTTCGGCCTCAGAGACTGTTGGGGAGCCCTCGTCCGTCGCGAGCGGCGGGCCAGGGGGCGCGTCGCAAGGCGGAGGAGGGAGTCGGCCCGGTGTCGGCCGGCGACCGACGACAACGCGGCGAGGCGGCGCCTGGATGCCGCGCAGCAGGGCATGGGGCTCCCCAACAGTCTCTCAGGCGTTGGGGGCGGTGCTGGGTACGGTGTCGGTCGGCTCGTCATCGCTGTGCGCGGTGACGAAGTCCTCGCCCAGTACCTCCTTGGCGAACCGCAGATGGTCCAGGTCGACTTCGCCATGCTCGGCGACATGGCCGTCGATGGCCTTCAGGATGCGCTCGACCGGACCGCGGTCGTTGCCCAGGCGCTGCTCGGCATAGACGGCCACCCCCAGCTTGAGCAGCAGCCGCTGCGCGTGCCGATTCTCGTTCCATTCCTCGACGGCCTCGACGCCGGCTTCGAAGCCTTTTTCACTGATCTCAAATGCCTTGGCTATGAAGCTCATGCCGCTCACTCTCCGCGCTCGGGGTCCGTACCGCTGGACGGACGATCGGATATGCGCAGATGATCATAGAGCTCCCGACCTGTCGTTCGCGTGGCCGCCAGGCGTACTCCAACGGTCAGCGGATCCGACGTCGAGGTGGCGTTGAACTCCGGCCGTGGGTGCCGAAATCTCTGTCACCCTGTGTGACCTGGACGTATTCTCCGATGGGTCCGGCGGGAGGATCAACGCCGATGTATATGGGGCGCGGCCTCATCTCCCCATGCGACCGGCCGTCACGGTTTCGACGCGGCCTGGAGGCCGTACTCCACCAGTTGCCCGCGGTGCGCTCGGTGCACCACTGCGACCGCGAGGACGAGGCCGGCAAGCTCGTCGCCGACGGCGAGATCGACGTCCTCATCATCACGACCAGCGAGAGCGACGTCGCGAGCGAACTGGCGCCCGCCGGAGGCGGACCCAAGATCCTCATCCTGCTCGACGAGACCGAGGCCGCCGGCGCCTCCTCCACCGCGGCGCTGACCGCCGACGGCTTCCTGATCCAGCAGGAGCTGACCTCCTCCGAGCTGAACGAGGCGCTCGACCGCATCGTGACGGGCCAGATGCCGATGCCCGCACGCTTCGGCCGCGAACTCCTCGCCCGCGCGGGTTCCCCGGCGGGCGGCCGGTTCCCCCGGCCCGTGATGCTCACCCCACGGGAGAACGAGACCCTCGGCCTCCTAGCGGAGGGCCTGAGCAACAAGCAGATCGCGCGGCGGCTGTCGATCTCCGATCACGGCGCGAAACGGCTCGTGACCAGCGTCATGCTCAAGCTCGGCGCCCCCAACCGTACGGCGGCCGTCGTCACCGCCATCCGAACCGGAATGATCTCTCACGGCTGACGGCCCTGTCGGGGCCGGAGGAAGGGGAACGTTGCGCGGCGACGGCGTCCTGCGGAGCGAACTGCGCGCGCTCGGGCGAGCCGACGATGTCAATACGGTCCGGCTGTCCGGCGGGGCCGTCGCCGACACCTGGCTGATCACCTGCGCGGACGGCACGCGCATGGTCGGCAAGACCCTCCCCGACACGGTCCCCGGCCTGTTCCAGACCGAGGCCGACGGCCTGGCCGCGCTCGCCCGGACCGGCCACGTGGCGACCCCACGGGTACTCGCGGTGACCAGGCGAATGCTGCTGCTGGAGGCGCTGGCGGACCGCGATGACGGAGAACGCTCCTGGGAGGCGTTCGCCGACGACCTGGCCGCCCTGCACCGCGGCACGGCCGGTGACCGGTTCGGCTGGCAGCACGACGGCTACCTGGGCCGGCTGCGGCAGATCAACACCTGGACCGTCGACGGGCACGACTTCTTCGCCCAGAACCGGCTACTGCGCTACCTGGCCGAGCCACCCGCCGAACAGGCCCTCACCGACGCCGACCGACGCGCCGTCGAACGCCTGTGCACCCGCCTGCCCGAGGTGATCCCCGCCATGCCGGCGGTCCTGACCCACGGCGACCTGTGGGCGGCCAACCTGCTCAGCCGGCCGGGCGGCCGGATCACCGTCATCGACCCGGCCATCTCCCGTACCTGGGCCGAGGTCGACCTGTCCATGCTGTGGTGCTGCCCCCGCCCGGCGGCCTCCCGGCGGTTCTTCGCCCGCTACCAGGAACTCAACCCCTCACCGGCCGGCTGGACCGCCCGCATGCCCGTGCTCCACCTGCGCGAGCACCTCAGCGTGATCGCCCACTTCGGACCCGACGCCAACCGCGCCATCACCCACGCCAGGAGCGCGCTCGCCCCCTTCTACACGCGTCACTGAACCCGAAGGCGCCGGGCGCTCGGATCTACGAGCCGGCGGCGGCCTGGGACAGCTCGTTCGTCCAGTAGGACCCGCTGGGCAAGGTGTCCCATGGGTTGGAGCCGTTGTCCGGAGTGACGTAGACGTAGCCGGCATTGCGCGCCTTCGACAGGGCGATCGCATTCCGCATGCCGTTCTCGTCCGGTGTGTCGTAGACGAGATGCCACAGCCGGCTCGGACTCGCGGACGACTCCCACGCCGGGGGGCTCCAGTCGACATACGTGGCGTACGTGCCTTCGAAGGTGACCAGCGTGTCGGCGGCGCTGGTGTAGCACTGTTCGACGCTGCCTCCGGGATTGTCCACCACCGTGGCACCGGTGTGCTGTTTCACGTAATCCCGGAGCGTGATGTAAAGGCCGACGTGGGCGTTACCGCTACCGCAGTCCGCCAGCGCGTCGTCGAAGAATATTCCGTCGAGCCCGGAGCCTCCGTAGTAGCCGTACCAGGCGTCGACGTCGCCCTCGGCCTGGCTGGTCCAGGCGGCGGCCGACGTCTCTCCGCTTCGCGTACGCCGGTTGTTCGGCGGGAGGCCGAAGTAGCCCGTGTCCACGTAGCCCAGGACCTTCACCCCCGCGTTGTGGGCGGCGCTGATGGTATCGGCATAGCCCTGGTCGAAGCCGCTACCCGGACCGTTGTTCGGGTTGGCGACCGCGACGGCATTGCCGCCGGACTGGTCCAGCTGCGTCCAGTAATCGCCCGGCGGGAAGTAGGCGGGCACCGCGATCTTCTGCGGACCGGCACCGGCCGAAGCAGGTGGCACCCCGATCGCCAGGAGCAGCGGAACAACGGCCGAAAGGGCGGCGACGAGTCGCATCTTCATGGTTCACATCCAGTGTTCGCCGTGAGCGCCTACAGCTCCCAGAGTTGCACGGAAATGGGCCGGCGTCTCCACCACCGGCTCCGCACCGGTCGATGAAACGTCTGCCACCGCGGCGCGGCCTCGTACGTCACGAATCGATCACGAACACCGTCGCCGCCGGCCCACCGGCGTTCCCTCGAAATCAATCGTGTAGTAGGACATCTCCAACATTACTTCCGATGTGACAGGAGTTAATGTCCGGCGTAACGAACAGGCGAACGGGATCGGACGCCCTTGGATCTCGGCCCGCACCACCTCCGGATGATCGAAGCCATCGCGACGACCGGCAGCATCAGCAAGGCTGCCGCTCACCTCGACCTCACGCAGCCCGCCGTGAGCACCACGCTTCGCCGCGTCGAGAGCCATCTGGGTGTCCAACTGTTCGTCAGGTCACCGGAGGGCGTCACGCCGACGCCCATCGGCATGGAGGTGGCGGCCCGCGCTCGCGTCGTCATGTCGTGCATCGACGATCTGAACATGGCGCTGGCCCGCAAGCCGCTCGCGGCCTCGCCCGCACTCCCGCTCCGGGTCGGCGCGCAGATATGTCCCGCGCTGGTGCAGCTGAGCGACCGGTTCGACACGCTGTTCCCGGCCGGCCGGCTGCACCTTCGCGCCTAATGCCAAGAGGCCATAAGCGGAGTGAATGGCCATCCGCAGACTTACGTGGCCCGTCGACTGTTCCTGCCGAGAGCCCTCAG
>CAWKKD010000005.1:0-3010977 GCA_963850195.1 uncultured Actinomycetota bacterium
CCCCGCCGATCCCCGGCATCTGGTGTCCCTGTGCCGTGCCAGAACTCATCGTCGAGCTCTTACCTGGGCTTTCACGTGATCGTTAGGCGGCCCTTCGATACTCATGGATCAGGCCCGCGACGGTAGTACGGCGCTTGATCAAAGCCGTGACGTCGATCGGCTGGCCGGAATCGTGCAGCGGCGGTCTTTGGTCGCGGGACTGGTGAGCCCGATGGCCGTTGTAGTGCCGCTCGTAGTCGGTCAACACCCGCCGCAGGTGCTGTTCGCCGTAGATCAGCAGGTGGTCGAGACACTCGCGCCGCAATGTGCCCACGAATCTTTCGGCGTAGGAGTTCGCCCGGGGCGATCGCGGTGGTGTTTTGATGATCCGTATCGCGCTGCTGGTAAGGACCTCGTCGAAGACCCGGGAGAACTTTCCGTCGCGGTCTCTGATGAGGGATTTGAACCGATCAGCCCGTTCGCCCAGGTCCATCAGCAGGTTCCGTGCCTGCTGGGCGGTCCAGGCTCCGGTTGGGTTGGTGGTGACGCCGAGGATGTGGATGCGGCGTGTTTCGATCTCCATGACGAAGAACACGTACAGGCGCCTGAGGAACACCGTGTCTAGGTCCAATGCCGTTTGACCAGATGGCGGTGCCAGGCCAGCAGCGTGCCCGGCGTCACGATCCGATGGCTTCGCAGCCAGGCCGGCAGAACACGCGTGAGCGCGGCCAGAATCGCCCGGTCAGCCCAGTCCGGTTTCGGCCGGGAGACCTGACGCCGCAGCACGAAGACCTCGTGGCGCAACACGAGGATTTCCAGGTCCTTGGACGCCTCGCTCCGAGCGAGCAACATCAACCAGCCGATCAGGCGAACGAAGATCAAATACAGGAGTCGGAGGGACATGACCGATGAGGGTAGACGCCCAGGTCAACCAGCCTGCACGAGTTCTGGCACGGCACAGCATCCCGACACGGTGTCCAAGTGGCGTGGCCGGTTCGTCAAGTTGGGTCTGGATGGCTTGATGGACGAAGACCGGCCGGGCCGGCCACCGTCGATCACCCTTGAGCAGGTGGAAGAGGTGGTGGTGGCGACGTTGGAGGAAACACCGAAGAACGCCACGCATTGGTCGCGGACCTCGATGGCCAGGCGCAGCGGGCTGAGCAAGTCCACGATCGGGCGGATCTGGCGGGACTTCGGGCTCAAGCCGCACCGGAGCGAGACCTTCAAGCTGTCCAGTGATCCGTTGCTGGTGGAAAGGTCGTCGACATCGTCGGTCTCTACCACGACCCGCCTGACAAAGCGGTAGTGCTGTGCGCCGAAGAAGTCCCAGATCCAGGCCCTGGATCGGTCACAGCCGGTGCTGCCGATGATGCCGGGCATGCCCGAGCGCCGCACCCATGACTACGCCCGCCACGGCACGGCACCACGACCTTGTTCGCCGCCTTCGACATCGCCGACGGGACCGTGATCGGCGAACTGCACCGCCAGCACCGCGCGACCGAGTTCAAAAAGTTCCTCATCACCATCGACAAGGCCGTTCCGGCCGAGCTGGACATCCACCTGATCTGCGACAACTACGGCACCCACAAGACCCCCGCGATCAAGGCATGGCTGGCCCGCCACCCCCGCTTCCACATGCATTTCACCCCGACCGGCTCGTCCTGGATCAACCAGGTCGAACGCTGGTTCGGGTTCCTGACCGACCAGATGATCCGCCGCGGTGCCCACAAGAGCGTGCAAGCCCTGGAGAACGACATCCGCGGTTGGGTCGCCGAATGGAACACCCATCCCCGACCGTTCGTGTGGACCAAGACCGCCGAAGAGATCCTCGAATCACTAGCACGATTTGCCGACGAATTTCAGGCGCATGACACTAGTCGCCTTCAACTATTACATGATGGTTTGCAGGCATACAGCGGCAGTTCGGAGCTGGCAAGGATAGGTTTCTTTTTAACGTGACGATGCGATGGCGGCGGGCCATCACGGCGAGTGTGGGGTGATGCGCGGTGGCTGGCAGCCGACCTATCCCGGTTCGGGTAGACGGCGTTGAGATTGCGGTGGAGGCCGTCGGCCTGACCGGGACCGAGGATACCTCGGGTAGCCGGGTCTCGAAGGCGACCGGCGAGGTCACGGATGCGTTCAGCCGGGCGGAAGACGCGATTGTCGCGGTCGCCAGGTCGACGGCGGGAATGATCGAGCGGGCGGGGGCGGCAGCGCGGCCGAACCGGTTTGAAGTGGAGTTCGGGCTGAAGTTCTCCGCTTCCGGCGGGGTCATCATGGCGGGAGTTGCCGGTGAGGCCAGCTTGAAGGTGACCCTCTCCTACGACGTGGCGGCACAATCGGCAGCGCCTCCGGATGCCGGGGTGCCTGCTGACACCGCGCAGCCGACGGAGTCGCCTGCGCCAGGGCAGGAGGCTAGCGTTCCCGCTGGCTCGTCGTGATGGCCACGGCCGGGGCTGCGGGCGGGCCGGTGCCTGGATACCTGGGAAGGGTCCTGGATGAGGACGGAAGTCCGATAGGCACATGCTTCCAGATCGTTCCTGGCGTGCTAGTCACGGCTTGGCATGTACTTAAGCGTCTTGGCAAGGCTGCCGTGGGCGCGCAGGTGGCGATCGATCCCCTGGCGGGCGGGGCTGCGGCCGAGGCGGCCGTGAAGCGGCTCGATAAGGCGCACGATTTGGCGGTGCTGGCCTGCGACATGCCGCTGGCGGCGTCAGCGGGGAACCTGGCCGCAACGGACCAGGTCGAGGCCCAGACCGACGTGACGGTGACCGGCCATGGCGTGGTTGAAGGGTCCGGGCGGGTGCTGCGGTCGCTACGGACCATCGGGCGGTGGGCAGGACCCGTGATGTGGAGGACTCGCCGCCCGTCGCACGGATGACTGCAGAAGCGCTGCTGCCAGGTATGAGCGGCGCGCCAGTGATCCGCGACAGCGACGGCACGGTAGTGGGGGTGGTCTCGGGCCGGTACAACAGCGCGGACGGCTGGTTGGCCCAGACGGTATGGGTAACCAGGTCCGAGGATCTGGTTACCCTGCTAGACGGGCTGGACGGGATTGCCGACATCCAACTGCTGCGGCTGCCAGCGGCGGGCGCAGTCGACCCTGGCGTCCTCACCCGGTTACGCCCGGAGGCACACGGGCATTTCGGGCCACGCGCTAGGGACCTGCTCCCAGATGATCTGCCTGACCCACGTTCGGCTCGGTCGTTCGATGAGTTCGCGGGTCTGCTCAGACGGCTGAGAGAGCTTTCCGGGCTGTCGTACGAGACGCTGGGGCGCATGGCGCAGGCCCGGGCCATGGTTTTGAGCAGGTCAACGTTGAACGACGCGTTGATGACACCTGGCCGGCTACCGAAGATGCGACAACCCAGGCAGCTCATCGAAGGGTTCCTCGACCTGATCGAGATGCCTGAGGACGCGGCGCGGTTATGGCTCGATCGGTTCGACGAGTTGATGGCCGAATACAGCGGCAGTGCGCACGTGTCCCGACCGATCGATGATCCGGCGCCACATGTCGACACGCAGACACCGCGACGGGCGACGGAGGAGTCTGAGGCACCGCTGGACGCTCCGCGTCGGTCGTTTCCTCCGGTCGACTTCGGTCCGGATCCTCTGGAGGTGGCAAGGCCGGGACCTGCCCTGTCCCCGGAGTCTGCCCCCGGGCCACTTCCCGAGCCCAACCGCTCCTTGTTCCAGCGCCGACCCACTACCCGACTTGGCGGTCACACTCGGAATGTCGGCCCTGATCGCGGCACGTTTATTCGCCGAGGTTCGCAGATAGCCGCGGGCCTCGTGCTAGTGCTGCTCGCGGGCTCGGCGGTTGTGTGGTGGGCCGGTCGCCAGCACAACTCGCCGGCTTCCGAGCCTGCGAAGCCGGGGCCGGGTGGGTTGGTGGATCTACGCAACCCGGTCGTGATCAGTCCGGCCGGGTCGCCAGGGCTCCGGTTGGGTGTGTGGCCAACGCGGGAGGGGAGTCCGGCCGCCATAGTCGAGCCTGGGACTGGTGACGGCGCGGTTGGGGTATGGGACTTCGTACCGTCGGACGCGAGCGTACCCGGGTTCCGGCAGTTGCGCGTGCACGGGACGATGCTGATGTGCCTCGAACCAGTGGACCCCGATAAGGACAGCGCGGGGACCAGAACGTGGGAGTGCCACGAGGATCAGTCACACCAGTGGACGGCCGTACGTGCCTCCGGCGGCACGTTCATGATCAGAAACGAGCAGACCGGGCATTGCCTAAAGGTCGCCGGGACACCTCTGGCGGGCACGGCGGTGCTGCACGCGCCATGTGAGCGGGCAACACGGTGGGAGATCAAACAGGCGCCTGCCTTGCCGACGGTCGAGCCGTTGCTCCTGCCGGATAAGCGAGGCATTCCCGGGCAGGGCGACAAGCAGTGCGCGATTCCTGACCGGAACCGGCTGGACGTCCAGGAGAACGACCTCGCCAGTGGTGCCGTCCAGGTCCCCAAGCCACGAGGATTCATCGGGTACGGGCCGACCGCCTACGTTCAGCTGTCGCACGGCAACCGCCGTAGTGCCGGCGGACGCGAGGAGACCTTCTACTGGGCCGAGGGCATGACCCATGTCGATCCGGCCGACTTTCAGCTCGCTCTGCAATGGACCAAGGTGCCCGGTGACAGTGATTGGCACACCTGCACGACAAAGGTAGCGAAAGGGATGACGGTCGAGAATACGCCGGCGATCTACAAGAGAGGCCCGCACGATCCATGGTTCCGGGCCTGTTTCATTTACCGGCCGCACGGGCTGGGTGTGCCGAGCGTTCAGTGCACGGACCGGTATTAAGGAAGTCGCAACCGGGCGGGCCGTGACACCGAGGACCTGGCCTGTCGGGTGTGGGTTGTGGGTTGTGGGGGCTCGAATACCTCGGTCAGGAGCACTCCCTCTCGCCCATCCCTGTCAAGACCGGCAGTATCGAGGCACGCCTTCTCCTGTTCCACGCGACCGCAGCAGACCGGGCTCACGCCGCCTTCATCCACGATGACCCTGTGCATGCCGAAAACCTCATCCATGCAGGTCAAGCGGCATGCTCGTACTCGTTGAGGATTCCGCCCAGGCGTTGACGTCGTCGCACGTTCAGGCAAGTGATTCGGTCAGGATCGGTGATCGGTGGAGGCAGCGAATGAAGCGGGCGGGCGTTCGCGATGCCCTGATGAGGTCGATGCTCGTTGAAGAAGCCTTCGAACTCGCGCAGCGCATGAAGCAAGTGGCCGTGGTTCCAGATCAACGTCCGGTCGAGGAGTTCACGACGGCAGGTCTGCACCCACCGCTCCATGATCGCATTCATTCTCGGCATCCGGACTCCGGTCAGCACGACCTCGAGACCAGCATCGGCCAGGACGGCGTCGAAGACTGCGGGGAACCTGCCGTCTCGGTCGCGGATCAGGAACCGTGCTCGGCATCCGGCGTCTCCCAGGTCCATGACCAAGTTCCTTGCGGCCCGGGCCACCCAGGACGCGGTCGGGTGTGCGGTCGCGCCCATAATGCGGATCCGGCGGGTGCGGTGCTCGATCACCGCCAGCACGTACATCCGCGCCCCGGACAGGGTGACGGTCTCCAGAAAGTCGCACGCCAGCAGCGCGTCGGACTGGGAACGCAAGAACGCGGCCCAGGTGGTGCAGGCCCTTTCTGGTGCCGGGTCGATCCCGGCGTTCTTGAGGATCTCCCACACCGTCGACGCGGCGACCTTCACCCCCAGCACGAGCAGTTCCCCGTGCACGCGCCGGTATCCCCAGCCGGGGTTCTCCCGGACCATACGCAGCACCAGGACGCGGATGGAACGCACGGTCGGCGGACGGCCCGGCCGCTTCGGCTTGGACCGGGCAGCGTGCCGACCCGCGATCAGGTCACGATGCCAGCGCAGCACTGTGTCCGGGCATACCAGCAGCCGCAGCCGACGCAGCACCTCCGGCCGCACACGGTGGACCAGCGCCGCCAGGATCGCCCGGTCGGACAAGGTGAACCGCACCTTCTTCCCACCCAGCTGACGTTCCAGCACGGCGATCTGATGCCGCAGCGCCAGGATTTCGACGTCCTTGTCCCTATCGCCCACCGGAAGAAGACGCAGCACCGCGAACGTGTTCGTCACCGTCAAGTACGCCAGTCGCAACAACACAGCCGGCCATCATGCCGCGGCGGCCACCTTCCACGCAGGCGCTCCGAAGTGAACAACCACCACCACGCCCGGACCCAACGATCAACCTCCACCCCTCCCACCTGTATGGATGAGGTTTTCGGCAGGCACAGCGTCAGCAGAGCGAGCCAGCCGAGTAAGCGGACGAAGGCGAGACAAAGCAGCCGGAGCGCCACAAGACTCGATCCTGCACGTCACGGGCACCGCCCACCTACGGAACAGGAAACCCCAGGTCACGACTGGTGGTTGAGTCTCCGGCACCTACACGAACCCGGCGATCCTTCTCGACGTCGTCCGGCGTGCTCCGCGCACGCGTCAGAGCACCTGGTCCATGTGCTCGATCACCCTCAGGGCGCACTCGGGCCGCATCAGCCGCAGGAAGCCTGAGGCCCGCGCCGGATCGGCCTGCAGGATCACGGCGGCTCGGGCCGCGTCCATCAGGTCGAGCGCCGGCCCGACCCGATCGCGCGGCAAGCCGCGCAGCACCATCGCGGCCCTGCCCAGGTTGACGGACATGCGATCCAATATCTCCGCGACCCGGCCGGGGCTCATCACGGCCAGGACGGCCGTGATCCGCTGCCGTCCGTACGGCTCCGTCAGCGCAATGACCTGCTCGGCCGCCGCGCTGTCCAACAGCCGGGCGGCGCTCTTCGGAGACAGGGCCTCCATGAGCCGTACGGTCCGCGGTTCCCGGGCCGAAAGCGCCGAAATGATCGCGGCCGCCGACGACTTCGGCACCTGGCCGACCAGCCGCGCTCCGTGCTCGGCCGTCAGGCCCAGCAGCAGGGTGATCACGGCGGCCGGCTTCGTGTGGCGCAGCAGCTCGACGGCGAACGGATCGTCCATCTCCTTGATCACCGCGTTCGCGCCATTCGGATTCTTCGCCGCCACGCGCCCGAGTATCGGCGCGGCCCGTCGCGGTCCCAGTTTGCGGAGAACCGCGACGGCCTGTTTCGGGCTGAGCGCCGCGATCTCCGCGAAGCCCATGGACGGCGGCAGCGTCGTGGTGTCCTGCCGTCCTGTATCGTCCAAGTCCGTGTCAGTGTCCTCGGTGGTGCGCTCGTCCCCGCCCTGACTGGTGCGTTCGGCCTTCCCTGCCTCGATCACCTGGCGGAGCATGGCGCCCGTCTCGTCCGGGTTCGGGCGCTGCTCCGGATCCTTCTCCAGCAAGCGCGTCAGCACACCGGCGAGCTGGCGGGCGTGTTCCAACGGGTCGGGGGCATCATCGTGGATCGCCCGGTAGATCTGGAGGGTGTTCTCCCGCTGGAATGGGAGACGCCGCTCCACCGCCTCGTAGAGGGTCACCCCCAGCGACCACAGGTCGGACGCGGGCCCGATCGTCGTACGGTCGAACCGTTCGGGTGCGACGTATGCGAGCGTTCCGACGACGTTTCCCCGCGTCGTCAGTTCGTGACCTTCCATCGCGGCGTTGCCGAAGTCCACGAGGCAGATGCGTGACCGCAGCGACCCGGCGGTGTCCTTGATGAGGATATTCGCGGGCTTGACGTCGCGGTGGAGGACGCCGCGGTCGTGGGCGACCTTGAGGGCGTCGAGCACGGTCAGGCCGATCTCGGCCACCCTCCGTTCGGTCAGCTTGGCCGGCCGTTTTTTGATCCAGTCATCGAGCGAGTGCCCCTCGACGTAGTCCATCACGATCAACGGGCCATCGTCGCCCTCGACGAGTTCGATGACACGGACGATGTTCGGGTGGCTGAGCCGGGAGAGGGCGCGGGCCTCCCGCAGCACGCGGGCGTTGGACACCGCCGGATTCTGGCTTCCCAGGCGCATGCGCTTGATAGCGACGTTGCGCTGGAGAAGGGTGTCCCAGGCAAGCCAGACGCTGCCCATGCCGCCTTCACCGAGCCTGCGGACCACCTCGTAGCGCTCGGAGCTGGAGCTGGTCACGCGTGATACCTCCGGAGTCGTCGTCGTGCATGCTGGCCTCTGGTTCAGCCCTCCTCGTCAAAGTCCAGCAGATCGTCGACTGGTGCGTTCCTAGGTTGCCGAGCGCCGTTCGTGGGCGGGGGCTCGGGGGCCGGCGCGCCGTCGTAACCGGGGCCACCGTTCGGGGGCCCGAAGACGGTGCCGTCGGGCATCTGCCGGAGCTCGTCGTCGTCCCACATGAAGGCGCCCTCGTCGCCGGCCTCGTCGATGTTCTCCGTGTCGCCGTCCGAAGGGAGCCGACGGGTACGGGCGTGCGCGTCGTCCTCACCGGGGGGACCCCAGATGCCGTCGATCACACTCCGGGCCTCCCCCTCGCCGCGCCGGTTCCGTGTCTTGATGCGGAGGAGGGCCTCTTCCGTCTCGACCGCCTCGGCCTCCGCCTGCAGCTTCTCGTAGCTGTTCATCGGGCCGAGAGTGAGCAGCAGTTTGACGAGCACCGGCAGGCACTCGATGGTGGTGATGAGCAGCAGCAGAAGCAGCCGCGCGGTGTTCAACGTGCTGTCCTCCGCCGACACCTGGTCCAGTGCCTTGAGCCGCAGGAGCAGCCCGGCGGAGCCGCGGTTCTTGGCGTCGAAGGTCTGCTGCAGGGCGTCCTGCTGGTCGGTGAACGTCTTGAGCTGGCTCTCCACCTGCGGCAAGGTCGTCTTGGCGTCGCTGGCCCGCCGCGCCCGGCTGGCTTGGTCGTTGGCGGTGAGCTGCTTCTTCCGGTCCTCGATCTGCCGGTTGAGGCTGTCGACCTGCCGCTGATCCGTACGGTACGTCTGCTCGTCCGCCCGTGCCACCGGACCGCTACCGGTCGGCTTGCACGGCCCGTAGAGCTGGCACTGCCAATCCTTGAGCGCCTTGTCCCTGTTCGGCTGCGCCTTCGTGAGCTGGGACCGCAGGCCGACGATCTTGGGGTCGGTCTCGGGGTTCTCCGGCACGTCGCCACCGCTCTGGATGATCTTTTCCAACGAGTCACGCTCGGCGGTGAGCCGGGCGACGGTCGCGCCCACCGCACCGGTCTGCTGCTGTCGCCGGAACGCGTCCGCGTCGTGTTGCCGGATCTCCACCACCTTCGCCTCGATCTCCGGGCGGAAGATCTGCAGCACGAGTGGCGTGGAGATGACGACACCGAACAACAGGGCCAGCATCAGACGAGGCCCCGCCATGTAGAGGTTCTGCCATGGCTTGTCACGCCGCTGGATCGACACCACCAACCATCGATCGAGCTGCATGATGCCCATCGACCAAGCCGCTCCCGCCAGGATCGCCAGTGGCTGGAAGACGTCCAGCGTTGTGTTCAGCGCGAAGGTCATCGAAACACCGGCGAGCGTCGCGGTAAAGAAAATCGCGGCGCCCACACCCTCGTATTTGGCGCGGTCCCCACGCGCCTCGTCCAGCAAATCGGTACGGACACCGGAAAGCCAAATCAGCAATCTTCTCACAATCACGCTCCCGGGGGCATGAACGACTGGTCCGGTCGAAATCAGGGCGGAGGAGGGCTATTGAATACTATCCGCCTGGACGTCGCTTCGGAGCATTCTATTCCGTCGATTCCAGGACCTAGGAGGACATCTCGATCCGGATGAATCGGACATACTTTGACATCAGGGCCTACGACCCCGGCGGTGTGTGTAACATGCCACAGCGTAGTAAATGGAAGTCGCTATATGCTCCGGTGATTTCCGTTTCGGCTGTGGAGAACCTGGGCGGGGCCCGTCCGCTAAGCGGCGGGTCCGCACGGGCAGGCCCGGCCGAGCACGACCCCTGATCACGAGGAACCGACCCATGCCGCGGTACGAATCGGCCGCTCCCCGCCAGGCTGCGGCGCTGTGCGGCAAGCTTGAGCTGGTCGTCGCCCACATCGTCCCCAAGAGCAGGCGGATCGTCCTGCGCAGCGAGGAGCTCTTCGCGGCGGGAGCGGAGGTGGGCACCGAACGGACCCTGACCATACGGTGTACCCACCCCGGCGACCAGGGCACTGTCCTGGCCGTGGTCAGCTGGGGCGAGGACAACACCAAGCCCAGGGCCACGTCGATCGACTCCGTACGGCTGCGGCCAGGGCGGCACCGGCTCCGGGCGACGCTGGCGGAACCGGGACGGGTGGAGTTCGTGGAGCCGCCCGGGGTCATGCCCGAAACACGGCCGTGGTCCCAGATCATCGCAAGCACGCCGCGCCGTTTCATGCCCCATGTCGGTGAGTTCGACCTGCTCTGCGCGCTTGACCTCGGCGACGACGGGTTCGCGGACCGGCGCGCGCTGGTCAGCGAACTGGTCGAACTGCTGCGGCAGGAGTATCCCGAGCCCGGCCGGTTCCGGGTTGCGCTCGTCGGCTACCGGGCCCACGACTTCCGCGCGAACCGTCAGGTGGTGTACGGCCGGTGGCTGGACACACCCGACGAGACACAGCGGTCACTCGACCGGTTCCACGCGTTCAAGCCGGGACCGACGCAGGCCGCGCCGATCGAGGACGCGCTGGACGCCATCGCCCGCGGCATGCACCAGATCCCCGTCGCCCGCAGGCTGGTCCTGCTCACCCTCGGTGACCGCCCCCCACACCCACCGGAAGAGGACGGCGGCGAGATCTCCTGCCCACACGGGCACGACTGGCAAACGCTCTTGTCACGGATCGAACACCACCCCGGCGGCCAGGCATCGGTGGCCGTACTGGATTCGACCAAGTACCTCGGCGAGGCATGGCGGCGACTCGGCAAAACCGCACGACACCAACTGGGCACGACCCACCCGCACCAACTCGCCACGTCGGCCGGACTTTTGGTACCACTCGCGCAACGGCTCGCCTTCCCGTTGCTGGAATCCCAAGAATGACGAGGTAGCTGTGAGTTTTGGCACGGTTGTCCCGAACAATGCTGGTCCGGTGAAAAAGAATCGAAAGATCGGTCTTTGGGGTGCCTCCGGAAGCGGCAAGACCTCGTTTCTCGCCGCGCTGTTCGTGGCCGTCAACCAAGCCCCCGGCCAGTGGAACATCATCGGCGACAACCCTGCATCCGTCCGCTTCGCCACGCGAATGACCGAGAGCTTGACCCAGCGCCATGTCTTTCCACCGAAGACCGAGGGGATCGAGAAGCTGAGCTGGACGATTGTCGGGGAGGGCGAGCAGACCGTCGGCAAGCGATTCAAGAAACAGCGGGAGACGGTACCGCTCCGCTTTCAGCTCGAACTGGTCGACGCCCCGGGTCGGCTGTACGCGGGCAGCGACGGACCTGCCTCCGATGATGATTTCGGGATCGACTTCGGCGAGACCAAGACCGTGCAGTCGCCGAGCAGCCTCGCGGACCAGCTCGCCGAGGAACTCGCCGTGTGCGACAGCCTGGTCTACCTCTTCGACCCGCTGCGCGAGCACGACAACGGCGACGAGTTCCAGCACTTCCAATGGGCGCTGCAGAATATCGCCTTCATCTGCAACCAGCAGGGGCGTTTTGACACCCGTTTGCCGCACCACCTGGCGGTGTGCATCACCAAGCTGGACGATCCTCGGATCTTCAAGACCGCCTACGAACTGGGGTACCTGACCGCAGACAAGGACGATCCGTACCTGTTCCCGCGGATCATCGCCGGCCAGACCGAGAACCTCTTCATGAAACTCGGCGAGCGGTCGCCCAACCGCAGCGCCATCAAGGTCCACGACTCCATCCAAAGGTATTTTCACCGGGACCGAGTAAACTACTTCGCCACGTCGTCGGTCGGGTTCTACCTTCCTCCCGGAGCCAGCCAATTCCGGCGGGCGAATTTCCGGAACGTGGTGCTGGATGACGATAAGAACAGTGTGATTCGCGGCGAAATCCATCCGATCAACGTGCTGGAGCCACTGCTGTGGGTCGGGGATATGGTCTCCCGGTAAGGAGTGTGAACATGGTGCCGATAGAGGCGCAGTGGGCACTGTGGAGCGAGCGGCCCAACTCCCGGGCCGACTACATGGTGCTCAGCTGCAGCGATGGCCAACTGCGCGCCCCCCATTTCGATCAGCTGATCACGCGCTTCTCTCCGGGCTCCCCTGACGGTGACGACGCCCTGCCGCGGATGACGGTCGGCCGGGCGGACATCGGAGGGGCGCCGCATATCGGACTGGCGATCCAGACAGACTCCGGGAACAGGGACGGAGTCGGCCGGAAGATCGCGCCGACATCGTATTTCTGCGTCCCTTATGCGGCGCTGGCCGAGCGACGGGTGTCGTATGTTGGTCTGTACCAGGCGCTGTGCGCGATCCCCCTGCCCGATTCCGGTGGCGGCCCGCCGATACGGATCACCCCCGATCCACTCGACCCGGAGCAGATCGTCGATGACATCCGGCAGTTCGGTATCGACACGCTCAGTGCGGCTGCGTTGTTGTTGACGAAGGACCGCCAGATCTGCATCACCCAGGCCGAGCACACCACGTGCCTGGATCGACTGCAGTTCCTGGACAGCGTCGCCGCGCTCCTGCCGTACGGGTACCGCGCGAGGCTCACCTGGGGTACGTGGGCCAACAGCGCGACCCGGCACCGGCTGCGGATCTTCTTCGCCCGCGACGTCGACGAATCGGACCGCGCGATCACGCCGATGCCCTGGGGGAACAGTCGCCCGCCCGCGGGTAGCGCCGAACGCTCCTACTACGACCTACTCGCCGGAGCCCTCGACCGGCACGAACCGGTCGAGGTCATCAGGGCGCTGGCCACGAAGATCGAGCGACGAGTCTTCGGCGGACCCGAGCCGGCCCTCAGGGAGCTGCGGGAGATCGACGAGCGCCTGGACCGGGCATCCAGGCTCCGCAGTGGCAATCCCACCGCCGCCGATCTCCGCAGCGCCCTCGACGACGGTGGCAGCGATCCCACGATCCGCCAGGAACTGCTGATCAAGCTCATGGAGATGGGCGACGGCACGGACCTGGCCCGAGTCGAACGGACCCTGCGGCAACTACCCGACGGCGACCTCGCCACCCTGGTGCCACCGCTCCTGAACATGGCGTCCCTGCTGCTGTGGTCCCCGGCGGATGTTCGCCTCCAGGGCATCGTGGCCCAGGCGGATCGGTCCGGGCGCCAGGACTGGTTCTTGTCCGGCCTCATCGATAAGCCGCCCATGACGGTCGCCGAACTCGAGAACGGACTCGACGCGGCGGTTCAACTGCTCGTGACGAATGTCATCGACCATCCGAACGCATACCCGGCGACCTGCGACGCTCTCGGGCGGAACATCCCCATCGCCTTCCGGCTGATCGCCCAGCTGGCCATGGCCGACGAGGCGGGCAGGCTGACCTCCGGTCTGGACATCGTGCGTGTCCGGCTCGGGAAGGAACTGTCACGCCCCCTCGACGTGGCCGCGATGGGCCAGCGGGCACGGGTCGAGACGGGCGAGATCGCGACACTCGCGGACCACAGTCCCGTCTGCGTCCTCACCGTACTCACGATCGCCAGCCACCGCAGACACCTGAATCTCGTGATCGACGCGTTCGTGAATTGGCTGGTCGACTGCGGCGGATTCGTGTCCGGGCAGGACGGATACTGGAACTCCCAGCTGAACGCGCTCGCCCCCGAAGAACCCGACATCCGCGGAAAGCTCGATGTCCTGCTGCTTGTGACCGGGGGCAACCCGTCAGGGATTACCAGGGTCGCGCGCGAACAGTGGCGGGCCTACCGGGCAGGTTTCATCAAGACCTGGCAGCACGACTGGCCGGAAAAACGTCGGATGATCAGCGTGCTGACCGAGCACCTCGAGGATTCGCAGCGCTGGCAGCAGAACGCCGAGCGAGCCGACAACATCCGCGACCTCATGCGTGCGATCCTTCCGGGCGGAGAACCCGCCATCGACAAGGCGCTCGAACCGAGCTTTCCCGTCACCCGCCGCTACCAGCCCAGCGGCCTTTTCACCGAACCCCAACCGTCGGGAAAACCAAACATCCCGCCCTTGTTCGCCGACCGGGCCGCCGATGCCCTGGCGGTATTTCGGGCGGCCTCCCAGCACGGCCTCACCGCCAAAGAAGCATGCACCCAGCTCGCCCACGAACAAAAAATCCCCGACATAAGTACCGCCCTGGCGGTAGTCCACCGACTGCCCATAGCCCTGTCCAACCTGTCAATGCAAACCGCCGAAGACTGGCGAACCGAGCTCATCTATCACCTGTGCACCCGAACATTCGGCTCCGAAATCGCCCAAGAATTCGCCCAAGCTTACATCGAAATGATGACAACCAACCTACAAGAAGAAGTCCAAAAACTAGAAGAACTTAACCAAACAGGAACTCCAAACTGGAAAACCCCCCAAACCAAAAAAGCAATCAAGGAACTCAACCAGAAACTAGACAAACTGTCGGGAACCAAAAAACGCCGTTTCTTCATCTTTAAAATCAAACCAAAAAACCCTCACACACCCAGGAAGTCATCCCTCAAAAACGAATCCCTCTGGCGCAATGTAGAATAAACAGCAAATACCCTGTGGGGTTCCAGAATCCCGATTCGGGTACTGACCTGCTGGTTTCCTGGCGGGATCACGCGAACGTCGGGCAGGCTGGATCGCCATGGTGTGGTCGCTGTTGTACGGCCTGACACGGAACACGCTCGGCGTGATGCCGCTGCGGATCCGCGGTGACGCCTGTGCGTGCCGAAAATTCGGCCTGCGCCGCACGGAAATAGGATCGCGGCCTTGACCTGCGGCTATGTCAGCTGGTCTATGCGGCCTCGTATTCGTTGATGAGGCCACCGAGGATCGGTCTTCGCTTGATCCGCCTGCCAGCAAGGTCGATGAGTGGGGCGGGAACTGCAGGGTCGTCGTCCGGAGACCGCTGCTCCAAGCTCTGGTGAGGCCGATGGCCGTTGTAGTGCAGTGTGTACTCGGCTAGGACCTTCCGCAGATGACCTGGCCCGAGGATCAAAATCCGGTCCAGGAGTTCACGGCGTAGCGTTCCAATAACGCGCTCGCAGATCGCATTCGCCCTCGGCGCCCGCGGCGGCGTCTTTATAACCTCGATGCCCTCAGCATCGAAGACTCCGTCGAAGGCCAGGGTGTACTTGCTGTCCCTGTCGCGGATCACGAACCGGAGCGTGTCCATCCGGACGCCCAGATCCATCGCCAGGTTCCGGGCTTGTTGAGCCACCCACAAGCCGGTCGGGTTGGCCGTCACGCCGGCGATGTGCAACCTCCTGGTCCCATGCTCGATAAAGATCAACACATACAGCCGACGTAACAGCACGGTGTCGACGTGCAGGAAGTCACAAGCGATGATCCGGTCGGCCTGGGCGGAGAGAAACTCACTCCAGGTCGGGCCACTGCGCTGCGGCGCGGGATCGATCCCGGCCTTCTTCAAGATCTCCCACACCGTCGAATACGCGATCCTGTGACCCAGCCGGACCAACTCACCCTGGATACGACGGTGCCCCCACCCCGGATTCTGCCGGGCCATCGCCACCACCAACCGCCTGATCGACACAGACGTGGACGGCCGACCCGGAGCCGCCGAACGCGGATAGGTCCACTTCCAAGCAACCAACCGGCGATGCCATCGCAACAAGGTGTCTGGAGTGACACCGAACACCTCGACCCACCGATGCCGAGGGATCAACCGAGCCAGCGCGGATAGCCACACCCGGTCGGCGGGTTGATACCGCACCCGTTTCACCTGACGGCGCAGCACGACGTTCTCATGACGAAGCACCAACAGTTCAGCGTCCTTGGACACCTCACGTCGCACAAGGACGGTCACCGCTGCGAAAACGAACCTCGTGATCATGTAAACCAACGTCAGAACCACCCCGCGAGACTCCCAGCCTCAACAACCACTCCGCAGCAAGACCTCGCAGGTCAACAACCCGATCCGATTTTCGTGCGGCACAGGCTGCCCTCCCCGCCTCACCGGCCGCAGCGCATTTCCCCGCTAGGGCCCGAGGGCGAGCGTCGCGAGGTGGCGGGCGATGCCGTTGCTGTTGGTGTCCTCCACGTTGCTGAGCACGACCACCTCGATGTCCTCATTGGGCAGGTACATGTTGCTCGCGTGGTAGCCCTGGAGAAGACCTGGGTGGTAGATGAGCCGGTGCCCGTTGAGCCGGTCGAGGATCCAGCCGAAGGCGTACGCGGCTCGACGGCAGGTTGAGGCAGCCGGCGGGTGGGCACGGCGCCTGTGGCGAGAACGCCAGCTTGACGGTGGCGGGCGGTGCGACCAGGTACGCGCCGAACGACCGGTCCCAGCGGGCGATGTCGTCGGTGTTGGAGAAGATGCCGGTCGCGGAGAACGCCTGGGAACCGTTGGTGGGCGGGGCGGGCGACCCGAGCGTGAAGTAGCCCTTCGCGTACCCGGGCGGCGGGTTTCCGCGGCTGTAGCCGGTGTGCCGGAGGTTCTGCGGGCCGGTGATCAGGTCGTGCAGTGCCACACCGTACGGCTGGTGCGTCACCGTCTCGATGATCGCCCCGGCCAGGATGAAGCCGGAGTTGGTGTACTTCCAGCCGGTGCCGGGCGGGAAGTCCAGTGGCTCGTTGATGAACCGCTGGATGAGCGCCTGGGTCGTGGTCGGTTGCGAGAGCAGGGCGAAGAAGTCGGGCAGAAACTGGATATCGGGGATGCCCGAGGTGTGGGTGACGGTCTCGCGGATCGTCATGGTCCGCCACGCCGCCGGGCAGGCCTTGATGAATCTCGGGATGAGATACGGGCAGACGGGGTCGTCAATGCGCACCCGGCAGTCGCGCAGCTTCAGCGCGAGCATCGCGGTGAACTCCTTGGTGACCGAGGCGAGCCGGAAGACCGTGTCCGGACGGAGGGGAATGTGGTTCTCCTCGTCGGCCTCGCCGGCGGCGAAACGCGCCAGCACCTCCCCACGCCGCAGCGCCAGCACCGATCCGGTGAATCCGTTCGCGGCCAGACCGTCCAGGTACGCCCGCATCGCCGCGGCGGTCGGATCACCCGGCGGTGCCGGGAAGGTGGGCAGCGGGGCGCTGGCGGACACAGGGCCGCCCACGCAGCGCCGTGTCCGCGCGTCGCTCAGGTTGAGGTTGCCGTTTCGGATTCTGGCGACGACCCGTCCCCGATGATGATCGCGATTGACATTGCGGCTGCTCGATCGACCATTGCCATCGTCTGCGGCGCCGGCAGGAACGGCGGCGCATGAGGCGAATATGGCACTTCCGGCCAAAAGCGAGCCGGTCATGGCAATCGCCATGCTGTTCGGAACTCTCATTGGGGACTCGCCATCCTGACGTTATTTCGCGTGATCAGCTGACCTCGTCCCCTCGGCCAACTCCGGCGAAACCGCGAGATGTAATGCTTGGCGTCGAGTCGACACTCCCGACGGAAAGGCTTTAGCCACGCCTCGTCCGGCTGCCGACAAACGGGATCAGCGCCGGTACGTGGGCGCGGTAGGTCGCGTACGAGGCGCCGAACCGGCCGGCCATCATGCGGTCCTCGGTACGGACCCGGTGCAGTAGCCAGGGGGCGACGGCCGCCAGGATGACGATCCAGACGCCGAAGCCGCAGGCCAGCGTGCCGCCGGTGACCAGGCCGAGAAGTCCGGTGTAGATGGGGTGGCGGACCAGCCGATACGGGCCGTCGGTGCGGAGTTCGTGGTGGTCCTGAACCATCGGGATGCTGGCCCCCAAGGCTCACGGCGAACCCATCATGGTGGACGACTCGGTTGCAGCGGCGCACCGTCTCCCCAGGTCGTGCCGTCGGGTGGTGAGCGGGTTTCAGGGCTGCTCGCCACCCCGCGTGGCTCGCCGGCGTCAGCCGACGGCGCTGTGCCGGGTGTCCGGCACCGGAGGTAGCCAGTGCACCGCGTTGTCCCGGAACGACTGGTTGACCGGGACGAGATCTGGGCCGCTGATGTCGTCCAGGGCCGTGACGTTGATGCCCAGTTCCGGAACGTCACTGTCGATCGCCGCGAGGCGACTTGAAAAAGGCCGGGTTCGATCCGGCACCTCGACGCGGTGACCTGACCTGGGCCCAGTTTCTCAAGGCCCAGGCGTCCGGGATCTTGGCCTGCGACTTCTTCAGCGTGGAGACGATCACACTCGCCCGGCTGTACTGCTTCGCCGTGGTCGAGCACGCCACACGCCGTGTACACGTGCTGGGAGTCACGGCGAACCCGACGGCCGGCTGGGTCGCCCAGCAAGCCCGCAACCTGATGCTCGACCTGGGCGACCGCGCCGGCGACTTCCGATTCTTGATCAGAGACCGGGACAGCAAGTTCACCGCCGTGTTCGATGAGGTCTTCAAGACCGAGGGCATCCGTGTACTGCTCAGTGCTCCGCAGGCCCCTCGGATGAACGCGATCATGGAGCGGTGGGTGGGCAGCGTCCGCCGCGAGCTCCTCGACCGGATCCTCATCATGAACGAACGCCACCTGTGCAAGGTCCTCGCCGAGTACGAGGCCCATTTCAACACCTGTCGTCCGCACCGGCCCTAAACCAGGCCAGCCCGCTCCGCGCACTACCCGATCCCCTTGATGCCGAGATCAGGGTCACCCGACGAGATCGGCTCGGCGGCCTGCTTCACGAATACGCCCAGGTCGCGTGAGGTGACACAGTATTCGGCACCCGCAGGCCTTGGTCAGCCGCTTGGCCTTGTCGTAGCACGCTGACCTTGCCGGCGCGTGGTCGTTGCTCCACTGCCGCAGCCCAGTGTCGGGCCTACCTGCGTGTGATGAGGTTGTCGGCGCGCAAAGCGGCGCTGGGGAAAGGTGATCGGGTCAGCGCAGAAGGCCGCAGTAACGTGCCAGGCCGTGCTCGACCTGTGCCAGGTCATCCCGCGTGAGGTAGTCAACGATTTCGCCGGTGACGTAGGAGACGTCGATGGTACGGATCTGATCGACCAAGATCTTGGTTTCTCGCCCGGCGATGATGACCTCCGGCCTGAAGACCGAGGCCTGGGCGCTGGTCGAGGTCGGGATGATGACCACCGCGGACCAGGCGGTCTGCTCGATGCTGATGACGAGCCCGAGGCGCCGGCCCCGCTGCTCGTGACCACGCTTCGCATCGCCCAGGTCCACCGGGTAGACCGCGCCCCGGATCATGCGCGATCCTGCGACCTCGCCGGAACCGTCAGGTCGGTGCCGGCGATGCGAATGTTGCCGTCGGCGTCGTACTCCCAGGCGTCCGCTTCACCGGACAGATCCTCGGTCCTCAACCGATGCATGTCGGCCCGAGCCCGTTCCTCCCACGCCTCGCGATCCAGCAGCCGCAGCGCGCGACGGATGACGTCACTGGTCTTCTCATCGTTGCGCCGATTGGCCTCGATGACACGCAGGTCCTCTTCGGTGGGACGGAATCCAACACTCATACAGCTATCGTACAACAATTGTTGGACGTCTGCCGGGTCTCGTCGACACCCAGCGCGGCAGCGCACCGTAAGTACCGACGACACGACCTGAGCGATCCGACCACACTCCAGCCCGACGGCCATGGGCGCTCGATGGGTGCTCGGATGCCAGGGAAGCCGACGTCACGCGCCGTCATTGTCCGACATCGAAACGGGTGGAGTCGCGGACGAACCGGCATACACTCATATCGAGAGCACCGATCTGATACAGGAGCAGCTGACTCTCAATCCGCTGGCCCGGAACCGCCGATCAACGCGTCAAAGCTTGCCTGCGTATCGAAAGGCTCCCAGGTCAACGCACCAGATTCCAACAGGGCCGGTCAGCACTCCTGAACAGAGCCCAAAGAACCGCACTCATTCGCCTGAAACGCCGACCGACAGATTCACCACCAGGTCCGCCAGCGTCACGCAGACCCGGCCGGCCGTTCCACGTGCTCCCCTGCTCTCGCCGGGAGCACGGAGCAACGGGAGCACGCACCATTCCTGAACCGTCCCAAACAGGCGTGAATGAGCGCCATCAATCACCGCTGACCTGCCACATCTCGAAAAGCCGCAGGTCAGCCATTGATCGGAACGACCTTGACACGGTAGAGGTCACTGGTTCAATCCCAGTATCGCCCACCACATTTCCCCAGGTCAGACCTAGTGTCTGGTCTGGGGGATTTTTCGTTTTAGCGCAGTTGGGCGCATGATCGGGAGCAAATCGGGAGCAGACTGCTCCACGGGGCCCGGGACACAACCCATTCGTGGGTTTGTGGTCACCGGGAGCAGTGCTCCCGGTTTCGGGGTTCTGGGTTGCGTACGTAGGTTGCGGTCATGTCCGGACGCGTTCATTTGGTGAGCTCGGCCCATCGGTGCTGCAGGTCGGTGATGAGTTGTTCGCGCATGGCGTCGGTGACGTGGCTGTAGACCCCGCCGATACCCGGCATCTGGTGTCCCATTCGTTCGTGCACGATGACGTCGGGGTGGCCGGCTTCGTCGAGCAGGGTCTTGTGGAAGTGCCGCAGTCCGTGGAAGACCGCGCCGGTGATGATGGGCGGCCAGCCGCGTGCGGGGTCGCCGTCGCAGGCGGGCCGCCAGATCCGCCGGTCGAAGTTGGAGCGGCGTAGCCACCGGCCGGTCGGGCTGGCGAACAACTGGTCGTGGTCGTGGCTGTCCATGACCTCTTCGAGCAGGTCGATGAGGAAGGGCGGCAGGTCGATGCGCCGGGCGGCCGCGTCGCTCTTCGGAGGTCCGATCCACATCTGCCCGCCGACCTCGTGCAGGGCTCCGACGTCGGGGTCGATGAGGAGGGTATCCGCCGGCGGTACGGCAGCTGGGATTGGCCAGTCCGGTGAGTTCGCCCCAGCGCATCCCGGTGAACGCCGCACTGATCACCATGATGTAGCCGCGCCGCCCAGCCAGGTGATCAGCCCGCTCGTTGAGGTTCTCAAAACAGGCCACCCAACCGCGACAGACCGGGCATGGCAGCAAGCCAGCGGTGAGCGATTTCCCGGCCGCGGCCTTCTCCAGTTCCGTCATGCTGAGGTTCAGCCAGGTCTCGGGTCCTTCAGGCCGACGTACCACTGCGCTCGACCGTCCTCACCATGGCGCACAGAGCCGTGAGGCGCGCAGCACGGCGCTGAGCTCGAGATCGGCGGTCCTGCGCAGGGCGGTCTCTAGGCGCCTCGGGCGATAAGGCAACAAGTGTGACCGGAATCGGCCCCGGTGACGGCAACGGCCGGGTCTCGGGCCTGGAATCGGCCGACAAAATAGCTTGAATCAGTCGACCGATTCTTCGGGACGGGGGCCAGAAGCCGAGGTTGCGAGCCGACCGCGACGTGCCAGTCATGTCCTTAAATAGTTCAACAGACATCATTGGTGGATTCAACACAAATCCGGCACCCTCCCAGCCCGTGACCTCGGGGTTCACCGATCCACCTGGACTCATTGATCAAGCTCTCCGCTCGTGAGACTTTCCTCTCGCACATTGGCCGCATTCGCGACCTTTCGTGACAAGGGGAGCAAAATGTCCAGTTCATCCACCGCCCGTCGGCGGATGCTCAGTACCTGCCTGACGGTACTGAGCGTCCTCGCCCTGATGGCGCTCGCGCTGGTCCCCGCCACCAGCGCGCAGGCCGCCAGCCGATCCCATGTCCAAAACCCCTACTCACCCTCCAAGGGGCACGGCTACCGGCACGGAGTCGTCCCGACCCGCGAGACGAGCACCAAGATGCGCGGGTGGGAACGGCAGAACCACGCCGTCACGCCTCTCGCCGCCAACGACCTCAACTACGGCGGCGCCGTCGACGGCATCGGCGTGACCACCGGCGCCCCGAAGGTGTACCTGATCTTCTGGGGCACGCAGTGGGGCACGGCGAGCACCAACGGCAGCGGCGACACCACCTTCTCGGGCGACTCGGCCGGAGCCGCGCCCAAGCTCCAGGAGATGTTCAAGGGCCTGGGCACCAACAACGAGCTGTGGTCCGGCGTCGACACCCAGTACTGCGAAGGCGTCGCCGCCGGCACACAGACCTGCCCGTCCAACTCCGCGCACGTCGGCTACCCGACCGGCGGCGCGCTGGCCGGCGTCTGGTACGACAACGGCGCGGCGGAGCCCTCCACGGCGAGCCAGCTCCAGCTCGGCCAGGAGGCCGTCAAGGCCGCCAGCCACTTCGGCAACACCACCGCCGCGGCCAACCGCAACTCCCAATACGTCATCCTGTCCGCCTCCGGCGCCCACCCCGACGGCTTCCCCAACGGCGGCTGGTGCGCATGGCACGACTGGAACGGTGACGTCGGCGCGAGCTCCTCGGTCGGCGACATCGCCTTCACCAACATGCCGTACGTGCTCGACCTCGGCACCAGCTGCGGTGAGAACTTCGTCAACTCCGGCAGCGCCGGCACGACCGACGGATTCTCGATCGTCGAGGGACACGAGTACTCC
Source organism: uncultured Actinomycetota bacterium (assembly GCA_963850195.1). Lineage (GTDB taxonomy): Bacteria > Actinomycetota > Actinomycetes > Streptosporangiales > Streptosporangiaceae > Actinoallomurus. Next base: position 22,276 of record CAWKKD010000005.1, read on the forward strand.
GAGACCATCACCGACCAGAACCCCGCCGGTGGCTGGACCGACTCCAGCGGCGCGGAGAACATGGACAAGTGCGCCTGGGTGTCCCCCGGCAGCACCGGCGGCGGCGCCAACCTGTCGACGGCGACCGGCTCGTTCGCGATGCAGGGCACCTGGTCCAACGAATCCCACGGCTGCGCCTTCACCCACCCGATCGTCGGCGGCGGTGGCGGTAACTCCGTCACCGTCACCAACCCGGGCAACCAGTCCACCGTCTCGGGTACCGCGGTGAACCTGCAGATCCAGGCCTCCGACTCGGCGTCGGGACAGACCCTGACCTACAGCGCGACGGGCCTGCCCACCGGGCTGACGATCGGCTCCTCGACCGGCAAGATCACCGGTACGCCGACCACCACCGGCACGTACAACGTGACCGTCACGGCCAAGGACTCCACCAACGCCACGGGTTCAACCTCGTTCACCTGGGCGATCAACCCGACCGGCGGCGGCTGCGGCTCGCCGGGTAACAAGGTGGGCAACGGCGGGTTCGAGAGCGGCACCGCGCCGTGGACGATCAGCTCCGGCGTCGTCAGCGCCAACGGCAGCGGTGAGTCCTCCCACTCCGGAACCTCGTTCGCCTGGTTCGACGGGTACGGCACCACCCACAGCGACACCGCCACCCAGTCGGTCACCATCCCGTCCGGCTGCACCGCGTCGCTCTCCTTCTATCTGCACATCGACACCGCCGAAAGCGGCTCGACGGCCTTCGACACCTTCACCGTCAAGATCGGTGGCACGACCCTCGCGACCTACAGCAACCTCAACGCCAACTCCGGCTACGCCCAGAAGACCTTCGACGTCTCCTCGTTCGCCGGCCAGACCGTGACCCTGTCCTTCAGCGGAACCGAGGATTCCAGCCTGCAGACCAGCTTCGTCCTCGACGACGTCTCACTGAACGCCTCCTGATCCGATCCCCGGGTGGAGCGGCACGTGCCGCTCCACCCGGGAGCCTCCCCATCGGCCGGCCGGCTCCCCTACGCGATCACCCACGGACGCTCCTGCGCTGGCACGCCGACCTGGTGAAGCGACGCTGGACCTTGTGGGTGCCGAAAACTCTCTCGCCCCATGTGACCTGGGCTTACTCTCCGGTAGGCCCTACTAGGGGATCAACGCCGAACTATCCGGGGCGACCTCTGCAACATGACCTACAGCGCCTGGAAATCATCCACCCGGACAGGGATCCTGATTCTCCGACATCAGCCAGCACCGGCTGACTCCCGCGGGCGTACCTGCGAGTCCTCTTCGACCAGGCGGCGTGAACGGTGACCGACCAATCCGATGAGTCCCGCGCTCAGGATGAGGCAGGTCAGTGCATGCCGGAGCCCCACGACGCCTGCGAGTGCTCCGACGACGGTCGGCGCGAGAATGAATGAGCCGTAGCCGCACGCCGTCACGACGGAGGCCGCCGCACCTCCCTGCGAGCCACTGCGACGAGCCGCGAGCGAGTAGGCGATCGGGACAACGGGCGCCGCTCCGAGCCCCGCGACGAGCAGGCCGCAGATGACCAAGGGCGCCGTGGTCGTGGCCAGGGCGGCGATGTATCCCGACGCGGCAAGCAGGCCGCCGCCCACGAGCACACGCGCCTGACCGAAGGAATCGATCATGCGGTCGGCGATCAGGCGGCCCAGCATCGTGGCGGCGTGGAACGCCGCGATGCCGACACCACCGACGAGAGCGCCCGTTCGCAGCGTGGCCCGCAAGTAGACCGAGCTGTAGCCCTCGATGGCGCCGTCGTTGAAGAAGGCCAGGGTGACGAGCGTCGCGGCCAATGCGACGCCGGGAATGACGAACGCCGCCAGTGGTCCTTGACGGCCCCTGCCGGTGGCCTCACCGGAAACAGAACCCTCGCCGGTGCGTATCGGCGGCAGTGGAGCCGCGACCGACAGCATGCCAACGACGAACAGCAGCGAACCCGCGGCCAGGTACACGGCGCGGTAGTCGATGCCGATGGCGAGAGAGCCCGCCGACGCCAGGGCTCCGGTCGCGGCGGCTCCGCTGAACACCGCGTGGAGCCGGGGCATCACGACACGCCCGGTGAGGCGCTCGTAGTCACCACCCAGAGTGTTGACCACCACGTCATAAAGGCTCCCGAGCACCCCGTACACGAGGAAGAGACCGACCATCGAAACGAATGAGTGGATGGTGCCCAGCGCCGCGACCGCGGCACCGGTCCCCCCGCAGCCCACCACGATCCCGGCCCGGCGGCCGACGCGGTCGATCAGGCGCCCTCCGACGAGAACCGACGGAACCGCGATGGCCGACAGGGCTGTCAGGGCCATCCCGAGATGAGGCGGATTCGCGCCCGCCGCCCGTGCGAGGTCCGCCAGGAGCACGGCCCAGACGCCGACTTGCAGCCCTAATAGGGCGAAGGCCGCTATGGCGAGTTTCAGCAGCGACCGTTCGAGGCGGCTGTCGTGCCTTTCCATGCAGATCTCTCCGATGTTATGCCGGACATTGGTGCTGTTTTCTTACGGGTGCATTTTCTGTCGGGCGATCGTATCCCAGCCTCCGCGTCGATCGCACTTCGGCCTCGTCATACTCATCGACCTCGCGTGTAGAGCTCGCCGGGACCGGCCTGCGGCCTTCGCTCGAATCCGGCGCTGTCCAGCGCACGGCGAACGGCTGCGCCGTCGATGTATTTATCGTGCACTTCAAGAATGATGTGATCAACCTTTCGCAGCCATGCCGGATCGCCGACGAGTAGGTCGTACTCCCCGCCCTCGATGTCCATCTTCATCAGGTCAACGTGATCGATGGAATGCTTCTCAAAGAGGGCTTCCATGGTGGTCGCCTGCACCGTGACCTTCGGACGTTCGAGAGCGTTCTCGAGACGGTGGGTCTTCGAGTGACGCGACTGCCCGATGGCCTCCACCGCGGTGCAGGAGGCCCAGTTGCCGCTGACGAAGAACTCCAGTGTTCGCGGGGACGAGGCCAACGCCACTTCTTCGATCCGCCAGGGATGCTCGGACAGCTCGGCGTTTCGGTTCAGGACGGCGAGGTTCTCGGCCAGTGGCTCGATCGTCACGAGCGTCCGCGGGCTGTACCGTGCGGAGAAGTACGCTGCGGTGATCCCGGAGTTCCCACCGGCATCGATGATCGTCGCGGTCCCCGGCCGTACGCCGGGAAGCGGCACATCGTAGATCCGATTGAGGAAGACCTCCCAGATGATGAACATGTCACTCTGGTTGATCCTCACGCAGACCTCGGCCGGCCTGCCCGGGGTGTCGAACCTGAACCGTACGACCTCGTCGCTGTCCAGCGGCGTCCCGGCCATGCCGAGGAACCGCCTGGCCATCCAGTAGGGCGCCGACACCTTGCTGACGCCGCGACCGCGCCGTGCCGCGAGTGCCATGTCGGCGGCGCAGCGGACCGTTTCCCGTGCCAGCACCGCTGGGACGGAACGGCCGGCCTCGAGATCGGCATCGGTCCTCAGATACTTGAAGGCCATAGGGCGTTCTCCTCCGGAGAAAGTGTGAGACGGTCAGACGTCTGCACCACCTCGGCGAGCAGCGGAATGAGTTCGGCGAGGTTTCGAATGCGCTGATAGTTCTCCGGAGAATGGTCGGCGAAGACATCGAACCGGTCGTAGAGCACCGTTCGTGGGTGGTGTTCTTCGGCCGCTCCGCCAAGGGTGTCCCCCACGTAAATGCAATGGGTCATGGGAGTGGCGAGGGCGACCGCCGCCATCGCGAAGATCCGGCGGTCCGGTTTGGCGACGCCCACCGCTCCCGAATCGAGAACGCCCTCGACGTGGTCCGACAGCCCGTGATAGACGAGTTCGGCATGGGCGCGGCCGTCCGCGTTGCTCACGACGTATCGGCGCACGTTCGGCGGGAGTTCGGCGAACAGGCGGATGGCCTCCGGATTGACCTCGCCCCACAGCTCGGTGGGCGGAATATCCGATTCAAGGTAGCGCCACAGGTCCTCGGCCGTTTCCGCGGCGCATCCGACGTAATGGGCCCAGGTCGCCGCGAAGCTTCCCTGCGCCTCCTCCGGCGTGAGGTCGATATCCCGGTCCGCGAGGGCCATCGACCGCACCGCGTCGTAGGGCGTGACCTCGATCCCGAATGACGCGGCGTGCTTGGCGATCAGCTCGCCGTCGGGGCAGAGGAGGACCCCGCCGGAGTCCAGGAGCAGCGCGATGTCAGGCATTGTCGTTCGCCTCCACGTCGGTTCGGACCCAGCGCATGACCGTGTAGTCGTCCTCGACGCAGCGAAGAGGCGCGGTCTCCACCAGATCGAGGTACGGGCCGAAGGCCTCCTGGTACTGCCGTAACGTCCGGACAACGGTCACCTGGGACGTGGGCGGGACAAAACTGCGCGCGCCGATCCCGTCCACGCACACGAGCGCGCCGCCGGGCCGCAGCACGCGCGTCGCCTCGGCGCAGGCACGCTCGAAGTCCGGCTCGGCCAGGATGTGCTGGAGCAGGTAACTGGCCACGACCGTGCCGAAATGGCCGGGGGGAAAGGGGAGGCTGACCGCCGAGGCCAGGACGAAGCCCGCGTTGGGCCGGACCACGGACGCCGCGGCGCGCCGCAGCATCCCGGGGCTGTAGTCGACGCCCATGACCATCGCGGCCTTCTCGGCCAGCCGGCCGGTCAGCCGGCCGATACCGCAGCCGAGGTCCAGAACGCGCTGCCCGGTCAGCGGTGAGATCGCCGCCAGGACGGCCTTCCGCTGCATCTCGTCGACTTCTTCGCACTGCTGTGGTGACCATCGGGAGGTGAGGACGGCGTGCAGCCCGTCGCGTTCCGCGATGTCGTCCCAGACCGTTGGATCAGACGGCATAGTGCACTTCTTTCGCTCGAACAGGGATGAGGGGGTGTGTCAGGCGTTCGCGAGGCAGGCGTAGACCTGTTCCGTCGCGGCGAGCATGCGGTCCAGCGTGAAGTCACGTCGCACCCTGTCCAGGCCCGCTCGGGCGATGCGCGCGCGCTCATCGCCGTCCGTGGCCAGGCGGAGGATTCCGCGTGCGAGTGCCTCGCTGTCGCGCGGGGGGACGAGGAGGCCGGTGTTCTCGTGTTCGACGATCTCGCGCAGCCCCGTGGTGTCGGAGACGACGACCGGAACCCCGCATGCCATCGCCTCGATGACCGCGAGGCCCAAGCCTTCGGCGTAACTGGGCTGTACGACCAGGTCGGACGCTGCCAGCAGGGTGGGCATCTCGTCATGGCTGAGCCGCGTACGGATCTCGAATCGCCCGCCGAGGCCCAGATCGGAGATGAGCCGCTCCAACGCCTGCGCGTATCCGACCGAGGCGGAGCTCGTGGTACCCGCGACGACGAACCGCGCCGTGTCCAGCTTGCCGGCCAGTGACGCGGCCGCGTAGGCGAGCTCCCGTAGCCCCTTGCGCTCCTTCAGCCGGGCAAGACAACTGACCAGGAAGACGTCGTCAGGGACACCGAGTCGCCCCCGGGCGGCGCCGCGGTCCCGCGGGCGGAAGCGGTCGGTGTCGACTCCCAGGTAGATGAGCCGCACGGACGACGCACCGAACCGGAGCGCCTTGTCCCGGTAGTACTCGCTCACCGCGATGTGCGCGTCGATGGGAAGGTGGCCGTAGACCAGCCGGCAACGGCCGGCGCCGAGCGGTTCCTCCTCGGGGACGAACTCGTGCATGGTCGCGGCGAGGGGACGGCCCGTCGCCAGCTTGATCATGCTTCCGAGGAGGGCCATGTCATGGCTGTTGGCGTGGATGACATCGATCTCCGACAGGTCGATCTGGCGCGCCGCCGCCGGGAGCAGGCTGAACGCCATCTGCTCCCAGCACGCCTTGTCGGCCGCGTACAGATCCGCCCGGTAGCCGGTGTCCCTGACCACGCGTACGCCGTGCTCGACGGTGTCGGCCCCGGCCTGTGCGGCGCCGCCGTCGGTGAACACGGTCACCGTGTGTCCCCGACGGGCGAGGCCTCGCGTCAACTCGCGCGCGTACGTCTCAGCGCCGCCGATGACCGGGTGGTAATTGGTGGTGAGTAGAAGGATGTTCACGGGCCTTCCTTGAACATCGCCTGGACGGTCCGGCGCACCGCCTCGCCCGAGTCGAGGCGCGGATTCCATCCCCATGAGGCGAGCCTGGCCGGCGCGACCTTCAGCGTCGGGATGTCGCCGGTCCACCCCTGCTCGCCGCCGCTGAAGCAGAGCTCTGGGCGGTCGTCGCCAGGGCACTCCTCCCGCACGATCTCGGCGACCGTGGTCGCGCTCGTCGCGTCGTGGTTGCAGACATTGACCGCCTCGAACCGCTCGGTGCACCGCTCCACGGCCACCCGCAGGGCGGCGACGCAGTCGTCGATGTCCAGATAGCTCCGCGTCTGCCGACCGTCGCCGAGAACCCGGATGTGCGTCGGATCCCGGCGAACGTTCCCGACGAGGTCGTACACGATTCCGCGTTTCATCTCGGGGCCGATGATGTTGGACAGTCGCGCGGCGACCGACCTGAAACCGACCTCGTGGGCGTAGGAGGACAGGAACGCCTCCGCGGCCACCTTGCCCGCGGCGAAGGGAGACTGCGGACGCGGCGGTGTGGATCCCTCATCGAGGACCCCGTGAGCGGCACCGTAGACGAGCTGGCTCGAGGTCAGGAGCACGGCTTCGGGTGCGCTCCCGCGCAGTGCCTCGAGCAGCGTGACCGTTCCACCCGCGGTGACCGTGTAGTCCGCGAGGAAGGTGGCCCGGTCCGCCCGGTTCTCGGTGTTGGAGGACAGGTGGTAGACGAATCGGTGGCCGGCGACGATCTCGCGTAGTTCCGACGGGTCGCGGATCTCGACGGCGTGGTACGTGAGGAGATCCGACGGCAGATCACGCAGCCGGTGTGCCTCTTCCCACGGCACCTGATCGATGACCGTCACCGGCGAGCCTTCGGAGACCAGCGAGCCGACGAGGCTCGCGCCGATGAATCCGGCGCCTCCGGTGACGAGCGAACCCGAGCTCATGTGACTCCTATGGGGAGAAGGGACTGTCCAGGTCGGTTCGGGGTACGCCGGCGTGTCATCGCCGGTCCCCTGCCAGTAGCGGAGCGGCGTCGATCACCCGGTGCCCCTGAGAGCCCAGCGAGAGCCGTCGTTCGATGAGGCCCCTCCGCGTCATGGCACGGCTCAGGGCGGGCTGGTGGGGTTCCGCGCAGTGCACGAGCAGGTAGCCGCCGCCACCGGCGCCGAGCAGCTTCCCGCCGGTCGCACCCACGGCACGTGCCTCCTCCAGTGCCTCGTCCACCTGGGCGAGACTCACGGTGGGGCTCAGTTCGCGCTTTAGTCTCCAGTGCTGGTCCAGCCCCAGGCCGAAGCTCTCGGTATCTCCCCGCTGCAGTGCGTCGATGGCGTCTGTGGCGATCGCCTTGATCTTTTGGAGCAGGGTGTCGACGGCTCCGTCCTCGCGCCGGAGCCGTTGCTCCTGGGCCGAGAGGATGCCGCCGGCGTCCCGTGTCACTCCGGTGTAGAAGAGGCGGAGTTCCCGCTCGAGCCGCTGGATCGTCTCGGGGGCGGCGTCGAGGACCTCGCTCGTCACTCTGCTTCCCGGTCCGATGGAGAGCACGCGGAGCCCTCCGAGCGCCGACAGGTACTGGTCCTGCCGTCCCACCGGCCGCCCCAGATCGGTTATCTCCAGCTCGCAGGCCAGCTCCGCGAGCTCCCAGGGGTCCAGGCCGGGCCGTAGAGCACCCAGGAACGCGACCGCGAACGCCGCGGAGCTGCCCAGCCCGGTGCCGGGCGGAACGTCGCCGAAGGAGGCCAGCTCGAGAGGGCCGCCGTCCCAGAATCGGAGCAGTGCCGCACGAGCGAACGGGTTGAGGGCGTCCTCGGCGGAGCCGACCACCGAACAGCTGTCCAGGCACAGCCGATGGCCGGTCCCGGCACGGCGCCGTCCGCGTACGACCGTCACGTGCTGATCCATGGTCGTGCCGAGCACGAGGCCGCCGTACCGGTCGGCGAAGCCGGGCAGATCGGTGCCGCCCCCGGCGAGGGACACCCGCAGCGGAGCCCGGCTGATCAGCACGGGTCCGTCCCCCGCTCCTCGACCATGGCCGAGAACCCGGCGTAACTTCCCGGCGTCCCGATGTCCCAGAAGGGAATGTCGGTGGCCAGGGCGTGCAGCCCGCCGCGATCGATGAGGCCCTCGTAGACGACGGCGAGGTCGACCGGGTCGTCGGCTCCGTCGAGGAGGTCGAGGCTGTCACGTTCCACGATCGCCGCCCCGGCGTCCACCCACCCGTCCGCCACGCCGTTCGACTTGTCGTAGCGGACGACCCGGTCGCCCTCGAGGGCGATGTTGGGACGTACACCGCAGTCCGCGGAGGTGACGAGCAGCGTCGTCGACCGCGTGCGGCGCCAGCACCCGACGAGCCGGCCGTAGTCCAGGGGCAGGTAGGTGTCGCCCAGCAGGAGCACGAACGTCTCGTCCAGCCGGTCACGGCTCGCGCGAAGCGATCCGGCCGTGCCGCGCCGTACCGGGTCGTCGTGGGTACTCGTCTCCAGGTGTGCGTAGTTCTTCTCGAGGTGCGCCACCACCTGCTCGCCGAGGTGGCCGACGCAGAAGTGGAACCGGCGAAAGTTCTGCCGGACGAGTGGTTCCAGCATGACGTCGAGGAAGGTCCGGTCTCCGACGGGCTGGAGTATCTTCGGCGTGTCGCGGGCGAGGGCGCCCAGCCGCGTCGCGAGACCGCCGGCGAGCACCACCACCTGGCCGGGACCGGTGTGACGGGTCACGAGTGGCTCGTCTCCGGCTCGCACCCGAGCAGTCCCCGGTGATGAGCCAGCGTGATGGCCAGGGCCGTAGGGCCATCGGCGATGCGTCCGTCGACGACGTCCTGGAGCGCCTGCCGAACCAGGATCTCCCATGGCTCGATCACCTCGCCCGGGTCCGGTCTCGCCTCGCCCCGTGTCACCCCCGTGGCGAGGAACAGGTGGACGACCTCGTTCGAGGAGCCGGTGGAGGTGAAGAACCGCCCCAGCTCGTGGACGTCCGAGCAGACACCGCCGACTTCCTCTGCCAGTTCCCGCAGCGCGCCGTCCACCGCCGCCTCGCCGGCGTCGATGCGGCCGGCTGGAGCCTCCACGCACCACTGCTGGATCGCGGGACGCCAGATGCGCGTGAGCAAGAGCTCGCCCGTGACGGTGAGCGGCAGGACCAGCGCGCACCCCGGATGGTCCTGGTAGTACCAGACATCGGTCCGGTCGGGACGACGCCACCATCCCCTGCGTACCGTCATCCACGGAGTGGCGAAGGCGGGCTCCTCCGCCAGTTCGAAGGCGCCGACGGGAGCGGCCGTGCTCATCCTCGTTCCACCTCTCCGAGCACGTCCGCGAGGGAGTCGACGACATGGGCGATCCGCCGCGAGTCGAGCGTGGGGTAGACGGGGAGGCACAGCTGCCGGGAGCACGCCTCGTCCGAGCCCGGGAACGCCGACCCTCCGTACTGGTCCAGGAGTACCGGCTGGCGGTGCAGCGGAAGTTCGTACACCTCGCCGGCCGCCTGGACCCCGCGCGTCGCCAGCGCCCGCTTGACCTCCGTCCGGTCCGCACCGGGCGGCAACAGGACGGGAATCTTGTAGCCGCTGTACGGGTGGTCGGGGACCAGGGGTGTGATGCCGGGTACCGCCGGGAGTCTCTCCCAGTACTCGGCCGCCACCCGCTGCCGTGCCTTCACCATCGCGTCGAGCGTCGTCAGCTGCCGGCGACCGATGACGGCCGCCCACTCGTGCATCCGGCCGTTGGTGCCGGGCCGTACGTGCCGGCTGGTCCACGCCTCGGGCTTGCCCAGGTTCCTGAACAGGCGGATCTCCTCGGCGAGGTCGGCGTCCTCCAGCACGACCATGCCGCCTTCGCCGCTGGTCATGACCTTGGTCGCGAAGAACGAGAACGCGCCTGCGACGCCGAACCTCCCGGCGTGCAACCCGCCGCGCGTACTGCCGTGCGCGTGGGCGCAGTCCTCGACGACCGCGATGCCCTTCGTCGTGCACCATTCGACGATCGCGTCGGTGTCCGGGCCGATGATGCCGCCCATGTGCACCAGGACGACGGCCTTCGTGCGGCCGTTCGAGGCGGATCGCACCTGCTCCAGTGTGGGCGCCAGAGTGCGCGGATCCACATCGATCAGCCGTACGGCGGCCCCGGCGCGTGCAGCGGCGATGAAGGTGGCGAAGTTGGTGTTCGCGGGTACTAAGACCTCGCCCTCCTGGACGCCCAGCGCCAGGAAGGTCAGCTCGAGTGCCGTCGTTCCCGACGCCACGGCCACGGCGTGGCGCGCCCCGACGTACGCCGCGAACTCCTCCTCGAACCCGCGGACGTTGTCTCCCTGGGAGAACCGGCCACCGGCGAGCAGGCGGTCCACCTCCGCGACGATGGCCTCGCGGTCGGCGTCCGACACATCGATCTCTACCGCTGGTACCAGCGGATGCTCCTTCACGGTCTCCTCCAGTCAGGCGTGATGGCGTATCGGGGGGCCTGTTCGGCGGACGGCCGTGAACAGAGCAGGAGATCCGCCGCGGCCGTGAGGTCCGGCACGCTTCCGAGGTAGCGCGGTGGCGGGTCCAAGGGTGCGGACCCGCGTCCACTGCGCACGTGGACGGACCAGCATTCGGCGTGCCCGGCGGCCCGTACGTCGTTGACGTGATCGCCCACCAGAACGCAGTCCTCGGCCTGCACCCGCAGCCGTCGCATGGTCTCGAGCAGCATCCCGGGGCGCGGCTTACGGCATTCGCAGTCGTCCTGCGGTACATGCGGGCAGAAGAGGACGAGCGGGTCCGGAATGCCGACCTCGACGAGACCGCGGACCATGTGTCGATGGATGCGCCGAAGTCCGGTCTCGCTCAGCAGCCCGCGGCCGACGGCGGCCTGGTTGGTCACGATGGCGATACGGACTCCCGCCGCGGACAACCGCGCGCATCCCTCGACCGCGCGTGGCAGCCACTGCCACTGCCCGACGTCGGTGACGTGCTCGGGACGGTTGACGTTGAGCACTCCATCCCGATCGAGGAGTGCGACGAGCGGCCACGTCATCCCGGGCAGGAGAAAGCGACCTCGGCCCCCAGCCGGCGCCGCAGGGCTGCGGTCAGGCTGTGCAGGACCGCCATGTGGACGGTCTCGACGATCCCGGGATCGGCATGCGAGACGGTGAGTGCGACATCCGCCGCTGAGCCTGCCGGGCTGCCGCCCTCGCCCAGCAGGGCGATCGATCGCATGCCGATGTCCTGGGCCGCGGACAGCGCGTTGAGGATGTTCGGTGACCGGCCACTGGCGGAGATCACTACCAGGCAGTCCCCCGGCCGGCCCGCGGCCGTCAGCTGTGCACTGAAGATCTCTTGGTACGCCACGTCGTTCGCATAAGCGGTGATCAGCGCCTGGTCCGTCAGCACCACTCCGCGCAGTGCTCGACCTCGTTCGGGCCGAGCGGTCTTCGTCAGGTCGCAGATGAGATGCGACGCCGTCGTGGCGCTTCCCCCGTTACCGGCGGAGAAAACCACTCCGTCGACTTCGTAGGTCAGCAAAAGAAGGTCAAGGGCATCACGGTGTTTCGCCAGATCAACAGCGGATAATAACGGCCGCAGTGTGCGATAGAAATCTTCGACGGAATCGCCAAGTTCATTGCCTTCGACAACCGTCAAGGAAATCCCCCCTTTTAACCCTGAAAACTACTATTGCCTCAGGTGACCGAGGCGTCACTGACAATAAATGCATCCGATCCAGCCTGACTCGATTGCGGATATCAGCATGATCAGGAAAGATTTATCGACCTGTGGCGCTCGAGAATTGGGTTCTCGCCCTTGACCTGCTCGTTCAGGCGTGTGGGTGCCGAATGTCGTGTCACAGCGCTTGATCTGGCTTTTACTGTGGGTCGGTGGTTCGGCTCTGACAGGATCACGGGATGGCTCTTACTGCGGTTGGCGACCGAGAATCCGACTTGGGGATATCGCCGCATCGCCGGCGAGATCGCCGGGCTGGGTCGGGAGATCTCCCCAGCGACCGTCTGAGCGATCTTAAAGAAGGCCGGGTTCGACCCTGTACCGCTCGAATATTGAGTTCGGTCTCTGACCTGCGGATTCAGCCCAGAGTGAGCCAGGGCATTTCATAGGCACCCGATCGGTACACCCCTACCAACCCGCGTGCCCAGATTCTGTCCACACCGGCCTCAGCCCAGAAGGAATCACCATCGCGCTCCCCGCTCCCGCTCCCCCTGCTCCCGCCCGGAGCGGGGAGCGCCGGGAGCACCCACGGTTCCTGAACCGTCCTGAACGGCCGCCAAGCAGCGTCAACAACCGCCGCAGACCTGCGGCATTTCGAAGACCCGCAGGTCAGCCATTGATCGGAGCGACTGGTTCAATCCCAGTATCGCCCACCATGTTTGTGCAGGTCAGGACTACGAACTCGTCGGTGAACCGGCCCAGTACGAGGACAGCTACCGGCTCTGCTACGTCCGCGACCCCGAGGGGATCATCGTCGCGCTGGCCGAACAGCTCGGCTGACGGCCCGTCGCGGCCGACCTGCCACCAACCAGAACACTCGCCCCCTCAGCTCAGACGAGCGCTGAGGAGGGGGCGTGGAAGGACCCAGACGCGCGGGCGTCAGCGAATACTGCGAGCCGGCCGGCGCGATGGACGGTGCCGTGCGGGAGGTGGGAAGTCGACGTTCGGCGACTACGCCTGACTACCGCCGTACACACCGGTTTCACCCGAACCTCCGCCGCGGCGACGGGCGAGCAGGCCGAGCAGGATGGTCATGGCGACGCCGATCACCGTCAGGCCGACGGTGTCCGGCACGGTATGGGTGTTCGCGACGACGCCGAACACGGTGTGCGCGACGAGCGCGCCCGAGATGGCGGCCAGTCGCCACGTGTTCGTCCACGTCCAGCGCCACAGCGCGATGCTCACGCCCACCGCCAGTGCGGCCGCCGCGAACATCGGAACCAGCACCCAGGCGGCGTGCGTGAACGCCGGATGCCGCGCCCCCGCGAACGGGTACAGCAGGCCGAGGAACCCGAATGCGGCGACGGCGCTCGTCACCCCGGCGACCTCGGGCCGCGGCGGCGCGACGGCGGACCGTACGCGAGAGGGGCGCCGCGGCAGGACCCGCAGAGCGACGACGCTCAGCACGACCACCAGCACGACGATCACGATCAGCGCGGTACCCGGCACGATGTAGCCGGGGTCCTCGGCAGGTGGTACGGACACGCGCAGTAGCGCGACGCCGAGCACCGCGACGATCCCCGTGATGACGAGGCCGCCCCGGCGCAGGTACGGCGCGGGGCCGAGCGCGGGGAACAGCAATTCGACCAGCGCGATCGGGATGACGACGCTGAACACCACGTGGTACGGCAGGTTGAGTTCGGTGTAGGCCGTGTTGACCCCGAGCAGGCGCGGCGCCCAGCCGGCCGCGCCGTACAGGTGGGGGCTGGTCAGGCTCTGCAGCGCCAGCCCCTCCTCGACGAGCCCGTACACCAGGCCCATCAGCAGGATGCTCGCCCTGCCGCCACCGGTCCGGCGGACCAATTCGCGGATCAGCAGCACACCGGCGCCGTAGATCGGCACGTACAGCAGAACCAGCCAGAGCATCTTCAGCTTGACCGTGCCGAGCGTGAGCTCGGCGGAGACCGGGGCGATGAGCACCAGGGCGAACGCGGCCTTGCGCGCGCCGGGCGTGCGTGGTCGCGCCGGACCACGCACGTACCCGGCACGCATCCGCCCGCGGTTCACCGCGACCACCAGCGCGACCAGGAGCAGGAACTGCACGCCCTGGACCACGCGCAGCCACGCCGGGTACGCCCCCGAGGCGATCAGGTACCCGACGGCGACCAGGCCGACCAGTGACACCACGCGCACCCGCAGGTACGCGGCGCGGACACCTTGGGACAACCGGCGACCCACCCAGAGATAGACGACGGCGACGAAGACGATCGGGATCGGCCGGGTCCACAGGGTCAGCGTCAGTTTCTCCCTGGTCTTCACCGGGTCCGGGCCGGGATGGCGGGCGAGCTGGTAGTCCAGGATGCCGTGCCGGAACAGCAGGGTGAGCCCCGCGAACACGATGCTGAGCGCGAGGTTGGTGAACAGCAGGATCAGCACGAGCCGTACCGGCCGCTCGGTCGTCGGATGCCCCGATTGCGTCATGTGCTCGACGCTAGGCAACGAGCCTGTCCCGCCGCCTCGGTCCGCCGTCTGGTCTTGCGGGTACGACGTCAGACGGAGGGGCGGGGGCGTACCAGTCCGAAGTCGTAGGCGGCCACCACCGCGTGCACGCGGTCCGGGACGTTCAGCTTGCGCAGGATCGCCGACACGTGCGTCTTCACGGTCGCCTCGGTCACCACCAGCCGCCGGGCGATCTCGGCGTTCGACGCGGCCCGCGCCACCAGGGTGAGGACCTCCAGCTCGCGGTCGGTGAGTTCGGCCAGCTCGGCGGGGCGTACCGGGTCGTCGGCGAGGGTCGGCACGAAGCGGTCCAGCAGCCGGCGGGTCACGGTCGGGGCGAGCAGCGCGTCGCCGCCCGCGACCACGCGGATCGCGTCGGCCAGCGCGTTCGGGCGCACGTCCTTGAGCAGGAACCCACTGGCGCCCGCGCGCAGCGCCGCGTACATCGGCTCGTCCAGGTCGAACGTGGTCAAGATGATGACCTTCGGCGGATGCTCGGCCGCGGTCAGCCGCCGCGTCGCCTCGATCCCGTTGGTACCCGGCATCCGTACGTCCATCAGCACCACGTCCGGCCGCAGTCGCTCGGCGAGCCGTACGGCCTCCTCGCCGTCCCCCGCCTCGCCGACCACCTCCAGGTCGTCACGGGCGTCGATGATCATGCAGAACCCGGCGCGCACCAGGTCCTGGTCGTCGGCGACCAGCACGCGGATCGTCATGCGGGCTCCTTCAGCGGAAGGCGTGCGCAGACCCGGAACCCGCCGGCCGACGCCGGTCCCGCCTCGACCGACCCGCCGAGCATGGCCGCGCGCTCGCGCATGCCGGCGATGCCGTGCCCGCCGCCGAGGTCGGCGAACCTGCCGCCGCCCCTCCCGTCGTCGTGGATCTCCACCGTCAGCTCTCCGTCCGCGACCCCGATGTTCACCCGCGCGGTACGGGCGCGCGCGTGTCGTACGACATTGGTGAGGGCCTCCTGCACGATCCGGTACGCCGACAGTTCGAGGCCCGGCGCGAGGGCCACGTCGTCCAGGCCGTCCTGCCGGATCACCACCTGCAGGCCGGCGGCGGTCAAAGGCCGCGCCAGCGCAGGCAGGTCGGACAGGCCGGGCTGTGGTTCGCCCGCCACCTCCGCGTCGAACGCTCCCGGTTCCTCCAAGGCACGGACGGTGCGCAAGAAGCGGCGCAACTCGGCCAAGGCCTGCCGGCCCGAGCCCTCCATATCCCGGATCGCCTGCCGTGCACGCTCCGGGCTGGAGTCGAACACGTCATCCGCCGCCGCGGCCTGGACCACCATCACCGACACCGTATGGGCCAGGACATCGTGCAGCTCACGGGCGATACGCGCCCGCTCTTCGAGGATCGCGCCCGCCGCCTCGGCCTGACGGCGCGCCGACCGCGCCCGGCTCAGCGCGCCCCAGGTCCATGCCAGCAGCGCCGTGACCAGCCAGAGCAACGCGCCGCCCCAGCGTCCGGTGACCAGGGCGATGGCGCCGGACAGCGCGACGACGACGGCCAGCACCCATACCGAGGCACGCGCCGGACGCAGCCACGCGAACGTGGACACCACCACCAGCGCGACACCCGGGCCGATCGCGGGATACAGGAGCTGGATTCCGGCGCCGGCGCACAGCACCACGGCGGTCACCACAGCGGGGCGGGAGCCCATCCACCACATTCCGCCCGCCTGCACGACGGCCAACGCCCCGAGCACCAGACGCCCGGCCGCCGGGGACAGCCCACGCGGCGTGAGGAAGAACAACGGGCACAGTAAGACCGCCGCACACACCACCAGCAGAAACCGCCGACGGGCCGGCAACCGCATCTCGAACTGGTCCGGCACAGCGAACGACCGTATCAGTCAGCGCCCCGCAACCCTCCCCCTGAAGTCGCAGACGCGAGATCAGACCGAAGACGGAGGCCCGGCCCCCACGTCGCGGCTTCTGGCCGCCATCGTGCTGGCCTGTGGGGCTCGAAAACCTCAGTCAGGGTTGGTGACCTGCGGCGTTACCACACGATCACCGCGCCGATACAGGAGGATCAGCGCTTGTACTGGCCTCATTCCTGTACCAGTCGATCACCCGGTTCGCCCAGTTCGCCGATCGAGCAGCGGCCACCCGAGGAACAACACGCCCTGACCCGGACGAATATCCCGCAATGCGTGGTCGACAGCGAGCCGCGGATCGTCCATATGTCCTGGAAAACCACAGGTCAGGGGCTGGGCCGCGTAGCAGACCGCCAAGCCGGTCTCGTTGGATGATCTTGATGTCGGCGTCGACAGGGTCGAAGCGGGCCGGCCTGGTTGTGTGCCCGGTGTGCTGTACGTCCCCGCCGGAGTCGTCGGCCGTGCGGCCGACCACAGCACAGCGAGGATCTCGTTCTCCAGCAGCACGGGCGGCGCCGATCGGAACAGCCGTCGGAGGATCAGGTCACAGGAAGCTCTTAACTCGTTCTCCTCCTAGCATTCACCCAGAACTACTACTTTGGTAGTATATGGGTCGTTTTGATGCCCCTACTCGTTGTCAAGCTTGTTGTCGATCGACCAACCGGCGGAGGCACTCCGTGACCCGTCGACGGGACCTGCAGGCCGTTGACGAAAACAGAGCGCCATCGCCGAGAAAAGTGTCCATTTCTCTTCACAACAGCCGGAATTTGTCGACCCACACTTGAATATCCCGAAAGAGGTCGTCCCGCCATGAAGATTTCTCGCCTCGGCCGACGCCGTCGTTTCGCGCTTGCCACCTGCATCGCGGCGGTGTCGCTCGCCACGACAACCGCCAGCGTTCAGGCCACCTCGGCCGTTGCCGCCACCTCCGTGCCGCGCCTGGACCACGTCGTGGTCGTGATGATGGAGAACAAGAACTACTCCGACATCATCGGCCGGCCTGATGAAGCGCCCTACCTGAACGCCCTGGCCTCGAACAGCGCGCTTTTCTCCAACTCCTTCGGTGTCACCCATCCGAGCCAGCCGAACTACATCGCACTGTTCTCCGGGTCGACCCAAGGTGTGAGCAATGACGACTGCCCGCAGACGTTCACCGACGTACCGAATCTCGGATCGGACCTGATCGGCGCAGGCGACAGTTTCGCCGGCTACTCCGAGGATCTGGACGGCGAAGGCTCCACGGACTGCGGCGACCACTGGTACAACCCGTTCGGCTACGCCCGCAAGCACGTGCCGTGGGCCGACTTCACCAACGTGCCCTCGACGAGCAACAAGACCTGGGACCAGTTCCCCTCCGACTACTCCCAGCTTCCCACCGTTTCCTTCGTCATCCCCAACCTGTGCGACGACATGCACTCGTGCGGCCGGGACACCGGGGACGCGTGGGTGCGGGACCACCTCGACGCCTACGCCGCGTGGGCGGAGACGAACAACAGCCTCCTGATCGTCCAGTTCGACGAGGACGACGGCGGCAACAACCAGATCCCCACGATCATCCACGGCGCGCACGTGCAGAACGGCACGTACGGCGAGTGGATCGACCACTACAACGTGCTGCGCACGATCGAGGACATGTACGGCCTGCCCGCGCGAGGGGAGAGCGCCAACCGGGAATCGATCCTCGACATCTGGAACTGACGGGCACCGGCGCGCTGATCAGGCCCACTGCCTGGACCAGCGCGTACGACGGCCCGCCATGAGGGGCCGGTGACCAACGATCTGAAGGGTGTCCAGTGCCGACGCGCCGGCATGACTCGGCCGGCGAAGACCATCGCGGTCGGCGGCCTGGACACCCTTCACGTTTCCCGTCGACCTGTGGGTACCCAGAAAAAAATTTCCGGGTGTGGGATACCGATGGCCAGTGCTCGTGTCAGGCACTTGTAGCGCGAGCGGCGTCTTCCGGAAGGCAGCGCGCCTGACCTGGCGCACCCGTGCTCGATCACCGGCCAACACGTACGTCTGCGCTCTGGACGAGGTGACCGTCTCGAAGAAGTCACACGCCAACAAGGCATCGCCGGGGAGCGCAGGAAGCCGGGGCCCAAGCGCTGGCAGCGTGCTCGGGCGCCGGGTCGACACCGGCGTCCTTCAAGTAAGAGCCGGATTCAGGCGGCGATGAGCTGGTGCGCCGGTGTGCGGTCGAGGAGGGCCGAGGTGAGCGTGGGGTGGACAGTGAAGGCACGGTTGAGGCCGGTGACGCGCAGGAGCTTGGCAACGTTCGGGCGGGGCGCGGCCAGGGTGACGGTAAGTCCGTGTAGGGCCGCACGGCGCCGGATGCCGACCAGAAGGGCCAGGCCCGAGGCGTCACAGAAGGTCACACCGGACAGGTCGACGATCACCAGGGAGGTCGTGTCCTTGAGCATGATGAGGATCCGGTCGCGCAGGCTCGCGGTGGTCGCGATGTCGAGCTCTCCGCGTACCGCGATGACGGTATGGCCGGACTGGCGGCGGCTGAGCAACCGGACGCGGGAAGAATCGTGGTGCATGAGTGGATCTCCGATCCGAAGGGTCATGAGGTACAGCCGAGCCGGCCGCCGAATGGCTCTGGTTCTGGGCTGTGAGAGCGCGGTGACGTCGTTGCGGTCGGCGGGACGCGTCGTGGCTGGTAAGCAGACGTTGTGGTCTACTGCGGCGTCATTGGTCGCCGACCCGTCTCGGCCTGGACTAGGAGGCCGGATAGTAAGCCGCCAGG
Source organism: uncultured Actinomycetota bacterium (assembly GCA_963850195.1). Lineage (GTDB taxonomy): Bacteria > Actinomycetota > Actinomycetes > Streptosporangiales > Streptosporangiaceae > Actinoallomurus. The sequence continues at coordinate 41,048 of CAWKKD010000005.1, forward strand.
CTGGCGTCGACTCGAATGTCGGCGCGAAGGGTGCCCGGCTACCGCCACCCTACCCGAACATGTGATCGATATCCGGGAGAGCGCCCACGGGAATCGACCGGGAGCCTTCTGGGCTCTCGCGGCCTCGTGTCCGAGCGAGCACGGCGCGCGGCCGTACGCGGAGGGCAAGGAGCGCCGTATCGTCGCTGGCCCAGCCATCGCGTGGCGGACCAGCGTGCGCCGAACGGCCGATGACACCGACGCCGGTCCGGCAAGCGCGGGCCTCGGTGGCGCCGCCGGAGGAGGGCGCCTGTGGTAGGCTCACCGAAGTTGCAGTTGTGGTTCCCATGAACTTATGTGCGCCTGCTGGTTTCTCACCTCAGGCGCATTTTTGTTTCCCCGGAGTCCTTCGGATGGGGTCATTGTGCGACGCGTGGCTCGTGAAGTGCGGGCTCCGTCATTGCCTCAGAAGGGACGAACATGGCCACCGGCACCGTAAAGTGGTTCAACGCAGAAAAGGGCTTCGGCTTCATCGAGCAGGACGGCGGCGGTAGCGACGTCTTCGCGCACTACTCCAACATCGCGGCTCAAGGTTTCCGTGAGCTCCAGGAGGGCCAGAAGGTCCAGTTCGACATCACGCAGGGCCAGAAGGGTCTCCAAGCGGAGAACATCGTTCCTGTCTGAGAATCACACAGCGCGTCGCGGCCCGTACCAAAATCCGGCGCCCCGCCTGTCAGCCTAGGAAACGGCTTTTCTGCCGACAGCCGCGCCTGCTATTCAAGGCGTGGCCCTTTGGTGACGTTCCACCATACGGCCCCCAGGTCCCAGTTTGGCTGCGGACTCTGGGGTGCCGTCTCCATCTGAGTCCGCCCCTCAGCCGCCCTCCCGCGGGGCATCGGCGGTATTAACGTAACGCCCTTTCGGCTTCGGCGTTTCTTCGCGGTTCACTTTGGTTCGTTCTTGCGATCGCTTCAGGCCATGGGCTGCGGAGTCTTCCTCGAAACGTGCCAGTTCAAGGAAAGATTTGCGTATGACTCATGGCACCCGTCCGTCTCGTAGTCGTTTCTCCGACTCCCGCACCAAGGCTTCGCGTCAACCGGCCGCCCGGGGGCAGAACGACTTCACACTCCCCGCCAGCTCAACGCCGGCCCTTCCTCCGGTCGCGTCGTTCGCCGAGCTGGAAATGCCGGCGGCTCTGCTGTCCACATTGACTCGCCAGGGGGTGACGGAACCATTCGCCATCCAGGCCTCAACCCTTCCGGACGCGTTGAACGGCCGCGATGTTCTCGGCCGTGGACGTACCGGCTCAGGAAAGACCCTCGCCTTCGGCCTGGCGATGCTCGCTCGTAGCGCGGGCCGGCGGGCCGAGCCGAGTAGGCCGCTGGCCCTGGTACTCGTCCCGACTCGGGAACTGGCCCAGCAGGTCACCGACGCCCTTACGCCCTACGCCAAGTCCGTCAATCTTCGATCGGCCACTGTCGTCGGCGGCGTATCGATCTCACGACAGGCCGCCGCCCTCAAACGCGGCGCGGAAATCTTGGTCGCCACCCCGGGACGGCTCGCGGACCTGATCAACCGCGGCGCCTGCAGCCTGGAACACGTAAGCATCACCGTCTTGGACGAGGCCGATCAGATGGCCGATATGGGTTTCCTGCCGCAGGTCACCGCGTTGCTCGACCAGGTCACCCCGGGCGGTCAGCGGATGCTGTTCTCCGCGACCCTGGATCGCAATGTCGACCGGCTGGTCCGACGTTTCCTCACCGATCCGGTCACCCATTCGGTCGACCCATCGGCGGCAACGGTGACGACCATGGAGCACCACCTGCTGCATGTCACTGAGGCGGACAAACACGATGCCACCACGCACATCGCCGCCCGCGATGGCCGCGTCATCATGTTCGTCGACATGAAGCACGCCGCCGACCGGCTGACCCGCAAGCTCCTGGGCAGCGGTGTACGTGCTGCGGCGCTGCACGGGGGCAAGTCCCAGCCGCAGCGCAACCGTACCCTGGAGCAGTTCCGCACCGGAGACGTCTCCGTCCTGGTCGCCACGAACGTCGCCGCGCGCGGCATTCACATCGATGGACTGGACCTGGTCGTCAACGTCGATCCGCCCAACGACCACAAGGACTACCTGCATCGAGGCGGCCGCACCGCACGCGCGGGCGAATCCGGCACGGTTGTCACCTTGGTGCTGCCCAGTCAGCGCCGCGAGATGGATCGGATGATGGTCACCGCCGGTATCACGCCGCACTCCGCGCGGGTGCGGTCCGGCGATGCCGAACTCAGCCGCATCACCGGTGCCCGCACGCCCTCCGGCATCCCGATCATCACGCCCGCTCCGGCCACCAAAAAACCACGGAATGGCGGAGCTGCGCGTAGCCGTCGTCCCGCACAGAACCGCCGCGCCCAGCGATTCGCGACGTCCCAAGCCGTCGGCGCATAGGCGACCTGTCGGTGCCGAAAACCCGGCCACCCTATGCGTGTGCGGTGCCAAAACGGTGAATGCTACTGCTGAGCTGGGCGTTCGCGATGCGATCAACCAGCTCTGCAGTACTCGCTGATCGGCCCGGTGACGGTCTTTCGACGGCGAATCCGGTGGCCATGTCGATCACCTCGCCCGGATCGTGCAATGGTGGACGGAGAGAACGGCCCTGATGCGGCCGATGATCGTTGAAATGACGTTCATACTCGGACAGGGACCGCACGCAGGTGACACTCACCGTAGATCAGCAGGTGATCGAGGCACTCACGGCGTAGCGTCCGATGAATCGCTCCGCGAATGCGTTCGCCCGCGGCGACCGGACAGGTGTCTTGATGACCCGCACACCACTCGCGGCGAACACCTCATCGAACGACGGCAGAACGTGCCATCACGGTCCCGGATCAGAAACCGGGAGGTGCCAGCGCGCTCACCCAGGTCCATCAGCAGGTTCCTGGCCTGCTGAGTGGTCCACGCACCGGTCGGACCGGAGGTGACGCCCAGAATGTGCACACGGCGCGTCTGAATCTCCATGGGATTTGGTGCTGCCACCGCTGCCGACCATCGCTCACCGACGGCCACCATCCGCTACTGGCCGTCGCGGACCTGCTGACTCTCAAACAGCGCTTCGGCACGCTGGAGGGGGCGTACGATCGCCTGCGTCGGTGCGGGCAACAACGTGATGGAGGCCGCGGCATTGGCAGGGATGAACATCACCGTCGCCGTCCCGCCCGGCTATGAGCCCGGCGCGGAAAGCACCGCCTCCTCCCTGCCCACCTCCCGGCTGGCCGGTCGATGAGGATCGTCGTGGCGCTCGGCGGCAATGCCCTGCTGCGGCGGGGCGAGCCGCCGGAGGCCGGCGTACAGATCGCGCACCTGGCGGAGGCGGTGCGCGGGGTGGCACCGCTGCTCGACCAGCACGAGGTGCTTCTCACTCACGGCAATGGCCCCCAGATCGGCCTTCTCGCCATTGAGAGCGCCAGTGATCCGCAGCTGTCCACGCCCTACCCACTCGACGCGCTCGACGCTCAGACGCAAGGCATGATCGGCTACTGGCTCGTCCGCGAGCTACGACGGGCCCGGCCGAAGCGACAGATCGCCGCAGTACTGACCCAGACGGTGGTACACGCCGACGACCCGGCCTTCGACGATCCAACCAAGTTCGTCGGCCGGCTCTACCCGGACCGGGTGGCCGGCTGGACGATGCGCCGAGACGGCGCAGCTTGGCGACGCGTGGTCCCCTCCCCCGAGCCGCAAAACGTCGTGGAACTGCCGACCATCCGGCTGTTGATGGATGCGGGATGTGTGGTCATCGCGGCCGGCGGCGGTGGCGTACCGATCGTCGATGGACCGAATGGGCCGCAAGGCGTAGAAGGCGTCGTCGACAAGGATCTGACCGCCTCGCTGCTGGCCGAACGCCTGAACGCCGACGCGCTCCTCCTGCTCACCGACGTGCCCGCCATCCTGCAGGGCTACGGGACCGCCGACGAGCGGCCGATCAGGCAGGCGACCCCTGACCAGCTGCGGGCGCTGCGACTGCCCGGCGGATCGATGGGCCCCAAAGCCGAGGCCGCCTGCCGCTTCGCCGAACGCCGGCCGGACCGCATCGCGGCGATCGGAGCGTTGCGCGACGCGACGAGGCTACTGGACGGCCGTGCGGGCACCTGCGTACGCATCCGCTCGGACGCTCCATGATGGATCCGGCTGAGTGCCCGGTCAGGGCTGCTCACCTCGTCTCGCGTGGCCCTCTCTCTCATCATGTCGACGGGCGACGATGGACCGAGGCGGTGCCCCGTGACGTTCCTGCACGGTATGCGGATGTACGAGACGCACGATCTCCTCGGGGTCGTCGACGAGCCGGGCCTGCCCGGTGATTGTGACAGACCCCCCGGTCATGGCGACCGGCTCGAAGTCGTCGGCCTGAAAGGCCACCACGGCAGTGCGAATGGCTGCGGCCAGCGTCGAACCCGAGCCGGTATTGATCGTGACCATGTCGCGCTCTATGCACGTACGACGGCCACCGGGCAGTGCGCGCGGTGGACGACGGCCTGGCTCACCGAGCCCAGCAGCATGCCGCCCAGGCCGCCGTGCCCGCGCGAGCCGACGACGATCAGCGGCGCACCCGCGGACTCCTCGATCAGCACGCGACTCGCGAGATCTGCTACGACGACGGTCCGGATGTCCATGTACTCCACACCTACTCGGGTGAGCATCGTCTCCGCCGCCGCCCGCTGCTTCTCGTCATCGATGGCGTGAACGAGCGTGATGCCGCAGTCGCGGGCTCGTGCCTCGGCGATCGCGAAGCCGATGGCGGCCTCTGACAGTGCGGTGCCGTCGACCCCGACGACGACGCGCCCGGCCGAGGGACCCGGCGCGATGTCCGGCAGCCCGGGCCGGACGACCACGACGGGTACGTGCGCGTGAGCGGCCACGGCCATGGCCGTGGACCCCTCCGCCAGATCGGACATCTCCATCAAGCTCGCCGAACCGACGACGATCATGGCGGCATCCGAGGCCGCAGCGAGGAACCGCTCGGAATCTCGCTCCGGCAACACCCGGATGAACGCGCCGCGACGCTGAGCCTCCCGGTCCGCCCAGGCAAGCGCGTTCTTTCCCGATATCGTGCCGTCGACGTCCACCACGATCGGGGCCGACCTGATACCAGGCGAGGTGACGGTCTCCTCGCGTTCTGCAGAGTGCTCGCCGTTCAGGTTCATCTGGCCTCCTCGAGTACCGCATCACTGAGATCAGACTCCCGGTTGCGGCCATCGCCGATCACGGGGCCAAGGTCCTCTTCCCCGCGGGACAACGCCCCGGATCCACCCCGGCCGTGGGAGGCGGAACCTTTGCCCCTGTCACGGGATGCCCAGCCGCGGGATCTTGTGCAGTCACGAACCCGGCCTCGTCGTCGGCCACCGGTGTCAGATTGTCTCGCGGGTCAGGAAGCGATGCTGACCCCGGGCATCGGGCACAGCATCTTCTTCTGCGCCTGGAACTGCTTCGTCGCTTTCCAGGGCACGGTCTTGCCGGGTTTGACCGGTACGAGGGTCTGGGCGTAGTCGAGCGTCGTCGCCTTGGTGGTGGTGAAGTACACGACGATCTTGTAGGTGACCGGTTTCGTCCCCGGGTTGGTGGCCGTTCCCGCCGCGCCCCAACCACCGGGGACGGCCGCGCACGTGGTCTGGACGACGTTCTTGCGGACACCCGGCTGGTTGGCGATCTTGGATGGAAGTGGGTTCGCCTTGGTGTTCGGCGCGGACGACGAGGCGTCCGACACCGCTGCGGTGTCGTGAACCGGGTGTCCACCCAAAGAACAGCCGGCCGCCACCGCGATGGCCAGACTTGCGAGCGCGGTGACCTTTACCGCCGAAGCCGGCGCATTTCCTGTATCCACTGTGTCGCCCCCCGAATCATCAGTCATTCTTCGTCGATATTAGTTGTTGGATATCACGTTGTTCGTGACCTTGTAGTCATTGCCCATTATTTCGCTTCGGCTTGACGGGGTTTATCACCTATTTTTGTGAGCACGTAGGCGGGCTCGACGGTGAGCGGCGGGCTGGTCGGTGAAATACCGGCTGCGATCGCGGTGACGGATCCGGTGCCTGCTCCGGCGTGTGTGCCGGCCGGAGGTCACGGTACAGGTCGTGGAGTCGTTCGGCGCCAATGTCGTGACCGGGCACGAGAGTGTCCGAGATCCGGACAACGCCCTTTGTGTGAGGTCGAGGTCGGCGGTTGTGCCGTTGCCGTTAATGGCGATCGTCGTGTTTCCGTTGTTGGTGATCGCGACAGTGCCCGGCTTCACGATCCGTACGAGCGGGCTGCGTGTGGTGGTGACGGTCGCCGTCGACGGGTCGGAGGTGATGATCGTCCCGGTGGGTGTGGTGCCGGATGCGGTGGCGGCGTTGGTGATGGTGCCGGCGTTGACGTCGGCCCGGGTCACCACGTAGGTGCCGGTGCAGGTGGTGGACTGCTGCGGTGCCAGGGTGGTCACCGGGCACGTGATCACCGGCGGCGTACCCGTACCCGAGAAGGCCGTATCGGTCGCGCTGACATTGGCGAGCGTCGTGTTCCCGGTGTTAGTGATCAGGTACGAGTAGGTGACGGTCTGGCCTGCCGCGGTCACGGTGGTCGGCGTCGCGGTCTTGGCGAGCGTCAGTTCCGGGAAGGCCTCGTCGGGGACGACCGCCGTCGACGGTGGCGAGGTGACCGGCGGGCCGGTCGGTGGTGTACCGGTGGCGATCGCGGTGTTCGTGACCACTCCGTTATCGATGTCGGCCTGGGTCACCGCGTACGTGCCGGTGCAGGTGGTGGACTGCTGCGGTGCCAGGGTGGTCACCGGACACGTGACCACCGGCGGCGTACCCGACCCGGAGAAGGCGGTATCGGTCGCGCTGACGTTGGTGAGCCCGGTATTGCCCGTGTTCGTGATCAGGTAGCTGTAGGTGATGATCTCGCCGGCCGTGGTGTATGACGCCGGTCGGGCCGTTTTCAACAGCGCCAGTGCCGGGGCCGGTGTGACGGTGACGGTGGCCGTCGAGGGCGGCGAGGTGATGGCCGGTCCGGTGGGCGGGGTACCGGACGCGGTGGCCGTGTTCACGACCGAGCCCGCGCCGATGTCGGCCTGCGTGACCGTGTAGGTGCCGGTGCAGGTGGTGGACTGCTGCGGAGCCAGCGTCGTCACCGGGCACGCGATCACCGGCGGCGTACCCGTACCCGAGAAGGCCGTATCGGTCGCGCTGACATTGGCGAGCGTCGTGTTCCCGGTGTTAGTGATCAGGTACGAGTAGGTGACGGTCTGTCCCGCCGCGGTCACGGCCGAGGGGTTGGCCGTCTTCAGCAGCGTCAGGTCGGGAACCGGGGCGGCGACGACTGCCGCCGTTGACGGGTTGGAGCTGACCGCCGGCCCGCTCGGTGGCATCGCGGACGCGGTCGCGGTGTTCACGACGGATCCGGAGTTGATGTCGGGCTGGGTAACGGTGTACGAGCTCGTGCAGGTGGTCGACTCCTGCGGTGCCAGCGTGGTGACCGGGCACGTGATCACCGGCGGGGTGCCCGTACCCGAGAAGACGGTATCGGTCACGTTGACGCCGGTGACGGTCGTGTTCCCGGTGTTGGTGATCAGATACGAGTAGGTGACGGACTGACCGGCCGCGGTCACGGCCGACGGGTTGGCCGTCTTCAGCAGCCCGAGCAGCGGAGCCGGGGTGGCGGTGACCGTCGCCGTCGATGGGTTGGAGGTAACGGCCGGGCCGGTCGGCGGCGTACCGGACGCGGTCGCCGTATCAACGATCGAACCGGCATCGATGTCGGCTTGGGTCACCGTGTACGTGCCCGTACAGGTCGTGGACTGCTGCGGCTCCAACGTCGTCACCGGGCACGCGATCACCGGCGGCGTACCCGTACCCGAGAACGCGATATCGGCCGCACTCACGTTCGTCGAGGTCGTGTTGCCGGTGTTGGTGACCAGGAACGAGTAGGTGACGGTCTGCCCGGCCGCCGCCACGGTCAGCGGAGTCGCCGTCTTCAGCAGCGCCAGGCCGGGAGCCGGGGTGGCGGTGACCGTCGCCGTCGACGGGTTGGAGGTCACCGGCGGGCCGGTAGGCGGCGTACCGGACGCGATCGCCGTATCAACGATCGAACCGGCATCGATGTCGGCCTGCGTCACCGTGTACGTCCCCGTACAGGTCGTGGACTGCTGCGGCTCCAACGTCGTCACCGGGCACGCGATCACCGGCGGGGCGTTCCTACCGGTGAAGAGCGTGTCGACCACGTTCAGGCCGGTCAGGGTCGTGTTGCCGATATTGGTGACCGCGTACGAATAGGTGATGGTCTGCCCCGCCGCGGTCACGACGGTCGGCGCGGCCGTCTTCAACAACGTCAGGCCGGGAACCGACGTCGCGGTGACCGTCGCCGTCGACGGGTTCGAGGTGACCGGCGGGCCGGTAGGCGGCGTACCGGACGCGGTCGCGGTGTCCACGACCGAACCGGCGTCGATATCCGCCTGCGTCACCGCGTACGTCCCCGTACAGGTCGTGGACTGCTGCGGCGCCAACGTCGTGACCGGACACGTGATCACCGGCGGCGTTCCGGATCCGGAGAATCCGGTGTCCGTCGCACTCACATTCGTCAAGGTCGTGTTGCCGGTGTTGGTGACCACGAACGAGTAAGTGACGGTCTCCCCGGCCACGGTCACAACGGCCGGAACCGCCGTCTTCAGCAGCGCCAGGCCGGGAACCGGAGTGGCGGTGACGGTCGCCGTGGAGGGGTCGGAGGTGATGGCAGGCCCGGTCGGGGGCGTACCCGAAGCGGTCGCGGTGTTCACGACCGACCCCGCGTCGAGGTCGGCCTGCGACACCGTGTACGTGCCCGTACAGGTCGTGGACTGCCCCGGCGCCAGCGTCGTGACCGGACACGTGATCACCGGCGGCGCCCCCGACCCCGAGAACGCGATATCGACCGCACTCACGTTCGTCAGGGTCGTGTTGCCGGTGTTGACGATCTCGTACGAGTAGGTGACGGTCTGCCCCGCCGCCGACACCGTGCTCGGCACGGCCGTCTTCAACAAGACCAGGGACGAGATCAGCTCGGCGGTGACGGTCGCCGTCGAAGGATTCGAGGTGATGGCAGGCCCGGTCGGGGGCGTACCCGAGGCGGTCGCGGTGTTCACGACCGACCCGGAGTCGAGATCGGCCTGGGTGGTCGTGTACGTCCCCGTACACGTCGTCGACTGCCCCGGCGCCAGCGTCGTGACCGGACACGTGATCACCGGCGGCGCCCCCGACCCCGAGAACGCGACATCGACCGCACCCACATTCGTCAGGGTCGTGTTCCCGGTATTGACGATCTCGTACGAGTAGGTGATCACCCGGCCTACCGTCCGTACGCTGCTCGGCGAGGCCGTCTTCAACAGCGCGAGGCCGGGAGCCGGACTCGCCGTGACCGTCGCCGTCGACGGATTCGACGTCACCGCCGGTCCCGTCGGAGGCGTACCCGAAGCCGTCGCGGTGTCCACGACCGACCCCGCATCGACGTCGGCCTGCGTGGTCGTGTACGTCCCCGTACACGTCGTCGACTGCCCCGGCGCCAACATCGTCACCGGACACATGATCACCGGCGGCGCCCCCGACCCCGAGAACGCGACATCGACCGCACCCACATTCGTCAGCGTGACGTTCCCCGTGTTGACGACCAAGAACGAGTAGGTGATGACCCGGCCCGCCACGCCGAACGTGCCCGGCGAGGCCGTCTTGAGAAGCTGCAGCTGCGGACCGGGCGTGGTGGTGACTGTCGCCGTGGAGGGGTCGGAGGTGATGGCAGGCCCGGTCGGGGGCGTACCCGAAGCGGTCGCGGTGTTCACGACCGACCCCGCGTCGAGGTCGGCCTGCGACACCGTGTACGTGCCCGTACAGGTCGTGGACTGCCCCGGCGCCAGCGTCGTGACCGGACACGTGATCACCGGCGGCGCCCCCGACCCCGAGAACGCGATATCGACCGCACTCACGTTCGTCAGGGTCGTGTTCCCGGTATTGACCACCAGATACGAGTAGGTGACGGTCTGCCCCGCCGCCGTCACGGCCGACGGCGCGGCGGTCTTCAGCAGCGCCAAACTGGGCGCCTGGACCACGGTGACTGTCGCCGTGGAGGGGTCGGAGGTGATGGCAGGCCCGGTCGGGGGCGTACCCGAGGCGGTCGCGGTGTTCACGACCGACCCGGAGTCGAGATCGGCCTGGGTGGTCGTGTACGTCCCCGTACACGTCGTCGACTGCCCCGGCGCCAGCGTCGTGACCGGACACGTGATCACCGGCGGCGCCCCCGACCCCGAGAACGCGACATCGACCGCACCCACATTCGTCAGGGTCGTGTTCCCGGTATTGACGATCTCGTACGAGTAGGTGATCACCCGGCCTACCGTCCGTACGCTGCTCGGCGAGGCCGTCTTCAACAGCGCGAGGCCGGGAGCCGGACTCGCCGTGACCGTCGCCGTCGACGGATTCGACGTCACCGCCGGTCCCGTCGGAGGCGTACCCGAAGCCGTCGCGGTGTCCACGACCGACCCCGCATCGACGTCGGCCTGCGTGGTCGTGTAAGTACCGGTACAGGTCGTCGACGCTTGCGGCGCCAACGTCGTCACCGGACACGTGATCACCGGCGGCGCCCCCGACCCCGAGAACGCGACATCGACCGCACCCACATTCGTCAGGGTCGTGTTCCCGGTATTGACGATCTCGTACGAGTAGGTGATGACCCGGCCCGCCACGCCGAACGTGCCCGGCGAGGCCGTCTTCAACAGCGCCAGACCGGGAGCCGGACTCGCCGTGACCGTCGCCGTCGACGGATTCGACGTCACCGCCGGTCCCGTCGGAGGCGTACCCGAAGCCGTCGCGGTGTCCACGACCGACCCCGCATCGACGTCGGCCTGCGTGGTCGTGTACGTCCCCGTACACGTCGTCGACTGCCCCGGCGCCAACATCGTCACCGGACACATGATCACCGGCGGCGCCCCCGACCCCGAGAACGCGACATCGACCGCACCCACATTCGTCAGGGTCGTGTTCCCGGTGTTGGTCACCAGGAACGAGTACGTCACCGTCTGCCCGGCCGCGGTCACAGCCGTCGGTGCGGCCGTCTTCAACAACGCCAATGACGAGATCTGCGGCGGAACGATGACGGTGGAAGTCGCGCTGGTCGTTCCGGGTTGGGTTGGGGTGTCGGCGCTGGCGTAGCTGACGGTCGAGGTGTTGGTCACCGACGTACCGGGCGAATTGGGGCCGAGGGTGACGCGAAAGGTCGCCGAGGTCGATTGGCCGGGCGTCAGTGTGCCGCCGGCGAACGCGGTCGCGCCGGTTCCCAGTTGCAGGTTGACCGAGTTGCCGACGAACTCACCTTGGTCGTCGCCCGGCTGGTCGGTCTTCGGCCCGGCGTTCGGTCCCGAGGCGATGACGATGGTCCCTGGAACGTAGGTGGTGTTGGCGGGAATCGGGTCGGAGAGCACCACGTTGATGGCGTTGTCGTCGCCGGTGTTGGTCGCGGTGACGGTGTATTGGACGACGGAGCCGGGCACGGGCGTTCCGCCGCCGACGACCTGGGCGGTCTTGGTCAGCGTGAGGTTCGCCTGGTGGAGGTCAATCTGGGTGAAGAACGCGTGCGGCCAGTACGCGTCGCCCACCGTGCTGAAGGTGAACTGGGCCGAGGTGTCGTTGTTACGGAACGCCGAGGACGCGTTGAGGATGTTGGAGTCATACCCCAGCGTGTTCGTGTAGGTGGGGTTGCGGGCGGTCACCTGGTTGCCCAGCGTCGCGATGGTGGAGTTGAAGAAGTTGTTCGGCGGGTGGAGCGCGTCGCTGAGGACGGTCAGCGGGCCGTTGGTGGTCTTGACGCTCAGGGAGTCACCGGTGATCGCGTTGTCGCCGTCGTAGGCGATCTGACCGAGCTGGACGTTCACGGGTCCGGTGACGGGAGTCTTGAAGCCGGACAGGTTGATGGTGGTGTCCGGAGCGCCGTTCTGCTGTTCGAGGAAGCCGTCGAACACCGAGATGTTCCGCAACGGCAGGGCCGTGTCGCGGTAGGCCACCACCAGCGACCAGCCACCGAATGCGCCGAGACCGTCCAGCCCCTCGGCCGCCTGCAGGTTCGCCGCCGCGTACGTCCCGCCACCGGCCGCCGCCACCAGCGAGGTGACGTCCGCAGAGGCTCCATAGACGATCCCGGTGGCGGTGGTGTTGTCCGGGGTGTCACCGATGTCGGCGGCCGACGCGGTGATCGTCTGGTACGCGCCGCTGGGGGCCTTGAGCAGGATCTGCCCGCGCTGGCTGATGTTCGGGGAAAAACGGTTGCCGGCCGGCAGGCCCGGCGTATCGGTCGTCGTCTGGGAGCGTCCGCCCCAGTACAGGCGTGCGTACGCGATCTGCGCTCCGGCCGTCAGCTGGAGGTCGGCGGCGCTGGAGTTGAACGTCGAAGGGTCGCCGTCCACGTCGACGAACTGGGCGGCGACATTGTTGTTACCCGAGCCGTTCCGGCGGGTGAGGCAGTCCGGGACCACGGGCGGATAGCAGGTCAGTAGCGTGTTCCCTGCCCGGGTCACGGCCCCGCGGAAGTTGTTCACATACCGCTGACCGAACGCGATCGGCGCCTTCCGCGCCGCCTTCGCGCGGACACCCGAGCGGATGGACCCGTCCGCGACGGGAGCCTCGGCAGACGACCGGCGCTGCGCGACCCCGTCGGTCCCCGTCCCCTGCGCCGCGTTGGCCGGGGGTTGCCGGTCGGCGGTCTCCGGGGTACCGGCGGCCAGTGGCTGGTCGGCCGCGTCATGGCAGGTCGTTCCCGCGTACGTGTCTACCGTCCGGATGGATGCCCGCCCGGCGCGCGGCCGGAAGGCGTAGCGGACCGTAGCGGCGCCGCCGGCGGCGAGATCGCCGGCCCAGCTGAGCAACGGCCTGCGGTACGTCACGCTGCCCGCAGTCGCCTGCGCTCCGGGCAGAGCCGCGTCGTCAGTCGCGTCGGAGAGGTCCTCGGCGAAGCGCGCCCCCTTCGCATCGACACGACCCGTGTTCTCGACGGTCAGCGTGACGGTCGCCCGATCGTCACTCGGCCGTACCTCCCGCGTCAGCCGAAGCTCCGGTCCGGTCCTTCCCGGACCACAGTCGATGACGAACGCCCGCTCAACGCCTCTCGCCGGAAGGGCAGCGGAAGAATGCACCGCCGGGCCCAGACCGACCGCGCACGCGATAAAGCCTGCCAGCGCACTTCTGGTGGCGCCTCTACGTGCGTGGGCATCGACCATCGAATCGCTCCCCCTGCGAACCTTCCAGCGGACATATCCGGATCAGCCAACTGGGGGGGCATATACTTATCTAGACAGTGATCTTGAGCGTGGCTCAGAGAAGATAACCAGATCGCCAAGACCTGAAACATAGGCCGTACATTTCAGGCACGGACTAACGATCTATATTTTTATCCTCATCTGCCATTCCCAACGGGAAGCATCTTCTACGATGCTGTGACATCGACATTGGATCTCATCCCGGAATGGCCGGACACAGGATCGATCGGCGTGCGGCCTGCCGCAGTTGCTCGACCGTCGTGTCGTAGCTGCCGGCGGCCACGAGTTCCAGCCGTGACGGTTACGCCTCGGCCTCGGGCAGTGGCGTCTCGACGAGGTGGTCCTTCGTGACGGGGGCGTCGGGGCTGAGGTCGAACAGGCTGGTCATCAGATCCCTACCGGCAACCCCTTCGACCAGCCACATCTCCCATAGTGGCCGGCTGGGGTCGAGCGGCACCCTGCGCACACGTTGCCGGATCTCACCGAAGGCGGCGCAGGTAGGGATCCCACCGTCGCTGCGGCACGACGCGGATCCGCGCGTCCACGGCGAACACGCCGTCCGGGCCGGCGATGACCGGGTTGACCTCGACCTCGACGATGTCGGGGTGGTCCTCCGCGAGGCGGGACAACCGGTGCAGGACGTCCTCCAACGCCGCGGTGTCCACGGCCGGCGTTCCTCTGTGGCCGAACAGCAGGGGCGCGCTGCGTACGGAGCGGATCAGCTCGGCGGCGTCGACGTCGGTCAACGGAGTGAGGCGTGCTGACCGGTCGCCGAGGACGTCCGTGGCGACGCCGCCGAGGCCGAAGACCACGAGGGGACCGAACAACGGCTCCTGGACGATCCCGCACAGGACCTCGACGCCTTGACGGACCATCCGCTGGACCAGCACGCCGTCGAGCGAGCCTCCGAAGCCGGCCACGAAGCGTCTGTAGGCTCGCCGCACGTTCCGGGCTCCGTGCAGGTCGAGCCGGACCGCTCCGGCGTCGCTCTTGTGGACGAGGCCGGGCACGTGCGCCTTGAGCGCGACCTCGCCGCCGAGTTCGGCGGCGTGGTGTACCGCGTCCTCCTCCGAGGCGGCCCACCGCCAGTCGGGCACGGGCAGGCCGTAGGCGGCCAGCACGTCGAGCGCCCGGACCGGCGGCAGCCAGCCGCCCTGCGGTGACTCGGTGAGGAAGTGCTGGATGGTCCGGGCCGCGAGACGGATGTGGAGACCGGCGAGATCGGGCACTCGCCCGGGAGGGCGTTCCAGCCAGCGGCGACGGGACCGCACGCGGGCCAGAGCGCGTACGGCCTGCTCGGGAAAGGCATAGGCGGGGATGCGCCGTCCGGCCGGTCCGTGCAGGACACGGACGGTGTCGGGCTGGCCGAGTACGACTGCCGCCGTCGTCGTGTCCGTCTCGCCGTCGCCCAGGTGGGCGGCCGGATCGGAGACCGCCGTCGGCGCGACGATCACGATGACGGCGTCGACGCCTTCGTCCGCGCCGATGAGATCCACGCACCGGCTGAAGAGCTCCGGCTCGATGGCCGCGGTGGTGTCCACCGGACCGACGCACGCGGCACCCGGCGGCAGCATCCGCGTCAGCTCCCGGACGGTCGCCTCCGTAAGGGACGCGATGGCGAGGCCCGCCCCGGCACAGGCGTCCGCCGCGAGGACTCCGGCGCCTCCCGCGTTCGAGACGATCGCGACGCGAGGGCCGGCCGGTAGGGGCTGGTGCGCGAGCATCGCGGTGGTGTCGAGCAGCTCACCGAGTCCCTCGGTGGTGATGATCCCGGCCTGCCGGAACAGCGCCTCCTGCGTGACCGCGGGCGTGGCCGCCGCAGCCGTGTGGGAGGTCACCGCCCGGTGTCCCACCGCCGAGCGCCCGGCGACCACGGTGAGCAGCGGAATCCGGCGCCCGACCCGGCGGGCGGTGCGGGCGAACTTACGTGGGTTGCCGAATGACTCCAGGTACAGCAGGCCGATGCGAGTGGTGTTATCGGTCTCCCACCACAGCAGCATGTCGTTGCTGCTCACGTCGTGCTTGTCCCCCGTCGAGACGAATGTCGACACGCCGACCTCCAGCCGGGACAGATGGCGGCTCAACGCGATGCCGATCCCGCCGGACTGGACGACGACCCCGGCGATACCCGGATCGGCCGCATGCGCGGCGAAGGTGGCGTCGAGCCGAACGGCCGTGTTCGCGACGCCGAAACAGTTCGGGCCGACGAGGCGCATGCCGTGACGGTGGCAGGTGTCGAGCAGGTCGCGGCCGTGCAGCCTGGAAGTGATCACCACGAGGGATCTCACTCCGCGGGTCCCGCACTCCTCCGCGACCCGGCTGACGGCGTCCGGCGGCACCGCGAGCACCGCCAGGTCGGGGGGCTCGGGAAGCGCGGCCACCGACGGGAAGCACGGCGCTCCGGCCAGCCACTCACCCGCGTTCGGGTTGACGGCGTACACCGGGCCGTCGAAACCGCTGCCTATCAAGTTGCGCAGGATCGCTCCGCCCACCGACCCCGCGCGGCGGCCGGCCCCTATTACGGCGATGGAGGCCGGGCACAGCAGGTGCCGCAGGCTCGCGACGTCGGCGCGGCGCTCCCGCTCCGCGACGGCGTCAAGGAAACCCCGGTCATCTGTCAGCGGCATCGTCACCTCGACGACTCCGTTCGCCGTGTGCCGGTGGACGGGGAGTCCCGCGCAGGAGAACACACGCAGCATCGGGATGTTCTGGGGCAGGATTTCGGCGCGGAAGGCACGGATCCCCCGCGCGCGTGCCACTGAGATCAGATGCTCCAGCAGGAGCGTCCCCACACCCTGGTCGTGCATCCGATCCGCGACGGCGAGCGCGATCTCGGCCACGCCCACCTCGAGGGTGCGCTCGTACTCCCCGACGCCGATGAGGTCCGAGCCGGCCCAGGCGCCGAGAACCACGTGATCAGCCCCATGGTCGCGGCACAGGCGTGCCGCGGTCTCATCGGCGATCCCGAGGCCGAAACCGAAGAAGCGCAGATACAGGTTCTCCGGTGACATGAGGCGGTGCAGGTCCCGGACCGTGGCGATGTCGTCCGGGCGGACCTGGCGGATCGCGATGGTCGTGCCATTGGTGAGCAGCGCGTACGCAGGCTCGATGACAGCAGCGACCTGGGACATGTGCTCCAGGATCCATCGGCTGGTCCGCCGGGTCAGCGGGCAGAGGTCACCGAGAGGCGGGACCTTCGGTCCGCATCCGGAGGTCGCCGGGGGAAACGCCGCGGCGGGTCACCTTCGCCGAACGTCGGGACGAAAGTCCTTTTCTCCCAGGATCGCCGTCCTTACGCAGGAGGCGGCGTCCGCGAGCCGGCGGATCACGGCTCCGGTCTCATCACCTCGTCGGTCGTACGCCGTACGCTCACCGGTTTCTCGTCGTCGGCCACTCCGAGCCTCACGATCATCTGCGGGTGGGCGCCGTCACAGAACTGGGCTCGGATGAACTCACGTAGGGGCGGAACCTCCAGCGCCTGCGTGTGGAAGGCGGCGGAGACACCGTCCTCGGAGGCCCGCAACAGCATCCATTGCAACGCCTGCCCGGCACGTAGCCAATCGGCGCGCTCGTCACCCGCCGTCGTGAGCAGAACCGCGACCCCGGCCGCGCCGAGGCGCTCCGACTCGGTGAAGCCCCAGCCGTGCCCGCGAGCGAAGTCGCGAGGCGCGAAGTTCGGGTCGGTGGGTCGCGGGTCACCCGGGTAGGAGTCCTCGCGAACGCCGTCGCGCCGGGCGCTGCCGGGGCGCGGCGCCCAGTGCGCCATCTCGATCATGTACGAGGGGTCCCGGCACTCCACCTGCTCGGCGGCCTCGGTGAGTGCGGCGATCGCGATCCGTGCTCTGGGTTCCGCCACGATGTTCAGCGTCACGCCTTCCTCATACGTGTGTGTACGCAGCGCCTGGAGGAGCCCGGGCGGAAGGCCCTCCGGCCGGAACCCCCCACGGTGCGTGCGGCGCCTTCTGATCTGGTCGTACATCGTGCGTTCGGCATCGGTGACCGGTTGAGGCGCCCCGACGGTCACGTCGGCGAGCATCCACGGGCGTTCCGGGTCGGACAGGATCTCCACCTGTGGACGGCGACCGAGGCGGCGGGCCGCGAGGCACAGCGTGAACAGCGTCGTGCCGCAGCTGATCAGCATCTCCCTGCCGTCCGGATCGGCGATCTTGAGGCGACGCTCGCCGTCGGCGTGCACGGTCACGGTGGTACCCCTCGTACCGAACCACCATGGTTGGGTGTTGTGGACCGACGGGGCCCGCGCGGCGGCCTCGACGAGGAACCGCAGGGTGTCCTGATCCGATCGCGCGTCCGCGGCCTTCATGATGCCTCCTGGTTCGGCCCGGCCAGTGGTACGACCGCCAGCGGGCATTGTGTGTGATGGAGCAGGGCGTGGGTCACCGAGCCCAACAGGAGACCGGCGAACCCGCCCCGGCCGCGGGTGCCGACGACCAAGAGATCGGCGCGCGCAGACGCTCCGGTCAGGATGCGGACCGGACGGCCGTGCACGGTCTCGGCGACGACCTCCACACCGGGAAACCGCTCCCGCCATGGGGCCAGTGCCTCGTCGAGCACTTGTGTCTCCGTCTGGGCGATGGTCTCCAGGTCGGCGGATCGGGGCTGGATGACGCTTGGTCCGAAGACGCCGGGATAGGCCCAGGAATGGACCGCGTGCAGCCGGGCGCCGCGGGTGACGGCCTCCTCGAACGCGAAGCGGATCGCGGACCGCTCCCCGGGCGCTCCGTCCACGCCGAGGACGACCTCGCCTCGCGGAAAGCGTTCCAGATCGTTCACCACCACCGCCGGGACCCGAGCATGCGTGATCACCTGCCAGGCCGTCGAACCAGGCGACCACCTGGACAGCGTTCCGGCTCCATGGCCGCCCAGAACGATCATGGCAGCGTCGCCGGCCTGCTCCAGAAGGAGCTTGGTCGCCGGGCCCAGCAGGAGTTCCCGATCCACTCCGACGTCGGGATTACACCCGTACGCGAGGGCCACGGCGTCTTCGAGCAGTTGCCGGCCTGCGGCGATCACCTCTTCGGGCAGGACTCCGCTTTCCGGGCCGCGCGGTATGTCGTACAGCCACGGAATCGTGTGCACCAACCGCAGGGTCCTGTCACGCCGGATCGCCGCTTCCACCGCCCACGCGACGGCGGCCTTGCTGTGCGGGGAACCGTCGACCCCCACGATGATCGTGTCCATGAGCGGCCCTCCGCGAGATGCGTCCCTGCAGTCCACCGTCTCCTCATAGGGATCCGCCCGGGGAGTGCCGAGCGACTCCGGAGTTCGGGACCTTCGCCCCCTCCGAACCGGTCATCCCGTCGGTGACCATGAAATGAGGGGGTGGCCACACGTCGGATGCGGAAACGAGCAGATCATCCGAGGGCTGGCCCAAGACGTCGTGGATCAGGGTGCGGAGATCGCTCGTCGGGTGCCTCCGCGCGTCACCGTTCGCGGTATGTGCGGGTACGTACCTCAGCGGTGGTGGAGTCTCGGCCGACGCCGACCACGACCTCGCCGTGGTTCCCGTCGTTCTCGCCACGAAGGATGATCACCGGTGCTCGAACATGTCCGGCGAGCCTGAGAGACTGTTGGGGAGCCCTCGTCCGTCGCGAGCGGCGGGCCAGGGGGCGCGTCGCAAGGCGGAGGAGGGAGTCGGCCCGGTGTCGGCCGGCGACCGACGACAACGCGGCGAGGCGTCGCCTGGGTGCCGCGCAGTAGGGCATGGGGCTCCCCAACAGTCTCTGAGCCGGTCGACCCCAAGAGCAGGCGACCCCACGGCTCGACGGCGTGGCCGATGTGCCGGCGACAGCACCTCAGGCCGGCCTCAACGGCCGCCCAGGTGATCGCACGGTCGGCTGGGGCTGAGCCGTCGGTCCCGGCGATGATGGGCTTGCCCGTTGTCCCTCCAGACCGTGTCATGGCTTCCTCCGCGGCCGGTCACGGGCGCGTAGCAGACGGGCGGTGTCCGATCGTTCCATCTCGTCCACCGCCAGATCGATGGCGTTGATCGCCGTCGTCAGGCGGGGAATCAGCCGAGCGCTCAGCGCCCGGATCCGCTGCCGTGTCCCGATGACCTGTTCGCCCATGAGACGCTCCGCCTCTCGCGCCGTGGCGTGGTGCGTGGCCGCCTCGATCGCAGCGCCGGCGGCCGTCCTGGCCCGGACGGCCGTGGCGGAGCCGGGCAGTGCGGTCGTGGTGTCCGGCACGGCGCACGTCGCCCCCGCCGGGTACCGCACCCCCATGGTGTCGGTCCATCGCAGCGCCACGTGAGCGGGTGAGGTACGGGTGCGCAGGGCACTTCGGCCGTCGGCCACGGCCGCCCGCAAGATCCAGGTATCGGCGTCCGCACATGCGGTCGTCCAGATCCTGGCCGTCCGCTCGGCCTCCGCGGCCAGCCGCCGATGTTCGGCGACCAGGACGCATAGCTTCCGTTCGAGCAGGCTCAGGCCGCGTTCGGCCATGACCAGCCGGCGGTGCAGCCACAGCCGGCCGGCGCGGCCCGGCGGAACACGAAGCGATCCGTTCATACCCGGCCACCTACCCTTCCCGGGGAGGCGCGGTCCGGTGCGCGGCGAGCTCGGCAGGTTCAATCATGGTCAGCTCCCGGCTCGGCAGCGTCGCGAGCGCCTGCCAGACACGGTCGAAGGTCTCGGTGAGACTCCGGCTTTCGTCCGGACGCTGGGCCACGACCCGGTCCCGAAAGGCGCGCTCGAAGTCCAGATGACCCCGATCGGCGTCGCTGAGCGCGGACATTCCGATCAACTCGGCGAGTTCACGTGCCTGCCGTGCGCGGGCGAGGGACGCCAGGCACTGGGCGGCCAAGTCCATGTGCGAACGCGTGACGCCCGCGCGCATAAGCCGAGACAGCGAGGCCAGCGGGTCCACCGGCGGATAGACACCAGCATCGGTGGACAGGACGATCTGACCTTCAGTGATATACCCCGTGAGGTCCGGTACGGGGTGCGTGACGTCCCCGGCCGGCATGGTCAGCACCGGCACCACCGTGACCGAGCCCGGCACGTCCTGGATCCGGCCGCACCGCTCGTACAGGGAGGCCAGGTCGCTGTAGAGGTAGCCGGGGTAGGCGCGCCTGGCGGGTATCTCCCCGCGCGCCATCGACGTCTCGCGCAGTGCCTCGCAGTAGCCGGTCATGTCCGCCATGAGCACGAGAACGTGCCGTCCGCTCGTGAAGGCGAGGTCCTCGGCGATCGTCAACGCGAGCCTGGGTGTGAGCACCCGTTCAATGACCGGGTCATCGGCCAGGTTGAGCAGCAACGCCAGTTCTCCGGCGGCCGAACGTTCTTCCAGGGCACCGCGTACGAGGGTGGCGTCGGCGTGCGTCAGCCCCATGGCGGCGAACACCACGCTGAACGGCTCGTCACCGGCGCTGGCCTGGGCACCGATCTGGGCGGCGAGCTCCAGGTGCGGCAGCCCCGGGGAGGAGAAGATCGCCAGCTTCTGCCCGCGTACGAGGGTGGCGAGCGCGTCGATCACCGAGACTCCGGTGAGCACCGGGTCGGCGGGTGGCTGCCGGCGCGTGGGATTGAGTGGCGCCCCTGCGACGGGCCGCGTCGTGCCGCCCCCGATGGGAGGCCCACCGTCGCGCGGCTGGCCCCGGCCGTCGCAGACCCGGCCCAGCCAGCCGACGCCGACGGGGATCCGCAACGGACTCCCGCTGAACGCAACCCGAACGCCGCCGGGAGCCATCACCTGGGTGCCTTCCAGGACCTGGATGACCGCGAGATCGTGGTCGACCTCCAGGACGAGTCCGTGTCGTTCCTCCCCTGATTCCAGCCGGACGCGTGCGAACTCGTCCCAGCCCACGCCGCGTACGCCGCGCACCACAATGAGCGGCCCGCGCAACTCCACGATGTCCGTGTACTCCAGCTCGGGCCACGCGGATTGCGGCATCTCATCCCCCCGGTCCGGGATCGGCCGTCTGCTCCTTTGCCCGCAGCACGCCGGAGAAGTCGCGTGCTTCGATCTCGTCGGCGGACCTCCCTCGCGCGGCCAGGTCCTCGCATTCCGCCACGGCGTCCAGGACGGTGTCGGTGACGGACACGGTCCGCTCCGTGCTGCAGAAGGCGTCGGTCGCGCTCAGCGCGCTCTGCTGCAGGACACCCTCGCGCAACAGCCGCCCGGCGAGCAACATCACCCGTTCCCTGACCGGCAGGGTGGCCGTGCCGACGAGTTCCGCCAGCAGCGCGAGCCGGTCGGACTCGGCGAGCGTCGACGCCATCCGTTCGCGTCGTTCGGCCCAGCCCGGCGCGCCGTTGCGCGCGTACCAGTCGGCGATGGCGGCCGCGTCGCGGGCGAAGGAGGCGGTCCAGGAGACCGCGGGATAGTGCCGCGCGTACGCCAGGTCACGGTCCAGACTCCACAGACAGCGGACGAACCGCTGAGTCTGCGTCGTGACCGGCTCGGTCATGTCACCCCCCGGCGGCGAGACGGCACCGATCACGGTGACCGAGCCCGTCCGGCCACCGAGGGTGGTGAACCGGCCGGCCCGCTCGTAGAAGGCGGCCAGCGCGGACGCCAGGTCCGCCGGGTATCCCTCCTCGGCGGGCAGGACGCCGTGACGTGAGGCGAACTCCCGCCGCGCCTCGGCCCACCGGGAGGTGGAGTCGGCGATGACGATGGCGTCCAGGCCCATGTCACGGAAATGCTCGGCGACGGTGACACCCGTGTAGATGCTGGCCTCGCGCGCCATCATCGGCATGTTGGAGGTGTTGGCGATGATCACCGTGCGATCGGCGAGCCTGCCACCCGTTCGAGGATCGGGGAGCACGGCCAGCTCCGCGACCGCCTCGGCCATCTCGTTGCCGCGTTCGCCGCAGCCCACATACACGACGACGTCCGCGTCGCACCACTTGGCGATCTGCTGGAGCAGAATCGTCTTGCCGGTGCCGAACCCGCCGGGAACGGCCACGGTGCCGCCTCGCGAGACCGGCAGCATCAGGTCGATCACCCGCTGGCCCGTGACCAGCGGGACGACCTCGTCCAGCCGCTCGTGGTACGGCGCCGGTCGCCGTACCGGCCACCGGCGGGTCAGCGTGACATCCCGGCCACCGACCGTCGCGACCGCCGTGCTCGGCGCATAGGCGCCGGCGGGGCGGATCGCGGTCACTCGCCCCGGCACGGTGGTCAGCACGGTGTACGCCACCGCGGTCGCGTCCGTCACGACGCCGATCGGCGACCCGGCCGTCAGCTCGTCGCCGTGCCCTGCGGTCGGCGCGAAGTTCCACCCGCGGTCCATCGCGGCCGGACGTGCCACGGTCAGCCACGTGCCGGCGTCGGCCAGGGGACGCAGCAGCCCGTCGAACACACCGCCGAGCAGATGCGGTCCGAGCGGAGCCGACAGCGGCTCACCCCGGGCCACGGCGGGATCGCCCGGCGCAAGCCCGCCGGTGTACTCGTACGCTTGTACGGTCGCGCTGTCGCCGTGGATCGCCACGACTTCGCCGGGGATGCCCTCCCGTCCCAACGCTACGAGTTCGAACATGGCCGCCGACAGGCCGCTGGCTTCGACGAGCGGACCGTCGATCCGGGTCAGCACGCCCACAGCCGGCCCACCTTCGAGCCGAGAAGGTCGACGGCATGGTCGGCCAGCGCGGAGATCGAGCAGTCCACGCGTACCCCCGCCCCGACGCCGGCCACGCCGCCATCGGGAGTCGCGACGACGCGTGCGCCGGGTCCCGCGCGTTCGAGGGCCAGATCACGCAGTCGCCCGGTCATGGTGTCATCGCACCAGGCCGCCAGCTCGGCGCGCACACGGCGGCAAAGCTCCTCATAGACCTGACGGCGGGCGGCGAGCACGATGGCGCGCGCCCGCCTCCGCGCGTGAACCAGTTGCGTGCCGGCCGAGCTCTCGGCTTCGCCCGCGCCGGCCACGCGTGCGGCGGCAAGAATGCCGGCCGCGTCGGCGCGGGCGTGCGTGAGCTCGTCGTCGGCCGTGGCGCGCGCCTCGGCGCGTATCCGGCCGGCGTCGCGATGCGCGCGGTCCAACAGCATCCCGGTGATGGGTGCCAGGCCCGTCGTCGACGCGTCCGGAGGGGTGTTCACGATGGCATCACCACCGCGATCGGCCACGTCGGTCTCCGCCCGGCCAGTGCTTCGGCCGCCCGTGCGGTCAGGATGACGACCTCGACGTCCTCGTCCAGTCCCCTCCAGGCCGCCAGGACCGACGCGGGATCGTCGGCGGGCAACACGATGGCCCCGGCCAGGCCGTAGCCGAACACCTTCGGCTCCTCTCCGATGACCGCGATCGTCGCCATCTCAGGCCTTTCCGAGAAGCAGGATCGCGACGACCAGGCCGTAGATGGCGATCCCCTCGGACAGCCCGACGATCACCAGGGCCCGCCCGAACAGCTCCGGGCGCTCGCTCATGGCCGCCACGGCCGCCGCCCCTGTGTAGGCGACGGCGATCGCGGCGCCGATGGAGGACCCGGCGACGGCGATCGCGGCGCCCAGCAACGCCGCCCAGTTCGCCGTCGCGGAGCTGCTCGCCGCCACGGCGGCCGAGGACGCCGACGACGGCGACGCGGCCAGCGCGACCACGATGACCACACAGGCAGCCACCGCCATCAACGCATCGGCGATCAGGAACAGCCGAACGGCGCGCGGACCGCGGTGGCGCAGAACGGCGGGAACGACGACCAGCGCCAGGGCCGCTGGAAGGCCGATCAGCCAGGCGACCATGAGGAGACCCCCTCCGCAGCGGTGGGCACGTGCCAGGGCCGGAACGGCCGCCCCTGGAGGACGAAGACACGGGAGAACAGCTCGTAGTACTCCAGCCGCAGTGCCTGGATCGCCACCACGAGACCCTCGAGGACGAAGGCCACGATGTTCCCGACCACGAACACGACGGCGGCGCCGACCGCTCCGACGGCACCGAGCGGCCACACGGCCCGGGTTCCCTCCCAGACGATCAGGCCGAGTGCCGCGTGAGTGAGGCCGAACGCCGCCAGCCGGGTGAACGACGCCACGTTCGATCCCAGCCCGAGGACGGTGTCGAAGAGCTCGACGAAGGCGCCGAAGACGCCCGCTTCCCCGAGGAATCCGCAGAAGGCCAGCAGCATGCCCAGCAACGCGAGTGCCGCCCCTGCGGCGGCCACCGTCGCGCTCCGCACGTACCAGCCACCGGACGCGAGTCCCAGACCGGCGAGCAGCAGGACGCCCGCGAACCCCGACGGCGCGTACACCGCGTTCACCCAGCCCGCCTCGCGCACCCTGTTGACGGTGCCGAGCACCAGAGCGCCGGCCAGCAGTACCGCTCCCCCGAACACCGCCGCGGCGATCAACGGGCCCGGCCGCTCCAGCGGCCTCAGCCACAGGGCCGGCAGCAGACCGGTCGGCCCGAAGAACTCCCCGTAAAGGATCCCGAACGCGATACCGCTCAGACCCGCCCCCACGGCGAACGGCCAGGCGTGCCGGTACCGGCGCAGGCGCGGCCAGTACGCCAGCGCCGCGCCGATCGCCAGCAGCAGCACGCCGTGCCCGGCGTCTCCGAACATCATCCCGAACATCAGCAGGAACGCCCCGACGGCGAGGAGTGTGGGGTCCACGTCCCGATACGGCACCGCACCGTAGGAGTCCACGAGGGACCGCAGCGATCCCCGCATGCCGGCGACCCGAAGCAGGGACGGTACTTCGACGCCAGGCGGGCGTGGGAGCACGACCACCGCTCCGCCCACCTCGGCGAGCCGTTCACGCAGCGTGGTGACCCCGTCCGCGGGGGTCCAGCCGAGGACGGCGGTTACCTCACCACGGGTGGTCATCGCCCGCATCCGCTCGTTCAGCTGGGCCTCACCGGCCGCGAGTTCCGGAGGCTGGGTGCCGGACACCGGCTCCGGTGACATCACGGCGCCGGGTGCCGGCTTCGCCGCCGTACCGTCGAGCTCGACCGTGCCCGCGTCCGCGACGCGTAGGAGGACCTGCCGCGCCGCGCCGACAGAGGCGAGAACGACGATCCGTTCCATCCGGACCGGCTGGAGGGACTCACGCCACGAGCGCATCGAACGCCTCCAACGGACCGCCACCACGCGCCGCCAGCTCGAGCGAGGCTCGGGCCCGACGTGCGTCGGCGGCCAGGACCGCCACCGCGCCCAGCACGGTAGGCAGGCCGTGCCGCGTACCGCCCAGCAGGGCGAATCCGTCCCGCTCAAGGCGTCTCCACCAACGTGTCTCGGCGACCCACAGGTCATCGGGTGAGTCGATATCCCCTATGGCCCATGCCGCCTCGGGAGGCAACAGGTCGCCGAACTCCGTCAGGTCACCGGCCCGGCGGGTGGCCGTCCCGAACAGGCCGGCCAACGGCTCGGGGAACGTCCGGGCCTCGCCGAAGGTCTCACGGGCGGCGAGGAGGGCGGCGGCTCCGGCAGCCCATGGCCGGGTCTCAGCCGATACAGTCGCCACGCGCAGGGCCCATGAGGTCCGCATGCCGAGCCCGATGGCGCGTGGGCCGCTCCCACCCGGATCGCCCCACGGCGAGTCGGTCAAGGCCGCGCGCAGGTCGACCGCACTTCGCAGGGACGGCCACGCGGTGGCCAGCGCCCCCAGTTCGAAGAACTGACCCCCGGACTTCGTCGCCTCGACATTCGCGATCTCGAACCATCCGGCCAGTGTCCGAAGCGCCGCGGTGCCCGTACCAGGGATCCAGCCGGCGAGGATCCGGACGTGCCACAAGAGTGTGGACAGCACGCCGTGCTGGGCCGTGATGAGGTCCTGGCCCTCGCGTACGCCGTGCCGGTAGGCCGTCGACCCGAGGGCCGCGATCGCCTCGTCCGTGCTCCGCCGAGCGGCGATCCGCCGGCACGCGGCCGGCCCGACGCGCCGCCGGGCCAGTGCCCTGGCCCGCGTCGTGCCAGCGACCCATCCGGCGCTCATGAGCTTCTCATGAGCGCTCCGGCTTCCCTGCCGGGCCTGCACGCGCACGCCCCGGATCCCGTACTTCCCGGTCGATCAGTTCGACGGCTTCGGCGACGGCCGAGGCCATATGCGTGTCCCCATGTGCCCTGATCCGTTCAGCCGTGCGCTCAGCCTCGTCGACGATGCCCGCACACTCGGCCGCACAGTGCGATTCCGAGGCCGCAGCGGCTCTGGCCCGTTCGACCGATGCGGCGGTGCGCGCGTCGGCAACGATCGCCTCGGCACTCTCCTGTGCACGGGCCTTGATCTGCAGCGCGTCGCGCTCTGCGGCCTCGCGTGCCCGGCGGCACTGAGCCTGAACCGGTTCCAGCTCGCGGAACACCGCGGCCAGTTCCCGTTCCGTCCCCGCACTGGAGTCGTGAGGCACGGCCGCCCTGGAGGTCGCTCTGAACGCGGCCGCGGGACGCCACCGCCGCAGAGTGTCACGCAACGTCGGCATGTCCACATGCTCATCGGCCTCCGGTTTCGGCGGCAGGGTCGAGCGGGGTCACTCCAGGGGACCTTCGGCCCCGTTTGCCGACTCATCGTCAAGAGGATGATCAAGTGATCACCGGGTGACGGTCAAGGCCCGATCATCATCAGGCCGGCCGAGCACCGAAACGGTCCGAAGGCCCTGGCCGGGAACGACGAGGAGTCGCCGAAACGCACGCCGGAGTGGTCTGCTTCATCGGTGATCGTCCTGCACCCCGGTGCCGTCACCCTCGTACTGGTCGGCGGTCTGCCGGGCACCGGCAGGACCGCGCTCAGTGAAGCCCTGGGCGACCGGCTCGGCTTCACTGTCCTGGGCAGCGACCGTGTACGCAAGGAGCAGGCCGGGATACCGGCCGCGACACGACTCCGTCGAACAGGCGCTTAACGCCGTACACCCCTGGCACCGTCGACCGCAGCTGCCACCGGACTGACCGGCCGGCCCTGCCCTCAGATGTGGATGACGCGGACGACCCCGGGCACCGTACGTACGACCGTCTCGGTGATCCGCCGCGACCACTCATCACGATCGCCCGACAGTTCCACGACACCCTCGCGAACGGCGACTCGCAGGGCCTCCGTCTCGACCGACGCCGCCCGCAACGCCGCGAGTACGTCGTCACGGATCCGCTCGTCCCCATGCGCCAGAACGCCCAGCAGATCCCGGCGGCTGACGATGCCGGTCAGCTCGGTGCCCTGAACGACCGGCACGCTCTTCACCCGCGCCGCGACCATCAGATCCACCAGCGTCAGAACGTCGTCGGTCTCCCGTACCGTCCGCACTGACGACGTCATGACCTGCCCCACGGCCTTCGGCGGAGGCGAGTCCGGCTCCGCCGTGAGCCGCAGATAGGCCCGGGGGTCTGACTCGAACTGGCCGGTCAGCAGATCCATCTCGCTCACGATCCCGACCATCCGCCCACGCTCGTCGAGCACCGGGGCCGCGGTGATGTCACGTTCGAACAACAGGCGCGCGGCCTGCCTGACGGTCCAGTCCCGTCGGACGGTCACGACCGGGGCGGTCATCACCTCACGTACCAGCATCTCGACCACCTCGGCTCATGCGGACGCGGCCTGCGGGCTCATCGGCCCGGCGAATCGATGTGCCGCACATGCTCATGGCGCTCGACGCGGGCGGTCGGGCCGGGAAATACCAGAGACTCGTGGTCGTCCTCGAGCCAGCGCACGGCGTACGGCGGTGTTCCGTCCTGGTGACGGAGCCCGACGATCTGCCCGATTCGACGCGGATGACCCAGATTGGTCCCCTCGATGATCAACCAGTCCCCCACGCGTGCCCTCAACTCGCTCACCACACCTTCCGAAGTCGGCTATTCGTCGGCCCGCCGAACGCGGCGACCGGTGACACGCGTGGGCACGATGCGAATGAACAGCTCCCGCTCGCCATTCGGCCACGGCTCGACCCCGGAAGCCTCCACCGACGCTCGCTCGTCATCGGCCTCCGAGTGGTGGGCGTCTCCCTGAATGAGGACACTCCACCCTTCCCGCGCCTCGGGATCGAAGTCGTCGATTTCGAACGCGACCTTGTACGCGGCGTCGGCTATACCCGTACGAAGGTCTTCATCCATCGAGCCGCCGAGCGTCGTGCGGAACACGACCGCGCCGTCATGCAGCTTGTAGTTCACCGGAAGGACGGTGGGCCCGAACCGCCCGGTGTACGCCATCCGGCCGACGCCTCCAGCCGAGATCAGCCGCATGCACTCGGCCTCGTTCATCCACTCCAACACCCTGCCCTGTTGCTCTTCACCAGAATCACGGGGATCGGCGCCTTGGCCAGCGTTGTTGGGCATGAGCCGTCCTGTCCCGTTCGGCGATTTCCGAGATTTCGCGACGAAGCCGTGTCGCTTCAAGATCGCGCGGCGGGTTCATACCCGCGGCGGCCGTACGTCACTACCAGCGAATACCCCAGAGCAGGTGCTGCACCCGCCAGTACGAGACTCACCTGGACCGGCAGGGGCATACATACGACATGAAGGGTTGCTCAGCGAAAACCTGGGGCCGCGGCGCCGGTGGGTGATGGCGCCGACGATCGTAGGACTTCAGAGGACAAGGTGCACGGCCGTGGTCTTGGAACATCCCTGCGGAATCGTGCTCTACCTGCATCAAACCGAAGATCAGCCCTGGCTGCGGACGGAGTTCGCCACCTTCGCCCTCGAGATCTCGGCTGGGCACTGGACGTGACCACCCCGGACGGCCTCCGGATCCAGGTGCACACCCGGCCTCTCCTCAGCTCGGACGACCGCTGAGGATCGACGACCAAAGGCCTGCGGCGGTCAGGGTCGGTGGCCCATTCACGCGGCAGATACGGGCGGGCACCCACCAAAGCGTGCCCGGCCCGGGTGGCGAAACTGTCTAGCAGCCATATGAGTCGCGGCGACGTGGCCTCACGCCCGTGATCGGGACGGGATGACGACGATCGGGCAGGCCGCGTGGTGGACGACTTGGCTGCTCACCGAACCGAGCAGCAGGCGCTTGAAACCTCCGCAGCCCCGCGACCCGACGACCATCATGTCGGCATCGGCCGAGGCGCCGAGGAGTTCCCCGGCCGGAGCGCCGGCGACCGCGCGCACCGAGACGGACACGTCACGGCCCTCGGCGGCCTGGTCGGCGGCCCTACGTGCGGCCGAGAGCGCCGCCTTCAGCAACTCCTCGTCGAGCATTCCCGGAACCGGCGCGTTGGCCGGTCCGAACATCACCCGGAGGGGTACGACAGTGATGACCGTCAGCGGAACGCTCCGGTGCTCGGCCTCGTCGACCGCCCAGCTCAGGGCATGCCGCGCGTCCTCGGAGCCATCGAATCCGACCACGATCCCCCTCATGCACGTTCCCGTCCCCCGTTCGGCCGCACGTGACACCTTTGGAGGGGATCATGGAAGCTCCGGCCGCCGCCGCCGGCGTCGCCGAGACGCACGCGGGCGTGGTGTTCTTCGTGGGAGACCGCGCATACAAGCTGAAGAAGCCGGTGAACCTCGGGTTCCTGGACTTCTCCACCCGTGAGCGGCGCGAACGCGCGTGTCACCGCGAGGTCGAGCTCAACCGCCGGTTCTCCCCTGACGTCTACCTCGGGGTCGCCGACGTCGCGCTCTCCTCCGGGGAACCCTGCGACCATCTCGTGGTCATGCGGCGGATGCCGGCCGAGCGGCGGCTGTCCGCCCTCGTACGCGCCGGTGCTCCGGTGGAGGATTCCCTGCGATCCATCGCGCGCCTGCTCGCCCGCACGCACGCCTCCGCGCCACGCGGCGTGCGGATCTCGGCCGAAGGGAGCCGGGACGCGTTGCTGGCCCGCTGGAGCGACGGCTTCGAGCAGGTACGGCCGTTCCACGGGCACGCGATCGACGCCGGTGAGGCCACGGAGATCGAACGTCTCGCACGGCGGTTCCTGCATGGGCGGGAGTCCCTGTTCGCGGCCAGGATCCATGAGGGCCGCGTCGTCGACGGCCACGGTGACCTGATGGCCGATGACATCTTCTGTCTCGACGACGGGCCACGAGTGTTGGACTGCCTGGACTTCGACGACCGGCTGCGCTGGCTCGACGGGCTCGATGACGCGGCGTTCCTCGGCATGGACCTGGAGCGTCTGGGCGCGTCACGGCTCGCCGAGCGGTTCATCTCCTGGTATGCCGAGTACGCTGCCGACCCCGCGCCTCCGTCGCTGCGCCATCACTACGTCGCCTACCGCGCCTTTGTACGCGCCAAGGTCTCCTGCCTTCGCTGGGGCCAGGGTGACACCGACGCCGCAGCGTCGGCCGGGCGGCACGCCGAGATCGCTCTGCGCCATCTGAACGCCGGAGCGGTCGCCCTCGTCCTCGTCGGCGGCCTCCCCGGCACCGGCAAGACCTCGCTCAGCGAGGCCCTCGGCGACCGGCTCGGCTTCACCGTGCTGAGCAGTGACCGGGTCCGCAAGGAACTCGCCGAGATCGCCCCTGAGGTCTCCGCCGCCGCACCGTACGGCACCGGCATCTACACCGCGTTCTGGAACCGGCGCACCTACTCCGAACTGCTGAAGCGCGCCGCCCGCCTGCTCTCCTACGGCGAATCCGTCATCGTGGACGCCTCGTGGACCTCGGCCGAGCACCGGGCGGAGGCGGTCGAAGCGGCCGGCCAGGACGATCTGATCGCCCTGCGATGTGAGAGCCCCCTCGCCGGCGAACGCCTGGGCACCCGCCCGCATGGGGTCTCCGACGCCGACCCGGCGATCGCGGCCCGGATGGCCGAGGCTGCCGACCCATGGCCGGAGGCCGTCACGATCGACACATCCGGGCCGGTCGAGCGGTCGACCGAGCAGGCGCTGCGCGTCGTCCGGCCTCACGGCGCCGACCAGGTATGGCACCGCCGCCCACGCATGTCTCCCGGCTGATCGCCCATCGGATGCCGGCGGACCCGCCGCACACGGCGATCTCCTCGTCCGGCCATCTGGGCGTACGCCCCGTCGCGGAACCCGCCGGAGGCCGGAGAGCGCGCGCCCGCGAGGTCAGGTGTGGTCACGCCCAGTAGAAGTGCCAGTTTTCAAGGTAGGTGTCGCGTCCATCCCGCTGCCGCCGACCAGGCCCCAGCCGTACCCGCGCGCGTAGTCCCGCGTCGCGTAGTGCGGGTCGGTGCGCTCGGGTTCCCTCGGGTAGGCGTCGTCGTGCACGCCGTCCGCCCGGGTACTTCCCGGACGTGGTGCCCAACGGGCCATCTCCCGGGCATAACGGGCATAAGCGGGGTCCCGCCGCTGGAGCTGCTCGGCGACCTCGGTGAGCGCGGCGAGGGCGATGCGCGCGCGAGGCTCGGCCACGATACGCAACGTCGTGCCCTCGGCCTGGGCCTCGAAGCGCAGCGCCTGCAACAGCCCGGCCGGGAGCCCGGCCTGACGGAAGCCCCCACGATGGGTACGACGGCGTCTGATCTGGGCGTACATCCGCGTCTCTTCGTCCGTGGCGTCCTGCGGCGGCCCGACGAGCACATCGGCGACCAGCCCCGGCCGTTCCGGATCGGACAGCATGCAGACCTCCGGGCTCCGGCCGAGACTGCGCGCGGCGACACGGAGGGTGTAGATCGCCGCCCCGCAACTGATCAGCATCTCCCTGCCGTCCGGGTCGGCGACGCCCAGGCGCCGGTCGGTGTCGGCGTGCACCGTCACCGTGGTCCCGCGTGTGCCGAACCACCAGGGCTGGGTGTTGTGCACCGACGGCGCCCAGATGGCCGCGTCGAGCAAGACGTCCGTGATCCTTGCCTGCTCGGCGTCAGAGCTGTTCGTGATCTTCGTTCCTCTCGCCTCTCGCGCTCGGCACGACCGCCATAGGACAGTGCGCGTCGTGCAGCAACGCGTGGCTCACGGACCCGAGCAACAGCCCGGTGAAGCCGCCCCGGCCCCGGCTGCCGACGACCAGCAGGTCGGCGCGGGCGGAGGCACCCGACAGGACACGCGACGGGCGCCCGTGGATCACCTCGGAGACCACGTCCACGCCAGGGAACTTCTCCCGCCAGCGGCTCAGCGTTTCGGACAGCGAACGCGCTTCGTCCTCCGTGATCTCCTCCGGCTCATAGACCAACGGTCGCATGTCTCCCGGACCACCCGACCCTGGGTGCGACCAGGCATGGACCACACGGAGCCGGGCGCCGCGCACAATCGCCTCCTCGAAGGCGAACCGGATGGCCGGTTCCTCCGCCGGCGCGCGGTCCACCCCCAAGACGATCTCTCCCGACGACGCGGGTTCGACGTGGCGTACGACCACTGCGGGAACCCGGGTGTGCGTCACGACCTGCGACGCCGTAGAACCCAGCCAGGCCGACAGGCCGACGCCGTGGGCGCCGACCACCACCATGCCCGCCGCGTCCCCTCGCTCCAGCAGGACCCGGGCTGCGGAGCCGATCATGAGTTCGCACTCCACACGCACGCCGGAATCGCGTTCGCTCACGGCGGCCATCGCCTTGTCGAGGACCTCCCGGCCGGCGGCGACGGCCTCATCCGGTACCACCCCGGACGTCGGGACGATCGGGGTGCCATAAAGCCACGGGACGGTGTGCACGATCCGCAGCCTCAGGCAGCGCCGCCTCGCCTCGTCCGCCGCCCACAGGAGGGCGGCCAGACCACGGTCGGAGCCATCGGTGCCGACGACGATCGCCTCCACATGGGCCTCCCTTGGCAATACTCCGAAAAACCGGCCAGGTGATGTCGCCGGTCAGCCTTCTTCCTCGCCGGCCTCGTCCTCGCACACGATGACCTCGCAGGGGGCCGCGGAAAGAACAGCCGGCACGGTCTCACCGCCCAGCGGTGTGCCGTGGCGGGCGTTCAACCGGGCACCGATGACGAGCAGTTCGGCACGTTCGGCCAGTTTCGGAAGTTCCGCGCCGGCCTCACCACGGGCGATGCGCAGCCGAGTCGCGATGTGCTGGGCCCGCGGAAGCAGCCGGGCGACCTCGTTGCGCAGCCGCAACCACGCACGGGGCGTCCTCAGGAGGCCTCCGCCGCGTGGGATGACCCGGACGACGTCCAGCCGCGCGTGACGCCGCCTGGCCTCGGCGGCCGCACGTCTCAAGGCGACGGCCGAGTTCGGTGACCCGTCATAGCCGACGGTGACGTACCTGGGACCGGGAACGACGTGCATCGACGAACCTCCACTCATCACACCTCAACCATCACTCGCGTGCGGACGGGGAGGGAGTGTCGAACGACCCCGGCGCACAGGACCTTCGCCCCCTTCGAATGACCTCGGGTTTCGGCGATCCTGAGCTGTGGGAGATCTCAGGTCGGGTCGCCGGTGGTTCGGCATGGTGTCCGGGCCCGCGCGACGGGGGGAGTCAGATCATGCCGTCGATGCTGGACGGGCTCGGAAATCTCCACGCCATGCTCACGGAGTCCGGATACACCGTGGTCGGTCCGACGCTGCATGACGGCGCCATCGTCCTCGCCGAGCTGGAGTCCGCCGATGATCTTCCGTACGGCTGGGGCGTCACGCTCTCGCCGGGCGGCTACCGCGTACGACGCCGTGACGACGACGCCGCGTTCGCCCACTCGGCCGGGCCGCAGTCCTGGAAGCCGTTCCTGCATCCTCCCCGCGTCAAGCTGTGGGAGGCACGACGGACCGAGGACGGCTTCTCAGTCGAGGAGACCGAAGAGGATCCGCCCCGCTACGCCTTCCTCGGCGTACGCCCGTGCGACCTGAGGGCAATCGGCGTCCTGGACCATGTGCTGACGGGCGGTGAGCATCCCGACGAGGCGTACGGCGCACGTCGTACCGGCGTGTTCATCATCGCGGTCAACTGCACCGAACCGGGAGAGACGTGCTTCTGCGCGTCCATGGGTACCGGTCCGCGCGCGGACGCCGGCTACGACCTCGCCCTCACCGAGATGATCGGCGAGGGACGGTTCCTCGTCGAGGCCGGTACGGACGCGGGCTCCGCGATGCTCGACCGCATACCGCACGAGGAGGCCGACGAGGCCACGACGGGACGAGCGCTCTCGCAGGTCGCCGCGGCCGCCGACCGGATGGGTCGTCAGATGCCCGAACCCGGGGGGCTGCGGAACCTGCTGGCCGACAGCCTCGACGCGGAGCGCTGGGAGGACGTCGCGTCCCGCTGCCTGTCCTGCGGCAACTGCACGATGGTCTGCCCGACCTGCTTCTGCACGACCGTCGAGGATGTCACCGACCTGACCGGCGAGCACGCCGAACGCTGGCAGCGCTGGGACTCCTGTTACGACCTGGACTTCTCCCACCTTCCCGGTGGCAGCGTGCGTGCCACGGGGAAGAGCCGCTACCGCCAGTGGCTCACGCACAAGCTCGGTACCTGGCACGACCAGTTCGGCTCGTCTGGCTGCGTCGGATGCGGACGCTGCATCGTCTGGTGCCCGGTCGGCATCGACCTGACCGTCGAGGTCGCGGCACTGCGCGAGGAGAAGGACGGTGAGTGTCCGTGACAGAGGCCGACGGTTCCGTCCTCTCCGGGCACGCGTTCTTCCACGGGATGCCCGCCTGCCGGCTCGACCGGCTGACGGCGGTCGCGCAGCGCGAGGACCGGCCCGCGGGATACCGGTTCTTCGAAGAGGGTGGCCGGGCCGACCGGTTCTGGCTGATCCAGGCGGGCCGCGTCGCGCTGGACCTGTACGTTCCGGGGCGTGGGTCCGTGATCATCGAAACGCTCGGAAGCGGCACGGTCCTGGGCTGGTCGTGGCTGTTCTCGCCGTACGAATGGAGGTTCGGGGCAGGCGTGTCCGAGCCGGTCCAGACGATCGTGTTCGACGGCCGGTCGGTACGGATCATGTGCGCCGACGACCCCGCCTTCGGCTATGAGCTGACGCGACGATTTGCCGCGATCATGCTCGACCGGCTGCAGAACACCCGGCTGCGACTCCTGGACCTGTACGGCACACCGACGGGACACGCGTCGTGACGACGACGGCTCCGTCCCTGTACCGGGTGATCTCGAGGACGCCGGAGAGCTCGGATACCGCGACCCTGGCCCTGGAACCCTGCTCCGCCGCCATCCCACCGGTACGGCCCGGCCAGTTCACCATGCTCTACGCCTTCGGCGTCGGCGAGGCCCCCTTCTCCGCCAGCCGGACAGGGCCACTGATCGAGCAGACCGTACAAGATGTTGGCGCGGTGAGCCACGCACTCCACCAGTGTCGCCCCGGACAGATGGTCGGTGTCCGCGGTCCGTACGGCGTCGGGTGGGGGATCGAGGACGCGACCGGGCGCGACGTCGTCTTCGCCGCGGGCGGTCTCGGGCTCGCTCCGCTGCGGTCCGCGCTGCTGTACACCCTCGAGCACCGGGATCTCTATGGCGAGATCGTGCTCCTCGCCGGTGCCCGCAGCCCCGAGCATCTGCTGTACAGGTCCGAGCTGGCCGGCTGGCGTGATCGGGGAGTCAGGATGGCGGTGACCGTCGACCACGCGCCCGCGGGATGGCGCGGTCACGTCGGGGTCATCACCTCACTCGTCGAGCGGACGGTCTGCGGTCTCACCGGGGCCGCGGCGTTCGTCTGCGGACCAGAGGTCATGATGCGCCTCACCGCGCGGGAGCTGGTCCGCCAGGGGGTTGACGACGTGCGAATCTCCCTCGAGCGCAACATGCGCTGCGGGATCGGCTGGTGCGGGCACTGCCAGCTCGGCCCCTGGCTGCTCTGCCGTGACGGCCCGGTCGTCGCCTTCCGGGACGCGGCGCCGCTACTCGCGGTGAAGGAGCTGTAGATGCCGCCCACGCTCGCGGTCTGGAAGTTCGCCTCCTGCGACGGCTGCCAGCTCAGCCTCCTCGACTGCGAGGACGAACTGCTGACCCTCGCCGGCGAGGTACGGATCGCGCACTTCCTCGAGGCGTCCTCGATGACCGCGCCCGGCCCGTACGACGTCTCGCTTGTAGAGGGGTCCATCTCCACTCCGGCCGACGCCGAACGCATCCGGCACGTCAGGAGCATCAGCCGGCGGCTGGTGACGATCGGGGCGTGCGCGACCGCTGGCGGCATCCAGGCCCTGCGCAACTACGCCGACGTCGAGGAGTACCGGTCGGTGGTGTACGCCCGGCCCGAGTACGTCGCCACGCTCGCCGACTCCACTGCGATCTCCGCACACGTGCCGGTCGACTTCGAGCTGCGCGGCTGCCCGATCGACCGCCGGCAGCTCCTCGAGGTGATCTCGGCCTACCTCGCCGGCCGCAGGCCGGACATCCCGAACCATCCGGTCTGCTTCGAGTGCAAGATGCGCGGCACGGTGTGCGTCATGGTGGCGCACGGCACGCCCTGTCTCGGGCCCGTCACCCACGCCGGGTGCGGGGCGATCTGTCCCGCGTACGACCGGGGCTGCTACGGATGTTTCGGCCCCGCCGCCACACCCAACATGGGTTCGCTGAAGACCTGGCTGGGCACCATCGGAATGGCCCCTCCGGAAGTCGACCGGATCTTCTCGACGTTCAACGTCACCGCGTTCAAGGAGCCACCGGATGAGCCATCGGCATGAGCGCACCTTACGTGTGGGCGCCCTGGCCCGGGTCGAGGGCCAGGGCGCGATGTACGTCCGTGCCCGCGACGGCAGGGTCGAGGAGGTACGGCTCGATATCTACGAACCACCCCGCTTCTTCGAGGCGCTGCTGCGCGGCCGCTCGTACACCGAACCACCCGACATCACGGCCCGGATCTGCGGCATCTGTCCCGTCGCCTACCAGCTGAGTTCCTGCCGGGCCGTCGAGGCGGCGTGCGGGGTGACCGTGGACGGGCGGCTGAACGACCTGCGGCGCCTGCTCTACTGCGGCGAGTGGATCGAGAGCCACACTCTGCACATCTACCTGCTGCACGCGCCGGATTTTCTCGGCTACCCGAGTGTCGTGGAAATGGCGGCCGACCACCGGGCCGTGGTCGAGCGCGGCCTGGCCCTGAAGAAGGCCGGCAACGCGATCATGGAACTGATCGGCGGCCGTCCCATCCACCCGGTGAACGTCCGGGTCGGCGGGTTCTACCGGGTGCCGGGCCGAGCGGAACTCGCGCCGCTGGCCGAGCGGCTGCGCGGGGCGCTCGACGACGCGCTCGCCACCGTGGAGTGGGTGGCGGGATTCGACTTTCCCGACCGGACGCTCGGCCATGAGTTCCTCGCGCTCACCGGCGAGGACTACCCACTTGAACGCGGCACGCCGCGCACCACCGGCGGGACGACTTTCGACGTCGCCGCGTTCGAGGACCACATCGTCGAAGAACAAGTGCCGCACTCGACGGCTCTGCATGCCCGCCTGGCGGGAGGCGGCCGATACCTGACCGGGCCACTGGCCAGGTACGCGCTGAACCGGCACCGCCTGTCGCCCCTCGCTCGCGAGGCCGCGCGCTCGGGCGGCCTCGGCGGAGTGTGCCGCAACCCGTTCCGCAGCATCGTCGTGCGCGCGGTCGAGGTGGTCCACGCCGTCGAAGAGGCACTGCGGCTCATCGAGGCCTACGAACCCCCGGCGAAGCCGTTCGTCCCTGTGACGCCACGCGCGGGCATCGGGCACGGCGCGACCGAGGCCCCGAGGGGCGTGCTCTTCCACCGTTACGAGCTCGACTCCTCCGGGTCCATCACCTCGGCGCGCATCGTGCCGCCCACCTCGCAGAACCAGGCGGCCATCGAGGACGATCTGCGCGACCTGGCGCAGGCGCGCCTCGACCTCGACGACGCGGCACTGACCGCAGAGTGCGAACGCGCGATCCGCAACCACGATCCGTGCATTTCGTGCGCGACGCACTTCCTCGACCTGACGGTCGAACGATCATGATCGTCATCGGTGTGGGCAACGAGTTCCGCCGCGACGACGGGGCGGGCCCCGCCGTCATCGCCGAGTTGGCGGCGCGTTCCCTGGACGGTGTGACGCTCGCGGTGTCCGACGGTGAACCGACGCACCTCATCGATCTGTGGAGCGGCGCGGACCACGCCGCCGTCATCGACACCGTGCGTTCGGAGCCGAGCGAGCCCGGCCGCATCCGCGAGTTCGGCTCCATCGCCGAGGCTCGGCCCGGCACGAGCAGCCACGCCCTCGGCTTCGGCGTGGCGGTACGGCTGGGCGAGGCGCTCGGCAGGCTGCCCGGGACACTGCGGATGTATCTCATCGATGGAGCCGACTTCGCCCTCGGCTCCGGCCTGTGCCCGCCGGTCGAGCGGGCCGTGGCCGAGGTCGCCGACCGCGTCGCGGCGCTCGCCCGGCGGTCCTCCGCCGCTGGGCCGCCTTGACCATTTCGACGAGACCGTAGGCGACGGCGGCGATCGCGATCACTCGTACCCACGCGAGACCGCCGAGGGACGCGGACCCGAAGAAGGCGTTCGCGGCCGGCAGATACGTGTAGAGGAGCTGCAGGCCGGCGAGCACGAGCACGGCGGCAGGGATCCAGCGGTTGCGGCGCAGACCGGCCCAGACCATCGGACGATCGAGCGACAGGCAGATGAGCAGGTACGCGGTGAGAGTGGCGGCGAAGACGTTGACGACGGTGGTACGCGCGTCGGCGAGCGGGACGCCGTGGGCCTGTTCCCAGGTGAAGAGCCCGAAGGCGCCGAGGAGGAGGATGGCCGAGACCATCACGACCCGGCCGGCGAGTGCGGCCGTGAGCAGCGGTTGTGAGGGGTCGCGAGGTGGGCGGCGCATCAGCGCGGGGTCGGCGGGTTCGACCGCGAACGGCAGCCCCAGCACGAGCACGGCGGTCAGGTTCAGCCAGAGGACCTGCACGGGCAGGATCGGCAGCACCGTGCCCACGACGATGCCGCAGAGCAGAACGAGCCCGAGGCCGATGTTGGCGGGAAGCGCCCAGACGATGAACCTGGTCAGGGCGTCGAAAACGCCCCGACCCTCCTCTACGGCGGCTGCGATGGAGGCGAAGTCGTCGTCGGTCAGGATCATGTCGGCGGCTTCTTTGGCGACCTCCGTGCCGCTCCGGCCCATCGCCACACCGATGTCGGCCCGCCGGAGGGCGGGCGCGGACCAGCCGCAGCTTCTGCTCGGGCGAGACACGGGCGAAGATCACCGTCTGCTCGGCGGCCTCCGCGAGTCGGTCGTCCGGAATGCCTGCCAGGTCGGCGCCGGTCATGACCGGTCCCCGCAGCCCGATCCGATCCGCGATCGCCCGCGCGATCAGCGGATTGTGGAGCTGCGCCAGGAGACGTGGCACCGCACCGCGCGAGCGCGTCACCGGGAGCGCGTTCGGCCCCCACCTCGCCAGCCTGGCCTCCGCCTCCGCCCCGGTCAGCCCGCCCCGCGTATCGCCGCCGACGGCCTCCACGGCGTCGGACGCGGACAGCTCGTACGGGTGGCGGTCCGCCTGACGCGACGATGTCACGATCCCAAAGAACACGCTCCGCCACATCCGGAGCAGGGGCCAAAGTCCCCGCGGACAAAGCCGTATGGTCCGGACGCCCGACACATGGCCGAAGTCCCGCCGATGCGGGACCTTCGCCGCTCACGCCCGCCGTCCGGAACGGCGATCCTCGAGACGAGGAGGCCGGTCGTGAACCTGTCCGTGGCGGAAGTGATGACCGAACGTGTGATCGCGGTGCGGGAGAACGCGGAGTTCGCCGAGATCGTGGACGCGATACGCCGTCTGCCCATCGCGTCGCTGCCGGTCATCGACTCGGGGTACCGCGTCGTCGGCCTGATCTCCGAAGACGACCTCCTCGCCAGAGAGACGGATCAGAGCCGTACCAGGGGTCTGCTCGGCCGCCTCCGCTCGCGCCGGCCCCGGCCCACGGCCGTCATCGCGTCGGCGCTGATGAGCTCCCCGGCCGTGACGGTCACCAGGACCACGCCCGTACGCGAGGCGGCACGGATGATGCACCGGCACCGGATCCACCAACTCCCGGTGGTCGACCAGGACAGCGGCCGGCTCGTCGGAATCGTCACCCGATCGGACCTGCTCGCCGTGTACGAGCGCCCGGATGAAGAAATCCGCCGCGAGGTCCGCTACGACGTCATCCAGGACGAGCTGGGAATGGACCCCGATCGGTTCGGCGTGAACGTGGAGCACGGAACGGTGACGCTGATCGGCGAGGTCGGCCACCGGACCGCCGTCAGGGCGCTCGTCGAGGCCGTCCGGCGTGTCGAGGGCGTGGTCGAGGTCGCCGAGCATCTGACGCCCCGCCAGGACACAACCTCCCGGACCGACCTGTAGGCGGGCTCAGCGCGGGAACCAGAAGGTCCGTCCGGGCGGCAGCACGGTGACCGGTTCATCGCCGACGGCGATCCGGACGGGCGGCCGTTCCGAGGCTGGAAGGGCGACCTGGACGCCTCCGTGGTCCGCGAACAGCCGCAGACCGCAGTGCCCTCGATAGCTCAGTTCCATCGACAGGCCCGGCAGTCCGGGCGGCAGTGCCGGCGCGAGGCGAAGCATGTCGTCGCGAAGCTCCAGCCCGGTGTAGCAGCGCTGGGCAAGATCCAGCGTGCCCGCCATCGCGCCGAGGTGGATCCCCTCTCCCGTCGTTCCGCCCTGGACGTCGTGCAGGTCGCTGTCCAACGCCTCGAGGAAGAACCGCCATGAGGCCGGTCTGTCGGATCGGGCGAGCACCCAGGCATGGACCACGGCGCTCAGCGTCGATCCGTGCGACGTACGCGCCAGGTAGTACTCGATGGTCCTCGGGATCATGGCGCGGTCGAGCGTGTAGCCGAGCTGGTCGAAGACCGCTTCCAGCTCCTCGGCGGACAGCAGGTAGAAGAGCATGAGCACGTCGGCCTGCTTGGACGCCTTATAGCGGTTCGTGGAGTCTCCTTCGGCCTCGAGGATGCGGTCGAGGCGGCGGATGTCGCCGTATTTGTTCCGATAGACCTCCCAGTCAAGCTCGGCAAGGCTCGCGTATCCCTCGAACTGGCTGATCACTCCGTCGGGGTGAAAGACCAGGCGAATCCTCCGGCTGACGGTCTCCAGGAGCTCCAGCTCGGCCGCGCCCAGGTCAAGCCGCTCGCAGAGTTCGGCACGACGATCGGGCGGCAGCACGTCCAGGACCTCGAGGGCACGCGACAGCGTCCAGGCCGCCATGACATTGGTGTACGCGTTGTTGTCCAGGCCGGAGCGGACCGATCCGGGGTAGGCGTCGTGGTACTCGTCCGGCCCCATCACTCCTCGGATGTCGTACCGCCCGCTCACCGGATCGTGCGTGGCGAGGCTCGCCCAGAACCGGGCGACCTCCAGCAGCGTCTCGGCGCCGTGGTCGCATAGGAAGTCCACGTCGCCGGTGGCCTGGTAGTACAGCCAGATGTTGTAGGCGATGGCCAGGCCGACGTGCCGCTGGAGGCGGGAGTTGTCGGGTAGCCATCGTCCCGAACGCGGGTTGAGA
Organism: uncultured Actinomycetota bacterium; assembly: GCA_963850195.1. GTDB lineage: Bacteria > Actinomycetota > Actinomycetes > Streptosporangiales > Streptosporangiaceae > Actinoallomurus. Next base: position 82,491 of record CAWKKD010000005.1, read on the forward strand.
TGCAGGAGCTGGCTCTCCTCACGGCCGTCGCTGCCGCTCTGCCAGGGGTACATCGCACCTCGGTGGCCGGCAGCCCTGGCCGCGAGCCGGGCCTGCGGGAGCCGGCGCCAGCGGTAGAGGAGCAGGTCGCGTACGACCTCCGGGAAACGGAGGCTGAGGAAGGGCAGCACGAACAGCTCGTCCCAGAAGACGTGGCCGCGGTACGCCTCCCCGTGCAGCCCGCGGGCCGGCACGCCGACATCCCTGCCGATCGTGTGCGGCGAGACCGTTTGCAGCACGTGGAACAGGTGAAGATTGATCGTCCGCTGGGCCGGACCGCCGCCGACGTCGAGGCGCCCACGACGCCACAGGTGTTCCCAGGCGAGTTCGTGCCGTCCGCGCAGGTCGGCGAAGCATCCCGCTCGCTTCGCGTCCATCCGGGACGCGGCCCCGTACGTGTCCGCGGCCACGTCACGTGACGTGTGCAGGGCCACGACCTTCTCGACCGTCACCGGCCGTCCCCGGTGTACGTCGACGGCCAGGTGCAGCGCGATCCACCCCGGCCCACCGCGGGTCTCACGGTGGGGTGTCTCATCCGCGCGCATCACCGTACGTGCCGTCATCGCGATACCAACCACTGAGCTCGCCGTCTCGACGTCCAGCCAGATCAGGTCGCCGTCGGCCCCGCCCGTACGGGGGACCACGTGCGCGCCGGCCAAGCCTCGGTAGCGCGCCACGCCGCCATTGCGCACCCGCCCGTCGAGCGCGGAACGGACCTCGAGCGACCCGGACCAGTTCTCCGCGAGGATCGTGGTGCGAAGAGCCGCGAGGTACGGATCGTCCATAGAGACGAGCCGCTGCTGGTCCACACAGGTCACCCGCCCGGCATCGTCGCGGTAGCGCAGCCGACGGTTCAGCAGCCCGCCGCGCAGGTCGAGTTCCTGCCGGTAGTCCAGCAGAGTGAAGCGATCCGGTTCGAACCAGCGGCCGCCCTCGGCGCGGAACGTCAGCGGGAGCCAGTTGGGCGCGTTCACCAGGTCCTCGTTGACCACCGTTCGTCCGGCGATCCGTGACGGTAGGCGGTCATAGCAGCCGGCGATGTAGGTACCTGGGTAGTGAACGGTCCCGGCGAACGCCTCCGGTGCCGCACCCCGCGTGGCGAAATAGCCGTTGCCCAAGGTGCACAGTGCCTCGCGGAGACGCTCTTCCGCAGGATCGAACTCTCGGTATACGAGGCTCCAGGTACCCATCGCTCAGGCGACGCGTACGCCGCGCAGCCGGAGGTCGGAGAGACCGGCGACCACCAGATCCGCTCCGCACGAGCCGAGTGTCACCGACCATCCGGTCCGATCCACGCCGATGACGGCCGCGAAGCCGCCGCACCTCGCCGCCCTCAAGGCTGCGGCGGAGTCCTCGATCACCGCCACCAGCAACGGCGACGTCTCCAGCCGCTTCGCCGCCTCGAGGAGTAGATGCACGTCCAGGTGCTCGGGGCGATCGACACCGGGCGCGTCCAAACCGTCGAGGACCACGTCGAACAGCTCCGCGACGCCGGCTCTCCTGAGCAACTCGCTCCCGTACGGCTCCACGGCCACCGCCGCCGTACGGACGGCGTGCCGACGAAGGTCGTCCACGAACGCGGTGGCGGAGGCGAATGGCCGGACGCCATGGCAGCAGACCTCACCGAGGAAGAACTCCTCCTGTCTCATCGCCAGGCCGCGTAGATCGTCATAGGGGAGGGTGATCCCGCAGGAGGCGAGGAACGCGCAGGCGCCCTCCAGCCGGGGTACGCCATGCATGTACCGCAAGTAGGCCTGCGCCTCGAAAGGCACGAACGCGTGCTCGTGCGCCGCGGCGTAGGTCCGCAGGAACGGATCGAACACCGACTTCCACGCCGCCGCCGACGCTTGGGCGCTGTCGACGACCACGTCCACCCCGAAGATCACCGCGGTGACGCTCCGCGGAAGATCCCCGATCATGCACCCGCCGGTCCTGGTCCGCATCGGAGCCTCCTCTCGAACAACCCCACTCTTCGTCCCGCCGTGCCGCGCGCACAGAGACTTCGGTCCCGTGTGACGAGCCGAAGGGCCTGAGATCACGCGCCGGCGAGGTCTATGCGGGAGGTCTCCCAGAGCAGTGTCCTTGGTCCCGCGAGAAAGGGGCGGTCCGCCCCTGACCCACCGCTCGCGCCGGATGCGACGCTGCAAATGACTCCAGACCACCGGAGGAGACATGCGTCATCACCGGTCACTCACTGCCGTCCTCGCCGCGGCGGCCGCCGCCGCCGTCATCACGCCGATCCAGGCCGCCTCCGGCGCCCTGGTCGCTCCACGGGGGCAGCCGGACACCGCCGACGCGCGCAACCTGACATACTCCGCGCGCACGGAGGCCGCGGCGCACGCCCAGTACGAGGGCTATGCGAGCGTCCTCTCCGGCCACGCCCCCACCGGTGCGCTGTGGCGGACCATCGGGAGGGTGGAGAGCCAGGATCACTGGGGCCACACGATGGAGCTCCTCAAGACCTTCGACAACGATCCGCTCCATGACGTCCAGGTGGCGATCGCCGCCTACCAGCAGACGGTCGGCGACGAACGCGCGATCCTGGCACGCGCTCCCGGAGGCGCCGACGTATCGAGCCTTCGCGCGGTCGCGGACCGGCACAAGAAGGACCTCGGCCTCCTCGACCGGGCCCTGTCGGCCCTGCGAGGAAGCGGCACGATGCCGAACGCACCGAAGGTGCACGCGGTCGCCGTCGGCACCTCGGCGAAGCCGAAGTTCGAAGGCGCGTTCTACACCAGGGATCTCACCGGTCCCGCCGGCTCCGCGCTGGCCGACACCGCGTGGAACGCCAGCGTGAACGACCGGGTGGCACGGACCGCCGTGGACAACGGCCAGGCGACGCTCGGCCGGCTCATGACCGGTCTGCAACGCCAGGAGGAGCACCAGAACTGGCCGTCCCTGGCGAACATGGCGGGCTACGTGGGCGACGTGTCCGCCAACCTGAGGGAGTCCATCGCCGGAGAGAAGGGAGCGATCACCATGTACGGGCAGTTCGCCGCGAAGGCCGCCGGTGACCCCGCGGTGGCGTCGGCCCTCAAGGAGTACGCCGCCGACGAGCAGGGCCACCTGAAGACCTTCTCCTACGAGCTGGACCACGTGAAGCGCTGAGCCACCAGCGGCTTTCACAAGTTCGCGACGGCTTCTTACGAAACCGTGGTGCGTCCACCGTCCCGGTGCGGCGCCCTCAGGCGAGAATCAACATGTGGAGACGGTCCGGCGGCTTCGAGTCGCGCTGGTCTGCCTCGGGCTGGTCATCATCGGGGGAACTCTCGGGTACATCGTCCTGGGCTTCAGCGTTCTCGAGGCGGTTTTCCAGACCGTCACCACCGTCTCGACGGTCGGCTACCGCGAGGTACGGCCGCTGACCGCCGCCGGGCAGATCTTCACGATGTTCGTGATCCTCGTCGGCGTGGGGACCGCGCTCTACACCTTCGGCACGGTCCTCGAGGCCTTCCTCGAAGGAGATCTCCGAGCCCACTTGAGAAGACGTCGGATGAACCGTCAGATCGGCCGGTTGGCCGGCCACACCATCATCTGCGGCTGGGGCCGGGTCGGGCGAGCGTGCGCGCAGTATCTGGTCTCCATGGGCCGGCACATCGTCGTGATCGATCGCGACCCCGATCAACTCTCCGGGATCGAACACGCCCACATCGTCGGCGACGTCACCGACGACCGCGTACTCGTCGAGGCCGGAATCGCCCGCGCTTCGGCACTCGTCGCCGCGCTCCGAAACGACGCCGACAACGTCTATGCCACCCTGTCCAGCCGCGCCCTGCGGCCGGGCCTCGTCATCATCGCCCGCGCCCGTACCGAATCCTCGACCTCCAAACTCCTGCGTGCGGGAGCCAGCCGGGTCGTCAACCCGCAGCTGATCGGCGGCCGCCGGATGGCGGCGTTCGCGCTCCAGCCGGAGGTCGCAGACTTCCTCGACGTGGTCATGCATGACGAGAACCTCGAGTTCCGGATCGAGCAGATCGAGATCCGGCCCGGCTCACAGCTGGCCGAACGCTCCGTACACGAGGCGGCGCTGCGCGAGACGATCGGCGTACTGCTCCTGGCCGTACGACTCGGCTCGGGGCGTTTCATCGCCGATCCACCGGCGGATCATCCGCTCACTCCACCGGCGACCCTCATCGCACTCGGCACACCTGAGCAGCTCAGTTCGCTACGAGAAATGGCCAAAGGGGTGTCCTGACCAAAGCCCTGGCCGGCGCGCCCCTCAAGTCCAAAAGCAGGTTCTGAGCCGGATTCGGAGGGGAATCTAGGATCTTGTCCGGTTCACGGGACCACAGTGGCCGACGCGTACGCGACCGCGGCCTTCGTCATGGGAGAGAAGGCAGGCACAGCGGCGCGGTGGGGAGGAGCACGCTACCGCCGGTCGAGCCTCTCGAGCCGGAGTGCCAACGTGGGGCAGTCCGCGACCGCCCGACGCGCCAGGGGCACGAGGCCGACGGGCAGCGGACCGATGATCGGGTAGCCCCACTCGTCGAGACCGATCACCTCGGGCAGTAGTTCGGCGCACAGCCCGTGCCCGGTGCAACCGATCGGATCGACGCGCACCCGCCAGGTGGACATGATCACCAGCCCTCCGGAAGCGGTAGTACGCCGGGCCGTCCGGCGTGCGCACACCCGCCGGTACGCTCGTGTTCGCGCAGATGGGGTTCGAAGACCCGCAGGGCGCTGGCCGCGAACCGCACCGCGCCGTCCGGATGCCGGCAGGCGCCGCGTCCTCCGATGACCTCCAGTCTCCGTTGCAGCCGCCGGTGCACCGCCACGTCCGCCCAGCCGTACGCGACCGCGGCGAAGTCGTCGGCGATCGCGGGCAGCCCGAACCTGCAGGGCCCGCACTGCCCGGCCGTCTCCGACGCGAGCCAGGCCAGGACCCGCGCAGCCTCCGCCGGACCGCACGCCCGCGCCGGGAGCGCGACGATGAGCCCGGGGCCCAAGGCGCCGCCGGCCGCCGCGAGCGCGGCCGCTGTGGCAGGTGTGCCGATGAGGGACGGCGGCAGCCACGCGCCCCCGTACCCGCCGGTGAGCACGGCCTGGAGGGGTTCAGTGACGCCTCCGGCCAGGTCCAGAAGGTGGGCCACGGTCGTGCCGAGCGGCGCCTCCACGACACCCGGGCGCGCAACCGCGCCGGAGACCGTGAACAGTGCCGTGCCCGGCGCGTCGTAGGCTCCGCAGGCCCGGAACCAGTCGGGCCCGTAGCGGGCGATCAACGCGACGTGCGCGTAGGTCTCGGCGTTGGAGACCATCGTCGGGCGGCGACCGACACCGCGTTCGAACGGCCGTACGGCGAACGCCGGCTTGGCCTCGCCTCCGTTGAGCCAGCAGACCAGCGCGGTCTCCTCGCTGGCGACGTACCGCGCCGGAGCCCGGCGTATCCGCACCGGGATCGTTGCCAGGCCGGCCCGGCGACGCTCGGCGAGGGCGGCGTGTACGTCGGTGGCCGGACGCGCGCCGTCGTGGACACAGACGAAGATCTCGCGGGCGCCGACGGCCTGCGCGGCCACCATCGCGCCGTCCAACACCAGGTGCGGTGCGATGCCGAGCAGCAGGCGGTCCTTGAGACTCGCCGGCTCTCCCTCGCAGCCGTTCACGACCACCACGGCCGGCCCGGGGCGGTCGGCCACCGCCCGCATCTTGCGTGCGGTGGGGAACGCGCCGCCTCCGCGGCCTGTCAGCCCGGCCGCCTCGACCGCGTCGATCAGCCCGTACGGGTCGCGCGAGCGCGGCCGGCCGGCCGGTACCGGGCCGTGCAGGGCCAGGTGGCGGCCCAGGTCCGCGGCCCGGCCCTGGCCATCGCGCCCGATGAGCAGACGGGTGGCCGGCACCGCCATCGGAGCGGCCGTCATCGGACCTCCCCCGGTTCCGCGGCACCGCCGCCGGCGGGCAGCGGCCCGGCCGCGTGGTGCGGCGTGCCGGACCGCTCGGCCCAGTCCGGTGCCAGCGGGCCGTACATCGTCCAGACCGCGATGACGCCGAGGACCATCAGGACGGCCAGGCCCGCGCCGTACCGGCGCGCCGGGTGGTCCGGTCCAGCCCCGGCGAGCCGCCCGCCGACCGCGGCGAGCACGAGGGCGCAGCACAGCCCGGCCAGCATGAGGAAGAGGGAGCTGCGGGTGTCCGAGCCGGTGCCCAGCGCGTGGACCAGGGCCAGGCCCCAGCAGCCGTACGCCGACCAGTGCAGGGCCTTCCAACGGCGGACCCCGATGCGCAGGCGGAGCAGGCTCGTCACGGTGAGGGCCACGAGCAGGTCGAATGCCAAGGTGCCCAGGCCCAGCCAGACCGGCCGGTACGCCGAGCCGAACGGCACCACGGCGTCCGTGAGGCTGATCGGCACGTACGAGTCGGCGACGGTGGCAGCGATGTGCACGGCCAGGAACCCGAGACCGACCAGGGTCAGGTTGCGGTGTACGCCGGCGATCACGAATCGCGGGACCCGATGCCCGCCGAACCGGGTCGCCGACATCACACCGAGCGTGAGCACAACGGTAAGGAACAGCAGCGTCGCCTCGCCGGTGGCGCGGCAGACGTACCAAAGAACGTTCATACGGCCGCTCCGGCCGGTTCGTCGGCGGGCCAGCCCGCGACGGTGAGCACCGCGCCGTCGGAGCGGACGAGCCGGGCGGGCAGGCGGCGGTCCGCCAGCCAGGTGTCGGCCCCCGGCCCCGTGACCACCGCGGCCGTCGAGGCGGCGTTGGCGTCGACGCAGTTCGCGGCCGCGACGCTGACCGCGCGCCAGCAGGTGAGGGCCGGGACGCCGGTGGCGGGGTCGATGATGTGGTGCTGGTGACGTCCGTCGCGCCACCAGCGGCGCACGGTGACCGAGGAGGTCGCCATGCCTCCGCCGCTGATCGCCACGGCCTGGCCGGGAACATCGGAACCGGCCCGGTGATCCTCGGCCACCCGGATTCGCCAGCCGCCGGGCGGCGGCGGCCCGCAGGCGGCGATGTCGCCGCCTAGACCGACCAGCACGCCACACCCCGCACGCCGCGCGGCCCGCGCCGCGGCCCGGTCGGCGGCCAGCGCCTTGGCGACGGCACCCAGGTCGAGGCGTACTCCGGGGCGCAACCGTACGACGCGGCCGTCGATCTCGACCGCTTGGCGGCCCGGCGCCGGCACCGGCACCGGGGCGGCGCCCGCGATGTCGCCGCGCGACCGGACCGCGTTCAGGTCACGGTCGTATCCGGCGGCGATCAGCGCTCCGCCGACGGTCGGGTCGACGGCGCCGTCTGTCGCCTCGGCGACCTCCAGCGCCCGCGCCAGGGTCTCGGCGAACAGACTGGAGACGCGTCTCGGCTGCCCGCCGGCCGCGTTGAGGCGCGACAGCTCCGAGTCGACGCGGAACCGGTCACACGCATCCCCCATCGCGGCGAGTTCCGCGTCGAGCTCGCGGCGTGCGATGTCCATTCGGTGCTCGTCGGTGACCATGAGGAACGCCGTGGTCCCCCATACCGGGAAGCTCGTGTCGGCCACCATCACGAGCCGCCCGACGTCGTGTGCGTCGGTTCCGGGGTGGGACTGGGCGGTGCCGGCGGGGGCGTCAGCCGGGGGTGGTGGTGGCGGCGGTGCGCGGGTCGCGTACGGCCGTCATCGCCGGACTGGTGCCTGGTCACGGAGCGCGATGGTCGGGGAACGGCCGGCGTGGCCGGCATGCTCGACGTCGCGGGTGCGGGCTGCCGGTCACTCACCTCCTGGCCGGGCAGTGCGTGTGCGAGGCCGGCGGCCAGAACGCCGCAGAACACGACTCCCGCACCGATCGCCCCCCGTGTCCAGGTGGCGACCATCGCCAGACCTGCGTCTCGCCGCTTCCGTGGGTCGGGTTCGGACATCTGCGCCTCCTTGCCTAGTGGTGCGGTCCAGAGGACGCGTCTCCGGTGGCGACGCCGTGCCAGGCCGCCCGGGCGCCGCTGTCGCCGATCCGGGCCACCTGCACGCCGCTCGCCACCGCTCCCCCGACGGCGATGACCGCCGCCGCCCCGACGACGAACTTCGACCAGGACACGGTGCGGGAGGCGGCGTACCAGCGCATACCTACGAGGACGGCCAGGGCCAGCCAGAGCAGCGCCATGAAGGGCAGCAACCCGTCGGCCATCTCGGTGTGCCGCTCCACGAGCGCCGAGGGGTGGACATGCGGCTCCAGTTCCTCGCCGGTGTGCGTCGCGAGCGGGACCGAGATCAGTGCGAGCGTCGTGACTCCCAGCGCGAGAGGCGCATACCGTGCGCGAACGGCCGGCCACACCGCGACGACGATCCCGGCGAGTGCCGACAGCGGCACCAGGACCACGACGGCGTGGACGATGAGCGGGTGTGCGGGAAGCCCGAAAACGGTCGAGAGCATGATCATCTTTCTGCGGGGGGACGGCTACGGTCCCCACCTTGCCGAAGACGCCATAAGGGCATGACCAGGACAATCTTCGGAACTCGTTCAGATGAGCGGAACATGACTAGCGTGTAAGCGTGACGGAGGATGCCATCCATGTCCTGATCGTCGAGGACGATCCGGGAATCGCCGGCTCGCTTGAGCGCGGACTGACGCGTGCCGGCTACGTGATCGCGCGCGTGAGCACCGCGAAGCAGGCCCGCGAGGCCCACTCATACGACGTCGTCCTGCTCGATCTCGGGCTGCCCGACGGCGACGGGGTCGAGCTCTGCGGCACCCTGCGCTCCCGGTCCAGCGCCACGGCGATCCTCGTGATCACCGCGCGCGGGGAGGAGCCGGACCGCGTGGCCGCGCTGGACGCCGGGGCCGACGACTACATCGTCAAACCCTTCGGGTTCGCCGAGCTGATGGCCCGGATGCGCGCCGTACTGCGGCGCAGCCAGATCACCGGATCGCACACGCTCACCCACGGGTCACTGGCCGTCGACACACGGTCACGTCGGGTTACACTAGAGGAGAAGGAGGTCGTGCTCACCCCGACGGAGTTCGACATCCTCGAGTGCCTCGCCGCGGACCCGGGCCGGGTCGTGTCCCGGCAGGAGATCATGGAACGGGTCTGGCAGACACACTGGTACGGCCCCACCCGCGTCCTCGACGTGCACATCGCGGCGCTGCGCCGCAAGCTCGGCGCCCCGGCGACGATCGTCACGGTCTACGCCCGGGGCTTCCGCCTCGGAGACCCCGCATGACGAGCCGCATCCTCGCGGCGCTCCTCGCACTGACGGGAGGCCTGCTGATCGGCGCGCTACTGCCGCTCGGCTTCGCGATGTCCATGCAGAATGAACACGACTACCGCAGCGGCACGCTGGCCATCGCCCACTCCGTCGCCTCGGCCGCCGAGGAGAAGCTCGTGGACGACGAGCGTTCCACGGTGCTACCGCACACGCTCGCGGAACTGCGCCAGGAGAACGCCGGAGGCGCCCGGCTGACGGTCGCGGTCGCCGACCTCCACGGCAACGTGGTGGTCGGTCGCACCTCCCGGCTCTACACGCCGGCGCGCGCGGCTCCTGGGAACGCCGGGCGGAGCCAGGTCACCGGAATCGGCGACCGGCTGCTGGCGGTCGTACCGGTGACCGCGCACAACGGGACGGTCGCCGGCGTGGTGCTGCTCAGCCGGCCGCTGGCCCCGCTGAACGACCGGATCATGCGGTTGTGGGCCTGGCTGGCGGCGGTCGCGCTCGCCGCCGTCACGGCGGCGGTCATCCTGGCCATCTGGCTCGCCCGGTGGGTGGGCGGACCGCTGCGCCGGCTGGAGACCGCCGCGGAGTCCCTGGGCTCCGGAGAGCTGGGCGCGCGCGCCGCCCCGCCGAGACGCCCTACCGAGGTACGCCGGCTCGCCGAACGGTTCAACGTCATGGCCGCCCGGCTGGAGAACCTGATCCACGACCACCAGAGCGTGCTCGCGGACGTCTCGCACCAGCTCCGTACGCCCCTGGCCGCGCTGCGCCTGCGTATGGAACTGCTCGCCGAGGAGACCGGCTCAGACCCCAAGGAGTTCGACGCCGCACTCGACGAACTGGGCCGACTCGCCCGGCTCGTCGACGGCCTGCTCGCCGTCGCGAGGGCAGAGAACACCACGACCGCGCCGCAACCGGTCGCCGTGACGGCGCTCCTCTGCGAGCGCGTGGACGCGTGGACGCCCGTCGCGGCCGAAAACGACGTCCACCTGTCACTCGGCGCCCGCGAGCGGCTCACCGCCCTGTCCGTGCCCGGCCACCTGGAACAGGTCATCGACAACCTGATCGACAACGCCGTCAACGCCCTACCGGCGGGCGGTCATATCCGGCTCGCCGCCCACCGGGCGGGACACCGGATCCGGATCACCGTCACCGACGACGGACCTGGGATGAGCGAGGAGGCGATCCGGGAGGCGTTCCGACGCTTCCACACCGGCCGGTCCAGCGGAACCGGCCTCGGCCTGGCGATCGTGCACCGCCTCGTGACCACCGACGGCGGGGAGGTGAACCTCGCCTCCAGCCCGGACGGCGGTCTCGTCGTCACCATCGACCTGATGCAGGATCAGTGAACGGGGTCCCGTGCCGAATCGGCCCCACCTGGTGATCGGGGGGGCGGGTACGGTTCACGCCGCGGCCGGCGCTTCAGTGCCGGCAGCCGCAGCCTGCCGCGGTCTTGGCCTCGGTGACTGTGGTGGATGGATCGGCGGCGTGCTCGGTGGGGCCGCAGCAGGCGGTGACGCCGCAGCAGGTCCCGGCCGGCTCGGCCTGGTGTGACGTGGCGTCGTTGGTGGGTTTGGCGGCGTGGACGATGGCGGAGTGCATGCCGTCAGCGACCTGGTGGGTCGCGATGATCTCGATGTCGGTGAACCCGGCGGCTTGCAGGCTGGAGCGGTACTCGTTGAAGGACAGCGCGCCGGCGATGCAGCCGACGTAGTCGCCGCGTTCGGCTCGTTGTTCGGGTGTGAGGTCGTCGTCGGCGACGACGTCGGAGACGCCGATCCGGCCGCCGGGCTTCAAGACGCGGAAGGTTTCGGCGAACACTGCGGGCTTGTCGGTGGACAGGTTGATCACACAGTTGGAGATCACCACGTCGATGCTGTTCGCCGGGAGCGGGATGGCCTCGATGGTGCCTTTGAGGAACTCCACGTTCGACGCACCGGCCTTCTCGGCGTTGGCCAGAGCCAGGGCCAGCATCTCGTCGGTCATGTCCAGCCCGTATGCCTTGCCGGCCGGGCCGACGCGGCGGGCCGACAGCAGGACGTCGATGCCGCCGCCAGAGCCCAGGTCCAGCACGCGCTCGCCTTCGTGGAGATCGGCCACGGCGGTCGGGTTGCCGCAGCCGAGGGAGGCGGCGACCGCGTCGGCCGGTAGTGCGTCGCGGTCGGAGGCCGCATACAGGGTGGAGCCGAAGTTCTCATCGACCTCGACCGGCTGCGGGCCGCAACACGCGGTTCCGCCTTCGGTGACCTTCACGGCCGCCGCGGCGTAGCGCTCTCGGACGGTTTCGCGCAGGTCGGCGGGCTGCTCGCTCATGAGGTACTCCCTCATCTCGGCCCGGGGCGAGCAAGCCGCCCCGGACGGCCTGTATTGACGTTTGTCTATCCAGACTTGCATGCTGGATAGAAGAACGTCAATATAGGGGTATGTCGAATCGAGGGCGGATGGTGGCCGACGCGGCGGGAAGCTGCTGCGGGACGGCGTACGTGCCGCTGGATGAGGAGCAGGCCGCCGGGCTGGCGAAGGTGTTCAAGGCGCTGGGTGATCCGGTGCGGCTGCGGCTGCTGTCGATGATCGCCTCACACGAGGGCGAGGTGTGCGTGTGTGAGATGACACCGGCGTTCGAGTTGTCCCAGCCGACCATCTCCCATCACCTCAAGTTGCTGCGCCAGGCCGGGCTCATCGATTGCGAACGTCGCGGGACCTGGGTCTACTACTGGGTGGTCCCTGCCGCGCTGGACCGACTGAACGCGTTCCTGCCCAACCCGCAGGCCGCAGGAGCGAACACGTGAGCGTCGGACTGGGCCGCCGCGTCGCCGCTGAGGCGGCCGGAACGGCCGCCCTGGTCGCGGTGGTGGTCGGCTCCGGCATCCAGGCCACCGAGTTGTCCCGCGATGCCGGCGTGCAGCTGCTGGCCAACTCCCTCGCGACCGTCTTGGGCCTCGGTGTGCTGATCGCCCTGCTCGGGCCCGTCTCCGGCGCCCACTTCAACCCGGTCGTCTCGTTCGCCGCCTGGCTGCTCGGCCGCCGGCGCCGTGACGGCCTGAGCCTGGGTGAGGCCGCCGCTTACGCGACCGCCCAGAACACCGGCGCCATCGGTGGCGCCGTGCTGGCCAACGCCATGTTCGCCCGGCCGCTGGTGAGGTGGTCCACCCACGATCGCTTCGCCGCTCACCTGTGGCTGGGCGAGATCGTGGCGACCGCCGGCCTGATCGCGCTGATCTTCGGCCTGACCCGCACCCGCCGAGCCCACCTCGCCCCGGCTGCGGTCGCCTCCTTCATCGGCGCCGCGTACTGGTTCACCTCCTCCACCAGCTTCGCGAACCCAGCGGTCACCATCGGCCGGGCCTTCACCGACACCTTCGCCGGGATCGCCCCCGCCTCCCTCGCCCCCTTCATCTCCGCCCAGCTCACCGGCGCGGCCATCGGCCTCGGCTTGGTCGCGGTCCTATTCGAGCGCCCGGCCCCTGCCGAGACCGATCTCGTCATCCCCCGCGGTGACGGCGAACTCCCCTCCCCCGCCGTCCACTGAACCCGAACCACCGCAAGGACCCCTGCCGTGAGCATCCCCTCCGCACGCCCGTCCGTGCTGTTCGTCTGCGTCCACAACGCCGGCCGCTCCCAGATGGCCGCCGCCTTCCTCGCCCACCTCGCCGGCGACCGCATCGAGGTCCGCTCCGCCGGATCCGCCCCCGCCGACACCCTCAACCACGCCGTCGTGGCCGCGATGGAAGAAGTCGGCATCGACATCTCCGACCAGACCCCGAAGCTCCTGACCACCCAGACCGTCCAAGACTCCGACGTCGTGATCACCATGGGCTGCGGCGACACCTGCCCCGTCTTCCCCGGCAAGCGCTACCTCGACTGGAACCTCGACGACCCTGCCGGACGCGGGATCGAGGCCGTCCGTCCCATCCGCGACCAGATCCAGCAACACGTCCGCGTACTGATCGAGGAATTCGACTGACCCGCTCCAGGCGGCCTCCCCGCGCGTGGCAGGCCCCACGTGCGTGGGGCCTGCCACGCCGCCCTCCCCGGGCCGAGGTCCAGCTCGGCCCGCAAGGCACGACGGCGGTCCTTGCCGGTGACGAAGGCCTGCATTTCCGCCCAGGCCTGTGTCGCCAGGGCCGACACCCCCGAGACGCCGTCGGCGGTGGTCTTGCCGGGGCCCGCGGACCAGGGCTTCGTCGGCTCGGGGTTCATCGGGTCGCCTCCCATGGCCTGCGTGCTCAGCGGCTGGCCACTGCGTTCGGCCTGGGCTCGGGCCCAGCCGCGGTTCGCGGACAGCGTGCACCGATACGACATCCATTGTGTGGACATCGCGAGTCGGTACTTCCCGACCGACGCACTCGAACTCTTCCGCTCCGACCAGCACTGATACGACCTCGTCATTCACTGCGCCGCCGTCTCGCCACACCGCGCGGCGATCGACCGCCGGTCCCTGACGGTCGGTGCGGGGAACCGTGCGCTCGATGCCGCGCCGTTCGACCGGGCGCGGCCCGTACCCGGCCAAGGCCGTCTCGTGTACTTCTCCAGCTCAGCGGCTTACCCGGTCCACACGCAAAACGACTGACCGCGGCTCCTCCTCAAATAAGCACATATCGCCTCATAGCCGGAATGATCAGCCTGGGTTAACATCACGCTGCCCCCGCTCAACGGAGAGGACCCCCCGCTATGTACCGACGCCTCCTCGGCGTACTCGCCACAGCGTTCCTCGGCACCGCGACACTGACCGCCGCCAGCGTCTCCACCGCCTCCGCCGCCCCCGCCCCCGCTCCCGCTCCTCCCAAGCTGGCCGTCGATTACACCGGGATCGTCGCCCTCAGCAACTGCTCCGGCTCCCTCGTCCGCACCCCGGACGCCGCCGACACCGACCCGGCGCTCGTGCTGACCAACGGGCACTGCTACGAAGGCGGCATGCCGAGCGCCGGAGAGGTGATCACCGACCAGCCCTCCAGCCGGACGTTCACCCTGCTCGACCCCAGCGGCCAGGGAACACTCGGCACCCTGCACGCGACGACGGTGCTGTACTCCACGATGACCGACACCGACGTCACCCTGTACAAGCTCGACACGAGCTACGCGTCCATCCAGCAGACCTACAACACCCCAGCCCTGCAACTGTCGCTCGACCACCCCACGGCCGGAACCGACCTGCGCGTCGTCTCCGGCTACTGGCGGACGACGTACTCGTGCAGCCTGGACGGGTTCGCCTACCGGCTCCGCGAGGACCAGTGGACGTGGAAGGACTCGGTGCGCTACACGTCCTCGTGCGACACCATCGGCGGCACCTCGGGCTCCCCGGTCATCGACGCCGCCTCCGGCAAGGTCATCGCCATCAACAACACGATCAACGAGAACGGCGGCCAATGCACGCTCAACAACCCGTGCGAGGTCGACGAGTCGGGCAACATCACCGTGCATCAGAACATCGGCTACGCCGAGGAGACCTACATCCTCGGCGCGTGCATCGCCCCGGGGAGCGTCATCGACTTCACCCGGCCCGGCTGCACCGTCCCGCAGGCCTAGAGCCGGTGACCCGGACCGCCTGAACCACGTCCCGGACGGGGCGGCGCACACCCCGCGCCGCCCCGTCCGGCCTATACCGAGGGCTGGGACACCAGCACCGTTCTCACGCACGTAAGTGATCGCGGGCGTCTTCTCACCTGTGAGATGCGAAAACCCGGCTTCGGGCGCCGACCAGCGGTCTCGCGCACCGTTCCGGGCCGCCGGCGTGCCGGTCGGGCTCGTGTTCATCAACTGGTCCGCGACCCGCCTGGCCTACTCCGACCCGCAGAGCGCCCTTCACGCGTACTGGCCCGGGACGGCCTCGTCGACTTCATCGGCATCGCCTCGTCGGCGACGCCGGTCACCTGGCGCAGTCGTCGGCGCGGCCGAGAACGCAGGTCGTCCGCTCGGCGAACGCGTACTCGGTGCGTTCGAGCCGCCCCCGTACAAGCCGCAACGTGACGGTGGCCGTCATCGAGCCGTACCCCCTGACTTGCCGGTGGGGGTGCACACCAACGCGCCGTCGGCGGCGTCGACGCGGATCGGCGTACCGTCGGTGAACCGCCCGGCCAGCAGTTCCCGGCCCAGCGGCTGGACGAGCAACCGCTCGACGGCCTGCTCCAGGGCGCGGGCGCCGGAGCGCGTCGAGGCGGCGTACCGGATCAGCAGATCGTAGGCGTCGTCGGTCAGGGTGACCGTGATCGCACGGTGGGCGAGCCTGTCCCGGACGCGATCGATCAGCTTGTCGGCGATCCGGCGCAGCACCGGCCGGGTCAGCGGATTGAAGACGACGACCCGGCCGATCCGGCCGAGCAGCTCCGGCCGCAGCTCCTGCCGCAGCGCGGCCATGACCCGCTTGGGCTCGCCGGTGGGCGCGTCCTGGGCGCCCGGCGTGAAGCCGAGCGGCCCGCCCGTCGCGGCGCCGAGGTTGGAGGTGAGGATGACGACGGTGTTGCTGAAGGAGATGCGGCGCCCACGTGCGTCGGTGAGCCGCCCCTCGTCGAAGATCTGAAGGAAGAGGTCCAGCACCTCCGGGTGGGCCTTCTCCACCTCGTCGAAGAGTACGACGCTGTGCGGATGGTCGTGCAGCGGGCCGGAGAGCTGGCCGTCCCGGTCGTGCCCGACGTACCCGGGTGGGGCGCCGAGCAGCCGGGACACCGCGTGCCGCTCCTGGTATTCCGACATGTCGATGCGGATCAGCCGCCGCTGATCGTCGAACAGGAACTCGGCGAGCGCCCTGGCCAGCTCCGTCTTGCCGGTCCCTGTCGGGCCGGCGAACAGGAACACACCGATCGGCCGCCGCCGGTCGCCCAGCCCGGCCCGGGAGGTACGGATCGCGTCGGCGACCGCGCCGACGGCCTCGTCCTGACCGATCACCCGCCGGCGCAGGTGTTCCTCCATACCGAGCAGGCGCCGTGCCTCACCCGCGGTGACCCGCTCCACCGGCAGACGAGCCTGGTCGGCCACGACGGCGGCCACCTCGGCACCGCCGACCCGGACGGGCGCGACCGTCGGGACCTCCGGTGTGATCGTCCGGATCCGGGCCGCGGCGCACGCCTGGTCGACCAGGTCGATGGCCTTGTCCGGCAGACGCAGCTCGGGGAGATAGCGTACGGCGAGGTCCACCGCCGCCTCCGGCACGCTCGCGGCGATGTCCACCCCGTGGTGGTCGGCGAGCCGTTCCCGCAGCCCGGCCAGGATCTCCACCGCCTGCGCCCGCGTCGGCTCCTCCACCCGGATCACCTCGAACCTGCGGCGCAGCGCGGGATCGGCCTCAAGGCGCAGCCGGTACTCACCCGGTGTCGTCGCGCCGATGCAGCGCAGCTCACCGCGGGCAAGCGCGGGTTTGAGGATGTTCGCGGCGTCGCTCGCTCCCGTCCCGCCGGCGCCGAGTACGGCGTGCAGCTCGTCGATGAAAAGGACCAGCCCCGGGGCGCGCGCCTCGGCGAGCACGGCCAGCAGCCTTTCCTCGAACTCGCCTCGGTACTTGGTCCCGGCGAGCAACGCTGCCATCGGCAGCTCGACCACTCGTGTGCCGGTCAGTCCGGCGGGTGCGTACGGGCCTACGAGCACCTCGGCGAGTCCCTCCACGATGCCGGTCTTACCGACCCCGGCATCGCCGACGAGCACCGCGTTGGCCTTGCGCTGCTTCACCAGCACGCGGGCCAGGGCGCGCAGCTCGTCGCGGCGCCCGATCAGCGGCGGCAGCCCGCCCTCGCAGGCCAGCTGGGTCAGATCCCGGCCGTACCGGTCGAGCTCCGGTGTCGCCCGCCCGGCGGCCGACTTCTCCTGCCGTTCTGGGAAGAACACGGCAAGCGGGTCGACGATGCCAAGCCGGTCGAACACCTCACGGCACCGTGGGGTGGGGGATTCGAGCAGCGCACGCAGCAGCTCGGCCACGCCGGCCGGGCCGTTCGTGGCCAGCTCGGCCGCCCGGGTGAAGGCCTGCCGCGCGGCCCGGGCGCGGTGCGGCGCAAGATTCGGCTGCGGCACAGGATACGGATCCGGCCGGCCGGCGGTGACCGCGAGCGCGCTGCGCAGCCGGCGGCGCAACGCCACCGGGTCGACACCGGCCCGAGTGAAGAGCAGGCGCAGCCGTTCGGCGTCCGCCTTGACCGCGCGCCACTCGTCCGGAGCCAGTTCCGCGTGGTCCAGCACAGTCTCTATGTCGGGCCGGCACAAGGTGCTCAACCCCACGAGCAGATGCCCCGGTTCGACCTCGGACGCGCGGCCGGACCGCGCCTCGATCCGGGCGATGTCGAGCGCGAGCGCCACGCTGTCGGCGTACCGGGCCATCAGTCGTGGGTCTCGCCGGGGTTCTCGCGGAACAGATGCAGATCCGACGGCATCAGCGTGGTGCTGCGCAGCAGCGCCTGGTCTGCGGGCGTTCCCATTCCTTCCACCGCTATCCGCGCCGCAGTTGCTCGACGAGTTGGAAGAACTCATCCGGTGGAAAGATCTGATCTATTTCCCCGTTGTTCCCATCGGCGTGGAGGGGATGCAGACGGCCCTTGTGGAACCAGAACACGTCGAGGCTGAGCCGGTCCGAAGCCTTCGAGCCGACGTCGTACACCAGCCGCAGCAGTGGCTCCATGGAGTTGATATCCCGATGCTTTCGGATCGGCACCGCGACGATCTGGTGCTCGCGCGGGATACCGATGAGCGCACCGTGCGGAAGGTCGATGCCCAGCAACTCCTCCAGCCGTACCAACTGCGCGACGCCCGACACACCCTGGTCGTTGACGACGTACAGCGGTGAGCTCTCGCCCTGGTCAAAGCGTTCGACCGACACGCTGTCGCCCCGCATGTTCTCCATCGCGCGGAAGAGCAGATCGGTGTAGTGGACGTTCCAGCGAGTCGCCAAATGGCCGAGGACGGGGAAGGCACGCTGGAATCTGCCGGACTCGCCCGGCCCCATCGCGACCAGGAGCGCGACGAACTCGTCATTGAGATAGACGGAGATCGCGTCCGGGCCGAGGTCTGAGGTCTTGGCGATGATGAGGCGGAGCAGGGAGTCACGCTCTACGGCGGGTATCGCCAGTACCTCGCGGCACGGGCTGTGCTTGGTGCAGTCCTCGGATGCCGGGGCATCGGGCGAGGTGAGGTGCGCGGACGAGGGATTGGTTGGATCATTGCGCCGGAAAGGGGACATCGTCCCAGTACCTCCGTGTGGTTGGGGCAGTGAAACTGCGGGCGATGGGCGAGCACCGGCTGTCGGCGTACCGTGTTCTCCGGCCCGTCGATGGTCCAGATGACCTCTCCGGTCGCGGTGTTCCACAACCGGAGATCGTCCTGGCCACCGGTCAACGCGGCGCCCGCGGCCGGCCCGGCCATCCAGGTCACCTCGCCGGCGCACATCTCCAGAACCGACACCGCGAAGCTGTAGACGTCCGTACGCCGGCCCAGCGATTCACCGGCCGCCTGCTCGGGCGAGGCATACCGCGGGGTCATCCCACCGCCGCCAGGCACCAGGATGCTAGCGCCGGATGGCACGTCAGGACTGAGCGTGGACGCCAACTCCCGAGCTTGAGACAGGCCGAAGTCGGTGATCTTCGCAGTGACCGTGCCGTGCTCGCCGCCCTCGGGATCGAGCAGCACGTTGGCCGGTTTGACGTCCAGGTGCACCACGCCACGGCTGTGCGCATGATCGAGACCCCACGCGATCTGGATCGCGACGTCCAAGATCCGCGCCAGCACCTCGAAAGGCCCACCCGCATACAGCCGCCGGTCACCGATCCACTCATGCAGACCGCCGCCCGAGACGTACTCGGCGAACACCCGAGGCACACCCTCGAGCAGACGGACGTAATAGCAGCTGCACACATATGGATGCAGACCCAGCGACACCCACGTCTCCGCCTCCGCTACGAACAGCCGCTGATCCTCCGTACTACGAAACAGGTCCGGTCGCGGACTCTTGACCGCAAGGTCGATGCCCCACACCAAGTGCCGAACCCGGTACACCACCCCCATACCGCCCTGCTCGTGCACCCCGGCCACCGCGTACCGGCCGTCGATCACCTCGCCGACTCGCCAGTCGGGCGCGGCCTCACTCCGGGTCATGGCTGTCCCCGAGCAACGCCTGCGGCACCAACTCTCTGATCGTCATCCGCGACCCCTCCTGCCCAGCCGGACGATCGCACGTTATCTGTCCGGACTTGGGACCAGTCCCAGCCGCCGAATGCCGCGCCATCAGAAGAGGAAGTGACCACAGCGAAGGATCCCCACCATGGCCGTCACAGCCGTACCGCCGCAAACCTTCGTACCGTCGGGACGTGGGACGTCACCATGTGCGGCGGGCGTCTCCGTGGTCACGGGTGACCGTCGCCTGGTGTCTACTCGTATATCCCAGGACGTCCTGCTGGAGAGGCGTGAGGACGAAGTCCTGGGTCAGGGGCATGGCCGTGTTGAGGGGCAGGCGCGTGGCTTCCGGTTGTCGGCCGGGGGCGCTGGCGACGACGACGCCGAGTCCGTCGTGGAAGCCGGTGGCCGCGTACTCGCCGTTGTGGTCGGTGCGGGTGTGAAGGACTTGGCGACCGTGCGCGTCGGTGACCGTGATCATGGTGCCCGGTAGTGGTTCTCCGATGGGACCGCTGACTCTCCCGGTCAGCATCGGCGGTTGCTCGCCGAAGTGGTGCCGGTGCGGGGGGAGAGCGACCGGCGCGGGGACCTCGACGGTGGGATCTTCCGCGGGGGGCGCGGTGACGTATCCCGTCATACCGGCCCGCGCCTCGCACAGGAGCCGTCGTAGGTGTTTGAGGTATCCGAGCATGATGAGTGCGGCGCCGAGTGCGATCCAGGCGCAAAGTACCGCGGTGGGCCGGCCCAGTTGCCGGTCATCGAAGTAGTCGACGTTGCGCAGGGCGTCGGCGGCGTTGCCCATCGGCAGGACGGGGTGGAGGAAACGGAAGAAGCCCGGGAGCAGGCCGGTGGGGACGGTGCTGCCGTTGGAAGGCACGCTGAGCATGATGAACAAGGTGACGGCTGCTCCGGGGAAGAACGGGCCGAGGAAGGACACGAGTCCGTAGGACGTCAGTGACACGGCCTGGGTCAGCAGGAACAAGTACAGCAGCGCGAGCGGATGCTGCGGGATCGCATCCATCGCGGCGCCGGTGAGGTAGGAAGCGAGAGCGGCACCCGCCCCGGCGACGACCATCGTGGCCACATGTGCTCGGCGGCTGAAGCCCACCGCGCGCTGCATGGTCACCACCAAGAAATAGGCGGGAAGAGTGCAGGCCATCAGCAGATAGAACGGGCTGGTGCCCGAGGTGTCGCCCGGCCTGGTCGGGACCAGTTCACGGAAGTCGAGGGTGGCGCCGGAACTTTGGGCTACGGAAGTGAAGACCTGGCGAATGATCGCCTCCATGGCGGCGCCGTCCGCCTTGTCGCCGTACAGCTGCGGATGGGGCGCCGGTACGAATGCCACCACCGCGTCGTTGTTCAGGACGGCGGAACGCGCCTGGGCCGCGGAGCTGACCGGCTGCAGAGTGAAGCCGCTTGGGATCGCGGTGTCGAGTTGGTGCTGCAGCTGCGCTGTCGTCGCCGATGGTGCGGCGACTGCGACTTTGATGTGGTGTGGCGTCGGATGATGGAAGGCCGGCAGGAAGGAGAAGAGCAGTCCGGCCAGGAAGATCGCGGGGAGCCAGAGCCCCATCACGAGTGTCCGCACGATCGTGCTGGCACGTCTCGTCTTTGCATGCGCAGATGCCATGCGGCTCACTCTAGCCAATCTTGCACTTGTGCAATACTGCACGGGTGCAACTTAATTTCCATGAGTACACGGCCTTCGCCGGCCGAGAGAGGACCCGATCGACGTGCAGGATGCGACCAAAGGACTTCGTGAACGTAAGAAGACCGAGACACGCGAGGCCCTGCGCGCCGCTGCGCTCCGGCTCTTCCTGGAGCACGGCCCCTCGGCGGTCACGGTGAACGACATCTGCGACGCCGCCAGGGTCTCCCGCCGGACCTTCTTCAACTACTTCGAGAGCAAGGAGGCGGCACTCTTCGCCTGGGATCAGCGCCTCACCGACGATCTCGTCTCCAGGCTCGCCGCGCGGCCGGCACACGAACCACCGCTGACAAGCCTGCGCCAGGTGATGGATGACACCCTGCCCAGCTTCGCCGCACAGACCGGCTGGCGCGCACGCAAGAAGCTGTTCAATGCGTATCCCGACCTGAGGACGAAAACCCTGCACGCGATCTTCCGTTTCGAGGTCAGAGTCGCCGACGTCCTCACCGACCGCCTCGGCTGTCCGCCGGACAGCCTCTATCCGCGATTGCTCGCGGCGACGACCGGGGCGGTGTTCCGCTCGGCTTTCATCACCTGGACACCGGAAACAGGGATCAAGGGCCTTCAGGCGCTCATCCACCAAGCGTTCGACCACGTCGCCGTCGGCCTGTCCGCCCCCATCCCCTGACCGTCAGCGGCGCACTCGCCGCACGTACTTCCAGTCACGGCTCCTACTCATTTCGCCCGGACTGGTGGGTCTGCCTGGGTTCGATGAGTGTGAAGAGCCGGAGACGCCTCAGCGGCGGCTCTGTCCCGGTCAGGCCGCTGCGGATCCACGCCGCGTGCATGGTCAGGCGGATCAACCGGCGGGCCGAATAGCAGCAGAGCCCTGCCAGCGGCAGCTCACCGCCCAACGCGGTCACGACACTGACCGGGAACTCGTCCGCGCCCCATGACAACATGACGTCGAACCACGCGTCGCAGACCAGCAGCGTGGAGGTGATGAGCATGCCGACGACCGCCACCTGCCGCTTGCCCACGATCGCCAGCGCGGTACCCGCCAACACCGCCAGCAGGGCGATATCGAAGCCAGTCCACGTCGCAGACCATTGACCGGCCTTGTGGTTCCTGGGCAGGGTCAACGCGAGATGGACGATCCAGGGGACCATCCACACACATGATCCGACCGTGAACACGATGAAGAGCCGACGGCCCCTGCGGTTGCCCGGTTCGTCCAGCGGGTCCTCCTCGGCCAGCTCGGCCAACGCGCGCATCAGCGCAGCGCGCTCGCTCGGCCCCATGAGCCGCAGCTCGTCCGTACTCCACTCCATCACCCTGAGCTCCGCCGTATTGTGACCCCGCCCGCCGATCGCGGCACTGAATGACCTGCTTGACGACCTGTCCGAGCCTGTCGGCCACCTTCAGGCGAGGTCGGCGAGGTCCTCCTCGGTGAGGCTGATCGACCGGGCGGCCAGGTTCTCCTCCAGGTGAGCTACGGAACCGGTGCCCGGGATCACGAGGGTGACCGGCGAGAGGATCAGCAGCCAGGCCAGGACGATCTGATGGACGGTGGCGTCGTGCCGTTCGGCGACCTTGACCAGGCCGGGGTCGTTGATCTCGGTTCTGCCGCCGCCGAGGGGAAAGAACGGGACGAAAGCGATGTCGGCTTGCATGCAGGCGTCCAGGACGGCCGTCTTGTTCCGATTGGCGATGTAAAAGTTGTTCTGGACCGCTGTGACCGGTGCGATCGCGCGAGCCTCGGCGAGATGGTCGGCATCGACGTTGCTGATGCCGAGGTGGCGGATCAGGCCCTCCTCGCGCAGCGCGGCGAGCGACTCGAAGCGTTCGGCGAGCGACTCGCCGTGCGGCGGTGCCATCGTGCCGATGCGCAGATAGACCAACTCGAGGTGATCCACGCCCAGGCTTTCGAGGTTGGCTTCGACCTGGGGTCGAATGTCGGCGGCGGTGCCCTGGCCGGGACCGTCGGGGCCGAAGACCGGGCCGACCTTGGTGGCGATGACCAGGGTGTCCGGGTAGGGGGACAGCGCCTCGCGGATCAGGGTGTTGGCGCGTACCGAGCCATCGTCACTGCGATAGAAGTCGGCGGTGTCGATGTGGTCGACGCCGAGGTCGACGGCGCGGCGCAGGACCACGCGGCCGGACTCGGCGTCACGGGCGGGTCCGCCCGGGCCGTCCTGCGCCAGGCGCATGGCGCCGAGGCCGAGGCGGTCGATTGTACGGTCACCGCCGAGGCGGAACTGGCCGGTCATTTCACTCCTCATGATTGTGATGTCGTACTGAGACGATGGAACCGTCACCTTGCTCGGACGCCGAAGCAGACTCCCGGCGCGGATCCAGGAGAGCCGTGGGCGGATGATCGGCTTCTGCGATCGCGGTATTAGTCCTCGACGAACGTGACCGTCTCGGCGAGCGGCGCCCGGCCCGTACGGACGTAATCCACTGTGGCGTCCTCGAATCCGATCGACATTCCACAGAAGAGGATGAGCCCGTCCGGGGGCGACAAGACCTCCGCAACGGTCGTGCGGTACACCGACCACGCCATCTGCGGGCAACTGTGCAGGCCTTCGGCGCGCAGCAGCAGCATGACGGTCTGCAGATACATGCCGACGTCGGCCCATTGCGGCAGGCCCATGTCCCGGTCGATGTAACAGAACAGGGCGACGGGCGCGCCGAAACACCCCCAGTTCTCCGCGGCGGCTCTCTGACGCGACTCCCAGTCATCACGCGAAATGCCGAGTGCGCTGTAGCGCTCCTCACCGAAGGCGGAGCGGCGCTCACGGTACGGAGACTTCAGCGCAGGCGGGTACATCTCGTACTCCCGCTCGTCCCAGGGGTCGACCGCAGCCACCCGCTCGCCCGCGCGCTCCTTGAGCTCAGCCAGCGGTCCACCGGTCACCACATAAACCCGCCATGGCTGGAGGTTCGATCCGGACGGCGCCCAAGCCGCAGCCGCCAGCACGCGCTCCAGCATCTCCCTCGGGACCTGCCGGTCGGTGAACCCGCGCACCGCCCGTCGGCCGGTTACCGCCTCATAGACGTCCAGCATCGGCTACCTCCCCATCAGCAGAAAGCTCCGCCTTCGTTACGTTCGATATAGTATCAAATGATACTACCTAGGCATGGGACTGACCCCCCTCGCCAAAGGGGCGACTTACCGATAGCCGGGTACGGACTCCACCATCGCCTGCTCACCGCAACGACAGCGATCTTCACTCCCGCCGACGAGGCGACTCACGGCTCATCATCTGCGGGATAGGCAAACCGGGTCAGCAGGTCCGTCAGCTGTCCGGACTCGCCGGACCCCAGGTGAGCGACCAGGCGCTCAGCGAGCGGCACCGCCGCGACGTGGGCCGCATCGAAAAGCTCGAGCCCCTGGGGCGTGATCTCCACCAGCCGCACCCGCCTGTCCCCGGGAACGGCATTGCGCACGACGAGCCCCTTACGCTCCAGATCGTCCACAATCCGCATGATTCCCGCCTTGTCCGATCCCGTCGCCACCGCCAGGTCCCGCTGCACCGTGGCCCCGCGATCGACCAGCACAAGCAGCACGGCAAAATGGCGCAACTCGATGCCGAGGGGCTGAAGTGCCTCTGTCATCACCGCGGCCGCACGCCAGTGCGCCTGGCGTAGCAGCAGGCCAAGAGCGAAGGGCGAGACATCCTCAGGGCGATCAGTCGCACGCGAAACGGTCGCTCTGTGAGGAACGTCGGCGGTCATGACCGCATACTATCGGCCATCCGTTCACTCGATACGGTATCGCCTGAAACTAAATGCACGTCCGGGTGAAACCCCGGTCCAACCCGCCCCCGGAAACAGGTCCACACGAAGGCCGGGAAACGTATCTGCCGGCCAACAAGGCCAGCGGCCCGGTGATGAACGTGGCTGGGGCACCGCGGCGTCGGCCCTGCTCCAACAGTGGGCTCAACCCGCCCAACATCACCCATCCGGGCATCGGCGACATCAACCAGACCAGCTACCAGCCCACGCCGTCCGACAAGACCGTCCCGGTCGAGGTCGGGGCGATGGCCTACCCCTACCCGCTGGTCAAGGATTCCGCCTTCGGCCCGCAGCGCCAGGCCCGGGAGAACCCCTACTACATCCTGCGCCGGTACGGCCACTGGTAACGCGTCTACTCCTACGAACACGGCGGCGCCTCGGAGTACACCCACGACGAGAAGACCACGGTGGGTCCGACCACCACCGATGCCGGGACCGTCGGGGGGACCACCGGCATCTCGGTCAGTGCCGAAGCCAGCTTCGGCTTCAAGGGATTCTCCCCGTCCCCGAGCTCGACGATCAGTAATGAACTGAAGGTCATCACCACCGCCGAAGAGGTCAAGAACCACTCCCGTGAGATCACGATCGAACGGCGCCACGACGCCGGCAAGCGGGTGACCGGAGGCGATCTGGTACCGCAGCGACAAGTACGTCCTCGAACGCCTCAACGGGACCGTGGTCCTGGACTGGACCACCCGCGACCCCAACACCTCCATCGTCGACGCCTACCCCCTCTCGTCGTCGTAGGCCGAGTCAGCGGATGTTCTCCGGCTTACGACGCTCGCGGATCATTCGTCTCAACCGCCATCCGATCAGGACGAGCACGATCAGGAACACGATGACGAGCGCTGGGATCAGGAGCGCGACGAGGCTCATTCCCAGTGACATCGCGTCTTCCGCCGCACTCACGAAGGGCGTCCCGACGCCGACCGTGCCAACGTTGATGACGGGACGCACGCCGGCCTTGGTGACGTGCACGCACAGCGCGACGACGATGCCCAGCGCCCAGCCCACCCAGGGATGACCGGTCATCCACCCGGAGTGGTCGATCCGCGCGGCCGCGTCCGAGGCGGCGAAGACGGCGCCGCCGGCCGCAGGCCGTACGAATGTCTGTATCGCGTCGTTGACATGGTCGACGACGGCGACCTTGTCCAGAACCACTTCCGCGGCGAGCAGGGCTGCCACGACCGCGAGCGCCCATCCGTTACTCATCCACGCGAACTGGTGCGGCAGCGCGATCACGTCGGTGAAGCGGGCGATCAGGCCGACCACCAGGATCGGGATATAGGCGTTCAGACCGGCCGATGCGGATAGGCCGAGCCCGGTCAATGTCGCGAACATGTCAGGTAAGACGTCATCGATACGGAGAAAGGTTCCACCGAGGAGTTGGAGGAAGCACCCGATCGGTCACTCACACGCGTAATGACGAGGCCCTAACGGTCACTGCGGGTAGTCGCCGGTTAGCACCTCGATCATCACTCTTCTTCGTCCTCGATTACCGGGATACACGGAGAGAGGAAACGATCAGACTGTTGAGCTACTTCGCCACGACGCATTGCCAGAACCTGAAACTCATTGCCATTTCCGCTCGGACCTTCATCATCAAGCATGTAAAAAATGCCATAAGAGCCGCGGGCGACTCGACCGACCCGACAGAAAGCATCGATCACATCCTGCCCTTCTCCAGCCCTGCGGTTCAAGAATCCCGACAGATGAAGCTGCGACATCCCATTGACCCAACGTAGATCCACAAGACCGGTTCCACCTTTCAGTGCTTCCAACTCCTGTTCGACCCTGCGATGAGCCGCCCTTAGCTCAGCATCGCTTTCATCGCCCGCCGAGTGCTGGATCGTAACCCATGCATGATATTCGAACATCAGCATCAGACCTTAATGACAAAATGGATTGGTATCGACTGTGAGCTTTATGCCATAACAGCTCCCGTCCACGTCGCCGGCCCCACGATCAGACCGACCGGCGCGTGGATGATCCAGCAGGCTCGACGGGCGAACGCGATCACCGAACGCTGAGTGGGCACCGTCCGCCGCGAATGCACCGACCGGATGCTGATCTTCGGCGAGCACCGGCTACGGGTCGTGCTCACCGCACTACAGCCGGCGCCGCCCCCACCCGATCACTCCAGCAAGCCCTCCAGAACCTCACCCTCGCTTGATCCACTTCCAACAGGCGCGGACCACACCGCCGATTCGCTGCAGCGCGACTCTGTGCCCCTGCATGCCTTGACGCCCAGAGAGCCGTGCGCAAACATGCACGAAATACGCGCTTATCAGTCACTAACGATCAAATCCACCAAGATCACTCATCTACTCGTCCAGGACAGGAATGAGACGAGCATGCGTAAGAGACAGTTGCCCCGCTCGGGTACGCGGATCCGGCGTACGGCTGGGATTGTCAGCGTCACCGCGCTCAGCGCCGCCCTGATCAGCGCCCCGGGTCCGACGGCCCAGGCATCGACCGTCGCCCCGCGGGTCAGGGAGACCCGCAGCGCGGTGCTACTCACGGTCCCGGCCACCAAGGCCGCCAGCGGCTACCGGCTGCAGATCGATCGGTCGCCGTTCCAGATCACCACCTCGCGCGGTGACGAGGTCGTCCTGCATACGACCGGGGGCTCTCCATCGGCGGTGGACTTCCAGACGGCTGCCGGCTCGCAGCGCGCCACCGACGTCCGGTCCACGCAGTGGCAGGACGGCGTTCTGACGGTGAACGTCGCGACGACGGCCGCGGACCAGATGCTCTCCGTGCGGATCGCTCCCCGCGCCGACCGCTATGACCTGGACCTGTCCGTGACCGGGGGCGCCGCCCCCGCGTCAGCGGTCGCGCTGCACTACGACGCGCCGGCCTCGGGTCACTGGTACGGCCATGGCGAGACGAGGACCGACAAGGGTGGCCCCCTCCGCGACCAGCCATGGCCGCTCGACACGGGCAAGGTCCTCGACGAGGTCTACAGTCCGGCCTCGGGCCTGATGATCGAACCGTTCTGGTTCACCCAGAAGGGCAGCGGTTTCTACGCCCGCACCACACAGCCCATGGCCATCTCGATCGGCGGCCACCAGGCCGGCGTCGCCGACTTCCAGAACACCGGACCGGCATTCGGCACCACGGTCTTCGTGGAGCGCACGGCCCGTGAGGTCTACGAGGACTACAGCGGGATCGCCGGCGCGCCGCAGAAGAGCGACACCACCGACGCCCAGTTCCGCACGCCGGCGTGGAACTCCTGGGCGCAGTTCTACACCCACGTCACCCAGCAAGGCTTCCTCGACTGGGTCCAGCAGATCCACGACGCCCGCATCCCCGCCGAGACGTTCAATCTTGACGACGGGTGGATGGACCACTACGGCGACTTCACCTTCAACAGCAAGTTCCCCGACCCGAAGGCCATGTCCGACAAGGTGCACGGTCTCGGCTACCAGTTCGGGCTCTGGGTGACGGCGTGGATCAACCTGGACGCGCAGAACTACCAGTACGCCAAGGACCATGGGTACCTGCTCAAGTCCAAGTCCGACGCGTCGCAGCCGTGCACGGTGACCTGGTGGAACGGCACGGCGGGCCTCATCGACATGGCCAACCCCGTCGCCCGCGACTGGTACGTCGGGGAGTTGAAGACCCTGATGAGCCAGTACGGCGTCGACGGATTCAAGTTCGACACCCGGTGGTTCGACGAGCGCTGCGCGCCGTACACCTCGGACCTGACCATGCAGGACTACCAGAAACTGGGCGCCGAGGTTGCCGACCAGTTCGACCTGCAGGGCATCGGGGTCCGCGCCAAGTGGGGTAGCCAGAAGTACGGTTTCGCCACCCGCGAGGCCGACAAGGGCACCAGCTTCAGTGACCTGAACGCCGCCGTCAACCAGGTGATGGCGACGTCCACGGTCGGCTATCCGTTCGTCGAGACCGACATGATCGGCGGCTCGGAGGGTGACGACGGGGTGCCGCCACCGACGAAGGAGGTGCTGGTGCGCTGGGCCCAGGCCGCCGCCGCGATGCCCCTGATGTACGCCTCGACGTCGCCGGTGTCGGTCACGGACTGGAACAACGGCGGGAAGACCATCAACTACGACCCCCAGACCGCCCGGCTGTACCGGCAGGCGGTGCACCTGCACCAGGCGCTGACCCCGTACATCCTGCGGCAGAAGGACCGGGCCATCGCCACCGGCGAGCCCATCATGAAGCCGCTGTTCTTCGACTACCCCGACGACCAGGCCACGTACTCGATCAGCGACCAATGGCTGCTCGGCGACTCCCTCCTCGTGGCGCCGGTCCTGTCCGGATCGACGTCACGGGACGTGCACGTGCCGGCCGGCAACTGGTACGACGTGCACAGGCACCGGGTGGTACGCGGCCCGACCATCCTGCACGGCTACTCGGCTCCGTTCGACACCCTGCCGATGTTCATCAAGCTCGGTTCATCAGACACCGGCAGGCTGATGAGCGCGGTCAAAGTCGGCTAGGTGTACGCCCGGGGAGGTTGGTCGATCTGGTGATGGGAGGTCGGCCGTTGGTCTGCACCTCGATATTGCCCAGACAGTGGCCGCCGGGTGTCCAAAAGCAGGTTCTGAGCCGGATTCGGAGGGGAATCTAGGATCTTGCACGGTCACGCCGCGGGCATGACTCTCGCGCGTACGCCGTATGCCGCCGCGCCGGCGGCCAGCACGGCGGTTCCGGCGAGCACCGATGAGGCGGGCAGGGTGGCGGCCAGCAGCAGGCATCCGCACAACCCGAGGATGGGCACCGCTCTGGGCGGGCGCTCCTCAGCCACGGTCAGGGTCCATGCGGAGGCGTTGGCGATGGCGTAGTAGACCAGCACGGCGAAGGAGGAGAAGCCGATCGCTCCGCGTACATCGGTGGTGGCGGCCAGCAGCGCGACGACGGCGCCGACCGCCAGTTCGGCGCGGTGCGGCACGCCGTTCCGGGGGTGAACCCTGGCCAGGGTGTGCGGCAGCCGCCGGTCCCGGGCCATCGCCATGGTGGTGCGCGAGACACCGAGGATCAGCGCCAGCAGCGAGCCGAGCGCCGAGGTCGCCGCGCCGACGCGTACGAGGGGAGCCGATCCCGGCACGCCGGCGGCGCGTACGGCGTCGGCCAGCGGCGCGGTGGCACCCGCCAACCTCTCCGGGCCCAGAACCATCAGCACCGCGGCGGCCACGGCAACGTAGATGATCAAGGTGATGCCCAGCGCCAGCGGGATGGCTCGCGGGATCGTACGGGCCGGATCGCGCACCTCCTCCCCCAAGGTGGCGATCCGCGCGTACCCGGCGAAGGCGAAGAACAGCAGTCCGGCCGCGCGCAGGACGCCCCATCCGGTCACATCGCCGCCTGGCTCCAAACGGACGGGATCGGCGCCCTGACCGGTCAGGCAGACCGCGACCACCACGGCCAGCACCGCCACCACCACGACGACGAGCACGCGGGTCAGCCAGGCGCTCTTCTGGATGCCGACGTAGTTGACCGCCGTCAACGCGACCACGGCGGCGACCGCGACCACCCGCGCCTGCCCCGGCCACGTGTACGCGCCGACGGTCAGTGCCATCGCCGAACAAGAGGCGGTCTTGCCGACCACGAATCCCCATCCGGCGAGAAATCCCCAGAACGGCCCCAACCGTTCTCGCCCGTAGACGTACGTACCGCCGGAT
The DNA here is from genome assembly GCA_963850195.1 of uncultured Actinomycetota bacterium. GTDB lineage: Bacteria > Actinomycetota > Actinomycetes > Streptosporangiales > Streptosporangiaceae > Actinoallomurus. The sequence continues at coordinate 112,836 of CAWKKD010000005.1, forward strand.
GCGGGATACCGGGCGGCCAGCCGTGCCGAGGATGTGGCATTGCAGTACGCGACCACGGCCGCGATCGCCAGAGCGGGCAACACGCCGGACCCCGCCGCGCCCGCGGCCGGGGCGAACGCGGCGAAGATCCCTGCCCCGATCATCGAACCGAGCCCGATGACCACGGCGTCGGTCACCCCGAGGCGTCGCCGCAGACGTGCGGGATCGGTCGTCGTCGAGCGCCGTTCCATGGCGTGGCCGCCTGTCAGCGAGCTGCCGGCTGGAAGAGCTCGACGACGTTGCCGGCAGGGTCCTGAAGCAGGATCTGTGCACCGCCCGGACCGGTGACGACGTCGTTGCGGAACGGCACTTCCGCCAAGCGCAGCCGGTCCACCTCGGCGGCCAGGTCGTCGACGATCAGGTGAATGCGGTTCCAGCCGCCAGGACCCGGGGTGGCGCCGTCCGGCATGGGCCGTCCGGCCGAGGACTTCGGGCCGCTGAGCAGCAGCCGTAGGTTCCCGCGGGTGACGTCGGCGAAGGCGGGCACCGCGGACGAGCGCAGCTCGAATCCGAGGTGAGTGGTGTAGAAGTCGACGGCCTCCTGGACGTCGTCGACCATGTAGCGCACGTTGACCAGTTCGTCGGGCATCGTCATGCCTCCTTCGACATGTGATGGATGAGGAAGCGGACCCGGGTGTCGAGATCGACGGCGGTACGCTCGAACGCCGGATACTCGCCCGCGCCCTCGGCGGCCGGATCGGCGATGCTCCAATGGACCAGCTCGGGCGGGCCGGGGAACTCCGGGCAGATCTCACGCAGCCGATCGCACAGGCTGATGACGTAGTCGAAGCGGCGGCCGGTGAACTCGCCGAGGTTCTTGGCCTGCTGACCGGCGATGTCGATGCCGTACCGTTCACGCATCACCCGAACCGCGCTCGGATGCAGACGCTTGGGATGGCTGCCCGCGCTGAACGCCTCGACCGCGGCCCCGCCGTGGTGCCGGAACAGCGCCTCGGCGATCTGCGAGCGCGCGCTGTTCCCCGTACACAAGAACAACACCCGCACGGCAGACGAGACCACCCGCGGCGCGTCGGCCGGTAGGGCCGGTCGCAGACCCGGGTGCAGCGCCTCCGCGGCGTCGGCGAGCAACTCCCCGCAGCGCGCCAGATCGATCCGGTAGTAGGTCTCACGTCCATCGGCCGAGCTGCGTCGCATCGCCACCAGACCCGCGGTCCGCAGCCGGGCGAGATGGTAGGAGACCAGGCTCTGCGGCTCACCGACCAGGCCGGTCAGCTCACGTACCTGCCGGTCGCTTCGCGCCAGCTCGCCAAGCAGCCGCCACCGCAGGCCGTGCCCGGCCAACGCCAGCACCTCCGGCGGTTTCACGTCCATGACCGCGACGGTACATCAACCCAGATTGATCGATCAACCTTATTGACGGATTGGTCGCCTCGTAGGTCAGCCCTCGGACATGTCCTGGAGCAGCCGGATCCGGGAGCGTGTCGGCCCGGGGTCGCAGGTGAACTCGGCGGTGCGTTCTGCGCCTGGCCGCGGAAAATCCGCCCTGGGGATACAGATGGATCCAAGGTCAGCTACTCGGCCTGGGCCACCAGGTCGGGGCCGCGACCGCCTGGCGGAACCGGTAGTGGCTCGGGCGCCGGCCGAAGCGGCGCTCTTCAAGGCACGGTGATGCCGGTGCTGGTTGTGGAAGGAGAGCGCCGGGAACACGCACCATTCTTGAACCGTCCTCAACAAGCTTGAACGAGCGCCATCAATCGCCGCTGACCTGCGGCGCCTCGAAAAGCAGCAGGTCAGCCATTGATCGGGGCAACCTTGACACGATAGAGGTCACTGGTTCAATCTCAGTATCGCCCACCACAGAAGGTGCAGGTCAGAGGCCATGCCCCCATCATGGGGATGGGGTCTTAGGCTTTTCTGGAGATATATTGGAGATCATCTTCGGTTGAGTTCTACCGTTCCCCGTTGATCTCCGGCGCGTCGGCTCATGGGAGGTGCCGCCGTCGTTTCCCCGGCATCGAAATGGCAGACCCGCATCCGCCAAGGATTCATGAGAATGGCCGAATTCGGGTTTTCGTACATGGCCCTAAATCATGAGGCTGCCGCCGGTCGTTTCGCCGGACGGTAAACCAAGTGGATACTCCACACGTCTTTCTCATATCGACCGATTCAGTCGATATACGGGGGATCGTCCTTTCGGGGACGTCACAGGAGCAAGGGGGACGACGAATGAAAGTTCGATGGAGTCGCGCAGTGGCGGTGGGGGCCGCCGCGATCCTCATGGTGGTCGGGTCATTGTTCCTGGTCGGGCCGGTGTCAGCGCAGGCGGTGGAGTCCGGATCGTTCTCGTTCAGCGGCGATCCCGACGACCCCATCACCGGCGGACAGTCCTACTCCTACGACACGAGCGCCAGCGACCAGATGACCGTCGTCGGCGACAGTGAGGACCAGCATTCCATCAGCGCGGAGATCGACGGCACCGACGGTTACGACTGGAACTTCTCCATCTCCGGCCCCTTCGGGGAAGCACTGGCGCCCGGTACGTACACGGTCACGCAGGGCGAGAGCACCCCGGGGATCAACCTCTGGCGGCCAGAATACTTCTGCTGGGGTCTGGGCTCGTTCACCATCGACAAGATCGAGTGGGGTCCCTTCGGGTACATCCACGCGCTGGACGCGACCTTCGAGTTCCACTGCTGGGGAGACACTCCCGCCTCGCGTGGGCGGCTGCACATCCTCAACCCGCCGGCACCGCCGACGCTGGAAGCGAGCCTGAACGTCGCCGGCGACGGAACATTCGACCAACTGACCGGCAGCGCGACCGTGCACGGGACGGTCACGTGCAACAAGGCCGCGTACACCGAGATCAACGGCACGGTCGCACAGACACGCAACGGGGTGTGGCTCCACGCCGATTACTTCAAGCCGGTCGACTGCACCCCGGGTGCACCGGTCGCCTGGACCGCGACGGCCACTCCACTCCCGGAAACGACGTTCCGTAAAGGTCACGCCAAGAGCACGGCCAACTTTTACCGATACGACGCCGACTACGAACGCCAGACCACGACCCAGGAACGCAGCACGATAACGCTCACCAAGCAGAAGACCTGACCAGCCAATGATGAAAGCCCCGAGACCTCGAATCCGCCTCGCGTCTCGGGGCTTTCATCGCGGTTCAAACGGTGTCGGCGCCGTGCATGCCGATAGCCTCATCCACACAGGTCAAGCGGTATGTGCGTACTTGGTGCTGAACCAGAGCACCGCCTCCGGCAACAACGTCGGAGGGACGACGTTCATCGGCCGCACTCTCGTCCGGCTCAACAAGACCGCGGGCACCGGTGGCGGGATCCTCAACGAAGATCCCGGCAACACCGTCGCCATCCGGCTCTCGATCGTCAACCGGAACATTCCCAAAGCGTCATGGTGTGGCTGGCCCCACCCCCGAGTGTGTGGCGTGCCTCGATGACCGCGCGGCCATTGGTTCGGCAAGGTGATTCGCGTTCTGACATCGGCTCGAACGAACCGAAGGAATCTCTTTGTCCAGTCCCGTGGTCCCAACGCGATCCGCAGGTGTCCCCGGCCGCGCGCTCGCGATACTCACCGCCCTCGCCGTGGCCCTCGTAGCCGCCTTCGTCTTCGCCCCGCCCATGCTGGCGGCGAACGGGTCGGAGGGCGGCCTCTCCGATCATCGCAAGCTCGCCAGAACCGCCAACGGCGCGTTCATCGAGTACTGGAGGTCCGGCGACCGGGCTTTCACCCCGGGCATGCAGAGGCTCGTCGATTACTGGTCCCGTTTCCATGTGGCCAAGGCCGCGATCACCGCGATCCTGCTGATCGTGCTCATCGCGCTCTGTGTTCTTCTCTGGAAGGCATTCCTGAGGGCCGGCGGTCTCAAGGGAGCCGCCTTCGCCTCGGCCGGTGTTCTCGTCACGATTCTCGTGGTGGTCTCGGTGGCGGCATTGGTGGCCAACATCCAGGGTGCGGTGGCGCCCTTCACCTCGGTGTTGACGCTGCTGCCCGTCGGCACGTCCCACGGACCGCTCGGCGATACGTTCGAACAGGTCAGGCAGCGGCTCGCCGAATACCGGAGTACGGGCCACCAAACCTCGCCCGCCCTCCAAATGATGATCGACGACAATGTCCGGTACCACGTGGCGGTGCTCGTGATGGCGCCGATTCTGGCGCTCGTCCTCATCGGCACGAGCGTGCTGCTGTGGAAAAGGTTCACGGGGTCATCCGACCGGCGAACCAGGCGCACGCTGGCGTCGTTCGGCACCGCCTCGGCGTTGTTCTCGCTGCTCTTCGCCGTACTCGCCGTGGCCAACCTGACCGTCGCGGAAAAACCGGCACTGGCACTCGTGAACTTCTTCAACGGCTCGATATGACGCACGTACGCCCGACGCTGAGATCAGTATCCGCACGGCTCAGGGCACCTGTTCCGGAAGCCTGGGCTCCGCCGACCGCCTACCGGCACTGCCCATCTCATGCATCCAGACCGGTGCCGGTTCCGACGTCGAGAAGCCGACGCGGGCGGACTCTTGGCGCTGCCTCGTCGAGGACGGCGGCGGTGCGGTGTACGTATCTCGACGGGCCGTCCAGGGCGCAGGACAGAGACGCTCGAGGCTGATGATGCAGTCGACGTCAACGGCAGAAACGCACCGAGTCGGCGCCCGGCCACTGGAAATGCCACGACCGGCGAGAAAGGGGTGAGCACCGTCTGACCCTTTACCATTTCTTTAACGACTGCTCCGCCGTGTGCGCGCCGGCCGATACGCCCCCGTCCTCCAGCCGCGCCCGAGCGATCCTCGAGCGAAGGATGATCGCACGATCACGCTCAGCGATCTGTCAATTACGATTGTGGTGCACGCGGACTCCCACCGTCCCGCACCGCCCCTGAGACACCCGGAAAAACGCAGTTCAGCGGGGTTCATCGTCCCGGTGATAGCCGAATCCGGCCACGATTCTTGCGTTCCGGCACGCTGTTCGGGACCGTCGATACGCGCCCGGTCGGTTTAACCGGAACGACAATCCGTCCATCCGATGGAGAGTAGGGTCAGCTCTGCAAATCTGGGCAAGGCGGGAACCACGAATCGTCGTTCCCGGCGGTCTCAGCGATTGCGTCTCTGGCACCGCACATGGCCCGCGGCCCGAACGCGAACACGCACTCGGTCCACCGCGCCGGAAGTCCACCTGATCTGGCCTCCCGGTCGTGGGCGACGCGCGGCCCGAAACGGCGAATCCGTAGCAGTGTGGCGGGACAGAGAGTGGGGGTTCGTTCGCCGCCGATCGTCCGGGCGGCTGACGGCGGGGAGGAGAGATCATTGCCCACGTCGATCTACGGGTGGTCCGCGGTTCCGACGATGTCGCAACGGACCACTACGGCGCCGACCGGCGCCCTGAAGTCGGTGGCGGTCGACGTCGCGGTCCTCGGATCGGTGGCGTTGACGCACGGCGAACGGATGGTCCATCCGTCGGCGGGCATCACCCGGGCTCTGCTGGGCGCCCTGGCGCTCAGCGGACCGTCGGGCGTGGCCGCCGGACGACTGGCCGAGTCGGTCTGGGGCTCTCGCGGGAACGAGGTCGCGGACTCGACGCTAACGGTGTCGGTCCACCGGCTGCGATCCTGGCTGCGGAACGTCGCCGGCGACTCGGTCGTGGTGGTGCGCACGACCAACGGGTACGCGCTTGAGCTACGGCACGGCGAGGTGGACGTCGCGCGGTACCACCGGCTGGTGTCCGAGGCATCCGTGCTGGACCCGTCGGCCCGGTCCGACGCGCTCGAGCGGGCGCTGCGCCTGTGGCGCGGTCGGGCCCTGGAGGACGTGCCTCCGGACCGCGTCGACCTGAACACGGTCCGGCGTTTGGAGCGGTCCCGCGTCACGACGGCGATCGAGTACGCGCGTACGGTCCTGGCGATCGACAGCGCGGACCGGGCACTGCCGCTACTCAGCCCGCTGGTCGAACACTATCCGCTGGACGAACGGCTCCTTTCCGTCTGGATCGAGACGCTGGCGAGCTGCGGGCGGCAGGCCGACGCACTGGAGGCGTACGCGCGTGCGCGGACGCTCCTGGGTGAACAGCTGGGCGTGGACCCTGGCCCAGAACTCCGTGAGGCGCACGTACGCGTGCTGCGCCAGGAGACCATGCCGTCGCTGAGCGGGCTGGCGCGGGCGCCGCGGCCGAAGCAGATGCCCGCCGACATCACCGACCACACCGGCCACGAGTACCACGTGACGCGGATCGCCGACCTGCTGTGCGCACGCGACCGCGGAACGCCGCGGGTCGTCGCGGTGACGGGCATGGGCGGCGTGGGCAAGACGACGCTCGCCCTGCACATCGCGCACCGCATACGTGCGGAGTTCCCGGACGGTCAGCTGTACGCCGACCTGGGCGGGCTCAGCCCCGACCCTGCCGACCCCGGAGAGGTGCTCCGCCGTTTCCTCGGCGCGCTGGGGGTCGAGCCGGACCGGATGCCCGCGGCGACCGAGGAACAGGCGGTCCTGTATCGCAGCCTGCTCGCCGACCGGCGCGTGCTGGTGGTGCTGGACGACGCGACGTGCGAGACCCATGTGGCCCGGCTGCTGCCGGCCGGCACGGGCTGCCGGGTCATCGTGACGAGCCGCGTCCGCATGGCGGCGCTCCCCAGCGCGCACGTCCTGGAGCTCGACGTCCTGGAGCCGGCCGCCGCGGTGGACCTGCTCACCCACATCATCGGCGCCGACCGCGCGACGGCCGAACCCGCGGCCGTGACCGACCTCGCCCGCGCCTGCGAATACCTGCCGCTCGCGCTCCGCTCGGCGGGCACCCGGCTGGCCGCGAAGCTTCACTGGCGGATCGCCGACCTCGTCGTGCGGCTACGTGACGGGCGCCTGGAGTACCTGACCCACGGCGGTCTGAGCGTCCGCACGAGCATCGACCTCGGCTATGAGCTGCTCCCGGACCGGGCACGCCTGCTGTACCGGCTCCTCGGCCACTGGGACGTCCCGGACATGCCGGCCTGGATCGCGGCGGCCCTGCTCGACGTGCCGGTCCGGGAGGCGGCCGAGGTCCTCGAGTGCCTGATCGACGCCCGGCTCATCAACGCGGACGCCTGGGGAGACGGCACCGAGGTCCGGTACCGCTTCCACGGCCTCGTACGCGACCACGCGTGGGAACGCGGCCTGGCCGAGGATCCGGCGGAGGTGCGGGCCGCCGCCATGCGACGGGTCCTCGGCGGCTGGCTGACACTCGCGGACCGCGTCACGCACGCGGTGACCGACGAGACGACGCCGCACGGCCACCGCATCGCAAGCCGGTACGGCCTCGACGAGTTCGTCGTCGAACGCGCGGCGGTCCGCCCGGCCGCCTGGCTGGAGACCGAACGGGCCGGCCTGATCACCGCCGTCCGCGAGGCCGGCCACCGCCCGCACGACGAACTCCATCGAGAACTCACCGAACGCACGAACGCGCTGTTCCACCTGATGCGCTCCCGTTGACAGGCCGGGTCACCCCGTCCCGCCCCTGGACAGGCCCCGCCCTCTGGCCACGCCCTCTGGACAGGGCCCTCCCTCCGGGGCCCCCATCCAACTCTCATTGTCCAGCCTTACTCCCCCGCCAGGGAGTAAGGCGCCCACCTGTGGACAACGCGGGAAACGACCAGGGACCTGGGCCACGCCCTATGGCGTGGGCGGGGCCACGCGGCGCCGGCCGGTGGGAGCGGCGGAGCGCGCGGTCATCTCCCGTAGTCTCCGGCGCATGATCTTCCCGGTACGGCCGCGGGGCATGGCCGGCAGGAAGTGGATGACCACGGGCACCTTGTAGCCGGCCAGCCGCTGGGCCGCGTACGCGGTGAGTTCGTCCGCGGTGACCGACCCGCCCTCTTCCAGCACGATCGCCGCGGCGGCCTCCTCGCCGAGCGTCGGGTGGGGCCGGCCGAAGGCGACCGCTTCGCGTACCGCCGGATGCTCGGCGAGCACCGCCTCGACCTCGGCCGGCGCGAACTTCTCCGCTCCCCGGCTGATGATGTCGACGACCCGGCCGGACAGCATCAGATACCCGTCCTCGTCGATGGTCGCCTGGTCGCCCGTACGCAGCCAGGCGTCCAGGAAGGGTTGTTCGGAGTCCGGTACGCCGAGGTATCCGGGCATCACGTTCGGGCCGCTGACCAGTACCTCCCCGACGCTGCCCGGTGTGTCGTCGGGCTTCCCGGCGTCGGTCAGCACCATGATCCGGGTGTCCTTCGGCAGCCCGACGGTTCCGGGCTTGCGCGGCCCGTCCAACGGGTTACTGGCGATCTGGCCGGGTGCCTCGCTCAGGGCGAACGCCTCGACCACCGGGGCGCGCAGTTCCTCCTCCAGCCGGGCGAGGACGGAGGCGGGCAGCGCCGACGAGGTCGACCGGATCGCGCGCAGCCGCAGCGCCTCGCCGGCCGCCGGGGTGGCGCGGACCATGGCCAGAATGCTGTGGTGCACCACGGGAGCGGCCGAATACCAGGTCGGCGCCGTCGACGTGGCGATCGAGAGCAGTTCCTCGCCGCTGTTCGGCCGGTGGCAGATGCTGCCACCACCGGCCGACAGCGGAGCGAGCAGGCCGGGGAAGATCCCGTGACCGTGTTGCAGGGTCATCGCGTTCAGCGCCCGGTCGTCGGGGCTCAGCCGCAGCGTGCCGGCGATGCTGTCGGCCGCCGCGGCCAGGTTGCGGTGGCTCAGCTGGACGACCTTCGGCGCCGCGGTGGTGCCGGAGGTGAACAGCAGCAGCGCGAGGTCGTCCGGGGCCGGTTCCTCGTCGTCCATGGCACCGTCGAGATCGTCCGGTGACCACGGGAACACCCACGTGCCCTCCCCCGCCAGGGCCCGCACGCGTGGCGTGGACTCCTCGTCGGCGAGCACCGCCTTCGGCCGCAGCCGGGCGAGGAGGGCGGCCAGCTCGCGATCGGAGAGCGCGGGGTCGAGCGCCACCGCCGTCCCCGCGCACGTCGCCGTGAGCACGGCCAGCGCCATCTGCCAGCCGGACGCCATGACGAGCGCGACGATGTCCTGGCGTCGCACTCCGGCCTCCCGCAGCCGGATCCGGCCGCCGTCCCGTACGCGACGCAGGTCGTCGTGGGTGGCCCGCACTCCGGTGGCGTCGAGCACGGCCGGCGTCGCACCGGCCCGGCCCGCCGCGGCGCGCAGCCGGGCCTCCAGCGTCGCCGGTGCCCGCGTCACGTCGGCGCTCATCGGACCACCGCCCGGCGGATCGTGAGTTTCAGCATGCTACGGAACAATCGGTGCCGCCTTTCCGGTGTTCGTGGTGGTCGCGATGTGCAACAGGACAGCGGATTCGTCAGACCCGCCCTAGCCGGCCGGAGCGGGCTCCACGACCTCCACCTCGGCGGGACGGGTCCGCTCGGCCCACCGGACGACGGACGGCATGAACAGGCCGAGCAGGACGAAGATGCCGCCCATCACCCACCAGCCGGGCGCGCCCCAGGCGATGCAGAGCAGCGCCAGCACGGTCGGAGCGATGACGCTGGACAGGCTGCTGCCGAGCCCGAACAGTCCGGAGTACTGCCCCTGGGCGTGCGCCGGAGCCAGGTTGTAGCGCAGCTCGAACGACCCGGCCGCCTGCCAGAGCTCACCGAACGTGTGCACCGCCACGCCGACCGCGATGATGACCACGGCAAGCCAGCCGGGCACCCCACCGGCCAGCCCGATCAGCCCCATGCCGACCAGGAACGCCAGCCCGGAGCGCCGCCAGACCCGCGCGGCGGCGGTGTTCGAGTCCACGCCCTTGCTCGCCTTGACCTGCAACGCCACGACCATGCCGGTGTTGACCAGCACGCTGACACCGACGAACCAGCGGGGCGCGTTGGTGTGGTCGACGATCCACAGCGGCAGCGCGAAGCTGAGCACCTTGAACTGGATCGACATGAGGCCGTCGAGCACGGTGACGGCCACGAACGGGTAGTCCCGCAGCGCCCCGCGGCGGTTCGCACCCGGCTTCGCCGGGACCGGGTCCAGTTTCGGCAGCCGGGTCACCATGAGGGCGCAGACCAGGAAGCTCGCGGCATTGCCCAGGATCAGGGCGATGTAGGCGCCGCGCGTGTCCAGCTGGATGGCGAACGCCGCGAGCAGGGCGCCGATGCTGCCGGCGAGGTTGACCGCGGACCTCAGGTAGGCACGGAACCTGACCGCCTTCTTACCGCCGAAGGTGCGTACGATCGGGCCGCGTGCCGCTTGGCTGGCCGACTGGGCGAGCTCGGTGAGACAGATCGCGACGACGAAGAACCAGAAGGACTGGATCAACACCAGCGACGCCATCACGAGGGCCTGGATGGTCAGCGTCACGAGGTACGTCTCGCGGGGCCCGCGCCGGTCGGCGATGTGACCGACGGGAATCCCGGAGAGCAGGCCCACCATCGCCGCGATGCCGAGGCCCAGGCCGACCTGGGTCACCGGCAGCCCGACGGACTTGGTGTAGAACAGCGCGGCGCTCACCTTGAACATGCCGCCGCCGATGACGTTGACGAAGGTGGCGTTCACGAGCACGCGGCTGGGACCGGGCTCCAGGACCAGCCCCTTCTGCTCCAGCCAGGACTTCTTACGCGGTGGGCCCTCCGTGGCGTCGCCGGACGCCGGGTTCGGGTCGCTGCTGTCGGTCGTGTCCATCGCGGGATCAACGCCTTCCTTCGTGGTGGGTGAGATGCTCGGCGACGATCCGCCCGATCGCCGCCAGCGGCTCCGGCCGGGTCATCGCTCCATGCGTCGAGGGGATCTCGTGGACCTCGACGGTGCCGGCGACGTACGGTCTCCAGACGTCCGGGTCCGCGGGCCGGGTACGCCCCGCGGTGGCGACGAAGAACACCATGTCCCCCTTGAAGATCCCGGACGAGAACCCGGCGCGCAGGCGGTAGCTGTCCACGAACACCTGGGGCATCGTCGCGAGGCCGTCGGCGCCGATGCCGGCCAGCGGGCTCTCCGGCGCGGTCGGGTCGTGGCCGATCGACCGGATGATCGCGGGCCACACCTCCGGGTCGTCGGAGTTCCAGGGCACCCGGCCCCGGCCGGCCTCGGTCGGATATCCGTCCATGCTTCCGAGGAAGTCCACCTCCTCGCCCTCTTCCTGGAGGCGGACCGCGATGGCGTGTGCCGTGGTGCCGCCGAACGACCAGCCGAGGAGCGCGTACGGGCCGTGCGGCTGGACCGACCGGATCTGGGCGAGATAGTCGTCCACGAGCTCCGCGAAGTCGGCGGGGGCGCCGGCGGGATCGCTGTACCGGCGGGCCTGCAGGCCGTAGACGGGCACGTCTCGGCTCAGGTGCCCGACCAGGCCGCCGTAGCACCAGCTCAGCCCGATGGCCGGGTGCACGCAGAACAGCGGCCGGGCGCCGCCGGTGGTCCTAAGCGGCAGCAGTACGCCCAGCGCGTCGCCGGCCGAGCCACGCTCCAGGTGGCGGGCCAGCGCCGCGACCGTCGGGGTGGCGTAGATCGTCCGGACGGCCAGGTCGGCGCCGAACCGCTCGCGTACGCGGGCGGTCAGCCGGGTGGCCATCAGGGAGTGGCCGCCGAGGTCGAAGAAGTTGTCGTCGACACCGACCCGGTCCACCCCCAGCACCTCGGCGAACAGTCCGCACAGGTTCTTCTCGGCCGGGGTACCCGGCTCACGATCGGTCCCCGCGGTCGCGGTGTAGTCCGGTGCCGGCAGGGCCCGGCGGTCCAGCTTCCCGTTCGGGGTGAGCGGGAGCCGGTCGATGAGGAGGATCGCGGAGGGCACCATGGACGCCGGCAACCGCCCGCTCGCGTACTCCCTCAGCTCGTCCGGCAGGCTCGCTCCCGTGGAGTCGGCGGCGGGTACGACGTACGCCACCAGGCGCCGGTCCCCTGGACGGTCCTCCCGTACCACCGTCGCCGCCTGGGCCACGCCCGGATGCCCGGCGATCACCGCGGTCAGCTCCGCCGGCTCCACCCGGACACCGCGGATCTTGACCTGGTCGTCGACCCGGCCCTGGAACACCAGCCGGCCGTCCGTCCCCCAGGACACGCGGTCGCCCGTCCGGTACATCCGCTCCCCCGCGTCCCCGAACGGGCACGCCACGAACCGCTCCGCCGTCAGGCCGGGCCGGCCCACGTACCCGCGGGCGAGCCCCGCCCCGGCCACGTACAGCTCACCGACGACCCCCACCGGCACCGGCATCAACCACTCGTCCAGCACGAACATCCGGACGTTCGCTATCGGCCGGCCGACCGAGGCGGGGTCGGGCGCGCCCGGTTCCACGGACATCGTGGTCGACCAGACGGTCGTCTCCGTCGGCCCGTACAGGTTGGTCACCGAGTCGGTGGCGGCCAGCAGCGTACGGGCCAGCTCGCCCGTGAGCGCCTCGCCGCCGACCAGCGCGCGCACCCCGTCCAGGCGGTTCTCGCCCGTCGCGGCGGACAGCCAGGACTCCCACCGGCTCGGCGTGGCCTGCAGGATCGTCGCACCGGACGACCGGGCCAGCGCGAGCAGCAGGTGCGGGTCCTGGGCCACCTCGCGCGGGGCCGGTACGACCGCCGCGCCGCTGATCAGCGGCAGCAGCAGCTCCATGATGATCGGGTCGAAGCCCGCCGCGGTCACCGCGAGCCACCGGTCGTCCTCGGTGAGCGGGAACCGCTCCCCGATCGACACGAGGAAGTTCGCCACGGCCCCGTGCGAGACCAGGACGCCCTTCGGCCGGCCGGTCGACCCGGAGGTGAAGAAGACGTGAGCGGGGTGCTCGGGCAGCAGGGGTCGAGCGGGCACGGACGCGTCGTCCGTGTCGAGCTCGGCGACCACGTCGGGGGCGTCGAGCACGATGCGCGGTGTGGAACCGGGCACGACCTGGGCCAGCGCCTGGGTGGTGAGCACGGCGACGGTCGCCGTCTCCTCCATCAGGTAGGCGATGCGCTCGGCCGGGTAGTCCGGCTCGATCGGCACCACGCCGCCGCCGGCCTTTTGCACCGCGAGCAGGCCGACGACCAGTTCCGCCGAGCGTTCCAGGCACAGGGCGACCAGCCGCTCGGGGCCGACCCCACGCCGGATCAGCAGCCGGGCCAGCCGGTCGGCGCGCGCGTCGAGCCCGGCGTACGTCACGTCGTCGCCGTCCGGGACGACCAGTGCGACGGCGTCCGGGGTACGCGCGACCTGCGCCGCGAAGAGCGCGGGGAGCGTCGTCGCCTCGGCGGGGAGGTCCAGGGAGGTGCCGCTCCATTCGTCCAGCACCCGACGCCGCTCGGCCTCGCCGAACATGTCCACCGTGCTCAGCCGGGTGTCCGGGTCGGCGACCATGGCCGTCAGCACCTGGACCAGGCGGTCGAGGAACCGCTCCATGGTCGGCGCGTCGAACAGGTCGACCGCGTACGAGACCTGCGCGCGCAGCGCTCCGTCACTGCCGTCCTCACCGCGGGCGAGCAGGCTCACCGTGAAGTCGAACTTCTCCAGGTGGCGGAAGACCGTGCAGTCGCGCACCTCGGCGTTCGGCAGGCCCAGGCCGGCCGAATCACCGGCACCGAGCTGGAGCATGACCTGGAACAGCGGGTTGCGGCCGGCCGAACGCGGCGGGTTGAGCTCCTCGACGATCCGTTCGAACGCGACGTCCTGGTGCTCGTAGGCGGCCAGGCTGGCGGCCCGCACGCGGGACATGAGCGCGCGGAACGTCGGGTCGCCGGAGGTGTCCAGCCGCAGGACGAGGGTGTTGACGAAGAACCCGATCAGACCGTCGAGCGCGTCGTCGGTCCGTCCGGCGACGGGCGTGCCGATCGGGATGTCGGTCCCGGCACCGAGACGGGTGAGCACGGCGGCCAGCGCCGCGTGGGCGACCATCGCCATGGTGGTGCCCGTGTCGCGGGCCAGCCGGGCCAGCCCCGCGTGGAGTTCGGCCGGCAGCTCGGCCGCCACGGAGTCGGCGCGGTGCGAGGGGACGGCCGGCCTCGGCCGGTCGGTCGGGTAGTCCAGTTCGACCGGCAGGTCGGCCAGGTTCCGCCGCCAGAACTCGAGCTGGGCGTTGAGCCGGGAGCCCGGGTCCTCCTCGTCGCCGAGCAGGTCCTGCTGCCACAGGGCGTAGTCGGCGTACTGCACCGGCAGCGGCGTCCAGTCCGGCGCCCGGCCGGCCAGCCTGGCCCGGTACGCGCGGCTCAGGTCGTCGCCGAGAACGCCGCGGGACCAGCCGTCGGTGGCGCTGTGGTGGATGAGCACCATCAGCACGTGGCCGTCGGCGCCGAGCGAGACGAGGGTGGCCCGGATCGGCCCGGTGGCCGAGAGGTCGAACACGTGACGTGAGACACGCCGCATCGTCTCCGGCAGGTCCGCTTCGGCGCAGCCGATCCGGTGCAGGGCCACCGGCCCCGGCGGCAGGACGGTCTGGACCGGCCGGCCGTCGATCTCGCGCAGGACCGTGCGCAGCGTCTCGTGCCGCCCCACCACGTCGGCGAGGGCGCGTTCCAGGGCGTGGACGTCCAGCCGCCCGGTGATCCGGTAGTTCGCGGGCAGGTTGTAGATGGCGTTCGGGCCCTCGAGCCGGCTGAGGAACCACAGCCGCGCCTGCCCGTACGACATGGGGATCTCGGCCGGGCGCGGCGCCGCGGTCAGCGTCGGGCGGGCCGGACCGGCGTCGCCGAGGCGACGGGCCAACCCACCGGGCGTCGGCGCCTCGAAGATCGTCCGGACGGCGAGCTCGCTGCCGAGCGTCGCGCGGACCCGGCTGACCAGCCGGGTGGCCAGCAGGGAGTGGCCGCCGAGCTCGAAGAAGTTGTCCTCGACCCCGACCCGGTCCACCCCGAGCACCTGCGCGAACAGACCGCAAAGGATCTCCTCGGCCGGGGTGCCCGGCTCACGGCCGGCCCCCGCCGTCGCGGCGTAGTCCGGCGCCGGCAGGGCCCGGCGGTCCAGCTTCCCGTTCGAGCTCAGCGGGAGCCGGGGCAGAGCCACGACGGCCGAGGGCACCATGTGCGCCGGCAGCCGCTCGCCCGCGTATTCCCGCACGTCGGCGGCCAGGTCCTCGGAAGAGCCGGCCGGCACGACGTACGCGACCAGGCGCACGTCGCCCGCCACGTCCTCACGCGTCACCACCGCCGCCTGCTCCACCCCAGGGTGGTCGAGCAGGCAGGCCCGCACCTCGCCCGGCTCGATCCGGAATCCCCGGACCTTGACCTGGTCGTCGACGCGCCCGCGGAACACCAGCCGGCCGTCGCCGGTCCACGAGACCAGGTCGCCGGTCCGGTACATCCGCGCGCCCACCCCGGCGAACGGGCAGGCCACGAACCGCTCCGCCGTCAGGCCGGGCCGGCCCACGTACCCGCGGGCCAGGCCCGCCCCGGCCACGTACAGCTCACCGACGACCCCCACCGGCACCGGCGTCAGCCACGCGTCGAGCACGAACATGCGCAGGTTCCCGATCGGGCCGCCGACCGGCACGGCCCCGCCCGCGGGCGGCTCCTCCGTCAACCGGGTGGTGGCGACGCCGATGGTCGCCTCCGTCGGCCCGTAGTGGTTGAACACCTCGCACCGGCCCGCGGCGAGCACCGCTGCGAGCAGGTCCGCCGGGATGGCCTCACCGCCGAGGACCAGCGACCTCGTCGGGAGCACGCGCTCTACGCCGGGGGCGGCGAGGGCCGCGAGCTGGGACGGGACGACCTTGAGGTGGTCGATCCGCTGGTCGGTCACGTACCGGGCCACCGCGTCCGGATCACCGACGGCGTCCGCGTCCAGGATGTGCAGCTCACCGCCGGTGACCAGGCTGGTGAACACGATCGTGTTGCCCAGGTCGGTCACCTGCGCCTGCAGCAACGCGTACCGTGCGCCGGGGTCGCCCATGGACAGCCGCTCCGGCACCGAGGCCAGGTAGTTGACGAGCGCCCCGTGGGTGACCGCGACGCCCTTCGGCCGGCCCGTCGAACCGGAGGTGTAGATCACGTACGCCAGCCCGTCCGTAGCCACCTTCACGCCGAGCGGTTCGGCGGAACCGCCCGCCGGCTCAGCCGCAGGATCGTCCAGCGCCAGCACGGGGATCCCACCGGTCGGCAGACCGTCGGGCACCGCGCCGAGCACGGCCACGGCCCCGCTGTCCGCCAGCATGAAGCCGAGCCGGTCCGCCGGGTGGTCCGGGTCCAGGGGCAGGTACGCCGCCCCGGCCTGCCACACCGCGAGGATCGCCGCGATGGTGTCCGCTCCGCGCGGCAGGCACAGCGCCACCACCGACTCCGGCCCGACCCCGCGGTCCACCAGGCGCCGGGCGAGCCGGCGCGCCCGGTCCGCCAACGCGGCGTACGGCACCGCGATCCCCTCGTGGACGAGGGCGGTCGCCTCCGGAGTCCGCGCCGCCTGTGCCTCGAACAGCTCGGCCACCGACGAGACGCCCGCCGGGAGCTCGGTGTTCGTGTCGTTCCAGCCGGCCAGGACCTGGCGGCGCTCGTCGGCGTCGAGGACGTCCACGGCGCTCAGCCGGGTCTGCGGGTCCGCGACCATGGCGGTCATGATCCGGACGAGCCGGTCGAACATTCCCCGGACCGTGGAGGCGTCGAACAGGTCGGTCGCGAACCGGACGTACGCGCTCAGCGGCCCGGGCCGCCCGTCCTCCGTGTAGCTGGTCCCAAGGTTGACGGCCAGGTCGAACTTGACCCGCTCCCGGAACAGCGGCATGCCCTCGTTCCGCGTACCGGCCAGATCCAGGCCCACACCGCCGGCGTCGCCGACCTGAAGGGTGACCTGGAAGAGCGGGTTGCGCGCCGCCGAACGCGGCGGGTTGACCGCCTCGACGACCCGCTCGAACGGCACGTCCTGGTTGCCGTACGCGGCCAGGCTCGTGTCGCGTACGCGGGAGATCAGGTCGGCGAGGGTCGGGTCGCCGGACGTGTCGACGCGCAGCACCAGCGTGTTGATGAAGAAGCCGACCAGGTCGGCGAGCGCCTCGTCGGTGCGCCCGCCGACGGGCACGCCGATCGGGATGTCGGTGCCCGCGCCGATCCGGGTCAGCAGCGCGGCGAGCGCGGCGTCGGCGACCATCGCGAGGGTGGTGCCGGTGGCGCGGGCCAGGTCGGCGAGTCCGGCGTGCAGCTCGGCGTCCAGCCGTACGGTGAACGCCCCGCCGTGCTGGGAGGGCAGCGCGGGCCGCGGCCGGTCCGTCGGGTAGTCCAGCTCGACCGGCAGGTCCTCGAGGTTACTCGTCCAGTACGCGAGCTGCCGGTTGACCAGCGCGTCCGGGTCGTCCTCGTCGCCGAGCACCTGCCGCTGCCACAGGGCGTAGTCGGCGTACTGCACGGGCGTCGGCGCCCAGTCCGGGGCCCGGCCGGCCAGCCGGGCGCGGTACGCCGCGCGGAGGTCGGCGGCGAACGGCCGTAGGGAGAGACCGTCGCTGCCGCTGTGGTGGAACAGTACGACCAGGACGTGCTCCTCGGGAGCCGTCCGGATCAGGCTGACCCGCATCGGCGGCTCGGCGGACACGTCGAAGGCGTGACCGGCCACGCGCCGCAGCGTCTCGGGGAGTTCCTGCTCGGTACCGTCCAGCCGATGCACGGTCACCGGCGCGGCCGGCTGGACCACCTGCACCTGGCGGCCGTCCACCTCGCGGAGCAGGGTGCGCAGGGACTCATGGCGTTCCGCCACGTCGCCGAGCGCGAGCCGCAGCGCCTCGACGTCGAGGGGTCCGGTGAGGCGGTTGATGAACGGCATGTTGTACGTGGTGCCGGCACCCTCCATCTGGCCGACGAACCACATGCGGCGCTGGGCGTACGACATCGGCACCAGGGCCGGGCGGGGCTGGGCGACCAGTGCGACGCGCGCCTCGTCGGCGGTCGCCAGCTCACGGGCGAGGGCGCGTGGCGTCGGCGACTCGAAGACGGCGCGTACCGGCAACTCGCGGTCGAAGGCACGGCGGATCAGCGAGATCAGGTGGGTGGCGAGCAGAGAGTGGCCGCCGAGCTCGAAGAAGTCCTGCTCGACCCCGACCCGCTCGATGCCGAGCACGTCGGCGAACAGCCCGCACAAGGTCTCCTCCTGTGCGGTGGCCGGTTCCTCGTCGGAGGGCTCGGTGCCGTCGTCGGCCGGCGCCGGCAGGGCGTCGCGGTCGAGCGTGCCGTCGGCGGTCAGCGGCAGCCATTCGAGCGGCACGTACGCGGGCATCATGGACTCGGGCAGCAGCAGCCGGGCGCGCGCGTCCAGCGCGTCCAGGTCCACGTCGCCGACCACGTACGCGTACGGCCATCCGCCCCGGACCACCACGGCGACCTGGCGCAACCCGGGGAAGCCGGTCAACGCCGCCTCGATCTCCGCCGGCTCGAAGCGAACGCCATCCGCATCGACGAAGGATCGGGGCTCGAGCGCGCTCGCCTGCCCGACGACGTCGAGCTGGCCGTCGGCGGTCCAGCGCGCGCGGTCGCCGGTCCGGTACATCCGGGTGCCCGACGTCGCGAACGGGTTCGCCACGAACCGCTCCGCCGTCAGGTCCGGCCGGTCCAGATAGCCACGGGCCAGCCCCTGACCCGCCAGGTACAGCTCTCCGGTCATCCCGGCCGGCACCAAGTGCAGCCGGTCGTCGAGCACGTAGGCCGTCATCCCGCCGCGAGGCAGGCCGATCGGCGGGCGGGCCGGCAGGTCGCCGGGCTTGCGCCACGCGATCGAGGTCGCGGACATGGCCTCGGCGGGCCCGTACGCGGCGCGCACTTCGGTCTCCGTGCTGTACTCGAGGATCCGCTGGACGGCGTCCGGTGCGGTCACTCCGCCCAGCACGAGGGCCTCGCCCACGCCGGCGAGACAGTCCGGGTACTCCTCGGCGATGACCGCGAACAGACCGGGTGACACGCCCAGCCGGGTGATCTCGTTGTCCTCGATCAGCTCGGCGATCTCGTCGACGGTGCGGTCGGCCTCCGGCGCGATGACCGACGTCCCGCCGTGCAGCAGCGGGTGCCAGACCGCGTACGGGGACCATTCGCACGGCTCGGGGCCGAGGACCAAGAACCGGTCGTACCGGCCGGAGTCGGGTTCGGGCGCGTGTTCCAGGCCGACCGTGGCGTCCAGGACGTTCCGGTGGGTGAGCGCGACGTGCTCGGTCCGGTCGGCCGCCCCGTACGCGACGTAAGCGAGCCGGTCGGGGTGCCCGGGCACGCCTGGGTCGCCGGCCGGGAAACCGTCGTTCGCCTCGTCATCGACGAGAACCACGTGCTCGGCGTCGGGCAGGCAACGCTCCCGCATCACCCGATCGGTCAGCAGCACCCGCGCGCCACCCTGGTCGTGGACCCGCTGACGACGCTCCGGCGGAGCCGCGTGGTGCAGCGGTACGTAGTACCCGCCCGCCTTGACCACCGCGACCAGCGCCACGACCAGGTCGACCGTCCGGTCCAGCAGCGTGCTCACCGGGCACTCCGCGCCGACGCCCAGGGAGACGAGCCGGTGAGCCAGCCGGTTGGCCCGCTCGTCCAGCTCCCGGTACGACAGGCTCCGCCCCGCGGACCGCACCGCGACCGCGGACGGGGACACCCGCACCTGCCGGCCGAAGACCTCACCCAGCGAGCCGCCGCACAGCACCTCCACCGGCACCGGCCCACGACCCAGCCGCAACAGCTCGGCACGCTCGGCGTCTCCCAGCACGTCGACCCCGGACACCACTCCGTCGGGATCGAGGACCACGGACTCCAGCACCCGTACGAGCCGCTCGAAGAGCCCGCGCACGGACCCCGCGTCGAACAGGTCGGTCGCGAAACCGATCTCGGCACGTACCGGGCCCGGGCTCCCGTCCTCCCGGGTCGAGGTCCGCAGCGACATCGACAGGTCGAAGCGCGCGATGTCCCGGCGCAGGGCGAAGTTCGCCACCTCGGCACCGGCGAGTTCGAGCCCGTCGCCGCCGTCGCCCTCGACCTGCAGGGTGATCTGGAAGAGCGGGTTGCGGCCCGGTGAGCGCGGCGGGTTCACCGCCTCGACGATCCGCTCGAACGGCACGTCCTGGTGCATGTACGCCGCCAGGCTCGCGTCCCGCACCCGGGCGAGCAGCTCGCGGAACGACGGGTCGCCGGACGTGTCGACCCGCAGCACCAACGTGTTGACGAAGAACCCGATCAGGTCGTCCAGCTCCGGCTCGGTGCGTCCGGCGACCGGCATGCCGATCGGGATGTCGGTGCCGGCGCCAAGCCGGGTCAGCAACACCGCCAGCGCGGCGTGCGCGACCATCGACACCGTCGTCCCGTTCGCGCGCGCCAGCTCGACCAGCCCGGCGTGCAGGTCGGCGCCCAGCTCGGCCCGCAGCAGGTCGCCCCGGTGCGAGGCGGTGGCGGGACGCGGCCGGTCGGCCGGGAGGTCCAGCTCCACCGGCAGGCCCTCGAGGGCACGCGTCCAGTACGCGAGCTGGCCGTTCACCGCCGAGTCCGGGTCGTCCTCCGACCCGAGCATCTCCCGCTGCCACAACGTGTAGTCCGCGTACTGCACCGGCAGCGGCGCCCACTCCGGCGCCGCGCCCGACAGCCGCGACGCGTACGCCGTGGACAGGTCCCGCACCAGCGCACCGCGCGACCAGGCGTCGGTGACGACGTGGTGGAGCAGCGCCACGAGGACGTGGTCCTCGGCGGTCAGCGAGACCAGCGTGACCCGCAACGGCGGCTCGGCGGACAGGTCGAAGGCGTACCGGGAGACGGACCGTACGACGCCGGTGAGCTCCGCCTCGTCGCAGTCCAGCCGGTACACCGGGACCTGTCCAGGCGGCAACACGACCTGGACCGGCCGGTCGTCGACCTCGCGCAGCACCGTGCGCAGGCTCTCGTGGCGGTCGACGAGGTCGGCGAACGCGGCCTCCAGCGCGGCGACGTCCAGCGCGCCACGGATCCGGAAACTGATCGGCAGGTTGTACGTCGCACTCGGGCCCTCGAACCGGCTGATGAACCACAGCCGGGCCTGGGCGTACGACATCGGCACCAGTTCCGGGCGCCGCCGGGCGGTCAGCGCGGTACGTGCCCGGTCCGCGGCCTCCAGCGCCAGCGCCAGGTCGGCCGGGGTGGGCGCCTCGAAAACCGTGCGCACCGACAGCTCGCGGTCGAACGTCGACCGGACCAGCGAGATGAGCCGGCCGGCGAGCATGGAGTGGCCGCCGAGGTCGAAGAAGTTGTCCTCGACGCCCGCCTCGTCCACGCCGAGCACCGCGGCGAACAGTTCACAGAGCAGCTCCTCGCGTCGGTTCGCCGGGAGACGGCTCGACGTGGCGGCGTAGTCCGGCGCGGGCAGGGCCCTGCGGTCCAGCTTGCCGTTCTGGTTCAGCGGAAGCTCGGGCAGCATCACGAACGCCGACGGCACCAGCGCACGCGGCACCACCGCGGACACGTGCCGGCGCAGCTCCTCGCCGCTCGGCGCCGCACCACCGGGCGCCGGCACGACGTACGCGACCAGCCGCCGGTCCCCCGGACGGTCCTCGCGCACCATCGTCGCGGCCTGCGCCACCCCGGCGTGCCCGGCGATCACCGCGTTCAGCTCCGCCGGCTCCACCCGGACGCCGCGGATCTTGACCTGGTCGTCGACCCGGCCGAGGAACTCCAGGCGGCCGTCCGTGGTCCAGCGCGCCAGATCACCGGTCCGGTACATCCGCCGGCCGGGCCCGCCGAACGGGCACGCGACGAAACGCTCCCCGGTCAGCGCCGGACGGTTCAGGTAGCCGAGTGCGACACCGGGCCCGGCCAGGTACAGCTCACCGGCCACGCCGGCCGGCACCGGCTCCAGCCGCTCGTCCAGCACGTACGTCTCGGCGTTCCAGATCGGCCGGCCGAGCGGCGGCGTGCCCGCCACCGGCCAGCCGGCGACGTCGTCGGGCAGGCTCAGCCGGGTCACCGCGGCGGTCTCGGACGGGCCGTAGGTACTGTGCAGCCGCAGCTCGGGACGTGCCTCGTGGAACGCGCGCTTCTGCGCGGTCAGCTGCAGCGGCTCGCCGCTCTGCGCGACCTGGCGCAGCGCGGCCATGGCCAGGCCCTGCCGCGCGGCCGCCTCGTATACCGCGGTGATGATCAGGTCGGGCGCGTACAGCTCGGTGATCCGCTCCCCGTCGAGCCAGCGGGCCAGCCGCTCCGGGTCGAGCACCGTGTCCTCGTCCGGCACGCACAACGTGCCGCCCTGCAACAGCGCGCGCAGCATCTCCCGCAGCGACACGTCGAAGCCGACCGCGCTGAACCGCGCCACCCGGTCGCCCGGCCGCTGCGGCTGCTCCCTCCGCAGGAACTCCGCGATGTTGGCGAGGATCTGCGCCGGCAGCACCACGCCCTTCGGGCGGCCCGTGGTGCCCGAGGTGTACACCACGTACGCCGGGTTGCCGAGGGTCAGCGGTGCTCGCCGCTCCGCCTCCGTCGGGTCGTGCGCCGGGAGACCGGCCAGTTCCGCGCGTACCTCGGGCGCGTCGAGCACCACCGGTGCGCCGGGCAGTCCGCCGGCGGACTCCGCGACGGTCAGCACCGCGGCCGCGTGGCCGTCGGTCAGCATGAACTCGATCCGGTCCGCCGGGTAGGTCCGGTCGACCGGCAGGTACGCGGCGCCGGCCTTCACGATCGCCATGAAGGCCACCACCGAAAGCAGCCCGCGCGGAAGCACCATGCCCACGTGCGCGCCGGGGCCGACGCCACGGGACAGCAGCAGACGCGCCAGCCGGTTGGCCCGGTCGTTCAGCTCGGCGTAGCTCAGCTCGCCGTCGTGCGCGCTGACGGCCGGGGCGTCCGGGGTCACGCGGACCCAGTGCGCGAACTGCTCGGGCAGCGACGGGCCGGGCAGCACCTCCTGCGGCCCGACCGCGTCGGCCAGCACCTGGTCCCGCTCACCGGGCAGGAAGATGTCCACCTCGGACAGCCGCCGGTCGGGGTCGGCGACGAGCCTGCCCAGCAGGACCTGGAACCGCTCCACCAGCAGCCGCACCGTCTCCGGCCGGAACAGGTCGCCGGAGAACTCCAGCCGCCCGGTCATCCCGTTCGGCGTGCCGTCCGGCGCGTAGTGCTCGGCGAAGCTGAACATCAGGTCGAACTTCGCGGTGTCCGTGCGCATCGCCTCGGTGTGCGACGTGAGGCCGGGCAGGGTGAAGCCCTCCGACACGGTCTCCACCATGGACTGCAGCATGACCTGGAACAGCGGATGCCGGGCCAGCGACCGCTCCGGCTTGAGCACGTCGACGACCTGCTCGAACGGCACGTCCTGGTGCTCGTACGCGGTCAGGTCCAGCGGCCGGATCCGGGCGAGCAGCTCGCGCAGGCTGGGATCGCCGGACGTGTCGGTGCGCAGCACGAGCGTGTTGACGAAGAAGCCGACCAGATCGTCCAGCGCGGCGTCCGTACGGCCGGCGATGGGCGTGCCGATCGGGAGGTCCGTGCCCGCGCCCAGCCGAGTCAGCAGCCCGGCCACGGCGGCGTGCAGGACCATGAACACGGTCGTGGTGCCCGCGCGGGTCAGGTCGAGGATCGCCTGGTGCAGCGCGGGGTCGACCGTCAACGGCACGGAACCGCCGCGGAAGCTGGCCACGGCCGGCCGGGGCGTGTCGACCGGCAGCGGGAGCTCCTCAGGTGCGCCCTCGAGGGTCTCGCGCCAGTACTTGAGCTGACGGGACACCACGCTGGCAGGGTCGTCCTCGGAGCCCAGCAGCGCACGCTGCCACAGCGCGTAGTCCGTGTACTGCACCGGCAGCGGTGCCCAGTCCGGCGCGCGGCCGGCGGCACGGGCCGCGTACGCCTCGTGCAGGTCGCGCATCAGCGGCCGCGTCGACTGGCCGTCGCAGCCGATGTGGTTCAACGTCAGGTGCAGGACGTGCTCGTCCGGGGCCACCGCGAACAGCCGCGCCCGCAGCGCCGGGTCGGTGCCGAAGTCGAACGGGGCCTCGCCGGCCGCACGCAGCGCGGCGGGCAGGTCCTCGGCCACCTCGATCGCGAGCTCCGGCCGGGCCTGCTCGACCGGCAGCACGACCTGATGCGGCTGCCCGTTCCGCTCCGGGTACACGGTCCGCAGGCTCTCGTGCCGGTCCAGCACGTCGCCGAGCGCGGCACGCAGCGCCTCCTGGTCGAGCGGTCCGCTCAGCCGGATCGCGCTCGGCAGGGTGTACGCGGACGGGCCGTCCTCCAGCCGGCTGAGGAACCACAGCCGCTGCTGGGCGGGCGAGAGCGGCGGGAACTCGGGCCGGGGCATGGGCCGCAGGACCGGCCGTGCCCCGGAGACGGACACGGCGCCCCGCTCCAGCCGTGCGGCCAGGCCGGCCGGGGTGAGCCCCTCGAACACGTCTCGTACGGTCAGCTCGCTGCCGAACTCCGTGCGGACCCGGCTGACGAGCCGGGTGGCGAGCAGCGAGTGGCCGCCGAGCTCGAAGAAGTTGTCGTCGGCCCCGACGACCTCGATCTCCAGCAGGTCGGCGAACAGCGCGCACAGGCGTGCCTCGGCCTCGGTGCCGGGGGCACGTCCCTGCCCGGCCGTCCGCTCCGGCGCCGGCAGCGCCCGGACGTCGACCTTGTTGTTCGCGGTGAGCGGCAGCGCGTCCAGCCGGACGTACTCGGGGATCATGTACTCGGGCAGCAGCCGCCGGGCGTGCTCGTCGACCGCCCCCAGATCCAGGTCGGTGTCGCCGACGAGGTAGCCGACCAGGTGCTTGTCGCCGGGACGGTCCTCGCGGGCCAGCACCGTGACCTGGCGGACGCCTGGGAAGGCGGCCAGCGCGGACTCGATCTCGGGCAGTTCGATCCGGAAACCGCGGATCTTGACCTGGGCGTCCGCCCGGCCCACGAAGTCGATCAGCCCGTCGGCGGTCCAGCGGACCCGGTCGCCGGTCCGGTACATCCGGGTGCCCGACGTCGCGAACGGGTTCGCCACGAACCGCTCCGCCGTCAGGTCCGACCGGTTCAGATAGCCACGGGCCAGGCCCTGACCCGCCAGGTACAGCTCCCCGGTCACCCCCACCGGCACCAGCTGCAGCCCGTCGTCCAGGACGTAGGCGTTCATGCCGTCCAGGGGACGGCCGATCGGCACCGGGGCTGGGACGTCGGCGGACCGGTGCCAGGGGGCCGACGTCGCGAACAGGGTGGTCTCGGTCGGCCCGTAGTTGCAGCGGACGAGCAGGTCGGGGCAGTGTTCGAGGGCCCGGCGGACGGCCGTGGGCGAGACCACGTCACCGCCGGTGATGATCACACGTACGCCGGTGAAGCACTCCGGGTCCTCTTCGGCCATCACCCGGAACAGGCCGGCGGTGATGTCGACGCCGGTGATCCGCTCTTCCCGCATGATCCGGGCGAGCCCCGGGACCGTCAGGTCGGCCTCCGGCGCGATGACCGACGTGCCGCCGTGCAGCAGCGGGTACCAGAACGAGTACGTCGACGGGTCGAACTCGTACGGGGTGAGCAGCAGGACCCGGTCGTGGTCGCCGGGTGTGAAGATCGAGTCGTTGATCAGCTCGAAGACGTCCCGGTGGGTGACGGCCACGCCCTTCGGCCGGCCGGCCGACCCGGAGGTGTACATGACGTAGGCGAGCTGGTCGGGATGGCCGGCCACGCCGGGGTCGGTGGCGGGGAACTCCTCGTTCGCCGCGTCGTCGACGAAGACGACGTGCTCGACCTCGGGCAGGCCGCGCTCGCTCATCACCGTGTCGGTCAGCAGGACCGGCGCATCGCACTGGTCGTGAACCCACTGCCGGCGGTCCAGCGGCGCCGCGTTGTGCAATGGCACGTAGTACGCGCCCGCCTTCACCACCGCCATCAGCGCGACCACCAGGTCGACGGTGCGGTCCAGGAACGTGCTCACCGCGCGCTCCGGGCCGGCCCCCAGCGAGATCAGCCGAGCCGCCAGCCGGTTGGCCTGTTCGTCCAGTTCTCGGTACGACAGGCTCCGGCCCGCGCACCGCACCGCGACCGCGGACGGCGAGAGCTTCACCTGCCGGGCGAACGCCTCCCCCAGCGACGCGCCGGTCAGTGTCTCCACCGGCGCCGGACCACGCCCCAGGCGCAGCAGTCCGGCCCGCTCGGTGTCGCCCAGCACGTCGATCCGGCTCAGCGCGCCGTCCGGATCCGCGACCGCGTCCTCCAGCACCCGCACCAACCGCGCGAACAGCGCGCGTACGGATCCGGCGTCGAACAGGTCGGTCGCGAAACCGACCTCCGCCCACAGGCGGCCGGGGATCCCGTCCGCGTCGGAGGCCGCGTTGATGATCAGTGAGAGGTCGAACTTGGCCACCTCGAGGACGGACCGGACCCGGCTCACGGTGGCGCCGGGCAGTTCCAGGCCCGCGCCGTCGTCGGCCGTGACCTCGAGCATCACCTGGAACAGCGGGTTGCGGCCCGCCGAGCGCGGCGGGTTGACGGCCTCGACGACCCGCTCGAACGGCACGTCCTGGTGGGCGTAGGCGGTCAGGCTGGTGTCGCGGACGCGGGCCAGCAGCTCACGGAATGTCGGGTCGCCGGACGTGTCGATCCGCAGCACCAGCGTGTTGATGAACATGCCGATCAGGTCGTCGAGCGCCACGTCGCCACGGCCGGCCACGGGGGTGCCGATCGGAATGTCGGTGCCCGCGCCCAACCGGGTCAGCAGCGCCGCGAGCGCCGCGTTCGCGACCATCGACACCGTCGTCCCCGTCGCGCGCGCCAGCGAGACCAGCCCCGCGTGCAGTTCCGCGCCGAGTTCGACCTCGAAGGAGTCGCCGCGCTGTGAGGCGACCACCGGCCGGCGCCGGTCGACCGGGTACTCCAGCTCGACCGGCGCGCCCTCGAGGGCACGCCTCCAGTACGCGAGCTGCCGGTTCACCGCCGAGTTCGGGTCGTTCTCCGACGCCAGCAGCTCACGCTGCCACAACGTGTAGTCCGCGTACTGCACCGGCAGCGGCGCCCACTCCGGCTCCGCACCGGCCAGCCGCGCCCGGTACGCCGCCGACAGATCCCGCACCAGCGGCCCGCGCGACCAGCCGTCGCTCGCGCTGTGGTGGAACAGCACCACGAGCACGTGGTCGTCCGGCGCCACGCGGATGAGCGTGACCCGCAACGGCGGCTCGCCCGCCAGGTCGAACGGGTGGCCGCCGGCCTCGAGCAGCGCCTCTCGTAGCTCCGGCTCGGCGTGGTCCAGCCGGTGCACGGGGACGTGCGCGGACGGCAGCACGACCTGGACCGGCCGGTCGTCGACCTCGCGCAGCACCGTACGCAGGCTCTCGTGGCGGTCGACGAGATCCGTGAACGCGGCCTCCAGCGCGCCGACGTCCAGCGCGCCACGGATCCGGAAACTGATCGGCAGGTTGTACGTCGCGCTCGGACCCTCGAGCTCGTGCATGAACCACAGCCGGGCCTGCGCGTACGACATCGGCATCGGCTCGGGTCGCCGGTACGGGGCCAGTGCGGGGCGTGCCCGCTCGGCGTCGTCCAGGCACGCGGCCAGCCCGGCCGGGGTGGGCGCCTCGAACACCGCGCGTACGGGCAGGTCACGGCCGAGAATCGCGCGGATCCGGTTGATCAGGCGGGTGACCAGCAGGGAGTGGCCGCCGAGCTCGAAGAAGCCGTCGTCGGCACCGACGTTCTCGGCGCCGAGGACCTCGCGGAACAGCCCGCACAGCACCTGTTCCAGCGGGGTGCTCCGACGGCGGCCGGCACCGCCGGTGTACGTCGGCGCGGGCAGGGCGCGGCGGTCCAGCTTGCCGTTCGCGTTCAACGGAAGTCCGGGCAGCATCACGAACGCGGACGGCACCAGGGCACGCGGCACCGACGCGGCCACGTGCCGGCGCAGCTCCTCGACACCCGGCACGTCACCATCGGGCACCGGCACGACATAGGCCACCAGGCGCCGGTCCCCCGGACGGTCCTCGCGCACCACCGTCGCCGCCTGCGCCACTCCCGCATGCCCGGCGATCACCGCGTTGAGCTCCGCCGGTTCCACCCGGACACCGCGGATCTTGACCTGGTCGTCGACCCGGCCGAGGTAGTCGAGGCCGCCGTCGGCACGTCGACGGGCCAGGTCACCGGTCCGGTACATGCGCCGGCCGGGAGCGCCGAACGGGCACGCGACGAAACGCTCGCCCGTCAGCGTGGGGCGGTTCAGATACCCGTGGGACAGGCCCGGCCCGGCCAGGTACAGCTCGCCGACCACACCGGCCGGCACCGGCTCCAGCCGCTCGTCCAGCAGGTACGCGTCGGTGTTCGCGCTCGGGCCGCCCAGCGCCGGGAGGCCGACCGGCCACTCCGACGCGTCCGCCGGCAGGCTGACCCGGGTGGCCAGCGGATTCTCCGCCGGTCCGTACGTGCTGTGCAGCAGCAGCCCGGGACGGGCCGCGTGGAACGCGCGCTTGACCGCGGTCAGTTGCAGCGGCTCGCCGCCCTGGGAGACGTTCCGCAGCGCGGCCAGCCGCAGACTCTGCTCGTCGGCGGCCTGGTACACCGCCTCGATGACCAGGTCGGAGGCGTAGAAGTCGGTGATCCGCTCCTGGTCGAGCCAGCTCGCGAGCCGGTCCGGGGTCAGGCGGGTCTCCTCGTCGGGCACGCACAGCGTCGCGCCGGACAGCAGCGCGCTGAGCATCTCCTTGACGGACACGTCGAAGCCGATCGCGGTGACCTGCGCCACCCGCGAGCCGGGTCCGGCGGGCTGCAGCGAGTCGACGAAGGCGAGCAGGTTCGCCGGCACTCGCGCGGGCAGGACCACGCCCTTCGGCCGGCCGGTCGTGCCCGAGGTGTACACCACGTACGCCGGCGTCTCCGGCACCAGCGGCGCCGGCCGGTCGGCGTCGGTGGGATCGCTCGTGTCACACCGTGCCAGCTCCGCGCGTACCTCGGGCGCGTCCAGCACCAGGTACGTGGCGCCGGACTCGTCGCGGTCCAGGACCCCGGCGGCGTCCTCGGTGGTCAGGACGGCGGCCGCGCCGGCGTCCGCCAGCATGTAGCGGACCCGGTCGGCGGGGAACGCCGGGTCGACCGGTACGTAGGCCGCGCCCGCCTTCAGCACGGCCAGGACGGCGACCGCCAGCTCGGTGCCGCGTTCGAGCAGCACACCGACGAGGTCGCCGGGGCCGATGTCACGGGACAGCAGCAGACGCGCCAGCCGGTTGGCCCGCGTGTTCAGCTCGGCGTAGCGCAGCTCGCCGTCGGGCGCGCTCACCGCCGGGGCGTCCGGGGTCAGCGCGGCCTGCCGCTCGAACCGGCCCGGCAGCGACAGCTCGGACGACGTCAGCCGCGGACCGCCCGCGCCGGCCAGCATCCGGTCCCGCTCGCCGGCCAGGAACAGATCGACCGAGGACAGGCGGCGATCGGGGGCGGCCAGCAGCCCGGTCAGCAGGGTACGGAATCGCTCGGCCAGGAGGTCGGCGGTGTCGGGGCGGAACAGGCCGGTGGCGTACTCCAGCCGGCCCGTGATCCCGTCCGGCTTGCCGTCCGGGCCGTACCGTTCGGTGAAGGTGAAGGTCAGGTCGAACTTCGCGGTGCCGGTCCGGAGTTCCTCGGTCTCGACGTCCAGGCCCGGCAGGGTGAACCGGTATCCGCCCGGACGCTCCAGCACGAGCATGACCTGGAACAGCGGGTGGCGGGCCGGTGACCGGTCCGGGTTGACCTCCTCGACGATCCGCTCGAACGGCACATCCTGGTTCTCGTACGCGGCGAGGTCGGTGGCGCGGATCCGGTCCAGCAGGTGACGCAGGGTGGGGTCGCCGGACGTGTCGGCGCGCAACACGAGGGTGTTGACGAAGAAGCCGATCAGATCGTCGAGGTCCGCGTCCGTACGGCCTGCGGCGGGCGTGCCGATCGGGACGTCGGTGCCCGCGCCCATGCGGGTCAGCAACGCGGCCAGGGTGGCGTGGAGCACCATGAAGACGGTGGTACCGGTGGCGCGGGTCAGGTCGAGGATCCGCTCGTGCGACGCCGCTTCGACGGCGAACGGTACGGTGCCGCCGCGGTGGTCGGGCCGTGCGGGCCGGGGGAAGTCGGCGGGCAGCGCCAGTTCCTCGGGCGAGCCGTCCAGGCTACGTCGCCAGTGGTCGAGCTGCCGCCGTGCGAGGTCCGTCGGGTCGTCCGCGGTGCCCAGCAGGTCCTGCTGCCAGAGCGTGTAGTCGGCGTACTGCACCGGCAGCGGCCGCCGGTCCGGTGCCCGCCCGGCCAGGCGCGCCTCGTACGCCTCCCGTAGGTCCTCGGTCAGCGTCCGCAGGGACCAACCGTCGGTGCCGATGTGGTTGAGCGTGAGACGCAGCAGGTGATCGTCTGGGCCGAGCGCGAACAGCCGGGCGCGCAGCGGGACGTCGCCGCTCAGGTCGAAGGCCGGCTCGTCCGCGGCGGACGGCCCGGTGGCCGTGTCACCGGCGTGCTCGACGGTCAGCGCCGGGCGTACCTGTTCGGTGGGCAGGACGACCTGGCACGGCACGCCGTCGTGGTCCCGGAAGACCGTGCGCAGGCTCTCGTGCCGGTCCATCACGTCGCCCAGGGCGGCCCCGAGCGCATCGGTGTCGAGCCCGCCCCGCATCCGGACCGCGATGGGCAGGATGTAGGCGGTGGACGGGCCGTCCAGCCGGCTGATGAACCACAGCCGCTGCTGGGCCGCGGAGAGCGCGACCGGGCCGGAGCGCGACCGGGGTCCCAGCCGCGGCGGCTCCACGGCGTCCGGTTCAAGCAGGTCGTCCGATCCGAGCAGCGCGGCCAGCCGTGCCGGCGTCCGCGCCTCGAACACCGTGCGCGGCGTCACCTCGGTGCCCAGCGTGACGCGTATACGGCTGATCAGCCGGGTGACCTGCAACGAGTCTCCGCCCAACGCGAAGAAGTCATCGTCGACGCCCACGTCGGGCACGCCCAGGACGGCGGCGGCGAGTGCGCACACGGCCTTCTCCCGGGCGTCGCGGGGTTCCGCGCCGCGCCCGGTGCTCGCCTCCCACGCCGGTGCCGGCAGGGCCCGGTAGTCCACCTTGTGGTTGGCCGTCAGCGGCAGTGCGCCGACCGAGACGATGGCGCTCGGCACCATGTACGCCGGCAGGCGCTCGGCCAGGTACGCGCGAATCGCCTCCGCGTCCACCGTGTCGGCGGCGGCCGCGTCGTCCGGCACCACGTAGGTGACGAGGCGCTTCTCCCCCGGCTGGTCCTCGCGCGCCACGCAGACCACCTGGCGTAGCCCGGGGAAGCCGGCCAGCGCCGACTCGATCTCGCCGGGCTCGACCCGGTAGCCGCGGATCTTGATCTGCTCGTCGATCCGGCCGGCGAACTCCAGCATCCCGTCGGCGTTCCAGCGGGCGGCGTCGCCGGTCCGGTACATCCGGGCTCCGGGCGGGCCGGACGGATCGGCGACGAAGCGTTCGGCGGTCAGCGCCGGCTGCCCGAAGTATCCACGGGCCAGACCGTCCCCGGCCAGGTACAGCTCGCCGTCGACTCCGATGCCGGCCGGGGAGAGCGTGTCGTCGAGCACGTACGGCCGTATGCCCTCCAGAGGGTACCCGAGCGGGACACGAGCGGGCACCGCTTCGGCCTCGGTCCACGGCGACTCCACCGCGTACAGGGTCGCCTCGGTCGGCCCGTACGTGTGCCGGACGGTCACGCCGGGGCAGGCGGTGAGGACCTGGCGTACGGCGGACGCGGAGAGGACGTCGCCGCCGGCGCACAGCTCACGCACGCCGGCGAGGCACTTCGGGTTCTCCTCGGCGACCACCCGGAACAGGCCCGCCGGGATCTCCAGGCTGGTGATGCGCTCCCGCTCCAGCAGGCGGGACAGCCCGTCCACCGTCGCGTCGGTGTCCGTGCCGACGACGACGGTGCCGCCGTGCAGCAACGGGTGCCAGAAGGCGAAGGTGGACGGGTCGAAGGCGTACGAGGTGATGAGCGCGACGCGGTCGTGCGCGCCCGGTACGGCGAAGGTCCCGTCGTTGACGAGGTCCATGACGGCGCGGTGCGTGATCGCCACGCCCTTGGGCTCGCCGCTGGAACCCGAGGTGTACATGACATAGGCGAGCTGGTCGGGCCGTACGCGGACGCCCGGGTCGGTGGACGGATGGTCCGCCACCTCACCGGACCGGTCCACGTACACCGTGGCCGGGACCCGCGGCAGCCCGCGCCCGGCCGTGACCGCGTCGGCGAGCAGCACGGGCGCACCGCTCTGCTCGGCGATCCACTGCATCCGCCGCCGGGGGAAGGCGGCGTGCAGCGGCAGGTAGCACGACCCGGACTTGAGGATCGCGAGAACGGACACGACGAGCTCGATCGTGCGGTCGGTGTACAGCAGGACCGGCCGCTCAGTCCCGGCCCCCTCGGCGATCAGCCGGTGGGCCAGCCGGTTCGCCCACTCGTCGAGCTCCCGGTAGGTCAGCTCGCGGCCGGCGCAGCGGACCGCCACGGCGTCCGGTGTGCGCGTCGCCTGAGCACGGAAGGCCTCCGGTACCGAACCCACGATCATCTCTCAGTCCCTCGCCCTCTTGGCCGGCCGCTGTCTCCCCGGGCCGGTGATGCGTCCGGTCAGACCTACTCGCCCAGCTGGACGACCAGGCTCCGCGGTCTCATGTCCGTCCAGTTCGTGTTGATGTAGTCCACGCACGCCTCCCGGTCGGAGACGCCGAACACGGTGGTCCACCCGTCGGGGACGGCGGCGAACTCGGGCCACAGCGAGTGCTGCCCCTCGTCGTTGGTCAGGACAAGGAATCGACCGTCGGGGTCATCGAACGGATTGGCCATCAGCCGTGCTCCCCTCTCGTTGGAGTGCTTTCGATCTCACGCGGTGAGCGTGGTGTGGATCTCCGACCAGTTGTCGGCGAGCAGGTCGAGGTACGTCGTGAACCCGCGCTCGAGATGGACGAGGTCGGCCTCGGTGCGGCACGTGCGTGCGGCGGTCGACAGCGAGTGGATCTTGTGCTGCTTCTCGGTGGCGCCGATGTGCAGGTAGAAGTACTCGCAGTTCTCGTGGAACTCCTCGAGGCCGAAGTGCCCGCGGTAGTTGCGGACGCCCTCGTAGAGCGCGACGAGCTGCGGATAGGCGTGCCACTCCTGGGCCAGCAGCGCTCCGCAGACCTCCTGCGGGTACGGGCTGCTGAAGACCTTCTCGCCGCCTTCGATCAGACGGGTCGTGGACGGCAGAATCGGCGCGTTGACCTCGTCGAAGTTCACCTCGCGGCCGTGCAGCCGGGAGAGCAGGGTCTCGAAGAACGACCGCAGGATGACGGAGTGGACCTTCCTCGGGTCCCCCATGCCCATTTCGTCGCTGAGGTTCTCCACGGTCTCCGCGCGGGCGGTGATGTCCTCCATGTGGATGAAGGCCAGGGCGATGCGCACGGGCGTTTGGCGCACCCGCTCGTAGAAGTTGCGCGCGACCAGCTCGACCTGCTCCACCGGCAGCTCGCGGGACATCCAGAGCTCATAGAACGGATTCTTGATCGCCGGATGCTCCGAGGCTCCGTATGCCAGCGCCTCGATCCGCCGCAGCGCCTCGTCCGGCGAGGTCGACTCCGATTCGACCAGTTGAGATGGCATTCGCCGATCCTCTCCGCTCGTGGTGGACAGGTGATTCCTTGGTTATTCCTGAAGGGCACGTAATCGCCCGCGCCCAGTCTTGCCTCTGTCCGCGTTCGAAGGACTTTATGGCACGGACGATTCGGACTGACAACGGGAACGGCGATGTGATTTAAATTACAGCGGATCCCGCGACCGTCTAACAGGCATCGAAACATCGTGTAGTAGCGATGTAGGCGAAATGAAAGGCAGATGAAACGCCCTGGCTGGCAAGATCGGCAGCAGTGGATCGCTACGCCATGGCACCGTCGGTCAATGACGGCTCGCCGATATCCGCACCGACCAGATCATCGGGTCTTCGAACCGAGGTGGTGAGCGCGTTGTACACGCCTGACGATGAGGCCGTCCTGGACCGCTTTCATTTTCTGATGAACGCGCCGGCCCTTTTCAATGCGATGGCCACCGCGGTGGAGCTCCGGATATTCCACTACCTCGCCGAGCACGGCGGGTCCACGTTCACGGAGATCCGGGAGTTCACCGGACTGCCGGCCCATCAGCTGCGGGTCCTCCTGCAGGCCGTCTGCACGACGGGGCTGCTGCGCCGGACCGACGGGGCGTACACGAACGCGCCGGTCGCCGAGGACCTGCTGGCGTCGGACGCGGAAGACAGCTGGACCCACATCGTCATCGGCTGGAAAGAGTTCTACTACCCGGCGTTCGCCGAGCTGACCAAGGCCCTGCGGTCCGGCACCAACACCGCGCTGGCGGCGTATCCGGGCGACGAGCCGACGCTGTACGGCCGGCTCGCGCACACCCCGGACCGTGAGGCCGTCTTCCACCGCGCGATGACCGCGTTCACCCTGCGCTCGGTCGACGCGCTGGTCGAGCGCCCGGAGTTCGGCACGGTCAGCCACATCCTCGACATCGGCGGCGGCGACGGGGCGACCTCGAGCCGACTGGTCGCCCACCATCCCGGGCTGCGCAGCACGGTGTTCGACCTGCCGAGTGTGTCCAAACTCGGCGACGGCGCCGCGACGGCCTTCCCTGACCGGGTGGACCTGCACCCCGGCGACATGTTCGACGACGCCTTTCCGACGGGCGCGGACGCGGTGCTCTTCAGCCACGTCCTGGAGATCTTCTCCGAGGAGCAGATCCTCGGCCTGCTCAAGAGGGCCTACGACGCGCTGCCCGACGGCGGGCGGGTCTTCATCTACGGCTACAACGTCTCCGACGACGAGACCGACGGCATCTTCGGCGCACGGCTCGGACTGTATTTCAACGTTCTGGCCAGCGGCCAGGGCATGGCGTATCCGGCTCGAGACTACGAGGAATGGCTGCGCCAGACCGGCTTCCACGATGTCGGCACCGTCCGGGACATGCCCTATGAGCACGGTCTGAGCATGGGGACGAGGTAGCGATGCGACTCAACAGCTTTGACGAGTGGTCACCGCTGAAGGAGGTGATCGTCGGCTCGGCGGAGAACTATCTCTCGCACGACCGGGAACTCTCCTTCGATTTCTTCTTCCACGAGAACATCGTTAACGACAATCCGGTTCGGTCGGAGTGGTACTACCCACGTTTGTCGCAGCGCGGTGAACATGGCGACAATGGTCGGCGGGAGCCGATCAAGGACCGGTACGTCGCCGAACTCAACGAAGATCTCGACGGTATCGTCAAGGCACTCGAGTCCCATTCCGTGACCGTGCACCGGCCGATGCCCGTCCACGCGGCCACCGCCTCCGTGCGGACGCCGGCCTGGCCGGCGTCGGTCACGCCACCGTTGAACGTCCGGGACAACACGCTCATCCTGGGCGACGAGATCATCGAGACGCCCCCGATGGTCCGGTCCCGGTTCTTCGAGACACAGTTCCTCAAGCCGATCTTCCAGGACTACTTCCGGCAGGGCGCCCGCTGGACGGTCATGCCCCGGCCGATGATGACCGACGCGTCGTTCGACCTGTCGTACGCGACGACCGGCACGATGGGCGGGCCGACCGAGCCGATCGAGGCGAGCCGGCCCTCCCCGTACGACGTCGGGCTGGAGATGATGTTCGACGGCGCGCAGTGCCTGCGGCTCGGCCGGGACATCGTCGTCAACATCGCGACGGCCCACCACGCGCTGGCCGTCGACTGGCTGGAGCGGCACCTGGCCGGCCGGTTCCGTATCCACCGCGTGCACCGGCTCAGCGACAGCCACATCGACAGCATGGTCCTCGCGCTGCGGCCCGGAACGCTCCTGGTCCGGTCCGCCGACGTGGCCGACCGGCTGCCCGAACCACTCCGCAAGTGGGACCTGATCGTGGCACCGGCGCCGGTCGGCGGCAGCTTCCCCGACTACGACGATGACGACCTGATCCTCACCAGCCCGTACATCGACCTCAACGTGCTGTCCGTCGACCCGGAGACCGTCCTGGTCAACGACGCGTGCCCGGAACTCGCCCGGGAGCTGGAACGGCACGGGTTCACGGCCGTCCTCGTACGGCACCGGCACCGGCGGTTGTTCGGCGGCGGGTTCCACTGCTTCACGCTCGACACGGTCCGCGCCGGGGGCGCCGAGGACTACCTCAGCTGATGGGGACGACGCGCTCCAGGATCCGATACCTGAAAGAAGGCCACGTCGCCCGGGTCACGCTCGACCGGCCCGAGGTGCTCAACGCGATGGACCTCCGCACCCACGAGGAACTCGCCGAGGTGTGGGACGACTTCGAGGCCGACGACGACATGTGGGTGGCCGTCCTGTCCGGGGCCGGCGACCGCGCCTTCTCCGTCGGCCAGGACCTCAAGGAACTGGCCACGCTCACCCGCGCGGGCCAGGCGCGCCCGGCCACCTTCGGCAGCGCCGGCCGGCCGGGCTGGCCGCGGCTGACCGAGCGGTTCGACCTGGCCAAGCCGCTCGTCGCGAAGGTCCGCGGATACGCCCTCGGCGGCGGTTTCGAGCTGGCGCTGGCCTGCGACATCATCGTCGCCGCCACGGACGCGACCTTCGGGCTCCCCGAGGCCAGACACGGCCTCATGGCCGGCGCCGGCGGCGTGTTCCGGCTGACCCGGCAGGCGCCGTGGAAGGCGGCGATGGGGCACCTGCTGACCGGCCGCCCGATGAGCGCGGGGCGCGCGTTCGAGCTGGGACTCGTCAACGAGGTCGTGCCGGGCGACGAGCTGGACGAATGCGTCGACGGCTGGGTCGCCGACATCCTCCGGTGCGCTCCGCTGGCGGTTCGGGCGATCAAGGAGGCGGCCGGCCGGTCGGCCACGCTGCCGCTGGAATCCGCGTTCACCGAGCGGTACGTCTGGGAGGAGCGCCGCATGCACAGCAGGGACGCGACCGAAGGGCCGCTCGCCTTCGCGGAGAAGCGGGAACCCCGCTGGGAGGGCCGGTGACCGAGACACACCTTCTCCAGCGGACGACGGCGAGGATCACCGGTGTCGGCACCGCCGTGCCGGCCACGTCGTACACCCAGCGGGAGATGCTGGACGAGTTCGACATCGCCGACCCCCGCATCCAGTCGATCTTCCTGAACAGCGCCATCGATCGCCGGGGTCTGACGCTGCCGCCGATGGAACCGGACGGTCGCCGGTCCACGGAAACGCAGGGCACCCTGCTGCGCAAACACGTCGCGAACGGCGTGGCCATGGGCCGGGAAGCGATCGAGGCCTGTCTCAAGACGGCCAACGCGACGCTCGCGGACATCCGGTACCTGTGCTGTGTCACCTCCACCGGCTTCGTCACTCCCGGGTTCTCGGCGCTGCTCATCAAGGACCTGGGCATCGACCGCCACTGCTCCCGCCTGGACGTGGTGGGAATGGGGTGCAACGCCGGGCTCAACGCGCTGACCGCGGTCGCGGGCTGGGCCCAGGCGCATCCCGGCGAGCTGGCCGTCATGGTCTGCGTCGAGGTCTGCTCGGCCGCGTACGTCTTCGACGGCACCATGCGGTCGTCCGTGGTCAACAGCCTCTTCGGGGACGGCGCCGCGGCGACGGCCGTGCTGTCGGACGGGCACGACGAGTCCGCGGGTCCGTCGCTGCTGAAGTTCTCGAGTTGCATCATCTCGGACGCGATCGACGCGATGCGCTACGACTGGGACGACGACCACGGCAAGTTCAGCTTCTTCCTCGACCCGGAGGTGCCGTACGTCGTCGGCGCGCACGCCGGAATCGCGCTGGACCGGCTGCTGAGCGGCACCGGGCTGCGGCGCTCGGACATCGCGCACTGGACCGTGCACTCCGGCGGCAAGAAGGTCATCGACTCGGTGCGGGCGAACCTCGGCCTGAGCCGCCACGACGTTCGCCATACGACCGGCGTCCTGCGGGCCCACGGAAACGTGTCCAGCGGCTCGTTCCTCTTCTCCTACGAGCGGCTGCGCGCGGAGGAGTGCACCGAACCCGGCGACTTCGGAGTCTTCATGACCATGGGACCGGGATCGACCATCGAGATGGCCCTGGTCGGCTGGTAACGAAGGGAATCACGCTGCAATGAACACCCGGTTGGACGTCGACCCGCTGCTGCCCGACGGCGGTCTCGGGCTGATGGTCAGGATCGACGGCGGGCAGCCGCTCGCGGAGCTGACCGATGTGGTGAACGCGCTGTGCGAGCAGGTCGAACGGCGCGAGGAGAAGTCAGTGGCCATCCTCCATCTCGGAGGTACGGCGACCGACCATCGCGAGTGGCCGGGTGACGTCGACATCCGCACGGTGAACCGCTGGGAGCGCGCGGTACGCCGGCTGGAGAAGCTCGGCGCGGTCAGCATCGCCGTGGCGCAGGGCACCTGCGCCGGCCCGGCCCTGGACCTCCTGCTCTCCGCGGACTTCCGGATCGGCTCGCCCGACCTGCGGCTGATGCTGCCCGTCAACGACGGGCATTTCTGGCCCGGCATGGTGCTCTTCCGGCTGGTCCAGCACATCGGGCTGGCCCGGGCCCGGCAGATCGTGCTGTGGGGCACCGACCTGCCGCTGGAGAGGGCCACCGAACTGGGCCTGATCGACCGGGTCAGCGACGACATCGCCGAGGCCGTACGCACCACGACGGTGCTCGTCGGCCGCATCTCGGACCAGGAGACCATGCTCCGCCGGCAGCTTCTGATGGAGGCCGGCTCGGTCGAGTACGACGAGGCGCTCGGCGTCCACCTCGCCGCCTGCGACCGCGAGCTCCGGCGCCTCCGCAACGTCGCGGTGGCCGAGACGGCGGCGGAGACCGCTGACCCGGCGGAGGCGTGATGCGGAGCGAACCGCTCACCGCCGCGCCGGGCCGGGCGGAGTTCACCCGCTCGCTGGACGACGACGCCGCGGCCCTGGCCGGGTTCGTGGCCGGCCACGAGGACGTGCTCACGCGGCTGCCGGTCAAGGCGGACCGCGACGACGATCAGCGGCGACAGGCCACGGCGGCGCTGGCGGCCGTACGCGCGGCCCGCCGCGACTTCCTGCTCCGGCACGCCGACGCCGTGTACGACCGGCTCACCGACGGCCGCACCCGGCGGGTACGGCTGCCCGAGCTGGTTACGGCCGCCGCGGAACGCTTCCCCGGGCTGCTGCCGGACCAGGCGCGCCTGGCGGCCGAGGCCGGCCGCGTCCAGGCGGACAAGGACGGGTACGAGATCGACCAGGGCATCTTCTGCGGTGCGCTTCTGCGCTCGCCCACGGCGGGACGCCATCTCATCGACACGATGCTCATGCCCACCCCGCGCGCACAGGAGCTGCTGGCCGAGTTCCAGGCGACGGACCGGGTGCGGCTGGACGTGGTGCTGCTGGAGCGCGACGGACCGGCGGCGCACCTGACCTTTCACAACTCCGACTGCCTCAACGCCGAGGACAACCGGCTGATCGCCGACATGGAGACGGCGGTCGACCTGGCGCTGCTGGACGACCGGGTGCGGGTCGGTGTGCTCCGCGGAGGTCCGGTCCAGAACGCCAAGTATCGCGGCCGCCGGGTGTTCAGCGCCGGCATCAACCTCAAGGAGCTGCATGCCGGCCGGATCTCGTTCGTCGGTTTCCTGCTCGGCCGTGAGCTCGGCTACCTCCACAAGCTGCTCCGCGGCACGCTGGTCGTCCCGGAGGCCGGTGCCTGGTCCGACCGCACCGTCCAAAAACCCTGGATCGGCGTTGTCGACACGTTCGCCATCGGCGGCGGCATGCAGCTGCTCCTCACGCTGGACCAGGTCATCGCCGAGGACCAGGCGTACCTCAGCCTGCCGGCGGCCGAGGAGGGCATCGTGCCAGGCCTGGGGAACCTCCGGCTCACGCGGCTGCTCGGCGGCAGGCTCGCCCGCCAGGTGATCCTGGGCGGGCGGCGGATCGCCGCGACCGACCCCGAGGCCGGGCTGATGTACGACGAGGTGGTGCCGGCCGCCGACCTGGACCAGGCGGTCGAGCGCGCGATCGAGCAGCTGAGCGCCCCGGCGGTCGCCGCCAACCGGCGCATGATCAACCTCGCCGAGGAGCCGATCGACCAGTACCGGGAGTACCTGGCGGAGTTCGCCGTGGCCCAGGCCGAACGGATGAACGGCGACGACGTGCTGGCCAAGGTCGAACGGCGCTGGAAGGCGGCGTCCGCTCCCGCCGCCCCGAGGAGGTCGGCCTGACATGGTGCTGCTGAACCCCGACGGGCTGCACGGATCCCTGCGCGCGCCGGTCCTCGGCTCGATCGGCTTTCTCAACGAGGTGATGGGCCGGTACCCGGACGCGATCTCCTTCGCTCCCGGCGCACCGCACCCCGCCCTCCTCGACGAGCTGGACGTTCACCGCTACATCGACCGGTTCCTCGACCATCTCGTCCGGGACCGGGGCCTCGCCCCGGTCGCCGCACGCCGGCTGTTGCTCGAGTACGGACCCAGCCGGGGGATCATCGGCCACCTGATCAGTGACGCGCTGCGCCTCGACCAGGGGATCGACGCCGAGCCCGCGTCGGTGGTCGTCACCGTGGGCGCCCAGGAGGCGATGCTCCTGGTGCTCCGCGCGCTGTTCCGGTCCCCCGACGAGGACGTGCTGGCGGTCACCAACCCCTGCTTCGTGGGGATCACCGGCGCCGCCCGGCTGCTCGATCTTCCGCTCGCCCCGATCGACGAGGCCGAGGACGGCATCGACCTGGACCGGCTCGAGACGGCCTGCCGGGACGCCCGCGGCGCGGGCCGCCGGATCCGCGCCTGCTACGTGGGCACCGACTTCGCCAACCCGGGCGGCGGCCGGATGTCGCTCGCGGCCCGGCAGCGGCTGCTCGCCCTCGCCGAGCGCGAGGACTTCCTCGTCCTCGAGGACAACGCCTACGGCTTCACGGCGGCCGCCGGAGGCGCGCTGCCGTGCCTGAAGGCCCTCGACACCGGCGGCCGGGTGATCCACATCGGGACCTTCGCCAAGGTCTGCTTCCCCGGCGCCCGTGTCGGCTACGTCGTCGCCGACCAGCGGGTCGGTTCCGACGGCGGTGAACGGTTGCTGGCCGACGAGCTCGCCGCGCTGAAGTCCATGGTCACCGTGAACACCTCGCCCCTTAGCCAGGCGGTCATCGGCGGGATGCTGCTGGAGCACGGCGGCTCGCTGGCCCCGGCGATCGCCGAGAAGGCCGCGCTGTACCAGCGCAACCTCACCCACCTGCTGGCGGCGCTGGATCGAGAGTTCGCCGACGGGCTACCGGAAGGCATCCGGTGCAACCGCCCGGAGGGCGGCTTCTTCGTCCGGATCCAGCTGCCGGTACCCGCCGACCCCGAACTCCTGGAGATCTCGGCGGCCGACTACGGCGTGCTCTGGACACCGATGGCGCAGTTCTATCTCGACTCGGCCGGCGACCGGGAGCTCCGGCTGTCCTGCAGCTATCTCGACCCGCCGGCGATCGACGAAGGCGTACGGCGGCTGGCCGCGTTCTTGCGGAAGGAGATCGGCTGATGAACCTCGACGAGGCGCCACCGCATCCGACGGTGCGCCCCAGCGCGTTCGACCCTCCGGTCGAGCTGGGCGAGTACCGCGCGAACGAGCCGATCCGCCGGATGCGCTACCCGGACGGGCACGTCGGGTGGCTGGTCACAAGGCACGAGCTCGCCCGCAGCCTGCTGACCGATCCGCGGTTCAGCGCGCGCTCGGAGTTCAAGCGGCCGCCCGTGGCCCGGCCCGGCGCGGACCCGTTCTACGGCGAACCCGCCCTGCCCGGCTGGCTGGTCGACATGGACCCGCCCCAGCACGGCCGGATCCGCCGGCAGCTCGTCGGCCGGTTCACCGCCCGCCGGATGCGGGAGATGCGGCCCCGGGTCGAGCAGATCGTCGAGCGGCTGCTGGACGACATCGAGCGGCAGGGGCCGCCCGTCGACCTCGTCGAGGCGTTCTCGCTGCCCGTGCCGTCGCTGATGATCTGCGAGCTGCTCGGTGTCCCGTACGCCGAACGCGCCGAGTTCCAGCGCAACAGCGAGACCCTTTTCAGCCTCGACGTCACCGCCGCCGAGGCGGCCGCGGCGATGGACCGGCTGTACGCCTTCCTGCGCAAGCTGGCCGGGTCCGGCGCCGAGCACGACGGCCTGCTGGCGGCGCTCGCCGAGGACGGCACCCTCGACCCCGAGGAGATCTCCGGAGTCGGCGTCCTGCTGCTTACCGCCGGCCACGAGTCCACCTCGAGTTCGCTGGCGCTGAGCACGCTCGCCCTGCTGTCCCACCCGGACCAGACGGCCAAGCTGATGGCGGACCCGTCGCTGGTCGACAACGCGGTCGAAGAACTGCTGCGCTACCTCACCGTCTTCCACTTCGGAGTTCCGCGTACGCCCCTGGTCGACGTGGAGTTCGCCGGGGTACTGCTGCGCGCAGGCGAGTCGATCACGGTGTCGCTGCCCGCGGCCAACCGCGACCCGGACTGGTTCGCCGACGCGCCGGACCGGCTCGACATCGAGCGGCGTACGTCCGGCCATCTCGCCTTCGGCCACGGCATCCACCAGTGCCTGGGCCAGCACCTCGTGCGGATGGAGATGCGCACGGCACTGCCCGCGCTGTTCCGCCGCTTCCCCCGGCTTGCCCTCGCCACCCCGGCGGACCGGCTGCCGCTCGCCACGGACATGAGCGTGTACGGCGTCCATCGGCTGCCGGTGACGTGGTGAGGGGACGCCCCGGCACGACGGGCGAAGAGAACAACGCGCACATCACTACCCGGCAGAAAGGGCATCCGCCGATGCAGCTCAACAGTTTCGACGACTTCACCCCGCTCCGCGAGGTGATCCTCGGCTCCGCGGACGGCTACGTCACGCGGCTGCGCGACCTGTCGTTCGACATGTTCATCAGCGACAACCTGACCGGTGCCCGCGGCTACTACCCGAGCATCACGGACTGGTACAAGGGCGAGGGCCGGGCGGACCGCAACGAGCCGGGCAGGCTGGCCCTGAAAGAGCGGTTCGTGCACGAGCTCGTCGAAGACGTCGAGGGCATGGCCCAGCAGCTCACCGCGCTCGGTGTCCAGGTCCACCGGCCGATGGCGGTCGGCTCGGACCTCGGCGACATGACGGCGCCCGCGTGGTCGGCCCCGATCACTCCGCCGCTGAACGTCCGGGACAACACCCTCATCCTCGGCGACGAGATCATCGAGACCCCGCCGACGCTCCGCGCCCGCTACTTCGAGACCCAGCTCCTCAAGCCCGTCTTCATGGGGTACTTCGAGCAGGGCGCGCGCTGGACGACCATGCCGCGGCCGATGATGACGGACGCGTCGTTCGACCCGGCCAACGTCGCGAACGCCGCGCCGAACATCGAGGTGCCGACGGCCCCCCGGCCCTCGCCGTACGACGTCGGCCCGGAGATCATG
Organism: uncultured Actinomycetota bacterium; assembly: GCA_963850195.1. Taxonomy (GTDB): domain Bacteria; phylum Actinomycetota; class Actinomycetes; order Streptosporangiales; family Streptosporangiaceae; genus Actinoallomurus. Next base: position 155,913 of record CAWKKD010000005.1, read on the forward strand.
ATCGACGGCGCCAACTGCCTGCGGCTGGGCCGCGACCTGATCGTCAACGTCTCGAACGCGAACCATGCCCTGGCCTACGACTGGCTGGAGCGGCACCTCTCCGGCCGGTTCCGCGTGCACCGGATGGACAAGCTCACCCAGAGCCACATCGACAGCGTCGTCGTACCGCTGCGCCCGGGCACCCTGCTGGTCCGGTCGGAGGGCGTACTCGACTACCTGCCCGAGCCGCTGCGGTCGTGGAAGACGATCATCCCGCCTGCCCCGGAGATCGGCGACTACCCCCAGTACGAGAACGACGACCCCATCCCGGCCAGCCCGTACATCGACCTCAATCTGCTGTCGATCGACGAGAACACCGTGATGGTCAACGACGCGTGCAAGACCCTGATCCGGCTGCTGGAGGAGCACCGGTTCACGGTCGTGCCGGTACAGCACCGCCACCGGCGGCTGTTCGGCGGCGGGTTCCACTGCCTCACCCTCGACACCGTCCGGACCGGCGGCGCCGAGGACTACCTGAGTTGACCCGCCGGCCGGAGATGACGCCATGCCCTTCACCCGTTACACCGAGCCCGCGCCGACCGCGACGGCGACCGGATCGGCCCGCTTCACCGCGGACCGGCTCAGGGACTTCGCGACGCAGGTGCTGGTCGCCGCCGGTGCTACCAAGGACGCCGCAGAGCTGTGCGCGGAGGTGTTCGTGCACGCGGACCTCGGCGGCACGGACACCCACGGAATCGCCCGGCTGGGCCAGTACGCCGACGCGCTGACCAGCGGCCGGGTCGACGGGCACGCCCGGCCCGAGGTGGTCTCCGGCGACGGCGCGGTCCTCATGGTGGACGCACGCAACGGGCTCGGCCCGGTCGGCCTGGCCTTCGCCACCGACCTCGCCATCAAGACGGCCCGTACGCGTCAGGTCGCGGTCGTGGGGGTACGCGGCTCGAACCACGCCGGCGGAATGAGCTGGTACGTCGACCGGGCCGTGAACGCCGGGATGTTCGCGCAGGTCCTCACAGGCTCGACCAAGGCGATGGTGTCGCCGGCCGACGGCGTCGGACCGTTCCTGGGCACGAACGCCGTCGCGTTCGGTGTCCCGGCCGGCGCGGCGACCCTGAGCTTCGACGCCTCCACCAGCGTCGCCGCCCGCAGCCGGCTGGAGGCGTACCGGCGGGCCGGACGGCCGCTGCCCACCGGCTGGGCCACCGGACCGGACGGCCTGCCCGCGCACGACCCGGGCGAGGTCATCGACGGCATCGACCGGCTGACCGGGCACAGCCTGCTGCCCTTCGGCGGCCCCGAGAGCGCGCACAAGGGTTTCGGCGTCGGTCTCCTGGTCGAGCTGCTGTGCGGGCCGCTCTCCGGCGGCACCTGGGGACCCCGGCCGACCGACTCCGGCCCGGCCGGCGTCGGGCACTTCGTGCTCTGCCTGGACCTCGGCGCCTTCGGCGGATCCGCCACAGAGGTCGAGAGCCGGGTCGAGACCTTCTGCGACAGGTTGCGGGCCATGCCGCCCACCGCCGGGCGCGACTCCGTACGGCTGCCGGGTGAGCGGCGCCGAGACTGCACCGCTCAGCGGGACCGCGACGGCATCGTCCTCCCGGCGAACGTACTGGCCGAGCTGGACCGGGCGGCGGCGCTCGTCGACGTCGCCCCGCTCATCATGACCCCGACAGGAGACACCCATGGGTACTGAGGCCGCGACCGTCCTGCGCGGTTCGGTGCGAATTCCCACGTCGAAACCGCATACCCAGCGGGCCCTGCTGCTGGCTGCGCTCGCCGACGGCGAATCGACGATCCGCCGGCCCAACGTCTGCTCGGAGTCGTTGCTGCTCCAGAAGGCCGGCGCCGCGCTCGGCGCCCGGTTCGACACCGCGGGCGAAGACCTGCTGGTCAAGGGCGTCGGGGGCCGGCCGAACCGCCCCGGCTCGGTGCTGCAGGTCGCCGGCTCCGGCTTCGCCCTGCGGCACCTGCTGCCGATCGCCGCGCTGGCCGAGGCGCCCTGCGTGGTGACCGGCGACCGGCGGCTCGCCGCGCGGCCCGTGCAGCCGCTGCTCTCTGCGCTCGGCGCGCTCGGCAGCCGCGTCGAACCGGCCGACTCCGAGCTGGTCCTGCCCCTGGTCACCTGGACCACCGGCATCGCCGGCGGGCAGGTGGAGATCCCTGGCGACGAGACGTCGCAGCTTGTCAGCGCCGTGATGCTGGCCGCGCCGTACGCGGCCGGGCCGGTCGGCATCCGGGTCCCCTCCACGCTGGTCAGCCACCACTACGTCCGGATGACCCGGGACATGATGCGGGGGTTCGGAGCCACGCTTTCCACCAGCGAGGACATGCGCCGGATCGACGTCGTCCCCGGCCGGTACCAGGCCCGGGACCTGCTGATCGGGCCGGACGTCACGTCGCTGTTCTACTTCGTCGCCGCGGCGGTCGTCGCCGACGCCGACATCCTCGTCGAGGACGTCGTGCTCGGCGAGGACACGTTCCTTGACTCGGCGCTGGAGCTGGGTCGCCGGCTCGGCGTACGGCTGACGCAGGAGGGCACCGCCCTGCGCGTCACGTCCGGACCTCCGCCGGCCGACCGGGTCGTGATCGAGGCGTCGGACGTTCCGACCCTGGTCCCGGCCCTGGCCGCGGCCGCCTCCAGCCTGCCCGGCGGCATGCTGCTGCGCGGTGCCCGGCACCTCCAGTACCACAAGACCAGCCGGGCGCAGGTGGTCCTGGACGAGCTGGCCCGGATGGGGCGGATCCTGCGGCCCCGGTACCTGGACGGTGAGCTGGACGGCTTCGAGACCGACCGGGTCGAGCCCTGCGCCGCCGACCGCGTCGACAGCCAGGGCGACCACCGCAACTTCATGGCGCTGTCGCTGGCGACCATGGCCGCCGGCCGGCCCGTCCAGGTTCTCGGGGCGGAGACCCTGGCCACCTCGTTCGCCGACTTCGAAGACTGCTTTCGCGCGCTGTCCTCCACACCGACCCGAGCCTGACCTGATGGAGCCGAGATGACCACCCGTTCCCACGTCCGCGTCGCGCCGGGCACCCCGCTTTCCGGCACCGTCACCCCGCCCGGCGCCAAGAGCGGCACCGTCCGCGCTCTCCTGTGCGGCACCCTGGCCGCCGGCACCAGCACGATCGTCGGTGCGGGCGCAGGCGACAACATCCGGGCCATGGCGGCGGCCTGCCGTCGGCTCGGCGCCCGAATCGATGATGGCGACGGCACCACCTGGCAGGTCCACGGCGTGGACCACACGCTGCCGGAGGACGTCGAGCTCGACGCCGGCAACTCCGGGATCGTCCTGCGCCTGCTCGCCGGCGTGGGTGCCGCGACACGCCGGTGCGTGGTGGGCACGACCATGGCCGACTCGCTGGGGCGGCGCGACAACCAGGAGATCATCGACGCCCTGCACCAGTTCGGCGCCGACGCCGCGGGCCGGGGACCGCGCTCCTGTCCGCCGCTGGTCGTCGGGAACGGCGGCGGGCTGCGCGGCGGTACCGTCTCGGTGTCCGGCCGCCGCAGCTCACAGTTCCTCTCCGGACTGCTCTACCTGGCCCCGCTGGTCGGCGAGGACGTGGAGATCCGGGTCAGCGACACCCTGAGCGCGGCACCGATGGTCGCCACCACCGTCGACGCCCTGGGCCGGGCCGGGATCCACGTGGAGGTCGGCGCGGACCGGATGTCGTACGCGATCGCCGGCGGCCAGCGGTACCAGGCCGCGACCCACCCGGTCGCCAGCGACGCCTCGAGCATGGCCGGGCTCCTTGCCGCCTCGGCCGCCGTACCCGGCTCGGCCGTCCGGATCCGCGGCTTCCGCGGCGACGACCTTGGCACCGCGGCGATGATCAAGGCACTGGGCGAGATGGGCGTGCGCATCGACGCCGGCGGCGAGGACCTCGTCTGCCACGGGGTGGCCGAGCCCGCCCCGATCGAGCTGGACGGCTCGGCGTGCCCGGACAGCGTCCTGCCGATGGCCGCCCTGGCCTGCTTCGCGAACGGCACGAGCGTCTTCTCCAATGTCGAGACCCTGCGTTACAAGGAATGCGACCGGATCAGCGACTTCTGCCACGAACTGGCCGCAGCCGGAGTGAAGGTCGAGGAACGCCGGGACGCGATCATCATCCACGGCACCGGCACGGTGCCCGGCGGCAGCGAGGTCTTCGGCCACTTCGACCACAGCGTGGTCATGGCCATGACGGTCGTGGCCCTGCGCAGCCAGAACGGGCTCACCATCCGCGGATGGGAGTCGGTCGGCCAGACCTACCGCGGCTTCTTCGACGACCTGCGCGCCCTCGGAGGCTCGCCGGTCTTCGCGGACGGGCCCGACGCCTGAGACCCCCGGCTGCGGTCCGCTATAGCCACCCTCTGACCTGCACAGTCACTGACCGACATGGACATCGTGTCCGGCTTCCAGCGGGATCCGGAGCGGTTCACCGATGTCCATGATCGGTATTTCCGGGATATCTATCGCCATGTCGCCGGGCGGCTGGACGTACAGGTGGCGGAGGACATCACCGCGGAGACGCTCTGCCTGGCGTTCGGGCAGCGTGACAGGTTCGATTCTCAGCGGGGCGGCCTCCGCGTCTGGCTGTTCGGGAACGACTGACCAAGGCGCTCACCACGCTCTCTCCCTACGACGAGGTCGCGGACGCGCTCGGGATCTCCCAGGGCACGGTGGGCTCCCGGCTCTCCCGTGCGCGTAAGAAACTGCACGACACGATCCGGCCGGAGGCATTCCATGTGCTTCCCTTCGGGCCTTCCAGTTCGTCATGCCGGCACAAGGGGAAGACGGCCGCCATCGTTGCCGTTTCCAAAGGGGCCACCGCATGATGGTCCGCACACCACCACTCTCGAAGGGGAACCCATGACGGACTTTCCACCCGGTCGAATGGGCGTCACTCGTCGTCGGCTGCTCGCGGCGGGCGGGAGCTTAGCGGCCGCCGCCATCGGTGGCGTGCTGAGCGGGCGGCCAGCGGCCGCAGCGGTGCCGGCGTCACAACGGTTCGACCTGACCCAGCCCTCGCTCGACCTGTTCAGGAACAAGCCGCTGTTCCAGCAGACGGTCATGCAGTCCTTCACCTTCGACAACGTCAACCGCCGGCTGTTCGTGGCGCAGCTCATGAACGGCGGGGCGTCGGATGCGAATGGCGACCTGTGCATTACCCAGCTCGACTTCTCAGGGAATCAGCTCGGGCACATGTTCCTCACGGGTTTCGGCCATGGGGTGTCGATCGGTGTCGAGCCGGTCGGCTCGACCTCGTACCTGTGGACCGAGGTCGACTCGGTCAACGCGCGCGGCACTCAGCTGGCCCGATTCCCGTTCAGCAACGGCCAGACTCTGGACCACACCTCGAGCGTGCTGCAGAAGCACCAACCCATTACCGGCGTCGACACCGTCACCTGCGCCACCGACCCGATCAACGACCGGTTGGTCATGCGGTACCGCAGCGACGGCGTCTTCCGCTTCGCCGCGTACGCCATCGCCGATGTCCGTGCCGGTGTGTACGACCGGGTGCTCGCCGACATCGCCCAGCCCGGCGGGCTGGGCACCTTCCAGGGCTACGCGGTCTACGGGCAGTACGTGTACATGCTCGACGGCGAGGCCTACAGCGACACCAACCCGCCACCGGGCAACGCCTACGTGAGCAGCGTCGACCTCAACAGCGGAGGGTCCTTCGCTCGGGTCGCGACCAATGCCGGAGGCAGCCTCGACTACCGTGAGCCCGAGGGCATGGCCGTGTACCGCACCGCCGCCGGCGAGACCCGGCTGTTCCTCGGCTTCGCTTCCGGTTCCTCCGGCGCTCGCCAGGCGAACATCTTCTACAAGAACGTCCTCGTCTGAGGTCCCGTTCGCTCATCTCATGATCCTCATCGCAACATTCGCGCTCATTCCGGTCGGTTCCCGACCGGGGGCCAATCGCGCGCCATCGCGCCGGTTTCGTGCTCCGGCCCAGGCAAGTTCTGCCACCGAACCGAACCGGTCCGCTACCGGGTTCATGAGCGTCATTAATCGCCGCCGACCTGCGGCGTCTCGAAAAGCCGCAAGTCAGCCATTGATCGAAATGACCTTTGACACATAATTCTCCAGGTCAGGCCTTAATTAAGGACCGTGACCGTAATGGTGGCGCGCGACAGAGCGTCGACATCGTGCCACGTCAGACCTTCCCGCCAATCGACACTTAATGTAAGCTAGTGACTACAAGAAGTGATCGGGGGTCCGTATGAATGACAAGTCCTCGCAGGCCGGCACCCAAGAGCGGTTACTGCTGCGGTTCCGCATACTCGACGCCGACGGTAACGGCTACCTGGACGAGGCCGATTTCGAGCGACTCGCCGCCAACGTGCTCGACGCTATGGGCGAGCCGCGCGAGTCGGCGAAGGCACAGGCGGTTCTGAACGGGCATCGGCGATTCTGGGAAGGCCTGCGCGCGTCCCTCGACGCCGACGGCGACGGCCGGGTCGGGCTGGACGAGTATCTCGCTCGGCTGGGCGACCCCGGGGAGGCCGAACGGACCGTCGCCGACTACGCGACATCCGTGGCCAAGTTGGTCGACCGGGACGACGACGGATACGTCGAACTGGACGACTTCGTCACCTGCATGACCGCGAGCGGATTCCCACGGGCCAACACCTTGGTCCTGTTCAAGGAACTGGACGAATCGGGCGAAGGCCAGATCCCGGTCGCCCATTGGGCCGCGGCGATCGTGGACTACTACGGGTCGGAACGCACCGACATTCCCGGCCAGATCATGGTGACACCGGCCCCTGGCGCCTGATCCCACCCACCACATTTCCCCAGGTCGGGCCCAGTTCCCAACCTGGGGATCTTTGGTCCTGAGGCTCCCCCGCATAACATTGCGCCGTGGCACCCCGAACTCGTCCGCCGACGCGGGCGCGGTCCGGACCTTCTCGCACGAGCATCGCGACAGCCTCGCCGTCCGGGTCCGGCGGGAGGTCACGAACAAGCTCGAAACGGGACTCGAGCAACCCCCGCCACACCTGCGACGATCAGCAAGCCGTAAAGGCCCCCGCGCACGAGAGGTAACTGCGGATGAGCGACTGGATGAGGAAGGTGTCTCCAGACCGTCCGGCCGCCGCGGTGCGTTTGGATCCGGGGACGCCGAGTGTGGCGCGGATGTACGACCATTTTCTCGGCGGCAAGGACAACTTCGCGGCCGACCGCAGGGCCGCCGACGAGGTCCGCAAGGTGCTTCCCAACGTGGTCACCGTGGCTCGGTCGAACCGCCGGTTCCTGCAGCGCGCCGTGCGCTTCGCCGCGAACCAGGGCATCGACCAGTTCCTCGACCTGGGAGCGGGACTGCCCACGCAGGGCAACGTTCATGAGGTCGCCCAGTCCGTACGGCCCGGTGCCCGGGTCGTGTACGTCGATAACGACCCCGTCGTCATCTCCCACGGCCACGCGCTGCTCACCGCCGACGACCGGAGCGCGATCGTCGAGGCGGACATGCGGGACCCGGCGAGTGTGCTGGACGATCCGCAGGTGGGCAAGCTGATCGACTTCACCCGGCCGGTGGCCGTCCTGTTCGTCGCCGTCCTGCACTTCGTCCCCGACGACGAGGATCCGACCGGTCTCGTACGCGGCTTCCTCGACGCGATCCCGGCCGGCAGCCACGTCGTCCTGTCCCACGCCGCGGTCGAGGAGCACCGCAACCTGGACGTCGGCGACACCTACAAGGCGGCCAACACCAACGCGCCGTTCACGGCCAGGACCCGCGAGCAGGTCACGTCGTTTCTGGACACCCTGGAGATCGTCGATCCCGGGGTCGTCCCCCTCCACGAGTGGCGGCCCGAGGCCATCGAGCCGCCCGTCTTCGCCGGCTGGACGGCCGTCGGCCACAAGGAACCCTGAGCGAGGGCGGGCCCGGCCCGGACGATCCCGGGCCGGGGCGCCGGTCAACTCGTGATCGCGGCGAACATACCGGGCTCGTACGAACCACCCTGGTTGCGCACGATCACCCCCAGGCGGTTGGCCGCGTTGATCATGGCGACCAGGTAGACGAGCACGGTGATCTGGTCGTCGTCGTAGTGCTTGCGCACCTGGGCCCAGGTCTCGTCGGACACGCCGTGGTGGGCGTCGGCGAGCCGGGTGCCCTCCTCGGTGAGGGCCAGTACGGCCCGCTCGGCCTCGGTGAACACGGTGGACTCGCGCCAGGCGGCGACGAGGTGCAGCCGGACCGCGGTCTCCCCCGCGGCCGTCGCCTCCTTGGCGTGGGCGTCGACGCAGAAGCCGCAGCCGTTGATCTGGCTGGCGCGCAGCATCACCAGCTCCTGGGTGGCCCTGGGCAGCGGCGACTGCTGGATCACCTGGCTGACGCCCGCGAACCGCTTGCCGATCTTGGCGCCGAGCTCGTTGGCCATCAGGTCGATTCGGGGTTCCATGGCGTCGTCCTCACTCGTGGAGTCGCGCGCCGCGTTCGCGCGGCGCGCTGACGAACATGGAGATGCCGGCGGCCCGGTCCCTGTGACAGCGCGGCGGCGTGACGTACGCCACGTCACAACAAGGCCGGGTGCGGCGTCTTGTGCGTGTGCCACCGAACGGGCGGGAGCCGACCATGAGCGACGCCACCGAGACGTTCGTCTCGCACCGCAACCTGCTCTTCACCGTCGCGTACGAGATGCTCGGCTCGGCCGCCGACGCCGAAGACGTCCTGCAGGAGACCTGGTTGCGGTGGGTGGGCGTCGACCTCGAGACGGTGCGGGACCGGCGCGCGTACCTGGTCCGGATCGCCACGCGCCAGGCGCTGACCCGGCTGCGTACGCTCCGGCGGCGCAAGGAGTCCTACGTCGGGCCCTGGCTGCCCGAACCCCTGCTGACCGCGCCCGACGTGGCCGAGGACGTCGAGCTCGCCGACAGCGTCTCGATGGCGATGCTGCTCGTGCTGGAGACCCTCGCGCCGACCGAGCGGGCGGTGTTCGTGCTGCGCGAGGTGTTCGACCTGGAGTACGACGAGATCGCCGAGGCCGTCGGCAAGAGCCCCGCCGCGGTCCGCCAGGTCGCCCACCGTGCACGGGTCCACGTCGCCGCGCGCCGGCCGCGCGGGGCCGTCTCTCCGGCCGAGACCCGTGGCGCGCTCGAGGCGTTCCGGCGGGCGGTCGAGACGGGCGATCCGCAATGCCTGCTCGACGTCCTCGCGCCGGACGTCGTCCTCCTGGGCGACGGTGGCGGAGTCGTGCAGGCCGCGCTGGTGCCCGTCACGGGGGCCGGCAAGGTGGCCCACGTCCTGGGCCGGATCCCCGCCGCGGCGTCACTGCGGCCGATAGAGGTCAACGGCCACCCGGCGCTGGTTCTGCGGCTCGACGGCGAGATCGACACCGTCATGGCGGTACGCATCGACGACGGCCTCATCACCGGGCTCTACGCCGTGCGCAATCCCGAGAAGCTGTCGCGTATGGAGCGGGCGACCGCCCTGCGGCGCTGAGCCCGAAAACCCCCGCTCAGAACGCCATTGACCGGCCTCAATCGCGTGATTATAGTCCCGCCCAGTAGGCGTTTTACCGAAACGTTTACAAAAAGTTGAGGAGAAGTCAAATGGCGATCCCCGCCGGGACCAGACGTCGCCGTCGCGCGTCGCGCGCCACCGCACTCGCAGTCGCCGGAATCGCGACGATGACCGGTGTGTCGTCGTTCACGACACCCGCTTCGGCGTCGACCGCGCCCACCTCCGTCTCCGTGCTCCGCGCCAAGTTGCGCGCGGCCCACGCCAAGCCCAACGGGCCGATCACCACGCAGTCCGTCCCCGGCCCGATCGCCGGCTGCGTCGGCGACAAGTCGATGACCGGCGCTACCACCTGGGACGGCGTCGTCCAGGTGTTCTTCACGTTCGTCACCGACTGCAAGGCGTCGGACGCCGCGGTGACCCGCGTCGGCGGCCAGGTGACCGGGGGCTACTGCTGGAGCGGCGTCAGTGGTTCCGGATGCACCCAGCTACCGGGCTGGTCCCCCTATTACACCGACGGCAAGTACGCGACCTACTCCATGGTCGTGACCTGCTACACGGGATGGCTGGGAAACTGCCATCCGACCTCGGTCTCCGCGATCCACGAAATCCTCTCGTTCAACCAGCCCTACCGCTGGAACGACTGACCGACCGGAATTGAATTCCGCATGGGCATCGGCCCATGCGGAATTTCCGGGAAGCGGGGTCAGGCTCCGGCGATCTGGTCGCCGATGATGCCGGCGTAGGCGGCCTCGCCCTGGGCGTTGGGGTGCAGCGGTGCGGCCGAGTGGGAGGGGATCAGGCCCTCGACCCAGCGTGCGGAGGAGGACTGGCAGGCGTCGTGGCCGACGCTGGGGCCGGCGACGTCGACGTACTCGGCGCCGTGGGCGGTGGCCTGAGCGGAGATCACCTGGTTGATCTGGTCGACCTTGCTCTGCAGGTAGTCCGCGTCCTTCGGCAGCCACGGCTGGGTCGGCCAGCAGCCGCCGGGCTTCATGTACAGGCCGTACCCGGTCACGAGGACGCGAGCCTGGGGCGAGCGGGCCCGGATGCCGTCCACCGCCGCGGCGATCTTGGGCGCGAAGGCCTCGATCCGCTGGCCGATCTGGTCCACACCGCCGGCGGTGTACTTGTCCTTGCAGGGTGCGTCCAACGGGTTGATCCGGATGCAATCCTCGGCGGCGCCGACCAGGCCGACGTCGTTGCCGCCCATCGTCATGGTGACCAGGGTGGTGGCGGAGGTCAGCGCGTCGAACTGGGCGGGGGCGGTCCCGGCCGGCACTCCCCCGATGGACAGGTCCATGGGGTCGGTCAGGTCCACGGTGGCCGCGCCGCTGCAGGTCACGTCCGTGAACTTGGTGGCGGCGAACCGGTCGGCCAGGAGGTGGGCGTAGTTGTGGGTGGAGCGCCCGCACGCGAGCGGCCCGGTGATGTCCGGAACGAGCGGACCGGAGGCCATCGAGTCGCCGAGCGCGACGTAGTCGGGGCCTGAGGCCGACGCCGGTGCCGCGGTGAGAAGCCCGGCGCTCGCCAGGCCTGCCGCGACGAGTACTGCCGCGCCGGTACGGCGGCGAGCGGAGCGGTGTTCGATTTTCACGGGGGCTCCTGGAACGGGGGACGGGGGGCATTCCAGCCGTGACAAATAATGCAAACTCGGCCATCATCGGTTCACTGTTATGGCAGTTAGATTTCGGCGGCGAGGTTTGTGACCGAGAACAAGACGTGGGAAGAAGAGCAGTTGCTCGTCGCCGAACGGCCGGTCGCCGCCCGGCTGCGCGCCGCGGCGCCGGAACTCTCGCGTAGCGTGGTCGCGAGAATGCTGGCGGAGATCCCGGCCTACTCCGAATTGCCGCAAGAGGAGATCGCCGGCGATATCGCCGACATCGTCCAGCACTGCCTGCGAATGGCGGCCGACGTCGTCGAGCGCCGCCGCCCGATCGAGGCCGAGGCGTTCGGGCCGCTGCGTGATTCGGCGGCGCAGCGCGCCGATGAGGGAGTGCCGCTCGAGGCGATCGTGTCGGCCTACCAGCTGGGCATGGCGATGTGCTGGGAACGGCTGTCGGCCGGCGCCGGTCCAGGCGATCTGGCGGCGCTGCAGGAGGCCCTCGGGCACGTCTTCGAGCTGCAGCGGCAGATGGTGGTGGCCGCGACCGGTTCCTACATGGAGGCTCGCAAGCTCCTGGACGGCCAGGACCAGGAGGGCCGGCACGCCGTGATGGTGGCGCTGCTGGCCGGCGAGTCCGCCGATCGGGCCAGGCCGGGGACGGCGCCGCTGTACGTCGCGTTGACCGTGATGCTGGCGCGGCACCCCGACGAGTCCGGAGCGGGGGCGAAGGCGGGGATCGCCGCCCGCCGCAAGATCCGCCGGGTGCGAACCGTGCTGGACGGCTTCGGTACGGGCCCGGCGCTGGCCGAGCTCGATGGTTCGGGCGGCACGGTGCTGCTGCCGGTGGAGTCCCGGCCGGACTGGACGGACCTGTGCCGGCTCATCCGGCGCGCGGCCGAGTCGGCCGGCGTCGCGATCACGGCGGCGGCCGACGTGGCCGAACCGGCCGCGATCCCCGCCGCCGTCAGGCGGAACGCGGAGATCACCGAGCTGGTGCTACGGACCGGACGCCCGGCGGGCCTGTACCGGCTGCGGGACGTCCTCCTCGACTACCAGCTCAGCCGGCCGAGCGCCGCGCTCACCGGTCTCGCGGACATCCTCGCGCCGCTCGACCACAAGCCCGAGCTCCTGCGCACGCTGGAGACCCATCTGCGGCACGGACTCGACCGGCGTGCCACCGCCGCCGCGCTCCACATCCATCCCAATACCGTCGACTATCGCGTACGGCGCATCGACGAGCTGACCGGGCTGTCTCCGGCCAGGCATCTGGACATTCCTCAGCTGTCCGCGGCTCTGATCGCCCGCGCGTTCCCACGCCAGGCCGAATAGCCTCGGATTCCGGTCGGCTCCGCCGGCGCTTAAATCAGCGCCGAATCTGCGTGATCGAATGTTGTCCTAATTCTTACCTGCTCATTATTTTCCCAATTCACCATCACGGTGTCCATTCCCGCCAGAAAGGGACACCGTGCCTACACTCCTCCGCCGCGTCGCGATGACCGTCACCGCCAGCATGGTGGCGTTCGGCGCCCTCACCTCAGGGGCTCGCGCCGCCACCCATCCGGCTCCGCCGCAGACCCGCTGGGCCGTCAACCACTCTTCGGACCAGGCGGTGCGCTCGTACTGGACCCCGCAGCGCCTGGCCTCGGCGAAGCCCGCTCCGCTGCCCGCGCTCCCCCGTACCGGGGACACCACCGTCGCCCTGGGCGGAACCCCGCGCATGATCCACGCGACGCGTCCCGCAGGCGGCGCCCACGCCGACTCCAGCGTGTGGACGACGGTCGGGCGCCTGTTCTTCCACAACCCCGCGGACGGAGGTACGTACGTCTGCACCGCCAACGTCGTCACCAGCAACAACCGCGATGTGATCGCCACGGCACGTCACTGCGTCATGGACATCGCCACCGGCACCTGGTTCACCGACTTCCAGTTCGCGCCGAGCTACGACCGTGGCAACGCCCCGTACGGCTGGTGGACCTGGCGGTCGGCCGGCGTCCGCGTCGACGACACCAGTCCCGGTGGGGACAACGCCTTCATCGTCCTCAACTCCGGCGGTAACAGCGGCGCGCACATCCAGGACGCGATCGGTAGTTCCGGTATCGGCTTCAACTTCTCGACCAACAACTACGCGCACGCGATCGGCCTCCCCGCGAACCTCGACTACGCCGTGTGGTGCGAGGGAACGCCGGTCGACAGCTACAACGGCGGCGTGCACATCCCCAACTGCCAGGGCCTGAGCGGCGGCGCCAGCGGCGGGCCGTTCATCTTCAACTACGAATCCGACGGGTCGGCCATGCAGACCGGGAGCTTCTTCGGTAGCTGGGGCTCGGGCACCGACGGCAACTCCTATTTCGCCTACTACCGCGACGCCTCATTGGACGTCTACAACGGCGCCCAGAACGCCTGAACTCGCACCTGACCTGGTCGCGGCCCCGAATGCCCGGGGCCGCGGCCTCAGGTGTGGCTTCGGGCTGAGAGAGTTGCCCCATGAAGCCGATCACGACCATCGAGCCGAAGCACCTAGGAGTGCTCATCGGCGCGTTCAACATCGCGTTCACCGGGGCGCCGGAAAGCGCGGACCTCGTGGACCGTACGCGCCTGGCGCTCAAGGCCCTGCCCGATGAGATCGTCCGGGAACTCGGCGAGGCGGCCGGTGTACTGGCCGTGCTGGCCGAGGAACGGCTCGGAGAGGGCGTCTGACCGGCATTGCCCCGGTACATCCGCGGTCCGTCTAACGTTGATCCGTGTCCGAGATATCGCCACGGGTTGAACTGCGCCCGCTAACCCTCGCCGACCAGGACGAGTTCTGCTCGCTCGTGCAGGTCAGTGCCGAGCTGCACCACCCGTTCATGCAGCTCCCCGCGACCGCGCAGGAGTTCCAGGCCTGGATGCGCCGCTTCGACGACGGCACCAACCGGGGCTTTTTGATCCGTGTCCTGGACACCGGCGCCACCGCCGGCACGATCAACATCAACTCGATCATCCGTGGCCGTTACCAGGGCGCCTCCCTCGGCTATGCCGCCTTCGCGCCGTCCGCAGGACAGGGATACATGACCGAAGGGCTCACCCTGATCCTGCGGCACGCCTTCGACGACCTCCGGCTCCATCGGCTGGAGGCCAACGTCCGGTCGGCGAACAAGTCATCGCTGGCGTTGGTCCAGCGTCTGGGCTTCCGCTACGAAGGGGTTTCGCCCGCCTACCTCTACATCAACGGCGCCTGGCGCGACCACGAGCGCTGGGCCATCACCGCGCCGGACCCCTGGACGCCCGATCCGTCCCTTCCCGAGGTATGAGTCGACCGAGCGCACCTTCTTCACCGAGAGGGTGCCCGGCCCGGCGTGGCCGCCGGGCCGGATCGTGACCGGCTTCGACACGGCCACCTCGCAGTCGCCGTCCTTGCAGGCCGCGTAGTGGGTGCCGGCCGCGGCCGTGGGCGGCGGAGGCGAGGTCTTCGTGGCCGTCGGGACGGCGTGTGGACTGGCCGTGGCGCTCGCGGTGGCGTGGGTGCCGGACGTGGTGCCGCAGCCGGCCACGGCCAATGCCGCGAGCGACGCGCAGGCGACAAGACTCGGCCGCCGGAATTGCCCTGGGATCATGCCGGGAGCGTACGGCCGCGCTCCGGGAGGGGTCCCGGGGATCGGCCCTCAGTCGACGATGGCCTGTGACACGAGGCCCTTCAGCTGGTGGCGGATCGGATGGATCCCGGAGTCGAGCACCTGGGTCAGGAAGATCGCGGTCAGGTCCTGGGACGGGTCGACCCAGAACGTGGTGCTGGCCGCGCCTCCCCAGCCGTACTCGCCGGCCGAGCCGGGCATCTTGGCCGCGACCGGATCGGTCGTGACCGCGACGCCGAGGCCGTACCCGACCCCGGTGAACGACGGCTCGGGGAACTGCGACCGTACGAACGTCTCCAGGACCGGGCCGTCGGACAGATGGTTCCGGGTCATGTACTCGAGTGTGCGGGGAGAGAGCAGCCGGACCCCGCCGAGCTGCCCCTTGCCGAGCAGCATCGACGCGAAGCGGTGGTAGTCGGCGGCCGAGCCGATCAGCCCGGCTCCGCCCGACAGGAACGCTGGCCGCTCGAGGGCCCGTGCCGTGTCCCGGGACGGCACCGCGGGGCGGCCGACGTACAGGGCACCCAGGCGGTCGGCGCGCTCCGCCTCCACCCAGAAGCCGGTGTCGGTCATGCCGAGCGGCTCGAAGATCCGGCTCTGGAAGAAGTCGTCGAGCGTCCGGCCGGACACCACCTCGATCACCCGCCCGAGCACGTCGGTGGCGTACGAGTAGCGCCACTCCTGCCCGGGCTCGAACAGCAACGGGATCTCCGCCCACTCCTCGCAGGCACCGGCCAGGTCCAGTCCGGGCCGCGTCCATGGCGGGTCGAACCCGGCCCGGCGGTAGAGGGCGTCGGCCGGGTGGGCGACCGGGTGGGCGTCGTGGAGCCCGTAGGTGAGGCCGGCGGTGTGGGTGAGCAGGTGCCACATCCGCATGGGCTCGGTGGCCGGGGTCGTCACCGGGGTCGGGTCGGAGAGCGACCCGCCCCGCCAGACGCGCAGGTCACCGAAGGACGGGAGCACCGTGGCAACCGGGTCGTTGAGCTCGAAGGCGCCTTCCTCGGCCAGCATCATCGCCGCCACGGACGTCACCGGCTTGGTCATCGAGTACATGCGCCACAGGGTGTCGGTCTCGACCGGCAGGCCCCGCTCCCTGTCCCGCACGCCGTACGTGGAGAGGTACGCGATGCGGCCGTGGCGGGCCACCAGGATCAACCATCCGGGCAGGCGGCCGTCGTCCACATAGCGGGAGAAGTGGCGGTCGATACGGGAGAGTCGGCCGCGGTCGAGGCCCACCTCCTCGGGGTCGGTCTCCTGCTTGAGATCAGCCATTTCGGTGGTCGGGGGCGCTCTTGCGAGCCTGGTCCCCCGTTCTCCTTTCGATCCGTACGTGCGGGTTTTCCCGCCTGGTGCACAGGTTAGGAGAATGTCGCGAAAATAAGCTCTATGCGTTGACCTGCGCGTTCAGGAAGTATTAGCTGATCAAGCCGTCAAGGACGAGTTTCGGGCGGCACAGTACGGTCCGACGCATATGGCCGGGTTGCGCCAATTTATCCCGTCAGATGGTGTTTGCGTGCCTATGGTGGCGAGGTAACGTATTTGTGGCGAGTAGCCACCAAATGGTGACTAAGTGACACCGAATGGCGTCGCCACTGGCACAGGATCGGGTCACCGCCATGGTGGCGCGCTTCCGACCGATGGAGGCAGTGGTGCGCAGGTACGGGTGTTGGCGATGGCTCCCGCTCGCGGGCGGTGTGGTCGCGGCGATCTGCCTCGGAAAGGTCGCGCCGATCGCCTCGTCCGTACGGGACGCCTTCGGACTGACCGCCACGTGGCTGGGTGCGGCGATCTCGGTGATCACGTTCGTCACCGCGGCGTTAGCCGCACCGGTGGGTGAATGGCTTCGGCACCGCGATCCCACCCGTTGGCTGGCCACCGGCCTGATGGTGATGGCCGTCGCGGGGGCGGCGATGATCGTGTCCACCAGCCCGGTCGCGCTGATCTGCCTGCGGTTGGTGGAAGGCGTCGGCTACCTGCTGGTCATGGTCGGTGGCCCGGTGATGCTGGTGACGCGGGTGGCCGCGCGTCAGCGGCCACTGGCGCTCGCGTTATGGGGAGGATGCATTCCGGCCGGGCTCGCGCTCGGCGCGACGGCCGGTGGTGTGATCGGGTCCCGGTGGGGCTGGCAGTGGTGGTTCGCCGTCGTCGCGCTCACCTGCGTGGGGCTCGCACTGGTCACGATGCTCGTCCCGTCCCCGCCGGACGACGCTGAGCCGGTTCTTCAACCGCAGGGGCGATCGCACGGGCTACGGGGCGCGTGGGCGGGGCCGCTGCTGTTAGCCGGCGGGTTCAGCGCGGTGGCGCTGGTGAACGTCGCCGTGCTCTCGGTGTTACCGGAGTACCTCCACTCGACACGGGGCATGTCGACCGCGGGGGCCGGGGTGATCACGTCGATCGCGGCCGTGACCGGCGTCCCCGGCACGGTGTTCGCAGGTGTGCTCCTGCGTCGCGGGGTACGCGCGCAGGTGCTGGTCACGGCCGGATTGCTGTCCGCGGTGCCGACCGCCCTCACGTTCACTCTGCGGGTCCCCCTGGGCGTCGCGATCGCCGGCGCCGTTCTGTTGCTGTTCATCGTCGGTGTCGCCGTGGCCGCGGCGTACGGGTCGCTCCCCCTCGTCGTGCGCGATACCGATGATCTGCCGCTGGCCAACGGGATCCTCGTCCAGCTCGGCAGCGCCGGCACGCTCATCGGGCCGCCGGTCTTCGCCACCGTCACCGGACTACAGCGGTGGTACCTCGTGCCCTACCTGGTGCTGCTCGCCTCCAGCGTCGGCGTGGTCCTCGTGATCCGCGCCGTCACCGTCGGGCGGACCCGGGTACGCCCTTCACCAATCCCCCAGCCCGCAGTCCACCGGGCCTCCCTCGTGGAACGCGACGAAAGAGGAAGCCGATCATGATGCCGCTCCCCAGTCTTCCTGAGTTGTTCGCGAACCCGCAGGACGCGCGAGCCGATCTCATCCAGCGGTGCCAGTGGAGTCACGATGATCTGCCGTCCATCGGTTCCAGCTTCTTCATGCACCTGAGCGAGCTGTGCCCGGTCGCCTGCGAACACTGCATGTACTCCTCGGACCTCGTACGCAAGTCGGCCAAGGACTCGCTCGAGCCGGACGAGCTGGAGTCGGCGATCGCGTTCATCGACTCCACGAAGTCGGAGAAGCTGAACATCACCGGCGGCGGTGAGCCGTTCCTCAAGCTCCCCAGCATTCTTCGGCTGCTCGAGACCGTGCAGGTCCCGCGCATCGAGATCGTCACCGCCGGGTACTGGGCGAAGACGGAACCCGCGGCCAAGAAGATGATCGAACGCCTGGCCGCCGCCGCCCGCCGCAATCCGATCCAGCCCGAGATCATGCTCCGGCTGAGCCTCGACCGCTACCACGTGTACGCGCCGAAGCCCGTACTGATCGAGCACTACGGCAACGTCGCCAAGGCATGGAGCAAGGAGCCGAACGACATGTCGCTCGGCTTCCGCAGCATCCAGCCGGACCGCGACTACATCGACCGGCTTCTCGCCGAGGAGGTGGGCGGCGAACTCGTCACGGTGGACGACTGGAACCGGCGCCTCGTCCTGCCGAACGGCCGGTCGGCGCCCATCACGTTCAACGTGTTCCGGGCCAGCGGCAAGGCCGGCCGGCTCGCCGAGCGGTCCGAACTCAGCTCGCAGTCCAAGACGATCCGCGAGTACTACGGCCCGTTCGAGAGCCGCCAGGGCCAGCTCGTCCTCGCCACCACGGTCAACGACGCGATCCGGGGCCGCTACAGCGACACCGGCGGCCTGGCGGTCACCATGGACAGCGACGGACGATTCTGGATCTTCTGCGGTACGGCGCCGGACCGCCAGCTCGTCCTGGGGGAGAAGACGTTCCCCGAGGCCATCGCGTACTTCTTCGAGGACCCCATCACCCGCCTCCTCGTCGACGACGGCGTGTGGGCGCTGACGGACATCGTCGCCGACCTCGACCCGGCGGCGTGCCAGACGGCGATCGAGAAGAACGACGTCGCCTCCCTGGTCGACGACGTACTGGTCCGGCCCGAGGTACGCCTGGCCGTCACCATCATCGCCATCGGGCGGTTCGTGGCCGAGGGCCGGCTGCGGGTCGACGGCGCCCCGGAGTTCCCCGCCGAGGACACGCTCGTCGGCTGGTGCCGTGACGCGCTCACCGCGGAGGTGGCGACCCAGTGACGATCAGCCGGCAGGTCGCCGACACCGACGGCCTGTACGCCACGATCAGCGCCGCGTCCCAGCCCACCGCGCTCATGCGCCACAACATCGACCGGCTGGGGCGTTCGCTGGCCCAGGCCGTACACGGCGGTCCGGGCGTCGCCGACGCCGGCACGGTGCTGTGCGTGATCATCCTCCGCGGCGGGGCGCTGCTCTATCCCAGCTTCGCCGCGGAGTTCGGCGGCGCGGACTTCTGCATGCTCGGCCTGCGCCGTGACGGGTCCGCGGTCTCGTGCGAGTACCGCACCTCCGTACCCCGATCGGCCTACGATCTCGTCCTCTACGTGGACTGCATCGCCGGTACGGGCGGCACCATCCTCGCGGCGCACGACGCGATCACGGCGGTGACCGACACCACGCAGGCGATCGCCGCCGTGATCTGCAGCGCCACCCGCGCGACCCGCGCGCTGGACGACGCGAACATCGGGTTGATCGGCTTCAGCCTCGACGAGAGCGAGACCGACGGGCTCGTACGGCCGGATCTCGGCAAGCTCGACGCCGGGGACCTCTTCACCGGCACGGGCGTCCAGCACCTGACGCAAGCCCCCGGATGACCGCGCACTCGTTGCTGCTCAGCAACGCGACCCTGCCCGACGGGACCGTCGCCGACGTCACGATCGCCGGCGAGCGCATCGCCGCCGTCGCCGCACACCGGCCCGTACCGGCGTCGTCGTCCGTCGACCTGACCGGGTTTCTGCTCCTGCCGGCCCCCGCCGAACCCCACACCCACCTCGACAAGATCCTCACCGCCGACATCCTGACCAACGGCACCGGCGATCTCGAGAGCGCGGTCGACGCCTGGTACGGCCACCGCGCCACCGCCGGACACGACGACCTCGTGGCCAGGGGCGTATCGGCCACCGAGGCCATGCTGCGCAACGGCAGCACGGCCGTACGTACCCACGTCGACGTCGGAACGGAGACAGGGCTTCGCCTGCTGCGCGCGGCGGTCGAGGTCCGCGAGCGTCTCCGGGGACGGCTGAGCCTCGACATCGTGGCGATGGTCGACGTACCGGTGACCGGCGCCGGCGGCGCGGACAACCGCGCCCACCTGCGGGAGGCGATGGACCAGGGTGCCGACGTCGTCGGCGGCGCACCGTACCGCGACCCGGATCCGCTCCGCTGTCAGGAGGAGTTGCTCGCCGTCGCGGCCCGGCACGCCGCACCGGTGGACCTGCACACCGACGAGACCCTCGCCGCCTCGGCCGACTGCCTGGAGCACCTCGCCGACCACGTACGGCGGGCCGGGTTCCCGTACCGCGTCACCGCCAGCCACTGCGTCAGCCTCGGTACGCGACCGAGCGCGCGCGCCCGGCAGGTCGCCGCCGACCTCGCCGCGGTCGGCATCGGCGTCGTGTGCTGCCCCGCCACCAACCTCTACCTCCAGAGCCGGCAGCATCCCCCGCCCGCCCCGCGCGGGCTGACCGCCCTGCGCCCCCTCCTCGACGCCGGCGTCACCGTCGCCGGAGGCGGGGACAACATGCAGGACCCGTTCAACCCCCTCGGCCGCGGCGACGCCCTGGACACCGCGGGCCTGCTCGTCCTCGCCGGGCACCTGACGATCGAGGAGGCCTACGCCGCGATCAGCACGCACGCCCGTACCGTGATGGGCCTGCCCGTTCCGCGGCCGGCGGCCGGAGCACCCGCCGAACTGCTGGCCGTTCCGGCGCGCAACGTCCGGCACGCGCTCGCCGAGCGGCCCGCGCGCCGCATCGTCATCCATCGCGGCCGGGTCGTCAGCCCTTTAGATGACGCTTCGGAGCCGGCCAGCCGATTCGGCGGTGGGCGCGAGGATCAACGGCGGCCGATTGTGTCCTGAGACGTCGAACGCCGTACCGGTGGCCGTGACGTCCTGTCCCCCGGCCTCGCGGTAGAGCAACAGGCCGGCGGCGTGATCCCACACGTTCGTCCAGCCGAACACCGCCGCGTCGTGCAGGCCCTGCCCGAGTTCCAGGTAGACGACGCCCACGCCACTACAGTCCCGCAGCGCCACGCCCGCCCGCTCCAGGCGCGCGACCTGCTTGTGGTCCTCATCAGTCCGGTACGCCGGGTCGGTGACGACCACCCGCAACGGCTTGGGGCTCGGGCGCGTGAGACTCACCGGCTTCCCGTTGATGAAGGCTCCGTCACCGGCCCACGCCATCCCCGTCACGTTCAGTGCGGGCGCCACCAGCCACGACCCGAGCAGGGAACCGGCCGACATGAGCGCCACCATCAGACAGAACCGGTCATCGCCCCGGACGAAATTCGACGTACCGTCGAGCGGGTCGACGATCCACACCGGACGTTCTTCGGCCAGGACCCCGGCCAGGTCGATATCGCCGGCCGCGACCCCTTCCTCGCCGACGAATCCGGAACCGGGCAGCAACCGGGTCAGCTCCGCGGCCAGCCGCCGCTCCGCTTCGATGTCGGCCGTCGTGACCAGGTCACCCGCCGACTTCTCCCACACGTCACCCGACTTCAACCGCCGAAAGCGCGTCAGCAGTTCCTGCTGAGCCACCTCGGCGACCAGCGCGGACACATCACTCGGACGTAACGGCAACATCACCCTCCAAGTATCTCGTCGCGTGAACAAAAGTCACGGGGCTTGCGTCAGATTGGGTGGATTCCTTCCGGTGGCGACCGTTTCTATACAGAATGGCCGTCGGGGAAATGGTCGGCCTCGCTGTTCGCTCAGCGAGTGGCAGAGGGGGACGTTCATGGCACCGCGTCACTATGAAGGGCCGGCCGCGCGTCGGCGGGAGCCGATTCCGGTCGCCGGGCTCTGGCGTGCGCTGGGGTTGACGGTGGCCTCGGCGGTGATCTGGGGCGTCGCTCACGTCTCGTCGGGGCGCCGGGCCGTCGGCTTCGCGCTGATGGGGCTGCTCGCGACGCTGGTCCTCGGTGGCGGGGCGGCGGCGTTAGCGTTCCAGGAGAAGCTCAAGCAGCTCGTCGTCCAAGGTTTCTGGCTCAACGTCTTCATCGTGGGCATCCTGGGGCTCGCGGTCGTGTGGGCGCTGATCGTGATCCGATCGTTCCAGGTGGTACGCCCGCCGGGGCTGCCGGCCGCGATGCGGTTCACCTCGGGCACCCTCGTCATGATTCTCGCGTTGATGGTCTGCACGCCGCTGGTGTACGCGGCGAACGCGACGTACGTGCTGCGGGACACGCTGTCGAGCATCTTCCCCGGTGACGACAGGTCCGGCGCCGCGGTCAACGCGTCGGATCCCTGGAAGAACAAGCCTCGGGTCAACATTCTGCTGCTGGGCGGCGACGGCGGTAAGGACCGCACCGGCATCCGTACCGACAGCATGACGGTCGCCAGCATCGACACCAAGACCGGCAACACGGTGCTGCTCAGCCTTCCGCGTGCCCTCTACAAGTTCCAGGTCCCGCCTCGGATGCGGAAGGTCTGGCCCAACGGTTACACGGGCGACTACGGGCCGTACGGCACGTGCCCGATCGGTACCTGCCTGCTCAACGAGCTTTACATCCAGGGCGAGCAGCGGCATCCCGAGCTGGAGCCCGGCTACAAGGCGGGCCAGCGCGGCCCCCACCTGCTCGAGGACGTCATCGGCTACCTCACCGGGCTGAAGCTCGACTACTACGTGCTGGTCAACCTCGACGGGTTCAAGGACATCGTGAACGCCATGGGCGGCGTCAGGGTGCACGTGGAGAAGACGCTCCCGATCGGCGGCGACCCGGACCGTGGCATCCAGCCGTCGGGTTACCTCCAGCCCGGCTGGCACCACCTCGACGGCGAACACGCCCTCTGGTACGGCCGCACCCGCCACGCCGACGACGACTTCCACCGCATGGACCGGCAGAAGTGCCTGATGCGGGACATCGCGAACCAGGCCGACCCGCAGAAGGTCGTCACCCACTTCGAGAAGCTGGCCAGCGCCGCCAAGAACACCATCTCCACCAACATCCCGGCCGCGCTCCTGCCCGCCCTGGTGAAGCTGTCCGGCACGGTCAAGCACGGCGCCGACATCAGCAGCCTCTCCTACGACCCGGCCAAGATCCCCGGTTTCCACACCAACCGTCCCGCGGACGCGGCCATCGTCCAGGTCATGCGCCGGGCGGCGACCAGGGCCATCGCCGCGAGCACGCGGCCGCCCGCCGCCCCGAGCACGACCCCCACCGCCGCGCGCAAGACGACGACCACCCCGACGACGACGCAGGGCTCCTCGGTCTCGCTGAAGAACGCCTGCTGAGGGACGCCGGACCGCCGGGCAGCCGCGCATTTCCAGCACCGCCTACGACGAGTCACCGTACGGCTACGGAACGGGCGGCCAGACCGATCAGGAATCAAGAAGCGCCCTTCACCGGGTCACACCTAGCCTGACCACCATGAACGACCGATCCACGACGTCAGGAGTGACCATGACCGGCTCTTCCACCGAGGGAATCAAGACCGTCCTGCACCCCGTCTCCGACCTCGCGAAGGCCAAGCCGGTGTACGCCGCCCTGCTCGGCGTAGAGCCGGAGTCCGATGAGTCCTACTACGTCGGCTTCGTGGCCGAGGGCCAGCAGATCGGGCTGGTGCCGGGCGGGGGGAAGCAGGGCATGACCTCACCGGTGGCCTACTGGCACGTACCGGACATCGAGGCGAAGCTGGCCGAGGTGATCGCCGCCGGCGCCATCCTCAAGGAGGCCACCCGCGACGTCGGTGGCGGCCGCCTGGTGGCCACCGTCACCGACCCCGACGGCAACGTTCTCGGTCTGCTTCAGGACCGCTAGGCGCCGACGCCTGACGCTCTGACGCCCCGGCCGGGCGCGCCGACCGGCCGGGGCTCAGAGGTTCCGGGCCGAAGCGCCGGAGAACCGGGCGTACTGTTCAAAGCCGGTCAGGCCGCGCCAGGCGACACCGAAGATGGAGAGATCATGAGCACTACCAGCACGGATACGCAGTCGCCTGCGCCGCACGTCGCCGACAGCCACGACCTGATCCGCGTGCACGGAGCGCGCGTGAACAACCTCAAGGACGTCAACGTCGAGATCCCGAAGCGGCGGCTGACGGTGTTCACCGGCGTCTCCGGATCGGGCAAGAGCTCGCTGGTGTTCGGGACGATCGCCGCGGAGTCTCAGCGGATGATCAACGAGACCTACAGCGCCTTCGTGCAGGGCTTCATGCCGACGCTGGCCCGGCCCGAGGTCGACGTGCTCGAGGGGTTGACGACCGCGATCATCGTCGACCAGCAGCGGATGGGCGCCGACGTCCGCTCCACGGTCGGTACCGCCACCGACGCCAACGCGATGCTGCGCATCCTCTTCAGCCGCCTCGGGCAGCCGCACATCGGGTCGCCCCAGGCGTTCTCCTTCAACGTCGCCTCGATCAGCGGAGCGGGCGCGGTCACGCTCGAGCGCGGCGGGAAGACCGTGAAGGAGCGGCGCAGCTTCCAGATCACCGGCGGCATGTGCCCGCGCTGCGAAGGCCGGGGTACGGTCACCGACTTCGACCTGTCCGCGCTGTACGACGACGCCAAGTCGCTCAACGAGGGTGCGCTGACCATCCCCGGCTACAGCGTCGACGGCTGGTTCGGCCGCATCTTCAGCGGCTGCGGCTTCTTCGACCCGGACAAGCCGATCCGTACGTTCACCGAGACCGAGCTGCACGACCTGCTCCACAAGGAGCCGACCAAGATCAAGGTCGAGGGCATCAACCTGACGTACGAGGGGCTGATCCCGAAGATCCAGAAGTCGATGCTCTCCAAGGACAAGGAGGCGTTGCAGCCGCACATCCGGGCGTTCGTCGAGCGGGCGATGACGTTCACCGCCTGCCCCGACTGCGACGGCACCCGGCTCAGCGAGGGCGCCCGTTCGTCGAAGATCGAGGGGATCAGCATCGCCGACGCCTGCGCGATGCAGATCAACGACCTGGCCGAATGGGTCCGCGGGCTCGACGAGCCGTCGGTGGCGCCGCTGCTCGGGACGCTGCGGCACACGCTCGACTCGTTCGTGGAGATCGGGCTGGGCTACCTGTCGCTCGACCGGCCGTCGGGCACGCTCTCGGGCGGCGAGGCGCAGCGCGTCAAGATGATCCGCCACCTCGGATCCTCGCTCACCGACGTCACCTACGTCTTCGACGAGCCCACCATCGGCCTGCACCCCCATGACATCCAGCGGATGAACGACCTGCTGCTGCAGCTGCGGGACAAGGGCAACACGGTGCTCGTCGTGGAGCACAAACCGGAGTCGATCGCGATCGCCGACCACGTCGTCGACCTCGGCCCCGGCGCCGGTACGGCGGGCGGCACCGTCTGCTTCGAGGGCACCGTCGAGGGGTTGCGGGCCAGCGACACGATCACCGGCCGCCACCTCGACGACCGCGCCGTCCTCAAGGAGTCGGTGCGGAAGCCGACCGGCGCGCTGAAG
This sequence comes from uncultured Actinomycetota bacterium, assembly GCA_963850195.1. Lineage (GTDB taxonomy): Bacteria > Actinomycetota > Actinomycetes > Streptosporangiales > Streptosporangiaceae > Actinoallomurus. The sequence continues at coordinate 181,150 of CAWKKD010000005.1, forward strand.
ATCCGCGGCGCGACGGCGCACAACCTGCGCGACGTCGACGTCGACATCCCCCTCGGGGTGCTCGCCGTCATCACCGGCGTCGCCGGCTCCGGCAAGAGCTCGCTCGTGCACGGCTCGATCCCTGCGGACGAGGGCGTCGTGTCGATCGACCAGGCCGCGATCCGCGGCTCGAGGCGGAGCAACCCGGCGACGTACACCGGGCTGCTCGACCCGATCCGCAAGGCGTTCGCGAAGGCCAACGGCGTGAAGCCGGCGCTGTTCAGCGCGAACTCCGAGGGCGCCTGCCCCAACTGCAACGGCGCCGGCGTGATCTACACCGACCTGGCGATGATGGCCGGCGTCGCAACCACCTGCGTGGAGTGCGAGGGGAAGCGGTTCCAGGCGTCGGTGCTGGACCATCACCTCGGCGGCCGGGACATCAGCCAGGTGCTCGCGATGTCGGTGACCGAGGCCGAGGAGTTCTTCGGCGCCGGCGACGCGCGCACGCCGGCCGCGCACAAGATCCTCAGCCGGCTCGCCGACGTCGGGCTCGGCTACCTCAGCCTCGGCCAGCCGCTCACGACGCTGTCCGGCGGCGAGCGGCAGCGGCTCAAGCTCGCCACCCACATGTCCGAGAAGGGCGGCGTATATGTCCTCGACGAGCCGACCACCGGCCTCCACCTCGCCGACGTCGAGCAGCTGCTCGGCCTGCTCGACCGGCTCGTCGAGTCCGGCAAGTCGGTCATCGTCATCGAGCACCACCAGGCGGTCATGGCGCACGCCGACTGGATCATCGACCTCGGTCCCGGTGCCGGCCACGACGGCGGCCGGATCGTCTTCGAGGGCACACCCGCCGACCTCGTCGCCGCCCGCTCCACCCTCACCGGCGAGCATCTCGCGGCCTATATCGGTAGGCCATGAGAGCTTAAATTGGGAGAATGGCCGTCTAATGCGCATGACCACCGCGAGGAGCGATGATCGAGACGGTCTTTCGAAGCGATGACCTGCGCCCGGCGGACCGCTGAACGTGGTGGAACTGACCTGTTCGCCACTCGGCGTACATCGCACACCCCGGCAGGTCAGGGATTTCGACCCCGAGCTTTGCTCGATCCTTTTCCCATTGACCGGGCGGCTCGGCGTCATACAGGCGGGCGGCGAAGCCACGCTGAACGCGCTGTTCCAGCGGAATGACACCACGGTCTCGGCGTGGATCCGCCGGCAGCGCCTCGAACACGCCCGGCGCGACCTCGGCGACCCCGCGCAGCGGACCCTCCCGGTCCACCGGATCGCGACCCGCTGGGGATTCAACGATCACAGCACCTTCACGCGCGCCTTCCGCACCGCGTACGGCGTCCCTCCGAACGACCATCGCGACCGCAGCCTGGAATCCGCCGGGCCGTAGACGCTGTGTCAAGGGTCCGTGCACTGCGGATCAAGGACACGCGGGGTGGTCGTGGCGCATCATTTCCAGCGTGACGCCACGGGGGCGGAGGCCGCGCCGATCGATCGGCGCGGCCTCCGGGCGTTCGCGGTGGGGCTAGCCGAGCCTCCACTGCTGGTTGGCGCCGCCGTTGCAGGTGTAGAGCTGCAGCGGGGTGCCGTTGACGTTGCCCGAGGGCTGGTCGCCGTGGAAGACGTCGACGCACAGCCCGGACTGGCTGCCAGTGATGGTCCCGTCCGCGTTGAGGCGGAACTGCTGGTTCGCCCCACCGCTACAGGTCCACAGCTCGACCTTGGTCTCGGGGGCCGTCTGGTTGTCGTACGCGTCGAGGCACTGGGTGCCCCCGTACAGGCGCAGCTCGCCCGCCGCGGTGATGGTCACGGCCTGGTTGGCGCCACCACCGCAGTCATAGATCTCGATCTTGGTGCCGGGCGTGGTCTCGTTGTCGTACGCGTCCAGGCAGCGGCCCGAGGAGCCGCCGATGAACGGGTGGGTCGTGCCGACGCTGCTGCCGCTGCCCACTGAGACCCGGTACATGACCGTGGCGTGGGCGGGCACCGAGGCCGAGATGGCGCCGCTCGTGCTGCTGACCGCCTTCGTCCAGAGGTTGGACAGCTTGTACGAGGAGGCGGACCCCATGCCGACCGCGGAGGCCGTCGTGCTGACGGTGGCGGTGGAGCCGTTCTCGTTGGTGAGCGTCACCGCGCGGTCGCCGTTCGCCAGCGGCTTGGTCATGACGACCAACCCGCCTGAGGACGACACCACGGTGCCCTGCCTGCCGAGAGAGTCCTGGTCGACGGCGATGACGTCGGTGTTCTTCAGGATCGTCAGCGTGGCGGTGCTCGCCGAGCGGATGTCGCTGCCGATGAGCAGCGGCGCGGCCATCTCCGACCAGAGGCTGAAGTGGGTCCGGTACTCCGCGTCGGTCATGCCGCCGTTGCCGACCTCCAGCATGTCCGGGTCGTTCCAGGCGCCGGGCTTCGCGTACGAGGCGAGCTGCTGGTTCTGGTGGGCATTGCCGAGCATGCTCCCCCAGCTGTCGGAGATGTCGCCCGTCGTACGCCAGGAGTTGCCGATCGCCGGGGCCCAGTTCCACGGCTGGTTGGAGCCCCACTCGCAGATGCTGTAGAGGATGGGCCGGCCGGTGGCCTTCAGCGCGTCACCCATCGCCTTGTACCTGGTCTGCGCGTCGACGCCCTGGTTGTTGCAGTTGTCGTACTTCAGGTAGTCCACGCCCCACGACGCCCACAGGTTCGCGTCCTGCTGCTCGTGGCCGAGGCCGCCGGGGAAGCCGGCGCTGTTGCAGGTCTTGGTGCCGGCGCTGGAGTAGAGGCCGAACTTCAGGCCCTTGGAGTGCACGTAGTCGGCGACGGCCTTGATCCCGTGCGGGAACCGCGTCGGATCGGCGACGAGGTTGCCGGAGGAGTCGCGGTTGGGCAGCGCCCAGCAGTCGTCGAGGTTGACGTACTGGTACCCGGCGGCCTTGAGGCCCTGGGAGACGAACAGGTCGGCGATGCCCTCGACCATCGCCTCGTTGAACTGCGACCCGCATCCGGTCGAGTTCCAGTTGTTGAAGCCCATCTGGGGCGTACGGGCGAGACCGTTCTCGACGGCGGCGGCGGGCGGCGCCGTGGCGACCTGGGCGGCCACCGCGGCGGTCGCCGCCAGGCCTCCGGCCAGCAGCGCGAGCGCGCCGACCGAGGCCGTGAGGCGTCGTTGGACGCGGGACAGGTAGGACATCTGCGGCTCCGTGGCGGGGTGAGGGGCGGTTCTACGGCGTGATCCAGCCGGCGGCGTCGGCCGCCTGGACGCCGGAATTGAAGGCGGCGGCCATCTTCAGGTAGCCGCCGTCATTCGGGTGCAGCGAGTCGGACAGGTCTCCGGTGGTCAGCGCGCTCATGCCGACGAAGCCGACGTGCCTGCCGGCCGCCTGCTCGGCCTGGACGATGCCGGGAACCTGCTGGTTGAAGGCGGACCGGTAGGACTCCTCCGTGGAATCCGTGGAGACGATCAGGTCGGCGAGAAGCACGGTGACGCCGGGCATGTCGGCGGTGATCTGGTCGACCAGGGCGTGCAGCCGGTCGATCGCGGTGGGGACCTGGTTGTTCCGGCTCAGGTCGTTGGTGCCGATCTCCAGCGTCACGACGTTGGGCCGGTAGGTGGACAGCGTGGAGTCCGCGATGCCGGCGATCTGGTCGATCAGCCAGCCCGAGTGCCCCTCGTTGTCGGGGTCGGACATGGTGCCGTTCCGGCCCGAGCCGACGAAGTCCAGGGCGTGGCCCTCGCCGGCCAGCGCGTCCCAGAGCGGCGCCCGGTAGCCGTTGCCGGTGCTGCTGCCGATGCCCCAGGTGATCGAGTCACCCAGGGGCAGCAGCCGCAGCGACGCCGCGTGCGGCCGTACGGACGCCGACGCGGGCACGGACGTGCCGGCGGCCACGCCGAACGCGCCCAGCAGCACCATCAGGACGGTCACCATCGAGGTCTTCATCGCTGCTCCTCACGGGGGCGGGGGTGTACGGAGCGGTTCAGGAGGCGGCGGGCAGCTTCCACTGCTGGTTGGCGCCGGTGGGGTTGCAGTCCCAGATGTCGGCCTTCGTACCGGGCGTGGCCGAACCCGTGTAGTCGTCGAGGCACTTGCCGCTGATGCCGGACGTGATCGGGCCGGGCGGCGGCTGCGCGCTGCCGCTGCCCGGCGTGATGGTCAGGTCGTCGAACAGGTCGGTCTGGTAGCCGACGACCCCGATGCCGACCTGGCCGGACAGGAAGGAGCCGTCGGCGACGGTCCCGACCGTGCCGCCGTCGACGTCCGCGGTGATCTGGGAGCCCTGGAAGGTGAGGCCCAGCGTGTGCCACGTGCCGGTGCCGAGTGCGGTCGTCGTGCCGCTCGCGAGCGTGGACGTGGTGCCGCTGGAGTAGCTCTTGACGATCGACCAGGCGCCGGTGTTCGCGACGCGGAACGCGTACAGGTTCTGGTGCGACTGCGGGCGTGCCTGCGTACCGGCGCGGCCCAGCAGCTCGGCGGTGCCGGCCTGCCGCAGGTCGACGTCGGCCTTCACCGTGTAGTTCGACCAGGACGGGTCGCCGACGAGCGCGAACGCGTCGGAGTCGTCCTGCCACTCGATGGGCTTGACCGGCGTGACCTGCTGGACGCACTGTCCCGTACGGCCGTCGGCGCACGGCCGCACCTCGAACGAGCCCTGCATGTCGGACAGGTACTTCGCCTCGCCGTTGGTGGCGACGCCGTCGAAGCCGTCGCTGTAGGGCAGGTCGAGCGCGTGGGACGCGGGCGGCGCCGCGGTGCCCTTGCCCTGGCCGCCGACGGTGCTCACGGTGTAGACGTAGCCGGGCTGCAGGGTCAGGGAGTACGAGCCGCCACTCGGCGTGATGTCCCCGGTGTGGACGAAGGACGTGGCCGCGCTGGGGGCGTTCACGTTGGTCGCCCACACGTGGACGGTGCCGGTGGACAGGCCGCCCTGGACGTGGACGTTCACGGTCTGCGGCGATCCGGACGTCGTGGTCTCCAGGATGGTGGAGTAGTCGGTGCCGCCCTTCAGCGTCATGTACGCGCCGTTGGACTCGGCGCCGCCGAGGTATCCGGAGGCACCGTCGATGAACGTCCAGCCGGGCCGGGTGAACTGCGTGACCTGCGCGGTCGCCCAGGTGCTGGCGCCGATCGTGTAGGCGCCCGACCAGGGTGATGCGGCGGTCGCCAGGCCGACGGTGTTGTAGGGCAGCGTGGGGTAGATCGCGGCGATGAGCGGCCAGTTGAAGAAGCTGGTCATCCTGGCGTCGGTGTAGCCGCGCACGATGGCGCGGATCAGCGCGGGCGCGCCGGTGTCCATGTCCTGCGAGCCGCTCTCGCTGTCCCACAGCGGCTTGCCGTTGTTCTTGGCCGTGGCGGTGCTGGAGCACGTGTCGGCGCTGCCGCCATCGCCGCCCTCGCACGAGTAGTGCGCGCCGATGATGGAGACCGCGTCGTTGAAGGCGGGGTTGCCCGCCATGTCGTCGGCGACGCCCCAGCCGCTGTCGTCGGCGACGAGCTGGACGCCCGGGTAGCCGTGCGCGTTCAGCGCCGTACGCAGCTGGACGAACCAGTTCGCGTCGTGGCCGCGCTCGTTCCAGCCGCCGAGGTACTTGATGGTGAGGTCGTGCTGCTTGGCGCAGTCCAGCCACGAGATCAGGTAGTTGATCGTGTCGGTGGACCAGAACCCGCCGTTGATCCAGCCCGGGGCCGCCCACGCCAGGCCGTACAGGCCGATGCCGGGGTTGCGCGCCTTGGCCTGCTCGCCGAGCCAGAACTCATAGCCCGCGTCGCAGTTGATCGCGCCTCGGGTGTGCTCGATCGACGGCTCCGAGCCGTCGGTGGAGTTGGCGTCGCCGCCGATCTCCAGCTTCAGCAGCTGCAGGTCGGCCCCGTACCCCGGTTTGAACAGGTAGTCCAGGATCTGCGACTGCTGGGCGGCGGGGTAGTTCGTCAGCAGGCGGGAGTTACCGCCGCCACCGCTGATCGCGCCGATGCCGTCGAAGGTCCGTCCGCCCTGGCCGCCGTCCACGGTGATGGACGTGGTCGCGGCCTGGGCCGGAGCGGCGCCCCCGACGAGCAGGGCGGCGAGCAGGGCCAGCACCCACACCGGCGCGAACCTCATCAGCCTGCGGCGTTCAGGAGGTCGAGAACGCTCTGCTGGCAGCCGTAGTCGCTGGCGCCGTTGCCGCCGGCCCAGTGCGGACCGTACTGGTCGAGGGGGTTGCGGTCGTGGGCGTACGCGGAGTTCGCCCAGCCGCCGAGCGTGCCGGCGTACGGGTGGTCGGACAGCCGGCCGTTGAGCGCGCCGAGGCCGCGTACGTAGGCGCCCTTGAAGGTCGGGCCGTCGCCGGTGCAGGAGTCGCCCTCACCGGGTTCGCGCAGCACGCCACCGCTCACCAGCTTGGTGGTGGAGGCGTCGGCCAGGGTGCGCGCGGTGGTGAGAAACGAGGAGTCGCCGGTGGCCCGGTTCAGCTCGGCCAGCCCGCCGAGCACCACACCCTGGTTGTAGGTCCAGGTCGTCTGGCCGTTGTTGGCGCAGGACGCGGTGAGCCCGTCGTTGATCATGTGGTCGCCGTTGATCATTCCGCTGTTCTGGAACCAGGACCATTCGTTCTTCGCGCGGTTCAGGTACGTCGTGTCGCCGGAGATGCGGTTGTGCAGGGCGGCGTTCAGCTCGAGGAAGAGCTCGTTGGTGATGGCGTTCTTGTAATTGCTCGACTGGTTCCACCAGACGCCGCCGCCGCACGTGCCGTCCCAGTAGGCGTTCATGTGGTCCGCGTCCGTACGCGCCGTGCTGAGGTAACGGGAGTCGCCGGTCAGGTCGTACGCGTCCACCCAGGCGAGGCCCCACCAGCCGGTGTCGTCCAGGTACTCGTTGGTGAAGTTGCCGCCCTGGGCGCCGAGGTTCCTGTCGTACGTGTCGGCGATGGCGTACCGGTAGCTGGGCATGCCGGTGACGCGGACGTTGTCGATGATCGCGGTCAGGGCGTTCGCGGCGGTCCACCAGCCGTTGCCGCCGAAGAGCTTGCTGCCACGGTCGTACGACATCATCAGGGCGGTGGCCGCGGCGGTGCGTCGCTCCCCCGCGTTCCAGGTCGTACGCGCCCAGGTCGTACAGGCGATGGAGCCCGCGACCTGGCCGCACGCGCGCAGCGCGCCGACGCCCTGGGTGTTCCAGTCGTCGACGTTGTACATGAGGGTGCGCCAGCCGCCCTGCCCCGACGGCACGGTCGTGTCGCCCAGCTTGCTGCCGTCGTTCCAGGACCGCCCGCCGTCCATCGACCGGTCCAGCCAGACCTCGTCACCGGCTCCGCCGCCGTCGATGGACGCCCAGCCCATCGCGTCGTCGTCGTCGAAGTGCATCGCCAGCGTGCGGCCCGACAGCGAGGCCGTCACCGGCACCCGGTCCTTCGGGCTCAGCGCGGGATCGCGGGCGTCGCAGTACTTGTTGCACAGCGTGGCGGCCGACGCCACGCCCGGGGTGACGGCAAAAGACAACGTTGTCAAAAACAGCAGGAAGACGGCAGCGAGAATTGACCTCTGTGCATGCATGGCGGGGTGCTCCTGAACCCTTGACGGGCGCTGGCGGGGCGCACGTTCGATGAGCGGAGAGCGCTCTCATGGAAGTTAACCAGCGGTCAGGATCGCGTCAATGCCTGGTTCATGATCAGCTGATTCGCGAAATTCACACCTGCTATGGGCGGCCGATTTCGCGCATTCGATCAGCCCGGTTTCGTCTCGGTGACGCGGCCGTCCGTGAGGTGGAGGCGGCGGGTGGTGTGCACCGCGTCGATCATCCGGCGGTCGTGGGTGACCAGCAGCAGGGTGCCGGGATAGGAGTCGAGCGCGGACTCCAGCTGTTCGATCGCCGCGAGGTCGAGGTGGTTGGTCGGCTCGTCCAGGACGAGCAGGTTCACCCCGCGCGCCTGCAGCAACGCGAGGGCCGCCCGCGTGCGTTCCCCGGGGGACAGCGTCGCCGCGGGACGGGTCACGTGCGCGGCGCGCAGCCCGAACTTCGCCAGGAGGGTACGGATCTCGGCCGGCGGCAGCTCCGGGACCACCGCGCCGAAGGCCTCCAGCAGGGCCTCCTCGCCGAAGAACAGGGCGCGCGCCTGGTCGACCTCGCCGACCACCACACCCGGACCGAGCGAGGCATGGCCCTCCGTGAGCTCGGCCCGGCCCAGCAGCGCCGACAGCAGGGTCGACTTGCCCGCGCCGTTGGCTCCGGTGATCGCGACGCGTTCGGCCCAGTTGACCTGCAGGTCGACGGGGCCCAGCGTGAAGGTTCCGAGCCGCAGGACCGCGGAGCGCAGGGTCACCACAGCGGCGCCGGAACGCGGGGCGACGGCGATCTCCATCCGCAGCTCCCACTCCTTGCGGGGCTCCTCGATGGCCTCCATCCGCTCGATCGCGCGCTCGGTCTGCCGGACCTTGGACGCCTGCTTCTCGCTCGCGTCGGCGCGGAAGTTCCGGCCGACCTTGTCGTTGTCACCGCCGTTGGCGCCACGGGCCTTTCGCCGGGCGTTCCGTACGCCCTTGGCGGCCCACTCCCGCTGGGTCCGGCCGCGGTCCTGCAACGAATCGACCTTGGCCGCGTACTCCTCATAGTCGGCCCGCGCGTGCCTGCGGGCGACCTCGCGCTCGGCCAGGTACGCGGCGTACCCGCCGCCGTAGGTGTTCACCTGCTGCTGGGCCAGGTCGAGCTCCACGACCCGGGTGACCGTACGGTCCAGGAACTCGCGGTCGTGGCTGACCAGCACCGTGCCGGCCCGCAGGCTCATGACGAAGCGTTCGAGCCGCTCCAGCCCGTCGAGGTCCAGATTGTTGGTCGGCTCGTCGAGCAGGAAGATGTCGTAGCGGCTGAGCAGCAGCGACGCCATCCCCGCGCGGGCCGCCTGGCCGCCGGACAGGGAGACCATCGGCTGGTCGAGATCGACCGCCAGGCCCAGCTCGGTGGCCACCTCGCCGGCCCGGTCCTCGAGGTCGGCACCGCCCAACGCAAGCCATCGCTCCAGGGCGAGGGAGTAGTCCTCATCGGCGCCGTCACGCCCGTCGACCAGGCCCTCGGTCGCCCGGTCCAGCTCCCGCTGGGCATCGGCCACCCCGGTACGCCGGGTGAGGAAGCCGATCACCGTCTCACCCTCGCGCCGCTCCGCCTCCTGCGGCAGGTAGCCGACGACCGCCGAGGTCGGGCTGAGCGTCACGGAGCCGCTCTCGGGCGCGAGCAGGCCCCCGAGGGTCCGCAGCAAGGTGGACTTGCCCGCGCCGTTGACCCCGACCAGGCCGACGACCTCCCCGGGCGAGAGGACGAACTCGAGCCCGGAGAACAGGGCACGGTCACCGTGTCCGGCGGCGAGATCCTTGGCGACAAGCGTTGCGGTCATAGAAGGCCAACGCTATCCCGTCTTACGAGGACGCCTCGCCTGTTGAAGGTTGCGGAGATTGCGGCCAAGGGAATGGGTGGTCCAGGCCACTAGTCAGGTCATGGAGGGGAAATGAGCCATCGAGTGACCGTCACCGAGGTCGAGGCCCGTCCGACCGCGGTGGTCACCGCGACGACCACGTGGCAGGAGTTCCCGGCGCTGTGGCCCGAACTCCTGAACGAGGTATGGGCGTGCCTGCGCGCGAACGGAATCGACCGCGGCTGCCGCAACGTCATGCTGTACCGCGACGACCTGCCCAACGTCGAGGTCGGCGTCGAACTGACCCGGCCATGCCCTCTCACCGGACGGGTGGTCGCGTCGGCGCTGCCGGCGGGACCGACGGCGATGACCGTCCACCGCGGACCGTACGCGGGCTTGGCGGCGGCGCACCAGGCCGTACAGGCCTGGTGCGCCGCGCACGGCCGGCAACCGGCCGGCCCACGGTGGGAGGTCTACGGGCCGCACAGCGACGATCCCGCCGAGGTCTGGACCGAGATCTACTACCTGCTGACCTGACGGCCGGGGACGGTCAGGGCCGCGAAGAGTTCGTGGAGTTCACGGCGGCCTTCCCAGCCGATTCCCCGGGGTCTCGGGCGGGCGCCAGGCGCCCGCGAGACGTGTGGCGGTTTCCACCTCCGGACGTTCGATGCCGCCCAGAATGTTCGCGACGAAGTCGTCCTCTTGGCCGACGGGCGCGACGGTCCTCAGGGTCGCGGCGGCGGTCTCGACTCCGAGGAGGCGCGTGATGAACCAGGCGCTCAGATGTGCGGCGGAGAGACAGCCGCCCGCGGTGCCCACGTTGTCGTGGGAGTGGAACGGCCTGTCGAGCACGGTGACGCCGAGCGCCTCGAGCCGTGGACGGAACACCGCGTCGGTGCAGGCGGGCTGGTCGTCCAGCAGGCCGAGGCGCTGGAGGACCAGGGCGCCCGAGCATTGGGACCCGATGAGCTGCCGGGCTCGATCGAGGTGGAGTTCGGCCAGGCACGCCTCGTCCTCGAGGGCGTCCGGGATGCCGCCGCTGCCGATCAGTACGGCGTCGGCGTCGCGTACGGACGAGAGGGGACCGGCCGTGGCGACCTCGACGCCGTACATGGAGGTCAGGGTGCGGGACGGGGACACGAGCTCCGCGGTGATGGCGGCTTGCGGGCTCACGCGGCGGGTGCGGTTCAGGATGTGGAGGTTCGCGAAGATGTCGAGTTCGTTGAACCCGGCGTACGCGACGACGGCGACCCTCATGCGGCAGCCTCCGGGAACCGGGCGGCCCATTCCTCGTGCTGTACGCCGGCGGCATTGCAGACGAACCCGATCAGGTGGTACCAGCCGGCCGTGGCCAGCAGCTCGAGGATCTGCGTCGTGTCGAAGTGCCGGGTGAGCGCGTGCCACAGATCGTCGGAGACGGTGCTGGTCGCGTGGAGCTCGTCGGCGAGGCGGAAGGCGGTGCCCTGCTCGGCGTCCCAGCAGGCGTCCTGCCCGCTTCCGTGGACGGTCGAGCGGAGCTGTTCGTCGGTGAAGCCCAGCGGCTCACCGAACGCGATGGCGTGCACGCCCCACTCGTACTCGGCGCCGGTCAGCGCGCAGGTTCGGTGGATGACCACCTCGCGTACCCGGGGCGGGACCGTCGCCTTGCCGCCGAGGATGCCGGCGCCCAGTGGGCGCATCCGGCCGAAGAGCTCCTCGTGCAGGGCCAGCGTGCGGAAGAGCCGGAGCGGCTCCAGCGGGCTGCCCGGTGGCATCCACTTGGTGAGCGCCGCGTCGATGCCGGGTGCGTACGGCGGTTCGAGCGGCGCGAGTCGTGTCTCGGCCATGAGCGGTAGACTCCTCTGCATGCTTCGATTTCGACAGCACTCACCGTATCGCTTCGATTTTCGGAGCACAATGCGATGAGCGTCTCACCGGACATCCCGCTGCCGGGACGGCCGTCACGGGGCTCCTCCGGCGGTCGGCCGATCATGGCGCTGCTCGACCTGCTCGGCAGGCGCTGGTCGTTGCGGGTGATCTGGGAGCTCCGCGAGGAGCCGCTGGTCTTCCGGTCGCTCCAGAGCCGATGCGAGGGCATGTCGTCGAGCGTCCTCAACCAGCGGCTGCAGGAGCTCCGCACGGCCGGGATCACCGAACTCACCGACGGCGGCTACCGGCTCACCGCCGAGGGCCGGCGGCTGCTCGACGCGTACCAGCCCATGAGCGCCTGGGCCGAACGCTGGGCCGAACGCGTCCACGGCGAATCCTGACGAGGACGCGTCAGCGCTGCTCTCCCGTGCTCGGGTTGGTGAAGGCCGCCGCGTTGCCGTAGATCCGGTAGAGCGCGAACGCGTCGGCGTACGGCGGCCGGCAGTAGGAGTCGAACAGCGTGTAGGCGGACTTGTCGGGAAGCACCTGGCCGTGCGCGCCGGGGATGTCGACCTGTCCGCCGAAGAACACGCGCATGCCGGCCACGAGCCGCGCGCGCTCCTTGGACTTCAGCGCCTTCCAGTCGTGGCACTGCGCGGTACGTACGGTGGCGGGGTCGGCCGCCGACGGCCGCCCGTCGTGGTGTGACGCCTGGCAGGCGGCGAGCGCGAACAGCGAACCCGCGACCGCGACCGCGCGGATCATCGAGGCCTCCTGCAGAGCGCGGTCGGCGCTTCCCGGTACAGCGCGCAGAGCGGCGTCAGCTGGGTCGGATCGGCACCGTCGGGCCACGAGGACACGGCCGCGGTGGCCGTGGGCTTGGGCGGCGTCGTGAACCACGGGCAGAGGCCGAGGTCGAGGCTGGACGTCTGCATGGACGCGAAGCACGCGATCAGTTCGAGCTCGTTCGTGCTGCCGAGGCCGATGCTCGGCAGCTTGCAGTCGGGCAGCAGCAGCGGTGACGTGGTGACCTTCCGCCCCGTGGCGGCCGTGTTGCCGTACCAGCAGTTGCCGGTGTTGGCGGGGAAGGAGTCCCACCAGAAGTCGGTGCCGTTGGGCACGGCCTGGTCGTTCGGGCCGACGCCCATGACGTTGCCGTAGAACCGGTTGCGGTAGGAGGTGGAGAGCTTGAGCGGATCGCAGCCCGGGACCGGGATGGTGCTGCCGATGACGGGGCCGCAGATCGCGGCGTCCGGCGCGGCGAACAGCATCGCCCCACGACGCCAGTTGTCGTAGAAGTGGTTGTACCGCACGACGTTGTCGTTGCCGCCGGCGATCCACAGGCCGGTGCCGACCGGTTCCGGCTGGGCCGGTTCGATCGACGAGCCCGGCAGGTACGGGTTGAAGTTGTTCGAGTAGAAGTTGTTGTACTCGATCAGGTCGCCCTGCTGCGGGAACCCTGGATGCCCGGCGGCGGTGAAGACGTCGGTCGTGAAGCCGAGCGCGTTGTCGTAGAAGTCGTTGTGGTCGACGTGGGTGCCGCTGCCGTCGGTGCCGGAGTATCCGGCGAGGTTGTGGTGCGAGTCGCAGAGGCGGACCTCCTGGCTGTACCGCGACTTCGGGTAGAACCTCGTGTCCCGCCCGGCGCCGGTCTTCGCCCCGGCTCCCGGGTACAGACCCGAGTCGCCGCTGCCGGCCGCGTCGCAGTTCTCGATGAGTCCGTGGTCCTCGACGAAGGTCAGGACGCCGTACTCCCCCGCCCAGTACGCCTTGAAGCGATCGAGCAGGTAGCCGTTGGACTCCAGGACGTAGATGTCGTGCTCGGCGGCGTGCCGGACGAGCACGTTGCGCAGCACGAACCCGTCGGCGCGGTCGGCGCGGATGCCCACGTCCTTCACCGAGCCGATCGGCGCGCCGTTGCCGGACTCGACCCGGCCGGCGTCGATCACCACGTCGTCCGCGCTGACGCCGGACCCCTCCATCTGCAGGTTGCAGCGGACGCAGGCCCCGCGGTTGGGGATGCCGTGCCGGTCGACGTTCGGCGGGTGGGGGTCCTGCCCGGGGCCGAGATCCCGGCCGATCACCGCGATGAGGTTCTGGTCGTTGGGGCAGTGGTACTGGTACGGGTACGTCACCGCGCCGCTGATGTCCCCGCCGGTGTTGTCGGTGATCTTGTACTGCTCGCAGGCCGGGTCGTTGGTCGGCCTGGCGCGTGCCGTCGGCTCGGTGTACAGGCCGGGCATGATGACGACCCGGTCGTTGTTGTGCGAGTCCGTGACCGCCGGCTGGATCTCGTGGTACTGGCACATCGCGTACAGCCGGGTGTTGACGTCCAGCAGCTCACTGGCCTCCGCCGCACTGAAGGTGCGGTGGTCGGTGGGACGCAGGTCGTAGCCCTTCTCCCGCGCGGCGGCGATCGAGGATGTCAACCGGGTGAGCGAGTCCGGCTGGCAGACGACACGCGTGGTGCCGTCCTTGGCCGGATCGGCCGCCGAGGCCAGCGAGCGCGGCGTGGGCACGACGCCGCCGGCGCAGGGACTGATCGAACAGTCGGGCCCGGGCAGCGGCCAGTACGCCGGGCGCTCGACGTGCGCGTTCGCGATTCCAGGGAGGACCAACGCGCCGAACACCGCCAGCACCGCCACGCAGGCGACACGCCGTAGGCGGTGGAGTCGGCTGGACAGGTTGCGCGGCATGGCCTGCTCCTCACGAGCGCCGGCGGCAATTGCCCAGAGTTTGAGCAGCCGTTCAGACACTGTCAAGGTGATGTCATGGCGAATGCCATCGAACGCCGGCACCGTTCGCGGCCTGCCGCAGACGTTCCGCGTGCTCACGGTGGTGCGCGGGAAGAGAATGGAAATCGCGGTCTTCCCAACGATCGTCGTTGCCCGTACGATCCAGCGCGTCAAAGACGCAAGGGCGGGATGATCGTGACTGCAGAGACGGACGAGGATCTCCTCCGGCTGGACCGGCTGCCAATGGCCGACGACCGCGGTGAGGGTTATCGGATCCTGCGTGAGGCCGGACCGGTCGTACGGTCCAACGCCGGTTATCTCGTCACCACTCGCGAGCTGGCCGAACACGTTTTCAAGAACCCCGAGACCTTCTCATCGGAGCAGGCGCTGGCCACGCTCGGCAGCCCCGTCCCGCTGGTGCCCCTCGGCTTCGACCCGCCCGCCCACACCCGTTACCGGCGCCTGCTCCAGCCGTTCTTCACGCCGCGCGCGGCGGCGTCCCTGGAGCAGGCGGTGCGTGACCACGTGACCGCGCTCATCGCCGCCATCGCCGAACGCGGCTCCTGTGACGTGGTCTCCGAACTCGCGCGGCCGGTCCCCGGCGCGGTCTTCCTCACGCTGTTCGGGATGCCCGCCCACGACCTCGATCGCCTTCTCGCCTGGCGTGAGGTCATCATCCAGATGGCCGACCTGTCCGGGTCCGGCGAGGCACCGCCCGAGGCGCTGCAGTCCGCGGGCGAGCTGTTCGAGTACGTCAGCGCGCACGTCGCCGCGTGCCGCGCCGGCCGGGCAGAAGGCCTCCTGCGCGACCTCTTCAAGAACGACTCGGAGGACGAACCCTTCACCGACGAGGAGGCCATCGGCCTCTGCTTCCTCTTCGTCCTGGCCGGAACCGACTCGGTGACGTGCGCGCTGAGCCTGATGTTCGCCAAGCTGGCCGCGCGCCCGGAACTCCGCCGCCGGCTCGCCGAGGACCCCTCCGCCATCCCGGCGGCGGTCGAGGAGATGCTGCGCGTCGACCCCGCCAACGCCGTCGTCCCGCGCGTGGCGACCAAGGACGTCGTCCTGGACGGCGTGCACATCCCGGCGGGATCCGCCGTGGGGATCGCGGTCGGCGCCGCCAACCGGGACCCCAGAGACCTGGACGACCCGGACGCCATCGACCTGAGCCGCGAGTACAACAACCTCACCTGGGGCGGCGGGCCGCACCGCTGCATCGGCATCAACCTGGCACGTACCGAACTGCGGGTCGTCCTGGAGGAGTGGCACCGCCGGATCCCCGAGTACGAGCTGGCCCCCGGCACCACGCCTCAGGTCATCTGGCCGACCGGGGTCATCGGCATCAACAGCGTTCCGCTCGTGTTCCCGACCGGTTCATAGGACGGGCCCGCGCCCTTACAGGCGCGCGCGGTCGGAGGCGAAGTGCACGCCGAGCATGGTGTTGACCTGGCGCGCGTTGCCGGCGAGGAAGAAGTGGCCGCCACGGTACGTCTGCAGGGTGAAGGACCCGGTGGTGTGCCCGGCCCACGCCTCGGCCTCGGCCGGCGTCGTCTTGGGGTCGCTGTCCCCCGTCAGCGCGGTGATCGGGCACGCGACCGTGGCGCCCGGCGGGCAACGGTACGTCTCGGTGGCCCTGTAGTCGGCGCGCAGGGCGGGCAGCGCCGCGCGCATCATCTCCTCGTCGTTGAGGATGGCCGCCGCGGTCCCGTCGCCCTGACGCAGCTCGTCGAGGATGCCCGCGTCGTCGCGCAGGTGGATCGCCTCGTCCCGTTGGGTCGAGGGCGCACGGCGGCCGGAGGCGAACAGGTGCACCGGGCCGTCGCCGTCGGCCTCGAGGCGGCGGGCGACCTCGAAGGCCAGGACGGCGCCCATGCTGTGGCCGAACAAGGTCAGCGGCAGCGCGGGCATCCGGGACAGGATCCCGTGGAGCCGGTCGGTCAGCTCCGCCATGTCGGCGATGGGGGCTTCGGCGCGGCGGTCCTGGCGGCCCGGGTACTGGATCGCGACGACGTCCACGCTCGGGTCCAGCGCCAGCGCCGTGGGACGGAAGTAGGGCGCCGACCCGCCGGCGTACGGCAGGCAGACCAGCCGGGCGGTCGGGTTCTCCGCGGCGCGGTAGCGACGGCACCAGAGATTGTCGTCGGAAGAAAGCTGCGGCATGCCGCTCCCCCAGGGAGAAATGAAGGGCCGCGCTGAATGCCCAGGCCCGGTCCGGACCACGGTAATCGTTCCGGAACGCCGACCGAGAGGTCACATTACCGCGGCGTGATCGAGCTGATACCGGCGGGATCCTAGCGCTCGACACCCACATCGCTCAACTGCCACCATTCCACAGTTGAACAACGTCCACCGAACACCGTTCGCGACTCTTGCACCGCCTGGTGGGCGCGGATACCGTTCAGCGATCAAATGGCCTAAGTCAGCGTTCGACAATTGCGACGGATATTGGGGTGTTGCGGCGTGGGCTACAAATTCTCGCTGGTTCTGAGCCGGGAGATCACCGACAGTGAATCAGCCGCTCTGAAAGAGGCCGGCTGCAAGGAGGCCACATTCGGCTCCGACACTCTGCCCACCAACGCCGGCGTCCCGGTGACCAGGGTGGAATTCGACGACACGGTATCCCCGACCCTCGCCGAGGCGATCGAGTCGGCCCTCCAGGCGGTCAAGACCGTGCCGGACCTCGGTGTCCCTGGACTCACCGTCCCGGCGCAGCCCGCCGAGCCGGCGACCGAGGCCGAGGCAGCGGCAGCGGCTGAGCCGCAGGCCAAGCCGAAGTCCAAGTCCAAGTCCAAGGCCAAGAGCGGCGCCGCGGAGTCCTGACCCGGACCCGGCGGCCCGCCACACCGGCGGCCGACAGCATCGAGAAAGGCTCCGCCGTGACCGACACGGAAGCGCTCTCGCTCGAAGATCTCAAACCCATCCCGGAGTCGGAGCTCAACGAGCGCTACAAGCCGCCGGTCTTCGCCACTCCGGCCCACGAGCGGCGGCACCGCATGGAGCGGCTCGCCGCCGCTCTACGGCTGTTCGCCCGGTTCGGGTTCGAGGAGGGCGTGGCCGGCCACATCACCGCCCGCGACCCCGAGTTCCCGAACTACTTCTGGGTGAACCCGTTCGGCATCCCCTTCAAGCACGTCCGCGTCAGCGACCTGCTGCTCGTCGATGAGGAGGGCAACGTCGTACGGGGCAAGCACATCGTCAACCGTGCGGCGTTCGTCATCCACTCCTCGGTGCACAAGGCGCGCCCGGACGCCGTCGGGGCCGCGCACGCGCACTCCCTGTACGGCAAGGCGCTGTCCTCGACGCACCAGCACATCGAGCCGCTCACCCAGGACGCGTGCGCGTTCTACGAGGACCACGCGGTCTTCGAGGACTACACCGGTCTGGTCGAGGACCTCGATGAGGGCAAGCGGATCGCGCAGGTGCTCGGCTCGAACAAGGCCGCGATCCTGCGCAACCACGGCCTGCTGACCGTGGGCGCGTCCGTGGAGGGTGCCGCCTGGTGGTTCATCACGATGGAGCGGACCGCACAGGCTCAGCTCGTCGCCAAGGCCGCCGGGACGACGTACCCGATCAGCCATGAGAACGCCAAGCTGACCTACGGGCAGCTCGGCCACGAGTACGCGGCGTGGATCCAGTTCCAGCCGATGTACGAGGAGATCGCGCGCAGCGAGCCGGACCTGTTCGACTGAGGATCCGGGAAACGCGAGAAACGCGGCGGCACATCACGTGCCGCCGCGTTTTCGCGTATCGCCAGGCCCGTACGGGCCGGCCTACAGCCCCAGCTCCTGGTCGATGAGGTCGAACATCTCCTCATCGCTAGCCTTCTCCAGCTCCCGGCGGCTCGACGCGTTGTGCGCGGTGCCGCTGCGGAGGTCCTGGACGATGCCCTCCATCCGGGTGATCAGCTTGGACCGGCCCTCGCCGCCGGGATCCAGGGCGGTCAGGAGGGACTCGAGCCGGTCGAGCGCCTTCAGGGCGGGCGCCTCGTCGCCCGCCGTGCCGACGACGGCCGCCCGCAGGTACTCCGCGAGGGCGTCGGACGTCGGGTAGTCGAAGATCATGGTGGCGGGCAGCTGGAGCCCGGTGCTGATGTTCAGCCGGTTGCGCAGTTCCAGGGCGGTCAGCGAGGTGAAGCCGAGCTCCCGGAACGTACGGCGGGCGTCGATCGCCTCCGGGCTGGGCAGTCCCAGCACCACGGCGATCTGCGACCGCAGGATCTCCAGAAGCGCCACACCCTGGTCCTGGGGGTTCAACACGGCCAGCCGCGCCGCCAGGTCCTGCTTGGTCGCCGCGGCCCCGGCGCTGCGTCGTCCGCCGGGACGGCGTACGAGGCGGGACAGCAGCGGAGACGGGTCCTCGGCGGCGCGGGACAGGCCTGCCAGGTCGAGGCGGACGCTCGCGGTCAGCGCCCGGTCGGTGTGGATCAGCCGGTCCAGGAGGACCAGGCCGTCGGCGGCGGACAGCGGGCGGAGGCCCTGCCGGGCCATCCGGTCCCAGTCGCCGCGGTCGAGACCGCCGGTCATGCCCGTCACGTCGTCGAGGCGCCACGGACCCCACGCGATCGACGTCGCCGGCAGGCCCTCGCTTCGCCGGTACGCCGCCAGCCCGTCGAGGAACGTGTTCGCCGCGGCGTAGGCGCTCTGGCCGGCCGCACCCCAGACCCCCGCGACCGAGGAGAAGAGCACGAACGCGTCCAGGTCGAGCCCGGCGGTCAGCTCGTGGAGGTGCCACGCGCCGTCGATCTTCGGGCGTAGCACCGCCTCCACCCGGTCGTGACTCAGGGTCGTCAGGACCGCGTCGTCCAGCACGCCGGCGGTGTGCACGACGCCGCGCAGCCGTACGCCGGCCGTGGACAGGCCGTCCAGGACCCCGGCGACCTCGTGCCGCTCGGTGACGTCACAGGCCGCCACCCGCACCGAGGCGCCGCGCGCCGCCAGGCTCGCGGCCAGTTCGGCGACCCCGGCGGCCATCGGCCCCCGGCGGGAGGTCAGCACCAGGTCACGCGCGCCGCCGTCGGCCAGCCGGCCGGCCACGAGGGCGCCCAGGGCGCCGGTCGCGCCGGTGATCAGCACCGCTTCCGGCACGCTCTTCGCGGACGACGCGTCCTCGGCCCGCGTGAGCCTCGGCACCCGTACCTCGCCGGCGCGTACCGCGAGTTCCGGCTCGCCGACGCCGGCCGCGCCGACCACCAGGCGGCCCGCCTCCGACAGATCGTCCACGTCCACGGCCAGCAGCCGACCCGGGTTCTCCGAGATCGCCACGCGCAGCAGGCCCCACACTCCGGCCGACTCCGGGCGTACCGGCGCTTCCGGGCCCGCGTCCACCGCGCGTTCGGTCACGACGACCAGGCGAGACGCCGCGAACGCCTCCTCGGCCAGCCAGCCCTGCACCGTGTCCAGCATCCGCAGCACGGCGCCACGCGCGGTGCCGGGTCGGTCGATGAGCGCCGATCCCACGGCGGCCCCGGCCGTCAGGCCGCCGACCGCGCCGGTCACGCCGCCGACGACCTGTTCGGCCACCCGCTCGATCGTTCCGGCGCGGTCAACGCCGGAGTTCCCGGCGAGGGCGTCGGCGACGCCGGTCAGCGCCCCGGCGACCGCGCCGACGACGGCGCCGGTGATCGTGGCGGCCCTCTCGGCGCGCGACGGCGGGCAGTGGACGATGACGGTGTGCGGCACCGGGGCGCCCTTGCCGACGGCGGCGACCAGGTCAGACAGGTCGGAGTAGCGCGGCACGCCGTAGCGGTCGTCCGAGCCCAGCACCGCCCAGCCGGACGTGTCGGCCTCGGCGTCCACCGGGACCGGCTGCCATTCCACGGCGAACAGGGACTGGCGGGCCAGTACGGCGGCCGGGTCCAGCGCGTCGGCGGACAGCTCCCGCAGCGACAGCGACCCGATCGTGGCGATCAGGCCGCCGGTGGCGTCGGCCAGGGTCACCGACGCGCCGCCGTCGGCCGGGGTGATCCGTACCCGCGCCGAGACGGCGTCCACGGCGTGCACGGCCACGTCCGTCCACGCGAACGGCACCCGCGCCTGACGCTCGGCGCTCCCGACCTCGATGACCTGCAGCGCCGCGTCCAGCAGCGCCGGATGCAGCCCGAAGCCGTCCGAACCGGTTCCGTCGGGGAGCGCGACCTCGGCGAACACCTCGTCGCCGCGCACCCACCCGGCGCGTACGCCGCGCAGCTCCAGGTCCAGGGGTTCGGCGCCGGCGGGCGGCCACTGAGTCAGGCCCACGTCGCCGGACGCCGATCCGGCCTCCGGCTCCAGCGTCCCGAACGCGTGCCGGACCCACTCCGGGTCGCCGTCGTCGGCGCACGCGTAGATGCCCAGCTCGCGGCGGCCGTCCTCGTCCGGCGCGCTCACGGACACCTGCACGCGTACGCCACCGGTCTCCGGCATCGCCAGCGGCGCCTCGTGCACCAGCTCGCCGACGCGTCCCGACCCCGCCTCGTCCGCGGCGCGTACGGCCATCTCCAGCAGCGCCGTCGCGGGCACCACCACGACGTCCCGGACGGTGAAGTCGCGCAGCCAGGAATGCGTACGGAGCGACAGCCGGCAGGTCAGCACCATCCCGCCGGTCTCTGGCAGGTCCACCGCGGCCCCGAGCAGGGGGTGGTCGGCCGGGGACAGGCCCAGACCGGCCGCGTCGGCGGTGCCGCCGGACGGCGCGGTCCAGTAGCGGCGGTGCTGGAAGGCGTACGTCGGCAGATCGACGTGGCGCGCGCCGCTGCCGGCGTACAGGCCCGGCCAGTCCACGTCGGTGCCGCGGGTCCACAGGCTCGCCACCGCGTGGAGCAGTGATCCGGCCTCGGGGCGGTCGCGGCGCAGGACCGGCAGCCATGCCTCGTCGGGCTCCGGGGCCACGATCGGCGTCAGCGCCGCGTCCGGGCCGACCTCCACGAAGGTACGGACGCCCGCGGCGCGGAAGCCCTCCACCTCGTCGGCGAACCGGACCGCCTCGCGTACGTGCCGCACCCAGTAGGCCGGTTCGAGCACCTCGTCGGCCACGACGGTTCCGGTCAGCCCGGACACCAGCGCGAGCTGCGGCCGGTGGTACGTCACGGACGCGGCGACCTTCGCGAAGTCCTCGAGCATGGGTTCCATGAGCGGGGAGTGGAAGGCGTGCGAGACACGCAGCTTCTTGGTCCGCACGCCGAGCTCGGTCAGGCGTTTCACGGCCAGCTCGACCGCCTGCTCCTCGCCGGAGAGCACCACCGAGTCCGGTGCGTTCACCGCCGCGATCCCCAGCGGCAGCTCACCGCAGTCCACCAGCACCTCGGCCACCACCGACTCGGGGGCGTTGACCGCCACCATCGCGCCGCCGGACGGCAGTGCCTGCATCAACCGGCCGCGCGCCGCGACCACCCTTGCGGCATCCTCCAGTGACCACACCCCGGCGACGTACGCCGCCGCCAGCTCACCGATCGAATGACCGCCCACGACCTGCGGCCTCACGCCCCACGACGCCAGCAGCTCGCAGAGGGCGACCTCGACCGCGAAGAGCCCCGACTGCGCCCACACCGTCTGGTTCACCAGCTCGGCGTCGTCGCCGTGGACGACCCCGGACACCGGCCGGTCCAGATGCGCGTCCAGCTCCGCGCACACGTCGTCGAAGGCGCGGGCGAACACCGGATAGGCCGCGTACAGCTCCCGGCCCATCCCCAGCCGCTGCGCGCCCTGACCGCTGAACACGAAGCCGACGTCACCACCGGAACCGGCCTGCCCCGACGCGACGTTCCCGGCCTCATTTCCGGCCGCCAGCGCGCCCAGGCCCGCCAGCAGCTCGGCCCGGCCCACGCCCACGACGGCCGCGCGCCGCTCAAGACCGGCGCGCGTCGACACCAGCGACCAGCCGAGGTCCGCGGTGCCCAGCCCCGGCCGCGCCTCGACGAACTCCTTCAGCCGGCCGGCCTGCCCGGCCAGGCCCTCGGCACCACGCCCCGACACCGGCCACACCACGACCGGCAGCTCCGCCGGCTCACCGTCCGGCGCCCCACCGGAGACCTCCGGCGCCTCGAGGTCCTGCTCGAGGATCACGTGGGCGTTCGTGCCGCTGATCCCGAAGGACGACACCCCGGCCCGGCGTACCCGGCCGGTCACCGGCCACGGCGTCGCCTCCGCCGCCAGGGCCACGCCGCCGGCCGACCAGTCGATCGCCGACGTCGCACGGCCCACGTTCAACGTCGCCGGGACCACCCCGCGCCGCATCGCCTCGACGGTCTTGATGAGCCCCGCCACGCCCGCGGCGGCCAGCGTGTGCCCGAAGTTCGACTTCACCGACCCCAGTACCAAGGGCCGGTCCGAAGGGCGCTCCTTGCCATAGGTCGCGATCAGCGCCTGGACCTCGATCGGGTCCCCCAGCCGGGTCCCCGTACCGTGACCCTCCACCACGTCCACCTCGGACGGCGACAGCCCCGCGTCCGACAGCGCCGCCCGGATCACCCGCTGCTGCGACAGGCCGTTCGGCGCGGTCAGACCGTTCGACGCACCGTCCTGGTTCACCGCGCTGCCGCGCACCACCGCGAGCACCCGGTGCCCGTTGCGCCGCGCGTCCGACAACCGCTCCACGACGAGCACGCCGACGCCCTCGGCCCAGCCGGTACCGTCCGCGTCGTCGGAGTACGCCTTGGACCGCCCGTCCGCGGCCAGACCTCCCTGCCGCGCGAAGTCGACGAAGATCCCCGGGGTCGCGTGCACGGTCACGCCGCTGACCAACGCCAGCGTCGACTCCCCCGCCCTCAGCGAACGGCACGCCAGGTGCAACGCCACCAGCGACGAGGAGCAGGCCGTGTCCAGCGTCACCGCGGGGCCCTCCAGGCCCAGCGTGTAGGCCACCCGGCCCGTCACGACGCTGCCCGCGATGCCGGTCAGGAGGTACCCCTGCAGGGCGTCGTCCTCCGGCAGGCCCCAGTCGAGATCGCCGGGCGTGCCGCTGCCGTATCCGACCGCGAACGAACCGGTGAACACGCCCGTACGGGAGCCGCGCAGCGACAGCGGGTCGATGCCCGCCCGCTCCAGAGCCTCCCACGTCACCTCGAGCAGCAGCCGCTGCTGCGGATCGATGCCCATCGCCTCGCGCGGGCTGATGCCGAAGAACCCGGCGTCGAACTCGGTGGCGTCCTGGACGAAGCCGCCGACCGCCGCGTACGCGTCGCCCGTCGGGTCGGGGCCGGCCAGCGCGTCGACGTCCCAGCCGCGGTCGGCCGGGAACGGCGTGATCGCGTCCGTCCCGGCGGCCAGCAGGTCCCACAGCCCCTCCGGCGAGGCGGCTCCGCCGGGGAAGCGGCAACCCATCCCGACGATGGCGATCGGCTCCTGCTGCTGGTCCTCCATCCGGCGCAGCCGTTCCCTGGTCTGGGTCAGCTCGGTGGTGACCCGCTTCAGGTAGTCGCGGAGCCTGTCCTCGTTCGCCATGGGGCGGGTACCTTCCTCGATCACGATGAGCGATCGCGACGCGATCAGATTCCGAGCTGGTTGTCGATGAAGTCGAACATGGCGTCGTCGTCGGCCGAGTCGAGGCCGTCGGCGACGGGCTCGGCCGAGGCGCCGCCGCCCGCGAGCCGGGCCAGGATCGCTCGCAGCCGGGATTCGAGGCGGAGCTTGGCGGCCTCGTCCTCGACGATCCGCTCCACGGACGACTCCAGCTTCTCGAGCTCGGAGAAGGCGGTCAGCGCGGGCGTCTCCTCCTGGACCGGAGCGCCGAGCAGTTCCTGCACGATCCGGGCCGCGAGGGCGTCGGGGGTCGGGTGGTCGAAGATCATGGTCGCCGACAGCTGGAGACCGGTCAGGGTGTTCAGGCGGTTGCGCAGCTCGACGGCGGTCAGGGAGTCGAAGCCCAGGTCGCGGAACGAGCGGTGCGCGTCGATCGCCTGCGGGCTGGTGATCCCCAGGACGAGCGCGGTCTGCGACCGCAGGATCTCCAGCAGCGCCTGGTTCTGCTCGTCGGAGGACAGCGTGGAGAGGCGGGTGGCCAGGTCCTGCTGGGCGTTGGCCGTCCCGGCCGTACGCCGCCCGCCGCCGGTGCGGCGTGCCAGCCTGGACAGCAACGGCGAGGGGCCGTCGCCGGCGGAGGCCAGCCGTGCCAGGTCCAGCCGGGCCGCGACGACCAGGGCCGATCCGGCGTCCGCGCCCCGGTCCAGCAGCGCGAGACCGTCGGTGGCGGACAGCGGCCGCAGGCCCTGCCGGGCCATCCGCTCCCAGTCACCGCGGCCGAGACCGCCGGTCATGCCCGATGCGTTCTCCATCCGCCACGGGCCCCACGCGATCGACACCGCAGGCAGGCCTTCCCTGCGCCGCTTCGCCGCGAGGGCGTCGAGGTAGGTGTTGGCCGCCGCGTAGGCGCCCTGCCCGGCCGCGCCCCAGACTCCTGCGACGGACGAGAAGAGCACGAACGCGTCCAGGTCGAGCCCGGCGGTGAGTTCGTGGAGATTCCGCGCGCCGTCGATCTTCGGGCGGAGCACCGCCTCCATGCGCTCCGGGCTCAGCGCCGTGAGGACCGCGTCGTCCAGTACCCCGGCGGTGTGCACGACACTGCGGAGCCGAGCCCCGGCCCGGGCCAGGCCCTCGATGAGCCCGGACACCTGGTCCCGCTCCGCGACGTCGCAGGCCACGACGCGCACGGTGGCGCCGCTCGCCACCAGGTCGGCGGCCAGCTCGGCCACTCCCCCGGCCATCGGCCCACGCCGCGACGCCAGCACCAGGTCCCGCGTGCCGTTCTCGGCGAGATGGCCCGCCACGAGGGCGCCCAGCGCGCCGGACGCGCCGGTGACCAGGGCCGAGCCGGTCGCGTCGACCGGCTCCGGGACGGGCAGGGTCAGCACGACCTTGCCGATGTTGCGACCCTGGCTCAGGTAACGGAACGCCTCACCGGCCTGCCGTACGTCCCAGCACGTCACCGGCAGGGGACGCAGCTCTCCGGTGGAGAGCAGCGGGTTCAGCGCGGCGAAGATCGCTCCGATCCGCTCCGGCCCGCTCTCCAGCAGGTCGAAGGCCTGGTAGGAGACCTCGTAGTCGCGCCGCACGTCCTCGGCGGAGCGTACGTCGGTCTTGCCCATCTCCACGAAGCGTCCGCCCGGAGCCGTCAGGCGCAGCGAGGCGTCCACGAACTCCCCGGCCAGGGAGTTGAGCACCACGTGCATCGGGCGACCGGCGTCGGCGCCGAACTCGTACTCGAAGTCGAGGGTTCGCGACGACGCGATGCGGTCCTGCGGCACGCCCAGCCCGCGGACGATGTCCCACTTGGCCGGGCTCGCCGTGCCGAAGACCCGCGCTCCCAGGTGGCGTGCCAGCTGTACCGCCGCGATGCCGACGCCGCCGGCCGCCGCGTGCACCAGCACCGACTCGTCCTTGCCGAGCCCGGCGAGTTCGACCAGGCCGTGCCAGGCGGTGGCGAACGCCACCGGCGCCCCGGCCGCCTGCGCGAAGGTCCATCCGGACGGCATCGGGATCAGCGTCCGCGAGTCGGCGGTGACCACGGAACTGAACGCGCCGGTGAAGACGCCCATCACCGCGTCGCCGACCTCGAAGCCCGACACCTCGGGCCCGACCTCCAGGATCACGCCCGCGCCTTCGAGGCCGAGCGGACCGGCGGGGCCCGGGTACACGCCGAGCACGGTGAGCACGTCGCGGAAGTTCACGCCCGCCGCGCGCAGCCCCACGCGTACCTGGCCGGGGGCCAGCTCGGCGCGGCGGCCGTCGGACGGGACGAGGCGCAGGCACTCGAGCGTGCCCTGGCCCTCGTAGCCCAGCCGCCAGTCACCGGCCGACGTGTCATCGGGCGGGGTCAGGCCACCCGTCGCGCGTACGAGACGCGGCACGCGTACCTGCCCGCCGCGGACCGCCAGCTCCGATTCGCCGACCCCGGCGGCGGCCACCACCCAGCGGCCCGCGTCGGCCGGATCGTCGACGTCCACGGCCAGCACGCGCCCCGGATTCTCCGAGATCGCCACCCGCAGCAGGCCCCACGCGTCCGCCGACTCCAGGCGTACCGGCGCGTCGGGGCCCGCGTCCACGCCGCGCTCGGTCACGACGACCAGGCGTGCGGCGGCGACCGTCTCCTCGGCCAGCCAGTCCTGGACCAGCGCCAGGGTGCCGAGCGCGGCGTCGTGCGGCGGGGCGAGGGTGACGACGGTGTGCGGCAGTGCGGCGCCCGAGCCGACGGCCGCGACCAGGCCGGGCAGGTCCGCGTAGCCCGGGACGCCCGTCAGGCCCAGCCCCTCGCCCGATCCGAGCACCGCCCAGCCGGAGGTGTCCGCCTCATCGGAGTCGACCGGGACCGGCTGCCACTCCACCGTGAACAGGGCCTGCCGGGCCAGTGCGGCGCCCGGGTCCAGGGCCCCGGCGGACAGCTCCCGCAGCGACAGCGAACCCACCGACGCGATCAGCCCGCCGGTGGCGTCGGCTAGCGTCACCGACACCCCGCCGGCGGTCGGCGAGATCCGTACCCGTGCCGAGACGGCGTCCACCGCGTGCACCGCGACGTCCGCCCACGCGAACGGGACGCGAGCGCGCCGCGTGGCGCCCTCTCCGGCCTCGATGACCTGCAACGCCGCGTCCAGCAGCGCCGGGTGCAGGCCGAAGCCGTTCGAGGCGACTCCCTCGGGGAGGGCGACCTCGGCGAACACCTCGGTCTCGCGCAGCCATACCGAGCGTACGCCGCGGAACACCGGGCCGTAGGCGAGTCCCGTGTGCGCCAGGGTCGGGTAGAAGTCCTCGAGGTCGACCGGTGCGGCACCGGCCGGCGGCCACTGCGTCAGCCCGGGATCGCCGGCGGCCGGCATCTCCTCCGCCTCGAGCGTTCCGAAGGCGTGCCGCACCCACGATCCGTCCTCGTCCTCGTCGGCGCACGCGTAGATCTCCACCTCGCGGTGGCCGTCCTCGCCCGGCGCGCCCACCGACACCTGGACGCGCATTCCGCCGGACTCGGGGAGCACCAGCGGGGTCTCGATCACCAGTTCCGCCACGCGGGCGCACCCGGCCTCGTCCCCGGCGCGTACCGCCATCTCCACCAGCGCCGTACCGGGGACGACGACCGCGCCGGCGACGACGTGGTCGGCCAGCCACGCGTGCGAGCGGAGCGACAGCCGGCCGGTGAGCAGCAGGCCCTCGCCGTTGGCGATCTCCACCGCGGCGCCGAGGAGCGGGTGGTCGGCCGGGGACACGCCCAGACCGGCCGCGTCGGCGCCGCCTCGGGTGCCGAACGGCCCCATCCAGTAGCGCCGCCGCTGGAACGCGTACGTCGGCAGGTCGACGCGCCTGGCTCCGCTGCCGTCGTACAGGCCGGGCCAGTCGACGTCGCCGCCGCGCACCCACACGCCGGCCACCGCGCTGAGCAGCGATCCGGCCTCGGGGCGGTCGCGGCGCAGCAGGGGCAGCCACGTCTCGCCGGGGTTCGGTGCCACCATCGGGGTGAGCGCCGCGTCCGGTCCCACCTCGACGAAGGTACGGACGCCGGCGGTGCGGAAGCCCTCCACCGCGTCGGCGAACCGGACGGCGTCCCGCACGTGCCGCACCCAGTAGCCCGGGTCGGTCACCTCGTCGGTGACCATGGATCCGGTGAGGCCGGAGACCAGGGCGACGCCCGGCCTGCGGTACGTCACCGACGAGACCACGCGTTCGAACTCGGCCAGCATGGGTTCCATCAGCGGGGAGTGGAAGGCGTGCGAGACACGCAGCTTCTTGGTCCGCACGCCGAGCTCGGTCAGGCGTTTCACGGCCAGCTCGACCGCCTGTTCCTCACCGGAGAGCACCACCGAATCGGGGGCGTTCACCGCCGCGATCCCCAGCGGCAGGTCACCGCACTCCGTCAGCACCCCGACGACCACGGGCTCCGGGGCGTTGACCGCCACCATCGCGCCGCCCGAGGGCAGCGCCTGCATCAGCCGGCCGCGCGCCGCGACCACGCGCGCGGCGTCCGCCAGCGACCACACCCCGGCGACGTACGCCGCCGCCAGCTCGCCGATCGAGTGACCGCCCACGACCCGGGGCTTGACGCCCCACGATGCCAGCAGCTCGCAGAGCGCGACCTCGATGGCGAACAGGCCCGACTGCGCCCACACCGTCTGGTTCACCAGCTCGGCGTCGTCGCCGTGGATGATCTGCGACAACGGCCTTTCCAGATGCGCGTCCAGCTCCGCGCACACGTCGTCGAAGGCGCGGGCGAACACCGGGTGGGCCGCGTACAGCTCCCGGCCCATTCCGAGCCGCTGCGCGCCCTGACCGCTGAAGACGAAACCGACGTCGCCGCCGGTGCTGACCTGTCCCATCGTCACGTTCGGGGCCTCGTCACCGGCCGCCAGCGCGGCCAGGCCCGCCAGCAGTTCGGTCCGGCCCGAACCCACGACGGCCGCGCGCTCCTCCAGACCGGCGCGCGTCGACGCCAGCGACCAGCCGAGGTCCGCCGGGTCCAGCTCCGGCCGTGCCTCGACGAAGTCCTTCAGCCGCGCGGCCTGTCCCGCCAGGCCCTCGGCGCCACGCCCCGACACCGGCCACACCAGCTCCGGCATCTCGCCGTGAGCGGGCTCGGCCTCGGGCGCGTCGAACTCGGGGGCCTGTTCGATGAGGACGTGGGCGTTCGTGCCGCTGATCCCGAACGACGACACCCCGGCCCGGCGTACCCGGTCGGTCACCGGCCACGGCGTCGCCTCTGCCACCAGGGCGACGCCGCCGTCGGACCAGTCCACCGCCGAGGTCGGGTTCCCGACGTTCAACGTCGCCGGGACCACTCCGCGCCGCATCGCCTCCACGACCTTGACGACGCCCGCCACACCCGCGGCGGCCATAGCGTGCCCGAAGTTCGACTTCACCGACCCCAGCAGCAGCGGCCGGTCGGCGGCACGGTCCCGCCCGTAGGTCGCGATCAGCGCCTGGGCCTCGATCGGGTCCCCCAGCCGGGTCCCCGTACCGTGACCCTCCACCACGTCCACCTCGGACGGCGACAGCCCCGCATCGGACAGCGCCGCCCGGATCACCCGCTGCTGCGACAGGCCGTTCGGCGCGGTCAGACCGTTCGACGCACCGTCCTGGTTCACCGCGCTGCCGCGCACCACCGCGAGCACCCGGTGCCCGTTGCGCCGCGCGTCCGACAACCGCTCCACGACGAAGACGCCGGCGCCTTCGGCCATGCCGACGCCGTCGGCGTCGTCGGAGTACGCCTTCGACTCTCCGTCCGGGGCCAGGCCGCGCTGCGCGGCGAACCACGCCATCCAGCCGGCGGTGGCGTGTACGGTCGCGCCGCCGACCAGCGCGAGCGTCGACTCCCCCGCCCGCAGCGACTGGCACGCCAGGTGCAGCGCCACGAGCGACGCGGAGCACGCGGTGTCCAGCGTCACCGCGGGGCCCTCCAGGCCGAGGGTGTAGGACACCCGGCCGGACGCCACGCTGGTCGCGGTGCCGGTCAGCATGTAGGTCTCCGCGGAGTCATCGTCGACCCCGTTCGGCAGGCCGCCGCCGTACTCGGACGCGAACGTGCCGGTGAACACCCCGGTACGTGAACCGCGCAGCGACAGCGGATCGATCCCGGCCCGCTCCAGGGCCTCCCAGGTCACCTCGAGCAGCAGCCGCTGCTGCGGGTCCATCGTGAGCGCCTCGCGCGGGCTGATTCCGAAGAACGCGGCGTCGAACTCGGTGGCGTCGTACACGAAGCCGCCGGACCGTACGTGCGTCACGCCCGCGCCGTCCGCGTCGGACATCGTCAGGGAGTCGATGCCCCAGGCGCGGTCGTCGGGATAGTCCCCGACTCCGCTCGTGCCCGTGGCGACCAGCTCCCACAGGTCCTCGGGACTGCGTACGTCGCCCGGCAGCCGGCAGCTCATGCCGACGATCACGATCGGGTCGTCGTCGCCCGCGCGCCCGGCGGCCTGGTGCTCGGTGGCGTCGGCGATGCCCAGGATCTCGGCCCGCAGGAAACGCGCCAGCGCCACCGGGGTCGGGTGGTCATACGCCACGGCCGGCGGCAGCGTGAGCGCGACGGCCGCGTTCAGCCGGTTGCGCAGCTCGACGGCGGTGACGGAGTCGAACCCGAGCTGCTTGAACGTCGCGTCGTCCCGTACGTCGGCGGGCGTCGCGTGGCCCAGGATCGCCGCCGCGTGGGTACGGACCAGGTCGAGGAGGACGCGGTTCTGGTCGGCCTCGGGCAGCTCCGCCAGGCGACGGCGCAGCGAGGCGTCCGGCGCGGCTTCGGGCTGCTGCGTCACGACGGTCTCGGTCGCCGCCGTGGTGTCGGTGAGCCAGAACCGCTGGTGCTGGAAGGCGTAGGTCGGCAGGTCGATCGGCTCGGCGCGGTCGAGCACGCTCGTCCAGTCGATGCGGACGCCGCCCACGTGCGCCTCGGCGAACGAGGCCAGCAGCCGCGCCGGACCGCCCTCGTCGCGGCGCAGCGTCCCGGTGACCAGGGCCGCCGGGATGCCCGCGTCGTCGAGCGTGTCGGTGATCGCGGCCGTCAGCACCGGATGCGGGGACACCTCGACGAAGCGGCGGTGGCCGTCTTCGATCAGGGCGCGAAGGGCCCGGTCGAAGTCCACCGGAGAACGCAGGCTGGCGTACCAGTAGCCCGCGTCCAGCTCCGGGCCGGTCAGGGGTTCGCCGCTCATCGCCGAGACCATCGGGATCCGCGCGGGGCGCGGCGCGATGCCGGCCAGGACCTCGCGGATCTCCGCTTCCAGCACGTCGACCTGGGCGCTGTGCGAGGCGTAGTCGACCGGGACCATCCGGGCCCGTACGTCTTCGGCCTCGCAGCGCGCGGCCAGTTCCTCGAGGGCCTCGGGATCGCCGGAGACGACGGCCGCGGCGGAGCCGTTCACGACCGCCACCGAGACCCGGTCGCCGAAGTCGGCGAGCCGCTCGCGAACCAGGTCGGCGGATTCGGCGATGGACAGCATGCCGCCCTTGCCGGCCAGCGCCCGCAGCGCGCGGGATCGCAGCGCCACGACGCGTGCCGCGTCCTCGAGCGAGAGGATCCCGGCCACGCACGCCGCCGCGATCTCGCCCTGGCTGTGCCCCACGACCGCGTCGGGGGTCACGCCCGCGGCCTGCCACACCGCGGCGAGGGAGACCATCACGGCCCACAGCACGGGCTGTACGACGTCGGCGGCCTCGAGCTCGGCCGCCCCCGCCAGCACGTCGCGCAGCGACCAGTCCACGTACGGGTTCAGCGCGGCGGCGCACTCGTCGAGCTTCGCCGCGAACACCGGCGAGGACGCGAGGAGCTCCCGGCCCATGCCGATCCACTGCGAGCCCTGGCCCGGGAACACGAACACCGTGCCGGCGCCGTCGGAAGCCGCGACGCCGGTGGTGACGCCCGGGGCGGGCCGACCGGCGGCGACCGCCGCCAGCCCGGCCGTCAGCGCCTCACGGCTCGCACCGACGACCACCGCGCGGTGCTCGAAGGCCGACCGCGTCGTCGCCAGGGACCAGGCCACGTCCTTCGGCGCGGACGCCGGCGCGAACTCCGCCAGCCGCCCGGCCTGATCCGCGAGCGCCGCCGCCGTACGTCCGGCGATCGGCCACGCGGTGACCTCGGTACCGGACAGCACCGGCGATTCGGCGGGCTCCGCGACGGCCTCGATCGCCGGGGCCTGCTCGAGGATGACGTGCGCGTTCGTGCCGCTGATCCCGAACGCCGACACTCCGGCGCGGCGCGGGCCGTTCTCCGGCCAGGGCATCGCCTCGGTCAGCAGCCGTACGTCCCCGGCCACGTGCGACGACGGCTCGCTGACGTTCAGGGAGCGTGGTGCCAGCCCGTGCCGCATCGCCATGACCGTCTTGATCAGTCCGGCGGCGCCCGCCGCGGCGAGCGTGTGGCCGATGTTGCCCTTGACCGAGCCGATGCGGAGCGGCCTCTCGGCCGGCCGGCCGGGACCGTACGCGGCCAGCAGCGCGCGGGCCTCGGTGGCGTCGCCGAGCGCGGTGCCGGTGCCGTGCGCCTCGACGACGTCGATGTCGGTCCGCTCGAGGCCCGCGGCGGCCAGGGCCTCGCGGATGACGGCCTGCTGCGCGGCACCGTTCGGGGCGGTAAGGGTGTCGCTGGCGCCGTCGGAGTTGATCGCGGAACCGCGGAGCACCGCCAGCACGCGGTGTCCGTTGCTCAGCGCGTCCGACAGGCGTTCGAGGACGAGCAGGCCGACGCCTTCGGACCACGCGGTTCCGTCGGCGTCGGCGGAGAACGGCTTGCAGCGGCCGTCCGGGGCCAGGCCGCGCAGCGCGCTGAAAGCGACGAACGGGCCCGGGGTGGCCATCGCCGAGACGCCGCCCGCTATCGCCAGGCCGCACTCGCCGCGGCGCAGCGACTCGGCGGCGAGGTGGACGGCGACGAGCGAACTCGACGCGGAGGTGTCGACGGTCAGCGCGGGCCCCTCGAGGCCGAGGAGATAGGCCACGCGGCCGGACATGACGCTGCTGGTGGTGCCGGTGAGCAGGTAGCCCGCCAGGCCGTCCGGCGCGCGGTGCAGCGAGGGCCCGTACTCGCGCGGCTCCGCGCCGACGAACATGCCGGTGCGCGTGCCGCGCAGCGAGGCGGGGTCGAGGGCGGCGCGTTCGAGCGCCTCCCACGCCGTCTCCAGCAGCAGGCGCTGCTGCGGGTCCATGGCGAGGGCCTCGCGCGGCGAGATCCCGAAGAACGCCGGGTCGAACTCGGCGACGCCCTCCAGGAAGCCGCCGCGGTCGACGTAGCTGGTGCCAGAGGTGTCCCCGCCGGGACCGTGGAGCGCGTCCAGGTCCCAGCCGCGGTCGTCGGGGAACGGCGACAGGACCTCGCGCTCGTCGGCGACGACGCGCCACAGGTCCTCCGGTGAGCCGATCCCGCCGGGGAAGCGACAGCTCATCCCGACGATCGCCAGGGGCTCGGTGGAGGAATTCTGCTTTGACCCGCTCATTGTCCGCTCCAAATCGGGGACACCGAAAAATCACATAGGACGGTTAGGAACCGGCAGCCAGGTCCGGTGAGGTGAGCCGCATCGTGGTCGGCTCCGGGCGACGGTCGGCGAGCAGGTGCAGGCGTTCGATGTCGTCGCTGCCGGACGCCTCCAGCCCCGCGACGCACGCACAGGCGTCGCCGGTGAAGCCCGCGAACCGGTACGCCACTTCCATCATCCGGTTACGGTCGGTACGCCGGAAGTCGGCGACCAGGTGCGCGCCGGCCCGTGCCGCGCCGTCGACCAGCCAGTTGAGGATCACCGAACCGGCGCCGAACGCCACGACCCGGCACGAGGTCGCGAGCAGCTTCAGGTGCCAGACCTCGGGGTGACGCTCCAGCAGCATCACGCCGACGGCGCCGTGCGGCCCGTAGCGGTCGGTCAGCGTGACCGTAAGGACCTCGTGGTTCGGGTCGGCCAGCAGGCCGCGCAGGGTCTCGTCGGAGTAGTGCACACCGGTGGCGTTCATCTGGCTGGTGCGCAGCGTCAGTTCCTCGACGCGCGACAGGCTCTCCTCGTCGGCGCGCTTGATGACCATCTCCAGGTCCAGCGTGCGCAGGAAGTCCTCGTTCGGCCCGGGGAACGCCTCCGCCTCGGCGTCGCGCTTGAAGCCCGCCTGGTACATCTCACGGCGGCGGCGCGCGTCGACGGTCACGATCTCCGGGCTGAACTCCGGGCGGTCGGCCAGGGACAGCGCGTCCGCGGCGTCGTAGCAGCGCACCTCGGCGTGGTGGAACTCCACCTCGGCGCGCTCGGTGGGCAGGTCGTCGATGAAGGCGATCGTGCCGAGCGCGAACTTGAGGTCGTCGGCGATCTGCTGGACCGAGCCGGACTTGGGGCCCCAGTTGATGCGGGGCAGCACGAAGTACTCGGCGATGCCCAGCTCCTCGAGGCGCTTCCAGGCCAGGTCGTGGTCGTTCTTGCTGGCGACCGAGTGCAGGATGCCGCGGGAGTCGAGCTCGATGACCAGCTCTTTGATGCCGTCGTTCAGCGTGACCTCACCGTCCTCCAGCAGCGTTCCCTTCCACATGGTGTTGTCCAGGTCCCAGACCAGGCATTTGACGAGTGTCGGCTTGTCGGACACGAGTTCCCCTCCCAACGCGGCTATCCCGCCGCGGTCAATGCGTGCTGCGCCAAGATCAACTGGCAGATCTCGTTGCTGCCCTCGATGATCTCCATCAACTTCGCGTCCCGGTACGCGCGCGCGACCACGTGGCCGTCCTGGGAACCCGCCGAGGCGAGCACCTGGACCGCGGTGGCGGCACTACTGGCGGCGTGGCCGGCGGCGACGTGCTTGGCCATCACCGCCGAGACGCCCATGTCCGGGGAGGCGGAGTCCCAGTCCTGGCTGGCCTTCTCGCAGATCGTGGTCGCGACCCGCTCGGCCACCAGCAGGTCGGCCAGGTGCCGGGCGACGAGCTGGTGCTCGCCCAGCGGCTTGCCGGACTGCTCACGCCGCTTGGCGTGGGCGGTCGCGGCCCGCTGGCAGGCACGTACGATCCCGACGCAGCCCCACGCGACCGACATCCGGCCGTAGGACAGGGCCGTGGTGAAGAGCATCGGCAGGGACTGCCCGCCGCCGCCGAGCACACAGTCGGC
Source organism: uncultured Actinomycetota bacterium (assembly GCA_963850195.1). Taxonomy (GTDB): domain Bacteria; phylum Actinomycetota; class Actinomycetes; order Streptosporangiales; family Streptosporangiaceae; genus Actinoallomurus. The sequence goes on from CAWKKD010000005.1 coordinate 215,588, forward strand.
CGGCAGGCGTACCTGGTCGAAGAAGAGGTCCGAGTGCCCGGCCGCGCGGCAGCCCATCGGATCGGCGACCGGCACCACGCGTACGCCCGGCGCGTCGGCCGGCACCACGACGGCGGCGGCGCCGTCGCCGTGCAGGCCGATGACCACCAGCAGGTCGGCGTAGCGCGCGCCGGTCACCCACATCTTCTGGCCGTCCAGGACCACCGTGTCGCCGTCGGATTCGATCCGGGTGGTCATCGCCGCCAGGTCGCTGCCGGCGCCGGGCTCGCTGAACCCGACGGCGGCGAGCTTCCCGCCGGTCAGGTCGGCGAGGTACCGCTTGCGCTGCGCGCGGTCGCCGAACCGCTGGATCGCCGAGGCGGCGATCCCCTGCGACGTCATGATGCTGCGCAGCGAGCTGCACAGCGCGCCGACGTGCGCGGTGAACTCGCCGTTGGCGTGGCTGCTCGCGCCGAGGCCGCCGAAGCCGGCCGGCACCTGCGCGCACAGCAGCCCCATCTCGCCGAACTTGCGCAGCAGCTCCACCGGCAGCTCGCCGGCCACGTCCCAGCCGGCGGGCTGGTCGCCGACGAGTTCGTCGACGACGGCCCGCGCCTGCGTCAGCGGATCAGTCATCGTCCTGCTCGCGCAGGCGCAGCACCAGGTCGGTCATGGCGTGGACGGTGCGGAAGTTGTCGAGCTTGAGCTCCGGCCCGATGATCGCGATGTCGTACGCCTCCTCCAGGTGCACGACGAGCTGCATGGCGAACATCGAGGAGACCAGGCCGGACGCGAACAGGTCGTGGTCGGGCGCCACCGGGGTCTTGACCTGCTCGGCCAGGAAGTCCAGAAGAGCCTTCTCGATCGCCTTCGCCTCGAACGGCGCGCTGTCGGTCTGTTCGGCGGTCATGAGACAACCTTTCCGTAGTCGTGGAAGCCCCGGCCCGATTTACGGCCCAGACTGCCTTCGCGTACTTTTTCCAGCATCAGGTCACACGGCCGGCAGCTTTCGTCGCCGGTCCTTTTGTAGAGCACGTTGAGCGAGTCGACGAGATTGTCGATTCCGATCAGGTCCGCGGTGCGCAGCGGGCCGGTCGAATGACCGAGGCAGCCCTCCAGCAATCCGTCGACCACTTCGACGGTGGCGACGCCCTGCTCGACCAGCCTCGCCGCACTGTTGATCAGCGGATGCAGCAGCTGGTTGATGACGAACCCGGGAGAGTCCCGTACGACGAGCCCTTCCCTGCCGAGCGCCGTAAGAAGGGACTCGACGCGTTCCATGGTGCCGTCGCTCGTCCGGGGACCTCGAATGACCTCGACCATTTTAATGAGGTACGACGGGTTCATGAAGTGCACGCCGACGAGCTCGTCCGGGCGCTTCACCCACTCGGCCATCTCGTCGATGGGAATACAGGAGGTGTTCGAGATCAGGGTCGTGCCCTCGGGAAGCAGTCCCGAGACCTCGGTGAGGACCTTCTCCTTCTCCTCGGCGATCTCGATGACCGCCTCGACGACGGTCGTCGACCCGGCGACGTCGGCGAGCGACGTCGACGTGACCAGCTCCCCCGGCTCCCGGCCGGCCGGCAGCACGCCCATCAGCTGCGCGTGCCGCGTCTTCTGCTTGATGGTCTTACGCGCCGTGACCAGGACGTCCTCGTTGACGTCCACCAGGACGACCGGGACGCCGTGGCCGAGGGCCAGGGTCGTGATGTTGGTCCCCATGACGCCGGCGCCCACGACGGCGAGCCGGTGCCCGGTGTGTTCAGTTCCCATCGGCGAAACCGCCTTGTTCTCGGGCGAGCCATTCGCTGACGGCCCGCGCGGTGGTGTCGGTCTGGTCGGTCATCATCGTGAAGTGGTCTCCCGGCACGTCCACGACAGTGAGACGACTGGAGAGGTTCCACGAGGATTTCTGCAGGGCGGCGCCCGGTTCTCCCACTGATTCACCGGCCCGTACCAGCAGCGTCGGAAGCGCCGTGGACGGGAGTCCACGCCAATCCATCGCGTAGTAGTGCGCGACGGCGGTCAGCCAATCATCGCTGCCGACATTCTGTTGTTCCTCGTTGTTCGCCAGAACGGCGCCGGGCAGCGCCGCCAGGATTTCCGCGGGGACGCCGTCGACTTCCGGGGAGAATGTGTCGATCAGCACCAGGCCCGCAGGCGTGATGTCAGAGCCTTCCAGGCGGGTCGCGATCGCATGCGCGACCAAACCACCGGAAGAATATCCGACCACCACGTACGGCGCACCATTCACGGTTTTCCGGATTGTTTCGACGTGCGCCGCGAGCAGCGCCTCGACATCGGCCGCGAGCGGCTCACCGGAAACGAATCCCGGAGTCGGGATCACCGAGACTTCCCGGCGTCCGCGGAATCCCGCGGCGAAGCGCGCGAACTCCTGCGCGTCCGCAGTTCCGGCAAAGGACGGGAAACAGATCAGGGCGGGTTGATCGGGCCCACGGGAGACCGGCGCCGCCGCGGGGATCTCGGCCAGTCCGGCGACGTCGGTGAACGTCGGCCGGAACGCCGCGAGGCCCCTGACCAGGCCCATCATCTCCTCGGCCCGGCCCTCGCGGGAGGCCGCCAGGTAGAGCCGGCTCAGGGAGTCCGCGCCGGGCGTCTCGGGCGCCGGATCCGCGCCCGCCGCCACGTAGCGGCGCGCGTCGCGTGGAGGCGTCGCGGCGTTCGCGGCGTCGAGCGGGCCCGCCGCGCCGAGCTTCTCGCGCAGGTGCGCCCCGAGGATCGCCGGGGTCGGATGGTCGAACGCCATCGCGCCGGTCAGCCGCAGCCCGGTGATCGCGTTCAGCCGATTGCGGAGCTCGACCGCGGTGAGCGAGTCGACGCCCTGCTCCAGGAACGTCGCGTCCGGGGCGATGCCCTCCGGTGTGTCATGGCCCAGCATGCCGGCGGTCTCCTCGCGTACGAGGTCGGTGAGGAGCCGGAGCCGCTCGGACTCGCCCGCCTTGGCGAGGCGTTCGATCAGGGCCGGGCCGGCGAACCGGGTCCGTACGCCCTGCACCGCACGCGGCACCGGGGCCAGGCCGCGCAGGCAGGCCGGAAGCCTCCCGGCGCGGGCCACGGCCCGCAGGGTCGGGATGCTGAGCCGGATCGGGGCGAGCAGCGCCTCGTCGCGCGCCAGCGCCAGTTCCAGCAGCCCGAGGCCGTCCTCGCTGCTCAAGGTGCCCACGCCGGCCGAGCCGATCCGCGACCGGTCGCCCGCGCCGAGACCGCCGGTCATCGCGCTCTCGTCCTCCCACAGACCCCAGGTCAGCGAGACCGCGGGCAGCCCGGAGGCGCGCCGGTGGAGTGCCAGCGCGTCGAGGAAGCTGTTCGCGGCGGCGTAGTTGCCCTGGCCGGGCGCACCGAGGGTCGCCGCGGCCGAGGAGAACAGCACGAACGCGTCGAGGTCCAGGTCACGGGTGAGCCGGTGCAGGTTCCAGGCCGCGTCCGCCTTGGGCCGCATGACCCCGTCGACCCGATCCGGGGTCAGCGAGGCCACGACGCCGTCGTCGAGCGTGCCGGCCGCGTGGAGGACGCTGGTCAGCGGTGCTTCCACGGAAATCCCGCTCACCAGCCCGGCGAGCGCCGCCCCGTCGGCGCCGTCGCACGAGACGATCCGCACCTCGACGTCCCGGCCCGCCAGGTCGGCGGCGAGTGCGGCGGCATCCTCGGCGAGGGGACCCGAGCGGCTGGTCAGCATCAGGGTGCCGGCGCGCCCGGTGTCGGCGAGGTGGCGGGCCACCACCGCACCGAGCGTCCCGGTCCCACCGGTGATCAGTACCGTTCCCGGCCGGCGCGGGGCCGCCGGGTCCGGTGGGATGGTCAGTACGATCCGGCCGGCCGGGTGACCGTCCGCGGCGGCGCGGAACGCCTCGGGCGCGCGGCGCACGTCCCAGGCCCGCACCGGCGGCGCGGACGGATCCGGCCGCCCCTCTGCCGTCGCGTGCGATACGTGCCCGGCGCCCTCGGCGAACGACCAGCCGTCGGGCAAGGACGCGAGCCGGCCGGCCTCGGCCACGGTGAGCGGACCGACGCCGTCCGATGCCGGGCCCATGACCCGGTCCCCCGGCCGCAGTCCCCGCACCCCCGGCCCGATCTCGACGACGACGCCGGCGATCTCGCCGCCGAGCGGCCCGGCGGGTACGTCCAGGTCCGGCAGCGCGGCCGCACGGACCGCGACGCGTACCTCTCCGGAGCCGAGCGCCTCGGCCGCCCGCGGGCAGGGGACGAGCGCCAGACCGTCCACGGCGCCGGGCTTGGTGGACTCCAGCCGCCACGGCTTCCCGTCATCGGGCACGGGGAGACCGGACGACGGGCGGGCCAGGCGGCGTGCGAGGACCGCGCCGTCGCGGATCGCGAGCTCCGGCTCCCCCGTGCCCAACGCCGCGGCGATGAGCTCGGCGGTGCGGGCCGGATCGGCGATGGCGGGCAGGTCCAGCAGGACCAGACGGTCAGGGTCCTCCGACTGCGCGGAGCGGACCAGGCCCCACACCGCCGCGGCGGCCGGATCCGCCACGGCGTCGTCCGCGACGGCCGCCATGGCCGCGCGGCTGACGATCGCCAGGCGAGCCGAGCCGAGGCGATCCTCGACGAGCCAGCGCTGGACCAGGTCCAGGGCCTGACCGGTGAGCGCACGGGCGGCGAGCGCCGGGTCGCCGTCGGCCGGGTCCGGGCCGGTGACGCAGGCCAGCACGATGTCCGGGAGGAGTTCTCCGGCGTCGACGGCCGCGCCGAGGGCGGTCAGGTCGGCGTGCGTTCGCACGTCGACGCCCGCCTTGGTCAGGTCGGCGGTCAGGTCTCCGGCGTCCGCGCCGAGCACCGCCCAGCGGTTACGGCCGGGGCTCGGCACCGCGTCCGTGACGGCCGCCCAGTCCACCGCGAACAGGGCATCCCGCAGGTCGTCGCCGGTCGCGGCCTCCTGAACCATCGCGGCCTTGCGCATCAGCAGCGAGTCGACCGAGATCACCCGGGCCCCGGTCGCGTCCGTCGCCGTCATCGAGTAGCCGCCGTCGGCGTCCTGGCGCAGACGTACGCGGAGCGTCCGGGCTCCGGTCGCCTCCAGGGAGATCCCGTTCCAGCCGAAGGACAGCCAGGTCTCGCCCTCGGCGGCGCCGGCCACGAAGATGCCTGCCTGCTGGGCGGCGTCGAGCAGCGCCGGGTGCAGCGCGAACGAGCCCGCGTCGCCGGCGGCGTCCTCGGGCAGTACGGCCTCGGCGAACACGTCGCCGCCCCGGCGCCAGACCGCGCGCAGGCCGCGGAAGGCCGGGCCGAGGCCGTAGCCGCCGGCGGCCGCCGCGTCGTAGAAGCCGTCGATGCCCACCGGGACGGCGCCTTCCGGCGGCCACGTCGTGAACTCGGCGTCGTCGGCGGGCCGGGTCTGGCGTGCCGGGGCGAGCAGACCGCTGGCGTGACGGGTCCAGGGCCGCTCGGTGTCCTCCTGCGCGACCCGCGAGTGCACCTCCAGGGACCGGGTCCCGGACTCGTCCGGCGCGCCGACCGTGACCCGGAGCTGGACGGTGCCCTTGGCGGGCAGTGCGAGTGGCGCCTCCAGCGTCAGGTCCTCGATCCGTAGGCACCCGGCGTGGTACCCGGCCACCAGTGCCAGCTCCACGAACGCCGCGCCGGCCAGGATCGTGGTGCCGTGCACGACGTGGTCGGCGAGCCAGGGCTGCGTACGCTCCGCCAGGCGGCCGGTCAGCAGCCATCCGCCGTCGCCGGCCAGCTCCACGGCGGCGCCGAGGAGCGGGTGCCCGACGGGGGTCTGACCCAGTTCGGCCGCGCCGTCGGCGGATCGTGGGCCGGACTTCGGCCAGTACTGCTGGTGCTGGAAAGCGTAGGTCGGCAGGTCGACGCGCTGCCCGGCCGGGAGCACCGTGGCCCAGTCGACCGCGAGGCCCGCGACGTGCGCGCGGCCCAGCGAGGCCAGCAGGCCCGACGCTCCGGCGTTCTCGCGATTCAGCGTCCCGGTCACCAGTGAAACCGGCGCCTCGATCGTCTCAAGGGTCTCGGTGATCGACGTGGTCAGCACCGGCTGCGCGGACACCTCGACGAACGCCCGGTACCCCGAACCCGCAAGCTCGGTGACGGCGTCCTGAAAACGGACGGTCTGGCGGACGTTCGCGAACCAGTAACCCGCGTCCAGTTCGGTGCCGTCCATCCAACGGCCGTGGACCGTGGAGTAGAAGCCCGCCGAGCCGGCCACCGGGCGAATCCCCGCCAGGTCACGCCGCAGATCGGCCTCGACCGGGTCCACCGCCGCCGAATGCGCGACGAAGTCCTCCGAAGCCGGAACCCGCCACCGCAAAACCTTGCGCCGCGACAGCTCACGCTCCAGCTCCGTCAACGCGCCGGGGTCTCCTGACACCACGGTCGCGGCCGGGCTGTTCACGGCCGCCAGCGCCAACGCGCCGCCCCACGGCTCCAGCAGATCAGAGACCTTCTCGGCCGGCATCACCACCGACAGCATCCCGCCGGCGACGCCCAGCGCCGCGAGCGCCTTGCCGCGCATCGCGACCACCCGGGCGGCGTCCTCAAGGGAGAGGATCCCCGCGACGCACGCGGCGGCGATCTCACCCTGGGAGTGCCCGACGACGGCCTCCGGCCTCACACCGGCGGCCTCCCACACCGCGGCGAGGGACACCATCACCGCCCACAGCACGGGCTGCACGATCTCGGCCGACTCGAGCGGGGGCGCGCCGTCGGCCCCGGCCAGGACGTCGCGCAGCGACCAGCCCACGAACGGAGCCAACGCGGCGCCGCACTCGTCCAGCTTCGCGGCGAACACCGGCGAACAGGCCAGCAGCTCACGGCCCATCCCGGCCCACTGCGAACCCTGACCCGGGAACACGAACACCGAACGACCCGGACCCGACGAACCCGCCACACCCGAGACCACGTTCCCGGCCGGCTGACCCGTGGCGACCGCCACCAGACCCGCCGCCAAACCTTCATGATCGGCACCGACGACGACCGCACGATGCTCGAACGCCGACCGCGTGGTGGCCAGCGACCATGCCACGTCCTCCGGGGCGACCTCCGGATGCGCGAGCGCGAACTCCCGCAACCGGCCCGCCTGCCCGGCCAGAGCCTCCGCCGAACGGCCCGATACCGGCCACGCCGACACGTCGGGGCCCGACAGGATCGCCGGCGCCGCCGGTACGGCCGGCTCCGCGACATCCTCGTCGTCCGCGGGTGCCGGGGCCTCCTCGACGATCACATGCGCGTTCGTGCCGCTCAACCCGAACGAGGACACGCCCGCGCGACGCGGCCGGCCGTCCGCCGGCCACGGCAGCGCTTCGTTCAGCAGCCGTACCTCGCCGGCCGACCAGTCGATATGGGGCGAGGGGTCCCCGGCATGCAGCGTCTTCGGCAGGATCCCGTGCCGCAGGGCCATCACCATCTTGATCACACCGGCGACGCCGGAGGCGGCCTGGGCGTGGCCGATGTTCGACTTCACCGACCCCAGCCAGAGCGGCCGGTCCTCCGCACGGTCTTGGCCGTAGGTGGCGATCACGGCTCGCGCCTCGATCGGGTCGCCCAGCACCGTGCCTGAGCCGTGCGCCTCCACGACGTCCACATCGGACGTCGTCAGGCGGGCGTCGGCGAGCGCGATGCGGATCGCCCGCTCCTGAGCGGGACCGCTCGGCGCGGTGAAACCGTTGGACGCGCCGTCCTGGTTCATCGCGCTGCCCCGGACCACCGCGAGCACCTCGTGCCCGTTACGGCGCGCGTCTGACAGCCGCTCCACGAGCAGGATTCCGGCGCCTTCCCCCATGCCCATGCCATCGGCATCGGCCGAGAACGACTTGCACCGGCCGTCGGGGGCCAGCCCCAGCGAGGAGCCGAAACCGAACTGGTCGGTGGAGGGCATCACGGTCACGCCGCCGGCCAGGGCCAGGTCGCATTCGCCGGAGCGGAGGGCCTGACCGGCCAGGTGCAGCGCCACCAGTGAGGACGAGCAGGCGGTGTCCACCGTCACCGCCGGGCCCTCCAGGCCCAGGGTGTAGGACACGCGGCCCGAGACGACGCAGCCGCCGTCGCTCACCGGGGTGTAGCCCTTGATGGCGTCGGGCCCCAGTACGCCGCCGTAGTTCTGCATCCAACCACCGGCGAAGATGCCGGTGGCCGAGCCGCGCAGCGAAGCCGGGGCGATCCCGGCCCGCTCCAGCGCCTCCCATGACACCTCCAGCAGCAGCCGCTGCTGCGGGTCCATCGCGAGTGCCTCGCGCGGAGAGATCCCGAAGAACCCGGCGTCGAACTCCGAGGCGTCCGCGAGGTAACCGCCGTGCCGGCCGTAGACGCCCTCGATGTCCCAGCCGCGGTCCGGCGGGAACTCACAGATCGCGTCCGTGCCCGTGGCCAGCAGCTCCCACAGGTCCTCGGGGCTGTGCACGCCGCCGGGGAACCGGCAGGCCATGCCGACGATCGCCAGGGGTTCGCCATCGGAGGCGGCTCTCACGACCGGGGCCGCGGCCCCGTCGTCCGGGCGGACGCCCAGCAGCTCGCGCCGCACGTGCTCCGCGAGGGCCGTCGCGGTGGGGTGGTCGAAGACGAGCGTGGACGGCAGCCGCAGGCTGGTGGCGGTGTTCATCCGGGTACGGAGCTCGACCGCGGTCACCGAGTCGAACCCGAGGTCCTTGAACGCCCGGTCGGGTTCGACCTCGTCCGCCGACGCGTAGCCGAGTACGGCCGCGGCCTCGGTGCGTACCAGGTCGACGAGTAGCCGGTCCTGTTCGATCCGGGACAGCCCGGACACCTGGCGGGCCAGCTCGGTCTGCGGCCGCTCCGGGCCGGCCGCCTCGGTCTCGGCCTCCGCGAGGGCCTGCCGCACCTCAGGAAGCGATGAGATCAACCGGCTGGGGCGGCGCAGCGTGAACGTCTGAGCGAAGCGCTCCCACTCGACGTCGGAGACCGCGACGGTCGTGTCCTTGTGGTCGAGCGCCTGCGCGAGGGCCTCGATCGCCACCTCGGGGTCCATCGGCCTCAGCCCGTAGCGCGCCAGCTGGTCCCCGGCCGCGCCGGCGCCCATTCCGCCGCCGCCCCACAGGCCCCAGGCCACCGACGTCGCGGCGAGACCCCGGGCCCGGCGGGCCTCGGCGACCGCGTCGAGGAACGCGTTGGCGGCCGCGTAGCCGGCCAGGAGACCGCTTCCCCACGTCGCGGCCCCGGACGAGAAGAGTACGAACGCGTCGAGGTCCAGGCCGGCGGTGAGCTCGTCCAGCCAGGTGGTGCCCGCGCCCTTGGCCGCGAGTTCCGCGGCGAGCACGTCGGGGTCCAGGTCCTGGACCTGGCAGCCCTGCGCGATGCCGGCGGCGTGCATGACGCTGCTCAGCGGCGTTCCCTCGGCGGCGATCCGGGCCAGCAGTCCCTCGACCTCGGCCCGCTCCGCGATGTCGCAGGCCACGACATCCACGCGGGTTCCGGCGGAGGCCGCCTGGGCGGCCAGCTCCGCCACTCCGGCGGCGTGCGGGCCGGAACGGCTGGTCAGCACGAGGCGCGAAGCGCCCCGCGTGGCGAGCCATCGGCTGACATGACCACCGACGCCGCCGGTGCCGCCGGTGACCAGAACGGTTCCGCGTGGCGTCCACGCGGGTTCGCCGTCCGCCGGTACGGCGGCGCGTACGAGGCGGGCGGCCAGGGTGCCCGCGCCCCGGATCGCGACCTGGTCCTCACCGGTGCCGGCGAGCACCGCGCACAACCGCGCGCCGGTCCGGTCGTCGAACGACGGAGGCAGGTCGATCAGACCGCCCCAGCCGTCGGGGTGTTCGAGTGCCGCGACCTTGCCCAGGCCCCAGACCTGCGCCTGCACCGGGTCGGGCGCCAGGTCGTCGCCGCCGATGGACACCGCGCCCTGGGTGACGGCCCACAGCGGGGCCTCGATCCGCGTCTCGCCGAGCGCCTTGATCAACGCCACGGTCCCGGCCAGCCCGGCCGGTACGTTCGGGTGGCTCGCGAGCGGCGTCTCGTCCAGGGCCAGCAGCGACAGGACCCCGGCGGGCCGTACGGCGTCCAGCGCCTCTTCGATCCGCCCGGCGAGCACCTTGTAGTCCAGCTCGTCCGCGCCGACCTCGATCACGACGGTCTCGGCGCCGTACTCGCCCAGCGCGCGTACGCACTCACGGACCGGTTCGGCCGTCGCGTGTCCGGCCGGAACGATCACCGGCCAGGTTCCGGACACCGTCGCGGACGCCGGTCCGGTCACCGGTGCCCACGAGGCGCGGTAGCGCCAGCTCGCGGCCACCGCGCCCGCGCGTTCCCGGCGGCGCCATGAGGCGAGCGCGGGCAGTGCCTCGCTCAGCGGCCGTCTGCCGTCCATCGCGAACGAGCCGGAGAGGTGGCTCAGGTCGCCGTCCTCGACCGCGGCCCAGAACCGGGCCTCGGTCTCGCTGACGGACGCCTCGTCCATGACCAGGGCCGAGGACGCGGGGGCGTCCGGCCAGAACCGCTGATGCTGGAACGCGTAGGTGGGGAGCCCGACCCGCTGTCCGGGTTCGAGCGCGGTCGTCCAGTCGATCCGGGTGCCGCGTACGTGTGCCTCGGCCAGCGAGGTGAGCAGCCGGTCCGGGCCGCCGTCGTCCCGGCGCAGGGTGCCGAGCACGGCGGGCGCGGGCATCCCGGGCGTACTCGCCGCCGGGTCGCTGAGCACGTCTTCGACCGAGTCGGTGATCGGGCCGGTCAGCACCGGGTGCGGGGACACCTCCACGAACGTCCGGTAGCCGCCCGCGGCCAGGGTACGGACCGCGCGGTCGAACTCGACCGTGGAGCGGAGGCTGGCGTACCAGTAGGCCGCGTCCAGCTCCGGTCCGGCGAGCATGTCGCCGCTCATCGACGAGATCATCGGAATCCGGGTCGGCTGCGGCGCGATGCCGTCCAGCACGGCCAGGATGTCCTCTTCGAGGGCGTCGACCTGAGCGCTGTGCGAGGCGTAGTCCACCGGGATCATCCGCGCACGTACGTCCTCGGCCTCGCAGGCCTCGGCGAGCTCCTGCAACAGCGCGGGCTCGCCGGAGACCACGGTCGCGGACGGACCGTTCACCGCCGCCACCGACACCCGGTCGCCGTACGCGACCAGCCGCTCGCGCACCTTGGCGGCGGGCTCGGCGATGGACAGCATTCCGCCCTTGCCCGCCAGCATCTTCAGTGACCGCGAACGGAACGCGACCACGCGCGCCGCGTCCTCCAGCGAGAGGATTCCCGCGACACACGCCGCGGCGATCTCACCCTGCGAGTGACCGACGACCGCGTCCGGGGACACACCGGCGGCCTCCCAGACCGCGGCCAGTGACACCATCACGGCCCACAGCGCGGGCTGCACGACGTCGGCGGCCTCGAACCCAAGTTCACCGGCCAGGACGTCGTGCAGCGACCAGCCCAGGAACGGCGCCAGCGCTTCGGCGCACTCGTTCAACCGGGCCGCGAAGACCGGCGAGGACTTCGCCAACTCCCGGCCCATGCCCAGCCACTGCGAACCCTGGCCGGGGAAGACGAACACCACACGTCCGCCGCGTCCCGCCGCGGCGAGGGCTCCGGTCAGCACGCCGCCCGCGGACTGGCCGGTCGCGACCGTCGCCAGCCCGGCGAGGAGTTCCTCGCGGTCCGTACCGAGCACCACCGCCCGGTGGTGGAACGTCGTGCGGGTCGTCGCGAGCGACCACGCCACGTCCTTCGGGTCGAGCTCGGGGCGCCCGGCGACGAGCTCCCTCAGCCGTCCGGCCTGCGTGGCGAGCGCGTCCGCCGACCGGCCGGAGACGAGCCACGCCACGGTGCCCGCGCCCGACAGCACGGGCGTCACCGGTTCGGCCGGTTCCGCGGCGTCGCCGGATGCCGGGGCCTCTTCGAGGATGATGTGGGCGTTGGTGCCGCTGATCCCGAACGCCGACACACCCGCACGCCGCGGACGGTCGCTCGCGGGCCAGTCCCGCTGCTCGGTGAGCAGCCGTACGGTGTCGGCGGACCAGTCCACGTGCGGAGAGGCCTCGTCGGCGAACAGCGTCGCGGGAATGGCGCCGTTGTGGAGGGCCAGCACCATCTTGATGACGCCGGCCACGCCGGCGGCCTGCTGCGCGTGCCCGATGTTGGACTTCACCGATCCGAGCCAGAGAGGCCGGTCCGCGGGGCGGTCCTGACCGTACGTGGCGATCAGCGCCTGCGCCTCGATCGGGTCGCCCAGCTTCGTCCCGGTGCCGTGCCCCTCGACCACGTCGACGTCACCGGCCGACAGCCCCGCGCTCGCGAGCGCCGCCTTGATGACCCGCTGCTGCGACGGACCGTTCGGCGCCGTCAGGCCGTTGCTCGCGCCGTCCTGGTTGATCGCGCTCCCCCGGACCACGGCCAGGATGTTGTGGCCGTTGCGCTGCGCGTCCGACAGGCGCTCCAGCAGCACCATGCCCGCACCCTCGGCGATGCCCATACCGTCCGCGTCCGCCGAGAATGCCTTGCAACGACCGTCAGCGGCGAGCACCCGCTGGCGGGAGAAGCCGACGAACTCCGCCGGGTCCGACATGACCATCACGCCACCGGCGAGTGCCATCGAGCACTCGCCGGCGCGCAACGCCTGCGCCGCCAGATGCAACGCCACGAGCGAGGACGAACACGCGGTGTCCAGCGTCACCGCCGGGCCTTCCAACCCCAGGATGTAGGAGATACGGCCGGAGATGACGCTGGACACGTTGCCCGTGATCAGGTGGCTCTCCGAGCCCGCGAGCCCGGCGCCGAGCTGCAGGTAGCCCGACGACGCGGCGCCCGCGAAGACACCGGTCATCGACCCCTTCATCGACTCCGGGTCGATCCCGGCCCGCTCCAGCGCCTCCCATGACACTTCCAGCAGCAGGCGCTGCTGGGGGTCCATCGCGAGGGCCTCGCGAGGGGAGATCCCGAAGAACGACGCGTCGAAGTCGGCGGCGGCGTGCAGGAAGCCGCCCTCCTGCACGTACGACGTACCGGGGTTGTCCGGGTCCGGGTCGAACAGACCGGCCATGTCCCAGCCACGGTCGGTCGGGAACCCCGACACCGCGTCTCCACGTGACGTCAGCAGATCCCACATGCTCTGCGGGCTGTGCGCACCACCGGGGAAGCGGCAGCCGATCCCCACGACCGCGATCGGCTCCCGATCGCGCTCCCGCGCCTCCCGAAGCAGCTCCTGGGTCCGACGCAGCTTGCCGGTTACCTGCTTGAGGTAATCGCGCAGCTTGTCCTGCTTCTCCATCAACCGTCACACCCTCTGACCGCGGTCGCCACGTCTGCCGTCACTACTCGAAATCCGGGGCGTTGAGCGCCTCGTCGACCATGTCGAACATCTCGTCGTCGTCTTCCTCAGCCGGCCCGCGGAGATCACGGGCGAGCGTCTCGAGACGCCAGGCGAACTCCTGCCGCTCCGCGTCGTCCTTCGCGCTCGACACCAGGGCGGAACCGAGCCGTTCCAGCTCCTCCAGGAGCGACCCCTGATCCGGGCCCTGGTCCCCCATCTCCGCCCACAGATGCGCGGCCAGCTCGTCCGGGGACGGGTAGTCGAAGACCGCGGTGGCCGGCAGCTGTACGCCGGTGGCGGCGTTGAGCCGGTTGCGCAGTTCGACCGCGGTCAGCGAGTCGAATCCCATGTCGCGGAACGCCCGGTCCGGGATCAGCACCGAGGAGCCGTGCCCCAGCACCGCGGCGGCGTGCGTGCACACCAGGTCCGAGAGCACGCGCTCCCGTTCGGCGGGGAGCATCGCGGCGAGGCGCGCCCGCAGGTCCGTCGCCGGAGCCGAAGCCGCCTCACCGGCCGGCGGCGGAGCCGACAGCTGCTTGACCTCGGGAATCTGGTCGAGGAGCCGCCAGGGCCGCAGGGCGGTGAACACGGGCGCGAACCGCGTCCAGTCCACGTCCGCGATGGCCACGAACGACTCGTCGTCCGCGAGCACCTGCTCCAGCGCGGTCAGCGCGCGCTTCGGCTCCAGGAAGCTGAGCCCCTGCCGCAGCAGCCGGGCTGGGGTCACGGCGCCGGGCTTCTCGGCCACCACCGTGTCCGTGTCGCCCCAGTCGCGGGTGTCCCACACTCCCCAGGCCACCGACGTCCCCGGCAGGCCGCGGGCCCGTCGGTCCATCGCCAGGGCGTCGAGGAAGGCGTTCGCCGCCGCGTAGGAGGCATGCTCGTTGCTGCCCCAGGTGGCGGCGATCGAGGAGAACACGACGAACGCGTCCAGGTCGAGGTCCGCCGTCAGCTCGTCCAGCCACACCGCTCCGGCCGCCTTCGCGCCCAGCGCCCACGCCAGGTCGGACATCCCGGTGTCCGCCAGCGGCATCAGCTCCACGACGTTGGCCGCGTGGAACACCGCCGACAGCGGTGGGTCGCTCGCGGCGATCGAGCCCAGCAGGCCTTCGACGTCCGAGCGGCGCGCGATGTCGCAGGACACGAGCGTGACCGAGGTCCCGGCCGCCGCCAGCTCCGCGACCTTCCTCCCGGCATCCGGCGACACACTCGAACGGCTGGTCAGCACCACGTTCGGGGCACCGCGTTCGGCCAGCCACCTGACCAGGTGCGGACCGATCTCGCCGGTTCCACCGGTGATGAGCACGGTTCCGCGCGGCGTCCATCGGTCGTTCCCGGAGCGGCGTGGTGCCGCGCGGACCACGCGGCGGGCCATGATCCCGGACGGCCGGATCGCGACCTGGTCCTCCTCGCTCTGGGCGAGTACCGCGCACAGCCTCGTCCCCGTACGGTCGTCCCAGGACGGCGGCAGGTCGATCAGGCCGCCCCAGCGGTCCGAGTGTTCGAGGCCGGCGACCCGGCCCAGACCCCAGACCTGCGCCTGCACCGGACGGGCCGGTACCTCGCCGAGACCGGCGGCGACCGTGCCCTGGGTGACCGCCCACAGGGGGGCCGCGATCTCGGCGTCGCCCAGGGCCTGGACCAGGAGTGTGGTTCCGGCCAGCCCCGCGGGAACCGTCGGGAAGTCGGCGAGCGGCGTCTCGTCCAGGGCCATGAGCGACAGCACACCGGCCGGCCGGGGCTCCCCGGCGTCGGCCAGTGCCGCCACGATCCGCTCGGCGAGCGTGCCGCGCTCCAGCTTGTCCACGCCGATCGCGAGGGTGACGACACGTACGCCCCGGTCGCTCAGGGCCCGGGTACAGCCCTCGGCGAGCCCCTCGTCCGCCTGCCCGGCCGGAAGCACCACGAGCCAGGTGCCGGACGGTACGGCGGAACCGGCGTCCGACACCGGCACCCACGAGACGCGGTAGCGCCAGTCCGTGACGGCCGAATCGTCCTGCTCACGGCGCCGCCAGGCGGCCAGCGCGGGCAGAAGCTCACCGAGCCGGTCATCGTCAACGACGAGCGTTTCGGCGACCTGCCGCACGTCACCGCTCTCGACGGCGGCCCAGAATCCGGCCTCCGCGGCGCTACCCGTCGCGGCCTGCGCCACGGCGCCGGTCACCGGCGAGACCTGCGGCCAGAACCGCTGGTGCTGGAAGGCGTAGGTGGGCAGGTCGACCCGCCCGGCGCGGTCGAGGACCGCCGTCCAGTCGATGCGCACACCGTTGACGTGGGCCTCGGCGAACGAGGCCAGAAGTCGCGCGGGTCCGCCTTCGTCACGGCGCAACGTGCCGGTGACCACGGAGCCCGGCGCGTTCGCGTCGGCGAGCGTGTCGGTGATCGCACCCGTCAGCACCGGATGCGGCGACACCTCGATGAAGGCACGGTGGCCGCCCTCCGCGAGAACACGGACCGCGCGGTCGAACTCCACCGTCGAACGAAGGCTGGCGTACCAGTAGCCCGCGTCCAGCTCCGGGCCCTCCAGTAGCTCGCCCGTCATCGCCGACACCATCGCGACCCTCGCCGGACCAGGAGTGATCCCTTCCAGGACCTTGAGGATGTCCCCTTCGAGCGCGTCGACCTGCGCACTGTGCGAGGCGTAGTCCACCGGAATCATCCGGGCCCGCACGCCCTCGCCCTCGCATACCTCGGCCAGCTCCTGCAACGCCTGCGGCTCACCGGAGACCACCGTCGCCACCGGACCGTTCACCGCCGCCACCGACACCCGATCCCCGAAAGCGGCCAGCCGCACGCGAACCAGCTCAACAGGCTCGGCGACCGACAACATGCCGCCCTTACCGGCCAGCACGGTCAGCGACCTGCTGCGCAACGCCACCACCTGCGCGGCGTCCCGCAGGGACAGGATCCCGGCGACGCACGCCGCCGCGATCTCGCCCTGCGAGTGACCGACGACCGCGTGCGGGGCGACGCCGGCCGCCTCCCAGACCGCGGCGAGGGAGACCATCACGGCCCACAGCGCGGGCTGCACGATGTCGGCGGCCTCGAAACCCAGTTCACCGGCCAGCACGTCGTGCAGCGACCAGTCCACGAACGGCGCCAGCGCCTCGGCGCACTCGTCCAGCTTCGCCGCGAACACCGGCGAGGACTTCGCCAGCTCCCGGCCCATCCCCAGCCACTGCGAACCCTGGCCCGGGAAGACGAACACCGTACGGCCGGGGCCGTCAGGGGACGCGACGCCGGTGCTCACGCCCGCGGCGGGCTGCCCCGTCGCCAACGCCGCCAGACCGGCCGCCAGCGCCTCGCGCTCCGAACCGACGACCACCGCGCGGTTCTCAAAGGTCGATCGCGTCGTGGCCAGCGACCACGCCACGTCCTTCACACCGACGTCCGAGCCGGCCAGCGCGAGCTCGCGCAACCGGCCGGCCTGCCCGGCCAGAGCCTCCGCCGAGCGGCCCGAGACCACCCACGCCGACGCGTCGGAATCCGACAGCACCCGGGCCACCGGCTCGCCGTTCTCAGGAGCGTCGCCTTCGGCGGGCGCGGCCGGAGCCTCTTCGAGGATCATGTGCACGTTCGTGCCGCTGACCCCGAACGCCGAGACGCCCGCCCGGCGCGGCCGGCCGTTCGAGGGCCAGGCCACCTCCTCGGTCAGCAGCTTGACGTTGCCGGCCGTCCAGTCGACGTGCGGCGACGGCTCGGTGACGTGAAGAGTCCGTGGCAGGAGCTCGTTCCGCAGCGCCAGCACCATCTTGATCACGCTGACGACGCCGGACGCGGCCTGCGGGTGGCCGATGTTCGACTTCACCGAACCCAGCCACAGCGGCCGGTCCTCGGGGCGGTCCTGCCCGTACGTCGCGAGCAGTGCCTGCGCCTCGATCGGGTCGCCCAGGACCGTGCCCGTACCGTGCGCCTCGACGGCGTCGACGTCGGAGGCCGACAGGCGCGCGTTCGCGAGCGCCGCCTTGATCACCCGCTGCTGCGACGGACCGTTCGGCGCGGTCAGGCCGTTCGACGCGCCGTCCTGGTTCACCGCGCTGCCCCGGATCACCGCCAGCACGTCGTGGCCGTTGCGCCGCGCGTCCGACAGCCGCTCCACGACCAGCACGGCGGCGCCCTCGGCCCAGCCGATGCCGTCGGCGTCCGCCGAGAACGCCTTGCACCGGCCGTTGGTCGCCATGCCCTGCTGTTCGGAGAACTCCGCGAACGCCCCCGGCGTCACCATCACGGCGACGCCGCCCGCGAGCGCCATCGAGCACTCACCGGAGCGCACCGACTGACACGCCAGGTGCAGCGCCACCAGCGAGGACGAACACGCCGTGTCCACCGTCAACGCCGGGCCTTCGAGCCCGAGGGTGTAGGACACGCGGCCGGACATCACCGCGCTGAGACCGCCGGTCAGCAGGTAGCCCTCCGACCCGCTGTCGCTGCCGGACAGTTCCATTCCGTAGCCGGAGTAGTTACCGCCGACGAACGCGCCGATCGACGAGCCCTTCAGCGACGTCGGGTCGATCCCGGTCCGCTCCAGCGCCTCCCAGCAGACCTCGAGGAGGAGCCGCTGCTGCGGATCCATCGCGAGGGCCTCGCGCGGCGAGATCCCGAAGAAGGCCGCGTCGAACTCCGGCGCGTCGTAGACGAAGCCGCCGACCTGCGCGTACGACGTGGCGGAGTCCGGTGAGTCCGGATCGCCCCAGCCACGGCCGGTCGGGAAGCCGGAGATCGCGTCCGTGCCGGCCGCGACCAGATCCCACAGCCGCTCCGGGCTCACCGCGCCGCCGGGCAGGCGGCAGCCCATCCCGACGATCGCGATCGGCTCCTGCTCCGCGAACTCCAGCTTCTCAAGGCGCTTCCGCGTCTTCTGGAGATCGGCCGACACCTTCTTGAGGTAGTCGAACAGCTTCTTCTCTTCGCTCATGACAGCCCCAGCTCGTTGTCGAGGAAGTCGAAGACCTCGTCGGGGGTGGCATCGTCGAAGACCATGCCGTCGCCCTCCGGCTCCGCCGTGTCCTGGCTTTCGATCCAGCGCGAGAGCATCCCTCGCAGCTGCACCGTGACTTCATTGCGCGTTCCGGGATCGGACGCCAGATCCGCGAGGCCGGCCTCCAGCCGGCTGAGCTCGTCCAGGACCGACGCCGGACCGGACGCGCCATCCGGTACCAGCCGCGACCGGAGGTGCTCCGCCAGAACGGCCGGGTTCGGATAGTCGAACACCAGCGTCGAGGACAGGCGGAGCCCGGTCGCCGCGCTCAGCCGGTTGCGGAGCTCGACGGCCGTGACGGACTCGAACCCGAGGTCCCGGAAGGCCCGGGTGGCCTCCATGGCGTCCGACGAGGCGAACCCGAGGACCGGCGCGGCTTCGGTACGGATGAGGTCGATCAGGATCTGGTCCTGTTCGGCGGGCGACAGACCTGTCAGACGCTGGACCAGACCAGACCCGGAATCAGCGGTCGACCCCGCCGAGGCCACCGGAGACGTCAATGCCTCCCGTACCTCCGGCAACGCCTCGATCAGCGCACTCGGACGGCGCAACGTGAACGTGGGCGCGAACCGCTCCCAGTCCACATCGGCGACCGCGATCATCGGCTCGCCCGCGTCGACCACCTGAGCCATCGCGCGGATGCCGAGCTCGGGATCCATCAGCCGCAGCCCGTAACGCTGCAGCTGCTCCCCGGCCGTACCGGAACCCATGCCGGCGCCGCCCCACAGGCCCCACGCCAGTGACGTACCGACGAGCCCACGAGAACGACGCCCCTCGATCAGAGCGTCGAGGAACGCGTTGGCGGCGGCGTATCCGGGCTGCATGCCGCTGCCCCAGACCGCCGACACCGATGAGAAGACCACGAAGGCGTCCAGATCCAGATCCGCGGTCAGCTCGTCCAGCAGCACCGCGCCCGCGGTCTTCACCGCCGACACCCGCACCAGATCGGCGGGCGTGAACTCCTCGATCACCTTCGCCTCACCGACACCCGCCGAATGGACCACCGAACTCAGCGGCGGACCGTCCAGCGCGATGCGGGCCAGCATGCCCTCGACGTCAGGGCGCCGGGAGATGTCACTGGCGATCACTTCCACGGACGTGCCGGCGGCCGCGAGTTCGGCGGCCAGCGCGCCGACGCCGGCAGCGCCGGCACCGGAACGGCTGGTCAGCACCACACGCGGGGCTCCACGCTCGGCCGCCCACAGCGCGACCTTGCCGCCGATCCCACCGGTACCACCGGTGACCAGCACGGTGCCCCGAGGCGCCCACGCCGTACTCTGGCGAGGCTTCGGGGCGCGTGCCAGCCGGCGGCCCAGGACCCCGGCGGGGCGGATTGCCACCTGGTCCTCGCCGGTGCCGGCGAGGACTCCGCACAACCGCGCGGCGGTCCGGCCGTCCCACGAGGCCGGTACGTCGATCAGACCGCCCCAGCGCTCCGGGTGCTCCAGAGCCGCGACCCGGCCCAAGCCCCATACCTGCGCCTGTACGGGGTCCGCGGCCGCATCGCCCAGACCGGTCGAGACGGCGCCCTGGGTGACCGCCCAGATCGGCGCGCCGACCTCGGCGTCACCGAGGGCCTGCACCAGCGCCAGGGTCCCGACCACCGGGTCCGCGCCGAGGGCCAGCAGCGACACCAGACCGGTGACATCACCCAGCGCGGCCAGACGCCCCGCCAGTACGGCGCGGTCCGCCTCATCCGCACCGACCTCGAAGACGACCGGCTCGGCACCACGCTCGCTCAGAGCCCGAACATGATCCTCGGCCGACACACCACTCGGGGTGACCACCAGCCACGTACCCGACAGGACGACCGAACCCGGATCGGGCACCTGCGCCCAGGTGACCCGGTAACGCCAGTCGGCGACCGCGGAATCCTCCCGCGAACGCCGCCTCCATGACGCCAGCGCCGGAAGCGCCTCGCTGAACGGCAGCCGGCCGTCCACCGCGAAACCGTCGGCGAGCCGGCTCACGTCGCCGTCCTCGACGGCGGCCCAGAACTCCGCCTCCGCCTCACCACCGGCCGCGACCTCGCCGGCGGCCACGGACGCCGCCGGCCAGAACCGCTGGTGCTGGAAGGCGTAGGTCGGCAGGCCGACCGGTGTGCCGGGTTCGAGGACCGCGGTCCAGTCGATGCGGACGCCGTTGACGTGGGCCTCGGCCAGGGAGGTCAGCAGCCGCGCCGGGCCGCCTTCGTCCCGGCGGAGCGTCCCGGTGACGATCGAGGCGGACACCTCCGCGTCCTCGAGCGTGTCCGTGATCGCAGCCGTGAGCACGGGATGCGGCGACACCTCGATGAAGGCGCGGTGGCCGCCGCCGGCCAGGGTACGGACCGCGCGGTCGAACTCGACCGTGGAGCGGAGGCTGGCGTACCAGTAGGCCGCGTCCAGCTCCGGGCCCGCGAGCATCTCGCCGCTCATCGACGAGATCATCGGAATCCGCGCCGGGCCGGGCGCGATACCGACGAGGAGTTTGAGGATGTCCTCCTCGAGCGCGTCGACCTGAGGGCTGTGGGAGGCGTAGTCCACCGGGATCATCCGGGCCCGTACGCCCTGGGCCTCGCACAGCTCGGCGAGCTCCCGCAGTGCCGCGGGCTCACCGGAGAGCACGGTCGAGGCAGGGCCGTTCACGGCCGCCACCGACACCCGGTCCCCGAAGGCGGGCAGCCGCTCGCGTACCCGCTCGGCGGGCTCGGCGACCGAGAGCATGCCGCCCTTGCCCGCCAGCACCGTCAGGGCGCGCGACCGCAACGCCACGACCCGCGCCGAATCCTCCAGCGACAAGATCCCCGCCACACACGCCGCCGCGATCTCACCCTGCGAATGACCGACCACCGCGTCCGGAGCGACACCGGCCGCCTCCCACACCGCGGCGAGAGAGACCATCACCGCCCACAAAGCAGGCTGCACCACATCAGCCGTCTCGAAACCCGCGGCCCCGGCCAGCACATCGTGCAGCGACCAGCCCACGAACGGAGCCAGCGCGGCAGCACACTCGTTCAACCGGGCAGCGAACACCGGCGAACACTCCAGCAGCTCACGGCCCATGCCCAGCCACTGCGAACCCTGACCCGGGAACACGAACACCGTACGGCCCGGCCCGGACGAGGTGATCGCCCCGGACACCACGTTCACGGCCGGCCGGCCCGACGCCACCGCCGCCAAGCCGGCGGCCAGCGCGTCACGCTCCGATCCGACCGTCACCGCGCGGTGCTCGAAGGTCGAGCGCGTCGCGGCGAGCGACCAGGCCACGTCCCTCGGGTCGAGGTCCGTACCGGCCAGCGCGAACTCCCGCAGGCGGCCCGCCTGACCCGCCAGGCCCTCGGCGGTACGGCCCGAGACCAGCCACGCCGACACGTCGGAGCCCGACAGCACCGGCGTCACCCGTTCGGTGACGTCGCCGAGCACCGAGCCCTCGATGACCGGGGGCTCTTCGAGGATGATGTGCGCGTTGGTGCCGCTGATCCCGAACGCCGACACACCCGCACGCCGCGGACGGCCGTTCGCGGGCCAGTCCCGCTGCTCGGTGAGCAGCCGTACGGTGTCGGCGGACCAGTCCACGTGCGGAGAGGCCTCGTCCGCGAACAGGGTCGCGGGAAGGGCACCGTGCTGGAGAGCCAGCACCATCTTGATGATCCCCGCCACACCCGCGGCCTGCTGGGCGTGACCGATGTTCGACTTCACCGTCCCCAGCCACAACGGCCGGTCCTCCGGACGGTCCTGCCCGTACGCGGCGATCAACGCCTGCGCCTCGATCGGATCACCCAGCGTCGTACCCGTGCCGTGCGCCTCGACCGCGTCCACGTCCGCGGCCGACAGCCCGGCGTTCGCCAGGGCCGCCCTGATGACCCGCTGCTGCGACGGACCGTTCGGCGCCGTCAGGCCGTTGCTCGCGCCGTCCTGGTTGGTCGCGCTCCCTCGGATCACGGCGAGGATGTTGTGGCCGTTGCGCTGCGCGTCCGACAGGCGCTCCAGCAGCACCATGCCCGCGCCCTCGGCGATGCCCATTCCATCCGCGTCCGCCGAGAACGCCTTACAGCGCCCGTCCGCGGCCAGCACCCGCTGCCGGGAGAAGCCGACGAACTCCGCCGGATCCGACATGACCATGACCCCGCCGGCCAGTGCCATCGAGCACTCACCGGACCGCAGCGCCTGCGCCGCCAGATGCAACGCGACCAGCGACGACGAACACGCGGTGTCCAGCGTCACCGCCGGGCCTTCCAACCCCAGAATGTAGGAGATACGGCCGGAGATGACACTGGCGACGTTCCCAGTGATCAGGTGCCCTTCGGCGCCTGCGAACCCGGCGCCGAGCTGCAGGTAGCCCGACGACGCCGCGCCCGCGAAGACGCCCGTCATCGACCCCTTCACCGACTCCGGGTCGATCCCGGCCCGCTCCAGCGCCTCCCACGACACCTCCAGCAGCAGGCGCTGCTGGGGGTCCATCGCGAGGGCCTCACGCGGGGAGATCCCGAAGAACGACGCGTCGAACTCGGCGGCACCGTGCAGGAAGCCGCCCTCCTGCACGTACGACGTACCGGGGTTCTCGGGATCCGGGTCGAACAGACCGGCCACGTCCCAGCCACGGTCGGTCGGGAACCCCGACACCGCGTCGCCACCGGACGAAAGCAGCTCCCACAGTTGCTCCGGAGAGGCCACCCCGCCCGGGAAGCGACATCCCATTCCGACGACCGCGATCGGCTCCGCCGGATCCACCAGGATGACCACCGGCTCGGCCCCGGCCGACTGCGAGAAACCCAGCAGCCGCCCGGTCACCTCCGCCGCGAGCACCTCCGCGGACGGGTAGTCGAACACCACCGTCGACGGCAGGACCAGGCCCGTCGCCGCGTTCAGCCGGTTCCGCAGCTCGACCGCGGTCAGCGAGTCGAAGCCCATGTCACGGAACGCCCGATCGGCCGACACCTCGTCCAGCGAACCGTGGCCCAGCACCGCCGCCGCGTGCGACCGGACCAGGTCCACCACCAGCCGCTGCCGCTCATCCGGATCCGCGCTCGCGAGGCGGGCGGCGAGCTCGTCGGCCTGACCTGCCACGGCGGCGTGCGTCTGCGCCGAGGCGATCGACTGCCGTGCCTCGGGGACCTCATCCAGCAGCGGCCACTCCCGCATCGCGCGGTAGACCGGCGCGAACCGGGCCCAGTCGACGTCCGCGACGGCGATGAACGTCTCGTCGTCGGCGAGCACCTGCTCCAGCGCGGTCAGCGCGCGGTCGGGGGCCTGGAAGGTCATGCCCTGACGCCACAACCGTTCCGGGGTCAGGGCGCCGGGCGCGTGAGACGCCGTGGCTTCGACCGCGGCCCAGTCGCGCGTGTCCCAGACACCCCACGCCACCGAAGTGGCGGGCAGACCACGCGAACGCCGGCGCTCGGCCAGGGCGTCCAGGAACGCGTTGCCCGCCGCGTACGCGGCGTGCTCGGCGCTGCCCCAGGTCGCCGCGATCGAGGAGAACAGCACGAAGGCGTCCAGATCCAGGTCCGCGGTCAGCTCGTCCAGCCACACCGCCCCGGCCGCCTTCGCACCGAGAGCCACCGACAGGTCCGGTATTCCGGTGCCGTCGAACGACACCATCCGGCCCGCGTTGGCCGCATGGATCACCGTCCTCAGCGGCGGGCCGTCCGCGGCGATCCGGTCCAGGAGACCGGCCACCTGAGACCGCTCCGCGATGTCGCACGCCAGCACGCAGACGGCGGTACCGGACTCGGCCACCTTCGCCGCCTCCGCCGCCAGCACGACGCTCGGGCCGGAACGGCTGGTCAGCACGATCCTCTCGGCCCCGCGCCCGGCCAGCCACCGTGCCACGTACGGGCCGATCTCACCGGTCGCGCCGGTGAGCAGGACGGTTCCCCGCGGCTTCCAGGATTCGTTCAAGGCCCGGCGGGGCTCCGCGCGTACGAGGCGCCGCGCCACGACCCCGGCGGGGCGGATCGCGACCTGGTCCTCGCCGCCACCGGCGAGCGCCGCGCACAACCGGGACATCGCCCGGTCGTCCCACACCGACGCCAGATCGATCAGGCCACCCCAGCGATCCGGGTGCTCGAGCCCGATGACCCGTCCCAGACCCCACACCTGCGCCTGCACCGGGTTCGTCACCGTCTCTCCCAGCCCGGTGGCGATGGCTCCCTGCGTCACCGACCAGAGAGGAGCGGTGATCCCGGCATCACCCAGCGCCTGGGCCAGCAGCAGCGTCCCGGCCGTGCCGCCCGACACCAGCGGGTACCCGGTCACGGGGGTCTCGTCGAAGGCCAGCAGCGACAGCACGCCCGCGAACGACGCGCCGTCGAACGCGGCCAGCCTCTCGGCCCAGGCGGCACGGTCCGGCTCACCCGCGCCGACCTCGTGAACCGAGACCTCGGCGCCGCGCTCGGTCAGCGCACGCACGCAGTCCTGAGCGAGCGCGTCCTCGGCCTGCCCGGCCGCGACGACCAGCAACCAGGTCCCCGGCAGCACCGCCGAGACGTTGTCCGACATCGGCACCCACGAGACGCGGTAGCGCCAGTCCGCGACGGCCGAATCGTCCCGCTCGCGGCGCCGCCAGGCGGCCAGTGCGGGGAGCAGCTCGCCCAGCCGGTCGTCGTCGATGGCGAGCGTGTCGGCGACCTGCCGCACGTCACCGCTCTCGATGGCGGCCCAGAACTCCGCGTCCGCCGCGCTCTCCGCCCGATCGCCACTCGCGAGAGCCACGGCGGCTCCGCCCGACTCCGGCCAGAACCGCTGACGCTGGAAGGCGTAGGTGGGCAGGTCGATCCGCCCGGCGCGGTCGAGAACCGCGGTCCAGTCGATGCGCACACCGTTGACGTGCGCCTCGGCCAGCGAGGCCAGCAGCCGCGCCGGACCACCCTCCTCGCGGCGCAACGTGCCGGTCACCAGCGACGCCGTCACCCGCGTGTCGTCGAGCGTGTCGGTGATCGCAGCCGTCAGCACCGGGTGCGGGGACACCTCGATGAAGGCACGGTGGCCACTCTCCGCGAGGACCCGGACCGCCTGGTCGAACTCCACCGTGGAGCGCAGGCTCGCGTACCAGTAGGCCGCGTCCAGCTCCGGGCCCGCCAGCGGCTCACCCGTCATCGCCGAGACCATCGCGACCCGAGCCGGGCCAGGAGTGATCCCGACCAAGAGCGTAAGAATGTCCCCTTCGAGGGCGTCGACCTGAGGGCTGTGCGAGGCGTAGTCCACCGGGATCATCCGGGCTCGGGCGCCTTCGGCCTCACACAGCTCGGCGAGCTCCCGCAACGCCGCGGGCTCACCGGAGACCACGGTCGAGGCAGGACCGTTCACCGCCGCCAGCGAGACCTGGTCCCCGAACGCGGGGAGCCGCTTGCGAACCAGCTCAACGGGCTCGGCGATGGACAGCATCCCGCCCTTGCCGGCCAGTACGGTCAACGCGCGTGACCGCAACGCCACGACCCGGGCAGCGTCCTCCAAAGACAGGATCCCGGCCACGCACGCGGCCGCGATCTCACCCTGGCTGTGACCGACCACCGCGTCCGGAGCGACACCGGCCGCCTCCCAGACGGCGGCGAGGGAGACCATCACCGCCCACAGCGCGGGCTGCACCACATCGGCGGCCTCAAAACCCAGTTCACCGGCCAGTGCGTCGTGCAGCGACCAGTCCACGAACGGCGCCAGTGCCTCGGCGCACTCGTTCAACCGGGCCGCGAACACCGGCGAGGACTCCACCAGCTCCCGGCCCATCCCCAGCCACTGCGAACCCTGGCCCGGGAACACGAACACCGTACGGCCCGCGCCGTCAGGAGCCGCGACACCCGCGGTCACGCCGGCGGCGGGCTGACCCGTCGCCAACGCCGCCAGGCCGGCCGCCAGCTCCGCCTGACCCGAACCGACGACGACCGCGCGGTTCTCGAACGTCGACCGCGTCGCGGCCAGCGACCACGCGACGTCCCGTGGATCGAGCTCCGGGGCCGCCAGCGCGAACTCGCGCAACCGGCCGGCCTGCCCGGCCAGAGCCTCCGCCGAGCGGCCCGACACCACCCACGCCGACACTTCGGAACTCGACAGCACCGGTACGACCGGCGCCTCATCGGGCTCCGTGCCCTCGTCGAGTGGCGGAGCCTCTTCGAGAATGACGTGCACGTTCGTGCCGCTGACGCCGAACGCCGAGACACCGGCCCGGCGTACCCGGCCGTTCGACGGCCACGGCAGCTCCTCGTGCAGCAGCCTGACGTTCCCGGCCGTCCAGTCGATGTGCGGCGACGGCTCCTCGGCGTACAAGGTGCGCGGCAGCATCTCGCCCCGCAGCGCCAGCACCATCTTGATCACGCCCGCGATGCCCGCGGCGTTCTGGATGTGGCCGATGTTCGACTTCAGCGACCCCAGCCACAGCGGCCGGTCCTCCGGCCGGTCCTGCCCGTACGTCGCCAGCAGCGCCTGCGCCTCGATCGGGTCACCCAGCGTCGTACCCGTCCCGTGCGCCTCGACCGCGTCGACCTCGGACGCCGACAGCCGCGCGTTCGCCAGCGCCGCCCGGATCACCCGCTGCTGCGACGGACCGTTCGGCGCGGTCAGACCGTTCGACGCGCCGTCCTGGTTCATCGCACTGCCACGGATCACCGCGAGGATGTTGTGGCCGTTGCGTTGCGCGTCGGACAGGCGTTCGACCAGCACCATGCCGGCGCCCTCGGCCCAGCCGATGCCGTCCGCGTCCGCCGAGAAGGCCTTGCACCGGCCGTCCTCGGCCATGCCCTGCTGCTTGTGGAACTCCGCGTACGCCGACGGAAGCGCCATCACCGTCACACCGCCGGCCAGCGCCATCGAACACTCACCGGCGCGCAGCGACTGGCAGGCGAGATGCAGCGACACCAGCGCCGACGAGCACGCCGTGTCCACCGTCACCGCCGGGCCTTCGAGGCCGAGGGTGTAGGACACGCGACCCGAGATCACCGCGGTCAGGGCACCGGTCAGCAGGTAACCCTCCGACCCGGTGTCCGCACCGGCCAGGTCCGTGCCGTATCCGGAGTACGTCGCCCCGGCGAAGACGCCGGTCGCCGAGCCGCGCAGCGACACCGGATCGATCCCGGCCCGCTCCACCGCCTCCCACGAGACCTCCAGCAGCATCCGCTGCTGCGGGTCCATCGCGAGGGCCTCACGCGGGCTGATCCCGAAGAACCCGGCGTCGAACTTCGGTGCGTCGTAGACGAAGCCGCCGACCCGGGCGATCGACATGTCCGCGTCGCCGCCCCGGCCGGCGTGGTACGACGCCTCTGCGACGTCCCAACCGCGGTCGGTCGGGAAGACCGACATTCCGTCGGTGCCGCTCGCCAGCAGATCCCACAGCTGCTCCGGGCCGGCCACGCCGCCGGGCAGGCGGCAGCCCATACCGACGATCGCGATCGGCTCGCCGTCGAAGGCGGCCCTCACCGGTACGGCCGACGCGCCGCCGGACTGGACGCCCAGCAGCTCGCCCCGCAGGTAGTCGGCCAGAACGGCGGAGGTCGGGTAGTCGAACACGAGCGTCGACGGCAGGCGCAGCCCGGTGGCCGCGCTCAGGCGGTTACGCAGCTCGACCGCGGTCATCGAGTCGAAGCCGAGGTCCTTGAACGCACGATCCGACGGGACGGCCTCGGGCGAGGAGTGGCCCAGTACGGCCGCACCCTCGGCCTGGACCAGGTCGGTCAGTGTTCGCCGCTGCTCGGTCTCGGACAGGGATGCCAGCCGGCGGCCGAGCTCCGTGCGCGACTCGGGCGTTCCGGCGGCGTCCGCCGCCTCGGCGTCCGCCAGGGCCTGCCGCACCTCGGGCAGCGACTCGATCAGCGGGCTGCGACGGCGCAGGGTGAACATCGGAGCGAAGCGCTCCCAGTCGACGTCGGCGACCGTGATCACGCCATCGCCGTCGTCCATGACCCGAGCCAGTGCCCGCACGCCCGAACCCGGGTCGATGACCCGCATCCCGAGGCGACGCAACTGCTCGCCGATGTCGCCGGCGACCATTCCGCCGCCGCCCCACAGACCCCACGCGACCGACGTCGCCGCCAGGCCTCGGGCCCGGCGACGCTCCGCGACCGCGTCCAGGAACGCGTTGGCCGCCGCGTAACCGGCGAGCAACCCGCTTCCCCACGTCGCGGCACCGGAGGAGAACAGTACGAAGGCGTCGAGATCAAGGTCCCGCGTCAGCTCGTCCAGCCACGCGGCGCCGGTGGCCTTCGCCGCCAGGTCCTGCGCCAGGTCGGCCGGACCGATGTCGCGCACGGCACCGCCGTGGGCGATACCCGCGGCGTGCATCACCGCGGTGAGCGGCGGACCGTCCGCGGCGATCCGCGCGAGCAGGCCTTCGACCTGGCTCCGCTGGACGGTGTCGCAGGCGACCACGTCGACGCGCGTACCGGCGGCGGCCAGCTCGGCGGCCAGGTGCGCCGCCCCGGACGCGTGCGCACCCGAGCGGCTGGACAGCACGACGCGCGCGACGCCGCGTTCGGCGAGCCAGCGGCTGACGTGGCCGCCGATGGCACCGGTGCCGCCGGTGACCAGAGCCGTGCCCTCGCTGGTCCAGCGGGTACCGCCGGTCTGGAGCGACGGCGCGTGTACGAGGCGGCGGGCCATGATCCCGGAGGGCCGGATCGCGACCTGGTCCTCCTCGGCCTCGGCGAGCACCGCGCACAGACGCGAGGCGCTCCGCTCGTCCCAGGACTGCGGCAGGTCGATCAGACCGCCCCAGCCATCGGGGTGTTCGAGTGCCGCGACCCGGCCCAGCCCCCAGACCTGCGCCTGGATCGGGCCGGTGAGCGTGTCGCCGGAGCCGGTGGACACCGCGCCCCTCGTCAGCGTCCACAGCGGGGCGGCGATCTCGGCGTCGGCCAGGGCCTGGATCAGGGACGTCGTCGCGGCCAGGCCGGTCGGCACGACGGGATGCCCGGCGAGTGGCGTCTCGTCGAGCGCCAGGAGTGACACCACACCCGACAGAAGCGAACGATCGGTGCCGTCCAGGGCCGCGGCGATGCGATCGGTCAGGACCGCGTGGTCCGTCTCCTGGCCGGCTTCGACCACGATGACGTCGGAGCCGCGGCCGGCCAGGGCGCGTACGCACTCGCGCGCCGACGCGTCGTCCGGGGCGACGACCAGCCAGGTGCCGGACAGCACGGCCGAACCGTTGTCCGTCACCGGCACCCAGGTGACGCGGTAGCGCCAGTCGGCGATCGCCGAGTCGTCCTGTTCGCGGCGTCGCCAGGCGGCCAGCGCGGGGAGGATCTCATCGAGCCGGTCGACGTCGATGGCGAGCGTGTCGGCGACCTGCCGCACGTCACCGCTCTCGACGGCGGCCCAGAACCCGGCCTCCGCGGCGCTGCCCGCCGCGACGGCACTGGCCTGCGGCGAGATCCGCGGCCAGAACCGCTCGTGCTGGAAGGCGTAGGTGGGCAGGTCGACCCGCTCGCCGGGGTCCAGGACCGCGGCCCAGTCGATGCCGACACCGTTGACGTACGCCTCGGCGAAGGAGGCGAGGAGGCGCGCGGGACCGCCTTCGTCACGGCGGAGCGTGCCGGTGACCAGGGAACCCGGGACGTCCGCGTCGTCGAGCGTGTCCGTGACGGCGCCGGTCAGCACCGGATGCGGAGACACCTCGACGAAGACGCGATGCCCGCCGTCGGCCAGGACACGGATGGCGCGGTCGAACTCCACCGTGGAACGGAGGCTCGCGTACCAGTAGCCCGCGTCCAGCTCCGGACCGGCCAGCGGCTCACCCGTCATGGCCGACACCATCGGCACGCGGGCCGGACCGGGAGTGACACCGGCCAGAACCTCACGGATCTCCTGCTCCAGCGCGTCGACCTGCGCGCTGTGGGAGGCGTAGTCCACCGGAATCATCCGAGCACGTACGCCCTCGGCCTCACACGACTCGGCCAGCTCCCGCAACGCCTGCGGCTCACCGGAGACCACCGTCGCCGCCGGGCCGTTCACCGCCGCCACCGACACCCGGTCCCCGAACGCGGCCAGCCTCATGCGGACCCGCTCGACCGGCTCGGCGACCGACAGCATGCCGCCCTGGCCCGCCAGGACCTTCAACGACTTACTCCGCAACGCCACAACGCGCGCCGCGTCCTCCAGCGACAGGATCCCCGCGACACACGCCGCCGCGATCTCACCCTGCGAGTGACCGACGACCGCGTCCGGGGCGACACCGGCGGCCTCCCAAACGGCCGCCAGTGAGACCATCACGGCCCACAGAGCGGGCTGAACGACGTCGGCCGCCTCGAAACCCAGTTCACCGGCCAGCACGTCGCGCAGCGACCAGTCCACGAACGGGGCCAACGCGGCGGCGCACTCGGCGAACCGGGCCGCGAACACCGGCGAGGACTCCAGCAGCTCCCGGCCCATGCCCAGCCACTGCGAACCCTGACCGGGGAACACGAACGCCACCCGGCCGATGCCGTCAGGAGCCTCGACACCGGCGGTCACGCCGGCGGAAGGCTGACCCGTCGCCACCGCCGCCAGCCCGGCCGCCAGCTCCTCGTGCTCCGAACCGACCACCACGGCACGGTGCTCGAACACCGACCGCGACGTGGCCAGCGACCACGCCACATCCTTCGGGGCAAGCCCCGGGTGGGCGAGCGCGAACTCCCGCAACCGGCCCGCCTGCCCCGCCAAGGCCTCGGCCGAGCGACCCGACACCGGCCACGCCGAGACCTCGGAGCCCGACAGCACCGGCGCGGCTGGCTCCACCGTGTCCGAGTCGTCGGCGTCGTCTTCCGGCACGAGGGGCTGTTCGAGGATGACGTGAGCGTTGGTGCCGCTCATGCCGAACGCGGAGACGCCCACTCGGCGCGGCCGGTCGTTCGACGGCCACGGCAGCGCCTCGTTCAGCAGCCGCACCGACCCGGCCGTCCAGTCCACGTGCGGCGACGGTACGTCGGCGTGCAGCGTACGCGGCAGGACGCCGTGGCGCATGGCGAGGATCATCTTGATGATCCCGGCGACGCCCGCCGCGGCCTGCGGGTGGCCGATGTTCGACTTCACAGAACCCAGCCACAGCGGCCGGTCCGCAGGCCGGTCCTGACCGTACGTCGCCAGCAGCGCCTGCGCCTCGATCGGGTCACCCAGCGTCGTACCGGTGCCGTGCGCCTCGACCGCGTCGACGTCGGACGCCGACAGCCGCGCGTTCGCCAGCGCCGCCCGGATCACCCGCTGCTGCGAGGGACCGTTGGGAGCGGTCAGCCCGTTGGACGCGCCGTCCTGGTTCACGGCGCTGCCCCGGATCACGGCCAGCACGTCGTGGCCGTTGCGCCGCGCGTCCGACAGGCGCTCCACGACCAGGACGCCGGCACCCTCGGCCCAGCCGGTGCCGTCCGCGTCCGCCGAGAAGGGCTTGCACCGGCCGTCGGCGGCCATGCCCTGCTGCTTGGAGAACTCGCCGAAGGCGCCCGGGGTGGCCATCACCGTCACGCCGCCGGCCAGCGCCATCGTGCACTCGCCGGACCGCAGCGCCTGGCAGGCCAGGTGAAGCGCGACCATCGAGGACGAGCAGGCGGTGTCGACCGTGACGGCCGGGCCCTCGAGCCCGAAGGCGTACGCGATCCGGCCGGAGATGACGCTGCCCGCGTTGCCCGTCGCCAGGTGTCCTTCCGGCCGCTCGCTGTCCGCGGACAGCAGCAGGCCGATGTCATAGGCCGATGACGCCGCACCGGCGAACACGCCGGTCACCGAGCGGCGCAGCGACGCCGGAGTGATCCCGGCGCCTTCCATCGCCTCCCAGCAGACCTCGAGGAGGAGCCGCTGCTGCGGGTCCATGGCGAGGGCCTCGCGCGGGGAGATCCCGAAGAAGGCCGCGTCGAACTCCGGCGCGTCGTGGACGAAGCCGCCGACGCGGGTGTACGCGGCGCCCGTGTCGCCGAGACTCGGGTCATGAGCTTCCCAGCCCCGGTCCTGCGGGAACGGGGAGATCGCGTCGGTGCCGGAGGCCACCAGGTCCCACAGTTGCTCCGGGCTCGTCACGCCACCGGGCAGGCGGCAGCTCATTCCCACGATGGCGATCGGCTCGCCGTCCACGACGGCGGTGACGGCCGGTACCGGGGTCCCCGGACCGGCGTGGATGCCCAGCATCTCGCCGAGCAGCTGCTCGGCGAGGATCACGGCGGTCGGATAGTCGAAGACGAGCGTGGTGGGCAGGGCCAGGCCGGTGGCGGCGCTGAGGCGGCCACGCAGCTCGACCGCGGTCAGGGAGTCGAAGCCGAGATCGCTGAACGCCCGGTCCGCCTCGACCGCGTCGGCGGAGGCGTGGCCCAGGACGGAGGCGGCCTCGGTACGGATGAGGTCGATCAGGATGCGGTCCTGCTCGCCACGGGCCAGACCGGTCAGGCGCTCGGCCAGACCGGACGCGGTCGAGGCGGCCGGAGCCGGGGCCGCCAGCGCCTGGCGTACCTCCGGCAACGCCTCGATGAGCGGGCTGGGACGGCGCAGGGTGAACGTGGGAGCGAACCGCTGCCAGTCGACGTCGGCGACCGCGACCACGGACTCGCCGCCGTCGATCGCCTGGGCCATCGCGCGGATGCCCAGCTCGGGATCCATCAGGCGCAGGCCGTAGCGCTGCAGGTGCTCGCCGGCCGTACCGGCGCCCATTCCGGCGCCGCCCCACAGGCCCCAGGCCAGTGAGGTACCGACCAGCCCACGGGAGCGACGGTCCTCGACCAGAGTGTCGAGGAACGCGTTCGCGGCGGCGTACCCGGGCTGCAGGCCGCTGCCCCAGATCGCCGACACCGACGAGAACACCACGAACGCGTCCAGGTCCATGGCCTGTGTCAGCTCATCGAGCACGACCGCGCCGGCGGTCTTCACCGCCGAGACGCGCTCCAGATCGGCCGGCGTGAACTCGTGGATCGCCTTGGCCTCACCGACACCTGCCGCGTGGACCACCGAACTCAGCGGCGGACCGTCCACCTCGACGCGGGCCAGCAACGCCGCCACCGCGGCTCGATCCGCGGTGTCGCAGGCGATCACGTCCACCCGCGTACCCGCGGCCGCCAGCCGTGCGGCCAGCAGACCGGCACCCGCGGCGCCGGGACCGGACCGGCTGGTCAGGATCACGCGCTGAGCGCCGCGCCCGGCCGCCCACTCCGCGACCTGGCCGCCGATTCCACCGGTGCCGCCGGTGACCAGTACGGTCCCGCGCGGCGTCCAGGAGGTCCCCGGACGCGGAAGGGCCAGCCGGACCAGGCGGCGACCCATGACGCCGCTCGTACGGATCGCGACCTGGTCCTCACCGATGCCGGACAGCACCGCGCACAGACGTGCCGCGGTCCGGTCGTCCCAGGACAGCGGCAGGTCGATCAGGCCGCCCCAGCGCTCGGGGTGCTCAAGCCCCGCGACCCGGCCCAGACCCCACACCTGGGACGGCACCGGGTCCGCGGCCGCGTCGCCCAAGCCCGTCGAGACGGCGCCCTGGGTGACCGCCCACAGCGGAGCGGCGACACCCGCGTCGCCGAGGGCCTGCACCAGCGCCAGGGTCCCGGCCACCGGGTCCTCGCCGAGGGCCAGCAGCGACACCACGCCGGCCACATCGCGCAGTTCGGTCAGGCGCCCGGCCAGAACGGCACGGTCAGCCTCGGCGACCTCCAGGACGGTGGTCTCGGCGCCGCGCTCGGTCAGTGCCTGGACGTACCGTTGTGCCCGGGCCTCGTCCGGGGTGACCAGGAGCCAGGTGCCGGACAGGACCGCCGAGCCCGGGTCGGGTACCTGCGCCCAGGAGATGCCGTACCGCCAGTCGGCGACAGCCGAGTCCTCCCGCGAACGCTGCCGCCACGCTGCCAGCGCGGGCAGGAACTCACTCAGCCGGTCGTCCTCGACGGCGAGCGTCTCGGCGACCTGCCGCACGTCACCGTCTTCGACCGCGGCCCAGAACTCCGCGTCCGCTCCGTCGACGCTCGCGGGAGCGGTGACGGACTCGCCGGGCTCCGGCCAGAAGCGCTGATGCTGGAACGCGTAGGTGGGCAGCTCGACCCGCTGCCCGCCCGCGAACACCGCCGGCCAGTCCACCGACCCGCCGGCCACATGGATCCGGCCCAGCGCCTCGAACACCGCGATGTCCGCCGAGGCCTTCGGCCGCGCCACCGGTACGAACACCCCGTCGGCGACCGTGGCGGGGCCCAGGCCGGACAGGGTCCCGTCCGGCCCGATCTCCACGAAGACCTCGACGCCACGGGCTGAGAGCCCGGACACCGCGTCGGCGAACCGCACCGCACCGCGTGCCTGCTCGACCCAGTAGGACGGGCCGAACTCCTCCAGCACCTCACCGGTCGTCCCGCACGCCCACGGCAGTTGCGGCGTCCGGTGCTCCAGGCCCGATGCCACGCGCTCCAGCTCGCCCAGGACCGGGTCCATCAGGTGGGAATGGAACGCGTGCGAGACCCGCAACCTGCGCACCCGCGCCCCACTCGACCGCCACTTCTCGGCCACGGCCTCGACGGCCTCGGCGTCTCCCGACAGCACCGTCGCGGCCGGGCCGTTCACCGCCGCGACCGACACTCCCTCGACACCGTCGATCGAGGCCAGCACCTCGGGCTCCGGCGCGGCGATCGCCCACATCGCACCGCCCTCGGGCAACCCCTGCATCAGCCGTGCGCGCGCCGCGACCAGCCGCGCCGCGTCCTCGAGCGACAGCACCCCGGCCGCCCACGCCGCCGCCACCTCACCCACCGAGTGACCCGCCACCGCGCTCGGCGAAACCCCGGCCGCCTTCAACAGCGACACCACACCGACCTGGTACGCGAACAGCCCCGACTGCGCGAACACCGTCGCGTCCGCACCGAGGTCGGGCTCGGTGCGTCCCAGCACCACATCACGTACCGGAAGGCCCAGCTCGGCCTCCAGCAACCCGCACACCCGATCGAAGACCTCCGCGAACACCGGACTGGCCGCGTACAACCCCGCGCCCATCCCCGCCCGCTGCGACCCCTGACCCGAGAACACGAAGCCCACTCGCGCCGAATCGCGCACCAGCCCCGACACCACACCGGCCGACCGCTGCCCCGTCGCGACGGCCGCGAGACCCGTGGCCAGCTGCTCCCGCTCCGAACCGATGACCACCGCGCGGTGCTCGAAGGTCGAACGGGTCGTGGCCAGCGACCACGCCACGTTCCCCACGTCAAGCCCCGGGTCGGCCAGCGCGAACTCCCGCACCCGGCCCGCCTGACCCACCAGACCCTCGGCGGTACGGCCCGAGACCAGCCACGCCGACAGGTCGGAGCCCGACAGCACCGGCGCGGCCGGCTCCTCGTCGGTCTCCGTGTCGGTGACGCCCGCGTCGAGCGGCGGAGCCTCTTCGAGGATGATGTGCCCGTTGGTGCCGCTGATCCCGAACGCCGACACGCCCGCACGCCGGGGGCGGTCGCTCGCCGGCCAGTCCCGCTGCTCGGTCAGCAGCCGTACGGTGTCGGCGGACCAGTCCACGTGCGGGGAGGGCTCGTCGGCGTACAGCGTCGCCGGAAGGGCACCGTGCTGGAGGGCCAGCACCATCTTGATGATCCCCGCCGCGCCTGCGGCCTGCTGCGCGTGCCCGATGTTCGACTTGACGGAACCCAGCCACAGCGGCCGGTCCGCGGGCCGATCCTGACCGTAGGTCGCGATCAGCGCCTGCGCCTCGATCGGGTCGCCGAGACTCGTACCGGTGCCGTGCGCCTCGACGGCGTCCACGTCCGCGGGCGACAGCCCTGCGTTGGCGAGGGCGGCCTTGATGACCCGCTGCTGCGACGGGCCGTTCGGCGCGGTCAGGCCGTTCGACGCGCCGTCCTGGTTGATCGCACTGCCACGGATCACCGCGAGGATGTTGTGGCCGTTGCGCTGCGCGTCGGACAGGCGCTCCAGCAGCACCATGCCGGCGCCTTCGGCGATGCCCATACCGTCGGCGGCGGCCGAGAACGCCTTGCAACGACCGTCGGCGGCGAGCACCCGCTGGCGGGAGAAGCCGACGAACTCCCCCGGGTCGGCGATCACCATGACGCCGCCGGCGAGGGCCATCGAGCACTCGTCCGACCGCAGCGCCTGCGCCGCCAGGTGCAGCGCGACCAGCGCGGACGAACACGCCGTGTCCACCGTCACCGCCGGGCCCTCCAGGCCCAGGGTGTAGGAGATACGGCCCGACAGAACACTGCCCACGTTCCCCGTGATCAGGTGGCCCTCGGCGCCTTCCACGCCCATGACCTGGCCGGCGTACCCCGACGGAGCAGCCCCGGCGAACACCCCGACCTCGGACCCCGTCAACGACTCCGGGTCGATCCCGGCCCGCTCCAGCGCCTCCCAGGAGACCTCCAGCAGCATCCGCTGCTGCGGGTCCATCGCCAGAGCCTCGCGCGGCGAGATTCCGAAGAACCCCGCATCGAACTCGGACGCCGCGTGGACGAAGCCACCCTCCTGCACGTACGACGTGCCGGGGTTGTCGGGGTCCGGATCGAAGAGCCCGGTCATGTCCCAGCCGCGGTCGGTCGGGAACCCCGACACCGCGTCGCCACCGGACGAAAGCAGCTCCCACAGCTGCTCCGGAGAAGTAACGCCACCCGGGAACCGGCACCCCATGCCGACGACCGCGATCGGCTCACGATCGCGTTCCCGTGCCTCCTTCAGCAGCTCACGAGTGTGACGCAGCTTGCCGGTGACCTGCTTGAGGTACTCAAGCAGCTTCTTCTCCTCGTTCTCCATCAAACCGTCACACCCTCTGGCCTTGCCTGCTCATGTGGTTTGTCAGTCGAAATCGGAAGCGTTGAGAACTTCGTCGACGATGTCGAACATCTCGGCGGCAGTCCTCTCTTCGAGATCGCGAACGGCAGGCTCACCGTCCGTGGTGCTGTGGAACCGGCTCAGCATGGCTTCGAGGCAGGCCACGATCTCGCGGCGCGTCTTCTCCTCCTGCGCGCCGGCCGCCAATGTCGAGCCGAGACGTTCCAGTTCTTCCAATGCGGACTTGTGGCCCGTGCTCTGCTCCGACAGCCCCGCGAGCAGATGGCCGGCCAGCACCGCCGGGGACGGATAGTCGAACACCGCCGTGGAGGGCAGCTTCACGCCGGTGGCGGCGTTGAGCCGGTTGCGCAGGTCGACCGCGGTCAGCGAGTCGAAGCCCATGTCGCGGAACGCCCGGCCCGACGGGATGTCCCGGGCCGAGGCGAATCCGAGTACGGCAGCCGCGTGCGTACGTACCAGGTCGGCGACGGTCTGCTCCCGCTCGGCTGGGGACATCCCGGCCAGCCGCTTGGCCAGCTCGCCGGTCTCGTCGGATTCGCCCGTGGCCGTGGCGCGTTCGGCGGCCAGCCGCTTGACCTGCGGAAGCTCGTCCATCAGCGGCCAGGACCGCATGGCGCTGAACACCGGCGCGAACTTCGTCCAGTCCACGTCCGCGACCGCGAGGAACGTCTCGTCGTCGGCCAGAGCCTGTCCCAGCGCCGTCAGCGCGCGATCGGGCGCGAGGAAGCTCATGCCCTGCCGCACCAACCGCGCGGGGGTCACGATCCCCGGACCGTCCGGCAGGACCCCGTTGGTTCCACCCCAGTTCTCGGTGTCCCAGACACCCCACGCCACCGAGGTCGCGGGGAGGCCGCGCGCGCGACGGCTCTGTGCCAGGGCGTCGATGAACGCGTTGCCCGCGGCGTACGAGGCGTGCTCGGCGCTGCCCCAGGTCGCTGCGATCGACGAGAAGAGCACGAACGCGTCCAGATCGAGGTCCGAGGTCAGCTCGTCCAGCCACACCGCCCCGGCCGCCTTCGCACCGAGCGCCTTGGCCAGGTCCGACGGCCCGGTGTCGGCCAGCATCGTGAGTTCGACGGTGTTGGCCGCGTGGATCACCGTCTTCAGCGGCGGCCCGTCCTCGGCGATCCGGCTCAGCAGGGTCTCGGCGTCGGCGCGCCGCGCGACGTCGCAGGCAACGAGACTGATCTCGGTCCCGGCTCCGGCCAGCGCCGCGAGTTCCGCCGCGACCGCACCCGACACGCCGGAACGGCTGGTCAGCACCACCCGCGGGGCTCCGGCGTCGACCAGCCATCGGACCAGGTGCGGTCCGATCGCGCCGGTGCCGCCGGTGACGAGCACGGTTCCGCGTGGCGTCCACGCCTCAGGCCGGCCCGCGGCCCGGGGCGCGCCGACCAGGCGGCGGGTGAGGAGCCCGGCCGGCCGTACGGCGACCTGGTCCTCCGCGCCGTCGGCGAGTGCCGCGCCGAAGCGGGCGGCGGTCCGGTCGTCCCAGGACGGCGGCAGGTCGATCAGGCCGCCCCAGCGGTCCGGGTGTTCGAGGCCGGCGACCCGGCCCAGACCCCACACCTGTGCCTGCACCGGATGGGTGAGCGCGTCGCCTGGACCGGTCGAGACGGCTCCCTGCGTCACCACCCAGACCGGGGCATCGATCCCGGCGTCGCCGAGCACCTGCACCAGCAGCATCGTTCCGGCCAGGCCGGTCGGCACCTGCGGGAACTCGGCGAGCGGCGTCTCGTTCAGGGCCAGGAAGGACAGCACACCGGCGTACTGCGAGCCTTCGTTGTCCTCCAGACTCTGCGCCAGCCGTTCGGCGAGGAGACCTCGGTCCGTTTCGCCCGCGCCGATCTCCAGGATCTCGACGTCGGCGCCACGGTCGATCATGGCTTGGACGCACTCGCCGGCCTGGCCGGCCTTGGCCTCTCCGGCCGTGGTCACCACCAGCCAGGTCCCGGTCAGCAGCGCGGAGGCCGGTTCGGGGACCGGCTGCCAGGACACCCGGTAGCGCCAGCCGGAGACGACCGACTCGTCGCGCGCCTGGCGGTACCACGAGGCGAGCGCGGGCACCACCTCGGCGAGGCGGGCGCCGTCGATCTCGAGGGTGTCGGCGAGCCGTTCGAGATCGCCGTCCTCGACCCTGGTCCAGAATTCCGTCTCGGCCGGAGTGGCCGCGCCGTCGCCGTTCGGCACGCCGCCGCGCTCCTGCACGACGGGCAGCGGCGGTGCCCAGAACCTCTGGTGCTGGAAGGCGTAGGTGGGCAGGTCGACCCGCTCGCCGTGGTCGAGGATCGCGGCCCAGTCGATGCGCACACCGTTGACGTGCGCCTCGGCCAGCGAGGCCAGCAGCCGCGCCGGACCACCCTCCTCGCGGCGCAACGTGCCGGTGACCAGCGACGCCTCCACTCCCGCGTCGTCGAGTGTGTCGGTGATCGCACCCGTCAGCACCGGATGCGGCGACACCTCGATGAAGGCACGGTGGCCGCCCTCCGCGAGAACACGGACCGCGCGGTCGAACTCCACCGTCGAACGAAGGCTGGCGTACCAGTAGCCCGCGTCCAGCTCCGGGCCCTCCAGTGCCTCACCCGTCATCGCCGACACCATCGCGAACGCGGGCCGGACCGGGAATGACCCGGCCAGAACCTTGAGGATGTCCTCTTCGAGCGCGTCGACCTGCGCACTGTGCGAGGCGTAGTCCACCGGAATCATCCGGGCCCGCACGCCCTCGCCCTCGCATACCTCGGCCAGCTCCTGCAACGCCTGCGGCTCACCGGAGACCACCGTCGCCACCGGACCGTTCACCGCCGCCACCGACACCCGATCCCCGAAAGCGGCCAGCCGCACGCGAACCAGCTCAACAGGCTCGGCGACCGACAACATGCCGCCCTTGCCCGCCAGCACCGTCAACGCGCGCGACCGCAACGCCACGACCCGCGCCGAATCCTCCAGCGACAAGATCCCCGCCACACACGCCGCCGCGATCTCACCCTGCGAATGACCGACCACCGCGTCCGGAGCGACACCGGCCGCCTCCCACACCGCGGCGAGAGAGACCATCACCGCCCACAAAGCAGGCTGCACCACATCAGCCGTCTCGAAACCCGCGGCCCCGGCCAGCACATCGTGCAGCGACCAGCCCACGAACGGAGCCAGCGCGGCAGCACACTCGTTCAACCGGGCAGCGAACACCGGCGAACACTTCAGCCAGCTCACGGCCCATGCCCAGCCACTGCGAACCCTGACCCGGGAACACGAACGCCACACGGCCGGGCCCGGACGAGGTGGTCATCCCGGACACCACACCCGTGGCGGGCCGGCCGGTGGCCGCCGCGGCCAGACCCGCCGCCAGCTCCTCCCGCTCCGAACCGATGACCACCGCACGGTGCTCAAGAGTCGAACGGGTCGTGACCAGCGACCACGCCACGTCCCTCGGGTCGAGGTCCGGGCCGGCCAGCGCGAACTCCCGCAGGCGGCCCGCCTGACCCGCCAGGCCCTCGGCGCTGCGGCCCGAGACCAGCCATGCCGAGACGTCCGAACCCGACAGCACCCGCGAGGGCTCATCGGAGGCGGGCAGGTCGCGCACCGCGTCATCGGACGCGGGCGACTCCTCCAGGACGATGTGGACGTTCGTGCCGCTGGCCCCGAAGGACGACACTCCGGCCCGGCGAGGCCGTCCGCCGGCGGGCCACGGCACCGTCTCGTTCAACAGCTTGACGTTGCCGGACGACCAGTCGATGTGCGGCGAGGGCTCCTCGGCGTACAGCGTCGGCGGCAGCGTGCCGTTCCGGAGGGCCAGCACCATCTTGATCAGGCCCGTGACGCCGGAGGCGGCCTGGGGATGCCCGATGTTCGACTTCACCGACCCCATCCACAGCGGCCGGTCCTCGTACCGTTCCTGGCCGTAGGTGGCGAGCACGGCGTGCGCCTCGATCGGGTCGCCGAGCGTCGTGCCCGTGCCGTGCGCTTCCACCGCGTCGACGTCGGACGCCGAAAGCCGCGCGTTCGCGAGCGCCGCGCGGATGACGCGCTGCTGCGACGGACCGTTCGGCGCGGTGAGTCCGTTGCTCGCGCCGTCCTGGTTGGTCGCGCTGCCCCGGATCACGGCGAGGATGTTGTGGCCGTTGCGCTGCGCGTCGGACAGGCGCTCCAGCAGCACCATGCCGGCGCCTTCGGCCCAGCCGATGCCGTCGGCGTCCGCCGAGAACGCCTTGCACCGGCCGTCCGCGGCCATGCCCTGCTGCTTGGCGAACTCCGCGTACGCGCCAGGAACGGACATCACGGCGACACCGCCCGCGAGCGCCATCGAGCACTCGTCGGACCGCAGCGACTGGCACGCGAGATGCAGCGCCACCGAGGACGACGAGCACGCGGTGTCCACCGTCACCGCCGGTCCCTCGAGCCCGAGAGTGTAGGAGACGCGGCCGGAGATCACGGCGGACATGCTGCCGGTCAGCAGGTAACCCTCCGACTCGCTGTCACCGGCGAGCCCGGCGCCGTAGCCGGCGGCATTGGCCCCGGCGAAGACCCCGGTCGACGAACCCTTCAACGACATCGGGGCGATCCCGGCGCGCTCCAGCGTCTCCCAGGACACCTCCAGCAGCAGCCGCTGCTGTGGGTCCATCGCGAGGGCCTCACGCGGAGAGATCCCGAAGAATCCGGCGTCGAAGTCGCCCGCCTCGTCCACGAAACCACCGACCCGGGCGATCGAGATCTCCGCATCGCCGCTCTGGCCGGCGCGGTACGCCGCCTCTGCGGCGTCCCAGCCACGGTCGGTCGGGAACGGGGACATCGCGTCGCCGCCCACGGCCAGCAGCTCCCACAGTTCCTCGGGCGTGCGGATCCCGCCCGGCAGCCGGCACCCCATGCCGACGATCGCGATCGGCTCGCCGTCGACGGCCGCCGACGTCGGCGTCACCGTCGCGGAGTCCGATCGAACGCCCAGCAGTTCGTCGCGCAGGAAGTCGGCGAGCACCGCCGACGACGGGTAGTCGAAGACGAGCGTGGACGGCAGCCGCAGGCTGGTGGCGGCGTTCATCCGGGTACGGAGCTCGACCGCCGTCACCGAGTCGAACCCGAGGTCCTTGAACGCCCGGTCGGGTTCGACCTCGTCCGCCGAGGCATAGCCGAGTACGGCCGCGGCCTCGGTGCGAACCAGGTCGACGAGTAGCCGGTCCTGCTCGACGCGGGACAGCCCGGCCACGCGGCGCGCCAGCTCGGTCTGCGGCCGCTCCGGACCGGCCGCCTCGGTCTCGGCCTCCGCGAGGGCCTGCCGCACCTCAGGAAGCGAAGAGATCAACCGGCTCGGACGACGCAACGTGAACGTCTGAGCGAAACGCTCCCACTCGAAATCAGCGACGGCGACGGTCGTGTCACCGAGGTCCAGCGCCTGCGCGAGCGCCTCGATCGCCACCTCGGGGTCCATCGGCCGCAACCCGTAACGCGCCAGCTGGTCCCCGGCCGCGCCGGCGCCCATCCCGCCGCCACCCCACAGGCCCCAACCCACCGACGTCGCGGCGAGACCCCGGGCCCGGCGAGCCTCGGCGACCGCGTCGAGGAACGCGTTCGCGGCCGCGTAGCCGCCCAGCAGCGCGCTCCCCCACGTCGCGGCCCCGGACGAGAACAGCACGAACGCGTCCAGGTCCAGGCCGGCGGTCAGCTCGTCCAGCCAGGTGGTGCCCGCGCCCTTGGCCGCCAGCTCTCCGGCGAGCACGTCAAGGTCCAGGTCCTGGACCTGGCAACCCTGCGCGATGCCCGCGGCGTGCATGACGCTGCTCAGCGGCGCCCCCTCAGCGGCGATCCGGGCCAGCAGCCCCTCGACCTCGGCCCGCTCCGCGATGTCACAGGCCACCACATCCACGCGCGTCCCGGCGGAGGCCGACCGCGCGGCCAGCTCCGCCACCCCTGCCGCATTCGGACCCGAACGGCTGGTCAGCACGAGGCGCGAAGCACCCCGCGTCGCCAGCCACCCGCTGACATGACCACCGACGCCACCGGTGCCGCCGGTGACCAGAACGGTCCCGCGTGGCGTCCATCCGGGCTCACCGTCCGGCGTCGTGGCGGCGCGTACGAGGCGGGCGGCCAGGGTGCCCGCGCCCCGGATCGCGACCTGGTCCTCACCGGCGTCGGCGAGCACCGCGCACAACCGCGCGCCGGTCCGGTCGTCGAACGACGGAGGCAGGTCGACCAGACCGCCCCAGCGCTCCGACTGTTCGAGCGCCATGGCCTTGCCGAGGCCCCAGACCTGCGCCTGCACCGGACTGGGCGGGAGGTCGCCGCCACCGACGGACACCGCGCCCTGGGTCACCGCCCACAACGGAGCCTCGACCGCACCGAGCGCCTGGATCAACGCCACGGTCCCGGCCAGCCCGGCCGGTACGTTCGGGTGGCTCGCGAGCGGCGTCTCGTCCAGGGCCAGCAGCGACAGGACCCCGGCGGGCCGTACGGCCCGCAACGCCTGCTCGATCCGCGCGGCGAGGTCCGGTTCGTCCGCGGCCACCTCGATCAGTGCGGTCTCGGCGCCGTTCTCGCCCAGCGCCCGCACACACTCACGGACCGGCTCCGCCGCCGAGTACCCGGCCGGAACGATCACCGGCCACGTACCGGACAGCGCCGCCGAGGACTGCCCGGTCACCGGCACCCAGGAAGCGCGATAGCGCCAGCTCGCGGCCACCGCGCCCGCGCGTTCCCGGCGGCGCCACGACGCGAGCGCGGGCAGTGCCTCGCTCAGCGGCCGTC
Source organism: uncultured Actinomycetota bacterium (assembly GCA_963850195.1). GTDB lineage: Bacteria > Actinomycetota > Actinomycetes > Streptosporangiales > Streptosporangiaceae > Actinoallomurus. The sequence continues at coordinate 259,206 of CAWKKD010000005.1, forward strand.
CGCCGTCCATCGCGAACGAACCGGAGAGCCGGGACAGGTCACCGTCCTCGACCGCGGCCCAGAACCGGGCCTCGGTCTCGCTGACGGACGCCTCGTCCATGACCGGCCCTGAGGACTCCGGAGCCTCCGGCCAGAACCGCTGATGCTGGAAGGCATAAGTGGGAAGCCCGACCCGGCGTCCGGGTTCGAGCACGGCCGTCCAGTCGACCCGGGCGCCACGCACGTGCGCCTCGGCCAGCGAAGCGAGCAGCCGCGCCGGGCCGCCCTCGTCCCGGCGCAGGGTGCCGAACACCGCCGGCGCGGGCATCCCGGGGGCACTCGCCGCCGGGTCGCTCAGGACATCTTCGACCGAGTCGGTGATCGCACCGGTCAGCACCGGGTGCGGGGACACCTCCACGAACGTCCGGTAGCCGCCACCGGCCAGCGTACGGACCGCGCGGTCGAACTCGACCGTGGAGCGCAGGCTCGCGTACCAGTAGGCCGCGTCCAGCTCCGGGCCCGCGAGCATGTCACCGCTCATCGCCGAGACCATCGGAATGCGGGCCGGACCGGGAGTGACCTCGGCCAGCACGGCCAGGATGTCCTCTTCGATCGCGTCGACCTGAGGGCTGTGGGAGGCGTAGTCCACCGGAATCATCCGGGCCCGTACGCCCTCGGCCTCACACAGCTCGGCCAGCTCCTGCAATGCCGCGGGCTCACCGGAGACCACCGTCGCGGCCGGGCCGTTCACCGCCGCCAGCGACACGCGATCCCCGAACGCGGCCAGCCGCACGCGGACCAGCTCGGCGGGCTCGGCGATCGACAGCATGCCGCCCTTGCCGGCCAGCACGGTCAACGCGCGAGACCGCAGCGCCACGACCCGCGCGGCGTCCTGCAGGGACAGGATCCCCGCGACACACGCCGCGGCGATCTCACCCTGCGAGTGGCCCACGACCGCGCCCGGCCGCACACCGGCGGCCTCCCAGACCGCGGCCAGTGACACCATCACCGCCCAGAGCGCCGGCTGCACGACGTCGGCGGCCTCGAAACCAAGTTCACCGGCCAGGACGTCGTGCAGCGACCAGCCCACGAACGGCGCCAGCGCGGCAGCACACTCGTTCAACCGGGCAGCGAACACCGGCGAACACTCCAGCAGCTCACGGCCCATGCCCAGCCACTGCGAACCCTGACCCGGGAACACGAACACCGTACGGCCCGGCCCGGACGAGGTGATCGCCCCGGACACCACGTTCACGGCCGGCCGGCCGGTGGCCGCCGCGGCCAGACCGGCCGCCAGCTCCTCCCGCTCCGAACCGATGACCACCGCACGGTGCTCAAGAGTCGAACGGGTCGTGACCAGCGACCACGCCACGTCCCTCGGGTCGAGGTCCGTACCGGCCAGCGCGAACTCCCGCAGGCGGCCCGCCTGACCCGCCAGGCCCTCGGCGCTGCGGCCCGAGACCAGCCACGCCGACACACCGGCACCCGACAGCACCGGCGCGGCCGGCGCCTCATCGGGCTCTGTGCCCTCCTCGAGCGGCGGGGCCTCTTCGAGGATGATGTGCGCGTTGGTGCCGCTGATCCCGAACGCCGACACACCCGCACGGCGCGGACGGCCGTTCGCGGGCCAGTCCCGCTGCTCGGTGAGCAGCCGTACGGTGTCGGCGGACCAGTCCACGTGCGGAGAGGCCTCGTCCGCGAACAGGGTCGCGGGAAGGGCACCGTGCTGGAGAGCCAGCACCATCTTGATGATCCCCGCCACACCCGCGGCCTGCTGGGCGTGACCGATGTTCGACTTCACCGTCCCCAGCCACAACGGCCGGTCCTCCGGACGGTCCTGCCCGTACGCGGCGATCAACGCCTGCGCCTCGATCGGATCACCCAGCGTCGTACCCGTGCCGTGCGCCTCGACCGCGTCCACGTCCGCGGCCGACAGCCCGGCGTTCGCCAGGGCCGCCCTGATGACCCGCTGCTGCGACGGACCGTTCGGCGCCGTCAGGCCGTTGCTCGCGCCGTCCTGGTTCACCGCGCTACCGGCGACGACCGCCAGAACCGGATGTCCGAGCCGCTGCGCGTCGGACAGGCGCTCCAGCAGCACCATCCCGGCGCCCTCGGCGATGCCCATACCGTCCGCGTCCGCCGAGAACGCCTTGCAACGCCCGTCCGCGGCCAGCACCCGCTGCCGGGAGAAGCCGACGAACTCCGCCGGATCGGCGATCACCATGACGCCGCCGGCCAGTGCCATCGAGCACTCGCCCGTCCGCAGCGCCTGCGCGGCCAGATGCAGCGCCACCAGCGACGACGAACACGCCGTGTCCACCGTCACCGCCGGGCCCTCCAGGCCCAGCGTGTAGGAGATGCGGCCGGAGAGGACACTGCCCACGTTCCCGGTGATCAGGTGGCTCTCGGCGCCTTCGAGCCCGATGACCTGGTTGGCGTACCCCGACGGGGCAGCCCCGGCGAACACTCCGGTCGCGGAGCCTTGCAACGACTCCGGGTCGATCCCGGCCCGCTCCAACGCCTCCCAGGAGACCTCCAGCAGCAACCGTTGCTGCGGATCCATGGCCATGGCCTCACGCGGTGAGATTCCGAAGAACCCCGCGTCGAAGTCCGCGGCGGCGTGCAGGAAGCCGCCCTCCTGCACGTACGACGTTCCAGGGTTGTCCGGGTCCGGGTCGAACAGGCCGGCCATGTCCCAGTTACGGTCGATCGGGAAGCCCGAGACCGCGTCGCCACCGGACGTCAGCAGGTCCCACATGCTCTGCGGGCTGTGCGCGCCACCGGGGAAACGGCAGCCGATCCCGACGATCGCGATCGGCTCCGCCGGGTCCAGCGGGACCACCACCGGCTGTGCCCCGGCCGGCTGTACGGCCCCCACCAGCCGGCTGACCACCTCCGCCGCCAGCACCGTCGCGGAGGGATAGTCGAACACCACCGTCGACGGCAGCACCAGCCCCGTCGCAGCGTTCAATCGGTTCCGCAGCTCGACCGCGGTCAGGGAGTCGAAGCCCAGGTCACGGAACGCCCGGCCCGCCGACACCTCGTCCAGCGAACCGTGGCCCAGCACCGCCGCCGCGTGCGACCGGACCAGGTCCACCACCACTTCGTCCCGCTCGTCCGGAGCCAGCTCCGCCAGCCGTCGGGCCAGCTCCCCTGCCTCGCCGGAGGCCGGGCGGTCATCGGACGCCGTGCTCTCCTGCTGCGTGGCCTCGGGGATCTCGTCCAGCAGCGGCCACGCCCGCATCGCGCGGTAGACCGGCGCGAACCGGACCCAGTCGACGTCCGCGACGGCGAGGAACGTCTCGTCGTCGGTGAGTGCCTGGTCGAGGGCGGTCAGCGCGCGCTGCGGGTCGAGGAACTCCATGCCCTGACGCCGGAGCCGTGCCGGGGTCAGCGCGCCGGGCGCCTGGGAGGCCGAGGCCTCCATCGCGGCCCAGTCGCGGGTGTCCCAGACACCCCACGCCACCGAGGTCGCGCGGAGGCCACGTGAACGCCGGCGCTGTGCCAGCGCGTCGATGAACGCGTTGCTCGCCCCGTACGCGGCGTGCTCGGCGCTGCCCCAGGTCGCCGCGATCGAGGAGAAGTAGACGAACGCGTCCAGGTCCAGGTCGGCGGTGAGCTCGTCGAGCCACACCGCGCCGGCCGCCTTCGCGTTCAGCGCCTCGGCCAGCTGGTCCAGGTCGGTGTCGGACACCGAGGACAGCTGGACGGCGTTGGCGGCGTGCAGCACCGAGGTCAGCGGGGGGCCGTCCGCGGCGATCCGGGCCAGGATCCCGGCGACCTGGGGCCGCTCCGCGATGTCGCACGCCAGCACGCTGACGGCGGTTCCGGACTCGGCCAGCGCGGCCACCTGCGCGGCCAGCGTCACGGTCGGGCCGGAACGGCTGGTCAGCACGACCCGCTCGGCACCGCGTGCGGCCAGCCACGGCCCGACGTACGGACCGATCTCACCCGTCGCGCCGGTGAGCAGTACCGTTCCGCGCGGCTTCCAGGGCGTACGGGCCTTCGCGGTCTGCGGTGCACGGACCAGGCGGCGCGCCGTGATCCCGGCGGGGCGGATCGCGACCTGGTCCTCGCCGCCGTCGGCGAGCACCGCGCACAGCCGCACAACGGTCCGGTCGTCCCAGGTCGCGGGCAGGTCGATCAGACCGCCCCAGCGATCCGGTCGTTCCAGTCCGATGACCCGGCCCAGGCCCCACACCTGCGCCTGCACCGGATTCGTCACCGTCTCACCCAGCCCGGTGGCCATCGCCCCCTGCGTGACCGACCACAGCGGAGCGTCGATCCCGGCATCGCCGAGCGCCTGAGCCAGCAGCAGCGTCCCGGCCGTACCGGCGGGCACCACCGGGAACCCGGTGACCGGGGTCTCGTTCAGGGCCAGCAACGACAGGACGCCCGCGAATCGCGTGTCGAGGGCGCCGAATCGCCCGGCGAGGGCGGTCCGGTCCAGGTCGTTCGCGCCGGCCTCGACCACGACGGTCTCGGCGCCGCGCTCGGTCAGCGCGCGTACGCAGTCGCCGGCCGATGCCTCGTCCGGTGTGACGACCAGCCACGTGCCGGACAGTACGGCCGTTCCCGGCTCGGACACCGGCACCCATGAGACGCGGTAGCGCCAGTCCGCCACGACCGACTCGTTGCGCTCGCGACGCCGCCACGACGCGAGCGCCGGAAGCACCTCGCTCAGGCGCTGGTCGTCGATCGAGAGCGTCTCTGCCAGTTCGCGCAGGTCGCCGTCCTCGACCGCGGCCCAGAATCCGGTCTCGGCCGCAGAGCCTGCCGCCGCGATGTTCTGCGGAACGGGAACGGGCTGCGGCCAGAACCGCTGGTGCTGGAAGGCGTAGGTGGGCAGGCCGACCGCGGTAGCGGGTTCGAGCACGCGCGCCCAGTCGATCTGGACGCCGTTGACGTGCGCCTCGGCGAGCGAGGCGAGGAGCCGCGCCGGGCCGCCCTCGTCGCGGCGGAGCGTGCCGGTGACCAGCGACGCCGCGATGCGCGCGTCGTCGAGCGTGTCCGTGATCGCACTCGTCAGCACCGGGTGCGGGGAGACCTCGATGAACGTGTGGTGCCCGCCCTCCGCGAGCACGCGGACCGCGCGGCCGAACTCCACCGAGGAGCGCAGGCTGGCGTACCAGTACGCGGCGTCCATCTCGGGACCGGCCAGCAGCTCGCCGGTCATCGCGGACACCATCGGGAGCCGCGCGGCCTGCGGCGCGACCCCGTCCAGAACCTTGAGGATGTCCTCTTCGAGGGCGTCGACCTGCGCGCTGTGCGAGGCGTAGTCCACCGGGATCATCCGCGCACGTACGCCCTCGGCCTCACACCGGTCGGCCAGCTCCTGCAGCGCCGACGGCTCACCGGAGACCACCGTCGCGGCAGGGCCGTTCACGGCCGCCAGCGACACGCGATCGCCGTAGGCGCCGAGGCGCTCGCGAACAAGCTCGGCGGGCTCGGCGACCGACAGCATGCCGCCCTTGCCCGCGAGCACGGTCAGCGCGCGCGACCGCAGCGCCACGACCCGCGCAGCGTCCTCCAGCGAGAGGATCCCGGCCACACACGCGGCGGCGATCTCACCCTGGCTGTGACCGACGACCGCGTCCGGGGCGACGCCGGCCGCCTCCCAGACCGCGGCAAGGGACACCATCACGGCCCACAGCGCGGGCTGCACCACATCCGCGGCCTCGAAACCGGCCGCGCCGTTCAGCACGTCATTCAGCGACCAGTCCACGAACGGGGCCAGCGCCGCCGCGCACTCGTCCAGCTTCGCCGCGAACACCGGCGAGGATTCGCGCAGCTCACGGCCCATGCCCAGCCACTGCGAACCCTGGCCGGGGAACACGAACACCGTACGGCCCGCACCGTCGGAAGGCGCGATGCCGGCGGTCACATTCGCGGAGGGCCGGCCGGTCGCGATCGCCGCCAGACCGGCCGCGAACTCCTCCTGGCCCGTACCTACGATCACCGCGCGGTTCTCGAAGGTCGACCGGGTCGTCGTCAGCGACCACGCCACGTCCTTCGCGGCGAGGTCCGGATGGGCGAGTGCGAACTCCCGCAGCCGCCCGGCCTGCGCCGCGAGACTCTCGGCGCTGCGTCCCGACACCAGCCAGGCCGAGACGTCGGCGCCCGACAGCACCGGAGCGACGCCGTCGTCCTCGGCCTCCGGCGCGTCGGCGTCCGGCGCGTCGGCGTCGGCGGGTTCCGCGTCCTCCTCGTCGAGCGCCGGGGCCTCTTCGAGGATCAGGTGCACGTTCGTGCCGCTGACGCCGAACGCCGAGACGCCTGCGCGCCGGGGCCGGTCGCTCGACGGCCACGGCAGTGCCTCGTTCAGCAGGCGTACGTTCCCGGCCGACCAGTCGATGTGCGGCGACGGCTCGTCGGCGTGCAGCGTGGGAGGCAGCACCTCGCCCTGGAGCGCCATGACCATCTTGATCACGCTGATGACGCCGGACGCGGCCTGCGGATGGCCGATGTTCGACTTCACCGAACCCAGCCACAGCGGCCGGTCCTCGGGGCGGTCCTGGCCGTACGTGGCGAGGAGCGCCTGCGCCTCGATCGGGTCGCCGAGCGTCGTACCGGTGCCGTGTGCCTCGACCGCGTCGACGTCGGCGGTCGACAGCCGCGCGTTCGCCAGCGCGGCCCGGATCACCCGCTGCTGCGAGGGACCGTTCGGCGCCGTGAGCCCGTTGGACGCGCCGTCCTGGTTGATCGCGCTGCCGCGGATCACGGCGAGCACGTCGTGGCCGTTGCGCCGCGCGTCGGACAGCCGCTCCAGCAGCACCATGCCGGCGCCTTCGGCCCAGCCGATGCCGTCGGCGTCCGCCGAGAACGCCTTGCAGCGCCCGTCCTCCGCCATGCCCTGCTGCTTGGAGAACTCCGCGAACGCGCCCGGAATGGACATCACGGCGACGCCGCCCGCGAGCGCCATCGAGCAGTCGCCGGTCCGCAGTGCCTGGTACGCGAGGTGCAGTGCCACCGACGCCGACGAGCACGCCGTGTCCACCGTCACCGCCGGGCCCTCGAGCCCGAGGGTGTAGGACACGCGACCCGAGATCACGGCGGGCAGACCGCCGGTCAGCAGGTACCCCTCCGACCCGTTCTCGGTGCCGATCAGGCTCGTTCCGTACCCGGAGGAGTTCGCGCCGACGAACACGCCGGTCTGTGAACCCTTCAACGACCTCGGATCGATCCCGGCCCGCTCCAGGGCCTCCCACGACACCTCCAGCAGCAACCGCTGCTGCGGATCCATCGCCAAGGCCTCACGCGGCGAGATCCCGAAGAACGCGGCGTCGAAGTCCGGCGCGTCGTAGACGAAGCCGCCGACCCGCGCGTACGACGTCCCGTCGTCACCCTGGTTCAGCCCGTACGTCTCCTCGACGACGTCCCAGCCACGGTCGGTCGGGAAGCCCGCGATCGCGTCGCCGCCGGAGGCGACCAGGTCCCACAGTTGCTCAGGGTCGGTGACGCCACCGGGCAGGCGGCAGCCCATCCCGACGATCGCGATCGGCTCCTGCTGGCCGGACTCCAGCTTGCGCAGGCGTTCGCGGGTCTCGTACAGGTCGCCCGCGACCTTCTTGAGGTAGTCAAGAAGCTGCTGGTTCTCAGCCATCACAGGCCCTTCCCGAACTCCTGGTCGATGAAGTCGAGCACTTCCTCGGCGCTGGCCGTGTCGAGCCGGCCGGTGACCGCCTCGCGGTCCGGGGCATCCTCGGCGCTCATCCACTTCGACAGCACGGTTTGCAGGCGCACGGTGACGCTCGCGCGCAGGTCGCTGTCGGCCGGAATGGCCGACAGCACGGTTTCGAGCTGGTCGAGCTCGGTGAACACCGGCGGCTGAGCCTCGGTGTCGTCGGGCCGGATCCGGGCCCGCAGGTGTTCGGCCAGGTCGGCCGAGGTCGGGTAGTCGAAGACCAGCGTCGAGGACAGCCGCAGGCCGGTGGCCACGCCCAGCCGGTTGCGGAGCTCGACCGCGGTCACCGAGTCGACGCCGAGGTCGCGGAAGGCACGCGCGGCCTGTACGGCGTCGGCCGAGGGGTGGCCGAGTACCGCGGCGGCCTCGCCACGTACCAGGTCCGTCAGCAGGCGGCCCTGTTCCGTACGCGACAGGCCCCGGAGGCGTTCCTCCCACGCGGTCTGCGCCTCGGGCGCCTCCGACGACTCCTCGGCGGTGGTCAGGGCGCGCTGCGCCTCGGGCAGCGCGGCGAGCAGCGGGCTGGGCCGGTGCACGGTGAACGTCGGGGCGAAGCGGGCCCAGTCCACGTCGGCGACGGCGACGACGCCTTCGGCCCCGTCGACCACCTGGGCCAAGGCCCTGATCGCCCGCTCGGGGTCCATGACGCGCAGCCCGTAGCGCTGGAGCTGCTCACCGACGTCGCCGACGCCCATGCCGACGCCGCCCCACAGACCCCAGGCCACCGAATCGGCGGCGAGGCCGCGAGAGCGGCGGTGCTCGGTGAGGGCGTCGAGGAAGGCGTTCGCGGCGGCGTACCCGGGCTGCAGGGCGCTGCCCCACGTCGCCGCGCCGGACGAGAACACCACGAAGGCGTCCAGGTCCAGGTCGGTGGTCAGCTCGTCCAGCCACCGCGCGCCGGCGGTCTTGACGGCCGACACCTCGGCCTGCTCCGCCGTCGTCGTCTCGGCGAACGGTGTGCCCTGCCCGATGCCGGCGCCGTGGATCACGGAGCTGAGCGGCGGGCCGTCGGCGGCGATCCGGTTCAGTAGGCCCTCGACGTCGGCGCGGCGGGCGATGTCGCAGGCGACGACGTCGACGCTGCTGCCCGCCCCGGCCAGTTCGGCGGCCAGTTCGGCGACCGACCGGGCGGCCGGGCCGGAACGGCTGGTCAGCACGATCCGCCGGGCGCCGCGTTCGGCCAGCCAGTGGCCGACTCGACCGCCGATGCCGCCGGTCCCGCCGGTGACGAGCGTGGTTCCGCCCGGGGTCCAGGTCCTGGTCTCGCGCGGCTCCGGGGCGCGTACCAGCCGCCGTCCCAGCAGCCCGGTCGGCCGGATGGCGACCTGGTCCTCACCGAGGCCGGCCAGCACCCCGCACAGCCGGGAGGCCGTGCGGTCGTCCCACGAGGACGGCAGGTCGATCAGGCCGCCCCAGCGGTCCGGGTGCTCGAGCGCCGCGACCCGGCCCATGCCCCACACCTGCGCCTGCGTTCCGGACGGCGCCTCGCCCGCCGCGGAGACCGCGCCCCGCGTCAGCGCCCACAGCGGGGCCGCGATGTCCGCGTCGCCGAGCGCCTGCACCAGGAGCAGCGTCCCGGCGACGCCGGCGGACAGCACCGGGAGGTCGGCGAGCGGCGACTCGTCCAGCGCCAGCAGCGACAGCACGCCCGCGAACTCCGTGTCGTCGGCCGCGAGCCGTGCGGCCAGCGCCGAGCGGTCCAGCTCGCCCGGCCCGACCTCGACGACCACCGTCTCGGCGCCGCGATCCGTCAGGGCACGTACGCAGTGACGCGTGGTCTCCTCGGGACCGGCCGGGGCCACGACGAGCCAGGTTCCGGCGAGCACCGCCGCGCCGGGGTCGGCCAGCGGGGTCCAGGAGATCCGGTAGCGCCAGCTCGCGACGGCCGAGTCCGCGCGCTCGTGGCGCCGCCACGACGTCAGCGCGGGCAGGATTTCACCGAGGCGCTCGTCGTCGATCGCGAGAGTTTCGGCGAGCTGCTTCAGGTCGCCGTCCTCGACGGCCGCCCAGAACTCCGCCTCGGCCTCGCTGCCGGCGGCGGCCGTCGTCACCTCCGTGGGCCGGAGGGTGGCCTGGGGTACCTGCGGCCAGTACTGCTGGTGCTGGAAGGCGTAGGTCGGCAGCTCGATGGGCGTGCCGGGTTCGAGGATCGTGGTCCAGTCGACGCGGACGCCGTTGACGTGCGCCTCGGAGAAGGAGGCCAGGAGGCGCGCGGCGCCGCCCTCGTCGCGGCGGAGCGTGCCGGTGACGAGGGAGCCCGCCACCTCGGCGTCGTCGAGCGTGTCGGTGATGGGGCCGGTCAGCACGGGGTGCGGGGACACCTCGATGAAGCCGCGGTGCCCGCTCTCTGCCAGCACCCGGACGGCGCGGTCGAACTCCACCGTGGAGCGCAGGCTGGCGTACCAGTACGCCGCGTCGAGTTCCGGACCGGCGATCCACTCGCCGCTCATCGCCGAGACCATCGGAATGCGGCCCGGACCCGGAGCGACCTCGGTCAGGACCTTGAGGATGTCGTCCTCAAGAGCGTCGACCTGCGCGCTGTGCGAGGCGTAGTCGACCGGGATCATCCGGGCCCGTACGCCCTCGGCCTCACAGCGGTCGGCCAGCTCCTGCAGCGCGGACGGCTCACCGGAGACCACGGTCGCGGAGGGGCCGTTCACGGCGGCCACCGACGCCCGGTCCCCGTACGCGCCAAGACGCTCGCGAACGAGCTCGGCGGACTCGGCGATCGACAGCATGCCGCCCTTGCCCGCCAGCACGGTCAACGCACGCGACCGCAGCGCCACGACCCGGGCGGCGTCCTGGAGAGACAGGATCCCGGCCACGCACGCCGCCGCGATCTCACCCTGCGAGTGGCCCACCACGGCGTCCGGGGCGACACCCGCGGCCTCCCACACGGCGGCGAGCGAGACCATCACCGCCCACAGCACCGGCTGCACCACATCGGCGGCCTCGAAGTCCGAAGCGCCGTTCAGTACGTCGTGCAACGACCAGTCCACGAACGGAGCCAGCGCGGCGGCGCACTCGGCGAACCGAGCGGCGAACACCGGCGAGCAGCTCAGCAGCTCACGGCCCATGCCCAGCCACTGCGAGCCCTGGCCGGGGAACACGAACACCGTACGGCCCACGCCGTCGAGAACCGTCGCACCGGTCGTCACGCCGGCCGACGGCCGGCCCGTCGCCACGGCCGCGAGCCCGGCAGCCAGTTCCTCGCGGCCCGAGCCGACGACCACGGCACGGTTCTCGAAGACCGACCGCGTCGTCGCCAGGGACCACGCCACGTCCTTCGCGCCGAGCTCCGGGCGGGCGAGCGCGAACTCCCGCAGCCGGCCGGACTGTCCGGCCAGCGCCTCCGCCGACCGGCCGGATACCAGCCAGGCCGAGACGTCCGAGCCCGACAGCACCGGTGCCACCGGCTCGACGGCGTCGGCCGCCTCCGGCACCGGGGCCTCTTCGATGATCACGTGCGCGTTCGTGCCGCTCATCCCGAACGACGACACCGCGGCCCGCCGCGGACGATCGCCCGTCGGCCAGGGCGTCTCCTTGGTCAGCAGCCGTACGTTCCCGGCCGTCCAGTCCACGTGCGGCGACGGCTCGTCGGCGTGCAGCGTGCGCGGCAGCACGCCGTGCCGCAGCGCGAGCACGACCTTCATCAGCCCGGCGACGCCGGAGGCGGCCTGGGCGTGGCCGATGTTCGACTTCACCGAGCCCAGCCACAGCGGCCGGTCCTCGGGGCGGCCCTGACCGTACGTCGCCAGCAACGCCTGCGCCTCGATCGGGTCACCGAGCATCGTGCCGGTCCCGTGCGCCTCCACGACGTCGATGTCGTCGGCCGACAGGCCCGCGTTGGCGAGCGCCGCCCGGATCACCCGTCGCTGTGAGGGGCCGTTCGGCGCGGTCAGGCCGTTCGAGGCTCCGTCCTGGTTGATCGCGCTACCGCTGATCACCGCGAGCACCGGGTGCCCGTTGCGCCGCGCGTCCGACAGCCGCTCCAGCATCAGCATCCCGGCGCCTTCGCCCATGCCCATGCCGTCCGCGTCCGCGGAGAACGCCTTGCAGCGGCCGTCGGCGGACAGCGCCCGCTGCCGGGAGAAGCCGACGAACCCGGCGGGGTCGCACATCACCATCACGCCGCCGGCGAGCGCCAGCGAGCACTCCCCCGAGCTCAGCGCCTGCATCGCGAGATGCAGGGCCACCAGCGACGACGAACACGCCGTGTCCACCGTCAAGGCCGGGCCCTCGAGGCCGAGCGAGTAGGAGATCCGGCCCGACAGGACACTGATCGCGTTCCCGGTGATCAGATGCCCTTCCGCACCCTCGACCGAGATGGCCTGCCCCACGTAGCCGGACGGCGCGCCGCCGGCGAACACCCCGGTCGCCGACCCCTTCAGCGACGTCGGGTCGATCCCGGCCCGTTCCAGGGCCTCCCACGAGATCTCCAGCAGCAGTCGCTGCTGCGGATCCATCGCGATGGCCTCGCGCGGGCTGATCCCGAAGAACCCTGCGTCGAAGTTCGGGGCTCCGTGCAGGAACCCGCCCTCGCTGACGTACGACGTCGTCGGGTTGTCGGGGTCCGTGTCGAAGAGCCCGGACAGCTCCCAGCCGCGATTCGTCGGGAATCCCGACACCGCGTCGCCGCCGGACATCAGCAGCTCCCACAGGCGGTCGGGATCGTCGACACCGCCTGGGAACCGGCAGCCCATGCCAACGATCGCGATCGGCTCGCCCGGATCCACCGCGGTCGCCGGCACCGGAGCCGGCTCGTCTTCTGCCGCGCCGAGCAGCTGGGCGATCATCTCGCGGGCCAGGATCGCCGGGGACGGGTAGTCGAAGACGGCGGTCGACGACAGCCGCAGCCCGCTGGCGGCGTTCAGCCGCTGGCGCAGCTCGATCGCGGTCAGCGAGTCGCAGCCCAGGTCGCGGAACGCCCGGTCCGGGTCGATCTCCTGTGGGGAACCGTGGCCCAGCACCGCGGCCGCGTGCGCCCGGATCAGGTCGGTCACGATCCGGTCCCGGTCGGCGGGGATCGCCTCGGACAGCCGCTGCGCCAGCTCTCCGGCCGCGCCGGAGGCCGCCGGGTCCGCCGCGGGCGCCGCCGCCAGCTCCCGTACCTCGGGCAGTTCGTCGAGCAGCGGCCAGGACCGCGCCGAGCTGAACACCGGGGCGAACAACGACCAGTCGACGTCCGCGACGGCCAGGAAGGTCTCGTCGTCGGCGAGCACCTGCTCCAGCGAGGCCAGCGCCCGGCCCGGGTTCAAGAAGCCCATGCCCTGCTTCTGGAGCCAGCGCACCACCGCCGGCAGTTCCATGTCCATCTCGTCGTCGGCGCGGGTGTCCCACACGCCCCAGGCCACGGCGGTCGCGGTCAGGCCGCGGGCGCGGCGGTCCGCGGCGAGGGCGTCCAGGAACGCGTTGCCCGCGGCGTACGCGCCGTGCTCCTTGCCGCCCCAGGTCGCCGCGATCGAGGAGAACAGCACGAACGCGTCCAGCTCGATGCCGAGCTCCGCGGTCAGCTCGTCCAGCCAGACCGCGCCGGTCGCCTTCGCGCCGAGCGCCACCTCCAGCTCGGCCAGGTCGGTGGTGTCCAGCGGCGTGAGGTGTACGAGGTTCGCCGCGTGGATCACGGTGGTCAGCGGCGGGAGGTCCGCGATGCCGCGGGTGAGCAGGCCGGCCACCTGCGGCCGCTCGGTGATGTCGCAAGCGATCATGCTCACGCCGGTCCCGGCTTCGGCCATCCTCGCGGCAAGTGCGGCCGCTCCCGGCATGCCGGGGCCGGTACGGGTGGGCAGCACCACGTGGGACGTGCCGGTGCCGGCCAGCCAGTCGAGCAGCCGTGGGCCGATGGCGCCGGTCGCGCCGGTGATGAGGGCCGTGCCGGTGGGCGTCCACTCGCCGCCGTTGGCGGGGCGAGGCTCGGCGCGTACGAGGCGTCGCACCGTGATCCCGGACCGCCGGATCGCCACCTGGTCCTCGGCGCCGTCGGCGAGCACGGCGCACAGCCGGGCCGCGGCCCGGTCGTCCCAGGACACCGGCAGGTCGATCAGGCCGCCCCAGCGGTCGGGATGTTCGAGCCCGATCACCCGGCCCAGGCCCCAGACCTGCGCCTGCACCGGTACGGCCGGTGCGTCGCCCGGACCGGTCACGACCCCGCCGCGGGTGGCGGCCCACAGCGGCGCCACGATGCCCGCGTCACCGAGCGCCTGCTCCAGGATCAAGGTTCCGGCCACGCCGACGTTCACCGCGGGGGAAGCCGCCACCGGCGTCTCGTCGAGCGCCAGCAGCGAGAGCACGCCGGCGAACGGCGTATCCAGGCCCGCGATGCGCTCGGCCAGGGCGGTCCGGTCCAGTCCGTCCCGGCCCACCTCGGCGACGACGACCTCGGCACCGCGATCGGTCAGGGCCCGGCGACAGTTGTGGGCGGGCTCGTCGTCCGCCGAACCGGCCGGGAACACCAGCAGCCAGGTACCGGACAGCATCGCCGGTCCGGCGTCGGCGACCGGCAGCCAGGACACGCGGTAGCGCCAGTTCGCGATGACCGAGTCGGTACGCTCGCGGCGGCGCCAGGACGACAGCGCGGGCAGGATCTCGCCGAGGCGCTCGTCGTCGACCGCGAGGGTGTCGGCGAGGTGCTTCAGGTCGCCGTCCTCGACCGCGGTCCAGAACGCCGATTCGGCCTCGCCGCCGGATTCCGTACCGCCCGTGACCGCCGCCGTGGAGGCACTGGCCTCGGCCCAGTAGCGCTGGTGCTGGAACGCGTAGGTGGGGAGCTCGACCTGCGTACCGTGCCGCAGGATCGTGGTCCAGTCGATACGGACGCCGTTGACATGGGCCTCGGCCAGCGAGGCCAGCAGCCGCGCCGGACCGCCCTCCTCGCGGCGCAACGTGCCGGCGACCAGCGACGCCGCCACGCCCGCGTCCTCGAGCGTGTCGGTGATCCCGCTGACCAGCACCGGGTGCGGGGAGATCTCGAGGAAGCTCCGGTGCCCGCCGCCCGCCAGAGTGCGAATGGCGCGGTCGAACTCCACCGGCGAGCGCAGGCTCGCGTACCAGTAGGCCGCGTCCAGCTCGGGACCCGCCACGGGCTCGCCGGTCATCGCCGACACCATCGGGACCTGCGCGGCCTGCGGCGCGATCCCGTCGAGGACCTTGAGGATCTCTTCTTCCAGGGCGTCGACCTGTGCGCTGTGCGAGGCGTAGTCGACCGGGATCATCCGGGCCCGTACGCCCTCGGCCTCACAACGGCCGGCCAGCTCCTGCAACGCCGACGGCTCACCGGAGACCACGGTCGCCGCCGGGCCGTTCACCGCGGCCACCGACACCCGATCGCCGTAGCCGGCCAGCCGCTCCCGTACCCGATCGGCCGGCTCGGCGATCGACAGCATGCCGCCCTTACCGGCCAGCACGGTCAGCGACCTGCTCCGCAGGGCGACGACGCGCGCCGCGTCCTCCAGAGAGAGGATCCCGGCCACGCACGCCGCAGCGATCTCACCCTGGCTGTGCCCGACCACCGCGTCCGGGGTCACCCCGGCGGCCTGCCACACCGCGGCGAGCGACACCATCACCGCCCACAACGCGGGCTGCACCACATCGGCCGTCTCAAAACCGGCCGCGCCGTTCAGCACGTCGTACAGCGACCAGTCCACGAACGGCTTCAGGGCGGCGGCGCACTCGTCCAGCTTCGCCGCGAACACCGGAGAGGACTCCCGCAGCTCACGGCCCATGCCCAGCCACTGCGAACCCTGGCCGGGGAAGACGAAGACCGTACGGCCGGGGCCGGAGGAGCCCGCGACGCCCGTGACCACGTTCCCGGCGGGACGGCCCGTGGCGACCGCCGCCAGACCGTCCGACAGCTCGCCGTCGCCCGTTCCGACGACGACCGCGCGATGCTCGAACGTCGAGCGCGTCGTCGCCAGGGACCATGCCACGTCCGCCGGGTCCAGGTCCGCGAACGCGAACTCCCTCAGCCGGCCGGCCTGCGTCACCAGAGCATCCGCCGAGCGGCCCGACACCAGCCACGCCGTCGTCTCGGCGCATGACAGCACCGGAACGACGGGGGGCTCGGCGGCCTCGGCGGGGTTCTCCTCCTCGTCGGCGGCCGGTGCCTCCTCCAGGATCACGTGCACGTTGGTGCCGCTCATCCCGAAGCCCGACACTCCGGCCCGGCGCGGCCGGTCGGTCACCGGCCACGGCAGCGCCTCGTTCAGCAGGCGTACGTTCCCGGCCGACCAGTCGATGTGCGGCGACGGCTCCTCGGCGTGCAGGGTGCGCGGCAGCAGCTCGTTCCGCAGCGCCAACGTCATCTTGATCACACCCGCGATGCCCGCGGCGGCCTGGGCGTGGCCGATGTTCGATTTCATCGAGCCCAGCCACAGCGGCCGGTCGTCGGGCCGGTTCTGCCCGTACGTGGCCAGCAGCGCCTGGGCCTCGATCGGGTCGCCGAGCGTCGTGCCGGTGCCGTGCGCCTCGACGGCGTCCACGTCTCCGGTCGACAGCTTCGCGTTCGCCAGCGCCGCGCGGATCACCCGCTGCTGCGACGGGCCGTTCGGAGCCGTGAGCCCGTTCGAAGCGCCGTCCTGATTGATCGCGCTGCCCCGGATCACGGACAGGATCCGGTGGCCGTTGCGCCGCGCGTCCGACAGCCGCTCCACGAGCACCATGCCCACGCCCTCGGCGACGCCCATGCCGTCGGCATCGGCGGAGAACGCCTTGCACCGGCCGTCGGCGGCCAGGCCGAGCTGCGTGCTGAACTGCGTGAAGATGGTCGGGGCGGCCAGGACCGTCACCCCGCCGGCGAGCGCCAGCGTGCACTCACCGGACCGCAGTGTCTGGCACGCGAGATGCAGGGCCACCAGCGAGGACGAGCACGCGGTGTCCACGGTCACCGCCGGGCCTTCGAGGCCGAGGGTGTAGGAGACGCGGCCGGAGATGACGCTGCTCGCGGTGCCCGTGAGCAGGTGCCCGTCGAGCTCGCTCGTCAGCCCGGGACCGAATCCGTAGCCCGAGACGGCGGCACCGGTGAACACCCCGGTACGCGAGCCGGCGAGGGACCTCGGGTCGATGCCCGCGTGCTCCAGTGCCTCCCACGAGACCTCCAGCAGCAGCCGCTGCTGCGGGTCCATCGCCACGGCCTCGCGCGGGCTGATCCCGAAGAACCCGGGGTCGAACTCGGCGATCTCGTAGACGAACCCCGCCTCCTCGAGGCTGGACGCCCCGTCGGCCTCCGTCGCCAGGCCGCGCAGCTCGGCGAGGTCCCACCCACGGTCCGTGGGCAGCCCGGCCACGGCGTCGCCGCCGGACGCGAGCAGCCGCCACGTGCTCTCCGGGTCGTGGGCGCCGCCGGGGAACCGGCAGCCGATACCCACGATCGCCAGCGGCTCGTGGTTCTGCTCTTCCACCTCGCGCAGGCGCCGCTGAGTGTCGTGCAGGCTGGTCGTCGCCCACTTGAGGTAGTCGCGGAGAGCCTCTTCTGTTGCCACCCGAACCTCACATGCTCACGAATCGGCGAAAGCGCCGGCTGGTCCTGGTCATGACCGCCCGAGCTCCTTGTGGATGAACTCGAAGATCTCGTCGTCCGAGGCGGACTCGATCCGCCGCGCCACCTCCTGGCCATCGGCCCGCAGGTCGTTCCACTTCGTCAAGAAGCCCTGCAGCCGCGCCGCGACCTGCTCGTGCATCTCCCCGTCCGGCTCCGCGCCCGACAGCACGGCGTCGAGCCGGTCGAGCTCGGCGACCAGCGACAGCGGCGCGACGTCACGGAACTTCTCGCCCCACAGGTAGTCGGCGAGCACTGTCGGGTTGGGCTGGTCGAACAGGAGGGTCGCCGGCAGCCGCAGCCCGGCGGCGGCGCTCAGCCGGTTGCGCAGCTCGACCGAGGTGAGGGAGTCGAAGCCGAGGTCGCTGAAGGCCCGCTCCGGCTCGACCGCGTCGGCGTCGGTGTGCCCGAGTACGACGGCGGCCTCGGAGCGAACCAGCTCGGTCAGGACTCTGATCTGCTCGGTACGGGACAGGCCTTCCAGCTGTCCGGTCAGTTCCTGGCCGGCGCCGTCGGCCGTGGACGCCTCGGCCGCGGCGACCTCCGCCAGGGCCTGCGCGACCTCCGGCAGGGCCTCGATCAAGAGGCTGCGACGGCGGAGGACGAAGGCCGGGGCGAAACGCCGCCAGTCCATGTCCGCGACGGTCAGCGTCTCCTCGCGACCGTCGATCGACTGGGCCAGCGCCTCGATCGCCGACCGCGGATCCATGACGCGGAGGCCGCGGCGCTCCATCTGCTGGGCGCCTTCCTCGTCGGTCATGCCACCGCCGCCCCACGGACCCCAGGCCACCGAGAGAGCGGCCAGGCCTCGCGCACGACGGTTCTCGGCCAACGCGTCGAGGAAGGTGTTCGCGGCGCCGTAGCTGGGCTGCAGGCCGCCGCCCCAGGTCGCGGAGATGGAGGAGAAGAGGACGAAGGCGTCCAGGTCGAGATCCTCGGTCAGCTCGTCCAGCCAGGCGGCGCCGGTCGCCTTGGCGGCGGTGACGGCCTCCTGCTGCGCGACGGTCGTCTCGGCGAGCGGGCTCGCCTGGCCCACACCTGCGGCGTGGAAGACCGAGCTGAGCGGCGGGCCGTCGGCGGCGATCCGCTCCAGCAGACCCGCGACGTCGGCGCGCCGCGCGGTGTCACACGCCACGATGGCGACGTCCGTGCCGGCGCCGGCCAGCCGCGCGGCCAGGGCCGCGGCCTCTGGTGCGACCGGTCCGGAACGGCTGGACAGCACGACGCGGGCGGCGTCACGGTCCGTCAGCCACCGGCCGACGTGTCCGCCGAGCGCTCCGGTGCCACCGGTGATCAGAGCCGTGCCACCCGGCGTCCATCGCTCGTCGCGAATCGAGACCTGCGGGGCGCGCGCCAACCGGCGGCCCATGATCCCCGCCGGCCGGATCGCGACCTGGTCCTCGCCGGTACCGGCGAGGACCGCGCACAGACGCGCGGCGGTCCGCTCGTCCCAGGACGGCGGCAGGTCGACCAGGCCGCCCCAGCGGTCGGAATGCTCCAGAGCCGCCACCCGGCCCAGACCCCAGACCTGGGCCTGCACCGGATGGGTCAGCGCGTCGCCCGGGCCGGTCGAGACCGCGCCCTGCGTCTGCACCCACAGCGGGGCGGCGACCTCGGCGTCCCCGAGTGCCTGGAGGAGCAGCAGCGTCGCGGTGACGCCACTCTGCGTCCCGCTCAGGGCCAGCAGCGACAGCACACCGGCGAACGGCGTGTCCAGGCCCGCGATGCGGCCGGCCAGCGCCGTACGGTCCAGGTTCTCGACGCCGACCTCGAGCACGACCGTCTCGGCACCGCGCTCGGTCAGCGCACGCACGCGGTCGTGAGCCGAAGCCTCATCCGGGGCGACCACGAGCCACGTACCGGACAGCACGGTCGATCCCTGGTCGGGCACCGGAGCCCACTGGATGCGGTAACGCCAGTCCGCGGATGGTGAGCCGGCGCGGTCGCGCGGCTTCTCCGGTGCGGGCTGCAGCCAGTACCGCTGGTGCTGGAAGGCATAGGTCGGCAGGTCGACGCGGCGTCCGGCGGGCAGGATCTTGGCCCATTCGACCGCGAGCCCGGCCACGTACGCGCGGCCCAGCGAGGCGAGCAGCCCGGCGGCGCCGGGGTCCTCGCGGTTCAGCGTCCCGGCCACCAGCGAGCTCGCCGCCTCGATCGTCTCGAGGGTCTCGGTGATGGAGGTGGTGAGCACCGGCTGCGCGGACACCTCGACGAACGCCCGGTACCCCGAACCCGCAAGCTCCGTGACCGCGTCCTGGAACCGGACGGTCTCACGCACGTTCGCGAACCAGTAGCCCGCATCCAGCTCCGCGCCGTCCATCCAGCGGTTGTGCACGGTCGAGAAGAACCCCGCCGAACCCTCCGAAGGACGAATCCGCGCCAGCTCACGCAGCAGGTCCGCCTCGACCGGATCCACCGCCGCGGAGTGCGCGACGAAGTCCTCCGAAGCGGGGACCCGCCAGCGCAGCACCTTGCGCCGCGACAGCTCCTTCTCCAGCTCCGTCAACGCGTCCGGGTCCCCGGACACCACGGTCGCCGCCGGACCGTTCACCGCGGCCACCGACAGGGCCTCGCCCCACGGCTCGAGCAGCTCGGCGACCTTGTCCGCGGGCATCACCACCGACAACATGCCGCCGGCGACGCCCAGATCCGTCAAGATCCGGCCGCGCACCGCGACCACCCGCGCGGCATCCTCCAGCGAGAGGATCCCCGCCACGCACGCCGCCGCGATCTCACCCTGCGAATGACCGACGACAGCGTCCGGGACCACTCCGGCCGCCTGCCAGACCGCGGCCAGAGAGACCATCACGGCCCACAGCGCGGGCTGCACCACGGCAGCCGACTCCAACGACGGCGCACCATCGACGCCGAGCAGGACATCGCGCAGCGACCAGTCCACGAACGGGGCCAACGCGGCCGCACACTCATCGAGCTTCGCCGCGAACACCGGCGAACAGGCCAGCAGCTCCCGGCCCATACCCGCCCACTGCGAACCCTGACCAGGGAACACGAACGCCGTCCGGCCCGGACCGGATGAACCCGCGACACCCGAGACCACGTTCCCGGCGGGCTGACCCGTCGCGACGGCGGCCAGCCCCGCGGCCAGCCGCTCCCGCTCCGAGCCGATGACCACCGCACGGTGCTCAAGAGTCGAACGGGTCGTGGCCAGCGACCAGGCCACGTCCCTCGGGTCGAGTTCCGAGCCGGCCAGCGCGAACTCCCGCAGCCGGCCCGCCTGACCCACCAGTCCCGCGGCCGACCGCCCCGACACCGGCCATGCCGAGACATCGGAGCCCGACAGCACCGCCGGCGCGACCGGCTCGACCGGTTCCGCGGCCTCCTCGACGTCCTCCGGCGCCGGGGCCTCCTCCACGATGACGTGGACGTTGGTCCCGCTCATGCCGAACGCCGACACCCCGGCGCGACGCGGCCGGTCGGCCGCCGGCCAGGGCAGCGCCTCGTTCAGCAGCCGCACGTCGCCGGCCGACCAGTCGATCTCGGGCGAGGGCTCCCCGGCGTGCAAGGTCTGCGGCATCAGCTCGTTCCGCAGGGCGAGCACCATCTTGATCACACCGGCGACACCGGCCGCCGACTGCGTGTGGCCGATGTTCGACTTCACCGAGCCCAGCCACAGCGGCCGGTCCTCCGTTCGGTCCTGCCCGTACGTCGCCAGCAGCGCCTGCGCCTCGATCGGGTCGCCCAGCGGCGTACCCGTACCGTGCGCCTCCACCACGTCCACGTCGTCGGTCGACAGGCGCGCGCTGGCCAGCGCGGCCCGGATCACCCGCTGCTGCGACGGACCGTTCGGCGCGGTCAGACCGTTCGACGCGCCGTCCTGGTTCACCGCACTGCCACGGACGACCGCCAGTATCTGGTGGCCGTTACGCCTCGCGTCCGACAGCCGCTCCAGCAGCAGCATCCCGGCGCCCTCGCCCATGCCCATGCCGTCGGCATCGGCGGAGAACGCCTTGCACCGGCCGTCGACGGCGAGGCCGCGCTGCCGGGAGAAGGCCACGAACACGGACGGGATGGCGAGCATGGTGACGCCGCCGGCCAGCGCCAGGTCGCACTCCCCGGTCCGCAGCGCCTGGACGGCCAGGTGCAGCGCCACGAGCGACGACGAGCACGCCGTGTCCACGGTGACGGCCGGGCCCTCCAGCCCGAGGGCGTAGGAGATGCGACCGGACATCACGCTGCCCGCGTTCCCGGTCGCGAGGTGGCCTTCGATCCCGTCGACGCCGTTCAGCGCCATCTGCATTCCGAGGGAGTCGTAGCCCGAACCGGCTCCGCCGGCGAAGACGCCGGTGGCCGAACCGCGCAACGAGGCCGGATCGAGGCCGGCCCGCTCCAGCGCCTCCCACGAGACCTCCAGCAGCATCCGCTGCTGCGGGTCCATCGCGAGGGCCTCACGCGGAGAGATCCCGAAGAACCCGGCGTCGAAGCCCGACGCCGCGTGCACGAAACCGCCCTCGCGCACGTACGAGGCACCGATCCGGTCCGGATCCGGGTCGTACAGCCCCGGGTCCCAACCACGGTCCGTCGGGAACCCCGAGATCGCGTCCCCACCGGAAGCCAGCAGCCCCCAGAGGTCCTCGGGACTGTCGACACCACCGGGGAAACGACATCCCATCGACACGATCGCCACCGGCTCGTCCACCGGCACGACCGAAGTGCCCGAGACGACCACCGCGGAATCGGCCGCCGATCCCAGCAACTCGTCCCGCAGGAATCCCGCCAGCACGACCGGCGTCGGATAGTCGAACAGCAACGTCGCGGGCAACCGCATCCCCGTCACCGTGCTCAGCCGGTTGCGCAGCTCGACCGAGGTGAGGGAGTCGAAGCCCAGGTCGCTGAAGGCCCGCTCCGGCTCGACGGCATCGGCGTCGCTGTGCCCGAGCACGGCGCCGGCCTCGTACCGGATCAGCTCGATCACGGCTCTGATCTGCTCGGCGCGGGACAGGCCGGCCAGCCGTCCGGCCAGCGCCTGGCCGGTACCGTCACCGGCGGACACCTCGGCCGCGGCGACCTCCGCCAGGGCCCGCGCGACCTCGGGCAGGGACTCGATCAGGGGGCTACGACGGCGCAACGTGAACGCGGGAGCCAGCCGCTCCCAATTGACGTTCGCGACGGTGAGCATCTCCTCGCCGCCGTCGAGCACCTGTGCCAGCACGCCGACCGCCAGGCCCGGGTCGAGGAGATCCAGGCCGCGGCGCTCCAGCTGGACCCTGGCCTCCGCGTCGGTCGGGCCGCCACTGGCCCACGGGCCGTAGGCGATCGATGTCGCGGCAAGGCCCCGGGCCAGGCGGTTCTCCGCCAGGGCGTCCAGGAACGCGTTGCCGGCGGCATATCCCGGCTCGAGTCCGGCGCCCCAGGTCGCGGCGATGGACGAGAACATGATGAACGAGTCGAGATCAAGGTCCTGAGTCAGCTCGTCCAGCCACCGGGCACCGTCCACCTTGGCCGCCAGCGCCCTGGCCAGGCGCTCGACCTCCAGCCGGTCCACCGCCACGTCGTCGAACACCAGCGCGGCGTGCATCACCGTGCTGAGCGCTGGGCCGTCGGCGGCGATCCGGTCCAGCAGGCCCGCGACGTCGGCGCGCTGCGCGGTGTCGCAGGCGACGACGTCGACCCGGGTTCCGGCGGCGGCCAGCCGCGCGGCGAGGGCCGCGGCATCCGGCGCGGCGGGTCCGGAGCGGCTGGACAGCACGACGCGGGCGGCGTCGCGCTCCGCGAGCCAGGGGCCGAGGTGTCCGCCGAGCGCTCCGGTGCCACCGGTGATCAGAACCGTGCCCCGCGGCGTCCATCGCTCGTCGCCGGTCGAGGCCTGCGGGGCGCGCACCAGGCGGCGGCCCATGACCCCAGCGGGCCGGATCGCGACCTGGTCCTCGCCGGTACCGGCGAGGACCGCGCACAGACGCGTGGCGGTCCGCTCGTCCCAGGACGACGGCAGGTCGATGAGGCCGCCCCAGCGGTCGGGGTGTTCGAGTCCTGCGACCCGGCACAGACCCCAGACCTGGGCCTGGATCGGATTGGTCAGTACGTCGCCGGGGCCGGTCGAGACCGCGCCCCGCGTCTGCACCCACAGCGGGGCGGCGACCTCGACGTCACCGAGCGCCTGCACCAACGCGAGAGTCCCCGCGAGCCCGACCGGCACCGACACGAACCCGGCCAGCGGGCTCTCGTCCAACGCCAGCAGCGACAACACACCGGCGAACGGCGTGTCCAGGCCCGCGATGCGATCCGCCAGCACCTTACGGTCCAGGCCCTCGGCACCGACCTCGAGCACGACCGTCTCGGCACCGCGCTCGGTCAGGGCACGCACACAGTCCCGGGCGGCGGCCTCCTCCGGCGCGACCACGAGCCACGTACCGGACAGCACCACCGAGGCCGGGTCCGGCACCGGAGCCCACGTGACCTGGTAGCGCCAGTCCGCCACCACCGAGTCGGTCCGCTCCCGGCGTCGCCACGACGCCAGCGCGGGCAGCAGTTCGGCCAGCCGCTCGTCGTCGATCGCGAGTGTGCCGGCGACCTGGTGGACGTCGCCGTTCTCGACGGCGGCCCAGAACGCCGCCTCGGCCGCCGAGCCTTCCGTCCGCGGCTGGTCGGCGGCGGGTGGGGACTTCAGCCAGTACCGCTGGTTCTGGAAGGCATAGGTGGGCAGGTCGACGCGCTGCCCGGCCGGGAGCACGGTGGCCCACTCGACCGCGAGGCCCGCGACGTGCGCGCGACCCAGCGAGGCCAGCAGGCCTGCGGCTCCGGGAGCCTCGCGGTTCAGCGTCCCGGTCACCAGCGAACCCGGCTTCTCGATCAGCTCGAGCGTCTCGGTGATCGCACCGGTCAGCACCGGCTGCGCCGAGACCTCGACGAACGCCCGGTACCCCGAACCCGCAAGCTCCGTAACAGCGTCCTGGAAACGGACGGTCTCACGGACATTCGCGAACCAATAGCCCGCGCCCAGCTCCGCGCCGTCCATCCAACGGCCATGCACCGTGGAGAAGAACCCCGCCGAACCCTCCACCGGACGGACCTCCGCCAGCTCACGCAGCAGATCGGCCTCCACCGGATCCACCGCAGCCGAATGCGCGACGAAGTCCTCCGAAGCCGGAACCCGCCACCGCAGCACCTTCCGCCGCGACAACTCCCGCTCCAGCTCCGTCAACGCATCCGGATCCCCGGACACCACAGTCGCCGCCGGACCGTTCACCGCCGCCAGCGCCAACGCGCCGCCCCACGGCTCAAGCAGCTCAGTGACCTTGTCCGCGGGCATGACGACCGACAGCATCCCGCCGGAAACGCCCAGCGCCGCGAGCGCCTTGCCGCGCACCGCGATCACCCGGGCGGCGTCCTCGAGGGAAAGGATCCCCGCGACGCACGCGGCGGCGATCTCACCCTGAGAGTGGCCGACGACCGCTTCCGGGGTCACGCCGGCCGCCTGCCAGACCGCGGCCAGAGAGACCATCACGGCCCACAGCGCGGGCTGCACGACATCGGCCGACTCCAGTGGCGGCGCACCGTCCGCACCGGCCAGCACGTCCCGCAGCGACCAGTCCACGAACGGCTCAAGGGCCGCAGCGCACTCGTCCAGCTTCGCCGCGAACACCGGCGAACACTCCAGCAGCTCCCGGCCCATCCCGGCCCACTGCGAACCCTGACCCGGGAACACGAACACCGAACGACCCGGACCCGACGAACCCGCCACACCCGAGACCACGTTCCCGGCCGGCTGACCCGTGGCGACCGCCGCAAGACCGGCCGCCAGTTCCTCCCGTCCCGAACCGATGACCACCGCACGGTCTTCGAAGGTCGAACGGGTCGTCGTCAGGGACCACGCCACGTCGCCCGGGTCGAGTTCCGGGCCGGCCAGCACGAACTCCCGCAGCCGACCCGCCTGGCCTGCCAGGGCCTCCGCCGAGCGGCCCGACACCAGCCAGGCCGACGTACCAAAGCCCGACAGCACCGCCGGCGCGACCGGCTCGACCGGTTCCGCGGCCTCCTCGACGTCCTCCGGCGCCGGGGCCTGCTCCACGATGACGTGCACGTTGGTCCCGCTCATGCCGAACCCGGACACCGCGGCCCGGCGCGGCCGGCCGGTCTCCGGCCACGGCTGCGTTTCGTCGATCAGCCGGACGTTCCCGGCCGACCAGTCGATGTGCGGGGACGGGTCGTCGGCGTGCAGCTGGCTCGGCAGGACGCCGTTCCGCAGCGCCTGCACCATCTTGATCATCCCGGCGACGCCGGCGGCCTGCTGTGCGTGGCCGATGTTCGACTTCACCGAGCCCAGCCACAACGGCCGGTCCTCGGTACGGTCCTGCCCGTACGTCGCCAGCAGCGCCTGCGCCTCGATCGGGTCGCCCAGCGGCGTACCCGTACCGTGCGCCTCCACCACGTCCACGTCGGCGGTCGACAGATGAGCGCTGGCCAACGCGGCCCGGATCACCCGCTGCTGCGACGGACCGTTCGGCGCGGTCAGGCCGTTCGACGCGCCGTCCTGGTTGATCGCGCTGCCACGGACCACCGCGAGCACCTGGTGACCGTTACGCCGCGCGTCCGACAGCCGCTCCACGATCAGCGCGCCCGCGCCCTCGGCGACGCCCATGCCGTCGGCGGCGGCCGAGAACGCCTTGCACCGGCCGTCGTTGGTCAGGCCGAGGTGCGGGCCGAAGTCGGTGAACAGGATCTGGGTGGCCGCGACGAACGCCCCGCCGACGAGTGCGAGCCTGCACTCCCGCGCGCGCAGCGACCGGCAGGCCATGTGCAGCGCCACGAGCGCCGACGAGCAGGCGGTGTCCACCGTCACCGCCGGCCCTTCCAGGCCGAGGGTGTAGGAGATCCGGCCGGACAGAATGCTGGTCGCGTTGCCGGTCATCAGGTGTCCGTCGAGGGGACCCTGCCGTGCCGAGAGCAACCCGTACGCCGCGAAGCTGGCCCCGGCGAACACACCGGTCGCCGAGCCGCGCAGCGTCGCCGGGTCGATGCCGGCCCGTTCCAGGGCCTCCCACGACACCTCCAGCAGCAGCCGCTGCTGGGGATCCATCGCCGCCGCCTCGCGCGGGCTGATCCCGAAGAATCCGGGGTCGAACTCGGTGGCGTCGTAGACGAAGTTGCCGCTTCGTACCGGTGCGGGCCGTTCCTCGCCGGGGGCCGCCGCCGGCGGCTCCTCCCAGTCCCGGTCCTGCGGGAGCCCGGCGACGGTCTCGGTGCCGGAGACCACCAGGTCCCACAGGTCCTCCGGGCTGCGCGCCCCGCCGGGGAACCGGCAGCCCATGCCGACGATCGCGATCGGTTCGTCGGCCTCCGCCTCGATCTCCTGCAGACGCTGGCGAGTCTCATGCAGGTTGGCGGTCACCTGCTTGAGGAAGTACCGGAGCTTTTCTTCGTCACTCACTGTGCGTCACCTCATCGGAAGTCGTCGGCCGCGCTCGGTTCGGGGGTGCTTCGTCGGGTTCAGTGGATGCCGAACTCCTTGCCGAGGAAGTCGAAGACCTCGTCGTCACTCGACTCCTCGAGTTTTTCGATGACGGCGACGCCGCCGGCGGCCTCGTCCCGTACCTCGCGCCACCGCGCGAGTACGGCCTCCAGCCGGGCCGTGATCCTCGCGTGTTCGTCCTCCGCCGCCGCCGACCCGGTGAGCATCGACTCGACCTTGTCGAGCTCGGCGAGCAGGGGCAGGGCCTCGGCCTCGTCCGGTGCGACCGACTGCAGCAGGTAGCCCGCGAGCGCCGTGGTGGTCGGGTAGTCGAAGACCACGGTGGCCGACAGCGGGACCCCGCTGGCGGCGGTCAGCCGGTTGCGCAGCTCGACCCCGGTCAGGGAGTCGAAGCCAAGGTCGCTGAACGCCCGGTCCGGTTCGATGGCGTCCAGCGAGGGGTAGCCGAGAGCGACGGCGGCCTCGGTACGGACGAGGTCGATCAGGATGCGGTCCTGGTCGGCACGGGACAGCCCGGCCAGGCGTTCGGCGAGGGCACTCGCGGCGCCCTCCGACGCGTTCGAGTCACCCGTGTCGGCGCCGGCCAGTGCCTGCCGTACGTCGGGCAGGGCCTCGATCAGGGGGCTGGGGCGGCGCAGCGTGTACAGCGGCGCGAACTTCTGCCAGTCCACGTCCACCACGGTGAGCGTGTCCTCGCCGGCGTCGAGCGCCTGCGCGAGGACCTGGATCGAGAGGCGCGGATCCAGCAGCCGCAGGCCCCGCAGCCGCATGCGATCGGCGTCCTCCTCGTCGGTCATCCCGCCACCAGCCCACGGGCCCCAGGCCAGGGAGGTGGCGGCCAGCCCGTGGGAGCGGCGGTTGTCGGCGAGGGCGTCGAGGTACGTGTTCGCGGCGGCGTAGCTCGGCTGGTGTCCGCTGCCCCAGGTCGCGGCGATGGAGGAGAAGAGGACGAAGGCGTCGAGGTCCAGGTCGCGGGTCAGCTCGTCCAGCCAGACCGCGCCGTCCACCTTGGCGGCGGTGACCTTCACGTGGTCTTCGACCGTAGTCTCGTCGATGGCGCTGAACTGGCCGACACCGGCGGCATGCATGACGGAGGTCAGCGGCGGACCGCCCGCACCGATCCGCGCCAGCAGGCCCTCGGCCTCGGAGCGCCGGCTGATGTCACTGGCGATCACTTCCACGGACGTACCGGCGGCGGCCAGTTCCGCGGCCAGGACACCGACGCCCATGGCGGCGGGACCGGAACGACTGGTCAGCACCACACGCCCGGCACCACGCCCGGCCGACCACAGCGCGACGCGGGCGCCGATCCCGCCCATCCCACCGGTGACCAGCACGGTCCCACCTGGCGTCCACGTCTTACCCGGGCGCGGCTGGCCCGCCCGAGCCAGCCGACGACCCATGATCCCGGCGGCGCGAACCGCCACCTGGTCCTCGTCGATGCCTGCCAGCACCGCGCACAGCCGAGACGCGATCCGGTCGTCCCAGGAAGGCGGCAGATCGATGAGACCGCCCCAGCGGTCCGCGTGCTCCAGCCCGGCGACACGACCCAGGCCCCACACCTGACCCTGCAGCGGACTCGTGAGTACATCGCCCGGACCGGTCGAGACGGCGCCCTGAGTGATCGCCCACAGCGGAGCCGTGATCCCGGCGTCACCGAGCGCCTGCACCAGCACCAGAGTCCCGACCACCGGGGCCTCGCCAGCGGCCAGCAGCGACACCACACCGGTCATCTCGCCCAGCGCGGCCAAGCGTCCGGCCAGCGCGGCACGGTCGGTCTCCGCGGCACCGACCTCCACCACGACCGTCTCGGCACCGTGCCGGCCCAGCGCCTGGACCAGGTCCTGCGCCGAAGCACCCTCCGGGACGACCAGGGCCCAGGTGCCGGACAGCGTCGCCGTACCCGGATCGGTGACCTGCGCCCACGAAACCCGGTACCGCCAGTCGGCGACCGCCGAGTCCTCCCGCGAACGCCTGCGCCAGGCCGCCAGCGTCGGAAGCGCCTCACTCAACGGCCGCCGGCCGTCCACCGCGAAGTCGTCGGCGAGCCGGCCGACATCGCCGTCCTCAACGGCCGCCCAGAACTCCGCCTCGGCCTCGTTACCGGCCGGCACCGCACCGGCGAGCCGCGAGATCTCCGGCCAGAACCGCTGACGCTGGAACGCGTACGTCGGCAGCTCGACCCGCTGCCCGTCCGCGAACACCGCCGGCCAGTCCACCGAACCACCGGACACATGGACCCGGCCCAACGCCTCCAACACCGAAAGGTCCGCCGGCGCCTTCGGACGCGACGTCGGTACGAACACACCGTCGGCCAGCACGGCCGGGCCCAGGCCGGACAGCGTGCCGTCCGGGCCGATCTCCACGAACACCTGAACGCCACGTGCCGACAGCTCTGACACCGCGTCCGCGAACCGCACGGCATTGCGCGCCTGCTCGACCCAGTAGCCCGCAGTGACCTCGTCGAGAACCTCACCGGTCGTGCCGCACGCCCACGGCAACTGCGGCGCCTGATGCGCCAGCCCCGACGCCACCCGCTCCAGCTCGCTCAGGAATGGGTCCATGAGGTGGGAATGGAACGCGTGCGAGACCCGCAACCGGCGAACCCGCGCCCCTCCGGACCGCCACTTCTCGGCCATGGCCTCGACGGCCTCGACGTCACCCGAGATCACCGTCGCGGCAGGACCGTTCACCGCCGCGATCGACACACCGGCCACGCCATCGATCGAGGCCAGCACGTCCTGTTCCGAGGCGGCGATCGCCCACATCGCGCCGCCCTCGGGCAGCGCCTGCATCAGACGCGCCCGCGCCGCCACCAACCGCACCGCGTCCTCAAGCGACAACACGCCCGCCGCCCACGCGGCCGCGACCTCACCCACCGAGTGACCCGCGACGGCGACCGGCGATACCCCGGCCGCCTTCAGCAGCGACACCACACCGACCTGGAAGGCGAACAACCCCGACTGCGCGAAGACCGTCGCGTCCGGACCGAGCTCCGCATCGGGCTCGGCCCGACCGAGCACCACATCGCGTACCGGAAGGCCCAGCTCGGCCTCCAGCAGCCCGCACACCCGATCGAAGACCTCCGCGAACACCGGACTGGCCGCGTACAACCCCGCGCCCATCCCCGCCCGCTGCGACCCCTGACCCGAGAACACGAAGCCCACTCGCGCCGGAGCCCGCACCACACCCGACACCACACCTGGGGCCGACCGGTCCGATGCCACGGCCGCCAGACCGGCCGCCAGCTCCTCCGGACCCGTACCGACCACCACCGCGCGGTGTTCGAAGGTCGACCGCGTCGTTGCCAGGGACCAGGCCACGTTCCGGGGGTCCGTCGAGCCGGCCAGCGCGAACTCCCGCAGGCGACCCGCCTGCCCCGCCAGACCGTCCGCGCTACGGCCGGAGACCGGCCACGCCGACGCATCCGAGCCCGACAGCACCGGCGTCATCGGTTCTGCGGCATCGCCCCGCACCGTGCCCTCGACGACCGGGGCCTCTTCGAGGAGGACATGCGCGTTGGTGCCGCTGATCCCGAATCCCGACACCGCGGCCCGGCGCGTCCGGCCGCCCACCGGCCAGGACTGCGGCCGGGCCAGCAACCGCACCGTGTCCGCCGACCAGTCCACGTGCGGCGAGGGCTCCTCGACATGCAGGGTCGCCGGCAGCGTTTCATGCTGCAACGCGAGCACCAGCTTGATGACTCCGGCCACGCCTGCGGCCGCCTGCGTGTGCCCGATGTTCGACTTCACCGAGCCCAGCCACAACGGCCGGTCCTCGGGGCGGTCCTGACCGTACGTCGCGATCAGAGCCTGGGCCTCGATCGGGTCACCGAGAGGCGTGCCCGTGCCGTGGGCCTCGATCGCGTCGACGTCGGCGGCCGACAGGCCCGCGTCCGCGAGCGCCGCGCGGATGACGCGCTGCTGCGATGGCCCGTTCGGCGCGGTCAGGCCGTTCGACGCCCCGTCCTGGTTCATCGCGCTACCGGCGACGACCGCCAGCACCTGATGCCCGAGCCGTCGTGCGTCCGACAGGCGCTCCAGCAGCACCATCCCGACGCCCTCGCCCATGCCCATACCGTCGGCATCCGCCGAGAACGCCTTGGACCGCCCATCGGCGGCCAGGCCGCGCTGGCGGGAGAACCCGATCAGCTCGCGCGGGGTCGACATGATCGTCACGCCGCCGACCATTGCCAGCGTGCACTCACCGGACGCCAGCGCGCGACGCGCCATGTGCAGCGCCACCAGCGAGGACGAACACGCCGTGTCCATCGTCACCGCCGGGCCTTCCAGGCCCAGGGTGTAGGAGATGCGGCCGGACAGGACACTGGTCGCGTTGCCGGTCACCAGGTGCCCTTCGACGCCTTCCGCGCCGTTGCGGGCCAGCTCCATGCCGAGCACCTCGTAGCCGGAGCCGTATCCGCCTACGAACACCCCGGTCCGGGAACCGCGCAGGGACGCCGGTGCGATGCCCGCTCGCTCCAGCGACTCCCAAGCCACCTCCAGCAACAAGCGCTGCTGCGGGTCCATGGCGAGGGCCTCGCGCGGCGAGATCCCGAAGAACGCGGGATCGAACTCGGTCACCTGCTGGACGTAGCCGCCCTCGCGTACGTACGAGGTTCCGGCGTGGTCCGGGTCGGGGTCGTACAGCCCCTCGACGTCCCATCCGCGGTCGGCGGGCAGCGGCGAGATGCCGTCCTCGCCCGCGGCGAGCAGCTCCCACAGGTCCTCGGGGGTGCGGACGCCGCCGGGATACCGGCAGCCCATCCCGACGATCGCCATCGGTTCGTCGGTCGTCGCCGTCGCCGCCGGTACGGCCGGGCCATCGGGCAGGGCGCCGAGCACCTCGGTGCGCAGATACCCGGCCAGCACCTCGGGGGTGGGGTAGTCGAACAGCAGTGTCGCGGGGAGCCGCAGCCCGATGGCCGTACTCACCTGGTTGCGCAGCTCGACCGAGGTGAGGGAGTCGAAGCCGAGGTCGCTGAAGGCCAGCTCCGGCCCGACGGCCTCCGGCGACGGGTAGTTCAACACCGTCGCGGCCTCGGCCCGGATCAGGTCGAGCAACATCCGGTCCTGATCCGCCGACGGCAGTCCGGACAGGCGCCGCACGAACTCGCCATCGGCCGGGCCGGCCTGGCCGTCGACGGCGCTCGCGGCCCGGAGGTGGCGGTGCAGGTCCGACAGGTCACTCACCATCGGGTGCTGCCGTAGACCCGCGGCGGCGGGCGCCTTCGCCAGGTCCGCCCAGTCGATGTCCATCAAGGTCACGACCAAGGCGTCCGGGTCGTCCAAGGCCCTGCCGAGAGCCTGAACGGCCAGCGCCGGGTCCATCAGGACCTCCCAGCGGTTCCGGCGCAGCCGCTGCCGGGCCGCGTCGGTGGCCTGCGATACGCCCGGACCGCCCCACGGACCCCACGCGACCGACAGCGCGGCCAGGCCCCGGGCCCGGCGGTTCTCGGCCAGGCCGTCCAGGAACGCGTTCGCCGCCGCGTAGTTGCCCTGACCGCCGCTGCCGAACGTGGCCGCCGCCGAGGAGAAGAGGACGAAGGCGTCGAGGTCCAAGCCCTGGGTCAGCTCGTCCAGCCACGCCGCGCCCGCCGCCTTGGCATCCGAGGTCGTGGCGAGGCGCGCGACGTCGAGCGCGTCGATGACACCGTCGGCCAGCAGGCCCGCGGTGTGGAAGACCGAGCTGAGCGGTGGGCCGTCGGCGGCGATCCGGTCCAGCAGGCCCGCGAGGTCGGCACGCTGCGCGGTGTCGCAGGCCACGATGTCGACGTGCGTACCGGCGGCGGCCAGCCGCGCGGCCAGCGCGGCCACGTCGGGCGCGGCCGGTCCGGAACGGCTGGAAAGGACGATGCGGGCGGCGCCGCGGTCGGTCAGCCAGTCGCCGACGTGACGGCCGAGCGCCCCGGTCCCGCCGGTGACCAGGACCGTGCCCCGAGGTGCCCACGGCGTCGTCGTACGGGACTGCGGGAAGCGCGAGAGCCGGCGGCCCACGATCCCGGCCGGGCGGATCGCGAGCTGGTCCTCGCCGACGCCGGCGAGCACCGCGCGCAACCGGGACGCCGTCCGGTCGTCCCACGAGGACGGCAGGTCGACCAGGCCGCCCCAGCGATCCGGGTATTCGAGCCCGACGACCCGGCCCAGCCCCCAGGTCTGTGCCTGCACCGGGCTCGTCACCGTCTCGCCCGGCCCGGTGGCGACCGCACCCCTCGTCACCAACCACAGCGGCGCCATCAGCCCGGCGTCGCCGAGAGCCTGGGCGAGCGTCATGGTCCCCGCGAGTCCGGTCGGCACCGATGGGAACCCGGCGACCGGGGTCTCGTCCAGGGCCAGCAGCGACACCACGCCCGCGAACCGCGTCTCGAAGCCGCCGAACCGCTCCGCGAGGACGGCCCGGTCCAGGTCGTCCGCGCCGACCTCGACCGTGACGGCTTCGGCGCCGCCCGCGGTCAGGGCGCGTACACAGTCGTGTGCCGATGCCTCATCCGGCGTGACCACCAGCCATGTGCCGGACAGCACCGCGGATTCCGTTTCCGGAACGGGAGCCCAGGTGATCCGGTAGCGCCAGTCCGTCACGACCGAATCGGTCTGCTCGCGGCGCCGCCAGGACGCCAGCGCGGGCAACGCCTCGCGCAGTGGCAGGTGTCCGTCCATGTCCAGTGTGTCGGAAAGCCGGCTGAGGTCGCCTTCCTCGACGGCGGCCCAGAACGCCGCCTCGGCCACCGAGCCTTCCGTCCGCGACTGGTCCGAAGCGGGCGCGGACCCCAGCCAGTACCGCTGGCGCTGGAAGGCGTACGTCGGCAGGTCGACGCGGCGTCCGGCCGGGAGCACCGTGGCCCACTCGACCGGGAGCCCGGCGGCGTACGCGCGACCCAGCGAGGCCAGCAGGCCTGCGGCTCCGGGGTCCTCGCGGTTCAGCGTCCCGGTCACCAGCGAAGCCGGCTTCTCGATCGTCTCGAGCGTCTCGGTGATCGCGCCGGTCAGCACCGGCTGCGCCGAGACCTCGACGAACGCCCGGTATCCCGAACCCGCCAGCTCGGTGACGGCGTCCTGGAACCGGACGGTCCGACGAACGTTCGCGAACCAGTAACCCGCGTCGAGTTCCGCGCCGTCCATCCAACGGCCGTGCACCGTGGAGAAGAACCCCGCCGAACCCTCCGCCGGACGGATCTGCGCCAGGTCCCGCAGCAGATCGGCCTCCACCGGATCCACCGCAGCCGAGTGCGCGACGAAGTCTTCAGACGCCGGAACCCGCCACCGCAGCACCTTCCGCCGCGACAACTCCCGCTCCAGCTCCGTCAACGCGTCCGGGTCCCCGGACACGACGGTCGCGGCAGGGCCGTTCACCGCGGCCACCGCCAACGCCTGGCCCCACGGCTCCAGCAGCTCGGCGACCTTGCCCTCGGGCATCACCACGGACAACATGCCGCCGGCCACACCCAGATCCGTCAAGATCCGGCCGCGTACCGCGACCACCCGCGCGGCATCTTCGAGCGACAGGATCCCGGCCACACACGCCGCCGCGATCTCACCCTGCGAATGGCCGACAACAGCGTCCGGCGTCACACCGGTGGCCCGCCACACCTCGGCCAGGGAGACCATCACCGCCCACAGCGCGGGCTGCACCACAGCGGCCGACTCCAGAGACGGCGCACCATCGGCACCGTTCAGGACGTCCCGCAGCGACCAGTCCACAAAAGGCTTCAGAGCCTCGGCGCACTCGTCGAGCTTCGCCGCGAACACCGGCGAACACTCCAGCAGCTCCCGGCCCATCCCGGCCCACTGCGAACCCTGACCCGGGAACACGAACACCGAACGACCCGGACCCGACGAACCCGCCACACCCGAGACCACGTTCCCGGCCGGCTGACCCGTGGCGACCGCCGCAAGACCGGCCGCCAGTTCCTCACGCTTCGAGCCGACGACGACGGCACGGTTCTCGAACGCCGACCGCGTCGTCGCCAGGGACCAGCCGACGTCCACCGGATCGAACCCACCGGCCAGCGCGAACTCCCGCAGCCGGCCCGCCTGCGCGGCCAGACCGTCCGCCGAGCGGCCCGACACCGGCCACGCCGAGACCTCGGAACCCGACAGCACGGCGACCGCCGGCTCACGAACCGTCCCGGACTCGTCGCCGCCATCCGTGGCGGCCTCGAGCGCGGGCGCCTCTTCCAGGATGATGTGCGCGTTGGTGCCGCTGACCCCGAAGCTCGATACACCGGCCCGGCGCGGCTTGCCGTCCGTAGGCCAGGTCACCGCTTCGGTCAGCAGCCGGACGTTTCCGGCCGACCAGTCGACGTGCGGGGTCGGCTCGTCGATGTGCAGGGTCTGCGGCATCAGCTCGTTCCGCAGCGCGAGCACCATCTTGATCAGACCCGCCGCACCGGCCGCCGCCTGGGTGTGGCCGAGGTTCGACTTCACCGAGCCCAGCCACAACGGCCGGTCCTCGGGTCGATCCTGCCCGTAGGCGGCGATCACGGCCTGCGCCTCGATCGGATCGCCCAGCGTCGTGCCCGAGCCGTGCGCCTCCACGACGTCCACGTCGGCGGGCGTCAGGCGGGCACTGGCCAGCGCCGCCCGGATCACCCGCTGCTGCGCCGGGCCGTTCGGCGCGGTCAGGCCGTTCGACGCGCCGTCCTGGTTCACCGCGCTGCCCCGGACCACCGCGAGTACCTGGTGACCGTTACGCCGCGCGTCCGACAGCCGCTCCAGCAGCAGAATTCCGGCGCCCTCGGAGATGCCCATGCCGTCGGCCGCGGCGGCGAACGACTTGGATCGTCCGTCGATGGCGAGGCCACGCTGCCGGCTGACCCATACGAAGAGCTCCGGGGTGACCGACACGAACGTGCCACCGGCCAGGGCCAGCTCGCACTCTCCGCTTCGCAGCGCCTGGACGGCCAGGTGCAGCGCCACCAGCGCCGACGAGCACGCCGTGTCCACGGTGATGGCCGGGCCCTCCAGGCCGAGGGTGTAGGAGACGCGGCCAGAGACCACGCTGGTCGTCGTACCGGTCAGCAGGTGGGCTTCGAGGTTCTCGCCGCCCTCCGGCTTGGCCAGGCCGTATCCGGCATAAGCCGCGCCCGCGAAGACACCGGTGGCCGAACCGCGCAACGACGCCGGATCGATCCCGGCCCGCTCCAGCGCCTCCCACGAGACTTCCAGCAACAACCGCTGCTGCGGGTCCATCGCCAGGGCCTCACGCGGAGAGATCCCGAAGAACCCGGCGTCGAACCCCGACGCCCCGTGCACGAACCCGCCCTCACGCGTGTACGACGACCCCGCCCGCTCCGGATCCGGGTCGTACACCCCCGGGTCCCAACCGCGGTCCGTCGGGAACCCTGAGATCGCGTCCCCACCCGACGACAACAGCCCCCAGAAATCCTCAGGGCTGCCGACACCACCGGGGAACCGACACCCCATCGACACGATCGCCACCGGCTCGTCCACCGACACCACACCGGCCGACACTCTCGAGACCTCGGCCGAGGACCCCAGCAGCCCGCTCCGCAGGAACCCCGCCAGCACCACCGGCGTCGGGTAGTCGAAGAGCAACGTCGCAGGCAGCCGCAACCCCGTCGCGGCGCTCAGCCGGTTGCGCAGCTCGACCGACGTCAGCGAGTCGAAGCCCAGGTCGCTGAACGCCCGGCCCGGACCGACGTCGACCCCAGAGGCGTGCCCCAGCACCGAAGCCGCCTCAGCACACACCACATCGACCAACAACCGGTCCTGCTTGGCCCGCGACAGGCCGGCCAGCCGTGCGGTCAGCGCCTGGCCTGCGCCGTCGGCCGCGGACGCCTCGGCCGCGGCGGCCTCCATCAGGGCCTGCGCGACCTCCGGCAGAGTCTCGATCAACAGGCTGCGACGGAGCAAGGTGAACGCCGGCGCGAAGCGCCGCCAGTCCATGTCCGCGACGGTCAGCGTCCCCTCGCGACCGTCGATCGCCTGCGCCAGCGCCTCGACCGCCGGCCCCGCGTCCAGGAGCCGTACGCCTCGGCGCTCCATGTGCTGGGCGCCGTCCTCGTCGGTCATCCCACCGCCGCCCCACGGACCCCAGGCCACCGACAGGGCGGTCAGACCGCGTGCACGACGGTTCTCCGCCAGCGCGTCGAGGTAGGTGGTCGCGGCGGCGAATCCCGGCTGATGGGCACCACCCCAGGTCGCGACCGCGGAGGAGAAGAGGACGAAGGCGTCCAGGTCGAGATCCCCGGTCAGCTCGTCCAGCCAGGTCGCACCGGTCGCCTTCGCGGCGGTGATGGCCTCGTGCTGCGCGACGGTCGTCTCGGCCAGCGTGGTCGTATGCCCGAGACCCGCGGCGTGGAAGACCGAGCTGAGCGGCGGGCCGTCGGCGGCGATCCGCTCCAGCAGACCCGCGACGTCGGCGCGCTCCGCGATATCGCAGGCCACGACGTCGACGTGGGTACCCGCGGCGGCCAGCCGCGCGGCGAGGGCCGCGGCATCCGGCGCGGCCGGTCCGGAACGGCTGGACAGCACGACGCGGGCGGCGTCACGCTCGGCCAGCCACCGGCTGACGTGACCGCCGATCATGCCGGTCCCGCCAGTGACCAGGACGGTGCCCTGGGGCGTCCACGGCGTGCTCTGGCGGGGCTGCGGGGCGATCGCCAGCCGGCGGCCCATGATTCCCGCCGGCCGGATCGCGACCTGGTCCTCATCGGTACCGGCGAGGACCGCGCACAGACGTGCGGCGGTCCGCTCGTCCCAGGACGGCGGCAGGTCGACCAGGCCGCCCCAGCGGTCGGGGTGTTCCAGAGCCGCCACCCGGCCCAGACCCCAGACCTGGGCCTGGATCGGATTGGTCAGTACGTCGCCGGGGCCGGTCGAGACCGCGCCCCGCGTCTGCACCCACAGCGGGGCGGCGACCTCGACGTCACCGAGCGCCTGCACCAACGCCAGGGTTCCCGCGAGCCCGGTGGGCACCGCCGGGAGACCGGCCAGCGGGCTCTCGTCCAGGGCCAGCAGCGACAACACACCGGCGAACGGCGTGTCCAGGCCCGCGATGCGGCCGGCCAGCGCCGTACGGTCCAGGCCCTCGGCACCGACCTCGAGCACGACCGTCTCGGCACCGCGCTCGGTCAGCGCACGCACACAGTCGTGAGCCGAAGCCTCATCCGGGGCGACCACGAGCCACGTACCGGACAGCACGGTCGAGGCCGGGTCGGTGACCGGAGCCCACTCGACGCGGTAACGCCAGTTCGCGGACGGCGAATCGACGCGGTCGCGCGGCGTTCTCGATGCGGGTCGCAGCCAGTACCGCTGGTGCTGGAAAGCGTAAGTCGGCAGGTCGACGTGCTGCCCGGCCGGGAGCACCGTGGCCCACTCGACCGCGAGGCCCGCGACGTGCGCGCGCCCCAGCGAGGCCAGCAGGCCCGACGCTCCGGCGTTCTCGCGGTTCAGCGTCCCGGTCACGAGCGAGGCCGCCACCTCGATCGTCTCGAGCGTCTCGGTGATCGCGCCGGTCAGCACCGGCTGCGCCGACACCTCGACGAACGCCCGATACCCCGAACCGGCCAGCTCCGTGACCGCGTCCTGGAACCGCACCGTCTGACGAACGTTCGCGAACCAGTAACCCGCGTCCAGCTCCGCGCCGTCCATCCAACGGCCGTGCACGGTCGAGAAGAATCCTGCGGACCCGGCCACCGGTCGGATCCGCGCCAGCTCACGCAGCAGGTCCGCCTCGACCGGGTCGACCGCCGCCGAGTGCGCGACGAAGTCCTCCGAAGCCGGGACCCGCCACCGCAGCACCTTGCGCCGCGACAGCTCCTTCTCCAGCTCCGTCAACGCGTCCGGATCCCCGGACACCACGGTCGCCGCCGGGCCGTTCACGGCCGCCACCGACAGGGCCTCGCCCCACGGCTCGAGCAGCTCGGCGACCTTGTCCGCGGGCATGACGACCGACAGCATTCCGCCGGAAACGCCCAGACCCGTCAGAGCACGGCCGCGGACGGCCACCACTCGCGCGGCGTCCTCCAGAGACAGGACCCCGGCCACACACGCGGCGGCGATCTCACCCTGCGAATGACCGATCACCGCGTCCGGCGACACACCTGCGGCCTGCCAGACCGCGGCCAGAGAGACCATCACCGCCCAGAGCGCGGGCTGCACGACCTCGGCCGCCTCCAGAGACGGCGCACCGTCGGCACCCGTCAGGACGTCCCGCAGCGACCAGTCGGCGAAAGGCGCAAGCGCCGCGGCGCACTCGTCGAGCTTCGCCGCGAACACCGGCGAACAGGCCAGCAGCTCCCGGCCCATACCCGCCCACTGCGAACCCTGACCAGGGAACACGAAGACCGTACGTCCGACGCCGGCGGGGGCCTCGGCACCAACGATCACGCCTGCGGAGGGCCGACCGGTGGCGACCGCCGCCAGACCCGCCGCCAGCTCGTCGCGGCCGGCCGCGACCACTACCGCACGGTGCTCGAAGGTCGATCGAGTCGTGGCCAAGGACCACGCCACGTCCGCCGGCTCGAAGGCACCGGCCAGCGCCACCTCACGCAGTCGGCCCGCCTGCCCGGCGAGCGCCTCCGCCGAGCGGCCCGACACCGGCCATGCCGAGACGTCGGTCCCCGACAGCACCGCGGGCGCCGCGCTCTCCTCGACCGCCGGCTCTTCGGCCGGCCCGGACTCGTCGTCGTCATCGGTCTCGAGACCGAGAGCGTCGTCGGGTGCCGGCGCCTCCTCGAGGATGATGTGCGCGTTGGTGCCGCTGATCCCGAACGCGGAGACCCCGGCCCGGCGCGGCCGGTCGTCCGTGGTCCACGGCACCGCCTCGGTCAGCAGCCGTACGTTCCCGGCCGACCAGTCGACGTGTGTGGACGGCTCTTCGGCGTGCAGGGTCCGCGGCAGAAGCCCGTTCCGCAGCGCGAGGACCATCTTGATCAGGCCGGCCGAACCCGCCGCCGCCTGCGCGTGGCCGATGTTCGACTTGACCGAGCCCAGCCACAGCGGCCGGTCCTCCGGGCGGTCCTGCCCGTACGTCGACAGGAGTACCTGGGCCTCGATCGGGTCGCCCAGCGTCGTGGCCGAGCCGTGCGCCTCGACGACGTCGACGTCGGCGGTCGACAGACGCGCGTTGTCCAGCGCCGTGCGGATCACGCGCTGCTGCGACGGACCGTTGGGCGCGGTCAGGCCGTTCGACGCGCCATCCTGGTTGATCGCGCTGCCACGGACCACCGCGAGGACCTGGTGCCCGTTACGGCGCGCGTCCGAGAGCCGCTCGACGAGCAGGAGCCCGGCGCCCTCGGCCCACCCGGAGCCGTCGGCGTCGGCCGAGAACGACTTGCATCGTCCGTCGAAGGACATCCCGCGCTGGCGGGAGAACTCCACGAACATGGTCGGGTTGACGATCACCGTCACGCCGCCGGCCAGGGCCAGGTCGCATTCCCCGGATCGCAGCGCCTGCACGGCGAGGTGCAGCGCCACCAGCGACGACGAGCACGCCGTGTCGATCGTCACCGCCGGGCCCTGCAGTCCGAGCGAGAAGGCGATCCGGCCGGACAGCACGCTGGTCGCGACGCCGGTCAGGATGTGTCCCTCGACCGCCTCGGTCTCGGTGTCGGCGTTCGTGCCGTACCCCGAGGCGTATGCGCCGACGAACACGCCGGAGGTCGAGCCGCGCAGCGAGGCCGGGTCGATCCCGGCCCGTTCCAGCGCCTCCCACGCGACCTCGAGCATCAGCCGCTGCTGCGGGTCCATGGCGAGGGCCTCGCGCGGAGAGATCCCGAAGAACCCCGCGTCGAACTCCGAGGCGTCGTGGAGGAAGCCTCCGTGGCGGGCGTAGGTGGTGCCCGCATGGTCAGGGTCGGGGTCGTAGAGGCCCTCGATGTCCCAGCCGCGGTCGGTCGGGAACCCCGAGACCGCGTCGCCTCCGCCGGCCAGCAGCTCCCACAGTTCCTCGGGACCGCGCACTCCGCCGGGAAAACGGCAACCCATGCCGACGATCGCGATGGGCTCGCGCTGCCTATTCTCGGCCTCGCGCAGGGACCGGCGCGCCTGCCGCAAGTTCGCGGTTACGAGCCTTAGATAATCACGAAGCTTTTCTTCGTTCGTCATATCCGCGCCATGCCCCAATCGCCAACCGTGACCAGGAAGAAGACACGCCGAGATCCGACCGCGTTTCCTCATCCTGAAGAAACGGTGCGCCTCAATGGACCAGACCTCACCGCCGGTCGGCGGAATTACTCTCGCTGCGGCACCCAGCCGACCATGAGTCCCACCGTTGAATCAAACGGCGTCCCCGTTCACCGCACCGCGCAATCACTGCGCACGATAAAACCGAGTTCCGTCATTCGCCATCAGGATGAGCACCGAACCGGGGAGGACGGTAACCGCCTTGCCGTCTTCGGCACAACCGTTCAAGTCAAGGGACCGGTGCAAGGTGTTCGATCAGGGACCGGGCGAGGTCCGCCGTCGAACGCCCCATCAGGCCGGATGCAATGCCCGGCGGTGCCCGGCGGTGTCCGACTGCCGCATCTCGGCGGTTGAACACCGGACGGGGACGACCGCCGGGCGTAACGCCGGCGTTACTCGGCGACGTTGGTACGCATCGTCCAATGGAACTGGATTTCCTCGGGAACCCCGGCCGCGTCCGGCGCGCCCTGGCGTTCGAAATGCTCGTATCCGCCGCGGTGCTCGACCTTGATCTTGTCGCTGCCGTGGCTCACCGCCTGAATTCGCGAACCCGCGGGAAGGCTGGTCGGGCCGCCTACCAGGATTGCGCGCAGGGAAGGTTCGTTGGGGGCCACTTCGATGATTCGCTCCATGGAGGATCCTCCATTCAGCCTGCGCCCGCTTTACACCGAAACCGAGCGCGTCGGACGGGGCGGTGCTGCACCGAACGGCCACTGTGCCACAATCTGGCATCGGCCGCGGATAAGAGCATCCGGTGAACTACGTTTCACGGCATCCGATCGACGGCCGCTTCCGATGGGAGCAACTGCGGTG
This sequence comes from uncultured Actinomycetota bacterium, assembly GCA_963850195.1. Lineage (GTDB taxonomy): Bacteria > Actinomycetota > Actinomycetes > Streptosporangiales > Streptosporangiaceae > Actinoallomurus. The sequence goes on from CAWKKD010000005.1 coordinate 300,788, forward strand.
TCCATTATCGAGGCGAGCGAGCTGGCGCGGACCTTCACCGCGAACGGCCGTACCGTCGAGGCGGTGCGCGGAGTCGACCTACAGGTCGAGGTCGGGGAGATCGTCGGGTTCCTCGGGCCCAACGGCGCCGGGAAGACGACCACGGTGCGCATGCTGACCACCCTTCTCCGGCCCACCGCCGGCACGGCCACCATCGCCGGCAGCGACCTGCTGAGGGATCCGGCCGGAGTGCGAAGGCGGATCGGCTACGTGGCGCAGAGCGGCGGGACCGAACCGTCGGCCACGGTCGGCGAGGAACTGCGCATGCAGGCAGACCTGTACCGCCTGGACCGGCTCGAGGCCCGCGCGCGATCCGAGCATCTGGTCAAACAGCTGGACCTGACCGGGATTGAGGAACGCCGTACGAAGACGCTGTCCGGCGGGCAGCGCCGGCGGCTGGACATCGCCCTCGGCCTGATCCATCAGCCCTCGGTGGTCTTCCTCGACGAGCCGACGTCCGGGCTGGACCCGCAGAGCCGGCGCAACATGTGGGACCACATCCGCCGGCTTCGCGACGAACTGTCCACGACGGTGTTCCTGACGACGCACTACCTGGAAGAGGCCGACGACCTCTGCGACCGGATCCTGGTGATCGACCACGGCCGGATCGTCGCGGAGGGATCGCCAGAGGATCTGAAGCGGCGGATCTCCGGTGACGTCGCCACCATCGGCGTCTCCGGGGACGCCGATGCCGCCTGCCGCCTGTTCGCGGGACGGCCCGGGATCCGCGATGTCGCGGTCGCGGACGGCGCCGTACGGCTCACCGTGGACGACGGTGAGCGGGCCGTCATCGGCCTGGTGCGGGAGCTGGAGGCGGCGGGGTTCGCACCGGGCTCGCTGCGCCTGGACCGGCCCAGCCTCGACACCGTGTTCCTCACTCTGACCGGTCGCTCGCTGCGCGAGGAAGGGATCTGACATGTCCATCGGCCGCGACACCTTCATCGTGTTCCGACGACAGATGACCCTGTCCCTGCGCAACCCCGCGTGGACGGTGATCGGCCTGACCCAGCCGATCCTGTACCTCACGTTCCTCGGTCCGCTTCTGCGCAACCTCTCGCACTCGCCGGGGTTCCCGCCGGGCATCTCCTCGTGGCAGGTCTTCGTCCCCGGCCTGCTGATCCAGCTGGGCCTGTTCGGATCGGGCTTCGTCGGCATGTCGATCATCGCCGACTGGAACTCCGGGGTGATCGAGCGGATGCGGGTCACCCCGATCTCCCGCACGGCGCTGTTGCTGGGCCGGGTGGGCCGCGACGTGGTCACGCTGGTGACGCAGGGCGTCATCCTGCTCCTGGTGGGCATCGCATTCGGCCTGCGGGCGCCGGTGCTGGGCGTGCTGATCGGGCTGGCGTTCGTCGCGGTCCTGGCGATCAGCCTGTCGTCGCTGTCGTACGCGCTCGGCCTGCGGATCAAGAATGAGGAAGCGTTCGCACCGCTGCTGAACACGATCATCATTCCGATGACGCTGCTGTCCGGCATCATCCTGCCGATGTCGGGCGCACCGGGGTGGCTCAACGTCGTCTCCCGGTTCACGCCGTTCCGCTACATCGTCGACGCCGTACGGGACGCCTTCCTCGGCCGGTACTCCGCGCCCGCGTTCATGTGGGGCGTCCTGGTCGCGGTCGGCCTGGCGATCGTCTCGGTCTACGCCGGGACGCGGACCTTCCAGCGGGAGAACGCCTGACCCTCCCCCGCCGCGGCCCGTCCGGCCTGGTCCGGACGGGTCGCTTCGCATGTGCCACCGAGGTGTCCGGCCGGCCCGCGCGGTGCTCTATCACAGATGCGCGTGGCGCCCTACACGTGACAAATGTCGTGGGTGATCCGTGGACATTGTCACTAGTGAGTCTATGAATCCCGGCACAATCATATGGAACACAAGATCTGTGGCGAAAGGGCCAAAGAGGACAAAAAGGACAGGCGTCAGATCACACTCGCGGGACGCGTAGCCGGACGACGCGCCCGCGACTCCGCGTCGACTTCCCGGCACGGCACACAACTCCCGCCAGAGCGTTCACCGAAGGTTGGCGCGCCCGCCGCACCTTGATCGGCACCCCTACCATTTGCACTGATTGCCTATATTTCCGGTCAGCATCATAGGGATTACGAACGCGCCGTCAGCCTGACCGCTCGTGGCGACAGCGAGAACGAAGCTTCGCATCACCACTCGCCCGCACGAGTGGCCCCTTCCTTGCCGAACATGCGAAAGGAACAGTGCCGTGAACCGGTCCTTTGACGAGGCACCGCGATCCGTTGGCCACAGAGCCCGTACCGGTCCGCCCCAAGAGGCCCACCGGCCCGAACCCCAGACCGTCACCGTCCCCGTCGCCCTGCTGGTCGCCGGCGAGTCGCCGCGGTTGGAAGGGCAGGACCACGAGCACGTCGCCCGGCTGACCGAGGTCGAAGGCTCGCTGCCGCCGATCCTGGTGGACCGGCGCACCATGCAGGTGATCGACGGGACCCACCGGCTGATGGCCGCCGCCCTCAAAGGCCGCTCGACGATCGAGGTCGAGTTCTATGACGGCGACCCCGCGGACGTGTTCCTGCGCGCCGTGGAGGCCAACGTCACCCATGGTCTCCCGCTGTCCCAGAGCGACCGCCGGGCCGCCACAAAACGAATCATCAGCTCCCACCCGCACCTGTCCGACCGCGCGATCGCCGAGGTCGCGGGTCTGACCGCCAAGACCGTGGCGAAAATCCGGCGCGACACCGACACCACGGGCGTCGTCCCGGTCGCGCGAGTCGGCCGGGATGGCCGGGTCCGACCGCTCAGCAGCGCCGAAGGCCGCCGCCGCGTGGCCGAGTTGATGGCGGAACGGCCGCAGGCGTCCCTGCGCGAGGTGGCCCGCAGCGCGGGGGTGTCGCCCACGACCGCGAGCGACGTCCGCAAGCGGCTGGCACGCGGGGAGAGTCCCGTACCGGCCCCTCGCGCCGAGGTTCGCCCCCAGCCCCGCCTGGCGGTCGTACCGTCGTCGGCCTCGCTGCTGGAGAAGCTGCTGCGGGACCCGTCCCTGCGGCACACCGAGACCGGGCGGCGCCTGCTGCGCCTGCTTCAGGTCAGCGCGCTCGGCGCCAAGCAGCTCCCCGAGCTCGGCGCCGCGATGCCGTCGCACTGCACGGCCCTGGTGCGTCAGCTCGCCCAGCAGTACGCCCTGGCGTGGACGGAGTTCGCCAACAACCTGGACGAGCAGATCCACGCCACGGCCGACATGGCGCTGGCCGAGTGACGGCCGGGCCGTGACTCACAACCAGCCGCGCTCGTCCGCGACGCGCAGCGCCTCCATCCGGTTGCGGGTCGCGGTCTTGGCGATCGCCGAGGACAGGTAGTTGCGAACGGTCCCTTCGGACAGGCACAGGTTGCCCGCGATCTCGCTCACGGTGGCGCCCCCTCGTGACGCCGTGAGCACGTCACGTTCGCGTGCGGTCAGCGGGGACTTGCCCGCCGCCAGCGTGGCCGCCGCCAGCACCGGGTCGATCACCTGTCCCCCGACCGCCACGGTGCGGATGGCCTCGGCGAGCACCTCGGGCGGGTCGTCCTTCACGACGAAGCCGACCGCGCCGGCCTCCATCGCCCGCCGAAGGTAGCCGGCGCGCCCGAACGTCGTGAGCATGACCACCCGGCAGAGCGGGACGTGGTTCGCGAGCACGGCCGCCGCCGCCAGGCCGTCGAGGCCGGGCATCTCGATGTCGAGCAGCGCGACGTCGGGCCGGTGCCGGCGAGCCGCGGCGATGACCTCGTCGCCCCGGCCGACCGAGGCGACGACCTCGAAGTCGTCCTCCAGCTCCAGCAAGGTGCCCAGCGCGCGCCGGATGAGCTCCTGGTCCTCGGCGAGTAGCAGTCGGATCGTCACCTGCCGGCGCCCTCCGTGTGGTCCAGCAGTACCCGCAGCCGCCAGCCCTTCGGCCGGATGGGACCGGCCTCCAGACGTGCGCCCAGCGCTTCGGCCCGCTCCCGCAGGCCGGTCAGTCCATTGCCGTCGCGTTCGCGGCCCGACGCCCCCACACCGTCGTCCTGAACCTCCACCTGAGCCGCCGACACGGTGACCGTGCAGCGGTTGGCGCGCGCGTGCCGCGCCACGTTGGTGAGCCCCTCGCGCACGGCCCACCCGAAAAGCTCCTGGTACGCGGCGTCGACCATCCCGACCTCCGTCGGCAGCTCGCCCGTCACGCCCACCGCCCGAAGCAGTTCCCTGCCGCGCGCGAGTTCGCTGGCGACGGTGACCTCCCGGTAGCCGGACACCGCCGCCCGTACGTCGGCCAGTGCCTGCCGGGCCAGGCGCTCGACGTCGCTGATCTCCTCGAGGGCCGACGGGGAGCCGGTCGTCGCCAGTCGCCGCGCCAGGCTGGCCTTGACCGAGATCGTGGTGAGGGAATGCCCGAGCAGGTCGTGCAGGTCGCGCGCCACCCGGTTCCGCTCGGCCTCCGAGGCCAGGCGCGCCACCTCGGCGCGCGCGGTGAACAGCGCACGGTAGGCGTTGGCGTTCTCGAACGAGGAGTACAGGGTCAGGGCGGTGAACATGGTGGTGAGCGCCTGAATCCAGCCGGGGCCGCTGTGCCAGGGCCGCACCGCCCACGGAACGACGATGCTGGCGGTGATTCCGGCCGCGACGATGCAGACGGCGTACCGCTTCGCGAGCGCGGCCGCCCACGAGACGATGACGACGCACATGTAGAACGCGTTGCCCTGCGCGAACGGCAGCTCGGCGACGAACAGCGCGGTCATGACGCCGAGGAACAGCCAGGACCACGAGGAGTGCCGGGCCACCGCGAGCACGACCGCGACGTAGCAGCAGCAGAACGCCCCGACGATGACGTAACCGGCCAACGCCGCGGCGCCGCTGGAGTACTGCGACACCCAGACGGCGGTGACCACCGGATAGATGAGCATTCCGGATGCCAGGGCCAGGCGTCGCCAGCCCTGCGTCCAGCGCTGCGCTTCGGCGACCGACCAGCCGACCAGCGAGCCGATCCCCTCTTCGCCCACGCGCGCGACGCTACCACGAGCGCCCCGTCGACTTTGCTCGCTTTTCAGGCGAGATTTCCGCCGGGATCGCCGCGATTGTGGGGTCCGCAGTTGGACACGCGGCGGTCCGACGAGCCATGACAAATGTCGGGGAAGATTCGTGGGCGTTCTCACTACTGTTTCGTGAATTCCCACGTCACGATGGGCACGCGATGAGAACAGATACTTACTGCGGGCTCGGCGTGCATGTCACCGGCATGGTCAAGTCCTACGGGGCCGTTCAGGCGGTGCGCGGAATCGACCTGGTGGTCCGAGCCGGAGAGACCGTTGCGCTGCTGGGCCCGGGCGGGGCCGGGAAGTCGACGACGATCGCCACGCTGCTCGGCCTGGCCCGTCCCGACGAGGGCATCGTGTCGGTCTTCGGCAGGCCGCCGGCCGACGCCGTACGCGCCGGGCTGGTGGGCGCGATGCTGCAGACCGGCGAGCAGCCGGAACGCCTGAAGGTCCGTGAAGTGGTCGCGCTCACGGCCTCGTACTACCCCCGGCCACTGCCGGTCGACGAGGTTCTGCATCTGACCGGGGCGTCGGCGTTCGCGGACCGCTGGGCCACGCAGCTGTCCGAGAGCCAGAGCCGGCTGGTACGTCTCGCGGCGGCGATCGTCGGCGACCCGGACCTGCTGATCCTCGACGAGCCGACCGCGGCCGTGGACGCCGAGGGGCGTCAGGAGTTCTGGACGGCGATGCGGAGGTTCGCCAGGCGCGGGAAGACCGTCGTGTTCGCCACGCATCTCCTGGAGGAGGCCGACGCGTACGCCGACCGCATCGCGTTGATGGTCCACGGGCAGATCGTCGCCGACGGGCCGGCCAGCGAGATTCGGGCCCAGGCCGACTCGCACACCATCCGGGCGACGCTGCCGGGCGTCGAGCTGTCCCGGCTGGCCGCGCTGCCCGGAGTGGCCACGACTGAGCGCCACGGCGACACCGTCATCCTGCTGTGCTCGGACGCCGACCTCGCCCTGCGGGCCCTGCTCGCGACGTTCGCCGCGGCCCGCAACCTCCAGGTACGCGGCGGCAGCCTGGACGACGCGTTCCTGGAGCTGACCGGCGAGGGCCCGGAGTGAACCCGGTCGGAGTCGGCCAAGTGATCAACCTGACGCATCTGCGCTACGAGGTCGTGCGCACCTTCCGCAACCGCGGGTTCCTCCTCGTCACCTTGGGCATGCCGCTCGCGCTGTACTGCGCCGTCACCCCCGGCAACCGCCACAACGAGGTCGAGGGCATGGCGTTCTCCTTCTACTTCATGACCGGAATGGCGGCGTGCGGCGCCCTGTTCGCGGTGTTCTCGCCGACCACCCGTACGGCTGCCGACCGGTCGCGGGGATGGGCCCGCCAGGTACGGGTCACGCCGCTGCGGCCCGGCACGTACCTGGCCGCCAAGGTGGTCGCCGCCTTCGCGGTCGCGCTGCCGGCCCTTGTCCTGCCGTTCGCCGTCGGCGCGACGTTCGGCGTACGGCTGACTTTGGTGGAGTGGCTCCAGATGACCGGCCTGCTCCTGGTGGGCCTGGTCCCCTTCATCGTCATGGGCATCACGATCGGGCACCTGGCCCGGCCCAAGGTGCTGCCCGCGGTGGTCGGCGGCCTGGTCGTGTGCTTCGCGCTGTTCGGCGGGGCCTTCGGCCAGTTCTTCACCACCAGCGTGATGATGAAGGTCATCAGGCTGCTCCCCTCCTACTGGCTGGTCCAGGCCGGCCATGGCTGGGAGATCGAGGGCTGGATCGTGGTCGGGGCCTGGACCGCGGCCATGCTCGCGCTGGCCGTTCCCGCGTACCTACGGGACACCCGGCTGCCGTGACGAGCGCGGCCGTGGGCGGAGACGGGCCCGCGCGGACCGGGGATCCGCTGGAGGGCCGACCGGTAGGCTGACGTCGCACGGCCATCCGCGTCGGTCTGGCGACGAAGGAGCAGAATTCGGTGAGCTTCGCAGGTGCCCACATTCTTACCGTGGAACAGCTCGACCTCCCCAAGATCAAGCGTCTCTTCTCCGTCGCGGACGAGATGCTGTGCTACGCCCGGCGTGAGCGGACCACGCGGGTGCTCGAGGGTGCGGTCCTGGGCAACCTGTTCTTCGAGCCGAGCACCCGGTCACGGCTCAGCTTCGGCGCGGCGTTCAACCGCCTCGGCGGGCACGTCAGGGAGACGACCGGCTTCGCCTTCTCCTCGATGGTGAAGGGTGAGTCCATCTCCGACACCAGCCGGGTGGTGAGCGGGTACATGGACATCCTCGTCGTCCGGCACCCGGAGGAGGGCGCGGTCACCCGGTTCGCCGAGGTGACCAACGTTCCGGTGATCAACGGCGGCGACGGGCCCGGCGAGCATCCCACGCAGGCGCTCCTCGACCTGTACACGTTGTGCCGCGAGCGCGGTCTGCGGCCCGGCACCCTGGGCGGCATGACCGTCGCGGTGGTCGGCGACCTGCGCTACGGCCGTACCGTGCACTCGCTCACCAAGCTGCTGGCCCTCGAGAGCGACCTCACCTTCTTCTGTGTGGCACCGCCCGAGCTGCAGCTGCCCGACGAGCTGGTCCGGCACCTCCGCGAGCGCGGGCACCGCGTGGAGCTCACCGAGGACCTGGCCGAGGGCGTACGGGACGCCGACGTCATCTACGCCACCCGCATCCAGCAGGAACGGCTGCCCGCCGACATCGAGGTCCACGCGTCGCAGGACCGCTTCCGCATCGACGCCGCCCTGTACGACGAGCTCTGCCGGCCCGGCGCCATCCTGATGCACCCGCTGCCCCGTGACAGCAGGAGCGGTGTGGCCGAGCTGGCCGAGGACCTGAACCGCAACCCCGCGCTGGCCATCTTCCGCCAGACCGACAACGGCATCCCGATCCGAATGGCGCTGTTCGCGCTGGTCCTCGACGTCGCCGACCAGATCCACGACACCGCGCGTGAGGCGCGCTGGTACCGCCCGGAGCGCTTCGGCATCGAGGACTCCCGCCCGATCCTCGCCTAGAGGTCGGCGAGGAGGCGTACCCGAGGTTCGGGTACGCACACTATTACGCGACTATTGATAGCTGAGCGTCGTCGTCGGTGAAATATGCGTCCCACGGTCCTGACCGGTACACAGGGCCGCGATAGCGCCCTTTTCTTCAAAGTCGAAGACGTGCAGAGGAATGCTGTGCTCGCGCGCCAGAAGAATGGCCGACTGGTCCATGACACGAAGGTCTCTTTCGATAATGTCCGTGTAGCCCAGCGTGGCGAATTTCCGGGCCGTCGGGAATTCACGCGGGTCACGCTCGTAGATCCCGTCCGTGCCGTGCTTGGCGAGCAGGATGGCGGAGGCACCCAGCTCCACGGCCCGCTGGGCCGCCGGGTAGTCGGTGGTGACGTAGGGCTGGCCGATGCCACAGCCCAGGAGGACCACGCGGCCGCGGTCGAGATGGCGAAGCGCCCGGAGGCGAATGAACGGCTCCGCGATGGCCGGCATGGGAAGCGCCGTCATGAGCCTGACGTCTCCCAGCCCGCGCTGGGTGAGCACACCGCGCAGGAGGATGCCGTTCATGACGGTACCCAGCATGCCCGCGTTGTCCGCCTCGGCCTGCTCTATTCCCCAGTCCTTCGCGGCGTTACCGCGGAAGAAATTGCCGCCGCCGACCACGACGATGAGCTCGATGCCGAGCCGGCGTGCGGCCAGTAGTTCGTCGGCAACATGCGCGAGCGCGTCCGAGGACAGTCCCAAGGGTTCTTGTCCGGCGAAAGCGCGGCCACTCAATTTCACTACAACTCGTTTGTAACGTGCGCCACTCATGGCGCCAGAGTACCGCATGAAGAAAACTGGGGTACATCTCTTGCGACGAGCCCGGCACTAAGCGCCGAATCATGAATTTCCGTGCGCGGAATTCCTCGTCAGTGCGGAGCACCCAGGGCCTTGACGACGAGTTGCACGGCCTTGTCGGCGATGCGGTATCCACGCTGGGGTCCGGAGTAGAGCACGATCACGACGACATTCGCCTTCCTGAACGTCACCTCGGTCAGGTAGGTCGTGATGATGCTGGGCTGCTTGATGGAGTTGCTGTAGGCCTCGTCCCCGGCCGTGGCGTCCTCGCGTACGGTCGCCAATCCCGGACTGCGTAGTGGCGCCTCTTGCATCGTCTTGCGTTGCATGCCGAATACGGTCTTCGCGTACTCCGCGTTGGCCTGCCAGATCGTCGTTATCTGGATGAAGCTGGCGTTGTTCTCCCGCATCCATTCGCAGGCGCCCCCGGTCTCGAACTGCATCTTCGCCTTCGCGCCCAGAAGATCATTGGCCTGCTGGGTGTTCAGGAGACTGCACGCCGTCGGGGCCTGGCCGAAGGTCGCCGATGTATCGGCGGGCGTAGCGGACGGCGTACCGAACAGCCGGTTCCCGTTCGTGGCCGAAGCGCCCGCCTTGGCACCCGACGCGTTGTGCGCGATCACGTAGCCGGACACCCCCACCAGGGCCAGGGTGAGCACGCCGCCCAGCGCGAGCGTTTTCCACGAACGCCGTGCACGCTCCGGTGAGGGCTCGGTGTCCCTCCCCGACGTCCGTGGCCCCGTATCGGCGCCACCCACGTGGGGCTGCGCGGCCGGCTGGTGCTGGTACGCGTCGGCCATCGGCTGCGCCGTCCCGGCGGCGACGGCGCGCAACTGCGCGGCAGCCTGTGCGGGCGGGCATCGGCGGGCGGGATCCTTCTCCAGCAGGTGTGCGAGCACCGGCGCGAGCGGGCCCGCGTTGCGCATGGGCCCCGGCTCCTGCATCAGGACGGCCGCCATGATCGCCGCCTGGTTGTCACGTGAGAACGGGGAGTGCCCTTCGACGGCCGCGTACAACGTGGCGCCGAGGGACCAGAAGTCAGACTCCGGGACCTCGCTCTCGCCGCGGAGCCGTTCCGGCGCGATGTACCCCGGTGAGCCGGTCAGGTGGCCGGCCTGGGTGAGGGCGGTGTCCCCGGCGACCGTGGCGATGCCGAAGTCGGTCAGGACCACGCGCCCATCGGCCGTGAGCAGCACGTTGGCCGGCTTGACGTCGCGATGGAGGATGCCCGAGCCGTGGGCGGCGGACAACGCGTCCACCAAGGTCAGCCCGATGTTCGCGACGTGAGACGGGGGCAGCGGGCCGTCCTCGCGGATCACCTTGTCCAGCGATCGGCCCTGGACCAGCTCCATGATGATCCAGGGGCGGTCGTTCTCCACGACCACGTCGTGCACCGTGACGATCGAGGGATGCGAGCGCAGTCTGGCGGCGGCCCTGGCCTCACGCAGCGAGCGTTCGCTCAATTCGGCGCGGGTGGACTCGTCCAGGTCGGGCGGAAGCCGTACCTCCTTGACCGCCACCTCCTGCCGCAGCAGCTCGTCGACCGCGCGCCAAACAGTGCCCATACCGCCCTTGCCGAGCGGAGCGATGAATCGATATCGCCCAACCAGAAGACTCACAGGTCAGAGGTTAGCGCGCAGTCGCCGGGAATAGCGCCATAAGGGCTGAATTACGAGCTGCCTAGGCAGCGGAACGTGACCGCCATACCGCGCTCCGCTAAAGCCGTCCTTGCGCGAAATTCCGACGCTCCACCACGTTTTTCGGATAGGGATATCCGAGCCGAAAGGCCGGCGGCGAGGTCTCAACGCAGACTGATCACGGACGCCTCGCCCGGTTCGACGGTGATCGTCAGGTCGCAGCACCGTACGACGGCGTCGTCAAGGCATGTCAGCGAGCCAGCCGTGCGGGAAGGGCTCCCACGCTGTTGCCCACGAAGCCGGGGTGGCCGGGGAGTTCGGTCTCAGGCACGGCGAGATCGAGGTCGGGGAAGCGGGCGAACAGCCGTTCCAGCGCGGTGGTGGCCTCCATGCGGGCGAGCGGGGCGCCGAGGCAGTAGTGCGCGCCATGCCCGAGGGACAGATGCCGGGCGGCGTCGGGCCGACCGGGCCGGGTCACGTCGAAGCGGTCGGCGTCCGGCCCGTGCGCCGCCGGGTCGCGCCCCGCCGCCGAGTAGCCCGCGAGCACCGGCGTGCCCTGCGGGATCACGGTGCCGTCGATCGTCAGGTCACGTACGGGGTAGCGGAACGGGAAGAAGCTGACCGGCGCGTCCCAGCGCAGGGTCTCCTCGACCGCGTCGGACCAGCTCACCTCGCCCTTCGTGACCAGGTCGAGCTGGTCACGGTGGCCGCAGAGCGCGCGGACCGCGTTGGTGATCAGGTTCAGCGTGGTCTCGTGCCCGGCGATGATCATCAGGAGCAGCGTTCCGATGAGCTCCTCCCGGCTGAGCCGGTCGCCGCCCTCGTCGTGGGCGGCGATCAGCGTGCTGGTGAGGTCGTCGCCGGGCCGCTCGGCGCGGTCGGCGACGATCGTGCCCAGGACGGCCACCATCTCCCGGTTGGCGGCCAGCGCGTCCTGCGGGCCGATGTCCGTGGCCACCACCCGTTCGGACAGGTGGTGCAGGGTGTCCCGGTACTCGACGTCGACCCCGAGCAGCTCGCTGATGACCCCGATCGGCAGCGGCAGCGCGAAGTGCCGGCGCAGGTCGACGACACCCTCCTCCGCGTGGCCCTGAAGGCCGTCGAGCAGCTCCGCCGTCAGCGCCTCGATCCGTGGGCGGAGTTCTTCCACCCGCCGGGCCGTGAACGCCGTGCTCACCAGCGACCGCAGCCGGCGGTGGTCGGCACCGTCGGCGGTCGTCATGCCCTTCACCATGGCGAAGGGCATGAGGGGCCATGCGTCGGCTAACCGCCCCTCGCGCAGCGCGGCGAAGTGCCGGACGTCCTTGCCGACGTCGGGGTGGGCGAGGAACTCCTTCAGCGACTCGTGCCCGAGCACCGCCATGCCCTCGATCTCGCCGGGCAGCACGATCGGGGCGACCGCGCCTTGCGCGAGCAGCCGCGCGTTGTCGGCGTGCGGGCAGCCGCCGGCCGGGTTCATGGTGTGCGGCGTGACGGGCGAGGTGTCCACCAGGTTCTCCTCGGTGCGGACGGCGGCGCGATACCGCCGAGACTATGAGTTTTCCGGCAGGCGCAAGCTGCCAGGAGAGTCATTGTTAAGTATCTTTACAATTGATGATCTCGTACCTACCGTGACGTATGGCCTGGGACGGACCCCTTGCCGCCTTCGCGCCCGCGCCGCCAGACGCGCGCGCCCCACCCGTGAAGGAGCGTTCGTGACGGCAGAGAACGGCAGGAGACGGCGTACGGCCCGGAAGATCCTGGGGGCCGTCGCCGGCGGCGCCCTCGTGATCGCCACGGGGGTCATCGGCGCCGGCGACGCGGTGGCCGCAGGCCCCGGTGGCCGGCCGGCCACCGCCATGAGTCTCGATCCGACCGTCCCACCGGGCGGCAACTTCAACCTGTCGATGTGGGAGCTCCAACTTCCGATCGGATCGCCCGGCTCCCCCACCACCATCCCGCCGTCGCAACTCAAGGGCACGAACGGGTACACGAACCCGGCGTACTTCTGGACCGACAAGGTCGACGGCTCGATGACCTTCTGGGACCCCGAAGCCGGCGTCACCACGCCGAACTCGAACTACGCGCGCTCCGAACTGCGCGAGATGAACTCCAACGGCAGCGCCGCCGACTGGGCCCTGTCCGGCACGCACAAGCTGTCGGCGGAGCTGCGAGTCGTCTCCGTGACGTCGAACGTCTGCGTCGGGCAGATCCACCTCGGCAGTGGCGGCTCGTCGACGAAGCCGCTGCTCGAGCTCTACTACCACTCCAACGGCGATGTCGTCCTCGGCCTCGAGAAGTCCCCCGACGGCGGCCAGACCCCCTACACCCTGACCAACGTGCCGATCGGCGCCCACTGGACGTACGTCATCGCGATCGTCGGCGGCCGGATCCAGATCACCGTCAACGGCAGCACGACCAGCTACCCGATCGCCTCCGGCTTCAACGCCTACCACCAGTACTTCAAGGCCGGCGACTACAACCAGTCCTCCTCCGACAGCACCAGCAAGGGCGCGAAGGTCAAGTTCTACGGCCTGACCGTCGCACACGGCTGATCGCGCGCCCGCGGCGAGTTAATTGGAAAGACTCTTGACAGTAAGGGCCGGATCCGGGACCTTAACAGTCGTAACCGTCTTTTCATGACGCGCGTGTCAAGACAACGGCAACCGAACCGACCCCCGCCTTGGAGAGTTCCGTTGGTCACTCGCAGATCGTTTCTCGCCGCGGCCGGAGCGGCCGCACTCGCCGCGCCGCTCGGACGCGGCCTGCTCGGCAGGCCCGCGTTCGCGGCAGCCTCGACGTGCGGGCTCACGCTCGCCAACCATGGCTCCAGCCCCGTGAACGCCTACATCACCGGCCGCGAGCAGGGCTCCAACAGGCTGATGCTGCTCCGCGCCGACAGCACGCCGTACTACCTCGAATCTCCCTCGGCCCCGCAGACCCCGCTGCCCGTGGACTGTTCGATCCCGGTCGGAGCCGGCGGCGAGGCGAACCTCACGCTCGGGCAGATGTACGCCGCGCGTATCTACTTCGCCAAGAACGACAAGCTCGACTTCTACGTCAACCCCGGCCCGGGGCTCGTCGAACCGTCGTTCGCCAACCCATCCGACTCGAACTACCAGAAGACCTGGTCGTTCTGTGAGTTCACGTTCAACCCGTCGCAGCTCTTCGCGAACATCTCCTACGTCGACCTGCTGACCGCACTGCCGATCGGGCTCACCCTCGTCGGCGACTCCACGCACACGGTCGCGCCCGCGCCCGCCGGGGCCGTGGAGGCGATCGCCAACGGTCTCGTCGCGCAGAAGAACGCCGACGGGCAGCCCTGGGACCAGCTCGTCATCCGGAACGGCAGCGGTGTCCTGCGGGTCATCGCGCCGCAGGATTACATGGCGAGCCACCCGGGAGCCCTCTCCTCGTACTGGGACGGCTACGTCGGCCAGGTGTGGGACAAGTACGCCGGGACCGATCTCAAGGTGGACCTCCAGGGCGGGCGCGGCATCTTCACCGGGCGCGTCAACGGCGGTGTGCTCACGTTCAACGACGGGAGTACGTTCGCGCGGCCCGCGTCCAAGGACATCTTCACCTGCAACGACGGGCCGTTCGCCAACAACCCGGGCGACTCCGACATCAAGAAGGGCCTGCTCGCGCGGATCGCCGCGGCGTTCAACCGCAGCACGATCCTGAGCAGCGCCGACCAGCCGAACGGCACTCCGGAGTCGGACTTCTACCAGGACCCGACCACCAACCACTGGGCGCGGATCGTGCACGCCAACACCCCGATCGGCTACGCCTTCCCCTACGACGACGTCTGTCCCGACGGGCAGCCGGACGTCTCCGGCGCCGCCAGTGACGGCAACCCGCAACGCCTGACCGTCACGGTCGCCTAGGCACGACGCGTCCGGCCCGGCCGTGCCGGGCCGGACGCAGGCCTACAGCTGGTCGTACGCCTCCAGCCAGAGGCGGGCGAGGAGCCGGTGGCCGAACGGCGACGGGTGCACGTTGTCGGGCGCGACCACCGTCGGGCCGCGCTCCTTCGCCGCGGCGTTGACCGCGTCCTGCAGCGGGAGGAACGTCGCGCCGTACCGCTCGGCCAGCTTCGCGACGATGGGCCGCTTGGAGTCCAGGTCCTCGCGCGCGAAGGCGGCGCCCTCGCTCCACTGGCAGCCCGAGCCGCCGGCGTCGAGCACGAACGGCTCGGCGACGATCAGGTGCGGCACGCCCGCCGCGACGGTCCGTTCGAGGACGTCGGTGTATCGCTGCTCGAACACCTCGGGCGGGGTGGGGCGCCCTTCGTAGAAGGCGATGAGGGTGTCGTTCACGCCGACGAGGACCGACAGGACCGAGGGCCGGTGGTCGAGGGCGTCCTCCTGCCAGCGCTGCTGGAGGTGCTCGATCCGGTCACCCGAGATGCCGGTGTTGACCACCGTGGAGTCGTCGCCACGTTCGCGAAGCGCGCCGGCGACGAAGTCCACATAGCCGCCGCCGAGCCCGAGCGGATCGGTACGCCGCTCGGCGTCGGTGATGCTGTCGCCGGTGAAGACGATCACACCGCTCATCGTCGCTCCTGTCCATGTCACGAGGGCTCGTCGTTCAGTGCCGCGGCGCGAAGGCCGCGGACCAGGTCGTTCACGCTGCGCAGCACGGGCGTCGTGAGGAGTTCGCGCTCGCGTCCCGCCGGGACGCCACGGACCCGGAGCGTACGCCGCTCACCCGGCAGCAGCGTCACGAGACACTCGTCCGCCTCGGCGTCGGGGTCGATCCGGTCCGCGAAGACGCACAGGTCGCGGACCAGCGTGGTGGCCGAGGCGGTCAGGACGACGTCGTCCCCGTCCCGTTCGGCGCCCAGGCCGAGGCCGGGATCCCGGTACGCCAGGTAGCGGTCCTCGGCGAAGAACCAGAGGGCGCGCTCGCCGCCCGTCTCGGCGACCAGGAACTCCGACGCCTCCGATCCCGGAGTCGCGAGTGCCACGGGGAGCTCGGCGGTCGCGGCGCCGATCGGGCCGGCCACGAGCCGGGCCGCGTGCTCGGCCAGCACCTCACCGTCGAACGACATCCGGCGCATGCGGACCGGCTCCTGCCAGGTCTCGCGGGTGTCGTTCACGCCGATCAGGGCCAGCCCGTCGCCGCGAGGCTGGATGGTGAGCAGCCGCGGGGCGTACGCGGCGCGCAGCGCGTACCACAGCGGTTTCTTCCGGCCGTCGCCATCGATCGCCGCCCAGGACGTCACCGGCCAGCAGTCGTTGAGCTGCCAGAGGATCGTGCCGGTACACCGTGGTCGCAACGACCGGAAGTGTTCGACGCCGAGCTCGATGGCGCGGGCCTGGTTGAGCTGCGTCGCGAAGAGCCAGTCGTCGAGGCCGGCCGGCGCGGGCAGGTGCGGCGACAGCCCTCGGGCGAGCTTGCGGTCTCCGTCGGCGGCCTTCTGGTGGTGCCGTACGCCGGGCGACTCCGGGGTCAGCGGGTCGTCGTGGACCGCGCGGGTGAGCGTCGACCAGGTCGGCGGCGCCTGCCACCCGAACTCGGCCACGAAGCGCGGCCGGTGCTGCCGGTAGACGGTGTAGTCGGCCTCGTTCCAGACGTCCCAGATGTGGTTGAGCGCGTGGTCGTCGTCGTTGGGGTGGATGTCCATCGAGCCCGAGTAGGGGCTCCCCGGCCAGTACGGGCGCGTCGGGTCGGTCTCGCGTACGGCGCGCGGCAGCACGTCGAGGTAGTAGCCGAGACCCCACGGCCGCCCGTCGATGTGCGGCTGCCAGTCCCAGTCGAACCAGCCCCAGATGTTCTCGTTGTTGCCGTTCCAGAGGACGAGGGCGGGGTGCGGCATGAGCCGTGCGACGTTGTCGCGCGCCTCGGCGTCGACCTCGCGCGCGAGGCGCTCGTCCTCGGGATAGGCGGCGCAGGCGAAGAGGAAGTCCTGCCAGACGAGCATTCCGCGTTCGTCGCACGTCCGGTAGAAGTCGTCGCTCTCGTACATGCCTCCGCCCCAGACGCGCAGCAGGTTGACGCCGGCGTCGAGGGCCTGGCCGATCCGCGTCCGTAGCCGTTCCTTCGTGACGCGCGGCGGGAAGCAGTCGTCCGGGATCCAGTTGACGCCGCGTACGGGCACCGGCACCTCGTTGACGACGATCACGAACGGGGTGCCGTCGGTGTCGGGCGTGGTGTCGAGCCGGACCGTACGGAACCCGACGCGCTCGCGCCACTCGTCCAGGACGCCGCCGCGCCCGTCGAGCAGGCGTACCTCCGCGTCGTACAACGAGGGGAAGCCGAGCCCGCGCGGCCACCAGAGCTCGGGGTCCTCGACGCGTACCTCGGCGGTGACGGCGTCGGCGCCCGCCGCGATCTCGTGCGTCACCGTCAGCCGCCCGACCGACGCCTCGACCACCACCGGGACGCCGGCCGCCGCGTCGAGCCGTACCTCGAACGCGGCCACGCCCTGGGATCCCTCGACCGTGACCCGCGGCCGTACCTCCCGGATCCGGGGGCCGGAGTGGCGCAGGAGCGTCACCGGCCGCCAGATCCCGGCGGTGACGAGCGTCGGGCCCCAGTCCCAGCCGAAGTTGCACGCCATCTTCCGCAGATGGTTGAACGGCGCCGGGTACTGGGCGGGGAGCCGGCCGACCCGCTCGCGCTCGGCCTCGCCGAACGCCCACGCCGAGTCGAACCGCACCGAGATCAGGTTCCGCCCGTCGCGCAGCGCGGACGTGACCGGGACCTCGTACCGCCGGTGCATGTTCTCCGTCTTCGCGACGGCGACGCCGTTCACGCTCACGGTCGCGACCGTGTCGAGCCCCTCGAACGCCAGCACGACCTGCTCGCCGTCGACGACCTCGTTGTGAAGCTCGCGCTCGTAGACCCACGGCACGCGCCCGATCCAGTCGAGCTCCAGCTCGTTCCGGTCGTGGTACGGGTGCGGGATCAGGCCTGCGGCGAGCAGGTCCGTGTGCACGGTGCCCGGGACCGTCGCGGGGATCGGGAGCGCCTCGGCCACCCGCGCGGGGGCGGCCTGCGGGTCCGCGTCGTCGGCGAGCCGGAGCATCCAGCCCTCCGAGAGTTCGGTGCGGATCGTCATGCGTGTCTCCCGGGGCGTCGTACGGTCGCTGCTGTCGCGACGATACCTAGCTTGAACCGGTTCAGATGCTACACTCGCGACAATTCCGCCGTTGTTGGGGGAAAGAGCCGTGTGCACCACTGAACCGGTTCGAACGAGCCGTACCCGTCGCCGCGCAGGTGCCCCCGGCCGGCACGGGCGCTCCGCACCGGCCGGGGACGGCGACCTAGGCGCTCAGGTAGACGCGGCTGTAGTCCCATTCGTAGTACTTGCCGGCGAGGTCCGACGCGGGCAGGGAGTGGTTGACGGAGCCGACCTGGGTGTGGCCCCAGGTGGCGTCGAAGATGAAGTTCATGTTGATGGCCTCGCCGCCGGAGGCGCCGCCGAGGGTCCAGTGCAGGGTGCCGGACTGCACCTTGATGCCGTCCATGTACACCTGGTACGTGTCGTCGCGGTCATAGGCCCACTGCCACACGTGGTATTGGGTGGCGTCGAAGTCGTTGACGCCCGAGGACGCCATGCCGTTACCCCAGTTGTCGTAGTTGGTGTTGTCGCTGCCGCCGACCGAGTTCGAGTGCCAGTAACGGCCGCCGTAGTTGGTGTTCCCGCCGCCGTTGTCGTAGCCGAAGCTCTCGACGGTGTCCATCTCCCCGCCGCCGTCCCACTTGTTGCCCGCGGTCCAGATCGCGAACCAGAAGTACGGCGGCGTGACGTAGCGGACCCGGGTCTCCCAGAGCAGGTCCTTGCCCAGCAGCGACCCGCCGTTCGGCAGCGTCCACTTCGCCTGGAACGACCCGCATCCCGCGTTGTGCTGACCCGGGCTGACCATCGTCGCACCGCCCAGGGGCACGAGGAAGGTCTTGAGGGAGTCGGCGGTGAACTGCCGCACCGGGTGCGCGGGGTCCTCGACCGGCTGGTTCGGCAGCGCGTTCGCCGAGTCCGGCGCCACCGTCACCGCACCGTAGTTACTGCCGTTCCCGATCGTCCCGAACTGGTCGTGATACTGAAACTTGCTGCTCAGATCGCCGATGTTCGTGATGTTCCCGCCGGTACCGAAGTTCCAGTCCTGGGTGAGCGCCAGGTCGTTCCCGCCGATGCCGAACGCCGGGCGCGCCGCCTGCCGTCCCGCGTCGTTCGTCCGGGCGAAGGCCCGGCTCGGGGCCCCGACCATTGCGGCGCCGACGCCTGCGGCCGCCACGCCGAGCAGCCGGCGCCGGCTCAAGTCAGTTCGTTTTTCCATGCACCGAGGATGGGCGATCGGCCGCGTTGCGAATACCGCCGATGCCGCCATGACAAGCGGTTGTTTATATGAGTCAACCACATTGACAAGAAGGGCGGTATTTGTTCGTCTACTGCCGGTGAATGAACTGCGGAAACTAGCGGTTTCCGCACTTTAGCATGCAATTATTTGGCGTGCTCTCCGACCGAGGCGGCCGCACGTACGATCCCGGCGAAATTGGCCGCGAGGCGCCGCGCGTTACGCGCCGACTCCGGCTCGGCCGCCTCCGCCTCGGTGCGGAGCGCTCCGAGATCCAGCCCGGCGTCGGCGAGGGCGGCCTCGTCCCAGCGGTCGAGCCGGTCGGCCCCGGCCTCCGGATGGAACTGCACGCCCCAGGCGCGCTCCCCCACGCGGAACGCCTGCACCGGGCAGTCCTCGCTCTCCGCGAGCCGGGCCGCGCCGGGCGGGAGCTCGGTGATCTGGTCCTTGTGGTTCTGGATGACGCGGAACTCCGCCGGCAGCCCGGCGAACAGCGCGTCGGTCTCCGCCTCGCGACGCAGCGAGACGCGGCACGACCCGCGCTCCGGCCGCCCGTGGTCGCCGTGTACGACGCCGCCGGCCACCGCGGCCAGCATCTGGGCGCCCAGGCAGATCCCCAGCAGCGGGACGCCGTCGGCCACCGCACGCCGCGCGAGCGCGCGCTCCGCCGGCAACCAGGGAGCGTGCGCGTCGGCGTCCGGCAGGAACCCGCCTCCGAGCAGCACCACCGCGTCGAAGCCGTCCGGCGCGGCGGGGACGTCGGCGCCGGTGACCTCCACGACCCGCAGCCCCAGCTCCTCCCACCACCCGAGGAACCGTCCGAGCCCGCTGCGCTCCGCGTTGCGGACGACGAGGATCCGCGGCTGATAGGGGGTCACGCTGGTCGCGCTCCATTCGTCAATCGGCGGTCGAGACCTTCGATAGCGTCGAGGCCATGCGGCTTCATGTGGGATGCGCGATGTGGACGCACGCGCCTTGGCGGGGGCGTCTCCTCCCCCATCCGCTCCCTCCCCAGGAGCGCCTGCGAGCGTACGCGAGCTGGTGCAACGCGGTCGAGGGCAATACGACGTTCTACGCGACGCCGTCTCGGAGCACGGTGGAGTCGTGGGCGGAGCAGACCGACCCCGCTTTCCGTCTCGTGGTGAAGCTGCCCAAGCCGATCACGCATGAGCGCCGCCTCAAGGACGCCGACGAGGAGCTGCGGGCGTTCCTGGAGGCGATCGAGCCGCTCGGACCGCGAGCCCACGCCCTCTGGGTCCAGGTTCCGCCGTCGTTCGGGCCGGCCGACCTCGGCGCGCTGTCGGTCTTCCTCCGCAGGCTCCCCGGCTCCCACCGGTACGCCATCGAGGTCCGCCACCCAGCGTTCTTCGAGGACGAGCGGTCCGGACGCCTTCTCGAACGGGTCCTCACCGACGCCGGCGCCGAGTGGGTCCCGTTCGACACCACCACACTCTTCCGGCAGCCCCCGACCAGTGACGCCGAACGCGACGCCTGGACGAAGAAACCACGCATGCCGCTACGAACCGCCGCCCTCACCGACCGGCCGATCGTCCGCTACCTCGGCCGGGACTCCACCGAACACACGATCGCGGGCTGGCGGCACTGGCTCGACACGGTCACCGAATGGCTGCGCGAAGGCCGCTCACCGACCGTGTTCATCCACACGCCCGACAACGCCGACGCACTGACCCTCGCCCGGCGCTTCCACGACGACGTACGCGCCCGCGTGCCCGCACTCGAACCACTGCCCGAGCCGATGCCGGCCGAGCCGCTCACCCTCTTCTGAGCTGGACTGCCCGACAATGGCCGCAACCGCGGAGCGCAGCCGGGCCGCCGCGGCCATGTCGACGACCTGGGGCATCGAATGGTGTACGAAGTAGATCCCGGCGCCGGTCGCCCCGGCGATGGCGCCGATACGCCTTCGCATCGTCTGCTTCCAATTACGCTACATTTGATCGACTGGGCCGGGAACGAAAGCGAATAATACTCAACCTTTGAACAGGCGTGCCACGCTCCATTTCCGGCTCGAACCCGAGCCCCTGAATGTATCCCAGACGGGATCCCGACACCGCGCCCAAGGAGAATTTTTTCGAGCCCACCACCTCTGCATCCAGCCCTGACGCATTCGCAAGGTGCCGGGTCTCGCTTTCCGCGAGAAACCACGGGTGCGGCATCCAAAGTGATCCGCCGGGCGACAAGTGCGGGGCCGCGCCCGTGATTACCTGATCGAAGATCATCCTGCCGTCGCGGCCCCCGTCGTTCGCGACACTCCACCAGTCGTTTCCGAGTTGCTCGTCCGGTGTCGGCATCACGGGAGGCCAAGCGACAATTAGGTCAAACCGCTCGCTGGCGCATAGGGCTCCGTATAGATTTCCCACCCTGGCGTCGACCTGCCCGGTCAACTCGTTCGTCGCCGCATTTGCCAACGTCAGTTCCACTGCTTCGGGCAGCAGGTCGACGGCGACCACATGCAGTCCGCATTTTGCAAGCTTGAGGGTCTGGTAGCCGCACCCTGCCGTCAGGTCGCAGGCCGTCCGCGCGCCAGTGACGTCAATCGTGCTTGCCAGGTATTCGCTGTAGGAGTCCGGAATATGTACGTGCGGCGCCTGCACCAGGATTAGGTCGTCCGTAAACAGCACCAGTTTCATCTCTCCGCCTGCCTCCAGTGGTGGGTGCGTCGACTACCGCTCAGACGGGCTGTGTTCAGCTGCGAAAGAACACACTGAACGAATCGCTCTCGACCGCCCGGGTGACCACGTGACTCAACCGGGCGCCATGGTCGAAGACCACTTGACCGCCGAGCGAGTCCATCGGAACGGTCGCCAGGGCGGGCCGATCGAAGTCGGGAACGAGGTCCGGCATGGGCGTCTGCCTCAGGATGTCGCGCAAGTTGTCGGTCCGCTGCTGATCGAGCAGGGGCTTCCAGTCCAGGAGCACGGAACGGTCCGGATTGGTGCCCCACTCGAACAGGCCGAAGAGCGAACGCGCCCGGATCTGTTCTAATGTCGACTGGATCCGCTGCCGGGTAAGAGCGCCGATGGTGTCTTGGTTCTCGGGAAGAGGTACCTGCTGCGGGATGCCCCTGACAAACCTGATTTGGAAGTCCTGCGGGTAGGCGACCTGGAAGAGTTCGGCCGAAAGTGTCCGCGCCTCGCGATAGCCGACGACACCCTCACGCATGACAGAAAGGGCGCTGCCCCAGGCGCTCTCGATATATGTCTCGTCGGGCGTTAGGAACGCCGCACCGCAGAGTTCGAAATCGTAGAGGGGCTGGACCACCCAAGCTCGATCACAGCCGGCGGCGGCCTCGAGTTCCTCGGAGAGACTATTACCGTTCGGTACGACGGTGATCTTTTCGGTGTCGAGGGTACGGCAGTAGTAGTACATGTCCGGTACCCAGGACTTAGCGACCAGCTCCTTTCGAGTGCCCGAAAAGCTCTCCGGCGTGGCGCACCCGAGTCCGTCCAGGTATTTGAGGATCTCTGCCTTGGTATTCACGCCCGTTATCCTTTTCTTGTCGCTATTCAGCCTGAGATGACCGCGTGAGGTGATCTTGTTCAGGCCGTTTACGGTGGGGCGAGTGCGGACGGCGGCCAGGGCCGGTGGTGAAAAGAGTCTGCGAAGAGCGTCGAGTTTGTCCAGGCCCCATTTGGCGACTGTGGATGGGTAAGAGTGGACGAGCGCGGAGTCAGCGAGGGCTTGGAGTGTCCGCCAGCAGCCGCCGCCGGCCCGTGGGTTTCGGGTCCGAACTGGGCCCGCCCAGACGCGTGCTGCGCGGGGGCCTTTCCCACGGTGGCCGCCCCGCACCGGCCGCATTCCTTGGCCTGCACCAAATACGCGGTCACCTTCGGTGGCGGGCCGGTCTGCGCACTGCGATGGCGGGCAGGACACCGCCGGCTCCGGGTTCCCCATCAGGTTCATCATCGCCGAGCCATCGCCGGACTGTTCGCCCGCACGACGCTTACCGCTGTCTCGCGAGGATCGGTCACGCCGCCTGACCTGCTTGTCGAATACCGGATCCAACAACGGCGGCTTTCCCGAGTTCGAGGAGCTCCGGCCCATCTGACGTCGCAACTCCTCGGTCGTAACGGCCTGAGACTCAACGGCGTTCCGCAGATCGGCTATCACCTCGTGCGACTCCTCCACAACCGCTCTCAGATCCTCAGACGGGTTGCGGAGACTCGCGCACAGGCCCACGATCCCGCACACCACACACAAGCTCAACGGGCGATCAACCACAACCAGGGCCAGAAGCTCACTCAGACCGAATGGCCACCTTTTCTTCGGTGGAGTCCATCCCGGAAAGGTGCATTATGAGAACTTCACAGTCCGCAGCGAAACGCTGGCCGCCGTGATGCAGCACGCCCTTACCATGGAGAGACATCGGCGTGTCTGAAGCCCGTTGCCGGTCGCGAGCGCCGACGATCGTCCGTCCAACGCCTACTGCCATCTGCTGTTCCGCACTCGGAGAGGTGTGGCTATCTGATGCGCGAAGTTCCGGACAGCACTGGCACGGGCGTCACCCTGCCCCCGCTTGACACCGTCAAAGCCGTGCTTGCCGCCCTCGAGGACGCCGGGATCTGCGCCGCGGTGGGCGGTTCCGGGCTCCTGGCCGCTCTAGGCCTGGTCGATCGGGCAGGCGATTGGGACCTCACCACCGACGCCGACCCGGAGAGGGTAGAGGCTGCGCTCACCGTTGCGGGGATCTCGTCCGTCCGGGACCCCAGCCGGGACGATGGCTATGCGACGAAGGCTTGGCTCCATGCTGGTGGAGAGAATCATGATGTCGACATACTTCTCGGATTCGCTATCCGCGCCAACGGAACGGTCGTAAACCTACCAACCCGAATCACCCGCCGATGGCTCGGACTCCCCATCGCAGATCCCACCGTCTGGGCAATGGCATACAGGCTGATGGGCCGACACGACCGCGCGGACCTTCTGGATGGTTGGCTCCGCGAGGAGATCCCACGGTGAACTCCACTGCCCTTTGTCGAGATGGGTTCCGCTTCTGGAAGGGCAGTATCTTCTTCAGGTACGGATACCCGGGGCGTGGGCTCTTCCCGCTCGCCGCGATTACCCACTCTCGCGGTACATTGCCTTGGGAGGCCAGCGCCATAGCCGTCGAGGGTGCTGGCTATCGAAGGCCGAACACACGCTGCAAGAAGATCGTCCATATATGACGGCAGCAAGGGGAGCGACTATGCCAACGAGACTCATCGAGCTTGCAGATGGAACTCTCGTCGAGATCGAGGCGAGCATCGACCATTCTGAGGAAATCAGTGGTGGCGTCGCCCAGCGGGTCAAAGCCACGTTGGATCAGATCGAGCCGACCATGTTGCGAGTCTGCCAGCCTCTGATCGCATTCTGCCGAGAACTGGACCAGTCGGAGGGCATCGAGTCGGCCGAGATAGAGCTCGGATTTGGATTCGAAGGCGAAGGCAACCTCTACGTGGCCAAGGCCAAGTCGAGCGCCAACATCGTCCTGAAGATCACGCCGAAGCTGTCGGGCAGCGCGGCAGCCGACACTTCCTGAGCGACAGCGGGTTCGTGCACGGCGCCCGGGCTGCTCAAGACGACCGACCACGCCAGCACACTCCAAGAGGTAGCTATTCACCGGACCGTACTGGATTAGGGCGTGGTGGCCAGTCCTGGCCACCCGTTACCGCGGTGCTGACTTGTGAGCAATAACGAAGCTAAGAGTTCACTCCGTCCGGTTAAGGTGAAAATGAGCGCCTCTGGAGGTTGCTGGTGGACCCTGACTTGACCGAGTTCGCGTTGGTGCACTGCTACCTGTCCACCGCCCAAATGAGGCATCGACAAACTCGACGCCCTACGCCGGCTGTCCAGCACAGATCCCTGACTCCCACACGCAGTCGCCCCACCACAAGCCGTCTGAACCAGATCATGTAGCACAGCTGCCTCGGGATGAACAGTTACACCAGAAGGAATCGGCATATGACTCCGTCATCGTGGGTGAACTCCATAGTCCGATTGGCCAGCAGCGATCCGGATAACCCGAGGTTCGGCACCGGCTTCGTCATCCGCCGAGATGACCGGTCGACGTACATCTTGACCTGTGCCCATGTCGTGACGTCCGTGGGCGGCTCAGAGAAGATCATCATTGATGGCCACCGTGGACGACTGGTCGGTTCCTGGGAGGGCGTCGACATCGACCTGGCCGTGGTCCGGGTCAATACCGAAATCGACCGGAGCCCGCTCAAGCTCCAGGCTTCGGGCCACGAGGGTGCGGTGATCAGGACGGCCGGCTTCGAGCATGTCATCGGTCAGGAATACGTCATCCGCGAGATCGAGGGGGCGCTGGGCCGTCAAATCGGGCTGGAGTCCCGCAGCCGAACGAGTCGGCTCGAAGCCTGGGACATCCAGATCACCGACAGCTTCAACCTGCAGCCGGGTCACAGTGGTTCCCCGATCATCGATCAGGCGACCGGCTCGGTGGTGGGAATCCTGCGGATCAAGCATGGCGCCGGCGAACGAGGTCTGGCCATCTCGGTCAGCGTCGTACTGGACCTATGGGACGACCTGTCTCCCTTAATGACGAACAGCGTCGTCCCGGAGAGCCAATACGTCGATTGGGGACACGCCCAAGATCTATCGAGCCTGTTCGGCCGGGCACAGGAGGTGGAGACGCTCCGCACCTGGATCCTGCAGGAGCAGTGCCGTCTGGTGGGAATCATCGGGCTGAAGGGAATCGGGAAGAGTTCACTGACCGTCGCCCTTAGCAAAGGTGGTTGTCCGCGAACCGACCTGCCCGACGCGCTGAACACCGGGCTCCTGGACAGTTTCGACTTCGTCTTCTTTCGGAGCCTGCTCAACGCGCCGTCGGCGTCGGACGTTCTACGCGATTTCATCGCCTGGATCTCTCAGCAGCAAGAAGTGCCGATTTCGAGCTCCTGGGAAGAACAGATCTCCCGGCTGTTGGACAACGTGCAGCGGCATCGCTGTCTCCTAATTCTCGACAATTTCGAGTCGGTTCTGGAGAGCGGCCAGAACCTAGCAGGCTCCTATCGCGAGGGCTACGAGCGTTACGAGGAGTTGATCAATCTAATGGGCTCCACCACGCATCGGAGTTGCCTTCTCCTCAACAGCCGGGAGAAGCCCGCGAACGTCGCAGCCATGGAGGGTCGGCATCGTCCGGTACGGACTCTGCAGATGGCCGGCGTGGACGAGCACAGCGGCCGGATGATCCTCGACGAGATCGGCAGCTTCAGCGGAAGCAGCGAGGATTGGCGCGAGCTGATCAGCACATACCGCGGAAACCCGCTTGCCCTTGAATTCGTCGGGAAGAACATCGCCGAAGTCTTCTTCGGAGACATATCGAGCTTCACCCGCCTGGGTAGCCCGCTTTTCAGCGACCTGCACGAACTTGTCGACTGGCATCTGAACCGGCTCTCAGACCTCGAGACTGAGGTCATGTACTGGCTGGCCATCGACCGCGAGCCCGTCAGCCTCGAGGAGCTAAGCCTGAACCTTCTTGGCCGAGAAGCGCGACAGCATCTGACGTCGACGGTTCAAGCGCTTCAACGGAGAGTTCCGCTGGAACGCGTATCGTCGCGGTTCAGCCTGCAGCCCGTGCTCATCGAGCACATCACCACCAAAATCATCGACGGCGCGACGAACGATCTATTGACCGGCGATTCGCAGACTCTCGCACGGTATGCCCTGGAAAAGGCACTCGCCCGCGATTATGTACGCGAGGCACAGGTCCGCCTGTTGGTGATTCCGGTCCTCGACAACCTGACGAGCACCCTTGGCGGCAAAGCCAATGTCGAGGCGCACCTGCAGGAGTATCTTGCGAGGCTGCGATCTGAGGGGCGGCAAGGTCCCAACTACACGGCCGGCAATGTCTTGAATCTTCTCGGTGCATTGACCAACACGATTACCGGCCACGACTTCTCCGGCCTCGACATCCGACAGGCGTACCTTCAAGAGACCTCCCTGCACGGCGTCGACTTCACCAAAGCGAATCTTTCCCACTGCATTTTTCGGCAGACTTTCGGCCCCATCTCAGGCCTTGCGCTGAGCCACGATGGCCAGATGGTCG
Organism: uncultured Actinomycetota bacterium; assembly: GCA_963850195.1. Lineage (GTDB taxonomy): Bacteria > Actinomycetota > Actinomycetes > Streptosporangiales > Streptosporangiaceae > Actinoallomurus. The sequence goes on from CAWKKD010000005.1 coordinate 327,605, forward strand.
CCGCAAGCGAATCCAGCGGCGCCATCCACATCTGGCGTCTAGCCGACTTCCAGCTCGTCCAAACGTTGCGCGGACATAACAGCTGGATCTTAGGTTTGTCGTTCAGCCCGGACGGGCGCACCCTTGCGAGCGGCAGCGAGGACAAGGAAGTTCGGATCTGGGACCTGCAGACCGGAAGCTGTGTCCAAAGGTTCACCGAGCACCTCAACTCGGTGTGGGCGATCGCCATCAGCCCCGGCGGAGAGCTGCTCGCTAGCGGCAGCGAAGATCAGACGATCAAGATCTGGGACCTACGGACCGGCACCTGCGTGGCAACCATGGCCGACCATGACCAAAAGATCTTCGCGCTCGAGTTCAGCCCGGACAGCAAAAGGTTGGCCAGTGCCAGCGCGGATCATACGGTAAAGGTGTGGGACGTCGGCGAGTGGAGTGACTCGAGGACACTTCGAGGGCACGACGGCGCCGTCCGCAGCCTCACATTCAGCCCGGACAGCCGCCTAATTGCCAGCTGCGGCTGGGACAAAAAGGTCACTCTGTGGAACGCCGACACGGGCGAGCCTATCAATGACTTGCGTGGCCATAACAACAGCGTTCATTGGGTGGTTTTCCATCCCGATGGAGAGTTGCTGGCCGAGCAGCGGCGAGAGCGGCGACATTCGAGTCTGGAGCGTTCGCGACGGGAAGTGTCTCAGCATTTTGCAGCGGCACACCAACTGCGTCGGAAGGATCGCCTTCTCCGACGATGGTGAGACGCTGGTGAGTGCGGGCTTCGACGGAGAGCTCAGGGTCTGGGACACCCGCGACTGGATCTGCCGTAGCACGATGCGCGGCTATATCGACTGGGTACAGGCGGTCGCCATCAGCCCGGACGGAGAAACGGTCGTCGGAAGTAACGGGGATCTCACGATTCGAGTCTGGGATGTACAGAGCGGGGAATGCCGAGAAATTCTGAAGGGCCACACCGAATGGACGTTTGCCATCGCCTACAGTCCCAATGGCCAGCTCTTGGCGTCCGGGAGCGACGACCGAACGATCAGGATCTGGAACACCCGGACCTGGACTCTCGAGAAGATGATCCAGGCTCATTCCACCTGGGTCCAGGCAGTGACCTTCAGCGGCGACGGATCGATCCTTGCGAGCGCCAGCGACGATCGCACCATAAAGCTGTGGGACGTGGCTTCTGGAGAATGCACCCGGACGCCGTCCGGACACGCGGAGGGTGTCTGGTCGCTGGCCTTCGCCCCGGGCGGCGACGTGCTGGCCAGCGGCTCCGAGGATTTCACGATCAAGCTGTGGAACACGACGGACGGCACCTGCCGGGCAACGCTGTACGGCCATCAGGACCGGGTGCACTCCGTTTCCTTTGACTTGTCCGGCGGCCGGCTGGTCAGTTGCAGTGAAGACAGGACCGTGCGCATCTGGGACGTACGGACTGGGAGATGCCTGCTAACCCTCCGAGGGCACGAGGGCTGGGTGATGGCGGCACTGTTCGACGCGACGGACCGGTACGTCTGGAGTGGCGGCAAGGACATGGCCCTTCGCGTCTGGGACACTGAAAGTGGTGACTGCACCTCGATTTCCGGGGGCTATTGGGGAGGAATCTCTGGATTGGCACATAACGGCCGATCCAGCATCGTGGCGACCGCCAGCGAGGACGGCAGTATTCGCCTATGGGATAGTACGGCGATCCATATGATAAAAATACTCCGACCGCCGAAGCCCTACGAGGGCATGAACATTACTGGTGTTTCCGGCCTCACCGATGCACAGAAGGTCGCACTTCGGGTGCTCGGGGCTGTGAGTGATGAGGAGGAGCAGTCCACCATGTCTGAGCTCGAGCCCGTGACTGTCACCCATACCCACGACTATTCGAAGTTTGCGGGAGATTATGCCACGCTGGGCTTCGAGGGCGACTATTATCTGGCTTTCCGCGACGTTCCCATGCTCTTAGAGACGTACGCGACGGGTCGCCGAGCCCTGGACTACGGATGCGGGCCCGGACGCTCGACACGGTTCCTGACGCGTCTAGGATTTGACGCGGTCGGCGTGGACATCAGTGTGGAGATGCTTCGTCAGGCGCGCACGCAGGACGACGCCGGCGAATATCGCCATATCCGCAGCGCCGTGCTTCCGTTCGAGGACGAGTCGTTCGATGTCGTGTTCTCGAGCTTTGTCTTCATCGAGGTATCGACAGTGGACGAGATAACGGCCATTCTCGCCGAGATGAGAAGGGTTCTAAAGCCGGGCGGGGTCATGATGATCGTCGCATCTCCGGTCGTCGGCATCGATGGAAATTGGGTATCGTTCTCGCACGATTTTCCGGAGAATCGACAGCCAATCAAGAGCGGCAGTACCATCAAGGTCCAGATCAAGGGAACCACGATCGTGCTGTACGACTACCACTGGAATGACGAGAACCATCGGACCGCATTCGCGCGAGCAGGCCTGACTGTGAAAGACGTGCATACCCCGCTTGGGCGCGATGACGATCGCATGCAGTGGCTGGACGAGAAAACCACTCCATTAGTTTACATTTACGTCCTCGAGCGTTCGAAATAGTCCGCCATTTAGGCGCTGCGAATTTCCGGCGAACCAAAGATCTCGAGAGCCGATCGAATGGGATTGTACTTACGGGCCGGTGATCGTTGGATGCTCGGTACGATTCTGGGATGCAGAACAAAGGAATTTGCCGAACACTTCCTGGAAGTTGCGCCGAAAGTAGCTGGTTGTGGATCTCGGCGTTGTAGGAACTGGTTACGACTAAGTCGATCGTGACCAGGTCCACGGTTTCCTGCGTGAGCCGGAACTGACGAATTCCCAGACGATGGGTCAGGATCAGACTGTAGGTCCAGTCCAAGATCCGCCCGGATGGTATCATACTTCCGTCCTTGCACTTGAATGATGAATTGCGCCTACCGACGAGCGATTCGAGAACCGGGGCGGACTTTCCGCAGGGGCACCGCTGGTCTCCCAGTACGGCTAAGTCCTCCTGGTGGTAGCGGATGATCGGCATGGCTTCATTGATGAGGCAGGTGCCCACAACTTCGCCCACCTCGCCCTGGCGGGCGCTCTGCGATGAGCCCGGCTCGAGCAATTCGATGTAGGACGAGTCCTGGGTCAGGTGGTGGCGTTTGTGCAGGCACTGGTGGGCAATGCTCGATAGCTCCTCGGAGGAGAACTCATCTGACACGGGGCATCCGAGTTGTTCGGCAAAGGCGTCCCGTTCTTCCTGAGTGGAATACTCGGAGTTCGTGAGGACGCCCTTGAGGTGCCGGCGCATCGCCCGATGGCCATCCAGCAGCAGCACCTCGCGAAGGATGGACGGGTAGATGGCGAGCACCGCCGGCTTGACTCGCAGAATCGCATCGAGAACCTGCTCCGCGGGGAGCAGGTTACTGATGTACCGCGCCCGGTAAAGGCCGGCAATGGAGGAGTAAGGGTATTTCGACGTGTAGACGAGGACTTCCTTGTCGCGGGACCTGTAACCAGGGGTCACCTCACGTAACATGCGATACGCCTGCAGCGCTTGGGTGATAATGGCCTGAGCGTCGAGATATACAGTCAAGAATTGCCCTGTGGTCCCGGAGCTCCGGGACGCGATGAGCTTGTCGAAGGCGAGCGTGTCGTTGACCGCGCCGAGTCCCGCGTCGAGAAGCTCGGATTTGGTGACGGTCGGCACCTGCTCGAAGTCTTGCCAACTGCGGATATCTCGCGGATGAATGCCCGCAAGGCTGTATTTGCGCCTGTAGAACTCGGTGTTGTGGAACGCGACGTCGAGCAGATGCTTGACCTTGCGGAACTGGTATTCACGGATGGCTGATTGCGCGCCGTTACTCAGCTTCTTTAATTGTTGAGATTTAGCGAGGAACTGGCAAGTGAGATTGAGTTTTTCGCGTCGTGTGAAATTGCGCATAAATCCCAGCCTTGAGGATGTTTGTGTCCCTGGCCAAGTTCCTTCCTGATAAGGATACTGGAGGGCGGTGTAGGCGGATAGGTGCCCGACTTGGTGATCATTTCGTATCAAGCGGCGACACTGCCTCGCCTGGGGGCAGGGGATCGTTGCGGAGGATCTGGTGGTGTGAGTCCTCTGAGGTCCTGTGACGGGGCGCCGGTCTCTGCGATCGCCTGAACTAGGAACGGGTTCGCATGTTCTGTGTGTTTCGCGGCTGCTGATGGTGTCTGCCGTTGTAAGTGGCGATTGCGGCCGGCGTTGACGCGGTTCCAGAGGACGCTGAGACATGGCTCCGAGATGCGCTGGCCTCGGCGCTGGAGACGAACCAGCCGACCGAGCCGCTCACCCTCTTCTGATCACCGCGCGGTGACCTGAAAGGCGCCGTGTTCACCTCCGGTGGAGCTGTCACCGGCGTACACGTCGATCGTGCCGGGCTCGACGACGAACCGGCCGCCGTTGTCGAAGAAGCCGACGTCGTCCTTGTCGAGCGTGAACGTCACGGTCTTCTTCTGGCCGGGCGCCAGCGTCACGCGCTGGAAGCCGCGCAGGCGGCGTACGGGCTGCGACAGGCTCGCGACCGGGTCATGGAGGTAGAGCTGCACGACCTCGTCGCCGCTGCGGCTGCCGGTGTTCTTCACCTCGACCGAGGCCGTGATCCGGCCGTTGACCGGCATCGTCTTCGAGCTCAGCCGGAGGCCCGAGATGTCGAAGCTCGTGTAGCTGAGGCCGTAGCCGAACGGGTAGAGCGGGTCGCACGTCGGCAGGTCGCGGTAGCGCGAGGTGTACTTCGCGCCCGCGTCACAGGGACGCCCGGTGGGCTCGTGGTCGTAGTAGGTGGGGACCTGCCCGAGCGTACGCGGGAACGTCACCGGCAGCTTGCCGCCCGGATCGACCTTCCCGAACAGGACGTCGGCGACCGCGTTGCCCGCCTGTACACCCGGGAACCAGGCCTCGAGGATCGCGGGCGCGCCGGCGGCTACCTTCGACAGTGTCAGCGGCCGGCCGTTGAAGAGCACGACGGTGAACGGCTTACCGGTCGCCTTGATCTGGTCGATGAGCTCCTGCTGCTTGCCCGGCAGGTCGATCTCGCTGCGCGCGGCGGCCTCGCCGCTCTGGCCGCGTGACTCCCCCAGGGCAAGGACGACCTGGTCGGCGGCCTTGGCCGCCGCGACCGCCTTCGGGAACCCGGCGTCGGATCCGCACTCGTCCGCGGGGGTGTTGTCCGGCGGATCCTTGTCGATGATCGCGCAGCCCTGGGCGAAGGTCGTCTTCGGGTTCTGCGCCTTGATGCCCTCATAGACCGAGACCGCGTCCTCGTCACGGCCCTGTCCCCACCACGGGCCGAGCATGTCGTGCTGGTCGTCGCCGAGCGGCCCGATCACGGCGGTCGACTTGGACGGGTCGAGCGGCAGGGTCTTGCCGTCGTTCTTCAGCAGCACCATCGACCGGCCCGCCGCCGTACGCGCCGCGGCGACGGCGTCGGGCCGCAGCTGCGCGGCCTCGGCCTTGGCTGGATCGACGTAGGGGTGCTCGAACAGGCCGGCGCGGAACTTCACGCGCAGAATCCGCCGTACGGCGTCGTCGACGCGCGCCATCGAGATCCGGCCGTCGGAGAGCAGCCGCTTGCCGTAGTCGCGGATGTTGGTGCTGACCATCTCCGAGTCGGTGCCGGCGTTCAGCGCCTGCGCGCCGGCACCGGGACCGTCCGCCGCGTGGTGCCACGAGCACCGCCGCGAGCGCGGCCGTCCGTCCCCTTGGTGCCATTCATCGCTCCCGGCTCGAGGGCCGTCCGCTCAAGGGGACCACCCCACCTTTGAACTTTGCCGGGAATCAAATCGCGGCCGATCATCCCCGTCAAGGCTCGCCGCTGCCGCCGGCTTGGGAGAGCACCTGGCCGGAGTCTTGGGGGTGCCGAGGTGAGCGCCGAACGGGTGATGCGGGAGCTCCGGCGTTCGCTCGCCGACGCGGGCCTGTCGGGTTCCTTCCTGGTCCGGGACCTGTCGACCGGCATGGAGATCGGGATCGATCCGGACGTCGAGTTCCCGTCCGCGTCGCTGGTGAAGGTGCCGCTCGCGGTCGCCGTGCTCGGCCGCGTCCACGACGGGCGCATCGACGGGTCCACGATGGTCGACGTCGCGCCGGGACGGATCACGTCCGCGGGGCCGGTCGGGCTCGGCAGGTTCCGCCACCCCGCGCGCGTCGCCGTCGACGACCTGCTCTACCTCAGCATCGCGATCAGCGACAACGCCGCCGCGGACGCGCTGTTCGACCTCGTACCGCCCGCCGAGGTCGACCGGGCCGTACGCGAGGCGGGGGTCACCGGCATCGCGGTCCGGCACCACCTACGCGACCTCGTCGAGACGCCCGCCGAGCGGTTCGACCCGGCCGACGTGCACCTCGCCCACTCGCTGGCGATCGGGTCGCGTACGGCGGGGCGCGGGCACCCGCTCCCCCAGCTCGACGTGAGCCGCGCGAACTCCGGTTCCGCGCGGTCCTTCGTCGACCTCCTGGAGGCCCTGTGGGTCCCCTCACGCCTGCCGGCGGCCGTCGCCGCGCGGGTGCGCGAGCTCATGGCCGCGAACGTGATCCGGCACCGGCTGGCACCCGACTTCGACTCGGACGCCTCCGCGTGGTCGTCGAAGACCGGCACCCTGCTGAACCTCCGGCACGAGGTCGGGGTCGTCGAGCATGACGACGGCGGCACCTTCGCCGTCGCCGCGCTGACAGAGTCCCGGGTCCCGGCCGCGATCCAGCCGGCCGCCGAGGCACGCATGTCCCAGGTCGCGCGGAGACTCCACGACCACCTGCGCGCCCGGTGAGACCCCTCGCGGTTCTCACCGGGCCCGCGGCGGATCAGGCCTTGTTGTGCGCGACGAGCAGGTCGACGTACTCCGCGGTGCCGGCCATCATGCCCTCGAGGCTGCGCTGGTAGCTGTCGGCGAGGGCGACGATGGAGTCGGCCCGTACCGACCAGCCCCGGTCGGTGAGAAAGACGGTCGGGTCACCCTTGCCCTCGATATGCCACAGGTCGGAGATGTCGATCCCCATCCGCTCCGTCGTACGGCGGGTCTCCTCGTCGTCGAACTCCGGAAGCCCCTCGTTGCGGATGTACTCGATGGCGATCCGGCTGCCCGGCCCGGACAGCTCGTCGACGTTGGTGAACAGGGCCCGCTCGGCGTCGGCCGGCAGGTACGGCAGCAGCCCTTCTGCCAGCCAGGCGGTGGGACGGTCCGGGTCGAAGCCCGCCTTCCGCAGCGCCGCAGGCCAGTCCTCACGGAGATCGATCGCCACCGCGACGCGCTCGCACCGGGGGCTCGCACCCTGCTCGTCGAGCACGGCCTCCTTGAACTCCAGCACCTTGGGCTGGTCGATCTCGAACAGACGGCAGCCACCGGGCAGGTCCAGCCGGTACGCCCGCGTGTCCAGGCCGGAGGCGAGCAGCACGAGCTGGTCGATGCCGGACTCCACCGCGTCCTCGAAGTACCGGTCGAAGAACCGGGACCGGATGCCGATGTAGGTCGACATCGAACTCCACATCGGATCGGCCGTGGCGCCGTGGTCGTCCAGCCGGGTCGGCATCGGCTCCGGCGGACGAGCCGCCTCGACGAAACTCTCCGCGAACGGGTCCGCCACGAGGCCGTCCGCCCGATGGGTCTCCATCGATCTGCCGGCCGCGACGCCCAGCGCGGTCACTCCGACTCCGGTCACGATGTCCCACTGCTCGAAGTCACTCATCCGGTGTTGCTTCTCCTTGCCGAATCCACTCGGAGCGGAGTAAACGGAGTGTTTACTCCGGCGCGGGTGAGACTCTAACAGAGGCCTTGACAGAGCCTTTTCGCCACCATTCCGAATCATCCGGACTAATGCCAAATCCGGCGTCGAACCGGAAGCTCGCCAATGGGCTGCCGTCCGGACGTCACCCGGCCCTGGGCCGCGTACGGGAAGATCACGGTGTGACTGATCAGCGACTACGCCGGCCCATCGCAGAGCCGGGCTTTCTGGCGGCCTGCTTCCAGGACGAGTACGCGTGCGAGGTCCCCGGCGTGGAGGTCGCGGAGGAGTACGACGACCACCTGGCCGAGCATGACGTCGGGGGCGGGTACGCCCTGGCGGTGGAGTGCGGCGATGCCATTGCCACGGTAGGGCTGTCCTACCCGGGCGCGGCGCAGGCGGTGGAGCTGGGCTGGGACGACCTCGCGCATTGGCACCCCCATGCGCTCCGCTGGTCAGAGCTCGACCTGGTGTGCCGCGCGACCGCCCTCGCGGACCCCGACGCCGGCTACCCCGGGCCGTCCCTGGCGTTGCTCGGCCGTTTCGGCCCGGTGTGCATCGAGGCCGACGCCGCGGTCGCGGTGCCACTACTGCACGAGGCGTTCGCCGCGCTGCCGGGCCTCGACCGCTACCAGCGGCGTACCTATGCCGCGCGCGGCGACATCCGCGCCTTCGGCGTGCGCTGGAAGCAGGACGAACCCACCGGCTGGTGGTACCCGGACCAGGACGCCGACGAGGACCCCCACCGCGGCGATCCGGACGCCGCCGACTACCTCGCCGGTGACCTGTACTCGACGCGTGAACCGGGCAACCCCGGCTTCCCGTTCGCCGCACTGGCCGCAGCGGTGGACCAGGCCCGCGCTCGCTGCGCCGAGCTGCGCGAACACCCCTGGGTGGCGTCGGTCCAGACGGAAGCCGAGGTGTTCGGCGGCCATCCCTCGGCCGGCCACCGGGCGGCCCTGGCCGAAGCCCTGCGGGCAGCGGGCTGCGCGGACCGGTCCGTACTGGCCGCGCTGGCACCTGACGCAGGCGAGCTACGCGCACTGGTGATGGCCGAACTCCTGCTCGGAGCGGAGCCCGGCAGCCTGGTACGCGCCCGGACCGGCCCCGAGACGCCAAGACCACTGCGCCAGTACTACGCCCACGCCTACCTGCCCGTAGCGCCGCGGGCCCCACGCGACGGCCTGGCCTCGCGACTGAAGCCGCACCTCAACGCGGCGCTGCGAGCGGCCGGCCTGGGAACCACCCAAGACGGCCCCGCCCGGCTGGGCCGACGCGACGGCAGCACCGTCGACGACCTCCCCATTTGGCTGATCGACGACTGGCACGCAGGGCTGGAACTGGTACGCGAGCTGCTGCGAACAGCAGGCGCGCCGGAGGGCACCGCCGTAGAGGTCCGCCGACGCGGCGAAACCGTGACGGCGGACCTGGAGCAACCGCTACCCCGCGACTGACCGGCCGGCGGAAGGGGCTTGTGCCCCACGGACGAGGTCGTTTACCCTCACCCCACGTCAACAGGCGACGTTTGACGATGTGGACGCTGGCGGGCATCTCTCCGCGCCACCCGCATCAACGGTCACGTCATCTCCCTTGGCAGGCGTCGCGTTCGCGCCGCCATGTCGACGCCGCAGCGCGTCGGGGAGACGCCATGTCCATTTACGCCTCAGGCGATGCCGTCAGAGAAGAAGTCGCCGACATGGGCGGCACATCGTTCACCACGAAGGCCGTGTACGGGAACGCGTCCTCGCTGATGGTCGCGACACGTCCGCCGGGCTACCACTCACGGCCGCACCGGCACGACTGCGAGCAGCTCAATCTCCTTCAGTCCGGCGAGCTCTGGGTGTTCGTCGTCGATCGGGCCTTCCACCTGAAGGCCGGTGACTTCCTGCGGATCCCCGCGGACGAGCTCCACTGGTCGTGGAACCGCTCCGACGCGCCGTGCACGCTCGTGGAGGTCCACACTCCCGGCCTTCAGGACGACCCGCTGATCAAGGCGTACGCGGTCGGCCTGCACGACGCCGGGGAGACACCACGGTTCCTCGGCTCGCCGGTGAGCGAGTTCCTGCCCGACGACGCGACGTTCGATCCGTCGGTCGCAGAGACACACGCAGGCTGATCCCCGTGCGACGGGACACGCACACCGCTCCCCCGGCGGCGTACCGGTGGGCCATCCTGGCGATCCTGTGGCTGACGCTGCTGGTCTCCTACTTCGACCGCGTCGCCATCGCGGTCGCCCTTCCGTTCATCTCCTCCGACTTGCACCTCTCGCCGTCGAGTGCGGGAATGGTGTCGGGCGCGCTGTTCCTCAGCTACACGATCGTGCAGATACCCGCCGGCTGGATCTCCGACCGGTTCGGGCAGCGGCGCATCATCGCCGTCGCGATCGCCTGGTGGACGCTTTTCAGCGTCCTCACCGGGGTGCTCTCCGGCGGCCTCGTGATGCTCCTCGCCGTCCGCTTCCTCATGGGAGCGGGCGAGGGGTTCCACCCGCCGCCCCTGTGGCGCATGCTGTCGAACTGGTTCGCCCCCGGGCGCAGGTCGCTCCCGCTGGCGCTGATGCTGACGGCCCTGACGCTCGGCCCGGCGCTCGCGCCGTCCATCACGCTTCCCATCATCGGGTCGCTCGGGTGGCACTGGGCCTTCTACGCGACCGCCCTGCCCGGCGTCGTGACCGTGATCCTGGTCGTGCTCGTCCTCCGCGACTCCCCTCAGCGGGCGAACCTGGTCACCGGCAGGGTCGCGCGCGACGTGCCCCGGCGGTCGAGGCAGTGGCTCGTCCCGCACATCTGGCTCACCTTCACCGCGTTCCTCTTCTTCGGGTTCGTCCTGTACGGGCTGATGAGCTGGCTGCCCACCTATCTGATCAAGTACCGGGGCCTGGACCTCCCCCACGCCGGGCTGTTCGCCACCACCCCGTACGTCGCCGGCACCGTCGGAATGCTCGGTGGCGCGTGGATCTGCGAACGCCGGTACAACCATCTGCGGCGGCGGTTCATCTCGATCACCTATCTCGCCACGGCGGCCTGCATCACCTTCACCGTTCTCGCGCCGACGGTCACGCTCGCCGCCGTTTTTCTCACCGCCTCCGGACTCTTTCTCTATTCCGGGCTCGGGCCGTTCTGGTCCGTGCCGATGGACGTGGTCAAGCCACACGAGGTCGGCATGTGGCTGGGTTTCATCAACATGGGCACCCAGATCAGCGGATTCCTCGGGCCGATTCTGATCGGATGGCTGATCCAGACAACCGGTTCGTTCACGTCCGCCTTCGTGGCGATGATCGTCGCCCTGGTCGCCGCCGGAGCCTGCCTGAGCCTCGTACGCGACCACGCGCCGCTTCCCGCGCGCGCCGGGATGCCGCCGTCGGTGCCGGCATGACCGCCCTGACCGGCGAGGTGAGGAATCGGCGGTGCGAGACTGCGGTCATGGACGTCCCCACCAGCGTGATCGTCGTCGGCTACGCCAAGGTGCCGGTGGCATCGGCCTCGCACGCCAACCACGAGTACTTCACGATCAGCCTGCGGATCGAGCGGCGTACCGGGACGGTGACCGAGGTCGACTCGACCGCGGTCACCGGCCTCGTACGCAGGTGGCTGTCAGAGCTTCTGCTCGGCGTCGACTTCTCCGCCGACATCTCGCCGATTCTCGCCGAGGTCGAAATGAGCTACGTCAGCCACGCGACCGGGTCGATCAAGCAAGGAATTCTGGACGCGTGGCGACGCTACGAGTCCTATCGAAAGAGCCATTGACACACTTCTTCGCTCATTCAGGAGGGGCACCGTGCACTATGAGATCCGGCGTCTGAATTTCGGGTCGGTGACGATCGACGAGTCGATGCGGCTGCGCGGGATCGCCCCCGGTCACCGGATCGACGTGCCCGCCCAGGGGTTCCTCCTGCTCGGTGAGTCCGGCCCCATCCTCGTCGACGCCGGGTACCGCGACACGTCGGTGCTCGGAATGGGCGGTCACGTCGGCGAGGGACAGGGGTTCGCGGAGCAGCTCGGGGCGCACGGCATCGGCGTCGAGGACCTGACGTGCGTGATCATGACCCACCTGCACCGTGATCACGCCGGGCATCTCGACAAGGTGCCGATGAACGTCCCGGTCGTGGTGAACCGCAGCGAACTGGGCAGCGCGTGCACCGGAGTCCAGGGCAGGGCCTATGCCAAGGACGATCTGAAGCACCTGATCGACCGCCTTTACACTCCGGGGGCGCTGGAGTTCCTCGACCTCGAGCACTCCGGCCCGTACGAGGTCCTGCCCGGCATCACCTGCCGGCTCTCCGGCGGCCACACGCCCGGCTCGATCGGCATCGTCGTGCCGACCGAGGACGGCCCGGCGTACCTGTGCGGTGACCTGTTCTACGACGTCGAGGGCGCACTCCGCCGGCAGCCCAAGGAGGGATTCGTGGCCGGTGTCCAGCCGTCGATCCTGGCCTGCGGCGATCCAGCGTTGAGCAACAACTTCACCACGTCGGTGCTGGCCGAGATCGGCGCCATCAAGCACGCCCGCGGGTACCGCTTCATCGTCCCTGCCCACGACGACCCTGGTGTTCTCGAGGCCGGACGCTACGTCGGCCGGATCGCCGGCGGTGTCATACCCGGGCCCATCTCGCGGACGCGGGACGCATGACCGCTGACCAGGGCCGCCCGGCGCTCATGCGCGCGATCGGCCAGAGCCGGGCGGGCGGGCCTGACGTGCTCCGCCTCGTCGAGATGGACCGGCCTGAGCCGGGCCCGACCGAGATCCTCGTGCGCGTCCACGCGGCCGGCGTCAACCCGACCGACTGGAAGACTCGCGCACGAGGGCGTTTCCCCGTCGGGGTGCTGCCGCCGTTCGTTCTCGGCTTCGACGTCTCCGGCGTCGTGGAGGCGGTCGGCGACGGTGTCACGATCTTCAAGGCGGGAGACGAGGTGTACGGGATGCCGCGGTTCCCGTACCCGGCCGGGGCCTACGCGGAGTTCGTCGCGGCGCCCGCCCGCCACTTCGCGCGCAAACCCGCGACTCTCGACCACGTCCACGCCGCCGCGCTTCCGCTGGCCGGCCTCACCGCGTGGCAGGCCCTCGTCGACACCGCCGGTGTACGGCCCGGCGAACGCGTACTGATCCACGCGGCCGCGGGCGGCGTGGGCCACCTGGCCGTCCAGATCGCCAAGGCCCGGGGCGCGCACGTCATAGGGACCGCGACCGAGGCAAAGCACGACCTGCTGCGGAGCCTGGGCGCCGACGAGACGATCGACTACACCCGCGTCGACTTCACCGAACACGCGACGGGCCTGGACGTGGTCCTCGACCCCATCGGCGGGGACACCACCATCCGTTCGCTGAGAACACTCCGGCGCGCAGGCCTGCTCGTCCGGCTCCCACCGCTGACGGACGACCGGCCGTTCCTCGCCGCGTCCGAACTCGGCGTACGCGCCGTCCGCATGCTGGTCGAGCCCGACCACGCCGGGTTGCGGTCCATCGCGGAACTCGTGGAGTCAGGTGGGTTGCGGGTCGAGATCGACACCGTCCTTCCGCTGCGCCTGGCGGGTGAGGCGCACGTTCGCGGAGAGACGGGACGCGTCGCCGGAAAGATCGTTCTCTCCGTACCTTGACCCCCGTACATCGAAAGAGGAACCAGCATGCGTGCACTGGTGATGACCGCGCCGTCGCAGGGGCCGGACCGTACCGAGATCCGGGAGGTGGACGAACCTCGTACGGGCGCCGGAGAGGTGGCGATCGACGTCGCCCACGCCGGGATCAACTTCATGGACGTGATGGCGCGGCGCGGCGACGCCGGATACGTCCCGGGCTGGCCGTACGTTCCGGGCAAGGAGGTCGCCGGGACCGTACGCGAGGTGGGCGCGGGCGTCACGGAACTGGCTCCCGGCGACCGGGTGGCCGCGTTCATCCCAGCCGGGGGCGGCCTGGCCGAGGTCGCCGTCGCGCCGGCGGCGCTCACGGTTCCAGTACCCGAGAAGGTCGCGTCGCCGGTGGCCGCGGCGGCACCGCTGATGCTCACCACGGCGCTGCTGTTGCTGACCGACGCGGCCAGGCTCGGGCCCGGCGAGAGCGTGCTGGTGCATTCGGCGAGTGGCGGTGTGGGCGGTGCCGTGGCCCAGCTGGTGCCCGTACTGGGCGGCGGCCTGCGCATCGGCGTCGTCGGGCGCGCCGAGAAGGTGGCCGCGGCGCGCGAGAGCGGCTACGACGTCGCCTTCGCCCGCGGCGACGACCTGACCGAGGCGGTACGCGCCGCCGCGGACGGCGGCGTGGACGTGGTCCTGGATCCCCTCGGCACCACGATGCTCGACGCCGACCTGGCGATCACCGCGCCCGGTGGCCGCATCGTGTTGTTCGGTAACGCCGATGGCGGGCAGGCCGCACCGCTTCCGCCCGTGAGACGGCTGATCGGCGGGAACGTCGCGGTCGGCGGCTTCAGCATCACGAGCCTGGCAGCGACCGCGCCACGTCGCGTCGCCGACGCCCTCCGGCGCGTCATGGACCTGCTCGCCACGGGCCTGCTCGACGTGCCCCTCACCGAGGTCGGCTCCCTCGCCGAGGTGCCCGCCGCACACGATCTGCTCGCCTCTGGCCGGGGTAGCGGGAAGTACGTGGCCGTGCTCTGATCGCCTGCCGCGGCGCGGGGCGCGGGGCTGGGAATGGCACCCTGCGCGATTTAGGCTCAGGGCATGTATGACATCGCCATGAGCGTCGCCGCCTGCCTCCGTGCCGGTACCCGGGTGGACGTGGCGTGGGCGGTCGAGACGCACGGGTTCAGCTCACGCGACCATACCGAGGCCCTGATGGTCACGCCGGAAGGCGGGCGGGTGGGCGCGGTGCTGTCCGGGTCCCTCAACGACCGGCTCGCCGGGCTGGCGGGTACGCAGAGCGTCGGCCGGATCGTCGATCTCCGGGTCGAAGAGGTGGACGCGCTGGTCGCGGGCCTGTCCTGCGGCGGTGACGCGCGGTGTCTGCTGGTGCCGGCCACGGAGCTGCCGGCCGAGCTGTGGGAGCGGCTCGCCGACCGCGAGCCGATCTGCCTGGTCACCCGCCTCGACGGCGACGAGATGGCCGAGACCAGCATGTACGGCCGAAACACCATCGACGACGCGGGCGAGGACGCGGCGCGGCTGTTCGGCCGCGCGACGAGTGGTTCCGCCGTCGTCGGCGACCTGGTGATCACCGCGCTGTGGCCGGTTCCCAAGCTCGTGATCATCGGTGCCGGCACGATCACCGAGGCGCTGGTCGCGACGGCCGGGCTGCTCGGCTGGAGCACGGAGACGATGACGGACGCGGACGCCACGGTGCTCGCCGAGCTCGCCCCGCTGGACAACGTGGTGGTGATCAGCCACGACGCCGAGGTCGCCGGCCGGGCGCTGATGGCGGCGCTGTCCGGCAGCGTCGGCTACATCGGCGCGCTCGGCTCGCGCCGTACCCAGGCGGCCCGTGCCGGCTGGCTCGCCGAGCACGGGGTCACCGAGCTGGACCGGATTCACGGGCCGGCGGGCCTGGACATCGGCGCGAACACTCCGGCCGAGATCGCGGTGGCCATCGTCGCCGAGGCGCTGTCGGTACGGTCCGGCTCCGGCGGCACCTCGCTGCGTACGCGGTCCGGTTCGATCCACACGCCCACCCCATAGAGCCGGCATCCGGCCGCCCCTGGACGTTCACCGGGGCGGCCGGATGTTCGGCTCTAGTAGCGGCGCCGCGGCCCGTCCCGGTAGGGCGCGGCCTGCGGCCGGTCGGCGTACCCGTCGGGGTACGGGTCGGCGACCGTCTCGGGGACGTAGCCGCCGTGGCGCGGGTCCTGGCCGCCGTACCCGTCCGGGTAGGGGTTGGCCTGGCGGCCGTACGCCTGGTCGCGTCCGGAGTAGTCGTCGCGGTAGTCCTGACGCCGTCGGTAGCGCACGGCGGTGCGCGAGACTCCGAAGAGCGACGAGATGATGACGATGCCGATCAGCACGTAGAACGCGCTGGTCACGAACTGGGAGACCTTGTCGTCCCCGGCGACGAAGAGTTCGAGGACGACCAGCGCGAGTACCAGCGCGCCGATCCAGGCGAAGAACTGCCCGGCCCTGGGCGTGGTCGTCATCAGGAGGTGCAGCAGGCCGGTGGCGACCAACGCGGCCACGGCCGCCAGGATCGGCAGCATGGTCTTCGCGTCGTCGGCGGGTTCCTTGGTTCCGTCGAAGGACAGCAGGGAGGCGTGCGGCAGCTTGTGCACCAGCAGTACACCGACCAGGGCCACGCCCGCGGCCACCAGCGCCGTCACGACGCCGCCGGCCCACAATCGGCCGGGGTCCGCCTGAGCTCTCTCGTCCCACGACATATCGGTCGAACGCATAGTTCTCTCCTCGGGGCAAGGCTGCAGCCAGTGACGGCCCGACCTCGCATCGGGTTCGAGTCCCGGGTCAGGGTTTCGAAGGCCCACGGTGCGCGTCAACACCAAACGCACCGTTCGTCACAATTGCCCCACAGGTCGTACACAAAACCGGCAATGTTGACCTCGTACGATGACGAACCCCTGTCACCGCGCGCGCCGGGTTGACGATCACCAAAAAGTGCCATAGACCACGTCAGATCGGCGTTCCACCATCAGTACTGGCGTTGGGAGCGGTGTGCGTTCGAACAATGAGGACCGGGCTCGGGTCATCGAATTCTGGCGTGCGGTGGAGGTGTTCAGCCCGCAGAGCGTTCCCAAGGTGAAGGCTTCCGAACGCGTGTACCGCGTGGCCCCGGACACCCCGATGCCGTGGGAGGCCGGTCACCCCCTCCAGCAGGTCCGGTTGGACAAGGGCATGACCTGGCGGCACGCCGTCTACGGTGGCGTCTTTTCCCTGCAGCGAGTGCGCGACCTGCTTGAGCAGGTGTTCGGGAAGAACTCGGAGAGCTTCGACGCGCGGCGGCCCGGTGACAGTGCGATGTTCGCGGTCACGGTCACGCACGGGGGACGTCCGTTGATCGGAACCCAGGAGCTGTCCGGCTGTGCGTGGGCCGTCGGCCGTACGGTCGACTCTCCCGGTCCGGGCTCACCGGCGTGGTTGGACGGGTTCGGAGAGTCGGTCGCCGCCTGCGATGAAGCGTTCGACCACCTTGTCGTGGCGTCCGCCGACGACGTGGAAGCGGCGGAGCTGAACGCGAAGTTGAAGGACAGGGGAATCCAGGTCGGACGGCCGATCACCTACGAACACCTGGGCGAATACTGGGCGTGCGTAGAGGAGGAGCTCGCAGGCAGTGAGGCTCTGGAGGCCTCGGAGATACGGGTGAAATGCGTCCAGGTTCCCGAACGCACCCAGTTCAGCGAAGACGCCTCCGACTTCCTCAACAGCTTCATCGTCGATGATCTGGCAAAGGTCGCACTCGCGGTCGAGAAGGGAGATTACGGCGCGGCTCTCGGCGCCTATCTCCGCGGCGGCGAAGACTCCGCGGGCGTGAACCGGAAGGATGTCGTCAAAGAGCTGGAGGCGGTGTACGAGGGAGTCGCACCGACGCTCGTCCCACCCGGCCGGTGGCCCGCCGACATCGGACACGCGCTGTCCCTCAGCCAGCAGTTCGCGGTCAACAGGGTGATGGCCGACCTCGCCGACGGCGAGGGGCTTTTCTCGGTCAACGGCCCGCCCGGGACCGGGAAGACGACGATGTTGCGGGATCTGGTCGCCGCCATCGTGGTCGAACGGGCACGCCGGTTGGCGGACCTGCCGACGACCGGCTCGGCCTTCGGGCAGGCGTTCCGGTGGAAGACCGGTGAGCGGACGCGCGTGGTCAGCGCCTGGACGCCACGGCTCACCGGCTTTGAGATCGTCGTCGCCTCGGCCAACAACAGCGCGGTCGACAACGTTTCGCTCGAGACTCCCCGCAAGTCCGAGATCGCTGCGGAGTGGCGCGACCAGGCCGACTACTTCGGCGAGGTCGCGACACGTGTGCTGGCCACGTCGCTGAAGGACACAACGGCAAAAGCCGGCGCCCGAGGTGGAAATCGACCGGTGGATCCGTACGGCCGGCCGAGTGATCCGGAGTCGGACAAGCCGGAGGTCGCTTGGGGCCTGCTGGCGGCGCGCCTGGGCAACAAGAAGAACCGCCAGCGGTTCATGAAGGCGTTCTGGTATCCGGACAAGGACAGCGGAGCGCCTGGAATGCTCGATCTGCTCAAGACCATGCGGACGAGCTCGGTGTCATGGCGGGAGGCGGTCAAGGAGTTCCGGAAGGCCGAACGGGCCGTACAGACGCTGATGCAGGAACGCGCCGCGGTCTACGCCCATCTGAGAGCACTTCCGGACGCGGAGAAGGACCACGACCGGCATCAGCAGATGGTGCTGCAGACCCAGCGGAGGCTTGAAGAGGTCAGGCAGCAGATCGCCGAAGCGACACGCCCAGTGTCCGCCCTGACCCAGGCCGTGACCGACGGCGAGCGGCAACGACGTGAGCACCTGGCCTACAAACCTGGTGCGGTGGAGACGCTTCTCTCCCGCAGCCGCCTGCGAGAATGGCAGGGCGAGGACAGCAGGCTCGCCGACACCGTCGTCCAAGCACGTCAACGCCTGCACGAAGCGCAGAACGTCGTCGAGCACCTCAGGGTGGCTGAGGCGAACACCCGGCGGGCGGCGAACGACCGCCAGGCATGGTTAGCGACACCACCCGCCAGGCCGCGTCGGCCCGGGCCGCGATCGCCGAGGCAAAGAATCGCCTGCCTGACGCGCTTCCGGCCGCCGACTGGTGGCGGGACGAGGACGTCCGCGAGCTTTCGGCACCGTGGACCGATCCCGCGTGGAACGCTGCCCGGACGCGGCTGTTCATCGCGGCGCTCGACCTGCATCGCGCGTTCCTCTCCGCCGAGGCCGACCGCATGCGTAAGAACCTGCAGGGCGCCATGGACGTCCTGCAGGGACTCGTGCCGTCCGAGGTCTCGCCTGAGGCCGTGCTCGCGGCCTGGCAGAGCCTGTTCTTCGTCGTCCCGCTCGTGTCCACCACCTTCGCGTCCGTCGATCGGGTGTTCTCCCACCTCGGCCGAGAGGCGTTGGGCTGGCTGTTCGTCGACGAGGCGGGGCAGGCGACTGCTCAGCAGGCCGCCGGGGCGCTCTGGCGCGCACGCCGAGCGGTGATCATCGGTGACCCTCTCCAGTTGGAGCCGGTGGTCACGCTTCCGTTCACCACACAGCAGGGCCTGCGACAATACTTTGACGTCGGTGAGCAATGGCTTCCCTCGGAGACCTCGGCGCAACGACTTGCCGACCAGAGCAATCCGTACGGCACGCACCTTCCCCACGAGGATGACCTCGTGTGGGTCGGTTCTCCCCTGCGAGTGCACCGGCGTAGCGACGAGCCGATGTTCGGGATCTCCAACACGATCGCCTACGACGGTCTGATGATCAACGGCGTATCACCGCGCGGCCCGATCGAGCCGGAGGGATTCACCGCACCGCCGGAAAGCAAGTGGATCCATCTGCACGGAGGTACAGCCGAAGGTCACTGGGTGGTCGAAGAAGGCAAAGAACTGCGGTTCATCCTCCGGCAACTCCGCGACCGCTGCGGAATCTCCTTCGACCGCGTAATCGTCATCACTCCATTCCGGCAGGTCGCCGACCGGCTCAAGAGGATCGCCGACGGCTTCCCCGGCCTGACGTCAGGCACGATCCATGTCGCCCAGGGCAAGGAGGCCGACATCGTGATCTTCGTCTTGGGAGGCAACCCGAGGGCAGAGGGCGCCAAGGCGTGGGCGGCGGGCAAGCCGAACCTCGTCAATGTCGCGGTCAGCCGGGCCAAGCGGCGGATCTATGTCATCGGCGACCACACCGCGTGGTCCGGTCATCGATACTTCGACGTCCTCGCTGAGAGGCTCCCCGTCACGGAACCCGTTCGACGAAACCAGTGATCGGCACGGCGGGTGGCGTACGGGTCAACGGGCCCGCTCGAGGTAGCGGAACAGGTCGTCCATCTGGTCGGTGGACCTGGACAGTTGCCGGCCGAGCTCCTCGCGGTTGTCCTGCCACATCTGCCGCGTGACGGACTTCATCTGCTCGTCGCCGCCGTGGAAGACGGCGTCCACCGCCTCCAAGCGGTCGACGAGGGCCCGCACCCGCGGGTCGTCGACGGGGGTGTCGTCGCGTACGTGGGACATGAACTCCTCGACCACGGCGGCGAACTCGATCCCGGCCGCCGTGACGGCGTCCGGAGCGGCCATGCGGGCCCAGTCTTCCGCCGTGTTGATGCGCGGGAACGGCTCGTCGGGCACGGGCAGGCCGAGCGCGTCGCACAGCGGGCCCCAGCCGTCCTTCGGCGTCCACTCGACGAGACGGCCGCGCGGCGCGGTCGCGCGAACGTGCGCGTTGTGGCGGTCGTATGCCGCCATCGCCGCCTCCGCATTGTCGATCGCCTTCGTGAACCGCGCCTCCAGGAGCGGTGCGTACATCGCGAGGATCGGGGGGCCGTCAGTGCCGGCCTGGTGACTGAAGATCGTCTCGCTCGCACTCTTCCACCAGGCCTCCGCCGAGTCCCGCATCGACAAGAGAATGATCGACTCTGGGAATTCCTCCGACAGTTCCTCCCAGAATGCGGCACCTGGCCAGTCGACCGTGGCATGGAAACCGTCGAACAGGGCGCGCCAATCGGTGGGCGCTCCACCTCCGGCGGCATTCCACGAATCAACATGCGAGGCCTGCGTGAAAACCACGCTGCCGTGGTAGCAAGGCCCGCCGAGCAGCTGCTCGAGCGCCGCCTTAAGCGACATCGTTCCGGTTCTCGGGAGGCCCGCGCCAACGATTTTCAATGTCATGTGCCGACCGTAATTAACAGTCAAGAAACAGTCAACACCCTGTCCCGACACGATCACGCAGCGCGCTGGAATGCCATCAGGGCCTCACTGAGCAGGGGTTTTTTACCTCTCTTTACCATTTTTCCATAGGCTCCCGGCCGACGTTTGGCTGTTTGTTACAACAAATGCGCGCACCGATGAGCAATCAATAGCCCAGCCCATGGCAGACCTAGGGACACTTGTCGAATACGACAAGATGGGCACTCTTAGCGAAAGGATATATCGACCAGGTCTCGACGGCCGTGAATCCTCCATCTACGCTGGAGCGCCAATACACGCCTTCGCGACGTTCCGACAGGAGATCCACCGGGTGCCGAGAGCAAAGCAGCGAACGCCGGCACTGCGGGATCGAGTCCTGCACGTCGCGATGACGGCACTGGAAGAGGACGGGGTCGCGGGATTCACCGCACGCCGGGTGGCCGAACGCGCCGCCACGTCGGTCCCGGCGGTGTACGAGCTGTTCGGCGACAAGGGCGGGCTCGTACGCGAGGTGTTCTTCGAGGGCTTCCGCCGGCTCGGCCTGGTCTTCGACGACTTCGCCGACTCCGACGACCCCTACGCGGACCTCGAGCGGGCGATCGAGACGTTCCGGCGTTTCGCGCAGGGCAACGCGGTGCTCGCCGAGGTCATGTTCTCCCGCCCCTTCGCCGACTTCGACCCGGGACCGCAGGAGATCGCGGCCGGGGCGGTGGTGCGCGAGTTCATCGTCGGCCACGTCCAGCGGTGCGTCGATGCGGGCCGGCTGACCGGCGACGCCACCGACATCGCGCACGTACTGCTCGCGCTCGCGCAGGGGCTGGCGACCCAGGAGTCGGCCGGGTGGCTGGGCACGTCCCGCACCTCGATGGACCGCCGCTGGTCACTGGCGGTCCGCGGCCTCCTCGCAGGCCTCGCCTCCCCCGGCCCGCACTGAGTCAGGCGAGGCGGGATGCGGCGTGGTCGGCGGCGAGGCCGTCGCGGATCGCACGCAGGGCGCCGGCACGGGCGCGCAGCTTGCTCGCCGCGTGGGCGTCGAGGTCGAGCCCGGCCAGTTCGCCGGCGACGGCGCGAGCGGCGTCCCGCAGCTCGGGCGGTTCGACCACCCGGTCGAGGAAGCCCGTCTCGACGGCGTTGCCCGGGTGGAAGGACTCCGCGATCGTGACCGCCCGGTTGAACGCCGACGGCGACAGCCGCTGGCGAAGGATCTCCGTGGCCGCGTGCGGCATCGTCAGGCCGATCGCGACCTCGTTCGCGGTCAGCTTGTACGGGCCCGCGGCGCCGATCCGGTAATCGCCGGACAGCAGGAGGAAGACGCCCATCGCCACGGCGTGGCCGGTACACGCGATCACCACGGGAAGCGGGAATGACAGCACCCGGTGGGCGAGCTCGAACCCGCCGCCGACCATCGCCGTCGCCTCCGGCCCGCCGGCGCGGAGCGTCGGCAGGTCGAACCCGGCGGAGAAGACGCCCTCACGGCCGGCCAGCAAGACGACGGCGCGATCGGCCCGCGCGCGGTCCAGCGCGGCGCCCAGCTCGCCCTGCATCGCGGGCGACATCGCGTTGACCTTGCCGTCGTCCATGGTGATGGTCGCGATGGAGCCCTCGAGCCGGTAGCCGACGAGCGATCCCATGGTCGTCCCCTTGCTCGCGTGGATCCCCCGAACCAGACCGCAGCCTAATCGGAACATCGTTACGTAATCAAGTTCCAAAATGGGCCCTCGCCCCGATCACAAGGGGGCGAGGACCGCGACGACCGTTAGTCGATCTTGCGCATCAGGAACTCGTCGCTCGGCGTGCCGGACAGCAGCAGGTCGAGCCGGCCGGTCAGCACGTAGATCCCGCAGCGCCCCCGTGCCATCGTGGTGGGCGCCGGGTCCGCCCAGGCGCGGCTCTGCGCGAGCGTCGCCGTGTGCCAGTCGTCGTCCGACCTCAGGTCGACCAGGCGGTTCGCACTGGTGTTGTCGACGGCGTGCAGCAGGACCGGCCCGTCCAGCAGCAGGCCGTCCGGCGCGCCGATCGGCGCGTCCACCGTGACCTCGGAGATCTGGTCGGGGTGGTCGAGCGGGACCCGGTAGAGCGCCTTCCCCGACGACTGCGCGACGAGCAGGTAGCCGCCGGGATGCAGCACGATGCCGTTGGCGCCGTTGCCGCTGCCGACCGGCGTCAGCCGATCGTCCCTGACCAGTACGGACGCGTGCCCATCGGGCCGGACCCGGTAAATGGCGCCACTGATGGAGTCCGTGACGTAGGCCGTGCCGTCGGCCGCGACGGCCACGTCGTTCCCGAAATGCCCTCGTGACGGGTCGAGCGCGCCAAGGTCGACGTAGCGAATTCGCTTTCCGGTGCGCCTGTCATATATGCCGAGCCCGGCCGTCTTACCGTTCGTCGCCTCCGATGTACGGTCCGCGACGCCGATGTCACCATTGACCACGAGCACTCGATCGCCATCGACGGTAATGCCCATCGTGGTGATCAGCGCCGGATCGTCGATCAACGTGTGCGCAACGCCGTCAGCACCGACGACCGACACCATACCGTGCTTGACAGAACCGATCAGAAAGCGATCACGCCCCTGGTCGTAGGCGATTCCCTCGGGATGGAGCGTCGTTCCGGAACCCTGCACGGTCTCGGGACAGGAATTGTGGGGGGTCGCAACACCGCTTGCGGAAGGAACGCCAATTCCGATGGAGGCCGCCGCTGTCAACATGACGAGTATTCTCATAGTCATGTCGCGGTAAACTATCAGCGGTACGCTCCCGCGCATAGAGGACGGCCTTTCCACGAGTACGGTGGTCCCCGTGACGAGCGGTGTGTTGTTCGGCGAGGAACGATCGGCCGACGTCGTGGCGGCGAGCTTCGACGCCACGCAGGACCCGCGGTTGCGTGAGGTCATGGGGTCGCTGGTGCGTCACCTGCACGCCTTCGTGAAGGACGTGTCACTGACCGGCGAGGAGTGGGAGGCCGCGATCGCGTTCCTCACCGCGACGGGACACAAGTGCGACGACGTACGGCAGGAGTTCGTGCTGCTGTCCGACGTGCTCGGGGTCTCGATGCTGGTCGACGCGATCAACCACCGGACGCCGGGCGAGGCGACGGAGTCGACCGTGCTCGGGCCGTTCCACGTCGTCGAGTCGCCGCCGCTACCGCGCGGCGCGGACATCTCCAACGGCGAAGACGGCGAGGCGTGCCTGGTCACGGGCCGGGTCGTGGGGCCAGGCGGCGAGCCGGTCGCCGGGGCCACCGTCGACGTGTGGCAGGCGGACGCCGAGGGCTACTACGACGTGCAGAAAGCCGGCCGGCGGACGCACCTGCGGGGCCTTTTCACGACGGACGACGACGGCGCGTTCTGGTTCCGCACGATCGTGCCGCGCCACTACCCGATCCCCTCCGACGGGCCCGTCGGCGCGCTGCTGTCGGCCACCGGGCGCCACCCCAACCGGCCCGCGCACGTCCACTTCCTCGTCGAGGCCGGCGGGTACGCGCCTCTGACCACGCACCTGTTCGTGGCCGACGGCCCGTACCTCGACTCCGACGCGGTCTTCGGCGTCAAGCCGAGCCTCATACGTGAGTTCGCGACCGTCGAGGACCCCGAACGCGCCGCCTCGCTCGGTCTGCCGGCCCGGTTCCGTACCGTGGACTTCCCGGTCGTCCTGCGACGCGACTAGGGCGTGTCCCGCGGCTGGCGGAGGCGTTCGAGTTCGCGGCGGTCGCGCTTGGTGGGGCGTCCCGCGCCACGGTCGCGCCTCCCGATCGGGATCAGGGCCTCGCGCGGTGGCGGCGGTGGGCTGTTGTCGGTGAGGCACTCCGCGGCGACGGCCGCGGAGACCCGCTTGCGTACGGCGCTGCGGACGATGACGATCCGCTCCCACCCTCCGTGGCGGAATCGTACCTCGTCACCGGGCCGTACCGAGGTGGCCGGTTTGGCGCGCTCATCGTTCACGCGGACGTGCCCGGCCCGGCAGGCGGCCGTGGCCATCGAACGGGTCTTCAGCAGACGTACGGACCAGATCCACAGGTCGACCCGCACCGGTCCCTCATCAGGCGCCACACCACGACCCTAACGGGGCACGGCTCACCGCACGTAGGGCTAGAAGGTCGGGTAGACCAGTGGTGCTCCGGGGAGCCCGACGTCGGCCGAGGCGATGTGCCAGCGTCCGAGGCTGCCGACGGCCAGGTGGGTACGGCCGGGCCCGTGGAAGGCGAGGTTGGTCGGAGCGGCCAGGACCACGCGGCGGGGGTCGTGCGCGAGGACGGTCGCCTCACCGTCGTGCAGCCGGTAGATGGTGTCGGGCGCGTAGCAGGCGATCAGGACGTCGCCGTCGGCCAGCACGGCCAGGCCGTCCGGCACGTGTCCCGGCATCGAGAGTGCGACCTCCGGCTCGCCGGCCGGCATGCCGTCCGCCATGGGGATACGCACGACGCCGGGCAGGTTCGACTCGACGACGTAGAGCCATGCGCCGTCGGGCGACAGTGCCAGGCCGTTGGGGAACGACGCCACGTCGACGTCGAGCCGCCGGCAGTCGCCGTCGCGCGCGATCCGCCAGAGCGAGCCGTTGTGCCCGTCGAAGTCCCCCGAGTCGGTCACGAGGAGGCTTCCGTCGGCCGTGAACACCGGATAGTTCGGTACCTGGATCGGGTCGGAGTAGGACTCGACGATGCCGTCGTGGCCGATCCGCACGACCTCGTGACGAAACTGGTCGCAGGCGTAGATCACCGAGTCGGCGTCGAGGCAGAGGCCGAGCACGAAGCCGCCCGTGTTCGCCAGGAGCGTTGGGCCCGTCGCGTCGAGCCGGTAGATCTGGCCGGCCTCGCCGCCCGCGTACAGCCGGCCGTCCGGCCCCACCGCGACGCATTCGGGATGGTCCAGGCCATCGGCGAGCGTGCTGAAGCGGTCGAGCGGGATCTCCGGCGTGGGTTCAACGGCCATTCGTGTCACTTCCTTGTGCTGAGACGACGGACGCGCGGTGTGCGGCGGAGAAGAGCGCGTCGAGCTCGCGGACCAGGCGCTGGGCCGGGATGGTGCGGTCGGTGAGCCAGCCGTGGACCAGCTCGCCCGCAGCGGTCTGCGCGCGCAGGTAGCCCGGCCAGCGTGGGCGCAGGTACGCCCCGTCGATCCCGTTCAGGGTGTCGGCGAAGAAGTTCCCGTGCGCGGCGTTGACGTCGGGGTCGAGCCACGCCGACCGGTGCCCGGGCTGCCCGCCGCCCGCGACGTACGCGGAGCCCTGGATCGCCCCCGAGGCGACGAAGCGCAGCAGCTCGGCGGCCTCGGCGACCTTGGAGGACCGCGCCGAGATCCCCAGACCGGCCCCGCCCAGGACGCCTCCGGAGATCCCGCGGGCGCCCGACGGGATGGGGCCGAACGTGACGCGGCGCTCGCGGAACCCCGGTGTCGCGTAGTTCACGTAGCCGAAGGTGATCGGCATGTAGGCCACCTCGTCCGTACGCGCCATCACCTCGAGGAGCTCGATCGGGTTCATCGAGATCGACATCGGATGCGCGAGCGCGAGCAGCTCGGCCAGCCGTTCGAGCGCCTCGGCCGCGCGGCCCGGCGCGGCGAGACCGCCGTGCTCGCCGAAGGGTTGCCCGGCGTCGTTCGCGAGGATGGACACGAAGGACAGGAAGCTGTCGATCGGACGCGCCGGGATGGCCACCGGCGCGCCGGAGCGGGCGAAGGACAGCACGTCGTCCCAGTCTCGCGGCGGGTGCTCGACCAGGTCGGCCCGATGCGCGCTCACCTGGCAGGCGGCGTCGACCGCGAGGGCCCAGGGATGGCCGTCCCAGACGTAGCTGTCGTAGGACGGGCCGACGCTGTGCGCCGCCTGGTCGGCGACGAACTCCGCGGGCAGCACCTCGTCCAGGGGTACGAGCATCCGCGAGGCGGCGACCTCGCCGGCGAACGGGTGGTCGAAGACCAGCAGGTCGTACCGGTCGGCGAGTTCGGAGAGCGGGAAATCGGCGAAGTCCTGGAGGCTGCGGGCGTCCCAGTCGACGGTGATCTCCGGATGCACCCGGCCGAACGGCTCCGAGCAGGCCAGCAGCGAGTCCAGCCCGCGCGGATGGTTCCAGGTCATCCCGTTCAGGCGTACGGGGGTCATCGGATCAGCTCCTCGGCCTCGGCCTCGCTGTAGCCGGCGACCCGGACGAGGATGTCGCGGGTGTGCTCGCCCAGCAGCGGCGAGGCGAGGTGCCCTCCGGCCGCGCGCTCGCCGAACCTGATGGGCGGCCCGACGACCCGCACCGGGCCCGCCGTGGGGTGGTCGATCTCGACGATCATGCCGTTGTGCTCGACCTGCGGGTCCTCGACGACGGCGTCGTAGTCGTTCAGCTGCGCGCACCAGATGTCCTCGGCGAACAACACCTCGAGCCACGCGTCCGTCGGCCGCTGGGCGAGCCGCCCGGCGAGGGCCCGGCGGATGGCGGCGTCCTGGTCCGGGTCGGTGACGTTCTGCTCGTCGACGCCGTCCCACCCGTCGATCTCCAGTGCCGACATGAGCCGGTTGACCTGGTTCATCGCCAGCGCGATGTACCCGTCGCTCGTCGGATAGATCCCGTACGGGGCGCCGGTGTACGGCGTGCCCGCCATGACCGGGCTGCGCCGTGGCGCGCTGGAGGAGTTCAGATGCGCCGTGAGCTCCTGGGACTGCAGGGCGAGCAGGGAGTTCAGCAGGTTCACGTCGACGCGCTGGCCCAGCCCCGTACGCTGGCGCTCGACGAGGGCCGCGAGCGTCCCGTAGACCATGTGCAGCCCGGCGGTCATGTCCGCGACGCCCACCCCGACCGGGATCGGCGGGTCGCCCTCGCGCCCGTTCAGCGTGGGCAGCCCGGTGATCGCCTGGAGCAGCAGGTCCTGGCCCGGCCGCTTGCTGTACGGCCCGTCCGTGCCGTACCCGGTGCTGGCGCAGTAGACCAGGCGCGGGTTCAGCTCCCGCAGGGCGGCGTAGCCGAGTCCCAGCCGCTCCATCACTCCGGGCCGGAAGTTCTCCAGCACGACGTCCGCCCTGGCGACGATGCGCCGGGCGGCCTCCGTGTGGTCCTCGCGCTTGAGGTTCAACACGACGCTCGACTTGTTCCGGTTGAAGGCGAGGAAGGACACGCTCTCGCCGCCGAGGTAGGTGTTGCCGAGCGCGAAGCGGCGCAGCCAGTCGCCGGTCGGCGGCTCGATCTTGATCACTTCGGCGCCGAGGTCCGCGAGCATCTGGGCCGCGTACGGGCCCTGGACCAACTGCGTGAAGTCGGCCACCAGGACGCCTGCCAGCGGACCGCCCATCAGAGCACTCCGAACTTCGCGAACGCCTCGCTCGCCGTCATGCCGTCGGCGACCGCGGCGCGGAAGCGGGACTCGTGGGCGTCCTTCTCGAGGGCCATCGCGACGACGGTGTCGATCAGGGCGACCGGCACGATCGAGACCCCGTCGTCGTCGGCGACGACGAGGTCGCCGGGTTCGATCGGCACTCCGTCGATGACGATCGGCACGTTGTGCGCCCGCACCTCGGACCGGCCGTTGCTGTCCGTCGGGACGGTGCCGCGGCAGAAGACCGGGAAGCCGCTCTCCCGGATCAGCGCCGTGTCACGTGCGTACCCGTCGCACACGGCGCCCGCGGCGCCGCGGGCGCGGCAGACCGTGGTCACCAGCTCGCCCCAGATCGCCACGTCGGCGTCGCCGCCGACGGCCGCGACGAACACGTCGTCGTGGCGCACGGCGTCAAGGGCGGCCAGAAGGCCCTGGTAGGGGACGTCGGGCACGTGTTCGACGGCCTCGATCTGTACGGGGAAGGCCTGTCCGACGAGCACGGTCTGCCGGGTGACCGGGACGATGCCGGCGGTGAGGCAGCGGGCGCGGTGGCCGAGCGCGTCCAGGGCGTCGGAGACGAGTGCGCTCCGGAGCCGGGTACGTGCGGGGCCGCGCCAGCTCAGGTCAGGGGTGGGTTGGGCGGTCATGGTGAATCTCCATTGGCTGGGTTGGTGCCGGCGGCCGCGAACACGGACAGCGTCACGGAACTGCTGATGGACCCCCGGCCGGCGATGCGGAAGGTCGTCCCGGTCGCCCTGGCCACGCGTGCCAGGCCCTGGCCGGGCCACGACGTGCTGGGCTCGATGCCGATGACCCGGATCGCTCCGTGCCAGGGCGGACCGGTGGTGCCGCCCAGCTCCTGCCACATCCAGCAGTACGGGAAGACCGCGCCGTCCCACGCGAGGCGGACCCCCAGCGATCCGTCGTCGCGGGTGACGCTCACCCAGGGGGCACCGTCCCAGTCGGAGAGGTAGCCGAGAAGGGCGTTGCCCTCGGCCGGGCGCCGCAGGTCGGCGGCGCCGACCTGCGGCCAGTGGCCGCGGTCCCCCGGCGTCGCGTCGACGCCGGTCACCGCCGCCCGGTCGTCGAGCCCGATGGTCCGGGCGTTGGTGTCGATGGTCACGGGCCCGGCGAGCAGGTCCCTGCCGAAGCCCGGGTGGTGGGTCCAGATGACGTCGGCCGGGTGGCCCGACCGGTTGGTGAGACGTTCGCGCATGACCACGTCGGCACCGCTGACCGTGATCGTGCGCTCTGCGTCGAGCGGGGCGGTGGCCAGGACCGCCGTCAGCGTGACCGACGCGTCGGCGCGCCGCGTCACGGACCAGGGGACGACCGAGGCCTCGCCGTGGAAGCCGTGGCGGGTGCCCTGCCAGTCGCAGGCGTCTCCGCCGTTCGGCAGGAGGACCTGCCAGCCGCCGAGTGAATGACCGACCCAGGAGTCGACCTCGAGCGGCGTGTCCGTGCGCGGGGGCTCCGTCTCCGCCGCCCAGGGCGTCCGCCACAGCAGCTCGGCGCCGGTGGCGACGTGCCGGACGCCGGTGATGCCCCCGCCGAACACGGCGGAGACGGCCACCTCGAGCTCGCCGGAGTGGATCACGAGGTCCTTGGTCGGGTCAGGCATCGTCGCGTGGTCCCGGTGGCACGATCGTCTGTCCGCCGTCGATGGTGAGCACCTGCCCGGTCATGAAGCTCGACTCGGGCCGTACCAGGTACAACGCCAGCCGCGCGACGTCCTCGGGGGTGCCCCAGCGCCCGATCGGGCACAGGGCGTCCCACGCGGCGCGCAGCGAGTCCGGATCGTCGGACTCCGCGAGAAGCCGGTCGTTCAGGGGGGTGCGGATCACCCCCGGCGCGATCGCGTTGCAGCGAACGCCCGCCTCGGCGTACTCCGACGCGACCTGCCGGGTGAGCGCGTCGATCGCGCCCTTGGAGGCCGCGTACAGCGGGTATCCGGCGAAGCCGACCTGCGCCTGGGTGGAGCTGATCGAGACGATGCTTCCGCCGCGGCCGCGCATCGCGCGTACGGCGGCGGAGACGCCCCAGAGGGTCCCGCCGAAGTTGACGTCCATGAGGGTGCGGTAGTCGTCCATGGTCACGTCGGCGACCGGGCGGTGGGCCGCGATGCCCGCCGCGTTGACCCAGCCGACCAGCGGTCCGAGGGCGGCCGCCGCCTCCGCGGCGGACTCGTGGACCGTAGGGTCGGCGACGTCCCCGACCAGCCAGGCCGGACCCCGCTCGTCGGGCTCCGACCGGTCGACGCGGACCACGTCGTAACCGGCCTCGTCGAAGGCCTCGGCGATCGCCGAGCCGATGCCGCCCGCCGCGCCGGTCACGACCACTGCCCCCTGTGTCATTGCGCCGCCTCGGCCTCGTCTCTCGGGGGCTCTTGCGCGTACTTCCACACGTCGAGAGCGTGCTCCTGGAACAGCTGCGCGGCGCCGGGGTCGCGCTGCCGCAG
Organism: uncultured Actinomycetota bacterium; assembly: GCA_963850195.1. GTDB lineage: Bacteria > Actinomycetota > Actinomycetes > Streptosporangiales > Streptosporangiaceae > Actinoallomurus. Next base: position 357,843 of record CAWKKD010000005.1, read on the forward strand.
GGCCTCGAGCAGCGGCCGGTGGGTGGCCGCGACGTCGGAGAGCTTGACGTAGTAGAGCCGGTTCGAGACCACCGTCAGGTTGCGCATCGCCACCTCCACCATCGGCCAGATGCGGGTGAGGAGCTCGTTGCCGCTGGCCTCCCAGACGGCGCGGTGGAACGCGGCGTCCGCGGCCACCAGCTTGGCGACGTCGTCCTCGTCGGCGGCCTCGACCATCGTCGCCAGGTGCTCCTCCATCGAGCCGACCAGCGTGGGGATGAGCTCGGGGTCGTCGCTCTCGACGACACCGTCGACGGCCACGACCTCGAGTGCGGCGCGGACGGCGTAGGCGTTGCGCGCCTCCTCCGCCGACAGGTGCGCGACGAAGCTGCCGCGTCGCGGCAGCTGGAGGACGAGGCCCTCGTGCGCCAGCCGGCGCAGCGCCTCGCGTACGGGGGCCTGACTGACCTTCAGCCGACGGGCGATCTCCGATTCGACAAGTCGAGTGCCGGGCTCGTGCTCGGCGGAGAGAAGCTCCCCGCGCAGCAGCACGTACGCCTGGTCGGACAGCAGGCTCTGGCTGAGCCCGCCCTCGGATGGAGCCACCACGAAACCTCCGTCTCTCATGGGTCGCCTTTGGGGGGTCGGCGACCTCCGGCGGGCTGACCTCGTGAAACATGTGCGAAACACCTGATTGACAATTCTGGCCCGCCGCTGGAATTCTATCGCCTATCGATAGTATCTAGTCAACGCAGCGAGGAGCGAAGGTTCATGGTCGACCCGCGGCACCCCTGGCGAATCTTCGTCGTCGGCTCGAGCCACAACGACATCGGCTGGGCGGGCACCCCCAGCGAGATCGCCGAACACCGCGAGCACGGGATCATCGACGCGGTCCTGGACCTGCTCGACCGGGATCCGAACTACTCCTACGCGGTCGAGGCTTCGCTCTACGCCGAGGAGTACCTCGACCGCAACCCGCAGCGCGCCGGCTACCTCCGCGCGCTCGTCGAGTCCGGCCGCCTCGAGTGGGGCGGCACCTACGTGCAGCCGTACGAGGGCATGTACGGCGGAGAGGGCCTCCTCCGGCAGGTGGAGTTCGGGCGCAAGGCCCTGAACGACCGGTGGGGGATCTCCTCGCGCGGCGCCTGGAACGTCGACGTCCAAGGGCGCACGCGCAACCTGGCCCAGGTGTACGCGCAGGCGGGGATCGACTACCTGGTCGTCTCCCGCTGCAAGCCGGGCCTGTACTGGTGGGAGGCCGCCGACGGCTCACGGCTGCTCGTGCTGTCGCTCATGCAGGGCCACTACGGCTATCCGTTCCTGAACACCCGCGTGCTGCACAGCTCGCCGCTGGAAGAGGCGGCCGACGGCGACGGCGACTTCGACATCGACGTGGCCGCGCGGCGGGTCCGCGACCTGGTGGACCGGTTCGAGCCCTTCTACGCCGAGCACGACCTGCCCCGCGCCCTGCTGATCTGCCAGACCGCGGACTACACCGTGCCCAGCGCGGCGCTGTCCGGGTTCATCGACGAGTGGAATGGCCGCGCCGACGCGATCGCGGACGAGTACGGGGTACACGCCCGGCTGGAGTACGGCACCGCCGACGCCTACTTCTCGCTGCTCGAGAAGGACGGCGCGCTCGACCGGCTGCCCGTCGTACGCGGCGAGATGCCCAATCCATGGCTGTACATCCATGGCCCGGGCCACCACAAGACCGTCGACGCGCTCCGCCGCGGGCAGTCCGCACTGCTGACCGCCGAGCGGCTGCGCGGCACGTCCGCGCTGCTCGGGCTGGACGGCGTCCCGTCCGGGACCGACGACCTCGACCGCGCCTGGAAGGACCACATCTACACCGACCACGGCTTCGGCGGCCTGCACGGCGTCGGAACCGACGAGATCTTCCGTCACAAGGCAGAATCGGCGCTGCACGCCGGCCTGGGGGCGGTCGAGGCCGGGCTCGCCGGTCTTACCGGGTCGCTCGGCCTCGGGACCGGCGAGCTCGTGGTCTACAACCCGATGCCACGTACCCGGTCCGACTGGGTCGAGGTCGAGGTCGAGACACCCGCCGGCGCCGACCTCGGCGACGTCGTCGAACTCGAGGCACCCGGCGGCCCGGTCGTCACCGGCCACGTACTCGGTCAGGCCTCTCCCACGGGAGCCCGTCGGGGCACCGCGACGCTGGGCTTCGTCGCCCCGGAGGTCCCCGCGCTCGGCCACGCGGTCTTCGGGCTCCGCCCGCCGCAGGGCACCCGGACCGCGGACACGCTCCGGTCGACCGGCGACCTGACCTTCTCCAACGAGCACTACACCGCGGTCATCACGCGGGGCGGGATCACCAAGCTCGTCGACGCCACGTCGGACCTCCATGTCGCACGGACCGACACGTACCTGCTCGGCGAGACGATCGCGCTCGACTCCCCCGGCATCGACGTCGGGCAGCACGAGCAGAGCGGCAGCTTCGACCACACGCTGCCGCGCCCGTACTCGCCTCGGATGACCGGCTTCGAATCCTCGGGACACCGCGGCGGCGACCCGCGGCTGGTGTTCCGTACGGACGCGGCGACCCGCGCGGTCACGGAGGCGCCGGTCGCGGGGGCGCGCGTCCGCAACACCTACACGTTCTACCGAGACCTGCCCTACTTCGACCTCCGCGTCGACCTGCTCGGCTGGAACGGCGAGCACGCCCGCGAACTCCGGGTCTGCTTCCCGTTCGGCGGCGCCGAGGACGCGACCCGCGTCCGCTACGAGGTGCCGTACGGCCAGGTCACGGTCGGGCAGGACGAGATCGAGGACTTCGCGGACATGCGTCCTCGCGAGGTACAGAACTGGATCCAGGCGTCCGACGCCCGGCGCGCCCTCACCGTGAGCGGCAGCCTGGCCGTCTACGACTGGCTCGACGCCGACCCGGCCACCGCCGACATCGTGCTGCAGGGGATCCTGCTCGCGACCAAGCGGAGCTGCCACTCGCAGGGCAACTGGTACGAGCAGCCCGGTGACCACACCGCCTTCTTCCGTATCGACCCGACCCGTGCGGGCGCGGATGCCGGGACCGACCTCGGATGGGGCCGTGCGCTGCCCCTCCGGGCCCGGCCCGGATCGGCCCGCGAACGGTCACAGGATCCGGCCGGCCGGGTCATGCGGTCGGCCCCGTCCTGGGCCGTCCCCGATGCACCCAACGTCCTGCTGACCTGCCTCAAACCGCTCGGGCCCGATGCCGTCCTCATCCGGTACTGGGAACACGAGGGGCGCCGTACCTCGGTGCGTCTGCCGTCTCTCCCCAGCGACGTCAGCCTGCTGTCGTCCGACCCGTTCGGCGACACCGGAGCCGCTCTCGACGGCAGAACCATCGAAATTCCCGCACACGGTCTGGTGACCGTGGTCGCACGCAAGGAGTGAGACAACCATGAAAAGACTGCTGGGAGCAATCGGCGCCATCGCGGGGGCCGCGATCGTCCTGAGCGGCTGTAGCTCGAGTGCGAGCTCCTCACCCAAGGAGCTGAGCCTTTGGGCCGTGAGCGGTACCCCGACGCTCAAGCCGTACATCGACGGTTACAACAAGACCCACCCCAATGGGCAGGTGAAGCTGCGGGAGATCCCGTTCGCCAACTATGACGCGGCCCTGAACCAGGCGTTCAACGCCCGGAGCGGCCCCGACCTCGCCTTCGTCAACTCCGTCAGCTTGGGAACCTTCGCCTCGAAGGGGCAGTTGTCGGATATCTCGAAGGTCGCGAGCCTCTCGGGCGACCTCGCCCCCGCGAACTTCTACCCGGGGTTCGTCGACTCCACGAAGTGGAAGGGCACCCAGGTGGCGCTGCCGGTCGACACGGGGAGCCGGGTGCTGCAGTGGAACAAGAAGCTGTTCGCCAAGGCCGGGGTCAAGCCCTTCGGCCCCACTGTGACCTGGGCGGAGATGGTCGGCGCGGCCCAGAAGATCAAGGCGCTCGGCGGCCGTAACCAGGGCTTCTGCTACGCGGGTGGACAGAACTGGCTGGCCCTGTACGAGGGCATCGGGCCCTTCGTGCACCAGGGTGGCGGGAGCTTCTTCACCCCCGACATGTCCAAGTCGACGATCGCCTCGCCGCAGTCCGTGCAGGCGTTCAACACCTACAAGGCGCTGGCGGCCACGGGCGACAAGTCCGACCTGGTGTCGCAGACCACCGACGACTGCACCGAGAAGCTCGGCGCGGGCACCGTCGGGATGCAGATGGGCGGATTCTGGGCGCTGCCCACCCCCAAGCAGACGACCGACAAGTTCGAGCTGGGCCAGTCCCTGCCGCAGGGCAGCACGACCTACTCCTCGACCGGCGGCTGGACGATGGCGGTGCCGAGCTACGTGTCCAGTAAGAAGAAGGCGATCCTGGACGCGTTCCTCACCGACATGTACAAGCCCGCGAACCTGATCAAGGCGACGGGGCTCTTCCCCGCCACGGTCAACGGGCGGACGGCCGCGGCCACGTTCAAGGACCCGAAGTTCGACATCTACTGGAACATCCTCAAGCAGAGCGCGGGTCACCCGATCGCGCTCAACGCGAACCTGTCCAACCAGGCCGACATCGTGGAGAAGGCCCTGCAGTCCGTCGTCCAGGGTGAGCCGACCGACAAGGTCCTGCAGAAGGCACAGTCGGACCTCGACGCGACGCTCAAGGGCTGATGGATGACTGACACGGCAACCGTTCTCTCCGACACGGTGGTCCCCGCGCCCCGGCTGCCCAAGCGCAGCCGGGGGCGTGGTGTCACGCCCTATCTGTGGCTCCTGCCGGGAGTGGGGCTGGCCGCGTTCGTGGTCGGTTACCCGATCATCTCCAACATCGGCTCGAGCTTCACCGCCCAGGACATGAGCGGCAGTCACTTCGTCGGGCTGGCGCACTACCGGGACATCATCGGCGACCCGCACCTGTACCAGTCGCTCTGGCTGACCCTGCTGTGGACGGCCGGCGTCACGGTGATGCAGTTCTTGCTGGGCTTCCTCGGCGCGATCATGGCCGACCGGTCCAGTACGTTCATCCGGTTCCTGCGGCCGGTGCTGATCCTGCCGTGGGCGCTGCCGGGCGTGGTCGCCGCCTACATCTGGGTGTTCCTCTACAACGAGCACGGGCTCGTCAACCAGATCCTCGGGCTGGTCGGGCTCGACGGCGGGAAGGCGTGGCTGGCGGACTCCGGTACGGCCCTGCCGGCCGTCATGGTCGCCGCCGCCTGGAAGGGCTTCCCGTTCTACTTCCTCCTGCTGCTCGCCGGGCTCCAGGCGGTGCCGAACGAGACGCGGGAGGCCGCCAAGATCGACGGGGCGTCCGGGTGGCAGACGCTGATCTACGTCGTGATCCCGCAGATGCGCGCGGCCATCGCGATGAGCCTGGCCCTCGGCGTGATCGCGACCTCGAACTACTTCGACGGCGTCTACCTGATGACCGGCGGCGGGCCGTCGGGAAGCACCGAGACCCTGCCGGTATGGATCTACAACGTCGCCTTCAACGAGTTCGACATTCCCAAGGCCTCGGCGCTGTCGGTGATCATCTTGGTGGTCGTCATACTGCTGCTCGCCCTGCGCGGGGTCATCGGCCGTACGACGCGAGGAAGTGCCAAATGAGGTCGACACTGGCTCGCAAGGGGCCACATGCCGTGATCGCGGTGCTGGCGTTGACCGTCGCCGTCCCGATGCTCTGGGTGATCATGGCCTCGCTGCGCCAGGGACAGGTACTCACGGGCGGCCTGTTCGACCTGTCCGACCTCGGCTTCGGCAACTACGCCCGGGTCCTGCGGTCGAACCTCCCCCGGACCTTTCTCAACAGCCTGATCGCCTGCGGCGTCGCGACGGTGCTGTCGGTCGCCGCCGCGACGGTCACGGCGTACGGGTTCTCCCGCTTCACGTTCCGCGGTGCGCGGTTGCTGTTCTGGACGATGCTCCTGCTACAGCTCATCCCCGCGGCCTCCCTGATCGTGCCGCTGTACAAGCTGTGGGGTGACCTCGGCCTGTTCAACAACCTGCTGGGACTCGCCCTCGCGTACGCGGGCATGTCGACCGCGGTCTGCGTGCTGCTGATCAAGGGCTTCGTCGACGAGATCCCGCGCGAGCTCGACGAGTCGGCGGCGATCGACGGCTGCTCGAGCTGGTCGACGTTCTGGCGCGTCATCATGCCGCTCCTGCGACCGGCGATGGCGGCGGGCGGGATCTTCGTCTTCATCACCACCTGGCAGGAGTTCGTCATCGCGTCGTCGGTGCTGAACGATCCCAACCTGTACACCATCACCGTCGGGCTCAAGGGGCTCAGCGGGCAGTTCCGGACGGACTTCGGGGCGATCATGGCCGGTTCGGTGCTGACCGCGCTGCCCGTCGTTCTCGTCTTCGCCGCCTTCCAGCGGCATTTCGTGCGGACCGTGACCGGCGGCCTGAAGGGGTGAGCATGCAACAGCTCGTGACCTGCGTCATCGCCGACGGTGTCGCGGACGTCCGGCTCAACCGGCCCGACAAGCTGAACGCGCTGTCGCCCGCCTCGTTCGTACGCCTCGGCGAGGTGCTCGAGGACGTCACGGACGACCCCTCGGTGTCGGTGGTCGTGCTGCGCGGCGAGGGCAGGGCGTTCGCCGCCGGCGCGGACATCGACACGTACGACGGGCTCTCCGAGGAGGGGTTCCGGCGGCTGATCGACGGCTCACGTGACGTGGTCGACCGGTTCGCCGAGTGCCCGAAGCCGATCATCGCCGCCGTACACGGCTTCGCCCTCGGCGGAGGGTTCGAGCTGGTGATGGCCTGCGACCTGGTCGTGGCCACCACGAAGGCGCGCTTCGGCCTGCCCGAGGCCCGGCTCGGGCTGCTGCCCGGCGGCGGTGGCACCCAGCGGCTGCCACGGCTCGTCGGCCGGTTGCGTGCCAACGAACTGATCATGACGCGCAGGATCCTGACGGCGGAGGAGGCGTTCTCCTGGGGCCTGGTGAACCGGCTCTGCGAGGCGGCTCAGCTGGACGGGACGGTCGCCGAGCTGATCGGCGAGCTGCGCGGCTCCGCACCTGCCGCGCTCGGGCTCGCCAAGCGGCTCATCGCGGACGCGGAGGACGACGACCTGTCCGGCGGGCTGACGATGGAGGGCGACCTCACCTCGGCGCTGATCGAGACCAAGGACGGCCGCGAGGGCATCGCCGCGTTCATCGAGAAGCGCGACCCGGTCTTCGGCGGGCCGTGACCGGTCACGTACCCGGGTTCGACGACCTGGACCGCGCGTGGCTGCGGGACCGGCCCGGGATCAAGTGGCGCCGGTACGGCGCCGAGGTGCTGCCGGCGTGGGTGGCCGACATGGACTATCCCCCGCCGCCGGTGGTCACCGACGCGCTCCACCGCGCCATCGAGCGCGGCGACCTCGGCTACCCCGACTGGGAGGACGACAGCCCGGTGCGCGCGGCGTTCGCCGACCGGATGGCGGAGCGGTACGGCTGGGAGGCCCCGGCGTCGCGCGTACGCGTGCAGACCGACCTCATCCAGTCCTTTCAGCTCCTCCTGCACCTGGCCACCGCGCCGGGCGGCGCCGTCGCGGTGCAGACCCCGAACTATCCGCACTTCCTGGCCGCGCTGGAGACGATGGGGCGGCGGGTCGTCCCGTTCCCCTTCACCGACACCGCCGACGGCTGGCGCATGGACCCGGCCGCGCTGTCCGACGGGGTGGCCCGGCACGGCTGCCGGGTCCTGCTGCTCGTCAACCCGCACAACCCGACGGGCCGCGTGCTGACGCACGCGGAACTCGAGGAGATCGCCGCCATCGCCCGGCGGCACGACCTGCTGGTCATCAGCGACGAGATCCACGCCGAGCTGGTGCATGCCCCGCACCGGCACATCCCCTTCGCGTCCCTGTCGCCGGACGCCGCCGCGCGTACCGTCACCCTCACCTCGGCCATCAAGGCGTTCAACATCGCGGCCCTGCGCTGCGCGGTCACCCACTACGGCCCGGACCGGCTCCTGGCACTGCGGGACGCGGAGCCGACGGACCTGTACGGCACGGTGTCCACCCTCGCCGTCACCGCCACCCTCGCCGCGTGGCACGACGGAGACGCCTGGCAGCGGGACCTGCTCGCCGTGCTCGACCGCAACCGCAGGCGCGTCGCGGACTTCGTCGCCGCCCGCCTGCCCGGGGTCCGTCACCACCTGCCCGAGGCGACCTATCTCTCCTGGTTCGACGTGGGACCGCTCCGCCTCGGCGAACCACCCGTACAGCGGATCCTGCGCGCCGGCGGGGTCGCGCTCGACGGCGGCACGCGCTTCGGCCCCGGCGCGGAGGAGTACGTACGGCTCAACTTCGCCACGTCACGCGACGTGCTGGAGGACATCCTCGAGGGCCTCGCCCGGGCCCTTACCTAGGCCTGAAACACGACTCCACCGAACCCGGGGCAGACCAATCGGACGCTGAAGTCTCGGAATCGCCAGTTGACGCAAATATTCGTCATCGCTCTCCCCCGCGGGCCGCAGCTCGTTGGCGAGGCCCGCGGAAGATCCAGCAGAGGAGAAAGCCGATGTGCATCCCAGAGCCGTCATCCGATCGCAGCTCGAACCGTCCTCCCGTCAGCGCCCGGCCGCGGCAAGACCGGCTGCCTTCACCGGATGCGACCGTTCCCTGGCCGGTGTTGCGCAGCTATGACGCCGACCACTTGAGCCGGATCGCAATGCCGATCGGCGGGATCGGCACCGGAACGGTGAGCCTGGGCGGCCGCGGCGACTTGCGGGATTGGGAGATCGGAAATCGCCCGGCAAAGGGCTTCCGGCCCGACTACGGCTTCTTCGCCATACACGTGGACAGCGGCGACGGACACCCCGTCACTCGCGCGCTGGAGAGCCGGCTTGACCACTCTGACTACCAAGGACCGCAGGGCAGCGCCGCCGCCAACCCCGGCCTGCCACGGTTCAGGCACGGCGGCTTCCACGCCGCCTACCCGCTGGGCCAAGTCAGCCTGTCCGACCCGGACGTTCCAGTCTCGATCTTGCTGCAGGCGTTCAACCCACTGATCCCCGGTGATGCCGAGCGCAGCGGCATACCGGTTGCCGTCCTCCGGTATGTGGTGACCAACGACAGCAGCCGACCGGTACGCGTGAGCGTCTGCGGTTCGGTGTCGGGTTCGGAAGTGAGCTATCGGGAGGCCGACGGTTGGGTCGGGCTGTCGCTGCGCGGTGATGTGCCGGGCGATGGGCACGAGCGTCGGGGCACCCTCGCGCTGGCCACCACCGCCGGTGATGTCTCACACCGTACGAAATGGGCCGACCTTTCCTGGGGCGGCGAACTACTGGACTTCTGGGACGGCTTCAGCTCCGACGGGCAGGTGGCCGAGCCGGATGGCCCGCAGTCGCGGCCGGTCGGGTCCCTGGCACACCGGGTCGAGATCGCGCCTGGCGCCATGGAGTCCGTGACGTTCCTGCTCGGTTGGCATTTTCCGAATCGCCGGGCCTGGGCCCTGAGCGAGGGCTCGCCGTTCGGCGAATACACCGACGACATCGTCGGCAACCACTATGCGACTCGGTTCACCGACGCATGGCATGTCGTCAGCGACGCCGCCCACGACCTGCCGGCGTTGGAACGGGAGACAGTGCGGTTCGTCGGTGCGTTCTGCTCCAGCGACTTGCCGGCACCTGTCCAGGAGGCTGCTCTGTTCAACCTGTCCACGCTGCGCACGCAGACCTGTTTCCGCACCGAGGACGGTCAATTCTTCGGTTGGGAGGGCTGCCACGACGACTGCGGGAGCTGTTTCGGGAGCTGCACCCACGTGTGGAACTACGAACAGGCCACGGCGCACCTGTTCGGCTCGTTGTCGCGGTCGATGCGGACCGTCGAGTTCGGACACGCGACCGATGAACGGGGGCTGATGAGTTTCCGGGTCGGGCTGCCACTGGCCGAGCGGGCCCGTGACTGGGGTCTGGCGGCCGCCGATGGCCAACTGGGCTGTCTGGTCAAGCTCTACCGGGACTGGAAGCTGTCGGGCGACGAGGACCTGCTTACCCGGCTGTGGCCGAAGGCACGGGCGGCTCTGGCCTTCGCCTGGATCGACGGCGGCTGGGACGCTGACGAGGACGGCGTCATGGAGGGTTGCCAGCACAACACCATGGATGTGGAGTACCACGGCCCGAATCCACAGACCCAGGGCTGGTACCTGGCGGCGCTGCGAGCGGGCGAGGAGCTCGCCCGGCACTTCGGCGAGGACGACTTCGCCGAGCGATGCCGCGATCTGTTCGAGCTCGGTTCACGGTGGACGGATGAGCACCTGTTCAACGGCGAGTACTACGAACAGGAGATCCGCCCGGTGAGCGACGGGACCGCCATCGCCGAGGGGCTTCGATACGAGCAGGCCGGTGAGGAGGATCTCGCGGACCCGCCACTACAGATCGGCTCGGGCTGCCTCACCGACCAGCTCGTCGGCCAACTCCTCGCCCAGGTCGCGGGCCTTGGACACCTGCTGGATCCGGAGCACCTACGCACCACGCTGAAGTCGATCCTGCGGCACAACTGGCGGGGGGATTTCCACCGGCATTTCACCAACATGCGGAGCTTCGCCCTCGGAGACGAGTCCGGCCTGCTCCTGTGCAGCTACCCGCGTGGTGACCGCCCCCGGCGTCCCTTCCCCTACTTCAACGAGGTGTGGACCGGGATGGAGTACACGGTGGCCGCAGGGCTGTGTTACGAAGGCATGACCGACGAAGGCGTTCGGATAATAGCCGCAGCCCGGGAACGGTTCGATGGCCGACGCCGCAACCCGTTCGACGAAGCCGAATGCGGCCACCACTACGCGCGGACGATGGCCAGCTGGGGTGCCGTGCTCGCCCTCACCGGATTCGGCTACGACGCCCACACGGCAACACTCCAGTTGCGTCCACGCGCCGGCGCGGTGGACTTCTTCTCCACGGGCGACGGATACGGTGTCGCACGCCAGCAGTACGCGAACGAGCGATGGTCTGTGCAGGTCGAGATACTCGGTGGCACGATCGCCATCGACACCGTCGAGCTGGGCCGGACGGCGACCTGTACCGCATCGCCGGGACTCGGCGGGCCTGGTATCGGCTCGTTCCGCCAGCGGGCGTAGGGACCCGCACTCGACGGCGGCACGCGCTTCGGATCCGGAGCCGAGGAGTACGTACGGCTCAACTTCGCCACGTCCCGCGACGTCCTGGAAGACATCCTCGACGGCTCGGCCAGGCCCTCGGAGACCACCGTACGGCCGCGTGGTTCCTCGCCGCCCGGGCACTCGTACGCCACGGCTTCTGCGTCTTCGCCCGCTACTACCTGCGCTTCCTCGGCGGCGCCTTCAAGGTGCACACCCACGTGGCCCTCGCGCCCTCGTGTTGCACGCGCTCGATCCCGGCCACTTCGCCCAGGCCAACTGCTTGTCCCGGCCGTGAGCTGAGGGGTCGTGTTGTGGCGGGCCGGTCCGGGGGCCCGCCACACACGTCTCAGTACGAACCGCTCACGGTGTTCGAGCGAACCTGGATCGTGTTGTTGTCCAGGTCGTGCGCGTTCACGATGGCGTAGACCTCGTCACCGTCGGGCCAGTCCTCGTCCAGGACGTCACCGCTCACGGTCGCCGTGAAGCCCGTGTAGCTGCCGAGGGTGTCGTCATAGATGGGGTCCTCCCCCATCAACGTGAAGTTGTCGACGAAGAGGTCGTTGCACCCGACGGTCACCTTGTACTGGTTCGAACCGAGCGACTTGATGATCAACTGGCAGGTCGCGGCGTTCGCGCTCGGCATCGACAACGCGGTCAGGGCAAGCACCGAAATCCCTGTGACGGCCAGGGATCTGGCGAAAGTACGCGACGTTCTTCTCATTAAAAGCTCCTCGCTGGATCAATCAATCGGGGCTGGCGGTGGCATGGCGAAATGGCCACACCCAAGGGGGCACGCAGCGCCTCAGGCGCTCCGTGGACCGCATCGTACGTGCGGCGCACCAGCCCCACCAGGCCCGATCGAAAAGTGTCCGCTCGTGGACGCGGCGAGACACCAGAACGGCGCGGACCGTGTCGGCACCGAGAATTCGGAGCCGACACGGTCCGCGAAACGGGAAGGGATCGAGCAGCCTTTAGGCGATCTCGATGAGGAGGTCGCCGCCCTCGACCTGCTGGACGCCGCCGATCGCGAGCCGGCCGACGGTGCCGTCGCGCTGCGCGGTGATGGAGGCCTCCATCTTCATCGCCTCGATGGTCGCGACCGTCTGTCCCGCCGAGATGGCGGCGCCCTCTTCCACCTGGAGGGTGACGACGCCGGCGAACGGCGCCGCGACGTGCCGGTCGTTGCCCCGCTCGGCCTTCTCCGCCGCCTTGACCTCCGTGGCGATCGAGGTGTCGCGGACCGACAGCGGGCGCAGCTGCCCGTTCAGCGTGCTGAGCACCGTACGGTAGCCGCGCTCGTCGGCGTCGGAGATGGCCTCCAGTTCGATCAGCAGCGAGACGCCGTGCTCGAGGGTGACCGTGTGCTCGGTCTCGGGTTCGAGGCCGTAGAAGAAGTCCTTCGAGGAGAGCACCGACGTGTCGCCGTACGTCTCCCGATGTTCGCGGAACTCCTTGGCCGGCCCGGGAAACAGCAGCCGGTTGAGGGTGGCCTGGCGCTCGTCGCGCAGCCCTCGGCGGTCCTCCTCGGACAGCTCCTGGGTCTCGACCTCCGGCGAGCGGCCCTGGAGCGCGCGGGTGCGGAACGGCTCCGGCCAGCCGCCAGGCGGGTCGCCCAGCTCGCCGCGCAGGAAGCCGATCACCGAGTCGGGTACGTCGAACTTGCTCGGGTCGGACTCGAAGTCGGAGGCCTCGACGCCGGCGCCGACCAGGTGGAGGGCCAGGTCACCGACGACCTTCGAGGACGGGGTCACCTTCACCAGGCGGCCGAGCATGCGGTCCGCCGCGGCGTAGCAGTCCTCGATCAGCTCGAACCGGTCCCCCAGCCCGAGCGCGATGGCCTGCTGGCGCAGGTTCGACAGCTGCCCGCCGGGGATCTCGTGGTGGTAGACACGCCCGGTCGGCGACGCCAGGCCGGACTCGAACGGCGCGTAGACCTTGCGTACGGCCTCCCAGTACGGCTCGAGGTCGCCGACGGCCTGCAACGACAGGCCGGTCGCCCGCTCGGTGTGGTCGGTCGCCGCGACTAGCGCGGACAGCGAGGGCTGTGAGGTCGTCCCGGCCATCGACGCGACCGCGGCGTCGACGGCGTCGACCCCGGCGTCGATCGCCGCGATCAGCGTGGCGAGCTGCCCACCCGCGGTGTCGTGGGTGTGCAGGTGCACCGGCAGGTCGAAGCGCTCGCGCAGCGCCGTCACGAGCGTACGTGCGGCCGGCGGGCGCAGCAGCCCGGCCATGTCCTTGATCGCCAGTACGTGCGCGCCCGCATCGACGATCTGCTCGGCCAGGCGCAGGTAGTAGTCCAGCGTGTAGAGGGTCTCGCCCGGATCGGACAGGTCCGCGGTGTAGCAGAGCGCGACCTCGGCGACGGCCGTCCCGGTGGCGCGTACGGCGTCGATCGCCGGCCGCATCTGCGCGATGTCGTTGAGCGCGTCGAAGATCCGGAAGATGTCCATCCCGGTCCGCGCGGCCTCGGCGACGAACGCGTCCGTGACCTCCGTCGGGTACGGCGTGTAGCCGACGGTGTTGCGGCCGCGCAACAGCATCTGCGTGCAGATGTTCGGCACCGCCTCCCGCAGCGCGGCGAGCCGCTCCCACGGGTCCTCGGCGAGGAACCGCAGCGCCACGTCGTACGTCGCGCCGCCCCAGCACTCCAGGCTCAGCAGCTCCGGCGCCGTACGTGCGACGTACGGGGCGGCGGCGAGCAGGTCGCCCGTGCGTACGCGCGTCGCCAGGAGCGACTGGTGCGCGTCGCGGAACGTCGTGTCGGTGACGGCGACCGCCGTGCGGTCGCGGAGGTCGGCCGCGAAGGCCTCCGGGCCGAGCTCGGCGAGACGCTGCCGGGACCCCTGCGGCGGCTCGCCGCCGAGGCGTACGGAGGGCAGCTTGTCGAGGGGCTCGACGACGACCGGGCGGGCGCCGTGCGGCCGGTTGACGGTCGTCTCGGCGAGGTACCTGAGGATGCGGCTGCCCCGGTCGGCCGAGGGCCGCGCGTGGACCAGCTCCGGGCGCTGGTCGATGAAGGAGGTCGTGACGCGGCCGGCGCGGAAGTCGGGGTCGTCCAGGACCGCGCCGAGGAACGGCAGGTTGGTGGCCACCCCGCGGATGCGGAACTCCGCGATCGCCCGGCGCGCGCGGCGGACGGCGTTGGCGAAGTCGTGGCCGTGGCAGGTCAGCTTGACCAGCATCGAGTCGAAGTGCGGCGACACCTCGGCGCCGGTGTGCACGGTGCCGCCGTCGAGCCGGACGCCCGGACCGCCCGGCGAGCGGTACGTCGAGATGAGGCCGGTGTCGGGCCGGAAGCCGTTGGCGGGGTCCTCCGTGGTGATCCGGCACTGCAGCGCGGCGCCGGACAGGACGATCACGTCCTGGCTCAGGTGCAGCTCGGGCAGGGTGCGGCCGGCGGCGATGCGCATCTGCGCGATCACCAGGTCCCGGTCGGTGACCTGCTCGGTCACCGTGTGCTCCACTTGAATCCGTGGGTTCATCTCGATGAACACGTGGTTGCCGTGCTCGTCGACGAGGAACTCCACGGTGCCCGCGTTCACGTACCCGATGTGGCGGGCGAACGCGACGGCGTCGGCGCAGATCCGGTCCCGCAGGTCCGGGTCGAGGTTCGGCGCCGGCGCGATCTCGATGACCTTCTGGTGCCGGCGCTGCATCGAGCAGTCCCGCTCATACAGGTGCACCACGTTGCCGACCGCGTCGGCGAGGATCTGCACCTCGATGTGGCGCGGGTTGATGACGGCCTGCTCGAGGAAGACCGTCGCGTCCCCGAACGCCGAGGCCGCCTCGCGCATCGCGGCCTCGATCGACTCCCGCAGATCGTCCGGCCCGCTCACCCGGCGCATGCCGCGCCCGCCGCCACCGGCGACCGCCTTGACGAACACCGGGAAGCCGATGTCGTCGGCCGCCGCGACCAGCGTGTCCACGTCCGTCGTCGGCTCCGACGAGGCCAGCACCGGAACGCCGGCCTCCCGAGCCGCCGCGACCGCGCGGGACTTGTTCCCCGTCAGGTTCAGCACCGGGGCGGGCGGGCCGACGAACGTGATCCCCGCCTCCTCGCACGCGGCGGCCAGGTCCGGATTCTCCGACATGAACCCGTAGCCCGGGTAGATCGCGTCGGCGCCGGCGGTGCGCGCGGCCTTGATCACCTCATCGACCGACAGGTACGCCCGTACCGGATGGCCGCGTTCGCCGATCTGGTAGGACTCGTCCGCCTTGGCCCGATGCAGGGAGTTCCGGTCCTCGTACGGATACACCGCGACCGTGGAGATGCCCAGCTCGAACGCGGCGCGGAACGCCCTGATCGCGATCTCACCACGGTTGGCGACCAACAGCTTGCCGAACATCGAGCTCCCTCAGTGTCGTGGACCGGGTCATCCTCAGGCATCGCGACTCCAAACCGTACGCGGTGGCACGTGCCGCGGTCGATGGGTCCTTGATCACCGGTCACGGTGGCAGGGCGTCAGCCGGCGGTTCGGTCCAGGGTCGCCAGCCAGCCGAGCCGGCGTGACATCGTCTGTGCGCAGGTGATGACGGCTTGTACGTGGTCGGGGACGTCGGCTTCGCGCCACAGGATCGACCAGGGGTAGTGGGTGGCGGGTTCGATCAGTGGCCGCCAGATGGTTCCGGGGAGGGAGGAGATGCAGGAGGAGGGCACGCAGTAGAGGCAGCGTCCGCTCGCGACGAGGGCTGCGGCGGCGCGGACGCTTTCGACGGTGCCTTCGTAGACGGTGGGGGTGAAGCCGGCTGATCGGCATAGGTCGATGACGAATTGGTTGAATTCTGGTGCTTGTCCGTCTTCGGCGAGGAGGAGGGGTTCTTGGGCGAGGGTGGCGACGGGTACGCCGTCGAGTGTGGTGAAGCGGTGGTCGCGTGGGACCAGGACGCCGAGGGGGTCGTGGCGGAACAGGTGTGAGGTCACTCCGGGTGGGGCGAGGGTGGCGCGGCCGATGCCGACGTCGAGTCGTCCGTCGAGGAGTTGCTGGTATTGGTCGGGGACGCTGGCCTCGATTTGGTGGATTACGAGGTCGGGGTAGCGGCCTTGGACTTCGTGCAGGATCTGTGGCATCGAGTCATAGCCGGCGTCGATGATTCCGACACGTAGCCGGATGGAGGTCTCGGCGGCGCTGCGGGCCACTCGCGCGGCGCGTTCCACCTGGTCGAGGATCTGGCGTGCTTCGGTGAGGAACGCGGTTCCGGCCGCGGTCAGCCCGACGTGGTGGGTGCTGCGGTCCAGTAGGCGTACGCCGAGTTCGCGTTCCAGGCGTTGTAGTTGCTGGCTCAGCGCGGACTGCACGATGTGCTCCCGCGCGGCCGCCCGGCCGAAGTGCAGTTCCTCGGCCAGCGTCAGAAAGTAGCGAAGCTGGCGAAGCTCCAATTTCCGCCACCTCGCTCACCGACGGATCGGCCCGCCACCATGGCCCGGCGCGTCTGGCTCGCGTGCCGTAGGTAGAGGCTCGCACGCGCCGCCGATCGCGATCCAGATCCCCCTACCCCGGATCACGTGCCGAGGGACCACCCTAGGGGAGCGCGTCGGCCAACGTGGGGTAGATCCTGAGGGTGCGGTCCAGACCGGTGATGTGCAGAAGCTTCGCGACCTGAGGGATGGGGGCCGCCAGGCGGAGGGTGACTCCGGCCAGCCCGGCGCGACGTTGCGTGCCGATCAGCACGGCCAGCCCCGACGCGTCACAGAACGACACCCCGGCCAGGTCGAGGACGAGCAGCGACATACCGTGGTGGATCGCCCCGAGCAGGCTCTCGCGCAACGCCGGAGCGGTCACGACGTCGACGTACCCGTGCAGTCTGACGATGGTTTGCGCGGGTCGTTGATGGATGGACAGGACCACCTCGGTATGCCCGGTAGGGCCGTCGACTCCGTGGCCCGTGGCGGTGTTCATACCGGCAGCCAATCGCCGATGCGCGTCCGGGGAAAGAACGAACCTAAGCAGGGACCATCACCCCGGCAGATCACCGGCCGATGGTCTTCTCGTCCACGGCGGCCGCGATCCTGGCGACGGACGGTCCCGGTCGGGGTGGCCGGCGCCGCGTCCCGGCCAGGGGCGCGTGGATCCGCTCGCGTACGGGGATCTCGAAGATCGCCGCGAGGTCCGCGCCGTCGATCGTTTCGCGTTCGAGCAGCAGGTCGATGACCTGCTGAAGGCCTCACGGTGCGCGCGGATGAGCTTCGTGGCCCCGGTCTCGGCGTCCCGCAGCAGCCGGGCGACCTCCTGGTCGATGGACCGCTGGGTCTCCTCGGCGTAGGAGCGGCCGGCGAAGGGGTTGTCACGGCTCGGCCCGCCGGGACCGTAGCTGATGGGCCCGACCTCGGCCGAGAACCCCCACTCCCGCACCATGCGCGTCGCGAGCTCGGTGGCGGACAGGAGGTCGTTGGACGCGCCGGTCGACGGTTCGCCGAAGACGATGATCTCCGCGGCACGCCCGGCGAGGCGTACGGCGAGGGTGTCGGTGAGGTGGCTCACCGGGTACAGGTGGCGTTCGGACTCGGGCAGTTGCTCGGTCACGCCGAGAGCGGCGCCGCGGGGAAGAATCGTGACCTTCGCGACGGGGTCGGCGCGCTCGGACAGGACGGCGACGAGCGCGTGCCCGGCCTCGTGCACGGCCACGGCGTACTTCTCCTCGGGCAGCAGGGCGTTCGACGCGTCGCGGCGGCCGATGAGCAGGCGATCCCGTGCGCGGCGAAGTCCTCGGCGCTACGACATCGCGGTCGGCACGTACGGCGTTGATCGCCGCTTCGTTCACGAGGTTGGCGAGGTCGGCACCCAGAAGCGGGCGTACCTCGCGCGACCATGTCGAGGTCGACGTCCGGGGCGAGATGTCCTGCCGTGCCCGTGGACGGCGAGAATCGCCGTGCGTTCCCGCTGGTTGGGCAGAGGGATCTCCACGGTCCGGTCGAAGCGCCCGGGTCGCAGTAGCGCCGCGTCGAGGATCTCCGCCCGGTTGGTCGCCGCCATGCGACGACGCTGGTGTCGGCCTCGAAGCCGTCCATGTCGGACAGCAACTGGTTGAGGGTCTGCTCGCGTTCGTCGTTCGAGCCGAACCCGCCCGGACCTCGACGGCCCCCGAGGGCGTCGATCTCGTCGATGAAAATGATCGCCGGGGCCCGCTTGCGGGCGTCGGCGAACAGGTCCCGGACTCTCGACGCGCCGACACCGACGAACATCTCGACGAAGCTGGAGCCGCTGAGCGCGAAGAACGGACGCCGGCCTCGCCGGCGACGGCCATGGCCAGCAGGGTCTTGCCGGTCCCCGGCGGTCCGACCATGAGCACGCCCTCGGGCCGACCGCACCGGCGCGCGCGTACCGCTTCGGGTTCTTGAGGAAGTCGACGACCTCCATGACCTCGGCCTTGGCGCCCTCGTACCCGGCGATGTCCGACGAAGCAGGTGGAGGGTCTCTCTTCGTCGTAGACCTTCGCCTTCGACCGTCCGATGGCCATGATCCCGCCGAGCTGCGTACGGCCCCGGCGGGCGATCCAGAAGAAGACACCGACGATGAGAAGAAGAGGCCACAGCGACAGGAACGCGCTCAGCCACGACCTCTTGTCCGGGTCGGTGGCCCGCACTCCGACGTGGTGCTTGAGGAGGAGCGCGGAGAGAGTGGTGTCGTTCAGCGGGGATCTGGGACCGGTAGCCGTGCCGCCCCGGAGCCGTCCGCTCACCGAACCGCTCGAGGTGATCGTCGCCGTGGCGACCTTGTCCGTCGTGACCTCGCCGACGAAGGCGGTGTAGCTGAAGTTCTGGACCGATTTTCGCTGCTGGCCCGGATGGATGAGCAGGATGGCCGCGAACACCATCGCGACCGCGAGTACCGGGACCCATGCTCGACGGCCCGACCGAGGGGGGCGCGTGGGCGACGTCATGAGGCGGTGTGCGCGGGCAGTGCACTCCCGCGAGACCGCATCACCGCGCGACGGCCCCTGGTTCCGAATGGTGTGGCAAGTCGCGCATGAAGGTACATATGGCCAGCTAATCGCGATGTGATGCGCCCGGAAACCACGAACCTGATCTGCGATCATCACTCTGGGTGATGGCCATGCGCGCCGACCGATCAGGCCAGGTGATGAAGTTTGCTCGTATTGCCGGTTACGACCCGAATGTGGAGGGGGTTGGCTGAATACACACACGGCGGCTGATGAGGGGGGCCACCATGGCGGTGGGCAGAGCCGACGCTGGACGGCAGGGGCGCATCAGCCTGAACGGGTCGACGCCGCGGTGCGAGCATGTCGACGTGCTCACGCCGGTGGCCCCCCGATCCAAGGTCTGCCCGGAGTGCGAGGCCGCCGGTGAGAGCTGGGCCGGCCTCTTGGTGTGCCTGACCTGTGGCTGGGTGGCGTGCTCCAACGACTCGCCGCGGCGGCACGCACACGCGCACTACGAGGAGACCGACCATCCCGTGGCGAGCGAGTTACGGCCGGAGATCGCCTGGAGATGGTGTTACGTGCACCGGCGCGCCGTCTGACCGGCCCCGGCGGGAGCCTGCTGGGCAGGTCCGAGCCTGAGCCGGTCCGCATACGTGCCTATCGGCGTCGTCCTCTTCGCGTGATCCGCCTCCACGCCGCCGGCCCGAGCGCGGCCGCACTCGCGACCGCACCGGCCGCCGCCTTGGGGTTTCGGCGCGCCCAGCCGGCCAGCCGCCGGGTCCGGGTGGCGGCGTTCGCGGATGCCCGGCGTACGGTCTCGGACCGCCGCAACCGGGTCGGGGCGCCGGTGAGGTGCCGGGTTCCCTCCCGGAGGGCTTCGCCCGCCTCGGCGGCGCGGGCGCCACCGCCGGTGCTGGTCTTCGACGGCGGTGCGTCGGCCTGGAGGGTACCGGCTACGCCGGTATGCGCGGGATCAGAGCGTTCGGTGGTCATCGCGGTATGCCCTTCTTCGATGCCAGATTCGGCGGCCGGCGCTTGATGCGCCGCCGACGATTCGGCAACCCTCAGCCAACCGCCACGGCCGGATCCGGGAAACCGTGAAGCCGAGCAGGGCTGATCACTTCAACTGATCACCCCGCGGCCGGCCGTCACGCGGTCCGTTTCTCAGAGGCGGCGGGCGAGCTGGAGGTGGATCCCGGCCCGCGAGGGTCTCGGGTTCGGCGGCGCGCCCCACCGTCGCCGGGTCGGGTGCCCGGATGGCGTCGAAGCCGAGGTGGACGGCGCCGGGGATCCGGCCCCGAAGATGATCACGGAGCCCGGCCGGGCCGTCACCGGCGGGCCGGCGCAGGTCCACGACCCGGACGGAGCGCGTGGTGAGCAGCCCGGCGAACTCGTCGCACGACACGGAAGGCTTCGTGATCGTCCCCTCTGCGCGAGGGCCCGGCGGGCCGAGGTCCGCCCCCGACCGTACCGCCCGCCCTTAGAGCAGCTCTTCGAGCATCGGGACGATCTCGGCCGGGGCCGGCTGGGCGAGCATCTCGTCCTGGAGTCGCCGTGCGGCGGTCCGCAGTCCCGCCTCGAAGAGGATCCGTGACGTGGCCGCCCGGATGCCCTCGACGTCGGCCGCCCCGGGCTCGAGGGCGACGCCCGCGCCGGTCTCCGCCAGGCGTTCGCTGACGAGGTGCTGGTCGGCGACCTGCGGAATGGTCACCTGCGGCACTCCGGCGAACGCCGCCGCAAGCGTCGTCCCGGCGCCGGACTGGTGGACGACCGCCTGGCAGGTCGGCAGGAAGAGGTCGAGCGGCATCGACTCGACGACGCGCACCTGGTCCGATACCGGTCCGACCCGGTCGCGATCCGCGCTCCTGATCGCGACGATGACCTCCACGTCGAGCCCGCGCAGCGCCTCCAGGATCCGGGGGACCATGAAGGCGTCCGGCCCCAGGAGCGTCGTGGAGATCGCTCCCCACGTGACGCAGACACGTGGCCGCCCGCCCGTCTCGAGCACCCAGGAGGGCGCTACCGCGGTGCCGTTGTAGGAGGTGTGGCGGAGCGGTACGCGGTTCGGCACACCCGGCAGCTGCAGCGAGGCCGGGCAGGTGTCGAGGGTACGGATGGCGACGTCGTCCGAGGCCTTCGCCCCGTACCGCGCGTACAGGTCGATCAGCTCCCTCGGCCACTCGGCCCGCGGGTCGTCCGGCTCCGTCGGGCCGGTCCCCGGCAGCGCGATCTTCCGGGTCATGTCCGGTCCCCACAGGTGCCGTACGAGGGGCGCGCCGGCCACCGCCGCCGCCGGCGGGGCCGCGTACACCAGCGGGTCGCTGATGACCAGGTCGGGCCGCCAGGCGTGGGCGAAGGCCACCAGATCCTCCGTCATGTCCTCCGCCGCCTCGATGTGCGGGATCATGCGCATCTCGAGGAGCTTGCGGAGGACGTCGGGCGGGAACCGGCCCGGCCCCTCCACGTTCGCCGACCTGGCCAGCTCGTCTCTGGCCCTCGCCAGGTCGGCGACCCCGGCGACCATGTCGTAGTCGCCGCCGACGGAGACGGCCGTGATCCCGGAGCCCCGGATCGCGTCCAGTACGGGTGGCTGGGCGGCCACCCGCACGTCGTGTCCCGCCGCCCGGAACGCCCAGGCCGTCCCCACCATCTGGAAGTAGTGGGTGTTCCAGGCCATCGGGGTGAACAGAACTCGCACGGGCTTCTCCTTCGAGGTGGAACGTCGCGATCAGTTGGCGAGCGAGCGGGGCGGACGGGAGGCGGCGTCGTGCCAGACCGCGCGTACCGCGTCCTCCAGCGAGCGGCGAGGACGCCAGCCCAGGAGCTCGGCCGCGCGGCGCGTGTCCGCCTGGAGCCAGGCGAGGTCGGCGCGCGCCGGCCTCGGGCCGCCGGCGACCGGCCGGAGCTCGACCACCTCGGCGGGGACGCCGCTGATCTCGATCAGCAGGTCGACCAGCGCCCGTACGGCCACCGCCTCGCCGCGCCCGACGTTCAGCACCACGCCCGTCAGGTCGCTACGCGCGGCCAGGACGGTGGCATCCGCGACGTCACGTACGTCGACGTAGTCACGGCGCGCCCGCAGTGGCTGGAGCTCGACCACGGCCTTCTCGCCCTTCCCGGCGGCGGTGAGCAGTGCCTCGGCCGTACGGCCGAGCAGGCTGAGGTGGGGCGCGCCCGGACCCGCGACGTTGGAGATGCGCAGTACGACGCCCTGCGGGCACCCGGCGGAGGTGGCCTTGAGCACCGCCTCGCTGGCGGCCAGCTTGCTCAGGCCGTAGGTGTCGACCGGGCCGAGCGGGGCGTCCTCGTCCAGCGACGTGTCCTCCGGTGCCGGCGCGTACTCCATCATGGAGCCGATCTGGACGATCCGGGCGTCGCACCGGGAGTCGGTCAACGCCGTCAGCAGGCGTTCCGTGACATCGACGTTGATGCCCGGCATCTCGCGCTCGCCCACCCCCCACACGCCACCGGCGGCGTTGACGACGGCGACGGGACGTTCGTCCGCGATCACCTTGGCCAGGGTCCGCGCGGGGGTCCGCGACAGGTCCATGGCGAGCGCGCGGCACTCGCGCGGAACGCGGCGAGGCCGCCGGGCGATCACGAGGACGTCGTGACCGGCCGCGGTGAACGCGTCGCAGATGTTCCGGCCGACGTAGCCGGTGCCGCCTAGGACGATCACTCGATCGCCGTTGCCGATCGCCAAGACTGGTCTCCTCGTCAAGCAGGTCGCGAGAGCCGCCGGACGCGGGTCCCGGCGGCTGCGTGCGTGAGCGTCGGTCAGTACCGGTCGGCGGTGAGCGTGTGGACGCCGCCGCCGCGCCTCGCCTCGGGCTGGTGCAGGCGTACCGTGAAGCCCAGCCGCGACAGCCGGCCGGCGATCTTGCCGAGCGCGCCGTCGATGTCGTGCACCTCCATGGCCACCGACCGCACCCGCGGCCACAGCTCCGTGTCCAGGCCGTCCAGCACCTCGAGCTCGGCGCGTTCGACGTCGACCTTCAGCAGCCCGATGTCCTCCAGGCCGTGCCCGGTGATGATGTCGGTGAGCGTGGTCACCTCCACCATGCTCCGCTCGACCGTCGCCAGCCGGCCCAGCACGATCTCCGCGACGGCGGCGGGGGCCCCGCTGTTGGTGACGAAGGTCGTGACGTTGCGCCGGTCGTCCTCGCCGTCGGGGTGGAGGGTGGACATCGTCGACAGCCGCGGGAAGTAGGTGAACTCGTGTTCACCGGCCGCCGCGCCGACCGCGAGCGGGAACGCCCGAGCGCCGGGGGCGTGCCGGGCGAGGTTCTCCAGCAGGCAGCCGAACGTCCTCGGCGCCGGTTCGAAGGCCAGGATCCGCGCGTCGCGTACCCGGTCGGCGAAGTGGATCGAGGCCAGGCCGATGTGCGCGCCGACGTCGAGGATGACATCGCCCGCGGTCAGCCCGTTCAGGGCCGCGGCGTACGTGCCCTGTTCGGCGATCTCGGTCCACAGCGTCGCGGTCTCCGCGGGGTCGCTGCACAGCACGCTCCGGCCGTCCGGCAGGTCGTACCTCTGGGCGTCGACATCGACGGTCTCTGACATGATCCGGCCCGCTTTCGCTGATCGTTCGCCACCGGCAACCGGGCCGATGAATGCCGCTGTTTGCCTGGTCCCGATTACAACGGGGCTCGCTAAAGTGCGAACGAAGTCCCGCTCATCCGAGGCTGTGCGTGCACGCGAGCAGGGTGCGCGCCTCCACGTTGAGGTGGTGGCCGTACGCCACCAGGTCCATGAGCTGCCGCACGGTCATCCAGCGGTAGTCCGGGTGGACCTCGACCGGAAAGTCCGGGCCGGCCTCGACCACCCGGTAGCGCGTTCGCGCGTTGAGGAACCGCCCGCCCTCCTCCGACAGCACGGCGTCGAAGCGCACCCGCGCGGGATCGGCGGCGGCCTCGGCGTACCGATCCGCCGCGGCCGGTTCCTCGTCGGGCGGCAGGTGGACGGTGGGCCCCATCTCCACGACGTCCCGCAGTCCCGGCTGACGCCGGGCATGGACCAGCAGATGCAGGACGCCGTCGATCGGCCGTGCGATGAACGTCGCCGTCCCCTGGCCGCGGGGTTCCAGCAGGGGCTGCGACCAGGAGGAGACCTCCCGGTTGCCGGCCGCGACGCGCACGCCGACGATCCGGAAGTTCCGCTGCGCGTCGTCCGCGAATTCGCCGGCCGACCGTGACCACCCCGGGACGGCGGCCAGCGGAACGGTCGACACGCGCCAGTCGCACGCGCTCTTGGCCTCCGTGAACCAGCTGAGGATCTCGGTACTCGTGTGCCGCGCCGGCGCGGCGGGGTCATAGGAACGCGACAGCGCGTCGGTGAAGGCGTCCCGCGCGGCACCTTCGGGCCGGGCGAAGGGCAGGCAGGACAGCACCGTACGGCAGTCCATGCCGACGACGTCGTCGCTGCTCAGCAGCGCCAGGATCCGGTGCGGGGTCAGCCACTGGAAGTCCTCGTGCTCCGGTACGTCACCGGTCACCTGGACGACGATGTTCCGGTTGCGCTTGCCCACGAACCAGGCGCCCTGCTCGGACTGGAGCGCGTCCACCAGGACCTGCCCACGCTCGGCACCCCTGAAGTACTCCAGGTAACGGGTGTTCCGGCCGCCGTGCACCCGCATGTAGTTGCTGCGCGTCGCCTGGACGGTGGGCGCGAGTTGCAGGGTGTTGACGTTCCCCGGCTCCATCTTCGCCTGCATCAGAAAATGCAGAACGCCGTCGAACTCCTTGGCCACAATGCCGAGAATTCCGATCTCCGGCTGATTGAGAATCGGCTGGGACCAGGACATCGCAGCGCCGTCGGCCCGCAGCCCTTCCACCGAGAAGAAACCGCCGCTTTCATGGCCGAGATCGCCGCTCTCCGGCTCGAACCGCCAGCCGTCCATCTCCGCGAACGGGATGCGCGTGACGGCGAAGTCGTTGGACCGGCGCCGCTCCGCGAGCCACCGGTGGACCCCGTCATCTGCCTGGCCGGGCGCGGTGAGCCGGACGGCTCCGTCGAGACCGTTCGCAGCACTCGCCACAGCACATCTCCATCAGGTTCGGTGTGCCGCCAGACCACACACAATCGCTGAAGCGCCGATAACACGGCGCCAAAGCGTGAGGCCGCACTAGCCGTGGATTAATGGCGCTTAAGAGTGCCCTGTGACATTCCTCATAATCTACGAACCGAGGAGCACGCCGGTGCCTGTACGTGACATCTATATCGCAGGGGTCGGCGTATTCCTGCCGGAAACGGTCAGCATCGCCGAGGCCGTCGACCAAGGGCGGTTCACCGCCGAGCACGCTTCGGAGACCGGACTGCTCGGGGCGGCGGTCGCGGGCGACATGCCCGCACCGGACATGGCCCTCGCGGCGGCGCGCGAGGCGCTGAGCCGTGCGGGCCGGTCAGGTGAGGAGGCCGACCTGCTGCTGTACGCCGGTTCCTGGCACCAGGGACCGGACGGCTGGCTGCCAGGTGCGTACCTGCAGAGTCACCTCGGAGGCGACGCGCCGACGATCGAGGTGCGCCAGGGATGCAACGGCATGTTCGGCGCGCTCGAACTCGCCATCGCCTACCTTCGCGCCGACCAGAATCGGCGCACCGCGCTGCTGGTCGCCTCCGACAACTTCGGAACACCGCTGATGGACCGGTGGACCTCGGGTTCGGGGTTCGTCCTCGCGGACGTCGCGACCTCCCTCGTGCTCACCACGGAGCCGGGGTTCGCGCGGGTGCTGTCCGCCGGTACGGTCACGATCCCCGGGGCCGAACGGGCCCACCGGGGCGACGAACCGATGTTCCCTCCGGGCAGCACCGTCGGGCGGTCGGTGGACTTCGACGCCCGCCTCGCCGCCTTCCGCGACCACGCGCTCACGCAGCCCGGCGGGTTCTCCCCGCTGTTCGAGGTGCAGAAGAAGACGTCGGAGATCGTCGACCGCTGCCTCACCGAGGCCGGTATCGACGTGACACAGATCAGCCGGGTGGCGTGTAACAACATGTCCCGCGAGATGGTCGAACAGCGCATGATGGCGCCGCTGGGCCTGCCCCTGTCGCTGTCCACCTGGGACTACGGGCGCGGCATCGGGCACTGCGGCCCGAGCGACCAGGTCGCCTCGATGAACCACCTGCTCGAGACCGGCGGGCTCACGGCCGGCGACCACCTTCTGATGTTCGGCATGGGCCCCGGAATCACCCTCTCGAGCGCGGTGATCGAGATCCTCGACACGCCCCCGTGGGCCGGCGCGCCCTCCCGTACCGAGGAGGAGAGACCCGGGAATGGACTTTGACCTCACCCCGGCCCAGAAAGCGCGTTACGACGCGACGCTCGCGGCGGTGGGCGAGCGGCTGAGCGGCTGCCCACGGGACACACCGGACGCGCATTTCACCCGGGACGAGTGGCGGACCGCCGCCGGCCTCGGCCTCACCGGTCTCTGCCTGCCCGCCGGGAGCGGCGGGCAGGGCCTGGGCGCCCTGGACACCGCGCTCTGCCTGGAGGCCTTCGGCCGTGCGTGCACCGACACGGGCCTGGCCTTCGGGGTCGCCGCTCACCTGCTGGCCTGCGCGGTTCCGATCCGCGACTTCGCCCAGGACGAGGTACGCGGCGAACTGCTGTCCGGGCTGGCCGGGGGCGACCTCATCGCGGCGAACGCCATGACCGAGGAGAACGCGGGCTCCGACGTCGGCGCGCTGCGCATGACGGCGGAACGCGACGGCGACGACTACGTCCTGCGGGGAACGAAGTCGTTCTCCAGCAACGCCCCGGTGGCCGACGTCCTCGTCACGTACGCGGTCACCGAGCCCCACGCGGGCTTCCTGGGGATCAGCGCCTTCACCGTCCCGCGCGGGCTGCCCGGGATCGACGTGAGCCCGCCGCTCCGCAAGATGGGCCTGCACGGATGTCCCGCCGGGCAGGTCACCTTCACGAACTGCCGCGTTCCGGCACGCTACCGGCTCGGTGAGGAGGGGCAGGGCAGCGCCGTCTTCCAGCACTCGATGGGCTGGGAACGCGCCTGCCTGTTCGCCGCCTATCTCGGGCTGATGGACCGCCAGCTCGGGCAGTGCGTCGAGCACGCACGCGAGCGCCGGCAGTTCGGCAGGAGCATCGGCGAGTTCCAGGCGATCTCCCATCGGCTGGCCACCATGACGCAACGGCTGGAGAGCGCGCGGCTGCTGCTCTACCGCGCCTGCTGGCTGATCGACCAGGGGCGGGACCACGTGACCGCGGCCGCCCTGTCGAAGGTCGCCGTCTCCGAGGCGTCGGTGGCCAACAGCCTCGACGCGATTCAGGTCTTCGGCGGCGCGGGCTACCTCAGCCCGGCCGGCATCGAGCGGCAGCTACGGGACTCCGTGCCCAGCGTGCTCTTCTCGGGCACGACCGAGATCCAACGGGAGATCATCGCGCGGGGGGCCGGGTTGTGAGCCTCCATCGGCTGGTGATCGACTCGGCGCGCCGCTCGCCGGACCTGCCCGCGGTCGTGGACGACGACGGCACGCTGCGCTACGGCGAGCTGGACGCCCGGGCCGACGCGCTGGCCCGCCGGCTGTCGTCGCTGGGCGTCGGCCCCGGCGACAGAGTGATCGTCTGGGCGGAGAAGTCCACGTCCGTGGTGGTCGCCACCCAGGCCGTACTCCGGCTCGGGGCGGCGTACGTCCCGCTGGACGGCACCTCCCCGGTCGCGCGGGTGGGCGTCGTGGCACGGGACTGCGACGCGCGGGCCGTGTGCACGACGGGCGAGCGGATCCCCGCGCTCCGCGGCGAGCTCGGGCCCGAGGGCCGGTACCTGGACCTCGGCGAACCGCTCGACGAGCACGCGGCGCCCGTCGACGCGTACGTGGCCCCGGACGATCTGGCGTACATCCTCTACACCTCGGGCTCGACAGGGACGCCGAAGGGCGTCTGCGTCAGCCATCGCAACGCCCTCGCCTTCGTGGGCTGGGCGGTGGCCACGCTCGGCGCGGAACCCGGCGACCGGTTCGCCAACCACGCGCCGTTCACCTTCGACCTGTCCGTACTGGACCTGTACGCGGCGTTCTCGATCGGCGCGTCGGTGCACCTGGTCTCCGCCGAGCTCGCGTACGCGCCGGGCCAGCTCGTCGACTTCATGTACGAGCGGAAGATCAGCGTCTGGTACTCGGTCCCGTCCGCGCTGATCCTGATGATGCGGAACGGCGGGATGCTGACCCGCCCGCCGTCGCCCGCGCTGCGAGCGGTCCTGTTCGCGGGCGAGCCGTTCCCGATCGAGTACGTCCGGCAGCTCGCCTCGTGGACCGACGCCACGCTCCTCAACCTGTACGGCCCGACCGAGACCAATGTCTGCACGTTTCACCAGGTCACCCCGGCCGACCTGGACCGCGACCACCCGGTTCCGATCGGCCGGGCGAGCAGCGGCGACACGGTGTGGGCGCTGCGGCCGGACGGCGGCACGGCCGGGCCCGGCGAGGAGGGTGAGCTGGTGGTCGACGGCCCGACCGTCATGCTCGGCTACTGGGGACGTGAGCCACAGCGAGGGCCCTATCTCACCGGGGACCTGGTCCGTGTCGTCGCCGACGGCCGATTCGACTACGTCGGCAGGCGCGATCACATGGTCAAGGTCCGCGGCCACCGGATCGAGCTCGGCGAGGTGGAGGCGGTCCTCGGCGCCCACCCGGACGTCGACGAGGTCGCCGTGCTGGTCATCGGCGAAACGATGAACTCCCGGCTCGAGGCCTTCGTCGTGGCCCGGCCCGGCCGGGAACCCGGCGTCCTGTCGCTGAAGCAGCACTGCGCGCGCCGGCTCCCCCGCTACATGATCGCGGACCGGTTCCACTTCGTGCCCGAACTCCCACGTACCCGCAACGGCAAGGTCGACCGAACGGCACTGGGGCCTGTCTCGAGGTCTCCGTCCGTGGCGAGCGGTGTCCAGGTGGATGGCTCGCAAGGCGGACGAGGGAGTCAGCCTGGTTTGGCTGGCGACTGAGGACAACGCGGCGAGGCGCCGCCTGGGCGCCGCGCAGTAGGACAGCGGGACTTCGAGACAGGCCCTAACACTCATCGAAAGGACCGAATGATGGCGCAGAACGAGATATCGGCGGAGCTGATCGGCTTCATCCGCGACAAGTTTCTGGGCGGCGACCCGAAAGGGGAGCTGACCGAGACGACGCCGCTCTTGGAGTGGGGAGTCCTCGACTCCCTCAATACGGCCGTGCTGCTGACCCACATCCGGGACGGCATGGGGGTCACGATCCCCCCGGTGAAGGTGAGCGCCCGGTTCTTCAAGGACGTGCGCAGCATCTCGGCGATGATCGTCGAGCTGGCCGCCCCGGCGACGGCCTGACGGGAAGCCCAGATGACGCCCGATTTCGATGTCGCGATCATCGGCGGTGGCCCCGCGGGCTCCACTGCCGCCTCCTATCTCGTCGGCGCGGGACTCTCCGTCGTCCTGTTCGAGAGCGAGACCTTCCCGAGAGAGCACGTCGGGGAGTCCCTGATTCCGGCCACGACCCCCGTCTTCCAGGACATCGGGGTCATGCACAAGATCGAGGAGGCCGGATTCCCGAAGAAGTACGGCGCGGCATGGACCACGGCGCAGTCCCAGCGCGTCGCGAACAGCAACTTCACGAACCTCAACGGCGACTGGCGTACCGCCGAGATCAAGTTCAGTGAGCGGGACCAGCCCGGGGTGGACCAGGACTACACGTTCCACGTCGACCGGGGCGTCTTCGACGCGATCCTGCTCAAGCACGCGGAGTCCCGGGGCGCGACGGTGTTCAACGGCGTCCGGGTACGGAAGGTGAACTTCGAGGACCCCGACCTGGTCACGCTGACCACCCGCGTCGGTCCCCGCGAGGTGGACTTCACCGCCCGCATGGTGGTCGACGCGTCCGGGCGGCAGACCATGCTCGGCAGGCAGCTCAAGGTGAAGGTCCCCGACCCGATCTTCGACCAGTACGCGATTCATGCCTGGTTCGAGGGACTGGACCGTACGGCGCTCGCCGCCGATCCCGACGAGGCCGACTACATCTTCATCCACTACCTGCCCATCAAGGACAGCTGGGTCTGGCAGATCCCGATCACCGACACGATCACCAGCGTCGGCGTGGTGACCCAGAAGAAGCGCTTCGCCGAGGCCGGGTCGGATCGCGAGGGGTTCTTCTGGGACTTCATCGGCAGCCGGCCGGAACTGTGCAAGGAACTCCGGCAGAGCACCCAGGTACGTCCGCTCAAGACCGAGGGCGACTACAGCTACTCCATGGAGGAGATCTGCGGCGACCGGTTCGTGCTCATCGGCGACGCCGCGCGTTTCGTCGATCCCATCTTCTCCAGCGGCGTGAGCGTGGCGGTCAACAGCGCGCGGATCGCCAGCCACGACATCATCGCCGCGCACAAGGCGGGCGATTTCTCCAAGGAGCGGTTCGCGCTCTACGAGAAGCGGCTACGCCGCGCGGTGCGCAACTGGTACGAGTTCATCTCGATCTACTACCGGCTCAATATCCTGTTCACCGCGTTCGTCAAGGACCCGCAGTACCGGCTCGACGTACTGAAGATGCTCCAGGGTGACGTCTACGACGACGAGGAGCCGAAGGCCTTGGTGGCCATGCGGGAGGTCGTCGAGACCGTGGAGAACGATCCCGAGCATCTGTGGCATCCCTACCTCGGCACGCTCCGCGTGAACACCGTCGTCTGAGCACCTGGTTCCTTGCCGATGCGACAAAGGACGGAGTGGCCCTCGACATCGAGGACCACTCCGTCCTGTCTCTACCCGGGTGCCCGTCGGGGGGCGGTGCCGGGTATGAAGACGGCGGGGATGAAGGCGGCGATGGCGAACGCCAGAATCCACCAGAACGTATGGCCGAAGGCCCCGGCCAGCGCGTCGGGGCCGAGCCGGCCGGACTTCGCGCTGTCGGTGAACTGTGTCTGAAGCACGATGGTGACCACGGCGGCACCGAACGAGCCTCCCAGTTGCATCAGGATCCGGCTCGCGGTCGCGGCGCGGGGAACCATGTCCCGCGCGAGCCCACGTACGACGATCGCCATCACCGGGACCATCACCGTGCCGAGGCCGAGGCCGACCATCGCCAGCATGATGCTGATCATCAGCACGCTGGAATGGGCGTTCAGGCTCGTGTAGTAGAAGGTCGACACTCCGGTGAGCACCAGCCCGGTCAGCACGATCGGGCGCGG
The DNA here is from genome assembly GCA_963850195.1 of uncultured Actinomycetota bacterium. Lineage (GTDB taxonomy): Bacteria > Actinomycetota > Actinomycetes > Streptosporangiales > Streptosporangiaceae > Actinoallomurus. Next base: position 388,924 of record CAWKKD010000005.1, read on the forward strand.
GGCGATCCGGTCGGTCAGGGCTCCCCCGACCTGCAGCGCGAGCCCCATACCCAGCCCCTGGGGGATCAGCAGCAGCCCGGCGTGCAGGGCGGTGTAGCCGCGGACCTGCTGGTAGTAGAGCGGTACGAGCGCGACCGCGCCGAAGAGCGCGGTGGTGCCGACGAACATCACCCCCGAGCCGGCGGTGAAGGTGCGGACCGCGCGGAACAGGCGCAGGTCGATGATCGGCTCGGTGCGGGTTCGCGTCGCGTGCAGGCCGAAGACCAGCAGCAGGAACAGACCACCGGCCAGCGGCGTGAACGCGTGCCAGTCGGTGAAGCTCACGTAGTGCCCGGCCTCGGTCAGGCCGAACACGATCAGGGCGCATCCCGGCGACAGCAACGCCAGCCCGAGCACGTCCAGCCGCGAACCGCCCGCCCGGCGGGCGCTCGGGATCGAGCGCACCGACAGCAGGATGGCCACCAGGCAGATCGGCACGTTGATGTAGAAGATCCACCGCCAGTTCAGGTCGGTGACCAGCGCCCCGCCGAGCAGCGGCCCCAGGGCCGGGGCGAGGACGGTCGGGACGCCGACCGCGGCCATCACCCGGCCGAGGCGTTCGGGCCCGGCGGCCTGCGCCAGGATCGTGGTGCCCAGGGGCAGGAGCATCCCGCCGCCGAGTCCCTGCACCACCCTCATCGCGATGAGGCTCCCGGCCGACCATGCCACTCCGCAGAGCATCGAGCCGCCGAGGAAAAGGGCGATGCACACGATCCACACCGCTCTCGCGCCGTACCGGTCCAGCGCCCAGGCGGTCAGCGGGATCACCGTCGCCATCGCCAGTAGGTAGGCACTGCTGATCCACTGGATCGTCAGCAGCGGGGTGTGGAACTCGCGCAGCAGGGTGCTGTAGGCGACGTTCGTCATCGTCGCGTCGAGCTGGACCATGAGGGCGCCCAGCATGACGACGGCCATGAGCTTGATGAGGGGGGCCGGGAGCCTGGTCCGCGCGTTCGCGGGCGCGGTCGGCGTGGTCTGTGCCATTCACCTTCTCCGATTCGGCCGCCTCAAAGGGCGGCTGGGCGCGTCCGGTGGTGCAGGGGGTCCCACCATTCGCGGTTGTTCTGGTACCAGGCCGTCACCTCGGCGAGGCCGAGGTCGAACGGGACGCGCGGCGCGAAATTCAGTTCCTCGCGGATCTTGGTCGAGTCCACCGAGTACCGCCGGTCATGCGCCTTGCGATCGGGCACCTGGCGGACGCGTTCCCAGCCGGAGTCGCACAGGTCGAGCAGCCGCCGCGTCAGCTCGCGGTTGCTCAGCTCCGTACCTCCGCCGATGTTGTAGACCTCGCCGGCCCGGCCCCGGGTGAGCACGAGGTGGACGGCGCGGCAGTGGTCGTCGACGTGCAGCCACTCGCGTACGTGGTGACCGTCCCCGTAGAGCGGCACGTCCCGGCCGTCGAGCAGGTTGGTGACGAACAGCGGGATGACCTTCTCGGCGAGCTGGTGCGTGCCGTAGTTGTTGCAGCACCGCGTGATCGAGATGTCGAGGTCGTGGCTGCGCCAGTACGCCCGCGCGATGAGGTCGGAAGCGGCCTTGGACGCCGCGTACGGGGAGTTGGGCGCCAGCGTGGAGCTCTCGGTCCACGAGCCCTCTGGGATCGACCCGTACACCTCGTCGGTGGACACGTGCACGATCCGGTTCACGCCGGTGTTCCGGCACGCCTCGAGGAGCGTCTGGGTACCGACCACGTTCGTCGTGACGAACGCCGAGGCGTTCAGCAGCGAGCGGTCGACGTGGGACTCCGCGGCGAAGTGCACGACCGCGTCGTGACCGGGCAGCAGCTCGGACAGCAACGGCCCGTCGCACACGTCGCCGCGTACGAAGGTGAGGCGGGGATCCTCCATCGGCAGGTTCGCCGGGTTCCCCGCGTACGTCAGCAGGTCCAGCACGGTGACCTGGACGTCGTCGGTGCCCGGGTAGCGCGCCTCGAGCAGGCTCCGTACGTAGTGGGAGCCGATGAACCCGGCCCCGCCGGTGATGAACAGTCTCATGCCGGTACCTCGATCTGGCTGTCGTCGCCGATCAGCAGCCGGTGCACCGGGAGTCCGCTCGGTTCCCGGCGTACCCCTCCGGCCCTGCCGATGATCGACGCCGCGATCGACCGCACGCCCACCACCGACGCCTGGTCCAGGAGGATCGAGTACTCCACCCCGGCGTTCTCCAGGCGGCAGCCGCTGGCGAGCGACGTGAACGGGCCGATCCTGCTGTCCGAAATCGTGCAGCCGGCGCCGATGACGACCGGACCGACGATCACCGAGCGTTCGATCCGCGCGCCCTCCTCGACGACGACCGGGCCGATGATCTCGGTGAGCGCGTCCACGCTCCCGCGTACGTCGGTCTGGATCCGCTCAAGGAGCACCTTGTTGCAGTCCAGCAGTCCGTCGAGGGTGCCGGTGTCCTCCCAGAAGCCGGAGAGGAGCCGGGCCCGCACGTGCCGGCCGTTGCTCACCAGCCACTGGATCGCATCGGTGATCTCCCACTCGTTGCGCCAGCTCGGCTCGATGCCGGCGACGGCCTCGTGGATGGCCGGGGTGAAGAAGTACGCGCCGGTGACGGCGAGGTCGCTCTTCGGGTGTGCGGGCTTCTCCCGCAGAGCCAGGACCCGCCCGGTCTCGTCCAGCTCGACGACGCCGTACTGGGACGGGTCGGCGACCTTGGTCACGAGGAGCTGGGCGTCCGGCCTCGTCTCCCGGAACTCCAGAAGCGGCTCGGCGATGCCGTCGGCGAAGATGTTGTCCCCGAGATACATCACGAAGTCGTCGTCGGCGAGAAAGTCGCGGGCGATCATTACGCAGTGCGCCAGTCCCCGCGGTTCGTCCTGCGGGAGATAGGTGACGCTCATCCCGAACCGGGAACCGTCCCCCACCGCGGCGCGGACCTCTCCGCTGTGTGCGCTCACAATTACGCCGACGTCGGTGACGCCCGCCGTTCGGAGCGTGTCCAGCGCGTGGAAGAGCACGGGCCTGTTCGCGACGGCGACGAGCTGCTTGGGAGTGCTGTGGCTGAACGGCCGCAGCCTGGTGCCGGTACCACCTGCGAGTACGAGTGCCTTCATCCCTGACCTTTCAGTGGGCGATTAGTCCAACAACCCGGGCTGAAGTGTCAACAATGTTCCACCAAAGCTACCTCTCGAATTTGAACGCAAGCGCGGAGTTAGGGCGGCTTAAGCGGTCTCCGTAAAGTATGAAATCGCCGAGGTCGCGCAGGACATCGGCATGTCCCGGCAGGAACCGCCGACCGAGCAGACAGAGCAGGGGTTGGAGACTCGTGACCACCACGACGGAAATCAAGTACGAAAACATCAAAGAAGTTTGCCACACCACAATTAGCTTTGGCGGTCAGGCGGAAAGCAAGGGTGGGGCCGAATTCGTCTCCCACGTCTTCAACATGGGCTCGAGCGTGACTTTCGAGGACGAGCTCTATGACGCCGACGGAACCAAGATCGGAACGGCGCGTGGAACGGCCGTCACGTTCTCCCACCCGGACGGCACGGTCATGCAGCTCGTCAGCGCCGCCGACGAGTACGAGGACGGCGCCGTCGTCTGGTCCGGCATGTACCCGATGTTCCCCGCGACCGGCAACAAGACGGTGCCGGCGTACGGGATCAGCGGTCGCTACCACGGCCTCAAGGGCACGCGCAGTTTCCAGCTCCTCGAGCGTCCGGACGCGATGACCTCGCTCATCAAGGCGAGTCTCTTCCTGGACAGCTAGGGCACACGCCGCTCGACGGCGGAAGGCGCCCGGTAGACGCACCAGCACAGCGGAGGCACCCGAGAAGATGACGGTTGAGGACAAGCTTCGCGACTATCTCAAGCGGGTGACCGCCGAGCTGCACGAGACCCGGCGGCTCCTTTCGGCGGCCGAGTCGAAGAGCCGGGAGCCCCTCGCCATCATCGGGATGGGCTGCCGCTATCCCGGTGGCGTGCGCAACCCCGACGACCTGTGGCGGCTGGTCGCCTCGGGCACGGACGCGGTGTCGGGCTTCCCGGCCACCCGGGGCTGGGACGTCGACGGCCTGTACGACCCCGACCCGGACCGTACGGGGAAGAGCTACACGCGCGAGGGCGGCTTCCTGCACGACGCCGACGCGTTCGATCCCGAGTTCTTCGGGATCAGCCCGCGTGAGGCGCCGGCCGTCGATCCGCAGCAGCGGTTGCTGCTGGAGACCGCCTGGGAGACCTTCGAGCGGGCCGGGATCCCGCCGCACACCATGCGCGGCAGCGCGACCGGCGTGTTCGCCGGGATCATGTACGGCGACTACGCCGCCCGGCTGCTCGGCAACGCGCCGGACGGCTTCGAGGGCTACATCAGCACGGGCAGCTCCGGGAGCGTCGCCTCCGGGCGGGTCGCCTTCACGTTCGGCCTCGAGGGCCCGGCGGTCACCGTCGACACCGCGTGCTCGTCATCGCTGGTCGCGCTGCACCTGGCGGCCCAGGCGCTGCGGAACGGCGAATGCGACATGGCCCTCGCGGGCGGCGTGACCGTGATGGCGACCCCGGACACGTTCATCGAGTTCAGCCGCCAACGCGGCCTGTCCCCGGACGGGCGCTGCCGCTCCTTCGCCGCGTCCGCCGACGGCACCGGCTGGGGCGAGGGCGTGGGCATGCTGCTCGTCGAGCGGCTGTCCGACGCCGAGGCCAACGGCCACCAGATCCTCGCGGTGATCCGCGGCTCGGCCATCAACCAGGACGGCGCCAGCAGCCGGCTGACCGCACCCAACGGCCCCTCGCAGCAGCGCGTGATTCGCGCCGCGCTGGCGAACGCCGGTCTGGACCCGGCCGACATCGACGCCGTCGAGGCGCACGGGACGGGTACGACGCTCGGCGACCCGATCGAGGCGCAGGCCCTGATCGCGACCTACGGCGAAGACCGCGACCCCGACCAGCCGCTGTGGCTGGGCTCGATCAAGTCCAACATCGGGCACGCGCAGGCCGCAGCCGGTGTGGCGGGGATCATCAAGATGGTCCAGGCGATGCGCCACGGCGTACTGCCGCGGACCCTGCACGTCGATGAGCCGTCGCCGCACATCGACTGGTCCGACGGGACCGTCGCCCTGCTGACCGAGCCGCAGCCCTGGCCGGACCGTGTTCGCCGGGCGGCCGTCTCCTCCTTCGGCATCAGCGGCACGAACGCCCACGTCATCCTCGAGGCACCGCCCGCGGTGGACGCTGCTGCGCGTACGGACACGGTGGTGCCGTGGGTGCTGTCCGCCAAGACCGAGGCGGCCCTGCACGCCCAGGCCGAGCAGCTCCGCGACCACGTCGCCGCCCACCCGGACCTGGATCCGGTCCAGGTCGCGCGGACCCTGGCGACCGGGCGTACGCACTTCGAGCACCGAGCCGCCGTCACCGGACGCGACCTCGAGGAACTCACCGCACGCCTGGATCAGCTCACCCCCGGTGTGGCCAAGCCGGGCGGGAAGGTCGCGTTCCTGTACTCCGGACAGGGCACCCAGCACCCGGGCATGGGACGCGAGCTGTACGAGACCTACCCCGCCTTCGCCCAGGCCTTCGACGAAGCCTGCGAACACCTCGACGCCCACCTCGACCGTCCGCTCAAGACCATCCTCTTCGGCACCGACGAGCCGCTCGACCAGACGCGCTACACCCAACCCGCACTGTTCGCCTACCAAGTCGCCCTGCACCGCCTGCTCACCCACTGGGGCATCACCCCGGACTACCTGCTCGGCCACTCCCTCGGCGAGCTGACCGCCGCGCACACCAGCGGCACACTGACCCTCGCCGACGCCGCACTCCTGGTCACCACCCGCGCCCGGCTCATGAACGACACCCCGGACGGCGCGATGGCAGCGATCAACGCCGGCATCGAGGAGCTCACCCCGACCCTCACGGACGGCGTCACGATCGCCGCCGTCAACGGGCCGACCAGCACGGTCATCTCCGGCGCACCCGACGACGTGGCCATCGTGACCAAGCACTGGGCGGAACAGGGCCGCAAGACGACGGCGCTGAAGACCTCCCGGGCCTTCCACTCACCGCTGATGAACGGGGCGGCCGAGGCCCTGACGGCCACCGCGCGGACCCTCACGCACCAGACCCCGCACACGCCGGTGATCTCCAACCTCACCGGCGAACCCGCCACCCACACGGCGACCTACTGGGCCGAACAGATGCTCGGCACCGTCAACTACCGGGACGGCGTCGCCCACCTGCGGGACGGCAACGTCACCACGTACCTCGAGATCGGGCCGGACGGCACGCTCACAGCTCTCACGGACGCCGCGGTGATCCCGCTGCAGCATCCCAAGCGGGACCAGGTCGAGACGCTGATCGCCGGGGTCGCCCACGCCCACACCACCGGGGTCGCCCTCGCGTGGGATCAGATGCTCCCGGTCGGCCCGGTCCCGGACCTGCCGACGTACCCGTTCCGGCGGGACCGCTACTGGCTCGACGCGCCCACCGGCACCGGCCTCGACACCACGGATCACCCCTTCCTCGGGGCCGCGGTCGAGCTCGCCGACGGCGGGCACCTCCTCACCGGGCGGATCTCCCTCGACACGCAGCCGTGGCTCGCCGACCACACGATCCACGGCACCGTCGTGCTTCCGGGCACCGCCCAGCTCGAGCTCGCGCTCCACGCCGCCCAGCAGGCCGGTTGCGACACCGTCGAGGAACTCACCCTCCACGCGCCGCTCGTCCTGCCCGAAGACCAGGTGGTACGGCTCCAGGTACGGGTCGGCCCGCCCGACGACTCCGGACGGCGGCAGCTCACGATCCACTCTCAGCCGGGTGCGCTCGAGGACGGGACGGTCTGGACGCAGCACGGCACCGGCGTGATCGCCTCGGGCGGACCCGCGGAGCCGTTCTCGCTGGACGCGTGGCCGCCTCCCGGCGCGGGACCGGTGGAACTCGCCGGTCTGTACGACCGCCTCGCCGCCCGTGGGCTCGCCTACGGTCCCGCCTTCCAGGGGCTGCACGCCGCATGGCGGCACGACGACGATCTCTACGCCGAGGTACGTCTTTCCGCCGAGACGGGTGCGTTCGGCGTTCATCCGGCGCTGCTCGACGCGGCGCTGCACGCGGTCGCGGCCACCGAGGGCACGGACCAGGTACGGCTGCCGTTCTCGTGGACCGGGGTCTCCCTGTACGCGACCGGGGCCACGGCGCTCCGGGTCAGGCTGACGCCGGCCGCCGATGGCGCGCTGACGATCCTCGCCACGGACTCGGGCGGCGTTCCGGTCGCGGTCGCCCGATCGCTGGCCACCCGGCCGGTGACCTCGGATCAGCCGTCCTCCGGACCTGAGGACTCGCTGTTCCAGCTCGACTGGGTGCCCGTTCCCGACGCGCCCTCCGGCCACCCGTCGCTCGCCGTCCTCGGTGAGGCCGCCGCCGCACTCGCGACCGGCGGCACCGCGTACGCGGATCTGTCCGCGCTCCGCTCGGCCGTCGAGGCGGGGGCCACGGCTCCGGCCGTGGTGCTCGCGTACGACGACGCCGCCACCGGCGACGACCTCGTACGGGAGACCCACGACGCCGTCACCGACACGCTGCGGTTCCTGCAGCGGTGGGTGGGCGACGAGTCGCTCGCGTCCTCCCTTCTGGTCGTCCTCACGCGGGGTGCGGTCAGCGCGACGGCCGGCGAGCGGATCCGTGACCTCGTACGTGCGCCGCTCTGGGGGCTGCTCCGCGCCGCACGGTCCGAGAACCCCGGGCGGATCGCGCTGATCGACCTCGATGGCCGGGACGCCTCGATCGGCGCCCTGCCCACGGCGATCGCGACCGCGCTGGCCGGCGAACCGGAACTCGCCGTACGCGACGGCGAGCTCCTCGCCCCCCGGCTCGTACGAGCTCCCGCCGCGGACGCGCTCACTCCGCCGCCCGGCGAGGCCGCCTGGCGGCTGGACGTCACCACTCCGGGCACCCTGGACGATCTGGCCCTCGTAACGTGCCCCGAGGCCACGGCGCCGCTGCGGCCGGGGCAGATTCGCGTCGCCGTACGGGCGGCGGGCCTGAACTTCCGCGACGCGCTGATGGCGCTCGCGACGTATCCGGGTCCGATGGCGATCGGCGCCGAAGGCGCCGGGGTCGTCACCGAGGTGGGCCCGGAGGTCACCGGGGTGGCCGTCGGCGATCGGGTCATGGGCCTGTTCAGCGGGATGCTGGGGCCGATCGCGGTGACCGATCACCGCCTGACCGTACGTATCCCGGCGGGATGGACGTTCGGCCAGGCCGCGGCGGTGCCGGTGGTCTTCCTGACCGCCTACTACGGCCTGGCCGACCTGGCCGGGCTGCGCGCCGGGCAGCGCGTCCTCATCCATGCCGCCGCGGGCGGGGTCGGCGCGGCCGCGACCCAGCTCGCCCGGCACTGGGGCGCCGACGTGTACGGCACCGCCAGTTCCGCCAAATGGGACATCCTGCGGGCGGCGGGCTTTGCCGACGACCACCTCGCGGGCTCCCGCACCCTCGACTTCGAGCACGTCTTCCACGACGTCACCCACGGCCGGGGCTTCGACGTCGTCCTCAACGCGCTGGCACACGACTTCGTCGACGCCTCTCTCCGCCTCCTCCCGCTCGGCGGACACTTCCTCGAGATGGGCAAGACCGATGTCCGTGACCCCGATCTCGTCGCGGAGCAGTACCCGGGGGTCGGCTACCGCGCGTTCGACATGTCCGAGGCCGGTCCCGACCGCATCCGGCAGATCCTCATCGAGCTCGTCGAACTCTTCGAACGCGGAGTCCTCCAGCCGCCGTACGTGACGGCCTTCGACGTCCGCGAGGCCCCGCGCGCGTTCCGCCTGCTCAGCCAGGGGCGGACGATCGGCAAGCTCGTCCTGACCATGCCGACGCCCCTGGACCCGGACGGTACGGTGCTCGTGACCGGTGGCACCGGCGCGCTCGGCGCGCTCGTGGCACGTCACCTGGTCACCGACCACGGTGCCCGTCACCTGCTGCTCACCAGCCGGCGGGGGTCCGATAGCCCGGGTGCCGCCGAGCTCACCGCCGACCTGACCGCGCTCGGCGCGCACGTGCGCATCGCCGCGTGCGACCTCGCCGACCGGGCCGCGCTGGGCGACCTGCTGCGCGACGTCCCGGACGCTCACCCGCTCACGGCCGTCATCCACTCCGCCGGGGTCCTCGACGACGGCACCATCACGGCCCTCACGCCCGAAAGGGTCGACGCCGTCCTGCGGCCCAAGGTCGACGCCGCCTGGAACCTGCACGAACTCACCGGCCCGGATCTGGCGGCGTTCGTCCTGTTCTCCTCGCTCGCCGGCACCCTGGGCAACCCCGGGCAGGGCAACTACGCCGCCGCCAACGGCTTCCTGGACGCGCTCGCGCAGCACCGGCGAGCGGAGGGCCTGCCCGCCACGTCACTCGCCTGGGGACCGTGGGCGCAGGACACGGGCATGACGAGCGGGCTCAGCGAGGCGGATCGCGTACGCGCGGCGCGTACGGGCATCGCAGCGCTCCCCTACGAGCAGGGTCTCCGTCTCTTCGACGCGCACGACTCGGGACCGGCCGTCCTGGTCCCCGCGCGGCTGCGGATCGGCGTCCTCCGGTCCCAGGCCGAGTCGGGGACGCTACCGGCCATGCTGCGGCAGCTCGTCCGCAGGCCGGTACGGCGACTCGCGCCGTCGGGCCGGGTCCCGTCCGTGAACTGGGCGCAGCGGCTGACGGACCTGCCCGAACCCGAGCGGCGCCAGAGCGTGCTGGACCTCGTCCGGTCGGAGGCGGCGGCCGTGGTGGGACACGCCTCGCCGTCGGCGTTGAAGAGCGAACGCGCGTTCAAGGAGGCGGGGTTCGATTCCCTCACCGGCGTCGAGCTCCGCAACCGGCTCGCCGCCATCACGGGGCTGCGGTTGCCCGCGACCCTGGTCTTCGACCACCCCACACCGGCCGCGCTCGCCGATCACCTGATGGGGCTCTTCGCACCCATGCGGCCGGCCGCACCCACATCCGTCCTCGCGGACCTGGAACGGCTGGAACGGCCCGTGCTGGCCGCCTCCGCCGATGCGGAGACGCGCATGGAGCTCATCGAGTCGCTGAACGAGCTTCTGCGCAAGGTGCGCGGTACGGCCGACTCAACGGACGCCGAAGCGATCGCCGAAAAGATCGACTCCGCGACCGACGACGAGATATTCGACTTCATCGAGAACGAACTCTAGGGCTGACGGCATCATGTCGAACGAGGAATTGCTCCGCGGTTATCTCAAGCGAGTGACCACCGATCTCCACCAGACGCGCCGGCGCCTTCGCGATGTCGAATCGAAAAGCCGGGAGCCCGTCGCGATCGTGTCGATGGCCTGCCGCTTTCCTGGTGGGGCCCGGTCACCGGAGCAGCTGTGGAGTCTCGTTTCCGAAGGCCGTGACGCGGTCTCGGAGTTTCCGGCGAACCGTGGCTGGAAGGCCGACGCCCTTTACGATCCCGATCCCGACCAGGCCGGAAAGACCTACTCCGTCCACGGCGGATTCCTGCATGACGCCGACGAGTTCGACGCGGGATTCTTCGGGATCGGTCCGCGCGAGGCCCTCGCGATGGATCCGCAGCAGCGGCTGCTGCTGGAGACCGCCTGGGAGGTGCTCGAACGGGCCGGCATCGACGCCGACTCGCTGCGTGGCAGCGGCACCGGCGTCTTCACCGGTACCGCCGCGCAGGAGTACACCTCGCTCCGGTACGGCGGGCCGGAGGAGTCCGAGGGCTACCTGCTGACCGGCATGCTCGCGAGCGTCGCCTCCGGCCGGGTGGCCTACACGCTCGGTCTTGAGGGCCCGGCGGTCACGGTCGACACCGCGTGTTCGTCGTCGCTGGTGGCGCTGCACCTGGCCGTGCAGGCGCTGCGCAACGGCGAGTGCGACATGGCGCTGGTCGGCGGCGCCACCATCATGGCCTCCCCCGGCCTCTTCGTGGAGTTCAGCCGGCAGCGCGGCCTGTCCCCGGACGGACGCTGCAAGTCCTTCGCCGGAGCCGCCGACGGCACGGGGTGGGGCGAGGGCGTGGGCATGCTGCTCGTCGAGCGGCTGTCCGACGCCGAGGCCAACGGCCACCAGATCCTCTCCGTGATCCGGGGTTCGGCGGTCAACCAGGACGGCGCGAGCAACGGCCTGACCGCACCGAACGGCCCGTCGCAGCAGCGCGTCATCCGCGCCGCACTGGCGAACGCGGGCCTGGACCCGGCCGACGTGGACGCCGTCGAGGCGCACGGGACGGGTACGACGCTCGGCGACCCGATCGAGGCACAGGCCCTGATCGCGACGTACGGCGCGGATCGCGACCCCGAGCGGCCGCTGTGGCTGGGCTCGGTCAAGTCCAACATCGGGCACACCCAGGCCGCCGCGGGCGTCGCCGGGGTCATCAAGATGGTCCAGGCGATGCGCCACGGCGTGCTGCCGCGGACGCTGCACGTGGACGAGCCGTCCCCGCACATCGACTGGTCCGACCGGACCGTGTCCCTGCTGACCGAGACTCAGCCCTGGCCCGGGACCGACCGCGCCCGACGCGCCGCCGTCTCGTCCTTCGGCATCAGCGGCACGAACGCCCACGTGATCCTCGAGGGACCCCCGGCCCGTGCGGTGGAGACCACCACACCCGCGAACACGGTGGTGCCCTGGGTCCTGTCCGCCAAGACCGAGGCTGCCCTGCACGCCCAGGCCGAGCAGCTCCGCGCCCACGTCGCCGCCCACCCGGACCTGGATCCGGTCCAGGTCGCGCGGACCCTGGCGACCGGGCGTACGCACTTCGAGCACCGAGCTGCCGTCGTAGGACGCAGCGTCGAGGAGTTCGTCTCCCGGCTGGAGGAGCTCACTCCCGGTGTGGCCGACCCTAGTGGGAAGGTCGCGTTCCTCTACTCGGGGCAGGGCACCCAGCACGCGGGCATGGGCCGCGAGCTGTACGACGCCTTCCCCGTCTTCACTCAGGCCTTCGACGAGGTCTGCGAACACCTCGACGCCCACCTGGACCGGCCGCTGAAGACCATCGTCTTCGGCACCGACGAGAAGCTCGACCAGACCCTCTACACCCAGCCCGCACTGTTCGCGTACCAGGTCGCCCTGCACCGCTTGCTCACCCACTGGGGCATCACCCCGGACTACCTGCTCGGCCACTCGCTCGGCGAGCTGACCGCCGCGCATACCAGCGGGACCCTCACCCTCGCCGACGCGGCACTCCTGGTCACCACTCGCGCCCGGCTGATGAACGACACCCCGCCCGGCGCGATGACGGCGATCAACGCCGGCGTCGAGGAGATCACCCCGACCCTCACGGACGGCGTGAGCATCGCCGCGATCAACGGGCCGACCAGCACGGTCATCTCCGGGTTGCCCGACGAGGTCGCCGCCATCGCCGCCCACTGGGCGGACCAGGGCCGCAAGACCACGAGCCTCAACACCACCCGGGCGTTCCACTCACCGCTGATGGACGGGGCGGCCGACGCGCTGACGGCGACCGCGCGGACCGTCACGCACCAGACCCCGCACACGCCGGTGATCTCCAACCTCACCGGCGAACCGGCCATCCACACGGCGGCTTACTGGGCCGACCATCTCCGTGGCACCGTCGACTATCACGGCGCCACGACGTACCTGCGCGACAACGACGTCACCACGTACATCGAGATCGGGCCCGACCGTACGCTCAGCGCCCTGACCGACGCCGACGTGATCCCGCTGCAGCACCCCGAGCGGGACCAGGTCGAGACGCTCGTCGCCGGAATCGCCCAGGCCCACACCGCCGGGACCGCGCTCGACTGGGCGCAGGTGCTCCCCACCGGCGAGGGCGCGGACCTGCCGACCTATCCGTTCCAGCGGGACCGCTACTGGCTCGACGCCCCCGCCAATGCCGACCTCGCCGCCGCCGGGCTCGACACGACCACCCACCCTCTCCTCAGCGCCGTGGTCGAGCTCCCCGGTGACCAGGGGCACGTGTTCACCGGGCGGATCTCTCTCGACGCCCAGCCCTGGCTCGGCGAGCACACCATCGACGGCACCGTCATCGTGCCCGGCACGGCGTACATCGAGCTCGCCCTGCACGCCGCCCAGTACATCGGCAGCGACCACGTCGAGGAACTCACCCACCACGTGTTCCTCGCCGTACGTGCGAACGAGGCCCGGCAGCTGCGCCTCACGCTCGGTACGGAGGACGACGGCGGCCGGCGTCCCTTCACCGTTCACTCACGGCCCGAGGACGCCACGACGGACGTCGAGTGGACGCAGCACGCGAGTGGCCTGCTCTCCTCCGCCGCGACGGCGGAGCCGGCGGAGCTCTCCGCGTGGCCACCGGCCGACGCCACGGTGCTCGACGTCGACGACATCCAGACGCTCCTCGCCGGTCTCGGCTTCGGGTACGGGCCGATCTTCCTCGGCCTTCAGGCGGCGTGGCGGAAGGGCGACACGCTCTACGCCGAGGTGGCCCTGCCCGACGACGCCGACGGCGGCGCCTTCGGCATCCATCCCGCGCTTCTCGACGGCGCCCTCCAGACCTTCGCCATCGAGACGGTCAACCAGGCCGCCGAGAGCGCCGGGAACCTGAGCGTCCCGTTCTCGTGGAGCGACGTGTCGCTGCACGCGTCCGGCGCGGACCGGCTCCGCGTACGCATCAGTGTGCTGAGTCCCGACACCATGCGGCTGACCCTCGCCGACGGCACCGGCGCTCCGGTCGCGACGATCGGCTCCCTCGTCACGCGTCCCGTACCCGCCGCCCAGCTCGCGTCGGCCGCCGGTGTACGTGACGACGCGTTGTTCGAGGTCGGCTGGGTTCCCGCGCCCGTGCCCGCCGAGCTGCCGGCCCTCGCCGGGGACGCGGCCGTCGTCGGCGAACGGGACACCGCCGACGTGACCGCGTTGGAACGCGCCAGCCTCCGCGTCCGGTCCTGCGCCGATATCTCCGCCCTGATCGACTCCGCCGGCGAAGCTCCGGGGCTCGTCCTCGCTCCCGCCGTCTCGTCCGGCGACGCCGGGGCCCATGCGCTGACGGCACGCGTCCTCGAGCTGGTCCAGGCCTTCCTGGGCGACGCGCGGTTCGCGGAGACGCGACTCGTCGTGCTCACCCAGGGTGCGGTCTCGACCGGCGAGGAGGACGTTCGCGACCTGCCCGCCGCCGCGGTGTGGGGCCTGATCCGCAGCGCCCAGGCCGAGAACCCCGACCGGATCCACCTCATCGACGCCGACGGGCCGGTGGCCACCGGGCTCGCCGCCGCCATCGCCACCGGGGAACCGCAGCTCGCCGTGCGCGACGGCGCCCTTTACGTCCCGCGCCTCAAGCCCGCCGAGTCCGGCGACGCCCCCACCTTCGACCCCGACGGGACCGTCCTGATCACCGGCGGCACCGGCACCCTCGGTGCGCTGGTCGCCCGCCACCTGGTCGCCGAGCACGGCGTCCGCCACCTCCTCCTCACCAGCCGACGCGGACCGGACGCACCCGGCGCCGCCGAACTGCGAGAACTCGACGCCGACGTCACCATCGCCGCCTGCGATGCCGCCGACCGGGACGCGCTCAGCGACCTCCTCGACGGCGTCCCCGCCGAGCACCCGCTCACCGCGGTCATCCACACCGCGGGCGTCCTGGACGACGCGACCATCACCGCGCTGAGCCCCGAACAACTTCACGCCGTCCTCCGGCCCAAGGTCGACGCGGCCTGGAACCTGCACGAACTCACCAAGGACCTCAGCGCGTTCGTCCTGTTCTCCTCCGCCGCCGGAACTCTCGGCAGCCCGGGACAGGCCAACTACGCCGCCGCCAACAGCTACCTCGACGCCCTCGCCCACCACCGCCACTCCAACGGCCGACCGGCGATCTCCCTCGCCTGGGGCCCGTGGGCGGCCGGCATGGCCGGTGACCTGGCCGCCGCCGACACGGCACGCATCGCGCGCGGTGGAATCGCCGCCATGCCGGCCGAACAGGGCCTGGCCCTTCTCGACTCCGCGCTCGCGTCGGATCGGCCGACGCTGGTGCCCGCCCGGCTGGACCTGCGCGCCCGTACGGCGGGCGTGGAGGTTCCGGCGATCCTG
Source organism: uncultured Actinomycetota bacterium (assembly GCA_963850195.1). GTDB lineage: Bacteria > Actinomycetota > Actinomycetes > Streptosporangiales > Streptosporangiaceae > Actinoallomurus. The sequence goes on from CAWKKD010000005.1 coordinate 403,929, forward strand.
CGGGGGCTGATCCGCGGCTCCACGCGGCGCGCCCGACGCTCCCTCGGGACTTCGGCCGCGACGGGGATACAGGCACAGCTCGCCGGCAAGGACCGGTCCGCGCGGGAGAGCCTCCTGCTCGACCTCGTACGCCGGCAGGCCGCCATCACGCTGGGGCATGCCACGCCCGACGCCGTCGAGGCCACGAAGCCCTTCCAGGGACTGGGCTTCGACTCCCTCGGCGCGGTGGAGCTGCGCAACCACCTCAGCACGGCGACCGGCCTGCGGCTGCCCGCCACGACGCTGTTCGACTATCCGACGCCGGGCGCGCTGGCCGCTCACCTGGCCGACGAGCTGTCCGGCGACGCGGCCGGACCCGCCGAGGCACCGACGAGGCGCCCGGCCACGGTACGGGCGGGCGACGAGCCGATCGCGATCGTGGGAATGGGCTGCCGCCTGCCCGGAGACGTCCGTTCTCCGGACGACCTGTGGCGGCTGGTGGCCGACGGCGTCGACGCGGTCACGGAGTTCCCCGACGATCGTGGCTGGGACCTGGCCGAGCTCTACGATCCCGACCCGGACGCTCCGGGGAAGACGTACACCGTTCACGGCGGCTTCTTCCAGGGTGTCGACGAGTTCGACGCGGGGTTCTTCGGGATCAGCCCGCGTGAGGCCCTCGCGATGGATCCGCAGCAGCGGCTGCTGCTGGAGACCGCCTGGGAGGCGTTCGAGCGGGCGGGGATCGACCCCGTGACCATGCGCGGTAGCGACACCGGTGTCTTCGCCGGCGTGGCGACCGCGGAGTACCTCTCCCTCCAGCATCAGGGTTCGGAGGAGCTCGGCGGCTACCTGCTGACCGGCAACACCGCGAGCGTCGCCTCAGGACGCGTGGCGTACACCTTCGGCTTCGAGGGGCCCACGTTCAGCGTGGACACCGCGTGCTCGTCGTCGCTGGTGGCCATGCATCTGGCGGTGCAGGCGCTGCGGAACGGCGAGTGCGGGATGGCCCTGGCCGGCGGGGCCACGATCATGGCCACGCCCGGAATGTTCGTGGAGTTCAGCCGCCTGCGCGGGCTGTCCCCGGACGGGCGCTGCAAGTCGTTCGCCGCCGCCGCCGACGGCGTGGCGTGGGCCGAGGGCGCCGGCATGTTCCTGCTGGAGCGGCTCTCCGACGCGGAGGCCAACGGCCACCAGGTCCTCGCGGTGATCCGCGGCTCGGCCATCAACCAGGACGGCGCCAGCAACGGCCTCACCGCACCCAACGGGCCTTCGCAGCAGCGCGTCATCCGCGCCGCACTCGCCAACGCGGGCCTGAGCACGGCCGACGTGGACGCCGTCGAGGCCCACGGCACCGGTACGACGCTGGGCGACCCGATCGAGGCGCAGGCCCTCATCGCCACCTACGGTGCGGACCGCGATCCCGCCCAGCCGCTGTGGCTGGGTTCGATCAAGTCCAACATCGGGCACGCCCAGGCCGCCGCGGGCGTCGCCGGTGTGGTCAAACTCGTCCAGGCGCTCCGGCACGGCGTGCTTCCCCGGACGCTGCACGTGGACGAGCCGTCCCCGCACATCGACTGGTCCGACGAGACCGTCGCCCTGCTCACCGAGTCCCGTTCGTGGCCCGAGACCGGGCACCTCCGCCGCGCGGGGATCTCCTCGTTCGGGGTCAGCGGCACCAACGCCCACCTCATCCTCGAGCAGGCCCCGGTCTCCTCAGGCGCCGGTCACGATCCGGCTGGCGTGGTGGTGCCGTGGGTGCTGTCCGCCAAGACCCAGGCGGCCCTGCACGCCCAGGCCGAACAGCTCCGCGACCACGTCGCCGCCCACCCGGACCTGAATCCGGTCCAGGTCGCCCGGACCCTGGCGACCGGGCGTACGCACTTCGACCACCGAGCCGCCGTCGTCGGACGCGACCTCGAGGAGTTCGTCTCCCGGCTGGACGAGGTCACCCCCGGCGTGGCCAAGCCCGGTGGGAAGGTCGCGTTCCTGTACTCCGGACAGGGCACCCAGCACCCGGGCATGGGCCGCGAGCTGTACGAGACCTACCCCGTCTTCGCCCAGGCCTTCGACGAGGCCTGCGAACACCTCGACGCCCACCTCGACCGACCACTGAAGACCATCATCTTCGGCACCGAAGCCGAACTGCTCGACCAGACCCTCTACACCCAACCCGCCCTGTTCGCCTACCAAGTCGCCCTGCACCGGCTACTCACCCACTGGGGCATCACCCCGGACTACCTACTCGGCCACTCCCTCGGCGAACTCACCGCCGCGCACACCAGCGGCACCCTCACCCTCGCCGACGCAGCGCTCCTGGTCACCACCCGCGCCCGGCTCATGAACGACACCCCGCCCGGCGCCATGGCAGCGATCAACGCCAGCCGCCGAAGAGACCACCCTCACCGACGGCGTCACCATCGCCGCCATCAACGCACCCACCAGCACCGTCATCTCCGGCGCACCCGACGAGGTCGCCGCCATCACCGCCCACTGGGCCGACCAAGGCCGCAAGACCACGACCCTGAACTCCACCCGGGCCTTCCACTCACCCCTGATGAACGGCGCGGCCGACGCGCTGACGGCGACCGCACGGACCATCACGCACCAGACCCCGCACACACCGGTGATCTCCAACCTCACCGGCGAACCCGCCAACCACACCCCCGCGTACTGGGCCGAACAGATCCTCGGCACCGTCCGCTACCACGACGGCCTCACCCACCTGCGCGACAACGGCGTCACGACGTACCTCGAGATCGGGCCCGACGGCACACTCACGGCCCTCAGCGACGTCGAAGTGATCCCGCTGCAACACCTCAAGCGTCCCCAGGCCGAAACGCTGGTCGCCGGGGTCGCCTGCGCCCACACCGCCGGGATCGCGCTCGACTGGGATCGCCTGCTCCCCGCCGGCCCGGGTTCGGACCTGCCGACGTATCCGTTCGAGCACCAGCGCTACTGGATCGCCCAGCAGCCCGCCGTCAACGCCGCCCAGCACGGCATGCAGCCCACCGGCCATCCGCTCCTCAGCGCGACCACGCAGCTCCCCGACGGAGGGCGGCTCCTCACCGGGCGGATCTCCCTCAACACCCATCCGTGGCTCGCCGACCACACCGTCCACACGACGACGCTCCTGCCCGCGACCGCGTACCTCGAGCTCGCCCTCCACGCCGCGCACCAGGCCGGCTGCAACCGCATCGAGGAGCTGACGCTTCACGCGCCGCTGCCTCTCACCGAGAGCGGCACCACGCACCTACAGGTCACGCTCTCGCCGCCCGACCGCGACGGCCGCCACGCGGTCACCATCCGGTCGACGACGACGACCGATGACGCGCCGCACTGGACCACCCACGCGACCGGCACGATCACGGCCGAAGACGCCGCCCCGGCGACGCCCCAGACCTCCTGGCCGCCCGCGGGTGCCGCCGCCATCGACACCGGCGACCTCTACGACACGCTCAGCACGTACGGCTACCACTACGGCCCCGCCTTCCAGGCGCTCGAACGCGCCTGGAAGGGCGAGCGCGCCACGTACGCGGAAACGCGTCTCGCGCCGACCCATCACACCGGCCGGTTCCACCTGCATCCCGCGCTCCTCGACGCCGCGCTCCACCCCACGCTCACGCCGGACCGAGACCCCGACACCATCCAGCTCCCCTTCTCCTGGAACGGCGTCACGCTCGACGTCACCGGGGTCGACACCCTGCGCGTAGCGCTCATCCCGACCGCCGACGGATCCGTCACGCTCCGGCTGTCCGACGCCACGGGGGCCAACGTCGGAACGGTCGAGTCCCTGGTCACCCGGTCGGTCCGGTTCGATCGGCTCGGGACGACGCTTCCGGCGCAGTCCCGGCCGCTGTACCAGCTGGGCTGGCCCCGGCTGCCGGCCTCCGCCGCGCCCGAGGCGCCCGCCGGTGACTGGGCGGTCATCGGTGACGCCGCCGGGTACGTGACCGGCGAGACGGTCCACCCGAGCCTGGCGGCCCTTCGCGACGCGATCGCGGCCGGTTCGGCGGCTCCCGCCGTCGTCCTCGTCTCCTGCCGCTCAGGGGGTGACGACGATCCGGACGCCCAGACTCACGCCCTGACCGCGGACGTCCTCGGGCTACTGCAGGACTTCCTCTCCGACGAGCGCCTCGCGGACACCCGGCTGGCCGTCCTCACCCGCGGCGCGGTCGCCACCCGCGACGACGAGGCCGTCCTCGACCTGGCGGCGGCGTCCGGCTGGGGCCTGGTCCGATCCGCCCAGTGGGAGAGTCCCGGCCGGATCGTCCTGCTCGACCTGGACCCCGCGGACGACTCCCCCCGGCCGGTCGAGGCGATCAAGGCGATCGTGCACGGCGGAGAGCCACAGGCCGCGCTGCGCGACGGGCACGTTCACGTGCCGCGGCTGGCCACGGCCACGACGCAGGGCGGCCGGCCGGCGCCGTTCGACCCCGGCGGAACGGTTCTCATCACCGGTGGAACCGGGGCCCTCGGCCGCCTGATCGCCTGTCACCTCGTCGCCGAGTACGGCGTACGGCGGCTGCTGCTCACCAGCCGACGAGGCCCGGACGCGCCCGACGCGCTGGAGATCACGGCGGAGCTCACCGCCCACGGCGCCGACGTCACGGTCGCCGCCTACGACATGGCCGATCGGCGGGCCGTCGCCGACCTGCTCGCGGAGGTCGACCCGGAGCACCCCCTCACCGCCGTCGTCCACGCGGCCGGGGTTCTCGACGACGCCACCATCGGCTCCCTGACCCCCGAGCGACTCAGCGCCGTACTCCGCCCGAAGGTCGACGCCGCCTGGAACCTCCACGAGCTGGTCCCGGACCTGACGGCCTTCATCCTGTTCTCCTCCACGGCCGGTACGGTCGGCAGCCCCGGCCAGGCCGCCTACGCCGCCGCGAACACGTTCCTCGACGCCCTCGCCCATCACCGGCGGTCACGCGGCCTGCCCGCCACGTCGCTCGCCTGGGGGCCGTGGTCCGGCACCGGCGGGATGGCCGCGACGCTCGACGACGCCGACGTGGCGCGGATCGCCCGTGGCGGCATCACGCCGATGTCCGCCGAACAGGGCCTGGCCTACTTCGACCTGGCCCGTACGACGGACCCGGTCGTGGCCGTACCCGTACAGATCGACGCCACCGTACTGCGGGCACAGGGCGAGGCGCTGCCGCACGTCCTCCGGGGGCTGGTCCGTACGCCGACGCGGCGCGCGGCCCACGTCTCATCGCTCGCCCAGCGTCTGACCGGGCTGACGGACGAGGAACGCCGGAACGTCCTGGTCGAACTGGTCAGGTCCGACGTCGCGACGGTCCTCGGCCATGACTCCGTCGACCCGATCCAGCCGGACCGCGCCTTCCAGGACATCGGCTTCGACTCGCTCAGCGCCGTGGAGCTCCGCAACCGCCTCAACCTCGCCACCGGCCTGCGGCTGCCCGCCACGCTGATCTTCGACTATCCGTCGCCGGCCGCTCTCGCGGACCACCTCGACACCGAACTCCTCGGTGTGAAGGCCGACGCCGGCACCACGATCGCGCCGGCACGGGCCGCCTCCGACGAGCCGATCGCGATCGTCGGCATGGCCTGCCGCTACCCCGGCGGCGTACGCGACCCCGACGACCTGTGGCGCCTCGTCACCTCGGGCACGGACGCGATCTCCGGATTCCCCACCGGCCGGGGCTGGGACGTGGAGAACCTCTACGACCCCGACCCGGCCCGTACGGGGAAGAGCTACACGCGCGAGGGCGGGTTCCTGCACGACGCGGACCACTTCGACCCCGGCTTCTTCGGCATCAGCCCGCGCGAGGCGCTGGCCATCGATCCGCAGCAGCGGCTGCTGCTCGAGACGACCTGGGAGGCCTTCGAGCGCGCCGGGCTGGACCTCACCGCCCTGCGCGGCAGCCGTACCGGGGTGTTCACCGGCATCATGTACGGCGACTACGGGAGCCGGCTGGCGCGGCGGAGCCCGAAGGAGTTCGAGGGGTACCTGGCCACCGGCAGCTCCGGCAGCGTCGCCTCGGGCCGGGTCTCGTACATGTTCGGCTTCGAGGGACCGGCGGTCACGATCGACACCGCCTGCTCCTCCTCCCTGGTCGCGATGCATCTGGCCGCGCAGGCACTGCGGAACGGCGAGTGCGAGCTGGCGCTGGCCGGCGGTGCCACGGTGATGGCCACCCCGAGCACGTTCGTGGAGTTCAGCCGCCAGCGCGGGCTGTCCCCGGACGGGCGCTGCAAGTCCTTCGCCGGGGCCGCCGACGGCGTGGCGTGGGCCGAGGGCACGGGCGTCCTGCTGCTGGAGCGGCTGTCCGACGCCGAGGCCAACGGCCACCAGATCCTCGCCGTGATCCGCGGCTCGGCCATCAACCAGGACGGCGCCAGCAACGGCCTGACCGCACCCAACGGCCCCTCCCAGCAGCGCGTCATCCGCGCCGCGCTCGCCAACGCGGGCCTGAGCACGGCCGACGTGGACGCCGTCGAGGCGCACGGCACCGGTACGACGCTGGGCGACCCGATCGAGGCGCAGGCGCTCATCGCCACGTACGGCGCGGACCGCGACCCCGCCCAGCCGCTGTGGCTGGGCTCCATCAAGTCCAACATCGGGCACACCCAGGCCGCCGCCGGCGTCGCCGGGGTCATCAAGATGGTCCAGGCGATGCGCCACGGCGTACTGCCGCGGACGCTGCACGTGGACGAGCCGTCCCCGCACATCGACTGGTCCGACGAGACCGTCGCCCTGCTCACCGAGTCCCGCCCCTGGCCCGAGACCGACCACGCCCGCCGCGCCGCCGTCTCCTCCTTCGGCATCAGCGGCACCAACGCCCACGTGATCCTCGAGGCACCACGCGCGGTGGACGCGCCCGCATCCGCGGACGCCGTGGTGCCGTGGGTGCTGTCCGCCAAGACCGAGGCGGCACTACGGACCCGGGCCGAGCAGCTCCGCGACCACGTCGCCGCCCATCCGGACCTGGACCCGGTCCAGGTCGCCCGTACCCTCGCGACCGGCCGTCCGCACTTCGAGCACCGCGCCGCCGTCGTCGGACGCGACATCGAGGACTTCGTCTCCCACCTGGACGCGCTCACGCCGGGTGTGGCCAGGCGGAGCGGGAAGGTCGCCTTCCTCTACTCCGGGCAGGGCACCCAGCACCCCGGTATGGGACGCGAACTGTACGACGCCTTCCCGGTCTTCGCGTACGCGTTCGACGAGGCCTGCGAGCACCTTGACGCCCACCTCGACCGGCCGCTGAAGCCGATCGTCTTCGCCGGGCCCGGCACTCACGAGGCCGAGCTGCTCGACCAGACCCTCTACACGCAGCCCGCGCTGTTCGCGTACCAGACCGCGCTGTATCACCTGCTGGCGCACTGGGGCATCACGCCGGACTACCTGCTGGGCCACTCGCTCGGTGAGCTGACCGCCGCACACACCGGCGGCACGCTCAGCCTCCCCGACGCGGCACTCCTGGTCACCACCCGCGCACGGCTCATGAACGACACCCCGGACGGCGCCATGGCGGCCATCAACGCCACGGTCGAGGAGATCACCCTCACCGACGGCGTCACCATCGCCGCCGCCAACGGGCCGACCAGCACCGTCATCTCGGGCGTGCCCGACGAGGTCGCCGCCATCACCAGGCACTGGGCGGACCAGGGCCGCAAGACCACGACGCTGAAGACCTCACGTGCCTTCCACTCACCGCTGATGAACGGCGCGGCCGACGCTCTGACGGCGACCGCGCGGACCATCACGCACCATTCACCGCACACGCCGGTGATCTCCAACCTCACCGGCGAACCCGCCACCCACACCGCCGAGTACTGGGCCGAACAGGTCCTGGGCACCGTGAGCTTCCAGGAGGGCATCGCCCACCTGCGCCAGAACGACGTCACCACGTACATCGAGATCGGACCCGACGGCACCCTCACCACGCTCGCCGCGTCCGAGGCCGACCACGCCGCGCTCGTCGCCCTTCAGCACCCCAAGCAGGACCAGGTCGAAACGCTGGTCGCCGGGGTCGCCGGCGCCCACACCGCCGGGACCGCGCTCGACTGGGACACCCTGCTGCCGGCCGTCGGCCGTACCGCACCGGTCCTGGAGCTGCCGACCTACCCGTTCCAGCGGGACCGCTACTGGCTCGACACCCCCAGTGCCACGACGGACCTGGGCTCCGCCGGGCTCGACACGACCGCGCACCCCCTCCTCGGGGCGGCGGCCGAACTCCCCGACGGCGGGCACCTCCTCACCGGGCGGATCTCCCTCGACACCCACCCGTGGCTCGCCGACCACACGATCCACGGTGCCGTCGTACTCCCCGGCACCGCCCACCTCGAACTCGCGCTCCACGCCGCCCACCACACCGGGTGCGACACGGTCACGGAACTCACCCTCCACGCACCGCTCGTCCTCACGATGACGGACGCGGCACGACTACGGCTGACGGTCGGGCCCGCCGACGAGGAGGGCCGGCGAGAGTTCACCGTCCATTCCCGCCCGTCGGCGGGGCCGGATGGCGGCGCCTGGACCCGCAACGCGACCGGCACCCTCGCGAGCGCCGGCCGGATCGACCAGGCCGATGACCTGGCCACCTGGCCGCCGCGTGACGCCACCCCGATCGAGCTCGAGGGCCTGTACGAGGACCTCGCCGATCGCGGCCTCGCGTACGGGCCCGCGTTCCGTGGGCTGACGGCCGCCTGGCGGGACGGCGACCACGTCTACGGGCAGATCGAGCTTCCCACGGAGAGCGGGAGCGACCCCGGCGAGTACCACGCGCACCCGGCGCTGCTCGACGCCGCGCTCCACACCGTCGCGCTGCTTCCCGAGGCGGGAGACGGGCCGGTCCGCCTGCCGTTCTCCTGGAGCGGCGTCACGCTGCCCAGGACCGGCGCCGCCGGCCTGCGGGTACGGATCCGCTTCGACGGTCCCGAGTCGGCGACGCTGACGCTCGCGGACGACGGCGGCGACCCGATCGGCGTCGTCGAGTCGCTGGCGTTCCGCCCGGTCACCGACGAGCGGTTCGCGTCGGCCCGTGGCGGTCGTGACGCGCTGTTCGGCCTCGAGTGGGTGCCTCTCACGTCCGCGACCGGAGCCACGGCGCGCTTCGCGGTGCTCGGGGCCGCGGAACTGGGCGTGGAGCCGGATCAGCGGTACGCGGACCTGTCCGCGCTGCGTGCGGCCGTCGCCTCGGGCGACCGGCTGCCGGAGTTCGTGCTCACCGCGATCGCGGCGGCCGGCGATCCCGTGGCCGGCGCGCACTCCGTGGCGCGCGACGTCCTCGCCCTGGTCCAGAACTGGCTGGCCGACGACCGGCTCACCGGTTCACGGCTCGTCCTGCTCACCCGTGGTGCCGTCGCCGTCCACGACGGGGAGGACGTCCGCGACCTGCCCGCCGCAGCAGTCTGGGGCCTGGTCCGCAGCGCGCAGACCGAGAACCCCGACCGGATCCACCTGATCGACGCCGACGACCTGCGAACCGTCCAGTCAGCGATCGCCACCGGCGAACCCCAGCTCGCCGTACGCGACGGCGCGCTCTACGTCCCGCGCCTCAAGCCCGCCGAACCCGGCGACGGCGCCACGGCGCTCGACCCCGACGGAACCATCCTGATCACCGGCGGCACCGGCACCCTCGGTGCCCACATCGCCCGCCACCTGGTCACCGAGCACGGCGCACGCCACCTCCTGCTCACCAGCAGGCGCGGACCGGACGCACCCGGCGCCACCGAACTGCAAGAACTCGACGCCCACGTCACCATCGCCGCCTGCGACATCGCCGACCGGGACGCGCTGAGCAGGCTCCTCGAGACCGTCCCCGCCGAGCACCCGCTCACCGCCGTCATCCACACCGCGGGCGTCCTGGACGACGCGACCATCACGGCCCTCACCCCCGACCGCCTCGACGCCGTCCTCCGGCCCAAGGTCGACGCGGCCTGGAACCTGCACGAACTCACCCGCGACCTCGCGGCCTTCGTCCTCTTCTCCTCCGCCGCCGGAACCTTCGGCAGCCCGGGACAGGCCAACTACGCAGCCGCCAACACCTACCTCGACGCACTCGCCCACCACCGCCACGCCAACGGACAACCCGCCACCTCACTCGCCTGGGGACTCTGGGCCACCGCCAGCGGCATCACGGGCGAACTCACCACGGCGGACCGTACGCGGCTGACCCGCAACGGCCTGACCCCGATGAGCACCGAAGAGGCGCTCGAGCATTTCGACGCGGCGCTGCGCACCACCCGGCCGGCACTCGTCCCGGCCCGTCTCGACCTCGGTGTGCTGCGATCCCACGCCCGCGCGGGAAGCCTGCCGGGCGTACTGCGCGGGCTGGTGCCGATGCCGCGCCGCCAGGCGTCCGACGCGAACCGGAACGCGTCGGAGCTGCGTCGCACCCTCGCGGGCAAGGGCGAGGCCGAGCAGACGCGGGTGATTCTCGACCTCGTCCTGACGGCGATGGCGGAGGTCCAAGGGCGGGCCGGGGCCGACTCGGTGGACGCCGAACGCGGCTTCCTCGACATGGGCCTGGACTCGCTGGGCGCCGTCGAACTCCGCAACCGCCTCAACGCCCTCACCGGGCTGCGGTTGCCGGCGACGGTCCTGTTCGACTACCCGACCCCGCTGGAGAGTGCGCGGTACCTCCGTACGGAACTCGGCTCCGCCGAGGGCGAGGACCGAAGCGACGACGGCGAGGCGGAGATCCGCCGGGTCATCTCCGCCATTCCGCTGGCGCGGCTTCGGGAGGCCGGGCTCATGGGGGCCCTGATGCGGCTCGCCGAAGGGACGGACGCGCCGCCCGACGGGGTGGGCGCGATCGAGTCCGCCGAGGTGGATGACCTGGTCCGGCTGGCGCTCGGCGAGACCGGCGCGTGAACAAGACACGGAGCTCACGATGAGTACCTCTCCCGACGAGAAGGTCGTCGCGGCACTGCGCGCCTCCCTCCTGGAGAACCAGCGGCTGCGCACGGAGAACCAGCGCCTGGCCGAGGTTTCGCGCGAGCCGATCGCGATCGTCGGCATGGCCTGCCGCTACCCCGGCGGAGTCACCTCCCCCGAGGAACTGTGGGACCTGGTGACGGGAGGTGTGGACGCCGTCTCGGCGTTCCCCGCCGACCGGGGGTGGGATGTCGAGGCGCTCTATGACCCCGACCCCGAGCGTGCCGGGAAGAGTTACACCCGCGAGGGCGGCTTCCTGCACGACGCCGACCGCTTCGACGCGGCGTTCTTCGGCATCAGCCCGCGTGAGGCGCAGACCATCGACCCGCAGCAGCGGCTGCTGCTGGAACTGTCCTGGGAGGCCTTCGAACGGGGCGGCCTCGACCCCGCCGCGCTGCGCGGCAGCCGTACCGGGGTCTTCGCCGGCATCATGTACGGCGACTACGCCGGCCGGCTGATCAACGGCATCCCCGAGGAGTTCGAGGGCTACCTCGGTACGGGCAGCGCCCACAGCGTCGCCTCGGGACGGGTCGCCTACACGTTCGGCCTGGAGGGGCCCGCGGTCAGCGTCGACACCGCCTGCTCGTCCTCCCTGGTCGCGCTCCATCAGGCCTGCCAGGCCCTGCGCAACGGCGAGTGCACCCTCGCGCTCGCGGGCGGCGTCACGGTCATGGCCAGTCCCACCCTGTTCGTGGAGTTCAGTCGGCAGCGCGGGCTCGCCCCGGACGGCCGCTGCAAGCCGTTCGCGGCCGCCGCCGACGGGGTGGGCTGGGGCGAGGGCGCCGGGCTGCTGCTGCTCGAACGGCTGGAGGACGCCCAGAGGAACGGGCATCCCGTACTGGCCGTGGTCCGCGGCTCGGCGGTGAACCAGGACGGCGCCAGCAGCCAGCTCACCGCGCCCAACGGCCCGTCACAGCAGCGGGTCATCCGGCAGGCACTGAACGCCGCCCGGCTGGCGCCCGCCGAGGTCGACGCCGTGGAGGCGCACGGCACCGGCACCACGCTCGGCGACCCCATCGAGGCCCAGGCGCTCCTCGCCACGTACGGCCAGGACCGCCCGGCCGACCGGCCGCTCCTGCTCGGCTCGGTCAAGTCCAACATCGGGCACACGCAGGCCGCCGCCGGTGTCGCCGGGGTGATCAAGATGGTCATGGCGATGCGCCACGGCCTGCTGCCGGCGACCCTGCACACCGACCGGCCGTCGCCACATGTCGCGTGGGAGTCCGGGCACGTCGGCCTGCTCACGGAGCCCGTCGCCTGGCCGGAGTGCGACCGCGTCCGCCGCGCCGCGGTCTCGTCCTTCGGGATCAGCGGCACGAACGCGCACGTCATCCTCGAGCAGCCGCCCGCCTCGGCGCCCCAGGAGAACGCCGGCGCGGAGCCGTCGATCCTGCCGATGGTCGTCTCCGCCAAGAGCGGACCGGCGCTGCGCGACCAGGCCGGCCGGCTGCGGGACCTCCTGATCGCCGAGCCGGGCCTCCGCCTCGCCGAGACGGCACGGGCGCTGGCCACGACCCGTACGGCCTTCGACCACCGGGCGGTCGTGGTCGCCGGCGACCGTGACGGGTTCCTGGACGGTCTGCTGTCCCTCGTACGTGAGGAGCCCGCGGACCAGGTGGTGCGTGGCGCGGCCGTCCGGCCGGGGCGCACCGTGTTCGTCTTCCCCGGTCAGGGCTCGCAGTGGCCCGCGATGGCACGGGAGCTGCTGGACTCCTCGCCGGTGTTCCGCGCGGAGGTGACGGCCTGCGCCGAGGCGATGGCCCCGTACGTCGACTGGTCCCTGCTCGACGTCCTTCGGGGCGCCGGCGGGGCGCCGCCGTTCGACCGGGTCGACGTGGTGCAGCCGGCGCTGTTCGCGGTCATGGTGTCCCTGGCCGCGCTCTGGCGCTCCCACGGCGTCCACCCCGATGCCGTCGTCGGGCACTCCCAGGGCGAGATCGCGGCCGCGTACGTGGCCGGGGCGCTCTCGCTCGAGGACGCGGCGAAGGTCGTCACCCTGCGCAGCAAGACCATCGTCGGGTTCGCCGGCACCGGAGGGATGGTCTCCGTCCCGTTGCCGGCCGACGACGTACGCGAGCGCGTCGCCCGGTGGGGCGGGCGCATCGACGTCGCCGCCGTCAACGGTCCCGCCTCCACCGTGGTCTCCGGAGACACCGGGGCCGTGGAGGAGTTCCTGGCCGCCTGCGAGCCCGAGGACCTACGCGCGCGCCGGATACCGGTCGACTACGCGTCCCACTCCGCGCACGTCGAAGCCGTCCGCGACGACGTACTGCGCCTGCTGTCCGGCCTCACCCCGCGCTCCGCCGAGGTCGCGTTCTACTCCACCCTCACCGGCGAGCCGATCGACACCGCGACGCTCGACGCCGGCTACTGGTACCGCAACCTGCGGCAGACCGTGCGCTTCGCCGACGCCGTACGCCTCCTCCACCAGGACGGATACCGGACCTTCGTCGAGGCCAGCGCCCACCCCGTGCTCACACCGGGGATCCACGAGACGGTCGACGACGCGATCGTCACGGGCACGCTGCAGCGCGACCGTGGCGGACTGCGGCGCTTCTACACCGCGCTGGCCCACCTGCACGTCCACGGCGTCCCGGTGGACTGGCGGCCTGCGCTCGGTACCGCCGGAGCCCGCCCGGTCGCCCTTCCCACCTACGCCTTCCAGCGCGAACGGCACTGGCTCGCCGCGCCCGCGAACGCCGGGGACGTCGGCTCCGCGGGCCTGGACTCCCTCGGTCACCCCCTCCTGGCGGCCTCGCTCGCGCTGCCCGACGGCGGGCACGTGTTCACCGGCCGGGTCTCCCTGGAGACGTGTCCCTGGCTCGCGGACCACGTGCTGCTGGAGAACGTGATCCTGCCCGGCAGCGCGTTCGCCGAGCTCGCCCTGCACGCCGCGGGCCACCTCGGCCTCGGCGCGGTCGAGGAGCTCACGCTGCGGACCCCGCTGGTGCTTCCCGACCGGCGGCCGGTACGGCTCCGGGTCACGGCCGGGCCCCCGGACGACGACGGCCGGCGGAGCATCGCGATCGACGCCCGGCCTACGGACGACGAGGCGGACTGGACACGCCACGCGGACGGGAGCCTCCTCCCCCACGGTGTCGACGCCCCCGGAACGACCCTCGCGGGGCCACCGGCCGGGGCGAGCGCGATCGGTATCGAGGACTTCTACGACCGGCTCGCGGCGGCCGGGTTCGGCTACGGCCCGGCGTTCCAGGGCCTTCGTGCGGCGTGGCGGCACGACGACGCGATCTACGCCGAGGTCGACCTGCCCGCCGACCGGCACGCCGACGCACGGCGCTACGGGATCCACCCCGCGCTGCTCGACGCGGCGATCCACGCGGCCGGGCTGCTGCCCGCCGACGAGTCCGGCCGGATGGCCTTCTCGTGGAGCGGCCTGACGCTGCACCGGACCGGCGCCACGGCGCTGCGCGTCCGGATCGCCGCCTCGGGCGAACGCGACGGCGCGATCTCGCTGGCGATCGCCACGGCGGACGGCGAGCCGGTGGCCACGGTCGAGGCCCTCACGCTGCGGCCGATCGGTTCCGCGCGGCTCTCCGGCCCGCAGCCCCTCTTCCACCTCCGGTGGCCGGTACTCCCGGTCCGGGGTACGCCGGCTCCCGACGGCCGCTGGGCCGTCCTCGGCCAGGGCCTGCCCGAGCTGGACGTCCCCGTCGACGTGCACGAGAACCTCGCCGACGCGGCAGGGGCCGACGTGCTCCTCCTGCCCTGGACGTCGGAGGGCCCTGCCGACGAGACGGCGGGCCGCACCCACGCCCTCACCCGCCGCCTGCTCGAGCTCACCCAGGAGTGGCTCGCCGACGAGCGGTCCTCGGCCTCGCGACTCGTCGTCGTGACCCGGCGCGCCGTCGCCGCGACGCCCGGCGAGAGCGTGGAGGACCTGCCCGCCGCGACGGCGTGGGGACTGATCCGCACGGCCCAGACCGAGTACCCCGGCCGGTTCCTGCTCGTGGACCTGGACGGCTCGGAGGCGTCCCTGCGCGCGCTCCCGGCCGCGCTGGCGACCGGCGAAGCCCAGCTCGCCCTGCGCGACGGCACGGTCCACGCGCCCCGGCTGGTCCGGACGCCCGCCGAGCGGTCTGACCAGCTCCGCCGGCCGCTCGACCCGTACGGAACCGTCCTCATCACGGGCGCCACCGGCGGGCTGGGCCTACCGCTGGCCCGGCACCTGGTGACCGAGCACAAGGTCCGCAACCTTCTCCTGGTCAGCCGGCGCGGACGCGATGCCGCGGGCGCGGAGGACCTGCTGGCCGAGCTCCAGGCCCTCGGCGCCGAGGTAACGCTGACCGCCTGCGACATCGCCGACCGGGAGGCCCTCGCCGGCCTGCTCGCCGCGGTGCCCGCCGACCGGCCCCTCACCGCCGTCTTCCACGCGGCCGGCGTCGTCGACGGTGGCGTCCTCGGCTCGCTCACGCCCGAGCGGCTCGCGGCGGTGCTGCGGCCCAAGGTGGACGCCGCCTGGAACCTCCACGAGCTCACCCGGCCGTACGCGCCGGCCGCATTCGTCCTCTTCTCCTCGCTCTCCAGCCTGATCGGCAACCCCGGCCAGGCGAACTACGGCGCGGGCAACGCCTTCCTGGACGCCCTCGCCGAGTACCGGCGGGCGAACGGCCTGCCGGCCACGTCGCTCGCCTGGGGCGCCTGGGCGGGCGAGGACGGCATGGCCGAGCTGCTCAGCGACGTCGACCGCGCCCGGATGGCGCGAGCGGGCATCGCCCCGATCCCGTCGGACCGGGCGCTCGCCATGCTCGACGTCGCGCTCGGCCTCGACCGGCCGGTCCTGGCGCCGGTCGAGCTCGATCTGGCGGCACTTCGCGAGCCGGGCTCGGTAGTGCCGCCCCTGCTGAGCGGCCTCGTCCACGTGCCGGCGCGCCGTACCGACCGCGACGCGGCCGAACTGGTCCAGCGGCTGGCCGGACGCCCGCAGGCCGAGCGTCGTGAGGCGCTGCTGGACCTGGTGCGTACGCGGGTCGGCGCGGTGCTCGGCCACGGCTCCGCCGACGCCATCGACGCCCAACGGTCGTTCCAGGAGCTCGGCTTCGATTCCCTCACGGCCGTCGAGCTGCGCAACCACCTCAGCGCCGCCATCGACCGGCGGCTGCCCGCCACTCTGGTCTTCGACCACCCGACGTCCGTACGGCTCGCCGAGCACCTGCACGAGCGGCTCTTCCCGTCGGACGTCACCGAACCCGTCTTCGGCACGCTCGACGCGCTGGAGGCGGAGATCCTGTCGATCTCCCCCGCCGACGAGGCGCGCGCGAGCGTGGCCGCACGCCTGCGGACGCTCCTCTGGAGCCTGGAGACCCCGCCGGGCGCGGACCCGGACCCGACCTCCGATGTCGACCTGCGCGAGGCCACGGACGACACCCTCTTCGAGGTTCTCGACAGCGAGCTCGGACGCTCCTGACCAGGTCATATCGAAAGGCCTACTGATGAACGAAGACAAGCTCCGCGATTATCTGCGGCGGGCGACGGCCGACCTGCGTCAGGCCAACCAGCGGCTCAGGGACCTGGAGACCCGGGACCGCGAGCCGATCGCGATCGTCGCGATGAGCTGCCGCTTCCCCGGCTCCGCGAACACCCCGGAGCGGCTGTGGGACCTGGTCGCGGGCGGGGTGGACGCGATCTCGGAGTTCCCCGCCGACCGCGGCTGGGACTCCGGCGACCTGTTCGACGCGGATCCGGGGGCGTCCGGGAAGACGTACACCCGTGAGGGCGCGTTCATCGAGGACGCGGGCGACTTCGACGCCGGCCTGTTCGGCATCAGCCCGCGCGAGGCACTGGCGATGGACCCCCAGCAGCGCCTGCTGCTGGAGACCTCGTGGGAGGCGTTCGAACGGGCCGGGATCGACCCCCTGTCGCTGGCCGGCAGCCGGACCGGGGTCTTCGCGGGCACCAACGGCCAGGACTACCTGCGCGGCGTCACGGCCGGGCTGGACCAGGTCGAGGGCTACCTGGGTACGGGCCTGTCCGCGAGCGTGCTGTCGGGCCGCATCGCCTACACGTTCGGGCTGGAAGGCCCGGCCGTCACCATCGACACCGCGTGCTCCTCGTCCCTGGTCGCCATGCACCTGGCGGCCCGCGCGCTCCGCGCCGGCGAGTGCGACCTGGCCCTGGCGGGTGGCGCGACGGTCATGGCGAGCCCCGCGACCTTCGTGGAGTTCAGCCGGCAGCGCGGGCTCGCCCCGGACGGCCGCTGCAAGGCGTTCGCCGACCGCGCCGACGGCACCGGGTTCGCCGACGGCGCCGGCCTCGTCCTTCTCGAGCGTCTGTCGGACGCGCAACGCGCCGGTCACCCGATCCTGGCGATCGTTCGAGGGTCGGCGGTCAACCAGGACGGTGCCAGCAACGGCCTCACCGCGCCCAACGGGCCCGCGCAGGAGCGCGTCATCCGCGCCGCCCTGGCCAACGCCCGGCTGACCCCGGACCAGGTCGACGCCGTCGAGGCCCACGGCACCGGTACGACCCTGGGCGACCCCATCGAGGCGCAGGCGCTCCTCGCCACGTACGGGCGGAACCGGCCGGCCGGCCCCCTGTGGCTGGGCTCGGTCAAATCCAACATCGGCCACACCCAGGCCGCCGCCGGGATCGCCGGCGTCATCAAGATGGTGCAGGCCATCCGGCACGGCGAGCTGCCCGCGACGCTCCACGTCGACCGGCCGTCGACCCACGTGGACTGGGACTCCGGCTCGGTCGCGCTGCTGACCGAGCAGGTCCCGTGGCCCGAGAGCGACCGCCCGCGCCGCGCGGCGGTCTCCTCGTTCGGCATCAGCGGGACCAACGCCCACCTCATCCTCGAGGCGGCGCCCGACGGGACCCCCGCCGAGCCGCGCGCCCTCGCCGGCGGCCCCCTGCCGCTGATGATCTCCGCCAGGACCGAGCAGGCCCTGCGGGACCAGGCCGAACGCCTTCACGGCCTCGTCACGGCCGACCCCGGCCTGGCGCTCGCCGACCTCGGGTACTCCCTGGCCACCACCCGTGCCGCCCTCGAGCACCGCGCGGCGGTCATCGCCGGGAACCGCGACGAGTTCCTCGCCGGGCTGACCGCGCTGTCCCGTGGTGAGGCCGCACGCGACCTCGTCCGGGGCGCCGGTGTCAACGGGAAGCTCGCGTTCATGTTCTCGGGCCAGGGCAGCCAGCGCGCGGGCATGGGCCGGGAGCTCCACGCGGCCTTCCCGGTCTTCGCGCGGGCCCTCGACGAGGTCTGCGCGCACGTCGACCCGCATCTGGACCGTCCGCTCAAGGACGTGATGTGGACCGGCGACCTCCTCGACCGTACGCGCTACACGCAGCCCGCCCTGTTCGCGATCCAGGTCGCGCTGTTCGCGCTGCTGCGGTCCTGGAAGCTCGAGCCCGACTACCTCATCGGGCACTCCATCGGCGAGACGTCCGCCGCCCACGTCGCCGGCGTGCTCTCCCTGCCGGACGCCGCCGCCCTGGTCACGGCACGTGGCCGGCTGATGGACCGCCTGCCCGAGTGCGGTGCCATGGCCGCCGTCCAGGCCACCGAGGAGGAGCTGCTCGCCTCCCTCGCCGGGCATGAGGGCCGCGTCGCCGTCGCCGCCGTCAACGGCCCCGGCTCGGTCGTCATCTCGGGCGACCGGGACGCGGTGGACGCCGTCGCCGGCCACTGGCGGGACCAGGGCCGCAAGACGACGTCACTGCGGGTCAGCCACGCGTTCCACTCCCCCCACATGGATCCGATGCTGGAGGAGTTCCGCCAGGTCGCCGGGCGGCTCACGTACCACCCGCCCGCGATCCCGATCGTCTCCAACGTCACCGGGGACGTCGCCGCCCCCGACGACCTGCGGAACCCCGAGTACTGGGTCCGGCACGTACGCGAGGCGGTCCGCTTCCACGACGGCCTCACCGCGCTGTGGCGGCACGGCGTCACCACCTACGTCGAGCTCGGGCCCGACGCCACGCTGTCCGCGCTCACCGAGACGGCCCTGGACGAGGCGGTCACGCAGCACACGCTGCACCCCGATCGCCCCGAGGCCCGTACGGTCGTCGCGGCCCTCGCCCACGGCCGCGCCGCCGACTGGGACGCCGTCTACGCCGGGGCACGCCGCGTCGGCCTGCCCACCTACGCCTTCCAGCGCCGGCGCTTCTGGCTGAACGGCTCCGCCGCAGCCGGGGACCTGGCCGCCGCCGGGCTGCGGGCGACCGGGCATCCGCTGCTGAGCGCCGCGATCGCGGTCGCCGACAAGGACGGGTACCTGCTGACCGGCAGCGTCTCCGTGCGGACCCACCCGTGGCTGGCCGATCACGTCGTCCTGGACGGCGTCCTGCTTCCCGGCACGGCCTTCGTCGAGCTCGCGCTGCACACCGCCGAGGTCACGGGCGGCGGCCACCTCGCCGAGCTCACCCTTCAGGCGCCGCTGGTGTTCGAGGAGGAGGAGACGGTACGGCTGCAGGTCCAGGTCGACGCCCCGGACGAGAGCGGGCGGCGCCCCATCAGCGTCCATTCCAGTCCCGCGGGGGAATCGCTCGCCTGGACCTGCCACGCGACCGGGCTGCTGGCGGCCGACGTACCGGACGCGATCCCCGCCTCGGACGTCTGGCCGCCCGAGAACGCCGTCCCGCTCGACGTCGAGGACCTGTACGAGCGGTTCGCCGGGCTCGGCGTCGCCTACGGCCCGTCGTTCCAGGGCGTACGCGCCGCCTGGCAGGACGCGGACGGCGGCACGTACGCCGAGGTCGTACTGCCCGCCGACGCCGACGCACGGCGGTTCGGCATCCACCCCGCGCTGCTGGACGCCGCGCTCCACGTGTCGGCCGTCGGCACCGGCGAGCAGGGCGGCGTGCGCCTGCCGTTCGCCTGGACCGCCGTGCGCCTGCACGCGACCGGCGCCACCCGCCTGCGGGTCCGCGCCACCGCGCAGGGCACGGACGCGATGACCCTGGCCATCGACGACCAGGACGGCGTACCGGTGGCGAGCATCGGGTCCCTAACCGGACGGCCGGTCACGGCCGAGCAGCTGGCCTCGGTCCGCCCCGACCGGAACGGCTCACTGCACCGGCTGGACTGGCAGGCCGTGCCGCTCCCCGAGCCGGCGGAGCCCGCGGGGCCGCGCTGGGCGGTCGTCGGCGACGACGAGGCGGCGGCGCGCATCGACGGCGACCGTTACCCGAGTCTGTCCGAGCCGGGCGAGTCCGCCGTGCCGGAGGTCGTGTTCGCCTTCTGCCGTACGGCGCCGCAGGCGCTCACCCTGACGCAGGAGTGGCTCGCCGACGGACGGTTCGACTCCGCGCGGCTGGTGCTGGTGACCCGTGACGCCGTCGCCGTACATCCCGGTGACCGGATCGCCGACCCTCGCGCGGCGGCGGCGTGGGGGCTGGTCCGCTCGGCCCAGACGGAGCAGCCGGACCGGTTCCTCCTCATCGATCTGGACGACCGGGGCGCCTCGTACGACGCGCTGCGCGCGGCCCTGGCCCTCGATGAGCCGCAGCTCGCCATCAGGGACGGAGAGCCGTACGCCCCTCGCCTGACGGCCTCGGCCCCGGCGGTCCTGTCGCCGCCCGTCACCGGTGCCTGGCGCCTCGACACCGCCGTCCCCGGCACCGTGGACGCCCTCGCGCTGGTCCCCGACCCCGACGCCGGCCGGGCCCTGGAGCCGGGAGAGGTCAGGGTCTCGGTCCGCGCCGCGGGCCTGAACTTCCGCGACGTGCTGATCGCCCTGGGCATGTACCCGGATGACCAGGCCCTCATCGGCAGCGAGGCCGCCGGGATCGTCAGCGAGGTCGGGCCGGGCGTGACCCGGCTCGCGCCCGGCGACCGGGTCATGGGCATGTTCAGCGGCTGCATGGGGCCGGTCGCCGTCACCGATCACCGGCTGCTGGCCCGGATCCCGGCCGGCTGGTCGTTCGCCCGCGCCGGCGCGACGCCCATCGCGTTCCTCACCGCGTACTACGCGCTGGTCGACCTGGGCGGGCTGCGGCCCGGCCAGCGGCTGCTGGTCCACTCCGCCGCGGGCGGCGTGGGCATGGCCGCGACCCGGCTCGCCCTGTACCTGGGGGCCGAGGTGTTCGGGACCGCCAGTACGGCCAAGTGGGACGCGCTCCGGCGTCTCGGCCTCGACGACGCGCACATCTCCGGTTCCCGCACCCTGGACTTCGAGCAGGAGTTCCTGGCGGCGACGGAGGGCCAGGGCGTCGACATCGTGCTGGACGCCCTCGCCGGCGAGTTCGTCGACGCCTCCCTTCGGCTGCTCCCCCGTGGCGGCCGGTTCCTGGAGATGGGCAAGTCCGACGTCCGCGATCCGCAGGAGGTCGCCGACGACCACGCGGGGGTCGGCTACCAGGCGTTCGACCTCACCGAGGCGGGGCCCGACCGGCTGCGGGAGATGTTCGCCGTCCTCATCGAGATGTTCGAGAGCGGCGCCCTGGCACCCCTGCCGGTCACGACCTTCGACATCCGCGAGGGCGCGCGGGCGTTCCGGTACATGAGCCAGGCCAAGCACACCGGGAAGGTCGTGCTCACCGTCCCGAGGCCGCTGGATCCCGAGGGGACGGTCCTGCTCACCGGCGGGACGGGGACCCTCGGCGCCCTGGTCGCCCGCCATCTGGTCACCCACCACGGCGTCCGGCACCTCGTACTCGCCGGCCGGCGCGGTCTCCGTGCCGAGACCGCGCCGCTCTGGGAGGAACTGCGCGCACTCGGCGCGACCGTCGACGTCCAGGCCTGCGACGTCGCCGACCGCGACGCCGTGGCGGCGCTCCTCGGCGCGATCCCGCCCGAGCGCCCGCTGACCGCCGTCGTCCACGCCGCCGGGATCCGGGACGACGCCACCCTTCCCGCCCTGACCGCGGAACGCCTCGACGCCGTCCTCGGTCCCAAGGCCGACGGCGCCTGGCACCTGCACGAGCTCACCGCGGACGCCGATCTGGCGGCGTTCGTCCTCTTCTCCTCGGTCGCCGGCACCGTGGGCGGCCCCGGCCAGGCCAACTACGCCGCCGCCAACGCCTACCTCGACGCCCTCGCCCACCATCGGCGGGCCCACGGGCTCCCCGCGACGTCCCTCGCCTGGGGCCTCTGGCAGCAGGCCAGCGGCATGACCGCGGACCTCACCGGCACCGACCAGGCCAGGCTCGCCCGTGGCGGCCTGGTCCCGCTGTCGTCGGAGCGCGCCCTCGCCCTGTTCGACGCCGCCCTGACCGACGCGGCGCCCGTTCTCGCGCCGGTCCACCTCTCCCCGTCGGCGCTGCGCTCGCTGGCCACGGTGGACGCGCTGCCCTCGGTGCTGCGCGGGCTGCTCCGCACGCCGCCCTCGTCATCGGGCCGACGGTCCGGGCAGGGGGGCGCCGCGTCGCTGCGCCGGCGGCTCGTCGACCGGCCGCCGAACGAGCGGGCGAGCATCGTGCGGGAGCTGGTGCACGCCGACATCGCCGCGGTGCTGGGGCACACGACCCCCGACGCGATCCCGCCCGGCCGTGCCCTCCAGGAACTCGGGCTGGACTCCCTGAGCGCCGTCGAGCTCCGCAACCGGCTCAACCACGCCACCGGGCTCCGGCTGCCCGCCACTCTGGTCTTCGACCACCCGACGGCCGACGCACTGACCGATCACCTCGTGGAAATGATCCTGGGTGACGACACCGCGCCCACGAGCGCCCGTACGGCACCGGCGACGGCCGCCCATGACGAGCCCATCGCGATCGTCGGCATGGCCTGCCGTTTCCCCGGTGGTGTCCGCTCGCCGGAGGACCTGTGGGAGCTGGTGAGCGAGGGCCGGAACGCGATCTCCGGGTTCCCGGAGGGCCGCGGCTGGGACGTCGACGCGCTCTACGACCCGGACCCCGACCGGGCCGGCACCACGTACGTCGCCGAGGGCGGGTTCCTCGACGACGCAGGCCATTTCGACGCGGAGTTCTTCGGGATCAGCCCGCGCGAGGCACTGGCCATCGACCCACAGCAGCGGCTGCTCCTCGAGGCCGCCTGGGAGGCCGTCGAGCACGCCGGCGTCGCGCCCGAATCGCTGCGCGGCACACGTACCGGCGTCTTCGTCGGCATGGCCGCCCAGCACTACGGAGGACCGTCCGCGGCGACGGAGGGCTACCTGCTGACCGGCACCACCAGCAGCGTCGCGTCGGGCCGGGTGGCCTACACGTTCGGGCTCGAGGGGCCGGCCATCACGGTCGACACCGCGTGCTCGTCGTCCCTGATCGCCCTGCACCTGGCGTGCCGGGCGCTGCGCAGCGGCGAGTGCGACATGGCCCTGGCCGGTGGCGTCACCGTGATGGCCACCCCGAGCATCTTCGTGGAGTTCAGCCGGCAGCGCGGACTGGCGCCCGACGGCCGGTGCAAGCCGTTCGCCGAGGCCGCCGACGGCACCGCCTGGGGTGAGGGCATCGGGCTGCTACTCGTCGAACCGCTCTCCGCCGCGCGCCGCAACGGGCACCGGGTCCTCGCCGTCGTCCAGGGCTCGGCGATCAACCAGGACGGCGCGAGCAACGGGCTCACCGCGCCCAACGGCCCCGCGCAGCAGCGGGTCATCCGCGACGCCCTCGCCGACGCCGGGCTGGCCCCCGACCAGGTGGACGCGGTCGAGGCCCACGGCACCGGCACCACGCTCGGCGACCCGATCGAGGCGCAGGCCCTGCTCGCCACGTACGGGCGGGACCGGCCCTCGGACCGGCCGCTGCGGCTCGGTTCGGTCAAGTCGAACATCGGCCACACCCAGGCCGCCTCGGGCGTCGCCGGGGTCATCAAGATGGTCCAGGGCCTACGGAACGGCGTCCTGCCCCAGAGCCTGCACATCGACGAGCCGAGCCGGCACGTCGACTGGGAGTCCGGCGCGGTGTCCCTCCTCACCGAGCGGACTCCGTGGCCCGACACCGGCCGCCCCCGGCGCGCCGCCGTGTCCTCCTTCGGCATCAGCGGCACCAACGCCCACGTCATCCTCGAGCAGGCCCCGGACCCCGAAGCCCAGGACGTACCCGCCGCCGCGCCGCCCGTGATCCCCTGGCCCGTCTCCGCGAAGAGCGACCGCGCGCTGCGCGAGCAGGCCGCCCGGCTCGCGGACCATCTCGGGACGCGGCCCGGCATCGACCCCGCCGACGTGGCACGTACGCTGACCGGCTCCCGCTCGGCGTTCGACCACCGCGCCGTGGTTCTCGGCGAGGACCGCGCCGAACTCCTCGGTGGCCTCGCCGCCCTCGCGGAGGGACGGCCGGACCCCGCGCTGGTCCAGGGCGGCCCGGCCGCCGCGCCGTGCCGTACCGTCTTCGTCTTCCCCGGCCAGGGCTCGCAGTGGGCCGGCATGGGCCTGCGCCTCATGGAGACCTCGGACGTCTTCGCGCGGTCGCTGCGGTCCTGCGGCGACGCGCTCGAGGCGTACGTCGGCTGGTCCCTCCTCGACGTCCTTCGCGGCGAAGAGGGGGCGCCGGGCCTCGACCGGGTGGACGTCGTCCAGCCGGTCCTGTTCGCCGTCATGGTCTCGCTGGCCGAGCTGTGGCGGTCCGCGGGGGTCCGGCCCGACGCGGTGATCGGGCATTCCCAGGGGGAGATCGCCGCCGCCCACATCGCCGGCGCGCTCTCACTGGACGACGCGGCACGCGTGGTCGCCCTGCGCAGCAAGGCGATCACCGCCCTCGCCGGCTCCGGAACGATGGCCTCGGTGCCGCTGCCCGCCGACGTGGTGGAGGCGGGGCTCGCCGGATGGGGCGGGCGCGTCGCCATCGCGGCGATCAACGGCCCGGACAGCACGGTCGTCGCCGGTGACGCCGGCGCCGTACGCGAGGTCGTCGCCCGCCACGAGGCCGACGGCGTACGCGCCCGGCTGATCGCGGTCGACTACGCCTCGCACACGTCACACGTCGAGGCCATCGAGGACCAGGTGCTGACCGCCCTGGAGGGTGTGACGCCGAGTGCGGCGAGCGTGCCCTTCTACTCCACGGTCACCGGGGCGCGGTACGACACGACCGGGCTCGACGCCGCGTACTGGTACCGCAACCTACGCGGTACGGTCCGGTTCGCGCCCGCCGTCGAGGCCCTGCTGAAGGACGGGCACCGGCTCTTCGTCGAGGCCGGCCCGCACCCCGCCCTGACCGCCGGCATCGGGCGGACCGCCGAGGACGCGGGCGTCATCGCCGCCGCCGTCGGCACGCTGCGCCGCGACCGGGACGACCACCGCGAGTTCGTGTCCGCGCTGGCCGTCGCGCACTGCCAGGGCGCCGAGGTCACCTGGCCCGGCGTGTCCGGCGACGGTTCGCGTGTCCCGCTGCCGACCTACGCCTTCCAGCGGCGGCACTACTGGGCGGACCCGCCCGGCGACGTCACGGGCGCGAACGGCACCGGTCACCCGCTGCTGGGCGCGGCCGTCCCGCTCGCCGACGACGACCGCCAGGTCTTCACCGGCCGGATCTCCCTCCGCGGCCTGCCCTGGCTCGCCGACCACGCGGTCCTGGACACCCTCCTGCTCCCCGGAACGGCCTTCGTCGAACTGGCGTTGCAGGCCGCCCACCGGTCCGGCTGCGGCCGCGTCGACGACCTGACCCTGGAGGCACCGCTGCCGCTGCCGGACCGGGGCGGCGTCCACGTCCAGGTCGTCGTCGGCGCCGCCGACGAGGAAGGACACCGCGAGCTCGGGATCCACGCGCGCCCCGACGCGCCGGACACGGACGTCCCCTGGACCCGGCACGCCACCGGCCGCCTCTCGGCGCCCGACGTGCCCGCGCCGGAACCGGTGGGCACATGGCCCCCGCCCGGCGCCGAGGCCGTCGACGTGGGCGACCTGTACGACCGGTTCACCGCGCTCGGGCTGGGCTACGGCCCGGCGTTCCAGGGCCTGCGCGCGGCCTGGCGGCACGGCGACGCCGTCTACGCGGAGGTGGACCTCCCCGAGGAGGTGACGGCCGACGGCTACGGCCTCCACCCGGCGCTCCTGGACACGGCACTCCACACGCTGGCGCTGGACGCCGGGGAGCCCGAATCCGACGTGCCCCGGTTGCCCTTCTCCTGGACCGACGTCTCGGCGTACGCCGGCGGCGCCCGTGCCCTGCGGATCCGCCTGACCCGGACCGGCGAGGGCCACGCGGCCCTGGAGCTGTCCGACACCTCGGGCCGGCCGGTGGCCCGCGTCGGGGCGCTCCGGCTCCGTCCGGTCTCCGCGGCGGGGCTCGACGCCGTACGTGCCGGGGAGACGGGCTCCCTCTACACGCTCGGCTGGGTTCCGTCGTCCGGCGAGCCCGCGACACCGGCGGGCCCATGGACCCTGGCGGCCGACCACCCACGCCTCACGGCCGCCCTCTCCGCCGCCGCCATCACGATCGAACCCGGCGGCGAGCTCGTCCTCCTCCCGTACACGCCGGCCCCGGCCGCGGACCCGGTGGCCGCGAGCCACGCGGCGGCGCGGGAGATGCTCGACCGGGTCCAGGGATTCCTGGCCGACGACCGGTACGCCGCGTCCCGCCTGGCCGTCATCACCCAGGACGCGGTCGCCGTCAGGCCGGCCGACGACGTACCCGACCTCGCCGCCGCCACCGTCTGGGGCCTCCTCCGCAGCGCCCAGGCCGAGAACCCCGACCGGCTCGTGCTGGTCGACGTGGACGCCGAGGAATCGTCCTGGGCGGCCCTGCCGGCCGTACTCGCCGGTGAGGAGACCCAGATCGCGCTGCGCGCCGGCACCGCGCTCACCCCACGGCTCGGTACGGCCGCGCGGGACGACTCGGACGAGGTCCACGCCCTCGCGCCCGAGGGGACCGTGCTGGTCACGGGCGGTACCGGAACCCTCGGCGGGCTCGTCGCCCGCCACCTCGTGGCGCGCCACGGCGTACGCCACCTCCTGCTCACGAGCCGCAGCGGCGAGCGGGCTCCCGGCGCCGCCGGGCTACGGGCCGAGCTCGAGGAGCTCGGGGCGCGGGTCACCGTCGCGGCCTGCGACGCAGCCGACCGGCGCGCGCTGGCGGGGCTTCTCGGCACACTCACGGAGCACCCGCTCACCGCGGTCGTCCACGCGGCCGGGGTCCTGGACGACGCGACCATCGGTTCGCTCACTCCGGAGCGGCTGAGCGCGGTGCTGCGGCCGAAGGTCGACGCCGCCTGGAACCTGCACGAGCTGACCAAGGACCACGAGCCGGCGGCCTTCGTCCTGTTCTCGTCCGCCGCGGGCACCCTCGGGAGTCCCGGGCAGGGGAACTACGCCGCCGCCAACACCTTCCTCGACGCGCTCGCGCACCACCGGCGCGCGCGGGGGCTGCCGGGCGTCTCCCTCGCCTGGGGGCTGTGGGACCAGGCGAGCAACCTCACCGCCGGTCTGGACCCGTCCAGGATGAGCCGTACGGGGCTGGCGCCGCTCCCCACCGACCGGGCGCTCGCCCTGCTCGACACCGCGCTCGGCGCGCCACCGGGCCCGGTGCTGCTTCCCGTACGGCTCGACCTCGGCGCACTGCGCGCGCGGGCGAGCGCGCGTGCGCTGCCTCCGATGTTCCGCGGCCTGGTACGGGTGCCCGCCCGCCGGGTCGACGCGCTCGACACGACCCTGGTCCAGCGCCTGACCGGGCTGGCCGAGGAGGAGCAGCACGCCGTGGTCCTGGACGTGGTGACCGGTCACGTGGCGGCCGTGCTCGGCCATGACGCCGGGAGCCGGATCGAGCCCGGGCAGGCGTTCCAGAATCTCGGGTTCGACTCGCTCACCGCCGTCGAGCTGCGCAACCGGCTCGCCTCGGTCACCGGCCTGCGGCTGCCCGCGACGCTGGTCTTCGACTACCCGACGGCGAGGGGGCTGGCGGAGTACCTGCGCACGAGGATCGCCCCGGCGAAGGCCTCGCCGGCCGACTCCGTACTCGCCGAGCTCGACCGGCTGGAGGCGGCCATGGCCACGCTCGCGCCGGAGGACAGGGACGGCACCGCGGTCATGAACCGGCTGCGCACCCTGATGACCCGGTGGAGTGCCGCCTCCGCGCCCGCCGATTCCGTGACCGACCAGATCCAGGCGGCCACCGCGGACGAGGTCTTCGACTTCATCGACAGAGAGCTGGGCCGCAAATGACGAACCAGGAAAAGCTGGTCGACTATCTGAAGTGGGTCACGGCGGACCTCCACCAGACACGGCAACGGCTCGCCGAGGTCGAGGCGGGGCAGCGCGAACCGGTCGCGATCGTGGCCACCGGCTGCCGCTACCCCGGCGGGGTGTCCTCGCCCGAGGACCTGTGGGGACTGGTCGCGTCGGGCCGCGACGCCGTCTCGCTGTTCCCGCTCGACCGGGGCTGGGACGACGCGCTGTACAGCACCGATCCCGACGAGCCCGGTACGTCGTACACCCGCGAGGGCGGCTTCCTCTACGACGCCGCCGACTTCGACGCCGAGTTCTTCGGCATCAGTCCCCGCGAAGCGCTCGCCATCGACCCCCAGCAACGCCTCCTCCTCGAACTCGCCTGGGAGACCCTCGAACGCGCCGGGCTCGACCCCACCGCGCTACGCGGCACGCCGACGGGCGTCTTCACCGGGATCATGTACGGCGAGTACGGCGCACGCCTGATGAGCGAGGGCGCCGGTGAGTTCGAGGGCATGCTCGGCAACGGCAGCGCGGCGAGCGTCGCCTCGGGCCGCGTCGCGTACACGCTGGGCCTCGAGGGACCCGCGGTGTCGGTCGATACCGCGTGCTCCTCCTCGCTCGTCGCCATCCACCTGGCGGCCCAGGCCCTGCGCAACGGCGAATGCGACCTCGCCCTGGCAGGCGGCGCGACGGTCATGGCCACGCCGCAGCTCTTCGTGGAGTTCAGCCGGCAGCGCGGGCTGGCGGCCGACGGACGCTGCAAGTCCTTCGCCGCCGCGGCCGACGGCGCGGGATTCGCCGAAGGCGCCGGGCTCGTCCTGCTGGAACGCCTGTCGGACGCCGAACGCAACGGGCACCCGATCCTCGCCGTCATCCGCGGCTCGGCGGTCAACCAGGACGGCGCGAGCAACGGCCTCACCGCGCCCAACGGACCGTCGCAGCAGCGCGTCATCCGGGCCGCCCTCTCCGACGCCGGGCTGGGGCCCGGCGACGTGGACGCGGTCGAGGCCCACGGCACGGGCACCGTCCTGGGCGACCCGATCGAGGCCCAGGCCCTGCTCGCCGTCTACGGCCAGGGCCGGGAGGCCACGCGGCCGCTGCGGCTGGGCTCGATCAAGTCCAACATCGGCCACGCCCAGGCCGCCGCGGGCGTCGCCGGGGTCATCAAGATGGTCGAGGCCATGCGGCACGGAGTTCTGCCCGAGAGCCTGCACATCGACGCGCCCAGCCCGCATGTCGACTGGGAGTCCGGTGCGGTCTCCCTCCTCACCGAGCAGACGCCCTGGCCGGCGACCGGCCGGCCCCGGCGCGCCGCCGTCTCCTCCTTCGGCATCAGCGGGACCAACGCCCACCTCATCCTCGAACGGCCGCCCGCCGCCGAACCGGCGGACACCACCCATCACGAGGCGTCCGCCGTGCCCTGGGTGATCTCCGCCAGGACCGGGTCCGCGCTGCGGGACCAAGCACGGCGGCTCGCCGACCACCTGATCGCCCACCCCGACCTGAGGCCCGCGGACGTCGCCCGCACGCTGGCCACCGGCCGCGCCCACCACGACCACCGCGCCGGCCTGGTCGCCACCGAGCGGGAGGAGTTCCTGCGCGGACTCCATCAGCTCGCCGGCGGGCAGCCGGCCGCGATCCAGGGCACCGGTGCCTCCCACGGAAAGCTGGCGTACCTCTTCTCCGGCCAGGGAAGCCAGCGTCCCGGCATGGGCCAGGGGCTCTATGACGCCCATCCGGTGTTCGCACGGGCCTTCGACGAGATCTGCGGGCAGCTGGACACCCGGCTCGACCGGCCGCTGCGCGCGGTCGTCTTCGGCGACGACCGCGACCTGCTGAACCAGACCCTGTACGCCCAGACCGGCCTGTTCGCCCTCGAGACGGCGCTCTTCCGGCTCCTCGAGCACTGGGGCCTGCGCCCCGCGTACCTGCTGGGCCACTCGGTCGGCGAGCTCGCCGCCGCGCACGCCGCGGGGATCCTCGACCTCGAGGACGCCTGCACGCTGGTCGCCACCCGCGCCCGCCTCATGCAGGGCCTCCCTGCCGGCGGTGCGATGGTCTCGATCCAGGCCACCGAGCAGGAGGTCCGCGACGCGCTCGACGACGGCGTCGCCATCGCCGCCGTCAACGGCCCCCGGTCCACCGTGATCTCCGGCGACGAGGAGGCCGTGCTCGCCCTGGGCGCCCGCTGGAAACGGCAGGGCCGCAGGACCACCCGGCTCAAGGTCAGCCACGCGTTCCACTCGCCCCTCATGGACCCGATCCTGGAGGAGTTCCGCGAGGTGGCGTCCCGGCTGACCTACCGGCAGCCCAGGATCCCGGTCATCTCCAACCTCACCGGGAAGGTCGCCGACCCGGAGCGCATCTGCGGCGCCGACTACTGGACCGACCACATCCGTCACGCCGTACGGTTCCACGACGGAACGGCCCAGCTCGAGAACCTCCAGGTCACCACCTGTCTTGAGCTCGGCCCGCATCCGGTGCTGACCGCCCTCGTCGCCAACGGGGCCCCGACCCTCCGCGAGCGTCAGCCGGAGTCCCGCAGCATCCTGGCGGCCGTCACCCACGCGCACGTCAACGGGCACAGCCCCGACTGGACCGCCGTCCTGCCCACGCCCGCGCAGTACGCGCCGCTGCCCACCTACCCCTTCCAGCGCCGTACGTACTGGCTCCAGGCCACCGGCCGCCGGTCCGCTCCGGAGGACGCGTTCTGGGCGGCCGTGGAGCAGGACGACCTGCCGGCCCTCGACGAGGTTCTCGGCCTGGACGAGGCCGGGCGCACCGCGCTGAAGACGCTCCTCCCGACGCTGTCGGCCTGGCGTCGGCAGAGCCGCCACCACTACCGGCTCGGCTGGGAGCCGATCGCCGAACCCGCCGGTTCGGCTGCGTCGGCGACCTGGCTGGTGACGGTCCCCGCCGACGCCCCGGACTCCGAACTCCCCGCCGCCCTGGCCGCGCAGGGGGCGCGGGTGATCACGTTCCCCGTGGAAACGGACGCCGACCTGCCGCGACGGCTCCGCGACCGGCTCGCCGCCGAGCCTCCCCTGGACGGGGTCCTCGCCCTGCCGGCCGTGGACGGCGACGCGCACGCCCCGCTTCTGGCCCTCGCCGGTGCGCTCGACGAGCTCGGCGTACGGGCCCCGGTCTGGTTCGCGACCGTCAACGCGGTCTCCGTGACGCCGCAGGACCGGTCCCCCGATCCGCGCTCCGCCGCACTCTGGGGCCTCGGCCAGGCCCTCGCGGCCGACCGCCCCGGGCACGGGTACCGGGTCATCGACCTCGACGACCGCCCGGACTTCGCGCGCCTCGGCCGGGTCCTCACGGCGGACACCGGCGAAACTCAGGTGGCGCTCCGGCCGTCCGGCGTGTTCGCTCAGCGACTACTCCCGACGACCGTCACGCGACCGGCGTGGGAGCCGAACGGCTCGGTCCTCCTGGTCGGGGCGGACACCGGCCAGGGCGCGCGCGTCGCCCGATGGGCGGCCGGGCACGGGGCGCACCTCGTCGTACCGGTCTCCCCCGCGCGTACGGACGAACCCGTGCTCGCCGCGTTGCGGGACGAGCTCGGGTCCCGGCTCACGCTCGCCCCCTGCGCCCCGGAGGACCGGACGGCGCTCGCGGACCTGCTCGCCGCACATCCGGTCGACGCCGTCGTCCAGGTGTCCGTGGACGCCGCCGGCCCGGAACCGCTCACGGCCGACGCCGTCGAACGCGCACTCGCCGCGGTGGCCGTCGCCGCGAACCTGGACGCGTCGACGCGGGACCGGGTGCCGCCGGTGTTCGCGATCGTCGCGTCGGCCGCGGGCGCGCTCGGCGTCCCCGGCCTGGGCAACGGCGCCCCCGCCCAGGCGGCGCTGGAGGCGCTGGTCGAGGGCCGTCGCGCCGCGGGACTGCCCGCGTCGTTCCTGCGCGTACTCCCGTGGGACGACGGGTCATCGCCGTCGGCCCCGCTCGGCCGTACGTCCGAGGGATCCCTGATCGTCGCCGACGTCGACTGGCGGTCGCTGCTCGCGCGGCTCGGCGACCGGCCGGGCCTCCGGCTCTTCCGCGGCGTCCCCGAGGCCAGGGCGCTCCTGGACGCGACCGCCACCACCGCGCCCGCGCCGCTGCCCCCGCTCGCGGAGGTCCCCGAGGCCGAACGGTTCGACCTCGTGCTCGACCTGATCCGCGGCCAGGCCGCGGCCCTGCTCGGCCACGACGGACCCGAGGCGGTCGACGCGGACGCCGAACTCACCGCCCTCGGGTTCTCCTCGTTCACCGCGCTGGAGCTGACCACCCGGCTCAAGCAGGCCGGGGTCACGATCCCCGCCACGGCGGTCTTCGACCACCCCACGCCCGCCACGCTCGCCCGTCATGTACTCGAACGACTCTCAGAGGAGCTCTCGTGAACCAGCCCATCGTCATCGCCGGAGGCGGCCCCGTCGGCCTGATGCTCGCCTGCGAGCTGGGGCTGTGGGACGTGGAGACCATCGTCCTCGAACGCCTCGACCGGCCCAGCGAGCGGTCGCGCGGGATGGCCATCAACGCGGGCGTCGTCGAGCTGCTCCGGCAGCGCGGCCTGATGGAATCGCTGAAGGACGACGGGTTCGAGTTCCCGCAGGCGCACTTCGCCCACCTCTGGCTGCACCCGACCCGGCTGCGGGAGCCCCACCCGTACACCTTCATGGTGCCGCACTCCCAGGTGGAGCGGCGGCTTGAGGAGCGGGCCGGCAAGCTCGGCGTGGACGTACGCCGCGGCGTCGAGGTGACCGGCGTGACGCAGGACGAGACCGGCGTGAGCGTCCAGGTGCGGACCAGCACCGGGGAGGACACGATCCGCGCCGCGTACCTGGTGGGCTGCGACGGCATGACCAGCACGGTGCGCTCGCTCGCGGGGATCGGGTTCCCTGGCATCGACCTGCCCTTCGGCGGGCTCAACTGCGAGCTGAGGGTGGAGCAGGGCGACCCGCTCTGGGCGCGGCTCGGCGTCAACCAGGCGGGCGGCGGCTTCGTCACCGTGGGCCCGAACGGCCCGGACGTCATCCGCGTCACGACCGGCGAGTTCGACCTCGAACCGGCCGATCCCGAGGCCCCGGTGACGCTCGACGAGGTACGCACGACCATCGAGCGGATCACCGGCACGACGCTGACCGCCGCGGAGCTGACGCGAGGGGAGCCGCTCTGGTTCACCCGCTGGGACGCGCCCACCCGCCAGGCGGACCGCTATCGCGACGGCCGGATCCTCCTCGCGGGCGACGCGGCACACGTGTTCTTCCCGCTCGGCGGCCAGGCGCTGAGCACCGGCGTGGAGGACGCGGTCAACCTCGGCTGGAAGCTGGCCGCCGAGGTACGCGGCTGGGCGCCCGGCGGACTGCTCGACACGTACCACGGGGAGCGGCATCCCGTGGGCGCGCGCGCCTGCCACACGACGCGGGCGCAGGCCGCGCTGCTGTACCCGATGGACCGGATGACGCCGCTGCGGGAGATCATCACCGAGCTGATCGCCTTCGACGACGTCAACGAGTACCTGGTCCGGATGGCGGGCGGGCTGGACGTCCGGTATCCGCTGCCGGCCGACGAGCCGCACCCGCTCCTCGGGTGCCGCCTGCCCGAGCTCGACGTCGCCGTCGCGGGCGCGGACACCTCCGTGGCGGGGCTGCTCCACTCCGGCCGTGGCCTGCTGCTGGACCTGGGGAGCACCGAGGACCTCGCGGAGCAGGCCGCCGGCTGGGCGGACCGGGTCACCGTCGTCACCGCGGCCCCGTCCACGGAGATCGACGCGACGGCGCTGCTCCTGCGGCCGGACGGTCGCGTCGCCTGGACCTCCGGGCCGGGCCTGGACACCGCCCTGCGTACGTGGTTCGGCGCCCGCGCGTCGCGCGTCTGACGAAGCTTCAGGAGACACACATGACGTTCCCCGACACGTACATCCGATCGGCCGGGACAGCGCTTCCCGGTCCCGCCATCGACAACGCGACCCTCACCAAGCGGTTCGGCATGCCCACCGTGTGGGAGCAGTGGATCGACGGCTTCGTGGGCACCCGCACCCGGCACTTCGCGGTCGACCTCGAGACCGGGGAGGTGCGCTACTCCCTGGCCGACCTGTGTCACGCGGCGGGCGCACGCGCGCTCGTGGCCGCGGGGCTCCAGCCGCTGGACGTGGACCTCCTGGTCCTGGGTACGTCGTCGCCCGACCAGCTCATGCCCGCGACCGTGAACATCGTCGCCGACAAGCTCGGCATCGACCGGGTGCCCACCTACCAGCTCCAGTCCGGCTGCGCCGGAGCCGTCCAGGCCCTCGACGTCGCCCGGCAGATGCTGCGGGCGGGAGGCCACCGTACGGCGCTGGTGTTCGGCGGCGACACGTGCGCCAAACACCTGGACGTGAAGATGGACGTCGCCGCGCTCTCGCCCGCCGAACAGATCAACGGGGTGCTCTTCGGGGACGGCGCCGGGGCCGTCGTGCTGAGCACCGAGCCCGGGCCCGACGCCGTGCTGTTGCACCGCGCCTCGGTCGAGCTCGTCGGCCTGGGCCGGCCGCCCGGCCAGGTCGTCTCCTGGTCGGGCCGTGCGGTGCGCCCGGCCGACGGCCCGCCGGTCTCCGAGGACTACAAGGCGATCGAGGAGTCCGTGCCGCTGCTGGCGGCCGAGGCGCTTCAGGACATTCTCGAGGATCTGGACTGGGACGACTCCGACCTGGACTTCCTGCTGCCGCCGCAGCTCTCCGGAAAGATGACCGCGCGGATCACCGAGCACCTCGAGCTCCCGCACGCGCGGGAGATCTCCTGTGTCGTGGAGACCGGCAACACCGGGAACGCGCTGCCGTTCTTCCAGTTCGAGCGGCTTCTGCCCCGCATGAACGCGGGCGACCGCGCGGTGGGTGTGGCCGTGGAGTCGAGCAAGTGGATCAAGGCGGCCTTCGCGCTGGAGAAGGTCGGTTGACGGTCCCACGCATGCGAAAGGGCCACGCGATCGCGTGGCCCTTCTCGTCGGTCGGGTGACCGGGGAGCTCAGTCGGACGCGAGGGTGAGCGCGCCCGAGGGGCAGAGCTGGACCGCGCGCCGTACGGCACGCGTGATCTCCGGCTCGCCCGGCTCGGACACGAACATCACCCGGCCGTCCTCCTCGTCCTGGTCGAAGAGGTCCGGGTCGGTGAGTACGCACTGACCCGCGCCGATGCACAGGTCGCGGTTCATCACCAGCCGCATCGGGTTCTCCTCGCTCGCGCTCACCAGGTCACCGGCAGCTCGTGGATGCCGTAGATATGGTCGGTGTCCTTGTACGACAGCTCGCTCGCCGGCTTGACCAGCCGCAGGTCCGGAATGCGCGCGAGCAGGGTGTTGAGGACGACCTCGAGCTCGACCCGCGCGAGGTTCTGCCCGATGCAGTTGTGGTTGCCGTGGGAGAACGTCACGTGGTGACGGACATCGTCGCGGTGGATGTCGAGCCGGGTGGGGTCGGCGAACATGCGCTCGTCCATGTTGGCGGAGCTGAGCAGCGCGATCAGCCCTTCGCCCGCCCGGATCGTCTGGCCGCCGACCTCCATGTCGGCCACCGCGACCCGGCGCATCGTGTCGACGACGGTGAAGTACCGCAGCAGTTCCTCGATCGCCTTCGAGGTGAGCGCCGGGTCCGCCTTGAGCTCCGCGAGCAGGGCGGGGTCCTCCAGGAGCGCCACGACCGACAGCGAGATCATGTTCGCGACGGTCCCGTGCGCGGCGTTCACGTACATCGTCGCCGTCTGGACCATGTAGTCGTGGTCGTAGGTGCCCTCGGCGCGGTACTTGACGATGGCCCGGCCGAGCACGTCGTCTCCCGGGTCGCGTTCCTTCACCTCGAACAGCTTGCCGAAATACTCGAACAATCCCGCCACGCGGGCTCTCATGTCCTCGTGGCTGCTGTTCCGGTCAAGCAACGTATTCAGGTGTGAGACGAAGAAGTCACGGTCTTCGGAGGGAATGCCGAAGAGCTCGCAGAAGACCAGCGAGGGCACCGGGTACGAGAACGCCTGCACCAGGTCCACCGGCCGGCCGCCGGCCGACAGAAGGTCATCGACACAGCCGTCCACGATCTCCTGGATACGCGGCTGCAACAGGCGCATTCGCCGGACGGTGAACTCATTGATGAAGATCCGCCGGCGCGCGGTGTGCTCCGGCGGGTCCAGCCCGAGCATCGCACGCTTGAACACCGGCACCTTGTTCGCCGGAAGTGGATTCAGGTGCGGGTAGCCCGGGTGGTGCGCGTCGGCGCTGACCCTCGGATCCGCGAGTACCTGCCGCACCAGTTCGTAGCCGGACACCAACCACGCCGTCTTGCCGGTGGGAAGGGTGACACGGCGCACCCCGTGCTCCTCGTCCGTGGCGCTGGGCTCCGCGGACGACTGTCCCTGAGCCCCGAACGGGCACGCTCTGGGCACCGGGTAGGGCGGGAATTCGGCGCTTTCGACCTGGCCCATGCTCATCCCATGCTCCCTTACTTTCGTTGATAGGAGGGGACCAGTTGCCACTGAAGCGTGAATAACGCGACACCAAAGCAAAAGAAATAAAGTGCAGAATTAGCGCCACTTAAGGGTCACTTCGGAGAGTGAGTATTGATCCGCACGCACGCACGCGGCGTTCCGTCAAAAGCACGAGGAGAGGCGTCAGAGCCCGATGACAGCCGAATTCGATTACCCGGTCTCCACTCCAGCTTCGTCGGACGACGCGATCGCGGTCATCGGACTGTCCTGCCGGGTGTCCGGGGCCGACGGGCCGGACGCCTTCTGGCGGCTGCTGCGCGACGGCACCGACGCCGTCACCCCGCCTCCGCGCGGCCGGTCGGTCGGCGACGCGCGGCGCGGCGGCTTCCTCGAGCACATCGACCGGTTCGACGCCGCGTTCTTCGGCATCTCGCCCCGCGAGGCGACGGCGATGGACCCGCAGCAACGGCTCATGCTGGAGCTCTGCTGGGAGGCCCTGGAGGACTCCGCGACCGTCCCTGGCGACCTCGCCGGCGGCCGTACGGGCGTGTTCATCGGCGCGATGGGGGACGACTACAGCGCGCTGCTGGCCCGGATGGGGCGCCCGGCCATCACCCAGCACACCCTCACCGGCACCAACCGCGGCATCATCGCCAACCGCGTCTCCTACACGCTCGGCGTGCACGGCCCGAGCCTCACGATCGACGCGGCCCAGGCCTCCGCCCTCGTCGCGGTGCACCTGGCCTGCGAGAGCCTTCGCGCCGGAGAGTCCATGCTGGCGCTGGCCGGCGGCGTGAACCTCGTCGCGGACCCCGACAGCACCAGCCGGGCCGGCCGGTTCGGCGGCCTGTCACCCGACGGCCGCTGCTTCACGTTCGACGCGCGTGCCAACGGCTACGTGCGCGGCGAGGGCGGCGGCTGCGTCGTACTCAAGCCGCTCGCGCGTGCCGTCGCGGACGGCGACCCCGTGTACTGCGTGATCCGCGGCAGCGCGGTGAACAACGACGGCGCCACCGACGGGCTGACGGTGCCGAGCGTACGTGCCCAGACGGACGTGCTGCGGCGCGCGTACGAGCGGGCCGCGGTGGATCCGGCCGACGTCCAGTACGTCGAGCTCCACGGGACCGGCACCGGCGTCGGCGACCCCATCGAGGCCGAGGCGCTCGGTGCGGCTCTGGGGCGCGCGCGCGAGCCCGGCGCGCCCCTCGCCGTGGGCTCCGTCAAGACCAACGTCGGCCACCTGGAGGGCGCCGCCGGGATCGCGGGGCTGGTCAAGGCGGTCCTGAGCCTCAAGCACCGGCGGATCCCCGCGAGCCTCAACTTCGAGACGCCGAACCCGCGGATCGACCTCGACGCCCTGAACCTCCGCGTACAGGACACCCTCGGCACGTGGCCGGACCCCGTCGGCCCGCTCGTGGCCGGCGTGAGCTCGTTCGGCATGGGCGGCACCAACTGCCACGTCGTGCTGTCCGAGGCCCCTCCGGTCGCGGAACCGCCGCTCGCCCCGCAGGGCGAGACGTCCACGCCCTGGATGATCTCGGCCCGAACGCCATCGGCCCTGCGCGCCCAGGCGGAGCGGCTGCGGGCCCACGTGCTGGACCATCCGGAGCTGTCACCGGGCGATGTGGGCTGGTCGCTCGCCACGACCCGTACGGCGTTCCGGCACCGGGCGGTGTTCATCGAGCGGGAGCGCTCGGAGTTCCTGCGCAAGCTGGAGGCGTTCGCCGGCAACGGTGACGTCGCCGGCCTCGTACGCGGAACCGCCGTCGACCCCGGCAAGATCGTGTTCGTCTTCCCCGGCCAGGGGTCCCAGTGGCTCCGCATGGGCCTGGAGCTGATGGACACCTCCGAGGTCTATCGCGAGGAGATCCACGCGTGCGCCCGCGCGCTGGAGCCGTACGTCGACTGGTCGCTGATGGACGTGCTGCGCGGGGAGCCCGGCGCGCCGTCGCTGGAACGCTCGGACGTCGTGCAGCCGGCGCTCTTCGCCGTCATGGTGTCGCTAGCGAAGCTCTGGCAGTCAGTGGGCGTCCGGCCCGACGCGGTCGTCGGTCACTCGCAGGGGGAGATCGCCGCGGCGTACGTCGCGGGCGCGTTCTCGCTCGACGACGCCGCACGCGTCGTGGCCCTGCGCAGCAAGATCCTCACGTCGCTGAGCGGCCGCGGCGGGATGGTCACGGTCGCGCTCCCCATGCGCGAGGTCGAGCCCCGGCTGGCCCGCTGGGAGGGCCGGCTGACCATCGGCGCCGTCAACGGGCCCGGGTGGACCGTGGTCTCCGGAGACGGCGACGCCATCGACGAACTCATCGCCGCGTGCAAGGCGGACCTCGTACGCACGCTCCGGGTCCCCATCGCGTACGCGTCGCACTCGTCGCACATGGACGCGGTCAAGGACGAGATGCTCGAGACGCTCGCGGGCATCGCCCCGCGTTCGTCGCCGATCGCGTTCTACTCGACCGTCACCGGTACGGCGATCGACACCGCGGGGCTCGACGCCGCCTACTGGTTCGCCAACGGCCGGCAGACCGTCCAGTTCGAGCCGGCCACACGGGCGCTGATCGCGGCGGACCACAGCGTCTTCCTCGAGGTCAGCCCGCACCCGGTCCTCACCCTGGGGCTGCAGGAGACGTTCGAGGACGCCGGCGCCGGTGAGTGCGTCGCGATCGGAACGCTGCAGCGCTCCGAGGACTCCTGGCACCGGCTGCTCCGTGCCGCGAGCCGGCTCCACGTCCACGGCGTGACGCCCTCCTGGCCGGCGATCTTCGCGGGCCGGGGATGGCGGCGGGTCCCGCTGCCCACGTACGCGTTCGAGCGCGAGCGCTTCTGGCCGGACGGCGCCGTCTCCGGCGAGAGCGCCGCGTCACCGGAAGAGGTCCGGTTCTGGTCCGCCGTGGAGGACGGCGACCTGGACGCGCTGGCCACCACGCTGCGCCTCGACGGCGACGCACCCCTGCGGTCCGTGCTGCCCGCGCTGGCCGGGTGGCGGCGCCGGCACC
Source organism: uncultured Actinomycetota bacterium (assembly GCA_963850195.1). Taxonomy (GTDB): domain Bacteria; phylum Actinomycetota; class Actinomycetes; order Streptosporangiales; family Streptosporangiaceae; genus Actinoallomurus. The sequence goes on from CAWKKD010000005.1 coordinate 443,256, forward strand.
GTAGCGAGACCGCGATCGACACGTGGCGTCATCGCGTGCGGTGGACACCGGTGATCTCCCTCCCGGCGCCGAAGATCTCGGGCCGCTGGCTGCTCGTCGTCCCGCCGGGCCACGCCGAGGACGAGTTGGTCGCCTCCGTGAAGCAGGCGCTGACGGATCCGCTGATCGTGGAGGACCTCGCCGAGCTCCCCGCTGACGTCGAAGCGGCGGGGGTGCTGTCCCTGCTCGCGTTGGACGGGGAGCACGGGGCGGCGCTGACGACCACACTGCTGGAGACGCTCGGGACGCGCCTGCCGCTGTGGACGGCCACCCGGGGTGGCGTCTCGGTGGGTGCGGACGATGCGCCGATCGATCTCGCTCAGGCCGGAGTACGGGGCCTCGCGGCGGCCCGGGGCGGGCTGATCGACCTTCCCGAGAGCCTCGACGAGGCGGCACGAGAGCGCCTGCGCGCCGTGCTGGCCGGGATGGACGGCCGGGACCAGGTCGCGCTGCGCGCCTCGGGCGTGTTCGCCGGGCGGCTGGTCCCGGCTCCCCGCGCCGAGGCCCCGCAGGAGGGCTGGCGTTCGCAGGGCGCCGCGCTGGTGACCGAAGGTCCGTGGCGTGACGCGATCGCGCGCTTTCTCGTACGCCGGGGTGTGCGGCACCTGATCCTCCTCGGCCGGGTGGACGCCGCGCTGGACGCGGAGCTGGGCGTCGCGGTGACGGCCGCCGAATGCGACCCGGCCGACCGTGCGGCGCTCACCGATCTCCTCTCCGGTGTTCCCCCGCTGAGCGCGGTGGTGGCGCTGGGCTCGACGCTCGGCACCTCCGCGGCGGCCACGCTGGACGAGCTCGCCCAGGAGCCGACCGCGTTCGTGCTGTACACCTCGCTCGCGGGCGCCGACCAGGCCGTGATCGACGCGCTGGTCCGCAACCGCCGGCAGCGGGGACTGGCGGGCACGTCCGTCGCCATCGACGCGGCGCTGGAGATCACCGAGGTGTCGGCCGTCGCCGTGCTGCGGCAGGTGCTCGACGGCGACGAGCCGGACCTGGTACTCGTCGACGCGGACGGACCGGCCGCGAGCGAGCCGACCGGCACCTCAGCGGAGGAGATTCCCTTCGCGACGCGGCTGGCCGGCCAGAGCCGGTCCGACCGCGACCGCGCCCTTCTGGACCTCGTACGCGCGCAGGTGGCCATCGTTCTCGGGCAGACCACCGAGGGCGCGGTCGAGGCGGACCGGGCGTTCAAGGAGCTCGGCTTCGATTCGCTGATGGCCGTCGAGCTGCGCGACCGGCTGGCGGACGCCACCGGGCTCACGCTGCCTCGCACACTGGTCTTCAATCACCCCACCACCGACGCGATCGTCCGCTACCTGCGTACGGAGCTGACCGGCGACGGTGACGGCGACGCGCCCGCCGTCCCGGCCTCCGCGCCGTCGGACGACGAGCCGATCGCGATCGTGGGGATGGCCTGCCGCTACCCCGGCGGCGTACGCACCCCCGACGACCTGTGGCGGCTGGTCACCACCGGCACCGACGCGATCGGAAGCTTCCCGTCCGACCGCGGCTGGAACCTCGAAGACCTCTACGACCCCGACCCCCAGGCCACCGGCAAAAGCTACGCACGCGAAGGCGGCTTCCTCCAAGAGGCAGGCGGCTTCGACTCCGCGTTCTTCGACATCAGCCCCCGAGAAGCACTCGCCATCGACCCCCAGCAACGCCTCCTCCTCGAGACCAGCTGGGAAGCGCTCGAACGCGCCGGGGTCAACGACGCGGACCTGCGCGGGAGCGCCACCGGCGTGTTCGTAGGGATGACGGCGCAGGACTACGGCCCACGCCTGCACGAACCCGAGGACGGGCTCGACGGCTACCTGCTGACGGGCAACACCACCAGCGTGGCGTCGGGCCGTATCGCGTACACGTTCGGGCTGGAGGGCCCGGCGGTCACCATCGACACCGCCTGCTCCTCCTCCCTGGTCGCCACGCACCTCGCGGCGCAGGCACTGCGCAACGGGGACTGCGACCTGGCCCTCGCCGGTGGCGTCACCGTGATGGCCACGCCGGGAATGTTCGTGGAGTTCAGCCGGCAGCGGGGGCTGTCACCGGACGGACGCTGCAAGGCGTTCGCCGCGCAGGCCGACGGCACGGCCTGGGCCGAGGGCGTCGGCGTACTCGTGTTGGAGCGCCTGTCGGACGCGGAGGCGGCCGGACATTCCGTGCTGGCCGTCATCCGGGGCTCGGCGATCAACCAGGACGGCGCGAGCAACGGCCTGACCGCGCCGAACGGCCCGTCACAGCAACGCCTCATCGGCCAGGCGCTCGCCAACGCCGGTCTCACCGGTGGCGAGGTCGACGCCGTGGAGGCGCACGGCACCGGCACGACGCTCGGCGACCCCATCGAGGCCGAGGCGCTCATCGCCACGTACGGCCGGGATCGCGACGCGGACCGGCCGCTGTGGCTGGGTTCGCTCAAGTCGAACATCGGCCATGCCCAGGCCGCCGCGGGTGTCGGCGGGATCATCAAGATGGTGCAGGCGATGCGTCACGGCACGTTGCCGAGGACCCTGCACGTCGACGAGCCGACCCCGCACGTCGACTGGACGGCGGGCGCGGTGTCGCTGCTCACGGAGCCGGTCCCGTGGCCGGAGACCGGCCGTTCGCGGCGGGCGGCGGTCTCCTCCTTCGGCGTCAGCGGCACGAACGCCCATCTGATCCTCGAGCAGGCCCCGCAGACCGAATCCACGGACGACGCGGATGCCACGCTGGTCTCCGCACTGCCATGGCTACTGTCGGCGAAAAGCGAAACGGCGCTGCACGCCCAGGCCGCGCAATTGCACGCCCATCTGAACGACAACCCCGGTCTTGATTTGGCCGAGGTTTCCCACGCGCTAACCCAGCGGACGCATTTCTCGCACCGGGCCGCGATCCACGCGGAAACGCGGCAGGAACTGCTCCACGCACTCAACGCACTCGCCACCGACGACCCCGCGCCCAGCACCCGTTACAACACCGCAATGCCCGACCTCAAAACCGTCTTCGTCTTCCCCGGCCAAGGCACCCAATGGCCCGCCATGGCCACCGAACTCCTCCAGACCTCCCCCACTTTCACCCAGCACATCCACGACTGCCACGACGCCCTCGGTCAATACGTCGACTGGTCCCTGCTCGACGTCCTTCGGGGCGTCGACGGGGCACCGGGATTCGACCGGGTCGACGTGGTGCAGCCGGCGCTGTTCGCGGTCATGGTGTCCCTGGCCGCCCTCTGGCGCTCCCACGGCATCCACCCGGACGCCGTCGTCGGCCACTCCCAGGGCGAGATCGCCGCCGCGTACGTGGCCGGGGCGCTCACCCTCGACGACGCCACAAAGATCATCGCCCACCGCAGCCGAACCCTCACCACCATCGCCGACACCGGCACGATGGCCTCCATCCCCCTCCCCCACCAGCAGATCCCCCAGCACCCCGACACCCACATCGCCGCCACCAACGGCCCCGCCACCACCATCGTCTCCGGCCCCACTCAACACATAAAGGACCTCGTCGCCACCTACCAACAACAAGGAGTCCAAGCCCGGCTCATCCCGGTCAACTACCCCTCACACTCACCGCACATCGAGCACATCAGAAACCAGCTCATCACCACCATCGACACCATCACCCCACGGCCATCGCGCATTCCCTTCTACTCCACCGTCACCACTCAACAAATAGACGGCACCACCCTCACGCCCGAGTACTGGTACCAGAACGCCCGCAACACCGTTCAATTCCGTCGAACAATCCAGACCCTCCTCGACCACGACCACACCCTCTTCATCGAGACCAGCCCTCACCCCGTTCTCACCACCGCGATCCACGACACCATCCAGCAGACGAACAAAACCGCCCACACCATCCCCACACTCCGCCGCGACCACCCCACCCAAGAACAACTCCACAAAGCCATCACCACCACCTACACTCACGGCACCAACCCAACCTGGAACACCAATAAAAAGACCAAAACCACAATCCCCACCTACCCCTTCCAACACCAGCACTACTGGCTCACCCCGTCGCGTACCGCCGACCTTTCAACGGCCGGCCTGGGACGTGCCGGGCACCCGCTGCTCAGCGCCGCGGTCGACGTCGCCGACGACGGTCGGCTCGTGCTCACCGGCCGGGTATCGCTGACCACCCACCCGTGGCTGGCCGACCACGCGGTGCTCGGCACCGCGCTTCTGCCCGGTGCCGCGCTCGCCGAGCTCGCGCTCCACGCCGGAACCGTGACGGGCCACGAACGGCTGGAGGACCTCACCCTCGAGGCCCCGCTGGTCCTGTCCGACGCCCACGTCGACCTCCAGGTCGTCGTCGGAGCGCCCGACGACTCCGGGCAACGCCGGGTGACCGTCCACTCCCGCCCGGAAGACGCCGGCGCGGAGGCCCGATCCTGGACTCGGCACGCCGCCGGCATCCTCACCGTGCGCGACGCCGAGCAGGAGAGCACGCCGCCTCCGCCCGCGGCCTGGCCGCCCGCCGACGCGACCCCGGTCGACGTCGCCGACCTCTACGAGCGGCTCGCCGAAGACGGGTACGAGTACGGCCCCGCGTTCCAGGGACTGCACGCCGCCTGGCGCCGTGGCACGGACGTGTTCGCCGAGCTGCGGCTGCCCGACGCGCTCGACCGCGGTTCGTTCGGCATCCATCCGTCGCTGCTCGACGCCGCGCTGCACACGCTCGCCCTCTCCGGCCTGATCGGCGACGACAGCCAGGGGCGCGTACGGCTGCCCTTCTCCTGGAGCGGCGTCACCCTGGACGTCACCGGCGCGAGCGCGCTGCGGGCGCTGATCAGCCCGGCCGGCCGTGACGCCGCGACGATCACGCTCACGGACACCGGCGGGGTCACGGTCGCCTCCGTGGAGTCGCTGACCACCCGCCCGACGTCCGCCGCCGGGCTGTCCGCCGCGGGATCGCGCGCCGGTGACGGCCTGTACGCGGTCGAGTGGACCGCCGCCCCGCCCGCCGACGCGGCCCACGGGACCTGCGCCGTCCTCGGCGACGGCGGACCGGAGGGCATCGCCCTCTACGACGAGGACGGCGACACGGCCCCCGACGACGTTCTCGTCGCGCTGCCGGCCGATGGCACCGACGCCGTTGCGGCCGCGCACGCGGTGACGCGTACGGCGCTGGAGCTCATGCAGGGGTGGCCGGCCGACCGACCTTCACGGCTGGTGTTCCTCACGCGGGGCGCCCTGGCCGTACGGCCAGAGGACGAGCTGGCCGGCCTGGCGCACGCGCCGCTCTGGGGGCTCGTCCGTTCGGCCCAGACGGAGAACCCGGACCGGTTCGTCCTGCTCGACGTGGACGAGGGGTCCTACACGGGCGAGGCGATCCAGGCCGCGCTCGCGACCGGGGAGTCCCAGCTCGCCGTACGCGACGGCGCCCTCTACGTCCCGCGCCTCAAGCCCGCCGAGTCCGGCGACGCCCCCACCTTCGACCCCGACGGGACCATCCTGATCACCGGCGGCACCGGCACCCTCGGCGCGCTGGTCGCCCGCCACCTGGTCAGCGAGCACGGAGCCCGCCACCTCCTCCTCACCAGCCGACGCGGCCCGGACTCACCCGGCGCCACCGAACTGCGAGAACTCGACGCCGACGTCACCATCGCCGCCTGCGACGCCGCCGACAGGGAAGCGCTGAGCGCACTCCTCGAAACCGTCCCCGCCGAGCACCCGCTCACCGCCGTCATCCACACCGCAGGCGTCCTCGACGACGCCACCATCGCGGCCCTCACCCCCGAACAGCTCGACGCCGTACTCCGGCCCAAGGTCGACGCCGCCTGGAACCTGCACGAACTCACCCAGGACCTGGCGGCCTTCGTCCTCTTCTCCTCCGCCGCCGGGACCTTCGGCAGCCCGGGGCAGGCCAACTACGCCGCCGCCAACACCTACCTCGACGCCCTCGCCCACCACCGCCACGCCAACGGACTGCCCGCCACCTCACTCGCGTGGGGACTCTGGGCCACCGGCAGCGGGATGACCGGCGACATGTCCGCCGCCGATACCGCGCGCATCGAGCGCCTCGGCCTGGTCCCGATGGCGACCGAGGACGCCCTCGCGCTGTTCGACCGCGGTCTTTCCGCCGGGCGGCCCGCGGTGGTGACCGCCCGCATCGACGCCAGGGCGGTCCGCTCCCAGGACGGGTCCGTTCCGCCGATGCTGCGCGACCTGGTCCGTACGCCGGTCCGGCGCGCGGCCCGGCCCGGGTCCTCGTCGTGGCGACGGCGGCTCTCGGGCCTCTCCGTGGCGGATCGGGAGCAGGCGCTGCTGGACCTCATCCGTACGCAGCTCTCGGTCGTACTCGGGCACACGACGCCGGGCACCATCGACGCCGACCGTACGTTCAAGCAACTCGGCTTCGACTCCCTGACGGCCGTGGAACTGCGCAACCGGCTGAACACCGCGACCGGGCTGCGGATGCCCGCCACGATGGTCTTCGACCATCCGACGGCGACCGCACTCGCCCGCCATCTCGCCGGGGAGCTCCTGGACGACCGGCCCGACGCGGCCGCACCGGTCCCGGTCGCCGTGGTACGGGACGAGCCGATCGCGATCGTGGGGATGGCCTGCCGCTACCCCGGCGGCGTACGCACCCCCGACGACCTGTGGCGGCTGGTCACCACCGGCACCGACGCGATCGGCGGATTCCCCACCGACCGCGGCTGGAACCTCGAGGACCTCTACGACCCCGACCCCGAGGCCACCGGCAAGAGCTACGCGCGTCAGGGCGGCTTCCTCGAAGAGGCAGGCGGCTTCGACTCGGCGTTCTTCGACATCAGCCCGCGCGAGGCACTCGCCATCGACCCCCAGCAACGCCTCCTCCTCGAGACCAGCTGGGAAGCGCTCGAACGCGCCGGGATCTCGCCGCCCACGCTCAGCGGCAGCCGTACCGGAGTGTTCGCCGGCGTGATGTACGGCGACTACCGGACCCGTTTCGCCCAGGCACCGGACGGCTTCGAGGGCTACCTGGGCACCGGAAGCTACGGGAGCGTGGCGTCCGGCCGCATCGCGTACACGTTCGGGCTGGAGGGCCCGGCGGTCACCATCGACACCGCCTGCTCCTCCTCCCTGGTCGCCACGCACCTCGCGGCGCAGGCACTGCGCAACGGGGACTGCGACCTGGCCCTCGCCGGTGGCGTCACCGTGATGGCCACGCCCGACACGTTCATCGAGTTCAGCCGGCAGCGGGGGCTGTCACCGGACGGACGCTGCAAGCCGTTCGGTGCGGGCGCCGACGGGACCGGGTTCTCCGAGGGCGTCGGCGTGCTCGTGTTGGAGCGCCTGTCGGACGCGGAGGCGGCCGGGCATTCCGTGCTGGCCGTCATCCGGGGCTCGGCGATCAACCAGGACGGCGCGAGCAACGGCCTGACCGCGCCGAACGGCCCGTCACAGCAGCGACTGATCCGCCAGGCTCTGGCCAACGCGGGCCTGACCGGCGAACAGGTCGACGCCGTGGAGGCCCACGGCACCGGCACCACGCTCGGCGACCCCATCGAGGCGCAGGCGCTGATCGAGACGTACGGGCAGAACCGCCCGGCCGGCAGCCCGCTACGCCTGGGCTCCATCAAGTCGAACATCGGCCACACCCAGGCCGCCGCCGGTGTCGCGGGCATCATCAAGATGGTCCAGGCGATGCGGCACGGCGTCCTGCCGAAGACCCTTTACGCGGACGAGCCCTCGCCGAAGGTGGACTGGTCCGGCGGGTCCGTCTCCCTGCTCACCGAGTCCGCGCCCTGGTCGGACGGCGACCGTCCCCGCCGTGCCGCGGTCTCCTCGTTCGGTATCAGCGGCACGAACGCCCACGTGATCCTCGAGGCGCCCGCCGCGCAGGAGCCCGAGATCGTGGAGGACGCCGATCCCGCCCTGCTGCCTTGGCTGCTGTCGGCGAAAAGCGAAACGGCATTGCACGCGCAGGCCGCGCAATTGCACGCCTATCTAAGCGACAACCCCGACGCCGATCTGGCCGAAGTCTCCCACGCACTAACCCAGCGAACCCACTTCTCGCACCGGGCCGCGATCCACGCCGAAACGCGGCAGGAACTGCTCCACGCACTCAACGCACTCGCCACCGACAACCCCGCACCCAACACCCACCACAACACCACACCCACCAACCCCAAAACCGTCTTCGTCTTCCCCGGCCAAGGCACCCAATGGCCCGCCATGGCCACCGAACTCCTCCGCACCTCCCCCACCTTCGCCCAACACATCCACAACACCCACGACGCCCTCACCCAATACGTCGACTGGTCACTCATCGACATCCTCACCAACCCCAACCCCCAAGCCCTCCAACAAACCCACATCGTCCAACCCACACTCTTCGCCGTCATGACCGGCATCGCAGAAATCTACAAAACCCACAACATCCAACCCCACGCCGTCATCGGCCACTCCCAAGGAGAAATAGCCGCCGCCTACACCGCCGGCGCACTCTCCCTCAACGACGCCACCAAAATCATCGCCCTACGCAGCCAAACCCTCACCACCCTCACCGACACCGGCACCATGGCCTCCATCCCCCTCCCCCACCACCGAATCCCCAACAACCCCAACATCCACATCGCCGCCACCAACGGCCCCACCACCACCATCATCTCCGGCCCAACGAACACCCTCAAAAACCTCGTCACCACCTACCAACAACAAGGCATCCAAGCCCGCCTCATCCCCGTCAACTACCCCTCCCACTCACCCCAAATAGAACAGATCAAAAACCAACTCATCACCACCATCAACACCATCAATCCCCAACCATCACACACCCCCTTCTACTCCACCGTCACCACCCAACAAACCGACACCACAACCCTCACCCCCGAATACTGGTATCAAAACGCCCGCAACACCGTCCAATTCCACCAAACAATCCAAACCCTCCTCGACCACAACCACACCCTCTTCATCGAAACCAGCCCCCACCCCGTACTCACCACGGCAATCCATGACACCATCCACAACCACCCCAACAACGCCCACACCTACCCCACACTCCGACGCGACCACCCCACCCAACAACAACTCCACAAAACCACCACGACCGCCTACACCCACGGAACCAACCCCACCTGGCCTCACCCCACAAAAACAAAAAACACCAACCTCCCCACCTACCCCTTCCAACACCAGCACTACTGGCTCGACGCCCCCGCCGGGGCGACGGACGCCGCCGCCCTCGGCCTGACCGACACGGCCCACCCGCTGCTCGGAGCGGCCGTCGAGTCGCCGGACGGCAGCGTCCTCTTCACCGGCCGCCTGTCCCTCCGGACCCAGCCCTGGCTCGCCGACCACACCCTGGCCGGCACCGCGCTCCTCCCGGGTACGGCGTTCGTCGAGCTCGCCACCGCCGCCGGCGGGCAGACCGGATCCCCACGCGTCGAAGAACTCACCCTCGAGGCCCCGCTCGTCCTGCCCGAACAGGGCGGCGTCCGCCTCCGGCTCACCGTCGGCCCCCCGGACGGCTCCGGCCGCCGGAACGTCAGCGTGCATTCCCGCGTGGACGAACGAGGCGGCACCGAGCTCCAGGACGCGGAGCCGTGGACGCGGAACGCCACCGGATCCCTGATCCCGGCCCAGCCGCTCGCCGGGCTCCCGGACCTCACGCAATGGCCACCCGCCGGAGCCGCGCCCGTACCGCTCGACGACCCGTACCTCGACCTGGCCGAGCAGGGCTACGGCTACGGCCCCGCCTTCCAGGGGCTTCGGCACGTGTGGAAGCTCGGCGACGACGTCTACGCCGAGGTCCGCCTGCCTGAGAGCGCCGACACCGCTCGCTTCGGCGTCCATCCCGCGCTGCTGGACGCCGCGCTCCATCCGGTCATGCTCGGCGCGCTGGGCTCACGGCAGTCACAGCTGCTGCCCTTCTCCTGGTCCGGCGCCGCGGTCCACGCGACCGGCGCGTCCGCGCTCCGGGTACGCCTCTCGCCGACCGGGCCGGACGGCGTCGCGGTCCACGTGTTCGCCTCCACGGGTGCCCCGGTGGCCTCGGTCGAGTCGCTGACGCTTCGGCCCGCCGACCCCGACGGCCTGCGGCAGGCGAGCCGCGCGCGGACCCTCTACCAGGTGGAATGGAACCAGGCGTCGCTCCCGTCGTACGCCGAGACGGCCGAGCCTCCCGAGGTCCTCCTCGTGTCGCCCGGTCACGAAACCGGCGCGTGCACCGCGTCCGCGGTGCACGCCACGCTCCAGGACCTCCTCGAGCGCATGCGGTCGTGGCTGACGGACGACCGGTCCGCCGGTTCGCGCCTCGTCGTGGTCACGACGAACGCGGTCGCGGTACGGTCCGACGAGCCCGCCGCGGACCTGGCCCAGGCCGCGGTGTGGGGATTCGTACGGTCCGCCCAGACGGAGAATCCCGGCCGGATCGTCCTGCTCGACGCGGACGCGCCGGACGTCTCCCAGGAGACGATCTCGGCGATCCTGGCCTCGGACGAACCCCAGGTCGCGCTCCGGGACGGAACGGCCCACGTACCGCGACTGACCCGGATCGCCGCCCCGCACTCCGGCTCACCCCGCGAGCCGGACTCCGAGGGCACGGTCCTCATCACCGGCGCCACCGGCGCGCTGGGCGGCCTCGTCGCCCGCCACCTCGTCGCCGAGCACGGCGTACGCCACCTGCTCCTGGTCGGCCGCCGCGGGCTCACTCCCGCCGGGGCGGAGCTGGCCACCGAGCTGGCCGAGCTGGGCGCCGAGGTCACCTCGGCGGCCTGTGACGTCGCCGACCGCGAAGCGCTCGCGGCGTTGCTGGCCGGGATCCCGGCCGAACACCCGCTGACCGGAGTGGTCCACGCCGCGGGGGTCCTGTCCGACGGTGTGACCGCGGCGCTCACCGCGGAGCACCTCGACGAGGTGCTCCGCCCGAAGGTCGATGCCGCGCTCGCCCTGCACGAACTGACCCGGGACCTGAACCTGTCGTCGTTCGTCCTGTTCTCCTCGATGGCCGGGCACATGGGCACCCCGGGCCAGGCGAACTACGCGGCGGCCAACGTCTTCCTGGACGCTCTCGCGCGACAGCGGCGGGAGAACGGGCTGGCGGCCACCTCGATCGCGTGGGGCTGGTGGAGCGAGGCCGGCGGGATGACCCGTGACCTCGTCGATCGTGACCTCCAGCGGATGCGCCGCGCGGGCATCGCGCCGATGTCGTCGGAGCACGGCCTCGCGCTGTTCGACGCGGCACTGGCCGAGGACGCGCCGGTGGTGGTGGCCGCCCGCCTGGACCTCACCGGCCTGCGTACGGGACGCGAGCGCGTTCCCGCGCTGCTCCGCGGCATGGTGCGCCCCTCCGTTCCGCAGATCGCGGACGACGCCGCGCCCGCGGACACGCGCACCGGGCTTCGTGACCGGCTGGCCGCGATGCCCGAGGACAAGCGCGGCGAGGCACTCCTCGAGCTGGTACGCACCGAGGTCGCCGTGGTCCTCGGCCACGGCGACTCCGCCACGGTCGAGACCGACCGCGCCTTCAAGGAGCTCGGCTTCGACTCGCTCACCGCGCTGGAGCTGCGGAACCGGCTGAACACCGCCATCGGGCTGCGGCTGCCCGCCACCCTGATCTTCGACCACCCCGCGCCCGCCACCCTCGCGGCGTTCCTGGCGGCGGAGCTCCTCGGCGTACGCCAGGACACCGGCCGGCGGCAGGTCGTCACGGCCGCGCTCGACGAGCCGATCGCGATCGTCGGGATGGCCTGCCGCTACCCCGGCGGCGTACGCAACCCCGACGACCTGTGGCGCCTGGTCGCCACGGGCACGGATGCGATCTCCGACTTTCCCGCCGGCCGGGGCTGGGACGTCGAGAACCTGTACGACCCCGACCCGGACGCCGCCGGCAAGGTCTACTCCCGAGGCGGCGGGTTCCTGTACGACGCCGCCGACTTCGACCCGGGGTTCTTCGGGATCAGCCCGCGTGAGGCCCTCGCGATGGATCCGCAGCACCGGCTGCTGCTGGAGACCGCCTGGGAGACGTTCGAGGTGGCCGGCCTGGAGCCGGCCGTGCTGCGCGGGAGCAGAACCGGCGTCTTCGCCGGCGTGATGTACAGCGACTACGGAAGCCGACTCGACCAGGCCCCGGACGGGCTCGAGGGCTACCTGAGCACGGGCAGCGCGGCCAGCGTCGCCTCCGGACGGCTCGCCTTCACGTTCGGCCTCGAGGGCCCGGCGGTCACCGTCGACACCGCCTGCTCCTCCTCCCTCGTCGCGCTGCACCTGGCCGCCCAGGCACTACGCAACGGCGAATGCGACCTGGCCCTCGCCGGCGGCGTCACCGTGATGGCGACCCCGGACACCTTCATCGAGTTCAGCCGCCAACGCGGCCTGTCCCCGGACGGACGCTGCCGCTCCTTCGCCGCAGCCGCCGACGGCACCGGCTGGGGCGAAGGCGCCGGACTCCTCCTCATCGAACGGCTGTCCGACGCCGAGGCCAACGGCCACCAGATCCTCGCCGTGATCCGCGGCTCGGCGGTCAACCAGGACGGCGCCAGCAACGGCCTCACCGCACCCAACGGCCCCTCCCAGCAGCGCGTCATCCGCGCCGCACTCGCCAACGCCGGCCTGGAACCGACCGACGTGGACGCCGTCGAAGCCCACGGCACCGGTACGACCCTCGGCGACCCGATCGAGGCACAGGCCCTCATCGCCACCTACGGCGAAGACCGCGACCCCGCCCAGCCACTGTGGCTGGGCTCCATCAAATCCAACATCGGCCACACCCAGGCCGCAGCCGGTGTCGCCGGGGTCATCAAGATGATCCAGGCCATGCGCCACGGCGTACTGCCCCAGACCCTGAACGTCGACGAACCATCCCCGCACATCGACTGGTCCAGCGGGACCGTCGCCCTGCTCACCCAGCCGCAGACCTGGCCCGAGACCGACCACGCCCGCCGCGCCGCCGTCTCCTCCTTCGGCATCAGCGGCACCAACGCCCACGTGATCCTCGAAGCATCACCGGCGGTGGGCGCCCCCGCGCGTACGGACGCGGTGGTGCCCTGGGTGATCTCGGCGAAGACCGAGGCGGCCCTGCACGCCCAGGCCGCACGACTCCGCGACCACGTCGCCGCCCATCCCGACCTGGACCCCGTCCAGGTCGCGCGCACCTTGGCGACCGGCCGTACGCACTTCGAGCACCGCGCCGCCGTCGTAGGACGCGACCTCGAGGACTTCGTCTCACGCCTGGACGAGGTCACCCCAGGTGTGGGCAGACGGAGCGGGAAGGTCGCGTTCCTGTACTCCGGACAGGGCACCCAGCACCCGGGCATGGGACGCGAACTCTACGAGACCTACCCCGTCTTCGCCCAGGCCTTCGACGAGGCCTGCGAACACCTCGACGCCCACCTCGACCGACCACTCAAGACCATCATCTTCGGCACCGAAGCCGAACTGCTCGACCAGACCCTCTACACCCAACCCGCCCTGTTCGCCTACCAAGTCGCCCTGCACCGGCTACTCACCCACTGGGGCATCACCCCGGACTACCTACTCGGCCACTCCCTCGGCGAACTCACCGCCGCGCACACCAGCGGCACCCTCACCCTCGCCGACGCAGCGCTCCTGGTCACCACCCGCGCACGCCTCATGAACGACACCCCGCCCGGCGCGATGACGGCGATCAACGCCAGCGCCGAAGAGACCACCCTCACCGACGGCGTCACCATCGCCGCCATCAACGCACCCACCAGCACCGTCATCTCCGGCGCACCCGACGAGGTCGCCGCCATCACCGCCCACTGGGCCGACCAAGGCCGCAAGACCACGACCCTGAACTCCACCCGGGCCTTCCACTCACCCCTGATGAACGGCGCCGCCGACGCGCTGACGGCGACCGCGCGGACCATCACGCACCACGCCCCGCACACACCGGTGATCTCCAACCTCACCGGCGAACCCGCCGCCCACACCCCCGCGTACTGGGCCGAACAGGTCCTCGGCACCGTCCGCTACCAGGACGGCGTCACCCACCTCCGCGACAACGGCGTCACCACGTACCTCGAGATCGGGCCCGACGGCACGCTCACCGCGCTCACGGCGACCCAGGCCGACGAGCACGCCACGGCCATCGCCCTTCAGCACCCCAAGCGGCCCCAGGCCGAAACGCTGATCGCCGCGATCGCCAAGGCGCACACCACCGGGACCGCACTCGACTGGGAGCAGGTGCTCCCCTCAGGTGAGGCGGGCGCCCCCGGCCTGCCGACGTACCCGTTCCAGCGCGACCGCTACTGGATCACCCGGCAGCCCAGCGCCGCCCGGCACGGCATGCAGGCCACCGGCCACCCCCTCCTCACGGCGACCACCCAGCTTCCCGACGGGGGGCATCTGCTCACCGGTCAGGTCTCCCTCGACACCCATCCGTGGCTCGCCGACCACGCCGTCCACGCGGCCGTGCTGCTCCCCGCCACCGCCTTCCTCGAGCTCGCCCTCCACGCCGCCCACCAGGCCGGCTGCAACCGCATCGAGGAACTCACGCTCCACGCGCCGCTCCCCCTCGCCGGGAACGCCATCACCGATCTGCAGATCACCACCGCTCCCAGCGGCGCCGGCCAACACGGCGTCACGATCCGCTCCAGCGCTCACGGCGCACACCAATGGACCACCCACGCCACCGGCACCATGACCACGCGGAACGACGCCCCTGAGGTGGCGCGAAGCCCGTGGCCACCCACCGACGGCACGCCCATCGACACCGGCGACCTCTACGGCACGCTCGCCACGTACGGCTACCACTACGGCCCCGCCTTCCAGGCGCTCAAGAACGCCTGGACGAACGGCGAGACCAGCTACGCCGAGACGCAGGTCCCCGAGTCCGGCGCCTTCCACCTGCACCCCACGCTGCTCGACGCCGCGCTTCACCCCACGCTCGCGCCGGACCACGACCCCGACTCCGTCCGGCTGCCCTTCTCCTGGAACGGCGTCACGCTGCATGAGAGCGCGGCGACCGCGCTGCGGGTCACGGTCACGTCGGCCGATCCGGACGCGTCGGCCCTGAGCGCCACGGACCTGGACGGCGTACCGATCGTCACCGTGGACTCGCTCGTGGTCCGGCCGATGGCGCGCAAGGAGCTCGCGTCCCGCACGGACTCTCTCTTCCGGCTCGCGTGGGCTCCGCTGCCGGCGCGGAGCGACGCACGGTTCGGCGGAACCTGCGCCCTGCTCGGCGGCGCCCCCTCGGTCCTGGGGAACGGCGCACGCTACGAGGGACTGGCGGAGCTACGCGCCGCGGGGGCCGCACCGCCGGAGGTCCTGCTCGGTTCCTGGACGACGGGAGACGCGGACTCGGCGGAGGCCGCGCACGCCCACACGCAGGAGGTGCTCGAACTCCTCCAGGACTGGCTGGCCGACGAGTACTTCGCCACGACCCGGCTGGTCGTCCTCACGCAGGGCGCGGTCTCCACCGGCGGCGAGGACGTCCGTGACCTGCCCGCCGCCGCGGTGTGGGGCCTGATCCGCAGTGCCCAGAGCGAGAACCCCGACCGGATCCAGCTCATCGACACCGACGACCTGGAGACCAGCCGGCGAATGATCTCCACCGCCGTCACCACCGGCGAACCCCAGCTCGCCGTACGCGACGGCGCCCTCCACGTCCCACGCCTCCAGCCCGCCGAACCCGGCGGC
The DNA here is from genome assembly GCA_963850195.1 of uncultured Actinomycetota bacterium. Classification (GTDB taxonomy): domain Bacteria; phylum Actinomycetota; class Actinomycetes; order Streptosporangiales; family Streptosporangiaceae; genus Actinoallomurus. The sequence goes on from CAWKKD010000005.1 coordinate 458,870, forward strand.
GCCCCCACCTTCGACCCCGACGGAACCATCCTGATCACCGGCGGCACCGGCACTCTCGGCAGCCTGATCGCCCGCCACCTGATCACCGAACACGGAGCCCGCCACCTCCTCCTCACCAGCCGACGCGGACCCGACGCACCCGGCGCCACCGAACTCCAGAACGAACTCGACGCCCAGGTGACCATCGCCGCCTGCGACACCGCCGACCGGGACGCGCTGACCGAACTCCTGAACGGCATCCCCGCCGAACACCCGCTCACCGCCGTCATCCACACCGCCGGCATCCTCGACGACGCCACCGTCACGGCGCTCACCCCCGAACGACTCCACGCCGTACTCCGGCCCAAGGTCGACGCCGCCTGGAACCTGCACGAACTCACCAAGGACCTCAGCGCGTTCGTCCTCTTCTCCTCCGCCGCCGGAACCCTCGGCAACCCCGGACAGGCCAACTACGCCGCCGCCAACACCTACCTCGACGCACTCGCCCACCACCGCCACGCCAATGGGCAACCCGCGACCGCGATCGCCTGGGGGCCCTGGGCCACCGACACCGGCATGACCGGCGAACTCAGCGCCACCGACAACGCGCGCATCAGGCGCGGCGGGGTCCTCCCCCTGACCGTCGAGGAGGCTCTCGCCCTCTTCGACGGCGTGGTCGGCGCCGACCACGCCGACCTCGTGGCCCTGCGGACCCAAGGGCCCCTCGAGCTCACCGGCCCCGTTCGGGCGCCGGAGCGGACCGGGGCCTCGCTCACGCAGCGCCTCACCGCGCTGAACGAGACGGGCCGAACCGCGCTCCTTCTCGACCTCGTCCGATCGCATTCCGCGGCCGTACTCGGCCACGCGGTGGCCGAGGCCGTCGGCGTCGAGACGGGCTTCCTCGATATGGGCTTCGACTCCCTTACCGCCATCGAACTGCGCAACCGTTTGAAGCTCGCCACCGAACTGCGGTTGCCCACCACTCTGCTCTTCGACTATCCGACACCCGGCGCGCTGGCCGGCTATCTCCACGGCCGGCTCGCGTCCGGCGACCCGGCCGAACCGCCGATGTTCGCGGAGATCGACCGGCTGGAGAGCGGGCTCTCGGAGTTCTCCGAGGACTCGCGCGCGAGGCTCGCCGAACGCCTCCAAGGGCTGTTGTCGAAACTGACCGTGACGCCCGAGCCGATGGACGGAATCGCCGAACAGATGGAAACGGCGACGGACGACGAGATGTTCGAACTGCTCGACAGAACACTCAACGAATCGGGCCGAAAGGACCGGCGGGCCGAGCGCTAGAACCGCTTTAGCCCACTCCCCGACGATGGTCAACGCCGGTATTGAAGAAAGGTTCACAATGGACGACGAGACGCTGCTCGACCTGCATCGTGCGGGGAAACTGGTGTCCCGTTACCCGGCGATCCGCGGCCTGCTGGCCGGGCTCTCCGACGCCGAGCTGACGAGCGCGGGACAGCTGCTCGCCCGGCTCGACCCGGACGAGGTGCTCCGCGAGCACCCGGCCGTCCAGGCGGTCACCGTCTTCGTCACCGGCCACGGGACGCTCGCCCAGCTGACGGCGCCGCTCGTCGCGGAGTTCGCCCGGCACGGCCTGCTGGCGCGTACGGTCGCCGCCGACTTCGACTCCTACGTCTTCGAGCTCGGCGATCCGGGCAGCGAGCTGTACGCGGCCGACCCGGATCTGGCGCTGTGCGTGCTCGACCCGATGGTGATCTTCGATGAGGTCCCCGTGCCCTGGCGTCCGGAGGACGTCGAGCGCGTGGCCGGTGAGAAGTACGACCTGCTCGAGGGGCTCGCCGCACGGTTCCAGGCGACGGGCCGCGGGACGCTGGTCCTGAACACGCTTCCGCTGCTCCGGTCGTTCTCCGCCCAGCTCGTGGACCACCGGTCCCGTGCCCGCCTCGGCGCGGTGTGGCGGGAGTTCAACGCGCGGCTGTTGGGCCTGGCCGACGAGTACCCGGCGGTGGTCGTGCTCGACCTCGACCCGCTGATCGCCGAGGGCATCGCTCCGTGCGATCCGCGGCTGAGCCGGTACGCCAAGGCCCACCTTTCCCCGGCGCTGCTGGCGCGGTACGCCCGCGAGGTCGGCCACCTTTCCCGTCACGTCACCGGGCGTACCAAGAAGGCGCTCGTGCTGGACCTGGACGGCACCCTGTGGGGCGGGATCCTCGGCGAGGACGGCGCGGACGGGATCGAGCTCGCCGGCGGCTACCGGGGCGAGGCGTACCAGGCCTTCCAGCAGGTGGTCCGCCAGCTCGGCGGGCAGGGTGTCCTCCTCGGCGTCGTCAGCAAGAACGATCCGGAACCGGTCGCCACGGTCTTCCGCGAACACCCCGAAATGGCGCTGAAAGAGGACGACCTCGTACGGATCTGCGCGAACTGGCGGCCCAAGCCCGACAACCTCACGGAACTGGCCGGCGCCCTCAATCTCGGCGTGGACGGCTTCGTGTTCGTGGACGACAGCCCGTACGAGTGCGGGCTCGTACGCCACGCGCTGCCCGGCGTGGCGGTGGTGCAGGTGGGCGCCGAGCCCGCGCTGCACGTCGAGGACCTGCTGCGCGACGGCTGGTTCGATACGCGGCAGCTCACGACCGAGGACCGTACCCGGGGGGCGAAGTACCGCGAGGACCTGGTCCGCAAGGACTTCCTGGACGGTTTCGACTCACTCGAGGACTACCTGCACGGGCTCCGAATGACGGTGCGGCTGGCGGAGGTGGGCGAGGCGGAGGTGCCGCGCGTCTCGCAGCTCACCCTGCGGACCAACCAGTTCAACATGACCACGGTACGGCTCCAGCCGGGCGACCTGCGAACGCTGATCGCCGAGCCGGCCACCCGCGTCGTGGCCGTACAGGCCGGTGATCGCTTCGGGGACAACGGCCTGGTCGGCGCGGTGTTCCTGCGCCGTGAGGGCGACACCCTGCACATCGACAACTACGTGCTGAGCTGCCGGGTCTTCTCGCGCGGCATCGAGCAGGCGTGCCTGTCGGCCGTCCTGCGGTACGCGCGGGCGTCCGGCGTCACGACGGTCTCGGCCCGCCATCGGGCCACCGCCAAGAACGGAAAGGTCAGGGACTTCTACCCGCGCCACGGCTTCCTGCCGGTCACCGACGACGGGGAGACCGCGGTCTTCCAGCACGATCTCGCCGACATCCCCGCACATCCCTCGCACATCCGCCTGACCGACCTCCTCGGAGAGAACGCCTCGTGAACACCATCGACGACTTCGTCGCACTCCTTCGCGACGATCTGGGCCTGCCGGTGACGGCCCAGGACGTGCCGCTTCAGCTCGACCAGGTCGCCGGCTGGGACTCGGTCCACCTGCTGTCACTCCTCACCTTGCTCGAACGCCGGACCGGGCGCGGCCTCCCGCTCAGCAGCGCGCTGGAGGCGACCAGCCTCGGGGAGATCTACGAACTGGCGGTGACGGCGTGAGGGGCGCGCCCGTCGCCCGCCAACGCCGGCACACGCTGCACTTCCTCGACGAGATTCGCTCCTTCTCGCCGGTCTTCCTCGACACCGAGGTCGACATGACCGGGATACGCGCGCACCGGGACGCAGGCGACCGGCACTACTCGACGGTCACGTACGTCCTGCACGCGACCGCACGCGTGCTCGGCACGCGGCCGGAGGCGAACGCCGCGATCCGCGGACGGATCAGGCCGCGGGTGGCGCGCTACACCTCGGTCAACGGGAAGTTCACCCTCGACCGGGAGATGGGCGGGCAGCGCGTGGTGCTGTCCACCGTCCTGCCCGATCTGGAGCGGGCGAGCCTGGACGACATCCAGCGGCAGGTGGACCACGTCCGCGACGGTGACCCGGACACGATGCCGGAGTTCGCGGCGACGCGCCTCCTCCAGCGCCTGCCCTGGCCGCTCGGCACGCTGGCGTTCCGGCTCGGCGTACGGCCGCTCGGCCGGCGTGCCGCGACGATGGGCACCTTCGCCATCACGTCCCTGGCACACCGCCCGGTCGACGGCTTCCTCTCGGTCGGCGGCGCGACGATCACCGTCGGGCTCGGCCGGACCCTCGACCGGCCGGTGGCGCGCGACGGCCACGTGACCATCGCGCCGATGATGCGCCTCAACCTGACCTTCGACCATCGCGTCATCGACGGCGCGGAGGCGGCCGACGTACTGGCCGAGATCAAGGACGCCCTCGAATCGGTCGCCGTGCCGTCCGTGGCCGTAGGAGGAGAAGCCCGATGAACGACGTCGACGAGCTGAAGCGGTACGTCGAGGCGCACGCCCGTGGCCAGCGGATCAACGGCTACCGGGAGCTGCTGGACCGGATCCACACCGACGACGGCGACGGCGACGGCGCCTGGGTCGGGGAGTGGAACCGGGCGGCGGCACGCCTCACGGCCACGGGACGCCACCTCGAGGCCGGGCGGCACTACGCCATGGCGCGCTTCCCGTACGTCGACGGCCCGGCCCGCCAGGACGCGCTGGAGCGGTGCGTCCGTTCCATCGACCGCTGGCAGGCCGACCGCGACGACGTCGAGCGGCTGGACGTGGAGCTCGACGGCGGGCGCGTCCGCTGCTGGACGAGCGGCCTGTCCACCCGCGACCGCAAGCCGCTCCTGGTGATCATGGGCGGCATCGTGACCGTCAAGGAGCAGTGGGCTCCCATGCTCGCCAACATGCGGAGGCTGGGCATGGCGGGGCTGGTCACCGAGCTGCCCGGCATCGGGGAGAACACCCTGCGGTACGGGCCGGAGAGCTGGCGCATGCTGCCGGGCCTGCTCGACGCGGTCGCCGACCGGGCCGACGTCACGCAGACGTACGCGATCGCGCTGAGCTTCAGCGGCCACCTGGCGCTACGGTGCGCGCTGGAGGATCCCCGGCTGCGGGGTGTCATCACGGTGGGCGCGCCGATCGGCGCGTTCTTCACCGACACCGACTGGCAGCGCCGGCTTCCGCCGATCACCGTGAACTCGCTCGCTCACCTGACCGGCATTCCGTCCGGCGACGTCGTGGGCGGTCTCGGCGACTGGGCGCTGTCCGCGGAGCAACTCGCCGCCCTGGACATTCCGGTCTCCTACACGGCCTGCCTGCGGGACGAGATCATCCCTGCCGAGGACCCGCGGTTGCTGAGGGACCACGTGCGCGACCTGGAGATCGTGGAGTACGACGACGTCCATGGAGCGCCGGGGCACACGCGCGAGGCGCAGCTGTGGACCGTCGCGTCGCTGTTCCGGTCGCGTGGCGTCCGCAACCTGTCCAGCACCCTCATCGGCCTGCTCGCGGGCGGGGAGCGGCTACGTACACGGCTCGCCCGATCGCCCCACTAGGCCCGTCGAAAAGCGTGCCCGCCGGCGGGTGGCGGGCATCACCCCGATTGACCTTGTTCAGACCGCGCAGGCGTCGAGCCGTCGATCGCCCGCCAGGATCGCCCGCTGGACGTCCTGGAGCGCCCGGCACGGTTCGAGGCCCAGATCCCTGTTCAGGATCTCGCGTGCCGTCTGGTAGACCTTCAACGCGTCAGCCTGCCGTTCAGAGCGGTACAAGGCGAGCATGAGCTGACGGTAGAAGGCCTCGCGCAGAGGGTGCTCGGCGGTCAGCGAGTACAGCCCACCGACGAGTTCACGGTGCCGGCCGAGCTGCAAATGCGAGTCGGTGAGCAGTTCCAGGCATTCAAGGCGCGACTCCGTCAGCCAGGTCACGAACCCCACGACGATCGGCCCGGAGCGCAGGTCCCCGAGGACCGGCCCGCGCCACAGCGCCAGCGCGCGCTCAAAGCACGAAGCCGCTTCCTCGTGGCGGTCGTCACGCGCGTACGCCCGCCCCTGGTTCACAAGCTGGAGGAAATCGTGAAAGTCGACCTCGTCGCCACCCTTGTGCAGGACATATCCGGGTGCCTGCGTGACGACCGGGTTACCGGGCCGGTCCGGGCGACGCAGGAACTTGCGCAACTGGGAGATGTAGACGTGCAGGCCCGCCGTCGCGCGCCGCGGGAGCTGGTCTCCCCAGATCTCGCCCATCAGCTGGTCGAAGGCGACCACCTGGTCGGACCGGATGAGCAACGCCGACAGCACGATCTCCACCTTCCGGGCGCTGATCGACGAGACGACACCCTCGTCGATCACCCGGAGCGGTCCCAGGATCTCGTACCTCATGACGTGCTCCTCTCGAGCGTCTGCGCACTGCGCAGCGCGGTGGTGATGATCTCGATGACCCGCGTCGATGCGGCCTCGAGATAGAAATGGCCTCCGGGAAAGACCTGCAGATCGCACGGCCCCGTGAAGTGTTCCCTCCACGCCGACGCCTCGTCGGTGGTGGTCTGCGGGTCGGACTCTCCGACCAGCACCGTGGCCGGGCAGTTCAGCGGCGGAGCCGGCGTCCAGGTGTAACCCTCGACCGCCCGGTAGTCGTTGCGGATCACGGGCAGGGCGGTCGCCAGGAACTCGGCGTCCTCGAGGACCCGCTGATGGGTTCCGCCGACCCGGCGAAGCTCGGCCACCAGCTCGGCGTCGCCGAGAAGGCTGACGCTCTCGCTCCGCCGCCGCGACGGCGCGCGGCGACCGGAGGCGAAGAACCAAATCGGGCTGACGCCCTTACTCCGCTCGAGACGCTGCGCCACCTCGAAGGCCAGGATGGCCCCCATGCTGTGGCCGAAGAAGGCGAACGGGCCGTCCAGCACGGGCTCGAGAACCTCGCACAGCGTGTCCGCGAGCTCGAAGATGCTGTCGACGAACGGCTCGTGGCGCCGGTCCTGCCGACCGGGGTACTGCAGCGCCATGACGTCGATCTTCGGCGGCGTCGAGCGCGACATCGGGAAGTAGTAGCTCGCCGAGCCGCCCGCATGCGGGAAGCACACGAGCGGAACGCCGGTCGGCGATGGATGAAACCGCCGTATCCAACGGTCTTCGTTGTCGTCGGGAAATGGCATGTACTACCTATCCTCTCACCATTAAGATATGTCACCACGGAGTCCGTCACGACGTGCGCCGTACCGGAGAAGCGGGTTCTGCGTCGCGGCCGGGCCAAGGTCGGCCCGGCCGCTCCGATCGCCCGCGGTCGGGCACTCCGTCCGGGCCGCGAATACGCCGCGCACCCCGACGAGATCGACGGAATGATCCGCGCTGGACCCGTCCCCGTATTAGCGCGGAAAGAACAGCCGCTCTATCGCCGTACCCCGTAAATAAAGGTCGCTGTCGCCTCGTTCACCGAGGAAACGCCAATGAATTCGTGGCCCGTTTGGGCACATCGACATGCAATAGGGGTCACGATGGTCGACCTTTTCTCAACTGAACAACCTGATCCAGCAAAACCTGCCGCCCCCAGAGGGCTGGATGCTTCGGCGTGGAGACTCTGCCAGTGACCCTAGGAAGCGGCGATCTCGGACAAAACCCCTAACGCTCCCCTAGTCACGGGGTGCCCGCCGGACCGCGCTAAGGGTCGTCTGACGACTCGATCTTGCAAGGGTGCGATCGCCGTGACCGCAGCGAAGCCCCTGGTGGACCGCATCCGGCCAGCAACACCCGCCGCCTGTGATTTCGGTGGCTCCGCGATGTCGCGCCGTCGCTCGCCGTACTCGTCCTTGACTCCTCCCGACGGGCGACTCCCGCCGTACCCTCCCTTCCTTCCAGTTCATGGAGGCCACTACCGGATGAAGGGGTTGACGCCCCGATGACTGCGCCAGTAACCGAGATCCCCCTAAATCACCCCTTAGGAGGCCCCAGGGCCTCCCTTGGGCGGACCCGATTCCCTAAGGGGTGGCACGGCCGGGACGCGACCGGGCGGGGTGCGCTTTCGCCCCGATCGCGCCCGGCGCCCGGGTGCCGCCGAACGTCAGCACTCCGTGACCCGTTGAAGCGGGTCCGTGGGCGCGTACCACTGTGACGCCGGTCTCATTCGAACGCCGGTTTCGGCGGCCGATTTCGGTGATTCGTTTTAGCGCAGCCCTGCCGGTGCTTTAGCCGAATTTGATGCGCTGAGGGCCATGCGCGCACTGTTCATTCCGGCGGCTGCGACCGGTCATTTCTTTCCCATGGTGCCATTGGCATGGGCCCTGCGGACCGCCGGCCATGACGTATATGTCGCCGCGCAGCCCGCCATCACCGACCTGGTCGTGAAGTCGGGGCTGACGTCGGTGGCCGTTGGCGGCTCGTACGACCTCATGACGGGTATCACGGAGGCCGATCGGGGATTCCGGGAGCGATTCGGACGGACCCCGATCACCTTTGACGATGTGGCGTCAATGGCTCCGGACGCCAAGAAGTGGTACAGCGAGAAACGACGAGCCGCCTACCGCAGGGCGGCCGAGGCCATGGCCGGCGAGCTCGTCGACTTCGCCCAGGCCTGGCGCCCCGACGTCGTGGTGACCGACCCGACCACGATGGTCGCTCCGCTGGTCGCCGAGGTCGCGGGCGTCCCGCTGATCCACCACCTGTGGGGACCCCAGGAACCGTCACTGACGCGGTTCGCCGGCTATGGCGCGGGCGTGGATCGGTGGCCGCCCGGCGTACGCGAACTGTTCGAGCGATTCGGCGCGGAGACGCGCGCCGACTACAGCGCGTTCAGCTTCGCCCCCGGTCCGGCGAGCCTGCACGTGGGGACCTCGTCGCGGCGGCACGCGATCCGCCACGTGCCGTACAACGGCTCGGGCGCGTTTCCGCCGTGGCTCGGGTCGCGATCCGAGCGCCCGCGGGTCTGCGTGTCCTGGACCACATCGGCCACGGTGGCGACGGGCGGTGCGGAGCATCCCATCTCGGCCATCGCCGCCGCGCTCGCCCGCCTGGACGTGCACGTCACGGTCATGGTCAGGGCCTCCGACCGCGCCGACCTCGGGCCGGCGCCGGACGGGGTGCGGATCGTCGAGGACCTTCCCTTGCAGATCGTCCTGCCGACGTGCGCGGTGTCGGTCAACCCCGGCGGGGCCGGCAGTGTACTGGCCGCGGCCGTCAACGGAGTCCCCCAGGTGGTGGTCCCGCAGCACCCGGCCGGTGTGTTCAATGCCGAACGGATCGCCGCCGCCGGCGCCGGGGTCCTCCTGCAGCCGCACGCGCTCGACCTCGACGACCTCACGGAGCAGGTCTCCCTCATGCTCTCCGATGATCGCCGACGCGATGCGGCGCGGAGCCTTCAGGAGGAGAATCGGGCACAGCCGCCGTTGACCGAGGCGGTACGCCTCATCGAAGAGCTGGTGTGAGCGCCGGGGTTTCCCCGTGACCGACCGAGCCGGGAAACTGTACGCAGGCAGGATCACGCTCCGGCGCGCCTGGGCGTCCACCTCGACCGGTGATCGAAGGGAGACGGCGTGTCACCATCGGAAAACGCGACCGGCGCCCGCGGCCGCCCCTCGGTTTCGGCCGGGACCACTATTGAGTTTGGATTTCTTATGTTGAAGCTGTTCGGGAGGTTGCCCCATGAAATTGATAGAACGACAGGGAGAATTGGATGCTCTGACCGAGGCGTTCACGGATTGTGCCGACGGTCGAGGCCTGGTGGTCGTCGTGAGCGGGCCGCCGGCGACCGGCAAGACCGCGTTGCTGGACACGTTCTCGGAGGACGTGATGGATTCCGGGGCGCTCTTCCTGGGCGCAACGGCCTCCCGTGCCGAACGCGACCAGACGCTGGGCGTGATGAGCCAGCTTTTTCAAGGTATTGATCAGTCGATCGTTCTGCCGGAACGCGCCACGCGACTATTGCAGCGGGACCCCCGCGTGGCGACCGACGGCGAGACGACGTTTCACGTACTGCGCGACCTTTGTGATGCTCTTCTTGGATTCGCCGAACGCGGCCAGGTGGTCGTCGGCGTGGACGACGTGCACTATGCGGACCCGGCCTCGCTGGAGTGTCTGCTCTATCTGGCACGCCGGATGCGCTCGAGCCGCATGCTGATCGTCCTGAACGAGACCAGCCGGCTGCGGCAGCAGTACCCGCAGTTCAGGGTCGAGCTGTTCCGTCAGGCACATTGCCGCCACATCCGGCTCGGTCTCCTGTCGCCGGACGGGGTGAGCGACCTTCTCGCCGGTCCGCTGGGGCGCGACATGGCGGAGCGCCTCGCGCCGGGAGGTCACCGGCTGAGCGGAGGGAACCCGCTGCTGGTGCACGCCCTGCTCGAGGACCATTCGTCCTCGAGCAGCCCTCTCGCGGGGGAACTCGTCCCGGGCGACGCCTTCCGGCAGGCCGTGTCGAGCTGTCTTTACCGCTGTGACCGCGATGTGCTGTCCGTCGCGAAAGCGCTGGTGGTGCTGGGCGAGCACGTCCCGTTGTTCCTGGTCGGAGAGCTGCTCGACCTCGACATCGAGTCGGTCGGCCAGTCCGTGAGCGCGCTCACCACGGTCGGCCTGCTGGACGCCGGCCGGTTCCGGCACGAGGCCGCGCGGCTGGCGGTGCTCGACACCATGCTCGCCGCGGAGCGTGCGGCCATGCACGGCTGCGCGGCCGGGCTGAGGCATGACCACGGCGCGCCCGCGACGATCGTGGCCCAGCACCTGATCGCCACGGACGGGATCGAGGCGCCCTGGGTGATCCCGACCCTGGAGGAGGCGGCCGAGCAGGAGCTGAAGCGGGGAGAGATCGGCCGTGCGACCGACTGCCTGCGGCGGGCGCACGAACTCTCCGCCGATGATCTGCAACGGGCCGCCATCAAGGCCGCGCTCGCGCACGCCGAGTGGCGGGCCGACCCGTTCGCCGCCGCGCGGCACCTGCCCGAGCTCAGCGAACACGCGCGCGCGGGCCGGCTCAGGTGGCCGGACGTCGCCGCGGTGAACGGCTACCTCCTCTGGCACGGCCAGGTGGAGGAGGCGGCCGACCTCCTGGACGCCGTCGAGGAACGCACCGGCCCGGCCGACGCCGAGACGATCATCGGCATCGACACCGCTAGGTTCTGGGTGCGCTGCGCCTTTCCGGAGCAGCTCGACGAGGCGCACCCGGACTGGATCGACCTGCGGCGGGACCACGTCCCGGTCCGTACGCTGCGGCAGCTCCAGGTGGCCGAAGTGCTGTCCGGCATGCTCAGTGGCGGGCTGAACGACGACGCGCTGACCGCCGCGGAACAGTTCCTGCAGGAGGTTCTGCGGGACGGCCCGTCGATCGCCTCGATCCTGCCGGCGATCGCCGCTCTGATCTACTCCAACAAGCTGCGCGAGGCGGAGTTCTGGTGCGACGCCCTGCTACGGAACGGTACGGCGCAGAACGCGCCGATCAACCGGGCGCTGGTCGGCGGGATCCGGTCGATGGTCGAGGTCCGGCAGGGCCGGATGGCCGCGGCGGAACGCTCCGCCCACCGCGCGCTGGCGCTGATCTCGCCGCAGAGCTGGGGCGTGGTCCTGGGCCTGCCGCTCAACAGCATGCTGCTGGCCACGACCGCGATGGGCCGCTATGAGGAGGCGGCCCGTTACCTGACGATGCCGGTGCCGGAGGAGATGCTGCGGACGACCCTCGGCGCGCACTACATGCATGCCCGCGGCCGGTACTACCTGGCCACCGACCGGGCCCAGGCCGCTCTGGGTGAGTTCCAGATGTGCGGTGACCTGATGGTCAAATGGGGGCTCGACCTGCCCACGCTCGTGCCCTGGCGTATCGACGCGGCCAAGGCGCTCCTCGCGATGGGCCGGCAGCGTCAGGCCCGCGACCTCGCGCAGGAACAGCTGTCCCGGCTGGAGCCCGACCACGCCCACGCGGCCGGCGCCGCCCTGGCGATCCTGGCCGCGACCGGTGACCTGGAAGAACGCCCGGCGCTGCTGCGCGAGGCGGTGCGGACCCTGGAGATCTCCGGTGACCGGTACGAGCTGAGCCGCGTGGTCGCCGAACTGAGTCGTACGAGCCGGGCGCTCGGCGACGAGGACGAGGCACGCGCGCAGTTCGCACGTGCGGTCGAGCTGGCCGAGGAGTGCGGTGTTCCGGCACCGATACCGGGCGCCGCCTGCGACGGTCCGGAAGACGAGCCGATCGCCCCGGCCAACGGATTGAGCGAGGCGGAACGACGGGTCGCCGAGCTCGCCGCCCGCGGGCACACGAACCGCCAGATCGCGAACCGGCTCTTCATCACGGTCAGCACCGTCGAACAGCACCTGACCCGCGTCTACCGCAAGCTGAAGGTGAACCGCCGGACGGATCTGTCCGTCAGCCTCGAGGCGGGCGCGGAAAGGTACGACGCCTGCGGTTATCCATAAGGGGGTCCGTACGGCGGGCAGATCTCCGTCGTCTATTGCCATTGCCCGGCCGCCGCGGCCGATCGTAATCTCCGCGTGCCGCGATGTTCCGGGCCGAGTCCGGGGCGTACAGCGGGAAACCCGCACCCGGAGGTACTCCTTGCGACGCCTGAGATCCGTGCTCACCGTTCTGTCGTCCGCGCTGATGCTCACCGCGCCGATGTTCGTCGGCACGACACCGGCACGAGCCGACGTCGGAAACGCGGACCTCGCGTACCGGTGGGCGCCGATTCACTACCAGGACACGTCGTCCGCGTACTACCCGGCCGACTATCTCGCACCGGTCGACTACGACGGCGACTGGAACACCCTCAACAACTGGGAGGACCTGGACGCCAACACGACGGGACTGGTCGGCACCGTCTATTACTCCGTGGTGGAGACCAGCACCGACTGGTACATCGTCTACGGGTTCTTCCACGCGCGGGACTGGAAGGACTATCCGGTGAACATCTTCTCCCACGAGAATGACATGGAAGGGTTGCTGGAGGTCGTGCACAAGGACGGCAGCACCTACGGCACCCTGAACGCGATGGTCACCCTCGCCCACGACAATTTCTACTCCTACCTTCCCCCGGGCAGCCCGTACACCGCCGGCGACCAGAACATCGACGGCAACGTGATCATGCAGGACTTCGACGGCGCGTCGCATCCGACGAGCTTCCAGGAGGACCGCGGGCACGGCTGCTTCGCCTGGGACGGCGGCGCCTTCCCCGGTGGTGACGGCATCGTCTACCACCCGAGCCAGGGCGGCGGCTCGGTCCCGACCGGCGGAGACGACCGGTCGGTGAGTTACCAGCTGGTGGACGTCTTCGGCGGCGGCGGCCTTTGGGACCGCCGGAATGACCCCCAGACGTACGCGAGTTGGGGCGCCTTCGCGGGCGACAACGGCGAGGACAACGCCGCGCACGCGCCCTGGGCGTGGGACGATCTCAATGACGGCAGTGATATCCAGGCGGGCGCGATCGCGACCGATCCCGCATATCTGATCTCGCGATACTTCGCCAACACCGGATCGCCGAGCCTCACCTACACCAGCAATCCCTACACCTCGTAGGAAGTCGCGGGCGGTGGCCGATCCGCCGCCCGCGCCCAAGGGATTCGGGCGCCCCAATTTCGACGTGTCCGAACGAATGACGACGAGTTACTGAACGCCGACGGGGAATGCGGCATCTGAGTGATGGGGCGGGACCACCCGCCTCTCCCGCCCGCAGCGGGATCGTTCTCGTCGGAGAGTGAGAATCACCCAGGTGAAAGCCAGCATGAAACTCGCGATCGCTGGAATCGCGGGAATCGGCGCCGCGTGCGCCGTGGCGACCTCGGCACAGGCCGGCACGGTCGCCCAGCAGGACGCCTGCTCGTTCACCGCGAATCGGCTCGTCGTCGAACTCGCTCACCCCTACGACGTGGGCAATCGGCTGGACCAGCCGCTGTCCATCACCGCGAACGGCGACACGACGTGTTCGCTGACCGGCCGCGCGACGGTCCGGCTGCTCGACGGAAAGGGTAAGAGCCTCTCCTACCGGTACGTCAGTGGCGCCGAGGGGCTCGCCACTGAGGTCGGGCCCGGAGAGCAGGCCGTCTTCGACCTGACCTTCGGGACGGGAGGCGCCGATCACGTGAGCCCGGCGAAGATCCGCGTCACGCTGCCGAACGGTGGCGGAACGCGCACCATCGACTGGACGTCGCTGACGCCCACCTCGAAGGCCATCACGGTCGACGGTTTCCGTCCCTGGCTGGACTGATCGGCGCCCCGAGCCGTTCCCACCTGTGGTGGGGACGGCTCACCGGGGCGTCGAGGCCTTCGACCCGAAGGCGGTCAGAAACCGGTCGCGGAAGGTGTCCATCCGCCAGACCGGGGTCCGCGGGCCGGGCTTCAGGCCGTCCTGCCAGCCCCACCCGGCAATGTGGTCCAGGACGGCCGGGTCGCGGGCGACGATCGTGACCGGCACGTCCCGGCCGGCGTTCGCCCCGGTGACGAGCGGCGCGGGCTGGTGGTCGCCGAGGAAGACGAGCACGAGGTTCTTGTCGCCGTAGGTCTCCACGTAGGAGACGAGGGCGTTCAGCGAGTACTGGATGGACTTCCGGTACGCGGTGCGCACCCGGTTCGGATCGCGCCAGACGGCCTCCGGCCGGTCGCCGGCCGCGGCCATGGGACCGAAGACCGAGCCGTCACCGACGTCCTTCCAGTCGATGAGCCGCGAGGGCAGGGGCGCCCAGGGCGCGTGGCTCGTGACGAGCGGGATCTCCGCCATCACCGGGGCGTGGCCCGGGTTCGCGCGCTCGAGGTGCTGGAACGCCGACAGCGTGTACTGGTCGGGCGGGGTGCCCCAGTTGAAGCGCGGGCCCTGATATCCGAGGTGCCAGCGGTCGTAGAGCTGCTGGTACCCGTAGAACGCCCCCTCCGGCCAGGCGCGGGTGGTGCCCGGCATGACCGCGACCGTACGCCAGCCCGCGCGCCGGAAGGCGCCGGTGAGGGTGAGGCGGTCGCTCTTGACGAGGTTGCCGTAGCGCTGCTGGTTGTCGATCCACAGGCCGGACAGCAGGGTGGAGTGGGCCAGCCAGCTCCCGCCGCCCGCCGTCGGTGAGGTCAGAAAGGCGCTCCTGGAGGCGAACCCGGCCGCACGCAGCCGGGCCGTCCCGGCGTCGAGCACCGAACCGACCTGCGACGCGTACCGCGGGTCCTCGAGCGCGTCGCGCCCGTAGCTCTCGACGAAGCCGAAGACGACGTCCTTGCCGCGCAGGCCGGTCAGCAGGTTCTTGCCGGGAGTGTCGTGGAAGGCGTCGACGGCGGCCTCGGAGGCGAACACCTTGTGGTCGTTCAGGCTGTTTCGCACCTGGAGCAGGCGGCCGGAGGCGACACCGGCGACCGGTACGCCCGGCACGAGCTGCGCGCCGAGCGCGGCGCAGGTGACCCAGGCGACGCCGAGCACCGCGGCGGTGCCGGCCGTCGTGGACCTGTACCGGACCACGAGGCCCGTGAGGCGCAGGACCGCCAGCGTCATGAGGACGAGTACGGCGATGGCGAGCAGCACGGCCACGACCGCGGTGGCGATCGCGCCGGCCCGGCCGATCGACGTCGTGAGGAACTCGACGCCGTCGGCGAGCAGCGGCCGGTCGAACACCAGGTCGGCCGGCCGGTCGAGGACCGCGGAGAAGCCCAGGTCGATGACCTTCACCACGGCCAGCAGGCCGAGGGCGACGCCGACGACCACCGCCGCGACCCGCCGGGCCCTCCCCGGCAGGATGAGGACCAGGGCGACGCCGAGGAGCCCTTCCAGGGGGATGCGCACGAACGCCGCGGGCGTGAGCCGGCCGATCTGGTCCGGCGCGACCAGGGCGAACAGCACCAGCAGGCAGGCCAGGCCCGTGATCACCCACGCGACGACGGGCCGTTTCGCGCGGCCCTTCTCGCCCGGCGCGGACTCCGTGGTGGGTTCCGACCGCCGGCGAAAGCGCGTGATGAACGACATCCAAGGGCCTTCCGTACGGAGCCTGCTGGTCACTGCGGCGGCGCCGGACCGTAACGGCGGCACCACCCACGTACACGGACGACTACCCGCGGCGGTTCAACGTGCCCCCGAGATGGCAGACTTCCGGGCAGACCTCAACGCAAGGGACGGGACACCGTGCGTCCATACGTTCTGCTGAGCGTGGCCGCCTCCGTCGACGGCTACATCGACGACGCCGGCCCGCGACCGCTCGTGCTCTCCGGCGATGCCGACCGCGACCGCGTCGATCAGGTGCGCGCCGAGTCCGACGCGATCCTGGTCGGAGCGACGACCCTCCGACGCGACGATCCCCGGCTCCTCGTGAACTCCCCCGAGCGGCGCGCCGCCCGCGAGGCCCGCGGCCTGCCGCCGTACCCGCTGAAGGTCACGATCACCGGCAGCGGCGACCTCGATCCCGGCCTGAGGTTCTGGCACCACGGCGGGGACAAGCTCGTCTACTGCCCGGACCCGGTCGTGCCCAAGCTGCGCGAGCGCCTCGGCGGTCTCGCCGACGTCGCCGGACTCGGCGCGGACCTCGACCTCGCCGCCCTGCTCGCCGACCTCCACGATCGCGGCGTCGGGCGACTCATGGTCGAGGGCGGCGGAACCGTGCACACGCAGTTCCTCACGGCCGGGCTCGCCGACGAGATCCACCTCGCCGTCGCGCCGTTCTTCATCGGCGACCCGGCCGCGCCGCGCTTCGTCAACGCGGGCGCGTTCGCGAACGGTCCCGGCGATCGGATGATCCTCGCCGAGGCCCGTACGGTCGGGGACGTCGCGCTCCTGCGGTACCTCGTGCGAAAGGCCGACTAGATGCCGGACACGGACCATCGATGGCTCTCGCTCGCCATCGAGCTGTCGAAGCGGTGCCCGCCGAGCACGACCGCGTTCTCGGTCGGCGCGGTCCTCGTCGACGCGCCGGGGGCGGAGATCTGCCGGGGCTTCTCGCGTGAGAGGCCGCACTTCCACGCGGAGGAGTCCGCGCTGAGCAAGCCGCACCCCGACGACCTGACGGGCGCGACGCTCTACAGCTCGCTCGAGCCCTGCACGAAGCGGGCGTCCCGGCCGCGTACGTGCTCGGAGCTCATCATCGAGGCCGGGATCGGGCGGGTGGTCATCGCGTGGCGGGAGCCGGACGTGTTCGTGCGCGACGCACGTGGGGCCGAGGCACTCCGCGCCGCCGGGGTCACCGTGGTGGAGCTCCCCGACCTCGCGGAGCCGGCCGCGGCGGTGAACGCCCACATCCTCGAGGGGAAGGACGGGCCGTGCTCCCGCTGAGCACGACCGAGGACGAACGTGGCCGCGCGGCGGAGGTGGCGGTCCTGCCGATCGGCAGCTTCGAGCAGCACGGCGCCTTCCTGCCGCTGACGACGGACACCGTGGTCGCGACCACGATCACCGGGGCGATCAGCGCCGCACACCCGGTCCTGCACCTGCCGCCGATCACGATCTCGTGCTCCCACGAGCACGCGGCCTGGCCCGGCACGGTGAGCATCTCCGCCACCACGCTGTCCGCGGTCGTACGCGATGTCGCGGACTCGCTCCACCTGGCCGGGGTCCGCATGCTGGTGCTGGTCAACGGGCACGGCGGAAACTACGTCCTGTCCAACGTGGTCCAGGAGGCCGGCGGCCGCATGGCGCTCTTCCCGTCCGCGGAGGCGTGGGCTCGGGCGCGGAGCGCGGCGGGGATCCTCACCTCGGGCGACGGCGACATGCACGCGGGGGAACTCGAGACCAGCCTGCTGCTGCACGCCCACCCGGACCTGGTACGCCCGGGATACGCCTCGAGCGACCACTCCGCCGACGACCGCGAGCACCTGCTCACGCTCGGCCTGGCCGCCTACACCGAGTCCGGCGTGGTCGGCCGTCCCTCGCTGGCGTCGGCGGAGAAGGGACGGGACGTCCTCGCGAGCCTGGTCGGCTCCTTCGGCGAGATGCTCTCCGTACTGGGCTGATCGCGGGGGGTGTCCGGTGGGTCTTGGCCGTCACGCCCCCTAGTCCAGGTGCGGGAGGAGATGGTCGAGCCGCTCGCGTTTGGCGCGCAGGTAGCGGAGGTTCTCCTTGTTCGGCGGGATGAGCAGCGGGACCTGTTCGGTGACCCGTACGCCGTACCGCCGCAACGCGGCCAGCTTCCGCGGGTTGTTGGACATCAGCCGCACGGACCGTACGCCGAGGTCGTGCAGGATCTCCGCTGCGACGCGGTAGTCCCGCGCGTCGACCGGCAGGCCCAGCGCGAGGTTCGCCTCGACCGTGTCGAGGCCCTCCTCCTGGAGCCGCATGGCCTTCAGCTTCGCCAGCAGCCCGATGCCGCGCCCCTCGTGTCCCCGCAGGTAGACGAGCACGCCGGCGCCGTCCGCGACGATCGCACGCAGCGCCGCGGAGAGCTGGTCGCCGCACTCGCAGTGGATGGAGCCGAAGGCGTCGCCGGTCAGGCACTCCGAGTGCACCCGTGCGAGCACGTCGCGCCCGTCCACGTCGCCGTAGACCAGTGCCACCTGTTCGTGCAGGCGCTCGTGGTCCAGGTAGCCGACCGCGCGCAGGTTCCCGTGGACGGTGGCCAGCCTGGTGTCCACGGCACGTTCGACGGTCGACCGCCACACGTCAGGTTCGGGCATGCGTCTTTCCCATCTGTACGACGGTCCGGGGAACGGCGGATGTGAGTGTCGGCCACAGCAGCACCACGGCGCCGGGCAGGCTCGCGACGAGCGCGAGCACCCCGTACACCACCGCGGTCGCGAGGCCCTGTGCGGCGCCCAGCCCGGCGGCGCCGAACGCCAGCGCCGCCACGCCTTCGCGCGGTCCCCAACCGCCGATGTTCACCGGCAGACCCATGGCCAGCAGGGTCAGCACCATCAGCGGCAGCAGCCGTCCGACCGGCGCGGCCGAGCCCGCCGTACGCGCCGCGACCAGGAACAGCGCGAGGTGCCCGGCGAACGTCAGCACCGAGAGCAGCACGACGCCCGGCCACGCGTCGCGGGCGAGCACGCCGCGCCGGACGTCGCCGAGGGAGACCGCGGACGTTCGGCGCCACCTCGAGCCGCCCGGTGCCCGGCGCCTCCCGGCGATGAGCGCGACGGCCGACACGATGACCGCGAGCCCCGCGACCACCGCGCCGGAGACCGTGACGGCCTCGTGGAACCGCGCCGGGATCATCTCCGGGCGGGCGAGCAGCACCGGCACCGCGATCGCGACGACCACGACCTGCCCGGCGGCCCGCTCCAGGACGACCGCGCGTACGCCCCGGCCGACGTCGCCCTCCTGCCGGCCGTGCCGTACCGCGCGGTGGACGTCGCCGAGCACGCCCGCGGGCAGCACGGCGTTGAGGAAGAGCGCACGGTAGTAGTCGCCGACGGCCGTGCGCAGCGGCAGCCGGAGGCCGAGCCGCCGCGCCACGAGGCACCAGCGCCAGGCGCTGAACACCGTCGTGGCCAGGCCGATCGTGAGCGCGGCGAGCACCGCGCCGAGGTCGATCACGCGCAGGCCGTCCAGGAACGCCCGGGTGCCGAACTGCCACACGAGGACGCCGATGATGCCCAGGCCGGCGAGTACCCGCAGCCAGGCACCGGCCCGCTTCACGGCGCACTCCCCGGGAGCGCGAGCAGGTCGGCGTGGCCGATCACGACCCGCAGGCGGCCCGACGCGCAGTCGTCGAGCCGGCGGCGCAGATAGGCGTCCGCGCGGGAGGCGAGCTCCGGTCGCTGCTCGACGGCGGCGGCCACCCAGTCGCGCAGCCACCGCGCGGTCAGCGCGGCCTGTTCCGGGCCGAGCCGCCAGGGGCTGGGCCGTCGGTGCACGGCGACGCCGAAGCGCTGGAAGGCCGCGACGGTGACGTCGACCGCGTCCGGGCCGAGCAGGCGGCGACCGTCGCTCGTACGGCGCTGGTGGTCGTTGAAGGCGCCGGCCAGCTCGGCGTCGAGCGGGTCGGCCGGACTGAACAGAACGCGCCCGACGACGGACAGCGCCAGCAGCGCCGGGCAGCGTGCCCTGGCGCACGCCTCGGCCAGCCGGGTCACCTCGTCGGCGGTGAGCAGGTCCAGCAGCGCGGAGGCGGTCACCAGCGACGTACCGGCGAGGTTCGCCGCATGGAGCCCGGTGATGTCACCGGGCGCGGCCATGACCTGGCCGCCGCTGCGGGGCATCCCGGCGACGGCCCGCGCGAGCAGGACGGGATCGCGGTCGTGCAGGATCCAGTGCGCCGGGCCGGGCAGCCGCGCGGCCAGCCAGCGGCCCATGGAGCCGGTGCCGCAGCCGAGATCGCGGATGACCGGCGGCCGGCCCCGCAGGGACGGGATCAGCAGGTCGAGCAGCTCGTCGGCGCGGGCGTCGGCGTCCGCGCTCTCGCGCAGGTCCAGCCACTCCGGCGCGTACGCGGTCCCGCTCATCCCACCCTCCCGAGGACGTCCGCCCACTGCCGCGCCGTCGTGGCCCACCCCTCCAGGGCACCACGGCGACGGCAGGCCGACGCCCGAAGATCGCGGCGCAGCCCGGGCTCGGCCGACCAGCGGCGCAACGCCCCCGCGAGTGCCGCCGCATCCTCCGGCGGCACGAGGATCCCCGGCACGCTCCCGTCCGGCGCCCGCCCGAGCGTGTCCGGTACGCCGTCCACGTCCGTCGCCAGCACCGGGATCCCGCGCGCCAGAGCCTCGGTGACGACCATCCCGTACGTCTCGGCGCGCGAGGGCAGCACCACCAGGTCGGCCGCGGCGTACCGGCCGGCCAGTTCCTCGCCGCTCCGCGGGCCGGCGAAGGTGACCCGGTCTCCGAGGCCGTACCGCTCGACCAGCCCGCGCAGCCGTTCGGCGTACGCGGGATTACGGCGTACCGGGCCGACGAGCTCGCAGGTCCAGGGCAGGTCGGCGACGCTGGCGAGCGCCTCGACGAGCAGGTCCTGGCCCTTGCGCGGGCTCACCGCACCGACGCAGACGAGCCGCGACCGGCCGTCGGTGCCGTCGGCGACCGGGGCGGGGTCGGTGCCGGGCGGAACGGCGTGCACCCGGTCCGCGTCGAGGCCATGGTGTTCGGCCAGCCGGCGCGCCGCCCACGCACTGGTCGCCACGACCGCGCACGCGGCGTGCAGCGTCTCGCGCTCGCGGACGTCCAGGTCCGCCGCCAGGGCGGGCGTCAGCCCGGTCTCGGCGGCCAGCGGCAGGTGCACCAGCACCACGAGCCGCAGCCGGCGCGCGTGCGGAACGACGACCTCCGGGACCCCGCAGGCCACGAGCCCGTCCAGGACCACGACCGTGCCGCTGGGAAGCTCCGCGAGCGTACGTGCGAGTTCGTCGCGGGCGGCGGCGTACGGCTGCGGCCAGTCCCCCGGCACGGCGACGTCACTGACCGGCCTCCCCGCCTCGGCCAGCGCCTGGCACGTACGCCGGTCGTAGGTGTTGCCGCCGCTCGGCACCGTCACGTCCTCGACGTCACCGGGCAGCACGAAGACGGGCGTCACAGCGCCCGCTCGTAGCTCGCCCACGCGACATGGGACTCGCGCAGGACCACCTCGATCTCGTTGAGCCCGCGTGCGCCCTCGCCGAGCCCGCCCGCGTGCACCCGCTCGGCCAGCCGGTCGGCGACGACCTTCGCCAGGAACTCGGTCGAGGTGTTGACGCCCGCGAACGCGGGCTCGTCGTCGAGGTTGCGGTAGTTGAGCTCCTCGAGCACGGACCGCAGCTCGCGCGTTGCCAGCCCGATGTCGACGACGATGTTGTCCGCGTCCAGCTCGACACGGCGGAACGTCGCATCCACCACGAACGTCGCGCCGTGCAGCCGCTGCGCGGGCCCGAAGACCTCACCGTGGAAGCTGTGCGCGACCATGACGTGATCACGGACGGTCAGACCGAACACTCAAGTCTCCAGACTCTACGAAGAGGGGTACACGACTCGGTGGCAGAGAGCGGGCAGCTCGCCACCGGCCAGCTTGGGCATCGTCTCGGGCAGCTCGTCGAACCCGCACTCGCCGGTGATCAGCGCGTCGTACGCGGGATCGGCGAGCAGTTCCAGGGCCAGCCCCAGCCGGTCGGCGTAGTCGCGGCGCCCGCGCCGTGCGGGGGCCACCGACCCCACCTGGCTGCTGCGCACGGCCAGGCGCCGGGAGTGGAACGCCTCACCCAGCGGCAGGCTCACCCGCCGGTCGCCGTACCAACTCAGTTCGAGCACCATGCCCTCCTGCACGAGCAGTTCGAGCGATCGGTTCAATCCCGCCTCGGTCGCGCTCGTATGCACCACCAGGTCGCACTCCCCCGCGGCCTGGTCGGGGGTGGCGAAGTCGACGCCGAGGGCCGCGGCGACCGAGGCGCGCGAGGGATCCGTGTCGACCAGCTGCAGCCGTACGGCGGGGAACCCGGCCAGGACCTTGGCGACGCAGCACCCGACCATGCCGGCGCCGACCACCGCGATCCGGTCGCCGAGCAGGGGTGCCGCGTCCCACACCGCGTTCACCGCGGTCTCCACCGTCCCGGCCAGCACCGCCCGCGCGGCGGGTACGGACTCGGGCACCGGCGTGACCGCGGCGGCGGGTACGACGTAGCGGGTCTGGTGCGGGTAGAGGCAGAACACGGTCCGGCCGAGCAACCCGGCCGGGCCCTCCTCGACCACGCCGACGTTGAGGTAGCCGTACTTGACCGGGCCGGGGAAGTCGCCCTCCTGGAACGGCGCCCGCATCGCCGCGTACTGGCTCACCGGTACCCCGCCGCGGAAGACCAGTGCCTCGGTGCCCCGGCTGATTCCGGAGCAGAGCGTACGGACCAGGACCTCGCCGTCACCGGGCGACGGGAGGCCGACGGAACGGATCTCTCCCCGGCCGGGTGGATTGAACCAAAACGCCTGGGCTACACGTGCCATCGGACGACTCCTCCAGCGCGGGCGGCCGCGTCGAGTCCGGACAAGATCACCGATCCTACGCGGTGACCAGGGCAAACTCCTTTCGGGAGGACGAACGTGGTCAGCAGATACACGCTAGACCGGGCCTACCGGCCCGTCCCGATCCCGCGACGCGAACTCCCGCGGCGTGGGTTCCCTCCGGCGCCCGCCGCCGGGGCGGTCGTCCAGCTCATCCTGCTCGCCCTGCTGACCGCGACCATCGGCCTAGGACCCGTCGGCTGGCTCGCCGGCGTCGCGTTCGCCGTGGGCCTCGCCGCCACCCTGACCGTCGCCCTGCGCCGCCGCGGTGCGCGCGCGCTCGGCCCGGCCGACCACGTCACCCTCGCCCGCGCGACGCTCACTGGCTGCGTGACGGCGCTGGTCGCCGACACGGTACGCACCCCGGCCCCGGCCGCCCTACTGGTCACCGTCGCCACGGTGGCGCTGATCCTGGACGCCGTCGACGGCCGGATCGCCCGGAGCACCGGAACCGCGTCCCCGCTGGGCGCCCGGTTCGACATGGAGGTCGACGCCTTCCTGATCCTGGTACTCAGCGTCTTCGTCGCCACCTCACTAGGCGTGTGGGTCCTGGCCATCGGCGCCATGCGCTACGTCTTCGTCGCCTTCGCCCGCCCCCTGCGCTGGCTGAACGCCCCGCTACCGCCACGCACGGCCCGCAAGACCGTCGCCGCCCTCCAGGGAATCGTCCTAACGGTGGCCGCAGCAGAGGTCCTCCCCCGTACGACCGCCACCGCCGCGACCGCCCTGGCCCTGGCAGCCCTCGCATGGTCCTTCGGCCGCGACGTGCTCTGGCTACACCGCCACCGCGACGGCCGCTGAGTCTCGGGCTCAGCAGCCGAAGCCTCGGCCGCAGAGGCGCTTGGCGATGGTGCGGGCGTCGGTCTCGTGCTGGGCCATCGTGGTCAGGGATGGCATCTCCGCGCGGCGGTAGTCCAGTAGATCGCCAGGGCGTTCCCCTGGCGGACGGCGACCGCGTCCTCGACGACCGGGATGGCGTCGCCGTCGCGCTGGTAGGAGTGCGTGAGGGCCAGTGCCCCCTCCCCGATGGACGGCCGCGCGATCGTCGCCGTGTTTCCGCACGCCTGCGCGTACGTCAGGATCAGGCTCATGACGCGGCGTGCCTCCGCCACGGTCCGCACCAGCACCTGCTCCCCGCGCTGGCTGTCGGAGTCCGCGCGGTCGAGGCCGGGGCCGTAGGCGAGGTCGTATCCGGAGGCGGACGCGGTCGGACCTTCGTCGCCCCAGACCTGCGTACGGTCCCGGCCGCACACGGGTACGGCCGGGTCCACCGACGGCGCGTTCGGCCCGATCCGCTGGATCTTCCCCCAGTGCGCAGGGTCCGAACGTGCGGCCGAGCCGTAGACCAGGTCGGTGACCCGCAGGTCCCCGGCCCGGCCGGTGACGGTGTGCCGGACATGGGACAGCCGGCCGGCCACCGTCTGCCCGCCGAAGACGCCCGCCACCGCGACGGCCGACGCCATCACCGTGGCGGCTGCGCGCGTCCTCCTGCGCCGCCGCCCACGCCGTACGATCTCGGCCACCGGCGGGCGGGTGGCGACGCCTCCCACCTCGCGGCGCAGCCCGTCGAAGGCGGTCCCGATCTCACGGTCGATGTCAGCCACGCTGGATCTCCGCCTTCTCGTCGGCGAGCAGGTGCGCGAGGCGCTGTCGCCCTCGGGACAGCCGGGCCTTGACAGTGCCGTCCGCGACGCCCTCCACCGACGAGATCTCGGCGACGGAGTAGCCCGCCATGTGATGCAGCACGAGGGCGCGCCGTTGCGCCTTCGGAATCTGCGCAAGCGCGGTGACCAGCGCGATCGAGGCGACGCCCGGCGCCGGTACGTCCGGCGGCGGGCCGTGGCGGCGCCAGCTCGTGAGGGCGCTGCGCGTCTTGCGCCACCGGCTCACCGCGATCCGGTATCCGACCCGCGCCACCCACATGCGCGGCTGGTCGTAGGTACGGATCCGCCCCCAGTGCGACCACGCGCGGACGAACGCCTCCTGCGCGATGTCCTGTGCCTCGGCCATGCTCCCGGTGTAGGCGTACAGCTCGGCCACCAGCCCGGGATGGGCCGACGCGTAGAACTCGGCGAACGCCGCGTCATCCGCCACGAGATCGGCTCTCCTAAAGGCTCGAGTGGTCGCTCGCCACCGGAGTGCCCTTCGCGCTCGGGTGGCCGCTCGCCGCCGGGGAGCACGCGGAAACCGATCCGATCAAACCGGCGATCAACGCCGCACAACAGGCCGTGCCGACCTTGCTCATCATTCCCCATGACCTCATCTCTGGAGCAAACCGTCCTAGGAGGACTCACCAGATACGCGCAGCCATGGACCGTACGGTTGCACCCGACTTTCAGGCGTGTGCGCGGGACCTGATCGGCGCGTAGTCCAGCCAGGTGTCCTGGAGGAACGCATCCTGGTGGGACGCGTGGCCGATGCCGCTGATCCGGAAGTACAGCGCTCGCCGGGTCTGGTCGGACGCGTGGTTGCCGCCGATGTTGTGGCCGAGAAGGTAGTGGGCCAGCAGCAGGTCGCCCGCGCGCCCGGTGACCTGTACGGGCGCCGGCAGGTCGATCGGGGGGTAGGCGCAGAACATCCGCGGGCCGTGTTCGCGGAAGTAGTCGGCGTGGGTCAGGTGTGTGCCGGGCCAGACCCACAGGTTCCCGGCGTCCTCCGTGAGCTGATCCGTCATCAGGATCCCGGCCAGCATCGTGAACGTGTCGTGGACCGGTCCGTCGGCCGGCTCGGGGTTCGCCGCGTCGATGTGGGGCCGGCCGGGGCGGTGTGAGTACGGCGGGATGTTCAGCGCGACCTGGACCTGCCAGGGGACCTTCAGGCTGCCGTGGCCGGCCAGGTCCTCGGCGAGACCGAAGGCCGGGCTGCCGGTCAACGGCGCGATCAGCGCCGGCTCGTCCTTGGTCTCGAGGAAGTGGAAGTGGGCCCCGCATTTGTCCTCGGCGGGCGGGTCGGCCGCGACGACCTTGTCGATCCGCCGGGAGGCATCGTCCAGAAGGTCGCCCGGAACCACCTGCGGGACCACGATGTAGCCGCGCTCGGCGAACTCGTCGATCTGTGCGTCGCTCAACACCCGGCCAACCCTAGGTAGCCGGTCCGAGCCGCGGCGACTGAATCTATGCGCCGCCCCCGTGACCGCGGAGGTCGCGAGGGCGGCGGGTATGCAGCGTCGTCAGGCGCACGAGTGGGGAGCGCACCTGATCCGCGTGGACGGGATCGTCAGCGGGCGTCGATCAGGATCCGGCCGCTGAAGGTCTTGGCCACGCCGTTCGCGTAGTTGGCCTCCACACCGGCGCGCTCGGCGGCGTTCGGGGTGGCGTTCGCGCAGTCGACGCCGCCGGTCGAACCGGACATCAGCGAGGAGCAGGGGCCGGGCTTGGCGTCGTCCAGGCCGAGGCTGTGACCAAGCTCGTGCGCGGCGATGCGGGTGAGGTCGTAGCCCTCGTTGACGGCCTCGCGGCCGTACCAGACGGTGCCGTGCCCACCGGGGTGGATCGGGCCGAGCTCGGACTGCGGCCAGCCGTCGAACGCGACGATCGTGATCTCGGCGGTCTGGCCGGCGGTGGCCTCGACCAGGTGGACGTTCTGGACGCTGGAGTTCCAGGACTCGGCGCCGGCGACCACGGCGCTCTTGAACTCCGCGGCCTGGCTGTCGTCGTAGTAGAGGGTGACCGGCGCGAGGTGCTGGTGGGCGTTCGGCGCCGAGGCGGGCGTCGCGTTCGCCGCCGGAACCACGGCGAGCGAGAGCGCGATCGCGCCGGCACCGATCAGGGTGTGCGCGACTGTGCGGTGCAGCATGGCGGGGGGCCTTCCTGTCGGGGAACAAGCGTTGCCGCATGACCTTGGTCAGGTCGACACGAGCATATTTGCGCTATATTGCGGCAACAAGTGGCGTTATATACTGAAAAGTTACCAGTCATATGGCAGATTTCCGCGTCAGTTGCCCTGGCGTCGCGCCACACAATAATGGGATCACGGCGTTGACCTGGGATGACGTCGACCAGAAGCCGTCCGTGTCGCCTGCGGAGCCGCCGTGATGGCCCGGACACCCTCGGTACTGAAGGGCGCCGGAGGCCGTCCGGCGTGGCCGGGTCGCCCTCCGAGGTGCACGGTTCCGGCGATTGAATGGCGCGGATCGGGTGTACCAATGGCCGAACTCGGCCGTTATCGAGATCTGTACGCGAGGCAATTCGCTATCGACACTGTCGCGTAACCGGTATCGGCTCAGGCGTTGACTGCGCGGCACCGGAAACCGCATTTCGGATCTGGACGATCCGGCATTCCGCACGTCCCCTGAGGAAGGCACCCCCGTGAGATCTCTGAGCCGTACGACCGGCCGCCTGCGAGGATTCGCCCTGGTCGTCGGGCTGGCCCTCGCCGGCCTGTTCATCGCGCCCGCCGCACAGGCGGCCGGCGCCCTCGACGTACAGGTGAGGCCCGGAGACCCGATCTACGGCAGCGGCGTCCAATGCGTCATCGGCGCGAACGTCACCGACGGAGCCAAGCACTACTTCGTCACGGCGGGACATTGTGCGCAGGTCGCCGGCCAGTGATACGCCGATCCCGCCGAGACCGTCCTCGTCGGGACCACGGCGGACGCCAGCTTCCCGGGCAACGACTATGCCCTCGTCGAATACGCCCCCGGAGTGACTCCGGTCAGCGAATTCACCGGCGCGGGTGACGCCTCTGTCGGGCAGAACGCCTGCGTTCTGACGTTGGGAACCGGAATCCACTGCGGGAGCGTTCAGGCGCTGAACGCGACGGTCGATCTAGGGGGCACCGTCGTCAACGGCCTGGTCCAGGCGAACGTGTGCACCGAGTCCCCCTCCGACGGAGCCCCGCTGTTCAGCGGCGGTACGGTGCTCGGCATCCTGGCCTTCGGCGGCGACTGCGCATCCGGCGCCGAGTCCTTCTTCCAGCCGATCGCGGAGATCCTGCGGGCCTACGGGCTCAGCCTGGACTGAGCCGCCGATCACGCGTCGCCCGGATGAGGACGGCCACCAACCCGGCCGGCTCCAGCGTTCCTCCGGCCGCGTCGGCGCTTCGGCTGAGCCGTCGTACCGGGCCGACCTGGTCCAGTACGACGCCGGCCCGGCCCAGGACGAAGGTGAGAACCAGCAGCGCCGCGCGGGCGTTGCCGTCGTCGAACGGGTGGAAGAAGCACACGTCCAGGTACGCGCGGGCCGCGCGCGAGGGCAGCGGTACGCCGGCGTCCCCGGCCTCTCGCAGGCACTCCTCGAACCGCCGCCGGGTGTGGCCGTCGAGGCCGTAGCGCTCGCGGCCGCCCTTGGCGAAGGCGGGACCGGTACGGAAGTCCGGCTCGCCGGTGCCCAGTACGTGGTCCTGCCACCGGCGCATGGCGGCGAAGTCGAGTGCGCGCCCGTCGGACAGGTCGGCTCGCATCGCGTCCAGGTCCGTGAGCAGGCGCCGGGCCCGGTCGGGATCGCGCTCGTCCGTCCGTATGAGGTGGGAGACGCCGTCGCGGGCCCCGGCGACGGCGTCCTGCCCGGGGTCGTCGACCTCGTTCCAGGGCACCTGCCGCCGCGTACGGCACCACACGGCGAGGTGGTCGGGCATCACGTCTCGCCGGACAAGGAGTCGGCGAGGTCATCGAGTGGGTGGCACAGCACCACGCGTCCACCGGTCCGCCGCCGACGTCGCCCTCGTCATGCGCCCATCGCCGGCCCAGCGCCCACCGGCCGTACCGCTCGGCCAGCGCATGGGTCATCTCGTTGGTCCACGGCACCGCGGTCTCGCGGCTCCACTCGGGGGGCGGGTGGTCGCCGGCGGGACGGGCCGGTACGGAGGCCGCCGGGCCGAGCCCGGCGACGACCGACGGGGCCTGCCCTCACCCGCCCGCACCGCTCCTCGAAGCCCTGGCCCACGAGGAGGCGGTCTAGCGCGCCGTCAGGTGCTGCGGTGGTACCCGGTGCCAGACGGTGAATCCGATGAATGCCGCGGCCAGACCAAGGGTCGCGGCGCCATCGGCGGGCTCAGTGGTCTTCGCGGTCTTTGTGCAGCTCGGCATTTAGCCGATGCGCTTCTTGGAGTTGGTCTTCGAGAATGATGATGCGGCAGGCGGCGTCCAGGCCGAGGCCCTCATCGACGAGTTCGCGGGCGCGGGCGGCCAGGCGGAGCTGGTAGCGGGAGTAGCGGCGGTGACCACCGTCCGAGCGTTGCGGCGTGATCAGTTTCGCGTCGTCCAGGCTGCGCAGGAATCCCGGCGTCGAGCCGAGCATCTCCGCGGCACGGCCCATGGTGTAGGCGGGGTAGTCATCGTCATCGAATTTGTCGGCCGTCTTGTCGGACATGGGCTGTTGGACTGGATCCATCGCACCTTCCACATCATGAGGGCCCCGGTGCCGTAGCACCGGGGCCCAGGGTTTCAGGAATCAACACCATCTACCGGCAAGGACGCCGGCTTGTCGTATCCGCACCAACGGCCCGAAAGGGCGGAGGGTGCGGGGATCGCGTAAGCGTGACCGAAGACCACCTCTCGTTCTGATGGGACTGCGGTACCCGCCCGGCGAAACACAGCCCGTAGCGGGCGATCCGACGGCGTATGACCCTCCCCTTCTCCTCTGATCTTCCGCTTACCTTTCGTTACCGGCCGTGACCTTCTGGGACCTGCGAACCTCGTCCCAGCGCGTCCGACGGCCTGATCGCCACCGTCCGGAGCCACGTCCCTTGATCAGCCCCAGCACACCTGGCGTCACGCTCTTCATCTCACGGAAGTTCGTCATCTCCCGTGTCTCTGCGATGTTCTCTTCGCTTGCGACACCGGGAACGCTACCCGACCCGGCAGCGAATGTCTACTCCAGCCACAGTAGGTTTTCTCCTTCACGAAGCGACCTCGGGCCGGGGACCCAGGGCCCGGGAGTCCGACGGCCGGGCGGAGGCCAGCCATCAGCCCCACGTCCGGGAATCCACCAAAATCAAACAATTAATCTGTTGCGCCCCGACATATTGACGGGGTTAATCGGGGTCACCACGATTTCGGCCATGCGACTGCCTCTCGCCTGCATTGCCGCGGGAACGCTGCTGGTCGGCCTGGTGTCCGGGCCGGCCGCTGCGGCGCCCGGGCCGGAGTCCGCCCCCGCCGCGCCCGGGTCCGCCCCTGCCGTGCCCGGGTCTGGGTCCGCCCCTGCCGCGATCAACGATCTCGCCCGTACGCCGTATCTCGGGTGGAACACCTACTACGGGCTCGGCTCGACGTACGACTTCGCCGCGATCAAGAGCGCCACCGACGCGATCGTCGATCGTGGGCTGAAGGACGCCGGCTACCGGTACGTCTGGCTCGACGGCGGCTGGTGGTCCGGGACCCGTGACGCGCAGGGCGGGATCACGGTCGACGCCGGGCAGTGGCCGTCGGGGATGAAGGCGGTCGCCGACTACGTGCACAGCCGAGGGCTGAAGGCCGGCATCTACACCGACGCGGGCACGGACGGCTGCGGGGGCGCCGCGCAGGGCAGCTACGGCCACTACCGGCAGGACGCCGACCGGTTCGCGTCCTGGGGCTTCGACGCCGTGAAGGTCGACTTCTGCGGCGGCACGAACATGCATCTCGTCCCGGCCGCCGCGTACGGGGAGTTCCGCGACGCGTTGCTGGCCAACAGCAGTCACCGGCCGATGCTGTTCAACATCTGCAACCCGTTCACGCCCGGCGCCGCGGGGCCCGGCGACCCGCCGCCGGAGCGTTCGGTCTACAACTCCTGGAGCTTCGGCCCGACGACGGGGAACTCCTGGCGTACGGACACCGACGTGGGCTTCGTGCACAGCATCCAGTGGCCGGACGTGCTGCGGAACCTCGACCACGACGCTGCGCACCCCGAGGCCGCCGGGCCCGGGCACTGGAACGACCCGGACTACCTCGGCCCGGAGCTCGGCATGACCGCGGACCAGGCGCGCGCCCAGTTCACGATGTGGTCCGTGCTGGCCGCCCCGCTCATCATCGGCAGCGACGTGCGCGGCCTGTCGCAGGACACGATCGGCATGCTGACGAACCGGGACGTGCTCGCCGTCGACCAGGACCGGCTCGGCGTCCAGGGCACCAGGATCTCCACGCAGGGGCTCGGCGACGTGTGGGTACGGCGGCTGGCCGACGGCGACCGGGCGGTCGCCCTGCTCAACCGCGGCGGTACGCCGCTGACGATCGGCACCTCGGCGACGGCGGCGGGTCTCGGCCACGCCTCGCGGTACACCCTGAGCGACCTGTGGTCACGCACCCGTACCGAGAGCGCCGGGACGATCCGCGCGACGGTGCCGCCCGGCGGCGCCGTGCTCTACCGCGTCTCCGCCGGCGCCCCGGACGGCCTTCCGCCGTCCACCACGCTGGGCCCGCCGACCCTACCAGGAGCGGGTGACCTCGCGCTTCCCGGTACGGCCACGGCGGTCACGTCCGCCTTCACCGACGACGGGCGCACGCCCGTGACGGACGTGAAGCCCTCCCTCGAGGCGCCGCCGGGCTGGACCGGCGGCGGCCGGGCTCCGGGCGGCGGCACGGTGCCCACCGGCCATACCCTCACCGGCCGGTGGCAGGTCACCGCGGCGCCCGGCACGCTGCCCGGCCGCTACCCGCTGACCGTCACCGTCCGGTACCGGTGGGACGGGCACGCCGAGCAGCGGACCGGGCGGCTGCTGGTGCGGGTCCCGTCCACGCCACCGGGCGGCGACGGGTACCTGGGCGACCGGCCGTGGCTCGACGCGAGCAGCGGATGGCAGGTCCCCGCGCCAGACGCGAGCGTGGGCGGCGGGCCGATCACGATGGGCGGCACGGTGTACGACCGGGGGCTCGGCGTCGCGTCGCCCTCGACCGTGGACTACTACCTCGGCGGAAACTGCACGCGCCTGACCGGCACCGCCGGCATCGACGACGCGGTCAACGCCGTCGGGCCCGAGGGCGGCACGGCGTCCTTCACCGTACGGGGCGACGGGCAGTCGCTGTACGACAGCGGCACCGTCGACCGTACGGCGTCGCACGCGTTCACCGCCGACCTGACCGGCGTGCGCGTGCTGACCCTGGAGGTCGGCGACGCCGGTGACGGCGGCTACAACGACCGGGCCGACTGGGCCGGGCTGCGGCTCACCTGCGGGCAGGAACCGGGCACCCCGTGGCCGGCCTTCGCCGCGCCGGTGTCGGCCACCGCGACCAGCGCGCACGACGGTTTTCCGGCGTCGGCCGCGATCGACGGACGGCCGTCGACGATCTGGCACGATGAGTTCAGCCCGCAGGCGCCACTCCCCCAGTCGATCGTCGTCGACCTCGGCGGGGTACGTGCCGTCGACGGGCTGACCTACCAGCCGCGGCTGGACGCACCGGCGACCGGCACCATCACCGGCTACCGGATCGAGGTGAGCGCCGACGGCATGGCGTTCACCGAGGTCGCGAGCGGCACCTGGGACGGAGACAAGGCGCTGAAGTCGGTGGCGTTCTCCTCCGCGCGGGCAAGGTACGTGCGGCTGACCGCCACCGCGGGCGACGGCGGGTACGCCTCCGCCTCCGAAGTCCGCGTGCGGGACGCCTAACCCGCCGTCACCACCAGCGGCACGGGCAGGGCCTCGACGTTGTCGTCGACCAGGACCCGGACCGATCCCGCCCCGCCGGTGGTGCCGCCGCGCAGCCGGACCGTCACCGTCGCGGTGCCGTCGCGTCCCACCCGGTAGCGCGGCCGGTCGCGGTCCACGGTGAAGCCGGGCGGCGGAGTGATGAGGACCGTGCCGCTCGCGGCGTACCGCGTGCCGGGGAGGGCCTGCTCGATGTGCACGTCCGCGGTCAGGTCCTCCCGATCCCGCGTGACCTCGGGCACCGTGACGCGTACCGGTGACGACCACACCGGCAGGCCCGTGGCCCGGCCGATGATCGGGATCAGCTTGGCGGCGACCTTGAGGTGGCCCGCGACGGTCGGGTGGACGGTGTCGGTGTAGTCCGCGGTGCTGTGCCGGTCCAGCCGGCCGTCGGTGTCGACGAAGACCGTCCGCGGGTCGCCGGTCTCCGCCACGTCGGACCGGATCACGGTCGAGTGGCGGCCGATCCGCCGAAGTTGTACGGGAAGGACTCCGGAGCCGCCGGCACGTTTCCGACACCCTCGCGCATGACGCCCTGCTTGCCGAAGCCCACGAGCTGGAGGTCGGTGTGGAAGGCGCGGCCGGCGACGCAGGCGTAGGTACGCGTGCCGTCGGCGCCGTCCGGGGTCAGCGGCTGCCCGAGGGCGCGGATGCCTTCGGTGATCGAGTCGCCGAAGAACGCCATGCGGACCGGCGCCGGTCGCGGCGGGGGCAGCAACCGCTCACCGGGCGGCAGCCGGAACCCTCGTACGATCGCGGCGTCGCCCAGCGGCGTCACCCAGCGGTTGGCGACCTGGTCGGTGTCCTTGACGTCGATGCGCACCTGGTGGACGCCCGGCCGCAGCCCGTCCGGCGCGAGCTCGATCTCCGGACGGTCCACGGTCACGAGGGACTCCGGCCCGCCGTCGACGGTGACCCACAGCTCCGGCGGCACCGTGATCGTGGAGACGTCGAACAGGCCGGTCAGCTCCCGCCCGGTGAACGTCAGGCCGATCCGCGAGCCCGAGTTGACCGTCGCCGCCTCGCCGCCCGCGTAGTGACGCTCCCAGCGCCCGGCGAAGCCGATGCGCGGGTCGGCGGAGGTCACGGTGGTCGGGGTGTGCGCCGCCGCCACGCTCACCGGGGCGAGGAAGGCCCCGGTGAGCAGGACGGCCGCACCCGCGCGTCGCAGGTTCACCGGTGCGCGGAGAAGGTGACGATCTGCGCGGTGCCCGGCGCGACCATGACGGTCGACCGGCCCCCGGCGACGTGCACCGGCGTGGCGTTCGGCCGGCCGGACGGTACGCCGCGGTCGGAGACGCTCCGGCCACCGAGCGTGATGGCGGACGGGTCCAGCGAGGCCAGGCCGCCCTCGGCCGTGCTGCGCAACGTCACCGCGCTACCGGCGCGGTAGGCCGACGGCAGGTTCACCGTCACCGCGTCGTCCGTGCTGCCCGAGGTGGCCGGGTCCTGCACGTTGACGAGGACCATCGTCAGCCGCCCGTCGTGGCCCTGGACCGCGTACGCGCGCAACTTCGGAAGCGCGGCGTCCGGCAGCCCGACGTCGAGGAACCTGCCGTCAGGAACCTGCCGGAACGCCCACAGGCCGTAGTACAGCGGCGCGGCCGACAGCCGGTCGGTCTCCAGCGCGTGCCGGTCCGCGGCGCAGAACGCCCCGTAGTAGCGGTAGGAGATCGGGTAGTTCACTGAGTCGCGCTGCTGGAAGTCGCCGCAGATCGCCGCGGTGTTGGTGTGGAACTGCAGCCGGGCGATGCCGCTCTGGGCGGTCTGCATGAGGTAGTCCAGCGACCACAGGCTGGTGGCGTAGGCGTCGCTGACCCCGGGCTGGCCGCTGCAGGACGCGCTGTTGGACTCGTTGATCACCGCGGGCATCCCGTCGTTCAGGCGCCCGGTGATGTCCATGATGCCCCGCAGCTTGTCCCGGTCGGTCGTGTACGTGGCCGACGACATCAGGGCCGGGATGCTCGTGGTCGACGAGCCGCAGTGGCTGCCGGGGTACAGGTGGTTGGTCAGCTCGGAGATCATGCCGCGCGGGTCGCCGCCCGTGTCGGCCTGCACCGCGGACACGAACCCGTCGAGCTGGGTGTTGGTCTTGGCCGTGTTGGCCGACGGGCCGGTCACCTTGATGTCGACGTGCGGGACGGCCTGCGCGATGGCCTGGTGGTACCGCTTCATCGTCGCGTAGTACTCGGCCGGCGTCAGCGTCGTGACGTTGTCGTACTCGTTGCCGATCTCGACGGCCACGAGGTCGTCACCGAGGGTCCGCCGCGCCGCCCGTACCTCGGCGACGGCCTGGTCGAGCGTGACCTGAGGGGACGGGTCCTTGGTCGGATCCTTGACCTTCGACGGATCGATGATCGTCTTCAGCGGGACGCCGAGGGTGACCTTCCAGCCGCTGTCGCGCAGCAGGGTCCGCAGCTTGTCGAGGTCGGACTGGTCGACGGTGCCGCCGATCGCCTGCGCGGGCGCCGGGGTGCCGCGGTAGGCGCCGAACGCCGGCCAGACGAGGTCCATCGAGTAGCCGCCCAGCCGCAGCACGCCGTGGCTGCCGAGCGTCCGTAGCCACCGCGCCATCCGCGCCGAGGTCAGGAACCCGTGCGCGAGGTCGGCGGACTCGACGGAGAACCCGACGTTGGCACCGGTGATCGCGCCGCCGTTCGGGTCGCTCACCGGGGCCAGGTCGATCGCGGTCGAGTCGGCCGGCAGCGGCGCGGCGTCGACGCCCGCGACCACGGCGGCGGGCGCCGTCAGCCCGGCGGCCAGTCCGATGGCCAACAATGATCGCCGGACGGACCGGCTCGCTTCGCTGTTCATGTCAGGCTCCCAGGTCCTCTCGATGCGGGGTCCGGCACGGCGGGGGCAGGCCGGGCGTGCGCGGCGACGGACGGCCCGTGTCCATGCCGACTCTCACGCGAGCTCCATCCGCATCCGGAGCGAGAAACCGGTTTCTCGCAGGCAGTTCAGCACCGTTCGCCCCAATCGTCAATGCCTCACCGCCAACTCGTCCGCGGGCCGTCGCCGAGCGCGTCGCGGCCGACGGCGCGTGCCGACGTCGGTAAGCACAATGCATCCCGGCCGACCTTGCGATCGCCGGTGAACGGACCGCTCACTGGAGCCATCGGGGGAAATTCCGCGCGGGCGCATTCCGCCCGCCGAATCCGGGGGGAACCATTGTGACGCAGGCCCGCCAGACCAATTTCACGACCGGGGAAACGGAAACGCGTGCGCCGAGATCCGCCGCGCTGGTCACGGGCTGTTCCTCCGGGATCGGCCGCGCGTCCGCGCTCGCCCTGGCCGCCGCCGGGTTACCGACCTGGGCGACCGCCCGCGATCCGGGCACGCTCGCCGACCTGGCCGCCGCCGGCTGCCGCACCCTCGCCTTGGACGTCACCGACGAGGACTCCCGCCGGCGCGCGGTACGGGCCGTCGAGGCCGTGCACGGATCGGTCGGCGTGCTGGTCAACGCGGCCGGCTACGCCCAGTCTGGTCCGGTCGAGGAGGTGCCGCTCGAGGCCGTACGCCGGCAGTTCGAGGTGAACCTCTTCGGCGTGGCGGGCCTTTGCCAGGAGGTCCTGCCCGGGATGCGGGCCGCCGGGCGTGGCCGGATCGTCTCCATCGGCTCCGCCGCGGGACTCATGGGCCTGCCCGCGTGCGCGTCGTACGCCGCCAGCAAATGGGCGCTGGAGGCGTACACGGACGCGTTGCGGTACGAGACCCGCCCATTCGGGGTGCGCGTCATTCTTCTCCAGCCGGGAAGTGTCGCCCCGACGAATTTCACCGAGACCGAAATCGCCTCCTGGCCGTCAGTGTCGCCGCACAGCCCGTACGCGCGGTTCAAGGAGAGCCATGACGAATGCCTCCGGAGAATGACCGGCGAACACGCGCGCGGCGTTTCGCGGCCGGAGGACGTCGCGCGGGTGGTCCTGCGGGCCGCCACGACGGCACGGCCACGGGCGCGGTACAAGATCGGCTTCGAGCCGCGGGTGATGCCGACGGTGTACCGGCTGGTGCCGGCCACCCTGTGGGACGCGATCTGGCGGCGCTACCTGCCGATGACCTGAGCGGGTCAGCCTCGGCCGATGAACGGCATCTTCGTCGCGGTGATCGTCATGAACTGCACGTTCGCGTCCAGGGGGAGGCTCGCCATGTACAGCACGGCGCGCGCCACGTGGTCCACGTCGAACGTCGGCTCGGCCATCAGGCTCCCGTCCGCCTGGCGGGCGCCCTCCGCGATGCCCGCCGTCATCTCGGTGGCCGCGTTGCCGATGTCGATCTGCCCGCAGGCGACGTCGTACGCGCGGCCGTCGAGCGAGATCGACTTGGTCAGGCCGGTGATGGCGTGCTTGGTCGCGGTGTAGGCGACCGCGCCGGGCCGCGGGCTGTGCGCGGAGACCGAACCGTTGTTGATGATCCGCCCGCCGCGAGGCCGCTGCCGCTTCATCAGGCGTACGGCGTGGTGCGCGCACAGGAACGCGCCGGTGAGGTTGGTCTCGACCGCACGCTGCCAGTCCTCGTAGCCGGTCTCGTCCACCGCGCCCGGCGGGCCGAACACCCCGGCGTTGTTGACGAGCAGGTCGACGCGGCCCCACGCACGCTCGACGGCGTCGAACAGCGCCGCCACCGACTCCGGTGAGCGCACGTCGGCCGGTACGACCAGCGCCGCGTCGGCGTCCCCGGCCGTCTCGCGCAGGGTCTCCTCGCGCCGTCCGGCGAGCGCCACGCGGTATCCGGCCTGCAACAGCGCCCGCGCGACGTGCCGGCCGATGCCCGAACCCGCGCCGGTCACCACGGCGACGTCTCCCGCTGCCATCCCGGTCCTCCCCACTCATCCCTTGTGCTGGACACGGTAGGCGCTCGGGCTGATGCCGTGCACGGACCGGAACTGCCGGGAGAAATAGAACGGGTCGGCGTACCCGAGGGCGCGGGCGATCTCCGCGACGGCCCGGTCGGTGGTGTCCAGCAGCTCGCGGGCGCGGGACATGCGCAGGCGGGTCTGGTACTGCAGGATCCCGGTCCCGGTCGCGCGGCGGAACAGGGCCGCGAAGTGCGACGGGCTGAGCCGCGCGAGCGCGGCGAGCTCGGCGACGCCGACGCGGGAGCCGACGTGCTCGCGGAGATACTGCTGCGCCTGCTCGACGGCGTCGTTCCGGCTCGCCGGGGCGCCGGTCCGGTCGGCGGCCAGCAGGGCGAGCAGGTGCCAGGCGGAACCGGCCGCGGCCCGCCGGCTGCTGACCGAGTCGTCACGCTCCATGCGGCGCAGGACGTCGTCGATCAGCGAGACCGCCCGGTAGACGTCCCGGACGTCGGCCACCGGCCGCTCGGGGTCGGCGGGCACCGCGCCGACCAGCTCCGCGACGTCGGCGCCGCCGAGGTGCAACCACCAGATCGTCCAGGGATGGTCGGCGTCGGCACCGTACGCGTGCGGGACGCCGGCCGGGATGACGAGGGCCTGGCCCGCTCCCACCGCGAACCGCCCGTAGGGCAGCCGGCACCATCCCGAGCCGCCGACGCAGACGATCACGATGGCCTGCGGGCTCCCCTCCGTACGGCTCCGCTGGTGGTCGGCCGCGTCGGGGAAGTATCCGGCGTCGGTGACCAGGAGCCGGGAGGTGAGCGGCAGCCCGAGCGCCTCACGCATCAGCGGGCGGGCGAGCACGCTGATGCGCTCGCCGGCGAAGCCCTGGATCCGTGGCATGGCCGCCCTATCGTTGTTTCGTCCAGGTGCACCGTACCTTCGCACCTTCCCGAACGACCGGCCGCCTTCGTACGCTCGGAGCATGTTGAAGCTGCCGCCCGTCCCCGAGGACCAGCGTCACGACGCGGTGGCGGTCTGGCGCGAGGACGTGGTGATCGACACGTACGAGCCGGCCGCGCCGGACGCCTACCCCGCGTTCCTGGAGGGCCGGGTGTACCAGGGGTCGTCCGGGCGGGTCTACCCGCTGCCGTTCTACGAGCGGATCGCCGAGACCGGCGTGCCGATGCGCTGGGACGCGGTGCACCTGGAGAACTCCTGGCTGCGGCTGATGGTGCTGCCCGCGCTCGGCGGCCGCATCCACGTCGGGTACGACAAGACCGCCGGGTATGACTTCTTCTACCGCAACAACGTGATCAAACCGGCGCTGGTCGGGCTGGCCGGTCCGTGGATCTCCGGCGGGGTCGAGTTCAACTGGCCGCAACACCACCGGCCGGGCACGTTCCTGCCGGTCGACGTCGAGATCGAGCGCGAGCCGGACGGCGCGGTGACGGTGTGGTGCTCCGACCACGACCCGCTCACGCGGATGAAGGGCATGCACGGCGTACGGCTGCGCCCCGACCGCGCCGTCGTCGAGCTGCGGGTACGGCTCTACAACCGGACCGAGGACGTACGGACCTTCCTGTGGTGGGCCAACGTCGCGGCCCACGCGAACGACGACTACCAGTCGTTCTTCCCGACGGACGTCCGGTTCGTGGCCGACCACGCGAAGCGCGCGACGACCGGCTTCCCGCGCGCGTCGGGCCGCTACTACGGGGTCGACTATCCGGCACGCGCCCGCGACGGCGACCCCGACGCCGGCCGGCTGGACTGGTACCGCAATATCCCGGTCCCCACCTCCTACATGTGCCTGGGCAGCGCGGACGACTTCTTCGGCGGGTACGACCACGGGGCGCAGGCGGGCTTCGTGCACTGGGCCGACCACCGGATCGCGCCGGGCAAGAAGCAGTGGACGTGGGGGAACGCGCCGTTCGGCTGGGCGTGGGACCGCAACCTCACGGACACGGACGGCCCGTACGTCGAGCTGATGGCCGGGGTGTTCACCGACAACCAGCCGGACTTCTCCTTCCTCGCGCCGGGCGAGACGAAGACCTTCAGCCAGTACTGGTATCCGATCCAGCGGATCGGCCCGGCGCATCAGGCCAACCTCGACGCCGCGGTCAGCCTGGCCGTGGACGGCGCCCGGATACGCGTCGGCGTCGCGGTCACCGCCGTACGCCCCGGTTGCCGCGTCCGGCTGCGCGCGGGTGAGGCCGTGCTCTGGGAGGCGACACGGGACCTGGCCCCGGGTTCGCCGCTGGTGACGGACGTGGCGGCGGACGGCGGGCACGCGCCGGAGGATCTCGAGCTGACCGTCGAGCACGAGGACACGACGCTGATCGCGTGGCGCCCGCGGACCGCCTCCGCCGAGATGACGCCGCCCGAGCCCGCGACCGAGCCGCCGGCGCCCGGCGAGATCGCGTCCGCGGACGAGCTGTACGTCACCGGGCTGCACCTGGAGCAGTACCGGCACGCGACGCGGTCACCGGAGCCGTACTGGCAGGAGGCGCTGCGCCGCGATCCGGGCGACGCGCGATGCGCCGTCGCGCTCGCCGCGCGGCGCTACGGCGACGGGGCGTACGAGGAGGCGGAGCGGCTGCTGCGCCGGGCCGTGGCCCGCCAGACCCTGCGCAACCCGAACCCCCACGACGGCGAGGCCCACTACCGGCTGGGGCTGACCCTGATCCGGCTGGACCGGCACGACGAGGCGTACGACGCCCTGGCCAAGGCGTCCTGGAACGCCGCGTGGCGGGCACCGGCGCACTGGGCGCTGGCCCGGCTGGACTGCCGTGGGTCGCGGTGGGCCGCCGCACTGGAGCATCTCGACGCGGCGCTCGCCGCCGAGGCGGGCCTGCTGCAGGCACACGACCTGCGGGTCCTGGTGCTGCGGCGGCTCGGCCGTGCGGCGGAGGCGGACGCGGGGCTGGCGGCCGTACGCCGGCTCGACCCGCTCGACTGGTGGGCACGTGACCTGGCCGGTCTCTCCCTGGACTGCGACGCCCAGACCTGCCTCGACGTCGCCCTCGACTACGCCGCGGCGGGGTTCACGGCCGAGGCGCTGCGCGTCCTGGACCGGGCCGGGCAGCGCCTCGCCGACGAGGATCGCGGCTCGGGTCGGGGGCGGCCACGGTCGGGGGCCGGGCCGATGCTCGCCTACCACCGTGCCGACCTGCTGGCCGCCCTCGGCGACGAGGACGGCGCGGGCGAGGCCGCGAAGCGCGCGCGTACGGCCGACGCGCTTCACTGCTTCCCGAGCCGCCCGGAGGACGCGCTGGCGCTGTCCCGCGCGCTCGACCGCGACCCGACCGACGGGCGGGCGGCGGCCCTGCTGGGCCACTGGTCGTACCACCACCGCCGGTACACCGACGCCATCGCCTACTGGCGGCTGGCCGTGGAGCACGACCCGTCCGACACCGTGGCCTGGCGCAACCTCGGGGTCGCCGCGTTCAACGTGCAAGGCGACACATCCGAGGCGCTGGCCTGCTATGAGCGGGCCCTCGCCGCCGCACCGTACGACTCCCGGCTCTGGTACGAGTCGGACCAGCTCGCCCGGCGCACCGCGACGCCCCCGCACGAGCGGCTGGCCCGGATGGAGAGCCGCCCCGAGATCGTGGCGGCCCGCGACGACCTGACCGTCGAGTACGTGCTCCTGCTGGTGGCCACCGGGCAGGCCGGTCGCGGGCTGGACGTCCTGACCGGCCGCCGCTTCCAGCCCTGGGAGGGCGGCGAGGGGCAGGTCCTGTTCGCGTGGGAGCAGACGCGGCTGGCCCTGGCCCACGCCGCGCTCGCCGCCGGACGTACCCCCGAGGCCGGGGCACACGCCCGCGCCGCGCTCGACCCGCCCGAGAGCCTCGGCGAGGCCCGCCACCCGCTGGTTAACTGCGCGGACCTGCACCTCATGCTCGGCGACGCGCACGCCAGGGCCGGTGAACACGAGGCCGCCCGCCGGGCCTGGACGCGGAGCGCAACCACCGACGGCGACTTCCAGGAGATGAGCACCCGCGCGTACAGCGAGATGACCTACTTCTCCGCCGTGGCATGGCGCCGGCTGGGAGACGAGGACCGGGCCGTACGCCTCGTCGAGGGCCTGGAGGCGTACGTGACCGAGCGGCGGGCCACGCCCGCCCGGATCGACTACTTCGCCACGTCCCTGCCGACCATGCTGCTGTTCACCGACGACGTCCAGGCACGCCACGAGACGACCACGGAGTTCCTCGCCGCCCAGGCGGCGGAGCTACGCGGCCGGCGGGACGACGCGCTCGCCGGGATCGCGGCCGTCCTCGCCCGCGACCCGAACCACCTGGCCGCCCTCGCCTTCCGCGCGCATTTCTCGTCGGACACGCCCTAAGAGACTGTTGGGGGGCCCTCGTCCGTCGCGAGCGGCGGGCCAGGGGGCGCGTCGCAAGGCGGAGGAGGGAGTCGGCCCGGTGTCGGCCGGCGACCGACGACAACGCGGCGAGGCGGCGCCTGGGCGCCGCGCAGCAGGGCATGGGGCTCCCCAACAGTCTCTAAGACCTACGTGCGAGGAGGAAGCCCTGCGGGGTCTTCTCGTGCTCGTCGGGCTCGCGTACCAGGCGGGCGACCTCGACCAGCCCGGCCTGGCCCAGCAGCTCGGCGACCCGGTCGGGCGGGAACCGGTAGACGTCGAGCGACACCGGGTGCCCGTACGCCTGCTCCAGCCGCACCTGCTCGTCGCCGACCTTGAAGGCGATCAGCAGGTGGCCGCCGGGGGCCAGGACCCGGTGGAACTCGGCGAACAGCACCGGCAGGTCCTCCTGCGGGGTGTGCACGGTGGAGTACCAGGCGATGGCGCCTGCGAGGCCACCGTCCTTCAGGTCCAGGGCCGTCATCGACCCCTCCTCGAACCGCAGCCCCGGGTACGTACGCCGGGCCACGTCGACCATCCCCGGCGACAGGTCGATGCCGAAGGCGCTCAGCCCGAGCGAGGCCAGGTGCGCCGTCACGCGACCCGGCCCGCAGCCGAGATCGGCGACCGACCCGGGACCGGCGGCCTGGACGAGCTCGGCGAACGCGGCGAGCATCGCCCGGTCCAGGACCTTGTTCGAGAGCTCGGTGTTCAGGAGCTTGGCGTAGTCGTCGGCGACGGTGTCGTAGGACGCCCGGGTGGTGTGCAGGTACGAGGTCTCGGCCATGCTCGAGACGGTAGCCGCTCACCGCGAACCCCGATGCTCCGGCCGTCGGCTCGCGGCGTGCGGCGGGCGGGTGGACACGCCCGCCGCACGGCCGATGTCAGCGGAGCGGTGCGCCGACCGCGTGCAGGTGACGGAGCGCCTGGGCGTACGACTGGACCAGGCTCTCCTCGGTGTACGGCAGGCCGGCGAGCTCACAGTGCTGCCGGATCAGCGGCTGCGCACGCCTGAGGTGCGGACGCGCCATGCCCGGGAACAGGTGGTGCTCGATCTGGTAGTTCAGCCCGCCGAGGAACCAGTCGGTGACCCACCCGCCGCGTACGTTGCGCGAGGTGAGGACCTGCTTGTGCACGTGGTCCCAGCGCTCGTCCGGGCCCGGCGAGGGCATGCCCTTGTGGTTGGGCGCGAACGCGGCGCCCAGGTGGACGCCCAGCAGGGCCTGGTGCACGAGGATGAACAGGACGGCCATGCCCGGCGACATCACCGTGAACAGCAGGCCGAGGTAGGCGGCGAAGTGCGCGGCGAGGAGTACGGCCTCGATCCGCGCCCGGCCGCGCTTGTCGGCGTCGTCGCGGCGCATCTCCGACAGGACCGAACGCACGCTCGTCACCTTGAGGTTGAAGCCCTCGAGGAGGAGCAGCGGGATGAACAGCCGCCCCTGGTTGCGGGTGAGCCAGCCGATGAGCCCCCCGCTCCGGTCCGCCGCCTGCTCCTGCGTCCAGACCAGCACGCCGACGCCGACGTCGGGGTCCTTGTCGACGTGGTTCGGGTTGGCGTGATGCCGGTTGTGCTTGTCGGTCCACCAGCCGTAGCTCAGCCCGATCGACAGGTTGCCGATCAGGAGCCCGAGCAGACGGTTCCCCCTCCGGGTGCCGGCGATCTGGCCGTGCCCGGCGTCATGGCCGATGAAGTAGATGCGCGTGGTGAGCACCGCGGCCGGCAGCGCGATCACCAGCTGCCACCACGAGTCCCCGACGAACGCGACGAGGGTCCAGAGTGCGGCGTACAGCAGGAAGTCGCACCCGATCAGCCGCCCGTAGTGACCAGGACGACTGTCCAGCAGCCCGGCATCGCGGACTTGTCGGATCAGCGACGGAAAGTCGCTCCTGGCCAAGGTGGTCTGCGGCATACGCGGGTACTCCTCAACGGCTGGGGTGGGCACGACGGCGGCCACACCGGGTTTTGGCGGGCCGGAGGTGGTGGAGGGGGAGCCCACCGGACCGACGACCCGATTCGGTCTGCCCAACCGTAGAGACTCCAACGGCCGAATACCCAGCCGGTCAGCCCCCGAATGCAACGAAGGCCGTCCCCCGAGGTGACGGTGGTGCTGGCACCACCGTCACCGGAGGCCGGTCAGGTGACCAGGTTCAGAGCCAGTGCGGCGACGGCCAGCGCGAGAAATCCGTTCGCCAGACCGAACTGCGCCGAGTAATCGCCGGCACGTACGTGAGTGTAGAT
Source organism: uncultured Actinomycetota bacterium (assembly GCA_963850195.1). Lineage (GTDB taxonomy): Bacteria > Actinomycetota > Actinomycetes > Streptosporangiales > Streptosporangiaceae > Actinoallomurus. Next base: position 502,373 of record CAWKKD010000005.1, read on the forward strand.
GGCGCAGACGAAAAAGAGGATGAGTCCGATCGCGGCGGCCGTCCCGATGAGCGGCACGCCGACGAGACCGAGCAGCAGCCCGGCCGCGCCCGCCGTCTTGAGCGTGCCGATCGGGAAGGTCAGCCAGGATTCCGGCACGCCGACCTGGGCCATGCCGCGCAGGATCGGCGTGAAGTGGACGAGTGCGCAGACGCCGGAGAACGCGTTCGCGGCGACGGCCAGCAGGGTGACGACGACGTAGGCCAGGAGCATGGCGAGTCCTTATCCTCGGACGGGCGCCTCTCGACGGGCGCCCCGATCATCCATGCCTCATATAATACGAGAGTCATATCTTATGGCTTCAGGAGGATCCATCGCATGACGTCCACGCCGCCCAGGGATGCCGACGTCGCGCGACGCCGGCGGCGTACGACCGCCACGATCAAGGAGTCGCTGCGCGAGCTGAGCATCCAGCTGTCCCTGCTCAACCACCAGGTCGGCGCCCACGTCGAGCTGAAGAACGTGGACTTCCCCTGCCTCGACCTCATCAACCGGCATGGCCCGCTCAGCCCGAGCGCCCTCGCCCGGCGGGCCGGGCTGCATCCGGCCACGATGACCGGCGTCATCGACCGGCTTCAGCGCGGCGGCTGGGTCACCCGCGAGCGCGACCCGGATGCGGCCGACCGCCGCGCCGTCGCCGTACGGGCCCTGCGCGACCGCAACGGCGAGGTGTTCCGGCTCTACTCCGGGATGAACGCCTCGATGGACGAGGTCTGCGACGGATACACCGACGCGGAGCTCGACCTGATCGCCGGCTTCCTGCGCCGTACGACCGCTGCCGGGCAGGACGCGACCGGCCGGCTGGCGGAGGACTGAAGCGCCGTGACGTGTCCAGTAGCTCCGGCGCGAAGATGTCCTCGCACGTCAGCCGTTGCCGGGAGAGGCCCTGTTCGAAGTGGTAGCGCAGGAACGTGTCGATCGTCCCTCCTACGTCTCGACACGGACGGCTGAGCCTCAGCCGCGCGCCAGCACCTGGGAGAGCACCGAGGGCAGCCCGAACCAGTCGCAGGACACCACGCTCGCGTGATCGTGGGCCAGCGACGCCACGCGGTCCTGAGCGTCGGAGACCGGCGGGTTCGTGTCGTCGAGAGCGGGCGCCACGCTGTGCGCGTCGGTCATGATCAGGATGTAGTGACCGGCGTCGTACCAGGAGGTGTCGATGCCGGTGACGAAGGCGCTCGCGTCGCCGTCGAAGACCACGAACCAGGGCCGGATGCCGCTGTCGGCGTACTGGTCGCGCGGGTCACCCGCCGCCGCGCCGAGGACGGCGGGAAAGGTGGTCGCGGTGGCCGTCTGGCCGGACGCGTGCAGGTCGCGCAGATAGGTCGAGTACTCGACGTCGGTGTGCAGCTTGTCGGTCGGGTTGGCGATCTCGACCGTGCCCGGGATGACGTACATGACGATCTTCCCGGCCAGCGCCGAACGGCTCGGCCAGGCGTTCGCACGAGCGGCGTCGTCCAGGGTCGCGTACGTGCCGCCGAGCAGGTCGGCCGGCCGGTACAGAACGTCGCCGACGTGGGAATTCACATAGGCGTCAAAGGCGCTCGGGCCCATTCCCTGGTTGTTCTGGAAACCCGCCTTCAGCTCGACCTTGATATAGATCGGCCCGGCATTCGGGTGGGCGGCCAGCCAATACTTCACGTCGTCGAGGCAGGAGCCCAGGTCCTTGTTGGCACTACCGGTGTAGATATCGGCCGGACTGGAGGCGTCGACGCAGTTGTTGCGGTTGCTGGTCGGGACGTCGTGGCTGACCTTCCACTCATGGGTGAAGAAGTCGTCCCAGGCGTCCAGCTCGAGCATGGACGCGCCGGCGTCCAGGGCCTGCGCCAGGTACGGATAGTCGGCCGTGTTGTAGGCGTTGTGGATGCCGACGACCGTGGACTCCGCCAGAGAACCGGGCACCTGGGCCGCGCCGGCCGTGCTTACCGAACCGGCCAGGGCCAGCGCGAAGGCCGAGACCACAACGGCGGCCCGACGGCGAATCCGGTTGAGCATCGCGCCTCCCGACACACGCCGTGAATCCGTGATCGATTCACGTTCGGGAGGACACTAACCGGCGGGCCGATCGGAGTGCCAGAGCCTGGATGAAACAATTCCGGAATCGCATTGACCGAGGCCCGAAAGGCACATTCTGACGAGCTTGTCAATACCGATGACCCATTAACCGAGTGCCGGTTCCTGCTCCTTGTGGAAGCGGCCGTCCTTCATGATGTAGTGCAGCCGGTTCTGGTCCTGCAGGATCGTGATGTCGGCGAGCGGATCGCCGTCGACGAGCAGCAGGTCGGCCAGGTAGCCGGGCTGGACCTTGCCGAGTTCGTCGGGGCGGAGCATGATCTCGCCGCCCTGGGCCGTGGCCGACAGGATCGCCTCCATCGGGGTGAAGCCGAGGCGCTCGACGAAGTGCTGCAGGTCACGGGCGTGCGTGCCGTGCGGGGTCCAGGCGAAGCCGTAGTCGCCGCCCGGCAGGACGCGGATCCCGCGCCGGTGCATCTCGCGCAGGCCTTCGGTGGCGATCTCGAGTTCGCGCTTGTAGCCGACGGCCTCGGCGGCCTCCTGGGGGAAGCCGAACGCCTCCGCCTCGTACAGGGTCGCGACGAGCCAGTTGATGCCGGGCGCGACGAACACCCAGTCCTTGTTGGCCTCCAGAGCTCGATGGCGTCGCGGCAGACCACGTCCAGGCGGTCCTTGGCGGAGGCGGCGCCGACGCACATCGTGTAGCCGGAGTCGATGTAGGTGCGCGCGGACTCCAGGCAGAACAGCAGGTGCTCCTCGACCGGCATGGTGCCCAGCCCGTCCAGGTCGGCGCTGTTGTTCCAGCTGAAGTGGGTGTGCGCGTCGCACAGCCCGGACATCAGGGTGCGGCCCCGTCCCGCCGCCCACCGGCGCGGCGCCCGCCGACACCAGCCCGTCGGAGATCATGCAGGTCCGCCTGCTGATCGAGCCCCCGGTCAGCGCGCTCGCCGCCCGCGTCGCGACCCAGGCCGACCTGGACCACATCGGGGACTTCCTCGAACGCGGGAACCGGTGCGGGGAGCCCGAGGAGTTCGAGACGTGGGACACTCACCTGCACCGCGCGATCGCGCAGGCCGCGCACAACGGGCTGCTGATGAACATGTTCGACGTGATGAACGCCGCCCGTTCCCTGCCGGTCTGGGGCAGCCTCAAGCGCCGGACCTCGACGCCCGAGCGCATGCGCTGCTACCAGGGCGAGCACACGGTCATCGTCGAGGCGCTGCGGGACCGCGACCCCGACGGCGCGCAGGACGCCATGCGGAGCCACCTTCGCCACGTCGCCGACAACCTGCTCGGCCGGCACTAGCGCATGTCTGACAAATCCCTGTCCGGCTGCGCGAACGCGATCTATCAGACACGCCCTAGGCCCGGACTCACCCGTAGGTGCTCAGGTACTTCATGCCGGTGTCGCACATGACCGTGACGACCGTCGCGCGCGGTCCCAGGCGCTCGGCGAGCCGCAGCGCGGCGATGACGTTGGCGCCCGTGGAGGTCCCGGCGAAGACGCCCTCCTCCCGCGCCAGCCGGGCGGCCATGGCCCTGGCCTCGTCCGTGGACACCCGCTCGATGTGGTCGGCGAGGTCGTCGCGCCAGAGCGGTACGACGAACCCCGCCCCGATCCCGTCGATCCGGTGGCCGCCCTTCGGCCCGCCGGACAGGACCGGGGACTCGGCGGGCTCGACGGCGACGACCTCGATCCGCGCGTCGTGACGGCGCAGGGTCTCGGCGTTGCCCCGCAGGGAGGCCGCCGTTCCCACGCTCTGGACGAACCCGTCGATCCGCCCCTCCGTACGGGCCCAGATCTCGTCGGCCATCCGGTGGTACGCCGACAGCTGGTCCTCGTTCTTCAGCTGGTCGGTCCAGAACGCCCCGGTGCGTTCCGCGATGACGCGCGCGGCCTCGACCATGTCGCGGGTGAGCTTCTCCGTCATGCGCCCGCCGTCGCTCCGTACGACGTGAAGCGTGGCCCCCAGGACCTTCATGTGCTCGAGCTTCTCCCGCGCGAAGGCGTCCGAGGTCACGATGTGCAGCGGAAGCCGCTTGACCGCGCAGACCAGGGACAGGGAGACGCCGGTGCTGCCGCCGGTGTACTCGACGACGCCCCGGTCCGCGGTCAGACGCCCGTCCGCCTCGGCGGTCTCGACCATGGCCAGCGCCATCCGGTCCTTCATGCTGCCCGTCGGGTTCTCGTCCTCCATCTTCAGCAGGACGCGCGCGCCGTTCGCGGGCACCACGTGGCGCAGGGCGACCATGGAGGTGCCGCCGATGCGATGCAGGATGTTCGGATGGAGGCTGGTCATGGCCCTGACGGTACGGCCGCCCGCACGCCACCGGCAGGAGCAGGAACGACGGGCTCGATACCGTTTCCGCCAGCCGCGGTCAGCGCTCCGGCAGCGCGGCGGGTGCCTCCACGGGCCCGCGCCGGAACCCCGCCCGCATCCGTACCGCCGGGCTGACCAGCACGAGAAGCTGAGCGGCGAACAACAGGCCGCGCGACACCTGGAACCCCGACGACTCACCGGCCCCGGCGGCCAGGAACAACGCGGCACCGAACGCCGTCGACACGCTGAGGACCAGCCACGCGGCACGGCTGCCGCGCGCGACCGCGACGACCAGCAGAAGGTCGACGAACGACCACCCGAGGGCCACACCGCGGCCGGACGGATAGCGGGCCATCGACTGATTGATCACGTCGAGAACGACGGCCACCCCGAGCAACACCCTCACCTGCATGACAGCTTTACGCACCAAAACCCCCAACGCCGACATTTCGCCAGAAATCAACCCCGGCATTCAACCACTTACTGCCCCCGAAAAAGGATTATGCGGGGCTCCCCAACGGGAGCCCCGCATGATCGCGTCAGGTGTTTAGTGGAAGTTGAAGGTCGCCGAGTCGACGGTCTCGGTGCCCGGGCACAGGATGCCACCGGAGGACTTGTTGGCGGTGAAGGGGCCGCCGGTGTAGGTCCGGGTCGAGCCGCTGCGGGCGATCGAAACGTTGGACACGGTGTATCCGCAGTTGATGCCGAGGATCGTGCCGGAGACCACGATCGAGGGGGACGAGGCGGTGCCCGCCGCGTCGTCGAAGGTGACGGTCGGGTTGTTCGTCAGGCCCACCGTGATGCTGCCGCTGCAGCTCGGGCTGACCGTGGTGTGGTCGACCGTCAGGGTGTTCGGGGGGGCGTCGCTGGTGGTCGCGTTGGCCCAGGTGCAGCTCGAGCTGCCGACGGTGATGGAACCGTCGACCAGGCCGGTGGCCGCGTACGCGGGCGCCGTGGCGAGGCCCATGCCGAGGGCGAGGACAGAGATTCCGACAACCATGCTGGCGGGTTTCATGTTCGTCTCCTTGTCGAAGCGGGGGCGGCGGATCTTCCGCCTGCGTCCGACCTCGTTGGCGCCCGTACGGCTTCCCTTCCCCGGCGGAACTTCGGTCATCGGCGCCAAACGTGTCGAACGTGAATCCCATTCAGAATCGGCGGATTGTTAATCCGATGACCCGTCCAATAGGGACGGGTTTAATGCCCGACCGCACCGAACACACCGGCACGTGTGATCCTCCGGGGGCTCTGAAGCGTCGTCGGCGGAGCTCTCCGGTTCGAGGACGTCGCGGAGCCGGCGCCGGCTGCTCACCTCGAGCTTCCGCATGGCGTTGGCGAGGTGGTACTTGACCGTGCGGTCCGACAGGTAGAGCTTGGCGGCGATGTCGCGGTTCGTGTGGCCCGAGGCCGCGAGGTCGGCGACCTCGCGCTCGCGCGGGGACAGCTGGTGGCCGTAGCCGGGCCGGCCGCGCCGGTGGGGTATCGACAGGCCGGCCGCCCGCATCAGCTCCTTCAGCCGGTCGGCGTCCCAGGCGGCGTCGAGGCCGGTGAACGTGGCCCACGCGTGGCGCAGCAGGTCGGTGTCCGGCGCCTGCCCGGCGGCGAGCTGGCAGCGCACCTCGGAGACGCACGCGTGGGCCGCGAGCCGGGGGTCCGGCAGCGCCGCGTACGCGTGGCGGGCGCGGCGGTAGCCGTCCGACGCACGTACCGCGTCGCCGTCCTGCTCGCTCACCCGCGCCTCGGCGAAGCAGAGCGCGGCGCGGGCGAGCGGCGCGTCCAGGCCCGCCAGCGCGTTGCGGTACCGGGGAAGCACCGCGCGTACGAGGTCGAGCGGGACGAACGGCATCAGCGGCGCCGCCCAGACCGCGACCCGCTTGCGGGCCAGCGCGTCCAGCGTCTGGCGGGCGTGGGCGTGCCCGAGGCGCCGGTGGGCCATCGTGAGCGCCACCCGGTTGAACTCCGCCACGGCATGGGACGCGATGGCGAGTTCGCCGATCCCCCGCGCCTCCTCGGCCACCGCGAGGAGCATGCGGCGCGCGCCGTCCAGCCGCCCCTGGCCGGTACGGATCTGGGCCCACAGCAGCCGGGCGTGCAGCCGTCCGGGGCCGTTCTGGTCGCCGGCGAGCCCGCTCACCTCGCGCTCGGCCCCGGCGTCGCCCATCATCCAGCGAATCCGCAGTACGGCGGCGCGGAGCAGCGGATCGTACGCGCGCGACTTCGCGTCTGCGGCGAGCCGGCGCGCGCGCTCGACCAGTTCCAGGCCGCGTGAGTAGTGGCCCAGGTGCAGGGCCGCGTCGGCCAGGTCGAGCAGGCCGCGTACGACCTGCCGGTTCACGTCCGGGCGGTCGGCGTGGGCCGTCAACGCGTCGGCGGCGGCCCAGCCGTCCGGGTCGCCGATGGCGAGCAGCAGGTGCGCGGCCGTGGTCAGGACGACCGCGTGCGCCATCGGGTCCGGCGTCTCGGCGAGCGTCGCGCGGGCCTGGTCGAGCCGCGCCCGCTGGGCCCGCACGTCGTGGTCCGGCAGGCGGGTCGGCGTGGCGAGCACGGCGAGGGCGATCGCGCGGAGGTCCGGCCGCCGGGCCAGGTCGCCGATCGCGGCGTCCAGCTCGTCCACCGGGTGGGTCTCCCCGCGGTCGACGAGGGACGACCAGGCGCGGAGCAGGCGCAGCTCGGCCCGCTGACCCGGTGACGCGTGGCCGCCGTCCTGTGCCTCGGTCAGCAGGGCGGCGGTCGTACCGCTCTGGTCGGCGTCACCCAACGTGGTCCAGCCCAGTTTGATCGCGACTTCGGCCTGCCGTTCCTTCGCGACCGCGCCCGCCTGGAGGACGTCCCGCAGATAGCCGTGGGCGGCCGCGAAGGAGCCCTCGGCCGTCGCGAGCTCGGCGGCGGCCTCGGCGTTCGCCGTCCACCCGTCGGTGTCGCCGGCGAGCCGGTAGTGCTCGATCGCCGGTACGGCGCGGCCTCCGCCGGCCAGCTCCCGTGCGGCGACGCCGTGCAGCCGACGACGGCGATGGCCGGACATCGCGTGGTAGACGGCGAGCCGGGCCAGCTCGTGCCGGAACCGTACGGTGATGCTCGCCGGGTCGTGGTCGCGCAGCAGCCCGCAGCGGGTCGCGTCCGCGAGGGCCACGCTCGCCCGCTCGGGGTCCACCCCGGCGACCGTGCCCACGAGCTCGGGTTCGGCCGACCCGGCCAGGACCGCGGTGGCCTCGAGCACGGCGCCCGCGTCGGTGCCGAGGCTCCGGACCCGGGCGATGATGTCGTCGGCGACGGCGGACGGGACGCTCTCCCAGCTCGGCCCGATGCTCCAGGCGCCGTTCACCGGGCGCAGCAGGCCGCTGCGGTGAAGCAGCAGCACGTCCTCGCGCAGCACGAACGGCACACCGCCGTTGCGCTCGTACAGCAGGTCCGCGACGGCGTCGGGCAGTGCCGTGTCCGGCTCGCCCAGAAGCGCGCCGGCCAGCCGCCCCGCGGCCGACGCGGACAGCGGCGAGAGCCGCAGGCGGCCGGTGACCGGCCCCGGGTTCGGCGGGTCGGCCGACGACACGCAGGTGATCGCGATCGACAGCTCCGGCGGCGGCGCGGCACTGATCATCCGCAGGAGTCCGACCGTGGCCTCGTCGGCCCACTGCAGGTCCTCGATGACCAGGATCGCGGGGCCGAGCTTGGCGAGCAGCTCGGCGACGGCGCGTACCAGCCGATGGCGGATCAGGTGCGGGTCCTCCAGCGGCGGCGGCGCGGGCGGCAGGATGTCGGCCAAGTCGGGCAGGACCGTCCGCAGTACACCGCAGAGCGCACTGAGGGGCTGTACGGGCGGCCGATTCGCGGTGGCGAGGGCCTCGATCACCGGCCCCAGCGGGCAGGACGCCAGCGGCGGACGGGCCGATCCGAGCAGCCGCAGCCGGTCCGCGAGGGTCGGGTCGGCGAGCGCACGGCGTACCAGGGAGGTCTTCCCGATGCCGGGCTCGCCCTCCACCACGACGACGGCCGGGGCGTGGGCGAGTGCCGCCACCAGCGACGCCAGGTCGCGATCGCGTTCTACCAGCGCTGGATCCTCAGGTGGCACGACTAGGACCTCCTGCCACTTACAGGGATCTTCACATGATTTGACCACGGTGGCTATGGCCGATCTTGCTAGTAATCACCTAGCCGACACAAGCAGTGATCTAGGGCCGGACTTAAGCGCGGCCCGGCCGAGTTCGTGGCGAAACGCCCCGCCGTGCCGCGACAACAGATGACAGCGCCGGTCGTGACTTGCTTAACTATGTGCGATCTTGTCGTAGCCGCCCTGGTCGGCGGCGAGCCATCGGAGGTGGCGATGCGGGCCGGACGGTGGCTGCTGTTCGTCTGGCTGCTCGTCGGAGGCCTCGCCGCGGGACAGCGTCACTACTACTCCCACTTCGACGCGAGCTGCACCCGCTCCGCCACGATCGGCATCACGATCGCCTCCGGCCCGCTCAACTACGCGGGCCTCAACCCGAGCGCCTCGTGCAAGACCCCGCAGCCCAGCAAGTGACCGCGGTCATTCGCCGTCCCTGAACCCGTTACCCGGGCGTTCCAGGCGGCCGGTGGTGGCGAGCAGTACGGCCGCGGCGACGACGGCGAGAACCAGGCCGGCCGCGATGCCCGCGCCGATGCCCAGGCCGGCCCGGGTCAGGCCGGCGATGAACACGCCACCGACGCCGGCACCGAGCGCGGTACCCAGCCGTTCCGCGACCATCGGGCCGGTGAGGTCCCGGTGCGTCATGACGGCCAGCCAGACACCGGAGTAGGCCAGGCCCATCCCGAGCCCCCCGGCGGCCCAGCCGAGATACGGCGAGATCCAGGCGTCGGCGTCGAGCCCCAGGCCGGTACCGGCGATGCCCGCGAGGAGCAGGACGGCACCCGTACGGATCAGCCGGCGCGGGGTCCAGCCGTGCTCGACCATCCACGCCTGCGCCATGCCGGCCAGCGTCCACCCCGCGGTGGCGACCGTGACGACGATCCCGGCCGCGGCGACACCGGTGCCGTCGACCGAGGTGAGCAGCAGGGGGACGAACCCGTCCACCGCGAAGAACGCGAACGTGCAGCAGAACATCGCCAACGTCACGGCGGGCAGGCCGGGACGCATCGTCAGGGTGCCGGCCGGCATGATCCTGGCGAGCGCGGCGGCGGTGACCAGAACCCCGGCCATACAGACACCCGCCCCCGCGAGCCCACCGGCGACCGGCCCGGTCAACGCCGCCAGCAACCCGCCGAGCAACGCCAGCGAGGACCGAGTCGTACCGCGCGCCCCGTCGCCACGCTCCCCGTTGACGCCCTCTTCGTTGCCGCGCCCCTCCTTGCCACGCCCCTTGTCGCCGCGCCCCTCGCTGCCACGCTCCCCGCTGCCACGTTCCTCGTCGCCGCGCTCCGTCACGAACAGGCCGAGGGCCGGGACGACCAGCACCAGGGCCACGGCGAGCACCGGGATCGGGACGATGAACGCCCACCGCCACCCCACCGTGACGATGGCCAGCGAACCCAGCGCCGGCCCGGCGACACTGGGCACCGCCCACGCGAGATGCTCCATCGCGATCACCTTCGAGCGCTGGCCCTCGCTGAACAGGGTCGCGACACCGGTCGTCGCCACCGCCGCGATCGCCGCCGTCCCCGCCCCCTCCGCGAACCGGCCCAGGACGAGCACCTCCATCCGCCCGGCGAGCCCGGCCGTCAGGGCTCCGGCGCCGAACAGCACGGACCCCACGGAGATGACCACCCCGACACCCCGACGCCTCAGCACGGTCGTGGCGATCGGCATCGCGGCGATCCCGGCGATCGCCGTCACCGACAGCGCGATCCCGTACAGCCGCAGCCCGCCGATCCGGTGGACCACCTCGGGCAGCACGGTGATCACGATCAGGATCTGGGTGGCCGCGACCACCTCCATCAACGTCATCCCGGCGAGCAACCGCCCCCGCCGACCGCGCAGGATCTCCGCCCACGACGACGCCGGCGCTCCAGCCCTCGACGCGACCTCGGTCACGAGTACAGCCCCCGGTCAGGCTCGGTGACCTGCACAAGGCGGGTCGGGATCGGTCTCTTCGGCCCCGTCATCGTGCGGTCGGCCCGGATATCCGGTCAAGTTCGCCCGTATTGGGAGGGTTTACCGGCGGCGGTCTTGCGGTTATGTTGCGGCAAGTTCCTGCAAGGTTTCAGAGGTGTCGCGGTCCCCCGCTTGACGTGAAGGAGTCGCCATGGCCCTGCTCACCCGTACGGGCGCCGGGGGCAGGGCCCTCGTGGCCCTGTCGCTCGCCGCGGCCATGGCGCTGGGCCTCGCGGGCGCGCCGCCGAGGTACGCGTCGGCGGCGGCATCGCCGGCGCTCGGTGCCCACTACGACTCCACAGGCTCCTCGATCGGCTTCGGGGTGTACTCCTCCCGTGCGACCCGGATCGACGTGTACCTCTACAAGGCGGCGTCGGGCAGCCAGGAGGCCGTCAGCTACCCACTCGTCAAGGACGCCGGCAACATCTGGTCCGTCACCGTCTCGGTCGCGACCCTGCGCGACCAGTACGGCATCACCGGCACCGTGTACTACGGCTACCGCGCCTGGGGACCGAACTGGCCCTACGATCCGGCCTGGACCAAGGGGTCGTCGGCCGGGTTCGTCGCCGACGTCGACGCGGCGGGCAACCGGTTCGATCCGAACAAGCTTCTCACCGACCCGTACGCGCGTGAGCTGAGCCATGACCCGCTCGCTCCGGGCGGGACGGACGGCGGGGTCTACGGCACCGGCCCGCAGCACCGTACGGCCGACAGCGGCACGCAGGCGCCCAAGGGCATCGTGTTGCCCGACGCCACCGGGAGCACCGGCAGCAAGCCGACGCGGGCGCTGAAGGACGACGTCATCTACGAGACCCACGTCCGCGGCCTGACCAAGAACGACCCGTCGGTGCCGGCCGCCGACCAGGGTACGTACAAGGGCGCGGGCCTCAAGGCCGCGAGCCTGGCCGCGCTGGGCGTCACGGCGGTCGAGTTCCTGCCGGTGCAGGAGTCCCAGAACGACGCGAACGACGTCGACCCGACGAGTACGTCCGGGGACAACTACTGGGGGTACTCCACGCTCGACTACTTCGCGCCCGACCGGCGCTACGCCGCGGACAAGGGCGCGGGCGGGCCGACGCGGGAGTTCCAGGGCATGGTCAAGGCGTACCACGACGCCGGGATCAAGGTCCTCACCGACGTCGTCTACAACCACACCGGCGAGGGCGGGCCGTGGAGTTCCGGCGACAAGAACACCTACAACCTGTTCTCGATGCGCGGCCTGGACAACCCGACGTACTACGAGCTGACGAACGACTCCCAGGGCCCGTACGACAACACCGGCGTCGGCGGGAACGTCAACACCTACAACCCGGTCACCCAGAACCTCATCACCGACTCCCTCGGGTACTGGAAGGACACCCTCGGCGTCGACGGGTTCCGGTTCGACCTCGCGCCGGTGCTCGGCAACACCTGCCAGCGCGGGTGCTTCACCTACAGCCGTACCGACCCGAACACGGCCCTGAACAAGATCACCGCTCGGATGCCCGCGCGTCCCGCCGCGGGTGGCGCCGGTACGGACTGGATCGCCGAGCCCTGGGCGATCGGCGACGGGACGTACCAGGTCGGCAACTTCCCGGCGGGCTGGTCGGAGTGGAACGGGATCTTCCGCGACACGCTGCGCCGCGACCAGAACGAGCTGGGCGTCCAGAACGTCACCCCCAGCGAGCTGGCGAACCGCTTCGCGGGCTCGTCCGACCTCTACCAGGACGACGGCCGCGCGCCGTTCAACTCGATCGACTTCATGGTCGCCCATGACGGCTTCACGCTCGCCGACCTGTACTCCTGCAACGCCAAGAACAACGGCCAGGCCTGGCCGTACGGGCCCTCGGACGGCGGATCGGACGACAACCTGTCCTGGAACCAGGGCGGGAACGCCGCCGACCAGCGCAAGGCCGCGCGGAACGGCTTCGCCTTCCTCATGCTCTCGGCCGGTACGCCGATGATGACCGGCGGCGACGAGTACCTGCGCTCGATCAAGTGCAACAACAACCCGTACAACCTGGACTCGTCGGCGAACTGGCTCACCACCTCCTGGACCGCCGACCAGTCGACCTTCCGTACGTACGCGCAGCGCCTGATCGCGTTCCGCAAGGCCCACCCCGCGCTGCGCCCGAAGGCCTTCTACAGCGGCTCCGACGGCAACGGGAACGGCATGGACCAGCTCGACTGGTTCACCCCGGCGGGAAGCGCGCCCGACAGCGCGTACTGGTCCGACCCCGGCAACCACGCGCTGGCCTGGCGGCTCGACGGTACGGAGCTCGGCGACCCCAGCAGCGCCCTGTACGTCGGCTACAACGGCTGGTCCGGCGACGTCGACTTCACCCTGCCCTCGCCGGGTGCGGGCAAGCAGTGGTACCGCGTCACAGACACCTCGACGTGGGCCGAGGGGCCCGACCAGGTGGCCGCCCCGGGCAGCGAGGCGGCCGTCGGCGGGACCACCTACACGCTGCACGCCCGCGGAGTGGTAGTGCTGATCGCCAAGTAGACGGTCAGGCGGCGTAGTTGCGCATGACGCGCAGCGCCGCGGCGGCGTACGGTCCTTCGGTCGTCAGGGCCGTACGCTCCACGGGCAGGCGGCGCGCGCCGACCCGGCAGAACTCCCCTGCCGTGCCGCGGATCACCGACGGCGCGTCCTCGTCGCCGAACCGCCAGACCTCGCCGTCCGGCCCGGTGAGCTCGCAGCGGACCGGCCCGCCCTTCTCACCGGCCGTCTCGAACGCGTACGGCAGGGTCCGCTGGGCGAGCCGGGCGATGTGCCGCAGCCGCGCGGTGTCGGGGTAGTCGACGCCGAGCGGGCCGGTGATGTCGAGCGCGTGGGCCCAGTGTTCGGCGAGCCGCGTCGTGGCGAGCGTACGGGCGGAGAGCGGAACCGCGGCCCACGGCAGGCGGTCGCCGGGCGAGCAGTCGCGCAGCGCCTCGACCGACGAGCGGCTCGCGCTCCGCCAGCGTTCGAACACCTCGGCCCCTGTCGCGCCCCGGTCGGCGACGACCAGGCGGTCCATCAGCTCGTCCAGCGGGACCCCGTCCTCGCGGACGAAGCCCGACCGGTTCTTGGCGATGGACTCGAGGACGAACTCCTCGGACTGGGCCAGGTGCACGACGACGTCGGCGATCGTCCACCCGGCCGCGGCGGACGGCCGGGTCCACGCGTCCGGCTCGAGCGCCGCGAGTACGGCGTCGATCCGCGCGTACTCGGCGGCGAGGTCGTCGAACACGCTCGTCTCACGATCCATGCCCTCACCGTACCGAATGATGTTCGGTCAGGGTTGGACGAACACGGCCACCGTACGCGCGGGGACGGTGAAGGTCCCCGTGGCCGGGTCGAACGCGGACCCCTTCACGACCGCGTCCGAGCCTCCGCGCTGCACCGGGTGGAGCGCCTGCCGCGTACCGGTCAGCCCGGCGACGGTCTGGCGCGCGGCCTCGGGGCTCGCGTTGAAGACCACCGTGATCGAGCGGTACGTGTGCAGGCCGGCGCCGTCGAGGTGCATCGTGATCACGCCCGGGAGCTGGGCATCGGTCCCGGAGAGCGGGAAGGACACGCGTCGCTGTACGGCGGAGAGGTCGTCGAGGGCGAAAAGAGGCGAGGACCGCTTGATGGTCAGGAACTGCGCGTACTGGCGGCCCGCGGCGTCGATGGCGTCGCAGCCCGGCACCAGCGCGCGGTCGGCCAGCAGCGGCTTGGCGTACGGCCAGAACGACGTGTTGTCCGCGGCCGACGGCAGGCCGTGGCCGAATCCGTTGCCGTCGCCGCACCGCCACTGGATCTGGTTGAACCAGGAGCCGCTGTTGTAGGAGTTGCCGTCCAGGGACTTGGAGCGCAGCAGGTCGCTGCCGGCCACCGCGAACGCCGGGGCCTGACTGAGCGTCGGCAGCGCGAGCGCGAGGGACTGCATGCGCGCGCGGTCGGCCATCGTGGTGGCGGTGGGCAGCTTGTAGGTGAGCGCGTCGTACAGGTCGAGGTTGTCGTGCGCGTCGACGTAGGTGATGGCCTCGCCGGGGGCCGCGGTGTAGCCGGCGGGTGAGCCGTTGTAGTCGACCTGGGCGCCCGTCACGGTCTTCCCGGTGGCATCGGTGAAGGTGTACTTGGCGAGGTTGCCGGTCAGGCCCACCTCGATCAGGTCCGTGTCGTGCAGCAGCGTCGCCTTCTGCTGGGTGGCGGTGCCGTTGACGTCGTCGCCGTTGGAGTCGGTTGACAGGCCGGAGGCGAACCCCTGGACGTGCGGGTTCGAGTCGAACGGTGAGCCACCGCGCGCGGCGTCCCGCAGCCGGTCGTTGAAGGTCGCGATGCCGGTGCCGGCCATGTTCGCCTGGTCGGCGTTGACGAACCGCGCGTTGTTCGCCGCGACGCCGAAGTTCCAGCCCTCGCCGTACAGGAACTCACTGCGGCCCGTACGGTCCAGCGCCGCACGTACGTCGAGCATGGTCTGCTTGGGGTCGATGCCCATCAGGTCGAAGCGGAAGCCGTCCACGTGGTACTCGGTCGCCCAGGTACGCGTCGAGTCCACGACCAGCTTGTTCATCATGGCGTGCTCGGGTGCGGTGTCCGCGCAGCAGCTGTCGGTCGTGACGGCCCCGGTGTCGGAGAGCCGCTGGTAGTAGCCGGGAACGAGCTGGTCGAGCACGGAGTCGGGGTCCTCCCCCGACGCGGCGGTGTGGTTGTAGACGACGTCCATCACCACGCGCAGCCCGGCGCGGTGGAGGGCCGCGACCATCCGCCGGAACTCCACGGTGCGCGCCGTCCCCTGGGGGTCGGTGGCGTAGGAGCCCTTGGGCACCGTGTAGTGCCGGGGGTTGTACCCCCAGTCGTAGGCGTCGGTGCCGGCCACCTTCGCGATGCACGCCTGCTGCTGCTCGGAGTCGGGCGCCTGCGACGCCAGGTCGCAGGGCGGCGTGGCCTGGTCGCCCTTGGCGTCGGGGACACCGGCGAAGTCGAAGGCGGGCATCACGTGGACCGTGGTCACCCCGGCGTCGGCCAGGCTCCGCAGGTGCCGCATGCCGGCGGAGTCCCGGTCCGTGAAGGCCAGGTACGTGCCGCGGTGCCCGGCCGGGACGGTGCTGTCGGCGACGGAGAAGTCACCGACGTGCAGCTCCTGGATCTGCTCCTTGCCCGCGGGTACGGCGCCGGGCGACCGCTCGGACGACCAGCCGCGCGGCGCCAGCGCCGGGTCGTCCAGGGAGACGATCTCGCTCCGGCGGCCGTCCGTGGACAGGGCCAGCGAGTACGGGTCGGTGACGTGGTTCGTGACGAACCGCTGCACCGACGGCACCCAGACGGTCACCCGGTACAGGTAGAACTTGCCCTTCCACGTCGCGTCGCCGGTCACCGACCAGACGCCGCTGCCGTCGTCACGGCGCATGGGAACCACCCGCGCGTCGCTCGCGCCGGCCGTGTCGTACAGCTCCAGCGCGACGGTCTGCGCGGTGGGCGCCCATACCGACAGGGTCGGCCTGCCGTGGTCGCTCACCGCGCCCAGCCGGGCGTGCCCGGCCTTCGGCGCGTAGATCGCGTCCAGCGCACCGGCGATCTGCACGCCGGTGGTCGCGACGGTGTCGCCGCCGGGCGCGCGCTCCGTCAGTACGGGGTCGCCGCGCAGCGCGGTGGTGACCTTCGCCCGATCGGCCGGGCCGACGGCGAAGGCCGCATAGCTCGCGAGGTTCGGGTATTGAGCGCGCTGCGCCGCCGTCAGGCCGCCGGAGACCGGTTGCATCCGCAGCGCGTCGCTGGAGGAGTAGGCGAGCGCGACGGCGTCGTTCGGGTCGTGCGCCCAGTCCGCCGGAACCGCGACGGTGTTCGCGTCGATCCACTGCGCCTTGGCCTCCGTCGACGGCGCCGCCGAGGCCGGTTCGACGCTCATCGGCCACGCCGCGACGGCCCCCGCCATCACCAGAGCGACCAGCGCGTTCTCCGCGCGCCGCAGGCGACGTCTCGCCATGTCCGACCCGCGCCATGCCGTATCCGGCCCCATCGCCAGCCACCCTTCTCAGCACCCGAAGACCGCACCAACGCGTCCTGGGCGGCGACGAATACTGTCAAGGGCGCCTATAGAGCCCTTTGAGGAATCCGCCGGCGGCCTCGTACTGCGGCTGCCGACGGAAGCGGGCCGCACGTACCGTTGTGGCATCGGAAGGGATCGGAAGGAGAGATCAGCGTGGCCCGACGCAGGATTCCCCGCTGGGCGGAGCTGGCTCCGCTGCTGCGACCCAAGCCGATCGTGCTGGACGGCACCCGACGGCGGCTCGCCGGCGCCGCGACAGTGCACGACCTGCGTACGGTCGCGCGCAGGCGGACGCCGAGGGCCGTGTTCGACTACACCGACGGCGGCGCGGGCGACGAGATCTCGATGGCACGCGCGCGGCGGGCGTACGAACGCGTGGAGTTCCGGCCGCGGGTGCTGCGGGACGTGTCCGCCGTGGACACCTCGACGTCGATCCTGGGTGAGACCTCCGCGCTGCCGATCGCCTTCGGGCCCACCGGGTTCACCCGCATGATGCATCACGAGGGCGAGATCGCCGTGGCGCGGGCCGCCGGGGACGGCGGCATTCCGTACGCGCTGTCCACCATGGGCACCACGTCGGCGGCGGACCTGGCCGCCGCCGCGCCCGGTACGCGCCGGTGGTTCCAGCTCTACCTGTGGCGGGACCGCGAGCGGAGCATCGGCCTGATCCGCGACGCGGAGGAGGCCGGTTACGAGGCGCTCGTGCTCACGGTCGACACGCCCGTGGCCGGTCCGCGGCTTCGCGACGTACGGAACGGCATGACCATCCCGCCGACCCTCACGCTGCGCACCTTTCTCAACGGCGCGGTACGGCCCTGGTGGTGGCTGAACCTCCTCACCACGCCGCCGCTGGAGTTCGCCTCGTTCACCAACTGGCGCGGCACCGTCGCGGAGCTCGCGAACCACATGTTCGACCCGTCCGTGACCATCCGCGACGTCGAATGGCTCCGCGAGGTCTGGCCCGGCAAGCTCATCGTGAAGGGCGTCCAGAATCCCGAGGACGCCCGTACCGTCGTGGACGCCGGCGCCGACGCGGTCGTGGTCAGCAACCACGGTGGCCGCCAGCTCGACCGTGCACCGGTCCCCCTCGAAGAACTCCCCTCGGTGGTCGAGGCCGTCGGGGACCATGCGGAGGTCTACGTCGACGGCGGGGTGCTGTCGGGTTCGGACGCCGTGGCCGCGGTGTGCCTGGGCGCCACCGCCGTGCTCGTCGGCCGGGCCTACCTCTACGGCCTCATGGCGGGCGGCGAGCTCGGCGTACGGCGGGCGCTGGAGATCCTCACCGCGGAGGTGCGCCAGACGATGCAGCTCCTGGGCGCGGCCTCGGTCAGCGACCTCACTCCGGAGCGCGTTCGCCTTAGGCTTCCGTGAGCAGCTCCGCCAGGCGGTCCGCGAACTCGGTGAGGCGGTCCAGCCGTGGTCCGCTGCGGGCGATGCGGAATCCATGGCGGCGGCCCCAGAACGCGGCCTGGACGGCGTGGAACTGGGCCCAGCGCCGGGTGCGTTCGCGATCGAGTTCGGCGGCCTCGGTGAAGACGTCCAGCACGCGGTGGACGGCCTTGCCCAGGTCACCTGCTTCGAGGAGCGTCAGCGCGCGCGACTTGAGCAGGGTGCCGCCGTCGTAGGCGGGGTCGCCGGCGTACCCCTTGGGGTCGACGGCCAGCCAGGGCTCACGGTCGGCGCGCAGGATGTTCCGGGGGTGGAGGTCGCCGTGGATGAGGGTGTCCGGCCGGCCGCGGCCCAGCTCACGGACGGTCGCCACGGCGGCGTCCACCACGTGACGCGGCAGCGCGGGCGTCAGCTCCTCCGCGTCCTCGCGTAGCTCCTTCTCCCAGGCGCCGGCCTGGTCCCGCAGCCGGGGCAGGGCGGGCGGCGCGGGGGTGGCCAGCCGGCGGTTGATCCGCCCTGCGACGGCCGCGACCTCGTCGCCGTCCGCGACCTCCGCCAGCGTCGACGCGTGGACCCGCTCGAGCAGCATCGCGAAGCGCTCGTCGTCGCGCTCGTGCAGCAGAACGGCTCCGCGCCCGCCCCACGCCGCGAACGCGTCCGGCTCATGGACGTTGCCGGGATGCGGAAACGACACCTTCAGTACGGCGGTCCCCCCGGCGCGCCGCCGTACCGGGACGATGACCCCGACGCCCCCGTGCATGACCTCGCCGTCCGGTACGCACTCCCAGCGTCCCAGCCGCTCGTCCACGATCATGGGCAGCTCGGCGAGCCACACCGCTCCGGGCTCTCCCTCACGCTCGACCGTGCTCCGCGCGAACGCCCCTGGTATCCCGATCATCCCGGTACGTTACGCGCCGCATGTGGCATTGTGGTGCGACTCGAGCGCGATGGAGGGGCGGTGGGGGTCCGCTACCTGGGCTGCTGCGTTGTACTGGCCGGGCTCGCGATCGCGGGACCCGGGGCGGCGGCGGGTCGTACCGCGCACCAGAGCTGCGTACACGCCATGACGCCCGTGCCGGCGCGGCCCACGGGAGATCGCCTGCTGGCCATCGGAGTCCCCAAGGGGCCGGTCGGCCCGCTCGTCAGGGCCGGGTACGTCGTCGTGACGTACGGCGCCGACCCGGAGAACCGCCGGCTGATCAGCCAGGCGAGTCCCGGCGTCCCCGGCGACCCGAAGGCGGGCGGCCACTTCGGCTCGGAGGTCGTCTCGGGCGACTTCGACCATGACGGCCACCCCGATCTCGCGATCACCGCGCCGGACGACGGCAGCGGCTCGGTGACGCTCGTGTTCGGTTCCGCCGACGGACCCTCCGGCCAGGCCGTCACCCTCACGGCCCCCGCGCGCCGGCGGTGCGAGGGCTACGGCCGCGAGATCGCGGTCGGCGACTTCGACGCCGACCGGTTCGACGACGTGGCCATCGCCTGCGCCTTCGGCACGGTACAGATCATCCACGGCGGGCCCGGCCTGCGTACGAGCGTGCCCGATCCCGCGTACGTCGACTCGGGCAGCGAGGAGGTCACCGAGTCGGCGGGCCTCGCGGCCGGCGACGTGACCGGCGACGGGTACGCCGACCTCATCGTGGAGTCCGGCATCGACGATCCGGCCGACGCCGGCTACGACATCGACGTCGTCGCGGGCTCGGCACGCGGCCTGACGCACAAGGTGGGCCGTACGGCGAAGGCGATGGACCCGGCCGCACTGGCCGTCGGCGACGTCGACCACGACGGCCACGGCGACCTCGTGACGAACGGGCTCGGCAACTCGGAGGTGATCGTCCTCCCCGGCACCGCCCAGGGCCTGGACACTCGCGGCGAGTACAAGGGCACCCGCGGCCTGGCGCACCGCCACGGCTACATCGACTCCATCGCGGTGGGCGACGTCAACGGCGACGGCTACGCCGACGCCGCGTTCGGCACGGCACGGGGCCTCGGCGGGATCTCGGCCGGTTCGGTCACCGTCCTGTACGGCGGGCCCAGGGGCCTGTCCGGCGCCGGCGCGCAGCGGATCCGGCAGGGCGAGGACGGCGTCCCGGGCAAGGCCGAGCGCGCGGACGGCATGGGCGACCCCGTTGTCCTCACCGACCTGAACGGCGACGGCCACGCCGACCTCGCCGCGTCCGCGCCGTCGGAGAACCACGGCACCGGGGCGGTCGTGCTGCTGCCCGGTACGGCCACCGGAGTCGGCGCCAAGGGCGCGACCATGCTGTGCGGAGCCCCGCACACGAGCTTCGGCTCCGTACTCGGCGCCTGACGCGTCAGAGCACGCGGTCGAGGAGGAGGTCCAGGCGGGCCTGGTGGTGGTCGGGGCGGAGCCGGTGGCCGTGGGAGAGGGTGGCCATGCCGTGCAGGCCGCTCCAGACCACCTCGGCGAGGGTCTCCAGGTCGCGGTCGGCGGCGAGCGGCTCGAGAGCGGTGAGGAACTCCCCGAACGCGGCTCGCAGGGCGGCGGGTGAGTCGCCGGTGCCGAAGGTGACGTCGATCGGCTGGACGAACATGGCGTCGTAAAGCGCCGGCCGTACCCGGGCGAAGTCGAGGTAGGCCTCGGCCAGCGCGCGCAGTCCCGTCTCGGGCGTGGTCTGGGCGGTACGGGCGCGGCGCAGCTCGGTGGCCAGCTCGTCGAACCCGTCGACGGCGACGGCGACCACGATGGCGTCCTTGCCGGCGAAGTGGCTGTAGAGGACCGGCTGGCTGTACTCGACGCGCTCGGCGAGGCGGCGGGTGGTCACCGCGTCCCAGCCCTCGGCCTCCGCGAGCTCTCGCGCCGCACGGACGATCAACCGGTGGCGTTCGGCGCGTTCGCGCTCCTTGCGCTGCTGGATGGACACACACTAAATCCTAGCACCGCTAGCAGAAGGAGCGAGGCTAATGTAGTGTCGCCTTAATTCCTAGCGCTGCTAGCAGAGGAGCTCCCCAGTGTCCTTGCACCGCATCACCACGATCCTGACCGCGCTGACGGGCGCCGCCGTCGTCTTCATCGGACTCAGATTCCTGCTCGACCCGCAGGGCGCGGCCTCGGGCTTCGGCATCGCCCCGTGGCCGCGCGGCAACGCCGCCGGCTACTTCGTCGTCAAGGGCGTACGCGACGGCGCCTGCGGGGCGATCGTCCTCATCCTCCTGGCCCTGCGCCAGCGCCGCGCGCTGGGCTGGGTGCTGCTGACCGACGCCATCATCCCGATCGGCGACGCGATCAGCGTGCTCACGCACGGCGGGCCGCCGGCCACCGCGTACGGCGTGCACGGTGCGACCGCCGCGCTGGTCGTCGTTCTCGCGCTCCTGTTCCTGCGCGAAGGACCGGCGCGAGCGCCGCTCCCCCAGACGGCCTGACGCGCCAATACCCGTTCGGTGCGGTGACGTTACCTCCCGGGTATCTCGGCCGAACGGCGGGGCTCACGGGCACGTCTCACGTGCGGCGAGGGGTCCCGGCCGGCCGTCGGCCTGGTCGACCGCCCACGCCGGCTGGCGGCCGTACGCGCCCTCGCCGAGATCGCCGCCCACCAGGGCCACGGCCTCCTGTGGGCCCGCGACGTCTACCCGCCTGGCTGAGGAGACGTCAGCCGAAGAAGCGCAGTAGCTCCTCGGTGACCTCGGCGGGGGCCTCCTCCGGGAGGAAGTGGCCCGCGTCGATCGGGCCTCCGCGTACGTCGTTCGCCCATGCGGACCAGACGTTCAGGGGGTCGTACCAGGCGGCGACGGCGCCGGTGGCGCTCCACAGGGCCAGGACCGGGCAGTCGATCCGGGTCCTCCCCCGGTCGGCCTCGTCCTGCCGGTAGTCCAGCGTCGCCGCGGCGCGGTACTCCTCACAGATCGCGTGGACGGTGTCGGGGTCGGAGAAGCACGCGACGTACTTGGCGCGCACCTCCGGCGGGAACGCGTCCGGCGTCTCGGACCAGGAGTCGAGCAGGTGGTCGACGATCGTCGCCGGTGACCGCAGGATCAGCTCCTCGGGTACGGGGTGGGGCGCGGCGAGGAACGACCAGACCCAGAAGCCCAGGCTGAAGTCCATGTCGGCGCGGTGGAACGCGTCGTAGGTCGGGACGATGTCAAGAACGGCCAGGCGCGAGACGGCGGTCGGGTGGTCCAGGGCCATCCGGTAGGCGCATCGGGCGCCCCGGTCGTGGCCCGCGACGCCGAAGCGGTCGTACCCGAGCCGGCCCATCGCCTCGACCTGGTCGCGGGCGAGCTCGCGCATCGCGTACGGGGCGTGGTCGCCGGTGCTGGCGGGCTTGCCGCTGTCGCCGTATCCGCGCAGGTCGGTGGCCACGACGGTGTACCGCTCCGCCAGCGCCGGGGCGACCCGGTGCCACATCAGATGCGTCTCGGGGATCCCGTGCAGCAGGAGCAGCGGCGGGCCCGCACCGCCGCGCCGCCCGTGAACGGTCGTCCCGGAGACGGTGACGTCGAACTCCTCGAACCCTTCGAACACGCGGCGCTCACTGACCCTGAGGCGCGACGCGGACGGTGATGGCGGGGTCGGCGTGGAAGGGGGCCAGGGTCTCCTCGGTGGCGCCGCCGTCGGTGATCAGCGTCCACGGGCGGTCCGGTGGGGTCCACCAGTGCCCGCTGGGGCGGCCGAGCTTGGCGGCGTCGGCCAGGACGTACACCTCGTCGGACTGCTCGATCATGAGCCGCTTCAGCGCCGCCTGTTCGGCGGTCGTCTCGCAGACGCCGCGGTCGGCCGCGACTCCGTCGGCGCCGAGGAAGACGGCGTCGGCGGTGAGGCCGCGCAGGGTGCGCTCGGCGATCGGCCCGATCAGGCCCAGGCTCACGTGGCGTACGGCCCCGCCGAGCACGATCAGCTCGACGCCTTCACTGTCGGCGAGGGCGTTCAGGCTGGTCAAGCCGCTGGTGACGACCGTGATGCCGGTCCAGGCGGCGAGACGTCCGGCCAGCGCACCGACGGTCGTGCCGGCGTCGAGCAGCAGTACCTGACCCGGCCGTACGTGCCGCTCCGCCTCGCGGGCGATGGCGGCCTTCTGCACCGTCGCGAGCCGCTCGCGTTCGTGGAGAGTCGGCTCGCCGGGTACGGCGGCGAGCGCGCCCCCGTACGTACGGACGATCTCGCCCTCGTCGCTCAGCAGCGCGAGGTCGCGGCGGATCGTCGAGAGCGACGTCTCGAACAGGACGGCCATCTCCTCCACGGCGATCGGCCGGGTACGAAGCAGGTCGCGGATTCGGGTGCGGCGTTCGGATGCCTTCACAGCCGATGATTCTCCACCGGCGGCTCGGGTGCGAGCTCCACCGCCTGGCGGATCGCCTCCAGCATGCTCGCGTGGTCGGCGCGGCCGGTTCCCGCGATGTCGAACGCGGTGCCGTGGTCGACGCTGGTACGGATCACCGGCAGGCCGACCGTGATGTTCACGCCGGACTCCAGGCCCATGACCTTCACCGGCCCGTGTCCCTGGTCGTGGTACATCGCGACGACCAGGTCGAAGTCGCCGCGTGCCGCGCGGAAGAAGACCGTGTCGGCGGGCAGCGGGCCCTGGGCGTCGACGCCGTCCGCGCGCAGCCGTTCGATCGCGGGCACGATCTTGTCCGCCTCCTCGCCCCGGCCGAACAGGCCGTTCTCCCCCGCGTGCGGGTTGATCCCGCACACCGCGATCCGGGGGGCCGCGACGCCGGACGTGACGAGGGTCGCGTGCCCCCGGCGTACGGTGCGCTCGACGAGACCGTCGTCGATGCGTTCGACGGCGTCGACCAGGCCGATGTGGGTGGTCACGTGGATCACGCGCAGCGTGGGCGCGCTGAGCATCATCGACACCTCGTCGGTGCCGGTGAGCTCGGCGAGCAGCTCGGTGTGGCCCGGGTAGCGGTGCCCGGCCGCGTGCAGCGCCTCCTTGTTGAGCGGTGCGGTGCAGATCGCGTCGACGCGGCGCTCGGTCACGAGCGTCACGGCCCGCTCGACGAACCGGTACGCGCCGTCGCCCGCGACCGCGCTGAGCTCCCCGAACGGCAGGTCCTCCGGGATCCCGCCCAGGTCGACGCAGTCGATGGTGCCCGGGGCGTACGCGGCGTGTTCGGGTCCGGCGACGGCGCGGACCTCCACCCCGATGCCGGTGATCTCGGCGGCACGCCGCAGCCGCGCCGCGTCTCCGATGACGAGCGGACGGCTCATCTCGCGCACCGCCCGGTCGGCGAGCGCCCGGACGATGATCTCCGGTCCGACTCCGGCGGCGTCGCCCATCGTGATCGCGATGACCGGGTGTGCCATGGTGCCTCCTTCTCTCATCGTGACCCGAGCACGCGTACGAGCGTGCCCGGATCGCCGAACGCGGACGCCGCGGCGCGTACCTCGACGGCGACGTTGCCGCGCAGCCGGAACGCGGTCCAGTGTCTTCTTGATCGGAACTGTCACGGGCGGCCTCCCGGTCCGGGCCGGCCTGGCCTGCACCATAGTGCGCGTTGTGCGCACTATGGTGGTGATGCTGCGTTATTCGCGCAGTTCCTTGTTGAGTGCGGCGGCGAAGGTGTCGATGTCCTCTTCGGTCGTGTCGAAGGAGCACATCCAGCGGACCTCGCCGGTCTGCTCGTCCCACGTCTCGAACCCGAACCGCTTCCGCAGCCGCTGCGCCGCGTCCCTCGGGATCACCGCGAACACCCCGTTGGCCCGGGGCTCGTGGCTCACCTCGACGCCCGGCAGCCCGCGCACCGCCTCGTACAGGCGGCGGGCCATCGCGTTCGAGTGGCGGGCGTTGCGCAGCCACAGGTCGCCCTCGAGCAGCGCGATGAACTGCGCGGACACGAACCTCATCTTCGACGACAGCTGCATCGACGCCTTACGCAGGTACTTCGCCCCACGTGAGACATCCGGGTCGAGCACCACGACGACCTCACCGGCCATCAGGCCGTTCTTGGTGCCTCCGAACGACAGCACGTCCACCCCGGCGTCGGTGGTGAACGCCCGGAGCGGGAGTTCCAGCGCCGCCGCGGCGTTCGCCACCCGCGTACCGTCCATGTGCAGGAGCATGCCCCGCTCGTGCGCGTACGCGCCGATCGCCGCGATCTCCTCCGCCGTGTAGAGGGTCCCCAGCTCCGTGCTCTGCGTGATCGACACGACCTTCGGCTCGGCCCGATGCACGTCCCCCCACCCGTGCGCGTGCCGGGCGACCAGCTCCGGCGTCAGCTTCCCGTCCGCGGTGGGGACCGGCAGCAGCTTCAGCCCGCCGACCTTCTCCGGCGCACCGCACTCGTCCATGTTGATGTGCGCACCCTCCGCGCAGATCACCGCGGACCAGCGGTCGGTCATCGACTGGAGCCCCACCACGTTCGCGCCGGTCCCGTTGAACACCGGGTACGCCTCGGCCTGCTCCCCGAAGTGCCCGCGGAAGACCTCCTGGAGCCGCTCGGTATAGACGTCGGCCCCGTACGACGGCTGATGCCCCCCGTTGGCCGCCACGATCGCGGCGAGCACCTCGGGGTGGATCCCCGCGCAGTTGTCGCTTTTGAAGCCCCGCACGGAGGGGTCATGAAGAGAGGCCAACTCAACATCCGTTCGTCTGACGGCCCGCGCGAAGACCGGGTCCCACCGGACGATCGGCCCATCACGCGGCGGCATGGGCGATGACGAACCGAGTGTTTCATGCCAGGTTCCGGCTGCTGACGGCGATGTGCCGGGCATGGTGGGCCGAACGCGACCGCGCGAGCCGGAACCGTGACTCCGGGGGTGGCGTCTCAGGCGGCATGTGCAGGAGAGCGCTGGTTCGGATTCTCGTCCTTCTCGTCGTGGCGGTCGGCGGGCTCGGGATCGTACGGCCGTCGTGGGCGTGTGGGTGCGGGGCGCTGGTGACGTCGGCGGAGTCCGGGGTCTCGGTCGCGCAGGAGACGTCGATCGTCCGGTATGACGGGGCTCAGGAGGAGATCGTCATGCGGCTGGGGGTGCGGTCGCACGCCAGGGACGCGGCGTGGCTGATGCCGACGCCATCGCGGGCGCGGGTGGCGCTCGGGAAGCAGGACTGGTTCGAGCAGCTCGACCGGCTGACCGTGCCGCGTGTCGTGCGGCATCGGCGGTGGCTGCCGGACTTCGGCGGGCGGGGGAACATGGCGGGTGCCCCCGCTCACGGACGCGACTCGGTCGGGGTGCTCCAGCGGCAGCGGCTCGGGCCGTTCGAGGTGACCACGCTGTCGGCCGATGACGAGCACGCCCTGGCGGGGTGGCTCACCGGGCACGGGTACCGGCTGAAAGGGCGGCTGGCCGAGGCGCTGAGGCCGTACGTCGAGCGGCACTGGACGTATACCGCGATCAAGCTGGCGCCCGAGAGCGGCACGCTGAACGGCGAGCTGGACCCGCTGCGGATCACGTTCGAGGCGAAGGACCTCGTCTACCCGATCCGGCTCTCGCGGCTGGCGAAGACGCCGCAGTCGGTGCACCTGTACGTCCTGGCGCCGCACCGGGTCACCGTCACCGGACTGAACATGTTCACCACCTACGCGGGACGGGTGACGCCGGATCAGGCCGCCTCCAGCGAACTGCCGGCGAACGGCGTCTTCCTGACCGAGCTGGTGAGGCAGGGCATCCCGCCAGAGGATTTCACGCGCGACCTGAGCCTGGGCTACGTCGCCGACACGCCGTACCGGGAGGTGGAGGTGGAGACCGGCGGGCTGGTGACGTTCGCCGGGATCCCGGCGTTCCTGTGGTTCCTGGCGATTCCGGCCCTGCTCGTCGCGATGGCGGTGACCGTCATGGTCCGCAGGCGCTGACCGGCGAGGACCGAAGTCACCCCCTTACGGGCAGTCCGCCTCTATCGCCGGGTCCGCCCTCCATTCCGGAATGGAGGGTGAGGCAACCCGAGGAGACGACGATGAACACACCGGCCCGCAGGGAGCCCAGAACCCTGGTGTCCGACCTGTTCGACATGCTGGAGAACCCGCTGACGGCGCTGCGGCCGTCCTCCGGCCACGCGATCCGGATCGAAGATCGTGTCCAGGATGACCAGTACGTCGTCCGGGCCGAGCTGCCCGGCATCGACCCGGACCGGGACCTGGAGATCAGCGTGGCGCGCGACGTCCTGACGATCCGGGCGGAGCGTCTGGAGGAGCACGAGAGCCATCGCCACTCCGAGTTCCGCTACGGCTCGTACGAACGGCACGTCCGGCTGCCGGAGAACGTACGGACCGAGGAGATCCGGGCGGTCTACGACAACGGCATCCTGACCATCAGCGTGCCGTTCGAGGAGATCAAGGAGGCCACCCGCCGGGTGCCCGTCGAGCACTGACGGGCGAAGGATTGGTCCCTGCGAGGGAGGTACGGACAGGGGCGCCCTGTCAGGATCTGGGGCGTGAAAACCGTGCTGCTGAGCGCCGGCACGTACCGACGTTGGACCTTCCTGCTCGGCGGCACGGCGCTGCTGGTGCCGTACCTCGCGATCTACGTGGGCGTGCTCGAGGTCATGGGGACGGTCGGTCACCAGGCCCCCCGTGAGGTGCTCGACGCCCTGATCATGCTGGTCGCCTACCTCGCGATGTCGAGCGCCATCGCGTTCATCCCGGCGGTGCGGATCCTGTCCAGGGTCGCCGCCGAGACGCTGCTGGGCGTCGAGCTGCCGGCGGAGACGCCCGAGGGGCTCCGGTCGTGGCGGTCGCGCCGACGTACGGCGGTCTGGTGGCTGCTGCACCTCGGGGTGGGCGGCGGCACCGGGCTCCTCGTGATGTTCGGCCTGCCTGCGGTGCTGTACCTGCTCCAGACGCCGTTCACCGGCAGTGACCCCCTCCGACGGCTCCTCGGTGGGGCCCTGACGCCGCCCACCGGCTGGGCGGTCCTCGCCGGGCTGGCGGCCCTCCCGGCGATGATCTACCTCGGCTCCGGCGTCGGCGCCCTGCTGGCGCGGCTGGCGCCGATCCTGCTCGGCCCGTCGCCCGCCGACCGGCTGGCCCAGCTCGAGCTGCGGACCGAGCGGCTGCTGGAGCGCAACCGGCTGGCGCGGGAACTGCACGACTCGGTCGGGCACGCGCTGGCGGTCACGACCCTCCAGGCGGGCGCGGCCGGACGCGTGATCGACACCGATCCGGCTTGCGCGATTCTCGGCCGGTGACGGAGACCGTCACCGGCGAGTGGGTATGGCAGCGCTGGCCAAGCGCTCGCGGCGCGCCTGATCTCGACGTTCATGACGCTGCTCGACTTCTTCGTAGTCAAGTCTCGGCGCTCGTATCGCTCGCGTATCACTGTCACGGTTCTTGGATCAGCACCCTCGGACCGGCACGAAACGTCGAGGGCTCCCCCATTTCCTTCGCGTGCGGCCTTTCCTGGGGGCTTCGCGCCCCGTCTCCCCACTTCAGACCGTAACGCGTCACCGGCTTCGGCCTCTTAGACATGAGAGACACTCCAACCATCAGATAGCGACCAAGAAGTCAGGAGAGTCCGGCAAGCCAAAGCGGGCGAACAGAGAGCTTCCGCCCACCTGTTAACGCTCCAGACACTGTGGCTGGCGCAAACGATCCGATCTTGTGTGTCACGACGCAGACACCGACGCTTAACCGTCACCGCTGCCGCCGGCACGCTGAACATGTCGATGACTGGAAAATTTGGTCAACCCAATTTTAGGAATTATGGGCGGACAAAATACAGCTTCTATCCATTGTTGATTCTGCGGACTACCATTGCGGGTGCCCACCTAGACGATATACAGGCACAATCTCACCCAAAAGGTTCATGATGACCATGATCTCCGCCCATCGAGGTGGTTCTGATCTTGGCATCACCGCAGACGGTGATGCATATCTGCACTTCAAGCGTGCAATCGAGTCAGGTGCAGAGCTCGTCGAGTTCGACGCCAGAAGGACGAAAGACGGCATCTTCGTATGTCACCACGACGAAACGATAGAAGGGCTAGGGAATGTCTCCGATGTGGACTCTTCCGCCCTATCAGGGCACGAATCGGTCGTTCCGGTGGACGCGCTACTCAAGATGGCTGCCGGGAAGACAATCTGCCACATAGATCTGAAGAGCACGGGAGGTGAGATCGCGCTCATCGATTCTGCGATAAGCACTCTCGGCATCAGGGGCTTTTTCGTTACTTCACTAGAGGTCGAGTCAATCGCATACATTCGCCACGCGAGACCAGAAGTGCAGGCACTTCTCACCCTCGGGCGCGGAACCAAGAACATGGAGCTGGCGGACATCCTTCGTGTGCGCGTCCGCGAACTAGTCCCATTCAAGACCATACGCGAATGCAATGCAACCGGCATAGCGGTGGAATGGAGACTCGCCACGCCAGCGCTACTCTACTACGCCAGAAGACACAGCCTCACCGTAATGGTGTGGACCATAAACAAGGACTGGCAGATAAAACACTTTATTCGAAACAAGGCGGTGGACGTGATCATAACAGACCGGCCAGCGGCGGCAATGGCGATCAGGAGCGCTACAAACAATGCACGAAGGTCCGAAGCGTGAGCGACGGTCCACGATCAATGACCCCCGAAGATGTCGTCATTAATCGAGTGCAGGAGAAACGGGACTTCTTTGATTCACACGGCACCAAGGCCCGTGTCGGGTATCGCACCTTTCAGGCTCTCGGCCTTTTTGCTGGCACTTCCGTCACCATCGCCGCGGCATTCGGGGCGACAAGATGGCTCACCACCATCTTAGGAGCATGCACCGTTCTCGCTGAAGGCATTCAACGCCTGTGGGGATTTCATGAGCGCTGGGTGCGCTACAAGTCCGCCGCAGCAGTTCTCGAACGAGAGCTCTATCTCTATCGAGAACTGGCTGGAAGTTACGCCGGCAACGAGCAACCCCACATACTTCTCGGCGAACGAGCCGAGGCTATCATTTATCAGGAACACTCGAAATGGCTCACCGTACAAAGCGAGATCGACGACAGGTCCAGCCGGACCCATGGGAGCCATTCGTCGACCAACGTCCGAAATATCACCAGCGAAGAGTCCGACGGCGGACGAGCTGCTCGACCATAACCAAGCTATCTTTTCTCACACCATCGATACATAGATCTGACCATCGCCATGAATGGAACGCAACCACATACACCTCTTTCTCGCTAGCCAGCCCGCCTTGTATTGAGCTCGATAGCACGCTTAGTACGAAAACACTGCTCGACAAGACCCGCTCCGCCGGGGTCGAGGTGCACTCCGAGATCGGGCGGACGGAGCGGATCCCGGACGTCGTGTCCCGCGAGGCGTACCGGATCGTGCAGGAGGGCCTCACCAACGCGCTGCGCCACGCCGGTGAGGTGCCGGTCACCGTACGGCTGGCCGTGCACGAGGCCCGCTTCGAGCTGGAGATGACCAACCCGGTGGGCGAGGACGCGCCCGCGCGCCGGGGTGGCGGCCGTGGCCTGCGCGGGATCCGCGAACGCGTCACGGTCCTCGGCGGGCGGATGAGCGCGGGCGTACGCGAGGGGCGCTGGCAGGTCCTCGTCACCATCCCGGTGACCGAGGACGCGAGAAGGGCGGATCGGTGACGGACATCCTGATCGTCGACGACGAGGAGCTGATCCGGGCGGGCCTGCGGGCGATCCTGTCGGCGGAGCCGGACCTCACGGTCGTGGGCGAGGCCGGCGACGGTGCGGAGGTGCTGCCGCTGGTCCGCCGCCTCCGGCCGGACGTCGTCGTGATGGACGTGCGGATGCCCGCGGTCGACGGCATCCAGGCGACCCGTGACATCCTCGCCGCGGTACCCGACCCGCCCGGATTCTGGTCATCACCACGTTCGAGAACGACGATTACGTCTACGAGGCGTTGCGCGCCGGCGCCAGCGGTTTCCTGCTCAAGCGCGCCCGCCCGGAGGAGATCGTCCAGGCGCTGCGGACCGTCGCGCTCAGCGACTCGCTGCTGTTCCCGGCCGCCATCCGCGGCCTGGCCGCGAGCCACGAACGCCGCTCACGCCGCCCGGCCCATCTCCGGCTCACCGAACGCGAGAGCGAGGTCCTCGGGCTGATGGCCAAGGGACTGTCGAACGCCGAGATCGCCGGGACGCTCGTGGTGAGCGTGCAGATCGTGAAGACGCATGTCGGCAACCTGCTGGCCAAGCTGCAGGCCCGCGACCGTACGCAGGCCGTGATCGCGGCGTACGAGTGGGGGTTCGTCAGCCCGTCGTGAACACTGTGACCGCGCCGGTCTTCACCGGCGGTCGCCGGTGAAGACCGGGCTCCGGATCACCAGCCGCCGTACCAACCCCAGTCGTCATCGTCGTCCCAGCCCCAGCCGCAGTCATCGCCCCAGCAGCCCTGGGCCGCGGTCACGGTGCTGTGCGATGAGGCGGGCGCGGTCTGGGCGTTCGCCGCGACGGCGGGGCCGAGCGTGAACGCGGTCATGCCCGCGAAGCCCAGCCCGGCGATGGTGATTGCGCTCTTCTTCCGGATGTTCATGGAAGATCCCCCCTCAGGCTCGCCTCAGACGGGCGAACACCTACCCTCCACCGGACCTCGCCGGCCCCTCGGAAGCAACCCACGAGAACTACAAATACGGTGCCTAGAATCGCTTTTGAGTTAATTTAGACCGACTTTTTACGTTATTTCGGTATGCATGCTGCTGTCGGGAAACGTGAGGTGCGCGTAGCGCGGCGGCCATGCTGGTCCAGCCGTTCGGATCGGTTGACCGGTCGGTCAGTCAGGGAAGACTGAATACAGGATGAGTACCTCCAAACCGGACCCCCGGAGGTGGCGCATGGGTAACTTCTCCTGGCAAAACGGCGTCGCGTTTCTCGCCGGACTGGCCGCGCTCCTCGCGCCCAGCCTGTGGGCTGACGATGCCGGCAAGCAGCCCCTGATGGTGCTGGGCGCCCTCCTCGCCCTCGCCGGGCTGTACGCCCTTCTGTCGGCCGCCGGGCCGACGGCGTGGACCGCGACGGCCTTCGCGGCACTGATCTTCGTCTCTCCGTGGGCCTTCGGGTTCACGGGCTCGCACGCCGCTGCGTGGACAGCATGGATCGCGGGCGGCGTCGCGACTATCGTCGGCGTGTGGGGTGCGACCCAGGTTCGGAGCGCTTCGACGGCGACATGACCAGAGTCCCGAGGCGGCCCCTGGCGCGTACGCGCTCAGGGGCCGTAGCCGTCTCCGACGCGCTATCGGGACGCCCTTCAGGAGGGATCACGGAGGGCGCATGAAACGGCAACGTGAAGTAGCGGCGGACACCCGCACCCGGATTCTCGACGCGGCCGAGGAGCTGTTCGCCGAGTCCGGCTACAACGGTGCCTCCACCGCGAGCATCGCGAGGAAGGCCAAGGTCCCCAAGGGCCTGGTCTTCCACTATTTCCCGCAGAAGATGGACGTGCTGACCGCGCTCATCGACGAGCGCACGTACGTCGAGGTCCTGCCCGACATCGAGGCGATGCCCGAAGACCCGGCGGGCGCCCTGTCGTGGCTCGCGCGGAGGTTCCCGCTGCGCGCCTCGCCGACGATGCGCCGCATCCTCTTCCGCGAGGCCGACACCCACCACTCGGCACGCGAACGCCTCCGGCGCGTCAACGCCGAGACCGTACGCCGGGCCCGCAGCGCGCTCGAGCTGACCCTGCCGGGCGCCCGGGGCGACGCCGCGCGCCTGGAGGTCGCGGCGGGCATGTTCGCCACGGTCCTGCTCTACCAGGAGAGCCTCCAGCACCTCACCGGCCAGCACCCCGACCCGGACACGGTCGCCGAGTTCATCGCCCACGCCTTCGGAGCCTGAGCCGCTCTGTGGTGGGATCTCCCAATGCACTCTTCTGCGTTGTCCGGCCGTACGGCACTGGTGACCGGCGCGTCGGCCGGGTTGGGGCGCGCGACCGCGATCGCGCTCGCCCGGGTGGGCTTGAACGTCGTGGTCGGCGCCCGTACTGAGGCACGGCTGTCCGGTGTGATCGCCGAGATCCGCGCGCTCGGCCGGGACTCCGTCGCGTTCGCCGCCGACCTCGGAGATGGCGCGGCCGTCGACGCCGCGCTGGCGGCCCTGCCGTGCGGCGTGGACGTCCTGGTCAACAACGCGGCCGTGGTGGACCCGCTCGGGCCGACCGCGACGGTCACGGCCGCCGACTGGGAACGCGCCATGGCGGTGAACGTGCTCGCCCCGGCGCGGCTGTGCTCGGCCCTGCTAGGCCCGATGATCGGCAACGGCTGGGGGCGGATCGTGAACATCAGCTCCGGCGCCGCCCGGGGTACGGGGATGCGCGGCGGCAACGCCTACTCGGTGAGCAAGGCCGCGCTCGAGCACCACACCAAGAACCTCGCCGCCGAGCTGGCCGGCACCGGCGTCACCGTCAACGCCGTCCGTCCCGGCACCGTCGACACCGACATGCAGGTCCGCATGCGCGGCGCCGGTGACGAACTCGACCCCGAGGTCCACGGCCGCTTCGTCGGCCTGCACGAGAACGGCGAGCTGACCGACCCGGACGAACCCGCCGCCTACATCGCGACCCTGGTCACCCGTACCCTGACCGGCCAGGTCCTCGACGTCCGCGACGGCCCCGTACCCTCCGACGAGAACTGAAAGATCACCATGGACCTCCCCGACGAACTGCTCGAACTCCTGCGCCGTACGAGCACCTGCTACCTCGCCACCTCGATGGCCGACGGCTCGCCGCAGGTGACCCAGACGTGGGTCGACACCGACGGCGAGCACGTCCTCATCAACAGCGTGCAGAGCCACGTCAAGACCGCGAACATCGAGCGAGACCCCCGCGTCGCCGTCGCCATCTCCCACCCGGACGACCCCTCGCGCTACTTCCAGGTGCGCGGCCGGGTGAAGGAGGTCACCACCGATGGCGCCGTCGACCACATCGAGGCGCTCGCCCAGAAGTACCTCGACACGCCGTACCCCTGGTACGGCGGCCGCGACCAGGTGCGCGTGATCTTCGTCATCGAGCCCGAGAGCATCAGCGGCATGGGATAGAGCAGAACGCACAAGCCCCTGGTCCGGACGGGAAGGTCGTGGTGATCAACCCGCCTACCAGGGGCTTTCGCTCACTTCACGCCGAACGACGCATCAAAGCTGCTGCCAGTACTGGCGGGAGGTGGGTACCTCCCATGTCTGCAGCGGTATTCCGTTGTCGGACCGGCCGCGATCCACGTCCAAAGCCTGTCCGGGCGCAAGGTAGGGGTAGACCCTCGAAGGCGGATAGTTGTTCTTGTCCAAAAGCCACAACTGTTTTTGATCAGAGTCGTCACAGGGTTGCTGGACAACCGGCGAGCCGTCCCCGGGCGTCGCACTGTCGACCGACAGACACATGTTCACGGCGTGATTAATGAACTTGACTACGATTGACGCCGGATGCGTAGGGTCGACAATTTCCGCTATCTTCCACTCTTCGAATTCCGTGTTCAGGCAACGCCACATGAGAACCGGGGTCCCCGGACCAGCGCTCTGCGCGTCCATGCAGGTACCGGACGTCTGGTTCTGCCAGTGAAAATAGCCGGACGAGTTGTTGATGTCGGCCTGGGCCGGCAACGCCAACGCCACGCTCGCCGCCGTCGCCAGCGACAGCACGGAACCCACAGTTCTTCGCCGGAACTTCATGCGATCTCAACTCCATTCAAGGGAGGCAATATCATCGGATCGCCAATCATAGAACCCATTTCATTCCCTGGCGAGGGTTTGCCGGTCACAGCATGATCGTGTCCAACGCTGAACCACGTGGCCCGGTCCGATGCCAGGCGAGATCCACGACCTGCCCGGCCTGTCCTGCCCGCCGGTTGAGTCGAATGACTCAGTCGCCGCGGGTCCGGGTGCGCTCCGCTTCAGTCATTCTCCTCTGTCCGGCATCTCCCTTCCGCTCGTAGCTTCGAGCCTGTTGCCGATCTTTGAGGGTCCGGGGTTCCATCCGCCGGGCCCCGAACACAAGGGGAGAATCACTGATGAAGACCCGAGCAATCGCGGCGGTGGCGGCGGCCGCCTCGGCCGTCGTCCTGACGTCCCTGCCGGCGAGCGCGTCCCCGCTCGATGGCAAGGACCCGTACAGCACCGGATGTAACAGCGGCTCCTCCTCCGTCAAGAGCGCATCCATCAAGAACCAGCTCGGAGATCCGCTGGGCACCGTCTACCTCTACTGGTCGCCCTCGTGCCAGACCAACTGGTCGGAGGTCAGGGTCCCCACCACCGGCTCCGGTTCCGTCAACGTCTACACCGACGACGGAAGGTCGGCGCTCTTCAGCTACAGCGCCGGTAACGGCGGGCACCACTGGGGCAACATGCTGTACGCCCCCGGTGTCTGCGCCTGGGGTAGCGCCACGGTGGGCCTCGGCGCCGGAACCGTCAACCACGGCAGCGGCTCGACGGCCAGGGCCTGCGGCTGACCCTGCGGTCAGCCGGTCCGGGTCACACACGGTCACGGCCCACGGAGGCGGCCGAGCCGCACACGGACCCCCCGCGCGCTCTAGGCGCGCGGGGGTTCCCTGGCCGGGTCACGGGTCGAGTTCGAGGCCGGCGAGTTCGGTTCGGGTGGCGACACCGAGCTTGGGGTAGGCGCGGTAGAGATGCTGGGCCACGGTGCGCGGGCTGAGGAACAGCTGGGCGCCGATGTCACGGTTGGTGGCGCCGGTCGCGGCGAGGCGTACGACCTGGAGTTCCTGCGGCGTCAGCCGGGCGGTCGGTTCCGGCCGCGGGGTGACGGCGCCGGTACGGTCGCCCGTGGCGCGGAGTTCGGCCTGCGCGCGGCCTGCCCAGAGCGCGGCGCCGGTGCGATGGAAGATCTCGAGGGCGGCCCTGAGCGGGACCCGTGCGTCGGCCTTCCGGTGCTCGCGCCGGAGCCACTGGCCGTACGCGAGCAGGGTGCGCGCCCGTTCGAACGGCCGGTCATCGCATTGGCCCGGCCGCAGGGCCGTGAGGAAGTGCGCTTCGGCCTGCTCGTCGGGGCCGGCCAGGGCGCGGCAGCGGGCGAGGATCGCGGGTGCGCACGGATCGAGAAGCCGTTCGGCGTGCTGCTCGAGCTCGCCGATCAGCCGCGCGGCGATGCCGGGTTCCCCCGCCCGGAGCGCGGCCTCGATGTGGTCGGCGGTGCCCCGGATCCACGCGCTGCTGCACGGCCAGCCCGGCCAGCGGTTCTCCATCCTGCTGAGTGCCGACGCATGGCGGCCATGCCCGAGGTCGAGCAGCGCGAGCGCCCAGGTCGCGTCCGCCTCACTCGGTGGTGTCCCGTGGTCGTGGGCGTAGCGAATCGCCTCTTCGGCGAGCGCGCGGCATCGCTCGTCATCCCCCTCGATCGCGGCCAGCCAGGCGAGCAGCCCGCGCAGGTACGTCGCGACCAAGCCCTGGCCGACGTCCGCCGCGGTCGCGAGGGCCGCCTCGGCCGTCTCTGCCGCGGCCCGGTACCGTCCGAGCAGCGCCTGCGCGGACGCCTGGTGGAACAGCGCGTTCGCCAGATGCCAGATCATGCCGCCCGCTCGCGTACCGGCGACCATGTCGGAGGACACCTCGAGTGCCGCCGCCCCGTGCCCGGTGACGTTGAGCACGCGCGCCGTCCACGTCTGCTCCCAGGCCGAGGAGGGCTGGAGCGCGGAGAACAGGGCTTCGTCCGCGCCCTTGCCCGTGATGATCTGGTAGAAGCCGCGGGTCTGCTGGATGTACGGCTGGAAGTCGTGGTCCGGCGCGAGGCCGAGCGTCTCCAGGAGCGCCATCGCCTCGCCCGCCAGCGGAAGATCGACGCCATGCCCGGCGTAGTACGCGGCCACCACCAGCAGCGGAGCGGCCTCCGCCGGCTCCTCGACGGCGATCTTGGCAGCGCCGTCGATGGTGATGCGCGCGGCGTCCCGCGGGTTGCCGCGTTCGAACTCCAGCCGGCCCCGCACTCCCGCGACCCGGGCGAGCACGAGCGGCTCGTCGGCCAGCCGCGCGGCGGTGGCGCTGAGCTCGGCGGCGCGTCCGAACTGACCGGCCTCCAGCGCCGCCAGGGCGGCCGCCGCCAGCCGCCGCGCCTGGGCGCCGCCGCCCTCGCTGAGCCCGGCGGCACGCTCGTAGGCCGCCGACGCGGCGGCCTGGCCATCCCGCTGTACGGAACTCTCCGCCGTCCGTTCCAAGGCCGCGGCCGCCTCCTCGTCCGGCGCGAACGCCGCGGCGGCCAGATGCCAGGCCCACCGGTGCGGATCGCCGTCCTCCAGGATCTCCGCGAGGGCCCGGTGTACGGTCTGCCGCTGCGTGAACAGGGCTCCGCCGTAGGCCGCGGTCCGCACCAGCGGTTGCCGGAACCGCACCGAGCCGCGCGTCACGACGACCAGCCCGGCCCGCTCGGCCTCGGCCAACGCCGCCACCGGCACGCCGAGGCCGTCGGCCGCTCGCATGACCGTCCCCAGGTCGCCCGTGCCCTCGGCGGCGACGATGACGAGCAGCAGCCGGGCCGCTTCGTCGAGCCGGCTGATCCGCCCGTTGAAGGCGTACTGCAACCGGTCGCTGATCGGCAGTGGATCGGTGCCGGGTGCGTCGTCCTCGCCCACCGTCTTGGGCAGTTCCAGCAGTGCGAGCGGGTTGCCGTCCGCCATCGCCAGCACGCGTTCCCGCAGGCGCGCCGGCAGGTCCGGGGCCTCTCTCACCAGCAGGGCCGTCGCCGCCTCGACGGGCAGCCCCTCGAGCCGCAGTGACGGCACATCGTTGGAGCACACGATCCGACAGACAGGGAGGCGGCTCTCCCCTCTGGTCGCCACCAGGAGCGCGATCGGGTCATGCTCGATACGGCGAGCCACGAAGCGCACCGTCTCGACCGACGCGGTGTCGACCCACTGGCCGTCGTCGACCAGGCACAACAGCGGCCGCTCGGTGGCCAGCTCGGACAGCAGCGTCAGGGTGGCGAGCCCGACCACGAACCGATCCACGCCGACGGCCGGCCCCATTCCGAACGCGCCGCGAAGCGCCGCGGCCTGCGGATCGGGCAGGAGATCGATCCTGTCGATGACGGGACGGAGCAGAAGATGAAGGGTGGAGTACGGCATCTCGGCCTCGCCCTCGATCCCCGCGGACCGCAGCACGCGCATTCCCCGCCCAGCCCGCTCCGCCGCGTGCTCCAGCAGCGCCGACTTGCCGATCCCGGGCTCGCCCATCACCATGAGCGCCCGGCCGGTACCCGCCTGTACTCCATCCACGAGCCGGCCGATGAGCCGAAGCTCCGTTTCCCTCCCTAACAACACTTTTGCGATCCTACGCGGCGCCGTCATTTTCGAGAATGGCGTGGCCACCGCCACGAGTTCCTCCTGAAAGGAGGCACCGTGGCCGCGTGAAGGGTTCGGAGTACGACCTGATCACGCGTTCTGGCGCAGCCGCTCGACGATCCATGCTGCGACAGGTACCATGCGAGACATGGAACCGGGTGACGCATCGAACCTCCTCACTCAGATGAGGCGGGGCGCGCTGCCGTACTGCGTGCTGGCACTGCTGCGTGACGAGCAGCGCTACGGCGTCGAGATCGTACGGCTGCTCGGCGAGGTCGACGGCATGGTCACCAGCGAGGGGACGATCTACCCTCTGCTTTCCCGGCTGCGCCGCCAGGGGCTGGTCGAGACGGCGTGGCAGGAGTCCACCGCCGGTCCGCCGCGACGCTACTACCGGCTCACTCCGACGGGGCACCAGGCACTGGAGTCCTTCGGCGCGGAGT
This sequence comes from uncultured Actinomycetota bacterium, assembly GCA_963850195.1. Taxonomy (GTDB): domain Bacteria; phylum Actinomycetota; class Actinomycetes; order Streptosporangiales; family Streptosporangiaceae; genus Actinoallomurus. Next base: position 540,753 of record CAWKKD010000005.1, read on the forward strand.
GGGAGCGGTTCAGCGAGGCCGTGAAGCATTTCATGGGAAAGGGACGATGAACACGATGACGGTCACGGACCGACTGATCCAGGACTACCTCGACCACCTTGAACGCGCGGCGCACACGCTGCCCGCGGCTCACCGCGCGGAGATACTCGCCGAGATCAAGGAGCACATCAGCATCACGCTGTCCCAGAGCGAGGACCAGAGCGAGGCGACCGTACGCTCGGTCCTCACCCGCCTCGGCACGCCGGAGGACATCGTCCGTGAGGCGGAGTCCGGGCTCCCGGCGGCCCCGGCGCCCCCGGCACGCCGCCGGGTGGCCGCCTTCGAGATCGTGACGGTCGTTCTCCTGCTGGTCGGCGGCATCGTGATACCCCTCCTCGGCTGGGTCATCGGCGCCGTACTCCTGTGGGCCTCCGCCCGCTGGACGGTCCGCGACAAGGTGATCGGCACCTTGGTGGTCCCGGGCGGGCTCGGCCTCGCCGTCTGGCTCACCCTGTTCGCGAGCTCCACCAGCGTCTGCACCGCGGACGGCAACTGCGACACGTCGGGACCGCCGGTCGGAGTCGGCATCGCCCTCGTACTGATCGGGACCATCGGCCCGCTCGCCTCGGCCGCGTACCTGCTACGCCGCGCCGGACGCGCCACGACGTGAGGCGGCGGCGCGCCACCGCTCCGGCAGGTCAGGGAGCGGTGGTGCCGCCGGCGCCGGTCAGGTAGGCGACGGTCATCTCGCCGACCATGGTGCGGTGGCGGGCGCGGTGTTCGGGGGCGATCAGGTCGCGGCCGAACAGCGGATCGCCTCGATCGGCGCGAGGTGTTCGACGTCGATGGCGGCCTCGGCGGCGCGTACCTCGGCGTAGGCCTTCTCCAGGACGGCGATGTAGAGGTTCTCCTTGCCGCCGAAGTAGTAGTAGATCATCCGCTTGGTCGTGCGCATGAGCGCGGCGATCTCGTCGACTCTGGCGCCTCCCAGGCTTCGCCGGATTTGTAAGGGAATGCTTGCACTGCGTGCAAAACGGCGTTTAGGGTGACGGCCAGCTTCCCGGGCGCAGGTCTCGGGGAAGGCGGCACCAAGCCCTGGAGCCTCGAAGATGAGAATCGCCCCCCGCGCGGTCCTGCCCCTCGTCGCCGTCCTCGTCGCCGCCGGTTCGGTCGCGGTGACGGCCGCGCACTCCTCGGACTCCGCGAGGTCCGTGACGGCCGCGAGCACCGATCCGCTGCAGGAGGCGGTGGCGGCCAGCGCCGCCCCCGGCCACCACTGGGCGCCCGGGGCGGAGAAGTACGGTGAGTCCAAGCGGACGAACGTCCCCGTCACCATGGCCGACGGCACCGTCCTGCGGGCGACGATCGACGCGCCTCTTGACCAGGCGACCGGAAAGCCGGCGGCCGGGCCGTTCCCCGTACTCCTCACGCAGAACACCTACGGCAACGACACCGCCGGGCAACTCGGCTCGTCGGCGATCGGGGTGGATCCCTACTTCGTCAAGCGCGGCTACATCGACGTCGCCGTCGACGTACGCGGCAGCGGCAACTCCGGGGGCATGTACGACCTGTTCGACCCCGAGCAGATCCGCGACGGGGTGGCGCTGGTGAACTGGGCCGCCGCACTCCCCCACGCGAACGGCAAGGTCGGCCTGCACGGCGCCTCGTACCTCGGGATCAACCAGCTTCTCACCGCCGGGGCGGTCGGCAAGAACTCACCGCTGAAGGCGATCTTCCCGCTGGTCTCGGGCAACGACATCTACCGCGACACCGCGTTCATGGGCGGCATCCCCGACACCGAGTTCGACGCCGTCTACCTCGGTGGCCTGCTGCCGGTCGTCAACCTGCTGGACCCGGTCACGTCCTTCCTGCTGCACCCCCTGCAGGTGGGATCGTTCGCCCAGGTGCTGCTGCGGCATCTGCGCAACACCGTGGACTACAACGCGCTCTTCCTGGCCAAGACGTACCTCGGCGGTCCGGACTCCTACGACACGCCGTACTGGGACGCGAAGGCGCCGGACAACGCCCTCGCCGACGTCGTCGCCAACGGCATCCCCGCCTACCTCGTCGGCGGCGAGCACGACATCTTCCAGCGCGGCGAGCCGCTCAACTACGCGGGCCTGCAGAACGCCTGGGCGGGCCGCTCCGTACACGCGCCGATGGGAGCCGGGCAGCGGACCACCGGCCGCTACCAGCTGATCGACGGCGACTACACCCACCTGCAGATGGCGGTGAACAGCAGCGCCTTCGACCCGCTCCAGCTGAAGTGGTTCGACACCTGGCTCAAGGGCGCCGACACGGGCATGGGCGAGACGCGCACCCCGCTGCACTACTACGACATCGGCACCCAGCACTACGCCGAGACGACCACCTACCCGATCACCGGTGCCACGCCGACGACGTACTACTTCTCCGGGACCCGCGCCGGCAGCGCGCCGTCGCGAAACGACGGCACCCTCACGACGGCGAAGCCCTCGGCCGCCGCCGGCGCCGACACCACGGCCTGGTCACCGGTCGGTTCGTCGATCTGCGACCGGTCGGCCGACCAGTGGGCGATGGGCGCGCTCTCGCTGGTGACGAGCAGGCTGCCGCGGCCGACGCCGTGCCTCGACGACGACCGCCTCGGCCAGACCGGCCCGACCGCGCTCACCTACACCACCGCCCCGATATCGGTCGCCACGACGCTGGCCGGTCCCATCGCCGCGACGCTCTACGCCACGGCGACGACGAGGCAGAGCGAGTGGGTGGTCAACGTCGAGGACGTCGCACCGGACGGCACGTCCGAGCCGCTCACACAGGGCGCCTTGCTCGGCTCGGCCCGCGCCGTCGACGCGTCGCGGAGCTGGCAGGTCAAGGGTTCGACGGTCATTCCGTACCACCCGTACACGCGCGCCTCGGCGGTGCCCGTGACCCCCGGCGCGGTGACGAAGTACCAGGTCGAGGTCTTCCCGACGTACACCACCATCGCCCCCGGCCACCGCCTGCGAGTCACCGTCGACACGACGGACTTCCCGCACCTGATCCCCACGCCGTCTCAGCTACTGGCCCTCGCCGGCGGGGTCTACCGGGTGCAGCGGACCGCCGCCTACCCGTCCTCGGTAACCCTGCCCCTCCGCCCGGCCGAGTAGATCCATGGAGGCCCCGGCCATCGGCCGGGGCCTGCGCTCGTCGGGGGCTACTTCGTCAGGACGACGACCTCAACGCAGTTCTCCTGAGCACTGTGACTGGACTTGCGGCCAGCCGCGGCGAACGCCGCGTCGACCAACTCACTGGTGCGGGTCATGGATTCACGGTCTCTCGACTTGATTTCGGTCAGGATTCGATCACGCGGTGAATCAGCGCGATGGTATCCCTGGCACTGGCAGCGGCTCCCAGAAGATGCTGAAACCCCACGTGATGGGCGCTGACCTCGCGGCCTTTCTCCAACCACAGGCTTCCGCTGGAGTTTTCGATATAGACGACGTCAGGGTCGCATGGCTCCGGGAACTGGAGGATCGCGAAGCCGTTGATCATCGATGGGTGCGCACCGTGAGTGAACGGGATGACCTGTACCGTGACGCGCGGCAACTCCTCAATGACATCGAGCAGATGCCGCAACTGCGCGAGCATCACCTCGGCACCGCCGACCTCACGGCGCAGTGCGGCCTCGTCCATGATGGCGACCAGGCGTAGCGGCGGGTCCTGCCGAAGGACCTTTTGCCGCTTCATTCGCAGCTCGACGCGGGCCTCGACCTCGGCGGCGTCGAGCTCTGCTGGACCGACCTGGATCATCGCCCTTGCGTAGTCCTCGGTCTGGAGCAATCCAGGAACCACACCGAGTTCGAAGGCAAGCATCGTGTGCGCCTCCGCTTCCAGGCCGACGAAGTTCTCGAGTGGGCCGGGCAGGTAGTCCCCGTAGGAGTCCCACCAGCCGCGCTGCCGACCGTCGCGGGCGAGCTGCTCGAGGTACTCGCGGGTGGCGTCGTCGGTGCCGTACGTCTGGCAGAGCAGGCGCACGTCGGTGACGCTCGGCTTCTTCCCGCGATTCTTCTCGATCCACACGATCTTCGAGGCGGTCCACTCGAGATCATCGGCGACCTGATCGATCTTGAGCCCGGCATCCTCCCGGAGCTTGACCAGGCGCGCGGCGAGCCGCTTCCGGCGCAGCGGTGGACTGACTCGTTCGGCCATCCGAGACTCCCTTCTCCCTCGGGAATCGTAGGGCAGACGTCACGGGGCGTGAGGGAAACGGACATCACAGTATCAAATACTCCGACTTAGATTCTCCTCTTGAGAATTCCTGTCGGAGGATTCACACTGTGAGTCGTATCTACCTGACTGCGCCGAGTTACCTGGTCGGCATCCTGATTCGGGGGGCATCCCCATGCCGTCAGTACCGACGGCGCCACCGGCGCCGGTTCACACGCCCCTGCGGCCGTGCACGCTGCCGCTGGCGGTCGTCCCCGAGTCCGCGGGTCGTGCCCGGCGTTTCGTCTGCGGGGTTCTGGCCGGGCATCGCGTGGATCTGGACGTGGTCGAGCTGGCCGTGTCCGAACTCGTCACCAACGCGATCCGGGCCGCCGCGCGTCTCGCCTCCGACAACGGCCACCCGTGGCGGTCCGACGACCGTCCGGTCCACGTCGGCGTGTGCCCGGCGGGCCGGTGGACGCTGCTGTCGGTCCGTGATCCGGGCGCGTCCGGTCCGGTCCGGCGCGTCGCCGCCGACACCGACACCGGCGGCCGCGGACTGATGATCCTCGAAGCCCTCGCCCGGCTCACCTGGACCGTCAACCACCGCCACTTCAAGGTCGTGCACGCACTCCTGCCCGCACCCGGCGCCCTGCTCGCCGACGACGACGTCACCGCCGTACGCACGGCCTCCGAAGAACTGGCGCTCACGTAGCGGCGCACGTACGACCTCGAACAACGCACCAGGAAGGAACCATGTCCCGCCAACACCGAAGCCCGACACTCATCACGCTCGGGCGTACGATCCGCGCGTTCCGGGAGTCCGCCGGGATGATCCAAATAGAGGTGGCCAAACAGCTCGGCTACACCAACGCCTGGCTGAGCAACATCGAGACCGGCCAGATCCGCCCCCGCCAAGACCAGATCGACGCCATCGAGGAGCTCCTGGGCATCCCGTCCGGTGTGTTGTTGACCATCCAGAAACAACACGACGCCGAAAGCCTGCCCGGCCACCTACGCCCCTGGCCCGGAGAGGAATACCTGGCGACCGTCATCCGCACCTACCAGATCGCGTTGGTCCCCGACCTGCTCCAAACCGAGGACTACACCCGCGCACTGCTGTCCGGCGACGAGAACGCGATACGCGCACGAATGGAACGCCAACGCGTCCTCACCCGCGAAGACCCACAGGCCCCGATGTTCCACTGCGTCATCGACGAGGCCGTCCTGCTCCGTGACCAGGGCGGGACCGCGGTGATGCGCGACCAGCTCCTGCACCTGATCAAGGTCGTCTCACCGCCACGCCTGACCGTCCAGATCCTGCGCTCCGCCGACAACCCCTACCCCTACGGACCCTTCGCCCTCGCCACCGTCGACGACGGCGAAGCCGGACAGATCCAAACCCCCGTCCGCGACATCGTCACCAACAACCGCCAAGACATCGCAGCACTCACCGCCGCCTGGGAAGCCGTCCGCACCTTCGCACTCTCCCAACGCGACTCCACCGAACTCATCCAACAGGTCACCGACGAACGATGGACCTGAGAAGGCCCTCGTACGAGAGACGCGCTTTGATGGTGGCGGCTGGTTCCTGACGTCGATGGAGAGGCGGGCGCCCGTGGCCGGTATCTCGTGGACACGAGCGCCGCTGGTGGCGGTCGACCTGGAAGGCACCGGGGCCCAGGACCGGGAGGGCGAGGCCATCCTGGAGATCGCTCTCGTGCCGATCGCCGGTGGCCGCCCGTCTCCCAGCGGCGCCTACACCAGCCTGGTCAACCCCGGTCGGCCGGTTCCGCGGCGCCCCTGGATCTCGCCGGGGCTGACCGATGCCACGCTCGCCACCGCTCCCCCGCTGGCCGACGTCGAGCCCGAGCTCCGCCGGCGGCTCGGTGGGGCGATTCTGGTCGGGCACAACGTCGGCGTGGACTGGCGGCTCCTGCACCGCCGCTGCCCGGGCATCCGGCCCGCCGGCCTGGTCGACACTCTGCGCCTCACCCGCCAGGTCCATCCAGGGCTGCAGCGCAAAGATCTCACGGCGCTCGTCGAGCGCTACGAGCTCGCCGGCCAGGTCGCCCGGCTCGCCCCCGCGAGCCGGCCGCATCGCGCACTGTGGGACGCCGCCGCGGCCGCGCTCCTGCTCATCGCCCTGATCGGCGACCTGCCCAACGGCGCGACGCTCACCCTCACCGAGCTCCAGCACATCGCCGGGCTCACGATCGAACCCGACGACGATCGGCGTCCGAACGCCGCGGCCGAGCAGCTCCCGCTTCTGTAGCGGCGCGCCTTACCGGTTTGGGGTGGCGATCGGGCTCAGGTGCATTCCGGCGAATTTCCATTCGCCGTCTTGCTGGATCGCGATGTGGGTCGCGCGGAACTCGCCCTCGTTGGCGCGGCCTTGATGGGCGGCGCGCTGGGCGTGTACGCCGATGGCGACCGCGGTGGGGCCGTAGTCGCGCACTGTGACGTCCTTCCACTCCAGGTGGGAGGTGACCAAGTCGCCGCCGCGGTAGCGGTCGAGCCACTGCTGCTTGGTGAGGATGAAGCCGAGCGGTCCGACGAGGGTGAAATCGTCGGCGGTGAGCGCGTCCAGCGTGGCGGCGTCGCCCTGCTGCTCGGCGGCGGCCCAGCGCCGTCCCAGGTCGAGGATGGGGTGCGGTGCGGACATGGCGGTTACCTCCCGAGTCGTCGGCCGCGCGCCTCTGCAGCGCGGCCGCTGCACAGGACGTTAGGCATCTAATCGTTAGCTGTCAAACGCTTTGATATCTAGTAAGCTCTGCCCGTGACCAAGCCGACCGGACGGCCCATCGGCCTGACCCTCGCCCGTACGGCGAAGGCCGTCAGCCGCGCCTTCGACGACACCCTGACCGCGGCCGGCGGCTCGGCGCCGATCTGGCTCATCCTGATCTCGCTGAAGAGCCAGCAGACCGCCAACCAGCGCGAACTGGCCGAGGCGGTGGGCATCCAGGGGGCGACGCTGACGCACCACCTCAACGCGATGGAGGCCGACGGCCTGATCACGCGACGGCGCGACCCGGCCAACCGCCGCGTCCACCAGGTGGCGCTCACCGAGCAGGGCGAGACCCTGTTCCACCGGCTCGCGACCGCGGCCCGCGCCCACGACGAACGCCTGCGCGACGGCATCAGCGAGGCGGAGATCGCGACCCTCGAGAAGCTGCTCGGCCGGCTACAAGGCAACGTCGGCGGCGCGTAGCCGCGGGTCACCCCTCGATCGCGCCGGCGAGGATGCCGCTCACGAAGTAGCGCTGGAAGGCGAGGTAGACCGCCAGCGACGGCAGCATCGCCACCGCCGCGCCCGCCATGACGGGACCCCAGTTCGACAGGAGCTGCTGGCTGAAGAGCTGTAGGCCGACGCCGACGGTGAGGAGGTTCTGCGAGCGGAGGAAGACGCTCGCGAGCAGGTACTCGTTCCACGCCGTGACGAAGCAGAGCACGGTGACGCCGGCCAGACCGGGGCCGGCCAGCGGCACGACGACCCGGACCAGCGCGCGTACGCGGCCGCAGCCGTCGACCCACGCGGACTCTTCGAGTTCGACCGGGATCCCGTCGAAGAAGGACCGCAGCACCCAGGTCGCGAATGGCAGGAGCATCGCGCCGTACAGCAGGATCAGTCCGGCGTACGAGTCGATCAGATGGAGCGTCTTGAACACGACGAACAGCGGAAGCAGGGTGACGATGATCGGCACCGTCTGGACCGCGAGCAGCAGGCGTGAGTATCCGTTGACCGCGCGCCGGCGGAACCGGGACAGCGCGTAGCCTCCGAACGCCGCCGCGACGACCGCGAGCAGGGTTCCGCCGCCGGCCGTGATGAGGCTGTTGAGCATGAACCGGCCGAACGGCTCGTTGCCGAGCGCGCGGAGGTTGTCCAGCGTGAAATGGCCGGGGAGCAGCCGGTGCGAGACGATGTCGTCGCGCGGCTTGACCGCGTTGAGGAACACGATCCCCACCGGAAAGTCGATCACGGCGACGACCGCGAGGAGGACCGTGTAGCCGAGCCAGGCTCGGGCCCGCCTGAGGCCGCTCATGCCTCGACCGCCTTCCCTCGCTGGAGCCGCAGCAGGACGGAGGTGAGCAGCAGCAGGAGCACCAGGCCGACGACGCCCATCGCCGCCGCGAGTCCGAGGTTCCCGTCGAAGAACGCCTCGTGGTAGGCGACGACCACGACGTTGTACGTCGCGTTCGAGGGGCCGCCCTGGGTGAGCAGGAAGATCGACTCGAAGTCGTTGAAGGACCAGATCGCGACGAGCAGCGAGCCGATGACCGACACCTTCGACAGGTACGGCATCGTGATGTGCCGGAAGCTCGACCACCCCGTCGCGCCGTCCAGTGCCGCGGCCTCGTACAGCTCGCCCGGCACCGACTGCCGGGCGGCCAGCAGGACGAGGAACATGAACGGGAAGGTCTTCCAGATCCGCAGCAGGATCACCATGACCCCCGCCCAGACCGGATCGGCGAGGAACGCCACCGGCTTGACGCCGAACCAGCCGAGGACCACGTTCGCGACCGCGTGATCGTCGGAGATCATCCAACGCCAGGCGACGACGCTGACCACCCCGGGGACCACCCAGGGCATCACCAGTCCGAGGCGGAGCAGCCACTGACCTCGGGAGACGTGGTGCACGGCGATGGCGAGGACGAGCCCGAGGAGATAGCAGCCGGCGACCGTACTGAGGGTGAAGATGGCGCTGAACCGCAGCGCTCCCCGGTACAGCGCGTCGTGCCACAGCGCCTCGTAGTTGTGCAGGCCGTTGAAGCCCCCGACCTCGCCGAACGACCCCTTACGCGCGCTGAGCAGGATCGCGTACCCCAGCGGGTACATCGTGACGAGCCCGAGGAGCAGGATCGACGGCGCCAGGAAGGCCAGCGGCGTACGCGCCCGGCCCGTCATCGCGGGCTACGCATGCGCGGCGGCTTCCCGGAGCGCGGCGTTCGCCTTGTTCAGCGCCGCGTCGATCGGCCTGAGGGTGAGGATGTCCTGGACGAGCGTCTGCATGAAGCCCTGGCCCTCGACCTTGTTCAGCGACTCCAGCGCGTGGTCGCAGGGCGCCGACAGGGTCTTGCCGACGGGCACCCACTGGTCGCGGACCTTGCGTACGCGCGGGTCCTGCAACGCCGACACCTTCTCGTAGAAGGATCGCCGGGCCGGCAGCGTGCTGATCTCGCCGTTCGACCACATCTCGTACTGGTGATCGAGCCACCAGTTCATGAAGGTGAGCGCCTTGTCCTGGTCGCTCCCGACGCTGCGATAGAGCATCATCGGCCCGTACCAGATGATGGTGCCCTTGTCCCCGTGGAATCCCGTCGGGGGCGGCAGCACGTCCACGTGCGGGCCCGCGTCGCCGAGGTGGTGGAACCAGTTCGGGACGTTGTGGCACATCGCGATGTCGCCCCGCTTCATCGCGTTCGCGACGTCGTCGATGCCCCACCCGGCCGCCGCCTTGGGGATCGCGCCGTCGCGTACGAGCGCCTGGACCCAGGCGCAGACCTCGCGGTTGCGGTCGTTGACGAGATCGGCCTGGCAGCCGGCGGTGAAAAGGCCGCCACCGTTGTTGAAGAAGAACGACATCAGCATCTGCGAGCCGAGCGTCTCGCCGGAGAAGCCGAGCCCGTAGCGGCCGTTCCTGGTCAGCGCGCGTGCCGCCTGGCCGAGTTCGGTGAGCGACGCGGGAACGGGGATGTTCGAGGCCGCGAAGTAGTCCTTGCGGTAGGAGATCACCCGGCATTCCACGGCCCACGGCAACCCCAGGTAGTCGCCGCCGGCGTCGCGTTGCGCGGCGATCGACACGGGCAGCACGTCCTTGCCGGTCGGGCCCTTCTGCCAGGCGTCGATGGTCGCGTTCACCGGCAGGAGTGACTTCGCGTACTGGAACCCCTGGTACGTGGCGCCGGTACTGACGTCGGGCGTCGTCCCCGAGCTCACCGCGGTCGCGAACACCTCATAGAAACTCGTCCACGGAAGCAGCCGGTAGTTCACCTTGATCCCGGGCTGCGCCTTCTCGAACTCGGCGATGAGCGCGCGTGCCGCCGACTCGTAGTCGTCGCCGCCCCAGACCATGTCCCAGAACTCGACCGTCCCGGAGCCCGAGGACGTGCCGCCGCAGGCCGTGAGCAGGGGTGATCCGGCGAGCGCGACCCCGGCGAGGCCGGCACGCCGCAGCATCGCGCGACGGGTCACGGACCGCTCGTGCCAGGTCGGCTCGGGCATTGTTCCCATCGCCCCTCCTCCGCGACAGCCATCTCTATCGGATCCGATATCGCTAGCCCTCGGACGAGAGACGGCACATTCGCTGATCAACCCGTCGATTTGGATCCAATACACACCTCGCTCAGCGGACTGTCAAGGTGCAGAGCCCACGCGATTTTCCGGCGAGAATGCGCACGGCAAATTCCCGAACAAATACCCGGCCCGGTCGATCAGATAGGTCAATCGACCCACGGGGGAACAAATGAACTCGAAGATTCACCGCCGGATCGCCGTGCTGGCCGCCGCCGGGTTGATCGGCAGCGGTCTCGTCGGCACGGCGTTCGTCGGCGCGGCCTCCGCCACCGACAACGGACCGGTCTGCACGGCGTACGAGGGCAAGTACGAGCCGCGGCTCGTCACGTCGTACCCGATCAACGGCGGCAACGACAGCCGGCAGAACGTCCCGGGCGGCACGCTGCAACTGTGGGCCTCCGACACGTGCGGCACCGCCTGGGTGAAGACCGTGAAGCTGCCGGAGTACGCCGCCCAGCCCCGGCTCACCGTCGCCGGAATCGCCTCCTACAGCGACCCCGAGCAGCGGATCCAGACCGTCACCAGCGCCGATCTCGAGTCACCGGCAGTGGCGACCGGCCAGCGAGCCGGCGAGCTTCACGTCGAGGGCGGATTCCTCGGCGGCGACTACCAGTTCGACTCGGCGCACACGTTCAAGTACTGATCGACCTCGAGGGGGAGCCGACACGGCTCCCCCTACCAGGGCCGCCCCGCCCACCGCATGCTCCGAGTACAGAGATCGTCACGCTCATCATGAGGTGACGATAACCATCGCCGGTGCACGGCGGAACAAGATCACGAATCATGTTCACCGGCGCCCGGAGAATGTCGGTCCCGCTCGCTACTGTGCGGCACTTGCCGGTCGCGACCGCGGTGCCCGGCCATTCTTCATGATCTGATCTGAAAGGGCGTGGAGCAGGTGGATGACAGCGAGAAGAACGCACTGTTCATGTTCCTGGAGGCGCAGCGTGCCAGCGTTCTGGCGATCATCAGCGGCCTCGACGCCCAAGCCCTGACGACGCCGGTCCTGCCTTCGGGATGGACTCCGCTGGGTCTCGTGGAACACCTTGGCTACGCCGAGCGGCACTGGTTCCAGGAGATCGCCACCGGCTCCGCCGAGCCGCTCGCCTGGCCCGACGACGACCACACGCCACTGACCACCCCGCGACCACCATCTGCGGTCTTCGCGTTCTACCGCGACCAGTGCGAGCGATCCAACGCGGTCCTTGCCTCCACCCCACTGTCGACGCCGTCGCGAGGACGTCACCCCGGCTCGCTCGGAGAGGAGATCACCGACCTGCGCCGAATCGTCCTGCACATGATCGAGGAGACCGCACGCCACGCGGGCCACCTCGACGTCGCACGCGAACTACTCGACGGGAAGACCGGGCTCGGGCCTCGATGACGCTGCTGCACCGTCAGCCAGGTCGGCAAATCGGGTCGACAGCGGAGTGTGCGATCGGCGAGCATGCTCGCGATGACACGCACCGATACACCTCCGAGCTGGGACGAGCGCGCTTCGCTGGCCACGTTCCTCGACTATGTCCGTGACACCGCGCGCGCCAAGTGCGACGGCGTCTCGCCCGACGACGCCCGTTCGGCGCCGCTGCCGGGCTCCCCGCTGATGACCCTGTGCGGGCTGATCAGCCATCTCCACTGGGTGGAGTACTACTGGTTCGAGGTGATCCTCCTCGGCGGCGAGGACAAGGGGCCGTGGACGAAGGAGGACCCCGACCGGGAGATGCGCATCGCCGTCGACATCCCGCTGGCGGACCTGCTGTCCGCGTACGAGGAGCAGGCCGCGCGCTACCGGAAGCTGGTCGCCGAGCACGACCTGGACACGATCGCCAAGAAGCCGTTCCGGGGCGGTGAGCACCCCAACCTGCGCTGGATCCTGCTGCACCTGATCGAGGAGACCGCCCGGCACAACGGCCACATCGACATCCTGCGCGAGATGGCCGACGGTGTGACCGGCGACTGATCTCACGCGCTTTCCCTTCCTCGATCGCCGGGTGAGACTGGCGAGATGTCCGTTGTGTTGCGTGGCCGGGACGGTCAGCATCGCCGTGCTCGAGGAGCTGCTCGTACGGGCCCGTTCCGGGCGGGACGGCGCGCTGTCGATCCTCGCCGAGGCCGGCGGGCTACAGCAGCAGCGAGCTGTTCGCCTACGAGTACGACTGGGCGCAGTCCAACAAGACCAGCGCCGCCGGACTCGCCTCGTACGTCCAGCGGGTCCTGTCCCGTACCGGTGCGTCGCAGGTCGACATCGTGAACCACTCCATGGGCGGGCTGGTGAGCGACTGGTACATCACACAGCTCGGCGGCCAGCAGTACGTGCGGCACCTCGCCTCGATCGCCGGCGCAAACCAGGGAACGACCTACGCGTCCGCCTGCACCATCAACCCGTCCTGCGTCGAGATGCTCCCGGGCTCGGCGTTCATCCAGACCGTGACCTCGGGCGATGAGACGCCCGGCACCACGAAGTACGCCACCTGGTACTCGGCGTGCGACGGCGTGATCATTCCCTACAACAGTACCGAGCTGAACGGCGCCACCAACCACAACGTGGCGTGCCAGACCCACATCGGGTACCTGACCGACACCACGGTCCTCGGCCAGGTGCGCTCCTTCCTCGGCACCTGACGGACCGATCCCGGCGGCGCCACGAACCGGGCGCCGCCGGGATCGGCCCGCGGGTCAGGGCCGGCTCGCCTCAGGGTCGTGCGCGAGCACGGTACGGCCGCCGTCGACGGGCAGGGTCGCGCACGGTGACGAAGCCGGCGTCCGGCGACAGCAGGTACGCGATGGCGGCGGCGACCTCCCCCGTCGTGGCCACCCGTCCCAACGGATGTACTTCGGCCATCCGGCGCACGACGGACTCCGCGTCGCCGGCGGAGAGCTGCTCGGCGTAGCGCTCGGTGTGCACCGAGCCGGGCGCCACCGCGTTCACCCGGATGCCGCGCGGGCCGTACTCGACGGCGAGGGCCCTGGTCATCCCCTCGATGGCCGCCTTGGCCGTCGCGTACGGCAGGGCGCCCGGGACCGCCTGGCGCGCCTGGTGGGAGGAGACGTTGACGATCGCCCCGGCCGTACCCGCGGCGACGAAACGGCGTACGGCGGTCACGCACCCCACGACGGCGGTGTCGAGGTTCGACGCGATGAGCTCCAGGATCCGCCGGGCGGTGGCCGTGTGCGCCGAGGCGTCGCGGAACACCGCGGCGTTGTTGACCCAGCCGGCCAGCGGCGCCGCGGCCTGTGCCAGGTCGGCGGCCCGCTCCGCGACGGCCGCGTCGGCGGCGTCGCCGGCCACGCCGACCAGGCGGTCTCCGGCGGGATGCTCCGTCAGCCAGGTCAGCGCGGCCGGGTCCCGCTCGATCGCGACGACCGTGTCACCCTCGAGGGCGAGCCGCTCGACGACCGCCCGGCCGATCCCCCGGCCACCTCCTGTCACCACACATGAACGACTCATGCGTTCCATCACAAGGGACCACTCGCGGTCGCGTCAAGTGTTTCGATCGAAGCACTTCGACGGCTAGGCTGCCCCCATGAGCGCGACCATCTACGACGTTGCGGCCGAGGCGGGCGTCAGCATCTCGACGGTGTCACTGGCGCTCAACACGCCCGGCCGGGTCAGCGCGCGGACGCGGAGCAAGGTGCTCGCGGCCGTGGACACGCTCGGCTTCACCCCCAAGCCGGCCGCGGTCGCCAAGGCGCGTCGCGGCGTGGGCCGGATCGGCGTGCTCGCGCCCCACACGTCGTACCCGTCCGTGGCCCGCAGGCTCAACGGCATCCTGGCCGCCGTCGCCCGAAGGCCGCTGGAGGTCGTGCTCTTCGACCAGGAGTCGGCCGCCGAGAGCACGTCGCCGCTGCTCGCGAGCCTGCCCGTCACCGGACGGCTGGACGGCCTCATCGTCGTCAGCCTCCCCCTCGACGCGGCCGTGGCCGACCGGCTCACCGGCCTTGGGCTGCCCACCGTCCTGGTCGACGTCCGCCATCCCGGCCTCGACTCGGTTCACACCGACGACGCGGCCGGCGGACGCCTCGTCGCCGGGCACCTGCTGGAGCGCGGGCACCGGAGGTTCGCCTTCCTCGGGGAGGCGCAGGCGTCCGACCGCTACGTCTCCCCCACGCAGAGTCGGCTCGAGGGCTACCGTTCGGCGCTGGCCGAGGCAGGGCACGAGCTCGCCGATCGCGACATGCGGCTGGTCCGCCACCGGTCTCGGGACGCGTTCGCCGCGGCCGGGAAGCTGCTGAACCGGCCGGACCGGCCCACCGCGGTCTTCGCCGCCGACGACATCCTCGCCGCCGGCGTCCTGCGCGCCGCGCGCGATCTCGGCCTGGCCGTGCCCGCGGACGTCGCCGTGGCCGGGTTCGACGACGGCGAGCCGGCCGAGGTCATCGGCCTCACCACCGTGCGCCAGCCGCTGGAGGAGTCCGGCCGCGCGGCCATGGAGCGTCTCATCCAGCAGCTCGACCGGCGCACGGCTCCACGGGACGTGTCACTCGGGCTGGAGCTGATCGCCCGCACCACGACCTAAGGCGTGTCTGACAGATCGCGTTCGTAGCGAGCCGGACAGGGATTTGTCAGATACGCCCCAGGGCCACGGTGATCATTCGCCGGCTCTCGAAGGTCAGCGGTGTGCCGTCCTCGCCGTACCCGTCCACCGTGGCGAAGCCCGCCGCGAGCAGCCAGTCGCGCAGCTCGGTGAAGGTGAACAGCCGCACGAAGAACGGCACGTGCCGGATCCGGCCCTCGCGGATCAGGGTGCGCTCGGTGATGATCCGGCCCGTCAACGGCTCCATCCGGTGCCGGTCGATCACCATGTCGCCGTCGTGATCGACGACGACGGCCGGCTGGTAGCCGCGGATGATCGCGTCGCGGTTGTTCAGCTCGATGGCGATCCGGCCGCCCGGCCGCAGGACCTTCGCCATCTCGGCGAGTACCCGGCGGTCGCCCTCGTCGTCGAAGTAGCCGAACGCCGTGAACCAGTTGACGACCCGGTCGAACCGGCCGTCCCACGGCAGCGACCGCATGTCGCCCTCGACGTACGTCACGTCGACCTCGCGTACCTCGGCGTCGCGGCGGGCCCGGTCGAGGAACACCGGTGTGGAGTCCAGCCCCGTGACCCGGCAGCCGCGCTCGGCCAGGCGATTCGCGATCCGCCCGTGCCCGCAGGCCAGGTCGAGCACCTCCATGCCGGGCTCCAGCTCGAGCAGCCGCCAGATGAGGTCGGTCTCGGCCTCCGCGCGCTCCTCGAGCGGCTCGGCGAACAGGTGCAGGTAGTCCTCGTCGAACAGGCCACCGGCGTCGAAGGCGTCTTCGGTCATCGTGGCCTCAGCATATTCAGCGTTCCATGTTGGCGAGGAAGACCAGGACCATCGGCCAGCCGCGTTCCCTGGCCTTGTCGTCGGCGACGCGGCTGCCGCCGAGGTCGAGCGTGCCGACGGGCGACCGGACCTTGGTGCCCGTGGCCAGATAGGGGAACGTGCCGACGCCGTGTCCCGCCCCCAGGAAGGTCAGGGCCTCGTGCGGGTACGGGTCGTGGCTGAGGTCGAGCTCGGTCATGATCTGCCGGGACGAGGAGACGGAGGAGTTCGTCGGCCAGAGCACGTCGTGGTCGCCCGCGACCGTCACGAGCGGGCCGCCGATGTGGTCGAGCGGGATCGTACCGTCGGCGATCGGGTGGCCGTGGTCGGTCCAGGCGGTCCCGCCGCCCGGGTATCCCGGGTTGACCGTGCTCGACGGCGAGTAGGCGATCACGCCGTGGAAAACCCGGGGGTAGCGGTCGCCGAGCATCAGGGCCGCCTCGCTGCCGCGCGAGTAGCCGGAGACGACCACGTGCGCGGGGTCGACGCCGGGCTGGGCGGCCAGCGTGCGTGCCGCGCGTACGAAGTAGTCCAGCGGGATGTTCTGGAGCTCGGCGGGCAGGCCGGGTTCGCCGAAGTAGGCCAGGGACAGGGTCGGGTACCCGTGCGAGGCGAGCATCGCGGCGTCGAACTTCCGGCTGTTGCCGCCCTCGGAGCCGCCGAGCGCGAGCACCGCCGGGTGCCGGCCGTGCCCGGCGGGAGGCAGGTAGAGATCGCCGGAGAACCCGTCGGCGCCGACCGTGAAGCTCTTGCGGGTGACGCCGTCGCCGAGCCACCGCCGGGTGAGGGTCCGCTCCGCCAGGCTGCGGCCGTGTGCGGTCACGGTGACCCGTACCGGATAGGAGGGCTGGAGACGGGGCTCGGGCGGGAGGAACCAGGACTGCTCGGGGTCGCCGGTGAGCGGGTTCATCGACCAGAACAGGCCCATGCCGTCGACGCCGGTGTACGTGCCCGAGGTCGAGCGGTCCCGCTCGAGGTCCACCACCCCGTGGCCGTCCGCGCGGACGGTCGCCCAGCCGCGCCACTGCCGCCGCTCGCGGTCGGTCGCCGTGGCGCTCACGGTGACGGCCGCGTGCGGGGACAGCCCGCCGACCGTCAGGTGGATCTGCCGGTCCGCCAGTGCGACGGGCTCGTCGACCCCGATCGTGGCCTTGACCTGGCGGTCCTTGCCACATCCCGTCGCCACGCAGCCGACGGCGATGGCGAGGGCCGCGAGCACCCTGACCGGTCCGTGCATACCGTCCCCCGATCCATAGAGGACGAAGATAGACGAACCGCCGAAAACGCACATCGGGGTCTTCACAAATGAAGACCCCGATGCGGCGTTGGTCGTGTCAGCAGACGGTGGTGAAGGTCGGGATCTGCTCGCCCGCCGCCGGGATGCACGGCGTACGGTTCTCGGCCAGGCTCTCCTCGGGCAGGCGCTGCAGCTCGTCCAGGTTGCTGGTGATCATCGTGCTTCCTTCCTACGGGGGAGACCGGCCCATGGCGGGCCGATCAGTGCGACACGACGCCGCACGTACGGGGGGTGGCCGGGGCCACGAGGGACCGGCCGGGGTCGCCGACCGGTGGCATGAACAGGCGTACGGGCACGCCGCGCAGGCGGAGCAGGGCGGCGGCGACGCCCGCGGTTCCGGTACCCCAGCCGGGGAGCACCGCGGTGCCGGTGTGGTCGGGGGTGAGGAGGAGCCCGCCACGGACGACCGCGTGTGCGGCCAGCGCGGAGACGGCCTCGCGGGCCTGCGCGGCGTGGCGTTCCTCGCCGGTCGCCTCGGCGAGGTCCATCAGGTACTCGATCGAGCCGGCCGTACCGTGGCAGTGGACGGGCTGGGACTGCCAGACGTCGTGGCGGACGGCCTCCGCCGCTCCGCGTGCCGCCGCGAGGGCGTCCTCGTCGCCGGTCGCGGCCCACAGCCGCAGCAGGAACCCTCCGACGCCGGCCGCTCCGCTGCACCACCCCGACAGGGGAACCCGCTCGCCGGGGCCGGCGCTCCAGCGTGCGGTGCCGCCGTCGCCCCACAGGGTCGCGGCGCACAGCGTACGGCCCGCGAGGCGCGCCGCCCGCAGGCAGTCGCCGCGTCCGGTCGCCGTCGCGGTGTCCAGGAGGAACGCCGCGATGCCGGCGGTACCGTGCGCGAACCCGTGATGCGTGGCGCCGTCGGGCAGGTGCGGAGGCTGGGGCGGTACCGGCCAGGTGCCGTCGTCGCCCGCGGCGAGCAGGGCGTCCGCGATCGTCTCCGCCTGCCGGAGGAACGACGCGCGCCCGGTGTGCCGCCAGAACCGCAGGGCGGTCAGGCCCGATCCGGCGATGCCGTGGCTGACGTCCGGCACGGGATCGGACACCGGCAGCCGCTCCGCCGCGTCCGCGGCCCGCGTCACGAGTTCCGTGTCGTCGAGCGCGATCCCGGCCTCGAGCAGCGCCCAGTACGTACCGGCACGCCCGAAGTGCAGGCCGGGGAGCACGAGGGGTTCCGCCGCGGCGTAACGGTCCAGCCAGCGGGCGGCGCGTACGGTCGCGGCGCGCAGCTCGGGGCCCGGCCGATGATGGTGGGCCGCGGCCAGCACTCCGAGGATCCCCGCGCCGCCGTAGTAGACGTTGCACGGGTCGGTCGTGGCGCCGAACGCGTCGGCGGGCCACCAGCGCTCGGTCCCCGGTTCACGGGCGCCGTCCGGATCCATGCCGTCGCCGCCGGAGGCGATCAGGTACGTGAGCCCGTCGTCGAGGAGACGATCGGCGTCGTCGTGCACCGGGGCCGCGGGCCGGTGCGGCGCCTCGCGTACGCGGTCGAGCGGCAGGCGACGGTCGGGCTCGTCCTCGAGCAGGCCCAGGATCAGCGGCGCGAACTCGGCGGCCACGGGATTGTCCCGCGCGCAGCGGGCCAGCCAGACGGCGAGCCGCCCGTACGTGCCGCGGGTGTCATCGACGAGGCGTGGCTCGGCGCCGGTCACCAGCGCGAACAGGATCGCGCCAAGGCTGTAGAGGTCCGCGGCGGCCGTCGTACGTGGAGCGGTCCACTGCTCGGGCGCCGCGTAGCCCGGTGAGCCGCCGGGGACGACCTCCTCGGAGGCCAGGGCGGCCAGTTCCAGGTCGATGAGGCACAGAGCTCCGTCCGGGCGTACCAGGACGTTGGCGGGGGTCAGGTCCCGGATGACGACGCCGGCGCGGTGGACGGTGGCCACGAGGTCCACCAGCCGTGCGGCGGTACGGCGCGTCTCCTCGAGGTCCGGCCGCCCGGCCCGCCCCCGGTGGAGCCGCTGCGTGTGGAGGTCGAGCGAGACCCCCTCGATCGCCTGCACGACGAGGAAGGTGTGCTCGGGCAGCTCGATCAGCGCGCTCACCCGCGGCACGACGCCGGTCCCGGCGAGCAGCTCCAGCATGCGCGCCTCGTGCCGCAACAGGTCGCGCACGTCACCGCCGTCGCGCCGTACCTCGACGTACCGGCGGCCCTGCTTGACCACGACCTCCTCGCCGGTCCGCTGGTCGGTGGCGCGGAAGACGCCGCCCTTGTTCGCGTGCCGGATGGCGCCGCGCAACAGGAAGTGGTCCCCGACCAGGACCCCACGCGGCGCCGCCGTCGGAGGTTGAGGCTCCTCGAAGGGGTTCGGGGGCGCCCAGGGCGGCGGTGCGAACCACGCCTCCCGGCGATCGGCGACGTACGTGCCGTCGGGTGCGGTCACGACCGGTTCGTACACGCCATTCGTGGCCAGCCGCAGTTTCCGTACGAAGCCGCCGAACCGGTAATGGACCAGGCTGCCGGGCCGGAAAGGGCGGTCGGAAAGGATACGCGGTCCTGACAGACCGTGTGTCGCCTCGTCCAGGGCCTTGGCGAGTTCGGGCAGGCCGGAGTCGTCCGGCGGGTACACGGTGAGGAACTTGCCGGCCGAACCCCGATCGAAATGCCGCCCCGTCAGCCGCGCGACCTCGCCGTACGTGGCGGCGAACTTGAACGGGCAGCCCGCCGCCACGAGCACGGGCGTGACGCGGTCGAGGATTTTTTGTGCCGATGACGGCACCGCGGAGACGTGCAGCTTCCAGCCCTGGCTTCGGAGTGCGATGTCCGGCGGCGTGACGTGGATCCAGGTACCGGCGCGTTCGACGCGCCAGTGCTCCGGGACGTGGACCAAGAGGCCGGTGTCGTCCGGCGACGGGGTCGCCGGCGACGACTCGTGACGTGCCACCGACACTGCCAGCCTCCACCCAGGGGTTGCCGGTTGTGCTCAAGATCCGTCTTGACCGGAGCCTAACTTAGGCTGGACATATCCATCAATATCACGATTTATGACCTGTCCAGTTAGTTTGTGGTCAGGATAGTGGTCGAGGCGCACGGGGTCACGATTAGTCATCCCTCTCCACGTTCCGCCCACCGCGTCCCCCGCCGGACACCGAACCTGAACGCGTCGGAGTTCCGGGGCGCGGGGGCGATCGCATGGCCGAGTCGGCGTACGAGGCGGTGCGAGCGCTCTGCCGGACGACAAGCAGGAAGTCATGGTTCGAATCCTGGACCCGCCCCCCCAGCGCAAACAGCCCCCCACCAACGAGTGGCGAGGGGCTGTTTCGTTGCCGCCGACCGTGTCCAGGGCGCTACTGGGGCGGAGGCGCGGGCTCCGTCGTCCCTTGGGTGATCCAGGCAGCGCTCAGCCATTCAGCCTCGGTAAACGGTCCGGAGCCGTATTCCGGCGAAGACAGGGATCATGAGCGGCGGTGGACGCTGACGGCATAGCCGCCGCCGTCGTAAGGGTCGGTGTCCCAAGTGGCGAAGCGGTCGACGAAGGTGAGACCGGCCGCGGCGCAGTGGGCGTCGTACTCCGGCAGGGTGATGCTGGGGGGTACCGGCAGGTGGGCTTTGTCCAAGCCGAATCCGGCGACCAGTAGACCACCCGGGCGCAGGGTCGTGGCCAGGCGAGTTACCGCCGCAGGCTCAGTGCCGGCGGCGAGAAGCGGGAAGATGTTGCCTGCGGCGACCACGAGGTCGAAGTCCGCGGCCAGATTGACCTCAGCCGGGTCGAACCCCGCCAGGTCAGCCCGGATCCAGGGCAGTCCCGGCGCCTCTTTCCGCGCCACCGCCAGCATGGACGGATCGAGATCTATCCCGACACAGTCGTACCCGAGCTCCGCAAGACGGATCGCGACTCGCCCGGTGCCGCACCCGGCGTCCAGCACCCGCGCTCCGGCGGGAACAAGCGCGGCGCAGAACCGCGCCTCACCATGCATGTCATTACCGCTGTCGGCCAGCACGGCGAACCGCGCGGCGTAGTCCTCCCCGGACGTCCCACCGGTCAGCTCTTCCCAACGAGTCATGGCGGCAAGCCTATTGAGTGGGCTGCCGCTCTGCCGTGGCCCCAGAAGGCGGACGGCAGACACTCGTACGGGCGGTGGTGACCTCTTTCCGTTGGTTGAGCCGCGATCACCCGGACGGGCGTTGAGTTGCTCGTGCTCCGTCACGAGAACACCGCCCTACGCCGCCATGTCCCGTGTACTCGCGCTGAACCACTGACCGACACCGGCTCGCTGCGCTGTCCGAGCCTTGCAACTCCCGCGTCTAGGTCAGGCACGCCCTCGAACGACGCCGGTGCGGCCGACGGCAACCGGAAATGCGAACAGCCGGCGCTGACCTTAGGTGCCTCAGCCGCATGCCCGTTCGCGGCATCGTTGATATTGACTCCGTACCTTTCCAGCACCGCGCGGCCGACCGCTCGATCAACGGCGCAGGTTGTCCGGGAACGGGTATTCGCGCGTCGCTGGCCGTAGGACAGGATGGCCGCCATGGTGGAGATCAGCTTCCTGGCCGAATCCGACCGAACCCGCTGGGAAGTGCTGGCCCGTGGTAAAGACACATACTTCGAGGTCGAACGCCGCGACGACGACTACGAAAGGACCTGGCGACGCCTGCTCAACGACGAGCAGATACGCGGGATCGCCGGCCGGCTGGACGGCAAGATGGTCGGCATCGCGCACTACCTGTTCCACACCAGTGTCTGGTACGCCGGGAAGTGCTATCTGGCGGACTTGTTCGTGGACGCGGAAGTCCGGCGGCGCGGTATTGCGATGGCAATGATCGAGTGGGTGGCACGGGACGCCAAAGAGCAGGGCTTCCCAGGCCTCTACTGGAACACGCTGGAAGACGCCCCGGCTCGCGCGCTGTACGACAAGGTGGGCAGGTTTCACGAAGGGCTAATCCACTACGCATACCGGCGTGACGCGAACTAGTTCGAGGAAGGTGGTCGTCGACGAGCAACTCCGTACAACGGTAAGAACGGCTGGCCGCTATCCGCCTCACCAGCGCGGCGACAGCCGCAAAGTTTTGGCGGGACATTTCCATCTCAACATCCTTACATGAGGACTGATGCGAGACTTCTCCACCGAGGCGGAGCGCGTCCTGCTCGCAGCGTCCTGGCGGCCTGGCCGACAGGTCGACACAACAGAGTGGCGCACCCGTATCGAAGCATCTGGCCTGGTCAGTATGCACCAGGCGGCCCAACGAATCCTTGCCGAATTCGGCGGGCTGACGTTCGAGCACGGCGGGCGTGGTATATCTCGAGCACGCGAACCCTTCGAATTGAATCCACTGTTGGCGCTGGGAGAAGAGGACCGGTTCGCCGAATGGGGCGAAGTCATCGAGAAATCCCTGTTCCCCATCGGTGAACTTGATCAGGGGAGGTACTTTCTGGGCTGCGATGAGTCGGGTGGTGTGTATCTCGTAGCCGACTGGCTCGCGTACTTCGGTGAAAACCGTCAGGCCATCGACAATCTGATTATCGGGGTGCAACCTGCGACGATCTACGATTGCTATCCACGAGCCTGAAGGGTGGACCGGGTGGTCGTGCCACGGCTCGTGGCCGAGGTACGGCGGCAACCGGGGACAGCCACCGACGTCGCTGTCGTAGGCCTTCGGGCGGTCTGTGCCGTGCGTGCCTGGTGAATGGGGCCCGGGCCTTCGGCTGGTCGCTTTTCCGAATCCTGGGGCCGCCGTTGATCTCGCTTGCGTGTCAGAGAAGCCCGGGCCGGGGCAGCCGTGGGCATGCTGTCGCTTCCGGGTTCGCCGGAACGACACACACGGGGTGGGGACTGCAGTGATGCATGCATTCGGAACGACCGGGCGGGCCGTACGGTGGGGCCTTCCGGCATTGGCCCTGACCGGCGTGGTCGGCATCGGGCCGTCGGCGACGGCGATGGCGCCGGCGAACGGGCACCGCGCGCCGACCGCGGCCGTTTCTCTCGGGGACAGCTTCATCTCCGGTGAGGCGGGCCGCTGGCAGGGGAACGCCGTGCCGCTCAACCTGCTCGGCGACCGCTGGGGAACCGACCGCGGCGCCTACTCCTGCAACACGAACGGTTCGTGGTGCTACCACGACGCCGCGCGCGTGTACGGATCCACCACCGACGGCTGCGACCGCTCCGACTCGGCCGAGATCGCCAACTCCGGGATCGCGGTGGACCACCGGATCAACCTGGCGTGCTCCGGCGCGACCACGGACAACGTCATCCGGGCCGCCCACGGCGGCGTGGCGTTCAAGGGGGAGAAACCCCAGGCCGACCAGCTGGCCGAGGTCGCGCGGAAGAACAACGTGAAGCTGGTGGTCCTGTCCATCGGCGGCAACGACCTGGGCTTCTCCGACGTCATCGAGGACTGTGTCAAGGGCTTCCTCGCCTACCGGCACTGCCACGCGACCCAGCAGCCCCTCATCAAGACGCGCCTGACGCAGAGCGCCCCGAAGATCGAGAAGGCCGTCGCCGAGGTCCGCGCCGTCATGAACGCCGCCGGCCATCCGGCGGGCTCGTACCGGTTCGTCCTGCAGTCCTACCCGTCGCCGATTCCGCGCGGCGCCGAGAACGCCTATCCCGAGACGTACGCGGGGCGCGCCGGCCTGGGCGGCTGCCCGGTCTACAACGACGACTCCACCTGGGCCCGCGACACCCTCGTATCGGAGATCTCTCTGATGCTGCACGCGGTCGCGATCCACAACGGCCTGGACTTCCTCGACCTGCGCAACCTGTTCCAGGGCCGCGAGGTATGCGCGAAGGCCTCGAAGCAGGCCGCCAGCGCCAACTCGCTGAAGAACCCGGTGGCCGGCGATGTCGCCGAGTGGGCACGCTTCCTCGTCGCCATGGGCAGCCAGGGCACCAAGCAGGAGTCCCTGCATCCGAACTACTACGGCCAGCTCGCGCTCGGGGCCTGCCTGCGGAGCCTGTACGGCTTCACCGGCCCCGCGAAGGACCACGTGTGCCACAACGTTCCCGGCAAGGGCCCGAAGACCGTGACCATGACGCACCACAGCGAAACGGCGTAGGGCCCCTCAGGGCCTGTCTCGAAGCCCCCACTCGCTACGACGGGGACTTCGAGGCAGGCCCTGGATGCCGCGAAGGTGATTGCGAAGGGGCCGCCGATCTGCTGGCCGCACAGGGCAGATGCGACGAGGCCGCCAGAAGGCCCTATATCGGCTCTCACCTGGGTGTTCTTGTTCGGGCTCGAAGTGTCGGCGCCGTCGGGTAGTTTCCCGGTTCATGATCGACGGTGTGGGGGGTCGCGGGTCGTGAGCATGGACGATGCCGCGTTCGAGCGGTGCAGTGTGGTGCGGGTGGTGCCGCCCGTGCGGCCGCGGAAGTTGGCGAAGGTTCCGTTCGTCGAACTGGCGGACGGGCGGTTGCAGGGGGTCGTCTCCAGCGGGTCGGATCTTGAGCGGGTCTATGTCTCGTCGATCACCGCCGCCACGCACGGGCTCAGTTGTAGTACCAACAACAATCGGCCGTGTGGTGGGTTGCAGGGGTCGTACCCGTGTAAGCATCTGCGGGCGCTGATCGACGAGGCGCGGTTGCAGTACGGCCTCGAGCGCGTCGCGCGGTACCTCCGGGTCGAGGTCGGCGAGGACGAGGATCTGGCGAGCAAGCTGACCGGCACGCATGAGCGGGCGCCGGCGGCGGTGGTGTTCAGCCGGTTCCTGCGGCATCTGGCCTACCTGGAGCTGCCGGTCACGACGGAGCCGATCGCGGAGCTGCACTGGTTCCCGGCGACCGGGGCGGTGCGCTGATGCTCGGTGTGCAGCTCGGCGAGCTGCTCGACGGCGCCCCAGACGGGGTCGCGGAGGCGCTCGACCTGGTCTCAGGCTTCGACGAGGCCCTCACGCACGGGTTGGCTCGGCTCGGGGCGGATCGCGCGCAGGCGCTGGCCGCGATGGCCGCCGCCGTCGGGGCGACGCCGCTCGGGCCGGCGGTCGGTGAGGCGGCCGGGAAGGTCGCCGCGGGGTCGGTCACGGACGAGCATCTGACGGCGCTGGCCGGGGCGCGTACCGCGCTGTTCGGCGCGGTACACGACGCCTGGCTGGGCCGCCTCGACGACGCGCTCGGGCGCACCCGGAGCGAGTGGCAAGACGCGCCGGCGGCGAGCGCAGAAAACGACAAGCTCGGCGGCTGCCGCTCCTGGCTGCACGAGCTGGCGATCTCCGGATGGCGCGGCGTCGACCACGACCTCGTCTCCGCGTCGGACCAGACGATCGAGGCGCTGCTCGCCGAGCCCGGCCTGCGCCGCCTCGCGGTGCTGGTCGACGGCCTGGCGGCGGAGCTGCGGGCGTCGTGTCCCGTCTCGACGATGGAGCGCCTGCCCGCCCGCCGGTGGGCCGATCTGTGGGCGCGCGCGTTGCTGCTCTCGCAGAGTGCCCCGCCCACCGAAAAGGCCGCGTCCGTGTCGGGACGGCTGCTGGTCCTCGGCGTCGACGTGCACGAGCACGGCACCGCCGTCCAGATACAGGTCCACGCGATCCTGGAGCCCTCCGACGGCACGCCGCAGCGCCTGGTACGTACGAGCGTCGCCGCCGCCAAGGTCGACACGATCGCGGGCCCGGCCGTGTGGCGGTTGCTGCAGGCCCACCCCGTGCTCCTCGGCGCGCTGGCCGAGCGCCGCGCCCTGGACATCGCGGACATGCCGCTGCCGGCGGGTGGCGACCTGCTGTGGCAGGACGATCGCGCGGACGCGGGCGAGCCGGTCGATCCGTTCGCGACCGCACGCCTGCGGCTGACCGGAGCGCTCGCCCCGGCGGTCGCGCCCCTGGACCGCCATCCCGTACGCATCGCCGAACCCGTGCTGGTCGAGGGCTACGCGATGGACGGCGACACGCTGACCCTCGACGGGCACGCGCTCGCGGTCGACGTGGGCCGCCTGCCGTCCTGCGGGCCGCTCACGCCCGCGCTGGTGGCCGCCTCCTCGGCGTGCATCGGCCTGGTCCGCTGGGACGGCGGGCGCTGGACGCTCCAGCCCCTCGCCGTACGGGCGACGGTCAAGCGCAAGCCGGTCGAGGCGCACAACGGCGACTGGGCGATGGGCCCCACCGACCCGAAGGTCGTCAAGGCCGAGGCGAAGGCGGGCGACGCGGTGGCGGTGCTCCGCGAGCGCGCGGGACGGTTGCTGAGGCGATGAGCGACACGGACGAGAACCGTCGGCAGGTCCTCTACTGGCGCCTGCTGGCCCGCCTGTTCGACAGCGACGAGCAGGCCTCACTGGAGAACGCCAGCGTGGACATCGTCGGCGACCTCGGGCTGCCGGCGGCACTGCTCGACCCGTCGGTGTCGGTCGACACCGTCATGCAGCGCTTTCCCGACCTGGCCCCGGAGTTCGAGGGCCTCATGGCGCCCGGCGATGAAGACCAGCGCGTACGCCGGGCGGCGCTGGTGTCCAAGCTGCTGCTCAACGTGTTCTCCACCGGCACGGGCAGCGTGACCGCGACGCAGCTCGCCGCCTGGCAGCAGGACGCGGGCTGGTTCCGGCAGGCGCTCGGCGAGGAGGGCGCGGGCGAGGTGTCCGGGACCCTCGCCACCCTGGAGGGCGACCTGGTCAAGCGGATGCGCCTGCGCGAGGTGCTGGGCGACCCGGCGCTGGCCCGGCGGCTGACGCCGAGCATGTCGCTCATCGAGCAGTTGCTGCGCGACAAGGCCAACCTGTCGGGCGTAGCGCTCGCCAACGCCAAGGCGCTGATCCGGAGGTTCGTCGACGAGGTCGCGGAGGTGCTGCGGACCCAGGTCCAGCAGACGAGCGCGGGCACCATCGACCGGTCGATTCCGCCGAAGCGGGTGTTCCGCAACCTCGACCTCGAGCGCACGATCTGGAAGAACCTCACCAACTGGAGCCCGGAGGACGAGCGGCTGTACGTCGACCGCCTCTTCTACCGGCACACCGCCAAGCGCACGACGCCCGCGCGGATGATCGTGGTCGTCGACCAGTCCGGGTCGATGGTCGACGCGATGGTGAACTGCACGATCCTGGCGTCGATCTTCGCGGGGCTGCCAAAGGTCGACGTGCACCTGGTCGCGTACGACACCCGCGCGCTCGACCTGACGCCGTGGGTGCACGACCCGTTCGAGGTGCTGCTGCGTACGACGCTCGGCGGCGGCACGGACGGTACGGCCGCGATGGCCCTCGCCCGGCCGAAGGTCGCGGATCCGCGCAACACCGTGATGGTGTGGATCTCCGACTTCTACGACAACCGGTCGCTGATCACCGACTTCGAGTCGGTGCACCGGTCCGGGGTGAAGTTCATCCCGGTCGGGTCGGTGAACAGCTCCGGGCACCAGAGCATCGACCCCTGGTACCGCCAGCGTCTCAAGGACCTGGGCACCCCCGTGATCTCGGGCCACATCCGCAAGCTCGTGTTCGAGCTCAAGAACTTCCTCGCATAGGAGATATCGAACCCATGACCGACGAGATCCTGCGAGCCCCCGCCGAGGTGAAGTACGCCGAGGAGCTCGACTGGCTGGAGTCCATCGACGACGGGCCCAAGCCGTTCTCGTGGCGGCTCAGCCCCAAGATGGTGCGGCTGTTCGTGCTCGGGTCCGAGCGCTCCGACGGGCTCGACCGCGAGATCCCGCAGAAGTGGTTCGGCGACCGCAGCTTCGTCGAGCGCAGCATCGTGACGCTCGCGTCCGACCGCGGCCTGCTGCTGATCGGCGACCCGGGCACCGGCAAGAGCTGGCTCGCCGAGCTGCTGTCGGCCGCCATCTCCCGCAACTCGACGCTGGTCGTCCAGGGCACCGCGGGCACCACCGAGGACCACATCAAGTACTCGTGGAACGTCTCCATGGTCATCGCCAAGGGACAGTCGCGCGCGTCGATGATCCCCTCGCCGATCATGACGGCGATGGAGCAGGGCGTGATCGGCCGCTTCGAGGAGCTGACCCGCTCGACGAGCGACGTGCAGGACGCGCTGATCTCCATCCTGTCGGAGAAGTACGTCTCCATCCCCGAGCTCGACAGCGACAACATCGTCTTCGCCCAGCCCGGGTTCTCGATCATCGCCACGGCCAACAGCCGTGACCGGGGCGTGAACGACCTGTCCTCGGCGCTGAAGCGGCGGTTCAACTTCGTCCGCATCCCGGTCGTGACGAACAAGCGCAGCGAGGCGGAGATCGTCCGGTTCCGTACGACGGAGCTCCTGCGCCGCCACCGGATCGAGTTGGAGCTGCCTCCGACGCTGCTGGACATCCTGCTGCAGAGCTTCGCCGACCTGCGCGCCGCCGCGGCGTCGGCCACCAGCGACGACCAGAAGCTCGAGTCGGCGCTGTCCACGGCCGAGCAGATCGGCGTGCTCGAGGACGCCATCCTGCACAGCCAGTTCTTCGGCGACCGTACGCTGCGGGCCGAGACGCTCGCCGGCTCGCTGGTGGGTTCGCTGGCCCGCCGCAGCCCCGAGGACCTGGCCATTCTGAACAAGTTCTGGCACGGCGTCGTCGAGCCGCGCGGCAAGAAGGACGAGGGCGGGCCGTGGCAGGAGTTCCTGGAAGGCGGCCGCCAGGCGATCGCCACGCTCTCATGAGTCCCTTCGGCGCGCTGCGCGAGCAGCTGCTCGGGGCCGCCGACGCGTTCGCCGGCGGCCCGGGGGCCGTACCCGGCATCCTGTCCGGCATCGTCGACGACGTCGACCGGGCGCTGGGCGAGCGGCTCGAGATCTTCCCGGTGTGCCATCACTCACCGGCGTCCGCGCTGGCCATGGCGCGGCGGCTCCGCGAGAAGCGACCCAAGGTCATCTACCTGGAGCTGTGCGAGGACCTTCGGCCGCTGCTCGACGAGCTGCGCAACTGCCGCCTGCCCGTCGCGCTGCAGGCGTTCGCGTCGGAGATCGACGGCTTCCCGGCCGCGTGGGCGCCGCTCAGCGTGGTGGCGCCCATCACGGAGGCGTCGGCGGAGTACCAGGCGATCGCGTACGCCCTCGACACCCCGGGCGTCGAGATCGTGCCGGTCGACCGGTCGACCGACCACGTATTCCAGTGGGCGCCGGGCGAGCAGGCCGAACCCGCGCCGGCCGACGACGACGCGGCGCTGCACGGCGACGCCGTCGGCATCGAGATCGGCGACCTGCGGCCGCGCTTCGCCGAGCTCGAGGCGCACCTGCTCCACCACGGCAAGGTCCGGCACTGGTCCGAGTGGTGGGACCAGTACGTCGAGCAGCCGCTCTCCGGCGCGGACTACGACACGTACCGGCAGGTCATGGTGCTGATCGGCAACCTGTTCCGGCGGCTGGGCCCCGACCGGAGCGACCGCGATGAGGACCGCGAGCGCTACATGTGGACCCGGATGCGCGAGCACCTCGCCGCGTCGGGGACCGACCCGTCGGAGTGCCTGTACGTGTGCGGCGCCTTCCACGCGGCCAGCCCGGTCGAGCAGTTCGGGCTGGCGGCGGACGCGGAGCCGTACGAGATCAGCCCGCGTACGGACACGCGCTGGCTCTACGGGCTCATCCCGTCCAGCCACTCGGCCATCGAGGCACAGTTCGGGCTGGCGTCCGGTTCGGTGTCGATCGCGGCGGCGACCTGGGCCAAGGCGGCGAAGCGCGGCGGCGTCACGCCCTTCCGGCTCGACGGCCAGAAGGGCGCGCGCAAGCCGTCCGGCCGTACGCGCCAGGCGGCGGTGCCCGTCGCGGGCGGGCCGGTCACCGACCGGCTGTCCGGCTTCCTGGCGAGCCCGCCCGCGCTCGACGACCTCGACGAGGCCGAGCTGCTCGGCTGGTGCGTCGACATCGTCCGGCTGGCCCGCCGCAACGGCTACCTGGCCAGTACGGCCGACGCCATCGCGGTGTTCGAGACGTCGATCCTGCTCGCCGGGATGCGCAACCGCGCGCGGCCCACGCCGTACGACTTCCAGGACGCGGCGATCACCTGCATCGAGAAGGACACCGTCCCGGGGCGCCGCGACGTACGCCGGCTGTGCGAGATCCTCCTGGGCGGCGACCGGATCGGCGAGGTCGGGTACGAGGCGCTGCCGCCGCTGGCCCGCGACGTACTCGACCGGCTCGAGCCGCTGGGGCTCGACCTGGAGAAGCGCACCATCCAGCGGGCCCTGCTCGACCTCGGCGCCAACCCGGAGCTGGAACCCTGCTCGCACCTGCTGTGGATCCTGCGCCGCCTGCTGCCGGACGGCGCGGTCCGCCCCATCATGGGCTCGCGCCGCCTCGGCGAACGCTCCATCCAGGAGAGCTGGGACCTGGCGATCGGCCGCAACCAGCGATCACTCGTCGAGCTCGGCTACGAGGGCGTCACCGTCGAACAGGTGCTGGAACAACGCCTGCGCCGTACGGTGTGGGCGCCCGAGGCCACCGCCGCCATCGCGCTCGAGGCCGTCGAGGAGGCCATCCTCTACCTGGGCGGCCGCCGGCTCGCCGACGAGCTCGGGGCGCGGGCCGTCGAGCTGCTGGCCGCCGAGCGGACCGTGGACGAGGCGCCCGACGTACTGCGCCGGATCCGCCGCCTGCTGACCCACTACCGCGCCACCGAGCCCGCGCTGCCCGCGTGGTGCGAGGCGTTCGTCACCGCGGGCTACGCGCACTACTGCACGCTGCTGCCGACCGCCTTCGTTGACGAGGAGACCGGCGTACGCCAGGTGGCGGCCATGCTCGGGTTCCTGTTCAGCATGGAGAGCCTCGCGCTGTCGCTCGGCTGCGACCACGCGCAGCTCGAGCTGGCCGTACTCCAGTCGCATCCGGAGTCGCCCGCCAAGGTGGCGCTCATGTGGGCCGCCCGGTTCCAGCTCGGCGTGCTGCCGCTGGCCGAGCTGCGGTCCAGGTGCGACGAGCTGCTGGCCAACCCGCTCGTCATCCCGGCGTTCCCGCTGTACATGAGCGGGTTCGTGCAGGCGCTCGAGCCGGCTCCCGCGTTGGCGCCGCTCGTGGTCGAGGTGATGTCGAAGGCGTTCGCGCGGCTGCCCGACGCCGTACTGCTCCCGTGGCTGCCCACGCTGATCACGACCCTGCGCGAACACGCGCAGGAGCTGGTGCCGGTGCTCGTGCGCGAGGCGGGCCGTACGTTCCCGGCCGACCTGGCGTCGCTCGACGCCTGGGTGCCGCCGTGGTCGGAACGCCCGGATGCCGGTGCCGGTGCCTGCGGCGTCCGGCCCGGTGGCGGACCTGCTGGCCACCCACCCGGCGGCGTGCGACGCGGTGGCCGGGCTGCTCGGGTACGCCCCCGAGTGGCCGGCGCCCGCCGGAGAGTCCGAGGTCGGCGCGCTCCTGGCCCGGCACCCCGAGGCCGCGGCAGCCGTGGCGGAGGTGCTCGCCGGTACGTGACCAGGGGCCGCCCGGAATCGTTCCGGGCGGCCCCTGGTCACGGCCGGGCACGGGCCCGGTTACAGCAGGTCGACGGCCTGCCGCTCGAGTGCGAGGTTCGCGTCGACGATGGCGGCGAGCTCGTCGAAAAGGTCCCGGCGCTGCTCGGCGCCGGGCGCTCCGTACTGTTCGGCGAGTGCGTCGGCGCGCTCCCCCAGGGTCCGGATCTCCTGCCTCGCCTCCTCGCCGCGGGACATGATCAGCCGCATCCGCTCCTCGCAGAGATCCGCGTACGCGCCGAGGCCGGACACCGTCTCCAGCGCGAGGGCGGCAAGCCGTTCCCAGCCGCGGGCCGACTCGCGGAACAGGGCGGCGGCGTCCGGCCGTCCGGCCAGATCCAGGAAGTCCGCGAACAGCGGCCGGGTGGCGCCCGGTGCGGTGTACTCGACCTCCAGGCACTCGTACAGCCTTCGCACCCCGTGGAAGAACGGCACCGGTGCGCCGAACCGCCGCTCCCAGCCGGTCTTCGTCCGGGCGTCGCGTAGCTGCGCGGCCAGCTTCTCCATCCCGGAGAACCCGAAGTTGACGTCGAACTGGTTGCCGAGGACCGGCCCGGTGAGATGGGCGGCGACGGTCGCTACCGCGCCGTCCACGTCCGGCTCGCCGGTGGCCGCTCCGGTCGGCACGACCATCTGGTGGCGGCCCTTCCGGTGCGCCGACCACGCCGCGCCGAACTCCTCGACGCCGATGGCGTGCGGAACGGCGGACGCGTCGTCGACGTAGAGGGTGTCGCCGTCCTGGCCCACGATGACGACCGTGTACGGGTCCATGCCGAATCCTGGTTCCATCCCGTGCCAGGGCAGCCGCGACCGGTCCACGGCGCAGAACACCGGGTGTCCGGCGTCCAGCGCCTTGCGCACCCGGGTCCACTGGGGCTTGGCGCTGTGCCGTTTGTCGTACGGGACGTGCAGCCGGTCCAGGGCCGTCTGGACCCACGGATCGGGATGGTGCTGGGCGACGATGGTCAGCAGGGGCGGCAGGTCCTGGTACTCGAAGACGAAGTACATGAAGCCGATGCCCCCGGCGAGGCCGGCGATCAGTGCCTCGTCGTGGACGCCGCCGAGCGCGTGCCGGATCAGGGACGCCTCGTGGTGCTGGTCGGTGCCGAACTCCGCGTACAGCAGGCCGTCGGGCAGGGGCGGGGTGTTCTCCCGTGCCGACCTGGCCAGCACATGACGGCGGGCCGTGGTGTACGACTCCCCGGTGTGAGCCATCCGTTCACGTACGAGCTTCTTGAGCCCTCGCTGCTCCGTCACGGTCGATCCTCTCGGGGTGGCCGGCACAGGCCCTCACGCGGACCGTCACCGTCACCCGGAAAGGCAGACAACGAGGAGGAAGTCACCCGTGATGACAAGAGGATCACCTTCGCCCCTGCGATGCCAGGTGGCGTGAGCACCTGGTCTAGGGGTCAGGCGTACGAGGACGCCGCTGACCAGCGTACCGGCTCGCCGTGGGAAGGAGGAGGCACGGGCCGTCGGCCGGAAGGCGCCAATCGGCTTCCGAATCGCCCGATGGTGGCGCAATATGTCGGTGTCCCAGGGCAGGATCGGAGCCCCGGGTCCGGAACCGGGACACGTATCCCCGACTCCCCCCGAGGGCGCATTGGACATCGACGACGGCATGCGGCCCCGGCGGGCCGAACGCCTGCTGATCCCGGCGACGTTCATCACGTCGCTGGGCAACAACATCCAGATCCTCTCGGCGGCGATGCTCCTCGTCCGGTCCGAGAAGACGATGCTGGCGGTCGGCTGGCTGTTCATCGCCGTCGCGGTTCCGCAGGCCGCGCTGTCCCCCCTCTTCGGCCGGCTGGCCGACCGGGTCGACCGGCGGCTGCTGTGGTTCGGATGCGACCTGGCCAGCGCGGTCGCCGCGCTGGCCCTCCCGGTCGGGATGGCGCTCGGCGGGCCGAGGGACGTGTTCGTGTACGCGTCCAACTTCGCGCTCGCGGTGGTCAACGCGGCGTTCGTCCCGGCCAGCGCGGCCCTCGTCAAGGAGCGGGTCCGGCCGGCCGAGCTTCGCGGATTCAACGCGAACTACGAGATCGCCATGC
The DNA here is from genome assembly GCA_963850195.1 of uncultured Actinomycetota bacterium. Taxonomy (GTDB): domain Bacteria; phylum Actinomycetota; class Actinomycetes; order Streptosporangiales; family Streptosporangiaceae; genus Actinoallomurus. Next base: position 574,169 of record CAWKKD010000005.1, read on the forward strand.
AGGCCGGCATGCTGCTGTCGGCGTCGGTCGGTGGCCTGGCCGTGCAGTGGCTCGGGGTGACGCCGCTGTTCGTGTTCAACGGCGGCACGTTCGTCGTCTCCGCGCTGTGCGTCTACGCGATCGGGCGCGGCCCGGCGCGTACGGTCCACGACGAGCGCTCCGCCGTCCACGTCACCGCCGAGCTGCCCGCCCGCGCGGGTTCGCTGATGGTCCTGTACGCGCAGGGCATCATCGTGGTGACCATCTTCAACGCGCTCTTCCCGGTCTTCCTCATCGGCGAGCTCCACCAGAGCAGCGGCGTCTTCGGCGCGATCGACGCGCTCGGCGGGCTCGGTTTCCTGTTCGCCGCCGCGGCGTACCGGATGATCAGCCGCCGGGCCACTGATATGCGGATCACGGTCGTCGGCATCCTGGTCACCGGGGTCGTACTGGTCCTTCAGCCGCAGTTCGGCGTGGTCGGCATCATCCCCGGGATCCTGATCGGGGCGTCACTGTTCGGGCAGGTGCGGATCGCCAGCCGCAGCCTGCTGCTGACGTCGGTACCGGAGAGCCAGATCGGGCGGGCGTTCGGCCTCGCCAACGCGTACGGCCTCGCGGGCACCATCGTCGCGATGCTCGCCGTGGCGACCGTCACCGACCACTCCGACAGCCGCTACGGCTACGCGTTCCTCGCGCTGATCAGCGTGGTCACGTCCGGCCTGGCACTGGCCGCGAACCGCCTCCCCCGCCGCCGCCGGCTGGTCCCGCCGCTGGTCCCGGCCGAGACGACGTCCGCGCCGACCGCCTGACGAGGTATCGCGCGGCGCCGGCGCGGGAACAGGCACGTCATGGAGCCGTTCCCGGCGATGCCGCTCGCCGGCTGGCAGGACACCAAGGCGACGCTGCACCGGTTCGCCCAGGTCATCGGCAAGGTACGGCTCGCCGCCGGTGTCCGGCGCAACCACTGGTGGGGCGTGCCGTTCCAGCTCACCGGGCGCGGCCTGACCACCCGTCCGATGGGGCGGGCCGGCGACGGCCGGATCTTCACGATCGACCTCGACCTCGTCGGCCACCGCCTGGTCATCGCCACGCTGGACGGCCGCTCGGTCGCCTTCCCGCTGTACGGGCAGTCCGTCGCGTCCTTCTACCGCGAGACCATGCGGGCGCTGGCGGACCTGGACGTCGTGGTCGACCTGCCCTTCCCCCGGCCGTTCGACCTGCCCGACTCCGGCCGGCCGTTCGCAGAGGACACCGAGCACGCGACGTACGACACCGCCTGGGCCAACCGGTACTGGCGGGTCCTCAGCCAGGTGAACCTCCTGCTCGAGGAGTTCGCCGCCGGGTTCTCCGGCAAGATCAGCCCGGTCCACCACTTCTGGCACACCTTCGACATCGCCTGTACGCGGTTCTCCGACCGCGTGGTCGACCAGCCGGCGGAGAGCGACCCGGTGACGCGCGAGGCGTACTCGCGCGAGGTGGTCAGCTCCGGCTTCTGGTTCGGCGACGACGCCTTCCCCAAGCCGGCCTTCTACTCCTACGCCGCGCCGGAGCCCGAGGGGCTGGCCGACGAGCCGCTCTCACCGGAGCCCGCGCGATGGATCACGCAGCGCGGCGGGCACATCGCGGTTCTGCGCTACGACGACGCGCGCGCCCGAGCCGATCCGCGCGCCGCCGTACTGGACTTCTACGAGAGCGCCTACCAGGCCGCTGCACGCCTCCTGACCTGGGACGTCGCCCGGCTCGCCTGCCCTGGCGGCATCACCGATCCGCGCGCTTAGGGCCTGCTTCAAGGACCGGGCCTGAGCCGGAATGGGCCTGAGCCGGGAACAGTTCCAAAGAATGGCGTTCCCTTATACAGAGACGGCCGGAAAATCTTGACTATGCGGCAATTCCTCTCTACCGTTCCGAGGCGATAGAGCAATACGGGACATTCCCAGAAAAGAGGTCCCCACCGCCGTGAAAACCCCTCACTCGACTAGACGCCGCCGGCTCGCCCTCGCGACCTGCCTCGCGTCACTGTCACTCACCACCATCGCCGCGAGCGTCCGGACACCGGCCGCCAGCGCGGACGGAGCCGTGCCCCGGCTGGACCACGTCGTGATCGTGGTCATGGAGAACAAGGACTACGACGACATCGTCGGGCGTCCGGACGAGGCTCCGTTCATCGACGCCATGGCACATCAGAGCGCCAACTTCACCAACTCGTTTGCGATCACTCACCCGAGCCAGCCCAACTATATTGCGATGTTCTCGGGGTCAACGCAGGGTGTGACCAATGATGACTGCACACACCTTTTTCGAAATTTGCCGAACCTCGGTACGGATCTGATCGCCGCCGGTCTCAGCTTCACCGGCTACTCCGAAGGCCTGCCCGCCGACGGTTCCAGCGACTGCGACGCGGGCGGTGACCTCGGGTACGCCCGAAAACACAACCCGTGGGCGCAGTTCGACAATGTGCCGAGGGCGAGCAACCGTACCTTCGACGCGTGGCCGTCGTCGGACTACACGCAGCTCCCCACCGTGTCCTTCCTTGTCCCGAATCTGTGCCATGACATGCATTCTTGCAGCCGGGACGAGGGAGATGCATGGGCGGAGTCGGTTCTTTATCCGTACGCCCACTGGGCGATACACAACAACAGTCTTCTCATCATCACCTTTGACGAGGACGACGACAACAACAACCATATTCCCACGATGATGTACGGCGGCCACGTAAAGGCCGGCTATAACGGCGAGGCCATCGACCACTATCGAGTTTTGCGCACCATTGAGGACATGTACGGCCTTCCCGCACGCGGAGAGGCCGCCAACCGGGCTCCGATCACTGACATGTGGAACTGATCCGGTCCGGACACCTTTCGCAACGAGCACGCGCCGTCCCCATCCTTGCGGGTGGGGACGGCGCGTGCTCAGTTCTAGGCGCCGGTCGCGTTCTTCCAGGCGGTGACGTAGCTCTCCAGGTCGCGGTCGATCGTGACCCAGTCCGGCTGAAACCCTGCTGGTCAGGCGTTGAGAGAGCCTGACCACGCGGTGGAACGCGGGTTGACAGCCCGCCAATTTGGACTAGACCCGTTATCTTTTCGTTAATTTCCTAACCATGCCCAGCGCGTGGATCAGTCCGCGGACAGGCTCGTGGTGAAGCTGAACCGGTCGCCCCGGTAGAGGGAGCGCACACGCTCCACCGGGCGCCCGTCGCCCTCGCGGGAGAGCCGGTGCAGCAGGAGCATCGGCAGCGCGGGCGGCGTGCCGATCAGCAGTGCCTCGCGCGGCGTGGCCAGCACCGTCTCGATCTTCTCCTGCGCCGCGGAGAACCGTACGCCCACCCGCTCCCGCAGGTAGGCGTAGAACGAGGAGTCCGGGTCGAAGTCGCTCTCCAGCCCGGGAAAGCGGTCCACGGAGACGTACGTGCTCTCCAGGCCGACCCGCTCGTCGTCGGCGAGCAGCACGCGTTCGAGGTGCCAGACGAGGTCGGTGACCCCGATCGCGAGCTGCGCGGCGAGCCCCTCCCCCGCCGGCCTGCGGTCCAGCCCGATCAGGCTCCGCCCGGGCACCCGGCCCTGACGGCGCACCCCCTCGGTGTAGGAGACCAGCGACAACGGCTGCTCGAGCTTCGGCCCCGCGACGACCGTGCCACGCCCTTTCCGCCGCAGGCGCCCCTGGAGCAGCAGCTCGCGCAGCGCCTGGCGTACGGTCTCGCGCGCGACGCCGAACCGGGCCGACAGCTCGCGCTCGGTGGGCAGCAGACCGTCCTCGCCGAGCTCGTCGAGCAGCTCCTCCAGGCGCGTCTTGACGGCGTAGTACTTGGGGACGCGGCCGTGCTCGGGGATGCCCGCGCGAACCGGCTCTCCGGGCGGACGGCCCGCCGCGCCCTCTGCTTCACGACGCTGGTTCACCGTCCGATCCTCGCAGAGACTCGCGTACGGGACGTCGGGACGGCCTCTGACCAGGGTGAATGAGGGTCGCCGTACGCCGTACCCGGTGCGGCGTGGAAACCGGCCACTCGCCCGATGTTCTCCGTCGCGGCACCGTAGCGCGGTCGAAATGTCGAACTACGCGGCCATGCTCACGAATGTGAAGGTCGCCGTCGTAGCTGAGTCGTTCCTCCCCCGTGTGAACGGGGTGACGAACTCGGTCTGCCGCATCCTGGAACATCTACCCGCCCGAGGGCACGAGGTCATGGTCGTCGCACCCCGTCCCGGGCCCGACGACCACGCCGGCCAGCCGGTACGGCTGACGCCGGGTCTCGCCCTCCCCTTCTATCGATCGTTCGTCGTCGGACTGCCCGCCCGTCAGGTGACGGCGGCGCTGCGTGACTTCGAACCCGACATCGTCCACCTCGCCTCCCCGCTGGTGCTCGGCATCTCGGGCGCGGCGGCCGCACGACGGCTCGGAGTGCCGTCGGTCGCGGTCTTCCAGACCGACATCGCCGGGTTCGCCCGCCGGTACGGTCTCCGCGGCGCCGACCCGGTCGTGTGGGCCTGGCTCCGCCACATCCACGAGCAGGCCGACCGGACGCTCGCGCCCTCGCGGCCGACCCTCGAACGGCTGCGGGCGCACGGGATCCCACGCGTGCGGATGTGGGCCCGCGGCGTCGACGACGAGCGTTTCCACCCACGTCACCGGTCGGAGTCGCTGCGCGCGAGCCTGGCACACCCCGGTGAGGTGCTGGTGGGCTACGTCGGCCGGCTGGCCCACGAGAAACGCCCGCAGCTGCTCGCCCACCTGAACGGTATTCCCGGCGTACGCCTCGTCGTGGTCGGGGAGGGCCCGGCCGAACGGCGGCTGCGCCGTCTGCTGCCCGACGCGGTGTTCACCGGGTTCCGTACCGGCAAGGAACTGTCCGAGCTGGTCGCCTCGCTCGACGTCTTCGTGCACACAGGCGCCGACGAGACGTTCTGCCAGGCCGTACAGGAAGGCCTGTCGGCCGGGGTGCCCGTCGTGGCGCCCGCGGCGGGCGGACCGCTGGACCTGGTCCAGTCCGGGCACAACGGGCTGCTCTACCCGGCCGACGACCCGGACGCACTGCGAGCGGCCGTGGCGGCGCTCGCCGGCGACCCGGAGCTTCGGCGCCGCATGGGAGCCGAGGCCCGCCGGTCCGTGCACGGACGGGACTGGGCCAGCATCGGCGACCAGCTGATCGGCCACTACGAGGACGTGCGCCAGGGCGTGGCCGCGGGGAACGCCGCATGAGCTTCCCCTTCGTGGTCTCGGTCCACGACGTGGCACCGGCGACCGCGGCCGAGACCGGCGCGTGGCTGGCCGACCTGGCGGACCGGGCGATACCGGCGACCCTGCTGGTGATCCCCGGACCGTGCCTCGGCGGCCCTGCCCTGGCCGAGGACCCCGGCCTCGTGGCCTTCATACGGGAGGCCGCGGGGCGGGGGCACGAGCCGGCGCTGCACGGGTTCCGGCACGAGGCCGGGCCCGGCGCCACGCCCTGGCGTGAGGTCACCGGCCGGGTCCTGGCCCGCGGTGCCGGGGAGTTCTGGTCGCTGGGCGAGGAACAGGCACGCGCGCTGCTGTGGACGGGCATGGACGCGCTGGCCAGGGTCGGCATCGACGTCACCGGCTTCACCCCGCCGGGCTGGCTCGCCTCGCCGGGCACCCGGCGGGCACTCGCCGCGACCGGCCTCCGCTACTGGACGAGCCACCTGGCCGTCCACGACCTGCGTACGGGCCGTCCGCGCAGGATGCCCGTCCTGTCGCAGCGGCCCGGCGGCACCGGGGAGCGCTCGGCCGCGCACCTGATGACGGGTGCCGCACGCGTCCTCTCCCGTTCACGTACGCCGTTCCGCGTCGCGCTGCACCCGGCCGACCTCGCACGGCCCGGCCTGCGCACGGCCACGCTCGAGGCGATCGACCTCGCGCTCGCCGCCGGCGGCCGTCCGGTCACGTACGCGACGCTGGTGGCGTCATGAAGGCGACGACGATCCGTCGTCGGAGATTCGCTCACAGCTCACGTCAGGTTGTCGGCCAGTGCGATCGGCCGGGCCATCGTGAACGCGTGAGAGGCATCAAGGTGGTGCGGCTGGCCAACTACATCGCGCCGCGCTCCGGTGGAATCCGAACGGCACTTCACGAGCTGGGTGCGGGCTATCTGAGGGCCGGGCACGAACCGATCCTCATCATCCCCGGCCCCCGCTACCGCGACGAACACACCGAGCAGGGGCGGGTCATCACGGTTCCCGGGCCGCTCGTGCCCGGAACCGGCGGGTATCGGGTGATCACCGCCCGGCGCTCGCTGCGGCGGCTCCTGGAGGAGCTGGAGCCGGACCGGCTCGAGGTCTCCGACCGTACGACCCTGCGCTGGACCGGCACCTGGGCACGCGAGAACGGCGTGCGGTCCGCGATGATCTCCCACGACAGCCTCCACGGGCTGCTGGACATGCTCGGGCCGCCCGGACTGCCCGTACGCCGGCTCGCCGACCGGCTGAACCACGCCAGCGCGGCGACCCATGACGTCGTGGTCTGCACGACCGAGTGGGCGGCGGAGGAGTTCCGCCGGCTGTCCGTGCCGAACCTGGTCCGCGTGCCGCTGGGGGTCGACCTGACCTCCTTCACGCCGGACCGCCACGACCCGAAGCTGCGCGCCTCGCTGGCCGACCCCGGCGAAGCGCTGCTGGTGCACTGCGGGCGCCTCTCCACGGAGAAGCGGCCGGACCGGCCGATCGCCGCACTGGCCGAGCTGCGCCGCAGGGGCGTGCCCGCGGTGCTGGCCGTCGTCGGCGACGGGCCACGGCGGCGCGCGCTCGAGGCGCAGGCGGCCGGGCTGCCCGTACGGTTCTTCGGCCACGTCTCCGACCGGGGGCTGGTCGCGTCGCTCCTGGCCACCGCCGACGTCGCCATCGCACCGGGCCCGGTCGAGACCTTCGGGCTCGCGGGGCTCGAGGCGCTGGCCAGCGGGACCCCGGTCGTCGTGAACCGCCACAGCGCGCTGCCCGAGGTGATCGGGGCGGCGGGGCTCGCGGCGGAGGACGACACGCCGGCGTACGCGGACGCGGTCGAGGGACTGCTCGCCCGCGACCGCGACGAGCGCAGGCGCGTCGCACGCGAGCAGGCCGAGCGGTTCGACTGGCGGATCTCCGTCGACGGCTTCCTGCGCGCGCACGCGATGCCGGAGGTCACGGGCCCGGGCGAGCGCCCGACATGACGGCCGTCCTGGGTCACGAGGCGGAGATCATCCGCTTCACCGCGCTCGGCGACTCGGTCACGGCGGGGCTGGGCGACCCCATGCCCGGCGGCGGCCGGCGCGGCTGGGCCGCGCTCCTGGGGCAGGCGCTGGCACCTCCCGCCCGGCTGGAGATGACCAACCTCGCCCGCTCCGGCGCCCTCGTACGCGACGTCGCCACCGACCAGCTTCCCCGCGCGCTGTCGCGGCGTCCAACGCTCGCCTCGGTCCTGGTCGGCGTCAACGACACGCTGCGCGGGGACTTCGACCTGGCCACGACCGCAGCGCAGCTGGAGGAGACCATCGGGAGGCTGCGGCAGGGCGGTGCGACGGTCCTCACCGCGAGCCTGCCGAACCCGGGCCTCATGCTGCGGATCCCCGAACTGGTCCACCGGCCGCTGGCGCGCCGGGTCCAGGCGCTCAACGCGATCCTGGACCACCTCGCGGCACGGTACGGAACGCTCCACATCGACCTGGCTCGCCACCCCGCGCTCTACGAGCGGCCCATGTGGGGAGCCGACCGCATGCACCCGAGCGAACGCGGACACCGGCTCCTGGCCCACATCTACGCGGTCGCGCTCATCGAACACGGAGTCTCCCTGTGGACGTTGCCGGACCCGGAACCGGTCAATCCGTCTCCGACCGCTTGGGCGGAGGCGGGCTGGCTGGCCACGAAGGGCACCGGCTGGCTCTTCCGGCGGTCGCGCGACCTGCTTCCCCGGCTGGTCCAGCTCGTCATGACCGAGTGGTGGCACCAGATCCACGACCGGACCGACCAGCTCGACTCACGGCTGCGCGCCGAACTCGACGAGGTGCTCCGGCAGATGGGAGCGCCGGTTCCCGAGCTCGTGAAGACCTGACGGGACGGCGGTTCCTGGTCGCCGGGGCGCTCTCCGGCATCGCCGTCAGCCTGGCGCTGATGGCCCTGGTCGGGCTCTGCCGGTGGCCGTCCGCCGTCCCGCGGATGGACCACGACGGGATCTTCCCCCGGCTGTCCCTGCCGTCCGCGTCGGGGATCCAGGTCACGGCCCTGCTGTGGGCCGCGATGGTCCTGGGTACGGCCGGGGTCGCCGCCGGGCTCGTCGCGGTGACGCGCGGGTGGCGGCCCAGGCGGCGCGGGCTGCTGGCGGGCGGCGCGCTGGCGATCGCGATCCTGGTCGCCGCGCCGCCGATGGGCACGACGGACACGATGGACTACGCCGTGTACGGCCGGATGGCGGTGCTCGGCTACAACCCGCACGTCGTGACGCCGCGGGAGTTCCGCGCGACCGGTGACGCGGTCGGCGCGGTCGCACCGCACGAGTGGGAGAACGTCCCGTCGGTGTACGGGCCGCTCGCGACGGCCGCGCAGTGGGCGGCGTCGTCGCTGGCCGGCGACTCGGCGAGCGGCACCGTGTTCTGGCTCAAGGTGTGGAACGCCCTGGCCTTCCTCGCGGCGGCGCTCGCGCTGGACCGGCTGGCCGGGCGCGATCCCGCGCGCCGGGTGCGGGTGGCGCTGCTCTGGACGCTGAACCCGCTCATGCTGTGGGCGCTCATCGGCGGCGCCCACGTCGACGGGCTGGCCGCCGGGCTCGCGGTGGCCGGGCTGGCGGCGATGGGGACGTCGGCGCGCAGGAGCGGCCTGGCCGGTGTCGCGCTCGGCGCCGCTGCGGCGGTCAAGGCCCCGTACCTGCTGGTCGGCGCCGGAATGCTCTGGCTGGTACGCCGCTCGCCGCGCGCGCTGGCCGCACTCGTCGCTGGTGTCGCCGCGACGCTCGCCGCCGGGTACGCGGTGGTCGGCCCGGAGGCGGTCGTCGCGGTGGCGCGGCGGAGCGGGGCGCCGTCGTGGAACACCCCGTGGCGGTTGCTGCTGCTCTTCACCGGTTCGTTCCCGTCGTGGCTGCCCTGGGCGTCGCTCGTCCTCGCGGTGCTCCTCGCCGTACGGCTGCTCCGCCATCGCCTGGACGGCCCGGTCTGGCTGGGCCCGGCGCTGGCGGTCTGCCTCGCCTGGGTCGTCACCACGCCGGTGTACTACCCCTGGTACGAGGCGCTGGTGTTCCCGCTGATCGCGGTGGCGCCGGCGACCCGGCTGGACTGGATACAGCTCGCCCGCGCCCTGGTCGCGACCCTCGGCTCCCTGCCGGGGATCACCTCACGGCTCGGCGACGCCTGGCTGCGCTCGGCCGTGCTGCAGGGCCCCGTGCCCTACATCGTGCCCGCCGCGCTGCTGTGCCTCGCGTTCGTCGTGATCGCCACGCCGGCCCGCGCGCGGTGGGCGGCGTACGGGGGCGAGGTCACCGCGACCCGGTGAGGGCCTGGGCCACCTCGCGCAGGTCGGTCACGATGTGGGTCGGGGGGATCATCACCGGCGGGTAGTCGCCCGCCTGACGGCGCAGCCAGACGGCTTGGAGGCCGGCCCTTCGGGCGCCGTCGATGTCCCAGGGGTGGACTGCGACCAGCGCGGTCTCCTCGGCCGAGACGCCCAGCCGGTCGACGGCGTACCGGTAGGCGTCCGCCGCCGGCTTCCACGCCCGGGGGGCGCGGACGTCCAGCAGCGTCTCGAACTCCTCCAGCAGGCCGGCGCGGGTGAGCAGGCCCTCGGTGAAGGCCGCAGAGCCGTTGGTCAGGGTGGCCAACCGCAGGCCGGCGGCGCGCAGCGCGCGTACGCCGTCCGGAACGTCCGGATTCACGTTGAGTTCGCCGAACGCCGTCATGACGCGCGCGGCGGCCTCGGCCGTGTCCCCGCTCCAGCCCTCCTGGCCCGCCAGCAGCCCCCGCAGCCCGCCGATGGCCACGTCGGCGAAGTCCGCGTACGCACCGGCGGCGGTCAGCGCGAAGCCATCCCGCAGGACCCCGGCGAACCAGGTCGCCAGCAGATGACCGGGCGCGCCGATCTCCTCGAAGCGAGCGGCCAGCGGCGACAGGTCGCTGAGGGTCTCGTTGACGTCGAACAGCACCAGCCGGACCCGCACCTTCCTCATGCCCACCCCCTCCCACCATCCTGACCCGGAAACACCCATCGGAACCATCACCTAGTTTGCGGCATCTGCACGATTCCTTGACGGCGGCGGACGGGCCATGACGGTCCGAGGACATAGGACGTCCTACAATCGGCATCCACGCGCTCAATCGCGGTCCGGTCACGGCCCTCGCGGCCCTGGTCGCGGCCGGTGCGGTCGCCGGTCCGCGGTCCGCCCCGAACGCCGGGGCCGCGCCGTCGCACCACCGTTGCGACGCGTCGGTGCCGTCCTGAGCTCGTTCGTCAGCTGAGCTCGTTCGTGAGCTCGGCGATGACGTGGGCGTGGCACGGCAGCGGGTCGCACCAGCAGCCGAGGCGTCGGCCGCGCAGGTCCGGCAGGAGCGCCAGCAGGTCCGGGCGGCCCCGCAGCCACTCCCGGTACTTGCCGATGACCTCCTCGCGGGTGCCGTCGGGCCCGATGCGGAACGGGCTGGCCAGCGGCGATCCGGGCAGGTCCCAGCCGCCGCGCTTCATGCGGCGTCCGACGTAGACGACGTCGGCGTAGTCCGGGTCGTCCCGGTGGCCCTTGAGGTTGACGACGGTGGCCGCGTCCATGGGGTTCGTGTCTCGCTCTCGGTCAGGGGCGCCGTACGGGGGTCGCCCCCCGTACGGCGCCCGCGCGTCGTCCTACGCCTTCGTCGCCAGCACGTCGAGGGGGCGGATGTCAGGGGCGGCGCTGAGCATCGTGTCCGCGGCCTCCATGAGCGCGGCCGCGATCCGGCCCGACAGGTGCGCCTCGCGCCCCGACTCGTCGTCGAACGTGTCGAAGACCCCGAAGACCGTCGGGCTCTCGCGGTAGGCGTACCACGTGACCGTGTTCTCCTCCTCGCGCGCCAGCTGCGCGGCGCCCCGCAGCAGGTCCTCGACCTGGTCGGCGTACTCGGGCTTGGCCTCGATCCGTGCGTGAAGGGCAAGCTTTCCCATGATTCATCTCCTTGCGTCGTCCTCGTCGAACATCGACGAATCTAGGCGCGCGATCGGTCGCGGATAAATGTCGTGAACGACTGCTTTGATACTGTTTACGACATGGAGATCGCGGTACTCGCCCACGACGGCGTCTTCGACTCGGGGCTCGCCGCGATCCTCGACGTCCTCCAGGGCGCCAACGACATGCGCGGGCAGCTCCCCCAGCCGCCGCCCGCCTGGGAGGTCCGCACCGTCGGGTTCCGCCGCCGGGTGCGTACCGGTGCCGGCCACACGGTCGCCGCGTCACCGATCGGCGACGCGGCAGAGGCCGACCTGCTCGTCGTCCCCGCGGTCGCCGAACGCCGCCCCGACGCCCTCATCGAGCGGGTCTCCGGCCCCGCGTACGCCTCGGCCCGCCGCCTGCTCGCCCGTGCCGCCGACCACCGGACGCCCATCGCGTCCGCGTGCACCGGGACGTTCCTGCTGGCCGAGTCCGGCGTGCTGGACGGCCGGCGCGCGACGACGAGCTGGTGGCTCTCGCCGGTGTTCCGCGGCCGGTACCCGGCGGTGACGCTCGACCCGACCCGGATGGTGACCACCTCCGACGGCGTGACCACGGCCGGCGCGGCCTTCGGCCACGTCGACCTAGCCCTGGCCATCGTCCGCATGCGCAGCCCGGCGCTCGCCGACCTCGTCTCCCGATACCTCGTGGTCGACGAGCGCCCCTCCCAGGCCGCGTACGCGATCCCCAGCGCGCTGGCCCAGAGCGACCCGCTGGTGTCCGCCTTCGAGCGCTGGGCCCGTACGAACCTGCACGAACCCCTCAACCTCGCCACCGCCTCGCGCGCGCTCCAGGTCAGCGAACGCACCCTCCAGCGGGCGCTGAGGCGCACCCTGGGCACGTCGCCGGTGCGCTTCGTCCAGGATCTGCGCGTCGAGCAGGCCACGCACCTGCTGCGCACCACCGACCTCGCGCTCGAGGTCATCGCCCACCGGGTCGGCTACGAGAACGCCAGCACCCTGCGCACCCTCCTCCGCGACCGCGCCGGCATCACCGTCGGCACCGTCCGCGGAAACTGAGCCGCCGAGCATCCGGCGGTCAGCGCGGCGGCGAGCCGGACGTCGGGAGGCGAACCGTGAGGGTGAGCCCGCCGCCTTCGCGGGTTCGGCGTAGACGTGGCCGCCGTGTGCGACTCGCTAGGGCCAGGCACCCTGGTTCGACAGGGTGAGTACGAGCGCGGCGATGTTCCAGGCATCGTCCTCGCCTCGGTGGTGGCGGCCTTCCAGGGGCAGGCCGGCGATCTTCAGCGCCTGGGCCATCCCTGGGCGTTTGCGCAGCCCGTTGGCCTCGGTGAAGACCTTCTTGGCGTTGGTGTGCCGGCTCCCGAACGGGTACGCCGTGCCGGTGGCCTGGCACTGGCGGGTGAACTGGTGGCGGTCGTAGTCACCCCAGCTCGCCCACGCGCGCGCCCCGGAGGCGTGTTCGGCCGCCAGCAGCCGGCAGGCGTCGGCGAACTCCAGGCCCGTGTCGACCTCGGCCTGGGTCAGCCCGGTCAGCTCGGTGCAGAAGGCGCCGACGGTCGACCGCGCGGGCCGTACGAGGATGCCGTGCCGGGCGACCCGTACGCCGGCGCGAAGGTCGACGACGGTCAGCCCGATCTCGATGATCTCGTTGACCGCACCGGGCGGCGCCTCGCCGTCCCAGCAGGTCGCCTCGACGTCGACGACGTTCACAAGCCGTTCGGCACTGTCCATGGCGCCGAGGGTAGGGAGACGCCTACCGGCCGGTCACCTCAATTTCCGCCCGAACGCACCAGCCGGCAGACGGCGACGCCGTACGGGTCCAGCTCGACCGCGTCGCGGGGTTCGCCGGTACGGGCGTCGACGAGCCGGTGGCCCGGCGGCACCCGCGGGCGTACCTCGGTCCGCGCGTCCCGCTGGCTGGTGAGCCAGACGAGGGTCGTGCCGTCGGTGTGCTCCATCCGCCCGGCGTGGACCGCCGGGTCGGGCACGCGCACCGGGCGGCGTACGCCCGCCTCGTCGGCGAGCGCGTCGTAGATCCGCCAGGTGTCCTCGGGGTTGACCCACGGCGTGGCCGAGGCCATGAACTCCAGTGGGAAGGTTCCGAGTACGAGCGCGCCGTCGCCGACCCGGCGGCGCAACAGCGCGGGCTCGCCGTGCTGGTCGGTGGCCAGGACCTCGGCCTCGACCGGGCTCACCGGCAGGTAGCCGCGCGCGTGCCGGTTGCCCGCCGCCGCGAACGTGAGGCCGTCCCCCGCCGCCAGGCCGCCGAAGGGCGCGCTCATCGTAAGCCGCACCGTGTCGTCGGTGATCGGGGCGACCAGCCCGTACCGCGCCCGCTGCCTGACGCCGAAGATCTCGTCCAGCTCGGTCCACCAGGGTCCGCGCTGCCAGCCGTGTTCGCCCGCCGAGTAGGAGACGTACACCGTGGCGCCGTCGCGGGCGAGTCGCTCGAGCTCCCGCCAGGTCGGCGCGAGCAGCTGCTTGACCGACGGTACGAGGTACAGCGCGTGCCCGCCGCCGATCCCGTCGGCCTCGCGTTCCAGCGCGACCGGCAGGTCGGCCTCACGCGCGGCGATCCACGCCTGCCGGGTGGTGGCGAAGACGAAGGAGGAGTCGTCGGGCGCGGTCGAGGGCCACCGCGTCTCCAGGTACGAGGAGACGACCAGCGCCGCGTCGGCGGCCGGCCGCGACAGCGCGCCGAGGTCGAGCTCGCCGACCAGCCCGGCGAACGACGCGAACTCCCGCAGCTGCGCCTTGGGCCGCCCGGCCGCGTCCGTGAGCCCGAAGTGCAGCTCGAAGGCGTGGTGGCGGAAAGGGTCCTGGCCCGCCAGGTCGTAGTCGGTGTTGTTCCAGCCCAGCCAGCCGACGGCGCCGGCGAGCAGCGTGCCGTGCAGCACCTGCCGGTAGTAGTCCGCGGCGTGCTCGTCGGAGGTGTAGGACGAGCTGACCCCGAACTCCTCCATCACCACCGGCTTGCCGGTGAAGCCCAGCAGGTCGCACACGAACGCGGCCGTCAGGTGCTGGCGTACCGGGTCGTCCTCCATCCGGTAGACGTGCGGGCCGAAGAAGTCGACCAGCGGCGCGAGGTCCCGTACCCGGTAGCCGTTGTCCACGCCGGTGACCTCGATGCCCCAGGCCCCATCGCCAAGGGAGACCGGCTGGGTGGCGCCGGCGGCGTGCACGGCCTGCACCATCAGCTGCGCCCACGCGGTGATCGCCTCGTGAGCCTCCGGACGGCCGCGCTTCACCGGGTCGGCGTAGATCGGCATCTCGTTGGAGATGAGCCAGCCGTCGACGGCGGGGTGATCCTTGAACCGCCTCGTCAGACGCTCGATGAACCAGGCCTGCTGCGCGACCATCCAGACGTCCTCGTACAGGTCGCGGTCGCCGCGCCAGGACGGGCTCCAGTTCTGCCCGGACATGTGGCCGACCACGAACGTCGGGATGGTCCGCAGCCCATGGTCGAGATGCTGGTCCAGGAAGGTCGCGTAGTGCCCGACGAGGCGTTCGTCGAGGCGGCCCGGCTCGGGCATGAAATCGGGCCAGTAGAAGAAGCTGCGCGTGGTGTTCAGGCCGTGCTCGGCGAGTACGGCCAGCTCCGCGTCGACGACGTCACGGTCGTAGGCACGCCACATCAGGGGGCCGCCGGCGCGGGACCAGAAGTTCACGCCCAGCCATGGTGACGACGGGTTCACGCGTCCTCCCAGGACGGAAACGTTTCGATCGCGCGACCCTAGGGCCGCCCGCACAAGGTCACAAGGCCGCGTACCGATTCTTGACAGCCGGCGAGCGCCTCGGTTAGACGTGGGAAACGTCTCCACTCCGGCACGTGAGTCTGCGAGGAGGATGCGGTGATGGGCGAGAGCCGTAGTTCGGCGTGGTTCGGGGCCACCGGCCGGGCGGGCATGATCTATCGGTCCTGGATGCGCAACCAGGGCTTCTCGGCCGAGGTGTTCGACGGCCGTCCGGTGATCGGGATCGCGACCAGCGCGTCCGAGCTCGCGCCCTGCAACGCGCATCTCCATCGGGTGGCCGAGGCGGTCAAGCGCGGGGTGTGGCAGGCGGGCGGCTTCCCGCTGGAGTTCCCCACGATGGCCACCGGCGAGACGCTGATGCGGCCCACCGCGATGCTCTACCGCAACCTGATGGCGATGGAGGTCGAGGAGCTCATCCGGGCCAACCCGCTCGACGGCGTGGTCCTGCTGTCCGGATGTGACAAGACCACCCCGGCGATGCTGATGGCCGCGGCCAGCGTGGACGTACCGGCGATCATGGTGACCGGCGGTCCGATGCTCAACGGCAAGTACCGCGGTACGGACGTGGGTTCCGGCACGCACGTGTGGAGGTTCGAGGAGGAGCTCAAGGCCGGGCGGATGACCCAGGAGGAGTGCTTCTTCGCCGAGGGCTGCATGGCGCGCTCCAACGGCCACTGCATGACGATGGGGACCGCGTCCACCATGGCGTGCGTGGCCGAGGCGCTGGGCATGCAGCTGCCCGGGTCGGCCGCGTGGCCCGCCGTCGACGCGCGGCGGTTCGAGACCGCGCAGGCCGCGGGGCAGCGCGCCGTCGCGCTGGTGCACGAGGAGCTGCGGCCCTCTCGGATCCTCACCCGCGAGGCCTTCGAGAACGCCATCCGCGTCAACGCCGCGATCGGCGGTTCCACGAACGCCATCATCCACCTTCTCGCCCTCGCCGGCCGCGCGGGCGTCACGCTGGACCTGGCCGACTTCGACACCCTGGCCAGGGCCGTGCCGACGCTGGTGAACCTCATGCCCAGCGGGAGGTTCCTCATGGAGGACTTCTGCTACGCCGGCGGACTCCCCGCGGTGATGCGGCAGCTCACGGACGCAAGCCTGCTGCACGGCGAGGCCATCACGGTGACCGGCCGGAGCGTCGCCGACAACGTCGACGGCGCCGAGTGCTGGAACACCGAGGTGATCACGCCCATCGAGGAACCGTTCCAGCCCGCGGGCAGCGGGACCGCCGTGCTGCGCGGCAACCTGTGCCCCGGCGGCGCGGTCATCAAGCAGTCCGCGGCCTCACCTCACCTGCTCACCCACACCGGCCGCGCGCTGGTCTTCGACTCGGCGGAGGCCTACCACGCCGTCTGCGACGACCCCGGCCTGGACGTGGACGAGACCACGATCCTGGTCGTACGCGGCGCCGGCCCGAAGGGCTACCCGGGCATGCCCGAGGTGTCCAACGTCCCGCTGCCCGCCAAGATGCTCAAGGCCGGGATCACCGACATGGTGCGCGTCTGCGACGGGCGAATGAGCGGCACCGGCTACGGAACGGTCGTCCTGCACATCACGCCCGAGTCGGCCGTCGGCGGACCGCTCGCGCTCGTGGAGACCGGCGACACGATCACGCTGGACGTACCGTCGCGCAGCCTGACGCTCGAGGTGAACGACGGCGAACTCGAACGCCGCCGCGCCGCGTGGACCCAGCCGCCGTCCCCGTACGAGAGCGGGTACACCTGGCTCTACACCGAACACGTCCTCCAGGCCGACCGCGGCGCGGACTTCGACTTCCTCGTCGGCCGCCGCGGCCACGCGGTGCCACGCGACTCCCACTAAGAGCACACAGTTCGCCCGTCTTCTGCCATCATGACCGCGGCCCCGCACGGGGCCACGGGGGCTTCCAACGGGGGGAAGCCGTTCTTCGCGCGGCAGGAGATTCTCAGTGGTCCAGAATCAGCGACGAGGCGGAAACGGGCCCGTCGTCGTCATGCTCATCGTCGGCGGCATCGCGGGAGTCGTCGTCGAGCTCCTACAGAACATCGTCCTGTCGTACGCGCTGCCCGACGCGGGCGGGACGGCCGGTTACGTCCTCGGCGTGATCGAGGGGCTGGTGACGGGCGCGGTGGTCGGCGGCGCGGTGCTGCTCGGCCGGCCGCGGAGCTACGGAATCGCCGCCGCCGCGGGAGTCGTCACCTACCTCGCGGGGGCCGTCGGCGACGAGACGAGCCGTCTCGTCCTCGCGGTGCTCCACGACTGGCTGGTCTCGTCGGCCATGTTCACCAGCTACTTCACGCATCGCGCGCTCGCCTGGCGGGCGATCGACCTCGTCCCGGTCCTCGTCGCGGCCGGCCTCGCCGCGCTGGGCGTGTCGAAGAACGCCCGCATCCCGCTCGCTCCCCCGCCGGGTCCGTGGGGACCGCAGGCACCGTTCGGCGGCCCGCCGCACCCCGGCGCGCCCTACCCGGCGCCCGGCCAGGGCCCGTACGGACCGGGCATGCCGGGCGGCCGGCCCCCGCAGGGACCGGGCGTACCCACTCCCCAGACACCGGGCGCACCCGCTCCTCAGGCACCCGGCGGGCAGCCTTCCCAGGGCCCGGGCGGGCCCGGTGGCCAGGGCCCTCAGGCACCTCAGGGACCGGGCGGGCCTGGGCAGGCGCCGTGGGGTCCCGGCCCGCAGCAGCCGTACCCGAACGTGCCTCCCGCTCAGGGCTGACCGCGCCGTCCGGAGACGGCCCGCGCCACTCCGACGGGGGCGCCCAGGGACGGCACGACCGTGTAGCGCTCCGTGAGCACGCCGCCGGTGAGGCACACGGTCGTGATGGAGCCGTTGGGCGGGAGCTCCGGCGACGCCGTCGACGTGAGCCAGGCGAGCGCCGCGCGGATCGTCTCGCCGTGGGTGACCAGGACGATGCCGCGCCCGTCGCACGCCGCGTCCACGTACACGCGCAGGAGCGGGATCACGCGCCGGCGTACGTCGTCGAGGCTCTCACCGCCGCCGATGCGCTCCGACGGGCCGGCCGCGCGGATGCGGGCGTGTTCGGCCTCGGACAGCGAGCGGCCCTCGAGCACGCCGTGGCACTGCTCGCGCAGGCGCGCGTCGCGTACGGCGGTCAGCCCGGTCGTGTCGGCCACGGCCGCGGCGGTCTGCGCGGCGCGCGCGAGGTCGCTGGTCAGCAGCGTGTCGACGCGCTCGCCCGCGAGGTGCTCGGCCGCCGCGCGCGCCTGGCGGCGGCCCAGCTCGGTGAGCCCGACGTGCTCGGTCTGCCCCTGCAACCGGCCCGCGGCGTTCCACTCCGACTGGCCGTGACGGACCAGCAGGAGGCGGAGCTGCGTGCTCTCCATCGGCGGCGGCCTCTCTGGAACGTCGGTCGGTGCAACACGACAGTACGGCCGAGCAACCGGGCGTCAGGACACCGGGACCACGGGACGCATGACGCGCGCGGCGTCGCCGCCCAGCAGGGTGTTCCGCATCGCGCCGGTGAGTTCGTGGGGCATGCCGAGGGGCACGGCGCTGACCTCGTTCTCGCGGCGGGGCGCGGCGGCCGCCTGGCTGCTCATCCCCACATCGCCTGATCTCCAGGTCAGCACGGTCTGCTGATCAGTCTTGTCGCTCGGCCGGCGGCTCGGTGCGGTCCAGCTCGCCGATCGCCCACTCGGCCCACGCGCGTGACGCCTCGTACTGGCCCAGGCCGAACCCCGCCGCGAGCCAGCCGAGCGGCAGCCGCTCGCCCTGCCCGACCGGCGGGATGTGCTCGACGACCTCACGGAGCCGGGCGGCCTGCCGGTCACAATCCTCCGCGATGCCCCGCAGGTACGCGCGCGCGTCGTCGCGTTCGAGCGCGGACAGCAGGAAGTAGCGCAGCACGTGCTCGTTGCGGACGGCCTTGCCGCCCCGCGGTTCGAGGAGCCAGGCGCGCAGCTCGGCCAGGCCCTCGTCCGTGACCCCGTACGTGCGCCGCCCGCGCGCGCCCTCCTCGACGACCTCGACCAGGCCCTCCTCGGTGAGGCGCGCCAGCTCGGGATAGATGCGGTTGTGCCCGGCCTGCCAGGCGTAGCGCCCGAGGTCGCCCTCGAACGCCTTGGCCAGGTCGTATCCGCTCGCCGGCCGCTCGGCCAGCAGTCCGAGCAGGGCGTATCGCAGCGCCATGGGCCACCTCCTGGAGCACCCTATACCTCCAGTCGGTCATATCCATCTTGACATGTCCGTCTGGATATATGCACACTCGATCCACCCGATCACGGACCTGGGAGACGAGATGACCGAAGCGACGACGTCCACACCTGCCTACCTGGCCGGGCACATGGCACCGGTGGCCGACGAGATCGAGGCCGTCGACCTGCCGGTCACCGGCGCCCTGCCGCCGGAGCTGACCGGCCGGTACCTGCGCAACGGTCCGAACCCGCTGCCCGGCGAGCCGGCCGGCCACTGGTTCACCGGGCACGGCATGCTGCACGGCGTCCGGCTGCGCGACGGCCGCGCCGAGTGGTACCGGAACCGGTGGGTCCGCACCGGCCGGCTGGCCGGGAACCCGTCCATGCGTCCCGACGGCACCCGCGACCTGGCCGCGGTGTCCGCCAACACGCACGTGATCGGGCACGCGGGCCGCATCCTCGCGCTGGTCGAGGCCGGGCTCCCGTACGAGGTCACGCCGGAGCTGGAGACGCTCGGGTCGCGCGACTTCGACGGGCGGCTGACGACCGCGATGACCGCGCACCCCAAGTGCGACCCGGTCACCGGCGAGCTGCACTTCTTCGGCTACGGCGCTCGCCCGCCGTACCTGACCTACCACCGGCTGGACGCTGAGGGACGGCTCGCGTACAGCCGCGAGATAGGCGTGCCTGGCACGACGATGATGCACGACTTCGCCATCACCGAGCACCACGTCGTCTGGCTCGACCTGCCGGTCACCTTCCACCTGGAGCTGCTCGGCCGGACCATGCCGTTCCAGTGGGACGAGGCGTACGGCGCGCGGCTCGGCGTCATGCGCCACGACCGGCCGGACGCCCCCGTGCGATGGTTCGACATCGACCCCTGTTACGTATTCCACGTCGGCAACGCCTGGGAGGACGCCGAGGGCCGGATCGTGCTGGACGCCGCGCGCTACGCCGCCGCCGACTTCGCCGCCATGTGGCCACGTACCGGTGGCGTGGTCGCGGACCCGGCCGGTCCGGCCTCCGCCGCGGCGGCCACCGGCAACGCGCGCATGCACCGCTGGACCCTGGACCCGGCCACCGGCGTGGTCACCGAACGCCCCCTCGGCGACCGCGGCGTGGAGTTCCCGACCGTCGACGACGACCGCGTCGGGCGGCCGGGCCGCTACGTCTACACGGTCTCCGACGCCCTGCCCGGCACCTCGTCCGGCGCCGCGATCGTCAAGTACGACGCCGACGGCGACGTGACGAGTCACGAGCTGGGCTTCGAGACGGCCGTCGGCGAGGCGGTGTTCGTACCGGCCACCGACGGACCGCGCCGCGAGGACGACGGCTGGCTGGTCTCCATCGCCACCCGCCGCGACGGAAGCGCGTCACGGCTGCTCGTGCTGGACGCCTCCGACGTCACCGCCGCGCCCGTCGCGACCGTCGAACTCCCGCGCGGCGTACCGGCGGGCTTCCACGGCTCGTGGATCCCGGATACGTCGCGCTAGGACGCGGATTCAGCTTTTCTGGCGTCAATTCATTGCAATGTCCGCTTTCTCTCGAAGGCTCTAAGGAGGCGCTGTCCGGGCTCGAGGGGGTACCGGTAATATTGCGCAATTTCACGATGCCAATAACCTGGAGAATATGCCGCCTGACTGATATGACTCGTTCGTTCATTGTCGGCAGATTCCCGTTATCGTGCACTCTCATGAAGTTCGTTGATCGCCGCCAGACTGCGGAATCATGACGTCATTGCCCGCAAAGGCCACAGGTGGGCGGCCTGCCTCCGCAGCACGGCCTCGCAGGCGACGGCCATCGACGCGGGACAGCCTGCTCGGCCTCGGGTTCTGCGTACCCGCGCTCGTCGGGCTCGGTGTATTCGTGATCTTTCCGCTGTTCCAGGCGATCTTCCTGGCGACCCGCGGCACCGACATCAACGGCAATCCGTCGCGCTCGGTGGGGATGGCGAACTTCTCGTCGCTGTTCACCGCGGAGTTCGGTACAACGCTGCTGCACACGCTGCTTTTCACGCTGTTCGTCGTGGTCGTCGGTGTGGCGCTGCCGCTGAGCCTCGCGCTGCCGTTGACGCAGCGCCTGAAGGGCATGCGGGTGTTCCGGACGCTTTTCACGCTGCCGTTCGCGTACTCCGCGTCGGCCGCCAGCGTGGTCTGGCTGCTGATGCTCGACCCGTCGATGTCACCGGTGAACTGGCTGCTGCGGATGTTCGGGGCGACCGCGCCGGGCTGGACGACGGAGACGCCCTGGGCGCTGCTCACGGTGGCCTGGGCGACGACGTGGGTGGTGGCCGGCTTCAACCTCCTGGTCCTGAGCGCCGGGCTGGCCGGGGTGGACGAGCAGATCCTCGAGGCCGCGCGGATCGACGGGGCCGTCGGGCTGCGCGGCGTCGTCCGGGTGCTGCTTCCGATGATCTCGCCGAGCGTGTTCTTCGTGGTGGTCACCACGACGCTCACCTCGCTGCAGGCGCTCGGCCAGGTGCAGGTGATGACCGATGGCGGGCCGAACGGGAGCACGCGCACGCTCGTCTTCTCGATCTTCCACAACGCGTTCGAGAACGGAAACAACGACTACGGCCTGGCGAGCGCGCAGGGGCTGGTCCTGCTGATCGTCGGCATGGGACTCGCGGCACTCCAGTTCGGTGTGATCGAGAGGCGGGTGCACTACCGGTGAGCGAGCTGACCGAAGCGAGGGTCCCGGCGCCCGCCCGGCGCAGGACGCGGTCGCCCAACCAGCCGAGCCGCGCGGCGAGCACGGCCACGTACGTGTGGCTCGTCCTGGCCGCGGTCGTGCTGCTGTTCCCGGTGCTGCTGACGGTCGTCGGCGGCTTCCTGCCAGAGGGACAGCTCGTACGCCAGCCGCCCGGGCTGTTCAACGGGCACTACTCGTTCCACAACTACGTCGCCGCGCTGCACGAGACCGTCGTCCCGCTGATGCCGGCGCTGGCCAACTCGTTCTTCGTGGGCCTGGTCATCATGGCCGCCCACCTGGTGACCTCGTGCCTCGCGGCGTACGCGCTGGTGTTCATCCGGATGCCGCTACGGAAGACGATCTTCTGGCTGTTCATGGCCACGATCATGGTTCCGTACGAGGCGATCGTGGTGCCCAACGCGCTCTTCATCCGGAGCCTGGGCGTGGAGAACAACCGGTGGAGCCTCGTGCTGCCGTTCCTGGCCAACGGCTTCGGCGTCTTCCTGATGCGCCAGGCGTTCCGGCAGTTCCCCGACGAGCTGCGGCAGGCGGCGCTCCTCGACGGCTGCGGGCACCTGCGGTTCCTGACCACGATCGTGCTGCCCTCGGTACGCCCGTCGCTGACCGCGCTGGCCGTCTGGTCGTTCCTGCAGGGCTGGAACATGTACTTCTGGCCGTTGATCATCTCTTCGTCGAACAACTCGATGAACACGTTGCAGACCGCGGTCTTCGCGCTGAAGTCCAACGGAAACGGCACGCAGCAGGCCCTGGTCCTCGCCGGGGTCTCCATCACGCTCGTACCGACGCTGCTACTGGTGATCTTCGGCCAGCGATGGTTCGTCCGGGGCTTCATGGCCGGAGCGGTGAAGTGAGACCTGGCTCTCCCGCCGGGCGCAATGGAAAGGGAACATCCGTGCAGAGAAAACTGCGCCGGGGCGCCGGGGCGCTCTCGCTCCTCACCGCGGCCGTACTCGCCGCGGGGTGCTCGTCGGCGACCTCCGGCGGCGACTCCGTCGACCCG
The DNA here is from genome assembly GCA_963850195.1 of uncultured Actinomycetota bacterium. GTDB lineage: Bacteria > Actinomycetota > Actinomycetes > Streptosporangiales > Streptosporangiaceae > Actinoallomurus. The sequence continues at coordinate 596,848 of CAWKKD010000005.1, forward strand.
AACGACACCTCGGCGCCGAGCGCCGACGCGCTCAAGGGCAAGGGCGAGGTCGACATCAACTTCTGGCACGCCATGAGCGGCGTCAACGGCCAGTCGCTGCAGAAGCTGGTCGACCAGTTCAACGCGCAGAACAAGGGCAAGATCAAGGTCACCCTGAACTACAAGGGCCAGTACGACACGGCGCTCGCCGCGTACAAGAACTCCTCGACCAAGCAGCGGCCCGACCTGATGCAGATGTACGACATCGGCACCCGGTACATGATCGACTCCAAGACGATCGTGCCGATGCAGTCGTTCATCGACGTCGACAAGATGGACGTCTCCGACCTCCAGCCGAACATCGCCGGTTACTACACCGTCGACAAGAAGCTGTACTCGATGCCGTTCAACACGTCGATGCCGCTGATGTACGTCAACCGGGAGGCCTTCCAGAAGGCCGGTCTCGACCCGGACAAGCCGCCGACGTCGATCGACGACATCATGGCCGACGCGCGCAAGATCAAGGCCACCAAGGGCGAGACGGTCCAGTACGGGTTCGGCGCGACGCTGTACGGCTGGTTCGTCGAGCAGTGGAACGCCTCCGCGAACCAGACGCTCTGCGACGCCGACAACGGCCGTACCGGCCGGGCCACCAAGGCCACGCTGGCCACCGACACCAACATCAAGCTGCTCACGTGGTGGCAGCAGATGGTGAAGGAAGGCCTGGCCATGAAGCTGGACAGCAACACCGACAACGGTGACAACGCGTTCAGCTCCGGCACCGTGGCGATGGCGCTGGAGTCCACCGGCTCCCTCGGCCAGTTCGTCCAGGGCGCCGCGGCGGCCAAGAACCCGTTCAGCGTCGGCACCGGCTACTACCCGAAGGTCAACGGCGACGACACGGGCGGCCCGATCATCGGCGGCGCCTCCCTGTGGGCCGTGCACAAGGGCGACCTCGCCCGCGAACGCGCCACGTGGGAGCTGGTGAAGTTCCTGGCGAGCAAGCAGTCTCAGGTCACCTGGCACACGTCGACCGGATACTTCCCGATCAGCAAGGCCGCCCTCGACGACCCGGCCGACCAGGCGTGGGTCAAGCAGAAGCCGCAGTTCTCCACGGCCATCAAGCAGCTGCAGAAGACCAAGCTGACGTACGCCACCCAGGGCTGCTCGGTCGGTGAGATGCCCGACATCCGGAAGGACGTCGAGAACGCCCTCCAGGCCGTCGTCCTCCAGGGCCAGGACCCCAAGCAGGCCCTGACCACCGCCGAGGCCACGGCCACCAAGCAGATCGCCGCCTACAACGCCAAGCTCGGCTAGCGGTTCCTCGCACGTACGGCAGAGGCGGTGCCCCGGTTCCGGGGCACCGCCTCTGTTCGTCTCTCTAGACCTTGGCGTAGTCGCCGACGCCGCTGGATGCCGCCAGGCGACGGAACCTACGTCGTCTGAGGAAGATGAAGAGGGCCGAAGCGACCGAGGACACGGTCAGGCCGAGCCCCGTGAACCCGAACAATCCGACGGTCGGCCCGCGATCCCGGACCACACCCGCCTCGAACGACCCGTCGCCGACGTTGCACGAGATCTCGAATCGGCCCGTGGCGGGCGCGGCGAACGAGGCCACCTTCGTCGACGACTCGACGAACTTCGTGTGGTGACTGACGGAGCCGCTCCGAACGAGGACGGTGAAGCTCGGCCCACCCGCGCCGGTCGGCGAGAACACGCACGCACCCCGGGAGTTCACCCGAACCCCGTAACCCTCGATGCGGTACCGCACACCCCGCGTGAGATCGACTCGCTCACTCGGGGTGGTCTTGGCCTCGCTCCAGATGGAGATGGACATGGCCGTCACGTAGAAGGGCAGCGCCATCAGCAGAAACAGCGGCACGAGCAGGTACCAACGTGCCTTCGGACGCGTCGGTACTCGGCTCGCGGCCCCGGCCGAGCCGTTCGTCATCTCCGTCCTCATGACATTCCCGCCTGCGGTGAGAGAAGGCCGTTGATGAGAACCGCCGTGCGGCTTTCGTCGTCGCAGAGGATGACGACCGTGGACCCGTCCGCGAAGCCCACCTCGACGTAATTCTTCTTCTTGAGCTCCCGCGCCCCGACGACAAGGTGCCGTGGGCACTCCCACAACACCTCTTGCGCCGACTTGAAGAGCGAGACCTTAGAGGTCTTACCCATGATGAAACGCTGATTCGTGAGGAGCAGAACCGCCATCAGATGCATGCGCGTCGTGCCGTCCTTCGGCATCCGCGACTGTGCCACCCGGTCCGCGAGCGTGAGATCACCGGCGGTGGTCGCCCACCATCCGTCACTCGGGGTCGGGGCGCGGTTCGAACCGCGCCCCCGGCCGAAGATCTTCTTGCCCGACGGCATGAGGTGCTTCGGCACGTCGGGTGCGCCCATGCCGACCTCAACACCATGAAGGGCGGTGAGGAGTTCCTCTCCAGGCTGCAGGATCGGCTCGGCTTCCGGCCGATAGTGCGCCAGGAGATTGGCGTGCATCTTGTCCGGCGCCATGGGACGGAGCCATTTCATTGAGGTGTATCTCCACTTGTATCGCGCCGATCATTCGTTCCCCAGCAGCCGGGACAGGTCATCGCTGGAGCCGACGTCCCAACGCGGTGGTGGCGTCTCGCCCTCATCCGACGCAGCGCCCAAATAGTCCCGCAGGGTCGTCCTCGCATCGTCGTGATCCTTGTCGGCGGTTCGCCCCAGCGAATCCGTCACCGACCCATTCCCGCTGCCGAGCAGGCCCGCCGCACCGTTCTGGACAGAGCTGTGGAAGCTCCTGGCTCCGTATCTCGCACCCCACGCGGTCCAGTCCTCACTCGACCTCGGCACCTTGTCCCAGGTGGTCGCATCGGCGGGGTTGAACGAACGATTCTTGTAGGTCCAGGGCTTCTTCCAGTCGTAACTTTTGGCGAAGCGCTGCCACGGGTTTCGGATTCCGACGTTGTCCCGCATGTTGCGCGACCTACGCCATAGATTGCCGCCGTCTTCGAACTCGTTGCCCACTTTCTTGAACCCGTGCAGTTCCTTGGACACCCGCTTGAGGTTCTTGCTCACCTTCTCGAGGATCTGTGCGATCTTCTCGAGGACACGGGCGAGTTTCTGGGCGACCGACAGCGCACGTGCCGCGCCGGCGGCGGCCTCCGCGGCGATCGCGGCGGCGTCCGCGGCCTCGGCCAAGCCCATGGTGAAGAGGTCCGCGACCTTGCTCGCGATGAAGGTCGCGATGATCATTTCCACGACTTCGACGATGATGTCGATGATCAGGTCTTCGGCGAGCTGGCTCGCGGCGGCGGCACTGTCCAGGACCTTGGCGACGTCCGCCATGTCGACCGCCATCGAGGCGAGTTCCTCGCAGACTCCCAGCATGTAGCCGCCGAAGGCGTCGGACGCCTCCCCCGACCATGCCTCGGAGAGCGGCGCCATTCCGTCGGCGATCTGCTCGATGACGCCCGCGACCTGCTCCCCCTGGGCCTTCCAGACCTGGGCGGCCGACGTGAGCTGATCGGGCTTGCCGGTAACCGTCTCCAGGATCCCGAGCAGCCCGCTCGCCTCCAGCAGACCCTTGACCACAGGGGCGATCATGGCGTCGACATGGTCGTCGATCCACGAAGTGACCTGGTCCACCCTCTTGTACGCGGCCTCGGCGGTCTTCACACCGGGCACCTGCTCGACGGCGCTCTTCGCGGTTCGGTATGCCGCGTCCGCCTGGTCGTACGCATGCAGGCCGGTCCGAAGGGCGCTCTTGGTGGATTCGTCCATCAGACGTCCTTGCCCACATCGGACGACGCGGTGCTCACGGAGTCTTCCGCTTCTCCGTAGGCGGAGCTGCTCTTCCGCAGCGCCCTGCCGATTTCCGGCAGGCCGCTGGCGGCGTCGCTCATGTTCTGCTGTTCGGCACTGGCGTGCTCGTGATAACGGCTGTAAACATCGCCCGCTGCGGGCAGCTTTCCGAAGGCGTCTCGGTCGACCGTGGCGCCGTCCAGCGCCTTACTGACCTTTCCCAGCTCCGTGCCCTGATCTTCCAGCACACGCGCAAAGCGCTCCAATGCGTTACGCGTTACTTCGTAGCCCGACACAGCCCCCCTTTGACGATCTGACCACGCCGATGACTAAGGTAAAATTAACACAAAGTCACGCTAGGGTCATTGACGCGCGGACGAACACCAGGACCAGAGGAGACCAATGAGTGAAGCCGGGGGCTTTGCGGATCTCAACCTCGACAGGATGCAACAACGCGCGGGTAGCGAGCTGGCGAAGGTACAGAACCTTCGCGAGCGCCTCGGCACCATGGTCGGCAGGGCCGAGGCCGCCGACGGCCGGGTCAAGGTGGAGTACGCCCCCACCGGCCTGAGCATGCTGGAAATCGATCCTCGGGCGATGCGCATGGCTTCGACCGATCTGGCCGACGCCATCAAGACGGCGGTCCGCAAGGCCGAGGCGGATCTGGCACGTCTGACCGATGCGGCCATGAATGACGAATTCGGCGAGCAGGAAAATCCGCTCAACATCCTCCGAAACCGACAGAACGGTCAGCGTCGATTGGACGAGGCGCAGCAGGAGTTCGACCGCAAGATGGACAAGACGCTGTCCGATCTCGACAGGATCGAGCGCGGCGATCTCTAGCGTGCTCCAGGGCCGGGCCTCGGCCCGGTCATGGACGCATGCCGATGAGAGCGTCGGCCCCGCGATCACCGGCGTACGGAGTCATAATCACGTTCCGTAGTCATCCCAGATGTAGGGGGCGCGGAATGCCAGAGCTCGGAGTACGGAGCCCTGCCGGGTTACTGCCGGGGCGGGCGGACTGGGACGCGATGCGACGGCATCCGCGGCGGGATCTGGTTGCCGGGCTCTCGGTCGCGGTGGTCGCGCTGCCTCTGGCGTTGGCGTACGGGGCGAGTTCGGGGTTGGGCGCGCAGGCGGGGCTCGCCACGGCGATCGTGGCGGGGGCGTTGGCGGCGATCTTCGGTGGCGGTCCGCTCCAGGTGTCCGGTCCGACCGGCGTGACGACCGTGGTGATGGTCCCGATCGTGCACCGCTACGGCGTGGACGGAGTGCTGCTGGCGGGGCTGATGGCGGGCGCCCTCCTGATCGGCGCCGCATTCGCGCGCCTGGGGCGGTACGCGCGTTGTGTGCCCGCCGCGGTGGTCGATGGGTTCGCGGTCGGGGTCGCGGTCGTGATCGCACTGCAGCAGGTGCCGGCCGCCCTCGGGCTCGACACGCCGAACGAGACGAAGGCGTGGCGCGCGGCGTTCCTGGCCGGCGTCGACTACGCGCGGGACGTACGGCCGGCGCCGCTGCTGGTCGCGGTGGCGGTGGCGGCGGCCGTGACGGTCGGCAACCGGCTGCTGCCGCGGGTGCCGTTCGCGCTGGCCGCCATCGCGGCGGCGACGCTGGCCGCCGAGGTGCTGCCCGTCCGGCTGGCGCGCATCGGGGCCGTACCCGCCGGGCTGCCCGCGCCGTCGCTGCGCTTCCTCCACCTGGACCTCGTGACGGCCCTGCTGCCGTCGGCGCTGGCGATCGCCGTGCTCGCGGCGCTCGAGAGCCTGCTCTCGGCGGCGGTCGTCGACACGATGGGGGCCGGTACGCGTAGCGACCCCGACCGGGAGCTGTTCGGGCAGGGGCTGGCCAACCTCACGGTACCGCTGGTCGGCGGGATCCCCGCGACGGCGACGCTGGCCCGTACCGCGGTCAACGTACGCTGCGGCGCCACCTCCCGGCTCGCGTCCCTCACCCATGCCGTCGCTCTCGCGGCCATCGCGCTCGCCGCGGGCGGCCTGGTGTCGGAGATCCCCCGGGCGGCGCTGGCCGGGCTGATGCTGGGTGCGGCCAGCCGGATGATCAAGGTCAGGTCGCTGGTCTCCCTCGTCCGTACGAGCCTCGTCGACGCGACGATCGTGACGTTCACCCTCGCCGTCACGGTCGCGGTGAACCTGATCGCCGCGGTGGCCGCCGGGGTGGTCATCGCGACCGTGGTCACCGTCGCCGCGCTCGCCCGTACCGGGCGTATCGAGCCGTTGCCGCCCGAGGCCGACGACATCGGCCAGTACCGGCTGGACGGCCCGTGGTTCTTCGCGGCGACCCATCGGCTCGTGCACGGCCTGGACCAGATCACCGGCCGGCAGGTCGTGATCCTGAACCTGGCCGACGTCTCGACCCTGGACCTCACCGCCGCGCGCGTCCTCGGAGACGGGATCACCCGGATGCGACAGGGCGGCGCCACCGTCCTGCTCGCCGGGGTACGGCCGCGGCACCACCGCCTGATCGCGGAGGCGACCGACACCTCACATACTCCGATCCACCCCGATCACCGCTCCGCCCTCGCGCACGCCCGCACCCTGGTCAGGCGGAGGGAGGACAAGACCGCGCGGTCACATCGACCTGCCCCTCCGCACACCGACCCGACCATCACCGATAGGTGACGTTCGGTCATTGACCGCCTATTGTGCGTAATGATGTTCTTTTCCAGAACTATCCGTAAGCGTAATGCGGCGGAGAGCGGCGGCCCCGCGCCCGACGCGCGGTTCCTGCTGGCCAACGAGCGCACGTTCCTCGCCTGGACCCGTACAGCGCTGGCCCTGGTGGCGGCGGGACTCGCGCTCGTACAGGTCCTGCATCCGTTCCCGGGTGTGCCGTGGGGCCGCCAACTGCTCGGCGTCGCGCTCATCGTGCTGGGCGCGGTCGTCGCCGTTGTGGGTCATCGGGAGTTCCGGCGCAACCACCGTGCGCTGCACCGGGGTGAGCCGCTACCCCGGTCCGCGCTGCCGAGGATTCTCGCCCTCGCCGTGACGACGATGGCGACCGTGTCGGCGGTGGTCGTGGTGGTCTCCGCGGTACGCGGGCGATGACGCCCGAGTCCGGCCTCGCCACCGAACGCACCGAGCTCGCATGGAGGCGTACCGCCGTCGCGTTCGCCGCACTCGGCGGTGCGCTCGTGAAGGCCGACCCGGCCGTCGGCCTGCCCGCGCTCGCGTTCGGTACGTGGATCTGGGACGCCGGCCGGTGCCGTCCGCTGGTGATCACCGCCGGGGTCGTCGTCCTCGCCGCGGCGGCGCTGCTGACCGGCTGAGGCCGTCCGGCGCCCCCGGGACGCCGGACGGCCGGACCTCCCTAGACCTTGCGGATCTGGATGGCGTTGTCGCCGACGCCGCCGCCGTGCGCCAGCACGCACAGGTAGGTCTGGACGACTGCGGTCTCCACCCAGCCGGACGGCGCCGTCTGGATACCGCAGATGATCTTGGTGGTACCCGACGGCAGCCCGTTGAGGTTCGTCACCGTCTGCTGGTTGTTCAGCAGCCCGTTGGGGGTCTTGCTGCCCTCGCACTGGAAGGAGTACGAGAGCGCGGTGGCGTAGAACCCGGCCGGCGGCGGCTGCTGGCAGGCCGTCGCCGACCCGCCGGACGGCGTACCCGACACATCCGTGATGACCTCGGCGTCGTAGATATAGCTGTTGGGCGTGCCGCACTGGTACCAGTCGGTCCACGCCGTGATCATCCAGCCGGTCGGGACCGGGGAGCCGTAGCAGATGTTCTGCGAGGCGTTCGGGTGCACCGCCGCCTCCGCCGCACCCGCCGCGGCCGGGGACAGGGTCGTCAGGGAGGCCGCCACGGCAAGGGCTGCAGTCAGCGTTTTCATGGACACTCCTGGGCAGAAAAAAGGCGGACGAACGAATTCGTCCACGGACGCCTAGATCATCACCGCACGCACCCGCAGGGAGAACAGCCGACCCACCGAATTATCCGGGAGTCCGCTTATGGCCATGCGCCTTGCCGAAACGGAATCATCGATTCACACCGAGTTGACCTGCAATTTCTCGCAATGATCAGTGCCGCACTTGACCCGCGATCGAGGCCCACTCGAGACGCCGACGATGACAATGACCGCACTTTCTGTCATTCCGGCGAAATGGCGTCCGTCGTCAGATCGCCTCGACGAGATCCGCCTCCGTCGAGACCGGGTCCGGCTTCTCCATGCGCTCCGGGCGGAGGGCGGTGAGGGCGACCGCGATCGAGGTGGCGACCAGTGCCGCGGCCACGAGGAAGCCCAGCCGGTAGCCGTCGGTCAGGGCGCTCGCCAACGGTGCCCCGTGTCGTACGAGCGCGTCGGTGCGGGCGGCCGACAGGGTGGCGAGGACGGCGAGGCCGAAGGCGGCTCCGACCTGCATGGTCGTGTTGAGCAGGCCGGAGGTGAGGCCCGCGTCCGAGGAGGTCGCGCCGGACATGGCGAGGGTGGACAGGGCGGGGAAGGCGACGCCGACGCCGGTGCCGATGAGGATCATCGCCGGGAGGGTGTCGGTCAGGTAGTGGCCGCCGACCGGGACCCGGGCGAACAGCGCCAGGCCCGCCGCGGCGAGGACCAGGCCCGGCAGCAGCGTGCGCCGGGGGCCATAGCGGGTGATGAGGCGTTCGGTGCAGCACAGCGACAGGACGGCCATCACGACGGCGGTGGGCAGGAAGGCCAGCCCGGTGCGCAGGGCGTCGTAGCCGAGGACCCGCTGGAGGTACAGCGCGCCCAGGAAGAACATTCCGAACATCCCGGCCACCGCGAGTGCCTGGATCACGTTCGAGCCCCAGACGCTGCGGGCGCGGAGGATGCGCAGGGGCATGAGCGGCCGGGCGGCCAGCGCCTCGCGTACGACGAAGCCGGCCAGCAGGGCGAGCGCGACCGCGCCGAGGGTCAGCGTGCGGGGCGCGCCCCAGCCGAGGCGGGCGGCCGGTTCGACGATCGTGTACACGCCGAGCATGAGCGAGCCGGTGATCAGGGACGCGCCCAGGACGTCGGCGCCGCGGCCGAGCCCGATGCCCCGGTCCGCTGGGAGCAGCCGCAGGGCGAGGACCGTCGTGACGAGCCCGATCGGGAGGTTGATGAAGAAGATCCAGTGCCAGTCGAGCAGCTGGGTCAGCACTCCCCCGGCGAGCAGCCCGATAGAGCCGCCCGCGGACGCGGTGAACGCGTAGACGCCGATCGCCCGCGCCTGCGCGCGCGGCTCGGGGAAGCTCGTGACGATCATGCCGAGGATCACGGCGGAGGTCATCGCGCCGCCGATCCCCTGGACGAAGCGCGCGGCGACCAGCATCTCCTGGCTCTGCGCGACGCCGCACAGCAGCGACGCGACCGTGAACACCTCCAGGCCCGCGACGAAGACGCCTCGGCGCGAGATCAGGTCGCCGAGCCGTCCGGCGAGGAGCAGCAGGCCGCCGAAGGCGATCAGGTACGCGTTGACGACCCAGGCGAGGCTCGACTGCGAGAACCCGAGGTCGCGCTGGATGGCCGGCAGCGCGACGTTCACGACGGTGGAGTCAAGAACGATCATCAGCATGCCGGCGCAGAGCACGATCAGCGCGCCCCATCTCGCATCCGATCCAGCGGTCTCACACATCGGGGATCCCTTCGATTTCAGCGAAATGTCACTGATGAAGACCGCGATCACCGTGAGAACTCATCGGTCACCGTGTATTTTTCTGGCCAGCTTCACCATGAAGCGGGAAGAGGTGGCCCCGTGTCTCCCGACTGGGACGCCCTGCGCGGCTCCGTCGCCGGCGAGATCCTCCGGCCCGGATCCGCGGGCTACGAGGAGGCCTACCGGCCGGCCATCGCGCTCTTCCACGACGTCAGGCCGCAGGCGGTGGCCCGCTGCGCCACCCCCGAGGACGTCGCCGAGGTGATCGCGTTCGCCGTACGCACCGGGCTGAGGGCGGCACCGCGCAGCGGCGGGCACTGCTTCGCGGGGCGTTCCTCGACGCGCGGCATCCTCGTCGACGTCGGCCCGATGCGGTCGGTCTCGGTCTCCGGTGAGGTGGTGACGATCGGCGCGGGCGCGCGTCTCGGGCCGGTGTACGACGCGCTCGACGAGCGCGCGCTGACCGTTCCGGCCGGCTGCGGACCGGACGTCGGGATCACCGGCCTCACGCTCGGCGGGGGCCTGGGCGTCCTCGGCCGCACGTACGGACTGACCAGCGACCACCTGCTCGGCGCTCGGGTGGTGCTCGCGGACGGCCGTACGGTCGCGTGCGACGCGGACCACGAGCCCGAGCTCTACTGGGCGCTGCGCGGCGCCGGTGGCGGGCACTTCGGCGTCGTGACCTCGCTCGACCTCGCGACGATTCCGGCACCGGAGGCGACCGCCTTCCACCTGCGCTGGGCCGCGTCACACGCGTCCGCGGTCATCGACGCCTGGCAGCACGCGGCGCCCGACGCACCGGACGCGCTGTCGGCGAGCCTGCTCGTCACCGTCGACGGTGACCGTCCCCCGGCCGTGACGCTGTCCGGGGCGATGCTCGGCGACCGCGACGCGGCGGTACGGGCGCTGGAGGACCTGGTCGCCCGCGCGGGCGCCGATCCGGAGTCGGCGGACCACCGGCACCTGCCCTACCGGGACGTCAAGCGCCACCTGGCCGAGTCCGGCCCCGCGGTCGAGGACCGCCACGCCTTCGCCAAGTCCGAGTTCTTCGCGGGGACCGTACCGACCGAGACGATCACCCGGCTCGTGGCGCACCTGATGGCCGACCGCGTCGAGGGCCAGACCCGCGAGCTGGACTTCACGCCGTGGGGCGGCGCGTACAACCGGGTCCGCGGCGACGCGACCGCCTTCGCGCACCGCGACGAACGCTTCCTGCTCAAGCACACCGTCACGGTCGCACCCGACGCCTCACCGTTCGAGCGCCAGGCCGCGCTCGACTGGCTGAGCGGCTCGTGGTCGATGCTGCGCCCCTGGGGCACCGGACGCGTGTACCCCAACTTCCCCGACCCCGACCTGCGCGAGTGGGCGCGCGCCTACCACGGCGCCAATTACGACCGGCTGGTCGAGGCCAAGCGGCGCTACGACCCCGGCACCGCGTTCCGGTTCCACCAGTCGATCCCCGCGTGCCCATAGCCGGCCTCGAGTCCGTACGGACACGATGTCGCGACGATCCCCCGGCGCGAGCGTGGGCGACCCCGCGGAACCGTTCACGTCGAACCCGCCATCGGAAGGAAGTCCCATGACTGCCGGTCCCTCTGTCACCACCCCGTCGGCACCGCCGGCCACCCGGAACCGCCCGCGCGTCGCCCTGCTCGCGGCGCGGATCGTACTGGCGGTGGTCTTCGTGCTCGCGGCCTACACGAAGTTCTCCGGCCAGAAGGAGATGGTGGACGGGTTCACCCAGATCGGCGCGGGCCAGTGGCTCCGTTACTTCGTTGCCACGTGCGAGGTCGCGGGCGGAATCGGGGTGCTCGTCCCGCGGCTCCGCGCCCTGGCGGCGGCCGGCCTGGTCGGCCTGATGATCGGCGCGACCATCGTCAACATCTTCGTGCTCAAGCCGGTGGTCGCGCCGGTGACGGTCCTGCTCGCCCTGATCGCGGCCTGGGTCGCGTGGCAGGAGCGGCCGGTCCGCGGCTCCGACGACGACTGACTAGAGCAGTCCGGCGGCGGTCTCCAGGATCTCGACGACGCGCAGGCCGAAGGCCACGTCGCAGGGGTGCGCGGGACCGCCGTTCGCCGAGGTGAGCAGGGCGTCGATCGCCCGGCCGAGGGTGACGCCTGCGGCCTCGTCGTCGCTGGGCATCGAGACGACGCCGGACGTCCCGCGGAGCCGTACGGACACGCCCGTGGCCTCGCCCGGAGCGGTCAGGCTGAGCGTCGCCGTGCTCGAGGCTCCGCTCTCGTGCCGCAGGGCCAGGTGCACGGTGTCGTTCGGGCCGCGTACGGCGGACGCGACCTCGCGTACGTCGCCGAGCACCGGCAGCAGGATCGACAGGGCGTGCGGGCCGAGGTCCCACAGTGCGCCCTTCTCGCGGCGCCACGGCGAGTTGGCGAACGGGCTGTCGCCGCTGTCCAGCGCGCCGATCCAGTCGGCGTGCCCGGTGAACCAGCCGTCGCGCCCGGCCTGCTCGACGACCCACTGGTGCGGGTCTTCGATGAAACGCGCGGTGAAGAAGATCACCGACGCGACGCCGGACCCGGCGACGGCGTCGACGACGGCGCGCGCCGCGGTCGAGTCGATCGCGAGCGGCTTGTCCAGCAGCAGGTGGCGGCCGGCCCGCGCGGCGCGTTCGGCCAGCGGTGCCTGCACGGCGGGCGGAAGGGCGATCGCGACCGCTTCGACGTCGTCGATCAGAGTGTCGAGATCCTCGTACGCGGCGGTGCCGAAGCGGTCGGCGAGCGCCTTCGCCGCCTCGGGCCGGCGTCCCCAGATCCCCGCGAACTCGACCTCCTGGTGGTCGCGCAGCGCGGGACCGTACGCGATCTCCGCCCACGGTCCGGTCCCCAGAAGCCCGATACGCATCGCGACGCCTTCCATGTGAAATACGAGGAAAAAGACGACTTCGACCGATCACGCTAGTCGGCTCTCCCGAGGACGTCCACCCACCTCAGGCCGTGTTCGCCGAGTCGGCCTTGACTCTGGAGTCAGGACGAAGGTATGAAGCTCGAGGCCGCGAGAACCTGCGGCGCGGAGGAACGACGGGGGGGCATCGTGATCGACGATCTGCACGGACTCGGCATCCGCAGGGTCTTCGTCGGCGGACCGTTCAAGGGCTGGGTCGACCCGGCCACCGGGACCATGTCCGACCGCCACAAGGAACGCTATCGGGCGCTCATCGACTACTTCGAGGAGCGCGGCTGCCTCGTGCACAACGCGCACCGGCGGGAGAAGTGGGGCGAGGAGTTCCTCACTCCCGAGGAGTGCTCGCGCCTGGATCACCAGGAGATCGAGGGCTCCGACCTGTTCGTCGCCTTCCCCGGCAGCCCCGCCTCACCCGGCACGCACGTGGAGATCGGCTGGGCCACCGCGATGCGGCGGCCGGCCGTACTCCTCCTCGAGGCCGGCCGCGACTACGCCTACCTCGTGACCGGGCTGCCCGCGTGGGCCGATGTCGAGATCATCACCTACGAGGGCGAGCTGGGGTTCCTGCCGGGGCTCGGACCGGCCATCGCGCGGGTCCTCGCCAGAAGCCGCCAGGTCGAACCGATCTGAGGGTCTGAAGGGATGCGATGAGGAAGCAGACACTGATCTTCGATGCCGACGACACCCTGTGGGAGAACGGCGTCTACTTCGAGAACGCCGTCCAGGCGTTCATCGCGCTGGTCGACCACGCGGTCCTGTCGCCGGCGGAGATCCGGGCGGCCGTCGACCGCGTTGAGCTGGCCACGGTCAAGCAGCACGGCTACGGTCCCGACGGCTTCGAGCTGAGCCTGCGCCTGTGCTGGAACTCCCTGCACGACGTCACGGTGACCCCCGACGACATCGGCGCCCGGATCGCGACGATGTGCGACCCGCTGCGCGACATGGAGATCGCCCTCATCGAGGGCGTCGCCGAGACGCTCGCCGAGCTGGCCGAACACCATCATCTATACCTCCTGACCAAGGGCTCGGAGCGCGTGCAGCGCCGGAAGATCGAGCGCTCGCTGCTGACGCCGCGCTTCGTCGAGACGGTCGTCGTGCCGGAGAAGACCACCGAGGTCTACGACAGGTTCGTGGCCTCGCGGTCGCTGTCCCCCGACAACACCTGGATGATCGGCAACTCGCCGCGCAGCGACATCCTGCCGGCGCTGGAGGCCGGGCTCGGCGCCGTCCTGGTCCCGCACCCGGTGACGTGGTCGCTGGACGCGGCCGAACTGCCGGACCCGAGTCCGCGGTTTCGCGTCGCCTCGGGCCTGTCCGAGGTGGCCTCGATGTTCCGCCCGTGATCGCGGCCGGTCAGCGCGGCGGCGCCGGCCAGTAGAACTCCTCCATCAGGTCGTGCCGCCGCAGCTCCTCCTCGCGGATCCCCTCGCGGCCGTACGCGTCGAGGAACACCTGCGCGTGGACCTCGCCGTACTGCGGGTTCAGGGGACCGCGAATGCTGCGCAGCATGTCCGCGACGTCGGAGTGCCGGTCGGCGAGGCCGGCCCGGCCGACGTCGACGAGGCCGACACGCAGGTCCGGCGCCACGAGGGCGTTCGGGAGGCAGTAGTCGCCGTGGCTCACCACCGGTACGCCCTGCGGCGACGCTGCGACGGCGCGGTCCAGCTCCTCGAGCACGTCCGCGGCGCGTACGCCGGTCCTCCCGGCGTGCGCCCAGGACGCGTCGACCAGGCCCTCGCGGGTACGGCGCCGCGCTTCGGCGAGCGCGGACGGCAGCGTACGGTCGAACGGGCATCCGGCCGGGTCGACCTCGTGCAGCACACGCAGGGCCTCGCCGATGGCGGCCACGACCGCCTTCCGCTCGTCGCCGGGCCAGGGATCGGAGCCGGGACGGCCGGGTACCGGGCGGGTCACCAGCCAGGTGCCGTCGTCGCGTACGAGGTCGAGGATCTCGGGGACCGGAACGCCGCGCTCGCGCAGCCAGGCCAGGCGCGCCGCCTCCATCTCGATGTCCGCGGCCGTCTTGGCGTAGGCGACCACCGCGCCGGTGTCGTCGGACAGCCGGACGACCCGCGCCCCTGACCTGCCCAGGTCAACGACGTCCTGCCGGAGTGAACGGTACGCGGGCGCCCTCAGCATCACCGAAGCCTAGGGCGCCGCGCGGGCCGCACGTCGAACTCGGGATCGCGTGACGCCGACCGGATGACCGCCATCGGCCACCGGTGAGTGATCAACAAGGGCCCGATGAGATGTCACGCTCGACGGCGTCTGCGCCGAAATCCGACGCCGTGAGGGCAGAGGAGGCCGCGACGGCCGTCGTCATCGGCGTCGCGGGCGTGCGCGACTACCTACGGGAGCTGCGCGGTCCGCAGGAGTGACGGGTGTGACTCACGTGGCGTCTCGAGCCGTTCTATAAGCGGCCACGGCCGAATTATGGATTCCCGGAACCGAGTCGTCGAATATCTCCAAAGACCCGATATCGCATCGGGGTATTCACGCAGGTCAATGAGTGGACCTTCATAAGATTCTGTGCATTGACACGGCGTACGCGCGACGGCTACCGTGACGGGATATTCATATCCGGTGCGCATAACTGTCAAGCCACCGGCCAGGAAAACGCCGTGTGACCGGCCAACTGCATTTTGTTGTTTCTCCGGTAGACCTTTTTTGCGAAACGTTCTGGAGTCATCCATGCACGCTGACATCGAGAGCGCGGCGCGAGACAACCTCGCGCGGGTGCTGGAGCCGGACACCAGGCCGGAGGACCTCGACCTCGACCTGGACATGGGCGACGGGTACGGCCTGACCTCGATGAACAAGGTCCTGTTCCTGATGTCGGTCTGCGACGACACCGGCGTCGACCTCTCCTCGTTCACCGAGCCCGACGTGGCCCGGATGCGCACCCTCCGCGACGTGACCTCCGCGCTGGCCGAGCACGCCGGAACGGTGGCCTGATGAGCTGGGCGGAGACCGCGGCGACCACGCTGGAGAACGAGCACGTGCTGCTCCGGCCGGTCGTGGCCGAGGACCGCGACGCGCTTCGCGCGGTGGCGATGAACACCGAGATCTGGCGCTACTTCGTCATCATGATCGAGACGAACTCCGACTTCGACGCGTTCTTCGACGCGGGGATCGCCGACCTCGCGGCGGGCCGCCGCGTCCCGTACAACATCATCGACAAGCGCACCGGCCGGTCCGCGGGCAGCATGAGCTTCGGCAACATGTCCGAGCCCGACGGCCGCCTGGAGATCGGCTGGTCCTGGCTCGGCACGGACTTCCAGGGCCAGGGCGTCAACCGCTGGGCGAAGTTCCTCATGATGGAGCACGCCTTCGAGCGCATGGACGCCGAGCGCGTGGAGTTCAAGACCGACCAGCTCAACGTCCAGGCGCGCCACGCGCTGCGCAACATCGGGGCCACCGAAGAGGGCACGCTCCGCAGCTTCAACCCGATGCCCGGCGGCCGTCGCCGCGACGCGGTCTACTACAGCGTGCTGCGCGCCGAGTGGCCGCGCGTACGCGAGCAGCTGTCGACGCGGCCGAAGGTGGCACAGGAGGAGCCGGCCAGATGACCGTGGCCGGAGCCATCCCGTTCGTCCGCGCGGCAGGTGACCCCTTCGAGGTCGGCCGCCTGCACGGCGCCGCGCGGGCCGCGGACCTGCACGACTTTCTCGACGACGGGCTCTGCCGGCTCGACCGGCTGACGCAGGCGCCGGTGTCGCTGGAGTCCCTGCGGCCGGCGCTCGACACGTACGACGCCGAGATCACCGCGGAGACGCCCGCCCTGGCCCAGGAGATCCGCGGCCTGGCCGACGGCGCCGGCATCGGCATCGACGAGGCGCTGGTCCTGCAGCTCCGGCGCGAGATCATGGGGTACCAGAAGGTGCCCACGATGGGCGACTGCACGACGTACGCGCGGTCCGGCGGCAGCCCGGTGCTGGCGCAGACGGTCGACCTCAACGGCGACCTGGACGACCAGCTCACGGTGCTGGACGTCGCGCTGACCGGGTCCTCGCGCCGGGCGCTCGTGCTCAGCTTCGGCGGCCTGCTCGGCTACCTGGGCCTGAACAGCGACGGCCTCGCCGTCGGCCTGAACCTCGTGCTGGGCGGCGACTGGCGCCCGGGGCTGCCGCCGTACCTGGCCATCCGCCATCTCCTGGACACCGCGTCCGGGGTGGACGAGGCCGTCGCGATCCTGCGCGGGCTGCGGCTCGCCAGCTCACGGTCCCTGACGCTCTGCGACGCCACCAA
This sequence comes from uncultured Actinomycetota bacterium, assembly GCA_963850195.1. Classification (GTDB taxonomy): domain Bacteria; phylum Actinomycetota; class Actinomycetes; order Streptosporangiales; family Streptosporangiaceae; genus Actinoallomurus. The sequence goes on from CAWKKD010000005.1 coordinate 613,407, forward strand.
GACCGCCTACGTCGAGATCCTGGGCGACGACGTGCACGTGGTCGAGACGCCGGAACCGGTGCACACCAACCACTTCCTGCACCCGGACCTGGTCGCGCACGACGAGCTGAATATCTTCGCGCGCAACTCCTCGCGGCTGCGGCTGAAGGCCTGCCGTACGGGCCTGGCCGACCTGCCGTACGACGCGGGCGTCGAGGACCACTTCGCGATCCTGTCGGCGCCGCCGATCTGCGTCGCCGACACCGGCGACATCCGCCGCGAGCGTACGGTCGCGGCCGTCGTCATGGTGCCGGGCCGGGGTGAGCTGCACGTACGTCCGGGTGACCCCTCGCGTTCGGCCACCCAGAGCTTCACGCTGTGATGGATGAGGGACACATGACCGCTGCCACGGACTGGTTCATGTCGCGGGACGCCGGGACCCGCGCCGGCGCACGCGTCTTCTGCTTCCCGCACGCGGGCGGCAACGTGCGGACGTTCCTCGGCTGGCAGCCCGGACTGGAGGACGACGCGCAGATCCTGGCCGTCGTACGGCCCGGGCGCGAGCACCGCGCGCACGAGCCTTCGCCCAGCATCGAGGAGTTCATCGCGGGCGCGACCGACGCGATCCGCGCCTCGTGCGAGGACGACGACCGGCCCGTCCACCTGTTCGGCCACAGCCTCGGCGCGCTGGTCGCGTTCGAGGTCACGCGCCGTCTCGCGGACCTGCCGGAGCTGCGGCACCTCGTCGCGTCCGGCTGCTCGGCCCCGTCGCTGCTGCCCTCGCGGCGCGTACGTGAGACCGCCACGCTCAAGGGCAAGGCGTTCGCCGAGGCGATCGGCTTCTTCGGCGGCCTGCCGCCAGAGGTCATCGCCGACGAGGAACTGCAGGACGTGCTGCTGCCGAGCCTGATCGCCGACTTCCGGATGGCCGTGGGCTACCGCTACCAGGCGGGGCCGCCGCTCCCGGTGAACGTCTCGCTCATCAACGGCCGGGAGGACCCGCACGTCGGGACCGACCAGCTCGAGCCCTGGCATCGCGAAGTCGCCCAGGCGCCGGACTTCCACTGGGTGGACGGCGGTCACTTCTACTTCGAGAAGCGGCCCGAGGCCGCCATCGACCTGCTTCGCACGCTCGTGCGGGCCGACCAGCACGTCGAACTGATCTGACGAGAAGGACGCATGAGCGAGTCTTCGGTCTTCCTCCACGGACCGCGCTACGTACTCGGCGAGCACGAGGCGGACCACACCACCATCGACGTGCTGGAAGAACGCGCACGCGAGTTCCAGCTCCCGATGGACCCCGCGCTGTGGGGCTGGGGAAGCATCTGCCGCACCGAGCGCGGCCTGGAGGAGCTGGCGGTCGAGAGCGGTACGGCGACGCTGCGCGCCGCGGGCGTCGACCCGTCGTCGGTCGACGCGCTCATGCTGTGCTCCACCCGGATCCCGGGCCCCTCCGAGGGCCACGGCCGGTTCGTGGAGAACGTGCTCACCGGGATCGGCCTCGGTGACATCCCGTTCTACGGCCAGACCCTCAACCGCTGCGTGAACATGCTGGCCGCGCTCGACGTCGCGCACGCGTTCGTGGCGAGCGGCCGGTACCGCCGGGTCCTGGTGATCACGACCGACCGGGTCACCGACGAGGCCGAGCGGATGACGAACTTCGCGCTGTTCAGCGACGGCGCGGCGAGCTGCCTGGTGTCGGCCGACGAGGAAGGCCCGGACGGCTACCGGCTCGTGGCGTGCGCGACCGCGCAGGAGGCCGCGTCGCTCGAGTGGTCGAACGAGCTCAGCTCCGACCTCGCGCGGCAGGTCAACCGGCGCCTGCTGGAGCCGCTGGACATGAAGCTCGGCGACGTCGACGCCCTCATGCACAACAACATCTTCAAGCCCCTCCTCGTGATGAAGGAGCGGCAGGCGGGCTTCACGCAGAACCAGCTCTACACCGGCAACATCGCGCGGATCGGGCACTGCTTCGCCGCCGACCCCCTGATCAACCTGGTCGACCGCGCGGCGCTCGGTCACGTGCGCGGCGACCACTTCTACCTGCTGGCCTCGAGCGTTCCCGGGTCGCGGATCGGTGTTCTGCTCCGCAGGCTCGCCCGCTGACGCCCGGCGGAAGGGGACTCCTCATGTCCATCGCACCGGACCGGACCTTCGAGTTGCCGGACACGATCGCGGCACTGCCCGCGCTGCCCTTCGAGTTCAGCGGAGCGGCGTGGGACGAGGCGGACGCCGTCCTGGCTCTGGAGCCGGACGCGCTCTTCCACCGCCTGCTGCGCGACCAGGAGGCGGAGTCGACGCTGCTCGCCGCCCGGCGCGTGATCGAGGCGTTCCTGCGGGACGCCACGGGCGACGCGCCGGACGCCGACGGCATCCCCGGGTACGTCGCCGGCGTACGCGCGGAGCTGGCCGCGGCGATCGCGGACCTGGCGGGCGCGGAGCCCGACGTGCGTACCGCCGTCCTGCGGCAGCGCGCGCCGCTGGGCCTGGTGAGCGGCTGCTGGCTGGACGTGCTGTCCCAGCCCGCGACCCAGCCGTCCGTGATCGTGAACCGGCTGTTCGCGCAGTACTTCACGCTGCGCGGCGAGGGGAACCCGCGCCGCGCGGTGCACCACGTACGCCGCCGCGCGCTGGAGGACCTGGACATCGCGCTGCCCGAGATCGGCGCCTCCGGCTTCCTCACGGCGGCCGAGGCGCGCCCGCTCACCGGCCTGCACGCCGCCTTCTACGTCGCGCTGTCCCGGCTCCCCGCCAACTTCCTGCCCGAGCTGGTGGGCGTGCACTACGCCTTCCACGCCCTCGGCGTCGACGACCTGCTGCTGGGCACGCCCGCGCCGCTGGCGGAGCCGGACCTGCGGGCGGTCCTCGCCGCGTACCTCGAGCTGGCCGGGCCGGACGAGCGGACCCGCCTGTGCGACGGGGTCCGGCTGGCGGTCGCGCTGGAGCGTGAGCACGTGGCCATGCTCGGCGAGCTGGCCGCCTGGCGCGGCGGGCGCTCGTTGGAGTCGCAGGTAGCCGAGATCATCACCCGGCACGCGCCACTCGCCGGCACGCAGCACCGCGACGTGCGGATCGGCGGCCGGCTGCTGTCGGAGACCCTGTCCGATCCGGACCTCGACGTCGCGGCGTTCCTCCGTGAGTTCCGTGAGTCACCGCAGGTACGCCGCGGCGACAGCGCGCGCTTCATCGAGGCCGTCAAGTTCGGCGGGCCGATGTTCGGGATCTTCGACGAGCACGAGGCGTCGGTCTTCAAGGCGTGGACGGAGTCCGTACGCGCCGGTGAGCGGCCCGAGATCGAGATCTCGGTCAACACCGCCGGCGACGCGCGCGCCGCGGAGCTGCGGTCCGCGATCGCCAGCAGCGCGCCCGCCGGCGTCGTACGTGCCGAGGCGCGCCCGCGCGACGACCGCGAGCTCTTCCACCGCCTGATCAACATCGAGAACTTCGCCAACACGCTGCCGCTCGCCGCCGAGCGCGCGGAGCGGGTGCTCGGCGAGGCGGAGATCATGTTCGAGCACGGGGCGGGCGGCCGGTACACCGACGCGACCTGGTTCGACTACACGCCCGAGGCGCTGTACGAGCGGTGCGAGCGGGTCTACTGGGACAAGCTGATCAAGCCGTACGTGCCGCTCGAGGAGATCCCCGACCGCGACATGGTCGTCTTCCTGCAGACGACGTACGCGCTGGGCGCCCTGGTCGACGGCGCCTGGCTGCACCGGCTCGGCAACCTCGGCCACCGCGAGCGGCCCAGCGACGCGATGCTCTTCTCGATCTACGCGGACGAGATGGGCCACGGTGACCTGCGCAAGAACCACCTCACGCTGATCCACACCGCGCTGGCCAGCATGGGCATCCGGCTGCCGCACGTACGCGACGCGGCGTTCATGGACCAGAGCGAGCTGCCCGACGACCTCTACGGTTTCTCGCTGCACCAGCTCTGCATGGCGCTGTTCCCGGACCGCTTCTACAACGAGCTCCTGGGTTACAACCTGGCGATCGAGATGTTCGGTCTCGGTGAACTCCGGCTGCACGAGATCCAGAAACTCCGCCATTACGGTTTCGACGACTGCTACGAAAAGGCGCACCTCACGATCGACAATTTCTCCGCCGGTCACACGAAGCAGGCGGCGGACATCATCGTGACCTATCTCGACGGCGTCCGGCGTACGGTCGGCGACGATCTCGTGCAGCGCGAATGGCGCCGGATCTGGCGCGGCTACGCCTCCTACGCCTACATCGTCGAGCCCGCGCTCCTGAAGCGGATCGCCGCCGAGGCCGAGGCCGACCCGATGGCCGACCTCCTCATCTAGAGAGTCGCGGTGGGGTGCAGCATCGGCCGGTAGCCGGCCGCGAGCACCCCGACGATCGCGGGCGGGGTGAGCAGCTCGACGGTGGTGTCCGGCGCGACCTTGAGCGGCGCGCCGTACCCCTCGAACGACCAGGGCCGGAGCAGCCCGCCCGTGACCAGTGCCTCGTCGCCCTCGTGGCGGACGAACGCGCCGTCGGGCAGCGACCCGGCGCGCGCGGGCCGGGTGATCTGGGTACGGGTGCGGCGGTCGACGCGCTCGGCGTGCATCACCGCGTCCATCTCGAAGGCGCGCGGCCGGTCGGCCAGCCCCTGCGAGGTGCGGAAACGCTCGGCGAACGAGGAGTATTCGGCGCGGCGGCAGTAGCCGCACGGGCGGTGCCCGGCCGCGAGCGCGGTCGCCTCGTCCAGGAAGAACAGCGCCGTCCACCGGCCGGGCGGCATGACGTCGCGCCGCACGTCGCGCCACACGAGCACGCAGCTGATCCACATCTTGGACCGCCAGCGCGAGACGCCGAGCGTGCGGTCCGGGTGGTGGATGCACCCGCGGTTGCCCATGAGCAGGCCGCGCGCGGGGTGGGAGACGATCTCGCCGGTGGGCAGGACGCGGTTCTGCAGGGGCGGCGTCACGCGGTCATCGGATGTCGGCATCGGGCCACTTCAGGATCGGGTCGGTCACCTGCTGGACGAGCGGGGGCCGCAGGAACGCGTAGTGGTCGCTGTCCACCGACACCGTCTCGACGTGCCCGTCGAGGATCCCCGCCCAGTGCCGGCCGGCGTCGGCGTTGGGCGACCGCCGGGCGCTGACGATCAGTGTGTCAGCGGCGACCGTGCCGCGTGGCCGATATCCCGCGATGGCCCGGGTGTGCGCGGCGAACACCGCGAACCTGCGCTCGACCTCGGCGCGTACGGCTCCGGCGTTGCCGGCCCCGGCGTCCATCCGGTCGGCGAGCCGGTCGAGCAGCTCGGCGGCGGACGCGGCGGGCTCGGGTGTGTCGGCGGCGTCCCAGCCGAGCGTGTGCGCGGCGTCGGCGACGAACCGCGCCGCGAGCCCCGGCTCGTCGGCCTCGTCGGAGCCGGGCAGGGCGAAGGGCGCGTCGAACAGGCCGAGGAAGGCCACCGTCTCGCCCTCGCGCTCGAGCCGCTTGGCGAGCTCGAACGCCACCACGCCGCCCATCGACCAGCCGGCCAGCCGGTACGGGCCCTCGGGCCGTACGGCGCGGATCGCCTCGACGTAGGTGTCCACCATGTCGCCCAGTGACGCGGCGGGCGCGGAGTCCGCGCCGAGGCCCGGGGCCTCGATGCCGTACACCGTGTGGGCCGCGGCGAGCTCCCTGGCCAGCGGCGCGTACGCGTGGACGGTGCCGCCGATCGCGTGGACGACGAACAGCGGCTCGGCGCCGCCGCCCTCGGTCAGCTCGACGAGCGGGCCGGACCGCTCGCCCGCGCCGCTCGACGCCTCGACGCGGACCGCGAGCTCGCGCGGGCTGGGCGCGAGGAAGACGGCCGTGACGCCGAGGTCGACGCCGAGGTCTGCGCGCAGCCTGGTGATCAGCTGCATGGCCTGGAGGGAGTTGCCGCCCAGGTCGAAGAAGCCGTCGTCGACGCCGATCCGGTCGCGGCCGAGCAGCTCCGCGTACAGGCCGGTCAGCGCGGTCTCGACCGGGGTGCTCGGCGCGACGTACTCGGCCGACGGCTCCCCCGCGTCGTACGGCGCGGGCAGCGCGGACTTGTCGATCTTGCCGCTGGTGTTGAGCGCGAACGCCTCCACCACGCGCAGGTACGTCGGCACCATGTAGGCGGGCAGCCGGTCGGCCAGGTGCCGGCGCAGCTCCGCGACGTCGGGTTCGGGCCCGTCCGGGTCGCGGCGCACGTACCCGGCGAGCTGCTTCTCCCCGGAGCGGTCCTCGGTCACGACGACGACCGCCTGGGCGACGGAGGCGTGTGCGGCGAGCCCGGTCTCGATCTCGCCGAGCTCGACGCGCAGGCCACGGATCTTGACCTGGCCGTCGATGCGGCCGAGGTAGACGATGTTGCCGTCGGGCATCCGCCGGACCAGGTCGCCGGTCTTGTAGAGGCGTGCGCCCGGCTCCGCACGGAACGGGTCGGGGACGAACCGCTGCTCGGTCAGCTCCGGCGCGTTCAGGTAGCCACGGGTCACGCCCGCGCCGCCCATGTGCAGCTCGCCGACCGCGCCGACCGGCACCGGGTTCAGGTGCCGGTCCAGGACGTAGGCCTGCGCGTTGGCGACCGGCAGCCCGATCGGCGGCGGCAGGACCGTGCCGTCCAGCTCGGCGAAGGTCGCGATCACGGTGTCCTCGGTCGGCCCGTAGCCGTTGACGAGGCGCAGGCCCGGCCGCAACCACGCGCGTACGAGGTCCGAGGCGAGGGCCTCGCCGGCCGGCATCAAGACCTTCAGGTCGGGCAGGTCCTGGCCGGTCAGCAGGTTCACGACCGCGGGCGGCAGGGACGCGAACGTCACGCGCCGCTCGCGCATCAGGTCGGCCAGTCTCGGCGGCGACAGCAGCGTCTCCGAGGACGCGAGCACGGCGCGGGCGCCGGACAGCAGCGTGACGAACATGTCCAGGACCGAGACGTCGAAGTTCAGCGACGCGAACTGCATCACGCGGTCGTCCGGGCCGACCGGCCAGTGCCGGATCATGCCGAACGCGAAGTTGACCGCCTGGCGGTGCTCGACCATCACGCCCTTGGGGCGGCCGGTGGAGCCGGAGGTGTAGATCACGTACGCGACGTTCGACGGTGCCACGGCGACTCCGGGGCCGCCGTCTTCCAGCGCCGAGATCGCGTCCCACTCGCGGTCGACGTGCACGACGGTCGCGGTCGTGGCCGGCAGCCCCTCCTCGCCGCTCGCGTCCGCGACGACCACCGGCATGCCGGTGTCCTCCACCATGTACGACAGCCGCTCGTCGGGCAGCTTCGGGTCGAGCGGCACGTACCCGCCGCCGGCCTTCATGATGCCCAGCAGCACGGCCAGCCGCCGGATCGAGGGCGCCATGCTCACCCCGACCAGCACCTCCGGTCCGACCTCGAGCGCGCGCAGCCGGCGGGCGATCCGGTTCGCCCATATGTCGAGCTCGCGGTAGGTGACGGATTCGCCGTCCATCTCGGCGGCGACCGCGTCGGGGGTCCGCTCGACCTGCCACCCGAACGCCTCGTGGAGGCACGCCACCGGGAGGTCGGCGGCGGTGTCGTTCCACTCGACCAGCTCGCGGCGCAGCTCGGCGTCCGTCAGGACCGGCAGCTCGGACAGCCGCCGGGCCGGGTCCTTGACCAGCCCGGTGAGCAGCACCCGAAGCTGGCCGAGCATCCGCTGTACGGTCTCGGCGTCGAACAGGGCGGTCGCGTACAGCAGCTCCATCCACAGCTCGCCGTCGTGGACCTGCGCGGCGAAGCCGAGGTCGAACTTCGCCACGCACAGGTCGATCTTCTCGAAGCTCATCGTCAGGCCCGCGGCGCCGACGTCCTCGGGCGCCTCGGTGAGCGTCATCGCGACCTGGAAGATCGGCGCGCGGCCCGGATCGCGTTCGACCCGCAGCTCGTCCACCAGCTTGGCGAACGGCAGGTTCTGGTGCGCGTACGCCGCGACGGTCGTCTCGCGCACGCGGCCCAGCAGCTCGAGGAAGGTCGGGTCGCCCGACAGGTCGGTACGGACCACGAGCGTGTTGACCAGGTAGCCGATCAGCGGCGCGAGCTTGGCCCGGTTGCGGTTGGCGCTGACCGTACCGACCACGACGTCGTCCTGGCCGGTGTAGCGGTGCAGCAGCACCTGGAGGGCGGCGAGGAGCGTCGCGAACAGCGTCGCGCCCTCGCGGCGGGCCAGCTCCCGCAGCCCGTCGAGCACGTCCGCGCCGAGGTTGAGGCGTTCGCTGCCGCCCTCGTAGCTCGCCACCATCGGACGCGGCCGGTCGGTCGGCAACTGGAGGGTCTGGAACCCGTCCAGGTTGCCGCGCCAGTAGTCGACCAGCTCGGTCAGCGGCGCGCCCTCGAGGCGTTCGCGCTCCCAGAGCGCGTAGTCGGCGAACTGCACGGGCAGCTCGGCCAGGCCCGACGGCTCGCCGGACGCCTCGGCGCCGTACAGCGCCGCGAGCTCCCGCACCATCACGCCGATCGACCAGCCGTCGTAGACCGCGTGGTGCACGACGGTGAGCAGGACGTGCTCGTCCGGCGCCACGCGCATGAGCCGGGCGCGGAACAGCGGGCCCGCGGCGAGGTCGAACGGCCGTACCGCCTCCTCGGCGGTGAGCGCGCGCAGCCGCTCCTCCGGCCGGTCCGCGCCCGACAGGTCGTCCTCGGTGAGCCCGACGCCCGACGGCTCGTCTATCACCTGGTACGGGCGGCCGTCGGCCGCGGGCACCAGCCGGGTGCGGAGCGCCTCGTGCCGTGCGACCATCGCGTCCAGGGCCCGGCCCAGCGCGGCGGCGTCGAGCCGGCCGCGCAGACGCAGGGCGACGGGGATGTTGTAGGTCGGCAGTCCCGGGGCGAACCGGTCCATGAACCACAGCTGTTCCTGGCCGAAGGACAGCGGCAGCTCCCTCGACCCCGCGGCACGCCGCACGATGCCCGCCTGGGCGCCACCCTGGGCCCGCCGCAGCCGCGCGGTCAGCAGCTCCCGCTGCGCATCCGACAACATCCCCTGCTTCTCCGTCCTGTTCTCCGTGATCCGACGAACTATTCCAGCGACGACATGAGCGCGGCCGTCTCCTCGTCGGAGAGGTCGACGTCCTCGAGGCCGTGCTCGTCGCGCAGCAGTTCGGCGAGCCGCCGTGGGCTGGGCGCGAGGAAGACGGCCGTCACGTTGACGTCGATGTCCGCCGCGAGCTCGGCGTCGATCTGGGTGATCAGCTGCATCGCCTGGAGGGAGTTGCCGCCCAGGTCGAAGAAGCCGTCGTCGATGCCGATCTGGTCGTGGCCGAGCAGCCGGGCGTACATGTCGGCCAGCACGGTCTCGATCAGGGTGCGCGGCGCGACGTACGTCGCCGTCTCCCCCGCCGAGTCCGGTGCGGGCAGCGCCGACTTGTCGATCTTGCCGCTGGTGTTGAGCGGGAAGGTCTCCACGGTCAGCAGGTACGTCGGCACCATGTACGCGGGCAGCTTGAGCGTCAGGTGCCGGCGCAGGTCGGCGACGCTCGCCGCCGGCCCGTCCGGCTCGTGGCGCACGTAGCCCGCGAGCTGCCGCTCGCCGGAGCGGTCCTCGATGACGATGACCACCGCCTGCGCGACGGACGGATGCGACACCAGGCAGGTCTCGATCTCGCCCAGCTCCACGCGCAGACCGCGGATCTTGACCTGGCCATCGATGCGGCCGAGGTAGACGATGTTGCCGTCCGGCAGGCGGCGCACCAGGTCACCGGTCTTGTAGAGCCGCGCGCCGGGCTTGCCGCTGAACGGGTCGGGGATGAACCGCTGCTCGGTCAGCTCCGGCGCGTTCAGGTAGCCGCGGGTCACGCCCGCGCCGCCCATGTGCAGCTCGCCGACGACGCCGACGGGCACCGGGTTGAGGTTGCGGTCCAGGACGTAGGCCTGCGCGTTGGCGACCGGGAGGCCGATCGGCGGCGGCAGGACCGTGCCGTCCAGCTCGGCGAAGGTCGCGATGACCGTGTCCTCGGTCGGGCCGTAGCCGTTGACGAGGCGCAGGCCCGGCCGCAACCACGCACGTACGAGGTCCGGGGCGAGGGCCTCGCCGGCCGGCATCAAGACCTTCAGGTCGGGGAAGTCCTGGCCGGTCAGCAGGTTGGCGACGGCGGGCGGCAGGGACGCGAACGTCACCTTGCGGTCCCGCATGAGCTGCGCGAGCTTGGGTGGCGACAGCAGCGTGTCCGTCGGCGCGAGGACGGCGCGCGCGCCCGACAGCAGCGTCGTGAACATGTCCATCACGGACACGTCGAAGTTCAGCGACGCGAACTGCAGGACGCGGTCGTCCGGGCCGATCGGCCAGTGCTCGATCATGCCGATCGCGTGGTTGACCGCCTGCCGGTGTTCGACGAGGACGCCCTTGGGTCGGCCGGTGGAGCCGGAGGTGTAGATCACGTACGCGACGTTCGAGGGCTCGGCCTCGTACCCGGGGTCGGCCGGGTCCAGCGCGGAGATCTCGGCCCAGTCGCCGTCGACCGGCACCACCTGGGCGGCGGTCTCCGGCAGGCGCGGCAGGGCCGCGTCGTCGGCGACGATCACCGGCATGGCGGCGTCGGCCACCATGTACGACAGGCGCTCGTCGGGCAGCGCCGGGTCCAGCGGCACGTAGCCGCCGCCGGCCTTCATGATGCCCAGCAGGACCGCGAGCCGGCGGATCGAGGGCGCCATGCTGACGCCGACGAGGACCTCCGGGCCGACCTTCAGGTCGTGGAGCCGCCGGGCGATCCGGTTCGCCTGCGCGTCGAGCTCGGCGTACGTGACGGTCTGCCCGGCCATCTCGGCGGCGACGCCGTCCGGGGTGCGCGCCACCTGGCGCTCGAACCCCTCATGGACGCACGTGACCGGGAAGTCGGCCGCGGTGTCGTTCCACTCGACCAGCTCGCGGTGCAGCTCGGCGTCGGTCAGCAGCGGCAGCTCCGAGAGCCGCTGCTCCGGGTTCTTCACCGCGCCGGCCAGCAGGACCTTCAGGTTGCCGAGCAGCCGGCGGATCGTCTCGGCGTCGAACAGCGCGGTCGCGTACGACAGCTCCATCCACAGCTCGCCGGCCTTGACCTCGGCGAGGAAGCTCAGGTCGAACTTGGCCGCGTGCAGGTCGAACTTCTCCACCTGGATCCGCAGGCCCGACGCCTCGATCTCCTCGATCGGCTCGGCGAGGGTCATCGCGACCTGGAAGACCGGTGCGCGGCCCGGGTCGCGCTCGACCCGCAGCTCCTCGACGAGCTTGGCGAACGGCAGGTCCTGGTGGGCGTACGCACCGACGGTCGTCTCGCGCACCCGCTCGAGGAGTTCGAGGAAGGTCGGGTCGCCGGACAGGTCCGTACGGATGGCGAGCGTGTTGACCAGGAACCCGATCAGCGGCGCGAGCTTGGCCCGGCCGCGGTTGGCCGTGACGGTGCCGACGACGATGTCGTCCTGGCCCGAGTAGCGGTGCAGCAGCGCCTGCAGGGCCGTCAGCACGGTCGGGAACAGCGTGGTGCCCGCGCGCTTGCTCAGCTCACGCAGCCCCTCGAGGATCTCCGTGCCCATGTTGAGCCACTCGACGCCGCCGTCGAAGCTGTCGAGCGTCGGGCGCGGCCGGTCGGTCGGGAGCTGGAGGGTCTGGAAGCCCTCGAGGTTGGACTTCCAGTACTCGACGAGCTCCTCGGGCGGCGCGGCCTGCATCCGCTCGCGCTCCCAGATCGCGAAGTCGGCGAACTGCACGGGCAGCTCGGCCAGGCCCGACGGCTCGCCGGACACCTCGGCGGCGTACAGCGCGGTGACCTCCTGGAGCAGTACGCCGATCGACCAGCCGTCGAACACCACGTGGTGCACGACCAGCACGAGCACGTGCTCGTCCGGCGTCAGGCGGACCAGGTGCGTACGGAACAGCGGGCCCTCGGACAGCGAGAACGGCCGTACCGACTCCTCGGCCGCCAGCGCGCGCAGCCCGGGCTCGCGGTCCTCGGGCGCCAGGCCGGACAGGTCGACCTCGGTCAGGCCGGCGCCCTTCGGCTCGTCGACGATCTGCTGCGGACGGCCGTCCGCGCCGGCGACGAGGCGGGTGCGGAGCGCCTCATGCCGCGCGACCATCGCGTCCAGGGCGCGGCCCAGGGCGGCGGCGTCGAGCGCGCCGCGCAGCCAAAGCCCGGCCGGGATGTTGTAGGTCGGCAGCCCCGGCGCGAACCGGTCCATGAACCACAGCTGCTCCTGACCGAAGGACAGCGGCAGGTCCGTCATCCCCGCCGGACGGCGTGCGATGCCGCCCTGCGTCTCTCCCCGACCCTTGCGGAGTCGTGCGATCAGCAGCTCGCGCTGCGCATCCGACAACATCCGTGCTTCTCCGTTCTGTCGTAACGCGACGAGCCCTACTCGGAGGGCGTCATGAGCGTGGCCGTCTCTCCGGAGAGCCCGTCGAGCCCGCCCTCGAGAACGGCGTCCTCGAGACCGTGTTCGTCGCGCAGGAGCACGGTGAGCTGGCGGGGTGTGGGCGCGAGGAAGACCGCGGCGAGGTTCACGTCCACGGCGAGGTCGTCACGCAGCCCGGTGACCAACTGCATGGCCTGGAGGGAGTTTCCGCCCAGGTCGAAGAACGCGTCGTCGATGCCGACCTGTTCGAGGCCGAGCAGCCGGGCGTACATGTCGGCCAGGACGGTCTCGACCATGGTCCGGGGCGCGGTGTAGGCGACGGCCTCGACCGCCGCGACCGGTGCGGGCAGCGCCGCCCGGTCGACCTTGCCGTTGGTGGTCAGCGCGAACGCCTCCACCGCCTGGAGGTAGGTCGGCACCATGTACGCAGGCAGCCGGTGCGCCAGGTGCTGGCGCAGGTCGGCGACGCTCACGGCCGGTACGCCCTGGTCGAACCGGACGTAGCCCGCGAGCTGCTTCTCCCCCGTACGGTCCTCGGCCACGACGACGACGGCCTGGGCGACCGCGGCGTGTGAGGTGAGGCCGGTCTCGATCTCGCCGAGCTCCACGCGCAGGCCACGGATCTTGACCTGGCCGTCGATGCGGCCGAGGAAGACCAGGTTTCCGTCGGGCATCCGCCGGACCAGATCGCCGGTCTTGTAGAGGCGTGCGCCCGGCTCCGCACGGAACGGGTCGGGGACGAACCGCTCCTCGGTCAGCTCCGGGGCGTTCAGGTAGCCGCGGGTCACGCCCGCGCCGCCGACGTGCAGCTCACCGGCCACGCCCACGGGCACCGGGTTCAGGTGCGGATCGAGCACGTACGCCTGGTAGTTGGGCTTCGGACGGCCGATCGGCGGCGGGAACATCGTGCCGTCGATCAGGCTGTACGTCGCGCCGATCGCGGCCTCGGTCGGGCCGTACCCGTTGTAGAACTCCAAGCCCGTCCGCAGCCACCGGCGTACCAGCTCGCCGGACAGTTCCTCGCCCGCCGAAAGCACGATCCGCAGGTCGGGCAGGTCCTGGCCGCTGAGGAGGTTCACGACCGCGGGCGGCAGGCAGGCGAAGCTCACCCGGCGGTCCCGCATGAGGTCGGCGAGGCGCGGCGGGGACAGCAGCGTCTCCGACGGGACCACGACCGCACGCGCCCCGGCCAGCAGCGGCAGGAACAGGTCCATCACGGACACGTCGAAGTTCAGCGACGCGAACTGCAGCACCCGGTCGTCCGGCGTGATCGCCCAGGCCCCGGCCATGCCGAGCAGGAAGTTGACGGCGTGGCGGTGCTCCACCATGACGCCCTTGGGCCGCCCGGTCGAGCCCGACGTGTAGATCACGTAGGCCAGGTCGGAGGGCGACACCGCGAAGCCCGGATCGGACAGGTCCAGCGCGGACAGCGCGTCCCACTCGCGGTCGACCGAGATCACCTGGGCGGTGGTCGCGGGGAGCCTCGGCTCGCTCGCCTCGTCCGCGACGATCACCGGCATGCCGGTGTCCTCCACCATGAACGAGAGCCGGTCGGCCGGCAGCGCCGGGTCCAGCGGCACGTACCCGCCGCCCGCCTTCATGATGCCCAGCAGGACGGCCGGGCGGCGGAGCGAGGGCGCCATGCTGACGCCGACGAGGACGTCCGCGCCGACGCCCAGCGCGCGCAGCCGCCGGGCGACCCGGTTGGCCTGCGCGTCGAGCTCGGCGTACGCGACGGTCCGGCCGTCCAGCTCGGCCGCGACGCCGTCCGGGGTGCGCGCCACCTGACGCTCGAACCCCTCGTGGACGCACATCACCGGCAGGTCGGTGGCCGTGTCGTTCCACTCGGCCAGCTCACGGTGCAGCTCGGCCTCGGTCAGCACCGGCAGCTCCGACAACCGCCGCGACGGGTCCTCGGCCACGCCCGCGAGCAGCACCTCGAGGTTGCCGAGCAGGCGGCGTACCGTCAGGGCGTCGAACAGCGCGGTCGCGTACGACAGCTCCACCCACAGCTCGCGCCCGCGTACCTCGGCGAAGAAGCTCAGGTCGAACTTTGCGGCCAGCAGGTCGATCTTCTCGACCCGCATCGTCACGCCCGCCGCGTCGGCGTCCGCCACCGGTTCGGCGAAGGTCATGCCGACTTGGAAGACCGGTGCGCGGCCCGGGTCGCGCTCGACCCGCAGCTCCTCCACCAGCTTGGCGAACGGCAGGTCCTGGTGGGCGTAGGCCCCGACGGTCGTCTCGCGCACCCGCCCGAGCAGGCCGGCGAACGACGGGTCGCCGGACAGATCCGTACGGATCGCGAGCGTGTTGACCAGGAACCCGATCAGCGGCGCCAGCGCGGCCTGATCGCGGTTGGCGGTCACGGTGCCGACGACGATGTCGTCCTGGCCCGAGTAGCGGTGCAGCAGGACCTGGAGCGCGGAGAGCAGGGTCACGAACAGCGTGGTGCCCTCGCGGCGGCTCAGCTCGCGCAGCCCGTCGAGGACCTCCGTACCGAGGTTCAGCCATTCGACGCCGCCCTCGAAGGTGTCGAGGGTCGGGCGCGGCCGGTCCGTGGGCAGTTGCAGCGTCGGGAAGCCGTCCAGCGTCGTACGCCAGTAGTCGAGGAGCCGCTCCGGCGGCGGGCCCGAGAGCCGTTCGCGCTCCCAGATCGCGTAGTCGGCGAACTGCACCGGCGGCGCGTCCAGGGCCGACGGCTCGCCGGACGCCTCCGCGGCGTAAAGGGCGCTGAGGTCACGCACCAGCACGCCGATCGACCAGCCGTCGAACACCGCGTGGTGCACGACGACGACGAGCGCATGCTCGTCCGCGGCCAGCCGTACGAGGTGCGTACGGAACAGCGGGCCCTCGGGCAGCGAGAACGGCCGCGCCGCCTCCGCCGCGAACACCGCGCGCAGGCGCGTCTCACGTTCCGCGGGCTCCAGGTGCGACAGGTCGGCCTCGGTCAGCGCGGCGCCGGCCGGCGCGTCGATGACCTGGTACGGGCGGCCGTCCGCGCCGGCGACGAGGCGGGTGCGAAGCGACTCGTGCCGCGCCACCAGGGCGTCCAGCGCGCGGCGCAGCGCTCCGGCGTCGAGCGAGCCGCTCAGCCACAGCGCGTTGGGGATGTTGTACGTGGGCCGGCCGGGCGCGAAGCGGTCGATGAACCACAGTTGTTCCTGGCCGAAGGACAGCGGCAGCTCCGTCGTCCCCTCCGCGCGGGGCACGATGCCGCCGGGCGCGTCACCGCGTCCGCGCCGCAGGCCGCCGAGGTCGTCCTCGTCCAGGCCGGCCTCCTCGAGAGGCGCGTCCTCCAGGTCGTGCTCGTCGCGCAGGAGCACGGTGAGCTGGCGGGGCGTGGGCGCGAGGAAGACCGCGGCGACGTTGAGGTCGACGGCGAGGTCGCTGCGCAGCTGCGTGATCAGCTGCATGGCCTGGAGGGAGTTGCCGCCCAGATCGAAGAACGCGTCGTCGATGCCGACCCGCTCCAGGCCGAGCAGCCGGGCGTACATGTCGGCCAGCACCGCCTCGAGCACGGTGCCCGGGGCGGCGTAGTCGGCCGCGTCGGCGGTGGCGTCCGGGGCGGGCAGGGCCGCCTTGTCGACCTTGCCGTTGGTGGTCAGCGCGAAGCCCTCGACCACCTGCATGTAGGTCGGCACCATGTAGGCGGGCAGCCGGTGCGCCAGGTGCTGGCGCAGGTCGGCCATGCTCGCGCCCGGCCCGTCCGGGTCGAACCGCACGTACCCCGCGAGCTGCTTCTCCCCCGCGCGGTCCTCGGTCACCACGACGACCGCCTGGGCGACCGCGGGGTGCGAGACGAGCCCGGTCTCGATCTCGCCGAGCTCGACGCGCAGGCCGCGGATCTTGACCTGGCCGTCGATGCGGCCGAGGAAGACCAGGTTGCCGTCGGGCATCCGGCGCACCAGGTCGCCGGTCTTGTAGAGCCGCGCGCCGGGCTTGCCGCTGAACGGGTCGGGGATGAACCGTTCCTCGGTCAGCTCCGGGCGGTTGAGGTAGCCGCGTGTGACGCCCGCGCCGCCGACGTGCAGCTCACCGGCCACGCCGACGGGCACCGGGTTGAGGTGCCGGTCCAGGACGTAGGCCTGGTAGTTGGGCTTCGGGCGGCCGATCGGCGGCGGGAACATCGTCCCGTCGATCAGGCTGAACGTGGAGCCGATGGCGGCCTCGGTCGGGCCGTAGCCATTGTAGAACTCCAGGCCGGGGCGCAGCCACTTGCGCACCAGGTCGCCGGGCAACTCCTCGCCGGCGGACAGCACGAGCCGCAGGTCGGGGAAGCTCTGGCCGGTGAGCAGGGTGACGATGGCCGGCGGCATGCACGCGAACGTCACCGTGCGGTCGCGGATCATGTCGGCCAGGCGCGGCGGCGACAGGAGCGTCTCCGGCGACGCGAGGACGGCGCGCGCACCGCCCAGCAGCGTCATGAACATGTCCATCACGGACACGTCGAAGTTCAGCGACGCGAACTGCAGCACCCGGTCCTCGGGCGTGATCCGCCAGGCGCCGATCATGCCCACGAGGAAGTTCAGCGCGTGGCGGTGCTCGACCATGACGCCCTTGGGACGCCCGGTGGAGCCCGACGTGTAGATCACGTAGGCCAGGTCGGACGGCTTCGCGCCGTACGCGGGGTCGCCGTCGTCCAGCGCCGAGATCGCGTCCCACTCGCGGTCGACGTGCACGACGGTCGCCGTCGTGTCGGGCAGCCCCTCCTCGCCGCTCGCGTCCGCGACGACCACCGGCATGCCGGTGTCCTCGACCATGAACGAGAGCCGGTCGGCCGGCAGTGCCGGGTCCAGCGGCACGTAGCCGCCGCCCGCCTTCATGATGCCCAGCAGGACGGCGAGCCGCCGGATGGAGGGCGCCATGCTGACGCCGACGAGCACGTCGGCCCCGACGCCCAGGCCGCGGAGCCGCCGGGCGACCTGGTTGGCCTCGGCGTTCAGCCGCGCGTACGTGATGGTCTGGTCGCCCAGCTCGGCCGCGATGCCGTCCGGGGTCCGCTCGACCTGCTGCTCGAACCCCTCGTGGATGCACACGACCGGGAAGTCGGCGGCGGTGTCGTTCCATGCGACCAGCTCGCGGTGCAGCTCGGCCTCGGTCAGCACCGGCAGCTCCGACAGCCGCCGCGACGGGTCCTCGGCCACGCCCGCGAGCAGCACGTGGAGGTTGCCGAGCAGCCGCCGCGCGGTCTCGGCGTCGAACAGCGAGGTCGCGTACGACAGCTCGAGCCACAGCTCGCCCGCGCGTACCTCGGCGAAGAAGTCCAGGTCGCACTTTGCGGCCAGCAGGCCGATCCGCTCCAGCCGGACCGTGACGCCCGCGGCGACGCGCTCCTCGGCCGGCTCGTCGAAGGTCAGGCCGACCTGGAAGACGGGCGGCCGGCCGGTGTCGCGCTCGACCCGCAGCTCCTCCACGAGCCGGGCGAACGGCAGGTCGCGGTGCGCGTGGGCGCCGTCGGCCGTCGCGCGCACCCGCTCCAGCAGCTCGAGGAAGGCCGGGTCGCCCGAAAGGTCCGTACGGATCGGCAGCATGTCGGCCAGGAACCCGATCAGCGGTTCGAGCCCGGCGCGGTCGCGGTGGGTGGTCGCCGCGCCCACGACGATCTCGTCCTGGCCGGAGTAGCGGTGCAGCAGCGTCTGGATCGCGGCGAGCAGAGTCACCGGCAGCGCGGCGTTCAGCCCGCGCAGGCCCTCGAGGACCTCGCCGCCGAGGTTCAGCCGCTCCACCGCGCCCTTGTGGTCGGCCACGATCGGGCGCGGGCGGTCGGTGGGCATCTGGAGGTTCGGGAAGCCGTCGAGGGCGCCGCGCCAGTACTCCACCAGCTCCTTCAGGGCCGTGCCCTGGAGCCGCTCCCGCTGGGTGCGCGCGTGGTCGGCGAAGCGAAGCGGCGGCTCGGCGAGGCCCGCGGGCTCGCCGGTCACCTCCGCGCCGTACAGCGCGGCCAGGTCGCGTACGAAGACGCCGGCCGACGCGCGGTCGAACACGATCGCGTGCGTCACCGCGAGCAGGACGTGGTCGTCGGCGGCGAGGCGTACCAGGTGCGTGCGGAACAGCGGCCCCTTGGCGAGGTCGAACGGCCGCGCGCCCTCAACGGCGACGAGCTCCTCCAGCCGCGTCTGCGCGTCCGGGCCCGACAGGTCGACCTCGACCGGCCCGGCGCTGCCCGGCGCGTCGACCACCTGGAACGGGCGGCCGTCGTCGCCGCACTCCAGGCGGGTACGGAGCGACTCGTGCCGGGAGACCAGGGCGTCCAGCGCGCGGCCGAGCGCCGCCGTGTCCAGTGCGCCGCGCAGGCGCACGGTCACGGGCAGGTTGTGCATCGGCAGGTCGGAGTGGAACCGGTCGACGAACCACAGCTGTTCCTGGCCGAACGAGGTCGGCAGCCGGTCGTCCACCGTCGGTCCGGCTACCCGGGCCCTGTCAGTCATGCGTTCCGTCCGTCCTTACGTCTTCGTCGTTCACGACACGGTCGTTCGGCACGTCCGTCGCCGAGGCGGCCGGCGTGTTGAGGCGTTCGGGCACCGGGGTCCCCGACATCACGTCGTCCGGGCCGGTGGGCATCTCCTTCATCCGCATCACCGGCGAGAACAGCGTCCACAGCGCCGGGAGCGGGAAGGCGACGACGACGATCAGCAGTGCGGTGTGCAGCCCGAAGGCCGTGCCTAGCGCGCCCGCGATGAACGCGCCGGGCGGCTGGGTGCCGAGCAGCACGAGCCGGTAGCTGGCGTTCATCCGGCCCAGTAGCCGGTCCGGCGTGACGACCTGCCGCACGGTGACGGTGTGCACGTTGTAGGTCAGGACGCCGAACCCGTAGATGAACTGGATCGCCGCCATCAGCGTCACCGAGAGCAGGCCGTTGTCCTTCGGGATGAGGAACAACATCGGGAACAGCGTCGCGCCGCCCAGCGAGACGAGCATCGTCGGGCCGACGCCGAAGACGCCACTGACCCGGTTGGCGAACGCCGCGCCGAGGGCGCCGCCCACCGCGGTCGCGCCGATCACGATGCCGAGCTGGAACGGGCTCAGTCCCAGGACCCGCACCGCGTACACGACGAGGATGGTGATGAACCCGGACTGGACGAAGTTGAACGACGCGGCCAGCGCGAGCAGGGAGCGCAGGATCGGGTTGCCGAACACCGAGCGCAGGCCTTCCGCGATCGACCTGCGGATCGTCTGCCGCTCGGCGGGCTGCTCCGGCTCCGGCTCGGGCTTGCGGATGGTGATCAGCCCGACGGCGGAGCACAGGTACGAGAAGGCGTCGGCGGTGAGGGTGACCGGCGCGGTGAGGATCCCGATGAGCGCGCCGGCGATTCCCGGTCCGGCGACCATGGCCAGCGAGGTGCTGGTCTGGATCCGGCTGTTGGCCGCCGGCAGTTGCTTGCGGCCGACCAGGCTCGGCACGTACGTCAGCACACCGACGTCGAAGACCACCGACAGCACGCCGACCAGGATCGTCACGGTGTACAGCAGGCCCATGGACAGCATGTCCAGCGCCGAGGAGAGCGGCACCAGGCCGATCAGGACGGCGTTGCCCAGGCTGCACGCGATGAGGATCGGCCGGCGCGTGCGGCGGTCCAGCCACACGCCCGCCAGCAGCGAGAACACCACGATCGGGATGTTCCTCGACATGTTGAGCAAGCCGACCTGGAAGACCGTCGCGTGCAGTGTCAGGATCGCGACCAGCGGCAGCGCGAAAACGGTGATCTGGGTGCCGATCAGCGACACCGACTCACCGGCCCAGAGCTTCACGAAGTCGCGGTTGGCCATGACGCCGCGCCCGGATTCCGGCGGTGGCGCGGCCTCCGCCTCGGTCCGGACCTCGTCGTCCTGCTCGATGCTCATGAATCCTGCCGTTCCGTGCGGACCGGGGCGGCGATCGCCGACCGGTACGTGTCGAGAATCCGCTTACGTCGCGGCTTGAACTGTGAGGTGAGCAGGCCGTTGTCGACGGTGAATCGAGGCTCGGCGATCACCACCTTGCTGATCTGCTCGTCGCGCTCGAGCACGGCGTTGGACCGGGCGACGTGCGCGGCGATGGCGGCCTGGTCGGCGGGTTCGCTGGACGGCGAGACCACGGCGACGAGGTGCGTCTGGGTCGGGCAGAACACCACGCAGTCCTCGATCGCCGCGTCGGCCTTCAGTTGCTCCTCGATGGGCCGGACGATGACCTTCTTGCCGTTGTCCAGCACGATCACGTCGTCGGCGCGCCCGAGGATGAACAGGAACCCGTCGTCGTCGAGGTAGCCGAGGTCGCCGGTGCGTACGAGGCCGTCGTCGCCGAACACCCGCTCGGACTCCCCCGGCGCCGCGTACTCGTACCGCGTGTTCACCGGGTGGTCGCTGCGGATGCTGATCCGGCCGTCCTCGTCGAACAGGACTTTCTTGCCGGGCAGGACCTGGCCGACGCTGCCCTCGCGGTGGGCGCCCGGGTGGTTCTTGGCGACGATGCAGGTCTCGTTCAGCCCGTAGCCCTCATAGATCGGCAGGCCGGCGGAGTGGAAGAAGTCCAGCATCGGTCCCCGCGCGGGCGCGGAGCCGGTCCACAGGTAGCGGACGCGGTCGCCGAACAGCTTCCGCGCGGCGGCGCGCAGCGCTTCGTCGTCGCCGCCGGCCCGTTTCGCCTGCGACGCGATGTGCTTCATCGCGGTCTCATAGAACGCCGGGACGCCCATGACGACGGTCGGCCGGGCCCGGCGCAGCGACGGGAGCGCCGCCTCGTACGTGCTGACCGTGATGTCGTGGCCGAAGCGCAGCGCCGAGTAGACCCAGTAGCGCTGCTGGAGCAGCGACAGCGGCAGGAAGATGAACACGTCGTCGTCGCGGTCGTGCGCGAACATCTCCTGCACCGCGCGCAGCGACGCGTCGATGCTGCCTGCGGTGGCGCCGAGGCCCTTCGGCTCTCCGGTGCTGCCGGACGTGAACTTGATCGTCGTCACGTCACCCGGCGCCCACTGGACCGGCGGCGGGGCGTCGGTGCCACCCGGCGCCTCGATGAGCCGGGTGACGTCGCCGATCGGGTACGTGCCCGGCGCGTCGCACGGCCGGTCGGTGAACAGCACGCTCAGCTCGTAGCGCTCGAGCAGCGCGCCGTCCGGGGCGAACTTGCCGGGCTCGAACCCGGCCGTCACGGCCTTCAGGCGCAGGGCCGCGAGGTCGAGCAGCACCCACTCCAGGCAGTTCACCGCCAGGATGCCGATGCGGTCGCCGGGCCCGATGCCGAGCCCGCTCAGCCGTACGGCCAGGCGCTCGGCCATCGCGTGGAGCTCGGTCAGCTCGTAGGTACGGGTGCCGTCGAGACGCGTGAAGGAGATGCGGTGCCCCGGCTCGGGCGGCCGGTTCACGATGTGGTCGATGACGGAGTCGATCGCAGAATCGATCATTGGGCGCTCCCCCGCGCGGCCTCGACGCAGGCCGCCATCGTGCGTACGGTCTCCACCTCGTACAGCCGGTCGAGGGTGATGCTGACGCCGAACCTCTTGCGCACTCCGGTGAGGATGCGGGCCGCGGCCAGCGAGTCACCGCCCAGGTCGTAGAAGTTGCCGTCCAGGTCGATGGCGGCCTCCTCCACGTGCAGGATCGACGCCCACAGCTCGGTGAGCGACCTCTCGGTCTCGGTGGCCGGGCCGCCGGCACGCGGGGCGCCGGCCGCGGCGGTTCCGCCGACGGGCGCCTCGGTCGCCGTCAGCCGGGCGCGGTCGACCTTGCCGTTCCTGGTCAGCGGCAGGGCGTCGTGCCACACGAATACCGACGGCGTCATGTACTCCGGCAGGTGCTCGCGCAGCCGCCCGCGGATCGCGTCGTCGGCCGCGCGGTCGGGCCCGGCCGGTACGAGGTGCGCGACGAGCCGGTCACCGCGTACGCCGGCCTGGCGGACCACCGCCGCCTGCTTGACCGCGTCGAGCGCGACGAGCCGGGTCTCGACCTCGCCGGCCTCGATGCGGTAGCCGTTCACCTTGATCTGGAAATCGCTGCGGCCGAGGATCTCGATGCTTCCGTCCGGGAGGTACCGGCCGAGGTCGCCGGTGCGGTACATCCGCTCGCCGCGGCCCTCGTCGTGGAAGAACCGCTCGGCGGTGCGCGCCTCGTCGCCCCAGTAGCCGCGCGCGAGCCCGGTACCGGCGGCGCAGATCTCCCCCGTGATCCAGTCGGGTGCGTCCCGGCCGTCACCGTCGAGGACGAAGGCGCGGTTGTTGGCGTTCGGCCGCCCGTACGGGATGGTCTCCGTCCCGGTCTCGGCGGCGCCGATGGGGTGCAGGATGTTCCAGATGGTCGTCTCGGTCGGGCCACCGAGCGAGATCAGGGTCAGGTCGCTCCGCAGGCGCCGCAGCGCCGCGGGCAGGGCCGGCGGGATGCGGTCGCCGCTCATCATCACCAGCCGCAGCGCGGGCGGCGGCCCGATCTCCTCGGCGATCGCCTGGTCGTGCATGAGCGAGACGATGGCCGGCACGGAGTTCCAGACGGTGACGCCGGTCTTGGCGCACAGCTCGAGCCAGTGCGCCGGGTCTGCGGCCCGGTCGTGGTCGGGCAGTACGATCGCCGCGCCCGCGGACATCGCGCCGAACACGTCGTAGACCGACAGGTCGAAGTTGAACGCGCTGATGCCGAAGAACCGGTCGCGCGCGTCGACGCCGAAGCGCCCGTTGCAGTCGGCCACGACGTTGGCCACGCTGCGGTTGGCGACCATGACGCCCTTGGGCTCTCCGGTGGTCCCCGAGGTGTAGAGGACGTACAGGAGGTCGTCGGGCGAGGCGTCGGCGGGCGGTACGTAATCCGGCGCGTCCTCCTCCAGCGGGCGCGTCGCGTCGAGGACGAGGACGAGGACGTCGCCGTCCTGTTCGCCCGAGACGTTGGTCAGCACGCAGCGCACCCCGCCGTCGCGCAGCATGTAGGCGCGGCGTTCGGCGGGCAGCCCCGCGTCGATCGGCAGGTACGCCGCGCCGGCCAGCGCGGTCGCGAGGATGCCGACGATCTGCTCCGGGCCGCGCGTCATGACCAGGCCGACGAGCTCGTCACGTCCGACGCCGCGCGCCCGCAGCCAGGCGGCCGCGTGACGGGCGCGCCGGTACAGCTCGCCGTAGCTCACCGTCAGGTCCGACGTCATGATCGCGGGCGCGTCCGGCGCGCGTTCGGCCTGGGCGCGGAAGGCGTCCTGGACCGGAGCGCCGGACAGCGGCGTCTCGGTGTCGTTCGCCTCGCGGCGGCGCGCCCGCATGTCCACGGGCATCAGGTCGACGGTCGTCGCCGACCACGCCGGCTCCTCGACGAGCGCATCGAGGAGGGTCTGGTAGCCCGCGACCATCGCCGCGACCAGGCCCTCGGGGAACAGGCCGTTCACCTCGTCGAACTGGACGATCACGCCGCCGTGCTGCTCGAAGGCGAAGCCGTTGAGCCACAGCTGCGGCGTCTGGCTCGAGGTGTGGACCTCGGGGCCGAACAGCTCGAGGGTCGACGCGTCCAGGTCGGCGTGCACGTACCCGATGGCGCTGTTGAAGGTGTACGGCATGCGGGCCTCGGCCGTGCCCACGCGGCGGCCGAGCTCGCGCAGCACCTCGATCCCGGAGAAGTGCCGGTGGTCGATGTCGCGCCGCAGCCGCGCCTGCAGGGCACGCGCGCGCTCCTGGAAGGTCGTGGTCCGGTCGACCTCGATCTCCACCAGCAGCGTCTCGGAGAAGTTACCGATCGCATCGAAGATCCGCGGGTGGATCGGCGGCCGGTTGGCGAGCGTCGTGGTCAGCGTGAACCGGTCGCCGGCGCCCCAGCACGCCAGGACCTCCCCGTACGCGGCGAGCAGCACGCCGGTCGGGGTGAGCCCGGCGGCGGAGGCGCGCGCCTTCAGCGCGGTCCACGCCTCGGCGTCCAGGCGCGCGTCATGCTGGGTGAACCTCGGGGTGGTGATCGCCGACGGGCTGGACCGCAGCGGCAGGTCCGGGTGCGGCGGCAGGTCGTCGAGCCGGTCCAGCCAGTACGTACGGGACCGCTCGTACGGGGCGCGGGTGCGCGCCTTGTCCAGCTCCGCGATGTAGGCGGCGAACGACGCCTCCTCCGGCGGCTCGCCGGGTGCCTCGGTGTAGGCGGCGTGCCAGTCGCGGAAGAACAGGAACATGCTGATGGCGTCCATCACGAGGCCGTCGTGGCCCACGTGGAGGACCATCCGGTCGTCGGCCAGGATCGTCACGTCGGCGGCCAGCATCGGCGCGCGGTCGGCCGGCAGGATGCGGTGCGTGCGCTCCTCGCGCAGGGCGAGCCTGCGCTCGGCCTGCGCGCTCTCGGTCTCGCCGCGCAGGTCCAGCCGCCCGATGCGCACGTCGGTGGGCGGCGGCTCCTCGACCTGGCGGCCGTCGGCGGTGAACCGCGTGCGCAGCATGCCGTGCCGGTCGACGACCGAGCGCAGCGCCGCCTCGAGCCGGTCGAGATCCCAGAGACCTTCGATCTCGTGGTAGATGTGGCTCGCGACGTTGCCCATCTGGACGGCGTCGCCCCGGCCGATCAGGTAGCCGCGTTGCAGCAGGGTCGGCGCGAAGCCCTCCGGCTCGCGCGGCCGTGCCAGGTGGGCGATCAGCTCCGCCTTGACCGCCTTGATCCGGCCGACCAACTCCGGGTCGATCCGTTCCTTCGGCCCCTGCAGGCGCAGGTTCTCCCCCGACGCCGTGACGCTGAGCCCACGCATCTCGATCTCGCGCAGGACCTGTTCAAGAGTCACGCCCGCGCCGCCTCTGCCAGCGCGGCGACGGCGTCGGGCTCGAGGTTCCCGGCGAGGAAGGCCGCCAGGTCGGCGACCGTACGGTCACCGAGGAGGTCCTCGACCGTGACGTCGGCGCCCGTACCCTCGAGGATCTTGTACTGCAGCACGATGCACTGCAGCGACTCCATGCCGAGCTCGACCAGCGTCCGGTCACCCAGGGACTCCTCGTCGGTCAGGCTCAGCACCTCGCACACCCGCCCGCGCAGCCACGGCAGCAGCGGCGAGTCCTCCGCCTGCGGCTCGCCGAAGAACACCTGACGCGCGAGGTCGACGCGGGTCCCGGCCGGTACGAGGGTCACGACCTTCGGCCATTCGGAGGGCGGGGGCTCGCCGAGCGCCTCCGCGAGCCGCGACGCGAACCTCGGCATCACCGGCGCCGCGCCGCATGCGAGCAGCCGCGCCGCGGCCAGCTCGAGCGCGATCGCGGTACGCGCCTCGTCCTTCCAGCTGTCGATCTGCGCCGTGGAGCTCTCGAGGCGTACGAAGGACAGCGCGTCCTCGACGATGCCGTTCAGCGCCTCCGCCGCGTGGTTCATGGAGAACCCGTCCTGGCCGAGGCCGCCGGCCAGCTCGGCCAGGCGCGTGCCGAGGCGGCCCAGGAAGCCGACGTGCTCCGGCGTCCAGACGCCCGCGTCCGGGACGATGCCGCCGTAGTTCTTCTCGACGCGCGCGCCAAGGTCGTTCAGCCACCGCTGCCAGGTGCCGACCAGAGTGTCCCGTACGGTCGCCTCGTACTCCTCGACCGTGAAATTGGTGCGGCGGCCCTCGGGACGCGTACGCGCCAGGTGGAAGCGCACGGCGTCGACGCTGTGCGGGCCGAGGATGTCCTTGCCCCAGACCGCGTGGCGGCGGCTCGTGGAGAACTTACTGCTGTCCAGCTCGTAGAACTCGTTGACGTGGTAGTCGACGTCGGGTTCCCAGCCGGGGTAGGCGAGCTTGTACAGCGCCGGGATGAAGATCGAGTGGTAGAAGGTGTTGTCGTAGCCCAGGAAGTGCACGATCTTCCAGTCGGCCTGCGGCGCGTCGGCCCGCCAGTCCTCGCCGAGCTTGCGGCCCAGCTTCTGGATGTTGTGCAGGAAGTTGAACCCGAGGTCCGCCCAGACCCAGATGACCTGGCCCTCGGGAGCGTCCGCCTCGACCGGCCTGACGCCCCACTCCGCGGGGTG
The DNA here is from genome assembly GCA_963850195.1 of uncultured Actinomycetota bacterium. Classification (GTDB taxonomy): domain Bacteria; phylum Actinomycetota; class Actinomycetes; order Streptosporangiales; family Streptosporangiaceae; genus Actinoallomurus. The sequence continues at coordinate 639,598 of CAWKKD010000005.1, forward strand.
CGAGATGGCCATGTCGAGCCGTTCGCGGCGGAAGACGCGGTGGGCCAGCTCACGCATCCGCGCCGGCACCCGGCCGAGGCGGTGGTGCGCCATGATGTCGGCGCGCAGCTCGTGCAGCGGCAGGGTGTACCGCGTGATGCTGCCCCGGCGCGGCGCGGCCTCGGACGCGCTGGAGCGCGGTTCGACGAGGTCGGCGCAGAAGTTCGGCTCGCCGCACTCCTCGCAGATGTTGCCGCCCGCCGGGGAGTCGCAGGTCGGGCAGCGGCCTGATACGTACGGCTCGTACAGGTAGGCGCCGCTCTCGGCGTCGAACAGGGCCGGCGCCTCCTGCGGGGTGACCTTGCCGGAGGCGTACACGCGGGAGAAGAACCCCTGCAGGTCCTCGCGGTAGCCCTCGTCGGCGCTCGTGCGGCCGAACTGGTGGATCTCGATGTCCATCAGATCGAGCGTCTTGCGGATCTCGGAGCTGTAGTGCGCGGCCGTCTCGGCCGGTCCGCGGCCCTCGCGGTGCGCGACGTCGGCCACGTAGCTCTGGAAGTCGTCGGTCGCGGCCAGGTGCCAGGCGCGCACGCCGTTCAGGCGCTGGAAACGCACGTACACGTCGGTGGCGAGGTACGGGCCGGACAGGTGGCCGAGGTGCAGGTCGCCGTTGGGCGTCGGCGGCGTGGAGAACGCGAAGACCGGGCGCTCGTCGACGCGGCTCCGGTGGACCCGGTCGGCCGTACGCGCCGCGCGGTCGGGGTTGCGCCAGTAGAAGGTGGCGAACAGCAGGTCCGCGTCCCCGGTGTTCTCCAGGGTGTGCGTCTCGAAGGGCTCGAACTGGACCACCGTGCCGGGCTCGACCTGGCGGGCCGCGCCGTCGACGACCAGCTCTCCACCGCCCGAGACGATCACCCAGGTCTCGAGCTCGTCGTGCTGGTGCGGGTCGGTCCGGCGGCCCGGCGGGACGCGGCCCCAGTTGGAGCCGACGCCGACCTCCTCCACCTTGCCCAGGTCGATCTCGCCCAGGTCGATCCCGAACGCCGCGTGCAGTGAGCCGGCGTCATATGTACTGATGATCAACGGTGGCTCCATACCTTCGATGAGAGGTGCAGCAGATCGGCCGCCTCCGACGCGATCGCCGGAGCGAGCCGGTAGCCGGAGCCGTTCGTGGCGCCGGCGAACACGAGCCGTCCCGCATCGTCCAGCGGCCGTACCAGCGGTTCTCCGTCGGGGCTGTAGGCGTCGCAGAAGACGCGGCCCGAGGTACGGGTCCCGGCCAGCTCCGGTGCGTAGCGGCGCAGGCAGCGATGGGCCTCGGCGACGTTCTCGGCGGACAGTCCGCCCGCCAGGGAGTCCGGGTCGACGTCCCATTCCTTACAGGTGTAACTGAAAAGCCAGTGACCACGGTGAGGAAGGGGCAACAGGAAGGCGTCCTCGTCGGGAAAGTAGATGACGTGGTCGCGTTCGGTCGGTTTCCGCTCAATGTGCAGAGCGACGATCTTCTTCACCCGTAGTCCGAGAGGCTCGATAAACGATCTCCACGCCGGAGAATCGAGCCATGGGCCGGGCGCCAGAACCACCTGTTCGGCGGTCAGGGTCTCGCCCGTTCCCAGGCGCAGTACGACACCGTTTTCGGTCACTTCGATACCGGTGACGCGCAGCCCTTCCCGTACATCGGCCCGTGGCCGGAGTTCACGCGCGATGATCTCGGTGAGGGCGTGCACGTCCGCGTATTGGGCGCCCTCGACCTTCCACGCCCCAGAGCCCTCGGGAATTCGCGCCAGCCCGTTCGGCACCCGATCCGTACGCGTGAGGTCCGCCTCGCCGAGATAGACCTCGCGCAGGCGCGCCTCACTGGAATGGGCCGCGATAACCGTCATGCCGAGCGGGTGGATCGGCAGTTCCGGATGGCTCTTCCGGAGTTCCCGGTAGTGCTCCTGGCTGTGGGCCGACATCCGCCGGACGCGCTCGGTGCGGCCGCCCGGTACGTGCAGGCCCGCCGACCGGCCGCTCGCCCCGGAACCGGCCATGCCCTGGTCCAGGACGGTCAGGCCGGCGCCGGGACTCCGGCCGGCGACTTCGCGTGCGATCAAGCACCCGAGGATCCCCGCGCCCACGATGGCGATGGCGGGCGGCGGCACCGGGTCACGCACCCTGCAGCTGGTCGGTCGCCGGCTTGACCGACCACTCGATGAAGGAGGCGAGCTGGTTCTCGGTGCGCACGCCGCGCAGGCGGTCGAGGATCCGCTGGCTGCGCCACGCGACCAGGCTGAGATTGGAGTCGGCCAGGCCACGCTGCTGCCGTGCGGCGTTCTGCAGGAAGATGTGGTGGTCCGCCGGACCGTCCCACTGCACGGCGAAGCTCTGGTCGATCTTGTACTCGTCGCCCTCGCGTTCGAGGCGGCCCTCGATCGGCCCGAGGAAGTCCATGCGGGCCGTACGGAACCCGGTCGCCCAGACGATCGCGTCCAGCTCGAGGACGTGCGGGCGGCCGTTGTTGGTGAGCGTCATGTCCCACGGGTCGCTCGCGCTCGCGCGCGTGACGGCGGTGGCCTCGCTGTTGGGGAAGAGCGCGATCAGGTCCGGAGCGCCGTCGACGAAGCGGTGCATGTACGCGCGCTGGTAGATCTGGCGCAGCGTCGCCTCGGAGATGCCGTCGCTGGACAGGAGGTGCGCGGTGTTGAACCGGTCGCGGTCCGCCGACTCCAGGCCCGAGAAGTAGTCGGAGTGGCACGGCATGTAGTAGTCGTTGGTGAACGGCGAGTCGTCGAGCGGCAGGAAGTTCGGCCGCCTGGAGATCCAGGACACGCGCCGAGGCAGCTCGTCCTTCGGCCGCGAGATCAGGTCCAGGAACGCCTCCGCGCCCGACTGGCCGCCACCGATCACCCCGACCCGCAGGCCCGCCAGGTTCCGCGCCTTGTTCATGAACTCGCTGACGTGGAACTGCGTGTCGCCGTCCGCGCCCTGCCCCTGCGACGGCACCCACGGCTGGCTGCCCACCGCGACGGACAGGTGGTCCGCCGTGATCGCCTGCGTGGAGGTACGGATGTGGAAGACCTTGTCGAAGTCGACCGACAGCACTTCCTGGTCGAAGGCGACGTTGGGGTTCTTCCGGCTCGCCCACTCCAGGTAGTTGCGGAACTCCTGACGCGGCACCGCGTCGAACTGGGCGTTCAGGAAGTGATGGATCCGGCCCAGCGCATGGAGATACGCGAGAAACGAGAAGGCGTTGGTCGGGTCGGAGAGACTGACGAGGTCCTTGAGCATGGACACCTGGAGCGAGGCGCCGGGTATCTGCTGTCCGTCATGCCAACCGAAACTGCTTTTCCGTTCGAGGAAAAGATTTGTCATTTCCGGATGGCTGTACATCAGCGAGGCCAGACTCAGGTTGGCAGGGCCAACGCCGATGCCGACACAGCGATAATGCCGCGGATTTCCCGAGGCCTCTACAAGTGCCAATGTCGGATTCTACCCTTCGAGCGATTTTCGAAAAGGCTTTGCCTAGGAGCGGCACACAATGCGACAAGACGATCACACGGCGTTTCCGCGACCAGTCCCGTTTCTCCCTGGATATGTCAAGCGCTCTTAAGCTGAAGTCAAGGTAACCGTCGCGGACACCGGTGTCAATGCACAAAACCGCACGAACGAGTACTCGCTGACCTGCACAAATATGCCAGTCTCCGTAGATCATCAGAAGGCCGTCGCGCTGTAATGCCTCGAACACAGATAGCCACGGAAACTAATAGTCAATCGATAAAGTCAGGGGCAACAAGACTGGTCAGCAACTTGATCCGTCGAGCCCGCCTGACTCTTGGAAAGCGAGCTAGGTAAAGTTACGCGTGGGTCCAATGGGGCAAAAGTCGCTAAAAGTCCGCTTTAGAGGCCCGATAGAGGCTCATGGAACCCTGGTCGAGGGCGACTCGAAGCGACGGCCAGGCTCGAGTCGCCCTCTAGCCGACCGGTATGGGCCACGCCATCATCGGCGCAGGTCAGCCGGGATGTTCGAGGGGCTCCTAGCGGTTACGTGACACCTTCGAAACCGGCGCCCACGGGGCCCCTCCGCATGCCTATGCCATGGTTCGGGGCCGCCGACTCGACCCCGTCTTCAGACCGCCTCCATCCGGACACCAGCCGTCCACCGAGGACCGGCGGGAGCCGGGAACGTGCCGTGACAGGGACCGCGCGGACCGAGGGCTCGTGCGCGGGTGCCGGGGCCGCGATGGGCGCCGTACACGGCGAAACGCCGGGTCGGAGCGGGTGCTCCGGCCCGGCGTACCGGTCCTTCTCACGTGCGGCGGGCCGGTCGGGGCGCCGACGCGCGTGCGGTCAGGGCGTGGTGGCCTGGTCCGCGACCGACGCCAGGTAGGCCTGCGTCTTGGCGGGGTCCATGAGCCAGTTGGCGAAGTCGGTCGGGTTGGCGTAGCCGTACGCGAACCGGTGGGCGACGGCCGGGTTCTGCGTCGCGGCGCCGAGGATGCCCTGCACGTGTTCGGGCAGCGGCCCGAGCAGGGCGTTGCTGAAGTCCGTCACGTGCCGCGCGTACTCCCAGTAGGCGTCGAACGTCTGGCGCATCCAGGCCTGGTCGAAGGGCTGGTCGCCACGGGCCAGGATCGACTGGAGGTAGACGGCGGCGCACCGGACGGCGTTGTTGGAGCCCTGGCCGGCGATCGGGTCGTTGGCGACGACCACGTCGGCCATGCCCATCACGTGCGACGTCGGGGACAGCTCGCCGACCGGCTGGCGGACGACGGGCGTGTAGGCGCCGACGAGGGCGCTGCGGCCGTCGGTCGGCTCGACCTTGGCGCAGCGCTCGTACTCCCACGGGACGAACTCGCGCATGAGCTCGAGGGAGCGCTCGAGGTGCTGGGCGGGGTTCTGCATGCCCTGCCAGCGGTCGAGCGGGCCGCCGGGGACGGCCTCCCAGAACAGGATGTCGCACGGCCCGGTGTTGGTGTACGCGGGAATGACGAACAGCTCGCCGATGCCGGGCGTGACGTTGATGCCGACGGTCGGCTCGGGGTAGTCCGGCCGCGGCTCCATGCCGTGCACGTAGACGACGGCGAGCGAGCGCTGCGGGCGGTCGAACGGCGAGCGGCTCGGGTCGCGGTCGAACAGCTCGACCAGCTCGCCCTTGCCGGCGGCGACGATCGTCAGCTCGTACTGGGCGGTCAGGCCCTCCAGGTCGGAGGTCATGGCGCCGTGGTAGATGACCTTGCCGCCCCGCGACTCGAACAGCTCGAGCCAGCCGGACATCTTGACGCGCTGGTCCACCGACTGGGCGTACTCGTCGAGCGGTCCGGTGAAGCTGAGCGCGACGTTTCCGGGCGGGCCGCCCACGGTCACCTTGATCGCCTCGATCCGAGGCGTCTGCCGCTCCCACTGGTTGATGCCGCGCTCGCGCTCCAGCCGCAGGTTCGGTCCGAAGATGACCTGCGTCGACATGATCCGGCCGTTCCGGATCTCCTCCGGGGTACGCGCGGACATGACCGTGACGTCGTAGCCTTCGGCGAGCAGGCTGAGCGCGAGCTGGAGGCCCGACTGGCCGGCCCCGATGATCAGGATCTTCCGCATCGTTATCGCTTTCTCCTGGGGTTAGGGTGTCGCGAGCGCACCGGATCCACGGGCGCCGGCGCGCGTCATCGTGTGGGTCAGGGCCATGATGAGGGCCTCGACCACAGACGTCTTGTCACGTGCGTCGCAGGTGGTCAGGGGGATGTTCGGGCTGAGCCGCAGCGCCTCGCGCACGTCGTCGAGCCGGTGCCGCTGCCGTCCGTCGAACAGGTTGACGGCGACGATGAACGGCACGTCGGAGTCGTTCTCGAAGTAGTTGACGGCCGCGAAGGACTTGTCCAGCTCGCGGGTGTCGACGAGCACGACCGCGCCGCTTGCACCCCGGCACAGGTCATCCCACATCGGCCAGAACCTCGGCTGCCCGGGCGTACCGAACAGGTAGAGCACCAGGTCCCTGGCGAGCGTGATCCGGCCGAAGTCCATGGCGACGGTCGTCGTGGTCTTGTCGTTGCCCGTGCCGAGCGCGTCGACCGACTTGCTGGCCTGCGTCATCCACGCCTCGGTGTTGACCGGCGGGATCTCCGACACCGCGGCCACCATGGTGGTCTTACCGACACCGAATCCGCCCGCGACGACAAGCTTGGCCGAAGCGAGCCGTTGCATGTTGTCAGGCGAGTTCGCGAAGGCCATCGATGACTCTCTCCAGAAGGCTCGGGTCGTACGGGGAGGCGTAGGCCTCCGGGTTGATCCGCACCCGGCTGCCCGCGGCCAGATCGCCGAGCAGCACCCGCGTCACGCCGAGGGAGATGCCGCAGAACGCGGAAAGCTCGGCGACGGACTGTGTGGTGGCGTGCGCCCGCTCGTACAGCGAACGCGCCTCCGGCAGGAGGCTGGCGGCGAACGTGGCGTCGTAGTACTCCACCGATATCAGCGTGTGGACGAAGAGGTTCTGGCGCGTACGTGTCCGTCCGCCCGTGAGCACGTACGGCCTGACCCAGTGGTTGGCCATCAGGTCCACTCGCCTCTCTCAGTTCGTCGGCTCATGATGGGCCCCGTTGTCCGGTCGAGAGCCTGCGGAGGTCGTCACGCATCTGCGGGGTCAGCACGTGACCGACGCTCTCGACGAGCTGGGCCATCCGGTGAGCGATCATGCCCAGGTTGGAGCCCTCCTGGACCAGTACGGCGAGTCCCGCGAGACTGCCGATCGCCATGAACAGGAAGTGCCCCGCCGGGAACTTCAGCATGATCTGGTCGCAGCCGGACTCCCCGACCAGGTTCGCCATGCTGTGGCCGAGGCTGATCATGCCGCTCGTCATCGCCGACATCGGGTCGGCGATGTCGGCCGACATCGAACCGGACGCGAAAAGCAGCAGACCGTCGGACGACACGATCACCGCGTGCGTGATCCCGGGCGTCGACCCGGCGAAGTTGTTGACCAGCCAACCGAACTCGCTCGGGCTACGTGGCTGTGTACGTGGACCCGCTGGGTTGGTCACCAGGCCTCCCCTTCCGGATGTCCGTTCTCGGCGCCGGCCGAGGATCGTCCCCGGCCGGCCTGATCACCGGCGGTGAAGGCGCTCAGATCCTCGGCGAACGACCGGGCGGCCTCCGAGGTGTCGTTGGTCCGGCGGTGGCTGCGCGGGCGCCCGTCGTCGGCACCGCGCAGGCTCGTACGCGTACGGCGCGGCAGCCCACCCTGGGTGGAGCCGCGTTCCTCCGGCCGCCATTCCGGCGGCCCGGCGTCCTCGGGCTCGGCCGAGCGGGCGACGCTCAGGTGCGACGAGGCCGCGGGCCCGGCCTTCGCGTGCTGCGCGACGGACCGCCGCCGCCCGGGCGCCTCGCCCGCGGTCGCGCGTCCGCCGACGACGGGTCCCAGGTCGGGGACCTCGCAGAGCAGGTCCGGCGGGATCATCACCATCGCGATCGTGCCGCTCGGCGCGCCCGTGCTCGGCTGCGTGCGCGACGCGAAGCGCACCCCGATGTTGTGGCGGCGCGCCAGGCGGTGCACCACCGGGAACCCGGTGTGCCTCCCCGTACGGTCGTTGACCGCCGGGACCGGCCCGGCGAGCGCGGAGTTCAAGACCTCGAGCTGGGCCGGCGGGATGCCGATGCCGGAGTCCTCGACCCGCAGGAGGACGGCGCCGCTCTCGATCAGGCGGGCGCTGACGGTGACCGTCGACGGCGAGTAGTTCGTCGCGTTGTCCAGGAGCGCGGCGAGCAGCGAGGACACGTCGTCGGACGCGTACGCGACGACCGCCATGTCGACGACCCGCCCGATGACGACCTTGGAGTAGTGCTCGATCGCGGACTCCGCGGCGCGTACTACGTCGACGAGCGTGGAGACGTCGCCGCCCATCTCACCCTCGTCGACTCCGGCGAGGATCCGCATGTCGCGCGCCGCGCGGCGCATCCGGGTGACCGAGTGGTCGATCTGGTAGAGCCACTGCAGGCGCTCGTCGTCGGCCTCGTCGGACTCCAGGCGGTCCATCGCCGGCCGCAGGTGCTCGGCGTGCGCGATCATCTGCAGCGCGAACCGCTCGCAGATCTCCGGCCAGGCCTCCTGCGCTCGCGCCTCGACGCGTAGACGCGGCAGGCTCACGCCCTCGGGCCTGGTTTCGTGGGGGCGAGGCTCGCGCGGGTGGGCGTCATGCGGCCGATGCCCGGCCGGGACCGGCGAACCCGTGGCGGGCGGCCGGGCCCCCGGTCCGGAGCCCGCGCCGGATTCCAGCCATCGGGCCAGCCGCCGGCGAAGTCCTCCGTTACTCATGACGCGCACCTGCCGATCCCGCGGGGCCGACTCCGTCGGAGGCACATCTCTAGCGAAACCCTTCCGTGGCCTGACAGCTGTGCACACGTGTGGCGACCTGTGGCTGGCGTGTCGACGGCCGCCGGCCGGGCGGCCATGCACGTCGAATCAGCAGAAACAGTCACACCTCAGTCATCTGGCATCTTTGAACCGACCGAAACCATACAGTGACATAGGCGGCGACTTCTTCGGGTTGCCGATGACAGGTATGTCAGACGTCACGTCAGGCGCCCGCGGACACCGCGTGCGCCGTGGGTTCGCCTGGTCCGGCGTCCGGTCAGGAAAACGGGTCACGCTCCGCGTGTCGTCCGAAGTCAGGGGCCTGGCGCGGGCGTCATAGGCTGGTGGTCGCGGGCCGGTGCGGGTTCGTCTCCAGGAGCGGGAGAGCGATGAGCGATTCCAAGTCGACGGGTGAGCTTCACCTACGCGAGGTCGGCCGGCCATCTGACTGGAAGCTGCTGCTGCACGGCGAACCACCCACCGAGGACCAGGTGGCGACGTGGATGCAGGAAGGCACGGTGGCCCGGATCCTGGTCGCCGAGCAGGGCACCAACGAGCCGTACATCCTGCTCGTGAACTTCTCTTTGATCGTTTCCGCGCGGCTCGTCCCGGGGATGCGCGGCGATCGGGACGTACGTTTCTGAGCCGCCCGTATCAACGAGCACGAGCCCGTACCCCCAGAGGGGTACGGGCTCGCGTCATGAGGTGGTTGTTACCTCAGGCAGGGACGATGTTCTCGGCCTGCGGGCCCTTCTGGCCCTGCGTGATGTCGAACTGGACCTTCTGGCCCTCACGAAGCTCACGGAAGCCCTGAGCCGCGATGTTGGAGTAGTGGGCGAAGACGTCAGCGCCGCCGCCGTCCTGCTCGATGAAGCCGAAGCCCTTGTCCGGGTTGAACCACTTCACGGTGCCTGTAGCCATATCAGTTTCCTTCTGGGGCAATGGCGAGATCCACTGTCTGCGAGTCCCGCGTCGCCGTAATGACCCCACCCAGAAAAATTCTGGTAATAAAACGAAAACGCGCCTGAGGCGATGACCAGCAGGCGCGCATAAAGTTTATGGGAACCACAACTGCAACTTTCAACAGCGTAGCACAGCCGCGCCGGACGGCCTCATTGGACACCCATCCTTTACCTCAGCGGCACCCGCCGACCGCGTGCAGGCTGCGGAGCACGTCGGTGTAGGAGCGGGCGAGCGAGGTCTCGGTGTAGGAGATGCCGTGCTGGTCGCAGTAGGCGCGCACGAGCACCTGGGCACGGCGCAGGCTCGCCCGCGGCATGCTCGGGAACAGATGGTGCTCGATCTGGTAGTTCAGGCCGCCGAGGAAGAGGTCGGTGAGCCGGCCGCCGCGTACGTTGCGCGAGGTCAGCACCTGGCGCCGCAGGTAGTCGACCTTCTCACTCTCGCCCACGATGGGCATGCCCTTGTGGTTCGGGGCGAACGAACACCCCATGTAGACGCCGAACAGGCCCTGCTGCACGGCCAGGAAGCACACCGCCTGGAGCGGCGACAGGATGAGGAACACGGCCACGAGATAGCCGGCCGCGTGGGCCACCAGCAGTGCTCCCTCGGCCAGCCGCACACCCGGCGAGACCCGCGTACGGCCCATTAGCGCCCGGATGCTCGCGACGTGCAGGTTGAGGCCCTCCAGCAACAGCAGCGGGAAGAACAGGAACGCCTGCGAGCGCGCCACCACGATGCCGAACCCGCGTCGCGCACGTGCGCTGGACTCGGTGAAGGACAGGACGCCGCTGACGATGTCGGGGTCGTGGCCTTCGCGGTTGGGATGGGCGTGGTGCCGGTTGTGCTTGTCGATCCACCAGCCGTAGCTGAGCCCGATGAGGCCGCCGAACACGCGCCCGACCAGGTCGTTCGCGCGCCGTGAGCCGAAGATCTGCTTGTGCCCGGCATCGTGGCCGACGAAGGCGATCTGGGTGAACATCACCGCGAGGAACGCCGCGACGAGCAACTGCCACCAGGAGCGGCCGAGCAGGGCGAAGACGACCCACCCGAGGGCGAACAGCGCGAGGTTCGCCGTGATCTTCACCGCGTAGCTGACCGGGCGCCGGTCGAGCAGCCCCGCCTGCCTGATGCGCCGGGACAGCTCGGCGTAGTCGCTGCCACGCTCGGTCGCGGGCGGGCCTCGCCGAGCCGTCACCGGCCCGGGTGTCATGCGCGATCTCGCGCCTGGATATGCCATTTCCCCACTCCTCACAAGGTGATGATCAACATGCCCTGTCCTGGCTGCTCAGACCATACGCTGATGGACGTAACACCAGCGCCAGGCCGAGCCTGGCCCGAGCGCGCGTACGACCGGATGATCGGTTTCCTGGTAGTGCGCCAGCGCATGCCGCCCGGGCGAATCATCAGAACACGCCACCCAGCCACACGTCAGGCACACGACGAGGCCGCTCCAACCAACGCCGACCGCACGGCATTCCGGACAGTCATTCGTGTGCGGGACGACCGGATCGAGCGCGTCGAGATGATCGCATCGAGGCGCCGACCCGTTCGGTCCGCCCCCTCGGGCGTTCGGAGTCACGGCGTACCGGACCGGGAACATCGCCACCTCCTCGTACGCGCCATCGGGCGGCCTACCCCGGCGGGTCACCCCCAGTCCATCGCGGTCGTGAACAATGGGAAAGGAGCAACCCGAGCAGCCGTAATCACCAGGTCTGATGGCCCGCCGCACCCCGACTCGGGATGACTCCCGGCCACGTGGGAATCTGTACCCACGGTGACGGATCCCGGGGGTGGGAGCGGGCAATGGAGCTTCGCCAGCTTCGTTACTTCGTGACGCTGGCCGAGGAACTGCACTTCGGCCGGGCGGCCGCGCGGGAGCACATCGTGCAGTCCGCGTTGAGCCAGCAGTTGCAGCGGCTGGAGCGCGAGCTGGGCGTACGGCTGCTGGACCGCAGCACCCACCACGTCGGCCTGACCTCGGCCGGAGCGGCGTTCCTGGTCGAGGCGCGGCAGATCCTCGACCAGGTGGAGCGGGCCGCGCGGGTGGCCCGCAGCGCGGCCGAGACCTCCTCCCGGCTGCGCGTCGGCATCATCGACGCCGGCTACGACTCGATGCCGCAGATCCTGCACGAGGTCCAGGGCCGCTACCCGGACCTGGTGATCCACCAGGTCGAGGCCAGCGTCCCCGACCAGTACCAGCAGCTCCTCGACGGGCGGCTGGACGTCGGCATCGGCCGCGCCACCCTGGCCCCGCCAGGGGTGGCCTCGCACCTGTTCCGCCAGGACCCGCTCGGCGTCCTGGTCCCGGGCGGCCACCGCTTCACCGCGCTGGACGGCGTACCGGTCGCCACGCTCGCCGAGGAGCCCCTGCTGCTCGCCGAGGACGGGCAGGCGCCGGAGTTCAACCAGTTCGTCGTTGACCTGTGCCGATCGGCGGGTTTCACCCCCACCGTGTACGAGGGCACCGTGGAGAGTGTCCGGGCCGCCGCGGCCTTAGTCGCGAGCGGGCGCTGCCTCTACTGCGTGCCCTCCTCCTGCATCTCCTCCCTGCCCGGAACGATCTGGCGGCCACTGGTCGAACCCGCCGCCCACTACCCCTGGTCGATCCTGTGGCGAGCGGCCGACGTCCCCGACCACGTACAGGCCGTCATCACCTGCGCGCAGACGATGTCACGGCGGCTGGGCTGGCTGCGTTCGCCGGACCACGCGGCGGGCTGAACGCCGATCATCACCGGAGATGATCAATCTTGCTCAGGTTGGTCCTTTCCGTGCCGGGTTCGGGCGGGTTGGCTCGTGACCACGCCCATCACGACGGAGAAGGACACAGCTTGGACCGGCTCACTATCGGAGTCCTCTCCCGATCCCGCAAGGAGAACGAGCGTCGACTCCCGATCCATCCGAATCACTTCGAAAGGATCGATGGTGACCTGCGGGAACGCGTCTTCCTCGAACAGGGGTACGGCGCCCGTTTCGGCGTGTCGGACGAACGGCTGGCGCCGTACGTGGGCGGGATGCGAACCCGCGAGCGGCTCATCGCCGAATGCGACGTCCTCCTGCTGGCCAAGCCGCTGCCGTCGGACCTGGCAGAGATGCGCGACGGGCAGATCCTGTGGGGGTGGCCGCACTGCGTGCAGAACGTGGAGATCACCCAATCGGCCATCGACCGGCGGCTGACGCTGATCGCCTTCGAGGCGATGAACCACTGGACCCCTGACGGCGGATTCAGCCTGCACGTGTTCCACAAGAACAACGAGCTGGCCGGCTACTGCTCGGTACTGCACGCCCTGCAGCTCATCGGGGTGACCGGCGTCTACGGCCGCCGACTGCGGGCGGCCGTCATCGGCTTCGGCGCGACCGGCCGTGGCGCCGTGACCGCCCTGGCCGCGCACGGCGTCCACGACGTCCACGTCCTCACCAACCGCGATGTCGCCGCCGTCGGCTCACCGATCCACTCCGCCCGGATCGTGCGCTTCGAGTACGACCCCGGCGATCCGCTCCACGGCTACGCGCTGTGCGACGACACTCGGGTGCCGCTGGCGCCGTTCCTCGCCGAGCACGACATCGTCGTCAACTGCGTGCTGCAGAGCCCCCAAGCCCCGCTGACCTTCGTGAACCGCGACGACCTGCCCGCCTTCGCGCCCGGCAGCCTCATCGTCGACGTGTCCTGCGACGAGGGAATGGGCTTCTTCTGGGCGCGCCCCACCTCGTTCGCCGATCCGATGTTCACGGTCGGTGACAACGTCCGCTACTACGCGGTCGACCACAGCCCATCGCTGCTGTGGGACTCCTCGACCTGGGAGATCAGCGAAGCCCTCCTCCCCCACCTGCGGACCGTGCTCGGCGGCCCGCAGGCCTGGGACGCGGACACGGTCATCCAGCGCGCCATCGAAACGCGCGACGGCGTCATCCAGAATCCCGACATCCTGACCTACCAGGGCCGTTCGCCGCGCTACCCGCACCCGCGCACGGCCCTGCCGACACGGGCCGGCCGGATGTCCAACGGTCGTGGTTGACCCTCTCCAGCCGAATGACCGGAACGCGCCGTGACGTACGCTTCCGGACATGACGTCTGTCGCGCTGGCCATCGCCGACGGGATCTCGCTGCTCCAGGTCGCCACGCCGTACGAGGTGTTCGGCACCGACCGGTCCGAACTGGCCGACCCCTGGTACGACTTCACGATCTGCGGCCCCAGGACCGCGCGGATCGGGGGGTTCTTCCGCATCGACGCGCCGCGCCGGCTCGACGAACTCGCGGCGGCGGACACCGTGATCATCCCGGCGTGCGGCGTCGAGGAGGATCCACCCGCCGACCTGGTCGAGGCCGTACGCGCGGCGCACGAGGCCGGCGCGCGGGTGGTGTCGCTGTGCACCGGGGCGTTCGTGCTGGCCGCCGCCGGCCTGCTCGACGGCAGGCGCGCCACCACGCACTGGCGGCACGCCCATCTCCTCGCCTCGCGGTATCCGCGGGTGCGGGTCGACCCGGACGTCCTCTACATCGACGACGGCACGGTCCTCACGTCGGCGGGCAAGGCCGCCGGGATGGACCTGTGCCTGCACATCGTCCGGGTCGACCACGGGGCGGCGGTCGCGAACGCGCTGGCGCGCCTCCTGGTCGTACCGCCGCACCGTACGGGCGGTCAGGCGCAGTTCATCACGGCGCCGGTGTCGAACGGCCGCGAGCATGCGCTGGCCGACCTGCTCCCGTGGGTGCTCGCGCGGCTGGACCGGCCGCTGACCGTGGAGGACCTGGCCCGCCGGGCGAACATGAGCTCCCGCAATCTCGCCCGGCACTTCAATGCGGTGACCGGCACCACTCCCCTGCGCTGGCTGCTGACCCAGCGGGTCCACCGCGCCCAGGAGCTGCTCGAGACCACCGACGACGCCATCGAGCTGATCGCCGCGCGTACCGGGATGGGTACGGCGGCGACGCTGCGGCGGCACTTCAATCGTACGGTCGGGGTCGCGCCGGACGCCTACCGCCGTACGTTCCGCGACGAGCCCCAGGCCGTGAACGCCAGTGTGAGGGCGGCGAGCCCCGCGACGGCCAGCAGGAGCCGTCCGGGCGGCACCGTACGGGAGATGGCGGCCAGCGGGAACGGCGCGACGAAGCCGACGTAGGAGACCGCCTGGTAGACCGCCGTCAGCCCGGCCAGCCGGTCGGGCCGCGCCAGCCGCTGGACCTCGAGCAGGCCGCACACCTGGCAGCAGCCGTACGCGGCGCCGAGCACGAGCGCCGCCGCCACGACGAGCACCGGCCGTACGGTCGCCGCGGCCACGGCGGCGACGAGCATCCCGGCCACCACGAGGGCCAGGGCGGTGGTGAGCAGGCGCCGACCGCCGTACCCGTCCACGCGGCGTGCCAGCGGCTGCACGAGGATGCCCGAACCCGCGGTCAGCAGCGTGACGACCGCGCTGAAGATGAGCGCGTGGCCCGCCACGTGGTCCTTGACCACTCCCGGCAGATACGCCAGCGCGACCGCGGCGGAGCCGAACACCCACGGCGCCAGCGGTACCACCACGGTCAGGAAGCGCGGGTCGGCGACCCCGGGGATCCGCCACGACCGCGCTTCCGACGTGCGGGTCTCCGCGGCGCGCAGGACGAGCGGGAGCGCGGCCAGCGTCAGGACGAGATGCGGCAGGTACGGCAGCACGGTCGGCGCCGGCGCCCACTGCGCCAGGACCCCGGCGACCAGCGGCCCGAGCCCGAAGCCCGCACTCATCGCGATCGTGAGACGCCGGGGACCGTGGCCGTACCCGCCCTCGTCGGAGGCCGACAGCTCCTTGATCCACGCGGCGCCGGAGCTGAAGGCCGCGCCGCTGGCGACGCCGGCGAGCAGCCTTCCCGCGCAGAGCCAGCCGACGCCCTCGCCGCCGAGCATCAGCAGGAGGGTCGCGGCGAGGGAGGCGGCGAGCGTCGGGACCATCACCCGCCGGCGCCCGCGCCGGTCCGAGACCGGGCCGCCGAGCAGCAGCCCCGGGATCAACCCGAACACGTACAGCCCGAACGTCGCCTGCACCGTCGTCGCGGACAGGTGCAGCACCGACTGGTACATGAGCAGAAGCGGCGCGAACTGCTGCGCCCCCCACCCGACCGCCGCCACGGCGAGCCCGGCACTCCACCACGCCTGCCCCCCGCCAGGACCGGACCGTACCGTGCCACTCCGCTGCGCGGCCGCCCTGACAGGTGCGTCGAGGTTCTTGTTCATGTCATACATGCTCGCGACCCCGGCCGCCACCCACGAGTGGCCAGAACGCCGCGACCCGCACACTTTCGGACACACGCGATGCATGCGGGTGGGGCCACCGGCGTGTTCGCCGGTGGCCCCGCGCCGGTCAGCCGGGCGCGACGTCAGCGCCGGCGAACCTCGCCTCGGCCACCGCCAGACCGGCGACCGCGCCCAGGAGCAGCGCGGTCCCGGTCAGCGTGGCCGTCGTGAGGTGTTCGCCGAGCAACGTGACGGCGAGCACGGCGGCGCTCACCGGTTCGATCAGCATGATCACCGACGAGGTGGTGGCCCTGACGACGGCGGCGCCCGCGAAGTACAGCGGGTACGCCAGCGCCGTCGGCACCGCGGCCACGTACGCCATCAGGCCGAGGATCCGGGCGAGGTCCGCGGTGTGGTGCGGCAGCAGCCCCTCCGCCACGGCCGGTACCAGCAGGACCAGCGCGCCGACGCCGAAGGCCCACGCGGTCGTGACCGCCGGGTCCTCGTCGCCGTGTTCGCGCCCGCCCCACCGGGTCAGCAGCGTGGTCGCCGCGTACCCGGCGGCGGACACCAGCGCGAGCGCGACGCCCACGGGCCGTACCGTCCCGCCGTCGTCGCCGAGGCAGAGCACGGCCAGCCCGCCGAGCGCCCCGGCGACCGCGACCGCACCGCCGACCCCGAGCCGCTCCCCGATGGCCGACCGCGCGCCGACCGCGACCAGCACCGGAGCCGCCCCGAGCGTGACGATCGTCGCCACCGCGAGCCCGGTCCCGCGCACCGCGCCGAAGTAGGCGGTCTGGAACACCGCGAGCCCGAGACCGGTCACCACCCGCCGAACGAACCGCCCACGCCACCATGGAGCGCCGGGCCGCAGCGCGAACCCGGAGCGCCGGGCACGGCCACGTAGCCGCGCACCGCCACCGTGCCGAGCACGGCCGAGCCGCCCGGCGGGACCACCTTGCGCGGCACGGCCGGGCTGCCCGGCGAGGCCGTCTTGCGTGGCGCAGCCGGGCCGGCCGGCAGGGCCGGGTTGCCGGACACGGCCGCGGCGTCGCCATCGGCGTACCGCTAGCAGCAGGGTCAGCCCGCTGACGTAGCGCCAGAAGGACAGGGCGATCGGTCCGAGGTCACTGGACCGGTAGATGAGATCCACCGCGGCCCCCGTGGTACCCCACGTGAGGCCGGCGATGGCCAGACAGAGCATGCCGCGCCCGACGGGCGGGCCGGCGATGATACTTGGCATGTGCGTGCGTTCTCCGCGTCGTGAGGGAAGTGAGCCACGTACGCGGGGCGTGAGGGACCGGCGCGGGGGCTTCATGTCACCCGCGCGGGGACCTTGTCTCGACGACCCGCCCTAGCCGACGGGAGGCGCGAGCGCACTCGAACGCATGTCGGCCACCCTAGGCCGTTGGCACCATTCACCACGAACGGGATTCGCCGGGCCCACCGGGCACACCAGCGGCTCCGCGGCATCGGACACACCACGACCGATCGAACCGACCTGGACGCGCGGGGATCAGCGGTGGAGAGCCACCTCCAGTGACATCGGGGTCTCCCGAATGTCGGAGGAGGCGAAGTCGGTACGGGCGATCAGCTCTTCGAAGCTCTCGCGCGTGTAGGCGCGTTTGGCCAGCCAGGAGCGGAGGGTGAACTTCGTGATCGCCCCGCGTACGACGCCGAGGCCCATGCGGGTGACGTCGTCGTTGACCGCTTCGGCGGACACGTCGGGGCGTAGGTCGACGATCAGGGCCGTGCCGCCGGGTGCCAGTACGCGGCGCATCTCGCGTAGGGCGTCGACGGGGTCGGAGAAGTTCTTGAACGCCGCGCAGCACACGATGAAGTCGAAGGCGCCGTCCTCGAACGGCATGGCCGAGGCGTTGCCCTCGCGGAAGTCGGCGTGGACGCCGGCGTCGGCGGCGTTCTCGCGGGCGATCTCGACGAACGTCGCGCTGACGTCCAGGCCGGTGACGGTGTATCCGTTGCGGGCCAGTTCGATGGACAGGTAGCCGGGTCCGGGCGCGACCTCCAGGATCCGGGCGCCGGCGGGCGCGTGCTCGGCGACCAGCCCGGCCTGCTCCTCGTAGCGCGCCAGGTCCTTCCCGGTGCCGGTCGCGTACCAGCGGGCGATCGGGCCCTCCATCCCGACGCCCTTGTATCCCTTGCCGCCCATGCGTGTGACCTCCGAAGTCGACTGACTGGTCACGATACATCGCGTTTGCGTTACGTCAAGATGTATCGCGATTGAGGTCGTCCAGCGCGGCGGCGTACACGTGCAGGGCCAGGCCCTGGCCCCAGGGCTGGATCCGGTCGTGGCGGATCACCGAGTAGCCGAACGGCACGAGCTGGAGCACCGTGCCCGCGCCCACGCTGAACGCGCACACGGGCCGGCCCTGGTGGTCACGGACCGCCGCGCCGAGACAGAGCACGCCAGGCTCGTTCTCGACGTCGTCGACGGCGTAACCGCGTCCGCGGATCTCATCCAGCTCGCGCCGCGGGCGAGCGGTGTCGGTGATGGTGTTCGGGGTCAGGCCCGGCAGCTCCAGCCGCTCGAGCAGCGCGTCGAGCTCGTCCGTCGGCAGGGCCGCAAGGTAGGCCTTGCCGAGCGAGGTGGAGTGCAGGTGGCGCCGGGCGCCGAGCAGCGGCCGCATCGCGATGTGCTCGTGGAGGAGGTAGACCATCTCGTCGCCGTCGCGCATCGCGAGCATCGCGGACTCCCCCAGCTCGTGGGCGAGGTCCCGGAAGTGCGCCTGTGCGGCGGCCACCGGGTCGAGCGGCGCGGCGGGCGGCAGGCGGTGTCGCGTGCGGGTTTCGGTCGGGGTTTCGGGCGGATAGTGACGTCATCTTGATGTCCCAACGACCCGTTCAGCGGGACGCCGTCCTATTGATTGGGATGCAAAGTAGGACAGTCACAATTAAGCAGTCAATAGCCGGTGACAGTGGGATACGTGGGGCAGCATGGCGATAGGCCTGCTTCTTGCCCTCTGCTCCGAGCCGATTTACGCTGGTGAGAGCTGTAGACATTCGTGACTCAGCCGCTGCTCCAGACCCTCGGTGGCTCCCAGACGGATAGGTGCCGAGCGGACGGAGCGAGATTGTGGGCGGCTTTCGGCCGTCATTGGTGGACCATGCCGATGACACGGCGTGTCCGGCGCGCCCGAGCGCCGACGCACTGAAGAGATCATCTCTGGAGAACGCGGGCACGACTCCGCCGGACCAGACCTCACTCGTATCCCGCCCACCGGACGGGACGGCATCCGACGAGCGGCGGGCCGTGAACGAGAACGAGCACTGCCCCAAGGGGACCGGGCGGCTGCGCTGCCTGATCGTCGATGACGACTACGACTACGCCGAGATCGCCCGCGACCTCCTCGAGGCGGAAGGGATCTCCGTGGTCGGGGTGGCGACGACCGGCGCCCAGGCGCTGCGTCTGCTCCCGGACCTGTGGCCCGACATCGCGCTGATCGACTTCGTCCTCGGCGACGACAACGGCCTCGAGCTGATCGCCCGGATCGACCGCGCGGGCCTGACGAGAGAAACGATCATGGTCATGTGCTCGACGTACGCCGAGGACGACATCGTCGACGCGGTCGCACCGGGTCTCAAGGTCAACTTTCTGACGAAGGCGGACCTGTCAGGCCACGCGATCCGGAACATCCACGGCAACGGGAACCACGGAAATGGCAACGGCAACGGCCACCGCGGCACTCACGGCGCCTGAAGGACCCGCCGGGCCACGTGCTCGTCGTTGACCACCGCCCGTGCCAGCTGGCTGAGCAGGAGGTTGTGGGCGCGAGCGTGGGCCCGCATCCGGCCGAAGGCCTCGTCGACGTCGATCTGGCCGTGGTACGCGAGTGCGCCCTTGGCCTGCTCGATGATGACACGGCTGTTCAGCGCCCCCTGGAGCTGCTCGACGACCGTCTCGCTCCGGGCCAGCGCTCGCTGCTGGAGGATGGCGATGGTCGCGATGTCGGCCAGCGCCTGCCCCAGCGCCAGATCGCCCCCGGACAACGGGGTGGTTCCGGCCAGGAACAGGTTCAGCGCGCCGATCGTCTGGTCGCGCAGCAGCATCGGCAGCGCGTGCACGGTGTGGAAGCCCTGTTCTTCGGCCTCCTCCACGAATCCCGGCCACCGGTCGCGCCATCGGGACAGGTCCGCCGCGGTGACCGGCCGGCCGCTGTTGAAGCAGTCCAGGCAGGGACCATGGCTCTCGCCCTGGAGCTGGAACAGCTCCACCACCCTCGCCTGCTCGCTGGATGAGGCGAGCAGGCCGAGTCTGCCCTGCCCATCGGTGAGAAGCATGCCCACCGCCTCGACCTCCAGCAGTTCGGCGCAGTGGGTCGTCAGACGATGTGCGAGGTCGACGACGTCGTAGTTCGCCACCAACGTGTCGGCGATGTCGATGAAGGCGGCAGCCAGCGCCGGTTCCCCCCTCTGCTGCGTTCGCGTTGTCATGTCTCCCCCTTGCCGCGAAGATTCGCCTTCGCTCAGTCCTCCTGGAGCACGTCCAGCCGACGGCCCAGCACGTCCTTGGCCACCGACTCCAGCGGCCTCGCGTTACGGAAGGCGTACGCGCGCAGCCGGGCCAGGACGTCGGCGACCGGCATGTGGTGCTTCGCGGCCAGCGCCCCGACGGCCTGGTGGACCACCGCGTGCGTACGCGAGGACAGCCCGAACAGGTCGAGTTCTTGTTCCGATCCGGCCCTGAGCCCGATGAGGGCCATCATCACGGCGTCGGTCACCGCCAGGGTCTCCGCCGTCGCCTCCAGCGGCCCCGCCCTGATCCGGTAGCAGTCCAGGACGCCGATCCCCAGGACACCGATCATGAGCGGGAACGCGAACAACGCGCCCACGCCGACGGCCTGCGCCTCACGGGTGAACATCGGCCAGCGTGCACACGCCTCGATATCGAGCAAGTCCGGTACGAGCACGGGCCGGGCATCGGTGAACGCCGAGACACACGGGCCCTCACCCAGGTCGAACTGCAACTCCTCGATCTGGGCCCCGATCTCGTCGCTGGCCCCCAGCAGCGCGCGGTTGCTGGTGGGCCGGTCTTCCGTCATCAGTGACAGACCTACCCCGTCAACGGGCAGGGCAGCAGCGCACGCCGTGCACAACCTCTCGGGAAAGTCCGTGGTTGCCGCGGGGTCGGCCACGATCGCCGCCAACGCCCCCGCCAGCCGAACGCGATCAACAGCCATGACACAGGAACCGCCAACCGTCGCATTGCGACATCGGGTGGCAGCCGGCTACGCCACGAGCGTCTGGATGAACGCATCCGACTCTCTTTTATCTCTTTCAGACTACCCCTGTGACCTGCACGGACACCCTCAGGCGGGGTGTCAGGTGGTCTTGTGCACGGTGGTGCGCAGATCACCTCGGTTGATCTCCAGAATCGTGCCGTTGCCGAGGACCTCCCACTCGGGCGAGGGCTGCTCCCACCCGTTGGAGGCGACGAGCACGCTGTCCTTCCCGGGCCGGAACCGGAGGACGTACGAGTCGACGTCCTCGCCGTTGGCCTTGATCACCTTCTCGTCGTAGTACGCGAACGCGTAGAGGGCCTGGTGGGTCAGGAGCAGCGCGTTCAGCGAGATGATCTCGGCCACCTCGGAGATCCGCGCGGCCGCACGCGCGAGGGCCAGCACCGGACCGCTGTGGCGCATCTCGGCCAGGACCAGGCCGAAGTAGCGCTCACTGTCGGTGTCTCCGTCACAGGCGCGGCCGGAGCTCTCCTCGAGCAGGGCGTCGACCGCCGCGCGCGGCGAGAAGTAGCCGTTGTGCGCGAAGGACACACTGCCGGCACCGAACGGATGCGTGTTGGTCGCGGTGTTGGCCATGCCGACGGAGGCCTTGCGCAGGTGCAGGATGGCCGCCTGCGTCTGGGCCGCGTTGACGGCCGCGCGGAACGCCGGGCTGTCGCCCGCGACCTCGGGCGCCTTGTCGACCACGAGATCGTCCGCGTCGTCCCAGTATGCGACGCCCCACCCGTCGCAGTGGTGCGAGCTCAGCGCGGTGAACGGCGCCAGCTCCCCGGCGATCAGTTCGGCCAGGGGCCGGGCCGGCTCCGTCGACATCACGCCGAGCAGTCGACACATGTGGTCCATCTCCGATCAGGTGTTCCACCGGCCCCCGATGGACCGGCGTCGCGGTGAGGTGTCAGTGCGGTCAGTGCGGTCAGTGCAGGAGGGTCGCCGACGCCGGCTGCTCGTCCGCCCCGGCGGCGAGCTCCGAGGCCTCGTCGAGGACCACGGCGCCGACGGTCTTGCGGCCACGCGCCAGACGGCGCTGAAGTGCCGAGGCGAGCTGGGACAACGCGAAGTTGATCAGCACGTAGACGACGGCGATGACGACGTACGTCTGGACCAGCAGGTGCGTGTAGACGGTCAGGTTGTTGCCCTGCTTCATCAGCTCCGGGTAGCTGACGACGTAGCCGAGGGTGCTGTCCTTGAGCAGGCTCACGAGCTGCGCGACCAGCGCGGGCACGACGAGGCGTACGGCCTGCGGGAACACCACGATCCGCATCGACTGCCAGTAGGTCATCCCGACCGACAGGGCGGCCTCGGACTGGCCACGGTCCAGCGCGTTGATGCCGGCGCGGAACACCTCGGCGAGCACGGCGCCGTTCACCAGCACGATCGGGACGACGAGCTTCCAGAAGATCGGCAGGTTGATGCCCTCGGGCGGCAGCGCCAGCAGGAAGGCGTAGATCAGCAGGAGCAGGGGCACCGCGCGGAACAGCTCGATGTAGCCGGTCGCGAGGTAGCGCGTCACGCGGTTCTTGGCCAGCCGCATCAGGGCGAGGATCGCGCCGAGCGGGAACGCCAGCACCGCTGACGCGGCGGTGGCCTTCAGCGTGCCCTCGAGCCCCTGCCACAGGAACCGGATATAGGAGACCTGGGCGAAGGGCTGCCAACGGTCTGCCGCGAGCTGGCCGTTCGCGGCGAAGGTCCGCAGCGCGAGCGCGACGACGCCCGCCATGACGAGGAGCGCCAGGACGGTCGCGTAGCGGCTACGCCGCAGCCCGCGCGGGCCCTGGGCGTCGAACAGGACGCGTTCGGCGCTCATCGGCGGATCACCAGCCGTCGCTCGAGCCAGCCGCCGAGCCCGCCGCCGGTCAGCGCGAGGACGAGGTACAGCGCGCCGGCCACCAGGAACGACCCGACGGCCTCGGCGTACTGCAGGTTGAGCTGCTGGGTACGGTTCGTCAGCTCACCGACGCCCACGGCGGCGGCCAGCGACGAGCTGAGCGCGACGCCGATGAAGACGTTGACGAGCGGCTGGACCATCGTGCGGAACGCCTGCGGCAGGATCACGTTCCGCAGCGACTGGACGAACGTCAGCCCGATCGCGCGGGCCGCCTCGGCCTGGCCCACCGGGACCGTGTTGATGCCGGCCCGCATCGCCTCGCACACGAACGCCGCGCCGGACAGCGCCAGGCAGATCGCGGCCGAGGTGAACAGCGAGTAGGTCACGCCGACGTCGGGCAGCCCGAACACCACGAGGACGATCAGGGCCAGCAGCGGGATGTTGCGGAAGAACTCCACGTAGACCGCGCCGAACACGCGCAACGGCAGGACCGGGACCACCCGGAAGATCGCCAGCAGGGTGCCGAGCACCACCGCGCCCGAGAAGCCGAGCGCGGTGAGCTCGAGGGTGACGCCGAACCCGGCGAGCAGGTCGCCGAAGTGGGCCAGGATGATGTGCATCGTGGACCTCAGGAACCCTCGGCCGAGCCGATCGTCGGCGGCTTGGGCGCGTCGCCGCTGACCACAGTGCCGATCGTGGCCTTCCAGAGCTTGGCCCACGAGCCGTCGGCGTAGATCTTGTTCAGCCAGTCGTTCACGAACTTCTTGGCGGCGGCGTCGTCGTGCGGCAGCCCGATCCCGTACGGCTCCTGGGTGAAGGGCTGGCCGACGACCTTGACGGCCTTGTTCGTGCTCGCGTCGCTGATCAGGATGCCCTGGTCGAGCACGTACGCCTCGGCGCGGCCCTGCTGGACGGCGGCCACGCACTGCGCGTCCTCCTGGAACAGCAGCACCTTCGCCTGCGGCGCGAACTTCTTCAGCGCGAGGGACGCGGTGGAGTTGCTCTCGGTCGCCACGGTCTTGCCGTTCAGGTCCGCGACCTTGGTGATCGCGCTGTTGTCCTTCTTGACCATGATCGCGTCGCCGGACTCGTAGTACGGTCCGGCGAACGCCACCTTCTTGGCGCGCGGCGGCGTGATCGTGTACGTCGCGAAGACCGTGTCCACGGTGTCGTTCTGGATCAGCTTCTCGCGGGTGTCGACCGTCGTGATCGTCAGCTTGCTCAGCGACGGGACGTCGGACTTGCCGGTGATGTAGTGGGCCAGCATCTGGGACAGGCCCGCGTCGAAGCCGGTGAGCCGGCCGGAGACCGGGTCCTTGATCGAGAACAGCGGCCCGGCGTCGGTACCACCGACGCGCAGGTAGCCGCGCTGCTTGATCTTGCCCGCCCACGAACCGGACGGCATCGAGGCCGCGTCCGCGACCGGGGACCCGGTGATGATCGCGTCGTAGCCCTTCGCGTCACCGCCGCCGGAACCGGGCAGCGCGGGCGCGCCCTTCGAGTCGCCGCACGCGGAGGTAGCCGCGAGTGTCGTCGCGAGGACCCCGGTGACGACGAACGACCTGCTGCGCCGATGGCGGGTATGGGTGAGTGGACGCATCGGTATCTCCTGGTACGGCCTCGTTGGCATTGGCGGAGAGCGTAGGAGGCCACCCATCTGAAAGACCAATAGAAAGTTCCGGTCCGACACCAAAATGGGGTTTATGGTTGGCGGGTGTTTGATCTCAACCAGCTACGCCTTCTCCAGGTGGTCGGGCGGACCGGCTCGTACTCGGCCGCCGGGCGGGAACTCGGATACACCCAGCCCGCGATCACGTACCAGATGCGCAACCTCGAGAAGCAGATCGGAGCGCCGATCACGGTCCGGGTCGGCCGCACCATGCGCCTCACCCCCGTCGGCGAAGCGCTGCTCGCGCACGCGCACCGGATCACGTCGGTCATCCGGGCCGCCGAGCACGACATGGCCGTGCTGGTCGGGCAGCAGTCCGGCGTCGTACGCCTGGCGGCCTTCCCCAGCAGCTGCGCCACGCTGGTCCCCGAGGCGATCGTCGCCATGGCGCACGCGTTCCCCGCGATCGAGATCCGGCTGATCCAGGCCGAGCCCCCGCGCGCACGTGAGCTCGTACGCCGCGGCGACGCCGACCTGGCGCTGTGCTACCGGTTCGACGACGGTGACCCGCTGAGCATCGACCCGCCCGCCGACGGCAACCCCCTCGAGCGGATCCCCGTGCTCACCGAGGAGGTCTCCCTGGTCCTGCCCGCCGACCATCCCGCCGCGGGCAACCGGATGATCGGGATCGAGCAGCTCGCCGACGACACGTTCGTCATCGCCGGTTCGCGGTTCAAGGACATGCTGTACCGGTCGGCCGGTGCCGCGGGCTTCACGCCGAAGATCACGACGGTCGCCGACGACTACGTCGTCATGCAGTCCCTCGTCGGCTACGGCCTGGGCATCGCCCTGGTCCCCGCGCTCGCGCTGACCGCGCACCGCGACGAGCGGATCGTGCCGCGCACCCTGCGCGACTGGCCGAAGCGCCAGGTCGACATCGAGCTGTGGCCGGACCTGCTGCGCGTGCAGGCCGTACGCGCCCTGACCGACCTGCTGCGCAAGTGCCCGCTCACCCAGGAGCTGACGGCACCGGAGTAGCCACCACTTCGCCACCTCGACGGAGGGGTCCTCGACGAGGCGTTCGAGCAGCTCGACGTAGCGTCGTTGCCAGCCGCGCACGATCTCCGGCGTGAGCAAGTCCGTCGACAGCTCGCTGAGGATCTCCAGCCCGGCCCCGTCCAGGATGTGGATGGGCGCGGCGACGGCCCGGCCGATCGGCGGCACACGCTCGGACAGGTCCGCGATCCGGTGCGAGGTCACGAACGGCGACTCGGTCGGGCCGTACTCGTTGAAGAGCGCGCAGTGCGGATTCGCGGCGAAGTACCGGTCGACGACGTCCGTGACGGTCATCCGCTCGCCGGTGTTGATCACCTCGACGAGGTCCGGGACCGTACCGTCCAGGGCCTCCTCCGCAGCCGGACGAGGTCGGCGTACGGGCTCAACCACCTTCGGGGGTGTCGGCGGCCGGCGCCCTCCGCACGCCGCGCCGTACGGTCGAGAACACCAGGAACGAGCCGGCCAGCGCGATCGCGGTTCCGTGCGAGAGGCCGACGACGGCCAGCGGCGACCAGATGTCGAGCAGCGCGGAGCTGAGCAGCATGCCGATGCCCATGCCGCCGCTCTCCATCACCGACGACAGCCCGAACACCCGGCCGCGTTCGGCCTCGGGGACCGTCTGGAGCCGGGAGTTGTAGGAGATCTCGGTGTAGCCGTCGGACAGGCCCGCGGCGATCGCGACCGGGACCAGGGCGTACAGCGGCAGCCCGGTGAAGGCGAGGATGAAGAAGGTCGACATCATGCAGGTGCCGAACGCGAACCCGAACTCCCCGTCGCCGTCGGCCCGTACGAACCTGCCGAAGACCCGGTACGCCAGCAGGCTGCCCACCGCCCAGGACGTCCAGAACAGGCTCATGAACGCCGCGGGGTCGTCCTTGTGCGCCGTCGAGGCGAACACCGGGATTCCGACGTTGTGCGACGCCGAACCGAAGGCGTCCAGGCCGCGTACGATCAGCATGAACGCCAGAACGGGCGCCGCGGCGGCGAGCGCACGCGCGTGGCGGAGTCCCTTCGCGGCGCCGGGTGTGTGTCCGGTCGCCGACCGCGTACGGAACTCCAGCGGGAGCCACAGCAAAATCGAGGCCGAGGCGAAGTAGGTGACGGCGTCGACGAGGAAGGCCGTCGTGAAGCCGGCCAGCGAGACGATCACACCGGCCGAGGCGAATCCGAGGGTCATCGCCGCCGACCGGCCGGTCACCAGGAACCCGTTGGCGCGTACCCGCCGGTCGTCGCCGACCATCGCCGGCACGCTGCTGCGCAGGAGCACGGCCGAGACGTTGCCGCCCGCCCCGAGGAGCGCGGCGAGCGGGAAGCACAGGACGCCCTGCCACGACGACGGGCTGAGCACGAAGGCCACCAGCGACACCGCCAGCGTCGCGTCGGAGCCCGCCATCACGAGCCGGCGATCCACGCGGTTCGCGAGGGCGCCCACCGTCGTCCCGCCGATCACCCCGGACACGAGGCGAATGGCGAGGAAGAGCCCGGTCTCGGTCGCGCGGCCGGTCACGTGGTAGACGAACAGGCTCAGCGCGACCATGTTCAGGTACGTGCCGAAGGAGGAGAAGGAGTACCCGGCGGCCAGCACGGAGAACAATCTGAAGTCGCCTGGGCGGCCTGGTGTTCCCTCTTTCCTGGTTCCGGTCACGCCAATCTCCAGGTGGACACGGTCGAACGGATCGGCGATGGCCGGATTAACGGCTTTGAGTAAAGCCATCCGACGCGGCGTTGACCAGAGAAGAATCGTGTGGCGCAGGTCACATCGCACTGTATATGTCGTTGTCCTGGCATGATCACGATGCGTACGGGAGGCGTACGAAAACGTGAGGGTTCCGCGAGGTGTTCCGCGCATTCGGGATCGCCGTGCTCGTCTTGACCTCCGGTCGAGCGCCCTTACAGGCCCTTTTTCGCGGAAAGGGAATCGGCACCGTCTAATCGCGCGCCGCGGCCTGGACGGCGGCCCGATGCCGGGCGGGGCCGCTTTACCCGTGTGCCACCGTCCACCAGAGTGAAAGCCGGCCACGTCGAACGGAGGCCCCGGCATGCGGGATCGACCTGCCCGAGCGGCTCGACCGGCTCAAGGGACTCGGCCTGCTCAGACGGCCCGGGCGGCCCAGGCGGGCCAGACGGCTCGGCGGAACGTGATGCCGCGGGTCGCGCTGGTCGCCGATGACCTGACCAGCGCCGGCGACGGAGCCGCACCGTTCCGCGCCGCAGGGTTCCCCGCACGGATCATCCTCGGCCCGCCCCCGCACCTGGATCGGCGCCGCGGGGTGACCGCCGTGGACCTGGACACGCGAGCGGAATCGGCGGCGGTCGCCGCGGCCCGTACGGCCGAGGCGGTGGCCCGGCTGTCCGGCGCGGACGTTCTGATCAAGACGGTGGACTCGACGGTGCGCGGCCACCTCGAGGCGGAGATCGCCGCGGCCCTGTCAGCCTCCGGCCGGACGACCGCGATCATCGCGCCCGCGTTCCCTGCTGAGGGGCGTACCACGGTGGGCGGGGTCCAGTACCTGCACGGACGGCCCGTGCACGAGACGGCGTTCGCCCACGATCCCGGCCATCCGGTCACGGACGCCGACCTGACCCGGCTGATCCCGGGCGCAGTGGCTGCCGGAAACGACCCGGGACCCCACATCGGCCATGTGCGATACGTCATCGCCGACGCCGAGACCGACCAAGACCTCGACGCGATCGTCGCCGCCATCCCGCAGATCGACGACGTGCTGTGGGTCGGTTCACCGGGCCTGGCCGAGGCCCTGGCCCGCAACCTCCCGCACGACTGGACCCACCCACCGGACCCGGCCGAGCCTCTCTCTCACGGCCTCCCACCCACCTGGGCCGAACCGCCCGACCCGGCCGAGTCTCTGGCCCGCGATGTTGCGCCCGACAGGGCCGACTCAACTGACCTCGACGAAGGCTTGGCCCGCGGCGCCGCGCCCGGCTCGGCCCCGGAATCGGACCCCGACCTGGACGCTGACCTGGACCTGGACCTCGCCATGGGCCTGAATCTGGCCGGGCGTCCGGCCGGGTCCGGCGTCCTCGTTCTGGTCGGGAGCCTGCACCCGGCCGCCAGGGCCCAGCTGGCCCGCTGTCGCGACGACGCGGCGGTGGCCGTGGTGAGCGGCCTTGCCGAACGGGCGGTCGAGGTCGCGGCGCGCGCGCTGGCGGGTGGTCGTGTCGTGGTGTTGCACGGGCCGGCGGAGCGGCTGCCGGACGGCGTGGTGACCGAGGCGCTCGCCTACGTCGCGGCGGGCCTCGCCGAGCGGCGGGCGTTCGGCGGGCTTGTGCTCACCGGCGGGCAGACCGCGCGGACCGTACTGCTCGCTCTCGGGACGGGCGCGATCCGGCTGACGGGGCGGCCGGAGCCCGGCGTCACGCTCGGGGTCCTCGACCGTCCCGCGCCGGTCTCCGTCGCGCTCAAGGCCGGCGGCTTCGGCGACCCGGACGCCTTGGTCCGCCTCGCCACCCTGCTCGCCGAGGGGATTCCCGGCACACGCCTCCCCTAGAGCGGGCCCGACAGGTCCCTGCCGGCTGCGCGATCCGTCAGACGCGCCCTAAACGAATCCGGCCATCAGACCGACGCGACCACTCCCATATGTCGTTAATGTCGGTTAATGCGCTTGTAACCATCCAGAGTCGCCGGAAATTGCCCTCCGACCGACGGACGGCACGTCGAATCCGGGCACGACCGAGCTCAACGGCCCCGTCGCGCGAGGGAACTCCGGAACGCCCCATTGGCCGCGGGGTTCACGACCGGAGCGATCCTTGTCCGCCCGCGGATCAGGCGAGGCCCAGCGCCTTGATGCCCGGTTCGCATGCCTCGCGGAGCGCGGCCAGCTCCTCCGGCGCGAGGCGGGAGGCGGCGCCGCTCCGGGTGTCGTCGAGGAGCTCGGCGCCGGCCCGCAGCCACTTCTCGTCGGCCTCGAAGCCGATGAACTCCGCCACCCGGATCAGCTCGGACTCCGGCTCGGCGAGCAGGTCCTCGTACTTGAGGACGGTCCGCTCGTCGGCGGGGATCGGCTCGAGGTTGGCGACCCCTCGCGTGATCATGTCCGACCAAAGCTTGCCGAACCTCGCGACCGGGACGTCCCGGTCGCGGATCGCCTCAAAGGTGAAGCCGTCGGCGAACCCGGCCAGGTCCGACGGCAGGTTCTGGAGGATCTCGGGGGTCAGGTCGAAGACCGACTCCACCCCGGCGAGCTCGATGACCTCGTGGACCAGCGCGGAGCTGCGGAAGCCCAGGTGACGACTCATCGACAGCGCGCAGTCGGCGGGCTCACGGTACATGTGCACGAACTTGGCATGCGGGAACGTCGCGCGCAGGTTCGGGACCCACTCGAGGGAGTGACCCGAGCGCTCCACCGTGATCCGCCCGCCGAACCGGTCGGACAGCAGGGCGAACAGGGCCTCATAATGCTCGGCGATGGGCCGCTCCGGCCAGCCGGGGATCTCGTCTTCGAGCACGTCGAACACCGGGTCGGGGTCCTCGGTCAGGTGCGGCAGCACCATGAGGCAGATCGCCGGAATGCCGCCGTCGTCCGCGGAGTAGCGCCGTCCCGGCGTGCGGTTGTAGAGGAACTCCGGCAGCGGCGTGCCGTTGGCGATCATGGCGTCGAACACCATGTTCGGCGTCGACAGCGCCTCCCAGAAGTCGGCGCCGTCCACCGGGAAGTCCGGGAGCGCGTCGGCCCCGTTCACCGAGACGAACAGCTCGTTGATGCTGAGCACCTCGGGATGCATCCGGAGGATTCTCGACAACATCGTCGATCCGGTGCGTCCGGTGCCGACGACGAAGGCCAGAGGTCGGGGAGTCATCCCGGTCTCCTTCTGAACTGGGGCGAGGTTCTGATGGAGCAAGTCTAGAAGGACGGGAATTGACGCCGGGGCATCCTATTGATTCTGGCATTCCCTCAACTGGCCGATATCATCTCTCGGCCCATTGACTGATCTGGACTGCGGCGCCTTATGTTAAGGGGTCTCCCGCCGGGCGTCAATTAAGGGGTCAGGGCTTACGTGTGAACTCCATATCAGCTCGCCTTTGTCGTTGCGCAAAGCGCCGAAGCCGAATACCGGCGGGCGAGGCCCGGCGTGGTTTCATCCGGGGCCTGCGGGTCCGGGGGCAGAGAGCCGGCGTACCCTTGACAGCCCGGATTCCAGGGTATGCAATCGGATCCGGTCTCGCCTGATCAGTCCGGTCTCGCGGGCATCCACGGCGAGATCCGGTGGTATTGGATCCGACAGGGGTGACCTTGACACCATCTCAGGACGACACGGTCCGCATCGCCGTGATCGGCGCGGGCAGTGTCGCGCAGCAGATGCACCTGCCCTTTCTCGCCGAGCTGCGCGACCGGTTCACGGTCGTGGGCGTCTGCGACGTGTCGGCGTCGCTCGCCGAGCGCGCGGCGGCGCCGTTCGGCGCGGTCGCGACGACCGACCGGCGGCGGCTGATGGACCTCGCGCCGGACGCCGTACTGATCGCCGTCAACGCCCCGTCGGAGGATCTCACCGTCGAGGCGCTCGAGTCCGGCGCCCACGTGTTCGTCGAGAAGCCGATGGCGTGGAGCCCGGCGCAGGCCGAACGGATCGAGAGCGCGGTGGAGCGCACCGGCCGGCGGCTGCTGGTCGGTTACATGAAGCGGTACGACCCCGGCTACCTGCTCGCCGAGCGGATCATGGGCGAGATGGGCGAGGTACGCGGCGGGATCGTCCGCTGCGTCGCCGGCCCGAACGAGCTGTACATCGACGACGTCGCCCAGGTCGCGGCGGCCGACGACCTGTCCGCGACGCTGCGGGCCGAGACGATGGAGCTGATGCGCGCCCGGGTGAAGGAGTCGTTCGGGGAGCTCAGCATGGAGCTGTCGCGGGCGTACGGGCTGCTGCTCGGCATCTCCTGCCACGAGCTCAGCGTGCTGCGCGGTCTGCTCGGCGCGCCGCTGGAGGTCACGTCGGCGCAGGTGTGGGACGAGGGCCGCTGGCTCTTCGCGACGCTGCGCTACCCGACGTGCTCGATCTCGTACACGCTCGGCCGGGTCGCGACCCGTACGTTCGACGAGGTCTTCGAGTTCTACTCGGAGGACGACGCGCTGTCCCTGTCGTTCCCCTCGCCGTTCCTGAAGCACGCGCCGACGCTCGTGACCCGGCGACGGGACATGGAGGGCGCCTCGGTGGAGGAACGCTCGATCGCCTCGTACGAGGAGGCGTTCCGCCGGGAACTCGAGCACTTCCACGACTGCGTGACGGGACGCGCGGCGCCGCGTACGCCGGCTGCCGACGCGCGTGGCGACGCGGAGATCCTGACCGCGATCATCCGCGCGGCGCGCGACGGGGTGGCACAGGCGCTCAGCTGAGGACGACGAAAGGACGGCAACCCATGGACCGGCAGGTCGAGCGGCTCGCCGAGGGGCTCTACTTCCCCGAGGGGGCGCGCTGGCACGACGGACGGCTCTACGTCTCCGACTTCTACGACCGCCTCGTGCTGGCCTTCGACCCGGACGGCACGCGTACGGTCCTGTGCGAGGTGCCCGGCCAGCCTTCCGGCCTGGGCTTCACGCCGGACGGCGACCTGCTCGTCGTCTCGATGCTCGACCGGCGCCTGCTGCGCCTGCGCGACGGCGAGCTGACCGAGGTCGCCGACCTGTCGAAGCTCGCGCCGTACCACTGCAACGACATGTACGTCGACGCGGAGGGCCGCGCGTACGTCGGCAACTTCGGCGCCGACCTCGCGATCGACGGCGTCCAGCCCGGGCCGCTGCTGCGCGTCGACCCGGACGGTACGGTCGCGGTCGCGGCGGAGGACCTGGTCTTCCCCAACGGAATCGTCGCGACGGCGGACGGCACGCTGCTGGTCGCGGAGACGTTCGCGTACCGCGTGAGCGCGTACGACCTCGGCCCGGACGGTACGCTCACCGGCCGCCGCGTCTGGGCAAGCTTCGACTCACCGCCAGCGCACGACTTCGCCACGGCGGTCGCGGCGACCTCGGTGTCCCCCGACGGCATCTGCCTCGACGCGGAAGGCGCCCTGTGGGTGGCCGACGCGACCGGCGCGGGCGCCCACCGGGTACGCGAGGGCGGCGAGGTACTCGAGAGCGTCTCGACTGGAGACGTCACGGCGTTCGCAGTGGCACTGGGCGGCGAGGACGGCCGCACCCTGTACATGTGCGCCGGACCCGCCCTGGGCCGAGTCGACCCCGCAGCAGACCGGTACGGCTCGATCCTGACGACACGCGTCGATGTCCCCGGCGCCGCCTGGGCGTAGGAGGTCGGGGCGTAGAACGTCGCGGCACGGGCGCCGCCCGGTCGTGAGCGCCGCCTCGTCACGGGGTCGCGGCGTAAGGGCATCAGAGGCGTCAGGCACCGCCTGGACATGAACGTCGCCTGGCATTGGGCGTCGCAGCGCAGGGCGCCACAGCGCGCGCCGCCTGAGCGCGGGCGCCGCGTGGACGTGAGCTTCGCCCGGCCATGGGGTCGCGGTGTCGGGCATCACGACGCCGGGAGTCGCCTGGACGCGGGGCGCCTTCTGGACGCAGGAGTCGCCAAAAGGCCCCTCGCGTGAGGCGGTTTCAAGTGATCGCGAGGGGCCTTTGAGCCGGTGCGGCCGGCGGAGTCGCCCGGCCTTGTCCTCCGCGTACCCGAACATCTCGTCGTTCGCACCGCTCGCCCCGGCCGGGGCGAGACTCACATCGCGGGGGCCGCCTGGACCACCTGCGGCTGCGGCGCGCGGCTGACGTTGACGGTGGGACTGACATTGTTGGTGCTGGTGACCGGTATCCGGATGCGGTTGAGCGATTCGTCCGAGGTCCAGTTCGCGTTCCGGTTCCGGTGGTAGTGGCGGAAGCCGAGATTACGAGAGTGTGAGCTGCTGTAGTGGTTGTCATTGGCGAGGACCCGCGCGGACGCGGGAACGCTGGTGATCATGCCGCCGCCGACGGCGACGAACAGGCCGGTGACGGCGATCGTCCTCTTGAGCATGGTTTCCTCTTTCGAAATGACACAATTACCCGACATACCGGCACTCCAATTTTAATTTGGTGCGGCATCACCTGCATTCCCCGACACCGCAGGCGTCAATGCATATGTCAGGTAACGCGCCGATCAAGGACTAATCTCCCGGCGCGCATCCACGATCTGGCGGCCCGACTCAGAAACACCGACCGGGTCAGCTGGAAATCACCGCCGTCCGCCGGTGCGGCACCGATTCGAGGCTGGGGGTGGACCCTGCCGACGATCCACCCTGGACGGAGCGTCGACAACGTCGCCCTCGGCGGCCCCAGCGCGCCGGACCAGACCGGACCGCGCCAGACCAGACCGAGCCGAGGCCGACCAGCCCCCGGCCCAGACCGCCAGGCCGGACTCGAGCCACCTCCATATCGTCTCGGCGGACGCCGTACGTAGATCCATTTCTTATATATGTAAAAGTCTACATAAAATAGTAAATCAGACTGTTTTGAGTAGATTGACTAGCGGGAATTAGGCTACTTAGCGTGGATTCTGAGCGCGAACATCCTCACGAGAGGCGCGCAGGCAAAGTCCACAGACCCTCTACCGGAGAAGTGTCGATCGGCTCGCGCCGGTCGCATTCTCGAGGAGGTAACTTCCATGAAACGACAGAAGCGCATAGCGGTTGCCCTTGCTGGCATCGCCGTCGCGAGTGGGACCACGTTGGCCGCCGGCACGGCGACCGCATCCACCCAGATCAGCAGTGGAAGCATTGCCTCCGCACCTGGCGGCACGGCATCCGCCGGTCTCACCACGAATCTGCTCGATCGGTGCTATTGGCGCCACGGCCGCTGGCACTGCCGTTACGGCGGCGGGTACGACCGTCACCACGGCCGGTATGACCGCCACCACGGTCGCTGGGGCGACGGCCACGACTGGTAACCCGGACGCAGAAATCGGCCACCGATCGGCTCCTCCTCGCGGTGCGAGGAGGAGCCTCCGGTCGTTCGAAGCCGGTCGTCCGCCCCTGACGAAGGAGCCTGCGTCGGGGTCCGGCGGAGTGCCCCGCACCGCGATCCCATCGGCCTGACGGGGGTGTGCGCCGAAAGGTCTGGGGCCCGCGCCGCGGTTACCGGGGGTCGGCTGGGCGGGCGGCGATGAGGTCCGGGTCGGGGGTGTCGGGGAAGCAGCGGGCGGTCGCGCCGCCGTCGACGGCGATGCTCTGGCCTGTGACGAAGGACGCCTCGGGCGAGAGCAGGAACGCCACCACGTTGGCGACGTCCACAGGTTCGCCGACGCGACCCAGGGGGTGCAGCGTCGCTACCGCGGCCAGTCTCGAGGCCGGGTCGTCGACCTGGGCGAGGACGTCGTTCATGTTCGTCGTACGGATCGCGCCCGGGGCTACGGCGTTCGCGCGGATGCCGGCCGGGCCGTATTCGACGGCGACATAGCGCGTCAGGCCGTCGATGCCGCCCTTGGCCGTGTCGTAGGCGGCCCAGCCGGGGAAGGCGGCGCGGCCGTGGATGGAGGACAGGTTCACGATCGATCCGCCGGAGCGTTGGGCCAGGAAGGTCGTCACGGCCTGCTGGCAGCCCCAGAAGGTGCCCATCAGGTTGACCGAGAACAGGCGCTCGATCTCCTCCTCGTCGGGTGCGTGCAGCGACCCTTGCAGCATCAGGCCGGCGTTGTTGACCCAGCCGCCGAGGGTGCCGAGTTCGGCGGCGCGTTCGGCGGCGGCGCGCAGGATCGTACGGTCGCTGACGTCGCCGATCAGGACGTCGCCCGCGTCGCCCAGCGCGGCGCGAGCGTCCGCTCCGCGTGCGGGGTCGAACTCGATGCCCACGACCGCCCAGCCGGCGGCGGCCAGGACCTCGAGGACCGAACGGCCGATGCCGGCGCCGCATCCGGTCACCACGGCACTGCGGGTCATCGCGTCACTTCCTTACTACTCGGGCGACCAGCGGAAGATCGCGTAGCGACCCTCGCCGATCTCGGCGGTGAACTGCGACGCGGCGACCGGCCACGCGACGCCGGTGGCCAGGTCCGTCACCTCGCCGCCGCCCGCGCTCTCCAGCGGCGCGCCGGTGAACGTCACGGTCGCCGAGGGTCCCTCGTTGACCACGAACAGCACCCGGTGCGCCCCGGCCGTGCCGTAGCGCCACTGCAGGATCTCACCGTCCGGCAGGTCGCAGGTCAGCTCGGACAGGCCTCCGGCGGTCGCGACGACGTGCCGGACGAAGGCGGGCAGGTCGCTCGGGGTGCCGTCGGGGACGATCGGGGTGCTCGGGCTGCCGAGGTTGCTGGACGTGATGACGGCGTGCGCCAGGCCGACGAACGAGCCGATCGAGATGACCC
Organism: uncultured Actinomycetota bacterium; assembly: GCA_963850195.1. Taxonomy (GTDB): domain Bacteria; phylum Actinomycetota; class Actinomycetes; order Streptosporangiales; family Streptosporangiaceae; genus Actinoallomurus. The sequence goes on from CAWKKD010000005.1 coordinate 675,104, forward strand.
GGCCCGCGCCGACGTCGCGCCGTACGACCAGGGCGCCGTGCCCAGAAGACGCCAGCACCTCGCCGCCCTCCGGCTCTACGGGCTCGGCCCAGTTCGCCAGCGGCAGCTCACCGGTGAATCCGTCGACGGAGCAGGTCACCGAGGGCGAGCCGATGACACGGCGGCCGAGGCTGCGGATGCCGAGTCCGGAGGCGAAGGGGCGCTCCTCCGGGTAGCGGTAGAAGCCGAGGGCGTCGTAGGCGTCCGCCTCGGACTCGACGATCAGGGTGCCGCCCGCGCGTACCCAGGCGGCCACTTCCACGGCCAGGCGCGGGTCGACGATCAGCGGCCACGGCATGACCAGCACCCGGTACGCGGACAGGTCGCCGTAGTGGCGTGACTCGACCACGTCGTAGGGGATCTGGGCCTTCTCCAGCGCGACCAGGTAGCCCCACATACTGCGGGTGGCCTGCGTGCTCGGCGTGCCGTACTGGGCCCAGTCGAGCTGGTACGCGCTCGGCTCGTAGACGACGCCGACGCGGGCCGGGGCGGGTTCGTACGCGTCGACGAGGTCGGTGTGGTCGCGCAGGATCTCACCGGTGTGGGCGAGTTCGTCGAGCCGGTCGGCCGCGTGGCCGTCGGCGCCGGTGATGCCGAAGCCGGAGGACTCGCGGCTGAAGACCTCGTCGCGCCAGCACCAGAAGTTGACCGCCTTGGCGCCGCGGCCGACGGCGTTCCACAGCCAGCGCTGCTGGAGCCGTCCGGGCACGGACTCCTGGACCTCGAGGCCCATGCGGGCCGAGCCGCCCTGCAGCTCGCCGACCCAGTACAGCTTGCCCTTGTTCGGGGAACGCGCGGCCTCGATGCGCGCGCCGAGGTCCAGGGCCGAGTCGCGGAACCACAGCGGGAACAGCGAGCTGCCGAAGCCGTCGAGGAACTCCAGGTAGTCCCAGTCGTTGCCGCGCGACAGCTCCTGCTCGTACTCGACGCGCATCCGGGTGCTGGCGGAGTTCATCGCGTGCGCGACGATCAGGTGGTCGGGGTCGGCCCCGCGGATGATGGAGTGGCGGAACGCCATGTGCTCGCGCGACCGCCACGTCAGGAACGCCGAGAACTCCATCAGGTCGGTCCAGATGCGGCCCGGCAGCTTGCCGGGGAACACGTCGTCCCAGGAGCAGTACTTGCGCCTCCACGCCTCGTTCAGCCCGTCGAGGTCGCCGTACCTGCGTTCGAGCCAGGCGCGGAACTCCTTCAGCGTGCTGGGGCAGTAGCAGACCCACCCGTCGGCCTGGACCGCCCAGCGGGTCTCGTTCCACAGGTCCCAGGCGGCCAGGTTGCCCGCGCCGGCGTACTGCTCCCCCAGCGCACGCAGGAAGCCGCCCATCGCCTCCCGCATGCCGGGGTGGTCGGTGCAGCCGCCGGGCGTGAGGCCGACGGTGCACTCGACGCGCGGGCTCGACACGACGACGCGGCCCATGTGGTCGATCATCTGCGCGTCGGGCAGCTCGCGCGGCACCCAGAACGGCTGGATCTCGGCGATGATGTTGATCACTACGTCGAGCCCCGCCGCGGCGGCCTCCTCGACGAGCAGGTCATAGTCGTCGAACTCGTACTTGCCCGGTTCCGGCTCGATCCAGCCCCAGCAGGCCCACAGGTAGGCGGTGTTCAGGCCCGCCGCCTTCATCGCCCGCAGGTCCTCGTGCCAGCGGCGTCGGTCGGGGAAGGGCGGGCGGAAGTACTGGGCGGCGAGGATCACAGCGGCTCCTGAGAACTAGGGCGTGTCTGATAGATCGCGTTCGTAGCCGGACAGGGATTTGTCAGACACGCCCTGAGGGTCACCCGAGCGACGTGCGTACGGTCCCGACGATCCGTTCGACCGACGGGAGGACCAGGTCCTCCAGGTCGCCGGCCGCGGGGAGCGGCACGTGGGGCGTGGTGATCCGCACGGCGGGCCCGCGCAACGCCCCGAAGCACTCCTCGGCGAGGATCGACACGATCTCCGCGCCCCAGCCGCACAGCCGCGGGTTCTCCTCGACCGTGAAGAGCCGTCCGGTGGCCTCGACGGCGGCGATGATCGTGCGCGTGTCGAGCGGTACGAGCGAGCGCACGTCGACGACCGTGCACTCGATGCCGAGGCCCGACAGCCGGTCGGCGGCCTCGAGGGCGCGCGGCACCATCGAGGCCAGCGAGACGATCGTCGCGTCCGTGCCCTCCCTGAGGACCTTGGCGACGCCGAGCTCGTCGACGATGTCGCCGTCGGGCACGTCGGCCTTGGTCGCGTACAGCGACTTGGCCTCGAACAGCAGCACCGGGTCCGGGTCGCGTACGGCGGCGGCCATCAGGCCGACCATGTCCTCCGGCGTGGACGGCGCGACGACCTTCAGCCCGGGGACCGCCATCGCCCAGTTCTCCACGGCCTGCGAGTGCTGCGCGCCGAAGCGCAGGCCCGCGCCGTTGCCCGACTTGATCACCAGCGGGAAGGAGACCTGGCCGTTGGTCATGTAGCGGCTCTTGGCGATCTCGTTGGCGACGATGTCCCAGCACACCGCGAAGAAGTCGCTGAACATGATCTCCGCGATGGGCCGCATACCGGTCATCGCGGCGCCCATGACGGCGCCGAGGATCGCCTGCTCGGAGATCGGGGTGTCGCGGACCCGGCGCGGGCCGAACTCCTCGAGCAGCCCGACGGTGGTCTTGAACACTCCTCCGGCCGCGGCGATGTCCTCGCCGATCAGCACGACGCTCTCGTCGCGCCGCATCTCCTGGGCGATGCCGCGCGCGACCGCCTGCCGGTACGTCAGTTTCGCCACGACGAGCCTCCGTCCGCCCACACGTCCTTCGTCACGATGTCGGCGCCGGCGACCGGGCCGGCCTTGGCCTCCTCGGTCGCCACGTCGACGCGCTCACGTACGTCGGCCTCGATCGCCTCGAGCGTCGCCTCGGGGACGCCCGAGGCGAGCAGCCGTTCGCGGTAGAACGGCACCGGGTCACGCGCGAGCCACGCGGCGACCTCCTCCTTCGGGCGGTACGTACCCGGATCGGCACGTGAGTGGCCGCCCTGCCGGTACGTCAGCGCCTCGACGAGGCTCGGGCCCTCGCCGGACCGTGCGCGTTCGATCGTCGCGCGGGCGATGTCGTAGACCGCGTCGGCGTCGTTGCCGTCGACCGTGATCGGGTCCAGCCCGTAGGAGGCCGCGCGGTCGGCGGCCGGCCGCGGCACCGCCGTCACGGCGGAGATCGGGGTGTACTCCATGTAGAGGTTGTTCTCGCACACGAAGACGACCGGCAGCTTCCAGACGGCCGCGAGGTTGAGCGCCTCGTGGAAGGCCCCGATGTTGGTGGTGCCGTCGCCGAAGAAGCAGACCGTGACCTGGCCCGTCCCTCGGTACTGCGCGGACCAGGCCGCGCCCGCGGCGATCGGCAGGTGGGCGCCGATGATCGCGTACGAACCCATGACGCCGTGCTCGACGCTGGTCAGGTGCATGGACCCGCCCTTGCCCGCCATGAGGCCGTTCTCGCGGCCGAGCAATTCGGCCATCACCGGCGTCAGGCCGACTCCGCGTGCGAGGGTGTGTCCGTGCCCTCGGTACGTGGCGAAGGTGAGGTCGTCGGGCCGCATCGCCACGCCGAAGCCCGCCGCGACTGCCTCCTGTCCGAGGGACAGGTGGGTCGTGCCCTTGACGAGGTTCTGCAGGAACAGGTCGTGGACGCGTTTCGAGAAGTGCCGGATCTCGAGCTGGCGGCGGTAGAGGTCGAGCCCGACCTCTGTGGAACGCGCCGTGCCGACCGGCTGGTCCGCTTCGATGCCCATCAATCCTCCCTGCGTGGTCGCCCGTCGTGGATCGGGTTCGCAGCCTGTGGACCTCTGGTCAGCCGCGACGCTATAGGATCCAATTAATGACGGTCAAGGCCATTCGTATGCGATATGTCGACTATTGCCGGTAGGCTGGATCCAAAGTCTGTCTCGAGTGGGCGTACGGTCCACGGCCCGGCACGGCGCACGGCGCTTACCGTCGGTGAACCGCCGTCTAGTAGCTGATTCCGTGTTGATTTGCGGAGAAGACGCGGAAAATGACATCGATGGCGCGCCTGAGCGACCGGTAGGATCCGATCTGCCGGCCCGAATCGATGAGGAGGTACGCCGTGCCGCGTGGAAGTCACCAGAGCGCGTCCACGGATCCGGACACCGGGGGTTACCAGCCGATGGCGCAGGCCGTCGCCCAGAACATCCGGCAGGCGATCTTCGACGGCACCCTCAAGCCGGGCGAGCCCGTACGGCAGGAGGCCTTCGCCAAGGAGCTCGGCACGAGCCGGATCCCCGTGCGCGAGGCGCTGCGTCAGCTCGAGAGCGAGGGCCTGGTCAGCATCCGGCCGCACGCCAGCGCGCGCGTGGCCATCGTCGACTTCGACGAGTGCATGGAGCTGTACAAGATGCGCGAGCGCCTTGAGCCGCTCGCGTTCGCCGAGAGCACCAAGTGCCTCACCGAGGAGCAGATCGCGTACGCGGCCTCGCTCTGCGAGCGGATCGACTCGCTGACCGACGACCCCGCGGCGTGGATCGACGCCGACCGCAGGTTCCACCTGGCGTGCTACGCGGGCCTGCCGTTCAAGCGCCTGCTCCGCGCCGTCGAGGGCTACTGGAACGTCACGCAGCAGTACCGCCGGATCGTGCTCGCGACCTTCAACGAGCACGACTTCGTCTCTTTTCAGGCCGAGCACATGCTGATCGTCGACGCCATGCGCAGCCGCAACCTGCGGGCCGGTGAGGACCTCGTACGCATGGCCATCGAACGCGCCCGGCTGCGGCTCGAGCAGAACCGCCACCTCTTCGACGTCTGAGAGCCGCATCGGGGCCTGCCTCATGGATCCCGTCCGTAGCGAGCGGTGTCCAGGTGGATGCACCGCAAGGCGGAGGAGGGAGTCAGCCCGGGGTCGGCTGTCGACCGACGACAACGCGGCGGGGCGCCGCTTGGGCGCCGTGTAGTAGGACAGTGGATTCATGAGGTAGGCCCTAACCACTCCAGGTGTAGCCGCCGTCGACGAACAGCGTCTGGCCGGTGATGAACGCCGCGTCGGGTGAGAGCAGGAACGCCACCGCGCCGGCGGCGTCGGAGACGTCGCCGAGCCGCCCCATCGGCATCCGGTCCGCCAGGTCCACCTCGTCGACCTTGCCCTGGTCGATCAGGTCGTCGAGGAGCGGCGTCCTGGTCCAGGTGGGGCCGACGGCGTTGACGCGGACGCCCGACGCGGCCCACTCGACGGCGAGTACGCGGGTCAGCCCGACGACGCCGAACTTCGTGGCCGTGTACGCGGCGCGTCCGGGCAGCGCGCGGACGGCGGCGATCGAGGCCAGGTTGACGATCGCGCCGCCCGTGGGCATGTGCCCGACCGCCATGCGGCAGGCGTAGAACGTGCCGCTCAGGTTGACGTCGACGACGCGCCGCCAGTCCTCGACGTCGAGGGTCGCGGTCGGGCCGGTACGGGTGATGCCGGCGCTGTTGACCAGCCCGTCGATCCGGCCGTACCGGTCCGCGAGCGCGGCGAAGGCCTCCTCGAGGGCGGCGGGGTCCGTGACGTCGGCGATGACGTGGTCGCAGCCGAGCTCGCCCGCTGCGGCGCCGACCGCCGCCGCGTCGTGGTCGAGCAGGACCACGTTCCAGCCGTCGCGCACCGACCGCGCGGCGACGCCCAGGCCGATCCCATTGGCGCCGCCCGTGACGACGAGCGTCCTCACGGCGCGACCGGGGCCCGGACGACCGCGTCCGCGGCCGTCAGCGCGTGGTGCCGTACGGCGTGCGCACGTACGGCCGGCCAGTCGACCTCCAGCCCGAGCCCGGGTGCGGACGGCGCGTCGATGACGAGCGTCCCGGTCTCCTCGGCGAGCCGCAGGCCGGGGGTACGTACGAACCTCGAGGAGGTGTCCCAGCGGCTGCCGTCCTCGAACATCTCCAGCGGGCCGCAGCCGGGGTGGGCGAAGACCACGTGGCGGTGCAGCTCGGGGTAGACGTGCGTCGAGATGGCCACGCCGCGGCGCCTCGCGTGGTGGTAGAGCGGGGCGAACCCGGTGAACCCGCCGCAGCACGTGAGGTCGAGGCGCAGCACGTCGACGGACCGCCGATCGAGGAGCGTGTGCAGCGTACGGGCGTTCGTGACCTCGTCGCCGACGCCGAGCGGGACGTCGATCGCCTCGTGCAACCGGTGCAGCCGGTCCGTCTCGTGCCCGTGGATGGGGTCCTCGACCCAGGCGAGCCCCAGGTCGGACCACGACCGCGCCTGCGCGACGCCCTCCCGCAGGTCGGTCCAGCCGTGGTCGATGTCGACGGTGAGGGCGACGTCGTCGCCGGCCAGCGCGCGGGTGAGCCGGAGGCGCCGCATCAGCTCGGCCGGGTCACCCGAGTTGGCGATCTTCAGGGCCGGGTAGCCCTCCGCGGCGCGGCGCGCGAGGCGTTCGGCGAACCCCTCGTCGCCCTCCCCCGCCATCGGGTACCCCTCGACCAGCATGACCGGCGCGCTCGGCCGGTCGCCGCCGAGCAGGCTCCACACGGGCAGGCCCGCGACGCGACCTTTGACGTCCCACGCGGCGATGTCGAGGAGGGACAGGGCGCGCTGGAGGAGACCCTCCGGCGCGTGGTGGACGAGTTCGCCCGCGCAGGAGGCGGCCAGCGCCGCGGTACGTGACACGTCGCGTCCGAGCGCGCGCGGCGCGACCATCTCGGCGAGGACGACGTCGACGGGCGCGCCGCGGGCGAGCGCGAACGCCAGGCCCTCGACCCCGCCGGCGGTCTCGATCCGCAGGACGGTGTAGTCGCGCTGAGCTATGACGTGCCGGCCCAGCCGGAACGGCTCGGGTAGGGCGAATACGCATTTCCAGATGTCGACCCGGCTGATCACGTCCGCCTCGTCGTCCGGTCCTGCCGTGCGAGAGCGAATCACCCGTCCCCCTCGTCGATCGTGGTCCATCGGCGGTCTCACCGGCTCCCGCGGTCAGGACACGAGCACTCACGAGCCAGTATGGGATCCATTTATTTCGAGTCAAGGGGTTCAAAGCCTTGAAAACGGCAGCTCCTTGACAGCTAATAACGCTGTCGGATCCAATGATCCGCACCGATCGGCCGAGCGAGGAGGCATCGATGAAGGCTCTCGCCAAGCTCGAGCCCGGTCCGGGCCACCTAGGCCTGGTCGAACGCCCCGAGCCCGTACCCGCCGCCGGGCAGGTCCTGCTCGAGGTGCACGCCGCAGGCGTCTGCGGCACCGACCTGCACATCGCGGCCGGTGAGTACGTCACCGCGACGCCCGTCACGCTCGGGCACGAGGTGGCCGGCGTCGTCGTGGCGACCGGCCCCGGCGTCGCCCCCGCGTGGCAGGGCGCGCACGTGGTCACCGAGACCTACTTCGCGACCTGCGCGACGTGCGACCGCTGCCGCGAGGGACGTCCCAACCTGTGCCCGGACCGGCGGTCCATCGGCACCCACGTCGACGGCGGCTTCGCCGACCTGCTCGTCCTGCCCGTGACGAACCTCCACCGAGTCCCGGACGGCGTCGGCGCGTACGCCGCCGCGCTCGCCGAGCCGCTGGCCTGCGTCTGCAACTGCCTGCTCGACCCGCCCGCCGTCCAGTCCGGCGACCGGGTCGTGGTCACCGGGCCCGGGCCGATCGGGCTGCTGGCCGCGCAGGTCGCGCGCGACCTCGGTGGCTCGGTCACGGTCTGCGGCCTGCCGCGGGACTCCGCGCGGCTGGACGCGGCGCGCGCGCTCGGGTTCGCCGAGACCGACGCGCCGCCGGAGCCCGGCAGCGCCGACGTGGTGATCGAGTGCTCCGGCAGCGCGGGCGGCGCCTCGACGTGCCTGACGACCGCGCGGCGCGGCGGGCGCTACGTCCAGATCGGCGTCTTCGGCGGCGCCGTCACCGTGCCGCTCAACCAGGTCTTCTTCTCCGAGCTCGTGCTCACCTCCGGGTTCGCGTCGACGCCGCGCTCGTGGCGGCACGCGATGCGGCTCATCGCGACCGGGGCCGTCGAGACGGCGCCCCTCGTGACGCGCGCGGCGCCGCTCGGCGCCTGGGAGGACGTGTTCGCCGACCTGTCCGCCGCGCGCGGGCTGAAGGTCGTACTGGATCCGAGACTGTGACCGCTCCGACGACAGGGGAAGCCATGTTCGACCTGACCGGACGGCGGGCCGCCGTCACCGGCGCGGCCAGTGGCATCGGCCGGGCCATCGCGACCGCGCTCGCCGAGGCCGGCGCGGACGTCGCCGTGTTCGACCTCGGGGACGACGGCGCGCGGTCCACGGCGAAGGACGTACGCGACAAGGGCCGCCGGGCGCTCGCCTCGCGCGGCGACGTCTCCGACCCGGACGCCGTCGACGCGTTCGCCGCCACCATCGACGAGGCGTGGGGCGGCGTCGACATCTGGGTGAACAATGCCGGGCGCATGCTCATCCGGCCCTTCACCGAGATGACGGGCGAGGAGTGGCACGGCCTGCTCGGCACCAACCTGCACGGCTACTTCCACGGCTGCCAGGCGGCGGCGCGGCGCATGACGGCGCAGGGCGGCGGACGGATCATCAACGTCTCGTCCGTCACCCGCCAGCAGCCGGTGAGCGACATGGCCGCGTACGTCACGAGCAAGGCCGCGGTCGTGGGCCTCACCCGCGCGCTCGCGCTCGAGCTGGGCCTGGCGGGGATCACGGTCAACGCGATCGCCCCCGGCGCGACGCACACCGGCATGACGGTCGACTCGTACACGCCGTCGATCCGGCACGTGTACGAGAGCCGGATCGCCGTCGGCCGAATCGCCCAGCCGACCGACCTGGCCGGCGCGGCCGTCTTCCTGGCCTCGGACGAGGCCGCGTACGTCACCGGCCACGAACTGCTCGTCGACGGTGGGCTGCTGCTCAACGGCAACGTCGGGTTCGCCGAAACACCGTCCGGCGAGTGAGGGGGGCGGCGACGCCGGGCGCCAAGGCGCCCGGCGGTCGCCGGCCCGGTTGGAGATGAGGGCCGATGGAGTTCCTCGTACGGGTCCAGGTGGACCTTCCCCACGACATGGCCACGTCCGAGCGCGCGGCGCTGACCGCCGCCGAGCGGGACCGCGGCCTCGCCCTGCGCCGTGCCGGCACCATCGTGCGGATCTGGCGGATCCCCGGACGGCCGGCCAACATCGGCGTCTGGAAGGCGCCGGACGCGACCGCGCTGCACGAGGCGCTCGCCTCGCTGCCGTTCTTTCCTTACGCCGACATCGAGGTCACCGCGCTGGCGGTGCACCCGCTCGAGGGCCATACCTGACGCGGTTTCCCGATACGACGAAACTCGATATTGACGTCGATATCAATATTTGGTGATACTGCGCCTGCAACAGGCCCAAGCTCGGCGGACAGGTGTTCGGCCGTCGCCCGGCGCCCCTGCGAGACGGGAGAAGGACGTGACGGGCACGAACGAGGTCATGGACCAGTGGAAGACCACACCGGCCTTCAAGAACCTGCTGGCCGGGCACTATCCCCTGGACCGTCCGCCACGAGAGACGCCCGCCCCGGAGCGCTCCCGGCACGTCGTGCACGCCGACCGGCCCAAGCAGGTCATCCGCGGGATCGGCTTCGAGATCATGTCCGACTCCATCGGCTCGGCCAACATCGGCCTGCCGGACGAACCGACCGGCGTCCCGCACGACCTGGTGCCCGCGGAGCGGACCCGCCTGTACGAGGAGATGCTGTCCGGCTTCCGCTACTGCCGGCTGGCCGGTGGCCTGTACTGGCGTGGGCTGGACGCCGAGGAGAAGGTCCTGCGCCCGCGCTGGCCCGAGCAGCTCGACGAGCTGCGCGAGATGATGGAGAAGTCGGGCGTCGAGGGCGTGTCACTGGAGTACTGGTCGCCGCCGCCGTTCTGGAAGGGCAACCGGGCCTACATCGGAAACGGCCATCCGAAGAACCGCCTGCGCTGCTTCCTGGACGACTTCGACGAGGACCCCGACTACCACGGTGACGTCGACCGGTTCCTGGCCGACTTCGCCGACGCGCAGATCGAGGACCTGCGTACGCTGCGCGACGCCGGGATCGCGGTGTCGATGTGGAACATGCAGGAGGAGCCGTTCGGCGACTCGACCTTCCCGCTGTGCCCCTACCGGCCCGAGGACTACAAGCGCGCCTTCACCGTGGTCGCCGCGCGGGTGCGCGCGTACGACCCCGGCATCCAGATCATCGCCGACACCAACTCGTGGTGGGACTTCCCCCACGTACGGCCCGTGCTCGAGGACCCCGAGCACGCGCACCTGGTCGACGCGCTGGCCATCCACCTCATCGGCTACGACTCGAAGCACATCGACCCGCCGGAGGAACCCAGCGGCAAGCCGCGGTTCAACAACGAGTTCGAGTACCTGTGGGGGCCGGCCACCGCGCCGCGCTGCCTCAACACCGTGCAGAACATCATGAACTGGTTCCAGCTCGCGGACGCCCCGACCTGGTTCTGGCTGCACGCGCTCAAGCCGTACACGAACGAGGAGGCCAGCGGCTACTCGCTCGGCTACTGGCGGCCCAGCACCGACGAGCGGCCGGAGGGCCCGCCCCGCACCCTGCCGCCCAGCGGCTGGTCGCGCGAGCCGAACGACCCGTACGCGCTCGAGCCCGGGCACTGGTGCTGGAACAAGTACAACTGGTACGCCGTCGGCGCCTTCGTACGCCGCGTGCCGTGGGACTCACGGTCGCTCGCGGTCACCGAGACCGACGGCCGCCACGACGACCTGCGCATCCTGGCGTTCCACCGGCCCGACGGGAAGCTCAGCGTCGTCCTGTCGAACCGCAGCGGCGCGCCGCACACGTTCGAGGTCGACACCGGGCCCGGTGACCGGACCTTCGCCGGCTTCCGCTACACCCCCGAGTCGGCCGGCGAACGGTGCGCGGGCGTACCCGTCGGCCGTATGCGCGGCGGCGTCATCTCCCCCGTCCTCCCCGACATGAGCTGGGAGTTCTGGGAGGAGATCTGACCCGCGACGGATCATCCGCAGCGACAGGAAGGTACGACATGCTCAACGGATACCAGGCGAGCAGACGCCAGGTCCTCGCCGGCCTCGCCGGCCTGGCCGTCGCGGGAGCGACCGGTGCCTGCGCCAAGAGCTCCTCCTCCGGCGGGGTCCTGAACGTCTGGGGCGGCGTCCCCGCCGAGAACGGGCCGAAGGACCTGATCGCGGCCTTCGAGAAGAAGTTCGCGGGCACGAAGGTCGTCTACACCCGCTACGTCAACGACGACCCGGGCAACCTGAAGCTCGACACGGCGCTGCAGGGCGGCGCGCCGATCGACGTGTTCTTCGGCTACGGCTCGCAGCGGGTCTCGCAGCGGGTCGCGGCCAAGCTGCCGCTCGACATCACCGAGCGCGCCATGGCCGAGAAGGCCTTCGCGCCGCTGATCGACACCGCCAACCCGCGTACGTACCGGTTCAACAACCGGATCTACTCGCTGGCCAGCACCCGCAGCCCGGTCGTCGTACTGATCAACCAGAAGATGCTCGAGGCGGCCGGCGAGGCCGTGCCGACCCGCTGGACGATGGATGAGTTCCACCAGCTCGCGCGCAGGCTGTCCGGCAACGGCGTGTACGGGACGTTCAACATCCCGGACACCGCGCGCATCATCCTGGGCAAGAACCACTGGTTCAAGCCCGACGGGAGCGCCTCGAACTTCGACAACCCGGCGTTCCGCCAGGAGATGGACCTGCACCTGGCGATGATCCGCGACAAGTCGGCGCTGCCGTGGGACAAGGTGCTGTCCCAGCACCTGCAGCTGTACCAGCAGAACTCCTTCCTGAGCGGGAAGTTCGCGCTGTGGGCGACCTCGCCGTTCAGCCTGCGCTTCATCGGCGACCTGCAGGAGTACCCGCACGACTTCAAGGTGGCATGCGCGCCCCAGCCCACCGGTCCGAACGGCGAGGACTGGAACACCGGCACGTACGAGGACAACGTCCACATCAGCGCCAAGTCCAAGAACGTCGACCGCGCGTGGGACTTCGTGAAGTTCTGGCTGACGGACGGCGCGAAGTACATGGTGCGGGCCGGCAAGATCCCGATCCTGCCGGTCGTCGAGGAGCAGGACGCCGTCGCCAAGCTGCTGGGCGACAAGCGCGACACCCTCTACGACGTGAACTCCTTCCGCGAGGTGCTGTTCACCCAGCAGGCGAAGATCCCGATCGACACCCTCCTGATCGCCGACCAGCAGATCAACACCACGCTGCTGGCGACCAGCGACCGCTGCCTGCTCGGCGAGATCTCCACCGACGAGTGGGTGCGGACCGTGAAGAGCCAGGCCGACGCGGCGATCGCCAAGGCGCGCTGACGATGACGGCCGTCATCGAGAAGCCGGGCGCGGCCGCGGCCTCCGGGCGCGTCTCGCGGCAGGACCGTGCCGGGTACGGGCTCGTCGCGCCGAACCTCCTCGGCATGGTCGCCTTCACGCTCGTGCCGCTCCTGTCGGCCGTTCTGGTCTCCTTCACCGACTGGAACGTCGTCTCCGGCGTCTCCGGCATCCGGATCCTCGGCCTGACCAACTACGCCGAGGCGTTCACGGACGCGAAGTTCTGGCACAGCGTCGGGCTGACCCTCCTCTACTGCGGCATCGTGGTGCCGGTCACCACCGTCATCGGGCTCGCCCTGGCCGTCGCGCTGGACCGCGACGTGCCGGGGCGTACCGCCCTGCGGGTGATCTTCTTCCTGCCGTACACGGTCAACATGGTGGCGATCGGGCTGACCTGGCTGCTGGTCCTCGACCCGACGTCGGGCGTGCTCGCCGAGCTGCTGAAGCTCGGCGGGGCGCACAGCCCGCTCTGGTTCGCCTCCTCCGACTGGGCTCTGTGGGGCCTGATGCTGATCGCGGTCTGGGCCGGCGTCGGCTTCGGCGTGGTGATCTACCTCGGCGCGCTGCAGAACGTCCCGACGGAGCTGCGGGACGCCGCGGCCGTGGACGGTGCGGGTGCCTGGCGGAGGTTCACCGCGGTGACCTGGCCGGCGCTGCTGCCGACGACGGTGTTCCTGCTGATCATCCAGTTCATCGGCGCGTCACAGACCTTCGGGCTGATGGTGCTGATCACGCAGGGCGGACCGGGCTCGTCGACGACCACGCTGTCCTACTACATCTACCAGAACGGCTTCCAGTTCTACCGCTTCGGCTACGCGTCCGCCCTGGGCATGATCACTTTCGCCGGCGTCCTCATCCTGACCTCCGTTCTGATGCGGCTGCAGCGCGGCCGGGACATGTACGGCTGACCCTGGAGCTCCGATGACGAACATCGCGACGAGGCGGAGCCCGGTGCTCCGCAGATGGCTGTGGGCGATCCTGCTCTGGGCGGTGGGCCTGGTGTTCCTGGTCCCGTTCGCCTGGATGGCCCTCACGTCACTGAAGCGCAGCATCGACGTGTTCGGCGCGCCGTTCTCGCTGCTGCCGCACCCGGTGCACTGGGCGAACTACGCGACGGTCTGGTCCGGGCCGCACCCGCTGGTGCGCTACATGGCCAATTCCGCGGTCGTGGCGACCGCGCGCATGACCGGTGACGTGGTGACGGCGTCGATGGCCGGGTACGCCTTCGCGCGGCTGCGCTTCCGCGGGCGCGACAAGATCTTTTTCTGCTACCTGGCGACCGCGCTCGTACCGACGCAGTTGCTGCTGGTCCCGCGCTTCATGTACTTCCGCGAGCTGGGCATCTACGACACGCTGTGGGCGCTGATCCTGCCGGGGATGTTCACCGTGTTCGGGACGTTCCTGATGCGGCAGTACTTCCACGGGATCCCCGGCGAGCTCGCCGAGTCCGCGCGGCTCGACGGCGCCGGCGAGTGGAGGATCTTCTGGCGGATCTACCTGCCGCTGGCCAGGCCCGCCGTCGCCGCGCTGGCCATCCTCGCGTTCGTGCTGTCGTGGAACGACTACGAGACACCGCTCGTGCTGATCAGCAGCGAGGCGCACTACACGGTGCCGATCGGGCTGACGAACTTCGCCGACGAGCAGGGCGGGCTGTCCCCCGGCCTGGCCATGGCGGGCGCCGTCTCCTCGGTGGTCCCGATCATCATCGTCTTCGTGATCATGCAACGGCGGTTCATCCAGGCCCTGACGCACTCGGGCCTCAAGTGACGGGCGGGCAGGGACCGGTGCGGATCGAGATCGACAAGCACGTCATGGTCCCCATGCGGGACGGGGTACGGCTGGCCGTGAACGTCTACCGGCTGGCCGGCGACGAGCCGGGCCCGGCGCTGCTCGTACGCACGCCGTACGGGAAGGACGCGCCCGACCTGGCGCCGCCGGGCTCGACCGCCGACCGGTTCGCGCTGGTCGAGGCCGGGTACACGGTCGTGCACCAGGACGTACGCGGGACGGGCCGATCCGAGGGCGTCTTCACGCCGCTCGTGACCGAGCCCGACGACGCCGCCGACACGATCGCCTGGCTCACCGGCGAGCCCTGGTGCGACGGCACGGTCGGCATGTACGGCGGCTCATACCTCGGGATGACGCAGGTCGGCGCCGCGCTGTCCGGCGCGCCGGGACTCGCCGCGATCACGCCGTCCGTGGCGACCGCCGACCAGTACCACGCGCCCTGGTACTCCCACGGGGGCGCGCTGGCGTTGCATACCTCGCTGAGCTGGTCGTACCTGATGGCGACCGTGGACACGCAGCGGCCGCCGGGCCTCGGACGTACCGACCCGGACCCGGTCGGCCCGCTCGCCGCCGCGCTGACCGACCCGCTGCGGATGCTGCGGCGCACACCGCTGCGCGACCAGCCGCTGCTCGCCCGGCATGCGTCCTGGTACGGCACCTGGCTGGACCACCCGGACCACGACGCGTACTGGACGGACCAGGCCGTCGGGCGCGACCTGGGCCGGATCACCGTGCCGGCGCTGACCATCGCCGGCTGGTTCGACATCTACCTCGGCGCGAGCCTGGACCTGCACACCGGCCTGCGCGACCGCGGCGGCAGCCCCGAGGCGCGTACGGGCGGGCGGCTCGTCATCGGCCCGTGGACGCACCTCGCGTTCAGCGGCGTCTACCCGGACCGGTCGTTCGGGCCGTCGGCGAACGCCCTCGGCCAGGACCTCACCGACCTGCACCTGCGGTTCTTCGACCGCTGGCTGCGCGGGCGCGAGGACGCCCTGGACGGCGCCAAGCCGGTACGGATCTTCGTGATGGGCATCGACGAGTGGCGCGACGAGGATGACTGGCCGCTGCCCGGCACTCGCTACACCGACTACTTCCTGTCCTCCTCCGGTGCCGCGAACACCGCCGACGGGGACGGCGTCCTGTCGGCACGGCGGCCGGGCAAGCGCCGGCAGGACGTCTACCTGTACGACCCGCGCCGGCCGGTGCCGACCATGGGCGGCAACCTCATGTACGCCTCCGAGACCCGCATGGCCGGACCGGTGGACCAGCGGCCGGTCGAGGCGCGCGGCGACGTGCTCTGCTACAGCACGCCCCCGCTCGAACGCCCCGTCGAGGTGACCGGCCGCGTCTCCCTCACGCTCTGCTTCTCCTCCTCGGCCCCCGACACGGACGTCACGGCCAAGCTCGTCGACGTCTTCCCCGACGGGCGCGCCATCTACCTGACCGAGGGCGTGCTCCGCCTCCGCTACCGCGAGTCCCCGTCACAGCCGGAACTCATGGAACCGGGAACGGTGTACGAGGTGACGCTCGACCTGTGGGCGACCTCCAACGTCTTCCGTTCCGGCCACCGGATCCGGCTGGAGGTCTCCAGCAGCAACTTCCCCAGGTTCGACCGCAACACCAACACCGGCGGCGCCATCGCCGAAGACGGCGAGGACGCCATGGTCGTCGCGGTCAACCGAGTGCACCACGGTCCCGCCCACCCGTCCCGTCTCACCCTCCCGATCATCGACCGACGCTGAGCCAATGCTGTGACCGGGGCCGCAGGGAACTGGGAGACCTCCCTCGCCGAACATCATGGACGTGGAGAGCAGCACGATCCGACTGACGGCGCTCAGCCCGGGTCACGGCACTAGGGAAGGCCGGCGCCGGGGACGTCGACGTCGCAGGCGAGGAGGACCGACCTGGGTTCGGGGTGGGGGGCGCGGGTGCGCATCGAGGGTGAGGCGCACAGGTAGAGGGTGCGGCGTTCGGGGCCGCCGAGGGCGACCGCGTAGACGGCCAGGTCGGTGTCGATCCGGTCCAGGATCCGCCCGCCCTCGGCCACGCGGATGGCGCCGGTGCCGTTGGCGTCGCCGACCCACAGTGCGCCCTCGGCGTCCAGGGCGACGCCGTCGGGCAGGATCTTTCCGCGGCTGACGAACTGCGCGGTGTGGGTCTCGCCGGCCGTACGGCCGAGGGAGGCCCACGTCGTACGGCCGGCGGGCATGCCGTCGGTGGTCAGGGCGAACGCGCTGATGCGGCCGGCGTACGTCTCGGCGACCAGCAGGCGCCGGCCGTCCGGGGTGATGGCCATGCCGTTGGGGAAGACGAGGTCCTCGCCCGCGACGCGTACCGAGCCGTCCGGGTCGACCACGATGAGCCGCGTCGGGGCGATCGGCGCGCCGCCTCGTGCGTCGAAGCCGAAGTTGCCGACGTACGCGCGGCCGTCGGCGTCGACCAGCATGTCGTTCAGCGGGGCGTCGGCGTACGCGGCCAGGTCGGCGTGTATCTCGAGCCCGCCGTCCTCGTGACGCAGGATCCGCCGGTCGAGCATCGAGGCGACGAGCAGGGCGCCGTCGGGGGTGAAGCCGAGCCCGGAGGGCTGGTTCGGCACCTCGCAGACGGTCCGCACGGTGCCGTCCGCCTCCAGGGTGAACACCTCGTGGCGGTAGAAGTCGGAGAAGTAGAGCCGGTCCTCGTGCCAGCGGGGCGACTCGAGGAACATGAACCCGTCGGCGACGAGCCTGAACGACATCCGGTCACCTCTCCGCGGCGCGTACGGCGCCGCGCTCGCGGAACGCGGTCATGGCCGCCGCCGCCTCGACGCTGTTGGTGCACTCGACGTGACGCTCGGCCTCCTGGTCGAGCAGCTCGGTGAAGCCGCAGGGCAGTGCCGCGAAGTTGGCCTTGATGGCACGGACCGCGCGCGGCGACCGGGTGGCCAGCACGTCGGCGAGCCCGCCCGCCTCGGCCGCGAGGCGTTCGTCCGGGTGCACCGCGCTGACCAGGCCAAGGGCCAGGGCCTGCGGGGCGTTCAGCTTCCGGCCGGTCAGGTACAGCTCGCGTGCCGGACCCGCGCCGACGATGGAGGCCAGCGACCAGGCGCCGCCGAAGTCGCCGGAGACCCCCGCGGTGAGGAAGGCGGTCGCGAACACCGCCGAGCCGGCCGCGAGACGTACGTCCGCCGCGCAGGCCAGCGCGAGCCCGGCGCCCGCGCACGCGCCGTTGACCGCGGCGACGGTCGGCTTGCCCATGCCGTGCAGCAGCTCGGCGATGCGCATGAAGCGCCGCAGTTCGCGTACCTGCTCGTCGTGCGGGCCATTGCCGGTGACCTCGTGCAGCCCGGCCTTGAGGTCGCCACCGGCGCTGAACCCGGCGCCCGCCCCGGTGAGCACCACCGCGCGGACCGCGTCGTCGCCGGCGGCGCGCTCCACCTCGTCGAGGAGCCGCTCCAGCAGGCCGCGGCTCAGCGCGTTGAGCCGCCGTGGCCGGTTCAGCGTGATCCAGCGGACGGCGCCCTCGGTACGGGTGAGGACGGGGTCCTCGCCGGCCGAGGAGTCCGGAGTCGACATCGACATCAGTCCCACTTCCCGTCGTTCATGGTCAGCAGCGCCCGGCCCGTCACGCGGCCCTCGTCCAGCGACCGCACCGCCTCGGCGGCGCGGTCGATCGGGAACCGGTCGGTCACGAGGCTCCGCAGGTCGAGGTGGCCGTCACGGCAGTACGCGCCGTACCGCACGATGTCCTCCTGCGCGCAGCTGCACCCGCAGGAGCCGACCAGCGTCTTCTCGCCGCGCAGGAGGTCCTCGGCGTCGATCGTCAGGTCGCCGGGCGGGAGCCCGACGAGCGCGACGGTGCCGCCCCGGCGTACGCCCAGCCGCCCGCGCCGCGCCGAGCGCAGCGCCTGGCGCAGCGTCTCCCCGGTGCCCACGCAGTCGACCACCAGGTCGGCACCCGCCGAACCGGTCAGCCGTGCGATGGCCTCGGCCGGGTCCTCGCGCGTCGCGTCGACCACGTCCGTCGCCCCGAACTCCCCGGCCAGCTTCAGCTTCGCGGCGTGCCGATCGACCGCGACGATGCGCGCGGCACCGCGCATCCGCGCCCCGGCCACCGCGCACAGCCCGATGCCGCCGGTGCCGTAGACCGCGACGGTGGCGCCACCGGCCACCGGCGCGACGTCGCACACGGTGCCCATGCCGGTGAGGACCGCGCAGCCCAGGACCGCGCTCTCCGGCGAGGCCAGCGTCGCCGGCAGCGGCGTGACGTACGCCTCGTCGACCAGGCAGTGCTCGGCCCAGGTGAAGGCGTTGGGCGCGACGGCCGTGCGGCCGTCGGACAGGATCGCGCGCCCACGTACGAGCGGCCGGTCGACGGGGCGCGGGACCCACGAGACCGCGACCGGCGTGCCCTCGGGCAGCCGCCTGAGCGCGGCCGGGCCGCCGCCCAGCACGTACCCGAAGCCCTCGTGCCCGAACAGCAGCGGCGCCTCGCGCGGCCAGGACATGGTCGCGAGCTGGCTGTGGCAGACGCCGGAGGAACGCAGCCCGACCACGACCTCGTTCCGGCCGGGGTCGGGGAGACGCGCGTCGTCGATCCGCAGCGGACCGCACGGCTCGTCCTGGACGATGACCCGGGTACGCACCGGCTCAGCCGCTCGTCACCCAGCGCGGCGGGCGCTTCTCCAGGAAGGCCTTCATGCCCTCCAGCGCGTCATCGGTGCGGTAGTAGCGCGTGGACAGCTCCGAGCGCTCGCGGTAGAGCGCGTCGATGTCCTGGCCCGCGATCTCGGCCAGCAGGGCCTTGGTCGGGCCGACCGCGCCGGGACCGGCGCGGCGGATCCCGCGCAGCACCGCCGCCATCTCGGCGTCGAGGTGACGCAACGGCACCGCCTTGGTCACCAGCCCGATGCGCTCGGCCTCGGCCGGGTCGAAGGTCTCCCCGGTGAGCAGGTAGCGCTGGAGCCCGCGCGGGCTGAGCTGGCGCTGGAGGGACACCGACACGACGGCGGGCACCAGCCCGAGGTGCACCTCCGGCGCGCCGAACGTCGCGCGGTCCGAGCAGATCGCGATGTCGGTGGCGGCGACCAGGGCCAGCCCGCCCGCGCGTACGTGGCCGTTGATCCGTGCCACGACGGGCTTGGGCGCCCGCAGGATCGCCGTGTAGAGCGCGATGTTGCCGGCGCTCGCGCCGCGCGTGCCCGGCCCGGACCGCTCCCGCAGGTCCGCGCCGGAGCAGAAGGTCGTGCCGGTCGCGGTGATCACGACGGCGCGTACGCGGTCGTCAGCGGTGGCCGCGTCCAGGGCGCCGACCATGCGCGTCGCGAGGTCCTCCGAGATGGCGTTGGCCCGCTCGGGGACGTCGATCGTGATCGTGGTGACGCCGTCCTCGGTCTCGATGCGGCATCCTGGCGCGGACATCTCCCACCTGCCTACTCATCCGACGGGAGGCCCAGCTCCCGTAGTACCTCGTCGGTGTGCTCGCCCAGCTCGGGCGCCGCGACGGGCCGCCACGGCGGGAGGCCCTCCACGCGGATCGGGTTGCCGTACAGGTAGCGCACGCCGTACTTCGGGTGCTCGATGCGCGTCAGCATGCCGCTGTGCTCGAGCTGCGGGTCGGCGAGGACCTCGGCGAGGGTGTGCACGGGCGCGGTCGGGATCTGGGCGTCCTGGACGAGCGCGAACAGCTCGGCCCTCGTCGACCGCGCGGTCCACGCGCCGACCACCGCGTCCAGCTCCTCCATGCGGGCGACGCGCAGCGCGTTGCCGGCGTAGTCGGGATGGCCGGCCAGCTCGGGGCGGCCCATCACCTCGCACAGCCGCTGCCAGTGCCGGTCGGTGAGGCAGAGCACCGCGATCCAGCCGTCGGAGGCCGGGTAGACGTTGTACGGGCAGTACGCCATGCCGCCGTGGTGGTTTCCGGTGCGCTCGGGCTTGGCACCGCCGTCGTCGAGCAGCCCGGCGAGCCCGGAGGTAAGCATCGGCAGCAGCGCGTCGTGCATGGGCACCTCGACGTGGCCGCCCTCCCCGGTACGGTCGCGCCGGTGCAGGGCGGCGAGTACGCCGATGGCCAGGTGCGCGCCCGCGGAGAAGTCGGCCACCGCCGCACCGGACTTGACGGGCGGCTGGTCCGGGAAGCCCGTCGCCGACAGCACGCCGGTCATCGCCTGCACGGTCAGGTCCATGGCGCGGTAGCCGCTGTAGGGGCCGGTGGAGGCGTAGCCCTTGCCGGAGGCCACGATCAGGCGCGGGTTGATGCCGCGCAGTATGTCGTGGCCGATCCCGAGGCGGTCCATGACGCCCGGGGCGAAGTTCTCCACCAGGACGTCGGCGCGCTCGACGAGCGCGAGCAGGGCCGCGTGGCCCTCGGGGCTCTTCAGGTCCAGCTCGATGCCGCGCTTTCCACCGTTGAGCATGCTGAACGCGTGGCTCTGCCCCTGCTCGCCGGGTCTGCGGCGTACCGGCTCGCCGCCCGGCGGCTCCACCTTGATGACGTCCGCGCCGAGCCGCGCCAGCAGCATCGTGCAGTACGGCCCGTTGTAGACCTGACCGAGGTCGATGACGACGAGGTCGTCCAGTGGCCCGCTCACCCGCTCACCTCCACCGCGACTCGTACGTGCTCCCCCCGACCTCGCCGGGTGGTCAATCCAGGCTGAGTCCGAACGAGAGCGCGCCGTGCGCGCCGTCGGCGGCGTCGACGCGGAGCCCGAGCGCGTTGGCCCACATCCGGGTGAGGGTCGCCACCGCCTGCTCGAACTCCACCTCCTCCCCCAGCACGAAGCAGAGGTAGGCGAACTTGCTCACCATCGCGCTCAGCGCCAGCGCGGCGCTGAACGGGTCGAGCTCGGGGTCGGCGAGCTCGTGGGCCTGCAACCGCCGGATGCTGCGGGCCGCGCGGGTCACGAAGGCCATCGCCCGCTCGTGACGTGCCTCGCGCATCTGGTCGTTGAAGGTCGAGACCTGCTCGATGATCGCCATGATCCGGGCGTTGCGGCGGTACGCCTCCAGGTAGGCGCGGTTGGTCGCCTCGATCGCCTGGAGCGGGTCGCGCTCGGCGCGCTCGCCGGCGTCGCCGGCGACCGCGCCGGTGTCCATCATCTCCTCGCGGAGGCTGCGCACGACGGCCGCGAAGATCTCTTCCTTGTCGCTGAAGTAGGTGTAGAACGTGCCGTGCGAGGTCTTGGCACGTGCCGCGATGTCGGCGACCTTCGCGCCCAGATAGCCGTCGCGCTCGAAGACCACGCGGGCCGCCGCGATGAGCGCGGCGCGGGTCCGCGAGCCGCGCGCCGTCATCGGCACCGCCGAACTGTCGTCCTCGGACCAGATGCCCGAGCGTGCCTGCCCGCCGCCCCGCCTACCTCCGGGTCGGGACCTGCGCTGCGGCGGCACCACGACACCCCCCCTGTCCGGATCATCCGGGCACGCGGCATTTGCCGCTGGCCGGTGCTCGCACCGTACTTGGCGTTGACATCGACGTCAAGTCTCGGCGCGAGCACACAGCCGCCGGTCAGGAGGTGTGTACTCGCGCGTAGCGTCCACCTCACGGCTCGTCAGCGCGGCGCGGGCCAGGACAGGACCGCGTGGCCCTCCTCGGCCAGCGAGAGCCGT
Organism: uncultured Actinomycetota bacterium; assembly: GCA_963850195.1. Taxonomy (GTDB): domain Bacteria; phylum Actinomycetota; class Actinomycetes; order Streptosporangiales; family Streptosporangiaceae; genus Actinoallomurus. The sequence goes on from CAWKKD010000005.1 coordinate 696,787, forward strand.
ACGGATCCGTCCTCCACCGTGAGGTCGCGATCGCCGAAAAGGTCGCGCACCCGCTCGACGCCGGCGAGCGGCGGGCCGGAGAACGCGACCGAGACGGCCGGGCCGTCGTTTGCCACGAACAGCAGCCGCCGGTCGCCCCCGAGTCCGGTACGCCACTGGACGCGCGTGCCGTCCGCGAGATCGCACCGCAGGTCCGGTACCGCTCCGGCGGACCGCGCCAGCGTACGCAGCAGGCTCTCGAAGCCCGGCGAGCGCTCCGCGCGGGCGGCCAGGCCCGGGAACGTGCCGAGTGCGACGACCCTGCCCGCGCCGAGCCGCCGTACGAGCACGGTGGACTCGGTACCGTCCGCGCCGCGCAGCGGCTCGGTCCAGGTCGCGGCCGGCAGGACGCCCGCCACCCCGTCGATCTCGAACGGCACACGGCCGTCGCCGAGCGGGCGGCGGCCCACGCTGCGGACGCCCAGCCCTTCGGCGAAGGTCCGCTCCTCGGGGTACCGGTGGAAGCCCAGCGCGTCGTAGGAGTCCAGCCCCGCCTCGACGAGCAGGGTCCCGCCGTCGCGGACCCAGGCGAGCAGGTCCGTGGCCAGGTCCGGATCCACGATGAGCGGCCAGGGCATGGCGACGAACCGGTACGAGGCCAGCCGCCGCCGATGCCGCGCCTCCAGCACGTCGTACGGGAGCTGGAGGCGTTCGAGTGCCTCGAGGTGGCCGATGAGGCTGGGCTGCGCCTGCCCGGCCTCGGGGCCGTCCTGCGCCCAGTCGAGCCGGTACGTCGCCGGGTCGAAGACGACACCGATCCGCGCCTGGTCAGGCCGGTAGGCGTCCAGCAGCGCGTCGTTGTCCGTCAGGACCGTCCCGGTCCTGCGCAGCTCGGCCAGCCGGTCCTCCGCGTGACCGTCGTCGCCGGACAGCCCGAACCCGGACGCCTCGCGGCCGAAGACCTCATCGCGCCAGCACCAGAAGCTGACCGCCTTGGCACCGCGCCCGATCGTGCTCCACACCCAGCGCTGCTGCCGCCGTCCGGTGACCGGCTCGGTGACGGCGGCGTTCCAGCCGCAGCGCGCCCCGGCCCCCTGGACCTCGCCGACCCAGTAGATCTTGTCCTGCGCGCCCGAGCGCGCGCTCTCGATCCGCGGCCCGACCTCCACGTCGGACCAGCCGAACCAGTTCGGGAACAGCGAGGCGCCGAAACCGTCGAGCAGGTCCGTGAAGTCCCAGTCGTTGCCGCGCGAGACGGCCTGCTCGCTCTCCCACACGCCCGAGTACGTCGCGGGGTTGGCGGCGTGCGCGACCACCAGGTGCCGGTCGTCGGCGGCGCGGACGATGCCGTGCCGGAACGCCATGTGCTCGGCGGACCGCCAGGTGAGGAAGGTCTGGAACTCCATCATCTCGGTGTAGAGCCGCTCGGGCATCTTGCCCGGGTGCACGTCCTCCCACGAGCAGTAGCGCCGTCGCCAGGCGGCATTGAGCCCGTCGAGGTCGCCGTGGCGCCGCTCCAGCCACGCGCGGAACTCTCGCAGCGTGTGCGGGCAGTGGCAGACGTAGCCGTCGGCGTGGACGGCCCAGCGCGTCTCGTTCCACAGGTCCCAGGCGTACAGGTTGTCCGCGCCCGCGTAGCGCCCCGCGATGTCGCCGAGGAAGCGGCCCATCAGGTCGCGTACGCCGGGGTGGTCGGTGCAGCCGCCGGGCGTGAGGCCGACGTTGCACTCGCGGCGGCCCGAGGAGACGACCGTACGCCCCATGTGGTCGACCATCGCCGAGTCCGGGACCTCGCGGTGGATCCAGAACGGGTGGATCTCCGCGATGGTGTTGATGACCACCTGGAGTCCGGCCTGGCGTGCGAGCTCGATCAGCTCGTCGTAGTCGTCGTAGACGAAGCGCCCCGGCTCGGGCTCGATCCAGCCCCAGCACGCCCAGAGGTAGACGGCCTGGAGGCCGGCCGCACGCATGTCGCGCATGTCGTCGGCCCAGCGGCGGCGGTCGGGGAACGGCGGGCGGTAGTACTGCGAGGAGAGCTTCATCGGCGCACCGCCGGAACGCTCACGGCGCCATCGTGATCAGGGGATTTGGGATCCGTCATGGACTCGAACGTGGGATTTCTTGTCACAGGATGCCCCTTGACACATAATTTGGATCCTATTCGCCACAGCATCGCAGACCCGGGGAGATGGGGCAATGAACCCGTCCGAGGTGCCGAAGGGGCCCGCGCCCGCGCCGCTCGGCGTCGCCATCGTGGGCTGCGGTGACATCGCGCCGGCGTACGGCGACGCGCTCGCCGCCCACCCGGGCGTGGTGGTCCGCGGCGCGTTCGACCGCAACCCGCCACGCGTCGCGGCGTTCGCCGAGCGCCACGGGGGCACCGCCTTCGGCTCGCTCGACGCGCTGCTGGCCGACCCGGCCGTCGACGCCGTCGTGAACCTCACCCGCCAGACCAGCCACCTCGAGGTCACGGCGCGCTGCCTCGAGGCGGGCAAACACGTCTACAGCGAGAAGCCGGTCGCGATGTCGCACGCGGAGGCGCGCGGCCTCGTCGAGCTGGCCGCGCGCTCGGGCGTACGGCTGGCGTGCGCGCCGACCACGTTCCTCGGCGAGGCGCAGCGGACGGCGTGGGAGTACGTGCGCGACGGCCGGCTGGGCACGGTCCGCGTGGTGTACGCGGAGGTGAACTGGGGGCGCATCGAACGCTGGCACCCGCGCCCCGAGCCGTTCTACGACGTCGGCCCGGCGTTCGACGTCGGCGTCTACCCGCTGACCCTCATCACCGCCATGCTCGGTCCCGCGCGACGCGTCCGCGCGTACGGCGACGTGCTGCTGCCCGCGCGCCGTACCCGCGACGGCGCGGACTTCACCGTCACCGCGCCGGACTTCGTCGTCGCGGTGATCGAACTGGAGTGCGGCACGATCGTGCGCCTCACGGCCAGCTTCTACGTCGAGATCAGCAGCCGCCAGCAGGGCGTCGAGCTGCACGGCGACGACGGCGCGCTCGCCCTGTCGAGCTGGCACTCCTTCGACGCCGCCGTGGCCCACGCCCCGGCCGGCAAGCCGTACGAGCCGGTGCCGCTGTCGCGGACGCCCGTGCGGCCCGGCGTCGACTACGGGCGCGGGGTGACCGAGCTGGCCGACGCGATCGCCTCCGGCCGCCCGCACCGCGGCACCGGCGAGCACGCCGCGCACGTCGTGGAGATCATGGAGGCGATCCACGCCGCGGCGCGTGACGGCGGCACCGTCGAGCTTTCCTCGACGTTCACCCCGCCGGCCCTGCGACCATGAGCCGTCAGCACCGGAAGGGGACCCCCATGCGCCGCAAGGGCATCAACTACGACACCGGCTTCTCCCCCGGCGGATCGAACACCCGGCCGACGTTCGACGCCGACGCGGCGGGACGCGAGATGCGGGTCATCGCCGAGGACCTGCGCTGCACCTCGGTGCGCATCTCCGGCGGCGACCCGGAGCGGCTGTCCGCCACCGCGAGGCACGCGGTGGCCGCGGGCCTGGAGGTGTGGTTCTCGCCGCAGCCGTGCGAGCTGACGGCGGAGCAGCTCCGGCCCTACCTCGCCGACTGCGCTCGGCGCGCCGAGGACCTGCGGCGCGGCGGCGGGGAGATCGTGCTGGTCCTGGGCTGTGAGCTGACCTTCTTCGGCGCGGGCTTCATCCCGGGCGAGGACGGCTACGCGCGGCTCAAGGCCGCGACGGCCGAAGGCCCCGAGGTGGACGCGATGATGGACGCGGCCTCGGAGAAGCTCAACGCGTTCTTCACCGGCGCCACCGCCGACGCGCGCGCCGCGTTCGGTGGACCGCTGACCTACGCGTCCGGCCCCTGGGAGAAGGTCGACTGGACCCCGTTCGACCTCGTCGGTGTCGACGCGTACCGGTCGGCCGACAACGCCGAGACCTACCGCGAGGACCTACGGGCCCATCGGGCGCACGGCAAGCCGGTCGTGGCAACGGAGTTCGGCTGCTGCACCTACCGCGGTGCCGCCGAGCGCGGCGCCATGGGCTGGGCGATCGTCGACAAGACCGCCACTCCGCGACGGCTCGACGACGACTACGAGCGCGACGAGGGCGAGCAGGCCGCCTACCTGCGGGAGCTGCTGGAGATCTTCGAGGAGGAGGACCTGGACGGCGCCTTCTGGTTCAGCTTCGCCAGCTTCGACAAGCCGCACGCCGCCGACCCCCGCCACGACCTGGACATGGCCTCCTACGGCGTGGTCAAGGTGCACGAGAACGGATGGGACCCGAAGGAGTCCTTCCACGCCCTCGCTGCGGCCTACGGCGGTGGGTCCCGGTGACGCCGTCCTGGGTCATGACCGCCCTGGCAGGCGCCTGACCCGCCCGCCCGTATCCCCCAGATGTGGGGTCTCACCCCCCAATTGGTTTGTGTGCCAGCGCTACCGGCGGCCTTGGGGGTAGCGCCGATGTGCCCGGCCACGGAACCGGCAAGGCTTGGGGCATGGATGTGACGTGCGTGATCGTCGACAACAATGACCGGTTCCTCGAGGCCGCCCGCGCGGTGCTCGCGGACGACGGTGTCATCGTGGTCGGCGTCGCGTCCACCAGCGCGGAGGCCATGGCCAGGGTCGGCATGCTGCGTCCGGACGTCGTGCTCATCGACATCTGTCTCGGCGAGGAGTCCGGGTTCGCCCTCGCCGAACGCGTCGCGCGCGCCAGGTCCGGCCCCCACCCGGTGATCATCTTGATCTCGACGTACACCGCGACGGACTTCGACGACATGGCCCAGGGGTTCGAGGCCCACGCCTTCCTCCCCAAGTCCGACCTGTCGGGCCAGGAGATCCGCATGATCATGAGGGGTGAAGGCCATCGGGCCCCGGCTCCCGCACCACCTACGCCGGCCGCGCCGTGGGACGTCCAGCTGTCCGCTCCCCCCAGGGCGCAGGACCCCGGCGCGGCCGGCCCCAAGCCGGCCACGGTCCGCGACCGCCCCGAGTGACCGCACGGCCGCGTTCATCCGGCCGTGCGGTCAGGGCCTCACCCGAATACGAGCGTCAGCGTGCCGGCGTGCGGGGCCTGGCCCCGCGCCGTGATCGTGACCTGGCCGTCCGCGGTACGGACGCCGCAGGGCCCGTCCGGCCGTACCTCGCGCTCCGTCTCGAGCACGACGGTCGCGCCGTCGGCCGGGATCGCGAACGACACCGAGTGCTCACCGGTACCGCTGATCTCGGCCGTGCTCCAGCGCACCGTCGCGTCCGGCAGCCGCAGGCCGAGCGGCAGCATCCGGCCGGTACGCGGCGGAAGGCACAGCTCGCGGCCGTCGAAGAGCGCCTCGCCGCCGAACCGTACCGGCGTCGTGCACGGGTAGCCGGAGACGTTGAGCAGGTGCAGCAGGCGACCGCCCGCGTCGTCGACGGTGCTGGTCGCGAACAGCCCAGGGACGTCGGACTCATGGATCAGCCCCGGGGTCGCGCCCAGCCGCTCCGCCGCGGCGCGGAACAGCCGCGGGTCCGAGGGCAGCGCCGCGGACCAGACGACCGCGCGGCCGTCGCCGCAGGTCACCTCGACGCCGCAGGGACGCCCGGTGGACACGTCGGACAGCACCGGCCGCCCGTCGGGGGCGTCCAGCTCCTCCAGCCAGGCCACCCGGGTCTCCGGCCACGGCCCCGCCCAGTCGTGCGCGACCACTGAGGGGTAGTAACGGTGGCTGCCCTCGACGAGACGTCCGGCGGTCAGCCCGAGCGCGTCGGCGAGCACCCGGCACGTACGGCCGGTGTCGTCGAGGACCGGTATGCGTCCGAGCAGCAGCAGGCCGCCGCCGGACTCGACGTGGGCGACGAGCCGACGCTGCACCCCCTCGTCGAGGTGGGCGCCCGTGGCGAGGGCGACCACCCGTGGCGTACGGCCAAGGTCGTCGCACTGCAGGTCGACGGCGCCGAACCGGTAGCCGGCGAGCAGCAGCGACCGGCCCAGCGCGCGGTTGACGCCCGCGCCGCGGTGCGCCTGCAGGTCCTCGGTCACCTCGCGCATGACCTCGCTCGGCGGGTACCGGTACTCGGTGAGGTAGGCATCGGGCACGAACCCCAGCGCGAGGTCGTCGTGCTCCTCGCGCATCCGGGCGAGCCACGGCTCGTTGGCGCGTACGGCGGCGACCGCCCGCGCCGTGGGCGCGTAGGTGAGCCCGGGACGGCCCTCGGGTCCCACCGGCGCGGCCGTGCCGTGGCGCTCGCCGGTGAAGCTGATCCGGTCGTTGCCGTCGCCGACCGGCCGGTCCAGCGGCGGGTTGATGCCACCGGCGAAGAGGTAGTAGTTGATCACCCGGTTGCCCTGGGCCACGAAGAGCCGGGTCTTCAGATCGATCGACGACGGGTCGTACTGGCGGTCGAGGCTGCCGCCGTAGTCGCCGCTGCCCGCCTCGAACTCCAGCGAGGTCAGCGGCTGGTCCGCGTCGTTGACCGCGTCCATGAAGGCGTTCATGACGTACAGGTCGGTCGTGCTGCCCAGCGTCATGTCGCCGACGTAGTGGTCCGAACCGGCGATCATGCCGGGGATCCCGCGGTAGGTCGCCATGAGCTGGCTGATGCCGATCGGGAACGGCGACCCGTCGCCGTCGGCGGTGCCGTGGATGTTGACCAGGAACGGCACGCCACGCACGCCCGCGTCCTCGGCGTACTCGCGCAGCGCGGCGATGTAGCGGGCGAACCGGTCCCGCATGAAGACGCCGAGGTCCTTGCGCAGCGCGCCGGCCCAGGCCTCGTCCGGCGAGCGGACCGCGTCGGCCCAGCGCTCGCCGTCCATCACGCCGGCGGGATAGCGCTCGGCGAGCCCGTCACCGTACCGCTCGCGCAGGAACCCGGCCAGGTCGGCGAGCAGATGGTCGGTCAGGTCGGGGCTGTTGCTGACCCAGGCCAGCATCCCGACCTCGTTGTCGAGCTGCACCGCGATGACGTTGCCGCCGGCCGGCTGGAGGCGCTCGGCGACGGGCGGCAGCACCGCGTCATACCAGCGGCGCACCTCTTCGAGGTAGGCGGGCGCGAGGTAGTCGACGGTACGTGTGGGCGCGGTGCGGCCGTCCCAGCCGACCGGGACGATCTCGGGGTGCTCGGTGTAGAGCCGGTAGGGCAGGCCCTCGTTCTTCAGCTCCGCCATGACGAACGGTCCGGGACGCGCGACGAACCACAGATCCTCGTCGCGGCACAGGTCGATGAAGGCGGCGATGTCGCGTTCGGGACAGGTCCTGCCGGTGACGTCGATCGTGCCGTCGGGCAACTCGTGGAAGAGCCAGGGGATGTAGGAGGCGACCGCCGTACAACCCGCGTCCTTCAGCGCGCGCAGGCGTCCGGCCCACTCATCGCGTGCGACACGGAAGTAGTGCACCTCGCCGCACATGACGATGCGGGGCGAGCCGTCGATGAGGATCTGCTGGCGCCGGATCTCGAGCAATTGTTCGCCAATCTCGTGAGCACGGGGGGTTGCGGCGCGGGAAGTGCCACGTTACGTTCCTGAAACAACCTGCTGTAAGCGCTTTCAGCTTGTCAACCCTGTCGATCAGCTACGTGAGGCGGTGTCGGTGCACAGGAAGGGCGTGACCCTCCAGGAGGTCGCCGACCATGCCGGCGTCTCGATCGCCACGGTGTCACGCGTGGCTCGCGGCATCGGCCACGTCGCGCCCTCGACCAGGGCACGGGTCGCCGCCGCCATCGCCGAGCTCGGCTTCCGGCCGAGCCATCTCGGACGCGCGCTCGCCTCACGGCGGCACGGCGCGCTCGGCGTGGTCCTCCCCGGTCTGTCCGGCCCGTACCACTCGGAGGTCATCGCCGGGTTCGAGCAGGAGGCCATCGTCTCGCGGCTGTCCGTGCTCATCCTCGGCACACACCTGCTCTCCGAGGCGCGCGACCTCGTCCTCGACATGGCCGACCGCGTCGACGGCATCGCCGTCCTGGGCGGCAGCATCCCCGACGACGTCGTCGACGAGCTGCTCACCCGCGACTGCCCGGTGGTCCAGCTCGCCGGCCGCCACCGCTCCGGAATGCTCACGGTGCGCACGGAGAGCGTCGAGGCGGTACGCACGCTCACCCGCCACCTGCTCGTCGACCACGGGTACGAACGCCTCGCGTTCGTCGGCAACCCCACCGGGTCGCCCGACGCCGAGGCGCGGTGGCACGGCTTCCGGCTCGCCCACCGCGATGCCGGGCTCCTGCAGCCCCTGGGCGCCATCCGGGTCGGCCACGACCAGCCCGGCGGGATGATCGCGGCCAAGACGCTCTTCGCCGCGGACCGCCCGCCCCGCGCGGTCGTGTGCGTCAACGACGAGACCGCGCTCGGCATCCTCGTGTCGGCGCTGAGCCGCGGCCTGTCCGTGCCCGGCGACGTGGCCATCACCGGCTTCGACGACGTGCCGGCGGCGGAGCTCACCACGCCGAACCTCACCACGGTACGGCAGCCGATGCGTGAACTCGGGCGCCGCACGGTCCTCGCGCTGCAGGGCGCCATCGACGGCGAGCTGACGTTAGACGCCGACGAGGTCCTACCCTCCGAGGTCATCATCCGGGCGAGCTGCGGTTGTGCCCCACCGCCGGCCGTACCCGACGCGAATACCACCACCTGAGCCGAGCCGTTCGCTCGGCCCTGTCAGCCCCGCTCCATACCCGTTTCTTCCTCTCCCCCAAGGAGGTGACCGGTGTCCTGGCGTAAACCGATCACGGCGATGGTCGCCATAGGTACGCTCGTCTCCGCACTGTCCGCCTGCAACCCCGACCAGAAGGCGGCCCAGAGCCAGTCCGCCAACGGAATGGTCGCCAACCTGAACGGCGGCGGCTTCTCCAGCGCACCCAACCCGCAGAAGAACTACAACCCGTTCCTCGACGCCAGCAACCTGACGCCGAGCTACACCTTCGAGCCGCTGTTCGTCATCAACGGCTACGACTGCGGTGTGACCCCCTGGCTCGGCACGAAGTACACCTGGAACGACCCGACGCACCTGACGGTCACCACCCGGCAGGGCGTGACCTGGTCCGACGGGCAGCCGTTCAGCGCCAAGGACGTCGCGTACACGTTCAACCTCGTGCAGAAGAACCCGGCGTTCGACAAGAACGGGGTCTGGCTGGGGCTGTCGTCGGTGCAGGCGCAGGGCGACGACACGGTCGTCTTCACGCTCAAGAAGCCCTCCACCGAGACCTTCAGCAAGATCTCCGAGGTCGTGATGGTCCCGGAGCACATCTGGTCGAAGGTCCCCGACCCGGTCAAGTTCACCAACCCGGGCGGCGTCGGCACCGGCCCGTTCACCTACAAGAACTTCAACGGGCAGCAGCTCATCCTGGCCCGCAACCCGACGTACTGGCAGGCGAACAAGGTCAAGGTCCAGCAGCTCACCTTCACCAACAACGGTGGCGGCGGCGACGCCGACAAGCTGCGCCTGGCCAACGGCCAGTACGACTGGAACGGGATGTTCATCAGCGACATCCAGAAGACCTACGTCAGCCGCGACCCGAAGCACAACAAGTACTGGTTCCCGCCGGGCGCCGACATCAGCCTGTACCTGAACCTCACCAAGAAGCCGTTCGACGACGTGAACTTCCGCCGGGCGATCGCGTACGGCGTCGACCGCCAGGAGATCTCCAAGAAGGCGGAGAACGGCTACGTCCAGCCGGCCAGCCAGACCGGGCTGGTACTCCCCGGCCAGAAGGCCTTCCTGCCGCCGCAGTACGCGAACGGCGCGGTGATCCCCTACGACGTGGCCAAGGCCAAGCAGATGTTCCAGGCCGCCGGCTACAAGTACGACCCGTCCGGGAAGCTGCTCGGCAAGGACGGCAAGCCGATGAGCTTCACGTTCAAGGTGCAGGCCGGGTTCCTCGACTGGATCCAGGCGGCGAACATCGTCAAGAGCGACCTCGCCGGTGTCGGCATCAAGGTCGACGTACGTACCGGTGACCCCGGTGACGTCGAGAACGACCGGTCTCGCGGGGACTTCGAGATGGCGTTCGGGGTCCAGGGCGGCACGTGCAACATGTTCCAGAACTTCGACGAGCCCCTCGGCAGCGACCGTTCGGCGCCCATCGGCAAGCCGGCCGCTCCGGCCGGTGCGGGCGGGAACTTCGTCCGCTGGAACGACCCGCACACCGACCAGCTCCTCGACCAGCTGAAGGTCACCACGGACCTCGCCGCGCAGAAGCGGCTCGTGGCCGGGCTGACGGACGTGTCCGTGCAGCAGGTGCCCACGATCCCGCTCTGGTACGGCGCGGAGTGGTACCAGTACCGCACCGCCAAGGCGGTCGGCTGGCCCTCGCAGGAGACTCCCTACGCGACCCCGGCCGGGAAGAACAACCCGCTCCTCGTCATCACCCACCTCACGCCGGCCACCGGCTGACCGCGAGCTGACCTGGCCACCGGCCCGGGACCCCGGTCCCGGGCCGGCGCTGGAGGTGCACCATGGCCTACTTCCTCCGAAGGATCGCCTTCTTCGTGCTCACCCTGTGGGCCGCGATCACCCTCAACTTCTTCATCCCGAGGCTCCAGCCCGGCGACCCCGCGCAGGCGATCGTCGGCCGGCTCGCCGGGCAGAGCAAGTCCGTCAGCCCGGAGCAGATCAAGGCGATCCAGGTGATGCTGGGGCTGCCGAAGGGCAACCTGCTCTCGCAGTACTGGGCCTACCTGGGCAACCTCGCCCACTTCGACTTCGGGCTCTCCTACTCCAGCTTCCCGACGCCGGTCTCCCACCTGGTCCTGGAGAAGCTGCCGTGGACGCTCGTCCTCGTCGGCGTGACGCAGGCCATCGCGTTCGTCGGCGGCGTCGTGCTCGGCGCGTTCGCGGCATGGCGGCGCGGCAAGGCGTTCGACTCGGTCGTGAGCCTCGGCTCGACGTTCATCGGCACGCTGCCGTTCTTCTGGATCGCGCTGCTCCTGCTGTACGTCTTCTCGTTCGTGCTGCGCTGGCTGCCCAACACCGGCGGGTACGGCGGCCCGCCGATCACCCCCGGGCTCAACACCTTCTTCCTCGAGTCGGCGCTCTACCACAGCGTGCTGCCCGCCATCGCGATCCTGGTCACCGCGCCGATCGGCTGGATCATGGGCATGCGCAACACGATGGTGCAGACCCTCGGCGAGGACTACATCCGGCTCGCCTGGGCCAAGGGCCTGAAGCCCCGGCGGATCGCGCTGCGGTACGGCGCGCGTAACGCGATCCTGCCCAGCGTCACCGGGTTCGCGATGGCGCTCGGCGGCATCCTCGGCGGCCAGGTGCTGATCGAGCAGATCTTCAGCTACCCCGGACTGGGCAACCTGATGTTCGCCGCGCTCTCGTCCAAGGACTACCCGCTGATCCAGGCGCTCTTCCTGTTCAGCACGGTGTGCGTCCTGCTGGCGAACCTGCTGGCGGACATGTTCTACGGCGTGCTCGACCCCCGCGCGCGCAGAGGAGGCGGTCGCTGATGGCGGGTTCACTCCCCCAGCCCGGACCGGTCAGCACGACGGCCATCCCGCTGAACGCAGGGCCGGCCACCCCCGTACGCCGGCGGCGCATGCCGCTGTGGTTCGCGGTGCTGTGGGCCAACCGCAAGGCGCGCGCCGGGATCCTCCTCCTGTCGGTCTTCGTACTGATGGCGGTCTTCGCGCCGCTCATCGCGCCGTACGACCCGAAGAGCCAGAAGTTCGACACCTCGGCGGGGCTCAGCGGCGCGCACCTGCTCGGCACCACCCAGCAGGGGCAGGACATCTTCTCCCAGATCGTGTACGGGGCCCGTACCTCGCTGGTCGTCGGCCTGCTCGGCGGCCTGTTCGCGACGGCCATCGCGCTGGTGGTCGGCATGGTCGCCGGGTACCTCCGCGGCTGGATCGACGAGGTGCTGTCCTTCGGGATCAACCTCGCGCTGGTCATCCCGGTGCTGCCGCTGATGGTGACGATCGCCGCGTACTCCCCGGTCCGCGGGATCGCGCTGATCGTGTTCATCGTCAGCATCACCGGCTGGGCGTGGGGCGCGCGGGTCAAGCGCTCGCAGATCATCACGCTGCGGACCCGCGACTACGTGACCGCGGCGAAGTTCGCGGGCGACGGGACGTTCCGGATCATCTTCCGCGAGATCCTGCCGAACATGACCTCGCTGGTCGTCGCCGGGTTCATGGGCGCGGCCACGTCGGCGATCGGCGCCGAGGCCGGCCTGGAGTTCCTTGGGCTCGGCGACCCGACGGTCGTGAGCTGGGGAACCATGCTGTTCTGGTCGGAGCAGGGCTCGGCCATGCTGACCGGAGCCTGGGTCTGGCTGTTCACGCCGGGCCTGTGCCTCGCGCTCCTCATCACCTCGCTGACGTTGATCAATTTCGGTGTGGACGCGCTGAGCAACCCGCACCTGAGGGAGGGCTGAGCGATGGGGCTTCTCGAGGTCGAGAACCTGAGCGTCGACTACGCACCGAAGGGTTCGGCGCCGGTGCACGCCGTACGCGACGTGAGCTTCACGCTCGACGAGGGTGAGTTCGTCGGGCTGCTGGGCGAGTCCGGCTGCGGCAAGTCCACCCTGGGCACCGCGATCCTGCGGCTGACCGAGGCGCCCGGCCGCATCAGCGGCGGCACCATCCGCTTCGACGGCACCGACATAACGCACGCCTCCAACAAGGAGCTGCGGCCCATCCGGTGGCGGGAGATGTCGACGGTCTTCCAGAGCAGCATGAACTCCCTCAACCCGGTGATGACCGTCGAGGCGCAGTTCCGCGACGTGATCGAGGAGCACACGGAGCTGCGCGGCTCCGAGGTGACCGACCGCGTCGCCGAGCTGCTCGACATGGTCGTCATCGACCGGTCGTTCCTGCGGTTCTACCCGCACGAGCTGTCCGGCGGCATGAAGCAGCGGGTGGCGCTCGCGATGGCGCTGGCCCTGAGCCCCCGGCTGGTCATCCTCGACGAGCCGACCACCGGGCTCGACGTCGTGGTCCAGCGCTCGATCCTGGACAACGTACGGCGGCTCCAGAAGGAGCTCGGCTTCGCGGTGCTGTTCATCAGCCACGACATCGGCACCGTGCTGGAGTCCGCCGACCGAATCATGATCATGTACGCGGGGCGGATCGTCGAGCGGCAGCCGGCGCGTACCGCGCTGCGCGACCCCATCCACCCGTACACCAAGGGCATGCTCGGGTCCTACGCCGATCCGCGCGCCGAGACCGTGCACATCACCTACATCCCCGGCCGCCCGCCCAGCCTCATCTCGCCGCCGGTCGGCTGCCCGTTCGAGCCCCGCTGTCCCGAGGCGGTCGAGACCTGCGCCTCGGACGACCCCGCGCTGCTGCCCCTGGGCCACGGATCGGCCGCCTGCCACGTGGCGCGCGCCCGCCGCGAGCCGGACGGCGGCACCGTCGCGCTCGCGGCCGTACGCGAGACGGCCGCGCCGGTCTTCACCAAGACGGCCGACGACGGCGCGGGCGAGGACGCGGAGATCGTGCTGCGGGTCGACGAGGTCGACAAGTCCTACCGCGGACGCGGCGGCCTGCGCGCGCCACGCGTCGAGGCCGTCTCCGGCGTCTCCCTCTCCCTGCGCCACCGGCGGGTCACCGCCCTGGTCGGGCAGAGCGGCAGCGGCAAGACCACCCTCGCCCGCATGATCTCCGGAGTGGAGCGGCCCGACGCCGGCCGGATCTCCTTCGGAGACGTACGGGTCGACCGACTCGGCCGCCGTGCCGTGCACGACTACCGCCGTAACGTCCAGATGATCTTCCAGGACCCGTTCGCGGCGCTCAACCCCAACCGGACCGTGGGGTACGCGCTGAGCCGCCCGCTGCGCAACTACCAGCAGATGTCGGCCGGTCAGGCGCGGGCGCGCGCGGCCGAGCTCCTGGAGACCGTCGGCCTGTCGCCGCCGGAGCAGTACCTCGACAAGTTCCCCCACCAGCTGTCCGGCGGCCAGCGCCAGCGCGTCGTCGTCGCCCGCGCGATCGCGCCCGATCCGAAGATCCTCGTCGCCGACGAGCCGATCTCCATGCTCGACGTGTCGATCCGCGCCGAGATCCTCGAGCTGCTCGACATGCTCGTACGCACCCGTGACATCGCGATCCTCTACATCACCCACGACCTCCTCAGCGCCCGGCTCCTCGCCGACGACGTCCTCGTACTGCACCAGGGAAAGGTGGTGGAGGCCGGTCCGACGCTGTCGGTCATCCGCAATGCTCGCCACGAGCACACGCGGCGCCTGCTGGACGCCGTGCCCAACCCGTACGCCCTGGACTCCGCCACCTGACGCAGATGGTGTGCGCGGCTCGGCGCATTCCGTAGTCTGGACACATCGACGGTAGGGAGCCAGGCGAGCCCTCGACCGCATCGGGCGTCAGCGAGGGAGCGGGTCGGTGGACGGGCGACACCGTAGACGGCTCTGGGAGGCGATGGCCGAGCAGGCCGTCGAGCCAGGGCCCAGCGGCTGGGCGGCAGCCGTCTGCGCGGTCGGCGTCTCCGTGCTGGCCACGATCGAGGCGGCCGCGGTGACCCTGCGCACCACGTCACGGGCCCAGGAGATGCTCGCCGCCACCGACGACTGGTCCGCACGGCTCGAGGAGACGCAGTACACACTCGGCGAAGGACCCTCCGTCGAGGCCTTCGGCACCGGCGGCCCCGTTCTGGTCACCGACCTGACGAGCGAGCAGACGCGCTGGCCGGTGTTCGCCGAGGCCGCGCTGTCGGCGGGCGCCTCGGCGATGTTCGCGTTCCCGCTGCAGGTGGGCGCGATCCGCCTCGGCACCCTCGACCTCTACCGCCGCCGTCCGGGCGGGCTGCCGCCCGCCGAGCTGACCGACGCGGTGGTACTCGCGGACCTGGCGACGACGGCGCTGCTCGAGGAGGCGGTGGCCGCCGAGCGGGCGGGCGAGGACTGGGTGCGCCCGGTCAGCTCCTATCAGGACATGAGCGTGGCCACCGGGATGATCGCGGCCACCCTCCACATCAGCCTCGATGACGCGTTCGCCCGCTTGCGCGCCCGTGCCTTCGCCGAAGACCGCTCGGTCCTCGACGTGGCGCGTGACGTCGTACGCCGGCGGATCACCCTGGGGCGATTCCCGGTCGACTGAGTTTTCGCAAGCGGAGTGGACAAGGGACGACGCGTATGCTTTTCGATGTGCCCGAGCAGCAGGAAGACCTCACCGGCGCACTCGCCGAGATCACGGCGTGCCTGGTCGCCGGCCAGGACGGCGGCTCCGTGTTGCGCCTGGTGACGGAGGCGTGCGTGCGGCTGTTCGACGTCGCCGCGATCGGAGTGATGCTGGTCGATCCCCGTGGTGGCGTCGAGGTCGTATCGGCCTCCGACGAACGGGCCCGTTTCGTCGAGCTCCTGCAGTCCCAACTGCAGGAAGGACCGTGCCTGGACTGCATCCACACCGGCACGATGGTCGACGTCCAGGACCTGTCCGAGTCGCGCTCGCGCTGGCCGGCCTTTGCCGCGGCGGCGACCGCGGCCGGCTACCGCTCGGTGCACGCCATCCCGATGCGCCTGGGCGGCCACCCGGTCGGCGCCATGAACCTCTTCCACACCGAGAGACTCACCATTCCCGCGATGCCCCTGCGCCTCGCGCAGACGTTCGCCGACCTCGCGGTGCTGGGACTCACCCAGGAACGCGACGACCACCGCCGCGCCGAACGCCTGGCCGAGCAGACGCTGACCGCGCTCAACGACCGCGTCGCGATGGGTCAGGCCGTCGGCATGGTCGCCGGTGCACTGGACATCGAACCCGACCACGCCCGCACCCTGCTGAACACCTACGCCCGCCGCGAATCCCTCGCCGCCCGCGACCTCGCCCTGGCCGTCCTCGGCGGCCGCACGGACCTCGCCACGTTGTCCGCCCTCATCACCGACGCGAACTAGCGCGCCTCACCAGACGCCCCGCCAGCGGGGCGCGGCCGGCTAGTCCAGGTCGGGGTCGGCGTGGTCGGCGGTGGCGTTGATGATCGCGATTACGCGGGCGGCCGTGGTGGCGCCCTCCTCGCCCTGAAGGCGGCGGCGGGCACACGCGTCGTCCCAGCCGTACCAGGAGCGCAGGATGCCGACGGCCTCGTCGAGGGTGGTGCGGCGGGACATGTCGGCGGCGAAGCTCGCCGGCGTCACCTCGTGCCCGGAATCGGGTCGGTGCGCCATGCACCCCACGATGCTCCCTATTGCCGCCATGCGCCAGGCCTGGTCAGAGCTCTGGAAACTCGAAATACCCGCGCCTCCACTGCCAGTGCCCGCCGTTCTCCAGATGCGTCACCACGGCGCGCTCCAGCCTCGTACGCCGCGGGAGGTCTCCGAGTGGCGTACGGAGCGTGCGGAACACGAAGCGCAGCACCTCCTCGTCGGCGTGCGACTCACCCGGAAGGAGCCGGAACCGGCGCTGGAACCGCACGATGTTCGACTCGGGCGGCAGGTGATCGGCCAGGCGAGGGTCCAAGAGCCATGAGCCGCAGGTCACGATGCGGTAGGGCTCGTCGGGGAAATGCGCCGGGAAGAACTCCGCCGCGCGCCGGAGCGACGCGTCGCAGGCCTCCGGGCTGAGCGGCCCCGACTCGGGGATGTGCAGGTCCAACGCCGGTTCCTCGTACGTGCCCGGGTCGCGCTGGAACTGGAGCCTCCCCAGCTCGTAGATGCCGCCCCGTACGTGCAGGGTCAGCCACTGGAGCTGGATCGGCCAGCCCTCGCCGCGCATCCGCCGGTCGACCGTGAGGTTGCGGCCGAGGTCGGCGAGGGTCGCCCACGAGACGGCCTCGTCGATGCCGCGGCGTGCGTGGTACGCGAGCACGTCCTCCAGCAGCGTGAGGTAGGCGTAGACGTAGAAATGCCGCCACGCCGGACCTCGGTCGCGGGGCAGCGACGGGCCGGGTACCAGCCAGTTGCTGCCCCCGAGGTCCGCACGCACCCGCGCGACGACACGCTCGAGCAGCCAGGTGAGCTCGGCGGGCCAGCGCTCCGAAGGCCAGCCTTCGAGAATCTCCGCTGCGTCCTCCTCGGCGACCTCCAGCCGCCGAAGCACCGCCTCCGCGTTCGCACGCGGCGGCAGCCGGAGTACGACGGGACGCGCCCCGCCGTCCAGAGCCCCCGCAAGCCCGCCGCCGCGCGCCGCACCGTCAAGCACCGCGCCGTGGGACGCCGCGCCATCGAGCGTCGCGCCATCGAGCGCCGCGCCATCGAGCGTCGCGCCGGCCAGGGCGCGGACCCAGGCGTCCGCGTCCGGAGGGAGTCGGAGGAGGTCGGCGGCGTGGGCGGCGTCCAGGATCCGTGGGTCCATGGCCCGATTATCCGGCCCGGTACGGCCCTCAGCACTCCCAGGTGACGGAGACCGTCGCGCCTGAGGAGAAGGACACCGAACCGACGCCGCTGCAGTCGCCGGACTTCCGGAAGACCGTGAGGTAGTCGGTGTGGTCCGCGGGGATGGTGCCGCTTCCACCCGTGGTGACGCTCGCGCTGGTGCCCGTCACGCGCCAGGTGACCGGGCCGCCGCGCGCGGTCATCTGGATCGAGCAGCGCTCGTACGACACGATGTGGCAGCCGAACACCTCCAGCCTGCCGGGATCCGGCGACGGCGGCGCGGGCCGGTGCGTACGGGAGTGCGTCGGGGACGGGGAGCTGCTGGACGTCGACGGCTTCGGGGTGGGCGTTCGCCGGCTCGGGCTGGGCCGCGCCGAGTCGGACGGGGACGTTCCGCCGGCCACCGGGTCGCGCGGCAGGGCGATCGGCTGCTCGCCGCTCGTGTTCTGCCCGCCCTCCGGCATCACCAGGAAGATCCCGCCGGCGATGAACAGGCTGCAGACGGCCACCGCCAGGGCCACCCACGGGTACGGGCTCGAGCGCCGGTCCTCCAGGTCGGACAGAGTCGGCTGTTCGGCGAGCGCCATGGTCGCCGGCCCCGGATCCACCCGCTCGAGGGCAGCCGAGCCCGTACCGAGGATTTCGGTCCGCAGCGCGGGCGGGAGTGCGGCCGTCGGCATCGCGCGCAGGAGCCACGCGGTGTCCGCGGTCGGTGCGCCGCGCGTGCGGCAGGCCGGGCAGTCCGCGATGTGGTGGATGAGGTCGTCGTAGATCTCCGGAGCCAGGGGCACGCCGGCCAGACCGGCGAACGCGGCCACGGCCGGGCAGTCGCGACCGTTCGCCGCCACGTTCACGACGGTGAACACCTCGTCCAGGTCTGTACGGGCCTGCGCGACGCGTGTGGACACCTCGTACGGCGGGGCCGAGAGAACCTCGGCGAGGTCGTGCGGGTCCAGTTCGTGCCGGAACGCGAGGTCGAGCGCCTCACGCTGCCGGCCGTCGAGCATGCCGAGCGCGGTGCGTACGAGCCGGCGCGTCTCCTCGTCGGTCTCCGGACCGTCCGCCTCCGCGGCCGCCGGCCGACCGGGAGACGACGCGCCTTCGTCCGCGAGCCGGCGCATGCACTCGCCGCGGGTCACCGCGTACAGCCGGCCGCGGAAGGGCCGTACGTCCGGCAACCCGCCGATGTGCTCCCGTACGCCGAGCAGGGCCGCGCGCAGCGCGAGACCCGCCGCCTCCTCGTCACGGAGGAGGACGTGGCAGTAGTCGAACAACCGGGGGGCGTACGCGTCGTAGATCTTCGGCAGGGCACTCGGATGGCCCGTGACCAGCGACCGCGCGAGCCACTGGTCATGAGTCCTTGGAATACTCGGCCAGCCGGCCAAGGGGGCCCTCCTGCTGAGCGGGGGATGACATCAGGGAACAAACACCCCATTCGTCACTGTAGTTCAGAGGATCTTGCCACCCGAGCCGCCTCGTTCGTGCGCTTAGTGGCAAATACGGGCTAGCAGAGGCCGATAATTCGGACGCGCCACAGGGGGTACGGATCGGCCGGACGCGCGAACGGGCCGGCCCATGGTCGGGCCGGCCCGTTCGTGGTGCGGGGGTCGCGCTCTCAGCCGCCGCGCTAGGACGGCACGGGGAAGCCCAGCTTGCGGGCGTGCGCGGCGAGTTCCGGCCAGTCCTCACCGCTGTGGGCGTGGTCCGGCAGGATGCAGCCGAGGGTGATGGGCGTCGGGATGTTGTAAGTCGGGGCCGTGAGGTTGGGCGGGTTGGTGAAGTCCAGGACCTCGGCCAGGTTGTTGGCCGCCGCGTCGCGTACGGTCAGCGGCTCGAGCCCGTGCCTCCACTCGATCATCTTCAGGACCGAGGTGTGGTCGTACAGGCCGTGCGCGACGTACCCGCGGCGGGCGAGCGGGGAGATCACGACGCACGGAACTCGGAAGCCGCGCTGGCCCATGCCCAGGTCGGGGTTCGGGTCCGGGCCGACGGGCGGGGGCACGTGGTCGAAGAAGCCGCCCCACTCGTCGTAGGTGACGACGAGCACGGTGCGCTCCCAGTTCGGGCTGGACACGATCGCATCGTGGACCTTGCCGAGGAAGGCCTGGCCGAGCCGGATGTCGGCGAGCGGGTGCTCGTCCTGGGCCATGCCGGGGATCTCCTCGCCGAGGAACGAGGGCTCCACGAAGCTCACGGGCGGCAGCGTGCCGGCCGCGGCCGCGTCGTAGAAGTGGGAGATGGTGGAGCTGATGTCGATGTACTTGGTGCCCCACAGGGCCGTCATCGGGGCGTCGCTGAAGTAGTACCGGCCCGTCACGCCCTTGGCCGCGAGCAGGTCCCAGATGGTAGGCATCGTCGCCAGCTTGTCCAGCGACGTGTCCTTCCGGTCCGTCTGCGCGGCGTGCATGAAGATCCGGTTGGGGTACGTGGGCGCCATGATCCCGGCGAAGTAGCGGTCACAGACCGTCCACTCGGTCGCGGCGCGTCCGTAGAAATCGAGATCGGGCTGCTCGAAATAGCCAATCGACAATTCGTCGTTACTGCCGGCCCGCAGCCAGCCGTCACACGCACCGTTGTTGAACTCGGTACGGCCACCCTCATAGGAATGATCGGGGTCGTTGAAACCGCAACCGTGCGGAACGGTCAGGTGATGAGTTTGGTGCGCGGCGCCGGCGGTGTCCGTGTAGGTCAGCCCGGCCTGCTTGCCGTCCGCGCCTGGTACCCAGCCGAGGTAGTGGTCGAAGGACCGGTTCTCCATCATCACGACGACAATGTGGTCAATGCCCGACTGAGCCGGATCGGGCAGATCCGACGCCGCGAACGCCCGAGGCCCGGCGACCGCTGCCGCCGCCACCCCCGCCGTTCCGGCGATGAAACCGCGCCGTGTCAGGTCTTTCATCCGCTGTCTCCCAACGTTAGCCAAACCCGGAGAAGGGTACGACGGCGGGAATTGCCGTGTATCGCGGATCGGAAGGCCAGATCCGGACAAATTGGTCTTATGGGTTTTACCTGTGACGTCTCCGGGCGGACCCGGCCGGTCGGCGCCCACGTCACAGGCCACGGAGCACAGCAGGCGCCAGGAGCGTGGATCCGGGTGGATTCGCTCGTGAGCTCTTCCGCGTCAAAAAAGAGCTGCTATTTTTTGGGCATGGGCAGGATCGCGGGGATGACATCCGAGACCGTGCGGGAGCGGCTGCTCGCCGCGGCCGTTGAGGTGTTCGTCGAGCGCGGGTACGCCGGGGCCGGAACGTCGGAGATCGCGCGCCGTGCGGGGTTGTCCGTCGGGGCGATCTACTCCCAGTTCGGGACCAAGGCCGAGCTGCTCGGCCACGCGATCGCGGCGCACATTCCGGGCAGGCTGGCCGAGCTGTTCGCGGCCGAGTCCCCCGAGACCGCGGTCGCGCTCTTCGCCGAGCTGGCACGCGCACTGCCCGCGCGAGAGCCCGAGCACGGCGCGATGCTGATCGAGTCGTTCGCGGCGGCACGGCGCGACCCGGACGTCGCCACGATGCTCACCGGCGGGATCCGGCGGCGTACGGACGAGCTGGCGTCCGCGATCGGGCTGGCGCAGAGCGACGAGTCGGTGCCGGCGGACCTGCGGGCCGGTGCGCTCGCGCACTTCTGCATGACGGTCGTGCTCGGCTCGCTGGTCATGAACGCGCTGGACCTGCCGCGGCCCGAGCCCGACGAATGGGCCGCGGTGATCGACCACCTCATCCGTTCCGTCCTCGAGACCCCCCGAGAAGCCGGCCCCCCTGTGAAGAAGGTGACGTGATGGCCACCAAGGAAGACCTCCGAGAGAACCGCGACCTGCGCACCCGGCGCGTCGAACGGCTGAACACCGCCTCCGTACGTCACGTCATCGAACCCGACCTCGACGTCGTCGGAGAGTTCACCGCGCCTCAGATCATCCCCGACGAGCTGCTGTCCACCGCCGGGCTGGGCCTGGAGCTCACCGCCGAGCAGAAGCAGATCCTGGCCCGCGAGGAGCTGGCCTCGATGATGCGGCTCGGCATCGCGCTGGAGGCCGTCCTGATGTCCGGGTTCGCGTTCCGGCTCGCGATCGCCGACGACGTGATCGACCCGCGCTTCACCTACGCGCTGCACGAGATCGGCGAGGAGACCCGGCACTCGCGCCTGTTCGCGCGAGTCGTGGCCCAGCTCGAGCCGCGGCAGCATCACCCGATCAACAACAAGGGTGCGCGCCGACTCCGTGCCCGGGTGCTGCCGTTCATCCTCCGCAGGCCCGCGACCCTCGACACGCTCGTACTCGGCGGCGAGGAGGTCCCCGACCTGCTGCAGAAGCTCGTGTCCGAACACCCCGGCTGCGACGACTACCTACGGCGCGTCACGCTCTACCACCGGCAGGAGGAGGCACGGCACCTCGCGTACGCGCGCACGACCGTCGCCGAGCACTACCGGGCGACCGGGTGGAGCGACCGTTTCGCCGTACGGCGGCTCGTCCCCGCCATGATCACGTTCATGTTCGACATGATGGTGCAGCCGTACGTGTACGCGACGATCGGCCTGCCGGCGTGGCCGACCTGGCGCGCCGTACGCCGTGACCCGACCCGTATCGCGCTGCGGCGCCAAGCCTGCCGCGCCGTGCTCAAGGCGTTGCTCGACGGCGGGGTCTTCGGGCCGGACGAGGTCCCTCGCGCCTGGCGCCGCCACTGCGCCGTCGACCGCGACGGCAACCCGCTCGCCTGACCGGCGAGCCCGGCCCAGCGGGCACGCCGCCGTACCCATCGCGACGGTCATCGGGCAGCATGACCGTCATGCCGTCACTCACCCGAACCGAGGCGCGGACCCGCGCCTCCCTGCTGGACGTCCACTCGTACTCCGTCGACCTCGACCTGACCCGGGGTCCGGAGGTGTTCGGCTCCAGCTCCGTGATCCGTTTCGGCTGCGCCGAGCCCGGAGCGACGACCTTCCTCGAGATCAGGCCGGCGGCCGTGCGCCGGATCGTCCTGAACGGCCGTGAGCTGGACGCGGCGCTCCTCGGCGACGGCAGGATCACGCTCTCCGGCCTGGCCGCCGAGAACGAGCTGCGGGTCGAGGCCGACATGCGCTACTCGCGTACGGGCGAGGGCATGCACACGTTCACCGACCCCGCCGACGACGAGACCTACGTCTACGCGATGTGCGGCCCCGACCAGGCGCCGACGATCTTCGCCTGCTTCGACCAGCCCGACCTGAAGGCCGCCATCGAGGTCGCCGTCACCGCCCCGGAACACTGGACGGTCCTGAGCAACGGCGCCGTCGCGCGGCACGAGGGCGGGCGGTGGGAGTTCGCGCCGACCCAGCCGATCAGCACGTACCTCGCGACCGTCGTCGGCGGCCCGCTGCACTCGGTACGCGCCGAGCACGACGGCATCCCGCTGGGCCTGCACTGCCGGCGGTCGCTCGCGCCGTACCTGGACGCCGACGCCGAGGAGCTCCTCGAGCTCACGCGCCGGGCCTTCGACCGCTACCACGAGCTGTTCGACGAGCGGTACCCGTTCGGCACGTACGACCAGGCGTTCGTGCCGGAGTTCAACTTCGGCGCGGTCGAGAACCCCGGCTGCGTGACGTTCCGCGACACGTACCTGTTCCGCTCCGCGGTCACCGACGCCGAGCGCGAGACGCGTGCCGTGGTCATCGCGCACGAGATGGCGCACATGTGGTTCGGCGACCTGGTCACCATGCGCTGGTGGGACGACCTCTGGCTGAACGAGTCCTTCGCCGAGTACATGGGGTACCAGGTCGTCACCGAGGTCAGCAGGTTCACCGACGCCTGGACGACGTTCTGCGTCAGCCGGGGGCCGTGGGGCTACGACGCCGACCAGCGGCCCTCCACCCACCCGGTGGCCGTTTCGGGCCTCGACGACACCGACGCGGCGCTGGCCAACTTCGACGGTATCTCCTACGCCAAGGGCGCCGCCGCGCTGCGCCAGCTCGTCACGTGGATCGGCGAGGAGGCGTTCCTGGCCGGGGTGAACGACCACTTCGCCCGGCACCGGTTCGGCAACGCCGACCTGTCCGACCTGCTGGACGCGCTGTCCCGCTCGAGCGGCCGGGACGTGCACGGCTGGGCCGAGCTGTGGCTGTGCACCAGCGGCGTGGACACCCTGCGCGCCGAGGCCGCCGACGGGGACGAGGAGCTGTCCGCGGTCCAGGTCGTGCACACCGGGCCCGCGTCCGGCAAGGCCGTCCGGCGTCCGCACCGGATCGAGGCCGGCGCCTACGACCTGGCCGAGGGCCGCCTGGTGGCGCGCGAGCGCTTCGGCCTCGAGGTCGCCGCCGGTCCCGACAACGGCGGCCCGGCCCGTACCGCGCTCTCGGTGCCCTCGGGCACCCCGCGCCCGGACCTGCTGCTGCTCAACGACCGCGACCTCGGCTATCTCAAGATCCGCCTGGACGAGCGCTCGTGGATCACGGCGGCCGGGGCGCTGTCCACCGCCACGGACCCCCTCACCCGCGCGCTGCTGTGGACCACGGTCCGCGACATGGTCCGCGACGCCGAGCTGCCCGCCGAGGAGTTCGTCGCGCTCACTGAGGCGCATCTGCCGTCCGAGCCGATGGTCGCCATCGTGGAGACGGTGCTCGCCTTCGGCCTGCGCCAGGTCGCCGACCGCTATCTGCCCTCGGACCGGCGCGGTCCGGCGCTGGCCGCGCTGGCCGGTGTCTGCCGCGAGCTGCTGCGGCGCGGCGGCCCCGACACGGGTGTCCACCTCGCCGCCGTACGCGGGCTCATCCCGTGTACCGACCCTGGTGAGCTGCGGGAATGGCTGCGCGACGGGCGCGTCCCCGGCGGTCCCGAGCTCGACCCGGAGCTGCGCTGGAAGATCCTGGTACGGCTCTGCGCCCTGGGCGCGGCCGAGCCGGAGGAGATCGACGCCGAGCTGGCGGGCGACCGCAGTGCCGTGGGCCTCGAGGGCGCGGCGCGGTGCCGCGCGGCCCTGCCCGACCCCGACACGAAGGAACGCGCCTGGCGGGAGCTGTTCGACGGGACGCTGTCCAACAACCTGGTCGGCGCGACCGCGTCGGGCTTCTGGCAGCCGTCGCGACCGGAGCCGACCGCCGGGTTCGTCGAGCGTTACTTCGCCGACGTGCCGGCGGCCGGGGCGCGCAGCCCGATGCTGGCCCGGATCCTCGCGCGAGACCTCTTCCCGGCGTACGCCGTCGACGAGCGGACGGTGCGCGCCGCCGAGGCGTGCCTGGCCCGCGACGACCTGACCTCCACGCTGCGCCGGAGCCTCGACGACGAGCTCGACGACCTTCGCCGCGCCCTGCGGGTCCGCGGCGCCGGCCACTGACCCGAGCCGTACCCGCCGTGACCACGCGTCACGGCGGGCCTCAGAGACTGTTGGGGAGTCCTCGTCCGTCGCGAGCGGCGGGCCAGGGGGCGCGTCGCAAGGCGGAGGAGGGAGTCGGCCCGGTGTCGGCCGGCGACCGACGACAACGCGGCGAGGCGTCGCCTGGGTGCCGCGCAGTAGGGCATGGGGCTCCCCAACAGTCTCTCAGGGCGTGAGGCGCAGCCCGGCGATGAGCCCGGCGACGTACTCCCCCGAGGGCTCGACGTCGCCCAGCAGCATGCGGGTGAAGGCATAGTTGACGCAGGCGCCGAGCAGCAGCCGGGCGGCGGCGTGGCAGTCGACGTTCTCGGCGACCCGGCCGAGGCGCCGTTCGCGTTCGAGGTAGGCGGCGACGGCCTCGTACGCGGCGTGCGGGCCGAGGTCGTGGGACTTCAGCACGCTACGGAGCTGCAGGAGGCGTTCGGGGTTGGTGAAGACGCACACCTTCGCGGCGAGGATCTCCGCGTAGAAGTCGATGGTGGCCTGGGCGGCCGGCGCGAGGTTACGGGCGACGTCGCCCGTGCCGGCGAGGGAGTCCAGGCCGCTCATGGCGCGCGCGTAGACGGGCAGGCGGTCCGTGAGGAGCGCGAGGTAGAGGGTCAGCGCGGACTGTGCGGAGGAGTCGGTGAATCCCGCGCCCCCGTCCAAGCCCCCATCCGACGTTCCGCGCAGAACCTCGGTGGCCACGTCGACCACCTGACGGCGCACGGCTTCGGTACTTCGACCGGTGGCCGGAGCGGGCCACTCGGGTTGCGCATCGGGACTCATGGTCATAAAGGATCTTCGCACGCGCCCGTCTCGTCAACGGAAACGCCGATAACGGCCCGTCCGATCGGCGTGGTGAAGCTCCGGTCACCATGGGAGACGCCTCAGAAACCGTACGTGTCGGCCGGCGCACACGGATGCCCGAAACGGCGTCTCGGCCTGCCAGGACACTCTCACCGGGTCAGCGGGTGACGTCCTTGCCCGTCACCGAGAGGTAGCCGACGAGGCAGACGATGATCGCGGCCAGGACCAGGCTGACCGGGCCGGTACCCCAGGCCAGGCCGCCGCGCGCGTGGGAGACACCCATCCAGTCCGCGAACGAGGCGCCGAGCGGCCGGGTGACGATGTAGGCGAACCAGAAGGCGAAGATCGCGTTCAGCCCGAGCGCCCGGCGGGCCAGGGCGGGGACGGCGATCAGTACGGCGAACATCACGCCGGAGGCGAGGTAGCCCAGGTGCATGGTGACCGCGGTCAGGTCGCCCACGGCGGTGCCGAGCGCGAACGTCGCCATGACGGTGGCCCAGTAGAAGACCTCGCGGCGCCACGTGAGGATGCTGTGAATGGCGAGCGTCCTCTCGCACGCGTACCAGACGGCGAAGATGGCGGCCAGCACCGCGACGAAGAATCCGGTCGACGCGATATAGGGAATGCCCAGGCCGACGTGCAGCACATCGGCGGCCATCGTGCCGAAGACGCTGACCATGACGACGGCCGTCCAGTAGATCGAGGCCACATATCTACGAACGCCGAGTTGCGCGGCGAGAGCGACCGCGAGGACGACACCGGCGATGCCGACGGCGATGACCGGGTCGAGGCGATGGGCCAGGTAGTCGGAGGTCGTCTCGCCCATACCGGTGGTCAGGACCTTGACGATCCAGAAGTACGCCGTCACTTCCGGGACCCTGCTCATCGCGCTCCGGGCGGCGACCACGGGGTCGTTCGGCCGGACCTCAATCGTTGCCATGCCGGAAAGGATCGCATATCGACCGTGTCGCCGATCGCCGAATCCGTCGTATTCCAGACGCCAGAAGGATGATTTAACTGAGGCGTCACCAAATAGGTTAGAGAAAGGTTAACGCCCGCTTTTCGCGCGTTGTCCCGGACGGTCCGGGGCGGCCTCGAACGTCCGGAGTCCGGCTGCCGGGGGCCGGCGCCGACTACTCTGTGGCGGATGGACGAGCGGGGTTCCTACGCGGCCCTCCCCCGTGGGCGGCACCGGCTGTCGCGGGAGGACGTACGGGCCTCGCAGCGTGGACGGATGCTGCTCGCGATGGCCGAGTCGGTCGCCGACAAGGGGTATGTACGTACCTCGGTCGCTGACGTGCTCAAGCGGAGCCGGGTGTCGCGGGAGACCTTCTACCAGCACTTCTCCGACAAGGAGCAGTGCTTCTTGACCGTGCTGGACCAGAGCGCGCGGATGCTGGAGCGATTCTTCGACGAGGAGCCGCCAGCCGACGTGCGGCCGTCGGTGCGGTTCGAGGGCGCGATGGAGATCTACCTGAGCACGCTCGCGGCCGAGGCGTCGATCGCGCGGGTGTTCTTCCTCGAGTCGTACGCGGCCGGGCACGAGGCCCACCTCAAGCGGTACGCGGTGCAGGAGCGCTTCGTCGAGGCGGTGTCGGCGTGCTTCCGCGACGACCCGGCCTGGCAGCGCCTGCCCGATCCCGGCTTCGCCGCGCGGATGCTGGTCGGGGCGGTCAGCTCGATGGTGGCGGCGACCCTGGTCCGCGGCGATCCGGCCGAGCTGCCCGCGCTGCGGGTCCCGCTGATGGACCTGCTGCACCACCTGTCCGGCGGCGCGGCGGGTCCGGTTCGATCCGCAACGTCCTGATCACGGTGGCCAGCATCTCGTAGTGCCCGGCGAGCATGCACAGCTCGATGCGCTCCCGCTCGTCGAGGTGCTCGGACAGCTCCGCCCACGCGGCGTCGTCCAGGTCGCGCTCGGCGTGCAGTGCGTCCACCGCGCGCAGCAGGGCGCGCTCGCGCGGGGTCCAGCCGCCGGCCTCCGGGCCCGAGGGCAGGCGTTCGAGGTCCTCCTCGGTCACCCCGGCCGCGCGGCCGAGGCGCGTGTGGTGCTCGAGCTCGTACGCGGAATCGCACAGGTGGGCGACGCGCAGGATGACCAGCTCGGACTCGCGGCGCGTGAGCAGCCCGCCGGGCATCATCCGGCCGGCGAAGTGCAGCCAGCCGAGGAACAGCCGGCGATGCCGTCCGAGGACGCGGAAGAGCCTCGGCGGGAGCGTCCCGGCCCGTACGCCGGCGATCTTCGCGAACGCCCAGATGAAGGTCCCTGTCTCCCGCCGCGTGCCGGGCTCGATCCGGCTCACGGCTGCTCCGTCGTGAACGGCGGGCTCTCGCCTCGCGCGACCGTCAGCGCCCGCGCGGTCCGCGAGCGTACGGCCTCGTCGACGACCCGCTGCGCGAGCATGCGGGCCGGCAGCAGCGGCCCGACCCAGCGCGGCGCGCACACGCGGCGGGATCGCCGGGCGATGCCGCGTTCGAGCGCGTCGATGGCGGTCTCCAGCGGTGCCGTCCCGGTGATCGTCCCGCGCCGGCCCTGCATCGCGGCGGCGGCCTCGGTGCCGAACCCGCGGCGCGTCATGTCGGTGTCCAGCTCGGCGAAGTAGGCGACGCCGACCCTGGCACCGGTGTGCCGCAGCTCGGCGCGCAGCGTGTCGCCGAGCGCCTCGACGGCCGCCTTGGACGCGCTGTACGCGCCGAGCAGCGGTACGTGGACGGCGGCGGCGAGCGAGGCGACCGGCAGCGCGTACCCGCCCGGATGGGCGATGTACGGTCCGGCGGCGCGCAGCGTGTAGTAGGTGCCGAGCACGTTGACCCGGAGCGTCGTCTCCAGGACCGCCGGGTCGCCGTCGAGCACCGGCCACTGCGCCGCGATCCCCGCGTTGGCGACCACGACGTCCAGGCCGCCGAGCGCCCCGGTCAGCGCGCCGACGGCCGTCTCGACCTGCGCGCGGTCGCCGATGTCGCAGTGGCGCCAGGGCGCGCCGCCGCACTCGCCGGCGACGCCCTCGAGGAGCCCGGGCTCGAGACCCGCCAGGGCGACGCGCGCGCCGCGCGCGTGGAGGCGCCGGGCGAGGGCCGCGCCGATCCCCCGCGCGGCGCCGGTGATCAGGACGCGGCGGCCGTCCAGCGATGGTGTCCTCACCTGTCCCTCCCGGCCGGGTGCCGCACGACCGCCAGGATCCTCGGCAGCACGTCGATCAGGTCGTTCTTCCAGCAGCCGAAGTCGTGGTCGCCGTCGCAGTGGCCGGGCCCGGAGGTACGGCCGTCGCCGTAGTCGTCGAAGTAGTGCGGGATCCCGGCGCCGTCCAGCGCGCGGTGCATCGCCCACGCGGTGGGGCGGACGTTGGCCTCGATGATCCCGCTCAGCGGGTCGGCGAGGCTGCCGCCGCCCGTGTAGATCGCCAGGCCCATGCCGCGCAGCGGGCCGACGTTCTGCGCGGGACTGCCGGCGAGCCAGCCGCCGCCGACGATCGGCGGGCCGAAGATGGCGTCCGCGCCGACCGGCGGGCCGGAGCCCGGCACGACCCCCAGCTCCTCGGCCACGATCGTCGCGCGTACCGCCGGGTTCAGCAGGTCCAGCGCGCCCGAGAAGCTCGCCGCGTACGCGAACAGGTCCGGGTGCCGGAACGCGTCGTGCATCGCGCCGAAGCCGCCCATCGACAGCCCGGCGATCGCGCGCCCGTCCCGGCTCGCGACCGTGCTCAGGTTGTCGTCGACGAACGGGATGAGCTGGCCGGTGTGGAAGGTCTCCCAGTTCTGCGGAGCGCTGTCCCGTGGGTTCGCCCAGTCGGTGTACCAGCCCTTGACCCCGCCGTCCGGGACGACGGTGATCAGCGGCCGGCCGGCGGTGAGGGCCTCGGCGTCGCCGTCGCCCATCCACGAATCGGACGACGCGAGCGCGCCGTGCAGCAGGTACAGGACGGGGTACCGCTTCGCCGGGTCGTACCCGGTGGGCAGCAGGACGTGGACGTTCTGCGGCCCGGCCACGGCGGAGCTGGTGAGGGTCAGGTCGATCCGGCGCGCGTCGACCTGGCGCTCCGTGGTGACGGTGATGCCGTGCCCGTCCTCGAAGGCCGGCGCCGCCGAAGCGGGTACGGCGGCCGGTGCGATGAGGGCGAGGACGGTCACGGCCAGTACGCCGATGCGCATGTGCGGCTCCTCCTGGCGGATCGGCGCGGCCCTGAGCCACGCCTCGGCCCGACCGTAGTCCGCTCCGGGCGATTAGTGAACACCAACGTTCATCACGAACGCGAATGTTCATATAGCAGCATCCGCCAACGACCCGACGCCTTTACATTGTAGATCAATAAGCTCGGCGGATAAGGCCGGCGTAGAGGGCGTGGGTGCGTTCGGCGATCCGCGACCAGGAGAAGTGCTCGACGGCGCGGGCGCGGCCCGCCGTGCCCATCGCGGCCGCGCGTGCCGGGTCGGCGGCCAGCGCGTTGACCCCGTCGGCGAGGCCGGCGACGAACCCGTCCGGATCGAGCGGCGTACCGTCGGCGGCCTGCTCGATCCGGACCAGCAGGCCGGTCTCTCCATCGGCCACGACCTCGGGGATGCCGCCGGTCGCGGTGGCCACGACCGGGGCCTCGCAGGCCATCGCCTCGAGGTTGACGATGCCCATCGGCTCGTAGATCGACGGGCAGACGAACACCGCCGCGTGCGTGAGGAGCTGGACGACCTCGGGGCGCGGCAGCATCTTCGTGATCCACACGACGCCGTCCCGTTCGGCGCGCAGGCCGTCGACCAGCGCCTCGACCTCGGCGGCGATCTCCGGGGTGTCGGGCGCGCCCGCGCACAGGACGAGCTGGACGGCGGGGTCGAAGGACCGGGCGGCCCGCAGCAGGTAGGGCAGGCCCTTCTGCCGGGTGATCCGCCCGACGAAGATCGCGTACGGGCGGCCGGGGTCGACGCCGAAGCGCTCGAGCACGTCGGTGCCGTGGTCGGGGGCGTACTCGGCGGTGTCGATGCCGTTGTGCAGGACCGTGACCCGGTCCGGGTCGAGCTCGGGATAGCAGTCGAGCACGTCGCGGCGCATGCCCTGGGACACCGCGACGACCGCGTCCGCCGACAGGATCGCGGTGCGTTCGGCCCAGGAGGAGATCGCGTACCCGCCGCCGAGCTGCTCGGCCTTCCACGGCCGCAGCGGCTCGAGGCTGTGCGTGGTGACGACGTGCGGGATCCCGTGCAGGAGCCCGGCGACGTGGCCCGCCAGGTTCGCGTACCAGGTGTGGCTGTGGACGAGGTCCGCCCCCGCGCAGCCGGCCGCCATCTCCAGGTCGACGCCGAGGACCTGGAGGGCGGGGTTGGCGGGCTCGAGGCCGCCGGGGATCCGGTATCCGGTCACGCCGGGCTCGTCGCGTTCGGCGCCGAAGCAGCGGACCCGTACCTCGCAGGAGGCACGCAGCTCACGCGCGAGGTACTCGACGTGAACACCTGCTCCCCCGTACACCTCAGGCGGATATTCGCGGCTGAGCAGGTCGATGCGCATACAGCGGAGTTTAGGACGCCCGGATCACGCCGCCTGTTTTCTTTGCGGCCGTGCGGTTAGGGTCACGGTCATGGCGAGGTCTCACGTACTGTCCATGGTTCTGGCCGGTGGCGAGGGCAAGCGACTCCTGCCCCTCACGGCCGACCGGGCCAAGCCGGCGGTTCCCTTCGGCGGCATGTACCGGCTGGTCGACTTCGTACTGTCCAACCTGACCAACGCCGGCTACCTGAAGATCGTCGTACTCACCCAGTACAAGAGCCACAGCCTCGACCGGCACGTGTCGCGTACCTGGCGGATGTCGACGCTCCTCGGCAACTACGTCACGCCGGTGCCCGCGCAGCAGCGGCTCGGGCCGCGGTGGTTCGCCGGCTCGGCCGACGCGATCCTGCAGAACCTCAACCTCATCGAGGACGAGCGGCCCGACCACATCATCGTGTTCGGCGCCGACCACATCTACCGCATGGACCCGCGCCAGATGGTCGACCAGCACATCGCCTCCGGCGCGGGCGTGACGATCGCCGCGATCCGCCAGCCGCTGGCGCTGGCCGACCAGTTCGGCGTGATCGAGACCCACGCCGATGGCCTGGGCGTCTCCGCGTTCCGCGAGAAGCCGACCGACGCCACGGGCCTGCCGGACGCGCCCGACCAGGTCTACGCGTCGATGGGCAACTACGTGTTCGACACGCGCGTCCTGATCGACGCCGTGAAACGCGACGCGCTCGACCCGTCCAGCAAGCACGACGTCGGCGGCAACCTCATCCCCGCGCTGGTCGAGGAGGGGCAGGCGCAGGTCTACGACTTCGCCGACAACCGGGTGCCCGGGTCGACCGACCGGGACCGCGGCTACTGGCGCGACGTCGGCACCCTGGACGCGTTCTACGAGGCGCACATGGACCTGATCTCGGTCCATCCCATCTTCAACCTCTACAACCTGGACTGGCCGATCTACACCGGGCACGACCCGCTGCCGCCGGCCAAGTTCGTCTTCAACGACGAGGGCCGCCGCGGGTCCGCGATCGACTCGATGGTCTCCCCCGGCGCGATCCTGTCCGGCGGCTCGGCCGAGCGGTCGATCCTGTCACCCGGGGTCCACCTGGACGCGGGCGCGACGGTCCACGGCTCGGTGCTGATGGACGGCGTACGCGTCGGGCGCGGCGCCGTCGTGCGCAACGCCATCATCGACAAGAACGTCGTGGTCCCCGACGGCGCCCAGATCGGCGTCGACCTGGCACATGACCGCGCACGGTTCGCCGTCACGCCCAGCGAGGTGCGGGTCCTCGGGAAGGGGCAGGCCGTCCCCGACTGACCGGCCGGGTCAGACCGGGCCGACGTACAGCCAGGCGCCGTCCTGGGCGACGAAACGGCTGGCTTCCTCCATGACTCCCGGGCGGCCCGCCTCACGGTAGTGGGCGCGGAAGCGCACGGTCCCCTGGTCGTCGAGGAAGCTCCCGCCGGTGGTGCCGAGGATCTCCAGGCGCACCCATTCCAGTGCACGGTCGAAATCGACGTCCGCCGGCCGCGTCGAGGGATGCCAGGTCCGCAGGAGGTACGCCTCGTCGTGCACGTGGAACGCGCTGAACCGCGACCGCATGAGCCTCTCCGCGGTCGGCGCCCTCGCGTCGGCGCGGTGCAGGCGCCCGCAGCAGTCGTCGTACGGTGCGGGCAGCCCGCACGGGCAATCTCCGCCGGGGGCGGCCGGGCCGGGTCGGGACATGCGCTTCATTCTGCCGCCTGGTGGTTCGCGCGTCTGACGGGAACCTTGACAGTTCTGGGGCTTATGCGACGCTGGGAGCGCTCCCACTCACCCCGCTGAGAGAAAGTGGAGACCCCCATGAGATCCCTGCGCGCACTGGCCGCCCTCGTCGCCCTGGTGGCCGCCGGACCGGGCATGGCCGTCCTGACCGCACGTACGGCGAACGCGGACACCCAGGTCTGCGACAAGTTCGGCTCGGCCTCCATCGCGGGCGGCCGTTACATCGTCCAGAACAACGAGTGGGGTGACTCGATCCCCCAGTGCATCAACGTCACCGCGTCCGGCTTCAGCGTCACCACCGGTGACCACAACGTCCCGACGAACGGCGCTCCCGCCGCGTACCCGTCGATCTACGCGGGCTGCCACTACGGCAACTGCAGCTCCGGCAGCGGGCTGCCGCTGCGCGTCAGTTCCTTCGGCGACCCGCGCACGACCGTCTCGTACAACACCACCAGCGGGCAGTGGGACGCGGCATACGACATCTGGTACGACCCCACGCCCAACCCGCCGGGCCAGAACACCGGCGCGGAGCTGATGATCTGGGGGAGCCACAGCGGCGCGCCCCAGCCCGTCGGCAGCAAGGTGGCCTCCGTGAACCTCGCGGGCGCGACCTGGGACGTCTGGTTCGGCAACACCGGATGGAACGTCGTCTCCTACGTCCGGCAACAGCCGACCAACGGGCTGGACGTGGGGATCAAGGACTTCACGACGGACGCGGTGAACCGCGGCTACGTCCAGAACTCCTGGTACCTGACCAGCGTGCAGTTCGGTTTCGAGCCGTGGCAGGGCGGTCCCGGCCTCGGCGTGAACTCCTTCTCCTTCACCGCCTGACCAGCGGCTCCCCCGAGGTGGCGGCCGTCGCGGCGGCCGCCACCTCGGTGGGGACCGTCAGGGACGTGACCGGCCCCCGCCGGACCATCCGTACGGCCTGACCGGCGACGACGAGGCCCAGCGCGCCGAGCGCGGCGTTGTGGACCGGCGCCGAGATGTGCGCGTGGGTCATCGACAGGTGCGCCAGCAGCGCGACGAGCGTCCCGCGCCCGACGATCGCCGCCGCGGAGATCAGCGCCTCGTCGCGGCGCGGGTTCGAACCGGCCGCCAGGGCGCGCAGCAGGACGAGCACGCCCGCGAGCGCGGCCGAGGAGACCGCGACCAGCATCGGCGTCGGCCGGTGCACCGCGACCATCAGCAGGACCGTGCCGGCCGTCCAGCACCCGGCGCTGAACGCGCACGTCCACCGGCGGCCGTGGCGGACCAGGAACGTGCGCTTGCCGAACAGCGCGTCGCCGCGCACGTCGCGGAAGTCCTTCAACAGGATGCGGCCGACGAATCCGACGTACAGCCCGGCGAGCAGCGTGAGGTCACCGGCGCGCACGTGGCCGCGGCCCGCGAGGACGCCGAGGAGGTACGGCACGGCGACGTAGCAGGCGGGCAGCATCATCGAGGCGACCGCGCCCCGGTCGGCGAACCGTACCGGGCGCAGGGAGTACCCGGCGCTCAGCGCGAGCCCGGCGGCGGACAGCGCGATCGCGGGCCAGGGCAGCAGTGCGCTCGCCGCGACCGTGACCACGGCCGCGGTGACGGCGGTGAGGACGAGGTCGCGCCGTGCGGCCGTACCGGCCACGAGCGGGCGGCGCCGGTCGCCGGGGAGGTTCACCCGGTCGATGGCCTCGTCGGCGAGGTCGTTGCAGGCGACGGAGAACAGCAGGAACCCGGCCACCACGACGAGGACCTCGGCCAGCCGCAGGCGGTCCTCGCCGTGACCGGTCTGGGCGAGCCCGAGGTCGGCGAACAGGCCGAGAAGGATGACGACGGCGGGACGGGCCACGATGACCATGAGACGCAGGCGGCGGATCACTTGTTGCTCCCGTAGTTGTTCATGGCGAGCACGATGATGACGTAGAAGGCGACGACGGCCAGGCCGGAGATGACCGCCAGCGCGGCGAACACCGCCAGCAGAACGGTGACGACGGTGTGCGCGGTCCGCTTCCCCCGCCTCGACGGCGCGTTGGAGGTGTCCATGACTCGAGCATCGGCCGTCCCGCTCCCCCGCGCCTGAGCCCGACCACCCGGCTACGGCTGAGTACTTCTACCTGGTTCGCCGGAGCCGCAGTCGCGCTCCGGACAGGTCCTCGATTAGTCGATGCCCTGTTCGAGGGCGTAGCGCACCAGCTGTGCCTTGTTGTGCAGCCGCAGCTTGGTGAGGGTGTTCTGGACGTGGTTCTGCACGGTACGTGCGGACAGTACGAGCCGCTCGGCGATCTGCGGGTAGGTCAGGCCCTTGGCGACCAGGCGCAGGATCTCGGTCTCGCGGCCGGTCAGCCGTGGTGTGTCCGGGCCGGGCGCCGGCGCGGCGACGAGCCTGCGGTACTCCCCCAGCACCAGGCCGGCCAGGCCCGGTGTGAACACCGCCTCGCCGGCGGCGGTCGACCGTACCGCGGACAGCACCTCTTCGATGCGCGCGGACTTGGTGAGGTAGCCGGTGGCTCCCGCGGTGACGGCGTCGAGGACGTCCTGGCGTTCGCCGCTCGCCGACAGCACGAGGACGCGGGCCGACGGGTCGGCGGCCAGCAGGCGGCGGGTGACCTCGACGCCCGACAGGTCGGGCAGGTGGAGATCGAGCAGGACCACCTGCGGCCTGGTCGCGCGGGCGATCCGCAGTGCCTGCGCGCCATCGCCGGCCGTGCCCACGACCTCGAGTCCCGCCTGTTCCAGGCCCTCGGCGAGGCTCTCGCGCCAGATCGGGTGGTCGTCGACGACCAGCACTCTCGGGTCAGCTTCGGGGGACACGCAGCTCCACCTCGGTTCCCTGTCCGGGCGTCGAGACCACGTCCGCACGCCCGCCCACGTCACGTACCCGGCCCATGATCGACTGCGCGACGCCGAGGCGGCCGTCCCGCTCGGCCTCGGTGAGGCGGTCCGCGACGAACCCCACCCCGTCGTCGCGTACGCCGACCGTCACCACGTGGCCCTCGTCCTCGAGCAGCACCCAGGCCCGCGCGTCCGTACCGGCGTGGCGGCGCACGTTGTCGAGCGCCTCGCCGGTCGCCGCCGCCAGCGCACGCGCGGTCTCCTCGGTGAGCGGTACGGGCTCGGCCGGGCACGACACCGTGACCCGCTCTCCGGCGTGGCCCTCCAGCAGCGTCCGCAGGTCGAGCTCGCCGGTACGCGCGGGCGGGGCCATCACGACCAGGGAGCGCAGCGCGACCTCCTGCTCGCCGGCCAGCCGCCCGAGTTCGGCGGCCTCGCCGCCCAGCTCGCGCCCGCGGACGCTGACGAGCGCGAGGACCTGAAGGACCGAGTCGTGGATGTCGCGGGCGATCCGCCGGCGTTCGGCGGTGGCGGCCTCGAGCCGCGCGGCCCGGTCGACGGCGGTCTCCGCGCGCACGCCGAGGCGTACGACGTAGCCGCCGACCGTCCCGGTGACCAGCAGCAGGACGATCCCGTTGAACGTGTTGGGCGCGACCGCCTGCCGCTCGGCCACGTCGGCCGCCGAGAGCACGGCCGCTCCGGCCAGGCCCGCCCACGGCCCACCGGCGACCGCGCAGGCCAGTACGGACGCGGCGGCCCAGCAGACCGGCAGGGTCGCGGCCCCGTGGTCGATGCGGACGCCGGTCTCGACCCACCGGGTCGCGAGGATCAGCGCGGCGGCGAGCGCGACGTCGGCGGCGACGAGCGGGCGCCCGCGCGTGGCGGGCCGCGCGTAGGCGGCGATCGTCACCACGGTCCAGACCGCCATCACCGCGAGCGCGAGCAGGCCGGCCTCGGGTCGGGCGTACCGGTCGTGGCCTCGCGCGATGAGCACCGAGGCGTAGACGAGCGACACGACGCGGAACACCCCGACCCCCCGCCACATCTGTTCGACCACGACTGCGACATTACGTCCTTGAAGCCCTAGAACACCGGCAAGGTCTCGACCCGGGCTCAACCGGGTTTCGTCCTGCGGAGACGATCATCGGCGCGACTCATGGCGGCGACGGCGAAAGGGCGGTTCGGAACATGTCAGAGACGGTCGGTGTCGACGCCCAGCGGTACGACCTGCCGGACGGCCGGAGCGTGCTGTGCATCGATCCGACCGAGACCGCGACGGTGTGGACCGAGATCTCCGACGAGGGCACCTACGCCGGCGCCGTACACGGGCTGGTCAGCGGCGACGTCGTCCTCGACATCGGCGCGCACATCGGGATGGCCTCGCTCTACTTCTCCGACCGGGTGCGCAACGCGCGGATCCTCGCCTTCGAGCCGGCCCCGAAGACGTTCCACTGCCTCCAGGAGAACCTCTCCCGGCACGCGCCCGACGCCCAGGTGTTCCGGCTCGCGGTCGGCGCGACCGCCGGTGAGACCGAGTTCAGCTACTTCCCGCAGTCCTCGACCATGTCGACGCTGCGCCCGAACCGCGACGACGACCGGCGCAACATCACGGCCTTCATCACCAACAGCGGCCTTACGAGCGACATCGCCGAGATGGTGGTCGGCCGGCTGGACGCGGTCGAGCACAGCACAGTGCGGGTCACGACGCTCACCGACATCATCACCGAGCACGATCTCAAGGACATCGGCCTGCTGAAGATCGACGTGGAGCGCGCCGAGCTCGACGTGCTGGACGGCCTCGCCGAGGAGCTGTGGCCCCGCGTGCAGGCGGTCGCCATCGAGGTCCACGACATCGACGGCGCGCTCGGCAAGGTCGTCGGCATACTGTCCTCCCGTGGCTTCGGCGTGCATGTGCACCAGTGGCCGGCGCTGCTGGGCGGCAGCGCCCACTCCGTCACCGCCCGGCGTCACTGAGCCGGGCTCACCACCGGCGCGACCGGCCGGGCGGCACGCCGCCACAGCGGGGTGACCAGCATGATCAGCAGGAGCGCGCCGAGGCTCGTCAACGCGAACGACCAGCGGGTGCCCCAGCCGTCGATCAGGTAACCGGTGACGGGGCCGGAGACGGCCAGGCCCAGGGTGAGGGCCGTGCTGTGCAGGCCCATGGCCTCGCCGCGCGCGCCGGCCGGCACCCACCGGCTCAGCGTGTCGATCGTCGTGGACAGCGCCGGGGCGCAGAGCACCCCGGCAGGGAAGAGCGCGAGGCAGAGCAGCGGCCAGGGTCCGACCAGCCCGACCGGGATGGTGAGCGCGGCCATGACGCCGATCAGGACCAGCGGTGAGACGCCGCGCGGCAAACCGCCGTAGACGAAGCCGCCGACCAGCGAGTACAGGCCGAGCAGCGCGATGGCCAGGCCGGTCCACCCGGTCGCGGCGTCGGCCTTGAGCACCGCGACCAGGCTGAGCTCCATCGCGGCCAGCACGAAGGTCGCCGCGGACGCCGCCCCGAGCAGGGCGAACAGCGCGGGGGTCAGCCACTGCCGGCGGAGAACCGCGGCCCCGCCGGTCGCCGGCTCGCCCGCTTCCCGGGTCGGCGGGTTCAGCAGCAGCAGTGCCGTACCGGACCCGACCAGGCCCGCGCCGACGAAGGCCATGGCCCAGCCGCCGACGGCGGTGCTGAGGGCGACCGCGACGGCCGGGCCGACCATGTAGCTCACCTCGATGAGCATCGCGTCGAGCGCGTACGCGGTACGGCGCTCCTCGGCCGGTACGACCGCCGCCAGGCACTGGCGGATCGTGGTGAAGACCGGGAGCCCCAGCACCCCGCTGAGGAAGGCGGCGACGACCAGCGGCCAGTACGGCAGGAACGCCGCGACGGACCAGAAGACCAGCTGGGCGGCGGTGGTGACCGCGATGACCGGCCGGAGCCCGTGCCGGTCGACGAACCGGCCCGTGATCGGGCCGCCGACCGCCATGCCGCCGGTCGTGGCCGCGCCGACCAGCCCCGCGGGCAGGAAGCCGAGCTTCAGGCCGTTCACCACGTGCAGGGTCAGGACCAGGCCGGTCGCGATCACCGGGATCCGGGCGGCCAGGCCGACGAGCAGCAGCGTACGGGCGCCGGGGACCGCCAGGACCCGCCGGTAAGGTTCGATGGTCATCGTGGATGCTTACCTCCGTGTCGGATTGTCGCAGTGACCACCGACATGACGGAAATGGATTTCGCCCCGCGTACGCGAGAGGCGGACCCGGCCGGAGCCGGATCCGCCCTCGTCAGACCGTCTCAGCCCTCGCTCTTGCCCTCGAGCAGCTCACCGGCCAGCGCGGTGCTGTGCTCACCGGCGCGGAACAGCGAGTCGTCCA
Organism: uncultured Actinomycetota bacterium; assembly: GCA_963850195.1. GTDB lineage: Bacteria > Actinomycetota > Actinomycetes > Streptosporangiales > Streptosporangiaceae > Actinoallomurus. The sequence goes on from CAWKKD010000005.1 coordinate 735,520, forward strand.
GCACCCGGCTCAGGAACCCCGCCGTGGTCGACATCCCGGGCCCGTCGACGACGAGTTCCTCCAGCGACCGCAGCATCCGGGCGATGGCCGTGTCGCGGTCCGGCGCCGACACGATCACCTTCGCGATCATCGAGTCGTAGTCCGGCGGCACCCGGTAGCCCGAGTGCACGTGGGTGTCGACCCGTACGAACGGCCCGTCCGGCGCGCGGAACTCGTTGACGATGCCGGGTGTCGGCATGAAGTTGCGGTTGGGGTCCTCGGCGTTGACCCGGCACTCGATGACCGCGCCGCGCGGCCTGATGTCCTCGGTCGTGTAGCCGAGCCGCTGCCCGTCGGCGATCCGGATCTGCTCACGGATCAGGTCCAGCCCGGTGGCCATCTCCGTCACCGGGTGCTCCACCTGGATCCGACTGTTGACCTCCATGAAGTAGAACTCCCGGTCCTCATCGACGAGGAACTCGAAGGTCCCCGCACCGACGTAGCCCGCGGCCTCGGCGCCGCGTACGGCCGCCTCCCGCATCCTGGCCAGGAGCGACTCCGTCAGTCCGGGCGCCGGGGTCTCCTCGATGAGCTTCTGGTGGCGCCGCTGGACCGAGCAGTCGCGCTCGCCGAGGCACACGGTGTTGCCGTGCCAGTCGCGGAGAATCTGGATCTCGACATGGCGCGCCTGGGTCAGGTACCGCTCCATGTAGACGCGGCTGTCGCCGAAGAACGCCTGGGCGTCCGCCCTGGCCTCGCCGTAGTTCGCGGCGAGCAGGCGCGGGCAGTTCGCGACCCGCATGCCGCGGCCGCCGCCGCCGGCGACCGCCTTGATGATCAGCGGGTAGCCGACCTCGGAGGCGACCTGTTCGGCGTCCTCGATGTTCTCCAACGGCGCGAGGCTGCCCGGCAGCAGCGGGAGGCCCGCGTCCGACATCAGGCTCCGCGCGGTCGCCTTGTCGCCCAGCCGGTCCAGGACGTTGGCCGGCGGGCCGATGAAGACGAAGCCGTTCTTCTCGGTGACCTCGGCGAAGTCCGGGTCCTCGGAGAGAAAGCCGTAGCCGGGGTGGATCGCCTGGGCCCCGGTGTGCGCCGCCGCCTCGATGATCGCCGGGATGTAGAGGTAGCTGCGCCTCGGCGCGGCCGAGCCGATGTGCACCGACTCGTCGGCCGCCCTGACGGCCGCCGAATCGCGATCCGCCGTGGAGTACACCACGACGCTGCGGATGCCCATCTCCCGGCAGGTGCGGACCACACGGAGCGCGATCTCACCACGGTTGGCGATGAGGATTTTCTCGAACATGGCCGCCCGCCGTCAGAGAGCGGCGACGGTCGGGGCGATCGCGAGCAGCCGCGTGTCGAACTCCACCGACTCTCCGTCGGAGGCCAGGATCTCCACGATCCGGCCAGGCCGGTCCGCCACGATCGGCGACATCATCTTCATCACCTCGAGGATCGCGACCTGCTGGCCGACGTCCACCATGTCCCCGGTGTCGACGAACGGGTCCGCGCCGGGCTCGGGCGAACGGAAGAAGGTGCCGACCGTGTCCGCCTTGATGTAGACGAGGTCGGATCCCTCCTGTCCGATCTCCGCGCCGAAATCGGCGAGGTCGGCCACCGGGGCGGCGAACGTGGGGACGCCCACCACTGCCTCCTCCGGCCACTCCAGCTCGATCGCGGCGTCGCCGCTACGCACCGAGATCCGGCGCAGCGGCTTGGACGCCGCGGCCATGAGGTACGCGGCGCTGCGGCAGATCTCCGACAGCGTGGCGTCCTGGCCAGGCTCGATCGGTTCGTTCACGTACGACCCCTTCCCAGCTCTACGGTCGCCGTCGGGCCGGCGGCGTCCGGTGATCGGTCACTCCCGTGCCGGCTCGCTCAGCACCAGGGCACTGTTGAACCCGTGGTAGCCGCGCGCGACGACGAGGACGTTGCGTACCGGCACGGAACGCGCCGCCGTCACCAGGTCGATCCGGTACTGCGGCGCCGGCCGGTCGATGTTGATCGTCGGGGGGATCACCCCGTCACGGATGGCCAGCAGGCCCGACGCGATGTCCAGCGCCGCACCCCCGGAGTACAGCCGGCCCGTCATCGTCTTGGGCGCGGTGACCGGGACACCGGAGGGCCCGAAGACCTCGGCGAGGGCGTCGGCCTCGTCCTGGTCCAGCTCGGGCAGTCCGGCCGCGTCGGCGAAGACCACGTCGATGTCGCCGGGCGTCATCCCCGCGTCCTCGATCGCGCCACTGATGGCCGAGGTCAGGCGCGAGGCCTGCCCGCTGCCCGGCGCCGGGTCGAAGGTGGCGCGGTAGCCGGCGACCTGGCCGTAGACCTTCTCGGCGCCACGGGCGCGCGCCGACTCGGCGTCCTCGACGATCAGGATGGCGCCGCCCTCGCCCGGCACGTAGCCGTTGGCGTCGCCGTCGAACGGCAGGTAGGCGCGCGAGGGGTCCTCGGACTTGCTCATCCGGCCGTTGGGGATCTGCGAGGCCATCGCCCACGGTCCGAGCGGGGCGTCGAGGCCGCCGCTGATCAGCAGCCGGGTGCCCTTGCGGACGTGCCGCCGCGAGATCGCCATCGCGTCGAGCCCACCGGCCTGCTCGGTGACGACGACGCCGCTGGCGCCGCGTACGTTGTGCCGGATCGACAGCTGCCCGGTGTTGACCGCGTAGAACCAGGCGAAGGACTGGTAGACGCTGACGTACTCGGGGCCGCTGCCCCACAGCGCCTCCAGCTCGCGCTGGCCGAACTCGAACCCGCCGGCCGCGCCCGCGGTGACCACGCCCATGTCGAGCGGGTCGTACGTGGTGAGGTCGACCTTCGCGTCCGCGATCGCCCAGTCCGCCGCGGCCAGCGCGAGCTGCGTCATCCGGTCGGTCTGCGGGAGCAGCCGGCCCGGGATGTGCTCGCTCGGCACGAAGCCGGTGATCTCGCCGCCGAGCTTCGTCGAGAAGGCGGACGTGTCGAACCCGGAGATCGGCCGGATGCCGGTCTGACCGTTGACGGTCCGCGCCCAGAACTCCTCGGTGCCGAGGCCGTTGGGCGCGGCGACGCCGATGCCGGTGATGACCGCGTTCACGCCGCCGTCCTCTCGGGACGCGCGAGGATCATGGCGCTCTGGAAGCCGCCGAAGCCGCTGCCGAGCGTCAGCGCGACGTCGATCTTCTGCTCGCGCGCGACCAGCGGCACGTAGTCCAGGTCGAGCTCGGGGTCCGGGTGGTTCAGGTTGGCGGTCGGCGGGATCACGCCGTGCTCGAGCGCGAGGGCGCAGGCGGCGATCTCGATCGAGCCGATCGCGCCGAGCGAGTGCCCGATCATCGACTTGATGGAGCTGACCGGGACGTTGTAGGCGTGCGCGCCGAGGCTGCGCTTGATCGCCGCCGTCTCGTGCCGGTCGTTCTGCTTGGTGCTGGTGCCGTGCGCGTTGACGTACGCGATGTCCTCGGGCGACATCCCGCTCTCCGCGAGCGCCGCGCGGATGGCCGCGGCCATCTCCGCGCCGTCCGGCCGCAGCCCGGTCATGTGGTACGCGTTGCTGCGCGTGGCGAACCCGGTGATCTCGGCGTAGATGTGGGCGTCGCGCTTGCGTGCGCGCTCCAGCTCCTCGATCACGAGGATGGCGGCGCCCTCACCGAGGACGAACCCGTTGCGGGTCTTGTCGAACGGCCGCAGCGCGTGCTCGGGGTCGTCGTTGTAGTTGGACGTGCCCTTGATCGCGTCGAAGCAGGCCACCGTGATCGGAGACAGCGGAGCCTCCGTGCCACCGGTGATCATCACGTCCGCGGATCCCTCTCGGATCAGGTCGACGGCGTGGCCGACCGAGTCGAGCCCGGACGTGCAGCCCGCCGAGATGAGCGAGACCGGCCCGCCCGCCCCGATCTCCCAGGCGACCTCGGCCGCCAGCGAGCTCGGGATGAAGTAGTCGAACATGTGCGGCGGCGCGTACTCGGGGTCGACGACCCACTTACGGCCACCGTCGGACAGGACGTTGTACTCCTCGTCCAGCTTCTGGGTGGCGCCGACGGCGTTGCCGAGGCTGACCCCGGTCCGCTCCGGCGGAAGCTCACCTTCCTCCAGCCCACTGTCGGCCATGGCCTCGCGGGTACAGACCGCCGCGAACTGCGACGTACGGTCCATCCGGCGGATCTCCTGGGGGCGCAGCCCGGCCTCGACCGGGTTGAAGTCGCACTCCGCGGCCATCCGCGACCGGAACGGAGCCGGATCGAAAGACGAGATCGTCCTCGTCGCCGACCTCCCGGCGGTGATCCGTTCCCAGAAGGCCTTCGTCCCGGGCGAACCCGGTGCCACGACACCAATGCCGGTGATCACGACTCTCCGACTCATCGAGCGGCGCCTTCCCACCTAGGGCCTGCCGCCAAGGGCAGGCCGTGTCCTCTCCAACTCCACGTCGTCACCGTTGACGATGGCCAGGCGCTTTCGACGGTTACTCGAGAGTTGGTGGAAGAACGTCCTCTTCGTCCGTGTCGACGGTGGCCAGGAGGGGCGGAGCGCATCGCGGACCCGCCACGGCGCCAGGGGCGAACAGCGCCTCGAGGACGTCGCGTTCCCCGTCCGTCAGCGTGACGGAGGCCGCGCCGAGGTTCGCCGTCACGTGCTCCGGCGACAGCATGCCCACGACCGGGACGACGTCGCGGTCGAGCAGCCAGGCGAGGGCGAGCTGCGCGGCGGTCACGCCCTTGCCGGCCGCCACGCGCCGCAGGCCCGCGGCGAGCTCCCGGTTGTGCCCGATCGTGGCGTCCTGGAAGCGCGGGTCTCTGCGGCGCCAGTCGCCGGGCGGCAGCGTGGCCAGGTCCGCGGACTCGTCGGAGAGCATGCCGAGGCCGAGCGGGCGGTAGGCCATGAACCCGACGCCCAGCTCGCGGCAGGCCGGCAGGATCCGCTCCTCGACGTGGCGTTCCCACAGCGAGAACTCGGTCTGCAGCACCGCGATCGGATGGACCGCCTGCGCGCGCTTGAGCGTGTGCGGCGCTGCCTCGGACAGGCCGACGTGGCGGACCTTCCCCTCCGCGACCAGCTCGGCCATCGCACCGACCGACTCCTCGATCGGCACCTGCCGGTCGACGCGCGCCAGCAGGTAGAGGTCGAGGCGGTCCGTGCCGAGCCGGCGCAGGGACCCCTCGCAGGCCTCGCGGATCCGCGCGGGGCTGCCGTCGATCCCGGGCGGCCCGCCCTCGCGGTGGACGACGCCGGTCTTGGAGGCGAGCAGCACCCGGTCGCGGTCCGCGCCGAGCATCGCGCCGAGCGCCTCTTCGGACGCGCCCTGGCCGTAGTAGTCGGCCGTGTCGAACAGGGTGACGCCGCCCTCGACGGCACGGCGCACCGCCTCGGCCGCGCCCGTACGCCCGCCGTTCAGCGTGAGGCAGCCGAATCCGAGCGCCGAGACGACCGGTCCGTCCTCGCCGAGTGTCATTTCGCGCATGGAGCCTCTCCTGCCGTCGTACCGGCCGTGAGCCCGTTCCGCGCGATCCGAAGGAGGGGGCGCGGCGCCGGGCGGGCAGAGTTCCAATTCACGCTGGTGCGGGCCTCAAGGGGCGTTCGAGGCGACCGTTCGGTCATCCTTCCAACGAGGCTCGAGGCCACGTTTCTAGATTCCCGCCCATGGAGATCCACGAGCTGAGCCTTCCTGGTGTCTTCCGGGTATCGCCCGAAAAGCACGAAGACGTGCGCGGCCACTTCTACGAGGCGTTCAAGCGTGACGCGCTGGCCGAGGCCGTCGGGCATCCGCTCAACATCGAGCAGACGAACTGCTCCGTCACGTGCCGTGGCGGGATCCGTGGAATCCATGGCACCAACGTCCCTCCGGGCCAGGCCAAGCTCGTCACCTGTGTCCGGGGCGCCGTCCTCGACATGGTGATCGACCTGCGCGTGGGTTCACCGACGTTCGGGAAGTACGAGGTGGCCTGGCTCGACGCGAGCTCCAGCTCGGCCATCTACATCTCCGAGGGTCTCGGGCACGCCTTCATGGCGCTGACCGACGACAGCTGCGTGTACTACCAGTGCTCGACGTCGTACATGCCCGACCTGGAGATCGTGCTCAACCCGCTCGACCCGGACCTCGCCCTGCCCTGGGGACTCATCGACGAGCCGGTCCTGGCGGATAAGTACCTCGCCGCCCCGACGCTCGAGGAGGCCGCGGCCAAGGGCATGCTCCCGACCTACGAGGACTGCATGGCCTACCGCGACAAACTGCGCGCCGCCTCCTGACATACGTACCGCGGCCGTATCCGCGGAAGATCCGTACCGGGTGAAGGGGAGACCATGAACAATTTCACCATTGATGACCTGCGCCGAATCATGCGCCAGTGCGCCGGCGAGGACGAGGCGAACGCCCTCGACGGCGACATTCTCGAAGTGACGTTCGAGGAACTCGGCTACGATTCGCTCGCGCTGCTCGAGACCGCCAGTCGTGTCGAGCGGGAACTGCACGTAACGCTTCCCGACGAGACGATCGCCGAGGCTGCGACACCGCGCGAGTTCATGGCGTTCGTCGAAGAGCGGCTCGCCCAGAAGATCTGACCCCTGGGCCGGCCCGCGCACGCCGTCAGCACAGGCCCTGCCGGCCCGACACCCCCCCGACCTCGAAAGGGCAGGTCATGACGGTGATCACACCGCAAGAACGGGCAAATAGGCTGCCCATTCTTACCTCAATGCGTTTCTTGGCCTGCTTCCAGGTCTTCATCGCCCACGTCTCCTTGGAGACGATGTTCCACAACAAGTGGGTGGACTTTCTCGGCTTCTGGCTCCTCGGACCCAGCTCGTACGCGGTCGGGTTCTTCTTTGTACTGAGCGGTTTCGTACTCGCCTGGTCGGCCTATCCTGGTGACACCACTCGCCGGTTCATCCGGCGCCGTATGGTGCGCATCTGGCCGAACCATTTCGTGACGCTGATCACCGGCTTCATCCTGCTGGTCATCTCGACGCCGAAGATCAACTATCTGGCGCTGGTCCCGGGCATCTTCCTGATCCACTCGTTCTTCCCGGTCGTCTCGGTGTTCCAGAGCACGGACGGCCCGAACTGGTCGCTCTGCTGCGACCTGCTGTTCTACCTGTCCTTCCCCTGGGTGCACCGGGCCCTGGACAAGATCCGGCCCGAACGCCTCTGGGCCTGGGCCATCGGGTTCATCGCCGTCATCTGGACGATGCCGTTCATCGGCGGGCTGCTGCCGACCCACCCGCGACTGTGGGGCACGCCCATCTCGCTGTACCAGCTCTGGTTCGTCTACATGCTGCCGCCGGTGCGGATGTTCGACTTCATGCTCGGCATCCTCGTCGCGCTGATGGTCGTCAAGGGCCGCTGGCCGCGCAAGCTGCGGATGCGCACCGGCTTCATCTGGCTGACGGTCTTCTACATCATCGACCTCATCCCGCCCGCGATTCCGCACAGCCCACTGCCGCAGATGATCGGTGTGATGGCGCCGTTCGCGGTCCCCTTGATGTTGATCGTGGGCGCGGCGGCCGTCTCCGACCTGGAGAACCGTCCGTCGAGGCTGCGCGGCGACCGCATGGTGAAGCTGGGCGACCTCGCCTTCGCCTTCTACCTGATCCACTGGATGGTCGTGCACTACGGCCACATGGCGACCGGCGTCAAGATGATGCCGTTCTACGCGGCGATCCCGCTCATCATCTCGATGTTCTTCGTCACCCTGGGATGCGCCTGGCTGCTCTACACCTACGTCGAGCAGCCGATGATGCGGCGCTACAGCAAGCCGCGCCGCCCACCGGTGCCCCCGACGCCGCAGCAGGAGAACGCCACGGCGAACCTCCGCACCGCGACGGAGGTCTCATCGGAGGCCCCGGCCGACGACGCCACGCCCCCGGCTGCCATGCCCGAGCTCGCTCCGGCGCTCGAAGGCAAGGACAATTCAGACGACTAACGCAAATCGGGCCTGCCTCATGGTTCATGAGGCAGGCCCGTATCGTTCAATCTACCGACAGATCCAATAATTGCCGCCAGCGTATTGCCATGATACGGTTTCTCGGCGCTTTGCTGAATTGAGGAGAGCAGATGGCGGATAGTGCGAAGTCGAGGGCGAATCTTGAAGGTGTGCCCGAGACGCTCCTCTGGAACCTTTATCAGCGCGCGACCGAGGCCAGGCGTTCCGACGCCGTCCTCAAGGACCCCAAGGCGATCGAGCTGGTCGACTCCATCGACTATCCGTTCGAGGAAAAGTTCGGCAAGGCCGGGATGGGGCAGTGGCAGGGTCTGCGCGCACTCCGTTTCGACCAGGAGATCCAGCAGTTCCTGAGCGAGCACCCCGACGGCCAGGTCGTCGCCCTCGGCGAGGGCCTCGAGACCGGCTTCTGGCGGGTCGACAACGGCACGGTCCGCTGGCTGAGCGTCGACGTGCCCGAGACCATCGAGCTGCGCGCCAAGCTCCTGCCGGACGAGTTCGACCGGCAGCAGACCCTCGCCGGCTCCGCGCTGGACGAGGACTGGATGAAGCTCGTCGACCCCTCGAAGGGCCTGCTCATCTCGGCCCAGGGTCTGCTGATGTACTTCCAGCCCGAGCAGGTCCACGAGCTCATCGCAACGTGCGCGGAGCGGTTCCCCGGCGCCACGCTGCTCTTCGACGGCGTTCCGCCGTGGTTCAGCCAGAAGACCGTCAAGGGCGAGATGAAGACCGCTCAGGGCTACCAGACGCCGCCCATGCCGTGGGCCGTCGACGCCGCCGAGAAGGACAAGCTGCGGGCCATAGCGAACGTCGATGAGCTGCGCGACCTGAAGGCTCCCCGTGGCCGCGGAGTGCTCTATGGCTCCGTATTCCCGCTGGTGAACCGCATCCGCGCGATACGTGAGCTGGGCCTCGCCGGCCTGCCCATCATGGTCATGCGTTTCGCAACCCGTACGTCTGGCGAAAACTGACCCCTATATCTCGCGCCCCAGGTTAAACGATCACTTCATGCGGTAATAATTCGCCGTGTCGGCCTCCGATCACCTTCGGTGGCGGAGCGAATACCGTGATGCAGGGTCACATGCCCCTTTTCCTCATACCGGTGTCCGATGGAGGCACATCGGCATGTGTCATCAGAGGCATTGTGGAGTACCCCCGGGGCCGTCAACTTAGGCACTTATGATATGGCCCATGGCGCGGGACCTACCGCAGGCGAAAACGACCGTCCCCCGGCTGCCCGACCTCATTCCGATCGCCCTTCTGACCAGGTATTTCGGGCGTGAGGTCGTGGAGGCCGCGGTGGACGCGGCACAGGTGCGCGAGCAGCGATCCCGCCTGCTTCCCGCCCCGATGGTCGTCTACCACTGCCTCGCGATGGTGGTCTTCTCCCCCGCCGGTTCCTGCGAGGTCTGGGACCGGCTCCTGTCCGGTCTCCAGTGGACCGGTGCGCTGGACCACCGGCCGGAGACCCCGTCGAGGGAGGCCATCTCCCGCGCCCGGCAGCGGCTCGGCTGGGAGGTGATGGCGGCGCTGCTCGCGCGCGTCGCCGGCCCGGTCGCCGCGTCCGGCGACGACGGCGCCCTCGTCGCCGGCCTGCGCCCGGTCGTGCTGGACGCCGCGACGCTGAACGTGCCGTACACCGCCAAGAACGCCGCCGAGTACGGGACCGAGCCGAAGATGCTGGTCATGGCCGCCGGGGAGAGTGGTACGGGCGCGGTCATCGGAGCCGTGACCGGTACCCCCTCCGACGGCACGACCGGCCTGGCCGGCGAGCTGCTGCACCACCTCGGCACCGGCACGCTGGCGGTGTTCGACCAGGACTTCCAGCCGCAGGGGCTGCCCGCGCTCGTACGCTCGACCGGCGCGCACATGCTCTGCCACGCCGCGACCCCGGCCTGGCTGCCCACGCTGCGCACCCTCGATGACGGCAGCTACCTCTCGCAGCCGTACGGCTCGGCGGACGACGAGGTGGTACGGGTCATCGAGTGCCGGGCGCCGTGCACGTCGGTGCTGGTCACCGACCTGCTAGACCCCTCGCGGCTGACCTGCGCGCAGGCGCGCGCCACCGCGCGTACGCGCTGGCGGCTGACCGGCTGCCTCGACGCGCTGCGCCTGTCGTGCGGCGACGGCTCGGGCCTGGTGTTCCGCTCCAAGAGCCCGGAGCTCCTGCGCCAGGAGCTGTACTCGGCGCTGTGCGTATATCAGGCGATTCGGGGCCTCCGCAATGACGCCGCCCTAAGTTGACGGACCACCGGTAACCCGGTCCACCTGCACTGGGATCTTCGACGTACCCCTATTGAGAAGTGCTTTCGGGCATGGCCTACTTCGTGTTGACGAAGGTTGACTGTCCGATCGTCAGGGAGAGACCCCCGGTGAAATTCAACGTGCTCGGCCCCCTCAAGGTGAGCCAGGACCAGCAGACGTGTACCCCGAGCGCGCCTAAGGTTCGCCAGGTTCTCGCGCTGCTTCTGCTTCGCGCCAACCAGGTCGTCAGCCTGGACTCCCTCATCGAGGAGCTGTGGGGCGGTGAGCCGCCGCAGAGCGCGGTGACCACCACGCAGACCTACATCTACCAGCTCCGCAAGACGATCGCCCGGTACAGCAGCACCCGTGCCGCCGAAGAGATGATCGTCACCACGCCGCCCGGCTACATGGTGCGCGTCTCCGACGAGCAGCTCGACTGCCGGATGTTCGACCGCGCCGTCACGCAGGGCCGGCTGCTGCTGGAGAACGGCCAGACCCACCAGGCGGCGCAGCGGCTGCGCTCGGCCCTGGACATGTGGAACGGCCCGGCGCTGACCGACGTCGTCCACGGCGCGCTGCTGCAGAGCTACGTGACGCACCTGGACGAGCAGTACGTGACCGCCCTGGAGCTGCGGGTCCAGACGGACATGCAGCTCGGCCGGTACCGCGAGCTCATCCCGGAGCTCGGCACCCTCGTACGCCGGTACGCCTTCAACGAGTGGTTCCACGCGCAGCTGATGATCGCGCTGCACCGCGCGGGCCGCCGCGGCGACGCCCTGACCGCCTACCAGAACGTACGGCGGATCCTCAGCGAAGAGCTCGGCCTGGAGCCGTCGGCGAGCCTCAAGCGCATCCACCAGGGCGTGCTCACCGCGGACGTCAGCGACGGTCTCGCGATGCACGGCATGAACGACCCGGTGGTCTCGCGCGCCGGTTAGGATGCTCGACGGAAAACCGGGAGTACGGCGCAGCCGTGCTCCCGGTTCCGTTTTTGCATGCCTGGCTCCGGCCTCGCTTGAGTTGTCTTCGAGCGATGGTTGGGAGCCTGCATCGTCCTGGAGGACTTATGCGCGGAGGCCTGTATGCGGGTGTTGTTCACGATCTCGAACTGGACCGGCGACTACTTCTGCATGGTCCCGTTCGGGTGGGCTCTCCAGGCAGCCGGACATGACGTACGTGTGGCGTGCGCGCCGGAGCAGGTCGAGGCGGTCGCGCGCACCGCGCTGATCCCCGTACCGATCCTGCGCAGCACCGACCTGATGCGGCTCGCGCGGTTCGGTCACGTGATGAAGAGCAGCGAGGGGCGGCGCGTCCTGCCGGACCTCCCGCTGCCGCTCCACCCCACCACGGGCGAGCCCATGAAGGACCTCGGCGAGATCGACCTCCAGGCCGAGGGCGCCGCACTGTGGATGAGCATGTCGGAGGGGATCCGCGAGAGCAGCGACGAGGTCGTCACCTTCGCCCAGCAGTGGCGGCCCGACGTCGTCTGCTACAGCCTGATGTCGGAGCAGGGCCCCCTCGCCGCCCGCGCCATCGGCGTGCCCTCCGTCTTCTACTCCCCCGGCCTGTTCGGCGCGGTCGAGCGCGGCACGCACCTGGACATGGGCCCGGACGACCCCACGGGATCGTTCATCCGCCACGGGCTGGACCCGTGGCGCCGTGAGGACACCGAGTACGTGATCGATCCCACGCCGGGCGCGGCCGCGCTCGAGCACGGCGACGCGGTCCGGATGCCCGTCCAGTACATCCCCTACAACGGCACCGGGGCCGTGCCGGCCTGGCTGCGCGAGCCCGCGCCCAAGCGCCGCGTCTGCGTGCTGTGGGGCCGGTCCGCGACCGGCACGTTCGGCGCCCACTGGCCGGCGCTGCGCACCGCGATCGACGCCGCGGCCGAGACGGGCGCCGAGGTGGTCCTCACCGCGGGCCCGGAGCAGCTCGAGGCGCTCGGTGAGCTCCCCGACGGCGTACGGGTCATGAAGGAGTTCCCGTTCCAGCTCGTGCTGGACACGTGCGACGCCGTCATCCACCACGCCAGCGCGGGGTCCCTGATGACCGCCGCCGTCGCGGGCGTACCTCAGCTCTCGCTGCCGCTGACCGACGACACGATCGCCATCGCCGAGCGCGCCACGGTGACCGGCGCCGTCAGGTGCCTGCCGGGCCTCGTCGCCGAGCCGGAGGAGATCCGGCAGGGCGTCAAGACGGTCCTCGGCGAGGACTACCGCGACGCGGCGCTGCGGCTCAAGCGCGAGCTGACCGCCAGACCCACCCCGGCGCAGCTCGTACCCACCCTCGAACGCATCGCCGGGCGGTGAGCGGCGCGATGACGACGACCGCGCTCGAGCTGCGGCCTCCGGCCAACCGCGTCAGCCACAAGGCCCCGTGGTTCTGGATGACGCGCGCCCTCGGCGGCTGGGCCGGGATCATCCTGGTCCAGATCCTCTGGTTCGCCCTGGTCGACGACGACCACCCCGGCTGGCACGAGGCGGCCCTGGTGGCGAGCGTCGTACTGGCCGCCGCCCACATGGGCGTCATGCCGCAGTGGCGCTACCGCGTGCACCGCTGGGAGTCCACCGACCAGGCCCTCTACACCCAGGCCGGCTGGTTCAACCAGGAGCAGCGGATCGCGCCGCTGTCGCGCATCCAGACGGTCGACAGCCAACGCGGCCCGATCCAGCAGCTCTTCCGGCTCGCGAAGGTGACGGTCACGACCGCGTCGTCGGCCGGTTCGCTGACGATCCAGGGGCTCGACTCCGACACCGCGCAGCGGCTCGTGGACGAGCTGACCGCGTACGCCGAGGCCTCACGAGGAGACGCGACATGACGGCCCCGCCCGGACTGTCCGAGGAGGAGACCGCACCGGTGCCGGACGCCGACGAGCCGACCTGGCGTCGGCTGAACGTCCGCATGCTGGTCATCCACCCGACGCACGAGCTGCTGCGCTCGTCGCCGCTGATCATCGGCAGCGCCATCGCCGGGGCCAACGGCAGCGTCGGCTGGAGCTGGCCGGTGGCGATCACGCTGGGCGCGCTGTGGATCGGCATCATGCGCTGGCTCACCACCACGTACCGCACGACCTCCGAACAGGTCCTGGTCCGCCGGGGCCTGTTCCGCCGCAGGGTGCTCTCGGTGCCGCGCGACCGGGTGCGGACCGTCGACGTGTCGGCCGACGTCCTGCACCGGATGCTCGGCGTCGCGCTCGTGAACATCGGCACCGGGCGGTCCGGCCGGCAGGACAAGGGCCTCAAGCTCGACGCGCTGCTGGCGGACGAGGCGAAACGGCTCGCGGACGACCTGCTCGTACGCGACGCCGAGCAGGTCGAGATCACCGAGACCGAGCTGACACGGCTGCGCCCGGTGTGGCGGCTCTACAGCCCGTTCATGCTCTCCGGCGTCGTCGCGGTCGGCGTCCTCACGTTCCTGCTCTCGCCGATCGTCTTCGAGCTGCACGTCGACCCCGACGGCATCCCCCCGCTGCGCGCCCTGCTCCACGAGATCGCGTGGCTGCCGCTGCCGCTCGCCGGCGTCGAGGTGGTCCTGCTCGTCTGGTTCGTCATCGGCCTGGCGTCCGCCATCGGCTACTCGCTCTCCTTCTACGGCTTCCGCGTGACGCGGCGCTCGAACGGCACCCTCCGGGTGTCGCACGGACTGCTGGCACGCCGCGTCACCACGCTCGAGGAGCGCCGGATCCACGGCGCCGACGTGATCGAGCCGCTGCTCGTACGCCTGTTCCGCGGGGCGCGGGTCAACGCGATCGCCACCGGACTCCAGAAGGGCAACCAGGCCGAGCGCAGCGCCGCGATGCTGGTCCCGCCCGCGCCGCGCGACGAGGTCATGCGGGTCACCGGCGAGCTGATCCGGCGCCCCGCCGCGCTGAACCGGCCGCTGACCGGGCACGGGCCGAAGGCCCACCGCCGCCGATACACGCGCGCACTGGTCCTGTCCGTGCTGTTCGTCGCCGCGATCGGCGTCGCGCAGTGGCAGGCGGACCTGCCGTGGTGGAGCACGGTCATCGCCCTGCCGGTGCTACCCGCGGCGGCGCTGCTGGCCGAGGACCGGTACCGCGCGCTCGGCCACACGATCGCCGACGGCGCCCTCATCGCGCGCCACCGGTCGCTGTTCCGCCGCCGCTACGTGCTCGCCTGCGACGGCATCATCGGCTGGAACGTACGCCGGTCGTTCTTCCAGCGCCGGGTCGGCCTCACGTCGCTCATCGCCGCCACGGCGGCGGGCAAGCAGAAGTACCCGGTGCAGGACACCCCGCTCGGCGAGGCGCTGCGGGTGGCCGACGAGGCCATCCCCGACCTGCTGACACCGTTCCTGGCCGCCCCCGCGCGAGAACTTCCGTGAGCCTCGAAGGCGACTCAACCGGCTCTCTGTCCAAACTCCCTAGCGTCCACGTCATGACGCACTCTTCCCTTGACGGCAAAGTCGCCCTCGTTACCGGGGCCGGCCGGAACATCGGCGCGGTGATCGCGGCCGAGCTGGCCAGTCGCGGTGCGGCCGTGGCCCTCAATTACCGTAACTCGGTCGCCGGTGCCGAGCAGGGTGTCAAGGACATCGAGAAGAACGGTGGCCGCGCGGCCGCCTACCAGGCCGATGTCCGGGACACCGCGCAGGTCGAGACCATGGTCGCCGCCGCTGAGCGCGACCTCGGTCCGATCGACATCCTCGTCCTCAACGCGACCGGGTTCGACGACGTGCTCCGCGGAGCCGCGCTGTCCCACACCGTCGACGAGCTCGGCGAGGAGATGATCGACCAGTTCCGCGCCGCCATGGTGCCCGCGTACGCGCTGGCTCCCCGCATGGTCGAGCGCAAGACCGGCAACATCGTCTTCGTCTCGGCGATCTACGCACGCCGCACGTACGCGGGCGGCATGGGCCACGCCCTCGCCAAGGTCGGCTGCGAGACCGCCATGAAGCACCTCGCCGTCGAGCTCGGCCCCTCCAACGTCCGGGTCAACACCGTCATCCCCGACGTGACCCGCAGCGACGGCTTCGAGCGCGCCATCAAGATGGAGCACGTCGCCAAGCAGCTCGACTCCTACATCGGCGGCATTCCGATGCAGCGCATCGCCGAGCCGGAAGAGGTCGCGCGGGCCGTCGCCGTCGTGGCCAGCGACGAGATGTCCTACGTCACCGGTGCCTTCCTGCCGGTGGCGGGCGGAAACCTCATCATCTGACCCACGTACGCCGCAGAAGGGAAAGTCATGGCAGATCTGCCTTTTGAGGGTCGGCACGTCGTCGTCACCGGCGGCGGTACGGGCATCGGCCGCGCGACCGCGCTGGCCTTCGCCGACCAGGGTGCCGAGACCGTCATCGTGGCCGGCCGCCGCAAGGAGCCGCTGGCCGAGTCCGCCGCGCTGCACTCGTCGATCGTGCCCGTCGTGGCCGACGTCAGCAGCGAGGAGGGCATCGCGGCGATCGTCGATGCCGTCAAGGACGGCCCGGGCAAGCTCGACGTCCTGGTGAACAACGCCGGCATCTGGCGCTCCACTCCCCTGGAGAAGATGGACCCGGTCGCCGCCAAGGAGATCGTCGACACCAACGTCACGGGGTCGATCATCTTGACCTCGCGGCTGGAGTCGTACCTGAGCAAGGGCTCCTCCATCGTCTTCGTGTCCAGCGTCATGGGCCACCTACCCGGTCCCGGCCAGGCCGTCTACTCGGCGAGCAAGGCCGCGATCGACAGCCTGACCCGGTCGTGGGCCCGTGAGCTCGCGCCCCGCCGCATCCGCGTGAACGCGGTCGCGCCCGGCAGCGTCGAGACCGAGGGTCTCATCGCGACCGCGAAGGCCGCCGGCTGGAGCGACGAGCAGATCAACGCGGTGCGCGCCGAGAAGGCCAAGACCTTCCCGCTCGGCCGCTACGGCGAGCTGGGCGACGTCACGAGCTGGATCACGCGCCTGGCCGAGCCCGCCAGCTCCTGGGTCACCGGTCAGATCATCACGATGGACGGAGGCTGGGACCTCCTCTCCGGCCCCGCTGTTTGACGAACATCGGCGGCCGCCAGGAACGCCGTGATCTCGCGACCTGCTCTCCTTAGGAGGCAAGCATGGCGATCCATGACGGCCCTCGGGTAACCGTCCTGGGCGGCACCGGCTATGTCGGGCGTAACGTCTCCACGGCGTTCGCCAAGGCCGGTTACGACGTACTGGTGATCGCCCGCCGGCTCCACTCGGTCCCTCACGGTTGCCGCTCGCTCGCCATGGACCTCGCGCAGACCCCCTTGGAGCTGCTCACCAAGGTGATCGCCGAGGAACACCCCACCGTCGTCGTCAACGCCTCCGGCGGCGTGTGGGGGGTGGGTGAGCACGAGATGCCGACGACGATCCTCGGTGTCACCGAACGGCTGCTGACGGCGCTGGTGGACTCCCAGTGCGATCCGAGGATCGTGCAGTTCGGCTCGATGATGGAGTACGCGCCGGCTCCAGAGGGCACCTCGCTCGGCGAGGACGCGCCCTTGGGGCCGAGCGACCTCTACGGCCAGACCAAGCTGGCGGCCAGCGAGGCCGTCATCGCGGCCACGTCCGCCGGGCCCCTCGACGGCGTGGTGCTGCGCGTCTCCAACGTCGCAGGGCCGGGCGCGCCCAACTTCAGTCTGCTCGGCCGGGTGGCCGAGCAGTTGCTCATGGCCGCGGAGAAGGGCGAGACCGCCGTGGTCGAACTCCAGCCTCTACGGGCATGCCGCGACTTCATCGACGTACGCGACGTCGCCGACGCGACCGTCCTGGCCGCCGAGAGCGACCTCACGGGCCAGGTGCTGAACCTCGGCCGCGGCGAGGCCGTGACCGTGCGGTCACTGGTCGACCTGCTGATCGAGATCAGCGAGGTGCCGGCCAAGGTGGTCGAGCGCCTGCCGGACCCCGAAGGTCCGCAACCGCAACGCGTCGACGTCACCTGGCTCCAGGCGGACACGAGCCGGGCGGCCGAACTTCTGGGGTGGCGTCCGCGCCGGTCCCTGGAGGACGCCGTTCGGGCATTCTGGCACGACGCCGGATCGCGTTCGTCGCAACGCCATCAATAGCCGTCCTCTAATGATCGTCCGGCCGTTTTCTCGTACGTTTTTTGACTGATTTGGCAACCCACGGTGAACGCCTCGCCGTGCGCGTCGATCCGCTCTCTAACACTGCTTGAACCCGGCCTGTTGTCCTGAACATGGAGGCTCACCGAATGAAGAGGTTGACATGACAGAGACAGGGTCGAAGAAGCGAGTTTGGCTCGTCCAGCAAGGCGTCTGGGTCATGTCGCTGGAATCGATGCCACTCGCATCCGGGTATATCAAGGCCGTCGCCCTGGCGGACGAGCGCATTCGGCGCGAGTGCGACATCGACATTCGCAATTTCGATGGCGGCCAGACTCTCACCGGCCTGGCGCAGGCCCTGTTCGGCCAGGGTGATCTGCCCGACGTCCTGGCCTTCTCGGTCCTCGGCTGGAACTTCCGCACCTTCGGCTCTCTCGCCGAGACCTACAAGCAGATCAAGCCGGACGGCTTGGTGGTCTTCGGCGGCACGCACGTCGCCAACCAGGCCGACCGGACCTTCAAGATGTTCCCCGACGTCGACATCATCGTGAACGGTGAGGGTGAGCTGACCTTCCGCGACGTCCTGCTGAACCACCTCGACGGCATCGCCGCCAACGAGATGCACGACGTCGAGGGAATCTCGTTCATCGACGGCGGTGGAAAGCTCATCACGACCGCCGAGCGCGAGCGCATCGAGGACCTCGACGTCATCCCGTCGCCGTTCATCAACGGCATCGTGCGGCTCGAGGACGAGAACGGCAAGTTCCCCTACGACGTCGCCCTCCTCGAGACCAACCGCGGCTGCCCCTACAAGTGCGCGTTCTGCTACTGGGGTGGCGCCGTCGGCCAGCGGGTCCGCGCCTTCTCCCGCGAACGGCTCCGTCAGGAGCTCGAGATCTTCGCGCAGCACAAGGTGCACACCATCGTGCTCTGCGACGCCAACTTCGGCATGCTCCCGATCGACTACGAGTTCGTCGAGGACATGATCGAGGTCCGCAACAAGTACGGCTACCCGAAGGCGCTTGAGACGTCCTGGGCGAAGAACAAGTCCCAGATGTTCTACAAGATCGTCCGCATGATGAAGGATGCCGGCCTGCACAGCTCCTTCACCCTGGCGCTTCAGACGCTCAATGAGGAAGCGCTGACGCTCATGCACCGGCGCAACATGAAGGTGAACGCCTGGGAAGAGCTGGCCCAGTGGCTCAACCACGAGGGCATGGAGTGCTACGCCGAGCTCATCTGGGGCGCCCCCGGTGAGACCGTCGAGTCCTTCATGGAGGGCTACGACAAGCTCTCGCAGTACGTCACACGCGTCGCGGCGTACCCGCTGCTGCTCCTGCCGAACACCGAGTACTCCGAGGACAAGGAGAAGTTCGGCCTCGTCACCGTGCGTGGTGACCGGGACGACTTCGAGTACGTCCTGGCGCACAAGACGATGACCCCGCAGGACAACCAGCTCATCCACCGGTTCCTGTTCTGGTCACGACTGACCGCGGAGAACCCGGTCTTCCGCAACATGTGGACGGGCCTGCGGTTCCTCGGCGGCGTCACCCAGTCCCAGGCGCTCCGCTCGATGGTCGAGTGGTTCTCCACGACCGAAGAGCCGACGGCCGCGCCGCTGCAGGCGCTGCTGTCCCGCTCCTTCACCGACCCGGACGCGCTCGGCCCGGCGACGGAGATGGTCTACGGCCGCACCGCGATCAAGGAGCTGTTCCGCCTCTGGTGGGAGCAGGAGATGCGCCCCCGCATCTCGGAGGACGTCCTCCCGATCCTGGACGAGGTGTTCCGCTACGACATGCTCACACTGCCGGCGTACCTCTCCAACAACGAGGAGCCGACGGAGACGTACGCGCACCCCGGCCTGCCCGTCGCCGACGTCGGCAGCGGCGAGGAGTTCTACGTACGCCAGAACGTGACGCTGAAGTGCGACGTGCCGGCGCTGATCCAAGCGCTCAAGCGCGATGAGCCCTACGAGCACACGCTCGGCGAGATCACCACGTCGCTGTACTACAAGCTCGGCGTGGAGGGCTTCGTGGGCTCGACGAACCACGAGGAGATCGTCTACTTCATGGGTCGCCTCGAGCGCCAGGTCATCAAGGGCGACGCGGAGATCCCCGCCGCGATGGTCCGCCACGGCAGGTCGTGGTAGCCGATCTGACCGACGTCACACCGAACGAGGCCCCGCCGGAGATCCGGCGGGGCCTCGTCGGCTTCAGGGGGCGGGGGCCGTGACGCCGCCGGGCCGCCGGCGGGCGGCGAAGGGCCCCGGGAACGCGACCGTCCGGGCACGGTCCGGCGAGGGGTCTCGCTCGGCGTGCCCGGACGGGTGGACGCTGCCAGCCGCTCCCCCGGCCCGGCCGGGGGACGCCGGGTCAGGACTGCGACGGGTAGATGCGGTCGGCGACCTCACGCTTGGCGGCGCGCAGCTCCGTGCAGCGCTCCTCGCCGTAGCCGCCGGCCTTCGGCCGTGCCGGGATCATCGGCTCGTTCAGCAGCGACCAGCCGGAACCCGCCTTGATGAGCGAGTTGTGCTTCGTGCCGTAGTAGTCGGGCCGGATGTTCAGCGCGACACCGCCCGCGCCGCCGGCCGCCGCGACCAGGTGCGGGTGGAAGCGGGTGGACAGCCAGGACTGCCCCGGCGCCACCGGCATGCCGTTCGCGAGGATGTCGTCGACGTCGTACCGGCGGGAGACCGGGAGGATCGTCTCGGCGAGGTCGAGGATCTCCTTGTCCTCGTCGGGCATGCACTCGATGATGCCGCACGACTCGACGCGCCAGGCCCTGACCACCTCGACGAGGAAGCGCAGCAGAGGCTCCGGCTCGACCTCGGCGAGCTGGGACTGGATGCTCACCATGACCTGCGGGACCTCCTCGTCCTTGCGGAAGAGGTCGGGGCCGAGGCCGAGGTAGGCGTCGTCGCCGGTGTGGGTCACCTTGTCCAGGCCGAGGACCGTGACGGAGGCCTCGTCGCGTACGTCGACGACGTCGAAGCCGCCGGCGATCTCACGGATGACCTCCTCGCCGCCGGTCGCGGCCGGGAAGAGGCCCTGACCGGTCATCGCGGCGCGGCCACCGGAGTGGCGCACCGCGGCCGCGGCGGCGGCCGGCAGGCCCATGAAGGCCGGCCAGATCGAGTTCACGAAGCCGCCACCGACGAGGTGGACGACGTCGGCGTGGCGGAGGGTCTCGAGTCCCTCGGCGAGGTCGCCGGCGCGCTCGGGGTCGTCGACGTACTTGGTGACGGTGTCGGCGACGTCGCGGACGCTCGCCGTCCAGTTGCGAATGCACGACTGCCACAGCGTGTCGGTGAAACGCAGGTTCGGGTGCAGATCCGCCATGCGCTTTCGCGCCGATTCGGGGCGCAGGCAGTCGATGACGACATCTGCGTCCGGTGCGACCTGCGCCACGTGACGGAGCCAGGTCATGGCGATGAGCTCATCGCCGTAATTCGGCGTCCCAGCAGGCGCGATGAAGTAATACAACGGGCGATTTGCGGCTGTCATATGTCGATGCTCGCCGTCCCCGGCAGGTACGCGCAAGGCCGGGATAACGCTGGTCGATCCCTTCTCGACCCAGTCTCGATCAACCCTCTAACCAACTGCGAGAGGAGTCACCAAGGTTAGTTTGGCCCCATTTGGGCCACTAGCAACCATGAGGAGCCGCGAAATGCCCATTCCTCGGTATCATACGGTGGCGGCGGGCGCAATCGCCGCCACCGTAGCCATCGCCGGACCGGTGATGGCAGAACCGAATCATCACCATCGTCACCGCTCGGGCGGCTGTTCGGTGGTGTCCGTGCCGGTCAAGACCGCCTCCGGCGCCGCGGCCACCGTCCGCGGGGACCTGTGCACGCCGGCCACGTCGGCCAACGGAGCCCTTCAGATCCTGATGGGCGGTGTCACCTACGACTCGCACTACTGGACCCTGCCCCCCACGCTGGGACAGCCGTCCTACGTGGCGGCCCAGCAGGCGAAGGGCTACGCGACGCTGACGCTCGACCGGCTGGGTAGCGGGAAGAGCAGCCGCCCGGCGGCGGACGACGTCAACTACGACGTCGACGTCTCCGCCGTCCACGACACGGTCACCGCCGTGCACAACGGTCTGGGCGGTTCGTCGTTCTCGCGGGTCTTCCTGGTCGGGCACTCGTTCGGGTCCGGTGTGATGCTCGGCGAGGCGTCGCGTTACAACGACGTCACCGCCGTCGTGCTCAGCGGGTTCGCGCACGCCGCGGGCCCGAAGGCCACGGAGCTGCCCGGTGCGCTGGTGTCGGCCAAGACCGACCCCATCACCGCCCCGGGCAACCCGCCGGACGGCTACATGACCACGGCGGTCGGCAAGCGGTCGTATTTCTTCTACGACACCGCCGACGCCTCGGCCATGACCATCGCCGCGGACGAGGCGACCAAGTCGACGGTCACCAACGGCGAGCTGGCCACCCTCGGCAGCCCGTACGACGCGACCCTGGCGGCCGGCGTGAAGGTGCCGACGCTGCTGGCGGTCGGCGGCAAGGACGCGCTCAGCTGTGGCGGTCAGCCGAACATCTCGTGCACCTCGGTGGACGAGCTGCTCACGTACGAGAAGGGGGTGTTCACCGGCGCCGGTCAGCTCGACGGTTACATCCTGCCGGGTGCCGGACACTCCATCAACCTCGCGCGTAATGCCACTGACTGGTACGCCAAGGCCGCCGATTGGATGAGCGGCGTCAAGGGCTGATTGCGCGTGCCTGAGGAGCCATTAACGATCTTGCCCCCTTCTGGGCCGGAAGTCGGATGGCGCGCCCGCCGGGCCGAGGAAACGACCATCATTCTTTGAGTGGTTCTGGATCGACAACGTAGAGCATGCGTGGTCGATGCTATTCATTCCACGGCGCGGCGGGCGTTAGTCCAACCACACCGACCTGAAGGAGATCCCGATGAAGGGTTTGGTGCTGTCCGGGGGGACGGGAACCCGTCTCCGCCCGTTCACGTATTCGATACCCAAGCAATTGATCCCGATCGCCAACAAGCCGGTATTGCAATATTGCATCGAGAACATCCGCGATGTTGGCATCACCGAGATCGGGATGATCGTCGGAGAACGGAACGGACAGGTCGAATCCGCCATCGGTGACGGCTCCCACCTGGGCGTCCAGATCACCTACATCTTCCAAGAAGCCCCCCTGGGCCTCGCCCACTGCGTCGCGGTCGCCCAAGACTTCCTCGGCGACGACGACTTCATGATGTACCTGGGCGACAACATGCTCATCGGCGGCCTGCATGAGGCAGCCCGCGACTTCCAAACCCACCGGCCCGCCGCCAAGGTCATGGTCACCAAGGTCGATGACGACCCCAGCCTCTACGGCGTCGCCGAACTCGACTCCGACGGCCGCGTCCTGTCCCTGGTGGAAAAACCCAAGGAACCGATCTCCGACCTCGCGGTCATGGGCGTCTACTTCTTCACCCCCGCCATCCACGAATCCGTCGCCCGCATCGAACCCAGCGCACGCGGCGAACTGGAGATCACCGACGCCATCGCGGACCTGCTCACCAACGACCGCCTGGTCACCGCCGAGGTCTACGCCGGATACTGGAAAGACACCGGCGGCATCGAAGCCCTCCTGGAATGCAACCGCGTCCTCCTCGACGACCTCGACACCACCACGATCGAAGGCGACATCGACGCAGGCAGTTCCACATCGGGGACCGTGATCATCGAACCCGGCGCACGCGTGGTCCGGTCCCGGCTGACCGGCCCCGTGGTCATCGGGGCAGGCACCGTGGTGACCGACTGCGACCTGGGACCGCACACCTCGGTGGGGCGTGAGTGCGTCCTGACCGACGCCTCCGCCCGCGACTCCATCATCCTCGACGAAGCGGTCGTCGACGGCGTCAAAGACATCCACGACTCCGTGATCGGCCGTAAGGCCCAGGTCCAGGCGGCCGGGGACTCCGGCCACCGCCTCCTGGTCGGAGACCAGGCCTATGTGAAGGTGACCGCGGCATGAAAATCCTCGTCACCGGCGGAGCCGGCTTCATCGGCTCCCACTACACCCGCGAAATACTCGCCGGCACCTTCCCCGACAGCGACGGCGCCGAAATCACCGTCCTGGACAAACTCACCTACGCCGGCAACACCGCGAACCTGCCCATGGACCACCCACGACTCACGTTCGTCCACGGCGACATCGCCGACACCACCCTCGTCGACGAACTCCTACCCGGCCACGACGCCGTCGTGCACTTCGCCGCCGAATCACACGTCGACCGCTCCATCAGCGGATCCGCAGCGTTCATCCAAGCCAACGTGCTCGGCACCCACAACCTCATCGAAGCCTGCATGCGCGCCGACATCGGCCCCTTCATCTACGTCTCCACCGACGAAGTCTACGGATCCATCAGCGAAGGCGAATGGACCGAAGAATGGCCCCTACGCCCCAACTCCCCCTACGCCGCCTCCAAAGCCAGCGGCGAAATGATCGCCTACGCCTACCACAAAACCCACGGCCTCGACGTCCGCGTCACCCGCTGCTCCAACAACTACGGCCCCTACCAACACACCGAAAAACTCATCCCCCTCTTCGTCACCAACCTCCTCACCGGCAAACCCGTCCCCCTCTACGGCGACGGCCTCAACATCCGCGAATGGGTCCACGTCGATGACCACTGCCGCGGCATCCACCTCGTCCTCACCCACGGCAAACCCGGCGACATCTACAACATCGGCGGCGGCGCCACCCTCAACAACCGCGAAATGACCACCCGACTCCTCAACCTCTGCGGAGCCGACTGGTCCCACGTCACCTACGTCACCGACCGCAGCGGACACGACTACCGCTACGCCCTCGACTCCACAAAAATCACCAAAGAACTCGGCTACCACCCCCAAACCGACTTCGAACAAGGCCTCAACGACGTCGTCCGCTGGTACCGCAACAACCCCGCCTGGTGGAAACCCATGCTGGACGAAGGAAACCATTCATGACCTCCACCCACGCGGCAGAGACCGACCAGGAACTCGCCCGCAGGTTCTCCCTGTCGGCGGCGGCCACGGACGGGTACGTGCTCCCCAACGCCGAGTTCGACGGGTGGCTCGCCGAGCAGAACTCCCTGAACGAGCACAAGGTCGAACGGGTCCCCTTCGCCGCGCTCGCCGGCTGGCTCTTCCACCCGGAGACCGGCGACCTCATGCATGAGAGCGGACGGTTCTTCTCCGCCGTCGGGCTGCGCACCGACAGCGACCGGCCCATCAACCCGGTCCAGATGCAGCCCATCCTGAACCAGCCCGAGATCGGCGTGCTCGGCCTGCTGGCCAAGGAGTTCAACGGCGTCCTGCACTTCCTCATGCAGGCCAAGACCGAGCCCGGCAACATCAACACGGTCCAGCTCTCGCCCACCGTGCAGGCGACCCGCAGCAACTACACCGGGGTCCACCGCGGCCGGTCGATCACCTACATCGAGCACTTCGCGCCCGGGCGCACCAGCCGCGTCCTCGTCGACGGACTCCAGTCCGAGCAGGGCTCCTGGTTCCTGAGCAAGCGCAACCGCAACATGGTCGTCGAGGTCACCGGCGACGTGGAGCCCCGCAGTGACTTCTGCTGGCTGACGCTCGGTCAGATCAAGCGGCTCCTGCGGCGCGACAACGTCATCAACATGAACACCCGCTCCATCCTCGCCCTGCTGTCCTACACGGCACCGGAGGACGGGATCGAGGGCGACGACTACCGGGGCAGCGTGCTGCGCTCCCTGTCGGGCGTACACGCGCCGCACGCGCCGCTGCAGGACGCCGTGACGCGCCTGACCGAGGCCAAGGCGCGCAACGAGGTCATCCGCAAGCGGATCCCCCTCGCCGAGGTCGAACGCTGGCAGCGCTCCGACGACGAGATCTTCCACGACGAAGGCAAGTACTTCAAGATCATCGCCGTCGACGTCACCGCCGCCCACCGCGAAGTCGGCCACTGGACCCAACCGCTACTGGCACCCTGCGACCGCGGCGTCTCGGCGTTCCTCATGCGGCGCATCGACGGCGTGCTGCACCTGCTCGCCCAGACCCGCGTCGAAGCCGGGCTGCTCGACCTCGCCGAGTTCAGCCCGACGGTCGACTGCACGCCCCGCAACTACGAGGGCCTGCCCGCGGAAGAGCGCCCGCCGTACCTGGACTACATCCTGAACGCGCCCAAGGACTGGATCCGCTACGACACCATCCAGTCCGAAGAAGGCGGACGGTTCCACCACGCCGAGAACCGCTACATGCTCATCGAGACGCCCGAGGACTTCCCCCTCGAGATCCCCGACGACTACACCTGGATCACCGCACACCAGGCCATGAGCCTGCTCCGATTCAGCTACCACCTCAACATCCAGGCCCGCACCCTCATCACCGCCCTCCACACCACGTGGTGACGGCCCGCCGGCTCCGGCCGGCCGTCACCACGGCCGGTCAGAGTCGGCGAGCGCGCGTGGCGACCTGGTCGACCAGCGCCGACTGACGCAGGCTCGCCTCGCCGTACGCGACGAAATCCGTGCCTTCGAGGACCGCGCGGCCGAACTCCCCCGCGATGTTGGCGAACTGATCGTCGGGCCGCAGGGCGCGCTCCTCACGGAGGTTCTGGCGTTCGATGCGGATGACGGGCTGGTGGGTGTTCGGCGGGGTGAACGCGCGGTCCAGCGTGATGCGGCCCTTGCTGCCCCACAGCTCGTACTGGGCCCGGTAGGAGTGGGAGAACCCGAATCCGAGCTGGGCGGTGACGCCGTCCGCGTCGTGCATCAGCACGCTGCCTGCGACATCGGTCCCCAGGCTGTCGTCGATCCGCAGGCAGGCACCGACGACGTCGATGTCGGCGCCGAGGTAGACCTGTGAGGCGCGGATCGGGTAGACGCCGACGTCGTTGAGCGCGCTGCCGCCCAGCGCCGGGTCGTTGCGGATGTCACCGGCGGGAAGCGGTGGGATGCCGAAGTCGCTGACGAAGGTCCGCAGCTCGCCGATGACGCCCTCGGCCACCAGCTTCTGGACCTCGGTGTGCTGCGAGTGGCGCAGGAACATGAAGCTCTCCATCAGGAGCAGCCCGCGCTCGCGTGCGCGCGTCACCGTCTTGACCGCGTCGGCGTGCGTCGTGACGAGCGGCTTCTCCGAGAGGACGTGCAGGCCGGCGTCCAGCGACCGCATGATCCACTCGGCGTGCATACCGGAGGGCAACGGGATGTAGACCGCGTCCAGGTCGGAGCGTTCGAGCAGCGTGTCGTAGCCCTCCACGGCCTCGCACCCGAACTGGCCGGCGAACTCCTCGGCCTTCCCGGCGGTACGGCTGGCCACCGCGACAAGGTCGATCTCGGGCCGCGCGACCATCGCCGGCAGCATCTTCCGCCGGGCGATGTCGGCACAGCCGAGGACGCCGACGCGTACGCGCGCGCCGTCCCCGTGAGCCGCCTGGTCTCCGCTCCGCTCAGTCATCGTCATGCGTCCCTTCTTACCTGGTTCTCCATGTGCCGAGACTCTCGGCCCGGTGTCGAACGGCACTCAAGCCCGGTAAGAGAAAGAACCGGCCCGCGGAGTCGCGGACCGGTTCGGCGGGCGCCGGGGGAAGCGCCCGTTTCTTGGGGACGGAGAGGTGCGTACGTCAGCGCGAGCCGACGGTCATCTCCCGGATGTCGTTCAGCGCCTCGCGCAGAATCCGCTGCGCGTCGGCGACGTTGCGGCCCGCCTCGAAGGGGGCGCTCTCATAGTGGGCGGTGTACAGCTCGAGGTTGCGGTAGGCGTCGTCCACCCGCCGCCCGATCCGGTCGTCGAGCTCGCGTGCTATCCGGCTGCGCTCCTGCCGAGCCCCACCACCTTCACCGGGAAGGACATCGGGTTCGGTGTAACGGTCCGCGGACATCTTCACACCCTCGCGAGGTAATTTACTTACGTCAACTAGGCGGTCAGGAATTTATTTTACAGGCCGATCACGCAAGGTCACAAGCATGATCGCCTGGCGAACATGTACGAATAAGCGGCTGTCCTGCTGTCTCGTCTCACCATTGGCGCTCGAGGCTCCATGGCCGGAAACCCGAGGACCGTGGTTGGACGGGCCCTCGAGCGCGACCCCGAAAGGTGTCGACAGGCAACCTTACGGAGGGAGAGGGTCGATGTTGAATAGGAGGGACGCGATCAAGCTCGGCACGCTCAGCGGCGCCGCGCTTCTGGTCCCGGGGGGACGCGCCGGACGGGCCCTGGTACGGCGCAATGCCGTGCCCGCGCCGTACTCGGTGCCGTTGAGCGTCCCGCCGGTGCTACAGCCCGTCAGCCGTTCCTCGACGACCGACACCTACGCGGTGACGATGAAAGAGGCGGACGTCGAGATCCTGCCGGGCGTCCAGACCCGGATCTGGGGATACGAGGGCCACTTCCCCGGCCCGACGATCAAGGCGCGTACCGGCCGCAAGGTCGTGATCAAGCAGACCAACGCGCTGGAGAACGGGGCATCGGTCCACCTGCACGGCGGGCACACCCCGTCGGCCGACGACGGCCAGCCGATGGACATGGTGATGCCGGGCATGTCCCGCGACTACACCTATCCGAACCTCCAGATCGCCTCGACGCTCTGGTACCACGACCACGCGCACCACACCGAGGCCGAGGCGGTCTTCCGCGGCCTCGCCGGGACGTACCTGCTGACGGACGAGCTCGAGGACGCGCTGAAGCTGCCCTCGGGCGACCAGGACGTCGTCCTGATGCTGCGTGACGCGCGCTTCGACGACAAGGGCCAGATCGTCTACTCGATGTTCGACGGCCCGGACGCCCGCAACGTCCTGCTGGTGAACGGCCGACCCCAGCCGTACATGAAGGTCTCGGGGCGCAAGTACCGCCTGCGGTTCATCAACGGCTCGAACGGGCGGCACTACGTGCTCGGGCTGAGCAACGGCGACCCGCTCACGGTGATCGCCTCCGACGGCGGCCTGCTCCCCTCCCCGGTGGACGCGAGCGCGATCGCGATGTCGCCGGCCGAGCGCGTCGAGGTCGTCATCGACTTCGCCAAGTACCCGGCCGGCACCCAGATCGTGCTGACCAACACCGACCCGGAGGCCATCGACGGCACGCGCGAGGTCATGCGCTTCGACGTCGGGGACAAGGCGCAGGACGACAGCCGCCTGCCCGACCGGCTGCGCGTCCTGCCGCCCGTCGGTACGGCGACCAACACCCGCGACATCGTCCTGAACTTCGACCTGCTCACCGGCAACCCGACCATCAACGGCAAGGTGTACGACCCCGAGCGGGTCGACGAGCAGATGGCCTTCGGCGTCGACGAGATCTGGCAGGTGACGAACAAGGACACCACGTTCCGCCACAACTTCCACATGCACGGCCTGCACTTCCGCGTCCTCGACCGGGACGGCAAGGCGGTGACCGGCCACGAGGCCGGCTGGAAGGACACCGTGTCGGTGCCGGGCGGCAGCACGGTGCGGCTGAACGCCAGGTTCGACACCAACGTGGGCCGCTACGTGTTCCACTGCCACATGCTGGAGCACTCCTCCATGGGCATGATGGCGACGTACGAGGTCACGCCCTGACCCCTGAGACACCTACGGCACCGGCCGCCTCCCGATACGGGGAGGCGGCCGGTGCCGTAGGTGGAACGCGCCGCTACGCGGGGCGCTCGGCGACCATCGCGCGGTGCATCGAGTTCTTGCTGGCGTGGAACTCCAGGTTCACGAAGCCCGCATCGGCGAACATCCGCTCGTACGTCGCGACCGAGTGGGCCTCGCCGCCCGACGTCTGGATCAGCATGATCAGCGAGAACATGTGCGGGTTCGGGTCCTGGATCGGCGGGACGCCCTCCTGGAACGTGTGACCCACCACGCCGATCTTGCCGCCGGGCTTGACCACGTCGAAGACGCGGCGCAGGGCCGACGCGGCCTGGTCCGCCGACCGGTGGTGCAGCACGTGGGCCATGGTCACCAGGTCGTACGGCCCGCCCAGCGGGTCGGCGAAGGCGTCGGCGCGCAGGAACGACGCGCGGTCGGCGAGGCCGAGCTTCTCGGCGTTCTTCTCCGCGACGTCGAGGGCCTGCTGCGACCAGTCGCTCTCGGTCACGTGGACGCGCGGGTCGCGCATGGCGACCGTGTAGCCGTAGGTGCCCGAGCCACAGCCGATGTCGAGGACGTCGATCCGGTCCTGCTCCGGCCGGTACGGCAGGAGCTGGTCGGCGACCAGCTCGGCGGCACCGGTGTTGAAGGAGCTCTCCGCGCTGTGCTGCGCCCACTCTCCGAAGTAGTCGAAGTCGGGCGTGTCGGCGCTGGTGTCGACGACGGGGCCGCCCGCGCGCACCGCGTCGGCGAGACGCTTGTGCGCGTCCCACTCCCAGTCGCCGATGCCGAGCCGGATCGGCGCACCGAAGTAGTCGGTGCCGGTGCTGACGAGCAGCTCCTTGGCGCCCTCGGGCAGCCAGTACGTCTTGCCGTCCGTCTCGACGAGCTCGAGGACCGAGAGCGCGTTGAGCAGGATGCGGGTGCCACGCGGGTGCGTGCCGAGGCGCTCGGAGAGCGTCGCCTGGTCCGCGGGGCCGTCGGCGAGCGCGTCGTAGACGCCGAGCTCGATCGAGGCGCGCAGCAGGCTGGAATGGGTGTATCCCCGCATGTAGTTATGCAGCTTCTTGCGGTTCACCGTCGGGGCGTTCCCCTCGGCCATGTCGACATCCCTTCGGCGCGTTCATGACGAACTGCGTGCCTTCGTACGCTCGCCGATGGTGATCGACCGGAGTTCGAGCACCGATGGAGCTGGCGTACGCGGGGCTCGAGTGATCGTCGAAGCAGCTCACGCACCCTGGCGCAAACTCGGAGTAAAGGTGATGAGATGGAATTCGGACTGGCCGACAAGACGGTGTTGCTGACCGGCGCCACCGGTGGGATCGGACAGGAGATCGCCCGGGCGTTCGCGGCGGAGGGTGCGCGCGTCGCGCTCGGCTACAACACCAACGCCGAGGCCGCCGAGAAGCTCGCCGGCGAGCTGGGCAACGCGATGGCCGTCCGGTACGCACTGGAGGACCCGGACTCCCCGGCCGCCGCCGTCGCCGAGGTCCAGGAGCGGTGGGGCGACATCGACGTCTTCGTCGCCAACGCGGTGCGGTGGGGCAAGCGCCGCGCGCCGACGACGCACTTCGAGGACGTCCCGGCGGAGGACTGGCGTCCGGTCGTGGAGCACAACGTCGCGCCGGTGATCCACGGCGTGCAGCTCGTCGTGCCCGGGATGCGGCGGCGCGGCTGGGGCCGGATCGCGCTGATCTCCTCGCACAACGCGGTCGACGGAAGCCGTGGGCAGGAGTTCTACGGGGCGATCAAGGCCAGCCTGCACGGCTTCGCCCGCAGCCTGGCCTGGGACGCCGGACCCGACGGGATCTTCGTCAACGTGGTCGCGCCGGGCCTCACGATGACCGAGCGCGTACGCACCGGCCTGCCGGCGCCGGTCCAGGAGCGCGAGCTGGGGCACACGCCGACCGGACGCCTGAGCGACCCGGCCGACGTGGCCAACGCGGTGGTGTTCCTGTGCTCGGGAGCCAACGGCAACATCACCGGTGAGACGCTCACCGTGGCGGGTGGCCGCTGATCCGTTCCATCTCCGCGCGGTCCAGCCGGCCCGTACGTGCGAGGTGCTCGAGCATGGGCACGACCGTCGCCGGGGCCGTCTGGGCCGCGATGCCCTCGCGTACCTTCTCGGCGGCCCGGCGGTACGAGGGGTCGCCCAGCACAGTCTTCACGGCGTCGCGCACTTCCTCGGCGGAGGCGCTCAGTCCCGGCACCACGCGCGAGACGCCGGTGGAGGCCATCCGGCCACTCACGGTCTTCTGCTCGTCGTTGAGGGCCAGCGACACCTGGGGTACGCCGGTGGCCGCGGCGTTCATCGCGGTGTTGGTGCTGCCGTGATGGATGAACAGGTCGCTCACGGCCAGCAGCAGGTGCAGCGGGAAGTTGCGCAGTACGCGCACATTGGGCGGCAGCGGGCCGAGCGCGTCGACCTGCTTCTCGTTGGCCGACAGCACGACCTCCTCGGCCGAGCAGGCGGCGGCCTCGATCGCGTACGGCAGCACCGGCAGGTCGGGGCCGAAGCCGCCGGTCGCCGAGTTGCCCCACAGGATGCAGGCGCGGGTGCCGGCTGCTGGTCTTCGGAGCCAGTCCGGGACCACCGCCGCGCCGTTGTAGGGGATGTAGCGGATCGGGATCCGCAGCGCGTCGCCCGCCGGGGGCAGCGCGCCGGCCGGGGACGGGTCGATGACGTACTCGATCTGCGAGCCGTGCCAGGGCTCCTGGCCGTACCTCGGCCACGATCCCGACGGGTCACCGTCGCCGAGGTTCACCCCCGGCTCGGTCTCGGTCGTGCCGAACAGACCCGGGGGGAAGTAAACGGACGGGACGCCGATGAGCGTGGCGGCCAGCGCGCCCTCGGCCGACATCAGGTCGTACACGACGAGGTCGGGCCGCCACGAACGGGCGAACTCCACGCAGCCGTCGTAGCTGCGCCTGACCGCGGCCTCGCAGCCCTCGAAGTACTTCAGGCCATCGGTCGCGAAGTCGAACTCGGAAAGGTCCGACACGGGTTCGCCGGTGAGGGGGTGCAGTGGGAGGCCGGGCAGCGTACGCGTGCCATCGGTGGCCTCCTGGTAGTACATCATCCGGGTGATGACGTTCAGGTCGAGCGTGTCGAGGACCGGCACCACGGTCAGGCCGGACCGGGAGACCGCGTCGGCGGCGGGCGGTGCGACCGCGACGCGAACGTCGTGCCCGGCGGCCTGGAGCGCCCAGCCGAGCGGGACCATGCAGGAATAGTGGCCGGCCCACGCCGAGACCACGAACAGGACCTTCATCGGACCTTCTTCAGCAACGGTGCGGCGGCGCGCGGCGGCGGCTGGCCGTGCGTCATCCGAACCTCGTGCCCCGCGAGGAGACACGCCCCTGCCAACGGCGCCATCGGCGAGAGATGGGGCCGGGCGGCATACGTCGCGAAGAGCAACCACACACCGGCCGCCCCTGTCTCCATTGGTGGGATCGGGGTCATGGTGAGGGTCGGCCCTGGGGTGCGGATCGACCGCCGATCGAGCCGCTCCCGGCCTTCCGGCTGAACTCCAGCGGTTCTCAAAGGGGCCGCCATAGCTTCCCGGGCTATGGCCAAGTTCCCTCTGGATGGCAAGGTCGCGGTCGTCACCGGCGCCGAGACAGGACTCGGCGCGGTCGTGGCCGCCGAGCTGGCACGCCGGGGCGCGACCCTCGTCGTGCAGTACCACGCATCGTTCGCTGCTGCGAAACAGCTGGTGCGCGACGTCGAACGCGACGGCGGGCAGGCGATCGCGGTCAAGGCCGACCTCAAGGACCCGGCGCAGGCCGAGATGCTCTGCATGAAGGCCAGCGGTGCCCTGGGCAAGGTCGACGTCATGGTGGTCAACACCACCGAGCGCGCGGAGGAGCCGCTCATCGGCACCCCCGACGAGGCCACCGAGACCCTGCGCAAGCACCTCCTGTCGTGCCTGTCGCCCGCGTACGCGGCGCTGCCGGGCATGATCGAGCGCGGCGGCGGCTCGCTCATCTACCTCACGAACGGCTCCGACCGGGAGCTGTCCCACTCGGCCGTCGGCGCCGCGCTCCCGCACCTCGCGGCCGAGGCCGGCGCGTCACACGTCCGTGTGAACACGGTCGTGGCCCGCATGGCGCTTCCCCCCGAGGTGAAGGACGACGCCGCTCCGTCAGACGACGCGACGCCGCTGCGCACGGCCGACTCGCAGGACATCGCCAACGCGGTCGCGATGCTGGCCAGCGACGACCTCGACCACGTCAACGGCGTCGCTCTCACGATCGGTGACGGCGCTCACATCGCCTGATCACACCGGGCTCGCGCGACGAAGGAGACGGGCATGCGAGTGCTTTTCGCCACGACCAACTGGAAGGGCACCTACTTCTGCATGATCCCGCTCGGCTGGGCGCTGCAGGCCGCCGGGCACGAGGTGCGGGTGCTTTGCGCGCCTTCGCAGGCGGGCTCCGTGGCCAAGGCGGGGCTCATCCCGGTGTCGGTGCTGGGCGACATCGACATGATGATGTTCGAGCGGATGGAGCGGTACGCCGCCGCGGTGAACTCCCCCGAGAACTTCGACGACACCGTCCCGCTGATGCATCCGGTCACCATCCAGCCCGTCAAGGACCTCGACGAGTACGACGTCGAGAAGAACATGGCGGCATGGTGGGACGAGACCACCGGGCAGCAGCGCCGCAACCGCGACGCGTCCGTCGACTTCGTACGCGCCTGGCACCCCGACCTGGTCGTGCACGACCTGATGGCGCTCGAGGGCCCGCTCGCCGCACGCGTGGCGGGCGTGCCTGCGGTGCTCCACTCCCCCGGCATGTTCGGCGGCCTGGAGAACGGTCTGGAGGACACGACCGGCTCGTTCGCCCAGCATGGGGTCGCCGAGTGGGACCGTGCCCAGGTCGAGTTCATGATCGACCCGACGCCGGAGGAGGTCACGACCGGCGGCGGCGAGTCGCTGCGGATGCCGGTACGCCACGGCGCCTACAACGGGCCGGGCGGCCTCGAGCCGTGGATGATGACTCGCGGGGACCGGCCGCGCGTCTGCCTCCTGTGGGGCAACTCCGGACCGGGGATCTACGGCCTGCACGTACCCGGGCTGCGGTACCTGATCGACGCGATCACCTCGCGCGGTGCGGAGCTCATCCTGACCACGGCGCCGGAACAGGCCGCCGTGCTGGGCGACCTGCCCGACTCGGTCCGGCTGCTCCGCGACTTCCCGATCCAGCTCGCGCTGGCCACCAGCGACGCGGTGATCCACCAGGGCAGCGTCAACCCGATGATGGCCGGGGCGACCCTGGGCCTGCCGCAGATGATGCTCGCCTTCGCCGACGACCAGACCGCGATGGCCGAGCGGTACTCGGCGTCCGGCGCCTCCGTCTGGGTGCCGGGGCTGACCTCGTCGTACGACCTGGTGGACGAGGCGGTCGGCCGGCTCCTCGGCGACCCCGCATTGCGCGAGGCCGCCGAGCGGATCAAGGTCGGCGTCGCGACGCGTCCGCCCGCCGCCGCGCTGGTCGCGCCGCTGGAGCGCCTCGCGCGTACCGGCGAGCTCGGCGCCGCGGACCTGCCCGTTTTCGGGGCGCAACCGGTCGGCTGAGGCCGCATCGGACCGAGAGACAACGAACGACGGCGAGAACGGCGGTTAGCTCATGACGAACGTCACCAACGACACGACACTGGACGAGCTGTACGCGTGGCTCCTCGACGAGCACGGCGAGACGGTGGACCCGGACCGGCTGCGCCACGTGCGCGCCGAGGTCGAGCGCATCGTCAACGAGGGCGTGCCCGGCGCGATCGTCGAGCTGGGCTGCTACCGCGGCGCGATGACGCTGTGGATGCGCACGATCCTGGACTCCTTCGGCGACGACCGGGAGATCCACGTCTTCGACTCGTTCGAGGGCCTGCCCGACACCACGGAGGAGGACGAGATCGTGATGCCCACGGGCATCTTCGCCTCCCCGCAGGAAGAGGTCCTGAAAGGCTTCTCGCAGTGGAACCGCACGCCGCCGCACCTGCACCCGGGCTGGTTCGAGGACACCCTCGCGAACGAGCTGCCCGGCCGGATCGCCTTCGGCTACCTCGACGGCGACCTGTACTCCTCCACCATGGTCTCGCTCATCGAGTGCGTGCCCCGGCTCGTGCCGAACGGCTCGGTGATCATCGATGACTACACCGACCCGGCCGCCCGGCCCGGTCAGATCGCGCCGTTCCCCGGCGTCAAGGTCGCCTGCGACGAGTACTTCGGTGCGCCGTCGCCGGTCGAGGCGCTGACCGGCGACGGCAACCTCGCGTACGGGCGTTACGTCCGCACCGATTCCTGAGCCCGCGGCACGTCACCGGCGCTCAGCGACCCCGTCTCGGCGAGTCGCTCGAGCGCCGGTACGAGCTGCGCCGGGGCCGGCTGGGCCATGATGTCGGCCTGGAGTTCGGCGGCGGCGGCGCGGAACGACGGGTCGTTCAGCGCGGTCTCGATGGCCCCCCGCACCTCCTCGCGCGAGGAGGACAGGCCCTTGAGGGTGATCGACGCGCCGAGCGGGTCCATCCGGCGGCCGAACGCGGCATGGTCGTCGTTGAGGCCCAGCCCGACGTGCGGGATGCCGGCCACCGCGGCGTTCATCATCGTGTTGTCGCTGCCGTGATGGATGATCATGTCGCTGACCTCCAGGAGCAGGTGCAGCGGGAAGTTCCGCAGCACGCGCACGTTGGACGGCAGCGTGCCCAGCGCCTCGACCTGGTCCGGGTTCGCGGTCAGCACGACGTCGTCACCGACGCTCGCGGCCTCCTCGATCGCGTACTGCAGCGCGGGGACCTCCGGGCCGAACATCTGCGTGGCGGAGTTGCCCCACAGGATGCACACCCGCTTGCCCTCCGCCGGACCGAGCCAGTCGGGCACCACGGCGGGGCCGTTGTAGGGCGTGTAGCGGACCGGCAGCCGCAGCGCGTTCGCCAGCGGCGGGATCGCGTTGCTCGGGGACGGGTCGATGACGTACTCGATGTGGTCACGACCCCAGGGCCCGACGCCGTACCGCTCGAAGTGCTGCACCGGGTCAGCGACGCTCAGGTCGAGGCCGGGCTCGTTCTCCACCGTGCCGAACAGGCCGGGCGCGCAGTAGACCGCCGGCGCGCCCACCAGGCGTGCCGACAGCGCGCCCTCCGGCGCCATCACGTCATGGACCACCAGGTCCGGCTTCCAGTCGCGGGCGAACTCCGCGACGTTGTCGATGCCACGCTGGGTGGACTCCGCGACCTCCTTCCAGAACTTCGGGCCCTCGACCGTGACGTCCAGGTCGTCCGGTCCGCCCATGGGCAGGCCGGTGAACGGGTTGCGGAGCGGGCCGAAGTGCTCGCGCTGGCCCATCGAGACCTCTACGTACATGGTGACCCGGGCCAGCGTCGTCATGTCCGGACCGTCCGCGACGGGTACCGCCGTCAGGCCGGACCTGGCGATCGAGTCGGCATGCGACGGCTTGCACGTCATCCGTACGTCGTGGCCGGCCGCCTGCAGCGCCCACGCCACGGGAACCATGCAGAAGTAATGCCCGGCCCACTCCGAGGCCGTGAACAAGACCCGCATCACGTACCCACCTCCGCTCCTCTATGTCGGGGGCCAGAGTCGCGGACCGGGATCGAAGACGCCTCGAGCACCTCCGGCGACCAACGCTCGATTCATCGTCAAGCGGCGATGACGAGCATGTGCCCCACATACGGCATGCAGAGAGGACAATGAGAGTGAGTGAAGAGGCGGCGGTAGACCTTTCGATCTACCCGAGGCTTGTAGAAATCATCGGGTCCTTCCCAACGGCCCAGTACGCTCGGGCCCTTGCTCTGCTCGGTATCCCGGACGCCCTGGCGAAGGGCCCGCGGTACGCCTCCGACCTCGCCTCCGCGGTCGGCGCGCACGAGGGCACGCTCACCCGCTACCTGCGGGCACTCACGATGCTCGGCCTGGTCACCGAGGACGAGCCGAACAAGTTCGGCATGACCCCGATGGGTGCGCTGCTGCAGTCCGACAGCATGTTCCACTCGCTGACGCGGGCCACCGCGGGCATGCACCACTACCTGCCGTACACGAAGGTCGTGGAGTGCATCCGCACCGGCAAGTCGATGGCGGAGGACACCCTCGGCTCGACGTTCTATGACTACCTCGAGCAGCGTCCCGACGAGCTGCTGTACTTCTACCAGCTCATCTCGGTGACCTGCGGCGACGTCGGCACCGTCGTGGCCAAGGCATACGACTTCTCGCGGTACGACACGATCGTCGACGTCAGCGGCCACTTCGGCCAGACGCTCGTCCAGATCCTGCAGGCCGTACCCGACGTGAACGCCGTGCTCTACGACACGCCGGGCATCCTGCCCGCCGCGCGCGGCTACTTCGAGCAGCAGGGCCTGAGCGACCGGATCGAGCTCAAGGGCGGCGAGATCGAGCTGGAGCGCCCGCCGGCCGGCCACGACCTCTACATGCTCAACACGGTCCTGTGGGAGAGCGACGACGAGCGCTGCCTGCGGATCCTGCGCAACATCGCCAAGTCCATGCGGCCGGACTCGAAGCTGCTCATCGTCGAGAACTTCCTGCCGCCGCTGCCCTGCGAGTCCGACGAGGAGCCGGACAAGCAGGCGCAGGAGCTGCACCGCGTGAACTTCTCCGTCTTCCTGCAGCGCGGCGGACGCGTGCGGAAGGAAGAGGAGTACCGCAGCCTGCTCCAGGACGCCGGCTTCGTCGTCGAAGACGTCACCGGCGTCCAGGGCAACCCTCGCTACTGGGACGTCATCGAGGCTCGTCTGGCGTGACCGCACCGGCCGGGACGACCGCCTCGATCAGGTGCGCGGTCGGCCCGGCCGGAGTCGTCTTGCGGAACTCCAGCCCGGCGCGCTCGAACAGCCGGGTGTACCCCGACGTCGTACGCTCCTGACCGCCCTGGCTCACCAGCATGAGCAGGTCCATGACCGTGGCGCTGCCCGGGGTGCGGGTGGCGTCCAGGAGCTGCTCGGCGATCACGATCCGCGCGCCGGACGGTGCGTTGCGCGCGATCGTCTTCAGCACCTTCACCGCGTCGTCGTCGTTCCACATGTGGACGACGTTCTTCAGCAGGTACAGGTCGGCCTTGACCGGGACGTCCTGGTGGCAGTCCCCGCTCAGGATCTGGCAGCGCGCGGTGAGCTCTCCGTCGCTCAGGAGGGGCTCGGCGTTCGCGACCACGCTCGGCAGGTCGAACAGCACGCCGTTCAGGCCGGAGTGGCGCTCGAGCACCATCTTCAGCAGCGTGCCCTGCCCGCCGCCGATGTCGGCGACGGTCGACGCCTCCTTGATCTCCAGGGCGTCGACGAGAGGCGCCATGGTCGCCTCGCCGGACTTCGACATGGCCTTGTCGAACAGGGCACCGAGCTCGGGATCGCTCTCGTGCAGGTGCTCGAACAGCTCCTTGCCGAACATGTCACGGCACACGCTGTCGCCGGTACGGATCGCGTCGTCCAGCCGGGACCAGATCTGCCAGGCGAAAGGGGCGGCGGCGAGCAGCACCATCGCCCGGCGGCTACCCGGGACGTCCTTGCGCAGCTGCCGTGACCCGTCGGTGTGGGAGTACAGACGCTCGGCGTCCTCGTGGAAGACACCGCGGACGGCGAGGGCGCGCAGCAGCTGGTTGAGCGACTCGGGATTCGCGCCGACCTCGGTCGCCAGGTCCTCCACGGACATGGGCTCGTCTCCGAGCGCGTCGGGCACGCCCAGCCGGACCGCCGCCATCAGGGCGGCCGTCACGCCGAGGCTGAACGCCATCTCGTGCAGGTTCAGCGGCGGCTGCCCGCCCTTCGGGACCTCGTTCATCGGAAGACCTCTCTCATTCGGCGGATCTCACTCGGCGGACGGACCGCTCAGGGCGTGCCGCGCGTAGACGGCGGCGTTGGGGTCGAACTGGAGGGCAGCGTGGCTTGCCGCGGCGTGCACGTCACGCCACGCCCGCTGGATCGCGTTGTCCTCGGACTGGCCGCGCGCGCCGCTGGCGCGCTGCAGGAGGTTCACGGCGTCCGTCAGGTACTCGGCGACCACGGCGCAGTCGCGGTGGCTGCGGGCCACGATTCCGGGGTCGACCGGCCCGTCGCCGTCCGCGACGGCGGCGATCCTGGTCAGCAGCAGCTCGGAGGCGTCGATGGCGGCCGAGGCGCGCGCGAGGGCGGCCTGCACGGAGGCCTTCTCCCTGGCGTGGACCTTGCGGCCCATCAGCATCTCGGTCTTCTGGGAGATCCACGCGGACCACGTCTCGAGCGCGCCGCGCGCGGCGCCGAGTGCGGGGCCCACCATGCTGATCCCGTTGACCATGCGGAACGGGACCGTGTGGCAGCGCGGCGCCTCACCGTCGACGGTCGGGGCGTCGCCGTCCAGCGCCGCCTGCTGCGCGAAGGACCGGTGCTCGGGCACGAAGACGTCCTCGAGCACGACGGTACGGCTGCCGGTGCCGCGCATGCCGACGGTGAACCAGGTGTCCTCGACGGTCCACTCGGAGGCGGGCACGGCGAAGAAGAGGAGCCGCTTCTCGGTGGAGTTCGGGTCCCAGCCGGACAGCAGCGCCCAGTCGGCGAAGTCCACGCCGCTGACGAAGGCCCACGAGCCCGACAGCGAGTAGCCGCCGTCCGCCGCGGTGGCCGTGCCACCGGGGACGATGGCGGCGGAGATGCGGGTGTCCGGCCCGTCGCCCCACAGGTCCTTCTGGCCCTCGATGGGCAGGAAGGCGGCCATGCGGGCGTGTGACGCGTGGAGCGAGGCGACCCAGCCGGCGGCGGCGCAGCCCTCGGAGATCGTCAGGACGTCGCGCAGGAAGCCGGAGAACGTCCCGGCCCCACCGCCGAACGCCTTGGGCACGAAGTGCCGCGCGAAGCCGGCGTCCGCGATGGCCTGGATCGCCTCGGGCGAGAGCACCCGGTCGCGGTCCGCGTCACGCGCGTGCTCGGCCACGATGGTCCTGGCGTCCGCGGCCGTCAGAGCCGATCGGGCAAGGCCTGGCTCAGGCATGGGCTGCCTCCCTTTCGCAGTCGGCTGCGGGCGGCGTCCGGGTGGTCCCGTGGCGGCGGCCCGACACGTCATCGTCGAGGTCACGTCTCGAGGACGGCTCGAACACGGGCAGGCCCAAGCGGCGGTCGAGCGAGGGCCGACCGCCCCCTGTCACCGTGGCGTTTCATCCCATCGCCGAAAACGGGAAGAGCGGAATCACCATGGAAAAGGATGTGTCGGTACTGATCGTCGGTGGCGGCCTGGTCGGGCTGTCCCTCGCCCTCTTCCTGGGTGACCGCGGCGTATCGGCGCTGCTGGTCGAGCAGCATCCCGGCACGTCCAGGCTCCCTCGCGGGCGCGGCCTGAACCTGCGCGCCATGGAGCTGTTCCGCTCGGCCGGGCTCGAGGACGCCCTGCGCGCCGCCCCGCCGTCGGTGCTGAAGGACTTCCCGGAGCTCGCGCGTGCCGACACCCTCGACGGCGAGGAGATGTTCCGCAACGTACGCCCGGCGCCGGACTCGTACGCGGAGCTGAGCCCGACCACGCCGATCATGGTCGACCAGAACGCCGTCGAGCCGGTGATCCGCGAGCACGCCGAGCGCCGCGGCAACGACCTGCGGTTCCAGACGCGGCTCCTGTCCTTCGAGCAGGACGAGGACGGGGTGACCGCGACCCTGCTCGACCGGGTCAAGGACACCGTCTACACGGTGCGCGCCGACTACCTCATCGCCGCCGACGGCCACCGCTCTCCGATCCGGGAGACGCTCGGCATCGGCACGAACGACAGCGGCAGCCTCGCGAGCTATGTGAGCATCCCGTTCGAGGCCGACCTGACCAAGCCGCTGCGCGGGCGTCCGCTGGCGCTGTGCTACCTGAACCGGCCGTCCCCGCAGACCGTGCTGACCCGCCTGGACAGCCCCACGCGGTGGGTGCTGATGGTGGCCGGCGAGGAGGGCGACGGCGCGCTCTCCATCGAGCGCTGCCGCGAGCTGGTCCTCGACGCCATCGGGGTGCCCGACCAGCCGGTGAAGATCCTGCACGACGGCAAGGAGCCGCTGGAGACCTGGGAGCTGACCTCCTGGGTCGCCGACCGCTACCGCGAGGGCCGGGTGCTGCTGGTCGGCGACGCCGCGCACGTCACGCCGCCCGCCGGCGGGCTCGGCGGCAACACCGGCATCCAGGACGCGCACAACCTCGCGTGGAAGCTCGCCGCGGTCGTACAGGGCCACGCGGACCCCGCGCTGCTCGCCACGTACGAGACCGAGCGTCACGCGGTCGGCGCGCTGACGTGTGAGTTCTCGGTGAGCAAACAGCGCAGCCGCGAGTCCGGCGAGGGCGACACGCGACCCGGCATGGACGACCCGATCGCGGTCTCCCTCGGCTACCAGTACCGCTCCGACGCCATCATGGCCGAGGACGACGAGACGCGCCCCGCACCGTCGCGGGACTTCTCCGGCAGCCCCGGCAGCCGCGCCCCGCACCTGCCGATGCGGCGCGACGGCGAGGCGCTGTCCACCCTCGACCTCTACGGTGGCGGCTTCGTGCTGGTCGCGGGGCCGGACGGGGACCACTGGGCCGACGCGGCGCGGCGCCTGCGCGTACCGGCCGGGCTCGACGTCCACCGCGTCGGCGACGGCCTGGAGGACCCGACCGGCCGCTGGGCCGCCGCACACGGCGTCATGGACACCGGCGCGGTGCTCGTACGCCCCGACGGGTTCGTCTGCTGGCGTTCGCCCGACGGCTCCCCGGCCGACCCGGCGGGCGTACTGAGCGACCTGCTGCGGCGGCTGCTCGGCACCCCCGAGGCCGCGGTGCTCGCCTGATCCAAGACGGCGGAAGGCCCTCCCGTACGCGGGAGGGCCTTCCGCGTTGCGAGGCTCGTGTGCTCGGACGGCCGGCCGGGCGCTGTCACCGACCGGCCATCCTGGTCATCCGTTGAACGCGCGGAATCTTCTCCGGCGGCGTTCGACGATGCGGGCCGGGTCGTTGTTGCCCAGCGCGCTCAGCTCACGCAGGGAGGCGACGATCGCGGCGCGCAGGCGTGCCGCCGCGATGTCGGGTGCGGCCTGCGTACCGCCCTCGGGCTCGGGGATCACCGCGTCGACGATGCCGAGCCGCAGCAGGTCGCGCGGTGCCACCCTCAGCGCCTCGGCGGCCTTCGGCGCGGCACTCGCGTCCTTCCAGAGGATCGCGGCGCAGCCCTCCGGACTGATCACCGAGTAGGTGGAGTTCGAGCAGATCAGGACCTCGTCGGCGACGGCCAGCGCGAGCGCTCCACCGCTGCCGCCCTCACCGGTGACGATCGCGACGATCGGCACCGGAAGCTGCGCCATGATCCGCAGGTTGTCGGCGATGGCGACCGCCTGGCCCTGCTCCTCCGCCTCGCGCCCGGGATAGGCCCCGGGCGTGTCCACCAGCGTCACCACCGGCAGCCCGAGCTTGCCGGCGAGCCGCATCAGCCGCGCGGCCTTGCGGTAGCCGGCGGGCATCGGCATCCCGAAGTTGCGGGCCGCCAGCTCGGGCATGGTGTGCCCCTTCTGGTGGCCGATCACGATCAGCGGGATGTCGCCGATCCGGCCGATCCCGCCGACGATCGCGGGACAGTCCGAGGCAAGCCGGTCGCCGTGCAGCTCCTCGAACGTGTCGAGGGTGCGGGCGATGTAGTCCAGCGTGGTGGGCCGGGCCATGTCGCGCGCCTGGCGCACGACCTTCCAGGTGTCGCGCGCCGGGATCTTCGTGTGGTCCCGGATCAGCTGGAGCTTCTTGTTGTCCGGTACGGGCCGGCCGACCGGCCGACGCGCGCCGGCCGACAGCAGCCGTGCGAGGCAGGGCCGCAGCCCCGTACGCGCGCACACCACGTCGATCATGCCGTGGCGCAGCAGGAACTCCGCGGTCTGGAAGCCCTCCGGCAGCCGCTGCTTGATGGTCTGCTCGATCACCCGCGGCCCGGCGAAGCCCAGCCGCGCGCCCGGTTCGGCCACGATCACGTCGCACTGCGTCGCGAAGGACGCGGCGACGCCGCCGAACGTCGGGTCGGTGATCAGGGAGATCGTGAGGATGCCGGCCTCGTCCAGCTCGCTGAGCGCGTAGCTGGTCTTGGCCATCTGCATCAGCGCGATCGCGCCTTCCTGCATCCGCGCGCCGCCGGAGGCGGTCACGATGAGCAGGGGCGTACGGTCGCTCAGCGCGGTCTCGGCCGCCCGCGTGATCAGCTCGCCGACCGCCGCGCCGAGGCTTCCGCCCAT
This sequence comes from uncultured Actinomycetota bacterium, assembly GCA_963850195.1. Classification (GTDB taxonomy): domain Bacteria; phylum Actinomycetota; class Actinomycetes; order Streptosporangiales; family Streptosporangiaceae; genus Actinoallomurus. The sequence goes on from CAWKKD010000005.1 coordinate 778,420, forward strand.
GAAGCCGAAGTCCATCACCGCGACGATGACCGGGTTGCCGTGCACGGTACCCCGTGCGCACACCACCGCCTCGTCCAGCTCGGTGGCGGCTCTGGCCTCGCGAAGACGGCGCGCGTACGGCTTGGAGTCGGTGAACCCGAGAGGGTCACCGTCCGGCACCGGGAAGTCCAGGACCTCCACGCCGTCGTCGTCCAGCAGCTGTCGCAGCCGTTCACCGGCCGTGAGACGGCCGTGACGGCCGCACTCCGGACAGACCTGCAGATTACGAGCAAGTCGCTTGTGGTAGATCATCCCTCGGCAGCCCTGGCATACAATCCAGTCGGCCGTCGCGGTCATCTGCCTGCCGAGGACTTCCGTCACGCCATCTCCATGAGGGTGCAGTCGCTCATTACGGCCCGGCCTCCTCGATGTCACCTGGCTGAGTCAGACTTTCCTGACTCCTTCGATCACTGCTCGAGGACGGGTGGAGCGACGCTCTCCCGACGGGTTCCCCACGCGTTCTCGAGGGCCGGGGTGGATCCTCCGCGATGAGGTATGCGCAGCCTTCAGGGAGGTGTCGTGGCACTGACAGATGACGCGCCGACGAGAACGGTGGACGTCCTGGTCGCCGGGGCGGGGCCGGTCGGTCTCACGCTCGCCCACGAGCTGACCCGGCGCGGCGTGCGGGTCCGGATCGTGGACGCCCGGCAGGGTCCGGCGCCGACCAGCCGCGCCATCGCGACCCACCCGCGCACGCTCGAGATCTACCACCAGATGGGGATCATCGACAGCGTGCTGCCGCTCGGCCAGCGGGTCACGGCGTTCACGCTCTTCTCGCGGGGACGCCGGCTGACGCGGCTCGACGCGGACTACAGCAAGATGCCCACGCGGTTCCCGTTCACGCTGACGATCAGCCAGGTGCGGACCGAAGAGGTGCTGCGCACCGCGCTCGCCGGCCTCGGCGTGAACGTCGAGTGGGGCGTACGCCTCGACGGCTTCGAGCACGACGCGGACGGCGTACGCGCCGACCTGACGCACGCCGACGAGAGCACCGAGCGGGTCGAGGTGCCGTGGCTGGCCGGCTGCGACGGCGGACACAGCGTCGTACGCAAGCGGCTCGGCCTCAAGCTGGCCGGTGAGACCAGTGAGACGTGGATGCTCGCCGACACGCAGGTCGAGACCGACCTGCCGCGCCACAGCATCTACTGGGTACGCACCGGCGGCATCACGATGATGATGGTCCCGCTGGTCGAGCCCGGCCGCTGGCGGCTGCTCGACACCGCCGCCCACGAGCACAACAGCGACCCGGTCCACGTGGCCGAACGCTTCGGCCGCATGATCAGCGCGGGCATCGGCGGCGAGTTCGGCGTGGCCGTCCCCGACTGGGTCTCGGTCTTCACCTTCCAGCAGCGGATGATCGCCCAGATGCGCGTCGGCCGGTGCTTCGTGACCGGCGACGCGGCGCACGTGCACAGCCCGGCCTCCGGCCAGGGCATGAACACCGGCATCCAGGAGGCGTACAACATCGCCTGGAAGCTGTCCATGGTGGTGCACGGCCAGGCGCCGGAGGAGCTCCTCGACACGTACGGCGAGGAGCGCGTGCCGGTCGGCGAGGACCTGCTCCGCTCGACCAAGGTCGCGACCCGTCTGATCCAGCTCAAGAACCCGGTCATGGACCGGATCCTGCCGGTCTTCTTCCTGGTGGTCCGCAACGTGACCGCGATCCGGAAGAAGATGCAGGCCAAGATCCTCGGCAACATGTCCGGGCTAGGGGTCAACTACACCGCCGGGACGCTCTCCCTCGACGCCGACGGCTCCGAGGACGTCCTGCGCCCCGGCGAGCGCGTCTCGCGCGTCACCGCCGACGACGCCGAGTCGCCCGGCTGCCAGGACTTCCTCGCCGAGCTGCGCGACCCGCGGTGGACCCTGCTCACGTTCTTCGACGGGACCACGAACGCCGCGGACCTCAAGGAGATCGACGCGCAGTACAAGGACTGGCTCTCGGTACGCACCGTGGTCACGTCCGAGCCGACGGAGGAGCTGCCGCACACCCTCACCGACGACGGCGTCCTGCGCCGCGCCCTCGGTGTGCAGGACGGCACGTGGCTGCTCGTACGCCCGGACGGCTACCTGTGCTCCCGCGGCACCGGCCTCACCAAGGAGGCCTTCCTCGGGGAGCTCGCACGCCTCCCGCTCACCGCGACCGCCGAGCGCGCCCCGGCGAGCTGACCGTACGGCAGGACCCGACGCCGCCGCGCCGCCACGGGCGCGGCGGCGTCACCGTACCCATGAGACGTGAAACGGCGGCGCACACCACGTGGTGTGCGCCGCCGGAACGTACCGCCCGCAGGGTCAGCCGACCTCTTCGAACAGGTCGGGCTCGGCGCTGGCGTGCTGGATGATCTGCTGGATGGCCTTGCCGAACTCCGGGCCCTTCATCGCGGCCTGGTGGTCGGCGGCATCCTTCCACTGGCCCGTCTCGATGAAGACGTTGGGGTTGCGGACCGACCGGTAGAGGTGGTGGCCCACGAAGCCTGGCTGGCTCTTCATGTAGGCCGTGATCTCCGAGAGGATGCGCAGGAACTCGGCCTCGTCACCGGTCACCGTAAGGCGGTTGATGATGGTTACCATCAGTTCTCTCCTTCTGTCGGCTGCCCGGGCGGGCGCCCCGGCAGCGGCCATTGACGAACCAGCTCGCGCAGGTCGGCGCGTTGGACCTTGCCGTTGGCCGACCTCGGAATGCGGTCGACCACCTCCACGCGCCAGAGCCGCTGGAAGTAGGGCACCTGCTCGTTGACGAACTCCGCGAGGTCGACGGCGCCGGCCGAGGCGTCGCGCGAGACGACCAGCGCGCAGGCCACGGCGCCCCTGAACTCATCGGGGTGGTCGACGACGACGCAGTCGGCGACGGCCGGGTGCCGTCGCAGGACGGTCTCGATCTCGGTGGGCGACACCAGCCAGTTGTCGCACTTGAAGACGTCCTTGATCCGGTCGACGAGGTAGAGGCGTCCCTCCTCGTCGAAATGGCCGACGTCACCGGTGGGGAACCAGTCCGCCGAGTTGACCGGGATCGAGTCCAGGTAGCCCTTCATGAGCTGCGGACCGCGGACCTCGACCTCGCCCTTCTCCCCCAGCGGCACGACCTCGCGGGTGTCCACATGTACCACCCGGCACTCGGTGCCGGCCAGCGGCGGACCGCACGAGCCGGGCCGCGAGGCGTCGAGACGGTCGCAGTGCGTCAACGGCGACGTCTCTGCCATCCCGAAGCCCTGGACCACCGGGATGCCGAACTGCTCGGACAGGATGGCCGCGCTGCGGACCGGCAGCGCCGAGCCGCCGGACAGGATCGCCCGCAGCGACGGCGCGCGAAGCTCGGACAGCCCGGGTTCGGCGGCCAGCCGCGCGAGGCGTACCGGCAGGCTGTAGTAGTGCGTGACGCCGTTGCGCTCGGCGACCTCGATGGACCCGAGATGGTCGTCGCCGGGGAACAGCATGTGCGTCGCCATCGCGCACACCCCGGCGTTGAGGTGCATGAGGTGGAACGACGGCAGGCAGTTGAGCATCACCGAGCTCTCGTCGAGCTCGTGCGCCCGCGCGGTCTGCGCGGCGTTGACCGTGAGGTTCCGCTGGGTCAGCAGTACGGCCTTCGGCGCGCCGGTCGTGCCGCTGGTGAACAGCACGCAGCTGACCGCGTCGGGGTCGTGATGCGACTCGACCGGTGCCGGGTCGGCGCGCGCCATCAGCTCGCCGAGCGTCGGCACTCCACGAGGCGTGGACTCCTCGCGGTGGGTCAGCACGACGACCTCGAGCGACGGCAGCCGGTCCCGGATGGGCTCCAGGCGCGCGTACATCTCGGGCGTGACGATGCAGGCACGCGCCTGGCAGGTACGGAGCCCGTGCTCCAGTCCCTCGGCACGCCACAGCGGGTTGAGGATCGCGGTGATGTTCCCGCTCCGCGACGCGCCGTAGAAGGCGGTCGGGAAGGCCGGGTCGGCCACCGCGGCGATGGCCACCACCGAGCCCAGGTCGCCGAGCAGCTCGCGCAGGACCGCGGCGCAGAGTGTGACGTTCTGCTCCAGGTCGCCATAGCTGATGTCGACGTTGGCGACGCGCAGGGCGGTGCGTTCCGGGACCTTCGCGGCGGCCCGGCTCAGCAGATCATCGATCCGTGGGCCGACGGCGAGTTCCGCGATGCTCTCGAACGGGTCTCCGACCGCGATGCTCGGCCTGTCGGTGCCCGCCACGGAACTGCCCTCCCCCGGATTTGACAACGTTTTGCTCATCGTTATCTCAATCGTCGATCATCGCGACTGCGCGGGCCCAACCGGCGCCTGCGTTCATGATTTTCACCGGAAAACACGTGACCGTGAAGCCAAAGGGACGCGGCAGCGTCTCAAGATTGGCGAGCCGCTCGATCTGGCAGTACTCACGCTCTCTGCCGACGAAATGCGCCGGCCACAGAACCTCACGATCACCCGTTCTCTTGAAGGTGTTCATGATGTACGTGAACGGCGCGTCCAGGCTGAACGCGTCGGTGCCGATGACGCGGACGCCGCGGTCGAGCAGGTACTCCGTCGCGGACCGGTCCAGGCCGACGAAGTCGGTGAAGTACGCCGGCGTGCCGACGCGGTCGGCCGCACCGGTGTAGAGCAGCGCGATGTCCATCGGCTCGGGCGAGTACCCGATCCGGTCCAGCTCCTTCTCGATGCGGGCGGCGTCGACGACGCCCGTGCCCGCGTCCGAGATGTCCAGCACGAAGGCCGGGTTGTGGAACCACTCGAGCGGCAGCTCGTCGACCGTACGCGGACCCTCGGCACGGTACGTCGCCGTCGACCCGTAGTGCGCGGGCGCGTCGACGTGCGTGCCGGTGTGGGTGGTCAGCGTGAGCGTGTCGTTGTTCAGGAACTCCGCCTGCGGCAGCACATTCACATCGAATTCCATGCCGAAATGCTCGAGCATCTCGGAGGCCATGTGCCGGGCGCCGTCGGCGGGTGACATCGCGGTATGCACAACTGGGTCGGGTTCCCAGAACGACGCATCCACCGGCGAACTCAGATCGATCATCCGCATCGCTACTCCACCATTCCATATTCGCTTGCGAACAAATCAGATGCGATCTTTATCTCCTCGTTCCCGAATGCGAGCAGCCGCAGCACCTTTCGGTAAATGGGAGTGCGGGAGATGACCGTGGCGATCTTGGGTCGGATGAACGCGGTCACGCGGCCGGTCGACAGCATGACCTTGCTCTGGGTGACCTGCGTCCGCATGATCCGGTCGATGTCGCGGCGGCGCGGCACGACGTAGCGGTTCAGGAACTCCGCACTGGCGTCGCCGTCCTTCAGCGACCGCATCAGCACCGGGTGCAGCGCGACCGCGTCCTGGAGGGCCAGGTTGATGCCCTGCGCGCCGATCGGGCTGTGGGTGTGCGCGCTGTCCCCGATCAGGACGAGGCCGTCCTGGGCCCACTCTTCGGCGGAGCCGGCGAACACGTCCAGCAGAGTGAAGTCGGAAAGGCTGCCGATCTGCGCCTGGATCTCGTCGGCGTACTCCGGGATCGCCGCGCAGATCTCCGCTTTGACGTGCTCGACGCCCTTGGCCGCGATCGCCTTGTACTTCTTGTGCGGCAGGGTCCAGCCGATCTGCACGCTGCCGGGCATCGAGGCGTACGTGAGCACGGGGTTGCCGCCGGCGCGCATGATGCGCACCTCGTTCGGCGTGCGGCCGTGGTCGGGGATCTTGAACCACAGGACGTCCTGCTCGAACACGTCCATGCGCCCGGGGCGGATGCCGGCGAGGCGCCGCATCTTCGAGTAGCGGCCGTCGGCGCCGATGAAGCAGTGCGCGCTGACGACGTGCTGCCCGCCGCGCCCCTCGCACACGACCTCGGTGACCCGGTCGCCGTCGCGCATCATGCGGCTGGCCTTGCTGCCCTCGATGTAGGTGAAGCCGCGGTAGCGCCGGCAGCGGAGCAGCAGCTCCTCCAGGACGTGCTCCTGCGGGATGCTCAGCAGGCAGTTGAACGGCCCGGGCAGGACCCGGTAGTCGCCGTCGATGAGGACCTTGTCCTGCTCGACCAGCTTGAACTTGTCGTGCTCGTGGCTGCCGCGCGCACGCGCCGCCTCGAGCACGCCGAGAGAGTCCAGGATGGTCATCCCGCCCGGTTGCAGGATCTCGCCCCGGTACTCCCGTTCGAGGGAGGGTGACCTCTCGATGAGGACGACCTGGGCACCCGAGCGGACCAGCAACAGGGCCAGTGTGAGCCCGGCCGGGCCGCCACCGACGATGCAGAAGTCCGTCTTGATGTCCGGCATGGTTTCCCTCCTGCCGCGAGAGCGGTCAGCCCCTGAGGCCGAGACCGCCGTCGACGCTGATGACCTGTCCCTGGATCCAGGCGGCCTCCCGGGTGCACAGCAGCGCGACCACGTCCGCCACGTCCTCCGGCACGGTCAGCCGGCCGGCGGGCGTACGCGCGGCGAGTGCGCGGATCATCTCCGGATTGGGCGACCCGGGCCCCTTGTCGAGCTTGGACATCGACACCGCGTTCACCGCGATGCCCCGGCCCGCCAGCTCGACCGCCAGGTAGCGGACCTGGCTCTCCAGCGCCGCCTTGGCCACTCCGAGGCTCACGTACTGCGGCACCACGCCGCGTGCGCCCGAGCTGGAGACGGCGATGATCCGGCCGCCCTCGGGCAGCAGGTCCGCGAGCATGGGCGCGCCGTACAGCAGCGGCGTGATCGCGGTCGCGAGGTCGCGCTCGAAGTTCGCCGTGTCGGGCCGGCCGGCCGGCATGGGCGTCCACGTCGCCGCGTTGTGCACGAAGACGTCCAGCCGGCCGCGCTCGCGCTCGACCTGCGTGAGGAGAGACCGCAGCCCATCGGGCGTACCCACGTCCGCGCGCATCAGCGTCGCGGTGCCCTTGTGCCCGTCGAGGGACCGTACGGCCTCCTCGGCGGTGCCGTCGTCACTCGCGTAGTTCAGCAGGACGTCGCATCCGCAGGCGCAGAGCTTGCGGGCGATCGTTAGGCCGAGACCGCGGGTCCCGCCGGTGATGAGAACGGTCTTTCCCTCGAGGCCGAGCGAACTCATCGGCGCATCGGTCATGCGGTGCGCTCCCGTACCGCCTCGGCGTGGCCCTTGGCCTGCCGGAGCGTGGTGGTGCTGTTGGTGCTCAGCGCCTTGTGCACGAACGCCGACGCGTCGGCGACGGTCGCCTCCGGGCCGAGGATCGCGGCGATGTTGTCCGGGTTGATGACCACGGTGTGCTGCGAGGTCGCACGGGTGCCCTCGGGCACTTCCTCGAACCGCCACTGACCGGTGTGCGCCGTCATCAGCTTCGGCACGACGGTCTGCTTGTAGACGATCTCGTCGCTCGGGAAGCAGACGCGCCACGACTCGGTGGTGTGGGTCGAGCCGTCCGGCGCCTTGGTGTCCATCGCCATCAGCTGGATGCCGGGGACGTCCTCCTTGAGGGCCAGGCTCGCCACGTGCGGCAGGCGCTGCGGCCAAAGCCCGCACAGGTAGATGAAGTCATAGACCTCCGACGGGGGCGCCGCGACCGTGACGCTGTCCTCGAAGGAGAACTCCAGGTTGTCGTACGTGTTCAGCCGCTCGGCCGTCTCTTTCAGCCCGGCGAGCTCGGACTCGCTGTTGCGGTCGACCGCCTTGGCGATCCAGGCGACCTTCTCCGGGTCGTCGTCGACCGCGGTGTAGTCGTGCAGGAGCACGACGATCGTGTCGCCGTTGGGCTGCGGCTTCATGATCCACTCGCCGCCCATCGAGCCGACCGGCGGCGAGGAGATCTCCTGGCGGAACGTCACGCGCTTGGCGTCCCGGTCGAGGGTGCGACGCGACGTCCAGCTCTTGACCTCGCCGTTCGCGGTGGCCCAGAGCTTGATGCGCTCTTCGGTGTCGTCACCCTCGACCCGGATCGCGTGGATGGTCGGCTTGAACAGCGCCGGCCATCGAGAGACGTCCGCGATGATGTCGTACAGGGCCTCGGCCGGAGCCGCGACCGTGATCGTGTGTTCCGTCCGGTGAACCTGCTCCTGGGACACGACGCTTCCGCCTCTCTTTCCGCTCTAGCCGAGAATCAGTAGTTGCCGAGGCCGCCGCAGACGTTGATCGCCTGTGCGGTGATCGGAGCCGCGGCGTCCGTGATCAGGTAGCCGGTCAGCCCCGCGACCTCCTCCGGAGAGGTGTAGCGGCCGAGCGGGATCTTGGCGTTGAAGCGCTCGAGGACGTCGCCCTCCGTGATGCCCCAGTGCTCGGCGTACCCGTTGCGGACGCGCTGCGCCATCGGGGTCTCGACGTAGCCCGGGCACACCGCGTTCACGGTGATCCCCGTCTTGGCCAGCTCGAGGCCGAGCGCCTTGGTGAAGCCGACGACCGCGTGCTTGGAGGCGGAGTACGGCGCGCCCAGCACGACGCCCTGCTTGCCGCCGGTCGAGGCGATGTTGACGATCCGCCCCCACGACTGCTCGAGCATGCCGCCGGTGGTGAGCACCTCGCGGGTGGCATAGAAGACGCTGTTGAGGTTGGTGTCGATGACGTCGTGCCACAGTTCGTCCTCGATGTGCGCGGTCGCGCCACCGCCGCTGCGACCCGCGTTGTTCACGAGGATGTCGATCGGCCCGAAGCGCTCCACCGCGGCGCGTACCAGGGCGCCGACCTGATCGCGCGAGCGGACGTCGCACTCCGTGCCGTCGGCCTCATGCCCCTGGGCCTGCAGCTCCTTGACCGCGGCGGCGACGTTGTCCCCGTTGCGCGCGCAGAGGTACACACGGATGCCCTGGGCGGCCAGCGACGTGGCGATCGCCGAACCGATTCCGCTGGTCGAACCCGTGACGAGGGCGACTCGTTGCCGTTCGCTGCCCATATGCCGGTCCCTTCCTGTTTTGATCAGGTGGATGCTGGCAGCGGGCCCTCGAGGCTCCTTCGACGTGTGACGGAACGAAGCTGGTTCGACGGTGTCTCTAGCTGCCCTCAAATACGCGCGGTCAACATTTGCTTCCGGCAACGGATCGTCGCGAAGAGAGTGGGACCATAGATGAGCTCATACGCCGACAGCGAGCTGTACCACCAGGTCCAGCAGTTCTACGCCCGCCAGATGCACCTGCTCGACAACGGCCACGGCCAGGAGTGGGCGGACACGTTCACCGTGGACGGCGTGTTCGCGGCGAACGCCGCGCCGGAGCCGGTCAAGGGCCGCGACAACATCGCCGCGGGCGCGGGCGCCACCATCAAGCAGCTCGAGGCCGACGGCATCGTCCGCCGCCACTGGCTCGGCATGCTCGACGCCCGGCCGCAGGCCGACGGCACCGTGCAGGTCAACTCCTACGCGCTCATCATCGAGACCCGCAAGGGCGGCCAGGCCGGCGTGCGCATGAGCACGCTGTGCGAGGACGTACTGGTCCGTGAGGGCGGCGAGCTCCTGGTGCGCGAGCGCAAGGTCTCCCGGGACGACCTTCCGTAGAGGGCGTTTCCGGTGGGTCTTGGTCGACACGACCTAGCGGTCACTCCACCGGGTTCAGGGGCGTCCGTTCCTCCTACCGAGGTCGCGCGTGATGCCCCTGGACTGCGGTGCCGCGATGAGCGAGGCGGCGAGCGCCTTGTTGACGGCGTCGATCCTCGACACCGCGTCGAGCTTGGTGAAGGTGTTGCGAAGGTGACGCTTGACGGTGCCCTCGGCGATGGTCAGCTGCGTCGCGATCTGACTGTTGCTCAGCCCCTGGGCGACGAGCAGCAGCACCTCGCGCTCGCGGTCGGAGAGGCGTTCGCGCTCGCCCGACGTACGGGTGGTGCTGGTCAGGCTGGCCGGCGACACGGAGAGTACGACCCGCTGCTCATCGGCGTGCACCGCGCGGATGGCGGCCACCAGCTCCAGCCGGGTCGCGCTCTTGAGCAGGTAACCCCGGATGCCGAGCTGCAGCAGATCCTGCACGAGCACGGGGTCGTCGTGCATGGTCAAGATGATCACGCGGGTGGCCGGGGAGGCCTCGCGGATACGGGAGACGCGGGTGGTGACGGAGTCCCCGGGCATCATGGCGTCCATCAGGACGACGTCGGGACGTATTTCACCGACGAGCTGCATCGCCAGGGTTCCGCTCTGGGCCTGGGCGACCACCGTGAAGTCGTCCTCGATCTCCAGAGTCGTACGGAGCGCCTCGCAGAACAACGTGTGGTCGTCCACGAGGAGGATCTTGATCGCCTCTGTACTCTGCGTCATTCGACTAACCCAGCCGTTAAGCTCTTGGGCGCCCTGTTCGCATAGCGATTGAGGCACCCGTTCCCGTAGTCGGGGATAGAGATTCATATCGCACCTCACAGAGAGCCTTCCCGAGCAAGATGTCGCCACCGTTAAGGGACGTGGGAGCCAATCTGAGACACTGAACGCCAAGCCGGAAAAATGCTTCGCCGACCGCTCCGGAGCCCGGAACCGGGGGTCTAGTCCGCGTGCACCAGATGGTCAGCCAAGGTCACATCAGGAAGCACATGCATCACCACATATCTCCCTAAGTCCGTACATACATGTAATGTAAGGCTACCAGCCGCCCCAAGTCGAGACGAGTCATGGTTCTGGGGCCAGATGACCGGTATCGGTCATCGCCTGCCAGGGAAAACGGATGTCCCTCTCACTTGCACGGGACCGTCCGCTGCGCGGAGCAGGTCTAACACCGACGGATCCGCGCGCCGCCGTCACGATGGTCACGGACGCCGCGCGAACACACGCCGCCTCACATGGGAAGTACAAGCTCGATGCGGGTTCCGGCACCCGGACGGGTGGAGAGCAGGAGGCTCCCTCGCAGCCGCGTGGCGCGCTCGCGCATCGAGCTGACGCCGATTCCGGACGGCTTCTCGGTCACATGCCGGAGGTCGAATCCACGGCCGTCGTCCTCAACGGTCGCCCTCAGCTCGTTGCCCGAAATATCGACGTTGACGCTCAGGTTGCGCGCCCGTGAGTGCCGGAGCGCGTTGCGGAGGGCTTCACGGATCACGATGAACGCCTCGGTGCGCACGGGCGCGGGAACCCGCGCCTCGTCGCCGCCGACGGCGATCGAGAGGAGCATGTCCTCCGGCCGTACCGACCGGGCGAACGCCCGCAGGGCCTTCTCCAGCCCGCCGATGTCATCGGATGGGACATTGCCCTCGACGATCGCGCGAATGCTCTTTCGCGCCTCGTCGAGAGCCTGCCTGGCCTGGAGAATCTGCAGGTGAGCCTTGTCGGGCTCGCGTTCGCAGTAGACCTCGTACAGCTCGAGGTTACGGAAGGCGACGCTGACGTCGCCGGCCACGCGGTCGTGGATGTCACGGTAGATGCCCCGCACTTCGCCGGCGTGCGCGTCGTCGGGGTCTTCGAGGTCGTCAGGGGTGGGCTCGGCGGCCGCAAGGTTCACGACGAGGCCCTGCCGGATGCCGGCGGACTGTATGAACCATCGTTCGGTCAAGAACATATATCCAACCTCGTACCGGAAGCGGGGGGTTTGACCCGGAACGGGTGTTTCTAGGCCCAACCAGTCAGGTAGTCAGGTAAACAATCGAGAAGCCGGTCGACCGGTACGTCACACCGCTGCGGCGTGAGTGCCCGGCCCGGACGTACCCTCCGGCTCACTAAGATCATTCGCCGTGACCCTTCCGTAATCTGCGGTCAGTCTCCGTCAGTCCACCATTGATGGTCAACCTTCAATGGTGGTAACGGCCAAAAGAAGACAGGGTGGCCACTTCCTTCGCCCGACGTGGTAGCGCCGTTCCATATATCGAGACCTGCGTCGCCGTGCCGAAGAGACCAGCCAGCCTTGAAGAGTTTTCGACCCGGCCACCCGACGATTCCTCCAGCGACGGACATGTTTCGGGGCCGATCCCGCCGGGAGCGGCATAGGAGGACGCGATGCGGGTTCTGTTCACGGCCTCCAACTCGGGCGGCCACTACTTCTGCATGATTCCGCTCGGCTGGGCGCTGCAGGCCGCGGGACACGAGGTCAGGGTCGCCTGCCCGCCCGGCCAGGCCGCGGCGATCTCCAACGCGGGCCTGATCCCGGTGCCGGTGCTGGACGGGATCGACCTGGAGTACTGGGCGCGCCTGACCCGGTACCAGGAGGCCGTCGACGGAACGCTCAACCTGCCCGGGATGCCCATGCATCCCGACACCGGCGAGCGGGTGTCCGATCTCGGCGAGTTCGACGTCGCCGCCGCCTCTGAACGTTTCATGGGCCAGATCTTCGGGGCGCTGAACACGAGCTATGACGCGGCCGTCGAGCTGACCCGCGCCTGGCGGCCGGACCTCGTGCTGTACGACCTGCTGACCGTGGAGGGCGCGCTCGCCGCGCAGCTCACCGGCGTGCCGTCGATCTACCACTCGCTCGGCCTGTTCGGCGCGGCCGAGACCGAGCCCGGTCTGGACATGGGGATGGACGACCCGACCGAGTCGTTCGCCCGCTTCGGGCAGCCCGCGTGGAACCGCGAGGAGGTCCCGTACGTCATCGACCCCTCGCCGAGCTCCGCGCTCCCGCCGCACGGCGCCGCCCTCAGCATGCCGGTGCGGTTCATCCCCTACAACGGCCCCGGCGGTGTACCGCCCTGGCTGCTCGAGCCCGCGCCGCGCGGCCGGGTCTGCGTCCTGTGGGGCTACTCGGCCACGACGCTGTACGGGCCGGACGTCCCCGCGCTGCGCACGGCGATCGACGCCGCCGCGGCCCATGGCTCCGAGGTCGTGCTCACCGCGCCCCAGAAGGTCGTCGACGTGCTCGGCGACCTGCCCGACGGTGTGCGGGTGCTGAGCGGATTCCCGCTGCACCTGCTGCTGCAGACCTGCGACGCACTGATCCACCACGGAGGGGCCGGCGCCGTGATGACCGCCGCCGCCTCGGGTGTACCGCAGGTCGCGCTGTCCATGAGCGAGGACCAGATCGCCTTCGGCCGCCGGATCACCCCGACCGGCGCCGTCCTCTCGCTCCCCGGCCTCACGACGCCGCCCGACCAGGTCGAGCAGGGCGTCAAGACCGTCCTCACCGATACGTTCCGAGAGGCCGCGCGCGTGCTCAAGGAGGACATCGCGGCCAAGCCCACGCCCGCGCAGCTCGTACCCGCCCTCGAACGCCTCGCCCGTGACGGGAGGCTGACGGCCGACCGGCTCTGAGGCGCGGCCCGTACGGTGAGGGTCCGTGGTCACCGCGTGTCCCGGTGGTCGACGTGCTCGTCGACGGGACGCCACGTGCGCGAGGTCCCCGCGCTCGCGAGGCGCTCGAGCATCTCGGCGAACTCCGTGTGCCAGCGCAGCTCCGCCTCCATGTGCACCTCGCCGCGGCGCATCACCGCCGCGGTGACCGCGTCGAGCAGTCCCTGCTCCCGCAGCCGGGTGCGCTGGGCGTCCATCTGCGCGAGACGCTCCTCGAGCTCACGCCGCCGCGGCGTGAGGACCGCGGTGGTCTCCCCCGCGTCGGGGGCACCGCCGAAGATCAGTGCGACGCCGAGCGGGTCGGCGCCCCAGTTCAGGTGGCCCATCGCCTTCTCGCGCAGGCGTACGAGCTCACGCCGGCCCTCGTCGGTGATCTCGAAGACGAGGCGCTGGGGCCGCCGGCCCACCCGCTCGGTCGCGACCTCGATGGTCAGACCCTCGATCGCGAGGCGGCTCAGCTCCCGGTAGAGAGCTCCAACGCTGACGCCGCCCCAGGCGCCGATGTCGGTGGCGTCGATCAGACGGCGGATCTGGTGCCCGTGCTGTGGCCCATGCTGGGCCAAGGTCCCGAGCGCCATCAACCTCGTCAGATTCATCTGAATACTATCGTGAGAGTAAGTAAACGCTGTCAACGCGATCCGTGAATCAGGAGTTAATCTCCGCCACATTCGTCACGGCCGCATCACGGAGCGCAAACGATTCGTGCGCGCCGCCACCGGACCGCGCGTACGCAGGTCAAAAGGTGCGCGGTCGGCGGTCTGGCCCTCGCTCTCCCGTCAGGCGGCGATGGTGGCGTGCATCTCCCAGACGAGGACCTCGGCCGGGCCGGCCGCGGTGACCCGCTGGCCGCCGGTCGCGGTGAGGCGTACGGCGTCGCCCTCGCCCAGCGCGCCCGCGCCCTCGAGCGCCACGTCGCCGCGCGCCACGAACAGATGCAGGAACGGCGCCTCGGGCAGTTCGACGCTCTCCCCCGCCGCCATCCGCGCGACGTGCAGGGCCGCGTACCGGTTCTTGATGCGGATCGCGGACCGGTCGACATGCTCGGACATGCCGGAGGCGACCGTGACCAGGCCGCCGCGCAGCAGGTCGTCGTCGATCTCGAGCTGTTCGTAGCCGGGGGCGATCCGCGTCTCGTCGGGGACCACCCACATCTGCACGAAGTGCACCGGCTCGGTGTCCGCGCCGTCTTCGCGTGACAGGTGGTCGTTCTTCTCCGAGTGGAGGATGCCGGTGCCGGCGCTCATCCGCTGCGCGAGACCCGGGTAGATGACGCCGTTGTGCCCCTCGGAGTCCTGGTGGACCAGCGAGCCGCGCAGCACCCAGGTCACGATCTCCATGTCCCGGTGCGGGTGCGTCTCGAAGCCGGTGCCGGGCTTGACGACGTCGTCGTTGTTGACGAGGAGCAGACCGTGGTGGGTGTTCGCCGGGTCGTGGTGGTGACCGAACGAGAACGAGTGCTTCGAATCGAGCCACGACATCTTCGTGGCGAAGCGCTCGTCCGCCCGGCGAACGTCGACGTACGGCCCCGTGCTCATTTCCGCCTCCAGTGATAGTTGAAGCTTAAATTACTACTTGTCCGGTCAACCGCCGTACGCCCCGGGGTGTTCCCGCCGGCTCAGGACGTCTTGCGTGCGACGGCGCCGAGGAAGCCGACGGGCGCAGTGGTTCCGCGCCCCTGCAGGTCGGTGCCCCAGCGCACGACGTCCACGAGCCCCGGCTCCAGAGGGTCCAGCCCGTCGAGGAACGCCGCGATGCGCGCGGGCGTACGCGGTGTGATCGAGCCCAGCGAGGTCATGGAGTAGATCTCCCGCCCCTTCGACGCGACGGACGGCGCGATCTCGTCGGCCGTGATGTGGGAGATCACCAGATGGCTGCCGGGCGCCATGGCGTCGCGCAGGCGTGCGACGATCCGCGCGACCTGTTCGTCGTCGGCGATGAACTGCAGCACCGCCACGAGCAGGACCGCCACCGGCCGGTCGAAGTCGATCAGCGCACGCGTCTCGGGATGGCCGAGGACGCTCTCCGGGTCGCGCAGGTCGGCCTGGATCACCGTGCTCCGCTCGTCGGTCGCCAGCAGCGCGCGGCCGTGCGTCACGACGACCGGATCGATGTCGGCGTACACGACGTGCGCGTCGTCCCTGACCCGGCGCGCGACCTGATGCACGTTGTCCTGCGTCGGCAGGCCCGTGCCGACGTCGATGAACTGCCGGATCCCCGACTCGGCCAGCCGCCGCACCACTCTCGCCAGGAAGACGCGGTTCGCCCGCACCCATTCCGCGGCGTGCGGCATGATCGCCATGATCCGCTCGGCCGCCTCACGGTCCGCGGCGAAGTTGTCCTTCCCCTCCAGGTAGTAGTCGTACATCCGCGCGACGTTCGGGGTGGTGGCGTCCACTCTGTGGGAGATGGGCTCGCTCATCTCGAAGGGCTCCTTCGCGCGCGTCGCGTACGGAGGGCGGCCGGGGCCAGGGGCCGTCCGATCGGCTGACAGGCTACTCCCGGCAGCCGTGGTGCCCCGGCGGTCTCCCGGGGCAGGATGGGCGCATGACGAGCTTCGGTGAGGCGACGCAGGCACGCCGGATCGACGCCGGCCGGTACGCGGTCGAGCTCGACTCCGGGTACACGCCCGAGATCTCCCAGGCCGTTCACGGCGGCTATCTGGTGGCGACGATGCTGCGCGCCGTGCTCGACGCCTCCCCGCACCCCGACCCGGTGGCCACCGGCGCGCACTTCCTGCGCCCCGGCGTGCCCGGCTCGGCCGAGGTGCGCCTCGAGACTCTCAGGTCGGGCCGTACGACCGCGACGACCCGCGCGTCGGTCGTGCAGGACGACCGCGTGATCCTCAGCGCGCACGTGACGACCGCGACGCTCACGGCCGGCGCGGAACCCGTCTGGTCCGCCGAACCGCCGCGGATGCCGCCGGTCGAGCGGTGCGCGCCGATGGACGCGGCCCATCCGCTCGGGCCGGGATCGCGCTTCCTCGAACGCCTGGACCTGCGGTTCGACCCCGCGACGATGGGCTGGCTGGACGGGCGCCCGCTGGGCACCCCCGAGCTGCGCGCCTACTTCCGGCTGCGGGAGGGATACCCGCCGGACGCCCTGCTCATCGCGCTCGCCGTCGACGCCAAGCCGCCCGTATCGGTCGGCGTGGGGCACCTGAGGCCCGCGTCGACTGTCGAACTGACCTTGCACCTGCGCGCCGTACCGGCCGACGGCTGGCTCACGCTGCACGCGCGCGGCCGTCGGGTGGACGACGGCTGGTTCGACGACGAGGTGGACGTCTGGGATTCCGCCGGTCGGCTGGTCGCCCAGAGCCGCCAGCTCGTCCGCGGCCACTGACCGTACGGTGCCTGGTATCGGGGGGCCGCGGACTCAGGTGAGGTCGCCGGCGACCGCCGACAGGCCGCGTACGAGCCGGACCGCGCGTTCGCGGTCCTTCTCCCCGATGGTCGCCCAGATCTCGGCGAACCGGTCGACGATCTCACGGCGCTTCTCCGTGAGCACCGCGTGGCCCGAGGCGGTCACGGCGAGGCAGCTGCTGCGGCCGTCGCTCGCGTGCGGGGTGCGGCGCACCATGCCGCGCCGCTCCAGCGCCCCCAGCGCGCGGGTCACGGTCGGCTGCGCGAGCCCCGCGCGGTCGGCGACCGCCGAGACGCCCTTCTCCCCCACGACCTCGATCGCCGCGAGAACCGCGAGCCTGGGCACCGAGATGGCATCGTCGCGCGCCGTGTTGGCCGCCCCGCCCGTACGCCGCGCGGCACGCATGAAGTCCAGCACCGCCTCGACGAAGTCGTCGAAGAGTTCGACGTTCTCGTCGTCCGGTGTCGTCGTCGGCCCCCGATCCGGCATTTATATAGCGTACTATGGATATGTCACGAGGAGCAGGCGAGCATGGACCAGTCATTCAGGCCGGAAGGCCTCGAGCCGGTCGTCGAGGGCTCACGGCAGCGGCCGCTGTTCATCGTCGGCGTGGACGCCTCCGACTCCGGCCGCGCCGCACTCCGCATGGCCGCGTGTGATGCCGCGGAGGCGGACGCCCGTCTCCTGTGCGTCCACGTACGGCCCCGGCCGGGCGCGGGCGAGCTGATGGCGTGCTTCGCGCCGGGCGCCGTCCTGATCAGCCGCGAGTGCCGCGACGGCATCGAGGTGCAGGCCTGGCTGGACTGCGTCCAGACCCTGGACCCGCCCGCCCTGGACTGGGACTTCATGGTGACGTCCGGCCGCCCCGACCATTGCCTGAAGGAGATCGCCACCGCCGAGCGCGGCGCCGCGGTCTACGTCGGCCGCCTGCCACGCCGCGCCTGGTCCCGCTGGTTCCACCGGTGCCCCGCCCGGCGCCTCCTCCGCGCGCGGGACTGCCCGGTCCGCGTCGCCACCCTGGTCTAGCCTCGCGGGATCGGGGAAGGAGACCCGCAGGTCAAAGACGGTGCGGGAGGGTGGGCGGCGATGGCGAGAGAGCGCTGGCCGCTGCGCCGTGTTCCGCGTACGCGATGGGCGGCGCAGGTTCCCACCGCGGGCCAGGCCGACCCGGCCCTGATCGCGGCGGCGGTGAAGCGCGCGCGGCAGCGGCCGACGGGGAACTGGTTCGCGGTCTGCGGCAGCGGCGACATGCGGGGGAACCGGCCGTACGGCCTGACGCTCGCGGGACACGAACTGGTCGCGTGGCGCGACCGTACCGGCGCACCGGTGGTCGGTCCCGGCGCGTGCCCGCACCTGGGCGCCTCGCTGGCCGACGGGCGCGTCGTCTCCGGCGACCTGGTGTGCCGGTGGCACGGGCTGCGCCTGCCCTCCGGAGGCAGGGCGGGCTGGCATCCGCTGCCCGCCCACGACGACGGCGTACTGGTCTGGGTACGGATCGACGGTGCCGATGAGGGGCCGTCGACGCCCGCGCCGGTGACCTCCCGGCGTCCGCCGCTCGCGGGCAGCGTCTGCGCGGTGACCCGCCTGGTGGGCACCTGCGAGCCGGTCGACGTCGTCGCCAACCGGCTCGACCCGTGGCACGGCACCTGGTTCCACCCGTACGCCTTCGCGCGGCTGCGCATGATCACGGCGCCCGGCGCGGACGTCACGGAGGCCGACGACCGGTTCGTGGTGGAGGTGACGTTCCGGGTCGGGCGGACGCTGGGGGTGCCGGTCCTGGCGGAGTTCCGCTGCCCGGACGCGCGCACGGTGGTGATGCGCGTCCTCGAGGGAGAGGGCGCGGGCAGCGTGGTGGAGACCCACGCGACGCCGCTCGGCCCGGGCACGGACGGCCGCCCGCGTACGGCGGTGGTGGAGGCGACGCTCGCGACCTCGGACCGCCCGGGCTTCGCGGTCGCGCGTACGGCGGCACCACTGCTACGCCCGCTGATCCGCCGCGCCACCACGCGACTCTGGCGAGACGACCTCGCCTACGCCGAACGCCGCTACGCCCTCCGCGCCGGAAGACGCTGACCGGCCCGTATCAGGGAAACGGGTGGGGGTGCGGGTTGAGGTCCGCAGGCGTGAGTCGGCGCTCGCGGTGGCCGAGCAGCCGGGGTACGTCGAAGAGGCGTGGTAGTCCATCGACACGCCGGAAATCGTGGCCGAAGGTCATCGGCAGGGTGCCGGGGATGATGACCTTGACGCAGGAGAATCCGCCGGCCCGGTGCTCGCCGGTGGTCTGGTCGACGACGATGACGTCCAGGCCGTCGTCGAGGTATCGGCCGATCACCTGGCGCAGATCGGCGCTGAGATCGGAGTTCTGGAATGCGGCGGGGTACGGCAGGGCGGCGATGGATCGAACGTCCGCGGACTCGGTCAGAAAGCTCAGGCGCTGAAAGACCGTGTGATCCCCGTTGAGCAGAGAGTGGTCCTTCATCTCCCTGACCAGCGATGGATCCTCGGTCATCCTCCGGGCCGGCTCGCGTTCGGCCGGAAACCGTCTGATCAGGTTGGCCAGGATGGGTCCGAGTTCGCTCAGCGCGTTCTCGATGGCGCGTTCGGGGTCGAGGTGCGAGCCGGCGGCGCAGACCACCTTGGGCCCTTCGGGGACTTCCCCGAGGGCGACGGCCATCACCCAGAAGCAGGGAATCCCCTGTTCCAGAGTGGTGTCGAAGATCATCGTGCGGTAGCCGGTCTCGGCCTCGAGGGTTCGGATGATCGTGGGGATCATGCGGTCGGTGGCCGAGCGTGGATCGATCCGGGGTACCGGCATCCGTGCGTACCAGGTCATCAGGAATGCGTCGCGCTCGGCCACTTCCAGAATGCCGTAGAGGATCGCTTCTTCCAGACAGCCGCCGAGCGCGCATCCGCTGGAGGTCTCGAGGAGGAACGGCGCAGGGTCGGATTCGGCGCGCCGGACTCCGTAATAGGCATGATTCTCCGGCACCAGGATGGGCGCCTCGCGGGCGAATGAATACCCCCACACCCAGCGGTACGGCTGGTCCTCGTCGAAAGGCCGGAACGGGAAGTTCGGCCGCCGGTAGGAAGCGGGCGAGTGCAGGCCCAGGGTCCGTGGATCGACCGCATGGCCGCGCACCTGGCGGTAGGCCGCGCGTACGACGGTGCGCTTACCGCCGGGCTCGAACCCGGCGTAGCGTTCCAGCGCTTCGAGCAGCGCGGTCAGTTCACTCCGGCGGTAGGAACGGCTCCGGCCCCAGCCGTACTCCGTCCGGCCGTCCCGCAGACGTATCGGAGCCCCGGCGATCATGAGGCCGGCCTCGCTGTCCCGCTTCAGCTCGCGTACGAGGCCGACCTCGGCGTCGACGTAGGTCCGCAGGAGCGCGTCCGCCTCATCGGCCACCGCTCGTACCCGGTAGGTGCCGGGTGTGGGTTTCGGGCGCGGCCGCAGCTCGATGCGCGCGCGTTCGGCGTCGTCGTCCGGCAGGCCACCGCACTGCGGGCAGGCGGGATCGGGCAGGAACCGGTGCACGCTCACCTGGAGGGTGCGCAGATCGACGTACAGCATCGCGTTCCGCGTGCGCGTCGACCTCGGCTCGACGACCAGGCCGCGGGCCTCCTCCGCGACCAGCACGGCGACGAGATCGGCGGCCAGGCCCGTGAGCATCGATGACGCACGCGCCCGGAGTGCCGGACCATTCCAAGCCCATACGGCGTCGTATCCCTCCGGGGACGGCCGTGCCCGTCGCCGGCGTAGCTCCGCGCATTCCACGCATCCCGGCGCGTTCGGGTGTTCGACGGGACCGATGACGACGCGTCCGAGTTCGGCACGTACCGGCAGCCAGGGGACTCCTTGGTCGGCGCAGGCCTTCCGCACGTCCGGGTACCTGCGGGTGTCCCAGCCGTCGTCGGCGACGATGACGACCCGGCACTCTCCCATCCGATCCTCGGCGAGTTCGCGCGCGATCGCGTCGGCGAGCAGCCCCGTACCGCGGAGGGCCGATCCCGGCCGGAGCTCACTCATCGACGATCATCACGCGAACGACGTAGGGCATGACGGCGCTGACCTCGGGATCGTGATCGAGCGGGATCGCGACCGGGCGGTGGCCTCGCCTCACCAGGGCGCCGGCCATCGTGTCCCCGTCGTGTTCGCCGGTGTCGGAGAGCGCGCGAGTGCTGTCCCCACGCAGGCGCGGAGGGAGGTCGCGAACCGGCGGAGGGGCGTAGTCGGGCTGGCCGTAGTCCCGGCTCTGCCGGTGAAGGATCAGCTGTTCGAGCGCGTCGGTCACGGCACCGGCGGCCGACAGGGAACTCGCGCGGCCGACGGGCACCGGCCCCAGATAGGACACCACGGTCGGTACGCCGAGCGGGCCGGTGATGTCGTACACCGTGACCGGCTCACCCAGGCCCGCCAGCAACGCGCGATAGCGATCACCGCGTTCGTCCAGAACGGCACCGGCCAGGTCGACCCGGGCGAACGGCGTGGGGGACGTCATCGCGTCGTCCATCGTGAGGCGCAGGCACTGGTCGAGCAGGCCCGCGACGACCGCCTCGTCCCAGTCATAGGCGGCGGCGACCCCGGGAGGCGGCGCGTACGGGACGGCCGGAGCGCGCAATGCCGGGAACACGCGCGCCACGTCCAGGCGATGCACCTCACCGTCGGCCAGCCCGTACGCCTCCACGAAGCCCGTCAGCCTCCCGGTCCTGAGCTCGGACAGCAGGGTCTCGGCGGAATCTTCACGCGACCCGAACCGCACCCGCCGAGGGTCGATCATCAGCGATGCGTACGTCGCGAATGCCGCCAGCGCCGCCCGATAGCGTGCGGTGGCGAAGTCCAGCGCGGCTCCGGTGACCCTGGGAACGGGCCCGGCGCCGAGCAGACCCGCCGGATCCGACACCTCGGCCGCACAGACGCGCAGCGGGATCTGGCCGAAGTCCCGTTCGGTGGGACGCGTGAAGACGCCCACCCGGTCACCGGTGCAGAGGAAGGCGTGCCGCGAGAACCGCTCGTCGTCGAAACGGGCACTCCCCCGGAGTACGGCGATGCGATCCATGAGATCCGTCTCGCCGCCGGAGGGATTCTCGAAGGGGTGGGGCACGAAGGTGTGCGTCCGGCTGGTGAGGACGGACACGTCGACGCTCGTGATCCGGTGCTTGACCGGCTCGGCGGCCTCGGTGATGGATCGGAAGACCCCATGGACGAACTGGGTGGCCACGGCCTTGGCCGCGAGGTCGCTCGGCACGGTGGAGGCGTTCTGCTCCCCCGTCTCGGGCCGCCGCGCCAGCAGGCGGCGTACGCCGGACGTCCAGCTCGCACCCGTGGCCGTCGTGATCCAGGCGTCCGCACCGAGGACGAGTGCCTGCGCGAGGGGTACGTTCGCGGCGCCGCACACCCGGTCGAGAATCCGCGCGCGCTCCAGCATCGGCCGGTCGTCGGCGTGCAGGACCAGATCGACGCCGTTCAGCAGGGCCCCGATCGCACGCGGATCGTCCGGGGTGGCGACGACACGGACATCGCGCAGCCCGGACCGTACGGCGGCGGCCTCGACGGCGGCGCACAACCGCCCCGCCCCGATCACCATCGTCACCGTTTCCCGGTACTCGCCGAACGCGGCGACCGGCGAATCCCGGACGCTGCCGATGAAGGCGATCTCGTGCCGGTGTTCGGGTGGCGCGGCGCCGGGCGCGTCATCCGGCTCGACGTCCCGGACGATGGAGCGCTCCAGCAACGTGGTGACCAGATCCCGCACCATCGTCCGGCGCTCTTCGGAGAGCCCGGCCGTCAGTTCGTCGAGGGAATGCCGCCCGTCCAGGAACGGCGCCAGCCGGTCGATCAGCTCATGCACCGAGCGGCCGACGAAACTCGACTCCCCGTCATGCGTCAGCACGTACGCACCCTCGGAGGTCCGGGCGTAGTAGGCATCGGGCCGCAGCAGAAGTCCCATCGCTATGGGGTCGTCTCGTACGCGGGGCGGCTGCCGAGCACGAATTCACCGACGCTGCTCTCGACCGTGTAGTCCAGCCCGGTGGCCTCGGTGAAGGCCGGGGAATCGCCCCCGCCCAAGCCGCAGGCGGCCAGGCCCATGGACGTGGCGACCAGATACATGGTCTGGAAGAGCACTCCGACGTGCTTGAGGATGAGGGAGTAGGCCAGCTCCTCGTACGACCACATCACCCGGCCGAACCTCGCCGCCAGCACGATCAGCACCTGTGGCGGCGTGGACATCGCGGCGCTGCGACATGCGCCCTGGAGCAGCCGTACGGCCTCCGGTCCGGGTTCCCTGATCAGGCGGAGCCGATGTTCGTTCGCGTCATAGTGGTAGATGCCCTGGTCGAGTCCTGAGACGTGACGCACGACCGGATACAGCTCCAGCTCATAGATCCCACCGCCCGCGGGGTACGGAGCGCTGGTGCGCTCCCTACCGTCCAGAGCATCGGATCCGCGGTTTCGCGCGCATCGGTAGAGCAGTTCACCGAGCTGATCCGCGGTGATGGGGCACTCGTCGTCATGGGCGCGGATGGAGGTCCGGTCCTCCAGCACGGCCGTGAGCGGACGGTCATGGCTCCGCAGCTCCGCCAGGTCCGGCCGGTACAGCTCCACCGCTGGTACGGGAAAGGGTTCCCGCCGGTCGGGCAACGGCTCGCACACCGTCTGCCCCCAGAGCGTGCGGCCGAAGCCCGCGCCGAAGTAGCCGCCGTTGCCCGTCCGGCTACGCGCGTGGAACCACAGATCGTGCGGACGCCACAGGCCGGCGCCCGGTCCGGTCTCCTCCTCCGACCGGGACACGACCAGCCCGGCCGCGTACAGGTCGTTCAGGATCAGGTCGCGCACCTCGGAGGGGAAGGACCCTTCCGGCCGTGCCGGGCCGCCGGTCAGGCCGCCGATCAGCGCGGTGACCTCCGCGTCGTGAACCAGCATCTGTGCCTGCGCCAGCGGCGACTCGACCAAAATTTGAGCATCTTCGCGGCGCAACACCGCGAAGCGGGACAGCACGGGATCATCCACGGGTTCGCGCGGCGAATCGGTGGGCGCGGACCGCGGCTGCATCGTGTAGAGCTCTCGGCCCTGGAAGCAGACCGTGCTCATGAGCCAGCCACCGGCGTCGAGCGCATCGACGAGGCCGCCTTCCACCGCGGGCAACTCGTGCCGCGTGCACCCGCCCTCCGCCAGCCTGGTCAGCAGCGCGCGCTTGACCGGATCCGGGGCTCCGAGCGCCAGTTCGGCGCGCCCGAGCGACTGGGGGCAGAGCACCCGCATTTCGTCATCGCTCGTCGTGAGAACGACTCCGGGACGCAGGCTCACGCGCCGCTCACAGGTCGCCGGCACCGCACTCATGCCTCGCCCGCAGTCGGGGCACCTGCCAGCTCGAACGCCGAGATGCCGTAGAGCTCCTCCACCGCGTTGGCCGCCAGGTGGCACAGCAGAAACCGCTCCGCCGGAGCGATGCCGAGCTTCGTCAGGTGCAGATAGGTGAAGTTGAGCATCAGCCGATAGGCGAGGAAGACCGGGGTGCTCGAGAGCTCTTCGGTCCTCGGATCGGACAGCGCCGCGCGATGGTACGGGCTGGCCTGCATGAGACGGCCCTTGCCGGCACTCTCCACGTCGGGATCGCCGGAGGCGCTGAAAAGGAGGTCATCCTCCGCAAGGCGTCGGCCTCGTTCCCGGAACCCCGCGAGAGCGTCGACCCATTCACGGACGAACGGCACGTCGGGTTGCCCCGTGTCGATCGCGGCCACCACGGCGGCCACCCGGCCCGTCAGGCTTCTCGCGTTCCGCCGGTAGTGGTCCTGCCAGAGGGGACGCAGTCCTTCGCCTTCCTGGAAGGTGCAAAGGAAACTCTCGGCATGCGAACGGAATGAGGCGAAGCCGTTGGTGATGTCACCGCCGAACATGGTGTGCGCGGTGGCGATCATGAGGTTGAAGACCACTGCGAGGCGTTCGGCTCCGCCGCACTCCTCGGTCATCCGGAAGGCGAGATCGGTCGTGGCAGCGTGGAAGTCGGCCAGCAGATCCGCCGTCTCCCGATTCCCGAGAACGGTGTCTCTGGAGTCATAGGCGGCGACGTGAACGGTATTGTTCGGCCGCCATGGCAGGAGCGGGCCCGGCTCGAGTTCGAGTTCGGCGAGACGCCGGTGCATGGGGAGTTCCCGCTCCGGATCCAGAACCCGGGTCGACGGATTGTCCACCAGGTATCCGCCGACGATCTCGTCGACGGCCGGCCGGACCGTCTCCGTGAAGGTCTCGAGGTCGGTGCGCACGTTCAGCCGCAGATGCGGTCCGCATCGCCAGTGCCGGACGTAGTACATCGCAGCCACGTCACCGGCCAGCCGGCGGAACAGCGGCCGCACACCGCGCAGGATCAGGCCGTCCAGGTCGGCGTCGTGGTAGTGGACGTGAACGCTGTGCCAGTGCACGAGCTCAGCACCTTTCGCTGACGAGAGCGCCGACGGCCTCGATGGCCGATGCCCGCAAGGCCCCTTCCGCCATGGGCGAGAGGCCGAGTCTGTTGCAGATCAGATGGGCGCACTGATCCAGGACGGTGGTCACCGCGATGTCCGGCTCGCCGGGCGCATCTGCCTGTAGGGCGAACCGATCCGTCAGCGTCGCCTTCAGCGCTGCGATCGACCGGGCCCAGTCGACCAGCGTTCCGGTCGTGGAAAGCTCCCCGAACGTGGCCGCGAGCATGCGCATCTGCCGCGCGATGCGCAGGATCTGGCCCCGCTGTCCTTCGTCGAGTACGGGCGACGTCGGCCGGCCGGGTCCGGGCTCAAGATCGGGATTGGCGATGAACCAGGTCAGCATGATCAGTGCGACACAGGCATTGGCGCGCCGATCGGGGGTCGCGCCCATGGTCAGGACCCGCAACGAGATGCGGCTGGACTCGGCGAAGTGCCGCTCCACCGCCTGGATCGCACCGCCGTACCCGTAGCGGCCGTGCTCGCGACGGTACGGCGAGAACGCGATCGAGTTGTTGGGAGAGAGGACTTCGGCGTACGACGTCACCCGCTCCATCTCCGCCAGAGCCCGAGCGATACGCGGGTACTCATCGGCGCGACCGCCGTCCGCGGACGGATTCCGGGCGAGATATTCACCGAGCCGATCGGTGATCAGTTCTTCCACTTTCGGCCGACGGGCGTTCTGGGCCGGCAGAACGCGCAGCCGGAGATGCTTTCCGCCATCCCAGTAGCGGAGGAAGAAGAACTCGCGCGCCAGCCCGCTTCGGGCGAACTCCTCCAGCAGCGGATCCGCGACGCGTGTCAGGAGAAGATCCAGGTCGCCCTCGTAGAACACGTGGGCGCTCACCCAGTCGGCTTCGTGCTCGGCGACGTCGGTCATCGGCGGGCCTCCGGCTCGGAGATCTCAACGATGAATTCCATGACCCTGGCATCGACGCCGTCCGAGCCGGCCGCGTCCTCCACGGCCGGCAGCGCCTCTTCGAAGATCGCCAACCTCGTCCCTCGGAGCATCCGCTCGAATCCCGAGATCAGATACCAGTTGGCGAAGTCCACGTAGACCGGCTTGCGGGATTTGTCGAACCATTTGGTGACCGTTTCGGCGCCGGGGTCGAGCATCGTGTCGCTCAACATGCGCACGAAACAGCGCACGGGAATCTCATGCGCGCGCAGCCAGGTCATCATCCGCACCAGGTACGCCGAGTCGAGCTCGCCCTTTCCGCGCGCCGGGATCTGCTTCGTCGGCACGATCCACCGCGCCCGCCGCAGGACGACCCCGCCGACCTCGACACGGGGGATGACCTGCGCGGGGTCCGGCACGGACGACACGTCGGAGGACGCGAACAACGCCACGATTCCATTGGTGAAATAGGAAGAGCCGAACGCCCGCGCCATCAGGCGCGCCACCGGCGGCAGAAAGAAGTCCGACATCATGCCCAGGTGCTGCACGACCATCGGCGACTTCACGCCCTTTGCCGCCAGATACACCTGGTCCAGGTCCTGGTCGTGCACGACCTCCAGATCGCTGAGGGGAATCCGCTGCTCGGCGGGCCGGTCGCTCTCGGTGAACGGATACTCGATCTCGTAGGGAACGCTCGGCAGCCGCACATTGGGCGAGAAGTTGAACACTCCGCACAGCTCGGCGATGGCGGGCTCGTCCACGCCGGCGGGCGGCCCAGCCTCCCAGGACGGATCGGCCGGAACGGTCGCGTCCGCCTGGCGCATCAGGTGAAGCGCCCGGCTCCGGCCGCGCCCGAAGCCCCCGTCCACCGCGTTGAGGACGAGACGCAGCGCCTCGCCGTCGTCCACCGCCTGCACGTAGCAGGCCACCGACCACGGTGCGGTGACCCACGCGGGCCAGCTCGCCGACAGCCGCGCCAGCGCACCGGGCCGCACCCGGACGACACCGTCCACGATCTCCGACGATTCGATGACCGCGCGCAGCGCCCGGCGCATCTCACTCAGCTCGCGCAGCCGAGGCAGCCGGCCGGTATCCGGGAGATCGTCCGGCGTGATCGTCTTTACCTGCAGCAGTTGCGCGATCTCCCGCAGGCCGCGACCGCGCTCGCCCTCCTCGGACGCGAGGTCCTCGGCGATCGCCTCGTGCAGGACGAGGAGCGGAACCCGTGCACCCGGCCCGAATCGATCGGCGCAGTAGGCGGCCAGACCGAGCCGTATCGGCAGGCCCGGATCGAGGGCGGCGAGCACCTTCCGTACGACGTCCAGGTCTTCCAGGGCCGGCCGCCACCGTGGCATCGCCAGGTACGCCGCCGTGCCGCTGAAAACGGCGTTGTCCCGGAAGAGCTCGGCCTTCTCGGCCGACACTCCCAGACCGGCCTCGCCGGCCAGCTCGGCGAGCGTGTCGTTGAGCAGTCGTTGCCGGGCGACGTCCGCCGTGACGTCGTCCACCGGTGCGGGTTCGCGCAGCAAGGACCGCGCGCGGTTCGCCAGCCGCGCCGTGCCGGCGAAGTCCTCCCCCGCGTTCGCCTCGAGCCAGTCGGCCATCGCGCCCAGCGGATCACCCGTCAGATCCGCGATCGGGAGCCGCCGTTGCAACAACCCGATGTCAATCAGATAGCCGATGAAATGCTCGATCTGCCCGTCATTCGAACCCTCATCGCCGGCCAGCAGATCGCGCAGCTCGCCCATCGTGTGGCGGGTCCCGCCGGAAAGGATCCGTAGGCACTCGAGAATGGCGGGTGTGGCCGGTACGGAGCCGATCGTCTCGGCGGGCGGGCGACCGAGGAACCGGACGGTACGCTCGTGAACGATCGCGCTCGGATTGACCCGGATCGGCAATTTCGCGGCCAGCCGAGCGTCTTCACTCAGTGACGTGATCAGGCCGCCGATCAGAGGCGCCATGACCTCTTGTACGCCCTTGACGCGAGCGGACTCGTCGAAGCGCGCGCCCGGACCTTCCGTGGACCAGACTCCCGTGCCGCTGATGGTGAACGTGCTGTACGGGCTGGTCTTGGCCGCGGCCCTCGCCACGTACTTGGCCAACCGGACCTGCGACTGCCGCCGCAGATGGCGCGACGGATCCTCCAGCCATTTGGCCGTTTCCCCGAACAGTGCCGGACTCGCGTATGAGAGGGCGCGCTGGAAACTCCAGTGACCGACGACCTCGCGAAGCTCCTGTCGCGTGCTCTCGATCTCGGACGCCAATAGCTCCTCGAGACCGGACTTCAGTCCCTCATAGACCGTCAGCTCCGATATCCAGGAATTAACGCGGCCGGCGAGATCGACCGGAAGCGCCCGCGCCACGCGCGCATTCCATTCACGGCCGTTCGGCATCCGAGCCTGGAACACCGCCCGACGCAGACCGACCAGGGCCGCCCGGTCCGCGCCCTCGCCAGAGACGCCGATGACCGGGTACAGATCAGCCGAGAGCGCATCGCCCTCGGCCAGCAGTCTCCGATGTAGCTCAACGATCACACAAAGCCGCCCGAAAGACTTCTCACAGCGCAATCGGGCCAGTGTCGCTACCGGCAGGCCCGCTACTCGCACCACCACCGGTGCCGCCACGCGAGCTCCACCGGGCAGCACAAATCCGGTATCCACAACAAGGCCAATCTTTATGCTTCCGATCCCCGACTGGGATGGCCGCTCAAAATGGGAATGCCAGGAGAACGCCCGACTCGTCGCGGATGCGCATGCGATCATCCACTCCGAGTCGGGCGGGGTCGACTGAGATCAAATAGCGAAGACAGCGACAAAGTTCAATACGGAATTAGTGAACGTCTCCTGAACCATTCTCCGGGAAGAGGGCCGGCGGCACGTAAGAGCAGTTGAGGGGGGAGCCACTGACGCAGGCAGCGGTATTGGCCTGGGATCCGGCGAGCTCCGCCATGCCGTGACCGGCGGTCAGCGACTCAACCCGAAGTCCCGCATCCGCCACATCAAAAACATCAACCGGAAGATCATTCAGATCAAAGCTGAGGTTACGCGAGGAATTCAACCTTACTCCTTAAAAAATGAAACCAATAAATTGCTAGAACTATAAAGGTGACGCGCCCCTCGGTCAAGAGCAAGTCCTCGACCGGTCGAACGCAAAAATGGCAGCGAAGAGTCACGGAAACACAGCGGATTGTGCGTCCTGCGCGCCGGATCGGGTCGTCCGCGCGCCGCGCGCGAGGCCCACCGGATACATCCCGGGGGTGTCCGGCAGACCTCTGTCGGGCGCCGGGACGAAGATCCACCGGACACCCCCTAGTCACGGATTGCTTACCCTGGGGGATGGAAGAGGTAGCCTGTGTGTCCAATATCGCCTAATTTCCCCCAGTTTGGCGGTGACAAGACGTGCGGGCACTCGTCCGATTTCACGACATCCACGGCTACCGGCGAGCCTTCCTCATGGCCGGAGACGGACCACCGCTGCTCCTCATCCACGGGATCGGCGACAACTCCGACAGCTGGCGCGACGTGATCCCCCATCTCGCGCGCCACTACACCGTCATCGCGCCGGACCTCCTCGGCCACGGCCTTTCGGCCAAGCCGAGGGCGGACTACGCCGTCGCCGCGTACGCCTGCGGCATGCGCGACCTGCTTGGCGTCCTCGGGGTCGACCGCGTCACCGTCGCGGGTCACTCGCTCGGCGGCGGCATCGCGATGCAGTTCGCCTACCAGTTCCCCGAGCGCTGCGAGCGTCTCGTGCTCGTCGGCAGCGGCGGAATCGGACCCGAGGTGCATCCGCTGCTGCGCGCGGCGGCGGCGCCGGGCGCCGAGTTCGGGCTCCCGCTCGCCACGTCCGCCCCGGCGCGTACGGCGCTGCGGCTCGCCTCGCCGGTCCTGCGCGCCACCGGCGGCATGCGGCTCGGCTCCGACTTCCGCTACGTACTCGAGCGGTACGGCGCGCTGCGCAGCCGTACCGCTCGCCAGGCGTTCCTGCGGACGCTCCGCGCCGGGGTCGACGCGCACGGCCAGGTGATCACGATGCTGGACCGCTGCTACCTGGCCGCGGGCATGCCGACCCTCATCGTCTGGGGCGAGCGCGACCGGGTGATCCCGGTGCGGCACGCGTACGTCGCGCACGACGCGATGCCCGGGAGCCGCCTGGAGATCTTCGAGCGGTCCGGGCACTTCCCCCACCGCGACGACCCCGAGCGGTTCGCCGACGTCGTCGAGGACTTCCTGGAGACGGCGGACCCCGCCGAGTACGACCAGAACGGCTGGCGCCGGATGCTGCGCGCCGGCGAGGCCGAGTACGACGACCAGGACGGATGGCCGGAGCAGCAGGTGTCCAGCGGCGTGTGACACCGCCATGAGCAGATCATCTTGACCCCTTGCCCAGGCGATTACCGAATCCGGGGTACCCGTCGCGGTATGACCTTTCAGGGGAGCGGCCCGCGAGAACATGCGCACCGTCGCGGGTAGGGCCGGCCACGTCGTCGTGGTCGGCGCGGGGCTGTCCGGGCTGGCCACGGCGCTGCACCTGGCCGGACGGGGCCGGGAGGTGACGCTCCTCGAACGCCACCTCGTCCCGGGCGGGCGCGCCGGACGCCACGACCTGCTCGGCTACCGGCTGGACACCGGGCCGACCGTACTGACCATGCCAGGCGTCGTGGAGGAGACCCTCGCGGCGGTCGGCGAGTCCGCCTCCGAGCTGCTGCCGATGACGCGGCTCGACCCGGCGTACCGCGCGCGCTTCGCCGACGGGAGCACGCTCGACGTGCGCACCGACCCCGACGCCATGGCCGAGGCGGTCCGCGCCCTCGCCGGGCCGCGTGAGGCCGACGGCTACCTGCGGCTGCGCGCCTGGCTGACCAGCCTGTACGAGGCCGAGTACGCCGCGTTCATCGCGGCCAACGTCGACTCGCCGCTCGGCCTCCTGACCTCCGACCTGGCGCGGCTCGTGGCGCTCGGCGGGTTCGGCCGGTGGGACCGCGCCGTCGGCCGGTTCGTCCGCGACGAGCGGCTGCGCCGGATCTTCACGTTCCAGTCCCTGTACGCCGGGGTCGCGCCGGACCAGGCACTCGCGCTCTACGCGGTGATCGCGTACATGGACACCATCGGCGGCGTGTACTTCCCGCGCGGCGGGATGCGGGCGCTGCCCGAGGCCCTGGCCGGTGCGGCGGCCCGCGCGGGCGTCGACCTCCGCTACGGCACCACGGTCTCGTCGCTGGAACGCCGCGGGCGGCGCGTGATCGCCGTGCACACCGACGAGCACGAGCGGATCGCGTGTGACGCGATCGTTTTGAGCTGCGAGCTCGCCGACGCGTATCGGCTGCTGGGGCAGTCGCCCCGGCGTCCGTGGGCGATGCGGCCCGCGCCGTCGGCGGTGGTGCTGCACTTCGGCGTACGCGGCGGCGTGCCGGACACCGTGCACCACAACCTCCTGTTCGGGGACGCCTGGGAGTCGACGTTCACCGACCTCTTCCGCGGGCGGCCGGTACGTGACCCGTCGCTGCTGCTGACCCGGCCGACCGCGACCGACCCGTACCTGGCGCCGCCCGGACGGCAACTCCTGTCGCTGCTGGCACCCGTACCGAACCTGACGCGGCACCGCGTCGACTGGGACCGCGCCGGGCCCGTGTACGCGCGCCAGCTCATCGACCTGCTGGCCGACCGCCTGCCCGCGCCCCTGGACGACCTCGACCCGCTGCACCTGGTCACGCCGGCCGACTGGCAGCGCCAGGGCATGATCGCCGGTACGCCGTTCAGCCTGGCGCACACCTTCCTCCAGACCGGGCCGTTCCGCCCGGCCAACCTGCCGCGCTCGGCGGACAACGCGGTGCTGGCCGGGTGCGGAACCGTACCCGGCGTCGGCGTGCCCACCGCGCTGCTGTCCGGCCGCCTCGCCGCCGACCGCGTGACCGGGCCGCCGGTACGCCCGGCGCTGCGTGTTCTGGACGGCGCGGTGCGACGCCGGTGATCCGCGGCGAGCTGAACGCCGCCGGGATCACCGATCCGCGGCTCCGCGTCGCGTACGCGCACTGCCGCGCGCTCAACGCCCGGCACGGCCGCACGTACTTCCTGGCCACGCGGCTGCTGCCGCCGGAACGCAGGCCCGCGGTACACGCCCTGTACGGGTTCGCGCGCCACGCCGACGACCTCGTCGACCTGCCCGGAAACGGCGGGGTCGAGGCGCGCCTGCAGAGCCTGGACGCCGCGCTCGAGGCCGGGCTGGCGGCCGGTCACAGCCCGCGCCCGGTCGTGGCCGCGGTCGTGGACACCGCGACGCGGTACGGCATCGGCGCGGACCTCTTCGCGGCGTTCCTGCGCTCGATGCGGATGGACCTCACCGTCACCGCCTACCCGGACCGCGCCGCGCTGCGGCGGTACATGCACGGCTCGGCCGAGGTGATCGGCCTGCAGATGCTGCCGGTCCTCGGCACGGTATGCGACCCGGCCGAGGCGGCCCCGCACGCCGCCGCGCTCGGGCGGGCCTTCCAGCTCACCAACTTCCTGCGCGACGTCGGCGAGGACCTCGACCGCGGCCGCGTCTACCTGCCCGCCGACGAGCTGGCCGCGTACGGCGTCGACCGCGAACTGCTCGCCTGGTGCCGTCGGGCCGGCCGCGCCGAGGAACGCGTACGTCGCGCGCTGGACGACCAGATCGCCCGTACCCGCGCCGTCTACCGGCGGGCCGGGCCTGGGATCGCCCTGCTGGACCCGGCCGCGCGGCCCTGCGTGGCCACCGCCGCCGCCCTGTACGCCCGCAT
Organism: uncultured Actinomycetota bacterium; assembly: GCA_963850195.1. Taxonomy (GTDB): domain Bacteria; phylum Actinomycetota; class Actinomycetes; order Streptosporangiales; family Streptosporangiaceae; genus Actinoallomurus. The sequence goes on from CAWKKD010000005.1 coordinate 811,045, forward strand.
CCTCGACCGGATCGAGGCTCGCGGCCACAACGTGTTCGCCGGACGGGTCACCGTGGGCGGCCGGCAGCGGCTGACCCTCGCCGGGGCGGCGCTCACCCGCGTCGCGTGGACGCGCGCGACCGGGCGGTGAGCGGCCGTGGACCACCTGCAGTACCTGCTCCTGCTCGCCGGATGCCTCGCGGTCACCCTGCCCCTGGAACTCCTCGGCGCCCGCGTCTACCGGCGGCCGGTACGCCTGATCCGCGCCGTACTGCCCACCGCTGCGGTCTTCGTCGCCTGGGACGTTCTGGCCATCGCGGGCGGCGTCTGGCACTACGACACCCGCTACCTCACCGGCCTGACGCTCCCGCCGGCCCTGCCGCTGGAGGAACTGCTGTTCTTCCTGGTCGTCCCGGTCTGCTCGGTACTGACTCTCGAGGCCGTAAGGCGGCTGACCCGGTGACCGGGCTCGGGTACACGGTCCCGGCCCTGCTCGCGGTCCCGGCCGTGGTCGCCCTCGAGCTGCGTCGGCTGCGTACGGGCCTGTTCCGGCGCCCCGAGTACTGGGTGACGATGGCGATCGTGTTCGCCTTCCAGGTCGCGGTCGACGGCCGCCTGACCCGGCTGTCGGCGCCGATCGTCGTCTATGACCCCCGGCAGATCCTCGGCCTGCGGTTCCCGTTCGACATTCCGGTCGAGGACTTCCTGTTCGGCTTCGCGCTCGTCACCGCGACGCTGCTGCTGTGGGAACACCATGCTCCGTGACGACGTGCCCGCCGCGTTCGACCGCGCCGCCGCAGCGTACGACCGACTGGTCGGGGCGAACCCGGGCTACCACTCCCACCTGCGCCGATCGGCTCGAGCTCTGGGACCGCACGGACGCGGCGCGCGCCTCCTCGACGCCGGCTGCGGTACGGGCGCCTCCACCGCCGCGCTGCTGGCCGTCGCCCCCGAGGCGGAGATCGTCGGGCTGGACGCCTCACCCGGCATGCTCGCCCGAGCACGCGCCAAGGCGTGGCCGCCGACCGTACGCTTCGTCGACGGCCGGATCGAGGACCCGGGCGTCGAGGGGCCGTTCGACGGGATCTTCGCCGCGTACCTGATCCGCAACGTCGCCGACCCGGACGGCGTCCTCGCCTCGCTGCGCGCGCTGCTGCGCCCGGGCGGTGTCCTCGTGGTGCACGACTACGCGGTGCGCGACAGCCTCGCCGCACGCCTGGTCTGGCACGCGGTCTGCTGGACCGTCATCATCCCGTACGGCCGCCTGACCACCGGCGACGCGCGCCTGTACCGCTACCTGTGGCGCAGCGCCCTGACCTTCGACGGCGCCCGTGCCTTCACCGACCGCCTCCGCCGCGCCGGCTTCACCGACGTGCACGCCACCACCATGACCGGCTGGCAGCGCGGCATCACCCACACCTTCCACGCCCGGAGGACTGCGTGAGCCCGGACCGGAGGCGGGTGGAGCACGCCGCGGCGCCCGGGTCGGCTCACGCCGATGCGCTGGGGTGGCGGCCTCGTGCGGTCGTGGTCGGTGGCGGGATCGCCGGGCTGACGGCGGCGATCGCGCTGGCCGAACGCGGTGTCGCCGTCGAGTTGTGCGAGCGCGAGGACCATCTCGGCGGGCGCGCCGGTGGCTGGACCGCCGCGCTGCCCGATGGCACGCCGGTCGGGATGAGCCGGGGGTTCCACGCGTTCTTCCGGCAGTACTACAACCTGCGCGCGTTGCTGCGGCGTGCCGACCCCGGCCTGGACCGCCTCGTCCCGGTCGCCGACTATCCGCTGGTCGACGCGCACGGCAACACCGACACGTTCCGCGGACTGCCGCGTACCCCGCCGTGGAACGCCCTCGCCTTCGCCGTCCGCAGCCCGACGTTCACCGCGCGGGACCTGCTGCGGCTGAACGCCCGCGCCGCGCTGCCGCTCGCCGACGTCACCGTGCCCGGCACGTACCGGCGGCTGGACCATCTGGACGCCGAGGAGTTCCTGACCCGGCTGCGCTTTCCGTCGGCGGCGCGGCATCTGGCGTTCGAGGTGTTCTCACGCAGCTTCTTCGCGCCACCGCGGCGGCTGTCGGCGGCGGAGCTGGCGGTCATGTTCCACCTCTACTTCCTCGGCTCCTCCGAGGGGCTGCTCTTCGACGTGCCGCGCGACCCCCTCGGCCGCCTGTGGGCGCGGCTCGGCACGCACCTGGCCGACGCCGGCGTACGGCTGCGCACCGGCACGCGGGTCACCGCCGTGCACCCCCGGCCGCAGGGCTTCACGGTCCGCGCCGCGGGGCAGGACCTGCGCGCGGACGCGGTGGTGCTCGCGCTCGACGTTCCCGGCCTGCGCGACCTCGTCGCGTTCTCGCCCCACCTCGGTACGCCGGAGTGGCGGCGGAGGATCGCGGCACTGGCCACCGTGCCGCCGTTCCTCGTACGGCGGCTGTGGCTCGACCGGCCCGTCGCCGCGCACCGGCCGGCCTTCCTTGCGACCGGCGGGCTGCCGCCGCTGGACAACATCAGCGTCCTGGACCGCTACGACGAGGAGGCCGCCGCCTGGGCCGTGGCCACCGGCGGCGCGGTCGTCGAACTGCACGCCTACGCGGTCACCGGCGAACGCGAGGACACCTCCGAGCGCCTGCTCCGGCGCCTGCACGAGACCTACCCCGAGACCGCCGGCGCCCGCGTCCTCGGCGACCTCACCGAATGGCGGTGCGACTGCCCGCTGTTCGCACCGGGAACCTTCGACGCGCGCCCGGCCGTCACCGGCCCCGTACCGGGACTCGCGCTGGCCGGCGACGGGATCCGCGTCGACCTGCCGGTCGCGCTGATGGAACGCGCCGCCACGTCCGGCTGGCAGGCCGCCAACCACCTGCTGTCCCGCTGGGGCCTGGCCGGCCATCCGATCACCACCGTGCCGCTACGGGGCCGCATCGCGCCGCTGCGCCGCCTCGCCGCGCGCGCCTAGGACGGCAGGCGCGCGAGCGCAGGGCGGCGCGGCGGCGCTTCCGTTCAGTGGGACCGGGCTGTCAGGGTCTCCGCGATCCGTACCGCCGAGGTGCCCAGCCCGGTCGGGGGGCGCGTGATCACGGCCTCCGTCCTCGATCGGCGGAGTTCGGCCTCGGTGTAACGAGCGCACTTGCGGTGCCATTCGAGAATGCCCGACATCCAGTGCTTCAGGTCCTCGGCGTGCCGGGTGAGGATCCGGCCGGCCGACTCGCCGAGGCCGAGTTCCTCGATCATCGCGGTCAGCTCGTTGTCGGCGAGGTGCTCGAACTGCCGCATCCGCGCCGTCATCAGGTCGGCCACGACGTCGCGCGCCCGTAGGCGGTCGACGCCCAGGAAGTTCTCCACGACGAGGACGAGGTTGTGGCGCTGGCCCTCGTACTGGATCTCCTTCTGGTACGAGAACAGGTCGTTGGTGAAGCAGGCGTAGTCCTGGGCGGAGGTGTCCAGCTCGCGCATGACGCGGTTGCCGTAGATCTCCGCGGGCACCTCGTCGACGTGCGCGAGCCGGGACAGGCTCATCGTCAGGTCCGCCCCGAAGGTCTTGCGGCGCATCTCGACGTAGTCGACCGGGTCGGGGATGCGGTTCCCGATCTCGTTGGCCAGCTCCCACACCCAGCTCGCCGTCATGTCCCGCACCGTCGTACGGAACTGGCGGCGGGCGCCTTCCGTCATCGGGCCCGCGGTCCGGCGCCACAGGTCCTCCAGGCCGCGCTCGAGCGGGTCGGCCGCGCCGGGGGTGTCGCCGAGGTCCAGCGGCATGAACGCGGCGAGCCGCTCGTCGCAGAGCTTGGCCGCCACCAGGTCACGCCTCGCCCCGAACACCGCGGGGAAGTAGTCGTCGCCGTACGTCCCCCAGGCCAGCCAGTCCGAGGTGAGGTTCAGCTGGTCGGGGGTCGCCTCGGGGTGGATCATCGCGGCGCAGTGCGCGAAGTCGAAGGCGACGAAGCGGCGCTCGTCCCACAGCCCGCCGGCCTCCAGCCCGGGCAGCGAGTCGAAGAAGCCCATCGAGCGCGCCCAGCCGACCGCGTGGGCGCGCGAGGCGTCCAGGTGGGGGCTGGTACGGATCGAGTACGGCATGTGGAACGCCGGCGGCGGCAGGTGCCCCACCGGACGGTACGGCGTGTGCGCGTGCTCGCGCGCGCGCCGCCGCAGGCCGGTGACCAGCGTCGACGATACGGCGGCCGCCGAGACGCCGAGCCCGTTCGGGCCGTCGAGCGCGGTCGCCGTCGCCGAGGGTCCGCCGCCGTTCATGTAGCGGCTGGAGCGCATGTGCCACTCGTGCCCGCCGGACTGCCAGTCCTGGAGGCCCTTGACGTACGCGGCGACGCCGGCCTGCTCTTGCGGGGGTACTGCGTGGTCGGCCAGCAGCGCGGGAACCTCGATCAGCGCGGTCGTCTCGAACTGCTGCAACCGCGAGGTCAGCTGGTCGTTGACGAGGTCGGCGGCCTCCTGCGTCGGGCAGCCGAAGAACCGCTCGAAGACCAGGACCGCGTTGGCGTTCTCCCCCTCCTCCTGGACCTCGCGCTGGTAGGAGAACAGGTCGTTGCGCAGGTGAACGCCGTCGGCGAACGTGTCGGACAGCACCTGCAACGGCCGCGTCGCGGCGAGGCCGTCGGGGATCTCGGCGCCCACGGCGTACTCGACGAGGTTCGCCGACCAGGGGGCGCCGCCGACGCGCCGCCGCATCTGGATGTACTCGATCGGGTTCGCGACCCGGCCGCGATCGATGTTGTCCAGCTCCCACATGGACTCGACCATCAGGTTGTGGGTGCTGGTGATGAAACGCCGGAGCCAGCCGTCCGACATCGACGGAACCGTACGCGCCCAAAGGTCCTTCAGGCCGGCCTCGGCGGCGTTGCGGGGTTCCGGCGACGCCTCGCCGCGCGGGGTCATGAAGAGTTCAAGCCGGTCCAGATACTCGCGCGCGGACGAAATGTCGCGCGTGTACTTGAACTGCGCGAGAAAGTCGTCGTCGAAGAAGAACACCCAGACGTACCAGTCGGTGATCAGATCTAACGCGGTTCCGTCGCAGTCGGGATGGGTGTAGGCGCACAGCAGCGCGTAGTCCATCCGCGCGAGCGCCGCCTCGTCCCAGACGAGTCCCCCGCCGGGCGCGGGAGCGTCGAGCATGCCCATCTCCCGCGCCCAGGTCATGCTGTGGTCACGCGAGCGTTCGAGCTCGGCGTTGATGCGGGCGGGGTATGGCATGTAGAAGTCGGGCAGCACAAAAGGATCCATGACCCGTGGCTACCCGTCGAGGCCCGGCGCCACCGGAGAGCGTGCGTCACGAAACCATAACGCCGCCTCGCCGAGGGATTCTTTCCCGCCTCCATTCGGCGGGATATCCGACCCCAATGTAATTGGGTCATTAATCGGGAAACACGCGCTTTATAGCGGTACGTACGGGACCGGCCCGCACCCGTCGTGACGGATGCGGGCCGGCCGTCCCCGATCAGGGGTAGCTGACGAGGTAACTCGGGACCGTGTCGGCGCCGCTGGCGGCGCCGCCGGTCGTGTTGATGACGTTGGTGATCGAGCCGTTGCCACCGAGGGACACCGTGAGCAGGTCGTGGAACCTCACGCCCGACTTGTCGGGTGCCTCGAAGCCGCGCGCGGCCACGATCGTGGGGTCGACGTTGAAGTAGCAGTAGCTGCCCATGCCCCAGGCCTCATGGGTCGTGACGCCGTCCGCCACCTTGTACGCCGCGTATCCCTTGGTGCTCCCGTTCATCCATGCCGCCTGGTTCGGCGGGTCGTACGGCAGCTCGTTCTGGAAGAAGATGGTGCGCCCGCCGTTGCCGTTCCAGACCACGTTGTACTTCTGGAAGTGCTCGACGAACAGGCCGTACGCCATCACGTCGTTGCCGTTGACGGTCAGCCCGTTGTCGGCGGTGTTGGTCGTCCAGCCCACACCGCTGCCGTGGTCGGCCCGCCAGGCCCAGATGTGATCGATGATCGTGTTGTTGCTGTTCACGGTCAGGCTGTTGGTCGCCTTGCCCGCGCCGGCGCCGCCGATGCGGAAGAAGACGTCCTGGATCGAGGCCGGGTCGGAGGCGTGGCTCGCGGACGAGCCGCTCGGCCCGACCTGGAGCAGCGACGGCGAGTTGGTCGTACCGGCGTCGAAGAGCAGGCCGGCGATCTTGACGCCGTTCACGTCGGCGGCGGACATGGCGGTCACGCCGTTGTCGGGCACGATCGTGGCGTAGCCGAGGCCGAGCACGACGGTGTCGGCCCGCGTCACGTTGATCGTCTGGTTGACGTGGTAGATGCCGGGCGTGAAGAGCAGGTGCAGGCCGGAGGCCAGTGCCGCGTTGATGGTGGCGGCGCTGTCACCGGGGTGGGCGACGTAGAACTGGCTCAGCGGGATCGACGTACCGGGCGTCGAGCCGCCGGACCAGGTGGTGCCTTGGGAGTTGGTCCGCAGCGAGGGCACGAACACGTTGTAGTTGTTGTTGCCGTCGACGTACAGGTACGGCTTCTCCCTGGTCACCGGGCTGTTGGGCACCACGGTGTACGGGGGGTCGGGGAAGCTCTGCGCGGGCGCGCCGGTCACCCCGGAGAACACCATGTTCCAGACCGCGTTGCCCCAGCCGCCGATCTGGCTGTCGCGCGTGAGCCACTGCTGCTGGGAGTACGGCGACACCGTTCCGTCGATCTTGGAGTCGGCGATGTAACCGCCGCTGGCCCAGCCGTAGCCGGTCGGCGCGAGGTCCAGGTCGCCGCGGATGTGCATGCGGCGGAACGGCGCGGCCTGCGCGACCGCCCACTGGTCGTAGCCACCCGTCGGCGTGACGGACATGTTCTCCGCCGACCGCCAGAAGTTCTGGGTGGCGTTGCCGCCGAACCAGCCGGCGTCGACTCGCACCGAACCGTTGATGTTCACGTCGTCGGGGTTCTTGCCGAGCCCGGCGATCGAGGTGTAGAAGCCGATGTTGGCGTTGACGTTGTAGCTGCCCGGCTTGAACAGCAGCGCGTACCGCTGCGAGCCGAACTGGTTGCTCTCCTGCTGGGAGAAGACCGAGTCGAGCTGCCCCTGGATCGTGCCGCTCGACATCGACGGGTCGAAGACCTTGACGTTCGGCCCGAGGTCGCCGCCGCCCGGAGGCGGGTCGACGGTCCCGGAACCGGAGCCGTACACCTGGAACTCCCACAGCGAGTAGCCGTAGCCGGTGCTGCGCGCGGTCCCGTAGAACCGGACGTAGCGCCCGGTGCCGGAGACGTTGAGCGTCTCGGTGCCGCCGGTGCTCGTCGTGGTCGAGTAGATGTCGTTCCAGGAAGTGCCGTTGTCCGACACCTGGATCTTGTAGGCGGTCGCGTGCGCCGCCTCCCAGGTCAGCACGACCTTGCTGACGGCCGTGCTGGAGCCGAGGTCGACCTGCAGCCACTGCGGGTCGGCGAAGGCGCTGGACCAGCGGGTGCCGGTGGTGTTCCCGTCGACGGCGGCGGAGGCCGGCGTTCCGGCGTTCTCGGTGGAGGAGGCGGTGGCGAGCCGCCCCTGGGACACGAGGGCGTCGGCGGCGTGGGCGGCGACCGGCATGACGAACAGGCCGGTCAGCGCGAGGATCAGGGCCCAGAGGGCCGTGGCGGCTCGAGGGTTGGGCAGCGATCTCATGCGTTCTCTCCTGGCAGGGGGATGGAGATCGGATCGGATCAGCTCTGGTGCGCCCGGATCATCTCGGCGTAGCGGAGGCCGCTGGTCTTGACCGTGCGCACCTGTGTCTCGAAGTCGACGTGAACGAGCCCGAAGCGCTTGTCGTAGCCGTAGGCCCACTCGAAGTTGTCCAGCAGCGACCACGCGAAGTAGCCGTGCAGGGGGGCTCCCTGCTGCACGGCGCGCGCGCAGGCGCCCACGTGTCCTTCGAGGTGTCGGGTGCGGTCGGGGTCGTCGACGGAGCCGTCTGGGCGGGGCTCGTCGGCGAACGCCGAACCGCTTTCGGTGACGTACAGCGTGCGTACCTTGTATTCGTCCGTGAGCCGGAGCAGCAGCTGCTCCAGCCCGTCGGGGTGTACCTCCCAGCCCATCGCGGTCGTGGTGGCTCCCGGCACGGGCACCTGCCGGGCGTACGGGGCCGGCCCTTCGGGGTCGTCGGTGACGACCTGCCGGAAGTAGTAGTTCAGGCCGACGTAGTCCAGGGGCACCGAGATCGTCTCCAGGTCCCCGTCGCGGACCGGCGGCTCCATCCCGTACACCTCGACCATGTCGGCCGGGTAGCCGCGGCCGTGTACGGGGTCGAGCCACCAGCGGTTGACGTGCCCGTCCATCCGCAGGGCGGCGGCGCGGTCCGCGTCGCTGTCGGTCGCGGGCTCGCACGGGCTCAGGTTGTTCACGATGCCGACCGAGGCCGGCATCGTGGCGTTCGACCGGATCGCCTCCACGCCGAGGCCGTGGGCGAGCTGGAGGTGGTGGGACGCGCGGATCGCGGCCGTCAGGTCGGTCCGCCCGGGCGCCATCGTGCCGTCGAGGTGGCCGATCCAGGCGGAGCACAGCGGCTCGTTGAGGGTGGTCCAGTCCGTGACGCGGTCGCCGAGCGACTCCGCCACGACCGCCGCGTACTCGGCGAACCGGTACGCCGTGTCGCGCTCCGGCCAGCCGCCCAGGTCCTGCAGCCCCTGCGGGAGGTCCCAGTGGTAGAGCGTGACGAACGGCCGGATGCCCGCCTCGAGCAGCCCGTCGACGAGCCGGTCGTAGAAGGCCAGGCCGCTGCGGTTGACCTCGCCGGACCCGGTGGGCACGACCCTCGGCCACGCCACCGAGAACCGGTAGGCGGTCAGGCCCAGCCCGCTCATCAGCGCGATGTCGTCGGGCCACCGGTGGTAGTGGTCGCACGCGACGTCGCCGGTGTCGCCGCCGGCGATCGCCCCGGGTACCCGGCAGAAGGTGTCCCAGATCGAGGGCAGCCGCCCGTCCTCGGCCGCCGCACCCTCGACCTGGTACGCCGCGGTCGCGGCACCCCAGAGGAAATCGGCGCCGAACGCGGTCAGATCTTCCATGTGGTTCCTTCGATCATCGAGAGGGGGATCACTTGACGGCGCCCGCGGTCAGCCCGGCGACCAGGTAGCGCTGGAGCAGCAGGAAGCCGACGACGATCGGGCTCGAGACGACCAGGGCCGCGGCCATGACCTGGTTCCAGTACACGTCCGTGAGGGTGGAGTACTCCTGCAGCCCGATGGCCAGCGTGCGGGTGCCCTCGTCGGTCATCACCGAGGCGAACAGCACCTCGCCCCAGGCCGTCATGAACGCGTAGATGGCCACCGCGACGATGCCGGGCACGGCACTGGGCACGACGACGCGCAGCAGTGCGCCGATCGGGCCGTTGCCGTCGACCTGGGCGGCCTCGTCGAGCTCGCGCGGGATCGAGTCGAAGTACCCGGCCAGCATCCAGATGGAGAACGGCAGCGAGAACGTCAGGTAGGTGATGATCAGCCCGATCCGGCTGTTGACGAGCTCGACGCCGGTCGCGTTCCCGATGTTGACGAAGATCAGGAAGAGCGGCAGCAGGAAGAGGATGCCGGGGAACATCTGGGTGGACAGCACGGTGATGGAGAAGATCCGCCGTCCCGGGAAGCGGAACCGGCTGATCGAGTACGCCGCGAACACCGCCAGGGTCACCGACAGCACGGTCGCGGTCGTCGACACGATCAGGCTGTTCAGGAAGTAGCGGCCCAGCGGGATCGTCTTCCAGATGTCGGTGAACGGCCGGAGCGTGAGGTGCGTCGGCACCCAGTGGAAGTCACCCTGGACGTCGCCCAGCGGCTTGATCGCCGAGCTGACCATGACGTACAGCGGCAGCAGCGTGAAGATCGTGAGCGCGCCCAGTACGACCCAGCGGACGGCGGGAAGCCAGCGTGGCTCAGGCATCGGCCCTCCTCCGGCCCGTGACGAGCAGATAGCCCGCGGTCACCAGCAGCAGGAACAGCAGCAGGAGGACCGACATCGCCGAGCCCGCGCCGAAGTTCCAGGTGACGAACGAGCTCTGGTAGATGTGAATCGAGATCAGATCGGCCTGGGTCGGCGCGGACTTGCCGAACAGCACGTACGGCGTGTTGAAGTCGTTGAACGTCCACAGGAAGAGCACGAGGACGAGGACCTGGTTGACCGGCCGGAGCATCGGCATCGTGACCGAACGGAGCTGCCGGAACCAGCTCGCGCCGTCGAGCGCGCTCGCCTCGTACAGGTCGGCGGGGATGTTCTGCAGGCCCGCCATGATGATCAGGAACGCGAACGGCCAGGAGCGCCAGACCGAGACGGCGACGAGCGAGATGAAGCTGTTCCCGCCGATCAGCCAGAACGGCGCGTGGGCGCCGGTGCCGACGAGGTGCAGCTCCTTGCCGAGCAGGTGGTTCATCAGGCCCTTGTCGCGCTGCAGCATGAACGACCAGGTGATCACCGCGGCGTACATCGGCAGCGCGTACGGGATGAGGAAGAGCGTGCGGAGCAGACCGCGCCCGCGGAAAGTGCCCTGCATGAGCACGGCCGCCGCCGTGCCGAACACCCATGACATGCCCACGGACAGGACGGTGAACAGCGCGGTGGTGCGGAAGGACCGCAGCAGCGCCGCGCCGACCGGGGCGTGGTAGTCGACGGCGAGCCTGTAGTTCGACAGCCCGGCGCCCGGCGCCGCCGACCAGTTGCGGATGTAGAACTGCGTCAGGTGCAGCAGGCTCATCCCGATGCCGACGAGCATCGGCACGATGTGCACGAGCAGCTCGAACACCAGGGCCGGCAGGAGCAGCAGGTACGGCAGCGCGAGGCGCCTCTTGCGCGGTGGGACCGGACGCCGCTCCGTCCCGTCCCGCGCCGGCCCGGCCTTGGGCAGCGACGTCGTGGAGGTCATGGGGTTCCTTCGCAGAGCGCGGGCCCGCCCGCCGGTGGCGGACGGGCCCGCTGGACGTCAGCCGCTCGCGGCCAGTTGCTGGTCGACCTGCTGGAGCTTGGCCTTGACGTAGTCGTCGGTGATCGGCTTGCCGGCCGCCGCGTCGGCGAACATCGTCTTCATGGCCGCGCCGACGAGCGACTCGAACTGGCTCTCCGTCGGGACCTGCGGCAGCGGCTCGGCGCTGGTGGCGAGCACCTGCTGGAACACCTTGAAGGCCGGCGTCTGGAAGGCCGGGTCGGAGTAGGCGTCGGTGACCGTGGGCAGCGAACCGTACGTCGCGTTGAGCTTCTTCTGCTCCTCGGTGCTCGTCATGAACTTGACGAACTTCAGCGCGGCGTCCTTGTGCTTGGTGTTCTTGAACACCGACAGGTTGATGCCGGCCACGAAGCTGTCCACGTGGCGGCTGCCGGCCGGCAGGGGCGACGGGAACGGAATCGGCGCGACGCCCAGATCGTCGGGGTTCATGCCGACGAGCTTGAAGGAGCCCGCGGAGGCCTGGTTCATGAACATCGCGGCCTTGCCGGACGCCACGTCCTTCAGCGAGGTCGTGGTGTCGGTGTACTCCGCGTCGCTCGGGTTGACGATCTTGTCGGTCGCCATGAGGTCGACGTACTGCTTGATCGCCGCGACCTCCTGCGGCGAGGACAGGTGCGGCATCCCGGAGGCGTCGAAGAGCTGCGCGCCCTGCTGGGCGCCGAGGATCGCCGCGTGGTGGGTGTTCTCGGTGACCTGCCCGGCCTGGAGGGTCAGGCCCCAGTGTCCGTCCTTGGTGAGCTTCTTGCCGTCGGCGACGAGCTCGGGCCAGGTCGCCGGCGGGTGGTCGATGCCGGCGGCGGCGAACATCTTCTTGTTGTAGTAGAGCCCGTACGCCTGGCCGTAGATCGGGACGCCGACCGGCGGCTTGCCGACCGCGCCGGTGGCGGCGAGGCTGGGGCCGACGAAACGGCCCTTGCCGCCGATCTGGTTGAGCGTCGCGTCGTCGAACGGCAGGAGCGCGCCGGTGGCCTGCACAGACGCGGACCAGGTGTTGCCGATGTTGAGGACGTCCGGCCCCTGTCCGGACGTCGTGGCGGCCAGGATCCGGTTGAGCAGGTCGGGCCAGCCGATCACCTGGAGCTTGACCTTGATCCCGGTCTGCTGGGCGAACTTGTCCAGCTCCGGCTGGAGGACCTGCTTGTCGTTGTCCAGGCTCGTACCCTGGTTGGACGCCCAGTAGGTCAGCGTCGTGGAGCCCGAAGCGTCGGTCTTTTCACTGCTGCCGCACGCGGCGACGGACGCGGCGAGCAACGCCAGCACCGCAACCGGAGTGATTCTTCGTATGCGCACGATGTTCCCTCGGATGAGGTCTTGGCCCCCGGGCAGGCCCGGAAGGTAAGGAAGGCGGATGCCGCGCCCTTGCGACACGACTTATTTCATGGCGTGATTTAATACGCGCGCAACGGGGCCGTCAAGACTTCGACCGATCATGGCCGCCCTGGTAGGCGGCTTCTTGATTTACTTGTTACAAGCCGTGAAAGCGATGAGAGGTGGACGATGGCTGAGCGCAGGCGGGGCACTGTGCGCGACCTTCGCCGGGACAACCGGTCCGTGCTGTTGTGGTCGCTCTACTTCGAGCAGCCACTCAGCCGCCAGGACCTGAGCCGGACCACCGGGCTCAGCCCGGCGTCCGTCAGCAACGTGATCCGCGACCTCATCGACGAGGGCATCGTCATGGAGGCCGGGTCGGTGGAGTCCGACGGCGGACGGCCTCGCGTCCTCCTGCGGATCGACCCCGACCACGGCTACGTCGTCGGCGTCGACGTGGGCGAGACGCGGGTCCGCGTCGAGCTGTTCGACCTGGCGATGAGGGAACGCGCCAAGGTCGATCATCCCCTGGACCCCCGCGAGCACGGGGCCGACGTGGTGGTCGACAAGATCCTCTCCGGCCTGGACACCGTGCTCGCCGACGCCGGTGTCAGGCCCGGAGACATCCTCGGGGTCGGCGTCGGGGTGCCCGGCGTGGTCGAGCAGGGCCCCGAGGTGCTCGTGCACGGCCAGACGTACGACTGGGACGCGGTGCCGCTCGAACGCCTGCTGCGCGCCGGCACCGCCCTACCGCTGCACATCGACAACGGCGCGAAGACCATGGGCCGCGCGGAGCTGTGGTTCGGCGCGGGCCGCGGGGCCCGGCACGCGGTGGTCGGCCTGATCGGCTCGGGCGTCGGCGCCAGCATCATCACGCGCGGCTCGACCCACCGGGGCTCGACGTCCAGCGCCGGTGAGTGGGGGCACACGACCGTCGAGGTCGGCGGGCGTACCTGCCGGTGCGGGTCGGCCGGCTGCCTCGAGGCGTACGTCGGCGCGGAGGCGATCCTGGAGCGCTACGGCCGCGACCTGCCGGGCGAGGACCAGGAGTCGGCGCTCGCCGCCCTGATCGAGACCGCCGCGAGCTCGGAGTGGGCCGCCGAGGTCCTGGACCGCACCGCCCTCTACCTGGGCGCCGGCATCGCCGACCTGATCAACCTGTTCAATCCCGAACGCATCATCCTCGGCGGTTGGGCCGGGCTCCTCCTCGGCGAGCACATGCTGCCGGAGATCCGTGAGGCCGCCCGTCGGCACGCCCTGCGGCACCCGTTCGCGGCGACCTCGATCGAGCTGGGCCGCCTCGGCCCCGACGCCGTCGCGCTCGGCGCCGCGACGCTACCGGTCGAGCACTACCTCGACGGCGTCGCGTCCCCGGCCGCCGAGAGCCGCTCGGCCGGCTGATCGTACGCTGGCGGGATCCGCATGACGGCGAACGGGGACGGCATGGACCGGGTCGGTACGGACGAGGTGCGCATCGAGGCGTGGGACGAGAATGGCCTCGAGCTGTTGCGCCTGATCAACAGCCCGGAGATGAAGCTGCACCTGGGCGGCCCGGAGACCGACGAGCAGGTCGTCACGCGACACCGGCGCTACCTCGGCCTCGGCCCTCCGGGATCCGGGGCGATGTTCGGCATCACCCTGGCCTCCGAGGGCCGGGCGGTCGGCAGCATCGGCTACTGGGAGAAGGACTGGCAGGGCACGACCGTCTATGAGACCGGCTGGAGCGTGCTGACGCCGTACCAGGGGCGCGGGATCGCCGTCGCGGCCGGCCGGGAGATCATCGCGCGGGCCCGCGCGGAGCGGCGCCACCGCCACCTGCACGCCTTCCCCTCGATCGGCAACCCCGGGTCCAACGCCGTCTGCCGCCGGCTGGGCTTCGAGCTCCTCGAGGAGTGCGACTTCGAGTTCCCGCCGGGGCACTGGATGCGCTGCAACAACTGGCGCCTGGACCTCGCTTAGAGGCCGAGCTGGTGGTTGATCGCGCTGGAGTCGCGCAGGGCCCAGTGCTCGACCACCCGCCCGTTCCGCACGCGGACCATGTCCATGCCGAGGACCTCGTAGCGGCGGCCTGAGGCGGTGTGGGTGCCGCGGCTCGTGTACCGGTTGACCGAGGTCTCCCCCGCCTCGACGTTCTGTTCGATGGTCACCGAGACGTCGTGGAAGCCGGTCTCGCCCGAGGCCGTCCACTCCCACTTGCGGCGCCAGGCCTCCTTGCCGTGGTGATCTCCCTGGCCGCCCCCGCGGTGATCGACGACGTCGGGGTCGATCAGCTCCAGGGCCTCGTCGAACCGGCCGGTCGCGAGGAACTCCGGGTACATCTCGACGAGGCGCCGGTGCACGGTGGCCGCGGAAACCCCTTGTGGTGCTGGACCTTCGCTCATTCGGAGCCCTCCCTGACATGAAACGGGGACTTCCCCGTTAAGCTCGACATCGAACTCTAACCGGGGACTCCCCCGTTTCGCAACGCCCTACGGTGGCCGGGCATACCGGCTAGCAGGGTGGTCGCGGTGCGGCTGGCAGGCAGGGGAAATGGGGGCTGGCCGCGCTGACGCCGGATCGCGGATCGGCGATTGTAGAGATGTGACCGAACACCACGACCAGCGATAGGAGGAAGGCGACATGTGCCAGCACCGGCCCCCATGCCCCTCAGCCAATGCAAACGATCACACAGCGGCGCGCGTCGTCTCCACCCACCCCGAACAGGGCTGGAGCCTCCTGTGCAACGGCGTCGTGATCTTCGATGACACCGGTGAGCTGTTCCCCGACGGCCACACCATCTCCCCCCACCGGGCACGGCCGTTCCACTTGGCCGCCTAGTCCCCCAGCCGGTCGCATTAGAGCCCCTTCCCCCAACAGCGGATCGACGGCCTCGCACCCCCCGAACCGCGCGAAGGCCTCGACCCGGCCGACTCCCCCACCGGGCCGGTCGCGGAGCACCCCCCACGCTCCGCGGCCGGCCCGGAGTCTTTCCCGGGTCCGGCCGCAAAGGCGGAGTAATCATCTCCACCGGGAACTCCGGGACGCCGATCGGAGGATCCGCCCGGGGTATGTCCAGATCACTCGGTTCACCGCCGTACCACCCGGAGCGGCAAGGGGTGCAAGGAATGATCTTTCAGCGTGACGCGAGGACCCTCGGCCCGGCCTGCCTGGGGATCATGCTGGCGGCCGGTGTGATCACGGCGCCGCACGCGAACGCGATGCCGTTCGGCCACCACGCCGACGGCAACCAGATCGGGAACGGCCGGTTCAACCGCAACAGCGTCTCGATCAACAGCCCGTCGAGGCAGACCGGCCCGCAGCAGGTCAGCAACCAGAACGTCGGCGGGATCAGCACGGTGCACAACGCGCTCTGCAAGCGGCACCGTTACTGCTCGATCCGACAGAAGATCATCTTCTGGTAGCGGCCACCTTCTGTCCTCAATCCGCGCCATCCTGGCCATATGGCCAACACCAGCTCACGGACGCTGCGGTTGCTCTCCCTGCTCCAGACCCATCGCCACTGGCCGGGTGGCGAGCTGGCCGCGCGCCTCGAGGTGTCCGCCCGTACGCTGCGCCGTGACGTGGACCGGCTGCGCGAGCTGGGCTACCCGGTCGAGGCCACACGCGGCGTCGACGGCGGCTATCGGCTCGCGGCGGGCGCGGCGCTGCCGCCGCTGGTCGTCGACGACGAGGAGGCGATCGCCCTCGCCATCGGGCTCCGGCTGGCCGCCCAGGGCTCGGTCGCCGGCATCGAGGAGTCCTCGGTCCGCGCGCTCACCAAGATCATCCAGGTCATGCCGACACGCCTGCGCCGCCGGGTCGACGCGCTGCGCGCGGTGACCGTACCGGCGGCGTGGAGCACCGGCCCCACCGTCGACTCCGTGGCGCTGACCACCGTCGCCCAGTCCTGCCGTGACGAGGAGCGGCTGCGGTTCTCCTACACGGCACGCGGTGGCGCGCGTACCGACCGGCACGTCGAGCCGCACCGGCTGGTCTCCCTCGGCCGCCGCTGGTACCTGGTCGCCTACGACCTGACCCGGCAGGACTGGCGCAGCTTCCGGCTCGACCGCCTCGAGGACCCGCAGGGCACCGGCGACCGGTTCCGCCCGCGTACGCTGCCCGCCGACGACGTCGTGGCGTTCGTCCGCGCCGGGATCGACGCCATCCCCATGTCCTACACGGTGGTGGCGCGGGTGCACGCCCCCGCGGACACGGTGCGCCCGGTGCTCGGCCACTGGGCGGTCGTCGAGGCCGACGGCGACGATCGCTGCCTCCTGCGGATGACCGTCGAGACGCTGGACTGGCCGGCGCTCGCGCTGGGCACCGTCGGCGCGGAGTTCGAGGTGCTCGAGCCGCCCGAGCTGGTCGAGCAGATCCGGGAGTGGGGCGCGCGGTTCACCCGCGCGGCTCACGCCTGAGATCCCGTCCGGCGCGGGGCGAGAGCCCGGCCCCACGGTAGACGGCGTCGATGAGGCGCATCGTGGCCACCGAGTCCGACGGCGGGGTCAGGTTGGTGTCCTCGCCGCGTACCGCGCAGGCGAACGCCCGAAGCTGGTGCGTGTAGCTCGTCTCCCCGCGCACGCGCTCCCGCGTCGTACGGCCGTCCACGCGGACGACGAGCCGGTGCGGCAGGTGGGGCAGCACGAAGTTGCCGACCTTCAGTTCGCCGCGCTCGCCGACGACGCGTACGGACAGCTTCAGCAGGGTCCGCGACCAGAGCGAGGCGCGGGCGAGCCCGGTGGCGCCGTTGTCGTACCGCAGGTCGGCGGCCATCGCCCGGTCCACCTCGCCGTCGTGCCGCATCACCAGCGCCCGCGCGCCGGTCACCTCCGGCTCCCCCGGGCCGAACGACCGCTGGGCGTGCAGGGCGTAGCAGCCCGCGTCCATCATCGCGCCGCCCGCCAGGTCGTAGCGGTACCGGATGTCGGAGAACCTCGGCAGCGGGAAGCAGACCGAGGTCTCGACGCGCTCGATCGCGCCGAGCGTGCCGGCCGCCTCCCGGATCCGCGCGGCGAGGGGGTGGTAGCGGTAGTGGAACGCCTCCATCACGACCAGCCCGGCGGCGCGGCTCGCGTCCTCCACCTCCCGCGCCTCGCCCTCGTCCGCGGTCAGCGGCTTCTCGCACAGGACGTGCTTGCCCGCCTCCAGCGCGCGTACGGTCCAGCCCGCGTGCAGGCCGTTCGGCAGCGGCACGTAGACGGCGTCGACCTCCGGATCGGCCAGAACGTCCTCGTACGTCCGGTGGACGCGCCCGATCCCATGCCGTCCGGCGTACCGCTCGGCGCGGTCCCGGTCGCGCGCCGCGATCGCCACCACCTCGACGCCGTCGAGATGCCGTGCGGGCCCGATGAGCGCCGCCGGCGTGATGCGCGCCGCGCCGAGCACTCCGATTCGCAGTGTCCTCACACGCGATATTGTCCGCTCCGGCGGCCGAGGATGAGGAGAAGACATGATCCGGCGATGGAACCCCGAAGGCGTCGCCGCGCCCATCGGCGGCTACAGCCACCTGGCCACCGTGCCCGCCGACCACGAGCTGGTGTTCATTTCGGGCCAGATCGGCGCCCTGCCGGACGGCTCCCTCGCCGGCCCGGACGCGGAGTCACAGACCCGCCAGGCTCTGGCCAACATCGAGCGGCTGCTCGGGTCCCTCGGCGCCGGCCCCGGGCACCTGGTCAAGCTGCTGACCATGCTCTCGGGCACCGAACACCTGGCCGGCAGCCGTACGGCGCGCGACGAGGTGTTCGCCTCCTGGTACCCGGACGCCGACTACCCCGCCCACTCCCTGATCGTCGTCGCCGCGCTGGCCACCCCGGCCCTCACCGTCGAGGTCGAGGGCGTCGCCGCCATCCCCCGCATCTGACCGTTGGCGAGATCACCCGCGCGAAATATCGTGTGCTCGTGGTGATTCACGCCAGACCTCTCGTGGCCCTGCTCGCCCTGTCCGGTGCCCTGACGGCGGTTCCGCCGGCGGCGGCCGACCCCGCCACGGCGTACGTCGACGTGGCCGTCGCCACGGCGTGGGTCGCGCCCGGCGCCGACCGGCCGGTGGACGCGCCCGCGGTCGGGAACCCGATCGATCTCCGGAAGTGGACCGCGGACATGACGCTTCCGCAGCGCACCGACCTGATCGGCAGGCTGGAGACGCAGGCGCTGTACGGGAACCCGGTGCGGATCCTGGAGCGGAAGGGCGGCTGGGCGCGCGTCGCCGTCGTCGGGCAGCCGACCCCGCGTGAGGCGCTCGGCTACCCGGGCTGGGTGCCCGCACGGCAGCTCACCGCCGGTGCGGCGTTCGGCGCCCTGCGGCGTACCCGGCCGGCGGCGCTCGTGACGTCCGCCACCTCCTGGCTGTCCACGGACCCGGCAGGGCGGCATCGCGACATGGAGGTCTCCGCCGACACTCGCCTACCGGAACTGAGACGGACCGGCACCGCGGTACTCGTCGCGACGCCCGACCGCGGCGGCCGGTGGCTCGCCGCCCGTGACGTGCGCGTTCGCCCGAAGGCCCGGCCCACCGGCGCGAGCCTGGTCCGCACCGCAAGGATGTTCGCCGGCCTGCACTACCTGTGGGCGGGAACGTCGGGGTTCGGGTTCGACTGCTCGGGCTTCACCCACACCGTCTACGACCTGAACGGCATCACCATCCCGCGCGACGCGAACGCCCAGAAGGCCGGCGGAACGCCGGTGGCCAAGGACCGGCTGCGACCGGGTGACCTGATCTTCTACGCCCACGACCACGGCACGGGCTCGGTCCACCACGTCGGCATGTACATCGGCGGCGGCTACGAGATCGACGCCCCGGAGAACTCCGCGACGGAGGAGAGCCCCCTGGAGATCGTCAAGGTCGGCCGGCACCGCTACGCCGACGAGTACGCCGGAGCGGCCCGCTACCTGTAGGGCGTGGTCAGCCGGCCAGTTCGCCGATGAAGTCCGCGGACGGCATGGGGAGGGAGAACATCGGGAAGTCGTACTTCAGCGCGTTGTCGTGTTCCTCGGCGGAGGTCGCGGCGAGGCAGTCGCTGAGGGTGATGACCCGGTAGCCGTTCTCGTAGCCGGTGCGCATGGTCGACTCGACGCAGCAGTTGGTGAGGAAGCCGCCCAGCGCGATGGTCGTGATGCCCTTGCTGCGCAGGATGAAGTCGAGGTTGGTGCTGGCGAAGGTGTCGAGGCCACGCTTGCCCTCGATGAGGATGTCGCCGTCCTCCGGGGCCAGATCGTCGGTGATCGCGGCGCCCCAGGAGCCCTTGACGAAGGCGTTGCCGTCGACGACGCCCTTCAGGATGCCGTACGGGTGCGCGGTGATCTCGTTGTAGCCCTCGGCGAAGGTGATCGGCGCGTGCATGACGGTGGCGCCGGCCGTATGGGCGGCGTCGACGAC
Organism: uncultured Actinomycetota bacterium; assembly: GCA_963850195.1. Classification (GTDB taxonomy): domain Bacteria; phylum Actinomycetota; class Actinomycetes; order Streptosporangiales; family Streptosporangiaceae; genus Actinoallomurus. Next base: position 830,592 of record CAWKKD010000005.1, read on the forward strand.
GCGGCGGGTGTTGCCGAGCATTCCGGTGCTGTCCATCACCGGGGACACGGCGCCGTGCAGTACGCCGCCCTCCGTCGTGAAGTCGTTCTGGTACTCGATGAGCACGACCGCGGTGGTCTTCGGATCGATCGCCATGTCTCCGGACGCTAATCCGGCGAATGGCCTGGGGCAAGGCCCTGCGTGCGGAAGGTGAGGAGGGAGATGGCGAGCATGCAGGCGGTGAAGGCGGCGCCGATGGTGAAGGCGTTCGTGAAGCCGCCCGCGGTGCCGCCGCCGGCGTACGCGGTGATCAGGACCGCCACGCCGAGCGACCCGCCGACCTGCTGCATGCTCTGCAGCAGGCCCGACGCCGCGCCGGAGTCGCGCGCCGGTACCGAGGCGAGGGCGACGAAGGTCGCCGCGACCGCGACGAGGCCGGTTCCCGCGCCGAACAGCAGGACCGGGCCGAGGATCATCGTGGCGTAGCCGCTCGTGGCCGAGGCACCGGTCAGCCACAACATGCCGGCGACGCAGAGCGCCGAGCCGGCCGTCATGATCGGCCGCGCTCCGTACCGAGGGAGCAGCCGAGGGACGGCGCGGCTGGCGGCGACGAGCGCGAGCGTGGTCGGGAGGAAGGCCAGGCCGGTGCGCAGCGGGCCGTAACCGAGGACGTTCTGCACGAAGAGCGTCAGGAAGAAGAGCATCCCGCTCATCGCCGCGGTCAGCAGGAGCCGCATGGCGTACGCGCCGCGGCGGTCGGCGTCGGCGAACAACCGCAGCGGCATGATCGGCTGCCTCACTCGCGCCTCGACCAGGACGAAGGCCGTCAGCAGCAGCAGCGCGAGGGCGAACGCGGCCAGGCCGGTGCCGTCCCCCCAGCCGTCGCGGGCGGCGCGGATGAACGCGTACACCAGCAGGCTCGAGCCGAGCGTCGAGGTGAGCGCCCCGGCCAGGTCGAAGCGGCCGGGCAGCCGCTCGGACGCGGCGACGTACAGCGGGGCCAGCAACGCGATGGCCGCGCCGACCGGCACGTTGACGAAGAGCACCCACCGCCACGACGCCCACGCGGTCAGTACTCCGCCGAGGACGAGCCCGGCCACCATGCCGGCGCTCGTGACCATCGAGGAGATCGCGAGCGCGCGGACGCGGCGCGGGCCCTCCTCGAACGTGGTCGCGATCAGGGACAGCGAGCCCGGCCCGGCGAAGGCCGCGCCGGCGCCCTGCGCGGCGCGCGCCGCGAGCAGCCAGCCGGGCGAGGTCGCGAGCCCGCCGGCCAGCGACGCCAGCGCGAACACCACCGTGCCGGCGATGAACACCGTACGGCGGCCGAGGATGTCGCCCGCCCGTCCGCCGAGGGGCAGCAGGCCGCCGAACGCCAGCGTGTAGGCGTTCACCACCCAGGACAGGCCGGGCGGGGAGAAGTGCAGGCCGCGCTGGATGCTGGGCAGGGCGACGTTCACGATGGTGGCGTCGACGACGAGCATCAGCTGGCACGCCGTGATCACGGCGAGTGCCGCGTTCCGCGCCGGGGCCGCGGCCGGGACGGTGGCGTTGAGCCGCAGGGTCATCGGCTGCGCGGCGGGAGGGACGGGTCCGCCGCTCCCTCCTCGAGATGTCGTGCCGATCTTGTACCAGCCTGTGCCGGTATGCAACGGCTCGATAGGCTGCCCGAACCTGCGACGACGTCGAATGGGAGCACAGCGGTGGCCGAGACGCACCGGGTCGAACTGTCGGGCGGGCCGGTGGAGATCCGCGGCGCCCTGGACCTCGAGCGCACGGCGGCCGGGCTGCTGCCCTGGCGGCTGCCGGCCTGGACCCGGCCGCAGTACCCGGACGAGCGCATGGCGGAGGTCGCGTCCCTGCCCTCCGGCGTACGGCTGGCGTTCCGCACCGCCGCGACAGCGCTCGAGCTGGAGGTGCTCACCTCCGTGTGGCACTACGCGGACGAGGCGGAGCCCGCGCCCACCGGGGTGATCGACCTGGTGGTCGACGGCGCGTACGCCGGCGGCGCCGACGTGCCGATCGGCAACGTCCTGCACGAGCCGGACCCGGGCGGTACGACGCGGCTCGTGGCGGGTGAGCCCGGCCGGGTACGGTTCGGCGGCCTGCCCGCCGGTGAGAAGGACGTCGAGCTGTGGCTGCCGCCGCAGACCCGTACCGAGCTGGTCGCGCTGTGGGCGGACGCCGAGGTGAGCCCGCCGCGTCCCACCGGGCTCCGGCGCTGGGTGCACTACGGCAGCTCGATCAGCCACTGCGAGGAGGCCGCGTCCCCGACCGCCACCTGGCCGGTCGTCGCGGCGTCGCTCGGCGGCGTCGACGTGCGGAACCTCGCGCTCTCCGGCAACGCCCAGCTCGACCCGTACGTCGCGCGGACCATCCGCGACCTGCCGGCCGACCTGATCAGCCTCAAGCTCGGCATCAACGTGGTGAACCGCGCGTCGATGCGGCTGCGGACGTTCGTGCCCGCCGTGCACGGCTTCATCGACCTGATCCGCGACGGCCACCCCGAGACGCCCCTGCTTCTGGTCTCGCCGGTGATCTGCCCCGTGGCCGAGGAGGTTCCCGGGCCGACCGGGCCCGACCCCGACTCCCCCGGGCTGACCGTCGCGCTGGGCGACCCGGGCGACGTCGCCGACGGCGCGCTCACCCTGACGGTCATCCGCGACGCGCTGGCCGGCATCGTCGAACGCCGCGCCGCGCACGACCCCCACCTGCACTACCTGGACGGACGGGAGCTGTTCGGCGCCGGTGACCTGGCCGACCTGCCCGACGGCCTGCACCCCAACGCGGACGGCTACCGGCGCATGGGGCGGCGCTTCGCCGCGCTGGCGTTCGGGCCGGACGGGGCGTTCGAAGGCTCATGACCCTCGACGAACTCGCCCACCTGCGCCGGGCCCGTGACCTGATGGACCGCGAGTACGCGCGGCCGCTCGACGTCCCGGCGCTGGCACGCGCCGCGCTGATGTCGCCGTCGCACTTCTCCCGCCGGTTCCGCGCGGCGTACGGCGAGACGCCGTACGGCTATCTCATGACGCGGCGGATCGAACGCGCCAAGGCGCTGCTGCGCCGCGGCGACCTGAGCGTCACCGAGGTGTGCGTCGAGGTCGGCTGTACGTCGCTGGGCTCGTTCAGCTCGAGGTTCACCGAGCTCGTCGGCGAGAGCCCGAGCGCCTACCGCGCGCGTGGCCACGAGGCCGGCGCCGGCGTACCGGCGTGCTTCGCGAAGATCATGACGAGACCGAGCAGGAACGGAGAAGCGTCGCCGGGCCGTCCGCACATAGCCTGACCAGCATGGACATCACACTTTCGCACTGCTTCGTCACCGTTCACGATCAGGACGCCGCGCTGGCCTTCTACCGCGACGCGCTCGGCCTCGAGGTGCGCACCGACGCGGCCCTCGAGGACATGCGCTGGCTGACCGTCGGCCCGGCGTCCCAGCCCGGCATCGAGATCGGCCTGTACACGGCCTCCTGCGGCCCGGCCATGTCCCCCGCCGACCGCGAGTCCATCGAGTCGCTGACCGCCAAGGGCCTGATGAACGGCATCATCTTCGCGACCGACGACTGCGACGCGCACTTCGAGAAGGTCCGCGCCACGGGCGCCGAGGTCCTCCAGGAGCCCATCGACCAGCCCTACGGCGTACGCGACTGCGCCTTCCGCGACCCGTCCGGCAACATGGTGCGCTTCTCCGAGCCGCGCGAGGGCTGACGCGGGCCCCCGGCCGCCGGAGGACCGTCCGGCGGCCGGCTTCGGCACCTACTATCGCGATCGTACCAACGAGTACGATGGGGCCGAAGAGTGAGGAGCTCCCCGTGAACCGACCGCCCGACCGCAGTTCCGGCCGGCGTCCGCCGGGCATGCTCGAAGATGAGGTGCTGGCCGTGCTGTGGGCCACCGGACGGCCGATGACCCCCGCCGACGTGCAGGGCGAGCTCGACGACGGGCTCGCGTACACCACGGTGATGTCGACCCTGGCCCGGATGCACCGCAAGGGGCTGGTCTCGCGGAAGCCGGCGGGCAAGGGTTACGCGTACGCCCCGACGATCGACGAGGCCTCGCACACCGCGCAGGCGATGACCGACCTCCTGAGCCGGCGCAGCGACCGCGCCGGGGTGCTCGCGCGGTTCGTGTCCTCGCTGCGGCCCGAGGACGAGGAGCTCCTGCAACGGCTGCTGCGCGAGGACCCTTCCGCGTAGCCGCACGGCGCGTCACCTACTATTACGGTAGTACTATTCCGGCGGTAGATCCGTGAACGAGAGGGTACGACCTGGTGAACGCCGGTTTCGACGGCGGCGCCTATCGCGACATGGTCGCGCTGGCACGTCACACCATCTGGCTGAACGGCACCGTGAGCTGGTGGAGCGACTACGGGCTGCTGCTCTTCGTCCTGCTCGCCGCGATCGGCTTCCGGATGACCCGCTCGGCGCCGCGCGCGCTGTGGGTGCCGGGGGCGATGGTGGTCGCGTTCGGGGTCAGCAGCCTGGTCAAGCTCGCGTTCGGTGAGCAGCGACCCTGCCGGGTCCTGCCGATCGGGAGGGTCGCGGTCGCCTGCCCGCCGCTCGGCGACTACGCGTTCCCGAGCAACCACGCCGTCCTGGCCGGTGCCGCGGCGATGGCCCTGTGGGGGCTCGAACGGCGGCTCGGCGTACTGGCGGCGGCGAACGCGGTGCTGATCGCCGCCTCCCGCGTCTACATCGGCGTGCACTACCCGCACGACGTCGTGGCCGGGCTACTGCTGGGCGCCGTCGTCGCCTGGGCCGGCCTGCGCGCGGCCCGTACGGCCCTGCGACGCGCGGAGCCGCTGCGCTGGTAACCCCGGATCAGGTGAGGGTGGCGACGATCTGCCGTGCCGCCTCGGCGACCAGGGCGTCCTTGGGCGGGGTGCCGTATCCATGCCGGTCGGACATGACGGCCACCACGAGCGGCGCGGTGTGGGGCTGCCACACGATGGCGACGTCGTTGGCCCGGCCGTAGTCGCCGGTACCGGTCTTGCCGGCCACCTTCCAGCCCTTGGGCAGCCCGGCCCGGATCCGCGTGGCGCCGGTGGTGCTAGCGCGACGAACCGCGAGGTGTCCGGCGGGCTCGCGGTACGGCGGGACGGCGTCGGGAACGGGCTCGGGGCCGGGCGTTCGCCTGGGCCTCACCCCACCACCGGCAGGAGGCCCGCGGCGACGAGCAGGGCACGGCGGGACGGCGCCAAGGGCATTCGGTCGTACCCGAGGACGTCGAGGCGCCCGGCACACCAGAGCCGTTCCGAGGATGTCCAATCCTCCGGCGGACGGCCTGGGCCGCCCGCCGGAACACGTCCTACGGGTGGGTGCCGATCTGGTCGGCCTCGCCCTCCCAGATGTCGTACTCGCTGTCGGCCGGGGGCAGGCCGTAGAAGCAGACGCTGTCGATCTGGCCGGCCGTCTCGCCGCCGACGGAGTTGCCGAACTCCACGTAGCGGTAGCCGCGGTCGCTCTTGGCCCCGTCGATGCCGGCCTCGGTGATCTTCATGCTGATCGAGGTGCTCCAGCCGCGCACGTAGTCGACCATCTTGTACGGGTTGTTCTCCCCGCGCTCCGGGTAGCGGCGCAGGAAGTCCCAGCTGTAGGTGTGGACGGTCGCGATGTCCGGGCTGTACGGGCCGCCGAACATCGGGCCCAGGCCGTCGCCGGAGTCGCGGACGAAGCCGTCGAACCACTGGCCGGAGCTGCCGAACGTGAACCCGGTGCCGTCGCCGGCCCACCGGCCGGCCGGCATGTTGACCGCCCAGAAGAGGTTCGACCGGCTCTGGCTCGCCTTGTTGTCGCGGATGGCCGACAGCCGGTGCGCGCGGGCGAGGCCGGGGTTGTCCGGCTGGTGCCAGTCCGGCTCGTTGCCGAGCTCCCAGACGAACAGGATGTCGGGGTGCGCCGAGATGTAGGGCAGCAGCATGTCGAGCTGCTGCCGCGCGAGCCCGGAGTCCGGGTCCTCCGAGGACTGGATGATCAGCTCGCTGACGCCGGTCCCGAGGATCTGGTCGAGCTGCCCGTCGTCGAACTGCCGGGCGTTCGGGTTGCCCCAGAACATGGACAGGCGCGCGGTCTGCGGCCGGATCCGGCGCAGGATGTCCACCTTCTGGCTGAACGGCACGTCGGCCGAGGGCGAGACGACCGCGCCCCACTTCATGAAGGAGGCGGACGCGGGCCGCGTCGTGGCCAGCGACAGGCCGGCGCCGAGGGCGACCGCGCCGCCCATACCGCCGAGAAATCTTCGGCGCGAGAACGCTCGTCCGCGCGCGGGCACGTCGGGATCCGGAGAGGTCATGAGGGTCGTCCTTCCACTGCTGCGGGTGTCGGGTGACGCGGAGCGTCGCAGCGCGGAATCGCGGTCCGCTGGAGTCCTACGGGCGCCGTGGATCGACCATCTGGACGCGGAGTTCGGAGTAGTAGCGACGGCCCTTGGCGTCCGGGAGCCAGGCGTCCTCCGGGCCGGGGAGCAGCTCGCTGATCACGACCCGTACGTCCTCGCCGGCGTTGGTGAGGGCCGTACGGAGCATGGTGCAGAACGCCGAGACGTAGCGGGGGCTGGTGAAGTCGACGTACACCGGCTTGACCTCGGTGCCGAGCGTGATGAAGACGCGTTCGGGCAGGTCGAGGGCGCGGCGGAGGCGCCGGGCCGCGAGGTACTCCGGGATCCGCCCGGTCGCGGGGGCCAGGCCGGTGGCGCCGATCGTCGTACGCCAGGTCTCGCGCGTCACCACCAGGCGGTCGACGGTGACGCGAGGGTTGTACGCGCCGGCGCCGGCCAACTTGAACACCTCGCCGCCGAGCCATCCGATGAGGAGGGCGAAGACCTCGGCCAGTGGCCAGCTGCGCCCGTCCGTCGCGGTGACGGTCAGCTCGCCGGACCGGTCGACGACGGTGAGCGCGGTGATCGGCAGCACCCGTGCGGGGTCGGCACCGGGGGCCGCGGTGAAGGCGAGCTGGTGGTCGGTCACGCCGAGAATCGGCGCGACGCGCGCGGTGTAGCGGGTCCACCAGGTCGGATAGAGCGGCCGGAACTGCGGGCCGATGTCGGTGGCGGCGGCCTCGCGCAGCCGCGCGAGGTCCGGGTGCCGGCCGGCGAAGACCGCGCAGTCCAGCGTCGGCCAGGCGGCGTGCATCTCGCCCAGGACGAGGGTGAAGTCCCCCGCCGCCAGCGCCTCGACGTCGGGCGCGCAGATGTGCAGGTCGGGGCTGTGGATTCGGGCGCCGGCCCAGCCGGGGCGCTCGGCGGCGAACAGCTCGGCCGCGCGTTCGGCCAGGTCCGCGCTGCGCACGGTGACGCGGCGCACGCCGGGGTCCTCGAGCCCGAACAGCGTGAACCACCGCCGCGTGAACTCGTCCGCCACGCCCTCGGCGGGGCGGGCCGATCCGGTGATGAGCTCCTGCGCGGGCGCCCAGAAGTCGCCGAGCGGTACGCCGCCGGGCCCGGCCATCGAGGCGTACAGGTCGCGGAAGGCGGCGCGGTACGCGTCGGCGAGCTCGACGGACAGCCAGCGCGCGGCGGGCAGCAGGATCCGGCCGAACGGCCCGGACAGCGCTTCGAGGATCGGCCCGCCGAACGTCAGGTCGAGGTCGCGGACGGTCTCCTCGTAGCAGAGGCGCCGGCCGGCGTACATCTGGCCGGACCGGCGTTCCGGCGCGGCGCCGGTGACCGCGGTGAACTCCTCGTCCAGCTCCGCCATCGCGTCGGCCAGCCGCGCGGGGTCACCGGCGGCGTCCGCGACGCGGGACCGCGCGGCGTCGAGCCGGGCGAGCCCGGCCAGGGCGCGCGAGCGCGCGGGGTCGTCGGCGATCGCGGTGAGGGTCGCGCGCAGCACGCCTTCGGCGTCGGGGTTGTAGGGCAGGTCGGCGCCCCACCAGATGAGGTCGCGCTCGGCCAGCCCGGCCAGCACGTCGAGCGGCCCGGCCGAGGTCGCCGCCCGGCCGTCGCAGCGTGACAGCACGTCGGCCTCGTCGTCGGTCAGGGTCAGCGGCGGCCCGCCGGGACGCAGCACGCGCGTGCCGTCGACGGTGAGGTGCGGGTGGAGGCCGACCGGGAGCCACGGGCGTACGACCGGGTCGGCGACGAGGTGGGCGATGTAGGCCTCGAACACCCAGAACTCGTAGAAGACCTCGCGCGAGCGGGTCAACCCGTCGCCGCAGCGGGCCTGGACGGCCGGGGCGCCGGGGTCGAGCGACGCCCACAGGACGGGTCCGAAGAACCCGATGGTGTCGTTCTTGCCGCAGTAGCGCTGCCAGTAGCGGGCGAGCGTGTCCTCGCGGAACCGGCGTTTCTGGCGCCGCCGGCGGTTCTCCGGCTGGGGCTCGTCGTGGGTCAGGCGGGCGAGGATCGCGGCGACGGCCGGGTTCTGCCAGGTGACCGCCTCCTGGAAGAGCGGGTCGGCGGCGATCTCACGTGCGGCGCGCCCGGCGGCGGCCATCGCCTCGGCGTGCGCGGCGGCCAGCTCGTCCTCGCCGGCCAGCCCGTCGAGGTACGCGTCGGCGACGCGCGCGCAGCCGGGCGCGGCGAACACCTCGAGCCCGGCGGCGGGGAAGCCGGGCGAGCGTACGAGCGCGTCCTTCCAGACCGCCCATTCGGTGCCCGGCAGTGGAATCGTGTGCGGGTCAGGGCTCACTGCGGCCTCCTGGTGATTCCGACCGGACCATTGCCCTGGCTTCGGACAGAGATCAACATAAGGTGACAAGTCAGCTTCTGTCAGGCTTCGCCGAGGATCATTATGTTCTGTGGGGATCTGTACTTCGCCGGCATCGGTCATCACCTTCCCGGCACGACGAACGTCGCGGACGCGGTCGCCGACGGCAGGTACGACGCCGCCGACGATGAGGCGCACGCCTACGCCTCGGTCACGGTCTCGGACGGCGAAGCCCCTCCCGACATGGCCGTACGCGCCGGGCGGCTGGCGCTCGACCGCGCCGGGATCGCGCCCGGCGAGGTCGCGCTGCTGCTGCACGCGTCGGCGTGGTTCCAGGGCATCGACTACTGGCCGGCCGCCGCGTACGTCCACCGCGAGCTGCTCGCCGGCAACCGGCGCGCGCCCGCCCTGGACGTCCAGCAGATGTGCGACGGCGCGCTGGGCGCGCTCGAGCTCGCCGCGTCGTACCTGATCGCCGACCCGAGCCGCGAGGCCGCGCTCGTCACGACCGCCGACCGGTTCGCGGAACCCGGCTTCGACCGGTGGCGCAGCGACATCGGCATCGTCTATGGCGACGGCGCGGCGGCGGCGGTGCTGGCCCGCGAGGGGTTCGCCCGGCTGCGCTCGGTCGTGACGGTCATGGACACCGAGCTGGAGGCGATGTACCGAGGCGACGAGCCGTTCGCGGCGCGGGCGGGCCGGGAGGTGGACGTGCGCGCGCGGCGCCGGGCCTTCATGGCCGGGTCGGAGGGCGTCTCCGACCGCACCACCGCGGGGCTCACCGAGGCGATCGAGCGGGCCCTGGACGAGGCCGGGGTCAAGCTCGGCGACGTGAGCCGGTTCGTCTTCCCCAACGTCGGGCTGCGGACGCTGCAGACCCGCTACCTGGACGTACTCGGCCTGGACCTGCCCCTCACCACCTGGGAGTGGGGCCGGCGCACCGGCCACGTCGGCGCGGCCGACCAGCTCACCGGCCTGACCCATCTCGTGGAGAGCGGGCAGGTGTCGCCGGGCGACCGGGTGGTGCTCGTCGGGATCGGCGCCGGCTTCAGCTGGACCGGCGCGGTGGTCGAGGTCACGTCCCGTCCGGAGTGGGCTGCCCGAACCGCTCCTTGAGCTCGACCTTGCGCACCTTGCCGGTGACGGTGCGCGGGAGCGCGTCGACCGTCTCGAGACGTTCCGGCCAGTACGTGCTCATCATTCCCGCGTCGCGCAGGTGGTCGCGCAGCTCCTCGAGGGCGACCGGCCCGGCGACGACGGCGCAGATCGTCTCGTCCTCGCCCTGCCCCTCGGGCAGGCCGATCACGGCGCCCTCGCGCACCTTCGGGTGTCCCTCGATGAGGTCCTCCAGGTCGGTGACGGGAACGATCCACGCCTTGCGCAGGATCATGTCCTTGGCCCGGCCGGTGATCCGGATGCCGCCGCGGCCGTCCTCGCGCGCGAGGTCGCCGGTGTTGAACCAGCCGTCCTCGTCGAGCTGCGCGGCGTACAGCTCCTCGCGCCGGTAGTAGCCGAGGCACTGCGTGGGGCCGCGCACCCACAGCACCCCGACGCCCTCGGGTTCGCCGGGGAACGGGTCGACGCGCACCCGCATGCCGGTGATCGGGCTGCCGTCGCTACGCGCGGCCCAGTCCGGCGGGTCGTTGGGGCGGCTGATGGTGACCGGACCGTTCTCCGACATCCCCCACAGCGAGTACAGCCGGAGCCCGAACTCCCGCTCCACCTCGGCGACGAACGTCGGCGGGATCGGCGCCGAGCCGCTGACCAGCCAGGTCAGGGCGGGCAGCGCGCGCGGCCGTTCGCGCTGGGCGTCGATCAGGCCGCGTACGAAGTAGGGCGCCGCGTAGAGGAGCGTCACGCCGTGCGCGGCGAGCAGGTCCAGCGTGGACGCGCCGTTCGGGGAGTCCTGGAAGACCATCGTGCCGCCGAGCGTGACCGGCATCATCATGCCCTGCACGAACCCGGTGTAGTGCGTGTACGCGGAGGTCGTCGTCATCACGAGCGACTCGTCGAGGCCGAACACCTCCGCCTCGCCGCGGATGGCGGCGTACAGCGTGTTCGGGCTGTGCAGCACGCCCTTGGGCTCGCCGGTGGTGCCGGACGTGAACAGCACGAGGTACGGGTCGTCGGGCCCGATCGGCGCGTCGCACGGCGCGTCGCGCTCCTCCCAGGCGGTGCCGAAGAAGTACTCCTCGAACGCGAGGGCGCCCTCCTCCTCGCCGTCGGCCACCGCGACGCGTACGGCGTCGCCGGCCAGGCCGAGCGCGAGCGCGCCGAGCCGGTCGCCGCCGTGCTCGGCCATCGTGACGAACAGCTTCGCCTCGGTCAGCCGGAGCATGACCTCCAGCTCGCGCCGCCGGTAGACGGGCAGCAGCGGGCAGATCCGCACGCCGGCGCGCAGGCAGCCGAACGCCAGCACGGGCAGCTCCCACCGCTCGGTGAGCTGGACGGCGACGGTGTCGCCGCGGCGGACGCCGAGCGAACGCAGGGCGCCGGCGCACCGGCCGGTCAGCCGGTCGAACTCGGCGTAGTCGATGACGCGCGTACGGTCACCGGCGGAGCGGCGCGCGACGACGACCGGCTTGCCCGGGGTGGCTTCGACGGATCGGCGCAGGTCATCGAGGAAGGTCTCGTCCCGCCACCAGCCGCGCGAGCGGTACTCGTCCGACATCACTCTCCGATCGCCGTGGGTGCGGGTGGCAGAAATCTCCGCCTAATACCTCCAGCTTGGTACCTTTTTGCGAATAGGTCTGCCTTCTGACCAAAATCCATGCTTTCATCTGACTCCGGTCCTGCCGACACCATATGTTCCGGTTAGTCCCGGGAGTCGTCAATGTCGCTAACGGTGCTCTACATCAATGGTTGGTGCCGCAGTGGGAGCACGGTGCTCGGCAACGTACTCGCCGAGGTACCGGACATCGTGCACGTCGGCGAGCTGCGTTACCTGTGGCTCAACGGGGTGCTCGGTGAGGGCAGCAACGCCCAGTGCGGATGCGGGCTGTCGCTGACCGACTGCGAGCAGTGGGCGGCCGTGCTGGACCGGGTCCGCCCGGAGGGCCGCACACCGCGCGAACACGCGGCCGAGGTGGTGCGCTGGCAGGACGCCTGCCGTACGCGCCACACCTGGAGCGTCCTGCGCAGGCCGCCGGCCAACGGCTGGCCCGCGACGCTGGCGGCGACGTACCGCGCGATCGCCGAGGTCACCGGCTCCGACGTGATCGTGGACAGCTCGAAGTACGCCTCCGACGCGGCGCTGCTCACGCACCTGCCCGGGATCGCGCCCGCGTACGTGCACCTGATCCGCGACCCCCGCGCGGTCGCCTGGTCCTGGCTCCAGCCGAAGGACTACACCGGGCGGCGCGGCGCGCTGAACAGCACCTGGTACTGGACCGGCTTCAACCTGGCCGCCGAGGCGGTCGGCCGCGCGCGGCGGGACTCCTCCGTGCACCTGCGATACGAGGACCTGACGCGCCACCCGCGCGCCGCGGTGGACCGCGTCCTCGAGCTGATCGGCCGAGCGGACGCCAACCCCGTCGACGAGGACGGCACGGTCGAGCTCGGCGGCAACCACACGGTCACCGGCAACCCGAACCGGTTCGGCCGTGGGCGCACCGCGATCACCGAGGATCTGCGGTGGCACGCCAAACTGCCGGGGCGCGACCGCGCGGTCACCACCGTGACGGCGCTGCCCCTGCTTCAGCGGTACGGCTATCTGAGGAGGCCATGAGGTGGATCTGGGGCTGAAGGGAAAGGTCGCGCTCGTCGCGGGCGGCTCGTCCGGCATCGGGCTCGCCATCGCCCGCGAGCTGATCGACGAAGGCGCGACCGTGGCGATCTGCGGCCGCGACGCGGACCGGCTCGCCGCCGCCCGCGCCGAGCTCGGTGACGCCGTCACGACCACCGCGCTGGACGTGTGCGACCACGCGGCGGCGCGCGCGTGGGTGGAGCGGACCGCCGCCGAACACGGCGCGCTCCACCTGCTGGTCACCAACGCCGGTGGACCGCCCGCGGGCGCCACGACGGCCTTCGACCTCGACGGATACCGGGCGGCGGTCGAGCTGGGCATGCTCGCCCACATCGGGCTCGTGCAGGCCGCGATGCCGCACCTGCGGCGCGCCGGGTTCGGCCGCGTCGTGATGATCACGAGCGAGACCGTGCGCCAGCCGATCCCGGAGTACGCGCTGTCCAACATCGTGCGCCCCGGCCTGGTCGGCTATGCCAAGACGCTCGTACGTGAGCTGGGCGCGGGCGACATCACCGTCAACGTGCTGGCGCCGGGCTACACCGCGACGGCCGCGCTGCCCGGCCCGGTCGAGGAGGTCGCCGCCGCGGCGGGCATCCCGCTCGGCCGCGTCGCGCGGCCCGACGAGGTCGCCGCCGCGGCCGCGTTCCTGCTGAGCGCGCGGGCCGGCTTCATCACCGGCACCGTGCAGGTCGTCGACGGCGGCCGGGCCCTGGGGGTGTGACGATGCTGCTGGACGACCCCGAGCTGACCCACCGTGGTCCGGGTGAGGAGTTCGCCCTCGCCTACTCGCGGCAGGGGGACGACGCGACGCTCGACCTGCGCGCCTCGATCAGCGACCTCTTCCCGCCGTCGAAGCGGCGTCCCCGCTACACGGTCCGCCACCTGCTGAAGAAGGCCGTCGTCGACGCCGACGAGGTGACCGTCTACCGCGAGCGCGCCGTGGACGTCGACGCCGGCGCCGCCGCGCCCGAGTGGGACTTCGAGGTCGGCGCCGCCGCCGTCCCGGTGCGGACGGTACGCGCGTCGGTGCCGGTGGCGCCGGAGATCCTGGCCGACCCGGCTTCACTCGCCGCCTTCGTCGACTACCGGCTGCTCGTACGCCTCGGCACGGCCGAGAACGACGCGCTACTGAACGGCGAGGGCGGGCTGCTGCGCATCCCCGGGCTGCGCCGCCACGAGCCGACCGGCACGCTCACCGACCGGCTGCTGGAGACCACCGCCCTGTGCGAGTGGTACGGCGGGTCCGCCGACGGGATCGTCATGCACCCGGACGACTGGTGGCCGCTCGTCGAGGGCGGGCTGCTCGAGCGCCTCGCGACGCAGGGCGTCAAGGTCAGCCGCACCCGCATGATCCCCGCGGGCAGCGCGCTCGTCGGCGACTTCACGGCCGCGGCGACCCTCCTGGACCGGCGCTCGTCCACGATCCGGCTGTCCGACGGCGTGCTGACCGCCGAGATCAGGCAGGGCCTGGCGGTCCACCTGCCCGGCCACTTCGTCCTCGCCGCCCTGGCGAAGGACGTGTCGTGACGGACGTGGCGGACGTCGCGGACCGGGTCCGCGAGCACATCGTCACGATGTGCGCCGGGCCCGAGGGCGGGCACCTCGGCGGCTCGATGTCGCTCGTGGAGATCCTCACGACGCTCTACTTCGACGTCATGCGCGTCGACCCGCTCCGCCCGGACGACCCGCGCCGCGACATCCTGATCCTCAGCAAGGGCCACGGCGCCATCGGCCTGTACGCGGTGCTCGCCGAGCGCGGGTTCTTCCCGGTCGAGGAGCTGGAGACGTTCGGCCGTCCGGGCAGCCGGCTGATGGGCCACCCGGTGCGCGCCGTACCGGGCGTGGAGATGCCCACCGGCTCCCTCGGCCACGGGCTCTCGCTGGCGAACGGCTTCGCCCTCGCCGACCGGAGCCGCCGATGCTTCGTCGTCCTCGGCGACGGCGAGCTGCAGGAGGGCGCGGTGTGGGAGGCGGCCATGTCCTCCAGCGACCTCGCCCTGGACAACCTGGTCGCCATCATCGACCGCAACGGCCTGCAGATCACCGGGCCGACCGAGTCCACGGTGACCCTGGAGCCGCTCGGCGACCGCTGGCGCGCCTTCGGCTGGGCCGTGCTCGAGGTCGACGGGCACGACATCGACGAGCTGCGTGCGGCGCTGACCACGCGAGAGCCGGGCCGCCCGACGATGGTCATCGCCCGTACGGTCAAGGGCCACGGCCTGCCGTCCGTACAGGGCCGGGTGGAGAGCCACTACGCCAAGCTCGGCGAACGCCAGCACGCGCGTGCGATCGCCGTGCTGCGCGCCCGCGCGAGACGGAGGACGCCGTGAGCCCGCCCGCCCGCGACGCGTACCGCGACCTGCTGGTCAAGCTGATGGCCGACGACCCGCGGCTGTACTGCCTCGACAGCGACACCGGCCTGTTCACCGGCGTCGACTTCGGGCCCGCCGCGGACCGCTACCTCAACCTCGGCATCGCCGAGCACAACCTGATGGGCGTGGCCGCCGGGCTGGCGGCGAGCGGCAAGATGCCGTTCGTCAACACGATGGCCACGTTCGCGACCACGCGCGCGCTGGAGGCGCTCAAGGTCGACATCGCCTACAACGCGCTGCCGGTACGGATCGTGGCGACGCACGGCGGGCTGTCGGCCGGGCACCTCGGCCCGACGCACCACTCCCTGGAGGACCTCGCGATCGCGCGGACCCTGCCGGAGTTCACGGTCGTGACGCCCGCCGACGCGACCGGCGCCGAGGAGGCGGTCTCCCAGTCGGTCGGCCTGCCCGGGCCGGTCTACATCCGCCTCGGGCGCAAGGCCACTCCCCCGCTGGGCGCCGGGCCCACCCAGATCGGCCGCGCGCAGCGGCTGCGCGACGGCACCGACCTGGTGATCTTCGCGTGCGGGCCGTACCCGGTTCTGGAGTCGCTGGCCGCGGCCGAGCGCCTGGCGGAGCTCGGCGTCGAGGCGTGCGTGGTCAACGTGCACACGCTCAAGCCCCTGGACGTCACGACGATCGTGGCCGCCGCGGAGAACGCCGTCGCGGCGATCACGGTCGAGGAGCACTGGCGCTCCGGCGGCCTCGGCGGCGCGATCGCCGAGACGCTGTCGGAGCACGCGCCGACACGCGTGATCCGCATCGGCATGCCCGACACCTTCGTCCAGGTCGTCGGCGGCCAGGACCACCTGCTCGATCACTACGGCATCACCGGCGAACGGATCGCCGCCACGGCGATGGCCCTGTTGGGAGGAGAACGCGGATGACCCAGACCTGTCCCGAGTGCGAGGGCGCGGTCGAACTGGCCGAACCCGTACGGCTCAGCGAGATCGCGCAGTGCCCCGACTGCTCCAGCGAGCTGGAGGTGACCGGCCTCGAGCCGGTGACGCTCGCGCTCGCCCCTGAGATCGAGGAGGACTGGGGCGAGTGACGGCGGACCCTCCCGGGTTCGCCGTGCTCGCCTCGCGCGTACGGTTCGAGGAGAAGCGGATCTTCGCGGCGCTCGAGCGCCGCGGAGTTCCGTACGTCCACCTCGACACCCGGCGTCTCACCGGCGGGCCGCAGGGCGACCCGACGTACGCGACGGCCCTCAACCGTGAGATCTCCCAGAGCCGTGGCTACTACGCGTCGCTGCTGCTGGAGTCGTACGGCGTGCGGACGGTCAACCGGGCCGAGACGATCGCGATCTGCGGCGACAAGTTCCGTACGACGCTGGAGCTGGAACGCCACGGGCTGCCGACGCCGCGTACCGTGCTCGCGCTCACCCCGGAGGCGGCGCTGGACGCCGCCGAAGGGCTCGGGTTCCCGGTCGTGATCAAGCCGCTGACCGGGTCGTGGGGACGCCTGGCCGCGCTGGTGCGCGACCGCGCCGAGGCCGAGGTCGTCCTGGAGCACCGTGCGGCGCTGCCCTCGCCGCAGCAGCACGTCATCTATCTCCAGGAGTTCGTCGAGAAGCCGGACCGCGACATCCGGGTGCTGGTCGCCGGGGACGCGGTCGTCGCGGCGAGCTACCGCTACTCCGACGGGTGGCGGACCAACGCCGCGCGCGACGGCCGGTCCGTGCCGTGCCCACTGACGCCCGAGCTGACCGACCTGGCGCTGCGCGCCGCGACGGCCGTCGGCGGCGGGGTGCTCGGCGTCGACCTCATCGAGGGACCCGGCCGGCTCTACGTGCTGGAGGTCAACCACACCGTGGAGTTCCACGGCCTGCAGACCGCGCACGGCGACGCCGTGGACGTGGCCGACGCGATCGTCGCGTACGCGCTGGAGGGCGCGTGACCAGGGCCGGAGTGATCGGCGCCGCCGGCTACCTCGGCGGCGAGCTGCTGCGGCTGCTCACCGGGCACCCGGAGGTGACGCTCGCGTACGCGGTGTCGACCCGGTTCCCCGGGCGCCGTGTCGACACCGTCCACCCCAACCTGCGCGGGTACACCGACCTGTCGTTCTGCTCGATGGACGACCTCGGCGACTGCGACGTCCTGCTGCTCGCCACGCCGCACGGCGCGACGATGGACCTGGTACCGAAGCTGGACGCGCCGCTGGTCATCGACCTGTCCGGCGACTTCCGGCTGCGGGACGCGTCCGTGTACGAACGCCACTACGGGGTGCCGCACACGGCGCCGGAGCTCCTGGACCGGTTCACGACCGGCTGCCCGGAGCTGTTCCGCGACGCGCTGCGGGAGGCGGACCGGATCAGCGTGCCCGGCTGCACGGCGAACGCCGCGATCCTCGCCCTCGCACCCATCGCCGGCCTGATCGAGCCCGCCGTGCAGATCGACGCGCGTACCGGATCGAGCGGTTCGGGCGCGACCGCCGGCGCCGGCAACCTGCACGCCGAACGCAGCGGCGCGATGCGGGTGTTCGCCCCGGTACGCCACCGGCACGAGGCCGAGGTCGCCCAGCTCACCGGCCTGGACGCGCGGATGACCGCCACGGGCGTCGAGGCGGTGCGCGGGGTCCAGGTCGTCTGCCACGCCACCGGCGACCTCGACGAGAAGACGCTCCGCCGCGCATACCGTTCGCGGTACGCCGACGAGCCGTTCGTCCGGATCGTCACGCACCGGCAGGGCACGCACCGGCTGCCGGACCCGAAGATCCTGCTCGGCTCGAACCACTGCGACGTCGGCTTCGCCACGGACGGGGAGCGGGTGACGTTGATCGCCGCGCTCGACAACCTGATGAAGGGCGGGTCGGGCAACGCGGTCCAGTGCCTGAACATCCGGATGGGCTGGCCCGAGCGCCTCGGGCTGGACTTCCCCGGCCTGCACCCGGTCTGAGGTATCGATGGAGATCACGGTCGTGAAGTGCGGCGGAACCCTCGACGCCGGCCCGGTCTGCGAAGACCTGGCACGGCTCGGCGGGCCCGCCGTGATGGTGCACGGCGGCGCGCCGGAGATCGCCCGGCTGGCCGCCGAGCTGGGCGTGCCCGCGCGCACCCTCCTCTCGCCGGACGGCGTACGTAGCCGGCACACCGACCCGGCGATGCTCGACGTCGTGACGCTCGCCATGACGGGCCGCGCCAAGCCGCGCCTGCTGGCGGCGCTGACCGCCCACGGGCTACGCCCGGTCGGGCTGACCGGCCTGGACGCCCGGCTGCTGCGCGCGCGGCGCAAGGGCGCGCGGCGCTCCGTCGTCGACGGCCGTACCGTCCTGGTGCGCGACGACCACAGCGGACGCGTGGTCGCGGTCGAGGCCGGCCTGCTGCGCACGCTGCTCGACGGCGGGTTCACCCCGGTCGTCTCACCCCCGGCCGCCGGGGAGGACGGCGCGCCGCTGAACGTCGACGCCGACCGCGCCGCCGCGGCGGTGGCCGCCTCGCTGGGCGCCGCGCGGCTGGTCCTGCTGACCGGCGCGCCCGGCGTACTGACCGACGCGTCCGACGAGACCAGCGTGCTCACGCGCTGCGCGCTCGAGGCCGAGGGCCCGGTCCCGTACGCGGCGAGCGGCGGCATGCACCGCAAGCTCGTGGCCGCACGCGAGGCGCTGCTCGGCGGCGTCCGCGAGGTGGTCATCGCCGACGGACGGGTCCGGCGGCCCCTCACCGAGCTCACCGGAACGATCGTGGAGGTGCGCCGGTGACCACCATCACCGAAGGGAACCCGATGACGCCCGAAGACCTCCTCAACGCCATGCTGGCGATCCCCTCGCTGTCCGGCGAGGAGGAGCGGCTGTCGCTGTTCCTGGAGGAGACGATGCGCGGACTCGGCTTCGCGACGCACCGCGACGAGGTCGGCAACGTGATCGGCGACATCGGCACCGGCGACGGCCCGGTCGTCATGCTCCTCAGCCACCTCGACACCGTCGCGCCCGCCCTGCCCGCGCGGCGCGACGGCGAACGCCTGTACGGCCGGGGCGCGGTCGACGCGAAAGGCCCGCTCGCCACGATGATCTGCGCGGCGGCGGCGCGGCCCGCGTTCCCCGGCACGGTCCGCGTCATCGGCGCGGTCGAGGAGGAACGCCTGTCCCGCGGCGGCCACCACATCGCGCGTACGCTCCCGCCGCCCGACGCCCTGATCATCGGCGAGCCGGGCGGCTGGAACCGCGTCGTGCTCGGCTACAAGGGCAAGATCGACCTGGAGTTCCGCACGGAGCGTGCGGCGACCCACTCGACCAACCCCCGGCTGAAGGCGAGCGAGGCGGTCGTGGAGTTCTGGCACGAGCTCCTCGAGGCACTCGGCCCCGAGCGCGACCACGGTGCGTTCGGGCTCCCGGCCGCGACGCTGCGCTCGATCAGCGGCGGCCTGGTCAGCGCCCACGTGGACGTCGACTGCCGCATCCCGCCGGGCTACGACGTACCCGGGTTCGTCGAGCGCCTGCGCAAGGCCGCGGGCGACGGCGAGCTGACCGTGACCCGCTCCATCGCCGCCGTACGCGTGCCGCGCACCGACCCGGTCGCGCGCGCCCTGTCGGCCGCGATCCGCCTGCACGGCGGCGAGCCACGCCCGACGCTGAAGACCGGCACATCCGACATGAACACCGTGTCCGAGCGCTGGACCGTCCCGATGGCCGCGTACGGTCCGGGCGACGGGACGCTCGACCACAGCGACGACGAGTCCATCGAGATCGCCGACTACCTGCGCGGCATCGCGATCCTGGGCTCGGCCCTGGACGAGCTGGCCGACGCTCTGTCCTGAGGCTCTGAGGCCTTGGGGCTCTGGGGCGCTGGGGCTCTCAGGCGATCGGGCGGACGTGCAGGAGGAACCAGTCCTTCGCCAGGCTCGCCACCTGCTCCAGGGAGCCGGGCTCCTCGAAGAGATGCGAGGCACCCGGCACGATCTCCAGCCGCGCCTCTCCGGCGAGGTGCTCCATCGCCTCGCGGTTGAGCTCGATGACGACCGTGTCGCGCTGGCCGACGATCAGAAGGGTGGGCCGGCGTACCCTGCCGAGGAACTCCCCGGCGAGGTCGGGACGGCCACCGCGTGACACGATCGCCTGCACGGTGGCGGGCCGGGCGGCGGCGGCGACCAGGGCCGCGGCGGCGCCCGTACTCGCGCCGAAGAGCCCGAGACCGAGCCCCATGGTGCGCTCGTACTCCAGCGCCCAGTCGGCCAGCGCCGTCACACGACCGGCGAGCAGCCCGATGTCGAACCGCAGCTCGGCGGTGAGCGCGTCGCGCTCCTCCTCGCCCGGCGTGAGCAGGTCGGCCAGCACGGTGGCCAGGCCGGCGCGGTTGAGCTCGGCGGCCACGAGCCGGTTACGCGGACTGTTGCGGCCACTCCCGCTACCGTGCGCGAACAGGATCACGCCCCACGCGCGCTCGGGCACCACGATGTCCGCGGACAGGACGACACCCGCCGCACGGATCTCACGACTTTCCTCGACGATGTTCACACGCCCTCCCTGCGATCGACCCTGCGGGCGTAGTCCTTCGTCACCTTCGACCATACGCCCCGGCGTCCAAGTCACCCTTACGCCGTAGATCAACAAGGTCGGGTCGGCCTACGTCCGGGCGGGGAGGTCGATCGGTTGCGTGCGGCGGGGCATCAGGAGGACCGCACCGACGGTGAGGACGGCTACCACGATGAGGGCGAGGAAGACGTGGTGGGCCGCGTCGTACAGGGCGCTCCGTACGAAGCTCGTCTCCCCCGCGCCGCCGGTCGCGCCGTGGCCGGACAGGACGAGGCTGGTCGCGTCGACGCTCTTCGGCAGGTGGCCGGCCAGCGCGGCCGGGGGGTGGGCGAAGCGATGGGACAGCGTGGCGTTGGCGATGGCGCCGGAGATGGCGGCGCCGACCGCGCTGCCCAGAGAGCGGCTGAACATGTTCGTCCCGGTGACGACGCCTCGGTGCTCCCAGCCGACGACGGACTGCACGGCGACGAGTGTCGGGCTCGACATGAGGCCCAGGCCGACGCCGACGACGAAGCACGCCGCGGCGACCGCGAACACGGACGAGTGCGCGCCGAGGAGGCCGCACAGGACGATGCCCGCGATGACGAACGCGCCGCCGATGAGCGAGGTGTCGCGGAAGCCGATGCGCAGGTAGAGGCGGCCGGACAGGGACGCCGAGATGGGCCAGCCGACCGTCATGGCGGCCAGGGCGAACCCGGCGACCAGGGCGCCGGTGCCGAGGACGCCCTGGGTGTACGTCGGCACGTACGAGCTGAGCCCGATCAGCAGTACGCCGATGCCCACCGCGGTGATGCTGCCGCCCGCGAGGACGCGGTGGCCGAAGACCCACAGCGGCAGGACCGGCTCGGCCGCCCGGCGCTCGACGAAGACGAAGGTGACCAGCATGACGACGCCGGCGGCGAGGATGAGCATGCTCGGGGCCGACGTCCAGCCCCACGCGACGCCGCCCTCGAGCAGGTCGAGGATGACCAGCGAGCAGCCGGCGGTGAGCAGCGCGGCCCCGGCGTAGTCGATCCGGTGCGTACGCCGGGTGATCCGTTCGGTGAAGTTGCGGGCCAGCGTCCAGACCGCGACGGCGCCCAGCGGCAGGTTGACGTAGAAGATCCAGCGCCACGACAGGTACTGGGAGAACACCCCGCCGAGGGTCGGGCCGACCACCGACGCGACGCCCCACACGCTCGCGACGTAGCCCTGGACGCGGGCGCGTTCCTCGACCGTGTACATGTCGCCGATCATGGTCATGCTCATCGGCTGGACCGCGCCCGCGCCGATGCCCTGCACCGCGCGGGAGACGATCAGCGCGGGCATGCTCCACGCGGCGCCGCACAGCACCGAGCCGAGCAGGAACACCGCGATGCCGAAGAACATCACCGGCCGTCGGCCGAGCGCGTCGGCGATCTTCCCGTAGATCGGGACGGTCACCGCCTGGGTGAGCAGGTAGATCGAGAACAGCCACGGGAACTGGGAGAAGCCGCCGAGGTCACGTACGACCGACGGCACCGCCGTGGCGATGATCGTGCTGTCGAGCGCCACCAGCGCGGTGCTGAGCATGAGGGCGGCCAGCACGGGCCCTCGCTCCGATCGCAGGCCGACGCCCTTCGCGGTCGATTGCGGGGTTGTGGTCGTCACGTACGAGGCCTCCTCGGCACCGGCGGGCGGTCACGGGCCGACCTCACACCGTCGTGACCGACCCCAGGCGGACAACGGCGTCGCGGACGCGGGCATTCCTGCGTGTTGCAACTAATTGGTTGGGGTCTGCGGGCGGCCGTCCCGCGATGGGACGACCGCCCTCGAACCCTCAGCGCGTGACCAGCGCGAACCCTCCGGCCGGAACCGTGACCTTCGCAGTCCCGCCGGTCGCCTGGGTGACCTGGCGCGTGCGGCCGCTCGCGTCGTAGGCGGCGATCCGCATCGTGCCCGAACCGGGCACGTTCACGGTCAGCGTGCGCTCGGCGCCCGCGGCGCTGGACAACAGCACGGCCGCGTGCCCGTCCGCGCCGGTCACCAGCCGGGAGACCAGCGGCGTGACCAGTACGGCGTCCAGCGACGCGGTACCGCCGGACACGTCCGCGGTCAGCGTCATGGCACCGGCCGGCAGGTCGCCGGGCAGCGCCACGGGTGCCAGCTCGTCGGGCGCCGGTGAAACGCCGCGCGCACCGGTCGTGAAGCCGATCCGCCCGAGCTCGTGCCCGCCCGAGGCGAAGGTGGCCCGCGCGGTCGCGCCCGGCACCCGGTCGGCGATCGGCTCGACCAGGCTCGGCTGGTCGCCGCCCGGCAGCGTCCAGGTGAGCCGTCCGCCGTCGGGCGCGGTGACGCCCTTGCCGCCGCTCCACTGCGACTCACCGGTCCACGCCGACGACGGCGTCGTGACCGTGGCGCCGCCCGCCAGGGTCGCCGCCTCCGCCTCGACGTACCGCTGGCCGTCGCGGTGCGCGTCCCGGCCCGCCGTACGCGCGAGCGCGGCCACGTCCGGTGCGGCGTCCAGGGCCTCCATCGTGAGCAGGCCGTGGATGGTGGACTCGGCGCCGGAGTTGCGGTTGACGGTGCCGTCGGGCGCGATCCCGTCGAAGGTCACGCCGGTCGCCGGGTCGTACATCGCGGCGCCGCCCGGGTTCTGGCCGAAGAACCAGCCTGCGGCGACGCCGGCCAGGCTCCGCAGGCCCTCCGAGTGCGCGGCCCGCCCGACGGACAGCAGCGTCTCGACCCGCGCGTCCGCGCCGTAGGCGATCTGGTTGCCGTCGGCCGGTGCGGGCAGCCAGCCGTTGTCCGGCCCGGTCGCGGTGAGCAGGCGCGGGGTGAACACCGCGGCGTCGGCGACCGCGGGCTCGAGCAGCTTCGGCTTGCCGAGCGCGGTCGACGCCGCGGCCAGGCCGGAGGGCATCTGGGCCGCCCACGCGTGCCAGTCCGACCTTGAGACGGCCCACGGCAGCACCGCGCCGTACGGCCACTGGCGCGCACCGCCCGCGCCCATCGCGGCCACGCCCTCGGCGAGCCGGGACAGCGCGGTCCGCGCCGTCGAGCCACCGCCCGCGGTGACGTAGGCGCTCAGGCCCAGCATCGCCTCGGACGACGCGTCGGCGCCGTCGACGATCAGCCACGCCGGCACGCGTACGCCGTGCACGGTCTGGTACTTCCCGTACTTGGTCAGTACGTCGCGGTCGAGCGCGGTGACCGCGAGGTCCATCCGGTCGCGCAGGAACGCCGCGAACGCGGGGTCGCCGTGCCCGAACGCCGCGTACCCCTCGCCGAGCGCCCACAGCGTGCGCGCCAGCCAGTACGACGCGCCGGAGTCCGACGGGTCGGGGGTGTCCTTCGGGGTCGGGCTCGGGTTGAGCGTGCCGTCCGGCTGCATCCACAGCACGACCTCGCCGGCATGCGCGCCGGACGTGGTCTGCAGGTATGTCAGGCCGCGCAGCAGCCGGTAGGCCTCGTCCCGGCTGCGGGTGTCGCCGTCACTGCGCCAGTGCCGCAGGTAGACGACGGCCGCGCGGGCGATGTCGTCGGCGTCGTAGGCGCCCTGGCCGTAGGTGTCGGTGGCCGGGTCGTACGCGCCGCCGCCGGTGGGCCGGTAGGTGCCGTCGTCCTTGCGGTCGGCGTACACCCACAGCACACCGAGGTCGGGCTCCTCGGCCTGCCGGTACGTGCTGTGCCCGGCCTGCGCGGGCGGCTTCACCGTGGTGGTGAGGGCGTCCAGGTGGGCGAGGTTGGTCAGCGAAGCGGCACCGGAGGTGGCGCGCGGCGCTGCCGTGGCGGGCACCACGAACGCCGCGGCCAGCCCGACGAGGCCGGCCAGCGCTACGCCCATCACGGGGCGCGAGATTCGACGCGGCATGCGCGCTCCAGGGAGGAGGGTCATGGGGTTCGGTCCAGGCGTGCGACGCCGATCTTGGAGTCGGCCATGCCGTAGAACACGTAATGAACGCCGTCGACCTGCTCGATCGCGGTCGGGAAGACCACGTTGGGCACGATGCCGTCGCGTTCGTCGTCGGTCTCCGGCGACAGGATCGGCTCGGCGGTGCGCGCCAGCAGCCGTCCCGGGTCGGCCGGGTCGAGCAGCATCGCGCCGGCGGCGTAGTGCACCTTCTGCTGCTGGTCCCAGCCCTCGGCGATCGTCCCGGTGACGCCGTGGTGGATCAGCAGCCAGCCCTCGTCGACGCGGATCGGCGCCGGCCCGGCCCCGATCTTCAGCGCCTCGAACGGGTACTCGCTCATCGCGACGAGCCGGTGCCGCGCCTGGTGGGTCAGCGCCGACACGTCCTTCTGAACGAGGTCGACCGGGACGTAGGAGATCCAGATGCCGGGCCGGTCGTCGGTGACGCCCGCCGGCAGGTGGGTGCCCTCGCCGTCGCGGATCCAGCTCAGGTCCCACATGGGCCGGTGCAGCATCGCGTACGCCGGCTCGCCGTCGGGTCCGGGCACGGGCTCGGGGAAGAACACCGCGTCCTTGTTCGGGAACAGGTTGAGGTCGGTGTCCAGGTCCGGCTGGTACTCGAAGTGCACCGGGCCGAGCCTGCGCCAGGTGGTCAGGTCCTCCGAGACGGCCAGCGCGAGCCTCGGCCCGAGCGGGCCGTACGCGACGTAGGTCATGAGGTGCGCGTTCAGCGACGGCATGAACGTCACGCGCGGGTCCTCGACGCCCGCGTTGGAGGCGCCGCGCTCCCATCCGGCGTCGGGGGCGAGCACGACGCCGCGGCGTTCGACGCCGGCGGGCACGCCCGCGGCGAGGACCACCTCGGCCAGGCCGACGCGGGAGACGTTGCCCTCGGCGACGAGGCGCGGCAGCAGGTGCAGCCGGCCGTCGGGCGTGTGGCCGCTGGCCGGGTTGAGCACGCCCTCCGCCTCGTTGGTGTCGCCGGGCATCGGCGCCATGATCACGCCGAGGCGGGTCAGGGTGTAGGGGACGGTGGTCGAAGCGGTGGTGGACAAGAACCTAACCCTTCACGCCGGAGCCGAGATTGGTGGAGATGAAGTGACGCTGGAAGGCGACGAAGATCGCCACCGCGGGCGCGGCCAGCACGCAGGCGCCCGCGAGGATCGCGCCGTACGGGTTGGTGGCCCGAGCGGCGACGTTGTTGAGGTAGTTGGCCAGTGAGACGGCCAGCGGCTGCATGTCCGCCTGCTTGGTGATCAGGAACGGCCACAGGAACTCGTTCCAGGGGCCGATGAAGGTCAGCAGCGTCGCCGTCACCAGCGCCGGCCGGACCAGGGGCAGCGCGATGCGCACCAGGATCCGGATCTCCCCCGCGCCGTCGATGCGGGCGGCGTCGAAGAGATCGCGGGGAAGCTGCAGGAAGTACTGGCGGAACACGAACACCGCGGTGGAGTTGATGGCGAACGGCGCGATCATCCCGAGGTAGGAGTCCCCCAGCCCGTAGTCGCGGACGATGAGGACGTACAGCGGGATGGTCAGGAGCTGGAACGGCACGACCTGCACCAGCAGCATCGCGCCGAACACCAGCCCGCGCCCGCGAAAGTGCAGCTGGGCGAGCGCGTACCCGGCGAGCGACCCGAACACGACCGTGCCCAGGATGACGCCGCCGGTGAAGATCCCGGAGTTGATCAGGGCGCGGCCGAGGTCGATGGACGCGTCGATCTGGTGATAGTTGTGCAGCGAGATGTCGCCCGGGTGGGGCAGCACTCCGGACGGCGAGCTGTTCAGATGCGTCTGCAGCGAGCCGACCAGCATGTAGTAGAAGGGGAAGAGGAACGCCAGCGCGCCCACGGCCAGCGCCACCAGCCGCACGGGTTTGCTCCAGCGGCCGCGTGCGGCCGTCTCGAGACCTGCCATGCCGATCAGCCCCTCTCCAGCAGCCGGCGGTTCACCAGGGCGACGATCAGTACCCCGATGACCAGCAGGATGCCGATCGCCGCGCCGACGTCCGGATGTCCCTGCTCGATGCCGCGCTGGTACATCACCAGCACCGGTGAGGCCGACGATCCGTTCGGGCCGCCCTCGCCGGTGAGCAGGTACGGCTCGGTGAACAGGTTCGCGCCGGTGATCAGCGACAGCAGCACGACCAGGGTCGTCGCCGGGCGTACGCCGGGCACCGTGACGGCGCGGAAGGAACGCCAGCGCGCCGCGCCGTCGACCGCCGCGGCCTCGTACAGCTCCTTCGGCACGTTCTGCAGCGCGGCCAGGTACAGCAGGATGAAGAAGCCGAGCTGCTTCCACGTCACGTACAGGGCGGTCGTCGGCATCGCCAGATGCACGTTGACCAGCCACGACGGGCGCGGAGCCAGCGAGCCGAGCGAGTGGTTGACGATCCCGCCCGAGTTGAACAGGAACAGCCACACCCCGATCACGGCGACGCTCGCGGTGACGTACGGGACGTAGTAGCTGAGCCGGAAGAACGTGCGGAACGGGATCGCCGCGTTCAGCGCGGTGGCGAGCCCCAGTGACAGCACCACGGTCAGCGGCACGTTGATCACCAGGAACACGAGGATGTTGCCGAAGGCCTGACGCACCGCCGGGTCCGACAGGACCTCGCGGTAGTTGCCCAGCCCGACGAACGGGCGGGGCACCTCCACGCCGGGCGCGGTGAAGATGTACCGGTGGAAGGACATCCACACCGCGAGCCCGATCGGGTACGCGAAGACCACGGCGACGAACACGGCGTACGGCCCGGCGAAGAGCAGGCCGAGCGGCTGGCGACCCAGGAGGGTCGCCGGCCGCATGCGGCGGTTGAGGGTTGTCATCGGCGGCACCTCAGGAGTGCTTGACCAGGCCGTTGATCTTCAGCGCGGTCTGGTGAAGTGCAGGGTTCGGATCTCCACCACCGAAGATGACCGACTTGGACCACGAGTCGCGGAAGGCCTGCCACGCGGCGACGGAGTTGGGCACGCTGGGCACCTCGACGGTGCGGTCGGCCTGCGCCGCGAACTGCGTGTAGGCCGGGTTCTTGGCGAAGTAGCTCGCGTACGCCTGCTGCAGGCCGGTGCGCATCGGCATCTGGCCGCTCGTCTCGAGCAGCTTGCCGTCCTGGTCCTGGCTGGTGACGAACTTCGTGAAGTCCCAGGCGGTGCCGCGGTTCTTGCACGAGGCGTACATGCCGATGTTCTTCGCGTCGCTGAAGGTGTGGATCGACGAGGCGGGCATGCCCTGCGTGGTCGGCACGGGCGCCACGCCCCAGTCGACCTTGTCCTTGTAGACGGCGATCGCCCACGGGCCCACCGTCGCCATCCCCGCGATGCCGTCGGCGAAGGAGTCGCCCTTGTACATCTCGGTCCCGGCCAGGTGGCTCGTGTAGATCGTGTGCCAGAGCTGCGCGACGGCCTGCCCGGCGGGGTTGTCGAACTGCGACTGCCCGTCCGTCACGAGCTGCTTGCCGCCGGACTCGGCCGCGAACATCGGGTAGAAGTCGAACCACGGCTGGAAGAACTCGTTCGAGGGCGCCGGGTAGATGGCGTACTTGGCGGCCTTCGTGGCGACGAGCTTCTTGGCGGTGTCCAGGAACTGCGCGTCGGTCTGGAGCGGCGGGTGCTCGGGGTCCAGGCCGGCCTTCTTGAAGATCTTCTTGTTGTAGAAGATCATCACCGGGTTGGACTTCCACGGAAGCTGGTAGTACTTGCCGTCCGGCGAGCGGTACTGGGCGCTACGCGAGCCGGTGCGCGTCTCGATGTAGGTCTTGCCGTCGGGGAAGTCGCTCAGCGGGACGAGACCGCCCTGCGCCTGGAGGCCCGGCACGGACGCCGGCGAGGTGTTGAAGATCAGGCAGGGCTCGGAGCCGGCCGTGACCGCGGCGCTGATGACCTCCTCGGAGGACTTGCCCGCAGGGATCTCCTGCCCGCTGACCTGCTCCTTCGGGTGCGAGGCGTTCCAGGCGGCGACCGCCTGCTTGCCCCACGTGACCTCCTCCGGGTTGTTGGAGTACCAGATTTTGATCGGGCCGTGCGCCTGCGCGGCCTTGCTCTGGGAGTGGGAGGTGGAGTCCCCGCCGCCGCAACCGGCCAGTGAGCCGAGCAGCAGCAGCGCCGCCGGTATCGCGGCGGAAATGGTCGTACGTTTCATCTCGTCTCCTGGGGCGGTGGGAAATGGCGCCCTACGGCGCGTGAGGTTGTCGTCGTGCGAAGGCGGTGCTCAGCCGGGCGCGGGCCCGGTCGAACCACGGATCACGAGCTCGCCCGGGGCGAGCTCCTCATCCGGGACGTCGGTGCCGTCGATGAGGTCGAGGACGGCACGTGCGGCGACCTGCCCCCACGCGAACGCGTTGGTACGCACGGTGGTCAGGGCCGGGTGAACGTGGGCGGCCAGCTCCGTGTCGTCGAACCCCGTGATCGACAGGTGATCCGGCACGGTCTGGCCGCGTTCCTGCGCGGCGGCCATGCCGGCCACCGCCATCAGGTCGTTGGCATAGACGATCGCGGTCGGCGGCTCCGCGAGGTCGAGCAGGGTCCGCGTCGCCGCCGCGCCGCCGGCGGCGCTGAAGTCGGACTCGACGACGGGCGCGGCACGCAGGCCGGCGTCGGTGAGCGTCTCCTCCCACGCCGTACGCCGGCTCGTGCCGTGGAGGAACTCCGAGGGCCCCGAGACGTGCGCGATGCGGGTGTGCCCGAGTTCGACCAGGTGGCGGACGGCCGCGGCGATGCCGGCGCGGTCGTCGAGGCAGACGGCCGGGAACGGCGAGGGCACGTCGGGGCGGTTGAGGGTGACGGCGGGGAGCCGGAGCCCGGCCAGCAGGCCGACGCGCGGGTCCCCGTGGCGCAGGTCCGACAGGAACACCCCGTCGACGCGGCTCTCCCCCGCCAGCCGCCGGTAGCCCGCGGTCTCCGCCTCGACGTCCGGTACGACCTGGAGCACCAGTGACTGGCCACGCGGGGACAGCACGGTCTCGACGCCGCTGATGAACGAGGGGAAGAACGGGTCCGCGCCGAACAGCTCGGGCGAGCGGGCCAGCACCAGGCCGAGGGCGAACGCCCGCGACCGGGACAGCGACCGCGCGCGGTGGCTCGGCTGCCAACCCAGCTCGCGCGCCGCCTCGAGGATGCGCCGCCGGGTGTCCTCCCCGACGCCCGGCCGCCCGTTGAGGGCGAACGAGACCGCACCGAGCGACACCCCGGCGTGGGCCGCGACGTCGGCGATGGTGGGACGGCGATCGCGCACGTACGGTCCTCCTCGGCGGCTCCGGCGGTGAAATGGTTCCCGCTACTAAAGCGCTTTAGTAGATCGCCGTCAAGACTTCCGGATAGTCCGTAATGAGACGGCCGGAGTGCTCGACCCCGGGGTGGAGACCCTCACGTCCAACTCCACTCCGACGACATCGGCGCGCCCGGCGGCGATCGTTGACCGTGTTCCCAGCACCAGGAGAAGGACATGGTCATGATCGACTCAGAGGTACGGCGTCCGGCCGGACCGCGGATCCCCCGCGCCCGGCTCTGGGCGATGGCGCTCAGCGTGCTGTTCAACGGCGTCGCGCCGATCGTCGTCTACGCGCTCCTGCGCTCACACGCCGGCAGCGACGCCACCGCGCTCGCGATCGGGACCGCCGTGCCGATCGTGGTCACCGCCGCCGGTTTCGCGATACGCCGGCGCCTCGAGCCGATCGGCACGGTGGCGGTGGTCGTGTTCGGGACCGCCCTGATCATCACGGCGCTGTCGGGCGGGAACGCGCTCGTCCTGAAGCTCCAGGACACGATCGTGACCGGTCCGCTCGGCCTGGCCTGCCTCGTGTCCGTGGCCGTGAAGCGGCCCCTGCACCTGGTGGTGATGCGTCTCGCGGCGCGCCGGAACCCGGCGTTGCGGCATGCGGTCGACGGCCCGGCCGCACGCCGGAACTCCACCGTGATGACCGCGCTGCTCGGCACGATGCTGCTCCTGCACGCCCTCGTGCTGCTGGCCCTCGCCCTGACCGAGTCGACGAGCACCTTCCTGTCGGTGTCGCGCCCGGCGGGCTGGGCCATCACCGGCGCCGGCCTGGCCGCGCTGCTCTGCTACCGCCGCCGGCTGCGGAACCGCACCGGCGACTAGCTCTCGAGCCTCGCGAGGGCGGCCTCGGCGTAGTGGTGCCACTGGTCGGCGTGGCCGGCCGGGACGGCGACCCAGTCCTTGAACGGGCGGTCCTTCCCGGAGGGGTCGAACAGCCCGGCGCCGGCCAGGGCGAGCGCGGCGGCGTGTTCGGCCGTGCCGTCGCCGAGCCGGAAGGCCAGGTCGTCGCCCAGAAGACAGGCGAAGGCCTTGCCGTGGGCCTTGAGCGCACGCTTGCCGAACATCGCGCCGGCGGCGGCGCCGCGCGGGATGAGTTCGGCGGCGACCTCCTCGAAGTGCGCGTCGGGGCTCATGAGGTGGCTCCTTGGATCGTCAGGCCGTCGGGAGCGCCGGTGACCGCGACGCCGCCGGCGCCGACGCGGACCGACAGGGACCCCGACCCTACCCGGAGGTTGTCCACCGACAGGTCGGTCACGGCCGGGAGGGGTGACACCGTCATCGTCCCCGCCGGCACGTCGACCTCGAGGCCGAGCAGTGCCGTGACCAGGGCCGGAGCCACCGCGGCGGCCCAGGCCTGCGGCCGGCACGACGGCGGGTACGGCACCGGCGGGGCCGACGAGTCGCCGCCGCCGAACAGTTCCGGCAGCCGGTACTCGAAGGACTCTGAGGCGGCGATCAGGCCCTCGGCCAGGCGCCGGACGGCCTCGCCGCGACCGGCGCGTGCCAGCCCGAGGATCGCCATCGCGGTGTCGTGCGGCCAGACCGAGCCGACGTGGTACGAGAGCGGGTCGTAACCGGCGGCCTGGTCCGTGAGGGTGCGCAGGCCCCAGCCGGAGTCGAGCTCCATGAGCCGCTCGGCGAGCCCTTCCTCCTCTTCGGCGGTGAGGAGCCCGGTGCCGAACAGGTGGCCGACGTTGGAGGCCAGGCCGTCGACCGGCCGGCCGTCGCCGTCGAGCGCGATCGCCGGGTGGCCGTCGATCCAGAAGCGCGCGCGGAAGCGTTCGGCGAGCGCGGCGGCCCACCGGCGGCGGCCGTCGCCGCCCTCGCGCCCGAACGCGTCCAGCAGGTCGGCGCCGAGCGTCGCGGCCTGGTAGGCGTACGCCTGGACCTCTGACAGCGCCACCGGCGGTGTCGCGAGCGTGCCGTCCTTGTGCTGGACGCCGTCCTTGGAGTCCTTCCAGCCCTGGTTGACGAGCTTTTCCGCCGAGCCGCGGTAGGACACGAACTCCTCGAAGCTCTCGAGCCAGTCCAGCGCGCCATCGACGGCCGGCAGCAGGGCCTCGACCTCGGCCGGGGGCATGCCCCAGCGCCACGCCTCGGCGAGGGTGATGACGAACAGCGCCGTGGCGTCCACGGTCCCGTAGTAGACGGGCGGCAGCCAGTTGACCGCGTGGGCGGGCCGCAGCTCATGCGGGATCTTGCCCGGCTCCTCCTCGGTCAGCGGGTCGTGGCGTACGCCCTGGTAGCGAGCGAGCACCCGGAGCGTACCGGCGGCCAGCTCGTGGCCCAGCGGCAGCGCCATCCGCGCCGTCAGCAGCGAGTCGCGGCCGAACAGCGTGAGATACCAGGGGCTGCCCGCGCCGCAGTAGACGTCGTCGCCGTCGGCCAGCAGGAGCGCGCCGAGGTCGTCGATGCCCTGGGCGACCAGCGAGTCCAGCCGGCCGTCGCCCGACCGGACCGTCAGCGGCTCGCGCGACCACGGCGGCGGTGAGGGCGGCGGCGTCTGGTGGAAGCCGGTGGACGCCGGCGGCGTGGCGCGGATGACGAGCGTGGTGGTGAACCGCTCGCCGGGTGCGAGGGTGGGCTCGGCGGAGGTGACGCCGTCCAGGCGTACCTCGTAGCCGTCGTCGTCGGTCCAGGCGTCGCCGTCGTTCAGGGTACGGGCGGGCCGGGCGGGCTCAGCCGACTTGTCCTTGACGGTGCTGATCGGTACGAGGTCGGCCGCGACCGCCACCTCGATGCGCGGGGTGACCGACGCGTCGCCCCGGTTGTGCACGACGATCTGCTCGGCGCCGCCGTCCGGGGTCACCGTGCGCAGCCGCTCCACGGTGAGGCTGCCCGCGTGCGCCACGAAACGGACCCGGTCCGCGCCGCGCAGCGCGGCCCCGACCGGGGTGGGCTCGTCGCCGTCGACGGTCACGACCAGACGCGACAGGACGCGACGGTCGGCGACGTACAGCCCGTCGACGCCTCCCGTGAGCTGCCCGCTGCGCGGGGAGAGCCAGGTCGCGGGGGCGGCGAGGCAGGTGATGTGCTCGTGCAGAGGTGGCTGGCTCAAAGGGGGCCTCCCGAGGGCAGAGAAGCCGGGCGTCCGAAGGGACGCCCGGCTTCTGTCGTTCGGAACGGTTGATGGATCAGTGCAGGGTGATGACGAGGACGGATGTGCCGTGGCGCGGTGCCGCGGACGTCACGACCTCGCTGCCGCGAGCGGTCTGCAGCACCGTGTAGTCGACCGTCTTGCCGTCGAGCGTCACCGAGGCGACCTTGGCACCCGAGGGCAGGACCTGCCCCAGGAGGATCGCGGCGCCGCTCGAATGGTCGGTCACGACGGTGCGCAGCGAACCCTTGGACGCCTCGGCGGTCACGTCGACCGCGCCGTGGCCGACCCGGATGTTACGGCCCGACACGCTCGGCTGCCCGGCCGGGACCTGCGGCACGACGTCGAGCCGGTTGTCTCCCATCGCCGGGTTGAGCCCGAGCTGCTGGTGCACCACCGGCCACAGGTTCCCGTACGCGCCCCAGGCCTGGAGGACCATGGAGCGCCCGGTCTCCGGCCGGTCGATGTTCGCCGGGTCGAAGTCGGGACTCGGCGCGATCTCCGGCATCGCCCCCGGCATCTCGAACAGCGAGGGGTCGAGCTGCTGACGCGCGTTGTCGTCGGTGTAGGTGCGCTGCTGGGCCAGCCGGCCGTAGTTGCCCTCGGCCACCGCCATGATGCCGGTGTTGATGGTGAAGGCCTCACGGTCGCTCTGCACGCTCGACACCGCGGTGTCGCACGCCGGGCCCTTGTTGCCGCCATCTGCGGAGGTCGGTCCGGTACCGGTGTGGAGCAGCCCGTTCTTGTCGGTGTAGCAGGGCTTCTCACGCTGGTCCAGGACGGCGTTCGCGTGTTCGTCGGTGGCGAGCGGGTGGGTGACCTGGCCGGACCGTACGAGCTCGGCGTCCAGCGGGGTCAGGCCGATCCAGTGACGCTGGAAGATCTTCGTGTTGTCGTTGGCGGGGTCGTCCGGGTTGTCGAGCGAGTCGGCGAAGTTCGCCGTGTCGCCGCCGTTCCACCACGCCGTGTCGAAGGCCTTCGTCATCGCGTCGCCCTTGGCGGTCGCCCACTTCTGGGTGGCCGAGTCGCCCTTGGCCCGCGCCATGTCGGCCAGGTCGTACAGGCCGCGCACGGTGTAGACGGTGTTGTCGAGCTTCTCCACGCCCATGCCGGGCCGCTCGACGTTGCCGAGCCCCTCCGGCCAGCCGTCGCCGTCGGCATCCAGCTTGTCCACGACGTAGTGCATGTTGCGCACCGAGAAGCCGTACACGTCGTTGAGGAAGGACTTGTCACCGGTCCAGCGCCACACGAGCGCGGCGGCACTGGGGTACTTGGCCGTCTCGTCGGTGTTGCCCGCCGAGTCGTTGGAACCGAAGTAGACCGAGCCGTCCGGCACGACCTCGTGCACGACCTTGCCGCTGCGGTCGTTGACCGTGTCACTGACGTCGCGGAGGGTCCGCAGGTGGTCCTCGACGGCCTGGAACTGACCGGCCGCGATCGCGGCGAACGAGGTGAACTCACCGTCAGTGCCGAAGATCCACGGATAGTCCGGCCAGCCCGCGCCGATCCATCGCGCCTTCGCGAGGGTTCCGGCCGGAGCCGGGTACTCCTTGCCCTCCTTGGTGACGCGCAGGTTCAGGTCGCGCGCCTCCTGCACCGAGTCGGCGAGGTTCTGCTTGCTCCACTCGACGCTCTGCTGGAGGAGCCGGTCGCCGGGCAGGTCGACCGACGTGTTGGCCGCGACGGCCTTGCGTGCGGCGATCTTGCGCGCGAGCAGGCCCGCGGGGTCCTTCAGCGCCGTCCCGAGGGCGGCACGCGCCTCGGAGGTGCCGTGGTCGGAACCGGCGATCGCGACCCACACGGTGGTGCGGTGTCCCGCCGGGACCTTCACGTCGTAGGACAGCCGGCCGCCGGTGCCCTTACCGAACCCCGTGTCGTCGCACTTCGCCGGGGTGTCGCCGGTGGTCGGGCAGATCACGGCGGGATCCTGCGGTCCCCGGTGGTCCTTGCCGAGCTGGTGATCGACCGGCGTACGGTCGGCCGCGACCAGCGCCGCGTAGTCGTGCGCCTTGGCATTGGGGATGTCCGGCGTGCCCTGATCGCGGAAGAGCAGCGCGCCGTTGTCGTACGCGCCGGTGTCCTGCAGGTTGAACGCCGACTGGCTCGGTGTCGTCGACCCCCATGGGAAGGAGGCCGTCAGCTCGGAGTGCGCGTCCACGTCGAGGTGGACGGTCTTGGTCTTGTCCGAGCTGAGGGTGATGCCGACCAGCCCGGCGCGCAGCCCGTCCGGGGCCACGTCCGTACGCTCGGCGCTCACGCCGTCGGCCGCCGAGTAGGCGATCCGGGTGTAGCCGTGCCCGGACGTGAAGCTCTTGGCGGCGGCCTGCTTGCCGAGCCAGGATCCGTCGAGCCCGAACCACACACCGTCGAGCAGCTTGATCGGCTGCGACCAGATGCCGCCCATCTCGCCGGTCGTGTGCCAGCCGGTGGCCGGGTAGAGGCCGTCTTCGGTCGAGACGGAGTAGAAACGGTCGCCGATCACGACCGCACGCCGGTCCGGGAGCCGGTTCTTCACCGTCAGCTCCGTCGAGCCCGGCGATTCCGACGCCCGGCTCGGGACCGCGTGCACGGCGACGGCCGCGGCGGTGAGTACGAACGTGGCCGCTATCGCGGTGACACGTCTGGCCATGGGTTCTCTCCCATCGATCTCCCCCGAGATACGAGTGGTGTCAATCGTCGATGGCGAGCCAGGCGACGGTGTCGCTCGGGAGCGACCCCCCGTCGAGCGGGCCACTGGCGAGAAGGATCTGTGAGTGAGCGGGCAGTTCGTACGGTGCGCCGGAGACGTTCACCGCACAGGCGAAGCCCGGCGAGCGCGTGAACAACAGCACGCCCTCCGGTGTGGTCTGCCAGGTCACGCCGCCCTCGCCGAGGGCCGGGTGCTCCCGGCGGATGCGCAGCGCGGCGCGGTACAGCTCGAGCATCGAGCCGGCGTCGCCGTCCTGCGCCTCTGCCGTACGGTCCTTCCAGGACTCCGGCTGCGGCAGCCACGGCTCGGAGCCGTCCGCGCCGAAGCCGTACGGCGGGGCGTCGCCGGACCACGGGATCGGAACGCGGCAGCCGTCACGGCCACGCGCGGTGTGCCCGGAACGTTCCCACACGGGGTCCTGCAGGCACTCGACCGGCAGGTCCTCGACCTCCGGCAGCCCGAGCTCCTCGCCCTGGTAGACGTAGGCACCGCCGGGCAGGGCGAGCATGAGGAGCGCGGCGGCGCGCGCACGGCGCGTTCCGAGTTCGACGTCGAGCGGCTCGAGGACGTCGCCACGCGGCCCGCGGCCGCCGGTGTTCGGGCGGCCGTACCGCGTGACATGGCGCGTCACGTCGTGGTTGGACAGCACCCAGGTCGTGGGCGAGTCCACCGAGCCGAGGGCCTCGAGGGTCCCGTCGATCACCTCGCGGAGGCGCGCGGCCTCCCACGGGGCCTTCAGGAAGTCGAAGTTGAACGCGGTGTGCAGCTCGTCCGGGCGCACGTAGTGCGCGAGGCGTTCGGGGCTGGACACCCAGGCCTCCGCCACGAACGTACGGTCGCCCTCGTAGCGGTCCGCGACCGCACGCCATCCACGGTAGATCTCGTGGACGCCCTCGCGGTCCCAGTGCGGGTGGTCGGCCCGCTTGCTCGGCTCGAGCACGTCCTCGCCCTCGTCGCCGAGGTCGGGCAGCCCGTCCTGCTTCATCAGGCCGTGCGCGACGTCGATGCGGAAGCCGTCGACGCCACGGTCGAACCAGAACGCCAGCACGTCCTCGAAGTCCTGCCGGATCGCCGGGTTGTCCCAGTTGAGATCCGGCTGCTCCGGCGCGAACAGGTGGAGGTACCACTCCCCGTCCGCCGCCCGGGTCCAGGCGCTGCCGCCGAACACGCTCTTCCAGTCGTTCGGCGGCAGCTCCCCGGCGTCTCCGCGCCCAGGGCGGAAGATGTACCGATCGCGCGCGGGGCCGCCCGCAGATCCTTCCGCCAGCGCCGCCTGGAACCACGCGTGCTGGTCCGAACTGTGGTTCGGAACGATGTCGACGATCACCCGGATGCCGTGTTCGTGCGCATCCTTGATCATCTCCTCGGCGTCCTCGAGGGTGCCGAAGAGCGGATCGATGTCGGTGTAGTCGGCGACGTCGTAGCCCGCGTCCACCATCGGTGAGCGGTACCACGGCGTGATCCACACGGCGTCGACACCGAGCTCGCGCAGGTACGGCAGCCGCGACCGGATACCGGCGATGTCGCCGAACCCGTCGCCGTTGCCGTCGGCGAAGCTGCGGATGTAGATCTGGTAAATGACGGCACTGCGCCACCACGGCGCGGAGTCGTTGACGTGCACGATGTCCTTTCGGAAGCGGACGAGGGCTACTTGACGCCCCCGGCCGTGAGGCCTGCGATGATCCGGCGCTGGAAGATGAGCACGACGATGACGAGCGGCACGGTCACGATCACACCGGCCGCCATCTGGGTACCGAACGGCTGGTCGAAGCCGTATGCCCCGGTGAACTTGGAGATGGCCACGGTGGCGGTCTGCATCTCCTTCTTGTTCACCATGCTCAGCGCGATGATGAACTCGTTCCACGCCGCGATGAAGGTGATGATCGCGGTGGTGAACACGCCTGGTGCGGCGAGGGGAATGATGATCTTGCGGAACGCCTGGCCGCGCGTGCATCCGTCGACCATCGCCGCGTGCTCGAGCTCGAACGGCATCTGGCGGAAGAACGTCGTGAGGTTCCACACGGCGAGGGGCAGGGCGAACGACAGGCTGGGCACGATCATCGCCTGGTAGGTGTTGATCCAGCCGGTGCTGGTGAACAGCTTCAGCAGCGGGACGATCAGCGAGATGCCGGGGAACATCGAGGTGGCGATGGTGAGCCCGAGCACCATGTTCTTGAACCGGAAGTCCAGCCGGGCCAGCGCGTACGCGGTGAGCGTCCCGACGACCAGGGTGAGGACGGTCGTCACGCCGGCCACGACCAGGCTGTTCAGCAGCGAACGCTGGAAGCCCACATCGTGCTTGAAGACCGCGGTGAAGTTCTTGATCGACCACGGGGAGGGCAGTGCCGCGTTGCTGAACTGGTCCTCCGGCCGGCGGAACGCCGACACGATCATCCAGTAGAACGGGACGAGGCAGTACAGCGCGACGGCGATGATGCCGACGTACGTGAGGGCGCGCTTCAGATCGAAGCCCTTGCCGGTCGAGGACACGGACGCGGAGCTCATGCCGCAACCTCCTGAGCAACGGGCGCGGTCGTCTTGACGCGCTTGGTCGCGGCCGGCTTCGACTGCCGCATGGTGCCGATGATGTCGGCGCCGAGCAGCTTGACGAAGGCGTAGGCGACGACGGCGACGTAGACGAACAGGATGGTCGCGTAGGCCGCCGCGGGCCCGTACCGCAGGTTGGACGCCTCGTTGAAGGCGAGGATGGACAGCGTCTGCACCGACTCCTTGTGCTCGCCGATCAGAATGAACGGCAGGTCGAACATCCGCAGCACGTCGAGGAGACGGAAGAGGACGGCGACGAGAAGCACCGGCTTGACCAGCGGCAGCGTGATCCGCCAGAACTGCTGCATCGCGGTGGCGCCGTCGACCTTGCGCGGCCTCGTACACGTCGCCCGGGATGGTCTGGAGACCGGCGAGGACGAGCAGACCGACGAACGGCGCGGTCTTCCAGGTGTCCGCGATGATCACCGCGAGCTTCGCGTGGAAGCCCTCGGTCGTCCACAGGACCTGCTGGCCGATGACGGCGTTGGCGACGCCGCCGGACTGGAAGATCCACTTCCACAGCAGCGCGGACACGGCCGTGGGGATCGCCCACGGGACGAGGATGCTCGCGCGCACGAGCCCGCGGCCACGGAAGGCGCGGTGCATGACGAGCGCCATCGCGAGGCCGAGGAGGCTCTCGATGACGACGGTCACGAGGGTGAAGTACGTGGTGTTCCAGAACGCGTTCCAGAACAGGTGGCCGGAGTCGCCGGTGAAGATGGCGGTGTAGTTCTTGAACCCGACGAACTTGTCGCCCTTGATCACGAAGCCGTTGGCGTCCAGCCCCTGGCTCTTCTCATAGAGCGAGTCACGAAGCGCCGCGATGATCGGGTAGCCGACGACCAGCGCGAGCACCAGGAAGGTCGGCGACAGGAGCATGGCCGCGAGCCGGCCCGTGCGCTGGACGTCGCTCCCGTCGCGACGGGAGCGCCTGCCGGCGGTGGTGGTGGTCATGAAGAAAAGCCTCCTTGGGCCCATGGCGGGACGCACCGCGTCCCGCCATGGGGCGCCGCTATGGCTGGATCAGCGTTCCGAGCTTGGTCTGAAGATCGGCGAGCGCCTGGTCCGTGGTCGACTTTCCGGTGAGGGCGGCGTAGACGGCTTCCTGGATCGCGGTGGTCACGTCGCCGTAGCGAACGGCCTTGGGACGCGCCTTGGCGTTGAGCAGCGACGCCTTCAGCTCCGGCAGGTACGGGAACTTCTTGATCAGGTCCGCGTCGCCGTACAGCGAGGCCAGGGTCGGCGCCTCGGAGGTGGCGAGCAGGTTGGCGCGCTCCTGGTCCGGGGCGGTGAGGAACTTGATGAAGTCCAGCGCGGTGGCCTTGTTCTTGCCGAACTGCGAGATCGCCAGGTTGTGACCGCCGAGCGTCGGGGAACCGGGACCGCTCATGCCCGGAATCGGCGCGACGCCGAACTTGCCCTTGACCTTGGACTTGCCGGACAGCGCGAACTGGTACGGCCAGTTACGGTTGAAGACGAGCTTGCCCGACTCGAAGGCGCGCCGCGAGGGCTCCTCCTGGTAGGTGATGGCCTCCTTGGGCAGGAGCCCGTTCTTGAAGCCGTCGACCAGGAAGTTCAGGCCCGCCTTGGCCTGCGGGGTGTTGACGTTCGGCTTGCCCGACTTGTCGACGACCTCGCCGCCGGCGCTGTCCACGGCCTCGGAGAAGTTGCAGGTGAGGCCCTCGTACTTGTCGAACTGACCGCCGTAGCAGCCGACGCCCGGGATCTTCTTGCAGTCCGCCTGCATCTCGGTCCAGGTCTTCGGCGGGGCGCTGACGCCGGCCTTCTTCAGCAGGTCGGTGCGGTAGAACAGCAGGCCCGCGTCGGTCTTCCACGGCGCCGCGTAGAGCTTGTCGCGGTACTTGCCGGTGTCGACCGTCGGCGGAAGGAACTGCGACAGGTCGAACTGGCTCGCCGGCAGCGGGGTGACCCACTGATTGGCGGCGAACTCGGCCGTCCACACCACGTCGAGGTTGAGGACGGTGTACGCGTCGGACTTGGTCTGCGCGTTCTGCACCATCTGCTGACGCTGTGCGTCCGCGTCCTCGGGCAGCTCGATCAGGCGCACCGGCTCCTTCGGGTGCGACTTGTTCCAGGTGTCCACGAGGTGCTGGACGTTGCCGGAGGTGTCCTTGCCCTGCGCCAGCGTGATCGGACCGCGGCCGGTGAGCTGGTCTTCGGCCGGACTCGTCTTGTCGCTCGTCTTACTGCCGCCGCACGCCGCGACGACCGCCAACGCGCTCAGCGCGACGGTGCAGCGCGTCAATCTCGATACGGTTGCCACCTTGACTCCAGTCTTTGAGTTACTTGTTTCAGCGGCCGAGATCCGGCCGACTCTGCTCCCGCGAAACGAGTTCGGGACGCAGCATCACCCCCTCGGGTGTGGTGCACAGGCCTTGCAGTTGATCGACGAGCAGGTCGACGATCCGGCGAGCTACCTCACCGAGGGGCTGTCGCACACTCGACATCGGCGGTGAGATCACCAGTGCGGCCGGTGAGTCGTCGAAACCGACGACGTCGACCCTGGGGACACCGTCGACACCGACCCCGCCCACGTGACGAACCGCGAGGGCGAAAGTGTCACTACCGCACACGAACGCAGTCGGTGCGTCCGGCAACGCCAGCATCCGTTCGGCCACCTCAGACGCCGAGGCGACATCTTCGACACTGGCCCCGGAGAGTCCTTGGTGTTCCAATCCATGACGCCGCATCGCGTCATGCCAGCCGGCCACCCGCTCGTCGCCGAACCCGGTGCCTTCCGGCCAGCCGAGGTAGGCGATGCGCCGGTGGCCGCGGGCGACCAGATGGTCGACGGCCCGCTCCACGCCGTACGCCCCGTCGATGTCCGCCCAGGAGAATCGGCGCTGCTCATGGCCCCAAGGACGGCCGAAGCACACGAACGGGATGCGGCGCTGGGCGAACCAGGGCAGCCGGCTGTCGCCGGGACCGACGTCGGCGAGCACGAACCCGTCGACCGTGCCGGAGCGGATGAGGTCCTCGTACGCGCCGAGTTCCCGGTCCACCTCCGTCGCGGTGAACAGGAGGACGTGGTAGCCGGAGGCCCCGGCGGCGCTCGCGAGCGCGTGCAGGAAACGGTCGAGCAGGTTGCTCAGGCCGGCCGGGGCATCGATCTTGAAACCGATGCATCGGCTGGCACGCTCACGCAGATTCTGCGCCGCGCGGTTGGGCCGGTACCCCAGCTCGTCGATCGCCCGGCGTACCCTCGCCGTGGTGCCGGGTGCGACCCGTAGCGGGGCGTTGAGGACGTTCGAGACCGTCTGGCGTGAGACACCGGCGGCCGCGGCGACCTGCGATATCGTGACATCGCTCGTGCCTCGGCCAGTCATCTCACTCCCCTCGAGTGACCCTCGGGCGCCAGGTTTGATCGTTCAAATTGGCATTGCCCGTTCTGTATGTCAAGGCCTGATTAATTCCGTATTAAGGGTGTTATGCGCTCTTAACATGCGAGGTCTGCCCCGGTACGGCGATCGAGACGCCGTGGGAGCGCGGCCAGGACTGTTACGCGGTGGTGTCCCACGGGGCCGGCACGATGACCCAGAGCGCCTCGGCGACCTCGTCGTCCGGGTTGGTCCAGGTGTGCGGCTCGCGTCCGGAGAAGGTCATGGTGTCGCCCTCGGCCAGCAGCTCGACGGACTTGCTGAACACCACGCGCAGCCGGCCGCGCAGGACGTGCACGACCTCGATCTCGCAGTTCAGGGTGTACAGCTCCTCGCCGCCGCTCCCACCCGGCTCGATGACCGAGCGCACGAGCTGGAGGCGCGCCTGACCGCGCGGCGTCAGCAGCCGCTCGTCGGCGCCCTGGCCGGTGAGCTGGATGCCGGGGGCGGTGTCGCCGCGTACGACGTCGGTCTTCGGCGTGGCGAACAGCTCGCCGACCGGCAGCGACAGCGCCGCGCACACCGTGACGAGCGTCGAGACGCTGGGCGAGGTGACGTCACGCTCGATGCGGCTGATGAAACCCTTGGTGAGCCCGGTGCTCTGCGCGATCTGCTCGATGGTCAGACCCTGGCGCTGCCGCGCGTCGCGCAGCCGCGCACCGATGCGGAGCTCGGTGTTGCCGGCGGCGATCGGCACCGATCTCATGCGACCTCTTCATCCGTTCGTCCGACGTCTTCGCGCCCGGCGGGCCGCGCGGCGACCTCGTGGTCGGGGCCGCCTGCCGACGGTGAGCCATGCTAGGCCCGATGTTTCTTGGAAGACAACCTTTGTTGCCCTAGAGTTACCTCGTCTCGTCGAAGGGAAAGTGCCGTGCACGCGCGCCGCATCGTCGACCTGTCCGTGCCGCTCGCGGAGACGACACAGGTCTATCCGGGTGATCCGGCACCGCGGATCCGTCCCGCGGCGACGATCGCCGCCGACGGCTTCAACGTGCTCGCCCTGGAGATCGGCTCGCAGACCGGCACCCACGTCGACGCGCCGTTCCACTTCCGCGCCGACGGCCCGCGCATCGACGAACTCGACCTCTCGCTGTTCACCGGCGAGGGCGCCGTCGTCGACGTCACCGGCCACGCGCCACGCGCCCGCATCACCTGGGAGGCGATCGCCCCTGCCGCGGAGCGGCTACGGCCGGGCGTCATCGTCCTGCTGCACACCGGCTGGTCCGCCCGGTACGGGCAGGACTCCTACTTCGACCACCCGTACCTGGACGCCGAGGCCTGCCGCCGCATGCTCGACCTCGGCGTCCGTACCTTCCTGCTCGACGCGCCCAACATCGACGAGACCCCGGACGACACCCACCCCGGCGAAGGCTTCCCGGTCCACCGCCTGATCGCCTCGGCCGGCGGCGTCATCGGCGAGAACCTCCGTGCCTTCGCCGAGATCGACTTCGAACCGTTCATCTCATGCCTGCCCCTGCGCCTCACCGGCGGAGACGGCGCCCCCGCACGCGCCGTCGCCATCGACCTGGCGGCGGGACATGCCTGACGGCTCCGTCGCGATGTTCGTCCCCGACTGACGGCCGTGACTCCCATGTCCGCCCGCGACGGCCCGCCCCGCTCTGACTCCCGACTGGGCCCCGACCTCGACGAGAGGAATCCATGTCTGACAACGCGCCCCGTACGACGGAGGACGGTCATGTCGGTCCCGTCGTGGCCAGCGTCGTCCCGCGCTTCGCGGGCCCGGCCACGTTCGCCCGGCTGCCGCGTCTCGACGAGGTCTCCGACGTGGACGTCGCCGTGGTCGGCGTGCCCTTCGACGGCGGCGTCAGCTACCGTCCGGGCGCGCGCTTCGGCCCCGCACACGTACGCGAGTCCTCGCGGCTGCTCCGCCCGTACAACCCGGCGCTGAAGGTCAGCCCGTTCGGCCGCCGGCAGGTCGCCGACGCCGGCGACATCGCGGTGAACCCGTTCTCCATCGACGAGGCCGTACGCCAGATCGAGGCGGGCTCCGACGCCCTGCTAGAACGCGCCGGCCGCCTGCTCACCGTCGGCGGCGACCACACGATCGCGCTGCCCCTCCTGCGCTCACTGGCGCGCCGGCACGGCCCCGTCGCGGTCGTACACTTCGATGCCCACCTGGACACGTGGGACACCTACTTCGGCGCCGACACGACGCACGGAACCCCGTTCCGCCGCGCGTCGGAGGAGGGCCTGCTCGACCTGTCCGCCTGCATGCACGTCGGCATCCGCGGTCCGCTGTACGGCGCGGCGGACCTGACCGACGACGCCGCGCTGGGCTTCCAGACCGTCCACGCACACGAGATGGAACACCTCGGCACCCGCGGCGTCATCGACCGCATCCACGACCGCGTGGCCGACCGCCCGGTCTACGTCTCGGTCGACATCGACGTCCTCGACCCGGCCTTCGCCCCCGGCACCGGTACCCCCGAGTCCGGCGGCCTCCTCAGCCGAGAACTCCTCGCCATCCTCCGTGCCTTCGCCGGCCTGCACCTGGTCGGCGCCGACGTCGTCGAAGTCGCCCCCGCCTACGACCACGCCGAGATCACCGGCATCGCCGCCGCCCACGCCTGCTACGAACTGATATCCGCGATGGCTCTGACGCCCGGAAACGCCGACCGCTCTTTCACCCGGCCGACGCCCTAGGAGAACTGGCCGCCGACCACTCCCGCCTCGCCGGGATGCGGTCTCGCCTCAATAGGCCGACTTGACAGGGAAAGCGGCCAGCGGCCCCTTCGTATATACGCCACGGCCCTATGTCGGGGTTTACCATGATGGCTCTGGATATCGACGCTGCCGTACCTTAACTCCGCCTTTGACAGTAGATAAGACGGGGGATTACGTGGTACGCCAGCGCTTGCTAGGAAAGGTCGCGACGGCGGGGGTCGCT
The DNA here is from genome assembly GCA_963850195.1 of uncultured Actinomycetota bacterium. GTDB lineage: Bacteria > Actinomycetota > Actinomycetes > Streptosporangiales > Streptosporangiaceae > Actinoallomurus. Next base: position 874,582 of record CAWKKD010000005.1, read on the forward strand.
GTCACGGTGCTGATGCCGCTGACCGCGGCTTCGGCCAATGCTTCCGGGGAACGGATGACGGACGGGGAGCGGCTGGTCGTCAGTGCCTCTTCGGCGGCTCCGGCCGCTGCCGCCGGTGAGGCGGACATGGCGGCTCCGGCACTCGGGTGCGGTAGCTACACCCGTACGCAGGTCTGTCAGGTCGCCGACATCAAGATCGTCGTGGTCAGGAACGGCCGGCGGAGTCACCGAGTCGATGTCGGTCTCGTGCGGTAACCCTTGCGCGGCCACGAACAACTTCCCTCGTGGCCGGGTCCTGAGCAACGGATCCACGATTCGAGGCTCGATCGCCTACAGCGATGGCGTGGGGAAGGGCAAGGTCCACTCCACCGCCGGCCGCTACACCATGACGTTCGTCAAACCCGGCTACACGCCTTAGGCCGTCTGCGGTACGAAGGTGGTCGGGAAACCGCTCCTGCCCTTGACTCAGTGCGATGAGTACCCTTTCGCCAGTTCCTACGAGGGCGGGGTCACACTTAGCTCGAACAACCGTGGAACGGCATGGGTCCTCGGCTTGGAACAGCGCCGTCAGGGCAACCGGATCGCCGCTTTCGCCGGCACCTACCGGGTCCTCGACAAGGACGCGTTCTGGGTGGCAGTGTGACCGCCGTGCCAGCTCAGCGGTTTCAGATCGTCGTCGGCCATTCCCAGTACATGCTGCGAGGCCTGGACGCTGATGAGCAGGAAGCCCCCTACCACGGCGGGAACGGGCTGATCTGGGTCAACCGCACCGGAGACGGCGCCGTCGTCATGACCGGCCTGGACACCGGCGACCTGCCGATCACCATCCAGGTCCTGAACGCGGCACCCGAGCTTGACCTGGAGCCCTGGGACGACGTGGTGGAGGTCAGCATGACCATCACCGGACCCGACCTGACCATCCTGTCGCCCTACGAAATCGAAGGCGTGCATAGAACGGTCACCCTGCCGGCCGCATCACAGGAACCCCGCAGCTACCGGCTACAAGTCCACGCCCGAGGCCGCGACCAAGGCCGCGAAGCCTTCGAGGTCGACACCGATGAGGGCGACGAGACGGTGGAACAGCACCAAATCCTCATCTGGCCCGCCCCACCGGCCGAGGAAGCCAGAATCAAGCTCACCGACACCGTCGGCCAGGAGATCCGCGGCGACAACTGAACACGGCCCCACGCCGCACGTCCCGCCGGACGGCCTGCCACGACCTGGGGCCGTCCAGGCCATGTTTCGCTGATGAGACGGCGGCCCGACATGGTACGCGTGCCGTCGCTCCGTTCGGCGTCAACGGCCGCATCGTCGACGTCGAGGCGACGACGAACAACGGCACGGAGGCGATCGGATGACGCCGATCGCCTCCGCAGCCCGTGAATACCCTCTCGGGTCAGGACGCCCGCTCGTCGACCACGGCGTTGAGATTTCTCGTGCGCTCGTCTCGGCGCTGGTTTCCGCGCTTGATCCACTCCTTGCCCTCTGCGGCGATCCCCTCCAGGACGTGCAGAGTCCGCTGCAGGCCGGTGGCATCGAGCGTCGCCTGAGCGACCGCTCCGGGAGTCTCATCCTCCAGAAGTTGCTCCATCCCCAAGCCCGTCACCGGGATATCTATCTTCTGCCCGTCGACGAGCGCGAGTTCGAAGGCCCGTTCGTTGTCGTCCGCCTGGGTCACCCGCACGGCCGCCACGGCGTCATAGCGGTAGTTGGTCCATTCCCTGCTGTGGAACGTGCCTCGTTCGAAGTCGAGTTCGACCTCGAGCTGACGCGTCCCGTCCATGGTGAGAAGGAAGAGGAGCAGCCGGTACTTGCGGTAGCGCCAGGGACCGCCACCTCGCACGCGCGCGCGTTGGGTCGACGCGGCGGGCGCCTCAACCAAGGCGTAGGCGATGACCTCACTCATCGCCAACTTGTAATGCCGCAGTGCCTCGTCCAGCAGCACCTTCCGATCGCAGTCCAGCCAGGCGGCCATTTCCGCGTCCGTGGGCTTGTCTTCCAGCTTCTTCCGCCACTCGAGGAAGGCCACGCCGCTGCCGTTGAGCACTCTCTGGCTCTCGGACTCGTCGGCGGCGAACCTTCGGCGCTCCAGGATGACGTGCGTCCAGGCGCGAGTGGCGACATATCCGGCGAACAGGGCGATCACCGTCGAGCGAACCGCGTTCAACGGGCCGGCCTGTATCGCGCCGGCCACCGCCCAGATCCCACCGCCGGCGAGAGCGGCGATGCCGAGGACGACTCTCGCTCTGGCGGGCAAAGATGTCGCGAGTTCCTGCCGGTAGGCCCATAGTGTGCCGTCCCGCCAGCGCTTGTTGACGTCAGAGACGCGATACCGGATCAGCCATGCGATCTTGTCGACACCGGTCCTCTGCTCCCGGTAGGTCTCGACCAGCTCATCACGGATGCTCTTGCGGATCCCTGCCGTCTGATCCAGCCAGAATTGGCGGTCCACGCCATCCGGAACATACGTGGCGAAGTAGTGTTCGAAGCGTCGATCGACTTTTTTCGCGAAGCCGTCGGACGGAGCGCTGGAACCGCGTCGCGGAGGGGTCGCGTACTCCCTCTCCTTCGCCTGGAGCCGTCCCGCGCGGAAGCGCCATTCCACCCCGTGACGGGCGGCGAAATAGCCGCCGGCGACGCTCAGGAGATAGGCACTGATGCCGGTGATCTGGCCTGCCCGCACCAGCAGATAGCCGATATGGACAGCCGCCACGGCGAGGACGGCCGACGCCGCCACCGCCTGAAGGCAGGTGGAAAGGGGAATCTCGATCTCCGGCACTCTGCGCTTGCGAGGCGGGACCGGATCGGGCTCGAAGAACTTCCAGACGCGGATCTTTCGGTCATCCGCCATCTGCTCTCGCTGCGCCGCCTCCAGGGCCAGAGTCCACATCCGATCCTGGAGGGGGCCGTCAAGGAAGAGAGCCAGGTGCCGCAGGATCAGGGCGCGCTGCAAGGCGCCGAGCTCGCCGAAGTCCCGCAGCAGGACGCCGACGTCCCCTTGAGGCTTCTCCGCGAAATCCAGTAGACGATGAATGGCCTGCACGCCGGCCGCCCACTCGTCGTGGCCGGCCAAGCGAAGCCGCTCCCGCCTTTTTCGCAGCATTTCAGCGTCCTCGCCGGACAGCTCGTTCCTCGTTCTGCCATTGACCAGGGCGAGCAGCCAGTAGAAGCAGACCCTGCTGGTGCGATGCCCGGCCACGACTGCGTCACGAATGAGGTGCCATGCCCTCTCCTGCATACCGCCTTCGAGACAGCGGACACCCATCTCAAACTTCTCTTTGGGCGAGGCATCGGGAGATATCGTGTAGCTGTGGATGTCACCGTGCACGATTCCCACCTGCACTCCGACGTGCGCGGAGTCCTCGGCGAAGTTCATCGGAGTGGTGTCCGGATCGGTCATGACAGGCCCTTGGCGAGGGCAATTATGAGCGCCAACCCGGCGGCCAGATCGGACGCGTCGGCGATGAGCCCGCGCATCTTCTTGAGGGCCAACATCAGCCTTGCCCTGGACTGCGGCGTGTCCGTCCGCAGCGCCTCGTCTGCGACGGCGAGCTCTGCTTCGGTCGCCTCATACGTGTCTTCGTCGAGGTGACCGGCCGCCCGCGCCTCCCGGAGCTGGGCTCGGAGTCCGGCTAGTGCCTCCTTCAGATCGGCCGGCGAGTTCGGCTCGGAGCCGATCCGGATGCCGCCGTAAATGGTTCCGGCCTGCACCCCCACCCTCGCGTTGCCCTTCGCGATGTTCCGGGTCTCGTGCATCGTCGGACTCCTCATCGGTTCACCTGCGACGGGCCTGTTCCCGAGCTGTTCTTCAGCGGCCAGCTCCTCGGCCAGAGCCGCGGCGAACGCCGCCGCGTTGGCCACGGCTCGTGGCTGCCACCGATCTCGGTCCGTGGCCTCCTTGGTGCCGTCGGCCCGGTCGCTGACTCCCCGAACGACGACCACCGGCAGCTTTCCGTTCAACTGTCCGGCCTGCGCGACACCGGCGCCTTCCATCTCGACCGCCAGCGCGTCGTTGTAGTTGTCGTGAATCCATCGGGCGTGCGCCGAGGCGGCGGAGTTCAGGACCACCTCACCGGCGGCGATCGGCCCGAAGTGCACCTCGGGCGTCCTCTCGAGGTCTTGTGCCCAGGAACCACTGCGGTGGATATGCCGTGCGATCTGGTCGGCGGCGTGGGAGGTCTCCCAGACCCGCGGCCGACTCTTGAACCCGTCGTCCTGGCTCGTACCGCCGTGGAACGCGTAGATGTGCGTCGCCACCACGACGTCTCCGAGGGTGATGTGGGAGTGCAGAGCACCCGCCACGCCGACGAAGAGCAGGGCGACCGGATCGAATTGAGAGATCGCGCGCTCGGCCAGTACCGCCGCGGACTGGTTGCCCTTGCCGACGTGAGCGAGGGCGACCTGGCACCGGCCCTTGGCCAGCCGGCCGATCTCGAAGCGCGTGCCCTGCGGGTGCCGGTGCAGGCGCAGGTCGACTAACTTCTCCTGGATGGCTTGGTACTCCAGGTCCAGCGCGGTGAGTATGACGACCGGACTACGGCTCATTTCACGGCTCCTTCCGTATTCGGTGACTCGACCGGCCGGACCATCGGCGGATACAGGACCGTGCTCGGGCCGGCCTTGTACAGTCGCGCCGGTCGCCCGGCCGTGACCTTTCGCTCCGAACTGGCCGCGACGATGAATCCGTCGGTCTTTTGAACCTTGCGATAGAAGTTCCTGGGATCGAGCGGCAGGCCCCAGACCGCTTCGTACACCTCCTGAAGATCGGTGATCGTGAAGATCGGCCCGCAGAAAGCCGTCGCGAGCGAGGAGTGCTCGAGCTTGATGCGGGCGCGGTCGACACCGTCCGCGACGATCCGCCGATGGTCGAACGCGAGCTCGAGAACGCCGGAAAGCACCTGATCGGCCCGTTGCCATCGCGCACTGGCCGCGTCCGTTCCGGCGACCGGCTCGGGCAGCCTCGGCGCGATCGCCAGGTGGGCCACGGACACGACCCGGCCGCGCGGATCCCGGCCGGGATCGCCGTACACCCCCAACTGCTCCAGGCGCAGAGCCTCGACGTTCAGGTCCGCTTCCTCGGACAGCTCCCGATGGGCCGCGGCGGTGATGTCCTCCTCGGAATGCTCAAGGAAGCCGCCCGGCAGCGCGTACGTCCCCTTGTACGGCTCGACGCCGCGCTCGACGAGCAGTACCTGCAGGCTGGATTCGCGCAACGTCAGGATCACCAGGTCGACGGCGAGCATGACGACGGGCGGCGTCCATGGGTCATCGGTCATGGCGCGAGACTAGCTTTTTGTCATTCTGACAGAAAGCGGAATCGCGAAAGAAGTTCGGGCGCTCCTCCTCCCGTCATCGACGGGACCACGGAAGATCGGCATGCGGCATACAGGAGTTCGCACCGTCCGTACCTGCGGCTTCGCCCGTTCGACCCGGTCGGTTCGCCACCGTTCGACCACGCCGTGGATCAGGCCGATGCAGACGTACCGGAAGAGAACTCTTCCCATGCGGCCATCAGGACGGACCTGTCGGTCGGTTCGCGGAGGCCGATCGGGGTGGCACCGGTCACCTCCGCTACGGGTCCCACCTGTCCGATGCTCATGCCATGCCCCGACGTGACGAGTAGGGCTGGTCTGGTGAACACCCAGCCACACCATCGCCCTCGTCATCGCCGAACTCCGCGACCAGGGCTGCCTTCTGGATGATCCCGCCCAACGCGGCTGTGCACGCCCTCGCGCCCAACTGGCGGGATCCGAAGTTGGAGGCCTCGGCGTACCGGCCCGGCGGGTGGGGGCGTAGAGGAGGGGTCAGGTGATGGGTTCGGCGCCGGTGGCCTCGGCGAGCAGGCGTTCGTAGACGTCGGAGCTTGCTGTTTCGTACCAGGCGTACTGCGGTCAAGGGGTCCAGGGCGTAGCGGCTCAGGTGGGCGCGGCCGTTGAGGGCCGGCTACGGCCCGAGGAGCAACAGCGTCATCTGAGACGGCGGGGTGACGCAGTCACTCTGTTTGAATCCGGCATGAGACTCGGCCTCTCGGCACCGGGGAAGGTACTTGGATGACGGCCGCCGGAGTGGACCGGGTTGGGACCGGGGGTCCAGCACGACGTACGGGCAACAGGTCGGCGTCGAGTCGCCGACGTCTCACGCATGGCCGACGCGCGAGCAACGGGGGGAAGATGCCGCTCATCAATGTGAAGGTCATCGAAGGGGTCTTCAACGACGCCCAGAAGGCCGAGATGGTGGAAAAGCTGACCGATGCCCTGGTCGGCATCGAGGGCGAACACATGCGACCGGTGACCTGGGTCATCATCGAGGAGGTCAAGAGCGGCGATTGGGGGATCGCGGGGAAGCCAGTGACGACCGCTGACGTCCGGGCCATGGCCGCCGGCGGTTCCGCAAGTCCAGGCTGACCAGCGAATAGCGCTCGCGAGCGGTGGACAGGGGCGGGACCGAGTCGCGGGCCGTCCGCTTTTCAGGAGTGACAGCGTCCCTGGGCACGGTGCTCCTGTCGACGTCAGAGCTGGTCGTCGTGCGCCGGCGGTGGCCGGTGGTCGCTGTCGTTGGCTGTCACCGTTGCCGTCGGGCACGACGATGATCGGCCGTATCGGAAATGGGCGGGGCTCAGGTGATCGGGGCGGCGCCGGTGGCCTCGGCGAGCAGGCGTTCGTAGACGTCGGCGGGCGTTGTCTCGCTGCCCAGGCGGTGGCCGGTCAGTGTGCCGTGGTCGTCGCTGGAGCCGGTGGTCGCCAGGCCGAGGTCTCCGGCGAGGCCGCGCAGGTGGGCTCGGGCGTCTTCGTCGTGGTCGAGGTGGTCGACTTCGACGCCCCAGAGCCCGGCATCCCTCATCTCGGTGATCCACTCGTCTGGGAGGGATGCGCCGCGCTTGGCCGCCTTGGGGTGGGCGAGTACCGGGACGCCGCCCGCGCCGCGTACCAGGCGTACGGCGGTCAGGGGGTCCAGGGCGTAGCGGCTCACGTGGGCGCGGCCACCGGGGGCCAGCCACTCTTTGGTGAAGGCCTCGGACGGGTCGTTGATCACGCCTGCCTCGACCATGGCCCTCGCGAGATGGGGGCGGCCGACCACACCGCCGCCGGCTAGGGCGCTGACCTGGTCCCACGTTACCGGGACGCCGAGCTCGGCCAGCCGGTCGACGATCGCGCGGGCTCGCTCTTCGCGGGCTTCGCGGATGCGCCCTCGCTCCAGCGCCAAGCGTGGTTCGTTCGGGTCGAAGAGGTAGGCGAGGAGGTGAATGCTGCGGCCACCGCGGCGGCACGACAGCTCCATGCCGGGTATGAGGGTCAGCCCGGCCGGGAGCGCCGCCTCTGCGGCGGGCAGGCCCGCGACGGTGTCATGGTCGGTCAGGGCGAGAACGTCCAGGCCGGCCTCGCGCGCGCGGCGCATGACCTCGTCCGGCGGCTCGGTGCCGTCTGAGGCGTCACTGTGGCTGTGCAGGTCGATGCGCATTCGGGCTACCGGGATCTCGACGGGGATGACGCGCACGAGTCTAGGTCGGGCCTGACGAGTCCCGTTCGCGGCGCATCGGCACGCGCAGGAGCGGGACGCGCGACGAGCGGTGCGCGGAAGTGGAAGACCGAGGAGCGACCCGTGACACACGAGGAGCGACCTGCGAGAGCGGAACACGAGGTGTTCGTCGGCAGGAACAAGGACGACCGGACCGGCCGAGCCGCTGCACTACTGATCAGGGCGGAACGCCACGCGTACGCAGCCGTCCTTCTTGTGCTTGAACAGTTCGTAGCCGTGCGGTCCGTCCTCGAGCGGTAGCTCGTGGGTGGCCAGGTGCCGCGTCGACAGTTCGCCGCCGGCCATTCGCTTCAGCAGCATCGGGATGTAGCGGTGCCCGTGCTGCTGCGCGCCGGCGAAGGTCAGGCCCTTGTTCATCAGGGGGCCGAGCGGGAAGCGATCGACGGTGCCGCCGAAGACGCCGAGGACGAACACGGATCCGCCCTTGCGGCAGACGTCGATGGCCTCCCGTACGGCGACCGGGCCGGGCGGGCGCAGCCGCGACCTGAGCTTGTCGTAGGCGGGCCGCCCGTTGGCGCCGTCGGTCTCCATGCCGACCGCCTCGACGCACACGTCCGGGCCGCGGCCGCTGGTGCGTTCGGCCAGCTCCGCGCGTACGTCGGTGAGGCCGAGGTCGATGGTCTCCGCATTGATGTAGCGCTCGGCCATGGCCAGCCGGTCGGGCAGGCTGTCGATCACGATGACGCGTTCGGCGCCGAGGAGCTGCGCGGAGCGCGCCGCGAGCTGACCGACCCCGCCCGCGCCCCATACGGCGACGACGTCGCCGGGCCGTACGCCGCCGAGGTGGGCGCCCATCCAGCCGGTGGGCGCGGCGTCGGAGGCGTACAGCGCGTCCAGGTCACCGACCCCCTCGGGGATCGGGAAGGTGCCCTGGTCGGCGTACGGGACCCGGATGTAGTCGGCGTGGCTGCCGCCGAACCCGCCCATGGCGTGCGAGTGGCCGAAGGCGCCGCCCGTCTCGTAGCCGAGGACCTCGCGCGCCAGCTCCCAGTTCGTGTTGGTGTTGTCGCACAGCGACCACAGGTCGTGGGTGCAGTACCAGCAGCGGCCGCAGCCGATGAAGGAGCAGACCACCACGCGGTCGCCTATCCTGCGGTGGCGCACCTCCGGGCCGATCTCGACGATCTCTCCCATGAACTCATGGCCCATCACGTCGCCCGCGCGCATCGCGGGGACGTGGCCACCGAGGATGTGCAGGTCCGACCCGCACGTCGACGAGAGCGTGACCTTGACGATCGCGTCCTGGTCGTTGAGGATCCGCGGGTCCGGCACGCCTTCGACGGAGAGCTTGTCCACGCCCTGCCAGCAGAGCGCCTTCACGGTCGCCGTCCCGCGAGCGCCGGCGGCCTGCGTGACGCAAGCGGGCGTACGGGCCGGGGCCAGTCGGGACGCAGGACCTCGCCCGTCTCGATCAGCGACCGGGCCTCCCGCAGCGCCGCGCGTACGGTCCGGTGGGCGTCGCCGTTCCGTGCGGGGTCGCGGAGGCGCGCGCCCAGCTCGGTGCCGCGGTCGCCGGGTGCCGGGCAGATCGTGATGTCGACCGCGTCGCCCAGGCGGGTGAGCGGGTCGGGCAGGTCGGCGCGTGAGGACAGCCGCTGCGGCGAGCAGTTGACGGTGACCATGATCCAGCGGTTCCTGGTGTCCTTGGGCCGTTTTCGAACTCGCGAGGCGAGCCGGTGGGCGATGCCCACGCCGGCGGCCAGCGCGCCCAGCCCGCCGACCGCCCAAGGGATGTCGCGTCGCGCGCGGATGTGCACCTGCATGAGTTCACACCGTTCGTGGGTCGTGGGACGGGTCGGCCGATGCCCCTGCCGTACCCGTCGCCCACCAGGGCGCCCACGCCCGCGTCGAAGCTTTACCGTGCCGTGCCGAGGGTCAGGAGATGGCGGCCACCGCGCCGAGGATCCAGGAGGTCTCCTTCGGCGCGCCCGACTCGACGGCGGGGAAATGCTGCGAGATCGGCACGAGTCCCGGCGGGATCAGGTCGAGGCCGTCGATGAGCCGCTCGATGCGCGCCCGGTCGCGCAGCACGGCGGGCGCGGAGGAGTTCTGGTAGCACCCGGTGACCGTCTCGACCTGGCTCTCGTCCTGGCCGGCGCTGGTGATCGTGGACATGACCACGCGGCTGCCGGAGCACAGCTCCCGGCTGAACCTCCGTACGACCCTGGCGGCCTCGCCGTCGTCCGGCACGAACTGCAGCACGGACACGAACAGCACGGCCACCGGCTCGGAGAAGTCGATCAGCGCCTTCAGCCGCGGGTCGGACAGGATCTCCTCGGGCCGCCGGATGTCGGCCTGGATGAACACGGTGTTGTCGTTCGTGGCCAGCATCGCCTCGCCGTGCGCGAGCACGATGGGGTCGTTGTCGACGTAGACGATCCGGGTCTCGGGCGCGATCTCCTGGGCGACCTCGTGCACGTTGCCCTGGGTCGGCAGGCCCGTGCCCAGATCGATGAACTGTCTGATGCCGACCACGTCGGTGAGGTGGCGCACCGCTCTTCGCAGGAAGTCGCGGTTCTCCCACGCGAGCCGCCGTCCCTCCGGGACCGCGGCGAGGATGACCTCGGCGGCCTCGCGGTCGGCGGTGAAGTTGTCCTTGCCACCGAGGTAGTAGTCGTACAACCGGGCCGGACTCGGCGTGAACACGTCGATTCTGGCCTCTGCCGCCTGGTCGGACTGTTCTTCACCGACCACCGCAGCCCTCTCCGAACTTTGGCATAAGCCTCATCGTAGTCGGACGTGATCACCCCGCGCGGGACACAGAACCCCAAATGGTCGGGCCACCCCTCACACCGCACGGTTCGACCGAAGACAAGGACTTTTCGGACTAAGCGCCCATTCCGCGGGTTCTCGCAGGTCGGCGACACGCCGACAGTCGCCGATCCTTTACCGGCGATTGTCCGAGTGAGGGTGACGAATCGTAACTCTGCCCCCGTAGCGTCACCGTACGACTCCGGAACGTCGATCACCGGCGGCTGTGCCATCCGCCACCGGCCGTACGGGAGGCTGAATGACGACATCGCAGGACGCACCCGTCATCCACATTCTCTGGATCAACGCGGGCCTGAGCTGTGACGGCGACTCGGTCGCCCTGACGGCGGCGACACAGCCGAGCATCGAGGAGATCGTGCTCGGGGCGCTGCCGGGCCTGCCGAAGATCGCGGTCCACTGGCCGTTGATCGACTTCGAGTCGGGCCCGATGCAGGGCGCCGACGCCTTCATCGACTGGTTCTACCAGGCCGACCGCGGCGAGCTCGACCCGTTCGTGCTGGTCGTCGAAGGCTCGATCCCCAATGAGGAGATCAAGGAGGAGGGCTACTGGTGCGGGTTCGGCAACGACCCCGATACCGGGCAGCCCCGAACCACGAGCGAATGGCTCGACCGGCTCGCGCCGAAGGCGACGGCCATTCTGTGCGCGGGCACCTGCGCGACGTACGGCGGCATCCACGCGATGGCCGGGAACCCGACCGGCGCGATGGGCGTGGCCGACTACCTCGGCTGGGACTGGCGGTCCAAGGCCGGCCTGCCGATCGTCAACGTGCCGGGTTGCCCGGTCCAGCCGGACAACCTGTCCGAGACGATCCTCTACCTGCTCTACCAGCTCGCCGGGCAGGCCCCGATGATCCCGCTGGACGAGGCGCTGCGCCCGACGTGGCTGTTCGGCGCGACCGTGCACGAGGGCTGTGACCGGGCGGGGTACTACGAGCAGGGCCAGTTCGCGACCGAGTACGGGTCGCCGAAGTGCCTGGTCAAGATCGGCTGCTGGGGCCCGGTCGTGAAGTGCAACGTCCCCAAACGCGGCTGGATGAACGGCATCGGCGGGTGCCCCAACGTGGGCGGTATCTGCATCGCCTGCACCATGCCCGGCTTCCCGGACAAGTTCATGCCCTTCATGGACGAACCACCCGGCGCCCGCGTCTCCTCGATGGCCAGCGGCGCGTACGGCGTGGTGGTGCGCCGCCTGCGCGAGATCACGATGCGGACGGTCGACAAGGAACCCAAGTGGCGGCAGCCCGGCCGCGCACTGCTCACCGGCTACAAGGCGCCCTGGAGCTGACCTGATGACGACGTCTCCGGAGAAGGACCGCGAGCTCGCCGGGAAGGACCGCGAACTCGTCGAGATGGCGTGGGACCCGATCACCCGCATCGTCGGGAGCCTGGGTATCTACGCGAAGATCGACTTCGCCAACCGGCAGGTGGCCGAGTGCTACAGCACCTCGTCGGTGTTCCGCGGCTACAGCATCTTCATGAAGGGCAAGGACCCGCGCGACGCGCACTTCATCACGAGCCGGATCTGCGGGATCTGCGGGGACAACCACGCGACGTGCTCGGTGTACGCGCAGAACATGGCGTACGGGGTCCGGCCGCCCCACCTGGGTGAATGGATCATCAACCTCGGTGAGGCCGCCGAGTACATGTTCGACCACAACCTCTACCAGGAGAACCTCGTCGGGGTCGACTACTGCGAGAAGATGGTCAAGGAGACCAACCCCGGCGTCCTCGCGCTCGCCGAGCGCACCCAGGCCCCGCACGCCGAGGAGCACGGCTACAAGACCATCGCCGACATCATGCGGTCGCTGAACCCGCTCGAGGGCGAGTTCTACCGCGAGGCGCTCCAGGTCAGCCGGATGACCCGCGAGATGTTCTGCCTGATGGAGGGCCGCCACGTGCACCCCTCCACGCTGTACGCGGGCGGCGTCGGCACGGTCGCCACCGTCCAGGTCTTCACCGACTACCTGACCCGGCTGATGCGGTACGTGGAGTTCATGAAGCGGGTCGTGCCGATGCACGACGACCTGTTCGACTTCTTCTACGAGGCGCTGCCCGGGTACCAGGAGGTCGGACGGCGCCGGGTGCTGCTGGGCTGCTGGGGTTCGTTCAACGACCCCGAGCACTGCGACTTCCGGTACGAGAACATGTCCGGCTGGGGCCGGAAGATGTTCGTCACGCCCGGCGTGGTCGTCGACGGCAAGCTCGTCACCAACGACCTGGTCGACATCAACCTCGGCATCCGGATCCTGCTCGGCAGCTCCTACTACGACGACTGGGCGGGCCAGGAGCCGTTCGTCACCCACGACCCGCTCGGCAACCCGGTCGACATCCGCCATCCGTGGAACCAGCACACGATCCCGCATCCGCAGAAACGCGACTTCAACGACAAGTACAGCTGGGTGATGTCGCCACGCTGGTACGACGGCAAGGACCTGCTCGCGCTGGACACCGGTGGCGGGCCCATCGCGCGGCTCTGGTCCACCGCGCTCGCCGGGCTGGTCGACACCGGCTACGTCAAGGCGACCGGGCACAGCGTGGTCATCAACCTGCCCAAGACCGCGATGCGCGGCGAGAAGACGTTCGAGTGGAAGCCCCCCATGTGGGACGGCCAGCCGCTGTCGAACGCGATCGAGCGCAACCGGGCACGTACTTACTTCCAGGCGTACGCGGCGGCCCAGGCCCTGTACTTCGTCGAACAGGCGCTGGGCGAGGTGCGGGCCGGCCACACGCAGACCTGGACGCCGTTCACCGTGCCGGAGGAGGCGATCAGCGTCGGCTTCACCGAGGCCGTACGCGGCGTGCTGTCCCACCACATGGTGATCCGCAACGGCAAGATCGCGAACTACCACCCGTACCCGCCGACCCCGTGGAACGCGAGCGTCCGTGACCCTTACGGCACGCCGGGGCCGTACGAGGACGCGGTGCAGAACACCCCGATCTTCGAGGAGAACCCGCCGGAGACCTTCAAGGGCATCGACATCATGCGCGCGGTCCGCAGCTTCGACCCGTGCCTGCCCTGCGGCGTCCACATGTACCTCGGCAACGGCAACGAGCTGCGCACGCTGCACAGCCCGCACGCCTACCCCGCCGGGTGAGCGGGCCGACGCTCGACGCGCACGCGGCCGGTGAGCGCGTCGAGGCACTGCTCGCCGAGCTGGCCGACCCCGCGACCGCTGCCACGGCCGAGGAGCTGGTCGTCACCCTGCTCGGGCTGTACGGCGCCGGTCTCGACCGCGTCATGGAGATCGTCACGGAGGCCGGGTCCGCGGAGCTGCTGCACCGCCTCGCGTCCGATCCGCTGGTGTCCGCGCTGCTCGTCGCGCACGACCTGCACCCGCTGACCACCGCGGAACGGGTCCGAACGGCGATCGACGGGGTAGGTCTACGTACACAGGGCGGTGACGTCGAGCTGCTCGGCATCACCGACGCCGGGACGGTGCGGCTCGGGCTGCGGGGCTGCCCGTCGTCACGGCGCGCCGTGGTCTCGGCCATCGAGGCCGCCATCGCGACCGCCGCGCCGGAGATCATCGGCGTCGAGGTCGAGACACCGCCCGCCGGGCCTGGCCCGTTGCTGCAGATCGGGCCGCGTCCCTCGTAGGAAGCACTGCCGAGAGGGGAGGAAGCGCGATGCCGAAACGCCTGCTCTTCGTCGCCGTCGTGGCCGGCCTGATGGTGGTCGCCGTACGGTCGGCCCCCGACCTGCGGCGATACCTGAAGATCAGAAGCATGTGATGCACGAGCTGGGGATCGCGGGTGCCGTGCTGAACGCCGTCGAACGCCGCGCGGGCGGCCGCCCGGTGCGCCGCGCACGCGTACGCGCCGGAGTCCTGCTGCACATCAGCGAACCGGCGCTGAACCAGGCCTTCGTCGCGGTCTCCGACGGGACCGTCGCCGACGGCGCGCACCTCGACGTGATCATCGAACCCGCGCGGCTCGCCTGCGGGTCCTGCGGGCACACCACGACGTCCGACCGGCTGCTCGCGACCTGTCCCGAGTGCGGCGCTGCGGACCTGGAACTCCAGGGCGGCGACGGCCTGGTCCTGGAGTCCGTCCAGCTGGCGGAGACCGAACCTCCACGCGGGGGCGCACGGCGGGATCGGGCGGAGCCCACCGCCTGATCGGACCGCCGGCGTCCCGCGCGGACCAGACCGAACGGAGTCGGATCATGAGCCATCGAAAGGGATCCCACGGCAAGTCCGGCAAGGGCCGCGTCCGTACCGGCAGCGCGGACGCCCGCCGGGCCGGCGACCGCGCGTTCGGACCGCCGCCGCCCGGACCGCAGTGGTCCGGACGCGTGCCGTCCGAGCAGGAACGCGGCGGTGTACCGGCCACCGACACCGAGGCCCGTACGCCGCTGGGCGTCGGCGTCACCACCTCGCGCCGCGCCGAGCGCATCGCGAGGCGGGAGCCGGAGAAGGGCCGCCGGAAGCTGAGCCTGCGGGGCCGGTCGGGCCGGCCGCACGGAGTCTCGGAGCCGGAAGACGCCACGGGCGTCGCGCCGCCGAAGCCGCACACGGTGCGCTGACCGCGACTTCACCTCACGAGGGCCGTCCCACCTGGGGCGGCCCTCGGCGTTCCGGATCGGGCGCGCCCTCGCGGGTCAAATCGGATCGGATCCCATGACGGCACCTTTTTTACACCTATAGACGTGTACATTCGTCCATCGAGCGTAAGCGGCCACGGGCCGCGACGCGGTTTGCCGTGCGATCACTGGGATGGAGGCCGTTGTGGTGGAGCAGGAGAACGACCCCTCGATGCCGGAGATCGACAGCACCAGACCGAGCGTCGCGCGCATGTACGACTACTACCTGGGCGGCAAGGACAACTACAAGGTCGACCGCGAGGCCGTCGACCGGGTCTCCCAGGCCATGCCGGAGATCCGCCAGCTCGCCCAGGAGAACCGCGCGTTCCTGCGCCGGGCCGTGCGCTACATGGCGCGCCAGGGCGTACGGCAGTTCATCGACATCGGATCCGGTCTGCCCACGGTCGGTAACACGCACGAGGTCGCGCAGCAGATCGTGCCGGACGCGCGCGTGGTGTACGTCGACAACGACCCGGTCGTGCTCGCCCACGGGCGCGCGCTGCTGGCGTCGGACGACAACACCGCGGTGGCGACGGCCGACATGCACCGGCCCGACGAGGTTCTCGGGCACCCGCAGACCAACAAGCTGATCGACTTCAACGAGCCGGTCGGCGTCCTGATGATCGCGATGGTGCACTTCCTGACGCTGGAGGAGCAGCCGGCGGTCATGAGCCGCCTGCGCGACGCCCTGGCGCCCGGCAGCTTCCTCGCGGCCACGCACGCCACGACGGACGGCAAGGCGCCGGAGGCGGTCGCCCAGATCGAGGCGGTCTACGCGACCACGCCCACCCCCATCTTCTTCCGCCGGCACGACGAGATCGCCCGTTTCTTCGACGGATTCGAGCTCGTCGACCCCGGCCTGGTCACCCTGGACTCCTGGTGGCTCGATCCCCAGGACCCGGCGCCCGCCGCGACCGGCTGGCTGTACGGAGCCGTCGGCCGAAAGAGCTGAGGCGCCGGGCACACGAGCGGAGCCCGGACCGGCCAGTCGGCCGGTCCGGGCTCCGTGCGTCCGTCTTCTGGTGGACGCGCCTCACAACACCAGGTTGAGCAGCAGTACGAAGGCCATGGAGACGACCGAGATGACCGTCTCCATCAAGGACCAGGTCTTGAACGTCTCACCGACGCTCATCCCGAAGTACTCCTTGACCAGCCAGAACCCGGCGTCGTTGACGTGGGACAGGAACAGCGAACCCGACCCGATCGCCAGGACGAGCAGCGCCGTGTGCGTCGGGCTGAGACCGGCGGCCAGCGGCGCGACGATGCCGGCCGAGGAGATCGTGGCGACGGTGGCCGAACCGGTCGCCAGCCGGATGCCGACGGCGACGAGCCAGCCCAGCAGCAGCGCCGAGATGTGCGCGCCCGTCGCGGCCTGAGTGATGGTCTTGCCGACGCCCGCGTCGACGAGCGTCTGCTTGAAGCCACCGCCCGCGCCGACGATGAGCATGATCCCGGCGATCGGCGGCAGTGACTCGGTGACGGCCGCGGCGATCCGGTGACGGTCGAACCCGGCCCGCGTCCCCAGCGTGAACATCGCCACGATCACGGCGACGAGCAGGGCGAACAGCGGCGTGCCGATCGCGTCGAGCACCGTACGTGCCGTGCTGCCGTCCTCCAGCCAGATGTCGGCGACGGCCTTGCCGAGCATGAGCACGACCGGCAGGAGCACGGTCCCGACCGTCAGCCCGAAGCCGGGTCGCCGCGTGGGACCGTCCTCGGCCGTGTCGTTCGCGCCGCCCTCGAGCTCGGCGACGATCGAGTCCGGCGGGGTCGCGTCGACCCAGCGCGCCGCGACCCGTCCGAACAGCGGGCCCGCGATGATCACCGTCGGCACCGCGACGAGCAGGCCGAGCGCGAGGGTGAGGCCCAGGTCGGCGTTGACCGTCGTGATCGCCACCAGCGGGCCGGGATGCGGGGGCACCAGGCCGTGCAGGACCGAGAGGCCCGCCAGCGCCGGAATGCCGATCAGCATCAGCGGCCGTCCCGACCGCTTGGCGACCATGAGCACGACCGGGACCAGCAGGACGAGCCCGATCTCGAAGAACATCGGCAGCCCGATCAGGACGGCGATGAGCGTCATCGCCCAGGGCAGCGAACGGACCCCGGACCGGCCGAGGATCGTGTCGACGATCTGGTCGGCCCCGCCGGAGTCGACCAGCAGCTTGGCCAGCATGGATCCGAGCGCGATGAGCACGCCGACGTTGGCGACGGTGGTGCCGAGGCCGTCGCTGAAGCTGGAGATGATCTTGTCGAGGGGCATGCCGGCCACGGCGCCCAGTACGCCGGAGCCCAGCATGAGGGCCAGGAACGGGTGGACCTTCAGCTGGGTGATGAGCACGACGATGGCGGCGATGCCGATCAACGCGGCCACGATCAGCCGGGTGTCGTGGCCGCTCCATGATGAGGCGGCGAGTGCGCCGCCCGCGAGGGCTGTCATGGGGGGGTTTCCTGTCTTCAGCCGTTGAGGGGGGTTCGTGACGTCGTCCGTGGACAGGCGTGACCCACCCCGGCGGTGCCCGGCACCGCGCTCCCCCGGCCGTCACGGACCGCCCCCAGAGCCCGTGTGAACGCCGCGCGCCTCGCTGGCACGCGGTCGGCGCCGCCTCGGCCAAGCCTCCGTCAAGAGCGATCTGGTCATTCTGACCGTCACCGGCCAGAACAAACCATCCGATCGAACGCGAAACCCCGGCGAGGCGGCGTTCTCTCACCGGGGTCGTCGCGCCCGCCCCGCCGAGCGCGTCAGATCAGCAGCGAGGCGCTGCCGATCCCGGCTCCCGGCTCGTATGCCGCTGCGGTGCGGCGAAATGGAAGATTTATGATGGCATTTCGTGCCGGTTGTTTGCCATTCGCCGCCTTGACTCCATGGGGCACGAAGCCGCAGAGTATGAAGAGATCGCACATTGTGCGATGTTGCGGTCGATTCGGAATGCGATGGCAGAATTATCGCCAGCCGGATAACTCGGTCTCCTGGGTATTCGCACGTCGGCGTAGCGCGCGAATACCGGGACGTGACGCCAGCACACATCCCGTTGGCGCGGGGATGAGGGCGCGAACGCCACGATCCCGGACCCGTCCGGCTCGCGCGGGAACGACAATTCCCGTGGGCGATCGGGACGCGATCCCGATCGCCCATTCCGCTGCCCGGAGACCCATTTCCTGATATATCCGCGAGCTCGCACCCCGAGCTTGGACGCTGCACCCCTCCCTAAGCCCGGACGCGAGAGGCCCGAACGGGGTCCATGCAGGTCCGCGCAGGCACCCGAACGAGTCCGCGAACCTCTTCCGCGCAGGCCACCGCCCCCCTCCGCCAAGACGGACATATCTCACATAAGTTGCCCAAAGCAACCATCTCTTATGTTTGCCCCAGGCGACCAAAACTCGGAAGGACGTCGATGGCATCCGCGGCAACGGTCGAGGGGCGTCATGCCGCGCATGCGGCGGACGCGCCCATGTCTCATCGCCAGATCATGGAGGCGTTGTCCGGGCTGTTGCTCGGCCTGTTCGTGGCGATCTTGTCCTCGACCGTCGTGTCGAACGCGCTTCCGACGATCATCACCGACCTGCACGCGAGTCAGACGACGTACACCTGGGTCGTCACTTCGGCGCTGTGCGCCGGACGCTCCACCTTCCGACGAGCCGCCGGCGGGTACAGGTCGACTGGGCCGGCGCGTGCCTGATCGCCTGCGCGGCCTCCGAGCTGATCGTCTGGGTCTCGTTCGCGGGCGACCGGTACGCCTGGCGCTCCTGGCAGACCACGATGATGCTCGGCGCGACGCTCGTCCTCGTCCTGCTCTTCCTGGTCGTCGAGAGGCGTGCGGAGGAGCCGATCATTCCGCTGTGGTTGTTCCGGAACCGCACGGTGACGCTCGCCGTGGTGCCCAGCCTGGTCATCGGCGTCGCGATGTTCGGCGCGACGGTCTTCCTCGGCCAGTACTTCCAGCTCGCGCGCGGTGAGTCGCCGGCGCGCGCGGGCGTCATGACGCTGCCGATGGTCGCGGGGCTGGCCGTGGCGTCGACGGTCGCCGGGCGGCTGATCACCCGTACCGGACGTTGGAAGGTCTTCCTTCTGCTCGGCGGCGTCCTGCTGACGACGGGCCTGGGCCTCCTGGGCCTGCTGCGGCACGACACGCCGTACTGGCAGGTCGCGGCGTTCATCGCCTGTGCCGGCCTCGGACTCGGCCTGACCATGCAGAACCTCGTGCCGTCGGTGCAGAACCAGGTTCGCCCGGCGGACCTCGGTGCGGCCGGTTCGCTCGTCGCCTTCTTCCGTACTCTCGGCGGCGCCGTCGGTGTCGCGGCGTTCGGCGCGGTGCTGTCCGGCCGCGTCGCGCGCTACACGGCGGAGGGCCTCGGCGGGCACGCCCCGCCGGGCAACGGCGAGATCCCTCGGCTGTCGGCCCTGCCGCCGCCGGTGCGTACGGTCGTGGAGAGCGCGTTCGGCCACGGGATCGGCGACGTGTTCGGGTTCGCCGCGCCGCTCGCGTTCGTCGCCCTGCTGGCCATCGCGTTCATCAAGGAGGTGCCGCTGCGCACCGCCGAGCCCCCACGAACGCCGGACCACGGCGGCCTGATCCGCGGCGCCGTCCGCGACCAGGCGGGAGCCCCGGTGGCACAGGCCGCGCTCACGCTCATCGACACGCGGGGACACCAGGTCGGGCGCACCGTCACCCGCGCCGACGGACGGTACGCGCTGCCGGTACCCGCCGGTCGTGAGCACGCTCGACGTCCCCGGCGAGGGCGCGTACGACCTACGGCTCGGACCGGCGAGATGATCATGCCGGGCCGTACGCTGGACACGACGGCCGCCCAGGGGTGATCCTTGCCGCGCTGATCTTCTCCCCCTCCATGGGAAAGGGAACGGAAGACTTCGATGTCTGAAGCACCGGCGGTCACGGTCTCCGACGAACACGAGGCCTACAACGACGTCGAACACCAGCTCGGCGTGCTGCTTCGCCGCGCGCGTGCGCTGTCCGCGGAGATGAGCCGCGCGGTGCATCCCGACCTGGAACCCGGGGCGTACGGGCTGCTCATCGGGCTGCACGACTGCGCGCGGGCACGGCCGAGCGACCTGGCCGACCACTTCGGCGTCGGCAAGGCCACGATCAGCCGCCAGCTCAAGGTGCTGGAGGGGTTCGGCCTGGTCCAGCGCGAGCCCGACCCTGCGGACGGCCGCGCGCACCTGCTGGTACTCACCGAGGAGGGCCGGCGGCGGCTGGACATCGCGCGCGACGCGCGACGGGACCGCCTCCACGCGCTGCTCGACACCTGGCCGGAAGCGGACGTCCGGCTGCTGGCGACGATGCTGTCCCGGTTCAACACGCTCAGCGCCTCCATGCGCGAGCGCGCCTGACCACCGGGACACCGGGCGCGGCGCGGAGGTGAGCGAAATGTCCCTTGCCGCCGCCACCCCGCCTCCGCACGCTGGGGGTATGAGACTCAACTGCTCCTGTGGACACGGCTCGAGCTGTTCCTGCTCGAAGGGCTGCTCCTGCGGCTGCAACGGCTGACGCAGCTCCCCTGGCGCGACCGGACCGGCACCCACGGTCCGGTCGTCGCCCCGTACTAGCCTCCTGGCATGGACGTCACGATCACGGCGCTCAGCGAGCGTCCCGAGCTGGGCGGCCGGCTGTGGGAGATGCCGGATCTCTGGCCGGAGTTCATGCGCCACGACCCGGTGGGCGGCGCGTACATGGGCCGGATCCGTACGACGTTCCCGGAGTTCACCCTCGTCGCCACCGACGACGGTGAGCTGGTGGCGCGCGGCCACAGCGTGCCGTTCAGGCTCGACGGCGGCCTGCCCTCCACCGGGTGGAGCCAGGCGTTGATCTGGGCGTTCGACGGCCATCACCGAGGTACGCGGCCCGACGCGGTGAGCGCGATCGAGATCGCGATCCGCCCCGACCGACAAGGCCATGGCCTGTCCGCGCTGATGCTCGCCGCGATGCGGGAGAACGCCCGGTCGCGGGGCTTCCGGGAGCTGGTCGCACCGCTCCGGCCCTCCGGCAAGCACCGCGAGCCCGCGACCCCGATGGCGGAGTACGCCCGCCGTACGCGCGACGACGGGCTCCCGTACGACCCGTGGCTGCGCACGCACGTACGGGCCGGCGGCGTGATCGACTCCGTGGCACCGGCCTCGATGGTCGTCCCCGGCTCACTGGCACAGTGGCGTGAGTGGACCGGGCTGCCGTTCGACGTCGACGGATGGGTCGAGGTCCCCGGAGCGCTGGTCCCGGTCCGGTGCGTACTCGCCCAGGACCACGCGGTGTACGTCGAGCCGAACATCTGGGTACGGCACGCCCTGGACTGACCCTCATCGACGGAAACGAGGACGACCGTGCACATCGTTCGGTTCATGGCACCGGCGCTGGAGCGCCCGGCGGTGGGCGTCTCCGACGGCGTCACCGTCACCGAGCTGGCCGGGTCGGGGCTGCTCGGCGAACTGCTCGAGCTGCGCGCCGCGGAACTGCGCGAACGTGTTTCCGCGCCGGACGGCCCGGTGCACGACGCGTCCGGCGTACGGCTGCTGCCGCCTGCGGACGGGCGGATGGAGGTCTGGGCGGCGGGTGTCACGTACCGCCGCTCGCGTGAGGCACGTGTCGTCGAGAGCGAACGCTCGTCCGACGTGTACGAGCTGGTCTACGACGCCGACCGGCCGGAACTCTTCTTCAAGTCCGCGGCTTGGCGGGTGACCGGCGACGGCGAGACGGTCGCGATCCGCGGCGACTCCGGGATCAACGTGCCCGAGCCGGAGCTGGGACTCGTGATCAACCGGCACGCGGAGATCGTCGGCTACACCGTGGTCAACGACATGAGCTCACGCTCCATCGAGGGCGAGAACCCGCTCTACCTGCCGCAGGCCAAGATCTACCTGGGCGGATGCGCGGCCGGGCCCGCGATCCGGCCGGCCTGGGAGGTCCCCGACCCGTACCGTCTCGGCATCGCGCTGACGATCCGCCGCTCGGGCGAGGTCGTGTGGACGGGCCGGGCCAGTACGGATCAGCTGCACCGCCGGCTGGACGACCTCGTGGCGTACCTGTTCCGCGAGGACGCGTTCCCGCACGGAGTGGTGCTGTCCACCGGCACGTGCCTGGTGCCCGAACTGCCGTTCTCGCTGGCCGGCCGCGACGAGATCACCATCACCGTCTCCGAGGTGGGCACGCTCACCAGCACGGTCGTCGCGGGACGCGCCGCGATGGAGTGGCTCACCGAAAGGCCCTGAACCGCAGCGCGGGAGGCAGCTCGGGCAGGAGGCTTCCGTCCGAGGCGGCGGGGAGCTCCCTGGGGCCGCTCACTGGGGCAGCCCGCTCCCCCGGTCGTCGCCATGGTCCACGTCGAGGCCGACGACCGAGGCGCAGTGCTTGCATCGCCACTCGGCCACGACCATCTCCGACCCCATGTCGCGCGTACGGTACGGCCGGGCGATCTTCCGGCGCCTCATGCCGTGGCCGCATCCGGCGTGGACGAGCATGCCGCACTCGTGGCAGGGCCATACGTCCTGGCCGGGGCGCCGGCAGCCGGGGCACATGGGGCACGGGTGCGCGTCGTCCGAGTCGGACCGCCAGCCGTGCTCGAGCTCCATGTACTCGTCGTCGGGCCAGTGATGGTCCGCCAGCCAGGCAAGGTACTCCTCGGCGTCGGCCGCCAGATGCGCCGTCATCGACTCCGGATGCCCGTCCGCCGCATCACCCCGCGCCGGCTCGTGCCGGCGGACCAGACACACCGGGACGACGGACAGCAGGAAGAGCGGAAGTATCAACATGGAGGCGATCACGACGCCACGACCAACGGCGTGTTCGAGTCCTCGATGGCAGTTCGCGGCGGTATTACGGCAGGGGGCGCTGCGGTTCCCACGGTGGCGTCCTTTCGTGGGCACTGATGGGGGAAAGATCACGAAAACGCTGGTCCACGGGCCTGTGAGGTCTCACAAAGAGGTATGAACAGTATCGAACCAAGCTCTATCACGGAAATTGATCAGACAATTTAATGATCATTTTCCGAATCGACATCGAATGGCGTGCCGCGACCTTCATGATCGAAACCGCCGCCGCCCCACACCGCACGACACCACGCCCCGGGCAGCGCGCTCGGCATGGTCGGCGCGGGTGGCGCTGACTCGGGCAGCGGCGCGCTTCACCCGGTACCGCCGCACGCGCTGCCGGCACGGGGCCTTCCGGCGCGGTGGGGCCGCCCGCGCGCTGCCGCCTCACCCGGCGCGGTGTTTCGTGACGCGACACCCCTGACCTTTACCGCCTGGCGCGACAGGGACCGGCGACGGATGCGCATGGCCTGGCCACCGTGCCCCGGCCTCGGCCCGACTCCGCGGCCCTGCCGCTCACGACCACCCGCCTGGCGCAGGTGCCGAGTTAGCGGGGTTCGCCCGCCTGGCGGCCGCGTTGCCAGCCGGTCTGGAGTGAGGTGATCATCGACCGGGCTTCCTCCGGCTCGCGGGTCGTCGGGTTCCTCGGGGCGGGAGCCGGGTCGTGGCGGAGCTGCGGTACGAGGTTCACCTGGCGGATGCGCTGGGGCAGGGCGGGACGAGGCTCGGGCGGCCTCACCTCGACGGGACGGGCGGTGCGGACCTCGCCCAGCCGTACGTCTCTCGGCATCGTGACGACCGCCGGGCCGGGCTCGATGGTTCCCGGCCGCGCGGCCTCGTCGCGTACGACCAGGTCGGACGGCAGGAGGACGATCGCCTGGGTGCCGCCGTACGGCGAGGGGCGTAGCGTCACCGTGATGCCGCGGCGCGCGGCGAGTTTGCCGACGATGAAGAGGCCGAGGCGGTCGCTGTCGGCCAGGTCGAACTCCGGCGGGTGGGCGAGCCGGTCGTTGGCCTCGGCGAGTTCGTCGGCGCCCATGCCGATGCCGCGGTCCTCGACCTCGAGGGCGTACCCCTCGGCGGCGGGTTCGCCGCGGAGGTTGACGTACGTGTCGGGCGGGGAGAACACCGCGGCGTTCTCGATGAGCTCGGCGAGCAGGTGGGTGACGTCGGCGACGACGCCGCCCTTCAGCGCGACGGACGCGGCGGCCACGACCATGACGCGGTTGTGGTTCTCGACCTCGGCGATGGCGTCGCGCATGACGTCGCGGATCGACACCGGGTCGCGCCAGCCGCGCGCGGGGGCCGAACCGGACAGGATGACCAGGCCTTCGGCGTGCCGGCGCATGCGGGTGGTCAGGTGGTCGAGGGCGAACAGATCTTCGAGGGCGTCGGGGTCGGTGGCCTTGCGTTCCATCGCGTGCAGCATGGTGAGCTGGCGCTGGAGCAGCGACTGGCTGCGCCACGCGAGGTTGAGGAAGACCCGGCTGATGCCCTGCCGCAGGCGCGCCTCGCCGACGGCGGCCTCGACCGCGGTCCGCTGGAGCCCGGTCAGGGCGTCGGCGACCTTGGAGATCTCCTTACTCCGGCCGACCTCGATCGGCGGCGCCTCCTCGGCGACGTCGATCGTCTCGCCGGCCCGCAGCCGCTTGATGACCTGCGGGATCCGCTGTCCGGCCAGGTCGAGAGCCGCCTGCTGCAATCGGGCCAGTTCGCGCGCGAGGCTCCGGCCGAACAGCACCGACACGGCCACCGACGCCACCAGCGCGAGCAGGCCGAGGCCACCGGCGGCGTACACGGTGAGCATGATCCGGTCGTGGACCGGCTTGGCCTCGGCGGCCAGGGCGGCGTCGGCCCGCCGGGTCGCCCGCGACCAAGACGCGGCGAGCGGGGTCACCGTCGCCTGCCACGGCTCGGCGAGGGGCATCACCGAGGCGCCGGAGCCCCGGGCGATGAGCTGGTCCTCGAGGTGGTGGAACGCGGTGAAGTCCAGTTCGTCCACCGGGCCGCGGAGATGAGGCGCCATCCCCTCAGTGCCGGTGTTGACCAGATAACGACCGATATTTGCACTTTGCACAAATAGTGCGTATTCGGGGGCGGTCAGCCGCCGGTCCGGAGTCGTCAGTGCCGCGACGACGAGCGCGTTCTCGCGCATCATCATCTCCTGCGCGGTGCTCACCGTGGTGATGGCGCCGTGCTGCTCGTGGACGCGTACGTCGTCGACGGCCGAGACACCGCCGAGCAGGCGAAGAGCCGAGTCGACGACCGCGTCGTACTCGCCGACCGCGCCGAGGGCGTCGATCGTGCCCGAGTCGACCTGCGACCGTACGCCGGACAGCCGGTCGAACCGGGCCAGCACGTCGCCTAACCGCTTCCGCGACGCCGCGCTCAGCGCGCGCCGTACGTCCGGCGACAGCACGGACCTGCGGAAGGCCGCCTGCGCCTGGTCCGTCGCGGTACGGCCCGCGACGACCTCGGCCCGGCCCTGACCGCCGTCGGTGTTGACCGCGACCACCGTCGCCGCGCGCTCGCGCTGGACGCACGCGGTGAGCGTGTCACCTGGACCGGCCAGCCGACGGTACGCCCGCTCGGCCTCGTACGCGCCGATCGCGTCCCGGCCCGTCAGGTACGCCGCGAACGCCCACAGGCCGGCCAGCGACATGAGCGGGACCAGTAGGAGTACGAGCAGCCTGAGCCGTAGCGAACGCCGTCGTACAGAATGCTTGTGGAAACCCATGAGCGCCTTTTCAGTTTCCATCCGGATATGCGCGTGACGCGCTATCGCCAGACCCCGGGAACGCTAAATGGCACCACACGTTCACAACGGCCGCAACTCACGGGATTCACAGTCGTAGCCCTATTCCGGACGAAAGGCCCATAGGGAACGGATCACCAGTCTTCGGTGTGCTCCGCGACGAGCTCGGTCAGACCGTCGCCGGTCAGGTCGTAGCGGTTCATCGTGCTCAGCGGCGGCGAGTAGACGTGCACGCTGATCGCCGGCGCGTCCGAGGCGTTGCGGACGTCGTGCACGTAGTCGCGGCCGAACGCCCACGACTCTCCGGGCGCCACCGTACGTGCGCGGCCGACCTGGTGCTCGTCGAGGCTGCCGAGCGCGACCGCGAAGGCACCCTGGGACTCACCGTGGTCGTGGAACCCGGTCGACTGCCCCGGCAACCAGGCGATCAGCCAGACCTCGTGGTCATCGTCGCTGTGCAGGCGCTCGTACCAGCGGCCGTCGGCGCTGAGGCGCACGCGGTGGATCCACTCTTCGGGACGGTCGGCGAGGGACCGGGCGATCTCGGCGAGCCGCTGGGCGGTCAGGACCGGGGCGTCGGTCAGTGCGGTGGTCATGGCGGTGTCTCCTGGGATGGGCGTGTCAGCGAACGGTGCGAACCGGTCGCCGACACAGCGCGCTGGCCTGCCGTCGAAGATCGACGTGCAGGCGCACGTGTCGGAGAGCGCCGAAATGCATCCACCCAGCTTAGGACTATTGTCGACTAAGTCAACCGGAAAGACTTGGATCATGGTCGCCGGCCCGTACGCGGGCCGCCGCGATCCAGCTCGAACCACCACGACCGGGCCGTACACCCCGGCCTGTGTCCATCACGGCTCGAACCGACCTCGAAGCCGCCTCGACGGCACCTCGACCGCGAGGGCGGCGGCGACGCCGCGCGCATGATGTGCTGTACCGCGAAACCGATCGACGGAGGGGAGTCGGCGATGTCGTTGCTGCCGGAGACCGAACGGGCGCTGCTGCACCGGATCGCGGTCGAACAGGCCGAGAGGCGGATACCGTCGCTGGCGGCCGCGGTGGTCCGCGACGGCCACACGGCGTGGTTCGGCGGGCGCGGCCGGGTCGGCGCCGAGCGCCCCACCGCCGACACGCAGTACCGGATCGGCTCGATCACCAAGACGTTCGTGGCCGTACTGATCATGCGGCTGCGCGACGAGGGCCGCCTCGACCTCAACGATCCGCTGGACAAGCACGTCACCGGCACGGTGGTGGGCGAGCGCACGATCGGCCAGCTCCTCGCGCACACGGGCGGGCTGACCGCGGAGCCGTCCGGCGACTGGTGGGAGCGCACGCCGGGCAAGGACTGGGCCGGGCTGGCCGAGTCCACCGGCCCGGACGCGCTGCGGCACCGGGCGGGGCGGCGCTTCCACTACTCCAACCTCGGGTTCGCGGTCCTGGGCCAGGTGGTCGCCGAGGCACGCGGCACCGACTGGGTCACCGCGCTGCGGGAGGAGATCCTTCGGCCGCTCGAGATGGACCGCACGACCGCACGGCCCGCCGCGCCGCACGCCCAGGGGCTCGGGGTGCACCCGTGGGCCGACGTCGTGCTGGCCGAGCCCGAGCACGACGCCCTCGCCATGGCGCCCGCCGGTCAGCTGTGGTCGACCGCGAACGACCTGTCGCGCTGGGCGGCGTTCGTCGGCGGGGACACCGGCGACGTCCTGCGGCCCGCCACGATCGCCGAGATGCGCGAGCCCGCGGTGATCGAGGACGGGGCGGACTGGGACAACGGCTACGGTCTCGGCCTGGCCGTGCGCCTGCACGAGGGCCGCCGTCTCGCCGGGCACACGGGGTCGATGCCGGGCTTCCTCGCCGCCGTGATGGCCGACTCCGCGAACGACGTCGGCGCGATCACGCTGACCAACGCCACCTGCGGGGTGCCGATCGGCGCGCTGGCCGCCGACCTGATCGGCATCGTGGCCCGCCACGAGCCGCGGCTGCCGGCCGAGTGGACGCCGCTCGGCGACGCCGATCCCGCGCTGCTGGAGCTGACCGGCCCCTGGTACTGGGGACCGAGCCCGTACATCCTGCGGTTGCTGCCGGACCGCGGGCTCTCGCTGGCGCCGGCCGACCAGGACGGCACCACCGGTCGGTTCCGCGCCGAGGCCGACGGCACCTGGACCGGGCTGGACGGCTACCGGGCCGGCGAGACGCTGCGCGTCGTACGGCGGCCGGACGGTTCGGTCAGCCACCTGAACGTGCACACCTTCGTGTTCACCCGCACGCCGTACGACCCGGGCGCGCCGGTGCCCGGCGGCCTCGACGAGCGCGGCTGGCACGTCCCGTAGAGCGATGAACGGCGCGCCGGGCCGTCCGGCGCGCCGTTCGCCCACTCACCGACGCCGATCGGCCGATCCCCTGTGACGCACCGCGGTCCGGTGGTTATCGTCCGGTCATGGGGGACGAGCCGTACCGGCTGATCGCCGGGCAGTACCGCCTCACGGAGCGGATCGGCAGGGGTGGCTTCGCCGTGGTCTGGCGCGCGCGTGACGAGCGCCTGGAACGCGACGTCGCCGCCAAGGAGATCCTGCTGGCGCCGCACTACACCGAAGAGCAACGCAGCGAGCTGCGCGTGCGCACCCACCGCGAGGCACGTGCGGCGGCCAGGCTCACCCACCCGGGCGTCGTCACCGTCTACGACGTCGTCACGCACGACGGCGGCCCGTGGATCATCATGGAGTTCGTACGCGGACGGCCGCTGAACGAGATCGTGCGGACCGACGGCCCGCTCCCGCCGGACCGCGCGGCGATGCTCGGCCTGCGCCTCCTCGACGCGCTCCGCACCGCGCACGCGGCCGGTGTCCTGCACCGCGACGTCAAGCCGGGCAACGTCATCATCGACGGCGACCGCGCCGTGCTCGGCGACTTCGGCCTCGCCACGATCGAGGGCGATCCCGACCTCACCGGGCCCGGCATCGTGATGGGCGCCGCCGCCTACACCGCGCCCGAACGCGCCCGCGGCGAACCCGCCGTGCCGGCGTCGGACCTGTGGTCGCTGGGCGCCACGCTGTTCTACGCGGTGGAGGGCCGCCGCCCGTTCGACGGCCCGAACCCCAACGCGATGCTGCACGCGATCCTCACCACCGACCCGCCGCCGGCGCCGCACGCGGGACCGCTCGCCCCGGTCCTCGCCGGTCTGCTCCGCATGGACGCGGGCGAACGCCTGGACGCCGCCGAGGCCGCGCGTCTGCTCGCCGTCGCGCTCGCCCCACCGGCCGCCGTCCGCCCGGCCCGCGCGTCACGAGCGGACCGCCGGCGCCGCCACCTGCGATGGCCGGTGGCCCTGCCGCACCTACGTTCCTGACGCGCCGATCCGTACGGGCGAGGCCGCCGCCGATGCGCGAGTTACCACCGGACTGCGCTAGAGTTGACCCGCTCGCGCAGGCGGGCATCGGGACGTGGCCTAGCTTGGTAGGGCGTCTGACTGGGGGTCAGAAGATCGTGGGTTCAAATCCCGCCGTCCCGACACATCGCGGCTAGCTTCGCCGCAGGTCAGGGCCCCTCTTCGGCTAACGAAGACGGGGCCCTTTCTCGTTCTACGGACCTGCGCTCACCAGTGATCAGGGTGCCCATACCGTGGCGCGCGCGAAGAGCTTGTACCCCGCCACCTTGCGAGTGACTTTGATGAGGAAGGTTCGGCCCTCGGGAGTAATTCCGCAGACCTGACTACCGGCCGACAGCGAGCCGGTCGTATCCGAACCACGTGCCGTCACCGTCGCCGAGCATTGGTCGCGGCTGGGAGCCGAGTCGCTGGTCCATTCGGCGATCTGAATCGTGGACCCCGAGTCAGCGGAAACATGCAGGCTGTCCTCGAACTCCGAGTATTCGAGATTCTTGCCCTCGATGGACCTGGGCGGCCGCACGTCGAACGAATATCCAGCCTCATAGCCGAAAGTCAGGCTGCTCGACAGGGCACCTTGGCCGGTTGAATTATCCGGTGGTCGATTCCGCGCATTGTAGCGCTCGAACGGCGCATCGACTTGAGCGTGTTACGCACCGTCACGCGATGGCCCGACCAGGGCCCTGACAACCGCCCGCGCCGTCGCGGCGCGCGGCCGGAACGGCCCTCTCGCGCAGAACGTCGGATCAGGCCACGTGACCTCGCACTCGCCGGGTACGGACCCGTCCGCCGGGTAGAAACCAGACGCCGACAACCGCCTTGACGCACCCTCGCACCCGCGTACGTGACGCTCGGGATGGTACGACGCCACGCGGGTTGACGACAAGATTTGACCCAGTGCCAAGCGAATACGAAAATAAGTTTCACGTTCGGCCGTTCTTTGCCGTCCATCACGTCTGGAGAGTCCGTGCGAGTTCTTGGCCTGATGTCCGGCACGTCGTTCGACGCCATCGAGGTCGCCGCCGCCGACCTGGTCAGCGATGGCGAGGAGCTGACGATGCGGCCACTCGGATCGATCTCGGTCCCGTACGACGAAGACCTGGCGAACGACGTCGCGGGCGTGCTGCCGCCCGCGGAGACGAGCGTCGAGCGGGTCTGCGTCCTGGACACCCGCATCGGTCAGGCGTTCGCCGAGGCGGCGGCGCGCGGGATCGAGGAGCTCGCCGACGGCGAGGCCGACCTGCTCGTCTCGCACGGGCAGACGCTCTTCCACTGGGTGGAGGACGGCCGGGTCCTCGGCACCCTTCAGGTCGGGCAGCCGGCCTGGATCGCGGAGCGTACGGGCCTCCCGGTCGTCGCGGACCTGCGGGTACGCGACGTCGCCGCCGGTGGGCAGGGCGCGCCGCTGGTCAGCCTCTTCGACACGCTGCTGATCTCGGGTGAGACGCCGTGCGCGGCCCTCAACCTGGGCGGCATCGCGAACGTCACCGTCGTACGGCCGGGCGCGGAGCCCGTCGCGTTCGACACCGGCCCGGCCAACGCGCTGCTCGACGCGGTGGTCTCGGCCGCGACCGGCGGCGTACGGCGGCACGACGTCGACGGCGCGGGCGCGGCGGCGGGCACGGTGGACCACGACCTCCTCGACGCGCTCCTGGCCGAGCCGTACTACGCGGCGAAGCCGCCGAAGACGACCGGCAAGGAGCTGTTCAACCTGGCCTACGTGCACGCGGTGCGCGGCGACCGGGTGGTCGCGCACGAGGATCTGCTCGCCACTCTGACGCTGCTCACGGCGCGGACCGTGGCACGCGCCGTCGAGCCGTACGGGGTCCGCGAGGTGATCGCCTCCGGCGGCGGCACCGCGAACCCGACGCTGCTGGCCGCCCTGCGCGCGGAGCTGGGCGATACCCGGCTGCGGACCATCGACGAGCTGGGCATCCCGTCGGGCGCCAAGGAGGCGTACGCGTTCGCGGTGCTCGGCTGGCTCACCACGCACGGCCTCGCCGGCACCGTCCCCTCCTGCACCGGTGCGTCCGGGCCGCGCGTACTGGGCAGCATCGTGCCCGGAGCCTGCGGCCGGCTGCCGACGCCACCGACAGTCGCGCTGCCGCCGCGACGACTTCGCGTCGCGGCGAACCCGTCATGACAGAGATCATCGACGCCTCGGAAGGCTCTCCCGTGCAGCTCGACGCCCTCCCCACCGAGACCAGGAACGCGCGTACCGGCGATCTCGACCGGCTGCCGGTGCCCGAACTACTCACGATCATGAATGACGAGGACACCCGCGTGGCGCCCGCCGTACGCGCGGCGCTGCCGCAGATCGGGCAGGCCGTCGAGCTCGTCGTCGGCGCGCTCGGCGCGGGCGGGCGCCTCGTGTACGTGGGCGCCGGTACGAGCGGCCGCATCGGCATGCTCGACGCCGTGGAGTGCACGCCCACGTTCGGTACGGAGCCGGGGCGCATCGTCGCCCTCATCGCGGGCGGCGCGAACGCGTTCGCGCTCGCGGTCGAGGGCGCCGAGGACGACGCGGCACTCGGCGAACGTGACGTACTTGCCCTCGAGGTCGGGACCGACGACGTGGTGATCGGCCTGGCGGCGAGCGGCCGCACGCCGTACGTGCTGGGCGCGCTGGCGGCCGCGCGTGCCGCCGGTACGCCGACCGCGAGCGTCTCGTGCAACACCGGTTCTCCGCTGGGCGCGGCGGCCGACGTCGCGATCGAGATCTCCACGGGCGCCGAGGTGCTCACCGGGTCGACGCGGCTGAAGGCCGGCACCGCGCAGAAACTCGTCTGCAACATGATCACGACGGCCGCGATGGTGCGGCTCGGCAAGGTCTACGGCAACCTGATGGTCGATCTGCTGCCGACCAACGCCAAGCTCGTCGACCGCGCGCAGCGGATCGTGCGCGAGGCGACCGGCTGCACCATCGAGGAAGCGCGGTCGGCGCTGCGGGCGAGCGGCAACCACGCGAAGACGGCCGTGGTCATGGTGCTGGCGGGCTGCTCGGCCGAGGAGGCGCGGACCCGCCTAACGGCCTCGTCGGGCCGCGTCCGCGACGCGATCAGCTGAGATCTCCCAGGCGTGTCTGATAGATCGCGTTCGCGCAGTAGGACAGGGATCTGTCAGACCTGCCTCAGAGACGGCGTTCGGACAGCGCGGCACGCGTACGCGCGAGCGCGGCGGTGGTCTCGGCGAGATCCTGCCGCCGTAGTGGCGGGCTGGATTCGGTGAGCTGACTCAGTCGCCGTCGACCGGGATGACGTACAGGAGCTCATACCGGTCGACGGGCACGACGATGTCCGCGGTCTCCACTGCCCGGTCGCTGGTCCAGTACGTCCGTTGGATGACCATGACGATCGTGCCGGCACTCACCCGCATCTGCTCGGCCTCGGCCTGCATGACGGGCCGGGCGGTCACCACTTCCGTGGCGGTCACGATCTCCTGCCCGATGCTCCGCATTCGATCCGTGACACCACGGCCGGCGAGCGGGCCGCGCTCGGGCAGCATGACCGGCGTACCCGAGGTGACGTCAAGTGGCTCGTAGCTAGTAGACAGCATGACCGGCTCGTTGTCGCTGGTGAAAACGTATTCAGTGCGCATCACTCGGACGTCGGGCTCGAGCTGGAGTCGCTCGGCGATGGCCGGCGGTGCGTTCACGGTGGTGGATCGAGATTTCCAATCCGCGTCGCGCCCCTGGGCGGCCATGTCCGCGCGGAATGGGGAACCGCCACGCTGCTCCCGGTACCAGGAGCGCGTGAGGCGCCGGATCGGCGGACGCTTTCGTACGGTCGGCCGGGCGCCGGTTCGGGTCTCGATGAGACCCTCGGCCATGAGCACGTCCACGGCCCGGCGAACGACGTTCTCGCTGACACGGTGCTGTTCGGCGAGCTTTGCGCGCGATGGGAGCCGTGCCCCTGGCGCAAGGGTGCCGTCAATGATCTGGCGGCGGATGGTATCGACGACCTCGAGGTACAGCAGGCTCTCGGCCACCCGACTCCTCCCACCCTTGACGTGATCGTTCAAGACCATCGTAGGGCAGGACTTGACAACTTGGAATCCAGGTACAAACCTGGAATCCAGGTTGACCGCGTGATGCTGAAAGATCACGCGGGCAGGTCTCAGGAGGCAGACATGGATGAGTGGGCAATGGAGCTTCCAGGCTCACCTTCCATTGTGCGCAGCGTACGCCGATGGGTTCGGGAGGTTCTCGAGGACTTCCCGGACATCGTCGAGGACATGATGCTGATCGCCAGCGAATACGCGACGAACTGCGTACGCCACAGCGTGGCCGCCGACGGTCAGACGGTGAGCCTGAAGATCGAACGCCATGAGGACAGGCTCCGGCTCGAGGTCTCTGACGGAGGCGCACGCGCCGATCGGGAGCACGGCTGGACCGAAGAGGAGGCCGGCAACTTCGGTCGCGGTCTCCGCATCGTCGCGATCCTCGCCGATGACATGGGGGATGAAGTGAGCAAGGAAGGCCGCCTGGCCTGGGCGGAGATGAAGGTATGACCACACGAGGATGCACCCGGGCCAGGAACGCGGCCGAGGTGCAAGCCGCCGTTCTCCAGCGGCCGTGACCAGGGTGCCGGGCCTCATGGGCACGCGTACGAAGGTCAGCCCCCGACTCCCCGTTCCCCGAATACACCCGACAGAGAGATCACTTATGCGCTTGGCCTGTGTCGGAGAGGTCATCGAGCGAATGCTCCACGCCCGGATCGAGAGCGGTCCGCACCCGCCGGACAGCCGGCCGTCGTCTCTGACGCCGATGTCCGTAGCGCCCGTCCTCACCACCCAGGTCGCCAGGTCGGTGTGGTCCGGTGTGCTCGTCGGTCCGGAGGACTCGCTCGATGGCGTGTGGCGCCGCCTCGCGGCCACCGAACCCGCCAGCCGTATCAGCCCCGCCCTGGTCGACGGGGACTCGATCGCTTACCTGGTGATCGGACGTTACGACGATGACCCGATCTGGGAGCTGGGCGCGGTCCACCACGGCCCGGCCGGCGCAGAGCTCGCGAACCGGCTGTGTGAGCACGTCAACGCCTGGCGCACCGGTCGTGACGCCACGCGGAAAAGCACCCGTTGATCGGTACGAAGTCGACAAAGGAAGTCGCCATGTCACGACAGCATCGAAGCCCGACACTCATCACGCTGGGGCGTACGATCCGCGCGTTCCGCGACGGCCGACAACCCCTACCCCTACGGGCCGTTCTCCCTCGCCACCGTCGACGGCACCGAAGTCGGACTCATCGAAACACCCGTCCGCGACATCGTCACCAACAGCCGCGAAGACATCGCCGCCCTGACCGCCGCCTGGGAAGCCGTCCGTACGTTCGCGCTGTCCCAACGCGACTCCACCGAGCTCATCCAGGCGGTGGCGGAGGAGCGGTGGTCACTTGCCTGACGGCCCGGACTGGGTCGCCCACCCATCAGGGGCGTCCGCGGCGTTCGGACAGCGCGGCCCGCGTACGCGCGAGCGCGGCGGTCGTCTCGGCGAGGTCCTGCCGCGCGACCGTCACGAAGAGCATGTCGATCACGACGAGCTGCGCGATGCGGCTCGCCATGGCACCCGAGCGGAACGTCGTCTCGCGTGCCGAGGTCGTTAAGACGATGTCGGCGACCCCGGCGACCGGCGACCCGGGGTTGTTGGTCAGCGCGACCGTGGTCGCGCCGCTCTCGCGCGCCCGCGCGAGGAACCCGACGGTGTCGAGGGTGAATCCGGTGTGCGAGACGCCCAGCGCGACGTCGTCCGCGCCGAGCAGCGCGGCGGAGGTGAGCGCCATGTGCGGATCGGCCCAGGAGAAGGCGGTCCGGCCGATCCGCAGGAGCTTCTGCTGAAGGTCGGCGCCGACGAACGCGCTGGCGCCCGCGCCGTACACGTCGGTGCGGCGCGCGCCGGTGACGGCGAGCGCCGCCGCCTCGAGCGCGGCGACGTCGAGCTGCCGCGCCGTCTCGCGTACGGCGAGGCCGTCGTTGTAGGCGATCTTCTCGATGATGGAGGCCGTGGAGTCGGCCGTACCGATGTCGCCGCCCACCGCCGGGTCCGCGCCGCTCTCCGCGCGTTCCTGCGTGACGGCCGCGATCAGGGCCATCCGCAACCCCGGATAGCCGGGCAGCCCGAGCCGGCGGCACAGCCGCTGGACGGTCGCGGCGGAGGTGCCGGTGGATCGGCCGAGCTCCTGGATGCTGAGCGCCGCCGTGCCCTCCGGGTCGGCGACCAGGCGCTCGGCGACCCGCTTCTCCGACGGTGGCAGCGTCGGCAGCAGGCCGCGCGCCCGGCTCAGCACGGTACGCGGGTCGGGTCCCATCAGGAGCCGGCTCGCGTGGTCTCCGCCGCGACGTGGCACGCGGCCAGGTGGTCCGGCAGCAGCTCGAGCAGCGCCGGCTCAGTGGTGCGGCACCGGTCCTCGGCGACCGGGCAGCGCGGGTGGAACCGGCAGCCCGCCGGGGGCCGCGCGGCGTCGGAGACCTCGCCGCGGAGTACGGGCGGCGGCGTGGCCGCCCCGGGACCGGGGACGAGCGCGGCGTCGCGGAGCGAGCGCGCGTACGGGTGCAGGGGCTCGTCGGAGACGGTCCGCCAGGGCCCCGACTCGGCGACCCGGCCCATGTACAGGACGAGGACGCGGTCGCTGATGTGGCGCACCATCGACAGGTCATGGGAGATGAACACGTAGCTGAGGCTCAGCCGCTCGCGCAGCCCGACGAGGAGGTTCATCACCTCCGCGCGCACCGAGACGTCGAGCGCGGAGACGGCCTCGTCGAGCACCAGGATGTCCGGCTCGACCGCCAGGGCGCGCGCGATGCCGACGCGCTGGCGCTGGCCGCCGGACAGGTGCGCGGGGAACCGGTCGCGCAGCCGCGCGGGCAGCCCGACCATCTCCATCAGCTCGACGACCCGGCCGGCGCGCTCGGCGCCGCGCGCGGCCAGGCCGTGTACGGCGAGCACCTCGCCGAGGGTCTGCTCGACGGTGAGCCGCGGGTGCAGCGAGGCGTACGGGTCCTGGAAGACCATCTGGATCCGCCGCCGGTACGGCCGCATCGCGCGGGCGCCGAGCGCGGTGAGGTCGGTGTCGCCGAGCAGGACCCGGCCGGAGGTGGGGTCCTCCAGGCGTACGAGGAGGCGCGCGAGGGTCGACTTGCCGCAGCCCGACTCCCCCACGACCCCGAGGGTCTCGCCGGGCGCGAGCGTGAACGACACCCCGTCGAGGGCGTGCACGACCGTGCCGCGCGGGCCGCGATAGTGCTTCACGGCCTGGTCGACGGTCAGCGTCGTGGTGTTGCTCCGACTCACGCGGACCACTCCTCGGGAGGCACGTGGCAGGCCGCGAGCCGTGAGAGCCCGCCGAGCAGGACGGGCTCGGTCTCGGCGCAGACGTCGCGGCGCTGCGGGCAGCGGGGCTCGAACGGGCAGCCGGCCGGCAGGTGCGCCAGGTCCGGCGGCAGGCCGCCGATCTGGACCAAGGGCGTACGGTCGGCGCCGCGCGGGGCGGGCAGGGAGCGCAGGAGCCCCGCCGTGTACGGGTGCGACGGCCCGCCGAACAGGTCCGCGGTCGGGCCCACCTCCACGACCCGCCCGGCGTACATGACCGCCGTGCGGTCGGCGATGTGGGCGACGACGCCGAGGTCGTGCGTGATCCAAACGACCGCCATGCCCTCCTCGCGGCGCAGCTCGTCGACGAGCTCGATGACCTGCCGCTGGATGGTGACGTCGAGCGCGGTCGTCGGCTCGTCGGCGATCAGCACCTGGGGGCGCGGCGCCACCGCGACCGCGATCATGGCGCGCTGGCGCATGCCACCGGAGAGCTGGTGCGGGTACGCGCGCATGGCGCGGTCCACCGGCAGCCCGACCCGGTCTAGGGTCTCGGCCGCGCGGCGGCGCGCCTCGGGGGCGGCCATGCCGTGCGCGGTGAGGCCCTCGACGATCTGCGCGCCGACGCGCATCAGCGGGTTCAGCGCGGTCATCGGCTCCTGGTAGACCATGCCGACCTGGGCGCCGCGCACCGTACGCCGCTCGGCCTCGGTGAGGGGGACGACGTCGCGCCCGCCGACGCGTACCGCGCCGCCGGTGACGTGGACGCCGTTCGGCAGCAACCCCATGACGGCCAGCGCGGTCATCGACTTGCCGGAGCCGGATTCACCGACGAGGCCGAGCGTACGGCCGGGCTCGACGGCCAGCTCGACGCCGCGTACCAGGTCGGCGCCCGCGGTGACGGTGAGGTCCTCGACGGCGAGCGCGGGCGCGCTCATGAGCGATGCTCCGATGGGTCCAGGGCCGCGCGCAGCCCGTCACCGAGCAGGTTGAGCCCGATGACGGCCAGCACGAGCACGGCTGCGGGCGCGATCAGCAGCCACGGCTCCGTGGTGAGGTAGGTACGCCCGTCCGCGACCATCAGGCCGAGCGAGCTCTGCGGCGGCTGCGTGCCGAGGCCGAGGAAGCTGAGCGTCGACTCGGTCAGCACCGCCCAGGACATGGCGAGGGTGGTCTGCACGAGGACCGGCGCCGCGACGTTCGGCAGGACGTGCCGCGCGAGCAGCCGCACCGCGCCGTAGCCCAGCACCCGGCCGGCGCGCACGTACTCGGCGTCGCGCACGGTCAGCGTCGGCCCGCGCGCGGTCCGTACGAAGATCGGCAGGTAGACGATGGCGATCGCGAGCGTC
Organism: uncultured Actinomycetota bacterium; assembly: GCA_963850195.1. Classification (GTDB taxonomy): domain Bacteria; phylum Actinomycetota; class Actinomycetes; order Streptosporangiales; family Streptosporangiaceae; genus Actinoallomurus. Next base: position 912,074 of record CAWKKD010000005.1, read on the forward strand.
GTGTTGGTCCAGCCGCGGCCGAGCGCGGAGATCACGGTCAGCGCGAGCAGGATCGCCGGGAACGCGAACAGCACGTCGTTGAGCCGGCCGATGACGGCGTCGGCCCAACCGCCCGCGTAGCCGGCGACGACGCCCACGAGCGTGCCGAGTGTGGACGCGACGGCCACGGAGACGACGGCGACGCGTAGCGAGGCGAAGATTCCGGACAGCGCGCGGGCGAACACGTCGCGCCCGAACTGGTCGGTGCCGAAGAGGTGGCTCGCCGATGGCGGCCTGAGGCGTACCGCGACCTGCTGGGCGACCGGGTCGTAGGGCAGCAGGCCCGCGAGCCCGGCGAGCCCGGCCGCGACGACCAGGCCGGTGATCACCAGCCCGACGCGCCCGTTCCGGTCGGCCCAGACGCGGTGGAGCACCCCGCGGCGGCCGGGCGCGGCCGTGGCCGGCGGCGCGGTGACGACGGGAGGAACGCTGGTCATGACCCCGCCGTCCTCGGGTCCAGGGCCCGGTAGAGCAGGTCGACGAGGAGGTTCACCAGGACGAACGCGACGGCGGTCAGGAGTACGGCCGACTGGACCACCGCGTAGTCGCGCTGGAGGATCGCGTTCAGGAGCAGCCGTCCGAGGCCGGGCAGCGCGAAGACCTGCTCGACGACGACCGTGCCGCCGAGCAGGTAGCCGAACTGGATGCCGACCATCGTCGCGATCGGGACGCTGGAGTTGCGCAGCACGTGACGCAGCCGGATGCGGCGCGGGAACAGGCCCTTGCCGCGCGCGGTGCGGACGAAGTCCGAGCGCGCCACGTCGAGGTACGCCGACCGGGTCGTGCGCATCACCGTGGCGGCCAGGCCGACCGCGAGGACGAGCGCCGGGTAGATCAGCTGGCTGAGGTTGCCCCCCACGGACCGGGTCAGCGGCACGAACGTGCCCGCCGACGGGAAGTACGCGAAGACCGCGCCGAGCACCGCGACCGTGACGGAGGCGAGCACGAACTCCGGCAGCGCCAGGCCGAGCAGCCCCGCGGACTGTACGCCGAGGTCGCGCGCGCCGCCGGGGCGGCCTGCGGCCAGCACGCCCAGCGCGATGCCGAGCGGCGCGCCGATCAGCGTCGCCAGCACGGCGAGCTCGAGCGTGACCGGGATGGCCGACCCCAGCAGCGTCGTGACCGCGGTGCCGCTGTTCACCGACACACCGAGGTTGCCGTGCAGGAGCTGGACGATCCAGGTCACGAACTGGTGCGGGACCGACTGGTCGATGCCGTAGTAGCGCGCGAGCGAAGCCCGCTGTGCGTCGGTGAGCAGGCCCGCCTGCGTGCCCAGCGTCGCGTCGATCGCGTCGCCGGGCAGCAGGCGGAGCAGCGCGAAGACCACCACGGCGACGCCGAAGACGGTGCCCACCAGGCCCGCGAGGCGCCCGCCGACGGCGCGGATCATCCCTTACTGGCCCGTGCGAGCGAGCGCAGGGAGTCGTCGGCGGTGATGCCGAGCCCCTTCACACCGGGCTGGCTGACCACGACGTTCTTGTCGGTATAGAGCCACACCCACGGCGACTGCTCGAGCATCGTGCGCTGCAACTCCGCTGCGATCGGGGCGCGCGCCGCCGGGTCGGCCGTCGCGTTGACGCGGCCGAGCAGGTCCGCGATCTTCGGCGAGTCCAGGCCCGCGGGCTTGGAGAGCGAGGCGCCGTCGGTGAAGTAGCGGCCGTACATCAGGTACGGGGAGTTGTCGCCGCCGTTGAGTGCCACCGTGGCGTCGTAGTCCGCCGAGGTCCAGCGCTTCACGTACACGTTGACCGGCTGCTGGTCGAGCTCGAGCTTGACGCCGACCGCCGCGAGCTGGGCCTGGAGGTTCTGCGCCTCGTTGATCGCGGAGGCGTAGCCGCCGCTCATCACCAGCGTCTTGAGGGTGACCGGGGTCTTCACGCCGGAGCCGGCGAGCAGCTTTTTGGCGGCCGCGGTGTCACCCGGACGGCAGGGCAGGCCGTCGGTGGGCGACAGGCCGAGGCCGGGACCGGTGAGCGGCCCGGTGACGGCGCCCTGACCGGCGGCGGCCGTGTCGATCACCTGCTTGCGGTCGACGGCGCAGGCGATGGCCTGGCGTACGGCGAGGTCGTCGAGCGGCTTGCGCCGGCCGTTCAGCATCAGCGTGTGGTACGCGAGCGAGGGCGTCGAGGCGACCTGGAGTCCGCCGTGCACCTGGGACACGATGTTCGGGTCGGTGAGCACGCCCGCGTCGAAGGCCTTGGCCCGCAGGCCCGCCAGGATGGAGTTCTCGTCGGGGATGACGCGGAACTCCACGCCGGAGACCGACGGCTTGCCGTCGAAGTAGGCGGCGTTGGCGGTCAGGGCCACCTTCTGGCCGTGCACGCGGCCGGCCAGCTTGAACGGGCCGGAGCCGTTCTCGGCCGTGCCGACCCGGTTCGCCGTGATGTCGGCGGGGTCGAGGATCGCGGTCCCGATCAGCGTCATCGTGTTGAGCACGGAGCCATCCGGCTTGCTCAGGCTGATCACGGCGGTGTTCGGGTCCGTCGCGGTGACCTTCGAGACGGATCCGAGGTTCGAGCGGAGCACCGACGCGGTCTTCTCGTCGCGGATCCGGTCGATGGTGGCAACGACGGCGTCGGCGGTGACCGGGTCTCCGTTGTGGAACTTCGCGCCGGGCTTGAGGTGGAAGGTCAGCGTCTTGCCGTCCTTGCCCGTGTCCCACGACGTGGCCAGATCGGGCACGAGACGCCCGGAGGCGTCCGTGGTCAGCAGCGTGTCGAACATCAGCCGCAGCGTCTGCGTGGTGCCGAACGCCGTCGCGACCGCCGGGTCGAGCTGGTCCAGATCGACCGTGCGCGCGACGACCAGCGGCCCTCCGGAACCCGTGCCGCCCTTCTTCGAACCGGCCGGCGAGCAGGCCGTGACGGCGAGCGAGACGGCTCCCACCAGCGCGAATGCCTGGTAGAAGAGGTGTCTGTGCGTTCGCATGCGGGTCCCCATCCGTGGCTTCAAGAATATTCTGTACCACTCTGCCGCATAATGACGTTAAAAAGTAACCTCCGTCCGCCGATCCGCCGGAGACCAGTCGTGACGAGGCCGTACCCGGATGATCAACTGGACGCCGCGATCGACCGCGCGGTGGGCGGCGAGCACGGCCCCACCGCCGTCGTGCTCGCCCGGGTCCCCCGTGACTCCCCCACGCCGCCGGCGGTCACGGCCGGGGACGCCGGGCCGGGCACCTGGTTCGACCTCGCCTCCGTGACCAAGATCGTCACGACGCTGGCGATCATGCGGCTGCGCGCCGAGGGCGCCCTCGACCTGGACGCACCGGTCCATGCCCTGGTGCCGGGCTTCTCCGGAGGGGCGAAGGACGCGGTCACCGTCCGGCTGTTGCTGCTGCACCGCGCGGGCCTGTGGGAGTGGTGGCCGCTGTACGCGGACGCCGCGGACGGCCCGGCGGTCCGGTCCGACCCCGCGGCCGCCGTCGCGCGGGCCGCCGCGCTGCCCCTGCGCCACCGTCCCGGCGCCGGGCGCCACTACTCCGACCTGGGCTTCCAGCTCCTCGGCGCGATCGTGTCACGCGCGCACGGCTCGGACCTGCCGGCGACGATCGCCGACCTCGTCACCGGGCCGCTCGGCCTGCGCCACACCGGCTTCGGCCCCCTGGACCCCGGCCGCACCGACATCGCCGTGACCTCCGAGGGCGACCAATGGGAACGCCGCATGATCGCGACCGGCGAGCCGTACCCGGTGCCGGGCGCGCGGGCACCGTCGGGGTCGCGGACCCACTGGCTGCGCGGCGAGGCCAACGACGGCAACGCCCACCACGCCTTCGGCGGCGCCGCCGGGCACGCCGGGATCTTCGCCACCGCGGGTGACGTGGCCCGCATGGGCACGGTGATGTTCGGCGGGCATCCGGGCTGGCCGCCGGAGGTCGTCGCGGAGTTCGCCGCGGCGGGGCCGGACCCCGGCCAGGCGCTCGGCTGGCGGCGCGACGACGTCGGCCTGCCGAACGGCACGCGGGTACCCTTCCTCGGCCATCCGGGCTTCACCGGCACCGAGCTGTCCGTCTCCCCCGTACGCGGGCTCGCGTGGGCGCTGCTGACCAACCGGCTCCACCCCACGTCCACCCCGGTCGACGTGTCCGCGCTGCGGGCCCACGTCGCGCGGCTCGTCCTCGGCGGCGGGTAGGACGTTTCTCACTCCACATCCCCGGCACTTCGGTGTGAACCCGGACGCGGCCCCCCGTACGATCACGCGTCGGGTTCGCGGAAGAGGCGCCGGCACGACATGGTGCCGGTGCCCGCGAAAGGGGATGGAGTTTCAGTTGGGTGTGTTCGACTACATCATCGTGGGAGCGGGATCCGCGGGATGTGTGCTCGCCAACCGGTTGTCCGAGGACCCGGGCAACCGGGTGCTGTTAATCGAGGCCGGAGGCAAGGACAACAGTCCGCTCATCAGGGTTCCCAAGGGCTTCGCCAAGCTGTTCGACAGCCGCCGGTACTCCTGGGCGTATCCGGTACGGCCCATCGGACCGTCGCAGCGGGTCGAGGAGTGGCCGCGCGGCAAGACGCTCGGCGGCTCGAGCTCGATCAATGGATTGATCTACAACCGGGGCCACCGCGAGGACTTCGACGAACTGGAGCGCCTCGGCAACCCCGGTTGGGGCTGGGACACGATCCTGCCGATCTACAAGCGGATCGAGAACAACGAACTCGGCGCCTCTGAGGTACGCGGCGCGGGCGGGCCCCTCAACGTCTCGACGGCGCCGGAGTCCGACGAGCTGTGCGAGGCCATGATCGAGGCCGGTGTGGCACTCGGCTGGAGCCGCGAGCACGACGTCAACACGAGCGACGACGAGCGCATCGGCTACGCGATGGCCACCATCCGCGACGGGCAGAGGTTCAGCGCCGCGAAGGCGTTCCTGCACCCGGTCGCCGACCGGCCGAACCTCACCGTCGCCGTCAACACGTTCGCGCTACGCGTGCTGGTGGAGAACGGCCGGGCCGTCGGGGTCCGTACGCGACGGAAGGGCAAGGTCACCGACCATCGGGCCGAGGCCGAGGTCGTGATCTCCACCGGCAGCATCGCCACGCCCATGCTGTTGCAGCACTCGGGGATCGGGCCGGCGGACACGCTCCGCGGCGCCGGCGTCGGCGTGACCTTGGATCGATCCAACGTCGGGGCGCGGATGCGCGAGCACCGGGTCTTCAAGCTGCAGTACCGCATCAAGGACGACCTCGGTTACAACCGGCTGCTCAACACCGTCCGCCGGCAGACCATGTCGGGCGTGAACTACCTGCGGACCCGTCGCGGACCGCTGTCCACGCCCGCGTACGACGTCATCGCGTTCTGCAAGACGCAGCCCGAGCTGGTGCGGCCGGACGCGCAGTTGCTGATGGCGCCGTTCTCGTCCGCGCCGCAGATTCCCGGCCGGCAGCTCGAGCTCGAGCGCGAGCCCGGGGTGAACTGCGTCGGGACGATCCTGCGGCCCGACAGCGAGGGCAGCATCCACATCACCTCGTCCGACCCGGACGCCGCACCGGTGATCGAGCCCAACTTCTTCGACACCGAGCACGACCGCCGCGTCGGCGTCGGCGTCTTCGCCCGGATGCGCGAGCTGTTCTCCACCGACCCGATCGCCGAGCACATCACCGACGAGACGCTGCCCGGCGCGAAGGTGACGGGCGAGCGGGACGTGCTCGACGCCGCGCTCGACCACGGCTACTGCGGCTACCACGCGATGGGCACCTGCGCGATGGGGCCCGATGGGGACGACGTCGTGGATTCCGAGCTGCGGGTACGCGGCGTGGAGGGCCTGCGCGTGGTCGACTGCTCGGTGCTACCGATCATGGTTTCGGGCAACCTGAACGGCCCGATGATGGCGATGGCCTGGCGGGCCGCCGACCTGGTCCTCGGCCGGGGCTGAACCTACGAGATGCGCGGCCGACGGCCCCTCAGTCCGCTGGGACGACACCGGGGTGTCCGTCAGCCGCGCCGGTTTCGGTCAGACGGCGTCAGGGTGAATGAGGTCAAAATTCCAGCGCTGGTGCCCTCGCAGAACGACATTGATGGTGCAATACTGCCCCATAAGCCCCTCTTATTGTCACCGTGCCCGTCGACTTGGAAAGCCGTCCGACCTGCACATTTAGCTCGTAAGCCTGTCCGTTCGGCCCGCGTTTCGGCCTGCGACGTCGCCGGTCCGCCGCGCCACCCATCCCGGAGTAGGGGACAGTCAGTAGTGTCTGCCGTCGTTGACTCAGGCCTGACTCAAAGGGCCAGAACCGTCCGGCTCTACCGCTCACTTCCACGGCTCCTGCGCGATCCGATGAAGGAAATCGAGCAGATCGGCCGGCTGTCATCGGGCGAGATGGTGAGGATCGACTTCGGCGTCTCGCGTGCTCACGTGGCGACTCACCCCGATCACGTACAGCACATCCTGCGGGACGACTCGGAGAACTTCCTCCGCGAGGGCACATTCTGGCGTCCACTGCACCGGCTGTTCGGCGACAGCATCCTCGGCGACGGTCCCGACTGGGAGCTGAGCCGCCACAGCCTCCAGCCCGTGCTCACCACCCGGCACGTGAACTCCATCGCCGACCGGATCGCCGACTCGATCAACGACTCGATCGGCACGCTGGCCGAACCGGCGCGCGCGGGCCGTCCGGTCGACGCGACGTCCGAGATCGGGATGATCGTCAACCGGGCCGTGCTGAAGGTCTTCTTCGGCGACAAGATCTCCGACGAGGACAACGCCCGGCTCGCGCCCGCCTTCAGCCAGATCGCGGTGGCGGTCGCGTTCCGGTTCCTGCTGCCGTTCCTGCCCGAGTCCGTACGGGTCCCGGGTGACCGGGCGTTCCGGCAGGGCGTCCAGGAGATGGACGACGTGCTGTTCGCGCTGATCGACAGGTACCGGATGCAGGAGGACGACGACGACGTCGACTTCTTCTCCGCCCTCTGCCAGGCGCGTACGGCGGACGGCGGTCAGGTCACCGACCGCTGGGTCCGCGACAACCTCGTCGCGATGTTCGCCACCGCGACCGAGACCACCGTCGGCGCGCTGACCTGGCTCTGGCCGCTCCTCGACGCCCACCCCGACGTCGCGGTGCGCCTGTACGACGAGATCGACCGCATCGTGGGGCGGGAACCGGTACGGCCGTCGCACCTGCCCGAGCTCGTCTACACGCGCCAGGTGATCCAGGAGCTGCTGCGCCTGTACCCGGTCGGCTGGCTCTTCCCGCGGCGCGCGGTCCAGCCCGCGAACTTCGACGGCGTCTCCATCAAGTCCGGCGACACCATTCTCCTCAGCCCGTTCCTGACGCACCGGCTCGAGTCGTTCTGGCCCGACCCGCTGCGCTTCGACCCCGACCGCTTCGCGCCCGGCGGCGAGCGGCGGCACCGCTACTCCTACTTCCCGTTCGGCGGCGGGCCCCACCAGTGCATCGGCATGCACGTCTTCGACATCGAAGCGGAAATGATCATCGCCGGGATCCTGAGCCGCTTCCGCCCCGTTTCCTGCTCGACCGTGCCCTTCAGGCCGCAAATCGGCCCCACCCTCCGACCCAGACGCAGCGTCGAGGTGACCCTGAGACCCGTCTGACCGGTCGGGGACACCGCCCCATGGACCGTTCCGCCGGAGATCCCGGCCAACGCTGATCACTCAGCGTTCTCATCCGTACACAGGAGAGGTGTCATGGCGCTTTCCGTCGCCGGGCGCGACGACGTCGACATCGCGGCAGAGCAGGGAAGGGTCTGCGCCCTCGCGACGGACTGCCTCCGCGACCTGCAGGATTGCGCGTCCGAGTATCCCGGGCTTTTCCCGGCCAAGCCGTTCGGCCCGACGGTCTTCAGCGGCGTCGCGCTCGCGATCGCCTTCGGCGCGCCTGGCGCGACCACGGCGCAGATCCGGTTCACCACGCGCATGGTGCTGTGGGAGTTCGCCACCGACTGGCTCGTTGACCGCGCCGCGACGTCCAGGGCGGAGATCGAGGCCATCGTGGCCGGATGCGGGGCCGTGGGAGAGGGGGAGTCTCCCACTCCCGACGTCCCGCTGGAGGTCTTTCTCGCGAGCCTGCGCGACACGCTGGCCGGCCGGCCCGGCTGGGCCGAGCTGTCCCCGGTCTGGCGCGACCAGCTGCGGCGGTACCTGCACGCGAACGCACGTGAGTGGGACTGGAAGACCGCCCACGCCGTCGGCGACCGCTCCGCGCTTCCGACGTTCGAGGAGTACCTCGCCAACGCCGACAACATCGGGGCCACCCTCGTCAACGTCTCGCACTGGATCCATAACAGCGACGTTGCGACCGCGGCGGAGCTGCGCGAACTGGCGGCGGTCAGCGCGGAGGTGCAGCGCACGCTGCGCCTGCTCAACGACCTGGCCACCTACGAACGCGACGTCGCCTGGGGCGACCTGAACAGTCTGATGCTCGGCCTGAGCCGCGACGACGTGACGAAGCGGATCGGCGAGCTGGTCGAAAGCTGCGAGAACATGATCGAACCGCTGGCCGCCCGCTTCCCCGGCGAGGCCGTCTACCTGCGACGCCAGATCGGCTACAGCGTGGGCTTCTACGGCATGACCGACTATTGGGGCACGCTGTGACCGCCGGCGGCGCCACGACCGCGCGTACCCCGGTCGAGGACCTGGCCGCCGAGGCGGACGCGCTGATCGCCGCGATCGCCGCCGAGCCCTGGGGCCAGGTCTCCCCGTCGGTCTATGAGACCGGGCGGCTGGTGTCCCTCACCCCGTGGCTGACCGGGCACGCGCGGCGCGTCGACTACCTCCTGCGGACCCAGCGGCCCGACGGAGGATGGGGCGCCCCGGAACCCGGCTACGCGCTGGTCCCGACGCTGAGCGCGGCCGAGGCACTGCTGTCGGTGCTGCGCGCGGACGGGACCTCCACCGAGCAGGCGGCGGCCGGCCTCGGCCTGCGCGCGCTCTTCCACTGGCTGCACGGCCCCGGCGCGCTGACCGGCGCCGACCTGCCGGACCTGCCGGCGATCGAGCTGATCGTGCCCGCGCTGGTCGGCTCGATCAACGCGCGGCTGGACGACCTCGGCGACCTGCGCTCCGGCCATGCGGCGTGGTGGCCGGCCGACGAGCGCCTCCATCCTCCCTCGGGCATCGACGACACAGCGCTCAAGCTGATCCGGGCCCGGCTCGGCACCGGCGGCGCTCTGCCGCAAAAGCTCCTGCACGCCCTCGAGATCGGCGGGGACGCCGCGTGCGGCCACGCCGCGATCCGGCCCGAGACGACCGGCACGATCGGCGCGTCACCGGCGGCCACGGCGGCCTGGCTCGGCGACGTGCCGCCCGCACCGTCCTCCCCCGCGCGCAAGTTCCTCGAGACCGCCGTCCACCAGTACGGCGGACCGGTCCCGTGCGGCCTCCCGATCACCGTGTTCGAGCGCGGCTGGGTGCTGAGCTGGCTCGTACGCGCCGGGATCCCGATCAGCCCGTCCCCGTCGTTCGTCGCGAGCCTGGCCGAGCGGCTCGGGCCGGCCGGCACGCCCGCCGCCGCCGGGCTCCCCGCGGACGCCGACACCACGGCCGGCGCGCTGTACGCCCTCGCGCTGACCGGACGGCCGCAGCCGCCCGACCCGCTGTGGGAGTTCGAGACCGAGACCCACTTCTGTACCTGGCCCGGCGAGGAGGGCGTGTCCGTCAGTACGAACGCGCACGTCCTCGAGGCCTTCGGGCAGTATCACCAGGACGGCAGGGGCGGCGGCACGGGCCCGCGCCGTACGGAGACGATCGCCAAGATCTCGGCGTGGCTGCGCGAGCGGCAGCGGGCCGACGGAAGCTGGCACGACCGCTGGCACGCCTCCCCGTACTACGCCACCGCCTGCGCCGCGCTCGCGCTGCACGCCTTCGGCGGCCCGCGGTCGGCCGGGGCGGTCTCGCGCGCCGTACGGTGGGTCCTGGCCACGCAGCGCGCCGACGGGTCGTGGGGGCACTGGTCCGGCACGACCGAGGAGACCGCCTACGCGGTCCAGACGCTGCTGATGACCCGGCCACTGCCCGGCGTACGACCGGATGAGATGTACGCGGAGCGCCGCGAGGCGGCTGCGCTCGGCTGCGAACGTCTCCTGTGGTCGCCCGCCGGTGACGAGGGGCCGCCGCTCTGGCACGACAAGGACCTTTACCGGCCGGATGCCGTCGTACGCGCGGCGGTGCTGGCCGCCCTGCACCTGGGCCGGCGGCATCGGCTCGACTTCGGCGCTGAGAACGCCGAAACCCGACATGGACCGACGAAGCGGTAGTAATGTCAACTTTATTCCCATTGATCTTGAACCGATATTCGGCTCGTTGTAGAGTCCGTCGTCGCCAGATCCGACCGAAACGGTGCGATACGTCTGTGCGCGCCACGGAATGCAGGCCGATCACGCTCCAAGTCAGTCTGATAGTCACCATTTTGTGAAAAAGTTGTAAACCTTCCTTCATATTTGCTGGGGCTGGTGTAATGCGCTTTCGCAACGCGCGCCTTCGGACCAAGATCACCGCTCTGTTGCTGTCCCTCGCTGCCCTCTGGGCGTTCGCAGCCTGGGTGACCCTGCGCGAGGGTGTGAACCTCGTCTGGGTCTCCGCACTCAACAGCGACGTCGCCCAGCCGATCGACAAGCTACAGCCGGAGCTTCAGCGTGAGCGCCAGTTGTCAGTGATCCGTCTGGGCAACCCGGGACCGCAGCAGCGCGCCGCGCTCGACGCCCAGCGCGTGCGCACCGACAAGGCGGTCGCCGAGTTCGCGAAACTGTCGCGCAGCGGCAACGTGAAACTCGCCGAGAGCCCCGAGCTCAAGGTCGCCGTCCAGGGCGCCCTGCGGCAGTTCGCCGACCTTGGAGTCAACCGGAGCGCGATCGACTCCGGGCTGACCGACCGCACCAAAACGGCCTCCGTCTACAACGACGCCGTCGATGCCGTCTTCCAGGTCGATGACACCCTCGCCACGCTGGACGACAAGGGCTTCGCCAAGGACGTCCGTGCCGTCGTCGGGCTGAACCGGGCCAGGGAGCTGCTCTCCCAGGAGGACGCTCTCCTGTCCGGTGTGCTCGCGGCCAAGCGGTTCACCAGCGCAGACTACCTGCAGTTCATTCAGGTGGCCGGGGCCCAACGCTACTCGCTGAGCAAGGCCCTGGAGGAGCTGCAGGGGGCCGACCGGGTCTCCTACGACCTGGTCGTCAAGAGCTCCGACCTCGCCCGGTTCCGTACCGTCGAGTCGACGGTGATGACCAGGAGCCACGCCGGTCGTACCCCGCCGGTGACCGCGGGCCAGTGGCGTTCGGTCGCGGACCCGGCCCTGTCCGACCTGTCAAAGGCGGTGTTCGGCGGCGGTGACCGTCTGATCAAGCGCGCCCGGCCGATCGCCATCGGCGTCGTCGCCCGGCTGGCCCTCGCCGGCGGTCTGGGCCTCGTCGCGGTCGTCACGTCCGTCATCGTCTCCATCACCACGGTCCGTACGCTCATGCGGCAGCTCGAGGGCCTGCGCCGGGCGGCGCACCGCCTCGCCGACGAGCGGCTGCCGCGCGTGGTCGAGCGCCTGGGCCGCGGCGAGAAGGTCGACGTCGACGCCGAGGCGCCGCCCCTGCTGTTCGGTAACGACGAGATCGGCCAGGTGGGCCTGGCGTTCAACTCCGTGCAGCAGACCGCGATCCGTACCGCGGTCGAGCAGGCCGAGCTTCGGCGCGGCATCCGCGACATTCTGCTCAGCCTGGCCCGCCGCTCGCAGGCGCTGGTCCACCGGCAGCTGACCCTGCTGGACGGCATGGAGCGCCGCGAGGACGACGCCAAGGAACTCGAGGACCTGTTCCGGGTCGACCACCTCGCCACCCGTATGCGACGCAACGCGGAGAACCTCATCGTCCTGTCGGGCGCCACGCCCGCACGTGGCTGGCGGCGCCCGGTCCCGATGATCGACGTCGTACGCTCCGCGGTGGCCGAGGTCGAGGACTACACCCGCGTGACGGTGCTGCCGATGGGCGAGGTCGCCCTGGCCGGACGCGCCGTCGGTGACATCGTCCACCTCCTCGCCGAGCTGATCGAGAACGCCATCTCCTTCTCGCCGCCGTACACCCAGGCGCAGGTGAGCGGTCACCGCGTCGCGCACGGCTACGCGGTCGAGATCGAGGACCGCGGTCTGGGCATGACCGACGAGATCCTGTCCTCCATCAACGAGCGCGTGACGGACCCGCCGGAGTTCAACCTCTCCAGCTCCGCCCACCTCGGCCTGTACGTCGTCGGACGGCTCGCCGTGCGCTACGACGTGAGGGTCTCGCTCAAGCACTCCTCGTACGGGGGCACCACCGCGGTGGTGCTGATCCCCCACGACCTGATCGTCGACGAGGAGGGCGAGGGCATGCCGGACACGGCCCCCCGCGGCCTGCCCGTGTCGGTCGGCGCGGCCGGGATCACCGCCACGTCCTACGGCGACGTCCCCGCCCGGGTCGGCGGCCTGGCCGAGCACCTCGACGAGCTGCCCCTCCCGACGCCCGAGCCGATCGCCTCGCTCGAGGCGCCCCCCACTCCCGGCGCCCCCGAACTGCCGAAGCGGCGATCCACCACCGAGACCGTACGGGAGGATCCGCCGCCGGTGACCGCCGACGCGGCGGTGACGACGACGCCGGGTGGTCTTCCGGTGCGCGTACCGCAGGCCAGCATCGCGCCCGCGCTCCGTACGGACGGCCCGACCACCGCGAAAGACACCAAGGACGGTAACGAGGACAACGGTCCTTCACCTGAGTCGATCCGCCGATCATTCGGCGGTCTTCAGGCCGGTACCCGGCGCGGCAGAACCGATGCTGCGAAGTCGCAGACCGTCGCCGAGTCCGTTTCCCCCACCGACGAAGAAGCCTAGAAGGACGAGCAGTGGCGCAAAAGACAGATCCCTCCGCCGACCTGGCCTGGTTGCTCGACGACCTGATCAAACGGGTGAAGGAGGCCGAGCACGCGATCGTCCTGTCCGCTGACGGCCTGCTCATGGCCTCATCGCAGGAGTTCGAACACGAGGACGCCGAGCACCTGGCCGCGGTCGCCGCCGGCATCCAGTCCCTGGCCAAGGGCGTGGGCGAGCGATTCAACGGCGGCCCCATCCGTCAGACCGTCGTCGAGATGAAGTCCGCCTATCTCCTGGTGACCGTCGCGGGCTACGGCGCCTGCCTGGCGGTGCTCAGCACCGAGGAGGCCGACATCGGACTCATCGCGTACGAGATGGCGATGCTCGTCACGGGAGTCGGCCATCACCTCAGCGCGGCGTCGCGATCCACGGAGCCGCCCCAATGACATCCCCCAACGATTCCTCAACGGAGGAGACCCCCAGCACGGACCCCTACCCCCTCTCTGCCGACGACCCGGAGGCCGACGGCGACCACGCCGACGCCTCCGCCGAGGAGCCGGACCCCGAAGAACGCTGGCTCGACGACCTGGCCGGACCCCTAGTCCGGCCGTACGTCATGACCAGCGGCCGGATGCAGCCGATCCGCGGCTCGTTCGACCTCGTGACCATGGTCGCCTCCACCGGGCTGTCCCCGGCACCCGAGCTCGGCCTGTCGCCGGAGCATCGGGCCGCCGTACGGCTGTGCGAGCAGGTGCTGTCCGTGGCCGAGATCGCGGGCCACCTGAAGCTACCGGCCGTGACCGTGCGGGTCCTCCTCGGCGACCTGCTCGACAAGGGTCTTGTGACGGTCCAGGACCCGCAATCTGAGACGGAACTCATGCACGACGAGAAGATGTACCGGGCAGTGATCGAGGGCCTTCATGCGCTTTGACAGGCAGGGCCGTCAGCTGCCCAAGGCGATCAAGATCCTGATCGCCGGCGGTTTCGGTGCCGGCAAGACCACGCTCGTCGGGACCGTGTCGGAGACCAAGCCGCTGCGCACCGAAGAGCTGCTCACCAACCGGGGCGCGGACGTCGACGACGTGTCCGGCGTGGAGACCAAGAAGACGACCACCGTCGCGATGGACTTCGGCCGCATCACGATCAAGGACGAGTACATGCTCTACCTGTTCGGCACGCCCGGACAGGAGAGGTTCTGGTTCATGTGGGACGAGGTCGCGATCGGCGCGCTCGGCGCGGTCGTGCTCGCCGACACCCGGCGCCTCGCCGACTGCTTCCCGGCGGTCGACTACTTCGAACGGCGCAACACGCCGTTCATCGTCGCGGTGAACTGCTTCGACGGCGCGCGCCGCTACCAGCTCGACGAGGTGCAGGCGGCACTCAACCTCGGCACGCGCGTCCCCGTACTCCTGTGCGACGCGCGCGAGAAGGAGTCGAGCAAAGAGGTGCTGATCGCCCTCGTCCAGCACGCGATGGAGACCCGGAAGGAGCGCGTGGCCACCTCCTGACGGCGTGGCCACGCCCTCCGGGGCTCACTTCCGCTGGCGCTTCTCCCTGATCTTCATGCTGACCTCGATCGGGGTGCCCTCGAACCCGAACTCCTCACGGAGGCGGCGTTCGATGAAGCGCCGGTAGCCGGACTCCAGGAAACCGGTCGTGAACAGCACGAACCGCGGCGGCTGTACGCCCGCCTGCGTCGCGAACATGATGCGCGGCTGCTTGCCACCGCGGACCGGGTGCGGCTTGGCGGCGACCAGGTCGGTCATGAAGGCGTTGAGCTTCGCGGTCGGCACCCGCTCGCCCCAGCCGCCCAGCGAGGTCTCCAGCGCGGGTACGAGCTTCTCCACGTGCCGCCCGGTGCGCGCGGAGATGTTCACCCGCGGCGCCCACCGCGCGTGGTGCAGCTGGCGGTCGATCTCACGGTCGATGAAGTGCCGGCGCTCCTCGTCGACCAGGTCCCACTTGTTGAACGCCAGGACCAGCGCGCGGCCCGACTCGATCACCATCGTGATGATCCGCAGGTCCTGCTCGGCCAGCGGCTCACTCGCGTCGACGAGCACCACGGCGACCTCGGACCGGTCGAGGGCCGACTGGGTGCGCAGCGTCGCGTAGAAGTCGGCGCCCTGCGCCTCGCGGGCCCGCCGACGGATGCCGGCGGTGTCGATGAACCGCCAGGTCTGGCCGCCCAGCTCGATCAGCTCGTCGACCGGGTCGCGCGTGGTGCCGGCGACGGAGTCGACGACGACGCGATTCTCCCCGGCCAGCTTGTTCAGCAGGCTCGACTTGCCGACGTTGGGCCGGCCCAGCAGGGCGATGCGGCGGGGGCCGCCGGCGGCGCCGAACGTCTCCGGCGGCGCCTCCTCGGGAAGCGCGGCCAGGACGGCGTCCAGCAGGTCACCGCTCCCCCGGCCGTGCAGGGCCGAGACGGTCAGCGGCTCGCCGAGGCCGAGCGACCACAGCAGGGCGGCGTCCGCCTCGGCGCGCGCGTCGTCGACCTTGTTCGCGGCCAGCACGACGGGCTTCTTCGAACGCCGCAGGACGTCGCCGACCGCCTCGTCGGTGTCGGTCGAGCCGACGGTGGCGTCCACGACGAACAGGACGACGTCGGCGGCGTCGACGGCCAGGCGCGCCTGGTCGGCGACCGCGGCGGCCAGCCCCTCGGCGTTCGGCTCCCAGCCGCCGGTGTCCAGGACGGTGAACCTGCGCCCGCCCCAGGCCGCGTCGTAGGCGACGCGGTCACGCGTCACACCCGGCACGTCCTCGACGACGGCCTCGCGGCGGCCGAGGATCCGGTTGACGAGCGTGGACTTGCCGACGTTTGGCCGTCCGACGACCGCCACGACCGGTGGCGGCGCGACGTCGTGCTCAACGACGTCGACGACCGCGTCGGCGTGCTCGAATGCACTCACGTTCTCTCCTCCGCGGCGCATGTCGGCCGCGTTCACGATGCTGAAGTGCCCGGCCGTGGCCGGGCACTGTCTTACCGGTGCCGGTCGATCGCGCGGCGTGCCGTGCCGCACACCGGCCCGGAGGTGTTCTCCAGGGCGATCCGCACGATCACGTCGATGACCTCCTCGAGCCCGAGGCTCGTGGTGTCCACCTCGGTCGCGTCGTCCGCGCGCGCGAGCGGATCGGCCTTGCGGGTCGAGTCGAGCCGGTCGCGGCGCGCCAGGTCGGCCTTTGTCGCGGACACGGTCACGCCGCTGAGCTCCTTGCTCCGGCGCTGGGCGCGCGCCTCGGCGCTCGCCGTGAGGTAGATCTTCACCTCGGCGTCCGGCGCGACGACGGTGCCGATGTCGCGGCCCTCGACGACGATGCCCCCGTCGCCGATGGTACGCCGCTGAAGGTCGACGAGCCGCCGGCGTACGGCCTGGACGGCGGCGACCGCGCTCACGTGGCCGGTGACCTCCGCGGTGCGGATCGGCGCGGAGACGTCGGTGCCGTCGACGGTGATCGCCGGGTGGTCGGGGTCGGTGCCGCAGACCAGCTCGGGCTCGCCCGCGCGGTCGGCGACGGCGATCGGGTCGTCGACGTCGACCCCCTCGTGGAGCATCCACCACGTCATCGCGCGGTACATCGCGCCCGTGTCCAGATAGCGCAGCCCGAGGGCGCGGGCGACGCCCTTGGAGACGCTGGACTTGCCCGACCCCGATGGGCCGTCCATGGCTATGACGAGCGTCACGTTTACTCCCTCTCCCCAACCGACCGGCCAACGTACGAGGCTACCGGTCCCGCGGGCCCTGTTGATCCAACACCGAAATGCCCGCCAGACCATCCCGAATACGTCGGTATACCGCTTGTATGTAAGATAGATACAAGATGACGACAGCGACGGCCCGGGCCTACGACCACGTGAAGCAGTCCATCCTCGACCGCGCCTACCCGGGCGGCGCACTCCTCAGCGAGGGTGAGATCGCCACCGCCGTGGGCGTGTCCCGTACGCCCGTACGCGAGGCTCTCCTGCGCCTGGAGACCGAGGGCCTGGTCAGGCTCTACCCCAAGCGCGGCGCGCTGGTCCTCGCCGTCTCCGCGCAGGAGATCGCCGACGTCATGGAGACCAGGGAGCTCGTCGAGACCTTCACGGCGGGCAAGGCCACCCTCGGCCCCGACCTCGCCGAACACCTCACGACCCTCCTCGACGCCATGCGCGAGCACGCCCGTACCGGCGACGCCAAGGAGTTCGCCCACGCCGACCGTTGCTTCCACCGCACCATCGTGGCCGCCGCGGGCAACGAGATCCTCACCCGCCTGTACGACTCTCTGCGCGACCGCCAGCTCCGCATGGCCCGCCTGACCGCCGACGACCCCCGCCGCGCCGCCGACGCGATCAGCGACCACGCCGAGATCCTCGCGGCCGTACGGTCCGGCGACCGCCGCCGCATCCGCGGCGCGATCCACCGCCACCTCCAGACCGCGACCATCGCCCTGGAAGCCCGCACCTGACCCGCAGGCCCCGCAGACCCGTACGCCCCGGTAGACCCACTCGAGCCCTGCCCCGACCACAGGCCCGCTCTCCGCACCCCCGCCCAGCAGGTCCGGCCCCTAGCCACGCCTCAGCCGCGCCCTCCGAAGACCCGCCCCGCAGAGCCGCCCCGAACCTGCCCGACCGCGGGCCTGCCCACAGCGCCGCTCGCAGCCTCGCCCCGAGCCTCTGCCCGACCGCACCCGATGCTCTGAGACTCGCCCGTTCCCGAGTCCGATGCCGTCCCCTCCGTTCCCCAACGTACTCGCATGCGCACGCGATCGGCTCGCTCAGGCCTCACTAGTCCCTCTAGTCACACACGTCACGTCCCCTCGAAAGGTGCACAGGTGAACCTCGCGGTCCTCACACCGCGTCCCCCCGCGACCAGGGATCATCCGCTCGGCGGGCGCCGGGCCTGGAGTGTCTGGGGTGTCGGCACGCTGGTCTACCTGGTGGCGTTCTTCCACCGGACCGGGCTCGGCGTCGCCGCGCTGGCGGCACAGCAGCGGTTCGGCGTCGGCTCGACGGCGTTGTCGACGTTCGCGATTCTGCAGCTCGGTGTGTACATGGCGATGCAGATCCCGGGCGGGATCATGGCCGACCGGTTCGGTCCGCGCCGGATGCTCTGTGTGGCGCTGATGTGCATGGCCGCCGGGGAGACGATGTTCGCGGTGGCGACCTCGATGCCGCTGGCGGTGGCGGGCCGGGCGCTCGTGGGCCTCGGCGACGCGTTCACCTTCCTGAACGTCCTGCGGCTGGCGGCCGAGTGGTTCCCCCGGCACCGGTTCGCGCTGCTGACGGCCCTCACCGCGATGACCGGGGCGCTCGGCCAGGTCGCCGGTACGGTCCCGCTCTCGGCGGCGCTGCGGGCGTTCGGCTGGACGGCGACGTTCGGCGGGACCGCGGCGCTCAGTGTCCTGCTGGCGGGCGGTGTGTGGTGGTGGGTACGCGACCGGCCCCCAGGTTCCCTGGAACGTTCCAGCATCCGGGTCCCCATCCTGCTCGACCTGCGCATGACGCTCGCGCAGCGCGGGACGCGTACGGCGCTGTGGACGCACTTCACGCTGATGTCCTCGTTCATGCTGCTGGCGACGCTCTGGGGCTACCCGTACCTCGTCGAAGGGCTCGGCATGACCCCGGGCACGGCGCGGCTGGCCCTGACGCTCTCGGCCGCGACGCCGGCGGTGGTCGCACCGGCGCTGGGGTGGATCGCGAGCCACCGGCCCGAGCTGCGCGGGCGGATCATCGTGTCCATCGCGACCGCCCTCGCGGTGATCTGGGTCGTCGCGGTCACCTGGCCCGGCGGGCACCTGCCCATACCGCTCGCGGTGACGCTCGTCCTGGTCAGCGCCGCCGGCAGCGCGGCGTCGATGCTCGCCTTCGACCTCGCCCGCGACGCCAACCCGCCGAGCCGTGGCGGGATCGTCTCGGGGGTCGTCAACGTCGGCGGGTTCTCGGCGGCGATGACCGCCTCGCTGGGCGCCGGGGCGCTGCTCGACGCCACCGGGGGCCGCGCCGACGCGACGGCCTTCCAGGTCGCCTTCGTCCCGATCACGGTGTTCATCGCCGTCGGCGCGGTACGCGTGGCGTTCCTGCTGCTGCGGCGCACCCCGAGGGGCTCAGCCGGGGACGGACCAGCCGCGGGCGCGTAGTTCGCCGGCGAGGCGGTGTGCGGCGTTCGGCGTGACGCTCAGCTCGACCACACCGACCGGGTGGCCTGGCGAGTGCTCGATGGTGACGTCCTCGATGTTGACCCCGGCGACGCCCGCCGCCTGGAACAGCAGGGCCAGCTCGCCCGGACGGTCGGGGATGACGACGGACACGATGGTGTACGCGGCGGCGCGATCGCCGTGCTTGCCCGGCAGCCGGCGGCGGCCCGCGCCACCGCGCTCGAGCATCCCGGCGACGTCGGGGTGGGTGCCGTCGCGCAGGGCGGACGCGGTGGCCGTCAGGTCGGCAGCCACCTCGTCGATGACGTCGGCGACCGGTGCGGCGTTGGAGCTCAGGATGCCGATCCACAGGTCGGGGTCGCCCGCGGCGATGCGGGTCACGTCACGTACGCCCTGGCCGGCCAGGCCCAGTGCCACCTCGGACGCGCCCTCGAGCCGTGCGGCGACCGCCGCGGCGGCCACGTGCGGGCCGTGCGAGACGAGCGCCACCGCCCGGTCGTGCTCGTCGGCGCCGACGACGACCGTCTGCGCGCCACAGGCCGTCGCCAGCTCGGTGACGGCCTCGGTGGCCTCCGCCGAGGTCTCCGGTGTCGGGCACAGCGCCCACGGCCGCCCCAGGAAAAGGTCACCGCGCGCGGCGGCCGGACCCGAACGCTCCCGGCCCGCCAGCGGATGCCCGGCCACGAACCGGGTCAGGTCGCACCCGAGCTCGGTGGCCTCACGCAACGGCCGGGCCTTCACGCTCGCCACGTCGGTGTAGAAACGGGCCAGCTCGCGCTTCTGCGCGTCCAGCAGCGTGGCCGCGACGGCGGCCGGCGGCACCGCCAGCACCGCGAGGTCGGCGGGCGCGTCACCCTCACGCAGCGGCACTCCGGCGCCGAGCTCGGCCGCGAGGCGTACGAACGCGGGGTCACGGTCGGCGAGCGTGACCTCGGCTCCGTGCTCGCGCATGGCGAGCGCCACCGACGTCCCGATCAACCCGGTGCCGATGACGACGATCCGCCGCAAACCGCTGATGACACTCACCTCCACGCGAGTACCAGCGTATCGACAACTCCCCCGGCCGTTCGCCGGAAGCCGGAGGGCCGGTCACCCGGCCGCTCCGGCATGGCTCACTGGGCGATGTCGAGCCGCAGCGCGGTGGCGCCGCGCAGGTAGACGTGCTGGATGGAGGAGCGTTCCCGGTCGGCCTCGATGTGTGCCATCAGCCGGATCACCCGCGGCAGCGCGTGCGGGACGTCGATCTCGCTCGCGCACAGCAACGGGACCTCGTGGAAGCCCAGCTTTCTCGCCGCCACGGCGGGGAACTCCGCGGTCAGGTCCGGCGTCGCCGTGAAGATCACGCTGATCACGTCGTCGGGGGTGAGAGCGTTACGGGTCATCACCTCGGTCACCAGTTCGGCCGTCGCCTCGTGGATCAGGTCACGCTCGTCGGCGTCGACCTGGGTCGCTCCGCGAATCGCGAGTACCGTCACAGCACCTCCAATGCCTGGGCGATCGACCGCTCAGAGCTCGACCGCCGCGTACAACTCTCCGATCTCCTTGGTCGTCAGCGCACGGATCGTGGCCGTCTTGAGGCGGCCGAGCTTCACCGGGCCGAACTCCGTACGTGCGAGCTGCTGCACCGGGTAGCCGGCCTCCGCGAGGAGGCGGCGCACGATGTGCTTGCGGCCCTCGTGCAGGACCACCTCGACGAGCACCCGCTTGCCGACCTGGTCGAAGATCCGGAAGTCGTCGGCCTTGGCGAACCCGTCCGCGAGCTGCAGACCCTGCCGCAGCCGCTTGCCGAGGTCGCGGCTGACCGGCCCGTGGATCTCCGCGAGGTAGGTCTTCTTGACGCCGTAGCGAGGGTGGATGAGCCGGTTGGACAGCTCGCCGTCGTTGGTGAGCAGCAGCAGGCCCTCGGTGTCGGTGTCGAGGCGACCGACGTGGAAGAGCCGCTCGGGCACGTCGCCGACGTACGCCGCGAGGGTCTTGCGTCCGCGCGGGTCGGACATGGTGCTGACCACGCCGGTGGGCTTGTTCAGCATGTAGTAGCGGAGTTCGGTACGGGTGGGGATCCGCTTGCCGTCGACATGGATGATGACCTGCTGTGGGTCGACGCGCGCGCCGAACCAGGTCACCTTCTCGCCGTCGACCGTCACCCGGCCGGCCGCGATCAGGTCCTCACAGGCCCGCCGGCTGGCGATGCCCGCTTCGGCGAGCACCTTCTGGAGCCGCACGCCTTCGTTGGTCTGGTTCACTGCTGAAGTTCCTCTATGCCTTCCAGGTCATCGGGCAGGTAGGGAGCGAGATCGGGCAGCTCCTCCAGGGTGTTCAGGCCGAGCCGCTCCAGGAAGTAACCCGTGGTGCGGTGGAGCACGGCCTGATGCTCCGGATCGTGGCCCGCCTCCTCGATGAGTCCGCGCAGCGTCAGCGTGCGGATCACGCCGTCACTGTTGACGCCTCGGATCGCCGATACGCGGGCGCGGCTGACCGGCTGTCGGTAAGCCACCACCGCGAGCGTCTCGAGCGCGGCCTGCGTAAGCCGCGCCTGCTGGCCGTCCCGCACGAAGCGTTCGACAAGCGGCGCGCATACGTCACGAGTGTAGAACCGCCAGCCTCCTGCGATCTCCCTAAGCTCGAACCCCCGCGCCTGTCTCGTATATTCCTCCGCCAGCTCGCGGAGCGTGGCCGCCACCTCATCACGCGGCCGCTCAAGGATCTGGGCGAGCATGACCTCGGGCACCGGCTCGTCGACGACCAGCAGGATCGCCTCCAGCCCTGCCCGCAACGACGGCTCCCCCGGCCCCCCACGCCCCTCGTCTCCCGACGCCGCCGCGTCCGACGCCGCCGCGTCCGAGGCGGTGGTGTCGGAGGTAGTGGTGGTGTCAGGGGTGATGGTGTCCGAGGGCGCGAGTCCAGGGGCCGCAGGCTCAGGGAGCTCGGGCTCGGAGGTGGCTGCCTCTGCCGTCTCGGCCGCTGCCTCCGTCGTCTCGGGCTCGGCTTCCGAAGTCTCGGGCTCGGGCTCTGCCTCTTCGACCGGCAGGGCGCCGTTGGCGGCGGAGTGGTCGGGCGTGGGCTCGTCGGCGTCGTACGGTCCCGGCGTCGGCTCACTCATCGCGTTTCTCCGCTGCTCGTCCGGAATAGTCGTCGCCGACGACGACGGAGCCGTCGTCGCTGCCGGTCCAGGTGATGGTCAGCTCACCGAGGGGTTCGAGCTGTTCGAGCGAGACCGCCTGCTCGCGGTACAGCTCCAGCACGGCCAGGAACCGAGCGACGATCTCGTACGTGCCGTCGCAGTCGTCGATGAGGACGCGGAACGTGGCGCTCCGCATCCGGCGGAGGCGTTCGACGAGGAGGGCGGCCTGTTCTTTGACGCTGGCCTGCGGCGCGTAGATGTGCGCGACGGACACGGTCGGCTCGGCCTTGGGCGCGAGCGCCTTGGCGGCGAGCCGCGCGAACGCCTCGGGCCCGAGGCCGATCAGCACCTCGGGCAGGAGGTTCGCGAACTTCGGCTCCATCGGCACGAGGCGCGGGTACCGCTTCGCCTGGTCGGCGATGCGGCCGGCGAAGACCGCCGCGACCTCCTTGTACGCCCGGTACTGCAGGAGGCGCGCGAACAGCAGGTCGCGGGCCTCCAGCAGCGCGAGGTCCTCCTCGTCCTCCACCTCACCCGCGGGCAGCAGACGTGCCGCCTTCAGGTCGAGCAGGGTGGCGGCGACGAGCAGGAAGTAGCTCGCCTGGTCAAGGTCCCATTCGCGTCCATGTGAGCGGATGTGCGAAATGAACTCGTCGGTGACCTTGTGGAGCGACACCTCGGTGATGTCGAGCTTGTGCTTGGCGATGAGCCCGAGCAGCAGGTCGAAGGGGCCCTCGAAATTGTCGAGGTGCACCTGGAACCCGTGGTGATGCTCCTCGGTGGTCGGCTCGCTCACCCCGTCAACGGTAGTCGAGGTCACGCATCACCTGAGGAGGTGCCACCTCTGGAGTACCTCCTTGGCGAGCTCGCGGTAGGCGTTGGCACCCATGGACGACGGGTCGAAGCGGGTGATGGGCTCACCCACGACCGTGGCGTCCGGGAACCGCACCGTGCGGTTGATGACCGTGTGGAAGACCTGCTCACCGAAGGCGTCCACGATCCGGCCGAGCACCTCACGGGTGTGGAGCGTGCGCGAGTCGTACATCGTCGCCAGGAAGCCGTCGATCGCCAGGTCCTGGTTGAGCCGGCCCTGGACCTTCTCGATCGTCTCCATGAGCAGTGCGACACCCCGCATCGCGAAGTATTCGCACTCGAGTGGCACGAGGACGCCCTCGCTCGCGGTCAGCGCGTTGACCGTCAGCAGGCCGAGCGACGGTTGACAGTCGATCATGATGTAGTCGTAGTCGGCCACGACGGGCTTGAGCAGACCGCCGAGGATGTACTCGCGGCCGACCTCGTGGACGAGCTGGACTTCGGCGCCCGACAGATCGATGTTGCTCGGCAGCAGGTCCATGCCCTCGACGCTGGTCGAGAGGATGGCCTCCTCGGTCTCCACGCCCCGCTCCATGAGCAGGTTGTAGATCGTGAGGTCGAGCTGTCGTGGGTCGCCCTTGCCCAGGCCCACCGACAGCGCGCCCTGTGGGTCGAAGTCGACGAGCAGCACACGGCGGCCCTGCTCAGCGAGCGCGGCTCCGAGGTTGATGGTCGTGGTCGTCTTGCCGACGCCGCCTTTTTGATTGCAGACCGAGACGATACGGGCAGGCCCGTGCTCGGTCAGCGTAGGCGGATCAGGGAACGACGGTTTGGGACGCCGTGTCGGGCCTAGCGGCGCGGCGTCACGTGGATCGGTCGCGATCGCGGTCGAGAGCGCCCTTTCGGAACGAGCTCTCTCCTGCTCAGTGCTGGGTTCAGTCACCAGCTTCTCGAACCTCCCCAGCGGCTCGGTTTGCCGTCAAGATGGGGACTCTATGGCCTGTCAACTAGAGCGGCAAGACGGCTCACCGCGCAACGCGGTATTAGGTTTCATGCGTTGGCGCGCGGGTGCGCGGACGCGTACACCTCGCGCAGCTTATCGACCGTGACCAAGGTGTAAACCTGGGTGGTCGTGACCGACGCGTGGCCCAGCAATTCCTGCACCACCCTAACGTCGGCGCCACCGTCGAGGAGGTGGGTCGCGAAAGAGTGCCGGAGGGTGTGCGGCGAGACGTCCTTCAGGCCCGCGCGTCCGGCCGCCGACCGCAGCGTCGACCAGGCACTCTGCCGTGAGAGCCGCCCGCCGCGGGCGTTCAGGAACAGCGCCGGCACGCCCTGGCCGCGCGGCTTGAGCGCGGGCCGCGCCCGTACGAGGTAGGTCTCGAGGGCCTCCCGCGCGTACCTGCCGAGCGGCACCACGCGGTCCTTGCCACCCTTGCCGTGCAGGCGTACGACGGCGTCGGCGAGCTCGATGTCGTCGACGGCGAGCCCGACTGCCTCCGAGATTCGCGCCCCGGTGCCGTAGAGCAGCTCGAGCAGCGCGCGGTCGCGCATCCCGCGTGCCGTGTCGCCGGGGCCGGCGACCGCGAGCAGCCGCTCGACCTCGTCGATGGCGATGGCCTTCGGCAGCCGTCGTGGCGGCGCGGGCGGCTTGACCTCGCGCGCCGGGTCGGCCGCCGACATCCCCTCGCGTACGGCGAAACGGTGCAGCCCGCGCACCGCGACCACCGCACGCGCCGCGGATCCGGCGGCGAGCGGCGGGTGCCGCTCGTCGCCCTCGCGCAGCCCGGTCAGGAAGGAGACCACGTCGTCCTCGCCGACCTGGCCGATCGCGGTGCGTCCGCGCTCGGTCAGCAGGTCGACGTATCGCCGCAGGTCGCGCCGGTAGGAGCTGAGCGTGTTCGCGGCCAGCCCGCGCTCGACCGCGAGATGGTCGAGATAGGCGCGTACTTCGGCCTGCAACGCCCGGCCGACCTCTTCACCGGCGGCGGAAATCAGTGCGGCACCTCTCCCGACGAGTCATGGGCCTGCGCGGGTCACCTCTCCGGCGCGTCAGGTGGGCGCAGATCGCGATAGCCGGCGGCCCGGGCGGTGTAGACCGACAAGATACCCACCACCGCGAGCGGATTGTGGATGTCTCCGCGTCCGACCGCGGCGACCGCGTCGTCGAGCGGCACCCAGGCGACCGGCATGTCGGCCTCCTCGTGGATCCGCTCGAAGTCGAGCTCGTCGTCGGGGATCTCGGTGATGCCGCGGGCGAGGAAGACGCGTGCGCGCTCGTCGGTCATCCCCGGCGAGGTGAAGATGTCGACGAGGGTGTGCCACTCGCGTGCGCGGTAGCCCGCCTCCTCGGCCAGCTCGCGCTCGGCGGTGCGCCACAGCGGCTCACCGTCGACGTCGCGCAGGCCGGCGGGCGGCTCCCACAGCAGGCGGCCGACCGGGTGGCGGTACTGCCGGATGAGCATGACGCGCTCATCGTCGTCGAGGCAGATCACCCCGACCGACCCGGGATGGACGACGACGTCGCGCTCGATGAGCTCGGTGGTGTCGCCGCTCGGCATCCGGACCCGGTCCGTACGGACCCCGATGATGTGGCCGTCGAACCGTTCCACTCCGCTCTCGACGTTCCAGAGCTCGGGAACGTCGACGAGCTCCGGCGCGCTCACCTGCTCTGGTCCAGCGCCGCGGCGACCAGTCCGGCGAACAGCGGGTGCGGCCGCGTCGGACGCGACCGGAACTCCGGGTGCGCCTGGGTGGCCACGTAGAACGGGTGCTGGTCGCGGGGCAGTTCGATGTACTCCACGAGACGCCCGTCGGGCGACAGGCCGGAGAAGACGACCCCGGCGGCGGTCAGCTCCTCGCGGTAAGCGTTGTTGACCTCGTAGCGGTGGCGGTGCCGCTCCTCGACCTTGGACGCGCCGCCGTACAGCTCGCGGACGATCGAGTCGTCGGAGAGGTTCGCCGGGTACAGCCCTAGGCGCATCGTGCCGCCCATGTCGCGCTCGCCGGCGATCACGTCGATCTGGTCGGCCATGGTCGCGATGACCGGGTCGGAGGCCTTCTCGTCGAACTCGGCGCTGTTGGCCTCGGTGAGTCCGGCGAGCGACCGCGCGGCCTCGATGACCATGCACTGCAGGCCGAGGCACAGGCCGAGCGTGGGGATGCGGTTCTCGCGGGCGTAGCGGGCGGCGCCGACCTTGCCCTCGATGCCGCGGACGCCGAACCCGCCCGGGATGAGCACGCCGTCGACGCCCCGCAGCTCGCGTGCCGCGGCCTCGGGCGTACGGCAGTCGTCGCTCTTGACCCAGCGGATGTTGACGCGCGTGTTGTGCGCGAACCCGCCGTGGCGCAGCGCCTCGGTGACCGACAGGTAGGCGTCGGGCAGGTCGATGTACTTGCCGACCAGCGCGATCGTGACCTCACGGTCGGGCTGGTGCACCCGGCCCAGCAGGTCGTCCCACTCGCGCCAGTCGACGTCGCGGAACGGCAGCCCGAGACGGCGGACGACGTACGCGTCGAGCCCCTCGGTGTGCAGGACCTTCGGGATGTCGTAGATGCTCGGCGCGTCGATCGCGGAGACCACGGCCTCGGCGTCCACGTCGCACATGAGACTGATCTTGTTCTTCAGGCCCTGGGTGATGGGCCGGTCGGACCGGCACACGATCGCGTCGGGCTGGATGCCGATGCTGCGCAGCGCGGCGACCGAGTGCTGCGTCGGCTTGGTCTTCAGCTCGCCCGAGGGCCCGATGTAGGGCAGCAACGAGACGTGCAGGAAGAAGCAGTTGTCGCGGCCGATCTCGTGGCGGATCTGACGCACGGCCTCGAGGAAGGGCAGCGACTCGATGTCGCCGACCGTGCCGCCGACCTCGGTGATGACCACGTCGACGTCCGGGCCCGCCATGCCACGGATCCGGTCCTTGATCTCGTTCGTGATGTGCGGGATGACCTGGACGGTGTCGCCGAGGTACTCACCGCGCCGCTCCTTCGCGATCACGTTGGAGTAGATCTGGCCGGTCGTGACGTTGGCGGAGCCGTGCAGCTCCGTGTCGAGGAACCGTTCGTAGTGCCCGACGTCGAGGTCGGTCTCGGCACCGTCGTCGGTGACGAAGACCTCGCCGTGCTGGAACGGGTTCATCGTGCCCGGATCGACGTTGAGGTAGGGGTCGAGCTTCTGCATCGTGACCCGTAGGCCGCGTAGCTTGAGAAGCCGCCCGAGGCTGGACGCCGTGAGCCCCTTACCGAGGCTGGAGGCGACGCCACCGGTGACGAAAAGATGCTTGGTGGCCCGTCCGGACCCACCAATGACTGCCGAAGGCAAGAAACACTCCCGTGGTCGTTGTCGCGGCGACGTTCACCAGATCAGGGAACGGCCAATCTCCACGGGCCACCAGAATAACAGGGGATTTCGCTGATCAGAGCCGGAAAGGGCCGATCAGCTGTATCCGTTGGCGTAACTTCCGGTCGTGGCGCCGGGCGGCATCGTCCTCAGCTGGCCGGTGAGCTCGTCGATGAGTTTGCGGGCCTGGTCGGCGGCCGTACGGGCCTGATCGCGCTCGGACGACAGCGCGGACAGCGCGTCGCGCTGCTGCGTGACGGCCTCGGCGAGCTGGTCGACCCACTGCTCGCGTTCCTTGAGCCTGCCGGTGATCGCGTCGCGCTCGACGCCGGCCTGCCGCGCCGTCGAGAGGGCCTGGTCGCGCTCACGGACGGCGTCCTCGGCCCGGCGCTGCGCCTGGGCCAGCTCGGAGGTGAGCCGTGCCTGGGCCATCTCGGCGGCGTCGCGCGCGGACTCGGCCTTCTGGAGCTTCTCCAGCGCCCGGCGGCGCTCGCCGTCGAGGTCCTGGGTACGGCGGCGGGTGTCCTCGGCCTCCTGCGAGGCCGAGGCCATCGCGTGCTGGA
This sequence comes from uncultured Actinomycetota bacterium, assembly GCA_963850195.1. Taxonomy (GTDB): domain Bacteria; phylum Actinomycetota; class Actinomycetes; order Streptosporangiales; family Streptosporangiaceae; genus Actinoallomurus. The sequence goes on from CAWKKD010000005.1 coordinate 939,845, forward strand.
GGCTCTGCGTGGTCGACTCGAGGTCGGTGGTCTTGCCGCGCAGGCTCTTGAGCTCGGAGTGCGTGACCTCCAGCGCCTGTGAGAGCTCGGCCGCGTGCTGGGAGAACCGGTCGCGCTCGACCTCGATGGCCTTGCGCGCGGTCTGCGCCTCTCCGGCGGAGCGATGCGCCTCGTCGCGGTCCTCGCTCATCTGGTCGCGCTCGGCCATCGCCTGCCGCGCCGCCGCCTCGGACTGGTCGGCCGCGGAACGTGCCTGGTCGCGCTCGCCGAGCGCCTGCCGCATCGTGGCCTCGGCCTGCTCGGCCTGGGCGCGCAGCCGGTCGGCCTCCTGCCAGGCGGCCGCGGAGTCGCGCTGCGCGGCCTCACGCTCGGCCATCATCTGGCGTACGGCGGCCTCGGCCTGCTCGACGCGCTGGTCGGCTTGTCTGGCCTGGGCGAGCGCCTGGTCGGTCTCCTGCCGGGCGCCGACCGTCTCGCGCTGTGCGTTGTCGCGCTCGCCGAGCGCCTGCCGCATCGCGGCCTCGGACTGCTCGGCCTGCGCGCGGGCCCGCAGGCCCTCCTGCCAGGCGGTGTTGGCCTCCTGCGTGGCCGACTCGCGCTCGGCGATCGCCTGGCGTACGGCGGACTCCGCCTGCTCGACGCGCTGACCCATCTCGTCGAGCTGGGCGCGTACGCGGTCGAGCTCCTGCTGCATCACCGCGACGTCCTGCTGCGCGGCCTCGCGCTCGGCCATGAGCTGGCGCGCGGTGGCCTCCGCCTGTTCCTTCTGCTGGCGGGTGGCCTGCGCCTCCTGGCGCATCGCGGCGGCGTCGCGCTGGGCGGCCTCGCGCTCGGTCATCAGCTGGCGTACGGCGGCCTCGGCCTGCTCCGCGCGGTGGTCGAGCTGGTCCAGCTGGGCGCGTGCGCGTTCGAGTTCCTGGAGGACGGACGCGGCGTCCTGCTTGGCCGACTCGCGCTCGGCCAGCATCTGCCGCGCGGTGGCCTGAGCCTGCTGCGCCTGGCCGCGGTGGCGGTCCACTTCCTGCCAGGCCGACGCGGCCTCGCGCTTGGTCGACTCGATCTCGGCCTGCACCGCCGCGACGCGCGCGGCGGCCTCCTGTTTGACCTCGGCGACCTTCTGCTCGCCCTGCGCCAGCGCATCGGCGAGCATGTCGGCCATCTGCCTCAGCCGGTCGACGACCTCGCCCGGCTGATCCGTGCCGCCGCCACCGAGGACCGGCGGGTGACCTTGCTTCGGCACCCACGACGACCCGGCACCGTCTGCAGCGTAAGAACCGCCCGAACCGTTGAGATCGCTCACATAGGGAACTCTAAGGGCGTCTTGCCAGGCTGTCTGCCATGTCCAGGAAGGTGTGGCGAATCCCTCGCGCTGTCCGCGAGCCGCGCCCGGTCTCCGAAGGCGCCTGTGAGCTGGCCTTACGTGCGCGTCGTCGCTACGCGACCACCCTTCGGAAACCCGATACCGGCGATGGGACAATACCCGGTCATGAGGACGTTGTATCCACCGATCGAGACGCACGATTCCGGACTTCTGGCCGTTGACGCCGAAAACCGGATCCACTGGGAGGTCTGCGGAAATCCGGCGGGCAAGCCCGTCGTGATGCTGCACGGAGGGCCGGGCGGCGGGTGCACGCCGGAGCACCGGCGGCAGTTCGATCCGGAGGCGTACCGCATCGTGCTGTTCGACCAGCGCAACTGCGGGCGCAGCCTGCCGCCCGCGAGCGACCCCGACGTCTCGCTGGCCGAGAACACCACCTGGAACCTCGTCGCCGACATGGAGCTACTGCGCGAACATCTCGGCATCGACCGTTGGCAGGTGTTCGGCGGCTCGTGGGGCAGCGCGCTCGCCCTCGCGTACGCGCAGAAGCATCCGGAGCGGGTGACCGAGCTCGTGCTGCGCGGGGTGTTCACGCTGCGGCCGTTCGAGCTGTACTGGTTCTACCAGGAAGGCGCCTCGCTGGTCTTTCCCGACCTGTGGGAGGAGTTCGTCGCGCCGATCCCCGAGGGGGAACGCGACGACCTCATCGCAGCGTTCCACTCGCGGCTGAACGACCCGGACCCTGCCGTACGCCTGCCGGCGGCCAAGGCCTGGAGCGTCTGGGAGGGCTCGACGATCCGGTTGCTTCCCGACCCGGAGCTCATCGATGAGCACGAGGACGACGACTACGCGATGACCTTCGCACGCATCGAGAATCACTACTTCCTCAATGGCGGGTTCTTCGAGGACGACCAGCTCATCCGCGACGTCGACCGGATCCGGCACATACCGTGCGTGATCGTGCAGGGCCGCTACGACATGTGCACGCCGGCGGCGACGGCGTGGGACCTGCACCGGGCCTGGCCGGAGGCGGAGTTCCACCTCGTACCCGATGCCGGGCACGCGTACGCGGAGCCGGGCATCCTGCACCACCTCATCGAGGCGACCGACCGCTTCGCCCGGCCCTAAGAGATTGTTGGGGAGCCCTCGTCCGTCGCGAGCGGCGGGCCAGGGGGCGCGTCGCAAGGCGGAGGAGGGAGTCGGCCTGGTGTCGGCCGGCGACCGACGACAACGCGGCGAGGCGGCGCCTGGATGCCGCGCAGCAGGGCATGGGGCTCCCCAACAGTCTCTAAGGGCGCCCGGCGACGCCTCGTATTCGCTTGACTCCGCCCCGCGCCGGCGTAAGGCTCCCGTCCCGTGGCCCGCGCCACGGGCCGCCAGTCCCGCGCCGGGGCGCCGCCGTGCTCGGGCGCACGGCCCGCGACGAGGAGTCCCATGAGGCACGCCCGGCCCATCCTCGAGATCCTCTGCCACGCCCCGGAAAGGGAGCCGGTGTCATGACCTCCGCCGAAGAACTGTTCCGCACGCGGTGGCGCGGGCAGTCCGGCCGGCTCGAGGTCTGGTACACGACGATCACCGACCCGGCCACCGGCACGGGCGTGTGGATGCACCACGAGCTGGTCGCGCCGGCCGACGGCGGAGAGCCGCGTGCCCACGGCTGGGCCGCGCTGTTCCCGCCGGGCGAGGCACCGCTGTTCGGACGGCACGGCCCGGACGTGTGGATGCCGTCCTCGGGGTACCGCTGCGCGAGCGCGGAGGTGACCCCCCGGAGCCTGAGCGGCGGGGCCGGCGAGCTGACGTGGGACCTGGCCTCACGCGGAGGCGGCGAACCTCTCTACACCTTCCCCCGCTGGGCCTGGCGCAGGGAGCTGCTCCCCTCCGCGCAGATCGTGCCCGTGCCGGGCGCCGTCTTCGACGGCACGGTCCGGTACGGCGACCGGGTCCTCGAGCTGGTGGGCGCGCCGGGTGCCACGGCGCGCATCTACGGGCACGGCAACGGCGAGCGCTGGGCGTGGCTGCACGCCGACCTCGGCGGCGGCGACGTCTGCGAGGTCGTCGCGGCGGTGCCGGCACGGCGGGTCCTACGGCGCCTGCCGCCGACCCCCTCGTACGCCTGCGCGTCGCCGGCGTCGAGTGGCCGTCCCGCGACCCGCTGCTGGCCGCGCTCGGGATGCGCGCGAAGATCGGCCTCACCTCGTGGACGGTGCGCGGGCGTGTCGGCGACCGCATGATCGGCATCAGGGTGACGTTGCCGGCGGGCGAGACGCTCTCGGTCGACTACGACGATCCCGACGGGCGGAGCCCGATCTGCCACAACAGCGAGCGCGCCGACGTCGAGATCACCCTCGCGCGGCGCGCGGGCGGCGGGTGGGAGCGCGAACGCCGGTGGCGGCTCGAGGGCACCGCGCACGCCGAGGTCGGCCTGCGCCTCTGACGGGTGCGGTGGCGCATTCCGAATCCGATTCGGTAACGTGAGGGTGAACCCGATCCGGACCGCGTGGGGGTGGACTCTTGACCGATACGGCGATCGCGGGCCTGGGCATGACCGAGCTCGGCAAGGTCTACGGCCGCAGCCCGCGCCGCCTCGCCGCGGACGCCGTGCGCGGCGCGGCGGCCGACGCGGGGCTCGCCCTGGGCGACCTCGACGGCCTGATCGTCTCGTGCGGCCTGTCCGGCTCCCCCGGCATCGAGCTGGCCGACACGCTGGGCCTGCGCGACCTGCGGCTGCTCACCCAGATGAACTCCTTCGGCGCGACCGCGGGCGCGATGGTCTCGTACGCCTCCTCGATGATCCAGAGCGGTACGGCGTCCGTGGTGGCCTGCGTGTTCTCCGACGCGCCGCTACGGCCCGAGCGCTCGTCGGGCTCGGCGTACCACCGTGACGCGGCCGAGTGGCACGGTCTCGGCGGGCTCAACGCCGCGCTGGGGTTCCGCAGCGTCAACGCCTACTACGCGCTGGCCGCGCGCCGGCACATGGAGCGGTACGGCACGACCAGCGAGCAGCTCGGCGCGATCGCGGTCTCCAACCGGCGGTGGGCGGCCGGCAACCCCCTCGCCCAGATGCGCGACCCGATCTCGGTGGAGGACCACCAGCGGTCCCGCTGGGTCGTCGAGCCCCTGCACCTCCTGGACTGCTGCCTCGTCTCCAACGGCGGCATCGCGGTGATCGTGACCAGTGCCGAACGCGCCGCCGGCCTCGCGCGGCCCCCGGTCCACATCTGGGGCTGGGGCCAGGGACATCCCGGGCACCGGATGGCGCGCGGCAGCGACTTCGGGCTGAGCACCGGCGCGACGATCTCCGGGCCGGCCGCGGCGAAGATGGCCGGGGTCACCATGGACGAGATCACCATGTGCCAGATCTATGACTGCTACACGTACACGACGCTCGTCTCCCTCGAGGACTACGGCTTCTGCGCCAAGGGCGAGGGCGGGGCATTCGCCGCGAGCGGCGCGCTGGCGCCCGGTGGCGCGCTGCCCACGAACACCGGCGGCGGGCAGCTGTCGGCGTACTACATGTGGGGCATGACCCCGCTGTCGGAAGCCGTGATCCAGGCGCGCGGGCAGGGCGGCGAACGCCAGGTCGAACGCAACGACCTGATCCTCGTCAGCGGCAACGGCGGCATTCTGGACCACCACTCGACGCTGATCGTCGGCCCGCACCCGAGGGGACGCTGATGTCCGGCGAGACTCACGGCATCGGCGCGATCCGGCGCGACGGCCGTACCGACGCCTTCTTCGACGGCGCGGCCGAGGACCGGCTGATGATCCGGCGCTGCGCGGCCTGCGGCCGCTGGTACGCCCCGAACGCCGACGGCTGCGCCGAATGCGGCTTCGAGGAGCTCTCCTGGGCCGAGGCGAGCGGAGAGGCGCGCCTGGTCTCCTGGGCCGTCGCCCACTCGCGTACGGCCGAACCCGCCCCGCTGGCCCTGGTCGAGCTTGCCGAGGGGCCCTGGATGTACGGACGGCTCGACGCGGTGGCCACGCCGCGCGAAGGGCTGCCGCTGCGTGCGCGCTTCGTCCATCCGGACGACGGCGAGAGTTATCCCGTGTTCAAGGAGCGCCCATGAGGACCGAGGTCTGCGAGACGTTCGGGATCGAGTTCCCCCTGTTCGCCTTCAGCCACTGCCGCGACGTCGTGGCCGCGGTGACCAACGCAGGCGGGTTCGGCGTGCTGGGCGCCGTCGCGTACACGCCAGAGCGCCTCGAGGAGGAGCTGCGCTGGATCGACGAACACGTGGGCGGCCGCCCGTACGGCGTCGACGTCCTCGTCCCCGGCAAGATCGCCGAGGAGGCGGAGGCACCCGGCGGGCTCGACACGCTGCTGAACGCGGTCCCGCCCGAGCACTGGGCGTTCCTCGCCGAGCTGTTCGAGCGGCACGGGGTGCCCGCGCCCGACCTGAACGCGCGCGACCCGCGCGCCAGGGGAGCGGGCCGCCAGGTCACCAAGGAGGGTGCCGGCGAGCTGATCGACGTGGCGCTGAAGCACCCGATCCGGCTCATCGCCAGCGCGCTCGGCCCGCCCCCGCCGGTGATGGTGGAGCGTGCGCGCGCGGCGGGCGTACCGGTCGCGGCGCTCGTGGGCACCGTGGAGCACGCGCGGCGCCAGGTGGAGGCCGGCGTCGACCTGATCGTGGCGCAGGGCGGCGAGGCCGGCGGCCACACCGGCGAGATCTCCACGATGGTCCTCGTACCGGAGGTCGTGGACGCGCTGGCCGCGCTGGCGCGTGAACGCGGCGAGCGCCCGCTGCCCGTCCTGGCCGCGGGCGGGATCGCCGACGGCCGCCAGATGGCGGCGGCGATGGCTCTCGGCGCGTCCGGCGTGTGGTGCGGCTCGGTCTGGCTGACCACCGAGGAGGCCGAGACCCTGCCGTCGGTGAAGGCGAAGATGCTCGCGGCCTCGTCGTCGGACACGGTCCGGTCCCGTTCGCGTACGGGCAAGCCCGCGCGGCAGCTCCGGTCGGCCTGGACCGACGCGTGGGACGCGGCCGACAGCCCCGGGCCCCTGCCGATGCCGCTCCAGATGATCGTCGCCGAGGGCGCGATGGGGCCCATCGGCAAGGCCGCCGAGGCGGGCAACGAGGGCGCGCGGCAGCTCGTCAACTACTTCGTCGGCCAGGTCGTCGGGCAGCTCAACGCCGTGAAGCCCGCGCGCGAGGTCGTCTACGACATGATCGAGGAGTTCGCCGGGGCGCTGGAGCGGCTCAACGCCATCACGGCCGACTGACGTCCGTGGCGGTACGCGTTACCGTGCGGGTATGGGAACCGACGAAGTTCTGGTCGAGGCCGACGGGCCGTTCCGTGTCATCACGATGAACCGGCCGCGGCGCCGCAACGCGTTGTCGGTCGGGCACATGCGCGCGCTGACCGAGGCGTTCCGTGAGGTGGGAGAGACGGACGCGACGGGGATCGTGCTGGCCGGCAACGGCCCCGCGTTCTGCGCGGGACACGACTTCGCCGACCTGGCCGGCGCGGACCTCGCCACGGCACGCGAGCTGCTGCTCACCAGCCGCGAGCTGATGGAGACCATCCACGACGTGCCCCAGGTCGTGATCGCCCGCGTGCACGGGCTGGCCACCGCGGCCGGCTGCCAGCTCGTGGCGACCTGCGACCTGGCGGTCGCCTCGTGGAACGCGGAGTTCTCCGCGCCCGGCGGCAAGGGCGGCTGGTTCTGCCACACGCCGATGGTGCCGATCGCCCGCAACGTCGGGCGCAAGCGCGCGATGGAGCTGGCGCTCACGGGCGACACGATCGACGCCGAGACCGCGCTGGACTGGGGGCTGCTCAACCGCGCCGTACCGGCCGAGGAGCTGGAGAAGGCGACGCGCGAGCTGCTCGAGCGCGCGACCCGCGGCAGCCGCCGCAGCAAGGCGCTCGGCAAGCGGGCGATGTACGCGCAGCTCGACCGCCCCGAGGCGGACGCGTACACGTACGCGATCGAGGTGATGGCAGCCACCAGCCAGACGCCGGAGGCGCAGGAGGGCATGCGCTCGTTCATGGAGAAGCGCCGCCCGGAGTGGCCCGCCTGACGACGCACATGTATCCCATCAAGGCGTGAATTAATACGATCTGCGAAGTACGCTGCACCCACGGGACCTGATCGGATCCAACTCCGGGGGTGAGGCATGCCCAGTCAGGGCGACGGCGCGCCGCAGGGGCGGAACGCCCTGAGCACATCCTCGGGACGCCAGGTCATCCGCCTCTTCGACGACCGCACCAAGCCACGCCCGTGGCGGCTCGGCAGCCAGGCGTTCCCGATCATCGTCCTGGAGGCCGAGACACCGGACGTCGCCGTCGACGCGTACGTGGACGAGCTGGAGCGCACCGCCGCCGACGCCGGCATTCCGCACATCGTGCCCGTACCGGCCACGGGTTCATCGGAACGCCCCGAGATCGCGCTGCTCGACGCCATGATCAACGAGAGCGCCTGGAACGGTCTGCGGCACGGGTTCGGGCGGTTACGGTTCCCCCGGTCAGAGCTCGTACGCTCCTTCGAGCAGGCGATCCGGCGCGCGGGCGAGAAGAACGCCGAGCGTCCCGGCTCGACGACGCCGCTCGCGGAGTGGAACGAGAGCGTCGTCCTCATCCGCTGGTCGCTGCGCACTCCGGTGTGGTGGTCCACTGTCATCATCCTCGTGGCGGCCATCCTCGGCGGGATCGCGCAGGCCCTCGCCGACCGGGTCCAGCCCGGCGCCCTGCTGCTGACGTGCCTGGCGCTGCTCGTCGTGGTGTGCCTCGCGGCCGGGCTGACCACGCGCGCGATCTGGCTGCCGATCCTGTCCCGGTTCGGGCCGGGCACCCGGTACCGATGGTTCGCCACCTCTTCCTTCTTCGCCGTGCTCGGCGGCCAGGGATTCGAGGGCCGGCTGAAGCGCGTGCTGGAGCGGCCGGCCTCCGAACGCTCCGCGGAGTTCCGGCTGCAGATCCGTACGCTGGCGTTCCTGGAGGATCTGCGCGCCGCGCATCGGAAGCTGTCACCCGGTCTGCGCGGCCTGAAGCGGCCCGTGCCGCCCGTGGTGTTCCTGAAGGGTGTCACGGCCACCAACGGCGGCGTCGAGCTGCTGTCGGCCATGAGCGACATCCGCAGCCGCCGCAGCGAGCTGCACCCGCTTCTCGTGGTCGCGTCGGCCTGGTACGACCACCGCGGCGCGCTCAACGACGTGGCCGCCGCGCCCGAGGCGCCCGCCTCGCGGTCGATCGAGGACCTCTACACCGCGTGGGAGACCTCGCTGGGCACCACGCAGGCGCCCAGCCAGAAGGTCGCCGGTCCGTGGGTGCTTCGCCTGCCGATCCCCGAGCAGAGCCCCGACCCGTACCCGCCCGCTCCGCTGAGCCGCCGGCGCCGTCCGCGGTGGAGCTGGTTCTGGTCGTGGTGGTCCCTGCTGGCTGCGCTGGCCGTGGCCGGCGTCGGCGGGTCCTACCTCCAGGCCGGGCTCGCCTCCGCGCACTGCAGCGTGCGCTTCCCGTTCGAGGCCAACGTCGACACGGCGCTGCGGACCGACGCGGCAGGCAGCAAGGAGTGCGTCGGCGTCTCGACCGGGGGCGTACGGTTCGAGCGCGGCGGGCGGAGCATCGGCCTCGACGGGAACCTCCGCGCACCCGATCCGGGCCACACCGGCGGGAGCATCACCCTCGGCGACGTACAGCGGCTGATCGACGGAGAGAACGCCGCGATCGCGCGTGCGCACTCGCCGCACGTCACGATCCTGTACGCGGGCATGATGACGTCGGCCGACGGGCAGGAGCAGAGCGCGGTCAGCAGCGTGCGGGAGCTGACCGGCGCCTACCTCGCCCAGCACGCCAACAACCACCCGGACCAGCCCGGCGGGTACGCCTCCGCGCTGAAGATCCGGCTGCTCGCGGTCAACGTCGGCCAGAACATGGACTACTCCGGCATCGCGGTCGACCGTGTGCTCGCCATGGCCCGGCACGACCCCACCGTCGTCGGCGTGGTCGGGATGGGCCGCAACACGAAGGCCTCCCACGACGCGATCCTGCGGCTCGACGCGGCCGGCCTGGCCGTCGTCGACACCGTCAACTCCTCCGACGAACTGCCGGGGCTCCCCCACTTCTACGGCCTCGCCGCGACCGACCACGACGAGGCCGCCGTCGCCGCACACGAGGTCCAGCGCCCCGCGAACACCGACCGGATGCTGATCGTCTCCCCCGCGCCCGCACCGGCCAGGGAGTACGGTTCCGAGCTCGCCGACGACGTCGAGGGCGCCGTCGGGGCCGGGCGGTCCACCCGTCTGGTGTACGGCCCCGGCGACATCGCCGACCGGGTGCGCAGCGCCTGCCAGCAGACGCCGTACCGGCACGTGTACTTCGCCGGCCGCGCCGAGGACCTCAACGGCCTGATGACGGGCCTGAGCAACGGCGGCTGCCTGGACCACCCGCTGACCCTCATCGGCGGCGACGAGATCTCCCGGGCGAACTTCGGCTTCGACCAGCACCAGATCGGGCTCACCAAGAACCTCACCGTCTATTACACGACCTTCAACTACCTGCCGAACCTCATCGGCAACGGCCGCGCCCAGGGCAACCCCTTCTTCACGCTCGTCAAGAACACCCTCGGCATCGACCAGGCGCACTACCCGCTACTGGCCGACGGGCAGATGGCTCTGGCCTACGACGCGACGGACGCGCTCTACGAGGCGGCACGCAACACATTCGCCACGCTCCGGCTCACCGGACACGACAGCGGGCACGCGGCGGGCAGCCGATCGGTGACGTCCGGCTCGGTCCTATTGGCGCTGCCCGGCGTCACCGTGCCGAAGGGCGCGACGGGGAAAATCGTCTTCTCCCCGGAGCACCGGGCCAACGGGCCGGGCGACCGCGGCCTCACGCTCGTCAAGGTGACGCAGCAGTCGGGAAACCGCCCTCGGTACGAGCGCGTCTGCGGTCGCATGAACGGTGGCCAGGAGGCCACCGACCTGCCCGTCTGCCTTGGTATGCCGAAGGCCCAGCCGTAAACGATCATGGTTGTGGCAGAAGATCATCTTTTGACGACGAAACGGAACGCCTTGCTCACTCAGCGTTCCGAACACACCCTCGCAAGGACCGGTTGCCCGCGTTCCGGGTAGCCGATAGCATCGGAAACGTTGCAGTCGTAGTTTCCTCGTACGTATTGAGTTCGCTCTTGAGCGCCCGCGGAAGTATACGGCGGGCGTTTTCGCTTCTCCGGGATAGTCTTCGCGGACGTAAGCCAAGGTCCGTTATGCAGCCCGGTTCGCCAACCTGGCGCCCGGTGAGGCCCCAAGAAGGAGAGAAAGTGGCAGAAGGCACCGTCAAGTGGTTCAACGCCGACAAGGGCTTCGGGTTCATCGCACCTGACGGCGGTGGCCCGGACGTGTTCGTGCACTACTCGGCGATCAACTCCTCCGGTTTCCGCAGTCTGGAGGAGAACCAGCGCGTCAGCTTCGAGACCACCCAGGGCCCGAAGGGCCCGCAGGCCGAGCAGGTCACGCCGCTCTAAGGCCTTGAAGCACTAACGGCCGGGCCCACACCGAGTCATCGGAAGGGCCCGGTTTCGCTTTTTCACGACCCCGACCTCAGGCGCCCGCCCGCGACGGAACGCCGGTCGGCCTTGCCCCGAAAATGCCCGGTACGGGCCCAGCCGACCATGGTCCGGTTTGGCCGAAGACGGCCGAATCCCCGGCCGTGCCGACGGAGGCCCTCGAGGCGCGCCGGAGAATGCCTACAGAGCGTCTCGGGCCCCGCAGAACCGGGCCTGAGAGACTGTTGGGGAGCCCTCGTCCGTCGCGAGCGGCGCCGCGCAGCAGGGCATGGGGCTCCCCCCAACAGTCTCTGAGACGCGAAGGCCGCCTGAGACGGCCGGGGGCGCCTGAGAGTGGCCGAGATGGGCCATCCACCCGACACCGCTCACGACGGCGGGGACGGGCGGCAACGGAGCCTCGGTGCACAGTGCCCCGCCGCCCGGAACGCACCGACCGTCCGGCCCGCCACCACGGCCATGTTCATCTTTCCCGCCCCACCCACAACGACCGCGTGGTGGGGTCGTGACCGGCAAAGCGCCTACGGAGCGCTCCACGTGGCCCGGGCACGGACGACCGCTCCGGCCCCCCGAAGGCCTGCTCCCAGGACCCGCTGCCCTGCTGCGCGGCACCCAGACGCCGCCTCAGCCGCCTAACGAGGCACGGCACTGCCGTGCCGTCCGCTCATGGCCTTGGACGTGTCCGAAAAATCCCCGTCCGGCTGCGCGGTCTGTCAGGCGCGCCCTAGTGGACGCCGGCTTCCTTCATGTCTCGGAGTTCGCGCTTCAGTTCCTTGATCTCGTCGCGGAGGCGGGCGGCCACCTCGAACTGGAGTTCTTCGGCGGCGTGGTGCATCTGCTGGGTCATCTGCTCGATGAGGGCCTCCATCTCCTCGCGCGGGCGTTCGCCGACGAGGTCGGCGGCGTGGCGGCCGGCGCGCTGCTTGGAGGAGAGGCCGGGGACGGGGGCCTTGCCGCGGCTCTGCTGGCGTCCGGCGCCGCCGATGAGCTCCTCGGTGTCGGCGTCCTCGCGGGCCAGCATGTCGAGGATGTCGGCGATCTTCTTTCGGAGGGCGGTGGGCTCGATGCCGTTGGCCTCGTTGTAGGCCCGCTGCTTGGCGCGGCGCCGGTTGGTCTCGTCGATCGCGCGCTCCATGGAGGGCGTGACCTTGTCGGCGTACATGTGGACCTGGCCGGAGACGTTACGCGCGGCGCGGCCGATGGTCTGGATCAGGGAGGTCTCCGAGCGGAGGAAGCCCTCCTTGTCGGCGTCGAGGATGCTGACGAGTGACACCTCGGGGAGGTCGAGGCCCTCGCGGAGCAGGTTGATGCCGACGAGCACGTCGTAGTCGCCGATGCGCAGCTCGCGCAGCAGCTCGATGCGGCGGAGCGTGTCGACCTCGCTGTGCAGGTAGCGCACGCGGATGCCGAGCTCGAGGAGGTAGTCGGTGAGGTCCTCGGACATCTTCTTGGTCAGCGTGGTGACCAGGACGCGCTCGTCGCGCTCGGCGCGCTCGCGGATCTCGTGGACCAGGTCGTCGATCTGGCCCTTGGTCGGCTTGATGACGACCTCGGGGTCGACCAGGCCCGTCGGCCGGATGACCTGCTCGACGACGTCGCCCTTGACCCGGCCCAGCTCGTAGCGGCCCGGGGTGGCGGACAGGTAGATGGTCTGGCCGATCCGCTCCAGGAACTCCTCCCACTTGAGGGGCCGGTTGTCCTGGGCGCTGGGCAGCCGGAAGCCGTGCTCGACGAGGGTGCGCTTGCGCGACATGTCGCCCTCGTACATCGCGCCGATCTGCGGCGTGGTCTGGTGGGACTCGTCGACGACGAGGAGGAAGTCCTCGGGGAAGTAGTCGAGCAGCGTGTTGGGCGGGGTGCCGGGACCACGGCCGTCGATGTGGCGGGAGTAGTTCTCGATGCCGGAGCACGCGCCGACCTGGCGCATCATCTCGATGTCGTACGTGGTGCGCATCCGCAGGCGCTGCGCCTCGAGGAGCTTGCCGTGGCGCTCCATCTCCGAGAGCCGCTCCTCCAGCTCCTTCTCGATGCCATTGATCGCCCGCTCCATGCGCTCGGGGCCGGCGACGTAGTGGGAGGCGGGGAAGATGTAGAGCTCCTCGTCCTCCGTGACGACCTCGCCGGTCAACGGGTGGAGGGTGGCGAGCTTCTCGATCTCGTCGCCGAACATCTCGATGCGGACGGCGAGCTCCTCGTACTGCGGGATGATCTCCACCGTGTCGCCGCGGACCCGGAACGTGCCGCGGGTGAAGGCCAGGTCGTTGCGCGCGTACTGCATGCCGACGAGGCGCCGCAGCAGATCGTCGCGCTCGATCTCGTCGCCGACGCGGAGCCGGACCATGCGGTCGACGTACTCCTGCGGGGTGCCCAGGCCGTAGATGCACGACACCGACGCCACGACGATCGTGTCCCGGCGGGTCAGCAGCGAGTTGGTCGCCGAGTGCCGCAGCCGCTCCACCTCGTCGTTGATCGAGGAGTCCTTCTCGATGAAGGTATCGGTCTGCGGGACGTACGCCTCTGGCTGGTAGTAGTCGTAGTAAGAGACGAAGTACTCGACCGCGTTGTTGGGCAGCATCTCGCGCAGCTCGTTGGCGAACTGCGCGGCGAGCGTCTTGTTGGGCTGCATCACCAGGGTCGGGCGCTGCACCTTCTCGATCAGCCAGGCGATGCTCGCGGTCTTACCCGTGCCGGTCGCGCCGAGGAGCACCGAGTCCTTCTCGCCGCGCCTGACGCGCCGCTCCAGCTCGCCGATCGCCTGCGGCTGGTCGCCGGACGGGGTCATCTCGGTGACGACCTCGAAGGGCGCCACCTTGCGCTGAAGATCGGTGACAGGCCGCACGGCTTCCTCCGGTCGTAATCTGCGGCCGCCCGGGTGCGGCCCGCGTCACGGGCGGGGCCTCAGATCGCCCGACCACCCGTGTACCTCAACCGTACGACCTGCCGGCGACATTCCTGCCGGGGTTCCGTGCAACGGGATCGGGCCGGCCGGGGTTTCCACGTGCCGAAGGCGGCCCTGAGCCGCAACCCCCGATCACGACGATGGAGATGATCATGTCTAGGACACTCGACGGCACGGTGGCGCTGGTGACGGGCGGTAGCCGCGGCATCGGCGCGGCGATCGCGCTCCGGCTGGCCGAGGACGGCGCCGACGTGGTGCTGACCTACCAGCGGAGCGCCGAGCAGGCCGCCGGCGTGGTGGACCGGATCACGGCCCTGGGACGGCGGGCACTGGCGGTACGTGCCGACGGGGGCGATCCGGCCGAGGTCACAGAGGCGGTGGAGCGTACGGTCGCCGAGTTCGGCCGGCTGGACATCCTGGTCAACAACGCCGCGGTCTTCGTCGTGGGGCCGCTGGACGACCTGAGCCTGGAGGACGTCGACCGTACGCTGCACGTCAACGTGCGTGCGGTGTTCGTCGCCTCCCAGGCCGCCGCGCGGCACATGACCGACGGCGGCCGGATCATCAGCATCGGCAGCAACGTGATCGAGCGGACGCCGTTCGCCGGGATGGCCCTGTACTCGATGAGCAAGGCCGCTCTGGTCGGCATGACCAAGGGCCTCGCTCAGGACCTGAGCCCGCGTGGGATCACCGTCAACCTGGTCAGCCCCGGCCCCATCGACACCGATATGAACCCCGCCGACGGACCCAACGCGTCCGCGATCAACGAGCTGGTCCCCCTCGGCAGGTTCGGCACGCCCGATGACGTCGCGGCGACCGTTTCGCACCTCGCGGGCGACGCGGGCCGCTTCATCACCGCCGCGTCCGTGGCCATCGACGGCGGAATCACCGCGTGAGCCGCTCCGTCAGGCCTTGGCCGAGAGCTCCGACCACAGCTCGTCGATCTGGGCGGTGAGCGCCTCGAGGGAGCCGGAGTTGTCGATGATCCGGTCGGCGACCGCCGTACGCTGCTCGCGCGTGGCCTGGGCGGCGATGCGCGCGCGGGCGGCCTCCTCGGTCATGCCACGCAGCGTGGTCAGCCGGCGCACCTGCAACTCGACGGGTGCGTCGACCACGACGACCAGGTCGTACAGCGCGGCCAGGTCGTTCTCCACGAGCAGCGGCACGTCGTAGACGATGATCGCCTCGGCGGGGGCCTCGTCGACCAGCTCCTGCATCCGGGTGCCGACGAGCGGGTGCACGATCGCGTTGAGGCGCTCGCGCATCGCGTCGTCGGCGAACACGATCGCGCCCATCGCCTCGCGGTCCAGCGATCCGTCCGCGAGCAGGACGCGTTCGCCGAAGCTCTCGACGATCTCCGCCAGGCCGGGCGTGCCCGGTTCGACGACCTCGCGCGCGACCGCGTCGGCGTCCACGAGGCGGGCGCCGAGCGAGAGGAGCCGCCGCGACACCTCGCTCTTGCCGGATCCGATACCGCCCGTCAATCCCACTTTCAGCACGAGGGCGAGCGTACTCAGTCGCCGTCCGCGACGGCGACCAGGGCGTGTCTGACAGATCGCGTTCGTAGCGCCGCGCAGTAGGACAGGGATCTGTCAGACACGTCCTAGGGCCTTCCTCATGTGCACGACCGTCAGGTGGTCGGCGACGCGCTCACGGTGCGTCTCGGCGTAGCCGAGACGGCGGTACAGCCGGAGGTCGGCCTCGCTGAGGTGGCCGGTGAACAGCGAGCAGGTGTCGGCCCGCCCGGCCGCCGACGCCTCCAGGGCACGCATCAGCGCGACGCCGACGCCGCTGCCCTGCAGGTCGGGGGCGACCGCGAGCCGGGCGATGAGGCAGGTCCGGTCGTTGAACCGCCCGCGTACGCTCCCGACCAGCCGCGTGCCGATGGAGGCCTTGAGCACCACCGAGTCGGCGATGTTCGCGCGGACCTGCTCGAGCGACTCGACGAGCGCCGGCAGGAACGGATCGCCGTGCAGCTGTGCCTCGGTGACGTACGCGGCGCGTTGGAGAGTGAGGATCTCCTCCGCGTCGCGTACGTCGGCGCGCTCGATCCGGACGTCGTGGTCCGCGGCCGATTCCATGGTGGATCAGCCTATGACGCGTACGGTCGCGGCGGCCGGGACGTGAGCGGAGCCCGTGGAGCGGGCCACCGTCGTGTCGTCGAACCCGAGGTCGTCGGTGCCGAACACCCAGTCCGTGCCGGACGCCGTGGGCGCACCGATCACGCGGCGCAGGGAGTTCTGCTCGGTGAACCGGTCCGGCTCGGGGCCGCCCGGCCGTGCGCCCAGGTCGGCGGCGATGACCGTGTGCGGCGCGCCGCTCCAGGCCTGCAGGAGCTTGTCGATCTCCGACAGGCGCGTCGTCGTACGGTCCGTGCCGTGCTGGAGCTGCACCGACCAGACGTCGGCCGTCTTCCCGCCGGTTTTGACGCGCGCCCAGACGTAGCCGCGCGCCTGCGGGCCCGCGCCCACCGGCAGTCGGCCGTAGCCGGTCGCGGTGACCGGCAGCCGGCTGAGCACCGCGCCGCCGAACTGGTGGTCGGCGGTGGGCCCCCAGACGAGCCGCATGCCGAGGCGGCGGGCCAGCCAGGCACCCACGTCCGTGGTGCCGGACTGCGGCCAGCCGCGCCCGACGGACTGCAGGGCGACGACGTCGGCGTGCTGGGCCGTGATGGCCTGCGCGACGGCCTCCGGGTCCAGGGTGCCGTCGGCGTCGACCGCCTGGCCGATGTCGAAGGCCACCACGCGGAACGTGCCGGGCAGCGAGCCGGTGTGCGCCGTGGGCGGCGCCGTCAGCGCGTACCCGGCGGGCGCCACGAGCAGGAGGAGCGCGCAACCGCCCGCGGTCGCTGCACGGACCAGCGAACGCGCGGGCAGCGGCCCGCCACGTGCCGCCGCGATCGCCGACAGCAGGCCGAGCAGGATGCCGGCCAGGCCCGGCAGGACCTTGTTCGGCAGGGGCAGCGGCGCCTCGTAGTGAAGCTGGTAGGGCAGCATGACCCCGGCGATGGCGAGGGCGCCGAGCGCGGCTCCCGCGTCGATCCGCCAGGCGCGGCCACCCGTGTCCACGGCCGCCGTACGCCGGCGCGCCTCGGGCGAATCCACCTCGTCGGCACCCGGACGGCCGCGGTAGCCGCCGCGGCGCAGCGGGACGCGCGAGGCGACCGCCAGCAGCCACGCGGACAGCACCTGGCCTGCGACGACCACGACGATCGCGATCACGCCGGTCAGGCCGTAGCGGCCGGTGACACCGGCCGCTCCGACGCCGAGGATCGTGCCGCCGAAGACGCACACGCCACCGGGTACGGCGGCGACGGCCAGGCCGGAGGACAGGAAGGCCAGGCTCAGCGCCTGCGCGCCGATCACGACCGCGCCGGCGGCGGGCAGCGGCAGCCAGCCGCTGGAGGCCACGAACGCGGGGCTGGCCAGGACGAGGATCTGCAGCGCCAGGAACGGGCCGAGCGCGGCGGCGCCGAGCGCGTCACGCCACCCGATCGCGGGCGCCTCCTGAGAGGGCGTGCGCAGCCGCCACACGAGGACGGCGGCGCCTCCGCCGACGGCCACGAGGCAGGTGAGCCACGGCATCACGCCGGTACGCGCGGCCGGCTCCCAGGTGCCGAACGTGAGGCGCAGCGCGGTGTCGGCGGTCAGGCCGGCGACCGTCGCGACCGCGAACCCGGTGCCGGACAGACCACGCGCCGTCTCGTACAGCGCGGTGACGGTGAGCATGCCGAAGACGGTGCCGGCGACGGCCGGCCAGAGTGTCGGGGAAAGGATCTGCATCGCGAGCCGTACGGCCAGCAGGCCGCCCACTCCGGCGATGAGGAGCCCGCGCGAGCCGGCGACCGCGCGTACCGCGGGCGCCAGGAACCCGGACAGGGAGGCGAGGCAGATCACCAGGGACGCGGTGAGGCCGCCCGAGCTCTCGGCGAGGTGACCGTAGGCCGGGAAGCCGGCGCGGAGCACCTCGGCGAGGATCGCCACGGCGACCGCCACCAGGGAGAAACGGGACATGTCCAGAGGAACGACCGGGGGCCCCGCCGGTGCGGCGGGACCCCCGTGACGTACTCGTGAGTCGCGATCGACCATATGCGAGTTGTTACTCCTGGCCGCCGGAGAGCTTCTCACGCAGAGCGGCAAGGGCCTCGTCGGAGGCAAGAGCGCCGCCTCCGCCTTCGGCGCCAGGCTGCTCCTCCGTGGCGTAGGACTGCGGACCCGCAGCCTCGGCCTCGGCCTTGCGCGCCTCCTCGACCTGCTTCTTGTGGGCGTCGAAACGGGTACGCGCCTCCGCGTACTGCCGCTCCCACGTCTCACGCTGCTGGTCGAAGCCCTCGAGCCAGTCGCCCGTCTCCGAGTCGAAGCCCTCGGGGTACTTGTAGTTCCCCTCGGTGTCGTACTCGGCCGGCATGCCGTAGAGCGTCGGGTCGAACTCCTCGTCGGTGAACGTCCCACCGCCCTCATTGGCCTGCTTCAGCGAGAGGCTGATGCGGCGCCGGTCAAGGTCGATGTCGATGATCTTCACGAAGATCTCGTCGCCGACCTGGACGACCTGCTCCGGGATCTCCACGTGGCGCTCGGCCAGCTCGGAGATGTGCACCAGGCCCTCGATGCCCTCCTCGACGCGAACGAACGCGCCGAAGGGGACGAGCTTGGTGACGCGGCCCGGAACGACCTGGCCGATCTGGTGCGTGCGGGCGAACTGCTGCCAGGGGTCTTCCTGCGTCGCCTTGAGCGACAGGGAGACACGCTCGCGCTCCATGTCCACGTCGAGAACCTCGACGGTGACCTCCTGGCCGACCTCGACAACCTCAGACGGGTGGTCGATGTGCTTCCAGGAGAGCTCGGACACGTGCACGAGGCCGTCCACTCCGCCGAGATCGACGAAGGCACCGAAGTTGACGATGCTGGAGACGACGCCCTTGCGGACCTGGCCCTTCTGCAGGGTGTTGAGGAAGGTCTGACGGACCTCGCTCTGCGTCTGCTCAAGCCAGGCACGGCGGGACAGGACCACGTTGTTGCGGTTCTTGTCCAGCTCAATGATCTTGGCTTCGAGCTCGCGGCCGACGTACGGCTGCAGGTCGCGAACCCGGCGCATCTCCACCAGGGATGCGGGCAGGAAGCCTCGAAGACCGATGTCGAGGATGAGGCCGCCCTTGACGACCTCGATGACGGTACCGGTGACGATCCCGTCCTCGTCCTTGATCTTCTCGATCGTGCCCCAGGCCCGCTCGTACTGAGCGCGCTTCTTGGACAGGATCAGGCGACCCTCCTTGTCCTCCTTCTGGAGAACAAGGGCCTCGACGTGATCGCCGCACTTGACGACCTCGTTGGGGTCGACATCGTGCTTGATGGACAGCTCACGCGAGGGGATGACGCCCTCGGTCTTATAGCCGATGTCGAGCAAGACCTCGTCTCGATCGACCTTCACGACGGTGCCTTCGACAATGTCGCCGTCGTTGAAGTACTTGATGGTCTCGTCGATCGCCGCGAGGAAGGCTTCCTCGGACCCGATGTCGTTGACCGCTACCTGCGGGGTACTCGAGGTGGCCTCGGTGCTGCTCGTCATGTGTGGGATGGCTCCGGATACGGACATGCGTAGTTGCCTGTGGTGCGCGGAGGGCCAGTTATCGTCCCTGCCGAGATACCGGTGGCGTTACCAGACCGATGTCGACGTGATCGAGCGCGAGCCTGCTCTGTCCGAGGCGCACGCAGGCCCACAGCGCAGCGATCAGGATATGGGAGCTTGGGGCGTGGGTCAATCTCACGCGCGCTCAATAGGGGCAGGCCCAGTACTTGTACCGGCTCGCCAGAGAGATCATCTTAGCTTGTGGGAACGCGACCGTGGCCTGATTCCCGTCCGAGGTGTAACGCTGGTCGGGGTTCTTGGAGAGCCACTCGAGCCAGGCCGTGGAGCAGAACTGACGGCAGTCGTCTTCCTTGATCTTTTCCTTGTCCCGGATCCGCGGGATCTGCTTCGGGTCGTAGTTCTTGCCGTACGGCGAGTCCGAGGGCTTCCAGCCGGCGAGGAACATCCCCTTGAAGTCCCACTTCGCTCCGCCGCCCGAGCCGTGCCGCGCCCAGTCGAGGTGCGACAGCGCGCCGAACGGGAACGCGAAGGTCACCGACGGGCGGCCGTCGGCGTCGACGATCATCTTCTCGTCGCTGCCGATCTCCTTCTCCACCTGGGACTTGCTCATGTGCGCCATGTCGAGGTGGTGGGTCGTGTGGTTGGCCACCTCGAACCCGTGCTGGACGAGCCACTTCATCGCCGCTGCCGGGGTCTGACCGCCGTTCACGAACGGGTCCTTGTTCACGAAGAACGTCGCGACCGGGCGGAAGCCCGGGTTCTCCCGCGCCACCCGCTGGATGACCCCGACGGCCGTGTCCGGCTTCGGGTTGCCCGCGGCATCGAAGGCCACGTGCGTGACGGAGCCGTCGTCGAAGGTCAGCACGACCGGGTGACGGCCCCCGGGGATGTTCATCTGCCCGGTGACGAACTCCGACGCGGTCACCGGCACGTAGCCCTGCTTGGCGAGGCCGGTGAACTCCTCGTACAGCTCCGTCGGCGTACGGTCCAGCGACGCGTCCGGCTTGGTCATCACCCGGTGGATCATCAGGATCGGGACCTGGCCGAGCTCGTTGGCCGCGACCGCGCGTGCCGCCGCCGCGGCCTTGACCTTGTCGAAGGGCGGGCCGTGTTTCACGGGCGGCTTACGTACGGGTGGCGCGGCATGGCCGGCGCCCGACGGCGCGGACCGGGCGTCGACGCCCGCCGCCGTACGCGCCTTGGCCTGGTGACCACCATGCCGGTCGGACGGGGCGAGGAAGCCCACCACCACACCGATGATGATCAATACGACGGCGAACTTATGCAGGTGTGGCAACGGATCCCCCAGCGTCATGCACGCGGTGCGCACGGAGCCTGGCGAAGCGTTAGTTCCCGCTCAGGCGATCATGTAATCGCCGTCGGGCGATCATCATGAACATGAATGATTTCCCGCCCGCGCCGGAGGGTAACCCCTCTGACCGCGGATCCCGCTCCTGACCTCGGCGGACCCGCCTCGAGGCGCCCAGCGAGGCGCCTAGTGGCCGGCCTCGTGCCAGGTGCGCCCGGTGCCCATCGAGACCTCCAGCGGCACGCGCAGGTCGTAAGCGGCGCCCATCTGGGTGCGCACGAGGTCCTGGAGTGCCGCCAGCTCGCCGTCGGCCACCTCGAAGATCAGCTCGTCGTGGACCTGGAGCAGCATCCGCGACCGCAGGCCGGAGTCGCGCATCGCGCGGTCGACGCCGAGCATCGCGACCTTGATGATGTCGGCGGCCGAGCCCTGGATCGGCGCGTTGAGCGCCATCCGCTCGGCCATCTCGCGGCGCTGACGGTTGTCGGAGGTCAGGTCCGGCAGGTAGCGACGGCGGCCGAGGATCGTCTCGGTGTAGCCGTCCTGACGGGCCAGGGCGACGATGTCACGCAGGTAGTCACGGACGCCACCGAACTGCTCGAAGTACTCCTCCATGAGCGCCCGCGCCTCGTCCGGGGTGATCCTCAGCTGCTGGGACAGCCCGAACGCGGACAGGCCGTAGGCGAGGCCGTAGTTCATCGCCTTGATCCGCGAGCGCAGCTCTCCGTCGACGTGCTCGGCCGGCAGGTCGAAGACGCGCGACGCGGCGATCGTGTGGAAGTCGGCGCCGGACTCGAACGCGTCGATCAGCGCCTCGTCGCCGGACAGGTGCGCCATGATGCGCAGCTCGATCTGGCTGTAGTCGGCGGTGAGCAGGCAGTCGTAGCCGTCGCCGACGACGAAGCCCTGCCGGATCTGGCGGCCCTCGGCGGTGCGGATCGGGATGTTCTGCAGGTTGGGGTCGGACGAGGACAGCCGGCCGGTGGCCGCCACCATCTGCCCGAAGGTCGTGTGGATCCGGCGCTGCTCGTCGGCCATCGGGATCAGCGAGTCGACCATGCTCTTGAGCTTGGCCACTTCGCGGTGGCGCAGGAGGTGCTCGAGCACCGGCTGGCCGGTGCTGGCGAACAGTGTGCTCAGTGCCTCGGAGTCGGTCGTATAGCCGGTCTTGGTGCGACGGGTCTTGGGCAGCGCCAGCTCCTCGAAGAGGATCTGCTGGATCTGCTTGGGCGAGCCGAGGTTGAACTCCCGGCCGATCTCGGCCCAGGCGGCCTCCTCGACCGCCTTGACCTCGGTGCCGAACGTCGAGGACAGCTTCTCGAGGTAGTCCATGTCGAGCGCGACGCCGAGCCGCTCCATGGCCGCGAGGACCTCGACGAGCGGCAGCTCGACGTCGTGCAGGAGGGTGGCCGCGCCGCGGCGCTCCAGGTCGGCGTCGAGCGCCTCGGCCAGGTCGACGACGGCGCGGGCCCGTACCACCAGGTCGAACGCGGCCTCCTGTTCGCCGGAGCCGTCGAGGGTCAGCTGGCCGCTCTCGTCGGCCTCCTTGCGCAGCTCACGGTGGAGGTAGCGCAGGACCAGGTCGCCGAGGTCGAAGGAGCGCTGGCCCGGCAGCGCGAGGTAGGCGGCCAGCGCCGTGTCGCTGGTGACGCCGTCGACCTCCATGCCGCGGGCCGCGAAGGCCAGTATCGGGCCCTTCGCCTCGTGGATCGCCTTGGGTCGCTTCGGGTCGGCCAGCCACGCGGCGAACGCGCGCTCGTCCTCCTCCGGAAGCTCCACCGGGTCGAGGTAGGCGCCCGCGCCCGCCGGGGTCGCCAGCGCGATACCGGTGATGTCGCCGGTGCCGCGGGCCCACGTGCCGGTCACGGCGAGGCCGACGCGCGCCGAGCCGCTCGCGTGCTCGGCCAGCCACGCGGCCACCTCGCCCGGACCGGGCCGGGCCATCTCCACCTCGAAGCCCTCGTCGGCCTCGGGTTCGACGGCCGAGAGCGTGGCGTAAAGGCGCTCGCGCAGCACCCGGAACTGCAGGGTGTCGAAGAGGGTGTGGATCTCGTCGCGGTCCCACTGCCCGATCACGAGGTCGGCGGGCGCGCGGTCCAGCGGGACATCGCAGGTCAGCTTGTTGAGCTGCTGGTTGCGCAACACGTCGCCAAGATGCTCGCGCAGGTTGGCGCCGGCCTTGCCGGTGATCTCGTCGACGTGGCGGATCAGCCCGTCGAGGCCGTCGTACTTCGTCAGCCACTTGGCGGCGGTCTTGGGACCCACGCCGGGCACGCCCGGCAGGTTGTCGCTGGTCTCCCCCACCAGCGCGGCCAGCTCGCGGTGCCGCTCCGGCGGCACGCCGTACTTCTCCTCGACGGCGGCCGGCGTCATGCGCGCCAGGTCGGACACGCCCTTGCGGGGGTACAGCACGGTGCAGTGCTCGCCCACGAGCTGGAACGCGTCGCGGTCGCCGCTGACGATCGCGACGTCCATCTCCCGCTCGACGCCCTGGGTGGCGAGGGTGGCGATCAGGTCATCGGCCTCGAAGCCCGCGACCGACAGGCGCGGGATGCGCAGGGCGTCGAGCACCTCGAAGATCAGGCTGATCTGGCTGCGGAAGTCGTCCGGCGTCTCGCGGCGGTTGGCCTTGTACTCGACGTAGGTCTCGTGCCGGAACGTCGGCTCGGAGCGGTCGAAGCAGACCGCCACGTGCGAGGGCGCCTCGTCTCTGAGTACGTTGATGAGCATCGAGGTGAACCCGTAGACCGCGTTGGTCGGCTGGCCCGTGGTCGTCGAGAAGTTCTCGATGGGCAGCGCGAAGAATGCCCGGTAGGCCAGGGAGTGACCGTCCAGGAGGAGCAGCCGGGGTGTCTCGGGGGTCGCTTCCGTCATCGCCACGCTCGCAGCCTAGTCTTCGGGGGCGACAGTTCTGAGCAGGTCGATGGAGGTTTCGTGAACGATCCTGACGGCCCGACCGCGGAATACGTGGGCATCGAGGCGTACGGCGATCTCGCCAGGTCGATGGGCGTCGAGCTCACCGAGGCGAGCCCGGAGCGCGTCGTCGCCCGTATGCCGGTGAAGGGGAACACCCAGCCGTACGGGATCCTGCACGGCGGCGCGTCGTGCGTGCTGGCGGAGACGGTGGGTTCGGTGGGCTCCGCCCTCCACGCGGGTCCCGAGCGGATCGCCATGGGCATCGAGATCAGCGCGACCCACCACCGGTCCGTCTCCGAGGGTCACGTCACCGCGGTGGCGACCCGCATCCACGGGGGCCGGACCCTCGCGACGTACGACATCGTGATCACCGATGACGACGATCGGCGGGTCTGCACGGCCCGGCTCACCTGCATGCTGCGCGATCGGCGATAATTTTCTCGGAAGTGGCACCCCTCCGTGACCTGCACGTTCGTCTGATATAGCCGTTTTGTTTCTGATCAAGGCCGAACGGGTATGCCAGAGCCTTTGCACGCATCACACCAGTCTCGCTACCGTTGGTCCGTACGAGCCCGGAGCGCCGAGTAGAAAACGTACCCCCGGGCCTGTGCAGGGCCGGGGAAGGCCTGCATAGGACCCCGGTGGTACGGCACCAAAGGCGTTCCGGGCTCTTTCCTTTTCGGCGTGGGGCGAAAGATCTCCACACGGGCGGCGCGCGAGGTTAATGTCACGCCATGCGCTACAGCCTGATCGCGGGCGGCATGGCCCTGATGCTGGCGATGTCCACCACCTCGTGCTCGTTCGTCCGCGACGGGTCCCCCAAGGCACCGCCGACGTACGCCCTCACCCCGCAGCCGGTACGCCCCGACGAGCGCGCGCTGCGGCTGCGGCCGGTCAGCGACGGGGACACCCAGTTCACCCTGCTCGGGCTGACGACCGGCATGACCGACCTGGTGGGCAGCCATGCCGACATCAAGCCGCACGGCCGGTACACCCGGATCCGGGTGGAGATGGTGAACAACGGCCGCACGACGGCCATCATCGACCTCATGCGCGAACTGCTGTTCACCGCCGGCGGGCGGTCGCAGCCGCCGGACAAGGAGGCGATGGTGATCAAGCGGCAGCCGCTGACCTTCGACCTCGGCGCGGCGATGCGCATACAGCTCGACCTCTGGTACGACGTCCCGGCCGGCCTGAAGCCCACCGCCCTGCGGCTGTTCGGCGGCGCGACGCTCACCGACATGAAGGACATCGAGGGCACCGACGTCCGGCTGCCCTGACGCCACCGGGCGCGGCCCCGGCGGCGTGTGCCGCACGAGACCGCTCCCGGTGGTCCGGCCCAGGTCGCGGCCTATGCCTCGCCGCTCGTCGTCGCGCCGTCGACGCCGAGATCGCCGCCGAGGTACGCCGCACGGACCTCGGGGTCGGTCAGGAGCTCCGCGGCCGGTGCGGTCTTGAGCACCAGCCCGGTCTCCAGGACGTACGCGCGGTGCGCGATCTGCAGGGCCTGCTGGGCGTTCTGCTCGACGAGCAGAACGGTCGTGCCGCGCCGGTTGATCTCCTCGATGATCGTGAAGATCTGCTGGACCAGCATCGGCGCCAGGCCCATTGACGGCTCGTCCAGGAGCAGGACCTTCGGCTTGGTCATCAGCGCCCGTCCGATGGCGAGCATCTGCTGCTCGCCGCCGGACATGGTGCCGCCGGCCTGGGTCTTGCGCTCGGCCAGCCGCGGGAACAGGTCGTAGACCTCCGCGAGGTCGGCGTCGAAGTTCCCCTTGCGAGCGTACGCGCCCATCATGAGGTTGTCCTCGACCGACATGCCGGGGAAGATCCCGCGGCCCTCCGGCGACTGCCCGATGCCGACGATCACGCGCTTGTGACCGGGGAGCTTGCTGATGTTCTTGCCGTCGAACCGGATCGAACCGCTGGTCAGCGGCCGCAGACCCGAGATCGTCTTCAGCGTCGTGGTCTTGCCCGCGCCATTGGCGCCGATGAGGGTGACGATCTCGCCCTCATCGACCTCCAGGGAGATCCCCTTCAGGGCCTCGATCTTGCCGTAGTGGACATGGATGTCCTCGACCTCAAGAAGCATCGGCGGGAGCCCCCAGATACGCTTCGATGACCTTCGGGTTGTTCTGGACCTCCTGCGGGAGCCCTTCGGCGATCTTCTGTCCGAAGTCCAGCACCGCCAGCCGGTCGCTGATCCCCATGACCAGGCTCATGTCGTGCTCGATCAGCAGCACGGTGCGCCCGGAGTCACGGATCTTGCGGATCAGCTGCTGCAGCCCGATCTTCTCCGCCGGGTTCATGCCCGCCGCCGGTTCGTCGAGCAGCAGCAGCTTCGGGTCGGTCGCGAGGGCTCTCGCGATCTCCAGCCGCCGCTGGTCGCCGTACGGCAGGTTCTTGGCCGTCTCCTCCGCGCGGGCGGAGACGCCGACGAAGTCCAGCAGCTCGCGGGCCTTCTCCCTGCCCTGCCGCTCCTCGCGGTGGTGCCACGGCAGGCCAAGGATCGCGCCGACCGCACCCGTACGGTGATGGGCGTCCGCGCCGACCAGGACGTTCTCGAGCGCCGACATGTTGTGGAACAGGCGGATGTTCTGGAAGGTACGCGCCAGGCCCTTCTTGGTGACCTTGAAGCGCTTCATCCCGTTGGTCCGCTGCCCGAGGAAGCGCACCTCGCCCTCCGAGGGCCGGTACACCCCCGTCGAGACGTTGAACACCGTGGTCTTGCCGGCGCCGTTCGGGCCGATCAGGGCGAAGATCTCTCCCTCGTGCACGGAGAGGTCGACGCCCTTCAGCGCGGTGACGCCGCCGAACCGCATGGTCAGGCCGCGCAGTTCGAGGACGGGCGCGCCCTGCGGCTCCGCCGCGGACGGGCGTCCCTCCTCGGTGGTCGTGCTGCTCATCCGGTCACCTCCGAGGAAGCCGTGGCGGCCGGTGCGGCCACCTCGCCGCCCATGGAACCCATGCCGCCGGTCCCTTCCTTGATCTCCGCCTTGCGCTGCCGTGACGGCAGCAGACCCTCCGGCCGCAGGATCATCATGATGACCAGCACGGCGCCGAACGCCATCTGGCGGTAGTCCTGCAGCGCGCGGAACCGCTCCGGGAGCCACGCGATGACGAACGCGCCGAGGATGACGCCGGGGACGTTGCCCGACCCACCGAAGATCACGCAGACGAGGATCGTCGCGGACAGGATGAACAGGAAGTTCTGCGGCTGGATGTAGCCGGTGGGACCGCCCGCCCAGCCCGCGCCGCCGAGGCCGCCGACCGACGCGCCGATGAAGAACGCGAGGAGCTTGAACTTGAAGGTCGGGACGCCCATCAGCTCGGCCGCGTCCTCGTCCTCGCGGATCGCCGACCAGGCGCGGCCGACGCGGCTCCGCTCGAGACGCTTCGACACGACGATGACCAGGACGATCATCGCGAGCATCAGGTAGTAGTACGGCTTGGTGTCCAGCACGCCGAACTCCAGGCCGAACATCTTCGGCGGGTGCGGGATGCCGAAGATGCCCTGCGCGCCGCCGATCTCGTCGGTGTTCAGCGCGATGATCCGGATGATCTCACCGAAGCCGAGAGTGACGATCGCGAGGTAGTCGCCGCGCAGCCGCAGCGTCGGTGCACCCAGGACGATGCCGGCGACCGCCGCGGCGACGATGCCGACGAGCACCGTCTCCCAGAACGTCACGTGGTGCTTCGTACCGAGGTAGCCGACGCTGTACGCACCGATCGCGAAGAAGGCGACGTACCCGAGGTCGAGCAGTCCCGCCTGGCCGACCACGATGTTCAGGCCGAGTGCCAGCAGGATGTAGGTGCACACCGGGTCGAAGAGGACACGCGTCCAGTCCGACTCCGGCGACATGAAGGATCCGACGCCTTCCGTCGGGACGACGAACGCCGCGAACGCCAGTACGGCCACGTAGACGGCCCACCGCGCGTACCACGGTGCGACCTCCCAGCGGTCCCTGACCTTGTCGGTCGCTCCGCCGACGGTGCTGAGTGAGTCTTTGAGTGTCATGCGCGCGCCTGCTGGAGAGATTCACCGAGGATGCCGGTGGGACGGAACATGAGGACGATCACGAGGACCGTGAACGCGATGACGTCCTTCCATTCGGAGCCGAAGAAGATGGCACCCCAGTTCTCGATCAGCCCGAGCGCGACGCCGCCGATCAGCGCGCCGCGCAGGTTGCCGATGCCACCGAGGACCGCGGCGGTGAACGCCTTGATGCCCAGGATGAACCCGATGTTGAACTGCGTGTTCTCGTACTGGGTCGTGTAGAGCACCGCGGCGGCGCCGGCCATCGCCCCGCCGAGCAGGAACGTCATGCGGACGATGACGTCGATGTTCACGCCCATGAGCGTGGCCGTCTCCGGGTCCTGCGCCGTCGCCCGGATCCCACGCCCGATCTTCGTACGGTTCACCGTCAGGTCCAGCGCGATCATCATGATGATCGCGGCGACGATGACGATGACCTGCTGGAGCTGGACCGCCGTCGAACCGATCTTGAAGACCGTGGTGCGGTCGACGATCCGAGGCAGCGACTCCTGGTTACGGCCCGGGAGGTGGAACACGTGCGGGATGACCACCAGGGCGAAGAACTCCTGAAGGAAGAACGACGCGCCGATGGCCGAGATGAGGGCGGACAGCCGTGAGGCACCACGTTTGCGCAACGGCCGGTAGGCGACGTGTTCCAGGAGGACCGCCGCACCTCCCGAGGCCGCCATGCCGACCACCAGCAGCAGGATCAGCATGCCGATGAGCGTGAACCCGGTGAACGAGTGAGTGACGTCGCCCTTCTGGAGCACGAGCAGCGCCGCGAAGGTGCCGATCATGAAGATCTCGGAGTGGGCGAAGTTGATGAGGCGCAGCACGCCGTACACCATCGTGTAGCCGAGGGCGACGAGTGCGTAGATCGCGCCGATCGTGAGACCACCGATCGTCGATGGCACGAACTGCGTAACGAAGTCGTTCATTGTTCGCCTTCAAGACCGGGGGCGGTTCGGAGAACCGCCCGATGCGCGGAGCGGGAGTGCCGAGGCACTCCCGCTCTCACGCCGTCGTGTCAAACCTGGTCTCTGGGTCAGCCCAGCTTGGCTTCGTCGGACTTGCCCAGCCAGGTGAGGGCGCCGTTCTTGACCTCGTAGATGTGGATCGTCGTGGTCGCGAGCTCACCATTGGCGTCGAACTTGATGTCCTTGGAGACACCCTTCGCGCTGTAGGTCTTGAGGAACTCGTTGATCTTCTCGGACGTGCTGTCGCCGGCCTTGACGGCGGCGATGATCGCCTGGGCGGCGTCGTAGCCCTCGGTCGCGTAGATCGCCGGGCTGGCGTTGTACTTCGCCTTGTAGTCGGCGACGAACTTCACCAGCGTCGGGTCGGTCTGCTGGCCGAACGGGATGAAGCAGGGGCAGCCGAGGACCGCGCCCTCCGCCTGGGCCTGGCCGGCGCCGGAGATGAGCTGCGCGTCGAGGCCACCGTCACCGGAGGCCCACAGCGCCTTCACGCCACCGTCGCGGAGCTGCTTGAGCAGCCGGCCGCCCTCGGAGTAGTAGCCGCCGTAGAAGATGATGTCCGGGTTGGCGGCCTTGACCTTCGTGACCGTCGAGGAGAAGTCGTTCGCGTCCTCGGAGATCTGGTCACGCTGGACGTTGAGGCCCTTGGCCTTGAAGGCCGCGAAGACCGAGTCGCCGAGGCCGACGCTGTAGGCCTTCTTGCCGTTGATGACGTACGCGGTCTTCGGCGACTTCGCCTTGACCATGAAGTCGGCGATGCCGGCGCCCTGCGCCGCGTCGGTGGCCACCATCCGGTGGAAGTACTTGTAGCCCTGCTTGGACAGGTCCGGGTTGGTCGCCGAGGGGGTGAGGTTCGGGATCTTGCCCTCTTCGAAGATCTTGTCCGCGGCCTTCGACTCGCCGGAGAAGGCCGGGCCGATCAGCGCGGAGATCTTGTCGTCCTTGATCGCCTTGGGCGCGAGGGCTGCGGCCTGGTTCTCCTTGCCCTGCGTGTCGTAGCGGATCAGCTTGATCTTCTGCTTGGGGTTCGTGGCGTTGTACTCGTCGATGGCGAGCTGCGCGCCATTACGCGGGGGAATGACGATGGCCGAGTCCGGGCCCGTCTGGTCTCCCATGAAACCGACCTTGATGTCACCGCTGCTGTCGCCCTTGTCGCCAGAGCCACACGCCGACGCACCGAGCGTCAATGCCGCGCTCACCGCCACAACACCGGTGAGCTTCACAAAAAAGTTGCTATGCAAGGCCGCTCTTCCTTCCGTCCGAACCGCTTCGGGGTACGTCATGCACCCCAGGTCCGTCCGTATACGGGCGTTACGTCGCGTTTCCTGGGGGCCAGAGCTGTAGTACACCGATCCGGTGGTCACGAGGAGTAGGCCTCCGACCATGGTGTTACTGCTTCGTTACTGGTCCGTGGCATAACCGACGAAAGTCGAGCGCGTTGCGTGTCGCGGGAATTACGGCAGATCAGGCGGGTTCTCAAATTCGATCATGACGAATACCGCGCCGAACCTACTCGACGTCGACGGACGATGACTCTCCGAGACCACCCGCGATGACGGCCTCGGCGACGGCGCGCATCGTCATGCGACGGTCCATCGAGGTCTTCTGGATGAAGCGGAACGCGTCGTGCTCCGACCAGCCGTGCGCGGCCTGCAACAGCCCCTTGGCCCGGTCGACGGCCTTGCGGGTCTCGAGCCGCTCCTCCAGCGTGCCGACCTCGGCCTCGAGACTCTTGATCTCCTGGAACCGGCTCACCGCCATCTCGATGGCGGGCACCAGGTCGGCCTTGGTGAACGGCTTGACGAGGTAGGCCATCGCGCCGGCGTCGCGCGCCCGCTCGACGAGCTCACGCTGGGAGAACGCGGTGAGGATGACCACTGGGGCGACGCGGTCGGCCGCGATGCGCTCGGCCGCCGAGATGCCGTCGAGAATGGGCATCTTGACGTCGAGGATGACCAGATCGGGCACGTGCTCGACGGTGAGCCTGACGGCCGTCTCGCCGTCTCCGGCCTCGCCGACGACGCAATAACCGTCCTCTTCGAGCATCTCCTTCAGGTCGAGCCTGATGAGGGCCTCATCTTCCGCGATCACAACGCGGCGCGGGGTCTCGGTCACGCGCACGAGCGTACCCGGACCCGCTACCCTGGTATCTGCCCCGGGTGCCCCGAAAGGGACATCACCGAGGTGTCCGGGCTTCCGCGGAAGCCACCGGAGATGCCGGGATGTCGGAATAGGTAGACGATGACGCCTCAAAAGCGTTTGTCCGAAAGGACGTGCGGGTTCGAGTCCCGCTCCCGGCACTTCTGAAAAACCGTCGCCCTCCCAGGGCGACGGTTTTGGTGTTTATGGCCTTGACCGGGAGCGCCGCCGTTCGGGCGGCACTCCCGATGGGATGGTCAGTTCGCGGGATGACTCGCGATGGCGTCGCCGATCCGGTGGACGCGCAGCGCGTTGGTCGAGCCCGAGGTGCCTGGGGGCGAACCCGCCACGATGACGACCGTGTCGCCCTTCTGGCAGCGGCCGATGTCCAGGAGCGCCGACTCGACCTGGCGGACCATCTCGTCGGTGTGGAAGACCTCGGGGACGATGAACGTCTCGACGCCCCACACCAGCGCGAGCTGGCTGCGCGTGTCCGGCAGCGCCGTGAAGGCCAGCAGCGGGATCGGCGAGCGATAGCGGGACAGCCGCCGCGCGGTCTCCCCCGTCATCGTGAACGCGACGAGCGCCTTGGCGCCGACGGTCGCGCCGACCTCGGCCGCGGCGCGCGCGATGGCGCCACCGACCGTCTCGGGCAGCCGGTCGAGCGAGTGGGTGGCCCGGAGCGTGGCCTCCTCGGCCGCGCAGACGATGCGGCCCATCGTCTGCACCGACTCGATCGGGTAGTCACCGACGCTGGTCTCGCCCGAGAGCATGACGGCGTCGGCGCCCTCGAAGACGGCGACGGCGACGTCGGACGCCTCGGCACGGGTCGGCCGCGGCGCGCTGATCATGGACTCGAGCATCTGCGTGGCGACGATGACCGGCCGGGCCTTCTCACGGGTGAGCTCGATCGCGCGCTTCTGCACGATCGGCACCTGCTCGAGCGGCAGCTCGACGCCCAGGTCGCCGCGGGCGACCATGATGCCGTCGAAGGCCTCGACGATCTCCTCGAGGTACTCCACGGCCTGCGGCTTCTCGATCTTGGCCAGGACGGGGACCGAACGGCCCTCCTCCTCCATGATCCGGCGGACCGGTACGACGTCCTCGGGGCTGCGCACGAACGACAGCGCGACGAGGTCGACGCCGAGCCGCAGCGCGAATCGCAGGTCGTCCTCGTCCTTCTCGGTGAGGGCGGGCACGCTGACGGCGACGCCGGGCAGGTTGAGGCCCTTGTGGTCGGAGACCAAGCCGCCGACGAGGACCCGGGTGCGTACGCGGGAACCGTCGACCGCGGTGACGTTGAGGACGACGCGGCCGTCGTCGATGAGGATGGTGTCACCCGCCCGTACGTCGCCGGGAAGCCCGCCGTAGGTCGTGGAGACCTCGGTGCGGCTGCCCGGTACGTCGTCGGTGGTGACGGTGAACTCGTCCCCCAGGGTGAGTCGTACCGGTCCGTCGGCGAAACGGCCGAGACGGATCTTCGGACCCTGGAGGTCGGCGAGGATGCCCACGCCGTGTCCGGTGGTGTTGGAGGCTTCGCGGAGGAGTTTGTAGACCTCCTCGTGCTGCCGCTGGGTGCCATGGCTCATGTTGAGCCGGGCGACGTCGATACCGGCCTCCACCAATGCGGTGATGCGCTCCGGGCTGGAGCAGGCCGGACCAATGGTGCTGACGATCTTTGCTCGGCGACTCACGCGTACAACCCTAGGTAGTTACTGGCGGGTACATGTATTCGTGCAGGTCCACTTGGTGCACTGTTCATGTATTGGTCTAGACCGAACCGTATGACAGCACCATCGTGGAGGAAAGCGGGCATGTACGCCGAGCGGTCGCCGGAACCGGATCTCGGGCTCGTCTGCGACTGGACGCAGACCTCCGTGGAGGCGTACGCACAGCTCGTCGTGCCGGATGGCTGCGTCGACCTGATCTGGACCGGCGACGCGGTGCTCGTCGCGGGCCCCGACACACGCGCGCGGGTCGCGGCCCTGCCGGCCGGCGCCCGGTTCGCGGGGGTCCGTTTCCGGCCCGGCGCGGCCCCGCACCTGCTGGGCGTGCCCGCCCAGGCGCTGCTCGACCGCACCGCCGACCTCACCGAGCTGTGGGGCGCCGGCGCACAGCGGGTCGCCGACGAGGCCGCCGGCGACCCGTTCCCGGCCCTGCACACGGCCCTGTACGGGCGGCTGCGCGACGCCGGGCCGCCCGAGCCGACCGCCGCCGCGACCATGGCCGCGCTCGTACGCTGCGCGACCGTACGCGAGGCGGCCGGTCGGCTCGGGCTGAGCGAGCGCGGACTGCACCGGCGGTCGCTGACGCTGTTCGGCTACGGCCCGAAGACCCTTCAGCGGGTCCTGCGGTTCCAGCGCGCGCTACGCCTGGCACGGGGCGGTACGGGGCTCGCCGACGTCGCGTACGCCGCCGGCTACGCCGACCAGCCTCACCTCACGCACGAGGTACGCCTGCTCACCGGGATGACGCTGGGCGAGCTGCGCTGACGCGCTCAGGACGCGAAGACCTCGACCGCCGTCAGGCAGTACGCCTTGAGGTCGTCCGGCTTGCGGCTCGTCACGAGCACGTTGCGGCCCGCGGAGCAGATCTGGACCTCCTCGTCGACCCAGGTGCCGCCGGCGTTGCGGATGTCGGTCCGCAGGCTGGGCCACGACGTGAGGGTCCGGCCGCGTACGACGTCGGCCTCCACCAGGGTCCAGGGTGCGTGGCAGATCGCCGCGACCGGCTTGCCGTCGTCGAAGAACCCGCGGACGAACGCCACGGCCTTCGGCTGCATGCGGAGGTAGTCCGGGTTGGCGACGCCGCCGGGCAGTGAGAGCCCGTCGAAGCCGGCCACCGACACCTCGTCGAGCGTGGCGTCCACGGGGAACGTGTCGGCCTTCTCGAGATGGTCGCGCGCCTGGACACGCCCGGGCGTGGTCGAGATGAGGCGCGGCCGGCCGCCGGAACGCTCCACGGCCTGCCAGGGCTCGGTCAGCTCGACCTGCTCGATGCCGTCCGGCGCTACGAGGAAGGCGATCGTCCTGCCCTGAAGATCGGTGCTCATCGGTCGTTCCTTCCCTCCTCTTCGGATGTTTCGGACACAGGGAACCCTGCCCCTCATCCCGCGCCGCATTCATCGGCACCGGAGGCTTCGGGTCGCCGGGGGCGCACACGCTCCGCCATATGCCGCCAGACGACACCTTCCAATCAATTATCCGGATTATTTAGTTGACAGTCGTACGGCGACGCGCGTTTCGCCGTCTCGCGTTGCGCAAGACCCCTTTCATGCGTCATTTTCTATGAGGGTTTTCGTGATCGCCACCGGACGGGAGCGTGCCAGATGCCGGATCTGACCCGCCGTCGCCTTTTCAGTGCGGCGGGCGCCGTGACGGCGTCGGCATTCGCGGCGGAATTCCTGCCGCCCAACGTGCGGCGCGCGATCGCCGACACCCCGGAGAGGGTCGACGGAAAACTCTCTGATATCAAGCATGTCGTCGTTTTAATGCAAGAAAATCGCTCATTCGACCATTATTTTGGGACGCTTCCCGGAGTGCGCGGTTTCTCCGATCCGGACGCGATCACGCTGAGCACGGGACGCTCGGTCTTTCACCAGCCCGACGAGGCGAACCCCTCGGGCTACCTGCTCCCCTACCGCCTCGACACCCGTACCAGCAACGCGCAGGCGATCCCGTCGACCAACCACGCGTGGAAGGTCCAGCACCAGGCGTGGAACGAGGGCCGGATGGACGCCTGGCTCCCCACGCACCGGGTCGCCGACGGCGACAACGCCCCCTACGTCATGGGCTACCACACGCGCGAGGACATCCCGTTCCAGTTCGCGCTGGCCGAGTCGTTCACCGTCTGCGACCGTTACTTCTGCTCGGTGCTCGGCCCCACGTGGCCCAACCGCCTCTACCTGATGGGCGGCACCATCGACCCCGGCGGCACCGAGGGCGGACCCGTCATCAGCAACCGGGACCCGTCGCTCTACACCTGGAAGACCTATCCGGAGGCGCTCACCGACGCGGGCGTCGACTGGACGGTCTATCAGGAGGTGGACAACTACGGCTGCAACGTCCTGGAGTACTTCGCGGCGTACCAGGACGCCCCGACGGGCTCCCCGCTGGCCCGCAACGCCCTGCGCGCCTACCCGGCCGGGCAGTTCGAGTACGACGCGGCGCACGACCGGCTGCCGACCGTCTCGTGGATCATCCCGACCAGCTACCAGTCCGAGCACCCCGACTACACGCCCGCCGCCGGCGCCGACTACGTGGCCAGCAAGATCGACGCCATCGCGTCCAACCCGAACGTCTGGCGCAAGACCGTCTTCATCCTCAACTACGACGAGAACGACGGCCTGTTCGACCACGTGCCTCCCCCGGTGCCGCCGCCGGGTACGGCCGGGGAGTTCGTCCAGGGCCAGCCGATCGGCGGCGGGTTCCGGGTCCCGTGCGTCATCGTCTCGCCCTGGACCGCCGGCGGCTGGGTGGCGCGCGAGAGCTTCGACCACACGTCCGTCCTGCGCTTCCTCGAGCGGCTCACCGGCGTACGCGTCCCTCGGCTCAGCGACTGGCGGCGGAGCGCCTTCGGCGACCTGACGTCGGCGCTCGGCCTCGCCTCACACGGCCCGCCACCGCGGCTGCCCGACACCAAGCACCGGCTCGAGCAGGCGGTGCGCGAGGTCTCCGAGCTGCCCCCGCCGGACTTCCCCGACGGAGACCAGACACCGCCACGCCAGGAGCGGGGCGCGCGGCCGAGGCCGCGCCCCTGACCCGCGGACCCGAAGGGAGCCCGACGTGCCGAAACCGACCTCACGGCGGCGCCTCGTCCTCACGCTGGCCGGTGCCGCCGGCGTCGTCTCGCTGTCCCTGCCCGTCGGCGCGGTGCCTGGCCCACGTCCGCGGCCGACCAACAACGCGCCGGGCGGGCCGAAGTGGCAGCCGCCGGCCGGGTCGCCGTACCGGATCACGACCGGCGGCGACCTCGCGTACGTCGCGCTGGCCGGTGGGTACGCCGTCGCCACCGTCGACGTCGCCAGCCACGCGGTCCTGTCCACGGGCCTCCACACGGACGCCGCGCAGGGCCTCGCCGCGACCCCCGACGGCAAGCGGCTCTACATCGCCGACACGGGCCAGTACGACGTGCTCGTCACGGACACCGCCGGTGGCCCCCTACGGCCCGTGCACGTCGGCCCGTTCCCCCAGGACGTGGCGGTCTCCCCGGACGGCCGCAAGGTCTACGCGACCGTCACCGGCGGCGACACCGGCCACGGCGGGTCCGACATCGTCGCGGTGATCGACACCGAGACCGACGCGGTCGTCCGCGAGATCCGGGTGGGCACCGCACCACGCCAGGTGGTCTTCTCCCGCGACGGCGCGCGCGCCTACGTCACGACCAGCGAGGGCGTCTCCTTCATCGACGCACGCACCGACCGCGTGGTCCGGTCGGTCCACGACCCCGACGGGACCCAGGGCGTCGCCGTCTCGCCGGACGGCCGCACGCTCTACGTCACGAACCCGCGCGCGGGCCTCGTGGAGGTGATCAGGACCGGCTGCGGGAAGGTACGCGCCCGGATCCGGGCCGACGACCAGCCCTGGGCGCTCGACCTCACACCGGACGGCTCGAAGGCGTACGTCTCGCGGATGAACGCCGGCGCCGTCGCGGTGGTCGACACGGCGACCGACCGCGTGACGAGCACGATCCCGGTCGGGAGGCTGCCGCAGTCGGTCGCGGTCACACGGGACGGGTCGGAGGTGTGGGTCGGCAACGGCCTGTCCGGCACCGTCTCGGTCATCGAGGTCGCCTCCGGGAAGGTCACCACGACGATCACGCGTGGCACCGGCACCCGGCCGATCAACGCGGCGCCGCTCGGCATCGCGTTCGCCCCCGCGACCTAAAGAGACCGTTGGGCAGCCCTCGCCCGTCGCGAGCGGCGCCGCGCAGCAGGGCATGGGGCTCCCCAACGGTCTCTGAGGCCCCCGCCGCCCGGCAGAAGCCTCAGGTCGACACGTCAGACGAGCGGGCGCGCCGTGGGCGGGATGGCCGTCGGCAGGGCCGTACGGCCCATCAGAAAGCCGTCCACGCCGGCGGCGGCCGAACGCCCCTCGGCGATCGCCCACACGATGAGCGACTGGCCGCGGCCCATGTCGCCGGCGGCGAAGACGCCGTCGACCGTGGTCGCGTACGACGCGTCGCGTACGACGTTGCCGCGCTTGTCCAGCTCGACGCCGAGCTGCTCGAGCAGGCCCTCGCGCTGCGGCCCGAGGAAGCCCATGGCGAGGGTGACCAGCTCGGCCGGGATCTCGCGCTCGGTGCCCGGGATCGGGGTGAACCCCGATCCCGGACCCTCGACGTCGACGAGGCGCAGGGCCTTGAGCCGGCCGTTCTCGTCGCCGATGAACTCCTGGGTGGAGACCGCGTAGGCGCGCCCGCCGCCGAGATCGCTCAGCTCCTCGTGCGCGGACTCCATCTTGAACAGCATCGGGTACGTCGGCCACGGCTGCGCGTCCGGACGCGCCTCAGGCGGCCGCGGCATGATCTCGAGCTGGGTGATCGAGGCCGCGCCCTGGCGTACCGCGGTGCCGATGCAGTCGGCGCCGGTGTCACCGCCGCCGATCACGACGACGTGCTTGCCCTCGGCCGAGATCGGCGCGGCCTCCAGGTCGCCCTCCTGGACCCGGTTGGACAGCGGCAGGTACTCCATCGCCTGGTGGACGCCGTCCAGCTCACGGCCGGGGACCGGCAGGTCGCGCCAGACCGTGGCGCCGCCGGCCAGGACGACCGCATCGTGGGACTCCCGCAGCTCGTCGGCGGTGACGTCGACGCCGACGTTGACCGAAGTACGGAACTCGGTGCCCTCGGCCCGCATCTGTCCGATGCGGCGGTCGAGGTGCTCCTTCTGCATCTTGAACTCGGGGATGCCGTAACGCATCAGCCCGCCGATGCGGTCGGCCCGCTCGTACACGACGACGTCGTGCCCGGCGCGGGTGAGCTGCTGGGCCGCCGCCAGCCCGGCCGGACCGGAGCCGATCACGGCGACGCGCTTGCCGGTGCGTACGGCGGGCGGGCGCGGGGTGACCCAGCCCTCGGCGAAGGCCCGGTCGATGATCTCGACCTCCACCCGCTTGATCGCCACGGGATCGGAGTTGATGCCGAGGACGCACGCCGACTCGCACGGCGCCGGGCACAGCCGCCCGGTGAACTCCGGGAAGTTGTTGGTCGCGTGCAGCCGTTCGACGGCCTCGCGCCACTCGTGGCGGTGTACGAGGTCGTTCCACTCGGGGATGAGGTTCCCGAGCGGGCACCCGTTGTGGCAGAACGGGATGCCGCAGTCCATGCAGCGCGACGCCTGCTTCTCCAGCGAGGCGTTCGGGAAGTCCTCATAGACCTCGCGCCAGTCGCGGATCCGCACGTCGACGGGGCGACGCGCGGGGAGTTCCCGCCGATGGGTCATGAAGCCCTTGGGGTCGGTCATGTCTCCCCTTCATCCGTTCGGGGACGGGCGGCGGCGCGAGGCCGCCGCCCGGGGTCGGAAAAGTTCGTCGGTCATCCGATGACGGCGGACATGACGGCCTCGTCGGCGTCACGGCCTTCGGCCTCGGCCCGCGCCATCGCGGTCAGGACGCGCTTGTAGTCGCGCGGCATGATCTTGCCGAAGCGCTGGACCGCGCCGTCCCAGCCGGCGAGCAGCCGCTCGGCCACCTCCGAGCCGGTCTCGGCGTGGTGCCGTGTGACGATGTCGCGCAGGTAGTCGCGGTCCTCGTCGGTCAGCGGCTCGATCTCCACCATCTCGGTGTTGATCCGGTCGGGGTTCAGGTCCAGCACGTAGGCGATGCCGCCCGACATGCCGGCCGCGAAGTTGCGGCCGGTCTGGCCGAGCACGACGGCCCGGCCGCCGGTCATGTACTCGCAGCCGTGGTCGCCGACGCCCTCGACGACGGCCGTGGCTCCGGAGTTGCGCACGCAGAAGCGTTCGCCGACGACGCCGCGGACGAACACCTCACCGGACGTCGCCCCGTACAGGAGCACGTTGCCGGCGATGATCTGCTCCTCGGCCGCGAACGTCGCCGCGGCGTCGGGGCGTACCGTGATGCGCCCGCCGGACAGGCCCTTGCCGACGTAGTCGTTGGCGTCGCCGATCAGGCGCAGCGTGATCCCGTGCGGCAGGAACGCCCCGAGGGACTGGCCGGCCGAACCGGTGAGCGTGACGTCGATGGTGTCGTCGGGCAGGCCGTTGCCGCCCCACTTCTTGGTCACCTCGTGGCCGAGCATCGTGCCGACCGTACGGTTGACGTTGCGGACCGGCAGCTCCAGGTGCACGCGGTCGCCAAAGGCGACGGCGCCCTCCGCGAGCTGGATCAGCGTGTTGTCCAGGGCCTTCTCCAGGCCGTGCTCCTGCGCCGAGACGTTGCGCAGCGGCGCGTCGGCCGGCAGCTCGGGCTTGTGCAGGAGTGGTGCCAGCTCCAACCCGGAGGCCTTCCAGTGGTCGACGGCGCGAGCGGTGTCGAGCAGCTCGACGTGCCCGATCGCCTCGTCGATGGACCGGAAGCCCAGCGTGGCGAGGTGCTCGCGCACCTCCTCGGCGATGAACTCGAAGAAGGTCACGACGAACTCCGGCTTGCCGGTGAAGCGCTTGCGCAGCTCGGGGTTCTGGGTCGCGACGCCCACCGGGCAGGTGTCGAGGTGGCAGACGCGCATCATCACGCAGCCGGAGACGACGAGGGGCGCGGTGGCGAAGCCGAACTCCTCGGCGCCGAGCAGCGCGGCGACGACGACGTCACGGCCGGTCTTCATCTGCCCGTCGGTCTGCACGACGATCCGGTCGCGCAGGCCGTTGAGCAGCAGCGTCTGCTGGGTCTCGGCCAGCCCGAGCTCCCACGGCGCCCCGGCGTGCTTGATCGAGGTCAGCGGGGAGGCACCGGTGCCTCCGTCGTGACCGGAGATCAGCACGACGTCCGCGTGTGCCTTGGAGACGCCCGCCGCGACCGTGCCGACGCCGACCTCGGAGACGAGCTTCACGTGGACGCGCGCCGCCGGGTTGGCGTTCTTCAGGTCGTGGATGAGCTGGGCGAGGTCCTCGATCGAGTAGATGTCGTGGTGCGGCGGCGGCGAGATCAGGCCGACGCCCGGCGTGGAGTGCCGGGTCTTGGCGATCCACGGGTACACCTTGTGCCCGGGAAGCTGGCCGCCCTCGCCGGGCTTGGCGCCCTGTGCCATCTTGATCTGCAGGTCGTCGGCGTTGGTGAGGTACTCCGACGTCACGCCGAACCTCCCGGACGCCACCTGCTTGATCGCCGAACGCCGCAGGTCACCGTTGCCGTCCGGGACGAACCGCTCGGCGTCCTCGCCGCCCTCGCCGGTGTTGGACTTGCCGCCGAGGCGGTTCATCGCGATGGCGAGGTTCTCGTGGGCCTCGGCCGAGATCGACCCGTAGGACATCGCACCGGTGGAGAAGCGCTTGACGATCTCCGAGACGGGTTCGACCTCCTCGATGGGCACCGGCTGCCGCTCGCCCTCGCGCAGCCCGAAGAGGCCGCGCAGGGTCATCAGCCGCTCGGACTGCCGGTCGACGAGCCCGGTGTACTCCTTGAAGATCTCGTAGCGGCGGGTCCGCGTGGAGTGCTGGAGCTTGAACACCGTCTCGGGGTTGAACAGGTGCGGCTCGCCCTCGCGGCGCCACTGGTACTCCCCGCCGACCTCGAGGGTGCGGTGGGTGGCCGCGTTGCCGCCCGGCGGGTACGCGCGGTGGTGCCGCTGCGCGACCTCCTCGGCGATCACGTCGAAGCCGACGCCGCCCAGCCGTGAGGTGGTGCCGACGAAGCACTCGTCGATGACGTCCGAGCCGAGGCCGATCGCCTCGAAGATCTGCGCCCCGGTGTAGGAGGCGACCGTCGAGACGCCCATCTTGGACATGATCTTCAGGACGCCCTTGCCGTACGCCTTGACGAGGTTGCGGACGGCGGCGACACGCTCGAGCTCGAGCGCGTCGGTGTCCACCATGTCCTCGACCGTCTCGATGGCCAGGTAGGGGTTGAGGGCGGACGCGCCGTACCCGATGAGCAGCGCCATGTGGTGGCACTCACGCGCGTCGGCGGCCTCGACGACCAGCCCGACCTGCGTACGGGTCTTCTCCCGGATCAGGTGGTGGTGCACGGCCCCGGTGAGCAGCAGCGACGGGATCGGCGCGCGGTCCGCGGAGGCCCCGCGGTCGGACAGCACCAGGATCCGCGCGCCGTCCTCGATCGCGGCCGAGACCTCCTCGCGGATCTCCTCGAGCCGCTGGGACAGCGCCGCTCCCCCGCCGTTCACGTCGTACAGGCCCTGGACGACGTGGGCCGCGAAGCCGGGCATGTCGCCCTCGTCGTTGATGTGGATGATCTTGGCGAGCTCTTCGTTGTCCAGGATCGGGGTGGGGAGGACCAGCCGACGGCAGGAGTACGGGCCGGGTTCGAGGAGGTTCGCCTCGGGACCGAAGGTCGACTGCAGGCTCGTCACGAGCTCTTCGCGGATCGCGTCCAGCGGAGGGTTGGTGACCTGCGCGAACAGCTGCTTGAAGTAGTCGAAGAGCTGGCGCGGGCGGTTCGACAGCGCCGCGAGGGGCGTGTCGGTGCCCATCGAGCCGATCGGCTCGGCGCCGTTCGTGGCCATCGGGGCGAGGATGATCTTCAGTTCTTCGGCGGTGTAGCCGAACACCTGCTGCCGCTTGACCAGCGCGTCGTGCGGGAGGTCCTGGCCACGCTCGAACAGGCCGCGCAGCTCGCGCTCCGGCAGCTCCTCGAAACGGACCAGGCCCGCGTGCAGCCACTCCTCGTACGGGTGCTCGGCGGCGAGCTCGGCCTTGATCTCGTCGTCCTCGACGATGCGGCCCTTGGCCGTGTCGACCAGGAAGATCTTGCCGGGCTGCAGCCGGCCCTTGCGGACGATGTCGGCCGCGTCGACGTCCAGCACGCCGGCCTCGCTGGCCAGCACGACGAACCCGTCCTTGGTCACCCAGAAGCGTCCGGGGCGCAGGCCGTTGCGGTCGAGCACGGCGCCGACGATGGTGCCGTCGGTGAAGGTCACGCTGGCCGGGCCGTCCCAGGCCTCCATGAGCGTCGAGTGGAACTCATAGAAGGCCCGGCGGGCCGGGTCCATCTCGGTGTGGTTCTCCCAGGCCTCCGGGATCATCATCAGCACCGAGTGCGCCAGCGACCGGCCGCCGAGGTGGAGCAGCTCCAGGCACTCGTCGAACGAGGCCGTGTCGCTGGCCTCGATGTCGATGATCGGCGAGAGCCGCGCGAGGTCGCCCGGGATCACCTCGGAGTCCAGCAGGGCCTCGCGTGCCCGCATCCAGTTGCGGTTGCCCTTCACCGTGTTGATCTCGCCGTTGTGCGCGATGAACCGGTAGGGGTGGGCCAGCTCCCAGGCCGGGAACGTGTTGGTGGAGAAGCGCGAGTGCACCAGCGCGATGGCGCTGGTGTAGCGGCGGTCGGACAGGTCCGGGAAGAACGGCTCCAGCTGCGGCGTCGTCAGCATGCCCTTGTAGACGATCGTGCGGCTGGACAGGCTCGGGAAGTAGATCTCCGTGTCCTGCTCGATCCGCTCGCGTGCGCAGAAGACCACGCGGTCCAGCTCGATGTCGCGGGCGCCGCTCTCGGCGCGCAGGAACAGCTGCGCGAAGTGCGGCATGACCCCGCGAGCGGTCGGACCACAAAGGTCCGGGTCATGCGGTAGCTCTCGCCAGCCGAGGACGGTCAGACCCTCGTCGGCGATGATCCGCTCGGCGACGGCGACCGCCTCGGCGCGCTCGTCCGGGTCGGCGGGCAGGAACGCGATTCCCGCCGCGTACGCACCGGCCTCCGGCAGCGCGAAGTCGATCACTTCACGGAAGAAGTCATCGGGGATCTGGGTGAGAATCCCGGCTCCATCGCCGTCGTCGGGCTCAGCGCCCTTCGCTCCGCGGTGGTCCAGGTTCCGTAGGACGGTCATGGCCTTCACCACGATGTCGTGGCTTTTTCGGCCGGCAAGATCAGCGACCATGCCGACGCCACAGGCATCGTGTTCGTTGGCGGGGTCGTACAGACCCTGACGCGCACCGCGTCCCTGGCCCGGAGTCATGGCGGCAGGCACCATCAACCCTCCCGTCGTCTCGGTTCTGCTCCTCATCAGTTGCAGTCCGGGACGACGTTGGCCCTGCTGCCGTGACTAGAGATTACAACACTGTCTCTTTCATCCCCGACACGGCACGTTCGCGAAACTTACCGCGATGTACGGATTCCAGCGCTACGGGTTAGTTTCTGTGGAACAAGAACTCCTTACCCGCCTCCTGGACGGTCGAACTCGGGCTGATCGTGTCGGTTCCGTACTGACTGCCCTGACTCCCGTCGGCGTGTCCGGCCCAGCCGACCACCACGAAGTGGCCGTACGCGCCGCTCTCCGCCCCGGTGGAACCCTTGCCGAACCGGTCGACCGGCGCGGGACCCGTCACCGGCATGAGGAAGCCCTTGCCCGCCTTCGGGTCCAGGTCATCCAGGAAGGCGTTGGCCGAGGCCACGTCCTTGAGGTTGAAGATCGCGAGCTGCCCGGTCCATTTCCGGTCGGACGAGACGTACGCGGCCCGTACGACCTGGGTGCAGCCGTAGGTCTGGACCGCCGTCTTGAGGGTCGGACCCCAGACCGCGCCGGCGCAGTCGGTGTCGAGCCGCCCGGGGCTCTGGAGGTTGAAGAACGTGCCGTCCAGGGAGTCCTTCTCCGACTTGGCCCCGGCGTCGTTGAACACCTCGGACAGCGTCAGCGGGCCGTGCGAGTCCTGCGAGGCCGTGTTCAGGGCGTTCCACAGCGACCACGACTTCATCGAGTTGTAGTAGCCGGGCTTGTTCTCGCCCGTACCGGGTACGGGAGCCTGCCCGGGGTTCGAGGAGGAGGTGAACGAGGGTGACGCGACCGCCCTCGGCGACGACCCCGCCTCCGTGCTGCCGCTACCGCTGCTCTCACCACCGCCCGCGAGGTAGTACGCCCCGCCGAGCACCCCTCCGACCAGGACCAGGGCGGCGACGATCACGACGGCGATCAGGCCGGCGTTGTTCTTGCCCGGCGGCGGTCCCATCGGTGGCGGCGGGCCCATCGGTCCGCCGAACTGCGGTGCATCCGGAGCCGGCCAACCGGGACCGGCCGGCGGCGGCGGCCCGTACCCTCCGGGCGGCGGTGGCATCGCACCCCATCCGCCGGGCTGCCCTCCGGGGGGTTGCTGGCCAGGCCCCATGGGCGGGTACGGATAGCTCATAACGGTTTCTCCTCTGATGACACCGCACCTTGGATGGGTAGAGCTTAGAGCCCGGTTCCCCCCTCTTTGACGGCATTGAACGCCAATATGTTTAGCCCCTGTTCACGCGCGTCGCGCCCGGCGAATCCGGCCCGTCGCGAGCGGCGCGAAGCAGGGCGGACGTTCGTCGGGCACGCCCTAGGGTTGTGGTCATGAATCAGGTGTCTGAGGAGGTCGATCGGCTCCTTCAGGGGGTCGGTTCGCGCCGGCTTCGCCATGCCGTGAGCCTGCTGCTCGGTGAGGGACCGTGGGACGCCGACCGGCTCGCCGCGGCGACCTCGGCGCCGCGCCGTACGGTCGACGCACTACTGACCGCGCTCGGCGACGATCTCGAGGGTGGGCACATCCGCCCGTCGAGCGCAGACGCGTACCGATCCCTCGCGGCTCCGGTGGTCATGGCCGACCCGGTCGCCCACCTGATGGCCGGCCACGAGGAGACCCTCGCGACGATGGAGCGCCTGGTCGGCGCCGCTCCGCGGGGCCGTACCGCG
The DNA here is from genome assembly GCA_963850195.1 of uncultured Actinomycetota bacterium. GTDB lineage: Bacteria > Actinomycetota > Actinomycetes > Streptosporangiales > Streptosporangiaceae > Actinoallomurus. The sequence goes on from CAWKKD010000005.1 coordinate 984,315, forward strand.
CTCGACCACGTCGCCGCGACCGCCGAGACCGCCGTACGCCGGGCGCTGCTGCTCGGCGCGCGGTTCTGGCTCGGCGGGGCACGGCTCCTGTGCGTCGGCGACCACGACCTGACCTCGCTGGCCGTCGCGCTGATCCACCCCGAGGTCGAGATCACCGTCGTCGACATCGACGAGCGGATCCTGGAGTTCATCGGTGAGGAGGCCGAGCGCCGTGACCTGCCGATCCAGTGCCGGTTCGCCGATCTGCGCCTCGGCCTGCCGCCCGGCGCGCGCGAGTGGGGCGACCTCGTCTTCACCGACCCGCCGTACACTCCGGAGGGTGTGGCATTGTTCACATCGCGTGGCCTCGAGGGGATGCGCGATCGCGCCGGCGGGCGAGTGCTGCTGGCCTACGGCGCCAGCGACACGACTCCGGCGCTCCAGCTGAAGGTCCAAGCGGCGCTCGGGCGGCTGCACCTCGTCAACGAGGCGGTCTGGCCCGACTTCAACCGCTACCACGGGGCGCCCGCCATCGGCTCGGCCAGCGACCTGTACGCCCTGCGCCCGACCGCCCGTACCTGGAAGGCCCTCGACCCCGCGCAGGCCGTGACCCACATCTACTCGCGCGGTCCGCAGGCGATCGAGGCGGCGGACGACGCGGTCCACGCCGACCCGACCGTCGACTCCGCCGAGCTGCTGGTCGGCGAGTGGCCGAAGGGGTTCGCCCCCGGTACTCCGCGGGTGCACCTCGCGACCTGGCTCGCCAAGCCGTTCAACGGCAAGGCGCGCGACGTCGCCATCGCGCTGCCGCCGTCGGCGGACACCCTTCCCGTACGCGCGCTGCTCGCGGCCCGTGGCGAGCGGGTGCGCGTGCTGACGGCGACACCTCTGCCCCGGTCGCTGAAGCCCCTCCTCACGACCGTGTACGAGGTCAAGACCGTGGCGGGCGAGATCACCGCCGTCCGCGTCCCCCGGCCCGAGGGCCCGCGCGCGGTGCTGCGGCACATCCTCGACCGCCCGCACGTGAAGATCGCCAACGCCTGGCGGGAGGGTCTCATCGCGCACACACCGGGCACGCTGACCAAGAACGACGCCCGCGCCCGCATCCAGGAGGCCGCTCCGTGGCTCGGCGACGCGACGCCGCTGGACCTGCCGGGCCACCGCCTGCGCGCGCTCCCCGACGCCGTACACCGCTCCGCCACGATGTGACGCGGCGGTCAGTTGCCCTCTTGCGCTCCGATGGCGCGTACGAGGACGGCCTTGGGACGGCCGGCCGTCACCAGCAGGGACAGCAGCGCGGCGTCCTGCTCGTCACCTGAGCCGTCCTTGTGCTGCACCCAGGTGATCACCGCGTAGTGGCCCATCGCCACGCCGCGCGCGGTGCTGAACGCCTGGCCGAACGCCGGGCCGCCCTTCACCGCCAGCGGGAAGCCGTTGCCCGACCTCGGATCGACGGTCGCGACGACCTGGTCGGCCGCCCTGACGTCGGCCAGGTTGAAGACCGTCACCATGGCGGCGAAGTTCTTGTCGGTGTAGACGGCCCGCGTGGCCTGCGTGCACCGGCCACGCTGGAGGGTCGTGGCGAGGTGGCCGCCCCAGATCGCCGGGACGCATCCGGGGTCCAGCTTGGAACCGGTCAGCTTCAGCGTGGCCTTGGAGTCCGCGTCGGTGATCGTCTTGGGGCTGAAGGCCTCGTGCTCGGTCAGCGGCTTGGCGTCCGCGGTGCGCGTGGCGATCTTGTCGAACGCCGAGGTCGAGGCCGCCTGCGAGTACGCGGTGGGGATGGGGCCTTCGATGGCGCCCGGCGGGCCGGAGAATCCGGACCCGTGGTGGCCGCCGCCTCCGACGAGGACGACCACGCCGGCGATCACGGCCACGAGGAGCACGGCACCCGCGGCGATGAAGAAGGCGACCGGCGGCACCGACTCCGCCCGCTTCACGAGGAGCTGACCGCGACGTGCCGCGAGAGGGTTCGAGGGCCTGCCCGGGCGCGGTGCCCGTTGCGGGCCCGACGCGCGTGGTGAGGGCGGTCCCTGGGGTGGTGGCGGTCCGGGCGGAGGCGGTGGTCCCTGCGGCGGTCGCCCCCACTGCGGTGGAGGCGCCTCACGCCGCGGGCGCTGTGCCTGCGATGAACGCTGCCGGGGTCGTCGAGCCATGGGGGACGGCCTATCCACCTACGAGGACCAGGCGTTCCCAGACGAAGTCGTCGGCCCGTTCGATGGCGATGCTGGCGTCGAGCAGTTCGTTCATGGTCCGCGGCTGGGCGCCACCGGCGCGCTCGACCCAGCTGATCACGACGTAGTGACCGAACGACTGGCTGTAGGCCGCGCTGAACCCGCCGCCGAACTTCCCGGCTCCGGCCGCCGGCAGCGGCGAGACGAAGCCGGCGGAGCTGTTCGGGTCGAGGTCACGGACGATCTGCTCGGCACCGGCGAGCTTGTCCATGTTCATCGCGACGAACTGGCCGACGTACTTGTTGTCGGTGCTGAGGTAGGCGCCACGGGCGACCTGGCTGCAGCCGTACTTGTGCAGGTCGTTCTGCAGTTCCTGGCCCCAGGTCGCGGTCGCGCACGCGGAGAGGGCCGAACCCACCAGCTTGAACGTGTAGGTGCCGTGCTTGACGGTCTTGGTCTGGTCGTTGAAGATCTCGCCCTTGTTGAGCGGGCGCTTGTCGCTGCTGCGCTCGTTGAGCTTCTTCACCAGCGAGTTGGCAGGAGTGTTGACGTAGATCTTCGGCTGCACCCGCGCCTCCGCGGCGGCTTGGGTCTTGCCTCCATCGCCACCGCCCGTGGTCACCACCGCGACCACCGCGATCACCACGATGACGGCTACGACGGCGCCACCGATGATCAACAGGTTGCGGTTGGACCCACGCGGAGAGCGACGTCGCCGCGACGACTGCCGGGTGTCACCGTCTCCATATCCCATCTCGCTCACGAGGCGTGAGCTTAGCGAACGTCAGGCAGCACCAAGTCCATATCGCCGTTCTGTTGCGATTCGCCCGATGCGTGGCGACATGGGTCCGCGCACGTCAGAGCCCGGAACCGCCGATCAGGGAACCGACCACGAAAGTGATGCCCGCGGCGGCACCACCGAGGACCAGCTGCCGGAGACCGCCGAACCACCACGACCGGGCTGTGACGCGGGACACCAGCGCGCCCGCGGCGAACAGCCCGACCCCCGCCACCAGCGCGGCCGGCCACAGATTCGTCGCGCCCAGGAGGTAGGGGAGGACCGGCAGCAGCGCGCCCACGGCGAACGACAGGAACGACGAGCCGGCCGCCAGCGTCGGCGAGGGCAGGTCGTCGGGGTCGACCCCGAGCTCCTCGCGCGCGTGGACGCCCAAGGCCTCCTCAGGGTCGCGGGAGAGCTGCCGGGCGACCTCGCGCGCGAGGTCGGGCTCGAGGCCACGGGCCTCGTAGAGCTGTGCCAGCTCGCGCTGCTCGGCCTCCGGGCTGCGGCGCAGCTCCTGGCGCTCGGTCTCGATCTCGGCCAGGGCGAGCTCCGACTGCGACGCGACGGAGATGTACTCCCCCGCCGCCATCGAGAACGCGCCGGCCGCGAGGCCCGCGAGCCCGGTGAGCACGATGACCTTGTGCTCAACCCGGCCGCCGGCCACCCCGGCGATCAGGGCGAAGTTGGAGACCAGGCCGTCCATGGCGCCGAACACGGCGGGACGCAGCCAGCCTCCGGTCACGTCCCGGTGTTCGTGCTCGATCTCGCTGTACGACTCGGACAGGTCGGTCCGGGTCTCGTCCACCGTGCTCATGACGTCCCTTCGACGGTCAGAGCGCGCCGTCGGCCGGCTCCCCACCGGCCGTGGCCTTCTGCGTGATGGCCTCCTCGGCTCCATCGGCCTCCTCGCCTGCACCCGCGTCGTCGTCGCTCGCGGCGTCGTCCGCCGGGTCCGCGTCGTCGCCCTCGGGCGTCTCGGCCGTTTCGTCCGCCTCGTCCTTCGGGACGTCCGTCTCATCGTCCTCCGTGGCGGGCCCGTCCGCGGTCGCGGGGGGCGTGCCGAACGCCTCGGCCGGGACCTCGGTACGCGCACGATGCAGGTAGAGGTACGCGGCGGCACCCAGGAAGACGATCAGGGAGGTCCAGTCGTTGAGGCGCAGGCCGAGGATGTGGTGGGCGGAGTCCACTCGCAGCCACTCGATCCAGGCCCGGCCCACGGTGTAAGCGGCGACGTACAGCGCGAACGTGCGGCCGTACGCGAGACGGAAGCGCTTCTCGGCCCAGATGACCAGCACCGCGACGCCGATGCACCACAGCGACTCGTACAGGAACGTCGGGTGGTAGGTGCCGAGGTCGGGGGTGTTGAGGGGCCGGTGGGCCGGGTCGATCTCGACCGCCCAGGGCAGCTTGGTGGGCCGGCCGTAGAGCTCCTGGTTGAACCAGTTGCCCCAGCGGCCGATCGCCTGCGCAAGCGCGATGCCGGGCGCGGTCGCGTCGGCGAAGGTGCGCAGGGACACGCCACGTCGGCGGCAGCCGAGGTAGGCGCCGAGGGCGCCGGCCGCGATGGCGCCCCAGATGCCGAGGCCACCGTTCCAGACCTTGAGGGCGTCGATCGGGTGCCGGCCGCTGCCGAAGTAGAGCTGGTTGTCGGTGATCACGTGGTAGAGCCGGCCACCGACGAGGCCGAACGGGACCGCCCAGACCGCGATGTCGACGACCGTGCCGGGGGTCCCGCCGCGCGCCGCCCAGCGGCGCTCACCGAGCCAGACGGCTACGACGACCCCGAGAATGATCATCAGGGCGTAACCGCGGAGGGGCAGGGGCCCGAGGTGGACGACCCCTTGCGACGGGCTGGGAATGGAGGCGAGCGGATGCTGCATGAGAAGTGACATTACCGGCTGTGAGAGACCCGACGATGGCGATCAGGCGTTGAAATGTCCGCCGCCTGCCGAATTCCTGTTGGCAGGCGGCGGAACGCTTACTTCTTGGGCGACGCGGAAGCCGAGGCCGACGGGCTCGCCGGGGCGCTCGGAGCGAGGTCCATGGGCTGGGCGCCGGTGATCGCCTTCTCGAGGTTCTTCGGGTTGAGCAGGGTGCTGTTGAGGTCCAGCCCCTGCCCGTTGAGGAACACGGTGGGCGTGCCGCTGACCTTCTTCGCCTGCTCGGCGAAGTTGGTCATCGAGTCGACCTGGCTCTGCTTCTCCAGACCGTTGACGCACTTCTCGAACTGGGGGTTGTCGATCCCGTTGTCCTTGCCCCAGCCGATGAGGTCCTTGTTGGAGAACCCCTTCGAACCCTCGGCGGGCTGGTTCTTGTAGATCGTGTCGTGGTACTGGATCCACTTGTCCGCCGGGGCGCACAGCGCGGCGTTGGCGGCCCGCTGCGAGTTACCCCGGATCGGGTCCTGCTGCTGCTTGAAGAGCCAGAAGGGGTAGTAGAGGACGTTGACCTTGCCCTCGGCCGCCAGCTTCTTGATCGTGCCGGAGCTGGACTTCTCGAACTCCTTGCAGATCGGGCACTGGAAGTCCTCGAAGACCTCCAGCTTGGGCGCCTTGGCGCCCGGCTTCGACGCGAGGATCGCGCCGTCCGACTGGCGGCTGGTCGGGGCGAGCGCGCCGGTGTAGGCGTTCGGGTCCTTCTTGTTGACGAAGTAAACGGTGATGACCACGGCCAACGCCACGACGACAAGGCCCGTGAGGCTGATCATCAGCGTCCGTACCCGCTGCTGTTTCTGCGCCTGACGCTTACGTTCCTCCGCCAGCCGCTCGCGGGCGGTCCGCTGTCGAGCGGCCTTACTCATCTGGACTCCTCAGAAGTTTCCGTGAACAACGGCTCGGCCGACTACAGACCGAGCAGCCGGTCAAGGGAGAATTTGCACCGCGGGAACGCCATCAGCCAGGCCGCGAGGACGAGGAAGCCGAGATCCCGCAGGATCTCCCTAAGATAGTGGGTCTGTCCCTTGCCGACCGATCCGCCACCGCCGAAGCAGCCGCAGTCGATCGACAGCCCGCGCGCCCACGCCGAGATGATCCCGGCGATGAAGACGATGAACAGCAGGCCGACGCAGACCGCCATGACGCGCGTCGCGAAGCCCAGCAGGATCATCGCGGCGAGCACCATCTCCAGCACCGGGAGCCCGAAGGCCACGGGCGTGACCAGGCCGTCGGGCAGGATCTGGTACGACGAGACGGCCAGTTTCTGCAGAGGCGCGGCCTCGCTGAACTTGGCGTATCCCGCCGCTCCCATGATCACCGCCAGCGCCACCCGTACGACGAGGCTGATCCATTCCTGGTACCGGAGGAAGAACGGTATGTCCCTGCCTCCGGCAGCATGCGCTTGTGCGCCCACAGTTGCTCTCCACGGTGGTTGAATCCGGCGCGCGTCAGCTTAGGCGGCGGACCATAAGGCTTCTGTCAAACGTGCGGGCACATCCTGTCACTTCGGCAGGTGCGTGATCTAGCGCCGTACACCCTCGGCGAGTTCCGCCGCGAGCCGCCGTACGCCCGCGATTCCCTCGCGCTCCGAAGGCGCGTCGAGCAGCCTGCGGATGAACGCCGAGCCCACGATGACGCCGTCGGAGAAGGCGGCGACCTCGGCGGCCTGAACGCCGTCGCTGACACCGAGCCCGAGCCCGACGGGCAACGGCGCTTCGCGGCCGGACATGGCCAGGCGCGTGCGCTCGACGAGACGCGCCGCGCCGGTGTCCACGGCCGTACGCGCACCGGTGACGCCCATCAGCGAGGCGGCGTAGACGAACCCTCGGCACAGCCCGGTGATGGTGGACAGCCGCTCGTCGGTGGAGCTGAGCGCGACGAGGAACACCCGGTCGAGGTGGTGCTCGTCGGAGGCGGCCAGCCACGGGCCGGCCTCCTCGGGCGTGAGGTCCGGCGTGATCAGCCCGGCGCCGCCGGCCGAGGCCAGGTCGCGGGCGAACGCGTCGACGCCGTAGCGGTCGACGGGGTTCCAGTAGGTCATGACGAGGGTGGGCACGCCGGTGGCGGCGACCGCCTCGACGGTGCGGAAGACGTCGGCCACCCGGATGCCGCCGGTCAGCGCCTGGTGAACGGCGTCCTGGATGGTCGGGCCGTCCATCAGCGGGTCGCTGTAGGGCAGGCCGATCTCGATGACGTCGCAGCCGGCCTCGACCATGGCGGTGGCCGCCTCGATCGCGCCCTCGTAGGTGGGGAAGCCGGCGGGCAGGTAGCCGACGAGCGCGCCGCGCCCCTCGGCCTTGGCCTTGTCGAACGCCATGCCCGCGCGCGATGCGCTCCGAACGTCGCTCACTGCCCGTCTCCGTTCTCGTCGACGAGCCCGAACCACTCGGCGGCGGTGTGCATGTCCTTGTCGCCCCGGCCGGACAGGCAGACCACGACCGTGGCGTCCTCGCCCAGCTCGGGGCCGATCCGGAGCGTGCCCGCGAGCGCGTGCGCGGACTCGATCGCCGGGATGATGCCCTCGGTGCGGCACAGGAGCGAGAAGGCCTCCATGGCCTCGGCGTCGCTCACCGCCTGGTAGGTGGCGCGGCCGGAGTCGTGCAGCCACGAATGCTCGGGGCCGACGCCCGGGTAGTCCAGTCCGGCCGAGACCGAGTGCGTCTCCAGCGTCTGCCCGTCGTCGTCCTGCAGGAGGTAGGTGCGCATCCCGTGGATCACACCGACGGTGCCGCCCGCGAGGGTGGCCGCGTGCCGGCCGCTGTCGAGCCCGTCGCCGCCGGCCTCGAAGCCGAACAGGCGTACTTCGGTGTCGGGTACGAAGGCGTGGAAGGCGCCGATGGCGTTGGAGCCGCCGCCGACGCAGGCGATGACCGCGTCGGGCAGCCGGCCGGTCATCTCCAGGGTCTGGCGGCGCGCCTCGACGCCGATGATGCGCTGGAAGTCGCGGACCATCATCGGGAACGGGTGCGGCCCCATCGTGGAGCCGATGCAGTAGTGCGTGTGGTCGACGCTGGCCACCCAGTCGCGGAACGCCTCGTTGCAGGCGTCCTTGAGGGTGCGGCTGCCGGTCTTTACCGGGACCACCTCGGCGCCGAGCATCCGCATCCGCGCGACGTTGAGCGACTGACGGACGGTGTCGACCTCGCCCATGTAGACGGTGCAGTCGAGGCCGAGCAGCGCCGCGGCGGTCGCGGTCGCGACGCCATGCTGGCCGGCGCCGGTCTCGGCGATCACGCGCGTCTTGCCCATGCGCCGGGTGAGAAGTGCCTGGCCCAGCACGTTGTTGATCTTGTGCGAGCCGGTGTGGTTGAGGTCCTCGCGCTTGAGCAGGACCCGTACGCCGCCGGCGTGCTCGCCGAAGCGCTTGGCCTCGGTGAGGATGCTGGGCCGGCCCGCGTAGGTCTCCAGGAGGTGGTCGAGCTCGGCGCGGAAGGCCGAGTCGGCCATGGCGGAGCCGAACTCCGCCGTCAGCTCGTCGAGCGCGGCCATCAGCGCCTCGGGCGCGAACCGCCCGCCGAAGCGACCGAAGTGGCCGGTGATATCAGGAACGCCGCGTTCGGCATCGATGGTCATGAGAGAAACCCCGTCGCGTGAGAATGAAGGCAGGCCTATCCGATCAAGCGAGATGCGGATCGGCGCACCATCGTTCGCGCAGGCTCATGGCCCTACCCTACTTGCCCTGCCGCAACGCCGGGTGGGTTCCGGCGGCCACCAGATCGGCCACTGCCGATCGCGGGTCCTTGCCGGTCACGAGGCTCTCCCCGACGAGCACGGCGTCCGCGCCGGAGGCCGCGTAGGCGAGCAGGTCGTGCGGCCCGCGTACCCCCGACTCAGCGATCTTGATGATGTTACCGGGGACCTGCGGCGCGATGCGCGCGAAGGTGGTCCGGTCGACCTGGAGTGTGGCCAGGTCACGGGCGTTGACGCCGATGACCTTGGCGCCCGCGTCGACCGCGCGCTCCAGCTCCTCCTCGGTGTGCACCTCGACGAGCGGGGTCAGCCCGATCGACTCGGCGCGCTCGATGAGCGAGATCAGGCCCTGCTGCTCGAGCGCGGCCACGATCAGCAGGGCCAGGTCGGCCCCGTACGCGCGCGCCTCCCACAGCTGGTAGGAGGTGACGATGAAGTCCTTGCGCAGCACCGGGACGTCCACCCGGTTGCGCACCTCGGCGAGGTCGTCGATGGTGCCGCCGAAGCGACGGCGCTCGGTCAGCACGCTGATGATGGCGGCGCCGCCCGACTCGTAGTCGGAGGCGAGCGCGGCCGGGTCGGCGATGGCCGCGAGCGCGCCCTTGGAAGGGCTGGATCGCTTCACCTCCGCGATCACCGACACTCCCTGGCTGCGCAGCGCGCCGATGGCGTCGAGCGGCGACGGCGCGTTGGCCGCCATCTCCTTCAGGGCGTCGAGTGAGACCGCCTGCTGCCGCTCCTCGAGATCGGCACGTACGCCGTCCAGAATCTCATCGAGCACGCTCACGTGTTCACCCCGTCCAGAGATCCGGTCACCGGTGCCACTGCGCCCACCCTGATCGTTCCCCCTCGTCGGACGTCGTGTCTCCCGATCGTAGCCCGGTCGCCGTCGTGTCCAGCCCCCGGGTGCGGGGTCAGGGTGCCAACGCGCGGGCGAAGGCCAGGTTGCGCAGCACCCAGTACGCGAGGCTGACCACGGCGAAGGCGATTATCACCACGGGGTTAAGGATCTTGGCCTGCACTGGCCTGCCGGTCGCGGTGGCCTCCGTCCAGCGCACCCACAGGTACGCGAGGAACGGCAACGTGACGAACGCGAGCGGGTTGCGGCCGAAGCCCTCGGCCACGTGCCCGTGCGTGATGGCGTGCACCATGCGCAGCGAACCGCACCCGGGACAGTAGTAGCCGGTGATCGCCAGGAACGGGCAGGTCGGATAGTGGCCCGGCTCTCCGGGATCGACCGCGCCGACGTACGCGATGGCGGCGGCCACGACGGCGAGCACCGCGAGCGGTCCCCGGCGGGCCCACGTCCACGCTCGTACGGTCGTCACGCCCTCAGCGTAGGCGTTCGGATCAGGCGTCGGCGGCGTAGCCGACACCGCGAACCGTACGGAGCGGGCTGAGGGCGCCGAGCTTGGCGCGAAGCTGGGCGATGTGGACGTCGACGGTACGCGTGCCGGCGCACTCGGCGGACCCCCAGACGGCGTCGAGCAACTGCTCGCGCGTGAACACGCGGCCGGGGCGGCTCATCAGGAACGCCAGCAGGTCGAACTCGGTGGCGGTGAGCGACTTGGCGGCGCCCGCCGCCGACACCTTGCGCACGCCGGCGTCGAGCACGATCTCGCCGAGTCGAAGGACGCCCTCGGCCGGAGGCTCGGCGGGTTGCTCGCCCCGGAGCGCGCGGGCGACCTCGGCGACGAGCACGCGCGGGCTGAAGGGCCGGGGCACCGTGTACGGCCCGTGTGCGGCCGCGCCGTCCGGGACGACGCACACGATGGGCGCGGACCTTGAGGCCGCGGCGACGTCGTCGTGCACGCCCGCGGTCACGTCGAGCACGACCACGTCGGGCCGCACGTCACGCGCCGTACCGCCGGCAGCGGCGGGGTCGGTCACGACGTGGACGTCGTATCCCTCACGGGACAGGTACAGCCGGGCGAGGTCGGCCACTCCCGGTTCGCGCTCGACGACGAGCACGGTGCCGTGCCGATCGGCCCCCGCACCGTCCGCCCCGCCCATCGCGCGCCTCAGCCCCGCCGACCCACGCCACCGCGCACGCCCGCTGCGGGCCGGCCGCCGCACATGCCGGAAATGGCGCCGGAAATCAAAGCCCACCCGCGCGCACCGGCCGCCGGACGCGCTCCCCCACGCGAGGCGAGCGCCGTCGTGACCTGCACGTTCGCAGGGGCGACCGGCCGAAGCCCGCATGTGTCGGAGACGGCGCCGGATATCGGCGCCCGCCCACACCCTCGGGCCACGCGGCGCACTCCCCCGCACCGGACGGGCAGCGTCGCGGGCCGGTCGTCAAGCGTCGGGCGCGCGGACGGTGAGCGGCGTGCTCGGGCCGTGGCGGGGCGGCTGCTCGGGCCGGGCGGCGGGGGCATCAGCGTTCCCGGAGGTCGCTGTTGGTCGGGTCGTCGCCGCGGTCGAGTGCCTTCCACAGGGAGGCCGGGTCGTCCTGGCGCGGCGGGGGTGCGGCGCCCGGGCGGTCGTAGCGGCTCGACATGCCCGGCCAGCGGCGGCCGCGTACGACGGTGAGGAGGCCGGCCGCGGCCAGCAGTACGCCCCCCGCCAGGGAGAGCGCCCACCAGGCGTTGGTATGCACGGTGACGTCGCCCGCGCTCAGCCGCGCGAGGTTGCTCTTGTCCGCGGCGACGGACAGTACGTGCGCGCGGTGGACGACGGTGGGCGAGACGATCGCGATGACGACACCGAAGACGGTCAGCAGGACGCCGATCCCGACGCGCGCCCAGCCTCGGGTGGCGAGGAGGGCGGCGATGCCGGCGAGGCCGGCCCAGCCCAGCGAGGCGACGACGCCGCTGAGTGAACGGCCGGTCAGGTGCTGGCTGAGCGTCTCGACACCGGCGGCGTGCTCGGCGACGGTGGCCCAGGCGCGGCCGGCGAAGCCGGTGACGAGCCCCGCCCCCACCGCGCCGAGCAGCGTGGCGAGGACGAGTTCCCGTCGGGACGTCACAGGGGGCGCTCGCCCACGACCACGTCGAACACGTCGGCGTCCCAGCAGGTGCGGTCACCGGTGTGGCAGGCCGCGCCGACCTGGTCGACCTTGACGAGGAGCGCGTCGCCGTCGCAGTCGAGGGCGACCTCCTTGATCCACTGCTGGTGACCGGAGGACTCGCCCTTGACCCAGTACTCCTGGCGGCTGCGCGACCAGTACGTCGCGCGCCCGGTGGTCAGCGTGCGGTGCAGGGCCTCGTCGTTCATCCACGCGAGCATGAGCACCTCACCGGTGTCGTACTGCTGGGCGATGGCGGGCACGAGGCCGTCGGAGCTCCGCTTGAGACGATCGGCGATCTTGGGGTCCAGGGACATGGCATCCATTGTGCCCGGTCACTCCATGGACACGGGGCCGGGGGCGTCACCTCGCAGCGGCTTTTCTGGCATCAGCAGGAAGATCACCAGCGCGATGGCGGCACCGGTGGCGCCCAGCCACGGGATGACGGTGGCGGTGGCGGACGCCGACGCGCTCACCAGGCCGTGTACGGGAGCGTCGGCGCGTACGTGGGAGGCGTACGCGGTGCCCGCGACGGCCAGCGCGACCGAGCCGCCGACCTGACGGAAGAACGTGATCTTGCTGGTGGCGGTGCCGATGTAGGCGGGCTCGACGGCGTTCTGCACGGCGACGGTGAGGCCGGACAGCATCGGGCCGATGCCGAGGCCCATCAGGGCCATCCAGCCGGCCAGGACCCAGGTGCCGGTGTGTACGCCGATCCCGGCGCACGCGAGCGCGCCCGCGGCGAGCAGGACGGGTGCCCCGACCAGCCACGGCTTGTAGTGGCGGGTACGGGAGATCAGCGCGCCGGTGAGGAAGCTGCCGGCCAGCATCCCGAGCATCAGCGGGTACACCTTCAGCCCGGAGGACGTGGCGCTGTCGCCGTGCACGGTCTGGAAGTAGCGCGGCAGGAAGATGATGGCCGCGTACATGCCGAACGCGGTGAAGAACGATCCGACGTTGACGGCCGTGTACGTGCGGTTGCGGAACAGGTGGAGCGGGACGATCGGCTCGGCGGCGCGCCGTTCGATGAGGACGAAGGCGACGAGCAGCACCAGTGACACCGCGATCGGTACGGCCACGACCGCGCTCGTCCAGGCGTTCGCGGAGGACCGGCCCTTCTCGCTGAGGCCGATGAGCAGGAGGCCGATGCCGGCCGCGAACACCGCGATGCCGAGATAGTCGGGCCGTACCCGTACGCGCTCGCGCCGCGTGTGGGGCAGCCTCAGCGCGATCACCGCGAGGACCAGGGCGCCGAACGGCAGGTTGACCAGGAACACCCACCTCCAGCTCGCCTGCTCGGTGAGCAGCCCGCCGAGGTACGGGCCCGCGACGTAGCTGAGGGCCATCACGCCGCCGACCGCGCCCTGGACCCGGCTCGCCCCGCGGCCCGGGAAGAGGTCGGCGACCATCGCCAGCGACAGCGGGATCAGCGCTCCGGCGCCGAGGCCCTGCACGCCGCGGAAGACGATCAGCTCGGGCATGGTCTGCGCCGCCGCGCACAGCGCGGAGCCCGCGAGGAAGACGCCGACCCCGATGAGCAGCAGCGGCTTGCGTCCGTGGACGTCGGACAGCCGCCCGTACAGCGGCACGGTGATGGTCGAGGTGAGCAGGTAGGCGGTGACGACCCAGGTGTAGAGGTCGTTGCCGCGTAGGTCGGCGACGATGCGCGGCAGCGCGGTGCCGACGATCGTCTGGTCGAGCATCGCGAGGAACATCCCGCCGAGCACGGCGATGAGCACCACGCCCGTGCGAGGACGAGGACGCGGCGGCGCGTCCGTGGCGGCCGTCAATACGGACATCTGGCTACTCCTTGGAGGGGATCCGACGCATCGATCCCAACATGTAAGTTTCGACATGTCAATGCGGACATGTAAGACTAGAGCTAAGGTGATCGGATGTCGCTGCGCGTCGCCCTGTTGGGCCTGATCGAGACGAGTGGCCCGGCCAGCGGATATGACCTGGCAAAACGGTTCGAAAGGTCACTCGACCATGTCTGGCACGCCAGCCACAGCCAGATTTATCCCGAACTGAACCGCATGGCGGCCGACGGCCTACTGACGGTCGGCAAGGAGGGTCCGCGCGGTCGGAAGACATACGCGATCACAGCCGACGGCGAGGCCGAATTGAGGCGCTGGCTCGTCGAGCTCGAGCCCGAGTACAGGATCCGTAGTGAGATTTCGCTGCGGGCGTTCCTGCTTCCGCTGCTACCGAAAGAGCAGGCCGCAGAGCTGCTCGAGGAGGACGCGCGGATCGCCGGAGAGAGAAAGGCCGAGCTGGAAGGTCTGCGGTGCAACGTTCCAGAGTCGGATTTCGGGCTCTATGCCCTTGAAAGGGGTATTCGCCAGCTGACCGCGACGCGCGAATGGGCGCTCTGGGCGGCCGACCGGCTCCGGAAAAGCGAAGAGGCCCGTACCGAGGACGGCACGGACCCCAACGAGTGAACGTCTGCTACGAGAGCGGGCGAACCTGGTCCGCCTGCGGGCCGCGGTCGCCCTGAACGACCTCGAACTCCACACGCTGGTTGTCCTCGAGCGAACGGAAGCCGGAGGTGGTGATCGCCGAGTAGTGAACGAAGACGTCCGGACCACCGCCATCAATGGCGATGAAGCCGAATCCCTTGTCGGCGTTGAACCACTTCACGGTGCCCTGGGCCATACCTAACTCCTTGCGGGAAAAACAGACCCGCACTTCGCGGGTCGGATACGGCTGCTGCGGATGCGCACGAGTTCCGGAGAAACAAGAACGACCCACTAGTCATCGGTCCGCGGCGTCTGATAAACGACCGTGGAACTACGACTACAACCGCTTTGGAGCTTACCAACTTCAGTGCTTCCTCACACTCCCCGAGACGAAAGATCGCTTTCGCGTTCGTTGTACGCGGAAGTTGGGGTCTGGTAGCCGGAGCGACGCGCCATTACGATCCCCGGCAGTACGCCCCACCCTCGCTTGATCACTGGGAGCACCATGACCAACCCAAGGCAAGCCATGGCGGTATTCGCGCTCGCTCTCGCCGGATTCATCGCGGCCGTGGCGACCCCGACCGTGGCCGGTGCGCAGACCTCGCAGACCACCATCAGCGCCGATGGCTGCTCCGGCTGTGGCGGCGGCGGTGGTGGCGGCGGCAGCTGGTAGGCCGTCCGCCTTCGCGTACGCACATCCCTTCACAGTGCTGGGAGCACGATTGAACGCAAAGAAGGCCCTGGCCGTCCTGACGCTCGCGCTCGCGGGCCTCATCACGGCCGCCGCGGCTCCCGCCGCGCACGCCTCCCACACCACCGCCAGCGCCGCCACCGATGACGGTGGCTTCGGCGGCTTCGGCGGCGGCTCCAGCGGTGGCGGCGGCGCCGGCGGTAGCTGGTAGCCGGCCCGTACCTCCGCCTCCGGGCAGGCACACCCCTTCACAGCATTGGGAGCAGCATGAACGCAAAGAAGGCCCTGGCCGTCCTGACGCTCGCGCTCGCGGGCCTCATCACGGCAGCGGCGGTCCCCGCCGCGCACGCCTCCCACACCGCCGCCATCAGCGTCGGTGACTTCGAGGGCGGCGGCGGCTCCAGCGGTGGCGGCGGCGCCAGCGGCGGCTGGTAGACCCGCACCCCGGTCCATCTCCGGTCGACCCATCCCCTTCACACCATGAGGAGCAAGATGATCAACGCAAAGAAGGCAGCAGCCGTCCTCACGCTGGCCCTGGCCGGCTTCGCGGCCGCCGTGGCGGCCCCGGCGTTCACCGGCTCGCACACCACGCACACCGCCGCCATCGGCTCCGACTTCACGGGCGGCGGCGGCGGCTTCGGTGGCGGCGGCGCCAGCGGCGGCTGGTAAACCCGCACACCCCCACCGTCCCGACGACACTGGGAGAAAAATGATCAACGCAAAGCAGGCATTCGCCGTGCTGACGCTCGCGCTCGCGGGCTTCATCGCGGCGGTCGCGACCCCGGCCGTGGCCGGCGCGCAGACCTCGCAGACCACCATCAGCGCCGGCGGCTGCTCGGGCTGCGGCGGCGGTGGCGGCGGTGGCGGCGGCTGGTAAGCCGACCGCCGCATCCCCCCGGATGTGAGTGAGGGCTCCGCGCGGCCTCGGCCGCGCGGAGCTCTTTCAGTCGTCCAGCTGTGCGGCCCAGGACGCGTACAGGTCGGCATACCTGCCGGGCCGTGCGGCCAGTTCCTCGTGGGGGCCGCGCTGCACGATGCGCCCCTGGTCGAAGACGATGACCTCGTCGGCGGCCTCGGCCGTGGACATCCGGTGGGCGATCGAGATGGCGGTACGCCCACGGGTGACGCCCTCGATGGCCCGCTGGAGGCGTACCTCGGTCGCGGGGTCCACCGCGGAGGTGGCCTCGTCGAGCACCAGCAGGTCGGGGTCGGCCAGGTAGGCGCGGGCCAGCGCCACGAGCTGCCGCTCCCCCGCCGACAGTGACTCGCCGCGCTGGCCGACGGGGGTGCGCAGCCCTTCGGGCAGTCCCTCGAGCCAGTCGCCCAGGCCGAGTTCGGTCAGGGCGAGCACGATGTCCTCGTCGGTGGCGTCGGACTTGCCGTAGCGGATGTTGTCCGCGAGGCCTCCGGCGAACAGGAACCCGTCCTGCGGCACCATCACGATCCGCTCGCGCAGCGAGGAGAATCGGATCTCGGGCAGCGGCACGCCGTCGATGTACACGGCGCCGTCCGCGGGGTCCATCAGCCGGGTGAGCAGCTTGGCGAAGGTCGTCTTCCCCGAGCCGGTCTCCCCCACCACCGCCACGCGTGAGCCCGCCGTGATGTCGGCCGAGACCGCGTGCAGCACGGTCGGCCCGTCCGGGTAGGCGAACGACACGTCCTCGAAGCGCACCTCGATCGGCCCGCGCGGCAGCTCGCGGCCGTCGGCGCCGGGGTCGGCGACGTCCGGCCGCGCCTGGAGCACGCCCAGTACGCGGCGCCAGCCGGCGATGGCGTTCTGGGCGTCGTTGAGGACCTCGGTGGCCACCTGCATCGGGCTGACGAAGAGCGTGACCAGGAACAGGAACGCGATGAGGCGCCCGGCGGTCAGATGCCCGCCGATGCCGAGCGACACCCCGGCCACCACGACGCCGGCGGTGGCGATGGCGGCGGCCAGCTCAGTCGAGGGGAAGGTCAGCGCGACCAGCTTCTGGGCGTACGTCTGCGCGTCACGGTAGGAGTCCACGGAGACGTCGATGCGGCGCGCGGTGCGCTCCTCGGCGCCGTACGCGCGGATCACCGGCGCGCCGACGACCGACTCGCTGACGGCGGAGAGCATGTCGCCGACCTTCTCGCGCGCCGTGCCGTACGCCTTCGACAGCCACTTCTGGAAGATCCGCAGGGCGAAGGCGAGGGGCGTGAAGACCGCCCAGACGAGCAGCGCGAGCTGCCAGGAGTAGATCACCATCAGCACGCTGGCGACGACGAGCTGGCCGCCGGCGATGATCACCATCAGGCCGCCGTACTGCATGAACTGGCTGATCTGGTCGACGTCGCTGGTGACGCGTGAGACGAGCCCGCCGCGCCGCTCGGCGCTCTGGGTGAGCATCGACAGGTCGTGGATGTGGCGGAACGCCTTCACCCGCAGGGCGGCCAGGCCGCTCTCGCTGGACCGGTAGAGCCGGACGTTCATCCGGTACGCGGCGATGGCGGTCACGATGATGGCGGCGCCGCACAGCAGCACGGCGTTGCGGATGAAGCCGATGTCGGGTCCGCCGTCGGCCTGCAGGCCGCGGTCGAGGGTCTGCTGGACGGCCACCGGGACGACGATGCGGCCGACCGTGGCCACCAGCGCGAGCAGCAGCGTGATCCCGATGCCCTCATGGAACTCCGGCGTCAGCCGCAAGCCGGTACGTAGCGTGCCCAGGCCGGAGCCCTCGTTCGAATCGATGGCGGTCACGCCACCGCCTCCTCGTTGTCGTTCCGCTCGTAGGCGGTGACCAGGTCGCGGTAGCCCTCCAGGCCCGCCAGCAGCGTCGCGTGCGGTCCCTGGCCGGCGACCCGGCCGTGCTCGACGTAGACGACCTCGTCGGCGAGCTCGATGGTCGCCTTGCGGTAGGCCACCACCACGACGGTCGCCTCGGCGTCGCGCAGGCCGTTGAGGATGCGCGACTCCACCTCGGGGTCGACGCTGGAGGTCGCGTCGTCGAGCACGAGCAGGCGCGGGCGCCGTACGAGCGCGCGGGCCAGCGCGAGGCGCTGCCGCTGCCCGCCGGACAGAGTGGCGCCGCGCTCACCGACGCGGGTGGTGAGCCCGCCCTCGAGCGCGGAGACGAAGCCCTCGGCCTGCGCGAGCCGGAGGGCCTCCCACACGTCCTCGTCGGGGACGTCGAGGCCGAGGGTCACATTGCCGCGCACTGTGTCGTCGAACAGATACGTCTGCTGCGGGACCAGCGCCGTCGTCCTGGCCAGGCCGCCGTGCTCGACGTCGCGCACGTCCACGCCGTCGAGGAGGACGTCGCCGCTGGCCGGGTCGACGAGGCGTACGAGGAGGTTGGTGAGGCTGGACTTGCCGGAACCGGTCGGGCCGACCACCGCGATCGTACGGCCGGGCTCGGCGGTGAAGGCGACGTCGTGCAGCACGTCGCCGGCGGTGTAGCCGAACCGGACGGCGCGCACCTCGAGACGGGCCGGGCCGTCGCCGTCGAGGGACTTCTCGCCGTACGGGAGGGAACCGGTGGCGTCCAGTACGCCGCGGACGCGGTCCCAGCCGACGACGCTGCGCGGCACCTCGGCGAGCACCCAGCCGAGGGCGCGGATCGGGAAGGCCAGCAGCGTGAACAGGTACGCGATGTGGACGAGGTCGCCGGGCGACATCGCGCCGGCGCGCAGGCGCACCGACCCGACGAGCAGGACGGCGAGGACGCCGAGGTTCGGCATCGCCTCGAGGACGGGGTCGAAGAGGCCGCGGATCCGGCCGACGGCGACGTTGGCGTCCCGCAGCTCGTCCGCGACGGCGGCGAACCGCTCGGTCTCGGTGTCCTCGCGCCCGAGGGTCTTGACGACGAGGGCGCCGTCGAAGCTCTCGTGCGCGACCTCGCTGACCTCTGCGCGGAGCTGCTGGGCGCGCGCCGCGATCGGCCCCAGCCGGCGCTGGTAGATGACGTTGAGCCCGGCGACCGCCGGGAAGACGAGGAAGCCGACGAGCGCGACCACGGGGTCGGTCAGGAGGATCTCGAGCGCCGCGATCACGAGCATGAGGACCACGCCGACGGCCATCGGCAGCGGCGCGATCGGCGCCCAGGCGGCCTCGACGTCGGCGTTCGCATTGGACAGGAGTTGACCGGTGGGGTGGCTGTGGTGCCAGGCCAGCGGGAGCCGGAGGTACTGCCGGGTCACCTCGCGCCGGTACGTCGCCTGGAGGTTGTACTGCATCATCCCCGCGTAGAGCCGCCGGCCCACGACGCCGAGGGCCTTGAGCGTCGCCATGCCGATGATGGCGAGGGCGCCGCCGGTGAGCGCGCCCGCGGTGGTGTGCCCGTCGCGGAAGGCCGGCAGCACGACGTCCTGGGTGACGCGCCCGACGATCCAGGCGGCGCCGACCGTGGTGGCGGCGTAGAGCGCGCTGCCGATGACGGACAGCACGAAGAGGCGTGGTTCCCGCTGGACGGCGACGCGGAGGACCCCCAGGCCTCTCCGCAGGATGTCAGGCGACACCTTTTCTCGCATAAATCCCCCCTCGTGGCAGTTTGCGGAGCCGCTAGTTCCTATCACGCGAGGGGCCCGGGTTATTCCTCACGGACCTCGGCGGGCATACGATCATGAGGATGGGGATACAGAACTGGGCCCGCGGCGAGCGCCTCGCGCTGTGCGACCTGCTCGTCGAGACCGGGCCGGACGCACCGACGCTCTGTGAGGGCTGGACCACGGCCGATCTCGTGGCCCACCTGCTGGTCAGGGAGCGGCGCCCCGACGCGGCGCCCGGCATCCTGGTCCCGCCGCTCGGCGGCTACACCGAGCGGGTCCAGAACCACCTCAAGCGGTCGACGCCGTTCCCGCGGATGATCGAGCAGCTCCGCCAGGGCCCGCCCGCCTGGTCGCTGTTCGGGCTGCCCGGCGCCGACGCCGCCGCGAACACGGTCGAGTACTTCGTGCACCACGAGGACGTCCTGCGCGCCCAGCCCGGCTGGACGACGCCGCGCGAGCTGCCGGCCGACGAGCAGGAACAGATCTGGAAGCGCCTGAAGATGGGGCGGTTCTCGCTGCGCCGCGTGCCGGTGGCGATCACGTTCGTCGAGCCCGGCGGCCGTACCCAGCAGGTCACCAAGTCCGGGCGGCTGGCGCGGGTGCACGGCCTGCCCAGCGAGCTCCTGCTGTGGGCGGTCGGCCGCAAGGACGTCGCCCGGGTCGAGCTGACCGGCGAGGCCGAGGCGGTCAACGTTCTCTCGCAGGGACGCTGGCGATTGTGAGCGCGACGCGCGCCGGTGACGCCGCACGGCGAGCGTTCTGGAACCCCCGCGCCCCGATAATTTACTTGCCCGATTTGTAGTCGAGTGCGCATCCTGCAGCGGTGGATAACATCGTCCTGAACTCAGCGGAATCGCTGCACGGCCGCCTGCAGCGCGGGCGTGGCTGTGCCGCGCGCCGAGCCGCCGGCATCCCCGGCACGGGCGAGCTCGTCTATGACTGCGTACGCCGTGACCCCAGGTGGGACACCCTGGAGTCCCGCGGCCTCTACTACGCGCGGCTGCTCGTCGACCTCGAGCTCGGCATCGCCCCGATCGCCGCACACCTGTTCGACCCCGCCGACCACGTCGACCAGGACGAGGACCGGACCAACCTGGCGATCGACGTGCTCGGCCACCTCGTACGGCTGGGCCGGCGGGAGGCCGCGTCGCCGCTGCGCCGGTACACCGACGAGGGCGCCAACTGGTACGGAGCGCTCCATCAGCTCGTCGAGCTCGGCGACCCCGCGCTCGCCGAGGGCCTCGACACGATCGCGGCGACCCGCTGCGACGACATCGAGCTCGCCTGGCTGTGCGGCGTGGACGGCCAGGTGGTGCGGGCGTGGGCGGAGCGGCATCCGCGCATCGCCGCGGCCCGGCGGCCCGACATCCGCCCTCACGTGCCGAGGACGGTCGTCGCCGATCGCAGCGACGCCGAGCTGGCGGCCCTGGCGCGGGGCCGTGGCGACAGTGCGACCGCCGCCATCCTCGAGCTCGGCCGGCGCCGCAGTCCCCTCATCCTCGACCTGGCCGAGGAGTTGCTGCCCGTCGGCGACTACGACGGCCCGCTGTGCCGCGCCGTACGCGATCTCGGCCCCGTCGCGCTGGCCCGCGGACGTACCTGGGCGACCGGGGAGCGTTCCTACCGTGACGTCGGGATCGACGTGCTGGCCGCCCACGGGACCGAGCGGGACGTGCCGGTCCTGCTGGACGCGCTCGAGACCGCGCTCGGCGAGGACGACTGGGACCTGGCCGCCGGCCCGGCGGACGGGCTCGGCCGGTTGCGCTCCCGCGCCGCTATCCCCCTGCTGCTGCACGGCTGGGAGCAGAGCGCCTGCTCCCACCTGCGTACGAACCTGCTCGGCGCCCTGACCGGCATCGACGCCCACGTGGCGGAGCCGTACCTCGTCGAAGGCCTGTGGGACTGCGAGGACGGTGTACGCCGCATCGCCGCCGGAGCCGTGCCCCTCGAGGGCGAGGCACGGACTCGGCTGCGACGACTGCGGCAGGAGGCCGCCGAGGACCCCGAGGTACGGTCCGCGGCGGCCGCCCGCCCACTCAGCGATCAAGGGTGAGCTCGGACAGCCGCATCGCGAGCCTCCTGCGCACCGTGCCGCTCCGCCCGGCGACCGCCATGAGCGTGTTGCGGGCGGCGCGCGCCATGGGCGGGCGCAGCGTGGCGGCGCGGGTCATCCGGTCGGTCATCGCGAGGACGCCGGCCGCGACGGGGCGGCGCGCGTCCTCGTAGCCGGCCACGGTGCCGTCGGCGATGCGGCGCGCCAGGTCGGCGGCGTCCTGGATGCCGGTGTTCATGCCCTGGCCGCCGGCCGGGCTGTGCACGTGGGCGGCGTCTCCGGCGAGCAGGATCCGCCCGGCACGGTAGTGGTCGGCGATCCGGTGGTGGACGCGGAACCGTGAGCTCCAGGTGACCTCAGCGATCTTCGCCGGGTGGACCTCGGGCCCGCGGGCGTCGAGCAGCGCCTGCAGGTCGGCGAGGCCGGGATGCTCGGGCGGCTCGTCCACGGTGGTCACGATGCGGTGGTGCCCGCCGGGCAGGGGCGCGACCACGAGGAGGCCGTCCGCGGAGAAGAAGAGCTGCACCTCGTCGGCGGGCAGCGCCCAGTCCAGGCGGACGTCGGCGAGGACGAACGACTGGGCGTACCGCTCGCCGGTGAAGCCGATCCCCGACCGCTCGCGTACGACGCTGTGCATGCCGTCGGCGCCGACGACGTAGCGCGCGCGTACCGTCTCGCCGGTCGCGGTCGTCACGGTCGCGCCGTCCTCGTCCTGCTCGACGCCGGTGACCTCGCACGGCCGGTGGACGTCGCGGCCGAGCTCGCGGACGCGGGCGAGCAGGACCGCCTCGGTGGTGCTCTGGGGGATCATCAGCGTGTACGGGTGCGTGCTCGGCAGGCCACCGAAGGGCACGTTGAGCAGCACGCGGTCGCGGTCGCGGATGGTGAAGGTCGGCACGATCACGCCCCGGTCGACGAGCTCGGCCCCGACGCCGACGCCGTCCAGGACCTCGAGGGTCCGGGCGTGCACCACGGCGGCGCGCGAGGTGTTCGCGCCCTCGGCCGCCTTGTCGAGCAGCGCCACCTCGACTCCGTGGGAGAGCAGGAACGCGGCGAGCGTGAGTCCGGTGGGGCCGGCGCCTACGACGACGACGTCGGTGGTGACGGGAAGCTTCGACATCTTGGACCTCCAACTAGGTCAACACCCGATGGCCAACAACTGTTGACTTCAATGTAGCCACGCCGCGCCCACTTTGCCAACGCCCGTTGGCCTACACTCGTTGATATGGCCTTCACGCAGCGCTCACAGGACACACGGGCCTCGATCCTCACCGCCGCGCGGCGCCGCTTCGGCGACGACGGCTACGAGCGCGCCACGATCCGCGCGATCGCGGCGGACGCCGGGATCGACCCGTCGATGGTCATTCGCTACTACGGCTCGAAGGACGGCCTGTTCGCCGCCGCGGTCGACGTCGACCTGCGCCTGCCCGCGCTGTCCGGCCTGCCGCCGGAACGCCTCGGCGAGGCCCTCGTACGGCACTTCCTGGACCTGTGGGAGGGCGGCGGGGCGAGCGAGGCGCTGGTCGTACTGCTCCGCTCGGCGGTCACCAACGAGGCCGCGGCCGAGCGCGTACGCGCCGTCTTCGCCACCCAGGTCGCGACCGCCGTCGGCATGACCTCGGGCGACGGCAGGACACGCGGCGCGCTCGTCTCGAGCCAGTTCCTGGGCATCGCCCTGTGCCGGTACGTGCTACGGCTGCCCCCGATGGTCGATCTCGAGGTGGACACCCTCGTCACCGCGGTCGCGCCGACGATCCAGCGCTACCTGACCGAGCCCCTCGGCTGAGGCCTCACCGGTGGACGACCACACCGGTCGTCGCGGCGCCGACGTGGAAGTGGCCGGCTCGGTTCTACTGAAGGTCGATGACGACCTTGACGTCTCCCTTGTCCGCCTCGAAGGCCTCACCGGCGCGCGCCAGGGGTACCCGGCGCGTGACGAGGCCCTCCAGCCATCCGCGGTCCGCGCGGCCGAGCGCGTCCACGGCCTGCCCGTAGTGCCGGTGGTTCGCGTTGACCGACCCGAACACCACGTCGTTCTGCAGCACGATCTCCCGGTTGAGCGAGCCCGCGTCGATCTCCATCGGCCGGCCGGTCGGCGACACCCCGGTCAGGCACACGACGCCCGCGGACGCGTTGTTGGCGATGGCGTCCAGCACGAGCCGCGGAACGCCGGTGGCCTCGATGACGACGTCCGGGCTCGCCTTCGCGGCGATGTCCGGAATCGACCCGGTGTGGTACGTCGCGCCCAGCTCACGGACCAGGCGTGGCTTCGGGCCGTCGGTCGCGAGGTCCAGGACGTGTACGTCGAGGCCGCGCTGTACGCCGAGCAGGGCGGCCAGCAGCCCGATCGGGCCCGCGCCCGCGACGAGCAGGCAGCGCGGCTCGAACCAGGCGCGCGCGCCGATCCGCTCGATGTGGTCCCACGCCTTGGCGACGACCGACGTCGGCTCCAGCAGCATGCCGACGCTCTCGAGCGAGGCGTCGAGGCGTACCGCGTAGTCGGCCTCGATGGTCCACAGTTCGGAGCCGAAGCCCTGCAGCCCCTTGATCCCGCGCTCGGTGTAACGGCCGTTGCGGCACATGTCGAACTCGCGCCGCGCGCAGGCGCCGCAGGGCTCGGGGTCGGGGCGCCGTACGATGCCGACGACCAGGTCACCCGGGGCGAACCCGCTGTCCTGCGGCGCCTCGCGTACCCGTCCGAGCGACTCGTGGCCGAGGATCAGCCGGTCGGCGCCCGGCGGCGCCCAGCCGTAGTGGCCGCCGGAGATCTCGCGGTCGGTGCCGCACACGCCGAGCCCGATCCCCTCGACGAGGAGGTCGTGCTCGCCGGGCACCGGGACGTCCGTCTCGGTCACCCCGAGCGACCCGGGCTGGTGCGGAACCACGGTGAGAGCGCGCATGGATCATCTCCTTGGGCCGTTGCTGTTCCCCCGGCATCCGAACCGTAACCTGGCATCGGATACGGATCAGGTGCTCTCCCGCAGGATCACCGCGCCGTCGATGGACACGACGCGAGGGCTCGCCGGCCGCTCCGCGTCGAGCACCATCGAGGCGGCGATCCGGCCCATCTCCGCGAGCGGCAGGCGTACGGTCGTCAGCGACGGCGCGAGGTCGCGCAGGGTCGGAATGTCGTCGAACCCGGCGACCGCGACGTCCTCCGGCACGCGCGCGCCCCGCTCGCGCAGCGCGGCCATGGCGCCGATCGCCATCACGTCGTTGACCGCGAACAGGCACTCCGGCAGCGCGCGCAGCTCGCGGGTGGCCGCGTACCCGCCGTCACGGGTGAACGCCCCCTCGACCACCACCGGCGGCGGCGCGCCGCAGGCCGCCAGGCCATCGCGGAACCCGGCGACCCGGTCGCGCGCGGCCAGCAGCTCGCCCGGCCCTCCGAGCACCGTGAACCTCGTGAACCCCCGGCCCGCGAGGGCCTCGGCGAGCGCACGCGCGCCGGCCCGGTTCGCCGGGCGTACCGTGTCGGCGCCCAGCCGGTCCTGGCCCACCACGGCGACCCGCCCGCCACTCGCGGCGAACGCGGCCAGCTCGTCGGCGAGCAGGCGGGTGTGCGCGGTGTCGGTCGTACGGCTGCCGGCCAGGATCAGGGCCTGCGCTCGCTGCACCCGCATCGCGGTGACGTACTCCAGCTCGTGCTCCGGGCGGTTCAGGGTGTTGCCGAGGACGAGCAGGCCGCGCGACTCGACCGCCGCGACCGCGCCCGCCGCGATCTCGGAGAAGTACGGGTCGGAGATGTCGTGGACCAGCAGCCCGATCAGCTCGCTGCGCCCGCGCGCCATCGCCTGGGCGTGCGCGTTGGGCCGGTAGCCGAGGTCGGCGGCGGCCGACAGCACCCGGTCGCGGTAGTGCGCGCTCACCGTACGCGCACTGCCGTTGATCACCCGGGAGGCCGTCGCCAGCGACACCCCCGCGC
The DNA here is from genome assembly GCA_963850195.1 of uncultured Actinomycetota bacterium. Taxonomy (GTDB): domain Bacteria; phylum Actinomycetota; class Actinomycetes; order Streptosporangiales; family Streptosporangiaceae; genus Actinoallomurus. The sequence goes on from CAWKKD010000005.1 coordinate 1,009,514, forward strand.
GCCTCGCCACGTCGGACAGCGTCGCGGTGGAGCGCACACCCATGGGCATCCTCGTTCCGTCGACGTGAGCGGCCCGCGACGCACCAGCCTAGGCGCATGAAACTTTCATCCCGCACCCCGCTCTGACCTGCGCAGACGTATGGGAGGGTCCGGCCACACTGTCCGGACGCGCGCGCCGATCGTAGGTTGACGCCATCCACCGGAGCCGGGAAGACGGAGGCCGCCGATGCCCCACCACCGACGAGGAAGACGCGGCTGGGCCACGGCCCTGCTGACCGCGAGCGCGCTGCTGCTGTGCGGGCCGTCACCGGCCCAGGCGGCACCCGTCACGGGCAACGCGACCTGGTTCACCGGACTCGGGTCGCCGTACGGCGGGTGCGGGCTGCCCCAGTCCGAGCTGGACAGTCAGGACTTCGTGGCGCTGAACGTCTTCGACACCCCCGGCGACTACGGCGGCCACACGCGGCCGATCCCGCCGTCGGACTCCGGGCTGATGGGGGCGTTCGACAACGGCCACAACTGCGGCCGGTACGTGAAGGTGACGATCGGCGACAACTGCACCGGCGTCAACGACGGTGCGCCGAACCAGCCGTTCTGCCGTGGCGGCTCGTGGGCCGCGGACGCGTACAACGGCGCGACCCTCACGATGCTGGTCGCCGACAGCTGCGCCGACGGCAACGCGTGGTGCCGCGACGACCCGAACCACCTCGACCTCGCCCAGTCCTCGCTCAACCGGTTCGCCAGGGGCGGCGTCCCGGTGGGCGACCTGTACCCGGGCCACTGGAACAACCGGCACATCGACTGGGAGTTCGTGCCCGCGCCCGCCTACACCGGTGATCTCCGCATCGGCTTCATCCAGGCCGCCCAGGTCTGGTGGCCGGTCATCTCGGTGTCGCACCTCGCGAACGGCATCCACGGCGTGCAGTACTACGACGGGACGTCCTGGCGCGACGCGACGATGGACGGCGACATGGGCCAGGACTACGTGATCGGCCCCACCACGACCGCCGGGACCCACTACGAGATCCGGGTGCGCGACGCGTCCGACACCCTCGTGAACGGCGGCCGGGTGTACGCCTTCTCCCTGCCTGCGTCCTGCTCGGGCCAGTGCGGCCCGGCGTACACGCCCGTGCAGTACACGACGACCGGTTAGGGGGCGGTGCGCTCCAGCCAGGAGCGCCAGGCGGCCTCGGCGTCCTTCGGGTCGAGGCCCGCCGTGTAGTGATGGTGGCCGACCGCGATCGGGAGACCGATCGCGGCGCGGCCGTGGAAGCGTACGAGCGCGTCGCCCGTACGGATCCCGAGGAACGCCGGGGTCAGATAGTCGATGACGCCCTCGACCGGCGGCAGGCCGTCCGGGGTGAGGCGCACCACGTCGCCCACCGAGGCCGCGTCGGTCAGGCCGAGCTCCCGCAGCAGGGCCGGCCAGGTGCCGTCCGCCGGCGCCTCCGCCTCGGCGTACACGGCGGGCCGCCCGCCGAAGTGGCGGAGGTACTCCCCCAGCGTGTGGAGGTACATGTCCCAGCCCTGGCCGGTCATGCCCTCGAACTCGTCGGCCCAGTCGCCGTCGAGCATCCCGCTGTGCACGAAACGCAGGACCGCACTGCCGCCGTCGCGAGCCTCGACCAGGTAGTCGAACGCCTGGAACGACCCGTCCTCGGCCTCGGGGGTACGGATCCGCAGCCGGTGCGGCGGGTCCCAGACCTCGGCGCCGGCGCCGTTGGGCGCGGGCTCCATCGGCATGAACCACGCGGCGAGTCCGGGCCCGGTGGCGATCGCCTCCCAGACCTGCTCCGGGGTCGCCTCGAGCTCGACCTCCCTGCGCACCTCGAACTCGCGTGACATCTCAGGATCCCTCCGTCGCCGCATCGGCCTTGACGCTCGGGTGCAGGGCGACGACCACCCGGTGGTCGCGCCCGCCCTCGGCGCCCTCGTCGTGGTACTTCGACACCAGCGCGGTGACGGCGCCGGCCAGCTCTTCGGCGAACGCCGCGCGGTCGGCCGCCGAGGCGAACCGCACCTCCCCGTCGATCGCGAACGTCGCGAGGCGCTTGCGGGCCTTGGCCGCACCGGTGATGAGGCTGCCCACGTCGCGTACGAGCCGGGCGGCCACGGCCAGGAGCCAGCGCGAGGACAGCTGGTCCGGCGAGCGCGCCGGGTCGGGCTGCACGGCCCCGAGCGCGGCCGGTGAGATCACGTAGGACTGCGCCGTGGCCCGCAGCACGCGCTCGGTGCAGTTGCCCTTCCGGCGTTCCTCGACCAGCTCGACCAGGCCGTGCCGCTCCAGGGCCCTGAGGTGGTAGTTGACCTTCTGCCGGGGCAGGCCGACCTTGGCGGCCAGCGTCGTGGCCGAGCCGGGCTCGGCCAGCTCGGCCAGCAACCGCGCGCGTACCGGATCCAGCGACACCCCGGCGGCGGCCGGGTCCTCGATCACCGCGACGTCGAACATACGGCCACCCTCGCACCGACAACTAATGCTGTCAAGGCGAAGACAGTTGTCGATCGTCAGCGATCTGCTGGATGAGTTCGGTGGAGTCCCGCTGCGACAGCGCGAACGTACGGACCGCCTCCCACGCGGCGGTGAGGCCGGTGAGGTCTTCGCGGCTGTTGGTGACGATGTCGCGGACCGGGGTTTCGATGAGTCCGACTTCGCCGTCGTCGACGGTCGCGAGCGCGAACGGGCCGAACGGGTACGGGTTGTCGGCCGAGCGCAGGATCTGGACGGTCAGGCGGGGTGGTGCGACGAGTTTGATCAGGTGCAGGAGCTGGTCGCGCATGACCGCGGGCCCACCGTGGTCGCGGTGCAGGACCGCCTCGTCGATCACGCAGTGGAACATCGGGGGTGCTGGGTCCTCCCGGGTCAGGACCCGCTGCCGCTCCATCCGCGCGTGTACGGCGGTCTCGTCGCCGGACAGCGCGCGGGCGTAGTCCTCGGTCTGGAGCAGGTCGGGGATCAGCGCGACGTGGAAGGTGCGGATGACGGTCGCCAGCCATTCCTCACCGGACCAGGGGCGGAAGTGGCCTGGCAGGCTCTCGCCGTCGTGCTGCTTGCGGATGGTCATCAGCACGCCGTCGGGGATCTTGAGGACGTCCTCGATGGCTGCGAGCTGATCCTCGCGAGGACGGATCTGACCGGTCTCGATATTGCTCAGCCAGGCATTGGTATAGCCGAGCTGCTTGGCCAGCTCGAGCTGGATCATCCCGGCGTGCTCGCGGAACGCGCGGATCGTACGCCCGAGCGTGATGAGCGTCGGGCTCTGCCGTCTGGTCACCGAACAGATTCCTTCCTCGTGAGATGTTCGAGTGCGCCCTCGGCCGCCACGCGCACGGCGGCGACCTCGTCATCGCCGAGCGCTATGCGAGGCGCGGGCAGGAGCGCGTGCACGACCTTGAAATAGCGGTGGTAGACGGTCCAGGTCAGCCGAGCGACGGCCTCCAGGATCATCAGCCCGCGACCGTCCTCATCGGTGTCACTGGCGACGCGCCGAACCGGCCCGGACGCACCGGGGTCGCGGACGGAAAGCAGCGTCCACCGCCCCGCCGGACACACACCGACACAGACCGGCCGGTCCTCGCTCCGCCACGGATGACCGTTGTCAGCGGCAAGACGCGCGGCGGCCCGGATCGCGTTGGTGACGAGCTCGGACACGGCCAGCTCGACCACGTCCAGGTCGACGGGATACCCGGCGCAAACACCACGCGCGAAACGCCGGGCTCGCGCGGCGGACTCAGGAATGACCTCCAGCGGCAGCGTGCACGGCCGCAGAGGGTTGCGAATCGGCGCTGGTGGCGCCGTCGGTACTGACGACATGGGGAGAACCCCCGATCAGGTTGCCGACTGGACGGCTCGGCGGAGTCAGGTTCCGTACTTGGCCAGGATGCACTTTGCAGTCGTATACTTCAAGTGAAAGCTTCACGGTGAAGGGATATGTGACCCGATGTCCGAATCCTGGTCAAGAAGAAGAAGGTCTCTCGCTAACATCGGGCCCATGCCACGGAGCAGCCCAACTGCACGCCGCCGCGAACTCTCCACCAGGCTGAAGGAGCTGCGCGAGGCGGCCAATGTCAGCGTCGAAGAAGCCGCGAAGGAGCTGGACTGCTCCAGCGACAAGATCCACTGGATCGAGCGAGCGGACTGGACGAACCCACGTGCGCGCGATGTACGGGACCTGCTCGGCCGGTACGGCGTCACCGATCAGGCCACGGTCGACGAGCTGATCGGCCTCGCGCGCTCCGGTGGCGAGAAGGACTGGTGGCAGCCCTTCACCCGGAGCCTGTCGAAACGCCGCTCGAAGTACTCCGCGTACCTTGGGCTGGAGGCCAGCGCCAGCACCATCCTCACGTACCAACTGGCCGTCATCCCGGGCCTGCTCCAGACCGACGACTACGCTCGCGCGATCATCCAGGCCGGGCCGGATGAGATCGACGGCACGGAGATCGAGGAGCGCGTCAAGGTGCGCGCCGGGCGCGGCCAGGTCCTCACCGGTGATGATCCGGCCCAGCTCTGGGCGATCATCGACGAGGCGGCGCTCCGCCGCGTGGTCGGCGGCGCCGACGTCATGCGGGCACAGCTCCGGCATCTGCTCGAGATGGCCAGGCTGCCGAACATCACGATCCAGGCGCTGAGGTTCGGTGCGGGTGCCCACCCGGCGCTGTCCGGGGCGTTCACCGTGCTGTCGTCGGGCCAGGGGTATCCGGATGTGGCGTACGTCGAGGCGATCGGCGGAGAGCTGCTCATCGACGGCGTCGACGGGGTGGACCGGTATCACCGGGTGTTCCGGCACTTGATCGCCAGGGCCAGCGATCCGGCGGATACGCTTTCAATACTGGACACCGAGGTGACCGGTACCTGACCACCACCCCGAGAAGGACAACCCTGATGAGCCCATCCCACGACGCCCCGGGCGTGGACTGGCGCAAGTCCCGCGTCTCGCAGCAGACCGGCGAGTGTGTCGAGATCGCCGTCGTTCACGAGGCGGACGCGGACGAGCGCTGAGCCGCCAGACAGAGACGGCCACCGACGATCGCGTCGGTGGCCGCTCGCATCGGTGGCGGTCAGCGGACCGGGCGGCCTGCCGTGCGGAGGGCGGCCTTGACGTCTGAGATGGTCAGTTCGCCGAAGTGGAAGACGCTCGCGGCGAGGACGGCGTCGGCGCCGGCTTCGATCGCGGAGGCGAAGTGCTCGACGGTGCCCGCGCCGCCGCTCGCGATGACCGGGACGCTCACCACGGCGCGTACGGCGCGCAGCATCTCCAGGTCGAAGCCGCTCTTGGTGCCGTCGGCGTCCATGGAGTTGAGCAGGATCTCCCCGATGCCCAGCTCTTCGCCCTGCCTTGCCCACTCGACCGCGTCGATGCCGGTGCCGCGGCGTCCGCCGTGCGTGGTGACCTCGAAGCCGGACGGCGTGCCCGCCTCCGTACGGCGGGCGTCGACCGACAGCACGATGCACTGCGAGCCGAACCGGTGCGCGGCCTCGCGGAGGAACTCCGGGCGGGCGATCGCCGCGGTGTTGACCGACACCTTGTCCGCGCCCGCCCGCAGCAGCCGGTCGATGTCGTCGACCGAGCGGATGCCGCCGCCGACCGTCAGCGGGATGAACACCTGCTCGGCGGTACGGCGGACCACGTCGTACGTCGTCTCGCGCCCGCCGCTGGAGGCGGTGATGTCTAGGAAGGTCAGCTCGTCCGCGCCCTCGGCGTCGTAGCGCCGCGCCAGCTCGACCGGATCCCCGGCGTCGCGCAGCTCACGGAAGTTGACGCCCTTGACTACCCGCCCGGCGTCCACGTCGAGGCACGGGATGACACGGACCGCGACGCTCATGCACGCTCCTCCAGGGACTCCCGGTAGGCGTCCACCTCGATCTCCACGAGCATCCGCTCGTCGATGAAGCGGGACACCTCGATCATCGTGGCGGCCGGCCGTACGTCCTTGAAGAACTCCGCGTGCGCCCGGCCCACGCCGTCGGCGTCGGCGATGTCCTTGAGGTAGAGCCGGGTGCGCACGACGTCCGTACGCGAGGCGCCCGCCTCGTTGAGCGCGTTCATGGCGATCTCCAGGGCGGTACGGGCCTGGCCGTAGGCGTCGCCCTCGAACCGCACGTCGCCGTCGACCGTGGAGGTGCAGCCCGCCACGAGCACCCACGGGCCCGCGACGACCGCGCGCGCGTAGCCGACGACGTCCTCCCAGGGGCCGCCCGAGAAGATCCGCCGGATCACGCGGAGCCTCCGACCGTCGCGAGCGCCGCCTCGAGCGTGAACGCGCCCGCGTACAACGCCTTGCCGACGATCGCGCCCTCGACGCCGTCCGCGACCAGCCCGGAGAGGGCGCGCAGGTCGTCCAGTGAGGAGATGCCGCCGGAGGCGACCACCGGCCGGTCGGTACGCGCGCAGACCTGGCGGAGCAGGTCGGTGTTGGGCCCCTTCAGCGTGCCGTCCTTCGTGACGTCGGTGACGACGTAGCGCGGGCAGCCGTCGGCCTCGAGCCGGTCGAGGACCTCCCACAGGTCGCCGCCCTCGCGGGTCCAGCCGCGCGCCGCGAGCGTCGTGCCGCGTACGTCGAGCCCGACCGCGATCCGGTCCCCGTGCTCGGCGATGATCTTGCGGCACCAGTCCGGGTTCTCCAACGCGGCGGTGCCGATGTTGACGCGCGCGCAGCCGGTCGAGAGCGCGGCGGCGAGGGAGTCGTCGTCGCGGATCCCGCCGGACAGCTCCACCTTCACCTCGAGCCGGCCGGTCACGTCGGCGAGCAGTTCCCGGTTGGACCCGCGCCCGAAGGCGGCGTCCAGGTCGACCAGGTGGATCCACTCCGCGCCCGCGGCCTGCCAGGCCAGGGCCGCGTCGAGCGGCTCCCCGTAGGACGTCTCGGTACCGGCCTCACCCTGCACGAGGCGTACGGCCCGGCCCCCGGCGACATCGACGGCGGGCAACAGGACAAGTGACATTCACGACCTCCGGTCGAACACGAGCGTGATGAACACCGGGACCAGGAAAGCCGACAGGAGCAGCACGGCGATGCGCCCGGTCCAGGATGGGAGATTGATCCAGGCCACCACTTGGACGAGCAGGAACGCCACCAGCACGATGGCGTTCTGCTCGCGGCGGCGGCGCGCGAGGATTCCGCCGGGGCGGCCAGAGCGGCGCGGCACGAACCGCGTCAGGCGCGCGAAACGCGCGTGGCGGCGGGCCTGGCGTGCGTCACGGCGGGCGCGCTCGGCCGCGGCGCGCTCCCGCTCGGCCTCGCGCTCCGCGCGGCGCCGTTGGCGTTCTTTGCTCATGACAGCGTCGACAGCCAGTTCTTCAGCACCTGCGCCCCGGCGTCTCCGGACTTCTCCGGATGGAACTGGGTGGCGCACAGCGCGCCGTTCTCCACGGCGGCGACGAACCGCTCGCCGTGCTCGGACCAGGTCACCAGCGGCGCGGTGAACCGGCCCGGCTCCAGCTCCCAGCGGCGTACGCCGTAGGAGTGCACGAAGTAGAACCGCGTGTCCGCGTCGATACCGTCGAACAGCACGGAGCCGTCCGGTACGTCGAGGGTGTTCCAGCCCATGTGCGGCAGGATCGGGGCCTCGAGCCGCTCCACCGAGCCCGGCCACTCGGCGCAGCCGTCCGTGGTGATGCCGTGCTCGACGCCCTTCTCGAACAGGATCTGCATGCCGACGCAGATGCCCAGCACCGGTCGGCCCCCGGACAGGCGGCGGCCGATGAGCTGCTCGCCCCGGACGCCGCGCAGGCCGTTCATGCACGCCGCGAACGCCCCGACGCCCGGCACGACCAGGCCGTCGGCCTCGAGCGCCGTGTCGAAGTCTGCGGTGACGGTCACGTCGGCGCCGGCGCGGGCGATGGCCCGTTCCGCCGAGCGCAGGTTGCCCGACCCGTAGTCGAGGACGACGATCTTCTTCACAGCGCGCCCTTGGTGGACGGGATGCCGTGCGCGCGGGGGTCACGTTCGCACGCGTCACGCAGGGCGCGGGCCAGGGCCTTGAACTGGGCCTCGACGATGTGGTGCGCGTTGCGCCCGTACGGGACGTGCACGTGCAGGCAGATCGCGGCGTTGAAGACCAACGCCTCGAAGATGTGCCGGGTCATGGTCGTGTCGTAGTCCGGGCCGATCATCGGGGCGATGCCCTCGGGCTCGGTGTGCACGAGGTAGGGACGGCCGGACAGGTCGACCGTGACCTGGGCGAGGGTCTCGTCTAGCGGGACGCTGGCATTCGCGAACCGCCGGATGCCGGACTTGTCGCCGAGCGCCTGCCGGAACGCCTGCCCGAGCGCGATCGCGGTGTCCTCGATCGTGTGGTGGCTGTCGATGTGCAGGTCACCGGCGGTCTTGACGTTCACGTCGAACGACCCGTGCTTGCCGAGCTGCGCGAGCATGTGGTCGAAGAACCCGACCCCGGTCGCCACGTCGACCTGGCCGGTGCCGTCGAGGTCGACCTCGACCACGACCCGGGTCTCCTTGGTGCCACGCTCGACACGGCCGGTGCGCCTCCTCGGCTCGCCCACGGCGGAACCGCTCATCGACTCTCCTCCAACGCGGCGCGGAACGCCGCCATCTCCTCGGGCGTGCCGATGCTCACCCGCAGCCACTCCGGTGGCCCGACCTCGCGGATCAGCACGCCGTGGTCAAGGATCCCCTGCCAGACCTGACGCCGGTCGGGGAACCGGCCGAACAACACGAAGTTCGCGTCGGAGTCGGCCACCTCCATGCCCTCGCCCCGCAGCCAGGCGACGAGCGCGTCACGCTCGGCGCGCAGCGCGTCGACGGCGCCGAGCAGCTCCGCCTGGTGCGCGATCGCGGTGCGCGCGACCGTCTGGGTGACCGCCGACAGGTGGTAGGGCAGGCGTACGAGCTGCAACGCGTCGATCACCGTCGGGTCCGCGGCGAGGTAGCCGACGCGGGTGCCCGCCATGGCGAAGGCCTTCGACATCGTACGGGTGACGATCAGTCGCTGGTTGCCGGGCAGCAGGCTCAGCGCGCTCGGCGTGCCCGCGCGACGGAACTCGGCGTACGCCTCGTCGACGACGACCATGCCGGGGGCGACTCGCAGCACGGCCTCGATGGCCTCGAGTGGCAGCGACGTGCCCGTCGGGTTGTTCGGCGAGGTCAGGAAGACCACGTCCGGCCGGTGTTGCTCGATCGCGGCCACTGCGGCGCTCGCCTCGAGCCCGAAGTCCTCGTCGCGGTGCGCGTCGATCCACGCGGTGCCGCTGACGGCGGTGATGATCGGGTGCATCGAGTAGGACGGCTCGAACCCCATGGCGCTGCGTCCCGGCCCGCCGAACGCCTGCAGGATCTGCTGGATGATCTCGTTGGAGCCGTTGGCGGCCCAGATCTGCCCGGCGGTGAGCCCGTACCCGAGGTAGTCGGCGAGGTCCTTGCGCAGCTCGACCGCGTCGCGGTCGGGGTAGCGGTTGAGGCTGCCGGCCACCGCGGTGACCGCGCGGGACAGGTGCTCGATCAGCCCCGGCGACGGCGGGTAGGGGTTCTCGTTCGTGTTGAGGCGCACCGGGACGTCGAGCTGCGGCGCGCCGTACGGCGAGCGCCCCCGGAGGTCGTCGCGGATCGGCAGGTCGGCGATCGAGGTCATGGCGGGCTCCTCACGGTCGCCGGTCACCGCGCGTCCCGGTCGTCGGGGTTCATGGGTGCGGATCCTCCGAAGCGTGCGGTGACGGCGGCGCCGTGGGCGGGCAGGTCCTCGGCCTCGGCCAGCGTGACGACGCGTCGCGCCGCCTCGGCGAGCGCGGACTCGTCGTAGTCGATGACGTGGATCCCGCGCAGGAAGGTCTGTACGGACAGCCCGCTCGAGTGGCAGGCGCAGCCGCCGGTGGGCAGGACGTGGTTGGAGCCGGCCAGGTAGTCGCCCAGCGAGACCGGCGAGTAGCGCCCGATGAAGATCGCGCCGGCGTTGCGGACCCGCGCGGCCACCGCGTGGGCGTCCGCGGTCTGGATCTCCAGGTGCTCGGCGGCGTAGGCGTCGACGACCCGCAGGCCGGCCGCCACGTCGTCGACGAGCACGATGCCGGACTGGCGGCCGGCGAGGGCCTCGGTGATGCGCTCGGTGTGCTTGGTCCGCTCGACCTGGCCGGGCAGCTCGCGCTCGACCGCGTCGGCCAGCTCGGGCGAGTCCGTGACCAGGACCGCGGCGGCCAGCGTGTCGTGCTCGGCCTGGCTGATCAGGTCGGCGGCGACGTCGACCGGGTCGGCCGTGCCGTCCGCGAGGATCGCGATCTCCGTGGGCCCGGCCTCGGAGTCGATGCCGATCACGCCCTTGAGAAGGCGCTTCGCCGCGGCGACCCAGATGTTGCCGGGGCCGGTGACCAGGTCGACCGGCCGGCAGTCCTCGGTGCCGTAGGCGAACATGGCCACCGCCTGCGCGCCGCCCGCGGCGTACACCTCGTCGACGCCGAGCAGCGCGCACGCGGCGAGGATCGCCGGGTGCGGCAGCCCGCCGAACTCCTTCTGCGCCGGCGACGTGACGGCCAGCGAGCCGACCCCCGCCTCCTGGGCGGGTACGACGTTCATCACCACGCTGGACGGGTAGACGGCCTTGCCGCCCGGGACGTAGAGCCCGACGCGCCCGACCGGCACCCAGCGCTCGGTCACGGTGCCGCCCGGCACGACCTGCGTGGTCACGTCGGTACGGCGCTGCTCGCGGTGGACCAGGCGGGCCCGGCGTACGCACTCCTCCAGCGCGTCGCGCACGGCGGGGTCGAGCTCGTCCAGGGCCCGGTGGATCGCCTCCGCCGGAACCCGCGCCGACTCGCGGTCCACACCGTCGAAACGTGCGGTGTACTCCCGTACGGCCGCGGCGCCGCGATGGCGTACGTCATCGCAGATGGGCCGGACCTTCTCCAGGGCGGCCTCGACGTCGAGCTCGGCTCGCGGAAGCACGGAGCGCAGGTCGCCGGGAAGCGACCCTCGCAGATCGATACGGGAAATCACCTGATCAGTCTACGAAGGACGCCCCCCGCCCCGGGCGCGGGTCTCAGGAATCGAGACGCGAATACCTGGATTCGAGACGTTTGCGATCAGGTCGGCGGCCAGGCGCGAAGTTCGCCGTCGAGGACCGTGACGGCACTTCCCGTCAGTGTGACGCGGTCGTCGGCGACCACGACGCCGACCCGCCCCCCACGCGGCGACGCCTGGTACGCGCTCAGCTCGGTGCGTCCCAGCCGGCCGGCCCAGTAGGGGCCCAGCATGCAGTGCGCGGAGCCGGTCACCGGATCCTCGGGGATGCCGACGGCCGGGCCGAAGAAACGCGAGATGAAGGCGTACGGCGTGTCGGGCGCGCCCTCGGCCGTCACGCAGACCCCGCGGGCGTCGATCCGGCCGAGGACCGCCATGTCGGGTGCGACCGCCTCGACGGCCGCGGCGTCCTCGAGGATGACGAGAAGGTCCTCCTGGTCGTTGCGCCCGGTCCACAGGGGACGGACCCCGAGCGCGTCGGCCAGGCCGGACGGCGGGTCGATCTCGTCCGCCGGGCAGGCCGGGAAGTCCATGGTGATCACGCCGTCCGCCCGGCTGACGGTCAGCACGCCGCTGTGCAGGGTGCGGAACCGGATCGGCCGGTCGGCGGGTACGGCGCCGGTCTCGTACAGCACGTGCGCGGCGCCGAGCGTGGCGTGCCCGCAGAGCGCCACCTCGACCTGGGGGGTGAACCAGCGCAGCTCGAAGTCGGCCTCGGGGTCATCGATCGGCCTGGGGAAGGCGGTCTCGGAGAGGTTCATCTCCATGGCGACCCGCTGCATCCAGCCGGGTTCGGCGGGCTCGGCCAGCACGCACACGGCGGCGGGGTTGCCGGCGAAGGGACGGTCGGCGAAGGCGTCCACCACATGAATGCGCATTCCGTCACCCTAAGACGTGTCCGCCCAAATCCCCCGGCGCCAACCGTCCGCCGGGATAAGGGTCAGGCGCCGCGGGCGTAAGAGTCGAACCCGGCCGGGTCCTCGCGGGGCTCGCGGGGGTGACCGGTGGAGGCGTCCCAGCGGCGCGGTCGGGCCACGATCCAGCCGAGGATGAAGCCTACGGACAGACTCGCCACGCTCAGGAAGAGCAGGTTCAGCCACATGAAGGGCCTCCGCGAGGAGAGCACCGGCGGGGAGTACCGCCGTACCGCGGGCCGACAGCCTCGCGGATCATCAGACGCTAACGCCGCATGCCAGGCGATTGTGTGGCGCTTGACGCGATCTAGCTCAAGGTGACTAGGGTCACATCACCCTCCGAATGCACATCCGGACGTGTTCTTTGCGTTGTGGAACGAAAGTGCCCGCAAAGCGGCGATGAGCGAAGATCGCTCCGAACCCGTACTCTGACGCCGTGACCGAACGGCTGCCGATATTCCCGCTCGGCGCCGTGCTCTTCCCAGGTCTGGTCCTGCCCCTGCAGATCTTCGAAGAGCGATACCGGCGCCTCCTCGCCGACCTGCTCGAAAGCGACGAGCCACGGCGTTTCGGCGTCGTCTCCATCGAGTTCGGCCACGAGGTCGGCGACGGCGCCGCCCGGCGGCTCGCCGAGGTCGGCTGCGTGGCCGAGATCCGCGGCGTACAGGAGCACGACGACGGGCGTTTCGACATCGTCACGACCGGCGGAACCCGGTTCCGTCTCGGCGACGTCGACGACTCCCTGCCCTACCTCACGGCCGAGATCACCACGCTCCCGGACGAGGACGGGCCCGGCGCGGAGAGTGCCGCCGAGGCCGTCGGCCGGGCGTTCCGCCGCTACTGCGAACGCCTGATCGAACACGGGGCCGAGGTCGCCGACATGGACGAGCTCCCCACAGAGCCCGTGGAGCTGTCCTATCTCGTGGCGGCATCCGCCATTTTGGACCGTTCCGACAAGCAGCGTCTCCTCGAGGCCGAACACGCCGCGGCACGGCTCCACCTGGAATACGAGTTGCTCCGGCAGGAGAATCGCCTGCTCGAGGCCTTTCCGGCGGTTCCCGCGTCGGAGTTCCTGGGCGGCGGCGTCAGCCTCAACTGAGAGCCCACGCCGAATGGGCGTCGGATCAGGTGGGCTCCAAGCACCGGAAGGAGAGTCACGGTGGCATCGAGCCGGAAGTCCGGCGCCAAGGGCACGCCCGCGACCGTGGCGGCGTCGGGTGCCGGGGTCGCGTTCACGCTGCACCCCTACGACGCCGACCGGGGCGACGAGTCGTACGGCGAGGCCGCGGCCCAGGCCCTCGGCGTACCGCACGACCGCCTCTTCAAGACGCTGGTCACCGAGGTGGACGGCGGGCTGACCGTCGCGGTCGTCCCGGTCTCGTCCTCGCTCGACCTCAAGGCGCTCGCGGGCGCGGCCGGCGGCAAGCGCGCCGCGATGGCCGACCCGGTGCAGGCCGAACGCGTCACGGGCTACGTGCGTGGCGGAATCAGCCCGCTGGGACAGCGCAAGGCCCTGCCGACGGTGGTCGACGCCTCGGCGTCAGGATTCGCCACGATCTACGTCTCGGCCGGGCGGCGTGGCCTGCAGATCGAGCTCGCCCCCGGCGACCTGATCCGCCTCACCCGCGCCTCCGTAGCCGAGATCGCTCGCCGCCGCTCGTCGGCGTGACTCGCGCCCGGCCACGTCGAGTGCCTCCAGGAGCCCGAAGGCCACCAGCGCGATCAGCGGCCAGGTGATCAGCACGCCCGAGGCGTGCAGGTCGAGAGCGGCCTTGACGGTGGCGCCGTCGTGGCCGGTATGCAGGACGTGCCGGAACGTGGACAGGCCGATCCCGTGGCCCAGGCGCCAGGTCGCGACGGAGGCGGCGCCGCCGCCCACGGCGAGGGCCGCGAGCAGCCCCATCTCACGGAGCCGTCCGGCCAGGAAGTAGGCCAGGAGGCCGCAGAGCAGCCCCATCACCGCGGTCAGCACCGCGAACCAGCCGTCGGCCGCGATCCACGTCTGCGCTTCCGGATCACCGAGGTACGGCTTGCCGCCGATGATGACGTACGTCGTACGGGGCGCCACCTCGGCCCACAACAGGCCGATCGGGATTCCGAGGATCGCGATGATCAGAGTTGCCGCCGCGCCGATCCGAAGCTGGCCGGCCATCCGATCTCCCCCCGTGGTTGATGATCGCAGCGTAGCGTCACGTGGGTACCCACATCGACCCGCTCCGTGACGCCCTTCCACTGAGATAGTGTGCCCGCCATGTCTGGATTCAGCCCGGCGTTCGAGCGGCTGGGGGCCGCTTACGCGGCGATCGCCGCCCAGCAGCAGGAAGCCCTCGTCGACTTCCTTCCTGCCGCGGACTGGAGTGCCGACCTCACGACCGGCACCTACACCCAGGGCGAGGTGACCCTCCGGGTCGCACTGCTCGGCAGCTTCGCCGAAGAGGGGCGTAGCTGGCTCTGGGGATGGGCCAACCCGCAGTTCGGCCCCGATCATCCGGCGGTCGTGAACCCGAGCGCGATCGGCGCCCGCCTCGGCGTCGCCGAGCTCTCCGAGCCCGAGCTGGATTTGGCCTGGTACGAGGGTCCGGCGCGCAACGGCGGCGACATGGTCGCCATGGCCACTACCGGACTGATCGGCTCGTCCGGCACGATCCCGGGCCGCTACGACGGCGGCGTCGCCTACTTCGCGATCCAGGACCCGGCCGCGCCGATCGCCGGCTGGGACCCGATCACCGCGGCCCGGATGATCACGAGCGGCATCTCGCTGTTCCCCGCCGACCATCGGCTGACCGTGACCCGCTTCTTCAGCCATCACCGGCTTCCGTACGAGGAGACCGAGCTGACGATCACCGCGACGCTGCCGGAGGGCGGCACGTGCGTCGCGGAGTTCGACGACGACGACCGCTTCATGTCCCTGTCGATGGAGCTCGGCGTCCGCTGACTAGAGACCGAGGTCGTCGAGCTCCTTCATCAGCTCGGCGCGGGAGGTCGGCGACGAGGTCTGCACCGCGGCGCCGGTCGCCGGGGGCAGCGGCTTGGTCGTGCCGTCGTCGTCGCCTCCACCTCCACGACGCTCGCGCAGGATCCAGCCGCCCGCGATGCCGGCCACGAACCCGGACAGGTGCCCCTGCCAGCTGATGCCCTGATGCGGCAGCAGCACCGAGAACTGATAGGCGAAGCACAACGCCATCACGAGGCCGACCACGATGTCGATGCGATGGCGGTCGAAGAAGCCGCGCACGATGACGTAGCCGAAGAAGCCGAAGACCACGCCGCTGGCGCCCGCGGTGACGGTGTGCGCCCCGGAGGCGAGCCAGGCGCCCGCGCCGCTCACGACCACGATCAGCGCGGTCAGGCTGAGGAACCGCTTGACGCCGCGGAAGGCCGCCAGGAAGCCGAAGATGAACAGCGGCCCGGAGTTGCCCTCGATGTGGGACCAGCTCATGTGCAGGAACGGCGCGGTCAGCACCCCGGCGAGGCCGTCGAGCTCACGCGCACGGATGCCGTAGGCGACGCTCAGGTGGTAGCCGTCCAGCCAGTTGACCACCTGCACGAGCCAGATGAGGGCCAGGAAGCACACCATCAGCCAGAACGCCTTGAGCGCCTCGGCGATGACCGCCTCCGCGCCGACGGGCCGCACGTCCTCATTACTCATGGATCACGCGCCTTCCGACCGCGAAACGTCTCCCCGGAAAGATAGCCCGGAAGCGGCGGGCGCGTGACCTTCAGACGGTCACGCGTCCGCGGTCGGCGGCGAGTACGTCGCGTACGGCCTCGGCGGCCCAGTCGCCCTCGGTCATGGCGCGCATTCGCGCGCGCAGCTCCCGCCAGTTGCCCGCGGTGTAGAAGAGCGGCTTGGCCAGCCCGGCGGCGGACGCCACGGCGCCCAGCGCGAGCGTACGCGGGCCGGGCTCGCCCTCCGACGTGACGGCGGAGACCACCCGCTGCTGCGCCTCCCAGAGCGCGACGATGTCGCGCACGGGGTACCGGGTCTCGGTGAAGACGCCGAGCGTACGGCGCGGGTCTATCTCGATGCGCCCCTGATCGGCCATTCGGGCCAGGAGCCGCTCGCCGTATCCGGAGCGCCGCAGGTGGGTCACCCACTCCCGTGGGGTGCGCGAGGCCGCCGCGAGGTCGGCGAGCAGCTCGTCGAGGAGCGGGTCGCCGACCGGCGCGTCGTCGGTCACCGTCACGGTGGAGTTCGTCACACCCAGACGGCCTGCGAGGCGAAGTTCGGAGAGCAATGCGCCGCCGACCCCACAGTCCAGTTCGACCGGAGCGATACGGCACTTGCCGCGGATGTCGTGGGCCAGGAGGAGCAGCTCCTCCGCCAGCGTCTCAGCCACAGTCTCAGCCACATTCGCGACATTAAGAGACCTTTACGTCGCCTTGGTGAACGACAGGCGAAGTGTGTCAGGCGGCCGGAACGACCCTTCGCCCGATGCGCATGGACAGGACCGCCGCCACCAGGCAAAGGGCACCCGCGCCGTACCATGCGGCGGCGTAGTCGCCGAGCCGGTCCCGGATGATCCCGGCGGCGACGGCCGCGATCGCGGCGCCGACCTGATGCGAGGCGAACACCCAGCCGAACACGATCGGCCCGGACATGCCGAAGTTCTGCCTGCACAGGGCGACCGTGGGCGGCACGGTCGCGACCCAGTCGAGGCCGTAGAAGATGATGAACACCAGCATGCTCGGATGGGCCGTACGGGCGAACAGGCTCGGCAGGACGAGCAGTGAGACGCCGCGCAGGGCGTAGTAGACGCCGAGCAGCACCCGCGAGTCGACCCGGTCGGTGAGCCAGCCGGAGAAGATCGTGCCGACGACGTCGAAGATCCCGACCAGGGCCAACAGGCTCGCGGCCGTCGTCTCGGGCATCCCGTGGTCGTGCGCCGCCGGGATGAAGTGCGTCCCGACGAGCCCGTTGGTGGAGATTCCGCAGATCGCGAAGCCGCCCGCGAGCAGCCAGAACACGCGGGTACGCGACGCCATGGCGAGCGATCCGAGGGCGCGCCGCGCGGCCCCCCTGCCGTCGGCTCTCGGTATCTCCTCGGTCGCGCCGTACGCCAGCAGCCCGACGTCGGAGGGGTGATCGCGCAGGAACAGCACCACGAGCGGCACCACGGCGAGCGCGGTGAGGCAGACCGTCACGGCGGCGGACCGCCAGCCGTACATGTGGGTCAGGTGGGCGAGGACGGGCAGGAAGACGAGCTGGCCGGCCGCGCCCGCCGCGGTCAGTACGCCGGTGACCACGCCGCGGCGGTGGACGAACCACCGGCTGGTGACGGTGGCCACGAACGCCATCGCCATCGACCCGGTACCGAGCCCGATGAGGACGCCCCAGCAGGCGATGAGCTGCCACGGCGCGGTCATGAAGATCGTCAGGCCGCTGCCGGCCGCGACGAGCGCCAGCGCACCGGAGACCACCTTCCGCATGCCGAACCGGTCCATCAGCGCCGCGGCGAACGGCGAGGTCAGGCCGTACAGCAGGAGGTTGACCGAGACGGCGGAGGCGATCGTGCCGCGCGGCCAGCCGAACTCCTCGCGGAGCGGGTCGATGAGCACGCCCGGTGTGGCGCGGAACCCGGCGGCGCCGACGAGCGCCACGAGCGCGACCGCCGCCACGATCCACGCGCGGTGGAGGCGCGCCCGGGTTTTGGGTGGTGTATCCGGAATCGTCGTTGTCACAGGCCGAGCCTCGGCCATGGCGGCCCGTCGCACGAGTGGCCGGAAAGCCATCATGTGCAAGAATCGGGCCATGCGCCACCAAATCGCCGTTCTCGCCCTGAACGACGTCGTGGCCTTCGACCTGGGCGTACCGCACCAGATCTTCGGCGCCGCGCGCGACTGCGACGGCCGCCGGCTCTACGAGGTGCGGACCTGTACGCCCGACGGCGGCCCCGTGCTCGCCTCGGCGGGCTTCCGCGTCACGCCGGACCACGGCCCCGAGATCCTGGACACCGCCGACACCGTCATCGTCTCCGGCATCCACGCGGGGTCCTCCCTCACCGACGGCGTCCTGGACCCGCCGGTGGCGGCGGCGCTGGCCCGCAGGCGTACGGACGCGCGGCTCATGTCCATCTGCACCGGAGCGTTCGTGCTCGCGGCCTCGGGCGCGCTCGACGGCCGCCCGGCCGCCACGCACTGGTACTACGCCGACCGCTTCCGCGCGCTGTACCCCCAGGTGCGGCTCGACGCCGACGTGCTGTTCGTCGACGACGGCGACGTGCTGACCTCGGCGGGCGTCGGCGCCGGCATCGACCTGTGCCTCCACGTCATCCGCCGCGACCACGGCAGCGCGGTCGCCAACCGCGCCGCGCGGCGCTCGGTGGTGCCGCCCTGGCGCGACGGCGGCCAGTCGCAGTACATCGAACGCCCGATGCCCGACGCGTCGGACGCCTCGACGGCCGCGACACGTACGTGGGCGCTGACCCACCTGCACGAGCCGCTCAGCCTGCCCCGGCTCGCCCGCCGGGCCGGCATGAGCGTACGGACCTTCACCCGGAGATTCCGCGAGGAGACCGGGATGAGCCCGGCGCAGTGGCTGCTGCGGCAGCGCGTCGAGGAGGCGCGGCGCCTGCTCGAGGCGACCGACCTGCCCGTCGACCGGGTGGCCGAGCGCGCCGGCTTCGGCACCGCGACCTCGATGCGGCAGCACCTGCACGCCGCCGTCGGCGTCTCCCCCACCGCGTACCGCAAGACCTTCGGCGCCGCCCGTACGTAGGACGGCGTCAGGTGAGGCAGGCCGGGCCGAGGAGTTGCTTCAGGTCGCCCATCAGCGCCGGAGAGGCCGTGACCCGGAGCCGGTCGTCGAGGCGTACGACCGTGGTGCGCGGGCCGTTCTGGAGTTGCAGGTGGACCTCGGTCTGGCCCGGGTGGGTGCCCAGGACCTCCTTGAGGCGCTCAACGATCGGCGGGGTGACGCGGGTGACCGGCAGCGACACCGTGAGGGGCCGGCCGGTGTCGGCGACCGTGAGGTCGGGCTGGGTGACCTCCATCGCGATCAGCTTCGCGGTGTCCTCACGCTTGTCCAGCCGCGCCTTGACCACGAGGATCGCGTCCTCGGCGAGCAGCGTCGAGCAGAGCTGGTACGCCGAGGGGAAGATCATCAGCTCGATGGCTCCCTCGAGGTCCTCCAGGGTGGTCAGCGCCCACGAGTCGCCCTTCTTGGTGACCTTGCGCTGGAGTCCCGAGACGAGCCCGCCGACGGTGACGATCTGCCCGTCGGGGCGTTCGTCGGAGGTGAGGGCGGCGATCGAGCAGTCGACGTTGGCGGACAGGATGTGCTCGATGCCGAGCAGCGGGTGGTCGGATACGTAGAGCCCGAGCATCTCGCGCTCGAAGGCCAGCAGCGTGGTCTTGTCCCACTCGCCGGTCGGGATCGCCACGTCGAAGGTGGTGTCCGCGACGTCGTCGCCCCCGCCGAACAGGGAGTCCTGGCCGATCGCCTCGTTGCGCTTGATGTCGATGATCGCGTCGATGGCCTGCTCGTGCACCATCACCAGGCTCTTGCGCTCGTGCCCGATCTCGTCGAAGGCGCCCGCCTTGACCAGGGACTCGACCACACGCTTGTTGCACACCTGCGGCGGCACCTTGCGCAGGAAGTCCTGGAAGTCGGCGAAGCGGCCCTTCTCCCGGCGGGCGTTGACGATCGCCTCGACGACGTTGCCGCCGACGTTGCGGATCGCCTCGAGTCCGAAGACGATCTCGGTGTCGCCCTTGGGGGTGAAGTCGGCCTCGGACTCGTTGACGTCGGGTGTGAGCACCTTGATGCCCATGCGGCGGCACTCGTTGAGGTAGAGCGCGCTCTTGTCCTTGTCGTCACGGACCGAGGTGAGCAGCGCCGCCATGTACTCGGCCGCGTAGTTGGACTTGAGGTAGGCGGTCCAGTAGGAGACCAGGCCGTAGCCGGCGGTGTGCGCCTTGTTGAAGGCGTAGTCGGAGAAGGGCAGCAGGATGTCCCACAGCGCCTTGATGGCCGCGGCCGGATAGCCCTTCTCCTGCATGCCGGACTCGAAGGTGGCGTACTGCTTGTCCAGCTCCGACTTCTTCTTCTTGCCCATCGCGCGCCGCAGCAGGTCGGCCTGGCCCAGGCTGTAGCCCGCGACCTTCTGCGCGATCGCCATGACCTGCTCCTGATAGACGATCAGGCCGTAGGTCGTGTCGAGGATCTCCTTGAGGTCTACCTCGAGCGCTTCGTGGATCGGCGTGATGGGCTGCTGGTTGTTCTTGCGCAGCGCGTAGTTGGTGTGGGAGTTGGCGCCCATCGGGCCCGGCCGGTAGAGCGCGAGGGCCGCGGAGATGTCCTCGAAGTTGTCGGGGCGCATCAGCCGCAGCAGCGAGCGCATGCCGCCGCCGTCAAGCTGGAAGATGCCGAGCGTGTCGCCGCGGGCCAGCAGCTCGTACGCCTTGCGATTGTCGAGCGGGAGCTCGAGCAGGTCGATGTCCTCGCCCTTGTTGAGCTTGATGGCCTTGAGGCAGTCCTGCATGATCGTGAGATTTCGCAGGCCCAGGAAGTCCATCTTCAGCAGGCCGAGCGACTCGCAGGTCGGATAGTCGAACTGCGTGATGATCACGCCGTCGGAGTCACGGCGCATGATCGGGATGTGGTCGGTGAGCGGCTCCGACGACATGATCACGCCGGCGGCGTGCACACCGGTCTGGCGGATCAGGCCCTCGAGGCCCTGCGCCAGATCCATGATCTGCTTGACGTCGACCTCTTCGTCGTACAGCCTTCGCAGCTCACCGGCTTCACCGTAACGCGGGTGCTTGTCGTCGAAGATGCCCGACAGCGGGATGTCCTTGCCCATCACGGCGGGCGGGAACGCCTTGGAGATGCGGTCGCCGAGGGCGTACGGGAAGCCGAGGACGCGGCCGGCGTCCTTGATCGCGGCCTTCGCCTTAATGGTGCCGAAGGTGGCGATCATCGAGACCTTGTCCGCGCCCCATTTCTCCGTGACGTAGCGGATCGCGTCGGCGCGCCCACGTTCGTCGAAGTCCACATCGATATCGGGCATGGACACACGGTCGGGGTTGAGGAACCGCTCGAAGATCAGGCCGTGCGGCAGCGGGTCGAGGTCGGTGATCCCCATGGCGTACGCGACGAGCGAGCCGGCGGCCGAACCACGCCCCGGGCCGACCGCGACGCCGTTGTTCTTCGCCCACATGATGAAGTCCGCGACGACCAGGAAGTACGACGGGAACCCCATCTGGCAGATGACGTCCATCTCGTAATCGGCCTGCTTGCGGTGCTCCTCGTCGAAGCCGCTCGGGAACCGGCGCTCCATGCCGGCCCAGACCTCCTTGCGGAACCACGACTCCTCGGTCTCGCCCTCGGGTACGGGGAACCGCGGCATGAGGTTGCGGAATTCGAACATCCCGGACGCGTCGACCCGCTCGGCGATCATGAGCGTGTTGCGGCAGCCCTCGGCCCAGATGTCGGAGGTGTCGATCGCCCGCATCTCGTCCGCGGACTTGAGGAAGTAGCCGGACCCGTCGAACCGGAACCGGTTGGGGTCGGCGAGCTGTTTGCCCGTCTGGATGCACAGGAGCGCGTCGTGCGCGGCCGACTCCGACTCACGCGTGTAATGCGAGTCGTTGGTGACGACCGGCGGGATGTTGAGCTTCTTGCTGATGTCGACGAGACCTTGGCGGACGACCTGCTCGATCTTGAGGCCGTGGTCCATCAGCTCCAGGAAGTAGTTCTCCTTGCCGAAGAGCTCCTGGTATTTCGCCGCGGCCTGGAGCGCCTCGTCGAACTGGCCGAGCCGGAGCCGGGTCTGCACCTCGCCGGACGGGCAGCCGGTCGTGGCCATCAGCCCGGCCGAGTGCTCCGTCAGCAGCTCGTAGTCCATCCGGGCCCACTTGCGGATGAAGCCCTCGGTGTAGGCGCGGCTCGTCAGCTTGAAGAGGTTGGCCAGGCCCTCGCGGTCGCGCGCCCAGAGCGTCTTGTGGGTGTAGTGCCCACCACCGGAGACGTCGTCGCTCTTCTGGCTGGGCTCGCCCCAGCGCACCGGCTGCTTCACGTAACGCGAGCTCGGCGCGACGTACGCCTCGATGCCGATGATCGGGGTGACCTCGGCGGCGGTGGCCTGTTTGAAGAATTGGTACGCGCCGTGCGTGTTGCCGTGGTCGGTCATGGCGATGGCGGGCATGCCCTGCCGTCCGACCTCCGCGAACATCTCCTTGAGACGGGCCGCCCCGTCGAGCATGGAGTACTCGGTGTGCACATGTAGATGCACGAACGAGTCACTCATGCGCGATGCGCCTCCTTCAGGCATGCGACGGAACACGTGCGGTGAGCACGTGTTTCGTCGATGTTCGTCTCGGGTGATGCCGGTCGCTCTCCGGCCCCATGAGCCTAACGCTTACCGCGCGGCGGGTCGGGCCCCGACACTCAAGATGTCCGGTTCGTATCTCACGCGTCCCACGCGACCCGGCCCGCGGGAGAGACCGCCGCCGGGACGTGCACCCGTCGCCGGAGCGAAGGCGCGGTCTCCGCTCCCTGATGGGCATGGCCGATCGTGGCAGAGGGGTACGACAGAAATTCATCTTTACCTTTCAATGGGAGTACACGATGCGCCGTTCTCGTCTGCCGGCTCGGGTCGCCGGCAAGGCGCGACGCTGTTCGCGCTCTGCGCGGGCGCGCCGGTGCTGATCGTGCCGAGCGCGCGCGCCGACGCGGGCGGGCATCACCGTGACGCGACGTCCGGAGAATGACCGGAGCGGCGACCGTACTGGCCGGGGTCCTCCTGCTCTGGATTTCGTCGGTACGGCGCCGCAAAAAGGCCTGAGAAAATGGCGGGAATGCCGCGCGTAGGGCCGATCACGCGGGCGACAGGTCGCATTCCTCCGACGCTTCAAGGCCCGCCTCGATGACGGCCGACATGATGCGGCCGAGGCGGTCCGGGCCGAGCCGCGGCGCGCGGACGGCCATCGCCTCGACGATCCGCCGCTCGCGTTCGTGATCGCGCCCGGCGAACCCGCCGACCGGCTTGAGCCGCTGTACGACGCCGGCGAGTTCGGCGCGGCGTTCGAGCAGGGTGGCGAGGGCGGCGTCGACGCGGTCGATCTCGGCGCGCGCGGCCGGGATGGTGGCGGGCCGGTCGTCGCCGATCAGCGCTCCGAGCATCGCGGCCATGGCCCTGACCTCGGCGACCGTCGCGCGTTCGGCGTCCTCGCCGAGCACCAGGCCGTGCGCGCCGGCCGAGAGCGCGGCCATCGCCAGCCCGGGCTCGGCGGACACGTCGACCAGCACCGGCCATCGGCGGCCCGCTTCGCGTACGAGGGCGAGGTCGAGCGCGGCGTGCGGCTGGTGCGTACGGGTGCCGGCCTCGCACAGGACGACGTCGTCGTTGCCCTCCGCGACGCAGTACTCGGCGGCCGACAGCCACTCGTCGAGCGTGGCGGCCGGTGCGCGCTGCACGACGACGCGGCGGCCGGTACGCGCCGCGGCGCGCAGCAGCCGGAAGTCCTGCATGGACGCGCCGCCGACCAAGACGCCGTCGGCGTGGGCGGCGATGGCGGGCAAGTCGAGCGCGGAGAACGGCTCGACGAGCAGCGGGCCGTCGTACGCGGCGCGTACGCGGGACAGCTCGGCCATGGCGTCGACCGTGCCGTGCCCGCGCCGCAGGCTCGTGACGGCGACGTCGGGCGCCGCGTCCGGCCCTGCGATGACGACGGTCGTGTCCAGGTTCCAGAGATCCATCGAATGCTCCCTCCGGGCGGTCCCGGAGACGAGCCGCCCACACGTGGTGGAAACGCGAAAGGCAGAGCCCCACGGGCTCTGCCTTTTGCCGGCTCGGGTGGTCGTCGCTCAGGTCACGGCGACCGGCTCACCCGGAGCCGGCTGCGTAAAGCCGAAATAGCGACGATCCATGCCGCACATCGTACCCGCATCGGCGCCGCGCCTACCATCCACTGGAAGCGCGCGTCTCAGAATCCGAGACGAATGACGACCCAATGCCGATGTAGCCAGATAATTCATGAATGAAGCGCGAAGTCGCGCATTACCGGCGGCATCCGGCGGAACCCGGGGTCGACCTGCTGAGCGCCCGCTACGTCACCCACCGCTACACCCGGCACGCCCACGCGACATACACGATCGGGCTGATCGAGTCCGGCGTCGAGGAGTTCGAGCACGCCGGTACGACGCTGCGCGCCGCGCAGGGCCAGCTCGCGCTCCTGAACCCGGAGGTCGTGCACACCGGCCACGCGGGCGTCCCGGAGGGCTGGCGCTACCGGGTCCTGTATCCCACGATCGACGTCGTCAAGGACGTGGCGGCCGAGCTCGGCGCCGCGCCCGGCACGCCGTACTTCCCCGACACCGTGGTCGACGACCCGCAGGCCGCGCGGCTACTGCGCGCCGTGCACCGCAGCGCCGAGCTCGGCGACGCGCTCGCGTCCTCGTCCCTGCTGCGCGAGGCGCTGACCGTGCTGCTGGGCCGGTACGCGACGCGCGTGGGCATGGGCGCCGGGCCGGTGCCTCCTCCGGCCGTACGCGCCGCCCGCGACGTCCTGCACGAGCGGCTGGCCACGCCGCCGCCGCTGGCGGAGCTGGCCGCTGCCGTCGGCACCGGGCCGTTCGCGCTGCTCCGGGCGTTCCGCTCGGCGTACGGGCTGCCGCCGCACGCCTACCTGACGAACCTCCGCGTCCAGCGCGCCCGCGCGCTGCTGGACACCGGCCTGCGCCCCGCCGAGGTCGCGGCGCGCGTCGGCTTCGCCGACCAGGCCCACCTGACCCGCCATTTCAAGCGGGTCGTCGGCGTGCCTCCCGGCGCGTACCTGAACGGCCGGCACGCCGCGCCCGTACGCGACGACGAGTGACGCGCAATTTCGTGCAAGACGCGGTTCCGGCCCGCTCCCTACCCTCATCGGTATGGATTCGACGCTGACCCGCTCGGCCGTGCGCGACGGCATGGGCGTCGGCCTCGCCGTCGGCCTGTCCGGACTGGCCTTCGGGGCCGCGGCGGTCGCGGGCGGGCTCGGCGTGGCGCAGGCGTGCGTGCTCAGCCTCGTGGCGTTCTCCGGGGCATCGCAGTTCGCGCTGGTCGGGGTGGTCGCCGGTGGCGGCAACCTGATCGCCGGCGCGGTCGGCGCGGTCCTGCTGGGCGGGCGCAACGGCCTGTACGGCCTGCGGCTCGCCGGCACCCTGCGCGTACGCGGCTGGCGGCGCCTGGTCACGGCGCACGTCGTGATCGACGAGACGACGGCGGTGGCCACCGCGCAGCCCGAACCGCACGCGGCGCGCGCCGGCTTCCGCGCCACCGCGATCACCCTGTTCACGGTGTGGAACCTCAGCACGCTGCTGGGCGCGCTCGGCGCCGCGCGGCTGGGGAACCCCGAGACGTACGGGCTCGACGTGGTCGGCCCGGCGGCGTTCCTCGCCCTGCTGTGGCCCCGGCTGACCGCGGGCGGCGCCGAACGCCGCGTCGCCCTGCTCGCCGCGATCGTCGCGATCGCCGCCACCCCGCTGCTGCCGCCCGGCGTCCCGGTCATGCTCGCCGCCGTCGCCGCCCTCGCAGGCCTGGTGAGGCGCTCCCGGCCAGAGCCGCCTCTCGCCGAGGTGCCCGAAGCTCGGCTCGTGACCGTTCCCCCGGAGGACTCGTGACCGTCTGGATCGCCGTCATCGCCACCGGCCTGGGCTGTTACGCCCTCAAGCTCGCCGGCCTGGTGACGCCCCAGCGGGTGCTCGCCGACCGCCGCGTACGGAGGTTCAGCGAGCTCGTTCCGGTCGCGCTGCTCACCGCCCTGATCGCGGTCCAGGCCCTCGCGCACGGCCGGAGCCTGGAGCTCGACGGCGCCCGGCTGGCCGGGCTGGGCACCGCCGTCATCGCGCTGCTCCTGCGCGCTCCGTTCCTGGTCGTGCTGCTGGCAGCCGCCGCCGTGACCGCCGGCCTCCGCCTGCTCTGACCCGTCCCCCGGCGCCCGTGTCCAGGGTCGGCCGGGGCGTGATCGAGGCGTCGTCGACGCGCGTGCCGTGACAAGGACCGGCCCGCGTTTCTGCTAACGAACCCTCGCCCGCTTTGTGGAAACTTTGTTTTGACTGCCGTATTGACGGCGAAAGTTTCCTTCTTCACCATCAAGGCACCCGGGCAGGCCTGTCATTTCGAAATCCACGAACGGAGGCAGTAATGGGTTGCGCCAACAGCGCCTCACCAGCCTACGGCGAGATGTCATGGTTCTGCTGCGGCAGCGCTTGGGGGCCCTGCGGGTCCGCCGGGGGCGGCGCCTGCGGAAACTGCACCTCAGGCTCGCACCAGTGCGCGTGGCCGAACACCTCGACCGCGTGCTTCAACATCACCCGCCCCGACCAGTGCGGCGTGGGCCTGGCCCAGCGCGGCTGCGGTCACGTCTTCTACGTCACCAGCCAGTGCAGCGGCTCCTGCGTCAGCGTCTCGATCGCCGACTGCGGTCCTGACACGAACTCCTTCTGCGGCGAACAGAACTGCTGCGGAGGCGCGTGCGCGACGAACCGCATCATCGACCTCACCCCGTCGGCGTACAGCGCGATCGCCGATCTTTCGAGCGGGCTTTCCCCCGCTCGGATCGACAGCTAGTAGCCGGAGGCCCCTGCCATGACCAGTCCAGACCGCCGCCGGTTCCTCAGCTCCGCCGTGCTCGGCACCGGCGCCGTCGCCGGTGCGACCGCGCTCGGCTCGCTGGCGCCCGAGACCGCCTTCGCCGCCGCCAAGCCGACGATCAGCCTCGACCCCGGAGCCCTCGACCCCAACTTCGCCGAGGGCCGGGTCACCGGGATCAGCGGTTCCCTGCTCAAGGTGTCCGGCTCCGACCGGAGACTGCACCGCATCTACATCACCCACGGCACCAGCGTGTGGAAGCTGCGGCCGACCACGTTCGACCAGATCGCGGTCGGTGACGGCCTGTACGCCCGCGGCGTCGTCATGCCCGACGGCGCGCTCGCCGCGGACGCCGTCTGGGTGAACATCGTGAACCTCGACGCCTCGATCGCGGCGATCGACAAGGGCCGGCTGCACCTCGACCACCACGGCAAGAGGGTCGTGGGCCACGTGGTGACCGGCACCACCGCGGCCGTGTACAACCACACGCCCGCCATCGCGGACCTGTCCCGCCTGCAGGTCGGCAAGCACGTCAAGGTGATCGGCGCCTGGCGGCCCGACACCAACGAGATCGACATCGCCACGGTCTACGCCGGTATCTGACCCGAAGGAGGAACTCCCCCATGCTCGAGTGGCCAGCGTCGGTTCAGCCGCTTCTCATCGGCGGCACGCTCCTGTGGTCCGGCGGCCTGAAGTGCTTCGGCCGGTCCGCCCGCCGGACCGCCGAAAAGTCCGCACTGCCCTCGCTCGTCGGTGAGACGCGGGCACTGACCGCGTACCGGCTGACCGGAGGGGTGGAGCTGGCGCTGGCCGCCGTGCTACTGCTCCCGCCCGCCCTACTCGCCGAGAGCGCCGGCGCCGCCGTCCTCTCTCTCGGCTTCCTGGCGTACCTGACGTACGCCAAGGTCGCCGCGCCCGACTCCTCCTGCGGTTGCCTGGGCAAGAAGCAGACGCCCGTGACCTGGCGCGGTTTCGCCCGCGCCGGGCTGCTCCTGGCGTCCGCCCTGCTCGGCACGCAGGCGACCGGGTGGTGGGGCGGTGGCATCCGCCACGCCCCCATCTCGGCCGCCGGCCTGCTCATCGTCGAGGCCGCGCTCATGATCGGCTTCTCCCCCGAGGCCGACGGCACGTGGCTGATGCCGCTGCGCCGCCTGCGGATCCGCATGAAGCACCCGCTCGCCGAGCGCTCGTTCGACATGCCCCTCGAGTCGAGCATCCAGCAGCTCCACAGCAGCCCCGCCTACCGCCAGGTCGGCGCGCTGATCAAGTCGGGCCTGCTGGAGACCTGGGACGAGGACGACGTGAGGATGCTCACCTACACGGCCGAGTACGAGGGCACGACCGCGACCGCGGTGTTCGCCGTGCCCAAGCAGCACTACCGTCCGGAGGACATCCGCGTCGCTCTCGTCGACGAGTCGACCGAGTCGACGCTCCTGGTGCTCCAGGGCGCCTGACCACGCTCGATCGGGACCCCGGCCCTGTGGAGGGCCGGGGTCCCCGTGTGTCCGTTCCGGTTGTGGTCCGAGGAGCGTGAACGTACATTCGCAGCATGCCCCGCCGACCACCCCTTTGAGTGAACACACTTTTTCCGGCCTGGACATGTCCTTAATCTCTTGGGAGGTTGGACGGCCACGACGGCGTCACGCAGCCGCCGCCGTGCGAAGCCCTGGGCACCCGGAGAAAGGACGTATCACCGATGACCGCGGAGACGACCGGCAGGACGCCGGCGCTCGACGACGTGCCCGGCTGGTTCCCAGCGATCGACCAGTGGATCTTCAGCTGGATCCTCGAGCGTCAGGGTCGGCTCGGAACCCCCGGCGACCTCCTCGAACTCGGCGTCTACCTCGGCAAGAGCGCCATCCTGACCGGCCGTCACCTGCGGGACGGTGAGCTCTTCACGGTCTGCGACCTCTTCGACTCCGACGCCCCGGACGTCGCGAACGCCCGCGAGATGAACGCCTCCTACAAGTCGCTGACCCGCGTCGGCTTCGAGGAGAACTACCTGTCCTTCCACGAGCGGCTGCCGGAGATCATCGAGGCGCCCACCTCCGTGGTCCTCGCCCACGTGAAGGCCAAGTCCTGCCGGTTCGTCCACGTCGACGCGTCGCATCTGTACGAGCACGTGCGCGGCGACCTGGTCGCCGCCCGCACCGCGCTCGGGGACCAGGGCGTCATCGTCTGCGACGACTACCGGTCCCCGCACACCCCGGGCGTCTCGGCCGCCGTCTGGCAGGCCGTGGCCGACGACCGGCTCCGGGTCATCTGCGTGACGCCACAGAAGCTGTACGGCACCTGGGGCGACCCCGAGCCGATCCGCGAGGACCTCCTGGCCTGGCTGGACGGCCACGAGGACATCTGGCACGAGGTGCAGCAGGTCGCCGGCGCGCCGCTCGTACGCCTCAAGGGCCGGGCGCCGTCGCGCGAGGAGACCGAGCTGAAGCGGCTCAAGGCCGCGCTGAAGGCGGAGAAGGAGAAGTCGCGGCTCGCCAAGGCCGCGCTGAAGGACAAGAAGGAAGAGCTCGAGGCCGTTCGCGGCTCGCTCAGCTTCCGCGCCGGCCGTACGTTCACGGCCACGCCTCGCGCCTTTCGCAAGGTCACCCGCCGCGGCAGGTGACCGGGCCATTGCCAGAACGTGGCCTCTCATGGTGGTTCGCCGCTGGCCGTCGTGGCCGGTCCGGCGCAGGATGCTTGCGAGGCGTTCGTACGCCTGGAGCCGTCGGCGTTTCAGGACAGTGAGAGGGCCCCTTCGGGCCGCGTCGCATCCCTGCGGTATTGGTCACGCTATGTGTCAACAAAGTCGGCACAGGGTGACAACCAGCGATACTACGCTTAGATCACGTTAACTTGCAGTTGTCTATAACGTTTGGATCCCGCACTCTCCAATGTCCGAAATTCGGGCATTGCCTGGCTTTGACTTACGAGGTACCTCCTGGTGTCACCCAAGCTCAGCGTCGTCCTTCCCTTCTACAACGTGGAGCCGTATATCGAGGCCTGCCTGGAGTCCATCGCCAGGCAGACCATGCGTGACCTCGAGGTCATCATGGTCGACGACGGCTCACCGGACGGCAGCACGGTGATCGCGAAGGCGTACGCGGAGAGTGACCCGCGCTTCAAGCTCGTCCACCAGCCGAACCAGGGGCTCGGACCCGCGCGGAACACCGGCACGGCGCACGCCACCGGGGAGTACATCACCTTCGCCGACAGCGACGACATCGTCGCCCGGTCCGCGTACGAGCTGCTCGTCGGCTCCCTCGATGAGACCGGCTCCGACATCGCGGCCGGCAACGTCATGCGGTTCAACACCGCGCGCGCCTGGCAGGGCTGGGCGCACGCCGAGCCGTTCCGTGAGACGCGGAAGAAGACGCACGTCACCGTCCAGACCAGCCTGATGCAGGACCGGATGGTGTGGAACAAGGTGTTCCGCCGGTCCTTCTGGGACGCCAAGGGCCTCAGCTTCCCGGGGATGCTGTACGAGGACTCCCCCGTGATGGTCCGCGCGCACGTGCTCGCGACCTCCGTCGACGTGCTCAGCCCGCACGTGTACTACTGGCGCCAGCGCGACTCGGGCGAGCTGTCCATCACCCAGCGCAAGGCCGAGCTGTCCAACCTGGAAGACCGCATGGAGTCGGTCCGCCAGGTCCACGACTTCCTGCACGAGAAGTCCCCGCAGCTCAAGCCGGTCTATGACCGCTACGCCCTCGAGGTCGACCTGCGGGTGCTCGTCGACTCCCTGCTCACGGCCAACGACGCCGAGCAGGCGCGCATCATCGAGCTCGGCCATGAGTTCCTCGACGACGTCGACCCGCACGTGATCGGGGAGCTCACCGCCGCGCACCGGCTCTGCTACCACCTGCTCGGCCGCCGGATGCTCCCGCAGCTCGTGGAGCTGCTGAGGTTCGAGCAGACCGAGAAGTCGCGCGTCCAGGTCGTACGCCGCGGCCGGCTACGGCCCCGGTTCTTCGCGCGGTACCCGTTCTTCGAGGACCCGGCCGTCAGCGTGCCGTCCGGCGTGTACGACGTCACCGACGAGCTCGAGCTCGAGTCGGTCATCGACGACGTGATCTGGGAGAACGACCGGCTGTGCCTCGAGGGGCACGCGATGGTCAAGCGGTTGCCGATGACGTCCGACACCCGGCTGGACGTCTGGCTGGAGCACACGAAGAGCAAGCGCCGGATCGACCTGAACGTCCAGCGCGTACGCCGGCCCGACGTGACCGCCGAGTCCGGCCAGTCCGCGGTGTCCTATGACGACTCCGGCTTCCGCGTGGAGGTCGACCCGCAGCGCCTGAAGATCGGCGGGGCCTGGAAGGCCGCCGACTGGCGGATCCACGTGAACGTCCGCGGCAACGGGCTCCGGCACTCCGGGACCATCACGCGCCAGGCACCGGGCCGCGCGTCGTGGCCGCCGATGATCGAGGTCGCCGAGGGCGTACGCGCGCAGCTCGTCAAGGCCGGCTCCGAACCACCCGCGCTCCGGATCAAGCGACCGGCCGCGCTGGTCACCGGCATGCGGCTGAACGGCGACATGGCCGAGCTGACCGGCTGGACGAGCGGCACGATCGCGCACTGCGCCGTCCACATCACCCGCCGGCAGGGGGTGACGACGGTCAAGGTGCCCGCCGACGTGAGGTCCGACGGCGCGGACGGGACCGCGTTCACCGCGCGGATCCCGCTCGCGGAGCTGGCCGCCGACCTGGACCTGGTGGACAGCGTCGTGAACGTCTCCCCGCTCGGCGAGGGCATCCAGTGGGACGTCGGCCTCCAGGTGGACGGCCGGTCGCGCAAGCTCGCGCTGGCCGAGGGCGCCCGGCCGGTCCGCAGCCTGTTCGGCAGCGGTGAGGTCACGCTCACCACCACGCGCTTCGGCAACCTCACCGTCCTCGAGCGGTCCAGCCGCCCGGTCGTCGAGCACGTCGAGTGGACCTCCGACGGCCGGCTGCTCCTGGCCGGGACCGCGATGGAGCGTCCCCACGAGCTGATCCTGCGGCACCGGCGGGCCAGCGAGGAGTACCGCTGTCCCATCTCCTGGGACGGCGAGCGGTTCACCACCGAGATCGCGCCCGCGCGGGTCGCCAAGCTCGGCGGCGAACTCCCGCTCGCGACCGGTAACTGGGCCGTCTTCGTGGCCGACCAGACCGGCGGCGACGTGCCCGTCGTCATCGACCGGCCCCGCATCCACGGCCTGACCGAACCACAGACGATCGGCCACCACGTCTTCCGGCTGACGACGTACCAGACCGACTCCCTGCAGCTGAAGGTGCGCGCCGCGCTGCCCGACGACGAACGCGGCCCGTACGCGCAGCAGGTCATCCAGGAGAACGACTACCTCGCCTACCTGCAGGAACCCCTGCGGGACCTGGTCGTCTTCGACTGCTACGAGGGCATGCAGTACTCCTGCAGCCCGCGGGCGATCTACGAGGAGCTACAGCGCCGCGGGACCCGCCTGGAGTGCGTCTGGGTGACCAAGGACGAGCAGTTCGCCGTCCCCGGCGACGGGCGTACGGTGCTGGTCGGCAGCCGCGCGCACTACCGGGCGCTGGCCCAGGCCAAGTACGTGTTCGGCAACTACGGGCAGTTCCCGTGGTTCGTCAAACGCGAGGGCCAGGTCTACGTGCAGACCTGGCACGGCACCCCGCTGAAGAAGCTCGCCTATGACCTTCGGGACATGCCGTTCCGCCGGACCGAGACGCTGGACTGGATGGAGCGGGAGGTGCCGCGCTGGGACGTCGTGATCTCACCGAACCCGTTCACGACACCGATCATGCGGCGCGCGTTCCGGTACGAGGGCGAGATCCTCGAGTCCGGCTACCCGCGCAACGACCTGCTCAAGAGCCCGGACCGCGACCGGATGGCCGCGCAGGTGCGCAGGCGCCTCGGCGTACCGGAGGGCAAGAAGGTCGTCCTGTACGCGCCGACCTGGCGCGACGACTACCACATCGCCCGTGGCAAGCGAGGGTTCTCGCTCCAGCTCGACCTCGCCAAGGCCCGTGAGGCGCTCGGCGACGACCACGTCTTCCTGGTCCGCACCCACTACCTGATCAACGACCGGACCTGGTCCCAGATGGACGACTTCGTGATCGACGTGTCGTCCTTCCCGGACATCACCGACCTGTACCTCGCCGCGGACGTGCTGGTCACCGACTACTCGTCGGCCATGTTCGACTTCGCCGGAACCGGCAAGCCGATGGTCTTCTTCACCTACGACCTGGAGCGGTACCGCGACCACGTGCGCGGCTTCTACTTCGACTTCGGCGCCGAGGCGCCCGGCCCGCTGCTGCAGACCTCCGACGAGGTCATCGAGGCGGTACGCGACGTCGACGCCGTCCACGCGTCCCACGCCGACGCGTACGCGGCGTTCGTGGCGAAGTTCTGCCCCTACGACGACGGCGGCGCGGCCGGCCGGGTGATCGACCACGTCATCGGGGACGCCTGAGAGAGTCTGTTGGGGAGCCCTCGTCCGTCGCGAGCGGCGGGCCAGGGGGCGCGTCGCAAGGCGGAGGAGGGAGTCGGCCTGGTGTCGGCCGGCGACCGACGACAACGCGGCGAGGCGGCGCCTGGGTGCCGCGCAGTAGGGCATGGGGCTCCCCAACGGTCTCTGAGCACGCCCCCGCCGCGACGGCGGGGGCGGAGCTGGTCAGGACTCGTCGGCCGCGATCTCGAGGGCGCGGGCGAGGTCGTCCGGGTAGGGGCTCTCGAACTCCACGTGGTGGCCCTCCACCGGATGCTCGAACCCGAGGCGTACGGCGTGCAGCCACTGCCGGGTCAGGCCCAGCCTCTTGGACAGCGTCGGGTCGGCGCCGTAGGCCAGGTCGCCCACGCACGGGTGCCGCATCGCGGACATGTGCACGCGGATCTGGTGGGTGCGGCCGGTCTCCAGCTTGATGTCGAGCAGGCTGACCGCACGGAACGCCTCGATCGCGTCGTAGTGCGTCACTGAAGGCCTGCCACCGGCGACCACGGCCCACCGCCCGTCGCCCGCGGGATGCCGGTCGATCGGCGCGTCGATCGTGCCGCGCAGCGGGTCGGGATGCCCCTGGACCAGCGCGTGGTAGCGCTTGTCCACGGTGCGCTCCTTGAAGGCGCGCTTCAGCCGGGAGTAGGCGATCTCACTCTTGGCCACCACCATCGCGCCGGTGGTGTTGGCGTCGAGGCGGTGCACGATCCCCTGCCGCTCGGCGGCGCCGCTGGTCGCGACGGTGTACCCGGCGCCGAGCAGTCCTTCGAGGACGGTCAGGCCGGTCCAGCCGGTCGTCGGGTGCGCGGCGACCCCGATGGGCTTGTTCACCACGACGATGTCGGCGTCCTCGTACAGGATCGACATGCCGGGGACGGGCTGCGGCTGCGGCACCGGCGCGGTCGGCGGCCCCGGCAGGGTCACCTCGAGCCAGGTGCCCGCCTGCATGCGGTCGGACTTGGCGGCGGCGCGCCCATCGACGAGGACGTCGCCGGCCGCGATGACCTCGGCGGCGCGTGTCCGTGAGAGCCCGAAGAGCCGGGCCAGCGCGGCGTCGAGCCGCTCGCCCTCGAGCCCGTCGGGTACGGGCAGACCACGGTGTTCGGACATCAGTGCTTCGCGTTCCGTATCGAGGCGTTGTTCTCCGGGTTCTCCGGCGGGTCGTCACGGTACACCGTGCCGTCCACCTGGAGCCCACGCGAGGCGAGGATCACCGCCAGCACACCCCCGCACACGATCGCGGAGTCGGCAAGGTTGAACACCGGGTAGTGCGGCAGCTCGATCCAGTCGACCACGTGACCCCGCAGCGGACCGGGCGACCTCAGGAGGCGGTCGGCGAGGTTGCCGAGGGCGCCACCGAGCAGGAGACCGAGTGTGATCGCCCAGGGCAGGCTGCGCAGCCGGCGGGCGTAGCGCAGGATCGCCACCACCACACCGGTCGCGATGACGGTGAAGATCACCGTCATGCCGTTGCCGATGTTGAACGCGGCGCCGCTGTTACGCAGTACACGCAGCGTGAGCAGGCCACCGAGCAGCTCGACCGGCGGCCGGTCGGAGAGCTCGGCCACGACGAGGGCCTTGCTGATCATGTCCAGGGCGAGTGCGACCGTGGCGACGGCGACGAGCACGCCGATCCGCCGGGGCCGTACGCCGTCGTCGTCCCCTGAGTTCGTTGCGTCGCTCAGCGACGCTCCTCCCGTTGTTTGCATGTCACGCATAGGGTCGCACGCGGGAAGGCCTGAAGGCGCGCCTTCCCGATGGGCTGACCACAAGACTCGCACACTCCGTACGTGCCCTGATCGATGCGGTCGACCGCGCGCTCGTTCTGCGCGAGAAGATCGCGGGCGTTGTACGTGAGCGCCATCTCCTGCTCACGCTCGAACGTCTTCGCTCCGGCGTCGGCCTGATCGTCGCCCGCCCCCTCGGCGGCGTCGCTCATCCGCTCGGCGATCTGGGATTCGGCCGTCGCGATCTCGCTGCGGAGGTCGGTCATCTCCAGCTCGAGCCGATCACGTACGTCGACCAGCTCACCGGCCGTCCAGTGACCCTCTCCCTCACGTACGGGCAGTCGCTTCGCGGTCGTCGCGGAGACCTTGCGTACGCCGTGTGCCGCCGCACGCCGAGTGCGCGGTGCGCGTGATGCCTCGGCTGCGAGATTTCTGTCCTTCGGACCGGCGGTGCCATCCATGTCGATGCCCCCCTTGCGCTGATCTTCATGACAGGCAGTGCGGGCAGCATAGGTCGCGGGTCGCTGAGACGGCAAATGACCAGGTCTTGTTACACAGCGCATATGTCCCGTTACAACCCGCTACGCCCCTGCCGGCATACCGTCGCGTTCCTCAATTTTGGCCATCGACGGGCCGTCCGAAACCCATCCGGCGACCCTAAGAAGGGAGGCTTTACGGTGATTCGCCCGGTCGGCAGGGCCCGAGGCCGGCGCATGACCCTTAATCGGGAAGATGTCAGCGGTCCCGGTGCGTTATCGTCGCTATATCGGCAAGGCGTTGATGGGGACACCTGCCGCCGTACGCAGCCTGCAGCGACCCGGAGACGGTGGGAGTCCGGGGGCGTGCCCGGTGGTCTGATCACCCCATAGCCGTCGGCAGAACGGTCCCAGGACCCAGTAGATCCGGCAGCCGAGCGCAATGAGCGGGTCGATCTCGTCACCGAGACGGCCAAGGAGGGTGGTACCGCGGGGCCCACGCGCCTCGTCCCTCCGGTCCACGTGATCCATCGTGACGCCGGAGGTGCACCAATGACCGATGAGCCGAAGAAGTTGCGCGCGCTCCCATCGCAGGTCGACCTGCCCGCCCTCGAACGCGAGGTACTGAGCCGCTGGCGGGAGTCCAAGGTGTTCGAGCGCTCCCTCGAACAGACCGCGGCCGGCTCGCCCTGGGTCTTCTACGAGGGTCCGCCCACCGCAAACGGGATGCCCGGCGTGCACCACGTCGAGGCCCGCGTGTTCAAGGACCTCTTCCCGCGCTACAAGACCATGAAGGGCTTCAGCGTCCGCCGCAAGGCCGGCTGGGACTGCCACGGCCTGCCCGTCGAGGTGGCCGTCGAGAAGGAGCTCGGTCTCTCCGGCAAGCGCGACATCGAGGCGTACGGCGTCGCCGAGTTCAACGCCCGCTGCCGCGAGTCGGTGCTGCGCCACGTCGACGCCTTCGAGGCGATGACCGAGCGCATGGGCTACTGGGTCGACCTCGCCCAGGCGTACCGGACCATGGACCCGGAGTACGTCGAGTCGGTCTGGTGGTCGCTCAAGGTCATCTTCGACAAGGGCCTGCTGGTCCGCGACCACCGCATCAGCCCGTACTGCCCGCGCTGCGGCACGCCGCTGTCCGACCACGAGCTCGGCCAGCCGGGCGGCTACGAGAACGTCGTCGACCCGTCCGTCACCGTACGCTTCCCGATCGCGGCCGGCCCGCTCGTCGGCGCCGACCTGCTGGTCTGGACGACCACACCCTGGACCCTGGTGTCCAACACCGCCGTCGCGGTGCACCCCGACGTGACGTACGTGGTGGCGGCGCGCTCCGGCGAGCCCGGCCGCGTCATCGTCGCCGAGCCGCTGTTCGCGCGGGTCCTCGGCGAGGGCTGGCACATCGTCTCCCGTGTCGCCGGCGCCGACCTCGTCGGCACGACCTACCACCGGCCGTTCGACCTGGTGGAGATCCCCGACGCGCACCGTGTGCTGTCCGCCGACTTCGTCACGACCGAGGACGGCACCGGCCTCGTGCACATGGCGCCCGCCTTCGGCGCCGACGACTTCGCGGCCTGCCGGGCCAACGGCATGCCGGTCGTCAACCCCGTCAACCCCGACGGCCGATTCGAGGCCGGCCTGCCGCTCGTCGGCGGGGTCTTCTTCAAGGAGGCCGACGAACGTCTCGTCGCCGACCTGAAGGACCGTGGGCTGATGTTCCGCGTCGAGGCGTACGAGCACAGCTACCCGCACTGCTGGCGGTGCCACACGCCGCTGCTCTACTACGCGCTCCCCGCCTGGTACATCCGGACGACCGAGATCAAGGACCGGCTCCTGGAGGAGAACCGCGACACGAACTGGTTCCCGGAGACGATCAAGGAGGGCCGCTTCGGCGAGTGGCTACGCGGCAACGTCGACTGGTCGCTGTCGCGCAGCCGCTACTGGGGTACGCCGCTCCCGCTCTGGCTGTGCGCCGAGGACCACGTCACGTGCGTCGGCTCCCTGAAGGAGCTCGGCACGCTCGCGGGACGTGAACTGAACGCCCTCGACCCGCACCGGCCGTACGTCGACGACGTCACCTTCGCCTGCCCGCAGTGCGGCGAGGAGGCGCGGCGCGTACCCGACGTGATCGACGCCTGGTACGACTCCGGGTCGATGCCGTTCGCCCAGTGGGGCGCGCCGCACCGCGAGAACGCCACGTTCGAGGCGTCCTACCCCGCGCAGTACATCTGCGAGGCGATCGACCAGACCCGTGGCTGGTTCTACTCGCTGATGGCGGTGGGCACGCTCGTCTTCGACCGCTCGTCGTACGAGAACGTCGTCTGCCTCGGCCACATCCTCGCCGAGGACGGCCGCAAGATGAGCAAGCACCTCGGCAACGTGCTGGAGCCCATCCCGCTGATGGACAAGCACGGCGCCGACGCCCTCCGCTGGTACATGGCGGCCGCAGGCCAGCCGTGGGCCTCACGTCGGGTCGGCGACGGCGCGCTGGAGGAGATCGTCCGCAAGGTGCTCCTGACGTACTGGAACACCGTGTCGTTCTTCGTCCTGTACGCGAACGCCGCGGACTGGACGCCGGGAGCCTCGGCCCCCGAGCCCGCCGCGCGCCCGCTGCTGGACCGGTGGGTGCTCGCCGAACTGAACCGGACCGTCCAAGAGGTCGACACCGCGCTGGAGTCCTTCGACACGGCCGCGGCCGGACGCCGGCTCGCCGAGTTCGTCGACGACCTGTCCAACTGGTACGTCCGCCGGTCCCGCCGCAGGTTCTGGGAGGGGCCGGAGCCCGGCGCCGACGGGCCGAACGCCGCGGCGTTCGCCACCCTCTACGAGTGCCTCGAGACCCTGACGCGGCTGATGGCGCCGATCGCGCCGTTCCTCACCGACTACGTCTGGGACGTCCTGCGGGCCGACGGCGCACCGGACTCCGTCCACCTCGCCACGTGGCCGGACGTCGACCCGGAGCTCCTAGACCCGGAGCTGACCGCGCAGATGGCCCTCGTACGCCGCCTGGTCGAACTCGGCCGCGCCGCACGCGCGTCGTCGGCCGTACGCACCCGGCAGCCGCTCGGCCGCGCCCTGGTCGGCGCGACCG
Organism: uncultured Actinomycetota bacterium; assembly: GCA_963850195.1. Classification (GTDB taxonomy): domain Bacteria; phylum Actinomycetota; class Actinomycetes; order Streptosporangiales; family Streptosporangiaceae; genus Actinoallomurus. The sequence continues at coordinate 1,047,711 of CAWKKD010000005.1, forward strand.
GGTGGCCGACGCTGCCCGACGAGCTGCGGAACCAGATCGCCGACGAGCTGAACGTCCAGGGCTTCGACACGCTCGCCTCCATCGGCGGCGACCTCGTCGAGTACGTGGTCAAGCCCAACTTCCGCGAACTCGGCAAGAGGTTCGGCAAGCAGACCCCGAAGGTCGCCCAGGCCATCACCTCCGCCGACGCCGCCGCGCTCACCCACGCCCTGCGCGACGGCGGCACCGCGTCCGTGTCGGCGGATGAGGTGGGCTTTGTCGAGCTCGCGCCGAACGACGTGATCATCACCGAGCGCCCGCGCCAGGGCTGGGCCGTCGAGTCCGCCGCCGGCGAGACCGTCGGACTGGACCTCACGGTCACGCCCGACCTCCGCCGCGCCGGCCTCGCCCGCGAGGCGATCCGCCTGATCCAGGACGCCCGCAAGAACAGCGGCCTAGAAATCACCGACCGCGTCGAGGTGTGGTGGCGCACCACCGACACCGACCTGGACGAAGCCCTCCGCGAACACGGCGCAGAAGTCGCCGCCGAAGTCCTCGCCGACGCCTGGCACGACGACGAGCCCGAGGAGGAGCTCCCCGCCATCCGCGACGAGGAACTCCACCTCACCTTCTGGCTGCGCAAGTCCTCGTCCTAAGCGATCGCGGCGGCGGGAACACCTCCCGCCGCCGCGGCGCTCGGCGAGGAGCCGTCTCGCCGTGATCGCCTCGGGCCCTGGGCTTCCTACCGCAGGCCGGCACGATCGGTCGCTCGCCAGCGCGACGCGAGGGCCGTCTCACGAATCCGACGACAGGTCCCGCCAATCGGTCACGCCGATCGTGGCGGGCCCGGCCGGGTCAGTCGACACGGGGCACCGCACCGTCTCGGCCGCGATCGCCTTCCGCTTCTGTCGTCGGGCGGCGTCCTACCGGCGGCCACCCCACTCTTCGCTCGCCATCGCGCGGCGAGGACCGTCTCACGGAGCCCGTGTGGGTCTCAGCGATCGGTCACGCCGATCACGGCGGGCTTGGGCGGGATCCGTAGATACCGGGGCGCTGTGCCGTCTCGCCTTGACCGCCGCGGGTCTGGGGCGTCCTGCGCCTGGCGGCGGGCGGCGGGCGGCGGGCGGCGGGTCAGTCGTCCAGGGCTCGGCCGCGGTGGCGGCGTGCTTCGCGGCGTTCGGCGCGGTGCTCGAGGCGCCGAGGGTGGCCGCGGCCGGTGACGTCCTTCGGGGCCTTGCGCTTCACATCGACGCCGCCGAACAGGGCGATGCCCGTGAGCTTCACGACCGGCGCGTCCGGGTCGATGGTGTCCTCGGCGGGTACCGAGGAGCCGCCGAAGATCGCGCTCAGCGAGGTCTTCACCCGTACGCCCGGTGGGACCTGGATGCTGACTCCGCCCATGATGGCCACGACGTTGATGGTGACCTCGCGCTGGGACAGGACCGCCTCGCGGAGGTCGAGGTCGACCCCGCCGAACACGGCGACCACGTTCGTCTCGGGCTCGAGCAGCCAGCGGCCGGAGCGCTGGGCGCCGCTGAAGATGGCGGTGATGTTCGGGGAGCCGGACCGGGGCACCGGCAGGTCGGGACGTACGGCGGAGTGCGCCGTCCGCGGGAGTCCTGCGGACCCGGCACCTCCGGCGGCCCCGCCGGTCATGGGCAGGTCGTGCACGATCGGCGCGAGCTCAGCGTAGGTCTTCGCCTTGTACACGGAGTCGAGCCGCTCGGCGTGCTCGTCGGCGGTGAGACGTCCCTCCGCCAGTGCCTCGCGGAGCTGGTCGGCGACTCGGTCACGGTCGGCGTCCGACGCCCGCATCTGCCCCGGTTCTGGCGCGCCCGGCTTCTCTGGAAGGTCCACAAGGGCATCATTGCGCACGGAACGCGACGGGGCTAATACTCCTGCGAGCCCGATCCCGGACGATCGCGGGCGCCCCGCGTCCGCGCACTGCGGCCGATCGGCGGACGGCCGCTCCCGGTGCGCGGGTGCGGCCGGACCGAGGCGGGGCCGGACCCAGGTGCGGGCAGTGCGGCCGGGCGTTGCGGGTGGAGCCTCGCTGCGGGGCGGCCTGACCGGGTGCGGGTGCGGGCGCACTCGGTGCGGGTGCGGCCGGACCCGGGCGCCCTAGGTCTGACAGATCGCGTTCGTAGCGAGCGGGACAGGGATCTGTCAGACACGCCCTAGTAGATGTCGGGTGATTCCTTGTCGGGCTGGCAGACGAGGCACGGGGTGCAGCCGCGGTCCTTGGCCTCGGACGGGGGCAGCGTCTCCAGGTCATCGTCGTCGTCGGCGATGTCCTCTATGAGGGCGCAGTCCGGGCGGTGGTAGCGCTTGGTGCCGCTCAGAATGCGGACGATCGTGAGGGTGTCCGAGCCGCCGTCGGCGTCGGAGGCCTCCGCGTCGTCGCCGGAGTCCGTCCCGTGATCATCGGCGTCGTGATCGGCGGCGCCGGCATCGTGGTCGTCGTCGGCGGTCGTGTCGTCGGCGAGGTCGGTGTCCGCGTCGTCGTGGCTCGCTTCGGCGGACGGCTGCTCGTCGGCGTCCGCGGTGTGGGCGTCGGCGCCGGTCTCGTCGGCGGGCTGCGCGGTGTCGCTCTCGGCCTCGGCTGCGGGCTCCTCACGCGCCTCGGCGGGCTCTGGGTCCTCGTCCCACGCGGCGAGCTCTTCGTCGGACCACCGCGACGCGGCGTCCTCGGGCTCGTGAGCGGCCTCGTGGGCCGTCTCCTCCTGCGTGGTGCCCTCGGGCGCGTACAACTCGCTGACGGGCGTCTCGTCGCCGTCGGCGGTCTCCTCGTCGGCCGCGGTGTGGTCCAGCGGCTCGAAGAGGGAGCGCGACTGCGGGGAGGGCTGGGACGGCCGCTCCGTGTCGTACTCCGAGGCCTCGGCGGGCTCGGGCGCCTCAGAGGTCTCAGCGGTCTCTGCGTACTCGGTGGCCGGTTCGGAGAGCCCGGAGGTCTCGGGCTGCTCGACGATCTCGGCGGGGGACGACTCTTCGATGACCGGCATGCGCGCGGTGACCGGGATGTCGGTACGGGTGGTCGAGGATCCGTCCATCCCGGACGCGGCCGGGACGGTGGCGGAATCTGCGGACCGCTCAGCGGTGTCCGCGTCGGTCATGGCGGCTCGTGCTGCGAGGGCCGTGTCGGGCAGGCACGCGGTGCAGGCGGTGAAGCCCTCTTCGCGTGCCTCGACGTAGGTGAGCTCCTCCTTGTCGCGACCGGCGAGCTGGCGGCAGGTCTCCAGGTGGTACCGCTTGCGGCCGGGTACGACCCAGACGGTGGTCTCGGCCGGCACCTCGGTCACGGTCGAGGACGCCAGCGGGACCGGCGTCTCCTCACCCGCTCCCACGCGCGCCTTGGCCTTCGTCGGCCTGGTGGCCCTGCCGGACACGGTCGACTTGGTCGACTTGGCCGGTGCCTGTGAGGCGGCGGTGCCGAAGAGCTCCTTGCGACGCACGAACACCCCGACCGCGAGGAACAAGGCGGAGACGATGCTGATCCCGATGGAAACGTAGATCAGTTTCAGTCCGTCAAGTCCCGCAATCTCGTGCCCGGTGTTGCCCGTAACGATGCCCGTGACAAGAAGGGCGATCGCCAGGACGACGAGCACACCACTCAGGATGATCACGCAGGTCTCCCTTTACCAGCCGTCGTTCCGGAGATGCGCAGCAACGCTAGCGCAACTTCGGGCGATTCGGCCGCCTCCAACCGGCTACCACTTCGTACATGGCGGAACAACCGCCCAATGAATACCGCGTAGGGGTCAGCGGCGGTCGTGCGGCGGGTTGTCGACGGTGTGGAAGCTGCCCGAAGCGGAGTGCTGGGCATGCTGCGCGGGCTCGGCCTGCTGCTGCGGGAAGGGGTTCTGTCCCGTGCCGCCCGGACCGACCGCCGGCTGACCGTTGCGAACCTCGTGCTGCTGCACGGCGGGCTGCGCGGGCTGCGGGCCGGTGTTGCTCGGGCCGCCGAACGGACCGCCGTGGCTGGCGCCCGCCTCGAGCTCGCGCAACTGACCCTCGAGATAGGCCTTCAGCCTGCTGCGGTACTCGCGCTCGAAGGCGTTGAGGTCATCGACCATGCGCTCGAGCTCTTCGCGCTGCTGGACCAGGGAGCCCATCGCCTGACGGTGACGGTCCTGCGCGTCGCGCTCGAGGGACTCGGCGCGGGCGCGGGCCTCGCTGACGATCTGCTCGGACTGCCGGCGGGCCTTGCCGAGGATCTCCTCGGCCTCGCGGCGGGCGCGGCCGAGCGTCTCGTCGGCCTCGCGGCGCGCGTCGGCGATCGCCTGGTCGGCGGTCTGCTGCGCGAGCGCGAGGACGCGGGCGGCCGTGTCCATGTTGTCCTCACTCGGACTACTCATGGGCGGGGGCTGCTGTTGCTGCTGGGGCATGGGCGCGGGCATGCCAAGGCCGCCGAGGATCGGCTCCGGCTCCTGCTTGGGCTCCAGCGGCTTGGGAGGCTCCGGCATATGCGACATATCGGGCTTGGGCTCGACGATGGGCGCGGCCATGGCCGGCACCTTGCCACGGAGGCATTCGGCCAGCTTCGCGCGGAGCTCTTCGTTCTCCTGGATGAGTCGGTCCAGCTCCGCCTCGACTTCGTCGAGAAAGGCGTCGACCTCCTCTTCGTCGTAGCCCGGCCGGAGCCGGGTGGTACTGAACTGCTTGTTCCGCACATCCGCGGGTGTCAGCGGCATCTGGTCTCCTTGGCGCGCTTGGAGTGTGTCCCGAACGGACGGTACCCGATCAGAGCGGCTGGACGATGATGATCAAAAACCAGACCACGAAGAAGAGGACCGTGAAGCTCAGGTCGAACGCAACGTTACCCATCCGTACGGAAGGGATGAAACGGCGTAGCAGCTTGAGAGGTGGGTCGGTGACCGTGTATGTGGTCTCCGCGAGCACCAACACCACCCCTGTGGGCCTCCATGACCGGGCGAACGCCTGGAGCGTCTCGAGTACCAACCTGCCGATGAGGAAGAGCAGGAAGAGGTAGAGCGGGATGCTCAGGTAGTTTCCAAGGTTCACGAACACTCTCGCATGTGACTGTCAGCTCTGATTGAAGAACCCTCGTTCTGCCATACGGGCCTTGTCTTCGGCGGTCACCTCGACGTTGGCGGGGGACAACAGGAATACCTTGTTCGTAACACGCTCGATGCTTCCGTGCAGGCCGAAAATGAGACCAGCCGCGAAGTCGACGAGACGCTTGGCGTCACTGTCGACCATCTCGGTGAGATTCATGATCACCGGGGTTCCCTCCCGGAAGTGCTCCCCGATCGTGCGGGCCTCGTTGTACGTCCTGGGATGAAGCGTAGTGATACGCGCAAGGTCAGATACGGCCGACTCGGTAAGTGCCGGTCGCCGTTCCATCGCGAACGGCTTGTGCTCCTCGCCGGTCGCCTCCGGTGCACCAGTGGCCTGACCAGGGGAATCATCGTCTGTACGGTCCCGACGACGGTCGGTGGACTCGTCATCGTAGACGTCGTACTCGTCGTAGTCATCATCGTAGCGATCGTCCTCAACGAGGCCGAGGTAGACCGCCATCTTGCGCATCGCGCTGGCCATACGCCCCCTCCGTCGTCCGCCGACAGGAGATCCCATCCCTGCGGGAAGCTTCGCTTAGCCGACCGTTACGTGTGACGTGGACGCCAAGGTCCACTGGGGGGACATTACCTGACGATTGCCCGTCGGCCTCCGAGCAACGCCGTACCGACACGCACGTGTGTCGCGCCGCGTGCGATTGCGTGTTCCATATCTCCGCTCATGCCCGCGGAGACCATTTTCGCGGCCGGATGATCGGCCCGCAAAGACGTGACGACTTCGGCGAGACGGTCGAACGCCGGAGCGGGGTCCGCGCCGAGCGGAGCGACCGCCATCACTCCGCCGAGTTCGAGACCGGGCGCCGCGGCGAGCCGGTCGGCCAGTGCGAGCACGCCGTCCGGGCGTACGCCGCCGCGTCCCTCCGAGTCGTCCAGCGACACCTGGATGAGACAGCGCGGCGAGCGTCCCGAGCGCTCGGCCTCCCGCGACAGGGCGGTGACGAGGCGCTCACGGTCGACCGAGTGAACGACATCGGCGTAGGAGAGCACCGAGCGCACCTTGTTGGTCTGGAGCTGCCCGACGAAGTGCCAGGTCAGGTCGAGGTCCTCGCACTCGGCGGCCTTGCCGCCTGCCTCCTGGTCGCGGTTCTCGGCGACCTGGTCGATGCCGAGGCCGGCCAGCAGGCGTACGTCAGAGGCGGGGAAGGTCTTGGTCACGGCCACCAGCGTGACCTCGTCCGCCGAACGACCGGCCGCCGCGCACGCCTTCGCGATGCGTTCGCGTACCGCCGCGAGGTTGGCGGCCAGGTCGTCTGTGCGGGTCATCTCTCTTCGCTCTTCACTGGGGGTGTGTCCGGCGAATCACCGGACACCCCCTAGGGCGAGGCCTACTTGAGGAAGTCCGGCACGTCCAGGTCGTCGTCCTCGTCGAAGACGACGGGACGGCGGCGGGACGGGTCGTTGCCCAGGCGCGCCGCGGTCGGCTCGTTGGCCGGCCGCGGCACCTTAGGGCGCGCCGCCGCCTCCTCGGACCCGGGGCGTGGAGCCGCCGAGCCCGTGTCGGTGGCGGAGTCGTCGCCCTTGTCGGCGCGTGCCGGGTCAGGCTTGGCGTCCGCGCCCTTGGAGTCGTCCGGCTTGCCGTCGGAGTCCTGGCCACCGTCGGGCTCGCCGTCGCGGTGCGTGACCGGCGACGGAACCGACGTCATCCGCAGCGGTGCCGGGGACTGCGGCGGAACCGTGGGCCGCTGCATCGCGACCGGCGGCGTGGCCACCGGAGGCGTCGCGACGGCCGGGCGTCCCGGTGCCGTACGTCTCGGCTCGGCCGCGGGTACGGGCCTGGTGTCCGGGCGGACCTCGTCGAACCCGGCGGCGATCACGGTCACGCGGACCTCGTCGCCGAGGGCATCGTCGATGACCGCGCCGAAGATGATGTTGGCGTCGGGCGCCGCGGCGTTGGAGACGAGCTGCGCCGCCTCGTTGATCTCGAACAGGCCCAGGTCGGACCCGCCGGAGATCGACAGGAGCACGCCGTGGGCGCCGTCGATGCTGGCCTCCAGCAGCGGGCTGGAGATCGCCATCTCGGCCGCGGCCACCGAGCGGTCGTCGCCCCGTGCCGAGCCGATGCCCATGAGTGCGGAGCCGGCACCCGACATGACCGACTTGACGTCGGCGAAGTCGAGGTTGATCAGGCCAGGCGTGGTGATCAGGTCAGTTATGCCCTGAACACCGGAAAGGAGCACCTGGTCGGCCGCCTTGAAGGCGTCCAGGACGCTGACCTGCCGGTCGGAGATCGACAGCAGCCGGTCATTGGGAATGACGATCAGCGTGTCGACCTCGTCGCGCAGCGTCTCGATGCCGGCCTCGGCCTGCATCGCGCGCCGCTTGCCCTCAAAGCTGAAGGGACGGGTGACCACGCCGATGGTGAGCGCGCCGAGTGAGCGCGCGATGTTGGCCACGACGGGCGCGCCGCCGGTGCCGGTGCCGCCGCCCTCACCCGCGGTGACGAAGACCATGTCGGCGCCCTTGAGCACCTCTTCGATCTCCTCGCGGTGGTCTTCGGCGGCCTTGCGGCCCACATCGGGGTTGGCGCCCGCGCCGAGGCCACGGGTCAACTCCCGGCCGACGTCGAGTTTGACGTCGGCGTCACTCATGAGCAGCGCCTGGGCGTCGGTATTGATCGCGATGAACTCGACGCCTTTGAGACCCTCTTCGATCATTCGGTTGACGGCGTTGACGCCGCCGCCGCCGATGCCGACGACCTTGATGACCGCCAGGTAATTCTGCGGTGCTGCCACGACGAGGGGCCCTTCCGCTCGCTCTATCGAACCGACCGGCTCGGTGCCGAAATCGGTGCTTGTTTCGTATTGACTTTCAAATTGTGGGACAGAACCCTCACCCTCAAGTTGAGACTTAGAGTTATGTCAACCTAGGGCTGATACGGACAGTAGGGGCGCACCACTGCAGGGTCAACTAACCCGGCCTCGAGCTCACCGGCGTGTCGCGCGACATCCCACTCATCCTGTTTCATCCACTGGCCACGCGCCGATCCCCCGCCGCGCGGCACCCCAGTGTCCCGCGCTGGAAGGGTATCTCGCTACTCGGTGGTGACAACCTCGGGCGAACTCACATCGATGGTCTTGACCCCACGCTGCGGTGTGCCGGTCAGCAGGCCGTGCAGGAGCTTCAGCTTGTCCGCCGGGCGCTCGGGGGCTCCCCAGACCACGGAGATCCCCTCCCTGAGACGGAGCGTGACCGCCTCCGGCGACGGCGCCTCGACGTCGGCGATCCGGCGCGACAGCCATGTCGGCAGCGTCCGCATCACGGCGAGCGCGGCTCGCAGCGCCGGATCGCTCTGCACGGGGTCGGCGACCGTGAGCGTCGGCAGGCCGCGCGGGCGCGCCGCCGAGCTGACCACGGTCACGCCGAACCGGTCGATCTGGAGGAAGCGGTTGTCGTGCTGCACGGCGACCATCGGCGTGCGCTCCGTGACCACGATCCGCACCGTGGTGGGCCAGCGCCGCTCGACGTGCACCGTCTCGATCTCCTGGACGCCCTCGATCCGGTCGCGTACGGCCGTCGTGTCGAGGCGTACGAGCGGCTCCCCGAGGCGTACGCCCGCGACGGTGAGTACGCGGTCGCGCGGCACCAGCCGCTCCCCCACGACGTCGATGCGCCGGACCACGAGCAGCCGGGACCCGAGCAGGACCCACGTGGCGGTGCCGAGCACCGCCGCCACCAGCAATCCGACGAACAGGACCTTCCATCGGCTCGATCCGCGCCGGACGGACGTCGCGGGCACGGCATTGCCGCTGATGGTCACTCCGGGGCCTCCTCAGACGCTCTTCGGACGCGTGCGCCGTATGCCGGCGCCGCGCCCGTGAGTCAGCCGGCGAGCAGCCCGAGGATCTGCGGCCCGAGCCTGGTGACATCGCCGGCGCCCATGGTGATGATGACGTCACCGGGGACCGCGAGCGCCGCGACACGCCCGGCGACGCGGGTTCCGTCGGGCTCGTAGGTCACCTTGCCGTCCGTTATCGCGTTGGCCACCAGCTCGCCCGTGACGCCCGGAATGGGGTCCTCGCGCGCCGGGAACACGTCGAGGACGACGACCTCGTCGGCCAGGGCGAGCGCGGCGCCGAACTCGGCGGCGAAGAACTTGGTCCGGCTGAACAGGTGCGGCTGGAAGACCGCCACGACGCGCCCGGTGCCGAGTTCGTCGACGTAGTCGCGGGTGGCGTTCAGGTCGGCGGCGACCTCGGTGGGGTGGTGGGCGTAGCTGTCGAAGACCTGTACGCCGCCGGCCTCGCCCTTGGGCTCCAGGCGCCGGCGGGCGCCGGCGAATCCGGCCAGGCCCTTCGCGACGGCCCCGGCGGGCATCCCCAGCTCGAGCGCCACCGCGTAGGCGGCCGTGGCGTTCATGGCGTTGTGGCGGCCCGGTACGGCCAGCTCGAGGGCCTGGTCGCCGACGGTGAAGCGCGAGCCGAGCCCGCGAGGGGTGAAGCCCTCCGTGCGGTAGTCGGCGTCCTCGGCCTCGCCGTAGGTGCGGACGGTGAGCCCGCGGCGCGCGCCGGCCTCGCCGAGCGCACGGGCCACCGGGTCGTCGGCGCACACGACGAGCAGGCCGCCCGGCTCGACGCGCCCGACGAACTCGGCGAAGGTCTCCTCGACCCGCTCGAAGCTGTCGTAGTTGTCGAGGTGGTCGGCCTCGACGTTGGTGATGACCGCCGCACGCGGCGCGAACATCAGGAAGGAGCCGTCGCTCTCGTCGGCCTCGGCGACGAAGACGTCCCCGGAGCCGTCTGCCGCGCCCAGGCCGGTGGTGACGAGCTGGCCGCCGATGCAGTAGGACGGGTCGGCCCCGGCGTGCTGGAGCGCGACGGTCAGCATCGACGTGGTCGTGGTCTTGCCGTGGGTGCCGGCCACCGCGACGGCGCGGCGCCCCGCCATAAGCGAGGCGAGCGCGGCGGCCCGGTGCAGCACGAGCAGGCCGCGCTCACGTGCGGCGGCCAGCTCGGGGTTGGTCTCGCGGATCGCGGTCGAGACGACGACGGTGTCGGCGTCGGCGACGTGCCCGGCGGCGTGCCCGACGTGGGTGGTCGCGCCCAGCTCGCGCAGCTCGGCCAGCAGCTCGGAGTCCTTGGCGTCACTGCCCGACACGCGGATGCCGCGGCTGAGCATGATCCGGGCGATGCCCGACATGCCAGCTCCGCCGATGCCGACGAAGTGCACCGTGCCCAGCCGGTCGGCGGGCACGATCTCGACCGGCGTCACCAGGCTCATGCCGACACCTCGGTCGCGTACGCCGGGATCACGCGCCCGCCGCCACGACCTGGAAGACCATGCGTGCCAGTGCGACGTCGGCGTCGCGGCGGCCCATGCGGGCGGCCGCCTCCGACATCTGGGCGACGCGCTCGGCGTCGGACAGCACCGGCAGGACGTTGGCCCGGATCCAGTCCGCGGACAGCTCGCTGTCCTCGACCAGCAGGCCGCCGTTGCCCTGGACGATCGGCTCGGCGTTGAGGCGCTGCTCGCCGTTGCCGATCGGCAGCGGCACGTACGCGGCGGGCAGGCCCACGGCGGTCAGCTCCGCGCAGGTCATCGCGCCGGCCCGGCACATCGCGAAGTCGGCGGCGGCGTAGGCCAGATCCATCCGGTCGCAGTACGGAAGCATGATGTAGGCGGGGTCGTCGGCGGTGACCTCGGGCTCGCTGGCGTTCTTCGGGCCGACGATGTGCAGGATCTGGATCCCGGCGGCGCGCAGCTGGGGCACGGCCTCACCGACGGCACGGTTGAGCGAGCGCGCCCCCTGGGAGCCGCCGAAGACCAGCAGGGTCGGCAGGTCGGACCGCAGGCCGAAGTGGGCGCGCGCCTTGTCGCCGACGCCGAGGCGGTCGAGCGTGGAGATCTCGCGGCGCAGCGGGATGCCGAGCACCTCGCCATGTGGGAGGGCGGTGTCCGCGCTGGCCACGGCGACGTGCTCGGTGAACCGGGCGCCGAGGCGGTTGGCCAGGCCCGCGCGCGGGTTGGCCTCGTGCACGATGATCGGGACCTTGCGGCGCCGCGCGGCGAGGTAGCCGGGGGTCGCGACGTAGCCGCCGAAGCCGACGAGCACGTCGGCGTTGGTCCGGTCGAGGATCGCGGCGGCGGCGTTGATCGCGCCGGCGAGGCGGCCCGGCACGGTCAGCAGGCGCGGCGTGAGGGTGCGAGGCAGGGGCACGGGCGGGATGAGCGCCAACTCGTAGCCGCGCTGCGGCACGAGCCTGGTCTCCAGCCCGCGCTCGGTGCCCAGGCAGGTCACCTGGATGCCCGGGTCCTCCCGGCGCAACGCGTCGGCAAGGGCCAGGGCTGGTTCGATATGTCCCGCGGTGCCGCCGCCGGCCAGGACAACCCTCATGCTCGTGCTCCCGCTCATAACTCGCTCCGCTCGCCGGCCGACCCCGTCCTCAGCGCTTGGCCAGGCCCAGCCAGCTTAGGGCCAACACGGCCGGTCCCGGACCACGTGCGGCGAGTGCCTGCCGGGCACCGGGCTCGCGTTTGGCGAACGAGAGCAACATGCCCAGCACGATCAGCGTGGGGATCAGGGCTGATCCACCGTACGACACAAGAGGCAAAGGGATACCCGTAATGGGCAGGACGCCGATCACCGCGCCGATGTTGACGATCGCCTGGACGGCGAGCCAGGCGGTCGCGCCCGCCGCCGCCAGCTGCATGAAGGGGTCCTTGACCCGGCGGGCGATCCGCAGCCCGGCGTACGCCAGCAGCCCGAACAGGCCGAGGACCACGAGGGTGCCGATCAGGCCGAGCTCCTCGCCGATGATCGCGAAGATGAAGTCGGTCTCGGGGTGCGGCAGGTAGTTCCACTTGGCGCGGCCCTCGCCCAGGCCGGTGCCGAGCCAGCCGCCGGACGCGATCGCGTAGAGGCCCTGGATGCCCTGGTAGTTGATATCGAGCTGGTTTCCGGACTGGTCGAGGAAGCCGGTCAGCCGCTGCAGGCGGTACGGCTCGACGACGATGAGGATGGCGACCAGCACGCTGGTGACACCCGCCATGCCGACGAAGAGCCGGCCCGGCGCCCCGACCACCCACAACAGCGACAGGAAGATCGTCAGGAGGACGAGCGTGGTGCCGAGGTCGCTGCCGAGCATGACCAGCAGCACCAGCACGCCCGCGGCGGGCAGGAGCGGGATCAGCAGCTGCCGCCACTCGCTGAGCTGGCGGAGCTTCTCCTTGCGCGCCAGCAGGTCGGCGCCCCACAGGATCAGCGCGAGCTTGGCCGGCTCGGACGGCTGGAACTGGAAAGGCCCGCCGAAGCTGATCCAGCGCTGGGCGCCGTTCACGCTCTGGCCGAGGCCCGGGATGAGCGCGACCGCCAGGGCCAGCGCCGACAGGAGCATCAGCGGGTAGGCGAGGACGCGGAAGACCTTGGTGGGCAGGCGGGCCGCCACCCACATGAGCGGCAGGCCGATGGCCACCCACAGCGCCTGCTTCTCGAACAGCGTGAACGCCGACCCGGTGTATTGGTATTGGCGGATGCTGGACGCCGACAGGACCATCACCATGCCGAGCGCGAGCAGCAGCATCGAGCAGCCCAGCACCAGGTAGTAGGAGGTCAGCGGCCGGTCCAGCAGGCTCACCGTGCCGGCCGCCACAGCGCGCGGTCCGGTGGTCTCCGTCTCGTCCTCGTCGTGCAGCCTGGTGCTCATCGCCCGGTACGCCGCCGTACGGACGCGGCGAACGCGTCGCCGCGCGCTGGATAGTTGGCGAACATGTCGAACGAGGCCCCTACGGGCGCGAGCAGCACGGTGTCGCCCGGACGTGCCAGGGCGGTGGCCGCGGTGACGACCTGGTCCATGGCACCAGTGTCGGTGGCGGCGACATCGACCACCGGGACATTCGGTGCGTGTCGCGCGAGTGCCTCCGCGATCCGTCCCCGGTCCTGGCCCATGAGGACGACACCGCGCAGGCGTTCGGCGCACGAGAGCACGAGCTCCTCGACGTCGGCGCCCTTCAGGAGCCCGCCCGCGATCCAGACGATCGAGCGGTAGGCGGCCAGCGACGCGGCGGCCGCGTGCGGGTTGGTGGCCTTGGAGTCGTTGATGTAGGTGACGTCGCCGATCGTCGCGATGTGCTCGATGCGGTGCGGGTCGGGGACGAAGTCGCGCAACCCGTCGCGTACGGCGTCGGGGTGCACGCCGTAGGCGCGGGCCAGCGCGGCGGCGGCGAGCGCGTTGGCGACGTTGTGCGGGGCGTAGGGGTGGACGTCGGACAGCGCCGCCAGCTCGGCCGCCTCGTTGCGGGGGTCGGCGGTGAAGGCCCGGTCGACGAGGATGTCCTCGACGACGCCCAGCTCACCGGCGCGCGGCGCGCCCAGCGTGAAGCCGACCGACCGCTCGGCCTTCTCCCCCAGCCGCGTGGACCACTCGTCGTCCGCGTTGACGACGGCGATCGTGCCGGGCGCGAAGATCTTGGCCTTGTCGGCGGCGTAGGCCTCCAGGGAGCCGTGCCAGTCGATGTGGTCGGGCGCGAGGTTCAGCACCGTCGCGGCCAGGGGCCGTACGGAGGACGACCAGTGCAGCTGGAAGCTGGACAGCTCGACCGCGAGCACGTCGTAGGCGGTGTCGGAGCCGGCCACGATCTCGACGATGGGCGTGCCGACGTTGCCGACCGCGATCGAGCGTTTGCCGTCGGCGGCGAGCATCCGGTCCAGCATGCGTACGACGGTCGTCTTGCCGTCGGTGCCGGTGATGGCGAGCCAGGGCGCGGCATCGGGGCCGCGCAGCCGCCAGGCCAGCTCGACCTCGCCGATGATCTCGATGCCGGCGTCGGCCGCGGCGGCGAGCAGCGGCGCGGTGGGCCGCCAGCCCGGCGAGGTGACGACCAGGTCGGTCCCCGGCGGCAGCGTGTCGCCGTCACCGAGGCGCGCCGTGACGTCGAGGCCGGCGACCTCCTCCCGTAGGGCGTCGTCGGCGCGCGCGTCGACGAGCGTGACCCGCGCCCCACGGGAGGCCAGAACTCGCGCCGCGGCCCGGCCCGAGACGCCCGCGCCCGCGACGCAGATCTCGAGGCCGGTCCAGGGCGCCGTCACTGGTGTGGCATCCATTCGATGTAGAACAGGGCGAGACCGGTGGCCACACACAGACCCGAGATCAGCCAGAACCGGACCACGATCGTGGTCTCCGCCCAGCCGGACAGCTCGAAATGGTGCTGCAGCGGGGCCATCTTGAACACCCGTTTTCGCGTCATCTTGAAGAAGCCCACCTGGATGATCACCGAGAGAGTGATGATCACCGGCAGGCCGCCCAGGACGACGAACAGCATCTGGGTACGCGTCATCACGGCCAGGCCGACGATCACGCCGCCGAGGCCGAGCGACCCGGTGTCGCCCATGAAGATGCGGGCGGGCGGGGCGTTCCACCACAGGAAGCCGACGAGCGCGCCGAGCACGGCCGCGGCGACGACCGCGAGGTCGAGCGGGTCGCGGACGGTGTAGCAGTTCGGGGCGAGCGCGACCTCCGTGCAGCTGTTGCGCAGCTGCCAGTTGCCGATCAGCACGTACGCGCCGAGCACGGTGCCGACCGCACCGGCGGCCAGCCCGTCGAGCCCGTCAGTGAGGTTCACCGCGTTGGACGTCCCGGCGATCATCACCAGCGCCCACAGCACGAACAGGTACGGGCCGATCGAGGGCCCGAAGTCGCGCAGGAAGGACAGGTGCGTGGTGGCCGGGGTGATGTCGTAGCCGTTGGGGAACCGCAGCGACAGCAGCGCGAACACCACGCCGATGATGATGATGCCGATCATCTTGGCGCCGCTGCGCAGGCCGAGGCTGCGCTGTTTGAAGACCTTGATGTAGTCGTCGACGAAGCCGACGACGCCGAGCCCGGTCATCAGGAAAAGGACGAGCACGCCCGACACGGTGGGCCGGGTGGTCGTGGCGAGGTGCGCGATCGCGTACCCGACGAGCGCGGCGACGATGAAGACCGTGCCGCCCATCGTCGGAGTGCCGCGCTTGCCGAGGTGGGCCTGCGGGCCCTCCTCACGGATCATCTGGCCGTAGCCGAGCCGCCGGACCAGCCGGATCCAGAGCGGCGTGCCGAGCAGGCCGATGATCAA
This sequence comes from uncultured Actinomycetota bacterium, assembly GCA_963850195.1. Lineage (GTDB taxonomy): Bacteria > Actinomycetota > Actinomycetes > Streptosporangiales > Streptosporangiaceae > Actinoallomurus. Next base: position 1,062,833 of record CAWKKD010000005.1, read on the forward strand.
CGAGAGGGCCGAGGCGACCAGGATGGTCCTCACGCGTCGTCACCCCTCTCGGACCGCGGTACCGCGGTCAGTACCGCTTCGGCGACTCTCTCCAGCCCGGCGACGCGCGATCCCTTGATCAGCACGACGTCCCCTGGCCGCAACCGCTCGTCCAATGCGGCCACGGCCGCACCGACGTCATCCACCTGCACGCAATCTCCCGTCCAAGACCCCACCTGCTCGGCCCCCTTCAGCACGGACGCGGCGGTCTCACCCACGGCGATGACGCCGGCGAGTCCGCCGCGCGCGGCGTAGGCTCCGATCCTCTCGTGTTCGTCGACCGTAGATGCGCCCAACTCGGCCATTCCGCCAAGAACTACCCACGCGCGCCCCTCGCGTGCCATGTGCACGACCGTGTCGATCGCGGACCGCACCGACTCCGGGTTGGCGTTGTAGGCGTCGTTGACGACCGTGACCCCGTCGGGGCGCTCGGTGACCTCCATCCGCCAGCGGCTGGACGGCTCGGCGCCGGACAGGACCTCGGCGATGTCGGACACCGGCATGCCGAGGGCACGGGCGGTGGCCGCCGCGGCGAGCGCGTTGGAGACCGCGTGCGCGCCGTGGAGCCGGAGCGCCACGTGCGCCGATCCCTCGGGCGTCACCAGCGTGAACCTCGGGCGTCCCGCGTCGTCGAGCGACTCGTCGGTGGCGCGCACGGTCGCCTCGGGCACCCGGCCGAAGGTCACGACCTGCGCGGACGTGCGGGCGGCCATGGTGCGTACCGCCGGGTCGTCGGCGTTCAGGACCGCGGTGCCCTGCGGAGTCAGCGCCTCCACGAGCTCCCCCTTGGCCTTGGCTACGACGTCTCGGCTGCCGAACTCGCCGATGTGCGCGCTGCCGACGTTGAGGACGATACCGATGCTCGGTGGCGCGATGCGGGTCAGGTGCGTGATGTGGCCCAGACCACGCGCGCCCATCTCCAGGACGAGGTAACGGGTGTCGTGGCCGGCGCGCAGCACCGTCAGCGGATGGCCGATCTCGTTGTTGAAGGACCCCGGCGGCGCGATGGTCGGGCCGAGCCGCTCGGCGAGCCTGGCCAGCAGGTCCTTCGTCGAAGTCTTTCCGGCCGAGCCGGTCAGTCCGATCACGGTCGTCTCGGTGAGCCGGTCGACCACCGCACGCGCGAGCCGCCCCATCGCGGCCAGGACGTCGTCCACGACGATCGCCGGGACGCCGACCTCGCGCTCGGCGAGGACCGCGACCGCACCGGCCTCGATCGCCGCGGCGGCGAAGTCGTGGCCGTCGACGCGCTCACCGCGCAGCGCGGCGAACAGCGAGCCGGGCTCGAGCTTGCGCGAGTCGATGACGACCGGGCCGCTCACGACCGTGTCGGGTGGCGCGCCGTCCAGCCGGCCGCGGGTGATCTCCGCGATCTTGGCCAGCGGGAGTGGGATCACAACTGCTCCTCGTCAGTGGCGGGGGTGCGGCGTTCGCGCAACGCGCGCCGTACGACCTCGCAGTCGTCGAACGGGAGGACCCCGCCGGCGACGTACTGCCCTTGCTCGTGACCCTTGCCCGCGATGACCACGACGTCGCCATGCCGGGCGCGGCCGATCACGAGGGCGATCGCGGCTGCGCGGTCCGGCTCGACGATGACGTGGGCCCGTTCGTCCTCGGGCACGGTGAGTACTCCCCCGACCATAGCGGTGAGAATGGCCCAAGGGTCCTCGGAGCGCGGGTTGTCGTTGGTGAACACGGCCACGTCGGCGCGGCGTGCGGCCAGCCCGCCCATGATCGGACGTTTTCCGCTGTCGCGGTCGCCGCCGCAGCCCAGAACGATGGTCAGCCGGCCCTCGGTGAGCGGGCGCAGGGTGCCGAGCACGGCCTCCACCGCACCGGGCTTGTGCGCGTAGTCGACCAGCACCGTGAAGTCCTGGCCCTCGTCGACCTGCTCCAGGCGGCCGGGCACGCCGGGCAGCGACGCGATCCCCTGGACGGCGGCCTGCAGGGACAGGCCCGCCTCGACCAGCGCGACGATCGCGCCCAGGGCGTTGGCGACGTTGAACGGGCCGGGCAGCGCCACGCTCGCCTCGGCCTCGACGCCGCCGGGCCCGACGACGCGGAAGGCGCTGCCGGAGGGCCCGAGGCGTACGTCCGCCGCGCGCCAGTCCGCGCCCGGGTCGCCGTCCGCGGAGAAGGTCGTCACCGGGATCTTCGCGACGTGGGTCAGCCGCCGGCCCCACGCGTCGTCCACGTTGACCACGCCGAGACGGCTGAAGTCGGGCGTGAACAGCCGCGCCTTCGTCTCGAAGTAGTCCTCCATGGTCGGGTGGAAGTCGAGGTGGTCCTGCGACAGGTTGGTGAAGAGGGCGACCTCGTAGAAGGCGCCGCCGACCCGGCCGAAGCCGAGGGCGTGGCTGGAGACCTCCATGGCCACCGCGGTGACCCCGCGCTCGCGCATCAGCGCGAACATCGCGTGCAGGTCGGTCGCCTCCGGCGTGGTCAGCGCGCTCGGCAGGGTCTCGTCGCCGACCTTGATCTCGATCCCGCCGACGAGGCCGGTCTCGTGCCCGGCCGCCCGCAGCCCCGCCTCGAGGAGGTAGGTGGTGGTGGACTTGCCGCTCGTGCCGGTGACGCCGATCACGGCCAGGTCGCGTACCGGCCGGCCGTAGACCCAGGAGGCCACGTCGCCGAGCACCGCACGCGGGTCGTCCACGACGAGGACCGGGAGGCCGGCGCGCTCGGCCTGCTCGCGCCCCTCGTGGTCGGTGAGGATCCCGACGGCACCTGACCTGGCGGCCTGCTCGGCGAAGGCCGCGCCGTGGAAACGGCTGCCGGGCAGCGCGGCGTACAGGTCTCCGCGCGCGACCCTTCGCGAGTCGTGCGTCACCCCGCTGACCATGCCGCGCACCGGCTGGCCCTGCTCGCTGAGGCCGAGCAGGCCGACGAGACCGGACAGTGGCCGGGCGGGTACGGACTTGGGTCGCATGTGGTCGGGTCTGTTGGACACGGCGGAGAGAGTACCGCTGGTCACCGGTGGTCTGCGTAGATACGGATCTTCTGCGACTTGCTGCCGGTCGGCGGGACCTTACGGCTCTGCAGCGCGAAGCTCATGACGTCCTTGAACACCGGTGCGGCGACCTGCCCGCCGTAGTAGCCCTTCTGCGGCTTCTGCAGCACGACCTCCACCACGAGCTGGGGGTCGTCGGCGGGCGCGAAGCCCACGAACGTGCCGGTGTAGCCGCCGCCGACGTAGCAGCCACACTTCGGGTTGACCTTCTGCGCGGTGCCGGTCTTGCCCGCGACGCGGTAGCCCGGGATCTGCGCCTCGGGCGCGGTGCCCTCCTTGGTGGTGACGCCCTCCAGCATCTTGGTGAGCGCGTCGGCGGTGCTCTGCTTGATCACCCGGCGGGAGGCCGGGCGCGCGGCGGGGGTCAGCGTGCCGTGGTCGTCGGTCGTGCCGGCGACCAGGTTGGGCGTCACGCGGACACCGCCGTTGGCGATCGTCGCGTACACGCTCGCGGTCTGCAGGGCGTTCACGGACACCGACTGCCCGAAGGCGATCGAGAAGCGGTCGGTGCCCCACCACTGGTCGACCGGCTTCAGCAGGCCGGGGCTCTCGCCCGGCAGGCCCACGCCGGTCTTCTGGCCGTAACCGAAGGCCCGCATGTACTGGTAGAGCTGGGACTGCGAGACGCGCTCGCTGGCCAGGATCGTGCCGATGTTGCTCGACTTGGCCAGTACGCCGCCGAAGGTCAGGCGCTCGGTCGGGTGCGTCTCGGAGTCGTGGAAGACCCGGTCGTAGCGCCTGAGGTGGTCGGGCACCGTGAACGCCGTCTCCGGCGTGACGCCGCCGGCCTCCATCGCCGCCGCCGCCGTGATGACCTTGCTGGTGCTGCCCGGCTCGAAGCCCTCCTGCACCACACGGTTACCGAGGTTCACGGGCTTGGCCTTGTAGTAGGTGGCCGGGTCGAACGTCGGCGCGGTCGCCATGGCGACGACCTGGCCCGTACGCGGGTCCATGACGATGACGCTGCCGCTCTGGGCGTGGGTGGCCTTGACCTGCCGGGCGATGGCGTCCTGGGCCTTCCACTGGATGTCGCGGTCGAGCGTGAGCCGGATGCCGCGGCCCGGGATCGGCTTGCTCTGCTGGTCCTCGCCCATCGGGATGCGCTGGCCGTTCTCGCTGAGCTCGACCTTCTGCCAGCCGCTGCGGCCCTTGAGCAGCTTGTTCTCGCTGGATTCCAGGCCCGCGCCGCCGTCGCCGTCGCCGTTGACGAAACCGGAGACGTTGGCGGCGAGCATGCCGCCCGGGTAGACGCGCCGGTATTCGCGCAGCGTGCCGATGCCCTTGAAATCCATCGCGGTGACCATGCGGGCGCGGTCGGGCTCGACGTGGTGCACCAGCTCGACGTAGCGGTTGTTCTTGGAGCTCGGCGTGAGCTTGCGCAGCAGGTCGGCGGCGTTCAGGCCGAACATCGACGCCAGCGAGGAGGCGATCTGGTTGCGCCGGGCGGCGTCGACCATCACCGGGTCGGCGTAGATCACCCGCGCGTCCACGGTCATCGCGAGGGACTGGCCCTGCGCGAACGTGATCGGGCCGCGTACGGCGGGCAGGTCGATACGGCTCAGCCGCTGGCGTACGGCCGCCTCGGCGTAGCCCTTCGACTCGATCCCCTGGAGCTGGACGAGCCGGCCCGCGAACAGGGACAGGACGAAGGCCACCAGGAGAAGACCGACGTTGAGCCGCCGGATCGGGTCACGGCGGATGATCGTGCGCCGGGTCCGCTGCGGTGGGCGCCGCGGGGGCGTGGGCGAAGGCCCGCCGCCCGGCCTGCGCCGTGGCGGCGGTGGCTTCGACGCGCCGCCCCGCCCGCCGGAGCGAGGTGGGGGCGTGCGCGAACGACCTGTCTGCCCAGGACTCGTGCCGCGTGGACCGCCGGGGGGCGGAGCGGCCGGACCTCGGCCGCGCCGGGGCGTCACCTCGTGCCGCCCCCCGTGTGCCCCGCACTGCCGGTGGTGCCACCCGCGGGCGGCACGAGCGCGCCGGGCGCGCCCGTCACTCCGCCGGCGGCGGCAGCGGCCATCGCCTCGTCGGGCACGCCGGGCGGCCGGCTGCCGCTCTCGGTGACGCGCCCGGTGCGCGGGTCGATGAAGGCGGGCCGGTCCGGGTCCCTCATGCCGAGGCCACGGGCCTTGGCGTGCAGGACCTCCGGGCTGCTCTCACGTGCGATGTCCTCCTGGAGCGCCTGCTTGCGCTCGTTGAGGCGCTGGTTGTTGCGCTGCAGCTCGCTGAGCGAGAAGGCGTCCTGTGCCAGCACGGTGTTCAGCAGGAGCAGGCTGACCAGGGCGCCGCCGAGCAGGCCGACGACGACCAGCACGAACGGCGCCTTCGGCGGCGCGGCGGCGCGGCGCTCGACCGGCGCGGGCGCGGTGGCCCTGCGGCGCGTGGGCCGCGTGGTGGTCTCACGGCTCTTGACGGAACTCTTGGCGGAGCGGGCCGGCCGTACGGCGGCGCGGCGGCGCGTGGTCTCCGTGGACGGCGCGGCGTCGGCCTCGTCCGCCGGGGTACGCACCTCCGGCGGCGACGTCATGGTCTTCATACGGTGCCTCCTGCTTCACTCCGCCTGCTCCGCGGGTCATCGCCGGCGGCGGAACCGCCACCGGCGAGCGGACGTTCCGCCCGATCACGGATCCGCTCCGCGGCGCGAAAGCGCGCCGAGGCGGCCCGTGGGTTGCTCGTCGTCTCTTCGTCGGTCGGTTGCTCCGCTCCACGTGTGAGCAGGCGGAACCAGGGCGCGTGTTCCGGAAGGGGAACCGGAAGACCCGGTGGAGTCGTGTCGATGGCGCGCTCGATGAGGGCGCGCTTGACGATCCGGTCTTCGAGGGAGTGGTAGGACAGGACCGCGATCCGGCCGCCCATCGCGAGGGCGTCGAGCGCGGCGGGTATCGCGCGCCCGAGCACGGCCAGCTCGTCGTTCACCTCCATGCGCAGCGCCTGGAAGGTGCGCTTGCCGGGGTGACCACCGGTGCGGCGTGAGGCCGCGGGAATCGCGTCGCGCACCACCTCGACGAGGCGGGACGTCGAGGTGAGCGGGGCGCGCCCCCGCTCACGGACGATCGCCTGGGCGACGCGGCGCGCGAACCGCTCCTCGCCGTACTCGCGCAGGATGCGCGTGAGATCGGCGACGGAGTAGCCGTTGACCACCTCTTCGGCGGTGAGCTTCTGCGTGCGGTCCATCCGCATGTCGAGCGGGGCGTCGTAGGAGTAGGCGAAGCCTCGCTCGGCCTGGTCGAGCTGTGGGGAGGAGACACCCAGGTCGAACAGCACGCCGTGCACGCGCGGGACGCCGAGGTCCAGCATGACCTCGGGCAGCTCGTCGTAGACCGCGTGCACGAGGGAGACACGGTCGGCGTACGCCTCGAGGCGCTGCCGTGAACGCTCGAGCGCCGTGGTGTCGCGGTCCAGCCCGATGAGCCGGACGGAAGGGTGGGCCGCGAGGACGGCCTCGGAATGGCCGCCGAGTCCGAGCGTGGCGTCGACGAAGTACACGTCCTCATCGGAGGGCACGGACAGAGCCGGAGCGAGCATCGCCAGGATCCGGTCGAGCATGACCGGAACGTGGCCCTGCGCGCGTGGTCCCCCCTCGCGCTCTTCGTCGCCTTGCATGAAAAGCCTCTCATCACGCCACTGCTCGCGGACTGCGCTGATACCGCGTCACCGGCTACCCGACATGTCGTGGGATACGCGTATGCGGAACCCAGAAACGTCAGACGGTGTGGAAGCTTCGCCGGTTCACCCGACATGCTCGGCGGTTCACCGCATCAATGGCTCTCGCCGGCCCCCGTCGGAATTTCGTCCGGCCAGGTCCCCATCCGCTGCTCCGTGAGGAAGATGTGCAACGGCCATCTGGCACCGGGGAAGGTGCGCCAGCTGGGAGCGGGTGGAGACCTCGCCGAACGGATCCGCGACCGACGATCGTGCGGTCATAGAATTCCTGGCAGCACCTCCTCGGACAGGTCGGAGAACTGCGGTTCCTGCGCGGTGAGATAGGTCTCCCACGCGGTCGCGTCCCAGATCTCAAGACGCGTGTTGGCTCCGATGACCGCACAATCGCGGTCCAACCCGGCGTAGCCCCGCAACGCCGGCGGGATCGTGATCCGCCCCTGCTTGTCCGGTACCTCGTCCGACGCACTGGCGAAGAACACGCGGCTGTAGTCGCGCACTGCCTTTGCGGTGACCGGTGCGGTGCGAAGCGCCTCGGTGATGCGCTGGAACTCAGCCTCAGGGAAGACGTAGAGGCAGCGTTCCTGACCCTTCGTGATCACCAATCCCCCTGACAGCTCCTCGCGGTACTTCGCCGGCAGGAACAGTCGTCCCTTGTCGTCCAAGCGCGGCGAATGAGTGCCGAGGAACATCGGCCCCCACCTCCCCGCACTCATGGGGTCGTTGACCCTGCCCCACGGCGCCCCACTCTACTCCACTCTCCTCCACGGTCAACGACCAAAACGCCCGGCTCGCGGCGTCGTGTCGCACGAATGCGCAGGTCAGAGGGGGTGGTGTGGAGTGGGGCGCCACGGCGCCCCACAGCGGCCGCCGCCGGGGAAGGCGTCGCGCTCCACCACGCGAGTCCGCGGAACTCCCCCTCTCTCGACGCCCCGTGGGGGGAAGTGGTGGAACAAAATGGTTCATGTCGCACGCCACAAAAGCCGGATTCGCGGATTACTCTCCTGCCACCGAGCATCGCGACATGCGGGCTCCAAGACGTACTGTCAGTGCAACATGGAACATGGCGAACAAAACGGGTTGAACTCCCCTCCGTGCGTGCGCGGGACCGGGCCCTCACCCACGCCGTGGCCGTGTCGCCGTACGGGTGGCCCTAGGAGGGGTTAGTGGCAGTAAGCACGCGCGGTGACGTCGGACCGGGGTTGGACGACCTCGCGAAGATCGCGGGGCGGATCGCCGGGGCGATCGAGTCCGTCATCGAAGGCAAGCCCGAGGTCGTGCGCACCGCGCTCACCGTTCTCCTCGCCGAGGGTCACCTGCTCATCGAGGACGTCCCGGGCGTCGGCAAGACGATGCTCGCCAAGACCCTCGCCCGCTCGATCGACTGCTCCGTACGGCGCGTCCAGTTCACCCCGGACCTGCTGCCCAGCGACATCACCGGGGTCAGCGCCTACAACCAGGAGCGGCGGGAGTTCGAGTTCAAGCCCGGCCCGGTCTTCGCCAACATCCTGGTCGGCGACGAGATCAACCGCGCGTCGCCCAAGACCCAGTCCGCGCTGCTGGAGTGCATGGAGGAGCGCCAGGTCACGGTCGACGGCCACACCTACACGCTGGACGCGCCGTTCATGGTGATCGCGACCCAGAATCCGGTCGAGATGGAGGGCACCTATCCCCTGCCCGAGTCCCAGCGCGACCGCTTCACCGCGCGGATCTCCATGGGCTATCCCGCGCCGGAGGCCGAGCTGGAGATCCTCGACACGCACGGCCGGTCCTCCCCCCTCGATGACCTCAGCCCCGTCGCGCACGCCGCAGACGTACGCACGCTGATCGAGCTGGTCCGCGAGGTGCATGTCTCGCCCGCGGTACGCGCCTACGCGATCGCGCTGGTCACGGCGACGCGCGAGCACCCCGAACTGCGGCTCGGCGCCTCACCGCGCGCCACGTTGCAGCTCGTACGCGCGGCGCGGGCGCACGCGGCGCTGGACGACCGCGAGTACGTCCTGCCGGACGACCTGCAGCACCTCGCCGTGCCGGTCCTCGCCCACCGGCTCATCCCGACGGCCGAGGCGCAGGTCGAGCGGCGGCTGCCCGAGCATGTCGTGGCCGAGCTGGTCGCGCACGTGCCGGTTCCCGACCGCCGGCGCTAGCGCGTGGACGAGGGCAGCGTGATCCGCCGCGCGGCGGACCCGCTCACCGGCCCCGCGGATCTCGGCCGCCCGGAGGAGACCGGCGGGGTCGTCCGGCGGACCCTGGGCTCGCTGACCACGCGTGGCCGGTCGTTCATGGCCGCGGGCGTCACGGCGGTCCTGTGCGCCTTCATCCTCGGCGAGCGCGACCTGCTGCGCGCCGGCCTGCTGATCATCGCGCTGCCGATGCTGTCGGCGCTCGTGGTGTCCCGCACCCGGTACCGGCTCACCTGCAAACGCCGGCTCACGCCCACGCGGCTGCCGGCCGGGCACGAGGCGCAGGTGCGCACCGTGCTGCAGAACGTCTCGCGGCTACCGACCGGCATCCTCCTCGTCGAGGACCAGGTGCCGTACGCACTGGGCGGCCCGCCGAGGTTCGTGATCGACCGGATCGAACCCCACGGCGGCCGGGAGATGGCCTACCGCGTGCGCGCCGACGTACGCGGCCGGTACCGGGTCGGCCCGCTGACCGTACGCCTCGCCGACCCGTTCGGCCTGGTCGAGCTGGTCCGGTCGTTCACGACGGCCGCGCGCCTGACCGTCACTCCGCCGATCGTGCCGCTGCCGCACGGCCGGCTCATGGGCTCCTGGGCGGGCGGCGGCGAGAGCCGGGCCCGTACGGTCTCCACGGCCGGCGAGGACGACGTCGCGCCGCGCGAGTACCGCCACGGCGACGACCTGCGGCGCGTGCACTGGCGGTCCACCGCGCGCCACGGCGAGCTGATGGTGCGCCGCGAGGAGCAGCACTGGCAGAGCAGGGGCACCCTTTTCCTCGACACGCGGCGGCTGGCCCACTGGGGCGACGGCGCGGACTCCTCGTTCGAGCAGGCGGTCTCGGCCGCGGCCTCCATCGGGGTACAGCTCGGCCGTGAGGGGTTCGGCCTGCGTTACATCACCGACCAGGGCGAGGTCCTCGGCCCGTCGGGCTCGCTCGAGGGCGCGCTGCTCGACGCGATGGCCGTCGTCCGTACGTCGACCGGGCGGAGCCTGCGGTCCGGCCTGGCCTCGCTGCGCTCCGCGGCGAGCGAGGGCGACGGGCTCATCGTCGGGGTCTTCGGGCGGCTGAGCTCCGACGACGCGCGCGACGTGGCACGGGCCAAGCGCGGCACCTCCACCTGTGTCGCGGTGCTCATCGGCGACGAGTCGGAATCAACCCTGCGGTCCGCGTCGGTGCTGCGCACCGCGGGCTGGCGGGTGCTGGTCATGGCCTCGGCCGCCGAGCTGCCGGCGGCGTGGGCCGGCGCCGGCCAGAACGACCGCGAGGCGGAGAGCCGCCCCGCCGTCCCCGCGGAAGGCGAGGAGCGATGAGAACGCGGCTTACCGTGGCGGCGATGATCGCCACGACGCTGGCGTCGATCGGCCTGTACCCGCTGTTCGACCGGTCGACCTGGTTCGGCACCGGGATCGGCGCGGTGCTCGTGGTCGGCGCGGTCGGTCTGGTCTCCCGTCGGACGCGGCTGGCCGCGGCCCTGTGCCCGCTCGCCGGGCTGCTCGCGCTGCTGCTCTACCTGACCTCGATGTTCGCCGCTCACCGCGCGCTGCTGGGCGTCATCCCGACGCCGTCGTCGCTGGCCGCGCTGGGCCGGCTGGTCGTCGACGGCTGGCACGACGCGAACACGTACGCGGCGCCGGTCCCGGTGCTCCCGCCGATCGACCTGCTCACCGGCGGCGGCATCGGGCTCGTCGCGATCCTGGTCGACTTCCTGGCCGTACGCGTGCGGCGCGCGGCCCTCGCGGGGCTGCCGCTGCTGGCCATGTACAGCATGCCGGCGGCGGTGCGGCAGCAGACCGTGAGCGGGCTGGCGTTCCTGCTGGGCGCGGCGGGCTACCTCTGGCTGCTCGTGGCCGACTCGCGCGACCGCGTGTCCGGCTGGGGACGGCCGGTGTTCACCCGGTACTGGTCGGCGCAGCTGGACGAGCGCGACCGGCCGGACGCCAGGCCGCTCTCGGTGAGCGGCCGCCGGATCGGGCTCACCGCCGTCGCGATCGCGGTCATCGTGCCGGTGATGGTGCCGGGCATCGACCCGCACGGAGTGTTCGGCATCGGCCAGGGCGGCACAGGCCGGTCCCGGTCCGACTCGATCACCGACCTCGATCCGCTGGACCCCCTGGTGAGCGTGCGCCGCCAGCTCGTACGCACCAGTGACGCCACGGTGCTGCGCTACCGGACCTCGGACAACGCGAGCCCGGAGTACCTGCGGATGTACTCGCTCGAGCAGTTCGACGGCGAGAACTGGACGACGGCCCCGCTGCGCGGCGGCAAGAACGCCCGCGTCGCGAACCGCGCGCTGGCCGGTGACCCCGGAGTCGGCGGGATCCCCGCCTACGCGGTCACCACCAGGGTCAACATCGACCGGCGGATCCGGGGCCTGGACGTGCTGCCCCTCCCGTACCCGCCCACGAAGGTGGAGATCAAGGGCGACTGGCGGGTCGACTGGTCGTCCCTGACGGTGTTCTCGCCGCGCGACTCGGCCGGCGGCCGTTCGTACACGGTCACCAGCGCCCATCCCGAACCCTCGTACCAGCAGCTCGAGTCGACGGCCACGCCTCCGTCGTCGGTCATGTCGACCTACCTGGCGGTCCCCGACTCGCTGGCCGGGGACGTCGCGGCGCTGGCGGCGAACGTCACCGCCCCGGCCTCGACCCCGTACGACAAGGCCGTGAAGCTGCAGGAGTGGTTCACCCGGCCGGGGAACTTCACCTACAGCCTGACCACTCCCCCGGCGCGCGACATCGGGGCCCTGCGCGACTTCCTCTTCACCAGCCGTACCGGCTACTGCGAGCAGTTCGCCTCCGCGATGGCGCTGCTCGCCCGGCTCCTCGGCATCCCGGCGCGGGTCGGCATGGGCTACACGGCCGGCGCCCGCCAGCCCGACGGGAGCTGGCTGGTCCGTACGCGGGACGCCCACGCGTGGCCGGAGCTGTACTTCACCGGCGTCGGCTGGCTGCGGTTCGAGCCGACGCCCTCGGGCGGCGGCGGGCAGGGCACCGCCATCGCGCCCGACTACGCCGTCCCCCAGATCCCCGGCAACGACGGCCGGGGCCGGTCCGGCGCCCTGCCGGCGCCGACCGCCGGGGCCAGCGCCAACCCGAACCGCGGGCTGGGGCACCGCGCCGACCCGCGCAGCGACGAGAACGCCGCGGCCCCGCTCGCGAAGCCGGCGAAGAAGGGCACGTCGATCGGCTGGCTGCTCGCCGCGCTGGCCCTCGTCCTGTGCGTGTTCGTGCCGGCCGCGCTGCGGAGGCTGTCGCGCGTCTACCGCTGGGCGCGTACGGGGTCCGACGCCGATGTCGCGCACGCCGCGTGGGAGGAACTACGCGCGTCGGCGATCGATCATCGGCTGCCGTGGCGGCCGAGCGACAGCCCGCGGGCCACGGCCGTACGGATCAACGAGGCTCTCCGCCTAGCCGACGCGCCGGCCGATGCCCTGACCCGGCTCGCACGGGCGGAGGAACGTGCGCGCTACGCGCGCGAACCCGGGCCGTCAGAGACGCTGCGGGACGACGTCGGCGTGGTGCGGTCGGCCTTCGCGGCGACGGCGAGCCGCGGTGTGCGGTGGCGCGCCCGCGTGGTGCCGCCGTCGGCGACGCGGAGCCTGCGCCGGGCCGGCACCCGCGTACTGGACGCCTTCGACTGGCTGGATGTGGCCATGGTCCGCCGGCGACGGCGGGCCTGAGGGACCCGTCAGGGGCCTTCGTGGCGGCGACGCCAGCGTTCTTCGAGGCGCTCCATGAAGCCCGCACGTGAAGCGCGACGGCCCTTGCCGCCACTCTTCTTCGGCTCGGGCTCGGCACCGACACCTGTCATGCGCTTCCAGCTGGTCAGACCCCAGGCACAGCAGAACACCATGAGCAGGAAGCCGGTCACGCTGATCACGATGCTGATCGGCATCTTGTTCAGGATCGGGCCCGTCATCACGACGAGCAGCCCAAGCATGAAGCCGACGCCGGCCTTCCAGATCCTGCGCTTGTAGTGCACCTTCGGGTCGGTTGAGCGGACCGCCGAAGCGAATTTCGGATCTTCGGCGTACAGCGCACGCTCGATCTGGTCGAGCAAGCGCTGCTCGTGGTCAGAGAGCGGCACGGCGCCTCCCAAAGACAGCCCCGCGAAGGGGAATCCCACGCCGGACGGGGACATGGCTATCGGTGATATGCCCAGAATACGAGGCGCGACGACCGTGTGAAAGAAAACGTTCGACCGAGGGCGGACAGGTCGTCAGGACAACCGGAATGGTCACCGTGCGTGGCCACATCGGTAACTCCCTCCTCAGGCATCACTCGACCCCTCCCTACCGTAATGGTCTGGAGGCGTGCTCTCCCCTTTTACCAGGGTTGCCGGTCGTACGGCCCCGGCTCCGAAGCGCCGTGCGGCCAGATCCATGGCCTTTTCGGCCTCGCGCCAGCCCGACTCGCGCTCACCGAGGGCCAGCTGCCGGGGCGTCGAATCGGAGTCGACCAGGTTTTCGACGCGGACGCCGACGAGCCGCAGCGGGGTGTAGGCGAGCCCGGACGCCTCGTACAGGTCGCACGCGGTGGCGTAGATCTCCCGGGCCAGGTCGGTCGGCTCCCGCAGAGTACGGGCCCGGCTGATCGTCGTGAAGTCGGCCCGGCGGAGCTTGACCGCGACGGTGCGCCCGGCCTGGCCGCTGCCCCGCAGCCGGGACCCGACCCGGTCGGACAGCCGCAGCAGCTCGCGCCGGATCGTGCCCGGATCGGCGATGTCGCGCTCGAACGTCTCCTCGGCGCCGATGCTCTTGTCCGGATTGGTGGCCACCACGGAACGCTCGTCGCGGCCCCAGGCCAGGGCGTGCAGGTGCGCGCCCGACGCCTCGCCGAGCTCGCGCCGGAGGGTGTCCTCCGGGGTACGCGCGAGGTCGCCCACGGTGTGCAGGCCCAGCCGGCGCAGGATCTCCTCGGTGCGCTCGCCGACACCCCACAGCGCGGCGACCGGCAGCGGATGCAGGAACTCGATGATCCCGTCGGCGGGCACGACCATCAGGCCGTCCGGCTTGCAGCGCGTGGAGGCCAGCTTGGCCGCGAACTTCGTACTCGCCACCCCGACCGAGCAGGTGATCCCCTGCTGCTCGACGACCTGCGCGCGGATCATCCGGCCGATCTCGGCGGGCCTGCCGAGCCGCCGGAGCGCGCCCGCGACGTCGAGGAACGCCTCGTCGAGGGCGAGCGGCTCCACGAGCGGCGTGATCGAACGGAAGATCTCCATTACGCCCGCGGAGACGGCGGCATAGCGCTCATGGCGCGGCGGCAGCACGACCGCCTGCGGGCACAACCGCCGGGCACGCGACATCGGCATGGCCGAGTGCACGCCGTACGTCCGCGCCTCGTAGGAGGCCGCCGAGACCACGCCACGGCCGCCGGCACCTCCGACGACGACGGGGCGGCCACGAAGGTCGGGGCGTTCGAGCAGCTCGACGCTGACGAAGAAGGCGTCCATGTCGACGTGCAGCACGGTGCAGCCGGTGTCGTCGCCGGGCGGCCCCTGCGGCGGCCCCGGCCGGTGCAACTGCTGCTTGCGACTCATGATCCATCCCCAGGCGGCCTTGCATGGTGGGGCCGGTCGGCGGCGGTCGTCGAGGGTGCCTCCACGCGCGGGCCGGCCTATCTCCGCCGGGCCAGTGCGTGGAGTTGGGTCGCCACGTCCTTCAGGACCGGGTGCATGGAAACGGCCTGTTCGAGGGCGGCCAGCTCCTCGGCGGCGCCGCGCTCGCCGTCGATGATGCCCGCCGGCAGCAGGTCGGCGAAGACCCGTACGCCGTGGACGTCGCGGACGCTCAGGCCGGCGCCCTCGAGCAGCTCGGAGAGCATGCCGGAGGTGAAGCGCCGTGGCATCGGGTCGCGGTCACCCCACCGGCCCTGGGCGTTGGACAGCATGCGACGGGCGTCGACGAAGTGGCCGGTGAGCGCGCGGTGCAGGACCGCGGCGACCTGGTTGGTGGCCAGGACGCTGACGGCGCCGCCGGGGCGGACCGTCCAGGCGATTGACTCCAGCGCGGCGGCCGGGTCGTCGACGTATTCGAGGACGCTGTGGCAGAGCACGAGGTCGGCGGTGTCGGGACCGACCACGTCGAGCAGCGCGTCGGCGTCGCCCTGCAGGGCCCGGACCCGTACGCCGGCCTCGGCGGCGCGGCGCTCCAGGCCGGCGAGCGCGTCCGGGCTCGGGTCGACGACGGTCACGTTGTGGCCGAGCTCGGCGAGAGGCACCGCGAGGCCGCCGGTGCCACCACCGGCGTCGAGCACGTCGAGTCCGGTGCGGCCCGAGGCCTTCGCGCCCTCGTCGAGGACCTCGCGCAGGATGCCCCACACGACGGCCGTCCTCATCGACGTCGGACGCTCAACCAACACTGCCTCCCGGCCTCACGCGCTCTCGCCGCCCAGCTTAGGGCAGGCCCTGGACGCCTACAGTGACAGCGACGGCTTCAATTCGAGCAGGCGGGACAGCAGGCCGTTGACGAACCTCGGCGACTCGTCGGTGGACATCTCGGTGACGAGCGCCACCGCCTCGCTGATCGCCACGCCTTCGGGCACGTCGTCGCTCCACAACAGCTCCCAGGCGCCCAGGCGCAGGACGTTGCGGTCGACGATCGGCATGCGGTCGAGGGTCCAGCCGACGGCGTACGTCGCGATCAGCTCGTCGATGCGCTCGCGGTGCGCGACGACGCCGTCGACGAGCCGCTCGACGAACGCCTGTTCGACGAGCAGCTGGCCGGCGGCCTGCTGGACCCGGCGGTCGAGGACGTCGACGGGCTTGTCGCCGCGTACCTCGGCCTCGTAGAGGATCTCCAGTGCGCGTTTGCGCGCCTTACTTCGTGCGGCCACGGGTCAGCCGCGACCGAGGTAGTCGCCCGAGCGGGTGTCGACCTTGATCTTCTCGCCGGTCGTGATGAACAGCGGAACGTTGATCACCGCGCCGGTCTCGACCGTCGCCGGCTTGGTGCCGCCGGTGGAGCGGTCGCCCTGCAGGCCGGGCTCGGTCTCGGTGACCTCGAGGACGACGGCCGCGGGCAGCTCGATGTAGAGCGGGGTGCCCTCGTTGAAGGCGATCACGGCGGTCTGCTCGGGGAGCAGGTAGTCCGACGCGCCACCGACGGTCGCGGCCGGGATGTGCGGCTGGTCGTAGGTCTCGGTGTCCATGAAGATGAAGTCCTCGCCCTCGCGGTAGAGGTACTGCATCTCACGCTTGTCGACGCTGGCCACGTCGACCTTGGTGCCGGCGTTGAAGGTCTTGTCGACCACCTTGCCGGACATGATGTTCTTGAGCTTGGTGCGGACGAACGCGCCGCCCTTGCCAGGCTTGACATGCTGGAACTCCTGAACGGTCCAGAGCTGGCCGTCGAGGTTCAGCGTCATGCCGTTCTTCAGGTCGTTCGTCGTCGCCACGGTGCGATGTTCTCCTGCGTCGGCGGCCTGCCGCGTCTAGATGACGAGCAGTTCCTTGGTCGTCTGGGTGAGCTGTTCCGTACCGTCCGCACGGACCACGAGTGTGTCCTCGATGCGGACCCCGCCCCGGCCGGCGACATAGACGCCGGGCTCGACGGTGACCGGAACTCGATCCATCAGTTTACCGGTCCTGTCGTATCCCATGAGCGGCGCCTCGTGGATCTCCAGGCCGACGCCGTGGCCGAGCCCATGGGTGAACTGCGCGCCGTAACCTGCGTCGTCGATGATGCCGCGCGCGGCCGCGTCGACGTCCTTGGTGACCGCCTCCGGCCGCGCCGCGTCGACGCCCGCCTGCTGCGCCGCCGCGACCAGGTCATAGATCTCGCGCTGCCACGCGCCGGGCTCGCCGACCGCGAAGGTACGGGTCATGTCGGCGTGGTAGCCCTCGTACAGGGCGCCGAAGTCCATGGTGACCAGGTCACCGGGCTCGATCGCCCGCACGCCGGGTGCGTGGTGCGGGATGGCGCCGTTGGGGCCGCTCGCGACGATCGACTCGAACGCGGGGCGCTCGGCGCCGAGGTCGACCATGGCGCGCTCGAGCATGATGGCGATCTCGCGTTCGGTGAGGCCCGGTGCGATGGCGGGCAGCACCGTCGCGAACGCCCGGTCGGTGATCGCGCACGCCTCGGCGAGCAGGGCGATCTCCGTCTCGTCCTTGACCGTGCGCAGCCGCTCGACGGCGCGCTCCAGCGAGACCAGGTCGACGCCGTCGAGCCGCGTGGCGAGGGCGGCGTGCGCCTCGACCGTCATCTCATGCGCCTCGAAGGCGAGCCGTCCGGTCGCGCGGGCGGCCAGCGTGCCCGCGGCGTCGCGGTCGATGACGCACTCGAGGTCCGGGCAGAGGCGCGCGGCGGTACCGGCGTAGCGGCCGTCGGTGGCGAGCGTCGCGGTGCCGTCGGCGCGTACGAGCAGCGCCGCGTTGGAGCTGGCCAGGCCGGTGAGGTAGCGGACGTTGACCAGACGGGTGATGAGGGCGGCCTCCGCGTCGCGCTCGGCGACGAGTGCGGCCAGCCGGGAGCGGCGGTCGTGATGGAGCTCGGGCATGCACCGAACTGTACGCCGCGGCGCCCCGGATTCCCCGGGGCGCCCGCACACGTCAGACGGAGGCCGCGAGCTCGCGCACCTTCTCGATGAGCTTCACGCGCGCCTCGTGGTCGCTCGCGATCGGCGTGACGTTGAGCGTCGTGACGCCGGAGGCCTTGAGCGCGGCGATCCGGTCGCGTACGAAGCCCTCGGTGCCGATGAGGGAGGTCCGCTGGAGCAGCTCGTACGGGACCTTCTCGGCGGCCTCCTGCTTCTTGCCGTCGAGGTAGAGGTCCTGGATCTCCTCGGCCTCCTTCTCGTAGCCGTAGCGGCGCGCGAGGTCGTTGTAGAAGTTCTTGCCCTTGGCGCCCATGCCGCCGATGTAGAGCGCGGCCATCGGGCGGCCGAACTCCAGGAAGCCCTCGACGTCGTCGCCGATCGCCAGCGCGGCCTGGGCGACGACGTCCAGCTCGCCCAGCGACGGGTCGCGCTTGGCCTTGCCGCGGGCGAGCGCGTCGCCCCAGACGGCGGCGGCCTTCTCCGGCATGTAGAAGATCGGTTCCCAGCCCTCGGCGAGCTCGGCGGTCATCTCGACGTTCTTCGGGCCGAGGGAGGCGATGATGATCGGGATCCGCTCGCGTACCGGGTGGTTGATCAGCTTGAGCGGCTTGCCGAGGCCGGTGCCCTGATCGGCGGGAAGCGGCAGCTGGTAGTACTTGCCGTCGTAGCTGAGCCGCTCGCGCTTCCAGACCTGGCGGCAGATCTCGATGATCTCCCGGGTGCGGCCGATCGGCGCGTGGTACGGCACGCCGTGCCAGCCCTCGATGACCTGCGGGCCCGACGCGCCGAGACCGAGCACGAAGCGGCCGTCGGAGACGTAGTCGAGGCCGGCCGCGGTCATCGCGGTCAGCGTCGGGGTCCGCGAGTACAGCTGCAGGATGCCCGAGGCGATCTGCAGACGTTCGGTACGGGCCGCGATGAAGCCCATCTGGCTGACCGCGTCGAAGCTGTAGGCCTCCGGCACGAACACGATGTCGAGGCCGGCCTTCTCGTAGTCGGCGAGCTCGTCGACGGTCTCCCTGAAGCCCCCCGCGTAGTTGAGGGACATTCCGATGCGCATCTCGCGACGCTCCTTTCGTACCGAATCCGGTTCTAGTCTAGGCCGCCGGGAAGACCATGCAGGTACTGGTGCCGTGTGCGACGAGGCGGCCCTGGTCGTCGGTGATGCGGCCCTCGGTCGTCGCCACGCGCTTCCCGACGTGGATCGTCGTGCCCTCACAGCGCAGCTTCACCCCGTCGAGGGCGACCGCGCGTACGAAGTTCACCTTGAGCTCCAGCGTGGTGTAGCCGGCACCCTCGGGCAGTGACGTGTGCACCGCACAGGCCATCGCCGAGTCGATCAGGGTGCTGTAGACGCCGCCGTGCAGGCTGCCGAGCGGGTTGCCGTGCTCCGGCCGCGTCTCGAGCCCGAACACCACCCGGCCGGGCTCCATGCTCTCGATGGACATGCCGAGCAGCGTGCCGATGAAGGGCACGTCCCGCTCGAGGAGCGCCTTCAGTTGATCCATCCCAGCGGTCATGACCCCTCCTCTATGACGTTCGTCATAGCGAGCGTTCTCTATGATGAGCGGCATAGTCAAGGTGGTGTATCTCTCATGACGTCGGACGCCCGCGAGCGCATGGTGCGCAGTGCCGCCTACCTGTTCCGCGAGCGCGGCTTCACCGGCACGGCGTTCAGCGACGTGATCGCGCACAGCGGCGCGCCGCGTGGCTCGATCTACCACCACTTCCCCGGCGGCAAGGACCAGCTCGCCGAGGAGGCCGTCCGCTACGCGGGCGACTACCTCAGCGCCGGCGTACGCGCCGCGACGCGCGACGACGACCCGGTCGCCGCGGTACGGGCCTTCATCGGCTGGTGGCGGCGCGTACTGGTCAAGAGCGACTTTCGCGCCGGCTGCCCGATCGCGGCGGTCACCGTCGAGTCGCGGCACGCCGACGCGGCCTCGACCGCCTTCCGTAACTGGCAGCACGCCCTGTCCGCCGGGCTCGTCTCGGCGGGCGCGACGGCGGCGCGCGCCGCACGGCTCTCCACGTTGATCGTCGCCTCGGTCGAGGGCGCGACCATCCTCTGCCGCGCCCACCGATCCCTCGCCCCGCTGGACGACGTGGTCGCCGAGCTGGAGGACCTCGTCGCCGCCGCCTGCGACGGCTGACCCGCCGCGTTGGCGGCGATTTGAACCCCGCGCCGACATGGCCCCGGCAACGGTCGGGTACCTGTGTGGGGACCACTGAAACCGCAGGTCGGGGGCTAGAAGATGCTCAGCTATATGCGCAGGGCCGGTATCACGTCACAGATGCTCTACACCGCCGGCATGGGATCCATCGGGTTGTCCATGGCGTCCTGGATGCTGTCCAGGAGGTACGAGCCCGCGGGCCCGGACCGCGCCGACCACTGGGGCCTGTTCGTCGGCCAGTGGGCACCGACGTTCTTCGCGCTCGGCGTCGCGATGCGCGTCGAGGAGGAGTGGGGCGAAGAGGTCGAGTACGAGAAGATCGGCGAGATGAAGCGCCGCGCACGGGAGAAGATGCCGGTCCACCGCTAGATCGGGGCGTCCAGTATCGGGGCTTTTTATGGCGTAGGGGACGATACGAGGCATGGAACCTCTGACCCCCGATGAGCTGCTCACGACGACCCGTACCGTACGCAAACGCCTCGATCTGAGCCGGCCGGTCCCGATGGAGCTGATCCGGGAGTGCCTGGAGATCGCGCTGCAGGCGCCGAGCGGGAGCAACCGGCAGGGCTGGCACTGGGTCGTCGTCACCGACCCGGACCAGCGTGCGGCGGTGGGCGAGCTGTACGGGCGCTCCGTGCGCGAGTACCTCGACTCGGAGGGGGCGGCCGGCAAGCTGTTCAGCGACGACCCGGACCGCGCGCCGGTCCAGCGCCGCGTCGGTGACAGCGTCGCCTACCTCGGCGAGCACATGGGCGAGGTGCCGGTGCTGCTGCTCCCCTGCCTCCGGCTGAGCGGCGGGAAGCTGCCGGACGGCAACCAGGCGGGGATGTGGGGATCACTGCTGCCGGCGGTCTGGAACTACATGCTCGCCGCCCGCGCACGTGGGCTGGGCACCGCCTGGACCACGCTGCACATGACGTACGAGCGTGAGATCGCCGAGCTGCTCGAGCTGCCCGACGACGTGTACCAGGGCGTGCTGGTGCCGACGGCGTACTACACCGGGGAGACCTTCCGTCCCGCGCCGCGCGCGCCCCTGGACGACGTGCTGCACCTCGACCGCTGGTGAACCGGGGCCGGCCGCCGGAACCCCGGCGGCCGGTCGGTCAGGCCTTGGCCTCCGCGACGAGCTCGGCGACCGCCTGCAGGGCGAGGACGTAGGAGTGGAGGCCGAAGCCCGCGATCGTGCCGGACGCGACGCCCGCCACCACGGAGTTGTGGCGGAACTCCTCGCGCGTGGCCGGGTTGGAGATGTGCACCTCGACCAGCGGGGCGGTGCGCTGGGCGATGGCGTCGCGCAGGGCGTAGGAGTAGTGCGTGAAGGCGGCCGGGTTGAGCACGACCGGGAGGCGGCCGTCGGCGGCCTCGTGCAGCCAGCCGACCAGCTCGGCCTCGTCATCGGTCTGGCGGACCTCGGCGTGCAGGCCTAGGCGGCGGCCGGCGTCACGGCACAGCGCCGCCAGGTCGTCGAAGGTCGCGGCGCCGTAGACGTCGGGCTCGCGGCTGCCCAGGCGCCCGAGGTTGGGGCCGTTGAGGACCAGGACCTCGTTCATCGGGTCGCCGTTCACCGTGCCACCTCGTCGTACGCGCGCTTGAGCAGGTCCTCGTCGGGGGCCTCGAGGCGGCCCGGCGTGCCGATGCCGTCGAGCACGACGAAGCGCAGCCGGGCGCCGCGGGCCTTCTTGTCGATGCGCATCGCGTCCCGCAGCGACGGCCAGGCCTCGGCGGGGTAGGAGGTCGGCAGGCCGACGTCGGACAGGATCCGGCGGTGCCGCGCCACGTCCTCCTCGCCGAGGCGCCCGGCCAGGCGCGCGAGCTCGGCGGCGTAGACCATGCCGATGGCGACCGCGTCGCCATGGCGGAACCGGTAGCCCTCGACCTTCTCGATCGCGTGCCCGAGCGTGTGCCCGTAGTTGAGGATCTCCCGCAGGCCGCTCTCGCGCAGGTCCTCGGCGACCACGCGTGCCTTCATCGCGATGGCGCGTTCGACCAGCTCGAGGGTGTGCGGGCCGTCGGGGCGCCCGGCGGCCTCGGGGTCCTCCTCGATGAGCTCGAGGATCCGCTGGTCGGCGATGAACCCGGCCTTGATGACCTCGGCGAGCCCGCTGACGTAGTCGGCGCGCGGCATCGTGACGAGGGTGGTCAGGTCGCACAGGACCCCGGCGGGCGGGTGGAAGGCGCCGACGAGGTTCTTGCCCTCGGGGATGTCGATCGCGGTCTTGCCGCCGACCGCCGCGTCGACCATGCCGAGGAGCGTGGTCGGTACGAGGACGGCGCGCACACCGCGCAGCCACGACGCCGCGGCGAACCCGGCCAGGTCGGTGGTCGCGCCGCCGCCGACGCCGACGATCGCGTCGGTGCGGGTCATGCCGAGCCGGGCGAAGCTCGACCACAGCCCGGCGAGCACGGAGACGTCCTTGCCGGCCTCGCCGTCGGGCACCGGCAGCGGATGCACCTCGTGCCCGGCGTCGGCGAGCGCGCCGCACACGGGGCGGGCGATCTCCGGCAGGCCCTCGGCGTGCACGATCGCGACCGTCCCGGCCCCGCCGAGCAGGCCGGGCAGCTCACCGAGGACGCCGGTGCCGATCACGACGTCGTACGGGCGGTCGCCCCCGACACGGATCCGGCTCACGCGAGCTCCTTGACGATCTCGTCCACGACGTCGGCGGGCTCGCGGCCGTCGGTGGCGACCCGTACCGTCGCGAGGCCCTCGTAGATGGGCCGCCGCTCCTCCATCAGCTTGCGGAACTGGCTGCGCGGGTTGAGCACCAGCAGCGGCCGGGCGGAGGCCAGCCCGACGCGCTTGACCGCGTCCGACAGCCCGACCTCCAGGTAGACGACCGGACCGCCGGCCAGGTCGGCCTGGGTCCCGGCATCGAGGATCGCGCCGCCGCCGAGGGCGAGCACACCGTCGTGCGTGTCCAGCGCCACGCGTACGGCGGCGCGCTCGAGCTCGCGGAAGCGGGTCTCGCCGTCGTCGATGAAGATCTCGCCGATCGGCTTGCCGGCCTCGGTCTCGACGTCGGTGTCGGTGTCGCGGAAGGACACCCCCAGACGCTCGGCGAGGAGCCGGCCCACGGTGCTCTTGCCGGAGCCTGGCGGCCCGATGACGACGGCCCTGGGGTTCATTTGATCACCATCGCGGATAGGTAGCCCTGCAGGTTGCGTGCGGTCTCCTCGGCGGAGTCACCGCCGAACTTCTCGACCGCCGCGTCGGCGAGCACCAGGGCGACCATCGCCTCGGCGACCACGCCCGCGGCGGGTACCGCGGTCACGTCGCTGCGCTGGTTGATCGCCTTGGCCGCCTCGCCGGTGGTGACGTCGATCGTGGCCAGCGCGCGCGGGACCGTCGAGATCGGCTTCATCGCGGCGCGGACGCGGAGCAGCTCGCCGGTCGTCATGCCACCCTCGATGCCGCCGGACCGGTTGGACAGCCGCCGGATCGCCTCGTCGTCGTCGCGGGCGATCTCGTCGTGGGCGGCCGAGCCGCGCCGGGCCGCCGTACGGAAGCCGTCGCCGACCTCGACGCCCTTGATCGCCTGGATGCCCATGAGGGCGCCCGCGAGGCGGGAGTCGAGCCGGCGGTCCCAGTGCACGTGGCTGCCCAGGCCCGGCGGCAGGCCGTGCACGACCACCTCGACGACGCCGCCGAGCGTGTCGCCGTCCTTCTTGATCTGCTCGATGTGCTCGACCATCGCGGCGCTCGTGCCGGGGTCGAGGCAGCGTACGGGGTCGGCGTCGACGCGCTCGAGGTCGCCGGGCTCGGGGATCACGCCGTCGGGGACGCTCACCTCGCCGAGCGACACGACGTGGCTGAGGATCTCCACGCCGAGGACCTGGCGGCAGAAGGCACGCGCCACCTCGCCGATCGCGACACGGGCGGCGGTCTCGCGCGCGCTGGCGCGCTCGAGGATCGGGCGGGCGTCGTCGAAGCCGTACTTCTGCATGCCGACCAGGTCGGCGTGGCCGGGCCGTGGCCGGGACAGCGGCGCGTTGCGCGCCTGCGCGGCGAGCAGGTCGGCGTCGACCGGGTCGGCCGACATGACCGTCTCCCACTTGGGCCACTCGGTGTTGCCGACGCGGATCGCGATCGGGCCACCGAGCGTGCGACCGTGCCGGATGCCGCCGATGATCTCGACCTGGTCCTGCTCGAACTTCATACGGGCGCCACGGCCGTAGCCGAGCCGCCGTCGACGCAACGCCTCGGAGATGTCGCCAGAGGTCACTCCGACGCCGGACGGCAGCCCTTCGAGGATCGCGACGAGGGCCGGGCCGTGAGACTCCCCCGCTGTCAGCCACCGCAACATGCAGCAAATACTTTCATGTCCGTACGGCGCGACACGCAGCCGTCCCACCATCCGGTACGAGCGCCGGGCCGCCGAAGAGCCCAATTTCACCGCGTACCGCCACGGAACGGTCAACGGCTATCGTCCGGCGCATGGAGATCAGGCGACTTCGCCCGGGTGATGAGGACCTGCTGCGCGCGATCCGGCTTCGCTCGCTCGCCGACGCGCCGGAGGCGTTCGCCTCGACGCTGGAGCGCGAACAGGCGTACGAGTCCGAGATCTGGACGTCACGGGTCACGGCCGAGGGTGCGGTCAACCTCCTCGCCGAGGACGACGGGCCGGTCGGCACCGTCGCGGCGATCATGAAGCGCCCGGGTGCCGCGCACCTCGTGGGCATGTGGGTCGCGCCCGAGGCGCGCGGCAGGGGCGTCGCGCGCCTGCTCATCGAGGCCGTCGTCCGGTGGGCCGCCGAGCGTGGCGTAGGTCGCCTGGAGCTGTGGGTGGCCGACGGCAACGATGCCGCCCGCACCCTGTACGCCAAGGCCGGGTTCGCCCACAGCGGCGACCGTCAGCCGTTCCCGTCGAACCCGGCGATCATGGAGGACCGGCTCGTACGCGAGCTGTGATCACCCCGGGCGCCGGGCCCGTACGGGACGGCGGGTTCAGTCGCGGACGAGGCCGATCTCGACGGCGCCGACGACTCTGCCGCTCAGGTGCTCGGTGAGGCGGCCGGCCGCACCGCGCAGGACCGACTCCAGGTCGGCGTCGTCGGCGAGCCGAAGCCGTACGGCCAGGTCGTTCTCGATGCCGGGCACGACCTGGATGCCGTCGACGCCCGGCAGGTCACCGGCCGCCGCGTGCACGGCGGCGAGCACCTCGGGGTCCTCGTGCGGCGCACTGATCGTGCCTCCGCTCGCGAGAACCTGGAGCCGCGCGCCCTCGATGGCGTACGGGACCGGGCCTGCCACGTCGACCACGAGCGCGTCGGCCGCCTCGTCGAGCGCGGCCTGGCAGGCCTGACGGGCGTGCACGGCGACGGGACGGGCGTCCGGGCTCCAGCGCGCGAGGCTCTCGGCGGAGGTGAAGGCGAGTACGCCGCTGCGGCCGTCGTCTCCGACGAGCTTGGGCAGCGCCATATCGCTCTCCTTCTCTCGCCGCAGACCGTCGACGGTCTCGTCCTCGGTGAGGACGGCGACCACCGGTACGAGCAGTCTGGAGCCGGCGAGCACGGCCAGTACGGCGTGCTCACCGGCATGGCCCTGGGCGTAGTCGTCCAGGGCGCGGCGGACGTCGACGTCGGCGGTGCCGTCGTCGGCGGGGAACTGGGGTTGGGGGATGGTGCGTTCTGACACGACAAGCGAGCCTAGCCGCACCCTCCCCCGCTCCGTCGTAAGAGCCCGCGCGGACGGGGTCCGCGCGGGCTCCAAAGATCAGCCGAGGTCGGCGATGGCGGCGACGGTGCCGCCGCCCGACGGGCCCTGGTGCACGGCCGCCACGGAGACGAAAACGGCCGGGTCGCCGGTGACCGACGCGGTGACGCCGCCGACGCAGGCCTTGATCTGGCGGTGCCAGTGCACGTCCGAGTCGTCGAGCATGATGTTGCGGCGTCCGCGCACCGAGCCGCTCGGGTCGGCCTCGCACTTGAGGAACACGTTGACGAGGCGGTCGCCCAGGTCGCTGTGGTGCGGGCGTTCGGGCAGGTCGAGGCCTGCGGAACGGATCGCGGCCCAGATGCCGTCGGCGTCGAGGGCGTCCTTCATGACGTCGTGCCCGATGCGGTAACGGCCGCCGACGCCGCGTACGTTGCCGACGACGACGATCTGGGCGCGGTCGAGCTCGACGCCGGAGGAGCAGGAGGCGACCGAGGAGTACAGCGACAGGTCCTTGTGGATCTGCTCCGCCGTGGGCATGTCGATCTCGCCGAGGGCGACGGCGATGCCGAGCGCGGTCGTGGAGTTGGAGATGTCCATCGACTTCAGCGTGTCCTCGGTCACGACGCCGTGGCCGCGCCGCTTCGCGTCGTTGATCGTGTCCAGGGTCAGCAGCGGAGTCTTGGTCTGGACGTAGTGGACGTCGGCGGTGTCCTGGATCCCGGCGATCTTCATCGCGTCGCGTACGCCGCCGGCGACCTTCTCCACCATCGCGGGGCGACCGATGTCCTCGGGCAGGATGATCTCGCTCATCGCGACCCCGACCGACACGCGCGGCTCGTCGGTGACGGGGGCGTTCGCCGGGTCGACCGACGCGAAGATCGTCGCGTGCGGGCTCAGCACGCCGTCCGTGCCGCCGGACCAGACGAGGGGAACCTGGGCCGCCTCCTCCGCGGAGCGGCTGCCCTTGGCGACCAGCACCTCGCGGAACGCCCGGTCGGCGAGGATGCGGGTGTAGTCGTTGACGCCACCGTTGCCCTCGGTCTTGCCGATCACCGCGAGGACGCGGTCGGCCTCGATCACGCCGTCGTCGATCAGCCGGGCCAGCCCGGAAGCGTCGGTGACGCTCTCGATGGCGACCTTGCGTACCTCAATCGGGTCCGGCATGTCCTCACCCTTCATATCGCTGGCTCGTGCTCGATGAGTGTTCCCGCCCGGCCGCGCACGGCGTCACCGATGCACGCCAGGGACGTGATCGCGGCACGCCGCCCGCCCGCCTCGATGAAGCGCACCGCGGCCTCGACCTTCGGCCCCATGCTGCCACCCGCGAAGTGCCCCGCGGCGGCGTAGGCGCGTAGCTCGGCGACGGTCGTACGCTCGATGGGCCGCTCCTCCGGCGTGCCGTAGGAGGCCATGGCGTGCTCGACGTCGGTCGCGATGACGAGCGTCGTCGCGCCGATGTGCCGCGCGAGCGCCTGGGCGGCCAGATCCTTGTCGATGACCGCCTCGACGCCGCGGAACCCGCAGCCGTCGCGTACGACGGGCACTCCCCCGCCGCCGGCGGCCACGACGATGAAGCCCGCCGCGAGCAGGGCGTCCACGGCGGGCGCGTCGAGGATCTCGAGGGGTTCGGGCGAGGCGACGACGCGGCGGTAGCCGCGACTGCCGAAGGACTTCCAGGTCTCGCCGAGGGCGCGGAACCGCTCGGCCTCGGCGGCGGAGAAGTAACGGCCGACCGGCTTGACCGGGTCGCCGAAGCCGGGATCGTCGCCGTCGACCAGCGTACGGGTCACGACGACGGCCGCCTGGCGTTCGGTGCCGGTCGCGGCGAGCACCCGCCGCAGCGCGTTGAGCAGGAGGACGCCGACCGTCGCCTGGGTCTGGGCGCCGCACCAGTCGAGCGGTACCGGCGGGACGACGCGCGCGGCGAGCTGGTTCTTGATCAGCAGGTTTCCGACTTGGGGGCCGTTGCCGTGCGTCAGCACGACCTCGGCGCCGTCGAGAATCAGGTCGGCGACGGGCCGCACCGCGGCCTCGACGGCGCGGCGCTGCTCATCCGGCGTGGCACTGCCGTCGGGCCCGGTCATCGCGTTGCCGCCGAGCGCGATCAGGACTCGCTCGCCCTTCGCGGTGGTCACGAAGGCGAACCTAGTCTCTCCGCCGCGATCTGCTCATGGGCAGAGTATGCCCAACCAGCCGGCCCCCTTAGGCATGTCTTCCCAGCGTCAGGCGTGGAGGCGGTCCAGGCGCGCGACCGCGTCGTCGATCACTTCGTCGCGCTTGCAGAAGGCGAAGCGCACATAGGGGTCACCCTCGCCGGAGTCGTAGAACGCCTGTGCGGGGATGGCGACGACGTTCGCGCGCTCGTGCAGGGTCCGGCAGAACTCCAGGCCGTCGGCGAACCCCAGCGGGCGTACGTCGGCCTGCACGAAGTAGGTGCCCTGGGAGTTCAGCGCGGTGAGCCCCACGGCCTCCAGCCCGGCGGACAGCCGGTCCCGCTTGGCCTGGAGCGAGGCGCGCAGGGACTCCACCCAGGCCAGCTCGGCGCCGAGGGCGTAGGCGACCCCGCGCTGGTAGGGCGCGCTGGAGACGAAGGTCAGGAACTGCTTGACGGTCTGCGCGGCGCGTACGAACTCCGGCCGTGCGGTGATCCAGCCGGTCTTCCAGCCGGTGACCGAGAACGTCTTGCCCGCCGAGGAGATCGCGACGGTGCGCTCGCGCATGCCGGGCAGGGTCGCGATCGGCACGTGCTCGGCGTCGTCGAAGGTCAGGTACTCATAGACCTCGTCGGTGACCACGGTCAGGTCGTGCTCGCGGCAGAGACCGGCGATGATCTCCAGCTCGTCGCGGGAGAAGACGGTGCCCGTGGGGTTGTGCGGGGAGTTGAGCAGGATGACCTTGGTGCGCGGCGTGATCGCGGCGCGCAGCTCGTCCGGATCGAAGGTGAACCGCCCGCCGTCGGGCCGCAGCGTGACCGGGCGGCGTACGCCTCCGGACAGCGCGATGATCGCGGCGTAGGAGTCGTAGTACGGCTCGAAGACGACGACCTCCTCCCCGGTCTCGACGAGGGCCAGGAGCGCGGACGCGATGGCCTCGGTGGCGCCGACCGTGACGAGGACCTCGCCGGCAGGGTCGTAGGTGAGGCCGTAGCGCTCGGCGCGCTGGGCGGCGACCGCCTCGCGCAGCTCGGGCAGGCCCGGTCCGGGCGGGTACTGGTTCGCACCGCCGCGGATCGCCTCCACCGCGGTCTCGAGCAGCTTGGCGGGCCCGTCGGTGTCGGGGAACCCCTGGCCGAGGTTGACCGCTCCCGTGCGGATCGCCAGGGCGGTCATCTCGGCGAACACGGTGGTGCCGAAGCCCTGCATCCGCGCCACGAGCGGATCATTGTTGACGCTCACGCGGTCAGCGTAACCAAGGCGGTCTGCGGATGCCTCGAGGGCGGTATGTCACAGTGGAAGCCTGTGTCAGAGAGGAGCATCCGATGCGGGTTGCGCTGTGTCAGATCACCGTTGGAGACGACCCGAAGGAGAACCTCGAGCGCGTACGCGAGGCCCTGTCCCGCGCGTCGGACGCCGACCTCGCGGTCTTCCCCGAGGCGTCGCTGGTGCGCTTCGGCGGTGACCTCGCCGCGGTGGCCGAGCCGATCGACGGGCCGTGGGTCACGGCACTGGCCGAGGCGGCACGCGAGCACCGTACGGCGGTGATCGCGGGCATCTTCGAACCGGGCGACGGCGAGCGCGTCTACAACACCACCGTGGCGATCGACGCCTCGGGCACGCTGACCGGGTCGTACCGGAAGATCCACCTTTTCGACGCCTTCCACGACCGCGAGTCGGAGAAGGTCCTCGCCGGCGACACCCCGGTGGTCGTCGACCTTTGCGGGATCCGGATCGGCCTGATCACCTGCTACGACGTCCGCTTCCCCGAGATGGCGCGCGCGCTCATCGACCTCGGCGCGGAGATGCTCGTGGTGACGGCCGCCTGGGCGCAGGGGCCGTTCAAGGAGGAGCACTGGGTCACGATGGTCCGCGCCCGCGCGATCGAGAACACGATCTGGGTGGTGGCCACCGGAAAGGCGCCGGACGACACGGCGCCGCCGATCGGCCGCCCGGGCGGGGTCGGCCGCAGCATGCTCGTCGACCCGATGGGCACCGTACGCGCCGACCTCGGCCCGTTCCCGTCCGTACGCCTCGGCGAGATCGACCTGGACCTGACCGGCAAGGTGCGCAAGGTGCTCCCGTCCCTGGCCCACCGCCGGCCGGACCTCTTCCGCTAGAGAGCGGTCCAGGCCGCGGCGGCACCGCGGCCTGGACGCTCGGCCACCGGCCTGGCACGGCACTAAAGTGAAGCGGTGGCCCCCCTCCAGGAAGACCCGTCGTCACTGATCGGCGACGACGACCGCGACACGGCCGTACAGCGCCTCCAGGAGGCGTACGCCGGCGGGCACATCTCACGCGAAGAGATGGACGAACGCCTCCACAAGGCGCTCAGTGCCAGGACTCGCGGCGACCTCGTACCGGCGCTGGCCTCGCTCCCGGCGGAGAAGGCCGCCACCACGTCCACCATCACCGCCGCCGGCGGACGGATCCGGCGGCGCGGCGCATGGCGGGTACCCCGGTTCCTCACGGTCGAGTCCGCGTTCGGACGGGTGCACCTGAACCTGTCCCGCGCGGTCATCGAGCATCCGGTCGTCGACATCAAGCTGAAGCTCGGCACCGGCAAGGCCAGGATCACGGTGCCTCGCGACGCGATCGTCGACGTCGAGGACCTGCGCTCCGGGTGGAAGGACTCGCACTACAAGCCGCCGCGAAACTCCCGTCCCGGCGGGCCGACGATCCGGATCTCCGGGGCCATGGGGTTCGGCCGGCTGAAGATCCGCCACGCACGGCGCTGAGGTTCGAGGGCGTGTCTGTCAGCCACGCCCTAAGGACGTGTGCGGCGCCGCCCGGTGACGTGGACGGCGAGGCCCACGGCGAGCCAGATCGCCGCGACCAGTTTGGCCAGGCCTGTCGCCGCGACGATGATCCAGATCGACACGGCGGCGCCGAGGGCCGGGGCGATCAGGTGCGGCACCCACAGGCGGCTGCCGTGGCGGATGACGAAGTAGCCCACGACCGACAGGTGCAGCAGGGTGAAGGCCGCCAGGGCGCCCATGTTGACGATGGAGACCAGGACGTCGAGGCCGTCGGCGCGCCGCGCGGCCCACACGGAGACCACGGCGCTGATCGCGGCGGTCGTCAGGAGGGCGGCGCGCGGCACCTGCGTACGCGCGTCGACCGAGGCCAGCACCCTCGGCAGGCCGCGGTCGCGCGCCATGCCGTACAGGAGGCGTGACGCGGCCGCCACCGCGGCCATCGCGGTGAACGCCGGGCCGATCCCCTTGACGACCGCGAAGGCCCGCTGGAGCCACGGGCCGATCGCCACGCGGGTCATCTCGTAGAACGCGGTGCCCTGTTCGGAGGGCGCCTGGGCGAGGTGGCGGGGACTCACCGGCATGAGCAGCCCGGCCAGGTAGGTCTGCGCCGTGAACAGCAGGCCTGCGAGCCCGAGGCAGAACAGCACCGCGCGGCCGACCTGGCGCTCGTCGCCGGTGTTCTCCTCGGCGAACGAGGCGATCGCGTCGAAGCCGAGGAAGGACAGCACCGCGACCGAGACGGCGCCCATCACGGCGGCCGTGGACGTGCCGCCGACGCCGAGGGCGGGCGAGGTCCACGGACGCGCCGGTCCGTGTACGGCGAGCACTACGAGCGCGGCGACCACGAAGACGGCCAGCAGGACGAGCTCGACCACCAGCACGACCAGCCCGACCCGCGCGGCGAGGTGCACGCCCACGAGGTTCAGCACGGTCGTCACCAGGAACGCGCTCAGCGTGAACACCCACGACGGGACCGACGGCACCAGCGAGTGCAGGGCGATCCCGCAGAACAGGTAGCCGACCGCGGGGATCAGCAGGTAGTCCAGCATCGCCAGCCACCCGGCCGCGAACCCCGCGGCCGGGCCGATGCCCACGCTCGCGTACGCGTAGACGGAGCCGGCGCGCGGGACCTCCCGCGACATCTGCGCGTAGGACAGCGCGGTGAACGCCATGGCGAGCGTCGCCACCACGTACACGAGGGCGACGGCACCGGAGCTCTTGGCGTCCAGCACGCCGAACACACCGACGGGCGCCAGCGGGCCGATGAACAGCAGCCCGTAGACGATCAGGTCACCCGACGAGAGACTCCGGCGGAGTCCGTGCGGCTCCATCGGCGTCCCCCCGGATCTGCATGGAATACCCGCAGGTCAGGAATCTACCTGGTCGAGCCATTCCATGACGTCACCGGTGTGCTGGCCGAGCGTCGGCGGCGCGGTGTGCGTACGGGCCTCGAGGCCCTCGAAGCGCAGCGCGGGGCCGGGGAGCTCGATCCGGCCGAGCTCGGGGTGCTCGACGTCGATGACGAGCCCCTGCGAGCGGGTCTGGTCCCACTCGTACACCTCGTCGATGGAGCGGATCGAGCCTGCCGGCACGCCCGCCTGGCCGAGACGCTCGATCCACTGCTCGCGCGTACCCTGCCCGAACGCCTTCTCGATCAGCGCGGCCAGGCCGGCCCGGTTGCGGGACCGGTCGGCGACGGTCGAGAACCGCTCCTCGTCCGGGTCGATCCCCACGAGCGGCGCGAACCTCCGCCACAGGCCCTGGTTCGCGACGCCGACCTGGACCAGGCCGTCGGAGCATCGGTAACTGCCGTACGGGGCGATCGACGGGTGGTCGTTGCCGATCGCCTGCGGAACCTCACCGGCCACCGTCCAGCGCGTCGCCTGGTAGGCGTGCGCCCCGACGACCGAGGCCAGCAGCGACGTACGGATCACCCGGCCTCGGCCGGTGCGGGTCCGCTCGTACAGGGCGGCGACGATGCCGTACGCGCCGTTCATGCCGGCGAGGATGTCGCAGATCGACAGGCCCATCTTGGTCGGCTGGTCCGGCGCGGGCCCGGTGACGCTCATGATGCCGGCCTCGCCCTGCACGATCGCGTCGTAGCCGGGCCGCCCACCCTCGGGGCCGTCGTGCCCGAACCCGGAGATCGACAGGATGACCAGCCCCGGGTTGAGCTCGTGGAGCCGCTCGACGGAGAAGCCAAGGCGGTCGAGGACTCCGGTGCGGAAGTTCTCGGCGAGGACGTCGGCGTGGCGGACCAGCCGGGTCAGCGTCGCCTTGCCCTCGTCGGACTTCAGGTCGAGGGTGATCGACTCCTTGTTGCGGTTGCACGACAGGTAGTACGTGCTGATGCCGGGGCCCTCACCGTCGGGGCCGGTGGCGAACGGCGGTCCCCACTGGCGCGTCTCGTCACCGGTGCCGGGCTGCTCGACCTTGATCACCCGCGCGCCGAGGTCGGCGAGCATCATCGTGGCGTGCGGCCCGGACAGGACGCGGGTCAGGTCGAGTACGACGATGCCCTCGAGTGGACCGTTCATCAGACGACGCCTCCGTGATCAAGGTGGGGTTCCCTCTCCGCAGTATGGCGCCCGTACCGGCCGATGCCGACCATGACCTCCATCACGTGAACGACCCCGCGACCGATGATCGCGGGGTCGCCTCGGCTGTGGGCCGTGGTGCCTCAGCAGGCGTCGAGAAGCTCTCCCAACGCGTCCTTCTCAGCACTCGTCACGAGCAGGTCGAACTTGGACTTCACGCTCACGTACTGCTCGCCATAGGTGCACCAGTAGGCCTGGTTCGGCGGCTTCCACTCGCTCGGGTCCTTGTCGCCCTTGGAGCTGTTGGACGACGAAGACGCGATGATCAACTGAGCGTCGGTCAGATCGTTGCCGAACGCCTTGCGCTGGGCGGCGGTCCACTGGTCGGCACCGGTACGCCAGGCGTCGGCGAGCGGAACGACGTGGTCGATCGTGGCCGAAGCCACGACCGTGACGTTCGTGTCGTCGTAGGCGCTGTACCACGAACCCGAGCTGGGCTGGCAGCCGTCGCTGCCCTCCACGACGCCGTCGCCGTCACGGGCGAGCACGTCCTGGCGCGTGGTGCAGCCGTCCGGCTGGGAGGCCCAGATGTCGAAGGCGTCCCGGCTGTATCCGTCCATGCTGTGCGGGGTTCCGACGGTGAGCGCCGCGAGCTCGGACCGCGCGGTCGACTCTGACGGGGGCGGCGGCGGATCCGCCAGGGCCGACGACGAAACGCCGACCAGAGACGCGAACCCGATCAGGGCCGCGACGATCGCTGAAGCACGACGCACTACACGTTCCTCTCATCCGTGGATCCCGCTCCCCGCATGAGACTTACGCCCAGAGATAACCAAATAGGTGACAAGTCGTAAATATGGTTTGTTGACCAGAACTGGACAAAAGCCACTTATGTACCACACCGGAACAGAGGCCGCGTCGGTCGCCGGATGCCCGGTCCGGCAGGATGAAGGCCATGCGGAACCCGCCCTCACCTGCCCAGGTGTCACCGGCGCTCGTGGCTCGGTTGCGAGGGCTGCGCCCGTCGTGCGGGCCGGTACGCCTGGTCGCGGTGGACGGGCCGAGCGGCGGGGGCAAGTCGACGTTCGCCGGGCTGCTGGGCGCCGCGCTGGGCGCGCCGGTGGTGCACGCCGACGACTTCCCGGTGCCGTGGGACGGCGACCCGGCGGCCTGGCTACCGCCGCTCGCCGAGCGCGTCCTGGCGCCGCTGAGCGCGGGACGGACGGCGCGGTTCCGCCGGTACGACTGGCGGATCGGCGCGTACGCGGAGGAGGTCGAGGTCCCGCCCGCGCCGGTGGCCGTCGTCGAGGGCGTCGGCGCGGCGGGCACACCGGCAGGGTTCTTGATCTGGGTGGACGCGCCCTACGCGGTACGCCGCCGACGCGCCGAGGACCGGGGCGACGACCTCGCCGACTGGGACCGCTGGACGCTCGCGGAGACCCGCCACTTCGCCACCGGCCGCACCCGAGACCGCGCCGACCTCACCCTCGACGGCACCCGCACGACCTGACCGCCGCCGGGGCGGGCGCCAACGCCGCGCGGCAGGAAGCGGCGGGGCCGTGGCGGCTGCCGCCACCGCGCGGTGGGGTGGGGCGGGGCGGGGTCAGCGCGGCCTTGTGTACGCGGTGGGTGTCGCGGTGCCGGGCGCCGCCCCGTTCAGTCGACCTCGGCGTGGTCGCGGCCGGCGAGCCTCGGGTAACCGGGACCTCGGTCGAAGAACGGTGCCGGGCCGCGTTCGTCGCGGAGCCGTGCGCGCAGGGCGGCGGTCTCCGTACGGTCCACGGCGCCGTCGGTGAGCACCACGCCGTACGCGTCGCGGGCGGCGGCCGTCGAGACCTTGCCGTCGCGTACGTCGGCGGCGACCTTGTCCGGCGTACGGTTCAGCGGGTCGCCCCAGCCACCGCCGCCGGTGGTACGGATCCGGATCACCTCGCCGGCGCGTACCGGCTCGTCGTCGACCAGGCCCTCCATCGCGCGGCCCTCGATCTCGACGCCGAACGGCCGGCCGGCGCTGCCGCCGTTGACGCCCCAGCAGGACAGGATCGAGCGGTCGGCGATCGACATGTAGTGCGCGTCGCGGAGCATCCGGATGTGCTTGTCGTAGCCCAGGCCGCCGCGGAACTCCCCCGGCCCGCCGGAGTCGGTGGCCAGGCCGAGGCGTTCGACGCGGAACGGCCAGCGCGCCTCGGCGAACTCCACGGGGATGTTGCGCGAGTCCGGCACGACGTGGATGGTGTCCTCGCCGTCGGCGTAGTAGCGGCCGCCGGAGCCGCCGCCGAGCACCTCGCGCATGAGGTACGGCTCGGGGTCGTCGCCGTACACCCCGGTGTAGCGGATGGTCTCCTGGTCGGCCGGCATTCGTCCGCCGGTGGCCTTGGCCAGCACGCCCGCGAGGACGCCGAGCAGGCGCAGGATGACGAACGTGCGCGCGTTGGTCGGCGCCGGGAAGATCGGGGTGAGCAGCGTGCCCTTCTCCGGGAAGCGCATCTCGATGAGCGGCACGACGCCCTCGTTGACGTCGAGCTCGGCCATCCGCTCCGGGGAGTCGGCGAGGTTGCGCAGGACGGGCGCCAGCCACTTCTTGAGGAAGACGCCGTCGGCGTAGTCGCCCGCATGGTTGATCGGGCCCTTGGCCTGCGGCGACGTACCCGTGAAGTCGATGATGATCTTGTCGGGGGCCTTGGTGAGCGTGATCCGCTGCGCGTGCAGGCGCGGCGGGTCGACACCGTCGTGCTCGGCGTAGTCCTCCCAGACGTGCGTGCCGTCGGGGATCTTGGACAGGATCTCGCGGCGGAACGTCTCGGTCGTCTTGTCGATGATCGCGTCGAAGCAGGCCTCGACCGCCTCGCGGCCGTACCGCTCGAACAGCTCGCCGAGGCGGCGCGCGCCCATCAGGCAGGCCGAGCACTCGGCGTCGAGGTCGCCGGCGAGCGAGTCGGGCATCCGCGAGTTGCGGGTCATGATCCGCAGCGCCGCGTCGTTCGGCACGCCCTGGTCCCACAGCTTGATCGGCGGGACCATCAGGCCCTCCTCGAACGCGCTGCGCGCGTGCGAGGGCATCGAGCCGGGCACCGCGCCGCCGATGTCGTCGTGGTGGCCGAACGCCTGGACGAACGCCACGACCTCACCATCGGCGAAGACCGGCACGGTCACGCACAGGTCCGGCAGGTGGCCGATGCCGCCCTCGGACAGGTAGACGTCGTTGTGGAAGAACACGTCGCCGGGCCGCATCGTCTCCAGCGGGAAGTCCCGCGCGATCGGCTGGACCAGCGCGGAGTAGGACCGGCCGGTCAGCTTGCGCAGCCTGCGGTCGTGGATCCCGGCGCGGAAGTCGTGCGCGTCGCGGATCATCGGCGACCGTGCCGTACGCGCGATCGCGGTCTCCACCTCACGCTCCACCGAGCTGAGCGTGCCCTCGACGATCTCAACGAGGATCGGGTCGGCCTTCACGCGGTCACCACCAGATTGCCGTGGCCGTCCAGGCGGGCGGTGAAGCCCGGGTGGAGCGGCAGAGTGGACCCGAACTCCTCGATGACGGCCGGGCCGTACAGGACGTCACCGGGGTCGAGGCGTTCGCGTGCGTAGACGGGGACGTCGGCCCATTCGTCGAAGTAGACGCGGCGCGTGCCCGTACGGGCGCGTGCCGGGTCGCCGTCGCCGGGGGCGCGTTCGACCAGGACGGGACGCTTGATCGGGCCGAGGCCGGAGACCCGCAGATTGACCCACTCGACCGGGTCGTCGCGGTGGCAGTAGCCGTAGAGGCGCTCGTGCTCGTCGTGGAAGCGCGCCGCGACCTCCTCGACGTCGACGGCGCCCACGGGGACGCGGACCTCGAAGGCCTGGCCGCTGTAGCGCAGGTCGGCCGAGCGCAGGTAGCGGTGCTCGGTGAAGCCCTGCCGGTCGAGCGCGGCTGCGGCCTGGCGTTCGAGCTCGCCGTACACCTCTCCGAGGACGGCGGGGTCGGGGTCGCGCGTCACGTGCGTGCGCACGTAGTCGGTGCGCACGTCCACGGTGAGCAGGCCGAACGCGGACAGGTTGCCCGGGTCGCGCGGCACGATCACCGACGGCAGTCCGAGGATGTCGATCAGCCGGCAGACCAGCAGCGGCCCGGAACCGCCGAAGGCCACCATCGGGAAGTCGCGGACGTCGAGGCCGCGCTTGACGGTGATCTGCCGGATGGCGTTGGCCTGGTTCCAGGCGCTGATCTCCAGGATGCCGGTCGCGCACGCCTCCATCTCCAGGCCGAGGTCGGAGGACAGCTTGGTGAGCCCGTCGCGCGCGGCGTCCACGTCGAGCGGGATCTCGCCGCCGAGCAGGTGCGGTGGGATGCGGCCGAGGTACGCGTGCGCGTCGGTGACCGTGGCGTCCGTCGCGCCCTTGCCGTAGCAGAGCGGACCGGGGTCGGCGCCCGCCGAGCGCGGGCCGACCTTCAGCGTGCCCTCCGGCGAGATCCAGGCGATCGAGCCGCCGCCCGCGCCGACCGTGACGATGTCGATCATGGGGATCTTGGACGGGTAGCGGCCGATCGTGCCCTCGGTCGTGAGGGTCGGCTCCCCGCCGAGCACCACCGCGACGTCCGTCGACGTGCCGCCGCCGTCGAGCGTGATCAGGTCGACGGTCCCCCGGCGGTCGCGGGACGCGGGCGAGGGCGCCACGGCGCCGCGCGCCACGAAGGCGGCGCCGAGCGCGCCCGCGGCCGGCCCGGACAGCACGGTCGTGATCGGCTGGTGGACCACCTCACTGGCCGAAAGGACTCCGCCGCTGCTCGTCATCACGTACAGCGGCACGTCGCCGAGGCGGCCCTCGATGTTGGAGATGTACCGGGCGATGGGGGGCTTGACCGCGGCATCCACCAGCGTGGTGACGGACCGCTCGTACTCGCGGTACTCGCGCAGCACCTCGTGCGACAGCGACACGACCGCGTCCGGGTGCTCGCGGCGCAGCACCTCGCGCATGGCCAGCTCGTGCGACGGGTCGGCGTAGGAGTGCAGGAAGCAGACGCCGATGGCGTTCACGCCCTCGTCGCGGAACCATCGGGCGGCCTGTACGGCGGACTCCTCGTCGAACGGCCGTACCTCGGCGCCGGTGTGGTCGAGCCGCCCGCCGACCGCGCGTACGCGGTGCACCGGCACGATCCGCGGCGGTTTGACCCAGAAGTAGGAGTTCCCGTAGCCGTCGGGGACGCTCTGCCGGGCGATCTCGAGCATGAACTCGAAGCCCTCGGTCGTGATGAAGCCCAGATCGCCGACGCGGCCCTCGAGCAGCCGGTTGGTGGCCACCGTCGTACCGTGGCAGACCGCCGCGATCTCGGCGGCGCCCAGCCGCGCGATGCCCGTCATGAAGCCCTCGGCCGGGTCACCCGGGGTGGAGGGCGTCTTCGTCGTGACGATCTCGCCGCTCTCCTCGTCCACCGCGACGACGTCGGTGAACGTGCCACCTGTGTCAATACCGATCCTGATCGCCATGGACACAGTGTCTACCGGGCCGGTCCGTTCGGGGGAATCGTCGACTTCTGCCAACGGCCCCTGCGGCTTTTCGGTGACGCGCCGGTACGACGACCGGCCCGGAGCGCCGCGTCGGCCTCGAACGGCACCCGGTGATCGCTACCCTGGGCAGGTCAGACATCGTCCAATCGAAAGACTTCCCATGGCGCTTGAACGACCCGAGATCGACTTTCCCGAGGGCAACCCGCCCGCCGACCTGGAGATCACCGACGTCACGGTCGGCGACGGTGACGAGGCCAAGCCCGGCACCAACGTCTCGGTGCACTACGTCGGTGTGGCGCACTCGACCGGCGAGGAGTTCGACGCCTCGTGGAACCGCGGCGCGCCGCTGGACTTCCCGCTGGGCGCGGGCCGCGTCATCCAGGGCTGGGACCAGGGCGTCGCCGGCATGCGCGTCGGTGGCCGCCGCAAGCTGGTCATCCCGCCGCACCTGGGCTACGGCAGCCGCGGCGCCGGGAACGCCATCAAGCCCGGCGAGACGCTGATCTTCGTCGTCGACCTGCTCGCGGTCAACTAGAAGGCACGTGACGGGCGGAGCGATCCGGCCCCCACGTCCTTCCGCTGGTGTGTGCAACGGAGCCCGTCCGCCGCGCGATGCTCGCGGCGGACGGGCTCCGTCATATGACTAGCGCCGCTGGGCCCTGCGTGCGAGCGCCCAGCCGAGTGCGACCCCGGCCAGCGCGACGACGCCTCCCGCGCCGAAGGCCGACGCCATCGCCCACGCGTCCGAGGACGAGCGGGCGCTCACGAACCGCGCGGGCGCGCCCGCGGCCGAGACGGTCGCCGGCGTCGCGGCGACCGCGGGCTCCGCCGCCGTGACGGGCACGGCCCCGGCAGGTACTACCCCGGCGGGCATGGCCACCACGGGCCTGAGAATGGCCCGCTCGACGGCGGCGAAGAACTCACCGGCCGTCTTGCGGCCCACGCTGGCGAGCATCCGCTGCCCGACTCCGCCGATCATGCCGCCCACGGTGGCGTCGGCGTCGTAGTCGACGCGCGTGCCGCCGTCGGCCTCGGACAGGCGTACGCGCACGGTCGCGTCGACGGTGCCCGGGGCACCCTGACCGCGCGCGCGGAGCGTGAAGGCGTGCGGGGGCTCGGGGTCGGAGAGCGCGACCTGACCGGCGTACGTCCCCTTGATCGAGGCGACCCCGGCGCGGATGGTCATCCGGTACGTGTCGGGGGCCACCTCGTCGAGGCTCTCGCAACCCGGGATCGTGCTCGCGAGCACGGCGGGGTCCTGCAGGGCCTTCCACACGTCGGGCATTGGCGCGGCGACGCTGGCACTGCCGTTGACCTTCATCGGCGACCTCCTGTGTGAGCCCCGACCCTAAGGAAACCGCGCACGCCACGCGAATGGCAACATCTGCCGAGCGGCGTCGGGTGGCTTTGTCATTCGCCGGGATCCACTTTGCAGCATCACATGCCGAATAACGCCAGACGCCTCCTAAATCGCGGATCGGCCCATTAAATGGGCCTGGACACCCCCCGCGAAGGAGTGCACTCGATGGCGTCGCGCCTTCCGTTCCGTCACCGTGCCGCGACCGTGGGCGCGTGCGCGCTGCTGGCCGCCGGAGCCCTGTCGGCGTGCCAGGACCGCGCCGCGCACCCGCGGGCGTCGGTCGGCACGCCCTCCGCGTCCGCCTCGCAGGGCCACCAGCGCCGCCGCGAGCCCGCGCACTCCCCGACGCCCGCCCCGCGGCGTACGCCTCCCGTGCCCTCCCCCCGGGCTCGCGCGCACGAGGCACTGCCGCCGGTGATCAGCCGCGTCCCGGTCAAGGACAAGGTCGTCTTCATCACGATCGATGACGGCTGGGAGAAGGACCCCGCCTTCGTACGCCTGGTACGCGAGCGCAAGGTCCCGCTGACGCTCTTCCTCACGAACCTGGCGATCCGCAAGGATTACGGCTACTTCCAAGGGCTCCAGCGGGCCGGCGCGCTCATCGAGGACCACACGATGACGCATGCCTACCTGCCGAAGCTGACCTACGCGCGGCAGAAGCACGAGATCTGCGCGGCGGCCGACATCTACGCCGCGAGGTACGGCACGCGGCCGACCCTCTTCCGCGCCCCGTACGGCGCCACGCGGCGCACCACGCTGCGGGCGGCGCGGGACTGCGGGATGCGGGCGGTCTTCTTCTGGCGCGAGGTCGTGACCGGTGGCCGGATCGCCTATCAGGTCCCCGGGAAACTGCACCGGGGCGACATCCTGCTGGTGCACTTCGACCCGCACCTGACGGCCGGCTTCAAGCGCCTGCTCCGTACGATCCGCAAGCAGGGGTTCCGGCCCGCGGCCCTGCGCGACCACCTCCCGGGGCGCTACTTCGCGCCGCGCTGAGCGCCGGTACGCTCCCCCGGTGACCGTGCGATGGATCATCGGCCCCGAATCCGTCACCGCGTCGGACCTGCTGCGCGGCTACTTCACCGACGTCGCGTCCCGCTACTACGGCAGGCCTGCGACCGAGGACGAGGTGGACGCGGCGCTCGCCGAAGACCCCAGCGACGACCTGGCGTGCTTCCTCGTGGGCCGGTACGCGGGCCGGCCCTCCGGCTGCGCCGGGCTGCGGATCCTCGAGCCCGGCGTGGCCGAGCTGACACGGTTGTGGGTCCACGGGCGGGCGCGGCGCACCGGCGGCGGGCGCGCGCTGCTCGAGGCGGCCGAGGACGCGGCCCGCGATCTGGGCGCGCACACGATGCGCCTCGACACCCGGCACGACCTCGTGGAGGCCCGCGCGCTGTACGCCGCGCACGGGTACGCCGAGATCGCGCCGTACTCGACCGGTCCGTACTCCGACCACTGGTACGAGCGCAAGCTCTAGGGCGGGTCTGACGGACACGATCTAGGTCAGGGTGCGGGCCCGCCTGGTGTGCTC
Source organism: uncultured Actinomycetota bacterium (assembly GCA_963850195.1). Taxonomy (GTDB): domain Bacteria; phylum Actinomycetota; class Actinomycetes; order Streptosporangiales; family Streptosporangiaceae; genus Actinoallomurus. The sequence goes on from CAWKKD010000005.1 coordinate 1,103,919, forward strand.
GGCCGTGCCCGCCTCGGCCTCCAGTCGCAGGTGGAAGAGTTCCGACGGGGAGATCGGCATGCGGGACACGCGGATGCCCTCGGCGTCCTCGATCGCGGCGGCGATGACCGCCGACCCCGGGATGACCCCGGCCTCGCCCGCGCCCTTGATGCCGAGCGGGTTCAGCGGTGACGGCGTCTCCATGTGGTCGGCCTCGATGACGGGGACCTCGGTGGCGTACGGCATGAGGAAGTCCATGAACGACGCGTTGAGGAGCTGCCCCGACTCGTCGTAGACCATCCGCTCGTACAGGGCGCCGGCGACGCCCTGGGCGACGCCGCCGTGGATCTGCCCCTCGACGATGCGCGGGTTGATGAGCCGTCCGCAGTCGTGCAGCACGGCGTACCGCAGGACGCGCACCTCGGCGGTGTCCGGGTCGGTCTCGACGATCGCCGCGTGCATCCCGTACGCGAAGGTCGAGCGCACCGGCGAGTAGTAGTCGGAGCCCTCGAGCCCGGGTTCGTCGGTCAGCGGCGGCTTGTCAGGCGAGCCGCCGACGGCGAACTGCGTCGCGCGCTTGGTCTCCTCGTCGAAGGCGTACCGGAGCGGGTTGGACAGCACCGCGACCGTGCGCAGCGGGATCGAGGACGACGCGTCGCCCTTGACCCGCACGACGCCGTCGACGATCTCCAGGTCGCCCGGGTCGGCCTCGAGCGCGTCGCCGGCGATGCGCAGCGCCTTGTCGCGGACCTTCCGGCTGGCCAGCGCGATCGCGTTGCCGCTCATCACCGCGGCGCGCGAGGCGAAGGTGCCGACCGCGTAGGCGAACCTGCGGGTGTCGCCGGTGGTCACGGTCACGTCCTCGATGGGGACGCCGAGCTCGGTCGCGGCGATCTGGGCGAAGACCGTCTGGTGCCCCTGGCCCTGCGAGGTCAGGCCGGTGGAGACGTGGACGCGCCCGCTGGAGTCGATCTCGACGTGGCCGCCCTCGTACGGGCCGACGCCGGTGCCCTCGACGTAACAGGCGAGCCCGATGCCGACGCGGCGTCCCTGCCGCGCCGCCTCGGCCCGCAGGGTGTCGAAGTCGTCCCAGCCGATCAGGTCCTTCGTACGGCGGAGCATCTCCGGGTAGTCGCCGGAGTCATAGATCAGCGGGCGGCCGTCCTGGAAGATCAGGCCCTGGTCGTAGGGGAAGTCCTCGGGCTGGATGAGGTTGGCCTCGCGCACGGCCGTACGGTCGGCGCCCAGCTCGTCGGCGATGCGGTCCATCGTGCGTTCCATGCAGAACACCCCCTGCGGGCGCCCGGCGCCGCGGTAGGGGGTCACGATGACCGTGTTGGTGTAGAGGCTGGTGAACTCCACGCGGTAGGCGCCCGGCTTGTACGGCCCGAGCAGCTGCGTCGAGGTGATGATCGGCACGATGACGCCGTACGGGGTGTAGGCGCCGTGGTCGTGCAGGATCCGCACGTCCAGGCCGAGGATCCGGCCGGACGCGTCGAAGCCGACCCGTACGAACTGCACCTGCCCGCGCTCGTGCGCGGAGGAGATGAAGTGCTCGCGCCGGTCCTCGGTCCACTTGAGCTCGCGGTTCAGCAGGCGCGCCGCCCACGGGACCAGGACCTCCTCCGGCCACGGGTGGACGATCTTGACGCCGAAGCCGCCGCCGACATCCGGCGCGATCACCTCGACCTTGCCGGGCGGGAGCTCGAGCTTGGCCGCGATGGCCATCCGCACGCTCGTGGAGGTCTGCGTCGAGGAGTACACGCGCAACGAGCCGTCGTCGTCGTCCCAGCGTGCGTAGACGCCGCGGCCCTCCAGTGGCATGGACGCGCTGCGCTCGATGTCGAGCCGGAACTCCACGACGTTGGGCGCGGCGGAGATCGCGGCCGAGACGTCGCCGACCTCCTGGACGAGGTTGGCGCCGACGTTGCCGGGCACGTCGTCGTGGACCAGGTGCTCGGCCCGCGCGGACTCCTCGATCCCGACCACCGGCGGCAGCGGCTCGTACGTCACCTGGACGCGCTCGGCGGCGTCCTCGGCGAGGTAGCGGTCGCGCGCGACCACCATCACGATGGGCTCGCCGACGTAGCGGACGATCTCGTGCGCGAGCGGGAGGCCGGTGCGTCCGTGGGTGAGCGACGGATGCGGGATCAGCAGGGGCAGCGGCTCGCCGACCCGGCCCGGCAGGTCCTCCCAGGTGTAGATCGAGACCAGGCCGTCGACGTCCAGGGCGTCCTCGACGTCGATGCCGGTGATGCGCGCGTGCGCGTGCGGGGACCGTACGAACGCCGCCGCGAGCGCGTCGCGCCCGAGGTCGTCGAGGTAGCGACCCTGGCCCGTGATGAGGCGCGGGTCCTCACGGCGCGCGATCGGCTCGCCGAACATCGCCGTCGTCATGCCTGCTCCTCCGCGATCAGCTCGGACGCGCGGTGGACCGCCTTGATGATGTTCTGATACCCGGTGCAGCGGCACAGGTTGCCCGAGATGCCCTCGACGACCTCCTCATCGCTGGGTTCCGGGTTGTCGCGCAGGAACGCCGTCACCGTGCACAGGAACCCCGGCGTGCAGAAGCCGCACTGCAGGCCGTGGCACTCCTGGAACGCCCGCTGTACGGGCGACATGCCCTCGTCGCCGGCGAGCCCCTCGACCGTGGTGACCTGGTGGCCGTCGGCGGTGACCGCGAACATCAGGCACGACCGCACCGGCTCGCCGTCGAACAGCACCGTGCAGCAGCCGCACACCCCGTGCTCGCAGCCCACGTGCGTGCCGGTGAGCCCCAGGTCGTGCCGGAGGAAGTCGGACAGCAGCCGCCTGGCCTCCGCCGACGCGGTCCTCGGTACGCCGTTGACGGTGATGGTGATCTCGTGTGTCACAGCGCCTCCAGGGCGGCCGCGCGCAGGACCCGCTCGGTGAGCACGCCTGCGAGGTGGCGGCGGTAGGCGGCGCTGGCATGGATGTCGGCGTCGGGCTCGAGGCGGTCCCGCGCGTACGCGGCCGCGGCGGCCCAGTCGCAGGTGACCGGCGGGCGGTGGTCCAGCGGGCCGGTGAGGTCGAGCACGAGCGGGGTGTCGGCGACGCTCAGGTAGGCGACCTTGGCCGACCGCACCCGCTGGTCGTCGTCGAGGGCCACGATCGCGGCGACCCCGGCCATCGCGTAGTCGCCGTGGCGGCGCGCCACCTCGGCGAAGGCCACGCCGGACCGCTCCGGCAGCGCGGGGAAGAACGCGCCCACCGCGAGCTCACCGGGGCGCAGGTCCGACTCGAGCGGGCCGGCGAAGAACTCCGCGGCCGGCACCGTACGGCGGCCGGCCGTCGAGGCGACCTCGACGGTGCCCTCGAGCAGGGCCAGGACCGCGGGCAGCTCGGCGGCCGGGTCGGCGTGCGCGAGGCTGCCCACGACGGTGCCGCGGTTGCGTACGACGGGGTGCGCGACGTCGCGCAGCGCCGCCCGCAGCAGCGGCTGTACGGCCGCCGCCTCGTCGGAGCGCTCTACCCGCGCGTGCCGGGCCAGGGCGCCGGCGCGCACGCCGTTCGGCGTGACCTCCAGGGTGTCGAGCTCGGTGATGCGGTTGATGTCGATCAGGTGCCCGGGTGCGGCCAGCCGCATGTTCAGCAGCGGAATCAGGCTCTGGCCGCCGGCCAGGACCTTCCCCTCGGAGCCCGTACGCGCCAGGGCGTCGAGTGCCTCCTCCAGGGTCTCCGGCGCGTGGTAGGCGAACGCGGGCGGTTTCACGATCGACTCACTCGGCCTCCTGTGCCGTGCCACGGGCCCGCCGGTCCGGCGCGTCCGCGATGACGTCCTTCTCCCCCGGGGCGACCACGCCCGCCCCGGAGTCGCGCGGGCCCCGCTGCGCGGTGTTCAGGGCGTGGTAGCCGACCAGCACCGCGATGGTGCCGAGGGCGATGCCCTGCAGCGGGAAGTCCTTGGTGATCTGGAGCGTGACGTTGCCCACGGCCAGGATGATGCCCGCCGCGATCGGCACGAGGTTCACCGGATCGCCGAAGTCCACGTGGTTCTCGATCCAGATCTTGGCCCCGAGCAGACCGATCATGCCGTACAAGACGACGGTGATGCCGCCCAGGACGCCTCCCGGCGTGGCGGCCACGAGCGCGCCGAACTTCGGGCACAGCCCGAACAGGATCGCCACGATCGCGGCCACGTAGTACGCGGCGGTCGAGTAGATCCTCGTCGCCGCCATCACGCCGATGTTCTCCGCGTACGTGGTCGTCGGCGACCCGCCGACCGCGCTCGCCAGGACCGTGCCGACGCCGTCGGCGGCGATGGCGCGGCCGAGGTACGGGTCCAGATCCGTGTCCGTCATCGCGGCGACGGCCTTGACGTGCCCGGTGTTCTCCGCGATCAGCGCGATGACGGCGGGCAGCGCGACGAGGATGGCCGAGGTCTTGAAGCCGGGGCCGTGCAGGTGCGGGAGGCCGAACCAGTCGGCCGCCCGTACGTTCGTGAAGTCGACGCGGAAGTGGGTGCCGATCTTGCCGGTCGCGTCGGCCGCGGTGATCTTGCCGGAGATGTGGTCGAGCACCCAGGACAGCGCGAAGCCGAAGATGAGCCCGATCAGCACCGCGATGCGGGACCAGAAGCCGCGCAGCAGCACCGCGCACAGCACGACGACCGCGAGCGTCGCGAGGGCGACCCACTGGTCCTGCGGCCAGTAGACGTTCGCGACGACCGGCGCCAGGTTGAAGCCGATCAGCATGACGACCGCGCCGGTGACCGCCGGCGGGAAGATCCGGTGGATGATGCCGGCGCCGAGCCGGTGGATGACCAGGCCGACGATCGCCAGTACGGCGCCCGAGACCAGGATCGCGCCGGTGACGTTGGCGGTGGATCCGCCCGACATGCGGATCGAGGCGACCGCGCCGACGAAGGACGCGCTGGTGCCGAGGTAGCTCGGGACCCGGCCGCCGACGATCAGCAGGAACAGGATCGTCGCGATGCCCGACATCATGATCGCGAGGTTGGGGTCGAGGCCCATCACCACCGGGAACACGAACGTCGCGCCGAACATCGCGACCACGTGCTGCGCGCCGATGCCCGCCGTACGGCCCCACGAGAGCCGCTCGTCGGGAGCCACCACCTCGCCGGGGGCCGGCGTTCTTCCGTCACCGTGCAACTTCCAGCCGATCGCCATGGCGGCCCTCCCGGGGGTGTTGATGCGGGCACGTTAGAGCCGCGCCTTCCCGCGGACATCGTCGAGATCTGCCAAACCGCCCCATGTGCAGTTGTGCGTTAAATACCCCGCATGCGCAGAACGTGAAGTGCGAGCGTCAGATTCAGGCGGAGGTGCGCGTCCTCCGTGAAGGGTCCGAGTAGGCGTTCGAGCTTCCCGATGCGGTAGCGCAGCGTGTTGTAGTGGAAGTGCAGCCGGCGGGCCGTCTCCGCGACGTTGAGGTTGGTCTCGAGCAACACCTGCAACGTACGCCGCAGGTCCAGCGCCTCCGGGTCGCCGTCGCCCGCGAGTTCGCCGAGCGTCTCGCGTACGAAGGCGTGCAGCTCGGCGGTGTCGTTGACGAGGCTGAGCAGCCGGAAGACGCCGAGCTGGTCGAAGTGCGCGACCGCGCCGTCGCCGTGGAGCTGGCGGCCCACGTGCACCGCCTTGACCGCCTGGTCGTACGCGGCGGGCAGGTCACTCGGCACCTCGGCGATACGGCTGACGCCCGCCGAGAAGGTCCGTCCCGCGTCGGCGAACACCGTCGCGGCGTCCTTGGCCAGCGCGGCGACGTCGCATGCCTCCGCGCCGAGCACCGCCACCACCTCGTGGGAGAACCCGGCGACCGCGCCCTTTCGGTCCCGCCGGCGTACGGCGGAGGTCAGCGCGGCGACGAGGCGGTCCTGGAGGACCCGGTCCTCGGGCCCGCCGACCGGCCCGTGGTCGAGCTCGGCGACGACCACGGTCACGGGACGGCCCATGTCCCAGCCGAAGCTGGCGCTGTGCGTGACGACGTGCTCGTCACCGCCCGACCGCCCGGTCAGCACGTCGCGCAGGAAGTCGGCGCGGTACTTGCTCTCGACCGCCGACACCGCCTGCTGCTTGGTGATGACGAGCGCCGCGACCGTCGCCGCGCGCTCGAGCATCCCGATGTCGGGCGCCGAGTCGCCGACGGCCGTCATCTGGCCGTAGGTGAAGCCGCCCGCAACGACGGGCACGACCGTGTGGTCGCCGCTGGCGCCGTACTCGGAGGACGTGTCGTCGCCGGGCGGCAGGGCGCGCAGCGCCGCGAGATGGCGCTCCTCTCCGGCGGCCACGAGCTCCTGGCCGTCGCCGTCGATCACCGCCACCGCCGCGCCGAGCAGGCCCGCGAGCTCGTCGGCGATCTCCTGGAGGCCACCGCCGCACAGCACGATGTGCACGAGCGCCCGGTGAACCTCCTCGGTACGCGCGAGGATCGCGGCCTGCCGGTTCAGGATGTCGGTCAGGACCTGGTTGAGGATGTCGTCGAAGCCGACGTCGTTGGGGAGCTGGATGAGCGGGAAGCCCAGCCGGTCCGCCTGCTCGATCATCTCGTCCGGAAGGACGTCCAGGTACCGGCCCAGCTTGACGGCCAGCGCCGCGAGGCCGCGCTCGTCGAGGTCGGCCACGAGGTGCGCGAACGATTGGGGCGTGTTGCGCAGCGGGTAGCCGGTCGTGAGCAACAGCTCATGGGGCTTGACCCACCCCAGGATGTCGGGGACCTCCATGACATTGAGGCGTTGCACCACACGGTCGAGGCCACTCGCGCCCGCGATCACGCGGGCCGCCGAGAGCGCGGGAACGCCGAGCACCTCACCGACGGAAAGGCCGTATGTGAGAGTGCCCGTGCTGGCGAGACGCAGCGTCGGGGGACGAGGTTCGCTGAAGGACATGGGTGCCCGATCTGCCGCAGTTGACCACCTATGCGTGGACAACCATGACAACTGACACGAACGATGGCAACCATCCTTGGCAGAATTATCCATACGGTAGGTGTCAGGGCCGGTCTACGTTCGCCACCAACGGCCATCGCGAGCAGCCATTTCGGGGAGGTTCTTCCAGTGCCGGTGTCCACCGCCCGGCGGAGACCCAGGTCTCACGCGGCCGCGGCCACGACCGTCGCGGGTGCCGCCAGCCTCGGCGTTCGCGCCCCGCTCAGCGGTCCCCGGTGCCATGCCCGCGCCATCGCGGTCTTCCCTTCGGCGGTCTATCTCCAGATCGAACGCGCCGAGGAACCCGCCGTGATCGCGCTCGTGGCCTCCGACGCCGTACGCCTGCCCAACTCCGTCGTCCTGGCCGCCCCCGCGCGGCAGGAGCCGTTCCGCGGCATCCGCGAGGGCGACTCCGGACTGGTCGGCGAGGGCTGCGCGGAGGTCGGCGGGCGCCTGCGGGCGCGGGTACGCCGCTGGTGGGACCCGATCCCGGTGATCGGCCCGCTCTCCCAGGCGCGCCTGTCGCACGGCGAACGCACCCTCGACGGGGTCACGGGACGCTGGGGGCTGTCGGGGCACACGGTGCCGGACACCCTCGCGCAGGCCTGTGCCGACGGCGACCTCGCCACCGCCGTCGACGCCGCCGAGCGGATCGTCGGGCTGGGGCCCGGCCTCACGCCGAGCGGCGACGACGCGCTGGCCGGCCTGCTGCTCTCGCTCCGCCTGCTCGGCGGAGCCGTACACGGCGGCGGACGCGCCGTCTGGCTCGCCGACTGGCTCGGCGCCGCCGTCACCTCCCACGCCGGAGACCGCACGACCTCACTGGCCGCCACGCTCCTGCACTGCTCGGCGCGCGGCCAGGCGAGCGTCGAGGCGGCCGCGGTGCTGCGCGGCATCGCGGGCCAGGACCCGCTGGTCCCCGCCGCGCGCCGCCTGCTCGCCACCGGCCACACCTCGGGCGCCGACCTGACCTGGGGCCTGCTCGCCGGCTGCCGTGCCGCGCTCGCGCTCAGCACGCGGCGGTCCGCCAACGGCGGCGGCGCGTGACCGATCACGGAACCGACGAAGGGGGCCGCATGACCCAGCGGAGACCTGCTGAGGGGGGTCCATGACCGTCCAGCAGGGCACCGAGCGGATCGAGATCCGCTCGGGCGCCTACCACGACTCCGTCACGCTCATGCGGGTCGGACGCCGCCTGTCCGAACGCCCCGGAGTGAGCGCCGCGCTGACCGCGATGGCCACCGCGCTCAACCTCGAACTGCTCGCCGAGCTGGGCTTCACGCCGCCACCGGGCACCAGACCCGACGACCTCGTCGTCGCGATCCGCGCGGACGACCAGGCCGCGCTGGAGTCCGCGTGCGCCGCCGTCGACGACCTGCTCGCCCCGCCCGCGGAGACGCGCGCGTTCGGCGCGCCGCCACGGCCGCGCACCACCGCCTCGGCCGCGCGGCGGATCGATGCCACGCTCGCGCTCGTGTCCGTACCGGGCCCGTATGCCTTCGCCGAGGCCATGGACGCGCTCGGCGCCGGGCTGAACGTCATGGTCTTCAGCGACAACGTGCCGATCGAGCACGAGCTGGAGCTGAAGGAGACGGCCGCGCGCCTCGGCCTGCTCGTCATGGGCCCCGACTGCGGCACCGCCGTCGTCGGCGGCGTCGGGCTGGGCTTCGCCAACACCGTACGCCCGGGCAAGGTCGGCCTCGTCGCCGCCTCGGGCACGGGGTCGCAGCAGGTGATGTGCCTGCTCGACGAGGCCGGCGCGGGCGTCGGCCACGTGCTCGGCGTCGGCGGTCGCGACCTGTCCGCCGAGATCAGCGGGCGCTCGACCCTCCAGGCGCTCCAGGCGCTCGACGCCGACCCGGCGACCGAGCTGATCATCATGGTGTCCAAGCCGCCCGCGCCCGAGGTCGCCGACCTGATCAGGTCCGCGGCGCGGCGCCTGACCACTCCGGTGCTGTTCGCGCTGCTGGACGAGGGTGCGGACGACCTGACGGCGACGACCGAGGCCGCGCTCGGCGTGCTCGGCGTACCCGTACCGCGCTGGCCGTCGTGGCCGGCCTCGGACCGGGCACCGGCACGTACGCGGCCCGGCACGCTGCGGGGACTGTTCGTCGGCGGCACGCTCTGCGACGAGGCGACGATCATCGCCGGCTCCTCGCCGCACGAGATGACCGATTTCGGGGACGACCGCTACACGCGCGGCCGTGCCCACCCGATGATCGACCCGACGCTGCGCCTCGAGCGGCTCGCGGAGGACTCCACGAACGGCGCGTACGCCGCCGTGCTCATCGACGTCGTCCTCGGCCACGGCGCCGAGCCCGATCCGGCCGCCTCACTGGTCCCGGTCATCGAGGCGGCGACCGTACCGGTGATCGTCTCGCTGTGCGGCACGTCCGCGGACCCGCAGGACCGCGACCGGCAGGCCGAGGCGCTCTCGGCGGCGGGCGCGGCGGTGTTCGTCTCCAACGCGGCCGCCACCCGCCACGCCATCTCCCTCACCGAAGGGTCCTGACCATGGCATCGCCGTCACTCACGGATCCCGCACACGGCCCCGTCGCCGAGCGCACCGGCGCCGCGCTGGGCGGGCTGCTCCAGCGCGACGTGAAGGTCGTCGCCGCCGGGGCCCCCGCGCTGGCCGACGCGCTCGCCGAGCAGGCCGTGCCCGTGGAGACCGTCGACTGGCGGCCGCCGTCCGGCTCGCCCGACGACCTCGCCGTCGTCATGGGCGACCGGCGCCGCGTCGCGGCCGACGCGGAGGCCGTCGGCCGGATGCTGGCCGCCCGCCCACACCTGGTGGACGTACGGCCCGCGCACGAGGTCCTCGGCATCCGACGCGGTGAGTTCCTGCACGCCGGACCGCCGCTGGAGTGGGACCGGGCGTCCGGCCCGATGCGGGGCGCCCTGATCGGGGCCGCGCTGTTCGAAGGCCTGGCCGACACGCCCGAAGAGGCCGAACGCCTGGTCGCGAGCGCTCCCCTGGATTCCTGCCACCACCACCGCGCGGTCGGCCCGATGGCCGGCGTGGTCAGCCCGTCGATGTGGATGTTCGTCGTCGAGGACACCGCCGGAGGCGGCACCGCGTACTGCTCGCTCAACGAGGGCCTCGGCAAGGTGCTGCGCTACGGCGCGTACGGCCCCGAGGTCGTCGAGCGGCTGCAGTGGATGGCCGGCTCCCTCGGCCCCGCGCTGCGCGACGCCGTACGCGCGCACGGGCCGCTGGACCTGCGCGCGATCATGGCGCAGGCCCTGCACATGGGCGACGAGCTGCACAACCGCAACCGCGCCGCGACGTCCCTGTTCGTCCGCGAGCTGGCCGGTGACCTGGCCGAGGCGGGCGCCGCCGACGTGCTGCGGTTCGCGAGCGGCAACGACCACTTCTTCCTGAACCTCGCGATGGCCTCGGGCAAGGTCGCCGCCGACGCGGCGCGCGACGTGCCCGGCTCGTCGATGGTCGTCGCGATGGCCCGCAACGGCACCGACTTCGGCATCCAGGTCTCCGGCACCGGCGACCGCTGGTTCACCGGCCCCGCGGGCGTGCCGGACGGCCTCTACCTGGGCGCGTACGGACCCGACGACGCGAACCCCGACATCGGCGACTCCACGATCACCGAGACGACCGGCATCGGCGGCTTCGCGATGGCCGCGGCGCCCGCGATCGTGCGGTTCATCGGCGGCGAGGTGCCCGACGCGCTCGCCGCGACGCAGCGGATGTACGAGATCACCCTCGCCGAGCACCCGGCGTACCAGGTGCCGATCCTCGACTTCCGCGGCACGCCGGTCGGCATCGACGTCACGAAGGTCGTCCGCACCGGCATCCTGCCCGTCGTCAACACCGGCATCGCCGGCCGGGTAGCGGGCACGGGCCAGGTCGGCGCCGGCCTCGTCTCACCGCCCGCCGAGGTCTTCACCGAGGCGCTGGCCTGCCTCGCCGAACAGGTGTGACCGGTTGTGGTCGGATCACAGCTCTGAGGCGCGCGGGTGGCGGGGCTCGTACATCCCCACCTCGCCGCCGCCCGGCAGCCGGAACCTCGTCAGCAGCCCCCAGCCCGCGTCGGTCAGCGGCTGGGTGAACTCGACGCCCTTGGCGGCCAGGCTCTTCACGGTCGCCTCGGCGTCGTCGCACATGAAGTAGAACTCATGCGCCTCCGCGCCGTCCGCCGGGTGCACGGCGACCTCGGCCGGCGGCAGCTTGAAGATCAGCCAGCCGTGTCCGGCGTCGACGTGAGGATATTCGAGCACATCACGGAAGAAGGCCCGGTCGGCCTCGGCGTCGCGGCTGTAGATGATGACATGTCCACCGTTGATCACACGGCAAGCCTAGGCAGCGGCACTGACAGTTCGCGCTTTCCCGCATTTCCTCGATGGGGGAATTCAAATGGAGCGCTACCGTATGGAGCCATGCGTACACGTTTCATCCCTCATCCGCTGTTCGTCTGCTGCTTTCTGCTGGCGCTGATGGGAGCCGGCCTGGCCACCGTCATGGCGATCGACACGTCCGACTGCGGCACGAGCTTCAGCGCTCACAGCTCATGCGCCGGAAACACGCAGGCGACAGAGCAGGCCGCGAACACCATCGCGATCGTCAGCCTGGTCGTCGTGCTCGGCGGGATCGGCTTCCAGATGGGACGCTCGCCCGCGCCGGTCATGCCTCCGCCCGTACCGTTCCCGGTTGCCGGCGGCCCGCCGCGCCCTGGCGGTTTCACTCCCCCGCCCCCGCCGCGAGGCTGATCCCGGGTTCATATACCCGGCAATTTCCCGATACCGACAATCGCTACGGTGAGGCCCCATGCCAAGTAAGACCAAAACCAACCCCTTGTTCGCGGTGTGTCTCTTCATCGCCGCCGGCTGCGCCGGACTCGCCGTGTTGGGCGCGTTCCAGGCCTCCGACTGCCAGGTGCCGGACAGCACCGGCATTTCGAACAGCAACGCGTGCTCGGTGAACAATCAGCTCAACATGGACGCCTCCATCGCCTTCGCGCTGGTCGGCGTGGTCTTCGCGGTCGGCGCGGTCGGCTTCCAGATCGGGCACCTGAAGTCGCCGGCGGCGCCTCCGCCGGTGCCGTTCCCGATGGCGGGCGGCCCGCCGTATCCGGGCCCCGTGCCGCCCCCGCACCAGGGCCCGGTGCCCCCGCAGGGTCCTCCGCCTCCGCCGCCCGTGCGCGGCTGAGGCTCCGGCTGGGGAAGGATGCTCCTCATGGACAGGCCGATCACCGGAGATCAGTTCAGGATCTCGGCAGGGCGCTACGACGCCGTCGTCACGGAGCTGGGCGCGGGCCTGCGCGAGCTGACCCACGACGGACGACCGCTGATCCTCGGGCACGACGCCGACGAGCTCGCACCGGCGGCGGCCGGCCAGCTCCTGGTGCCGTGGCCGAACCGGATCGACCACGGCCGGTACGAGTTCGGCGGCGCGACGCACGAACTGACCGTCGACGAACCGGACCGCCACACCGCGATCCACGGCCTGGTCCGCTGGGAGGCGTGGACGCTCGCCGAACACGAACCCCACCGGGTACGCCTGACGCACCGGCTGCTCGGCCGCCCCGGCTACCCGTTCCGTGTCGACCTCGACGTGGAGTACGCCCTCGACGCGTCGGACGGGCTGACCGTGCGCATGTCCGCGCGGAACACGGGCGCGCGCCCGGCGCCGTACGGGCACGGCGCGCACCCCTACCTCACGCTCGGCCGGCCGATCGACGAGTGCGAGCTGGCCGTCCCGGCCGGCGCCTACCTCGAGGTCGACGACCGCGCGATCCCGGAGTCGTCGCCGAGGGAGGTCACGGGCACCGCGTACGACCTCCGCGAGGCCCGGCCGCTCGGTGACACGATCCTGGACAACCCGTTCACCGCGCTGACGCGCGACGCGGACGGCCGCGCGCGGGTGCGGCTCTCCGACGACTCACGCGCGGTGACGCTGTGGATCGACGAGGCGCACCCCTGGCTGGAGCTGTACACGCTCGACGAGGTCGATGCGGGCGTACGCCGTACCGGCATCGGCGTCGAACCCATGACCTGCCCGCCGAACGCGTTCGTCACGGGAACCGACCTGGTGACGCTGGAGTCGGATCAGACGTTCGCCGGTACCTGGGGCATCACCGCAGGGTGATGCGCACCATCTTCTTGAGAGGACTCACGCGGTGAAGTTGACGTTGTCGTCGCTCGACGACCTGAGCGCACGCGTGGAGGAGGCCCGCGCCGAGCACGCGCGCAGCCACCCCGGCGAGCCGGCGGAGCGGCAGCCCGTGCACACCGTGTACGTGCCCGCGGACCGTTTCACCGCGACCACCGCCCCCGACCTGGGCGCCGAGGCGCTGCGCCTGCTCGACGCGCACGCGTCCGACGGCGCGGCGATGGGCGGCGCGTTCGGGATCGACCCGGCGCTGGGCGCGACCGTACGCGGGCGGGTCGCGGCGAAGCTGTCGCGCGAACCCGTCGAGGACGTGCGGATCGACTTCGAGGACGGCTACGGCGTCCGCGACGACGACGAGGAGGACACCCACGTCGCGCAGGCCGTCGAGTCGGTCGCGCAGGCGTACGAGGCCCGGACCCTCCCGTACTACTGGGGCCTGCGGGTGAAGTCCTTCGCCGAGGGCGGGCACGAGCGCAGCATGCGCACCCTCGATGGCTTCCTCACCGGCCTGGCCGAGCGCCTGGGCAGGCTGCCGGGCGGTTTCGTGGTGACCTTCCCGAAGATCGTCATGCCCGAGCACGTCACGCTCTTCGCGGAGTTCCTGACCCGGTTCGAGGAGGAGATCGGCCTGCCCGAGGGCATGCTGCGCTTCGAGATCCAGGTCGAGACGACCGAGTCGGTCCTCCGCCTCGGCGAGATCGTGGCCGCCGCCGGCACGCGGCTGAGCGCCGCGCACTTCGGGGTGTTCGACTACACGGCCGCGTGCGGGCTGCCCCCGTCCGAGCAGCGCCTCGACCACCCGTCCTGCGAGTACGCCCGCCATGTCATGCAGGTCACCCTCGCCGGCACCGGCGTACGCCTGTCGGACGGCTCGACCAACATCGTCCCGGCAAGCGACGAGACCAAGGACGTCCACCGTGCCTGGCGCATGCACGCCGGCCTGGTGCGCTACTCCCTGCTGCACGGCTACAACCAGGGCTGGGACATGCACGCCGCCCACCTGGCCAGCCGGTACGCCGCGGTGTACGCCTACCACCTGAACGGCCTGGACGACGTGATCCACCGGGTCCGCTCGTGGAACGACGACAAGCAGGCCGACGGCGGCGTCATGGACGAACCGGCGACCATCAAGGCACTGACCGCCAGACTCCGCCGAGCCGTCGAATGCGGAGCCGTCGACGCCGGTACGGTCCCCCTCCCCGGCTGAGACGCCGATGACCGCCCCCGCGACCGGGCCCCGTCCCACGCGGGACCCGCTGGTCGTCGTGACGCTGTTCGTGAGCGTCGCGTCGCTCGTGGTCTCCCTGGTCACGCTGGTCGTGGTCTCAACCGGCGGCCGTACGAGCGACGCGGCGGACTCCCCCGCGGCTCGGCCGGCCGGGCCGCCGGTCGCCCCCGGGCCGTCGGGCCCGCCCGGCGACACACGGACCACGCTCGACGTCCCCTGCCCCGCCGGGCGTACCGGAACCTACGACTATCGGCTCTCCGTCACCCTCGAGATCGAGGGCCGTCCCGTCTACACGGACGCCGCCCACGGCAGCGACGGCCTCCGCGGCGACTGCGGTACCGGCGTCAGCTGAGGCGCCGCAGGTCCTCGAGCGTGTCGATGTCGTCGGGTTCGGCGACGTCGTCGCACGGGACCGGGACGACGATGTCCGAGCGGGCGCGGAGGAACTCGCGGGCGCCCATGTCGCCGGTGGCGTGGGAGGCGGCCTCGGCGAAGTGTTCGTGCGCGATGAGGACGGGGTTACGCGGGCGGCCGGCGTAGGAGGCGACCGCCACGCGTGCGCCGGACTCGTGTGCCTCGCGCAGCCGGCGTACCGCGTCGGCGGTGACCTTCGGCTGGTCGACCAGGGCGATCACGACGGCGGGGCAGTCGGGCGCCAGCGCGGACAGGCCGGCGCGCAGGGACGAGCCCATTCCGGTGCGCCAGTCGGGGTTGTGCACGACGACGGCGCCCGCCACGTCGACGCGGGCCGCGCCGGTGACGACGATGATCGGTGTGCATCCCGCCTCGTGCAGCATGCGGACCCCCCGGTCCACGAGCCGAACTCCGTCGATCTCCACGAGCGCCTTGGGCCGGCCGAGCCGGCTGCCCTCACCCGCCGCGAGCAACAATCCGGCGGGCGCACCCGAATGCCTGGTTCCCATGCTCTGGAAGAGTAGCCAGGACAGCGCCGACGATCATGAAGAAACGCCCGCGAACCCCACCGTACGGCTCAAGGACGCGCCATCACCGGCGGCACGACTCCGTGGCTCGACGGCGACGGAGCGACGGCGGCACCCACGACGACCGCGACTCCGACCCCGGCCACCACCAGGAGGCGGCGTACGGATCGCGACGCGGATGGGCGGCTTCGGCCACGGGTGGGCGACATGTGGGACACGGGGCCTTCCGGCTCTCGGGGAATACCTGGACATCTACCAGTCTGCCCGGTGCGGCGCGCCAACGCAGTGTGGTCGGCACGACGGCCCGTGGTGGTGCCCGCACCACCACGGCGGGTCAATGGCGATGAGCAGTCATAGGGACCGGCGGGTACGGGCTTCGCCGAGCCCTGCGCGGTGCCCAGGCGGCGCGCATTCGGGATCCGTCAGGCACGCTCTAGTGGCCGTGGATGCGGCCCAGCGTGCCGGTCAGGGGGTGGCCGCTGCCGCCCCACCGGAGCTGGATCAGCTCGGCGGCGATCGACACGGCGGTCTCCTCGGGCGTACGTGCGCCCAGGTCGAGGCCGATCGGCGAGCGCAGGCGGGCGAGTTGGGGCTCCGGTACGCCGACCTCGCGCAGCCGTGCCAGCCGATCGTCGTGCGTGCGGCGCGAGCCCATCGCGCCGATGTACGCGGCCGGGGTGTCCAGTGCCACCTCCAGCAGCGGCACGTCGAACTTCGGGTCGTGCGTGAGCACGCAGATCACCGTGCGCTCGTCCACATCGGCATCGGTGAGGAACCGGTGCGGCCAGCTCACCACGACCTCGTCCGCCTCGGGGAACCGCTTGGGCGTCGCGAACACCGGCCGCGCGTCGCAGACGGTCACGTGGTAGCCGAGGAACTTGCCGACCCGCGCCACCGCGGCGGCGAAGTCGATCGCGCCGAACACCAGCATGCGCGGCGGCGGCGCGAACGAGCACACGAACACGGCCAGCTCGTCGAGGCGCCGCTCACCATGTCGGCCGTAGCGCCGCATTCCGGTCGTCCCCTGCGCGAGCATGCCGCGCGCGTCGTCGTCGACCGCCGCGTCGAGGCGTTCGAGGCCGAGGTGGCCCACCGCGCGGTCCGGCCATACGACCCGCCGCGCACCGATCTCGCCGGGGCCCTCGACGACGGTCACGATCGCCACCGGCTCCTGGCGTTCGATCGAGGTCATCGCCTCGCCGAACAGCGGGAACGTCGTACGGGAGATCGGCTCCACCAGCACGTCGAGGATGCCGCCGCAGGTCAGCCCGACCGAGAACGCGTCGTCGTCGCTGACCCCGTACCGCTGCACGACGGCCTGCCCGGACGCCATGACCTCCTGCGCGAGCTCGTACACCGCGCCCTCGACGCAGCCGCCGGACACGCTGCCGACGGCCTCGCCCTCGCTGGAGACGGCCATCGCGGCACCCGGTGGCCGGGGCGCGCTGCGGAACGTGTCCACGACCGTGGCCAGCCCGAACGTCTCACCCGCGTCGTACCATTTGCGGATCTCGCGGAGGACCTCACGCATTACCGATCACCCCTGCCAGTTCCTCCAGTGCGGCCAGGCTGTGCCCCGCCACGAAGTCGTCGACATAGGGCAGCGCCGCGAGCATTCCCGCGGTGAGCGGTTCGTACCCGGGCTGCGCCTTGTGCGGATTCGACCACACGATGCGGTACGCGAGCCGCCGTAGCCGCGCCATCTGCTCGCCGAGCAGCGTCGCGTCGCCGCGTTCCCAGCCGTCGGAGGCCACGATGACGATCGCGCCGCGCGCGATCCCCCGCTGCCCGAAGCGGTCGAGGAACTCCTTCAGCTCCTCGCCCAGCCGCGTGCCGCCGCTCCAGTCGGGGATCGCGGCCGACACCGCCGTCATCGCGACGTCCGGCTCGCGGTGGCGCAGCTCGCGGGTCACCCTGGTCAGCCGGGTTCCGGCGCTGAACACCTCGGTCGTACGCGGCGCCGACCGCACGGCCGCGTGCGCGAACCTCAGCAGCACATCCGCGTACGGGCTCATCGAACCGCTCACGTCCACGATCAGCACCACGCGCCGTGGCCGGGTCCGGTGCTCCCGGTAGCGCAGGCCGGAGATCTCCCCGCCGCGCCGCAGGATCGAGCGGACCGTACGGTGCTGGTCGAGCCGCCCGCGGTGGTGCGCGGTGAACCGGCGCGACCTTCGCCGCGCCGACACGTCGTTCAGGAGCGCGAGTAGCCGGTGCACCTCGGCGCGCTCGGCGGCACTCAGCCGTGCCACGTCGCGCATCCGCAGCACCTCGATCTCGCTGGCGGTCGCGGCGGAGACGTCGCCGGGCCGGTCCTCCCCGGTCGCGTCACCCGGCGTCACCGCGTGCCGGACCACAGAGACGGCGGGCGGCGGCGTACGCCGGGGCGAGGCGGTGCCGCCGGAGAAGTAGACGTCGAAGCACCGGTCGTACCTCGGCAGGTCGGCCGGGTCCGCGCACAGGGTGAGCCGGCCGGCCCAGTAGACGTCTCCCTGGTCGAGAACGTTCAGATGCCCGAGGGCGCGCACCATCGCCTGGAGCCGCTCCGGATCGGCCCCGACCCCGGCCGCCCGCAGCGTACGCGCGAACCCGGTCAGCGTCTCGACCACGTCACGCCCGGCGGGCGAAGCGGGGCCGGTCGCCGTGGGGCCGTTGTCGCCGACCATCGTCAGGCCCCGTTCAACAAGGCCCCGATGCCACGCTGGACGACGCGGTCGGTGTCCTCGCGGTACTTCAGCACGGCGCCGAGCGTCACCGCTGCGGTGTCCGGGTCGAGGTCACGTGCGCCCAGCGCGACGAGGGCCTCGGTCCAGTCGAGGCTCTCGGCGACTCCCGGGGACTTGAGCAGGTCCAGCTTCCGCAGCCGCGCCGTCGCGCCCGCGACCTGGCGTACGAGGTCCTCCGACGCGGCCGGCATCCGGCGCCGGATGATCGCGACCTCGCGGTCGAAGGCGGGGTGCTCCAGCCAGTGGTACAGGCAGCGGCGCTTCAGGGCGTCGTGCACCTCGCGCGTACGGTTCGAGGTCACGACGACGACCGGCGGGCGTTCGGCGTGGATGGTGCCGAGTTCGGGGATCGAGATGGTGAAGTCGCTGAGCACCTCGAGCAGGAACGCCTCGAACTCGTCGTCGGCCCGGTCGATCTCGTCGACGAGCAGGACACTCGGCCGCTCGGCGGTGGAGGTCTCCAGCGCCTGCAGCAGCGGGCGCGAGACGAGAAACCGCCGGTCGTACAGCTCGGACTCCAACCGCTCCACGTCGGTCACCCCGGCCGCCTCGGCGGCCCGCAGGTGCAGGAGCTGCCGTGGGAAGTCCCAGTCGTACAGCGCCTGCGCGGCGTCCAGCCCCTCGTAGCACTGGAGCCGGATCAGCGGACCGTCCAGGACTGCGGCGAGGGTCTTGGCCAGCTCCGTCTTGCCGACCCCTGCCTCACCCTCGAGGAACAGCGGCCGCCCCATGCGCAGGCTGAGGAAGCAGGCGGTCACCAGCCCCTCGTCCGCGAGATAGGCGTGGCGTTCGAGGGCTTCCCTCAGTTCCGACGGCGACGCGAAGTCCGCCGCCGGGATTGACGTGGTATGCGGCACGCCTCAAGGTTACTTCCCCGCTACCTCAACGTAGAGGTCCGACGGCGCCGGGTCAGACCTCGGCGGCTTCGCCGCGTTCGTGGATCAGCGCGGTGAGTTCGGCGACCGCGGTTTGGGCTCGGGCACCGTCCGACGCCTGGATGCCCATCGCCACCGTGGTCGAGCCGTCGGCCAGGTCGAACGTCGGCCAGGGCGCGCCGTCGCCCATGGAGACGGAGAGGATCTCGGCCCACTCGAACTCGTGGGTCCGCAGGCCGTTCACGACGGTCAGGCCGTGATCGTCGGCGGTCACCCGGCTGCGGGCGAGCATGTGCAGGATGCCGGCGATGATCACGCCGATGGCCACGAGGCCCAGCCGGTCGCCGAGGGCCCATGGGGGCGGCATCGCCACGGCGAGGGCGACCATGCCCAGCACGACCACCACCGCGAGAACGTACGGGATGATCCGGGCTCGGCGCGGTCGCCACGTCGCCGGGCTCACGTCAGTCGACGATCTTGCTGATCGGGATCTCGAGGATGTCGCGCGCGCCGGCCGACCGGATGGCCGGGATGAGCGTGTTGATGCCGTGCTTGGCGACGACGCTCTCGACCGCGTGCATCTCACCGCCCGCGAGCGGCGTGACCGTCGGTGAGGACATCGACGGCATGATGTCCAGCACCTCCTGGAGCCGGCCGTTGGAGACGTTGAGCTTCAGCAGGACGTTGCCGCGGGCACGGATCGCGCCCTGCAGGAGGAGCGCGATGTCCTCCATGGCGGCCCGCTTGTTCGGGTCCTCGTACGCCTCGCGGTTGGCGACCAGCTCGGTGTAGCTGATCAGCAGCGTGTCGAGGATGCGCAGGCCGTTCTTGCGGAGCGACGAGCCGGTCTCGGTGAGGTCGACGATGGCGTCGACGATGTCGGGGACCTTCGCCTCTGTCGCGCCGTAGGACGGGACGACTCGGGCCTTGACGCCGTGCTCGACCAGGAAACGCTCGGTCATCGCGGGGAACTCCGTGGAGATCCGCACGCCCTCGGGGAGGTCGGAGACGGACTGCCAGGGCGCGTCGTTGGGCACGGCCATGATGACCTGGACCGGGTTGGACGTCGCCTTGGAGTACTTCAGCTCGCCGAGAGAGACGACGTCGGCGTCGGTCTCGGTGATCCAGTCACGCCCGGTGATCCCGACGTCGAACAGGCCCTGCTCGATGTACGTCGGGATCTCCTGCGGGCGCAGGACGCGGACCCGGTCGATGCGGGGGTCGTCGATGGAGGCGCGGTAGTCACGCTCGGAGCCGCGGCGGACGGTCAGGTCCGCGGCGTCGAAGAGCTCGAACGTCGCGCGCTCGAGTGACCCCTTGGGAAGCACGAGTGACAGCACGGTAAAGGCCTTCCTGGTGAAAGATGGGAAATCGCGGCGTGGAAGCTCAGGAGCCCTGATGCTCCGAGTGATGCCGCGCGTGACCGTGATGCCGCAGGCCCCTCAGGGTCAGTGCCGTATCGAGAGCGGCCACGGTCGCCTCCCATCCCTTGTCTTCGCTGCTGTCGTCCAGGCCGCAGCGGTCCAGTGCCTGGTCAAGCGTCTCACAGGTTAGTACGCCGTTGCCGATGGGTGTGCCCTCATCAAGAGCAACTCTCGTCAAACCCTCGGTAACCGAGTCGCATACATAGTCAAAGTGGGGCGTACCGCCGCGCACAACGGCGCCGAGGCACACGACCGCGTCGTTGTCCCGCGCGAGCTGCTGTGCCACGACGGGCAGCTCGAGGGCGCCCGCCACTCGTACGACGACGGGCGTCTCGATGCCGCTCTCCTTCGCGGCGGCCAGCGCGCGGTCCAGCAGGCGGTCGGTGACCTGGGCGTGCCAGCGGGTGCAGACGATGCCCAGCTCCAGTTCGGACGCTTCGACCGCGGTCTCGTCCGGACGTCCGGCACCACTCATCAGATATCTCCGATCCGGTGACCCAGGCGGTCACGCTTGGCGGTGAGGTAACGGCGGTTGTGCTCGGTGACGACCACCGGAAGGGGCGTACGGCCGAGGACGTCGACGCCGAATCCGGCCAGGCCGTCGACCTTCGCCGGGTTGTTGGTCAGCACGCGTACGGACCGTACGCCGAGGTCGGTGAGCATCTGGGCGGCGTTGACGTACTCCCGCGCGTCGACCGGCAGGCCGAGCTCGAGGTTGGCGTCCACGGTGTCCGAGCCGTTGTCCTGCATCTCGTACGCCCGGAGCTTGGCGAGCAGGCCGATCCCCCGGCCCTCGTGCCCGCGCAGGTAGAGCACCACGCCACGGCCCTCGGCCGCGATGGCCTCCATGGCCGCGTCGAGCTGGGTGCCGCAGTCGCAGCGCTGCGACTCGAGTACGTCGCCGGTCAGGCACTCGGAGTGCGCGCGGACCAGGACGTCCGTGCCGTCGCCGAGGTCGCCCATCACCAGCGCGAGGTGCTCGCCGCCGTCGATGGCGCTGGAATACCCGAACGCGCGCCAGGTGCCGTGGCGGTTGGGGATCCGCGTCTCGGCGACGCGCTCGACCATCCGCTCGGTCCGCTTGCGGTACTCCACGAGCTGCTCGATCGAGATCAGCTTGAGGTCGTGCTCCTTGGCGAACACCTCGAGCTGCGGCAGCCGCGCCATCGTGCCGTCATCGTTGACCACTTCGGCCAGGACGCCGGCCGGCGTGAGCCCGGCGAGCCGCGCCAGATCGACGGCGGCCTCGGTGTGCCCGCGCCGCCGCAGTACGCCGCTCTCGTGGTAGCGCAGCGGGAAGATGTGGCCCGGCCGCACCAGCTCGTACGGCTCGGTCGCCGAGTCGCACAGGGTGCGGATCGTATGCGCGCGGTCGGCCGCCGAGATCCCGGTGGTCACGCCGTCGCGAGCGTCCACGCTGACCGTGTACGCGGTGCGCATCCGCTCGCGATTCTGTGCGGTCATCAGCGGGATCTGCAGCCGGTCGAGGTCGCGGCCCTCCATCGGCACGCAGATCACGCCGCTGGAGTAGCGGATCGTGAAGGTGAGCAGCTCGGGCGTCGCCTTGGCGCCCGCGAAGATGATGTCGCCCTCGTTCTCGCGGTCGGCGTCGTCGACGACGATCACCGCCTTGCCGGCCGCGATGTCCTCGATCGCCGACTCGACACTGTCGAAACTCATGCCGCCACCACCTCGATCTCAGCGGACCGCCGCTGCCGGCGGTACTCCTTCATCCAGTTGCGCAGGCCCGCGAGGACCATTACGAAGAACACCGCGTACGCGGCGCCGGAGACGTACAGCCCGGACTTGATCGCCAGCGGGACGCCCACCAGGTCGACCAGGACCCAGATCACCCAGAAGTCCACCAGCGCGCGGCTCTGCGCGAACGTCGCGACGGCGCTGCCGACGAAGATGTAGGCGTTCGCGAGCGGCGACCAGGAGATCTGCAGCCAGGGGATCTCGGCGAACATCAGGGCCACCACGGCGGTGCCCGCGGCCAGCGCGCCGATGAGCAGCACCCGCTCGCGTACGGTCGCCGGGCGTACCGGCAGGTCACTGGCCTCACGGATGCCGCGCACCCACTTGACCCAGCCGTACGAGACCAGCACCAGGAACATCACCTGCTTGAGCGCGTTGCCCGGCGCGTGCGCGCTGACCGACGCGGTGAACAGCAGCGCGGCGCCGACGAGCTGCACCGGCCAGGTCCAGATCGTCCGCCGGATCGCCAGCAGCACCGTGGCCAGCGAGAACACGTTGCCGAGCAGATCGGTCCACAGCAGCTTCTCGCCGAAGAGCGTGACGCCCGCCTGGGTCCAGGAGCTCATGCCTTCGCCCCGGTGACGACGAACCGCTCGACGTACTTGGCGACGACGTCGACCTCGAGGTTGACCGGGTCGCCGGGGCTCTTGCGGCCCAGCGTGGTCAGCTCGAGGGTCGTCGGGATGAGCGCGACCGTGAACGCGTCGTCGCGGGCCGCAACGACCGTCAGGCTGATGCCGTCGACGGTGATCGAGCCCTTGTCGACGACGTAGCGTGCCAGCTCCGGCGGAAGGCCGACGGTGACGACGTCCCAGCGTTCGCCGGGCTCGCGGGAGACGATCCGGCCGACCCCGTCGACGTGCCCCTGCACGAGGTGGCCGCCGAGCCGGTCCGAGAGGCGTACGGGGCGTTCGAGGTTGACCCGGTCGCCGGGCGCCAGCCCCTCGAGGCTGGACCGGTCGAGGGTCTCCTTCATCACGTCGACGGTGAAGGCGTCGTCCTTGATCTCGGTGACGGTGAGGCAGACCCCGTTGACCGCGATGGACGCGCCGTGGACCGCGTCGGTGACGACGAGCGGGCCGCGCACGGTGAGCCGGGCGGAGTCGCCGGCCGGCTCGAGCGCGACGACCTCCCCGAGCTCTTCGACGATTCCGGTGAACATCTCAGCTCTCCCTTCGGAGCAGCGGCCGACCTGTGATCCGCAGGTCCGGTCCGATCGTGGTGATGTCGTCGATCGCCAGGCCGTGGGCCCGCGCGAGCGTGTCGACGCCGGCGTCGCCGAGGGCGGCGGCTCCGGATCCGAGAAGCGTGGGTGCCAGGTAGGCGACGACCCGGTCGACGAGCCCGGCGGCGAGGAACGACCCCGCGAGGGTCGGGCCGCCCTCGAGCAGGACCGACACGATCTCCCGCTCGCGCAGCCCGGCGAGCAGGGCGGCCAGGTCCAGACCGCCGCCGGCGCGCGGGAGGCGCAGCACGGCGTCAAGGTGCGCCGCGTCGGCGTCGTCGGCCACGGCGACGAGGGTCGGCGCCGCGTCGTCGAGGACGCGGGCGTCCTTCGGGGTACGGGCGCGGGTGTCGACGACGACGCGCAGCGGCGTACGGCCACGGGGTTCGGCGCCGCGCACGGTCAGGCTCGGATCGTCCGCGAGGACCGTGCCGGAGCCCGCGATGATCGCGTCGCAGCGGGCGCGCAGCAGATGGACGTCGGCCCGCGCCTCCTCGCCGGTGATCCAC
Organism: uncultured Actinomycetota bacterium; assembly: GCA_963850195.1. GTDB lineage: Bacteria > Actinomycetota > Actinomycetes > Streptosporangiales > Streptosporangiaceae > Actinoallomurus. Next base: position 1,127,615 of record CAWKKD010000005.1, read on the forward strand.
TGGCTGGTGCCGTCGGCGGCGGCCGATCGCCCGTCGAGGGTTGCGGCGAACTTCCAGGTCACGTGGGGGCGCCCGGCGCGCGCGAAGGTCAGCCACTCGGCGTTGACGCGCTCGGCCTCGGCGGCGAGCAGCCCGCTGTCCACCTCGATGCCCGCGTCCGCGAGGCGGCGCGCGCCGCCTCCGGCGACCGGGCCGGGGTCGGCGACCGCGTACACGACCCGGCGTACGCCGGATTCGATCACGGCGCGGCTGCACGGGCCGGTACGGCCCTGGTGGTCGCAGGGTTCGAGGGTGACGAGGAGGGTGCCGCCCCGCGCGCGCTCACCGGCCTCGGCGAGCGCGACGATCTCGGCGTGCGGGCCGCCCGCGACCGCGTGGAAGCCCTCGCCCGCGGTCTCACCGGCGGCGTCGAGCACGACGCAGCCGACCACCGGGTTGGGGCTGGTGCCGCCGATGGCGCGTGCCGCCAGCGCGATCGCGCGGCGCATCGCTGCCTCGTGGGCGGCGGTGGCGGTCAAGTCCCCGAGCCTCCTCCATCAAGGCTCCGGGGCGTGGCGGGACAACGCCACAAACACCGCACCCCTCGACAAAAGGGGTACGGCGGCGTGCTGCCTCCCATCCGGACTTTAACCGTCGGTCCCGGAATTTCACCGAGTCAACCAGCCGATGGATTCGGCCGGGTCGCGGACTGTCACCGCCGGTTCGGAATTTCACCGACCCCGGAGCACGCTTACATGACTTCGCAACCAGTGTGCCATGCCGGGCATTCCCGTCCGCTGTGACGATGCACACGTCGCGCCGGGTCGTGCGCGGTCACAGGGCGATGAGGCCCTTGGCCACCGTGAGGGCGGCGCCCGCCATCGCCAGGACCACGACCGCCCACCGGGCCCGTTCGGCGGGGATCCGCTCGGCGAGGAGGCCGCCGGTGGCGATCCCGACGAGCAGCCCGGACACCACGATGATCCAGCCGGCCGCCGTCAGCGACGGCCGGCCGCCCTTGGCCGCCAGGGAGGCCGTGCTCAGCACCGCGAAGATCAGCTGGGCGGTCGCCGCGAACCTCCGGTGCGCCCAGTTCGTGGAGACCGCGTAGACGGCGATCGCCGGGCCGCCGGCGCCGACCGTGGCGTTCAGGAAGCCCGAGCCGACACCCGCGATCACCGCGCCGGGGTTGCCGCGCAGCACGCGAGCGCGCTCGCTCGAGACGACGGCCAGCAGCGCGACCAGCACGAGCCCGCCGACGGCGACGGCCAGCACCGGGGCCGGCAGGTGGCGCGCCACCCACGCGCCGAGCACCACGGCCGGCAGCGCCGGGCCGAGCAGCAGCGCGGCCTTGCGGAGCTCGACGTCGCGCCAGACCTGGGTGAGCACGATGGCCGCGGTCACGGCGCCGCACGCGTTGATCAGCAGTACGCCGTCGAAGGGGCCGAGCAGCAGGACCATGAACGGCGAGGCCACCAGCGCGAACCCGAGTCCCGTGACGCGCTGGGTGCCGGCGCCGACGAGCACCACGGCGGCCATCCCGATCGACTGGAGCAACGCGCACCTCCCGGCCCGGACCGTACCCGATGGCCGAATACCCGAAGAGTGTTCGGTCTCACCGGGCTCCGTCTTGGTATCCGGAGGGCGAGTCCGGTATAGATCGAATGACGCGACCCGAGGAAGAGGGCGGTGCGGATGTCGCAGCGAACGCAGTGGATCGAGCCTGGAGCCTTCCAGGTGGCGCCCGGCGTGCACCGGATACCGCTGCCGCTGCCCAATGACGGCCTGCGGGCGGTCAACGTCTACGCGATCGAGCAGGACGGCGCCCTGGTCCTCATCGACGGCGGCTGGGCCCTGGACGAGGCGCGCCGGCAGCTCGAGACCGCGCTCAAGGACCTCGGCGCCGGGCTCGGCGACATCACGCGGTTCCTGGTCACGCACGTGCACCGCGACCACTACACGCAGGCCCTCGCCGTACGCCGGGAGTTCGGCACCCGCGTGAGCCTCGGCATCGGCGAGCGCCCGTCGCTCGAGAAGCTCACCCAGCCGCGGCGGCCGGAGGATTCCGCGCAGCTCGAGCAGTTGCGCGTCTGCGGCGCCGGCCCGATCGTCGAGACCCTGCGCGCGATCTGGAAGGAGGGCGGGCACAGCCCGCTCGAGTGGGAGATGCCCGACGACTGGATCGACGGGCGCACCTCCCTGCCGCTGACCGGGCGCGAGCTGCTCGCCGTACCGACGCCCGGCCACACCCGTGGCCACCTGGTCTTCGCCGACCTGGACGGCGGGCTGCTGTTCGCCGGCGACCACGTGCTGCCGCACATCACGCCGTCGATCGGGTTCGAGAGCGCGCCGGCGGCCTCGCCGCTGGGTTCGTACCTGCGCTCGCTCGAGGCGGTCCGGCGCCTTCCCGACCTGCGACTGCTGCCGGCGCACGGGCCTGTCACCGAGAGCGTGCACGCGCGGGTGGACGAGCTCCTGGGGCACCACGCCGTACGGCTCGACGCGTGCCTGGCCGCCGTGGCCGCCGGATCCGGCACCGCGTACGAGACCGCGCGCGCCCTCGCCTGGACCCGCCGCGAACGCCGGTTCGACGACCTGGACGTGTTCAACCAGATGCTGGCCACCACCGAGACCTGGGCCCACCTGGAGGTGCTGGTCACGCAGGGCCGCCTGCGCTCGACCGTCGAAGACGGCGCGACGATCTACGCGCTCTAGCGGGACGCGGCGACGGCGCTCTCGCGGAGGGCGCGGATGGCCTCGGCCGGGTTGTCGGCGGAGTAGACCGCCGAACCGGCCACGAACACGTCCGCGCCGGCCTCCGCGCAGCGCTCGATGGTCCGGGCGTTCACGCCGCCGTCCACCTCGAGCCACACGTCGAGGTCGCGGCCCTTGATCAGCTCGCGGGCGCGGCGGATCTTGGGCAGGACGACGTCGAGGAACGACTGCCCGCCGAACCCGGGCTCGACCGTCATCACCAGCAGCATGTCGATCTCGCCCAGCAGGTCCGCGTACGGCTCGATGGCCGTACCGGGATTGAGCGCCAGCCCGGCACGCGCGCCGATCGCGCGGATCTCCCGCAGCGTCCTGATCGGCGCGCTCGCCGCCTCGACGTGGATCGTGACGCTGCCCGCACCCGCCTCGGCGTACGCGGGCGCCCACCGGTCGGGGTCCTCGATCATCAGGTGGCAGTCGAGCGGCAGCGGCGTCACCTTGAGCAGCGACTCGACCACCGGCAGCCCGAGCGTCAGGTTGGGGACGAAATGGTTGTCCATCACGTCGACGTGGATCCAGTCGGCGTCGGAGACGGCCGCGACCTCGTCGGCCAGGCGGGCGAAGTCCGCGGACAGGATGCTGGGAGCGATTTGCACGGCCATGATGGGCCAAGTCTAGGGACAGTTCACGGCGCTGCGACCGGCTTGCGCGCGGTGAAGAACGCCGGCGCGCCGCTCGCGCGTACCCCGGCCTCCGCCAGCCCCACGGCACCCAGCAGGCCGCACGGCTCCGCCTCGCCGCACGGACGGCCGAACGCGCCCACGGAGCGGAAGAACGCGATCGTCGCGTCCTGCCGCGTGCCCGCGCCGGCGATCACGGTGCTCCCCCGCCGCTGTCACCAACACCGCGATCATGGTCTTTCTCATATCCGCCAGTCGATCCGGCCAGAACGCTCGCGTGTCACCGGCCGGGTCGAGCGCAGGTAAAACCCTGATCGAGAAAGCACAGCCATCCAACGGTCGGCACGGATGCATGATCGGCGTGCGCGCGATCATCACAGGAAGGGATTGTCCGATTCGGGGAGAAGCGGAAATGGGATCGTTTATCAAAACGGCTGGTGGCGTTGCGGCCTCCATTCTGGTGGGAGTGGCGCCAACAGCGGCCAGCGCACAGCCAGCGCAGGTCGGGGTGCCCGTCATCCGGGTAGGCTGCAGCTCGGCGCAGTTGTCCACGGCGATCGCCGCGGCGATCGCACAGAGTCCGGCCGTGCTCCGGCTTTCGCCACTCTGCACGTACCTCACCGCCGCGACGCTGAACTTCACCAGCGGAAACATCGCCATCGTCGGAGGGCCGAGCACGGCCATCAAGGCCGATCCGGCCATGCCGCCGGGGCCCGTCATCAACGTCGCCGCCGGTGCGACGCTCCGCATCCGAGGAATCTTCGTCCTTGGCGGAAGAAATCCGGGTAACGGCGGCGGGATCAATGATTTCGGAACCTTGGTGTTGAATTTCGTCACGCTCACCCGCAACGAAACGGGCTCGAGCGGCGGCGGGCTGGCGGTCCAAGGCATCGGCGCTCGGGCGCTGGTCGCCAATTCCGTCTTGAAGACGAACACCGCGACCATGAACGGTGGCGCCATCGTCAATACGGGAACCCTGACGCTGTTCAAGAGCCGTCTCTTGGCCAACGCCGTCACCGTTCCTACCGGCCCGAGCGGCCGAGGCGGCGGCATCCTGACGGACACCGGCGGTAACACCCGGATCATCCAAAGCACCGTCAGCGGCAACACCAGCGCGCGCCTGGGGGGTGGCATCACCAACTCGGCGACCAGCGTGACCTCGCTGGTCAATAGCCTCGTCGTGCACAACAAGGCCAGCAACCTCGCACCTGGCACCAGCGGTGGCGGGATTCTCAATGAGAACCCCGCAGGTGGTGTCACCCTCACGCGTTCGATCGTCCGGGCGAACACCCCGGACAACTGCGCCGGTACACCCGTCCCGGGCTGCGTGAACTGAACCGCTGTGCAAGCGCTGCGCCTCATCGAAGCGCCCGGCGCGGCGTTTGCTCAATACGGCGAAATCGTCTGGACCTGGCGGGGGCTTTGGGTATCGGTCATGACACCGAGGCCGTAGGCGGGGTCGTCGAAGAAGCCGGGCGTTTCGCAGCCGACCGGCACGCGGTCTGCGACCTTGGTGCGCACCGTTCGGGACGTCATTCGGACTCGACGTCGGCGGACGGAATTCCGACGGACCGTACGTCGATCTCGGCGACCGCGTCCTTCAGCGCCTCCAGCGTGACCGCGACCGAGGGGCGCCGCACGCTGGCCGTGCGCACGACGGCGTAGACGTAGCGGGTCAGCCCGCCGGGGAGCTTGCGCGCGGCGATGCCGCGTACGGCGGCGGTGAGGGCGAGGCTCGGTACGGCGGCGATCCCGACGCCTCGTGCGACCAGGCCGAGGATCGTGCCGAGGCCCTCGAACTCCCACGGCATCGGCGGCGCGCCGCCCACGTCGGCCAGCAGGAGGTCGAAGGCGTGGCGGGAGGGTTCGCCCTCGGGTGCGGCGAGCCACGGCTCCTCGCGCAGCCGCCGGAGCTCGATCTGCTTGCTGGGGTCGGCGGCCCAGTGCCCGGCGGGCACGACCAGTACGAGCGGATCCTGGAGCAGGAGGCTGAAGCGCAGGCTGCCGCCGCCACGGGTCGGCAGCCGGCCGGTCCAGTCGTCGATCAGCGCGATGTCGACCTCGCCGGACCGTACCTGGCGCAGGCCGTCGCCGGGCCGGGTCTGGCGGAGCTGGAAGGTCAGGCCCGTGTGGTGGCGCAGGCTGTGGGCGAGGGCCGGCGCGAACGCCACGGCCGCGGTCGGGAACGCCGTCAGCACGATCTGGCCGGTCGGCTCGGCCTCGGACACGTCGGCCTCGGCGAACTCGATCATCCGCAGGATGCGGTCGGCATGATCGGCGAGGCGGCGGCCGGCGTCGGTGAGCTCTGCGCTGCGCGCGGTGCGGTCGAGCAGCGTGGTGCCTACCTCGCGTTCGAGGACCGCGAGCTGCTGTGACACGGCCGACGGGGTGTAGCCGAGGGCCTTGGCCGTCGCGGCGATGCTCCCCCGGTCGGCGAACTCCCTCAGCAGCCGCAGCCGCCTGACATCGAGCATAAGCACATCTTACGCATGGCAGCGGAAAGCCTCGCTTGTACTGATGGCCCGTTCCAATAGACGATGGAGTTGTAGCCCGCACACAGTCCGTAACCACTTCGAGCACTCCATGGAGTCATCGATGTCAGTCGCCGTGTCCGCGACTCTTGCCGCCAACGAAGCCCTCGAAAAACGCCGCAGGGCGGGTCTCCCGGTCCTGCACCTCGCGTTCGGCGAGGCGGGCCTCCCGGTCCTGCCGGCCCTCGAGGAAGAGCTCGCGTCCGGCGCGGGCCGAGGCGGATACGGACCGGTCGCCGGCACGTCCGACCTGCGTACGGCCGCCGCGGGCTACTGGCGCCGTCGTGGGCTCCCCGCCGACCCCGGACTGATCGTGGCGGGTCCCGGAAGCAAGCCTCTCCTGTACGCGCTGCTGCTCGCGATCGGCGGAGGCGTCGTCGTACCCCGGCCGAGCTGGGTCAGCTACGCCGCTCAGACCCGCCTCATGGGCATCGAGCCGATCTTCGTGCCGACCCCGCCCGGAGAGGGCGGCGTCCCCGACCCCGACGCGCTGCGCGAGGAGGTCACGCTGGCCCGCGCCGCGGGACACGACGTGCGCTGCCTCGTGGTCACCCTGCCCGACAACCCCACCGGCACCCTGGCGAGCACCGAGACCGTACGCCGGATGTGCGAGGTCGCCCGCGAGCTGGACCTGATCATCCTCGCCGACGAGATCTACCGTGACCTGGTCTTCGAACAGGATATCGACTTCCCGTGCCCGGCGCGCTACGCGCCGGAGCGCACCGTCGTCACGACCGCGCTCAGCAAGAACCTCGCGCTCGGCGGCTGGCGGATCGGCGTGGCCATGCTGCCCGACGCGCTCAGCGGCCTGCGCGACCGGCTCGCGGGCGTCGCCAGCGAGATCTGGTCGAGCACGTCCGGCCCGACGCAGAAGGCCGCCGCGTACGCCTTCGCCGAGCCCCGTGAGGTCGTCGAGCGCGTCGCCGCGAGCCGCCGCCTGCACGCGACCGTGGCCGGGGCCATGGCCTCGAGGTTCGCCGCGGCCGGGGCGGACGTGGCGGTGCCGCAGGGCGGCTTCTACTGCTACCCGGACCTGGAGCCCCTGCGGGAGCCGCTCGGCATCGGCACGTCCGCCGAGCTCGCGCAGCTCCTCCTGGACCGGTACGGCGTCGGCGTACTGCCCGGCAGCGCGTTCGGCGAGCCCGCCGAGGTGCTCCGGCTACGGGTGGCGGTCAGCCTCCTGTACGGCGAGACCGACGAGGAACGGTACGCCGCCCTCGACGCCGCAGACCCGCTGGCCCTGCCCTGGATCGCCGCCGCGCTGGACCGTACGACCGAGGTCCTCACGGACCTGGCGACCGGCGGCCTGCACATCCCGGCCCCGAAGCGCGACGTCGCACTGACCGCCTGATCGAGACCGGCCCTGCTCCGTCAGGCACGTCTGCGGAGCAGGGCCAGGAACATCGCGTCGGTGCCGTGGCGATGCGGCCAGAACTGCGCGTACGGGCCGTCGCCCAGGTCCGGCACGCCCTCCAGATGCGCGGGCGCGTCGAGAACCTCGACGTCCTCGCGGTCGCGCAGGACGTCCTCGACCACGACGCGCGTCTCGGCCAGGTGCGGTGAGCAGGTGACGTAGGCGACCACGCCGCCCGGGCGTACCGCCTCCAGCGCCGAGGCCAACAGCCGGCGCTGCAACGGGCCGAGCTGCGCGATCGCCTCCGGGCCGCGTCGCCAGCGGGCCTCGGGCCTGCGGCGGAGCGCGCCGAGGCCGCTGCACGGCACGTCGGCGAGCACGCGGTCGAAGGCGCCGGGCCGCCACGCCGGGCGGGTGCCGTCCGCGACGGCGACGATGGGCCCCGCCGTAGAGCGTACGAGCCGGGCCCGGTGCGGCTGGACGTCGCAGGCGAGCAGGTGCGCGCCGCGCTCACCGGCCAGGGCGGACAGCAGCGCCGCCTTGCCGCCGGGGCCCGCGCACAGGTCGAGCCAGCGCCGGTCGGATCCCTCGATCTCCACGCGGCTGAGGGCGAGCGCGACGAGCTGGCTCGCCTCGTCCTGTACGGCGGCGCGTCCCTCGGCCACGGCCGGGATCGCCGCGGGGTCGCCCTCGTGCAGGTGCACGGCGTACGGGGAGTAGGCGGCGGGCTCGCCGTCCAGCTCCTCGACGCTCGACCGGCCGGGACGGGCGACCAGCGTGACCCGTGGGCGTTCGTTGTCGGCGGCGAGCAGTGCCTCGATCTCGTCCCGTCCGACCACGTCGCGCAGCGCGTTGACGATCCAGCGCGGATGGCTGTGCACGACCGTGAGCCGCCCGGTCTCGTCCTCAGGCGCCACGATGGCCAGCCAGGCGTCCAGGTCACGCGCCGTGACCTTGCGCAGCACGGCGTTGGCGAACTTCGCCTGGCCGGGCCCCGACACCGAACGCGCCAGGTCGACCATGGTGCCGACCGCCGCGTGCGGCGGGATCCGGGTGCTGAGGATCTGGTGCGCACCGAGGCGCAGGACGTTGAGCAGCGGCAGGTCGATCTTTGTGACGGGCCGGTCGCTGCACATGCCGAGCACGGCGTCGTACGTGCCGCGACCGCGCAGCGTGCCGTACGTCAGCTCGGTGGCGAGCGCGGCGTCCCGGCCGGTGATGCCGCGCTCGCGTAGCAGCGAGGGCAGCATCAGGTTGGCGTATGCGTCACGATCGTCGACCGCTTGCAGAACGTCGAACGCCGCACGGCGTACCGGGTCGCGGTGCCGCTTCTGCGGCCGGCGTTCTTGCTGTGGCCGGGCGGGGCGCGCGGACCGGGGTGGCATCAGACGAGTTTGTCCTCTTCAGTGGGGCGGACGCCGCGCAACCAGTCGATGGCGGCCATGAGTTTCTTGCCCTGCGGCTGCACGTCGCCGAGCGCCACCGGATGGGTGCCGGTGCCGACCAGCGCCTCGGTGCGTGAGACCCGCAGCACGCCCGGCTCGAGCGCCTCGGCACCACGCGCCGGGCGTACGGGACCGAGCTTCAGTCGTTCGCCGCGGAACGTCGTCCACGGGCCCGGCGCCGGCGTGCAGGCGCGGACGAGCCGGTCGATGTGCAGGGCCGCCTTGGTCCAGTCGACGTGGGCGTCCTCGGGCGTGAGCTTGGGCGCCTGCGTGACGCCCTCGACGGGCTGCGGGCGCGGCTCCAGCTCGCCGTCCTCGATGCCGTCCATCGTCGCGACGAGCAGGTGGGCGCCGGTCCCGGCGAGACGGCCGAGCAGGTCGCCACTGGTGTCGTCGTGGCGGATCGGCTCGGTCACGACGCCGTACACGGGACCGGTGTCGAGGCCCTCCTCGATCTGGAAGGTCGCCGCGCCGGTGATCTCGTCACCGTGGAGCACGGAATGCTGGACCGGCGCCGCACCACGCCACGCGGGCAGGAGCGAGAAGTGCAGGTTGATCCAGCCGCGGAGCGGGATGTCGAGCGCGATGCGCGGGATCAGCGCGCCGTACGCGACGACGGGGCAGCAGTCGGGGCCGATGGCGCGCAGCCGGTCGAGGAACTCCGGGTCCTTGACCTTGGCGGGCTTGAGGACCTCGATGCCGGCCTCGGCGGCGCGCTCGCCGACCGGGCTCGGCGCCAGCTTGCGCCCGCGCCCCGCGGGGGCGTCCGGGCGGGTGATCGCGGCGACGACCTCGTGGCGGGAGGCCAGCAGGGCCTCGAGTGCGGGTACCGCGGTCTGCGGCGTCCCGGCGAAGACCAGGCGCATCAGCGCACCCCGCCTTCGCGGCGCGGGCGGGCGCTCACAGCGCCTTCCCGAACGTGCGATGCGGGGAGTCCTTGATCACGGGCGTCGTGTCGCCGAACCACTCGGCCTCGCGGATCGCCTTCATCGCCGCCTTGCGCTGCTCCTGGTCGAGCCGGTCGATGAAGATGATGCCGTCGAGGTGGTCGGTCTCGTGCTGGACGCAGCGGGCGAGCAGCTCGGTGCCCTCGAGGACGATCGGCTCGCCGTACATGTTGAAGCCCTTGGCCACGACGCGCATCGAACGCTTCGTCGGGAACACCAGCCCCGGCAGGGACAGGCAGCCCTCGTCGCCCTCCTCCTCCTCGTCCGACAGGTCGAGGGTGGGGTTCACGACGTGGCCGAGCTTCTCGTCGACGTAGTAGGTGAAGACCCGCAGGCCCACACCGAGCTGCGGCGCCGCGAGGCCCACGCCGGGCGCCTCGAGCATCGTCTCCGAAAGGTCGTTGACGAGGGCGCGCAGCTCTTTGTCGAAGTCCTTGACCGGGTCGGCCGGCGTACGCAGCACCGGATCGCCGAATAGGCGGATGGGCTTGACTGCCACGTAGGGCTCCGTTCACGTTCGGTCTGTTTCTTCGAGCAGTTTACGGAATCAAATGAGCTCGAGGGGATCGACGCGTACCCGTACCACGTCCGCCGTACGGCGGGCGCTGCGCGCGGCCTGCGCGGACTTCAGGAGCCGCGAGAGGACCACGCCGCGAGACCGGTCGACGCGGACCAGCGCGCGCTCCTGGCCGTCGCCGATCTCGACCGGGCCGAGCACCTCCGCGTCCGGCGGCAGGTCCGCCGCCTCGACCAGGTCACGGATCGCCTGCGGTGACCCGGTCAGCGACGCCATCCGCACGGCGGGCGGGAACCCGAGTTCGCGGCGTTCGGCCAGCTCCCGCTCCGCGTAGGTGACCGGGTCCCAGCGGATCAGGGCCTGCACCGGCGTGAGCGCCCCGTCGGCGAGCACGATGACGGGGCCACCGGGGCGTACGAGGGCGGCGGCGTTCATCCAGCGGCGCAGCGCCTCCTCGCCGGCCCGCAGGTCGGCGCGGCCGAGCAGCACCCACCCGTCGAGCAGCAACGCGGCGGCGTACCCGGCGTCGGGTGTCGGCTCGGCGCCGGGCGTGGCGACGACGAGTGCGGGTTCGGCGTTCACGGTGTCCAGCACCCCGTCGCGCCCGGACGTCCGGATCGGAACGCCGGGGAAGGCGCGCCCCAGCTCCTCGGCGGTACGCCGCGCGCCGACGACGACCGCACGTACCTGCCGGCCGTTGCACTCCGGGCACTCCCAGGTGCCCGCGATCCGCCCGCACCACCGGCAGTACGGCGCGGCGTGTCCCGACGTGAGCGCCAGCGGGCCCTCACATTCCTGGCAGCGCGCCGGGCCCCGGCAGCGCGAACACGCCAGCGCCGGCACGTACCCGCGCCTCGGCACCTGCACGAGGACCGGGCCCTTCTCCAGGCCCTGCCGCGCGGCACGGAACGCCAGGTGCGGCAGCCGCGCGCTACGCGCCACCTCGTCACGTGCCAAGTCGGCGTCGTCGCCGGACGGCCGTACATAGGGCATCGCCTTTCGCAGCCGGTCGCGATCGGGCACCAGCGGATGCGCCCAGCCCGACTCGACGAGCTGCGTCCCGTCCGTCGTCCGCGTGAACCCGCCGATCAGCGCGCCCGCCCCGGCCCGATGCGCCCGCAACGCCAGAACCTCCCGCGCATGCGCGTATGGCGCGTGCGGCTCGGCGTGCACGTCGTCCCCGTCGTCCCAGAGCACGACCAGGCCAAGGTCCTTGACCGGCGCGAAGATCGCGGCCCGCGTGCCGACCACGGCACTCACCTTCCCCCGCCGCACGGCCAGCCACCGCCGGTACCGCTCGGCCGGCCCCAGCTCGGCCGTCAGCGCGACATGCCGGCCAGGCCCGAGCTCCTGCTCGAGGGCCGCGTCGACCCGCGCCACCTCACGCCCGTCGGCAACCACGACCAGCACCCCACGCCCACCGGCCAGCGTCGAGGCCGCCGCCCGCGCGATGGCGGCCGTCCACTCCGGCCCGGGCAACGCCGTCCAGATCGCCCGAGGCCCATGCCCGGCACGCAATGCGGCCAGGAACGACGCCCCAGCCGGATACGCCTCCCAAGGCCCGGCCTGCACGTCCGAAGGCGAGGGCTCCACCCGCCGTCCGGCCTCCGCCGCGTCGTCACCCCCGGCCGGTTGTGCGGTCTCCCCCTCGCCGCCCGCAGACGGGGGCTCCACTCGTCGTCCGGCCTCACGGAGCTCACCCGCCGAGCCCGGCCCGTCCGCACCCGGAGATCCCGCCGGTTGTCCGGCCTGTGCCCCACCGGCCTCCCCGGCCTGCGGTCCGGCGCCCGGCTCTACCTCGGCATCGCTCCCCGACCGCTGCCCGGTCACGTCCGCACCGTTGCCGCCCGCCGGGCGATCGGCGTCCATCCCGCTCCCGGCCCCCGGAGGTCCCCCACCCTCCGGCCCGCGCGCGTCTCCTGCTCCCTGTGCAGGACGTGTCACAGGTGCGACCGCTGCCGGGATTTCGGTGTCCGTCCCGCCCTCGGCGCCAACCGCGCCTTCGGCCGCCGTCCCGCCTTCGTCCCCTGCCGCGCCGCTGCCTGCTGTTCCGTCCTCGGCTGCCGACGTCTGGTCGCCGGTCGCCGCGTCGTCTTCGGCGGCCACCGGGGGCTCCGTGGCGGGCGGGGCCTCGTCGGCCCCTGGCGCGGCGGCGGCCTTGGCGGCTTCGGCCTCGCGCTTGGCGTCCTCGGCCTCGACCTTGGCGTGCCGAGGCGGGATCGCGAGGCGTAGGACGTCCGTGAAGGTCCCGGCGTGGCGGTCGGCGATCTCTCTGGCCAGCGCGGCGATCTCCGGGGTGAGGACGGGTTCGGAGGAGGTGACGCGTTCGAGGTAGGAGAGCCGGCCCTCGTGTTCGCTCTCGTCGACGCGTTCGAGGAGGTAGCCGTCGACGAGCTGCCCGGCGAACCTGACCCGCACCCGGCAGCCCGGCACCGCCGCCTCGTCGAGCCCGGTGGGCACCAGGTAGTCGAACGTCCGGTCCAGGTGCGGCAGGGACACGTCCACCACGACGCGGGCGACCTTCAACGTCTCCGCGGGCTGCCGCGCAGACTTGGGCGCCCCGCGCCGCGCAGGCCCGCCGCGCGGGGATCGGCTCCGCCCGGAGCCGCCCTGCCCGGGCGCGCCTGGAGCAGTGCCTCCGCTCGCGGCGGCTCCGCGTGGGGAGCGGGCGCGTTTCGCGGGTGCGGCGGAGGCGGCCCGCTCCGGCAGGTCTCCCATTCCCGGGAGCTGCTCTGGAGAGGAAGGCCCTGCTCCCCCGTCTACGTTCGCCACGGTTCCCGTCCTACCAGCCCGGCGTGAGGTGGCGCATACGCGACCGCGCCACACGCCGGGGCGGTCAAGCGCACCGCCCAAAGGCCGTGGCCGAATTCGGTTGTCGCGCGATCGAATCTCCAGCGTCTCCTGATAAACGCTCACAATTCATTTTCGACACATCCCACAGAAGACATTGACTGTCCACATCCGGTCGAGCCACCACGCTGCATGACATCAATTTTCTTATTGACACAAAAGCATTGCCTGGTCACGATACGTCCAGTTTCACAAAAGCCCCGCCCCACCCGCGATGAACGTCATGCGGGAAGGCCCCGTGAAAGGACCGGCATGACCTCGCTCTTCCGCAGAATCGGCGGCATCGCCGTCGCGTCGGCCGCCGTAGGCGCGCTGGCGACCTCCGCCGGCGGCACGGCCGACGCGGCGACCGTAGCGCACGCAACGCACGCCACCAGCCGTTCCGTCGTCATCGCGCCGACCGGACCGGGCGCATCGGTGACGTTCACCCCGAAGCGCAAGCCCGGGGACGTAGGGCCCGATCCGGCCTACGGCTGCAACCTCGGCTACCCGTACGTGACCGACACCTTCGCCAGCGGAAAAATCGACTGGACCGCCAGCATCAGCTGCAACATTACGCTGCACATGTCGGGCTACACCGACCTTTTCCAGTGGGGCGCCAACTGGGCCTACGCGAACGGCACCTCGTACAACAACGTCGCCTCCACCAATACGTCGACCGGCGCGGTCTACGGCATTTTCAGCGGCGAATGGGCGGTCGACAGCAACATCGTCATCGACTCGCCGGCCGGATACACCACCACGCCCGGCGCCGGCTGCCACTGGTCGAACACCGAGCAGACGCAGCTCACGTGTGAGATCACGACGGGTCCGTTCGACGCGACCCCGCCGCCCTTCCCGGGCTGACGCCACGGCGACCCGGTCAGCGTCCGCGTCCACGCGGGCCGGGTCAGCCCCCTTCGGCGTACGCGGCGGCGACCCGTTTGGGCACGCAGCCGCGCCAGGCGTCGATGACCAGCTCGCGCATCTCGTCGGGGTCGAGGGCTGACATGTACGCCTCGATCCAGTTGAACCGCTGGTCGCCGACCGACGGCATGAAGAACCTGTCCGGCTCGGCCGCGATCGTCGCCTCGCGCTCCTCCTTGGGGAAGCCGAAGCCCATCGTCGTCTCGTCACGGGAGATCGCGCAGTAGACGATCCGGCCGATGCGGAACTTCACGCGGTCGCGGATCAGGTGCTCCTCGGTGCGCGGCAGGGCCATCGCCACCGCGCGTACATCCTCGACCGTGACCATGGGCCCGATGATGGCAGCCGGGTACGACAGAACCGCTCAGAAGGTCACCGGCAGGCTCTTCGGCCCGCGCAGGCTCGCGACCTGCCAGCTCAGCTCCTCGTACGGGACGGCGAGCGCGAGGTTCGGCAGCCGGCGCAGCACCGTGCCGATCGCGATCTCCCCCTCCAGGCGCGCCAGGGGCGCCCCAAGGCAGTAGTGCAGGCCATGCCCGAACGCCAGGTGGGCGTTCTCCGCGCGCGTGACGTCGAGCCGGTCCGGGTCGGGGAAGCGCGACGGGTCCCGGTCCGCGATGGCCGTCGCGATCAGGACCGTCGCTCCGCGCGGGATGGTCACGCCGCCGATCTCGACGTCCTCGGTCGGGAAGCGGATGATGCCCGGGTTGACCGGCCCGTCGTAGCGCAGGAACTCCTCGACCGCCCCGGGGAGCAGCTCCGGCCGTTCGCGCAGCAGGGCGAGCTGGTCGGGGTGGACCAGCAGCGCCGCGATGCCGGTCCCGATCAGGTTCACCGTCGTGACGTAGCCGGCGACCAGGAGCAGGAACGCCATGGAGACCAGCTCGTCCTCCTCGAGGCTGCCGTTCTCGTCGCGGGCGGTGATCAGCCCGCTCAGCAGGTCCTCACCGGGTTCCGCGCGCTTGGTGGCCAGCAGGCCCTCGAGGTAGGACCACATCTTGCGCCAGGCGGTGTTGATCTCCTCGATGTCGGGCAGGGACGGCTGCTGGGCGAGCATGACGTCGGTCCACTCGCGAAACTCCGTACGGTCCCCGGCGGGCACGCCGAGCAGCTCGCAGATGACGATCACCGGCAGCGGGAATGCCAGGTCGGCGACGAGGTCCGCGCGGCCGTACGGGATCACGTCGTCCAGGAGCCGGTCGGTGATCTCCTGGATGCGCGGCCGCATGCCCGCGACGTGCCGGGCGGTGAAGGCCTTGGAGACCAGGCGGCGCAGGCGGGTGTGGTCCGGCGGGCCGACCCGGATCATGCTGCCCAGGAACGCATCGCGTTCCATGGTCGGGAGCTGGTCCAGCAGCCGCGTGTCGGTGGCGTCCTTGAAGTCGCTGCTCAGCCTGGGGTCCGAGAGCGCCGCGAGCCCGTCCTCGTACCGGGTGAGCAGCCACGCCTCGACGCCGCGCGCCGTGGTGACCCGGCGGACCGGGCTCTCGCCGCGCAGGCTCCGGTAGAAGGGGAACGGGTCGGCCACGAAGGCCGGGTCCTCGTACGGGAAGACGGCCGGCTCTCCCATCGCGCACCCCCAGCGCAGCAATGACGCGATCCGTACGGACCGCACGGACACTGTGAGTGTGCCCAGGTCCGGGCCAAGCGCCCACCGCGGCGAGGTACGGAAACGACGAAGGGCGGCCCGGCATGCGGACCGCCCTTCGCTCGAGCTCGGTCAGAGACCGGCGACGCCCCGCAGCGCGTCGGCGCGGTGCGTGCTCTCCCACGAGAAGTCCGGCTCCTCGCGGCCGAAGTGGCCGTACGCCGCCGTCTGGGAGTAGATCGGGCGGAGCAGGTCGAGGTCACGGATGATCGCGGCCGGGCGCAGGTCGAAGACCTGGAGCACGGCCTCCTGGATCTTGGTGGTCGGAACCTTCTCGGTGCCGAAGGTCTCGATGAACAGACCCACCGGGTGCGCCTTGCCGATCGCGTACGCGACCTGGGCCTCGCAGCGGTCCGCCAGGCCGGCGGCCACGACGTTCTTGGCGACCCAGCGCATGGCGTACGCGGCGGAGCGGTCGACCTTGGACGGGTCCTTACCGGAGAACGCGCCGCCACCGTGACGGGCCATTCCGCCGTAGGTGTCAACGATGATCTTCCGGCCGGTGAGGCCGGCGTCGCCCATCGGGCCACCGATCTCGAAGCGGCCGGTCGGGTTCACCAGGAGACGGTAGCCGTCCGTGTCGATGTCCAGCTCGGCCAGGATCGGGTCGACCACATGCTCCTTGACGTCCGGCGAGAGCAGATCGTCCAGGCTGATGTCGGGGGCGTGCTGGGAGGAGACGACCACCGTGTCGAGGCGGACCGGGCGGTCGCCGTCGTACTCGATGGTGACCTGGGTCTTACCGTCCGGGCGGAGGTAGGGGACGGTGCCGTTGTTGCGGACCGCCGACAGGCGCTGGGCCAGCTTGTGCGCCAGCGAGATCGGCAGCGGCATCAGCTCGGGGGTCTCACGGGAGGCGTAGCCGAACATCAGGCCCTGGTCGCCGGCGCCCTGACGGTCGAGCTCGTCGGCGCCTTCGCCGGTACGCGTCTCGTGCGCGTCGTTGACACCCTGCGCGATGTCGGGCGACTGGGCACCGATGGAGACCGACACGCCGCACGAGTGGCCGTCGAACCCCTTCTGCGACGAGTCGTAGCCGATTTCGAGGATCTTCTCGCGGATCACCCCGGGGATGTCCACGTACGTGCCGGTCGTCACCTCGCCGGCGACGTGCACCTGACCGGTGGTGATCATGGTCTCGACGGCGACGCGGCTCCTGGCGTCGTCCTTGAGCATCGCGTCGAGGATCGCGTCGCTGATCTGGTCCGCGATCTTGTCCGGGTGACCCTCGGTCACGGATTCCGAAGTGAACAGGCGTCGGGACACGTGCGTGTACTCCTTGCAGCGGCTGCTGACTGACGTAGCAGAAACGGGCTTGCGGATCGGAGGCGAACTTTACTGAGGGCCGATTGTGTCTCACTCGAGAAGCGGCGGTCGGCCGACTTCACTCTAGCCGGACGCTCACGAGGTCCCACACGACGTCCGCCAAGGCGTCCTTCGAACCACGTGGCACATCCGTCACGGAGCCGTCGGCGGCCAGGATGACCGCGGCGTTGTCCGGTGCGCCGAAGGTGAGGTTCTCGCCCACCTCGTTGACGACCAGAAGGTCACACCCCTTGCGGGCGAGCTTCTGCCGGCCATGCTCGAGTACGTCGTGTGTTTCGGCGGCGAACCCGACGATCACCGGGCGGGAGGTCGTCGCCGCCTCGGAGGACCCTCGTGCTCGGCCGAGCTCCGCCAGGATGTCGGGGTTTTCGACGAGGCGGATGGGTGCCGGTCCGGCGCCCTGAGTTTTCTTGATCTTAACGTCCTGGTAGTCCGCCGGCCGGAAGTCGGCCACGGCCGCGGCCATCACGACGGCGTCGGCGTCGGCGACCGCCTTGTGCACCGCGTCGCGCATCTCACGCGCCGACCCGACGCGTACGACGTCGGCGCCCGGCGGATCGGGCAGCGCGACGTTGGCCGCGACCAGGGTCACCCGCGCGCCCCGCGTCAGCGCGGTACGGGCCAGGGCGTACCCCTGCAACCCGGACGAACGGTTGCCGATGAAGCGGACCGGGTCGATCGCCTCACGCGTGCCGCCCGCCGAGACCACGACGTGGCGTCCCGCGAGATCGTCGCGTGCGCCACCGCGCGCCAGGATGAGGCGCGCGACGTCGAAGAGCTGTGCGGGGTCGGGCAGCCGGCCACGGCCGGAGTCGGCGCCGGTGAGCCGGCCGACCGAGGGTTCGATGACCACGCAGCCGCGCGAGCGCAGTGTCGCGACGTTGGCGCGGGTCGCCGGGTGCTCCCACATCTCGGTGTGCATCGCGGGCGCGAACACGACCGGGCAGCGCGCGGTGAGCAGCGTGTTGGTCAGCAGGTCATCGGCGATGCCGTGGGCGGCCTTGGCCATCAGGTCGGCCGTCGCCGGGGCCACGAACACCAGATCGGCGCCCTGCCCGAGGCGTACGTGCGGCACCTGCGCGACGTCGGACCAGACCTCGGTGGTCACCGGTTCGCCCGACAGCGCCGCCCACGTGGGCTCGCCCACGAAGCGCAGCGCGTCACGCGTCGGTATGACACGGACCCGGTGCCCGGACTCCGTCAGACGACGGAGAAGCTCGCAGACCTTGTACGCGGCGATTCCGCCGCCGACACCGAGCACCACACGGGGATGCTCATCGGAATCGGTCATCTCGCGGCTCCCCACGTCGCATCACATCACGAGGCCGGAGCCCGGGGAACACTTACGGGCCTTCGATGGCCTCGGAGCTGAGCAGGCCCTCGCCGAGCTCTCGCAGCGCGATGGAGAGCGGCTTCTCCTGGACCTGAGTCTCCACGAGCGGGCCGACGTACTCCAGCAGGCCCTCGCCGAGCTGCGCGTAGTAGGCGTTGATCTGGCGGGCGCGCTTGGACCCCATGATCACGAGGCTGTACTTGCTGTCAACGATCTTGAGCAGGTCGTCGATGGGCGGATTGGTGATGCCATCGGCATTGCCCGGGGCGTTAGAAGCCACTCCCGCGCCTCTCAGTCGGAATCTGAAGGGTGGACAGCCAGCAAGGCTATCAGCTCACGACAGACGTCCTTGACCGAAGTGTTCACCAGCGTGACGTCGAACTCCTTCTCCGCGGCGAGCTCGCAGCGGGCCGTCGCGAGACGGCGTTCGATCACGTCGGGAGGCTCGGTGCCACGGCCGACGAGGCGGCGCACGAGCTCCTCCCAGGAGGGCGGCGCCAGGAAGACGAGTTGCGCCTCCGACATGGCGCCGCGCACCTGTCGTGCGCCCTGCAGATCGATCTCGAGCAGGGCCGGCACGCCGGCGGCGAGGTGCTCAAGCACCGCTCGCCGCGGCGTGCCGTAACGATTGCCCGCGAACTCGGCCCACTCCAGCAGCTCTCCCTCTTCGATGAGCCGATCGAACTCGGCGTCATCGGCGAAGAAGTAATGCACACCGTGGATCTCGCCGGGCCGCGGCGTACGGGTTGTCACCGAGACCGACAGCCACACCTCGGGGTGTGCGAGCCGGATCTCGGCGACGACCGTGCTCTTGCCGACGCCGGACGGTCCGGAGAGGACCGTCAGGCGCCTGGACGAGATGGAGCCGTCCGTCGCGGATGCGGCGGAATCGGCCGCGGTGGCTCGGCCACCGCGCCCGTCCGACGAGAGCCCGTCAGCGATTTCCGCCGCCGAACTCACGCTCAAGAGCTGCACGCTGGTTGGCGCCAAGGCCCCGCACGCGGCGGGACTCGGCGATACCAAGCCGCTCCATGATCTGCTTAGCGCGGACCTTTCCAACGCCAGGCAGGGATTCCAGTAGAGCCGAGACCTTCATCTTTCCGATTACGTCGTCGGCCTGACCGTCTTTCAGAACCTCGCTGAGGGAGGTACCTCCGTGCTTGAGGCGGTCTTTGACCTCGGCACGCTCTTTGCGGGCCTTGGCAGCCTTCTCCAGGGCTGCGGCGCGCTGTTCAGGGGTAAGGGGCGGAAGCGCCACGCCGGGTCACCTCGTGTTTCCACTCGATTGAGTCGGACGGCTTGGGAACCTAGCGAGTTTGGGGCCCATAAAGCAACGTGAAAGCCCGTTTAGCCCGTCATTAAATTGCAGATGTCACTCTATGGACCGTCCTGATCACGCAGAGTACCCAATCGGGGCGGTTTTTTCACCCCGAACCGTACGACGGCCTGGCGTTTCTTGCGAGGGGCAAACCGCGCAGTCAAGGCCGGACGGCACCGATCCACCCCACATCGACCCACTTGTCCATCGTCTCCGACTGGAGCCCCGCTCCAGCGCCGTGTCGTACGTCACGCACCGTGCCACGGACCTCCGGTACGCCCCGGCGCGCGGTCGCGCCCAAGCGTCCCAGAGGACCGGCACGGCGCGTTCGGAGTCGGATCCTCGCGGGCACTGCGGCACGTGGGTGAGGGCGCGCGGGGAGGTACCGCGGGAGGCGTCGTGGGGCGTGCTGCGGGGACGGCTCGCGGGGACACGATGGTGCGGTCGCCCGGAACGCCGCGGTGCGATCGCGTGCGCGTGCCGGAGGCGCCCGGCGTGATCCACGAGCCCTTGCGGCAGAAGGGGTTCTCGGCGCCCGAGAGGGGCCGTGCGGCGCCACCCCGAGAACTGCCTCCCCCGGGACACGAGAGCCCTCCTGGAGGCGCGAGAGGGTCGCACGGGGGCATCTGAAGGCGGCCCGTCGGATCGCCTCGGCGCGTGGGCGCTCGGAGAGGACGGACAGGCTTACGACTGCGGGCTCGAGGGGCCCGCGTCGAGAGCCATTCGCCGGCCGGCTCTCGACGGGTGACGGAGGCGAGGGGCTTTCGGCGATGCGGTTCGGGCGGCGCCGGCGGACTCTTGAGTGCCTTGCACGGGGCGCTCTGATGCTCAAGGGCCCCAGTCCGCCCGCCACAGCCACGCACACGCGTTGCAAGTACTAATCCGGGATAACTACCCGATCCCCGTAATGCGGGCACCATGGCGCATCACAGAGGCGCACAGCCCTATCCGACGATTGGAGCAATTCACCAAACGAAACGGTTCAGCGCATCGCCGAGAGCGCTTCGGAACTCCCGCCGAAGCGCCCGATACCCCTTCGCCACTCCCCCACGGCACCGGCCGGATGAGGCACCCCTGAAGCGAAGTACGGCATGCCCGAACCGCGCCGCGAACGGGACACGAGAGGCGACGCGCGGTGAGATGCGGATGAGATGCCGCACAACCGGGACACGCCTCCGGCCACAGCCGGACGCGAGGCCCCGGCAACGAGCACGGCAGCGGGCGAACGGCACAGGCGACCTCGCGTTCGGTGACCGGCGCCCCGGCGGACTCGAGTCGACGCGCCGGACGGCCACCGTAGCCGACGGATCGTGCAGGTCCGGGCCCTCTCCCGGCGGCAGATCAAACAGGTTCGTGGCCGCTCCAGGCGGCGGACCGGCAGGGCCCGAGCCGTCCCCGGTGACAGACCGGGCATGGCCGTGGCCACCTCAGAGACTGTTGGGAGCCCCATGCCCTGCTGCGCGGCACCCAGGCGCGGGTGGCGGTACGGGACCACCCTTCAGGCGGCGCGGGTCAGGTGCCGGCGTCCACGCGGCGTAGGGCGGCGGCGATGCTCGACGCGGCGGCACCGGGGTCCGGGGCGGCGGTGATGGGGCGGCCGATCACGAGGAGGTCGGCGCCGGCGGCCATGGCCTCTTCCGGGGTGGCGACGCGGGCCTGGTCCTGGGCGGCGGCACCGTGGGGGCGTACTCCCGGGGTGATGAGGGTCACGTCGGGGCCGACCTCGGCGCGTACCGCGGCGACCTCCTTCGGCGAGCAGACGATCGCCCTGGCGCCCGCCTCGACCGCCAGGGCCGACAGGCGGAGGACGGCGTCGGCGGCCGGGCCGGAGAGTCCGATGCCGTCCAGGTCGTTCTCGGAGAGCGACGTGAGGACCGTCACGGCGGCGATGCTGGTGTGCGGCGCGGCCTCGGCGGCGGCGCGGATCATGGCGGCACCTCCGCCCGCGTGGACGGTGAGGTAGGCCGGTTTGAGGCGGGCGACCGCGCGTGCCGCGCCGGCGACGGTCGCCGGGATGTCGTGGAGCTTCAGGTCGAGGAAGACCTGGACACCGCTGGCGCCGCGGACGCTGGCGACGACGTCCGGGCCGTACCTGAGGTAGAGCTCGAGGCCGACCTTGACCGTGCTGACGTGCGGGGTGACAAGGGTGGCCCAGCGGGCGGCGGTCTCGAGGTCCGCGGCGTCCAGGGCGACGGCGATGGGAGCGGGATTCACAACGGGGTCTCCTGTTCGATCGGCTCGTCCACGCCGACGTTCGGGTCGATGCGGATGAGCGTGCCGGGCGGCTTGTGAGCGAGCCCCACGACGTCGGTGAGACGGGTGATGCCGCGTTCCCTCATCGCCGCGTCGAGCTCCCGCAGGATCCGGGCGCAGGCGGACGGATCGTGGAAGTTCTCGGTGCCGACGGCGACCGCGGAGGCGCCGGCGAGGATCAGCTCGAGGGCGTCCACGCCGGTGCGCACACCGCCCATCCCGATGATCGGGACCTCGGGCAGCGCGGCGTGCACCTGGTAGACGCAGCGGACCGCGACCGGGCGGATCGCGGGGCCGGACAGGCCGCCGGTGACGCCCGCGAGGCGTGGCCGCATCGTGATGGTGTCGATCGCCATCCCGTGCAGGGTGTTGATCATCGACAGGCCGTCCGCGCCCGCGTCGGCGCACGCCATGGCCACGCCGACGACGTCGGTGACATCCGCGGAGAGCTTGGCGAGGACCGGGATGGCGCGCGGCGTGCAGGCGCGTACGGCGCGTACGACCTCGGCGGCGGCCATCGGGTGCGCGGCGAACATCAGGCCGCGGTCCTCGACGTTGGGACACGAGGTGTTGATCTCGATCGCGGTGACGCCGGGCGCGGTGCCGAGACTGCGGGCGACCTCGGTGTACTCCTCGACGCTGTTTCCCGCGATGGACACGATCGTGCGGGCGCCCTGCTCGACGAGCCAGGGCAGGTCGCGGCTCAGGAACTCCTCGATGCCCGGACCCTGCAGGCCGGTGGCGTTCAGGACGCCGCTGGGCGTCTCTGCGAGCCGCGGGGCGGGCCGGCCGGCGCGGGCCTGCGGCGTGATCGACGGCGTGGTGAGCGCGCCGAGCTTGGCGACGTCGAAGAACCGGCCCAGCTCGCGCCCGTAGCCGCCGCAGCCGGAGGCGGTCAGGATCGGGTTCGGGAGCGCGGCCCGGCCGAGCCGCGTCTCGAGATCAGTCGCCATGACCCGCTCCGCCCGATCGCACGCGGTCCCCGGGGCGTACGGCGCGCGGGGCGCCGAGCGCGTCGAAGGGGATCGTGCCGACGTCGTCCCACCGCACGCGCTCGCCGCGGAAGACCGGGCCCTCGACGCACGAGCGGAGCATGTGGGTGGCGCCGTCGTCGCCGACGACCGGGAGCACGCAGGCCATGCACAGGCCGGTGCCGCAGGACATCGGCTCTTCGACCGCGACCTGCGCGGGGATGCCGAAACGAGCGGCGATCCTGCTCACCGAGCGCAGCGTGTCGAGGGGGCCGCAGGCGTACACCACGTCGGCCTGCGCGTCCTCGATGATGCCCGGCAGCAGGTCGGTGACCTGGCCGCGCTCGCCGAGGGAGCCGTCGGCGGTGGCGACGGCGACCGAGTCGCCGCCGCGCCGTGCGCCGCGCGCGCCGTGGACGTGGTCGGAGCCGGCGCCGCCGAGCAGGAAGTGCAGCCGGCACTCGCGCTGGCGGAGTACGGACGAGAGCGGGAACAGCGCCGCGCTGCCGTACCCCTCGCCGACCAGCACGCACGTGACCGGGTCGCGCGGCAGCGGGAACGGGTGGCCGAGCGGCCCGGCGACGTCGATGATGTCGCGCGGGCGCAGGCCCGACAGCCACGTGGTGCCCTTGCCGCGCACCTCGAAGACGATCTCGACCGTGCCGCCGTAGTCGGGCTTGACCTCCCGCACGGCGAAGCACCGGCGCATCAGCATTCCGGTCTGCTCGCCACCGACGGCGAGCGACACGAACTGGCCGGGCCGGAAACGCTCGGCGATGCCCGGGGCCACGAGCGTCATCGTGTGGTAAGCCCCGATCCTCCGCATCGTCAGGAGTGTTCCCGGCACCTGCACCGGTGAGTCCGTCAACGTCCCCCCTCGCCCCGGACGACGGGGCACGTCCGCGTCACGCTCACATGCCCTCCTCCCGTCCTCTGAGCTTCTTCGCGTGCTCCTGCAGCGACCGCACGCCGACGTTGCCGGCCGTGATCGCCTCGATGCCCTGGACGGCCGCGCCGAGGCCCTGCACCGTGGTGAGGCAGGGCACGCCACGGAGTACCGCGGCCGTACGGATGTCGTATCCGTCGAGCCGCGGCCCGGACTGGCCCGGGCTGCCGAACGGGGTGTTCACGATGAGGTCGACCTCGCCGTCGAGCACGCGTCGTACGATCGTCGGCTCGCCGTCCGGTCCCGGCCCGGCGCTGTGCTTACGAACGATCTTGGCACGCACACCGTTGCGACGCAGGACTTCGGCCGTGCCCTCGGTCGCGAGAATTTCGAAACCGAGATCCGCGAGGCGTTTGACCGGAAAGATCATCGCGCGCTTGTCGCGGTTGGCGACGGACACGAAGGCGCGGCCCTTGGTCGGCAGTGAGCCGTACGCCGCGGCCTGCGACTTCGCGTACGCGGTGCCGAAGCCCTCGTCGATGCCCATGACCTCGCCGGTCGAGCGCATCTCCGGGCCGAGGACGGTGTCGACGCCGCGTCCCTCGGGCGTACGGAACCGGTCGAAGGGCAGCACGGCCTCCTTGACCGCGATGGACGCGTCGAGCGGCAGGTCTCCCCCGTCGCCGGTGGCCGGCAGCATGCCGTCGCGGCGCAGCTCGGCGATGGGCACGCCCATCATCACGCGCGCGGCGGCCTTGGCGAGGGGCACCGCGGTCGCCTTCGACACGAACGGCACGGTCCGCGAGGCGCGCGGGTTGGCCTCCAGGACGTACAGGACGCCCGCGGCGAGGGCGTACTGGACGTTGATCAGGCCACGGACGCCGACCTCGCGCGCGAGCGCCTCGGTGGAGTCGCGGATCCGGCCGATGTCCTCGTGGCCGAGGGTGATCGGCGGCAGCACGCACGCGGAGTCGCCGGAGTGGATCCCGGCCTCCTCGATGTGCTCCATGACGCCGCCGAGGTAGAGGTCGGTGCCGTCGTAGAGCGCGTCGACGTCGATCTCGATCGCATCGTCGAGGAACCGGTCGACGAGGACCGGGTGCTCCGGGCTCGCCCGCGTGGCGCGCTCCATGTACGACCGGAGCGTGGTGTCGTCGTAGACGATCTCCATGCCCCGGCCGCCGAGCACGTACGACGGGCGTACGAGCACCGGGTAGCCGATCTCGGTGGCGATCCCCACGGCCTCCTCGTACGAGGTGGCGGTGCCGTGCTTGGGCGCGGGCAGACCGGCGCGCTCGAGGACGCGGCCGAACGCGCCGCGCTCCTCGGCGAGGTGGATGCTCTCCGGCGACGTGCCGACGATGGGCACCCCGGCGTCCTTGAGGCGCTGGGCCAGGCCCAGGGGCGTCTGGCCGCCGAGCTGCACGATCACGCCCGCGATCTCGCCGGTCGCCTGCTCGGCGTGCACGACCTCCAGGACGTCCTCCAGGGTGAGCGGCTCGAAGTAGAGCCGGTCGGAGGTGTCGTAGTCGGTCGAGACCGTCTCGGGGTTGCAGTTGACCATCACGGTCTCGTAGCCGGCCTCGGCGAGCGTGAACGACGCGTGCACGCAGCTGTAGTCGAACTCGATGCCCTGGCCGATGCGGTTGGGACCGCTGCCGAGGATGATGACCTTGGGCTTGGTCCCGGCCGGGACCTCGGTCTCCTCGTCGTAGGTCGAGTACAGGTACGGCGTCTCGGCGGCGAACTCGGCCGCGCAGGTGTCGACCGTCAGGTAGACCGGGCGTACGCCGAGCGCGTGCCGCAGGCCGCGGATCAGCTCGGCGGAGACGCCGCGGATCTCGGCGATCTGCTCGTCGGAGAAGCCGTGCCGCTTGGCCTCGCGCAGCACCGCCGGGTCGAGCTGGTCGCCGGTGAGCGTCGCCGCGATCTCGTCCAGCGCCGCGATCCGGTCCAGGAACCACGGGTCGATCGCGGTGGCCTCGTGGACCTCCTCGATCGTGGCGCCGGCGCGCATCGCCTGCTGTACGGCGCGCAGCCGCCCGTCGTGCGGGGTCGAGGCGCGGAGGAGGAGCTCTTCCTTCTGCGCCTTTCTGCGCTCCTCGGTCAGGCCATCCGGCTCCGGTGCCCAGGAGAAGCCCGCTCCGGCCCTCTCGAGGGACCTCAGGGCCTTCTGCAGGGCTTCGGGGAAGGACCGGCCGATCGCCATGGCCTCACCGACGGACTTCATGTGCGTGGTGAGCGTCTCGTCCGCGCCGGGGAACTTCTCGAACGCGAACCTCGGCGCCTTGACGACGACGTAGTCCAGGCTCGGCTCGAAGCTCGCCGGGGTCTCGCGCGTGATGTCGTTGCGGATCTCGTCGAGCGTGTAGCCGACGGCGAGCCTGGCCGCGATCTTGGCGATCGGGAAGCCGGTCGCCTTGGAGGCCAGCGCGCTCGACCGCGAGACCCGGGGGTTCATCTCGATGACGATCATGCGCCCGGTACGCGGGTCGACCGCGAACTGGATGTTGCAGCCGCCGGTGTCCACGCCGACGGCACGGATCACGTCGATGGCGACGTCGCGCATCCGCTGGTATTCGCGGTCGGTGAGCGTCATGGCCGGCGCGACGGTGATCGAGTCGCCGGTGTGCACGCCCATCGGGTCGAGGTTCTCGATGGAGCAGATCACGACGACGTTGTCACGCCGGTCGCGCATCAGCTCCAGCTCGTACTCCTTCCAGCCGAGGATCGACTCCTCCAGCAGGACCTCGTCGGTGGGGCTGGCCGCGATGCCCGAGCCGGCGATGCGGCGCAGGTCGTCCTCGTCGTAGGCCATGCCGGACCCGGCGCCGCCCATCGTGAACGACGGGCGTACGACCATCGGGTAGCCGAGCGTGCCGGCGGCGGCGAGGCACTCGTCCATGGTGTGGCAGACCACGCTGCGGGCGGCCTCGGCGCCGATGGTGCCGAGGATCTCCTTGAACCGCTCGCGGTTCTCCCCCGCCTGGATCGCGTCGAAGTCGGCGCCGATCAGCTCGACGTCGTACCGCTCGAGCACGCCGGACTCGTGCAGGGCCACGGCGGTGTTCAGGGCGGTCTGGCCGCCCAGCGTGGCGAGCAGCGCGTCGGGGCGCTCCTTGGCGATGACCTGCTCGACGGTCGCCGGGTTGATCGGCTCGATGTACGTCGCGTCGGCGATCTCCGGGTCGGTCATGATCGTCGCGGGGTTGCTGTTGACCAGCGAGACGCGCAGCCCCTCGGACTTCAGGACCCGGCACGCCTGGGTGCCGGAGTAGTCGAACTCGGCGGCCTGGCCGATGACGATCGGGCCGGAGCCGATGACGAGGACGGACGTGAGGTCGGTACGGCGCGGCATCAGCTTCCCTGTCCGGCGGCGACCACGGCGGCCAGCAGGGCCGCCACGGTCAGGAGGGCTGCGAGGGCGGCGACGACGAGCGCGCGCGGCGGGGGTGCCATGGCGCGTACGACGGCGTCGTTGGGGTCGACCGGGACGTGGCCGTGTGACCCGTGGTCGGAGGCGTGGTCGGCTTCGTGGCTGGAGACATCGCTCATCTGGTCATCAGCTCGCAGAAACGGTCGAAGAGGCCGGTGGCGTCGTGCGGGCCGGGTGCCGCCTCAGGGTGGTATTGGACGCTGAACGCGGGCGCGTCGAGCAGCCGCAGGCCCTCGACGACCCCGTCGTTCAGGTCGACGTGGCTGACCTCGGCGCGGCCGTACGGGGTGTCGAACGGCCCGTCGAGCGGTGCCTCGACGGCGAACCCGTGGTTGTGGCTGGTGATGTGGACCCGGCCCGTCATGCGGTCCTGCACCGGCTGGTTGACGCCGCGGTGCCCGAAGCGCAGCTTGTACGTGCCCAGGCCGAGCGCGCGGCCCAGCATCTGGTTGCCCAGGCAGATCCCGAAGACGGGCGTGCCCGAGGCGAGCACGCCTCCCATCGAGGTGACGGCGTAGTCGCAGGCGGCCGGGTCGCCCGGCCCGTTGCTGAAGAAGACCCCGTCGGGCTCGAGCGCGAGGATCTCCTCGGCCGACGCCGTCGCGGGCAGGACGTGCACCTCGCAGCCGCGTTCGGCCATGCGGTGCGGTGTCATCGCCTTGATGCCGAGGTCGACGGCCGCGACGCGGTGGCGTACCTCGCCGTCGGGCCGTACGACGTAGGGCTCGCCGGTGGACACCGTGCGCGCCAGGTCGGCGCCGACCATGTCGGGGCTCGCCAGCACGCGGTCCAGGAGCGCGGCCGGGTCGGTCTCCTCGGTGCTGATCGCGGCGCGCATCGCGCCGCGGTCGCGCAGGTGCCGGGTGAGCGCGCGGGTGCCCTGGATGGCGATGCCGACGACGCCGTACGCGCGCAGCTCGTCGTCCAGCGAGCGGCGCGCGCGCCAGCTCGAGGTGACGCGCGAGGGCTCGCGCACGACGTAGCCGGCGACGTGGATCCGGCCGGACTCGGCGTCCTCGTCGTTGACGCCGGTGTTGCCGATGTGCGGCGCGGTCATCGCGACGATCTGCCGGGCGTACGACGGGTCGGTGAGGGTCTCCTGGTAGCCGGTCATGCCGGTGTTGAAGACCATCTCTCCGAACGTCTCGCCCTCGGCGCCGTACGCGGTGCCGTGGAAGGCGCGCCCGTCTTCGAGGACGAGCAGCGCGGGCCGGGTCATGAGACCTCCTTCGTCGGCGACATGACCAGGGTGCTGTGCTTTTCGGTTCCCTCGCTCCGCTCGGTCATACGAGCCTCCCGTCGAGAACGGTGGGACGGCCGCGCAGGAAAGTCGCGCGTACCTGGCCGGGCAGTTCGAGGCCCGCGAACGGAGTGTTGCGGCTCCTCGAGACCGACGCGGCCGGGTCGACCACCCTGGGCGCGGCCGGGTCGTACAGGGTGAGGTTGGCGGAGACGCCGGCCGCGGGCAGGTCGCCCTGGCCGCGGAGCCGCCCGATGCGCGCCGGGCGCACGGCCATGCGGTCGGCCAGCCCCGCCCAATCGAGCAGCCCGGTCTCGACCATGGCCGCGTGGACGACGGGCAGGGCCGTCTCCAGCCCGATCATGCCCATCGCGGCCGGTGCCCACTCCGTCTCCTTCGCCTCCACGGGATGCGGGGCGTGGTCGGTGGCGACGCAGTCAATGGTGCCGTCGGCGAGCGCCTCGCGCAGGGCCTCGACGTCGGCCTTGGTACGCAGCGGCGGGTTGACCTTGTAGATCGGGTCGTAGGTCTCGGCCAGCTCATCGGTGAGGAACAGGTGGTGCGGCGTCACCTCGGCCGTGACCTGCCAGCCCTTGCTCTTCGCCCACCTGATGATCTCCACCGAACCGGCCGTGGAGACGTGGCAGACGTGCAGGCGCGAGCCGACGTGCGCGGCGAGCAGGCAGTCCCTGGAGATGATCGCCTCTTCGGCGACCGCGGGCCAGCCGGCGAGGCCGAGCCGCCCGGACACCTCGCCCTCGTTCATCTGGGCGTGCTCGGTGAGCCGCGGCTCCTGCGCGTGCTGGGCGACGACACCGTCGAAGGCCTTGACGTACTCCAGGGCGTGGCGCATCAGCACGGCGTCGGACACGCAGTGCCCGTCGTCGGAGAACACGCGTACCCGCGCCGCCGAGTCGGCCATCGCGCCGAGCTCGGCGAGCTGGCGGCCCTCGAGGCCGCGGGTGACGGCGCCGACCGGGTGCACGTCGCAGTGGCCGGCCTCGCGGCCGAGCCGCCAGACCTGCTCGACGACGCCGGCCGTGTCGGCCACCGGCTCGGTGTTGGCCATCGCGTGCACGGCGGTGTACCCGCCGGCCGCCGCGGCGCGGGTGCCGGTCTCGACCGTCTCGGCGTCCTCGCGGCCCGGCTCCCGCAGATGCGTGTGCAGGTCGACGAGGCCCGGCAGGGCGATGAGGCCGTCGCCCTCGACGGTCTTCGCGCCGGCGGCGTCGAGTCCCGCGCCGATCCCGGCGATCAGGCCGTCCTTGATCAGAATGTCCTCGGGCGCGCCGCCGAGGATGCGGGCGCCCTTGATGAGGAACGTCATTCGCTGTCCCTTCGTGAACCGCCGATGGCGGGTTCCGAGCCGCCCAGGAGGAGGTAGAGCACTGCCATACGCACCGTGACGCCGTTGGCGACCTGCTCGACGATGGTCGAGCGCGGAGAGTCGGCCACCTCCGCGGCGATCTCCACGCCGCGGTTCATCGGGCCGGGGTGCATGACGACCGCGTGGTCGGGCAGCGCCTCCATCCGGCGGCCGTTGAGGCCGTACCGGCGGCTGTACTCGCGGACGGTCGGGAGGTAGGCGGCGTTCATCCGCTCCTGCTGCACGCGCAGCATCATCACGACGTCGGACTTGGGCAGCACCGCGTCGAAGTCGTAGGAGACCTCGCACGGCCAGCTGCCGATCGCGACCGGGAACAGGGTCGGCGGGGCCACCAGCGTGACCTCCGCGCCCAGGGTGGTGAGCAGCAGGACGTTCGAGCGCGCCACCCGGCTGTGCAGGATGTCGCCCACGATCGTGACCCGGCGGCCCTCGAGACCGCCGAGCCGCTGCCGCATCGTGTACGCGTCGAGGAGCGCCTGCGTCGGGTGCTCGTGGGTGCCGTCACCGGCGTTGACGACGCTGCCGCGCACCCAGTTGGCCAGCCGGTGCGGGGCACCGGAGGCGCTGTGCCGGACGACGACGCCGTCGGCGCCCATCGCCTCCAGGGTCAGCGCGGTGTCCTTCATGCTCTCGCCCTTGGAGACGCTGGACCCCTTCGCGGAGAAGTTGATGACGTCCGCGGAGAGCCGCTTGGCGGCGGCCTCGAAGGAGATGCGCGTACGGGTCGAGTCCTCGAAGAAGAGGTTGACGACCGTACGGCCGCGCAGCGTGGGCAGCTTCTTGATCGGCCGGTCGGCGATGCGCGCGAGCTCCTCGGCGGTGTCGAGGATGAGCAGTGCGTCGTCGCGAGTCAGGTCGGCCGCCGAGATGAGGTGGTGCTTCATGAATCGGCCTCCAGCATGACGGCGTCGCGGCCGTCCACCTCCTCGAGCAGCACGCGGACCTTCTCACGCGCGCTCGTCGGGAGGTTCTTGCCGACGTAGTCGGCGCGGATGGGCAGCTCGCGATGGCCGCGGTCGACGAGCGTCGCGAGCTGGACGGCACGCGGACGGCCGAGATCGTTCAGGGCGTCGAGCGCGGCGCGTACGGTGCGGCCGGAGTAGAGCACGTCGTCGACGAGCACCACGACGCGGTCGTCGACCCCCTCGGGCGGCATCTCGGTGCGGCCGAGGGCACGCGCGGGACGCAACCGCAGGTCATCGCGGTACATCGTCACGTCGAGGGATCCGTGGGGCACCGGGTGGCCCTCGACCTCCTCGATGCGGGTCGCCAACCGGTCGGCCAGCGTGACGCCGCGTGTCGGGATGCCGAGCAGGACGATGTCACGACCGCCCTTGGTGCGTTCGAGGATCTCGTGGGCGATTCGCGTGAGAGCTCGGCGAATGTCGGGCGCTTCGAGAACGGACTTGTGACTCACGTCACCGTCGGGAGCGGACTGGCGTGAGGGCACAGGGGCAGCACTCACCGTGGAAACCTCCTTTCCCGCCTCACTGGACGGGCCTTAAAGGACGTCGGCGCTCTCACGGTAGCAGTCCTCTACTCACGGTCCTTCTCACGGGTCGAGACGTTTTCGCTGGTGACGGAGCCGGCCCCGGCAGCCCCCCGGAGCGCGAGAGCCCATACCAGACAAGGGCTGAGGGTCAATTCGGACAGGTCGGAAGGACCGTGCCAGTGATGACGGATTCGACCGCTTTTTTCCAATCGGCTTGACCTGGAGGCCTACCCGTTTTACCGTCACTGTCCGTAACCACCCCAGGAGATGGACCCCTCGGGCAGTCCGGCCCCGGCCGGCTGAAGAGTGCGCCACCGGCACACCCGTCTCGGGGAGGCGGGGGCAACCGCCCCTTGGTCCCCTCCCGGACCATGTCGACGACGAGAAAGTGAGCCTGGGGGCCGCAACGATGCCGTCTGAATATGCAAAGGCTCTCGGCGCGAGACTTCGCGCCATCCGCACCCAGCAGGGTTTGTCGCTGCACGGTGTGGAGGAGAAATCACGTGGCCGCTGGAAGGCCGTCGTCGTGGGTTCGTACGAGCGGGGCGACCGCGCCGTCACCGTTCAGAAGCTGTCCGAGCTCGCCGAGTTTTACGGCGTGCCGGTGTCCGAGTTGCTGCCCGGCGGAGCCGCGCCGAGCCCACTCGGCCCGACGCCGAAGCTCGTGATCGATCTTGAGCGACTCCAACAGCTTCCGAAGGACAAGGCAGGTCCCCTCGCCCGCTACGCCGCGACGATTCAGAGCCAGCGGGGCGACTACAACGGAAAGGTCCTGTCCATCAGGCAGGAAGATTTGCGTTCGCTTGCGGTGATCTATGACAAGTCACCGACCGAACTGACTGAGGAACTCATCGGCTGGGGTGTGCTCGATCCCGAGGCACGCCGCGCTGTCGAAGCGTTCTAATTGATCCACGACGCCGTGGCCACGGGGTGACCATCACCGCGTGGCCGCGGCTTGTCGGGCCGCGGCCCCACTCTCCCCACGGCCCGCAGGCCCCGCCGCATCGGGGGAGGTTGACACGGCAGGGCCCACGGCGGCGCCGGCCATCACCGACGGCCGGCGTTCCAGATAGGCATCGAATCCCGTGCCGGACCCGGGCACGCCTGTACACGGCGCGCCCGGCCGGAACGGCGCCTCCGGCACGCGAGCATCCTCGGGCCCCAGCCGCCTGAACGGCATCCCTGGGACCCATCCGGCGCGTGAGAGCCCTCCCCCCTGACACCCCCGGGGTCGAGCGTTCCAGCGCCGACAAAGCCCGGCCCGGCTCCCAAGCCCGGCGCGCCGGTTCCCGGGCGCACCTTCCCCGGGACGCGCCAGGGCGTACGCGTCCCTACGTCGCCGAGCCGAGGGTCCGCCTCGGCCTCCGCGCCTTCGGCCCTCGCTCCGTGTCGCGAGAAGCCCCCGTGGCGCGCCCAGGGTCGAGCACTTCAGCGTTACCCGGCGCCGCCATGGCCCGGCGCCGAGACCGGCGCACCTTCCCCCGGCGCGCCTTCCCCAGGACGCGCCAGGCGGGCGCGTCTCGGGGCGCCGAGTCGGGGGTCCGCTTCGACCCCAGTTGCTTCGCCCCCGCCGCCGTGCCGCGCGAGCACCGTGACGCGCCCCGGGTCGAACGCCTCGAGTGTCGGCCGAGCCAGCTGGGCCCCTTCGGCCCCCGCGCCGTACCGCGGGGGCCTTCCGGGCGTGCCGCGACGTGCGACGGCTTCCCGGACGTGCTGGGCTCGTTCGGGGCTTCCCGGGCGTGTCTGGCGTGGGAAGGCCGTCTCCCGACCAACGGTGAGGGCTGCCCGGCCCTGGCGCGCGACGCGTCCGAGACGACCTCTCCGGAACGACCTCCCGGGCTCAGCCTGCGACGGGGAGCATTTGCTGGCCGTCCACACCGAGCGTGGTCTCCACGAGCGAGACGAAGATCTCCGCGTCGCGTAGGAGTTCGTCGGCCTCGTGTGCGGTGACGGCGCGGGGTAGGCCCGCCTCCGCGTTCGCGCGTTTGCCTGCGCCGGCGGCGAAGAAGGCCGCCCACTCGCGTAGTGCGGGCTCGGCCTCGGGCAGCAGCACCCAGACGCTGCGTGGCCGGCCTCGGCCCTTCGGGTTCGGATCGGCGCGCGCCGCGATCACCGCTGCTGCGGCTCGCAGGGCTGCCAGGTGAGCCGCGACGTAACGCATCGCGGGGGCGGCCGACTCGGCGGCCTCGATCAGGCCGTGCCGCGCGGTGCGCAGCAGCGACATCGTGGGAGGAGCGAGCCTGCGCCGCGGGAAAGGGCGCAGAGGGACGGCAGTGGACGACCTTGCGGACATGGCGTGCCTCCTTCCGCTGGCGGGCCCCGAAGGACCCAGGGGCGGCCAGACGGAACGCTTCCCCTCGTTCCGCCCGGCCATCGCGTCCCGCTCGGATTGCGCTGCCCGATGAGACGAAACCCCTTGACGCAGGCCGCGAGCCCCGCGCCATGCTCGAACACAGGTTCGAGCATGACTCCAGTAAACCGCCCCCGTCTCCATTCGTCAATACGTTCGAATGACGGCGTGTCATCCCTGCTCAGGGCCGTCCACAGCGAGCACGAAACGGCGATGCCATAAGGTTCTGGCCATGCACGCCAACGTCGAGAACGTCGCCGCGCGCCTCGTGGAGCTGGGTGCGCCCGGCACGGTCCGCGTCCTGTCCGAGGCCGTGCCGACGGCCGCCGCCGCGGCGGCCATGCTCGGCTGCGACGTCGGCGCCATCGCCAACAGCCTGATCTTCTCCGCCGACGGTGCGCCGCTCCTGGTGCTGACCAGCGGCGCGCACCGGGTGGACACCGCCAAGGTCGCCGCGCTGATCGGCGTGACCAAGGTCAAGCGTGCGGACCCCGACTTCGTACGCGCGGCGACGGGCCAGCCGATCGGCGGCGTCGCCCCGGTCGGGCACCCCGCGCCGGTGCGCACCCTGGTCGACGAGTGGCTCGCCAAGTACGACGTCGTCTGGGCGGCCGGCGGCCACCCGCACACGGTCTTCCCCACCTCCTACGAGGAGCTGCTCCGGATCACCGGCGGCACGTCGGCCGACGTCGGCTGAGCACGGTACGGCCGGAACGCCTCGCGAACCTCCGCGACGAACGTCTCCGGCGACTCCAGAGCGAGGAAGTGACCGCCCTCCTCGAGCCGCCGTACGCGGGTCAGCGCCGGGTATCCGCGGCGCAGCCACGAGTCGGGGGGCGTGGGTAGCGCCGGCTCGTTCGGGACGATCACGGACGCCGGAACCTCGACCACGTCGCCCGGCCCGACCGGCGCCGAACCGTCGGCGTACAGCCGCAGCGAGGTTCCGAAGCTCCGCGTGACCCAGTAGATCATCACGGTGGTGATCAGGTCGTCGGCGGACATCGTGCCCCGCGTGGCCGGATCGCTCCAGGTCAGGAACTTCTCCAGGATCCACGCGGCGAGCCCGAGCGGCGAGTCCTCCAGGCCGAGGGCCAGCGTCCGCGGCCGGGTCCGCGCCACGTGGGCGTACGCCCCGAGCTCGCGGTGCCAGGTGCGGTCATCGGCGAGGTACGCCTCCTCGTCGGGCGTGAGACGGCTCCGGTCCTGGGGTTTGAACCAGTTCGCGGTCTGGATCGCACGTACGGAGCCGGCGTGGCGCATGCCGAGCCGGTTGACCACGCCGCCGCCGATGTCATCGCCGTGCGCGACGTAGTGGCGGTGGCCGAGGTGCTCGGTCATCAGCCGGTCGAACAGACCCGCGATCATGAACCGATCCACCGGCCGGTCGGCACACGAGTCGGAGAACCCGTAGCCGGGCAGGGTCGGCAGCACGACCGTGAACGCGTCCTCGGGGTCGCCGCCGTACGCCGCCGGGTCGGTCAGGCGGTCCAGTACGCCGAGGTACTCCACGAACGAGCTCGGCCAGCCGTTCGTCAGCAGCAGCGGCAGCGGGTCCGTGCCGGTGCCGCGCACGTGGATGTAGTGGATCCCCACGCCGTCGATCA
Organism: uncultured Actinomycetota bacterium; assembly: GCA_963850195.1. Lineage (GTDB taxonomy): Bacteria > Actinomycetota > Actinomycetes > Streptosporangiales > Streptosporangiaceae > Actinoallomurus. The sequence goes on from CAWKKD010000005.1 coordinate 1,162,780, forward strand.
CGGTCCGATGGTGCGGCAGGGCGTTGAGGCGGCGCTCGGTCTCCCGCCAGTCGTACCCGTCGCGCCAGTACGCGACGAACTCCTCGATCCGCGCGATCGTCTCCGGATCCTCGGCCCCGCCGAGAACGCGCGGCGACGGCACGCGGGCGCGCTCGAGCCGTGCCGCGAGGTCGTCGAGCGCCGCGTCGGGGACCTCGATGCGGAACGTGGCCATGGAATACCTCCGAAAAACGAGAGTTACGAACCAAGACGTTACGCTCGTAACAAGTGACGGGTCAACGGCATACGGATGTAACATCGGCGTATGGAGTCCAGACCGGTGGCGCCCGGGCCACTGGCCCTGGTCGAGGCGTTCCTGCGGACCCGCAACGAGATCGGCGACGCCGCGGACCTCGACCGCTGGCGTACGCGCCACGGGCTGCCCGGCCCGGTGACCGAGGAGGCCTACCGGCGCGCCCTGCGGCTGCGCGAGGCGCTGCGGTCGCTGGCGCTGGTCAACAACGGCGGACCGGCCGAGCCGCACGCGGTCGCGCTGGTCAACGCCGAGATCGAGGCGTGCGGCCTGCGCCCGGAGATCGGCGCCGACGGCGCGTCCCTGCGCGTACGGCGGCCGGACGACGCCAAGGACCGGCCCGGCGACCGGCTGCTGGGGGCGGTGCTCGGCGCGGTGGCCGACGCGATGACCGGCGGGTCCTGGCCCCGGATGAAGGTGTGCGCGGCCGACGACTGCAACTACGCGTTCTATGACCACACGCGGAACCGGTCCGGCCGATGGTGCGACGTCGCGGGCTGCGGCGCCAACGCCCGGATGCGCGCGTACCGGCGCCGCAGACGCGACGGTCCGGCCCTGTCACCGGAGACGGACGGACCGTAATCCCGTGCAGGTGCCGGGCGCGAAACGGGGTGATACAACGGTCACCTGAGACTCCAGCGCACCCCGGAGCGCCGATGGCCGGACAGGAAAGTCTGCGCGCCGCCGCAGCACGCGACAGGGATTTCCTCGGTGTGGACATCGTCGCGATGGCGCGTCTCATCGAGCAGCTCGACACCGCCTCGGCCACCATCACCGGATGGCTGCGGGCCAACGGCGCCCTGCCGCCGAGCGTGCCCCGCACCGGCGTACGCCAGGCGGGCGCCGTACAGAGCTGGGTGAACGGCCAGTCCGGCATGCTGACCCGGCGCCGCAACTACGCCGTCACCCACCTCGGCGCGACCGCACCCGCGATGCCGCGCGTCGGCCCGGGCCGCCTCGGCCACCACACGACCGCGGTCGGCGCCGGCCGTGTCGGGAGGTTCACCGACGTACGCGCCGCGACCAGGGCCGGCGCCGTCGACGCCGCCGCGATCCGCAGGGCGGTCCGGGCCCACGAGCCGATCCCACCGGAGGTCTGGCGGCGCCTGGCGGCCGACGCCGACGACCCGGACCACGCACGCGGGCTCCACGCGCGGCTCGGCCCCGCCGGAGCGGCCGACCTGGTCTGGGCGGCGCTCGGCGACCGCGCCCACCTGACGGCCGTCGAGACCTCCCTCGGCGTCGCGAGCCACCACCTGACCATGGACGAGGCCTGGCTGCGGCGGATGCTGGCCGAGGCGACACGCCTGGGCGTCCACGACGAGGTCGTGCGCGCCCTCGCGGACGCCGGGCTCGACCACCGCTCCACCGTCGCGCTGGGCCACCTCGGCCTCACCCACCCGCCACATGACTCCACGGCCGCGCGGGGCCGCACGCACCCGCCGCACGAGGCGATGCTCCGGCCCGCGGCGGCCGACCCGTACGCCGCCGTCGAGCTGTACGCCCGCCACCCCGAGGCGGTCCACGCGGCGCTCGCCGCCGGGCTCGGCTCCGAGGCGCTGGCGCTGCTGGTGACCACCGCGACGACCGCGACCGAGGCCGACCCCGACGCCGTTCGCGCCAATGCCGAGCGCCTCGCCGGGTTCCGCGCGGCCGGTGGCCTGACGTGAACCCCTACCCGCCGGCGCCCGGCACGCTGTGCCCGCCGTCCGACCCGCCTCCGCCCGGATCGGGCCCCAACCCGGCCTACGCCGACCTCTACCACGCCTACCAGCAGGCCTTCGACGGCGCGGGCACGCTCGAACGCGCCCTCGACGCACCGGCGCGTACGGCCGGTGACGCTTGGGCCGGACCCGCCGCGCGCTCGTGGCAGTCCGAACTCGACGCGCAACGCGGGCAGCTGAAGCGGGCGGCGGCGCAAATTCTGTGGGACATTTACGGCGCGCTGTCGAAGGTTCCGCCGTACGTTCCCAAGTGAGTGACGTGAGACCAGCATTCAGATCCCGCCGTCAGGCCACACCGCAGATCCGTGAGCTGGACCGTCGCGCGTTCGTCCGGCGCCTCGACGCGCTGCTGGCGACCTACGAGGCGGCGATGCTGCCGCCGGTCGGCCAGATGCCCGGACGGCGCACCATCATGGAGCGCCACGCGTCCTACCCGGGGTTCCGCGCCTTCGTCGCCGAACGGCGCCGCACCGTCGTCGGCTTCGCCTACGGCTTCCACGGCGAGTCGGGTCAGTGGTGGCACGACGTCGTACGCGGCGCGGTCACCGAGCTGGGCGGGGCCGCGCACGCCGCCGGCTGGCTCGACGACTCGTTCGAGGTCGCCGAGCTTCACGTGCACCCGGCCGCGCAGGGGAAGGGCCTCGGCCGCCTGCTGATCACGACCCTGTGCGACGGGCAGCCCGAACGCACGATGGTGCTGTCCACGCTCGAGGGCCGGACCACCGCCCGGCACCTCTACCGCTCACTCGGCCTGACCGACCTGCTGACCGCCTTCCGGTTCCCCGGGGGCGGCCCGCTCTACGCGGTGATGGGCGTCGGCCTGCCGCTGAGTTCTCGACGGGAGTAGACCTCGCTCGTCGCCGTCGATTTGTTGAACGTGAGCTGATGCGCCGTCGCGCGGAGACGGGCCTCTACTTCCAACCTCTGTAGCAGCGCAATGGAGCGGCATGGGAAAGCTCGTGGCAGACGGTGTGGATGGTGGTGATCAACCCCGTCCGCCAGGAGCCTTCCTTTATCTCAGGCCGAATCCGCCAATGATGAAAATCTCCAGGAATTCCGGACCGAGTACTGAACCTGCTCGTTTATGAGCTACCTAGCTCAGCCTTACGACAAACATTGTGCGGTTACCGTAACATCCTGAGCCACAGGAGTAAGGATTTGGGCTGAGAGGGCCGTACCAGCAGTGACAACCCCGGTGACAACGAGGCTCACGGGAACCGTGCCAGAAATGGTACCGAGTAGTGGTGTCGTCCCGGCTGGGCACCCCGCGGTGGTCACCGTACAGATGGCGATAGCACTTGCGGGGCAAGTCACTGCACCACTGGTCACGGTCGTAAGCGTAGCTGCTGGTCCAGTTGGGCCAGTAGGCCCGGTCGGGCCGGTAGGTCCTGTTGGGCCGGTGAGTCCTCTCGGGCCCTGGAAGCCTTGCGGGCCCTGGAAGCCTCGAGGGCCCCGCGGACCCTCATTTGCCAGGGCGGTCGCCAAGGCCACCCCGGTGCCGTCGTCGTCGTCTTCGAGCTGGATTGGTAGCCGAGCAGTGGTCTTCCCCGCGAGCTTTCCCGCGTAGGTCATTGATGCCTGATACTCCGTGCCCGCCAGCGCAGGTTCCGACATCAGAGCCAGCCCCCCGCCGAGCAGTGCGATACCGAGCGAGGTCTGGACAATTCTCCGGGAAAACAACCCCGCGGTTTCCTTATTGAGATATCTCAACTTACCCTCTTTATCCTATATCGGCCTTAAGTGAAAGCTAACCTGCTTATCTTGCGGTCTGCCGTTCTGGACAGCTCTAGCAAAATACCCACCTGCACCAAATGCACGGTGCATCATTGCATCATAATCTGGTAAGTATGTATCCGGAACAATGTCCTGGATTTCCCTTAGTAGCCGAAGTTTGAGATGGCGTCCAGCGATTCCATGTCCTGCTCGCACGACCTGGCTTCGGGTAGCACCATGCATCTCCCGACACGCTTAGAGCCCGCACGAATAGGCGGGTCGACGGAGTCATGGGACACATCGGAATACCGACGAACGGGGAGTCCTTCCCACCGCCGGAGAGACCTCGCATGCAGGATGCCCAAAACGGCGAAACGTCCCGCTAGCCGACTAGCCGACTAGCCGGCGCGGGGCATCGTTCCGCCGGCGCTTCGGTCGCCGGGGAGCGCGCGACAGGCGGACCGCTACGCGCACCATGGCCCGGCGACCCGAGGGAGCGCGGGCGGGTCACCGCGCCCTCGGCTCCGGCCAGCTAGGGGATCGAACTGCCGGGAGCATCCACAGGGTTGTGTTCTTCTGACCCGGCCCGGTGGGGACCGGCGGTCCCGTCGCGCTGGGCGAGGATCTCGCGCGCCTCGGTCGGATACCCCTCGAGCAGGTCTTGTCGCTGGCTCAGCTCGCGGTGACGGTTCGGGTAGCCGACGATCTCAAGCTCGTTGAGCGTCTGGCGCATGTCACGGAGCGCGTTCTCAATATCCGCGGTGGATGAAAGCTCCCCCGGAGTTGGAGCCGCTGTTCACTGCTGGGCCGCCAAGGAAGAGGTCTCTTCTCGTGCGTCATGTCGCCCGGCAACCGGTGAAGACTTTCTGGCTGTCCTGGCTGAGCGTGCGGGTGAGCCGCTCGCGCCGCTGTATGACACCTACACCGTCATCACGGGTCCTGCGGGCATCACCTGTACTTCACCGCCCCCGACGGCGTCCGCCTGGGCAACACCACCGGGGAGTGGGGGTGGCTGGTCGGCACCCGCGCACGGTGGCAACGTGCCGAACCCCGGCAGCGGTCGCAGACATCGCCGCTCTGTTTCCGCGCCACTCGGAAGGCCGTGGATGGCGTGTTCGCGCACACCGGTTCGATGTCAGACGGCCCAGGGTTCGTCGAGGGGAGGTTCGGGCCGACGGTTCGCCGGACCGTCGGCCCAAGCGCCGGATGTGCCCGGCTAGTGGACTGAGCAGCGCTTACGGCACCAACTGGTGGCTGCGGCTCCCGTTGATCTCTAGACGGGAGTAGACCTCGCTCGTCGCCGTCGACTTGTTGAACGTGATGAAGTGGATGCCCGGCGCGCCCTCGGCGAGCAGCGTGCGGCACAGGTCGGCCGCCTGGTCGATGCCGAGCCGCCGTACGGCCTCGGGGTCGTCGCCGATCCGCTCGAACTCCGCCGCGAGGTCCGCGGGGAACGGCGCCCCGGACAGCTGCTCGGAGCGTTCGATCGTGCTGAGCTGGGTGACCGGCATGATCCCGGGGATGATCGGCACATCGCAGCCGAGCGCGGCGACGCGGTCGCGCAGCCGGAGGTAGTCCTCCGCCCGGAAGAACATCTGGGTGATCGCGTAGTCCGCCCCGGCCTGGCATTTGCGCACAAAGTGATGTGCGTCACTCTCGATGTCGGGTGACCGCGGATGCTTGTACGGGAACGCCGCGACGCCGACGCTGAAGTCGCCGGACGACTTGATCAGCCGCACCAGGTCCTCGGCGTACTCGACGCCCTCCGGGTGCTTGATCCACTCCCCCATCGGGTCGCCCGGCGGGTCGCCGCGCAGCGCGAGCAGGTCACGTACGCCGACCGCCGCGAACCTGCCGATGAGCTGCCGCAACTCGCGCATCGAGTGATCCACCGCGGTGAAGTGCGCGACGGGCGTGAGGGTGGTGTCGGTCGCGATCCGCTCGACGATGTCGACGGTAAGGTCGCGCGTGCCGCCACCGGCCCCGTACGTCACCGAGACGAACGTCGGTCGCAGCACCTCGAGCCGGCGGATGGCCTGCCAGAGGTTGCGCGCCCCCTGCTCGGTCTTCGGCGGGGAGAATTCGAAGGAGAACGTCGTCTCGCCGGCGGCCAGGACGTCCCGGATGGTCCGGGGTGCGGATTTCATGCCCACCAGGGTAACGGTGTGGTCCTTGAGGACTACTAGTCTCTGGGCGTGGCCGCGAGTCGAGTACGCAAGGAAATCGACGAAGCGCTCTATGCGTTCGTCGACAGCCAGCGCCCTGTCCTGGGCGCCGTCTCCGGTGAGCTGGCACCGCTCCTCACCGCCCTGGACTCCCTGCTCGCGGGCGGTAAACGGTTGCGCCCCGCCTTCTGTTACTGGGGTTGGCGCGGCGCGGGCGGCGACGACCGCCCGGAGATCTTCGTGGCCGCGGCGGCGCTGGAGTTGCTGCAGGCCAGCGCGCTGATCCACGACGACGTCATGGACGGCAGCGACACCCGTCGCGGGCAGCCCGCGGCACACCGGCGCTTCGAGGCCCTGCACGGGGACTCGGGCTGGCGCGGCTCGGCGGAGCAGTTCGGCGCCGGGGCCGCGATCCTGCTGGGCGACGTGTGCCTGACCTGGTGCGACGAGATGTTCCACGGCAGCGGTCTGCCGGCCGACGCCCTGCGGCGGGCCCAGCCCGTCTTCAACCTGATGCGCACCGAGGTGATGTGCGGCCAGTACCTCGACCTCGTGGGACAGGCCCAGGGTACGGGGCCGGACGGCGCCGCCATGGTCGAGTCCGCGCTGCGGATCGTCCGGTTCAAGAGCGCGAAGTACACGATCGAGCGGCCCCTGCAGCTCGGTGCCGCGCTGGCCGGATCCTCGGCGATGGACGAGCTGTCGGCGTACGGACTGCCGCTCGGCGCGGCGTTCCAGCTCCGCGACGACGTGCTGGGCGTCTTCGGCGACCCGGCGCAGACCGGCAAGCCGGCAGGCGATGATCTGCGCGAGGGTAAGCGCACCGTGCTGATCGCGCTGACCCTGGAGCGGGCGAGCGCCGCGCAGGCCGGGACCGTCGAGTCGCTCCTCGGCGACCCGGCGCTCGACGCCGACGGTGTCGAGCGGCTGCGCTCGATCATCGTGGACAGCGGGGCGCTGGCGGCCTGCGAGGCGATGATCGAGGGCTACGCCGACGAAGCCTCCGCGGCTCTGGCCGTCGCGCCGATCACCGCCGAGGCGCGCGAGGCGCTCTCCGAACTCACCGTCGCCGCGACGGCACGCTCCGTCTGACCCGGTCGCGAGGATCCCGGTTCGCCGGACAACGCGATCATGCGCGGTTAAGAATGAGGCATGACCGACCAAATGTCCGCATGAAGCTCGACAGCGGAGAACAGCGGGTCGTCGCGGCGCAACCGGCCCGCAGGCCGAAGACGCCACGGCCGGCCACAACGGCGCACCGGCCCCGGCGCATCAACCGGCGGCAGGCCATCGCGCTGGCGCTGGTGATCGCGGCCGGGTTCCTGCTCGGCCTCGGCCTGCCGATCCACGGCTGACCGACTCACCAGTGCGGCGGGCGATCCTCCAGCAGGCGCGTGTCCTCATCCGTCTCACGCCACCCGCCCCAGCCCACGTCGGACTCGTCGCGTGTCTGGTCCGGGAGTACGTCCAGCTCGTCGTCGCCAGAGAGGTCGACGGGGCGCTCGTCGTCCGGGTTGCCGATCACAGCGTCATTGTCCCGCATCACCAGGTCTCCCTCACGTGAACCCGCGATGAACTCATGCGTCGCGTAGCCGCCGGCCGAGGCCCGTGGCCGCTTCGCGTGGGTCGCCCGCCTCGGTGATCGCGCGGACGACGACGACCCGGCCGGCGCCCGTGGCCAGCACCTCATCGAGGTTGCCGGCGTCGATCCCGCCGATCGCGAACCACGGACGGGCGAACCGCTGCCCCGCGACGTACTCCAGCAGCCCGAGGCCCGGCGCGGGACGGCCCGGTTTCGTCGGCGTCGGCCACGTCGGCCCGGCGCAGAAGTAGTCGATACCGGGCTCGACGGCCGCTGCCTCGGCCTCCTTCTCGGAGTGCGTGGAGCGGCCGAGGAGCATGTCCGGGCCGACGATCCGGCGCGCCGCGCCCACGGGCAGGTCGTCCTGCCCGAGGTGCAGGATGTCGGGCCGTACGGCGTGCGCGACGTCGGCCCGGTCGTTGACCGCGAGCAGCGCGCCGTGCCGGTCGCAGGCCGCGCGGAAGACCGAGAGGTACTCGATCTCCTGGCGTGCCTCCAGACCCTTCTGCCGGAGCTGCACGATGTCGACTCCGCCCGCGAGGGCCTCGTCGAGGAAGCGCTCCAGGTCGCCCTGTGACTCCCGCGCGTCCGTGCAGAGATAGAGCCGCGCCCGGTCGAGCCTGGCCCGCAGTGCGACGGCGCGCTCAGAGGGCAAGTGTCCGGACACGGCGGCACCTTCCGTTTCGTCGGGTACGACGGTCGGCGAAAGGCCCGCCGAGCCTCAAAGAGCGAGCGCCTGGGCGCGCCGGTTGATCTCCTTCATCCGGTTTTCGACGAGCGCCTGCACGGGCGTACCGGGCAGCGAGTCGTCGGCGGTGAAGAGCCATCGCAGCGCCTCGGCGCGGTCGAACCCCGCGTCGTCGAGCACGGTGAGCGTGCCGTGCAGGCCCTTGAGCGGATGGCCGTCCTGGACGAAGGCGGCGGGGATGAAGACCCCTCCGGTCCGCTGGACACCCATGAGCCTGTTGTCACGGAGGAGCTGTTTGACGCGCTTGAGGTCAAGGCCGAGACTCTCGGCCGCCTCGGGGAGGGTGAGCCACTCGCCCACCAGTGCGTCGGTCTGTCGATCGATCTCGATTTCGGCAACGGTGTGCGTCACGCAAGCCTGCTTACCATCTTCGGCACCTTCTGAAACCCTCAGCGGAGTACGGCTTCTCTTACCGGAACACCGGGATCGGCGAGCCGCCCCGCGTCGACCTGCGCGTCACCGGCGATGACGCGTCGCGCCTGGACCAGGTCGCGCGGCCGGTCGACCGTCACGATGGCGACGAGGCGGCTGCCGGACAGCCAGCAGACGGCCCAGCCGCCCGTGTCCGGATCACCGCGTTCGATCATCGTGTCGGCGACCGGGTGATGGCCTGCGTACTGCACCATCCGCCCGAACTGCTCAGACCAGAAATAGGGTACGGCGTCGTACGCGCGGTCGGCGCCGAGCAGGTTGTCGGCGACCACGTCAGGGGCGTTGAGCGCGGTGTCCCAGTGCTCGACGCGCAGCCGCCGGCCGAAGCGCGGCGACCACCACGCGGCGCAGTCGCCCACGGCCAGCACGCCCGGCCTTCCGGTGCGCAGGCACTCGTCCACGACCACGCCGTCGTCGAGCGTGAGGCCCGAGCCCTCCAGCCACTCCGTCGACGGGCGCACCCCGACACCGGTCACCACCGCGTCGGCCTCGATGGAACCGCCGCCGGCCAGGTCGAGACCGCCACGCTCGACGGAGGCGACCTTGATGCCGTGCCTCAGCTCGACGCCGGCCTCGGCGTACCAGCGCGCGGTCCTGGCCCCGACCTCGGAGCCGATGGCGCCCGCGAGCGGTGCGTCCGCCGCCTCGACGACGGTGACCCGGCAGCCCGCCGCCGCGGCGGCCGTGGCCACCTCGGCGCCGATCCAGCCCGCACCCACGATCGCCAGCCTGGCGCCGGGGCGCAGCTCGGCGCGGAGCGCACGCGCGTCGTCGATGGTCCGCAGGACGTGCTGCGGACCATCGCCGGGCAGCCTGATCGGCGCGGCGCCGGTCGCGATCACGAGGCCGTCGAAGGCGATCGGTCCCGCCGTGGTCTCCAGCGCCTCGCCCAGGCCCGTCACACGCTCGCCGAGCATCAGCTCGCAGCCGAGCGCCTCCCAGTCGGCCTCGACCGTCGTGTCGTCGGTCGCGCCGCGCAGGACCGCCTTGGACAGCGGCGGCCGGTCGTACGGGCGGTGCCTCTCGGCGGACACGAGCGTGAGGCGGCCCTCGTGGCCCCGCGCCCGAAGCGACTCGGCCGTACGCAGCCCGGCGAGCCCGCCACCCGCGATGAGCACATGTTCCATGCCCGCGATCCTAGGCAGGGAGGTCAGTGGAACAGCGCGGAGTATCCGTTCAGCGCCGGCTGTCCGCCGAGATGGGCGTACAGGACGTTCGAACCGGCCTCGATCTCGTGGTTCGCCGTGAGGTCGACCATCCCGGCCATCGACTTGCCCTCGTACACCGGGTCGGTGATCATCGCCTCGAGCCGGGCGGACAGGCGCATCGCCTCGATCGTCCGCTCGTCGGGGATCCCGTACGTGCCGGCGTGGTAGCGCTCGTCGAGCACGATCGCGGCGTCGTCGGCCTCCGCGCCGATCAGCTCCGCCGTGCCGTGGGCGATCCGCGCGATCTGGGCCCGCGTCTCCCCCGGCCTCGCGGAGGCGTCGATGCCGATGATCCGCCGGTCCTGGCCCGCGAAGCCCGCGACCATGCCCGCCTGGGTGCTGCCGGTGACCGAGCAGACGATGATCGTGTCGAAGAACACGCCGAGCTCGCGCTCCTGCCGCTCGACCTCGCGCGCCCAGTTCGCGAAGCCGAGGCCGCCGAGCCGGTGGTCCGAGGCGCCGGCCGGGATCGCGTACGGCCGCCCGCCGCGCGCACGTACGTCCTCGAGCGCACGCTGCCAGCTCTCCTTGACGTCGATGCCGAACCCGGCGTCGACGAGGCGTACCTCGGCGCCGATCAGCCGCGACAGCAGGATGTTGCCGACACGGTCGTAGACGGCGTCCGGCCAGTCGACCCAGCTCTCCTGCACGAGGACGCAGCCGAGCCCGAGCCGCGCGGCGACCGCGGCCACCTGCCGGGTGTGGTTGGACTGCACCCCGCCGATCGAGACGAGCGTGTCGCAGCCCTGCGCGAGCGCGTCGGCGGCGAGGTATTCGAGCTTGCGCGTCTTGTTACCGCCGAAGGCGAGCCCGGAGTTGCAGTCCTCGCGCTTGGCCCACAGGCGTACGGCCCCGCCGAGGTGGGCGGTGAGGCGGTCCAGCGGATGGATCGGCGAGGGCCCGAACAGCAGCCGCTCGCGCGGGAAGTCCTCAAGGGTGGTCATCACGTCTCCCGGGGATCGTCGAGGAGGTCGCCGAGCGTGGCCCAGATCTCGGCGGTGACCGACACGGCCGCGGCGGTGTCGGCGGCCGCGCAGGCGCCGATCAGCCGGTCGTGCAGGGCGATGGAGCGCCGTCCCGGCAGGGAGCCGAACCGCAGCCGCTCCAGCCGCCGGATCAGCGGCAGGTAGCGCTCGATGGTGGCGGCGACGGCCCGGTTACCTGCCGCGGCGACGGGCACGCCGTGCAGGTCGTCGTCGGCGGCGAGGGCGGCGTTCAGGTCGCCGCGGTCGAGCGCCTCGGCGAACCTCGCGTTGGCCTCGCGCATCGCGGTGAGATGCCGCTCGGTCAGCACCGGCACGGCGGTGCGCACCGCGAGCTCGTGCATGGCGCGGACCACCACGTACGCGTCGCGCACGTCGTCGACCACGAGCGGCGTGACGCGCGTGTAGGCGTGCGGCTTGCTCTCGACCAGGCCCTCTTCGGTGAGACGGGCCAGCGCCTCGCGTACGGGAGTGCGGGAGAGCCCGGCGCGCTCGGCCAGCTCGGCGTCGCGGATGGTCTCGCCGGGGGCGAGCTCGCCGTCGATGATGGCGTCGCGGAGCATGCGGTACGCCTGGTCGCGCAGGAGCGACCGGTCGACCCGGCCGAGCTGAGGCATGCAATATATTACATATCTGTTTCCCCGAGCCGTCAACGATCCCCTGATCACCAAGGGCTCGCGACGACGTAGGCTGGGGGCGGAAGCGCGGGAGTCCGGCGATCCGGGCTGAGAGGGTGGCATGGGGCCGCCGACCGCAAGAGCCCGTCCGTGAGGGCGGGCTCTGGACCTGATCCGGATCATGCCGGCGAAGGGAGCACCTGAAGTGGACGTGATCATCGTGGGCGGCGGTGTGATCGGCCTCGCGACGGCCTGGCGGTCCCTGGACCGCGGCCTCGGCGTCACCGTCATCGACCCCGCACCGGCGAGCGCCGCCTCACGCGTCGCCGCCGGGATGCTCACCCCCGTGAGCGAGCTGACCTACGGCGAAGAGGAGCTGCTGCGCCTCGGCCTCGCCTCACGCGACCGCTACGGGTCGTTCGTGGCCGAGCTCGAGGAGGTCGCGGGACGGGAGACCGGCTACCGCGACGACGGCACGCTGCAGGTGGCGCTGGACGCCGACGACCTCGCCGTCCTCGACGACCTGCGGCGGTTCCAGGACTCCCTGGGCATCGCCACCGAGGCGCTGACCGGCCGCGAGTGCCGCAGGCGTGAGCCGATGCTGGCGCCGTACGTGCGCGGAGGTCTCTTCGCGCCGCACGACGCGTCGATCGACCCGCGACGGCTCACGGCCGCGCTCCTCATCGCGGTCGAGCGGCTCGGCGGCACGGTCGTACGCGAGCGGGCGACCGAGATCGTGACGGAGTCCGGCCGCGCCGCGGGCGTACGCCTCACCGGCGGCCGGGAGCTGCGCGCCGACCGGGTCGTGCTCGCCGCGGGCCCGTGGAGCCAGGACCTGAAGGGCATCCCGCCGGAGGCGCTGCCGCCGGTACGCCCGGTCAAGGGCCAGGTCGTACGGCTGCGCGCCACGACGCCGTTCCTGAACCACTGCGTCCGCGGCCTCGTACGCGGCTCGTCGGTCTACCTCGTGCCGCGGGCGGACGGGGAGGTCGTGGTCGGCGCCACGCAGGAGGAGCTGGGCTTCGATACGACGGTGACCGCCGGCGGGCTGTGGGAGCTGCTGCGCGACGCGCGCGAGCTGCTGCCGGGCGTGACCGAGCTGGCCTTCATGGAGGTCTCCGCGGGCCTGCGCCCCGGCTCTCCGGACAACGCCCCGATCATCGGGCCGTCCGTGGTGCCGGACCTGCTGCTGGCCACCGGGCACTTCCGCAACGGCGTACTGCTCACGCCGGTGACCGCCGACGCGATGGCCGAGCTCCTGGTGACCGGCGAGGCGCCCGAGGTCATCCGGCCGTTCTCGCCGCGGCGGTTCGCCGCGTGACCCGAAGGAGACGGTGCCCGTGAAGATCACTGTGAACGGCGTCGAGCGGGAGGCCGATGACGGCTCCTCGGTGGCGGGTGTGGTGGCCACCGTCAGCGGACGCGCGTCGGGCATCGCGGTGGCCCTGAACGACGAGGTCGTGCCGCGTACCGACTGGAAGACCACGATCGTACGGGAGGCGGATCGCATCGAGGTGCTGACCGCCGTCCAGGGAGGCTGACCCCCAATGCAGGAGCAAGATCGCGCCGCGGACGCGCCGCTCGTCATCGCCGGAGAGCCCCTCGGCTCGCGGCTGATCATGGGTACCGGTGGCGCGCCGAGCATGAGCGTGCTGGAGGAGGCGCTGGTCGCCTCGGGTACCGCGCTGACGACGGTCGCCATGCGGCGCGTCGACCCCGGCGCGCGCGGGTCGGTGCTCGACCTGCTGCGCCGCCGCGACATCCGGGTCCTGCCCAACACCGCGGGCTGCTTCACGGCGGGCGAGGCCGTACTGACCGCCAAGCTCGCGCGCGAGGCGCTCGGGACCCACTGGGTCAAGCTCGAGGTGATCGCGGACGAGCGCACGCTGCTGCCCGACCCGATCGAGCTGATCGAGGCGGCCGAACAGCTCGTCGCCGACGGCTTCGTGGTGCTGCCCTACACCAACGACGACCCGATCCTGGCCCGTCGCCTGGAGCAGACCGGCTGCGCCGCGGTGATGCCGCTCGGCTCCCCCATCGGCTCCGGCCTGGGCATCCGCAACCCGCACAACATCGAGCTGATCGTCGAGCAGGCGGGCGTACCGGTGATCCTCGACGCCGGGCTGGGCACGGCCAGCGACGCGGCGCTGGCCATGGAGCTCGGCTGCGACGCGGTGCTCCTCGCCACGGCGGTCACGCGCGCGCGGTCTCCCGCGCTGATGGCCGCGGCGATGCGGAGCGCGGTCGAGGCCGGCCGCCTGGCCCGGCTGGCGGGCCGCATCCCCCGGCGGAGGCTGGCACAGGCGTCCTCCGCGTGGGAGGGCATCGCCACGTCCTCGGGTTGAAGGTCTCGATCGCATCAAGGATCGATGCATTCCTCCACAGGGTAGGCAAGCACGGCCATAAATCCCGAATACACTCCTCCTGATGGATACGACGGTTGCGGACCCCCTCGTCGGGCAGGTGCTCGACGGGCGCTACCGCGTACAGGCGCGGATCGCCCAGGGCGGCATGGCCACGGTCTACGTCGGCCACGACACCAAGCTGGACCGTACGGTGGCGTTGAAGGTCATGCACGCCAACCTCGCCGGCGACCAGGACTTCGTACGACGCTTCATCGGTGAGGCCAAACACGCCGCGGCGTTGTCGCACCCCAACGTGGTCGCCGTGTACGACCAGGGCACCGACAAGGGCCATGTGTTCCTCGCGATGGAATACGTCCCAGGGCGCACGCTGCGGGACCTGCTGACCGAGCGCGGACGGATCGGGCCACGCCAGGCCCTGGAGCTCATGCAGCCGGTGCTGGCGGCGCTCGGCGCCGCGCACCGCGCCGGGGTGGTCCACCGCGACGTCAAGCCCGAGAACGTCCTCCTCAACTCCGACGGGCGCGTGAAGGTCGCCGACTTCGGTCTGGCGCGCGCCGAGTCGGCCAGCAAGCAGACCAAGACCGGCATGCTCATCGGCACCGTCGGCTACCTCGCCCCGGAGCAGGTCATCTCGGGCGACGCCGACGCGCGTGCCGACGTGTACGCCGCGGGCATCATGCTGTTCGAGCTGCTGACCGGCGCCCAGCCCCACCAGGGCGGCACGCCGCTGTCGGTGGCGTACAAGCACGTCAACGAGGTCGTACCGCTGGTCTCGAGCGTGATCCCCGGCGCACCTGCGCAGATCGACGCGCTCGTGGCCAGCGCCACCGACCGCGACCCGTCGCGGCGGCCCTCCGACGCGACCCACTTCCACGCGGCGGCCGGCGACGTCTACCGCTCGCTGCCACCCGACATCGACCAGCGGCTCTCCGCCGTCACGCCCCAGGCGCCCGCACCCGTTGGTGCGGGCGGCGCCACGCAGGCGCTCGGGCCGGGCGCGGCGACGCACGCGGTCGGTGCGCCGGGCTCGCACACCATGGCGATCGCGCCGCACGAGGTCACGCAGGACATGCCGCCAGGGCGAGTCCCGCAGACCCTCCGCGACCGCCTCGTCACCCCGCCGGGCCTGTACGGAGTGATCGCGGGCGCGCTCGTGGCCGTCCTCCTGCTCGGCGGCCTGGTGTACACCTTCGCCATCGGCGGCACCCAGCACGTGCCCAAGCTCATCGGCATGTCCGAGGACGAGGCGCGGGTACGGGCCCAGCAGCTCGGCCTCAAGGTCAAGATCGGCGCCCCCCGCTACGACAACCAGGTGCCCAAGGACAAGGTCGCCGACGTACTGCCCAAGGTCGGTAGCGAGGTCGAGCAGGGCGCCCTGCTGACGCTGATCCTGTCCAAGGGCAAGCAGCCCATCAACGTGCCCGACGTACGCAACCTGCCCCTCGCCCAGGCCAAGCAGCAGCTCCAGGCCAAGGGCCTGACGCCCGGCGATGTCGTACAGCAGGGCAGCACCACGGTGCCGCGCGGCAACGTCATCAAGACCAAGCCGCCGGCCGGCGAGGCCCAGAGCCCGGACGACCCGATCACCATCGTCGTGAGCAGCGGCCTCAAGATGCCGAACCTCGCGAACATGAAGCGCGCCCAGGCCCAAGAGGCCCTCAACAAGCTGGGCCTCGTCGTCCAGTGGCAGGAACAGGACCCGGCCGACGGCCAGCCCGAAGACACGGTGATCGCCCAGAACCCGCCGCCGGGCCAGGCCCTCAACCGTGGTGACGCCGTCCAGGTGACCGTCACCAAGGGTGGGTGCCAGTGGTTCAACCCGTTCTGCAAGAGCGGCAACAACGGCGGCCAGGCCCCGGTCCCCGGCGTCGTCGGCCAGCCGATGTCCGCCGCCGCCCAAGCCCTGCGCGCGGCCGGCTTCCGCGTCAACGTCCGCAGCGGCAACCCGCCCGACGTCGTCACCGGCCAGGACCCGGCGCCCAACACGCCGCAGCAGGCGGGCTCCGTCGTCACCATCTGGCACTGACCCGCCTCACGCCTACGCGCGGGCCTTGGCGGGGCTGTGGCGGGCCGGCAGGGCCTGTCGCGCGGCCGGGCCGCCCTGCATGCGGCGAGTACGGCGGTGGCACCCGCGTCCTGCGGCTTCCGAAGGGAAAGCCGAGTGCGCCCGTCGCCCGATCCGCATACGGTGCGGGGGCGATCCACACGTACCCTCCGCTGAACCTCGAGGTACGGACGCCGCGGCTGACCTTGGCCGGGGCAACGGATGAGCTGCTGGAACGCCTCGTCCCGGTTGTTCGCGCCGGCATCGCCGATGCCGAGCCATGGCCGTTCGACGACCCGATGTCGCTCTACGAGGACAGCCCTGACCGCGAGTGGCGGTGGCTGCGGGCCATCTGGGCTGGGCGTGCCCGCGTGGACCAGGGCTTCTGGCGGCTGTACTTCGTCGTGCTGCTGGACGGCGAGCCGATCGGAATGCAGGACCTGCGCGGGTCCGAGTTCACCAAGTTCGGGACGGTGTCCACCTTCTCGTGGCAAGCGACGCCTTCACCGACGACCACGCGTCCAACCAGGTGTCCCGAGCGCTGGGCTACGAACCGAACGGCACTACTTGGGACACTCGCCGTGGCGAGGTCGTACCGATACAGCGTTGGAAGCTGACCCGAGACTCCTGGAACCGGGTCCGACGCGATGACATCGAACCGGTCGGCGTTCAGGAGTGTCTCCCCGCGCTGGGTCTGGTCTAACGGCCGGCCGTGTGACGCGACGGCCGCCCGGTGGCGGGGGCAAGGGTTGGACCTGCGGGGTCTTGGTCCCGGCTCGGGCGGATGCCGCTACGCTGACGTGGCGTGGCCACAGATTTGATGTCCCCTGTCGGAGCGCATGTGCCCGTCGCGGGCGGGCTTGCCACCGGCGGGCTTCGTTATGCGGCGCAGGTCGGGGCGGAGGCCGTTCAGGTCTTCGTCAGCAACCCGCGCGGGTGGGCGATGGCGGCCGGGAAACCCGACGAGGACGAGAAGCTCCGGGCGCACGGTGAGGAGCACGGGATGCCCGTGTTCGTGCACGCGCCGTACCTCGTGAACTTCGGGTCGCCCAATCCGCAGACGCTGGCGAGTTCGGTGGCGTCCGTGGGGCACGCGTTGACCCGCGCCGCGACGATCGGGGCTCGCGGTGTCGTGGTGCATACCGGCTCGGCGGTATCGCAGTCCCGCGACGACGCGATGCGGCAGGTACGTGAGAACCTCCTGCCGCTGCTCGACCTCATCCCCGACGACGGCCCGGACCTGCTCCTGGAGCCGATGGCGGGACAGGGTGCGATGCTGTGCGCCTCCGTACCGGACCTGGGGCCCTACCTGGACGCCCTGGACCGCCACCCGCGCGCCGGCGTGTGCCTGGACACCTGCCACGCCTTCGCGGCCGGGCACGACCTGGCCGCGCCCGGTGGGATGGCGGCGATGTTGGATCTGTTCGCCGAGGTGGTGGGGGCCGATCGGCTCAAGCTGATCCACGCCAACGACTCCAAGGACACGTGCGGCTCCGCCAAGGACCGGCACGAGAACATCGGCGCCGGCCAGATCGGCAGCGAGCCGTTCGCGGAGCTCTTCCGGCACCCGGTGAGCCGCGGCGTGCCGATGGTGATCGAGACGCCCGGCCGCAGCCCCGACCCGCACCGGGCCGACGTCGACACCCTCAAGGCCCTCCGCGCCGCTCTGGGCCGCTGACCCCGCCTCCGCTGGGCTGAGAGACCCCATCCGCGGTCCCCACACGGGACCGGAGGCCACGGGCCGTAGGAACAAGCCCGCCCGGGACCTCACGGGCCCCGTACGAGCAGGCCCGGCCGGGACCTCGCGGGCCGTGGGAACAAGCCCGGACGAGCGAGTCCGACCGGGACCGAAACTCACGGGCCGGGAGCAAGCCCGGCCGGACCGGGAACCGGGACGGACCTGAGACGCTCGTCCGCGCCCTGTCGTGAACCTCGATGACCTTCTTCGTCCGAGAGGCCCTCGGACCTGAAAAAGGCCTGGGTGCCGCTGAACAACCCCCCGACCGTTCAGCAGCACCCAGGCGCCGCCGCCTGGCCTCCACCCCCCCGAGTCGGAGCCTGGCGGCCGTCCCGAGAACGTTGCTGTGGACGAAACCCTAGGGTCCGGCCGTCCCACCGCGAAACCCATAAAGGCCTTGCCTCGGTAAACGGTGTGTAGTCGGCGTTATACGTTCGGCAATGTGAGCGCGAGCGGTTGGTCCGGTGCGACGAACGGCATCAGGTCGACCGCTCCGGGGCGAGCTCCTCGGGCAGGTGCATGCGGGCCATCGCGCTCGCGGTGGTCTTCGGCAGGCCGCCGGGCGTCAGCAGCGAGACGACGATCATCACGGTGAAGCCGAGCGGCACGGTGACGATGGCCGGCTGCTCGAGCAGGAGGCCCGTCCAGCCGGCCCGTGGGGCGCCGAGGATGGCGGCGAGCCCGGCGGCGGTGGCCGGGGCCGCGCCGGCCACCACGCCCGCGACGGCGCCGGCGGGGGTGAGCCGCCACCACCAGACGCCCAGCACCAGCAGCGGGCACAGCGACGAGGCCGAGATGGCGAAGGCGAGGGTCATCAGCGCCCCGGACTGCGGGGTACAGGCCCACGGCGCGAGGCACAGGGGTACGGCCATCACGATCAGCGCGGAGTAGCGGAAGCCGCAGGTGCCGCCGCGCAGGCACTGGGAGATGCTCCCTGAGACGGCGACCACGACCCCGCACGAGGTCGAGGTGAAGGCCGCGAACGCCCCGGTGGCCACGAGGACGGTCAGCAGGTCGCCGGCGATGCCGGGCAGGATGCGGTGCGGCAGCATGAGCAGCGTCGCGTCGGTCTCCCCCGTCATGAGCAGCTCCGGGGTGTAGAGCCGGCCGAGCGTGCCGAACAGCGCCGGGAAGAGGTAGAAGATCGCCAGCATGAGGACCACGATGCTCGCGGTGCGCCGGGCCGTACGCCCGCAGGCGTTGGTGTAGAAGCGCATCACCAGATGCGGCAGGCCCATCGTGCCGAGCAGCATGCCGAGCAGCATGGAGTAGGTCGCGACCAGCGGGTGGCTTCGGCAGCCGGCGAAGGGTGTCGCCCACCGGTCGCCGCGTAACAACGTCAGCCGCGACGTGTGCGGGACCGCCGCACCGGCCGGGAAGCGCAGCCGCGCTCCGGTACGTACGCGGTGGACGCCGACGCTCAGGTCGAGCCGCTCGCCGTGGTAGCGGTGGCCATCGAGGACGCCGCGTACGGAGACGACGGCGGGCGCGGTCATCCGGATCGCGGCGCTCGTGCCGGCCGTGACGTTGGTCGCCTTGTGGAAGTACGGGGCGCGGGCCGCGTCGGCGTCGTTCTGCAGCCGCCAGACGGCCAGGAAGATCAGCCCCGGCACCATCACCGCGATCAGCTTGAGCCAGAACTGCACGGCCTGTACGCCGGTGATGCTGCGGACGCCGCCGGGCAGGACCAGCGCGGCCACCGCCAGTACGACGACCACCCAGCCCGTCCAGACCGGCAGGCCGCTCACCACCGACAGCGTCACGCCGGCGCCCTGGAACTGCGGCAGCAGGTAGAACCAGCCGATGACGACGATGCAGGCGCTGACGGCGCGGCGGGCGTACGGCGAGCCGAGCCGCCACCCCGCGAAGTCGGAGAGCGTGTACGCGCCGGAGCGCCGGAGCGGCGCGGTGACCAGCGCGAGCAGCAGGACGTGCCCGGCGGCGGCGCCGATCGGCAGCCACAGCATGTCGGCGCCGTACGCGAGCACGAGCCCGGCCATGCCGAGGAAGGCCGCCGCGGAGATGTACTCGCCGCTGATCGCCGAGGCGTTCCACCAGGGCGACACCTCGCGGGAGGCGGCGTACAGGTCCGACGCGTGGACCGGGCGTCCGCGCGCGGACACGCCGACCAGCGAGGCGATGAGCAGGACGAGCGCGAGCGCTGTGATCAAGCGTCCTCCTGAGACGCGCCGGACGGACGCGACCACGTGACCCGTCGTCCGTCGACGGGTTCACCGATGGACGACGGGCCGGTCACTCGTGCCGTGCCGGCTCGGCGAAGGTCCGCTCGAGGCGCTCGGCGAGGCGTACGTGCCGGCGGGCGGCGGCGACCCACACGGGGGGCACGCCGCCGCACAGGATCAGCCAGGGCAGGCGGACGCCGAGCAGCCGGATGTGGGATAAGCCGGGGGCGAAGGCGAACAGCAGCGGCAGGCCCATCAAGATCACGAAGACGATGGCGCAGGTGACCAGGGTGAGGCGTGCCTGGGCCCGCATCAGCGTCTTGACCTGGGACGTGCCGACCGCGGTGTGCTCGCAGGACGGCCGGCGGGGGGCGCGGAGACGGGGGCTGGTGACGATGACGCGCTCGGTCATCTCGGGCCGCCGCCCTCCTGCCTGAACCGGCGGACGAGGAGGTCGCGCACCTCACGCGTGTGGCGGCGGCTCACCATCAGCGGCTGCTCGCCCACCTGGACGACCGCGCGGCCGTCGTCGAAGCGCAGCTCGCTGATGTGCGCGGCGGCGACGAGCGTCTTGCGGTGGATGCGGATGAACCCGGCCGGGCCCCAGCGCTCGGCGAGCGTGACGAGGGGCACCCGGATGAGGTAGCTGCCGTCGGCGGTGTGCAGCCGGACGTAGTCGCCGTGCGCCTCCGCGTGGGTCACGCCCGCGCGGGCGATCAGCCGGGTGCGGCCGCCGAGCTCGACCGGGATCATCTCGTCGGCCTCCGGCTCGTACGCGGCCGTGTCGCGGTGCACGGTCTCCTCGACGCGGCGCAGCGCCTCGCTGAGCCGCGCGGGGTCGACCGGCTTGAGGAGGTAGTCGACGGCGCCGAGCTCGAAGGCGGTGACGGCGAACTCGTCGTGGGCGGTGACGAACACGACGGCCGGCGGATCGGCGAACCCGGTCACGAGCCGCGTGAAGTCGAGACCGTCAAGGCCCGGCATACGGATGTCAAGGAAGACCGCGTCGAGGCGGTCGCCCTCGGCGATCATGTGCCCGATGTCGCGTAACGCCTCGGCGGCGCCGCAAGCGGGCCGGACCGAGTGCACGCGCGGATCACGTCGGAGCAGGTAGGTGAGCTCCTCGAGGGCCGGGGCCTCGTCATCGGCGGCGAGCACGCGAAGCATGGCAGGAGACTGCCGCTTTTACCGTCCGTATGCAAGAGCTTTCACTGAGTAGCAGGTTTCTATTACCTTGTAGGTAGCTCCGTGCGGCATTTGGGCAACCGCAAACTCACCTTCATGCCAGCACCTACGGCCGTCTCGATCACCAGGCCGTACTCCTCGCCGAAGACCTGACGCAGGCGGTCGTCGACATTGCGCAGGCCGATGCCGCGCTGCGGCCCGCCCTCGTCGTCGCCCGCGAGGAGCGCGCGCAGGCGGTCGGGGTCCATGCCGACCCCGTCGTCCTCGATGCTGATCGCGGCCTCCGCCCCCGCGTCGCGTGCCACGATCCGTACGTGGAACCGCTGCATGCCGCACTCCATGCCGTGCCGGATGGCGTTCTCCACCAGCGGTTGCAGCGACAGGAACGGCACCGCGACCGGCAGCACCTCGGGGGCGATCTCCACGCTGAACCGCAGCCGCTCCTCGCCGAAGCGCGCGCGTTCGAGCAGGAGGTAGCGGTCGATCGAGCGCAGTTCCTCGGCCAGGGTCGTGAAGTCGCGGTGGTCGCGGAAGGAGTAGCGGGCGAAGTCGGCGAAGTCGAGCAGCAGCTCACGCGCACGCTCGGGGTCGGTGCGCACGAACGAGGCGATCGTCGTCAGCGAGTTGTAGACGAAGTGCGGGGAGATCTGGGCCCGCAGCGCGCGCATCTCCGCCTCGATCAGGCGGGCGCGCGAGGAGTCCAGCTCGGCCAGCTCGAGCTGGCCGGACATCCAGCGGGCCGCCTCGCCGAGGATCCGCAGCCGCTGGACGCGGGCCTGCTCGTCGTAGGCGGCGAGCGTGCCCGCCACCCGGCCCTCGATGGTCAACGGCGCGATCATGACGACGCGTACCTGGCATTCGGGGTCGTCGCACGGGTCGAGGTCGCGCACGGTCACCCGGGGCCGCGCGGCGGCCATGACCGGGGCCGCGAGGCGGAGCGTCTCGTCGGCGTGGGAGTTGCCGCCGTCCCATGCGAGCAGCCGCTCGGCGCCGGTCACCGCGACCGCGGGTACGCCGAGGAGGGTCCGCAGGTGGCGTACGGCCTTGCGGGCCGACTCCTCGGTCAGGCCGTCGCGCAGCGAGGCGGAGGCCAGCGAGACGGTGTGCAGGGCGGCGAACGTCGCCTCGTCGGCCAGGACGCCGCGGCCGGTGCGCTGCCGCAGGGCGCACAGCGCCCAGCCGGCGCCCCCGACGGTCAGCGCGGCGGCGACGGCGAGCAGGGCGTCGGCCGTTGTCGCGAGCATGACAGCAGACCGTAACGGTTTCGTCACCCAACGCGTGGGCAGTTCGCCGGATTCACCCGGGAGGTGTGTCCTCCTGGTACGAGTAGCGCTGCTCCTGCCAGGGGTCGGCGAGGTTGTGGTAGCCCCGCTCCTCCCAGAAGCCCCGGCGGTCGGCGGTGAGGTATTCGATGGCCCGCACCCACTTCACGCTCTTCCAGGCGTACAGGTGCGGCACGACCATGCGCAGCGGCGCGCCGTGGTCGGCGGTGAGCCGCTCGCCGTCGCAGTGGGTGGCCAGCACGGTCGTCTCGGCGAGGAAGTCCGACATCCGCAGGTTGGCGCTGTAGCCGTACTCGGCCCACACCATCACGTGGGTGGCGTCGTCGGCCGGTGGCGCCAGCTCGACGAGGGCGGACGAGCGGATGCCCTCCCACTTCAGGCCCGCGAGGCTGAACTTCGTCACGCAGTGGAAGTCGCCGATCACGGGTTCGCGCGGGAGCACCTCGACCTCGGGCCAGGTCCACCGGTACTCCGCGCCGGACGCCGTGGCGCCCTGTACCCGCAGGTCCCACCGCTCGGGCCGGAACTTCGGCACCGGGCCGTAGTGCAGGACCGGCCATCCACGCGGGACGTACTGCCCTGGGGGGAGATCGTCCTCAGCCCCCATGGTGTGTACCCCGGCTCCTTGAGCCCCCGCGCGCGCTCATCGCGGGCCATCCTCCCACCCTTGGCCGGTCCCGGGCGCCAGGCCCCGTCCGCACCACGACCGGCGAGGATCGGCTAGTGTGTGCGCCGTGAGCAACGTCTTCTCCTTTACCTATGGCGGGCCCGGGTCACGGGCGGCTGCCAGGAAGACGCTGCACTAAAGGCAACCGCTTAACGAACGCCCCGGGCCCGATGGCCTGGGGCTTTTGTCGTTTCTGGAGGAAAAATCATGGTCGTCGTCATGGCCGCAGAGGCCGATGAAAATGATGTGCAAGGCGTTGTCAGTGTGATCGAGACCGCGGGCGGTGAGGCCTTCGTGAGCAGGGGCATCAACCGGACGATCGTCGGGCTGGTGGGCGACGTCGAACGGTTCGAGACGCTCAACCTGCGCGGCATGCCCGGCGTACGGGACGTCGTGCGGATCTCCGCCCCGTACAAGCTGGTCAGCCGGGAGAACCACCCGAATCGCTCGGTGGTACGGGTCGGCGGCGTCCCGATCGGCCCGGACACCCTGACCCTGATCGCCGGCCCGTGCGCGGTCGAGTCGCCGGAGCAGACTCTTCAGGCCGCGCTGATGGCCCGGTCGGCGGGCGCCACCCTGCTGCGCGGCGGCGCGTTCAAGCCCCGCACCTCCCCGTACGCCTTCCAGGGGCTGGGCGAGAAGGGCCTGCGCATCCTCGCCGAGGTGCGCGAGGAGACCGGCATGCCGATCGTGACCGAGGTCGTCGACGCAGGCGACGTCGAGCTCGTCGCCTCGCACGCCGACATGCTCCAGGTCGGCACCCGCAACATGCAGAACTTCGCGCTGCTCCAGGCGGTCGGGGGCGCCGGGCGGCCGGTCATGCTCAAGCGCGGCTTCAACGCCACGATCGAGGAGTGGCTGATGGCGGCCGAGTACATCGCCCAGCGCGGCAACCTCGACATCGTGCTGTGCGAGCGCGGCATCCGTACCTTCGAGAAGGCCACCCGCAACACCCTCGACGTGTCGGCCGTGGCGGTCGCACAGAAGCTGTCGCACCTGCCGGTGATCATCGACCCGTCGCACTCCGGCGGCCACCGCGAGCTGGTCCTGCCACTGACCCGCGCGGCGATCGCGGTCGGCGCCGACGGCGTGATCATCGACGTGCACCCGCAGCCGGAGGCCGCGCTGTGCGACGGGCCGCAGGCCCTGATTCACGAGGACATGGCCGAGCTCGGGCGGACCGTACGCGACCTGCCGCCGCTGGTCGGCCGTACCCTCACCCGCGCCTGAGAGACTGTTGGGGAGCCTCCGTCCGTCGCGAGCGGCGGGGTGCCGCGCGGTAGGGCATGGGGTTCCCCCACAGTCTCTGAGATGGACGTGGACCGCGGCGCGCGTACGGGGCGCGCCGCGGATCGGGTCATGGTGTACGTTCGGCCCCATGGCGTACTTCACCGCCCAGCTCGGGCCGCCCCGCTCCTGACCGGGGCCCCTTTCTCCGCACGCACGGCATCGCCGGCGTGCCTTTCGACGCCCCGGACCGAAGACTCCTTCCGGTTCTGAATTCTGGAGCGTTCTCCTTGACCACCACGCATGTCGACTCGAGCCTGCCCACGCGCCGGTCCCGCGGGGCCACCGACATCCTGCTCGCCGCCTCCTTGTGGGGCACGACCGGCACCGTACGCAGCTTCATGCACGCGAGCCCGGTCGCGGTCGGCGCGGCCCGGCTCCTGATCGGCGGCGCGATGCTGTTCGCGTTCGCCGTACGCTCCGGCGGCCTCCGCCCGCTGCTCGCGCGGGGGCGGACGACCTGGCTCGTCCTCGCGCTGGGCGCCGTGCTCGCCGGCGTCTACCAGGTGGCGTTCTTCAGCTCGGTCGCCCGTACCGGCGTGGCCACCGGGACGGTCGTCACGATCGGCAGCGGGCCGGTCTTCGCCGGCCTGCTGTCCTGGGCGCTGCGGATGGGCACTCCGACGCGCCGCTGGACACTGTCGACCGTCGGGGCGGTGGCCGGCTGCACCGCGCTGACCGCCGGTGGTCGCGCCGCGGGTGTCGAGCCCGTCGGCATCGCGCTCGCGCTGTTGTCCGGCCTCGGCTACGCGTCGTACGCCACCGTGGCCTCGGCCCTGATCACGCGGGGCCACGAGAGCCGCGCGGTGCTCGGCGTGATGTTCGGCGGCTCGGGGCTGCTGCTGTTCCCGGTGCTGCTGTGGTCCGGCGCGGGCTGGCTCGCGACCGGCGGCGGCCTGCTGGGCGCCGCGTACCTCGGGCTGGTCACCACCGGGCTGGGCTACCTGTTCTACGGGCGCGGCCTGCGTACGACGCCGGTCGCGATCGCCACGACGCTCACGCTGGCCGAGCCCGCGGTGGCCGCGGTCCTCGGGCTGTTCGTGCTGGACGAGCACCTGGGCCCGATCGCCCTCGGCGGCCTGGCACTGCTCGCGGGGAGCCTGCTGCTCCTGGCGGTGCCGTCGCGCCGGAGCTGAGGCCGGGGTGAGGGGCGCCGCGCTGCCAAGCGACGCGAGAGTGTCAGTGACGGCGACATGAGATGTCAGTGGACCGTGACCGGCGTTGGTGAGTTCGGATACCGCTCGGTGAGCGCCCGGGGGCGGGGTTCTGCTCCACCCGCAGCCGGTGTCGAATCTGTGGGCGGTCGCGGTCGCGGCGCTGGCCGGCTTCGCCGGCAACGAGCTGGTCGCCCGTTGGACCATCACGCCCCGCTCGCCGGCCACCGCTTACTTCGGCAGGCTTGCATAGGCCATCTCAGGCGGCCGGGGTGACGGCTTGCTCGGTGATGGCCTGGTGCAGGGTCTTGGCGAGTTCGACGGCATCGTTGTTGGCCCAAAAGTGCATGTAGAACAGGCGTGGCTCGTCATGTAGGGCGTGGTTGTGGATTTCTACGATGCTGATGCCGCCGTTGCGCAGGGCTTGGATGAGGTGCTGGACTTCTTCGGCGGTCATGGCGAAGTCGCCGTTGATGGCGGCTTTGCCGCCGCCTGTGGGCTGGAGAACGTGCGGACGGCTGGTTCCACGGGTGAGAAGGTCCCAGATCCCAGAACCCACCCGTAGAACCCAGGACGGCCGTCGCGCGTGGCTTTCTGCAGCCGGGGACTCTACTGGAGTACGGGGAGGCGGCGGACCAGTCGTGTTCGGCGCCACCATTTCCCGAGTCCGAGCGTGTCGCCGGCGCGTTCCAGTGCCAGTCCGATGATCAGCAGGGCGAAGATGAGGCGGTAGTCCGTGAAGGGGTTGTTCTCCGGTGGGAGAACGGCGCTCCACATCATGATCAGTAGCGCTGTTCCGCACACCGCGGCGATCGTCATGCCGATCCCTAGGATCAGTGCGATCCCTACACCGGCCAGCGCGATCATGAAGAGCCAGTCGGCCCATGTCGCCCCGGCGATGTGGTGGTAGAACCCTTTGAGCGGTCCACGTGCGGAGAACTTCAAGAATCCCAGCGTGGGGTGGCTGCCGTTGATCCATGCCTTCTTGCTCGGGGTCTCGTGACCGAGGCCGAGAAGCTTGTCGAGGAACGCCCAGAGGAACACCCATCCGAGCGACAGTCGTGCCAGGGCCCAGACGTACGCCGTTACCGTGCCCTTCCTCACGTCTGCCTCCTCATGTCGGTGGCGGGCCGGGCGTTCTCGTGTTGTCGGGGTCGGCCTTGCCCTGCGCGCGGGTTGGGCATCGGCTCAGACAAACAAGGCGTGCGGACCCGGTGGGCATCGGCGCACGGTAGCGCCGGTGCAGGTGTGGCCTGGTCCTGATCGAGCGGCCTGTCAGCGTATGGCGTCCTTGGCCTGCTGGAAGTCGTGGGCGTGGCCGGCTTCGTCGCTGGCGTTGTGGGTGAAGTAGCGTGCCGCTTCGGTGTCGCCTGCGGCTGTGGCGCGGTCGGCGAAGGTCGGGTACATCTTGGTCGACTCGTAGCGTTCACCGGTGATGGCCTTGGTCAGGTTCTGGCGGGTGGTGCCGACGAGTCCGGCCAGTTCGGCTTCTTCGGCAAAGTGTTCCTGGCGTTCCACGCCGGCGTTCCCGGTGAACAGGTGTCCGGCGTCGGTGTTGCCTTCATCGGAGGCGCGCTTGCCCCACAGGGTGTATTTGGCGTACGCGGTCGCCTCGCCGTGCATCGCGGTGTCGAGGTTGGTCTTGGTCTGTTCGGAGCCGACCTTTGGTGTGCCGGCCGGGACCTGGACCGGGTTCGCTTGCGGCGCGGCGGGAACGGTTCCGTGGCCGGTCTGGACGACGCCGAGCGCGGTGCGGAACGCCTCGCGGTGGCTGGCCTCGTCGCGGGCGATTTCGGAGAAGCGGTCGGCGGCGTTGTTGTCGCCGCCGCTCTTGGCTTGCTGGGCGAAGCGCGGGTACATGGTCGTGGCCTCATAGGCCTCTCCGGAGATGGCTGATCGCAGGTTGGCGGCGTCGTCGCCGACGGTGCCGCTCAGGGCGGCGGCTTTGGTGAAGTGGTCGTTCAGCTCCGTGTTGGCCGCGCGTTCGAACAGGTCGGCCACCGATGACAGTCCTTCCCGCCGGGCTTGTTCGGCGTACAGGCGGTAGGAGGCGTTGGCGAACGCCTCTCCGCGCATGGCCGTAGTGAGGTCTGCGCGTGTCTGCGGGCCGGGTGGACGGGCCGATTCCGTTGCGGTGGTGGTGCCGGTGGGAGCGGCGACGGCGGCAGCGGCGACCGCGCCGTAGACCGGAGTGCTCAGTGCGATCGTGACCGCGCTGCCGAGCAGCGCGCGTACGGGAAGACGCATCATGCCGATCACCTCAGATGGAATAGGAAAGTGCCGGTACGCGGCTCTCAGTGGGGGAGCCGGTCGGTCACAGCGGACGCGTCAAATCAAAGACGCATCTCGTAGGCGAAATGGCCTGTTGTCCCCAGGATCGAGGCCGCCGCGGGTTCGACATAGGGGCTGTCGTCCCCCATTCGTAAGGACCTTGGCCTTCTCACCCCCTGACTCCATCAGGCCCGAGCAACACTGGGAACACCCGTCCAGAGCCGCGCGTAGAACCCATCCTTACCGTGATCAGATTCCTGAGACGTGAGCGAGCTGGCCGACGGCCGCGGTGACGGCCATCGCCACGCCGCCTCCGATCAGCACGCGTAGTGCGGGCCGGAGAGGATGGGTGCCGGCGGCTGTGGCGCCGAGGATCCCGGCGATGGTCAGGCCGCAGAGGGTCACGGCGACGATGAGCCACAGCCGCGTGCCCGAGGTGGGGGCGAGCAGGCCGAGGAAGGGGATCAGTCCGCCGGAGAGAAAGCTGATCGCTGAGGCGGCCGATGCCTGCCAGGGGCGGGCGGCGGTGGTCTCGGTGTGGCCGAGTTCGTCTCGAAGGTGCGCGTGGAGCCGGTCCGCTTTGTGGAGTGCCGCGGCGACCTGGCGGGCCAGTTCATAGGGGACGCCACGAGCCCGGTAGATGCCGGTGAGTTCGTCGAGTTCACCTTCGGGGTTCTGGCTGAGTTCGGCCTCTTCGCGTGCCGTGTCGGCGCGTTCGATGTCGACCTGGGAGCTGACCGAGACGTACTCGCCGGCGGCCATGGCCATTGAGCCGGCCGCGACACCGGCCAGTCCCGCCGTGATGACGGTGCTGGTGCTCGCATGGCTGGCCGCGACCCCGACCATGAGGCTTGCGGTCGAAACCAGCCCGTCGTTGGCACCCAGGACGGCGGCCCGGAGCCAGCCGGCCCTTCCGGCACCGTGGTGTTCGGCATGCGGACCGATGGCGTGGAAGAAGGACATCTCCTTGCCTTTCATGAGTCGGTGAGATCGCCGGGGTTGGTCAGCCGAACCGTGGCTGTGCGTCCGCTCGGGCGCGTGTCAGGAGCCGTTGACCTCTTCCGCGCCAGCGTAGGAATCTCGGTCGCGGGTGGTGAGGGCCGTCCCGGGGTGGATGAGGCGGTCGAGGCGTACGGCGACGTAGCCGAGGACCGACAGGGCCAGCGCGATCGCCAGGTCGGCGCTGGTCAGCGGCCGGGTGCCGAGGAGTTCGCGCAGGGGCGGCAGGTAAAGTCCGGCCAGCTGCAGTGCCAGAGCGGAGGCGACCGCGGCCAGGAGCATCGGATTGGCCCAGGAACCTGGTCGGGAGCGGGAGCCGAGAGCGACCCCGAGCTGGGTGGCGCCGAGGGTGAAGAACGCCATGCTCTGCCAGGGCCGGCCGGTCTGGTGCGCCCAGACGGCAGTTCCGAGGGTGACAGCGGTGAGCACGACGGCGATGCGGACGACGCGCTGCCAGAGGCCGGCGCCCATGATGCTTTGGGTGGGTGGTCGGGGTGGGCGGTCCATGGCGTCGGATTCGGCGGGTTCGCCGCCGAGGGCGACGCCGGGCAGGCCGTGGGTGAGCAGGTTGATCCACAGGATCTGGGCGGGTAGGAGGGGCAGGGCCAGGCCGAAGAGAGGCCCGAGGAGCATGACGGTGATCTCGGCGGTTCCGCCGGACAGGGCGTAGACGAGGAAGCGGCGGATGTTTGCGTACACGCGACGCCCCTCCTCCACGGCGGCCACCACGGTGCCGAGCTCGTCGTCGGCCAGGACGAGGTCGGCGGCTTGGCGGGCGACCTCGGTGCCTCGGCGGCCCATGGCCACGCCGATGTCGGAGCGGCGCAGCGCAGGCCCGTCGTTGACGCCGTCTCCGGTCATCGCGACCACTTCACCGTGGTCGCGCAGGGCCGTGATGATGCCGAGTTTCTGCCCAGGTGTGGCGCGGGCGAACACGGTGGCCCTGGTGAGGTCCGCCTCCCGCACGTCGCGGCAGTCGATGACCGGGTCCTCGGGGTGGATGATGCCCAGTTCGGTGGCGATGGCGCGGGCGGTGCCGGGGTGGTCGCCGGTGATGAGGATCGGTCGGATCCCGGCCTGGCGGCAGGCGGCGATGGTGGCGGCCGCGGCGGTGCGAGGCGGATCGAGGATCGCGACCAGTCCGAGGAGCCGCAGGCCCTGTTCCAGGTCCTCGCCGGGACCAGGTGGCGTCGGCCGTTCGGCTTGGGCCACCGCGAGGACGCGGAAGGCGGCCTGAGCGAGGTTGCCGGCGCGGGCGGCGGCCCGGGCGAGCAGGTCCGGGTCGTCGGCCAGAACCGAGGGGTTCAGCATCGCCTCGGGAGCGCCCTTGCACACCATACGGAAGCCGCCGCCGGGGTTCCGGTGCACGGTGGTCATACGCTTGCGGTCGCTGTCGAAGGGACGTTCGTCCGATCGCGGGAACCGCGCCTGGAGTTCGCCGTGGTCGATACCGAGTTTCGCCGCCGCTGTGAGAAGAGCGGCTTCGGTGGGGTCGCCCAGCGCCGCCCACTCCCCACCGGCCGTGGCGGGCGGGGCGAGCCGTGCGTCATTGCACAACGCGACGGCCATCAGCAGGTCGGTCACCCCGTACGGGTCGGACTCATCGAGCTCCTCGTCTCCGACCCGGACCGCGCCGCCGGGCGCGTATCCGGAGCCGGTGATGACGGCCTCTGCCGCGGGTGTCCAGACGCGGCGCGCGACCATCCGGCCTTCGGTGAGCGTGCCGGTCTTGTCGGTGGCGAGCGCGGTGACCGACCCAAGCGTCTCGACCGCCGGTAGCTGGCGGATCAGGGCGTTGCGCGCGGCCATCCGGCGGGCGCCCAGCGCGAGGCCGAGCGTGACCACGGCGGGGAGCGATTCGGGGACCGCGGCGACCACCAGGCTGATCGCGGTTACCACCATGAGTTCCGCCGGTTGGCCCCGGATGAGCCCGCCGGCCAGCACGATCGCGCACAGCGCCACGGTGACACCGGCGAGCAGGCGGCCGATATCGATGAGGTGCCGCTGCAGTGGCGTGAGGCCGGGGCCCTTGGCGAGCATGGTGGCGATCCGCCCGGTCGTACTCGCCGCTCCTGTCGCGGTGACGATGGCCTGGCCACGGCCCTTGACCAGCACGGTACCCGCCGACATCGAGGCGTCTTCGGCGGCAGCGTCCACGGCCGCGGCCCGTACGGCGGCGGCCTTTCCCACCGGCAGCGACTCACCGGTCACGGCGGACTCGTCCACCAGCATCGACGCTGCCTCCACCACGGTCGCGTCGGCCGGGACGATGTCGCCTTCGGCGAGCACCAGCAGATCCCCGACGACTACCTCGGCGGCGGGAATCTGATGTTGAGCCCCATCTCGGAGCACCCGTGCGGACGGTGCGGTGAGGTCGGACAGGGCACTGATCGCGCGGTCGGCGCGGATCTCCTGGCTCACCCCGACCGTGGTGTTCACGGCGATGACCAGGACTATCACGGCCATGTCGGTCCAGTCACCAGTGGCAAGGGTCAGCGCTGCCGCCACCAGCAGCACCACAATCAGCGGGTCGCGCAGCTGAGCGCCGACCCGCCTTCGCAACGGCACCGAAGGCCGCTGCGGAAGAGCATTCAGCCCGTCCCGCGTCAGCCGCTCGGCCGCCTCCGCCGATGAAAGCCCGGTCGAGGGTCCTCTTCGGGCGGCCCCGTCTTCGATCACCGCTTCCCTCGCATGTCGTCGTATCGCCGCGCAATGGTCACGGGGCCACGGCTTCCAGTCTGGGAAAGGCGTGATCACGCTGACAGGGACGAAGGTCCCCCGCCCGCAGGACCGGGTTCACCGCCTCGCGGACCGGCCACCGTGCTCACCGGCTGTCGGGCACCCGCGGCCGAGGTGAACGTACCCGTCTACCTACCCAGTCCCACCCAAACTGCCGGGCAAGCGCGTCCGAAGCAGAGGTATCGCACAACGGATCGGGGCAGGGTCAGCCGTTCACCGGCAGGGCCCCGCGCTCAACGCCCTTGCGGACGCGACGTTCAGTGCTTTTCGGTGAGGATGGCGCGGGCCCTCACAGGCGGCGTAGAAGACCAGGACGTAGCCGGCGAGGGCATCGGCGAACCACAGTCATCGCCGGGAACCGGCGCTGCCACTCCGCGTCCAGACCGTAGGTGTCTTGGGACAAGTGGGATGAGTCGGCCGCACAGCCAAGCAGGCGATGCGGAAACTCGGACGGGGACATCCGGCGGCCCCATCACCCGGGCTCAGGACGTGGGCTCGCCGTAGGACGGGCGGTGCTCCTGGAGGTTGCCGGCGAGCTGCTCGGCCATCTCGCTCGCGTCGAGCCGCTTCTCGATCTGGCGCAGATCGTCGATCTTGGCGCGGGTCTCGGCCCGGCGCGGCGTGAGGACCGTGCAGCAATCCTCGTCGGGCAGCTCGGAGATGGCCAGCGTGTGGATCCGGCGCGCCTCGGCCATGATCTCGATCTTGTCCATGCCGATGAGCGGCCGCAGGATCGGCGTCTCGACCGCGTCGTCGAGCGCGGTGATGTTCTGCATGGTCTGGCTGCTGACCTGGCCGAGCGAGTCGCCGGTGATCAGCGCCGCGCCGCCGAGACGGCGCGCGACGACCTCGGCGGTCTTGAGCATCAGGCGGCGCTGGGCGACGATCTGCAGCCGGTCGGCGCCGGAGGACTTGATCTGCTGCTGCGCCTTTCCGAACGGTACGACGTAGAGCCGCGAGCCGCCCTGGAACTTGTCCAGCTCGCGGACCAGGGCGTACGCCTTGTAGATCGACTCGGGGCCGGTGAAGGGCATCCCGGAGAAGTGCAGGAAGTCGACCCGCAGGCCGCGGCGCATCATCCGGTAGGCGGCGACCGGCGAGTCGATGCCGCCGGACATCAGGACCAGGGCGCGGCCGCTCATGCCGACGGGCAGGCCGCCCCCGCCCGGCATGCCGTCGGTGAAGACGAACACCTCGCGCTGGTCGACCTCGATGAAGACGGTGATCTCGGGGTTCTTGAGGTCGACCGGCAGGTCGTAGCGCTCCTGGATCTTCGAGCCGACGAGCACGTTGAGGTCGGAGGAGGTGATCGGGAAGCGCTTGTCGCGGCGCCGCGCGCGGATGGCGAACTTGCCCTTCCGTACGAGCGCCGGGTGCTCGCCGACCAGGTCGATCGCGGCCTGTACGGTCGCGTCGACCTCCTTGGCCACCCGCCAGGCGCGGTGGACCCAGACCATGCCCATGACGTCGGTCATCCGGCGGGCCACCGCGTCGACGTCGGCGAGCTCACCGCTCTCGGTGCGCACGACGATGACGCCCTCGCGCTGCCAGATCTGGATCTTGATACCGAGACCCTTGACGGCGGCGCGGATGTTGTTCTGGAGGCGGCGCTCGAACAGCTCGCGGTTCTTGCCCTTGAGGACGATCTCGCCCAACTTGAGGAGCACGCAGGGCTCCCCCGCCATCGGCGTGGGCGCCCCGGTGGCGTCCTGGCCGGTGGCCGCCTGCTCCTCGGCGCGCTCGGCGGCCGCGTCGAGCATGGGCATGGTGGACCTCCTGCGGACCGGGGAAATGGGGTTCGACGCCTAGTGTCGCGTAAGAAATGCAACGCCGCGACTCATGGAGGTGTTCCCCTCAGGAGATCACCGCCGTACGCAGGTGTAGGTCCCGTACACCGACCGTGAGAAGGCCACGTCGACGATCTCGAACCCCGCGGCGGCGAGCATCGGCTCGAACAGCCACCGGTACGTGCTGTGCTCGGTGCGGATGTGCTCGGCGAAGTCCTCGGCGGTGTACCCGCGTGACGGGTCGTCCGCGGCGCCCGCCATCCAGCGGCCGAAGATCTCCCCCGCCTCGTCCGGGCGGAAGTCGTAGATCAGGTCGCGTACGCGCAGGATGCCGCCGGGCCGGGTGATCCGGGCGATATGGGCGAGCGCGACACCCTTCCAGAAGTCCGGGATCTGGTGCAGGGCGTTGCGGGTGCACACGGCGTCGGCCGGGGCTCCGGTGTGCTCGTAGGACAGGAAGTGCTCGGGACCGGCGTGGGCGAGCTCGTCGAGCATCCAGGGCTGGCTCATCGGCCGATCCTCTCGCGCTTCGCGCGAGGGCCGCACCGGGTTTTCGGCCGGCCCGCCGGTGGGCGGGCCGGCCGAGAAACGCGGGTCAGCCGAAGAAGACCTCGGACTCGGTGTAGCGCTCCGCCGGTACGGTCTTCAGCTCGTCGGTGGCCGCGCTCAGGTCCACCCGCACGATGTCGGTGCCACGGAGGCCGACCATCTTGCCCCAGTCGCCGTCGTGCACGGCGTCGATGGCGTGCAGGCCGAACCGGGTGGCCAGCACCCGGTCGAACGCCGTCGGGGTGCCGCCGCGCTGGATGTGACCGAGGACCGTCGTACGGGCCTCCTTGCCGGTGCGCTTCTCGATCTCGGCGGCGAGGCGCTCACCGATGCCGCCGAGGCGCACGTGGCCGAACGCGTCGAGCTCCTGGCCCTGGACGTCCATCTGGCCGTCCATCGGGTGGGCGCCCTCCGCCACGACGATGATCGGGGCGTAGCGCGTCTTGAACCGGCTCTCGACGTAGCCGCAGACCTTCTCGATGTCGAAGGGCCGCTCGGGGATCAAGATGACGTTGGCGCCGCCGGCCATGCCGGCGTGCAGCGCGATCCAGCCCGCGTGGCGGCCCATGACCTCGCAGATCAGGGCGCGGTGGTGCGACTCGGCCGTCGTGTGCAGCCGGTCGATGGCCTCCATCGCGATGTTCACCGCGGTGTCGAAGCCGAACGTGTAGTCGGTGGCGTTCAGGTCGTTGTCGATCGTCTTGGGTACGCCGACGACCCTGACGTCGTGGTCGTGGAGCTGTCGCGCCACGCCGAGGGTGTCCTCGCCGCCGATCGCGATCAGGGCGTCCACGCCCAGCCCCGCCAGGTTGTCCTTGATCCGCTCGACGCCACCCTCGATCTTGATCGGGTTGGTACGGGACGAGCCGAGGATGGTGCCGCCTCGCGGCAGGATGCCCCGGACGGCCTGGACGTCGAGGGGCGTGGTGTCGCCCTCGAGCGGACCGCGCCAGCCGTCGCGGAAGCCGATGAGCTCGTATCCGTATTCCTGTACGCCCTTGCGGACCACTGCGCGGATGACGGCGTTCAGGCCGGGGCAGTCTCCGCCGCCGGTCAGCACTCCGACACGCATGCCAACTCCTCTTCGAACCATGGACTGTCCCGACCAGACTAATGGCGCGGGCACGATGGAAACGGCGGCGCGCTGAGGCGGCTGCCGCGATTGGTCTAGACCATATCGGATAGAAGTATCGCAGATCAGCCCTATTCAGAGACAGCCCTCAGCCCCACTTCCGCCGCGGCCTACCTCAGCGGCGGAGCGTCAGCCCTCGGCGCCGGGCTTCCGGTCGCGCTTGACCTCAGAGGCGTAGCGGTCGACGTACTCCTGGCCGGACAGCTCCCTGAGCGCGGCCATGATCTCGTCCGTAACGGCGCGCAGGACCTCGCGATCGCCGGTCGCGCCGCCGTACCGCGAGAGGTCGATCGGCGGGCCGAACCGTACGCCGGGGCGCGGGCGCAGGCGCGGCAGACGGCGTCCGGCGGGCATCAGCTCGAAGGTGTTGACCATCGCCATCGGGACGACCGGCGCGCCGGACTCCAGGGCCAGCCGCGCGACCCCGGTCCGGCCCCGGTACATCCGGTTGTCCGGTGCCCGGGTGCCCTCGGGGTAGATGCCGAGCACGCCGCCGTCGGCCAGGATCCGCAGGCCGGTGCGCAGCGCGTCGTCGCTGGCCCGCCCGCCGGTGCGGTCGATCGGCACCTGGCCGATTCCGCCGAAGAACATCCTGCTGGCCAGGCCCTTGACACCCTTGCCCGTGAAGTACTCCGCCTTCGCCAGGAAGACGACCCTGCGCGGGATCGGGAGCGGGCCGAAGAAGTGGTCGGCGAACGACAGGTGGTTGCCCACCAGGATCACCGGCCCGCGGCGCGGAACGTTGTCCACGCCCTCCGTCCATGGCCGCCACACAACGTGCAGGATGGGGTAGAGGATCGCTTTGACCACCCAGTAAAACAAACTCCCGCCTTCCCGTACCCCCCCGACCAGGCCCCCACCTGAGGGATGATGGTCATCTTCCCACCCGGGGCGGCAGCCCGCCCCCCAATCACACCCGCCACCTTTTGGTCAATCAGAGTTGTCCCGGCCGTAGGCTCGTCGTGGAGCGTCGGTCGACGGGAATTCGAGGGGAGGCGCCATGGCGTTGACGCCGGGCGTCCGGTCACAGAGGATCGGCGTGTCACGGGACGATTCGGTGCGAGCGGAGATCATCCGATGAGCCGGCGCGGAAACGGGCTCACCGCGGACGCTTACGTCCGGTTGGCCGACCTCACCCCCCAGCTCGCCGACGCGATGTTGTCGGCGCTGCGGGAGGCGGGCATCGCCGCCTATGCCGCGCCCGCACCGGGTGAGACCGGCGGCTACCTCGACGTACGCCTGCCCGAGGAGCCCACCGACCGGCTGTACGCCGACGCGTCCGCCAAGACCGCCGCCGAGGAGATCCTCCAGAGCCGCCTGCCCGAGCTGCGGGCCGACTACGCGGCGTCACGCGATGAAGACCAGATCTTCGCCGAGATCGTCGCGTCGTTCGACCGCCCGTCCGACGGTGAGACGCCCTGGCCGGCCCAGGAGAACCTCGAAGAGGTCATCGAGGAGCCGCACGAGGAGTCCTCCGGCGAGCGCGCCCTCACCGCCCGGGTCGTCAAGCCCGCCTCGGATGACGACGGCGACGACGAGGGCCACTTCATCCCCCCTCCCCCGCCTCCGATGCCCACGCCGGACCCCGCGACGCGCTTCGCCTGGGTCGCCCTGCTCGGCGGCCCCATCTACCTGGTCGCGTCGGTCTTCCTGCAGTGGGAGGTGCCGAGCTGGGCGGCGTTCACCGCGGTCGCGGCGTTCATCGGCGGGTTCGTGGCGCTGGTGCTGCGGATGGGCGACGAGCCGCCGGAGGACGACGACGGCGCGGTCGTCTGACCCGCGCTCAGCGGACCCGGAGCTCGGCGAGCAGCGGCCGGTGGTCGGTCGCCTTCGGATAGTCGGCGAGCAGCTCCGGGTCGTCCGGGACCCCGCAGCGTACGACCTCGATGCCGGGACCGGCGAACACCCCGTCGATGCGCCGGCACGGTGCGGCGGTGCTGTACGTCAGCTCCTGGCCGTACGGCGCGGCGGCGTAGGCGTCGCGGAACCGCTCGGTCAGCAGGTCCCAGGTCGCGCCGCCGGGCTCCTCGTTGATGTCACCGGCGATCACGACGGGCGCGCGTACGTCCGCGCGCACCCGGTCCAGCGCGGCGAGTAGTTCCTCCGCGTGGCGGCGGCGCGGCGACGCGACCACGTCGAGGTGGACGCTCGCGGCGACGAACCGCGCATCGCCGACCTCGAACACCGCCAGGGCCAGACCGCGCCGGTGCAGGCCCGGTACGCGCGACAGCAGGTGGTGCTCGCGGTGCAGGACGGTCGCGCGCGAGCCGGCGTACAGGTCGAGCCCTGCCGCGCGCTCGCCGACCACGAGACCGAGCCCCGTGTCGCTCGCGAGCCGCCGCCGCCCGCGCCGCCAGGACGCGAGCCGGGGCGCCTCCTGCACGCACAGCACGTCGGGCCGCAGCGTACGTACGACGCGGGCGAGCGCGGCGCGGTCGTCGCGCATCGACCGGACGTTGTAGCTGAGCAACCGTACGGTCGTCATCTCCTGGCCGGAGGCACCGGAGCGGTCAGCGTGACCGCGCGAGGTCGGCGGCACCGACGATGCCGGCGTCCGGTCCGAGCTCGGCCATCCGTATGTCGGCGAAGACCCGGTGCCCACGGCCGGTCAGGGCGTTCTCGAACGCGACGCGCGCCGGCTCCAGCAGCAGGTCGCCGGCCTCGGAAAGACCGCCGCCGATGATGAACGCGCCCGGGTCGAGGATCGCGGCCAGGTCGGCCATGCCCTGCCCGACCCACGCGGCGACGCTGCGGAAGCACTCGAGCGCGGCGGTGTCGCCACCGCGAGCCGCCTCCGTGATCTCCGGGCCGCTGATGCCCTCGGGAGACCCGTCGCCCAGCTCCAGCAGGCGGCCGGCCAGCGCCGGGGAGACCCGTGCCAGCTCGCGCGCCTCGGCGACGAGGGCGTTGCCCGAGGCGTACTGCTCCCAGCAGCCGCGGTTGCCGCAGCCGCAGCGGCGCCCGTCGGGCACCACGCGGAAGTGGCCGAACTCGCCGCCGATGCCGAACCGGCCGCGGTAGAGCTCGCCGCCCATGATCAGGCCGCCGCCGATGCCGGTGCCGAGCGTGATGAGCACGATGTGCTCCTCACCGCGGCCCGCGCCGAACTTCGCCTCGCCCCATGCGGTGGCGTTGGCGTCGTTCTCGACGATCACCGGCAGCCCGACCTGGCCTTCGACCTTCTTCTTGATGGGCTCGTCGCGCCACGCGAGGTTGGGGGCGAACAGCACCATCGACCGGCTCTCGTCGACGAAGCCCGCCGCACCGAGGCCGACCGCCTCGACCTCCTCGAACTTGCCCTTGAGGATGTCGACGACCTCGGCGATCACCGCTGCCGTCTCGTGCGGGCTGGTCGACGGTGTCGGACGCCGTAGCTTCTCGAGGATCCGCCCGTGGTCGTCAACGACGCCCGCGGCGACCTTCGTGCCTCCGACATCCACACCGATCGTCAGCGTCATGGAGGCTGTCCCCCTCGTCACCCTTGTTGCCGGCCGCTGTCGGCCCGATCTTCGGCCGACTCCTGTCGCGGCGGCCTCGTACGCTCGAACCCGGCGACCGCCTCGCGGACGGCAGCGTACAGCGACTCGCCCGCCGTCATCACGTGAGCGAGCACGTCCGGTCCCGACGAGCGGGACGCGGCGATGGCGCGGCACACCGGGCAGTAGCGGCACTCGGCCGCGCCGGTGGCCATGTGCTCGCCCCAGGCCTCGCTGGTGGCGTCGCTCCAGACGTCACCAGGGGCCGAGCTGGAGCCGCTGCCGCCGCTCATGCGGCGGCGCAGCACCTCGGCAAGGCGTACTGCCTCAAACAGCACCGATGCTGGCTGTTCACTCATGGGGTCATCATCTACCTCATCGTCCGGCGTGAAACGGTACCGTCTCGGACGGGATGCGTCGGGTACCGGTCGCCGATGTCCTCCGCATGTCGCCGCACGGTCTAGGCCTCGACGCTCCGCTTAAGCTCCTTCAGAGCCGTCTCGATGATCCACTTCTCGGCCTTGCGCTTGACCATGCCGATCATCGGCATGCGCATGTTCACCGCGAGCTCGTAGGTCACGTCGGTGCCCTCGCCGTCCTCGACGAGACGGTACGTGCCGTTCATCGCGGTCAGCATGGCGCCGGGCTCGACGAGGTTCCAGCGCACGGAGTCGTCGCCGTCCCACTCGTAGGCCAGGAGAAGCGTGTCCTTGATGGGGCCGGCCTCCAACGTGAGGCGTGTGCGCTCCGCACGTCCGTCGGCCCCCTCGGAGACGATCTCGGCGGCGGTGATCCCTTCCGCCCATTCAGGGTATGCCGGGAAGTCGGCGATGACCGCCATGACCTTCGACCGGGGCGCGTTGATCGTGATGCTGGCGCTCGTGCGATCCGCCATCGGCACGTCCTCTCCTCGAAGACTAATTTTTCCTCAGCGGAGCGTATCCGCTACCACTCCAGGACGTAGGGCGCACCGCGGGCGCGGAAATGCCCGACGTTGACGCATTCGGTGCGGCCGATGCGCATGCGACGCGCGAGCGGCTGATGGACGTGCCCGAACAGCGCGTACTTCGGCTGCGTCTCGCGGATCGCGTTCAGGATCGCCTCGCTGCCGCGCTCGAAGCGCCGCGCGACGGTGTCGTAGAGGAGTTCGGGCACGGCCGGTGGGATGTGACTGCACAGCACGTCGACGGCGCCGACGGCGGCGACCTTCGCGGCGTAGGTCTCGTCGTCGATCTCGTACGGCGTGCGGTACTCGGTGCGCAGACCGCCACCGACGAAGCCGAAGCGCGCGCCGCCGATCTCGGCCGTCTCGCCGTCGAGCACGCGGTGGCCCTCGCGCAGGTGCTCCGCCCAGAGTCGCGGGATGTCGACGTTGCCGTACGTGAGGTAGGCCGGCGAGGGCATCGCGCCGAACAGCTCCTTGTACTGCCGGCGCACCGCCGCCTCGATGTGCGGCCCGGCCTCGCCGTCGAGGGAGGCCCACAGCACGCGTGAGTACGCGCGCGCCTCGTCGAACCTCCGCTGGGTGCGCAGCGAGATGAAGGTCTCGGCGCGGTCCGCGCCGAACAGCTCCGCGAAGATTCCCTGCGCGTGATCGTCGTAGTCGATGAACAGGATCAGATCGCCGAGGCAGATGAGCGCGTCCGCTCCGTCGGCGGCCCGAGCGAGCGCGTCCACTCGTCCGTGCACGTCGCTGACCACATGAACCCGCATGGACCAACCCTAGTCCGGACCGCTGGAGACCCGACCTCACGGGACAGAACACCTGGTCCGAACCGCTGGAGGGCCAGCCTCACGGTGAGGCGTCGACCAGCGCCCGCCAGTCGCGTACGAGGCCCGCGTCGACCGTGGGGCGGCCGGTGGGGCGCTGGGAGCGTACGGCCGTGCCGACGTGGAAGGCGCGGACCCCGGCCGCGGCGAGGACGGCGACGTGCTTGCGGCGCAGGCCGCCGCCGACGAGCATCATCGGCGCGTGCGCGGCGGCTCGGCGCAGCAGGACCTCCATGCCCACGTCGACGCCGCGCGCCGATCCGGCGGACAGGACCGCGTCCAGGCCGGGCAGATCACGCAGCTCCCGCCAGGCGTCCTCGGGCCGCGCCGCGTGGTCGAGGGCGCGGTGGAAGGTCCACGGCATCGGCGAGACGTCGTCGGCGAGCGTGGCCGTGGAGGCCGTGTCGACCCTGCCGTCCGCGCAGAGGAACCCGAAGACGAACCCGTCCGCGCCGGCCTCGATGTGGTCCCCTGCCGCGCGGCGCAGGCGGTCCAGTTCCGGCCTGGTGGTGCGGAACCCCGCCTTGGCCCGGAGCATGACGCGGATCGGCAGCGACGTCGCGCGGCGCATCCCGGCGACCACGTCGGGATCGGGCGACAGCCCACCGGTCTGGATGTCGGCCACGACCTCGATGCGGTCGGCGCCCCCGGCCTCGGCGGCCTCGGCGTCCGCCACGGTCTGCGCGATCACCTCGAGCAATGACATCTTCCTCCCCGGTGCGCTGTGGACGACGCATTCTTCCCGTGACCCGGCGTCACCCCGATCGGGTTGACCTTGTTTTTCTCTCTCTTTCTCGTGGCGATCTCAGGGTTGGCCGCCGCCTGACCGCTCCCCTACCCTGGCTCGGCCACCGGTCAACGAAAGACGCGTCCAGTGGTAGGAAGAAGTGCGAGACGTCTCACGCGCGGAAGGCTACCGATCGGTAGGTTGAAGCGGTAGCGTCCCCACAGCCCCTGACCGTGCACATCAGAGGAGTCGGCCGTGCGTGAGTTCAGTGTTCCCGCCCAGGTGACGATCCCCGAGTCGGCGAACCTGACCGACACGGCCTTCGCACGTGCCGCCGAGCGCCCGGATCGCGTCGCCGTACGCCGCAAGGACGGCTCGGGATGGCGGAACGTCACGGCGCGCGCTTTCGCCGACGACATCGCCGCGCTCGCAAAAGGCCTGATCGCCGCCGGTATCGAGCCCGGCGACCGCGTCGCGATCATGTCGCGAACCCGCTACGAGTGGAGCGTCTCCGACTACGCGATCTGGACCGCGGGCGGCGTCGCCGTGCCCATCTACGAGACGTCCTCGGCGTCGCAGGTCGAGTGGATTCTCGGCGACTCCGGCGCGAAGGGCGTCATCGTCGAGAGCGAGGGCCACGAGAAGACGGTCGCCTCCGTACGCGACCGGCTGCCCGACCTCGCGAACGTCTGGCGGATGGACGACCTGCCGTCGGGCGACGTCACCGACGAGGCCCTGAAGGAGCGGCGCGCCTCCCGTACCGCGACCGACCTCGCCACGATCATCTACACCTCGGGCACGACGGGACGCCCGAAGGGCTGCGAGATCACCCACGGCAACCTGCTCGCGACGTCACGCAACGTCATCGAGGGCGCGCTCGACGAGGTCTTCGGCACCGGTGACGGCTCCACTCTGCTTTTCCTGCCGCTCGCCCACGTGTTCGCGCGCCTGATCGAGGTCGGCTGCGTCGAGTCCGGCGTGGCCCTCGGCCACACTCCCGAGCTGACCGACCTCGTCGAGGACCTCGGGTCGTTCCGCCCGACGTTCCTCCTGGCGGTCCCCCGCGTCTTCGAGAAGGTCTACAACGGGGCCGAGCAGAAGGCCACCGCCGAGGGCAAGGGCCGGATCTTCGCGATCGCCGCCGACACCGCGATCGCCTACAGCCGCGCGACGTCTCCCGGCCTCGGCCTGCGGCTGAAGCACGCCGTCTTCGACAAGCTCGTGTACGGCAAGCTGCGCGCCGCCGTCGGCGGCCGGGTGACCCATGCCGTGTCCGGCGGTGCGGCGCTCGGCGAGCGGCTCGGCCACTTCTTCAACGGCGTCGGCATCGCGATCCTCGAGGGCTACGGCCTGACCGAGACGACCGCGCCGGCGACGGTCAACCCGCCGGACGCCAACCGGATCGGCACGGTCGGCCGGCCGATCCCCGGCGGCACGGTGCGCATCGCCGACGACGGCGAGATCCTCGTCAAGGGGCCCAACATCTTCACGGGCTACTGGCACAACGAGGAGGCCTCCGCGCAGGCTCTCGAGGGCGGCTGGTTCCACACGGGCGACATCGGCGAGCTCGACGAGGACGGCTACCTGCGGATCACCGGCCGCAAGAAGGAGATCATCGTCACGGCGGGCGGCAAGAACGTCGCGCCCGCGCCGCTGGAGGACCTCCTGCGCGGCCACCCGCTCATCAGCCAGTGCATGGTCGTGGGCGACGGGCGCAAGTTCGTCGCGTGCCTCATCACGCTCGACCCCGAGGCGCTCGGGCCGTGGCAGGAGCGCAACGGCAAGACCGGGCTGTCGATGGCGGAGCTGGCCTCCGACCCCGACCTGGTCAAAGAGATCGACGCGGCCGTCGCCGAGACCAACGCGGCGGTCTCGCGCGCCGAGTCCATCAAGAAGTACCGCATCCTCGAGACCGACTTCACGGAGGAGACCGGGCATCTCACCCCGTCCCTCAAGGTCAAGCGCAACGTCGTGGTGCGCGACTTCCAGGCCGAGATCGACGCGCTCTACGCCTGACCGCACCGGCCCTCGAGCAGCGCGCCGAAGCGTCGCGCCTGGACCTCCCAGCGCCACTCGCGCTCGATCCAGGCGCGGCCCTTCGCGCCCATCTGCTCGGCGCCCCTGGGGTCGCGCAGGAGGCCGATGACGGCGCGGGCGACCGCGTCGACCGAGTTTCCGTCGACGACCACGCCGGTCTCGCCGTCGAGTACGGCGTCCGGCGCGCCGCCCGAGTCCCCCGCGACGACCGGCAGGCCGGTCGCGGACGCCTCGAGGTAGACGATGCCGAGCCCCTCGATGTCGAGCCCGCGCGTACGGGTACGGCACGGCATCGCGAAGACATCGCCCGCGTCGTAGTGCGCGGGCAGCTCCTCCCACGGCACCATCCCGGTCAGCTGGACCGAGCCGGCTACCTCGCACTCGGTGCGCAGGCGTTCCAGTGTCGGACGGTACGGCCCGCCGCCGACGATCAGGAGCGCCGCGTCGCGGACCGCGCGAAGCACCTGGGGCCAGGCGCGGATCAGCATGTCCTGGCCCTTGCGCGCGACGAGCCGTGAGACGCACACGACGACCGGCCGGCCGGCCAGTCCGTACCGCGCGCGGATCTCCTCGCCTCCGGCGCCGGGACGGAACGCCTCCTCGTCCACGCCGGGCGCGAGCCGCCGCATGCGGGCGGCGGCGTCCTCCGACAGGCCGCGCGCGATCCGGCTGCGGGTGTACTCCCCGAGATAGGTCAGGACGTCGACGTGCTCGCCGATGCGGCCCAGGAGCCGCCGTGCGCCCGGCACGGCCGCCCAGGCCGCCTCGTGGCCGTGGGTGAGCCCGACGATCCGCTCGGCGCCGTCGCGGCGCAGCGAGGGCGCGAGCAGCCCGAGCGGCGCCGCCGCGCCGAACACGACGGAATCGCAGCCCTCGGCGCGCGCGATCTCGCGCGCCCGGCGCGCGACCGTCGGCACCGGCAGCATCAGCGAGGTGGGGTGCCGGATGACCGAAAAGGGCTGCTCCGCATCGAACGCCGCGGCGCCCTCCCACGACGGTGCGTACACGACGACCGAACCCGCCGGCCGGCGGACCGCGAGGTTGTGCACGAACGCCTGGATGCCACCCGGACGCGGCGGGAAATCGTTGGTCACG
Source organism: uncultured Actinomycetota bacterium (assembly GCA_963850195.1). Classification (GTDB taxonomy): domain Bacteria; phylum Actinomycetota; class Actinomycetes; order Streptosporangiales; family Streptosporangiaceae; genus Actinoallomurus. The sequence continues at coordinate 1,206,733 of CAWKKD010000005.1, forward strand.
ACAAGGGTTCTGGTCATCGCACCGCCAGGATCGCACGCATTGCCGCGTTTTCGGTCCCCCGCACCCCGTGACCGGAACGAAACAACGCGTTAATCTTTACTCGCGTCAATACATGGCCGCCTCACCACGCCCGGCCTGCTTTAGCTATGCGGACCTGACGCGGCATGGCGGTGGACCTCAGACCCAGGAGGAGCCACCTTGACCGAAACCCCCCGACCCCCAGCGGCAGCGATCGCTGATCCCGCGCCCCTCGGGCTAGCGGCGTTCGCACTCACCACATTCCTGCTCTCGGCCAAGAACGCCGGCTGGACCCACGGGACGGACGCCTGGCTCGGCTACGCGTTCGCGTACGGAGGCCTCTGCCAGCTGCTCGCCGGAATGTGGGAGTTCCGCAACCGCAATGTCTTCGGAGCGACCGCCTTCTCCACCTACGGTGGATTCTGGATCGGGCTCGGACTGTACGTTCACCTGGTCGCTCCGACGGCCGCGGCGACCGCGGCGGCGACCAAGGCGGATCCGGAGGCGCTCATCCAGAACGACCTCGGGTGGATCCTGCTCGCCTTCGCCATCTTCAACACCTACATGCTGCTGTGGAGCTCGCAGGTGAACTCCGCCGTGTTCGGGGTCTTCCTCACCCTTGAGGTGACCGAGGTCGTCCTGTTCATCGGCAACCTGTCCCACAGCACCGGCACGATCAAGCTCGGCGGGTGGATCGGCGTCCTCACGGCGCTGACCGCCTGGTACACATCCGCCGCGGGCGTCGTCAACGGCATGGACGGCAAGCTCTCCCTGCCGGTCGGCGCCCCGTTCGGCTCCGGTCGGGCGGACTCCGCGGACGCCGCGGCCACCCCGGCCGCCGGCTGATCCCCTTCTGAGATCCCCGACTCGCCGTGGCCACCGGTCACGGCGAGTCGGGGGCCACTCCGCTCAGCGTCGGTGGCAGCTCCACCCGGTGCTCCCGCGCCCACTCGCGGCCCATCGCGATGCGTTCCGGACCGGTCGGATGGGTGTTCCACAGCGCGTACTCGAACAGGCTCGGCGCCAGCTCGTCCAGGTTGCGGGCGCTCAGCGACCGCTGCATCCGTACGAACGTGGCCGGGTCATGGGTCACGTCGAGCGCGTGCACGTCGGCGCGGGCCTCGATGCGGCGGCTCACGAGGTTCTGCACCGGCCCGGCGACCTGCAGCAGCACGGTCACGCCCGCGAGCAGCAGCGCGATCGACCGCGGATCGGCGGCCGACTCCACCCCGGCGCGCCTGAGCAGCCGCGGCGAGCTCATCATCAGGTAGAGCAGGCACACCCCGGTCGCCGCGCCGAGCGCGCCCACGAGGGTGCCGTGCAGCACGTCGCCGCGCTTGGCGTGACCGAGCTCGTGCGCCACGATCAGCTTGATCTCCTCCGGCGACTCCGACGTGAGCAGCGTGTCGTAGACCACGATGCGCCGCGTCGAGCCGAAGCCCGAGACGTACGCGTTGAGGGCGGTGGTCCGCTTGGACGCGTCGGCCACGAGCACGTCACTCACCGGCACGTGGTCCGCGCGCGCCATCGCGAGCAGGTCGTTGCGCAGCGGCCCCGGCTTCATCGGGTGGAAGGAGTTGAACAGCGGCTCGACCACCACCGGATAGGCGAACGACACCCCGATGACGAGCGCGAACGCGACCGCCGCCGCACCCGCCCACCAGCGGCGCGGCGACCACCGGATCAGCAGGTGCAGGCTGAGCAGGACGACGATCCAGATGACGAGCGTCACGCCGAACGAGGTGAGCTGGTCCACGAACCAGGTGCCCCAGCTCTCGGTGGACAGGCCGTAGCGCCGGGTCACCGTCTCGGACCACATGTCGAAGGGCAGCCCGACCAGCCGCGTCAGCGCCGAGAGCGCGACGGCCGCGCCGATGAGCTGGAGGGGCCGGCGGCGCAGCGGACGGGTCACGACGCCGAGCAGTCGCGCGCCGAGCGGCGTCAGGCCGAGGACGAGGATGAGGGCGAGGCCCACCGCGAGCCCGGCGTACACCGGTGGGTTCAGCGCGGCGTTGAACGCGTGGCTGCGCGCCGACTGGGACCACGTGAAGTCGAGCGCGGGGTCGGCACGGCCGCTGCCGCCCGGCAGCGGATGCCACGGCGTGGTGACCGCGATGGCGGCGGCCAGCAGCGCGCCGAGCGCGGCGGCGGCGACGCCGGCGGTCGCGTCCCTCACACGAGCTCCCGTCGGAGGTAGGCGCGCCAGCGCGCGTCGAACTCACTCGACCCGATCCGAAGGACCTTGCGCAGCGCGCGGTCCTGGATGCGAGGGTCGCCGGAGTCACCCGGCTCGGCCTCGGCCGTGCGATAAAGCTGCACCAACGTGTCCTCACCGTAGCGTTCGGCGATCATCCGGCAGGCCAGCCAGGCCTCCTCGTACGCCGCGGACAGCTTGTCACCCGAGCCGGCGAAGGCGTCGCGGCCGGGTGGCGACAGCGGTACGTCACCGGAGTGGATCCGGGTGACCAGCTCGCGGGCGGCGTCGCGCGTGGGCACGCCGGCCCCCTTGTACCCGACGTAGTCCGCCAGGCCCTCGATGAGCCACATCGGGGTGTGGGCGTCGCGCGCGCCGCCCATCGCCACGTGCAGGAGCTCATGGGTGAGCACGACGTGCCGGCCCAGGGAGTTGAGCCGCCCGAACGCGCTCGGAGTGATCACGACGCGGTCCTCGCCGGCGTGCGGGTCTCCCCCGTCTCCGGTGACGGTGGCGAGCGCGGCGATGTCGCCGAGGTTGCGGACGTCGCCGACGAGTTCTTCGGCCTTCTGCTCGGTCGCGGGCGCCAGCGCGACGACCCGGCGCGCCCAGTGGCCGCCGGCCACGCCGGACACGGTGCCGACGCCGGTGTCGAGGCGCCGCGCGATGTCGCGCAGCTCCGGGGTACGGTCGCCCTCGCCGGTCGCGATGTCGCGCTCCCCGAGGACGAGGCTGTGCCGCCCGTGGACCACGATGAGGTGGCCGCCGCTCCAGATCTGCGCGTCGTCGCGAAGTCCGTGCGCGGCCCCGTCGCCGGACGCGACCCAGCCGACGCCCTTGCGCCGGTCGAAGGTGAGGTACTCGGTGAAGACGACCTCCCGGCGGTCGAAGCCGCGCAGGCGGTAGGCGAGCCGCAGGCGTGCGGTCCAGCCGTCGTCGGCGGCCACGGCCGGGCGGGTGTCGGCGAGCGACTCGTGCCAGCTCGCGAGCGGCACCTTGACGAGGTTGTCGAAGAGCACGGTCTGTCCGGCGCGGAAGGCCTGGCCGCTGGGGTCGACGGTGGCGAGGAAGGCGTGGCGGTCGTGGTGGAGCACGGCGCGGGACCGGCGCTGGAGCACCGAGATGACGGCGGCGGGGCTGGGCGATGGCATCGCGCCGGAGGCCGGGAGCGATCGGGAGGCGGCGGCGCCGCTCGCGTCCTCGTGCAGCGCGACGTAGCCGACCGCGATCACCAGATTGGCCGCGATGGCCAGCGCGGCCAGCGCGGTCAGGCGTAGTTCCACGGTTCCCTTCGCCGGCATGCGCGCGATCCTAGCGGCAGATCCTGGGAGAACATCCCGGGACCGCCCTTCACGGACGGCCCCGGGATCAGGCGTGCTTCACAAGCCCATCAGGCCTGGTGAGACACGCTCTAGTACGGGCGCACGGCGCCGTTGAACTCCTGGCGGTAGTAGCCGTTCAGGAGCGTCTGCTTGACCTTCGTACCGGTGTGGGCCGCGTGGATCATGTAGACCCGGCTGCCCTTGACCTTCGAGACGATGCCGGTGTGACCGTCACCGTAGAAATAGACCAGGTCGCCGGTCGCGAGGTCCTTGAGCCGGACGTGTCGCTTGACGTGCCGATGCTGGGCATCGGCGGTACGCGGCAGCTTCACGCCGGCCTTTTTGTAGACGTACTGGACCAGGCCCGAACAATCGAAGTTCTTCGGGCCGTTACCGCCGTAGCGGTACCACTTGCCGATCTGTTTCCGGGCGACGGACACCGCCGTCAGCCCGACCTTGTGTCGCCGGTTCCAGGACGATTGCTTCTTCGCCTTCTTCGAGGCGGCCACCACGGGGTCGGCCGCTGGTGCGACCGGCTGGAGGGTCACCGGCTGAGGAATCACCGGGTCGGGGGTGGCGGCGTGCGCCGGGGCCGCGGAGGCCACCGGAGCGAAGGCCGCGCCCACGGCCAGCATCCCGCCCGCCAGACGGCGGACACGTGCGAACGAAGCGGTCGAGGGGGTGCGAGACAGGGTTGATCTCCCTTCACGGACGCCTACCGGGCGGACGGGTGCGGGCGCGTCTGCGCGCCCTTGTGACATGCCTGTGGTGACAGGCGTCCCGTTCCTGAGGAAAGCCGCGCTCAGCGCGGTCCGGTCCCGGCTCCGCGTGCCCGCGGATTCGGCGCTTCACGGCCACCCGATCGCCCCCGTCGGGCCATTATCGGCGTGGCCGCCTTCTGCATTCCGGAAAGGCCGGAGCGGCGTACCGTCGACGGAGGCGCGTTCCACAACGCGCATGCGGGGGATGACGGGTACCCGGTCCGGCTCGCGCGGCACATGGCACGTACCACGCAATTCGCCCGCACGCTAGCAAGTACGCCGGCGTACGGGCAAATTAATGGCAATAGGGTGGCTGTGTAGCTACTTAAGGCTACATAGCCACCCTATTAGCGAGACATATCTCCTAGAGGACTCGTCCTAGAGGAGGCGGCCGCCGCCGACGAACGTGGAGGTGTACCACGCGTCGCTCAGGCTGGAGACCTTCACGACGTCACCGGTGTGCGGGGCGTGGATGAACATGCCCCGGCCGAGGTAAAGACCGACGTGGCCCAGGTCGTGGAAGAACACCATGTCACCCGGCTGCAGCTCGGCCCGGGAAACCCTGCGGCTGGCGCTGTACTGGTCGGGCACGTAGTGCCCCATGCTGATGCCCACCTGCTTGTAGGCCACCATGGTCAGCCCGGAGCAGTCCCAGACGTTCGGTCCGGCACCGCCGAAGACGTAGGACTTGCCGAGCTGGGCGCAGGCGAACCTCAGCACCGTCTCGGCGCGGCCGACGGCCAGGATCGAGCAGTTCACCTTCGAGCTGCCCGGGTCGATGTTGGCACCGAGCTTGTCGATCAGGCGCAGCTGCTTCTGGATGGCCGAGTGCGCCTGCGACTGCTTCTTGTCGAGCGCGGCCTTCTGGTCCTTGAGCTGCTGGGCGGCCTGCTCGGCCAGGGCCTTCTCACGCTCCACCCGCTGGGCCGAGGCCAGGAACTGGTTCAGCTCCGCCGCGCGGTTGTTGGAGACCTGCGTGAAGGCCGACATCTGGTCGAGGACCGCCTGCGGGTCCTTGGCACCCACCAGGTCCGGAAGCTGACCGGAGTCACCGGACTTGTAGGCCGCCGCGGCCAGCTGTGCCACGCGGATGTGCAGGGCGTCGAACGTGTTGCGCTCGGCCTCGGCCGACGCGTTGACGGCGGAAAGGCGCTTCTTCGCGGCCTTCCAGTTCTCCATCGCCTTGTTGTACTGGTTGCCGAGCTGGTCGACCTGGTCGTTGAGCTGGGCGAGCTGCTTCTTGGCCGCCGTCAGCGACCCGCCAGGGTCGGCGTGCGCGGGCACGGCCGGGAGAGCCAGGCCGGCCAGTGCCGCGGCACCGAGGGTCGTCGCGATCCAACGACCGGACCTGGGCATGGCTGTACGCTGCTTCTTCATAATTATCGTCACGCCCTTACGGCCGGCCCGCGCCGGCATAGTGAGAGCTGTAGTAGCTGTCGTTGATGCTGTCGGTCTTGACATGCGAGCCGGTGTGCGGGGCGTGGATGAACGTGCCACCGCCGACGTAGAGGCCCACGTGCCCGAGGCTGTCGAAGAACACCAGGTCTCCGGGCGCGAGGTCGGCCCGCGCGACCCGCCGGGTCGCGTTGTACTGGTCGGGCACGACGCGGGGCAGGCTCACCCCGGCCTGACGCCAGGCCATCATCACGAACCCGGAGCAGTCGTAGCCGTTCGGGCCGGTGCCGCCGTAGACGTAGGGAATACCGAGCTTGCTGTAGGCCCACTTCAAGACGGTGCGGGCGTTGCCCGAGGCGGGACCGTTGTAGGTGCCGCCGATCGTCGTGGAGCCGCCGCCACCGAGCCGGTAGACCAGCTTCTGCTGCTCGGAGACGGACTTCTTGATCTTCTTCTGCTCGCTCAGCAGCGCGTTCTTCTTCTGCGACAGGTCATCGGTGGCCTGCTGGGCCTGCGCCTGCTGCCGCTGCAGCATCTGCGCGGCGTTCAGGAACTGGGTGACCTCGCTGGAACGATTGCGCGAGACCTGCGTGAAGATCGAGATCTGGTCCAGGATGTCCTGCGGGTTCTTGGCCGAGACCAGCGTGGGGATGTCTCCGGCCTGGCCGCCGCTCTTGTACGCGGAGGCGGCGAGCTGCGCGACCCGCTCGCGCATCTGTTCGTAAGTCTTCTTGTCTTCGCCGACCGACTTGTTCAACGTGTCGAGCTTGGCCTTCGCGGCCTTCCACTCGTCCTTCGACTTGTTGAACTTGTTGTCCAGGTGGTCGACCTGTGAGTTCAACTTGTCCAGCTTGGCCTTCGCCTGGCTGAGCGTCTCTTTCGGCTTCGCCTGCGCCGGTACGGCGGGCAAGGCCAGGGCCGCCGAGGCAGCGACGCATATGGTCGCGATGACTCGTAGCCCGGCGCCACCACTCAGCAGTCGCCCACCGGCGATGCCGTCGGCACTGCGTTCTGTGGCCACGATCGCGGCACACCCCTCTCCCACATCCGCCTACCGGGTTAGCTGACGGATTCGGGCCTGGAAGTCGCCCTACGGCACGCCGAAGCGCACCGATTCACCCCGGAAACCTGGTTCCCCGGCTCGTATGGACATGGGAGGACTCCTGCGCTCCGGGTGGGAGGCGATTCCTCAAGATGTCACGACGACTCGGCGGAAGCCTGTCGCCGCCGCCTGGGGGGCGACGAACGAGCGACTGACTTAGCGCGTGACACTAGTGAAGTATCTCGCTGGTAACAACCGCTTCTACGGGAATTCTCGCAATTCCCGTCAATGCCGCAACACCGTGCACTCGTTACGCTACGAAGCGCGTTCACCGCGAATCGTGAGCCGCAGCGGCGGAAGCATGCCGCCCTCGGCGAGTATGTCCAGCGCACGGCGCTCGCGGTCACCGATCTCGAGGGTCTCGACAGGGTCGCCGAGCATGACGGAAACGACACAGTCGGCGCAGCCGACGTTGCGTACCTCACAGTTTTCGCAGTCGATGAGCATTGCGCTCCTCCTCGTGTCGACGTCCTGACAGGACGTTAGAACGAGGGACCGACAGAACCTCAGGTACGGCTGAGTCTTCGGAGCAACAGCGACGACGGCGCGGGCCTCGCGTCGGCGCGGCGCGCGGAGTCACAGACCTCCTGGTCGGAGGAGATGACCACCACGGCACGCCCGCTCGGCTCGGCGGCGACGAGCTGGCCGATGACGTCGTCGGCGGTCTGGCCCGGCGCGCTGAACAGCACGCGTACGCCGCGCGGGGCCTGGACCGCGACCGGGGCCTCCAGCTCGGCCCCGTCGAAGACCACGGTCACCTCGGCCTTCGTCTGGGCGTGCAGGACGCCCAGGCCCGAGACCAGGCGGCTGCGCTGGTCGGCGAGCGGAAGCTCGCCGTAACCGGTCTTGGTGACGTTGTAGCCGTCGATGATCAGGTGGACCTGCGGCAGCATGAGGAGCTGATCGAGCAGCGCCGGGTCCGTGTCGCCCAGCGCGCGCCCCGGCAGGGTGCGGTGCCCAGGCCGCTGCGGCGTCACCGCGCCGACGCTGTCGGCCGGCCGGGTGATGCCCGGTGGCAGCGCGATCTCCTCGCGCAGCCCCCTCGCCGCGTCGGTGAGCGCGTCGAGCAACACCCGCAGCCGCGCCTCGTCGACGTTGCGGCCCTCGCGCGCGGCGCGGCGGGAGTTCTCCGCCGCGGACTCGGCCTGCGTGAGACGGGCGCGCAGGCGGCGCAGCTCGGCCTCGATCGCGGCCGTGGCCGCCGCGGAGGCCGCACGCTCCTCGGCGAGCTGCCGGTCGAGCTCCTCGGCGCGCGCGTGCTCACGCTTGGCCCTGGTACGGCTCTCGTGGAGCTTCTTACGCAGCTCGGCGTTCTCGGCGCGCGAGGCACGCAGCTCGGACCGCAGCTTGTCGATCTCCTCGGCCCGTGTCGCCCTGGCCGCCGCGATCTGCTCGCGCAGCTCGGCGACCTGGCGTACGGTCTCGGCCTCGTCGGCGGCCAGGGCGGAGCGCTCGAGGTCGAGGCGCGCCGTCTCGATCCGGTCGGGCCAGCCGCTCGGGCGCATCAGGTAGGCGAGCGCGGCGACGTTGACCGGGTCGGCCGCCGCGGGCACCGTGCCGGATACGAGCGCCTCGGCCAGCTCGGGCTGGGTCTCGCGCACGGCGTCCGCGACGCGCTCGCGGAAGTCCTCGTCGCTCTCGAGCTGCGCGGCGATCGGAGTGGCCGCGAGCTTCGCCCGCCGGCGCGGCTCGAACCGCGCGACGCGCCGCAGCGGTGCCGGGATCTCGTCAGGGCGCAGGGCACCGACCACCTCGGAAGCGGCCTCCACGACGCGCTGCCGTACCGCTTCGGGAAGCGGCTGATCGAGCGGTTCGCCCGGTCCGGTGTCGATGATCTGGCTCCTTACGTGTGGTCTCGGGGACGCATCCTCGGCGGCCCCCCGCCGGGCACGCGTGTCGCCGTCGTTGCCCAGGGTAGACGGCACGGCCGTCGCAGGTGGTGATCCCGCCACGAAGGCCCCCACGGTGTCAGGTACCACCAGCCTGACTCGCCGTTGATGACCCCCCTCCTGACCGATTGTCGGTGTCCGCCCGTACCGTGCCGCCATGGCCACCAATGACGTCGGCGTGCAGGGCACCTTCGACGACCTCGGCACACCGCTGGCGGGAGTCACGTTCGTGGTGGTCGACCTGGAGACGACGGGTGGCTCGGCCAAGGAGTCGGCGATCACCGAGATCGGTGCGGTGAAGGTACGCGCCGGCGAGGTCCTGGGCGAGTTCGCCACGCTCGTCGACCCGGGTTCGCCGATCCCGCCGTTCATCACCGTGCTGACCGGCATCACGCAGCAGATGGTGCTGGCCGCGCCGGGCATCGCCGAGGTGCTGCCCGCGTTCCTGGAGTTCGCGCGCGGCGCCGTGCTCGTCGCGCACAACGCGCCCTTCGACATCGGGTTCCTCAAGGCGGCCTGCGCGGCGCAGGAGCGCCCCTGGCCCTCCCCCGCGGTCGTCGACACCGCCGATCTGGCCCGCCGCCTCCTCAACCGCGACGAGGTGCCCAACTGCAAGCTCGCCACGCTCGCGCGCTTCTTCCGTACGACCACCGAGCCGTGTCACCGCGCGCTCGCCGACGCGCGCGCGACCGTCGACGTGCTGCACGGCCTGCTCGAGCGCGCGGGCGCCTTCGGCGTCGACTCCCTGGAGGAGCTGACCGGCTTCTCGCGCGCGCCGACGCCGGAGCAGAAGCGCAAGCGCCACCTGGCCGACGAAGTGCCCTCGGCGCCCGGCGTCTACCTGTTCGAGGACGCGCGCGGCGAGGTCCTCTACGTCGGCAAGAGCGGCCGGCTCCGCACCCGCGTCCGCTCCTACTTCACCGCCTCGGAGACCCGGCGGACCGTACGCGAGATGATCGGCATCGCCGAACGGGTCCGCACCATCGTGTGCGCCACGACGCTCGAGGCCGAGGTGCGTGAGCTGCGCCTCATCGCCGCGCACAAGCCGCGCTACAACCGGCGCTCGCGCCACCCGGAGCGCGCCCTGTGGCTGAAGCTCACCGCCGAGGTCTTCCCGCGGCTGTCGATCGTGCGGGAGGTCCGCGACGACGGCGGCTCCTACCTCGGCCCGTTCGGCAGCGTCCGGCTGGCCGAGGAGGCACGCGCGGCCGTCCACGACGCCGTGCCCCTGCGCCAGTGCACGCAGCGGCTCACCATACGTCTGATCTCCCAGGGCCGGGCCACGACCTGCTCCCTGGGCGAGATCGGCCGGTGTGGGGCGCCGTGCGACGGCAGCGAGGCACCGGAGACGTACGACGGGCATGTCTCGTTCGCCCGCAGTGTCCTCGAGGGCGACGTACGTCCCGTCGTGACGGCCGCGCGCACCCGCATCACGCGGCTGGCCGCCGAGCTGCGATACGAGGAGGCCGCCGCCCACCGCGACCGGCTCGCGGCCTTCGTACGCGGCGCGGCGCGCTGCCAGCGCCTGTCCGCGCTGTCGGGCATCGCCCAGCTCGTCGCCGCGCGGCCCGCCTTCGACGGCGGCTGGGAGCTGCACGTCGTACGGTTCGGCCGTCTCGCCGCCGCCGGCACCGTGCCGCCGCGCGCCCACCCGGTCCCCTACGTCGAGGCCCTCGTCGCCACCGCCGAGACCGTGCGGCCCGGGCCGGGTGCCGCGCCCCGCGCCTCCGCCGAGGAGATGGAGTGCGTCCTGCGCTGGCTCGACTCCCCCGGCGTACGCCTCGTCGAGGTCGACGGCACCTGGAGCTGCCCGGCGCACGGCGCCGAGAGCGCGCGTGCGTGGATCGAGCACGCCTACCGTGACGATGATTCCCGTATGGTTGACCGCGCCGGTCCGCCGACGCGATAGGAGCAGGAGTGGCGCTGCCGCTGTATGACAACCAGCCCACGCGGCGCGCGCCTCTGGTCACCTACTTCCTCATCGCCGCCAACCTCGTGGTGTTCATGCTGTCGCCGATCGCCTCGATCGGGCACCACGGCGAGAGCGCCGACACCCGCAAGTGCGCGCAGGCGACCTTCCTGCTGAAGTACGGCGCCGTCCCGACCGAGCTGACCACCAACCGGCAGGATCCGGTGCCCGAGGACATCAACTCGGTCTGCCACCCGAAGCCGTACCACAAGCGCCCGTGGTTCTCCGCGCTGTCGTCGATGTTCCTGCACGGCGGCGTCGCCCACATCCTCGGCAACATGGTCTACCTGTTCATCTTCGGCGCGGCGACCGAGGACCGGCTCGGGCGGCTGCGGTTCCTCTTCTTCTACCTGATGGTGGGCTTCATCGCGGCGTACGGCTTCGCGATCACCTACCCCGGCTCGCACACGCCCCTGGTCGGTGCCTCCGGCGCCATCGCCGGCGTGCTGGGCTCGCACCTGGTGCTGTACCCGAGGTCGCGCACCATCGCGCTGATCCTCTCGGTCATCCCGTTCCGGCTGCCGTCCTGGGCGCTGCTCGCGCAGTTCTTCGTGTTCCAGTGGTTCAGCCTGGGCGACGGCCAGAGCCAGACCGCCTACGTCGCCCACATCTACGGGTTCCTCGCCGGCATGGCCGTCGGCCTGCTCGTACGCCGCGGCGGCCTCGCCCGCAAGTCCGCGGCGCTCAGCTGGCAGTAGCCCCGACAGTCTCTAATAGGCTTTCCGGGCGGCTCGGAGGCCGGGCTGCTACCACCGCAGGAGGCATCCCGTGATCACCGCCATCGTGCTCATCAAGGCCGACGTCTCGCGCATCCCGGAGGTCGCCGAGACGATCGCCGGGCTCGAGGGCGTCAGCGAGGCCTACTCCGTCACCGGCGAGTTCGACCTCGTCGCCCTCGTACGCGTACGCCAGTACGAGCAGATCGCCGACGTCATCCCCGGCCGGATCAACAAGGTCGACGGCGTCACGCACACCGAGACGCACATCGCGTTCCGCACGTACTCCCAGCACGACCTCGAGGCCGCCTTCTCCCTCGGCCTGCCCGAGGCCGACTGACCTCCCGTACGAAAACGGCCCGCCGACCCCATCGCCGGGGTGGCGGGCCGTTGTCCGTGGTGCGGGATCAGCCTCGGCTGAGCTCCTTGTGGTCGCCGGCCTCGGCCTCGGGCCGCTCACCGTGACCGTTGGCGTCGCCGTGATCGTCTCCGTGGCCATTGGCCATCGAGATGTCGTCGGCGGTGAAGGCGTTGTTGATCGCCTTGCGCGCCCGGCCGAGAGGGCCGCGGGAGGCGGGTGCGGGAACGCCGTTCTCGTCCTCGCCCGCGTCCTCGATCTCGGGGAGCTCCGGCTTGCCCCGCAGGACCGCCTCGGCGTCCTCCTTGACCGGCTCGTGCACCTCGATGAACTCGCCGGTCGGGAGCATCTTGATGATGCCGGACTCGACGCCGTGGTGCAGTTCGGCGTGGTCGTTGCGCTGCAGGCCGATGCAGAGTCGCTTGGTCACCACGTACGCGAGGGCCGGCACGATGAACACCGCGAACCGGAAGAACCACGTGGTCGCGTACAGAGAGACGTGGAACTTGTCGGCGAGGATGTCGTTGCCGCCGGCGAGCCACAGCACGCCGTAGAAGGCCACCGCGGTCATGCCGACCGCCGTACGGAACGGCGCGTTGCGCGGCCGGTCCGCCAGGTTGTGGATCTTCCGGTCGCCGGTCGCCCATTGCTCGACGAACGGCCACAGCCCGGCGCCGGTCATGATCAACCCGAGTGGGACCAGAGCGGGTACCGCGACGTTCCAGGGGATCGTGTGACCCCACAGGTTGGTCTCCCAGTTGGGCATGATGCGCAGCGCGCCCTCGAGGAAGCCCATGTAGAAGTCGGGCTGTGAGCCGGCCGTGATCGAGTCCGGGGTGTACGGCCCGAACAGCCAGATCGGGTTGATCTGGGCGAACGTGCCGAGCAGCGCGGTGACCGCGAACGTGAACATGAAGAAGGCGCCGGCCTTGATCATGAAGACCGGGAAGAACGGCTTGCCGATGACGTTCTTCTCGGTGCGGTTCTTGCCCGGGAACTGCGTGTGCCCCTGGTGCCACAGCAGCATGAAGTGCGCGCCGACCAGCGCGAGCAGGATGCCCGGGATCAGCAGGACGTGCACCGTGTAGAGGCGCGGGATGAAGTCGTTCCCGGGGAACCCTCCGCCGAAGGCGAAGTAGAAGATGTAGGTGCCCACGAGCGGGATCGACTGCATGACGCCCTGCGTGATGCGCAGGCCGGTGCCCGACAGCAGGTCGTCCGGCAGCGAGTAGCCGAACAGGCCCTCGAGGATGCCGAGCGTGAACAGCCCGAGGCCGATCAGCCAGTTGACCTCACGCGGCTTGCGGTACGCGCCGGTGAAGAACACCCGGAGCATGTGCACCATGATCGAGGCCAGGAACAGCACCGCGGCCCAGTGGTGGATCTGCCGCATGAGCAGGCCACCGCGGACGTCGAAGCTGATGCGAAGCGTCGAGTCGTACGCCTCGCTCATGTTGACGCCGTCGAGCTTGGTGTAGCTGCCGTGGTAGACGACCTCGCCCATGCTCGGCTTGAACCACAGCGTCAGGAACGTGCCGGTCGCCAGCAGGATGATGAACGAGTACAGCGCGATCTCGCCCAGCATGAACGACCAGTGGTCCGGGAAGACCTTCTTCATCTTGCCGCGAAGGAATCCCACGGTGCCGAACCGCTCGTCGGCGAAGCCGATCGCGCCGTCGATGGCCTGGGGTGTCGCCGTGCTCATCGGGCGCTCACCGCTCCTCTCCATGGTGCTCATGCCTTGGGCCTTCCGCGCTCCCAGAAACTGGGGCCGATCGGCTCGTGGAAGTCGCTCTTGGCGATCAGGTAGCCCTCAGAGTCCACACCGATGGGCAGCTGGGGCAGCGGGCGCGCCGCCGGGCCGAAGATCACCTTGGCGCTGTCCAGCGCGTCGAAGGTCGACTGGTGGCACGGGCACAGGATGTGATGCGTGGTCTGCTCGTACAGCGCGGCCGGACAGCCGACGTGCGTGCAGATCTTGGAGTAGGCGACGATGCCGCCGACGTTCCAGTTCTCCCGGCCCTTCTTGACCTTGATCTGGTCGGGCGGGAGGTTCAGCAGGAGGACCGCGCCCTTGGCGATCTCGTCGAGGTCCTCTTCGGAACCCTCGGGCAGCACCGTGATGATGCCGCCGGGCGAGTTGAAGTCCGACGCCTTGAGCGGCTGGCCCGTGCCGTCGACGACGAGCCGGGTGCCGGCCTTCCAGGCGGTGTGGCGGAGCTTCTTGCGCGGCAGCGGGCCGAGGTCGCGAAGGAGGACCAGCGGCAGCAGGCCGAGCGGCGCGGAGGCGAGGAGCAAGGTGCGGCGCAGCAGTCGGCGCTGCGTGATGCCGCTCTCCTGGACGCCCTCCTGGAAGTACTGGTTGAACACCTCGCGGTCCTCGTCGGGCGAGGACAGCGTGTGCCGCTCCTGGATGATCTCCTTGCTCGTCATCAGGTGGCGGACCCAGACCGTCATGCCGACCGCGAGGCCGAGGAAGGCCAGCGTCAGCGCGGTGCCCAGCGTGTAGTTGGAGCGGGTCGCGCGCCTGATGTCACCGACGTGGCCGGGCCACACGGCGTAGAAGAAGATGAAGGCGATGCCGGCGAAGAACGTCAACATGAAGAACGCCCCGGCGAGCCGCTCGGCCGCCCGCGCCTTCTTCTCGTCGAGCTTGTAGCCGCTCTCCTGCTCGGCCTCCGCTGCGGGCAGCAGGTCCTGCGCGGTGCCCGGTGCCGGAGTGCCGATCACGCGCTTGGGCGCGCGCCCTTCCTCGGGAGCGTCGTTGGTGTCGTTGTTGTCAGTCATTGTGCAGCTTCTTCTTGGGCTTCCTGGCGGTGATCCACATCGCCGCGACGACCATGAGTCCGATCCCGACGAGCCAGCCGACGAGACCCTCCGCCACGGGACCGACACGGCCGAGGCCGTTGCCACCCGGGTTGGGCTCGCTGCGGGTCTGGGTGACGTACGCGATGATCGCGCGCTTCTGCGCGGGCGTGACGGTCGTGTCGTTGAAGACCGGCATCGCCTGCGGGCCGCTGATCATCGCCTCGTAGATCTGCTTGGGGGTCGCCTTGTCCAGCGGCGGTGCGTACTTGCCGCCGGTGAGCGCTCCACCCGTACCCGCGAAGTTGTGGCACTGGGCGCAGTTCGCGCGGAACAGCTTGCCGCCGAGCGCCGCGTCGCCGTGCGCGGGGTCGACCTGGTCGGCGCTCGGGACGGCCGGGCCACCGCCGAGCGAGGCGATGAACGCCGCGAGCTGGGCGGTCTGCTGCTCGTTGAAGATCGGCTTCTTGCGCGGGATCTGCGCGCCCGGGTTCATGGCGGGCATGCGGCCCGTGCCGACCTGGAAGTCGACCGCGGCGGCGCCGACACCGATGAGGCTCGGTGCGGTCTTCGTGCCCTCGGCGTTGGCGCCGTGGCAGCTCGAGCAGGCCTGGCTGAACAGCGCCTTGCCCTTCGCCACGTCCTGCGCCGAGGCCTGGGCGTCCGAGGCCTGTGCGCGATCAGTGCGCGGCGCGATACCGGCGTAGGCGACGCCGATGATCGCGAGCGCGGCCAGTACGACGGCGTAGCCCGCCCACGGGCGCCGTCGCCAGGCGGTGAACCATTTCACGGAAGAATCCCCGTTCTGGATCAGTGGAACAGCTCGATCAGGTAGATCGTGGCGAAGAGCCCGACCCACACCGCATCGACGAAGTGCCAGTAGTAGGACACGACGATCGCGCTCGTCGCCTGTTCGTGTGTCCAGCGCTTCGCAGCGTACGTGCGTCCGAGCATGAACAAGAACGCGATCAGTCCACCGGTCACGTGCAGGCCGTGGAAGCCCGTGGTCAGGTAGAACACCGATCCGTACGCGCTGGAGGAGATCGTGGTGCCCTCTTCGACGAGCGTGCGGTACTCATTGAGCTGACCGGCCACGAAGACCGCGCCCATGAGGAAGCTCAGGAAGTACCACTCACGCAGTCCCCAGCGGCGCATGTTGAACGCGCGCCCCACTCGTCCGACCTGTCCGCGCTCGGCCGCGAAGACGCCCATCTGGCAGGTCACACTGGACATGAGCAGGATGAAGGTGTTCACCGCCGCGTACGGGATGTCCAGGTGCGCGTTGGGCCAGGGCCCACCGTCTCCCTTGGTCACCGACCGGATGGTGAAGTACATCGCGAACAGCGCCGCGAAGAACATGAGCTCGGACGACAGCCACACGATCGTGCCCACGCTCACGAGACTGGGCCGGTTGGCGTGGGACCGGGGTGCGGTTTCTGTCGCGGATACTGTTGCCACGGCAGCATTATTACGGACCTGCCGCCCAGGTGACGCAGGACCCCCCATCAGGCGCGTCCCGCCATGGGCGAAGCACCCCGTTTCCGGTGATCGGACGGCCACGGCGGACCGCGTGTGGCCTCCCCGGGCCGTACGTTCGTGGTCCCGCCACCCTGCCCGGTAGCATCGCTACGGCCGGCCACATCCGCCCTCACGCGGGCGCGGGCGGCTCCTCGGTTACCGTTTCCGTCAGTCACGGCGACCTCGACGCCGCGGCAACGCGACGTGACCAAGTCGTTACCAGAGAGGGGGAGGCGCTTCCCTCCTCGGCGAGCGTGCCGAGGCCTCCGCGCCAGAGCCACATGAAGATCCTCGTTTACAGCCACGACGCGAACACCCGCACCCAGGTACGCCTCGCGATCGGCCGGCGCCCCGCGCCCGGCCTGCCCGCCGTCGAGTTCGTCGAGGTCGCGACGGAGCCCGCCGTGTTCGCGCGGCTCGACGAGGGCGACATCGACGTGGCCGTCCTCGACGGTGAGGCACAGCCCGCCGGCGGCATGGGCATCTGCCGCCAGGCCAAGGACGAGATCTACCAGTGTCCGCCGATCATGGTCCTGATCGCCCGGCGCGACGACGGCTGGCTCGCCACCTGGTCGCGCGCCGACGCCGTCGCCAGCCAGCCCGTCGACGCGGTCGCCCTGGCCGAGGGCGTCGCCGAGCTCATTCGTGGCCGCATGTCCGACGGGGACACCGAGCCCCGGCTTTCCCTGCAGTAACCGCCACTTCACGAGAGAGCATCCCGATGGATCCGCGCACCACGTGGCCCGCCCTGCTCAACGCGCTGCTCGACGGGCAGTCCCTGTCGGCGGACGAGACCGCCTGGGCCATGCACGAGATCATGTCGGGGCAGGCCACCGACATCCAGATCGCGGGCTTCGCGGTCGCGCTGCGCGCCAAGGGTGAGACGGTGGCCGAGGTCACCGGGCTGGCCGACGGGATGCTCTCGCACGCGACGCCGATCACGGTCCCCGGCCGTACCGTCGACCTCGTCGGCACCGGTGGTGACCGTAGTCACACCGTCAACGTCTCGACCATGGCCGCGATGGTCGCGGCTGCGGCGGGCGCCCGCATGGTCAAGCACGGCAACCGGGCCGCCACGTCGTCGTGCGGCGCCGCCGACCTCCTCGAGGAGCTCGGCGTCGTGATCGACCTGCCGCCCGAGGCGACCGCGGCGGTGGCCGACGAGGTGGGCATCACGTTCTGCTTCGCGCCGCTCTACCACCCGGCGCTGCGCTACGCCGCCAAGACCCGGAGCGGGCTGGGCGCGCCCACCGTGTTCAACTTCCTCGGCCCGCTGACCAACCCGGCGCGGCCCACCGCACAGGCGGTCGGCGTCTTCCACCCGCGCATGGCGGGGATCACGGCGGGCGTCTTCGCCGACCGCGGCTGCTCCTCACTGGTGTTCCGCGGCGATGACGGCCTCGACGAGCTGACCACCACCTCCACCTCGATCATCTGGGTGGTACGTGACGGGACCGCGACCGAGACCGTCTTCGACCCGGCCGACCTGGGCATCGCCCGTACGACGCCGGACGCCCTGCGCGGCGCCGACGCCGCCTTCAACGCCCGCGTGGCCCGCACGGTCCTGGCCGGCGAGCGCGGACCGGTACGCGACATCGTGGCGCTCAACGCCGCGGCGGCGCTCGTCACGTCCGACGGCACGCCGCCGGCCGACGCCCTCACCGAGGCGCTCCGCGGCGCGTACGAGCGCGCTCTCGAGGCGATCGACTCCGGCCGGGCCACGGCCCTGCTGGACCGCTGGGTCGCCACCACGCAGCGTCTCGCGGGCTGAGAGACCGCCCGAGGCCCTCCCCCGGTCAGCCCGTCGGGCCCACCGGGGCGGCCAGGCCCGCGCCCGCGTCCGTCTTCGCCGCGCTGGCGCCGAGCCATTCCTCCCACGGCAGTTGCCAGAAACCCCACCCGTTGTCCGGCCGCAGCCGGCGCCGGGTACCGGTCACCTCGACGACGTCGCCGGGCTGCGCGCGGCGGTAGAACCACAGGGCGTCCCTCGGGCCCATGTTGATGCAGCCGTGGCTCACGTTGTGGCTGCCCTGGGCCCCGACCGACCAGGGCGCGCTGTGCTCGTACTCGCCGCTGTCGGAGATCCGCACCGCGTAGTAGACGTCCTCGCGGTAGTGGTCGGGGCAGCCGGGCGGGCAGCCGACCGACGCGGAGTCCATGACGATGTGACGGACCTTGTCCATCGTCAGGTGCACGCCGCTGGTGGTCGTGAAGCGATAGTGGGTGGCCTTGCCCATGCTGATCGGCATCAGGCGGACGCCGTGGCCGTTGATCCGGACCTCTTGGTGATGGGTGTGGGCGTCGGCCAGGGTGATGTGCGAGTCGCCCACCTGAAAGCCCGTGGCGACGTCCTGCGCGCCGTACGCGCCCGGCGTGATCCGCAGCCCGGTCAGGTGCGCGAGCAGCCTCACGCGCGTGTGCGCGGGCCAGTAGGTCCGCGTACGGAAGACGGCGTCGGTGTCGGAGATCCACCGCCACGCGCCGGACACCGGGCGCGACGCCCGTACCTCGAGGGAGCGCTCGACTCCGGCGCGGTTCCCCACCGGTGCGGCGAAGTGGACGATGATCGGCATGCCCACGCCGACCGTGGAGTCCTCGCGGGGCGCGACGACCGTCATCGGCACGGTCCGCGGCGCCAGGCGCGTACGGAACGAGGCGCGCACCGTACGTAGGCCGCCGTCCGCGCCGAGTGCGGTCGCCCTGATCGAGTAGGCACGGCCGGGGCGCAGCGCCCATCGCGGCCACCATCGGGTACGCCCGGGGTCGGTGAGGCCCTCGACCGCTCCGTGACCGTCCGTCAGCGTGACCGAGCGGATCCGGCCGTCGCGCGCCCAGACGCCGATCGGGCCGTCGGGCCGTGCGTGCCGTGTGCCGTCGGCGGGCGTCACCACCATCGTGACGCTCTTCGGCCGGGACACCACCACGGCGCCGTCACCGCAGGACGTACCGGCCGCCACGATCACGGCCGCGCATCCGGTGACGGCGGATCCCCGTCTGACGCGCACCTGTACCCCCCACCCGTGGACCCGCCCCGAGTATGGGCGAAGGCCGGTGCCGCCTTTCGGCGACACCGGCCTTCGTGACCGATCCTTGGGGGTTCTCAGTGCGAGAAGTGACCCCGGTAGTACTCGAAGACGAAGCCGATCGCGGCCAGGATCACCGAGAACATCCCGATGATCACCATCCACCAGCCGATGACGACGCCGAGGCAGGCGGTCGCCGCGGCCAGCGCCGTGAACATCGGCCACCAGCTGTGCGGGCTGAAGAAGCCCAGCTCACCGGCGCCCTCGGCGATCTCGCCCTCCTTGTTGTCCTCCGGGCGCAGGCCGAGCCGGCGTCCGGTGAACAGGAGGTAGAACCCGACGAGGCCGGCGAGGCCGACGGTCAGGGCGAGGGCCGTGGTACCGGTCGGGTCGTGGGACCAGAGCCAGTAGATGACGTCCATCAGCGCGAAGAACAGCGCGCAGAAGACGAACAGATAACCTTCGATCTTCATGGTCAGTCCTCCGTCCCGGCGCCGACCGTCACCGCGGGCCTGTTCTCAATGTGCGGGTAGTGCAGGTCGAACGCGGGCCGCTCGGAGCGGATCCGCGGGATCGACGTGAAGTTGTGCCGCGGCGGCGGGCAGGACGTCGCCCACTCGAGCGAGTTGCCGTAGCCCCACGGGTCGTCGACGTCGACCTTCTTGCCGTGCTTGGCCGTGATGTAGACGTTCCACAGGAACGGCAGCATCGAGATCCCCAGGATCAGGGCGCCGATGCTGGACACCACGTTGAGCGCGGTGAACTCCTTGGAGTAGTCGGCGACGCGCCGCTGCATGCCCTCGGCGCCCAGCCAGTGCTGCACCAGGAAGGTCGTGTGGAAGCCGATGAACAGCAGCCAGAAGTGGATCTTGCCCCACGTCTCGTTGAGCATCTTCCCCGTCATCTTCGGCCACCAGAAGTAGAAGCCGCCGAACATCGCGAACACCACGGTGCCGAACAGCACGTAGTGGAAGTGCGCGACGACGAAGTAAGAGTCGTTGAGGTGGAAGTCCAGCGGGGGCGAGGCCAGGATGATGCCGGTCAGGCCGCCGAACAGGAACGTCACGAGGAACCCGAGCGACCAGAGCATCGGCGTCTCGAACGTCAGATGCCCGCGCCAGATCGTGCCGACCCAGTTGAAGAACTTCACCCCGGTGGGCACCGCGATCAAGAACGTCATGAACGAGAAGAACGGCAGGAGCACCTGGCCGGTGGGGAACATGTGGTGCGCCCACACCGTGACGGACAGGCCCGCGATCGCGACGGTCGCGGCGACCAGGCCGATGTAGCCGAAGACCGGCTTGCGGCTGAAGACCGGCAGGATCTCGGTGATGATGCCGAAGAACGGCAACGCCACGATGTAGACCTCGGGATGCCCGAAGAACCAGAAGAGGTGCTGCCAGAGCATCGCACCGCCGTTGGCGGGGTCGAAGACGTGCGCGCCGATCTTACGGTCGGCCTCGAGGGCCAGCAGCGCGGCGGCCAGCACCGGGAAGGCCATCAGCACGAGCACCGACGTCAGCAGGATGTTCCATGTGAAGATCGGCATCCGGAACATCGTCATGCCCGGCGCCCGCATGCAGAAGATCGTCGTGACGAAGTTGACGCCGCCGAGGATCGTGCCGAGACCGGACAACACCAGACCCATGATCCACAGGTCGCCGCCGACCTCCGGCGAGCGGATCGCGTCCGACAGCGGCGAGTAGGCGTACCAGCCGAAGCTCGCGGCGCCGCCCGGGGTCAGGAACCCGCTGATGGTGATCAGCCCGCCGAACAGGAACAGGTAGAAGCTGAGCATGTTCATGCGGGGGAACGCCACGTCGGGCGAGCCGATCTGCAGCGGCATGACCACGTTGCCGAACCCGACGAACAGCGGCGTCGCGAACAGCAGCAGCATCACCGTGCCGTGCATGGTGAAGAGCTGGTTGAACTGCTCGTTGCTGACGATCTGCAGACCCGGCTTGGCCAGCTCGGCGCGCATGAACAGCGCCATGACCCCGCCGATGCCGAAGAACACGAACGACGTGATCAGGTACATGTACCCGATCACCTTGTGGTCCGTGGACGACAGCCACGACGCGAGGATCCGGCCCTTGCTCGTCTGCGGACGTGCCGCCGGCGTCGCGGTCGGTTGAGAGATGGTGGTGGTCACTGGATGCTCCCGCTCGCCTTATGGCTGGAGATGAACTGCTGGAACTCCGCCGGCGTGACGATCTTCACCTGGAAGAGCATTCGACTGTGGTCGACACCGCAGAGCTCGGCGCAGCGACCCTCGTACGTGCCCGTCCTGGTCGGGGTGATCTCGAAGTCCTCTCCGGACTTGACCCCCGGGAGAATGTCGCGTTTGAAGATGAAGTTCGGCACCCAGAAGGAGTGGATGACGTCCTTGGACATCAGGTGGAAGCGTACCTTCTGGCCGACCGGGATCTCGAAGGTCGGCTTGTCAGGGGCGTCCGGCGACACGGGCACGCCGACGATCGGCGTCGTGTGGTACTGCGGGTAGTCGAACTGCCAGCTCCACTGGAACGCGGTCACGTTGACGACGGTGACCTGTCCGGGCTGCGGGTTCTTGGTCACCTTCTCGAGGTACGTCTCGTCGCGCGCGGTGAAGTAGAACAGCACCGCGATGATGATGAAGGGCACGACGGTGTAGAGCATCTCGATCGGCAGGTTGTAGCGAACCTGCGGCGGGAGCTCATCGGACCGCTTGCGGTGGAAGAGCACCGCCCAGATGATCAAGCCCCAGACGAGCGCGCCCACGGCGAGCGCTGCGACCCACGAGCCCTGCCACAACGTCAGGACGCGTTTGCCCTGCTCAGTGACGGGCATCGGCAGGCCGAGGCGCGAGGTTTCCTTGGAGCACGCCGTTGTGGCGAACGCCAGCATCGAGAGCGCTACGGCGCCGGTCAACAAGCGTCGACGCGCGCCCGGCGCTACTGCGCGCACGGGCGTTTGCCGCTCCCTACGGCGGGTCGGACTCACGGATTGCCTTCCCACGATGAAGCCCGAATCTCCGGGCGATCAGGTCGATGTTCACACGTGTGGAGCAAACATTAGCGGAGGGTTCCGGACGCCCCGGTGGGACCCCCGTTAGTGTCGGAACCGTGGCCTATTTCGACGCTGCGTCCACCGAACCCCTGCATCCCGCGGCCCGGGAGGCACTTCTGGGCGCGCTGGACCGGGGCTGGGCCGACCCCCAGCGGCTCTACGGCTCCGCCCGCCGGGCCCGCGTACAGCTCGAACGGGCACGTACGCGCGTGGCGGCCCTTCTCGGCGCCCGCCCCGACGAGACGATCTTCACCGGCTCCGGCACCCAGGCGATCCACTCCGGCGTCCTGGGCGCCCTGCAGGCCCGACGGCGCACCGGCCGCCACTTGGTGATCGGCGCGGTCGAGCACTCCGCCGTGCTGCACGCCGCCGCCGCGCACGAGCGCGACGGCGGCAGGGTCACCACGATCGGCGTCGACCGCGAGGGCCGCGTCGACCCGGAGGAGTTCGCGGCGGCCCTGCGCCCCGACACCGCGCTGGCGTGCCTCCAGTCGGCCAACCACGAGGTCGGCACGCTGCAGCCGGTCGAGCAGGTCGCGGAGGCGTGCCGCGCGGCACGGGTGCCGCTGCTCGTGGACGCCGCGCAGTCGGTGGGACGCCTGCCGATCCCGGCCGGCTGGTCGCTGCTCACGGCCAGCGCGCACAAGTGGGGCGGGCCGCCCGGCGTGGGCGTGCTCGTCGTACGCAAGAACACCCGCTGGCGCTCCCCGCTGCCCGAGGACGAGCGCGAGAACCGCCGCGTACCGGGTTTTGAGAACGTCCCTGCCGTGGTCGCGGCCGCCGCGGCGCTCGAGGTCTTCCAGCCCGAGATGGAGCGGGACGGGCCGCGCCTGTCGGCGCTCGTCGACCGGATCCGCGAGAGCGTGCCGAGGCTCATCACCGACGTCGAGGTGGTCGGCCACCCGGTCGAACGGCTACCCCACCTGGTGACCTTCTCCTGCCTTTACGTCGAGGGCGAGGCGCTCCTGACCGAACTCGACAGGCTGGGTTTCGAAGTGTCTTCCGGTAGCTCCTGCACGGCCGATACGCTGCGTCCGAGCCACGTACTCGAGGCCATGGGCGTGATTACGCATGGAAACGTCCGGGTATCGCTTCCCCGCGGAACGAGGGCGGCCGACGTCGACCGGTTCCTCGGGGTACTTCCCGGAGCCGTGGCGCGTCTCCGCCATTCGGCCGGAGTGACCAGTTAGTAAGGAGATCGGCCCATGGGCCTGAAGCGGCGCCGTGCCGGCAACGACGCTCCGCCGGTGGAAACGGCTCCGGTCAGCACCGGCCCCGTACCACTGGTCACGATCGACGCGCTGGGCCGTAAGTGCCCGATCCCGATCATCATGCTGGCCGAGCGTATCGGCGAGGTGCCCGTCGGGCAGATCATCGCGGTGCAGGCCGACGACGTCGCGGCGCGCACCGACGTGCCCGCCTGGTGCCGGATGAAGTCCCAGGACTTCGTCCGCGAGGAGACCCTCCCCCGGGGCTGGTCCTTCCACATCCGCCGCACCTACTGACGCGTACGGGCACGCCTCAGGGGCGTGCCCGTACGGACACGCCCCTGGTGACGGTCGATCAGAGGTGCGCGGCGACCTCGGCGGAGGCGTCCTTGCCGTACGCCTCGGTGAACCGCTCGATGAAGCGGCCGGTGTCGAGGGTGTACTCCTGCGGGCCCGCGACCTCGATCACGTGCGTGGCGAGCAGGTTGCCGGTCTGCGCGGCGCGCTCCAGCGACAGGCCCCACGAGATCGCCGACAGGAACCCGGCGCGGAACGCGTCGCCGACGCCGGTCGGCTCGACCTTGCGCTCCTCGGGGGCCGCGTCGACGTGCAGGCTCGGCTCGCCCGCCCGGTCGATCCGCACGCCCTTCGGGCCCAGGGTGGTCACCCGCACGCCGACGCGGGACAGGATCTCCTCATCGGACCAGCCGGTCTTCTGCTCGCACAGCGACTTCTCGTACTCGTTGGTGAACAGGTAGGCGGCGCCGTCGACCAGCTCCCGCACGTTGTTCATCCGGGCGAGCTGCTGGGAGGGGTCCGCGGCGAAGGGGATGCCGCGCGTACGGCACTCCTCGGTGTGGCGCAGCATCGCATCGGGGTCGTCGGCGCCGATCAGCACCAGGTCGAGGCCGCCGACGCGCTGGGCGATGGGCTCCAGCTCGATCTCACGCGCCTCGCTCATCGCACCCGCGTAGAAGGAGGCGATCTGGTTGTGGTCCTCGTCGGTCGTGCACAGGAACCGCGCCGTGTGGTGCACTTCGGAGACGTAGACCGATTCGGTGTCGACGCCGTGGCGGTCCAGCCAGGACCGGTAGTCGGCGAAGTCGTCGCCGACCGCGCCGACGAGGATCGGCCGCTGGCCGAGGCCGCCCATGCCGTAGCAGATGTTGGCCGCGACGCCGCCACGACGGATGTCCAGCGCGTCGACCAGGAACGAGAGGGACACGGTGTGCAGCTGGTCGGGGATGAGCTGGTCCGCGAACCGCCCTGGGAAGGTCATCAGGTGGTCGGTTGCGATGGAGCCGGCTACAGCGATGCGCACGACGTCGATCTCCTCGGGGTTTCGGCGGCCTCGTCATGCATGCGAGGCCATCTCGAGCGGGCGAAAACCCGGCAAGACTACTGCCTCACGGGCTTGGAACACGCATGATGCCCGTGTCCCCGGGGGGTCCGGAGCACGGGCATCATGGTCGTACAAGACGCTAAAGGCTCAGTGGAACGAATCGCCACAGGCGCAGGACCCACCGGCGTTCGGGTTGTCGATCGTGAAGCCCTGCTTCTCGATCGTGTCGACGAAGTCGATCGTCGCGCCGGCGAGGTAGGGCACGCTCATCCGGTCGACACGGAC
Organism: uncultured Actinomycetota bacterium; assembly: GCA_963850195.1. Taxonomy (GTDB): domain Bacteria; phylum Actinomycetota; class Actinomycetes; order Streptosporangiales; family Streptosporangiaceae; genus Actinoallomurus. Next base: position 1,231,686 of record CAWKKD010000005.1, read on the forward strand.
GTTCAGCCCGTTGAAGTCCTGGATCAGGTCGCCGTCGACCTCGCGGTCGTCGAAGTAGAGCTGGTAGATCAAGCCCGAGCAGCCACCGGGCTGGACCTGTACGCGCAGTGCCAGGCCGTCCTCACCCTGCTGCTCGAGCAGGCTCTTGGCCTTCTCCGCCGCGGTGTCGGTAAGAACGACGCCCTTGTCGGTGGAGGTCTCGGCTGGAACCGTCATGTGGTGACTCCCGATCGGCTCGGTCGCCTTCTTGGCGGCCGTCGTAGTTGTCGCTTCCTCTCGCCCACAACGTACCCGTTACGGGTGGGCATTCCCCAAACCGATGTGTCGATGGTCGAATCCCGAGTGAAGGAGGGGAAGACGGGAGGCGCCTCATCATCGGACCCGGGCGATGCAGTATCGTCAAAACGACGATAAGTACCGCGTAGGGGGTATTCCAGGTGAGGATCGACATCAACGGCAATCTGCTGTTGCTCGGCCGGGGATCGGACCCGGCCAGCGAACGCGGCGTCTCCTGCCCCGGCGAGCTGCCGCCGGCCTCCGACCCGGCGCTGGTCGCCCGCGCCGAGGCCGCACGCGCCACGCTCGGCGAGAAGGTGTACGTGCTCGGCCACCACTACCAGCGTGACGAGGTAATCCGCTTCGCGGACGTGACCGGCGACTCGTTCAAGCTGGCGCAGGCCGCCGCGGCCCGCCCTGAGGCGTCCGACATCGTGTTCTGCGGCGTGCACTTCATGGCCGAGTCGGCCGACATCCTGACCTCCTCCGACCAGCGCGTGGTGCTCCCGGACCTGGCCGCCGGCTGCTCGATGGCGGACATGGCCACCTACGACCAGGTCGAGGAGTGCTGGGAGGTCCTGGAGGACGCCGGCATCGCCGCGGACGTGGTCCCGGTCACGTACATGAACTCCTCGGCCGACATCAAGGCCTTCGTGGGCCGCCACGGCGGAACGGTCTGCACGTCCTCGAACGCCAAACGTGCCCTCGAGTGGGCGTTCGCCAAGGGGTCGAAGGTGCTGTTCCTGCCCGACCAGCATCTCGGCCGCAACACCGCGGTCCTGGAGATGGGGCTGACCCTGGACGACTGCGCCCTCTACGACCCGCACCGGCCGGACGGCGGCCTGTCACGGCAGGAGCTGCGTGACGCCACCATGCTCCTGTGGCGTGGGCACTGCTCGGTGCACGGGAGGTTCAGCAAGGCCTCCGTGGACGAGGTGCGCACCCGGGTCCCCGGCGTCAACGTGCTCGTGCACCCCGAGTGCCGCCACGAGGTGGTCCAGGCGGCCGACCACGTCGGGTCGACCGAGTACATCATCACGATGCTCGAGAAGGCCCCGGCCGGCTCGGCGTGGGCGGTCGGCACCGAGCTGAACCTCGTGAAGCGCCTCGCCGACCGGCACCGCGACAAGACCGTCACGTTCCTGGACAAGACCGTCTGCTACTGCTCGACGATGAACCGCATCGACCTGCCGCACCTGGTGTGGTCGCTGGAGTGCCTCGTGGCCGGTGAGGTCGTCAACCAGATCACCGTCGACGAGGAGACCGCGCACTACGCGCGCCTCGCCCTCGACCAGATGCTGGCCCTCCCCTGAGAAGGGGGAACGCGAACCGCCGGGCCTCGTGGCGAGGCCCGGCGGATACGTGAAGGCTTTTTTACAGGCCCGGCGCGCCCCACACCGGGAACCAGCGGCTGAGGTCGTCCTCGACCGGCAGGTCGGCGCCGACCGCCCCGCGGACCTGGAGCTCGAGGGCGTTGTCGCGCCGCTCCCCCGCGGCCGGGGCGAACGGGTAGAACGTGCCGCGCTTGTAGAGGTATACGAGGCCGAACCGGCGGCCGTCCGGGCCGCCGAAGGCCACCACCGAGCACAGGAGCTGCGGCCCGAACCCGCCGGCCTCCAGCGCGGCGTTGACCGCGTGGATGTCGGTGACGAGACCCTCGAGGTCGGACGGGTCGTGGCGGGCCACCAGCCACGTGTAGCCGTAGGAGTCGGAGGTCGCCTCGACCTTGGGCCCGTCTCCGGCGTCGAGCAGCTCGCGTACGTCGGCCTCGATCTGGGCGAACGCGGCGCCCTCGGCGGCGCGGAAGCAGACCCCGCCGACCCCGGTCGGCGTGAGGGCCGCCGCGGCCTCCAGCGTGATCGCGGCCGTCGGCAGCGCGAACAGCCGGTCGAGGTCGGGCTTCTTGGGCTTGGAGCGCCCTAGCAACGTGTCGAGGAAGCCCATGTCACACGCCCCGGCCGAGCTGGGCGGAGATCGTCGAGAGCTGCGCGAGCCGCTTGTCGAGCGACGGGTGCGTCGAGAAGAGCGAGGAGATGCTGAACCCCTTGGTGAAGGCCGGCGCGAAGTAGAACGCGTTGAACGGCTCGGCCGCCCGCAGATCCTTCGTTGGGATACGGGACATCTCCCCCGTGACCTTGGTCAGCGCGCTGGCCAGGGCGGACGGACGGCCCGTGAGCACGGCCGCCGACCGGTCGGCGGCCAGCTCGCGGTAGCGGGACAGCGCGCGGGTGAGCAGGAAGCTGATCGCGTAGACCGCGGCGCTCACCCCGATGACGACCAACAGGATCACGGCGGTGCTCTGGTCGTTGTTGTCGCGGTCGCGGCTGCTGAAGCCGCCCCACAGACCCATCTCGAGGCCGAACCGCGTGAACAGGCCGGCCAGGATGCCGAGGAACGACGCGATGGTCATCACCGCCACGTCGCGGTGGGCGACGTGGGACAGCTCGTGGGCGAGCACGCCCTCCAGCTCGACCGGGTCGAGCCGGCGGAGCAGACCGGTGGTGACGCAGACCACCGCGTTGTTCTGGTTGCGTCCGGTGGCGAACGCGTTCGGCACGTCCGTGTCGGCGATCGCCACCCTCGGCTTCGGCATGTCGCTCATCGCGCAGATGCGGTCGATGACCCCGTGCACGTCGGGCGCGTCCTGCTCGGAGACGACCCGGCCGTGCATCGCGAAGAGCGCGAGTTTGTCCGAGAAGAAGTACTGCACGAGCAGGAAGCCCACGGCGATGACGAGCACCGCGACCCACAGGCTTGGGACATAGACGATGAAGAAGCCGACGAAGACGACGTACAGCAGCCCTATCAGGAACATCGTCAGCAGCATGCGCGCCGTGAGCCCCCGGTCGGGTGCGAAACGAGAACGCGCCATCATGGCCCCCTTCTAACCCCGCCTGTATCTGCCAAGTGAAACGTGGGAACGGCCCGCATTGTGCCCGGGCCGTCGCGGATGCGTCCAGATCAGTCGGGAATCAGGCCTTCGTCACCCAGCATGGCGCGTACTTCGCCCATCGTCGCGTCGGCGGGCGGCAGGATCAGCTCCGAGGGAGCCAGCTCCGAAGGCGGCAGCGTTTCGCCCACCGTGCGGACCCGCTCGAGCAGAGCGTGCAACGCGGTGCGGAACTTCTCCTCGTCACCCGACTCGATCGCGGCCTCGAGCTCGCTGTCGAGACTGTTGAGGGCGCTCAGGTCGCCTTCGGCGACGGCCAGCTGTCCCTCGCCCATGATGCGGACGATCACTGGCCCTCCCGGGGCTGCTGCGGGTGGCCCTGGCCCTGGCCCTGCCCCTGGCCGGCGTCGATCTGCTTGGGCGGTGCGCCCATGCCGAGCTCGGACTTCATCTGCTCGAGCTCGAGGTCGACACCGGGGCCGCTGCCGACGCGGTCCAGCTCGGCCTGGATGTCGTCGCGCGGGCCGGAGAAGTCCTCCAGGGCACCCGAGGCGAGAAGCTCGTCGATGGCGCCGGCGCGCGCCTTCATGTTCTCGGTCTTCTCCTCGGCGCGCTGGATCGCCAGACCCACGTCGCCCATCTCCTCGGAGATGCCGGAGAACGCCTCGTTGATCTTGGTCTGCGCCTCGGCCGCGGTGTAGGTGGCCTTGATCGTCTCCTTGCGCGTACGGAAGGAGTCGACCTTGGCCTGCAGGCGCTGCGAGGCGAGCGTGAGCTTCTCCTCCTCGCCCTGCAGCTGCTGGTACTGGGCGCGCAGGTCGCCCAGCTGGCCGTCCAGCCCGCCGCGGCGGGTCAGGGCCTCACGCGCGAGGTCCTCGCGCCCGACCTGCAGGGCCTTCCTGCCCTGCTCGGTCAGCTTGTTCTGCTGCTGCTCAAGCTGGTTGATCTGCAGTTCGAGACGCTTGCGCGAGGTGGCGACGTCGGCCACGCCCCGCCGGACCTTCTGCAGCATTTCAAGCTGGCGTTGGTACGAATAGTCAAGGGTTTCGCGAGGATCTTCCATTTTGTCCAGCGCCTTGTTGGCCTTGGACTTGAAGATCATCGACATACGCTTCATCACGCTCATCGCGCGTGGCCGGTCCCTTCGTGCTGGTGCCCTATTGCAAACGCTGCCGGGGTTCGTCAACCACCCTACGCGTTAACGCGCAAGACAGTCATTATGTTCGCCCCGAGCCGCCGGTAGGCTGATCTGCGTGTTCCGACGCCGTACCGACACCGTTACCGACGAGCCGACTCAGACGACCGACGCCGACAAGGCGACGGGCAAGGGCCGGCCCACCCCCAAACGCCGTGATGCCGAGCGCCGCAACCGCCGGCCGATCACCGCGCCACGCACCCGCAAGGAGGCGTACCGCCAGGTACGTGAACGCCAGGCCGGCGCACGTGAGAAGGCACGCGAGGGCATGGCCCGCGGCGACGACCGCTACCTGCCCCGCCGCGACCAGGGGCCGCCGCGCGCCCTGGCGCGCGACTTCGTCGACTCGCGCCGGACGTTCGGCGAGTTCTTCATGTACCTGACACTCCTCGTACTTGTCGGCGCGATGGTCGCACCGCTCGCCATCAAGTCCTACCTCTACGTGTTCGGCTGGCCGGTGATGCTGGTCCTGATCCTCGGCGAGTCGATCTACCTCGGCAGGCGCGTGAAGCGGCTGGCGCGCGAGCGTTTCCCGGACGAGGACGCCCGTGGGCTCGCCCTCTACACCGCGACCCGGTCGATGCAGATCCGCCGTCTGCGCATGCCGCAGGCTCGCCTCAAGCCGGGACAGAAGAGCCAGGTCTGAGCAAACACGGCCTAAGGTTTCGGCCATGGAGTTTCGTCATCTCGGCCGAAGCGGCCTCAAGGTCAGCGAGATCGCCTACGGAAACTGGATCACCCACGGCTCGCAGGTCGAGGAGGATGCCGCCCTCGCCTGCGTGCGCACGGCACTGGACGAGGGCATCACCACCTTCGACACCGCCGACGTGTACGCGGGCACCCGCGCCGAGGCCGTACTCGGCCGCGCGCTGAAGGGTCTTCGCCGCGAGTCCCTTGAGATCTTCACCAAGGTCTACTGGCCGACCGGCGACGGCCCGAACGACCGTGGCCTGTCCCGAAAGCACATCACGGAGTCGATCAACGCCTCGCTGCGCCGGCTCCAGACCGACTACGTCGACCTCTACCAGGCGCACCGGTTCGACTATGAGACGCCGCTCGAGGAGACCCTCAAGACCTTCGACGACCTCGTACGCCAGGGCAAGGTGCTCTACATCGGCGTGTCCGAGTGGCGCGCCGACGAGATCGCCCGGGCGCTCGAGATCGCCGACAAGATGGGCTTCGACCGGCTCGTGTCCAACCAGCCGCAGTACAGCATGCTGTGGCGGGTCATCGAATCCGAGGTCGTGCCGCTGTCCGAGCGTGAGGGCGTGGGGCAGATCGTGTGGTCGCCCATCGCCCAGGGCGTGCTGAGCGGCAAGTACAAGCCGGGCGAGGCGCCTCCGGCGGGTTCGCGCGCGACGGACGAGAAGAGCGGCGCGAACTTCATCAAGCGCCTCATGGGCGACGACGTGCTGACCCGCGTACAGGAGCTGCGGCCGATCGCCGACGAGGCGGGCCTGTCGATGGCACAGCTCGCGGTGGCGTGGGTCCTGCAGAACCCCAACGTCTCCTCGGCCATCGTCGGCGCGACCCGGCCGGAGCAGGTCCGCGACAACGTCAAGGCCAGCGGGGTCACGCTCGACCCCGAGCTGCTCAAGCGCATCGACGACGTCCTGGACCCGGTGGTCGAGCGCGACCCGGCCAAGACCGTCAGCCCTCCGCAGCGCCCCTGATCGCAGACGGCGGCGTCCCGTACGTACCGGGGCGCCGCCACGGTCCGCCGGTCAGGGATCGCGGCTCCCCACCGCTGCTGGGCGCGTACCAGGTCCAGGACCATGCCCTTCAGCGTCTTCTGCCCGTACTCGAGGTCGATCGCCATCCTGGTCAGGTCGGCGGCGACCCGCTCGACCTCGTGCCGTGCCGAGTCTCGCTCGATGACCATGACGGCGAGCAGGAGCCCGGTCAGCGCGACCGCGCCGGTGAAGGCCTGAAGCGTGATCAGCCGGCCGAACGCCCCGTGTTCGGAGAACGGGCCCTCCGCCGTCATCTCGGCGAACGCCGCCACGACCGACACGATCAGCACGCAGGGCGCCGCACCCAGGTGCGCGAAGCGCAGCGACGCCCAGGTCAGCGGCGGGAAGACCAGAAAGATCAGGTGGTACCGGCTGTCCGTCACCAGGACCGCGATGACGAGCGTGGCCGAGGTGACCAGCACGAGCTCGGCCCACCGGCGGGCGCGGAACCGGCCGGTCCACGCGGTGCGCGCGGCCGGCACGAACGGCACGGCCACCAGGATGCCCATGGCGTCGCCGGTCCACCACACCACCCAGGTCTGCCAGACCTCGCCGGCCGGCACGGTTCCGGTGAACAGCATGATGAGGACGCCGAGCGACGCGCCGATGAGGGTGCTCGCGAGGGCACCCAGCAGGATCAGCGCCACGGCGTCCCTGATCCGCTCCAGCTCCAGCCGGAAGTCGGCCCTCCTGAGCAGGACGTACGCGCACAGCGGCGCGGCCGTGTTGCCGACGGTGACGGCGAGCGCCAGGGCGATCGACGGCGCGCCCATGAGGTTGATCACGAGCGCGGCGGCGGCGGCCCCGACCGCGGCCCAGGGCCCCAGGAGCAGCAGGCAGATCAGTGCGACACCGGTCGGCAGCCACAGGGGAGGGATGACGCCGGCGCCGAGCGCGCGATGCAGCCCCGGTTCGGCGGTCACCCCATAGGCGGCGGCCACGAGGAGGATCCGCAGGCACATCCCGCCCGCGCGACGAGCCTCGAACGCGGGGACGATCCGCCGGGCACGGTCGCGTTCCGCTTGCACCCGGCCCGTACGGCAGAGCGATCTGCCCACAAATCACACCATAGCCGGAGGCGTACGCGCAGGTCAGGCGGGCCGGTGTCCGGCTGCGACACGCTCGACGATCTCGGCGGCCGGGCGTTCCTCCGCCAGCCGGTGTGCGGTGCCGGCCCAGAGCGCCATGCCGTCCGTCGCGCCGCGCGCGGCGGCGGCCCGGCGGAGCGGGGAGACCATGTGGTGGACGTACGGGTACGCCGCGGGCGCGTGCTCGTCGTGCGCGCGCAGGAAGCCGTTGACCAGTCCTCGCGCGCGCCGTCCGCTGAACGCCAGCGTCACGGCCGTCTCCGTGTCCTCGGCCAGTGCGGCCTTGTGCGCGGGCGGCGCCAGGCTCTCCGCGCTGCGCAGGAAGGCGGTGCCGAGCTGGGCGGCGACGGCGCCCGCTGCGAGCGCGGCGGCGACGTCTGCGCCGGTCATGAGGCCGCCGGCGGCGATCACCGGGAGCGTGCCGCGTACGGCCTCCAGCAGCGGCATCAGGGCGACGTCGGGACCCTCGGTGAAGGATCCGCGGTGGCCGCCGGCCTCGATCCCCTGCGCGACCAGCACCTGGGCGCCCGCCTCGTCGGCGAGCCGCGCCTCGGCCGGCGTGGTGACGGTGACCGCCACGAGCGTGCCGCACTCGCGCAGCGCGGCCATGGTCTCGCGGTCGGCGTGACCGAAGGTGAAGCTCACCATCGGCACCGGGTCGGCGAGCAGCAGTTCCAGCTTGGCGGCCCAGCCGTCGTCGTCCCAGCGCGGCTCGCCGAGCGCGACGCCGAGTGCCTCGGCCTCGGGCCGCAGGTGCTCGCGGTAGGCGCGCAGCGCCGCCTCGTCGACGTCGGGGTCGGACGGGACGAAGAGGTTCACCCCGAACGGGCCGCCGGTACGCGCCCGCACCTCGGCGATCTGCCCGCGGAGCGCGTCGGCCGTCTGGTAGCCGCCCGCGAGGAAGCCCATCCCGCCGGCCGCGGTGACCGCCGCGGCCAGGGCGGGACCGGCGGACCCGGCCATCGGGGCCTGTACGACCGGGAGCCGTGACAGCATCACCCCTCCGGCGGGTGCAGGCTCATCGGGCCGTACTCCTTGCGGCCGTCCTCGAGGAGGGTGACCTGGTCGACGCCGCCCTCGACCAGATCACGCCAGTTCTCGCCGACCCACGACTCGGCGTCGGCCTGGGTGGTCCAGGTCTCCTCGCTGAGGGCGGGGCCATCGATCGTCGACCCGTCGGCCTTCTCGTACCGCCAACTCCAGGGCATTGGTCTCCTCGGTCGTGTGTCGGATCCGTCCATACCTAGCGTGCCGCGTCCACGGCGGCTCGCAGGCCGGTCGCGCTCAGCGTCTCATTCAGTTCGAGAGGGGTGCCGTTCAGCTTGACCGTCGGCGTGCCGTTGATGCCGCCTGCGATGGCCGTCTGGGTCGCGCGCCGTACGTCGGCGGTGTAGCGCCCGCTCCGTACGCACGAGGCGAATCCCGAGTCGGTGATCCCCGCCGCCGAGCCGTACGACACCAGGTCCTCGGTGGCGAACCCGGGCGAGCCCTCGGCGGGCTGGTGGGCGAAGAGCTGGTCCTGGTAGGAGAGCCAGCGCGCTCCCTCGCGTACGCAGTGCGCGGCGGCCGAGGCCCGCAGCGAGTTCCCCTGCAGGGGCTCGCTGCTGAAGATCACGATCGGATGGTAGACGACCTTGCCCTTGCCCTGAGCGGCGATCTCCTTGAGCGTCGCGTCGTTGACGCGATGGAACTCCCGGCAGACCGGGCACTGGAAGTCCTCGAAGACGTCCACGACCGGCCGGGTGACGCCGGGCTTGGCCATCGTGACGAGGCCGTCGGGGTTCGCGTCCGCCGTGACGCCGTTCGGCAGCGCCACCGGCTTGCCGGACGCGTCGTCCTGCTGGAGGAGGAGGTAGGCCGTGACGGCGACGCAGACGATGAGCACCACGGCGCCGGCCAGCAGGCCGACGACCAGCCCGGTGCCACGGCCGCGCCGCGCTCCCGGAGGGGCGTACGGGGGCGGGCCGTACGGCGGCGGGCCGTAGGGCGCGGGACCGTACGGGGGCGGTCCGCCAGGAGGTGGTCCGTAGGGAGGGGGCTGCGCGCCCCCGAACGCGGGCCCGCCGGACGGTGTGCCGTCGGGGGGCGGTGGCCATTGGCCCTGAGGGGTGTCGCTCACGATTCGTCAGATTACCGGTGTAAGCCGTTTTGACGTGGTGTATAGGTCCGTGGTCAACTCATCCGCAGCAGCACACGCGCCGACGCGGGAGAAGCCGGTGAGAATCCGGCGCTGACCCGCAACCGTGTGCCGTACGGACCTGGCGTCCGGACGGCGAGTCGGACTGCCCGCGCAGGCGCGAGCGGCTCCATCATCCGTCGTGGTCTGCGGGTGGAGTCCGGGCGCGTGCGGCTCATGGTGCGCCCGCTCCGCAGGGACCCGCCCCCAGAAAGGCGCCCATGCTCAGGATCAGGATCGGCCTCCTCGCCGCCGCGGCCTTCGCGTTCGCGGCCGTGTCCACGGGCCAGGCCGCCGCGGCCGGCTCGCCCCCGTTCTGGGGCTACTGGCAGGCGAGCGGCGCGAAGTGGGCGTTCGCCCAGACCGGACCGGCCTCCGCGCATCCCAAGGACGGCGCCGTCGAGGGCTGGCGGTTCGCCACGTCCACCGGCAACAGCGGCACCCCGCCGCGTGAGGTGCCCGACTTCGCGAAGGCCTGCGGCTCCATTCCCGCCAAGAGCGGCAGCAAGCGGATCGCGGTCGTGGTCGACGCCGGCGAGAAGGCCGACGCGCCGAAGGATCAGAGCCCCGTCGCGCCGAAGTCGGCCTGCGCGATCGTGCCGGAGAACGCCACGGGCGCGGACGTGCTCGCCGCGGTCGCCAAGTCCCAGACCGACAAGTCCGGCCTGGTCTGCGCGATCGACGCCTACGGCCCGTGCGGGGCCCCGGTCGCCGCGAGCCGCACCACCGAGGCGGAGCCGAAGAAGAAGGGCCACCAGTACACGTTCCCGATGATGATCGGGGTCGTGGTCGCGGTGGTCTTCGCGATCGTGACCATCCAGCGCCGCCGCCGATGAGACCCGGCACCGGCGTTCCCCGATCATGAGAACGGACCGGCCGCTTCACCCCGGCGCCTGGTGGCTGTGGGCGCTGGGGCTGGCGGCGTCCGCGACCCGTACGACCAGCCCGCTCCTGCTGCTGCTGATCCTCGCCTCGACCGGCCTCGTGGTGACGGCGCGGCGCGGCGACGAACCGTGGGCCGGCTCGTACGCGGTGTTCCTGCGCATCGGCGTGGTGGTCATCGCGTTGCGGGTGGTCTTCTGGGTGCTGTTCGCGGGCCGGCCCTCGGGCCCGGTCCTGTTCACGCTGCCGTCGGTCACGCTGCCGTCGTGGCTGGCCGGCACCCGCCTCGGCGGCCCGGTGACCACCGACGGCCTCCTGTCCGGACTGTACGACGGGCTGCGGCTGGCGGCCGTCCTGGTGTGTCTCGGCGCGGCCAACGCCCTGGCCAGCCCGAGCCGGCTGCTGAAGTCGGTGCCCGGCGCGCTGTACGAGCTGGGCGTGGCGGTCGTCGTGGCGATGACGTTCGCGCCGCAGGCGGTCGCGCATGTTCGGCGGGTGCGGGCGGCGCACCGGCTGCGCGGCCGTCCCGACCGCGGCCTGCGGGCACTTCGAGGCCTCCTCATGCCGATCATCGAGGGCGCGTTGGAGCGTTCCGTCGAGCTGGCCGCCGCGATGGACTCGCGCGGCTACGGCCGTACCGCGGCGGTCTCGCGGGCCCGGCGGCGCGCCACGGCCGCGCTGACGCTGTGCGGCCTGCTCGCGGTGTGCGTCGGGATGTACGGCCTGCTGGGCGCGGACGCACCCGCCGCGCTGGGCGCACCGCCACTCGTACTCGGGCTGGCCGCCGTGACCGCCGGGCTGTGGCTGGGCGGCCGCCGCTCGCCGCGTACCCGCTACCGGGCCGACCCGTGGGCCTGGCCGGAGTGGATCGTGGCGGGCTGCGGGCTGGCCGCCGCCGTCGCGACCGCGCCTGCGACGCCGCACGCGCCGATCGCGACGCCCGACCTGCCGCCGCTTCCCGCCGTCGGGCTCCTGGTCGCGCTGGCCGGCGGCCTGCTGGCGACACGTCCGCACCGGAGCCCGGCGTGATCCGCTTCGACCGGGTGGGCTTCCGCTACTCCGAGCGCGCGCGCCCGATCCTGGCCGGCGTGGACCTGGAGATCGACGAGGGCGAGCTGTGCCTGGTCGTCGGGCGTACCGGCACGGGCAAGTCGACGCTGCTGCGCGCGGTCAACGGCCTGGTGCCGCACTTCACCGGCGGCGTCCTGTCCGGCACCGTGACCGTCGCGGGCCGTGACACCCGCGACCATCCGCCGCGCGAGATGGCGGACGTGGTCGGGTACGTCGGGCAGGACCCGCGCGCCGGGTTCGTCACGGACGTGGTCGAGGAGGAACTGGCGTACGGGATGGAGTCCCTCGGCCTGGCGCCGCCCGTGATGCGGCGCCGCGTCGAGGAGACGCTGGACCTGCTCGGCCTGGCCGGGGTGCGCGACCGGCCGCTGGGCACACTGTCCGGCGGGCAGGCGCAGCGGGTCGCGATCGGTTCGGTGCTGACGACGCACCCGCGGGTGCTGGTGCTCGACGAGCCCACGTCGGCGCTGGACCCGGTCGGCGCCGAGGACGTCCTGGCCATCCTGCAGCGGCTCGTGCACGACCTGGGCCTGACCGTGGTGCTGGCCGAACACCGTCTCGAACGCGTCGTCCACCTCGCCGACGGCGTCGTACTGCTACCCGGCGACGGGCGGCCGGTCGCGTACGGGCCGACCGCGACGATCATGGCGTCCTCGCCGGTCGCGCCGCCGGTCGTACAGGTCGGCCGCGCCGCCGGCTGGTCGCCGCTGCCGCTGTCGGTACGCGACGCGCGGCGTGCGGCGGCCTCCCTGCGGTCGCGCATCGCGGCGCCGGAGCCCGGTCGCCGCACCGAGCCCGGTGCGACCCTCGCGCGGGTGCGCGGCCTGGAGGTCCGGTACGGGGCGGTGCCGGCGCTGCGCGGCGTGAACCTCACCGTCGCGCGCGGCGAGGTCGTCGCCCTCATGGGCCGCAACGGCGCGGGCAAGTCGTCCCTGCTCGGCACGCTGGTCGGCCTCGTACGCCCGTCCGCCGGGCGGGTCGAGGTGCTCGGCGCCGTGCCGCACGAGCTGCGGGCGCGCGAGATCGTCCGGCATGCGGGCCTGGTGCCCCAGGACTCCGCCGACCTGCTGTACGCCGAGTCGGTCGCCGCCGAGTGCCGGGCCGCCGACCAGGACATGTCGGCGCCGAAGGGCACCTGCCGGGGGCTGTTCGAACGCCTGGCCCCTGGCGTGGAACCCACGGAGCATCCGCGCGACCTGTCGGAAGGGCAGCGGCTGTCGCTCGCGCTCGCCGTCATCCTGTCCGGCCGCCCGCCGCTGGTCCTGCTGGACGAGCCGACGCGTGGCCTGGACTACGCGGCGAAGTCACGGCTGGTGGAGATCCTGCGCGAGCTGGCGGAGGAGGATCACGCGATCGTGCTCGCCACCCATGACGTCGAGCTGGCCGCGGAGGTCGCCACGCGTACCGTCGTGATCGCCGAGGGCCAGATCGTCGCGGACGGCCCGACCGAGGAGGTCCTGGTCTCCTCTCCGGCGTTCGCGCCGCAGGTGAGCAAGATCTTCGCGCCGCTTCCGCTGCTGACCGTGGCGCAGGCGGCCACCGCGATCAGGGATCACGCGTGACCGCCGCCGTACGGTTCCGGCCGCGCTCGGCGGTGGCCGTCGCGCTGGTGTCCGTGGCCGGGCTCGTGGCGTTCGCCTGGCCGCTCGTCGTGGCGCCCGGGTCGGGGGTGTCCCAGTCGGGCCCCGCCGCGTGGCTGTTCGTGCTGATGCTGCCGCTGCTGATGGCGGTCGCGCTCGCCGAGATCGCCGAGGGCGGGGTGGACGCCAAGGCGATCGCGCTGCTCGGCGTCCTCGGCGCGATCGGCGCGGCGCTGCGGCCGCTCGGGACGGGCGTGGCCGGGTTCGAGCCGATGTTCTTCGTGCTGGTGCACGGCGGCCGGGCGCTCGGGCGCGGCTTCGGCTACCTGCTCGGCTCGGTGACGATGTTCGCCAGCGCGCTGCTGACGGCGGGCGTAGGCCCGTGGCTGCCGTTCCAGATCCTCGGCGCGGCCTGGGTCGGGTTCTTCGCCGGGTGCCTGCCGCGTGCGGGCGGACGTGCGGAGACGGCGATGCTGGCCGGTTATGGCGCCGTGGCTGCATTCTTCTATGGATCGCTCCAAGATCTGGCGCTTTGGCCGTTTGCAACGGGAGTATCTACTTCGATCGCATATGTACCAGGTGCACCGATCACGGGGAATCTCAGCCGATTTGTGGCATTCGACCTTGCCACTTCGCTGGGCTTCGACGTGCCTCGGGCGATCACGACCGCCGTACTGGTGACCATCACCGCACGGCCGATGTTGCTGGCGCTGAGACGGGCCGCCCGCCGGGCCGCCTTCGAAGCGCCGGTGGAGTTCCGGCGTCCGTGACGGAGACGGTATGACCGAGCACGACGCCCACGTCGAAGGTGAGCGTTATATGGACGGATTAGAGGTCAACCTGCTCGGCACGGCAGGCCCACGCGGGTGGCCCGAGCCAGGTTGCCGGTGCGCGTCGTGCACGCGGATGCGCGTCGCGAAACGCCGGTGTGAGCCCACCCGCGTGCTTCTCGACGGGGTACCCATCGAGAAGTGCCGGCGCCACGAGGTCCCCGGAGGTTACGACGTGCAGACGCCGCGCGGCCACCGGGTGCTGTACGCCTCGTCTCCGGGCGCACGACCCAAGCCCGCCTCGCCGGGCCGCTTCGACGCCGTGCTCCTCGACCTCGTCGGCGAACCCGCGCACCTGGGCTGGCTGCGCCACGTCGGCGCCGTCACGCCGGAGACCCGGGTGGAGGCCGTCCAGGTCGACCACCGGATCGCCTCCCTCTCCGAGCTGGAACGCCGCATGTCCCGGTGGCGGCGTACGCTCGCCGGGCCCTGGCGGTCGCTGATCCTCGGCGGCACACGGTCCGGCAAGTCCGAAGAGGCCGAACGCCGCGTGCTGGCCGGCGGGCACGTCACGTACGCGGCCACCGGCATCATGCACGGCGACGACCCGGAGTGGCGCGCCCGAATCGCCACGCACCGCGAACGCCGCCCTCCGTGGTGGGACACCGTCGAGACCATCGACCTCGCCGGCCTGCTGCGTACGGCGAAGGGCACCCTGCTCATCGACGGGCTGGGCACCTGGCTGACCGCGATGTTCGACGCGCTCGGCGCCTGGGAATACCCCCGCGCCGTCGAGCCCCGCATCGAGGAGCTCACCGAGTCCTGGCGACAGACCGAGGCCCACGTCGTGGCCGTCGGCGACGAGGTGGGGATGTCGGTCGTCCCGGAGAGCGCGTCGGGGCGCGCGTTCCGCGACGCGCTCGGCCGGCTCAACCAGCGGCTGGCCGCCGAGTCGGAGGAGACCGCGCTGGTCGTGGCCGGCCGCGTGGTCGAACTGCCTTGACGTCCTCCCCGCCGTGCCGGAGGGTGTCCCGGCCGGGAGGAGCAGCATGTTGAGGTTGCACGGACTGCGGCTCGCCGTCTCACTGCTCACCGTCGTACCGGTGCGAAGCGACCGCGTCGACCGCGACACCGCGCGACGCGCGATGACGCTCGCCCCGGTCGCCGGGCTCGTGGTCGGGCTGTGCGCCGCGCTCACGCTCACGGTCGCCGGTTGGGTGGGCTTCGGGCCCGCACTCGCCTCGGTGCTGGCGGTCGCCGCGATGGCGCTGCTGACCCGAGGCCTGCACCTGGACGGGCTGGCCGACCTCGCCGACGGCCTCGGCAGCGCGCGACCGCCCGCCGAGGCCCTGGAGATCATGAAGCGGTCCGATATCGGGCCGTTCGGCGTGGTCACGCTCGTACTGACGCTGACGATCCAGGTCGCGGCGCTCGCCCAGACCCCGCACCGCGCCGTCGCCGTGGCCGTCGCCGCGGTGACCGGACGCCTCGCCGTGACCTGGGCCTGCCGCGCGGGCGTACCCGCCGCGCGGCCCGGGGGGCTCGGCGCGCTGGTGGCGGGGACCGTGCCGGGGCGCTCCGCCGTCGCGGCGACCGTGGCCACCTCCGTGATCGCCGCGCTCGTCTGCGTGCCGTGGGGTGTGCGCCCCGCGCTGCTGGCGGCCGCCGCGGTCCTCGGCGGCATCGTGATCGCCATGGCGATGCTGCGGCACGCCGTGCGCCGCCTCGGCGGTGTCACCGGCGACGTGTTCGGGGCCCTCGTCGAACTCGCGGCGACAGGCGCGCTCCTCGTCCTCTGCCTCGCGGTGTGATCGGCTTCCGTACGCAGATGCGTACGGGAGTTGGCGGCTTTTCGGGCGAAAACTCGTTGAATCGTCGCGCACTGTCTGACTGATCTCAGCACGTGCACGACGAGACGAACGACGACGCCTCGCTCATGGCGTGCCTCGGGGCGACCGGCCTGGCGCAGCGGATGCGCGCGGAGCGTCCTCGTGACGGAACGACGTTGTCGATGCTCAGCGTGCTGAGCCACCTCCACCGCGAGGGGCCGGCGACGGCCGGGCGGCTCGCCGCACTCCAACGGGCCAAGCCGCAGACCCTCACCCGTACCCTCGCCCGGCTCGAGGAGCTCGGCTGGATCGAGCGCGCGACCTCGGCCGAGGACCGGCGGCGGGTCCTGCTCGGGCTCACCGGCCTTGGACGTGAACGCCTCGCCGAGGACGTACGCCTGCGGGCCGCGTGGCCGGCACGCGCGATGGCCTCCCTGGCTCCGACCGAACGTGAGGTCCTGCGCCTGGCAGGGCCATGACGCCGGGAGACAGGCCGCGTCCCTCCTCCAGCCACTGGCTCAGGCCGTACATCACGCTGTAGATGAGGAGCCAGGTCAGCGCGTACCGGGCGTACGTGACGGTGAGGGGGCGGTTCGCCGCGAGCATCCGCACGTCGATGAACGGCTCGTCGCGGCGCAGCTCCCAGGCGACGAGCAGCACGAAGATCGCGATGGCCGCGCCCAGGAGGACGTACGGCGGGTGCGCCCGCAGCCGCATCAGGAAGAACAGGAGCACGGTCAGGCCGGTGGCGAACAGCCCGACGCCCACCATGTCCAGCGCGCCGCGGCGATCGCGACGCGCCGGGCGGTCCGCGGGCAGCCACAGGGCGGCCAGCACGATCCCGGTCAGGGCGACCGGGACGTTCACCAGGAAGATCGAGCGCCAGCCGGTGAACCCGACCAGCAGCCCGCCCAGCGCCGGGCCGACCGCCGCGCTGACCTGACTCGTGATCGCGAGCCGGCCCAGCACCCGGCTCGGGACCTCGACGCCGGCCTCCTCCGCGCGGGCCCGGATCATCGTCATCGCCGCCGGGTACGCCGCCGACGTGCCCAGGCCCATCAGGGCGCGCGCCACCACGAGCCAGGCCAGCCCCGGCGCGACCGCGCCCGTGAGGCCCGCCGCCAGGACGAGGACGAGCCCGGTCAGCATGACCTTCTTCGGCCCGTACAGCTCGGCGACCCGGCCCATCGTGGGCTGGCCGACCGCCGCGGCAAGGTACAGGCCTGCGACGAGCCACACGGTCGAGGACGGGCCGACGTGCAGGTCGCGGCCGATCGGCACGAGCGCCGTCGCGATCATCGCGGAGTTGACCGGGTTGAGCAGCGTGCCGATCAGGAGAGGGCTGACGAACCGGAACCCGAACGGGGTACGGACGGGGGCCTCGATCACGAACCCACGTCCGGCAGGTCGGCGAGCCGCTCCATCAGCTCGCCCGCGCGGATGAGCACGTCGCGCTCCTCGGCCGTCAGCGCGGTGGCCATGGCGCGCGCCAGCCACGCCTCGCGCCGCAGCCGGTGGACCTCGATGACGGACCGGCCGGCCTCGGTCGGCCTGATGACGTTCCGCCTGCGGTCCGCCGGATGCGGCTCACGGCGGATCATGGCCGCGGCCTCGAGGGCGTCGAGTGTCCTGGCCATCGACTGCGGCCGTACGCGCTCGCCGGCCGCCAGCTCGCTGAGCGTCGCCGAGCCCAGCCGGTCGAGCCGGCTGAGCGCGGTCAGTTGCGACATTGTCAGACCGGCCGTGTCGGACTCCTGGCGGAGCCGGCGTACGAGTCGGGAGACGCGGAACCGGAGCTCTCCGGCTTCCCGCGCAAGCTCTGGCGTAACGTGCATATAGTTAGTATGGCTTAAATTCAGCCAAGCTGAGGATTTGCCAGGCGGGCTGTCAGACGGTGCCCGCAGGGCTCCCCCGCCGACCCGTACAACGTTGATCAAATGGGCGAAACCGCTCTGTAGTGCGACTAGCATCGGACCGTGTGACGAACCTCAGCCTTGCCAGCGCGGAAACCGCATCCCTCGACGTCGACGCGATCGTGGTCGGCGTCGTCAAGAACGACTCTGACGTGGGGCTCGCGCCCGGCGCCGAAGCAGTCGACCAGGCGTTCGACGGTGCGCTGGCCGCCGCGCTCACCGGCCTCGGCGCCACCGGCTCCGCCGGCGAGGTGACCAAGATCCCGACGTTCGGCAGGCTCGCCGCTCCCGTCGTGGTCGCCGCCGGTCTGGGTGACTCCTCGTTCGACGATGAAGCCCTGCGCCGTGCCGCGGGCGCCGCGCTGCGTTCGCTGGCCGGATCGGCCTCCGTCGCCCTCCTACTGCCGGCCGAGACCGGCGACGCCGTCGCCGCCGTGGCGACCGGAGCGCTGCTGGGCAACTACTCCTACCTCAACTACCGCACCGGCGACGGCCACAAGCAGCCGGTCGCCGAGGTGGTCGTCGTGAGCGACGCCGACGCCGAGGGCGCGCTCCGCCGCGCCGAGGTCGTCGCCGAGTCGATCGCGCTGGTCCGCGACCTGGTCAACACGCCGCCGTCCGACCTCGTCCCGGAGACCTTCGCCGAGACCGCCGGCCAGGTGGGCGAGAAGGCCGGCCTGTCCGTCGAGATCCTCGACGAGAACGCCCTCGTCGACGGCGGCTACGGCGGCATCGCGGGCGTCGGCCAGGGTTCGGTCAACCCGCCGCGGCTCGTACGCCTCGCCTACTCCAGCCCCGAGGCGACCAAGACCCTCGCGCTCGTCGGCAAGGGCATCACGTTCGACTCCGGAGGCCTCTCGCTGAAGCCCGCCGACGCCATGGACTGGATGAAGTCCGACATGGGCGGGGCCGGTGCCGTGCTCGGCGCCATGCGGGCCATCGCCAAGATCGCCCCCAAGGTCAACGTCGTCGGCTACCTCGCCATCGCCGAGAACATGCCGAGCGGGACCGCCCAGCGCCCCTCCGACGTGATCACCATCTACGGCGGCAAGACCGTCGAGGTGCTCAACACCGACGCCGAGGGCCGCCTCGTCATGGCCGACGCCCTCGTACGCTCCGGCGAGGACGCGCCCGACCTGATCATCGACGTGGCGACGCTCACCGGCGCCCAGCTCGTCGCGCTCGGCACCCGTACCGCCGCCGTGATGGCCAACGACGACGAGGTCCGCGACAAGATCGTCGCCGCGGCCTGCCGCGTGGGCGAGGCGTCCTGGCCGATGCCGCTGCCCGACGAGCTCCGCAAGGGCCTCGACTCCAACGTCGCCGACATCGCCAACATCAGCGGCGAGCGCTGGGGCGGCATGCTGACCGCGGGCATCTTCCTGCGCGAGTTCGTCCCCGAGGGCGTTCGCTGGGCGCACCTCGACATCGCCGGCCCGGCCTTCCACAAGGGCGAGCCGTACGGCTACATCAGCAAGGGCGGCACCGGAGCCGCCGTCCGCACGCTCGTGCAGGTCGCACAGGACGTCGCCGACGGGACCCTGTGAGCGGAGTTCGCGAGGCATCGACGACACCCGGCCGCGGCGAGCGGCGGCCGGGTCAACGGGAGGCGCTGTGACGCAGCAGGCCTCCCAAGTGGAAAGATGCTTCCCGGAAGAACACTCGCGCCGTGCCGAACACGTGCGCGTCAGCATCGAAGGAGCGTCCCGTGTCGAATAGCCCCTATGACATCGTCGTCCTAGGTGGCGGCAGTGGCGGATACGCGTGCGCCCTGCGCGCGGTCGAGCTGGGCATGAGCGTCCTGCTCATCGAGAAGGACAAGCTGGGCGGCACCTGCCTCAACCGCGGCTGCATCCCGACGAAGGCGCTGCTGCACGCCGCCGAGGTGGCGGACCAGACCCGTGAGGCCGGCACGTTCGGCATCAAGGCCCGTTTCGAGGGCGTCGACCTGCCCGGCGTGCACGCCTACAAGGACAAGGTCGTCAGCACGACCGTGAAGGGCCTCACCGGCCTGATCAAGTCCAAGGGCATCACGATCGTCGAGGGTGCGGGTCGGTTGACCGGCCCGACGCAGGTCCAGGTCGGCGACACGACGTACGAGGGCCGCCACATCGTCCTGGCCACCGGCTCGGTGCCCAAGTCCCTGCCCGGCCTCGAGATCGACGGCGAGCGGGTGATCTCCAGCGACCACGCGCTGACGCTGGACCGCATTCCGCAGTCGGTCGTCGTGCTCGGCGGCGGCGTGATCGGCGTCGAGTTCGCCAGCGTGTGGCGCTCGTTCGGCGCCGAGGTCACGATCGTCGAGGCGCTGCCGCACCTGCTGCCGCTCGAGGAGGAGACCAGCTCCAAGCGGCTCGAGCGCGCCTTCCGTAAGCGTGGTATCAAGTTCGAGCTGGGCGTCCGCTACGAGAGCGTCAAGCACACCGACTCGGGCGTCATCGTGACCCTCGAGGGCGGCAAGACCCTCGACGCCGACCTCATGCTCGTGGCGGTCGGCCGCGGCCCGGTCTCCGAAGGACTGGGCCTCGAGGACGTCGGCGTCGAGACCGAGCGCGGTTTCGTCAAGGTCGACGACTACTGCCGCACCAACGTCCCGACCGTCTCCGCGGTCGGCGACCTCATCCCGACGCTCCAGCTCGCGCACGTCGGCTTCGCCGAGGGCATCCTCGTGGCGGAGCGGCTCGGCGGGCAGGACCCGGCGCCGATCGACTACGACGGCGTCCCGCGCATCACCTACTCCGAGCCCGAGGTCGCGTCGGTGGGCATCACGTCCGCCGTGGCCGCGGAGCGCGGATTCGAGACGACACAGATCACCTACGACCTGGCCGGCAACCCCAAGAGCAAGATCCTGGGAACGCAGGGCGAGATCAAGGTCATCGCGCAGAAGGACGGCCCGGTTCTGGGGATTCACATGGTCGGCAGCCGTGTGGGCGAACTCATCACCGAGGGACAGTTGATCTACAACTGGGAAGCCCTGCCTTCCGAGGTCGCCCAGCTCATCCACCCGCACCCCACCCAGTCCGAAGCGGTGGGTGAGGCGCACCTCGCCCTCGCCGGCAAGCCGCTGCACGTCCACGGCTGATCCGCCCGAACCAGTACCAAGAGGAGTCGCGAGAACCATGCCGGTCTCCGTAACCATGCCCCAGCTCGGCGAGAGCGTGACCGAGGGCACCGTCACCCGCTGGCTGAAGAAGGAGGGCGAGCACGTCGAGGCCGACGAGCCGCTCCTCGAAGTCTCGACCGACAAGGTCGACACCGAGATCCCTTCGCCCGCGGCGGGAGTCCTGAGCAGCATCACGGTCGCCGAGGACGAGACGGTCGAGGTCGGCGCCGAGCTCGCGGTCATCGCCCAGGAGGGCGAGGCGTCCGCCGAGCAGGCACCGCAGCAGGCCGAGCCGGAGCCCGAGGCCAAGGCCGAGCCCAAGCCCGAGCCGAAGCCCGAGCCCCGTCAGGAGTCCGCACCTGCGCGCCACGCCACGCCGCAGCAGTCGGCGCCCTCGTGGCCGCCGCCCGCCCCGGCCCAGCAGGCGCCCAAGCAGGAGACGTCGTCGGCCCCGTCCGGCGACAGCCCGTACGTCACGCCGCTCGTCCGCAAGCTCGCGAGCGAGCACGACGTCGACCTGGGATCCGTGAAGGGCACCGGCGTCGGCGGTCGCATCCGCAAGCAGGACGTCCTCGAGGCCGCCCGCGCCAAGCAGGCTCCGCCGGAGCCGGAGGCCCCGGCACCCGCCCCGGCCCCCGCGCAGGCGCCCGCGCAGCAGGCACCGGCCGCGTCGGCCCCCGCGGCCCGTACCGAGGCCCCGGCACCCGCCCAGCCCTCGGCCGCGGCCGCGCGCCTGCGCGGCACGACCGAGAAGATGTCGCGGACGCGGCAGTCGATCGCCCGTCACATGGTCGACTCGCTGAAGGTCTCGGCCCAGCTGACGACGGTCGTCGAGGCCGACGTCACCAAGATCGCACGGCTGCGCGACCGGGCCAAGGCCGACTTCCAGGCGCGTGAGGGCGCGAAGCTCAGCTTCCTGCCGTTCTTCGCGCTGGCGGCGATCGAGGCGCTGAAGGTCCACCCGAAGCTCAACGCGGTGATCGACTCCGAGACCAACGAGGTCACCTACCACGACGTCGAGAACCTCGGCTTCGCGGTGGACGCCGACAAGGGTCTGATGGTCCCAGTGATCCACAATGCCGGGCAGCTCAACCTGGGCGGCCTGGCCCAGCGGATCGCCGACCTCGCCGAGCGCACCCGCACCAACAAGGTGAGCCCCGACGAGGTCACGGGCGGCACGTTCACGCTGACCAACACCGGCAGCCGTGGCGCGCTGTTCGACACGCCGATCCTCAACCAGCCGCAGGTCGGCATGCTCGGTACGGGCACCGTCGTCAAGCGTCCCGCGGTGATCGACGACCCGCAGCTCGGTGAGGTCATCGCCGTACGGTCGATCGTCTACCTCGCGCTGACCTACGACCACCGTCTGGTCGACGGCGCGGACGCCGCCCGCTTCCTCACGACGGTCAAGAACCGCCTCGAGGAAGGCAAGTTCGAATCGGAGCTGGGCCTCTAGGAAGATCACCGGCACCCGCCGGATCGTCAGGCTGGCTAGGGTGGCGGTCGTGGAGATCGCCATCACCGGCTCGACGGGACTTATCGGTCAGGCCCTCGTACGCGCGCTGCGCGACGAGGGCCTTTCCGTCATCCGGCTCGTACGCCGCCGGGCCATAGCCGACGACGAGGTCCGCTGGGATCCGTTCGGCGACGTCGACACCGACGCCCTGGAGGGCGTGGACGCCGTCGTCCACCTCGCGGGGGCCGGGCTGGGCGACCGGCGCTGGAGCGAGTCCTACCGGCGGCAGATCCGCGACAGCCGCGTCGAGGGCACCCGTACGCTGTCCCGCGCCCTCGCCGGGCTCACCCGGCGGCCCAAGGTGCTCGTGTCCGGCTCGGCCGTGGGGTTCTACGGCGACACCGGCGACACCGCGGTGGACGAGTCCGGTCCGCAGGGCTCGGGGTTCCTCGCCGAGCTGTGCCACGACTGGGAGGCCGCCACGCGGCCCGCGCAGGACGCCGGGATCCGGGTGGTCCATCCGCGCAGCGGGCTCGTCCTCGCGCGCGAGGGCGGCCTGCTGGCCAAGGTGTTGCCGGTGTTCCGGCTGGGGCTGGGCGGCCGGCTCGGCGGCGGGCGCCAGTGGATGAGCTGGGTCTCCATCGACGACCAGGTCGCCGCGCTGCGGTTCCTGCTCGAGAGCGAGCTGGCCGGGCCGGTCGACGTCACCGCGCCCAAGCCGGTGACCAACGCGCACTTCACCCGTGAGCTCGGCATGGCGGTACGGCGGCCCGCGCCGTTCATCGTGCCGGCGGCCGCCCTGCGGCTGGCCCTGGGCGGGTTCGCCGACGAGGGCGCACTGGTCAGCCAGCGGGTGCTGCCGGGCCGCCTGATGGAGGCCGGGTTCCGGTTCCGGCATCCGGACCTGCGCACCGCGCTCGCCGCCATCCTCGCCTGAGAGACGCCCTGACGGCCCGGCGTCCCAACGCGCAAGGAACACGTCACTCCCGCTGCGCGAAGGCCTCCGGTGGCCTACGGTGGCTCATGCGGCGACATCGGATAGGGAGCGCGGGGGCGGCATGAGCACTGACGGAAAACCGCACATCCTGGCGATCGGCGGTGGGAGCTTCATCCCGACCGACCGAAACGATCTGCGGCCCAGCCCGCTACTGCGCTACGCGCTCGACCTGACCGGCCACGACCGTCCACGGGTGTGCTTCCTGCTCACCGCCATAGGCGACGCGTCGGAGTACATCGCGAGGTTCTACTCGGCGTTCTCACAGCTCGACGCCGAGGTGAGCCACCTGTCGCTGTTCCCGATGCCCAACCACGAGGACCCGGCGGCGCACCTGCTCGGCCAGGACCTCGTCTACGTCTCCGGCGGCAGCGTGGCCAACCTGCTGGCCCTGTGGCGCCTGCACGGCCTCGACGGCGCGTTCGCGGAGGCCTGGCGGTCCGGTGTCGTCCTGTGCGGGCAGAGCGCCGGAGCGCTGTGCTGGCACGTCGGCGGCAACACCGACTCCTACGGTCCCGAGCTGCAGCCGCTGACCGACGGGCTCGGGCTGCTCCCCTACTCCTGCGGCGTCCACTACGACAGTGATCCGCAGCGACGGTCCCTGCTGAACCGCTCGGTGGCCGACGGCACCCTGCCGGCCGCGTACGCCGCCGACGAGGCCGTGGGCCTGCACTACGTCGGCACCGAGTTCGTGCAGGCGGTGAGCTACGTCGAGGGCCGCGGCGCCTATCACGTGGCCGCGGACGGCGACGGCGAGGTCAAGGAGACCCGGATCGAGCCTCGGCTGCTGGCATCGTTCTGAAGGCCGTACGCTGACATCCGTGAGCGAAGCCGCGACCCAAGACGTGAACACGGAGGCACCCGCCTCCAGTGACCTGGTGCTGATCCATGCCGGGTTCGGCGACCGGGCGGTCCCGTACGAGCGCGCGTGGGACCTCCAGCGCGAGCTGCACGAGCGCCGCGTCGGCGGCCAGATCCCGGACTCCTGCCTGCTGCTCGAGCACCCGCCGGTCTACACGGCGGGCAAGCGCACCGAGCCGCTGGACCGGCCGATAGGCGACCCCGGCGCGCCGGTGATCGACGTCGACCGCGGCGGGAAGATCACCTGGCACGGGCCGGGCCAGCTCGTCGGCTACCCGATCGTCAAGCTCAAGGACCCGGTCGACGTCGTCGCCTACGTCCGTACGATCGAGGAGGCGCTGATCCTCACGTGCGCCGACCTGGGCCTGGAGACCAAGCGCGTCGAGGGCCGCAGCGGAGTGTGGGTGCCGGGCACGCCCGACCGCAAGGTCGGGGCGATCGGCATCCGCGTGTCGCGAGGCGTCACGATGCACGGCTTCGAGATCAACTGCGACTGCGACCTGTCGTGGTTCGACCGGATCGTGCCATGCGGGATCCGCGACGCGGGCGTGACGTCACTGACGGCCGAGCTCGGACGTCCGATCGGCGTCGCCGAGGTCCTGGCACTGTCCGAGCAGCGGCTCGCCGAGGTCCTCGGTGCGACCGAGGCCACTCATCGCACGCTCAAGGCGATGCTGGATCAGCCCATCGCCTTGTAGACCGCCTGGCCTTCGTTCGCGGCGGCACGGAAGAAGCCCGTGAGCCTCTCGTACGCGACGCGCAGCTCGCCGTCGCGTACAGCGGCCACCGGCTGCTTGGCCCACGCTTCCGCGCCCTGCACGCCGAGCTTGGCCATCCGCGCTGGGTCGTAGCGGCCGGCGATCTTCCGGTAGTCGGTCGCCGCCAGGAAGTCGGCCGCGGATTTCACGCGGTCCGGCCCCAGGTAGATGACGTCGACGCCGAGCTCCTCCGCACCGTCCTCGGTGAGCAGGCGCCCACCGCAGACGACGTCGGCGGCCGGATGCGGGCCGTCCCAGGGGTCGCCGGTGATCAGGTAATGCACGCCCTGCCACGCGCCGGCGATGGCCAGCGACGGATACTTCTCCCGCCAGCCCTGAGCGCCGAACACCGACCGGGCGACGGTACCCGGATCGCCTCCGCCCCCGGCTTCCGGAAGCCTGAGGTACGTCATGGCCACTCGCAAGCCCGACCTCCCATTATGCGCAGTGCACGCGACATGCAGTCACCTTAGAGAGATCGACAGCTACGTATGGTGAGAACGCGAGAAAAGACCGATCTCAACCTTCCGTCCGATGCCGCACTCCGGCGGGCGCGGGAGGCAGTACCGACGTGGCTGTCGACTCAGTGTTCCGGGAGACCATCCACCATGTCCGCCACTTGCGCAACCCGGCCCACTACCGACATACCCTGAATGGGTGACTGCCGTATCACCGGAGGGCCGGAAGTTGTTGCGGGTGGAGGCCCGTAACGCCGAGGTCCCGATCGAACGTAAACCCCCGTGGATCAAGACCCGCCTCAAGACCGGACCGAACTACCGCGAGCTCACCGACCTGGTCCGCGGCGAGGGCCTGCACACCGTCTGCCAGCAGGCAGGCTGCCCCAACATCTACGAATGCTGGGAAGACCGCGAAGCCACGTTCTTGATCGGCGGAGACCAGTGCACCCGCCGATGCGACTTCTGCCAGATCGACACAGGCAAACCCGCCGCCTACGACCCCGACGAACCCCGCCGGGTCGCCGAATCGGTCGCCACAATGGGACTGCGATACGCCACCGTCACCGGCGTCGCCCGCGACGACCTGCCCGACGGCGGCGCCTGGCTCTACAGCGAAACCGTCCGCCAAATCCACACCCACATCCCCGGCTGCGGCGTCGAACTGCTGATCCCCGACTTCAACGCGATCCCCTCCCTGCTCGCCGAGGTCTTCTCCGCAGGCCCACAAGTCCTGGCCCACAACGTGGAGACCGTCCCACGAATCTTCAAACGAATCCGGCCCGGATTCCGCTACGAACGCTCCCTCGACGTCATCACCCAAGCCCGCACCGCCGGACTCATCACCAAGTCCAACCTCATCCTCGGCATGGGCGAAACCCGCCAAGAAGTCACCCAAGCGATCCAAGACCTGCACAACGCCGGATGCGACCTGCTCACCATCACCCAATACCTACGCCCCACCCCCCACCACCACCCCATCGACCGATGGGTCAAACCCGAAGAGTTCATCGAACTGCAGGCCGAAGCCGAACAAATCGGCATCACCGGCGTAATGTCAGGACCCCTCGTACGCTCCAGCTACCGCGCCGGACGCCTCTACCGCCAGGCCATGGAAGCGCGCTGACGGCCTTTCCCGTACGGGCGGGCATGGGGATGATGGCGCCATGACACTGAGCGCCGCCGACGGCAACGCCATCCTCAAGGACAACTTCGCGCCCTGGGTCCAGGACCTCGGCCTGGTCGTCGAGGAGACCGGCGACCTCTCGGCCGTCCTGCGGCTGCCGTGGTCGGACCGGCTGGCGCGTGAGGGCGGCGCGATGTCCGGGCAGGCGCTGATGGCGGCGGCCGACACCGCGACGGTGATCGCCGTGTCGGCGGCCCGGGGCGCGTACGTGCCGATGACGACCGTGCAGCAGTCGAGCACGTTCCAGCGCCCGGTCGTGGACACGGACACCCTGGTCACCGCGACGATCACCAAGATCGGCCGCACGCTGGCCTTCGCCGACATCGTCATGACCGCGAACGGCTCGGTCGCCGCGCACGCCACGACGGTCTACGCGCTCCTCGGCTGAGCCCCCCCCCCCCCCCCCCGCCGTACGGGAGAGGCGCCCGGCCGGATCGCTCCGGACGGGCGCCTCTTCCTCGCCCCGCTCGTGGGCTCAGGTACGGATCACCAGTTCTTCTCCATGCCGCGGACGTGCGGCGGGAGCCGGTGGCCGGGCGGGTACATGATGTAGGCGATGCCCCCGCTCGAGGAGCTGCGCTGCCAGACGTTCTCGAAGTTGGCGCGCGGGTAGATGTTGCGGACCGCGGCGTCGGATGAGGACGCCGGGTCGTTGATGATCGGGTCGCCGGTCTTGGTGAACCCGACCACCACGAACAGGTGGCCGTTGGTGCTGTAGCCCGCACCGGGCAGCTCGTCGGCCTTGAACGACTGCGACGTCACGACCGGGATGCCGGCCTTGATGAACTGCTCGAGCTCGTTCAGCGAGCGGAGCCGGGTCACGAAGCCGTTCAGGCCGTAGCGGCCGGCGTACGCGGGGTTGAAGGGCCAGTTGCCGGCGCCCTCGTAGTTGTAGTCGTAGGCGTTACGCGCCGCGAAGTCGACCTGCGGGTCCGCGTAGGTCGGGTCGACCCAGGACAGGTCCTTCTTCGACGGGCCGTGCTTCCAGTAGGCCACGACCATCGACGTCGAGGTCGGGCTGCACCAGGCCTCGCCGCCGCCGTCGTACTCGGGGTACTGGCCCTTGTGGATGTTCTGGGAGAACGGCGGGACCTTCAGCTCGACGCCCTCGGCGCCGCCGAGCGGGCTGACCGGCACGGTCTTGCGGTCGGGCACCAGGGAGGCCATCGCGCCGACGGACCGCAGCACCGGGCTGACGTGCTTGCCGGGCCGGCGGTACAGCGTGACGCGGAGCTGGTAGGAGGTCAGGGTGTTCTTGGCCACGAACGTGTCGATGCTGACGTCGCCGTTGTCGTCGGCCTGCCCGGGCACGGAGGTGCGGTGGATGTCGCCGCCCTCACCGGGGTCGTCGGACGCCCAGCGGCCCATGACGTACCACTTGGTGCCGGCGCCCGCGCCCGTACGGCCGCGCATCTCGACCTGCAGCCAGCTCCCGTGCGGGGTGCTGGCGGTCCAGGAGGCGACGAGCTGGCTGGCGCCGAAGCCGACCGGCACGGTCGGAGAGGTCCAGCGGGCGTAGTCCCAGGTCTTGGTGCCGCCGCCGTACGGGTCGGCGTACGTCGTGGTGCCGACCGGGTGCGCGATGGTCAGCGCGCCGGGGCCTGACGGCCGTACGCCCTCCGACGAACCCTTGGCGAAGTCGAGGACCGACGTCCACTGGTGATACGCGACGCGCGACCTCGCGGGGGCGGTCGCCGCGCCCGCTCCCGCCATCGGCACGACCGCCGCGGCGGCGAGTCCGATGGACACCAGCAGAGGAACCCCACGCGACCACTTCATGGCTACTCCCAGGACGGCGAAGATCTGCTCCGGGACGGTAAGGGGGCCCGGCGCCCATGTCAACGGTTTACGCCGCCATCGGCCACTTTGAAATTTGTTTACGTCGGCGCGGCCCGCTTTCGACTGCGGTCCAGAACCCTCGTATCCTTCCATCCATGGCAAAGAAGCCCCAGGACGGCGCACAGGACGAGCGTCCCGGCCGTCTCAAGCAGATCCGCATGGTCGCCTCCCTGGTCCACCAGGCCAACCCGAAGGCCCTGCCGATCGTTTTCGCGGCCGCGATCGGGACACTCGTCGTGTTCGTGGTCGCCGGGCTTCTGCTGGGTCAGGCACTCCTGCTGATCCCGCTCGGCGTACTCCTGGCCCTCGCCGTGGGCATGATCGTCTTCGGTCAGCTGGCACAGCGCACGCAGTACTCCATGCTCGAGGGACGGCCCGGCGCCGCCGCCTCCGTCGTGGAGAACATGCGGGGCCGCTGGGTCGTCACCCCGGCCGTCCAGGCCAACCGCAACATGGACGTCGTCCACCGAGTCGTCGGCATGCCCGGCGTGATCCTGCTGTCCGAGGGCCCCGGCTCCCGGGTCGGCAAGCTCATCGGCGCCGAGAAGAAGCGCATCTCACGCGCCGCTTCCGAGATCCCGATCTATGACATCCAGGTCGGCTCGGACGAGGGCCAGGTCCCGATCGCCAAGCTGCAGCGGCACCTCACCAAGCTGCCGCGCAACCTGAAGAAGGACCAGGTCAGCGAGCTGATCGACCGTCTCAACGCACTCCCGCAGGCGATGCAGATGCCCAAGGGCCCGATGCCGAAGGGCGTCCGCATGCCGAAGGGACCCAAGCCCCGCACCCGCTGAGGAGGGGAGGGCTAACGACGTACGACGAGGCTGTCCGCCGCACGGTCGTGCAGGCCGCGGTAGTCGCGGTCCCACAGCAGGGCCGGCACGACGGCGAGCAGCAGAACCGCGCGTACGAGGCTCAACACGGGGCCGACCGCGCGGCCGTCGAGCCTGGTCACCTTCAGCCCGGCCAGGCGCTTTCCGACGGTCGTGCCGACCAGCCAGGTCAGCGCCCACGCCATGACGCCGAAGACGGCGAGCGTGATGAGGCTGCGGGTCTGCGCACTCCAGTGAAAGATCGCGGACAGGGCCGCCGACACGAGCGTCGCGGCCAGCCAGTCGACGACGAGCGCGAGCAACCGCCGGCCGTACCCGGCGGCCGATCCGGCGCCCTCAGGGGGCAGGCCGAGCCGCTCTCCCGGCTGTCCGAGGTCGGTTCCCGCCGCCCGTACGCCGCCGATCCATGATCCGGCCGAACGCCGGTGTTCAGTCATGTCGCCCAAGCTATCCAGCGCTCGCGGCCGTGCCGCCGCCGGGCCCTATGTAACACACGTGAAACATATGGGACACGGCGAGGAAACGGCGGGGTCGTAGCGTTCTAGACGCCCAAAAAGCGCCCCAAGGAGGATGGATGTTCACCAGCGCCGGCGAGGTCCTGAAGTACATCAAGGACGAAGGTGTGCAGTTCGTTGATGTCAGGTTCACCGACCTGCCGGGCACGACGCAGCACTTCACCTTCCCGGTGGAGAGCTTCGGTGAGAACGTCTTCACTGATGGCCTGATGTTCGATGGCTCGTCCATCCGGGGATTTCAGGAGATCCACGAATCGGACATGTTGCTGCTGCCGGACCCGACCACGGCCGTGCTCGATCCGTTCCGTCAGCACAAGACCCTGAACCTGACCTTTTTCGTGCACGACCCGCTGACCGGCGAGCCGTACACCCGTGACCCCCGCAACGTCGCCCGCAAGGCGGAGGACTACCTCCGCGGCACCGGCATCGCGGACACGGTGTTCTTCGGCCCCGAGGCGGAGTTCTACATCTTCGACGACGTGCGCTTCGAGACGAAGCAGCACGAGGCGTACTACCACATCGACTCCGTCGAGGGCGCGTGGAACACCGGCCGCAAGGAAGACGGCGGCAACCTCGGCTACAAGCAGCGCTACAAGGGTGGCTACTTCCCGGTGCCCCCGATGGACCACTTCACCGACCTGCGTTCGGAGATGGTCCGGCAGCTGATCGAGTCCGGCATCACGGTCGAGATGCAGCACCACGAGGTCGGCACGGCCGGTCAGGCGGAGATCGACTTCAGGTTCGACTCGCTCCTGAAGAGCGCCGACAACCTGATGCTCTACAAGTACATCGTCAAGAGCGTCGCCCGCGGGGCCGGCAAGACGGTCACGTTCATGCCCAAGCCGCTCTTCGGTGACAACGGCTCCGGCATGCACTGCCACCAGTCGCTGTGGAAGGACGGCTCGCCGCTGTTCTACGACGAGGTCGGCTACGCCGGTCTGTCGGACATGGCGCGCTACTACATCGGCGGCCTGCTCAAGCACGCCGCGTCGCTGCTGGCCTTCACCAACCCGTCGGTGAACTCCTACCACCGCCTGGTCCCCGGCTACGAGGCACCGGTCAACCTGGTCTACTCGCAGCGGAACCGCTCGGCCTGCGTCCGCATCCCGATCACCGGTTCCAACCCGAAGGCCAAGCGCCTGGAGTTCCGGGTGCCGGACCCGTCCTGCAACCCGTACCTCGCGTTCCCGGCGATGCTGATGGCCGGTCTCGACGGCATCAAGAACAAGATCGAGCCCGCCGAGCCTGTCGACAAGGACCTGTACGAGCTGCCGCCCGAGGAGGCCCGCAACGTCCCGCAGGTCCCGGGCTCGCTCGACGCCGTCCTCGACGCCCTCGAGGCCGACCACGACTACCTCCTCGAGGGCGGCGTGTTCACGCCGGACCTCATCGAGACGTGGATCGCCTACAAGCGCGAGACCGAGCTGGACCCGATCCGCCTCCGCCCGCACCCGCACGAGTTCGAGCTGTACTACGACTGCTGATCGACCGGAAGGGGCGCGCCGAGCCTGCAGGCTCGGCGCGCCCCTTCCGCGTTCTCGGTCTTGCCGGGTCAGAACGGCCAGGTGGTGGTCTCGCCGGCCTCCAGGAGCGGGATCAGCTTGAACGCCGTGTCCGTGAGACCGCCGAACGTGTGCCGGTGACCGTCTCCCGACGGGCCGTGGCCGTGGGCGTAGCCCGCGAGGTTCCAGGTGTAGACCGGTACGGTCGCCGGAACCTGCCCGGTCGGGTCCGCGCCGCCGTGTCCGCCCCACGCCTGCTCGTCCGTGACGATGACGACACGGTCGTGGCCGCGGTAGGTCGCGCGAACCGCCTCCGCCGTGTTCGTCCCGCCCAGCGAGGTGAACTTCTTGAGCACGGCGAGGACCGAGGCCGCGGCCTTCGGCCGGATCGTCCGGTGGCCGGTGCCGAACTCCACCAGGTCCGCCGCGTCGGCACGTAGCGCGAGCGCCGTACCGAAGATCGCCGCGGAGTCCGCGCGGTTGAGCCCGGAGCGCTTCGAGATCGCACCGAACATCGAGCCGGACCGGTCGACCAGCACCAGCGTCCGCCCCGGCAGGGCCGGAACGTTCGCCAGCGACGCGTTCAGCGCCTTCTCCAGCGCCCACGACCACCGCAGCGACGGAGCGGCGTTGTACGCCGCGAGGAACCGGAACGGGAACTGCCGGGACCGTGCGACCTCGTCGGGGTCGGCGAGACGCGCGGCGACCTGCTCGGCGACCCCGTCGGAGACACCGGCCTGGTCGAAGTTACGCAGGTTCCGCAGCAACGCCATGTACCCCATCGACGGGATGACGGCCTCCCACACCGCCCGCTTGTCCAGCCGGTCACCGGCGAGCGACAGCACGTTCTCCCACGTCAGGCCCGCGCGCTTGACCGCCTCGGCATCGAGAAGGCGTTCCGCGCGCTCGGCGACGGACTCCAGGAACGCCAGGTTGCGGGCCAGCATCGGCAGCACGTCCGGGTCGGGCGCGGTGCCGCGATTGTGCCGCCGGTCCAGCGCATGGGAGAACAGGTCGCCCTGCCACCGCTTGTCGCCATCCGGGGACGGGTGGACGAGGTCGATGACGTCACCGAACCGGAAACCCGCCGAGGCCGTGTCGTACTTGAGCACGGCACGCTCGGTGTACAGCCGCCGAACCCCGTCGGCGACCCCCCGCTTCACCGGCTTCGGAATCGCCCGGCCGTACTTGGACATCCAGTAGGCGAGCATCTCACCGGGCTCGTCGGCACGCTGGAGCACCGAGGCGATGACCTGGCGGTTCTCCAGAACCGGGTAGTCGCCCAGCCGCGTGCCGGCCGCGTCGAGCCGGGCCTTGACGTACTCGGCGGCGCCGACCAGCGACGCGGACCGCATGTTCGCGGTGCCGCGGAGCCATCCCAGGAACGAGGCGGTCCAGCCCGGGTCCTCCAGAGCGGCGCGCCGGACCAGGACGCAGTAGCGGTCGTCGCGCTCCCGTGCACGCTCGTAGAAGGTGTCCTCGCCGACCATGTTCGACACGGCGAGCAGGAACAGCTCCGAACGGGTGTCACGAGCGTGACCGGGCGCGCCCTCATGGGTACGGCCGGACGGCCGGGCCTCGGAAATGACCGGGCTACCCGCGGCCGGCCGCGTACGGACGCGGTTGAACTTCGCCATGGAAGAGGTCTCCTTCCGCACACCGGAAGGAGACCCGTTTCATCGCTGGTACCCGAGATCGAATCGGCGAGGGAGACGTAAGCGCTCTGACCGTGCTGAGCTACACCGGCCTTCCGGCCGGCGACGGGATTTGAACCCGCGACCTCTCCATTAACAGTGGAAGTAGCCCTTGCCTGCGCACCGGGCACCAGCGATGAAATTGTCGTCCTCCCGAGATCAAATGACGGCTCCGGATGGGTTTCTTTGAGAGAGAAGTAACCGGGGCCTTCGCACCGGGAGGTGCTGAGGTGAGACAGTACGCACCCTCCGCCGACGATCTGTACCGATTTTCGCGGGCCGCAATTCGGTTGAGCCATCGGACCGGAGTGGCGAGACTGCACTGCGTGACGAATATCGACGTGGCGTTGGTGCGGCGGCTGGTGGACGCGCAGTTTCCGCAGTGGGCGGACCTGCCCGTGTCTCCGGTGGAGGTCGGTGGGTGGGACAACCGGACGTTCCGGCTCGGAGAGCGGATGACCGTGCGGCTGCCCAGTGCCGAGGGGTACGTCGCGCAGGTCGGCAAGGAGCAGCGGTGGCTGCCGCACCTGGCGCCGCGGCTGCCGCTCCCGATCCCGGTGCCCCTCGCGCAGGGGGTGCCGGCCGAGGGCTATCCGTTCCCGTGGTCGGTCTACCGGTGGCTCGACGGCGAGAACGCGGGCCTCGACACGATCGGCGACCTGAAAGAGTTCGCGGTCGCGCTGGCCGGGTTCCTCACGGCGCTGCAGAGCGTCGACTCGGCCGGCGGGCCGACGCCCGGACCGCACTGCTGGTATCGCGGCGGGTCCCTGACGACGTACGACGCCGAGACGCGGCGGGCGCTGGAGACTCTGGGCGACCGGATCGACCGTGACGCGGCGACGGACGTGTGGGAGACGGCCCTGGCCGCGACCTGGCACGGTACGCCCGTGTGGTTTCACGGGGACGTCAGCACCGGGAACCTCCTCGTACGGGACGGGCGTCTCGCCGCGGTGATCGACTTCGGGACCTCGGGCGTGGGCGATCCGGCGTGTGACCTGGCGATCGCGTGGTCCCTGCTGTCCGGCGAGAGTCGCGAGGCGTTCCGCGACGCGCTGTCCGCCGACGCCGCGACCTGGGCGCGTGGTCGTGGCTGGACGGTGTGGAAGTCGCTGATCACCCTCGCGGACGAGTGGGGCACCGGTTCCGCACTGGAGGCCTCCTCGCGGCACACCCTCGAGCAGGTGCTCGCCGACCGGAACAACGAGGAGAAGAACGTTGTTGGCCCCTGCGTCCACAGACCCAGGGAGTGATCATGGCTTCGGTTCGGCTCGAGCGAACGGACGACGGAGGGTTCCGCGCGCGCAACGAGCGGGGGGCGGAGGTCGCCATCGGCGGGTCGTCCGATGACGGTGCGTTCACCCCGGTCGAGCTGCTCCTGGCCGCCCTCGGCGGCTGCGAGATGGTGACCATCGAGCCGCTCACCGCCAAGCGCGGGCACCGGCTCGTACGGCTCGCGGCGACGGTCGAGGCGGAGAAGACCGCGCCGACGCGGCTCGGTACGGTGACGGTCACGTACGACGTGGAGTTCCCGGCGGACGACGACGCGGCGCAGACGGTGTTCACCGATGTGGCGCGCCGGGTGCACGAGCACCACTGCACGGTCGGCAACGCGCTGCGCGAGGTCACGCCGACCGAACAGGTCCTGCCCGACGCTCAGTAGTGCGTGAATCCGGGTATTGACGAACACATCCGCGCATTGTTGGCTGATCGCGATCACCCGGATCGCGAGGAGTTGTGATGCGCAGGCTCTGGTCCGTCGTCACCGCCGCCGTGCTCACCGCGCCGCTCCTCGCGGCCGTCCCTCGCGCGTCGGCGCAAGGCCTGCCGACCGTCTGGCCGACGCCGCAGCGGATGACCGCCCGCCCCGACGGCTTCCCGATCACCCGTACGGTCGGGCTCGTCAAGGCCGCCGGCACCGACGAACCGGCACTCGAGGCGGTACGCGCGACGCTGCGCGAGGCGGGCGCCACCGACATCCGCGAGTCCACGACCGACCCGCACACGCCGACGACCGTCTGGCTCGCCGGCGGCGCGCCGATCCTGCGCGCGCTGCACGTCGAGGACCACACGGGCCTGCCCGCCGAGGGATACGTTCTGGCCGCCGGGCGTGCCGGTGGCCGCGCGCACATCGTGCTCGACGGGGCCGACGGCGCGGGCGCCTTCTACGCCGCCGACACCCTCGGTCAGCTCGTCGATGGCCACCGCATGCCCGGCGTCGCGGTCCGCGACCGGCCGTCGATGCGGTACCGGGGCTCGATCGAGGGCTTCTACGGAACGCCCTGGTCGCACGCCGACCGACTCGACCAGATCTCCTACCTCGGCGCGCACCGGATGAACACCTACGAGTACGCGCCGAAGGACGACCCGTACCACCGCGAGCGCTGGCGCGACCCGTACCCGCCGGACGACCTCGCCCGGCTCGGCGAGCTGATCACCCGGGCCCGCGCGAACCACGTGGAGTTCACCTTCGCCCTCTCCCCCGGGCTGTCGATCTGCTACACGTCCGCGGCGGACCTGGACGCGTTGCTCGCCAAGTTCGACTCCGTGTACGACCTGGGCGGACGCTCGTTCAACGTGCCGTTCGACGACATCGACTACGGGCACTGGAACTGTCCCGGGGACACGACCGAGTTCGGCGACGGCGCCGCCGGGGCCGGCCGCGCGCAGGCGTACGTCCTGAACAAGGTGGCGGCCTGGGTACGCGCCAAGGGTGACGTACGGCCGCTGCAGATGGTGCCGACGGAGTACTCCAACGTCACCGACACCGCGTACAAGAAGATCCTGCGCGAGGCGCTCGACCCGGACGTGGTCGTGCACTGGACCGGCGTCGGCGTCGTCCCGGCGACGATCACGGTCGCGCAGGCCAGCGAGGCGCGTACGGTGTTCGGCCACCCGATCCTCGTCTGGGACAACTACCCGGTCAACGACTACATCGCCGGACGACTGCCGCTCGCCGCCTACACCGGGCGCGAGCCGGGGCTGTCCGGCCAGGTCGCCGGCGTCATCTCCAACCCCTCCAACCAGGAGGCGGTCAGCAAGGTCGCGCTGTTCTCCTTCGCCGACTTCTCCTGGAACGACGCGACGTACGACGCGGCGCGCGACTGGTCGGCCGCGCTGGCCGAACGCGCGGGCGGCGACCCGCGTACGACCGCGGCGCTGCGGGCGTTCGCGGACGTCAGCACCTACGACGGCACCCTGCACCGTACGCAGGCTCCGGAGCTGGCAGCGGCGATCAAGGACTTCTGGGCGAGCTGGAACGCCGGCGACCACCACGGCGCCATCGCCGCCCTGCGGCCACGGGTCGAGGCCCTCGCCTCGGCGCCGGCCGCGATCCGCGCCGGCGTGACCGACCCGGCGTTCGCGGACGAGGCCAAGGCCTGGCTCGACGCCACCGTGCTGTGGGCGAACGCGATGCGGGCGGCCCTGGACATGCTCGTTCACCGATCCGCCGAGGGCTGGGCGGACCGCCGTCGCATCGGAGAACTCGTCGAGCAGGCCCAGGCGATCCGCGACACCCGCGAACCGCACAGCGGCACCGCGCCCAAGATCGGCGACGGCGTGATCGACGCGTTCCTGACCGCCGCGAAGGCGATCTTCGACCGCTCGGTCGGCGTACGCGCGCAGCGGCCGTCGGGGACCGCCTCCCTCAGCCCGTACCAGGCGAACTCCGCCGCGAGGATGACCGACGGCGACCTCGGCACGTACTTCTGGAGCGACGGCCCGCCCGCCGCCGGTGACTGGGTGGGCGTCGACTTCGGCGAGACGCGCCCGATCGGCGACATCGCGGTCCTGATGGGCAAGAGCGGCAGCCCGGACGACTTCATCCATGCCGGCACGCTGGAGTACTCCGCCGACGGCACCTCCTGGACCGCCCTGACCAGCGGGACCACCGCCGAGGTACGCGCGACGGCGCCGGCCGGCACGACGGCCCGGTACGTCCGTTACCGCGCCACCGCCGCGAACGACGCCTTCTGGTGCGTGGTGCGGGAGTTCACCGTCGCCGTGCCCGGCCAGCCGACCTACACCGTCACCGGCGGCCCTGCGGGCGACCTCGCCGCGGCGGCCGACGGCTCACTCGACTCCACCTACGCGGCGACCGCCGCGCCGTCGGCGGGCGACGCGCTCGTCGTGACCGCGTCGGACGCCCGTCCGCTGGACCGGGTACGGGTGCTGGGCGCGGCGGGCGAGGCGGGCGTGCAGATCAAGGCCGGTGGCACCTGGCACCACCTGGGAGAACTCCGCGACGGCTACGCGGACCTACCGGCGCGAGGTACCGTCGTCGAGGCGGTGCGACTGGTGTGGGCCACGGGCTCCCCCGCTCCGTCGATCGGCGAGGTCGTCTTCGTCTCCTGAGGGTGTTTCGGTGGTGTCATATCCACCCTGAGGAGTAGTGCCATAGTCATATGGGCCGATTCGTAGACCATTCTTGGAGCTGATCACAAGAAAGCCCGGCGGGAGCAGTATCTCTAGCATGGCCCTGCTCGCACCACCGTTGCGGCCGCCCGTCCCGGAGCCGCCCGCCGTCACGCCCGTGTCAGACCGGGCCCCGCGGCTCTGGCGAGAGATCCTCCTCGTCGCCGTGTTCTACGGCGCGTACACCCTCATCCGCGTACTGATCCCCCACAACGTGCCCGCGGCGTACGCGCACGCCGGGCAGATCATCCGGCTCGAGCACGTCCTCGGCCTCGATTTCGAACTCGACCTCAACCAGGACCTCATGCGCCTGCCCGGCCTGGCCCGCGTCGCGAACGCGTTCTACGCCACGGCGCACTTCGTCGTCACCCTGTCGGTCCTCGTCTGGCTCTACCGGTGCCGCCCCCGCGACTTCCGGTGGCTGCGCACCTCCCTCATGATCGCCACGGGCATCGCGCTGATCGGGTTCTGGGCGTACCCGCTGGCGCCGCCGAGGTTCCTCACCGACCGGGGCTTCGTGGACCCCGTCACCGCGCTGCACACCTTCGGGCTCTACTCCTCACCGGAGGCGGGCTCGATGACGAACCAGTTCGCCGCGATGCCCTCGATGCACGCCGGCTGGGCGCTGTGGTGCGCCGTGGCGGTCGTGACCCTGTCGAAACGGCCGCTGGTCCGGGCCGCCGCCGCGCTTTACCCAATCGTCACAATCATGGTGATCTTCTCGACAGCGAACCATTACCTGCTGGACGCGATGGCAGGTGTGGCAATCATGATGTTTGCCCTGCTTGTAGGCTTCCTCCTGCACAGGGGGGGTACGACGACGCGTCCAGCGGAGGATCACGAAGTGACAAACACCCCAACGGTTCTCGATGGTCCGGATCATTTGATCTGACACCATGGAGATCATGTCGAGTTCGGCCGTCGCGCCAGTCGCCACGGGCGACACGTTGGACGCGCCAGGGGGAGCATCGACGGCGGCACGGCCTCGGCTCTACCGGGAGATCCTTCTGATCGCCCTGTGCTACAGCGCCTATTCGCTCGTGCGCAACCTCGTACCCACCACGCACACCAAGGCGATCGCGCTCGGGCACCAGATCCTGCGCATCGAGCACGCCCTCCACCTGGACGTCGAGCTCTCGATCAACCGGTTGTTCGCCAACGTCCGCTGGCTGGGCATCAGCGCCAACTACTACTACGCCACCCTGCACTTCGCCGTCACGATCGCGGTGCTGGTCTGGCTCTACATCTGGCATCCGAACCGCTATGTCTTCTACCGGCGGTTGATCTTCGCGACGACCGTGCTCGCGCTGTTCGGGTTCTGGCTGCTGCCACTCGCCCCGCCGCGCATGCTGCCGGGCTTCGTCGACACCGTACTGACCTTCCATACCGGCGGCCTGTACGAGTCGGGCGCCTCGCCGGTCGCCTCGGTCTCCAACCAGTACGCGGCCATGCCCTCCCTGCACACCGGCTGGTCGCTGTGGTGCGCGATCGCCATCTGCGAGGTCGTACGCTCCCGCTGGGCCCGCGCCATCGCGGTCTGCTACCCGATCGCGACCGTCATGGTGATCCTCGGCACCGCCAACCACTACGTGCTCGACGCCATCGGCGGCGTCATCACGCTGGGCGCCGGCTACGCCGTGACCCGCGGCGTACGCCTCGCGATCCCACGCCTCGGCCCGGCCGCCCGCGTCTTCTCCGGCGACTGACGCACGCCTCAGTGGTGGTGCTTGCCGTGCTTGCCGTGCCCGGGGCCCCGTTTGTCCTTCGGCTTCCGCCTGACGGGCGCGTGCGCCAGCTGCGTGGTCCGGTGTGCGGACGGGGTCGGCTTTTGCGACACGAGGGGTGAGGCGGCCGGCGGCGGCACGACCGGCCGTTCGGGCGACGACGGACGCGCGAACCAGCCCACGACGCCCGCCAGCGCCGCGATCGCCAGCCCGCCGGCCACCAACGGCACCGCCCGACGCCGCCGCGGCACCTCCACCGCGAGGGGATGCCCCATCACCTGCGTCCGATCCGCGCGTGGCGGCTCTCCGGCGCCGTGGGCCACGGTCCAGGCCGCCCCGTGAGGCAGCGGCCCGCTGACGACGGTCCGGTCCGCCGCCCCCTGAGGCGTCCCCGCGCCGGATGACGCGTGCTGAGCGCCCGGCCCAGGGTGGACGGCCGTCCACCCCCAGCGCCGGAAGCCGGATATGCCCCGCCCCCGTCGGGAAGCGGGGGCGTGCCGGTGATCGCGGGGTCGGCGCGTAGGTGGCGGGCGCGGGTGGCGACGGTCGCCGCCTCGGCGGGCCGGGCCGCGGGGTGCTTGGCGGTCAGGTCGATCACGAGGTCGCGCAGCCCGGCGGGCACGGACGAGGGCAGGGGCGGCAGGGGCGTGTCGCGGTGCGCGAGCAGCACGGCCGTCGCGGGTCCCTCGAACGGCGGGTGGCCGGTGAGCATCTCGTACGCGATGACGCCCAGGGCGTACAGGTCGCAGGAGGCGGTCGCCGGCAGCCCGGAGGCCTGCTCCGGCGCCAGGTAGAGCGGGGTGCCCAGCAGCACGCCGGTACGGGTCAGCGGGACGGCGTCCACCGCGCGGGAGATACCGAAGTCGGTGATCTTGATCGAGCCGTCGCGGCCGACCAGCAGGTTGCCGGGCTTGACGTCGCGGTGGACGAGGCCGGCGGCGTGCGCGACGGCCAGCGCGGAGGACGCGGCGACGATCACCTCGAGCACGCGGTCGGGGTCGAGCGGCGCGTCGCGGGCGATCGACGCCGCCAGGGACTCCCCCTCGACGTACTCCATGACCAGGTAGGGCGGGGTGTCGCCCTGGCCTTCGTCGTAGTCGAAGACGTGGGCGACGCCGGGGTGGGACAGCGCCGCGGCGTGCTGGGCTTCGCGGCGGAACCGGTCGCGGAACTCCACGTTTCCGGCGAACTCGCCGCGCAGCACCTTCAGCGCGACCGGACGGCCGAGTGCGGTGTCCTCGGCGCGCCAGACCTCGCCCTGCCCACCCGTCGCGATCCGCTCGATCAGGCGATAACGGCCACCGAGCTCCGTGGCCGGCTCCAACGTCAGTGTCATAACCCGCGCCACGATACCGGCACCTCACGTCACGGGAGTGACGCCCGCGCGTCCGCCACACGCACGAAATGTCGCCCGAGAGGTGCGCATTCACCGCGGTTGATCGCAGAACATACGGATTTAAATGGCATCTTGGCCTTACGTCCGAAATATACATTCGGCCGCCGGAAGTGACGGCGATGCGATCAATACGCTCGACCGAAAATGAGTCGCCTTCACGATTGATTTGGGCCGGGAAACCGTGCATCATCAGCCCAGACCACCCCGCATTGATCGCGATTGACGATCAACGTCCAGCTCGACGTCGTACGAGTCCGAAACCCGCCGCCGACGAATGCGCAACCGTCGCCCCATCCCCGACAAAAAGGCGGCCTAGGGGACGATACGACCCATTTGACCGAGGCGGAAATGACCCTGCTCGCACGAGCCGGCCGAAAGGGCGACAGCCACTCCTCCATGGACCGTTCCCCCACGCGCGATCCCCCGCACCGACCGTGGCGAGAGTGATCCCACGTCCTGCTCATCGCCCGCCCGCGAAGCCTGCTCGCGCGCGACAAACGAGCGCTGGAGTTCAGTCGTGCCTGCCCTAGATTTCCGAATTCTCGGCCCCCTCGAGGTCATGATGAACGCGCGGCGGATCCCCGTCGCCGCGGGCAAGCAGCGGGTGCTGCTCGCCACCCTGCTGCTCAGCGCCAACCAGATCGTGCCGCTCGCCGAGCTCGTCGAGCGGCTGTGGGACGGCGACCCGCCCCGCGGCCCGCGCGGCGCCGTGCACACCTACGTCACGCGCCTGCGCCAGGCCCTCGACCGCCACGGCGCCGGCCAGGGCGACCTGGTCCGTACGTCCGCCGCGGGCTACGGCATCGAGGTCTCGCGCGCCCACCTCGACCTCACCCACTTCCGCGAGATGGTCGCCGGCGCCCGCGCCGCGGGCCGGGGCGGCGACCTCCCCGCCGAGTCCGACGGCCTCACCGAGGCGCTCTCGCTGTGGCGCGGCCCCGTCCTGCCCGACGTGCGCTCGGACTCCCTGCACCGCGACGTCGTGCCCAGCCTGACCGAGGAACGCCTGCGTACGCTCGACCGGCGCCACGAGGTCGACCTCACGCTCGGCCGCCACGACCGGCTCGTCGGCGAGCTGCGGGCGCTGACCGGCCGCCATCCGTTCCACGAGCGGTTCTGGGGCCAGCTGATGGTCGCGCTCTACCGCTGCGGACGGCCGGCCGACGCCCTCGCCGCGTACGGCGAGGTCACCGACCATCTCCGGCGCCATCTGGGCGTATCCCCCGGCCCCGAGATCCGCGACCTGCACAGCGCGATCCTCCGCGACGACCCTCGGATTTCCTCCAAGCCTCCTGAAAGCAAACTGTAAGCAGACTGAAAGAAGCCTTTCCTACGTTGGAGACAACCGACGAGGAAAGGTCCAGGGATGAAGAGCGCAAAGGAAGAGACGATTTACCCGGGCGTCGACACGATCCGGCAGATCCAGCACCTTGTGATCATGTGCTCGCTGCTGCCGCCCGACGGGAAACTGCGCGAGATTCTGAGCCGCGCACTCGCGCTCCCCGAAGAGCCCATCCTCTCTCGGATCGCCACTCCGATGGACGACCACCACCCCTTTGCCATCAAGGCGTGGCTCGAGGCCATCTGGATGCACGACGGCATGTCCCCCAAAGAGAAGGAGTTGGTCGACTGGCAGAACATCAGCGACAACATGGCGGCCGCCATCCATGAGCTCACGAATGTCGAGCAGCAGATCGGCCTCACACTGGTCGCCACAAAGGCCCCGTAAAGCCGATACCGCGTCTGATCGCAACACATCTCTCAGGAGGCACAATGCCCAGCACCATGACTCTCCAGGCCGTCGTCGACTCGGAGTTCCGCACCGAGCTGATGGCTGATCCGACCGCGTTCGGCGTGACCGCCGCCGCGCTGCCCGAGGCCATCGAGCAGCCGGACCAGGAGTCGATCGACTTCTGGACCGAGGCCGCCGCGACCATGGACGTCTACGCCTGCGCTTCGACCTGCAGCTCCGGGCCGATGACGTTCATCTGCGACGGCACGACCAAGTAGCGACCGGGGGCCCACACCCCAGCTCGCACGATGGTGGGCCGGCGGGATGCCGGCCCACCATCCCCTCGTCACGGCAGGAGCTCCGGCATATGGGTGACCTCTCCTTTCTCGACATCGCCGCGCGCGCCGGCAACCTCTACGAACGGATGCGGCTCGTGGCCGCGCTGGACGACGCGGGAAAGACCGCGCCGTCGGACGCGCTCCCCCGGTTCGACGCGTGGAAGATCGACCGGCTGGCCGACAGGCTCGCGGGGAAGTTCCGCCAGGAGGCCCTGCACCGGGGCATAACGGCCCGGCATTCCAAGGACGAGATCGCGCGCGTCCTGACCGCCTACCGGCGGCACGAACTCGCGCTCGACGGGGCCGACGAGGAGACCAAGGCCCTGTTCGCGGACGCCCACGACTCCTGGCTCCCGGTCTACCAGGCCGCCATCGGCCGGTTCGACCGGTCCGCGCGCGAGACGCCGGACGTGAGCTGGCGCGGCTTCGACGTCTACTACGGCCGCTCCGCCAAGGCGTGCGAGCCGTTCCTGGTCGAGCTCGGACGACGGCTGGACCTGGCACGTTCCCGGCACCCCGGCCGGTTCGACCGGCGGGTGACCGATGATCTTCAGCGGCACCTGCTCGCCCACTTCGAGCTCTCGCTGACCTGGGCGCTGGAGGCCGTCACGAACGTCCACTGCGCCGAGTCGGGCATCGACAAGGCGGCGGCGACACGGGACGAATACC
This sequence comes from uncultured Actinomycetota bacterium, assembly GCA_963850195.1. Taxonomy (GTDB): domain Bacteria; phylum Actinomycetota; class Actinomycetes; order Streptosporangiales; family Streptosporangiaceae; genus Actinoallomurus. The sequence continues at coordinate 1,274,557 of CAWKKD010000005.1, forward strand.
TCGCGTACGTCGACGCGACGTTCGCCGACTCCGAGGCCTACCACCGCTTCTACCTCGCCTTCCCGGTGCTGGGACGCTGGCTGGCGCAGGTCACCGGGCTCCTCGCCGACTTCGGCTGCGAGCTGGTCGAGCGCCTCGCGGCCGACCGCTCCGACCTCGGCCCGGCCTTCTTCGGCGCGGAGGTCACCGAGTTCCGGGCCCTGCGCCTGGGGATGTCGGACCACCACGCCGGAGCGCGGAGCGTCGTCATCGTCGAGGCGGCGCTCGCGAGCGGCGGCACCGACCGGTTCGTGTACAAGCCGCGCTGCGTACGGTCCGAGGCGGCGGTGCAGCGGCTCCTCGGCCGGCTCCGCGACGACGACGTCCTAAGCTTCGCCACCCGCGAGGTGCTCCCGCGCCGGGCGTACGGCTACGAGGCCCTGATCCCGTCCGGCCGCAACCGCATGGAGACGCGCGGGGAGGTCGAGCGTGTCTACGCGGAGCTGGGTGGCCACCTCGGGATCTTCTACGTCCTCGGCGGCGGCGACCTGCACTTCGAGAACATCCTGATCTCCGACGGCCACGCCTACGTCTGTGACTGCGAGACCGTCCTCGGCATCCTGCCGCGCGGCCAGTCGCGTCCACAGGGCACGATGATCGACTCCGTCTTCAAGACCGGCCTGCTCGAATGGCCGCGCGCCGAGACGTCCGCCGCCGAGATGCGGATCAGCGGCTACTCCGGCGGCGAGGCGTACGACATGCCGACCCCGATCCCGCGCGTCAACGAGCACCCGGTCAGCTTCCAGACGGCCGTGACCCACCAGGCGGGCGTGCACGTCGAGCCGAGCGGGTCCAACCGCGTCTACCTCGGCGACGACCTGATGCAGCCCCAGGACTTCACCGACGCCATCATCAGCGGCTTCGACCGGGTCTACGCCTGGTTCGAGGAGCAGCCGGACGAGGCGATCCGCTGCGTGACGGAGGTCTTCGACGGGGCGTCCGCGCGGTTCATCAACTGGAGCACCCAGGTCTACGCCCAGCTCCTGGTCTCCGCCCGGCACCCGAAGTGCCTGGTGGACCCGCTGGAGGTCGACCTGCTCGCCAACACCATGCGGACCTTCCCCCGCACCTGGGACGACAACGGGGTGCTCGCCGAACGCGAGCTGACCTCGCTGTGGCGGCTGGACGTACCGATCTTCACCGTCGACGCCCACGGCCACCACCTCGTACACGACCACGCGGCGCGGCTGCCCACCTCCCTGGACCTGTCCCCCATCGAGTACGCCGCGCAGCGGATCGGTCGGCTGTCCGGTGAGAACCGCACCCAGCAGAGCCAGTACATCGCCGCGAGCCTCTCGCTGGACGAGGTCGCCAGCCCGGCCTTCGTCGCCACCTCCACGGACCACGCCGTCCGGATCGGCGAACGCCTCTGCGCGATGCTCCGCGAGCCGTCGGCCCCCGCGCCGTGGACCTCCTACGAGATCACCCCGAACGGCCTGAACGAGGCCGACGTCGAGGGCGACCTGTACCTCGGGTCGGCCGGGATCGCGCTGTTCCTGGCGTACCTCAACGACGTCGCGCCCCGGCCGGAGTTCCGCCGGGCCGCCGAGCGGGCGCTCTCGCACTCCATCGAGAGCATCGACCGGCGGCGGATCGGCGCGTACGAGGGGGTCGGCGGCCTGATCTACCTCCTCACCCACCTGCACCACCTGTGGGGCGACCCGGCCCTGCTCAGGCTCGCCGTACGGCTCAGCGACGAGCTGCCGCTGCGGATCGCGGCCGGCCCCCGCTACGACGTGCTGGGCGGCGTCGCCGGGCTCATCCCGGTCCTGCTCGGCCTCGGGCGCCGTACCGACGGCCACGGTCTGGACCACGCCCACCGGTGCGCGGAGGTGCTGCTGCGCAACGCCGCCCCGGACGGCGACACCCTGAGCTGGCCGCAGATCGAGGCCGACGAGCCGTCCGCGAACCTCACCGGGTTCTCCCACGGCTCGGGCGGCGTCGGCTGGGCGCTGATCCAGCTCGGCCGCCTCGCCGACCGGCCGGACTACGTCGACGCCGGGCGCCGCGCCTTCGCCTACGAGGCCCTGCACTTCGACAAGGACGAGCAGGACTGGTACGACCTGCGCACCGAGGGCGGCGGGACCTCCCGAGGGGGCCGCCACTACTCCAACGCCTGGTGCAACGGGGCCTCCGGCATCGGCCTGAGCCGCATCGCGAGCTGGGCCACGCTCGGCAAGGACGACGACCTGATGCTGCTCGAGGCCAACCAGGCGCTGTCGGCCACGATGCGCAACTTCCCCCGGCTGGCCAACGACACGCTCTGCCACGGCCGGGCCGGCAACGCCGAGCTGTTCCTGCGGTTCGCCCGGTTGCGCGACGAGCCCGCGTTCCAGCTCGAGGCCAACGTCCAGGTGCAGACCCAGTGGCGGCACTTCGAGGACACCGAGAGCGGCATCGTCCAGAACACCGCCGGCTTCTTCCCGGGACTCATGATCGGCATGTCCGGCTTCGGGATGCACTTCCTGCGCCTGGCCCACCCCGACCGGGTGCCCTCGGTGCTGCTCCTCGACCCCCCGCCCAGCGAATAGCAGAAGGAGACGACGATGTCCGTCGAGTCCAGCCTCGCCTTCCTACGGATCGCCTACGACTCACCCGAGCTCAAGCAGCGTCTGAAGGCCGTGACCGGCATCCGGGAGATCGTACGACTCGGGCTGCGCTACGGGTACACCTTCGACGTGTCGGAGTTCATGGAGGCCTCGTCCTCCTTCGGCGGTCCCGGCCAGGCCGCCGCCGCTCCCCCGCCACCGGCCGACCAGCGGACCGGCTTCCTCCACCACGAATACCTCCTGGACGAGCTGCCGGGCCTCAAGGGCGTCATCGACGAGCTCCCCCACCTCAAGATCAAGCCGCCGTCGGTCGACCTCGAGCGGTTCGCGCGGACCTTCCACGAGGAGGACCTGCGGTCCACCTCCCGGTCGCCGGCCGACCCGGGGTTCCGCGACTGGTACGAGGCGATGATGAAGGCCCACTGGCGCGATCCGAGCGACGGCCCCGGCGAGCCCCGCCGTGACTTTCACCTGGTCAATCTGGACGACCACGTCGACCATCCCGACTACGACCGCTACTTCGAGGCCAAGCACCGTACGGTCCGCACGCTCGAGGCGTTCTTCGACTCCGAGGTCCGCTTCTCGGGCAGCCTCTGGTACCCGCCGTCGAGCTACCGGCTCTGGCACACCAACGAGACGCAGCCGGGCTGGCGGATGTACATCGTCGACTTCGACGAGCCGTTCGCCGACCCCGTGGACACCTCGTTCTTCCGCTACCTGGACCCCCGGACCAACGAGATCGTGACGCTGCGGGAGAGGCCGCGGATCGTCCGGTTCTTCCGCGCGGAGCAGGACCCGGCCCGGCTGTTCTGGCACTGCATCGTCAACCCCACCGTGCGGCACCGCTGGAGCTTCGGCTTCGTGGTACCGGACGACTGGATGGACCACCTGCCGCGAGAGGCCTGAGGGGCGCGCGTGTTCAGACTCCGAGCGCGTACGGCGCCCGCCGCCGGTCCGGCCGCCCCGGTGCCGGCGATCCGCGCGACCGGCGTCCGCAAGTCCTATCCGGGCGTGGACGCGGTACGCGGCATCGACCTCACCGTCGCCCAGGGCGAGACCTTCGGCTTCCTCGGCGCGAACGGCGCCGGGAAGACCACCACGATCGCGATGCTGTGCACGCTGGTCGTGCCCACCGCGGGCCGCATCGAGGTCGCCGGGCACGACACGCGCACCGCGCCGGACCGCGTACGCCGCAGCCTGGGGATCGTCTTCCAGGAGAGTACGCTCGACGGCGACCTGACCGCTGCCGAGAACCTCCGCTTCCACGCCGACCTGTACGCCCTGCCCAGGGCGACGCTGCCGGCGCGCGTCGACGCGATGCTCGACCTGGCCGGGCTCACCGAACGCCGCGACGACCTGGTGCGGACCTTCTCCGGCGGGATGAAGCGACGGCTGGAGATGGCACGCGGCTTGCTCCACCGGCCGAAGGTGCTGTTCCTGGACGAGCCGACGATCGGCCTGGACCCGCAGGCGCGCGCCCGGCTCTGGGTCCACCTGCACGAGATGCGCGAGCGCGAGTCGACCACGCTCTTCCTGACGACGCACTACCTCGACGAGGCCGAGCAGTGCGACCGGATCGCCATCATCGACGAGGGGCGGATCGTCGCCCAGGGCACCCCGGCGGAGCTGAAGTCGGTGCTCGCCGCCGACCGGGTGGAGCTGCGCACCGGCGACGACACGGCCGCCGCCGCCGCGTTGCGCTCGCGGTTCGGCATCGACGCCGTCGTCACACCGCAGGGCCTGCGCATCCGCGCCGAGGACGGTGCGCGGCTGGTGCCGCGGCTGTGCGCCGGCCTCGACGTACCGGTGTACGAGGTGACGGTCATCCGGCCGAGCCTCGACGACGTCTTCCTCCACCACACCGGCCACCGCATCCGCGACGAGCACCACGGAGACCGCTGATGGCGCACGCCACCGTCCCGTACGAGACGACCGGCCGGCTCGCGGCCGAGCTGCGCGCCGCCCGCATGGTGTGGCGGCGCGAACTGCTGCACTTCGCCCGCGACCGTACCGGGACGTTCGTGTCCATGCTCCAGCCGCTGCTCTTCCTTTTCATCCTCGGCATCGGCCTGGGGCGGCTGTTCGCGGGGTCCGGGAGCGGCTCCGCGTCGGACTACCTGACGTTCCTGTTCCCCGGCGTGCTGGTCATGGCGGCCCAACCCGCCGCGATCTCGGCCGGCACGTCGATCGTCTGGGACCGGGAGAGCGGCTTCCTGCGCGAGATGCTCGTCACGCCGGTACGCCGGAGCACGCTGCTGACCGCCAAGTGCCTCGGTGGTGCCACGGTGGCCGTCGGCCACGGCTCGGTCGTGCTGGCCTGCGCCGGGCTGATCCACGTCCCGTACCGCCCCGGCCTGTTCCTCCTGCTGCTGGCGGAGCTGGCGCTCACCGCGCTCGCGCTGACCGTGCTGGGCACCGCGGTCGCGGTCGTGATCCAGCGGGCCCGCACGTACACGACCGTGCTGAGCGTGCTGATGACCCCGATGCTCTTCCTGTCCGGGATGATGTTCCCGATCAGGTCGATGCCCGGCTGGATGTCCTGGCTGAGCCTGGCCGACCCGCTGACGTACGCGGTGGACGCCATGCGCCGCACGATCGGCGCGTACGAGCCGGCGCGGCCTCCCGTGGCGCTGTTCGAGCCGCTGTCCTGGGGCGGCCATCACCCGTCACCGGTGCTGGAGCTGACCGTGGTCGCGGCCTTCACGCTGGTCACGCTGGCCGTGGCGACGCGGCGGTTCGCTCGCTGACGCGCTCCAGAGACTGTTGGAGAGCCCCATGCCCCGCCGCTCGCGACGGACGAGGGCTCCCCAACGGTCTCTCAGACGTCCATGTTCCCGTAGAAGACCCGCTCGACCACCAGGCGCGCGTGCCGCGTGTGGCGGCGGTAGTCCTCGAGGAGGGCGCCGGACGTCTCGAGGCCGAGGACCTCCGCGACGGCGGACCGCTCCCGGTGGTGCTCGGTGGGCAGCAGGTCCGAGGGCCGCCCGCGTACGAGCATGGTCGCGTTGCGCACGCGCGTCGCCATCCGCCAGGCGTCCGCGAGGGTCTCCGCGTCGCCCGCGTCGAGCAGGCTCGCCTCCACGGCGGCGTCGAGCGCGGCGAGGGTCCGCGTCGTGCGCAGGCCCGGCAGCTCGTACGCGTGCTGGAGCTGCAGGAGCTGCACCACCCACTCGACGTCGGACAGGCCGCCGGGCCCGAGCTTGGTGTGGAGCCGCCGGTCGACGCCGCGCGGCAGGCGTTCGGCCTCCATGCGGGCCTTGAGCCGGCGGATCTCGCGGAGCGCGCGCTCGTCGATGCCGCCCTCGGGCCACCGCACCGGGTCGATCAGGGCGCGGAAGCGTTCTCGCAGGTCCTCGTCGCCGATGACCGGCGCGGCGCGCAGGAGGGCCTGGCTCTCCCACGGCGAGGACCAGCGCCGGTAGTACGAGGCGTACGAGTCGAGGGTGCGCACCAGCGGGCCCTGGCGGCCCTCCGGGCGCAGGCCCGGGTCGATCACGAGTGGCGGATCCGGCGCGGGCAACGCGAGCAGCCGCCGCAGCTCCTCGGCGACCGCGTGCGCCGCCGAGGCCGCCTCGTTCTCAGCGACGCCGGGCAGCGGGTCGTGCACGAACATGACGTCGGCGTCGCTGCCGTAGCCCAGCTCGTACCCGCCGTACCGGCCCATCGCCACGACCGCGAACCGGGTCGGCAGCGGCGCCTTCCGCGAACGCTCGATCTTGCCGATCGCGGCGCGCAGCGCGGCGTCGATGGTCACGGTCGCGATCGAGGTCAGCGCCTCGGCCGTGGCGCGCTCGTCGAGCAGGCCGAGCACGTCGGCGACGGCCGTACGGAACAGCTCGCGGCGCCGCAGCCCGCGTACGGCCACGACGGCGTCCGCCGGCACGTCGCGGTCCGGGGCGGATTCGGTGTAGCGGCGTACGGCGGCGAGGGCCTCGCTGCGCAACGCCTCGTGCGGCTTGGGCTCCAGCGTGCCCGAACCACCGAGCATGTTCACCGCCTCCGGCGCGCGCAACAGCAGGTCGGTGGCGTAGCGGCTGGTGGCCAGGACGTTGGCCATCCGCTCGGCGACGGTGACGTCGTCGCGGAGCAGGCGGAGGTACCAGGGCGTGGTGCCGAGCGCGTCGCTGACCTTGCGGAAGCCCAGCAGGCCGGAGTCCGGGTCCGGGCCCTCGGCGAACCAGTCGAGCATGACCGGGAGCAGGGTCCGCTGGATCGCGGCGCGGCGCGACACCCCGGCGGTCAGGGCCTCGATATGGCGGAGCGCGCCGGCCGGGTCCAGGAAGCCGAGCGCCTCCAGGCGTTCGCGCGCGGCCTCCCGCGTGAGGCGCGTCTCCTCGTCGGGCAGGCGTGCCACGGCCAGCAGCAGCGGCCGGTAGAAGAGCTTCTCGTGCAGCCGCCGTACCTCGCGCGCGTGGCGGCGCCACTCGGTCGTGAACTCCTTCACCGGGTCGGCGCGGAACCCCAGCGCGCGGCCGAGCCGCCGCAGGTCGCCCTCGTCGGAGGGCACCAGGTGGGTCCGTCGGAGCCGGTGGAGCTGGATGAGGTGCTCGACGCGCCGCAGGAACCGGTACGCGTTGCCGAGCGACGCGGCGTCGGACCGGCCGACGTACCCGCCCCAGGACAGCTTCTTCAGGGTGTTCAGGGTGTTGGTGCCGCGCAGTTCCTCGTCGGCGCGGCCGTGCACGAGCTGCAGGAGCTGCACCGCGAACTCCACGTCACGCAGGCCTCCAGGCCCGAGCTTGAGCTGGCGGCTCGCCTCCTCCGGGGCGATGTGCTCCTCGACGCGGCGGCGCATGGCCTGGACGTCCTCGACGAAGTTGTCGCGCGAGGACGCCTGCCACACCAGCGGCGCGAGGGTCCGTACGTACTCCTCGCCGAGGTCGTGGTCGCCCGCGACCGGACGGGCCTTCAGCAGGGCCTGGAACTCCCAGGTCTTGGCCCAGCGCTCGTAGTACGCCAGGTGGCTCGCCATGGTCCGTACGAGCGGGCCCGGACGTCCCTCCGGCCGCAGGCCGGCGTCGACCTCCCACAGGGCGCCCTCGGCGGTGCTCGCCGAGCACGCCCGCATCATGCCGGCGGCCAGCCGCGACGCGGCGCGCATCGCGGCGTCCTCGTCCTGACCCTCCGCGGACTCGGCCACGAAGATCACATCGACGTCGCTGACGTAGTTCAGCTCACGTCCGCCGCACTTGCCCATGCCGATCACCGCGAGCCGGCACCGGCCGGCCTCCTCACCCAGCTCGGCACGCGCGATGGCCAGGCCCGCCTCGAGCGCGGCCGAGGCGAGGTCGGCCAGCTCGGCGGCGACGTCCTCGATGGCGACCTCGTGGGTGAGGTCGCGGCCGACGAGGTGCAACAAGGCCTTGCGGTAGGCGACCCGCAGTTCGACCACGGCGTCCGGATGATCGGCGCGCGGGGCGTCGTCGTCCGGGTCGGCGCCGACCGCGCGCAGCAGCGCGACGCGCAGGCCGCCCGGGGCGGGCGGGCGTACCGCGCCGGACCCGGTCAGCACCTGCCAGTGGTCGGGGTGCCGTACGAGGTGATCGCCGAGCGCGGCGCTGACGCCGAGGATCGCGAGCAGGCGGTCGCGCGCGTCCCTGTCGGAGGCCAGCTCGGCCCTGAGATCGGTCGTCTCGAGCAGCCGGAGCAGGCCGGCGAGCGCCAGGTCGGGGTCGGCGGCGATGGACAGGGCGTCCAGCAGCCCGTCGTCGAGGTCGTGCCCCTCGAGACGCGACTCCGCGCCGGCGACGTCCGTGACGCCGAGCCTGGCCAGCCGGCCCGCAAGGCTCTTGGTCCGGGGTTCGCTCACGAACACACGGTAACGGCGGCGGACGGTCCGCCCTAGGTGCGGGGGCCGTCCGAAACCCATCTCGTCCGAACTCACGACACCCGGTAAGCGTCAATTCTGGTGAATATCGAACGACAGGAGATTGAATCCGTGATTACTCGTACGAGTGGTGCCACAGTGGCGCTGCTCACCCTGCTCAGCGCCGCTCCGGCCGTTGCGGACGCGCCGGCGCGCCAGGCCGACGCGGCCCTTCCTGGTGATTTCGACGGCGACGGCTACCGCGACCTCGCGGTCGGCGCGCTGAACGCCGCGGTTGGCGGCGTCACCCAGGCCGGCGCGGTCGCGGTGACCTACGGCTCCGCCGGCGGTGCGAACATCGCCCGGCACACCGTGTTGAGCCAGAGCAGCGCCGGGATCCCCGGGGTCGTCGAGAAGGGCGATCGTTTCGGCTCGTCGCTGGCCGTCGGTGACTTCGACGGCGACGGCTACTCCGACTTGATCATCGGTGCCTCCGGTGAGGACGTCGGCACGGTCAAGGACGCCGGATCGCTCACGATCGTGTTCGGGTCGGCGCAGGGTCTGGCCGCGCGTGCGATCGCGATTGGAAACGTCGGGGGTGCCGCCCTTGCCGCCGGGGACTTCGACCACGACGGGCGTACCGACGTGGCCACCACGGCCGCCGGCGGTCAGAAGATCTGGGTGGTGCGCGGGACCACGTCGACCACGCCGAAGGCGGTCACGGTCAGTCCCGGAGTCGACGGTCTCGTCACCAAGCTGGCGGCCGGCGACGTCACCGGCGACGGGTACGCCGACCTCGCGGTGGGCTGGTACTTCGACGACCCCGCCGACGAGGGCAGTACGAGTGTGTTCGCGGGCTCGGCGAAGGGCCTGGGCGCGAAGGTCGGCCCGACGATCGAGCTCGGCGACACCGACTCGCTGGCCGTCGGCGACATCGATCATGACGGGCGGGCGGACGTCGTCATGGGCACGTCCGCCGACACTCCGGCCTATCACGTCTACCCGGGCACGCCCAGCGGCATGGACAAGGCGCACGGCACCACGGGCGACGACACCGGCGGCCCGGTCTCCGTGGGCGACGTCAACGGCGACGGGTACGCCGACCTGGCCTCGCACCTGTCCGACGACGAGCAGAACCAGGCGGTCGTGAAGGTACGCCTCGGCGGCGCGAACGGGCTGACCTCGACGGTGTGGTCGGTCAAGGAGAAGGACGTCCACCTCACCCCGGACGAGAACAACATGTTCGGCAACAAGCTGACCACGACCGACCTGAACGGTGACGGCCGCGCCGACCTCGTCATCGGCGCGTCCGGCTGGAGTCAGTCCACCGGCGCCATCGCCCTCGTACCTGGGGGCGCGTCCGGCTTCGACCTGACCGGTGCACGCCTCGTCACGTCCGCCGACCTCGGTGTCGGCGGTACGGGCGGGTTCTTCGGGGCCGTCCTCCCGTAGCACCCGTCGTGGGCCGGGTCCGCGCCACAGCGGCCCGGCCCACTTCGCAGGTCAGCGGCGTTTGAGGTCGTACGGCGGCGCGATGCGGCCGTTCTCGTCGACGCGGTCGCGCAGGTCGTCCGCGAAGGTGCGCAGGCCGGCCGCGTTGCCGGGGGTGAGGTGGTGGCCCGCGCGTACGGCGGCGGCCTGGCGGCCCGGGAGCGGAATCCGCAGGATCGGCCGCCGGCGGTGTGTCGTCTCGAGGTAGGCGCGCATGAGGTCGTCGAGGCGTTCGACGCGCGGGCCGCCCATGTCCGGTACGCGGCCGGCGGGTTCGCCCAGGGCGAGGTCCGCCAGGCGCTCGGCGACCTCGCCGGTGTCGACCGGCTGCACGCGAAATCCGCGCGGCACGACCGCGATCGGACCGCGGGCCAGCACCGACAGGAACATCACCACCAGCTCGTGGAACTGCGTGGTGCGCAGAACGGTCCACGGCAACCCGGACTCCGCGATCATCCGCTCGACGGTGAGCTTGGCGCCGTAGTAGCGGTTGGGCACCGTGTCGATCCCGACGATCGAGATGTAGACGATGTGGGGCGTACCGCGTACGGCGGCCAGCAGGCACCGGGTCGCCTCGAGGTCACGCTCCTGCCGGCGGAAGTCGGTGCCGTTGCTGGCCGCGTGCACGATGACGTCGACCCCGGCCACGGCCGCGTCGATGCCCTCACCCGTCTCGAGGTCGCCGCGCACGACCTCGGCGTTCTCCATCGAGACGTCCTTGCGGCTGAGCACCCGTACGTCCGCGCGGCCCGCCAGGCGCCGTACGACCTCACGGCCCAGGACGCCGGTGCCGCCGGTCACCAGAATCTTCGTCATGCCCATGACAACGGGGCCCGGCCCCGGTTCGTGACATCGAACCGGAACCGGGCCCCTGCGAGTGCGTCAGACCACGGGCTCCGACAGTGCCTCGGCGACGGGGCTGTCGGTCTTGGCGACCGGGCCCTTTCCGCGCAGCGGCACCTCGCGGATGAAGAAGGCGACCACGAACCCGAGGGCGGCGATCATCGAGCCGATGAGCATCGTGCCGTGGATGCCGCTGGTGATGCCCTCCTTGAAGGCGTCCTGCATCGGGACCGGCAGCGTACGGAGGACTGCCGGGGTGATGTGACTGCCGCCGGAGGAGATCTGCTTGCCGGCCTCCGGGCCGAGGCGGTCGCTGACCGCGCCGGTGAGCCGGTTGGAGAAGACCGAGCCGAGCAGGGCGATGCCGAGCGAGCCGCCGACCGTACGGAACAGGTTGACCGCACCGCTCGCGGCGCCCATGTCACGCAGCTCCGCGCTGTTCTGGGTGATCAGCGTGGTGTTCTGCATGATGAAACCCATGCCGAGGCCGATGAAGATGGTGAGCCCGGAGGCCTCCAGCGTGCTCGTATCGGTCTTGAGCATCAGCATGACCAGCATGCCGAAGGTCAGGAACACGCCGCCGATGATCGGGTAGATCCGGTAGCGGCCGTTGCGCATGATGAGCTGGCCGATCGTGAGCATCACCACGAGCATGCCGAACATCAGCGGCAGAAGGAGCAGGCCGCTGGCGGTCGCCGAGGCGCCCTTGACGTCCTGCATGTACTGCGGCATGAAGTTGACCGAGCCGTACATCGCCGCGCCGACCAGGAAGCTCAGGATCTGGGCGACGGTGAAGTTGCGGTTGCGGAACAGCCGGGGCGGGAGGATCGCCTCGGGTGCGTGCGCCTCGACGAAGATGAAGGCGATCAGGGAGACGACGCTGACCGCGGCCAGCCCGAGGATCTGGGTGGACTTCCACGGGTACTCCGTGCCGCCCCAGCTCGCCACCAGCGTCAGCGAGACCACGCCGACCGTCAGCAGGAACGCGCCCAGGAAGTCGATCTTCGCCTTGATGTGCGGCGTGTGCAGGCGCATGCCGAGGCCGGTCACGAGCAGCGTCACCACGCCGAGCGGCATGTTGACGTAGAACGTCCAGCGCCAGCTCAGGTGGTCGGTGAGGAACCCGCCGATCAGCGGGCCGCCGATGAACGCCACCGGCATCATGCCGCCGATCAGCGCCTGGAACCGGCCCCGCTCGCGCGGCGGCACCAGGTCACCGATGATCGCGAACGCGCCGACCATCAGGCCACCGGCGCCGAGACCCTGCAGAGCGCGGAAGCCGATGAGCTGATTCATGCTCTGCGACAGGCCCGAGAGCATCGACCCGACGAGGAAGATCACGATCGAGGCCATGAACATGCCCTTGCGGCCGTACAGGTCGCCGAGCTTGCCCCAGATCGGCGTGGCGGCGGCCGTGGCGAGGGCGTACGCGGTGACGACCCACGAGAGGTGGGTGATGCCCCCGAGGTCACCGACGATCGTCGGCAGCGCGGTGCCCACGATCAGGTTGTCGAGCATCGCGAGGAACATCGCGAGCATCAGCCCGATGATCGCGATGTAGAGGGATCGCTTACTTCGCTCCGGTGTCGTCTCCGACATCGTCGGATCCCCGGTATTCGTCCCCGACATGGATAACCTCTCCCCTGATGGGCCGTGCTGCTTACTTGCCGACCGGCTAGCAATCTTACTTGCCGCACGGTAAGCTAGCAACTAGCCGGACGTCAAGTAAGTTTGCGTTGGAGGAGAGAGAACCACGATGGGGGAACGACGCAGCGACACGCGCGACAAGATCCAGGCGGTCGCCCTGGAACTGTTCGCCGAGCACGGGTACGACAAGACGTCGTTGCGCGAGATCGCCGAACGCCTCGATGTCACGAAGGCAGCGCTGTACTACCACTTCAAGACCAAAGAGGACATCGTGGTGAGCCTCTTCGATGACCACATCGCCGGCATGGACGAGGTCATCGACTGGGTACGCGAACAGCCGCGCTGCGTGGAGACCCGGCAGGAGCTGATCCGCCGCTACGCCGCCCTGGCGCGCGAACTCCCCCCCGGCATGATGCGCTTCATCCAGGACAGCAAATCGACCATGCGCGAACTGTCCGTGGGCGAGAAACTGGAATACCGCTTCCGGGCGTTGATCGGCCTGCTGACCGACCCGGACGCGCCCGTACTCGACCAGCTCAAGTCGGTGATGGCCCTGCTGTCGGTGAACGCCGCGATGTTCATGCTGAAGGACACCGGCGCGACCATCGAAGAACGCGACGACGCCGCCCTCACCCTTGCGCTGGAACTCGTCTCCGGCTGAGCTTTTGAATGCAAAACCGCCCGCTCTCCCGTCTGATGGGAGAGCGGGCGGCGTCTTTGGATCGGCTAACGCTTCCGGTGCTTCCTCTTCTCGCACTCGGCTACCTGCCTTGAGGTCTCGACAGAATGCTTGACCCTGCGGTCGTAGTGCGCCAGCAATTCGTCGCAGTCCACGCTGTGCTTGGCCTCGGTCTTCGAGGAATCCCGGGTGTCGGGATCAGCGGAAGCGATGGGTGCAATGGTCAGCATCCCGGCAGACAGCGCGGCGGCGGACAGTACGAGCGCGCCGACGTGGTTCAAAGTCACAGTGACCTCCTGTTCAATCCACTGCTGAGAGTGGCACGAGCACTCAACTACGGGGAGTCACCAACTGTCGTCGATCACTCGTGACCTGCGACCACAGCCACACGCGGTTCGAGTGCTCGGTTGGTGTGCAGACTTGAACGGTGACCGATCTCATCCATCCGCCTCGCCTGGTCTGGCCGACGGAAACGGTCCGCGACTCTTATCTAGCAGGCGAACGAGCCGACTGCCTCGCGAGCGGCACGCCGACAGACTGGCTAAGTGCAGCCAGTGAGGATTTCGGCGCTTTCGTCGCTCAGCGTCGCGGCGTCCACACCCGATGGGACGTCCCGTCCACGATCTACTGGTACGTCTCGGGTGCGTACTACATCGGCACACTCGTTGTGCGACACCGGCTGACACCCGAACTCGCTGAAGTCGGCGGCCACGTCGGCTATCACGTTGTTGCTCCATGGCAGCGGCAAGGTCATGCCAAGCGGATGCTGGGTGCCGCGCTCGTGGAGTGCGGTCGGCTTGGCCTCGATCGAGTGCTGTTGACCTGCGCCACGGACAACGAGCCATCACGTCGTACGATCCTGGCAAACGGCGGCGTTCCCGATGGTCCGTGCCAAGGCGAGGACCGCTATTGGATCAGCCTCAACCCGCCGAAGGGAATCGACTCATTGCCCACCGCTGACGGGTCGTGAGCCGAACGCCACAGTTGGCCCGGCTTCCTCGCCGACCACTGACCACCGTGCGCGCGTGCGACTTAGGCTCATCCCCGAGCCTGAAGCCCCCGCCGGAGGCGCTTGGACAGTCCCCATGACTTGGGGAAACAGGGCTGCCATCCGATGCAAGCGAATGGAGTCTGCCGGCGGCCCTGCAGCCGTCCCGCGATTACGGCTCGAAGGAATAGCTCTCTTTCTGGAATCATTGCGCCGAGCCGGGCACGGATCTTCGTGGGAAGGGCGCGTTGTGGATTCTTTGCGGGCGGGTGATCCGTCCCGGGTGGGCCCTTATCGGTTGGAGGGACGCCTGGGCGTGGGCGGAATGGGGCAGGTGTTTTTGGGCCGTTCCCGAGGTGGCCGCCTGGTCGCCGTGAAAATGGTCCGCCCGGAACTGGCCGACGATGCGGGCTTCCGACGGCGTTTCGCCACTGAGGTCCAGGCCGCGCGCATGGTCGGCGGGTTCTACACCGCCCAGGTCGTGGACGCCGATACCTCCGCCGAGCAGCCGTGGCTGGCCACCGCCTACATCCCCGGCCTTTCCCTGCACCAGGCCGTGACCGAGCACGGGCCGCTGCCCGCCGCGTCGGTGGCGGCCCTGGGCGCCGGGCTGGCCGAAGGACTGGCGGCGGTGCACGCTCAGGGTTTGGTGCACCGCGACCTTAAACCGGGCAACGTGATCCTGGCTGCCGACGGGCCACGGCTGATTGACTTCGGTATCGCCCGCGCCCTGGACTCCACCTCCTACACCCAGACCCGTACGGTGCTGGGCACCGCGGCGTTCATGTCCCCCGAACAGGCCGTCGGCGACAAAGCCGACCAGTCCAGCGATGTGTTCTCTCTTGGATGCGTCCTGGTCTTCGCCGTCACCGGCCAAAGCCCGTTCGGCACGGGCCCGCCCCATGCGGTGACCTATCGGGTCGTGCACGCCGATCCGGACTTGTCCGGGCTGCCCGCCCCGTTGGCGGACCTGGTGGGACGCTGTCTGGACAAGGACCACAGTGCCCGGCCCGACCTGGAGGTGGTGCTGGAGGAGTTGATCGCACTGGCCCCGCCCGGTTGGAGCCGTGACCGGGAACAGTGGCTGCCCCAAGCGATCACCGAAATCATCACTCAGCGCTCGACCCGCGTGTTGACTCTGATCGACTCCGTCAGGCCACCAACCCGAGACCGAGCCGGACCGGAAGCGGGCGGACCGGCGCCCGCGGTCTTCGAGCTGACCACGACGGCCATGCGCATCACCGAGTGGGCGACAGGCGCACTCGTCCTGCTCCTGCCGGTGGGTATTTTCGCAGCCCTGGCGTTGGCCATTCTGGTGTTCGGCCATTCCACTGTGGCCAACGCCATGTCGTTCGCCTGGGACGTGATGGGAAGGACGCCACTGGGGTGGGTCATCCTGGGCCTCTCGCTCCTTAACGCGTTCTCTGAAAGTTCGGACGGCCACGACCTGCTTACGGTGGACACCCACGGACTCGCCGTCGTGGACAAGAGGCGGGTGCGGTGGCAGGACCGGTCGTTCTCGCTGTCCTGGGACCGTCTGGAACACGTCAGAGTGATCGCCGAGTCCCCCGGTCCGTCGCACAGCGTCGTCGTCGAGTTCGGGGACGGCCAACGACCGGATAAGGGTTGGGCCAAGCGTCACAGCGTTCCCGAGGGGAAGCACGGCCACGTCGTGGCCGAGATCTCGGTCCACGACGCTGAGCGCGCCGCGATGGTCCCGCGGCTGCGGGCGGCGCTGACGCATTTCGGCGGCGAGGTCTACGCGGAGGACACGCCCCGCGAAGACAAGGCCCAGGACAAGGGATAGACCTGCGGGGTCTGGATGAGCGGGTGCTCAGCAGGAACTACAGGACCGCGAGGTAGCGCTTGCGCTCGTACTCGGTGACCTGGCGGCGGTAGTCCTCCCACTCCACGCGCTTGTTGCGGAGGAAGAAGTCGAAGACGTGTTCGCCGAGGACTTCGGCTACCAGTTCGCTGCGTTCCATGGCCGCGATCGCTTCGTCGAGGCTCTGCGGGAGAGGTTCGATACCCATCGCGCGGCGTTCGGCGGACGTCAGGGCCCACACATCGTCTTCGGCGCCCGGCGGCAGTTCGTAGCCCTCTTCGATGCCCTTCAGGCCGGCTCCGAGGATCACGGCGAACGTCAGGTACGGGTTGCAGGCCGTGTCCAGGGAGCGGAGTTCCGCTCGGGTGGCGTGGCCCTTCTGCGGTTTGTACATCGGGACGCGGACCAGGGCCGAGCGGTTGTTGTGGCCCCAGCAGATGTACGAGGGTGCTTCGCCGCCGGCGCCCGCGGAGGCGCCTACGCCGCCCCACAGGCGTTTGTAGGAGTTGACCCACTGGTTGGTGACGGCGGTGATCTCGGCGGCGTGGCGCAGGACGCCGGCGATGAAGGCGCGGCCGACCTTGGAGAGCTGGAATTCCGCGCCGGGTTCGTAGAAGGCGTTGCGGTCGCCCTCGAAGAGCGACATGTGCGTGTGCATGCCCGACCCGGGCTGGTCGGTGAACGGCTTGGGCATGAACGAGGCGAACACGCCGTGCTCCAGCGCGACCTCCTTCATCACCAGCCGGAAGGTCATGATGTTGTCCGCCGTGGTGAGCGCGTCGGCGTAGCGGAGGTCGATCTCCTGCTGGCCCGGGCCGCCCTCGTGGTGGCTGAACTCCACCGAGATGCCCATGGACTCCAGCATCATGATCGCGCTGCGCCGGAAGTCGTACGCGGCGGGGTGCGGGGTGTGGTCGAAGTAGCCGCCGTGGTCGACGGGCTCGGGCTCGCCGCCGTTGGGTAGCTGCCCCTTGAGGAGGTAGAACTCCAGCTCGGGGTGGGTGTAGAAGGTGAACCCGAGGTCAGCGGCGCGTGCCAGGGTGCGTTTGAGGACGTAGCGCGGGTCGGCGAAGCTCGGCGTGCCATCCGGCATCAGGATGTCGCAGAACATCCGGCCCGTGGCGGGTGACTCGGCGCGCCAGGGCAGCACCTGGAAGGTCGAGGGGTCCGGCTTGGCCAGCATGTCGGCCTCGTGGACCCGCGCGAAGCCCTCGATCGCGGACCCGTCGAACCCGATGCCCTCGGCGAACGCCTGTTCGAGCTCGGCCGGGGCGACGGCCACCGACTTGAGGAACCCGAGGACATCGGTGAACCAGAGCCGGATGAAGCGGATGTCGCGCTCTTCCAGGGTACGGAGCACGAACTCCTGCTGACGATCCAAAGCCGAAATCCCTCCGTACGCCGTTGACACGCTCGTGGCAGACACGGCCATTCTGCCGTGTCCGTGTTACCACCACGTTACGCAGGCGTACGGGGGCCTCAGACCTCCTCGACCTCCGCCGCGGCCGGGTCCAGGACACGGGCCAGGAACGAGCGGGTGCGCTCGTTGGACGGGTTGCCGATCACGTCCGCGGCCGGACCCTCCTCGACGATGACGCCGCCGTCCATGAAGACCACGCGGTCGGCGACCTCGCGCGCGAAGCTCATCTCGTGGGTGACGACCATCATGGTCATGCCCTCGAGGGCCAGCTTGCGCATGACGGCCAGGACGTCGCCGACGAGTTCGGGGTCCAGGGCCGAGGTGGGCTCGTCGAAGAGCATCACCGCCGGGCCCATGGCCAGGGCACGGGCGATCGCGACCCGCTGCTGCTGGCCGCCCGAGAGCTGCGCCGGGTACGCGTCGATCTTGTCCGCGAGGCCGACGCGCTCGAGGTTCTCCCGGCCCGTACGCTCCGCGTCGGCGGCCGACCGGCGCAGCACCTTGCGCTGGGCGATCGTGACGTTGCCGAGCACCGACAGGTGCGGGAACAGGTTGAACTGCTGGAACACCATGCCGATGCGGCGGCGGACGGCGTCGATGTCGCACTCGGGGTCGGTCAGCTCGGTGCCGTCGACCGCGACCGTGCCGGACGTGGGCTCCTCGAGCAGGTTGACGCAGCGCAGCAGGGTGGACTTGCCCGAGCCGGACGGCCCGATGACGCACACCACCTCGCCCGCCTGAACCGTCAGGTCGATCCCACGCAGAACTTCGAGGGAACCGAAGGACTTGTGCAGGTCACGTACCTCGATCACCGCTGTCCCCTCTTCTGCCGGGCCTCCAGCCGCCGCGCCAGGTAGCTCAGCGGGATCGTGACGATCAGGTAGCAGAGCGCGGCGATGATGATCGGCGTGGTGTTGCCCTTCTGGCTCGCCACGTCGTTGGCGTACTTGGACAGCTCACGCTCCTGCAGCGTGATGCCGAGGAACAGCGCCAGCGAGGAGTCCTTGAACAGCAGGACCAGCTCGTTGGTCAGCGGCGGGATCACGATCCGCAGCGCCTGCGGGATCACGATGGAGCGCATCGCGCGCCCGTGCGACATGCCCAGGGTGCGCGCGGCCTCCATCTGGCCGCGCGGCACGGCCTCGATGCCGGCCCGGATCGTCTCGGCCATGTACGCGGCCGAGACGAGGCCGAGCGCGAGGGCGGCCTGCCCGTAGACGCCGCCCGGCAGGCTGGTGCCGGGGAAGGCCAGCGGTACGCCGATGCCGACGAAGATGAAGATCAGCAGCGCCGGGAGCCCGCGGAACACCTCGATGTAGGCGAGCCCGAACCACCGGTACGGCGGCACGGCCGACAGGCGCATCAGGGCCAGCGCCAGACCGCCCACGAGGCCGAGCGTGAACCCGGTGATCGTGAAGATCAGGGTGTTCTTCAGGCCGACGGTGATGATCTCGGGGAAGAGCTTGCGCGCGATGTCGCCGTTGGCGAAGTTGGTGCTGATCTCACCCCAGTCGGCGGCGGACAGCAGCAGCGCGATGACGGCGAGGAAGATGGCGTACTGGCCGGTCAGTACGAGCTGTCTACGGCGCCGCCGCGTCAGGCGCGGGCGCGCGTCCTGTGCGACGGCCACGTCAGCCACCCGCACCCGCAGGCATCGGGCCGATCCACTTCTCGTAGGACGCCTTGTACGCGCCGTTCTGCTTGGCCTCGTCGATGGCCTGGTTGATCATCGTGAGCAGCTTGGGGTTGTGGCCCTTGCGGACCGCGAAGCCGTACTGTTCGCCGGTGTTCAGGTTGGCGTCGACGCCGAACTTGGCGTTCGCCGGGTCCTTCAGCCAGCCCTGCACGACCGGGTAGTCCTCGACGATCACGTCGACCTGGCCGCTGCGCAGCCCGTTGAGGAGGCTCGCGGAGTCCTTGTAGGACTTCGAGTCGATGCCCTTGCCCTGGACGTACTCCTCGCCGGTGGTCTGGGCCTGCGAGCCCACGGTGAGCTTCCGCGCCTTGACCTCGTCGATCGAGGCGAGGGTCTGGCCCTTCTTGCCCATCAGCGCCTGGGTGGCGTCGAAGTACGGCTTGGAGAAGTCGATGAACTTGGCCCGGTCCGGCTTGATCGTCATGCCGGCGGCGGCGACGTCACACCGGCCGGCGTTGAGCGCGGAGCCCGTCTTGATCGTCTCGAACGGCATGTCGAGGACCTGCTGGGTCACTCCGAGCTTCTTGGCGACCAAGTCGATCATGTCGACGTCGAAGCCCACGACCTTGCCGCCCTGGTCGGACTGGAAGGGCGGGTACGGCAGGTGCGTGCACGTGGTGATCCGGCCCTTCTTCACCAGCTTGGCACCCTGCACCGTGACCCCCTGGCTTCCGCTGCCACAGGCACTGATGATCAGGGCGGACGCGCAGAGCCCGGCTGCCAGGGCCGGCCGGCGACGTACTGACACGGTTCCTCCATAGGTGAAACAAGGAATGCCCGAGACTATGTCATATCCGCCACTAGCTGGAGAGACTCCGCCCTGTCACCGCTTCGCGACAGCTAGGAAATGGGCCGCGATCGGCCCCGCGACCTGGCCTCCGTCGCTTCCGTGCTGGACGAAAACGGCAAAGGCCAGATCACCGAGATAGCCGATGAACCAGGCATGCGTGTGGCCGGCATCGTCGTACTCGGCGGTGCCGGTCTTGCCGTGCGTACCGGCCGGCAGACCGGCATGCGCGGCCGTACCGCCGGTCACGACCTGGCCCATCATCGTGCGCAGCCCGGCGACGACCGCGGGCGGCAGGCGCCGGGCCACGCGGTTGTCGACCAGGTGGGCGGCGACGAGCCGCGGTGATCGGTACGTGCCGTCGGCGACCGCCGCCGCGACGAGGGCCATGTCGAGCGGGCTGGCCTGCACCCGGCCCTGGCCGATGGACGCCTCCGCGAGGGCGTTCCCGCCGTCGGGCGCGGGAAAGTCGGCGGAGTAGGCGGACACCCCGACCTCGAGGTCCGAGCCGAACCCGAAGGCCGACGCCGCGTCGGCCAGGCGCCGCGCTCCGGTGGAGACGCCCAGCGTCGCGAAGGTCGTGTTGCAGGAGTCGGCGAAGGCCCGCGAGAACGGCACCCGGCCGAGGCTGAAGTCGCCGTGGTTGTGGATGGTGCGCTCGGCGGCCACGGTGACGGCCGGGCAGTCGACCGGCGTCGAGGGCGTCATGCCCTGACCCAGCAGGGCCGCCGCGGTGATCACCTTGAACGTCGAGCCCGGCGGGTACCGGCCGAGGAAGGCGCCCTGCGTCTGCGGCAGCCGGTCGGTGACGGCGAGCACCTCGCCGGTCGACGGGCGTACCGCCACGAGCGCGGCGGACGCGGAGCCGACCGCGCGGTCGGCCGCGGCCTGCATCTGGCGGTCCAGGGTCGTACGGACCGGTTTGCCGCCCTTGTCGCCGAACAGCTTGAGCGGCCGGATCTCCTGCCCGGGGTTGTCCAGCTCGACCAGCCACGCGGGGTCGCCGCCGTCGTCGCCGAAGCGGTCGGCGAGCTCGGGGAGGTACGGCTCGGCGCCATTGCCGCTCCCCAGCGCCTTGCCGTCCGCGGCGACCGGTTCGGACGGCGCGGTGTCGCTCTGGGCGAGCACGAGCCGCCCGCCCTCGGCGAGCGCCGGGTACAGCGTGGACGGCGCCCAGCGCACCAGCCAGCGTCCGTGGGAACGTACGAGGCGCAGGGCGGAGTGGAAGCTCCAGGTGCCCAGCCCGAACAGCGAGCGGTCGACCTTGTAGTCCACCGACGCCCGGTCGCCGTCGCGTACGGGCGCCGCCGGAGTGAACGCCACGTTGGTGACCTTTAAGGACCGGGACAGGTCGCGGTGGCGCTCGGCGAAGTCGGCGGGCGGCTCGGCGACCAGGCGGCGCATCGCCGCGAAGTCGCCGCGGCCCCACGCGGAGAAGTACGCGTGTGCGGCGGCGTCGGGCGACGTGAGCCCGGCCGGGGTCCGCAGCGCCGCGCACGACACGGCGACGGCCAGGACTAATACGACGACCCCTCCGACGAGGGTGATGACCTTGCGCATGAACCCCGCTCCCCCAGAAATGCCCCAGGGCAGTCGAACACCCGCAGGTGCTCGCCCGGGAGGGGGATGGCCTGGTCCGGCCAGGCTCAGAGACTGTGGGGGAACCCCATGCCCTACTGCGCGGCACCCAGACGACGCCTCGCCGCGTTGTCGTCGGTCGCCGGCCGACACCAGGCCGACTCCCTCCTCCGCCTTGCGACGCGCCCCCTGGCCCGCCGCTCGCGACGGACGAGGACTCCCCAACAGTCTCTCAGGGCGCGTGCCGCGGCATCGGGCCCATCCACTTCTCATAGATGCGCTGGTACGCGCCGTCGCCGCGGGTTTGGGTGATCACCTGGTCGATCAGGCGGAGCAGCGCGGGGCCACGGCCCCGGCCGACGGCGAAGCCGTAGCGCTCGTGGGTGCGGACGCCGAGGACCATGGTGAAGCCGGCGTTGGCGGGGTCGGTGAGCCAGTAGCGCACCACCGGGTCGTCCTGCACGAGCACGTCGACCTGGCCGGTGCGCAGCGCGTCCAGCTCGACCTCGGAGTTCGCGTACGCCTTGGGGTTCCAGCCCTCGTCCTGGGCGTAGTCCTGGCCGGTGGTGCCGACCACGACGCCGACGCGCAGGTCGCCGGAGGTGAGGGCGTCCGAGGTGACGCGCACCCCGCGGCGGGCCATCAGCACCAGGCCGGAGTCGAAGTAGGGCTGGGAGAAGTCGACCGCCGACGCGCGGCGGCGGTTGATCGTCATGCCCGCCGCGGCGACGTCGCACTCACCGACCGCGAAAACCCGGCCGGACGTGATCTCCGTGAACTCGGTGTCCACGATCTTCTGGCGTAACCCGAGCCGGCGTGCGACGAGGTCGATCAGGTCGACGTCGAAGCCGACCACCGCGCCGCCGCGCTGGAACTGGAACGGGGCGTACGGCAGGTGCGTGCAGGTGGTCAGCGCGCCCCGGGCGACGAGGTGGACGCCCTGGACGGTCTCGCCTGCGGCTCCGCCGGCACCGCAGGCGGCCAGCAGCAAGGCCGCCACCGCCGCCCCGAGGGACAGCCGTGACGGGGTGGTGGGGTGCACGGGGGCCTCCGAGTGAGCTCCGGGTGGGGTCCGAGGGGGCCGATCGGCGGGCAGGCGATCCGTCCCGGTCACTCAGGCGAGTCAACCAGCTACATGCCGCACCTTGCAGCGATCCGCCGACTTGACCAGTTGTGCGAAATACGTGTCAAATGTCATGGCCGTCAAGGAGCATGAGCAGATGACCGTAGAGGACGCACCGATCACCGCGCCCCCGCCGACCCGGCTACCCGTGTTCCTGCACACCCGGTTCGGCGGCCTTCCGCGTGCCTTCTGGGCGCTGTCGACCGGGTCGTTCATCAACCGGCTCGGCACGATGGTCGAGCCGTTCCTCGCCCTCTACCTCACCTCGGTACGCGGCATGTCCCTCACGGCCACCGGTGCGACGCTGGCCCTGTTCGGCCTCGGGTCGGTCGTGTCGCAGTTCGTGGGCGGCTGGCTGGCCGATCACATCGGGCGCCGGGCCACGCTGACCGGCGGCATGCTCGCCACGGCCGTGACGATGATCGCGCTCGGGTACGCCTCGTCGATCCCCGTCATCATCGGGGTGGTCTTCCTCCTCGGCCTCACCATCGACGCGTACCGTCCGGCCTCCCAGGCCCTGGTCGCCGACCTGGTGTCGCCGACCGACCGCGCCCGCGCGTACGGGCTGCTCTTCTGGGCGATCAACCTCGGCTTCGCGGTCGCGATGGTGGCCGGCGGGACGTTGACCCGCGCCGGCTTCGACTGGCTCTTCTGGGTGGACGCGGGCACCTGCGCGATCTACGCCATCCTGGTGTGGCGCGCGGTGCCGGAGGAACGCGTACCGCACGCGGATCGCGAACCCGGCGGGTTCGGCGACGTGCTGCGCGACCGGCTGGCGGTCGGCTCCGTGCTGATCGTGTTCGGCTACGCCCTCGTCTACGTCCAGGCGTTCACCACACTCCCCCTCGCGATGTCGCGCGCCGGGCTGCCGCCGTCGGCGTACGGGCTGGCCATGGCCGCCAACGGAATCGGCATCGTGGTCGTGCAGCCGCTCACGGGCACCTGGCTCGGCCGCCGCGACGCGAGCCGGGTGCTGGCGGCCGGTACGGCGGTGGTCGGCCTCGGGTTCGGCGCCACCGCGCTCGCCGCGTCGACGACGGAGTTCGCCGCGAGCGTGCTGGCCTGGACGCTGGGCGAGGTCCTCTTCGCCGCCGTCTCGATGACGATCATCGCCGACCTGGCCCTGCCGCACCTGCGCGGGCGCTACAGCGGGCTCTACGGGACGGCGTTCTCGATCTCCGCGTTGGTCGGCCCGCCGGCCGGTACGTGGCTGCTCGGAGTCGCCTCGTGGGTCCTGTGGGTCGCCTGCGCCGCGACGTGCGCCGTCTCGGCGCTGGGAGCGCTCGCGCTCGGTCCGTCCGTACGCCGCAGACACCTCGATGGGCCGGCCACTTCCGAGTAAAATGCGTGCCACGGGCGGATAACACCTGAAGAGGCGGCACGCGGGCCGAATGGTTCAGGCAGCAAGCGCCAGTGATCTGGCGACCGGGCTTCGCGTGCTCAGTGACCGCAACTTCCGCTGGTTCTTCCTGGGGCAGTGCGCCTCGATGCTCGGCGACGGCATGGTCGCCCCCGCCCTGGCCTTCGCGATCCTCGACCTCACCGGGCACGTCGCCGACCTGGGACCGGTGCTCGCGGCCGGTACGGCGTCCCAGGTCCTGTTCGTCCTGGCCGGTGGCGTCATCGCCGACCGGCTGCCGCGCAACGTACTGATGCTCGGCTCGGACCTGCTGCGCACGGTCAGCCAGGGGATCATGGCGGTGCTGCTGATCACCGGTGCCGCTCAGCTGTGGCAGCTCCTCCTGCTCCAGGTGGTGCACGGCGTCGCCGCGGCGCTGTTCATGCCGGCCGTACCCGGCCTGATCCAGGCGACGACCAGCCCCGAGCAGCGGCAGCCGGCCAACGCGCTGCGCGTACTGGCCATGTCCGGCTCGCTCATCGCCGGCCCGGCGGTGGCCGGCGTCCTCGTCGTCGCGTTCGGCCCCGGCTGGGCCATCGCCGTCGACGCGCTCACGTTCGCGGCCAGCGCGGCCTGCCTGTCGCGCCTGCGGCTGGGCTGCGCCGTACGCATCCGCGGCTGCCGGTTCACCCGCGACCTGGCCGACGGGTGGCGGGAGTTCCGCTCGCGGCGATGGGTGTGGAGCGTGATCGCCACGGCCTCGCTGATGAACCTCCTGTACGCGGCCTTCTCGGTGCTCGGTCCCGCCGTCAGCGCCAGCTCCTTCGGCGGCGCCGGCGCGTGGGCGCTCATCTCCGCGATGTTCGGCGCGGGCTGCCTGGGCGGCGGCGTGATCGCCCTGTGCGTACGCCCTCGGTTCCCGTTGCGCTCCGCACTGATCGTCATGGTGGTGTTCGCGTGCCCGACCCTGACGCTCGCGGCCGGGCTCACGGTGAGCGCGGTGGCCGTCGCGGCGTTCTGCGGCGGAATGGTGCTGATGGTGTTCAACACACTGTGGGAGACGACGCTTCAGCAGCACATCCCCGCGGCGAAGCTGTCACGCGTGTGCGCTTACGAGTGGGCCGGGGCGGTCGCCTGCCAGCCGCTCGGCCTGGTCCTCGTCGCACCAGCGGCGGGCCGGTTCGGGCTGCACGCCACCCTCTGGGCGGCCGGCGCCCTGCAGATCGTGGTCGCGCTGTCCCCGCTGCTCGTACGCGAGGTCCGTACGCTGCCCTCCCCCGCGGGCGAGACCGTCCATGCGGCGCCGCAGGGGTCGGTCCAGCGCCGATAGGCTCAGAGGCGTGGCACAGTTGCGGATCGCTCTCGCTCAGGTCGACGCCACCGTCGGCGACCTCACCGGCAATGCGGACCTGATCGTCGAATGGACACGGCGGGCGGCCGAACGCGGCGCTCACCTCGTCGTCTTCCCGGAGATGTTCCTCACCGGATACCCGGTCGAGGACCTGGCGCTGCGCAAGTCGTTCGTCGACGCGTCCATCGCGACGCTCTCGGCGACCGCGCGGCGCCTCGCCGACGAGGGGCTCGGCGGCATGGCCGTCGTGGCCGGCTACCTCGACCGGCGCAGCGACGTCGCCGACCGGCTCGGCCAGCCGGCCGGCGCACCGCTCGACGCGGCGGCCGTGCTGTACGAGGGCCGCGTCGCGGTCCGTACGGCAAAGCATCACCTGCCCAACTACGGCGTCTTCGACGAATACCGCTACTTCGTGCGCGGGGACCGGCTGCCGGTGTTCCGGCTGCACGGGGTCGACGTCGCCGTCGCGGTCTGCGAGGACCTGTGGCAGGACGGCGGGCCCGTCACCGTGACGCGCGAGGCCGGGGCCGGGCTGCTGGTCGTGCCGAACGCCTCACCGTACGAGCGCAACAAGGACGACGTACGCCTCGAGCTGTGCGCGCGGCGCGCCCGCGAGGCCGGCTGCGCGCTCGCCTACGTCAACCTCGTGGGCGGCCAGGACGAGCTGGTCTTCGACGGCGACTCCGTCATCGTGTCCGGCACCGGTGAGCTGCTCGCGCGCGGTCCGCAGTTCGTGGACGACCTGCTGGTCGCCGATCTGGAGCTGCCCGCTGGGCCTGCGGGGTTCGCGCCGGGCGAGACGCCGGCCGACGCGCAGGACGGCACGACCATCACGATCGAGCGCGCGCTGCTGTCGCCCGAGCCGCTCGCCCCGTACGCCCCCGAGACGCCGCCGTGCGCCGAACCGCTCGGCGATCTCGGCGAGGTGTACGGCGCGCTGGTGCTCGGCGTACGCGACTACGTGCGCAAGAACGGCTTCCGCTCGGTGATCCTCGGTCTGTCCGGCGGCATCGACTCGGCGCTCGTGGCGACCATCGCCGCCGACGCGATCGGCGCGGACAACGTGCACGCGGTGCTGATGCCGAGCCGATACTCCAGCGACCACTCGATCACCGACGCGGAGGACCTGGTCAAGCGGCAGGGCATCCACGGCCGTACGGTGCCGATCCGCGGCATGGTGGGGTCCTACGAGGCCGAGCTGGAGCTGACCGGACTCGCCGCGGAGAACCTCCAGGCGCGGGTCCGCGGCAACATCTTGATGGGCCTGTCCAACGAGCACGGCCACCTCGTGCTGACCACCGGCAACAAGAGCGAGCTGGCCACCGGCTACTCCACGCTGTACGGCGACTCGGCCGGCGGGTTCGGGCCGATCAAGGACGTACCGAAGGTCACCGTGTTCGCGCTGTGCACCTGGCGCAACGAGCAACACGGCGACGGCACGCTCCTTCGCGCCCTGCCGGTACCCCCGATCCCGCAGAACATCATCGACAAGCCGCCGTCCGCGGAGCTTCGGCCGGGCCAGCTCGACACCGACTCGCTGCCGCCGTACGAGGTGCTCGACGCGCTCCTGGACGCCTACGTCGAGAAGGACATGGGACACGACGAACTGATCGCCGCGGGCCACGACCTCTCGCTGGTCGAGCGCGTCATCCGGCTGGTGGACGCCGCCGAGTACAAGCGCCGCCAGTACCCGCCGGGCCCGAAGATCACCCCGAAGAACTTCGGCCGCGACCGTCGCCTGCCGATCACCAACCGCTGGCGCGAGATCGCAGCACCACGCGTACCTGAGGTCGCCGTCCGGCGGACGGAGCCGCGCGACGGCTGACCTCGTTACCGGTGGAGGGCCTCGCCGGGCCACAGGTCGAGCAGGCGGTCGCTCTCGCCGGGCACGTCCAGCTCACACCAGACGACCTTGCCGCGACCTGCCGGGCGAGCGCCCCAGCGCTTGGCCAGACGGTGGACGATCTGCAGGCCGCGGCCGCTCTCGTCGTCGTCCGACGCCTGCCTTGCCCTTGGCAACGCGTCGACGCCGTCGCGGACCTCGCACACCAACGTACGGTCGCGCAGCAGCCGCAGCTCCAGGTCGCCCGTCGCGTAGCGCAGGGCGTTGGTGACCAGCTCGGAGACCAGAAGCTCCGCGGTGAAGGACAGGTCTTCCAGGCCCCAGCGCTCCAAGGTCTCGCGTACGCGGCCTCGGGCGTCGCGTACGACGGTCGGCCGGGCGGGGAAGCGCCACGACACGACGTCACCCTCGGGCAGGCGTCGCAGGCGGGCCATCAACACGGCGATGTCGTCGCGGTCGTGGTCGGCGTACGCGCCGTCGAGGGTCGCCCTGGCCAGGTCTTCCAGGGGGCGTCCGATGGCTTCCGGCTCGAACACGCGGCGCAGGCGGAGGAGGCCGTCGTCGATGTCCTGGCCGCGGTTCTCCACGAGGCCGTCGGTGTAGAGGACGAGGATGCTGCCGTCGTCGATCGTGAACGTACGCGTCTCGATGACGCCTTCGCCGACGCCGAGGGGCGGTGCGGGCGGTACGTCGAGGTACTCCGCGACGCCGTCGGCGTGCTGGAGCAGGGGCGGCAGGTGGCCGGCCGAGGCGATCTCGCAGGTGCCGTCGGTCGCGTCGTAGACCGCGTAGACGCAGGTCGCGAAGGCGGGGTCGCGCTCGCCGATCTCGCGCATCAACGCGTCGAGTTGCTGGAGGCCCGCCGCGGGTGAGAGCTCGAGGTTGACGATCGTCTGCAGCGCCGTACGCAGGCGGCCCATGGTGACGGCGGCGCGTACGCCGTGGCCGGCGACGTCGCCGACGATGAGGGCGACGCGACCGCCGGGCAGTGCGATCGACTCGTACCAGTCGCCGCCGACCTCGATGAGCTGGTTGCCCGGCAGGTAGCGGTGGCGGATCTCGATGCTGGACGGCGCGGTGAGCCCGGTGGGCAGCATGCTGCGCTGCAGGGTCAGCGCGGTCGCGCGCTCCCGGCTGTAGCGGCGTGCGTTGTCGATGAAGATGGCCGCGCGGGCGGCGAAGTCCATGCCGATCTCGACGTCGTACGCGTCGAAGGCGCGATGCCCGGGGTTGCGGGTGCACACGATGAACCCGAGCGTGGCGCCGCGGGCGATCAGCGGCAGCAGCACCATCGAGACGTTGTTCAGGAGCTTCGCGACGGGCTTGCGCCGCCAGATCTTGGCGATCTCGCGCGCGGTGCTGGTGTCGAGGTGGGGTTCGAGGACCGCCTCGCCGGTGGCCATGCAGCGGGTGTACGGCGTGCTGAGCGGGTAGGTGAGCACCTCGCCGGTCGGGAAGGCGGAGTTCCAGGCGGGGTTGCCGTCGTCGGAGGCGACGGCCAGCCTGCGCAGCACCGCGGTGCCGTCCTCGGGGAACGCCGGCGCCTCGTCGGCGCCCATGATGCTCTCCTGGATCAGTACGCCGGCCGCGTTGCAGAAGTGCGGCACGACGACGTCCGCGACCTCCTTGGCCATCTGGTCGAGGTCGAGCGTCGCGCCGATGCGGCTGAGGGCGTCGTCCCGCAGGGCCCGGCGCATCAGCGCGGGGTCGGTGAAGCGTTCCAAGTCGGTCACGGCGACGCGGATCATCAGCAGGCCGCCGGGCTCGGTACCCGCCGCGTGCATCGGGACGGCACTGACCACGGCGTCGCGCAGGAGGCCGTCACCGGTGACCACGCCGAGCACCGCCGTACGCTCCTGGCGGGCGTCCAGGGCGTCCAGCAGGGCGGTCAGCGACACCTGTGAATCCTCGCCGAACAGGTCATCGGCCTTGAGGCCCACAACGTTCTCGGGCTCGCGGCCGAGCACACCGGCGGAGTTCTGGCCGCATTGGAGCACTTCACCGGAACGGCCGACACCCAACACCAGCGTCCTCGCCGAAGAATCGGCCATACCTGACGACTCCTTGCTGTCGGCCTCGCCCGTCTAATTTATGGCTAATACCGGACCGCGGGGAAGGAAGATCGCAATTCGCGCGGCTCCCGAGAACGGATCCTGTATCACTTGATCACAAACCAGGATGCCGTAACAGGCGGTACCGCCGTACCGCTTCGGGAAAAGCGTAGACCCGTGCGAGGCGGGATGTGCGCAGCGCTCAGCGCGGGCCGATACCGGCGAGCAGGGCGTCGACCGAGCGCTCGGCGAAGTCGTCGGGAATCGGGTCCGCGCCGAAGGCGCGAGACCGCTGTGCGACGGCGCCCAGGATGATCCAGAGCGTCAGCTCGACGTCGAGGTCGGCCCGCAGCTCGCCGTTCGCGACGCCGCGGCGCAGAACGGCGCGCAGGACCTCACGGCGCGGCTCGATCACATCGCGGGCGAAGCGTGAGACCAGCTCGGGATGCTTTTCGCCCCCGCCAATGATGCTCCAGTAACAGTCGAGCCGCTTCTTGTCGGACTTATCGGTGATGAAGGACCGGGCGATGGTGACCAGGTCATCGCGAACGGACTCACCGGCCGGCGCGGGGAATGGCGCTTTGAGATCGGCCAGCGCGTCCACGATCAGCGCTTCCTTGTTTGGCCAGCGCCGGTAGATCGTGGTCTTGCCGACGGCGGCGCGTGCCGCGACCGCCTCGATCGAGACGCCCGCGACACCGCCTTCTTCGGCGAGCAGGTCGAGCGTGGCGGCGATGATCGCCCTGTCGGCACGCTCGCTGCGCGGCCGTCCCGGGGGCCGCGTCGCGAGCTGCTCACTGGTCTGCGTCATCGCCGACACCGTCTCACACCGCCGCGTACTCGTGCTTGTCGACCTCGGCGATCGGTGCGTCGTCCCCGGAGGCGACCGGCATCCACCGCAGTACGACCAGGGCGCCCAGCAGGGCCACCACGGACGAGATGGTCGAACTGACGTGCATGGCGTGCACGAACGAGGTGTTCGCCGGGCCCAGGAGGGCGCGCCCGGACGGGCCGAGGCGTTCGGCCACGCCGGTGGTCGCGCCGATGGACTCCCCCGCCGCGTCGCGCAGCGGCGCCGGCAGGGCGGCCAGATGCGGACGCATCTCCGAGCGGTAGATCGAGGACACCAGCGAGCCCAGTACGGCGACGCCGAGAGCCACCGCGACCTGACGGGCGATGCTGTTGATCGCCGAGCCGGAGCCGGCCTGCTCCTGGGGCAGCACCGACATGACCGCGGCGGTGGCGGGCGGCATGACCAGCGCCATGCCCGAGCCCTGGACGAAGAACGTGATCTCCAGCAGCCAGAGCGGGCTGTGCACGTCGGCCAGCCGGTAGCTCAGCAGGGCGGCGGCCACCATCGTCAGCCCGACGGCGGTGACGCGCTTGGCGCCGAACCTCCGTACGAGGCCCGCGCTGCGCGGCGCGAGCAGTAGCTGCCCGACGGCCAGTGGCAGCGTCGCGATCCCGGCCTGGAGGGCGGTGTAGCCCCGGACGTTCTGCAGGTAGAGGGAGATGAACAGGAAGACGCCGCCGAGCGCGAAGAACACCAGTCCGATCGCGCCGACCGAGGCGGAGAGCCGCCCGTCGCGGAACAGCCGGACGTTCAGCGAGGGATGCTCGATGCGCGACTCGTACCAGACGAAGAACGCGAGCAGCGCGACGCCGGCGGCCACCGGGCCGTACACGTGCGGGTCGCCGACGGCCGCACGGTCGCCGCCCTGGATGATGCCGTAGCTGAGCAGGATGAGGCCGACGATCGACAGCAGCACGCCGCCGAAGTCGATCCTGGTGCGCTCGGGGTTGCTGGACTCCGGGACGAGGATCACGATCCCGATCACACCGGCCACGACGATCGGGACGTTGATGAGGAAGATCGAACCCCACCAGAAGTGGCTGAGCAGCAGCCCTCCGGTGATCGGGCCGACCGCGATCGCGATGCCGACGGCACCGGCCCAGATCCCGATCGCGCGGGCGCGCTCGTGTGCCGGGAAGACGTTGGCGATGATCGACAGTGTCTGCGGGGTGACGGCGGCGCCGCCGAGGCCCATCGCGGCGCGGGCGAGGATGAGCTGATCGGGTGAGCTCGCGTACGAGGAGACGAGCGAGGACAGGCCGAACAGCACCATGCCGATGATCAGCATGCGCTTGCGGCCGATGCGGTCACCGAGCACGCCGAACGTGAACAGCAGTCCGGCGAAGACGAGCGTGTATGAGTTGATCGCCCATTCGAGCTGACTCTGGGACGCGCCCAGACCTGCCCTCGGGTCGGCGATGGTCTTCAGCGCGACGTTGAGGACGGTGTTGTCGAGGACGATGACGAGCAGGCCGACGACGAGCACGCCAAGGACGGCCCATCTGCGGCGGTGGATGGTCTCCGGATCCATCTGACCCTTCGTGATTCGATACGAGGCTGTTGCGTTTCTATATAACGCCCAGCGTAGGGCGATTCATCCCGATACGCAACCGTAGCGTTTCGTTAAGGCGCGGATGGAATTTCGGGGGTGTTACGACCGTTGCGTCCGTGGGATCATCGGTGTCGTCCGGGGACGCCAGATCGGCGCCTCGAGGCTGGAGGATTCGATGTCTGCTTCAGAGAGTCGGCCGACCATGCTCTATGGCGGCCAGACCGGACGCCGCGTGACCGTGCGCGACATCGCCGCCGCCAAGGAGAGCGGCGAGAGATGGCCCATGCTCACCGCGTACGACGCCCTGACCGCACGTGTCTTCGACGACGCCGGGATCCCGGTACTCCTCGTCGGCGACTCGGCCGCCATGGTCGTCCTCGGCTACGACTCGACCGTCCCCGTCACCGTCGACGAACTTCTCCCGCTCACCGCCGCCGTCGTACGCGGCACATCCCGCGCGCTGGTCGTCGCCGACATGCCGTTCGGCTCGTACCAGGCCGGCCCCGAGGAGGCGCTGCGGAACGCCGCGCGCTTCCTGAAGGAGGCCGGCGCGCACGCGGTCAAACTCGAGGGCGGCGAACGCGTACTTCCGCAGGTCGAGGCACTGGTCTCGGCCGGCATCCCGGTCATGGCGCACCTGGGCCTCACGCCGCAGTCGGTGAACGCCTTCGGCGGCTACCGCGTCCAGGGGCGCGGCGAGGCCGGCGAGCGCCTGATGTCCGACGCCAAGTCGCTCGAGGCCGCGGGCGCCTTCTCCGTCGTCCTCGAATGCGTACCGTCCGAGCTGGCCGAACGCGTCACGGCGGCACTGTCCATCCCGACGATCGGCATCGGAGCCGGGTCCAGCACCGACGCGCAGGTCCTCGTATGGCAGGACATGGCGGGACTGTCGCCGCGTACGGCCAAGTTCGTGAAGAAGTACGCTGACGTGGCCGGTGTGCTGCGCGACGCCGTCGAGGAATACGCCGCCGACGTGGTCTCCGGCGCGTTCCCGGCGCCTGAGCACGGCTACCGATAAGACAGCGGGAATGAGGATCATGCAATAGCGTGTGTTGCATGATCACGGGGCGGGCGCTTCAGGCGCCGCATGACGCCGAAGGACGCATGCCGAGATGACGATCACTCCGGGACCGCCGCCATGGCCGATCCCGCCGTCGTGGACGATCTCGCCGCCCGCATCGTCGCCTGCCTCGCCGTCTGCTCCGTCTGCTCCGTCTGCCTCGGCGTCGCAGCCCGCATCGGAGCCACCGGCCCGTACGGTCGTCGTCCTGTGCCCGGACGGCTCCGATGCGCGCGACGTCATCGACGCCGTACGCGTCGCCCCCGAAGTCACGGTCGAGGCGCGTGCCCTGCCCGCACCCGCACCGGGCTTCGCGGGCGTGTACGACCTGGCACGCGCCGCCGCGAAGGCCACCGACGAGGGCGCGCAGGGCATCGTGGTCGCCGAGGCCACCGATACGCCCGAGGAGACCGCGTGGGCTCTGGAGCTGCTGCACGCGGGTGACACGCCGCTCGTGTTCGCCGCCGACCCCGGCAATGCCGCCGACGTGGCCGACGCGATCAGCGTGGCGGCGGCCGACCTCGGCGGGTACGGCTGCCTGTTCGTGACGCACGGCGAGATCCACTCCGCCCGCCACGTCAGCCGGTCCGGGGTGCCCGCCTTCTCCTCCCCCGGCGCCGGCCCGCTAGGCCGCGTGACCGACGGCACCCCGCGCCTCCTGTGGCGCCCGCCCGGCCGCCTCACCGTGGCCGGCCCGTACGGCACGCGCTCCCCCAACGTCGGCCTGCACACCGTCGCCGTCGGCGACGACGGCCGGCTGCTGCGAGCCATCGCCGAACACTGCGACGGTCTGATCGTCGCGACGCCCGGCACGGGCCGTGTCCCGGAGGCGGTCATCTCCGCTTTGGCCGAGCCCGCCACGCGTCTGCCAGTGATCCTCGCCTCCTCCGCCGACTGCGGCGCGGCCCTGCCCGCGACCACACTCGACCCGTTGAAGGCACGCGTCCTGATGCACCTTCTCCTCGACGCCGGCCGCAGCCGCGAAGCCGTCCTGGAAGCGTTCGCCGCGACCGATCGGCCGGGCACGACACGCCTCTAGGCCGTTGCTCGATGCGCTCTCGCGATGCTTCGGGAGTTGAGGTGGCGGAGCGGTTCGGGGTGGCTCGCCATCGCTGGATGGCCCGCGGTCTTGAGGGCGTGGCCGACCGAGCGTCGGCCTTCTATGTCAGCCTCTGATTGCAGGTCCGGAGGATCTTCGCGTCACGGATCTGCCGGACGTCCATGCACACTTCCGCCGGTTCGGCAACGACGAGTTCCGAGCCGATCTTGTCGAACAGCGGTCAGGCTCGACTTTGACCGCACCATATGAGCGGTTTGTCGCTATCAGCGCCAATATGAGACGAATCCGATACATTCGCAAGTCGACACAATTCCGACATTACGGTTTACGCTCCAGTCTTGTGGACGTCCATCGCAAGGTGTGCGCTCGGTCTCCGTGGCATTACCGCGCGTACGTTTGCCGGGCCGATCGCCTTGCCGCGTCGACACCTCCGTATGTTCCACAGACAAGGAGCCTGCATGTCACGTTTCCGTCTCACCACCGCCGGCACGCTTTTGCTCGCGATTATCGGCTTGACCGCGACATCCGCGAGAGCCACCGATGTCACGCCGTACTCCGATCCGCCATTCGGTTCGGCGTGCACGTGGCATCACTATGGCGAGGGCGAGGCGCCCCCCGCCTCGCTGTTCTTGGAAGACCCGGTCTGCGTCGAGTACGACAAGCGGGACATCACGATCGACAATGGTGATGCCCTGACCTTCCTGATCGCCGAACCGGCGCGGATCGCGGTTGCCATCCCCTCCTGCCGCTACTGGCAGAAGGACCACTGGAGCATCCAGATCAGTGCTGGTGACACACCCCTGGTCACGTGGGATGGCAGCTATTGGTTCGACCGCAAGACCCAGGATCTCGCAGGCCATCTCGCTAATTTCAAGCTCAACGGCCAATCTGCGGGAATCGGTGACGTGGTCGGCGCGCTGCGGCCGTACGCTCCTGACCTGGCCGGCCTGCTTGCCGAATACGGCGACGAAGCGGGGGAGACCGGAATCCATGTCTCGCTGCCGTACAACCTGTACTGCGACCTGACCGAGTAGGCGTCCTCTGGAAGCGCGGAGCCGGGCCGAACAACGTCCCACCATGGGCGACGCTCAGGAATGGGATGCCCGGCCCGGCCCGTGGCCGCCGGCACCGTAGGGCGCCCGCTGCTCAGAAGCGGGTTCCTGTGGCACGCCTTGGTGACCAGCCGGCCGTAACTCTGAGGCGCGGACTTCGAGCTCGGATCATTGGTGCCGGTGGCCGCAACCGGCGTAGCGGGTGCCCGCCCGGGTGCGGGCGCCCCTTCCACTCAGCCGGTCAGAGCGGGTGAGTCGGTCGCCCGCTGATCGATGCTGATCCCGAGTGCCTCGGCCCGGCTCACGATCAGCGAGCTGGCGCGTTCGGCCAGCGCCGCGATGGTGAGCGAGGGATTGACGCACAGCGAGGTGGACACCGCCGATCCGTCGGTGACGAACAGCCCCGTATGCCCGCGCAACTCGTTCTGGTCGGTCAGGGCGGAGATCGCCGGGTCATCGCCAAGACGGCAGGATCCGAGCGGATGCGCCGTGACCACGCCGGTCGGATCTCCGTCCCACGGCAGGACCGAGCCGAGACCGTCACGCTCGATGATGGTACGGGCCTCGGCATCGGCGAGTCGCCAGCCCCGGAGGGTGTTGGCCGTCGGCGCGAACGCCAGCGGGGACAACCCGAACCCGCTCGGGCTCAGCCTCGTGAACGCCCCGAACGCCGGAGGTGGGCCGAACGCGCCCTCGTTGTCGTCCTCGGTCATGGCCAGGAGGGTGAGCCAGGACCGCCATTTCTGGCGCATCTCCTTCTTGGCCACCCCGAACCAGGGGGGATCGCCCGCCGCGATCTGCCCGAGCGCATTGGTAATGGTCGGGAAGTAAATCTGCTGCAATGAGAACCTGGTGAACTCCTGAGCCGTCGGATCCAGCCGGTCGAAGGACATCGATCCGATCGCGCGACCGATGTGAATGGCGTCGTACGCGACACCTGGAGCGCGTTCGAGCCCGAGGACGCTTTTCACCTTGTCCTCGTTCATGACCGCCACGCTCACGTGGTCGCCGTTGCCGGAGAAGTACTTGCCCACGGCGGAGGGCATCCCGCCCAGAGGGCCGCTTGAGCGTTGCAGGATGGCCGGTGTGGCCACGGCGCCCGCGGCGACCACCACGGCTTTGGCCTCGATCGCCCCCGAATCGACCGTATTCCGGTAGTCGTCGCCGTCCAGCACCGTGTACGACACCCGGTAGCGGTAGCCGGAGCTGGCGGCGGGCGAGATGACCTGCACCTCGTGCAGCGGCCGGATCTGCGCCCCGTGAGCGGTGGCCGCGGGGAGATAGTTGAGCAGCATCGAACGCTTGGCGTCGAAGCGGCAGCCGTTGAGCATCCAGTTGCAGTTGGTGCACTTGGCCAGGTCGACCGCCTGCGGCACCGGGTTGCAGGTACGGCCGGCATGGTCACAGGCCGCGGCGAACAGCCCCCCGGCGTACGGGACATCGTTCCAGCTCTGCTGCGTCACCGGGAGTGCCGCCTCCGCCCGGTCGTACCACGGATCCAGGCTCGACCGGGTGATCGACGCCGGCCAGAGCCGCCGGCCGAGGCTGCCGCGCCGCTCGAAGATGAAGCTCGGCGCGCGCAGTGAGGCGGCGAAGTACACCACGCTCGAACCGCCCACACAGTTACCGGCGACGACCGAGGCACCGATCCCATTGACGAGGTCGACGATCCGCGAGTAGGTGCCCAGCCTGAGGTCATGGGTGAAGTCCTGCGACGCCAGCTGCGGTCCGCGTTCCAGAATTACCACCGAGGCGCCGGCCGCGGCGAGGCGGGCGGCCGGGATGGCTCCGCCGAAACCGCTGCCGACCACGACGATGTCCGTCTTTTCAGTGGTCATCGCCTTGCTCCGCTCGAGGTCACTCGCCCGCTCATGGCGGACTTCCCGTTGATGTGGTGGCCGGGTACGGCGTGGCCAGGACGCGCCGGTAGGAGGCTGAGGGGAAACGCCAGAGCCCGTCGGCGTCCGGCAGCGGGAAGCGCATGAACACCAGCCCGGGATGGCTCCTGGCGACGGCGGCCGTGTGCAGGTGCGTCGCGGTGTCGAAGGCGAGCGAGGCGAGACCGGCGAGCAGCATCCACCCCTTGTCCACGACCCCGGGGCCGAGCAACTGCTCGGCGAGCGCGGTGCGATGCTCGAACGACAGTGCCACGAACGCCGGCTGGAGGGGATCGAGCCACAGAAAGTGCGCGACGGCGTAGGCGGCCGCGGCGCCGTTCAGCGACGCCGCCAGTCCCGGCAGGAGCAAAGCGAGCGGCAACTCCGGCAGCGTGTACGCCGCGATGGCGCCCGCCTGGACCGCGCCCGGACCGGATACGGCTCCGGCGATCGCGTGGTCGCCGGACGAGCGCTTCTCACCGGGAACGATCGTGTCGGCGAACGCCTCCAGCGTTTGGTTCGTGATCGGATCGAGGTTCTGAGCCGCGGCGGCCGGGGATCTCACCAGTCCGGCTTGCAGCAGGGCGGCCGCGGCGGTCAGGCCGACCAACACTTGCCGCCGCGTGATACCCACGCTGGGCGGGGAGTACCGGCGGGCGGGGCGATCCGTACGCGGGAGCAGCTCAGCGGCGGCCGCGCGCAGGCCGTCAGAGCCGTCAGAGTGGCGGGAGGGCGGGGGCACACGCTCACCTCATTTGTCGTGCGGTCACCTGTGAGGGAAGCGGTGATCTAGGCCAGAGATTGACTGACTTGGCCCATTTCGTCAAGAGGCTTCGGCGTAGTGACACTCGACCTGACCAGCAGAAAGGGTCGTGGCGAGGACACGCCTCGCGCGATCTCGGACATGCGCCCAGGCTGTCGCCGGGCGAGTGGGACCAGATGATTCCCGGACACCCGGCTGTGGGGCTCGAAAACCTCGGTCAGGGCCGAACCGGCCGATCGGGCCGTGCTTGCGCTGCCGTCTCGGTTACCGTCCCACGCACGCCGGCCGGCGTTCTTCGTGACTCCGGCAACGCTCTTGCGCCGGCACAGGGATGCGGTCCGGCGAAAGTGGACTTACCCGAGTCATCGCGGTGGACGACCGCCGGTACCCGCTGAGATCCGGACGCTGGTGCTGCGACCGGCGGCCGCGAATCCCTGCTGAGGACATCGGCGCATCCACGGAGAACTCCTCGGCCTGGGCGACAAGGTCGCTCCCAGTACCGTGTGGCTGATCTTGAACGAGCCGGAATCGATCCAGCGACCCGCCGCACCGGAGGTCGTCGCCGCGGGCTCGCCGGCGAGCACTAGAGCTTGACCTTCCGACGCAAGCGGAAGCACGCTCGATAGCACAATCTACGCATAGTCGTCCTCGCTACCAGACCAGAGTCGCATGTCGGCCTCGGCCATCACGACGAGCGGACCTCCTGCGGACTCCACCCAGATCATGATTCACCGCTGAGGTCAGGAATGAACACACTTAACAATTCGAGTTCCGCTGCTCGACAGCGTGCTTGATCGCGAACAGCGCGTCGTCAACGTTGGAAGGTCGCGCGGTACCAGACGCTTCGTCGATGGTCGCCATGAGTCGCGCGAGGGGGCGTGAGGATTCGACCTGTCCGATGTGAGGAACGAGCCACTGGGTGGTTTCCTCTACGTCGCGCCACGCGCCAACATTTATTTGTGCGTGAAGTAGAACGCACATATAGAGAAAGCGATCTCGACGGGCCTGTTCCGGCGCGGCTTCAAGCGCGCGGTGTATGGGATCGATCGCCGCTTTCCAGTCGCCGAGGCCGCCGAGCAGCGCCCCCCTGGCGTGGCTGAACCCCCGTTCGGAGAGCCACCATGCCCATGCCGGGTCTCGTTCTCTTGTGCCCTCGTAGAACAGGCCGGTGGCCCTGTCCATGACTTTCAATGCCTCGCGGCGGAAACCCATCTGCGCATACGACCGGGCCACCCGAAGTTGAAACATGGCGTTGAGTCGGGGCGTGAGACCGTCTCGGTCCAAAACGGGGTCTACGAGTTCCAATGTGCGTTCTGGCTGCCGGAGGTAGGTGGCCTGCAGGCTGAGGTTGTGGGTGATGAACAGTTCCAACGAATGGTCACCAGCGAGGCGCGCCAATCCTAAGGCCTGGCGATTTCGGGCACGGGACATCGAGTGCCGGTTCGCGTCGCACAGCAACCAGCCCGTCACTTCGGCCAGCTCAGCCACGGCCGCCCGTAGGTCGCGCTCCACTTTCGCGTTGTAGGCGCCGGGCGCGAGCATCGGCTCGGCGGCCTGTAGCGCACGTGTTGCGAGAATCGACGTCCGATCTCCACCGGACACCACATCGAGGGCAACAAGGCGCTGCACGGATTCACGGATGGCGACGACTTGGTTCTCACCGGCAGGCGCATTCTCATCGAGCCCGGTGTACAAGCGCAGTAGTGCCTGCTCATCTTCCGTCAGTGGCAAGGGATCCTCGCTCTCGGTGTGCGGGATCTTCGGCTCCGGCTTCGGACAGAGATACACGAAGGCATCGGCGACGTGGACGAGCCGCCGACGAGTCCTGCGGCCCGCACTCGTTCCCATGCAGCCTCAGGGTTCGCGGGCGCGGAGGTACGTGTCCAGGTCTGCGGCGCCTTTGAGCATTGCGCGGCCTCGGGCGGATAGGCGGGCTTGCCAGTCGTGCAGGGTTGATTCCAGCGGGGTGATGCCTCCGGCGGAGCGGACCTGGGCGAGCAGCGGGGCGATCTGTTCCAGCAGGTAGCCGCCTCGCCTTAGCTGGTGGGCCAGGCGGACGTCTCTCACGTCGGCCGGGCTGTAGACGCGGTAGCCCGTCTGAGGATCACGGCGCGGCCGGACCAGACCGGTGTTCTCCCATTTGCGCAGCGTGGCGGGGCGGAGGCCGAGCCTTCTGGCCAGGGGGCCGATGAACGTGTCGCCGCGTTCCTGTGGCACGGGCGCCAGGTCGCGGAGCGTGGCTTCGACGGCCTGGAGGGTGCGGCGGTCGTCGAGGAGCCGGCCGTGGCTCTCGTCGATGAGCCGCAGCGCGTCTTCGAGGGCACCCCGGTTGACCGACTGCATGATCGACGTGGCGGTCTGGTGGCCGTGCCCGGGTACGAGGGCGAGGAACGCACGCAGGGCTTGGGCGTGCAGGGGTGTGTAGGTCCGGTAGCCGGTGACGGTGCGTTCGGCGGCGGGCAGGATGCCAGCGTGCTCATAGTTCCTGATCGCCTGGGTGGACAGGCCGTGCTCGCGTGCCAGGTCCACTGGTCTCATGGGTGCATCACCGATTGAGGGTTCATCGCAAAGAAAACCAGGATTTCGGCGCAAAGTTTACACCGAGTGTTCAAAGATACCGTTTAAGGAATGGATATCAAGGACACGGCACGGCCGCTCAACGGCACGGACATCTCGGCGTTCCTCCGGTCGCTTCCCGCCACGCCCCTGCTGCTCGGCCTCGGCGAGCCCAGACACTTCGTGGAGGAGCTGGGCGAACTGCGCAACGAGATGTTCCGGCATCTGGTCGAGTACGAGGGCTACCGGTCGTTCGCCATCGAGAGCGACTGCCTCATGGGCCTCGTGGTGGACGACCACATCGCGACGGGCGAAGGCACGCTCGATGACGTCATGGAACACGGCTTCAGCCACAAGTTCGGTACGTCGCCGGCCAACCGCGAGCTCGTACGCTGGATGCGCGCGTACAACGAAGAGCATGACGAGAAGCTGCGGTTCTTCGGGTTCGACGGCCCTCTGGAGTACTGGGCGGCGAGCCCGCGCCAGGCGCTCACCGCCCTCCAAGCCCTCCTCAACGGCCCCGGGGAAACGCTCGACGCGCTGCTGGGCCCGGACGACCGGTGGTCGAACGAGGCCACGGTCATGGATCCGTCCCAGTCGATCGGCCGGTCCGCCGACGCCCAGCGGCTGCGGGTGATCGCCGACGACCTGGTGGCGCTGCTCGACACGCAGGCGCCGGGGCTGAGTGCGAAGGACAGGGAACGGGCGGCGCTGTACGGGCGTACCGCCATCGGGCTGCTCCGCTACCACCACTGGATGGCCGACACGTCCCCGGCACGGATCGCGACGGCTGTCGGCCCTGCGGGACGCGATGATGGCCGCCAACCTGCGAGCCATCGCCGAACACGGGCCGGCCCTGGTCTTCGCCCACAACCTCCACCTGCAGCGGAACAAGAGCGTCATGTCGTTCGGCGACCAAGCGCTGGACTGGTGGAGCGCGGGAGCGATCGCCGGGACACACCTGGGCGACCGGTACGCCTTCCTCGCCTCCGCCTTCGGTACGGTCGGCGACGACACCCCGCCCCCGGACACCCTCGAGGGCATCCTGTCCACGCTCCCGTGGGATCACTCGCTCGTCGACGCCCGCGGCCTGGCCGAGGCCGTCCCGGAGCCCGACCCGCGCATCTCACCCGATTTCGCGTACTTCCCGCTGGACCCGGCCCACCTCGACCTGATCGACGGCGTCGTCTTCGTCAAGGAAGCAGGCCGGATGGCGATGCCAGACACACGCCTCTAGCGCCGGCCGCCGAACATCCAGTCGTGGACTTCGATGGTGGCGTAGCGGTCCTGGGTCAGTACGGCGCGGGCGGTGTCCGGGTCCGGTGCGCGGAGCAGTGCCGCTGTGCCGAGCCAGTCGGCGCCGTCGTCGGACAGCAGCGGCCCGTAGGCGATCAGCTCGTCCCGATCGGAGGGCGGGGCGACGTCGGCGGGCTCGCCCGCGCCTAGGCCGAGGACCAGGTAGCGGTTGCCGCCGGACCGGCCGCCGGGGAAGTCCCACATGGTGCGGCCCAGCAGGTTCTGCCAGCGGCGCAGGAGTACGTCCCGGTACGCGCCGGC
The DNA here is from genome assembly GCA_963850195.1 of uncultured Actinomycetota bacterium. Classification (GTDB taxonomy): domain Bacteria; phylum Actinomycetota; class Actinomycetes; order Streptosporangiales; family Streptosporangiaceae; genus Actinoallomurus. The sequence continues at coordinate 1,315,942 of CAWKKD010000005.1, forward strand.
CTGGTAGTTGGGCTCGTCGAAGGCGAACGCGCGTGCCGCGGTGGGGTCGGGGAGATCGGCGATGTGCATGCTGCCGGTGACCGTGTCGCTTTCGCGGTCGAAGGTCGGGCCGCGGGCGATCAGCTCCTCCGCGTACGCGTCCATGTAGGTCCAGTGCGCTTCGTTCAGCTCGTCGCGCAGGGCCCCTGAGCCTGGCCGATCGCGATGGTAGAAAAAGAATTCCATGCCCGGAGCCTTACACATAGGGTCCCGAGCATGGCCTGTCGTCTTTCCGAACTCATTATCCCGAGCAATGATCCGCAACGGCTGGCGGAGTTCTGGTGCGAGGTGCTGGGCTTCGTCGTGCTCGACCCCGACGACGGGGGCGCGGTGGAGATCGGACCGAAGGAAGGGTTCGGCGGATTGCAGCCGACACTGATCTTCGTCCCCGCCGAGGAGCCCAAGGCGGGCAAGCTGCGGATGCACTTCGACGTGAACGCGACCGACCGCGATCAGGACGCCGAACTCGACCGCCTCCTGAAGATCGGGGCTCGCCCGGCCGACGTCGGTCAGACCGGCGAAGAGTCCTGGCACTGCCTGAAGGACCCCGAGGGCAACGAATTCTGCCTCCTGAAGGCCCGCCTGAGCTGAGCAAACGGGTGCCTCTTCCGAACAACGAAAGAGGCACCCGACCGTCAGCGGGACTCGCGTACGCGGTCCAGGTAGGTGACCAGGTCGCGCATGCGGTCGGCGGGCCAGGGCAGGGCGCCGCCGAGCTCTTCGCTGTTGTCCTGCCACATCGTCCGCGCCGCGGTCTTGGTGCCGTGGTCGCCGCCGTGGAACATCTCCCCCACCGCGTCCCAGCGTGCGACCAGGTCGCGTACGCGCGGGTCGGTGACGGGGGTGTCGTCCTGCACGTGCTGCAGGAGCTCCTTGACCAGCCTGGCCCACTCGGTACGGGCCGCGTCGATCGCCTCGGGGCCGAGCTCGGTCCTGCGCTCGGCCAGGTGCTGACGCTGTTCAGGAGTGAATGAGGTCTCGTACACGGAGATCATCTCCAAGGTCGTCATGAACTGGTCCGGATCGGGCATCGACGCGTCGTCGATCCGGCTCAGCAGGCCGCGGATCTGGTGCTCGAGCCGCTGGATTCGCTCGGCGTGGGCCTCGAGCCCGCGCAGCTGCGTCGACAACAGCTCGCGCAGTGACACGAGGTCGTCCGCCGGGTCCGCGAGTACGCCCGCGATCTCCTCCAGTGACAGCCCAAGCGCGCGCAGGGCACGCACCCGGTACAGCCGCCGCAGATCGCTTTCCGTGTAGCGGCGGTGTCCCGCGGCCGTACGCCCGCCCGCGGTCAGCAGGCCGATCTCGTCGTAGTGACGCAGCGCGCGTACGGTCAGGCCGCTCGCCCGTGCCAGCTCGCCGATACTCCAACGACGTTCTTTCCCGATCACACTGGCGACGCTAGGACCTGACGTAGCGTCCGATTCAAGCCCGTTCACGTCCATCGTTCCTCGGCGATCGCCTGGATGAGTTCGATCGACTCGCGCTGGGAGAGGGCGAAGGTGCGGGTGGCCTCCCAGGCGGCCAGTAGTCCGGCGATGTCCTCGCGGTTGTTGGTGATGATGTCGCGTGAGGGTGTCTCGATGCGGCCGACTTCGCCGTCGTCGACGGTGGCGATGGTGAAGGCGCCGAATCGGTGGGGGTTGTCGTCGGCGCGCAGGATCTGGACGGTCAGGCGTGGTGGTGAGACGGATTTGACCAGGTGCAGGAGCTGGTCGCGCATGATCGGGTGTGGTCCTCGGCTGCGCAGCAGGACGGCCTCGTCCAGGACGCAGTGCAGCTTCGGCGGGCGAGGGTCTTCGCGGGTGAGGATGGCCTGCCGCTCGAGGCGCGTGCGTACGGCGGGTTCGTCGTCGGCGAGGAGGGCTCGGGCGTAGTCCTCGGTCTGGAGCAGGTCCGGGACCAGTGCCACGTGGAAGGTCCGCAGGACGCTGGCACGGTCCTCTTCCTCGGTCCAGGACCGCAGGTATCCCGGGAGGCTTTCGACGTCGAGTTGGGTGTGGATTCCCATCAGCACCCCGGGCGGGATTTTCAGGGCCTCCTCGATGGCGGTGAGCTGTTCTTGGCGGGGGCGGAGTTGCGCGGTCTCGACATTGCTGAGCCACGCGTTCGTGTAGCCGAGTTTGTGGGCGAGTTCTTTCTGGATCATTCCGGCGGCCTCGCGGTAGATCCGGATCGTGCGCCCGAGCGTGATCAGCGTCGGGCTCCGCACTCCTCTCACGATGAGCGCTCCTTCGTGTCCATCAGAGGTGGTCATTTCCTTCAGTTCTTCGTCACGGGGCCGAGAGTGGCGAACACGGTCTTGCTACGGGTCTGCTCGTGCACGCGCCAGCCGAGTCGTCCGCGCGTCAGCTCCCGCACCATGTACAGGCCACGGCCCGACTCCGCGTTCGCGGGCGGGGCCAGGACGCGGGGCAGGCGCAGCGGGTCCGGGTCCACGACGCCGATCGTGAGCAGGCCGGTGACCGGGGCGCTCACCCAGATGGTGATCTTCTGCCCGGTGTAGAGCCGGCAGGCGTTGGCGGTCAGTTCGGTGACGACCAGGAACGCGTCGTCCTTGAGCTCGGGAGCCAGCGCCCACGCGTCGATGGCGTGATCCACCAGGCCGCGCGCTCGAGCTACAAATTCGACATATCCATACATTGTGCAATCGAGCCTTGGCGCGTCCGTGTCGACCGTCCCTATCGGCGGGGATAGCTCCATCTCGTCACGTCCTGACTGGCGGCGATTCTGATGAGTAGCATCATCCTCGAAACAATTCGCCTATAGTGACAACCTCCCCGTATTCCGATTATCTCTGGTGACCATCCCCAATCCGGTTGCCCTCCGGTGGCGAAAGCCACGTGGACTACTTGCCGGCTGGTTGTGATCTCGATTAAGGAGCTGTAATGGCGGTCAAGGTTCAATCGCCGGCACTTCAGGTCTTCGGCGCCGAAGTGCGCCGCTACCGCGAGGACAAGGGACTGTCGCAGGCGGTGCTGGCCGACAAGGTCCCCGTGTCGGGGAGCTACGTCGGCGCCGTCGAACGCGGAGAGACGCGGTGCACCCGCGCCTTCGCGGTGACCCTCGACGACGTCCTGGACACGCGGGGCGCCCTGCCCTCGCTGTGGGACAAGCTCGTCAGAAGCCCGGCGTTCCCCACGTGGTTCGACTGGCCGTCCGTCGAGGAGGGCGCGGACACCCTGCAGAGCTATGAATGTCTCGTGGTCCCAGGGTTGCTGCAGACCATGGACTACGCGCTCGGCCTGCTGAAGGGCGACCAGGAGGCCGCCGAGGCGCGGGTGAGCCGACAGGTCATCCTTTCCAGAACCGACCCCCCGCCCCCGAGGCTCACGATCGTCCTGTTCGAGGGAGTTCTCCATCACCAGGTCGGCACACCCGAGACCATGAGGGAGCAGCTGCTGCACCTGATCGAGCGCCAGTCCCCGACCGTGTCCATCCAGGTCGTCGCAGGGCAGATCCCCGCGGAAGGCACGGTCGGTTCCTTCGTCCTGGCGACGCTCGCGGACCGAAGCGAGATCGCGTACGTGGACACCGCAGCCAGGGGACTTACTCTTGACGAGGTAGCGGACATTCGCACTCTGACGGCAAAGTTCGACGCGATTCGTGCGATGGCCTTGCCGGTGGGCATGTCCACCGACTTGATACGAAAGGTCACTGAGGAACGATGGACGTGAGCACCGTCGAGTGGCGTAAGAGCAAGCGGAGCGGCGGCGACGGCGGCAACTGCGTCGAAGTCGCCACGGTCGACGACGAAAGGTGAAGCGATGGACCTGAGCTGGCGTAAGAGCAAGCGAAGCGGCGGCAATGGCGGCGACTGCGTAGAGGTCGCAACGGTCGACGACCGGAGCGACGGCTGACCTCCGCATTGCCGCTCTAGAACAGGTCCGGCGGCGCGAGGCTCGCCGCGCGTGCGCCGAGATACCGCTGTTCGGGGACGCTGGACGTGCGGCGCGCGGCCAGTTCGTACTGGACGCGCGCGGCCGGCCCGTCGCCCGCGAGGTCGAGGAGATGGGCGCGTACGGCGTGCGCGCGGTGGTGCCCGGCGATGGCCGGGTCGGCCTCCGCCTCGTCGAGCGCGCGCAGCCCGGCCTGCGGGCCCTCGACCATCGCGACGGCGACGGCGCGGCCCAGTCCGACCATCGGGCCGGGCGACAGGGCCTGGAGCAGGTCGTACAGGCCGAGGATTCGCGGCCAGTCGGTGTCCTCGGCGCGCGGAGCCGCGTTGTGCGCGGCGGCGATCGCGGCCTGCACCTGGTAGGGGCCGGGCGCCCCGGTGAGCAGGGCGACGCCCTCGGCGATGGCGCCGGCGTCCCACCGGCCACGGTCCTGTTCGGCCAGCGGCACCAGGGCGCCGTCGGCGCCGGTGGACGCGGGCCGCCGGGCGTCCGTGAGCAGCATCAGCGCGAGCAGCCCGGCGACCTCGCCGTCCTCGGGCCGGAGCCGGTGGAGCCTGCGGGCCAGCCGGATCGCCTCGGCGGTGAGCTCGACGCGATGCGAGATCGACCCGTAGTTCGTGGTGTAGCCCTCGTTGAAGATCAGGTACAGCACGTGCAGCACGGCGGCCATCCGCTCGGTGCGCTCCACCTCGCCGGGGTGCGTGAGGTCACCGCCCGCCGCCTTGATCCGCTGCTTGGCCCGGCTGACACAGCGGGCGATCGTGGCGTACGGCACGAGGAGGGCCCGCGCGATCTCGTCGGTGCTCAGGCCGCCCACGACGCGCAGCGTCAGCGCCACCTGAGAGGCCTGCGTGAGCGCGGGGTGGCAGCAGAGCAGCAGCAGCGTGAGCGTGTCGTCGGCATCGGGCTCCGGCAGCGGCAGCGGCAGCGGGCTCCGCCGCCGTCGGCACCGGTGCGGCGGCGACCCGCTCGCGGCGCCGCCGCGCGGACTCGCCGCGCCACAGCTCGTTCCGGCGCAGCGACGCGGCCTCGATCAGCCAGCCCTCCGGGTCGGGCGGCACTCCCTCGCCGGGCCACCGGGTGGCGGCGGCGAGCAACGCTCCCTGCACGGCGTCCTCGCAGGCGTCGAAGCCGCCGTGGCGCCGTACGAGGATGCCGAGGACCCGCGGCGCGAGCTCGCGCAGCAGGCCGTCGATGTCCGGCGGCGCGTTCACATCGCCGGTCCGCCCCCGGCCGGGGGCCTCAGGTCGTGGTGGGTGGTCAACGGGTGCCTCCGCGCGGTGCCGAGAATCCTCTCACCTGGCATTACACCGTATTCTGTCCCAGCGCCTGATCCAAGACGATCCGCGCCTCGGCGAGCGAGGGCCCGTACCACTCCAGGTGCCGCCCGCTCACGAGCGCGACGGGCCGGCCGGGGAACTCCAGCCCGTCGGAGGCGCCGAAGGCGTACGGCTCGTCGGGCAGCACGACGAGGTCGGGGCGGCGGTCCAGGATCTCGGGGACGGTGACCTTCGGGTAGCGCTCGGCCGCGTCGGCGTACAGGTTGACCACGCCGAGCCGCGCGAGGACGTCACCGGCGAAGGTCTCCCGGCCGAGCACCATCCAGGGGCGGCGCCAGATCGGGACGACCGCGGTGCGCACCGGCAGCGGCGGCGCGTCCAGCACGTCCGACCAGGCCTCACGTGCCTCCCCGAGCCACGGCGGGTCGGCCGCGCCGCACGCGGCGAGCATCCGGTTCAGGCTGGTCAGGGCCTCGGGCAGCGTACGGATCACGGTGACCCAGACCGCGAGACCGGCCGCGCGCAGCCGGTCGAGATCCTCCTCGCGGTTCTCCTCGAAGTTGGCCAGTACGAGGTCCGGCGCCAGCGCCGCGACCTTCTCGACGTCGGGGTTCTTGGTGCCGCCGACCCGCGTGACGTCGAGCCCGCTCGGGTGCGTGCACCAGTCGGTGGCGCCGGTGAGGAGGCCCGGCGCGGTCGTGGCGACCGCCTCGGTGAGCGACGGCACGAGCGAGACGACGCGCCGCATGGAGCCCGGGACGTGCACGAGCCGCCCCAGGTCGTCCGTCATGGCGCGCGCGGGGCTCACCCGGACTTCAGCTCCGCCAGGAATTCGTCGGGCGTCATCATGCCCGGCGTCATCCTCTCGCGTGCCATCCGGTTCGCCAGGCGCTGGAGCAGCTCGTTGACCGGGGTCGGGATGCCGTGCCTGCGGCCGATCAGCACGATCTCGCCGTTGAGGTAGTCGGCCTCGATCGTGCCGGTGCCGCGCTGGAGGCTCTGTACGGAGGAGCCGCCCGAGTGCTCGTGTCCGCCGACCGCCCGCATCTCGCCCTCGAGCGTGACGCCCTCAGGCGGGTCGATGCCCTCGGCGCGCAGGCACGCCAGGCCCTCCTCGCGCGCGAGCTTCACGACCTCGCGGCCGTGCCCGCCGGGTCCGAGGACCACCTCGACGGCGTTGCCGAGGTTGGTCATCAGCTTGCCGTACTTGTAGCGCATGACGTCGGGCCGCGGTTCCGACGCGAAGGTCGCGCCCGCGAAGGCCGCCGACAGCTCCCGCGCCGTGTCGTCCACGCCCGCGGGGTAGCACCCGACGTCCAGGCGCCCGGTGACCGGCGCGACATGGGCGCGTACGGCGCCGGGCTCGACGAAGACCGCGGGCAGCAGCACGCAGACGGCGTACACACGGGAGAACATCCGGAGCGCGAGGCGTTCGTTCTCCACGCCGTTCTGCGGCGTGCCGACGATGATGCCCGGCGGTGCGACGGCCGACAGCTCCGTCAGCGCGTCGCGGGTGTCCTGCGTCTTCATGGTGAGCAGGACGACGTCGCCCGGGGCGAGGTTCGCGTCGGCGGGATGGGCGACCGACGGTACGCGCACCGTGGCGCTCTCCTCGGGCGTCTCGAGGCGGAGCCCGCCGCTGCGCAGGGCCTCCAGGTGCGGGCCGCGGGCGATCAGCGTGACGTCGTGTCCCTGTTGGAAGAGGCGCGCGCCGACGACGCCACCGACGGCGCCCGCCCCGTAGACGACGAATCTCATACGCCGGTGACGCGCACGCCGGCGTGCGTCTTGTAGCGGCGGTTGACCGAGATCAGGTTGGCGGTGAACGCCTCCACCTGGTGGGCGTTGCGCAGCCGGCCGCCGTACACGCCGCGTACGCCGCCGATGCGCTCGGCCAGGGCCTGTACGAGGGTGGTCGCCTCGCGGTCGTCGCCCAGCACGAGCACGTCCAGGTCGACGGCCGCCACCGCCGGGTCGAGCAGGAGGACCGCGGAGACGTGGTGGAAGGCGGCCACGACGGTGCTGCCGGTGAGCACGGCCGCGGCCTGCTGCGCGGCGCTGCCCTCCTCGACGGGCAGCGCGTAGGCGCCCTGCTTGTCGAAGCCCAGCGGGTTCACGCAGTCGATGACGATCTTGCCCGCGAGGTCGTCGCGCAGGGACTCCAGGAGCGCGCGGTGGCCGTCCCACGGCACCGCCACGATCACGACGTCGGCCTCGCGCGCGGCGACCGGGTTCTCCTCGCCGCGCGCGGACTCGCCGAGGCCTTCGGCGGCCGTACGCGCGCGCTCGGCGTTGCGGGAACCGATGATCACGTTGTGGCCGGCGAGGGCGAACCTCCGGGCCAGCCCCTTGCCCTGGTCGCCGGTGCCCCCGAGGATGCCGATGGTCAGGCCGGCGACGTCCGGCGCTTCCGCGTGCTGAGTGCTCATGGCCCGATCCTGTCAAACGGGGATCAGCCGGTCGCGCCTCGGGGTACGGCGGCCATCGCGGCGCCGACGATTCCGGCGGCGTTGTGCAACTCCGCGGGGACGACCTTGGCGCGTACCCGCTCCAACTCCGGCAGGAACCGGTCGGCCTTCCGGCTCACCCCTCCCCCGATGATGATCAGTGAGGGCTGGATGAGGTCCTCGACGCGCCGCAGGTACGTCTCGACGTGGCCGGCCCACTTGTGCCAGCTCCAGTCGTGGACCTCGCGCGCGTTCGCGGAGGCGCGTTCCTCGGCGTCCTTCCCGTCGATCTCGATGTGGCCCAGCTCGGTGTTGGGCACCAGGGTGCCGTCGACGAACAGCGCGCTGCCGATGCCGGTGCCGAGCGTGACCACGAGGACGGTCCCGCCGTGCCCGCGCCCGGCGCCGAAGCTCAGCTCCGCGACACCCGCCGCGTCGGCGTCGTTGAGCAGCGTGACCGGCACACCCGCCTTCTCGCCGAACAGCTCGCCGGCTCTCAGCCCCACCCAGTCGTCGACGAGGTTGGCGGCCGTACGCACGACGCCGTCCACGACCACGCCCGGGAACGTCACGCCGACCGGGCCGTCCCACGCGAAGTGCCGGACGATCTCCGCCACGACCTCCGCGACCGGATCGGGCGTCGCGGGATCGGGGGTCGGCACGCGCAACCGGTCACGCGTGAACTCTCCGGCCTGTACGTCCACCGGGGCGCCCTTGACCCCGGAGCCGCCGATGTCGATGCCGAGAATCTCCATATGTCATACGTACACCGATCTTCGTCTCGGCACACTCCCGGGGTACGTACGGCACCATGGGTTCATGGACGCGAGTCAGGTGGAGGCGCTGCGAGGACTGCTCTCGACGACCGGCTGGCCGGACCGCACGCGCGCGTTCGCCCGCGCGATGCGGCGGTCGGTGGGGAAGACACCCGGGTTGTTGCTCGTCGGGCCGCCGGAGGGCGAGCCGTGGCACCTGGCGGCGCATCTGGACGACGAGAGCCGGCTCAACTCCCTGCCGGAGCTCGCGCCGACCCTCGTACGCTGGAATCCCCCGGCCGGTGCGCCGCCCCACCTGGCGATCGGCCTGGACCGGCTCGAGGCGGCGCGCCGCGGCGAGTCCCTCCTGGTCGTCTCCGAGGACACCTCGCCCGCCCCGCTCCTCGAGCGGGTGGACGACGCACGGAAGATCGGCGCGACGATCTTCGCCCTCGACGGTGACGACCCCGAGCTGCGCGGGCTGGCTCACGAGGAGCTGACGGTGCCCACGGGCGACATGCTCGTGTCGTTCGACGCGGCCCAGCACCTCGTGAGCGCCGCCGCGGGCGAGCCACAGACCCGCCGCGGCGTACGCGACCGGCTGGCCGCCCTGCTCGAGACGATCACCGGTCCTACGACCGTTTAGTCGTCGTCGTCCTGGTGGTCCCAGCTCTTGTTGCGGTCGGCGGCGGTCTTCAGGGCGTTCGACGCCTCGGCCTCGCTGTCGTAGGGGCCCATTCGCTCCCGGTCAGGGCAGCCGGGGCCGTGCTCGACCCGCATGTGCTTGAGGCAGAAGTACCACTTGTCCTCGTCGCTCATCATTCGTCTCCGATCATGTTCGTCATCGTGCCCCGATCGGCCAACTACACTCCAACAGCATGACGACGCAACTCCGGCCCGGCCACGTTTCACCCATCCGCAAGGTTCCCGCGGACATTCCGAGGCCGGAGTACGTCGGAAAGAAGGTCCCCCGCACCGGCGAGGACGCGGTGAAGTCCCCCGAGATCATCGAGCGGATGCGGGTGGCCGGCAAGGTCGCGGCGCAGGCCCTCGAAGAGGTCGGCAAGAACATCGTCCCGGGTGTCACGACCGACGAGCTGGACCGCATCGGGCATGAGTTCATGCTCGACCACGGTGCGTACCCCTCCACGCTCGGCTACCGCGGGTTCCCCAAGTCGCTGTGCACCTCGCTCAACGAGGTGATCTGCCACGGGATCCCCGACGACACGGTCGTACGCGACGGCGACATCATCAACATCGACATCACCGCCTTCAAGGACGGCGTCCACGGCGACACCGACGCGACGTTCCTGGTCGGCGCGGTCGACGAGGAGTCGCGGCTGCTCGTCGAGCGCACCCGCGAGGCCATGATGCGCGCCATCAAGGCCGTCCGGCCCGGCCGGCAGCTCAACATCATCGGCCGGGTCATCGAGTCGTACGCCAAGCGCTTCGGCTACGGCGTGGTGCGCGACTTCACCGGGCACGGCATCGGCACGACCTTCCACTCCGGCCTGATCGTGCCGCACTACGACGACCCGAACGCCTCCACGCTCATCGAGCCGGGCATGACGTTCACGATCGAGCCGATGCTGACCCTCGGCACGATCGACTACGACGTCTGGCCGGACCGCTGGACCGTCGTCACCAAGGACCGTCGCCGGACGGCGCAGTTCGAGCACACCCTCCTCGTCACCGACGACGGCTCGGAGATCCTCACCCTCGCCTAGAGGGGCGAGCCTCTACCTCGCCCGCCACCTCGGCGACCGAGATCAGCACCCTCGACTCCGCCGAAAGCACCTCCTCGAAGTGCCTGCGCACGGCCTCGACATCAGCGGAACCGTGTTCTCCCACGCCGCCTTCCGGTACGTGGACATCGTGATCGGCGCGATCGCGGCGGCCGCTCTCCTGTGGTTCGCACTCACGGCCCTCCTGGCGCCACACCATCAGGACAACCCCGGCATCACCGTCATCATGGCCGGGATCGGCATGGCAGTCCTGGGGGTCGCGCTCATCGTGCTCGTGCTGCGGACGCTGCTCGCCCAGGCCGTCACGCGCGACACCGAAGCAACGCAGATGCAGGCCGAGCTGGACGACGTGATCTGATGCAGATCATCGTCGACATCGACGTGATGCTGGCCAAGCGGAAGCTGTCCGTGGGCGAACTCGCAGACCGCATCGGGATCACCCCCGCCAACCTGGCGGTACTCAAGAACGGCCGCGCCAAGGCGGTGCGCTTCGCGACGCTCGCGGCGCTCTGCGAGGCGCTCGACTGCCAGCCGGGAGACCTGCTGCGCTATGAGGCCAAGGACACCGCGGACGAGATCATCTAGGGCCTTAGCCTCCTTTCCGTGATGATGCACCAGGACGAGACCAGGGCGGCCTACGACGGGGTCGTCGAGCTGTACGCGTCGATGTTCGCCGATCGGCTGGAGACGCAGCCGATCGCGCGGGCCATGATCGGCGGCTTCGCCGAGCTGGTACGCGCGACGGGGAACCCGCGAGTGGCCGACGTCGGGTGCGGGCCCGGACATCTGACCGCCATGCTGCACGAGCTGGGGCTGGACGCCTTCGGCCTCGACCTCTCCCCCGGCATGATCGACCACGCCCGGCGGGCCCATCCGGCGCTGCGGTTCGACGAGGCGCGGATGGAGGCCCTGCCGATCGAGGACGGCGCGCTCGGCGGCGTACTGGCCCACTACTCGATGATCCACACCCCTCCCGCGGAACTCCCCGCACTCCTCGCCGAGCCGGCGCGCGTCCTCGCACCGGGCGGCCTGCTCCTGGCCTCCTTCTTCGGGACCGACGGGCCCGAACCGGTCCGCTTCGACCACAAGGTGACACCCGCCTACAGCTGGCCGGCGGACCGGTTCGCCGAGCTACTGGACGGCGCCGGGCTCGTCACGTTCGCCCGGCTGCTCCACGACCCGGCCTCCGAGCGAGGCTTCCTCGACACCCACCTGCTGGCACGCCTCCCTTAGAGACTGTTGGGGAGCCCCATGCCCTACTGCGCGGCACCCAGGCGACGCCTCGCCGCGTTGTCGTCGATCGCCGGCCGACACCAGGCCGACTCCCTCCTCCGCCTCGCGACGCGCCCCCTGGCCCGCCGCTCACGACGGACGAGGGCTCCCCAACAATCTCTTAGAGACTACGAGGGCTCCCCAACAGTCTCTTGGAGACTGCCCCGTGGTGGGGCCGCGGCCCGGAGGGTGGCCTCGATGGTGGGCCAGGGCAGTCCGGGCGGCAGCAGGACGCTGACGATGTCGGCCGCCTGTTCCCAGGGCTTGAACTGCTCCCCGACCTGGTCAGGCGTTCCGTACATGGCGAGCTGGTCGAGCAGCGGCTGGGCGACGGCGGGGACGGTTCCGCGGCGCGGGCTCGGGCGGGGGTTCGCGGCGATGATCGCGTTGACCTCGTTGGCGAAGCCCTGGTCGGCCAGGGACCGGGCGTAGACGCCGCCCATGGCGCACAGGTACCAGGCGGTGCACACGGCGGCGATGTCGCGCGCCGCGGCCGGGTCCTCGTCGACGACGGTGATGGGTCCGGTCGCCACGGTGAGGGCCGGGCGCTGCGGCACGACGGCGTTGAGCCGGTCCGCCCAGGAGGCAAGGCGGTCCCGGGCCACCAGTGCGGGGATCCAGCCGTCGCCGAGTTCGGCGGCCACGCGGGTGGAGTGAGGGCCCAGCGCCGCGACCCAGATGGGCACCTCGGCGGTGAGCGGCCGGCCCAGCCGCAGCGGGCGGGCGCCGGGGACGTGGTGGAGCCGGGCCGGTTCGCCGGAGAGCAGCGCGCGTACCTGCGTCACGACCTCGCGCAGCTTGGCGGCCGGGCGCTCGAACGGGATGTCGTGGAACCCCTCGACCAGCGCGCTCGTGCTGGCGCCCAGGCCCAGCACGTACCGGCCCTGGCAGACCTCCTGAAGGGAGGCGGCGGTCATGGCCAGCGTCGCCGGGGTGCGCCCCCACACCGACAGGACGGCCGAGACGACCTTGATCCGGGTGGTACGCAGGGCGATCTCGGTCACCAGAGGGGTGGAGTCCAGCCCCCAGCCCTCGGGTACCGAGAACGTCTCGTACCCCAGCTCGTCGGCCAGCACCGCGGCCTCGACGATGACGTCCCTGCGGGTCTCCATCGGCGTGAGCGCCACGCCGCGCCGTGTCGTCATGACGCGCGCGGCACGGTGAGCCACACCGTACTGGCCACCGCGAGCACGTCACCGTCTCGCCCCAGCACGGCCGATCCGGCCATCAGCTTGCGGCCGTCGCGTCCGATCAGCCAGGCGATCAGCCGGCATTCGTCGCCGACCGCCGGCAGTGCCGCGACGTTCGCGGTCATTCGGCCGAGCAGGATGGCGGTATCCGGCTCGATGGCGACGGCGTCGATGGCGGCGATCCCACTGGGGCAGTCCAACGCCGCCCAGACGATCTCCGGGGGCACGCTCGTGCCGTCGCCGGCCACCGAGGCGTCCGGTGTCCACGGTGCCGCCCATACCTCCCGGCCGGGTACGGGTCCGGGCGAGATGCGCAGGCCGTCACCGGGACCGCGATCCTGTCCGCAGACGAAGCACTCCGGATACGCCGGATCCCGGAAGTACCCGGCGCGACCCTCGGCCGCGCGCGCCTCGACGATCGAGGCGGTGCCGGGTACGCGGAGCGCCGGGACGTCCTGGGCGGGCACGGCCTCGGCCACGCGTGTGGCGTCGTGAAGGACGCGCAGCGAACCATCGGCGTCGACCTCGACGGTCATCGGTGTGGCGAGCGGCGGCGGTCGCCGCAGGGTGACCGTCGCCGGCCCGTCGACGTACCCTGCGATGCGTCCGCACATGTAACCGCCGTTGGCGCTGCCCGACGGGCCGCGGAAGCGGTACGGGACGGTCAGGGTGGGCGTACCCACAGATGTCGCGTGTGACATGGAGCCGACGTTATGGCCATCGCGGCGAAACGGCCATCGGGTGATCTACCTAGGCCGGCGCAGCCGCTGCTCGGTGACCCAGGCCGCGATCTGGGCACGGGAGTGCACGCCCAGCTTGCGCCGGATGTTCTCCGCGTGCGTTTCGATGGTTCGCGGCGCGACGGACAGGCGCCGGGCGATGGCATCGTTGGTGAGCCCCTCGGTGACCAGCCCGGCCACCTCGAACTCGCGATCCGTCAGTGGCCGGCGCGTGGGCGGGCGCAGGAAACCGAGCATCGCCTCCAGGACGGCCTCCCATTCGCCGTAGTAGTAGAGGTGGCTGTCTCCTGGCAGCGGGATCAGCGTGGCGCCGGGGACGCACGCGGCGACCTCGCGGCCCAGCGCGAAGCGGGTGCCTCGGTCGTCTTCGCGGTGCAGGACCGCGGTCGGCGTCCGGATCGCCGGCAGCAACGCCCGTACGTCCGTGTCGTAGTACACCTCGAGCAGCCGGGCGGCCACCGCGGCCGAAGAACTCTCCCGCTGGAACCGCGCGAACGCCGCCACGTCCTCGGCCGTGGGATGGGCGACGAACGCGCTGGCCAACGCCTGTAGCCCCATGCCCCAATGCGCGCGTACGAGCGCCACGACGGACGTCCTGACCTCGGCCGGCGCCAGATCCCGGCCGCTGGCGCACATTCCGTAGACCACGAGCGCCTCGACGCGTTCGGGGTGTCTCGCGGCGATCGCGGCCGCGATCTGGCCTCCCTGAGAGGCACCGAAGAGGCGGAACGTGCGGGCGCCCACCGCGTCGGCCACCGCCAGCGCCGCCGCCACCTGCCCGTCGAACGAGAGGTCGACGCAGTCCCGGTCCGACAGACCACACCCCGGCTTGTCGTAGCGGATCACCGTGAAGTGCTCCGCGAGGCGTTCGAGGAACGTGGCGAAGGAGAACAGGTCCAGCTGCCCTCGAAGGTGCGTGATCCAGCCCGAGTCGCAGAGCAGGGCCGGTCCGGTTCCCGTCGTCGAGTACGCCACCGGGCCCATGGGCGTGGTGCAGTAGCTGATCAGCGCCCTCACCCGTACACGGTGGCATCGCGGGCTGACCTGGACAAGTCTTGAGAGGATGGCCGCATGAGCAAGGATCTCACCGGCGCCCTCCGCGAGGCCGAACGCCGTCTCCAGGCGGCGCAGCTCGCCGGCGACGCCGACGCACTCGATGCCCTACTCGACGACCGCCTCATCTACACGGGTGGTCCCGACGGCGCCCGCTACACCAAACAGGATGATCTCGAGCTGCAGCGGTCGCGCACGCAGCGGCTCTCGAAGGTCGAGGAAGAGGATCTGGTCGTCCTCGTCGAAGGGCACACGGGTGTGACCTGGTTTCTCGGCACGTTGGAAGGCGTCTTCGGTGGTTCGTCCTTCACTGCCCGCCTGAACTTCACGCGTACGTGGATCTACGCACCCGACGCAGGCTGGCGCGTCATCGCCGCGCATGCCAGCCCCGCCTGAGCCCATGGCCGACAGACTCGGGACCTACCGCGGCAAACGCGACGCTCGGCGTACGCCCGAGCCGGTTCCGGGCGAGGGTCCGCTGCCTCAAGGGAACGACGACACGTTCGTGATCCAGGAGCACCACGCGCGGCGCCTGCACTGGGACTTCCGGCTCGAACGGGACGGCGTGCTCGTGTCGTGGGCGCTGCCCAAGGGCGTGCCGGACGACCCGAAGTCGAACCACCTCGCCGTGCACACCGAGGACCATCCGCTGGAGTACGCGACGTTCGCCGGGGAGATCCCCAAGGGCGAGTACGGCGGCGGCCAGGTACTGATCTGGGACCGCGGCACGTACACGACCGAGAAGTGGACGGACCGCGAGGTCAAGATCGTGCTGCGGGGGTCGCGGGTCTCCGGGCGCTACGTCCTGTTCCGTACGCGCGACCGGGACTGGATGATCCATCGCATGGACCCGGCGGTCATAGCGGACGCGGCACCGCTGCCGGACACGGTGCGGCCCGTGGTCCCCGATCGTCGCAGCGGCCTGCCGCGTCGCGTTGAGGACTACGGCTACGAGTTCGCCTGGGGCGGGAGCCGGCTGATCGCGATCGTCGACCACGGGAACGTACGCGCGCTCGACGCGTCGGGCTCGGTCGTCAAGGCGCCGGTTGGCGTCGGCGTCGCGGTGGGCGCCCATGGCGCGGTGCTGGACGGCGAGGTCGTCGACGGCTCGTACCTGGTGTTCGACCTGCTGCACCTCGACGGGCGGGCGCTCTTGTCCGAGCCGTACGCGCTACGGCGCGAGCTCCTCGGCGACCTCCGGCCGTCCGGGCGGCTCGTGCAGACCACGCCCTGGTTCAAGGACGGCCACGCCGTACGCGCGGCGGCGCGCTCGCAGGGTCTGCCGGCCATCGTCGCCAAGCGTCTCGACGGGCCGTACGAGCAGAAGGCGGCCGACTGGCGGCTGATCCCGGTGACGCCCGGCGCGTCGCGCTGACCTCGGGCGGGATGCCGGGTTACAGTCCGGCGCGTGGCAGCAAAGCGGGTGATCGGCGCATGATGGGGCACACGCACGCCCTGGCCGGGGCCGCGGCATGGCTCGGGATCGTGCCGCTGCTCGCCGACCACGGCATGAGGATGACGCCCGGCCAGATACTGGCCGGTTCGGTGGTGTGCGCGGGCGCGGCGCTGCTGCCCGACCTCGACCACCACGACGGTTCGATCGCGAACGCCTTCGGCCCGGTGACCCACGTCCTGTGCAGGGCCGTCGCCGCCGTCTCCGGCGGGCACCGGCACGCCACGCACTCGCTGCTGTTCTGCCTGCTCACCGCGCTCGGCGCGGACTGGATCGCCACGAACGCCGTCCAGGTCTGGTGGGGCGCGCTGTTCCTGCTGATCGGACTGGGGCTGCGCGGCGTCGGCATCCGGGTCCCCGAACGCGAGCACTTCAACGTGCTGCTCAACGGCGCCATCGCGGGCGGGCTGACGTACGCGATGGCCGGGATGCACTTCGCCGGGCCCGGCATCGACATCTTCGGCTACGTGCTGGGCTGGGCCGGCCTCGCGGTCGGGCTCGGCGGGCTGACGCACGTACTGACCGACTGCCTCACGCCCGAGGGCTGTCCCGTGCTGTGGCCGATCGGGTTCCGGATGGAGGTTCCGGTCGTGCCGCGTACCGACGGACTTATGGAGAAATGGGTGGTGACACCCCTCCTGACGCTCGGGATCGTCATCCTCGCCGTACGGTCCACGGTCGGGTCGTTCGCCACCCACTGGCTTCAGCACAACCGCGGCTGAGAGCCACGCGCGGTCAAAGGTCTGGCCCGCCCGGTACGGGGTACGGCTTCGCGCCGTCCGGTGAGGGGAACAGCACATGCATGGAGCGATTGACGTGGGCCGGGATGGCGGTATCGGCTCTGGCCTGGGCGACCTTGGTCTCCGGCTGCGGGAACGGTGAGGCGGGGCGTACCGCGGCGTCCGCGACGACCGGCCCTGGCGCGTCCGGCTCCGGCGAACGCCTCGAGCAGCAGTACGAGGACGTCGTGAAGAACGTCCTGCCGGCCGTCGTACAGATCAACACCGACTCGGGGCTCGGGTCGGGGATCGTGTACGACGCCAAGGGCGACATCGTGACCAACGACCACGTCGTCAACGGCGCGCGCAAGCTCCAGGTGACCGCCGCGAGCGGCAAGAAGGCGATGCCCGCGACCCTCGTCGGGGAGTTCGCCGCGAACGACCTGGCCGTCGTACGGGTCAAGGGCGCGTCACTGCGGCCGGCGGTGTTCGGCGACTCGGCTCGCCTCGCCGTAGGCCAGATCGTGCTCGCGATGGGCAACCCGCTCGGCCTGTCCGGCAGCGTCACCAACGGCATCGTCTCGGCCCTCGGCCGTACCGTGACCTCCAGCCGCGAGGGAACCTTCCCCGGCGCGACCATCGCCGGTGCCGTCCAGACCAGCGCGCCGATCAACCCGGGTAACAGCGGGGGCGCCCTGGTCACCCTGAACAAGCAGGTCGTCGGCATCCCGACCCTGACCGTCTCCGACCCGCAGATCGGTGGCGCCGCGGCGGGCATCGGGTTCGCCATCCCGAGCAACACCGTCAAGCTCATCGCCGACCAGCTCATCTCCTCCGGCCGGGTGACCCAGTCCGGCCGCGCCGCGCTGGGCGTCAAGGTCCGTACGGTCGTCGACCTGCAAGGCAACGTGGTCGGCGTCGGCGTCGTGACCGTCACCCGCGGCGGCCCGGCCGCCAAAGCCGGGATCCGTGTGGACGACGCCATCCTGTCCGTGAACGGCATCCACACCCCGACGACCACCGCCCTCGCCGAGGCGCTCGCCTCACTCAAGCCCGGCCAGAAGGTCCCGATAGAAATCCAACGCCCCGACGGCGGACGCGCCACCGTCACCGTCGCCCTCGGCCAACTCCCCGGCTGACCACCTCAGGGCGCGCGCGGTCACCTCGCGCAGCAAGGCCAGGCCGGCGAGGTAGGGCCGCGCGTGGTGCCAGGTCCGGCCGGTCCTGGGATCCCGGCCACCAGGCTGGGCGGCGTCATCGGCGGTCGAGGATCAGGCGGTTGTGCTGGAAGTCGAGGATGACGTCGCCGAAGCGGCAGAGTTCGTCGGAGCCGAGCAGGCCGCCGACGCCGATGCCGAGGTCGACCACTGAGAGCGACGTGCCGTGCATGGAGACGCCGCCTATGGACCAGTGGCGTACGCGCACCATCGGGACGACGCCGCTGCCGGTCACGCCCTGTACCGGGTGCATCTGGCCCGTTTTCGGCAGACCGAGGGCGCGCACGAGGCTGCGGTCGACCGAGGAGTTCGAGGAGCCGGTGTCCAGCACGAACTCGTACGGCCCGTGCCCGTTGACCTTCATCGGGACGTAGACGAGCGTGCCGCCGTTGCCGCGCACGATTCGCATGGGCAGCGTGATGTGCGAGCCGCGGGCGGCCTTCGGCTCCGGGCTGAGCGAGATCGTCGGCGAGGGCTCGGCCCGTGGCTCGAGCGACCGTTGGGCGTGGACCGGTACGACGCGTGCGTCGGCGCAGCCGACGGCGGCCGATGTCACGATGAGAAGCCCTGTGATCACTCTGCGACACACAGGAACGGACCTTCCCGCCGTCGGCCCGGCTTACCCGTGCTCAGCCGGTCGGGTCGGCCCCCGAACCACTCAACGCCCGTACCCGCTCGATGACCGGGGCGAACGCGTCCATGTACGGGCCGTGCACGGTGTAGTAGGTGAAGCCGAAGAGCTCCCGGTTGCGCAGGATCTGGTCGGCCATCTCCTTTACGGTGCCGATGAGCGCGAACGGCGTCTCGAGGATCTGCTCCGGGGTCAGCCTCGACCCGTAGCGTTCCGAGAGCGCCTCCGCGACGGCCTGGCGGTCGGAGGTCTCATGGACGATCTGCACCAGTACGTGCCATTCGAGCTGGTCGGCGCGGGCACCGGCGTTCGTCCGCGCGTACCGGACGCGGTCGACGGCCTCGGTGGCCGTCCCGATGCGGAACACTCCGGGCGGCTGGCCCTTGATCTGGTACGCCCCGGCGATGGCCACGATGTCGGCATGCTTGGCGGCGATCCGCAGGATGCGGTCGCCGGTGCCGCCGATGATCAGCGGCGGACCGTACCCGTCGAAGCCGCGCCGCTGTACGGGCCGCAGCACCGGGCTGCCGAGCTCCTCGCGTACGGCCGCCTGCTGCTCGTAGCCGTCGGCGGCGAACAGTCGCTTCAGCTCGTCAATGGTCGCCTCGAGCCGGTCGGCGCGCTTGCCGAAGGGTTCCCAGTCGATGCCGGCCTCGTCGAACTCCCACTTCATGTGCCCGGAGCCGAGACCCAGCTCTAACCGTCCGTCCGTGAGCAGGTCGGTGGTAGCGATCTCGCGGGCCAGCAGCGACGGGTTCCAGAACGGGGCGTTCAGCACGAGCGTGCCCACAGTCAGCCGATCGGTCGCGTCGGCTGCGGCGACGAGCATCGGGAACGGCGCGGGCATCCCCAGATGGTCGGCGGCGAACACCGTGTCGTAGCCGAGCTGTTCGCCTCTGCGGCAGGTCTCCATGAACGCCTTGCGGGAGGAGACGCCGAGGATGTTGAACGAGAAGCGAAAGTTCTTCATGGTTCCCACGTTGCCCCAACCTGCTCCCCTATACCAGCCCTAGTTCTCATGATCGTTCCGGCGCGTCGTCCTCCCGGCGGGAGCGCTTGTCCAGGGAGGCCAGGTACGCGTTGTAGTCCGCCAGGTCGTCGGTCTTGCCGGTCGCCTCGGCCCTGTCGGAGCGGCGTGTCAGGCGCTGGTCCTCGGCGAACCACTGGAGCACCATCGCGATCAGCACGATGAATGTCGGAATCTCCCCGAACGCCCACGCGATCGAGCCGCCGGTCTGCTGGTCGTGCAGGATCGAGGTGCCCCACGGCCGCTGGAGCGCGGTGTACCAGCCGGCGGCGATCGGCCGGCCGAGGTTCATCAGCGAGATGCCGAAGAACGCGTGGAACGGCATCGTGACGAACAGCAGCAGCATCTTCGCGACGTACGGCAGCTTGCGCGGGGTCGGGTCGACGCCGATGAGCACCCAGAAGAACAGCGTGCCGGTCGCCAGGAAGTGCACGAGCATCGCGAGGTGGCCGACGTGCGCCCGCATCAGGTAGCCGAACAGCGGCGTGAAGTACACCGCGTACGTGCTGACCATGAAGATGATCGTCGCCGTGGCGGGGTGCCCGATGAACTTCATCGCCCGGCTGTGCAGGACGATCGTAAGCCATTCGCGCGGGCCTCGGTCGCCGCGGATGGCGGCCGGCTTGAGCGCGCGCAGCGCGAGGGTCAGCGGCGCGCCGAGCACCAGGAAGATCGGCGACAGCATCGACAGCACCATGTGCTGGATCATGTGCGTGCTGAACAGGACCGGCGCGTACGTCGCGATGCCGGTCATCGTGACCGCGATGATCGTCAGCAGGCCGGTCGCCCACGCGAGGGTACGGCCCAGCGGCCAGCGGTCGCCGCGACGACGCAGGCGCATGACCCCGGCGGCGTACAGGCCGCCCAGGACGACCACGAGCACGCCGAAGAACAGGTCGGGCCGCCAGAGGCTCAGGACGCGGCCGATCGTGATGGGCGGCGGCATCGGGAACCCGAGCATCCCCGTGACCGGGTCCTCCTCGGTGAGGACCGCCGGCGGCGCGGTGCGCGCCAGGGCCACCGCGACGCCCATCGTCGCGGCCATCACGACGGCCTCGCCGGCGGCCAGCCGTACGAACGGCCACGGCGGACGGCGTACGGGCGGGCGCGGATAGCCCTTCGGGTTGTGCGCCATGATCGCCGGCAGCGTACGCTCGCGGTGCATCCAGCCGAGCCCGCCGAGGACCGTGAACAGCAGCACCTTGGTCAGGATCAGCCGCCCGTAGTCGCTGGTCACCAGCTCGGCTGGGTCGGGCAGCCGCGACACGACGTTGGCGGCGCCGCTGACCCCGACGGCGATGAAGCACCACAGCGCCATCCGGCTGAACCGGTCGGCGGCGACACCGAGATGGTCACCGCCGCGCGCGGCGTGCCAGCCGAGCAGCATCAGCCCGCCGACCCACGGCGCGAGCGCGATGACGTGCATCGCGAGCCCGCTGATGGCCAGCTCATGGTTGGGCGAGGACGCCGAATGCCCGGTCAGCGGCGGCGGCAGCAGGGCGACGAGGGCCACGGCGAGGAGGCCCAGGGCGCTGCCCGGGGTGGCCGCCGTACGGCTCAGCAGCGCGACCAGTGCCGACAGCAGAACGACGAACATCAGCGCCGTACCCTGCGGAAGCTGGCCGACGTAGCTCGACAGCTCGTTGCCGCCGGCGACCGTACCGACGGGTTCGCCGAGGATGTCGGAGACCGTGAAGATCAGGGTGGCGGAGGCACCGGCGGCCCAGACGGCCGCGATCCAGGACGTGGCACGGAGGTAGCGGATCGCCTGCGGGTCGAGGACGCCCCGTGCCGAGGGCAGCAGGACCGCGGCGCCCAGCAGGACGCCGACGGTCAGCGTGCCGCCGAGTTCCATGACGAGCCGCGAGACGGGCAGCCCCCAGCGGGTCAGCGGGCCGGCGTCGCTCAGGCCCGTGATGACCTTCTCGCGAACCGCTCCGCCCGCGACGAGCGCGATGAGGAGCGCACCGAAGGCCGCGATCCCGGTCGCCGCAGCGGCGGCGTACGCCCGGTTACCGCGCACGGGGCACGAGGGGCCGGAGGGACGTTACGGAATGGACGCGTCGCGCGTGGCGCGGGGATTTCGTCATGGCGGAGAAACGTCGATCTCTTCGGCTGGGCACGTCGGACCTCCCCACCCTATTCGCCACCGCCCGACCGCCCATGCGGGGTCACCGAAGCGCCCGAAGACAGGTCCCGGCCGCTCACGCAGGTGGCGGTCGACCGGGCCCGACCGGTGGATGAGGGCGACGTGAGAGGACGGCGGGCCTGAGACAAGCCGAGCATGGATCAGCCCGGTCGACCCGGCCCCCGGCGGTGGCAGGCGAGGGCGAGGGTGGCAGAGCCGCCGTGGGGCGTGACCGATCGGCCCCGGTCGGGGCTGTGCGGCGGGGGTTAGAGACCGGCACAGGTCAGGGCGCGGCGGTAGGCCTCGGCGCGTTCTTGTTCGGTGCCGGCCTCCGCGAGGAGCTCGGCCAGGTGGAACCAGCCTTCGGCGGCTTCGCGGGAGGGTTCCATGTGTTCGAGGCAGACCATGGCGCGGCCGAGGATCTCGGAGGCCTCGTCCTCGTGACCGAGCCGGATTCGGGCTTCGCCCAGGATGATGAGGGCGCCCGCGGTGGCGAGTCTCGGCTCGCCGCCGAGGAGGTCGAGGGCCTCGCGGGCCAGGTCGGCGGCCTTGTCGGGGCGGCCCATCGCGATCTCGGCGCGGGCCAGCTCGGTCAGGCAGCGGGCGACGTCGATCTCGCCCGCCGAGGTCGCGGTCATCTCGCCCATTGCGCGCTGGAGTTCGTCGCGGGCGCGTTCGGCGTCGTGGGGGCGGGCCAGCAGCATCAGCGTGCCGTATTCGCCGCGCAGGCGGCTGAGGTTGCGGAGGTCGGCGGCCTCGCTGAGCAGGGCCAGCGCGCGTTCGCCGTAGGTGACGGCGGTCTCGAAGTCGGCCTGGTAGCGGGCCGCGATGGCTGCCTCCCAGTAGGCCGCCATGCGGGCCACGGAGCTGCCGACGGCGTTGGCGCGTTCGATCAGGCGGTCGGCGAGCTGGCGGGCGCTGACCAGGTCGCCGCGCTCGAGGTAGGCGGCGACGAGGGTCGCGCCGAGCTTGACGGTCTCGTCGCTCCACTGGCCGGGGCCGGCGGTCACGCGGCCGAAGGCGCTCTCGGCGACCGCGACGCTCTCCGTGACGTCGCCCTTCTCCCGGTGGCAGCGGGAGACCGCGACGTTGAGCCGGATCCACTCGTCGGTGTCGTACTCGGGCGACAGGGCCGAGGCGAGGCCCGCGAACTCGCGCAGGGCGTCCTCGAGGGCGCCGGAGGACTCGAGCGCGAGGGCGTGCCCCCACTTGGCCTTACGTGCGGCCTCGGGGAGTGCGGCCAGGTCAGGATCGGTCAGCAACTCCGCGTAACGGTCACGGGCCTCGGTCGCTTCGCCGTTCTGCAAAGCGATTTCGGCATAATCCAGCGTCGTGCGGATCTTGTCCTGCGCCGCCTCGTCGATCCCGCTCAGGAGGTACGAGGTGGAGCAGCCGAGCTTGCGCGCGAGGAGGCGGAGAACGTCGGGTGTAGGCGTTCGCTTGCCACTCTCGATCAGGGAAATGTAGCTATCGGACAACTCAGGGAGGGCCAACTGTGCCTGCGACAGGCCCTTGCGTATCCGAGTCATCCGGATTCGGTACCCAAGGGATCCTTGACTGTCCACCTTGACCTGCTTTTACTCGGAAATTGACAAAGGTACACACGGAGAGGCCGTAAGCATGCCCCACTTGAAGAGAGCCCTCGCCCTCGTTCTCGTCACGGCCGGAATTCTGCTCGTCGGTGAGAGCACCCCCGCCCCCACCATCTCTACCACCAGTGGAGGACAAACGGCGTCGACGGACGCCATCCACTGCTGCTGACCGGCCTGCATGTCGAAAGGATAGTTTTTCCGGGCTTCTTCCTGAAGCGACTTCGGCAAGATCCCGGAAGGCGATACCCGGGGCCCGGCACCGCCAGACCGGGCCCCGGACCACGAGATCCGGAGCGAGCGCGATGATCGGGAGAAATCGCCCAAAGAGCCTACTTTGATTCGTGAGATCCTGCAGGGGTGTAGCCGTGGGCTCGCCTGTTCTACTGCCCTCAGGACGGCCGATCATCCGGCTGGACGCATACAGCCCGTGCTGAATCTCCGGGCACGATCGAGGGGTGGAGGGACATGACGCAGCCACCCGGCAGGCGCGAGCCGCTGACGGGCGCGCCGGTCACCGGCGGCGTGGGCGACAGCGCCCGCAGGCCCGACGGTGTACTCAAGACGACCGGAGCGTTCGCCTACTCCTCCGACCTGTGGATGGACGGCATGCTGTGGGGCGCCACGCTGCGCAGCCCCCACCCCAGGGCGGCGATCCTCGGCATCGACGTGACCGAGGCGCTGAAGCTCCACGGCGTGCACGCCGTGCTCACGCACGAGGACGTGCCCGGCGCGAAGCACTACGGCCTCGAGCTGAAGGACCAGCCGGTCCTCGCCATCGACCAGGTGCGCTACGCCGGTGAGGCGGTGGCGATCGTGGCCGCCGACCACCCGGAGACCGCGCGGCGCGCCTGCGACCTGATCTCCGTCGAGTACGAGGTGCGCGAGCCCATCGTGGACGCGCGCGCCGCCGCGCTGGACCCCTCCTGCCCCAAGGTGCACGAGGGCGGGAACATCGTCCGTCACCAGCCGATCCGCCAGGGCTCGGTGTTCGAGGCCGACGTGGTCGTGACCGGCGAGTACGAGGTCGGCATGCAGGACCAGGCCTTCCTCGGCCCCGAGTCGGGGCTCGCCGTGCCCGCCGAGGACGGCGGCGTGGACCTGTTCGTGGCCACCCAGTGGCTGCACGTCGACCAGGAGCAGATCGCGCCCAGCCTCGGCCTGCCTCCCGGCAAGGTACGCCTCACGCTCGCCGGCGTGGGCGGGGCCTTCGGCGCGCGCGAGGACCTGTCCATGCAGATCCACGCCTGCCTGCTCGCCCTGCACACCGCCCGGCCCGTCAAGTTCGTCTACGGCCGCGAGGAGTCGTTCTCCGGCCACGTACACCGGCATCCGGCGACGCTGCGGTACGAGCACGGCGCGACGCGCGACGGGCGGCTCGTCTACGTCAAGGCCGAGATCGTGCTGGACGGCGGCGCCTACTGCTCCTCCACGCCCGCGGTGGTCGGCAACGCCGCCTCCCTGGGCGCCGGACCGTACGACGTGCCGAACGTCTCCATCGACGCCTACGGCGTGTACACCAACAACCCGCCGTGCGGCGCGATGCGCGGCTTCGGCGCCGTCCAGGCCTGCTTCGCCTACGAGTCGCAGATGGACAAGCTCGGCGAGGCCTGCGGGCTGGACCCGGTGGAGATCCGGGTCCGCAACGCGCTGTCGGAGGGTTCGACGATCCCGACCGGCCAGGTCGTCGACATGCCGGCGCCGCTCACGTACATGCTGCGCCGCGCCGAGGCGTTCCCGATGCCCGAGCCGACCGACACCTCCGACGTGCGCAACCTGCCGGGCGGCGCCTCCAACACCACGCACGGCGAGGGCGTCTCCCGTGGCGTCGGCTACGGCATCGGGATCAAGAACATCTGCTACTCCGAGGGTTTCGACGACCTCTCCACCGCGCGGGTACGCCTCGAGATGACCGGCGGCGAGCCGACCGTGCTGGTGCACACCGCGGCCGCCGAGGTCGGCCAGGGGCTGGTCACGCTGCAGGCCCAGATCGCCCGTACGGAGCTGGGCGTCGACACGGTCACCGTGGCCCCCGCCGACACCGGGGTCGGCTCGTCGGGCTCCTCCAGCGCCTCGCGCCAGTCGTACATGACCGGTGGCGCGGTGCGTGCCGCCTGCGCGGCCGTACGCGAGCGGGTGCTCTCCCTCGCGGGGCTGCCGGACGCGACGCTGGCCGACGGGCAGGTCGTCGCCGACGGCGTGACGATCCCGATCGCCGAGGTCATCGGCGTGAAGGTGATCGAGGAGACGCGGGAGTTCCACCACCGGCCCACGACGACCCTCGACCCGTCGACCGGCCAGGGCCGGTCCCACGTGCAGTTCGCGTTCTGCGTCCACCGCGCGGTCGTCGACGTGGACGTCGAACTCGGACTGGTCAAGGTGGTCGAGCTGGCGGCCGTGCAGGACGTCGGCAAGATCCTCAACCCGATCTCGCTGGAGGGGCAGATCCACGGCGGGAGCGCGCAGGGCCTCGGGCTGGCGCTGATGGAGGAGATTCAGGTACGCGACGGGCTGATGCGCAACCCGTCCTTCACCGACTACCTGATCCCCACGATCCTCGACATGCCGCCGATGAGCCTGGAGATCCTGGAGAACCCGGACCCGCACTCCCCGTACGGGCTGCGCGGCGCGGGCGAGCCGCCCACGCTGTCCTCGACGCCCGCGATCGTGGCCGCGATCCGCGACGCGTGCGGCCGACCGCTCCTGCGCGTACCGGTGCGACCCGAGCACATCCTGGGCACCGCCGCGATTTGATCATGGACGTCGCGGAACGACGGGGGGCTCGCCTACTCTGCTCCGCATCAACGCATTTCATGTGACAGGAGATCGCGGTGCTCGTACATCCCTGGGATTCGGCCGAGGACGACGAATGGCGGAAGTGGCTCGCCGACAGGGACTTCGGGCAGCTGATCGCCGGAGGTCGCGAGCGTGACCTGCCGATCGTCGTGCCCACCCATTTCGTGTTCGACGGTGAGAGCCTCGTACGGCTGCACCTCGCGCGGCCCAACCCGGTCTGGGAGGCGCTCGAGGAGCACCCGCGCGCGCTGCTGACCGTCGTCGACGACTACACCTACGTCCCGTCCGACTGGAACGCCGACCCCGGCGCCCCGCCCGAGCAGGGCGTTCCGACGTCCTACTACGCCACCGTCCAGCTCGCGTGCGACGTGCGCATCGTCGACGACCCCGAGGCGAAGGCCGCCCTGCTCAACCGGCAACTCGGCCACTTCGAGCCGGGTTCGGGGCGCGTGCCCGTGTCGGAGGAGGCGGAGTACGACCGGCGGCTCCTGCCCGGCATCCGCGGCATCGAGCTGACGATCACCGACGTCCGCGCGAAGTTCAAGTACGGCGGCAACAAGGACGCCGAGCACCGGGGCGACCTCGCCGCCCGGCTCGAGGAGCGCGGGAGCCGTGCCGACATCGCCGCCCGCGGCCATCTGCTGCGCCGGATGTAGATAGCGTAGAAGGCGGTGTGCCGGGAAGTCTGGTCGGCGCTGTCCCTGGTGACCCTTTTGGAAGAAGAGGCGGCGTCGTGACGGGTGTCGAGTCGTTCGGGCTGGCGATCCTCCTGGTGGCCCTCGTCGGCACGATGGCGGTCCTGTCCAACCGGGTCACCGAGCGGCTCCGCGTCCCGGCACCGGCGATCTTCCTGATCTGCGCGGCGGTCGCCTCCGATCTGTGGCCGAGCCTGGGCCGGCTGCACATCCCGGCGGTCGAGCAGATCGTGACCGTCGCCCTCGCCGTGATCCTGTTCGACGGCGGCATGCACATCGGGCGGCGCCGGTTCCGCGAGGCGGCCGGCGCCACGATCTGGCTCGGCATCGCGGGCACGCTCGTCACGGCCGCCGCGGTGGCGGTGCTCGCGCGCTACACGTTCGGCATCGACTGGCGCATGTCCCTGCTACTGGGCACCGCGCTGGCCCCCACCGACCCGGCCGTGGTCTTCTCCGTGCTGGGCCGCCGGGAGATCGCCGGGCGTACCGGCACGCTTCTCGAGGGCGAGTCCGGCGCCAACGACCCGGTGGGCATCGCGCTGCTGGTGGCCCTGCTGGGCGCGACCGGGGCGGGGTTGCCGGCGGTCTGGGAGGTCTCGTTCGCCTTCGCCCAGCAGATGGTGATCGGCGCGGCCGTGGGCGTCGCGGGCGGCATGGCACTGCTGGCCTTCATGCGGCGCGTGCCGCTGCCGAGTGAGGGCCTCTACGCGCCGCGCGTGCTCTTCGGCGCCCTCGCGGTGTACGGGCTGGCGACGGTCGCGCACGGCTCGGGGTTCCTCGCCGTGCTGGCGGCCGGGATCATGCTCGGCGACGAGCGTGCGCCGTACAAGAGGGAGATCGAGCGGTTCCACTCCTCGCTGGCGAGCCTCGGCGAGATCGTGGCGTTCACGATGCTGGGCCTGACGATCAGCCTCGACGGCCTGGGCGAGGGCGGGGTCTGGTGGATCGGGCTGGTCCTGGCCGTCGCGCTGGCCTTCGTGATCCGCCCGGTCCTCGTCGGCCTGCTGCTGTGGCCGGTACGCCTGCGGCGCGCCGAGCGGGTCTTCGTGCTGTGGACCGGGCTGAAGGGCGCGGTGCCGATCCTGCTGGGGACGTTCATCCTGCAGGCGGGCCTGCCCGGGGCCCGGCGCGCGTACGAGATCATCTTCGTGGTGGTGGCCTTCTCCGTGATCGTCCAGGGCGGACTGGTGCCGGCGCTGACCCGGCGGCTGGGGATCCCGCTGCGGGTGGTCGAGCCGGAGCCGTGGAGCCTCGGCGTACGGTTCCAGGAGGAGCCCGAGGGGCTGCATCGCTACCAGGTCACGGCCGGTTCGGCCGCCGACGGCGCCGTCGTGGACGACCTGCCGTGCGGCGAGGACGTCTGGGTCAGCTTCGTGATCAGGGACGGGCGGCTCGTGCCGGTACGCTCGGGTACGGAGCTGCGCGCGGGGGACGAGGTCCTGGTCCTGGCCGACGAGGACGCTCCCGAGCTACGCGCGGTGTTCGCGCGCAAGGCGGATGATTCCCCAGAAGGCTGACATTGTGTCAGCATTCTTTGAGATGGCATTACATGATGGCCGTCGCCGTCCACGCGTACGGACCAGCACGCTATGGGGTGGGAGCCAACGACTGGAGGAATCGTGAAGATCGGCGTACCCCGCGAGATCAAGAACCACGAATATCGGGTTGCGATAACGCCCGGGGGCGTACACGAGCTGGTGCGACACGGTCACGAGGTGTTCGTCGAGCACGAGGCCGGTCTCGGATCCTCGATCCCGGATGAGGACTTCATCGGCGCGGGCGCCAAGATCCTTGAGACCGCCGACGACGTGTGGGACTCAGGTGACCTGATCCTGAAGGTCAAGGAGCCCATCGCCGACGAGTACCACCGGATGCGCAAGGGCCAGACGCTCTTCACCTACCTCCACCTCGCGGCCTCCCGCGCGTGCACGCAGGCGCTGCTGGACTCCGGTGTGACCTCTGTGGCGTACGAGACGGTGCAGTTGCCGAACCGCTCCCTGCCGCTGCTCGCCCCGATGTCCGAGGTGGCCGGCCGGCTCGCCCCGCAGGTCGGCGCGTACAACCTGATGCGCTCCAACGGCGGGCGCGGCGTGCTGCCGGGCGGCGTGCCCGGTGTCGCCCCGGCCAAGGTCCTGGTGATCGGCGGTGGCGTCTCGGGTCTCAACGCCGCACAGGTCGCGGTCGGCATGGGCGCCGACGTCACCATCATGGACATCAACGTCGACCGGCTCCGCCAGATCGACGCGATCTACCAGGGCCGCCTGAAGACCCTCGTGTCCAACGTCTACGCGATCGAGCAGGCCGTACTCGAGGCCGACCTGGTCATCGGGGCCGTGCTGATCCCGGGCGCCAAGGCCCCGACGCTGGTCTCCAACCACCTCGTCTCGCGCATGAAGCAGGGCTCGGTGCTCGTCGACATCGCCATCGACCAGGGCGGCTGCTTCGAGGACTCACGCCCGACGACGCACGACGAGCCGACCTACACGGTGCACGGCTCGGTGTTCTACTGCGTGGCGAACATGCCGGGCTCGGTGCCGAACACCTCCACCTACGCGCTGACCAACGTCACCCTCCCGTACGCCATCGCGCTCGCCGGTAAGGGCTGGCGCCAGGCCGCGCGGGACGACGAGGCGCTCGCCCTCGGCGTCAGCACCCACGAGGGCCGCCTCGCCAGCCTGCCGGTCGCCGAGGCCCACGACCTCGACTACGTCGCGCTGGACGACCTCCTCGCCTGAGCCACCGATCCGGCCCACCCGCCACCGCCCGGCTCCGCGGTGGCGGGAGACCGTGAAGGTGGCCGGTCGGGTCAGGTGATGGAGGTCTCCCACGTGCCGCGCTTGAGGTGGATGATGCCGCCGTCCGGCGGGATGAACACCTGGGCGCCGTAGAGCTGGAAGTACCCGTGGCTCAGCCAGTGGTCGCGCAGCTCATCGAGGGTGTCCCACAGCCGCCGCGGGCCGCCTTGGTGGACGGCCGGCCGCTCGCCCTGGCGGCCGGTCGCGCGGGCCCATGAGCCGTCGGTGTGCACCATCCACGCCGTGCGGGTGCCGTCGTCGTCCTCGACGTAGTAGTGCTCGATGCCCGGGGTGGTCACCTCGAGTACCGATGCCAGCTCCCATGCCTCGGTGACCTGGATGACCGGGTACCGGCCCGTTGTCACGTCCTCGCCGTCGGCGTGCTCGATCGTGGTGAACAGCTCGTCGAGGCCGGGTGGGTAGTCCGTGCCGGTCCGGGTGGCCATGAACCCGGCACGGTCCCATTCGACGCGTCCTTCGACCCACCCGTCGGCCTGTTTGGTGGCGGTGAGGATCGCCGTGGTGCCGGCGATGACGGTGACCAGCCGGCCGCCAGGGCGGAGCGCGGTCACCAGACTCTTCGGGATCGGCCTCATGGAGACACTCGCCACGATGCGGTCGTAGGTGGCGGGCAGCGGGCCCGTCACGTCGACGGTCTCCACGCGCGGGTGCAGGCCGATCGCGTCGAGGCGTTCGGCGGCGACCTTCGTCAGGTACGGGTCGACGTCGACGCTCGTGACCCTCTTGCCGAACCGTTGGGTGAGCAGCGCGCACCCGTAGCCGGAGCCGGTGCCGACGTCGAGGATGTCGGCACCGTCGAACAGGCGCGCGTGCCGGTACATCCGGACGACCAGGCTCGGGAGCGTCGCCGAGGACGTCGGCCGCCCCTCCGGACGGTCGGTGGCGCTGGCGTGGTCGGCGTGCAGGGGGCCGAGCCGCGTCACGAGCGTCTGGTCGCCGTAGGCCGCGCTCATCCACTCCTGTTCGTCGGACGATCCGATCCGCAACTGCCGGTGCTCCCACCACCGCGGCACGAACACGTGCCGCGGGGTGGTCGCGA
The DNA here is from genome assembly GCA_963850195.1 of uncultured Actinomycetota bacterium. GTDB lineage: Bacteria > Actinomycetota > Actinomycetes > Streptosporangiales > Streptosporangiaceae > Actinoallomurus. The sequence goes on from CAWKKD010000005.1 coordinate 1,346,472, forward strand.
TCGGCTCGTGCCAGCGCGAGACCGGATCGGCCACCCGATCGGCGAGCCGCCGTGCGTGAGATCGCCAGTCCACGAGGCTCCTCAATGCTTCGGCTTGCATGCCGGCTTTTCGGCCGGCTGGCAGTCGCCGCCATCCTGTTTCGGATTGCAGCCGGTCTTGTCCGGGGCGCACGGATTCTCCGCCGCGACGGGAATCGACTCGATCAGCTCACGCATCCGAGCGCCGGTCAGGATCTCGGCGAGCGGCTGGCCCTTGACGTTGCCCACGGTCATCCATCGTGACATCACGCACGGCGCGACGCTGCCGTCCGGGAGGATCGCGGCCCGCCTGTCGCCGCAGTGCCCGCACAGTTCCTCGACGCCGCCCGCGCCGGCCCGGCCGAGAAGGCGCTGCCGGTCGGTGGTGACGTCGGTGACGCCGTACCGGCCGAGCAGCGCGGCGGCCTCGGTGACGCGTTGGTCCTCCAGGATGTGAACGATGCCGACACGAAGCGGGATTCCATCCAGGACCGCCAGCTCGATGTTCGTGAGGGTCTGCCGGAAGGTGTCCCGGCCAGTGATCTGCTCGTGTTCGTCCCGATCGTCGGAGTACCACGACGTCGCGAGCGAGACGCCCGGCTGAACGAAGACCGCCCACAGTTCAGGGGTGACGCGTACCAGGTTGGTGTACACCTCGACGCGCAGGCCGGCCGCGGCCGCGTGACGGACTAAGCCGACGAGTCCCGGATGCATCGTGGGCTCGCCGCCGATGAACTGGACCATGCGCACGCCGGCCGAGGCGGCCTCGTCGATGACGCGCTTCCAGTCGTCGGTGGTCATGGCCCCGGTTGTGCCGTCCGGTCCGGACGAGTTGTAGCAGTGGCTGCATGAGAGCTGGCATCGGCCGGTGATCTCCAGCCACAGCATTCTCGTGTCGGTTGTCGTCATGTCCCCTCCTCGGGGTTGCTGCCGATGATGACCACGGCCCCACCGATCAGGCGGCGTGTGCTCAAGACCATCGTTCGTCGGCGACCTGCTGGATGAGTTCGGTGGAGTCGCGTTGGGACAGCGCGAACGTACGGACCGCCTCCCAGGCGGCCGTCAGTGCCGCGATGTCTTCGCGGCTGTTGGTGACGATGTCGCGGACCGGGGTCTGGATCAGCCCCGCCTCGCCGTCCTCGACGGTCGCGAGCGAGAACGGCCCGTACGGGTAGGGGTTGTCGGCCGAGCGCAGGATCTGGACGGTCAGGCGTGGCGGTGAGACGACCTTGATCAGGTGCAGGAGCTGGTCGCGCATCACCGCGGTCCCGCCCTGGTCACGGAGCAGGACGGCCTCGTCGATGACGCAGTGGAACATCGGGGGCTGTGGGTCTTCGCGGGTGAGGACGCTTCTGGCGTTCCATTCGTGCGCGTATGGCGTTCTCGTCGCCGGACAACAGTGCGCGGGTGTAGTCCTCGGTTTGGAGCAGGTCGGGGACCAACGCGATCTGGTAGGTGCGGATGACGGTCGCCAGGTATTCCTCTCCGGGCCAGGGGCGTAGGTGGCCGGGCAGGCTTTCGGCGTCGTGTTGTTTCTGGATGGTCAACAACACACCGGACGGGATGCCCAGGAGTTCTTCGATGGCGTCGATCTGGTCTTGGCGGGGGCGGATCTGGCCGGTCTCGATGTTGCTCAGCCAGGCGTTGGTGTAACCGAGCTGCTTGGCCACCTCTATCTGGATCATCCCGGCGGACTCCCGGAACGCCCGGATCGTACGCCCGAGCGTGATGAGTGTCGGGCTTCGGTGTTGGCGGGACATGGTTCCTTCCTGGTGCGTTGTTCGAGGTCGTACGTGCGCCGCTACGTGAGCGCCAGTTCTTCGGAGGCCGTGCGTACGGCGGTGACGTCGTCGTCGGCGAGCAGGACGCCGGGTGCGGGCAGGAGTGCGTGCACGACCTTGAAGTGGCGGTGGTTGACGGTCCAGGTGAGCCGGGCGAGGGCTTCGAGGATCATCAGTCCGCGGCCGCCGGTGTCGGTGTCGGCGGCGACGCGCCGGACCGGACCGGACGCGCCGGGATCGCGGACGGACAGCAGCGTCCACCGGCCGGTCGGGCACACGCCGACGTGGACCGGACGGTCGTCGGACCGCCACGGGTGGCCGTTGTCGGAGGCGAGACGCGCGGCGGCCCGGATCGCGTTGGTGACGAGCTCAGACGTGGCGAGCTCGACCATGTCCAGGTCGACGGGGTGCTCGGCAAGGACGTCGCGGGCGAAGCGTCGGGCTCGCCCTGCGGATTCGGACGTGGCCGTCAGCGGCAGCGTGTGCGGCCGCAAGGGCTCACACGCCGTATGTGCGGGGCGCTCGCAGAGCGCCGCTGGTGGGTCTGGAGTCATCACGGTCTCACAGGGTGTTGGAGCTGTACCTGTGAGTGCATGATGCTCCTGCATCATGCATAATGACAATGACTCAAGCGAAGAATTCTTTACAGAATGCAGCGATCGTTGCTCACTCTAGCAATGGACGGGCAGACTTGCGCCATGCCCGAAGCCCACAGTCCGACCGCGCGCGGCCGGAAGGTCGCCAGCCGAACTCCGGCGTCTGCGCGAAGACGCCGAAGATGACGCATGCCGAGGCCGCAGGCCACCTCGGCGAGGGCTGGTCGCAGTCGAAGATCAGCCGCATCGAGGGCGCCAAGACGAAACCGACCGAACGCAGCATCATCGAGACTGCTCGAGCTGTACGGCGTAGACAGTGCGACCCGGGATGCATTGCTGAAGCTCGCCAAGGACGCCTGGCGCCGCGGCTGGTGGACGGACTACAGCGACGTGTTCCGCGGCTCGTACGTCGCGCTCGAGGATGATGCGAGCCGCATCGACGAGTGGAGCCCGCATCTGGTCTGCCGGGTCTTCTCCAAACCGATGAGTACGCACGCGCGGTAATCCGCGCATCGAGGCACGGACGATGAGGCCGGCGTCCAGCGCCGGGTCAGGCCCGGATGACCCGCAAGGCGCTGCTCGGCCGGACGGACCCGGCGGCGCCAGAGCTGACTGCGATCATCGACGAGGCCGCACTACGCCGCCAGATCGGCGGCTGCGATGTCATGCGCGCCCAGTTCCACGCGCTCCGCGACGCGATCGGCGGCCGAATGTCATATCCAGGCGATCCCGCCATCGACGCCGGTGCGCACCCGGGCTGGAGGGCCGTTCATCGTCCTGGGGTATCCCGAGGAGATCGCCCCGGATGTCGGCTTACGCCGAGACCCGCATCGGTGACGCATATGCAGAAAGTGCGGACATCGTGCGCGGTAGCTTAGGCTTGATTTCGAAGCCCTGCACACAGCGGCGATGTCTCCGGAGGGATCGGCGGAGTTCATCGCCGCCATCATCTAAGGAGTAGTCCAGCCCCATGATGATCCCCGAGAAGGATCTTGCGCGCCTGCCCTGGCGCAAGACCAGCCGTAGCGGCGGCGGCAAGCGACCTGCGTCGAGGTCGCACCCATCGACGTGGCGCCGGAGTCCGACGGCCGCGGCGAGTAGCCCAAGCAAGCGGAGAGGCCACCGGTGTGATGCTCGCTGGTGGCCTCGTCGAGTCCCGCGACGAGCAGCCGGCACGAGGCCGACACCACATTCATGCTTCGCCCGTGAACCATCAGCCACCTCAGGAGGTGGGGGGCTGGCCGGGCTGGTCGACGATGGCGCGCTTGACGACGGCGCTGCTGTCGGTGACCTGACCCGCCTTGGCCCAGCCGGTGTCCTTGGTCTGGACGCTGGCTTCGCCGAGGAAGTCGAGGGTCCTGCCGTTGAAGATCCATTCGGTGCGCTCGCCGCCGGCTCTGTTGAAGGCCACGGCGATCCCGTGCCTGCCGATGGAGTCAACGGCGTCGGGGACGATGACCACGCCGGGGATCTTGGCGGCTGCCCTGTACAGGGCGGCGCTGACCTTGGGCGGGGCAAGCTGTTCGCGCAGCGCGTCGCCGATCGTTACGAAGGCCTCCTCCTTGGGACCTGGGCCTGCTCCCTTGGTATCGGTGTAGATCTTGCGCAGCAGAACGTCGGGGTCGGTCGGCAGCGATTCCAGGTAGCGGTAGGTGGGATCGTTCAGGCCTGGCCGGGGATCGGTGTCCAACGGGATTCGGCTGCCGGATTCGACCAGTAGCCCATCGCGGGTGCCGTCGACGGACAGCCACACCTCGCGCGAGTGGGGCTTGGGCAGGAAGCTTTGGTGGCCGGCGGGCGCATCGCCGTTGGTGACGAGGGCGGTGCCGAAGGACTTGATGTAGACGTACTGGTCGTCGCGGACGGTGAGTGCGGGCTTGTTGTAGGCCACGGTGGCGGCGCGGTTCAGCAGTTGCACGGCGCCGCTGTCGATGGCGGTGGACTCGGTGGTCCGGTGCCGGTCGCCGGACACCGCGAGGGTGTAGGAGACGGCGATGGCCCCGGCCGTCGCGAGCGAGAGGGCGATCAGGCCCAGGCGCCGGCGCGGACGGCGCATGCGTTCCGGCGTTGGCGCGGTGTCGTGCTGACGGTCCATCTCGAGCATCAGGTAGTCCTTGAGGATCTGGTGGCGGCGTCCAGGCAGGTTCCGGTCGACCAGCGCCGGCAGCAGCCGGGCGATCTCCTCACGCTCGTCCGGAGACGGGTGCGCGCTCATGGGGTCTCCTCCTGGCTGGGCCGGACCGCGGAAGTGCGGTCACCATCTGTCTGTCCACGGTCCGAGGCCGCGTTCCCGATCTCTGGCCGGGCTCCGGCCTTGCGGAGTTTGGCGCGGGCCCGAGACAGACGTGAGCGAATCGTGCCAACCGGAACTCCCAGGGCCTCCGCGGCGGTGGCGTAGTCCAGACCGGACCAGACGCACAGCGCGACGACCTCACGTTCGGCCCGCCGCAGCCCGGCCAGCGTCGGATGAAGCGCGGCCAGCCTGGCGGCGTCATCGATCTTGTCGACCAGGTCGTCGGCGAAGTCCGGCACCACCTCATTTCGCGGCAGCCTCGCCAGCGCGGCCTCATGCCGCCGTGCGGCCCGGCGGATGTTCCGCGCGACGTTGGTGGCGATCCCCAGCAGCCACGGCCGAAGAGACCCACCTTCCAGATTCACTCGGCCGCGCAACCGCCACGCCTCCAAGAACGTCAGTGCGACCACGTCCTCGGCCACCGACCAGTCATTGGTCAGCCGGAACGCGAGGTTGTACACCGATCTCGCGCACTCATCGAACAGCGTTCCGAACGCATCGGCATCGCCCGCACGTATCCGGGCACGCATACTCATCTCCACACCATCGAACTGTCCACATGCGTCCCCTGAGTTCCATGAGGCTTTCCGCTGCACACGGGCACCGGCGCGCGCTGCCGGGTTCCGTAGGGTTCGTCTATGGGGGATTTGATGCTGGTACGGCACGGTGAGACCGAGTGGAGCCGTACCGGCCGCCACACGGGCCGTACCGACGTGCCCCTGACGCCTCACGGCGAGGAGCAGGCCCGGTCGGCCGCGCCGCTGCTCGCCGACCGGAAGATCGCGTTGGCTCTGGTCAGCCCGGCCCGGCGGGCTCTGCGCACGGCGGAGCTGGCCGGGCTGCCCGGCGCCGTGACCGACGATCGGCTCCGGGAGTGGGACTACGGCGCGTACGAGGGCCGGACCACTCCGCAGATCCAGGAGGAACGCCCCGGCTGGTACCTGTGGCGCGACGGTGTGATCGGCGGCGAGAACCTCGAGGAGCTCGGCGTACGGGTGCGCGGCATCCTGGACCGCGTGATGCCGGCCCTGTCCGACGGCGACGTCGTCCTGGTCGCGCACGGCCACGTGCTCCGCGTCCTGACCGCGTGCCGGCTCGGCCTCCCGCCCGCCGACGGGCGGCTGTTCCGGCTCGAGACCGGCACGATCTGCACGCTCACCACCGAGCATGCGTACCCGGTGATCGGGACGTGGAACGTGACCGCGCCGTGAGACGCTCCGCGTCAGGAGGCCACGGCGAGGCCGGGCCCACCCTCACGCGTCAGCTTCCGGGCGCGGCGGGCGTCCGGCGAATAGCGCCACGGCTCGGGGATGACCTGGGTGCCACGGTGCAGGGCCTTCAGGGTCGTCGTCGCCCACAGGTCCTCCAGCGGCGTGGCCGGCAGCCCGTACATCCGGCGTGCCCAGCGCGGCAGCGTGGCGACCACGAGCGTGGCGATGCCGGGCGCGGCCAGCTTCAGTGGCATGAACTGCCGTGGCACCGCCGGGTTGAACAGCCGCCGCAGACCCTCCCTGGCCTCCGCGCACGCGTAGATCGTCGGCCGCATCCGCGCGTAGTAATCCTTCATCTCCGCGACCGAGGCGGGGATCTCCGCCGGGTCCAGCCCCACGACGGCGCCCGCGCGACGCTGTTCGTCCACGAACCGGTCGGCCTCGGCGCGCGTCAGCCGGATCCCGGCGCGCAGCGCGACGTCGAGGTAGGAGTCGACCTCCCCCATGTGCACCCACAGAAGGTTCTCCGGCGCGTCGACCGGGAACGTCTCTCCGGTGTCCAGGTTGAGCCCGGTGAGCTTGGAATGCAGCCGGCGGATCCGGCGCCCGACGCGCTCGACCTCGTCGTGCGTGCCGTACGTGCGGACGCGGACGAACTCGATGGTGCGCCCCAGCCGCGACCAGGCGGCCTTCGGGTCCATCAGCTCGGAGTTCTGGGCGGTCCCCCACATGGACGGGGGATGCAGCGCCTGCAGGATCAGGGCACGGAAGCCGCCGACCATCTGTACCGGCTCGGCCATCACCCGCCAGGTGACCGAACCCGGGCCGAACAGCCCGTAGTCCTCGCTCATCGTCCACCGTCCTCCGGCCCCGGCGCATCCACAGCCGGGGTAAGTAACGACTTATTACCCGGTCGGTGGATATATAACACCATGAACCGTCGGCCGGTCAGCCTGTGGTCTGCTCCCGTACCCATGAGAGGTAGTCGGCGCTGCCCGCGACCAGCGGCGTAGCGATGATCTCGGGTGTGTCATAGGAATGCAGCTCGGTGATCTGGGCGGCCAGATCCTCGAACCGGTCGCTGGTGGTCTTGAACAGCACCATCCACTCCTCGGCCGACTCGATCTCGCCCTCCCACCAGTAAGTACTGGCGATCGGCCCGACGAGCTGCGCACAGGCGGCGAGGCGCTCCGTGACGGCCGACCTCGCGATCTCCGCCGCCTCCTTGCGTGAATCGGTGGTCGTCGTCACCTGGACGTACGCCTCGGCCATCACGGCTCCTTCCCCCGGCTCGATCCTAGCCCGGAGTTCCGCTCGCCTTCCGTACCGACCACGCGGTCGTTCACCGAAACGATGACACGATCCCGCCCCCGCGACCAGTGATTTCACGGGTCCGAGACCCGGTCAGGGGACGAGCGAGGTGAGCAGGGCCGCGGCCAGCGAAGCGCGGTCGACCATGCCGGACACCGTGGCGTGTTCGTTGCGAGCGTGGGCGCCTGCGCCTACGGCGCCGAAGCCGTCCAACACCGGGACGCCCAGCGCCGCCGCGAAGTTGCCGTCGCTCGCGCCGCCGACGGCGATTTCCTTCAGGTCGATGTCGAGGTCGGCGGCCAGTTCCCGGGCGCGTTCGTACAGGGCGGCGATCTCCTCCGTGCGGGCCATCACCGGGCGGTTCCAGCCTCCGTCCACCCGCGCGGTCACGCGGGGGTCCGTCGGGCGCCAGCCGACCAGGGCGGCCTCTACCCGGTCGGCCTCGGCTCGGTCGGCGACCCGTACGTCGATGCCGGCGTGCGCGGATCCAGCGGTGACGTTGCGGCGGGTGCCGCCGCTCACGAGGCCGACGTTGACGGTGGTGCCCGCCTCCAGGTCGGTGAGGCCGGTCGCCGCGGTCACCAGCTCGGCCAGGGCGGTCACCGCGCTCGCGCCGGCCGTCGGGTCCAGGCCGGCGTGGGCTTCGACGCCGGTCAGGGTCACGTCGAACAGGCCGACGCCCTTTCGCGCGGTCTTGACGGCGCCGTCGGCGCTGGCCTCGAAGACCAGGACGGCGGCGGCGTCGCGGCAGGCGTCCTCGATCACGGGGCGGGAGGCCGGGCTGCCGATCTCCTCGTCGCCGTTCAGGACGAGGCGGAGAGGGGGGCACGGCAGGCCGGCGGCGCGGAGTGCGCGTACCGCCCAGACCGCCTGGACCAGGCCGGCCTTCATGTCGAAGACGCCCGGGCCCCGGATGACGTCGCCGTCGACGGTGAACGGGAGTTCGGCGAGGGTGCCGAGGGACCAGACGGTGTCGTAGTGCGCCAGGATCACGACCGTGCCGGGGCCGGTGCCGTCGTGGTCGAGCACCACGGTGTCGCCGTGCGCGCCGCCGGACACGGTACGGATGGCGGACGGTGCCCCGAGGCGTCGTTCGACCCACGAGGACACCCAGTCGCGTCCCGCCGCCAGCGCGGCGAGGTCGTCGCTCGGGGTCTCCAGCCGGACGTACTCCCCCAGGTCGTCGAGCATGTCCTGGGTGTGGTCGCGGATCCATCCGCGCAGAGCGTCGCTCATCGGGCGTACTCCTTCACGGCGAGGGCGTCGAGCAGGTCGATACGCGTCTCGCTCATCGAGGCAGGGTCGGCCTCGACCTCGGCGAGCCGGGCCGGCAGCGCGCGCGGCACGGGAACCTCCGCGTGGTCGCCGTGCTCACGATGGTCTCCTCACCGCGGGGGCACTCCCGCCGAGCTCGGTGCGTACGTGCTCGACGACCTGGGCGTGGGTGGCGAACCAGACGTCGTCGAACGCGGCGATGTGGGCCAGCAGCCCGGCGAGGACGACCATCCGTGACCGGTGGCCGATGATGTGGGGATGCATGGTGAGCTGGAAGAGCCCGCCGTCGGCGCGCGCCAAGTCGAACTCGTCGCACCACATCCGCAGGACCTCGCGCGGCGGCGTGTACGGCCGCGACGCTGTGTAGCGGTCGAACGTGAAGTACGGCGCGTCGTCGCGGATCCACTCGACGGGCAGTTCGACGATGCCGGTGGGTTCGCCGTCGGCGAGCAGCTCGTAGCAGTCGTCGTCGGCCATCAGCGACGAGTCGTAGACCAGCCCGAGGTCCCGGATGACCTGGAGGGTCGCGTCGGAGAAGTCCCACGACGGGGTGCGCACGCCGACCGGGCGTACACCGGTGACCTCCTCGAGCGTGTCGAGGGCGCGGACGCCGAGGGCGAGCTCGTCCTCGGGTGACAGCAGCATGTTGCGCTCGTGGATCCAGCCGTGCGCGGCGATCTCGTGCCCGGCCGCGACGTAGGCCCTCGCCTCCTCCGGGTGCAGCAGCGCGGAGACCGCGGGCATGAAGAAGGTCGCGGGGACGCCGTGCTCCTCGAGCGCGGCGAGGATCCGGGGCGCCGCGACGCGCGAGCCGTACTCGCCCTGGGAGAGCTTGCCGGGGCGCGTCTCGCCCTCCCGCAGCGGGATCGTCTCGTGGTCGGAGTCGAACGACAGCGCCACCGTCACCTTGGCCCCGCCGGGCCACGGGGGCGCGAGCCGCCGGCCGGCGCGTACGCGGTTCACGTGGCCGCGCCAGGTCGGCTCGTCCCACTGCCAGGGTTCGGTCGTCGTGGTCAACGCGGACTCCTCTCGCTGAAGCGCGGCCACCAGGCGGACGGTCAGTGCGCGGGCCGGACCACCAGCGCACTGCCGCCGTGGCGGCGGGTCTTCTCGGCCACGGCCTGAACCTCGCCGCCACCGAGGAACTCCAGCCCGGCGGCCGAGCCGATCACGCCGGCGGGCGGGCCGGGATAGAGCGCGACGTCCTCGCCCCTCTCCTTCAGCGCGGTGCCGTACTGGTCGATGAAGGCCTGCTCGGCGAGGGTCTGCGGGGTGTTGCGCTGCGTGGCGCGCGGCGCGTCGATCGCCTCCGGCAGGCTCATGCCGAGGTCGATGCGGTTCATCAGGATCTGCAGCACCGTCGTGATGATCGTCGAGCCGCCCGGGGAGCCGACCGCGAGCATCGGGCGGCCGTCCTTCAACACGATCGTCGGCGACATGCTGCTGCGGGGCCGTTTGCCCGCCGCGGGCAGGTTCGGGTCGGGGTAGCCGGCCGGCGTGGACGCGGTGAAGTCGAAGTCGGTCATCTCGTTGTTCAGCAGGAACCCGCGGTGCGGGACCGTGAGGCCGCTGCCGCCGAACTGCTCGATGGTCAGCGTGTACGAGACGACGTTGCCCCACTTGTCGGAGGCGACGAGGTGGGTGGTCTGCGGGCCCTCGTACGGGAGCGTCTGGCCGGTGGCGCCGGATGCGGAGCAGCCGTGCGCGCCCAGGTCGCCGGGGGCTGCCGGGCTCGCGATCGCCCTGTCCGGCTCGATCAGGCAGGCGCGCGACCGGGCGAAGTCGTCGGACAGCAGTGTCTTCAGCGGCACCTTCACGTACGCGGGGTCGCCGACATACGCGCCGCGGTCCGCGTAGGCCAGCCGGGACGCCTCCAGGTACGTGTGCAGCGCGTCGACCGGGTCGCTGAAGTGGAAGTTCTTCATGATGTTCAGCGCCTCGCCGACGGTCGAACCGCCCGAGGAGGACGGGGCCATGCCGTAGACGTCCAGGCCCCGGTAGCCGACGTGGGTCGGGTCGCGCGGGACGACGCGGTACGCGCCGGTGTCGGAGCCGAGCATCACGCCGGGCCGTACGTTGCGCGCCGAGCCGGGGACGACCGCTGGGTGTCGCACCGTGTCCGCGATCTCGTCGCCGAGCTTGCCGCCGTAGAGGTAGCCGATCCCGTGCCGGGCGATCTCCTCGTACGTGCGGGCGAGGTCGGGGTTGCGGAACGTCGAGCCGACCGCGGGCGGCTTGCCGCCCGGCAGGAACAGCGCCTTCGTCGGCGCTATGTCCTTGAACCGGTCGGCGTTGACCTCGTCCTGGTCGTAGAACTCCTGGTCGACCGGGAAGCCCTGCCGCGCGACCTTGATCGCGGGCTGGAGCAGCGTGTCCAGCCGGCGGCTGCCGAAGCGGTGCAGCGCGCTGTCCCAGGTGGCCAGCGTGCCCGGCACGCCGACGGACAGGCCGCTGGTGACGGCCTCGTCGAAGGACAGCGGCTTGCCGGTCTTGGGGTCGATGAAGATGTCCTTGGTCATCTTCGCCGGGCCGGTCTCGCGGCCGTCGATGGTGGAGACCTTGTGGGTGCGGGCGTCGTAGTAGGTGAAGTAGCCGCCTCCGCCGATCGCCGCGACGAACGGCTCGGTCACGCCGAGCGTGGCCGCGGCGGCGACCGCCGCGTCGACGGCGTTGCCGCCGTGCTTGAGCACCTCGATGCCGCTCCTGCTGGCGTTCAGGTCGACGCTGGAGACCGCGCCGCCGTAGCCGACGGCCACCGGCTGCTTCTCGTACGAGGGCGGCGCGCCGGAATGGGCCTCGGCGGGCACGGCCATGGCCGCCAGGGCGACGACGGTGAGTCCGATGAGGGGACGGCTTCGGCGCATTGCATCTCCTGATCCGGGAAACGGTTCCACAACAGTGCCACCAGGTGCCGCCAAGATCCACGGCTAGCCTCAATCAGCGACATACCCCGCCGATTCCGGCCATGTGTACTTTTTTTACGACGAGATGTTCTTGTGGCTGGCGTCAAATTCGGAAATTCTGGACGCTGACCTGTACGCCTGGGGCGTAACGGCGCCGAGCTGAGCCATCTGAGGGGACCAACGCGCGGTGAACACAGAGGTGCCGTTCGGCAGCAGCCTCCTGCGCCGCCTGCCCGTCGAAGAGACCGTCGGCCCGCAACAGGGCGGTCGTCATCGGCTGTCCCTCGTCTACCGGACGCGCGATCTCGTCGTCCTGGGCCTCGGCGTGATGATCGGCGCGGGCATCTTCAAGATCGCCGGCCAGGAGGCCGCGACGACGGCCGGTCCCGCCGTGATCCTCTCCCTCCTCATCGCCGGATTCGCCTGCTTCCTGTCCGCCCTGTCCTACGCCGAGCTGTCCTCGACGATCCCCGTGGCGGGCAGCGCGTACTCCTTCACGTACGTCGCCTTCGGCGAGATCTGGGCCTGGGTGATCGGCTGGGCGATGATGCTGGAACTGGAGCTCGCCGCCTCCGTCGTGAGCCGCGCCTGGTCCCTGTACGCCACCCAGCTGATCCACGACGTCGGCGCCCTGGCCGGGGCCGGCTGGATCCGGGTGCCGTCCTCGCTGTCCGGCGTCGTCGGCCAGCCCACCGGCTTCGACCTGTTCTCCCTGCTGATCCTGGTGATGCTCGCGCTGGTCGTGGCGATCGGGGCGCGGCTCAGCCTCTACGCGCTGTGGTTCATGGTGCTGTCCAAGGTCATCGTGATCGGCTTCGTGATCGTCGGTGGCCTGCTGTTCTTCCACGCCTCCCACCTCAAGCCGTTCGTACCGCCGTCGCGGCCCGCGCCCGCCGCGGACGGCCGGACCCTCCTGGACGCCCTGATGGGCGGCTCGCCGCACGCGTTCGGCATCGTCGGCATCTTCACGGCCACGTCGGCGATCGCGTTCGCCTACATCGGGTTCGACCTGATCGCCACGGCCGCCGAGGAGACCGCGGACGCCTCGCGCCGCGTACCGACCGGGATGATCGTCAGCCTGCTCATCACGATCGCGCTGTACGTCGGCGTGGGCATCGCGATGATCGGCATGGTCCCGTACCAGCGCCTGAGCGGTGACACGCCGCTGGCCGCGGCCTTCAGCGCGGTGGGCTCGGACGCGATGGGCGTGGTCATCGACATCGGGGCGGTGATCGGGCTGGCCACCGTGATCCTGGTGGTGATGATCTCCCAGACCCGGATCCTGTTCGCGATGGCGCGCGACGGCCTGCTTCCGGCGCCGCTCGCGACGGTCAGCAGCCGGTACAAGGTGCCGACCCGCGCGGCGATGCTGGTCGGCGGCACGGCGGTCGCGATGTCCCAGGTGGACGTGTGGACGTTCGGGAAGGTCAGCGTCCTCAACCTCGAGCAGATGATCGTGATCGGGACGCTGTTCGCCTTCCTGTTCGTATCGGCCGGCGTCATGGCGCTGCGCCGCAGCCGGCCGGACCTGCCGCGCGGCTTCCGCGTCCCCCTCGCTCCCCTGACGCCGATCCTGGCCATCGCCGCCACCGTCTGGCTGCTGCTCAACCTGCACCTGCGCACCTGGGCCTACTTCGGGATGTGGATGACCGCCGGTCTCTGCGTCTACCTGGCCTACGGACGGCGCCACAGCCGGCTCCGCCAGGTCCTGGGCGGGCGCCCCGTGCACGTGCCCGGCCGCCATCGGCGCTGACGCCGAATCCCGCTCGACAGGTGATCGAGCCATGCGTTACGTTATTCTCAATTGGAGACTTACTCATATTGAGAAGGACTACGCATGGACGCGCGGCGCGAAGCGGACTTCCTCGCGGGCTACGACCCACGGGCGTACGACCCGGTCGCGGTGACGATCGACGTCGTCGCCCTGACCATCCGCGACGACGCGCTGCACGTGCTGCTCATCCGGCGCGGCGCTCCCCCGCAGGAGGGCATGTGGGCGCTGCCCGGCGGCTTCGTGCGGACCGTACGCGACGAGGACGGGGTCGTACGCGGCGAGGACCTGGCCACGGCGGCGGCACGCGAGCTCGCCGAGGAGACCGGCGTACGCGCCGACGACCTCGGCCGCGTCCACCTGGAGCAGCTCGCGGCGTACGGCGGGCCCGACCGCGACCCGCGCATGCGCGTGATCTCGATCGCCCACCTCGCCTTCGCGCCCGAGATGCCCGAACCGTCGGCCGGTGGCGACGCCGCCGACGCGGCCTGGACCTCCGTCGAGGCCCTCGGCCTCGGCGTCGGCGGGACGCAGCGGCCCGGCACGACGCGGCGCCTGGCCTTCGACCACGCGACGATCCTGGCCGACGGGCTCGAGCGGGCCCGCTCCAAGCTGGAGTACACCGCGCTGGCCACGACGTTCTGCGCGCCGGAGTTCACCATCCCGGAGCTGCGTGCCGTCTACGAGACCGTCTGGGGTGAGGAGCTGCACGCGGGCAACTTCCACCGGAAGGTCCTGTCCGTACCGGGGTTCGTGGAGAGCACCGGCACGACCTCCGACCGCGCCGGGCGGCGCGGCGGCCCCCGGCCCCGGCTCTACCGCGCGGGCGACGCGCGGCTGCTCCACCCGGCCCTGCTCCGGCCCTCGCGCGAGGAGGAGATCCGATGACGACCTGTGAAGAGGCCGTACGCCTCATCGAGACCGCGAGCGGCCCGGACGAGCTGTTCGGCACCGACGGCGCACGGGCGTACCGGCGGCTGGCCCGGCTCGTCCATCCGGACGCCGGCGGGCCGCGGAGCGCCTTCGACCGGCTGACCGCCCTGTGGCGGGCGCGCGGTCCGGCCACGATCACGACACGCCGCCGCACGTACCGGCTCGACGGGACGCCGATCCGCGGCGACCTGGCCAACCTGTACGACGACGGCGACGTCCTGATCAAGATCCCGCGCGACCCGTCCGTGAACGACCTGATGGAGCGGGAGTGCACCGCCCTGCGGCTGATGCGCGACGACGGCGACCCCCGCCACCTGCCGTACGTCCCGCGGCTGCTGGAGAACCTCCGTCACCGCGACGAGACGAGCGGCGTCGAGCGGCGCGTCAACGTCCTCACCCGCCTCGACGGCTTCCACAGCCTCGCCGAGGTGCGTGCCGCGCACCCCGGCGGCGTGGACCCGCGCGACGCCGCGTGGATGTGGCGGCGCCTGCTCGTCGCGCTGGGCTTCGCCCATCAGGCGGGCGTGCTGCACGGCGCGGTGCTGCCCGAGCACGTGCTCATCCACCCGGAGGAGCACGGCCTCGTCCTCCTCGACTGGTGCTACTCGGTGCGGTCCGGGCCCGGCGGACGCGTACCGGCGATGGTCAAACGTCACGCCGCCCACTACCCGCCGGAGGTCGCCGAGCGGCGGCCCGCCGGGATCGGCACCGACATCTACCTGGCCACGACCTGCATGACGTGGCTGATCGGCGACCGCGCGCCCCGCCCGATGCGGGCGTTCGCGAACGGTTGCCTCGCGACCGCCGAGCACCGGCGTCCCCAGGACGCCTGGCGGCTGCTGTCCGAACTCGACGACCTGCTCGAACGGCTGTACGGCCCTCGCCGTTTCCGGCCGTTCCACCTGCCGGAGCCGCCGACCGCGGCACCGGCCCGGTAAGAAGGGAAACCCTCATGGGAAGCGGAACCTGGTCCACCGACGTGTACGGCGACGCCGCGAGCCACCGCGCGGCCACCGGCGCCAGCGCCTTCGCCTACAGCGACGGCGGCGCCACCACCGTCCACCCCTCCCTCGACCCGGCCGGCGTGACCGTGCGCGAGAGCCGCGACTGCGACGAGCACCCTGAGTCGCTGGCCATCGCCGTGCTGTTCGACGTGACCGGGTCCATGGGCCACGTGCCGCGCACGCTGCAGACCAAGCTGCCCGGCCTGCTCGGCCTGCTGATGCGCAAGGGCTACGTCGAGCACCCGCAGATCCTGTTCGGCGCGGTCGGCGACGCGACCTGCGACCGCGCGCCGCTGCAGGTCGGCCAGTTCGAGTCCGACAACCGGATGGACGACGACCTCGGCCGGATCCTCCTGGAGGGCGGAGGCGGCGGCCAGATGACCGAGTCGTACGAGCTGGCGATGTACTTCATGGCCCGCCACACCGAGCTGGACTGCCTGGACAAGCGCGGGCGGCGCGGCTACCTGTTCCTGATCGGCGACGAGCTCGCGTACCCGAAGGTGAAGGCGCGCGAGGTCCGGAAGGTCATCGGCGACGAGGCGACCGAGGACATCGGCGTGGCCGCGATCCTGGAGGAGCTGCGGCGCAAGTACGAGGTGTACTTCATCATCCCCGAGGGCGCCCACCACGCCGGCGACGACCGGCTGACCGAGTTCTGGCGGGGGCACCTCGGTCAGAACGTCATCCGGCTCGACGACCTCGACGCGGTCTGCGAGACGATCGCGCTGACCGTCGGCCTGGCCGAGGACGCCATCGACCTCGATGAGGGCCTCGACCACCTGCGGGAGTTCGGCTCCGACGCCGGGACCTCGGTGTCGCGCGCGCTCGCGCCGCTGAGCGCGGGCCGTGGCTCCATCGTGGTCTCCGCGTCGCCGGACGGGCTCGGCCCCGACGCGGACAGCGAGATCACCCGGCTGTGAGCACGCCGGACGCCGACGACGTGATCGTCGTCGACCTCGGGTACGGGGACGCGGGCAAGGGCACGGTCGTCGACCGGCTCTGCGCCCGCGGCCCGTACACCGCGGTGGTGCGGTTCAACGGCGGCGCGCAGGCGGCGCACAACGTCGTGACCACCGACGGGCGGCACCACACGTTCGCCCAGTTCGGGGCCGGGACGTTCACGCCCGGCGTGGTCACGCACCTGTCCCGGCACATGCTGGTCGACCCGATCGCGCTGGCCGCCGAGGCGCGCCATCTGGCCGCGCTCGGCGTACGCGATGCGCTGGACCGGCTGACCGTCGACCGCGACGCGCTGCTGACCACGCCGTACCACCGTGCGGCGAACCGGGCGCGCGCGACCGCCGTCGCCCACGGGTCCTGCGGCATGGGCATCGGCGAGACCGCGGCGTACGCCCTGGCGCATGAGGACGCGCCGCGTGTAGGCGACTGCGCCTCGCCCACGCGCCTGCGGCGGCGCCTGACGCGGCTGCGCGACCGGCTGTCCGACGAGCTGGGGCCGCTCCACGCCCCCGGAGTCGAGGACTGCGTGGCGGTGTTCGGCGCCTTCGCCCGCTGGGTGCGGACCCGCGAGGACCTGCCGCCCGGCCCCGTGGTCTTCGAGGGCGCGCAGGGCGTGCTGCTCGACGAGCGGTACGGCTTCCACCCGTACACGACCTGGTCGACGACGACGTTCGCGAACGCCGAGGGACTGCTGCGCGGTACGGGGCGTTCGTGGCGGCGGCTCGGCGTACTGCGGGCGTACGCGACGCGCCACGGTCCGGGCCCGTTCGTCACCGAGGACCCCGATCTGGACCGGCCCGAGCCGCACAACCGGAACGGCCGGTGGCAGGGCGCGTTCCGCGTCGGCCACCTCGACCTGGTCGCGGCGCGCTACGCCCTCGAGGTGTGCGGCGGCGCGGACGAGCTCGCGGTGACCCACCTGGACGCCCCGTCGCCGCTGGTCTGCCGCGCGTACGACATAGGGACCCGGCTGCTGCCCGCCGGAGATCTCGTCGGGCAGGAGCGGCTCACCGAACGCCTACTCACCGCCCGGCCGGTCTACGACGAGGTGCGCGGCGACCCGGCCGAGCTGATCGAGGGCGCGCTCGGCGTCCCGTTGACGCTTCGCTCGTACGGGCCGACGGCGGACGACAAGACGGTAACTCACGGCGCGCTCACCGGGTCGGAGATCATGGGGGAATGTCCTCGACCACCGCTGTGAGCCGTCCCACGCGAACGGACCGCCAGGCCCGGGTCGCCGTGTCCGTCGTCTTCCTCCTGCACGGTGCCGCGGCCGGGAGCTGGGCGGCTCGCATCCCCTGGGTGAAGGAGACCCGTCACCTGTCCCCCGCCGACCTCGGACTGGCGCTGATGGGTGCGGCGGTCGGCGGGCTGGCATGCACGCCCCTCGCGAGCTGGCTGATCGCGCGCCTCGGCAGCCGTACCCTCACCCGCGCCGGGACGATCGGCATCGCGGTGACCCTCCCGCTCGCGCCGTTCGCCTCCCACATCCCGACGATCTTCATCGGGCTGGCGCTGTTCGGCGGGGCCGGCAGCCTCCTCGACGTCGCCATGAACGCCCAAGGCGTGGTCGTACAGGAACGCTACGGGCGCTCGATCATGTCCGGGCTGCACGGCCTGTGGAGCGTCGGCGCGCTGGCCGGGTCCGCGGTCGCCGGCGTGATGGCCAGGGCCGACGTCGGCGCGCCCGTCCACCTCCTCGTCGTCGGCGGCGTCATCGCCGTGGCCGGCGTGGCCGTCGGCGGCCGGCTCGCCCCGGCGCCGCCGCCCACCGCCGGCAAGGTGTTCGCGCGGCCGGACCGCTTCCTCCTCCTGCTCGGCGTCATCACCTTCTGCGGGCTCTTCGCCGAGGCCGCCGCCGCCGACTGGAGCGCGGTCTACCTGCGGACCACCGCGCACTCCACGGAGGGCGTCGCCGCGTGGGGCTACTCCGCGTTCGCCCTGGCCATGGCCGCGGGGCGGCTCACCGGAGACCGTCTCGTCGCGCGGATCGGGCCGAGCCTGCTCGTACGCGCCGCCGCGCTCGTCGGCGCGGCCGGGCTCGCCCTCGCGCTACTGGTCCCGGTGACGCCCGTCGTCATCGGCGCGTTCGCGATGCTCGGGATCGGCGTGGCCACGGTCGTGCCGCTGACCTTCAGCGCCGCGGGCCGCATCCCCGGCCACGACCCGGGCACGTCGGTGGCCGCCGTCGCCACCGTCGGGTACGCCGGCTGGATGCTCGCCCCGCCCACGATCGGCCTCGTCGCCCAGGGCACCTCGCTGACCGTCGCGCTCGCCCTGGTCGCCGTGATGACCGCCCTCATCGCCGTGCCCACGGGCGCCCTGCGCGAGTGACGGCGCAGGCCGGTCATCGGCGGACGTCACACCCCACGGCGGTCACGCAGGGTGACAAGGTGACGGCGACGGGTATCGCCTAGGTGAGATCACCGGCGGTTCCCGCCGGCGTCCCGTACCAGCCGAAGGAGCAACGAAGATGACCGTCCTCACGGACCGGGCACCGCTCGGCACGCACGACCTGGAGTCCCTGATCCCGTCCGCCCTCTTCACCCGGCTCGCCACACGGGTCGCGCGCGAGACGGGCGCCGACCACGAGCACGCCGAACGCGTCGTACGCGCCGCGCTCGCGTTCCTCGTGGCGTGCGCCCGCAACCCGGAGACGCCGCTCGCGCCGTCACGCGCAGTCGACGAGGGCTGGCACGCCTTCGTGCTGCACACCCGCGAGTACGCCGACTTCTGCGAGCGCGTGGCGGGCCGGTTCATCCACCACGCGCCCGAGGACGAGCCGGCCGGTGAGCCGCTCGACGTCGCGGCGCGCAGCGGCATGACGGCCGTCCTCATGCGCCACAGCGGCCTGCCGGTGGACGAGGAGCTGTGGAACACGAAGGACGGCTCCTGCTCGGCGAACTGCGGGCGCTGCTGCTCCGACCACGGGTCGGGCTGAGAGACTGTTCGGGGACCCTCGCTCCGCGCAGGGGGGGATGGGGTTCTTCAACAGTCTCTGGGGCGGCTCAGCTCTCCCGGAAGGGCTCGAGCAGTCCGGGAAGCGCCTTGTCGGCCAGGGCCACCGCGTCGCCCAACGGCAGGTCCTGCACGTCGACCTGCTGACGGCCCGCGGCGGTCGTGGCGACCAGGGTGGCCAGACCGCCCCGACGCTGGAAGAACGACTGCTCGATGTTCCAGCCGATGATCCCGGCGCACGCCAGCGCGCTGCGCCGCCGTACGAGCGATCCGCGACGGCTGACGAGGGTCCCGTCGATCAGGGCATGGCCGAGCGAACGCGAGCGGTCGTAGGCGAGCAGCGCCGCCGCGGGCAGGAGCGCCAGCGAGGCCTCCCACGCCCACGCGGGCAGCACGTCGAGACCCCACAGGGCGAGGATCGCGGCCACGATGACGGCGGCGCCGCCGATCGCGCGGGTGTACCTGCGCCGGGTGGCCCGCCGTCCGTGCGCGGTCAGCGCGCTGGTCAGCGGCGTCTTCTTGCCCAGCACCTCGATGCCGACGCGGAGGGCCTCGGCGCGCGGACCCGGCGGGAGCAACAGCGATCCGCCGCGTTCCGCACCGCGCCCCACGCGGAGGCCGGTCGTGATGGCGAGGCAGCGCGCGCCGCGCGCGAGGCGCAGCGGGAGCGGCTCACTGATCTCGACGCCGCGCAGCCGGCGTTCCTCGATCGTGGTCTGCCGGGTCGTGATCAGGCCGCGCGTGACGTGCAGGGTGCCGGCGCTGTTGCGGGTGAGCCGGAACCGGAAGAACGCCAGGACGTACCCGAGGGTCGAGGCGATCACCACGAGCACGAGCAGGGCGATCGCGGCCTCGAGCACCTCGACCGGCACCGACGCGCGCTCCCACCGGTCCAGCATCGTGCTCACGATGCCCAGCTGACCGGGGTCGACGTGCCCCTCGTTGAAGGCGCGGCCGGCGACACCGCCGATGACGCCGACCGTGAGCAGGCCGGTCAGCGAGAACGGGCCGTACCGCACCCAGCTCCCGGGGACGCTCGCCAGCACGGTCTCGCGGGGTTCCACCACGGCGGCGGCGTCCTGCGAGGTACGCGACGGCGCGCGGTGCAGCAGCTCGTCGCGCAGCCGGGCGGCCTCGGTGGCGTTCAGGGCGTCGAGCTTCACGCCGTCGTCCTTGCGGTCGGACCGCCCGGTGCCGACCTTGACCCGGGACAGGCCCAGCGCGCGGTGCAGCAGGTGCGCCGTGACGTCGACGGAGCGCACCCGGTCGCGCGGGATCGTGAGCACCTGCCGCCGGAACAGGCCCTTGCGCACCTGGACCTGCTCGTTCGTTACCCGGTACGTCGTGGTGAACCAGCGCAGGAGCCCGGTCCCCATCAGCAGCACGGCCGCGCCGATGCCCCACCACGCGTTGCCGTTCGCCGTACCGGCGAAGACCAGGCCGATCAGTACCGGCCAGGCGCGCAGGAGCTCCTGGATCGGGTGCACGACGAGCATGCGGTTGGACAGGCGCCGCCAGCCGTCGGGGGTCTCGGCGACACTCACGTGGCATCACTCTGGTCGGCCTGCGTGCCGTCGGTGAGCTCGTCGGCGAGACGCCGCGCGGTCTCACGGTCGAGACCGTTGATCTTCAACGGCCCGGCCGCCGACGCCGTCGTCACCGTGACCTTGGCGAGGCCGAAGAGCTGCTCGATCGGCCCCTGCTCGCTGTCGACGGTCTGGATACGGGAGATCGGGGCGATGCGGCGCTGCTGGTTGAACCATCCGGACTGGGTGTAGACCGCCTCCGGCGTCGACTCCCAGCGGTGCACCCGGTATCGCCACTGCGGCATCACCGCGATGTGCAGGATGGCGAGGACCGCGGTGACGATCATGGCGATGACGAGTGCCTCACGGTGTTTGTAGATCCACCACAAGAGCTCCACCGCGAACACGCCCAGCCACCCGACCAGGGCGCGGATCGCCCAATACGCCAGGGCCCGCCGGTGAACGAGATTGCGCGGCGGCCGGAGCTTGACCTCAGTTGACTGCATAGTGTCGATCCTGGCAGACGGCGTCGGCTCACCGCAGAGCAACACGTCCGGTGTTGAACCAGTACACATGTCACTAAGTGGTCGGCTCCGTAAATCCTTCGGGGGCTGACTGTGGAGCCTGTGTTGTGTGTGGTGCGGGGTTGGATGCGGATCCGCCGTAGCGCAGACGCATCTGTTCGCCGTCATTCAATCGAGGCGTTTGACGGCGAACCCAGTCGTTCAGACCTCCTTGTCAGCGAACCTGGTCGCTCGTCGGCCCGATGCCTTTGATCCTGGTCGGAGTTCCCTCCGGGGCGAACGAGTGGTGGAAGGTGAAGGCGTGCGGCGCGGAGCCGTGGTCGTGGAGGTGTTCCAGCCTGGAGACCCCGTCCTGCCAGGTGGGTATCACGCCGTCGGAGACCCACCAGAACACGTAACTTGGGTGTCCTGTCCTCTCGAACCAGTCGTAACGCCTGTTCAGCGCCTCACGGTGCAGACCGGTGTAGATGGCGTCGAAGGCGGGGCGCAGGTCGGTCCAGAGTGAGAGGGTCGCGGCCAGGGCGGTGGTTTCCTCCGTATGGCCCTTGCCGTACCAGGTCGGTACGGCGAACTCTCCCCACGCACCCCAGTCCGAGTCGAAGAGTGTGCCCCGGTATCCGTCTGCCGCTTCAGCACGAGCGAGGTACCCGGGGTGCTGGCTGATCTTCCGGTAGACGGCCTCGCCGCTGTCGTGGAATTCGCGCGTGAGAGGTGCGGGATCGGCGAGAGGTGACTTCAGGACGCCGAATGTGTACAGCGCAAGATGAGGCATGCGTCTCTCCCTGGTTGGGGGTGCCTGGTCCTGTGCGACCGTGGGCGGCCGATCGGTTCGCCTGCCACACCCGTCCGTACCCCCTGTCCGGTAGCCCCGAGTGCCGCCTGGCGTGGCCGGTTCGCCCAGGCGGGCCTGGCCGGGCTCAAAGACCGTCAGGTACGCGCGGCCTCGGCTACGGCCTTGACCCGCTCGAGCGTCTGGCGCATACCCTCGATCGCGAGGGCCTCGCGGTCACGGCCGAGCAGCCCGCTGCGGGTGACCATCCGGACCAGCAACGGCGGCGCACCGACGCGCGCCCGCCACTCGGTGACGCGGGTGCCGCCGTCCTCCTCCTCGACGCGGTAGCCCCAGACCGTCCGCGACTCGACGACCTCGAACGCGAACCGGCTCGGCCGCTCGTACTCGATCACCTTGCAGCGCGTCGTCCACCGCATCAGCCCGCGCTTGTTGGAACCGGTGAACGTCGCACCGAGGCCGGGCTCCGTGGTCCAGGTGCCGCCGCTGTTCTCCGGACTCCACTCTCCATAGCGCTCGACGTCGGAGACGAGCTCCCAGACGACCTCGGGTGACGCCTCGACCCACACCGACACCTCGTCCGTGTTCGCCTGGTCCATGAGTTTCTCCGCTCTCGGTCGCGCGTCTCCGACGTGCGCCGGAACGACACCAGGAAGGTACCGGCGACGGGGACGAACCGGTAGCCCGCGCACTCTTGGGCGCACCTATCGGCGATAGATGCGCCACAATCGGCGTCATGCGTAGCGCCAGGGAGTGAGACATGGGCGACAACGCGGATGCGCGCGGGTCTGGGACCGGGCATGTGCTGGGCCGCCAGCTCAACTTCGCCGCCAAGGCGGGGCGCGGCCATCTGGAGCAGCGGCTCTCCGCCGCCGGGTCGAGCTTCGCGGTCTGGACGGCGCTGTTCGCGCTGCAGGCCGAGGGTCCACTGATCCAGCGTGAGCTGGCCGAGACGCTCAACGTGGAGGGTCCGACTCTGACGCGCCATCTCGCGCGCATGGAGGCGGATGGGTTGATCGAGCGCCGTCGCACCAGTGCGGACCGCCGCGCGGCGGTCGTACGGCTGACCTCCGCCGGTGAGGACGCGCTCGAGCGACTGTCCTCGATCGTGAGTGCGGGCGGTGACACCCTGCTCGACGGCTTCTCCCCCGAGGAGATCGACGCGTTCTCCGGTTACCTGGCGCGGGTGATCCGCAACGTCGAGCTCGCGGGGCGCGTACGCCGCCGTGGGCCGGCCCGTACGCGCGAGGGACGAAGCGACCGGACCTGAGCCGGGCACCGCCGACGAGCGCCTTGCCCGACAGGTCTGTTCACCGATGGTCATCGATGGCAGACTCTGCCCGCATTGTGGTGATCGGAGGTGGAATCGGTGGCGGTCGCAGTGCATTCGACGAGCAGGCCGACCGTCCGTCGCCGCATCGTCGGTGCGCAGTTGCGCCGGCTGCGGGAATCCTCCGGCGTCACCCGACAGCAGGCGGGCGAGGCCATCAAGGCCGCCGAGGCGAAGATCGGCCGGATCGAGCTCGGACGCGTCGGGCTCGACCAGAACAGCGTGATCGAGCTGCTCACGCTGTACGGCATCCACGACGAGGCAGAGCGCGACGCGCTCCTCGAGCTGGTACGTGAGGCCAACCGCCCCGGCTGGCTCCAGGCCTACAGCAGCGCGGTGCCGGCGTGGTTCCGGCCGTACGTCGACCTCGAGGAGGCGGCGCAGGTCATCCGCACCTACGAGGTCCAGTTCATCCCCGGGCTGCTGCAGACCGCCGACTACGCGCGGTCGGTCATCGCACGCGGGATGTCGCGGCCGCCGGCCAAGGAGGTCGAACGGCGGGTGGAGCTGCGGCTGCGGCGGCAGCAGATCCTGACCGCCGCGAACCCGACGCGTCTGTGGGCGGTCATCGACGAGGGGGCGCTGCGCCGGCCGATCGGCGGCCCCGACGTCTCACGCGCCCAGCTGCGCGCGCTGCTGGACGCCGCGCGGCTCGAGCACATCACGGTGCAGGTCATGCCGTTCCGCGTCGGTGGCCACGCCGGCGAGGCGGGGGCGTTCACGATCCTTCGCTTCCCCGAGCCGGAGCTGCACGACATCGCCTACCTCGAGCAGCTCACCGGGGCGATGTACCTGGAGAAGGACGACGACATGGACCACTACAGCGCGGCCATGGAACGGTTGTGCGTGCAGAGCGCGTCGCCCGAGGAGTCCGTCGACCTGATCAGCAAAATGATCAGGGAGATCTAAAGGGCCGCGGTCAGAGTTCGCGGAGGATGTTTCCCAGAGTGTCGCGAATCTTGGTGGTCGACTGGGCACCGACGCAAAGGCGTTCCATGACGGCGAGGTAATGATCGACCTCGTCACGCTTGTCCAAATACAACGCCGACGTCAACTGCTCCAAATACACCACATCCGGCAAATCACGCTCAGCAAACCGCAAAATACTGAACGGACCACCCGCCGCCGCATGACCCCCCAGATCAAACGGCACCACCTGCAACGTCACATTCGGCAACTCCGTCAGCTCGACCAGATGACGCAACTGACGCCGCATCACCTCAACCCCACCCAACGGACGCCGCAACGCCGCCTCATCCACCACCGCCCAAAAATGCGGCGGATCCTCCTGCGTCAACAACGACTGACGACGCATCCGCAACCCGACCCGCCGCTCAACCTCATGACCCGGCGCATCAGGATGCCCCAACAACGTCACCGCACGCGCATAATCCTCGGTCTGCAACAACCCAGGAACAAACTGCACCTCATAACACCGAATACGAGACGCAGCCTCCTCCAAACCGATATAGACCTCGAACCAACCCGGCAGAATATCCGTATACGAATGCCACCAACCAGGCTCATTCGCCCGCTCCGCCAACCCCAGCATCGCCGCCGACTCCGCAGCATCCGCCACGCCGTACAACGCCAAAAGATCAGCCACATCACGACGCCGGAACCGAACACGACCCAGCTCCATACGACTGATCTTCGAATGCGACGCCCGAATCGCCTCGCCGGCCTCCTCACACGTGATCCCACGAGCCTCACGCAGACGACGCAGCTGAGAACCCAACACGATCCGCAACACCGTCGGCCCACCACGATGAGAACCGAACATGTCACCGACGGCGACCTCACCGCCCGCCTGAGACCCGATCATCTGCTCCCCTAAGACACCGGAATCGGCTCAGTGTCCCACCCGGAGTTGAGTATTCAAGCCTCACTAGAACACCGCCACGCCAAGTAAGCGTAGAACAACGCATCGCGAGGACGACGCCCAACGAAGCCGTCCGGTTCGCGCGCACATGCTGCGCACACCGCACTCCTGACGCATCGATACTGGTCATGGCGCTGCCGGTGGCCGGATCCGGCCACTGCAAGTGCACGGACTCATTCGGTCGGATTTCCCGTCCCCTCCGCGCCATTTCGTCGCGCGCCCCTTCCAAAGGACCCGCTGACCTGCCCGGCGAGCCTCCCGGTGATTACAGAGAGCTGATGTTCAATGACGGAAGGTGATCGGACGGAGATCGGGCCGGCTCAGCCGGGCCGGCCGCACACAACACCCGTCCGGGGCCAGATCGCACACGACAGGAGATAGATGATGACTGTCCCGTTGATTCGTACCCCGCGTGTCGGCCGTCTCGTCAGCGCATTGCCGGCAGTCGGCGCGCTCACGCTGTCCATGGCGGTCGCCCCGCCGGCCGCACAGGCCCTGACCCACCAGCCGCCCGCACCGGCGCCGGCGCCCATGCTGGCCAACGGCGGGTTCGAGGCTCCCGGCGTGCCGGGCAACTCCTTCATCCGGTACGGCACGGGAAGCACCATCGGCCCCTGGAGGGTCGCGCAGGGCAACGTCGACCTGACCGGCCCCAGCTTCTGGCAGTCGGCGGACGGGCGCCAGTCGCTCGACCTCGAGGGCAGCGAGTCCGGCACGATCGAGCAGCCTCTGGCGCTGCGGATCGGCGGCTGCTACACGGTGTCGTTCGCGCTGGCCGGCAACCCGGACGGCGGCCCGTCCATCAAGCGCGGCTGGGCCCGGATGTCGCAGAACACCCTCGGCCACCCGACCGTGCAGAAGAACTTCATGTTCAACAGCACGGGCAAGACGCACGCGAACATGGGCTACGTCGGGCAGCGGTTCCGCTTCCGCGCGCTGGCCCCGGCGGGGATGCTCACCTTCGCGAGCACGACCGGCGGTGGGTACGGCCCGGTGATCGACGCCGTGACCGTCACACCGTCCAGCCCGGTGGACTGCCGCCTCGTGCGGCCGTAGGTTCCACGCCGGGATTCACGTCGCGAACCCCTGTTCTCATGGACGCGTCCACTGGGAACAGGGGTTTCGCGCGTGTGGGGCGGGTGGGACTCGAACCCACGACCCAAAGATTATGAGTCTTCTGCTCTGACCGGCTGAGCTACCGCCCCCGGGTAGTGGCCATCAAGTTTTACCACCTTGCCCGGCGCGCAACGGCGACGCAACTCGGACAGCGGAGTTCGGGTCAGGGCAACCCACTCTCCGCGTACGCGTGGGCACGTCGTGCACCGATTCAGCCCGCCCACCGGCCCGAACGCCGTCCGCAACAGACTCCGTCCTGACTCGTCGGGCAAATGCACGTGCATTTGCCAGTGCATCAGTTCTTGCATCTGCATGACGACCGGAGGAAGATGGCCGATCCGACCCTCGGTATGCCCCGAGTTCGTCTGGAGGTCCCGTCAGATGCCCGTGTACAGCACTTCGTGCACAGACGGCCGTCTCGACCAGGGACGCGCATCGGTGACACCCGTCGCCCGAACGACGCGTACCCTGCCGCAGTTCTCGGCTCCCGAGCCGCTGCGCGGACGCGACGGCGCGGTGTGCGTGCTGCGGCCGAGTGGGACCTCATCACGGGTCGCACGCGACTTCACCTCGGACACGCTCCGCTCCTGGGGCATGGCGGAGCTGACCGACGACGCGATCATGATCGTGTCGGAGCTGGTGACCAACGCGATCCGGCATGGCGTGAGCGCCGTCGCCGAGCTCACCGACGAGCACCCGGTCAAGCTCAGCCTCGTGCGCAACGGACGCTTTCTCGTGTGCATCGTGACCGATCCCTGTGACCGGGACCCGCGTCCGCGTACGGCCGAGGACACCTGTGAGAACGGCCGGGGGCTGCATGTGGTCGAAGCACTCAGCCGCGTCTGGGGATGGGCTCCGCTGCCCGGTTCGGGAAAGGCCGTTTGGGCGGCGCTCGACATTCCCTGACGGGCGGTCCGCTTCAGCCGGTGGCCATTTGACTATGGCGCGTTACGATACGTTCTGGTCATCATCATCACGTTTCTCGTGCCGGACGTAGTAGCCCAGGGCCCCGTGGAGAGCCGCCCCGTACCCCAGCCCCAGTAAGCCGCAGTACACCGCCACCGCAAGGACTCCGCTATGGATGGTCGTGTCAGCGGGACAACCGGTGTGCCGTCGACGGCGGACGACGGCGCGCGCGCGAACACCCCGCTGGTCGGACGCCGGGACGTCATCGACGAGTTCTCCGGCCTTCTGGACGTCGTGGCCACGGGAACGTTCCGGTTCGCCGGCCTGACGGGTGAGCCCGGCGCGGGAAAGACGCGCCTGCTCACCGAGTTGTCGGCCGAGTCCGGGCGGCGCAAGCTGCGTACGTTGTGGGGCCGGGCCTCGGAGTTCGAGCAGGAGATGCCGTTCGGTGTGATCGTCGACGCCCTCGACGACCACCTGGAAGACCTCGCCGGGGAGCTGCCCGGCCGCCTGGGCGCATCGGCGGTCCGCAGCCTGGCCACCGTCTTCCACTCCCTCGCCTCCGCGGTCGACACCGGGTCCGATCCGTCCCAGGGACCCGGCCGCTACGAGCTGTACCGCGCGGTCCGCCGGCTGCTCGAGGAGCTGGCCGAACCGGACGGCCTCGTCCTGATCCTGGACGACCTGCACTGGGCCGACGAGTCCTCGGTCGAACTCCTCGACCACCTGGCGCGGCACGCGCCGCGCGGGCAGATCCTCATCGCGGTGGCCTACCGGCCCGCGCAGGCCTCCCCCCGGTTGTCGGCCCGCGTGGAGTCCGCGACGCGGATCCAGGTCGACCCGCTGAACGAGGACGAGGTCGACGAGCTGCTCGGCCCGAAGGTGAGCAAGGCCCGCCGTACGGCCCTGTTCAAGGCGAGCGGCGGCAACCCCTTCTACCTGGAGGCGCTCACCCGCATGGGGCCGGGCGAGGTGCGGCTGTCCACGGCCGACGACCTGGCCGACCTCGAGTTGCCGCCCGACGTACGCGCGGCGCTGCGCATGGAGCTGAGCGGCCTGTCCACGGACGCGCTGCTCACCGCGCAGGCGGCGGCCGTCGCCGCGGGCGAGTTCGAGCCCGCGCTGGTGGCGGTGACCGCCGAGATCCCCGAGAAGATCACGCTGGAGGCGATCAGCGAGCTGGTGGCGCGCGACATCGTGCAGCCCGCGTCGTCGGGACGGTTCCGGTTCCGTCACCCGCTCGTACGCCGCGCCGCGTACGGCCTGGCCGCCGCGGGCTGGCGGCTCGCCGCGCACGCACGCATCGCCGCCCACCTCGCCGAGCTGGGCGCGCCCGCCACCCAGCGCGCGCGGCACGTCGAACGCTCGGGCCGGTTCGGCGACCAGTCGGCCACCAAGACGCTGGTCGCCGCGGCTCGCGCGGTCACGGCCCGCTCCCCCGCCATCGCCGCGCACTGGCTCAAGGCGGCGGTGGAGTTCATGCCCGTCGACCCCGACGACCCCGACCCGCGGCTGGAGCTGCTGCTCGAGCTGGCCGAGGCGCAGGGGCTGAGCGGCCGGCTGACCGAGGGACAGGAGACCGCGCGCGAGCTGCTGCGGCTGCTGCCGCTCGGCGACCATGCCCGCCGGGCACGCGCGGCGCGCTTCTGCGCGATGATGGAACGCCATCTGAACCGCCCGCTCCAGGCGCGCGCGCTCCTCCTGGACGAGCTGCGCCGGATCTCGGACCCGCGGTCGGCTGCGGCGGTGCCCCTGCGGCTGCGGCTAGTGGCCGAAAGCCTGATCCGCAGCGACTTCCGCGCCGCGCAGGCCGTCCTGGACCTGATGCCGGACAGCGCGCCCGGCTGGGACCCCAGCCTGCCGATGGCGATCACCGCGATGCGGCCGTTGCCGGCCCTGGCGGCCAGGCGGATCGCCGACGCGGTCCGCTACCTCGAAGAAGCCGACCGGTTCGTCTCCGCCGCGCCCGACGACCATCTGGCCGAGTGGATGGACGCCATCGCGTGGTTCTGCTGGACCGCGACCATGATGGGCCGCTACCAGGTGGCGCAGCGCCACTTCGACCGCGCGGTCAGGGTCGCCCGCGCCTCCGGCCAGGCCTACATCATCAGCAACCTCCTGTCGGGCCGTGCGCGTACCGACACGGCGCTCGGGCGGCTCACCGAGGCGGCCGGCGCCGCGGAAGAGGCCGCCGAGCTGGCCCGCCTGCTCGGCTCCGGCCAGCAGCTCGTCTTCGCGCTCACCCAGCAGTGCCTGGTGGCGAGCCTGTCCGGGGACGACGAGGCCGCCATCCGCCTCGGCGACCAGGCCGTGGCGACCGCCGGTGACACCGCCGAGTGGTGGGGAAAGATCGCCAAGCACGCACAGGCCGTCGCGCTGGTCAACGCCGGACGTCTCGACGACGGCGCCGAGGCCCTGCTCGCGGCGTGCGGCGACCTCAAACGTCCCAAGCTCGACCCCGGCAGCCTCCTGGCCTGCTGCGAGACGATGGCCAGCGTCGAGGCGGAGCGCGAGCGGCCCGAGGCGGCCGCGAAGTGGGCCGACCACGCCGACCAGATCACCTACTCCGACCTGAAGATCAACACCGGGCTGGCGCGGCTGGCGCGCGCTCACGCCCTCGCCGGGATCGACCCCGCCGCCAGTGCCGAGCACGCCGTCGAGGCCGCCGAGGCGCTCACCGACGCCGGCCACCGGATCGACGCGGGCCGCGCCCGGCTGCGCGCCGGCACCTCCCTCGCCGAGTCGGGCGACCGCCCGCGGGCCCGCGAGGAGCTGCGCGCCGCCGCCGACATCTTCGACGGCTGCGGCGCCCTCGGCCTGCTCGCCAAGGCCGTGCGCGAGCAGCGCCGGGCCGGCGTACGCGTGCCCGGACGCGCCGCGCGCGGCAACGGGCCACACGGCCTGTCCCGGCGCGAGACCCAGGTCGCCCTGCTCGTCACGGAGGGCTTCACCAACCAGCAGATCGCCGCGAAGCTCTTCCTCAGCATCCGCACGGTCGAGACGCACCTGTCGCACATCTTCACCAAGCTCGGTGTGACCTCGCGGGTCGGCGTCGTCGGCGCGATGAACGAGCGCTCCTGACATCCACGGGCCAACGTCAGGGTTTACCACGATGACGTGTTCCGACGGTTCTGCCACCTTGGTTAATGGCACTGATGGAGGTCACGATGGGGCGCCGAGTAGCGCGGTTCACGAACGAGGGCGTAAAGGGCGCGAAGGTCTCGTCGCACCCGTTCTCGACCGATGACGGTCTCGGGCTGAACCTCGTACGCTTCCACCGCGCCGACTGCGACGACGTGGTGCTCCTCATCCACGGGCTCACCTCGTCCAGCGACATGTTCATCATGCCCGAGCACCGGAACCTCACCACGTACCTGCTCGACAACGGTTACACCGACGTCTGGACGCTCGACCACCGGATGAGCAACCGGTTCCCGTACGACACCGAGACCCACCGGTACACGCTCGACGACGTCGCGGCGTTCGACCATCCGGCCGCGCTGGAGGAGCTGCGCCGCCACGTCGGCGACCGGCGCGTGCACGTCATCACGCACTGCCTGGGCGCGATGAGCTTCGCGATGAGCCTGTTCGGCGGCGCCGTGTCCGGCATCTCGAGCCTGACCTGCAACAGCGTCGCGCTGACCCCACGGGTGCCGCGCTGGTCCCGCGTGAAGCTCGCGATCGGGCCGTTCCTGTCCGAGTACGTCCTCGGCATGAACTTCCTCGACCCGCGCTACGGCGAGGCACCGGTGATGACGCGCGGCTGGATGCTGTCGCGCGCGATCTCGCTCTTCCACCGTGAGTGCGACGTGCGGGCCTGCCACTTCGTGAGCTTCATGTGGGGCAGCGGACGGCCCGCGATGTACGACCACGAGATGCTCGCCGAGGAGACGCACGCGCGCACGGCGGACCTGTTCGGCGCGGTCGGCCTGCACTACTACCGGCATCTGGGCAAGATGGCCGCCGCGGGCCGCGCCGTGCGGTACGACGCGACCGACGAGCGCCACGCGTTCCTGCCCGCGGACTACCTGACCGGCGCCGCGGAGATCTCCACCCCGTTGCTGCTGATGACGGGCGACCGCAACCGCGTGTTCACCGACTCCAACATGGTCTGCCACACGCTGCTCGAGCGCGTGCGCCCGGGCCGCCAGGAGCTGGCCGTCCTGCCGGGGTACGGCCACCAGGATCCGATCATGGGCCGGAACGCGCACCGCGACGTCTTCCCGCGCGTGCTGGCCCACCTGAGCGCGCACAGTCTGGAGCGGGTGGCCTGAGATGTCCGAACACGTCGACGCGGTGGTCGTGGGGTCCGGCTTCGGCGGATCCGTCGCCGCGTACCGGCTCGCCGAGGCCGGGATGTCGGTCGTGGTGCTGGAGCGCGGGCGCGCCTACCCGCCCGGCGAGTTCGCGCGTTCGCCGGCCGAGATGAGCCGGGCGTTCTGGGACCCGCCCTCCGGGCTGTACGGGCTGTTCGACGTCTGGGGCTTTCGCGGCTTCGACTCCGTGGTCTCCAGCGGGCTCGGCGGCGGCTCCCTGATCTACGCGAACGTCCTGCTGCGCAAGGACGAGCGGTGGTTCGTCAACGAGGACCCGCTGCCGGGCGGCGGATATGAGTCCTGGCCCGTGACCCGCGCCGACCTCGACCCGCACTATGACCTGGTCGAGAAGATGCTCGGCGCCACGCCGTACCCGCTGGACCACGAGAGGTTCGCCGCGACGCCGAAGACCCACGCGATGCAGGACGCGGCGGCCGAGCTCGGGCTCGACTGGCAGCTCCCGCCACTGGCGGTCAGCTTCGCGCCCTCGCCGGGCGCGGAGCCCCGCGTCGGCGTGCCGCTGGCCGACCCTGTCTACCGCAACCTGCACGACGCCGAGCGGCGTACCTGCCGCCTGTGCGGCGAGTGCAACATCGGCTGCAACGACGGCGCGAAGAACAGCCTCGACCACACATACCTGTCCGCCGCCCGGCACCACGGCGCCGACCTGCGCACCCTGCACGAGGTGCAGTCGATCCGGCCCCGGCCGGAGGGCGGGTACGAGGTGGACTACGTCGCGCACGACCCGGCCGGCCGGTCCGACGCGCGTCCGCCGCGCACGATCTCCTGCGACCGCCTGGTGCTCGCCGCCGGGACGTTCGGCACGTCGTACCTCCTGCTGCGCGACCGCGAGCGGTTCCCCGGCATGAGCCCCGCGCTCGGCACGAGGTTCTCCGGCAACGGCGACCTGCTGACCTTCCTGCTGCGCGCCAGGGAACGCGACCGGATCCTGCCGCTGGACGCCAGCCACGGACCGGTCATCACGAGCGCCATCCGGCTGCCCGATGAGCTCGACGGCTTCGCGGGGGCGGGCCGTGGCGCGTACATCGAGGACGGCGGGTATCCGGGCTTCGTCAACTGGATGGCCGAGGAGGCCGACGTCGGCCGCGAGGTGACGCGGATCGTCAAGTACGCCCTCGAGCGCTTCCTGCGCTTCATCTCGGGCGCGCCGGAGACCCGCACCTCAAAGGAGCTGTCCGACCTGATCGGCGACGGCGCGCTGTCGATGAGCTCGCTGCCGCTGCTCGGCATGGGCCGCGACGTGCCGGACGGCGTCCTGCGGCTCGACAAGTGCGACAAGCTGAACGTCGACTGGTCGCGCGAGACGAGCGAGGCCTACTTCGAACGCCTGAACACCACGATGCGGCGCATCGCGGACGTGCTCGGCGCCAAGTACGTCGACAACCCGATGTGGTTCCGCAAGCGGGTCATCACCGTGCATCCGGTGGGCGGCGCGCCGATGGGGGTCGACCCCGCGGTGAGCGTCTGCGACCCGTACGGCGAGGTGCACGGGTACCCGGGGCTGTACGTCGCGGACGGTTCCGCGATGCCCGGCCCGGTGGGCCCCAATCCCTCACTGACCATCGCCGCGCTGGCCGACCGGCTCAGCACGCGGCTACTCGAGACGGCGGGCCGCGTGCCCGTCTCACCGGAGGGGCGATGAACGGCACGACGTGCGGGTCCGAGGACCCGACCGGAACCTTCGACCCCACGTCGTTGTCGTTCACCGAGGAGATGAAGGGTTTCTACGCCGACGGTACGAGCTCTCCCGAAGACGGAGAGACCGCCGGTCGTGAGGCGGAGCGCGCACTGATGTTCCACCTCACGATCACCGTCGACGATGTCGACCGCTTTCTCAAGGATCCCGGGCACACCGCCCAGGCCGAGGGATGGATTGACGCCGCTGGCTGCGGGGGCCGGTGTCACGTCGAGCGGGGCTGGTTCAACCTGTTCAATACGGGAGAGTCGACGGACCGCAAGCACATGCGGTACCGCCTGCACTTCACCGATGGGATGGGCCGGCTCCGCACCCTCGCGGGACGCAAGGACGTGGGTCACCATCCGGCGACCCGCGTCTGGCGCGACACGACGACGCTCTTCTTCCACCTGTACGACGGGCACGTGAACGAGGGCGGTGACGAGACGGCCGCGATCGTGGGCGCGGGCATCCTGCACCTGGGCGTGCCCGACTTCGCGCACCAGCTCACGACGTTCCGTACGGAGGGGCCGGACGGCGCGATCGCGCTCGAACGCTTCAGCACGTTCTTCCTCGGCGAGCTGTGGAGGGCCTTCCGCCCGGAGAAGTGACGCGGGTCAGCCTGCGTGGAAGACCTTGCCCGGGTTGAAGATGCCCGCCGGGTCCAGCGCCTGCTTGACCGCACGGTGCATGCCGAGCACGACGGGGCCGATCTCATGCTCGAGGCCGCGGCGCTTGAGCAGGCCGACGCCGTGCTCACCGGTGACCGTGCCACCGAGCGCGACCGCCTCGTCGACGATCAGCTCGAAGGCCTCCTGCGCGCGCTCACGTGCCGCGTCGTCTCCTGGCGGCGTGATCATCAGCGGGTGGAGGTTGCCGTCGCCGGCGTGCGCGACGTTGGCGATGTGAATGTCGTACTCGGTGGCGATCCGCTGGATGCGCGCGAGCATCTCCGGCACCAGCATGCGTGGCACGCACACGTCCTCGGTGAGCACCGGGCCGAGCCGCTCGATGGCCGGGTAGGCCAGCCGGCGCGCGGAGAACAGCGCCTCGGCCTCCTCCGGGTCGGTCGAGCGCGTGCTCCACGTGGCGCCCGACTCCTCGAAGCAGCGCAGGATCGTGTCCGCCTCGTCCTCGCCGGCCCGGCCGGGCGCGTCGGTGCGGCCGAGCAGTAGCACCTCGCCGCCGTCCGCGAGCCCCATGTGCTTCCAGTCGTCCACGGCGCGCAGGCAGTGCCGGTCGACCAGCTCGAGCGCGCTGGGCACGACGCCCGCCGCCGACACCGCCGCCACGGCCTCCCCCGCCGCGACGAGCGAGTCGAAGTAGCCCACGATCGTGCGCTCGGCGGCCCTCGCGCCGCGGAGCCGTACCGTGATCTCGGTGATGACGCCGAGGGTGCCCTCGGAGCCGACCATCAGCCCCGCCAGGTCGTACCCCGCCACGCCCTTCGCGGTACGGCGCCCGAGGCGTACGACCTCGCCCCGGCCGACGACCGCCTCGAGGCCGAGCACGTAGTCGCGGGTCACGCCGTACTTCACGCAGCACAGCCCGCCGGCGTTGGTGGCGACATTGCCGCCGATCGTCGACCACGGCGCGCTCGCGGGGTCCGGCGGGTACCAGAGCCCGTGCTCGGCGCAGGCGCGGCGCAGATCGTCGTTGACGACCCCGGGCTGTACGACGGCGAGGCGCTCGTTCGCGTCGATCGAGACGATCGCGCTCATCGCCTCGAAGGAGATGATCACGCAGCCGTCCAGGGCGTTGGCGCCGCCGGACAGGCCCGTACCGGCGCCTCGTGCCACGACGGGCACGCCGCGCTCGGCGCACCGGGCGACGACCTCGCGTACCTCCGCCGTCTCGCGGGGACGCACCACCGCGGCGGGCGTGCCGTACGGGGCCCATTCGGCCTCGTCGTGCGCGTAGGACGCCATCACGTCCGCGTCGCGTACCACGCGGCCCCGCGGCAGAACCCGCTCCAGCTCCGCGACCAGATCTTGGGACATCACGGGCGCACTCTATGCGGTGCGCTGCCCGCTCGATGTTGGCGAACCCCGCCAATCAACTCTACTATATAGGTCGATAATAGCTGGATCCTTGAGGGGTGGTCGGTGGAGATGACGGACCAAACCGCGTACGAGCTGCCCACCACGGCCGAGCGGCCCATCGTCAAGCCGCTGCCTCCGGAGCTGTTCGTGGTGCACGGCGGCAACGCCGAGATGCGCTGGGAGGCGATGCGCGGCCAGGGCCACCACACCCCCATCGACCGCTTCTTCATCCGCAACCACTCGCGGACCCCGCGGATCGACCCGCGGACCTGGCGGCTGCGGCTGTTCGGCCCGGGACTGCACGGCTCCCCCACGCCGGACCGCGCCGTGGAGTTCTCCTACGAAGACCTGCTCGGCATGCCGGCCCGGTCGGCCGGGGCGTTCCTCGAATGCACCGGGAACGCCCGCAGCCTCTTCGCCTCCCAGCAGGGCCGATCCGTCGCCGGCACGCCCTGGGGCCTGGGCGCCGTCGGCTCCGCCCATTGGCGGGGCGTGCCCCTCTCGATCGTGCTCGAGCGCGCCGGCCTCACCGACCGGGCCGTGGACCTCATGCCGCGCGGCCTCGACCCCGACTTCGTCGACGAGGGCCACAACCACGGTCGGGTACGCCGTCCGCTGCCGGTCGCCAAGGCGCTCGACGACGTGCTGCTCGCGTACGAGATGAACGGGGTGCCGCTGCCGCCCGACCACGGCTTCCCGGCGCGCCTGGTCGTACCGTCCTGGCCCGGGATCTACTCGATCAAGTGGATCGGCGACATCGAGGTGTCCGACGCCCCGCTCCGCTCGCCGTGGAACACCACCTACTACCGGCTCTTCGGCCCCGGCCATCCGGCGGACGGCTCACCGCTGACACCGCAGGTCCTCAAGAGCGCCTTCGAACTCGCGTGGAACGCCCTGCTGCCCGCCGGGCGTACGACCGTGTTACGCGGCCGGTCCTGGTCGGGTGGCGGCGCGATCCGCCGGGTCGAGGTGAGCACGGACCGCGGTGCGAGCTGGCGGGAGGCCCGCCCGTACGGGCGGCACGAGGCGAACGGCTGGCTCTGCTGGGAGTTCCCATGGCGGCCCGAGCACGCCGGGCCGTACACCCTGCTGGCCCGCGCGACCGACACGACCGGCGCCGCCCAGCCGGACGTCGCGCCGTACAACACGCTGGGCTACCACTTCGGCGCGGTGGTGCGTCACCCGGTGACGGTGATGGGCGACGGTCACTGACCACCTGGCGGGGGTGCCGCAGGTGATCAGTGTGTGCCGGGGTCGGTCAGGGGGTCGTCCAGGCCGGGTTGGTGCGCAGCCGGGGCGCGACGCGACGCGGCTTGCGGCGCGGCGTGCGAACCTCCGGGGCGCGGTGCTCGAGAGCGGCGCGTAGCTGGGCCCGGCCGCGGTGGATACGGCTGCGCACGGTGCCCATCTTGACGCCGAGCGTCGCGGCGATCTCCTCGTAGGACAGGCCCTCGATGTCACAGAGCACGACCGCGGCGCGGTATTCCGGAGCGAGCGCGTCGAGCGCCGTCTGGATGTCGCCGTCGAGGTGGTGATCGTCGTAGACCTGCGCCGGGCTGGGCTCACGACCCCGGAGGCGCTCGGCCGCGTCGTCGGCGAGCCCCTCGAAGCGGATCCGCTGCTTGCGGCGTACCTGGTCGAGGAAGAGGTTGGTGGTGATCCGGTGCAGCCAGCCCTCAAAAGTGCCCGGAGTGTAGTTCGACAGCGATCGGAACACGCGGACGAAGACCTCCTGCGTGAGGTCCTCGGCATCGTGCTGGTTGCCTGTCAGCCGGTAAGCCAGACGATAGACCCGCGCCGAATGCTCGCGCACGATCCCGTCCCAGCTGGGCGGCGTCCAAGCCGCCGTGTCACCCTTCACCTGCCACCCCCGCGAACGCCGTGTCCATCAGAGTGTTGCCTGCCGGAGGTAAGGACGATGTAAGTGCGCCGCTTCCCGCCGGATATGTCAAGCATGTCAGCCCTGCCGCTCCCTCGACGTCGCCCGGCAGGCGGGTATTGACCGGGCGGCCCGTCCCCCGCGCGGTGGAGACGCGTTCGCCGCTCTCCTCCTCTAGGTGTAGGGCGCGGTACCTCGTCACCTGTACGGGATAGGACGCGCGAGGCGGGCCAGGCGTTCGATCAAGGTCCGAGCTGTGATACGGCGCACGTCAGGGGGCTGCCGAACACCGAGGCGGGAGGTGGTTGACCGCTGGACCGTGCGGGAGCGGACGAAGGAACCGCATGAGAGCCGTACACGACGCGCCATGGAGCGTGGTGAGGCACCACATCGGCGGTGCTCCAGGGACCACTGAGAAGAGACGCCAACCTTCAGCGAAGCCGACAGCGGTGGCGGTGGCCACAGGGTTTCCAGGGAGTCATCCCTGGGCGGGGATGACGAGCTTCAGTGAGGCCAACCGCAGGTCGGTGACGGCCGCCCGTAGATCGGTAACGGCCACCCATAGGCGGGGCGAAGCACCGCATCGAGGGTTCCAGGGGGTCGCCCCTCTGGGAAGACATGGCGGGCCCCGGCGAAGCCGACCAAAGGTCGGCGAGCAGGGAGAGCCGCCTCGCTCCCCCGACTGGACTCGAACCAGTAACCTGCCGGTTAACAGCCGGCTGCTCTGCCAATTGAGCTACGGAGGATCGCATGAGTCAGCCGCTTACCGCTCGACTGGCCCAACGGGTTCCAAGGTTAGCGCATTCCGGAGGTACTCGCCCCTCTCGACTGGCCCGGGCTGAGCCGGGTATGGAATAGGTCGATCGGCAGAGGGGATGGCCATGAAGTACCGCGTTGTGTTCCTGTCGGGGGCGGCTGTCGGATATGTCATGGGTACGCATGCCGGCCGCGAACGCTACGAGCAGATCAAGCGGCTTTCGCGGCGTGTCGCGGAGAACCCCTTGGTGCAGGAGACGGCAGGCGTCCTCCGCGCCCAGGCGGGTGACCTGGCGGGCACCGCACGGCAGAAGGTCGGCGACCGCGTGACCGCGAAGGTTCCCGGGATGAACCGCCGTCAGCCCGCCGACGTCCCGTAAATCCGCGCTCCAGAATCACCCCGCAGGGTGATCGCCACGGCCGGAAACGGCGCTAGTCGAGGCCGGTTTGGCGGCGGAGGTCTTCCAGGGCCTGTTCGGCCTCGGCCAGGAGGCCGGGGTCGGACGGGTCGAGGCCGGTGTCGAAGACGAAGGTCCAGCGCAGGGTGCCGCCGCCCTGGGCGCGGCGTCGGGCCGCGATCCAGACGCCGCCTCCCTGGGTGAGCTTCACGTGGCGGCTGACGACGACCGACGCCGTGACGCGTTCGCGGACCGTCTCGGGGACTGAGCCGGGGTTCTCGACGCGTACGTCGTGGCGGACGCCGCTGACCTCGCGGATCACCAGGAGGCCTTCCTTCCAGGCGGCCTGCTGGATGCGTTCCCATGGGAGGCGCATGTGGCCGTCGCCGGTCGGGAAGTGCAGTGCCGCGTCGGTGGCCACGAGATCGCCGCCGGCGGCGAGGACCCGCTCGCCCTTGTCGAGGGTCAGGCCCTCCGGCAGATTCCTCCGCCGTGTCAGTCGCATGCGATCACGCTACAGCGCCCTACGGGCGTGTCTGACATACGACCCGAATCACAGTGCGGCACGCTGGGCGCGGCGCTGGGCCAGCAGGTCGAGGATGAGCGCCGCGGACCAGCTGAAGTCGTGGCTCCCCCGGCCGGTGCCGTCGAACGGGTCGAAGTACTCACGGAACCCCGACTGGCGTACGAGCCGCAGCGTCGAGCCCTGTACGAGGTCGGCGAGGGCGTAGAGGCGGTGCGTGAGCGCGCCGGTCCACACCAGCCAGTTGGTGTTGATCCAGGTCGGCCCGCGCCAGTAGCCGCACCGGTCGAACGTGGCGGACTGGACGTCGCAGGTCGGCACCGGATAGCCGGTCGCCCCGGCGAACCTCGCGGACAGCAGGAGCTCGACGAGGTGGCGGACGATCGCGGGCGGCAGCTCGGGATCCAGCAGCGGCGCGAAGCCGGCGATCGTGACCACCGGGATCAACTGCCCCGTGCGTACGTCGCGGGCGCGGAAGCTGCGGCTCTCGGGGTCCCACAGGCGGTCCAGCATGGCCGTGTGGAGCCGGTCGGCCGCCTCGCGGTGCGGGCGCGGGTCCTCGCCGACGATCTCGGCGAGGTCGGCCAGGGCGTGCGTCGAGGCCAGGAAGACCGCGTTGAACAGCGGGTCCTCGACGGCGAACGGGTGGTCGTCGCGGAGGTACTCCGGGCGGTAGCCGGAGTCGCGCATCGCCATGACCAGCGCGACGTAGCGTTCGGGTTCGACGCCGTCGGCGGTGTGCCGGTGCAGGACGCCCGGCGCGTACGAGGACTTGGGCGGGTCGATGGCGGCGAGCGGGAGGTCCCACACCGGACTGTTCTCCAGCCCCGACTCCCACGGGTGACACAGGCTGACGAGCCCGCAGCGGCCGACGTCGCGTTCGCGCGAGAGGTAGGCGTGCTGGGCGGCCAGGCAGGGGTAGAGGCGGGCGAGGAAGCCCCGGTCGACGGACGGATCGCCGGCCAGCCGCAGGGCGACGAGGGCCTGGAGCGGCGGCTGGGTCAGCCCTGAGGTGTCGACCTTGCGCGGGGCGCCACGCTGGCCCCTGCTGCACCAGAACTCCGGGCCGGGGAAGAAGGCGTCCCGCGCGACGCTGGAGCTGAAGACGATGTGCGGCAGGAGGCCACTGGCCCACTGCCCGCGGAACAGGGAGGTCAGCTCCTGCCGGGCCCGGTCCGGCCGGTGGTGGGCCAGGCCGAGGCCGGCGAACGAGGAGTCCCAGCTCCACTGGTGCGGGTACAACCCGGGTGAGGGCACCGTGGCGGCGCCGGTCCAGTTCGCGTCGAGCACCCGCTCGGCTGCGTTCCAGACGGCCGCCTCGTCACCCGTGAGCCGGAGCCCCATCATCACAGCGTACGGGGCGGTTAGGGCTCCGGCGATGGCTGCATCTAGGTAAAGAGGGTTTCGCCCCAGAAACCGCCCCTGCGTACGCCCGGCGGGCAGGCCCAGATGCCCGATCCGACGTGCTGGATGTACTCGTTCATGTGATCGGAGCCGGAAAGGCGGTTCTGCAGGGCCACGAACTGGGTACGCGGGTCCCGCTGGTAGCCGATGAAGAACAGGCCGGCGTCAAGCCGCCCGAGCCCGTCGCTGCCGTCCGTGAAGGAGTAGCCGCGCCGGAGGATCCGCAGGCCACCGTTGCTGTCCGGGTGCGCCAGGCGTACGTGGGAGTCGGCGGGCAGCTTCCCGAGCGGCACCGGGTCGTGCTCCCGCTTGGCGCCGTAGGGGTTGCCCTCGCCCTTCGTACGACCGAAGACGTCCTGCTGTTCCTTGAGGGAGGTACGGTCCCAGGTCTCGATGTGCATCCGGATGCGGCGCGCCACGACGTACGACCCGCCGGCCATCCACGCGGCGCCGTCCTTGCCGGCCGCCCAGACATGGTCGCCCAGGGCCCGCTCGTCGTCGCCGGCGATGTTGCGGGTGCCGTCCTTGAAGCCGAACATGTTGCGCGGCGTCTGCGTGTCCGGCGTCGTCGACGACGTCTTGCCGAAGCCGAGCTGGGACCAGCGCACCGAGACCACGCCGAACCCGATGCGCGCCAGGTTGCGCACGGCGTGCACCGCGACCTGGGGGTCGTCGGCGCAGGCCTGGATGCAGATGTCCCCGCCGCTTCGGTCCGGGTCGAGCTCGTCGCCCGGGAAGTGCGGCAGGTCCACCAGGGCGGCCGGCCGCTTGGCCTTCAGCCCGAACTTGTCGAACAGCGTCGGCCCGAACCCGACGGTCAGCGTGAGCCGGGCCGACGGCAGGCCGAGGGCCTCGCCGGTGTCGTCCGGCGGCGACTCGGGCAGGCCGTCCACGGCCGCGCCGTTGGGCCGCCCGGCCGTCATCGCCGCCGCGGCGGTGGTCCAGTCCTTGAGCATCTGGACCAGCCGCTCGCGCTCGTCGGTGACGATGTCGAACGCCGCGAAGTGCAGGCGGTCCTGCACCGGCGTCGCGATGCCCGCCTGGTGCGCGCCGTAGAACGGCACCGCCTCGTCGTTCGTGTGGTCGGGGGGCGTGACGGCGGCGCTCGCGACGCCGGCGCCGGCCGCGGCGCCCGCGGCCAGCGTCACACCCGAGTACCCGAAGAACCGGCGCCGGCTGAGGTCCATCAGCGGGCCACCGCTCCGGCGAGCTTGGACAGCGGCTCGCCCAGGGCGTTCACCTCGTCCGACAGCTCCTTGCGCTGCCCCTTGTCGACGGTGTCGTAGGAGACGTAGCCGTCGCCCTTCTCGTACTTGGCGAGGAGCTTCTGCACCTTGCCGAACTCGTCGGTGAGGGCCGAGGCCAGCGAGGCGTCCTTCTCCTGTACGACCGGCTTGAGCAGGTCGAAGGCCTTCTCGGCGCCGTCGACGTTGCCCTTGAAGTCGACCAGGTCGGTGTGGGAGAAGGTCTCCTCCTCACCGGTCACCTTGCCGGTCGCGACCTCGTCCAGGAGCTCCTTGGCGCCGTTGGCCATCGAGGTGGCGGTGATCGACGCCGTGCCGACGCGCTGCTTCAGCGTGGTGATGTTCGCGACGAGGTCTGCGGCGAACGGGCCCTCGTCCTTGAGTGAGCCCTTCACCCACAGGGCCTTCTCGATCTGGTGCCAGCCGGTCCACTTGTCGCCGGGCTTCATGTCCGCCTCACGGGTGTCGACCTTCGGGTCGATGTCACCGAAGGACTCCGCGACCGGCTCGATGCTCTCCCAGCCGAGGCGGGACGGGGCGTACATCGCCTTGGCGCCGGCGACGTCGCCCTTGGAGACCGAGGCGGCGAACTTCTTGGTCTTGGCGAGCGTGTCGTCGACCTGCGTCGCCACGTAGGTCCGGTACGCGGCGACGGCCTGGTCCAGGCGCGGGTCGGATGCCTTGCCCTTGCCGGTGACGGCGAGCGCCTGGGACGGGCCCTTCCCGGTCATCCCGGCGCTGCACAGCACCTTGTACGTCCCGGCGGCGAGCTGGACGGTGACCTCCACCCCGGTGCCCGGGCCGATGTTCTCCCGCTCCGAGACGATCTTTCCGTCCGGCGCGAGGACCTCCAGCTCGTTGACCTGCGAGCCCGTGTTGGTCACCTTGAACGTCACCGGGCCGGCCACGGTGGAGCGGGTGCCGACGTCACAGGCGGAGTCCGACGCGGTGACCTTGATCGCGTCGCTGCCCTCCGCCTTGTCGTCCTTGTTGCCGCACGCCGAGAGCGTGGACATCGAGACGAGGGCGACGCTCGTCATGGCGAGCACATGGACAGGACGCATGGGGTCTCCAGCGGTGGTGCAGGGGTGGGGTAAGCGTGTTAGGTGCCCCTAACTTAGCCTTACCTAACCTCAATATGCCAACCGCGTCACGTCAACCCCTGTACGCGTTCCAACGCGAGATCGTGACATCTCCGGGTTGGGGGCCGCCGCCGGTCACCGGCGGCGGCCCACTCGTCACTGGAGGTACTCCCGCAGCATCTGGGCGCGGGTGGGGTGGCGCAGCTTCGCCAGCGTCTTGGACTCGATCTGACGGATGCGCTCCCGGGTCACGCCGAACTCACGACCGACCTCTTCGAGGGTGCGCGGATGACCGTCGGTCAGTCCGAAGCGGAGCTGGATGATCCGCTGCTCCCGGTCCGACAGCGATCCGAGGATGCCGTCGAGCTGGTCCTGCAGGAGGATGAAGGCCGCCGCCTCGACCGGCACGACGGCGTCGGCATCCTCGATGAAGTCGCCGAGATCGGAATCCTCCTCTCCGATCGGCGACTGCAGTGACACCGGTTCCTGGGCGACCCGCTGGATCTCCACGACCCTGTCGGGGGGCAGGCCCATTTCCGCGCCGATCTCATCGGGGGTCGGCTCTCGTCCGAGGTCCTGGTGGAGCTGGCGCTGAACGCGCACCAGCTTGTTGATGGTCTCCACCATGTGAACCGGGATCCGGATGGTCCGGGCCTGGTCGGCGATCGCTCGGGTGATCGCCTGGCGGATCCACCAGGTCGCGTAGGTCGAGAACTTGTACCCCTTTGTGTAGTCGAATTTCTCGACGGCACGTATCAGGCCGAGGTTCCCCTCCTGGATCAGATCGAGAAACAGCATTCCGCGGCCGACATAACGCTTGGCGATGGACACCACCAAACGCAGGTTGGCCTCGATGAGACGTTGCTTCGCCCGTACACCGTCATGGGCGAGCAGTTCGAGGTCGGACCGCTCACCGGGAGAGATGATGGCCGCGCGGGCCACCTTCTCCTCGGCGAACAGACCCGCCTCGATCGATTTCGCGAGTTCGACTTCCTCTTCTGCCGTGAGAAGCGGTACGCGGCCGATTTCTCGCAGATAGATACGAACCAGGTCGCTCGTCGGAGCTCGCCTGCTGAGGTCGTCTCCGTCAGCGCGTGCAGCGTCCTCGTGTCCGCTCTGGGACTCGAGAACCTCCACACCCTGCTCGGAGAGCATTCGGACGACTCTGTCCATAGAGTCGGCCGGCAGGTCTGAGCGATCGATTGCGGCAGCGACGTCGTCGACTGTTATTCCACGTTCTCTACCGCGTGCGACGAGGTCCGCCACCTGCTCAACCGATGGCGTCTCGCTTGGCAGCACCGAAGGGCCCACGGTGACAGTGTGCGTCAAGATGGCCACTTCTCGGGGGACCTATTTTTCGGTCCCCCGCGTCACAGAGTCCCGATCCCTCGCTCGCGCAACGCGCGTCTCTGCTGCTCAAGGGCCACGAGGTCGCCGAACAGGCGGTTGTACTCCTCTTGGTTCTCGACCGGATTCAGCCGTCCGAGTTTGGACTGGAGCTTGGTTATCTCGCGGGTGACCTGTACTTCCTGCAATCTGGACAGCATTGCACGCGCATAACGGTCGTCCGGTTCGCCGTTGCTGTGCAATGGCTCGGCCGCGAGGCCGGTAATCATGCCTCTGACCTGGTCGTTCG
Organism: uncultured Actinomycetota bacterium; assembly: GCA_963850195.1. GTDB lineage: Bacteria > Actinomycetota > Actinomycetes > Streptosporangiales > Streptosporangiaceae > Actinoallomurus. The sequence goes on from CAWKKD010000005.1 coordinate 1,390,536, forward strand.
GTGCGGCCTCGCTCAGGCGCATGGCCCACCCCGACCCGGTCGCGGCGCCGGTGCCGCCCATCTCGGCGATGAGCGCGCGTACTTCGGCGTGCCCGGGGACCACGAGCGCCTCCGCGGGGACGGCGTCGAAGCCGGGGCCGAGGAGCGCGGGCCGCTGCACGGCGAGCTTGAGGGTCTCCCGCTCGACCTGGGCGATCGGGTCGTTCGGGTCATGCGCCGGCCGGGGGGGCGCGGGACGTGCCCGCTCCTCCGCCTCGGCACGGCGGTTGCCGCGGCTGTCGCCGCGCCCACGCGTGGCGTGCTCGCGTACACGGCGGAGCACGAACTGCTCGTCGAGGAAGCCGGTCCACTTGTCGAGGTCGATGGCGTAGCGGTCGCGCATCCCGCGGTCCCGGATCCCGGCGACGATCGGCGCCGCGGCGTCGATCGCGGCGAGCCGGCCCTCGGTGGTGTCGAGGTCGTACTTCTCGATGGTCGCGCGGATCGCGAAGCGGAACAGCGGGACGCGGGAGGCGACGAGGTCGCGCACGGCCGCGTCGCCGTGCTTCATACGCAGGTCGCAGGGGTCCAGGCCGTCGGGCTGCACGGCGACGAAGGTCTGCGCGGCGAACCGGTGCTCGGTCTCGAACGCGCGCAGCGCGGCCTTCTGCCCCGCGGCGTCGCCGTCGAAGGTGAAGATCACCTCGCCGCTCGCCTCGTCCTGGTCCATCAGCAGCCGGCGAAGGATCTTGATGTGGTCGTCGCCGAACGACGTGCCGGACGTGGCGATCGCGGTGCCGACCCCCGCCAGGTGGCAGGCCATGACGTCGGTGTAGCCCTCGACGATGACGGCCTGGCGGCGCCGGGCGATCTCCTTCTTGGCGAGGTCGGCGCCGTACAGCACCGAGCCCTTCTTGAAGAGCGGCGTCTCGGGGGTGTTGAGGTATTTGGGGCCGTCGTCGCGCTCCTCAAGGCGGCGCGCGCCGAACCCGACGACGTCGCCGGTCAGGTCGCGGATCGGCCAGATCAGCCGGCCGCGGAACCGGTCGATCGGCCCGCGCCGGCCCTGGCTGGCGAGCCCGCCGGTGATCAGCTCCTTGTCCGCGAAGCCCTTGTCGCGCAGGTGGCCGACGACCGCCTCCCACTCGTTGGGCGCGTAGCCGACGCCGAACCGCTCGGCGTCCTCGCGCCCGAACCCGCGCTCGGCCAGGAAGCGGCGGCCGATCTCGGCGGCCGGGGTGAGGAGCTGCTCGGCGTAGTAGTCCGCGGCGGCGCGGTGCGCCTCGACGAGCCGGGTGCGCTCGCCCTTCTGCCGGCCGGGGACGTAGCCGCCCTCGGTGTAGCGGAGCTGGATGCCGGCCTTGGCCGCGAGGCGCTCGATCGCCTCCGCGAACGACAGGTGCTCGATCTTCTGGATGAAGGCGATCGCGTCGCCGCCCTCTCCGCAGCCGAAGCAGTGCCACAGGCCATTGGAGACGTTGAACGAGGGGGACTTTTCGTCATGAAACGGACAAAGACCCTTGACGGCACCGCCGCCGGCGTTGCGGAGCTGGACGTACTCTCCGACCACATCGTCGATCGGCGACCGTTCGCGTACGAGGGCGATGTCTTCATCCCGGATCCGGCCTGCCACGTCCGCAGTCTAGGCCCAGTTCTCCGAGCCCGCTGCCCGGCTGGAAGACGCCCGTACGGCCGCCCATGAGGGAGCCGGACCCGGGAAACGGGAACCGTCGCGGGCCGGAAACGGCTGCCACGAATGGCCATTCACATCACTGGACAAATCGTGGAGATACGCGGTGTACTTGCTCAACTTCGGCGGGATGTCGCGATCCCCGCCGCACTTGTCGTCGGGCCATTCGGCTGTCCACGACCAAGATCACTCGCGAGACGACGCGCCGCTTCCGGCCGTCGGAGGCGACACGAGGTGTGCGATGACCGAAGTCGTTCTGGACTCGGTGAACAAGGTCTACCCGGACGGGTTCCACGCGATACGCGACATGAGTCTGCGCATCCCGGACGGTGAGCTCTTCGTACTCCTCGGGCCCTCAGGCTGCGGGAAGTCCACGATCCTGCGCATGGTCGCCGGCCTGGAGGAGATCACCTCGGGCGCGTTGTGGCTCGACGGGCGGCGGGCGAACCACCTTCCGCCGCGCGACCGCGATCTCGCCATGGTGTTCCAGCACGGCGCGCTCTACCCGCACCGCAGCGTACGCGGCAACATCGCCTTCCCCCTCGAGGTCGCAGGCGATACCTCGCCCGAGGCGAACCAGCGGATCGTCGAGCTGTCGCGCGCGCTCGGCATCGAGGAGACGCTGCACCGGCTCCCCTCCACCCTCTCCGGCGGGCAGCGACAGCGGGTGGCGATGGGCCGGGCGCTGATCCGGCAGCCGGGCATCTTCCTCATGGACGAACCGCTGTCCAACCTCGACGCCGGCCTGCGCACCGAGCTGCGCATGGAGATCGGCGCCCTCGTACGCTCCCTCGGCGTGACCACGCTGTACGTCACGCACGACCAGGTCGAGGCGCTGACCCTGGCCGACCGGGTCGCCATCATCCAGAGCGGCGTCCTCCAGGACGTCGGCACGCCGCAGCAGGTCTACGACGACCCGGCGACGATGTTCGTCGCCGCGTTCCTCAGCTCCCCGCCGATCAACCTGATCCGGGTCACCGTGTGGGCCGAGCAGAACGACGGGATCATCCTCGGGCTGGGCGACCACCACCGCCTGCGCCTGTCGTGGGACGACCCGCGCGCCACCGCACTCGTCTCGCGGCACGGGTCGTTCGCCACGCTCGGCGTACGCGCCGACGCGCTGCGGCTCTCGCCGGACGGGCCGATCGTCGGACGCGTACGCGCCCTGGAGTTCCACGGCCACGAGTGGCTGGCGCACATGGAGGCCTCGAGCGTCTCCCTCGTCGACGTCGAGGCGTTCCGCGACGACCAGACGGCGGACCAGATCGTCGAGGACGGACCCGGCCTGCTGCGACGGCTCTTCCGCGGCGCCGGGCTCATCTCCGAGGAGCCCCCGGTCGCGCCCGCCACGCACGGCGGCACGCACCGCCGGTCCGACGTGGTGTTCCGGCTGGAGTCCCGCGCCGGCATCTCCGTCGGCGAGGTCGTGCGCCTGTCACTCGACCCCAGCCGGATCCTGCTGTTCGGCGAGGACGGCCGCCGCGTCGATCCCGTACACCGCTGACCGACGCGCTGTACTTCCGCTTCCCCGGTGGCAAGGAGGAGCGCCCTGGATCGAGGGCATCAGGGTCAAGCAGGTGTGATCGTCGGGCGGGGGTCACGGCGGCGTCTCGTCCCGGTCGGGCGGGGCGGCCACCGTGTGAAATCTCTGTTACTTCGGCGGCCTGCCCGTTCTCAGCGGGCCGGTCGCGGAGTTAGCGTCCGAATGTGCTGATCACCCCACACGAGCAAGAACGGCTGCTCATCCACGTTGCGGCCGGGCTGGCGCGTGACCGGCGAGCGCGCGGGCTGCGGCTGAACCTCCCTGAGACCACCGCGATCATCTCCTCCTTCGTCATGGAGGGCGCGCGCGACGGGCGCGGGGTCGCCGACCTGATGGAGGCGGGCCGCGCGGTGCTGACGCGTGAGGACGTCATGGAGGGCGTCCCCGAGACGCTCGGCTCCGTGCAGATCGAGGCGACCTTCCCCGACGGCACCAAGCTCGTCACCGTCCACCGGCCGATCCCGTGACGCCCGGCGAGGTCGTGACCGGCGAGGGCACGGTGGAGCTCAACCCGGGCCGCCCGCGTACGACGCTCGTCGTGGTCAACATCGGCGACCGGCCCGTACAGGTGGGGTCGCACTACCACTTCGCGCAGGCCAATGACGCGCTGGAGTTCGACCGTACGGCGGCTCTCGGCCAGCGGCTCGACGTGCCGGCGGGCACGGCGGTGCGGTTCGAGCCGGGCGTGACCCGCGAGGTCACGCTGGTGCCGCTCGCCGGCCGGCGCGCCGTACCGGGGCTGCGCCGTGACTGAGCTGTCTCGCGAGCGGTACGCCCACCTGTACGGACCGACGACCGGCGACCGGATCCGGCTGGCCGACACCGACCTGTTCATCGAGGTCACCGAGGACCTGAGCCGTGGGGCAGGCGCGGGCGACGAGGTCGTGTTCGGCGGCGGCAAGGTGATCCGCGAGTCGATGGGCCAGGGGGTCACGACGCGCGCCGAGGGCGCGCCGGACCTGGTGATCACCGGGGTGGTCGTGCTCGACCACTGGGGCGTGGTCAAGGCCGACGTCGGCGTGCGCGACGGACGCGTCGTCGCGCTCGGCAAGGCCGGCAATCCGGACACGATGGACGGCGTCCACCCCGACCTGGTCATCGGCGCCTCCACCGAGATCCTCGCGGGCAACGGACGGATCCTGACCGCCGGCGCGGTCGACTCCCACGTTCACCTGATCTGCCCGCAGCTCGTCGACGAGGCCCTCGGCGCCGGGGTGACGACGCTCGTCGGCGGCGGTACCGGCCCGGCCGAGGGCACCCGGGCGACCACGGTCACACCGGGCGCCTGGAACCTCGCGCGGATGCTGGAGGCGATGGACCCCTACCCGGTGAACGTCGCGCTGCTCGGCAAGGGCAACACGGTCTCCGAAGAGGCCATGTGGGAGCAGCTGCGCGGGGGCGCGGCAGGGTTCAAGCTGCACGAGGACTGGGGATCGACGCCCGCCGCGATCGACGCCTGCCTGCGGGTCGCCGACGCCTCCGGGGTCCAGGTGGCGCTGCACTCCGACACGCTCAACGAGGCGGGGTACGTCGAGTCGACGCTGAACGCGATCGGCGGCCGGTCGATCCACGCGTACCACACCGAGGGCGCGGGAGGCGGGCACGCGCCGGACATCATCACGGTGGCCGCGCACCCGAACGTCCTGCCCTCCTCGACCAATCCGACCCGGCCGCACACCGTCAACACGCTGGACGAACACCTCGACATGCTGATGGTCTGCCACCACCTCGACCCGTCGGTGCCGGAGGACCTGGCGTTCGCGGAGTCGCGGATCCGGCCGACGACGATGGCCGCCGAGGACGTCCTGCACGACCTCGGCGCGATCTCGATGATCGGCTCGGACTCGCAGGCCATGGGCCGGATCGGCGAGACCGTGCTGCGCACCTGGCAGACCGCGCACGTGATGAAGGGCCGCCGCGACGGCCTGGACGACAACCTGCGGGCCCGCCGCTACGTCGCCAAGTACACGATCTGCCCGGCCGTCGCGCACGGCCTGGACGCCGAGGTCGGCTCGGTGGAGCCGGGCAAGCTCGCGGACCTGGTGCTGTGGGATCCGGCCTACTTCGGGGTGCGCCCGCACACCGTGCTCAAGGGCGGCATGATCGCCTGGGCGCAGATGGGCGACGCGAACGCCTCGATCCCGACGCCGCAGCCGGTGCTGCCGCGCCCGATGTGGGGTGCCACCGCCGCGCCCGCCACGTCGCTGTACTTCGTTTCGCCGGCCGCGATCGAGGACGGGCTCGCCGGGCGTCTCGACGTACGGCGACGGCTCGTGCCGGTGCGCGACACCCGACGCCTCGGCAAGGCCGACATGCCGCTCAACGACGCGCTGCCCGAGATCCGGGTCGACCCCGACACGTTCACCGTCACGATCGACGGCGACGAGGTCGAGCCCGCGCCCGCGGCGTCGCTGCCGATGGCCCAGCGCTACTTCCTGTTCTGATGGACGCCGCCCTGCTGCTCCTCGCCGACTCGCGGCTGCCGGCCGGCGGCCACGCGCACTCCGGCGGGCTCGAGGCGGCCGCGGCGACCGGATCCGTACACGACCTGGAGACGCTCGGCGGCTTCCTGCGCGGACGGCTCGCGACCGCGGGCCTGCTCGCCGCCGGGCTGGCCGCCGCGGGGTGCGCGGACCGGGACTGGGCGCGGCTCGACGCCGAGGCCGACGCCCGCACCCCCTCCCCCGCACAGCGGACCGCCTCGCGTACGCAGGGGCGCGCGCTGCTGCGGGCCGCGCGCGCCGCCTGGCCGGGGCCGATCCTGGACTCCCTGGCCGTGGCGTCCGGCGCGGACGGCCCGCACCATCCGGTCGCGCTCGGCGCCGCGACCGCCGCCGCGGGCGGCACTGCGGCGCAGGCGGCGCGGCTCGCGGCGTACGGCTCGGTCACCGGGCCGGCCTCGGCGGCGGTACGCCTGCTCGGCCTGGACCCGCTCGGCGTGCACCGTACGCTGGCCGGCCTGTCCGCGCGGGTCGACGCCGTCGCGGCCGAGGCGGCGCTCGCGCTGGCCGCCGGTGACCTGCCCGCGCCGTCGGCGCCCGCGCTGGACCTGTTCGCCGAGCTCCACCGGCAGGCCGAACCGCGCCTGTTCGAATCCTGAACCGAGGGAGGCTCCGTGGGACTCCACCACGACCACGACCCGCACGCGCCACGGCCGCACCGCGCGCTGCGCCTCGGCGTCGGCGGGCCGGTCGGCAGCGGCAAGACCGCCCTGACCGCGGCGCTGTGTCGGCTGCTGCGCGACGAGGCGTCGATCGCGGTCGTCACCAACGACATCTACACGACCGAGGACGCCGACTTCCTCCGCCGCGAGGCGGTACTGGACGAGGACCGGATCGCCGCGGTGCGCACCGGCTGCTGCCCGCACACCGCGATCCGCGACGACATCTCCGCCAACCTCGACGCGATCGAGACGCTGGAGCGGCGCCTCGGCCCGCTCGACCTGGTCATCGTCGAGAGCGGCGGCGACAACCTCACCGCCACGTTCAGCCGTGGCCTGGTCGACCGGCAGATCTTCGTGCTCGACGTGTCCGGCGGCGACAAGGTCCCGCGCAAGGGCGGTCCCGGCGTGACCACCGCCGACCTGCTGGTGATCAACAAGACCGACCTCGCGCCGTACGTCGGCGCCGACCTCGGCGTGATGGAGCGCGACGCCGTGCGTGTACGCGGCGGGCTGCCGATCGCGTTCACCTCGCTGCGAGAGCGGCCGGACGTCCCGCAGGTCGCCGGATGGGTGCGGGACCTCCTCGGCGAACCCGCACGCGCGTGAGCGCCACCGGCTTCGCGGCGCGCGCGGCGGTCACGGCCGAGTGCACCGGCGAGGGCCGTACCCGGATCTCCCGGCTGCGCTCGGACGGCCCGCTGGCCCTGCGCGCGTCCGGCGACGCGGTCTACCTGGTCGGCGCCGGAGCGGGCCCGCTCGGCGGCGACCGGTACGCGCTGGACCTCGAGGTCGGCGCGGGCGCGCGGCTCGAGATCCGCTCGGCCGCCGCGACGCTGGTGCTGCCGGGACGCTCCGCCCACGAGCCGTCGCGGCTCACCATCAGTGCCCGCGTCGCGGCCGGGGCGCGGCTCGTGTTCGCGCCCGAGCCCACGATCGCGGCGGCGGGCTGCGACCACCGAACGGTCGCGCAGATCGCGCTCGAGCCGGACGCGGAGCTGGTGTGGCGGGAGGAGATCGTGCTCGGCCGGTACGGGGAGCGCCCGGGACGCCACACCGGCCGGCTGGACGTGACGACCGGCACGACGCCACTGCTCCGGCACGAGCTGCGCGTGGACGAGGACGCGACGAGCTGCGCGGTGCTCGGCGACGCGAAGGCCGTGGGCACGCTACTGCTCGCCGGCGCCGGTCTCACCGACCGGCCGTACGCCGTGCCGGGGCTGGCCGTGATGCCGCTCGCCGGGCCCGGTGTGCTGGTCACGGCGATGGCCACCGACACCGTACGGCTGCGGAAGCTGCTGGCCGAGGGCCAGGCGCGCGGACGCCTGGGGTGACGGGCCGGCCCCGAGACGGACGGCCCGTCGACCCGGGATCAGGACCGCTTCGGCGGCTTGGCGTGCGTCGGCGCGGCCACGCGGTTCCAGGCGTTGATCATCGCGACCTGGGCGACGAGATAGCCGAACTCCTCCGGCTTGTACGCGGCGGCCACGGCGTCCCAGACCTCGTCCGTCACGCCGCTGGGCTGCTCGGTGGCGGCCTCGGTGTAGGCGAGCGCGGCGCGCTCGGCGTCGGTGTACAGCTCCGACTCACGCCAGGCGCTGAGCTGGTAGACCCGGTCCGGCGTCTCCCCCAACTCCAGCGCCTCGTGGACGTGCATGTCGATGCAGAACAGGCAGCCGTTCAGCTGCGACGCCCGGATCTTGATCAGCTCCCGCACGGCCGGTTCCAGCGGCCCCGAACGGATGACGCCCTCGACGTGGCGGAAGGCCTTGTAGACCTCCGGTGCCGCCTCCGTCATGCTCATGCGTGTCATGTCGTCTTCCTTTCGTGTGTTCACCAGGGAGACGAGACGGCGACGGCCCGTGTGACGGGGATCAGCCCGGAAGTCCGCGTGGGAGCTTGTCCGGGTTGAGCATGCGCCGGATGGCCACGATCCGGCCGTCGGCCCCTACCTCGAACGTATCAATCCCGGCCAGCCGCCCCGATCGGAGGACCGCCAGCGCGGCCTCGCCGCCGACCTCGCACGGAACGACGCCGCTCAGGCCGTGCCGCTGGGCGACCACCACCATGACCCGGGCGATCCGCTCGGCGCCGGCGATGAGGCGGCGGGCGGCGGAGACCTTGCCGCCGCCGTCGGTGACGTAGACCGCGTCCGGGTGCAGGAGGTCGACCAGGCCCTTCAGGTCGCCCGCCTCGTACGCGGTGCGGAACGCCGCGAGCACGCGCTCCCGCTCCGCGTGGCTCGCCCTGGGCAGCTCGCGCGCCTCGGCCAGCCGCCGTCGCGCGCGCGAGGCGAGCTGGCGGCTGGCCGCGGCGCTGCGGCCGAGCACCTCGGCGACCCGCTCGAACGGCACCTCGAAGACGTCGTGCAGGACGAAGGCGACCCGCTCGGGCGGGGTCAGCTCGTCCATCACCACCAACATCGCGATGCTCACCGACTCGTCGACCAGCACCGGCTGGGCCGCGTCGGGGCCGGTCAGGAGCGGCTCGGGCAGCCACGGTCCGACGTAGGACTCGCGGCGTACCCGAGCCGACCGGAGGACGTCGTAGGAGCGGCGGGCCGCGACGGTCACGAGCCAGGCGCGCAGGTCGCGAACCTCGGCCAGGTCGGCCGCCGCCGCCCGCAGCCAGACGTCCTGCGCGACGTCGTCGGCGTCGGCGACGGTGCCCAGCAGCCGGTAGGCCACCCCGAACACCGCGGGACGATGCTCCCGCCACTCCTCGTCGGTCAACTGCCGCCCGATCGTTCGCTCACTCACGACCGGAGGCTACATAAGGGGTCAGACAAGGTCGGTGAGCGGGACCCCGGGGTCGGCGAGACGCGCGCGGTCGACCGGCTTGCCGGAGCGGATCAGGGCCTGCACGTCGTCGGTGACGTCCCAGACGTTGACGTTCATGCCCGCGACGACGCGGCCGCCGGACAGCCAGAACGCCACGAACTCCAGGTCGTCGGTCGTGCCCGAGGCGTACGCGGCCGGGTCGGTGCCCCGGTAGACGACCTCGTCGTAACCGCCGGACCAGTCGCCCGACGCCTCCATCCCCAGCTCGAACTGGTCGGTGTAGAAGTAGGGCACCCGGTCGTAGGAGACCTCCTGGCCCAGCATCGACCGGGCCGCAGCCGGGCCGCCGTTGAGCGCGTTGGCCCAGTGCTCGACCCTGATCCGCCGGCCGAGGAGCGGGTGGAACGCGCTCGCGACGTCACCGGCGGCGTACACCTCCGGGTCGGCGGTGCGCATGGACGCGTCGACGACCACGCCGTTGTCGACCTCGAGCCCGGCGTCCTCCGCGAGGCCGGTGTTGGGCACCGCGCCGACGCCGACGATCACGAGGTCGGCGGGCAGCTCGGCGCCGGACGACGTGACGACGGCCGACTCCGTGATCTCGGCGACACCGTCGTTCAGGACGAACTCCACGCCGTGGCGGCGGTGGACGCTCGCATACACCTCGCCCAGCTCGGGGCCGAGCGCGCGGTGCAGCGGCGTGGGCTCCGGCTCGACGACCGTCACCGCGTTGCCGTGCCCGCGCGCGGCCGCCGCGGCCTCCAGGCCGATCCAGCCCGCGCCCACCACGACGACGCGGCGGCCGCCGGCCTCCAGCTCCGCGCGCAGCCGCTCGGAGTCGGCCGCCGTACGCACCTGGTGGACGTGCGGCAGATCGCCGCCCGTGACGCCGAGGCGCCGCGCGGACGCGCCGGTCGTGAGGAGGAGCTTGGTGTAGCCGACGCTCGTGCCGTCCGCGAGGCGTACCTCGCGCGCGTCACGGTCGATCGCGGTCACCGCCGTGCCGAGGCGCAGCTCGACGTTGTTGTCGGTGTACCAGGACTCCTCGTGCACGTAAGAGGAGTCGAGGGCGTCCTTGCCGGTCAGGAAGCCCTTGGTCAGCGGCGGCCGCTCGTACGGCCGCAGCGGTTCGTCACCGATCAGCACGACGTGCCCGTTGAAACCCTCCTCACGAAGCGTCTGCGCGGCCTTGGCTCCGGCCAGGCTCGCTCCGACGATGACGAAGATCTCTTGGGCGGTCATGCGCACCTCCGAAGGGTTCCGAATCGATGTCCGCTCAGTATGGACCGGCGAGATCGCGATGCCAGGCGAGAGCGACCGTATCGGTCAGCGAGGCGACCTGATCGATGATGACGCGCAGCCGAGCCCGGTCGTCGGGCGCCTCCGCGTGGAAGCCGCGGAACACCGGGTCGAGCAGGTCGGGCGCGCCCGCGCCGAGCGCGCCGGCCAGCTCCGCCACGATCTCGCGCTGGAGGGCCTGCGTACGGCCGTGGCTCGCGCGTCCCATCACGTAGTGCGCCGCGACGCCCTTCAGCAGCGCGCACTCCAGCCGCTGCGCGCGCGGCACGATCAGATCGGCGGCGTAGCGCGTCAGCGGCCCCGCGCCGCAGGCCTCGTGGGTCGCCTCCTCGGCGGCGCGGCAGAACCGGCCGATCAGCTCGCTCGTGAGGTTCTTCAACGCGGCGAGCGACCGCAGCGTGCCGTCGTAGGACCCCGGCCAGAACGGCCGCGCGAGCAGGACCTCGAAGCGCTCCTCCAGTTCGGCGACGTCCGCGTCGCAGTACCAGCGGGAGGTCAGCTCGCACACCGCGCGCCGCTCGCCCGGATCGGCCAGCGCCGTGAGGCGTACGTGTCCGGCGTGCAGGCCGTCCTCCAGGTCGTGCACGGAGTAGGCGACGTCGTCGGACCAGTCCATGACCTGCGCCTCGAAGCAGGGTCGCTCCGGTCGGGCGTCCTCGCGGACCCAGTCGAAGACCGGCCGGTCGTCCTCGTACACGCCGTACTTGGGCGTGTGCTCCTCGCGGTTCCAGGGGTACTTGATCGACGCGTCGAGCGCGGCGCGCGTCAGGTTGAGCCCGGCGCTGCGGCCGTCCTCGCAGAACGACTTGGCCTCGAGGCGCGAGAGCAGGCGCAGGCTCTGGGCGTTGCCCTCGAACCCGCCGCACGCCGTGGCGACCTGGTCGAGCGCGGCCTCCCCGTTGTGGCCGAACGGCGGGTGGCCCAGGTCGTGGGAGAGGCACGCGACCTCGACGAGGTCGGGGTCGCAGCCGAACGCCTTGCCCAGCTCCCGCCCGATCTGCGCGCACTCGAGCGAGTGCGTGAGCCGGGTGCGCGGGCTGTGCTGGCCGTAGTGGTCGCTCGCGGCCAGCTCGACGACCTGGGTCTTGGCCGCCAGCCGTCGCAACCCGGCGCTGTGGAGGACACGGGCGCGGTCCCGTTCGAACGGCGTCCGATCGCGCCGTTTCGGCGGCTCAGGCGCCCAGCGCTTCCGGTCGTGCTCGGTATAACCGCTCATCGGACTACAGAGCGTACGTCCCCTGGCGAGGTTGAACGGCCATCCGGCATGCGAAAATCGATGTCAGAAAGGGGTCGGTATGCCGAAGGTGAGCGCGCCCTCGGCCGGGCGGCTTCTGCAGGACATCCGGAGCGGTCAGGCGCGGACCCGGCGTGACCTGATGGAGCACACCGGGCTCGCGCGGTCGACGGTCGCGCAGCGGGTGGACCAGCTCGTACGCCACGGCTACCTCCGTGAGGAGGGCGTCGACGCCTCGACGGGCGGCCGCCGGCCGAGCGTCCTGAAGATCGACGAGGAGTCGGCCGTGGTGCTCGCGGCCGACCTGGGCGCCACCCACGGGCGGGTCGCGGTCGTCAACCTCGTCGGCCGCACGCTGGCCGAGACGACGGGACGGCCGGTCAGCGCCGAGGGCCCGGAGAAGGTCCTCCGCTGGGTGACCAGCCAGTTCCACACCCTGCTCGACAACGACGGCCGGTCGATCGACGAGGTCTGCGGCGTCGGGATCGGCCTGCCATGCCCGGTCGACGTGCGCACCGGCCACACGATTCAGACACCGATCGCCCCCGGCTGGGACGAGTACGACATCCCCGGCGCGCTCAGCGCGGAGTTCCCCGGCCCGATCCTGCTCGACAACGACGCCAACGTGATGGCGCTCGGCGAGTACACCGCGGCCGGTCCGGGCTCGCCGCCCGTACTGCTGGTCAAGGTCGGCACCGGCATCGGTGCCGGCGTCGTGGAGGGCGGCCAGGTGCTGCGCGGCGTGGGCGGCGCCGCCGGCGAGATCGGGCACGTACGACTGCGCGGGTACGACGACGTGCTGTGCACCTGCGGTTCGTACGGGTGCCTCGCCGCCGTCGCGAGCGGCCGTGCCCTGGCCGCCCGGCTCTCCGCCACCGAGCCCTCCGTACGCGACACGGCCGACGTCGTGCGCCTGGTCCGGTCCGGCGACGCCACGGCGATCCGCCTCGTACGAGAGGCCGGGCGCGCCCTCGGCGAGGTCCTCGCGATGGTCGTCACCGTCGTCAACCCGGGCACGCTTCTCATCTCCGGCTCGCTGGCCACCACCGGGGAGCACCTGGTCGGCGAGGTCCGCGAGGTCGTCTACCAGGGCGTCCAGTACCGATCGACCCGCGGGCTGCGGATCGGCGAGGGCCGTCTCGGGCCGCGCGCCGGCGTGGTCGGGGCGGCCTCGATGGTCGTCGACCGGGTGCTGTCCCCGGAGCTGGTGGACGCCCGGATCGCCGGCGCCCGGCCGCTGCGCCCGGCCGGTGAGCCGAACGTTACACGTCCGTAATACGGCCGACTTGTCACGCTCGTCGCGTACGGACCAGCATCAGAGTCGAAACTATGTCTGCGAACTCGGACGAAGTGCTCATGATCACGGATGAAGTCGGACGGCTTGACCCCTGCATCGACCGGGCATGCCGTGATCACCGCTGATAGGGAGCATCGAGGAATGGAAGAACGCCGCCTCTGGGTCGTGAACCGGCTGAGCCGGACGGAGGTCGCCGCCCGCGCCGCGTACGTCCTGCGGAGCAACGACCGGGGCACGCTGACCGTCGCCGCACCTCGGCTGTACCCGCACATGTGGAGCTGGGACGCCGCCTTCGTCGCCGCCGGGCTCGCTCGGCTGTCGCCGAGCCGCGCGCTCACCGAGCTTGAGACGCTGTTCGCCGCGCAGTGGAGCACCGGCCTCGTGCCGCACATCGTCTTCTCCGCCGACGCGCCCACGTACGAGCCCGGACCGGAGCGGTGGGCGTCGCACGAGACCTCGCCGAACGCACCGGTGGACACCGCCACCAGCGGCCTGGTCCAGCCGCCCGTGCACGCCCTCGCCGTACGCCGGATCCTGGACGCCGTGCGCGACGACCCCGAACGGGCCGAGATCGTCGAGCGGATCCACGCGCTGTGGCCCTCGCTACTCGCCTGGCACCGCTACCTGGCCCAACACCGCGACCCCGACGGCCGTGGCCTGCTCACGATCTACCACGGCTGGGAGAGCGGGATGGACAACTCCCCCCGCTGGGACGTCCCGTACACCGGCGTCGTACCGGACGCGGACTTCCTCCCGTTCCACCGTTCCGACCTGCACGTACTCGGTGAGGAGTCCCAGCGCCCCACCGACGCCGAGTACGTTCGCTACCAGTGGCTCATCGAGGAGCTCCGGCGCGCGCACTACGACGACACCGTGGCCCGCGAGACGCTCAGCTTCCGGGTCACCGACGTGTTCGCCAGCGCCATCTTCGCGGCGGCCAACGAGGAGCTCGCCCTGATCGGCGACGAGCTGGGCCTGGGCCCCACCGACGAACTCCTCAAGTACGCCGAACGCTTCCGTCGCGGCGTCGCGGACTCCACCGACGAGGACGGCTTCGCCGCCGACCTCGACCTGCGCACCGGTGCGGTCCTGCGCACCCGGACGATGGCCGGGTTCGCGCCGCTGCTGTGCGGCGGGCTCACCGAGGAGCGGCAGCGGCGGCTGATGGCGCTGTTCGACTCCCCCGCCTGGTGCGGCCACCCCGACCTCGCGTACCCGCTACCGCCCAGCACCAGCCCGGAGTCACCCGACTTCGACGCGACCCGCTACTGGCGCGGCCCGCAGTGGCCCCCGATGAACCTCCTGTTCGTCTGGGGCCTCGAGCGCATCGGAGAGACCGAAGCCGCCGCCCGCCTGCGCGAGGCGACGCTGTACCAGCTCACCGACGGCGTCTTCGCCGAGTACTACCACCCCTTCACCGCCCAGCCGCTGGGCGGCAAGCCCCAGTCCTGGACCGCCGCGGTCGTCCTCGACCTCGCCGCGCGCTGACAGCGGTCTGCCCGCCACCTTTCGTGGCGGGCAGATCTTTCTGAGAGGCCTGCTCAGCCGCAGTTACCCCAGGTGAGCCGGCCGTTGGCGGCGTCGTCGGAGACGCTGGGGTTGTAGACCACGCCTTCGTACTGCACGCAGTGGCCTGCGCCATGCCCCTGCGTCGCGGCGTAGTAGCCGTAGGAATCGAAGTCCACGTGCTCCCACTCGTTGGTCTCGCCCTGGATCGAGAGTCCCGCTTCGGTGTCGCTGGGCGTTCCCACATAGGCGGACTTGATGGTGGCGACGCAGTTGTATCCGGTCGCGCCGTTGTACATCAGGTAGACGTCGCCCCACTTGGCCCCCGAGCGGGTCGTCAAGCTCCGGTGGCCGTCGGTCGTGGTGCTCCAGCTACCGCCGAACTGATGGTTGCACGCTTCCTGCGGCGTGTAGGGATTCGTCGCGGCCTGCGCCGGCGAGCCCAACGTACCCGCCGTCAACATCGCCGCCAGAGCACCGCAGGCCCCCAGCCGAACGTACTTCCTCAAACTTCCCCCTCTACCAAGGCGCATGGCGCCGACATCGCGATGTGTTCATCGTCGCCGCGCCGCCATGCCCTGTCCTTGGCGTCGGGTGCACAGTTCCTGTGCAATGCGTGCCACCGTTGAGTGGTCAGCCGGTGAAGCCCTTGAAGATGTCGGTGAATTCGTAGGTGCTCTGGCTGATGCCACTGCAGGTCGGCGAGACGGCGCCGTTGGGGCAGCCGCCGTTGTCGCGGCCGACCGACCAGAAGCCGATGTAGCCGACGTGGTTGGACTGGGCGTAGCTCAGGACCTGGCGGGCGACGTCCTGGGTGGTGGTCGGGCCCGTGTCGTTCTTGCCGATCATCGGGGTGAGGCCGAGCATGCGCTTCAGGTCGGCGTCGGACCTGCCGGGCCAGATCTGCTTCATCTGGCCGAGCGTGGCGTTGGCGGCCGAGACGATGGCGTCGCCCCACGAGCCGGAGAAGCCGAAGTCCATCAGCATCGGGTTGACGGTGACGTTCAAGCCGCGGGAGGCGGCGTCCTGGAGGATCTGCACGGAGAAGGGGTCGATGCCGTAGTCCTGCGCCTGGACCCGGAGCGTGTAGGTGATGGTCGTGCCGCGTTCGCTCTGGAGCTGCTTGAGCGCGGTGTTGACCTGGGCGACGGGGATGGCCGCCTCGACGTCGACGTCGAGGCGGTTGCCGCCGACCGCGTCCAGGGCCTTCTTGTACGCGGCGAGCAGCGCGTCCGAGCTGCCGCAGGTGGTCTCGAGGTACGGTCCGGCGGCGCCGCCGGTGGCCACGGTCACGTCGCCACCGACGCCCTTGAGGTCGTTCACCTCACCGATCACGCGAGAGTCGTTCAGCGGGACCGTACCGCCCCAGGAGGGGTTGCAGCCGGTGCTGTCGGCGAGCGCGAAGGCCAGGGTGAAGTGCTTCTGGCCGGTGGCGTTCGCCACGTCCTTCAACGCGGGGCCGGCCATCGTGATGTCGACGTACGGGGAGAAGACGCCGCCCGCGGCGTGCGCGGGGGTGACGGACGTCAGGAGGGCGAGGGGTGTCAGCAGCGCCGCGGAGACGATCGACGCGAGACGGGATTTCTTCATGCGGGGGAACCTCTCTCGTGGATCCGGATCCGGCTCCCGGTCGCCGCCCGGCGGGTCCCGACGACCGGGAGCCGGGAGCTCAGCCCGTGTACTGGGCGACGATCCGGGCGAAGTCGTACGGCTGCTGGCTGACGCTGCTGCACTTGCCGTCCACCCAGCCGGTGGTACCGGTGCACACGCGGTCGCGGTTGAGCGACCAGAACGACAGCCGCGCGAGGTGGTGCTGCCGCGCGTACCCGAGCAGGCTGGTGAAGGTGTCCTGGGTGAACAGCTCGCTGGGCTGGTCCGTGTGGCCGTTCATCAGGATCAGTCCGGTGCGGGCGTACACCTCGGCCGCGGACAGGTCCGGCCGCAGCGTGACGAGCTGGGCGTGCGCGTCCTCCATCACCTTCGTGACGTCGTCGGCCATGGAGCCACCGGGGCCGCCGTAGTCGAAGGCCATGACGGCGTACGTGTCGATGTCCGCGCCGTTGTCCTTGGCCCGCTGGATCTCGGCCCGGTCCAGGTCGCTGAGGCCGATGGTCGTGACCGGCATGGTGAGCGACACGTCCAGGGTGTGGCCGGACGAGGCGGCGTTCTGCTTGAGGGTCTTGATGGCCTGGAAACGGCGAGTCTCACCGGCCGCGTCGCCGAGGTCGTCGCCCTCGATGTCGAAGTCGATGTGCGTGAGGGAGTACTTGTCGATGACCTGCTGGTACGCGGCCGCGAGCGAGCCGGCGTCCCCGCAGGCGGCGCCGAGCTCGACGCCGTTGTAGCCGCCGAACGAGACGGCGACGTCACCGCCGGCCGCGCGCAGCGCGTCGACCTGGGACTTGACCGCGGTGTCGTCGGCGACCTTGTGCGCGGTGTCCCCGTCCCAGGTCGGGACGCAGCCACCGCCGTTCGGCGCGAGGGCGAACGCGAGCACGAGCTGCCGTACGCCGCTGCCGGTGATGTCGGAGATCGACTGCGGGTCGTTGTCGAGCGGCATGAAGTACGGCGCGGCCTGCAGTGCGGCGGGCGCCGCCTGCGCGGGCCGTCCCGCGAGCGGGGCGAGCACGAGAAGACAGGTGGCCAGGATCATCCAGGCGCGTGAGCGGACACGCACGGGCTCCTCCTTGCGGGCGCCCGCACGGGCGGGCAGGGTCACGGGGCGGTCGGGAAGCCTGTCGCTGTCGTCGGGCGACCCCCGTGGCCTCGGCCATACGCCGTACCTGACGCGGCAGTGCTCCGAGTGCACTCGATCAGCCCTGGCCGCGTCAATATCTAACAAGAAAGTTTCCTAATAGAGTTCCGGAGGGGGCGGCGAAGCCCTCGTCAACGCCTAGACCGGACGGACTGGGCCCTGGCCCAAATCCAGGATTCGGCCCGGCTATAACTACGAGGTACGGATGCTGAGCCCGAAGAGGCGAGTGATCTGCGCGTTTCGCAGGCTAGAGCCGCCGCCGCTAGGCGTCGATGTCGCGGGCGTTCAGGGCCGGGCGGTCGGGGTCGATGTGCCAGCTGACCACGCGGCGCGGGTGGATGCGGATGATCTCGCGGCTGAAGAAGTCCGGCGCGAGGGGCGGTTCCTGGCCGGTCAGCACTTCGGCGCGACCGCGGATCTCGACGCCGCGCCCCCAGCCGGGCTTGACCTCCCCCGGCTCGTCCGGCGTCATGTCGTCGACGACGAACGCCACCCGCGGGTCGGCCTCGGCGTTGCGCCACTTCTGGCTGGCGCTCAGCTCGGGACCGCCGATGTCGATCGTGCCGTCGTCGCCCAGGCGGAAGCCCACCGGGCGGATCTGCGGGTGCCGTCCGGAGCGAGCGTCGCCAGGCGGCCCAGGTGCTGGGCGGTCAGGTACGCGCGTTCCCTGTCGGTGAAGATCATGCTCTCGAACCTAGAACCTCAAGCATGCTCGAGGTCAAGTCACGAGTCGCCGTACCAGCGTCCGATGAGCATGTAGTAGAGGTAGCCGCCGGTCTCGCGCTCGATGTAGTGGAACTGGGTGTCCCGGCTGCCGACCGTCGGGCCGCTGCGAGTCGGCGAGGCGACCGCCTCGATCCCATTGTCACGTGCCATCGTGCGCGAGCGCAGTGCGTGCCAAGGGTCGGTCACGATCACCGCGGAGTGCCAGCCGAGCTCCCGGTACTTCTCCCCGCAGTCGATCATGCTCTCGAGCGTGTCGTGGCCGCTGGGCACCGCGACCAGGTGGCTGATCGGCACGCCGTGCTCGTTGAGCCATAGCCTGCCGGCGCCCGCCTCGGTGTAGTTGTCGCCCGGCTGCTTGCCGCCGACCGTCATGATGTTCGGCGCGACGCCCTCGCGGTAGAGGTTGAGCGCGTGCTGGAGCCGCCACTCGAGCACCGGCGACGGGCGGCCGTTGAACTGCGCCGCGCCCAGCACCAGGATCGCGTCGGAGTGCGTGCGGTCGTCCTGGCGCGCGATGTACCAGACGTAGGCGCCCGCGGCGAGCGGGATGCCCACGACCAGCGCGACCAGCAGGTAGAAGGTCCGCCGCACCCAGCGCCAGCGCGAGCGGCGCCGGCGTGGGTATTCGGCCCTGCGCACGTCCCCGTCGTCAGAACCGGGCCCGTCACCGTCGTAGGCGCGGGTGGACGACGGCAGATCCTCACGCGTGGGATCGGACCTGCGCCGTGGCAGGTCGATCCTGGTCCGGGTCGGCTCTTCCGGCCACCCTGAGGCATCCCGGGAGAGCTCGACGGTCGGATCCACGTTGTCCGGCCGCTCTGTGATCACTCCTCCATCTCGCACGACCCGTTTGACGCTACGAGCCGGGTCGATGGTTCAGCGGCTGTCGCTACCCGCCGACTCTATAGCCGCGCGGCCCGCCTCCAAGCGCGCCACGGGGATACGGAACGGAGAGCACGAGACATAGTCCAGACCGACCTCGTGGAAGAAGTGCACCGAGTCCGGATCGCCGCCGTGCTCACCGCAGATTCCGAGCTTCAGCTCGGGCCGGGTACGGCGTCCTTCCTCCACCGCGTACCGCACCAGTTGCCCGACGCCGTCGCGGTCGAGCGTCTCGAACGGCGAGACGCCGAAGATGCCCAGCTCCAGGTAGCGCCCGAAGAACGCCGACTCGACGTCGTCGCGGGAGAACCCCCAGGTCGTCTGGGTGAGGTCGTTGGTGCCGAAGGAGAAGAACTGTGCGGCCTCGGCGATCTGGCCGGCGGTCAGGGCGGCGCGCGGCAGCTCGATCATCGTGCCGATCAGCGCGTCGACGCCGACGTCGCGCAGGACGCCTTCGGCCTCGTCACGGATGATCTCCAGCTCCTGTACGGCGCCGACCAGCGGGATCATGATCTCGGGGTGGGGGTCGCGGCCGGCGTCCCGCAGCTCCGCGGCCGCCTCGGCGATCGCGCGTACCTGCATGCTGAACAGGCCCGGGATCACCACGCCGAGGCGTACGCCGCGCAGGCCCAGCATCGGGTTCTGCTCGTGCAGGCGCCGTACCGCCTCGAGCAGCCGGCGGTCGTCGTCGTCGGCATCGCCGCCGGCGACCTTCACGGTCAGGTCGGTGAGGTCGGGCAGGAACTCGTGCAGCGGCGGGTCGATCAGCCGGATCGTCACCGGCAGGCCGTCCATCTCCTCGAAGATGCCCTTGAAGTCCTGCTTCTGCAGGGGCTCGAGGGCGTCGAGCGCGCTCTGCCGGTCCTCCGTGGTCTCGGCGAGGATGAGGTCCTCGACGAACTGCCGGCGCTCACCGAGGAACATGTGCTCGGTGCGGCACAGCCCGATGCCCTGCGCGCCGAACCTCCGGGCGCGCGCGGCGTCGTCGGGGTTGTCGGCGTTGGCGCGTACGCCGAGGCGGCGCCGCTCGTCGGCGTGGCTCATCAGGCGGTGCACGGCCTGGACCAGCTCGTCGCCGTCCTTGGGCGACAGCGTGCCCTCGAAGTAGCGCACGACCGGGGAGTCCACGACCGGGACCTCGCCGAGGTAGACGGCGCCGGACGACCCGTCGATCGAGATGACGTCGCCCTCGCTGATCGTCACGTCGCCGGGCGCCTTGGCCCGGCGCGCCTTGACGTCGACGTCGATCTCCTCGGCGCCGCAGACACAGGTCTTGCCCATGCCGCGGGCGACGACCGCGGCGTGCGAGGTCTTGCCGCCGCGCGAGGTGAGGATGCCGCGCGCCGCGATCATGCCGTCGAGGTCGTCGGGGCTGGTCTCGCGGCGTACGAGGATGACGTCCTCGCCCTGCCCGGCCAGCTCGATGGCGCGCGCCGAACTGAAGACCACCTTGCCGACGGCGGCACCGGGCGAGGCGCTCATCCCCTTGGTGAGCCGCTTGACGTCGGTGACCTCGTCGAACCTCGGGAACATCAGCTGGGCGAGCTGCTCGCCGGTGACCCGGTCCACGGCCTCGTCCTCGTCGATGAGCCCCTGGTCGACGAGCTGGGTCGCGATGCGGAACGCCGCGGCGGCGGTGCGCTTGCCGACCCGGGTCTGGAGCATCCAGAGCTTCCCGCGCTCCACGGTGAACTCGATGTCGCAAAGGTCGAGGTAGTGGTTCTCGAGCGTCTCCATGATCTTGAGCAGCTCGTCGTAGGCGTTCTTGTCGATCTGCTCGAGATCGGTCAGCGGCACCGTGCTGCGGATGCCCGCGACGACGTCCTCGCCCTGGGCGTTCTGCAGGTAGTCGCCGTAGATGCCCTGCTGGCCGGTCGCGGGGTCGCGCGTGAAGGCGACGCCCGTACCGGAGTCCATGCCCATGTTGCCGAAGACCATCGCGACGATGTTGACCGCCGTGCCCAGCTCGGCCGGGATGCGCTCCTGGCGGCGGTAGAGGACGGCGCGCGGGGCGTTCCAGGATCCGAAGACGGCGCGGACCGCCAGATCCATCTGCTCGCGCGGGTCGGAGGGGAAGTCGCGTCCGGCGTGTTCACGGACGATGCCCTTGTACTTCTGTACGAGGTCCTTGAAGTCCTGGGTGTCCAGGTCGAGGTCGCTCTCCACGCCCTTGGCGGACTTGGCGGACTCGATGGCGTCCTCGAACAGGTCGCCCTCGATGTCGAGGACGGTCTTGCCGAACATCTGGATCAGGCGGCGGTAGGAGTCCCACGCGAAGCGCTCGTTGCCGGCCTGGGCCGCGAGGCCGTTCACCGACTCGTCGTTCAGCCCGACGTTGAGAACGGTCTCCATCATGCCCGGCATGGAGAACTTCGCACCCGAGCGCACGCTCACCAGCAGCGGATCCTCGGCCTGCCCGAGGCGCTTGCCCATCTTGCCCTCGAGGGCCTCGAGGTTGCGCGCGACCTCCTCGTCGAGCCCGTCCGGCAGGTCCTCGTGCTCGAGGTAGTGACGGCACGCTTCCGAAGTGATCGTGAAGCCCGGAGGCACGGGAAGACCGAGGTTGGTCATCTCCGCGAGATTGGCTCCCTTGCCCCCCAGGAGATCCTTCAGATCCTTGTTGCCTTCGGTGAAGCCGTACACGTACTTCGCCATGGGAGACTCTTTCCTCACTCCGGCCCGCGCTGAATGCGGCGACTCTACCCAGCTCTCGGTGAAACGATCGTCACTGTGGGCGTTCGCCGCCGTTTGCGCAGGCCAGAGCGGGTGAAGTGGTCTATTCCAATACCGACATTACCGGCCATTTCACCCATAATCCCGGCACCTGGACGCGTTCCACCTACCGCGTACGTACCCCTCTCGAGTGCCGAAGACGAGTGGCGACAAGGGCGAAAAATGCACTCAGGGGACCCCGGCATCGAAAGCCGGAGTCCCCTGTACGTGGATGGGGCGAGTGCGGTATCAGCAGCCGATGAGCCGCGCGCCGAGGAAGGCCTCCACCTGGTCGAGGCCGATGCGCTCCTGAGCCATCGAGTCGCGCTCGCGGATGGTCACGGCGTGGTCCTCGAGCGTGTCGAAGTCGACGGTGACGCAGTAGGGCGTGCCGACCTCGTCCTGGCGGCGGTAGCGGCGGCCGATCGCACCGGCGTCGTCGAAGTCGACGTTCCAGTGGCGGCGGAGCTGGGCGGCCAGGTCCTTGGCCTTGGGCGACAGGTCGGCGTTGCGCGACAGCGGAAGCACCGCGACCTTGACCGGCGCGAGCCGGTGGTCGAGCCGCATGACCACGCGCTTTTCCATCTTGCCCTTGGCGTTGGGCGCCTCGTCCTCGTTGTAGGCGTCCATCATGAACGTCAGCAGGCAGCGGTCGACACCGGCCGCGGGCTCGATGACGTACGGCACGTAGCGCTCGTTCTTCTCCTGGTCGAAGAAGGACAGGTCCTGGCCGGAGGCCTTGGCGTGCGTCGACAGGTCGAAGTTGGTGCGGTTGGCGACACCCTCGAGCTCGCCCCACTCACTGCCCGGGAAGTTGAAGCGGTACTCGATGTCCACGGTGCGCTTGGAGTAGTGGGAGAGCTTGTCCTTCGGGTGCTCGAAGAGCCGGAGGTTCTCCTTGTCGATGCCCAGGTCGGCGTACCAGGCGTAGCGCGTGTCGATCCAGTACTGATGCCATTCCTCGTCGGTGCCGGGCTCGACGAAGAACTCCATCTCCATCTGCTCGAACTCCCGCGTACGGAAGATGAAGTTGCCCGGGGTGATCTCGTTGCGGAACGACTTCCCGACCTGGCCGATGCCGAACGGCGGCTTGCGTCGCGCGGCCTGCTGCACCGCCGCGTAGTTGATGAAGATGCCCTGCGCGGTCTCCGGGCGGAGGTAGGCCAGGCCGGACTCGTCCTGCACCGGGCCGAGGTAGGTCTTGAGCAGGCCGTTGAACATCTTGGGCTCGGTGAACGCGCCGCGCGTGCCGCAGTTTGGGCAGCTCAGGTCGGCCAGGCCGTTCTCCGGGGCCTTGCCGTTCTTCTCCTCGTAGGCCTCTTCGAGGTGGTCGGCACGGTAACGCTTGTGGCAGGACTGGCACTCGGTCAGGGGGTCGACGAACTCCTTGACGTGGCCGCTGGCCTCCCACACCTCGCGGGCGAGGATGACGCACGAGTCGAGGCCGACGACGTCGTCACGCCCCTGCACCATGGACTTCCACCACTGGCGCTTGATGTTGTTCTTCAGCTCGACGCCGAGCGGACCGTAGTCCCAGGAGGCGCGCAGTCCGCCGTAGATCTCACTCGACGGAAAGACCAGACCCCGGCGTTTGCTGAGGTTGACAATGGTCTCGATCACATCGGAACGACGGGCCATGAGCGATCTCCATCCGGCTGGCAGTCGGCGGGTTCCCCGCGAACATCACAGTACGGCGCCGGTCACCCCCCGATCCGCGGATGGAACTCAGCGCCCAGAATCACCAGCTTAGGACACGGGGCCTCGCACCGTGCACCAACAACGCTCCAGGGAGTCACGGCCGATCCCCAAGATCAGTGGACGTACCCGTCGACCGTGTCGCTGTCGATGTTGAGCCGGTAGCCGCCGTGCTTCTCGACGTGGTCACCCCGGTACTGCTTGATCCTGCGGTGCCCCGGCCACCAGTCGTCGCGCAGGTAGTGATCCTCGCGTACGCCGGGCTTGCGGTCCCAGTGCGCGAACCAGACGCCCATGGGCCTGGTGATCCCGTCGGCCTCGCCGAGGTCGCGGATGCCGGAGCCGGCGCTGCTGTAGATGCCGGAGGTGTACCCCAGGACGCGCAGCCCGCGCGCCCACGAGTCCACGAACGCCAGGACCGCCTGGCGGCACGAGGCGCTGTGCCGGACGTACGCCTCGACGTCCAGGTAGATCGGGCTCTTCGGCGGGAGGCCGAGCGCGCCGGCGCGGTCGACGGCGTCGGCGGCCGACAGCTGGCCGGCCAGGTCGGCGTTGCGGAGAGAGAAGCGCGGGCCGGCCTCGGTGCAGGGCGCCTGCGGCCCGACGTAAGTCGGGATCAGGCGCCACCCCATGCCGTGCACGGCCGTCACCCAGTCGCGGGACAGCCGCCCGTCCGGGCAGGAGCGCGCGGGGCCGCCGATGTAGATGTTGGCGGCGACGAAGTCCTTCCGCCACGCCCGCATGGCCGCCAGCGACGGCGCCGTGCACGTGTCGAACCCGCGCCCGCTCACCCAGCGGCCCGGCCCGTCGTCTCCGGACCGGCGCTCGGCGCTCGGCGCGTCCGGCACCGTGGTGACGCCCGCGAGCACGCGATCCAGGTCTCGCGGCGAGGTGCCGTAGGACCCGGTCACCAGGACGCCCGCGCCGGGGACCGCCAGGCGCAGCTCGCCGGCCCCCGGATCGTCCACGGCCAGGGCGGGCCACCGGGCCACGTACGTCCGCGTCACCCGGCCCGCGCTCACGGCCCCGGCCAGCAGGCTCGACGCCAGGGCGGCGGCCTGCGGCTCGAGGGGCTCGACGTGCAGCGCCTCGGTACGGCCGACCCGGTGCGCGGGGCAGTCCTGCCGGGCGCCCGCCGGGCCGAGGTAGAGGGCGTGCCGGTCGAACCGTACGCACTCGGTGGACCCGGGGCCGAGGCGGTGCACCGGCCAGCCCCCGGGCACGGTGATCCGCAGGCCCTGGTAGTCGACGGTGGTCTCGGCATTGGCCGGCGGCCCCAGGACCAGCGCTCCCAGGAGCCCGGCGATCAGCCCGGCGCGTCGCATGGCATCCCTCCCCGATCATGGTCGTAGGACCCATGATCGGCAGGTGGGACGCCAGGGAGCCGTGTGGCGCGGCGGACTTGTGAGGTCTTCGCCCGGCTCTTTACGGGCTCAGGCGTCGATGATCTCGTACGCGCCGGCCTCGTCGACGGCGCGTACGGACAGCGGGATCAGCGCCAGGCGAATGTCGTACGCGCCGAGGGCCCGTCGGTAGTGGCCCGCGCCGTCCCAGTCGGTCACCATGGCCCACAGCTCGGGGTCGTCGGTCGCACGGCCGAGACGGCCGGAAACGTGGCCTGGACTGCCCTCCAGGGCGCGGAGGACCTCATGGGCGATCGTGACGAAACCCTCGGTCTCGTCCTCGGGAACGCGGTATCGGGTGATGGCCAGCACCCGCCCATGATGCCGGTACGCCTGTCGCCGCCGCCAACGGGGCGTGGATGCGCCACCATAGAGGTGTGTCCTCAAAGTCCATGATCCAGCGGCGCAGTGCCGTGTTCTTCGTCTATCTCCACCAGATGCCCCGATGGGTGCCCCTGGTGATCCTGCCCGCCCTGCTGGTTGCCGGGCTGGCGATACCCGGCGTACTCGGGGGCGTGTTCCTGGCCGCGCTGGCCCTGCTCGTGTGGTTCACGTTCATGGCCTCGCCGACGCGCAACTCGACGCATCGCCTGATCAGGCTGCTGGTGCCGCTTCTCCTGGTCGCCCTGGCCATCGGGAAGCTGGTCGGCTGACCGCCACACTCGACATTCGCGGTTTTGACAACCATTTTCATATTCATTCATACTCTGAGGGTGCGATCCCGACTCCTGTCTCTCGTGCTCACCGCCACACTCGCCGCGTCGGCGTGTGGCGCCCGCGCGTCCGGTGGTGACGGGCTGAGGGTCGTCGCGGCGTTCTATCCGCTCGCCTGGCTGGCCGAGCGCGTCGGCGGACCGGGCGTGCACGTGCAGAACCTCACCAAGCCCGGCGCCGAACCTCACGACCTGGAGCTGAGCCCGCGCCAGGTGATCGACGTGGGCGAGTCCCGGCTCGCCTTCTACATCAAGGGCGTCCAGCCGGCGGTCGACAAGGCCGTACGCCAGTACGGCCGCAAGCACGCCCTGGAGGCCTCTTCCCTGGTCGGCACGTTGCCCGCACCGCAGGACGAGGCCCGCGACGGCGGGATGGATCCGCACATCTGGCTCGACCCGGCCCGCTTCGCCACCGTCGCGACCGCCCTCGGCGCGCGGCTCGCCGCGATCGACCCGCGCGACGCCGCCGGCTACCGCTCGCGCGCCGCGAGCGTCGCCGCGAGCCTGGGCGCCCTCGACGCTGAGTTCCGTACCGGCCTGCGCGCCTGCGCGCGCAAGGACATCGTCACCAGCCACGCGGCGTTCGGCTACCTGGCCTCGCGCTACGGCCTCCACCAGGTCGGCGTGAGCGGGCTCGACCCCGAGTCCGAGCCCTCGCCACGGCGGATCGCCGACCTCGCCGGCCTCGTACGCCGTACCGGCGCGACCACCGTCTTCACCGAGACGCTCGCCAGCCCGAAGACCGCCACCACGCTCGCGCGTGAGGCCGGCGCGCGTACCGAGGTCCTCGATCCGGTCGAGGGTGTGCGGCCGGACACCCACGACGACTACTTCTCGATCATGCGCCGCGACCTCGCGACCCTGCGGCCGGCACTGGGGTGCACATGACCTTTCCCTTCTCCATGACGCACGGCGAGGTCAGGCTCGACCGCCGTCCCGTACTGCGCGGCGTGGACCTGACCGTACGGTCCGGCGAGGTCCTCGCCGTGATGGGCCCGAACGGCTCCGGCAAGTCCACCCTGGTCCGCGCGCTCCTCGGGCTCGTCCCGCTGTCCGGCGGCGAGGTGTCGGTGTACGGCACGCCGCCCGCGAGGTTCCGCGACTGGAAGCGCATCGGCTACGTCCCGCAGCGGCTGTCCGTGGGCGGCGGCGTACCGGCGACCGTGCGCGAGGTCGTCTCCTCGGGCCGGATCGCCCGCCAGTCACGGTTCCGCCCGTCCACGGCCGACGATCGCCGGGCCGTCGAGCGCGCGCTGGAGGCCGTCGGCATGGCCGACCGGGCCCGCGACTCGGCGCAGGAACTCTCCGGCGGCCAGCAGCAGCGGGTGCTCATCGCGCGCGCCCTCGCCGGAGAACCGGACGCCTTCGTCATGGACGAGCCGACCGCCGGAGTGGACGCCCAGAGCCAGGAGACCCTCGCCCGTACGCTGCGCGGCCTGCTCGTCGACGGCCGTACGGTCGTCCTGGTCGCCCACGAGCTGGGCCCGCTCGAGCCGCTGATCACGCGGTCGATCACGCTCGAGAACGGACGGGTCGTGTACGAGGGCGCGCCCCCCAGGCCGCAGGGCGACTGCGCGCGGCCCGGCCACGACCACGTCCACCCGCACGTACCCGCCGAGGAGCCACGGCTGCTCTCATGATCGAACTCCTGTCGTACGACTTCCTGCGCCGCGCGCTGATCGCGGCGGTGCTCGTCGGCGTCGCCGCGCCCGCCGTGGGCACCTTCATCGTGCAGCGGCGCCTCGCCCTGCTCGGCGACGGCATCGGCCACATCGCCCTCACCGGTGTCGGCCTCGGCCTGCTCACCCGGACCTCGCCCACGATCTTCGCGCTGGTCGTCTCGGCGCTGGGCGCGGTCGCGATCGAGCTCCTGCGGGTCCGCACCCGTACCGGCGGCGACGTCGCGCTCGCCCTGCTGTTCTACGGCGGGCTCGCGGGCGGCGTGCTGTTCGCCAACCTCTCCGGCGGCAGCGCCAACCTCAACAGCTACCTGTTCGGCTCGATCAGCAGCGTCAGCACCGGTGACCTGTACGTCGTCGCCGGGCTGACGATCACCGTGCTGCTCGTCCTCGCGGTCTTCGGCCGGGAGCTGTTCGTGCTCTGCCAGGACGAGGAGGTCGCGCGGGCCAGCGGCCTGCCGGTGCGGTTCCTGTCGCTGCTCGTCGCCGTGACCGCCGCGCTGACCGTCGTCGTGGCCATGCGCGCCGTCGGCCTGCTGCTGGTCAGCGCCCTGATGGTGGTCCCCGTCGCCGCCGCGCAGCAGCTCACGCGCGGCTTCCGTACGACGATCGGCCTGGCCATGGTCGTCGGCGTCACCGCCGCCGTGGGCGGCCTCTGGGTGTCCGTCGACGTCGACCTCGCGCCCGGCCCCACCATCGTGCTCCTCGCGATGGCCGTCTTCCTGGCGGCCGTCGGTGCTGGGAGAATGGTACGCATGCGGCGCACGGTGAACAGATGACGGCCCGGCGTGACGACGTACGTCGCGCCCTGACCGACAAAGAGGGTTTCCGCAGCGCACAGGACATCTACGCCGACCTGCGCGCGTCGGGATCGAAGATCGGTCTGACCACGGTCTACCGGGCGCTCCAGGCGCTCAGCGACTCCGGCGAGGTCGACGTCCTCCGCACCGACGACGGCGAGGCGATCTACCGCGCCTGCCGCACCGGCGAACACCACCACCACCTCGTCTGCCGCGTCTGCGGCCGTACGGTCGAGGTCGAGGGCCCCGCCGTCGAACGCTGGGCCGAGACCGTCGGCGCCGAACACGGCTTCCGCGACGTCACCCACACGGTCGAAGTCTTCGGCACCTGCTCGGAGCACTAGCCCTGGAGCCCCTGTCGGGGCATAGGGCTACGGTGGCGGTATGGGCGAAGCGAAGCACGAGCCGGACCAGCAGGCCGAGGCCGAGCTCCGGCAACGGTGGAAGGCCGTGGTCACCGCGGTTCACCGTGAGCACGCGGGCGAGGCGGTCTCGACGGTTCGCCGCGCGCTCGACCAGGGATTCCGCCTCGACGGCATGACGCTCAGCCGCCAGGCCCTCGACGCCATCGCCCTCCCGATCAGCCAGGGCCACCTCCCCCTCGGCTGACCCCGGCCGCGCGGCGTTGTCCTCAGTCGCCCGCGGCGAGGATCTCTCCTAGGCGGTGTTTGGGCACGCCGCCGAACTTCGCGCGGATCCGGAGCAGGTGGTTGCGGACCGTGCCCTCGGCGAGGGAGAGGCGGCCGGCGATCTCGCGGGCGGTCAGGCCCTTCTGCGCGAGCAGGGCCACCTCGTGCTCGCGCGGCGTCAGGCCGGCGTGGACGACGTTGCGCTGGCTCGCGGGGATTCTCGGCAGGCCGGGGTTGCGCCGCAGCCGTCCCTCGCGCAGCACCGCGGCGAGCGACCGGTCGGCGCCGGCGGTCTGGAAGAGCTCCACGGCCCGGAGCCGCAGCCGGTTGCCCTCCTGCGAGTCGTCGGCGAGACGCGCCGCCGCGTGGAAGGCGTGGCCCGCGCTGATGGGTTCGGGCAACTCGAGGTACTCCTCCCCCGCCTGTACCAGCAGATCCTGGTCCTGCGACAGCAGCGCGTCGATGTAGCGGCGCGCGGTGAGGGCGCGGCGGCCGGCCGGCCACAGGTCGCCGATCTCGGCCAGGAACACCTCGGCCTCGGCGGGACGGATCTCGGCGAGGACGACCACGAGCTCCTCCCAGCCGAACCTCCGTCCGCGCTGCCGGGCGCGGTCGAGGGCCGCGAGGATCCCTCGATGCGGCTGGGGTTCCCGGCGCGCCGCGCGGATCCGTGCCTGTTCGGCGAGGGCGAGCACGCCGAGCTGCTCGCTGGCCGTGACCACGACGGGCACCGCGTCGTCGAGCGGGCCGATGTCGGGCCGCGCCTCCCACTGGTAGGCGCAGGCCGCCTTGACGGTCGCGGCGATCGCGCCGGCCTCGCCCGTGTCGGCGGCGGCGCGGTCGGCGGCCTCGTTCGCGGCCGACAGCTCGCCGCGCCGAAGCGCGATGACCGCTTCGACGGCCGCGAACGTACGCTCCCAGCGCAGGCCACGGGCCAGGGCGGCGCCCTCGGCGACGATGCGGGTCGCGACCGCGTACTCGCCCATGCCCGCGGCGGTGAGGCACCAGTTCAGGTAGTTGAGGGAGACGACCGGCGCGGTACGCGCGTCGATGTCGGAGGGGATCAGCTCGACCGCCTGCCGCCAGCGGTCCAGCGCCGAGGGGCGGCCGAGGTAGGTCTCGCAGGCGGCGAGGTTGCCCGCGCACAGCGCGATCGAGTACGGGTCGCCCTGGGCGACCGCGAGCCGCAGCCCGTCGGTGCCGAGCCGGGCACGGTAGTCCAGTGACAGCTCGTCATCGTCGTCGTAGGGGAACGCCAGGCCGCCGAGTGCGAGGGCTTTACCCCGGTCGTCTTCGGACACGGAGAACTCGGTGAGGGCCGCGGCGTAGGATCTTCGACGTTCGGCGCCCTTGCTCACCCGGCCGCGCGCCAGCAGCACGCGTCCGCGTGCCGCCGCGTCGCGCAACCGGTCAAGGGAACGGTCGCAGATCTCCTGCGCCGAGGTGTACTTGCCACCGAGGCGTTCCAGCAGCATCGCGTGTTCGGCCAGCGCGACCTGTTGCTCGGCCGCGTCGCCCGGCACCTCATCGGCGATCCGGGCCAGGCGTTCGAGTGCGGTATCGGGTTCGCCCCGTAGTCCGAGCTCCTCGACCTGATGGAGGTCATGCTTCAACGCGCTCGGAAGACCTGCGTCCGCGACCGGAGCGGGGGTATCGCGGTCGGCCGGAATGCCACGCATGATCGCTGAGTTTACAGGCGTCCGAACTTTTTGTGCAGATTTTATATGCGACGTGTAAACCCAAATCGGACTTGAATGACATTCGGCAGCGATGGCGGGCCGACATGGTAGGTCGATTTGGGGAGCCCTCGCCGCCACCGTTCAACGGTCCAGGAAGGATCGGTTATGAGGAGACGTGCAGGGGCAATCGCAACCGTCGTGCTGACCTCCGCGCTTGTCGCGGCGTTCCAGCAGGGCGTTGGCGCAGCCCCCACCCCGCCGGCGTCCCCGCAGGCCCGTTCCGCAGTCGCGCAACGAGCGCTTTCGGCCACCGCGTCGCACACCAGTGCGGTGCACGGTGGTGCCGGCCAGGCGTTCCGCGCCGTCGACGTCCGCGTCGACGCGTCCGGAACCACCCACACCCGCATGGTCCGCACCTTCAACAACCTGCCGGTGCTCGGTGGCGAGTTCATCGTCCACCAGAACGCCAAGGGTGCCTGGCTGGGCGTTGACCAGTCGATCGCCCAGGCGCCGTCGGTGAGCACCACGCCGAAGGTGTCCGCTTCCACCGCCTCGAAGGCCGCCGCCCAGGCGACGAAGGCGACCGCGCGCGGCGCGGCCAAGCTCGTCGTCGAGGCACGCAAGGGCGCCCCGCGCCTCGCGTGGCAGGTCGAGACGACCGGCAAGCAGGTCGACGGCACGCCGAGCCGCGAGCTCGTCACCGTTGACGCCGCTTCCGGCAAGGTCATCCTCGCCGACCAGCAGGTTCGCACCCTCGTCGCCCCCGGCGCGAAGAACCTGAAGCCCGGCAAGGCCAAGACCGTCGTCAGCCCGAAGGTGGCCGGTGACGGCCAGTCGCTCTACAGCGGCACCGTTCCGCTGGAGACGACGGCGGGCGGGAGTGGCTTCCTTCTGGAGGACCCGACCCGCGGCAACACCTACACCACCGACCTGAACCACGGGACGGGCAGCGACGGGTCTCCCATGACCGACGCTGACAACCACTGGGGCAACGGCTCCACCAGTGACCCGGCGACCGTTGGTGTCGACGCGCAGTACGGCACCAACGAGACGTGGGACTACTACAAGAACATCCACGGTCGTACCGGTATCGGCGACGATGGTGTGGGCTCGCACAACAACGTGCACTACTCCTCGAGCTACGACAACGCCTTCTGGGACGACAGCTGCTTCTGCATGACGTACGGCGACGGTGACGGCACGCAGTTCACCCCGCTCGACTCCATCGACGTCGCCGGGCACGAGATGTCCCACGGTGTCACCTCGCGTACCGCCGGCCTGATCTACTCGGGTGAGTCCGGTGGCCTCAACGAGGCGACCTCCGACATCTTCGGCACGAACGTCGAGTTCACCGCCAACAACCCGAACGACGTGGGCGACTACCTGATCGGCGAGAAGATCTTCGTCGGTGGCGGCGCGCTCCGTTACATGGACCAGCCGAGCAAGGACGGCGCTTCGCTGGACTGCTGGTCGAGTGGCGCGGGCAACACGGACGTGCACTACTCCTCCGGTATCGCCAACCACTTCTTCTACCTGCTGTCCGAGGGCAGCGGCGCGAAGACCATCAACGGCGTCGACTACAACAGCCCCACCTGCGACGGCTCCACCGTTTCGGGTATCGGCCGTACCGCCGCTGAGAAGATCTGGTACCAGGCCCTGACCGCGCACTTCGGCCCGAGCACGAACTACGCGGCCGCTCGTACGCAGTCGCTGGCCGCCGCCGCGGACCTCTACGGTTCCGGCAGCGCCGAGTACAACGCCGTTGGCGCCGCCTGGAGCGCCGTCAACGTCGGCTGACGACACAGCACCACACGCACGAAGCGAGGCCGCCGGCGATCCAGCCGGCGGCCTCGGCCATTCACAGACTCAGCGCGTCGCCTCGACCTGGTTCGGCACTGCCCCGCCACCGACCTTGTTGGGTTCGGCTCCGCCACCGACCTTGTTGGGTTCGGCTCCGCCGAAACGGCGATCGCGGCGTGCGTACTGCTCACAGGCCGCCCAGAAGTTACGGCGGTCGTAGTCGGGCCACAGGACGTCCTGGTAGACGAACTCCGCGTACGCCGCCTGCCAGACCAGGAAGTTGGAACTGCGCTGCTCGCCCGACGGCCGCAGGAAGAGGTCGACGTCGGGGACCTCCGGGCGGTACAGGTAGCGCGCGAAGACCTTCTCGTTGACCTTCTCCGGCCGCAGCTTCCCCGCCTGTACGTCGCGGGCGATCGCCGCCGCCGCGTCCGCGATCTCCGCGCGACCGCCGTAGTTGACGCAGAACTGCAGGGTCAGCACCTTGTTGTCGACCGTCATCCGCTCGGCGTCCTCGAGCTCGCTGATGACGCTGCGCCACAGCTTCGGACGGCGGCCGGCCCACCGGACCCGTACGCCCATGGCGTTCAGCTGGTCGCGGCGGCGGCGGATCACGTCACGGTTGAAGCCCATCAGGAACCGGACCTCGTCCGGCGAACGCCGCCAGTTCTCCGTCGAGAACGCGTACGCCGACAGGTACGGCACGCCCAGCTCGATCGCACCCATGATCACGTCGAAGAGGGCGTACTCCCCCATCTTGTGACCCTCGGTACGCGGCAGGCCCCGCTCCTTGGCCCACCGGCCGTTGCCGTCCATCACGACCGCGACGTGCCGCGGGATCAGCTCCGAGGGAAGCGTGGGCGGCGTGGCGCCGCTCTCGTGCGGATCCGGCGGCTGTACACGGCTCATGCTCAGAATCGTCCCCTCAATTGATGGTCATGCTCGGCACCGGGCTCCCGCCCGTCCTGCCGGTCGCTCTCCGGACCCTGGGCGACGCCCGGGTTCTCACGCT
Source organism: uncultured Actinomycetota bacterium (assembly GCA_963850195.1). GTDB lineage: Bacteria > Actinomycetota > Actinomycetes > Streptosporangiales > Streptosporangiaceae > Actinoallomurus. The sequence continues at coordinate 1,423,509 of CAWKKD010000005.1, forward strand.
CCTGCTCGACGGTCGCGGGCGAACCCTCGCTCGCCTCACGGCCACTCCGCTCGTTCGGGTTCTCGCGCTCCACGTGCCGGAGGGAGCGGATCCCATGCTCAAGATGCCACTGCAGGTAGGCGGCCACGAGGCCGCTGCACTCTACCCGGTGCCTTCCCTCGCTGGCGTCCGCTCGCGCCCAGTCGCCGCGCAGCAGCGCGAGCATCAGGCCGACCGTCGCGTCGGCGGGGCTCGCCGACCCGGGTGGCCGGCACGCGCCGCAGACCATGCCGCCCGCGGCGATGGCGAACGCGCGGCCGGTGCGTTCGCCGCAACGCGCGCAGTCCTCCAGCGCGGGCGCGTACCCGGCGATCGCGAGCGACCGCAGGAAGAACGCGTCCAGGACGAGCCGCGGGTCGTGGTCGCCCTCGACGAGCGTCCGAAGACCGCCGACGACGAGCAGGAACTGGCGTAGCGCCGGTTCCTTCTCCACCGGCGTGAGCTTCTCGGCCGTCTCCAGCATCGCGGTGCCCGCGGTGTAGCGCGGGTAGTCGGTGGCGAGACGCCCGCCGTACGGCCGCAGCGTCTCGGCCTGCGTGACCAGGTCGAGGGACCGGCGCTCGTACAGCTGCAGGTCCACGTGGGTGAACGGCTCCAGCCGCGCGCCGAACCGTGATTTGGTCTTGCGCACGCCCTTGGCGACGGCCCGCACGCGTCCGGTGCGCCGCGTCAGGATCGTCACGATGCGGTCGGCCTCACCCAGCTTGTGGGTGCGCAGCACGACGCCCTCGTCACGATAAAGACTCACCGGATCATTGTCCCGTACGAATAGGTGGAACCCGCGCGGAACCCGCTAGCGTCCAATGGTTCGATCATGGTGGCTGACCTGCCCCCCGGTCCAAGGAGAGAGATTGTGACCTGTTTCTTCGACGCCTCGCATGGCCCCGCCGGCCAGGAGATCATGTGGACGCCGCAGTGGGGCGTACCGCGGCCGATCCGCACGTGCCCGGCGTGCGCCCAGCGTTGGGCCGAGCACGTACACGCCCAGAGTGGCTACCCCCAGCAGGGCTACGCCCAGGCCGGGTACCCGCAGCCGGGCTATCCGGCGCAGCCCGGATACATCCAGGATTACCCTCAGCAACGACATGGCTATGGCACGGGTGCCGTCGTCGCGGCCGGAGCGGCCGGATTCGTGGGCGGAATGATCGCCAACGAGATCTTCGACAACGACCACGTGGACGTCGTTGAGCACATTGACGTGGTCGAACATGTTGACGTGGTCGAGGTCGTGGAGGACTACGGCGACTACAACAATGACTGGTAGCAAGCGCCGTCGACAAGTTCCACACGTGAACTCTGCAGAGGCAGATTTTTACGCAGAGTGACCACATGCGGACCGAGTCGATTGTGGCGTGGATCACATTGGCCGTCCTAGCGTGAACGCATGAGATGCACGATCGTTCCGCCACACGTCCTCGAACACGCCGCCGGACGCCACGACGATGAGCAGGTGCGCGAGCTTCTGCAGCGCACGCTCGACCTCGACGGTGAGAGCCGCCGGACCCGCGCCACGGCCCAGTTAATGACACAGGCGCCGGGCCCGGCCGGCGGTGCCGTCCCCAACCGCACGCTGCACGACGGTGCCCACGGGGAGAACCTCCCCGGCAAGACCGTGCGCTCGGAGGGCGGCGCCTCGGCCGGCGACAAGCAGGTCGACGAGATCTACGACTGGCTCGGCGCGACGTTCGAGTTCTACAACGCCGCCTACGGGCGCAACTCCATCGACGGCGCGGGCCTGCCGCTCGTCGCGACCGTTCACTACGCCACGGGCTACGACAACGCCTTCTGGGAAGGCTCCCAGATGGTCTACGGCGACGGCGACCAGCAGTTGTTCGCGACCTTCACCGGGCCGCTCGACGTGACCGGGCACGAGCTGACCCACGGCGTCACGCAGTACTCCGGCGGCCTCGACTACAACGGGCAGAGCGGCGCGCTCAACGAGTCACTGTCCGACGTGTTCGGCTCGCTCGTGAAGCAGTACCACCTCGGCCAGACCGCCGACCAGGCCGACTGGCTCATCGGGCAGGGCATATTCACCGCACAGGTGCACGGCGTGGCGCTGCGCTCGATGAAGGCGCCGGGCACCGCGTACGACGACCAGAACCTCGGCAAGGACCCGCAGCCCGCCGACATGGCCCACTACATCAAGACGACGCAGGACAACGGCGGCGTGCACATCAACTCGGGGATTCCCAACCACGCGTTCTACCTCGCCGCCACCGCGATCGGCGGCCACGCGTGGGAGAAGGCCGGCCAGGTCTGGTACGACACGCTGACCAGCGGACACCTGCCCAGCTCGGCCGATTTTGCGACATTCGCCAGCATGACGTACGAGACGGCGGGGAAGCTCTTCGGTGTGAACGGTACCGAGAGCGAGGCCGTACGCCAGGCCTGGACCGGCGTGGGCGTGACGATCACGTGAGACCGCGGTGAGGGTGGCCGTGACCCGCAGCGGCGGGTTCGCCGGCATGGTCCGTCACGCCGAGGTCGACTCGGCGGACCATCCGGCGGTGGCCGGGCTGCTCGAGCGCATCCACCTCGACGAGGTGCCCGAGCCCGCGGCCCGGCCGGACCGGTTCGTCTACGACATCGAGATCGGCGACCGGAGCGCCCAGGTCGGCGAGGCCGACCTGCACGGCCCGCTCCGCGAACTCGTCGACCGGGTCATGGACCACGGCTCATAGGAGACGTCCGGTGGGTCGGCTCCGAAGGCCCACCGGACATCCTCTGACCTCAGCGGCCGCTGCGGTTGACCGCCGACAGCACGGCCTTCAGCGAGGCGGTCACCGTGTTGACGTCAATGCCGACGCCCCACAGCACCTGGTCGCCGACCTGGCACTCGAGGTAGGCCGCGGCCTTGGCGTCCGAACCCGACGACAGGGCGTGCTCGGTGTAGTCCAGCACGCGGGTGTCCAGGCCGATCGTGGCGAGCGCGTCGACGAACGCGGAGATCGGGCCGTTGCCGATGCCCTCGATCTCGCGGATCTCCCCGTCGAGCCGTACATCGGCCTTGATGACGTCCTTCTCGTCCGCGCGTGAGTCGGCGCGGTGCGCGAGGAGGCCGACCCGCGGACCGTTGGAGAGGAACTCCCGGTCGAAGATCCCCCACATCTGCTCGGGCGTGACCTCGCCGCCCTCGCCGTCGGTGTGCTCCTGTACGACGCGGGAGAACTCGATCTGGAGCCGGCGCGGCAGGTCGAGCGAGTGCTCGGTCTTCATGATGTACGCGACGCCGCCCTTGCCGGACTGGCTGTTGACCCGGATCACGGCGTCGTAGGAACGGCCGACGTCGCTCGGGTCGATCGGCAGGTACGGCAGCGCCCAGCGGTACTCCGAGGTCGGCACGCCCGCCTCGGCCGCGTCGCGCTCGAGGGCGTCGAAGCCCTTCTTGATGGCGTCCTGGTGGGAGCCGGAGAAGGACGTGTAGACCAGGTCGCCGGAGTACGGGTGACGCTCGTGCACCGGGATCTGGTTGCAGTACTCCACTGTGCGGCGGATGCCGTCGATGTCGGAGAAGTCGATCTGCGGGTCGACGCCCTGGGAGAAGAGGTTCATGCCCAGGGTGACGAGGCAGACGTTGCCGGTGCGCTCGCCGTTGCCGAACAGGCAGCCCTCGACGCGGTCGGCGCCGGCCATCGTCGCCAGCTCGGCGGAGGCGACGGCGGTGCCGCGGTCGTTGTGGGGGTGTACCGACAGCGCGACGTGCTCGCGGCGCGACAGGTTGCGGCTCATCCACTCGACCTGGTCGGCGTAGACGTTGGGCGTCGACCGCTCGATCGTGGACGGCAGGTTGAGGACGATCTCACGGCCCGGTCCGGGCTCCCAGACGTCCATGACCGCCTCGCAGACCTCCAGCGCGAACTCGATCTCGGTGTCGATGAAGATCTCGGGGCTGTACTCGTAGCCGAAGTCGCAGTCGCCGAGGTACTTCTCGGCGAACTTCATGACGTGCTGGGTGCCCTGTACCGCCAGGGCCTTGCACTCGTCCTTGTCGACGCCGAACACCACGCGGCGGAACAGCGGCGCCGTGGCGTTGTAGAGGTGCACGGTCGCGTTCGGCGCGCCGGCCAGGGACTGCACGGTCCGCTCGATCAGTTCTTCACGCGCCTGGGTCAGCACGGAGATCTGGACGTCGGCGGGTACGTGACCCCCCTCGATGAGCTGGCGGACGAAGTCGAAGTCGGTCTGGCTCGCGGCCGGGAAACCGACTTCGATCTCCTTGTAGCCCATCCGGACCAGCAGCTCGAACATCGCGAGCTTGCGGGCGGGGCTCATCGGGTCGATCAGCGCCTGGTTGCCGTCCCGCAGGTCGGTCGACAGCCAGCGCGGCGCCGTGGTGATCGTCTTGCCCGGCCAGGTACGGTCCGGCAGGTCGACCGTCTGAAACGGCGCGTAGCGATGGAAGGGCATGGGGCTGGACTGCTGCTTGATGCTTCGCATGAGATAACCGGTGCTCCCAGAGAGTGCCTGCGGCCGACGGTCACGCCGAAGCCCCGCGGCAGGGAGCCGGCCGTTTACAGGGCCCCGCCGCGGCCGCTAAGGAGGAGCAGCTCGCGCAGCACGCTCAACAAGCTAACAGACCACGCCCGGTCCTCCCAACCACGTCCCAACAGGCGAGACGGCTGTGATGACACGGGAGCACGGTAACCGGGTGTTCTACATCGCCACTCGAGGGGTGAGCAGGGAATCACCAAAGGTGATCACAGAGAACGACGATCAGGGGATGAGCACGCTCAGGCAGGTGACGCAGCCCTCGACCTTCTCGAATTCTGAGATGTCGACCACGGTCACGTCGTAGCCGTCGCCGTCGAGCAGCTCCGCCGTACGCGGCGCCGACGCGGCGACGAGCAGGTGCCGGTCCCCCAGGACCACGATGTGGGCGCCCGAGGGCTCCAGCGCCACGCCGAGGAAGGGCAGGGCGCGGGTGTCGACGAACTCCGGGATGCCGAACAACGAACCGTCCGGCAAGGCGGTCATGCCCGACTTCAGGTGCAGGCAGCCCTGCAGGGCCACCGGGACGACGCGGCGCCCGCGGGTGGCGAGCAGCCGGGTGAGCTGGCAGATCGCGTCCTCGTTCGTACGCCCCGAGCGCCCCGTGTAGACGGTGTTGCCGACCTGGAGGACGTCGCCGCCGTCGAGGGTGCCCTCACCGTCGATCCGGGCCGTCTCCAGCCCGAGATCGTTGATCATCTCCTCCATCGACGCGAGCTCGTCCCGGCGTTCCGGCGCGCCGGAACGTGCCAGGACCGCCAGGTCGGCGCAGACGACCACGGTGTCCTCGACGAACACGCCGTCGGGCAGGTCGTCCTCGGGCGGCAGATAGCGGACCTTCCAGCCGGCGGACTCCAGGGCCGCGATGTACGCGTCGTGCTGACGTGCCGCGAGCTCGACGTCGACGGGACGCCGGTCGACGTGCGTGACGATGCCCTCCCCGAGCCGGGGGCTCGGGCGCCGTACCAGCGCGCACTTCTCAGTCACGATGCTCTCCTCGTTCCGCTCCCGCACGGCCGGCCGCGCGCTCCCACGTGGCCCGCCGTCACTCCCTGGCCGCGCCCTCCGTGGTACTGATCACACCGACGGCGTGGGCGGCCGTCATTCCGAGCCTCTGTGCGACGTCGTGCAGTGCCTGCCGCTCACCGGCCGTGATCGTGCCGTCGGCCAGCGCGATCCGCACGGCCTGGGCGAAGAACCACTCACGTGCCTCCGTCGTGAGCTGGGTTCCGGCCTTCGCGATCATCTCACCGGCCTCATGGGCCGGGCGAGACAGGTCGGCCTCGAGCGCCTCCACGCCCCAGCCCTCGTCGCCGTACCCGCGTACGGCGTCGATCGCGCGTGCCCGCGCACCGGTGTCGGTCGGGTCGCCGGCGAGGAGGACCGTGGCCGCGGCGGCCCGCATCGCGACCGGCAGGTCCTCGGCCATCTGCGCCGTCGTGGGGAGGCGCAGCGCCCCGAGGTTGAACCTGCACCGGCACGCCGAGCACTCGACGATCTCGCCCAGGTGCTTCAGCGGGATCACCGGCACGAAGAACAGCGTGAACCATCGCCGGGCGGCCCGCTGCCGATAGGGCCGATCCCCGCCGCAGCTCGGGCAGTGGAACTCGCCCGCGCCCACGGTCCGGAAGAACACGGAAAGACCGAATATCAGCAACACCGGCGGACTCCTCCTCTTACTGGCCTGATGCCCGACCGACCCGATCCTGCCGCATCTTCCGGCCGGACAAAAAGGATTCGCCGATTCGGGCTCCTCTCCTGTTCAGTGGGTCTCATGCGTCTCACGCCCATCGAACGCACCGACTCCGCCGCTATCCGGCGGCTCTACGACCTGTACGCGGCGACACTTCGCGCCGACGATCCGGCCGGTCCCGGCCTCACCTTCGACTGCTTCCGCGGCATCGTGACCTACGGCCGGACCGGCGATCCACGGGAGATCTGGATCGCCGAGGACGGCATGGCGGGCGCCTGGTTCGAGCTGCCGGTGCGTGAGAACACTCACGCGATGGTCGCCGAGGTGTTCGTCCATCCCGAGCACCGGCGACGCGGCGCCGGGCGGGAGCTGCTCGCCCACCTCACCGGGCGCGCGCACGCCCACGGGCGCCGCGTCCTGATCGCCGGGGCCCCGAACTCCTCGGCGGGCGCGGCGTTCGCGGGGGCGATCGGCGCCGAGCCGGCGATCGAGGACGTACGCCAGGTCCTCGACCTCGCCGACGTGCCCGGCGGGCTGCCCGAGCGCGCCGACGGCTACGAGCTGACGTACTGGCAGGGCCCCTGCCCGCCCGAGCTGCGGTCCGCGATGGCGCGGCTGCGCGGCACGATGAACGACGCCCCGCTCGGCGACCTCGACTGGAAGGACGAGTCGTGGGACGAGGGCCGGGTCGCGGCACACGACCGGATCCACGAGCTGTGGAACATCCGCGGCCACATCACGCTCGCCCGGCACGTGGCGTCGGGCGAGCCGGCCGGCTACACCGAGGTGCACGTCGACGGTGAGGGCCCCTGGGCGCTGCAGGAGGACACCGCGGTCGCCCGCACCCACCGCGGGCACGGCCTCGGGTTCGTGCTCAAGGCCGCGATGCTGCGGCGGCTGCGCGAGCGCGAGCCGTCCGTACGCCGGATCCTGACGTGGAACGCCGCCGACAACGCGCACATGCGCGCGGTGAACGAGCGGCTCGGCTTCCGCGTGCTGGACCGCTGGCACGAGTGGCAGCTACGCCTGTGACCGCGGCTCAGTCGTAGAAGCCGAGACGGCGCAGCTGCTTGGGGTCGCGCTGCCAGTCCTTGGCCACCTTGATCCGCAGGTCGAGGTAGACCCGGGTGCCCAGCAGCGCCTCGATCTGCTTGCGGGCGCGCGTGCCGACATCCTTGAGGCGCGCGCCCTTCGGGCCGATCACGATGCCCTTCTGGCTGGGACGCTCGACGAAGAGCCAGGCCTGCACGTCGATCAGGTCGTCCCGGTCGTCGCGCGCCCGCATCTCCTCGACGACCACCGCGATCGAGTGCGGCAGCTCGTCGCGTACGCCCTCGAGCGCGGCCTCTCGGATCAGCTCGGCCACCATGAGCTGCTCGGGCTCATCGGTGAGCTCGCCCTCGGGGTACAGCGGCATGCCCTCGGGCAGCCGCTGGGCGAAGAGGTCGCTCACCACGTCGAGCTGGAATCCGGACTCGGCCGAACACGGCACGACGTCGGCCCAGTCGCCCAGCTTCGAGACCTTCAGGAGCTGGTCGGCGATCTGCTCGTGGCTCGCCAGGTCGGTCTTGGTGACCACGGCGATCACCGGGGTCTTCTTCACCTGGGCCAGCTCGGCCGCGATGAAGCGGTCACCGGGCCCGACCGCGTCACTGGCCGGTACGCAGAAGCCGATCACGTCGACCTCGCTGAGCGTGGAGCGCACCAGGCTGTCCAGCCGCTCGCCCAGCAGCGTGCGGGGCTTGTGCAGGCCGGGGGTGTCCACGATGACGAGCTGGGCGTCCGGCCGGTGCACGATGCCACGGATGGCGCGGCGTGTCGTCTGCGGCTTGCTGCTGGTGATCGCCACCTTGGTGCCGACGAGGGCGTTCATGAGCGTGGACTTGCCCACGTTGGGGCGCCCGATGAAGCAGGCGAAGCCCGATCTGAACGGGGTTCCGGTCGATGTCTGGGGCGAGGTCACATCCCCGATTGTCCCGTACTCGCGATCGCGGCCTGACCGCACGGCGCCGGGTCAGCTCCTCAGTACGGTCCGCAGGACGCCGTCGGGACCCGCGACGAGCACCGGCGCCTTGGGTCCGAGGTCGCGTACGGCCGCGATGTCCGGCGTCTCGTCGTCCGTGACGACGGCCGCCGCCTCGAGGTCCTGCGCGCCGCTGGACACCGCCATCGCGACCGCCACCTGAAGGGCGGTCAGCTTCAGCGACGGCAGGTCGACCGGGCCGGCGGCGTAGGTGCGGCCACTCTCGTCGCGCACCGCGGCACCCTCGGCGAAGCCGGAACGCGCACGCGTCGACCGGGCCAGGGTGATGATCTTGGAATCTTCGGCATCGAGCTCGCTCACAGCGCCAAGGGTACTTCGCCGACGGCGACCGGCCGCCGGAGTCAGGCGTCGGCGTTCTCCCGGTCCTCTACAGGGCGCTCGTCCTTCTCGGACTCGATGCGCTCGATGAGCACCGTACTGATCCGGTTGCGACGACCGGCCAGGCTTTCGGCAGTGAGCGTCAGGCCCGCCACGGTCGCCTGCGAACCGGCGATCGGCACCCGCCCGAGCGCGTGCGCGAGCAGGCCGCCCACCGTCTCGACGTCCTCCACCTCGATCTCGACCCCGAACAGGTCGGCGAGGTCCTCCACCGGCAGCCGCGCGGTGACGCGCGTCGCGCCATCGCCGACGTGCTCGACGGGCGGCGCCTCCTGGTCGTACTCGTCGGTGATCTCACCGACGATCTCCTCGAGGATGTCCTCGATCGTGACCAGGCCGGCCGTGCCGCCGTACTCGTCGATCACGACGGCGCAGTGGATCCGCCGGGCCTGCATCTCGCGCAGGAGCTGGTCGATCGGCTTGCTGTCGGGGACGTACGTCGCGGGGCGCATGGTGGACTCGACCTTCTCCACCGACTCGCCGTCGCGGTATTCGTGGCTGCGCCGGACGATGTCCTTGAGGTAGGCGACGCCGACCACGTCGTCCTCGTTCTCGCCGACCACCGGGATGCGGGAGAACCCGCTGCGCAGGGCCAGCGACAACGCCTGCCGCAGCGTCTTGTCGCGCTCGATGAAGACCATGTCCGTACGCGGCACCATGACCTCGCGTACGAGCGTGTCGCCGAGCTCGAAGACCGAGTGGATCATCTCGCGCTCGTCCGGCTCGATGAGCCGGCGCTGTTCGGCCAGGTCGACGAGGTCGCGCAGCTCCGCCTCCGAGCTGAACGGCCCCTCACGGAAGCCCTTGCCGGGGGTGAGCGCGTTGCCGAGCAGGATGAGCAGCTTCGGCAGCGGGCCGAGCACCCGCGCCAGCGGGTGGATCAGCGCGGCGCCGAACAGCGCGACCGGGTCGACGTGCTGGCGGCCGAGCGTGCGCGGGCTCACGCCCACGGCGATGTAGCTGACCACGATCATCACCGCGGCCGCCGTGATGTAGGCCGGCCAGCTCTCGCCGAGCCAGGCCGTGCACACGATCGTCACGATCACCGTCGCGCCCAGCTCGCAGCTGACTCGCAGCAGCAGGACGAGGTTGAGGTAGCGCGGCGGGTCGGCCACGACCTCGGCGAGGCGTACGGCGGCCCGGCGGCCCTCGCGCAGCATCTCCTCGACCCGTACCCGGGAGATCCGGGCCAGGGCGGTCTCGGCGCTGGCGAACAGCGCCGCGACCGTGACGAGCACGGCGGCCAGGATGATGAGCCAGACCTGGGCGATGGTCATGAGGAAGGGGTCTGCGCGCGGGCTTCACGCCAGGAGGCGAGAAGCTCCGCCTGCAGGCCGAACATCTCCTTGTGCTCCTCGGGCTCGGCGTGGTCGTAGCCGAGCAGGTGCAGGATGCCGTGCGTGCACAGCATGTGAAGCTCGTCCTCGGTGCTGTGGCCCGCCTGCCGGGCCTGCTTGACCGCGATGACCGGGCACAGCACGACGTCGCCGAGCAGCGCCGGGTCGACGGGTGCGTCCTCGGCGCCGCCGGAGACGTGGCCGGGACGCAGCTCGTCCATCGGGAAGGCCAGCACGTCGGTCGGGCCGGGCTCGCCCATCCACTTCTCGTGCAGCTCCGTCATCGCCGCCTCGTCCACCAGGACGATGGACAGCTCGGCGAGCGGGTGCACGCTCATCCGGTCCAGCACGTGGGTGGCCAGGGCGGACAGCGTGGCCTCGTCGACGGCGTCGCCGGACTCGTTGAGGACCTCGATGCTCATCATCGCCCCCGCTTGCGTGAACCCTGGCTGTCGCCGCCCTGCTTGATCGACGCCGCCTGGTCCAGCGTGTCGTAACGCTCGTAGGCGTCGACGATGGCGCCCACCAGCTTGTGGCGGACCACGTCCTTACTGGTCAGAGTACGGAAGCTGATGTCGTCGATGCCACTCAGGATGTCCTGTACGACCCGGAGGCCGCTCTGCTGGCCGCTCGGCAGGTCGACCTGGGTGACGTCGCCGGTGACCACGACCTTCGAGCCGAAGCCCAGCCGGGTCAGGAACATCTTCATCTGCTGGGGCGAGGTGTTCTGCGCCTCGTCGAGGATGATGAAGGAGTCGTTGAGGGTGCGCCCGCGCATGTACGCCAGCGGCGCGACCTCGATCGTGCCGGCGGCCATGAGGCGCGGGATCGAGTCCGGGTCGACCATGTCGTGCAGCGCGTCGTAGAGCGGCCGCAGGTAGGGGTCGATCTTCTCGTACAGCGTGCCGGGCAGGAAGCCGAGCCGCTCGCCCGCCTCGACGGCCGGCCGCGTCAAGATGATGCGGTTGACCTGCTTGGCCTGGAGCGCCTTCACGGCCTTGGCCATGGCGAGGTAGGTCTTGCCGGTGCCGGCCGGGCCGATCGCGAAGACGATCGTGTGCCGGTCGATCGCGTCGACGTAGTGCTTCTGGTTGAGGGTCTTCGGCCGGATGGTGCGGCCACGCGAGGACAGGATGTCGAGCGTGAGCACCTCGGCGGGCCGCTCCGACGTCTCGGCCCGCAGCATGCCGACGACGCGTTCGATCGCGTCGGCGGTGAGCGGCGTGCCGCTCCTCAGCAGGGCGAGCAGCTCCTCGAAGAGCTTGGTGACGAGCTCGGTCTCCTCGGCGGGGCCGGTGATCGTGATCTCGTTCCCGCGCACGTGCACGTCACTGTCGAAAGTGCGCTCGACGACGTCAAGAAGCTCGTCACGAGAGCCCAACAGGGCGACCATCGAGTGGTCGTCAGGAATCACGATCTTGATTTGCGTGCGCGCTTCGTCACGCGCGGCATCAGCGGTATGCGTTGAATCGACCATAGCCCGGCCTTTCGGCCTTTTCGCCCCTGCCTTTCGGTCACGATGGGATCGCCGGCTGCGTGCCCTCCATGGTACCGGGCTCCGCGCTCCGTGCCCGGTTGATGATCAACGACCGGAGGTCTATCCCGGCGGCCAGTTCAGTCCGCGTCCGCCGAGCACGTGGGCGTGCACGTGGAACACGGTCTGGCCCGCGCCGGAGCCGGTGTTGAAGACGACGCGGTATCCGGTATCGGCCACGTCATCGCCCACGGCGACCGCGTGCGCCTCGCGTACGAGCTCGGCGAGCAGGTCGCCGTCGGCCGCGGCGAGATCGGCGGCGGTCGCGTGGTGCTCCTTCGGGATCACCAGCACATGCGTCGGCGCCTGCGGGTTGATGTCGCGAAACGCCAGCGTGCGAACGGACTCACGCACAACCGTCGCGGGCACGTCACCGGACACGATCTTGCAGAACAAGCAGTCGTGTTCTGTCACTGAACTCTCCTTCGCCCCGCGGTCAGCGAATGTTATCGCGCTGCTCCCGGACCGGCCGTCTGAGAATCGTTACGCGCTCACGCGTGTAGGTATGGCCAAGACGCGCCATCCTCTGGTTATCGTTGCACTCACGCGAACCCCCCGGCGCGCGGAATTGAGCCCCCATCCGAAGCCGGTCAAGTTCGCACGAACTTGCCGATCCGCTGCATCGTCTACCAAGGCGGCACAGGTGACGGCACTGACGGCGAGATAAGGCGAGAAGAGGCATGCCCTTTCGTAAACCTGACGGCGAGGGCGGACGTCCTACTGATGTGACCGAAACCCTCGTGGCCAGGAGCACGGTGGGAGCAGTGGCGGTCGCCTGGGATGCAGACCAGGCGGTCACCGCGCTCTACACCGCTCACTACCGTTCGCTCGTGCGCCTCGCCGCACTGCTCGTGCGCGATGCCGCGACGGCGGAAGAAGTCGTCCAGGACGCCTTCGTCGCCATGCACGGCGCATGGCGGCGGCTGCGCGAACCAGACAAGGCCCTGTCGTATCTCCGACAATCGGTGGTCAATCGGTCACGATCCGTACTGCGACACCGCGCGGTCGTCGAGAAATACGCCCCGAAGGGGCTTCCCGACGCTCCAAGTGCTGAGAACGGCGCGATCGTGGAGCTTGAACGCTCCGAGGTCGTGAAGGCTCTCGGCTCGCTGCCCACCCGGCAGCGGGAAGCGCTGGTGCTTCGCTACTACGGTGACCTGTCCGAGGCGGACATTGCCCGCACCATGGGCATCAGCCGGGGGGCCGTCAAAAGCCACACCGCGCGGGGTATGGCCGCGCTACGTAGCGTTCTGGAGCAGCTTTAATGACCGAACCCTTCGACGAGTACGGCGACCGCCTGCGCCGTGTCTTGAGCACGGAAGCGGAAGCGGTCGCGCCCTCTCCAGAGGGACTGGAGCGGATCCGCAAAAAAATCAACCGCAAGCGGGACCGTCGCTTCGACCTCTGGTACGCGGCGCCGTGGCTGCGTCCATTGGCCGCGGTCAGCGCCGCGATCGCCGTCGCCGTCATCGCCGTCTCGGCGACGCCGGCACTGAAGAACTTCGTCCAGACCGGGCACTTCAGCCCGGACGGGGGCGGCAACGGCGGGCAGCCGCTACCGGGTTCCGACCCGTCGCACGGGCAGCCGATGCCCGGCGACTCGTCGTACCCGGGCGTGAGCGTCTCGCCTCATCCGTCCTCGATGTCCCCGTCGGTGTCGGGTACGCACATCGTCACCGGCACCACCTGCCCTCCGGGTCAGGTCGAGGTCCCGCCGCCGAGCAATGGTTCGGCCACGGCCTCGCCGCAGCCCCCGATCACCTGCGAGCCGGAGAAGCCGACGTCGGAGCCCACAACTCCCGACGAACCGTCCAGCCCTCCGCTACAGAGCCCGGAGAGCGACCCGCCGGTCGACCCCGGTCAACCGGTGCCGGCGCCTCAGTCGTCCCCCTGACCCGCGGGTGATCACCAGCGACCGCTGCGCCCGAGGACAAGGGCCGCGGCCGCGATTCCTGCTGTCGATGTCCGTAGGACCGTAGGACCGAGGAGTGCCGGGGTTCCGCCCACCGCGCGGAACCCCGCAACCTCGTCGGCGGTGAGCCCGCCTTCGGGGCCGACGACCAGCACGATCTCCCCCGACGCAGGGATCTCCAGGCCGCTCAGCGGCCGTTCGGCCTCCTCGTCGAGCACCACGGCCAGCGCGGCCGCGGCGACGCGGTCGGCGACCTGAGCCGTCGTGGCGAGATCGGTGACCTCGGGCAGCCAGGAACGGCGCGCCTGTTTGGCCGCCTCACGTGCGGTGTTCCGCCACCGCCCGAGCGCCTTGTCCCTGCGCTCGGGCTTCCACTGGGTCACGCAGCGCGCCGCGGCCCAGGGCACGATGACGTCGACGCCGACCTCGGTCATCATCTCGACGGCCAGCTCGCCGCGGTCGCCCTTCGGCAGCGCCTGGACGGCGACGAGGCGCGGCGAGGGCGCGGGATCGCGCCGGCGGGACGTGGCCTCCAGAACGAGGCTGTCCTTGCCCGCCTCGGCGACCACGCACTCCACGAGCAGGCCCGCGCCGTCCGTGAGGTCGGCGCGCTCCCCCGCCCGCAGGCGGCGTACGACGGCGGCGTGCCGACCCTCCGGACCGTCGAGGACGATCCGGTCGGCCCCGAGCCGTGACCCGTCGGCCAGGAAGACCGGTGGGCTCATGCCCGCATCAGCGGCCGTTGAAGGCGTCGCGCAGACGGGAGAAGAAGCCCTGCTGCCCCGGCGAGAACTTGCCCGGCGGGCGTTCTTCACCGCGGAGGCTCGCCAGCTTGCGCAGCAGCTCCTCCTGCTCCTCGTCGAGCTTGGTCGGCGTCTCGATGTTCACGTGGATCATCAGGTCGCCGCGTCCGCTGTCGTTGAGGTGCTTGACCCCGCGCCCGTACATCGGGATGAGCTGGCCCGACTGAGAGCCGGGCCGGATGTCGATCTCCTCGGGGCCGTCGAGGGTCTCGACGGTCAGCGAGGTGCCCAGTGCGGCGGCCGTCATCGGCACCTCGACGGTGCAGTGCAGGTCGTCGCCCTGACGCTCGTAGATCGCGTGCGGTCGCTCGACGATCTCGAGGAAAAGGTCGCCGGGCGGGCCTCCGCCGGGACCGACCTCGCCCTCACCGGCGAGCTGGATGTGGGTACCGTTCTCGACGCCCGCGGGGATCCGTACCTTGATCGTGCGGCGGGTACGGACCCGGCCGTCACCGGAGCACTCGGGGCACGGCGTGCGGATGACGCTGCCGTAGCCACCGCACTGCGGGCAGGCGCGCGAGGTCATGACCTGGCCGAGGAAGGACCGGGTGACCTGCTGCACCTCGCCGCGGCCGTGGCACATGTCACAGGTCGCGGGCTGGGTGCCCGGTGAGGTGCCCGCGCCGGTGCAGCTCGTGCACACGATGGCGGTGTCGACCGTGAGCTCACGCGTCGTGCCGAAGGCGGTCTCGGACAGGTCGAGCTCGACCCGGATCGTGCCGTTACGGCCGCGCCGGGCGCGGCTGCGCGGACCGCGCTGCGTCGTGGTGCCGAAGAAGGCGTCCATGATGTCGCTGAACGGGAAGCCGGCGCCGCCGAAGCCACCGCCGGACGCGGCCGCCCCGGACGCGAACGGGTCCGCGCCGAGGTCGTACATCTCCCGCTTCTTCGGGTCGGAGAGCACCTCGTAAGCCTGGGTGATCTCCTTGAACTTGTCCTGCGTCTCCGGGTCGGGGTTGACGTCCGGATGCAGCTCACGTGCGAGGCGCCGGTAGGCCTTCTTGATCTCGTCCGCGCCGGCGTCGCGGCGCACTCCTAGAGTCGCGTAGTAGTCGTTCGCCACTTACGACCCCGCCAGTATCTGACCGACGTATCGTGCCACTGCGCGTACTGCTCCCATCGTGCCGGGGTAGTCCATCCGCGTCGGGCCGAGCACGCCGAGGCGCGCGACGGCCTGGTCGCCGGCACCGTAGCCGGTGGCGACCACCGACGTCGTGCGCAGGCTCTCGTGGGGGTTCTCGTTGCCGATCCGCACGGTGAGGCCTGTGGGATCTCCCATCTCACCGAGCAACCGCATCAGGACGACCTGTTCTTCCAGTGCCTCCAGCACATCGCGGAGGCTCCGGGACAAGTCGGCGCGGGCGAGGTTCGCCGCGCCGGCGATGATTATCTTCTCTTCGTGCTTTTCGATCAGGGTCTCGAGCAGGACCGACAGCACGGTCGCGGCGAGCGCACGCTCGTCGGGCGGTACCCGATCGGGTACCTCCGCCACGGCTCCGGGCACATCGGTGAGCCAGCACCCGTCGAGATGGGTGTTGAGGAGCGCCCTCAGGTGGGCGACGGCGTCCTCGCTGACCGAGTCGGGGATCTCGATGGCCCGCTGTTCGACCCGGCCGGTGTTGGTGATGATCACCAGCAGCAGCCGCTCGTCGGCGATCGGGACGAGCTCGATGTGCCGTACCGCCGACCGCGTGAGCGAGGGGTACTGCACGACGGCCACCTGGCGGGTCAGCTGGGCCAGCAGCCGCACCGTACGGCTCACCACGTCGTCGAGGTCGTAGGCGTTCGCCAGGAACGTCTCGATGGCGCGGCGCTCCGCCGAGGACAGCGGCTTGATCGTCGACAGCCGGTCGACGAACAGCCGGTAGCCCTTGTCGGTGGGCACGCGGCCCGCGCTCGTGTGCGGCTGCGCGATGTAGCCCTGCTCCTCGAGCACGGCCATGTCGTTGCGGATCGTGGCCGGTGAGACGCCGAGGTTGTGCCGGTCGGTCAGTGCCTTCGAGCCCACGGGTTCGTTGGTGGACACGTAGTCCTCAACGATGGCCCGGAGGACCGCCAACTTCCGATCGTCGAGCACGCACTCACCTCCCCTGGCCACAGACCCTGCCACTTTGGCACTCCACGGTCCTGAGTGCCAAGTGTACGGCGAGCCACGGCCGTCGCGAATGACGCGCGACCCCTGGCAACCGATCCGCGCGAACACTACCCTCCGCCGCGCGTGTTGGTCCCGGCTCGATGCGGTTGGTCCCGGTACGGTGCGGCCGTGCGGAGCAAGAACTACGCCAAGGACGTTCTGTCGGGCGACTGGCGACGCCCCCGCAAAGGCACGATCCCCGAGATCGCGGCCGATTCCGGCCTCGTCGTCGAGGACCCGTCGAGCGGCTTCTGTGGTGCGGTCGTGGCCTGCGAGAAGGACGCGGTGACGCTGGAGGACCGGTTCGGCAAGCGGCGGGTGTTCCCGCTGGCCAAGGCCGGGTTCCTGATGGACGGCAAGCCCGTGACCCTGATCCGCCCGGTCCGCGCCGCCGGTCAGGCGCGCTCGGCGTCGGGGTCGATCGCCGTACGCGGCCTGCGGGCGCGCGTCGCGAGGGAGAGCCGTATCTACGTCGAGGGCCGCCACGACGCCGAGCTGGTCGAGAAGATCTGGGGCCACGACCTGCGCGTCGAGGGCGTCGTCGTGGAGTACCTCGAGGGCGTCGACCACCTGCCCGAGATCGTCGAGGAGTTCGAGCCCGAGCCGGGCCGCCGCCTCGGTGTCCTGGTCGACCACCTGGTCGCCGGCTCCAAGGAGAGCCGGATCGCGGAGGGGATCACCTCACCGCACGTCCTGGTCACCGGGCACCCCTTCATCGACATCTGGGAGGCGGTCAAGCCCTCCGCCCTCGGCATCGCGGCGTGGCCGTCGGTACCGCGCGGGATCTCCTGGAAGGAGGGCGTCATCTCCGCCCTCGGCTGGAGGGGCGAGCCGGGCGAGGTCTGGCAGATGATCCTCGGCCGGGTCGGCTCCTACACCGATCTGGAGCCGGCGCTGCTCGGCCGGGTCGAGGAACTCATCGACTTCGTCACCGCGACGGACTGAGCTCCCCCGCAACCGTCCGTCCCGCGCGTGCGTCCGATTGAGGACGCACGCCCCATTTCCCGGTGAAAGGCCCCCCGATGACGTACGGCCAGCAACCCGGTTACCGACCCCCTGGGGGACCTGGGTACGGGCCGGGGTACGGGCAGCAGCCACCACCGCCGCCGCCGTACGGAGCCCCTGGGCCGTACGGGGCGCCGCCGCCCCCGTACCCGCCTCCTCCGCCCCCGCCGCGGCGCCGGCGCGCCGAGGTGCCCACCGACGGCCCGGTCAGCGACGAGGACGAGCGCTGGGCGGTCCCGGCGTACATCGGGATGTTCGTCGGCGGCCTCATCGCGCCGGCCATCGTCTACATCGTGAAGGGGCGTACGTCGCCGTTCGCGCGGTTCCACGCCGCGCAGGCGCTGAACCTCTTCATCGCCTCGACGGTCTGCAACCTGATCGCGCTGATCCTCATCTACCGGCTCGCCGTGCCGGGCCTGCTGATCGCGCTCCTGACCATGGCCGGAGAGTCGTTCTGCATCATCAAGGCGGCCATCGGCGCCAACCGCTGCGAGTGGTACAGGCTCCCGGCGATCGTCGCCTGGCCCATCATCAGGTGAGGTCGCGTACGACGGCGTCGGCGAGCAGACGGCCCCGCAGGGTCAGGACCGCGCGCCCGTCGTCGTAGGCGTCGGCGGCGAGCAGCCCGTCCCCGACCGCGCGGCGGACCGCCGCGTCGTCGTCGAGCAGGTCGAGCGGGCAGCCACCGGCGAGGCGCAGCTCGAGCATGACGCGCTCGAACCGCCGGTCGGCGGTGCCCAGCACCTCACGCGCGTGCGCCGGTGTGACGCCCTCGGCGAGCCTCGCCGCGTACGCCGCCGGGTGCTTGGCGTTCCACCAGCGCGTGCCGCCCACGTGGCTGTGCGCGCCGGGGCCGACGCCCCACCAGTCGCCGCCGGTCCAGTACAGGAGGTTGTGCCGGCAGCGGGCGTCCTCGTCACGCGCCCAGTTGGAGATCTCGTACCAGGCCAGGCCGGCGCTCCCGAGCGTGCGCTCGGCGGCGAGGTAGCGGTCGGCCATGGCGTCGTCGTCGGGTTCGGCGAGGTCACCGCGGCGTACCTGGGCGGCGAGCCGGGTGCCCTCCTCCACGATGAGGGCGTAGGCGGAGATGTGGTCGGGCTCGGCGGCCATCGCGACATCGAGGCTGTGCTGCCAGTCGGAGTCGCTCTCGCCCGGGGCGCCGTAGATCAGGTCGAGGTTGACGTGCTCGAAGCCCGCCTCGCGCGCCCAGGCGACGCACTGCTGCGGGCGCCCGGCGGTGTGCGTACGGTCGAGCACCGCGAGGACGTGCTCGCTCGCGCTCTGCATCCCGAACGACATGCGGGTGAAGCCGACCTCCCGCAGCCGGGCGAGGTAGGCGGGGTCGACCGTCTCCGGGTTGGACTCGGTCGTCACCTCGGCGCCGTCGGCGAACCCGAACTCCTTGCCGATCGCGTCGAGGATCCGGCCCAGGTCGTCGGCCGCCAGCAGGGTCGGCGTGCCGCCGCCCACGAAGACCGTGCGCACCGGCAGATCGGCGTCGCCCAGGACCCGGCGGGCCAGCCGGATCTCGGCGATCGCGGTGTCCGCGTACGCCTCGCGGGACGCGCCACGAAGCTCGGTGGCGGTGTAGGTGTTGAAGTCGCAGTAGCCGCAGCGGGTCACGCAGAACGGCACATGCACGTAAAAGCCGAACGGGCGGTCACCGAGCCCTTCCAGGGCACTCGGCGGCAGCGCGCCGTCGCTCGGGACCGGGTCTCCGTCAGGCAGCGTCGATGGCACGTCTCAAGTCTGCCGCCACGCGGGACATGCCTCAGCCGCTCGAGGACGAGCGCGCCGGGCGGATGTCCGGGCCCGTGCTGTTCTGCCGCGACCGGCCGCCGGCCCAGAACTCCGCCCAGACCGTGGTGGCACCGGCCTGCTCGGTGACCCCCCACGCCTCGGCGAGGGCCTCGACGATGAGGATGCCGCGGCCGTCCTCGGCGTCGTTGCCCGCGCGTACACGGGGACGGGAGGGCATCTTGCTGCCCTCGTTGGTGACCTCGGCGCGGATCACGGAGCCCACGGCCACCAGGCTGATGGTGATCTCGCCACCGTCGCCGCTGGGCGTGTGCTTGATCGCGTTGGTGGCCAGTTCGCTCACGCCGAGCATGACCTCATCGAGCGCGGGGTGGCGTTGGCCGAGCGTCTCACGTACGAACCGGCGGCCCGTCGCCACCATGCGCTCCTCCCCGGGGAGCGTGATCGCCCCGGGGAGCGCAGAGGGGCCGTCGGGATCGCCACCGCCCGCGTCGCCACGGCCCGCGTCGTGAGACGCGTTCTCGCGGCGAACCCCGGGCCCCGCCATGGCAGCGTCCAATTTTCCTCCCGTTGAACGGCGACCAAGGCGTCCCTACCCCCGTGGGGCGCAAAAACACGGAGCGTCGTTCCGGCATTGCCCGGCGACATACCGTCCGTGCCTGATAGGACGCATATGGTCCCTTCAGCTGGCAACAACCGGCCATCCGTACCGGGAGCAAGCTGTACCCTCGGAGTCACGAACAGTCACACACCGTGTCACCGGGTCATCATCAGCCCCAGGGCGGTCAGATCAGGCCGAGGGCCTCCGCGAGATCGCGCCACTCCCGCCTCGGGAGGATGCTGCGGTCCTGTGTGACCACCTGGACCACGACGTGGTCGGCGCCCGCGTCGTGGTGGGCCGCGACCCGGCGACGTGCCGCCTCGACGTCGCCGAGGGCGAACACCGCGTCCACGAGGCGGTCGCTGCCGCCGTCGCGCGCGTCATCCTCGGAGAACCCGAGGCGCCCGAGGTTGTTGACGTAGTTCGGCAGCCGCAGGTAGGTCGCGAGGTGGTCGCGTGCCACCGCGCGGGCCTTGGTGGCATCGGCGTCCAGCACGACCTTCACCTCGGGCGCGAGCAGCGGGTCCGGGCCCAGGACCTCGCGCGCATGTGCCGTGTGCTCGGCGTTGACGAGGTAGGGGTGCGCGCCGGCCGCGCGGGTGCCCGACAGGGCGAGCATGCGTGGGCCGAGGGCGGCCAGCACCCGGTCCGACGGGCCCGACCCGGCGGCGTCGAGGCGGTCGAGGTAGCCGACCATCGCGGAGTACGGCTTGCGATAGGCCGCGGCGATGGCCGCGTGGCTCGTGCCGAGGCCGAGCACGAAGCGCCCGGGGTACTCGGCGGCCAGCGCGGCCTGGCTCGCCGCGACGTCGGCGGCGTCGTAGTCCCAGATGCTGAGGATGCCGGTCGCCACGACGATCCGCGAGGTCGCCGCCAGCAACGGCGCCGCGTGCCGTACGCCGGGGCTGCCGCCGAGCCAGATCGCGCCGAAGCCGAGCTCGTCCAGCTCGGCCGCCGCGTCGCGGATCGGCCCCGCGGCCCCCGGGTCCTCCGCTCGAAGCCCGATGCTCCAGATGCCAACGCGGCCGAGATCCATCGCCTGCTCCATCCGTCGATCCGTCGATCGCCTGTGGTCACCCACAACCGGCCCGGAGCGGGACCTATTTCAGGATCACTTCTTCTTGTCGGGGGCGGCACCGGTGGAGAGCGCGGCGACGAAGGCCTCCTGCGGGACGTCGACCCGGCCGATGGTCTTCATCCGCTTCTTGCCCTCCTTCTGCTTCTCCAGGAGCTTGCGCTTACGCGAGATGTCGCCGCCGTAGCACTTGGCGAGGACGTCCTTGCGGATCGCCCGGATGTTCTCGCGGGCGATGATGCGCGCGCCGATGGCGGCCTGGATCGGCACCTCAAACTGCTGCCGCGGGATGAGCTCCTTGAGCTTGGACGTCATCATCAGGCCGTACTCACGGGACTTGTCCTTGTGCACGATCTGGCTGAACGCGTCGACGGACTCGCCCTGCAGGAGGATGTCGACCTTGACGAGGTCGGCCTCCTGCTCGTCGGTGGGCTCGTAGTCGAGCGAGGCGTAGCCGCGGGTCCGCGACTTCAGCTGGTCGAAGAAGTCGAAGATGATCTCGGCGAGCGGCAACGTGTAGCGGATCTCGACGCGGTCCTCGGACAGGTAGTCCATGCCGAGCAGCACGCCGCGCCGCCCCTGGCACAGCTCCATGATCGCGCCGATGTGCTCGCTGGGCGACAGGAGCGTGGCCTTGACGATCGGCTCGTACACCGCGTCGATCTTGCCCTCGGGGAACTCGCTCGGGTTGGTGACCCGGTGCTCCTGGGCGTTCTCCATGACCACGCGGTAGACGACGTTGGGCGCGGTGGAGATCAGCGAGAGGTTGAACTCCCGCTCGAGCCGCTCGCGCACGATCTCCATGTGCAGCAGGCCGAGGAAGCCGCAGCGGAACCCGAAGCCGAGCGCCAGCGACGTCTCCGGCTCGTAGACCAGGGCGGCGTCGTTGAGCCGCAACTTGTCGAGCGCGTCGCGCAGCTCCGGATAGTCGTCGCCGTCGACCGGGTAGAGCCCGGAGAACACCATCGGCTTCGGATGCTCGTAGCCGCTCAGCGCCTCGGGCGCGCGGTTGCCCACGCTCGTGACCGTGTCGCCGACGCGGGCCTGGCGGACGTCTTTCACGCCGGTGATGAGGTAGCCGACCTCGCCGACGCCGAGGCCGTCGGTGGGCTTGGGCTCCGGCGAGATCACGCCGACCTCGAGCGTCTCGTGCGCGGCGCCGGTGGACATCATCAGGCTCTTCTCGCGCCGTGACAGGCGGCCGTCGATGACCCGGACGTACGTGACGACGCCCCGGTAGGTGTCATAGACGGAGTCGAAGATCAGCGCGCGGGGCGGCCCGTCGGGGTCGCCGCCGGGCGCGGGCACGGTCTCGACGATCTTGTCGAGCAGCTCGACGACGCCCTCGCCGGTCTTGCCCGAGACGCGCAGCACCTCGGAGGGTTCGCAGCCGATGATGCCGGCGATCTCCTCGGCGTACTTGTCCGGCTGCGCGGCGGGCAGGTCGATCTTGTTCAGGACCGGGATGATGTGCAGGTCCGCGCCGATCGCCATGTAGAGGTTGGCGAGTGTCTGCGCCTCGATGCCCTGGGCCGCGTCGACGAGCAGGACCGCGCCCTCGCACGCCTCGAGCGACCGCGACACCTCGTAGGAGAAGTCGACGTGGCCGGGCGTGTCGATGAGGTTGAGGACGTAGTCCCTCCATGGCAGGCGAACGGCCTGGCTCTTGATCGTGATGCCGCGCTCACGCTCGATGTCCATACGGTCGAGGTACTGCGCGCGCATCTGGCGCCCCTCGACGACGCCGGTGAGTTGGAGCATCCGGTCGGCCAGGGTCGACTTGCCGTGATCGATGTGCGCGATGATGCAGAAGTTGCGGATCACCGCGGGATCGGTGTGGTTCGGTACGGACGGCACCGGGTTCCTCGCGAGAGTTGGATTAGCGCTCTCCATCGTCCCACGCCGCGTGGCATGCTCTGTTACGCGGCCTGGCACGCTCCGGTTTGAGGGTTGGGCCGTGAGCTTGGTAAGCTTCCCCATTGCGTGTGGGCGTGTGAGGTCCCGCGCCCCCATTCCATCGACTTAACACCTGAGGCTTCTTCGTGGCGAACATCAAGTCCCAGATCAAGCGGAACAAGCAGAACGAGAAGGCGCGCCTGCGCAACAAGGCCGTCAAGTCGGAGCTGAAGACCGAGATCCGCAAGTTCCGTGAGGCCGCCGAGTCCGGCGATGTCGAGGCGACCACTGCGCAGCTGCGCAGTGCCTCGCGCAAGCTCGACAAGGCCGTGAGCAAGGGCGTCATCCATCGGAACCAGGCCGCCAACCGCAAGTCGGCGATCGCCAAGCGCGCCGCCGAGGTCCAGGCCAAGTAAGGTTCCACGCGTCACCGACGCCGTGTCCCCGTAGGGACGCGGCGTCGTTGTGCTGTCCGGGTACGTCTTGGGCGGGCCACGGCCTTGGTGCCCGAGGTCATCTCTTGGGCAGGACCCGGCCGGGTCCCGGACAGGCTCGCACGGGCCGGACACAGGCCCGGACGGTCCCGGACGGCGGCGCGGCTCGGGCCACGGAGGTCCCTGGCCTGCCCGCTCCGGATGCCCTGGGATCCGGGCCCTGTCAGATGGCGTGTTCCAGGTCCGCCCAGGTCAGCACCTGCCGTACCCAGGTGGGCGGGGGTTCCTGCTGCGGGCCGAACAGGTACAAATGCGGGACCAGCTCCCGCAGTGCGGCGTGCACGTCGACGCGGTCGTCGACCATGTGCGTGATGCCCAGCTCCGCGCAGTGGACGGCCTTCTCCGCGCGCTTGCGGCAGAACCGCACGTTGCCGCGCGGCAGGCCCGTACGCCGGTAGAAGTCGTGGTGGTCGAGCCAGTTCAGGGTGCGCTCGCGGACCCGCTCACCGCACTTGGAGATCACCCACGCCCGGCCGTCGAAGCGGTCGACGAGCCGCGGGAGTACCTCGAACATTCCCTCGGTGGCGGGCGTGCGCATGGCCTCTTCCGGGCCGCCGCTCAGGAAGACGGTGTCCTCGTCCCCGTACGCCGCCGCTCCGCCTTGGATGACCCGGCCGAAATCGACGCCGAGTCTCATTTCGTTCATATCGCCAGGTTGGGGCATTCAACGGGTCGAGCGAAACCGATTTTCGGCCGTTCAGCGCCCGGCTCGCGCGGCCACGATCTGGCCGATCGCCTTCTCCAGCGCGTACGCCGCATCGGCGCCACCGCCCTTGACCTGCGCATCGGTCTCGGCGACCACCTGGAGCGCCAGGGCGACGCCGTCGGGTTCCCAGCCGCGCAACTGCTGGCGTACGCGGTCGACCTTCCACGGCGGCATACCGAGCTCCTTGGCCAGTCCGGCGCCGCGCAGCCCTCGCGGCGCGCCGCCGACCTTGGCGAGCGACCGTACGCCCTGGGCCAGCGCGCTGGTGATCAGGACCGGCGCGACACCGGTCGCCAGCGCCCAGCGGAGCTGCTCGAGCGCCTCGGCGAGGCGCCCCTCGACCGTACGGTCCGCGACGGTGAAGCCGCTGACCTCGGCCCTCCCCCGGTGGTAGCGCGCGACGGCGTCGTCGTCGACCCGGCCGCCGGTGTCGGCGACGAGCTGGTTGCAGGCCCCGGCCAGCTCGCGCAGGTCGGTGCCGACCGCGTCGAGGAGGGTGCGGGCGGCGTCCTCGCCGATGCTGCCGCCGGCCCGGCGTACCTCGGCGCGTACGAACGCGACCCGCTCGCCGGGACGGGTGATCTTCTGGCAGGTGATCTTGCGGGCGCCCGCCTTGGTGAGGGTCTCGAGCAGCGCCTTGCCCTTCACGCCCCCGACGTGCACGACGACGAGGTCGACATCGTCGGCCGGGTCGGCGGCATAACGCCCGATCTCGGCGGCGACGTCCTTGCCGAGGTCCTGGGCGGCGCGCAGGACCACGACGCGGCCGCCGCCGAACAGCGACGGCGAGGTGAGCTCGGCGAGCGCGCCCTTGGTGAGGGTGGCCGGGGTCAGCTCGTGGACCTCGGCCTCCGACTCGCGGGCCCGCGCCGCGGCGACGACGTCGGCGATCGCCCGGTCGACGAGGAGCTCCTCGTCACCGACGAGGAGGGTGAGACGTTCGGAGGACACCTCTGCAGCATCCCACGCGTACGGGTCCGGCCGCCCCCTCAGTCGTCCCGGCCGTCCGGTCGGTCGTCACGGCCGCCCGGAACCACCGACGGCCGGAACGCGACGGCACGGATCAGGCCGAGGTCGTCGTTCTTCGGGTCCTCCGGGAGCGGGAGCACGGACGCCAGGATGCGCCACATGAGCGGGTACGCCTCGCGGTAGCCCACCAGCGCCGAGCGGCATTCGTCGGGCGGCAGGAACCGGTGCTCCGGCTCGGCGAACCTCAGGTGCCCGATCCGCATCTCGAGCGCCCGGCCGGCCCGGAGGTTGCGCACCCAGTCGGCGCGGTTCCCCCAGAACGCGATCACGATCGCCTCACCCGCGTCGTGGTCGAGGCGTACGACCTCCAGCACCGTCTCTCGGCGGAGGCCGGACAGGCGACCCTGGTGTGCCAGGTAGAGGAATCGCTTGCCGAGGAGGAACCCGAGGTCCCGGCGGTACAGCCACAACGGCGTCCGCACAACGCGCAGCATCGTCCCCTGCGGCCTGCGGACATCGGACGCTCCTCGGTTCATTCGTCCAATGATGCCGTGATCCAGGCACGCGGGACACGGGTATGTGGCCTCTTGGGTGGATCTCCCGTGCCCGCCGTGCCTCAGAGCGTGCTCAGACCATGGCCGGCCTCGCGTTCACCAGGGCGGCCGCCCGACGGTTTCACTCTCGGCCAACTCATCGTCGGTGATGCTGATCACGACCCTCACCGCGCCGAGCTTCGCGCTCATCGAGGGGCCCCAGCTCGACTGAACCGCCGTACCCGTACTCGCCGCCCTCGGCCTGGGTACGGCCGCCACGCTCGTCCTCGCCCTCGCGAGTACGCGAGTACGCGAGGTACGCGAGGTACGCGAGGTACGCGAGGTACGCGAACGGGACGCTCCTCACGGTCTGCCTCCTCGTCGCCGGTACGGCCTCCACCGCGATGAGCGTCGTGTCGCCCGGCACCCGTACTGGGTCATGGCCCTGGTCATCGGCACCGCCGATATCGGCGGTCTGAGCCGCCGGTCCGGCCTCAGAGACTGTTGGGGAGCCCCATGCCCTACTGCGCGGCACCCAGACGAGGGCTCGCCGCGTTGTCGTCGGTCGCCGGCCGACACCAGGCCGACTCCCTCCTCCGCCTCGCGACGCGCCCCCTGGCCCGCCGCTCGCGACGGACGAGGGCTCCCCAACAGTCTCTAAGGCATGGTGGCCTCGCTCCGAGGCTCGATGATCCGGGCACCCATCACGTACTCCATGGCGGCCGCGTACTCGGGTCGTACCGCGCGCTCGGCCATCTCCCCCTCGCTCAGGTCCTCGACGCGTTCCTGGATCCACCACACGTTGCCCAGGGGGTCGCGGACCCGTCCGACCCGGTCACCGAAGAACAACATCGTCATCTCGGTCACCGTCGTACCGCCGGCCTCCAGTGCTCGTCGGAACACCGCGTCGCCGTCCTCCACGTACAGGCGCAGGAAGCATGGCGTGTCCGGCCAGTCCTTCTTGGCGTCGAACATCATCACGACCGAGTCGCCGATCCGTACCTCGGCGTGCCCGATCGAACCGTCCTTGAGCTCGACGCGCGCCACCTCCTCGGCGCCGAACGCCGCCCGTACGAACTCCAGCACCCTCGCGGTGTCCTTCGAGACGATCCAGGGCGTCACGGATCCGTAGCCGTCGGGAATGGGCATGGTGGTGCTCCTCTGTCCTCGGTGATCTCCCGAAGCTAGGACGAGAAGCGGTCACTTTCTGTCCGCTGTACCGTTGCATGCGGAATCCGCGGCGTACGTCGATTCCGTCGTTCACAGCCCTGATCCGGCGTGGGATGCCCGGAAGTGTCCGGGTTCGGGCCCTAGACTCCCCGCATGACAGCAGCGGTCGCGATCGTCACTGATTCCACCGCCTACCTCCCGGACGAGGTCATCGCCGCGCACGGCATCACGGTCGTCCCGCTGCGGATCGCCGTCGACGGCGAGATCCGCGACGAGACGGACGTCGCCCGTACGCCGCGCGACTGGCCACTCGTCACCACGTCCCGCCCGGCGCCCGAGAGCTTCACACGCGTGTACTCGGAGGCGGCGAGTTCGGGCGCCACCGCCATCGTGTCCGTCCATCTGTCCGGTGAGATGTCCGGAACCCTCGACTCCGCGGCCCTCGCCGCGAAGGACGCTTCGATCCCGGTACGCGTGGTGGACAGCCGTTCCATCGGCATGGGCCTCGGGTTCGTGGTCCTGGCGGTGGCCGAAGCCGCCTCGACCGGCGCCGACGCGGACGAGGTCGCCAAGGCCGCCGCACGTCGCATCGGCGAGACGCGCTCGCTGTTCTACGTCGACACCCTCGAACACCTACGCCGCGGCGGCCGGATCGGCGGCGCCGCGTCCCTCGTGGGCTCGGCACTGATGATCAAGCCCCTGCTGCACATCGCCGACGGCCGCATCGCCCCACTCGAAAAGGTCCGTACGTCCGCGCGTGCCCTCGCCCGTCTCGAAGAACTCGCCGTCGAGTTCGCCGCCGACCGCCCGGTCGACATCGCCGTGCAGCACGTCGCCTCGTCGACCCGCGCCGACACGCTCGCCGAACACCTCCGAGAGCGCGTCCCCGACCTCCACGAACTCCACGTCGGCGAGGTGGGCCCGGTGATCGGTGCCCACGCCGGCCCCGGCACCCTGGGCGTCGTCGTCTCCCGCCGCTGACACCACGCGGCGTCCCCGTCCTGGCCGGCATCCGAGACACGAACCGTGTCTCCGATGTCGAAGGGTCCCCCCGAGCACCGGCGATGGAGCTGACGCACTCCCGAGCCGCCATGCCGGGAATCGGCGGCCGCGGCCGAAGGTTGCCCGCTATGTGGCTGAATTCGATGACGTACGCCGTTCAGTGCTTGACCTCGTGCCGGTGAGCACGGAGACGACCCCCGGGGCCGCTCTCCGCGCGACCATCGACCTGGCGCCGGTGGTGGAACGCCTCGGTTATCACCGCATGTGGGTCGCCGAACATCACAACATGCCGGGCATCGCCAGCTCGTCCCCGGCGGTACTGATCGCGCACCTGGCGGAGGCGACGTCCACGCTGCGGCTGGGTTCGGGCGGGGTGATGCTGCCGAACCACGCGCCGCTGATCATCGCGGAGCAGTTCGGGATGCTGTCCGCGCTGCACCCGGGCCGCATCGACCTCGGGATCGGCCGTGCGCCGGGGACCGACCAGGCGACCGCGTACGCGCTGCGGCGTACGCCCGACCTCAGCCCCGATGCCTTCCCCGAAGATCTGGCGCAGCTGCGGGCTTTCCTCGACGGGTCCTACCCGCGAATCCGGGCGGTGCCGCGCGGCGAGGAGCAACCGTCGATCTGGCTGCTGGGCTCCAGCGGGTACAGCGCGCGGCTCGCCGGCCTGCTCGGCCTGCCGTTCGCGTTCGCGCACCATTTCAGCTCGCAGTACACCGAGCCCGCGCTGGAGCTGTATCGCTCGACGTTCGAGCCGGTCGGCCCGCTCACCGAGCCGTACGCCATGGTCACCGCCGCGGTCGTCGCCGCCGACACCGACGAGGAGGCCGCTCGCCTGTCCGCGCCGATGGGCCTGTCGATGCTCCGCCTGCGCGCCGGCAACCCCGGTCTGCTCCCGACCCCGGAGGAGGCCCTCGCGTACCCGTACTCACCGAGCGAACGCGACATGATCGGATCGATCACCGCCTCCCACATCGCCGGCAGCCCGGACACCGTTCGCAAGGGCCTGCATGACCTCCTCGAACGCACCCGTCCGCAGGAGCTCATGGTCTCGACCAACGTCGGCGACCCGGCCGCCCGCCGTCACTCGTACGAGCTCGTCGCGGACCTCTTCAACGAGATTTGACCTCACTGGGCCGTACTCCGGGGGGCGCTCTCGTGCGGCGCTGCCCGGCCATCGCGCCGTGGGTGTGCCGGGTGACGACGGCGAGCCCGGAGTCCGTACGGATGACGGCGACGTCGCCGTCCTGGTCGGTGCGGTATGTGCGGTCGCCGATCCGGGACAGCTCGGTCATGGTCGACGGCGCTGGATGGCCGTAGTCGTTGCCCGCGCCGACGGAGGCGATCGCGATCCGGGCGTGCACGGCGGCGAGGAACGCCGGGTCCTGGTGGGACGACCCGTGGTGCGGGATCTTCAGGACGTCAGCGACCGGTACGCCCGCCGAGAGCAGTTCGCGCTGTGCCTCGATCTCGACGTCTCCGCAGAGCATCACGGTCAACCCCGGCCAGCGGGCGAGCATCACCACGCTGGCGTTGTTGACGGTCGTACCGGTGTCGCGAGTGGAGACCCGCCCGGTGTCGAGCGGCCCCAGGACGGTGAGGGTGAGCGGGCCGATCGTCCAGAGGTCGCCGACCCCGGCCGTACGGGTCGGGCGGCCGGGTAACAGGCGTCGCTCCTCGCCCTCGCTGTCCGGGCTGATCACGATCGTGCCGACCGCGCGGCCGTGCAGGACGCCCGGAATGCCGTCGATATGGTCGGCGTGCGGGTGCGTCAGGACGAGCAGCGGAACGGTGCGGACACCGAGGTCGCGCAGGCAACGATCCATCGGCCGGGGGTCAGGTCCGGTGTCCACGACGACCGCCTGACCGGGCCCGGTGAACAGCGCCAGGCCGTCTCCCTGTCCGACGTCGCACGTCACGAAACGCCAGCCGCGCGGTGGCCAGGCCGGCGCGAGGATCCGCGTTCCGAGGGCGCTCAGCGCGATCCCGATCAGGGCGACCGCGGCGATCCTGCGCGGCAGCGGCCGGCGCGCGACGTACGCGACGAGCGCGAAGGCGACCAGGACGAGCACCGCGCCGGTGATCCCCGCAGGCCAGCCGACCGCGGTGTACGGCGCGAGGGACAGGACCCGCGCGACACCCGTGATCCAGCCGACCGCGAACCCGGCGAGCGCCGCGATCAACCGCGCGGCCGGCAGCGAGATCGGCGCGATCAGCGCGGTGAGCACGCCGAGCAGCGTGGCGGGCCCGACGGCCGGGGCGGCGAGGAGGTTCGCGGGCACGGCGACCAGGTCGATTCCCTCCCCGAGCATGACGAGTAGCGGAAGGCAGACCGCCTGGGCGGCGGCGGACACCGCGAGAGATTCGGCCAGGCGACGTGGCATGCGCTCGCTCAGCTTGCGTCGCCAGCGCGGTGCGAGGAGGAGGATGCCCGCCGTCGCGACCGCCGACAGCGCGAAGCCGTACGACTGCGCGAGCTCCGGGTCGATGAGGACCAGGACGAGGACGGCCGCGCAGAGGGCGGGGACCCCACGGTGTTCGCGTCCGGTGATCACCGCGATGAGGGCGACCGCACCCATCACCGCGGCCCGCAGCACACTCGGCGACGGGCGCGCGACGACGACGAACCCGAGGATCGCCAAGCCGGCCGCCACCGGCGCGGCCCTGCGCCCCAGCCCGGCGAACCGCCCGAACGCGAGCACCGCACCGATCAGCAGGGAGAGGTTCTCGCCGCTCACCGCCATCAGGTGGGTCAGCCCGGCCTTCGCGAACGCGTCGGCGAGGTCCGGCGGTACCAGCGACGTGTCGCCGTCGACGAGCGCGGGCAGGACGGCGTGCTGGTCGCTCGGCAGCCGGGCCGTCGCCGACCGCAGCCGTGCCCGGATCACGGCCGCCGTCCGCTGAAGCTTCGACGGACTACCCGACAGCGCCGGTGGCCCGCGTACGAGCGCGACCGCGGCCAGCAGTTCGCCAGGGTGTGGCGTGGACAACCGCGCGATGACCTGGACCCGTTGGCTGGGCAGTACGCGTTTCCAGGCCGGGTCGGCGGCGAGCAGGAGCACCGGCACGCGCACCCGCCGCCGGTCGACGCGCTCGACCCGTGCCGGAATCAGGATGGTCTCGCGATGGCGGACGGCGCCCGGCCTCGGCAGTGCCCGTGGATCCCCGGTCACCACCGCGTCCAGGCTCGCGGTGGCCTGCCTCATGGCGAGGGCACGTACCGGCCCGGATGCGACCGCGGACTCTCTCAACGCCACGCCCGCCGCCGACGCGGCGGCACAGA
The DNA here is from genome assembly GCA_963850195.1 of uncultured Actinomycetota bacterium. Classification (GTDB taxonomy): domain Bacteria; phylum Actinomycetota; class Actinomycetes; order Streptosporangiales; family Streptosporangiaceae; genus Actinoallomurus. The sequence goes on from CAWKKD010000005.1 coordinate 1,454,369, forward strand.
CCAACACGGCCATTGCCGCCGTCCTGAGACCTGTTCTTTCCTGCTCCTCTCGGGTCGTTCCGGGTCCTGGACCGGCCATGTTCCGTCGGCGGCGTGACGACCGCCACCGTGACATTGGGCGGACGAGCAGAATCCCGGCGCAGGTCAGGAGGGCGCCGGCGGTGAGGTAGCCGCTCGCCGGGCCCGTACCGAGCAGGCATAGTGCGGTCAGCCACGCACCTGCGGCGGGACCGGCCAGGCGTAGGTCGGGGCGGCTCGTGTCGAGCGGCTCTCGCTCACCGCCGGTGGGTCGCGTGGTCATCCCGTCCCTGGGTTCGGAGGTCACGGCGGGCCGTCGCCTTGGTGCCGGGCCTCGGGCGTCATATCGTCACCAGGCCCTTCACGTCGGCGAACTTCGCGTCGCCGATGCCGGAGACCTGTCTCAGTTCGTCGACGGAGCGGAAGGCGCCGTGCTGGGTGCGGTGGTCGACGATCCGCTGGGCGAGTACCGGTCCGACACCGGGAAGCTGGTCGAGCTGCGCGGCGGTCGCGGTGTTGAGGTCGATCGGTGCGGCGGGTGTGGTGGCGCCGGGGGATCCGGTCTGGACGGCGGATTCCGGTGGTGGGGAGATGCCGACGAGGATCTGCTCGCCGTCGACGACGCGGCGGGCCAGGTTGAGGGTGCCGGTCTTCGCACCGGGGCGCAGGCCGCCGGCCTTGTTGATCGCGTCGATGACGCGGGCTCCGGAGGGGAGCGTCACGACGCCCGGATGGCGGACCTTCCCCGCCACGTCGATGACCGGTGCAGGCTGCGCCGGGCCGGGAGTGCCGGAATCGGGCACGCTGCCGCCGGGCACACCGGTCACGGGCAAGCCGGTGGTCAGGGCGGCGGGACGGGCCGCCGGCCGGACGACGGGTTGGGGCACCGCGGCCGGCTCCGGGCGTGACCACCAGAACCAGGCCAGCGCGGCGAGGGCGGCCAGGATCCCGACGAGGACCAGGGCCCGTACGCCGGGCAGACCGGGATCGAACCGGCCGCCTCCCGCCCACCCGACCCCCGGTCGGTGGAGGCCACGCGGATCGAGGGCGTGCGGGGTGGAGTCGTGCGGCTCCGCGACAGGACGGTCAGGGGCACGGGAGTCGTGGACAGGCGGGTCGGATGCGGTGGGGCGGAAGCCGACCGGGCCGGACGCGATCGGGCCGGGCTTGATCAGGCCCGGCGTGATCACGCCGTGGGCGTCCGGGCCGGGCGTGATCGGGCCGTGGGTAGCCAGGCCAGGGGCGTTCGTGTCGGGGGCGTCCGGCTCGGCGCGTGACGACGCAGCGGGCGGAACACGCTGGAGGGTCAGCGACGGTCTTGAGGCCGAGCCGAATGACTCCGGCGGCTTGAATGCCTGGCGCAGGCGGTCGATGGCGGGGGACGGCATGGAGCGCTTCATGCCGGCGACGCTATTCAGCCATCACCGCCGGGCGACAGGCCGAGCACGGCTTGTGGACAACGAGGACCGGGTGAGGCCCGGAAGGAGCTCCCCAGTCGATGGTGCGCAGGGGAGAGCGGCGTTCTCAGAGGGAGGTTCGGTAGGCCTCTAGGCGGGCGACGAGGTCGTCTGGGCGGCTTAGGGCGGGCAGGTGGCCGCCGTCCATCTCGTCGGCGGTGAGGCCCAGCCGTTCCTGGGCGAGGCGGCGCATGAAGGGGGGCGGGAAGATTCGGTCTTCTCGGCACAGGAGAAACCTGGTCGGGACGTCGGGCCAGGCGGAGAGGGGCCAGGGTTTCTCGAAGGGCTCGTCGGACTGGTCGCGGGCGCCGCGGGACATCGTTTCGGCGGTGACCTCAGGTGGGACGTCGTGGAAGAAGGCGGTCACCGGGTCGAAGGGTGCGTCCGGAGATCGGCCGTCCAGGGCGTCCTGGGCTCGGCGGGCCTCGCGCTGGCCGGTCGCGGTCCACCAGTCGCCCGGTGACTCGCCCGGTGAGGGGATCATGGCGGCAAGCATCACCAGGAGGTCGACCGGGACGCGGTCGCAGATCAAGGGGGCGGTGAAGCCGGCCATCGACTGGGCGACGACGATCAGGTCGCGGCGGTCTCCGATGGCGGACAGCACAGTGTCGGCGTACTCGGCCAGGCCGGCCGCAGGGTCGTCGCACGGCAGGTCGGGTGCCACGACGTCATGGCCGAGAGCGCGCAGGAGAGGCTCGACCCGGTGCCAGTACCACCCGTCGGAGCCCGCGCCGTGGATGAGGACGTAGGTGGCCATCGCTCCCCCAAACCGAGGAACGCCGACGCGGTCCCCGCCGATTGAGAAGTGAGCGTAGACGATCCCGGAAGCCAGAGAACGCGGACGCGCTCCCCGCGACACGGGGCCCGGAGAACGTAGAGACGGCGCGGGGCTGGAGAACCCGATACGGAGAAGACAAAGAACGAGACCGGAGAGCGTGTCTCCGGTCTCGTTGAAGGTCGGTCGGGGATCAGGTCTGGACGGGGACGCCGCCGCGCCAGACGCGTTGGGCTCGGAGGCCGAAGGCCCAGGCGAAGGCGCCTTCGTGGTCGGCGTCCCAGAGGACGATGTCGGCGTACATGCCGGGGACCAGGGCGCCTCGGTCGTTGACGCGTAGGGCCGCGGCTCCACCCAGGGTGGCGGCGCGCAGGGCCTCGTTGACGCTGAGGCCGAACATCGCGACGGACAGGCCGACGACCAGGGGCATCGAGGTGATGCCGCACTGGCCCGGGTTGTGGTCGGTGCCGAGTGCGAGGGTGACGCCGCGGTCGAGCATGGCGCGTACCGGTGGGGTGCGGCCGTTGTGCAGGGCGCTGCCGGGGCACACGGTGGCGGCGACGCCGCCGTGGTGGAGGGCCTTGATGTCGTCGTCGTTGGCCTCGGTGAGCAGGTCCGCGGACGCGCAGCCGACCTCGGCCGCTACTTGGGCGGCGCCCATGCGCTCGTTGGCGCAGGCGTGCAGCCGGGCCTTGAGACCGACGCGCTGGCCGGTCATGAGCAGGACGCGGGCCTCGTCGGGGGTGAAGTGGCCCTCGTCGCAGTAGACGTCGATGCTGTCGGCGCCCGCGGCCGCGGCGTCGCCGGCCCAGAGACGTACGGCCTCGATGTAGTCGCGGCGGCGGCCGAAGTACTCAGGGGGAAGCACGTGCGCGGCGAGGAAGGTCGCGTGGATGCGGGGCATCGACGGCTCTTCCTCGAGTGAACGCAGGAGTCGCACGTCGGCGAGCTCGCCGTCGCGCGTCAGGTGGTAGCCGGTCTTGGCCTCGACCGTGGTGGTGCCCGCGCAGATCCACTGACGGAGCCGCTCGCGGACGCCGTTGCAGAGGGTCCACGGGTCGGTGCCGCGGGTCACGGTGACCGTGGACGCGACGCCACCGCCGGCCGCGACGATCTCGTTGTTGGACGACCCGCTCGTCCGCATGGCCAGCTCGGCCCAGCGGTTTCCGGCGTAGACCGGATGGGAGTGGGCGTCGATCAGGCCCGGTGTGACCAGGCCGCCGCCGAGGTTTTCCACGTGGTCGACGTCGACGATGTCGTCGATGACGCCGGGAACGCTCTGGGGCAGCTCGGATGCCGGTCCGGCCCAGGCGATGCGGTCATCGTGCACGAGGATTGCCGCGTTGCTGCACACGTCCATACCGGTCCACAGACGGCCGATATTCGTCAGCAAACGCACCGTCATCGCGTCACCGCCCGAATCGGCGGGGGTGCGCCGGTGAAGGGTGTCCAGACGCCATGCAGCGGGTCACCTGCTCTCGCTCGATTTGCGCCGGCAACACTGCCAGCGGACCCAAGTGCGGTTGAAGGGCTGGTCATACGACCACCCGGAGCAACGAACCCTGAAATCTCGGTTTCGTCACGGTAGTGCACTGAAGCCGCCCTGTACAGCCTTTGCCGACACTCCGCTCTCCAGCCGCTGAACGGCCGACTGTGACAGGCGCTTTGACGATACCTCAGCTCGGGTTCGAGGTCCTCCCGAACAAGCAAATCCGGGACCCGCGCGTACGGCGCGGGTCCCGGGATCTGCCTGCTCAGACGTGCGCGATGGTGTACGGCTCCAGTTCGCCGGCCATGCGCTCGGGAACGAGGGCGTGCAACGACGTCCCGTCGGCGGTGTGCTCCTGCGAGAGCACCTCGCCCAGGTCGTGCACGCGGGCGACGAGGTCGCCACGGTCGTACGGGAGGAGGACGCGCATCTCGCGGTCGCCGCGCGGCAGCCCCTCCTCGATCGCCTGCATCAGCTCGTCGATGCCGTCGCCGGTGTGGGCCGACACGACGACGGTCGGCGCCTCGCGGTGGCGGATGCGCGCGATGGCCATCTCGTCCGCGATGTCGGCCTTGTTGATGACGATGAGCTCGGGCACGTTCTCGGCGCCGACGTCGCGCAGCACCTCACGCACCGCGTCGATCTGCGCCTCGGGGTCGGCGTCGGAGCCGTCGACGACGTGGAGGATGAGGTCCGCGTCGGCGACCTCCTCCAGCGTCGAGCGGAACGCCTCGACGAGCTGGTGCGGCAGGTGCCGTACGAACCCGACCGTGTCGGCGAGCGTGAACGCGCGGCCGCTCGGCGTGGCCGCACGGCGGATCGTCGGGTCGAGGGTGGCGAACAGGGCGTTCTCCACCAGTACGCCGGCGCCGGTGAGCCGGTTGAGCAGGCTCGACTTGCCGGCGTTGGTGTAGCCGGCGATCGCCACGGAGGGCACCTGGCGGCTGCGGCGCTGCGAGCGCTTGGTGTCGCGCGCCTTGCCCATCTCCCGGATCTGGCGGCGCAGCTTGGCCATCCGGATGTGGATGCGCCGTCGGTCCAGTTCGATCTTCGTCTCACCGGGGCCACGGCCGCCGATGCCCACGCCGCCGGCGGCACGCCCACCGACCTGGCGGGAAAGGTTGCCACCCCAACCACGCAGACGCGGCAGGAGGTACTCGAGCTGGGCGAACTCGACCTGGGCCTTGCCCTCACGGCTGCTCGCGTGCTGGGCGAAGATGTCGAGGATCAGCGCCGTACGGTCGATGACCTTGACCTTGACGATCTCCTCGAGCTGGCGGAGCTGGCTCGGCGCGAGCTCTCCGTCGCAGATCACGGTGTCGGCCGAGGTGGAGATGACGACGTCACGCAGCTCGAGCGCCTTGCCGGAGCCGACGTACGTCGCCGGGTCGGGCTTCGAACGCCGCTGGATCAGTCCTTCGAGCACGGTCGATCCCGCGGTCTCCGCGAGGAGTGCCAGCTCGTTGAGGGAATTCTCGGCGGTCGCCTCGGTTCCCTCGGTCCAGACGCCGATCAGGACGACCCGTTCCAGGCGGAGCGCCCGGTACTCGACCTCGGTGATGTCGCGCAGCTCGGTCGAGAGCCCGGCCACACGCCGCAGCGCCTGCCGGTCCTCAAGGTCGAGCTCGCCGGTCAGCGGCTCTGGCTCTTCGTACGAAAAATTAGACATGTTCCTCCATGTCAACACCGGAGCACCTCCGGATCTTCCTTGATGCTGCCACGAGTGGGCGGCGCGCACACCTGGATATGTGCCCACCTCGAGCCGGAGGGTAGGACCCCGCTGCGAACCGCGTGCGAGACGATCGCATAGCATTCCACTAAGCAGAAATACTTTTTCGCTATACGAAAGGGCAGGCAGATGGCTGGACCCGCAGGCGTGGAGTTGACCGGCCCCGTCGCCGAGCGTCACGACGAGATCCTCACGCCCGATGCGCTGGGCTTCCTGGGCACTCTCCAGCGCGAGTTCGGCACTCGCCGGCTCGAGCTGCTCGCCAAGCGCGTCGAACGGCAGAAGGAGCTGACCGCAGGCGGCACGCTCGACTTCCTGCCGGACGGCGCCGACGTTCGGCACGACGACACCTGGCGGGTGGCCGACCCGGCGCCCGGCCTGGAGGACCGGCGTGTCGAGATCACCGGCCCGACGGACCGCAAGATGACGATCAACGCGCTCAACTCCGGCGCGAAGGTCTGGCTGGCCGACTTCGAGGACGCCAACACTCCCCTGTGGGAGAACATGGTCGGCGGCCAGCTCAACCTCCGCGACGCGCTCGACCGCACCATCGACTTCGAGACCGGCGGCAAGTCCTACCGGCTGAAGGACGACGAGGAGCTCGCGACGATCGTCGTACGCCCGCGCGGGTGGCACCTCGACGAGAAGCACGTGCTCATCGACGGCCAGCGGATGTCGGGGTCGCTGTTCGACTTCGGCCTCTACTTCTTCCACTGCGCACGGCGTCAGCTCGACAAGGGCAAGGGGCCGTACTTCTACCTCCCCAAGATCGAGAGCCGCCTTGAGGCGCGCCTCTGGAACGACGTCTTCAACCTGGCGCAGGACCTCCTCGAGATCCCGCGCGGCACGATCCGGGCGACCGTGCTGATCGAGACCATCCCGGCGGCGTTCGAGATGGAGGAGATCCTCTACGAGCTGCGCGACCACTCCGCGGGGCTCAACGCCGGCCGCTGGGACTACCTGTTCTCGGTGATCAAGAAGTTCCGCGCACGCGGCCGGGATTTCCTGCTGCCCGAGCGCAACGCGATCACGATGACCGCACCGTTCATGCGGGCGTACACGGAGCTTCTGGTGCGCACCTGCCACAAGCGCGGCGCGCACGCGATCGGCGGCATGGCCGCGTTCATCCCGTCGCGCCACGACGAAGAGGTCAACAAGGCCGCCTTCGACAAGGTGCGTGCGGACAAGACGCGCGAGTCCGAGGACGGCTTCGACGGGTCCTGGGTCGCCCACCCCGGCATGGTCGACATCTGCCGTGAGGTCTTCGACGGCGTGCTCGGCGACAAGCCGAACCAGCGCGACCGCAAGCGCGAGGAGGTGTCGGTGTCCGCCTCCGAACTGCTCGCCGTCGGCAAGACCCCGGGCGAGATCACCGAGGCCGGTCTGCGCAACAACATCAGCGTCGGCCTGCAGTACATCGCCACCTGGCTGGGCGGCAACGGCGCGGTCGGCATCTTCAACCTGATGGAGGACGCGGCGACGGCCGAGATCTCCCGGTCGCAGATCTGGCAGTGGCTGCACAACGACGTCGAGCTCGCGGACGGCCCGAAGGTCACGGCCGACCTCGTCGAGCGGCTCATCGACGAGGAGCTCGGCAAGATCCGCGAGCAGTACGGCGACGCCTTCGACGAGAAGCGCTTCGCCGAGGCGGTCTCCCTGTTCAAGGAGGTCGCCCTCGCGGACGAGTACGCCGACTTCCTGACCCTCCCCGCATACGAGCGCATGCCCTGACGCCCGGCGTCTTCGGGCCCGGAAACGCCAGGCCCGAAGACGGATGGTTCCGACTTGTTTGGAACTGTCCAGAAAAGTCAAGGATTGGTGATGTGACGACAAGGCTGGACGGAATCGCGGAACGCCTCAGGGCCGTCACCGGCGCGGAGAACGTCATCACCGATCCGGCCGAGCTACGCACGTACGAGTGCGACGGCCTGACCTACCACCGCGCCACGCCCGGCGTCGTGGTGCTGCCCGAGACGGCCGAGCAGATCGCCGCGATCGTGCAGGCCTGTACGGCGGAGGGCGTGCCGTACATCGCGCGCGGCTCTGGCACCGGACTGTCCGGCGGCGCGCTCCCCCGTACCGACGGCGTCCTGATCGTGACGTCCCGCATGCGGCGCATCCTGGAGATCGACGTCGACGGCGAGCGCGCGGTGGTCGAGCCCGGCGTCATCAACCTCGACGTCACCAAGGCGGCGCGCCCGCACGGCTACTACTACGCGCCCGACCCCTCCAGCCAGCAGATCTGCTCGATCGGCGGCAACGTCGCCGAGAACTCCGGCGGCGCGCACTGCCTCAAGTACGGCTTCACCGTCAACCACGTGCTGGCCTGCGAGGTCGTCACGCCCGACGGCGAGATCATCGAGCTGACCGAAGGGCCGGGCTATGACCTGCTCGGGGCGTTCGTCGGCTCCGAGGGCACGCTCGGCATCGCCACCAAGATCACGGTACGGCTGACGCGCCTGCCCGAGACGGTCCAGACGCTGCTGGCCGCGTTCGACTCGATCGAGCACGCGGGCGAGGCGGTGTCGGCGATCATCGCGGCCGGGGTGATCCCGGCGGCCATCGAGATGATGGACGCGCTGTCGATCGAGGCGGCCGAGGCCGCGGTGCAGTGCGAGTACCCAGAGGGTGCCGGCGCGGTGCTCGTCGTCGAGCTGGACGGCCCGATCCCCGAGGTCGAGCGGCAGTTCGAGCAGGTACGCGAGCTGTGCGGCCGGGCGTTCGAGATCCGGGTGGCGGCCGACGACACCGAGCGTGCGCTGATCTGGCGCGGCCGCAAGTCCGCGTTCGCGGCGGTGGGCCGGATCAGCCCGGACTACATCGTGCAGGACGGCGTCATCCCGCGTACGGCCCTGCCCGAGGTGCTGGCGGCCATCGACGAGCTGTCGAAGGCCAAGGGCGTACGGGTCGCCAACGTCTTCCACGCCGGCGACGGCAACCTGCACCCGCTCGTGCTGTTCGACGACGCGGTCCCGGGCGCGGGCGAGCGCGCCGAGGAGGTCTCCGGGAAGATCCTCGACCTGTGCATCGAGCACGGCGGGTCGATCACCGGCGAGCACGGCGTCGGCGTGGACAAGTCCAAGCACATGCCGCGGATGTTCACCGAAGAGGACCTGGACACGATGCAGATGGTGCGGTGCGCGTTCGACCCGGCGGGCCTGTGCAACCCCGGGAAGGTGTACCCGACGCCGCGCCTGTGCGGCGAGGTGCCCGGCCGGCGCACCGGCGTCCATCCCCTCGTCGAGAGCGGGAAGGCGGACCTGTTCTGATGCCCGCTCCCCTGGACGCCCTCGCGAAGGTCTGTGAGGTACGGCCCGCCGAGGCGGACGACGCCGTGCAGGGCGTCATGCCCTCGTACGTGGCCGCGCCCGCGAGCGTCGCGGAGGCGAGCGAGCTGATGCGGACCGCCGCCGAGCACGAGCTGGCGGTCGTGCCGCGCGGTGCGAGCACCAAGCTGCGGTGGGGCAACCCGCCCGAGCGCTGCGACCTCGTCGTCGAGACGCGCAGGCTCGACCGGGTGATCGACCACGCGGCGGGCGACCTCGTCGTCGTCGCCGAGGCGGGCGTACACCTGGACGACCTCCAGGAGACCCTTCGCGGCGCGGACCAGCAGCTCGCCCTGGACGGCCTGGTCGCGGGCGCGACCGTGGGCGGCGCGCTGGCCACCGCGACCGCCGGGCCGCGGCGGCTGCTGTACGGCTCGGCGCGTGACCTGCTGATCGGCATCGCGGTGATCCGCGCCGACGGCGTCCTCGCGCGGGCCGGCGGCAAGGTGGTCAAGAACGTCGCGGGCTATGACCTCGGCAAGCTCTACACCGGTTCGCGCGGCACGCTCGGCCTGATCGTGGAGGCGGCGTTCCGGCTGCACCCGCTGCCGAGGGCGCAGGCGTACGTCGCGGCCACGGCCGAGGACGCCGGACGCGCGCGGGAGATGGTGCGCGCCCTGTCGGCGTCCGCGCTGGTCCCGGCCGCGATCGAGGTGGACGGGCTCACGGTCGCGGTGCTGCTGGAGGGCGTGCCCGAGGCCGTACGGCTCCGCGCCGAGGCCGCACGTGACCTGATCGACGGGACCCTGGTGGACGGCCCGCCGCCGTGGTGGGGCCGCCTGCCCGAGGGCGCGGTCCTCGCCGAGGTACGCGCCGCGCCGACGGCCCTGGAGGCCCTGCTCGGCGCGCTGGACGGCGACGACACGGCAAGGCTGCGCGGCTCGGCCGGTCGCGGCGTGTGGCACGTGGGGATGGCCGCGGACGACGCGACCGAAACCCTGGCGCGGCTGCGGCGGCACGGCGACGTCGTCGTCCTGGACGCGCCGGACGGCGTACCCCTCGATCGGTGGGGGCCGATCCCGGCGCTGCCACTGATGCGACGGGTCAAGCACGAGTTCGACCCCGGCAACCGGCTGTCGCCGGGGCGCTTCGCGGGAGGGATCTGATGGAGGACTTCCGCCGGCTCCTGGACGACTGCGTCCACTGCGGGTTCTGCCTGCCGACCTGCCCCACATACGAACTGTGGGGCGAGGAGATGGACTCCCCGCGCGGCCGCATCCACCTGATGAGCCAGTACGAGGAGGGCGCGCCGCTCGCCGACTCGACGGTCGAGCACATCGACCGCTGCCTCGGCTGCATGGCGTGCGTGACCGCGTGCCCGTCGGGCGTGCGGTACGACCGGCTCATCGAGATCACGCGTGCTCGGGTCGAGGAGGAGCATCCGCGCTCGCGCGGCGAACGGCTGCTCCGCGAGGCGATCTTCGCGGTCTTCCCGTACCCGCGCCGGCTCAGGGCCCTGCGCTGGCCGCTGCGCGCGTACCAGGCCACGAAGATCAACATGTCGCCGCTGCTCTCCCGGATCTCGCCCACGCTGGCCGCCATGGAGCGGCTGGCGCCGCCCGGCGCCAAGCCCGTACGCCTCCCGGCGCACGTCACGGCGCGCGGCGAGCGCCGCGCGGTCGTCGGCATGCTGACCGGCTGCGTGCAACGGGAGTTCTTCCCCGGCGTCAACGCCGCGACCGCGCGCGTCCTCGCGGCGGAGGGCTGTGACGTCGTCATCCCGAAGAGCCAGGGGTGCTGCGGGGCCCTGTCTCTGCACAGCGGGCGCGCCGAGGAGGCACGGGCGTTCGCGAAGGCGACGATCGAGTCCTTCGCGGGGGTCGACACCGTGGTCGTGAACGCCGCGGGCTGCGGGTCGGCGATGAAGGACTACGCGGACGTCCTGGCGGACGACCCGGAATGGGCCGAGCGCGCCGCGGAGCTGACCGCCAAGACGCGCGACCTGGCGGAGTTCATCGCCGAGTTGGGCCCGCGCGCTGCCCGCCACCCGCTCGAGATGACGGTCGCCTACCACGACGCCTGTCACCTCGCGCACGCCCAGGGGATCCGCGCGCAGCCGCGCGCGTTGCTCGCCGGCATTCCCGGCCTGGAGGTCAGGGAGATCGCCGACCCGGAGATCTGCTGCGGGTCAGCCGGTGTCTACAACCTGCTCCAGCCTGAGGCCGCCGGTGAGCTGGGCGACCGCAAGGCCGAGAACGTCTCGGCGACAGGAGCGGACCTGCTGGTCGCGGCCAATCCCGGCTGCTCCCTGCAGATCGCCACGGCCCTGCGTCGCCGTGGCGAGGAGATCGCGGTGGCCCACACCGCTGAGGTACTCGACGCATCCATTCGGGGGACCGGCAAGGAGCTGCTCTCCCGGAGGTGAGCCCGTTGTACCGCCAAGTACTCGATCCCGTCGCCCATTCCCTCGCCTGGAGTTCGCTCGTCGCCGCACTGCCGTTGCTCACGTTGTTCGTGCTGCTCGGCATCCTGCGGATGCGAGCCTGGGTCGCGTCGATCATCGCCCTCGCCGTCGCCCTGGTCATCGCGGTCTTGGCGTACGGGATGCCGGTCGGGCAGGCGCTGCTCGCCGGCACCGACGGCGCGGCGTTCGGCTTCTTCCCGATCCTGTGGATCGTGATCAACGCGATCTGGGTCTACACGATGACCGTGAAGACCGGCCACTTCGACGTGCTGCGACGATCGTTCGCACGGGTCAGCGACGACCAGCGCATCCAGGCGATCATCATCGCCTTCTCCTTCGGCGCGCTGCTGGAGGCCCTGGCCGGGTTCGGCACGCCGGTCGCGGTCACCTCGGTGATGCTGATCGCGCTCGGCTTCAAGCCGCTGAAGGCCGCCGTGCTGGCGCTGACGGCCAATACCGCGCCGGTGGCGTTCGGCGCCATGGCGACCCCGATCATCACCCTCGGCAAGGTCACCACGCAGTCCAGCGACACGCTCGGCGCGATGGTCGGACGCCAGACGCCGATCCTCGCGCTGTTCGTGCCGCTCGTGCTCGTCGCGATCGTGGACGGGAGCAAGGGCATCCGCGAGACCTGGCCGGTCGCGCTCGGCTGTGGTGCGGTCTTCGCGGTCGCGCAGTACGTCACGTCGAACTTCATCTCGGTACCGCTGGCCGACGTCGTGGCCTCGCTGGTGTCCGCGGCGGCCGTGGTGCTGATGGTGCGGGCCCGGCCGCGTACCGAGGTCCGACAGGCGGTCGTGGCGGGCGGCGCGGCCGACGAGGCGACGCCGGAGTTCGCCGGGCGGGTGGCGCGGCCCGACTCCACCGGGGAGATCGTCAAGGCCTACCTGCCGTACGGGATCATCATCGCGGTCTTCGTCTTCTGTCAGATCACCCCGATCAAGGAGCAGCTCGACAAGGCCACCCGTACCGCGCAGTGGCCGGGCCTGGACCTGGTGAACGCCAAGGGCAAGCCGCTTTCGCTGGTGACGTTCAACCTGAACTACCTGACCTCGCCCGGCACCCAGATGCTCGTCGCCGGGCTGCTCACGATGGTCGCCCTGCGGATCTCGGTGGCGCGCGGGCTGCGCGCGTACCGCGACTCGCTGGTGCAGCTCCGCTGGGCGATCCTCACCGTGATGCTCGTCCTGGCGCTCGGCTTCGTGATGAACGCCTCCGGCCAGACGATCACCCTGGGCACGTGGATGGCGGGGGCCGGCGGGTTCTTCGCGTTCCTGTCGCCGATCCTCGGCTGGCTCGGCACGGCCGTGACCGGGTCGGACACCTCCTCCAACTCGCTGTTCGGCGCGTTGCAGACGGCCGCGGCGGGCAAGGCGAACCTGTCCCCCGTCCTGCTGGCCGCCGCGAACAGCTCCGGTGGCGTGCTGGGGAAGATGGTCTCGCCGCAGAACCTCGCGATCGCCGCGGCGGCCGTCGGCCTGGACGGCAAGGAGGGCGACATCTTCCGCCGGGTGATCGTGTGGAGCCTGCTGTTCCTGGCGGGCATGTGCGTGCTCGCCCTGTTGCAGTCCGTGGTGGTGCTGTCCTGGATGGTGCCCTGACCACATGTGACCGCTGACGTCAAGGCCATCCCGGTGGTTGCTTTGCTATCTTTTGCCCCATACGCGCCAAGTGTCACAAGGGCATCGGCAGGCAACCCCCGGGATGGACATTGGCCCCGATTCACCACTCCCACCGGCGGCGGAAGACGGCGCGAAGCAGTGCCGTCGGGCTCGGCGTGGCCGGTGCCGTCACGGGTGGGCTCGCCGTGGTCGTGGTCGTCACGCTGGCCGTCCTCGCACGCGGCCACGGCACCGAGCCCGAGGCCGCGCCGCGTCCGATGGCGATCCGGTCGGTCTCCGGCGAGGGCCGGCAGGTCAAGACCGGCGACCGGCTCGGCATCGGCACCCCGGACGGCTTCACGTACTCGCTCGGCGCCGTACGCGCCGGCACCTCCGACCGGCCGCTCGACAGCACGCAGACCCCGCCGCCGGACGGGGAGACGCTCGCCTACATCGACTACGTGATCACCAACACGGGCACCGCGCCGGCGCTGCTGGACTTCCCCGCCGACCTGTTCGTCCGGCGGTCGCTCGTGCCGGCGAAGGCCGACGGCCGCTGCATGCCCCAGCCCGGCGCGCCCGAGGACCTGTGCACGCTGCCGGACCACACGGACGTGGTGAACACGCTCGGCTACCCGGCGCCCACGACCCAGGACGACGACCAGTACATCCCGGCCGGCGCCAGCTACCTGGTACGGGTCGCCACCGACCTGCCGGTGAGCCCGAAGACCGGCCGCGGCGACCTGGGGCTGTACGTCTGGAGCCCGCGCTTCACCCCCGACCGGCTGGCGGTCGAGGTCGCGCTGCCATGAGAAGTCAATGAGAAAACGCCGCATCCCCCGCTGACCATGGCATATCGCCAGTTAACGTCATGACGTGCGCATTCTCGTGGTGGACGACGAACCGGCCGTGCGCGAGTCGCTGGCCAGCAGCCTCACGTTCGAGGACTACGAGGTCGGGACCGCGGTGGACGGCCTCGACGCGCTCGGCGCGCTCGAGCGCGACCGGCCCGACCTGGTCATCCTCGACGTCCTCATGCCGCGCCTCGACGGCCTGACCACCTGCCGGCGGATGCGGGCGCGCGGCGACACGCTGCCGGTGCTCATGCTGACCGCCCGCGAGACGATCGGCGACCGCGTCACCGGGCTGGACGCCGGGGCCGACGACTACCTCGTCAAGCCGTTCGAGCTGGACGAGCTGCTCGCCCGCGTACGCGCGCTGCTGCGCAGGAGCGCGCCCGCGACGCGGCCGGACGACGGCGGCACCGCCTCTGAGTACGCCGGGCTGCGGATGGACACGCTCACCCGCGAGGTCTCCCGCGACGGCCGCGAGCTCACCCTGACCCGTACCGAGTACGCGCTGCTGGAGATGTTCCTCGACCATCCGCGGCAGGTGCTGACCCGTGAGCGGATCCTCGAGACGGTCTGGGGCTTCGACTTCGAGCCCGCCTCCAACTCCCTCGACGTCTACGTGATGTACCTGCGCCGCAAGCTGGGCGAGCCACGGACGATCCACACCGTGCGCGGCGTCGGGTACGTCCTGCGCGCGACATGACCCGCCGGCTGAGCCTGCGCGCCCGGCTCACGGTGCTGACCGGCCTGGCCGTCGCCGTGGCGGTCGCGGCCTGCGCGATCGGCTGCTGGTTCCTCGTACGCGGGCGGCTGATGGACCAGCTCGACCGGTCGCTGTCCGGCCCCGGCCTCGGCGGCCCGCCGCCCGGCTCCACGCTGGACATCTGCCGGCGGCCCCGGCACGACGACGACCGGTTCAAGGGATACCTGCCGACGATCCAGGTCGTGTGGCGAGACGGCACGTCGTGCGGGCCGCCCGGCACCGTGGACCCGCTGGTCACCACGGCCGCCGACACCGCGGTCGCCGCCGGTCTCCGCGGCGGGACGTACCGGGACGGCACGACGCGCGACGGCGTGCGCGTACGGGTGTTCACCCGTCCCGACCGGGCCGGCAGCGGCGCGGCCATCGCCGTCGCGCGGCCGCTCGCCCCGGTCGGGCAGTCGCTGAACAGCCTGGCGCTGCTGCTCCTCGCGGTCAGCGCGGTCGGCGTGGTCGGCGCGGCGACCGCCGGTCTGCTCATCGCGCGCGCCGGACTGCGGCCCGTGGACCGCCTCACCGACGCCGTCGAGCACATCGCGCGTACCGAGGACCTCGACACCACGATCCCGGCCGAGGGCAAGGACGAGATCGCCCGCCTGAGCCGGTCCTTCAACAGCATGACCGGGGCGCTCGCCGCCTCCCGCGAACGGCAGCAGCAGCTCATCGTCGACGCCGGGCACGAGCTGCGCACGCCGCTGACCAGCCTGCGCACCAACGTCGACCTGATGCTTCGCAGCGAGGCCACCGGCCGCCCGCTGCCCGCCGACGACAAGCACCGGCTGCTGGTCAACGTGAAGGCACAGCTCATCGAGCTGTCGAGCCTGGTCGGCGACCTGCTCGACCTCTCGCGCGCCGAGACGCCGTCCGGGTCCGAACCCGTCGCGCTGCACGAGGTCGTCGAGAGCGCGGTGAGCCGGGCCCGGCTGCGCGGCCCGGGGTTGAAGATCAGCGCCGAGGCCACGCCCTGGTACGTGCTCGGCGACGCCGCGTCGCTGGAGCGCGCGGTCGTGAACCTGCTGGACAACGCCGTGAAGTTCAGCCCGCCGGACGGGACCGTGACCGTACGCCTCGACGGCGGCGAGCTGACCGTACGCGACGAGGGGCCCGGCATCCCGCCGGAGGACCTGCCGTACGTCTTCGACCGGTTCTGGCGGTCGCCGTCGGCGCGCGGGCTGCCCGGGTCGGGACTCGGCCTGGCGATCGCGGCACGCGCCGTACACGAGGCCGGCGGGCGGATCCGGCTCGGCCCGGCGGAGGGCGGCGGCGCCGAGGCCCGGCTGGCGCTGCCCGGTACGCCCACGACACGGCGAAGGCCCTCAGATACGAACGCCTGAGGGCCTTCGATCTGTTCTGGATCAGGCGCGATCGTCGAGGACGGTGACCTCGACGCAGTCGCCGCTGCCGCCTTGGGAGCGGCTGCTCTTGCGCCAGGTGGGGCTGGTGTCAGACACGGTGTATTACCTCTTCATCATGGGTTGGCGGCCAACCGCCGCAGGAAGGCCATCGACTTGGGAATCCCAAGCGCGGAGGCGCTCAGGTGCTTGAAGACGCGCCGCCTTTCTTCGATCTTGGCGACGCCCTCCGTATAGGAGGACTCGGGCCGCATCTCGCGGTAGACCAGGGGCGGATCGTCCTCGTAGTCCAGGATCACGAACGAGCCGGACAGACCCGGATGCGGGGCGACGTTCAGCGGCATGATCTGGACGTTGACATGGTCCATGCGCTCGGTGTCGATGAGTCGCTGGAGCTGCTCGACCTTGGCCTCGGGCGAGCCGAACGAGCGGGCCACAGCGGACTCGTCGATGATCGCCCACAGCTCCGGCGGGTCGTCGGCGGTGAGAATCTCCTGCCGCTGCATGCGGAGCTGCACCAGGCGGTCGATTTCCTTCTCGTCTGTCATCAGGTAGCCGCGCTGGATCGCGCGGGCGTACTCCGGTGTCTGGAGCAGGCCGGGGATGACGAGCGGCTGCCAGGTGGAGATCTTGGCCGCCTCGGCCTCGAACTCCACGAAGTTGTCATCGAGGTTGAAGTCCGCCCACCATCCGCGTGTCCTAGCCTCGCGGGTCAGCGCCAGCAAGGCCTCGCGCTGCTCCTCATCGGCCACGCCGTACAGGTCGAGCAGGTTTCGGATGTCGGCGACGCGTGGCTGGACGGCCTTGGCTCTCTCCAACGTGTTGATCTTGCCGACGGACCACTCCGTTGCCTTGGTGACCTCGTCGGCGGTCATGCCGGCCGTCTCCCGAAGCTTGCGCAGTTCTCGCGCGAGCCGACGGCGTCGCACCGTTGGTGAGTGCCGAGAGTCGGCCATCGCCCCATCCTCTCCCCATGCCGCTCGGAGATCTGTACCTGCGGTCACTGATCGTAGGCCGTCGTGACTTGAACCGGACATCAATACACATATCTCCTAACAGGAGACTACTGTATCGGGAAGAACTGCTTGCGTTTTCCAATTATGAAAAGCATACTTACCTCACCGTGTCCCGGGTTGGTCACCAACCCGCCTCCCAGCTCCAGGGAGTGATCTCCCACCCCCTGACCGGCACGAAAACAACAAAGGAGGTCACCATGTCGCGTCAGCATCGGAGCCCAACGTTGATCACGCTGGGGCGTACGATCCGCGCGTTCCGGGAGTCCGCCGGGATGATCCAAATAGAGGTGGCCAAACAGCTCGGCTACACCAACGCCTGGCTGAGCAACATCGAGACCGGCCAGATCCGCCCCCGCCAAGACCAGATCGACGCCATCGAAGAACTCCTGGGCATCCCGTCCGGTGTGTTGTTGACCATCCAGAAACAACACGACGCCGAAAGCCTGCCCGGCCACCTACGCCCCTGGCCCGGAGAGGAATACCTGGCGACCGTCATCCGCACCTACCAGATCGCGCTGGTCCCCGACCTGCTCCAAACCGAGGACTACACCCGCGCACTGCTGTCCGGCGACGAGAACGCGATACGCGCACGAATGGAACGCCAACGCGTCCTCACCCGCGAAGACCCCCAACCTCCGATGTTCCACTGCGTCATCGACGAGGCCGTCCTGCTCCGTGACCAGGGCGGGACCGCGGTGATGCGCGACCAGCTCCTGCACCTGATCAAGGTCGTCTCACCGCCACGCCTGACCGTCCAGATCCTGCGCTCGGCCGACAACCCCTACCCGTACGGGCCGTTCTCGCTCGCGACCGTCGAGGACGGCGAGGCGGGGCTGATCCAGACCCCGGTCCGCGACATCGTCACCAACAGCCGCGAAGACATCGCAGCCCTGACCGCCGCGTGGGAGGCCGTCCGCACCTTCGCGCTCTCCCAACGCGACTCCACCGAACTCATCCAACAGGTCGCCGACGAACGATGGAATTGAGCACACGCCGCTGTTCCTCGCGATCAGCCCAGGTAGTCGAGGAGTACGTGCGTGGCGGGGTGGCGGTCGCCGCCCGGCCGCGTGAGCGCGAAGACCTCGCGGGTGGTCGCCGCGCTGGTCGGGAGCAGGACGACGCTGTCCGGCAGGTGGTAGGCGGCGAGCCGTGGGACGAGCGCGATGCCTGCACCGGCCGCGACGAGCGAGAGCATCGCGGGGAAGTCCGCGCAGTGCGCGATCGTGTGCGGGACGAACCCCGCCGTGCCGCAGGCGCGCTCCAGCATCTGGTGGCAGGTGGTGGCCGGGTGCGGCGCCACCCACTCCCGGCCGGACAGCTCCGCCAGGTCGACGGCGTCGAGCGTGCTGAGCGGGTCGTCGCGGTGAACGGCGAGGACGACGGGGTCGGTCAGCAGGTCGTGGCGCTCCACCGAGGGCGGCGCCGGGTGCGGGACGAGCTGGTACGAGTACGCGATGACCAGGTCCGCCTCGCCGCGCTGCAGGGCCGGCAGGCTCTCCTCCGGTTCCAGGGTGGCGACCTGGAACTGCATCCGTGTTCCGTGCTCGGCGCGCAGCCTGCGCCACGCGTCGGCGACCAGGGTGGCGACCGCGGAGGAGAACGCCCCGATCCGTACCGTGCCGGTGATCTCCGTGCCGAGCGCGACGAGGTCCGCCTCGGCCGCGGCGAGCTGGCCGAGGACGATGCTGGTGTGGGCGACGAGCACCCGGCCGGCCTCGGTGAGCTTGAGCCGGCGTCCGCTGCGCTCGACGAGCCGCATCCCGGTCTCCCGCTCGAGGGCCGCGAGCTGCTGCGATACCGCGGGGCCGCTGAGGTGTGAGGCCTTCGCGGCGGCGGCGACCGTGCCGTGGACCGCGAGGGCGTGGAGGAGCCGGAGCCGCCGGATCTCTAACATGAAGCCAGTCTTCCTAATTGCGGCCGAAAACATAACTGGACCTGTTAGGTCGACTGTGACAGGAATCTAGGTATGGGTTCCTTCCGAGCGCATTCCGCACTATTGGTGACGATCGTGCTGTGGGCCGTGGCCTTCCCCGCCATCCGGGTCGGCGTCGCCGGGTGGGGACCCGCGGCCCTTTCGATCCTGAGGCTCGCCATCGCGTCTTTGGTCCTCGGGCTGGTGGCGCCGGCGCTGGGCGTACGACGGCCGGCCCGTAAGGACCTCCCGCTGATCCTCCTGGCGGGGCTGACCGGGATGGCCGGCTACCAGCTCCTGCTGAACTGGGGCGAGGTCCGCGTACCCGCCGGGACCGCGAGCCTCATCGTCGTCACCAACCCGATCTACAGCGCGATCGCCGCCGTGCTGTTCCTCGGTGAGCGGCTGAGCGGAAGGCGGATCGCCGGCGGGATCGTGGCGCTCGCCGGGACCGCCACCATCGCGACCGCGCGCGGAGGGCTGAGCGTCGACCGCGCGGCGTGGATCATCCTGGCCGCCGCCGTCGCCTTCGGCGTCTACCACGTGGCCATCAAGCCGCTGCTCAGCCGGTACACCGGGCTCGAGGTCACCGCGTACGCCACGTGGACGGGGACCCTGCTGCTGCTCCCCGCGATCCCGGCCCTCGTGCACGCGATACCCGACGCGACGCTCAAGTCGACCTGGGCGGTCATCTTCCTCGGCCTCGCGCCCTCCGCGCTGGGCTTCGTGACCTGGGCGTACGCCGTCGCGCGCCTGCCCGTCACGGTCGCGACCGGCTCGCTCTACCTGGCGCCGCCGATCGCCGTCCTGGTCGGGTACGTGTGGCTGCACGAGACGCCGCGCCTCACCGAGCTGGTCGGCGGTGTGATCGCCATCGGCGGCGTCGTGATCGCCAACAGCCGGCCCCGTACGAGCACGGTGCCGGCCGTGGAGGCGGCGGACGCGAAGGCCTGATGAGGCCGCCGGGTCAGCGGGTCATGCAGGTCTCGTCGCGGCCCTGGTAGACCAGCTCACCCGTGAACACCTTGCGATAGAAGGACCAGTAGGACGGTTCGATGCTCTCGAACTTGCCCCACTCCATGTCGCTCAGCTGCGGGATGTTCACCATCGGAACACCCTGGTGGTAATGGTGCGCCGTATGCATGTTGTTGTAGTTGGTGAACCACTGGGCGAACCGCGAGGCCGTGATGGATCGCGTGTTGCTCAGCACGTTCGGGTCGGTCTGGGTGTTGAGGCCGAAGTGCTCGGCGAGCTCGATCAGGAAGTGGGTCGCCTCGGAGACCAGGGCGGCCGGCAGCACCCACGCGAACAGCACGAAGTACGAGCCGGTCAGGATCGAGGCGGCCACGGCGGCCACGATGATCAGTGCGAACAGCCGGTACTCCGTGCGGATCCGCCGCAGGTCGCGCTCGCGGTTCACCCGGGGAATGGGCCGGCCGAGCAGGCTGCGGACGGTGTCCTTCCCGACGTCCACGAACCGGGCCAGGTGGAACGACGCGTACAGGAAGCCCCACCACCGGTTGAGGTTACGGAACCGGTAGTTGAAGAACTCCCGGTTCTGCGTCGTACCGAGGAACGCGTGGTGGCGCAGGTGCTCGTACTTGTAGTGGGAGAAGGAGCTGAGCATGCCCACGCCGCACAGGAAGCCGAAGACGCGGTTCAGGCGGCGTGAGCGGTACGCGTGCTCGTGGAGGCACTCATGCTGGAGTTCGACCAGGTGCGCGTACAGGAGACCCAGGACGATGACGGCGGGGGTGATGACGTACCAGGTCGGCGCGAGCAGGATCCCCGCCCAGCAGATGACGATCGGCACGGCCGCGATCAGTAGCTTCTTGGTGAACTGCCGCGGGTTCCGCTGGAACATGTCCTTGGGAAGGTTGCGACGGATGTCCTTGCCCCGTACGGGTGCGAGCAGGACTTCTTGAGCGCCGTCCAGTTTTCGCTGGTCTTCGATGACGGGAAGAGACCCGTCGGCGGTCGGCATAATGCCCTCCTTGATCGAGGCGTCAGCCCAGGCCGAACAGCCGGTCGTGAACTCCGTGGAAGAATTCCGACGCGACGTTCCCCCGGATCTGGACGCCGATTGCGAATTCCCGGATCGCCTCCGGGTTCTTCTTGATGACGGGCATGAAGACCCCGTCGATCCACTCTCGGCTGTGGTCCTGGTCGACGACGGTGTGCACGGCCTGATAGCGGCTCACCGGGTCGGGTACGCCCAGTCGCCGGCAGGCGTCCACGGTCGCGGAGAAGCGCGCCGGCGCGGTCTGCTCGAGCAGGCCGATTCCGGCGAGCCCGCGCAGGAGGTAGCGGCGACGAAGGTTGTACATCAGCAGCTCACAGGCGTTCGCGTACGCCTCGGGGAACTCCAGGATGGACAGGTCGACGTCGGTGTTCCGCGTGACGTGACCTTCCATCCAGTCGGCCATGTCGTTGAACATCGTGGTGTGCACGGCGCCGTGGTCGCCGTTGCCCATCTCGTCCCAGTAGTTCTCGCCGATCGTCATCTTCGTGACGCCCGACGAGCCGATCTGGGCCAACGCCATGAGGTCGTCGAAGCGGCTGTCGACCTTTCCCTCGGCCAGCACCATCAGCGCGACGTCCAGAATGCTGGCGTCATTCCGTAGGTAGTCGCAGACGTCCTGGTACTCGTGCTCGGCCGAGACCGCGAGGAACCAGTCCTGGAACTCCGCGGGAGTTTCGGGAAGGTCCGACTCGGCGGGCCGTACCCGGTCTTCCTCGTACTGGTTCCACCGGGTCTCGATCTGCATGATCCGGTCCGTAGGTTGCCAGTCGGACAGGCCGATGCTGTCTTCCGGCGGCGTAAAGAACTGCAGGTAGTACTGGTGCAGCTCGCGCAGACAGGCGAGCTTGGCCGCAGAGTCGGGCGCCGTTCCCGGGTCCGTCGGGAAAGCGCGCTGAACGTCGGAGTCGTGGGCAGCGGAACGATCCACGTTTTCTCCTCGCCATCACGAACCGGCCCATAGGCCGTGGAGGACATATGTGGTCGTACGATAACCGCTGATAAACGCCGCGCCAAGACCAGTCCGAATACGGACTAGAACCCATTTCGGACCCGACTGATGATCTTCTTGATAATGGTTTTAGGGTGCCTTAAGGAAGCCCCGTACATCGGTGTTCATTCGGCCTCGGACCTACTCATAATGCGACCGGACAATCCCGATGCGTAACAGAAAAGCTACCTTCCTATTTGGTGGCAGAGATGATTCCGTGCGGCGTCCAGGCACCCGCGCAGGCGATCCGTTCGATCTCGGGGAATCCCGCGGCCCGCAGGCATTCCTCGTACTTGGACCAGGCGTAGATCATTCCGCCGCCGCCCGGCAGCGCGGCGAAGTAGGCGCTGTCCAGGCCGGCCATCAGCGGGCCGTCGCCGGTGTCGTCCGACATCGAGTTCATGATCAGGACCTTGCCGCCGTCGGGCAGCGCCTCATGTGCCCTGACCAGCAGCGCGGTGTCCTGCTCGAGCGGCCAGATCTGCATCTGGTGGACGAACATGGCGGCGTCGTGCCCCGGCGGGTAGGGCTCGGCGAAGATGTCGTGGGCGAGCACCTCGATGCGGTCGGACAGGCCGGCCTCGTCGACGCGCTTCTGGGCCAGCGGCACGACGCCCGGCAGCTCCAGAATGGTGATCCGCAGGTGCGGATAGGCCTGCGCCACGGCCACCGCGATGGCCGCGTCACCGCCGCCGACGTCGAGCAGCCGGTCGATCGCGCGGAAGTCGACGTTGTCCACCAGATAGCGGGCGGCCATCTGCGACCACGAGCTCATGAACCGGTAGAAGACCTCGCTGAGCTGGGGGTCTTCGGTCATGCGGTGGTAGAGCGTGGGCCCGTCGCCGGGAACCCTTCGCAGCCCGACGTTGGTGTTGGCGCGCAACGACTCGGTGAAGTCGGCCAGGCCGAGATAGGCGACGTACGCCTCGAAGCCGATCACCGCCTGGAAAAGCTCCCACATTCCGTCGGTGAACAGCCGCGAGACCGTCGCGTCATTGCGATATCCGTCGCCGGACCGGCGGATCAGGCGCAGCGAGGTCACGCCGAGGAGCAGAATGTCCAGCGCCCGGTCCTCGAGCGTCAGCTCGGTCCCGATCCGTTCGCGGGAGAGTCCGGGGCTGCGTTCCAGCAGGTCGAAGAGGCCGAGTTCGGCGCCCGCCCGCAGAAATTGGAATGCCGCGTGGCCGAACAGTGTGTGGGTGAGTTCGTCCTGACTGAGCTCGTCCTCGTACGGATCGGCCATTGACCGCTTCCTCTCTTGCCGCGACTCACTCGACCCATTCACGGGCGACCAACAAAGATCAACGTTATAACTGACCGTCAGTAATGTCGCATATTTCTGTTATGACCGATAGTGGCCAAATATGTGGCTTATACCTATCTTGACGGTGATCTACGCCGGGCCGGCGCCTCGTACGCCGAGGCCCGCGAAACGTTTCTCATCCTGGGTTAATGAACGGCTCAGGCCGTTCCCACGGTCGGGCCCGAGCGTTGGCCCATGAGCGAGCTGACGACGTGGCCGGGGACCGCCGGCGTACCGCCGGGACCGGCACACGACCCTCTCATCGAGGTCGCCCTTCCGGTGTTCAACGAGGAGCGTGTCCTGGCGGCCAGCGTGCGCCGCCTGCACGCCTACCTCCGCGACACCCTCCCCTACCGTTTCGTGATCACCATCGCCGACAACGCCAGCACCGACCGGACCTGGGAGGTCGCCGAGCGCCTGGCCCTGGAGCTCGCCGAGGTGGAGGCCGTACGCCTCGACCTGAAGGGGCGCGGGCGCGCGCTGCGCCACGTCTGGGGCACCAGCGCGGCCGACGTGGTCGCCTACATGGACGTCGACCTGTCCACCGACCTGCACGCGTTCCTGCCGCTGGTCGCGCCGCTGGTGTCCGGCCACAGCGACCTGGCCATCGGCAGCCGGCTCTCGCGCGGCTCCGACGTGGTCCGCGGCCCGAAGCGCGAGGCGATCTCCCGCGTCTACAACCTGCTGCTGCACGCGACGCTCGCCGCGCGGTTCTCCGACGCCCAGTGCGGCTTCAAGGCCGGACGCGCCGAGGTCGTACGCGCGCTGCTGCCCGCGATCGAGGACGAGGCGTGGTTCTTCGACACCGAACTCCTGCTCCTCGCCGAACGCGGCGGCCTGCGCATCCACGAGGTGCCGGTCGACTGGGTGGACGACCCGGACAGCCGCGTCGACGTCCTCCGTACGGCGGTCGACGACCTGCGCGGCATGGCTCGGGTGGCACGCCGGGTTCTGTCCGGCGCGTTCCGCGTCCCGTTGCCGGCCCGCTCACGTGGGGCGCGCCTGCCGGCCGGCATGCGCGGGCAGCTCCCGAGCTTCGCGGTGATCGGCGTGGTCAGCACGGTCACGCAGCTCGCGCTGTACGCGGCGCTGCGCTCGCTCACGCCGGTGATCACCGCGAACCTCGTCTCGTACGTCCTCGCGGCGATCGCCAACACCGCCGCCAACCGGCGCTTCACCTTCGGCGTGACCGGTGCGCGCGACGCCGTACGTCACCAGCTCGAGGGCGGCGTCGCCTTCCTCGTCGGGCTGACCGTCAGCACCGCAGGCCTGGCCGCCGTGCACGCGCTCGCCCCGGGCGCACCCCGGACCGCCGAGGTCGGCGCGCTGTTCGCCCTCAACCTGTTCGCCGCCGCCATCCGCTTCGTGCTGCTGCGCGCCTGGGTATTCCACCCTCGGCGCGCCGCGCCCGCCCACGAGCCCGTCCTCCAGGAGCAGAACCGTTGACCACTCTCCTTTCCGCCGAACCGCGCATCTCTTCCGAGCGGCCGGCCTCCCGGGCATCGTGGGCGCTGTGGCCGATCCTCGCGCTCGGCGCCCTGCTCTACTGCTGGGCGCTCGCCGGAAACGGCGACGCCAACACCTATTACTCCGCGGCCGTGCGCAGCGGCACGCAGAGCTGGAAGGCGTTCTTCTTCGGCTCGCTGGACTCCGCGTCCTTCATCACCGTCGACAAGCCGCCGATGGCCCTGTGGGTGATGGAACTGTCCGCGCGGATCTTCGGGTTCGGCACGTGGAGCCTGCTGCTCCCCCAGGTCGCCATGGGCGTCGCGACCGTCGCCCTGCTGTACGCCACGGTCCGCCGCGTCTTCGGCCCGCCGGCCGGGCTGATCGCGGCGCTCGTCCTGACGCTGACCCCGATCACCGTGGCGATCGACCGGGACAACAACCCCGACACGCTGCTGGTGCTGCTGCTGGTGCTCGCCGCGTGGGCGGGCGTACGCGCACTGGAGTCCGGGCGGCTGCCCTGGTCGCTCGCCTCGGCCTTCTTCCTCGGTTGCGGCTTCACCACCAAGATGCTCCAGGCCTACCTCCTGCTGCCCGCGCTCGCGCTCGTCCTGTTGCTGTGCGCGCCCGGCGGGCCACTGCGGCGGGTCCTCCACCTGCTCGCGGCCGGGGCCGTCCTCGCGGTGTCGTCCCTGTGGTGGGCGGTCACCGTGGATCTGATCCCGGCGGCCGACCGGCCGTACATCGGGGGCAGCACGGACGGCACCGTCTGGAACCTGATCGTCGGCTACAACGGCCTTGGGCGGGTGACCGGCGAGAACGGCGGGCCCGGTGGGCGCGGCGGTGGGTTCTCCGGTGCGTCCGGCGCCGGACGGATGTTCAACGACGTTCTGGCGGGCCAGATCTCCTGGCTGCTGCCGTTCGCCGCGCTCGCGCTGGTCGTGTGCCTGATCCTGTATCGGGGACGGCCCCGCACCGACGCGGCGCGCGCGTCCGTACTGCTGTGGGGCGGCTGGCTCGCCGTGCACGTCGTGGTCCTGAGCTACTCCGGCGGGATCGTGCACCCGTACTACACGACCGCGATGGCCCCGGCGATCGCCGCGCTGACCGGCATCGGCGCCGTCACGCTGTTCGGGGCGTACCGGGGTCGCGCGCTCGCCGCGGGGACCGCGCTCACCGGTACGTGGGCGTTCGTGGTCCTGCGGCGTACGCCGCACTGGCATCCGTGGCTGGCCTGGACGGTGGCCGCGCTCACGCTCGTCACGGTGGCGTGCCTGCTCGGCCGCCGTCGGGTGGCGCGACTCGGCGTGCTCGCCGCCGTCGCGGGCCTGCTGGCCGGTCTCGCCGGTCCGGCCGCGTACGCCGCGTCGGCCGCGACCACGCGGACGAACGGCACCAACCCGCTCGCCGGACCGTCCTCGGGCCGCGTGGGCTTCCCGGACGGCGGCCGGATGCGTCGGACCGGCAGCGACCCGGGCGGGCCTCCGCCGGGAGACATGCCCGGCATGCCGGGGCGTCCAGGCGGATCCGGAGACCTCGGCGGTCCTGGAGGTCCTGGCGGTCCCGGCGGTCCCGGCGGTCCCGGCGGTCCCGGCGGTCCCGGCGGTCCCGGCGGCCCTGGGGGTCCCGGTGGTCCGGGCGGGATGGGCGGTGCCGACGCCAAGCTGGTCTCGTACCTGGAGAAGAACCAGGGCGCGGCGACCTGGCTCGTCGCGGTCTCCGACTCGCAGTCCGCCGCGTCGATCATCCTCAAGACGGGCCGACCGGTGATCTCCATGTTCGGCTTCACCGGTAGCGATCCCGCGATGACCGTGGCGAAGCTCCAGGCGTACGTTCGCGCCGGGCGGCTGCGCTACGTCATGACCGGCGGCGGAGGACCGGGCGGGCGCGGATCGTCCTCCGAGGTGACGGCCTGGGTTCGGCAGAACTGCGCGGCGGTCCCCGCGTCCGCGTACGGCGGCTCGTCGTCCGGCGTACGGGCCCAGGCGCTCTACCGCTGCGGCTGACCGAAGCCCACGTCGGTCCACACCGGGTCGGCGAGGCCGAACGCGCCCCAGTCGGCCAGCCCGCGGCGGACCGCCACGATCTGCGGTCGCTGGTACAGCGTCAGCGAGTGCACCTCGGCCCAGATCATCGCGTCCGCGCGGTCGGCGTCGCGTCGCGCTCGTACCGGGTCCGTCTCCGCGTCGGCCCGGTCGAGCGCGGCGTCGAGCCGCGCCGAACCGACGCGCGCGACGTTCTGCCGTGGGTCGCCGGCCGGCGACCGGCCGTAGATCGAGCGCAGGCCCGAGATCGGGTATGCCGAGCCGATCCAGGAGAACGGCGCGAGGTCGAAGGCGCCGGGGATCAGGTAGCGGTCGAAGAACGCGCCGTCCGGCACGGGCCGCAGGTCGACTCGCGCGCCGACCTCGGCGAGCATCGCCTGGACCAGCTCGCCGGTCTGCCGGCTCGCGTCGGCGCCGGCCGGGTAGACGTAGCGGAGCGTCAGCGGGCGGCCGTTCCGGCGGCGCGCCTTGCCCTCCATCCGCCAGCCCGCCCGTCCGAGCAGGTCGCGGGCCCGGTCCGGGTGGTGTTCGCCCAGGTCCGCGGCGTTGTTCCGGTAGCCCTCCTGGGTGTTGACGAACACGTGGTCATCGAGCGTCCGCGCCGTACCGCCGAGGCCGGCGAGCGCGGCGCGCGCGATGGCCCGGCGGTCGATCGCCATCGCCAGCGCGCGGCGCACCCGTACGTCGGCCAGCACCGGTGACGCGCCGTTGAACGTGAGCTGGGTGAAGTCCGGGCCGGCCGCGGAGCGTACGACCGCACCGGGCACGGCGGCAGCCTGCCGGTACGCCGCGGCGTCCGGCACGTCGAACGCGTCGATCTCACCGGACGCGAACGCCCACGGCATCGCGTCGCGCGCCAGGTCGCGGAAGATCACCCGGTCCAGCCTGGCCCGGCGCCCCCACCACCTGGGGTCGCGCACGACCGCGACCGTCCCGGCGGTCCGGTCGAGGCGTTCCGGCCGGAACGGGCCCGCGGTGACCGGGATCCGGTCGCGCCAGGCGCCGTCCCAGGCGGCCCGCGTGCCGATCGCCCGCGCCGGGTACAGCGGGCTGAACAGGCCGCGCCACTCGCCGAACGGCCGCGCGAAGCGCACCACCACCTGCCGGTCGTCCACCCCGCGCTCGACGCTCTCGATCCGCTCGTACCCGGCGGAGGTGGTGATCCGGTACGCCGGGTTCCGCCCGGCGCAGGCCCGCCACAGGGCGCGGAAGTCGCGGTAGCCCAGAGGCCTGCCGTCCGACCAGGTCGCCTTCGGGTTGAGGTCGTAGGTCACGACCTGCCGGCCGCCGACCCTCGTCGTACGTGCGCCGGCGAGGTAGTCGAGGTCGGCGGCGACCCGGCCGTACGCGTCGCCGCGGAACAGCCACGGCATCATCGTGCGCAGCACGCGCGCGGTGTCGAGGTCCGTGCCGCCGAGGTGCCAGTAGTTCCACTGCCGTGGGAACTCCGTGGCGGCCAGCCGCAGCGTGCCGCCATCCATCACCCGAGCCCGGGGTACGGGCCCGATGTCCTCGGCGCCGTAGTCACCGCGCGTCGGGATCGGCGCGGCGCAGGCGGCGGTCAGGAGCAGGACGAGCAGCCCGTTCACGACAGGCCGCGAACGTCTGCGGCCACGTGCACGCCGAGCGGCATCACGGGCGGCGGTCGCCGCCGGCCGGTTCACGCCGGGCCCCGGGCACCGGCGGCCAGGTGTGTGCCGAGCAGCAGGAGCGCGAGCAGCGCCAGCGGCGGCGCCAACAGCCACGGGAGGGTCAGCACGGACGGGGCACCGTCGGCGATGAGCGTGCCGAGCGAGACGTCCCGTGTTCCGTCGATGACGGCGGCGCCCGCGGTCAGGATCGCGTCGGCGGCCAGCAGTGGCACCAGGCGCGGTGCGACGTGCCGGGCAAGGGCCGACGGCGCCCGCGCGACCAGATGCCGGACGTACCCGGGCCCGCGACGCGCGGCCGTCACCGCCCGGCCGACGCGTGAGGTGACCGGCCACATCAGCGCGCTGAGGAGGAGGGCGACGGCCGGGACGCTCCCCGTACGGAACGCCGGGGACACCACGGCGGCGACCAGGACCGGCGGGCAGACCAACAGCAGGTCGGCGGAGCCGGTGAGGCCGCGCGCACGCCCCGCGACCGTACCGACGAGGGCGGCCCCGGCCGTCGCCGAGACGGCGACGAGCGGTCCGAGCACGAGCGAGCGGCGCAGGGCGCGCAGGCTGAGGGCGTACATGTCGCGGCCGGACGGCGTCGTCCCGAGCCAGTGCGCTCCGGACGGCGGCGCACCGAACGCGCGGGCGTCGATGTCGGTCCAGCCCCACGCGGTCAGGTACGGCCCCGCGAACGCGAGGAGGACGAGCAGCCCGACGAGCGCCAGCCCGGCGCCCGTACGCCCGCGCCACGGCGCGCCCCACAGGAAGAGCAGCGGCAGGAAGGCCATACGTCCCCTTACGACGTGCTCCCCCGCGTCGATCACACAAAGTTACCGCAAAGTCACCCATCGCCACGGCCCGTTCGCCGACTTGTCAGGGCAACCCTGACAGCCCTAGCATCCGTCAGGACGACCCTGACAGATCGGAGCCCTCCCATGAGCACCCCCGAACTCACCGCCGAGCCCCTGAACTGCTCGTTCTGCGGCAAGCCGCACACCGAGGTCCGGAAGCTGGTCGCCGGCCCCGGCGTCTACATCTGCGACGAATGCGTCGCGCTGGCCGAGTCGATCGTCCAGGAGTACCGGGACAAGCCGGTCGAGGTACGCCTGCCGACGTGGGAGTCCCTGTCCGACGAGCAGATGCTCGAGCACATCCCCCGGGTCTCCGCGGTCGCCGACCAGGTGGAGGCCGGCCTGCGCTCCTGGGTCCAGGAGCTCCGCCGCAGGGGCGTCACCTGGGCACGGATCGGCGAGGCCCTCGGCACCACCCGCCAGTCCGCGTGGGAGCGCTTCTCCGGCGAGGAGTAATCACCCCGATAGCGACGGCCGAATCGGTTTCGGTTACGCTGATGCACGTGACCCCGGTCAAGCGACAGGCCCGAGCGGAGCGGACCCGTGCCGCGCTCCTCCGAGGCGCCCGCGAGGTGTTCGAGGAGCGCGGCTTCCTCGACGCCCGGATCAGCGAGATCTGCGAGCGGGCCGGAGTGGCGTACGGCAGCTTCTACACGCACTTCGCGGACAAGGACGCGATCTTCGCCGAGCTGATCGACGAGATGCTCGGCACGCTCCTCGCCGTCATGCGGGCCGAACCCCTGCACGGCGACGGCCCGAGGGCGCGCATCGCCGGCGCCAACCGCGCCTACCTGCGGGCCTACCGCGAGCACGCCCGACTGATGGCGGTCTTCGAGCAGGTCGCGACCTTCTCCCCCGCCATGCGGCGCACGTACTCGCGGGCCTGGGGCGTGTTCTATGACCGCCAGGAACGCGCGATCCGCGGCTGGCAGCAGTCCGGACTCATCCCCGAGGACGTCGACCCGCGCACCGCGGCTGTGGCGCTCGCCACGATGATCGGCCGCACCGCGTACACCTGGTTCGTGCTCGGTACACCGCACGACGACGCCGACGTCGAACAGCTCACCCGGCTCTACTGCCGGGCCATCGGTATCTAGGAGGAGGCATCGTGGACTTCCGAGACACCTCTGAGGAGGCCGCGTTCCGCACCGGATTGCGTACGTGGCTGGACGACCACTGGGCCGGCCGCCCGCTCGAGGGCGGACGTGGCGACTTCGAGGCGGCACGCACGTGGGGCGGACGCCTGTACGACGCCGGGTACGTCGGGCTGACCTGGCCGAAGGAGTTCGGCGGTCGCGGCCTGTCGCCGACGTACCAGGCGATCTACCTGGAGGAGATGTCGCGCGCGAACGCGCCGGGCCACCCGGGCGTCATCGGCATCAACATGGCCGGGCCGACCATCATCGCGTGGGGCACCGACGGGCAGAAGCAGCGCTACCTCAGGCCCCTGCTGTCCGGCGAGGAGATCTGGTGCCAGGGCTTCTCCGAGCCGGGTTCCGGTTCGGACCTGGCCGCCGGGCGCACCAGCGCGGTCCTCGACGGCGACCACTGGGTGGTGAACGGGCAGAAGGTCTGGTCCTCGTACGCGCACAAGGCCGACTGGTGCATCCTCGTGGTCCGTACCGACCCCGAGGCGCCCAAGCACGCCGGCCTCTCGTACCTGATCGTCGACATGCACACGCCGGGCGTGACCGTACGGCCGCTGCACCAGATCACCGGCGACCCGGAGTTCAACGAGATCTTCTTCGACGACGTACGGGTGCCGCGCGAGTCGATCCTCGGCAAGCCGGGTGACGGCTGGAAGGTCGCGATGACCACGCTGCTGCACGAACGCGGCACCCTCGGGTTCGCGCTCTCCGCCGAGCTGGAGCGGATGGTCAACCACCTGATCAAGCTGGTGAAGACGCCCGCGCCGGACGGCCGCAGGCCCGCCGACGACCCGCTGATCCGCGACGCCGTCGCGCGCGAGTGGATCGAGATGCAGTCATTGCGCTTCACCAACTACCGGTCGCTGACGACGTTGCTCGAGACCGGCATCCCGGGACCCGAGGGCTCCGGCGTGAAGCTCGCCTGGAGCGAGGCCAACCAGCGGCTGACCTCGCTGGCCCAGTCGGTGTTCGGGCTGCACGCCCAGGTCACCGGCGAGGACGCGCCGTGGAACGGGTTCTGGCAGTACTGGCAGCTTCGCGCCCGCGGCAACACCATCGAGGCCGGCACCTCCGAGATCCTGCGGAACATCATCGCCGAGCGCGTCCTCGGCCTGCCGAAGGGGCGTTGATCATGGACTTCGCGTTCTCCGAGGAGCAGGAGCAGCTGCGCGGGTTCGCCCGTGAGTTCCTGACCGAACGCTACGACGACGTACGGCTGGCGGAGATCGCCGACTCGGCCACCGGCGTCGACGCCGAGGTATGGCCACGGCTCGCCGAGATGGGCTGGCTGGACGCCGAGCTGACCTTCCTCGACCAGGCGGTGCTGTTCGAGGAGACCGGCCACCGGCCGCTACCCGCGCCGTACCTGTCCACGATGGCCCTCGCCGCGCCCGCGCTGGACGGGGAGACGGCCAAGCGGATCCCCGAGGGCGGGCTGCGCGCGACGCTCGCGTGGGCCGAGCCGGGCGGGCCGCAGGGCCTCTTGGACCCCGCGACGGCCACGGTCTCCGGCGTGCTGCTGACCGGCGAGAAGACCCTGGTGCCGGACGGCGCCTCGGCCGACCTGTTCGTCGTGACGGCCGCCGACGGCCTGTACGCGGTCGAGGCGTCCGACGCCGCCGTCACGCCGCGTACGACGCTCGACGGCACGCGTCGCGTCGCCGACGTTCGCTTCGACGCCGCCCCCGCCCGTACGCTCGCGACCGGCGAGGAGGCGCAACTCCTGCTCGGCCGGATCCGCGACCGCGCGTACGCCGCGCTGGCCCTGGAGGGCGTCGGCGTCGCACAGCGCGCGCTGGACCTCCTGGTCGCCTACGCCAAGGAACGCGAGCAGTTCGGCCGCCCGATCGGCGTCTACCAGGCGGTCTCGCACAAGGCCTCCGACGTCTACGTACGCCTCCAGGAGGCACGGTCGCTGGCCTACTGGGCGGCATGGTGCGTGTCCGAGGACGACGCCATGGCGCGGCAGGCCTGCCTGGCGGCCAAGTCCTTCGCCGGAGAGACGGCCGTGTTCGCGTGCGAGAACGCCATCCAGGGCCACGGCGGCATCGGCTTCACCTGGGAACACGTCCTGCACCGCTACTACAAGCGCGCCCAGTGGCTGGCCGCCTTCGACGGACCCGCACGCGAGCAGCGCGCCGAGATCTCGGCGTATCTCCTGGACTAGGGGTGTGAGGGCGAGCCGAGCCCGCCCTCACACCGACGTCGGCTTGGGCGGTGAGCCTTAGGAACGCAGTTCGCCGTCGGCGACGAGGACGGCCGGGCCGCGTAGGAAGCTGGTTCGGCCGTCCAGGATCACGGTGACGACGCCGCCGGGTACCGCGATGTCCCAGCTGCCCTCGGTGCGTCCCTCGTCGTAGGCGGCGGCGACCGCGGTCGCGACGGCGCCCGTGCCGCAGGAGCGGGTCTCGCCCGAACCTCGCTCGTACACGCGCATCTCGACGCTCGCGCCGCCGAGGGAGCGGTACAGCTCGACGTTGACGCCGTCGGGGAAGGCCGCGGGGTCGAAGACGGGCGGGCGGCTCAGGTCGAGGGTCTCGACCGGCTCGGTGATGCGGCAGGCCAGGTGGGGGTTGCCCATGGACACGCGCAGGCCTTCGCGTGGGATGCCCGCGACGGACGCGGTGCCGGCGCCCCCGATCTCGGGTGCGCCCATCTCGACGGTGACGTCGCCGCTCGGGCCCAGGCTCACGGCGCGTACGCCGGCGCGGGTGGCGACCCGCAGGTCGCCGGGGGCGGCCAGACCCGCGTCGACCAGGTAGCGGGCGAACACCCGCACGCCGTTGCCGCACATCTCGGCGATGCCGCCGTCGGAGTTGCGGTAGTCCATGAACCACTCGGCGTCCTCGTCACGGCCGAGGGCCTTCGTGCGTACGACGCGCAGCACCCCGTCGGCGCCGATGCCCGCCCGCCGGTCGCACAGCGAGGCGACGAACTCGGCGGTGAGGTCGAGGGTGCCATCGAGGTCCGGCAGGATCACGAAGTCGTTCTCGGTGCCGTGCCCCTTCACGAAACGCATGCGTCGATCGTATCCAGCACCGGCACGTCCATGGCCGATCGAGCACGTCAGGGGCAGGAGAAACCCCTGCCCGTGACCGGCTCCTCAGGTCCCGCCGATCGTGTCCAGGGCCCGCGTGACGGGTGCGTCGTAGGGGATCCACCGCACCCGCGGGTCGCGGCGGAACCACGACTCCTGGCGGCGCGCGAACCTCCTGGTGGCCCGGATCGTCTCCTCCTTGGCCCGATCCTCGGTCCACTCCCCCGACAGGTGGCGCAGGACCTGGGCGTACCCGAGGGCCCGGCTCGCGGTACGCCCCTCGCGCAGGCCGTGCGGCTCGAGGGCGCGCACCTCCTCGACGAGCCCGGCCGCCCACATACGCTCGACGCGTACGGCGATGCGCTCGTCCAGTACGGGGCGCGGCACGACGAGCCCGATCTGCGTGGCGTCGCCGGTGTCCTCGTAGGACGGCAGGGACGCGGAGAACGGCCGCCCGGTCATCTCGATCACCTCGAGGGCGCGGACGATGCGCCGCCCGTTGCTGGTCAGGATCGACGCGGCCGCCACGGGGTCGCGCTCGGCGAGCCGCGCGTGCAGGGCCGCCGAACCCGATTCCTCCAGCTCGGCCTCGAGCCGGGCGCGTACGCCGGGGTCGGTGCCGGGGAAGTCCAGGTCGTCCAGGACCGCGCGAACGTACAGACCGGACCCGCCGACCAGCAGCGGAATCCGGCCGCGCCCGGTGATCTCCTCGATCACCGTCTCGGCCGCCCGCTGGTACTCCGCGACGCTGGCGGGGCACGTGACGTCCCAGATGTCGAGCAGGTGGTGGGGAACCCCCCGGCGCTCGGCCATGGTCAGCTTGGCGGTGCCGACGTCCATGCCTCGGTAGAGCTGCATGGAGTCGGCGTTGACCACCTCGCCCCCGAGCCGCAGGGCCAGCTCGGTCGCCAGATCGGACTTGCCGGAGGCGGTGGGCCCCACGATGGCGATCACGTTCATCCCGGTCACATGCTAATTCTGGCCCCCACACGGGTATGGCTCCGCACAACGACGAAGCATCCGGGGGGATCCATGTCGATCATCGACAAGGTCAAGAACTTCCTGAGTCAGCATGAGACGCAGGTCGACCAGGCCATCGACAAGGCCGGAGACATCGCCGACCAGCGGACCGGAGGCAAGTACTCCGACCAGATCGACAAGGCTCAGGACCAGGCCAAGAAGATGACCGGGCCGAATGAGCCCCACGAGCCCTACGGGACCCGGGAGGACGACGGGCGGCAGTAGCCCGGCTCAGGCCCGCGTCCAGCTCGCGACGAGGTAGCCGACGCCGTACGGTGCCTCGTCGTAATGAAGGCGCGCCGCGAAGCGTGCGCCGCGCGCCGCTCCCGCGAGCACCTGCCAGGGCGCACGGCCCGCGACGAGCAGGTCGGAGGCCAGGTCCGCGTCCATACGGGACAGGGCCTCGGCGTCGGCCGACCCGAGGGCGCGTGCGGCCCCGGCGTCGAAGCCGTCGGCTCGCGGGTCCAGGTGGCCCGGGGCCTTCTCGGTACGGCAGGCGGTCCCGTCGCCCATGACCAGCAGCGACACGCGCCGAGCGGCCAGCGCCGCGCCGAGCCGCTCGCACTCCTGCGGCGCGGCGTCCTCCGCGACGGACCGGTAGTGCGCGCGGCGCCCGCCGAGCAGCCAGCGGCCGATCGTCAGGGACAGCGGCAGCACCGGCGCGCCCGTGCCGACGGTGACGTCGGCGCCGTAGGGCCGCAGCGTGCCCGACGCGTCCGGCCCGAAGTCGCGGGTCCGCGGCCCCGCGCCGATCACGATCAGCGGGTCGGCGGACAGCCTGTTCACGGCGTCGCGGCACGCGTCCCGCAGCGCGTCGAGCTCGTGCGCCGCGCCGCGTGCCACCTCGGGCACGAGCAGCGGCGGGTGCGGGCACACCGCCGCCGAGATCAGCACGCCGGCGTCACGAACAGGACGGTGCGACCGGCGTGGACGCGGGCCGTCCGATGCCGGGCATTCCGAGGGAGACTCCCCTGGCGGGCTCGGCGACACGCCGCTCCCACGCGTCACCGGCCGGCGTACGGCGGACCCCGAGGACCGGGCCGTCGGCGACGAGATGGTGGGGCGCCGCGTACGTGACGCCGACCGTCACCACGTCGCCGGGCCGCGCGGTGTCGTCCGCCGTGAAGTGCACGAGGCGGTTGTCGGCGGCGCGGCCGGACATGCGGCGCGTGCGCTCGTCCTTGCGGCCCTCGCCCTCCGCGACCAGGACGTCGAGGGTGCGGCCGAGCTGCTTCTTGCCCTCCGTCCAGGAGATCTCCTCCTGCAGCGCGACGAGCCGCTCGTACCGCTCCTGCACGACCGCCTTCGGCAGCTGGCCGTCCATCTCGGCGGCCGGTGTGCCGGGCCGCTTGGAGTACTGGAAGGTGTACGCGCCGGAGAACCGCGCCTCGCGTACGACGTGCAGGGTCTGCTCGAAGTCCTCGTCGGTCTCGCCGGGGAAGCCGACGATGATGTCGGTGGTGATCGCCGCGTCCGGGATCGCCGCGCGCACCCGGTCGATGATGCCGAGGTAGCGCTCCTGGCGGTAGGAGCGGCGCATGGCCTTGAGCACGCGGTCCGAACCGGACTGGAGCGGCATGTGCAGCGACGGCATGACGTTGGGCGTCTCGGCCATCGCCGCGATCACGTCGTCGGTGAAGTCGCGCGGGTGCGGCGAGGTGAAGCGGACCCGCTCGAGGCCCTCGATCGCACCGCAGGAGCGCAGCAGCTTGGCGAACGCGCCGCGGTCGCCGAACTCGGCGCCGTAGGAGTTGACGTTCTGCCCGAGCAGCGTGATCTCCAGGACGCCCTCGGCCACGAGCGCCTCGATCTCGGCGAGGATCTCGCCGGGGCGCCGGTCCTTCTCGGTGCCCCGCAGCGACGGGACGATGCAGAAGGTGCACGTGTTGTTGCAGCCCACCGAGATCGACACCCACGCGGCGTACGGCGACTCGCGCCGGGTCGGCAGCGTGCTCGGGAACGTCTCCAGGGATTCCTTGATCTCGACCTGGGCCTCGTCGCGCAGCCGCGCGCGCTCGAGCAGGACGGGCAGCGAGCCGATGTTGTGGGTGCCGAACACCACGTCCACCCAGGGCGCGCGGCGCACGATCGTGTCGCGGTCCTTCTGCGCCAGGCAGCCGCCGACGGCGATCTGCATGCCCTCGTGGGCGTCCTTGACGGGCCGAAGATGGCCGAGGTTGCCGTAGAGCCGGTTGTCGGCGTTCTCGCGTACCGCGCAGGTGTTGAACACCACGACGTCAGGCGTCGCGCCGTCCTCGGCGCGGGCGTAACCGGCGTTCTCCAGCAGCCCGGAGAGCCGCTCGGAGTCGTGGACGTTCATCTGGCACCCGTAGGTACGTACCTCGTAGGTGCGGGCGTCTTCGTGGGATCGTGTCGGCGTGCTCATCTCAAGAAGAAAGGGTACGCGTCTTCGGCCGCCCGACAGGACTTGTGCCGTCGGAACCCGATTCACCAGCCGTAACGATTCGGGGATCTAGCGTCGCAACGTGACCGGATCGGTATACCGGACGACGGACGGTGTTCTGCGGATGACGTACGCTTTGCGGCCATGACGGACACCAAGGCGGCCCAGCAGGCCGAGGTGAGTGGCGGCCCCCTCGTAGTACTTGAAAACGTCAACAAGTACTTCGGTGAGCTCCACGTCCTCAAGGACATTGACCTCACCATTCATCGAGGCGAGGTCGTCGTCGTGATCGGCCCTTCGGGCGGCGGAAAGTCGACCCTGTGCCGCACGATCAACCGCCTCGAGCCGATCGACGAGGGCACCATCCGCATTGACGGAGTGCCCCTTCCGGAAGAGGGCAAGGCCCTCGCGCAGCTACGCGCGGACGTCGGCATGGTCTTCCAGTCGTTCAACCTCTTCGCGCACAAGACGATCCTGCAGAACGTCACTCTCGGCCCCATGAAGGTCAAGAAGCTCGCCAAGGCCGAGGTCGAGCAGCACGCGATGGAGCTGCTCGAGCGCGTCGGCATCGCCAGCCAGGCGGAGAAGTACCCGGCGCAGCTCTCCGGCGGTCAGCAGCAGCGCGCCGCGATCGCCCGCGCCCTCGCCATGCGGCCCAAGGTGATGCTCTTCGACGAGCCGACGTCGGCACTGGACCCGGAGATGATCTCCGAGGTGCTCGACGTCATGACCGACCTCGCCGCCGAGGGCATGACGATGGTCGTCGTCACCCACGAGATGGGCTTCGCCCGCGCCTCCGCCAACAAGGTGGTCTTCATGGCGGACGGCCAGGTCGTCGAGGAGAACACTCCCGAGGAGTTCTTCACCAACGCGCGGAGTGACCGCGCCAAGGATTTCCTCTCCAAGATCCTGACGCACTGACGGTAACCGCTGCCGACCGCGGCGCGGTCATGGCACGAAACTAGGGGAATCTG
This sequence comes from uncultured Actinomycetota bacterium, assembly GCA_963850195.1. GTDB lineage: Bacteria > Actinomycetota > Actinomycetes > Streptosporangiales > Streptosporangiaceae > Actinoallomurus. The sequence continues at coordinate 1,491,938 of CAWKKD010000005.1, forward strand.
TATGCGAGTACGTCGTTTCGGTGTCGCCTTGGCCGCACTGGCCGTGGCCACGATGGGCGTTACGGGGTGTGGCACCAAGAAGGCCGACTCTGTGGTGGACAAGGCCAAGAGCAGCAAGAAGCTCACCATCGGCGTGAAGTTCGACCAGCCGGGCATCGGCCTGAAGAAGCCGGACGGCTCCGTCGAGGGCTTCGACGTCGACGTCGCCAAGTACATCGCCGGCAAGCTCGGCGTGACCGAGAAGAACATCACCTGGAAGGAGACGATCTCCGCGAACCGCGAGTCGTTCCTCCAGAACGGCAGCGACGACCTGGTGCTCGCGAGCTACTCGATCACCCCTGCGCGTCTTCCCCGCGTGACCTTCGGCGGGCCGTACATCGTCGCCCACCAGGACATCATGGTCCGCGCCAACGACACCTCCATCAAGTCGTTCGCCGACCTCAAGGGCAAGCGGATCTGCCAGGTCTCGGGCTCCAACTCCTGGAAGAACCTCACCGACGGCACCAACAAGCTGAACCAGAAGGTCGCCGTCAAGCTGGTACCCGCCAACGCGTACGAGGAGTGCCTCACCAAGCTCAAGGGCGGCTCCCTCGACGCGGTCTCGACCGACAACACGATCCTCGCCGGCTACGCCGCGCGTGAGGCCGGCTCGGTCAAGGTGGACAACGTGCCGTTCACCGACGAGAAGTACGGCATCGGCATCAAGAAGGGCGACACGAAGTCCTGCGAGGCCGTCAACAAGGCCGTGACCGAGATGTACGCGGACGGCACGGCCAAGAAGCTGATCGACAAGTGGTTCACGGCGGAGCACCTCCAGTTCGACACGACCAAGCCGCCGGCCTTCCAGGGCTGCAGCTGATCGGGAACGCCTGAAAACGCGCCGGTGGGCCTTCGGGCCCACCGGCGCCGTCAATCCGGTGGAGTGCAATGAACTTCAGTCAGCTCTTCGACTTCTCGCCCGTGTGGCACAACCTGTCCGACATCCTCACGGCGTTCTGGGCGACGGTCCGGCTCGCGCTCATGAGCGGCGTGGGTGCGCTGATCCTCGGCACCGTGCTCGCCTCGATGCGGGTCTCGCCGACGCCGGTGCTGCGCGCTGCGGGCACCATGTACGTCAACATCTTCCGCAACACGCCGCTGACGCTGGTCCTGCTGTTCTGCAGCTTCGGGCTCAGCGACACGCTCAAGATCCGTTTCTCGGAGGAGCCGAGCACCAACGGCTACTGGCTCGCGGTCCTCGGCATGACGATCTACACGGCGTCGTTCGTCTGTGAGTCACTGCGCGCGGGCGTCAACACGGTGCCGATGGGGCAGGCTGAGGCGGCCCGGTCGATCGGGCTCACGTTCCCGCAGACGCTGAGGCTGATCGTGCTCCCGCAGGCATTCCGTTCGGTGATCTCCCCGCTGGGCAGCGTGTTCATCGCGATGATCAAGAACACCACGGTCGCGCTCGCCGCGGGCTACCTCGAGGCGTCCGCCGAGATGAAGCAGATGTTCGACGAGAACGGCGGCACGATCCCGATCTTCCTGGGCTTCGCGGTCGGCTTCATGGTGCTGACACTGCCCACCGGATTCTTCTTCGGCTGGCTCTCCAAGCGACTGGCGGTGGCACGGTGACGGTGGCGACGACCGCGGGACGTACCCGGAAGCCGAAGAAGGCCCAGCCGTCGGTGCTGTTCGACGCGCCCGGGCCTCGCGCGCGGCTGCGCAACAACGTCATCACGTTGGTCTCGGTGGTCATCGGGCTGGGCTTCGCGTACGTGGTGATCGCCCGGCTGAAGGGCCAGGGCCAGTTCGAGGGCAAGCTCTGGAAGCCGTTCACCACGGGCGTCGTCTGGACGGGACAGATCCTCCCCGGCCTCGGCGGCACGCTGAAGGCCGCGGCGGTCGCGGCGGTGCTGGCCCTGGTCTTCGGCCTGGTCTTCGGTCTCGGCCGGATGTCCGAGCACAAGTGGATCAGCATTCCGTCGGGCCTGGTGGTCGAGTTCTTCCGCGCCATCCCGCTGCTCATCATGATCTTCTTCGCGCAGGCGGGGCCGCCACAGATCATGGACTCGCTGGGGCGCACGATCCCGCCGGTATCGGCCTTCACGGCGCTGGTCGCCGGGCTGACGCTCTACAACGGCTCGGTGCTCGCGGAGATCTTCCGCTCGGGCGTCGGCTCGATCCCGAAGGGACAGTCCGAGGCGGGCTACTCCCTCGGCCTGCGCAAGGGCGGCGTCATGCTGCGCATCCTGATGCCGCAGGCCGTGACGGCGATGATGCCGGCGGTGGTGAGCCAGCTCGTGGTCCTGCTCAAGGACACCGCGCTCGGCTACATCATCGCCTACAACGACCTGCTCAACGCGGGTCTACGGGGCATCTCGGGCAACTTCGGCAACTACGTGCCGGCCGCGATCGTGATCGCGGTGATCTACATCATCATCAACCTCATCCTCGGCTACTTCGCGACGTGGCTCGAGAAGCGCAGCCGGCAGAACCGCCGGAGCTCGGCGCGCACCCTCAGCACTGGCACCGGGGCTCCCCCGGCGACCGGCCTGGACACCAGCGCCGCTGCGATCTGACAGAGGTCTGTACGGGGCCGGGAGGCGCGCTTCGGCGCGTGTCCCGGCCCGTGGCGTTGAACGCGAGGTAGTGGGGCATCCGCGTGCGCTTTCGGCGAATATCTTTTGCGTCCTGAAACGCCGGTTCGAGGCCGCATTCTCCGCTGGTTTGCGAGACGATTCCGATATGACCGCTCGTGCGACCGCCCCCTACGGATCCTGGCCCTCTCCGATCTCCGCCGCCGACGTGGCCCGCGCCCGGCTGCGCCTCAGCTACCCGACGATCCACGGCGATCGTGTCTGGTGGCAGGAGACCCGACCAGAGAGGGGTGGCCGCACCACCGTCGTACGCTCCGGCACCGACCTGCTGCCGGCCCCGTGGGACGCCCGCACGCGCGTGCACGAGTACGGAGGGCGGTCCTACCTTCCCCTGCCGGACGGCGACATCATCTTCGCCAACTACGAGGACCAGCGGCTCTACCGGCTCACGCCCGGCGAGGTGCCGCTACCGCTGACGCCCGAACCGGGCGAACGCGCGGGGCTGCGCTACGCCGACTTCTCGCTGTCGCCCGACGCCCAGCACGTCTGGTGCGTACGCGAGGCTCATCAGGCGGGTGAAGTACGCCGGGCGATCGTCGCGGTCCCGCTCGACGGCACCGGCACCGCGAGCTCCGACACCATCCGCGAGCTGGTCACCGGCGCCGACTTCTACGCGTTCCCGACGCCCTCCCCCGGCGGCGGGCACCTCGCCTGGGTGCAGTGGACCCACCCCCGCATGCCGTGGGACGGCACCGAGCTGCGCGTCGCGGCCTTCAACACCGAGGGCACCCTCGAACGCGGGCGTACGGTCAAGGGCGGCCTCAGCGAATCCGCGCTCGCACCCACGTGGATGGACGACTCGCGGCTCTACGTCGTCTCCGACTGGCCCGGCTGGTGGAACCTCTACGAGATCGGCCTGGGCGGCGAGTCGCCGCAGGCGCTCTACCCGGCCGAGGAGGAGTTCGCCGGGCCGCTGTGGCAGCTCGGCGGCCGCCCGTACGCCGTCCTCGAAGACGGACGCATCGCGGTCCTGCACGGGCAGGGCGACCAGCGGCTCGGACTGTACGACCCGGACACGGCGGAGCTGACCGACTTCGACCTGCCGTTCACCGACTGGAAGGGCCAGCTGCACGCCGACGGCACGACGATCGTCGGCGTCGCGGGCGCGCCCGACATCCCCTGGTCGGTCGTCACGGTCGACGCCGACACCGGGCAGGCCAAGATCCTGCGCGGTGAGCTCGAGTCGCGTCCCGACCCCGCGTACCTGCCGCTGCCGCGCGCCCAGGAGCTCGAAGGGCCGTTCGGGCGTCCGGTGCACGCCTTCGTGTACCCGCCGTCGAACCCGGCCGCCCAGGCGCCCGAGGGCGAACTCCCGCCGTACGTGGTGTTCGTGCACGGCGGTCCGACCGGCCACTCCGACAGCGTCCTGGACCTGGAGAAGGCCTACTTCACCAGCCGCGGCATCGGCGTCATCGACGTGAACTACGGCGGCTCGACCGGCTACGGCCGTTCCTACCGCGAGCGGCTGCGCCGCCAGTGGGGCGTCGTCGACGTCGAGGACAGCATCGCCGCCGCCCAGGCCCTCGTACGCGGCGGCGCGGCCGACCCGAACCGCCTCGCCATCCGCGGCGGCAGCGCCGGCGGCTGGACCACGCTGTGCGCCGTCACGCAGGGCACGCTGTTCAAGGCCGGCACGTCCTACTTCGGAATCTCCGACCCGGTGGGCTGGCTGAAGGAGACCCACGACTTCGAGTCGAAGTACCTCTACGGGCTGATCGGGCCGATCCCCGGCTTCGAGCGCACGTACGAGGAGCGCTCCCCCGTCGCCCGCGCCGCCGACACGTCCTGCCCGGTACTCCTGCTGCAGGGGCTCGACGACCCGATCGTGTCGCCGCCGCAGTCCGAGCGGTTCATCGAGGCGATGTCGGAGGTCCCGTACGCGTACCTGACGTTCGGCGGCGAGTCCCACGGCTTCCGGCGCGCGGAGACCGTCATCGCCTGCCTCGAGGCCGAGCTCTCGTTCTACGGCCAGACGCTCGGCTTCGACCCGAAGGACGTATCGCCGGTCGAACTCACCGTCGGCCGTCCTCCGAGCCGGTCCGCCTAAGTGCTCTAGGTCGGGGCGTGTACGCGGAGCCGGTGGGTGATCTCGCCGGCCTCGGGCTCGCTGCGGATGCAGTGCCCGGGCAGGCCGAGCGTGGACAGCCGGTCGAGCGTGGTCAGCACCATCTCCGGCGGGCCGCACACGAACGTCGTGGGTGACTCCGCGACGTGGTTCGGCCCGACGATGTCGGCGATCGTACGGCGCGGCAGCGCCGTCGGGTCATCCGACAGCGCGGTCACCAGCTCGAACCGCCCCGGCATCGCCGCCATCGTCGTCAGGTCCGCCCAGTCGTACAGGTCACGCTGCTCCCGTACGCCGTGGATGAGTGTGATGTCGGGGTTCCGGCTGGTCCGCAGGGTCTCCTGGACGATCGCCTTCAGCGGAGAGAGGCCGGTGCCGCCGGCGAGGCACAGCAGCCGCTCCGGACGCGGCGTGGGCAGCGTCATCGACCCCCGCGGCGGGCCGAGCAGCAGCCGGTCGCCCACGGCCGTCTGGTGCGCCAGCGTGGTGCTGACCCAGCCGCCCGGAATCAGCCTCACGTGGAAGGTGAGGAGATTGTCCGGACGCGGGGCGTTCGCGATCGAGTAGGACCGCCAGATCCGCGGCCAGCGTGCGGTCTGGATCGTCGCGTACTGCCCCGCCCGGTACGGGTACGGCAGGTCGGGCTCCACCGTGATGATGGCGATCTCCGACGTCCGCTGCTCGTGCGCGACGACGCGGGCACCCCAGTACGGCGGCGAGGCGGCCTCGTCCTCCACCGCGGCCTGGATCATCACCTTGGCGATCAGCTCGTAGCCGGCCATCCACACGGCGTCGTACTCCGGCTTCCACTGGTCGCGCGGCGCGTTGGCCCGCATCGCGGCGACCAGGCAGGTGCCGAGGATCGGATAGTGCTCCGGCCGCACGTCGAACTTCCGGTGGTCCCGCCCCAGCTCGCGCAGGTACGCGACGACGTTCTCCATGTCGTTCTCGAGGTTGAGCACGACATAGGTGAGCGCGTTGACCAGCCGATCGCGCTGGGCGTCCATCACGATCGGGAACAGCGCACGTACCTGCGGATACCGGGAGAACAGCATCCCGTAGAACTGCGACGCCACCTTCTCCTGACAGTCCGCGACCAGCGCCCAGCTCTCCCGCAGGAGCGCACTGTCGGCGGTCATCTGGGCACCCCCTGGCGCCCCGCGGACACACGAGGATGACGCTCGGCGTCCTGCTCAAGCCGCCGACCCGCTTCTCCCGTCGGGAAGGCGCCCTGCGGGGAGTTGCCCTGTGAGGAGCCGCCCTGCGAGGGGCCGACCGGTGCGCCGTGGGCGCTGCGGGGAGCGCTCTCAGCCTCCGCCGCGCTCCGCACGCCCGGCACGTTCGGGACCGGGACGTCCTGAATCTGCGTGCTCGGGACGCTCGCGGGTTCCGGGGCGCTCTGGTCCGCCGCGGCAACGGTGTTCTCGGGTCCCCGCCCGCGCGCGCCGGTGAAGTAGCCGGAACCTGCGGGGCGTACCGAATGGTCGGCGACTCGCGCCCGGCGGTCCTCACTGCTCAGGAGCGGGATGTTCTTGGAGCAGTGGATGTAGGCCTCTTCGACACTGACAGTGACCCAGCGCTCGGCGCGCCGACCCGCCGGGCCGCTCCCGTCGTCGATCAGGCCGAACTCCTTCGCCATGCCGGGTGTCACGATGCGTGCTCGTCCGTTGACGTGCAGACCAACGAGATCCTCGAAGAAATCCACCATCAGAACGCCGATATGCGCGTTCTCCATGATGTTTCCGAGGCTTGCCATGACGCCGTTTCCGCGATATTCGGGGTAGGCGATCGTGCGCTCGTCAACGACCTGAATGAAGCCCGGTGGCCCTGCACGGAACGTGCAGTCACACTCACCCTGGGCGTCCGACGTAGCGACGAACGCCATTTCCTGGCGGCCGATGAATTCGCGCATACGCTCATTGAGGTGATCGAGCACCTGTCGGTCATAGAAGCCGGCGGCTCGGTCGTCGGTGCCGAAGAGCCGCTGGAGCAGATGCTCTCCGTGCGACCCCGGCTGATCAGGGCCGAAGGCGTGTGTCGGGTCGCCCGTCACGTCACTCCTTCTCGTGGACTCCCCGACGGGGCACGGGGCAGCGTCCGCGCAGGTCAGGGGAGTATCGGCATGAGCCGTCGCAGGCGTGCGGCTGATGTGGCTCCTGGGAATCGGGCTGCAAACGGCCCCGAGCCTACCCGAGTTGGGGTGTTACCGACCAGTTTGCGGCGTTTTAGCTCCGCTTGTTACGTCCTGAACCGTGATAACGACAGTCCGTAGCCCAATGCGCCGATGCCGACGATTCACCGCGCGAAATCATTACACTCCGGAATTGCTCGCCTGCACACGGAAGTCTCATTCGATGCCATCACTCAGCGTGACCGCGATGCGAGGAACTCCTCGCCGAAGGCCTCCCGCCGCGCAAGAACCCATCCCGGACGCGTCTTCCTTTCCGCGAGACCCAGGGTTCGAAACCAACACTCTGCGTGACTCACACCGCAACGCCACCGCCGAGCCGCCAAGCCCGCCGTAGGCCCCAACGGCGCAGCCGGACGCAGACCCGCGGGCGCGGGTGCGGGTGCCGGGCCCGACGGCACGAGCGTGGTCTGACGACGCGGACGCGAGCGCCAGACCCGACGACACGGGCCGACGCGGCCGGATGCAGGGGCTCCACCACACGAGCGCGGGTGTCGGGCCCGACCACGCGGGCGCGAGCGCTAGACCGACCACGTGGACCCGGCCTCCACGACGCGGATGCGTGTGCCGGGCCCGACTAGGCGGGCGTGGACGCGCCGCCGATGGCCGGGTCGCGCGGCCGTCGCCGCGAGCGTCGGGACCGGCCCCCTGGGCGTACCTGCTTCTCGCCTCGACGGCGTCCCACAGCGTGCGTCAGAGACGCCTGTCGCTCAGGCGTGGGCGGGCCCCGCCGGGCCGCGTACGTACCGGTGCGTGCCTCACAGGCCCGGTCGATACGGGCATCTCGGTCAGCGGGCGAACTCGGTGGCGCGCGACTCGCGTACGACGGTGATGCGGATCTGGCCCGGGTACGTCAGCTCGTCTTCCACCTGCTTGGCGATGTCATGCGCGATGACCTGGGCCTGGATGTCGTCGACCGAGTCGGGCCGGACCATGACGCGTACCTCGCGGCCGGCCTGCATCGCGAAGACCTTCTCGACGCCGTCGCGGCCCGTGGCGATCTCCTCGAGGCGTTCGAGGCGCTTGACGTACGCCTCGAGCGACTCGCGCCGCGCGCCGGGGCGGCCGCCGCTGATCGAGTCGGCTGCCTGGGTCAGCACGGCCTCGACGGTGCGTACCTCGACCTCGTTGTGGTGCGCCTCGATGGCGTGCACGACCTCCTCGTCCTCGCCGTACCGGCGGGCGATCTCGGCACCGATCAGCGCGTGGCTGCCCTCCACCTCGTGGGTGAGCGCCTTGCCGATGTCGTGCAGAAGCGTGCAGCGCTTGAGAAGCGGTACGGGGAGGCGGAGTTCGGCAGCCATGATCCCGGCCAGGTGCGCCGACTCGATGAGGTGCTTGAGGACGTTCTGGCCGTACGAGGTCCGGTAGCGGAGCTGGCCGAGCAGTGCGATGAGTTCGGGGTGCATCTCGGTGACGCCGAGCTCCACGAGCGCGTCCTCACCGGCGCGTACGCACAGCTGCTCGACCTCGGTCTTGCTGTGGTCGTAGATCTCCTCGATGCGCTGCGGGTGGATGCGCCCGTCGAGGACGAGCTTTTCGAGGGTGAGGCGGCCGACCTCGCGGCGTACCGGGTCGAAGCAGCTCAGCAGGACCGCCTCGGGCGTGTCATCGATGATGAGGTTCACGCCGGTGGTCGTCTCGAACGACCGGATGTTGCGGCCCTCGCGGCCGATGATGCGGCCCTTCATCTCGTCGCTGGGCAGGTGCAGCACCGACACGACCGACTCCGTGGTCTGCTCGGTGGCGACGCGCTGGATCGCGAGGGTGACGATCTTCCTGGCGCGCTTCTCGCCTTCCTCGCGCGCCTCGGTCTCAATGTCTCGGACGATGAGGGCGGCCTCGCGCTTGGCCTGGTTGCCCATCGCGGTGACGAGCTCGGCCTTGGCCTGTTCGGCGGTGAGACCGGCGGCCTGCTCGAGGACCAGGCGGCGTTCCTCGTCGACCTGCTCGAGCTCCGCCTTGCGATCCTGGAGCGCCTGCCGCGCCTCGGCCACCTCACGGGAACGTTCCTCTAGGCGCCGCGTCTCGTCGTCCAGCCGATGCTCGCGCTCGCCGAGCCGTACCTCACGCCGCTCGAGATCCTCGCGTACGGGACGCAGGTCGTCCTTGAGCGACCGGATCTCCTTCTCGGCCTCCGCGCGCGCCTCCGCCGACATTTCACGGGCCGTGGCCTCTGCGGCTGTGACGATCTCCTGCGCCTCGGTCTTCGCCCGCGCTACGATTTCTTCGGCATCCCGCTCGGCGGTGGCGTCTTCTTCGCCCCGCTCCCCCGGCCTCGCGGCCGCGACGAACCGCCCGAGACTGCGTCGCAGGATGACGATGACGAGGACGACCAACGCCACGATGATGAGCAGTGCCACACCTATGACACCCAAGATCACGGCACTGACCCCATTTCCTCGACGCGTGACATCGCCAGATTCCGGGCGATGCGGCGCAAGGGGTTACTACGCACCGTGCAGGCCGCCGACGAATACCAGCCGGGCACGACCATGAGGGGCTCCGGACCAGGCCAGAACCCTGCATATCGAACGGCCGGCTCTGGGGAAGCCGGCGCGGGTACCTCTCAGCTCGTCAACGTCTACCGTCGTATGGCAATCCGCACTGCGCGGAGTAACTCCTCACTGCCGTAACCGTAAGCGTCAGGGAGGTAATGGGCAAGGAAAGACTTCGCGTTCCGGGCGATTCGGTGGAACGCCATAGGTCCCGGCCAGTAAGGCTCTTACCGGCGAAAAGCCGACGAAGGCCCTGTTGTGACCTGCCGAAAGACGGATCGATCCGCCGAAAGTTGACCGGCGGACTTGACCGAAATCTCCCGCAGTGAGGCCCTTATAGCCAAGCCTGCGGTACGGCGTGTTCGACCACGCCTCGAGCACCCCGCCTCCGCCCGCAACGCCGCATGACGGCTCCAGCCGGTGACCGCCTCAGCCCGGCCGATATGTCCCGGCTGCCTCCCCGCAGAACGACTGCGGTCAGTGACGACCAGAGCCCGCATCAAGCCCTCCCGTCCGCGCGGTAGGGCAACGGGACCTTGAGGCAGGCCCTAGTGCCGTCGCGGATGGCATCCACACCGAGAATCCGGCCGATGAGGTGCGTCGCACCCCAGGCAGGTAGCGACGCAGACGAGTCCGATACGGGCGGATCATGACACGAGTAGGTCGCAACACAGACGGATCGCGGCACGGGCGGATCACGGCACGGACAGGTCGCGACGCAGGCAGGTCGCGGCACGGGGCGCGTCGGGTCGTCTAGTCGTCGGGGGACATGTCGGGCATGTCGTCGACGCCTTCGTTCTCGAGGGCATCGCGGACCACCCGGTAGGCGAGGCCGCCGGAGTAGCCCTTGCGGGCGAGGACTCCCAGGAGACGGCGGGTGCGCTTGGTCGGGTCGAGGCCGCGGGTGGCGGGGAGGCGTTTCGCGATGAGTTCGCGGGCGGCGGTCTCTTCCTGCCCCGGGTCCAGCTCCTCGACGGCCTCTTTGACGGTGTCATCGGCGACGCCACGCAGCCGCAGCTCGGCGGCCAGCGCACGGCGGGCGAGGCCTCGGCCGGTGTGCCGGGACTGTACCCAGGCCTTCGCGAACGCCGCATCGTCGATCAGGCCGACCTCGGTGTAGCGGCTCAGTACCCGCTCGGACACGTCATCGGGCACACCCTTCCGGCGAAGGGTGTCGGCGAGTTGCGCGTGGGTGCGAGGCGAGAAGGACAGCAGCCGCAGGCAGATCTCCCGCGCCGCCGCCTCCGGGTCGGCCGGGGCCGACGAAGATCCCGAAGCCCCCTGGCCACCCGAACCACCCCGGCTGCCCGAAGACCTCCGACCGCCCGAGGTACTTCGGCCGCCCGCAGTTCCCGAGGGCTCCTGGTCGCCCGGGGCACCCGAAGACTCCGGAGCCGACGGATCTTCGGACCCGCGCCCCTCATGCCCGGAACGCCCATCGCGCCCGAAACCTTCAGCACGCCCGAAACGGCCATCGCGACGGGAACGACCACTCACGCGCCCTCCCCGCTCCCGGCCATCCCACGTCCAGCCATCCCGCGCCCGACCGTCGCGTGGCTGGTCATTGCGTGGCCGACCACAACACGTCCGACCGTCGCGGGGCTCCAGGCCAACGCGCGCCTGGTCGGCGCGTCCGCGGCCGTCCCACGTCCGGCACTCGCGTGGCCGACAGTCCCACCTCCGGCCCTCGCGCGCATCCCATGTCCGGCCCTCGCATGGCTGTTCATCACATGGTCGGTCAGCGTGTGGCCGGGCGTCACGAACTCAAGCCTCGCGAGCCTGGTCATCGTGAACCTCCGCCGGCCGAGCGGCCGTGGGAGGTGATGGGCTCCTGGACGGGGGCGACGCCACCGGGGAAGGTATCCGCGCCGGCCTCGGTCCGGCGCGGATTGCGACGCCGCCACCCGCCAGGAGGGCTCATCGATCGGTCATCAGACGTCGCCCGGCTTCGGGGTGCTCTTGGCTCCCCGCTTGGCCGGGGCGGGCTTGTCGGCCGCGGCGTCCGGAGCCGCTGTGGCTGCGGCTGCTGCCGCCACGGGCGGCGCGCCCGCCGCGTCGGCGTCGGGACGCTGTCCCACGCCGAGCTTCTCCTTGATCTTCTTCTCGATCTCGTTCGCCATGTCGGGGTTTTCCTTGAGGAAGTTGCGGGCGTTCTCCTTGCCCTGCCCCAGCTGATCGTTTTCATAGGTGTACCAGGCTCCGGACTTGCGTACGAAGCCGTGCTCGACGCCCATGTCGATGAGGCCGCCCTCGCGGCTGATCCCGACGCCGTACAGGATGTCGAAGTCGGCGACCTTGAACGGCGGGGCCATCTTGTTCTTGACGACCTTGACGCGGGTGCGGTTGCCGACCGCCTCGGTGCCGTCCTTCATCGTCTCGATGCGGCGCACGTCGAGGCGTACGGAGGCGTAGAACTTCAGCGCCTTGCCGCCGGTCGTCGTCTCGGGCGACCCGAACATGACGCCGACCTTCTCGCGCAGCTGGTTGATGAAGATCGCGGTGGTCTTGGTCTGGTTGATGGCGCCGGTGAGCTTGCGCAGCGCCTGGGACATGAGGCGGGCCTGCAGGCCGACGTGGCTGTCGCCCATATCGCCCTCGATCTCCGCGCGCGGCACGAGGGCGGCGACGGAGTCGATGACGACGACGTCGATGGCGCCGGACCGGATCAGCATGTCGGTGATCTCCAGGGCCTGCTCGCCCGTGTCGGGCTGGGAGACCAGGAGCGCGTCGATGTCGACGCCGATCTTCTTGGCGTACTCGGGGTCGAGCGCGTGCTCGGCGTCGACGAATGCGGCGATGCCGCCGTTCTTCTGCGCGCTGGCGACGGCGTGCAGGGCGAGGGAGGTCTTACCCGACGCCTCCGGACCGTAGATCTCGACGACGCGGCCACGCGGGAGGCCGCCGATGCCGAGGGCGACGTCGAGGGCGATCGAGCCGGTCGGAATCACTTCGACCGGGGGGCGTCCCTCTTGGCCCAGCCGCATGACGGAGCCCTTGCCGAACTGCCGCTCGATCTGGGCGAGCGCCGCTTCGAGGGCCTTCTCGCGATCGTTTGCTGCCATATGAGGTGTCCCTGTTGAAATCGATGCCTGCTGTGATGTCGGGTGCGACGCTACGGGGATCCCCCGACAGTTTTCGAGAGGTCGGGTCGCCACTGTGGACAACGTCGCTTGATGCGTCAACCCTAGCCGAACACACGTTCGATCATGGCGTGACACCCCGATTCGCCCGGAAAACACCGCGAGTCTTGGCTTACGCTGTGCGCAGGATCATGCCGGTGACCATTCTGATGTGCGCCGACCCGCTCTCGCCCCGGCGCGTCGACGAGCACTTCACCCGTGAGGCCGACGCCGTACACGCGCTCGGCGGCTCGATCGCGCTCATCGACCATGATGCCCTCCAGCGGGGCGACGCCGACGGGGCCGTACGCGGGGTGCCGCGCGACCTGGGCATCGCCTGGTACCGGGGCTGGATGGCCACCGCCGCGCAGTACACCGCGCTGGCCGCCGCGCTCGCCGCGAAGAAGGTCGCGCTCGCCGTGCCGCCGGACGGCTACCAGAAGGCCCATGAGCTGCCCGGCTGGTACGACACGTTCGCGGGCGTCACCCCGGCGAGCGTCTGGCTGCCCCATTCCCCCGGCACGCCTCCCGACCTGAACCTGCTGGCCGAGCTCGTACGACCGCTGCGCCCCGGGCCTGCGATCGTGAAGGACTACGTCAAGTCGCGCAAGCACGACTGGGCCGAGGCCTGCTACGTCCCGGACGTCACCGACGTCAAGGGGCTGCACGCGATCGTGTCGCGCTTCGTCGACCTGCAGGGCGACTTCCTGGCGGGCGGCATCGTGGTGCGCGAGTTCGAACCGTACGAGCGCGGCGAGGCGCGCGTGTGGTGGGTCGACGGCGAACCGGTGTTGGTCGGCCCGCATCCGGACACTCCGGACCGGGCTCCACGGCCGCCGACCGAGCTGCTCGCGCCGTGCGTACGGTCGCTGGGCTGCAGGTTCATCACGACGGACATCGCTCGGCGCGCCGATGGCGCCTGGCGCGTGATCGAGGTGGGCGACGGCCAGGTCAGCGATCTTCCGTCGGTATCGGAACCCGCCGACCTTTACCTCAGCTTTCCCATTCGTTGAGCCCTATACTGCCGCTCAATTGACCTAGTTCCGGGGGGATCGCCGTCCATGTCGCTCCAGAACCCTTCACGGCGCATGCGTTCCGGCGCCGTACAGCTCAGTGCGGTCAGCGTCCTGTCCCTGACCCTCGTCGCTTGCTCCTCCAGCAGCCGTGCGACCTGCGTTGACGGCCAGACGCGCAGCTTCGGTGGCTACCGCGTGGTCTCCGACTACTACTGCGACAACGGCGGCTCGTACGGCCGATACTTCTGGTACTACGGCGGTCGCTCGCGGTCCGGGTACCTCCTGCACGGTTCGACGATCCGCCCGCGCGGCGGCCGGATCGTCTCTCGTGGCGGCCGGGTGATCTCGCGCGGCGGGTTCGGCGGCCACCACTCCTCCTCGCACTTCTCGCGGGGAGGCTGAGCGGTGCGGCGCGACCGCTCGGCGCCGCGCGAAGGCTGGGAGCACACGATCGAGTCGCAGGGACTCGCCTTCCACCGCACCTCCCATCCCGAACATCTCACCCGCCCGTACTGGGACGAGTCCGTGCACTACGTCTTCGGGATGGACGAGGTCCTCGCGCTCGAGGAGACCGTCGAGGAACTGCACAGGATGTGCCTCGCCGCGGTCGAGCACGTGGTGACGACCGGACGGTACGACGTGTTCGGCATCCCGACGTGGGTACGCCCGCTGATCGACGCGTCGTGGCGGCGGCGCGACCCGCACCTGTACGGCCGGTTCGACCTGCGCTATGACGGCAACGGCCCGGCCCGCATGCTGGAGTACAACGGCGACACGCCCACCGCGCTGGTCGAGAGCTCCATCGTGCAGTGGTACTGGCTGCAGGACGTCCACCCGGACGGCGACCAGTGGAACTCCCTGCACGAACGGCTCGTCGACCGCTGGAAGCAGATCGCCCCGCGTTCTCCGGTCCACTTCGCCTGGACCAGCGAGGACGAGACCGGCGAAGAGGTCATGACCATCGCGTACCTGCAGGAGACCGCCGAACAGGCCGGGATCCCCGGAGTCGCGATCGCGATGGAGGACATCGGCTGGCACGCGGGCCGCGAGCGCTTCGTCGACCTGAACGAGGCGGACATCTCGACGCTGTGCAAGCTGTACCCCTGGGAGTGGATCGTCGGCGAGCCGTTCGGCCGCAACGTCCCCCGCGCGTCCTGGATCGAGCCGATCTGGAAGATGCTGCTGTCCAACAAGGCGCTGCTCGTGGTGCTGTGGGAGCTCTACCCGGGCCACCCCAACCTGCTGCCGACGTTCCTGGGCACGCCCGCCTCGCTGACGTCGTACGTCCAAAAACCGCTGCTCGGGCGCGAGGGCGCGAGCATGCGCATCGTGACCCCGGACGGCGTGCACACCACGCCCGGGGAGTACGGCGCGGAGGGCTTCGTCTTCCAGGAGCTGTGCCCGCTGCCGGACTTCGACGGCGAACACCCGGTGCTCGGCGCCTGGGTCGTCGGCGACGAGTCCGCGGGCCTCGGCATACGTGAGACGTCGGGGCTGATCACCGACGACACGTCCTCATTCGTACCGCATCGCATCGGTTAAGGAGATCGAGATGGTTCTGGCGTTCTCGCAAGACTTCGGCTCGGCACTGGGCAAGGGTGCGGGCGCCATCGCCGCGTACACGGCGCTCGGGCTGGTCCTGCTGATCATCGGGTTCTTCGCGGTCGACCTGGCCACTCCGGGCCGGCTGACCTCGATCATCCGTACCGACCGGAACGCCAACGCGACGCTGCTGGCGGTCTGCGGCATGGCCGGGGTGGGCCTGGTCGTCGCGGCCTCGATCTTCGCGTCCGGCGGGAAGCTGCTCGAGGGCCTGATCGCGACGCTGGTCTGGGGCCTCGTGGGGATCGTCGCCCAGCAGATCGCGATGTTGATCTTCCGGCTGCTGCTGGCCGTGGACGTGGCCGCGCTGATGAAGAAGGAGACCCTGGAGCCCTCGGCGGTCCTGCTGGGCGCGGCTCAGGCGACGGTCGGCCTGATCACCGCGATCGCGGTCATCTGAGCCGCGAGGGAACGTCGAAGGTCGCGCAGACCGCCTGCCACACCGCCTTGGCGGAGGTCCCCTCGGCCAGGGCCTGCTCGACCGTACGGCCGCCGAGCTCGGCCATGACGTAGTCCTTGGCCACGCTCGCGGCGTAGCCGTCACCGAACTGCTGATTCATCCGTTCCCAGAACACCGTAAGACGCACGGTTCAACGCTACCGGCCTGGGGTTCTGTCAGTGGCAGGTAGCACTATGGCAGGGTGCGCGCGCTCGACCGATTCTCCGACACCACCCGGGCCTGGTTCACCGGGGCGTTCGCCGCGCCCACGGCCGCCCAGGAGGGCGCGTGGGAGGCGATCGCGCAGGGCGATCACACCCTCGTCGTCGCGCCGACCGGTTCGGGCAAGACCCTCGCCGCTTTTCTGTGGTCGCTCGACCGGCTCGCCGCCGAGCCGCCGCCACAGGACCCCAAGCGCCGCTGCCGCGTGCTCTACGTCTCACCGCTCAAGGCGCTCGCCGTCGACATCGAGCGCAACCTGCGGGCGCCGCTGACGGGCCTGCGCCGCACCGCCCAGCGCCTCGGCCTGCCCGAGCCCGACGTACGCGTCGCCGTGCGCTCGGGCGACACCCCCGCCGACGAGCGCCGCAGGTTCGCCACCAAGCCGTCCGACATCCTGATCACGACGCCCGAGTCGCTCTTCCTGATGCTGACCTCGCAGGCACGCGACGCGCTGCGCGGCGTCGAGACCGTGATCGTCGACGAGGTCCACGCGGTCGCCGCGACCAAGCGCGGCGCCCACCTCGCGCTGTCGCTCGAACGCCTCGACGCGCTGCTCGAACGGCCCGCCCAGCGGATCGGGCTCTCCGCGACCGTACGTCCGGTGACGGAGGTGGCGACCTTCCTGGGAGGCACGCGCCCCGCCACCGTCGTGCAGCCACCGCACGAGAAGGAGGTCGAGCTAAGGATCACCGTCCCGCTCGAGGACATGACGGAGCTCGGAGGGCCCACCGGCGACCTGACAGGGGCGGCCGCCGGTGAGCCCGAGCGCATGTCGATCTGGCCGCACGTGGAGGCCCGCGTGCTGGACCTGATCGAGGAGCACCGTTCAACGATCGTGTTCGCCAACTCCCGCCGGCTCGCCGAGCGGCTGAGCGGGCGGCTGAACGAGCTGGCGTACGAGCGGGCGACCGGTGGAGCGCCGGCCGAGGACCACTCGCCGGCGGAGGTGATGGCGCAGGCCGGGGCCTCGGCGGGCGTACCGGCCGACGTCGTACGCGCCCACCACGGGTCGGTCTCCAAGGAGGAGCGGTCCGCGATCGAGGAGTCGCTCAAGGCCGGCCGGCTGCCCGCCGTGGTGGCGACCTCCAGCCTCGAGCTCGGCATCGACATGGGCGCGGTCGACCTGGTCGTCCAGGTCGAGTCGCCGCCGTCGGTGGCGAGCGGGCTCCAGCGCATCGGGCGTGCGGGACACCAGGTCGGCGCCGTCTCCAAGGGCGTGATCTTCCCCAAATACCGTGGTGACCTGCTGCAGACGGCCGTCGTGGCCGAGCGGATGCGCGACGGCCGGATCGAGGAGCTGCGCTACCCGCGCAACCCGCTCGACGTACTCGCCCAGCAGATCGTGGCGATGGTGAGCATGGACGACTGGCCGGTCGACGAGCTGGAGTCGCTCGTACGCCGGGCGGCGCCGTTCGCGACGCTGGCCCGTTCGGTGCTGGAGGCGACGCTCGACATGCTCGCCGGGCGCTATCCGAGCGACGAGTTCGGCGAGCTGCGCCCCCGCGTCGTATGGGACCGGGTCTCCGGCGTCCTGCGGGCGCGTCCCGGTGCGCAGCGGCTCGCCGTGACCAGCGGCGGCACGATCCCCGATCGCGGCCTGTTCGGCGTCTTCCTCGTCGGAGAGAAGTCCTCGCGCGTCGGCGAGCTGGACGAGGAGATGGTGTACGAGTCGCGGGTCGGCGACGTGTTCGTCCTCGGCGCCAGTTCGTGGCGCATCGAGGACATCACGCCCGACCGCGTCCTGGTCTCCCCCGCTCCGGGTCGGCCCGGCAAGCTGCCGTTCTGGCACGGCGACACGCCCGGACGGCCCGCCGAGCTGGGCCGTGCCCTCGGCGCGTTCAGCCGCGAGCTGTCCGCGCTGGAGGCCGGCCCCGCCGAGGAGCGCGTGCGCTCCGCCGGGCTCGACGAGTGGGCGGCCGGCAACCTGCTCGCCTACCTGCGCGAACAGCGTGAGGCCACCGGCTACGTCCCCGACGACCGTACGTTCGTGGTCGAGCGGTTCCGTGACGAGCTCGGCGACTGGCGCCTCGTCGTGCACTCGCCGCTCGGCGCGCGGGTGCACGCGCCGTGGGCGCTCGCGATGACCTCGCGGCTGCGCGAGCGCTACGGCGTCGACGCGCAGGCCGTGCACTCCGACGACGGCATCGTGCTGCGCATCCCCGACACGGGCGAGTCGCTCGACGCGCCGGGCGGCCTCGCGCTGTTCGACCCCGGCGAGATCGAGCAGATCGTCACCGCCGAGCTGGGGGGTTCGGCGCTGTTCGCGTCCCGGTTCCGCGAGTGCGCGGCGCGCGCGCTGCTGCTGCCGCGCCACCGGCCGGGCCGCCGCATGCCGCTGTGGCAGCAGCGCCAGCGCGCCGCGCAGCTGCTCACCGTGGCGAGCCGCTACGCCTCCTTCCCGATCGTGCTGGAGACCGTGCGCGAATGCCTCCAGGACGTCTTCGACGTACCCGGGCTGATCGCGCTGATGAGCGACCTGGCGAGCCGCCGGGCGCGGCTGGTCGAGGTCGAGACGCCGACGCCCTCGCCGTACGCCCGGTCGCTGCTGTTCGCCTACGTCGGCGCGTTCATGTACGAGGGCGACGCGCCGCTGGCCGAGCGCCGCGCGCAGGCGCTCGCCCTCGACTCCACGCTGCTGGCCGAGCTGCTCGGCCAGGCCGACCTGCGCGAACTGCTCGACCCCGAGGTGGTCGCCGAGGCCGACCTCGAGCTGCGACGGCTCGTACCCGACCGGCACGCGCGTGACCTCGAGGGCGCCGCCGACCTGCTGCGCGAGCTGGGCCCGCTCACGACGGCCGAGCTCGGCGAGCGCGGCGCGTCGCCGCACTGGCTGGCCGAGCTGGAGGAGACACACCGGGCGATCCGCGTACGGGTCGCCGGCGAGGAACGCTGGTCCGCGATCGAGGACGCCGCACGGCTGCGCGACGCACTCGGCGCGCCGCTGCCGGTCGGGGTACCCGAGGCGTACCTCGAGCCGGTCGCCGATCCGCTCGCCGACCTGCTGAGTCGGCACGCCCGCACGCGCGGGCCCTTCCACGCGACCGGCGCCGCGGCACGGTTCGGCCTCGGCGTGGCCGTGGTCGACGACGGCCTGCGCCGGCTCGCCGCGATGAGCCGCGTGGTCGAGGGCGAGTTCACCCCCGGCGAGCGCGGCACCGAGTGGTGCGACGCCGGCGTGCTCCGCATGCTGCGCCGGCGTTCGCTGGCCCGGCTGCGCGCCGAGGTCGAGCCGTCCTCCCACGAGGCGCTCGCCCGGTTCCTGCCCGCCTGGCATGGGATCGGCGGTTCCCGGCTGCGCGGTCTAGACGCCCTCGTGTCCGCCGTCGAACAACTCCAGGGTGCGGCCGTGCCCGCCTCTGCGCTGGAGTCCCTGGTCCTGCCGGCGCGCGTACCCGACTATTCCCCTGCGATGCTCGACGAGCTGACCGCCTCCGGCGAGGTCGTGTGGGCCGGGCAGGGCGGGCTGCCGGGCGGCGACGGGTGGGTGTCGCTCTACCTCGCCGACACCGCGCCGCTGCTCATGGCCGAGCCCGCCGACATCACGCTCACCCCGCTGCACGAGAGCGTGCTGGCCGCACTCGCCGACGGCGGCGCGGTGTTCTTCCGCACGCTGTCCGACCGGGTCGGTTCGCTGAACGACCAGGAGCTCGTCACCGCGCTGTGGGACCTCGTGTGGTCGGGCCGCCTCACCAACGACACCCTGGCGCCGCTGCGGTCGCGCCTCGGCTCGGGTTCTGGCACCCATCGCCCGAGCACCCGCCGACGCCGACCCACGATGCCCTCCCGCACCGGCCCGCCCACGGTCGCCGGCCGCTGGTGGCTGCTGCCCGACCGTTCGGCCGACACCACCCGCCGCGGCCACGCGCTCGCCGAGACCCTCCTCGACCGCTACGGCATCGTCATCCGCGGCGCCGTGATGGCCGAACGCACCCCGGGCGGCTTCGCCGCCGTCTACCCCGTCCTGCGCGCCTTCGAGGACACCGGCCGCTGCCGCCGCGGCTACTTCGTCGAAGGCCTCGGCGCCGCCCAGTTCGCCCTCCCCGGCGCCGTCGACCGGCTACGCGCCCCGGGCCGTACCGGCGACGCCCTCGTCCTCGCCGCCACCGACCCCGCCAACCCGTACGGCGCCGCCCTCCCCTGGCCCGAACGCCCCGGCGAGGCCGCCAGCGGCCACAAACCCGGCCGCAAGGCCGGCGCCTTGGTCGTCCTCGTAGAAGGCCGCCTGGTCCTCTACGTCGAACGCGGCGGCAAGACCCTGCTCTCCTGGGCCGAAGACGACCTCCAACCCGCCGTCGACGCCTTGGCCCTCTCTGTTCGCGAAGGCGCCTTGGGCCGCCTCACCGTCGAGCGCGCCGACGGAGAGGCCATCACCGACTCGCCCCTGGCCGCCGCCCTCGAGGCCGCCGGCTTCCACCCGACCCCAAGAGGCCTACGCCTGAGATCCTGACCTCGTCGCGCCTCACTCGACCAGCCCTCGCGTGGCCCAAGGACCGGGCCGAGCTCCTGAGCCGCCTCACCGCCCTTCGGCGAAGCCGCGGACCTGCTACCTGGTACGCCCCGGGCCATTGCCGTCCGGCACAGACCACCGGCCTCGACCGGTCTGCGGGCCGGGGCACGGCACGGGGTCCGACGCCCCGACCGGCGGTCGGCTAGATGCCACCGGCGCCCAGTCGGGCCCACTGCGATCCAGCGACGGCCACCCGACCCATCCGCGGGGTTGAATCCGGTACCCCGGTACGGCCTTACCGTCGTCTGGTGTTGTCGTTCGTGAACGTCACGGGAGGATCGATGACCGAACAGTCCTGGATGCCGGAGACCTGCACCCTGCCTCGTACCGAACGCCCGGGCAGACTCGAGGAGTTCGCCACCCTCTTCGCCCGCGCGCCAGGTCCCCCGTCCCGGCCGCGCCCTTGCCTGCTGCGCCTCGTCCTGGACACGGCGGACGAACCCGCAGCCACAGACCTCATCGCCCGCGAGTCGGTGTGCTGCCCGTTCTTCACGTTCACCATCGAGCACACCGGCGACGGCCACGTGATCCTGGACATCGCCGTCCCCACCGGCGAAGAACACGTACTCGACGCCATGACCGCCGCCGGGCCGTCGTGAGCGAGCGAACCCTACGAAGCGGGGAGGTGGCCACGCGAGCCGGCGTGAACGTTCAGACGTTGCGCTACTACGAACGCCTCGGTCTGCTGCCCCGGCCCGACCGTGGTCCCGGAGGTCACCGGGCCTATCCCCCGGACACCGTCGCCCTGCTGCGGACCATCAAGTCGGCGCAACGGCTCGGCTTCAGGCTGGAAGAGATCAGCGGTCTGCTGAACACCGGCCGCCGCCCGAACCCACGTACGGACCTACGGCAGCGGGCCACCACGAAACTCGCCACCCGAGGGCGCAAGGCACGACGAACCGGCCGATGCCCGCTCTGCGGCGGGCCGGTGTTCATCGGGCAGTACATCTGCCGCCTCGG
Source organism: uncultured Actinomycetota bacterium (assembly GCA_963850195.1). Taxonomy (GTDB): domain Bacteria; phylum Actinomycetota; class Actinomycetes; order Streptosporangiales; family Streptosporangiaceae; genus Actinoallomurus. The sequence continues at coordinate 1,513,196 of CAWKKD010000005.1, forward strand.
CCTCACGTGGGTCCACACCAGATGCGCCATGGCCCGGTGCTGAAGCCGTCCGCCGGCAACACCGGCATCGATCCGCCAACCCTGGCGGGAGGTTCACGCGACTAGGGAGGGCAGAGCGGAAGCAGAACCTACCGAGCCCCAGTCCGGATTCGGAAGGAGACTCCGCGCACGGCGGTGGGCAGGAAGGGCCCTTCTCCCGAGGACGGAGACTGGTCGGCCTTGGCCCGACGCGGCGTCGGACGGCCTGGGTCAGGCGCAGCACTGGGCAACCTTGGCCAGACGCAGCTTTGGACGGCCTTGATCAGACGCAGCGTTAAGCGGCCGTGGCTGGACGCAGCGCTTGGCGACCTTGGCCGGGGGCGGCGTTGGGCGGTCTTGGTCAGCGGCCGCAGTGGGTCCAGGCGCTTGTCCAGTGTGCCGTCTTGGAGGCGCCACCCCACATCACGCACTTGCCCTTGGCCGGGAGGCGGATCGGGCCGGCGTAGTACGGGAAGGAGCCGCTGCGGCTTCCCCGGCTACCACCCTGTACGACGAGGGAGGCATCGAGGAACGTCTTGCCGGTGGATCGGGTCACCAGCGTGACGACGCAGTTCGTTCCGGCGTGCGTGTTGTAGAGGAGGTAGGCCCTCGCGTCGCCCAGGCCGTGGACACCGATGACGCGGTAGCCGCTGCCGCACAGGCGCTGGGGGGTGTACGGGTTCGGCTTTGGCTTGGGGCTGGTGGGCCGGTGTGACGGTGTACGGCTCGGAGTGGGCGTCGGTGTGTGGTGCTTGACGCGCCGGTGGGCCAGTTTGGACGGGGAGGGCTGGGCGGCGGCGTCGTTCTTCTTGTGTTTGAACGACGAGGCGAGCGCGCCGAGTCCGAGCAGCAGCGCGATGAAGCCGACGATCGCTCCGGCGATGATGAATCCCGAGCGTCCGCGGCGTCCTGGCGGGCCCTGGTGGCCTGGCGGCATCGCCGGGGGCAGGCCGTGCCCGTGCGGCGGGGCGCCGATGCCTCCGCCGGGGTGCATGTGCGGGCTGCCGCCACCCGGCGTGGGCCCGTACGGGGTGCCACCTCCGGGCGTGGGTCCGTGCGGGCCGACGCCTCCCGGCGTGTGCATGGGGTTCGCGGCGCCGTGCCCGGCGGCGGGCGTGCGCATCGTGCCGTCGCCCGGAGGCACCACCGGTCCGGGCAGACGCATCGTGCCGTCCTCCGGGACCTGCGGGCCCGAGGTGTACGTGCTGGACTCGGAGGAGCTCGACGGGTGCGGGCCGGATGTGGAGGGGCTGGACGGATAGCGATCCGACACCGTGGGGTTCGCGGAGTACGTGGGTGAAAGGGGGGTGGCGCCGCCGTGGCCCATCAGTTCGTCCATGAGGCGTCGGGCGTTCGGACGGTGGGTGGGGTCCTTGGCCAGGCAGGCGGCGACGATTTCGCGTAGGTCGCCGTCCAGGGCGCCGAGGTCCGGGTCCTCGTGCAGGATCCGGTTGATCACCTTCGGGATGGATTTGTGGCCGAAGGCCGGGACGCCGGTCGCGGCGTAGGCCATCGTGACGGCCCAGGCGAACATGTCGGTGTGCGGGCCGATCGGGCCGTCGGCGAGTTGTTCGGGGGCCATGAAGGCGGGGGTGCCGACGACCTGGCTGACGCCGATCATGGTCGTGTTGCTCGCGTCGAGCGCGCGGGCGATGCCGAAGTCGATCACGACGGGGCCGTCGGGGCCCATCAGGACGTTGCCGGGCTTGAAGTCGCGGTGGACCACGCCGGCCTTGTGAATGGCGGCGAGGGCGGTGGCGGTGTTGATGGCGAGCCGGTCGAGTGCGGATCCGCGCCGAGGGCCCTCGTTGCGGAGTTGCTCGTGGAGCGACGGCCCGGCGACGTACTCGCTGACGATGTACGGGCGGTCCCCCGCCATGCCGGCGTCGAGGACCTGGGCGGTGCAGAAGCGGGCCACGCGCTTGGTGACCTCGACCTCGCGTACGAAGCGGGCGCGGGCGGCCTGGTCTTCGATCAGCTGGGTGTGCAGGAGCTTGATCGCGACCTGCCCCGCCGTACCCTCGCCGAGGTAGACGAGGCCCTGTCCGCCCTCACCGAGCCGTCCCGTGACGTCGTAGGCGCCCAGCCGATGGGGATCCCCCTCGGCGAGCGGCTTGACATTCGGCACAGCGGCCTCCCGATCGGTCTTTACGGACGTCGCAGAACCTATCAACGCCGCCGAAAGCCCCGACCGGTGATGGAGGAATTAGGCCTCGCTGGAGAACACCTCGTCGCGGGCTCGGTCGAGGGCGGCGAGCAGGGCGCCGCTGAGGACGGCGTTGCCCTCCAGGCGGCTGACGCCGACGCGGGGGCGGGTGGGGCAGATCCGGCCGGCGGCCTCCTGGATGCGGTGGGCGAGGCGTTCGCCGCCGGCGCGGCCGAGGCGGCCTGAGATCACCACCAGTTCCGGGTCGAGCACGATCGTCACGGACGCGACCCCGTACGCCAGGCGGGTGGCGAGTTCGTCCAGGAAGGCGTCGCCGGACGGGCCCGCCTCGGCGGCGGCGCGTACGCATTCGGTGGCGGTCGGGCGGTCGAAGCCGTGGCCGCGGGCGAGTTCGCGTACGGCGTCGGCGCCGGCGAGGGCGCCGAGCCCGCCGGCGAGGGCGGGCATGCCCCAGGTGACCGACTCGGTGTCCTTCTCGGGCAACGGTGCGCCGGGCACGGGCAGGTAGCCGATCTCGCCGGCGCCGCCGGAGACGCCGCGGTGCAGGCGGCCGTCGAGCATCACGGCGACGCCGAGGCCGCGGTCGGCCCACAGCAGGGCGAAGTCGTCGATGTTCCCGGCGGCGCCGTAGGCGCGTTCGGCGAGGGCGGCGAGGTTGACGTCGTTCTCGATCGTGACGGCGATGCGCAGGTCGCGGCGCAGGGCCTCGAGGACGCCCGCGTGCCAGTGCGGCAGGTCGTAGATGAACTGCACGTCGCCGGTACGCGGGTCGACGACGCCGGGCGTGCCGATGACGAGCGCGCGCAGTTTGGACAGGGGTACGCGGGCGGAGCGGCAGGCCTTCACGACGGCGTTGTGCACGACGGAGACGACGTCGTCGGCGCCGAGACCGTTCGGGTCGACGGTGACCTCGGCCGCGACGTGTCCGGTGATGTCGGCGATTCCGGCCGTAACCGTATTGGGGCCGACGTCGAGGCCGGCCACGTACGCGCTGGAGGGCACCACGGCGTACAGGGCCGCGTTGGGCCCGCGTCCGCCCGCCTGCTCACCGACGACGGTGACGAGCCCGCGCTCCTCCAAACGGGCCAGGAGCTGGGATGCTGTGACCTTCGACAGTCCGGTGCGCTCCCCGATCTGGGCGCGCGTGAGCGGGCCGGCGCTCACCAGGAGATCGAGCGCGGACCGGTCGTTCAGCTCGCGCAGCAGTCTCGGTGTCCCCGGGCGACTCGGCATTCCGGCCACCTTCCATCTCGATCCGCTAACAGGTCCCTCGGTTAGGAAACTTTCCTGTTAGTTTAGTGGAAAGTGTCCGTCCCCCATAATCCGGAATCGGCAGGCCCGCAGCCCCGACTGTAGGGAGGTGCCCCACAGCATGGATATCAGTAAGCGCTCTCGCGTGCCTTCGGGGCAACTCCGAAGGGAGTCCATTGTGAGGTACACCAAGGTCGCCGCAGCGGCCACCGTACTCGCTGTCGCCGTTACAGGCTGCGGCGGCAAGAAGGATGAGGCCTCCGCCAAGGGCGCGGATCCGGCCAAGATCGTCGTCTGGCAGATGGGTGACGGCAGCCCGGAGCAGACGAAGTTCCTGGACGGGGTGAAGGCCGAGTTCCAGCAGAAGCACCCGAAGACCGACGTGCAGGTGCAGTACATCCCCTGGCCGCAGGCCACCCAGAAGTTTCAGACCGCGATCGCGGCGGGCTCCGGGCCGGATGTGACCGAGGTCGGCAACACCGACGTGCAGTCATGGGCCGAGCAGGGCGCGCTGGCCGACATCTCCGACAAGATGTCCGGTTGGGCCGAGGGCAAGGACCTCAGCAAGGGCGCCCTCGCCAACGACCAGCTTGAGGGCAAGACCTACGCGGCTCCCTGGTACGGCGGCGTACGGGCCGTTTGGTACCACAAGGACTGGTTCACCTCCCTCGGCATCCAGCCGCCGACGTCCTGGGCGCAGCTGACCGCAGCGGCCAAGAAGATCCAGGACAAGAAGGGCGTCCCCGGCATCGCGGCGCCCAGCGACTTCACGAACGGCATCCTCAGCTTCGTGTGGGCCAACGGCGGCGACGTCGCGACCAAGCAGGGCGACAAGTGGGTCGGCACGCTGTCGCAGCCGCAGGCCAAGGAGGCCGTCCAGTTCTACGCCGGCCTGGTCGACAAGGACAAGGTCGCGTCGGACAAGTACGTCGGCAAGAACGAGCTGCAGGGCCCGCAGCAGGACTTCGCGCTCGGCAAGGTCGGCATGTACATGGACGGCAGCTGGGCGCTTCCGCAGCTGGAGAAGGTGAACAAGAAGGACTCCAAGAACTGGGGCGTCTTCCCGATCCCCGGCAAGGACGGCGGCCTCGCCCCGGTCTTCTCAGGCGGCTCCGACCTCGCGGTGTGGAACGACAGCAAGAACAAGGACGTCGCGTTCGACTACCTGACGATCCTGGACAGCAAGAAGAACGCCCAGACCTTCGCGAGCACGCTGAAGTTCCTGCCGCAGTTCACGGACGTCCTGCAGGGCTCGTCGTACACGAACGACCCGATCATGAGCGCGTTCGCGCGGGCCGCGGCGTCGTCCGAGAAGTTCACGCCGACCAGCAAGGGCTGGGCCGACTACGAGGGCGCCAAGAAGGTCCTGCCCAACGCGGTCAAGGCCATCATGCAGGGCAAGTCCGCCGACGATGAGCTGAGGAAGGCCGACGAGCAGGCCGGCTCCCTGCTCAACCAGTAAGGGGCCGACCGCATGCTCGACACCGCTCCGGCGGTGCGGCGCGTGCCGGGCCGGAAGACCTCCGGCCCGGCATCGACCGGCCGCCGCCGCCCCCGCTTCGGGCCGTACCTCCTGATCCTGCCCACCCTCGCCGTCATCGGGGTCCTGCTCCTGTGGCCGATGTACCAGGTCGGCCGGATGTCCTTCCAGAAGGTCGGCGTACGCCAGCTCCGCGGCGAGCCGGCCGAGAACGTCGGGCTGGACAACTACCGGCAGATCCTCGGCGACGACTTCTTCTGGACCACGTTCCGCCACACACTCCTGTTCGCGATCGTGGCCGTGAGTGTCACGCTGCTGGTCGGCACGCTCGTCGGCCTGCTGCTGGACGCGCTCGGCAAGCGGATGTCGGCGTTCGTGGCCGGTGGAGTGATGATCGCCTGGGCGACGCCGCCGGTGACCGCGGCGATCCTGTTCGCCTGGCTCTTCGGCACGACCGGCGGCCTCGTCGGCTGGTTCCTCGACCTGCTGCCGGACGCGCTCGTCGGCTCGGGCTGGCAGGACTACAACTGGTTCTCGACGCCGCTGCCCACCTACACGGTGCTGACCATCTGCGTCGTGTGGATGTCCTTCCCGTTCGTCGCGGTGTCGGTGCTGGCCGGCCTGCGCACCGTGCCCATCGAGCTGTACGAGGCGGCGCGTGTCGACGGGTCCAACGGCTGGAACAACTTCTGGAAGATCACCTTCCCGCTGCTGCGCCCGGTCTTCGGCGTCCTGCTGGTGCTGTCGGTGATCTGGGACTTCCGGGTCTTCGTCCAGTTGTTCGTGCTGGCCGGGCTGGCCAACCGCGACTCGTTCAACCTGTCGCTGTACGCCTACTCCGAGGCGTTCGGCTCGCTCAACGCCAAGTACGGCCTCGGGTCGGCGATCGCGGTGGTCCTCACGTTGATCGTGCTGGTCGTCACCGCGGCCTACAGCCGGATGATCATTCGTCAGGAGGGAGCGAGGTGAACGCGCGTACGTTCCGCCGGCTGGCGCTGAACATCACCGGGATCGCGGTGTTCGTCGTGTCGGTCTTCCCGGTCTTCTGGATGATCTCCACCGCGTTCAAGCCGAACCAGGAGATCTTCGCCACGACCCCGCACCCGCTCCCGTTCCGCCCGACGCTGCACCACTTCGACTTCGTGGTGAACGGCGGCGTGGCCGGGGTCTCGTTCTGGCACTACTTCGTGAACAGCACGATCGTCGCGCTGTCCACGGTGGTCATCTCCGGGCTGCTGGCGCTGTTCGCGGCGACGGCGGTGGCACGGTTCCGCTTCCGGTTCCGCACGACGTTCCTGATCATGCTGCTGGTCGTGCAGATGGTGCCGGCGGAGGCGCTGGTCATCCCGCTGTTCGTCGACATGAGGCATCTCGAGCTGCTGAACAGCCTCGTCGGCCTCATCACGGTGTACGTCGGCTTCGCGCTGCCGTTCGGCGTGTGGATGCTGCGCGGGTTCGTCGCCGCGGTGCCGAAGGACCTGGAGGAGGCGGCCGCGATCGACGGTGCCGGGCCGGTACGTACGTTCTTCCGGATCCTGCTGCCGCTCGTCGCGCCCGGGCTCGTGGCGACCAGCATCTTCTCCTTCATCACGGCGTGGAACGAGCTCACCTTCGCCTACACGTTCCTGAAGGACCAGGACAAGGCGACCCTGCCGATCATGTTGCAGTTCTTCTTCGCCCGCTCGGGCAACGATTGGGGGCCGATCATGGCCGCCTCCACGCTGCTCACGTTCCCGGTGATCGCCTTCTTCCTCGTCGTGCAGCGAAGAATGGTGTCCGGGCTGGTCGCGGGGGCGGTGAAGGGATGAGCCCCGAGCCTCCCGTACCCACGACGTACGGCACGACGACCTCCACCGAACCCGCACAGCGCACGAGGAATGGTGATCGAACCATGAGCATCGACCCTTCTCTCGAACGGCTCGCCAACGCGACCCTGCTCCTGCCGTTCCCCGGCGACACACCGCCGCGCTGGGTCCTCGAGGGGATCGAGCGGGGGGTCAGCGGCGTGACGCTGTTCGCCATCAACGGCAACGTTCCGGGCACCGACGGGGTCGCCGCGATCACCGCCGCGCTCCGCGAGGCCGGTGACCCCCTCGTCTCGATCGACGAGGAGGGCGGCGACGTGACGCGGCTCGCCCACGAGACCGGCAGCCCGTACCCGGGCAGCGCGGCTCTCGGCGCGCTCGACGACACCGAGGTCACCCGGCGCGTCTACCGCTCGCTCGGCGCCGAGCTGCGCGAGGTCGGCGTGAACCTCAACCTCGCGCCGTCCGCCGACGTGAACACCGCCGACGACAACCCGATCATCGGTACGCGTGCGTTCGGGTCCGACCCCGAGCTGGTCGCCCGGCACATCACCGCGGCCGTGACCGGCCTCCAGGAGGCCGGCGTCGCGGCCTGCGCCAAGCACTTCCCCGGCCACGGCGCCACGTCGCAGGACTCCCACCTGGAGATCCCGTCCGTGGACGCGGACCTGCCGCTGCTGGAGCGGCGTGAACTGGTGCCGTTCCGCGCCGCCATCGCGGCCGGCGTGCTGTCGATCATGACCGCGCACCTGCGTGTTCCGGCGCTCACAGGGGCGACGCCGGCGACGCTCTCCCCCGCGGCGATCACCGGGCTGCTGCGCGGCACGCTCGGCTACGACGGGCCGGTCGTCACGGACGCCCTCGACATGCGGGCGGCCAGCGACGCGATCGGCATCCCTGAGGCCGCCGTACGGTCCCTGTCGGCCGGCGCCGACCTGCTCTGCCTCGGCACCAAGGAGTACGAGGACAGCGTGCGCGCCATCCGCGAGCGCATCGTGGAGGCGGTACGCGAGGGCCGGCTGTCCGCCGAGCGCCTCGAGGAGGCCGCGGCACGCGCCGCCGCGCTGCGGGCGTGGCCGGCCACGGCCGGCACCGCCGAGGTCGACCGGGCCATCGGGCAGGAGGCGGCACGCCGCGCCGTCCGGGTGACGGGTTCGCCCTCCCTGTCGCCGAATCCGCTGGTCGTGGAGCTCCAGGCGCCGTCGAACATCGCGGTCGGCCCGGTCCCGTGGGGCCTGCGCCCGTGGGCCGCCGACGCGGTCGCGGTCGACGTCGAGGTCGACACCGCGGCCGACCTGCTGGAACGTGCCACCGGACGATCACTGGTCGTGGTCGTACGTGACGCGCACCGGTACCCGGGTCACCGCGCTCTCATCTCGGCGCTCCTGTCCGCACGGCCCGACGCCGTCCTCCTCGAAATGGGGCTGCCGGTGTGGCGTCCGGAGGGCTCGGTGTACGTCGCGACGTACGGCGCCACGTACGCGAACGGGCGCGCCGCCGCCGAAATCCTCGGCCTGTCTGGACCGGAAAAGGGGCCGGTGGCGTGATCAGCTCCTCGGAGGCGGGATAATCAGTACATGCGATTGTCCGCCCGGGTCGATTACGCACTACGCGCGGCCGCCGAACTAGCCGTCGGCGGCGAACGCCCGGTGACGGCGGTCCAGCTCGCCGAAGCCCAGCGCATCCCGCTGAAGTTCCTCGAGAACATCCTCAGTCAGCTTCGCCGCTCGGGGCTGGTCCGCAGCCAGCGGGGCCCCGAGGGTGGCTACTGGCTGGCCCGCCCCGCCGGCGAGATCGCGCTCGCCGACATCATCCGCGCCATCGACGGCCCGCTCGTCGGTGTGCGCGGCGAACGGCCGGAGGACCTCGGCTACGAGGGCCCGGCCAAGGCACTGCAGGCGGTGTGGATCGCCTTGAGGGCGAGCGAGCGTGCCATCCTCGAGCAGGTCTCGCTCGCCGATGTCGCCTCGGGCGAGTTGCCCCCGGCCGTGCACGCGCTGACCGAGGACCCCGCCGCCTGGGACTCCCCCGCCTTCCGCCCATGACGCCGTCCGGCCGCGATGCCGGAGGGTGATGTGGTGTGGGCGGCGGCGCGGCGTCTCGATGAGGCGCTCGCGGGCCGCGTGCTGACGCTCAGCGACTTCCGGGTGCCCCGTGCGGCCACCGCCGACCTGACCGGCCGGCGCGTCCTCGACGTCACCGCGCGCGGCAAGCACCTGCTGACGCGGGTCGACGGCGACGTGACCGTCCACACCCACCTGCGCATGGAGGGGTCCTGGCGGATCCGGCCCTCGAGCGCGCGCGTTCCGCGCGACCACCGCGTCAGGCTCGTGCTCGCCAACGACCGGTGGCAGGCGGTCGGCTACTCCCTGGGCGTCGTCGAGCTGGTGCGGACCTCACGGGAGGACCAGGTCGTCGGGCGGCTGGGCCCCGACCTGCTCGGGCCGGACTGGGACCTCGACGAGGCCGTACGCCGCCTGCGCGAGAGCCCGGACCGGCCGATCGGTGAGGCGCTGCTCGACCAGACCCGGCTCGCCGGGATCGGCAACCTTTACAAGGCCGAGACGCTCTTCCTGCGCGGCGTACACCCCTGGTGCGCCGTCGGCGACGTCCCCGACCTCGAGGGGCTCGTAGGCCTCGCCAGGCGGCTGATGGAGGCCAACAAGGACCGGGTCGACCAGACGACGACGGGCGTACGCCGGCCGGGCGAGACGTCCTGGGTGCACGGGCGTGCGGGCCGTCCATGTCGGCGCTGCGGCACGCGGATCGCGCGCGCGGACCAGGGCGACCAGCCTCAGGAGCGGATCACGTTCTGGTGCCCGGCCTGCCAACCTGGTGAGGCGCCGCCGCCTGCCGGCGACGGCGCCCCTTGATCGGGTGTCAGCGCTGGACGGCGAACATCCAGTGCTGCTTGTCCAGGTCCTGCGCGACCGCGATCAGCAGATCCTGAGTGACCGGATCGCTCTCGCCGGTGATCTCGATGCGCTCCCTGAACCGCTGGCTCATGTCGGCGAGCATGTCGACCATGGCCGCGACGACCTTGTCCTCGTGCAGGTAGCCCGCGTCGAACTGGTGGACCCTGGAGTGGTCGGTCACGGCACGGGACCGGCCGTCCGGGTTGACGCCGATCGACACGGCTCGCTCCGCCACCGTGTCCGCGTGGTCGCGGGCCAGGTCGACGACCTCGTCGAGCTGGAGGTGGAGCGGCCTGAAGTTGCGGCCCGTGAGGTTCCAGTGGGCCTGCTTCGCGAGAAGGTGCAGGTCGATGAGGTCGACGAGCGAATCCTGCAGGGTGTTCCCGGTCGCCCTTCGGGCCTCTTCTCTCAGCGGACTCTTCACTGTCGACATCGCCACATCTCCTTTACCGTCGATTGGGCTCGCACTGCGGAACTGCCCGTCGACCAGGCAGTTAACCGTGGCTTCCGGCACAAAACCCATCAAAAAGCCTGTACCTGTATCGGGCCCCAAATGACACGTGCCCCCACCGCGATCTCGCGAGGGGGCACGTCGATGTTCTGTTGGACGGTCAGGCGGCCACCATGTCGGCACGCAGCGCGGCCTCGATCGTCTCCGGCGTGGCCGGGACGCTGTCCGCCGAGATGCGCTCGGCGTCGAGACGCTCGTGCTCGGGCGCGCCCGCCATCACCGGCTCCTGCTGCAGCTCGGCCAGGGCCAGCTGGTCGGAGACGTCACGGAGGACGTGTGAGAGCGGTACGCCGAGGGCCTTGCAGATCGAGGCGAGCAGCTCAGAAGACGCTTCCTTCTGGCCTCTCTCGACCTCGGACAGGTACCCCAGCGACACTCGCGCGGCCGCGGAGACCTCCCGGAGGGTACGGCCTTGGCGCAGCCGCAGCTGCCGGAGTACGTCGCCGAGCAGCTGACGAAGCAGGACCATGTCTCGCTCCCTCCGATGAGTCCTGACCCTTCTACCGGTTCCACCGTACCTGCCTAAACGAGGGACGTGGCAGACCGAAGCTTTCGTGTTCGCTTCCGACGTAACGCTGTAATCAGTCTGGTTCTTCCCGATCTTCCTGCCTAGCCGACCCAGTGGGTGTCGATCTCCAGGCCACTCAGGGCACGCCTTAGCAGGTCAAGGGCGTTGACGACGGACATTCGGCGGATCGGGGCGCGGGCTCCGTCGCCGTCCGCGGGGGCCGGAAGGCGAAGAGAGCGGACGACCGGATCGTCGCCGAAACCCGCGACCGCAATATGCACCGTGCCGACCGGATGGCCGTCCTGGGGCTCCGGACCGGCCACCCCGGTCACCGCGAGCCCGTACGTCGCGCCGAGGCGCTCACGTACGCCCTCGGCCATCGCGGCGGCCACGTCCGGGTGCACGGCGCCGTGTTCGGCCAGGAGTTCGGCCGGAACGCCGAGAAGCGTCTGCTTGAGCGTCGTGGCGTACGCGGTGACGCCCCCGGCGAAGGTCGCGGAAGAACCCGGCATCTCGGTCAGCTCGGCCCCGAGCAGACCGCCGGTGAGGGACTCGGCCACCGCGACGGTGGCGCCCCGCTCGGCCAGCAGGCCGTGCACCACGCGGTCGAGTGTGACATCGCCCCCGCTGTAGACGGCCGGCGCCAGGAGCTCCCGCGCCTCGGCCTCGGCGTCGGCCAGCAGGCCGTCGTCGTCGGCCTCGATCCGCACCCGTACCTCGGCCGGAGAGGGGTAGTAGGAGAGCCGTACGCCGGGGCGCTTCTCCACCGGCGCCAGCCGGGAGGCGATCACCGACTCCCACACGGTCGCGACCCGCAGCACCGCGCTCGCGCCGGCCTTGGGGGTCGCGCCGACCAGCTCCGGCAGCACCGAGCCCTCGGAGATCGCGCGCATTTCCGAGGGAACCCCCGGCAGCGCGTACACGACGCCGCCCGCCAGGGACAGCCGCAGGCCCGGCGCGGTGCCCGCCGGGTTGGGCAGCAGCCGGGCGCCCTCGGGCACGTCGGCCATCCGCAGGGCCTCGTCCTTCAGCGGGACGTTGCGCTCGGCGGACCGGCGGCGCAGCCGGCTCTCCAGCTCCGGGTCGCGGCGCAACTCCACCCCGGCGGCCGCGGCGAGAGCGTCGCGCGTCAGGTCGTCCGACGTCGGCCCCAGGCCGCCCGTCACGATCACCGCGTCGGCGCGTCCCAGCGCCTCGTGGAGCGCCCCGACGATCTCCGCCCGCTCGTCCGACACCACCACGCCGCGGGTGACCGTGGCGCCCGCCTCCGTGAGCCGCCAGCCCAGCCAGGTGGCGTTCCCGTTGGGGGTGTCGCCACGGAGCAGCTCGTCACCGACCGTCAGCAGCTCGACTCGCACGACCATCCGACCACAGCCTCCAAGCCTTCACGACATAGTCCAGACCGGTCACGACTGTGACCAGGACCGCGGCGCCCATCGTGACCCAGCGCAGCGGGTCGATCGGGCCCGGCATCACGTAGAACCCGATCGCGAACACCTGCAGCATGGTCTTGAGCTTTCCGCCCCGGCTCGCGGCGATCACGCCGTACCGGATGACCACGAACCGCAGGAGCGTGATGCCGACCTCGCGGACCAGGATCACGACCGTGACCCACCACCACAGGTCACCGAGCAGCGAGAGGCCGACCAGCGCGGACCCGGTCAGCGCCTTGTCCGCGATCGGGTCGGCGATCTTGCCGAAGTCGGTGACGAGGTTGTGGCGCCGGGCCAGCTCGCCGTCGATCCGGTCGGTGACCGACGCCAGCGCGAACATCACCAGGGCCGCGATCCGCCACCAGGTGCCGTCGGTGAACAGCAGCCAGAGGAAGAACGGGACGAGCACGAGGCGAACCACCGTCAGGAGGTTCGCCACGTTGAGGATGCTCGCCTGCTCGGCGACGGGCGTCGCGATCGGGTCCTCTCCGGCGGCGAGCGGGTCGCCTCCGGCCGAGAGCGTCATGGGGCCTCCTTCATCGGCCCCATGACGCGCGTGCTGTCCTTGCCGATTCCCTCGCTTCGCTCGGTCATGACCGATCCACGACGGCGAGGAGGTCCACACCCATCGACTCGACGACACGGGCTCGCACGATCTCGCCGACCTCGGCGTCACCCTTGAGGCCCACGACGCCGTCGATCTCGGGCGCCTGGTGGGCCGCGCGGCCCTCGCCCGGCTCCTCGACGAGCACCTCGACGAACGACCCGAGCCGCTCCTCGGCGCGCTGGGCGGTGAGCTCCTCGGCGAGCGTGGTGAGGGCCGAGACCCGTGAATCCACCTCGTCGGCGTCGAGCTTGCCCTCGAAGCCGACCGCCTCGGTGCCCTCCTCGTCGGAGTAACCGAAGACGCCGACCGCGTCGAGCCGCGCGGAGGTCAGGAACGCGGCCAGCTCCTCGACGTCGCGCTCGGTCTCGCCGGGGAACCCGACGATGAAGTTCGACCGCACGCCCGCCTCGGGCGCCAGCGCGCGGACCTGCTCGAGCAGTTCGAGGAAGCGCTCGCGGTCGCCGAACCTGCGCATCCGCCGCAGCAGCGGGCCGCTGGCGTGCTGGAACGACAGGTCGAAGTAGGGCGCGATGCCGGGGGTCGTGGCGATGACCTCGATCAGGCCCGGCCGCAGCTCGGCGGGCTGCAGGTAGCTGACGCGTACGCGCTCGACGCCCTCGACCGCGGCCAGCTCGGGCAGCAGGGTCTCCAGGAGCCGAAGATCGCCCAGGTCCTTGCCGTAGGAGGTGGAGTTCTCGCTGACGAGGACCAGCTCGCGTACGCCCTGGCCGGCCAGCCAGCGCGCCTCGTCCAGCACCTCGGTGGGCCGCCGCGAGACGTACGCGCCGCGGAAGGCCGGGATGGCGCAGAACGTGCACCGGCGGTCGCACCCGGAGGCGAGCTTCAGCGGCGCGGCCGGTCCACCCTCGAGGCGGCGCCGCAGCACCCGCGGCCCGGAGGCCGGTGCGACGCCGTCGGGCAGGTCGGCGGGTTCGGGCGGCGCCTCGCCGTGGCCGGGTACGTGCACGTGGGCGTCGGCGCGCTCGACCGGGCTGAGCGGCAGCAGCGTGCGCCGGTCCCGCGGGATGTGGGACTGGTGCCGGCGCCCGGTCAGGACGCCGTCGAGGCGCTCGCCGATCTCGGCGTAGTCGTCGAAGCCGAGCACCGCGTCGGCCTCGGGCAGCGACTCGGCCAGCTCGGCGCCGTACCGCTCGGCGAGGCAGCCCGCCGCGACGACCTTGGCGCCGGAATCTGCGGCGGCGAGCAGCGTGTCGATCGAGTCCTTTTTCGCGGCGTCGATGAACCCGCAGGTGTTGACGAGGACGACCGAGGCGTCCCCGGAGTCGTCAAGGGTCCAGCCCGCGTTCTCCAGCCGCGCCGCGAGCTCCTCCGAGTCGACCTCATTGCGCGCGCAGCCGAGGGTGACAAGAGAGACGGAACGGCGGTCCGCCGAGGTGGCAGAGTTGTCGGCGGTGCTCACGCGGAGCGCTCCCCTCTCGCGCGGCGCGAGAGGCACGCGTGCACGGGCTCAGTACGGCGGGTGGACATGCTCCATACGGTACTGGGCCGAGCGGTGAGAGCCGCCCTCAGCCTTTGCTCGGGTCCTGCCCCTTGGCCGGATCGTGCGGGCCGTAGCTGAGCTGGATCACCTGACCGCCGTCACCCGGGGAGCCGACGTCCTTGCCGTTGACCGTGAGCCGTACGCCACCACCGTTGCCGATCAGCAGCCGGATCCGCCGCTTGTCCGTCCACTCCTCGATCTGCCCGGCCTTGATCACGCCGCTGAAGAGCTGCTTGCCCTTCGAGTCGCGGACGTTGAGCCAGCTCGCCCGCCGGGCCTTGACGCGTACGGTCACGTCATTGCGCGGGGCCGGCTTGGGCGAGGCGGTGTGGCTCGGCGCGGGCGTGGCGCGCGCCGTCGCGGGCGCGGCGGCCGGTTGGATGGCCTTGTGCGCCTCGTGCCCGGTCGCCACGCGTACGACGCCGTAGACGACGATCAGGGCCAGTGCGACGGCCATGGCCGCGCTCCAGTTGGGCGAGCGGCGTTCGCGGATCCGTACGGGCGTCTCCGGTTCGAACGCCTGTCGCGCCGGGATCGCCTGGGGCGACCCGCCGTGAGCGTCGTCGTACTCACCGATGAGAGGCTCGGAATCGATCCCGGTGACCCTCGCGATACTTCGGATGTGGCCGCGTACGTAGAAGTTGCCGCCGCACAACGTGTAGTCGTCGCGTTCGATGGCTTGAATGACGGTCTCGCGGATCCGAGTCCGATCAGAGACCTGCGAGACGGTGAGACCCGCCTCCTGGCGGGCCTTCGCGAGGGTGCCACCGATGGTCACGCCGCGCCTCCTGGGAACCTCGTGGCGTTGTTCAGCCGTGCGGCGTCGCCGGGGTCGCATTCCCGCGTGCAGTCTATGAAGGGCGGTCGCGAGAAGCGACGTGCAACGCTGATATGTCAGCTACCCAAGATCTCCGCCGCTACTCGCCTCGCAGGGATGCCAGAACGCCCGGCAGATCGTCCGGTTTGACCAATACATCGCGAGCCTTCGACCCTTCGCTGGGTCCGACGATGGCACGGCTTTCCAACAGGTCCATCAGACGGCCCGCCTTGGCGAAGCCGACACGCAGCTTCCGCTGGAGCATCGAGGTGGACCCGAACTGCGTGGACACGATGAGTTCGGCCGCCTGGACAAGCAGATCGAGGTCGTCGCCGATGTCCTCGTCGATCTCCCGCTTGCGCTGTTCGGCCGCCGCGACGTCGGTGCGGTAGTCGGGTTCGGCCTGTTTCTTGCAATGTGCGACGACGTCATGAATCTCTTTTTCGGATACGTACGCGTTCTGCAGCCGCAGCGGCTTGCTCGCGCCCATCGGCAGGAACAGCGCGTCGCCCTGCCCGACGAGCTTCTCGGCTCCGGGCTGGTCGAGGATCACGCGGCTGTCGGCGAGGCTCGAGGTCGCGAACGCCAGCCGGGACGGGACGTTCGCCTTGATCAGCCCGGTGACGACGTCGACGCTCGGCCGCTGGGTGGCCAGCACCAGGTGGATGCCTGCCGCCCGGGCCAGCTGAGTGATGCGGACGACGGAGTCCTCCACGTCACGCGGCGCGATCATCATCAGGTCGGCCAGCTCGTCCACGATGACCAGGAGGTACGGGTACGGGGTGTAGACGCGCTCGCTGCCCGGAGGCGCGGTGAGCTTGCCCGCCAGGACGCTCTTGTTGAAGTCGTCGATGTGCCGGTAGCCCGAGGCCGCCAGGTCGTCGTAGCGGCGGTCCATCTCCCCCACGACCCACTGCAGCGCCTCGGCCGCCTTCTTCGGGTTCGTGATGATCGGGGTGATGAGGTGCGGGATCCCGGCGTACGAGGTCAGCTCGACGCGCTTCGGGTCGACCAGGACCATCCGCACCTCGTCCGGCGAGGAGCGCATGAGGATCGAGGTGATGAGGCCGTTGATGCAGGTCGACTTGCCCGCGCCGGTGGCGCCGGCGATCAGCATGTGCGGCATCTTGGCCAGGTTGGCGACGACCGTACGGCCCTCGACGTCCTTGCCCAGGCCGACGAGCATCGGGTGGTGGTCGTTGACCGCGACGGACGCCTTCAGGGCGTCGCCGAGGCTGACGATGTCCTTGTCGGTGTTGGGGATCTCGACGCCGATCGCGGCCTTGCCCGGGATCGGGGAGATGATCCGCACGTCGGCGCTCTTGACGGCGAGGGCGATGTTCCTGGTGAGCGCGGTGATCCGCTCGACCTTGACCGCGGGCCCCAGCTCGATCTCGTAGCGGGTGATGGTCGGCCCGCGGGTGAAGCCGGTGACCTGGGCGTCGATGCCGAACTGGTCGAGCACCTCCGACAGGGCGTTCACCACGATGTCGTTGGCCTTGGTGCGGGGCTTGACCACCGATCCGGCCTTGAGCAGCCCGGCCTTCGGCAGCGTGTACGTGCCGTCGCCGGTGGTGTTCGAGGACAGCGTGAGCTGCTCGGCGCTCTTCGGCGGCGGCGTCGGGTCGGGCGGCGAGGGCCGGGCCGTCTCGACCGGCTCCGCCGGCTCGAACAGGTCGTCGGCGAGGCTGTGGACGTCCTCCTCCGGCTCGTCGGTGTCGGCCACGACCGGGGTGTCGTAGGGCTTCTTGTGCGTGCCCAGCTCGACGTCGCCCTTGCGCGAGCGCTTCCCGGACCTGGCCGAGGCCTTCTCGGCGGGCTCGTCCTGCTCGGGCTCGCGGAGCATGATCCGGTCGCGCAGCTCGGCGAGGCGCTCGGGCACCCGGTGTACGGGCGTGGCCGTGATCACCAGGACGCCGAAGCCGGTCAGCAGCAGCAGGAGCGGCACCGCGACCCAGCCGGTGACCGTGCCGGTGAGCGGCGCCGACAGCAGCCATCCGATGAGCCCGCCGGACGACTGGAGCGCGCGCTCGCCGCTGCTCGGGTACGGAGTGCCGGCCGCGACGTGCACGACGCCCAGCACGCCACCGGTCAGCGCGCTGCAGCCGACGACGATGCGCCCGATGTCGCCGTTGCGCTCGGGATGCCGCAGCAACCGCCATGCGAGCAGGAGGAACATCACCGGCAGCAGGTCGGACATCGCGCCGAATCCATCGCGCACGAGCCGGCCGAACCAGCGGATCGTGGCCGTGTCCGGCGACCACCAGGTCGCCGCGGCCACGATGATGGCCAGGCCGAGGTTGGCCAGGCCGAGCCCGTCCCTGCGGTGCTCCTGGTCCAGGTCGCGCGCGCCGGCACCGAAGGTCCGCACGACGCCGCCCAGCGCCTGGGCGACCAGCACCCAGCAGCGTTGGACGAGCCGGGCGAGGCCGAGGATGAAGACGCCGAGCGGATTGGGCTTCGGTGGTTTGCGGGGCTTGGCGGCCGGCCTCTTTGACGAGGCCGGCCGGCCCTTGCCCGACTTGGATCCGGCGGCGGACCTGTTTCCGGGTCGGCTCGCGGACGACTTGCGCGCCGCGCCGCCGGACGAGGTCCCGCCACGCGTTCCGGTGGAGCCCTTGGCACCTCCGGGCGTACGTGTGGCCATGATGGCGAGGCTAGCGCGGTACGGGCCGTTCTCCTGCGATAACGGCTGGCGTGTCGCGCTCGTCTCGCCGGCTCAGACCTCTACGATCACCGGGATGATCATCGGCCGTCGGCCATAGCTCTCGTTCACCCAGCGCCCCGCCGTGCGGCGTACGAGCTGGCGCAACTGGTGGACGTCGTTCACGCCGTCGGAGGCGGCCTTCTCCAGGACCTCCTCCAGACGCGGGATCACGGGCTCGAAGTTCTCGATGCCCGCGCCGCGCGCGTGGATCTCCGGCCCGCTCAGCAGCTTGCCGGTCGAGGAGTCGACCGCGATGACGACCGACACGAAGCCCTCGTCGCCGAGTATCCGCCGGTCCTTCAGCGAGGTCTCGGTGATCTCCCCGACCGACAGGCCGTCGACGTAGACGTAGCCGGCACGCACCGCGCCCACGATGGACGCCTGCCCGTCGACGAGGTCGACCACGACGCCGTCCTCGGCGATGACGATGTTGTCGTCGGGCACCCCGGTGAGCGAGGCGAGCCGCGCGTGGGCGCTGAGGTGCCGCCATTCGCCGTGGACCGGCATGAAGTTGCCGGGCCGGGTCATGTTCAGCACGTACAGCAGCTCACCGGCCGGGGCGTGGCCCGAGACGTGCACCAGCGCGTTGCCCTTGTGCACGACCCGCGCGCCCCAGCGCGTCAGCCCGTTGATGACCCTGTTGACGGAGTTCTCGTTCCCCGGGATGAGGGACGAGGCGAGGATCACGGTGTCGCCGGGCCCGATGCGGATCTGGTGGTCGCGGCTGGCCATCCGCGACAGCGCCGACATCGGCTCGCCCTGCGAGCCCGTACAGACGAGGACGATCTCCTCGCCGGGCAGCGCGTCGATCTCCTTCTGCTCGACGATGATCCCCGGGGGCACGTGCAGGTAGCCGAGGTCACGGGCGACGCCCATGTTGCGCACCATCGACCGGCCGACGAAGCAGACCTTGCGGCCGCACTCGTGCGCGGCGTCCAGGACCTGCTGGACCCGGTGCACGTGGGAGGCGAAGCACGCGACGATGACGCGCTTCTCCGCGACCCGCAGCATGTCGCCGACGACGACACCGATCTCGCGCTCGCTGGTGACGAACCCGGGGACCTCGGCGTTGGTCGAGTCGGACAGCAGCAGGTCGATGCCCTCGGCGCCGAGGCGCGCGAACCCGCCCAGGTCCGTGAGGCGCCCGTCCAGCGGGAGCTGGTCCATCTTGAAGTCGCCGGTCGCCAGCACGAGGCCGGCCGGCGTACGGATGGCCACCGCGAGGGCGTCCGGGATCGAGTGGTTGACCGAGAGGAACTCGCACTCGAACGTGCCGAACGCCCGGGTCTCGCCCTCCTTCACCTGGACGGTGATCGGCTTGATGCGGTGCTCGGTGAGCTTGGCCTCGATCAGCGCGAGGGTCAGCCGTGACCCGATGAGCGGGATGTCCGGCCGCTCACGCAGGAGGTACGGCACCGCGCCGATGTGGTCCTCGTGGCCGTGGGTCAAGACGACGCCTTCGATGTCGTCGAGACGCTCACGGATGTAGTCGAAGTCCGGCAGGATCAGGTCCACACCGGGTTGCTCGGACTCGGGGAACAGCACGCCGCAGTCGACGATCAGCAACCGGCCGTCGAACTCGAAGACGGTCATGTTGCGGCCGATCTCACCGAGACCGCCGAGCGGCACGATGCGCATACCGCCGGCCGGCAGCTCCGGCGGCGGCCCGAGCTCGGGATGCGGATGGCTCATCGGTTCTCCTCCCCCGTGTTCACGCGTTCGGGGGCATGGTCATGCGCGTCAGTCACGCGCCCTCCTAGCTTTCAGCGGCTCGCCTTAGCGGCGGTGCCGACACATACCTCTGGTCCGCTCACGGACCCTCCAGGATCTTGACGCCGCCGGCCACGAGGTCCTCCCTCAGCTCGGCGACGAACTCCGGCGTCGCGTCCACCAGCGGCGGCCGTACGGCTCCGCCCGGCTGGCCGACAAGCGACAGCGCGGCCTTCACCGCGATCACACCCTGCGTACGGGTCATGATCGCGGTCACTACGGGAATCAGCCGGCGGTGGATCCGCAGCGCGCGCGCCACGTCACCGGCCAGGTAAGCGTCGATCATCTCGTGCAACTCGGTGCCGACCACGTGCCCGACCACGCTGACGAACCCGACCGCGCCCAGCGAGAGCCAGGGGAGGTTCAGTACGTCGTCACCGGAGTAGAAGGCCAGGTCGGTCTGGGCCATGACCTTCGACGCCGCGTGCATGTCGCCCTTGGCGTCCTTGACCGCAAGGATCCTCGGGTGATCGGCGAGGCGCAACAGCGTCTCGGTCGCGATCGGCGTACCGGTACGACCCGGAATGTCGTAGAGCATCACCGGCAGGTCCGTGGAGTCGGCCACGGTCGTGAAGTGCCGGGCGATGCCTTCCTGCGGCGGCTTGTTGTAGTAGGGGGTCACGACGAGCAGCCCGTGGGCGCCCGCACGCTCGGCCTGCCGCGCGAGCTTCAACGTGTGCACGGTGTTGTTGGTACCCACACCCGCGACCACGGTCGCGCGGTCGCCGACCGCCTCGAGCACGGACTGCAGGAGTCGCTCGTCCTCCGCGTCGCTCGTCGTGGGCGACTCCCCCGTCGTACCGCTCACGACGACGCCGTCGTTGCGCTGGTCATCGACGAGATAGGCGGCCAGCCGGGCCGCAGCGTCGAAGTCGACGGCGCCGTCGGCCGTCATCGGGGTGACCATCGCGGTCAACATCCGGCCGAAGGGCGCGGACTCGTCGCGCTCTCTCGGCAGGGTGTTCGTGCTGGGTGCCATGTTCCGAACTTACCGGGCATCGCCCACCGTGGGGACCTGCGGGCACCCTCGTGTCGCCATCACGGGAGGCGCGAAAGCCCCCGGTTACCGGGCGAAACGAAGCGGTCTCATGTGGAGACGCCGCCAGAGCGCGCTCGGGGGTACACGTTCTGGCGGCGTCTCCACATGAATCGTCTGTGGCAAAACCGGCGTTACCGGTGAACCTTGAGAGCCTCTCGTGCGTTGAAGAGATTGGGACGAGGTTCCGCCGGGGTCTGGCGGGGCTGGCGGAGCCTCTCCCGGCGGAGGATGCGCGCCTCGGTTGCCGGGGTCTGGGGCTCTCTCGCGCCGATCATTACCGATCGGTGCGCCCGCAGCCGAGGCGCGCGCATCCCGCCGGGGGTTTCAGCCGCCCTGACCTGCAGCGAGATGCTGCGCCAGCTTGGCTTCAAGCTCTTCTGGGCTCAGCGCCCGTACGCAGTCGTTGCCGCGTACCGCCCACCAGTGGCCCGAGCCGCCCAACCCGAACCTCCAGCCCGAGTAGTCGGCCGCCAGATCCTGAAGCTGACCGGCCGACCGTTCGGCGATCTCACTCATCTGCATTTCCTCCGAACCTCCCTGACACCGCCAGCCGCAGCGTCCAGCGCAACGGGTTTCCCGGTGGTACTTCCCCGGGACATCAAGGTTTGACCGCACGTCGGACGCACGCCCGGCGTCGGCCACCTGCGCGCCGAACGCATCACGGGGAGAAGTAGACCAGGTTTTGCTCGAATGTCACTAAATAGCGACAAGTGGCTCCCTGTCCATGCCGTAAGGCCGGTCGAGGCCGTCATCGCAACACTCGCCGCAACATTCACCGCGACATCTCCCGCACCGCCCGATCAGGCCCCTGACCTGTGATCACGGCCGTAGGGCGTGACGACTCTCACATTCGCCTGAGGGCGGCCTTGGCCGCTTTCGGTGGCGGGATTCGGTCACGGAATTTCGGTCACACTTCGGTCACCCGGACGCGCGGCAGTCGGGGCAGGGGCTCTCGGCGTACCGCACCGGCATGTCGTCCTCGCCGCACTCGACCGAGGCGACCACGCCGGCGCCGTAGCAAGCCGCGCACAGGCCCACGCCGGCGAAGGCGCGGCGGACCGCGACCTGGCGGCGGCTCGGCGGCAGCCCGCGTACGACGTCGTCGGCCTCGTCCTCGGAGCACTCGATGTGCACGTGGCCCGCGCCGTGACACTGCGGGCACTCGCCGACCCGCAACGTGCGCGGCGGCCTTCCCTGCAGGGTGATGAGCTCACCCACCTCGAAGCAAACGTCACACGGTGTCAGGACTCCTCTGAACGAGCCGTCGTCCTTGACCTCGTCGTCGCTCACGCGTCCCCCTTCGCGCCGCCCATCGCCATCACCTTCGCAGCGTCCCCACACGGATCGGGCGCGTCAAGACTCGCCGAGGCCAGATCCCGGCGTCTCATGGCCGTGGCGTCCGGCTTGTCTGGGCCGTACCGGCGAGGCACCCTTCCCCTTTTCGATCTATGTCCGCTATACCCGGCATATGCGGCGCCGGGTCGGGCAGATCCGGGCGGGCGGCCGCCGCACGGTCCCGGCCGCCGCACGGTCCCTCGCGGAGGAAACAGATGACGGAAGCGTTCATGGCGCCACCGGCCGACGAGCCGGTCCCGGCGCCCGGCCCGAGCGATGCCGGAGCACCCACGCTCCCCGACCCGCCGGACGACGGCATCACCTACGTCGACCCTCTGGAGGCCTGAGCCATGGCCACCCCCACCGGCGAACAGCTCGTCTCCTACGCGATGACGCTGCGAGGCCGCGCCAAGGGCCGCGTACGTGAGAACGTCAACGACTTCACGCAGTGGTACTACGGCGACAACACCGCCGCGTCGTGGTGCCTGATCTTCATCTGCTACTGCCTGAACCACTTCGGCTCGCTCGTCCTTCTGGGCGGCAAGATCGCCTACGTGCCATCGCTGAAGAGCCGGGTCGGGACGAAGTGGCACACCGACCGGCACAAGATCAGCAAGGGCGACCCGGTCACGTTCGACTTCAACCGGACCGGCGAACCCGAGCACGTCGGCATCTTCGTGCGCTGGCTGAACGCGGCCCAGACGCAGTTCGAGTCGATCGAGGGCAACACCGGCGACGACCTGGTCGCGACCCGTACCCGCAACTGGTCGGACGTGTTCGGCTTCGTCAAGCCCGGCCTGGCACCGGATGACCCCAGCCGCTACCCCGGCACGATCTACCGGTACACCAAGGGCAAGCCCCTGATGCACGACTCGCACGTGACCTGGATCCAGCAGCGCCTCACCGCGCACGGCCACAAGGTCACCGTCGACGGCGAGTACGGCCCGGCCACCGCTGCCGCCGTGAAGGCGTTCCAGCAGGCCGGCGGCCTGACCGCCGACGGTGAGGTCGGCCCGAAGACCTGGTCCGCACTCGGCAAGAGCGAGTGAGGAAGGGCGCGCTGACACTGGGTTGATGGTCCAGGGTGCCTGCTCGGTGATCGCCTCGGGCGGCTACGGACGGAGCACGATCTTGCCGTGGGTGTGCCCGCGCTCCAGCTCGCGGAACGCGTCTCGTACCCCCTCCAGCGGGTAGGTGCGGGCGATCGGCACCTCCAGCTCCCCGCGCGCGGCGAGCCGGGCCAGCGTCCCGAGCACGACCGCGCACGCCGCCGCGCCCTCACCGTAGGTCCGTGCACCGACCCTGGCCGCGGCCTGCCAATCGCGGATCGTGTTGATCCGCTCGGGCCGCACGCCCAGCTCCACCGCCAGCTCCACGTAGCCCTCGCCGAACGCGTCGATGAACGCGTCGACCCTCCCGCCGGCGGCCGCCCGGATCCGCTCGGCCGCGCCCTCCCCGTACGCGACCGGGACGACACCACGGTCCGTCAGCCAGGCATGGTTACGCTCGCTCGCCAGCCCGATCACCGTGGCGCCGCACCGCCGCGCGAGCTGCACGGCAAGCGACCCGACGCCGCCCGCCGCACCGGACACCACGACCGTGTCGGCCGGTCCGGGATCCACCGCGAACACGGTGGCGTACGCGGTCGTGCCGGCCACGTACAACGACCCGGCCACGTCCCAGGACAACCCCTCCGGACGCGAGACCACGTTCACGTCGTCGACCACCACGAACTCCGCGTGGCTCGCCCTTTCATGGGTGAAGCCCAGGACCTCATCGCCCACCGCGAAGCCGCGCACCTGCGGGCCGACCTCCACCATGCAACCCGAGCACGCGGGACCTCGACGGTTGGCCGTCGCCGGGATCCCCGCGCGGCTCCTCGAAGAACGGCCTTAGATGCCACCCTCGAACGTCCCCGACTCGTAGTCGAACCCCGGCGTCACCTCGATCGAGACCTTCCGCAGATCGTTGCGCGAGTTGGCCGCGAAGGCGTACTTCGTCGATGCCGTACGGCCGGGCGCGAGCGTCCCCTCGAAGCCATCTAAGCCCGCGTCGATGTCGAAGACCTGCTCGGTGTCGTCGCCGTCCTCACCCGTACGCACCGCCACCTGCACCATCGTGAGGTCGAGGCGGTGCTCGCCGCCGTTCTTGATCCGAATGTAGACGACCAGGGCCGGGTCGCCGGGGTGGCCGCCGGACGCCTCCTGCGAGACATGCGTCACGGCGAGTTTCGTGACGGTCCAGATGATGCCGTCTTCTGCCCGGATCGATTCCCCGATCTTGGCCGTGCGGTCGTCGCCACCCGACGTGGCGGCGGCGGAGGAACCTCCGCCGGTCGCGGAGACGGGCGGCGCGGCGGGGTCGGCCTTGGAGCTGATGGGCACGCAGCCCGCCAGAGTGAGAGCGAGGGCGGCGGCAGCCAGAGGGATGATGCGCATGGGAAGGGTCCCCTTTCTTCCTGTGCTGGTGAGACGCGAGCGCAGGAACCCAGGGTGGCTGCGGGGCTTGGCCGGATGCGGTGCCGTCGTGGTCGTAACACGCACCCACATCGTCAGAACACCGGGATGACGTCCTCGGGGTCGAGGTCGGATACGTCGACGCCGTCGAGGTCGAGTTCGGGGATGGCGGGGAAGGCGATGCCCCAGCGTTCGACGATGGTGCGGACGTGGGCCATGGCGGTGCGCCAGTTTTCGGCCTGTTCTTCGAAGGAGAGCACGCCGAGGCCGGCGTCGCGGGCGTGGGACATCAGGACGCGGTGGTTGGGCAGGAAGTACGGCGGCAGGTCCCAGAAGCCCTCCGGTGGTTCCCAGAGGATCATCGACAGGAAGACGAAGCCCGCGCGGAGTTGCCGGGTGATGAGGGCGCGGGTGTCGTCGGTGAGGCCGGGCCACTCGTTCTCGAGGATGGTCATGCAAATTCGCAGGTGCCGGGACTCGTCGCGGCCGATGCGCTGGAACATCTCGCCGAACACCGGGTGTCTCGTGCCGGAGGCCATGCCGCGGAACAGGGTGGACGCGGCCATCTCGCCCATCATGAAGCTGGTGAACAGGACGGGCAGGCTGTAGTGGCCGACCGCGGCGGTGTAGCCGGTCCAGTAGCGGCCGCCGTTGTGGTACAGCCAGGCGATGTTGTTGTGGGCGGCCTTCTCCAGGTCGGTCCCGGGCGACCAGTCGAGCGGGCCGCCCGGCCAGAGTGCGGCGATGGTCCGCTGGCAGCATTCTTCGTGGTTCATCTCGTCGCGGGTGATGGAGAAGAAGCACTTGCGGACCGGATCTTCTTCGTGCTTCTCGAACGCCTGTACGGTGGCGCGGGCGAACACGGCCGGGCCCGAGGCGTCGAAGTTGGCCAGCACGGCGAACCAGTACATGATGCCGAGGCGCTGCTCGGTGGTGAAGTCGGCGGGGCGGAGCGCGTCCCACGGCAGGTCTGCGGGGTTCCAGACGGTGCGCTTGGACTTCTCGTAGATCTCGGCGAGCTTGGCGGTCTCGACGTGCCATTCCATCGGGTAGATGTTCGGCTGCGGCACGTCCGGCGCGGGCCAGAAACCACCCTCGGGAATCGTCAGATCGTCCATCCGACCTCCTTCGCCGATTCCAGGCTACGTCCGGCTCATCGGGCGGGTACGGGCCGCCGGCGTACGGCCGGTCGACACGCGGGCGCGCTGGGCGAGCAGGACGCAGCCGAGTACGCCGACCGCGGCGAGGACCGTGCTCGCCCCCGCGTGCTCGCCGAGCAGCAGCCGGGACCATACGAGCGTGAGCAGTGGCTGGGCGAGCTGGAGCTGGCCCGCCCGCGCGACCCCGGCCTTGGCGAGTCCGGCGTACCAGGCGAAGAACCCCAGGAACATCGACACGCACGCGAGGTAGGTCAGGCCGGTGACCGCGGCGCCGCCGAGGTGCGGCGGCCTCGTGGCCCACAGCACGGCGGTGACCGGCACGGTCACCGGGGCGGAGATGAGGAGCGCCCACGAGACCACCTCGCCGCCGGACATCTCGCGTGCGAGGCGCCCGCCCTCGGCGTACCCGAGCGCGGCGGCCAGCAGCGCGCCGAACAGCAGCAGGTCCGCGGCGGAGAACCGGCCCGGCCCGTTCCGCAGTGTGAAGCCGACGACGCAGGCCGTTCCGGCCAGGCTCGCCGCCCAGAAGAGGCGTGAGGGCCGCTCCCCCGCACGTACGACGGCGAACATCGCGGTCGCGGCCGGCAGCAGCCCGATCACGACCGCCGCGTGCGAGGCCGATGAGCCGTGCCGGAGCGCGAGCGTCGACAGGACCGGGAAGCCGAAGACGACGCCGCTCGCGACGACGACGAGGGCGGCCCACTGGCTCCCGCGTGGCCGTCGCGCGCGCCGGAGGAGGAGCGTCACTACGGCGAGGAGCGCCGCGCCGGCCGCGCGCCCGATGCCGATGAGGTACGGGTCGAAGCCGCGCAGCGCGAACGCGGTGGCGGGGAACGTGAAGGAGAAGGCGAGCACGCCGAGGGCCGCGGCCCCGTATCCGATGGGCAGCGCTATCGGGCGACGGGAGGTAGCGCTATCTTTGGGCTTCATGGAAGACGATAGCAGTATCGCCTCGCTCGCGGCCGACCTGCGCGGCGCGATCGCGGGACTGCGCACGGGCGACCGCCTGCCGTCCAGCCGCGCGCTGATGGCCCGTCACCAGGTCAGCCCGGTCACGGTCGCGCGGGCGATCGGCCTGCTCACCTCCGAGGGCCTCGTCGTCACCCGGCCCGGCAGCGGCACGTTCGTCGCCGACCGGGCCACGGCGGGCGGGTACGGCCCGGCCGACCTCGACTGGCAGTCGGTGGCCCTCGCGGACCGCGCGGTCGACGCCGAGGGCGTCGTGGCGCTGCTGTCCCTGCCGCCCGACGGCGTGATCGCGCTGAGCGGCGGCTACCTGGCGCCCGGCCTGCAGCCCGTACGCGCGCTGGCCACCGCCGCGGCGCGGGCGGCACGGCGCACGGACGCGTGGGAGCGTCCGCCCCTGCCCGGCGTACGCGGGCTGCGCGAGTGGTTCGCACGCGGGGCGGGCGGCGACGTGACGGCCGGGGACGTGACGATCACCAACGGCGGGCAGGCCGCGGTGAGCCTGGCGCTGCGGGCGCTGCTCCCGCCGGGCGCGCCGCTGCTGGTCGAGTCGCCGACCTACCTCGGCGCCCTCGCCTCGGCCAGGGCCGCCGGGCTGCGGCCGGTGCCCGTACCCGTCGACGAGGACGGTCTGCGGACCGATCTGCTGGCCGAGGCGTTCTCTGCGACCGGCGCGCGCGCCCTGTACTGCCAGCCGACGTTCCACAACCCGACCGGCGCGGTCCTGGGCGCCGTGCGCCGCGACCGCGTGCTCGACGTCGCGCGCGCGGCGGGGGCGTTCGTGATCGAGGACGACTTCGCGCGGCACCTGGCGATCGACCCGCCGCCACCGCCGCTGATCCGCGCCGACCGCGAGGGCCGCGTCGTGCACATCGCCTCGCTCACGAAGGCGACCGCGCCGAGCCTGCGGATCGCCGCCGTGATCGCGCGGGGGCCGGTCGCCGAGCGCGTACGGTCCGCGCAGCTCGTCGACTCCTTCTTCGTCGCGCGTCCGCTCCAGGAGGCCGCGCTCGAGCTGGTCGGCACTCCCGCGTGGCCGCGTCACCTGCGCGCCACCGCCGAGGCCCTGCGGCTGCGGCGCGACGCGCTCGTGTCCGCGCTCGCGCGGTACGGCCTGCGGCCGGCGCTGCTGCCGGGCGGCGGCCTGCACCTGTGGTGCGGCCTGCCGGCCGGCACCGACGACCTCGCGCTCGCCGACGCCGCGCTGCGCTCAGGCGTGCTGGTCAGCCCGGGTCGCCGGTACTTCCCCGCCGAACCGCCCGGCCCGCGGATCCGGCTCAGCTACGGCTCGGCGGCGAGCGAGGCCGAGCTGTCCGAGGGCGCCGCGCGGCTCGCTCAGGCGCTGGCGACGACCTCGTAACGGCTCACGGCTCGGCCGGCGGGTCGTCGGGGAGGCAGAAGAACCGGAACGCCACGGCGCGCGCGCCCTCGGGGGCGTCCTCCCGCCGGTGCCCGTACCTCTCGAGCAGCGCGAGGTGGTCGCGGAAGAAGGCGTGCAGCTCCTGCCTGGTCAGGTAGGTCCCGCCGTGCCGCTGGATCTGCGACCAGCCGTCCGGGCCCGCGTACTCCTTCAGTGCCCGCAGGTAGAGCTCCATGTCGTGGGCTGAACTTCAGCCGCGCGAGGTTCTCCGCCGCGGCGTACTCCGAGGGCGTCATCTGCGCCGGGTCCGGCGTCTGGTGACTGAACGGCAACGCGCGCCACCAGCGTTCCCTGCCGCCGGAGCGTTCGGGGATCTCCTCGATGAGCTTCAGATCCGCGAGCTTGCGCAGGTGGTAGCTGGTAGTGCCGGTGCTCTCGCCGAGCGTACGCGCGAGGGTCGTGGAGTTCGCCTCGCCGTGGCGGCCGGCTCGAACGTGAGGTCACATGATCGGTCAGACCGTCTCCACCATCACCTGCGCGAGTCTCGCGCTCTGCGCCGCGTCGGCCCCGGCCGTCGGCGCGGTACGCGGCACCGTCGTCTCCAGCACACCCCTCGCCCACCTCTCACGAGCCGGGACCGCGGCCTACCTCAAGGAGGCGAACCTCACGACGCCGGTGCGCAACGGCGTCGACGCGTACCGGGTCGTCTACCGCACGATCTCCGCGACCGGCGACCCGACCACCGCGAGCGGGCTGGTCGTCCTCCCCCGCGACGGCGCACCGCGCCTCCGGGTCGTCGCGTTCGAGCACGGCACGCTCGTACTGAAGAGCGACGCGCCCTCGACGAACGGCGCGACCCGGCCCGACCGCGCGCGGACGATGATGTTCGCCGCCGCCGGGTACGCGGCGGTCGCACCGGACTACCTGGGCCTGGGCACCGGGCCGGGCCCGCACCCGTACACGCACGCGACCAGCGAGGTCAGCGCCTCGGCGGACCTGCTGCGGGCCGCGCGCGTCGTCGCCGGGCGCCGGAGCCTGGACCGCGAGGTCCTGGTCAGCGGATTCTCCCAGGGTGGGCACGCCGCGATGGCGCTCGGAAAGACGCTCCAGGGCGGCGGCGTACCGGGCTTCGGGCTCGCCGCGCCGGCCCCGGTGAGCGGGCCGTACGACGTGCAGGGCGTCGAGGCGCCCGCCGGGCTGGACGGGCGCGTCGCGCCCCAGAACGCCGTCTTCTACTTCGCGTACTGGGTGACCTCGATGAACCGGATCCACCACCTGTACGACCGGCCGGAGGAGGTCTTTCAGGAGCCGTACGCCTCGATCGTGGAGGGGCTCTTCGACGGCCGCCACGACGAGGCGGCGATCGCCGGGGCGCTCCCCTCGACCCCGCAGCGGCTGATGACGCCGGCCTTCGTTGCGTGGTCCGCGCGGCCGACCGGCGCGCTACTGGCGGCGATGCGCCAGAGCGACGGCACCTGCGCGTGGACGCCCCGCGTGCCGGTACGTCTGTACGCCGCGAGCGGTGACGTGAACGTGCCGATCCAGAACGCGCGGAACTGCCGAGCTGCGCTCGGCGCGGCCGACGTCCGGCTCATCGACCTCGGCACGGGCACCGACCACACCGGCTCGGTGCACACGGCACTGCCGCGGATCCTCAGCTGGTTCGAGCGCCGGTCCCCCGCGCGCCGGGCCTGACGAGGAGATGCGGTCCGGGCCGCCGAGCTGGCACTCGGCGGCCCGGGAAGGACGCACCATCCCGTCCGAGGACGGGCTCTCAGAAGCGCGCCCGCGCGAGAGCGTACCCGCCGCGTCCCGCCTCGCCGGTGCTCTAGGGTCTCGATGAGGCTCCGCGCGGAGCAGGCGAGACGAATGAAAGCTGGGACACCGTTGAGCGTGGTTGGGGTACGGCCCGCCTATCCGGGCGACGTGGACGCAGTCGCCGACGTCCAGGTCCGCGCCTGGCGTGCGGGGTACGGCGCGATCGTGCCGGCACCCGCGCTGGCCGAGATGACCGGGGCGGACGCGCTCGGCCTGTGGCGTGAGCGCTGGACCGAGGCCGTGACCGCGCCACCGAGCCCGCGGCACCGCCTGCTGGTCGCCGTGGACGAGGGCGCCATCACCGGCTTCGCGGCGCACGCGCCCGCGGACGACCCGGACCAGGACGCCGCGATCACCGGTGAGCTGCTGACGATGCTCGTCGACCCGGACCGCAGGCGCGCCGGCCACGGCAGCCGCCTGCTCGCGGCCACCGTCGACCACCTGCGCGAGGACGGCTGCGACACGGTCGTCACCTGGGTGTTCGCGGCCGACGACATCATGCGGGGCTTCCTGACCTCGGCTGGATGGGCGCCCGACGGCGCCCACAGCAAGGTCGACATGGGCGAGCCGGTGTCCATGGTCCGCATGCACACCGGCATCGGCTAGCCGCCGGTCAGGTCTCGGACAGGCTCCAGTCGATCTCGGTCTCGCCGGCATCGGTCAGCGCCTTGTTGACCGCGCTGAACGGCCGGCTGCCGAGGAAGCCGCGAGGGTTCATCGGGCTCGGGTGACCGGCCTCGATCACGACGTGCCGCGCGCCACCGACCAGCGCGCTCTTCTTGCGGGCGTACGCGCCCCACAGCACGAACACCACCCGGTCGTCCTTGGCGTCCAGCGCGCGGATCACCCCGTCGGTGAACTCCTCCCAGCCCTTGCCCGCGTGCGAGCCGGCCTTGCCCGCGCGTACGGTCAGCACCGCGTTGAGCAGCAGCACGCCGCGCCGCGCCCATGGCGTCAGGTCGCCGGTGGGCGGCACCGGCAGGTCCAGGTCGTCGCGCAGCTCCTTGAAGACGTTGCGCAGGGACGGCGGGACGCGGACGCCCTCGCGGACGCTGAAGCTCAGCCCGTGAGCCTGGCCGGGGCCGTGGTAGGGGTCCTGGCCGAGGATGAGGACGCGGGCCTCGTCGGGCGAGCAGAGCCGGAAGGCGCTGAACAGGTCGGGCAGCGGCGGGTAGACGGTGCCCGCGTCGTACTCGGCGGCGACGAACTCGCCCAGGCGACGCGTCGCGTCCGGGTCGAGGTGGGGTTCGACGAGTGCGCGCCACGCGTCCGGCAGAAGCTCCAGGAGGTCGATCGACATGACGCGAAACCTAACAGCGGGCGGGGACAGTCCCGGCCGGTCTCAGCCCGGATAGCCGAACGCGTCGCCGGAATCCTCATCGAGCGCCTGGAAACGCTCCACGGTGTCCAGCAGGAACCGGCGTACGGCGAGTTCGTCGGAGGGCGCCAGGTGGTCGAGCATCGGCTCCATCTGGCCGCTCGCGGCCTTGCGCACCTGCTCGAGCTGGCGTTGCCCGGTCTCGGTGAGCGCGAGGCGTACGAGCCGCCGGTCGGAGTCGTCTCTGCGGCGCTCGATCCAGCCCGAGCGTTCGAGGTGGTCTACCGTGTGGTTGAGGGTCGAGGGTGCGACGCCGCAGCGTCGGGCCAAGTCACGCTGGGTCGGTGTCGAACCCTCTTCGAGGCAGCCGAGGACGGTCAGTCCGTGCGGGGTGAGGCCGTAGCTCCCCATGAGGCGTTGCCACCGGATGGCCACGACATGCCCGGCCACGGCCAGCAGACGCGACAACGACATGCGTTCTAGGTCTGCCTCAGAGTTGCGCACGGCGACATTGTCCGTGCTCATGGCTCGTGAGGCCAGAGGGACGGTCAAGACCACCGGCCCCCGAAGGGGTGCCTCGGGAGGCGGGGGTATGTTGAATCCGAACCATTCAGCGTCGAACAGACCGGCCCGGAACACCCCATGACCCTGCGCACCGCACCCGCCGTCCCCGCGCCCATCGGCACCTCCGGCCGGCGGCGTTGGCTCGGCATGGTGGTGATCGGCCTCGGCGTCTCCTTGATCATCGTGGACGCCACGATCGTCAACGTCATGCTGCCGCGTGTGGTCGGCGACCTGCGGCTGACCACGGCCGACGCCGAATGGGTCAACTCGGTCTACTCCCTCGTCTTCGCGGCGCTGCTGATCCCGTTCGGCATGGCCGGTGACACGTACGGGCGCCGCCGGATGTTCCTGCTCGGCACGGCCGGGTTCGTCGCGGCCAGCCTCCTCGCGGCGAGCGCGGGAAGCCCGGCCGCCCTGATCACCGCGCGGCTCCTCCAGGGCGTCGGCGCCTCGATGATCCTGCCCGCCACCCTGTCCACGGTGACCACGCTCTTCACGGGCCGGGACCGCGCCGTTGCGTTCGGGATCTGGGGATCGCTCATCGGTGGCATGGCCGCGCTGGGCCCACTGCTCGGCGGCTGGCTCGCGACCTCGTACGGCTGGCGCTGGGCGTTCGGCGTCAACCTCCCTCTCGGCGCGCTTATCGTCGTCGGCGCGCTGCTGCTGGTCCCCGAGACCCGCGACCTCACCGCGCGGCGCGGCATCGACTGGGCGGGCGGCCTGCTCAGCGCCGCGGGCCTGGGCTCGATCGTGTTCGCGCTGATCGAGGGTCAGCGGTACGGCTGGTGGTGGCCGGTCCGCCCGTTCTCGATCGGGTCGTTCGCCTGGCCGCAGTCGGCGATCTCACCGGTGCCCGTCGCGCTCGCCGTCGCCGCGCTCGCGCTGGGCGCCCTGCTGATCGTCGAGCGGGCCCGCGCTTCGGCGGGCCTGCCGGTCGTGCTCGACCTCGCGCTGTTCCGCATTCCCGGCTTCCGCCGGGGCAACGCCGCCGCCTCGCTCATCAGCGTCGGCGAGCTCGGCCTGCTGTTCGCGCTCCCGCTGTTCCTCCAGGACGTGCACGGCAACTCCCCGCTCCAGGTGAGCGTGGCGATCCTGCCGCTGGCCCTCGGCACCCTGCTCACCGGCGGCTTCGCCGCGCGGTTGTCGCGCCGCATCGGCGCGGCGCGCATGCTCCAGGCCGGAATGGCCCTGGAGGTCACCGCCGTACTGCTCATCGGGTTCACCACGCACGCCGACACGACCGGCTTCGACCTCGCGCCCTGGATGCTCGTGTACGGCGTCGGGCTCGGCCTGACCAGCGCGCAGCTCACGAGCATCGTGCTGCGCGACGTGCCGCCCGCGAGCGCCGGCCTGGCCTCCGGCACCCAGTCGACCGCGCGCCAGGTGGGATCGGCGCTGGGCATCGCGCTGATCGGCACGGTGTTCGCGACGAGCCTGAGCCACGTGATGACCGACCGGCTGCGCGGCGACGCCGCCGAGGCCGGGCGCGGCGCCGTGTACGCGGAGCGGCTGCGCGACTCGGCGGGGACGTTCGCCCGCGACCTCCACCGGCGTGACCCGCGCGCGGCGCGCGCCGCCGATGAGAGCCTCGCCGTCGCGACGGACCGCGCGGCCTTCACGACCGCGGGGCTGCTGGGCCTGGGCCTGCTGCTGACCCTGCGGCTCGGCGGCGAAGGGCGTCGGGAAGAATCGTCCATATGATCGCCGACGTCGAAACCGCACGATAGTGGCCACCCTCCCCCAGTGGGTCGCCGGATCGCGGCCGCGTACCCTCCCGAGTTCCATCGTCCCCGTCGCGGTCGGCACGAGCGTCGCCGTCGGCTTCGGCCACCCCGTTTGGTGGCGCGCGGCGGTCGCGCTGCTCGTCTCCCTGCTCCTCCAGGTCGGCGTCAACTACGCCAACGACTACAGCGACGGCATTCGCGGTACCGACGAGGAGCGCGTCGGCCCGATGCGCCTGGTCGGATCGAAGGCCGCGCCTCCCCGGCAGGTCCTCGCCGCCGCGTTGGCGTGCTTCGCGCTGGCGGCGGTGTCGGGCCTGGTGCTCGCCGCCGTGACGACCTGGTGGATCCTGCTCGTCGGCGCGGCGGCGATCGCGGCCGGCTGGTTCTACACCGGCGGCTCGAACCCGTACGGCTACCGCGCGCTCGGCGAGATCTCGGTGTTCGTCTTCTTCGGGCTGGTCTCGGTGATGGGCACCGCCTACGTACAGCTCGAGCGGCTGCCCTGGGCGGCCTGGGTCGTCGCGGTGCCGGTCGGCCTGCTGTCGTGCGCGATGCTCGTGGTCAACAACCTGCGCGACATCGAGACCGACCGCCGTACCGGCAAGCGCACGCTCGCGGTGGTGCTCGGCGACGGCCGCACCCGGCTGCTCTACAGCGGCTGCGCCGTGGTGTCGTTCCTGTGCGTCCCGGCGGTCGCGGCCGCCCGGCCGTGGGCGATCCTGGCGCTGCCCGCGGCGCTGTGGGCGATCTCCCCGGTACGCCGGGTGCTGCGCGGCGTGACGGGTCCGGCCCTGGTCGGGGTGCTGGGCGAGACCGGCCGGCTCCAGATCATCTTCGGCGCGCTGTTCGCGATCGGGCTCGCGCTCTGAGCTAGGCCGTGTCTGTCAGACACGCCCCAGGGCCAGGTCTGGCCACCCTTCGCATTTGCTAGGGGGTTCTGGGCTTTTCGCCCGCTTCTGCCAGACCTATACTGATCGGCGTGACGCAGTTCCGGATCAGCGAGATCGCCTCTCTTCTGGGAGTCTCCGCCGACACCGTACGCCGCTGGGTCGACTCGGGCCGGCTGCCGGCCGATCGGGACGAGCACGATCATCGGATCGTCTCCGGCGCGGATCTGGCGGCGTTCGTCCGTTCGCCCGCCACGGGCTCCGAGAACGCGCAGTCGTCCGCCCGCAACCGGCTGCGCGGCATCGTGACCGATGTCGTACGCGACGGCGTGATGGCCCAGGTCGAGATCCAGGCCGGGCCGTACCGCGTGGTCTCGTTGATGAGCCGTGAGGCCGCCGACGACCTGGAGCTGGAGCCGGGCGTCATCACCGTGGCCGTGGTCAAGTCAACCAACGTCGTCGTGGAGCGAGCCGAATGATCAAGAAGACTCTGTCCCTCGTACTGCTCGGTTCGCTCGTCGCGGCCGGGTGCGGAAGCACCAGCGACGACAAGAAGACCTCGTCAGGAGGGGACAAGACGCTCGTGGTCTTCGCCGCGGCGTCGCTCACCGAGACGTTCACCGCGCTCGGCAAGACGTTCGAGGCGAGCCACCCCGGCGTGCACGTGAAGTTCAACTTCGGTGGCAGCTCGGGGCTCGCGCAGCAGATCGGCCAGGGCGCGCCCGCCGACGTGTTCGCCGCGGCGAGCCCTGCCACGATGAAGCAGGTCACGGACCAGGGCGCGGCGTCGAACCCGACCGTGTTCGTCCGTAACCGGCTCGAGATCGCGGTGCCCAAGGGCGACCCGGGCAAGGTCAAGGCGCTGAAGGACCTGGCCAACCCCAAGCTCAAGGTCGTGCTGTGCGCGCCGCAGGTGCCGTGCGGCGCAGCGGCCGGTACGGCGCTCAAGGCCGCCGGTCTCACGGTCAAGCCGGTCTCGCAGGAGCAGGACGTCAAGGCCGCGCTGACCAAGGTGCAGCTGAACGAGGCCGACGCGGCACTCGTCTACCGCACCGACGTCAAGGCCGCCGCGGGCAAGGTCGAGGGCATCGACTTCCCCGAGGCCGCCAAGGCGATCAACGACTACCCGATCGCGGCGCTGGCCAAGGCGCCGCAGCCGACCCTCGCCAAGGACTTCGTCCAGCTCGTGCTCTCCCAGGAGGGCGTCTTCAGGCTCACCAAGGCCGGGTTCGAAAAGCCGTGACCCGCCGGGCGCCGTGGGCGCTCGTCGTACCGGCCCTGATCGGGCTGGTGTTCCTCGTCCTGCCGTTGGCGGGGCTGCTGTTCCGCGCGCCGTGGTCGACACTCGGCACCCGCCTGGCCCAGCCGGAGATCCTTGACGCCCTACGGCTGTCGCTGGTCAGTGCCACGCTCGCCACGGCGCTGTGCCTGGTCCTCGGCGTGCCTCTCGCCTGGATGCTGGCACGCGCCGCCTTCCCGGGGCGCGGATTCGTACGCGCGTTGGTGACCGTGCCGCTCGTGCTGCCGCCGGTGGTCGGCGGCGTGGCACTGCTGCTCGCGCTCGGCCGCAACGGGCTGGCGGGGCGCTGGCTGGACCGCTGGTTCGGCGTCACGCTGCCGTTCACCACGGCGGGCGTCGTGCTCGCCGAGGCCTTCGTCTCCCTGCCGTTCCTCGTGATCAGTGTCGAGGGCGCGCTGCGCGCCGCCGACCTGCGGTACGAGGACGCGGCGGCGACGCTGGGCGCGTCGCGCTGGACGATCTTCCGGCGGGTGACGCTGCCGCTCATCGCGCCCGGCATCGGCGCCGGAGGGGTGCTGTGCTGGGCGCGGGCGCTGGGCGAGTTCGGGGCCACCATCACGTTCGCCGGGAACTTCCCCGGCCGCACTCAGACGATGCCCCTCGCCGTCTACCTCGCGCTGGAGACGGACCCGCAGGCGGCGATCGTGCTCAGCCTCGTGCTGTTCGCGGTCTCGGTCGTCGTGCTGGCCGGCCTGCGCGGACGGTGGATCTCGTGATCGACGCCCACCTCGTCGTGACGCGCGGGGCGTTCACCCTCGACATCGAGCTGCGCGCGGAGGCCGGTGAGGTCGTCGCGCTGCTGGGGCCCAACGGCGCCGGCAAGACCACCGCCCTGCGCGCCCTCGCCGGGCTCGTACCGCTCGGCGACGGCTACATCCGGCTCGACGGCGAGACGTGGCACACCACGCCCGCCGAACGCCGGCCGATCGGCATGGTCTTCCAGGACCACCTGCTCTTCCCGCACCTGAGCGCGCTGGACAACGTGGCCTTCGGCCCGCGCTGCCACGGCGTGCGCAAGGGCGAGGCGCGTCGGCTCGCGGCCGAGTGGCTGGACCGCGTCGGCCTCGCCGAGCAGGCCGGTCGCCGGCCCCGCACCCTGTCCGGCGGGCAGGCGCAACGCGTCGCCCTCGCACGCGCGCTCGCCGTACGGCCACGGCTGCTGCTGCTCGACGAGCCGCTGTCCGCGCTCGACGCGCACACCCGGCTCGAGATCCGCGCCCGGCTGCGCCGTCACCTCGCCGAGTTCGACGGCGCGGCCGTCCTCGTCACCCACGATCCGCTCGACGCGATGGCGCTCACCGACCGGCTCATCGTGATCGAGGAGGGCCGGGTGGTCCAGGAGGGCACTCCGGCTCACGTCGCACGGCATCCGCAGACGGACTACGTCGCGCGCCTCGTCGGCCTGAACCTCTACCGGGGCACCGCCGACGGGCACGAAGTGACCGTCGGCGAGCTGACGCTCAGCGTGACCGAGTCACTGTCCGGCGAGGTGTTCCTGGCGTTCCCTCCGTCGGCGGTGGCGCTGTTTCGCACCCGGCCCGAGGGCAGCCCGCGCAACCTGTGGCAGGCGACCGTCGGCGGGATCGAGCCGCACGCGGACCAGGTGCGCGTGCACCTCGACGGGCCTCTCGCCGCCGCCGCCGACATCACCGCCGCCGCCCTCGCGGAACTCGGCCTGGTCGAGGGCGAGCGCGTCTGGGCCGCGGTCAAGGCCGCCGAGACGCACGCCTATCCGGCCTGACCGTATTTCCCCCCGTCTAACGGACCAGCCGCCTTAAACTCCGCGCATGCCCTATAACAAGCGTCTCGCCGCCGTCGTACCGGTGGTGCTGGCGCTGGCCGGTTGCGGCGTGGCGTCCGGCGACGAGCCCATCACGCTCACCGTGCTGGCCGCCTCGTCGCTCACCGACGTGTTCGCCGAGATCGGCACCGGCTACCAGGCCACGCACCGCGGCGTCACCGTACGGTTCGAGTTCGCCGGCTCGCAGGAGGCCGCCGCCGAGGTCAAGGACCACGAACCCGGGGACGTACTGGCCACCGCCGACATCGCGACCATGGACGAGGTCGCGGACCAGGTGAG
The DNA here is from genome assembly GCA_963850195.1 of uncultured Actinomycetota bacterium. GTDB lineage: Bacteria > Actinomycetota > Actinomycetes > Streptosporangiales > Streptosporangiaceae > Actinoallomurus. The sequence continues at coordinate 1,550,693 of CAWKKD010000005.1, forward strand.
CGGCCGCCGGGCGTTCGCACACAACTCGATGACCATCGCGGTCCGGCCCGGCGACCCGCGCCGGATCCGCGGCCTGGCCGACCTCGCGAACCCCTGGCTGCGGGTCGTCCTCGGCGGGCCGACCGTGCCGGTCGGGCGCTACGCCCGGCAGGTGCTGACCAGGGCCGGCGTACGGTTACGGCCGGCGTCCGAGGAGGCCGACGCGCGTACGGTCCTCACCCGGATCCGTACCGGCGTGGACGACGCCGGAATCGTCTACGTTACCGACATGCGCTCCGCGGGCGTCTCGGCCTCCAGCATCGCCATCCCCCTGCAGCAGAACGTCATGGCCACCTACGTGGCCGCCACGGTGCACCGCGGCCACCACGGCGACGCCGCGCGAACGTTCGTTACCTGGCTGGGCTCGCCCGAGGCGCGGGTCATCCTGCAGAAGAACGGCTTCATGCCGGCCTGACGTTCGGCGCCTCGGCGAGCGCGTCGACCGCCTGGGCCAGCTCCCGTATCCCCGGCAGGGCGGCCTGGAGCGCGTGCTGGTGGCCCTCGTCGAGCATGCCGAGGGCGGCCTGCAGGAGCGCCGTGTTGGTGGCCCTCCAGCCGTCCACGGCGTCGCGGCCCTTCTCGGTGAGCGTGAGCGCCACCGCGCGCGCGTCCTCGGCGGCGCCGGCCCTCGCGAGGAGCCCGCGCGCGTGCAGGGCGTTGACGAGGGTCGTGACGGAGTTCGGCGCGAGCATGAGCTGCCGCGCGAGCCGCCCCGGGCGTACGCCGGGCTGGTCGGCGACGCACGCCAGGACCTCGAGCTGCGCCACGGACAGCGGGTTGCCCGGATCCGCGGCGCGCGCGGCGCGGCGCATGGCACGGCGCAGGCGCGCGACGGTGTCGGCGAGCAGGACGCCGGTGTCGGGCTGGGGATCGGCTTCGGGCATAGGCGATTGTCCCCCTCAGTGCGGGCTGCGCGCCGTCGTCCCGGTGAGGGTCGCGACGACGGCGACGGCCGCGAGGACGCCGAGCGCGATCCGCGGGCCGTACTCCCCGCCGCCGACGTGCAGCGCGAGGGTCACCACGGCGATGCCGAGCGCGGTGCCGGCCCCGCGCGTCATGTTCACCATGCCGCCGACGGTGGCCGACAGCCGGGTGGGCGTCGCGGCCATGATGGCGGTGTTGTTCGCCGGGATGAACAGCCCGAGTCCGACGCCGAGCGCGGCCAGCAGGAGGACGCCCGGCGCCGCGTCGACCGGGACCAGCGTGAGCGCGCTCGCCGCGAGCGCGGACACGGCGCCGCCCGCCACGCACCGCCGCCGGTTGCCGACGCCGCGCGGCAGCACGCGGTCGGCGGCCAGCCCCGCCAGCGCGAACCCGGCGGGCAGGGCACTGAGCAGCAGACCGGCGTGCGCCTCCCCGACACCACGCGACGTGAGGGCCTGCGGGATGAGCGCCAGCGGTCCGAACAACACGAGGTAGCCGCAGAGCGCACCGGCCAGGCCTGCCGAGACCGCGGGCGCCCGCAGCAGCGCCAGGTCGACCAGCGGACGCGACGTGTGCCGCTCCCGTACGCCGAAACCGGCCCCCGCGGCCACTGAGACGGCCGCCAGCGCGAGGATCGACCACAGCGGCAGTCCGAGGCCGGACGCGCCCGAGACGGCGAGCAGCAGGGTCGCGCTCGCCGTTGCGAGCAGCAACAGGCCCGCCCAGTCGAACCCGTACGCCCCGGCGCGCTCACGCGTACGCGGCAGCAGGTAGCGCCCGACGATGATCGCCGCGACCCCGACGGGGACGTTGCCCCAGAACACCCAGCGCCAGCCGACCGAACCGACCAGCAGGCCACCGACGACCGGGCCCAGCGCGAGGCCCAGCGCCTGCGCGGCGGCCTGGATGCCGAGCGCCACCCGCATCCGCGCCCGCGGCACGCTCGTGACCACCAGCGCGACGCTGTTGGCCTGCAACATCGCCGCTCCGGCCGCCTGCACCACGCGGAAGGCGACCAGCGCGGCCAGCGACGGCGCGAACCCGCACGCCACGGACGCCAGCGTGAAGACCGCGAACCCGTAGAGGTAGACGAGCTTGCGCCCCACCGCGTCGGCCAGCCGTCCCGCCCCGGCGAGCAGGCCCACCAGCGCCAGGAGGTAGCCGAGGGACACCCACTGCGCCGCCGCCAGCGAGACGTGGAACTCCCGTTCCAGCGCCGGAAAGGCCAGCGTGACGATGCTGGCGTCGAGCTGGCCCATGAACGCGCCCACGCAGACGGACGCCACCGCGAACCATGGCGCGAGCCGGTGCTCGCGTACGGCCTGCGGCCGCGCGGGCTCGGTGAGCAGTCGGGTCATCGCCTTCCTCGCAGATAGTTCTGTTTAAGAAGTATATGACTTGAGATGCGCATGCTCGGCCTTGGGCGGGACAATGCTGCTCCGATCCGACACTTCCCCCGTACGGAGTTCAGCGTGGGTCTCGCCGACCTCGACACCGTCGACCTCGTGACCGGCGATCACGATGGCGACCAAGGCCTGTGGATCATCGCGGACGACTGGCCCGCGGAGCGCGAGGCGCTCGAGCACGTACAGCTCCTGATCAAGCTGGCCCATGTCCTCACCCACGTGGGCCGCCTGAACGGCTCAGGCCGCCGCTCGACGGTCCTCATGCACAGCTCCGGCCAGCCGCCGACGAGCGTCCTCGACTACGTCCGCGAGAACGGCGTGGCCGCCATGATCGGCAACGCCTCCGGGCCTCGTCCGGCCTCCGGGCGGCCCGCCGGCTACCCCAACCTCACCGACGGCTCCCCCGACCTGGACGCCCTGCAGAGCGCCAACGCCGCACGGTTCGCCGCCGAGCACGGCCTCGACGGCACGGTCGAGTCGCTCACGCTCCTGGACGACGCCCTCGAGGAACACCGACGCGTCAACGCCCTGCGGCCGGGCGACGTGGACGAGGAGTTCACCGACGGCGACCTGGTCGTCCTCGCCGGTGCGTACGCCGGCGAGGTGCTCCGCCACCACACCCGCGAGGCCGTCTGGTGGCTCGGCCCGCCCGGCAACGCCGGCCCCCTCCACCTGCGCGCCGGGCTGGGCCTGGGTACCCGCGTCAACGCCCTGGGCCGCGTACAGGGTTACCTGACGCACGGTTCCGGCGAGTCGGTGTACACGCTGATCGCGAGCCTGCTGCCGCGGCTGAACGGCTGAGGCGTTTTTCGCATACCTCGTGTTGTCGTGGCGTTACTGTGCGTAGGATTTTAGGGGACCTAAAGTCGCGTCACCGCCCCCTCTGGAGGAGCGCATGTCGACCGTGGAGGAGACCCTCAAGCAGCTCATCGCCGCCCCGCCCCTGCCGGACGCCCGCAGCATCGAGATCGCCGAGATCAAGACCGCCCTGCGAGACCACACCGTCGCACTCGCGGAGGTGAACGCGAAGCTCAGCGCGGTCCTGGCCAAACTCGACAAGCGTTAGACCGCCTCGGCGGGGAGCTCGACCTCGCTGCGCCGCCGCAGTGTCAGCGGCGCAGCGCGGGCTCTTCGAGCGGCGCCTACAGGCCGAGGAGGGACTCCAGGCCGATGGTGAGGCCCGGCATTTCGCCGACGCGGCGTACGCCGAGGAGCACGCCGGGGCTGAAGGATTCGCGGCTCATCGAGTCGTGGCGGATCGTGAGGGTCTCGCCGTGGCCGCCGAGGAGCACCTCCTGGTGGGCGATCAGCCCGGCGAGGCGTACGGCGTGAACGTGGACGCCGTCGACGTCGGCGCCGCGCGCGCCCTCCAGGCCCGTCGTCGTGGCATCCGGCGAACGGCCGACGCCGGCCTTCTCGCGAGCCTGTGCGACGAGCTCGGCCGTACGGCGGGAGGTCCCGCTGGGCGCGTCGGCCTTGTTCGGGTGGTGCAGCTCCACGATCTCGACCGAGTCGAAGAACGGTGCGGCCTTCTGCGCGAAGTGCATCATCAGCACCGCGCCGACGGCGAAGTTGGGGGCGATCAGCGCGTTGACGCCGGGGTGGTCGGCCAGCCATCCGCGTACGGCGGCGAGCCGCTCGTCGTCGAACCCGGTCGTGCCCACGACCGTGTGCACGCCGTGCTCGATACACCAGCGGAGGTTGTCCATGACGGCGCTCGGGTGGGTGAAGTCGATGGCGACCTCGGCGTCCGCGAGCGGCTCACGCGCGTCGCCGACGTCGACCACCGCGACGAGCTCGAGATCGTCGGCCGCCTCCACCGCACGGCACAACTCCGCACCGACACGTCCGCGCGCGCCCAGCACTCCGACCTTGATCATGAGACTCCTCCCGTACGTCCCGGCGCCGCGCCGAGCCTACCGGCCGAGGCCACGCCCCGGTCCCGCTGCCTCGCGGAACGCCCCGGCGACCAGAACCGGGAAACGACGGAGCGCCGTGGTCCACGGCTTGTGGGCACGGCGCTCGGTCGGGTGTTCTACAGGGTGAAGTCGCGGTCCTCGAACGGTCCGATGAGGCTGAGGGTCATCGGGCGGCCGAGGACCTCGGCGCCGATCTCGCGGACGTCGTCGAGGGTGACGGCCTCGATACGGCCGAGGATGTCGTCGACGGACAGCAGGCTGTCGTAGACGAGTTCGCTCTTGCCGATGCGGCTCATCCGCGAACCGGTGTCCTCCAGGCCCAGCACGAACGAGCCGCGGAGCTGGCCCTTGCCGCGTTCGAGTTCGGCCTCGGTGATGCCGTGTTCGGCGACCTTGGCCACCTCGTCACGGCAGATCGCGAGGACCTCGTCGATCTTGCCCGGCAGGCATCCGGCGTAGACGCCGAACATTCCGGTGTCGGCGTACTGGGAGTTGTAGCTGTACACCGAGTAGGCCAGCCCGCGCCGCTCGCGGATCTCCTGAAAGAGCCGCGAGGACATGCCGCCGCCGAGCGCGGCGTTGAGCACACCGAGGGCGAACCTTCGCTCGTCGGTACGGTTGATCCCGATGGTGCCGAGGATCAGGTTGGCCTGTTCGGTCTGGCGGTCGATCGAGCGGACCCCGGTGTGGGGTGCCGACGGCGGGCCGCCGATGCGCGGTGCGCTGGGTGCGCGGCCGGGCTCGGCGCGCGAACCCTCGAACGCCGCCTGGACGAGGCGTACGACCTCTTCGTGGTCGAGGTTGCCCGCGGCCGACACGACCAGGTTGTGCGCGACGTAACGCTGCCGGTAGTAGGCGGCGATACGGTCCTGGCGCAGCGCGCCGATGGACTCGACGGTGCCGAGGATCGGACGGCCGAGCGGTTCGTCGCCGAACAGCGCGGTCGCGAACTCGTCATGCACGGCGTCCGTCGGGTCGTCGTCGTGCATGGCGATCTCTTCGAGGATCACGCCACGCTCGGCTTCGACGTCCTGGCCCTCGATGAGCGACGAGGTCACCATGTCGGAGACGACGTCGATCGCCAGCGGCAGATCGGCGTCGAGCACCCGCGCGTAGTAGCAGGTGTACTCCTTGGCGGTGAAGGCGTTCATCTCGCCGCCCGCCGCGTCCATCAGCGAGGACATCTCCAGCGCGGTGCGCTTGGGCGTGCCCTTGAAGAGCAGGTGCTCGAGGAAGTGGCTGGCGCCCGCCTCCTCGTGCGACTCGTCGCGTGACCCGACTCCGGCCCAGATGCCGAAGGCCGCGGACCGTACGGTCGGCATCGTCTCGGTGACGATGCGCAGCCCGCCCGGGAGTACGGTGCGCCGCACCACCCCGGCGCCGTCGGCGCCGGGGTGGACGGTGCAGGTCGTACCGACTTCCTGCTCACGCGCGAGGACGGTCATGAGTTGCGGTCGGCGCTGTCGCCGCGTCCGCCACCGCCACCGCCGGTGCGGGTGCGACGGCGACGCGGACGGTCGCCGCCACCGTCGCCGTTGCCGCGGTCGCCGTCGTCCGACGAGGAGTCCGCCTCGGGCGCGGAGCCGCCCTCGGCGGCCTCACGCTCGACGACGTCGACCGGGACGAGCGACAGCTTGCCGCGCGAGTCGATCTCGGTGACCTCGACCTGGACCTTCTCGCCGACCTTGATGACGTCGTCGATGTTCTCGATCCGGGCGCCGCCGTGCAGCTTGCGGATCTGCGAGACGTGCAGCAGACCGTCCTTGCCCGGCAGCAGCGACACGAACGCGCCGAACGTCGTGGTCTTCACGACGGTGCCGAGGTAGCGCTCGCCGACCTCCGGCATGTGCGGGTTGGCGATCGAGTTGATCGCCTGGCGCGCGGCCTCCGCGGACGGGCCGTCGGTGGCACCGACGTAGATCGTGCCGTCGTCCTCGATCGTGATCTCGGCGCCGGTGTCGTCCTGGATCGAGTTGATCATCTTGCCCTTGGGGCCGATGACCTCGCCGATCTTGTCGACCGGAACCTTGATCGTGATGATGCGCGGAGCGTTCGGGCTCATCTCGCCGGGGGCCTCGATGGCCTCCTGCATGACGTCCAGGATCGCGAGCCGGGCGCCCTTGGCCTGCTTGAGCGCGGCGGCCAGCACGCTGGCCGGGATGCCGTCGAGCTTGGTGTCGAGCTGCAGCGCCGTGATCAGGTCACGCGTGCCGGCGACCTTGAAGTCCATGTCGCCGAAGGCGTCCTCGGCACCGAGGATGTCCGTCAGCGTGACGTACTCGTCGCCCTCGTTGATGAGGCCCATGGCGATGCCGGCCACCATCTGCTTGAGCGGTACGCCCGCGGACAGCAGCGACATGGTGCTGGCGCAGACCGAGCCCATCGACGTGGAGCCGTTGGACCCGAGGGCCTCCGACACCTGCCGGATGGCGTACGGGAACTCCTCGCGCGTCGGCAGCACCGGCAGCAGGGCGCGCTCGGCGAGCGCGCCGTGGCCGATCTCGCGGCGCTTCGGCGAACCGACGCGGCCGGTCTCACCGGTGGAGTACGGCGGGAAGTTGTAGTTGTGCATGTAACGCTTGGTGCGCTCGGGGTTGAGCGTGTCGATCATCTGCTCCATGCGGAGCATGTTCAGCGTGGTGACGCCCATGATCTGCGTCTCGCCACGCTCGAACAGCGCCGAGCCGTGCACCCGCGGGACCACGGCGACCTCGGCGGTCAGCTGGCGGATGTCCTTGACGCCACGACCGTCGATGCGGAGCTTCTCCGCGATGACGCGCTCGCGCACGAGCTTCTTGGTGAGGGCGCGGAACGACGCGCTGATCTCCTTCTCGCGGTCCTCGAAGTCCGGGCCGACCTTCTCGGCGGCCAGGGCCTTGACGCGGTCGAGCTCGCTCTCGCGCTCCTGCTTGGCCGCGATGGTCAGCGCCTGGGCCAGCTCGGAACGTACGGCGGCCTCGACGGCGGCGAACACGTCGTCCTGGTAGTCCAGGAAGATCGGGTACTCGGCCGTCTCCTTGGACGACTCGGCGGCGAGCCGGCTCTGCGCCTGGCAGAGCACCTTGATGAACGGCTTGGCGGCCTCGAGCCCCTCGGCGACCGTGTCCTCGGTCGGCGCGACGGCGCCGTCCGCGACGAGGTTCAGCGTACGGGGCGTCGACTCGGCCTCGACCATCATGATCGCGACGTCACCGTCGGCGAGCACCCGGCCGGCGACGACCATGTCGAAGGTCGCCCGCTCGAGCTCGGGGTGCGTCGGGAAGCCGACCCACTGGCCCTCGATCAGCGCGACGCGTACGCCGCCGATCGGGCCGGAGAACGGCAGGCCCGCGATCTGCGTGGACATCGACGCGGCGTTGATCGCGACGACGTCGTACAGGTGCTCGGGGTTGAGCGCCAGGATCGTCTCGACGACCTGGATCTCGTTGCGCAGGCCCTTCTTGAACGAAGGACGCAGCGGGCGGTCGATCAGCCGGCAGGTGAGGATCGCGTCCTCACTGGGACGGCCCTCCCGGCGGAAGAACGAGCCGGGAATGCGCCCGGCGGCGTACATCCGCTCTTCGACGTCGACCGTCAGCGGGAAGAAGTCCAGGTTGTCCTTGGGCTTCTTCGACGCGGTGGTCGCGGACAGGACCATGGTGTCGTCGTCCAGGTAGACGACGGCGGAACCGGCCGCCTGACGGGCAAGACGTCCGGTTTCGAACCGGATCGTGCGCTGCCCGAATGAGCCGTTGTCAATAACGGCTTCAGCGATCTTCACACCTTCCACGATGTGGACCCTCCTTGGCATTGATGGATGCCCGCGTCCGATTGCCGGAGGTGCGACGCTCTCTGGGGAGGTGCCGGTCTTCGATCGAAGCCGTCGGAACCCTCGTGGTTCCGAGAGCCACTACCGAGGACCGGCCCCCGGCACACCAGGGCGGTGGTCACGGGCCATATTTACGAAGAGAGGGAGCGGCTGGGCCGCTCCCTCTCAGACGCTATCGGCGGAGGCCGAGACGCTCGATCAGCTGACGGTATCGGCTGATGTCCTTCTTCTGCAGGTACTGCAGGAGGCGACGCCGACGGCCGACCATCAGCAGCAGGCCACGCCGGCTGTGGTGGTCGTGCTTATGGGTCTTGAGGTGCTCGGTGAGCTCGTTGATGCGCTTGGTGAGTACGGCCACCTGAACCTCGGGCGATCCGGTGTCGCCCTCGTTCGTGGCGTACTCGGCCATGATCTGCTTCTTAGCGGCGGTGTCGAGCGACACGGCTCTCCTTCTTCACTAGCGGGTACGCGGTATCGAGTCGAAAACACCTGAAAACCATGCGTACCCACAGTCTTCGAGGTGGACGGGCGATGGCTTGAGCCATTACGCCCCGCGCGGGCAGCCGACTACTGCCGGTCACTTCCCAGCGGCAAGTCACCGTACCACGCCGGAGCGTTTACTCCGTCAACGATGTCAACACCTCACGCATGGGCGGTTGTTCCCCGGAGATCACTCTCGGGTGATCTCGCGGGCGGCGTCCACATCGCGGTGCATCTGCTCGATCAGTGACTCGACGGAGTCGAACTTCAGGGTGTCGCGCAGGCGCCGGGTGAAGTCGACGCCCACGTGCTCGCCGTAGAGATCGAGATCGTCGCGGTCCAGCGCGTACGCCTCGACGGTGCGCTCTTCGCCGTCGAAGGTCGGGTTGGTGCCGATGGAGATCGCCGCCGGCCAGGAGGCGCCCGGATAGTCCTCGGAGTCGCACAGGAGATAGCCGGCGTACACGCCGTCGCACGGGATGGCCGTGTGGTCGAGCGTCTCCAGGTTGGCCGTCGGGAAGCCCAGGTCGCGACCGCGGCGCGCGCCGCGTACGACCACTCCCTCGACGCGGTGCGGCCGGCCCAGCAGGCGGGCCGCGCCGTCGACGTCGCCGGTCTCGAGGCGCTCGCGGATCGCGGTCGAGGAGATCCGCTCACCGTCGGCCACGAGCGGGACGCCCTCGGCCTCGTAGTCGTACTTGTCGCCGAGCTCGCGCAGCAACGCCACGTCGCCCCGCGCCTTGTGGCCGAAGCGGAAGTCCTCCCCCACGACGACCCTCGCGGCGTGGAGCCGGTCGACCAGGACCGACTGCACGAACTCGTCGGGGCCCATCTGGGACAGCTCGAACGTGAACGGCAGCACCATCACGGCGTCGGCGCCCAGCCCCCCGAGCAGCGCGGCGCGCCGCTTGGACGAGCACAGCAGCGGCGGGTGCGAACCGGGGCGTACGACCTCGTCCGGGTGCGGGTCGAACGTGATGACGACGGTGGGCAGCCCGAGCTCGTGCGCGAGCCTCGAGGCCCGGCCGACGATGCTCTGGTGTCCCCGGTGCACGCCGTCGAAGACACCGATGGTGACGACGGACCTGCCCCAATCCAATGGCACCTCGTCCAGGCCATGCCAACGTCGCACCTGTCCACCCTCCCTCGCGGTGCTCCTAGCCTGCCATGCGTCACGCGGTGGGCGTGACAGCGGGCCGGTCGGCGCCGGGCCTCATTCTCGCATCGGGAGGGCCGGTCAGGCCTGCGGACCGCGAAGCCGGGGCGCGCCGAAGGGTTGGAAGCGCATCTGGACCTCCCCGCAGGCGCATCGGGTGTACGTCACGACACCCTCGGACGTCAGGTGGCGCGAGATGACCTCATAGGGGTCCGACGAGGGCCAGCCACAGGTAGGACACTCGGTCACCGCGTTCACGTCCGTGTAATCGACCAGATTTCTAGAACACTTACACTCAATCACAGAGGGGAGAATGGGGCAATGCGGATCACCGGCTACAGGAGTCACGGCGTCGGGGCCGCGGCCGCCCTCGTCAACGCGGCGACCACATCCGACGGGAACGACGACGACGCCTCGCTCCGCGGGATCCTCGCCGACCATGGGTTCTTCGTGAACGCGTTCACCTCCGGCACCGCCGAGGCACTACGCCCGTGGGCGCGCACGCTACGCGCATTCTTCGAGGCCGAGTCCCTCGACGCCGCGGTCGCGCTGCTCAACGGCCTGCTCGGCGACGTGCCGATGCACCCGCACCTGTCCGACCACGACGGGCGCGGCCTGCACGTGCACTACGCACCGCCCGAGGTCGACCTGGCACACCGGGTACGCGCGACGACGCTGATGAACCTGTCCGAGCTCCTGTGCGACCACGGCGTCGAACGCATCGGCGTCTGCGCCGCCCCCGCCTGCGATCGGGTGTACGCCGACGACTCACGCGGCGGGCGCAGGAGGTTCTGCTCGGACACCTGCGCCAACCGCACCAACGTCGCCGCCTTCCGAGCCCGGCGACGTACTCCCTAAGGGACGAAGACCGCCAGGGGCTTGGCGACGGGGCCGTGCTCCTCCATCAGGGCGAGCAGCGTGCCGTCCGGGCCGAAGACGCCGATCGGGCCCGGACCGAGTCCGGTCGCCCCTAGACGGCCGCCGTGCGCGATCTTGCGGGCGTCGTCCTCGGACACGTTGAGGCGCGGGAACGCCGCCGACACGGCCTCGTCCAGCGGCAGCATCGTCAGCTCTTCGGTGAGCTGCTCGATGGTGCGCGCCTGCGGCAGGTCGTACGGGCCGACGCGGGTGCGGCGCAGGTAGGTGAGGTGGCCGCCGACGCCCAGCCGGGCGCCGAGGTCGCGGGCGAGCGCCCGGATGTAGGTGCCGCTGGAGCAGGTGACCGTCGCGGTGACGTCGAGCAGGTCGCCCTCGCCGCGCAGGTCGCCGAGCGCGAAGTCATAGACCGTGACGGCGCGGGGCTTGAGCTCCATCTCCTCGCCCTCACGGGCGCGTTTGTACGCGCGCTTGCCGTCCACCTTGATCGCGCTGACCTGCGGCGGGACCTGCTGGATCGGGCCGGTCAGCTCGTTGACCGCGGCGCGCAGGGCCTCCTCGGACACGTCGCCCGCGGCGGTGGTCGCGGTGATCTCGCCTTCGGCGTCGTCGGTGTTGGTCGACTGGCCGAGACGGATCACGGCGTCGTAGGTCTTCTCGGTGAGGGCGAGATGGCCGAGCAGCCGGGTCGCCTTGTCGACCCCGATGACCAGCACGCCGGTCGCCATGGGATCGAGCGTGCCGGCGTGGCCGACCTTCCGGGTACCCGCCAGCCGGCGCAGCTTGCCCACGACATCGTGGGAGGTCCAGCCGGCCGGCTTGTCGACGATGACAAGTCCGTTCATGAGCGCGTGGCTACCTCGATCTGGGCTAGGAGCTCTCGTAGCCGTACGACGGTCGGCTCGACCTCGCCGTGGAGGGTGAATCCGGCGGCGGTCGGGTGCCCGCCACCGCCGAGGGCGACACAGGCCAGCCCGACGTCGACGCGTCCCTTCGAACGCGTCGACACCTGCCAGGCGCCGTCGTCGTCTTCCTTGAAGACCACGGCGACCTCCGCCTCCTCGGTACGGCGTACGACGTCGATGACGCTCTCCAGGGCGTCGTACGGCAGGGTGTTCGTGGCGCGGTCGGCGCGCGTCACCGTCGTCCAGACCATGCCGAGCCCGTCGGCGACGTCCGCCTCGAGCCGGGCACGGCCGAGCGCCGCGGACAGCACCGGCAGAAAGCCGAAGGGCGCGGTGTCCCACACCTCGCGGGCGATCCGCTCGGGCCGGATGCCGGTGGCCAGCAGGCGCGCGGCGAGCTCGTGGACGTCCGGGGTGGTCGCGGCGTACTTGAAGGAGCCGGTGTCGGTGACCAGCCCGACGTAGAGGTCGAGCGCGATGTCGTGGGTCAGGGGGACGCCGAGCAGGCCGATTAGCCGCTCGGTGACCGCGGCGGTGGCCGCGGCGGCCGGGGCGACGAGATGCGTGCTGCCGAACTTCGTGTTGGAGGAGTGGTGATCGAGAACGATCACCTCGCGCGCCTTGCGCGCGTTGGCGGCGAGGCTGCCGAGCCGGTCGCTGCTGGCCGCGTCGAACGTGATCATCACGTCCGGGTCGGCCGGGTACGCGTCCGGCGGGGTGAGCAGTTCGAGGCCGGGCAGGAAGCGCAGGATCCGCGGGATGACGAACGCGTCGCCGAAGGAGGCGACGCAGGGGGTGCCGAGTGACCGCATCGCCTGGGCGAAGGCCAGCATCGACCCCAGCGCGTCGCCGTCGGGGCAGACGTGACAGGCCAGGCAGACCGACTCGGCCCCCTCGATCAGCCTGACCGCCCGATCCCACTCATCGGCGGTGATCGCTGCGAAGCTACCCGGCGCGGAGTTCACGACCGGGAGTATCCCGCGTCGCCGGTGTCGTCGCCGTCTGTTTCGTCAACATCCTCCTCGGTTCGCGGCTCGCGGTAGGGATTCGCCTCACCTGCGGGCCTAGCGCCCTCGGCCACCTTCGCGACCTGCTCGTCGGCGTAGCGCGCCCTCTCGAGCAGGTCGTTGATCTGGCGGGCATTGTCCGGAAGCGCGTCCGGTACGAACGTCAGGCTGGGGGTGTGTCGTACGCCTGTCCGCTTGCCCACCTCAGACCGGATGACGCCCTTGGCGCTGTCGAGCGCCGCCGCGCTGTCCGCGCGCTCGGCGTCGGTCCCGTAGACCGTGTAGAAGACCGTCGCGTCCCGCAGGTCGTTGGTCAGTCGCGCGTCCGTCACCGTGACGAAGCCGAGCCGCGGATCCTTGATTCGCCGCTCCAGCATCTCCGCGACGATCTGCTGAATACGGTCTGCGAGCTTGCGAGCCCTTGCGGGGTCGGTCACCGTTCCTCCAATTTCATCGCCCGCCCGGCCGCTCCCGGCCGGGAAGGCCCTCACCGGCGCAGCGGTCGCGCCTAGGACTCCTCTTCGCTGAAGAGCCGCTGCCTGGCGGACAGCAGTTCGATCTCCGGTCGTCCGGCGATCAGTCGTTCACACGCCTCCAGCACCTCCGCGCAGTTGCCCGCGCTGTCCGAGACCACCGCGACCCCGATCTCCGCCCGACGGTGGAGTTCGAGGTCACCGGTCTCGGCGACCGCGACGGCCGGGAACCGCCGCCGTACCTCGGCGACGATCGGACGCACCACGGCGCGTTTCTGCTTGAGCGACCGTACGTCACCGAGCAGAACGTCCAAGGTCAGCGCTCCCACATACACAACGGCCATCCCCCGCGATCGGATTCCAGAGACCGGGGCCGCCGGCCCGCCGAAAGGCGAGGTGGCGTGCGGATCGCCGCACGCCACCTCTCAGACTGCCACCGGTGAGACCGGCGGAGACCCACTCAGACGCGCGGCTTCTCCCGCATCTCGAAGGTCTCGATGATGTCACCGATCTTGATGTCGCCGTAGCCGACACCGATACCGCACTCGAAGCCGTCGCGGACCTCGGTCGCATCGTCCTTGAACCTACGCAGGGACGACACCGTGAGGTTGTCGGAGATGACCACGCCGTCCCGTACCAGCCGCGCCTTGCTGTTGCGGTTGATCGTGCCGGACTGGACCATCGAACCGGCGACGTTGCCGATGCGCGGCACCTTGAAGATCTCGCGGACCTCCGCCGTGCCGAGCTGGACCTCTTCGAACTCGGGCTTGAGCATGCCCTTGAGCGCGGCTTCGACTTCCTCGATCGCCTGGTAGATGACCGAGTAGTAGCGAATGTCGACGCCTTCGCGGTCGGCCAGTTCCTGCGCCTTGCGCTCCGGTCGGACGTTGAAGCCGAGGATGACGGTGCCCTCGGACGTCAGCGCGAGGTTGACGTCGTCCTGGGTGATCGCACCGACACCGCGGCGGATCACTCGCAGGCTGACCTCTTCGCCGACGTCGATCTTGAGCAGCGCGTCTTCCAGGGCTTCCACCGAACCGGACACGTCGCCCTTGACGACGAGGAGCAGCTCCTGCACCTCGCCCTTCTCGAGGTCCTTGAACAGCTCCTCGAGCGTGCGACGGCCGCGGCTGCGAAGCAGCTCGGCGTTGCGCTTACGAGCCTGACGGCGGTCGGCGATCTGCCGGGCCATCCGGTCGTCGTCGACGGCGATGAAGTTGTCGCCCGCGCCAGGCGTGGCCGACAGACCCAGCACCAGGACCGGCCGTGCGGGCCCGGCCTCGTCGAGATTGTTGCCGTTCTCGTCCAGCATCGCCCGTACGCGGCCGAAGGCCTCGCCACAGACGATGGAGTCGCCGACCCGGAGCGTGCCGCGCTGCACGAGCACGGTCGCCACGGAACCGCGGCCCTTGTCGAGGTGCGCCTCGATCGCTACGCCCTGGGCGTCCTGATCGGCGTTGGCCCGCAGGTCGAGCTCGGCGTCGGCGGTGAGGACGACGGCCTCGAGGAGCTCCTCGATGCCCAACCGCTGCTTCGCCGAGATGTCGACGAACTGGGTCTGACCGCCGAACTCCTCGGCGACGAGGCCGTACTCGGTGAGCTGGGCGCGCACCCGCTGGGGGTCGGCGCCCTCCTTGTCCACCTTGTTGACCGCGACGACGATCGGCACACCGGCCGCGTTGGCGTGGTCGATCGCCTCAGTGGTCTGCGGCTTCACACCATCGTCGGCGGCGACCACCAGGACGACCAGGTCGGTCGTCTCGGCACCACGGGCACGCATGGCGGTGAACGCCTCGTGACCCGGGGTGTCGATGAAGGTGATCTTGCGCTCCTGGCCGTCGACCTCGGTCGCGACCTGGTAGGCACCGATGTGCTGGGTGATGCCGCCGGCCTCGCCGGCGACCACGTTGGCGTTGCGGATCGCGTCGAGCAGCTTCGTCTTACCGTGGTCGACGTGACCCATGACGGTGACGACCGGCGGGCGGGCCGAGAGCAGCTCGTCGCCGCCCTCGTCCTCGCCGAACTCGATGTCGAAGGACTCGAGCAGCTCGCGGTCCTCGTCCTCAGGGCTGACGACCTGGACGCTGTAGTCCAGCTCGGCGCCGAGGAGCTGCAGCGTCTCCTCGTTGACCGACTGCGTCGCGGTGACCATCTCACCGAGGTGCAGCATGATCTCGACGAGCGACGCCGGGTTGGCGCCGATCCGCTCGGCGAAATCGGTCAGAGAGGCGCCCTGCGGCAGGCGCAGAACCTGGCCGTTGCCGCGGGGGGCGCGGACGCCGCCGATCGAGGGCGCCTGCATGTTGTCGAACTCTTGACGCCGCTGCTTCTTGGACTTGCGGCCACGCGTCGGACGACCGCCGGGACGACCGAAGGCGCCCTGCGTGCCACCACGGCCACGACCGCCGCCACCGGGACGCGGGCCGCCGAAGCCGCCGCCGCCGCCAGGACGACCGCCGCCACCTGCACCGGCCGGACGACCGCCGAAGCCGCCGCCACCACCGGGACGACCGCCGGCACCGGGACGACCGCCGCCGCCACCGCCACCGCCGCCACCAGGACGACCGCCGCCACCGCCGCCACCGCCGCCACCGGGACGACCACGGCCACCGCCGCCACCGCCACCGCCGGGACCACCGGAGTCGCGCTGCGGACGTGAGGGCATGTTCATGGGGCTCGGACGCGGGCCGCCACCACCACCAGGACGGGGCGGCATCGAACCCGCGTTCGGACGCGGACCGCCGGCGCCGGGAGCGCCACCGGGGCGGCCCGAGGCCGGACGCGGCGGAGCGCCGGCCGGACGGTCGCCACGAGGCGCGCTGGGACGGTCACTGCGCGGACCGGCGGGCCGGTCGCCACGCGGGCCGGGGCCCGGACGCGGACCCGGCTTGGCCGAACCCATGCCCGTGTTGGTCGAGGAGAACGGGTTGTTACCCGGACGCGGACGACCACCGGGACGCGGGCCGGGCGCCGGCGGACGCGGAGCGCCACCGGAACCGGCACCGGGACCGGAGCCGGCACCAGCACCAGCGCCGGGGGCGTTGCCACCAGCGGGACGCGGAGCGGGCTCGGGACGCGGACCGGGCTTCGGGCCGGGACCCGGCTTGGACGCCGGACCCGGGCGAGGGCCGGGCTGCTGCTGTTGCTGCGGAGCCGGCTTGGGCACGTCGGTCTGCTCGGGTACCGGCGGCTTGGGCGCGGCCGGACGCGGAGCAGGCTGGCGCGGAGCCGGCTTGGGCGCCGGGGAAACCGGCGAAACCGGTGCCTCGGGCACCGGCGGAACCTCGGGCTTCGACGGCGCAGGCGCTGCCGGCGTCTCCGTCTTGGCCTCGGGCGTGAATTCGGGCTTGGATTCGGCCGGCTTGGGCGCCGGCTTCCTCGGACCCGGCTTGGGCGCCGGGGACTTCTTGCCGTCGGACCCCTTGGCAGGGGCACCGCCGAACGCTTCTTTAAGCCTGCGGACTACTGGCGCCTCGATCGTCGAGGACGCTGAACGGACGAACTCGCCCATTTCATTGAGCTTGGCCATGACGGCCTTGCTCTCGACACCGAACTCCTTGGCGAGCTCGTATACCCGGACCTTTGCCACTGCACTCCCTACCTCGGCCCGGGGCGTGTCCTCGGACCGTCGCTACCTTTCGGTAATCATTGCTGCGTGCTCATCGAGCGCTCATAGCAATCTCGACCTGCTTCCGACTAGACGTCGCTTACGAACCGTCCTGCTGTGACTCGAACCACCGGCGGAGCTTGCTCATGTCGAGCGATCCCACCCGGCGAAATGCCCGGGGGAACGCCCGACGACGCTCAGCCAGCTCAAGACATGCCGGATCGGGGTGCAGGGAGGCGCCCCGTCCCGGCAATCGCCCTTGCGGATCGGGGATCACAGAATCCTCGATCACGACCAGGCGCAGCAGGTCGGACTTGGCCGTGCAGACCCGGCAGCCCACGCACGTGCGCTGTGGAGCCGCTCGGCCACGATCCATTAGTCTACCGCGTCGGCGCGTCCGCGGGACCTGCCGCATGCTCCCCTTCAGATGATGAGCCGTTCTCGGTATCCGGACGGATGTCGATGCGCCACCCCGTCAGACGGGCGGCCAGGCGGGCGTTCTGCCCCTCCTTGCCGATCGCCAGAGACAGCTGGTAATCAGGCACGATGACCCGGGCGACCCGTGCCTCGAGGTCGATCACCTCGACGTGGTTGACCCGTGCCGGAGACAGGGCGTTACCGACGAGTTCGGACGGCTCGTCCGACCAGTCGACGATGTCGATCTTTTCCCCGTGCAGCTCGTGCATGACGTTGCGCACCCGGGAGCCCATCGGCCCGATGCAGGCGCCCTTGGCGTTGACGCCGGGCTTGCGGGACCGTACG
Source organism: uncultured Actinomycetota bacterium (assembly GCA_963850195.1). GTDB lineage: Bacteria > Actinomycetota > Actinomycetes > Streptosporangiales > Streptosporangiaceae > Actinoallomurus. The sequence continues at coordinate 1,568,055 of CAWKKD010000005.1, forward strand.
GCGATCTTCGTGCGGTGGCCGGCCTCGCGGGCGATCGCCGAGATCTCGACGGTGCCGTCGGCGATCTCGGGCACCTCCAGCGCGAAGAGCTTCTTCACCAGGTTGGGGTGGGTACGGGACAGCTTGATCTGCGGCCCGCGGTGCCCCTTCTTCACCTGCACGACGTAGGAGCGAAGCCGCTCGCCGTGGTCGTAGTTCTCGCCCGGGACCTGCTCCTCGGGCGGGATCACACCCTCGATCTTGCCGAGGTCGACGAGGACGTTGCGCGGGTCCCTGCCCTGCTGGATGACGCCGGAGACGATGTCTCCCTCGCGCCCGGCGTACTCGCCGAACGTGAGCTCGTCCTCCGCGTTGCGCAGATGCTGCAGGATGACCTGCTTCGCCGTCGTCGCCGCGATCCGGCTGAAATTGGTCGGCGTGTCGTCGTACTCGCGAGGCTCGGAGACGACGGTCTCCTCGCCCTCGGCGGGCGGCTCGACGGCCTCCGTCGCCCACACCGTGACGTGGCCGGTCTTGCGGTCCAGCTCGACGCGGGCCTTGGTGGCAGCGCCGTCGGTCCGGTGGTACGCGATGAGCAGTGCTTCCTCGATCGCCTTGACCACGAGCTCGAGAGAGATGTCCTTCTCGCTCTCGAGGCTGCGCAAGGCAGTCATGTCGATGTCCACGAGGCCTCCCCCTAGTCCTCGTCGCCGACGGGGTCTTCGTCTCCCCGGCGGTTGAACTCCACCTGGACCAGTCCACGGGTGAGCTCGTCGTGACCGTGCCGTCGCTCGCCGCCGTCGACGTCGAACGTCACGCCGTCGTCGTCGGCGGCCGTGATCCGGCCGGTGATCTCCTCGCCGGCGGCGAGGGTCGCGCGTACGAGGCGCCCGCTCGCGCGGCGCCAGTGTCGTGGCTGGGTAAGGGGGCGGTCGACGCCCGGTGAGGTCACCTCGAGGACGTACGGGCCGGAGCCCATCGTCTCGCTGTCGTCGAGCGCGGCCGAGATCCGCTGGCTCACCAGCGCGATGTCGTCGAGGCTCACGCCGTCGTCGCCGTCGACGATCACACGCACCTGGCGTCGCTTGCCCGCCGGGGTGACCAGGACGTCCTCGAGATCGAACCCGATGCCGGCGACCACCGGCTCCAGCAGCCGCATCAGAGCGGCGCGCGCCTGTGGTCCGGACGCTCGCCGGCCCCCCTGAGCGTGATCAGAGTCGGCATTGACGCTCATGGGACCTCCTTCACGGCCGATAAGCGGGTGGCCGCCCGATGCGTCCACTCCGCCACCCAAGACTATCCACAGCCGAGCTTGCTCCGCGCCGCATCGGCAGCCGACCGGCGCGCCTTGTGGAATGCTTGCGCAGTACAGCGAAAGACGACGAAACGGGGGCACGCTTGGAAGCGCTGCGTTCCGCAGCTCCGACGCGGCGCGCGATGCTCGGCGGCTCCGCGGCGGTCCTGGTCACGATCAGCGGTTGCACCACGATCGGACGCGCGGCCTCGCCCCCTCCGGGCCCCGAGGTGGCTCTGCTGTCCGGGGCGATCCAGAGCGAGGCCGGGCTCATCGCGCTCTATGACGCCGTCCTCGCGGCGCACCAGCGCCTGGCCGCCCGGCTGACCCCGCTGCGCGCGCATCACGTCCAGCACCTCTCGGTGCTCAAGCGCCACTACGTGCCCGGCACCAACACCGGCACCGCCACCCCGGCTCCGCAGGCCACTGCGTCCGCGCCCGACGGCGAGGCGAGGGCGCTCTCCATGATCCGCGGCGCCGAGCGCAAGGCCGCCGCGGCGCGCGCCGACGAGGTACGCCGCGCGGCGCCCGGGCTCGCGCAGCTCCTGGCCAGCATCGGTGCCTGCGAGGCCGGTCACGCCCAGGTCCTCGCATGAAGAAGAAGACGACGGCCCAGGAGACGGCCGCCGCACTCCAGAGCGCGCTCGCCGCGGAGCATGTCGTGATCTTCGGGTACGGCGTGCTGGGCGCCCACCTCATGGGGCCGCAGCGACAGACCGCCGACCAGATATGGAACGCCCATCGCGCGCGGCGCGACCGGCTGCGCGCCTACGTCCAGTCCAACGGCGGCACCCCGGTGCCCGCGTCCGCCGCCTACCGGCTGCCCGCGCAGGTCGACTCGCCCCGCGCGGCCGTACAGCTCGCCGCCCGGCTGGAGGACGGCCTGACCGCCGGCTACGCCGCGCTCGCCGGGGTCGCCGACCCCGACCTGCGGCGCTACGCCGCCCTGGCCATGCAGGAGGCGACCGTACGCGCGGTCCGCTGGCGCGGTTCGCCGCCGCCCGCGTTCCCCGGCCTGAGCGGCTCCGACCTCACTCCGCTGCCCTCGGGATGAGATCACTCCGCCACAGTGGGTAGCCTGCCCGGCGAGATCGCCGAATTGGGAGGTTACGGACCCGTCGATGAGCGTCAAACGGGAACGGGTACGACGGAGCTGGCGGACCCTACTGGGCGAGACGCCCACGGAACCGGCTGAGGAGGAAGCGGGCGAGGTCGTCTCCCAGCGTGCACTCGACCTCGTTCTGCGGATGGGCGAGCTGATGCTGGCCAGCGGTGAGGCCACCGAACGCGTCAACGAGTCGATGCTCAGCCTCGCCGTCGCGTACGAGCTGCCGCGGTGCGAGGTGGCCGTGACCTTCACCGTGATCTCGGTGTCGGTCCACCCGGGCGGCGGCGCTCCCCCGGTCACCGGCGCGCGCGCCATCCGGCGGCGCCAGCCGGCGTACTGGCGGCTCGTCGAACTGCACTCGCTCGTCCAGGAGGCCACCATCGGCCTGCTGGACCTCGAGGAGGCCTTCGCACAGCTCACGGCGATCAAGCGGGGCCGCCCGCCGTACCCGCCCTGGCTGCTGGTGGTCGGCCTGGGGCTGATCGCCGCCTCGGCCGGCGTCATGATGGGCGGCGGCCTCCTGGTCGCCGGGACCGCCTTCGTCGCGACGGTCCTCGCCGACCGTACGGCCGTGACGCTGGCGCGGCGGGGCATCGCGGAGTTCTTCCAGCTCGCGGTGGCGTCCGCGATCGGCGCCTCGAGTGCCGCGGTCGTGATCGCCGCCGGAGCCCCGGCCAACGCGTCGACGATCGTCACCGGCGCGATCGTGGCCCTGCTGCCCGGACGGCCGCTGGTCGCCAGCATCCAGGACGGGATCACGGGCGACCTGGTCAGCGCGGGCGCGCGCCTGCTGGAGGTCTTCTTCATCGTCTCGGCGATCGTGTCCGGCCTGGGCGTGAGCGTGTACGCCGCCGTGCACCTCGGCGTACCGATCGACGTCAAGGACCTGCCGTCAGCGCCGGTGACCCTGCGCCCGGTCGCGGTGATCGCCGCCGCGGCCGTGTCGATGACCTTCGGGATCTCACTCGCCGTCCCGCGCGTGGTCCTGATCCCGGTGGCGCTCGGCGGCGCCCTGATCTGGGTCGTGTACGTGCTCTCGCGCGGGCTCGGCATCGCGCCCCTGCTGGCGTCCGCGATCGGCGCGGCCCTCGTCGGCCTGCTCGCCAACCTGCTGGCCCGCCGCCGCCAGGAGCCTGCGCTGCCGTACACGGTCCCCGCCATCGCGCCGCTGCTGCCCGGAACCGCCCTGTACCGGGGCATGATCGAGCTGAACGGCGGCGCGCCGGTCCAGGGCGTGCTGACGCTGATCGGCGGCATCTCCGTCGCGCTGGCCCTCGGCGCCGGGGTCAACCTGGGCGGCGAGTTCGTCCGCGCCTTCCAGCGCGTCGGGCTGGGCGGCTCCGGCCGCGGCGCCCGTCCCGCCGCCCGCCGCTCGCGCGGCTACTAGGGCGTGTCCTAGGACGTGTCAGGCGCGCCCCAAGGCCCCGGACCGCGTTCGCGCTGGTCACGTGGTGGATTTTGATGCTCAAAATCCCTTTTGCTCAGGAATTTCGTGTGGTGTCGTATTTGTTCTCCAGGAACACTGAGACACGCGAGGTGACCGAGGTGCCCGAAACGACGACGGCCACGACGGCGGGCCGTCCTGCCCTCGGTGGGCCTGGCACCCCTCCCGGCGGGGACGGCGGCTCTGCGTGTGGTGGGCGGCGTCTTCGGTGGACGACGCGGGCGGTCATGGTCACCGCGGCCGCGACGTCGATCGTGATCTTTCACGACGAGCTGCCCGACGCGGACGCGATGTGGCGGATCATCGTGCACGCCGGCTCCGGATGGCTGGCACTGATGGTGCTCGCGCAACTGGCCTCGATGGGGATGTTCGCGCGGGTACAGCGGCGGCTGCTGTACGCGGGCGGGGTGCGGATGTCCCTGCTGCGCGCCGTGCGGATGACGTACGCGGGGAACGCGCTGTCGACGACGTTGCCGGCCGGGCCCGCGGTCAGTGTGGCGTTCAACTTCCGGCAGTACCGGCGTGCGGGGGCACCGCCGCGGCTTGCGACGGCCGTGATCCTGCTCGGCGGGGTGATCATGACGTCGGCCTACCTCGCCGTGGGGCTGCTGGCGCTGCTGGCGGCACCGCGGTCACGGGTGTTCGCCTCGGTGGTGCTCGCGGCGACGGTGGTCCTGGCCGGGCTGGTCGCGGTCGGCTGGCGGTGGCGCGGGCCGTACCTGAAGGGGCTCGTGAGGCGGGCGCTCCGGCACCGGTTCGCCGCGCCGGCCGCCGAGCACCTGCGCCGGGGGCGCGACGGTGGCCTGCTGCTGCGGCCGGCCGACTGGGCGGCATTGACCGGTGCCTCGATGCTGAACTGGGCGTTCGACATCCTGTCGCTGGACGCCGCGGCGCGCGCGGTCGGCGTGCACGCGGCGCTGTACGCGATCACGATCGCCTACTTCGCCGCCCAGGCCGCGGGCAGCCTGCTGCCCGTGCTGCCGGGCGGGCTGGGCGCCATCGAGGGCAGCCTGGCGGCGTCGCTGGTGGCGTTCGGGGCGACCGCGGCACCGGCGGGCGCGGCCGTGGCGCTCTACCGGCTCGTGTCGTTCTGGGGGGTCGTCGGGGCCGGCTGGCTGGCCTGGCTGGCGGTCAGGGTGAGCGAGGAGGGCCCGCAAGGCCCGATCCACGCCGCCGCGAGAAGGGTGGGGATCAGCCCACGCGGTCGCCGACGAGGGCGGGCGCCGCGGCGATCACGGGCTCCGGCTCGTCGTCCTGCTTCGGCATCAGCACCACGATGATCATGGCCGCGGCGAACCCGGCCGTCCGCAGGCCGAGGCGTACGGGATCCTGCGGGAGCGGCTCGCCGAAGACGGCCGTACCGGCCAGCACGGTGTAGACGGCGCTGACGACGCTGGAGACGGGCACCACGATGGAGGCCCGGCCCCGCTGGAGCGCGGCCTGGAACAGCAGCAACCCGGCGCCGGACAGCGCGAGGTACAGGTACGGGTACGGCGAGGCGAGCGCGCGGCCGACGAAGCCGTGCGGGTGCTCGGCGAGGATGCCGGCCACGCCCTTGGTCTGCAGGCCCCCGGTGCCGTACAGCAGGCCGGAGGCGGCGCCGTACAGGAGGCCGGGCGCCGGACGGCCGCTGCGCGCCCCGGACCGCACGGCCGAGACGAACGCGCCGAGCCCGATCACGACGGTGCTGCCGACGACCATCAGCATGAGGCCGGCCCCGGCGTGCAGGCCGAGCCGCGTCGGCTCCATCGACATGCAGATGAGCAGGAGGGACAGCGCGAGCACGCCCAGGCCGGCCCACTCGCGCGGCGTGGTGCGCTCGCCCAGGAACACCGAGGAGAACACGACGAGCAGCGCCAGACCGGCGAGCTGGATCGGCTGCGCGACGCTGAGCGGCACGAGGGACATCACGACGATCTGACATGCCATGCCCATGCCCATGACGAAGAATCCGGTCAGCCACGCCCTGCTGGTGCAGAGCATGCCGACCAGGTGGCCGACCCGGCGCAGGCTGATCGGCGGCAGGTCCCGCAGCGCCCGCTTCTCCAGTACGAAGCCGGCGTTGTACAGAACCGTGGCGACCAGCCCGAGGACGATGCCGAAGAACAAGCGGCCTCCTGTGGGCCTGCGGCCGGGGGTAAGGCGATCAGAATCAACGGGGGTGACCCTGAAATCGCACGTCAAGCCGGGCACTCGCCGGTGCTCCGGCACGAACATGAACCAAGAATTTACCCGATCGACCCGAACTCAACGTACGGACCGGACGAAAAGAAGATCGGTCTGGCCGCCTTCGGACCTGCGACGCCGTGGTCTCGACAGTGGTCGTAGGTCCTTCGGCGGATGGACGGATATATGTCGCGTACTGGAATCTTTGTGGGCGATCAACGCTTTACCAAGCGTGCACCGGGCATCGGACAGGGGCGGATTCGCGTCCCGCGCACGTACGAACGCCCGGCGACAGAAGGGACGGTCATGACCGCCGCGACGCCCCTCCACGGTCCGGCCGCGCGACCGCCCGGCCCGCTGACACGGCGCCCGATCACCGGGATCGATGGCATGCGCTTTCGCGGGATCCTCGGGCGCTTCGCCACCGGCGTCGTCGCGATCACCGCTATCGACCCTGAGACGGACCGCCCGACCGGCCTGGCGGCCAACTCGTTCACGTCCGTGTCGCTGGACCCGCCGCTCGTGTCCTTCTGCGTCGCCCACACCAGCTCGACGTGGCCGAGGCTCCGCGAGGCCGGGAGGTTCTGCGTGAACATCCTGTCCGAGCCGCAACGCGAGGTGTGCCTGCAGCTCGCGACGAAGGGCGGCGCGAAGTTCGCCGGGCTGGAATGGACCGCCTCCCCCGGCGGCGGGCCGGTCATCGACGGCGCCCTCGCCTGGCTGGAATGCTCGGTCGACGCCGAGCACGTGGCCGGCGACCATGTCATCGTCGTGGCCCGGGTCCACCATCTCGACAAGCACGACGACGGCGAGCCACTCGTGTTCTACCGGGGCTCGTACGGGAGTTTCGACGGGTGAGAGACGGTTGGGTCGTCGGTGCTGGAGGTGCGGGTCGCCTCCAGCACCGTCTCATGAACTGTGCTCTCCGGTCGTGGCGAGTACGCGCACGACGCGGTCGGCGGCCTCGGCGAGCTCGTCGGCGGGACCGATGCGCTCCGCCCACGACCACCAGAACCACCAGCCACCCTCGGTGCTCTCCGCGAGGATGTTCTCCGCGAGGGCCGACGCCCGTGGGTTCACCACGTGCAGGCTCGGCGGGCCTTCGCGTGGGACCGTGAGTCGCACGGCGAAGCCTCGCCCTCGGAGCTCGTCTCCGAGGTCTTCCAGATAGGCGATACGCGTCCGCGCTAATGCGGCCGCCTCGTTGGACATTTGATCGGATCACCTCATTTTCGAAGGATCGCGGCCCGACGCGGATCAGCATCGCGCCGCGACACTCTCCGCGCAATCACCATCACCGAACGTGACGCACATTGCCCTCCGTACGGGTGAGAGCGCCGACTTTCGCGGGGTCGCGGAGATCCCGTGACAGCCGGTGATCACGCCCTAAGCTGCTCCTGATCTCGAACCCGCCTCCCGGCGGGTACGTCCTACGGGTGGTGGCGGACAGGGGGAATTGTGGAGCAGGCAGTGAGCCGGTACGACCTCCGGCGTCCGGTGGGCGTCTTCCTCGTCGTCTTCGGCCTGACCAGGATCGCCGAGCTTCTCGACTGGTCCCGCATGCACGCGGACGCCGTCTCGTCGCTCGCCATGGGCGGCGCCACGGTGACCGCTTTGATCGTCGCGGGCAAGGCCGTGGACCTGCTGCTGACCGCCGCCGCGGTGCTGGCCCTCGTACGCGGGCACGGCGTGTGGCTGCTGGTGGCGATCGCCGGCTGGACCGCCGGGTTCGCGGTGCTCACGGTGCTGGCCGGGATCGGCGGTGACGCCGGAGCGCTGGTCCAGCAGGGCTGCTTCTTCGTGGTGTTCGCCGGGCTGCTCGCGGGCGCGTACCTGCTGGGCCTGGGCCGGGCACCGCGTCTCCGATGGCCGTCGAAGCGCCCGAGCGCGTTCGTCTCGGCAGAGCCGACACGCCAGGACCTGCCGGTACGCGGCGGGGGCGCGACGCGGCAGGACCTGCCCGTGCGCACGTCCGACGTCACGCGTCAGGACATGCCGGTGCACCAGCGCCGGGTGGCGCCCAAGGAGAAGGCGGTCGAAGAGCCCGCCGAGGAAGACTGAGCCCTCTCAGAGACTGTTGGGGAGCCCCATGCCCTACTGCGCGGCACCCAGGCGACGCCTCGCCGCGTTGTCGTCGGTCGCCGGCCGACACCGGGCCGACTCCCTCCTCCGCCTCGCGACGCGCCCCCTGGCCCGCCGCTCGCGACGGACGAGGGCTCCCCAACAATCTCTCAGGAGACGAGACGTGCGACGACGGTCATCGTGCCGGGGGCGACCTCGGTGAACCCGCCGTCACGCACCGCCACGTCGGACTCCTCGACGGCGCGCGCCCAGTCCTTCGGCTCGGCCACGCGTACGCGCAGGCCCGGCCAGGCGCCGACCGTACGCAGCAGGAGGTGCGCGGCGTGGCCGCACTGCGCGGCGGCCTTGCCGGTCGTCATCGGCACGCCGGGATTCACCGCGAGCAGGGCGTACGGAGCGTCGGGCTGCGGCGCGGGTTCATCGTCGCGGTCGAGGTCGGTGCCGCCGACCTGAAGCCGGGACACCTCCGGCGGGACCTCGGTGACCGGTCCGGGCACGAACGCCCTGGCCTGCGCGCCGTCGTGGTCGACCAGCACACCGGGCAGCTCGCCGAGCCCGGTCCAGCGGATCCCGCGCGCCCGGCGTACGACCTTGCGGATGCGCCGGGTCTCCCAGTCCGCGATCGCATCGTGCCATTCACCGCCCGGCGCCGACCTCGGATCGGTCAGCAGCCCGACCGCCGCCATCGCCGCCGCCTCGCAGAACGCCCAGTGCGACGGCGGCGCGGACTTCTCCACCCGCAACGCGAGCTGCATCGCCCACGCGGGTTCGTCCAGGGGATCCTCGTGCCCGCTCACGGATGTCCTCACAGGCACCATGTCTACCGAACACGGCGGCCCGTGTACGACTCGGGTACAGGCGATATGTGCGAGCCTCTTCTGGACCGGCCACGGCTACCTGGTCCGCTGCGACGACGGACGGTACGGCCTCACCGGCGGCCGCCTCGGCTCCTGCGCCTGGCACGGCGGCAAGGGCCGCCCCGTCTACCGGGGCTGATGACCGCCCGGATCATCGAACCGCGAGCGCCTCACGGAGGCGCTCCGCCATGTCGGCGGCGTCCTCCGGCGTCGTGGCCGGCACCCCGTCCTCGGTCATCAGCGCATGGAACTGCTGTCGCCCGTACGGCACGCCCGGCGGCAGGCCCGCGATGTGCCAGTGCAGGTGCGCGTTGCCCTGCCGGCTGCCGAGCGACAGCAGGTAGGTCCGCTCGGGTTCCAGGACCGACTCGACCGCCAGCGCCACCGTCCGCACGACCAGCATCAGGCGCGTGTAGGCCTCTTCGTCCAGGTCTCGTACGACGTGCTCGATGTGCGCCTTCGGCGCGACCAGGACCTTGCCGGGGAGGGTCGGCCACCGATCGAGGAAGGCCACATGATCCTCGTCCTCGTAGACCGTCTCGTGCCGGTATCGCGGATCTCCCTCGATGAACGCGCAGACGAAACAGGGGCCGCTCCGTACCAGGGTCTCGTAGGCCTCGACGTCCATGGGCTGCCGTTCCATCGGCCACTCCTCAGCTCGGAGACACGGTGGCACGAGGACGCATGGCAGGGTGAGCACATGATCCGGATAGCCAGCCGCGTGGTCTATGAGAATCGTTGGATGTCGGTACGTGAGGACGACATCCGTCATCCCGACGGGTCGCCCGGGATCTTCGGGGTGGTCGACAAGCCGACCGCGGCGTTGATCGTTCCCATGGAGAACGACGGGTTCCACCTCGTCGAGCAGTACCGGTATCCGCTGTCGCGGCGGTCGTGGGAGTTTCCGCAGGGCACCTGGCCCGATGACCGGGAGACGAGCACCGAGGAGCTGGCGGGCGCCGAGCTGGTCCAGGAGACCGGGCTGCGGGCGGGGCGGATCGAGCGGCTCGGGTCGTTCGCGTTCGGGCCGGGGTTCACGAGTCAGTGCTGCGACATCTTCCTCGCGACCGACCTCACCGCTGGAGAGCCGGACCGCGACCCGGAGGAGCAGGACATGCGGCAGCGGTGGTTCGAGCGGCGGGAGCTCGAGCGGATGATCAGCGATGGCGAGATCGTGGACGGGCCGACGATGGCCGCGTACGCGCGGCTCCTGCTCCGCCGCTGACGCGGCGACTGGGCGCGCGCGCTCGCATGGACTCTCGCGGCTCGGCGGGCGGTCACCTGGCGCTGCCGGGCTCGCCGCCTACGCGGGCCGGGGCGCGTCAGGACCGTCCGACAACGACCTGAGGCCCGTACCAGCGTAGGTCAGGGCGTCGGGGTCGGCGAGGGCGTCAGGTCGGACAGGGTCTTGGTCAGCTCGTCGGCGCGTGACTGGGTCAGCCCGCCCTCGCGTACGCGGGTGGCGATCTTGGACTTCAGCTGGTCCACGCGTTCGGGCAGGTCGACTCGGGTGCCCTTGGCGAGTTCGAGCTGGAGGCCGGTGATGAGGTTGTCCAGGTCGACGGCCACGTCGGGGCGTACCTCGTTGGCCGCCATGCCCTCGTCGACCGTGCGGCGGACGCCGGTGAGCTTGTCGATCACCCTGAGCGACGTGAGGCCGCCGAGCAGGCCGGGGCGCGTCCTGCGCGACGGGGCCGGGCTCGGGACCGTACGGGAGCCCGCGGCGTGTGACCGCACCGAGCCGCGCGGCGTGAGGCCGTGCGGCGGGGTGGCGGTGCTGGGACTGAGCGCCTCGGGTGAGGAGTGGCCGAGCGGCGACGGGGCGAGCGGCGAGGAGACCGGGCTGAAGGCGGCACCGCCGAGGAAGAGGCTGACCGCGATGGCCGCGGACCCGGCGACGCCGCAGGCGACGAGCAGGCCGCGGTGGGCGGTGGACCGGCGTTCGGCGAAGACGCGGGTGCCCGGCGTCTGCTCCTCCTCGCGGATCGGCGCGAAGAAGTCGAGCATGGCCTCGTCGGCCGGGTCCTCCGTGGTAACGCCCAGTGCCGCCGCGACGTCGGCCGCGCTCGGTCGCGCGATGGCGGACGTGTCGACGCAGCGGGCCTGGAGGCCGCCGAGGGTCTCGCCCGGCTCGGGACGGCGGCCCTCGACCGCCTCGAACCACACGACGCCCAGGGCGTACACGTCGGCCGACGGCGACAGGTCGTCCTCGGGCGGCAGGTAGCCGGGCGTGCCCATCTGCTCATCGTCGGCGATGCCGAAGTCGACGACCTTCACGCCCGCCGGGGTCACGAAGATGTTGGTCGGCTTGATGTCACGGTGGACGATGCGCGCCTCGTGGGCGGCGGCCAGCGCGGAGGCGATCTCGCCGATCACGCGCGGCACGTCCGTTACCGGATAGCAGCGGTCGAGCGTGGCTCCGGTGAGGAGCTCCATCACGATGTACGGGGTGCCGTCGGACTCTCCGTAGTCGTGCACGGTCACGATGTGCGGGTGGGAGAGCGCCGCCGCCGCGCGTGCCTCCTCGCGGAAGCGCTCGCGGAACTCCGGGTCACGTAGGAGGTCGGCGTCGATCAGCTTGATCGCGACGGGGCGTACGAGCACCTCGTCGCGCGCGAGCCAGACCGACGCCATACCACCGCTGCCGATCCGCTCACGGAGACGGTATCGACCGGCTAGGAGCGACTGCATTCACTCAGTCTTGCGCACAGGAGGATTCGCGTGCGACGAGATGTGTATCCAAAATGACCATGGACCGTTCTATCGTCTCTCCCTTGATCCGCGCTACGAGCAGACGTGCCATCTCCCGGCCCATCGCTTCCAGCGGCTGGTGCACCGACGTGAGCGGCGGGTCCGTGTGCCGTGCGGTCGCCGAGTCGTCGAATCCGACCACGGCGACATCGGCGGGAATACGGCGTCCATGCTCCTTGAGCACGCGCATCGCGCCCATCGCCATCGGATCGGAGGCGGTGAAGACCGCGTCCAATCCGGGGTCGCGGGCGAGCAGTTCGCGCATGCCGCGCGCCCCGGATTCCTCGCTGAAGTCGCCGGCCACGATCAGTTCCGGAAGGCCGGTTTCGGACAGGGCCTCGCGGTAGCCGTCGAGACGGTCGACGCCCACGCGCATGTCCTGCGGCCCGCTGATCGTGGCGATGCGACGGCGCCCCAGCCCGATCAGGTGCTCGACCGCGTGCCGCGCGCCGCCGCGGTTGTCCGCGTCCACACAGCTCACCGGGTCGCCCCCGACCGGCGCACCGCCCAGCACGGTGGGCACGCCGCTGTCCTCCAGGTGCCGCGGCAGCGGGTCGCCGCCGTGCAGCGAGATCAGCAGGACGCCGTCGACGTGCTGGCCGGTCAGGTAGTGCTGGAACCGCTGGTGCTCGTCGGCCGACTGGGCGATCGCCAGCAGGAGCTGCAGGCCCGTGTCGGCGAGGCCTGCGCTGATCCCCCGGATGATCCCGGCGAAGTACGGCTCGCCGAAGACGCGTTCCTCCGACTCCGACACGAACAGCGCGACCGTGTCGGTGCGCCGGGTGACGAGCGTGCGGGCCGCACGGTTCGGGACGTACCCGAGCTCGTCGATGGCCTGCTGCACCGCCTCGCGCGCCTCCGGGCTGACCTTCGGTGAGCCGTTGATCACCCGCGACACGGTGCCACGGCCGACCCCCGCACGTGCCGCGACCGCTTCGAGGGTCGGCCGCCCCCCGGTCGTCATGAATGCCTCTCGCCGTACGGCCCGCGGGCCCCCGCGAAGGGAGGCCCCGGCACCGGATTACCGCGCGGAGCAGGCAGGCTCCGCGCGCTCTCTCTCGCTATTCTCACGAGTTCATTGTGCCGATCCCGATTCCGCCGCGTGCGATGACGGACGCATACCAGCGTGCGCTGGTCTTCGGAATGCGCTCCTGCGTAGCGAAATCGATGTAAACGATCCCGAAGCGCTTGGCGTATCCCCAGCCCCATTCGAAGTTGTCCATCAGCGACCAGGCGAAGTAGCCGCGCAGCGGTACGCCCGCGCTGATCGCCGTGTGGCAGGCGCGCAGGTGGGCGTCGAGGTAGGCCACCCGGTCGGGGTCATCGACCTCGCCGTCCTTCACCTCGTCGTCGAAGGCGGCGCCGTTCTCGGTGACGTACAGCGGGACCGGCGGGTAGTCGGTCGCCACCCGCGTGAGGACCTCCGAGAGACCGGACTCGTCGATCTCCCAGCCCATCGCCGTCACCGGCCGTCCGACCTGCACGAACCCGATGTGCTCGCTGCCGGGCCACGGCGAGGCCGCCGCGAACGGCGAGGTGATCGCCGGTGCCGCACCCTCGCGGCCGGTGACGAAGAACCGGTTGTAGTAGTTGATCCCCAGCATGTCGATGGGGCCGCCGATGATCTCCATGTCACCGTCGCGGACCCCGACGTCGTACGGCTCGAGGTCGGCGATGACGTCCTCGGGGTAGCGCCCGCGCAGCAGCGCGTCGAGGAAGAACCGGTTCTGCAGCCCGTCGATGCGCCGTGCGGCGTCCACGTCCTCCTCGGCCTCGCTGGCCGGCGCCACGGCGTAGAGGTTGACCGCCGCGCCGACGCGGGTCTGGTCGCCGCGCAACGCGCGCGCGGCCAGGCCGTGGCCGAGCAGCAGGTGGTGCGCCGCGCGCAGGGAGGCCTCGGGCTCGCGCCGCCCGGGGGCGTGGTCGCCGGAGGCGTACCCGAGGAACGCCGCGCACCAGGGCTCGTTGATCGTGGTGACGTTCGTGATCCGGTCGCCGAGGGCGTCGTGCACGAGCGCGGCGTACTCGGCGAACCGGTACGCGGTGTCGCGCGCCGGCCAGCCGCCCGCGTCCTCGAGGGCCTGCGGCAGGTCCCAGTGGTACAGCGTCGGCCAGGGCTCGATGCCCGCGGCCAGGAGCGCGTCGACGAGACGGCGGTAGAAGTCCAGGCCCTTGACGTTCACCGGGCCCGAGCCGCCGGGCTGCACGCGCGGCCAGGAGACGGAGAACCGGTACGCGGTCAGCCCCAGCGACGACATCAGCGAGATGTCCCCACGGAACCGGTTGTAGTGGTCGATGGCGACGTCGCCGGTGTCGCCGCCCAGCACCACGCCGGGCGTGTGGGCGAAGGTGTCCCAGATCGACGGGCCTCGCCCGTCCGTGGCCGCGGCGCCCTCGACCTGGTACGCGGCGGTCGCCGCGCCCCACGTGAAGTCCGTCGGGAAGCTGACCTGTGTCTCCGCCTGCGATCGCTGAATGGTCATGCCTTGAGCGCACCTTCCATGATTCCGCCGATGATCTGGCGGCCGAAGACGACGAAGACGACGAACAGCGGGACCGTCGCGACGACCGTCCCGGCGAACATCAGCGTGTAGTCGTTGAAGTAGGCGTTGTTGAGCAGCGCGAGGGAGTACTGCACCGTCGGGTTGTCCGGGTTGAGCACCGCGCGCGGCCAGATGAACTCGTTCCAGGTCTGCATGAACGTGAACAGCGCCAGCACGGACGCCGCCGGGCGCAGCGCGGGCAGCACCACACTCCAGAAGATCCGGAAGGTGGACGCCCCGTCGACGCGCGCCGCCTCGATCAGCTCGTCCGGTACGGCCTGCGCGGCGTACTGCCGCATCATGAACACCCCGAACCCGGTGACCAGGAACGGCACGATCACGGCCTGCAGCTTCCCCGTCCAGTGCAGGTGGACCATGACCATGTACAGCGGGATGATCCCCATCTGCACCGGGACCATCATCGTGGCCACGATGACCAGCAGCAGCGCGTTGCGCCCGCGAAAGCGCAGCTTGGCGAACGCGAACCCGGCCAGCGAGGCGAAGAACACCGTCGAGGCGGCCACCGCCAATGAGGCGATCGCGGAGTTCAGCAGCGCCTTGGCGAAGTGCGCCTGCTCGTTGTCGAACAGGCGGCGGACGTTCTCCCCGAGGTGCTGACCCGCGATGAACGGCGGCGGCACCGAGCCGACCACGTCGTTCGTACGGGTCGCGACCACGAACATCCAGTACAGCGGGAAGCCCGACAGGACGATCCCGAAGATCAGGACGACGTACGTCAGCGGGTTGGCCTCCCAGAGACGCGCGGAGCCCGCCACGGCGGCCCGTGTACGGCGGCGAATGACCGATCTCATTTCTCGCCTCCCGCGAGCCGGCGGATGAGCAGGAAGTTGAAGAGCGAGAAGACCAGGATCAGCAGGAAGAGCATCCACGCGACCGCCGAGCCGTAGCCGTACTGGAAGCGCTGGAAGGCGTTCTCGAACATGTACATCGCCACGGTCTGCGACTGCCGGAGCGAACCGCCGTTCATGTATCCGTTGTTGAACAGCAGCGGCTCGGTGAACAGTTGCAGGCCCCCGATGGTGGAGATGATCGAGACGAAGACGATGGTCGGGCGCAGCAGCGGCACCGTGATCCGCCAGAACTGCTTGCGCCGCGACGCGCCGTCGATCGCCGCCGCCTCGTACAGCGTGCGCGGGATCGCCTGCATCCCGGCCAGGAAGATCAGCGCGTTGTAGCCGGTCCACCGCCAGTCGACCATCGTGCTGACGGCCAGCCACGCCGACCACTTGTTCGCCTGCCAGTCGATCTTGTGGACGCCGACGAAGTGCAGGAGCCAGTTGGCCATGCCGTAGTCGTGGCCGAAGAGCTGGGTGAACACGATCGCGACCGCCGCGACCGAGGTGACCAGCGGCAGCAGCACGCCCATCCGGAACAGCGTGGGCACCCGCATCCGCCGGTTCAGCGCGTTGGCGAGCATGAGGGCGAACATCAGCTGCGGAATGGTCGCGATGGCGAACATCCCGAACGTGTTGCCCACGGCGTTCCAGAACTGGTCGTCCTGGAGCAGCCGCGTGTAGTTGCGCAGCCCGATGAACTCATGGCCGCCGATGATCTCCCAGTGGTGCAGCGAGACCCAGAACGTGTAGCCCAGCGGGAACAGGCCGAACACCACGAACAGCAGGTAGAACGGCGAGATGTAGAGGTACGGGGAAACCGTCACGTCCAGCCGCGAGAGCCAGGCGCGAAATCGGGGGCGGCGCGACGGCGGCGCGGCTCGTGCGCCGGCCGGTGCGGGCCGCAGGTCAACAGCCATCGGGATGTCCTTTCACGGGGAACTGCGAGCCGTGGTGGGACGGGCGGCGCCGATCCGCGATTCCTGGGAAGACTGGCGCCGCCCGTCGGTCATCACCCCGTGCCGGCGGCCTTCTTGGCGTCAGAGACCGCCTTGCCCCAGCCACTGGCGGGCGAGAGCTTTCCCTGGGCGATCGCCCGGATGTCCGACTCGACCGCCATCCGGACCTCCTGGTTGTCCGCGCCCAGGTAGACCGGCTTGAGGTTGATCGCGGCCGGCCCGTAGATCTCACCCACCGGCGCGTTGTTGAAGTACGGGTTGGCGAAGGCCTTGACCGCGGGGTCGTTCAGCGCCTGCGGCGAGGACGGCAGGTTGTTGGCCGCCTTGAACGCCGCGATCTGGCCCTGCGGCCCGGCCAGGAACTTGACCAGGTCCGCGGCCTCCTTGGGGTGCTTGCTCTGCGTGGGGACCGCGAGCCACGAGCCGCCCCAGCTACCGCCACCGCCCGGGATCCCTGCGACGTCCCACTTGCCGCTCTGCTCGGGGCCGCCGAACTGCTTGATGAGCCCCAGCATCCAGGCCGGGCACGGCGCGGTCGCGAACGCGTCCTTCTTCAGCGCCTGGCTCCACGGGTCGGACAGGAACTGCACGCCGTTCGACAGGCCGGCCTGCGACATCTTCACGGTCTCGTCCCAGGCCGCCTTCACGGCCGGGTTGGAGTCCATGACGAACTTGTTGCCCTGGTCGAAGTAGGTCTGGTTGGAGCCCTTGCCGGCCTCCTGCATCAGGATCGTGTTGTAGTACGTCTCGGCGCTGTCGATGAACTTCGTGCCGCCGCCGACCTTGGCGGTGAACTTCTGCCCCGTGCTGATGAAGTCGTCCCAGGTGGGCCAGAGCTTGGTGACCGCGTCACGCTCCGAGGGCAGCCCGGCCTTCTTGAAAAGGTCGCGCCGGTAGCACAGCGCCATGCTGCCGACGTCGGTGCCGAGCCCGATGAGCTTGGAACCATCGGGGCTCGTGCCGCCCTGCCACTTCCACGGCACGTAGTCGCCCTGCATCGAGGACGCCCCGTAGCTCTTGAGGTCCACGAAGCGGTCGGGCTGGGCCTTGAACTTGACCATGATGCCCTCTTCGATCGCGACCACGTCGCCGGCACCGGCGCCCGCCGCGATCCACTGCTGGAGCCGCGGGGTGTAGTCGTCGAGCTTCGGGACGTTCCGCTCGGTGATCTTGATGTTCGGGTGCTGGGCCTCGTACTGCTTGTAGAGGTCCTGGTAGCCGAACGTGCCGAAGTCGTCGACGGTCAGTGTGATCTTCTCGTCGCCGCTTTGGGCGTTCGCCTTGCCGTCGTCCCCCGAGCATGCCGCCGTCGCCGCGAGCGCGGTGGACAACACGATCGCCAGGGCGGTGGTTCGCCCGCGATGTCTGGTGATCCTCATGACGGACCCCTCTCAGGTCGTCTCTGTATGACGCGATATGGCGCGGGGCCCACACGGAGCGGCGCGTGGGAGCGCTCCCACGAATACAGCCGGGCGGAGCGGGAGGTGTCAATAGTCCGCAACCTGTTTGTTACACAGAGGCCATGCCGCCGGGCGGGCGTGACGCGTGGCAGGCTCGGGTCATGAGGCTGTCCGAGACGGAGTCCCGCGCACGGCTGGCGACGGTGCCCGTCGTGCGTCTGGCCACGTCCGGCGCGACCGGACGGCCGCATCTCGTGGTGGTCACGTTCGCCGTCGAGGGCGACCGCGTCTACACGGCCGTGGACGCCAAGCCGAAGCGCACCCGCGAGCTGAAGCGCCTGCGCAACATCCGCGCCGACCCGCGCGTGACCGTGCTCGCCGACCACTACGAGGACGACTGGACGCACCTGTGGTGGGTACGCGCCGACGCGACCGCGACGGTCGTCGACGACCCGGAGGCCATCGCCGGTCCGCTCGCGCTGCTGCGCGACCGCTACCGGCAGTACCGCGACGAACCCCCGGCCGGCCCGGTCATCGTGATCACCGTCGAGCGCTGGACCGGGTGGTCATACTCCTGAGCGGTGGCCGGCCAGCGCGGCGTGGTGGTCGTCGCCGTCGTGCGGGCACGGGTCGGCGTGGACCAGGGCGGCGGTCAGTCGCGGGATGGCGTGGATCAGGGCATGCTCGGCCTCCACCGCGATCCGGTGCGCGCGTACGACGGTCTCCTGATCATCGACGACCACCTCGCACTCGGCGCGCAGCCGGTGGCCGATCCAGCGCAGCCGTACCTCGCCGACCCCGAGCACGCCGGGCGTCGCCGCGAGCGTACGCTCCGCGCGCTCGACCAGCTCCGGGTCGATGGCGTCCATGAGGCGCCGGTAGACCTCGCGCGCCGCCTGGCGCAGCACCGCGATGATGGCCACGGTGATGAGCAGGCCGACGACCGGGTCGGCCCAGCCCCAGCCCACCGCCGACCCCGCCGCGCCGAGCAGCACCGCCAGCGAGGTGAACCCGTCCGTACGCGCGTGCAGCCCGTCCGCGACCAGCGCCGCCGAGCCGATCCGGCGGCCGACGCGGATGCGGTGTCGCGCGACGATCTCGTTGCCAGCGAACCCGGCCAACGCCGCCAGGGCGACCGCGACCAGGTCCGAGACCGGACGCGGGTGCAGGAGCCGGTCGATCGCGGTCCAGCCGGCCAGCGCCGAGGAGGCCGCGACCGTCACCACGATCACGATGCCGGCCAGGTCCTCGGCCCGGCCGTACCCGTAGGTGTAGCGCCGTGTCGGCGGGCGGCGGCCCACGACGAAGGCGACCCCGAGCGGAACCGCGGTGAGGGTGTCGGCGGCGTTGTGCAGGGTGTCGCCGAGCAGCGACACCGACCCGGATCTGGCCGTCACGACGGCCTGCACGGCGGTCGTGACGGCCAGCACGCTCAGCGAGACCCACAGGGCCCTCAGGCCCTCGCTACCGGCCTCCATCGCGGCGTCCAGCTTGTCGGCCGTGTCGTGCGAGTGCGGCCGTACGGCGTGCGCGAGACGCGCCCAGGGCGCACGCCGGCGCGCGTGGTCGTGCGCGCGGTCACGTGCATGCGCGTGGGCATGCTCGTGGTCGGGTGTGTGCCGGTCGGCCGGCCCGGGGGTTTGGCGGCTCATACCACCCACAATGGCCCTGAAATCCCGCTGCAGCACCTCGACAGGAGCGCAGTCCGGGCAGGTGCGAGAAGGTCGCGACTGGGACCGGTTCGCGCTAGGGAGTGTCTGACAGATCGGGGACACCGCTCAGCCCTCGACGGGGACCACCGTGATGGTGCCGTCGGGTGCGACGCTCCAGCCCGGGTTGGTGGCGATCTCCCAGCGGAAGCCGGACGGGTCGGCGAAGTAGCCGTGGAAGCCGCCGAACTCCGCCTTCTGCGGCGTCTTGAGGATCTCGGCGCCGGCCGCCTTGGCGCGCTCCAGGGTCCGTACGACCTCGTCCTCGGTCTCCACGATCTGCGCGAGCGACATCGGCGCCGGTGAGCCGGCGAGCGGCGCGCCCATGTCGGCGGCCAGGTCGGCCGCGCCGAAAAGGCTCAGCATCAGGCCGTGGCCGACCTGGATGAACACCACCTCGCCCGGCACGACGAGCGTGGGCCGCCAGCCGAGGCCGTCGACGTAGAAGCGGCGTGCGGCCTCCAGGTCCGGCACGCCAAGGGTGATCAGGTCCAGTTGTGGTCTCATGGGATGGAGTCTTCCCCGCCCCCGACCTGGCGTCTTGTAGAAATCGGACGCTTAGGAAGCGCCGAGATGATCCTGGGCGAGCGCGCGCACCTGGGCGGGTGAGCGGAACACCTCGGCGCGCATGCCGACCTCGCGCGCGCCGACCACGTTGACCTCGGTGTCGTCGATGAACAGGCAGTCGGTGAGCTCGACGCCGAGCCGGGACGCCGCGATCTCGTACGCGCGCGGGTCGGGCTTGGTCACGCCGATGTCGCACGAGTAGGTCAGCGCGGTGAAGTGCGCGAGCCAGTCCTTGTGCCGTGCCTCGAAGACCGGGACGAGGCCCTCGACGATGTTGGAGAGCAGGCCGATGACGTGCCCGGCGGTGCCCAGCTCGGTGACCAGCGAAACCATGGTCTCGTCCGCGTTGGACCAGCTGAGCAGGTCGGTGTCGGTCAGCGCGCGCACGGTGTCGCCGCCGAACCGTACGCCGGCCCGCTCCCCCACCGCCGCCCAGTAGTCCTCGGCGGACTGGCCGGCGTCGTAGGGCCTGCGCACCGCCCAGTACGCCTCCCAGAAGGTCTCGGGGGCGACTCCCGCCAGGCCCTCGAGCCGGCGCTTGTCCTCGTCGCTCTGCGTCAGGCCGACGACCCCGAACAGGTCGAACACGATCGCGCGCGGCATGCGGTCCTCTCCTCGGCGAGAAGGCAATGGCCACGAAGCCTATGCGCCGCCGGTGACGCCCGCGTGGAGCGCCCGTTGATCGAGCAGGCGGTTGGGCGGACGCGCCATAATGAACCCGTGACGACCACGAGCAGGGACGACGGACGGCAGCGCCCGGACGCCCGCGCCGGGGGCTCCCGGCGCCGCACTCGCGGCTCGTCGGCACTCGCGTCGGAGCGGCGCGAGCACCTCGTACGGCTCGCGGCCGAGCTGTTCGCCAAGAAGGGCTACCAGGCCACGACGGTCCGCAACATCGCGGACGAGGCCGGGATCCTGTCCGGCAGCCTCTACCACCACTTCGACTCCAAGGAGTCGATCGTCGACGAGATCCTGTCGTCCTTCTTCGACGAGCTGACGGCCGCCAACGCCGCCGCGCTCGAGAAGGGCGGCGATCCGCGTACGGTCCTCTCCGAGCTGGTCCGCATCTGCTTCGGCACGCTCGTGCCGCACCGCGCCGCCATCATGGTGATGCAGAACGACTGGAACTACCTCGGGCAGTTCGTCCGGTTCGACTACCTCGCCCGCTCCGAGGAGGAGACCGAGCGCATGTGGGTCGGGCAGATCGAGCGCGGCCGGCAGACCGGCCTGTTCCGCGCCGACATCGACCCGAGGCTGACCTACCGGATGATCCGCGACACCATCTGGGTGACCGTGCGCTGGTTCCGGCCGGGCGGGCGGCTCGACGCGCAGGACCTCGCGGACCACTACATCAAGGTCCTGTTCGACGGCATCGCCGTCCACGCCTGACCGCTACGGGGCGTACTGGATCGCGGCGCGGTCGGCGAGGATCGGCTTGAGGCACTCGTTGATGACCGCGGTGTGAGCGGGGTGGTCGCGGTAGACCAGGTAGGCGTCGCGGTCGGCGAAGTCGGCGACCACCGCGTAGTCGAAGTTGCCGGCGTTCACGCCGGCGTCGGCTCCGATGTCGTACGCCTCGATCTCCGGAATCAGCCCCGGGAGCTCCCTCAGCCGCTCCTCGAGCGTCTTCTTCCGCTGCTCGGTCGCGTCCTCACGCCACCGGAACAACACCGCGTGCCGGAATCCGGCCATCGTTCCTCCTCGCACTCACCGCCGATGCGTACGCGACGACCCTACGACGGCGACCGCACACCTGCGGCGGGCGCCCGGTCAGGACGACGGAAAAGTCGGAGGGCGGCCAGTCGCCTGGCCGCCCTGTCCAACTGGACCCTCAGGCCCAGGACACACCACCCATTTCGGCCTCCCTCCCCACACGGTCCACACTCCCCTCTTCCCCAGTGCAGACGATCTCGTGGCATCGAGGCTAGGAAAACCACGGCCAAGATGAAATACGTCGTTTGACCTATTTTGACGCCATAGCTCCATGTATCTGCAGTTTTACCGCCAGTCACTGCGGGCAACGCCGCTGGGTACGGCCCCGCGCCCGGACGTACCGGACCCGCGAGCCTGCTCTCGTGTCGAGCCACGAACATGATCTCCTGTTCGACCCCGACCCGCCAAACGGAGGCCTCTCGCGGCGCGCATACGTACCCGCGCGAAGCCCGGCCGTCGGCAAACGGACCGTCCCAACACTCACGTTCATGGGACCGAAAATCCGTATGATCAACTCGGCCGACGCGAACAGCGGACGGCCGAGGTCGAGTGTGTGCTGACCACGCACCGCGCGTCGGCGTCTCCCAGCGACCATGATCGTTGGTCTTTCGTACAACCGATTGCATCCTGGAGCGAGCACATGATCGAGGGTCACTGCGATCCGGCGTTCGAGGCCGTGCGCACGGCGTTCAACGACGGGTTCGAGCGTGGTGAGGAGCTCGGCGCCGCCGTCGCCGTCTTCTCGGGCGACCGGCTCGTCGTGGACCTGTGGGGCGGGATCGCCGACCGCAGGACCGAGCGCCCGTGGCTGCACGACACGCCCTGCCTGACCTTCTCCTGTACGAAGGCGGTCACCGGTGTGGCGGCGCTGCTGCTCGCCGAGCGCGGCGCGTACGACCTCGAGGCCCCGGTGACCTCGTGGTGGCCGGAGTTCGGCGCGGGCGGCAAGGAGGCCGCGACCGCCGAGCACCTGCTCTCCCACCAGACGGGCCTGCCGGCCTTCGCCCGGCCGGTCCCCGCCGCGGAGGCGCACGACCCGGCCGCGATGGCGGCCCTGCTGGCCGCGCAGGAAGCCGAGTGGAAGCCCGGCACCGGGCACGGCTACCACGCGCTGACGTACGGCTGGCTCGCCGGTGAGATCGTGCGCCGACACTCGGGCCGTACGGTCGGTGAGTTCGTCCGCGACGAGATCGCCGGACCGCGCGGCCTGGACCTGCACGTCGGCGCACCGGACTCGGTGATCGAGCGCACCGCACGCCTCAGCGCGCGCGGCCGTGGCGGCACGGGGCGCCGTGGTGGCGCCAGTGGTACCGGTGACGTGCCGCTGCCCATGAACCCGGGCGACCCGCTCGCCAAGATGATGGCCGACTTCGCCCAGCCGGACAGCCTCATCAACCGGACCTTCGGCAACCCGTCCATCACCGCCGTCGCCGGCGGCAACAACAACCCGCAGATGCTGCGGGCGGGCTGGCCCGCGATGGGCATGGTGACCACCGCACGCGCCCTCGCCGGGTTCTATCGCGACCTGCTGGCCGGGCGGATCGTCGCGCGTACGACGCTGCGCGACGCGGTCGCGCGACGCGTCGCGGGGCCGGACCGGGTGATGTACATCGACAGCTCGTTCGGTCTGGGCTTCATGCGGCCCTCGCTCGTCTTCCTCACGCCCGCGGCGGGGTGGGAGTCGGCGTTCGGCCACACCGGGCTGGGCGGCTCGATCAGCCTCGGCGACATCGAGCACGACCTCGCCATCGCGTACGTCCCCAACCGGATGGGCGATGAGATCTCCGGCGGCGTACGTGCGTTCCGGCTGTTCGAGGCCGCCTACTCCGCGATCGGCTGAGCACCGTGCACGTCGCGGACCTGCATCCCTGGCCGCGGACCGTCGAGGAGGCCGAGGCGGTCCAGGACCGGCTGCGGCCGCTCGCCGACCTGACGACCCCTGGCCCGGCCGACGTACACACCGTGGCGGGGCTCGACGTCTCCTACACCGACGACCGGCTCGCCGCGGCGGCCGTGGTGCTCGACGCCGAGACCCTCGAGGTCGTCGAGGAGGCGACGGTCGTCGACCGGCCCGCCTTCCCGTACGTCCCCGGCCTGTTCGCCTTCCGTGAGCTGCCCGCGCTCGTCGACGCGCTGCGGGCGCTCAGCGTGACGCCCGACCTGCTGGTGTGCGACGGCCACGGCGTCGCGCACCCGAAGAGATTCGGGCTGGCGTGCCATCTCGGCGTGCTGACGGGCCTGCCCGCGATCGGCGTCGGCAAGACCCGGCTCATCGGGACGTACGACGAGCCGGACGCCGCACGCGGCTCCTGGAGCCCGGTGACGGACGCGGGCGAGGTCGTCGCGCGGGCGCTGCGGACCCAGACCGGGGTCAAGCCGGTCTTCGTCTCCGTCGGTCACCGCGCCGACCTCGACACGGCGTGCGCGCTGACGCTGCGGTTCGCGCCCAGGTACCGGCTGCCGGAGACGACCCGGCAGTCCGATCACCTGTCGCGCGCGATGCTCACAACCCCCTGAGGAACTTCCCGGCGACCGGAGCGGCGGCCTTCGCGCCGAACCCGCCGCCCTCGACGACGACGGCGAACGCGATGTCGTTGCGGAACCCCATGAACCAGGCGTGCGTGGGCGGCTTCTTGCCCGAGCCGTACTCGGCCGTTCCGGTCTTGCCCGCGGTGCCCGGCGGCAGCCCGGCGGGCTTGCCCGTACCCGAGGTGACGACGGCGCGCATCATGTCGATCAGCTCGTTGCGGATCCCCGGGTCGAGCCGGCCCGGCTTGGCCTTCTGCGACACGCGCGGCTCGGTGACGAACGTCGGAGGCCGCCACGTGCCGTCCGCCACCCCGGCCGCGACGCCCGCCATGCTCAGCGCGTTGGACAGGTCCCGGCCCTGGCCGAACCCGGCGACGGCCATCTCGGCGTCGCTCGTGGGCGACGGGAAGCTGCCCGGGGTGATCTTCACGCCGGGGTCGACCTTCTGGTTGAACCCGAACAGACCGGCGGCGCTCGCCAGCTTGGCCGGGCTCAGCAGCCGGTGGGTCTGCAGCGCGAAGGCCGTGTTGCAGGACTGGGCGAGCGCGTCCTTGAAGGTGATGTCGCCCAGTTCCTCGCCCTCGGAGTTGTGGATGGTCTGGCCGCCCACGTTGGCGACCTTCGGGCACTGCACCCTGCTGGCCTCGTTGAGCCCGCTCTGCAGCAGCGCGTACGCCGTGACCACCTTGAACGTCGAGCCCGGCGCGTAGATCCCCTGCATCGCGCGGTCGTATCCCGCGGGCGAGTTGGCGAACGCGACGATCTGCCCGGTCGAGGGGCGGATCGCCACCAGCGACGTCGGCTTGGCCTGCCCGGTCAGGGCGTTGACCGCCGCCTGCTCGATGTGAGGGTCCAGGGTGGTCTTCACATCACGTCCGGCCTTGCCGGAGAACGTCCCGACCGTCTTCACCGGATGGTTCGAGGCGTCCGCCACGGAGATCGTCGCGGTCGGCGAACCGGAGAGACGCTTGTCGTAGCGCTGCTGGATGCCGCTCGTCCCGACGAGATCGCCGCGCTTGTACGGGTTGCCGAGGTGCTTCGCCTGCTTGTCCGTCAGCCGCCCCGTGCCGCCGACGATGTGCTGCACCGCGCCGGGCGCGGCGCCGCCGACGATGGACGAGCCGTCCGCGGCGAAGACCTTGGCGCGCTGCGGCCAGCGGTACGACGTGACGAAGTGGCCGCCGTCGTGCAGGTCGGGGTGGATGGCCTCCGGCGACCAGTCCACCTTCCAGCGCCGGTCGTCGGTCTTGAGCACCAGGCGCCCCTGGTAGCGCCACGTACCGGCCGCCAGCGTGAGCTCGGCGGAGAACGGCGCCGTCGCGTGGTCCCCCTGCTTGACGACCCGCCCGAGCGTGGTGTGCACCTTGGTGACGCCGAAGTCACCCCGCAACCCCTGGTACTGCCGGTCGAATTCGGGCGGCGGCGTGACGGACGCAAGACGCATCGCCGCGAGGTCGCCGCGGTCCCAGGCGGACAGGAACCCGGACGCCGTCTGGGTGGGTCCGCCCTTGGTGCGGAGCAGGACGTACGCTCCGCCGCCGGCCGCCGCGACGACGACGACCGTTGCTGCGGCAATGACGATCCAAAGGTGCTTTCGTTGCACGGCTGATCCGACGCTCCCCCGGAGATCATGGACTGACCGGCCAATCGTAATGTCTGGCTGCAAAGCACTCGGAGCTAGCCCGGAACAGGCATGGACCCCCACAGGTCGTCGCCTTGTCCGCGCGAACAAGCGTGCGCTAGCTTGACAAGCCGCCGGAGACTTGCGAGGTGCCATGGGCAGGCTTGAGGGAAAGGTCGCGCTCATCACCGGTGGCGCGCGCGGCATGGGCCGGGCCTACGTACAGCGGTTCGTCGCGGAGGGCGCCCGCGTCGTCTTCGGTGACGTCCTCACCGACGAGGGCGAGGCACTCGCCGCGGGCCAGGGCGAGGCCGTCCGGTTCGTACCGATGGACGTCACGCGGCCCGACGACTGGCGTACGGCCGTGGACGCCGCCGTCACCGGCTTCGGCGGCCTCGACGTCCTGGTCAACAACGCCGGGATCCTCCGGCACCGGCTGATCGAGGAGATGTCGCTCGAGGAGTTCACCCGGGTCCTCGAGGTCAACCTTGTCGGGCAGTGGCTCGGCGTGAAGTCGGTCATCGCGCCGATGCGGGCGGCCGGCGGCGGCTCCATCATCAACGTGTCCTCGGCCGAGGGCTTCATTGGCGCGGCAGGGCTGGCCGCCTACAGCTCCGGCAAGTTCGGCGTACGCGGGCTGACCAAGTCGGCGGCGCGCGAGCTGGGCGCGTACGGGATCCGGGTGAACTCCATCCACCCGGGCGGCATCCTCACGCCGATGTCCATGGACCCGGACCTCGTCGCGGCGACCGCCGGCAGCGCCGAGGGGTTCCTGCGCTCGCTCCCGTTGGGACGGCTGGGCAAGCCCGACGAGGTGCCGGGCGTCGTGGTGTTCCTCGCGTCGGACGACGCGAGCTACTGCACCGGCAGCGAGATCCTCGTCGACGGTGGCATGCTCACCGGCGCCGGCTACTGACCGGTGGCGTCCACGACGGCCGGGTCGAAGGGGCGCCGGTCGGGCCAGCGCTCGGCGCCCTCGAGCTGCGCGGCGAGCCGCAGGAGCGTCACCTCGTCGTTCTCTCGGCCGAGGAACTGCGCTCCGATCGGCAGGCCGGTGGCGCTGAGCCCGGCTGGCACGCTGATCCCCGGCCAGCCGAGGACGTTCCACGCCCAGCAGAACGGGCAGGCCGCCACGGACAGGTTGCCGCTCGCCCACCAGTTGCGCCCGGTGAGCGTCCCGGCCCGCAGCGGGAGCTGCGCGGTGACCGGGGTCAGCACGACGTCGGCGCGGTCGAAGATCCGCCCGGCCCGCCGTCGGAGGGCCGGCTCGGCACGGCGCGCGGCCGGCAACAGGCGGCGGCCGATGTGGCGGCCGAGGAACGCCTCGGTGCGGGTGGCCTGCTCGGGTACGGCGTTCGGGACGTCGTCCAGCATGTCCGCGACGCCCGTGGTGCCGCGCGGCAGGAAGCTCAGCCCGACCAGCCCGTACGACGGATCGGCCGGGATCACCTGGTGGCCCAGCTCGGTCAGGACGCCGGCGAGCCGGAGCACCGCCGCGCGGATCTCCGGGTCGACCTTCTGCGGCACGCCGAACGGGGTGCGAAACGACAGCGCGACCCGCAGGCGTCCCGGCTCGCGCTCGATGGCGCGCGCGTAGGACTCCGTGGGCGGCGGCGGACGATGGATGTCGTCCGCGTGGCTGCCGGTCAACACGTCGAGGAGCAACGCCGCGTCCCCGACCGTACGCGCGAGCGGGCCTGCGACGGTGATGCCGTAGAACGGGTCCAGATGCGGCCAGCAGGAGATGCGGCCGCGCTGCGGCTTGAGGCCGACCAGCCCGGTCCAGGCCGCCGGGATGCGCACCGAGCCGGCGCCGTCGGAGCCGACCGCCGCCGAGACCATGCCCGCCGCGACCGCCACCGCGGACCCCGCGCTCGAGCCGCCCGGCGAGTGGCCGATGCTCCACGGGTTGCGCACCTTGCCGAAGCCCTCGGTGTCGCCGGTGGGCCACTGCCCGAATTCGCTGGTGTTCGTCTTGCCGACGATGATGGCGCCGGCCGCGCGCAGCCGGCGCGCGATCTCGCTGTCCTCGGTCTTGGGACGGTGGTCGCCCCGGCAGCCGTACGGGGTGGTCTCGCCCGCGAGGTCCGTGTCGTCCTTGATGGCGACCGGCACCCCGAGCAGCGGAGGTCTGTCGGCTCCCTCCCATCGGTCGGCCTCGTCGGCTTCGGCCAGGGCCGCGTCGGCGCGTACGACCCGGAAGGCTCCGAGCCGGTCGCTTTCGATGCGGTCAAGGGCGTGCCGGACGAGATCGCGCGCGGAGACCTCACCGGCGGCGAGCCGCCTCGCGTCCGCGGCGAGTCCTTCGATCACAGGGCAGACCTCCCGTTCGTTCGAACGAACGACAAAGGCGAGAGTACGGCCTCATGACGGTGCGAGCCACCCCCGGCGCCGACGGTGGACGCCTGGTCTCGTCGTCCGATGCGAGAGACTCCCCCCGATGGAAGACGCACGGGATCGCATTCTGCGCGCCACGCTCCGCCTGATCGGTGAGCATGGCGTCGGCTCCGTGACCAACCGCAGGGTCGCCACCGCGGCGGGCGTCTCGCTGGGGTCGCTGACGTATCACTTCCCGAGCAAGGCCGAACTGTTGCGCGCGAGCCTCGCCCGTCACGTCGAGGACGAGATCGGCCGGATCAGCGCGGTCGCGACACGGCTCACCGGGATCGAACCCGACGACGTGCCCGCAGAGGCCGCGCGCGCCATGGCCTCGCTTCCCTCGGGACCCGAGGAGGTGGCGACGCTCGAACTCCACCTGCACGCCTCACGCGACCCGCTGATGCGCGAGGCCGCGATCCGCTCCATCGCGGCGTACGACCGGCTGGCGGCGGCCGTGCTGACGGCGCTGGGCATCCCCGACGCCGAGTCCAGGGCACGGGCCGTCGTCGCGCTGCTCTACGGGCTCGCGCTGCGCCGGCTCGCGACCGGCGACGCCTCCGGTACCGCCGAGGCGCTCAGCCTGCTCCTCCATGGTGTGGAGCCGCGGGACGGCTAGCGCCGGCCTCCTCCAGGCACTGACCGTGCGCGCAGGCGCACAGCCCATGGGTCGTGATCGAGTGCGCGCGGACGGTGGTGTACTCCGCGGGCGAGCGCGCCGGGCGTACCCGGTGACAGGTCAAGCACAGCAATGGTGGTTCCTTCCACTACGGCCACCCGCCGCCGGAGACGCCCCTCTCCCTGAGGCTCCCAACGGCGGCGGGCGCATGCGCGGCGCACTGGAACCGTCCCCTCAAACGGGTCCCGCACGGCCGCTATCGAGCGGCCACACACGAGCGAAATCACGTCACTCGCCGTGCCGCGGTAGGCACGCTAGGCGACCGAAGGTTGCAAACAGGTTGCAACCGATCGACGACAGGCTGCGACAAGACCGAGGTGAGACGTTTCACGGATTCGGTTGCACCACCGGCCGCCGGGGCCGATGCTCAGGACAGGCACGGCCCCTGGAGACACCCGGATGCGGAACACCCACGCCCGTACGGACTGCGATGCCACACCCCACGGTGACCGGTTATGGGTCCCCGAATCCTGGCGACGTTCACGCGACGCCGGTGTCGACCCCGAGACCCGGGCGGCGCCGCCGGCATTCGATACCGACGTCCTCGCCGACGCCAGGCAGATCCATCCGCTCGACCCGCACCTGCCGATGCTGCGGCGCACGCTTCGCGGCATGGCCGACACGACCTCCCATCTGATGGTGGTCGCCGACGCCGGCGGCCACGTGCTGTGGAACGAGGGCCCGCGCGCCGTACGCCGGCGCGCGGACGGCATCGGCCTGACGGCGGGCTTCTGCTGGTCAGAGGACGCGATCGGCACCAACGGCATCGGCACGTGCCTGAGCCTCGGCGCACCGGTCTACGTCCGCGGCGCCGATCACCTCGTACGCGTACTGCACGGGTGGTCGTGCGCCGCCGCGCCGATCAGCGACCCCGACACGGGCACCGTGATCGGCTGTGTCGACATCAGCGGCACGGCCGGCTCGCTGCACCCGGCAGTGGTCGCGCTGGTCGAGGCGGCGGCACGGCTCACCGAGGCGCAGCTGACCCTCGAGATGAACCACCGCGACGACCACCTGCGCGCCCGCTACGTCCGCCACCTGCACGGCGACACGCACGCGCTGGTCACGCCGACGGGGCGGATCCTGGCGGCCGACCCCGACGGCTGGCGCGGCGCCCGGGTCACCGCACCGGAGGCCGGGCGCCGCGTGGCGCTGCCCGACGGGCGGATCGCGGTCGCGGAGACACTCGGCCAGGCGTTCCTGCTGCGCACGACGGGCCGTACCGACGACCGGTCCTCGGTGGTGCTGCGGCTGCTGGGCGACGAGCAGCCCTGCGCGTTCGTCGACGGGCGGCGCGTCCCGCTGTCGCTGCGGCACGCCGAACTGCTCGCCCTGCTGGCGCTGAACCCGCGCGGCCTGAGCTGTGAGCAGTACTCCCTGCACCTGTATGGCGACGCGGGCAACCCCGCGACCGTACGCGCCGAGATCCACCGGCTGCGCGCCCAGCTCGGCGACGTCGTACGCGCCAAGCCGTACCGCCTGGACTGCGACGTCGACGCCGACTTCCTGACCGTACGGCGGCTGCTCGCGGCCGGCGAGGTCACGGCCGCCGCGCGCCTTTACCCGGGCCCCCTGCTCCCCCGCTCGGAGTCGCCGTCCGTCCAGTACGAACGCGACGAACTCGCCACCCAGATGCGGCGGCAGCTCCTCCATCGCGGAAGCCCGGACGCATTGTGGGCGTACGCCCAGACCGGCGTGGACGACCTGGAGATCCTCGGCCGGCTGACGACCGAACTACCACCGGGCGACCCGCGCCGCGTGGCCGCCTGCCTGCGCGAACGTCGCATCCTGGAAGACGACTGAGGGTCGCGGCGGTCCGCCTGGGCCGCTGCGTCGGTCAGGGGCGCTGCGGCTCCTCGACCATGTCGTCGAACTCGCCGTCCTTGACGCCGAGGATGAACGCCTCCCACTCGGCGGCGGTGTAGTAGAGGGCGTCGCCGTCCGGTTTACTGGAATCGCGCATAACGACCATGCGGTCGGCGTGCTTGTGCTTGATCGGCACGTCCTTGCCGTCGACGAACACGATCTCGACGGACCCGGATTCCTCGCTCATGCCGTCCTCTTCTACTCAGGTGGCGTGGACGCCCAAAGTCGCCCGGGACCAGGCTATAGCTCCGTACGACCCCACCGGGGCGAGAACACCACCACTGGATCGCGGGCCCGGCGCGCACCGCTCGCACTCTGGGTTACTCGCGAGTAACGTATGTGCCGGAAACGGACGCCCGGACTACGGAGGAGCCACATGATCGACCTGCTGCGCGAGGGGGACGTGCACGTCCTCCGTTTCGACGACGGCGAGAACCGCTTCAGCCCGGAGTTCCTCGACGAGGCCGGCAAGGTACTCGACGAACTGGCGGGCGCCGAGGGGCCACGCGCGCTGGTGACGACCGGCACCGGCAAGTTCTACTCCAACGGCCTCGACCTGGACTGGATCGGGCGAAACGCCGACCAGTGGAGCCCGTACCTGGAGAGGGTGCACGGCCTGTTCGCCCGGATGCTGACCCTGCCGATGCCCACCGTCGCGGCCCTGAACGGCCACACCTTCGCGGCGGGCGCGATGCTGTCCCTCTCCCACGACCACCGCGTCATGCGCGCGGACCGCGGCTACTTCTGCCTGCCCGAGGTCGACCTCGGGCTGCCGTTCACGCCGGGGATGAACGCCCTCCTCCAGGCGCGCCTCCCCACCGTCACCGCGCACGAGGCCATGGTCACCGGCCGGCGCTACGGCGGCGGGGACGCCCTGACCGCCGGCATCGTGCACGCCACCGCGCCGGAGGACGAGGTCCTCTCCGCCGCGATCGAGGTCGCCGCGTCCCTGGCGGGCAAGGCCGGCCCGGTCATCGCGGAGATCCGCAAGGGCCTGCACGCCCCGGTCCTGGACGCCCTCACGAGCGCGTAACGGCAGGACCTCTTTACAGAGATTTTCCTATCGATATAGTAGGCAATATCGGTCGGCGCCCTGCGGCAGCCATCGCATCGCCGACCTTGCGTACCGCGTCAGAGCCCCCGCGCGTCGGGCTCGCGAGGCGGATGGGGCCGGTCCCGCCGTGGCAGCGGGACCGGCCCTCCGGCGTACGCGAGGTGACGCACACAGCGCACCGGACGGGGACGACGTGCACGGGACGATGTGCACGGGACGATGTGCGGGGTGAGCCTCCGCGGTGCGTCGGCGGCCACTTCAGGCCGGAACCACGATCCGGCGAATCCCGTCCTACGATGGTGATCATGCCGGAGTCGTACACCTGGTCGCCGCTGCCCGAAGGCGACGCCGTCGAGTTGTGCGACACGATCTCGGGGCGAACCACCCTGCTCCGCCGCCCTCCGGACGAGACCCTTGCCATGGAGGACGTCGTACGGATCGAGGCGCTCGCGTTCCGCAAGGGCGTCGGCCCGGAGCCCGAACTGTTCGGCACGCTGGACACCGGTCCGCTGCGGGTGCTCACCGGGATGAACTGGCTGATCGCGTTCTGGGCCGTGCTGTGGGACCTGCGCTCCGGCGACCCGGCCGGCGAGCTCATCCGCGGCCTCGACTACGAGGGACCGTGGCGGTCGGGCGCCACCCCCGAACGCGAACAGGTCTGGCGCTCGATGAACGAGCGGGTACGCGCCGGCGTGCTCTCCGCCCTCACCGGCAACCTCGAGGCCCACCGCCTGTACGAGTCGGAGGTCCGGCGCCTCGCACCCGACCTCTACCTGCATGTCACGTTGACGATCATGGATGCGCTGAACCACGAGCTGACCGGGCGCGGCCTCTCCCTCGAGGGCATGGCCGCCGGCCTGGCCGGCCGCACACGCCCCAAGTCCGGCGGCGGTCCGTCCTTCACCCCACCCCGCTGACCGGGCGCCTCGGCACGCGGAGGCCTGCCGCAGGGTGCGGGTCAGCGGATCGGCATGACGAACATCGCGGTCGCCTCGACCGTGACGCGGCCGTCCGTGCCCCGGATGCAGGCGCGGATCATCGTCTTGCGGCGGTCGATCTCCTGGATGCGCGCGTCGGCGACGAGCGGTACTCCGTGGGGGGTCGGGCGGCGGTAGCGCAGGTCCAGACCGGCCGTCATGCCGGGTCGCCCGGTCGCGGCGGCCACGGCGCCGGCGAGCTGGTCGAGGATCATCGCCGCCACTCCGCCGTGGACGAAGCCGGGGTACCCCTCGTAGACGGCGCTCAGCACGAACTCGGATCGCGCGACGCCCTCGTCCGACATGTCGATCACGATTGGCGGCGCGATCGGGTTGAGCTCGCCGGCGACCGGACCGGCGAGGTGCCGGAGACGACCGTTCTCGTCCATCTCGGTGATCGGCGGGGCCGTACGCCCGGCGGCGGCGAGGCGCAGGGTGAGCGCGTCCACCTCCCGGCTCACGGCGGTGACCTCTTCGGCCTCGACGTCGGTGAGCACGGAGGTCGCGATCAGTTCGCGGACGCTCGCCGCCAGTCCGCTCAGCGCGGTGATCTGGGTCTCGCTCAGAATATGGCGTTCGCGCTGTTCGAACACGCGGTGCATCGCCGATCTCGCCTCGGACATCAACCCTCCCTGGCCAATACCGAGCCGGATTCTAAATGCACCCCCTCGAGCCGGAATCCGGCCGGCAAAAGGGGCGGAGGCCCAAAAGGACCTCCGCCCTGGTCGCCGCGGCGATGAGCCGAAGACTAGAAGCCGCAATAGCTGAAACTGCCGCCATCGGTGAGCAGGTCGTCGCGGATCCAGCCGCTCCTGTTGATGGTGCTGTCGTGCAGGTACGTCCAGGTGAGGCCGTCGCTCCCGTCGGTGTAGCAGTAGTAGTCGAGCGAGTGGTTCGTCTGGGCCTCCCCGACGGCGGTGCAGGACGTGCTCGATCCGGTACGGATCCTGCTGTTGGCCTTGGCGGTGTGGCGAGCCCCGCCGGTGTCCTTGTTCGTCCCCGCCTTGCCGCAGGCCGCGTTGTTCGGGCTGAGGCCGGCGCCCTTCGACTTGACGACCGGCGCGGCCGACGCGGACTGCGCGGCCAGCGGGATCGTCGTGAGGACGGCCCCGGCGGCCAGAGCGGCGAATACGGTGCGCTTGGCGAGCTTCATTCCCATGTCTTTTCCCTCCGATTTCCACAGACGTTTCCGTGGGATCTGATATCGAGTATCTGAGCGGAAAAGAACAATGTCGTTGCCGATGAGTGCCAGGCCATTTGCCATTGCGCGACCGCGACCGCGACTAGGCCGTACGCACCAAGTCGCCGAAGGCCGGAAAAGCACCGGTCTCCATGCAGCGGTATTCTTGCGGGCTGTGGCCATAGAACGCGCGGAAGGCGCGGGAGAAATGGGCCGCGTCCGGAAAGCCCCACCGGGTGGCGATGGCGTGGATCGGCTGGTGGCGCAGCAACGGGTCGCCGAGGTCGCGCCGGCAGCGGTCGAGGCGCCGGCCGCGGATCCAGCCGGCGACGGTCGCCTCCTCGTTCTTGAAGAGCCGGTGGAGCTGGCGGATCGAGATGTTGTGCGCGGCGGCGATCTTCGTCGGCGTGAGCGCCGGATCGGACAGGTGCTCCTGGATGAAGGCATGGATCTTCAGCAGGAGCGCGCGCTGGTGGGTGTCGCCGTACAGCGCGTCGTCGGCGTCGAACCGGTGGGCGAGCTGGGCCGCCACCAGGTCGACCAGGATGGTCCCGAGACGCTGGCCGTCGGTCACGCCGTACCGGCCGGGGCCGGCGGCGACCCTGGTCAAGAACCCGGCCAGCAGCGCGCCGATGCCGTCGCGCCCGGAGAAGGTCAGCGCGCGCCGTACCCGCTCCGGCGGGAAGGGCAGCAGCGCGTACGGGAATACCGCCATCACGCCGCGCGGCATCCCGTCGGCCTGGATTCGCCAGGGATGGGACGTGCCGTACAGCGCCATGTCGCGGAGCCCGGTCGTGATCTGCGTGGAGTCCTGCGTGATGACGGTCGTGCCGCTGAGCGGAAGAATGAGCTGGAATAGTGCTGGATCGGATTGGCGGATCATTTTCGCCGTCCGTATCCCCTGACATGGTGACGCCGCTATTGCGGCCACCTGAACCGCGCCGAGATCGACGTAGTGCGTCTCCGCACGGAAATTCGACGGATCATCGGTCGAGATCTCTACCGGCCCGATCATTCGGATCATCTGATCGCGCCAGGCCTCGAAATCCTCGGCTTTCGGTTGATGTCCCCCACGAACCACGGTTCCCCCTGCCCCCTGCCGGAAGATGGGAGCGGCGGTCGACCAAACCCCGTGCCAGATCGCCCGATGCCCCCCGTCGGTCGAATAGCCATTAAAAGCGATGAAGGCGCATAACGCACTCGCTTTGCCCATGGCCGGATCGGGACAAATGGCGATAGGGGACAACGCGTCATCGCAGCTCGACACGGGGAGCGGGGGCCTCCCCCGCAGGTCCGCGGCCGTACGGAGTGGGCACGGATCGTCAAGCGCCCTGGCACGGATCGTCAATGACCTGCCGCCGGCGCGGCGCGAGACTCGAGCGCAGGAGTCCGGCCGTACGCGGCGTGATCAGCCCTGTGGCAGGCGCTCTCCTCGTACCGCCTGGACGTCCAGTTCGACGCGGAGCGTGGCACCGATCGCGCCGATGCCGGCGGGCAGCCGCTGGTCGTAGACCAGCGCGAAGTCCTCGCGCTTCAGCCCGGCGGTGGCGCGGAACGCGGCCCGGGTGCCGCCCCAGGGGTCCGGGCCGGTGCCGAGGTAGAACAGGTCGAGCTCCACCGGCCGCGACACGCCCTTCAGGGTCAGCGTGCCGTGGACGGTCCAGCGCCCGCCGCCGGCGGGCAGGACGCGGATGCCGGTGTAGGTGATGAGCGGATGGCGTTCGACATCGAGGAAGTCGGCACCGCGCAGGTGAGCGTCGCGCATCGCGTTGGCGGTGTCGACGGTCGCGGCCTTGATCTCGGCGCGGACCATGGAGCGCTCGACGGGCGAGGCGATCTCGATGCGCCCGCCGAACTCCCCGAACCGGCCGTGGATGCTGGACATCCCCAGATGCCGGACGGTGACCATGATGCTCGAGTGCGCCGGGTCGATGGTCCACGGTCCGGGCGCGGGCAGGTCGGCGTACTGGCGCGTGAGCGTCACCGTGCCGAGCTCGGCGCCGCCCGTCGCGCCGACCAGCGCGAGCGCGGCGGACGGTGCGTACCCGGGTGCGGTGACGATCGCGGTGTAGCGGCCGGCGGGCAGCCGGCCGGCGTCCACGGCGCCGTCCGGGTCGGCCTCGGCGCGCGAGACCTGCTGCCCGGACATGTCGGCCACGGTGAGCACGGCGTGCGGCACCGCCCAGCCGTCGTTCGTGCGTACGCGTACGCGAAGGCCCGCGTTGTTCATCGTTCTCCTGTCGCTCACGCGTCGGGGTGGCCGAGGGTGATGCCGAACGCGTCCTCGCCGGTGTCGTTGACGGTGAGCGCGACGGCCACCGGCGGGTAGCCGCTGGCGATCACGGTGTACGGGCCGGGGTTGAGGTCGTCGAAGGCGTACTCGCCGCCGGTGCCGGTGGTGTCGGTGGCCACGACGTTGCCCGCGACGTCGAGGAGGGTGACGCGCGCGTCGGCGAGCGGGAGGTTCAGGTGCCCCGCGCGTACGGTGCCGCGGATCCGGGCGCCGGGCTGGAGCTCCACCTCGCGGTAGCCGATCGTACGGCCCTCGATCTGGACCGTCGCGGCGCCGGGGCGGTGGCCGGGCGCGCTGACCGCGATGACGAACATGCCCGACAGCAGGTCGGTGAAGTCGAAGGTGCCGTCGTCCCCGGTCTCGCCGGAGACGACGACCTCGCCGTGGACGTCGGTGACGACGACCATGGCGTCCGCGATCGGCAGGGCGGTCACGGCGGAGCGTACGAGGCCGGTGAGACCCGACGTGCCGGTGAGCGCCAGGTCGTGGGCGAGCGGCTCGTCGCCGATCACCAGCGTCGCGGCCTGCGGCTGGTGCCCGTCGGCGGCTGCGATCAGCATGTACGGGCCCGGCACGGGCACGGTCAGCGCGTACGACCCGTCGTCGCGCGTGGTGGCCCGGTCGATCTGGTGGCCGCCGGGGTCGATGAGGGTGAGCGCGGCGCCGGCGAGGGAGCCGCCCTCACCGCCGCGGACGTGACCGCCGACCCGGGTGCCGCCGCTCGCGCCGCCGCCGGCCGAGACCGCGGTCGCGAACGGGCCCAGCGCCGCCATGGCCTCGGTGCCGGACTCGGCGCGCGCGCCGACCGTGGCGAGCTCCCGCTGCGTCGCGGCCTCCGCGCGCTCGGGCACCCGCTGCGGTACGGGCGCGTGCTCGTGACGCTTGTTGATCAGTACGGTGACGCCGATCGCGGCCAGGACGAGGACCCCGACGCCCCACCACAGCGCGACGGTGAAGCCGTGCACCAGCCCGGTCGCGGCGAGGGCCGCCGACGGGCGCCCGGCCGCGTGCGCGGTGAGGTAGTGCGCGGTGGCGGTGGCGGCGATGGTGTTCAGCAGGGCCGTGCCGACCGAGCCGCCGACCTGCTGTGAGGTGTTGACCATCGCCGACGCGACGCCCGCGTCGCGCGGGTGGACGTCGACGGTGGCGAGGTTCATGGCCGGCATGAACGCCGTGCCGAGGCCGAGCCCGAGCAGGAGTTCGGCGGGCAGGACGATGCCGGTGTAGGCGCTGTCGACCTGGAGCCGGGTGAGCATGGCGATGCCGCTCGCGGCGACGAGCAGGCCGGGGACCATCAGTAGCCGCGGCGCGACGCTGTTCATCAGGCGCGCGGCGATCTGCGTGGAACCGATGATCATGCCCGCGGTCATCGGCAGGAACGCCAGGCCGCTCTCGACCGGCGAGTATCGCTTCACGGTCTGCAGGTAGTACGTCAGGAACAGGAAGAGGCCGAACATCCCGATCACCGAGAGGCCGACCGCGAGGTAGGCGCCGCCACGGTTGCGCTCCAGCACGACGCGGAGCGGCAGGAGCGGCGCCCTCGTCACGGCCTCGACGATGACGAAGGCCACCAGCAGCACGACCGCGGCGGCGAACAGGCCGAGCACACCGCGCTCGCTCCATCCCTCGGACTCGGCGCGGGTGAAGCCGTAGACCAGGGAGATCAGGCCCGTCGTGACGAGGAGGAGGCCGGGTACGTCCAGCCGCGCGCGCTCGCGGCCGAGGGCGGGCTCGCGGACGAAGACGATGCCGCCGACGAAGCCGATGATGGCGATCGGGACGTTCACGTACAGCGCCCACCGCCAGTTCAGGTATTCGGTCAGCACCCCGCCGAGGATGAGCCCGAGCGCCGCGCCGCCGCCCGCGATCGCGCCGTAGATGCCGAACGCCTTGGCGCGTTCCTTCGGGGCGGTGAACGTCACCGCGAGCAGGGACAGCGCGGAGGGCGCGAGGAAGGCGCCGAAGGCCCCCTGCAGCGCGCGGGCGCCGAACAGCATGCCCTCGTTGTACGCGGCGCCGCCGAGCGCCGAGGCCCCGGCGAAGCCGACCAGGCCGATGAGGAACGTGAGCCTGCGCCCGATGAGGTCGCCCACCCGGCCGCCGAACAGGAGGAGCCCGCCGAACGCGAGCGTGTACGCCGTGATCACCCACTGCCGGTCTCCGTCGGAGATCCCCAGTGCCCGCTGTGCGGACGGCAGGGCGATGTTCACGACGGTCGCGTCGAGGACGACCATCAACTGGGCGAGTGCGATGAAGATCAGAGCGACCCAGCGCCGCGGAACCGGGACGCCGGAGGCCGATGCGGTCATCGACATGAGGAGATGTCTCCTGAGTTTGGGGAGTCAGGTGGGGGCGAAGCGGGGACTTCGGACATTCTCGCAGGTCAGAGCCGCTGGAATAGGAGCCGGGTCGTGGGCCGGCGCCACCCCCTGTCCGATGTGTGCTGAAAACGGTCGCGGACCGTACAAGTTCCGTCACCGAGGGTACAACGAGCCGTTGACGGGATAAAGAGCGAACGGAGCACGCGTCCGGATCAGGCCGCACGAGCCCGCTCAACCGGGACGCCGGCCGCGATACCGGCCGGAGAAAGCACGAAGCGGCGAGCCACCGTGATGATGACCCGCCGCCTGGAGACGTGCGTCAGGTAGTCAACGCGAGCGCGCCGAGGGCGGCGTTGACGATCGAGCCGGGCAGCAGGTCGTGCAGTTCGTACAGCTCGGGGATCGACCCGGACTGGCCGAACTCGTCCACGCCGAGCGGCACGCACGGCACGCCGAGGGCCGAGCCGAGCCACGCCAGCGCGTGCGAGGCCGCGTCCTGCACGGTCACGATCGGGGTACCCCGTCCGGCGGAGCCCGCCGAGAAGGCCGCGCGCAGCGCGCCCGCCTCGGACGGCATCGTCGCGGTCCGTACGCCCTGGCGCAGCGTGCGCTGCCAGGCCGTGTAGAGCCGGTCGGGCGAGGTCAGGTCGACGACGTGCGCGGCGATGCCCTCGTCCTCCAGTTCGCGCGCCGCGGACAGCGCCTCGGGCACGACGGCGCCGGTCGCCGCGAGGTACACCGGCGGGCCCTCGACCTGGGACTCGTGCAGGAGGTAGGCGCCGGCCAGCACCTGGCGCCGCAGGACCGCGTCGCCCAACCGGGCGCGCGCCTCCTCGAACGGCGACTGGTCCTGCGGCCGGGTGGTGAGGCGGAAGTAGTAGGCGCCGTCCTCGGCGGGTACGGCCGTCGTCGTCTCCGCGGGCCCGGCCGCGATCTTGCCGATCGCGTCGCACAGCAGCCAGTCCAGCGCGGTGGCGTACGCCGGCTCGAGGTAGGTGACGCCCGGCAGTTCGAGGCCGATCGAGGCGGTGATGGTCGACTGGTGCGCGCCGCCCTCCGGGGCGAGCGTCACGCCGGACGGTGTACCGGCCACGACGAACCGCGCACCCGAGTAGACGCCGTAGATGAACGCGTCGAGCCCGCGGCACACGAACGGGTCGTACACGGTGCCGACCGGCAGCAGCGGCTGCCCGTGCAGGTCGCCGGAGAGGCCGAGCTGGCCGAGCAGCAGGAAGAGGTTCATCTCCGAGATGCCCAGCTCGATGTGCTGGCCCTTGGGCCCCTCGGTCCACTTCAGCAGCGGGTCGGCGCTCCAGGCGCGCTGCTCGGCGGGCGCGAACACACCTGTGCGGTTGATGAAGCCGGCCAGATTGGTGGAGGTCGCCACGTCCGGGGCGGTCGTCACGAGGTACGGGGCGAGCTTCTCGTCACGCGACAGGTCGACGAGGATCTTGCCGAAGGCGTCCTGCGTGGACACCGGCCGCGCGGTGCGCACGCCGGTGGCGGTGGGCACGGTCACGTCGAGGGACCGGGTGACCGGGGTGCGCCGCAGCGCCTCGCGGCGCTCGTTGCACAAGATCCCCTCCGGGCTGGCGGGCTCGAAGCGCGCCCAGTCGTCGGTCACGCCGAGCGACTCCCGCAGCGCGTCGACCTGATCGCCGGTGAGCAGCGCCGAGTGGTTGCGCGGGTTGCCGGCGATCGGCAGCCCGTGGCCCTTGACGGTGTAGGCGAACACCACGCTGGGCCGGTCGGTGACGGCGTCGCACTGGGCGTACGCCTCCAACATGGCGACCAGATCGTGGCCGCCGAGGTCCTGTAGGAGCTCGGCGAGCTCGGCGTCGGGCAGGCCGGAGACGGCCTCGCCGACCTCGTCGGGCGCCCCGTCCAGGAACATCTCGCGCAGCTTGGGGCCGGTCACCCCGAAGAGCGCCTGGTACTGCTCGTTCGACATCAGGTCGATCCAGCCGCGTACGGGAGCGGGCGCCTCGCGCAGCCGCCGGCCGTACTTGACCTCGACGACGTGCCAGCCGGCCGCCTCGAACTGGCCGCGCCACTGCGCGATCCGTACGCCGGGCACCACCCGGTCCAGCGACTGGCGGTTGAAGTCGACGAGCCACATGACGTTGCCGAGGCCCTGCGTGGCGGGCTCGGCGATGGCCTCCCAGATGTTGCCCTCGTCGAGCTCGGCGTCGCCCAGCAGCGCGATGAACCGCGCGTCGTCGCGACCGTCCTCGGGCCAGTGCGCGTCGACGTAGCGGCGTACCGCGGCGGCGAACAGCGGCGCCGCCGCGCCCAGCCCGACGGAGCCGGTGGAGAAGTCCACGCCATCCGGGTCCTTGGTACGGCTCGGATAGGACTGCAGGCCGCCGCGCGCCCGCAGCGTGGTGAGGTAGGAGCGGTCGAGGTCGCCCAGGAGGTACTTGATCGCATGGAACGCCGGTGAGGCGTGCGGCTTGACGCTGACCCGGTCCTCCGCGCGCAGGTGGGCGAACCACAGCGCGGTCAGCGCGGTCACCATCGACGCGCTCGACGCCTGGTGGCCGCCGACCTTGATCCCGTCTCCGGTCTCGCGGTCCCGGTTGGCCGCGTCGACGATGCGTATGGCGAGCCACAGCACGCGTCGCTGGATCTCCTCCAGCACGTCAAGACTCACACCCGCAACGTCGTTGTCGCGAACGTCACCCATTGATGCCCCTTAGCGGAACAGCGCACTGTGTCCGTTGAAGTCCTGGTTGTCCTCCGAGATGAGCGTAAGGGACGTCCACGAAGGCCGTGGCAGGCGGTCCGCGCACTCACTCATCGTCAAGGCGTCGCACTGACTGTGACATATGCATCAGATGATGCCGCTCGGCCGCGCCTAATATGCATTGGCTCCATGACTCCGGAGCCGGTTTCGGTGGTCGCGCGGGGGCCGGCATGCGCATGCGTTCGACTCGCATGCCGCCGCGCCCCGATACCGTGGTCCCGTGCTGACGAACGTCACCGCCACGCGTTATGTGACACCACTGCGCGAGGGCGGATCACTGCCCGCGATCGTGGAGGCCGACGACCTCGGCACCTACGTCGTGAAGTTCCACGGCGCCGGACAGGGGCGCAAGGCGCTGATCGCGGAGATCATCTGCGGCGAGCTCGCCCGCCGCCTCGGCCTGCGGATGCCCGACATCGTCACGGTCGCGCTGGACCCGGTGATCGCCCGCCACGAGCCCGACCCCGACGTACAGGACCTGCTCAAGGCCAGTCCCGGGCTCAACCTCGGCATCGACTACCTGCCCGGGTCGCTCGGGTTCGACCCGCTGGCCTGGACGCCGGACCGGGAGTTCGCCGCCGCGACGCTGTGGTTCGACGCGCTGGTCGACAACGTCGACCGGAGCTGGCGCAACCCCAATCTCCTCGTCTGGCACGGCGACGTGTGGCTGATCGACCACGGCGCCGCCCTGTACTTCCACCACGCGTGGGCGGGCGCGGCGGCGATGCGGTCGCGGCCGTACGACGCGGGCGACCACGTCCTGACCACGTTCGTCGACGACGCCGCGCTCGCGCGCGCCGGCGGCGAGCTGGCCCCCAAGATCACGGAGGAGCTCCTGCGCGAGGTGGTCGCCCTGGTGCCCGCCGCGTGGCTGGAGGACGAGCCGGGCTTCGCCTCCCCCGACGACGTCGTGGACGCGTACGTGACGCACCTGTTGGCCCGTGCCGCCGACCCCGCGCCCTGGCTGCCGGCGGTCGGCGAGGCCCGCCCGGCACGCGCGCAGGCCGACGCCCGCGCCCGCCGAGCGGCCGGCTCGGCCCGTCCCGGCTGGCTGACCTCATGAAGGTCTTCGAGTACGCGGTCCTGCGCGTGGTCCCCCGCGTCGAGCGCGGCGAGTTCATGAACGTCGGCGTGATCGTCTACTGCCAGTCCCGCGACTTCCTGGGCTGCCGCGCGCACGTCGACACCGAACGGCTGCGCGCCCTCGACCCGGCCCTCGACGTCGACGGGCTCCGCTCGGCGCTGTCGGCCGTGGAGGGCACGTGCTGCGGCGGCACCCAGGCCGGTCAGGCGGCCGACGAGACCCTCGGCGGCCGGTTCCGCTGGCTCACCGCGCCGCGGAGCACTGTCCTGCAGCCCGGCCCGGTGCACGCGGGCCTCACCGCCGACCCCGAAGCCGAGCTGGACCGCCTCCTCCACTCGCTCGTTCCCGCTCCCTAGCGGCCGGTCTTGGAGTTCTTGGTGAGGAAGGTCGAGATGCCGCGCTGGAAGTCCTCGTACGCGACGGGCGGGCCGCCGGCCTCGGCCTTGGCGGCGCCGCGCGCCGGCGTGAGCGCCACGTCGACGGCGTACTTGGCGGCCCGGATGGAGGCCGCGGGGTTGCGGGTGATGGCCAGCACGAGCCGCTGGGTGGCCTTGACCAGCTCTTGCTCGGGTACGCACCGGGTCGCGAGCCCGAGGCGTACGGCCTCGCCCGCGGGTACGAGACGCCCGGTGTAGAGCAGCTCGCGTGCCACGCCCGGGCCGGCCAGCATGCTGAGGCGGGCCGCGAAGGCGGGGCTCACGAGGATGCCGAGGCGGGCGATCGGCATCCCGATCCGCGCGGTCTCGGCGAGTACCTGGAGGTCGCAGGCGAGCGCGAGCTGGCAGCCGGCACCGGCGGCCACGCCGTCGATCTGGGCGACGACCGGCACCGGGAGCTCCTCGATCGCGGTGAACGCCGCCTCCATCGCCGCGAAGTCCTCGGCGACGTCCGTGATGTCGGCCAGCACCCACTGGCGCATGTCGGAGCCGGCGCTGAACACCCCACCGGCCCCGCGTACCACCACGGCGCGCAGCTCCTCGTCACGGGCCAGGTCGCGGAAGGTGCGCTCCAGCTCGAGCCAGTCGGCGCGGGACAGCGCGTTGCCGTGATGGCCGTCTCCGACGGTCACCTCGGCCACGTCGGCGTCGCGAGACACCTGGATATGCATGGATTCCATCCCCTCGACGCGAATCACCGGCCGCACCCACGAAATCCCAGGTGAGGACCTGGACCAAGTCTAAGGAGCGGCGGTTGAGGCTCGGCTGAGCCTCCCCCAGAAGCGCACCGTCGGCGCCGGGTGTTGAGCCCGGAAGGTCAGAACATCACCGACATGAAGGTGTTCACGTCGCGGAAGCCGACCCGGCGGTAGGTGGCCCGCGCCGGGGCGTTGAAGTCGTTGACGTACAGGGACACGGCCGGGGCGATGGAGCGCAGCGCCTCGGTGACGACCGCGGCCATGCCGTGGACGGCGTACCTGCGGCCGCGCAGATCGGGATGGACCCAGACGCCCTGCACCTGGCAGGCGTACGGGGTGACGGCGCCGATCTCGGCCTTGAAGACCACCCGACCGCCGTCGATGCGCGCGAACGCCCGGCCGCAGCGGATCAGCTCGGCGACCCGTGCCCGGTAGAGCACTCCCCCGTCGCCGACCTGCGGCGAGACCCCGACCTCCTCGGTGAACATCGCCACGCAGGCCGGGTAGAGCGTGTCGAACTCGCTCATCGTCACGCGGCGTACGTCCGGGTCGGGCGCGACCGGCGCCGGCGACGTCGTGCACATGACGGGCTGGGCGGCGCGTACGGCGCGCGGCTGGCCCCACGTCGGGCGCAGGGCGTTCCAGAGCTGGGTCACCGGCGCGACCGGGCCCACGATCGACGAGCAGCGCCGCCCCTGGGCCCGTGCCTTGTCGGCGAAGTGGCGCGCGGATTCGGCGTCGGCCGCGACCGGTACGAGATTGGCGCCCGAATAGCACAGTGAGGTGAGCCGCCCGTCGCGGTTGTAGCCCCACATCTGCGCGCCGAGCCGCGTCGCGTCGAGCCCGGCGACGTGCACGCGAGAACTCACGAAGACGTTCGACACCGGGTCCGCGTCGAGGATGGCGATCGCCTCGTCGAGATGACGGTCGTCGAGAACACGAACGTGAGAGGTCCGTAGCACCGGGCTCACGATTTCTCCTCGTTCACACCGCCCGCTCGGCCGCCTCTCCCCCCTCGGCGATCCGCCGAATCCTGACGAACGTCGCGCACGGCCTCCTGGTTCGCTCCGCTCACCTTGAAAGGGTACGGCAGGTTGAGCCGAAGATCGGAGCCCGGGGCCGACCGGACGAAAGGGACCCCCGGCCGAAGCCGGGGGTCCCAGGGTCCTGCTGCCTTCCGCCGGGCCTACGGGCGGCCGATGAGCGGACGGTTCGGCACCTTCTGCCCTGCCGCCTTGGCCGCGACCTCGCTCGAGGGCACCGGATCCGGCAGCGCCTTGCAGGTCGCGTCCGGGCCGCTGCCCGGCTTGTCGCCCGGCAGCGCGCCGGTGCTCAGGTACGCCGCGACCTTGTCGTCGAGGCAGGCGTTGCCGTTGAGCGTGTTGGCGTGGGTCTTACCGCCGATCTCGGCGACCAGCCGGGACGGCAGCACCTTGTGCATCTCCACGCCGCCCGGGTACGGCGTCGCGGCGTCGAGCGTCGACTGGACCAGCAGCGCCGGGGTCATGCCCTTGCCGTTCAGCTTCAGCGTGGGACCACCCTGGAACGGCCAGTACG
This sequence comes from uncultured Actinomycetota bacterium, assembly GCA_963850195.1. Classification (GTDB taxonomy): domain Bacteria; phylum Actinomycetota; class Actinomycetes; order Streptosporangiales; family Streptosporangiaceae; genus Actinoallomurus. The sequence goes on from CAWKKD010000005.1 coordinate 1,612,899, forward strand.
CGACGGGCGCGTTGAACCAGACGTTGCCCCAGGTGTTGAAGTGGTAGCCCTGCTTGTAGAGCTTCGCGGCATCGTTGTGCCACGTGCTCCAGTTGTGCGGCCAGCGCGCGTCGGCGCCCTGGACGGCGTTGTACATCGCGAAGCCGTTGTCGTCCGCGGAGAAGATGTTGTCGGTGTAGAAGGACACGAGCGAGTCGGCGTCGCCCTTCGTCACGTACCCCGAGAACACCTCGGCGACCGGCGCGTACCAGCCGGTGCTGTAGCCGGCGTTCAGGAACGTGTCGTCCAGCTCGTCCGGTCCGACCTTGCCGCCGATCGGGCTCTTGGCGGCCTTGGCGCGCATCGTGTAGTACGCCTTCTCGACGGCCTTCTCGGTCGTGCCGAGGTGGTAGGTCGAGTCGTACTTGGCGATCCAGCCGAAGTAGAGCTTGATGTTCCGCTCGAACGCCTTGTCCTGCTCGAGCTGGGCGTCATACCAGACACCGCGGTCGTCGACGTTGCCGTCCAGCACCATGTGCGCGACGTTCTTGGGGAAGAGCGTCCCGTACGTCGCGCCGAGGTAGGTGCCGTAGGAGAAGCCGTAGTAACTGATCTGCTTGGCGCCCAGGGCCGCGCGGATCGAGTCGATGTCGCGTGCGGCGTCGGTGGTCTTCAGGTACGGCAGCAGCCAACCGTACTTCTGCGAACAGGCCTGCGCGTACGCCTTGGACTTCTTCAGCCAGGCGGCCTCGGCGGCCTTCGAGCCCGGGACGTAGTCCGGGCGCACCGGGTCGGAGAAGTGCGGGTCACAACTGACCGCGGGCTTGCTCGCGCCGACACCGCGCGGGTCGAAGCCGATGATGTCGTACTGGGCCGGGATCTCGTCGTGGCCGACGCCGCTGAACCAGCCGGCGAGCCCGCCCGAGAGATACAGGCCGCTGCCGCCGGGGCCACCCGGGTTGGCGAACAGCACGCCCTTGTAGTTCTTGGTGTCGGTGTGCTTGAGGCGCGACACCGCCACGGAGATCTTCTTGCCGTTCGGGTGCCGGTAGTCGAGCGGCACCGAGACCTGGGCGCACTCGGACTTGGCCAGGTCCGGGTCGTCGCTCGCGCACTTGGCCCACGCGATCTTCCCGGCGGCCGGCGCCGTGGTCTGCGCCTGGGCGGTGACGGCTGCGGCGGTACCCGCGATCCCGACGCCCGCCACGGCCGTGATGACAACAAGTCTCTTCACGAAACCCCCTCGCGCGCATGGCTCGATCACGAACCCGCGCTGGCTACGAATGCGCAGATTGTGTCGCTTGGGGGAAATATGGCGGAAGAGACCGCTTCAACTGTTGCTTGATCGTGACAACCTGGCCCGAGCAATGGGCATGCGAAAGCCCCCGGCTCGTGCGCCGGGGGCTTTCACCGATCACTCGTTTACCGCTTGGACAGGACAGCCGGGAACTTCGGTGCGACGAGCGACTTCGCCGCGCTGCCCGTCGGCGGAACCGGCTCCGGCAGACGGTCGCAGTGCGACATGTTCGCCGGCAGGGTGCCGTCGGTGAGGAAGGCCGCGAACTTGTCGTCGATGCAGGCGTTGCCGCGCTCGACGACGCCGTGCGTACGGCCACCGTCCTCGATCACGAGTCGAGAGCCAGCGAGCCGCTTGTTCATCTCAAGGCCGCCCGGGTACGGCGTGGCGCCGTCATTGGTGGCCTGGAAGAGCAGCACCGGGGGAATCCCGGTCGCGTTGCCGATGTCCACCGGCTGGCCCGGCAGGGCCGGCCACCAGATGCAAGGAGCGTTGAACCAGGCGTTGCTCCACGTGTTGAACTTGTAACCCTGGTCGTACAGATTCGTATTGTCGGTGCGCCACGTCTCAAAGTTCCGCGGCCAGGCGACGTCCGTGCATTCCACGCCGAGGTAGCCCGCGTAACCGTTGTCGCCGGAGACCGCGCCGAACGTGTTGTACGCCGTCACGAGCGCCGAGGGGTCGCCCGCCTTGTACTTCGACAGCGCGTTCGCCAGGTACGGCCAGTACGGACCGAGGTCGATGTACCCGGCGACCAGGAAGGTGTCGTCGAGCTCGTCCCCGCCTACGAGACCACTGAGCGGGGTCTTGAGCAGGCTCGCACGAGTGGCGTAGTAGAAGTCACTGACGGCCTGCTGGGTCGTGCCCAGGTGGTATACCGAGTCGTACTTGGCGATCCAGGCGAACAGCGCCTCGATGTTGCCCTCGAACGCCTTGTTCTGCTCGAGGTTGGCGTCGTACCAGGCGTCACTCGGCGCGACGTTGCTGTCCAGGACCATCCTGCGCACGTGCGAGGGGAACGTCGTGGCGTACGCGGCCCCCAGGTACGTGCCGTAGGACGCGCCGTAGTAGTTGATCTGGTCCTCGCCGAGTGCCTGGCGGATGCTGTCCATGTCCTGGACGGAATCCGTGGTCTTCATGTGCGGCAGCAGCGAGCCGAACTTGATGCCGCACGTCGCGGCGTAAGTGGCCGCACGCGCGAACCATTTCGACTCGATGTCCTTCGAGGTGTCCACGTAGTCGGGCCGGGGCGGCTTGGCGTAGTCCGGCTGGCAGCTGATCGTCGGGGTGCTGCCGCCGATGAAGCGCGGGTCGAACCCGATGACGTCGTAGCTCGCCTTGAGATTGTCGGGCAGGCCGTCGGCGACGCGCGACGCGAAGTCGCGGCCGGTACCGCCCGGACCGCCCGGATTGACCAGGATCGAGCCCTGGAACCCGGTCGTACCGGTGTGCTTGGCACGAGACAGCGCAAGAGTGATCTGCGTGCCGTCCGGCTTCTTGTAATCCAACGGCACCTGGAGGCTGGCGCAATCAAGACCGGCAAGGCTCTCGTCGGTGCATGCCGACCAGCTCAGACTCGTCTGCGGCTTGGGACGGGCCTGGGCCGAGGTCGGCACCAGGGCCAGCGAGATAAGACCGGCCCCCGCCACCGCCGCCGTGATAGCAAGCTTCTTCACGTAACCCCTTTCACGCGGAGTTCGGCACTGAACTCCGGATCATGCGTTAGCGCATGAATTCTGATTAGTTTGGGGTGATGTCGGGAGGGGCTCGGCCAAAGGTGGCCAATGTCCGGAACCGCCGCCGACGACAAAGCCCCCGGCCGAAAAGACCTGGGGCTCTGCGCACTCTACCGACTTGTTGATCTTCAGTCCGCTGCCGCGCGGCAGCGTCTCACCAAGGTCGCTCGCAGGCCGCGTACCTGCGCGGAAACGGCGGCACCGCCCGGCCGATCGGCGGGGCGGTGCGCGGTGGTGGTGCGGTGGGTCAGGAGACGCTGACGTCGGCTCCGGGGCCTTCGCCGGTGACGTCGACGCCCATTTCCTCGGCGATGCGGACGGCCTCTTCGATGAGCGTCTCGACGATCGCGGACTCCGGGACGGTCTTGATGACCTCGCCCTTGACGAAAATCTGGCCCTTTCCGTTGCCGGAGGCGACGCCGAGGTCGGCCTCGCGGGCCTCACCGGGGCCGTTGACGACGCAGCCCATGACCGCGACGCGGAGCGGGACCGGGAAGTCCTGCAGGGCGGCGGTGACCTCGTCGGCCAGCGTGTAGACGTCGACCTGGGCGCGGCCGCAGGAGGGGCAGGACACGATCTCGAGGCCGCGCTCGCGGAGGCCGAGGGACTCGAGGATCTGCAGGCCGACCTTGACCTCTTCGACCGGGGGCGCCGACAGGGAGACACGGATGGTGTCGCCGATGCCCTCGGCGAGCAGCGCGCCGAACGCGACGGACGACTTGATGGTGCCCTGGAAGGCGGGGCCGGCCTCGGTGACGCCGAGATGCAGCGGGTAGTCGCACCGCGCGGCGAGCTGCCGGTAGGCGTTGACCATCACGACCGGGTCGTTGTGCTTGACCGAGATCTTGATGTCGCGGAAGTCGTGCTCCTCGAAGAGCGAGCACTCCCACAGCGCGGACTCGACGAGCGCCTCGGCGGTGGCCTTGCCGTACTTCTCGAGGAGGCGGCGGTCGAGCGAACCGGCGTTGACGCCGATCCGGATCGGCGTGCCCGCGTCCTTGGCCGCCTTGGCGATCTCGCCGACCTTGTCGTCGAACTTCTTGATGTTGCCCGGGTTGACCCGGACGGCCGCGCAGCCCGCCTCGATGGCGGCGAAGACGTACTTGGGCTGGAAGTGGATGTCGGCGATCACCGGGATCTGCGACTTGCGCGCGATCGCCGGGAGCGCGTCGGCGTCGTCCTGGGACGGGACCGCGACGCGCACGATCTGGCAGCCGGACGCGGTCAGCTCCGCGATCTGCTGGAGCGTGGCGTTGACGTCGGCGGTCAGCGTGGTCGTCATGGACTGGACCGACACCGGAGCGTCGCCGCCCACGGGCACCGGTCCGACCATGATCTGACGCGACACGCGGCGCGTGGCGATCGGCCTGGGCCTGGCCTGCGGAATTCCAAGATCGACGCTCATCGGTCACGCGGCGCGGAGCAAGGCTCCGTAGGTGCGCCGCGGCCTCCTTTCACTGTGTGCAGTGCGGTCGGGCACAAGCCTAGGCAACGCGGCGGGTGATCCGCACACGAAGGGCATCACTGCGGCACTTTGAGGGGATTTATCACGTCGGCGAGGATAAGTAGGACCCCAAGGCCGACGAGCAGCATCACGGCGACGTACGTCAGCGGCATGAGCTTGGTCATATCGACGGGGCCCGGATCGGGCCTGCCACGGATACGGAACGCCAGCGCCTTGAGCCGCTCGTAGCAGACGACCGCCAGGTGACCGCCGTCGAGAGGCAACAGCGGGATCAGGTTGAGCAGCCCGACGAACAGGTTGAGCGACGCGACGAGCAGGATGAAAGTGCCGATCTTGGCCCGCCACGAGTCGGTGGAGGAGAACACCTGTCCCGACGCCTCCGCGCCGCCGACGACGCTGCCCGCCTGCCCGCCCGGCGTGCTGGCGCGGTCGTGGGAGAACAACTTCGGGATCGCGTTCGGGATGTCGGCCACGATCGTGACGATGGAGCCGGTCATCCGCCCCATGAACCGGCCCGCGAACCGGCCCGCCTCGACGGGGCCGTAGAGGCGGTAGCGCGGCGTGGGCTCCAGCCCGAGGAAGCCGCCGCCGCCCGCGGAGGCGAGGGTGGCCGGCAGCGTGATCCGCGCGCCGCCGCGCTCCACCACGACCGCGACCCGGTCACCGGCTCTGGTGCCCTTGATCGCGGCGGCGAGCTCGTCCCAGTCGCGTACGGGCCGCCCGGCGAACGACACGACCCGGTCACCGGCCCGCAGTCCCGCCTTCTTCGACGGCGATTCCGGGTCGTGCGCGGTGCAGGCCGTCGTGGTCGACACGCACGGCGAGACGCGGCGTACGACGTTGGTGGCCCGGTCGCCGTCAGGGATCCCCACCGCCGCGGCCAGCACGAACAACAGCAGGTACGCCAGCAGGATGTTCATCACGACGCCCGCGACGATGACGACGGCCCGCCGCCCGGCGGGCTGCCGGTAGAAGGCGCGCGGCTCGTCGGCCGGGTCGACCGGCTCCAGCGGCGTGTACCCGACGATCTTCACGAACCCGCCGAGCGGGATCGCCTTGATCCCGTACTCGGTCTCTCCCCTGCGGCGCGACCACAGCGTGGTGCCGAAGCCCACGAAGAACTGCGACGCCTTCATCCCGAACCGTCTGGCCGTCAGGAAGTGCCCCGCCTCGTGGAGCACCACGGAGAAGAGGAGCGCGAAGATGAACGCGGCCGCGCCGAGGAGGTAGGTCAACCGGCCGTCAGCTCCCGTGCCCTGGTGCGCGCCCACTGGTCGGCCGCCAGCACGTCATCGAGGGTGAGTCCTTCGGACCGCGCCCCTGTGCCGGAACCGCTCGCGTGCTCGGACACTACCCGCGCGATCGTGTCGACAATCGCCGGGAACGGCAGCCGACCGGCGAGGAAGGCACCCACGCACTCCTCGTTCGCGCCGTTGTAGACGGCGGGGACGGTGCCGCCGGCCTCACCGGCCTCGCGTGCGAGGCGTACGGCGGGGAAGGCCTCGTCGTCGAGCGGGAAGAACTCCCAGGTGTGCGACCGGGTCCAGTCGATGCCGGGCGCGGCGTCGGCGACGCGGTCCGGCCAGGCGAGGCCGAGCGCGATGGGCACCCGCATGTCGGGTATGCCGGCCTGGGCGATCGTCGAGCCATCGGTGAACTCCGCCATCGAGTGGACCGCCGACTGCGGGTGCACCATGACCTCGATGCGGTCGAACGGCACGTCGAACAGCAGGTGCGCCTCGATCACCTCGAGGCCCTTGTTGACGAGCGTCGCGGAGTTCACCGTGATGAGCGGGCCCATCGTCCACGTGGGGTGGGCGAGCGCCTGCTCGGGGGTGACGTCGGCGAGCTCGTCGCGGCTACGGCCGCGGAACGGCCCGCCGCTGGCCGTGACGATCAGGCGGCGCAGCTCGCCGCGGGTGCCGCCGCGCAGGCACTGGGCGAGCGCGGAGTGCTCGGAGTCGACCGCCACGATCTGTCCCGGCTTGGCGCGCCGTTTCACCAGCGGCCCGCCGATGATCAGCGACTCCTTGTTGGCCAGCGCGAGCGTACGCCCGGCGTCGAGCGCGGCGAGCGTCGAGGTCAGCCCCGCGGCGCCGTCGACGCCGTTCAGTACGACGTCACACGGCCAGGCGGCGACCTCCGCGATCGTGCCCGGCCCGGCGAGGAGCTTGGGCAGCCGGTAGTCCCCGGACGAGTAGCCGCGCTTCTGCGCCTCCGCGTAGAGGGCGAGCTGGAGGTCCTCGGCCGCCGAGCCCTTGGCCACGGCGACCACCTCGGGCCGCAGGTCGAGCACCTGCCGTGCCAGCACGTCCACCCGGCTTCCGCCGGCGGCCAGGCCGACCACGCGGAACCGGTCCGGGTTGCGGCGGATCACGTCGATCGCCTGGGTGCCGATCGACCCGGTCGAGCCGAGGATCACCACGTTCTTGACGTCTGCTGAGGAGGTGTTCTCGTCGGGATTCACGGTTCCATTCTCGCCCGGTGCCTCTGAACGGGGCACCCGGACACCGGTCCTGGGATACGTCAAAGCACAGAACACCTGATCACAAACGCGGTTTTACCCAAAGCGACCGTACGATCACCCTGCGTGCTGCACACTTTTGGCTCATGTCCAACAGTGCCCCCATCGCTCTCGTCGTGCCCGCCGTCGCCGCGGTGCTCGGCATGCTCGCCCCGGCGCCGTCGCACCCGACGCCCGTCGCGGCCGGCGTACCCGGCGTCACCGATCACGTGATCGCCACCGAGCGTTCGGCGACCCTCCGCTACTGGACCGCCGAGCGCATGCAGCGTGCGCTGATACCGCCGCGCCGCCCCCGTACCGGCACTCCCGCCGACCAGTCCCCCGCCGCCCCTCCGATCACCGACACCGAGGCCGCCGCGGCGCGTCACCAGGGCGTCGAGACGCCCGGCGCGCCGTGGATCTCCCACGGCGCCGTACGCGCCACCACCGGCAAGGTGTTCTTCACCATCGACGGCGGCGACTTCGTCTGCTCCGCGGGCACCGTCAGCGGCGCCAACCACGATCTCGTCGTCACCGCCGGGCACTGCGCGCAGGACGCGACCGGCGCCTGGGCCAAAAACTGGATCTACGTCCCGGGCTATGACCAGGGCCGTCGACCCTACGGCGCGTTCCCGGCACGCCACCTGTTCGTACCCGACGCCTGGTCCAGCCGGGGAGACGAGAACTACGACGTCGCGCTGGTCGCGATGGCCACCAGCGGCGGGCGGCACGTCGCCGACGTGGTGGGGGCCCAGCAGATCGCCTTCGACCAGCCGCGCGGCTCGCTGGTGTACGGCTTCGGCTACCCGGCGGGCGGCCGATACGACGGCGAGCGGCTGACCTACTGCAGCGGCCGCACCTATCCCGACTCCCACAAGATCACCCACGACGAGGGGCTGCGCTGTGACATGACGGAGGGCTCGAGCGGCGGCCCGTGGCTGACCCGGTTCAACGCGGGCACCGGCACCGGCGTCGTCACCTCGGTCAGCAGCTTCAAGTACGCCGACGACCCGGCGACCATGTACGGCCCGTACTTCGGCTCCGCGGTCCACCGGGTCTACGACACGGCGCAGCGCGCGTGAAGTTCCCGCACTCCTGACGGCGGGTCCCTATCGTTGTCGCGCATGAAGAGCAGGCCGGACGTCGAGCTCGTCGTGGCGTCCTTCGACGACCCCATCGTGACCGGGCTCCGCATCGAGCGCGAGGCCGAGCGGGCCGCGCACCACGGTTCGGCCTCCGATGACGCGCCGGACGATCCGGGTCTGGTCTTCGTCGTCGCCCGTCGCGCCTGCGGACTGGTCGGCTACGTCGGGCTTCGGCGTCTCGGTGACGACGCCGCGGAGGTCGAGTGCCTCTACGTCCGCCCGGAATATCGTGGGCGTGGCGTCTCACGCCTGCTGCTGGCGGCGGTCGAGGACCTCGCCCGGCGACGCGGGTTCGCGTTCGCCCGGCTGGACGCCGGCGACCCCGGCACCGTCGGCCTGTACGAATCGAGCGGCTACGTGCGCATCGCGCCCTTCGGCCGGCATCCGGCGCGCAGCGTGTGCTTCGAGAAGCCCCTGCGCGCCGCGATGCCGCGCCGGAAGCCGGCCGACCCGGCCCCCTGGCGCGGCCCGGTCCGTCCCTAGCTCAACCGGCCTCGCGCAGGGCGACCCGCGCGTGCAGGCGGCGCAGTGGCCTGGGCAGCCACCAGTTGGCGCGGCCGAGCAGCCGCATCGTGGCCGGCACGAGCAGCGCCCTGACCAGGGTCGCGTCCACGACCACGGCCACCAGCAGGCCGACGCCGATGAGCTTGATGAACGTGATCCCGGAGGTCGTGAAGGCCCCGATCACGATGGCGAGGAGCAGCGCGGCGTTCGTGATGATCCCGCCGGTGCGCTGCAGGCCGGTGGCGACCGCGGCGGCGTTGTCCCGCGTACGGTCCCACTCCTCGCGGATCCGGCTCAGCAGGAACAGCTCGTAGTCCATCGACAGGCCGAACGCCACCGCGAGGATGAGCACCGGTTGTGACGCCTCGACCGTGCCGGTGGAGGTGAAGTCGAGCAGGCCCGCGAGGTGGCCGTCCTGGAAGCCCCACACCATCACGCCGAACGCCGCGCTGAGCGACAGGACGTTCATCAGCAGCGCCTTGAGCGGCAGCAGGACGGAGCCGAGCGCGGCGAACAGCAGCGCGAAGGTCACCACGGCCACGAACAGCGCGGTCCACGGCAGGACCCGGCCGAGGCTGGTCAGCAGGTCGGCGAGGCGCCCGGTGTCACCGCCGACGTAGGCGGGCGCCGGGGTGGGCAGCGCGCGGATCCGCGTGAGCAGTTGGCGCGCCTCGCCCGACTGGGGGTCGGCGGGCGTACGGACCGCGATCTGCATCGCGTCCCGTCCGGTGGCGACGACGTCCGCCGAGGTCACGCCGGATGTCGCGCGCAGGCTTCCGAGATACGCGCCGAGCTCGGACCGCGTGGGGTTCCCGGTCATGACGACGTCGATCGGGGACAGCGGGCCCCGGGTGAAGTCGCGGTCGAGGGCGCCTGAGACCGTACGGGCCTCGGCGCCGGACGGCAGCGCGCGCTGGTCGATGCTGCCGAAACGGATCCCGAGGAACGGCGCCCCGAGGACCAGCAGCACGATGACGGAACCGGCCGCGTACCGGACGGGGCGGCGCATGACGCTGTACGCCAGGCGGTACCAGACGCGCCGGTCCGGCTCGGCGCTCGCGCGCCGGCGTACGAGGCGGAGCGCGTCGACCCGGCGGCCGAGCAGCGCCAGCAGGGCGGGCAGGATCGTGAGGGCGGCCAGCATGTCGACGAGCACGACCGCCATCCCGCCGAGGCCCATCGACCGAAGGAACATCTGCGGGAAGAACAGCAGCCCGCCGAGGGCGATGGCGACGGTGATGCCGGAGAAGGCGACCGTACGCCCGGCGGTGGCCATGGTCCGTGCGAGGGCCTCGCGCTCGTCGTCCGTACGTGCCAGCTCCTCGCGGAACCGCGTCACGATGAAGAGCGCGTAGTCGATGGCCAGGCCGAGGCCGAGCATGGTCACGATGTTGATCGCGAACGTGGACACGTCGGTGACCAGGGAGAGCGCCCGCAGCGCGGTGAACGCGCCGAGGATCGCGACGCCGCCGATGGTGAGCGGCAGCAGTGCCGAGACGAGGCTGCCGAAGATGACCACGAGCAGGATCAGCAGGATCGGGGTGGAGATCATCTCGGCCCGCGCGAGGCCCTTGGCGACGTTCGCGTTGAGCTGGCTCGCGACCGCGACCGAGCCCCCGCGCAGCGTGGTCACGCCCGGCGCGACGAGCCCTTCCTTGATCTTGTCGTAGGTCTTCTGCCGCGCCTCCTCGTCGGCGCCGGCGAGGCGGATCGCGGCGTACGTCGCGTGGCGGTCGCGTGAGACGAGGCCGGGCGCGTGGGTGCCCCAGTAGGTTGTGGCGCCGAGCACCTGATCCTTGGGAAGCTTCGCCAGCGTTCCGGTCACGGCGTCGCGGAAGGCCGGGGTGTCGACGGTCATCGACGGGCTCTCGTAGAGCACGACGAGGTCGCCGGCCGCCGGGCCGATCCGCTGGTCGATGAGCTTGGTGGCGCGGGTGGACTCCGCCGCCGGGTCATCGAACCCGCCGGACTTGAGCGCGCCGAAGACCTGGGTGCCCCAGACAGAGGCGACGACGACGAACAGGAGGGCCGCGGCCATGACCCACCGGCGTCGCCGGTGGACGAAGTGGCCGAGAGAGTCGAACATGCTCACACACTCCCCGTGAGTACCGATTACAATAGTGAACGGCGTTTACTGTTAACGGCGTTCACGAAAACACACACCGTTCACTGATGTCAAGGGAGAACCCGTGCCGCCCACCCGCCGGGAACGAATGCGCGACGCCACGCTCCGCGAGATCAAGGAGGCGGCGCGCGTGCACCTGCGGGCCGAGGGCCCGTCGGGCATCTCCCTGCGCGCCATCGCGCGCGACATGGGCATGACGGCGCCCGCGCTGTACCGCTACTACGCGAGCCTCGACGACCTGGTCGCGGCGCTGATCGACGGCTACACCGACGAGATCAGCGACGCGATGGAGGCGGCGCGCGACGCGCTCCCCCCGGACGAGACCGGCGACCGGCTCGTCGCCGTGACCCGCGCCTTCCGCCGCTGGTCCCTCGACCACCGGGCCGAGTACGCCCTGGTCTTCGGCGCCCCGCTACCCGGCTTCGCCGACGCCGAACACGTCGGCCATGCCGCGGGGGCCCGCTTCGGCGGCGTCTTCTTCGCGCTCATCGCCGAGCTGTGGCACCGCAAGCCGTTCCCGATCCCGTCCGAGGAGGACATCCCCGCCGACCTGCGCACGGAACTGCGGACCTACGCGACCTCGGTCGGCCCGGACGTGGAGGGGCTGCCGCTCGGCGTCGTCCGGCTCTACGTCGCGGCGTGGATCAAGCTGTACGGGCTGGTCACGATGGAGGTCTTCGGGCACGCGAGGTTCATGTTCGAGGACACCGACGCGCTCTTCGAGGCCGAGCTGATCGACCTCGGCGTCGCCCTCGGGCTCTTCCCAGAGCATCCCTGACCGGCCCGTCCACCTCTCGAAACCCCACGATCCCCCCAACGCGCTCGGGCTTTGCTCGATCTTGTGGTTCCGCACACTGAGGCCACACCCGTACGTCGGTAGAAATGGAGGCCGAAGCGGAGCCGAGGAGTTGGGGGGAACTCTCATGGCCCGTTCCGGACCGACATTCGACCCGGACGGTCTCACCAGCGCGCAGCGCTATGGGGAAGCCTGCGTGGTGTGCCACAAGAAGTGGCCTCGGCCACGGGCGCACGTGGGACGACTGCCGGACGATTCACGGGTATTCGCCTGCGACGACTGTGTCCCCGCACTGCGGATCATTCCGCAGCCGGTCCGCCGGCGAACGAAGGTAAGAGCCTAACTGGAAGGGGCGTCCTGAGTCCGGGGGGAGCCCAGGACGCCCCAAAAAAGAAAAGAGGACGCGCGCTCGGCGGGGGCGGCCGAGCGCGCGTCCTTATTCTTTTGGCCCGAGTCCGGCCGTCACGATTCTTTTGGTCGAGGCCCGGCCGTCACGACTCTCTTCGCCGAGGTCCGGTCGTTACGGCTTGTGCGGCGGCAGGAGCTCGCCACGCGCCTCGCGCCACGCGCGGCTCCAGGCGGCGTAGTCGGCGCACTTCTTGCCGCCCGCGCAGTCCTTGGTCGGCGAGCGGCCGAACATGATCTTGCTGAGGTAGGACCGGTCCCCCACGTGGTAAGCGCTGCAGAACTGCGGACGCAGCCGGTCACGGCCACAGGCCTCCGGATTGGCCGGGGCGACCCCGTCCCACTCGGCGACCTGCTCCTGGACCTCGGGCGAGCTGGTCCAGTTGAGCCACTGGTACATGCAGCTCGGGTGGTCGGCGCGGGCGCCGATCATCCAGGAGTCCATCCAGCCGGTCACGCCCTCGCGCGGCGTCACGCCCGCGACCTGCCGCCCGGCCCGGCTGAGCACGTCGACCTGGTACGGCCACACCTGCCCGAGCACCGCCGAGCCGGTGGCGAACGCGGTGATCGCGTCGGAGGGGTTGAGCCAGTAGTTCTTGACCAGCGGGTGCTGCTTGGTGATCACCTCGGCCGCCGCGTCGAGCTGCTTGGGCGTGAGCGCGAAGGGGTCCTTGATGTGCAGCTTCTTGTTGTGGGCCCGCAGGTAGAGCGCCGCGTCGCCGAGCGTGAGCGGGCTGTCGCGCACCACGATCCGGCCCGCGTACTTCTTCGCCTGCGCCGGGTCGAAGATCGCCGACCAGCTGTCCGGCCCCGGGCGTACCGTGCGCTGGTCGTACATCAGGAGGTTGGCGCCCCAGGTGAACGGGATCCCGTAGTGCTTGCCGTCCTTGGTGAGCTGGGCGCGGAGCGTGGGCTCGAGGTCCTTGTAGGCGTCCACGAGGCCGGGGTTGACCGGCACGACCTGCCGGTCGGCGATGAGCTTGCCGGCGATCTCCGGTGTCGCCGCGACCCCGTCGTAGTGCAGGTTGGGCTTGGACATCAGCGCGAGCATCTCCTGGGGATTCGCCGCGTACTTGATGTTGACCCTGCACTTGGTCTTCTTCTCGAACGGCGTGATCCAGTCGACCCTCGGGTCGTTGCCGCCGGCCTCGGCGTAGCCGTTCCAGCTCACCAGCGACACCGCGCCCTCGCCCTGCCCGACCGTGCCGGCGGCGTGTACCTCCTTGACGCGGTGACCGCCGCCCCCGCCGCACCCGGCGAGACCGATCGTCACGGCCAGCACCGCTGCCGCGAACACCCGCGTACGCCTCATGCCGCTCCCGTCCATTTCGCGAAGACCTCTTCGGCGAGAGTAACGAGGTCGGCGGGCGTACCGGCCGAAACCCCCGGGAGACGTGGCCGACATCACCGATCCGGGGCCCTACTCGGGCGGCGCCGGATCCGGTATAGGGGCCCGGACAACCGCGCCGGGGGCCACGCGGTCGTCCGGGCGCCACGCGATCTCGAGTGAGCGCCCCTCTCCGGTCACGCCTGTCACGGAGGTGTTGGAGGGGAGGCGGCGCGACCGGAAAATGCTCACCCGAGATCGCGGCTCCGGGGCGGCCCGTTGATCGACCATGAGGTCATCGGCGATCACGTCCCGGCCAGGCGACGGCGGGTACGCGGCCGGCCTTCAACGCCTCCGCCTCGCCGAACAGGATGCCGTTCGGCTGTGCGGGCGGTGGTGACGGCGGCCGGTGTGCCTGTATCGCATCGATCGACTCGACCAATTCCTGGACGCTGTGGGCCTCGACGAATCTGTCGGCGCCCCGGCCTGCCGGTGGAAGTGCCCACCAGCACCGCGTCGTCTGCCCGTACCAGATCGTCCATTGCGGATACCTCGCCGCCAGCAACGCCGGAAGCGAGAAAGGTGACTGGTCGAGCGAGTCGTCGGCAGGCATGGGCAAGCTCCCTGGCAACCGGGGAACATCGAAAGTGATGACGCCAACAAATGTCGATAAACGAAGTGTGTCGTATGACACAGAGCAGGTCAAGGCCTGTAGCTATCGTTTGTAGTTTGCCCTGTCAAACGGCGATTAACGGCAATAGACCGGGCGACGACACACCGTCACATGCGCGCGAAAAGGATCTTCTTCGCGGGCACCCGAACGGGCCCGTTCAGAGGCAATGGTGGCTTACTACGGCGCGCGAGACCACCCTCGGCGACGGCGCTTTCGCCGCCGGTCACGGTGCGGGGCCATTTCGGTCCAGGCCGGAAATGCCAGAAGGACGCGATGTGAAATGGGAACGACAATTACCTGGTCACCGAAAACATCGCGCGAAGCGCGCGTTCGTCAAATCGCCGAAACCGCGCACCATTCTCGCGGTCCTTGTGACCGCACCCGCGAAGCGGCGGATGCGGTCACGATCGCCCGCTTCAGCCGTTGGTGGGGAACCCCAGGTCGACGCCTGTCGACGGCGGGCCCTCGACGTGCGATCGCGTGCGCGCCGGCCAGCGTGAGGTCACGACCTTGCCACGCGTGTAGAAGTGCACGCCCTCGGCGCCGTGCACGTGCGTGTCACCGAACAGTGAGGCCTTCCATCCACCGAAGGAGTAGTACGCCATCGGCACCGGAATCGGCACGTTGACGCCGATCATGCCGACCTCGACCTCGTTCTGGAAGCGCCGTGCCGCGCCGCCGTCGTTGGTGAAGATCGCGGTGCCGTTGCCGTACGGGTTGGCCGCGATCAGCTCCATCCCGGAGTCGTACGACGGCGTGCGCACGACCGACAGGACCGGGCCGAAGATCTCGTCCTGGTAGCAGTCCATGCCGGCGGTGACGTGATCGAGGACCGTCGGCCCGAGCCAGAACCCCTCGCCGTCCGGCAGCGCGTGCGCGCGGCCGTCGACCGCGAGGGTGGCGCCCTGCGCGACGCCGCCGTCGAGGTAGGAGACGACCTTGTCCCGGTGCTGCCGGGTGACGAGCGGCCCCATCTCCGAGGCGGCGTCCGTACCGGGGCCGACCTTCAGGCCTGCGACCCGCTCCTTGATCTTGTCCACCAGCACGTCGCCGACCGGGTCGACCGCGACCACGACCGAGATGGCCATGCAGCGCTCTCCCGCGGAGCCGAAGCCCGCGGACACGGCGGCATCGGCGGCCACGTCCAGGTCGGCGTCGGGCAGCACCAGCATGTGGTTCTTGGCGCCACCGAGCGCCTGCACCCGCTTGCCGTGCGCGGTGCCGGTCTCATAGACGTAGCGGGCGATCGGCGTGGAGCCGACGAAGCTCACCGCGCGGACGTCCGGATGGGCCAGCAGCGCGTCGACGCCGGTCTTGTCGCCGTGCACGACGTTGAACACGCCGTCGGGCAGCCCGGCCTCCTGCCACAGCTCGGCCAGGCGTACGGCGGTCGAGGGGTCCTTCTCCGACGGCTTGAGCACGAAGGTGTTGCCGCACGCGATGGCCACCGGGAACATCCACATCGGCACCATCGCCGGGAAGTTGAACGGCGTGATGCCGGCGACGACGCCGAGCGGCTGGCGGATGGAGTAGGAGTCCACCTTCGAGGAGACGTTCTCGGAGTAGCCGCCCTTGAGCAGATGCGGGATGCCGCAGGCGAACTCCACGACCTCGAGCCCGCGCGCCACCTCCCCCGCCGCGTCGGACTCGACCTTGCCGTGCTCGGAGCTGATCAGCGCCGCGAGCTCGGCTCGGTGGCGTCGCACCAGCTCGCGGAACGCGAACAGGATGTTCACCCGCTTGGTCAGCGAGGTGTCGCGCCATTCGGGGAACGCCCGGTGCGCGGCGGCCACCGCCGCGTCGACGTCGCCCGGGTCGGCGAGGTCGACGTGCCCGCTCACCTGGCCGGTGGACGGATCGTGGACCTCGCCACGGCGCTCGGACCCTCCGGTCCAGGGCTTGCCGTCGATCCAGTGGGTGATGTGCTTCATGAGATCGCTTCCAGAGCGTCGATGAGGATGCCGAGGCCCTCCTCGGCCTCTTCATCGGTGAGGTTGAGCGGCGGTGCCATGCGGACGGTATTCCCGTACAGGCCGCCCTTGCCCACGAGCAGTCCGCGTGCCCTGGTCTCCTCCAGCAGGCGGCCGGCCAGGGCGGCGTCCTCCAGCTCGATCGCGAACATGAGGCCCTTCCCGCGGATCTCGGTGACCGTGGGCAGCCGCTCGGCGGCGGCGCTGAGGCCCTCGATGATCCGGCCACCGAGTTTGGCGGCGTTGGCCTGCAGGTCGTGGTCGAGGATGTAGTCGAGGGTGGCGTTCGCCGCGGCCGTGGAGATCGGGTTGCCGCCGAACGTCGACAGGCCGATGGCCTTCGGGGCGTCCAGCAGATCGCCGCGCGCGACGACACCGCCGATCGCGAAGCCGTTGCCGAGCCCCTTCGCAAAGGTGATCATGTCCGGCTTCACGCCGTGGTTCTGGATGCCCCAGAAGTTCTGCCCGGTGCGTCCCCAGCCCGTCTGCACCTCGTCGGCGATGAACAGGATGCCGTGCTCGGCGAGCACCTCGTGGTAGGCGGCGTACAGGCCGTCCGGCGGGTAGGTGTACCCGCCGACGCCCTGGATCGGCTCGGCGATGATCGCCGCGACCTCGGGGGCGGCCACCGTGGCGAGGGTGTGCCGCAGATCGGCCACGCAGACGTCGATGAACTCCTGGTCGGACAGGCCGGCGAACTGCGGGAGCCGCCGGTCTCCGCCGTGCAGGAAGTACACGCTGAGCGGCGACAGCGCACTGTTCTTCCAAGAGGAGGTGCCGGTGATGGCGATGGTGCCGAAGGAGCGGCCGTGATAGCTCTGCCGCATGGCGAGCACCTGGTTGTTCTTGCGCGCGTACGTCGCGAGCAGGAGCGCGGTCTCGTTGGCTTCGGTGCCCGAGTTGGTGAAGAAGACCTTGGGATCGTCGATGCCCGACAATCGGGCGATCTTCTCGGCCAGCTCGACCTGGCCGCGCAGGAGGTAGAGCGTCGAGGTGTGCACGACTCCGGTACGGAGCTGGCGCTCGACCGCCTCACGTACCTCGGCCACGTCGTAGCCGAGGGTGTTGGTGACGATTCCGGCGAAGAAGTCGAGATAGGTCTTTCCCTGGGAGTCCGTGACGCGGCTGCCCTTGCCGCTCACGATCTCCAGGGGCTCGTTGTAGTACAGGGTCACCCAGTTGGGGATGACGGCGCGATGGCGTGCAAGCAAGTCCGACATATGCCGAGTCTTCCTGTCCGCCCGCCCGCCGCACTACCCGACAGAGTGTCAGGAATGGAATCCGTCACCTGGCAACCTGTCATGGCGGCGTCGCCGGACCGGGCCCGCGCGGGGCAGGTCTCCGCCCCGCTCAGAGGTCGTTGAGCCGGCGCGCGAGGCGGAAGTCGTACTCCGTCAGGCCGCCGGCCGCGTGGGTGCTCTGCGTCAGCGTGACCTTGTTCCAGTGGATCGCGATGTCGGGGTGGTGGTTCTCCTCCTCCGCGACCTCGGCGACCCGGTTGACGAAGGTCATCGCCTCGGCGAAATCCTTGAACTCAAGGCTACGTACGATCGCCTTTCCGGCGAGCTCCCAGCCGGGTGTCCCGGCCAGCTCCCGTGCGAGCGCGTCCTCATCCAGCAACCTCATGTTCGGTCTCCTTTCTTCCGTTACATACCATCACGAGGGTGCTTCCTACTCTCGCCGACGTGCTGCGTCTCGACGCGGTCCGGCGTGGCGAGCCCCGTGTGGTCGCGGGCGCCGACCGGCTCGACGCCCGCGTACGGTGGGTGCACGTCGCCGAGGTCACCGACATCGCCCACCTGCTCCGCGGCGGTGAGCTGGTGCTCACCACGGGCATCGCCCTGCCCGACGAGCCCGAGCGGCTGCGCGTGTACGTGGCCGACCTGGCCGACGTCGGCGCCAGCGGGCTGATCGTCGAGCTGGGCCGCAAGTACGCACGTACCCTGCCCGCCGCGCTGATCTCCGCCGCCGAGGAGTACGGCCTCCCGCTGATCGCCTGGGCCCGCGAGACGGTGTTCGTCGACGTGACCGAGGCGGTGCACGCACAGATCATCGACGCGCAGCTCGCCGAGCTGCGGGCCTCGGAGAAGCTCCACGAGGTCTTCACCCAGCTGTCCGTCGACGGCGCGCCGCCGGGCGAGGTGATCCGCCAGGTCGCACGGTTCGCGGGACGCCCGGTGGTGCTGGAGAACCTCGCGCACCAGGTGCTGGCCGCCGAGTCCGCCGGGGCCGACCCGAGCGAGCTGCTGGCCAGCTGGGAGACCCGGTCCCGTGCCGTACGGCCCGAGGGGCGCACCGCCTACGACGAGTCGTCCCGCTGGCTCGTGACCGTGGTGGGC
Organism: uncultured Actinomycetota bacterium; assembly: GCA_963850195.1. Classification (GTDB taxonomy): domain Bacteria; phylum Actinomycetota; class Actinomycetes; order Streptosporangiales; family Streptosporangiaceae; genus Actinoallomurus. Next base: position 1,631,163 of record CAWKKD010000005.1, read on the forward strand.
GCCCGCGGTGAGGACTGGGGACGGCTGATCATCGTGGACGAGGGCCCGCCGTCGCCGCGCGACGTGGTCCTCATCGAGCGCGCCGCGACCACCCTGGCCCTCGGACGCCTGCTCGAACAGCACGCCCAGAGCCTCGAACGCCAGGCCCACGGCTCGGTGATCAGCGGGATCCTCGCGCACGCCTACGCCGACCCGCAGGAGGCCGCGGCGCGCGCCCGCGCCCTCGGCGTACCGCTCGCGGGCCGCCGCCTGCTCGGCATCGTCGTCCTCCCCCGGCCCGGCGAGGGCGCCGGCGTCTCCCCGCTCTCCGAGCTGGCCGACGACACGGCGGCGGCCTGCCGTGAGGCCGGCCTGCCCGCGCTGGTCGGCACGCTCGACGAGGGATCGCCGCAGGCGCGCGTGGGCGTGCTGGCCTCCCTGCCGGGGCGTGGCGGGGACGAGCAGCTCATGTGCGACGTCGCGCGCCGGCTGCGCACGCACCGGCCCGGCCCGTCGGAGGAGGGCACCGTCGACTTCGTGATGGCCGCCGGGTCGACCGTGGAGTCGGTACGAGACGTACGCCGGTCGTTCCTGGAGGCCGAGCAGGTCGCCGAGGTCGCCGCGCGCCGGGGCGACGAGCGCCTGTTCTACCGGCTGCCGGACCTGCGGCTGCGCGGCCTCCTGCACCTGCTGCGCGGCGACGCACGCCTCCAGACGTTCGTCGAACGCGAGCTCGGCCCGCTGCTCACCCACGACGCCAAGCGCGGCGGCGACCTCGTCGGCGTGCTCACGCTCTACCTCGACAGCGGGCGCAACAAGGCCCTCGCCGCCCAGCGCGCACACCTGTCCCGGCCTGCCCTGTACGAGCGCCTGCGGCGGATCGAGCGCGTGCTGGAGACCGACCTGGAAGACGTCGAGTCCTGCGCGTCCCTGCACGTCGCCCTGCTGGCCCTGGACTCCGTTCGAAGGGACCACCCATGACCCGCGCCCGCGACCTGGGACTCACGATCGGCTCCGGAACGCCGGGCCCGCACAACGCGATCACCGATGTCGACGGCGTACGCGTCGGGCATGCCACGATCGTCTCGGGCGACGGGCCGCTGCGCGTCGGCGAGGGCCCGGTCCGTACGGGCGTCACCGTCGTGCTCCCGCACCCCGGCGCGATCTTCGACGAGCCGCTGTACGCCGGCTACCACTGGCTGAACGGCAACGGTGAACTGACCGGCACCGCCTGGATCCGCGAGGCCGGGATGCTGTCGACGCCGATCGCGCTGACCAACACCCACAGCGTGGGCGTGGTGCGCGACGCCCTGGTCCAGATCGAGGTACGTGGCCGCGGACGCGGCGCCTGGGTACTCCCGGTGGTCGGCGAGACCTGGGACGGCCTCCTCAACGACATCGACGGCGCGCACGTGACGGCGGACCACGTACGCGAGGCCTACGAGGCGGCCGTGGGCGGCCCGGTCCCTGAGGGCTGCGTCGGCGGCGGCACGGGCATGATCTGCCACGGCTTCAAGGGCGGCATCGGCACGGCGTCACGCGTGGTCGACGGCGGCTGGACGGTCGGCGTGCTCCTGCAGGCCAACCACGGCCGACGTGAGCGCCTGACGATCGACGGCCGGCCCGTACGGGCCGACGACGTGCCGCGGCCGGGACCGCCGGTGTACGAAGGTGCGGGGTCGGTGATCGTGATCGTGGCGACCGACGCGCCGCTGCTGCCCCACCAGTGCCGCCGCCTCGCCCAGCGCGCCGGGCTCGGCATCGCGCGTACCGGCGGCGCCGGAGAACACCAGCGGCGACGGCTTCCTGGCGTTCTCCACCGCGAACCGCGGGCGTCTGCCCTCGGGCGCGCTCGGCGAAATGCCACCGCCGATCCTGCGGCTCGAGGCGCTCGCCGACGCCTACCTAGACCCGCTGTTCCACGGCGTGATCGAGGCCACTGAGGAGGCCGTCGTGAACGCGCTGCTCGCCGCGGAGACCATGACCGGCCGCGACGGCGTCGCGGCGCACGCCCTGCCGCACGAGCGGCTGCGCGCCTGACTTCGGCGTGCGGTCAGGACCTGGCCGCGCCGACGAGTTCGGACTCGGGTCGCGCGAGATCCTTGGCGGGTCGGCGGACGCGGCGGCTCCAGGGCATCGCGAGGACCAGGAACGGGATCACCGCGACCGAGCTGATCGCCCACCACTCGTGGTTCTTCCACCAGCCGTTGTCGTCGAACTGCGTCAGGTAGATGTAGCCGGTCGCGGCCCACAGGGTGCCCATCGCGATGGCGGCACGGCTCCAGCGGGTCGGCCGCGCGCAAAGGAACGGCACGAACCACAGGAGGTACTGCGCGCCCATCCGCGGCGTTACCACCATGAAGGCCAGCAGGATCGCCGATGTCTGGTCGATGCGGTCCGAGCGCCACCACAGCCACATCACGAGCAGGATCGTGGAGTACAGGACGATCTGCCCGATCCCGGCGGCCGTCGACGCGAGCTTCCAGTCGCCGCCGGTCATCACGGCCGTCCAGCCCCACTCGCCGACGATGGGGCGTACCTCGCCGAGGTAGCGCCCGACCTTCAGCATGTCGGACCAGGACGTGTCGACCACGAGCGGCAGCGTGACGAGGAAGAGCAGGGGTACGGCGCCCGCCATGACGAGGCCGTAGAGGCGCCGGCGCCAGGTCGGGAGCATGGCGAGCAGCACGGGGAGCAGGATGATCGGCCAGCTCTTGGCCGACAGCGCGAAGCCGAACAGCGCCCCGGCCCAGGCGGCGTACATCGCGCCGTGGTTGCCCCGCTCGGTGGTACCCGCGGATCGCGCCACGAGGTAGGCGGCGACCAGGAACACCAGCGCGATCGGCTCGACCTGCGCGTGGATGACGGCGATCATCAGCGCGATCGGGTTGCAGGCGTACAGGAACCGCGCCTGGGGGCCGTGTTCCTTGCCGCCGAGCCGCCCGACCAGAATGATCAGGACGGTGTCCGCGATGATCGTGCAAAGCCGCCCGGCGATCTCCCAGGGGAGCCCGGTGGCGAGGACGAGAGCGTAGAAATAGGGGATCATCGGCAGGAAGTGCCACGAACCGTGCGTGGCGAGCACCGGGTCCTGATGATGCAGGATCGCGATTCCGGCCGGTTTGAATCCCTCGCTGAAATCGACCGGCTGCCAGGAGTCGGCCGAAGCGGAGATCAGCAGGACGAGACGGAGTCCGATGCCGACTCCGAGGGCGACGCGCCAAGAGGGTCGCCATCCACGCCACTGCGCGACGATGGTCGCGGCCAAGCCCGCGACCAGTACGAATGCTGTGAAAACAGGATGGTCCATTGTCAGCCAAGGCTCTCACACCCCCTACACGATCGCTCGGCCGACCCTGAGGACTTTCAGAGAACTCTCAGGTTCGCCCTGAGCGTGAACTCGCCACGCGAGGGACCGAAAACCGGCCGCGCGGATGATCGCGCCGCCGACGGCGGCGGGTCCGAATCCGCTGGTACCGACCGTCCGGATACATCTGAAACGCCAGCGAACCAGGGTTGCCGTGGCCGATTCCGGACTTACTGGGAATCTTGCAGGTTTTTACTAACTTTGTGAGTCTCTGCCCAGGTGAGGTAATCGGGACCCCACCCGGCCGGAGCGGCCTCCCCCCGCACCGCATCGGCCGGACCTGAACTACCTCTCCATCCCCCTGGGTGCGCCATTGGGGCGTGCCCGCCACCCCTTGAGGGAGGCTCGTGTGAGGTTCACCGCATCCCGCCGTGCCGGGCTCGTCATCACGGCAGCCGGCCTGATCGGCGGCTCCATGCTCGCCGGCTCCGCGCAGGCGTCCGCCTCGCAGTCCGACCCGTCGCTGGTCGCCACGAAGCTGGCGTCGCAGCTCGGGACCCGGTCCGCCGGTTCCTACCTCGACCAAGCGACCAACAAGCTGGTCGTCACCGTGACGTCCAAGGCGGACGCCAAGGCGGTACGCGCCGCCGGCGCCACGCCGAAGACCGTCGCACTCAGCGGGGCTCGTCTGCGGGAGGCCACCGCGACGCTGGAGAGCGCCGCCAAGGTCCCCGGCACCGCGTGGGCCGTCGACCCCGCCACCGACCAGGTCGTCATGTCGGTGGACAGCTCGGTGACCGGCGCCAAGCTGGTCCAGGTGACCTCCGCGGCGAAGAAGCTGGGCAGCGCGGTGCGCATCGCGTACGTGCCCGGCGTCTTCAGCACGAAGATCACCGGTGGCGACGCGATCTACGGCGGCCAGTACCGCTGCTCGCTGGGCTTCAACGTGGTCAGCGGCAGCACGTACTACTTCCTGACCGCGGGCCACTGCGGGAACATCGCCTCGACCTGGTACTCCGACTCCGGGCACACCTCGGTTCTCGGTAGCACCCAGTCGAGCACGTTCCCGGGCCACGACTACGCCCTGGTCCGCTACACCGGGTCGGCCTCGCACGGCGGCACGGTCGGCAGCCAGGACATCACCTCGGCGGGCAACCCCACCGTCGGCCAGACGGTCACCCGCCGCGGCAGCACCACCGGTGTCCACAGCGGCACCGTCACGGCGCTGAACGCCACGGTGAACTACGCCGAGGGCAGCGTCACCGGCATGATCCAGACGACGGTCTGCGCCGAGGGCGGTGACAGCGGTGGCCCGCTGTACGCCGGCACCAAGGCGCTGGGTCTGACCTCCGGTGGCAGTGGCAACTGCAGCTCCGGCGGCACGACCTTCTTCCAGCCGGTCGTCGCCGCGCTCAACGCCTATGGCGTGAGCGTCTTCTAGGCACCGCCGAAAGGCCCCCGGGAGCGCGTCTTCCGGGGGCCTTCGCCTTTCTCCATCGCGAAAAGAAAAGATCACGCTCGGCGCGATTAACGCGTAGAGTCCAGGACGTGCGGCTTCCGTCCTTCCTCGCGGTCCGGGACGTCAGTCCCCATCACCTGGCCAAGTATCTGCTCCCCCAAGAGCAGGACACGATGACCATCCGTCGGCATCCGGCGATGCTGCTCCGCCACATCGGGGAGAGCCTCGGAGGACTGGTCGTGGCCGGGGTCCTCACGTTCCTGGTGTCACAGCCGCTCTTCGTCAAGCTGATCTGGTGCGCCTGGCTGATCCTGTTCGCCCGGCTGCTGACGCGGTTCTTCGAGTGGTACGACGAGTACTTCGCCGTCACCAAGGTGCGCGTCATCCTCGTCACCGGTCTGATCGCCAAACGCGTCGACATGATGCCGCTGTCCAAGATCACCGACCTGACGGTGGACCGCTCGATCATGGGACGCATGCTCGGCTACGGCACGCTCGTGCTGGAGTCCGCGGGTCAGGACCAGGCGCTGTCCAAGGTCGAGTACGTCCCCGAGCCCGAGGCCATCTACCTGGAGATCTCCTCCGCGGCCTTCGGCCACGGCGACGACTGACTCAGGAGTCGAAGCCGAAGCCGAACGCGTCGAGCGTGCGCAGCCACAGGTTGCGGCGGCCTTCGTGCCGGTCGGCGCGGGCGAGCGACCATCGGGTGAGCTGGACCACGCCGTACCTCAGCGGCTCCGGCGGGAACGGCATCGGCCGCGTCTTTACCATCGCCAGCCGGGTCCGCTCGGTCTCCTCGCCCGCGAGCAGGTCCAGCATGACGTCGGCGCCGAACCGCGTCGCGCCGACGCCCAGACCGGTGTACCCGGCCGCGTACGCCAGCCGCCCGCCGTACGCCTTGCCGTAGAACGCGCAGAACCTGGTGCAGGTGTCGATGACGCCGCCCCACGCGTGACTGAAGCGCACCTCCGACAGCTGCGGGAACGTCGTGAAGAAGTGCTCGGCCAGGGTGGCGTACGTCGCCGGACGGCGTTCGAACTCGGCGCGCACGGCGTTGCCGTAGTGGTAGATCGCGTCGTAGCCGCCCCACAGGATCCGGTTGTCGGAGGTCAGCCGGTAGTAGTGGAACTGGTTCCCGCCGTCGCCCACGCCCTGCCGGTTGCGCCAGCCGATCGAGGCGAGCTGTTCGGCCGACAGCGGCTCGGTGACCAGCGCGTAGTCGTACACGGGCGCGACGAAGTGCCGCGTGCGGCGCAGCGGTCCATGAAAGCCTCCGGTGCCCACCGCGGCGCGCGGCGCCGTGACGGAGCCGTACGGGGTCCGCAGCCGCAACGTGCCGCGCTCCTCGTCGACCGACAGCACCGGGGTGCGCTCGAAGATCCGGACGCCGCTCTCCAGGCAGGCGCGCCGCAGGCCCCAGGCGAGCCGGGCCGGGTTGACCATGGCCACGCCGTCGCGGTCCCACAGCCCGCCGAGGTAGGTGGGCGAGCCGACCTCGGCGCGTACGCCGTCGGCGTCGAGCAGGTCGAGTGTCTGCCCCAGGCCCTCGGCCGCACCGGCCAGCTCGCGCAGCTCCGCGACCTGGTACTCCTCGGTCGCGACCGCCAGATCACCGGTGCGTTCGAAGGCGCAGTCGATCGCGTGGTCGCGCACGGTGGCCTCGATGGCGTCGAGGTTGTCCCGCCCGAGGCGTTCGAGCGTTGCCATCTCGTCCGGCCAGCGCGACAGGCCGTTCCCGAGCCCGTGCGTGAGGCTGGCCGAACAGAACCCGCCGTTGCGCCCGGAGGCGGCGCCGCCGGCCACGTCGGCCTCCAGGAGGACGACGTCGGCCGACGGGTCGCGTTCCTTGGCCCGCAGGGCCGTCCACAGGCCGGTGTAGCCGCCTCCCACGACCGCCAGGTCGCAGGAGGCGGTCCCGGTCAGCGCCGCCGCCGGATCGGGTGAGCCGGGGTCGTCGAGCCAGTACGGCGTGGGCTCGGCCTCGGCGAGCGCCTTCAGGACGTCCATCGGGTCCTCCGGTCAGCGGCGGCGTCGCGAGACCAGCGCGTTGCCCGCCGCCAGCAGCATGCCTCCGACGAAGATCAACGTGCCCATGACGTTGACCTGCGGCGGGAGGCCGTTCTTCTGGGCACCCCAGATCCACAGCGGGAACGTCAAGGTGGACCCGCTGTTGAAGCTGGTGATGATGAAGTCGTCGATGGACAGCGCGAACGCCAGCAGCGAGCCCGCCAGCACCGCCGGGAAGATCATCGGCATCGTGATGAGCCGGAACACCGTCCAGCCGCCCGCGCCCAGGTCACGTGCCGCCTCGTCGATCGAGGGGTCGAGGGTGAGGACCCGCGAGCGTACCGTGATCGCGACGAACGACAGCGAGAACATGATGTGCGCGATGACGATCGTCCAGTAGCCGCGTCCGACGCCGACCTGCACGAAGAACGAGAGCAGCGAGGCGCCCATGACGGTCTCCGGCGCCGAGATCGCCGCGAACTGCACGATGTTCAGCGAACCCTGACCGCGGAAGCGGTACTTGCCCAGCGCGAGACCGATCAGGGTGCCCAGGACGGCGCTGCCCAGCGTGGCCACGAGCGCGATGGTCAGGGAGTTGACCAGCGCGGTCGTCAGGTCGGGCACCGTGAACAGCTCCCGGTACCACCGGAACGTGAAGCCCTGCCAGGTGAGGTTGAGCCTGCCCTTGGTGTTGTTGAACCCGAAGGCGATCATCACCGAGATCGGCAGGCACAGCCAGACGATGATCGCCCACGTGTAGAGGTGCAGCAGCCGGTCGCCCGTACGGCTCCGCCGTACGCGGACCGCCGGTTCCAGATCGACGACGGTCGCGCTCATCGGGCGGCCACCTCCAAGACGTCCTCGGTGCCCAGGACCCTGGCGTACAGGAAGATCCCGACGAGCAGGATCGCCATCAGGCTGAAGGACAGCGCCGCGGCCTGCGGATAGTCGGTGTTGACCAGGTACAGGTTCTGGATGATGTTGCCGATCATCGTGTTGTTGGTGCCGCCGAGCACCGTGGAGTTCACGTAGTCGGCGCTGACCGGCACGAACGTCATCAGCACGCCCGCGAAGACGCCCGGCAGCGACAGCGGGAAGACCACTCGTAGGAAGGCCTGCGCCCTGCCCGCGTACAGGTCCTGCGCCGCCTCGAGCAGCTTCGGGTCCACCCGCTCGAGCGCCACGTAGATCGGCAGCACCATGAACGGCAGGTAGTTGTAGGTCAGGCCGGCCACGACGGCGAACCCGGTGGCGATGACGTGGAAGTCCTGCGGCAGCAGCCCGGCGTCCTTCAGCGGCCCCAGCACGATGCCCTCGTCGGCCAGCAGGAACTTCCAGGAGAAGGTCCGCAGCACGAACGACACGAAGAACGGCAGCAGCATCAGGAACAGGTACGTCGTCTTGTGCGCACCGCCGCGGAACGCGATCCAGTACGCCGCCGGGTAGGCGAGCAGGATGCAGGCCAGGGTGGCGAGCACACCGTAGATCAGCGAGCGTACGAGCTGCTCACTGTAGGTCGACAGGCTGTCGCTGTAGTTCTGCCAGTGCCAGGTCAGCGAGAAGCCGTTGACGATGTCGCCCTGCATCAGCGAGAACGACACCATCACCAGCATCGGCACCACGAAGAAGATCGCGAGCCAGAGGCCTCCGGGCAGGACCAGGAGGTACGGGGTGAGACGTCGGCGCATCCCTCAACCCGCCGTGATGTGCTGGAAGGTCGTGTTGAACACCTTCTCGCTGGCCGGGGTCAGCGAGACGTAGTGCCGAAGCTTCGCGTAGTCGGCGTCCGTGGGGAAGACCAGCGGGCTGGTCGACATCTCCGTCAGCCGCTTCTTGTCCGCGCCGGTGGCCTTGACCGCGTCGGCGGCGATGAGGTCCTTGGCGGCCGCCACCGGGGGTACGTAGCTGATGGCCTCCGTGAGCTGGGCGGCCACGTTCGGCTGGTAGAGGTAGTCCATCAGCATGATCGCGTCGACCGGGTTCTGCGCGGCCTTGGGGATCATCATGTTGTCGGTCCAGATGTTGCCGCCCTCTTCCGGAATGACGAACTCCAGGTTCGACTTCTCCGAGAGGTTCGCCTGGAAGATGTCACCAGACCAGGCCATCGAGAGCCACACGTCACCGTTCGACAGCGCGTCGATGTAGGTCTGGTCGTAGTACTGGCGGACGATGCCGGCCTTCTTCTGCTCCTGCAGCTTGGTGGCGGCCCTCTTCCAGTCGTCCGGCGTCGACTTGTCCGGGTCGACGCCGATCGCGAGCAGACCGAAGTTCCCGATCTCCTGCGCGTCGGCCATCATCCCGACCTTGCCCTTGAACTTCGGGTCCCACAGGTCCTTCAGGCTGGTGATCTTGCGCCCGGTCTTCGCCGGGTCGTAGGCGATACCGGTGATGCCGGTGGTGTACGGAACGCTGTAGACGTTGCCGGGGTCGAAGGACTCCTGCTTGTACGGCGCGCCGGCGTACTTGGTGAAGTTCGGCAGCTTGGAGTGGTCGAGCGGCACCAGGTAGCCGAGCTCCTTGAGCTTGGTGAGCTCCACGCCGTTGGTGACCACCATCAGGTCGTAGCCGATGGACTGGCCGGCCTGGAGCTGCGGTGCGATCTTGCCGAACCACTGCGGATCGTCCTGGATCACCTCGCGGTAGTTCACGGTGATCCCGGTCGCCGCCGTGAACTCCTTCAGGGGTGTCCGCTTCTTGTCCATGTAGTACGGCCAGTTCGCGAAGTTCACGTGACCGTTCTTCGCCTTGCCGGCCCAGAACTTCTGAACGTCGTTCTGCTTGGGCGCGGCGGCCTTCTGGCCCTTGACGCCGCAGGCGGCCAGGCCGAGCCCGGCTCCGGCGAGGCCGAACATCCGCATCGCGTCGCGGCGGCTGCTGGTCAAACCGCGCATCAGCGCGGGATCTGTGCTCATATCTCTCAGGCTCCGATCACGTAGGAGTGGCGTGGATCCCACGACAGCCACACGCTGTCCCCACGGGCCGCGACGTCGTCCGCGGAGGAGACGTTCTGCACGAACACCACCACCTCGGCCCCCATAGACGTCGTCACGTTGTAGTTCGTGAACATTCCGAGGTAGACGACCTCGGTGACGGTGCCGCGCAGCGCGCACAGGTCGCCGTCCGGACGGCCGGTCCGGACGTCGATCTTCTCCGGCCGTACGGTCAGCTCGACGTCCTCGCCGATGGCGACGTCACCCGGGACCACGACGCGCTCCCCCGAGCCGGGCTCGATGACGCCCTTGCCGGCCTCGGTGCGGTTGACGGTGCCGGCCAGGACGTTGGAGGTGCCGATGAAGCCGGCGACGAACTTCGTGGCCGGACGCTCGTAGACCTCCCGCGGCGTGCCGAGCTGCTCGACCTGACCGTCGTTCATCACCGCGATCCGGTCGGACATCGTCAGCGCCTCACCCTGGTCGTGGGTGACGTAGACGAAGGTGATGCCGACCTCGCGCTGGATGCGCTTCAGCTCGACCTGCATGGACTGGCGGAGCTTCAGGTCGAGGGCGCCGAGGGGCTCGTCGAGCAGCAGGGCGCGCGGCTTGTTGACCAGGGCGCGGGCCACGGCGACGCGCTGCTGCTGGCCGCCGGACAACTCGCGCGGGCGGCGTTTCTCCCGGCCGGTGAGGTCGACGATCTCCAGGATCTCGCCGACGCGGCGGGTGACCTCGCCCTTGGACACGTTCTTGCGCCTCAGGCCGAACGCGATGTTCTCGAACACGCTCATATGCGGGAACAGCGCGTAGGACTGGAAGACCATGTTGATGTCGCGCCGGTTCGGCGGGACCCCGACGACGTTCTGGCCGTGCAGGAAGACCTTGCCCTCGGTGGGTTCGTCGAACCCCGCGATCATGCGCATGGTGGTCGTCTTGCCGCACCCGGACGGGCCGAGCAGCGAGAAGAACTCCCCCTCGGCGATCGACAGGTCGACGCCTTTGACCGCCTGGACGTCCTCGCCGTGGGAGTGGAAGGTCTTGACGACGCGTTCGAGCTCGATCGCGGCCAGGTCCGTACCGATGGTCACGGCGTCCGTCTCTTGAATCTCCGTCAAGTCATACTCCGATGTAGCTCATCACGTGCTTGATCCGGGTGTAGTCCTCAAACCCGTACATCGACAGGTCCTTGCCGTACCCGGAATGTTTGAAGCCGCCGTGCGGCATCTCCGACACGAACGGGATATGAGTGTTTATCCAGACGGCTCCAAAGTCGAGCCCCTTCGCCATCCTCATCGCCCGACCGTGGTCCCGTGTCCACACGCTGGCGGCGAGTCCGTACTCCACCCCGTTGGCCCAGCGCAGCGCCTCTTCCTCATCGGCGAACCGCTGGACCGTGATGACCGGTCCGAAGACCTCGTTCTGCACCATCTCGTCGTCCTGGCGCAGGCCGCTGACGACGGTGGGCGCGTAGAAGTAGCCGCGGTCGCCGACGCGCCCGCCACCGGCCACGACCTCAGCGTGCGCCGGCGTACGGTCGAGGAACCCGCTCACCCGCTCGAGCTGCGTGGCGTTGTTGAGCGGCCCGTAGAACGCGTCCTCGTCCGACGGCGGGCCGACCTTCATGGCGCGGGCCTGCTCGGCGAGCGCGGCGACGAAGTCGTCGTGGACGCCCGGACCTGCGATGACCCGGGTGGCGGCGGTGCAGTCCTGGCCGGCGTTGAAGTAGCCCGCCTCGGCGATGCCCTGGGCGGCCTTCTCCACGTCGGCGTCGTCGAAGACGATCACCGGAGCCTTGCCGCCCAGCTCCAGGTGCACCTTCTTGAGGGTCTCGGCGGCCTGCTTCGCGACCTCGATGCCCGCGCGTACCGAGCCGGTCACCGACACCATCTGCGGAATCCGGTGTCCGACCAGCGCGCGGCCGGTGTCACGGTCGCCGCACACCACGTTGAGCACGCCCGGCGGCAGGAACTCCGCGGCGATCTCGGCCAGCATCAGCGTCGTGACCGGCGTCGTGTCCGACGGTTTCAGGACGACGGTGTTCCCCGCGGCCAGCGCCGGAGCGATCTTCCAGGTCGCCATGACCATCGGGTAGTTCCACGGCGTGACCTGCGCGCACACGCCGATGGGCTCGCGGCGGATCATCGAGGTGTGGTCGGCCATGTACTCGCCCGCCGACCGGCCCTCCAGCAGCCGCGCGCAACCCGCGAAGAACCGGAACTCATCGACCATCGGGCCGATCTCCTCGTCCCGCGTGAGCCCCAGCGGCTTGCCGGTGTTGCGGCACTCGGCCTGGACGAGCTCCTCCGCCTTGGCCTCGACGGCGTCGGCGATGCGCAGCAACGCGAGGCTGCGCTCCTGCGGCGTGACGTCCCGCCAGCTCTCGAAGGCGGCCTGCGCGGCGTTCGTCGCGGCGTCCACGTCGGCCGGTCCGGACAGGGGCGCACGCGCGTACGCGTCCCCGGTGCTCGGATCGACGACCTCGGACGTGCGTCCGTCCTCCGCGTCGGCGTGCTCGCCGTTGACGAAGTTTCGCAGCGTCACTTTCGGCCTCCGGCTGGACGGATTTCGGTTGGCCATGACCTTGGCAGAACAAGCTTCGCAAGACAAGGGATTCCGTTGTTACAATCGGATTTCACGACGGATTCCTTGACATTCTGGTCGGAACTGACACGATGTCGCATCGAGGAGGGACTCGATGACCGACGACCACGCGCCGCCCGTACGCCCGAACGGACGGCGCTCCGGTGTGAACCTCGATGAGACGTCGAAGAAACTGATCGAACTGCTCCAGGCCGACGGCCGCCGCTCGTACGCGGCGCTCGGCAAGGAGGTGGGCCTTTCCGAGGCCGCGGTACGCCAGCGGGTGCAGCGCCTGCTGGAGTCCGGCGTCATGCAGATCGTCGCCGTGACCGATCCGCTCTCCCTCGGATTCCTCCGCCAGGCCATGATCGGCATCAAGTGCGAGGGCGACCTGGAGAAGGTCGCCGACGTCCTGGCCGGGATGGACGAGATCGACTACGTCGTGATCACGGCGGGCTCCTTCGACCTGCTCGCCGAGGTCGTCTGCGAGGGCGACGACCATCTCCTCGAGATCCTCGGCCGGATCCGCTCCGTGCCGACGGTCACCAGCACCGAAAGCTTCGTCTACCTCAAGCTTCGCAAGCAGATCTACTCCTGGGGGACCCGATGACCGGGAGCGAGAGTAAGGAGAGCGGCCAGTGAACATGCAGGAAGCCGCCAAACGCCACCTGTGGATGCACTTCACCCGGATGTCCTCCTACGAGGACGCCGACGTCCCGGTCATCGTGCGCGGTGAGGGACCCTACGTCTTCGACGCGAAGGGCCGCCGCTACCTGGACGGACTGTCCGGCCTGTTCGTCTCCCAGCTCGGGCACGGCCGCACCGAACTCGCCGAGGCGGGCGCCCGGCAGGCCTCCGAGCTGGCCTACTTCCCGCTGTGGTCCTACGCTCACCCGAACGCGATCGAGCTGGCCGAACGGCTGGCCAACCTCGCGCCGGGCGACCTCAACCGGGTGTTCTTCACCACGAGCGGATCCGAGGCCGTCGAGTCGGCCTTCAAGCTGGCCCGCAACTACTTCAAGCTGACCGGGCAGCCCGACCGGTACAAGGTGATCAGCCGCGAGATCGCGTACCACGGGACGTCCATGGGCGCCCTGTCGATCACCGGCCTGGCCGACATCAAGCACCCCTTCGAGCCGCTGGTGCCCGGGTCGGTACGCGTGCCGAACACCAACTTCTACCGCGCGCCGCTGTTCGGCGACTCGGTCGAGGACTTCGGGCGCTGGGCGGCCGACGAGATCGAGCGGGCCATCAAGCGCGAGGGCCCGTCGTCGGTGGCCGCGGTCTACCTCGAGCCCGTACAGAACTCCGGCGGCTGCTTCCCGCCGCCGCCCGGCTACTTCCAGCGGGTCCGTGAGATCTGCGACCGGTACGGCGTGCTGCTCGTCTCCGACGAGGTGATCTGCGCCTTCGGGCGGCTCGGGCACTACTTCGGCGCCGACCGGTACGGCTACCAGCCGGACATCATCACCTTCGCCAAGGGCCTGACCTCCGGGTACGCGCCGCTGGGCGGCATGCTGGTGCGCGACCCGCTGATGGAGCCGTTCACCTCCGGCGGGGCGACGTTCCTGCACGGGATCACCTTCGCGGGCCACCCGGTGTCGACCGCCGTCGCGCTGGCGAACCTCGACGTCTTCGAGAACGAGAAGGTCCTGGAGAACGTCCGCTCCAACGAGGGGGCGTTCCGCGTGACGCTGGAGAAGCTGCGCGACCTGCCGATCGTCGGCGACGTGCGCGGCGACGGCTACTTCTACGGCATCGAGCTGGTCAAGGACAAGGACACCAAACTCACCTTCAACGACGACGAGTCCGAGCGCCTGCTGCGCGGCTTCCTGTCGCACGCGCTGTTCGACGCCGGGCTGGTCTGCCGCGCCGACGACCGCGGCGACCCCGTCATCCAGCTCGCGCCGCCGCTGATCTGCGGTCAGGAGCACTTCGACGAGATCGAGCGCGTCCTTCGGTCCGTCCTCACGGAGGCCTGGACCAAGATCTGACCCGGTCCGGCGACCGCACGCCGACGGCGGCGGTCGCCGACCGGCCTCCGGGAGGTAGAGGCGCATGGACCTGTCCGGTACGGAGCGGACCCGGCTCCGGCGGCTGCGCGACCAGGGGCGTACCGAGCGCCCGGCGCTGTTCGACGTGTTGCGTGCCGGCTTCGTCTGCCACCTGGGCGTCGTCGTGGACGGTACGCCGATGGTCGTGCCGACCGTGTACGGCTTCGACGACGCGCACCTGTACTTCCACGGGTCGGTCGCGAGCCGCAGCCTGACGGCCGACGCGACCGTGTGCGTGACGGTCACGCACGTCGACGGCCTCGTCCTGGCCCGCTCGGTGTTCGAGCACAGCGTGAACTACCGGTGCGCCATGGTCTACGGCCACCCGCGCGTCCTGTCCGGCGCGGACAAGGAGGCCGGCCTGCGCGCGCTGAGCGAGCACATCGCGCCCGGCCAGTGGGACTACGCGCGGCGCCCGAACGCGAAGGAGCTCGCGGCCACCACGCTACTCGCGCTCCCCCTCGACGAGGCCTCGGTGAAGATCTCCGAAGGCCCGCCCGGCGACGGCGACGGCCCGGACGCCGCCCTCGGCCTGTGGGCCGGCGTGGTGCCGGTGGAGACACGGCGGCGCCCGCCCGTACCCGACCCGGCCCTGCCCGGCGGCGTCGCGGTGCCGCCCCACATCACCGCCCTGTCCCGCTGAGGGTCACGCCCTCGCTGATGTCATCATGGCCAGCTATTCACTGAATGAATACATTGTGTGTATAGTCACGGCCATGTCAAACGGGCACATCCTGCTCGGCCTGCTCACCGAGCGGCCAAAGCATGGCTACGAGCTCAAACGCGAGCACGACGAGCGGCTCCCGGGGGTCAAGCCGCTCGCGTACGGGCAGGTCTATGCGACCCTGCAGCGCCTGGAGCGCGACGGCAAGGTCGCGGTGAGCGGCACCGCTCAGGAGGCCGGCCCCGAGCGCATCGTCTACGAGATCACCGACGAGGGCACCGACGAGGTGCACCGGTGGCTGGCCGGCACCGAGGCGCCCGCCCCGTACGTGTCCAGCCCGCTGTTCACGCGCGTCGTCCTGGCGCTGATCGTCGAGGGCGGCGCGGAGGACCACCTGCTCCGCCAGCGCGGCGAGCATCTGGCGCGGATGCGCGAGCTGACCGCGCACAAGAACTCCCCGGGGCTGGGCGTGGGCGACATGCTCGCGGCCGACTACGCCCTGCACCACCTCGACGCGGACCTTCGGTGGATCGAGACCGCCCGGCAGAGGATCGCCGAACTCACCCAGGAGCTTCACGCATGAGCATCGTGCACGCCGACCGCATCGACAAGGCCTTCGGCTCCACCCACGCGCTGCGTGGCGTGTCCGTCGCCATCGAGCCGGGTGAGACCGTCGCGATCACCGGGCCGAGCGGCTCGGGCAAGTCCACCCTGTTGCACTGCCTCAGCGGCATCATGCGCCCGGAGGCCGGTGCGGTGCACTACGACGGGAAGCGGATCGACGACCTCGACGAGACGGCCCGCACGCGGCTACGGCGCACGTCCTTTGGCATCGTCTTCCAGTTCGGACGGCTCGTGCCCGAACTGACCGCCGCGGAGAACGTCGCGCTGCCGCTGCTGTTCGGCCGGCACGGCCGCGCCGAGTCGGCCACGGTCGCGCGCTCCTGGCTGGAGCGCGTCGGAGCGCTCGACGTGGCCGACGCGCGGCCCGCTGAGCTGTCCGGGGGCCAGCTCCAGCGGGTCGCGGTGGCGCGCGCCCTGGTCACCGAGCCGAAGGTGATCTTCGCCGACGAGCCGACCGGCGCGCTCGACTCGGTCTCCGGCGAGCGGGTCATGTCACTGCTGATCGGCTCCGCGCAACTCAGTGGCACCACGGTCGTGGTCGTCACCCACGACAACCAGGTCGCGGCGTACGCCGACCGGGAGATCGTGCTGCGCGACGGCGCCCTGGCCGGCGGGGTGATCGCATGAGGTCCCTTCTCACCGTCACGAACCTGCTCGGGCGGGGCGGCTCACCGGCCGAGCGCGCCCGAGCGCGTCTCGTGGCCACCGGCGCGGCGCTCGCCACCTGGTTCCTGTTCGGCGGCGCCGAGGTGTTCTCCCTGCACGGGGAGCTCGACCAGCGGCTGGGGCCGATCGCCGACCCCGGTACGCGCGGCGGCACCGCCTTCTCGTTCGGCCTGATGGTGCTGCCCGTCGCGGCCTTCCTCCACCAGTCGGGACGGCTGGCGACGGCGGACCGCGAGCGGCGGCTCGCCGCGCTCCGGCTCGCCGGGGCGACCCCGCGCGAGGTACGCCTGCTCGGCGCGATCGAGACGACGCGCTCGGCCGCCCTCGGCACCGTCGTGGGCGCCGTGGCCTTCGTGATCCTCCAGTTCGCCGGACGGCGGCTACTGCTGAGCCCGGGTTCGAAGGCGAACGCCGGCCTGCCACCGCTCCTGTGCGCCGCCGCGATGGTGCTGGTCGTCGTGGTCGCCGCCGTCTCGGGTCTACTCGCCGGGCGGCACGTGATCGCCACGCCGCTCGGCGTGACCCGTCGCGCCGCTCGCCGCCGGCCGGGCCGGACCGTCCCGGTCGTGTTCGCGCTGGGGCTCGTCATCGCCGTCGCGGGGTGGCTGGCGCGCTGGGCGTTCCACGCGGCGCCGGGGCCCATCGCCGATCCACAGTTCTTCGCCGTCGTGGCGGCGGCCGGGCCCCTGCTGTACTCGAGCCGCCTCGTCTGGTTCACCGCACGGGTCACCGCACGGCGCGCGAACTCGGCCGAGACCCTGATCGCGGCCCGGTCGCTGGAGTCCGACCCGCGCCCTTGGGGCCGTACCATCTCCGTCGTCGCGCTGGCGGTGGCCATCGGCAGCGGCGCGGGCTGGATCGAGGCGGGCATCATGACCGACCGGGGCAGGCTCGAGCCGTTCTGGCTGACCAGCTTCGCCCTCGTCGACCTGGCGCTACTGGTGGGCATGGTCGTGGCCGCCGCCGCGCTCCTCGTACACCAGGCCGAGTACCTCCTCGAGCACGGGCCGGTGCTGGCGGCGCTACACGCGACCGGCGTCTCAGAGGCCGACCTGCGCCGGGTCCTCCTGCGCCAGGCGCTCATCGCCTCCGTGCTGCCGTGCTCCCTGGCGGCGTTGGCGGGCCTCATCGCGCTGGCCGGGCCGCGGCCGCTGGTGGGCGGCACCGCGTGGCTGCTCTGGCCGTTCGCACGCGCACTCATCATGGTCGGCCTCGGCGTGCTGGCCGCCGTCACGGCCGCGCGGACCTCACGCCGCCGCCTGCGGCGCGCGCTGGGCCCATCCCGACTGCGTACGGAATGAGTCGCTAACGGCTCGGCCCGAGGTCGGGGGTCGAGCCGGGGCGGTGCAGCACGACGTAACCGCCGTCGCTGCGGACGGCCGTGTAGCCCGACCTGAGAAGGAGACGCACCCGGTCGCGCTGGGCCTGCAACGAGCCGAAGGGAAAGGTCAACGTGCCGACGTCGGCCACCACCCACGGCGCCCAGCGCGGCCGGTCGTCCCACAGCAGCACGCGCGTACGGCGGGACAGCCACGGGCCCACGCCGTTGGCGGCCTCGACGATCGTGCCGTCCGGCACCGCGCCGATGACGGCCGCCGCCGCCCCCGCGCGTGCGTCACGGTGGTAGAAGCCGCGCTCGAAGAACCGCCCGAACGCGAAGTACGGGACGATCGCGGCGGTGGCCAGCAGGGCGGCGACGGGCCAGACCCGGTCGGCGCGCACCCGGCGGAACCGCGCCGCCCCGTCGACCGCCGCCGCGACCAGCAGCGCGGCCAGCGCGACGTTGTAGTGGAACCTCGGCTCCCACCAGTGCCCGAACCTGCTGGAGACCATGCGCTCGGCCAGCAGCGGCAACACGGACAGCGTGATCGGTGAGGCGAGCGGGAGCAGCAGCAACGGCGCCACGAGCCACAGCATCGTCGTCGCCTTGACGTGCGGCGTGACCAGCAGCCGTACGACGTCCCAGGGGTGTGTGACCGCGTGCGCGGCGGCGTGCGGGAGGTCCTGGCCGAGCGCGTCGTAGGCCCAGTAGTAGTCGGCGGCGCCGCCGAAGGCCGGGACGAACACCCGCGCGGCCAGCCAGGTCCACACCAGCCCGGCGGCCACGAAGGCGGCACCACGGCGACGGGCGCCGCGCCGGGTCAGCAGGTAGATGCCGAACCCGGCGACCAGCAGGCCCATGTCCTCCTTGACCAGCAGCAGCGCGCCCGCCGCCGCGGCGCACTGCCAGGGCCGGCCGGCGTCGTCGCGCTCGAGCATCAGGATCGAGAGCACGGGCACGAACGCCATCTCATGGAAGTCGAAGGCGAGGGTCTCGGCCACCGGCCAGGCCAGCGCGTACACGCCCGCCGCGCAGTAGGCCTGCCACACGCCGAGCCTGCGCCGCGCGAACACCCAGAGGGGTACGACGGTGAGGGCCAGCAGCGCGGACTGCGCGACGAGGAGCGTACGCGGACCGTCGTGGATCCAGTAGAGCGGCGCGAGCACCACGAGGATCGGCGAGAAGTGATCGCCGAGCACGCTGAAGTGCGGGCCGAACCCGTTGTGCACGCCCTTGACGATCGCGATGGGCGCCTGGAACCGGCTGTAGGACCGCACCGCCTGGTCGAAGATGACCAGGTCGTACGTTGTGGTGCGGGCGGCCCAGAAGCGTATGAGGGCGTAGACGGCGTAGACCGCCGCGACGAGGACGGTGAGCGCCCCGACGCCGACGAGGTGACGCCGGCCGCCGGCCGGCCGGGTGATCGCGGGCATCAGAGGAGGGCGTCGCGAAGGCGCGAGATGTACTCCCGCGCCTCGTCGTCGGAGTCGTACTTCGTGCGCGGCCAGAAGAACCCGCGCAGCCCGTCCTTGCGGTTGCGGGGAACAACATGGGCGTGCAGGTGGGGCACGCTCTGGCTGACCCGGTTGTTCATCGCGACGAACGACCCGGCGGCGCCGAGCCCGGCCTCCATCGCGCCGGCGAGCCGCTGCGCGGTGGCGAAGAACGGGCCCACCAGGTCGGGCGGCAGGTCCGTGAGCGTCTCGTAGTGCGTCCTGGGCACGAGCAGCGCGTGGCCCTTGAACAGCGGCCTGGCGTCCAGGAACGCCACGACAGGCCCGTCGTCGAGTACGACGTGGGCCGGTCGCTCCCCCGCGACGATCTCGCAGAACGCGCAGTCCATGCTCGGCATTCTTCCGCTTACGTGGGTCTTATGCGGCATCGATAGGCTCGTTCCACTGTGGATTTGGAACGAGTCGCCTACCGTTATCGCCGCCGTGCACCCTGGGTGCTCCATGACGTGACGCTGACCGTACCCCGAGGCCGGGTTATCGAGGTGACCGGCCCCAACGGTGCCGGCAAGTCCACCCTGCTGAGGGTGCTCGCGGGCGTCGTCCCACCGGTGCTCGGCCGGATCACCGACCGCCCGCCGCGCGTCGGGTACGCGCCGGAGCGGTTCCCGGCCGCGCAGCCGTTCACGGCGCGCGCCTACCTCGGCCACATGGCCCGCCTGCGCGGCGTGTCCGTCGCGGACGCCGACGAGTGGGCCGAGCGCTTCGGCTTCGCCGGGCTGCTCGACACCCGCCTGTCCGACCTGTCCAAGGGCAGCGCGCACAAGGCCGGTCTCATCCAGGCCCTGAGCGGCGCGCCCGACCTCGTCGTGCTCGACGAGCCGTTCGCCGGGCTGGACGCCGCGGCGCGCTCGGCGCTGCCCGGCATGCTGGACGAACTGGCCGCGGACGGCACCTCGATCGTGGTCAGCGACCATCAGGGCGACCTGCGGGAGCTGCCCGGCATCGTGCGCTGGCAGGTGTCCGGCCACACCGTGACCAGCGGCGAGATACCCGAGGAGTACGCGCTGGTCGAGGTGACCGTCCCGGCACGGGAGGCCGACGCGCTCGTCGCCCGGCTCAACGACGACGGCTATACGGCGAAGCGCCGATGATCGCCGTCATCCGCTTCCAGCTGAGCGGCTACCTGCGTTCGGTACGCGCGCTGCACCCGGTGCTCGCGCTGTTCCTGCTGCTGGCGATCGTGTTCTCCAGCCCGCTCGGCGGCACCCCGGCCCAGGTCCGGCACGGCGCGCTGAACGCCCTCGGTGACATGGCCACGCTCGTCTTCCCGATCTGCGCCTGGGCGGCGCGCGGCCTGCTCGACACCGAGCCCGACGCGCAGCGGCACGTGTCCGCGGTGACGGCGGGCCGGTGGCGGTCGATCTCGGCGGGCACGGTCGCCGCGTACGCCTTCAGCGCCGTGCTCGCGGTCGTCGCTCCCGTCTACCCGATGACGCTGGGCGCGCAGAACGGCCTGCCGGTCTCGGCGATGCTGCTCGGGCTCGCCCTCCTGTTGCTGTCGGCGCTGGCCGCGACTTCCATCGGCGCGCTCACCAGCCGGGCCGTCATCCCCTCGCCCGGGACGTCGATCCTCGTCCTGCTCGGCGTCTGCGTCCTCAACCTGATCCTGGACCTCGGCCCGCTGCGCCCGCTGTCGGTGCCGATGATCGAGTGGATGCGCGCCGCGGGCCACGGCCCGGCCGCGCTCGCGGATGCCTTCCCCGTGCTGGCCCTGCGCACCCTCGCGTGGACGGCGGTCGCCGGTGGGCTGTACGCCTGGCTGCGCCGCACCCGTCCGTGACTCAGCCGCGTCCCCGCGCGCACCGCTCGATCTCGGACGCGAGGTGGTCGAGGAACGCGTCGACCTCGGGCTGGCGGTAACCGCGGCGAGCTCGGGTGACCCCGAACCGCGCCGCGCGTACGTCGGTGGCCAGCGCCCGGTGCTCACGCAACGCCACGATCATCGTGTCGAGGAACGCGTCGACCTGGCTCTCGTCGTACCCCTCGGTCATCCGGGTCGGCGCGAACCGTACGTTGCGCACCATGCCGATCAGCCGGTCGGCGTCGCCCGACGTGAGCCGGTGCCGTCGCCCGCCGAGCCTCTCCAGCTCGCGCGAGTAGCTCTCGAGGGCGACGTCGACCGCGCTCATCCGGTAGCCGCCGAGCTTCGCCTTGAAGCGCACGTCACCGACCTCGATGACGCTCACCCGCGCGGCGTACAAGGGCGCGCGGCCGAGGGTCCCTTCGATGCGGTCGACGAAGGCGTCGACCTCGTGGCGGTGATATCCCCTCACGGAACGCGGAAAGCCAGGCATATCGGCATTCTTACCGAATCACTGACACAGAGGGTTGAGAACGGGTCTCGATTACTCGGGCTCGGCGGCGGCGAGCTGGCCGCAGGCGCCGTCGATCTCCTGGCCGCGCGTGTCGCGTACGGTGACCGGCACGCCGTGCGCCTCGAGACGCCGGACGAACTCCGTCTGGTCCGATGGACGCGACGCGGTCCACTTCGACCCGGGCGTCGGGTTGAGCGGGATCAGGTTCACGTGCACCGGGTGGCCCTTGATGAGCCGCCCGAGCAGGTCGGCGCGCCACGCCTGGTCGTTGATGTCGCGGATCAGCGCGTACTCGATGGACACCCGCCGACGCGTACGGTCGGCGTACGCCCAGGCCGCCTCCAGGACCTCCGCGACCCGCCAGCGCGTATTGATCGGCACCAGCTCGTCGCGCAGCTCGTCGTCCGGCGCGTGCAGCGACACCGCCAGGCGGCACTTCAGGTCGAGGTCGGCCAGCTGAGCGATCCGCGGCACGAGGCCGACCGTCGAGACGGTGATGTTGCGCTGGGAGATGCCCAGCCCGGCCGGGCTCGGGTCGCTGAGCCGGTGGATGGCCCGGACCACGGCCGCGAAGGACGCGAGCGGCTCGCCCATGCCCATGAAGACGATGTTGCTGACGCGTCCGATGCCGCCGGCGATCTCGCCGCGGTCCAGCGCGCGCGCCCCGGCCATGACCTGCTCGACGATCTCCGCGGTCGACAGGTTGCGGGTCAGGCCCGCCTGCCCGGTCGCGCAGAACGGGCAGTTCATGCCGCAGCCCGCCTGTGAGGAGACGCACATCGTCACCCGATCGGGATAGCGCATCAGCACCGACTCGATGAGCGTGCCGTCGAAGGCCTTCCACAGCGTCTTGCGCGTCGCGCCGTCATCACAGGTCTGCTCGCGTACCGGCGTCAGGAGTGACGGCATCAGCTCGCCGACCAGGCGGTCGCGCACGCTCGCCGGCAGATCGGTCATGTCGGCAGGATCGTCGGCAAGCCGACCGAAATAGTGGCGCGAGAGCTGGTCCGCGCGGAACGGCTTCTCTCCGAGCGCGACGACGGCCTCGCGCCGCTCGTCGGCGGACAGGTCGGCGAGATGGCGGGGCGGCTTCGCCCGGCGCGGAGCGGCGAACGTCAACTGAGCGGCCATGACCGTTCCAGTGTGGCAGACGACCGGGGGAGCTTTGACCGATGTGTGGGTGGTCCGGGCGCGTCCGTTACATACAGCCCCGCATTACGGGCAGGTCGTTACCCACGATGGCGCCCCGGAGTCACTACAGTCCCGTCCTATGCCGGTATTGCGCAGAACGCCGCAGGAGGCTCGCGTCCTGCTCAGCGACACGAGCCCCTACGGAAGCCGGGTCCTCGACGTGGAACACGACCACGTCGCGACCGCGGCCTACCTCCGTAAGAGCGACGGAGAGACGGTGGCCGCCACCTGGATCGCCAACCACCAGGACGCCCCGCTGCACGCCGATCTCGCGCGCCTCAACGCCGGCCTGGTCCCGGCGATGCCCGCCGGCCGTACCAGGCAGCCCCAGGGCCGGCCGCCGCTGGACGTACGCGCGCTCGAGGTCGTGTGGTTCGAGGAGGGCGACGGCGCCGCGCTCCTGGAGAACGGCCGTCCGCTGTGCGTCGTCCCCGGCTGGGCCGACATGGACCGCGGCATGCCCGGCTACAGCCGCGAGGCCATCGGCCGCGGCCCGTTCGCGCTCGCGCTCGACGACGAGATCGAGGACCTCGGGCCCCGCATCCTCCAGGCCCAGGCCTTCTGGGACTGGCGCCGCGGCCCCGGCGCGTGGGAGGGCTTCCAGCAGTCGGTCCTCGGCCACCTCCTGGCGAAGCTGGGCCCGGGCGGCTACTACTGGCACGACGTGGGCCGCCAGGACGCCACACCGCCGGGCGCCTCGGGTGGCGCGGACGGCGCAGGCGCGTCGGGCGGCCCGGTCGGGCCCGGAGGCTCGGGTGGCTCGGGGGGCTCGCCGTCGCAGCCCGTCGTCGGTGTCTCCGAGCGCCCCGCCCGCGACGACCGCGCGTACAACGTGCTCAGCACGATCGGCATGAGCTGCCAGCGGATGCCCACCGTCGAGCTGTACGAGGACAACGTCGGCGAGCACTCCCGCATCGAACTCGCCGTCGCCACGACCCTGCCCAGCCAGCGAGCCGGCAGCGTCTTCCCGTGGCTCGCCCGGTACCCGTGGAGTGCGGTCACCTCGTTCGCCTCCGGCGACAACGTGAAGTGGTACCACCAGGCCCGTACGTTCCCTCTCGGCCCTCAGTGGGAGGGCGTGCTCCTGCTCGACGACCTCAACCGGCTCGAGGGACCGGACGCCCCGGACATGACGGGCTTCTCCTTCGGCGGCGACCCGGTGCAGTGGCTGTGGCTCGTCCCGATCACCGAGGCAGAGCGCCAGTACGGCAAGGACCAGGGCCCGGACGCCCTGGTCACCCGTCTCGCCAGGAACGGCCGAAGCTGGGTCGTCGGCGCCTGACGGCTCGCTGCGAATGCCGACGGCCCCCGCGCGCGGTGCGTGCGGGGGCCGTCGTACGTTCTCGGGCGGGCTCGGTCCGGCTTGGTCGGGCTCGGTCCGGTGCGGTCAGGTCGGCGGGACGAAGAGCTGGAAGGCCAGCCAGACCACGGGCACGGTGGCGAGCAGCGAGTCGAGCCGGTCCATGACGCCGCCGTGCTCGGGCAGGAGGGTCCCCATGTCCTTGATGCCCAGATCACGCTTGATCATGGACTCGATGAGGTCGCCCAGCGTCGCGGAACAGACGGCGGCCGCGCCGACGACAACGCCCTGCCACCAGGCGCCGTGCAGCAGCCAGGGCAGCAGTACGCCGCCGACGGCCATGCAGGTGACGGTCGAGCCGCTGAAGCCCTCCCAGGTCTTCTTCGGGCTGATCGTCGGCGCCATCGTGTGACGTCCGAGGAACGCCCCGGCGAAGAAGCCGCCGATGTCGCTGGCCACGGTGACCGCGATGAAGATCAGGACGCGGTCCGCGCCGTCGTGGGCGGCCAGCATGAGCACGACGAACCCGGCGAGGAACGGCACGTACGTCGCGGCGAACACGCCGGCCGTCGCGTCACGTACGTAGCCGGACTGGCCCTTGGGCAGCCGCCACAGCAGGATCGCGAGCGTGGTCAGGCCGAACGTCGCGACGAGCGCCGTCGCGCCCCACACGTACGTGGCGAGCAGCATGGCCAGCCCGCCGGCCATCAGCGGTGGCCACGGGATCCGGATGTCACGCGTCCCGAACGCCCGGATGAGCTCCCACGCCGCCATCCCGAGGAAGATCACCACTACACCGAGGAAGATCTCCTTGACGGTGTAGAGGGACAGCAGTACGACGGCGCCCAGCCCCAGCCCCACGCCGATGGCGATGGGGAGGTTACGTCCCGGTCCGCGCTTCTTCTCGCCCGTGTCCGTACGCTCCTCCGGGATCGCCGGCGCCGGTGGGGCCTGTTCGAGTCCCACTAGACTTCGAGCAGCTCGGCCTTCTTGTGCTCGAGCAACTCATCGATCTTGGCGACGTGCTTGTGCGTGAAGTCGTCCAGGTCCTTCTCCGCGCGGTGCACATCGTCCTCACCGGCGTCGCCGGACTTGGCCAGCTTGTCGAGGGAGTCCTTGGCATGCCGGCGGATGTTGCGGATCGAGACCTTCGCGTCCTCCGCCTTGTGCCCGGCCACCTTGATGAACTCCTTGCGGCGCTCCTCCGACAGGTCGGGGAAGACCACGCGGATGATCTTCCCGTCGTTGCCCGGGTTCACTCCGAGGTCACTCTCGCGGATGGCCTTCTCGATGGCCGTCAGCGACGAGGCGTCGTACGGCTGCACGATGACCATGCGCGGCTCGGGGAGCTGGAAGGACGCCAGCTGGTTGATCGGGGTGGGCGTCCCGTAGTACTCGGCCGTGATCTTGTTGAACATCGCGGGGGTGACCCGGCCGGTCCGGATACCGGTGAAGTCTTCCTTGGCGACGGTGACGGCCTTCTCCATCTTCTCCTCTGCTTCGAGGAGGATTTCGTCAATCACCTTGGGCTCCTGTTTCAGCTCTCGGCCGGGCTTACCAATGTGCCGATCTTCTCACCACGGACCGCCCGCACGATATTGCCTTGACCCATCAGGTCGAATACGACGATGGGAAGACCGTTGTCCATGCACAGGCTGATGGCGGTGGCGTCCATGACCTTCAGACCACGCTGCAGGACTTCACCGTAGTCGAGCCGGTCGAAGCGCAGCGCGTCAGCGTTCTTCTTGGGGTCGGAATCGTAGACCCCGTCAACCTGGGTGCCCTTCAGCACGGCCTGGGCATTGATCTCCAGCGCGCGCTGGGCCGCCGCCGTGTCCGTGGAGAAGAACGGCTGGCCGATCCCCGCACCGAAGATGACCACGCGGCCCTTCTCCAGGTGACGGATGGCCCGCCGGGGGATGTACGGCTCGGCGACCTGGCCCATCGTGATGGCGGTCTGCACCCGCGTATCGACGCCGAGCTTCTCCAGGAAGTCCTGGAGGGCCAGGCAGTTGATGACGGTGCCGAGCATCCCCATGTAGTCGCCGCGCGCCCGGTCCATGCCACGCTCGGACATCTGGGCGCCGCGGAACATGTTGCCCCCGCCACAGACGACCGACACCTGGACGCCCTCGCGGACGACCTCGGCGATGGACTTGGCGATGTGCTGTACGACGCCCGGGTCGATACCGAGGCCCCCGCCACCGGCGAAGGCCTCACCGGACAACTTCAGGAGCACTCGCTCCCAGTTGTGAAACGACGGAGCCGCCGGCGTGTGGGGGGGTTCGTTCTCCTGCACGGCGGCGGCTCCTTCGCTCTCGATGTTCTTCGTCGTCGGTGTACGGGTGCTTAGAGCTGCCCGACCTTGAACCGTGCGAAGCGCTTCACGCTCACGCCGGCCTCGTCGAGGACCTTGGAAATCGACTTCTTCGGGTCCTTGACGAACGGCTGCTCGAGCAGGACGAAGTCCTTGAAGTAGGCCTTCACCCGGCCCTCCACGATCTTCGGGATGGCCTGCTCGGGCTTGCCCTCGTCACGCGTGATCTGCTCGGCGAGCGCACGCTCCTTGGCGACGATGTCCGCGGGGACGTCGTCGTTGCTGAGGTACTTCGGGGACATCGCGGCGATCTGCTGTGCGATGTCCTTGGCGACCTCGGCGTTCTCGGTGTCGAGCTCGACCAGCACGCCAGTCGTCGGCGGCAGCGACGGGTCCGACTTGTGCAGGTAGCTGGCCACGAAAACGCCCTTGTAGTGGGCGAAGCGGCGCAGCTCGAGCTTCTCACCGAGCTTGGCGCTGGCGTCGTCGATCGCCTGCTGCACGGTCTTGCCGGACTCGATCTCCGAGCCGAGCAGGGCCTGCGCGTCGGCGGCGTCAGAACCCGCCGCGAACGTGGCGATGCGGTCGGCCAGCTCGATGAACCCCGCGTTCTTCGCGACGAAGTCCGTCTCGCAGTTGAGCTCGAGAAGCGTGCCGTCGGTCGTACCGTTGAAGCGCTCGGTGACCAGCCCGTTGGCCGCGGTCCGCTCGGCGCGTTTGCCGACGTCCTTGGCTCCCTTGAGGCGCAGCAGCTCGACGGCCTTGTCGAAGTCGCCCTCGGCCTCCTCGAGCGCCTTCTTGCAGGCCATCATTCCGGAAGCGGTGGTTTCCCGGAGCTTCTTGACGTCGGCGGCGGTGAAGTTCGCCATTGTGGTGTCTCTCTCGTCGTCGTGAGCCGTCAGGCTTCCGTGCTGGGCTGCGCGGCGGCGTCGTCCGCCGGAGCGGCCTCAGCAGCCGGAGCCTCGGCCGGAGCCGCCGCCTCAGCCGGAGCCGCCTCGGCCGCAGGGGCCTCAGCCGCGGGGGCCTCAGCCGTTGCCGCCTCCTCCGTCTCGGCCGCGGGGGCCTCGGGGGCCTCTGCCGGAGCCGCCTCGGCCGCAGGGGCCTCAGCCGCGGGAGCCTCTTCCTTCTTGCTCTGCAGGAGCTCGCGCTCCCACTCGGCGAGGGGCTCCTCCGCACCGGCGGCGGCGGGCTTCTCGTCACCGGACGGCGAAGCGCCGGCGCGGGCCATCAGACCGTCGGCGACGGCGTCCGCCACCACTCGGGTCAGCAGGCTCACACTGCGGATCGCGTCGTCGTTACCCGGGATCGGGTAGTCGACCTCGTCCGGGTCGCAGTTGGTGTCGAGGATCGCGACGACCGGGATGTTCAGCTTGCGCGCCTCGCTGACGGCGATGTGCTCCTTCTTGGTGTCACAGATCCACACCGCACTCGGAACACGCGCCATGTCACGGATACCGCCGAGGGTCCGCTCGAGCTTGTCCTTCTCACGCTTGCGCATGAGAAGTTCCTTCTTGGTCATGCCGGAGCCCGCGACGTCGTCGTAGTCGAGCTCCTCGAGCTCCTTCAGACGCGTCAGACGCTTGTGCACGGTCGAGAAGTTCGTCAGCATGCCGCCCAGCCACCGCTGGTTCACGTAGGGCATGCCGACGCGCTGCGCCTGCTCCGCGATCGACTCCTGCGCCTGCTTCTTCGTCCCCACGAACAGGATCGTGCCGCCGTGGGCGACCGTCTCCTTGATGAAGTCGAAGGCGCGGTCGATGTACGACAGCGACTGCTGCAGGTCGATGATGTAAATGCCATTGCGCTCGGTGAAGATGAAACGCTTCATCTTCGGGTTCCACCGGCGGGTCTGGTGCCCGAAGTGGACGCCGCTCTCGAGCAGCTGCTTCATGGTGACGACGGGTGTCATAGCCCGTAGTCCTCCTGTCCGGCCCATCGCTGGGCCACGTCCCGGTTATTCGCCGGCGCCCGTGCATACTCTGCCGTGGTTGCCACCACGGACCGAGAGAGCAGCCCCACCGAAGACCGATGGCCGGCGGGCGCGTGAATTCGGTCATGCGACCGTGGAGCCAGTGTACCGGCGAGTCACCCTCACCGTGGAATCAGTGGGCGGACCGCCGATCCCATCCACATCCGCGCGGCCCTCTGGCGATCAAACGACCCGGTCGCCCAGGGTGACGAAGGTGCCCCGAACCCCGTTTTTCCTGCCGCCCCCCGCCCTACCCCTGGCCCTGGCCCTGGCCCTGGCCCTGCGCAGCCTCCTGGCCCCACTCGGCCTTCTAATCCCGTCCAGACTCTTGGCGCCACTCAGCCTTCTGGCTCCGCTCACCCTTCTGGCCCCGCTCGGCACATCGACCACCGCCTCTCGCGCCATACCGGCCGCGCCATCCCTCGACCCATCTGCCGTACCGGCCCCACCGGGCATCGTTCCTCCCCACTGGCACGATCACCGCCGCCCAGCCGACGTTCGCCGCTCCGCACCGAACGAAACCGCCCCGCCATCGACGCCCGTCCGGTCGGCCATCGTCCGGCCAACGGAAATCACCATCCCGCTCGTCGCCCGCGGCAAGGCACATCCGGCTCGCGTGCGCGATCCGGCTGATGCCCGATCGACCGGCCAAGACACCGTCCCAGGTACCCCACGCTGGCAGTGGCCGGTCAGACCGGCGCCGAAGGTCCTGCGCGGCTTCGAACCGCCCGCTCACCCCTGGGAGGCCGGTCATCGCGGCATCGATCTCGCCGCGGCACCCGACCAATCGGTGTACGCGGCAGGCCCGGGCCGCGTCGGGTTCGCCCGCGATCTCGCGGGCCGTGGCGTGGTCACCGTCGTACACGGGACGCTGCGCACCACCTACCTACCGGTCGAACCGACCGTCCACACCGGCCAGCTGATCGCGGCGGGCGCCCGCATCGGCCGCGTGGAGGCCGCGCCCCTCCACTGCCCGGGCACGCCCTGCCTGCACTGGGGCCTCCTCCGAGGCGTGTCCTACCTAGACCCTCTCACCCTGCTGGGCCTCGGCCCGGTACGCCTCCTGCCCTGGTGGGACAGCGGCGGCCGCCTCCCCGCCGCCGACGATCCACCCTCCGGGCCCCAGGGCCTGACTCGCGACGCCACAGGCACCGAGCCCGACCTCGGCGCACCACCGCTCAATTCCGCACAACCGCCCCTCGGCACACCGCCGTTTGTCCTCACGGAACCGAACCCCGGCACTCCGCCACTTGGCTCGATGGAACCGAACCTCGACGCACCACCACTCAACTCCGCAGAACAAAACGTCGGCACGCCACCGCTTGGCCCCGCAGAACCGAACCTCGACACGCCACCGATCAGTCCCGTGCCTGTCCGAACAGGGGCGCGATCTGCGGGTCCCCGACCGATGCGAGCGCACCGCCGCCGTAGCGCGCCGTACGCCGGTTGGGCCGCGAGCGGCACGAACCGGCCGAGCCATCCGGTCGTGGCCATCGGCCCCGTCACGCCCATCACGGTGACCGCAGCCATCTCGGCGCTCCTCGCGCTCGCGGCCCTGTTCGCCTCATCCGGCCATTCGGAAGCCCGCCGCTCTTCCACACGTCGATCTCCCACACGCCGTTCTGCCGTCCGTCGATCTCCCGACCACCGGCAATTCGCCGGTGACCTCCGGGAATGGCGACCGCGACCGAGGGATCGACCAGGGCGATCACAGAAAACGGACAAATACCACTAGCAAGGACGAGAGCTGGACGTAACCAAAGGTTCCCTTCCGCTTCACCTCTGGACGCTTTCTCCACTTTCGTGTGAGATTCACACTCTGGCGGGGCACCGCTCGCCCCGTCCCCCGCTCAACCGGAGGTCCATGTGACCGGAAGAAGAAGGACTCGCCGAGCCGTCACGGCTCTCGTGTCCACCCTCGGCCTCGGCTCGGCCGCGGTCGGACTGTGGGTCGGCATCGGCGGTACCGCGAACGCGGCCGGCAGTGTTCCGACGCCCGATCACGTCGTCGTGGTGGTCATGGAGAACCACGCGTACAACCAGATCATCGGCAGTTCCAGCGCCCCGTACATCAACTCGCTCAAGGACGGCGGCGCCGTCCTGACCGACTCCTATGCGATCACCCACCCGAGCCAGCCCAACTACTTCACACTCTTCTCGGGCGACACCCAGGGAATCACCGACGACGGCTGCTACACCCCCGGGTTCAGCTCCGCCCCCAACCTCGCCTCCGAACTGGCCGACGCCGGCAAGACGTGGGCCAGCTACAACGAGTCGCTGCCGAGCCAGGGTTCGACCACCTGCAGCGACGGTGACTACGCGCAGAAGCACAACCCGTGGTTCGGGTTCAGCAACGTGCCGACGTCGAGCGCCATGACGTTCGACCAGTTCCCGACCGACTTCAGCACGCTGCCCCAGGTCTCCTTCGTGACCCCGAACCTGTGCAGCGACATGCACGACTGCTCGGTCTCGAGCGGTGACACGTGGATCCAGGACCACCTCAGCGCGTACGCCGACTGGGCCAAGAGCAACAACAGCGTCCTCATGTTGACCTTTGATGAGGACAACCGGCTCGCCGGTAACAAGATCGCCACCGTGCTGTACGGCCAGCCGGTGACGCCGGGCAGCAGCTCCAACAGCACGTACAACCACTACAGCATCCTGCGCACGATCGAGGACATGTACGGCACCTCGCACGCGGGCAACGCCGCTTCGGCGCCGGACATCACCGGCATCTGGGCGAGCTGACGGCATGTACGTCGCGGACAGCCGCGCCGCGACCGAGGCCCGGGGCGCCCTGCGTCCCGGGCCTCGGGCCGCCGCCACTGCCGCCGCCATCGCCACCGCCACCGTCGGCACCACGTGGCTGCGCCCCACCGAACCGACGCCCCGGACCGCATGACACACCCGTCATCAGGACGGCCCAGCTCGCACAGGGCCACCGAACCGAGACGGCCTCACGCCCATCGCATGGCCCGTCCCGACCTCGGCAGCCCGCGGCGCATGCGTCCTCAGGATGGCCGGGACGCCGAACCGGCTGTGCCCGTCGCGCGGCACGCTCCCGTCCTCGCCGTCTGGACTGTCCCGTCGACCTCGGTGCCTGGCCCGGCCCGGCCTCGGTGGTCCGCGGGATCTACTCCACGGAGCCGGGCGGGCATCGCGTGGTGCGTGGTGTGGTCCTTCTGCTGGGCGATGCGTGCCGTGTGCCGCATCGGCATCCGTGCCGGAGGACCGCCGGGGTGGCATGCCGATGAACTGGCTGGCCTGCCGGAATTCGCCGGAGGGCCCCGATGTCCGACAGATCGAGCTCGGCGGTCCCCGGCGCGGCGTACGAGGCCGTATGGCGCCACAATGCAGGCGAACATCCATCCGAGAGGCCCCGCATGTCCAACCGCAACCGGCTGCTCGTACTGATCGCCGCGGTGGTGGTGCTGGCCACCGTCGCCGTCGCGTCGGTGCTGCGCGCCGCCGACCGGGCCGACCGCAAGAACCAGACGCAGGCCGGTGGCCCGCCGGTCCTCGCCGGGCATGCGTCGCTCGTCGCGGACGGGCGGCGGCGGATGGTGTTCCGGAATATGGCTTGGGGTCCGCATCGCGACGAACTCGCGACCGTCCCGGCCACCGCCCCGGGCGGCCCACGTACCGCGTCCGGCGTGAAGTGCCTGCGGTTCTATGCGGCCGCCGGTACCGGGATCTGCCTGCAGGCGGTTCACGGCAAGGTCCAGGACACGTACCGGGCCGTCGTGCTGGACTCTTCGCTGCATGAGCTGCGCCGCTACCCGCTCGCCGGCATCCCGACCCGCGCCCGGGTCTCCCCCAGCGGTCGCATGGTCGCGTGGACCGTCTTCGTCAGCGGTGACTCGTACGCCGGCACCGCGTTCTCGACCCGTACGTCGATCCTCGACACGCGTACCTGGGCGTTGCAGAGCAGCCTCGAGTCGTACGGCGTCACCAAGGACGGCCACGCGCACCACGCCGCGGACATCAACTACTGGGGCGTGACGTTCGCCGATGACACGCGGTTCTACGCGACCCTCGCGACGGGCGGCAGCACTTACCTCGTGCAGGGCGACGCCGCCGCGCACACCGTGCGTACGCTGCGCAGCAACGTCGAGTGCCCGTCGCTGTCGCCCGACGGCACGCGCATCGTGTTCAAGAAGCGCGTGAAGGGGCTGTCGCCGGACGCGCCGTGGCGGCTGTTCGTTCTCGACCTGCGCACGATGCGCGAAACACCGCTGGCCGAACGCCGCAGCGTGGACGACCAGGTCGTCTGGTCCGACGCGCACGCCATCGTCTACGCGCTGTCGGGCGACTACGGTGCCGATCTGTGGACCGTCCCCGCCGACGGACAAGGGACCGCGCGGCGGCTGATGAACGCGGCGCTCGCCCCCGCGTACGTCGGCTAGCGCGGTACTGGGAATTCGTCGTGCGGCGCTCGGTGTGTGCCGGTCAGGCATGACGTAGCCGCCATCCTTTCGTGCAGCGTTCGACGAAACCGCCCGAGGCGAGTGCGCCCAGGCAGGCCAACGCGGTGTCGAGATCCACGCCCGCGGTCACCGCGATGCGTGCCGTACCCATGCCACCGCGGGCCGGGAGCGCGTCGAGGACGTCGCGGGTGGCCGGGGTGAGCCGGTCGCGGTCGAACACCGGACCGCGCCGGTCCGGTGCCAGGTCATCGCCGATCAGGCCGATCCTGTCGATCACCTCCGCGGTGTCCGTGACGCACACGGCCTCGCCCCACTCGCGGAGGAGGGTGTGGCAGCCGGCCGACATCGCGGACGTCACCGGGCCTGGCACGGCCATCACCGCGCGCCCGAGATCGCGCGCGTGGCGGGCCGTACTGATCGCACCGCTGCGGCGCGCGGCCTCGACGACCACGGTGCCTCGGGTGAGGGCCGCGATCGTCCGGTTTCGGACCAGGAAGCGGCGCCGGGTCGGTGTCGCGCCCGGCGGCAGCTCGCTGACCAGCAGCCCGCGCTGTGCGATCTCCGCGAACATCCCCGTGTGCGTGACCGGGTACGGCACATCGACGCCGCACGCGAACACCGCCACGGTCAGCCCGTCGGCGGCCAGCACCCCGCGATGCGCGGCCGCATCGATCCCGAACGCGCCGCCCGAGACGACCGTCCACCCTCGGTCGGCGAGTTCAGCGCCCATGTCGGCGGCCACATGAACGCCGTACGGAGACGCCGACCGGGATCCGACGATCGCGACGGACCGCAGGCACCCGAACCGCAGGTCGCGATCGCCCCGGATCCACAGCGCGAAGGGCCGGCCATCGCCGAGATCTGCGAGTTGAGAGGGCCATTCGGCCTCACCGGGGCAGACCAGGCGAACGTCCTGTTCTTCGGAGGTGACCAGCAGACGGTCGGCGTCGATGCCGGGTAGCCGGGCCCGCCAGGCGGCGAGGCGGCGTTCGAGCCCAGCCCGATCCGGACCGTCGGGAGCCTCGCCACCGGCCCGGATGACCTCGACCGCGCCGGGCGCGCCCTCTCGTGCGATCAGTCGACCCAGGAACTCGTCACCGGGCTCCCCGACACACGTCAGAACGGCCCGAGCCAGCCGTTCGTCATCACCGATGGTCATCGTCGTCACGGAGAGAACGCTCTGCGGCGTCTCCCCTCCTCCTCTCGGATCCGTGTGGTGAACGGTTTGGTCGCGGGCGGGCTGCTTGGCTGTGGGCGACTTGGTCGTGGGCGGGCAGCTTGATCGCGGGCGGTGGTCGGGTCGCCGCCGGTCAGGTCACGGCCCGTCAGGTAAGGCCGGTCCGGTCACGGCCGGCCAGGCCGGCGCCGCTCGGCCAAACGGGTCGCACGATCGGTCCTGGTGGACCGGCTGCGGGCCGTGGCATGGGCGTCGCCGCGACGGAACGTGGCGCAACGCTCGGCACATGTCGCACAGTGCTCGGCGCTCGGCACATGGCAGCACCCCGCATGGCGCATGGCACACGGCGTGCGACGCAACACTCATCGCGCACAGCACCGCGCAACGCGCATGGCGCATGACGGCCGGCGCGTGGAGCTTTGGAGCGGATGCGCGCGGACCGGCTCGTGGAGGCGGATGGTCGTTCGGGGCGGGCGGTCGTGAGCTCGGGTGCTCTTGGCGGGGTCGGTTCAACGGTGGAGGCCCTTCTCTTCGACGGTGGAGGCCCTTGTCGTCAGCGGTGGAGGCCATCCCAGAGGCTTAGGGCTTGGTTGATCTCGTCGGCGGTGGGGGTCGGTTTGCCGGCTAGGTCGGTGAGGGTCCAGGCGACGCGGATGACCCGGTCTAGGCCTCGGGCGCTTAGGCGGCCGTCGGATAAGGGGCGGTCTAGGGTGCGCAGGGCTTTGGGGGGTGGGGCGAAGCGGCGGCGTAGCTCACGGCCGGGGACGTCGGCGTTGGTGCGCCAGGGGAGGTCGGTCAGGCGTCGGCGGGTGCGTTCGCGGGCTTCTAGGACGCGTTGGGCGACGATCTCGCTGGACTCGGCGAACTCCAGGTCGTAGCGGAGCTCTGCCCGCGTCACCTCCGTCAGCCGGGCCTTCAGGTCGACTCGGTCGAGGAGCGGGCCGGACAGCCGGGACAGGTAGCGGCGGCGTACCGCGGGACCGCAGGTGCAGTCGCGTTCCTTCGGGGCGGCGCAGGGGCAGAAGTTGGCCGCGAGCAGCAGCGTGAACCGCGCCGGGAAACGGGCCGTCGCGCCCGCGCGAGCGATGACGACTTCGCCGTCCTCGAGGGGCTGGCGTAACGCGTCGAGCGTGCCGCCTGCGAACTCGGGGCTCTCATCGAGGAACAGCACGCCCCTATGGGCGAGTGAGGCGGCTCCGGGCTGGACCAGGCGGTTGCTGCCGCCTCCCACGAGGGCCGCGCGCGAGGCGGTGTGGTGCGGGGCGCGGAACGGAGGCCGGGTGATCAACGGCTGGTCCGGGGGCAGGACTCCCGCGACCGAGTGGATCGCGGTGACCTCCAGCGCCGCGTCCCGGTCGAGGTCGGGCAGGAGGGTCGGGAGGCGTTCGGCGAGCATGGTCTTGCCGCAGCCCGGTGGCCCGGTGAAGCAGACGTGGTGACCCCCTGCCGCGCTGATCTCAAGGATCTTGCGGGCCTCGGCCTGCCCCCGTACGTCGGCCAGGTCGAGGGCACCGCGCTGGGCCTGCGAACGTGAGGCCAGCCCGTCGATGCCTGTCCCCGGGCTCGTGTCCCGGCAGAGGGGGTCGGGCTCATCGGGCTCCGGCAGACCCCGGAGCCGGGCCAGTAGGGCGCGCAGGGACGCGACCGCGACGACCTTCACGGTGGGCACGAGGGCGGCCTCGGCGGCGTCGGGCTTCGCGACGATCACCGTCTCGACACCGGCCTCGGCTGCGGCCAGCGTCGCGGGCAGGACGCCGGCGACCGGGCGTACCCTGCCGTCGAGGCCGAGCTCGCCGATCATCACCATGCCCGCGCACGCGTCCGTCGGCACGACCTCGCTCGCGCCGAGTAAAGAGATCGCAATGGCGAGATCAAAGCCGCTGCCACGCTTGGGCAGGCTCGCTGGGAAAAGGCTGACGGTCACGTGTCGGTTGGGGTACTGCTCGCCGCTGTTGATGATCGCCGCGCGCACGCGGTCGCGGGCCTCGCTCAGCGCGGTGTCGGGCAGGCCGACGAGGTGCAGACCGGGTACGCCGCTGGTTATCGCCGCCTCGACGTCGACGATGCGGCCGTTGACGCCGAACAGCGCGACGGCACGCGTACGGGCCAGTGCCATCGTCAGCACACCCCTTGATGATGGTCGACGCTGAACCGCCCGGCGCCGTCGGTGACCAACCCGATGATGTCGATGCGCACATTGACGTGCCCGGTGCCGTGCTCGGCCAGCCAGCGGATGGCGAGCCGTCTCAGTCGCCGCGCCTTCGCCAGATTGACGCCCTCCGCGGGGGTGCCGAAATCGGTGCTGGACCTTGTCTTGACCTCGCAGACGACCAGGTCCGGGCCGTCTCGGGCGACGATGTCGAGCTCCCCTTCGGAACACCGCCAGTTGCGGTCGATGACCGTCCAGCCCAGGCGGCTCACGTGCGCCGCCGCGGCGTCCTCACCCAGCCGGCCGAGCAGGTCCTTGGCTCGCATGCCCATCACCTCCGGTCCTTGACGATGGTCGATGCGCACGTTCCGTGGTAGTGGAATCACGTTCTGTGGAAAACTCTCGGCCGGGCGGGCGAGTCCCTTGATTTCGCGGGGCGCGTTGCGCAGGGTTGGCACCCCCGAGGACGCCGCCGGGGTGACCTCCGGGCCGGCGAGGGAGATGCCATGGACACCGATCCGGACGACCGGTCGCCCGCGCTCGCGCGCGTACTCATCGAGTTCGAGCGGCATCTGCGGGCCGAGCGGGGCCTCTCTCTGAACACGGTCCGCGCCTACCTCGGCGACATCGGTGACCTGCTGGAGCACGCCGATCGCATGGGCGCCGAAGAGGCCTCCGACCTCGACATACGAATACTGCGCGCGTGGCTGGCCGCACAGCACGCCCTCGGCCGCTCGCGTTCGACGCTCGCCCGGCGTACGGCGTCGGCGCGGGTGTTCACCGCGTACCTGCGCAAACGAGGGCTGCTCGCCACCGACCCCGGGTCACTGCTCGGAACGCCCGAACAGCGACGAACCCTGCCGAAGGTGTTGCGCCAGGCGGAGGCAGCGGCGCTGCTCGAGCACCGTCCCGGTTCGCTCGGCCGGGCGCGGCAGGAGGCCTCGGACCCGCCTCGTACGGGGGATTCGCCGGCGGGACAGGACGCCGCGGCCGGATCGGATGAGCCGGATGTCGTATGGCTGCGTGATCATGCGGTGTTGGAGATGTTGTACGGCTCGGCGATCCGGGTCGGCGAGCTGTGCGGGCTGGACGTCGACGACATCGACGCCGCTCGCCGTACCGTACGAGTGCTGGGGAAGGGCGCCAAGGAACGGACGGTGCCGATGAGCGCTCCGGCCGCCCGCGCCGTACGGTCGTGGTCGGCGCGGGGACGGCCGACGCTCGTACGGGCGGGCAGCGGGTCCGCGCTCTTCCTCGGTACGCGGGGCGGCCGGCTGCACCCGACCGTCGTACGCCGGGGGCTGCATCGGTGGCTGGCCGAGGAGGGCCTTCCGGACATGGGTCCGCACGGCCTGCGGCACAGCGCGGCGACGCATCTGCTCGAGGGCGGCGCCGACCTGCGGAGTGTTCAGGAGATTCTGGGGCATTCATCGCCCGCAACGACGCAGCTTTACACCCACGTGTCCGCCGAACGCCTCAGGCAGGCCTACCGGCAGGCCCACCCTCGCGCCTGAGCGAGGTCAGCCTTCGGGGAGTTCGAGGTCGCTCTTGGCGAGTTCCTCCACGTTGACGTCCTTGAACGTGACGACGCGGACGCTCTTCACGAAACGCGCCGGACGGTACATGTCCCAGACCCAGGCGTCCTGCATGGTGACCTCGAAGAAGACCTCGCCGTTCTCGGTGCTGCGCACCTGAAGATCGACGGTGTTGGTGAGGTAGAACCGGCGCTCGGTCTCGACGACGTAGGCGAACAGGCCGACGACATCGCGGTACTCGCGATAGAGCTGGAGCTCCATCTCGGTTTCGTACTTCTCGAGGTCCTCTGCGCTCATGGCCCGTTCCCTCCCCGTACCCGGCTTAGGCGACGTCCGCCCGGCCGGCGGTGTCTTCATAGTCTGACGTGTTCCAGCCGATCTCCCCAGTGACCGGAGCGTCCTTTTCTTCCACGGATCCCGCCATCGTCGGCGTCGATCCGTTGATCATCACCCGTGCCACGTTGACGAACGAGTGCCGGTGTTCGGGGCACGGGCCGTGTTCTTCGAGCGCGGCCGTGTGCGCCTTCGTGATGTAACCCTTGTGCTCGGCGAAGCCGTACGCCGGGTAGTGCTCGTGCAGTTCGGTCATGATCCGGTCTCGGGTGACCTTCGCGATGATCGAGGCGGCGGCCACGCAGGCCGCGACCTGGTCGCCCTTGGGCACCGGGAGGCCGGGTACGCCGAGGCCGGGTACGCGGAAGCCGTCGCTGAGGACGTATCCGGGGACCATGCTGAGACCCGCCAGCGCCCGCCGCATGCCCGCGATGTTGCAGCGGTGCAGCCCGATCCGGTCGATCTCCTCGCGGGACACGATCAGCGCGCTCCACGCGGGCGCGGTGGCCGTGATCTCGGCGTAGAGGCGGTCGCGGCGGGCGGGTGTGAGCAGTTTGGAGTCGGCGAGCCCTTCGAGGCGGTTTCGCCGCTGCGGCCCGAGGACCACCGCGCCGACCACGAGCGGCCCCGCACACGCCCCGCGTCCGGCCTCGTCGACACCGGCGACGGGGCCGAGTCCGGCCCGGTCGAGCACACGCTCATAGGCGTACAGCCCCGCGTCGCGCCGTGGCGTGAGACCGCGGGGTCGATGAGCCCGGACATCGATGTGCACATCAGGCAGGGTACGTCGCCGAGGGCCGGACACGTGCTGGAACCCCGGAGCCCCGACGCCGTAGGCCCTCCGACACGCCAGGCTTCGGGGTTACGGCCGGGCTCAATCGCGATCGTCGGTACGGCGGATACGGGTGGCGACGGGAGCCGATGATCGTCCGGCGAGCTCGGCTTTGGTCGGTGCGGTCGTTCGAGGTCAGGGCTGTAGTGCGGCGGCGTATCGGCCTGCCCGGCGGGCCGCCGGAATCCGGATGCCGAGAGGTCTGGGTCGCCGGGTGGCTCAGGAGTGGCTGACGTGCCCGGCACCGACGGGCAGACCAAGATCGGCCAGGAGATAACGAACCTGTGGCGGTTCGGCGGTCACGTCGAAGGTCTGGATTATCGCCCGGCTCGATCGCGGGGTCACGGTACGGCGATTACGCCTGCGCGGCCCAGCGCCTCGCCGGCAGGCCACTCACGAACGGGCCGACAAGGGCGGCGGCCGTCCGGCGGAGACAGGACCGGCAGGGTGTCCGAGAGGAGTTCGCACCAGCGCGGCCAGTCGTCCAGCGGAGGCAAGGCCAAGCGGGGTGGCTGAGAACGGCACACAGGGGCAGCGGCCCTACGGAGGCAAGACCGGCAGGACGCTCGGGAGGGGTCCAGCACTCGTGCGGGTCGGATCGGCCGGCTCCGTGGTCGGTTGAACCGCCCGTCGTCCCTGGTCCGCAGGGGCGGGATGACGTCGCCTCGGCGGCACTCCCCGCCCGCCCAGGGGGCTCCGACCCCACTTCTATCGTCCAGTCCCGCTCCTGCCCGGCGGCAGCGGGAAATCGGGCTGTGGAAAACTTCGCGTTCAGCCGGGCGCTTGCGAGAGGTGGGCCCGAGAGAGGTTCGCGGGCGCGGCGGCGATGCGCCGAGAAAGCCGAGCCCCCAGCGTCGCAGCGGGCTCACGGTCGATGTGGCGGATCCCAAGGCCGACCTAGCGACCCACGAACCCGAAGTCGACCCGGCGAACCCAAGGTCGACCGCGGGGTTACCCCAAGCCGCCCGCAGGGCGGCACAAGGCCTAATCGTCTGTTGTGGTCCGGCGGAGGCGTCTGCGGCGGGTGAGGAGGGCTACGGGCAGTGCGCCGCCCACGCCCAGGGCCAGTGGGACCGGGACCGCCGGGCCGCCCAAGGCCAGGCCGGGGGCGGCGAACGTCGCAGGGATGGGGAGGGTCTTGGCTCGCGACAGGGGCCAGACCACGACGAATGCGCGGCCGATTACGCGGCTCTCTGGGATCGAGCCGCCGCCCGGGTCGCCGAGGTGGCCGCGGGAGTCGTAGGAGACCTCGCGGTGGTCGCCCATCACCCACAGGTGGCCTGGCGGGACCGTGACGCGGAACTTCGTGTCGGACGGCTTGTTCTGCTGGCCGGTCTGCGGGTCGCGGTAGATGTAGGCGTCCTCCGTCAGCGGCTGGCCGTTGACGGTGACGTGGCCGTGGGTGCAGCAGGCGACGTGGTCGCCGGGGACGCCGATGACGCGCTTGATGTAGTCCTTCTCGCCCGGGACGACGCCGAACGCGCTCCCGATGGCCCGTAGCCCCCTGGAGAAGGGATTCCCGGGCGTGGCGTACTGGACCTCCGGGTCCCAGGAGTCCAGACCGTTGAAGACCACCACGTCGCCGCGCTTGATGTCGCGCGTGTGGTAGACGATCTTGTTGACCAGGACGCGGTCGCCGACCTTGAGGGTGTTCTCCATCGACTGTGACGGAATGTAGAACGCCTGGACGGCGAAGGCCTTGATGAGCATGGCGAGAGCAAGTGCCACCCCGACCAGGATGGGGAGTTCCTTCCAGAAGGAACCCTGCTTTTTCTTCCCGGACGACTCCGCTCCGTCACCGGAGCCGGTGTCAGACCCGGACCCGGAACCAGACCCGGAGCCGGCGCCCGGGTCATCCGAGGGCTCGCCGAGGCCGCCGATCCGGATCGGCTCGTCGGCCGGCCTGCGGGCACCGTCCCCGGGACTTGCGGACGCATCGTGGCGCGTGTCACCAGAGGTGGCCGCGGGCTCGCGCAGGCCCTGCTCGTCGTCAGTCATCACCGCGAAGCCTAATGCCCCAGGGGCCCGCAGGCCGCTACTGCTCGCGTGTCGCCGACGACGGCGAGGCCGGTTTCAGCCACCAAACAGCGATTCGCCCCGAACGCCGATGCGGCGTCCGGGGCGATCGTGAGCATTGCGGGCTCAGTTGTCGCGCTTCTCCTTGATGCGCGCGGCCTTGCCACGCAGATCGCGGAGGTAGTAGAGCTTGGCGCGACGAACGTCACCGCGGGTGACCAGCTCGATCTTGTCGATCGACGGGCTGTTGACCGGGAAGGTGCGCTCGACGCCGACGCTGTAGCTCACCTTACGGACGGTGAACGTCTCGCGGGAGCCGCCGCCCTGACGCCGGATCACTACGCCCTGGAAGACCTGGATTCGACTCCGGGTCCCCTCGGTCACGCGCACGTGAACCTTGAGCGTGTCACCCGGGCGAAAGTCCGGTACGTCCGACCGCTTGGCGGCCTTCTCGATCTCCTGGATCAGGGTGTGCATGACTGGGGTTCCTCGTGTTGAACAGCGCACAGCGAAGGCGCTGCGTCGCGATGGGGTCTTCTGGGAAGTCCGAGCACGCCCAGCGTTGAAGCCGGGTCGACATCTCAGTGTGCCATATGTTCACCGTCGATCGGAAAACCGGCCTCGGAGAGCGTACGACGATCGACCTCGTTGAGGGGGTTCCGACCGATCAGTTCGGGCCGCCTGGCCGCCGTACGGCGCAGCGCCTCGTCGCGCCGCCACCGGGCGATCGCGCCGTGGTTGCCCGACATGAGCACCTCGGGCACCTCACGCCCGCGCCAGGTCGGCGGCTTGGTGTAGACGGGGCCTTCGAGCAGGGATTCCATGGGGCCCGGCGCGAAGGAGTCGTCGGTGACGGAGTCGGCATTGCCCAGCACGCCGGGCAGCAGCCGGGTCACGGCCTCGACCATGACCAGGACCGCCGACTCTCCGCCGGCGAGCACGTAGTCGCCGATACTGACCTCGTCGACGGGCATCCGCCCGCGCGCCTCCTCGATGACGCGCGCGTCGATGCCCTCGTAGCGTCCGCATGCGAACACCAGCCAGGGCTCGGCGGCGTACGCGACGGCGAGCTCCTGGGTGAACGGGCGCCCGCTCGGCGTCGGCAC
This sequence comes from uncultured Actinomycetota bacterium, assembly GCA_963850195.1. Lineage (GTDB taxonomy): Bacteria > Actinomycetota > Actinomycetes > Streptosporangiales > Streptosporangiaceae > Actinoallomurus. The sequence continues at coordinate 1,672,938 of CAWKKD010000005.1, forward strand.
GACCAGCCGGGCCCGCTCCCCCGCGGGTACGACGGCGTCGAGCGCCTCGCCCCACGGCTCGGGCTTCATGACCATGCCGGGCCCGCCGCCGTAGGGGGTGTCGTCGACCGTACGGTGCCGGTCGTGCGCCCAGCCACGAAGGTCGTGCACGTGCACGTCGACGTCGCCGCGCCGGCGCGCCTTGCCCAGCAGCGAGACGTCGAGCGGGGCGAAGTACTCCGGAAAGATCGAGACGATGTCGAGTCTCATAGCAGGCCGGGCGGCGGGTCGAGGACGACTCGCCCCGCGGGCACGTCGACGTCGACGACGATCGCGCCGACGAAGGGCACCAGGACGTCGTGTCCGTCGGGCGTGCGCACGACCAGGAGGTCCTGGCCGGTGTGCTCGACGTCGGCGATCTCACCGACCTTGGTGCCGTCGGTGGTCACGACGCCCAGCCCGACGAGCTCGTGGTCGTGGAACTCGTCCGGGTCCTCGGTGGGCGGGATGTCGGCCGAGTCGACGAGCAGGAGGGTCCCGCGGAGGGCCTCGGCGGCCGTACGGTCCTCGAACCCGGCGAAGCGCACCAGCAACCGCCCCGTGTGCGAACGCACCGTCTCCACGGTCAGCGGACCCGCGGAGGCGGGGTCGGTGGCAAGCGATGACCCCGGCACGAACCGGGCGCCGGGGTCATCGGTGCGTATCTCCACGCTCACCTCGCCACGGATCCCGTGTGCGCGGCCGATTCGGCCGATAGCGAGCTGCATCAGGCCACTCCGTCGATCACGAACGCGACCCGCGGGTGATGCCAGGAAGCACTAGCGGGCCTCGTTGAGGTCGAGCAGGTCGACGCGGACATAACGACCGCCCGCGACCGCACCGACGACGGTGCGCAGCGCCTTGGCGGTACGACCGTTGCGCCCGATGACCTTGCCGAGGTCATCGGGATGCACGCGCACCTCCAGAACCCGGCCGTTACGAAGACGGCGGGCTCGCACCCGGACCTCGTCCGGGTGCTCGACGATGCCGCGCACCAGATGCTCGAGCGCTTCCTCGAGCACCTTAGGCCTCGCTCTTGGCTTCGCTCTTGGCTTCGGAGGTGGCCTCGGCGGGCTCTTCCGCCTTCGGCTCGTCCTTCTTGGCCTTCTTGGGCTCGGCCTTCTTCTTGGTCTTCGGCGTGGTCGCCTTGCCCTCGGTCTCGTCCAGGGTCTCCTTGACGGCGGCCTGGAAGACCTCCTGCTTGGTGGGCTTGGCCTCGGCGACCCTCAGCGTGCCCTCGGCGCCCGGCTCACCCTTGAACTTCTGCCAGTCGCCGGTGACCTTCAGGATGGCGAGGACAGGCTCGGTCGGCTGGGCTCCGACACCCAGCCAGTACTGTGCCCGCTCGGAGTCGACCTCGATGAGCGAGGGCTCCTCCTTCGGGTGGTACTTGCCGATCTCCTCGATGGCGCGCCCGTCACGCTTGGTGCGGGCATCGGCGACGACGATCCGGTAGTACGGTGCCCGGATCTTCCCCAGACGCTTGAGCTTGATCTTGACTGCCACGAGTGTGGTGTTCTCCAGATTCCAAATGGGTGAGTGGACGGACACCGGGTGGGGTCCGGAGCTGCCACTCGGAAGGACACGGCTCGCCCGGGCGAGAGAGGGTCCCTGCTTGACCGCGTTTCCAGCCTGCCATTCTGCCAGACGATCGGGCTGAAGTCGCAATCGGCCGACGAGGCGCGACGCTTTCGTCGGATGACCATGCGGCAAATCCCAACATTCGCCGCATGGCCCCGGCTACTTCTTCTTCCGATCCTGGAGCTGCGACAGGTCGGGCATCTGGAAACCGGGAGGCAGCTGACCGGGGAGGCCACCGCCGAGACCCGGCGGCAGCCCCTGCGGCACGCCGCCCTGCTGCGAGGTGCCCTTGCCGCCGACCTCCTGACCCCTCTTGCGGGGGTCGCCGCTGCGCTGCTTGCCCTTCCCCTTGCCCTTCTTCGCGGACTGCTTGACGGCCTTGCGCCGGGTGCCGGGCATACCGGGGATGCCCATGCCGCCGGCCATCTGGCGCATCATCTTCTGCGCGTCGAAGAAGCGGGTGACGAGGTTGTTGACCTCGGTGACGCTGACGCCCGAGCCGCGCGCGATACGGGCGCGCCGCGAGCCGTTGATGACCTTCGGGTTGCGGCGCTCGTCGGGCGTCATCGAGTTGATGATGCCGCCGATGCGGTCGAGGTCGCGGTCGTCGATCTGGTCGATCTGCTGCCGCATCTGCCCCATGCCCGGCATCATGCCGAGGAGGTTCTTGATCGGCCCGAGCTTGCGGATCATCTGCATCTGCTCGAGGAAGTCCTCGAGGCTGAAGTCCTCCCCCGAGGCGAACTTCGCGGTCATCTTCTCGGCCTGCTCGGCGTCGAACGCCTTTTCGGCCTGTTCGATCAGGGTGAGGACGTCACCCATGTCGAGGATCCGACCCGCCATGCGGTCGGGGTGGAAGACGTCGAAGTCCTCGAGCTTCTCGCCCGTGGAGGCGAACATGATCGGGCGGCCGGTGATGTGCCGCACCGACAGCGCGGCGCCACCGCGGGCGTCGCCGTCGAGCTTGGTGAGCACGACGCCGTCGAAGCCCACGCCGTCGACGAACGCCTGCGCGGTCGTGACGGCGTCCTGGCCGATCATCGCGTCGACGACGAAGAGGATCTCGTCGGGCTTCACGGCGTCGCGGATGTCGGCGGCCTGCCGCATCATCTCTTCGTCGATGCCGAGCCGGCCCGCGGTGTCGATGATCACCACGTCGTGCTGGGCGTGCCGCGCGTGCTCGATCGAGCGGCGGGCCACCTCGACCGGGTCGCCGACGCCGTTGCCGGGCTCCGGGGCGTACACCGCGGTGCCCGAGCGCTCGCCGAGCACCTGGAGCTGCTGTACGGCGTTGGGGCGCTGCAGGTCGGCGGCGACGAGGAGGGGCGCGTGGCCCTCGCTCTTGAGCCAGCGCGACAGCTTGCCGGCCAGCGTCGTCTTACCCGAACCTTGCAGACCGGCCAGCATGATCACGGTCGGGGGGTTCTTGGCGAAGCGGACCCGCCGGGTCTCGCCACCGAGGATGTTGATGAGCTCCTCGTTGACGATCTTGACGACCTGCTGGGCCGGGTTCAGAGCACCGGAGACCTCCGAGCCGCGTGACCGCTCTTTGATCTGGGCGATGAAGTCCTTGACGACGGGCAGCGCGACGTCGGCTTCGAGCAGGGCGATGCGGATCTCGCGCGCGGTCGCGTTGATGTCGGCCTCGGACAGCTTGCCCTTGCTGCGCAGCGAGGAGAAGACCGTAGTCAGCCGGTCGGAAAGCGTCTCGAACACGTGTCTGGACCAGTCCTAGGAGCTTCGGGGATAGGGCCCCACACTATCCCTCGGTACGTGCTCAATGGCGCTCGCTACGCTCGCGCGGTTCGAATGACCGGTGACCGGGCCACGAAGATCGTGCCGCCCTCGGCCGACTGTGGCCCCGGGCGGCACGACGCGTCGGAGCTACTTCGCCGCGTAGAGAACGGCGGTCGGGGCCTGCGCGGTGAGGGTGGCCGGGGTCGCGCCGGACAGGAAGGACTCCTGCGGCCGGTCGCCCGAGTCCAGGAAGAACGCCCGGTTCACGCCCTGGACATCGATGGTCGCGCCGGTGTCCACGGCCGTGGCCGGTACGCGGATTCCGGTGATCTGCTCGATGTCCGAGGCCTTCGTGCCCGGCGGGAGCTGCACGGTGGTGGCCGCGGGGATGTCGCGCTGGATCGAGCGGTCGGGGAACAGGTGGTCCGACCGGTACAGCGTCGGGTCCCCCTTGAGCTTGACCCCGATCGACAGGCCGACCCAGTTCGTGCCGTTCGGCGGGTCGACGGTCTGCTTGCGCACCACGAGGTAGAGGTAGTCGTGCGGGTCGGCGATGAACGTCGACGACGTGGTCGGCGGGTCCGCCTGGACCTTGCCCTCGCGGCGCGACTCGGCGGCGGCCACCCAGTACGTCCACGGGTTGCGGTCCATCACCAGCTCGCGCGCGTCGGCGGTGGCGTCGAGACTCTCCTCGGTGGAGAGCGAGAACCTCATCGGGTCATCGACCTGGTCGCAGATGTTGTTGTTCAGCGTGCAGGTCTGCATCAGCGGGTGGTCGCCCTCGTACGTCCCGGCGAACGGCTGCGTGACGTGGTTCGGTGCCTGGATGACCGCGGTTCCGGGCAACCGGTGGCCGTCCGCGTCGACCTCGACCTGGTAGATCCACTCGATGTCGGTCGTACGGCCCCAGCGGGCCATGAGCTGCGGCGTCGAGGTGCCGCCGTCCTCGTTGCTCCAGATGTAGGAGTAGGTGAGCAGGCGGTGTCCCGGCGTGGTGGCGGGTGTGTCCTCGTGCCAGGCGACCAGCGGGGTGTCGGTCGTGGCGTTCTGGAACGGTCCGCCCGAGTCGGCGCCGTTCCGCCCGTACAGCACCGGGGCGTGCGCCAGGTCGGTGTACGCGGCGGAGCCGGCCGGCACGACGTGGAACGCCACGTGGGAGACGCTCACCCGCGAGCCCGGCGACCGGTCGGTGGCCGGCCGCAGGCTCAGTCGGTGGTGCCCGGCGCCCAGCCGGCCGAGCGCGAACGACCGGCTGATCGGGAAGTCCGCGGGGACGACGTCGTCGGTGGCGTACCGTCCGTCGACGTACAGCGACACGACCGCCGACTCGTGCCCCTCGACCGCCCAGGAGACGCCGGGCGCGGAGGCGGTCAGGTCGACGAGGGCCTCGCCCGCACGGGCCACGTGAAATGTGATCGTCCGGCCGTGACCTCGGTCGATGACCGTGGTACGCGCCGCGTCGGCGGGCGTCGCCGCCAGCCCGGCCGCGGTGACCACACCGGCCAGCACGGCGCAGCGGATGAGCAGGGGTCTTTGCACAAGGGCCTCCCAGGCGTCATGAACGCCATGAAGCCTCACCGGCACGGGGCACACCGTCAATAAGCCCGCGAGCCATTCCGACGATCTTCACTGGCCGGACCGTGCCACGTCATTTTCAGCGCAGGACGTCCAGGATGTGCTCGCGGATCGCCGCGCGTACGTCGCCGTCCACGATCGGGCGGCCCTCGGCGTCGACGACATAGAAGGCGTCGACCGCCTCGGCGCCGAGCGTCTCGACGCGCGCGGCGCGTACCTGGACCCCACCGGCGCCCAGCGCGTGCCCGATGCGCCACAGCAGGCCGGGCCGGTCGTGCGCGCGTACCTCGACGACCGTGGCGGTGCTGGAGGCGTCGTCGATCAGCGTGACGCGGGGCGGCGCGACCGGGACGCCCTTGCGCGGCCGGTGTGCGCGCTCGCGGCGCTCGAGCCGCCCCTCGACGTCGAGCCGGCCCGCGAGGACCCGCCGCAGGTCGGCCTCGAGCGCCGCCGGGTCGGGCCCGGAGCCGTACTCGGGCACGGCGATGAACTCCAGCAGGGCCGTCGGCGACGCGTCCATGACGCCCCAGGAGACGACGCGCGCGCCGCGTACGGCGAGCCGATGGAGCGCGAGCACGCCGGCGGCCTGCCACAGCAGGCCGGGCCGGTCGGGCGCGACCATCGTGATCTGGGACCCGGTCACGCGTACGGCTCCGCCGCCGTGGCGCGCCAGGGCGAGCTGCTCGGGCGTCGGTTCGGGTGCGACGGGCGGCGGCGCCCCGGCGAGGACGGCGGCGACGCGGCGGGTCAGCTCGGCGACCAGGCCGGCCTTCCACGCGTTCCAGGCGGCGGGCCCGGTGGCCTGGCCGTCCGCGATGGCCAGTGCGGCGAGCGTCTCCAGTACGACGGGGTCGCCGACGGTACGTGCCACGCTCTCGATCGTCACGGGGTCGTCGAGGTCGCGCCGGGTCGCGGTGATGGGCAGCAGAAGGTGGTGGAGGACGACCGCCTCGAGGATCCGTACGTCGTCGGCACCGAAGCCGAGCCGCTCCCCCAGGTCGCGCGCCATCACCGCGCCGGTGCGCGAGTGGTCGCCGGGCCAGCCCTTGCCGATGTCGTGCAGCAGCGCGCCGACGAGCAGCAGGTCGGGCCGCGAGACGTCGCGAGCGTGCTCGGCGGCGTGTGCGGCGGTCTCGACGAGGTGCCGGTCGACCGTGTAGGTGTGCACGGGGTTGCGCTGCGGCCGGTTGCGCACGCGTTCCCAGTCGGGCAGCAGGCGTTCGACCAGGCCGACCTGGTCGAGGGCCTCCCACACACCGATGGCGGGCGTGCCGGCACCGAGCAGGGTGACGAGCGCGTCGCGCGCCTCGGCCGGCCAGGGCACCGGCATGGGCCGGCTCTCCTTGGCGAGGCGCTCGATCGTCGCGGTGGCCAGCGGCAGACCGGCCTGCGCGGCGGCGGCCGCGACGCGCAGCACGAGCGTCGGGTCCGCGGCGACGTCGGCGCCGCGGGCGAGGACGACCTCGGAGTCGTGCTCGACGACGCCGTCGGCGAGCGGGCGGCGTACGGGTCTGCCGGACGGCGCGCAGAAGCGCGACACACCGCGCCACACCTGGTCGACGCCGTACGTGACGGTGCGGGCGGCCTCGGCGACCGAGCGCAGGAGCACCTCGGCGTCGAGCAGGCCGAGGGCTTCGGCCACCGGGTCCTGCTCCTGGAGAACGAGGCGGTCGGTACCGCGTCCGGTGGTCTCCTGCAGCGCGTGCCGGACGTCGAGGAGCAGCGCGTACGCCTCCTTGACGCGGTCCGACGGCGCCGGACAGACCCAGGCGGCGGCGACCGCGTGCATGGCGTGCACGTCGCGGAGCCCGCCGTGCGACTCCTTCAGATCGGGTTCGAGCAGGAACGCCAGCTCGCCGTGTTCCTCCCATCGGCTCCGGGTCATCTCGCGCAGTTCGGGCAGCCTGCGGCGTGCGTCGGAGCGCCAGTCGGCGAGGACGGCGTCGCGCAGCTCACGGGTCAGTTCGGGGTCGCCGGCGACGTGCCGCGCGTAGATCAGGCCCAGGGCCGCCTTGACGTCCTCGCGCGCGACCTCGCGGGCCTCCGCCGGGGTCCGTACGGAGTGGTCGAGTCGCTGGCCGGAGTCCCAGATCGGATACCAGACGCGGTCGGCGAGCGTCGCGATGCCCGGCCGGTCGCGGTGGAGCAGGACGAGGTCGAGGTCACCGCCCGGCGTGACCTCCTCGCGCCCGTGGCTGCCGACGGCGACCAGCGCGACGTCGGCCTCGGCGCCGAGCAGCCCGGCCAGGTCTCGGTCGATCTCCTGGGTACGGCGGGCGCGCGCGGCCCGCAGCGACTCCCTCGCGCCGGTGTGGGCCACGGAGACGGCGTGGCCCGGCCGAGCCGTCGGCTCGGCCGGGCCACGCGTCGCCCCGATCGCGTCTGTCACTCTTACAGCGCCTCCGGCCCGATCTCACCGGTACGGACCCGCACCACCGTCTCGACCGGCACGGACCAGACCTTGCCGTCACCGATCTTCCCGGTCTGCGCCGCCTTCACGATCACGTCGATGATGTCGTCGGCGTCCTCCGCCTCGACGAGGACCTCGACCCGGAGCTTGGGCACGAGGTCGACCTTGTACTCCGCGCCCCGGTAGACCTCGGTGTGCCCGCGCTGGCGCCCGTACCCGCTGGCCTCGCTGACGGTGAGGCCCTGCACCCCGAACGTCTCGAGCGCGGCCTTGACGTCGTCGAGCTTGAACGGCTTGATGACCGCCGTGACGAGCCTCATGCGTCCGCCTCCACCTTCTTGTCGCCCGCGGGCTCGGGCTCCGCGGTGAGCTTGCCGAGGAGGCCCGAGCCGCCCCGCGAACCGCTCCGCACGCTACCGATCTCGTACGCGGTCTCGGCGTGGACCGCCAGGTCGATGCCGGAGACCTCATCGTCCTCGCTGATCCGCAGGCCCATGATCTTGTCCAGCGCCTTGCCGATGATCCAGGTCAGGACGAAGGAGTAGACGGCGACCATTCCGACGCCGATGGCCTGCTTGCCGAGCTGGGAGAGGCCGCCGCCGTACAGCAGGCCGGCCGGCCCGTCGCCCTTGGCCGGGGTGAGGATGCCGGTGACGGTCGGGGTGGCGAGGAAGCCGATGAGCAGGGCGCCCGCCGCGCCGCCGACCGCGTGCACGCCGACGACGTCGAGCGAGTCGTCGAAGCCGAACTTCGTCTTCATGCCAACTGCCACGGAGCACAGCGCGCCGGCGATCAGGCCGACGACGATCGCGCCGACCGGGTTCACCGCGGCGCAGGCCGGGGTGATCGCGACGAGGCCGGCGACCGCACCGGAGGCCATGCCGAGCGCGGTCGACTTCCCGTACCGGATCTTCTCGACGATGACCCAGGAGAGGGCCGCGGCCCCGGTGGCGACCTGGGTGTTGATGAAGGCCACCGACGCCTGGCCGTTCGCGGCGAGCGCCGAGCCGGCGTTGAAGCCGAACCAGCCGAACCACAGCAGACCGGCGCCGAGCAGTACGAAGGGGACGTTGTGCGGCCGCATCGACTCCTTCGGCCACCCGACCCGGCGGCCGATCACGAGGGCCATCGCGAGGCCGGCCATGCCGGCGTTCAGGTGGACCGCGGTGCCGCCCGCGAAGTCGAGTGCGCCGATGTGGTCGGCGAGGAATCCGCCGTCCTTGGTCGTGGACAGGTCACCGAAGAAGAACACCCAGTGGGCGACGGGGAAGTAGACGACCGTGGTCCAGATCGCCACGAACGCGCACCAGCCGCCGAACTTCACTCGGTCGGCGATGGCGCCGCTGATCAGGGCGGGCGTGATGATCGCGAACATGAGCTGGAAGCTCGCGAAGGCCAGCTCCGGCGAGGTGCCCGAGGCGGACAGCAGCGTGTCCTTGAGGCCGACCCGGCCGAGGCCTCCGATGAACCCGTGATTGCCGACGTCCTTCGCGAACGCCAGCGAGTAGCCATAGAACACCCACAGCATGCTGACGATGCCGATCGTGGCGAAGTTCATCATCAGCATGTTGAGGACGCTCTTGGACCGGGTCATACCGCCATAGAAGAACGCGAGGCCCGGGGTCATCAGGAGGACGAGCGCCGAGCTCGCCAGCAACCAGGCGGTGTCGCCTGAATTCATGAGTTTCAGAACGTCCGGCGGCATGCGGCGTCCCTTCGGTGAGAGGTCGATTCTGCTCTGGAGCTTCGAGCAGCGCCGTTTCACCCGCGGGGCACGCATGTTTCAACGGTGTGAAACATGGCCGATCATGTTTCACCCGTGTTTCGCCCGCATCACCGCGATCCGGGCGAGATCTGGGTTAGTCGCCCAGGATGGCGTCGACGAAGGCCTCCGGCTCGAACGGCGCGAGGTCGTCCGCCCCCTCGCCCAGCCCGACGAGCTTGACCGGGACGCCCAGCTCACGCTGCACGGCGATGACGATGCCGCCCTTGGCCGTGCCGTCGAGCTTGGTCAGCGCGATGCCGGTGACGTCGACGACCTCGGCGAAGACGCGGGCCTGCTGGAGGCCGTTCTGCCCGGTCGTGGCGTCCAGGACCAGGATCACCTCGTCGACCTGGGCCTGCTTCTCGACGACCCGCTTGACCTTGCCGAGCTCGTCCATCAGCCCGGTCTTGGTGTGCAGGCGGCCCGCGGTGTCGATGATCACCGTGTCCACGGAGTTGGCGATCCCCTGCTTGACCGCCTCGAACGCGACGCTCGCCGGGTCGGTGCCCTCGTTCTTGCGCACGACCTCGGCGCCGACCCGCGAGCCCCAGGTCTGGAGCTGGTCGGCCGCCGCCGCGCGGAACGTGTCGGCCGCGCCCAGCAGGACCGTACGCCCGTCGCCGACCAGGGCGCGCGCCAGCTTGCCGCACGTCGTCGTCTTTCCGGTGCCGTTGACGCCGACGACGAGGATGACCGCCGGCTGGTTGCCGTGCGGCTCGGTGCGCAGGGACCGCGGCAGGTCCTTGCCGAGCTGCTCGAGCAGCTCGTCCTTGAGCAGCTCCCGGACGTCGGCCGGGTCGCGCGAGCCGAGGACCTTCACCTTGGTGCGCAGGTCCTCGACGATCTGCCGCGCGGGCGTGACGCCGACGTCGGCGGTGACCAGGGTGTCCTCGATCTCCTCCCACGCGTCGTCGTCGAGCGCGTCGCGCGACAGCAGCGTCAGCAGGCTCTTGCCGAGGGCGTTCTGCGAGCGCGACAGCCGCGCGCGCAGCCGTACGAGACGGCCCGCGGACGGCGGCGGCAGCTCGATCTCGGCCGGCGGCGGGGCCGGGACGGTGACGGGCGCGTCGACGGACTCGGCGGCGCGGTCGTCCTCGAGGACGGCGCCACTGCCCCCGACCGGTCCCTGGGGCGGCGGAGTCGTACGGCCACGGCCCCGTAGCAGGACGAAACCGCCCACGATGAGGGCGAGCACGACGATGGCGATGGCGAGGTACAGGTATTCCATAGCGTGTCCAGTCTCGCAGAAGCCCGAGTCGCGTCGTCTCGGCCGTTGCGTCAGGCGGGTTCGGGCTCGCGGAGCCGCTGGCTGATGACCTGGGTGACGCCGTCGCCGCGCATGCTCACGCCGTAGAGGGCGTCGGCGCCCTCCATCGTGCGCTTCTGGTGTGTGATCACGATGAGCTGCGACGACTCACGAAGCTCCTCGAAGATGCCGAGCAGCCGCTGGGTGTTGGTGTCGTCCAGCGCGGCCTCGACCTCGTCGAGCACGTAGAACGGCGACGGGCGCGCCTTGAAGATCGCGACCAGGAACGCGATCGCGACCAGCGACCGCTCGCCGCCGGACAGCAGCGACAGGCGCTTGACCTTCTTGCCCGGCGGTCGTGCCTCGACCTCGACGCCCGTGGTGAGCATGTCCTCCGGGGCGGTGAGCGACAGCTTTCCCTCGCCGCCGGGGAACAGCCGCGAGAAGATCCCTTCGAACTGGGCCGCGGTGTCCTCGTACGCCGACGTGAAGACCTGCTCGACCCGGTCGTCGACCTCCTTGACCACGGTGAGCAGGTCCCGCCGGGTCTTCTTGAGGTCCTCGAGCTGCGTGGTCAGGAACGCGTGGCGCTCCTCCAGCGCGGCGAACTCCTCCAGCGCGAGCGGGTTGACCTTGCCGAGCTGGGTGAGCTGGCGCTCGGCCTGCTTGGCGCGCTTCTCCTGCGTCGCGCGGTCGTACGGCTGCGCCACCTCGTCCTCGGGCGCGTCGGAGGGCGGCGGCACCTCCTGGTCCGGGCCGTACTCGGCGACCAGGACCTCCACCTCGAGCCCGAACTCCTCGAGGGCGCGCTCCTCCATCTGCTCCAGCCGCAGCCGCTGCTCGGCGCGCGCGACCTCGCTGCCATGGGCGACGTTGACGAGCTTTTCGTGCTCGCCGGTCAGCTCGCGTACGCGGGTGCGTACGGTCTTCAGCTCCTCCTCGCGCGCGGCGCGCGCCTGTTCGGCGGCCGCACGCTCGGCGACGGCGGCCGTGATCGACACCTCGATGCGGGTCAGGGCGTGCCGCGCCCCGCTGACGACGGCCCGCGCGACGCGTGCGTCACGGGCGCGGCGCTCGCGGCGCTCGGCGGCCCGCGCGCGCTCGGCGCGTTCGCGCTCGGCGGCGCGCATCAGCTCGTCGGCGCGGCCGGTGATGGCCGTGACCCGCTCCTCGGCGGTACGGACGTTGAGCCGCGCCTCCATCTCGGCGCCGCGCAGCTCCTGGCAGCGGTCGGTCAGCTCGTCGCGGCGCGAGGAGTCCTGGTCCTCGTCGTCCTCCACGGGCTCGGCCTCGGCGACCTCCAGGCGCTCCTGGAGCGCGGCGGACGCCTCGGCGTCGCGCTCGCGCGCCTCCTCGGCGGTGGCCACCGCGCCGGACAGGCGCTCGGCCTCCTGCCGCGCGGCCTGCGCGGCGGCCTGCAGGCGTGCGACCTGCTTGGCCTCCTGCGCGGCCTCGGCCGCGGCCTCGCGCAGCCGGGCGCGGACCTTGTCCAGCACGCCCTGCGCGCGGTTGACGCCGGACTGCGCCTCGCCGACCGCGGCCTGTGCCTCCTCGAGGACGGCCTGAGCGCGGCGCTCGGCGACCGTCGCCTCCTCCAGGGCCTCGGCGGTGCCCTCGGCGCGCGCCTCGGTCTCGGCGAGCTTGTCCGCGGCCTCGTCGCGCGCCGTACGCATCTGCAGCAGGCTCTGCCGGCCGCCGCCCCCGCCCAGCGCCCAGTGCGCGCCGATCAGGTCGCCGTCGCGGGTCACCGCCCGTGTGGTCGGCGAGGTGCGGACGAGCGACGCGGCGGCGGACAGGCTCTCGACCACGACCACCCCGTCGAGCAGGTGGTGTACCGCAGAACGCAGCGGCTCGGCCGCCTTCACCAGGTCGAGGGCGTGACGCGCGCCGCCCGGCAGCGGTACGCGTGCGGGCTCGGTGGCGGGCCCGTCGCCGACGACCAGGCCGGCCTGGCCCGCGTCGTCGGCGCGCAGCATGGTGAGCGCGGCCTCGGCCGCGTCGAGCGAGGCGACCGCGACGGCCTCGGCGGCGCCGCCCAGCGCGGCGGCCACCGCGACCTCGGCGCCCGGCTCGACCGACAGCAGCGAGGCGACCGTGCCCAGGACGCCGTCGAGCCCGGCGGCGAGGATCGCCTCTCCCCCGTCGGCGGCACTGCCCATGGTCAGCTCGAGGGCCTCGACGCGCGCCTGGAGCGCGGTGACCTCCTTCTGCGCCGACTGGTCGGCACTGCGGGAGGCGGTGACGCGCTCGTGGGCCTCGCGTACGGCGCGGCGCGGCCCGTCGACGGCCTCGCGCGCCTCCTCGGCGGCCTCCTTCGCCAGCTCGAGGGTCTCCTGCGCGCGTTCGTGCTCGGCGGCCAGCTCCGGGTCCTCGGTGACCTGGGTGTCCTGCGCGGCGTGCTCGGCCTCGGCGACCCGCGCGCGCTCGGCGGCCTCGGCCCGTGCCTCGGTGAGGCGGCCGATCTCCGCCTCGGTGGCCTGCATCTTGCTGCCCAGCGCCTCGACCCGGCCGCGCAGCCGGGCCAGGCCCTCACGTCGGTCGGCGGCGGCGCGCGCGGCGGACTGGAGCCGGCGCTCCTCCCCGCGAAGCTCGTCTTCGGCGGCGGCGCGCGCCTCCACGGCGCCGCCCAGAAAGTCCTCGGCCGCCTCGAGGCGCTCACCGAGGATCTCCTCCTGCTCGCGGACCTCGGCGGCCTCGCGCTCGAGGTCCTCGGGGTCGCGGCCTCTCCGCTCCTCGGCCTGCGCGTCGGAGGCGCTGCGGTAGCGCTCGGCGGCGACCTCTCCGACGCCGCGCAGCCGCTCCTTCAGCGCCGACAGGCGGTACCAGGTCTCCTGGACCTGAACCAGCACGGGCGCCTGCTCGGCGGCCTCGGCCTCCAGCTCGGCCTCGCGCCGCTGGGCGCCGGTCAGGGCCTGCTCGACGGCGGCGCGGCGCTCGCGCACCGAGGCCTCGTCGGCGGCCTCCTCCTTGAGCCTGCGGGTCAGCGTCACCAGGTCGTCGGCGAGCAGGCGTACCCGCGCGTCGCGCAGGTCGGACTGGATCACGGCGGCCCGGCGCGCGATCTCGGCCTGCCGGCCGAGCGGCTTGAGCTGGCGGCGCAGCTCGCCGGTCAGGTCCTGGACGCGCGTCAGGTTGGCCTGCATCGCGTCGAGCTTCCGCAGCGCCTTCTCCTTGCGCTTGCGGTGCTTCAGTACGCCGGCGGCCTCCTCGATGACCGCGCGGCGGCCCTCGGGTCCGGAGTGCAGGACCCGGTCGAGCTGTCCCTGGCCGATGATGACGTGCATCTCACGGCCGATGCCGGAGTCGGACAGCAGCTCCTGCACGTCGAGCAGGCGGCACGAGTCACCGTTGATGGAGTACTCGCTCTGGCCCGACCGGAACATCAGCCGGCTGATCGTGACCTCGGAGTAGTCGATCGGCAGCGCGCCGTCGGTGTTGTCGATCGTGAGGAGGACCTCGGCGCGGCCGAGGGGCGGGCGCGACGAGGTGCCCGCGAAGATCACGTCCTCCATCTTGCCGCCGCGCAGCGACTTGGCGCCCTGCTCGCCCATGACCCAGGCGAGGGCGTCGACGACGTTGGACTTGCCCGAGCCGTTCGGGCCGACGACGGCCGTGATCCCTGGTTCGAACCGCAGCGTGGTCGAGGACGCGAAGGACTTGAAGCCGCGCAACGTGAGGCTCTTCAAGTACAAGCGGCTACCGATCCTTTCTGCGGGTGCGGGCGCCGGACCCCTCGCGCCAGGTGGGCCGAGCCCCCCAGATCCGGCTGGCCACGGGAAACGATACCGGCCGGTGTACCGCCGTCCGGGTGTGCGACATCCCCAAATGTGCCACGATCACTCGCGATGCGTGGTCCCTCTCGGAGAACCCGGGGTGACGCGACGGTGGCGGTCAACGCCTGGATTCCCGGCACTAACGGGTTCGGCGTTCAATTCGGACGGCCGTCGGCAGGCATAACGGAATGCCGCACGTACGCCGGATACCCGGCGATCATGACGGTACCGCTCGACCGAATTCGTCGAGCGTCATCTACCGCCGTGACCAGTGCCGAGCATGATCACACATGCATTTCCGAAGTGATTGCCCACCCGTGGCGTAAAAAGCACAGCACAGAGCCACGCATGAGCGGGGGAAATGTTAGACCGCAAAAAGGGACGTCATGATCGACGCCCCTTTTACATAGCCATCTGACCGTCAGGTCAGAGCCGGTTCGCGGTCCTTGGCGCTGAGCGCCATGACTTCGTCGTCAGCAACGGCTGCGAGCGTGTCGTTCTCGGACTGGAGCCGTACGAGCTCGGCCTCCAGGTCGCGGACACGTTGCTGAAGGCGCCGCATCTCCGCAACCATGCGGGGGTCCGGACCGCCGACGTGGCCGAGTAGAGCCTTCGCCATGATTAAGGGTCCTCCACGCTGAGTGACCAGCAGGAATGATCGCGCACATGAGAGCCAAATAAGATGCGCGCAACAACTAGGTTCGCACCGGCCGGTGAGCCGGTCAAGACAGATGTCACAGACCCGTAACAACCTGTCTATGCGAGTTTAGCAGACTTCCTCGAACGATCACCGTTCGATGAAGCCGCGAAGATCACCTCGAGGCGTACTCCAGCGTTCCACCACTCCGATGACCTTTCCCGGAGTGGCACCTCCGCGCAGCAGGATCAGTAGCGCGTCACAGGCCTCACGCGGGCCCTCCGCGACGACCTCGACCCGGCCGTCCATCAGGTTTCCCGCCGACCCCACCAGACCGAGCTCGAGCGCACGTGAACGTACCCACCAGCGGAAACCCACGCCCTGCACGTGCCCCCGCACCCAGGCTGTCAGCCGCGTCTGCTCGTCCACGATCCGCGATCCTAGTGGCGGTATGAGCGTTGTGAGAGGGCACCGCGCGGAGGCCTCGCGAGGGCCGCGAACGGCGTGGCGCCCGAGTGCGCCAGGTCACGCCGGTCACACTCGTCACTGGCGTCACGCCGATGCCGGAATGGCCGCGCCCGACCGCGGCCGGGTCCGGCCAGCGCGCTCAGTAGTGCGCCCGCCGAGGACGCGGCTGGCACGTCGGGCAGCTGTAGGAGGACCGGTTCATGAACGGGTCCCGCCGGATCGGCGAGCCGCAGCGCGCGCACGGCTCGTCACGCCGGCCGTACACGTTGAGGGACCGCTCGAAGTAGCCGCTCTCGCCGTTGACGTTGACGTAGAGGCTGTCGAAGGACGTGCCCCCAGCGGTCAGCGCCGCCCCCATGACCTCACGAACCGCGGAGAGCACCTGGGAGGCCTCCGCGCGGGTCAGGGTCTCGGTCGGGCGCGCCCAGTGCAGCTTGGAGCGCCACAGCGCCTCGTCGGCGTAGATGTTGCCCACGCCGCTGATGAGGGTCTGGTCCAAGAGAGCCCGCTTGATGCCGGTCTGGCGGCGCCGCAGCGCGGTGGAGAACCTCTCCTCGTCGAAGGCCTTCTCCAGCGGGTCCGGCGCGATGTGCGCGATGGGCTCCGGTATGCCGTCGGCGGTGCCGGCCAGCATCAGGTGGCCGAACGTCCTCTGGTCGATGAAGCGCAGGTCCAGGCCGCCGTCGGTGAAGGTCATCCGGGCCCGCAGATGCTTCTCGTACGGCTTGTCCGGCTCGCCGACGATCAGCTGGCCGCTCATGCCGAGGTGCGCGAGGAGCGCCTCGTCGGCGCCGACCGGAAGCCACAGGTACTTGCCGCGGCGCCGCGCGCCCTCGACGAGCCTCCCGGTCAGGCGGGCGGCCAGGTCGGCCGGGCCCTCCTCGTGACGCCGGGCGGCCCTCGGGTGCAGCACGGTGGCGGACTCGATGGTCCGGCCCGCGACGAAGCGTTCGACGCCCTGGCGTACGACCTCGACCTCGGGCAGCTCGGGCACGTGAAATCTCCTCTTCGGACCGTGTTCGCGGCCTCAACGGCCGTGGGCGGTGCCTACCGGCCCGCGGAGCGCTCGCGGATCGCCGTCCAGGCGGCCTCGGCCGCCTGCTGTTCGGCCTCTTTCTTGCTGCGCCCCTCGCCACGGCCGTACTCGACGCCGCCCACGCCGACGCTCGCGCGGAACGTCTTCTGATGGTCCGGGCCGCTCTCCTCCACGTGGTACTCGGGGACGCCGAGCTCCTCGGTGGCGGTCAGCTCCTGCAGCGAGGTCTTCCAGTCCAGGCCGGCGCCCAGGCTCGCCGACCGCGCGATCAGCTCGTCGAACAGGCGGTGCACCAGGTCGTCGGCGGCCTGAAGGCCGCGGTCGAGGTAGACCGCACCGATGACCGCCTCGAGCGTGTCGGCGAGGATCGAGGACTTGTCGCGGCCGCCGGTGCCTTCTTCGCCCCGGCCGAGCCGGATGTAGGCGCCGAGGTCGAGCGAACGGGCGACACCCGCGAGCGCCCGCATGTTGACCACCGCGGCCCGGAGCTTGGCGAGCTGCCCCTCGGGCAGGTCGGGATGGCCGCGGAACAGCGTGTCGGTGACGACCAGCCCGAGCACCGAGTCCCCGAGGAACTCCAGGCGCTCGTTGGTGGGCAGGCCGCCGTTCTCGTACGCGTACGAGCGGTGGGTGAGCGCGCGCTCGAGCAGGCCCGGATCGGTCGTGACACCGAGCGCGGTCTCGAGGGCGGTGCTGTCGGCCGCCGAATGATCGGGTCTCACGCGGCCACCTCGGTGAGCGCCGCGTCGTGGATTGGGTTCACGATGCTCCTCAGCGGAAGATTCCGCGAGGGCGAGGCGCACGCCGGGTCGTTTCCGGCGTCCGCCACGGCCTCGGGCGTGTCCTCATCGCGAGACGTGCCGGGGGCGACGCGAACGTCACCCCCGGGATACGTCGTTCAGGCCACGTCGATGACCTGACGGCGGTTGTACGTGCCGCAGGTCGGGCACGCGGTGTGCGGCAGCTTCTCGTCACGGCACTGCGGGCAGCGCACGAGCGTGGGGGCCTGGGCCTTCCACTGCGAGCGACGGTGCCGTGTGTTGCTGCGCGACTTCTTCCGCTTCGGTACGGCCACGTCAGCCCTCCTCTGGTCGTTGTTGATCCAACATGCCCTGCAATGCCGCCCACCGAGGGTCGACGGCGTCGTGCTGATGATCCGGCTCGGCGTCGGCCAGCCGGACTCCGCACACCGGGCACAGGCCCGGACAGTCCTCTTGGCACAGCGGGGACAGCGGCAGTGCGAGCACCATCGCGTCCCGTACCACCGGCTGGAGATCGATGAGATCTCCCGCGAGGCGGTATTCGTCCTCGCCCGCCTCCTCACCGGAGCGGGTGTCGGAGTAGACGAAGAGCTCCTGGAACTCCACCTCGATCGACGAGGTGATCGGATCCAGGCAGCGCGCGCACTCTCCGGAGAGAGGCGCACAAGCCGTGCCCGAGACGAGCACGCCCTCCATCACCGCCTCGAGCCGGATGTCCAGCTCGATCTTGGCGTCCTCGGGGACACCGACCATCTCGATGCCGAGATCCGTCGGAGCCGGCACGTCGCGGGAGTCCTTGCGCATCGACCCCGGTCTGCGCCCCAGCGCGTGAGTGTCGATCACGAAGGGGTCGCGGGGATCGATGCGAGTCAGGTCGTTCCTGCTTCCGTGAGGCATGACGCATCACCGTCGTCGGGCAAGGTCGATTGGCAAGGTTACCGAACACAGGGCCGTACACCCAACTCGGCACCCCTGCGCTCAGGACTCCGCGAACTTGCGCGCGAGACGGCGCTGCACCGGCTCGGGCACCAGACCGGAGACGTCCCCACCGTACTGCGCGATCTCCTTGACCAGACTGGAAGAAAGGAAGGAGTATAGCGGGTTGGTCGCCATGAACATCGTCTCGACGCCCGCCATCTGGTGGTTCATCTGCGCGATCTGCAACTCGTAGTCGAAGTCGCTGACCGCGCGCAGGCCCCGGACGATCACCGGGATGTCGCGGTCACGGCAGAAGTCGACCGTCAGGCCGTGGAACTTCTCGACGGTGACGTTGCCGTACTCCTTGGTCACCTCACCGATCATCTCGGTGCGTTCCTCGACGCTGAACAGGCTCTTCTTGGAGATATTGATCAGTACGGCGACGACGACCTCGTCGTACAGGCGCGAAGCCCGGCTGATGATGTCGAGGTGTCCGTTGGTGACGGGATCGTAGGACCCCGGACAGACAACACGGCGCACGAGGTGAGTCCCCTTCGCTCAGTCAGTCAGTGACCTGCGGCGTGACCGTACCAAAACGTCCCTTCGCCGTAACGACGGGCCCTGCCCTCCGTATACCCGTCCGGCCAGAGGACAGGCGCGCCTCGCGTCGGGCGCTCGACGGCGACGAGGGCGTCGGCGGCGAGCCAGGCGTTGTCGCGCAGGTCATCGAGCATCGACATGACGGCCTCGTCGGTCACGGCGTACGGCGGGTCGGCGAAGACCAGGTCGTACGGCTCGGCCGGGGCGTGGCGCAGCACGCGCTCGACCCGGTCGGTCACCAGCTCGGCTCCGGGCAGGCCCAGCGCCCCGATGTTCTCCTTGATCGTCTTCGCGGCGCGCGGGGCGGACTCGACCAGCAGCACGTGCGCGGCGCCGCGCGACAGGGCCTCCAGGCCGACGGCGCCGGACCCGGCGAACAGGTCGGCCACGCGCAGGCCATCGAGGTCGCCCAGCACGGAATGGACGGTCGAGAAGAGCCCCTCACGTGCGCGATCGCTGGTGGGCCGCGTGTCGCGGCCGGAGGGAACGGTGATCCGCCGGCCACCGGCGGATCCTGCGATGACTCGGGTCACCCGTCCAGTGTGCCCGCAGGCCGGAGGCGCCCGGGCACGACACCGCACGACACCAGCGCGAAAGACCTTGACTATTGGGTCAAATGACACTGCAATAAATACTTGTCGTGACAAATTAGTCGCTGGCTGTACGGCAGGCGCCCACGGGGGGACCGCCCCCGGCCACGCGGCGATGGGGGACAGATCGTGCGAGGCCCGTTACGGGAGGACCCGGCGTACGCGCCCTCCACCCGTACGGGCTCCTGGTGTGTTCCCCGCTCTTCTACGGAGACTCCCCTATGCGAACACGCACGAGGCTGGCGGCCACCGCCGGCGCCACGGTGGTGGGCTTCACCGCCATGAGCGGCATCGCCCAGGCCGACACGCGCGGCCCGGGCCTTGTCGGAGGGTTGACGGACACCCTCGGAAAGACCGTCAGCGGGCTCACCGGCCAGCCGGCCACCGAGCACGGCACGTCCAACCGCTCGGGCCTGCACGTCAACCTGCCGGTCCACGTCCAGCTGCCGCTCCCGAGCTCGCGCCGCGCGCCCAGCCACCCGGTGGTGGACGTGAAGGCTCCGGTACGGGCCTCCGTCGGCCAGCGAGGCGTACGGCTCTCCGCGGGCCTGTGCGTGAGCGTGCCGGCCCAGTGCCCGAGCCCGCAGCCGCCGCCCAGCGTCCCGCCGCCGCCGAGCGCGCCGCCGGGACAGAAACCGCCGTCGCAGCCGCCGGGCCCGCCGCCCGGCAACGCCCCGGCGTCGTCCGGTTCGCTGGCCGTCGTGCAGAACGACCTGCCGACGACGGGTGGCCCGCTCGGCGTGCTCGCCCTCATCGGCGCGGCCGCCGTGCTGACCGGTGCGGCCGGCATGGCGGGCTCGCGCCTGCGGCTCAAAGCGCGGTCCTGAGAACGAAGTGAAGGGCGCCCCCGGGAAGGTCCGGGGGCGCCCTTCGCGCGTCTCTGGGGTTCAGTGGTCGAGGCCGACCGCGCCCTCGCTGAGGCTCTCGACGACGACGCCGAGATCCTCGGCGTGGATGAGGGCGCCCCGCATCGCGTACACGAAGGCGGCACCCTCGAAGCGGTCGGCGGTGCGTCTCAGCCGCTCGGACTTCGCGGGGTCGTCGCCGACGAGATCGTCGGCCCCGGGGACGTCGACCATGAGGTAGGGGCGCGGCCCGCGTTCGCCGACGCGCAGCCGTGACACCCGCTCCCACGGGACGAACACGTCGTACCCGCGGCGCGCGAACACCCGCAGCCGCAGACCGTCCGGCGTGAACACCGGGGGGTTCCTGAGCAGCCGGAACTCCGCGCGCGCCAGGAGCGCCATCACCGCCGAGGAGACGAGCAGGCCGAGCGCCAGGCAGGGGAAGAAGACGGACACGAGGGCGGCGGGCTCACCCGACAGGCGGCGCATCGAGGCCATCATGTAGGCCACCATCGCCGCCACCGCCAGGGCGCCGACCGCCGACACCGCGGCCACCGTCGCCGTCAGATAGGCCGGCGCGGCGGCGACGGGGAGCCGGAAGTCACTCTTTCGCTCCACTTCGGGAGGGTAACCGCAGACGTGCCGCCGCTGCCACGACCTCGTCGGCGCGTCAGATCATCTCTCGCGGCCGGCGAGCGCCCAGCGTGCCTCCGCGCGTACACCCGGGTCCGGGTCGTCCAGCGCTCCCGTCAGGGCCGCCCGCGCGTAGTGCCGGTCGCCCGCCCACCGCCTCAGGGCGCGTACGGCGGTGCGGCGCACGGCGACGATGTCGTCCTCGAGGACGCTCGTCAGCGGGCCGATCGCCGCCTGGGAGTCCAGCTCACCGAGGGCCGCGACCGCGCGCACGCGGACCCGGAAGCCGGGGTCTGTCAGCGCGATCTCGCCGAGCTCGGTGGCCGCGCGCAGGACGACCAGCCCGCGGACCGTCTCGGCACGCGCGGGGTCGTGCCGCGCCAGGCCCCGGGTGTAGATCTCCCAAGCCGCGGTGCGCATCGCGCGCACCAGCTCGGCGGCGACCTGGCGTACGCGGACGTCGGCGCCGTCGGTCTCGGCCCGTACGAGGTCGCGGACGCCCGCCTCGCCGACGAGCACCTCGCGTTCGTCCATGAGGGCCTCGGCCGCGGCGTGGCGCACGCGCGGGTCGGGGTCGGCGAGCGCGTGGGCGAGCGCGTTGCCCGCCTCTTCGGTGGGCGTGTGGACGGGCAGCTCGATGATGGTCATGAGGATCCTCCGGAGAGTCGTCGGAACGAGGCGCGGACTCAGCCCCGGCGACAGAGCGCGCTGGCCTGACGGCGCAGGTCAACGTGGAGGCGCACGACGAGCGGATCTCTCCGGTTCACATCCCGATGGTGAACGACCATCCAGACATTGTCAATCGACTAGATAGGGATCAGGCCTTCTCCAGGTAGTCCGCCCGCTCCTCGTCGAGCAGGGCCGCCAGCTCGGCGACGAGCTCCGGGTGCGCCGCGAGCTCGGGATCCCCGTCGAGGAGGTCCGTGGCCTCGGCGCGCGCCTCGCGGATGATCTTCTCGTCGCTGAGGAGGGTCAGCAGCCGCAGGCTCGACCGCCGCCCGGACTGGGTCTGGCCCAGCACGTCGCCCTCACGGCGCTGTTCGAGGTCGAGCCGTGACAGCTCGAACCCGTCGAGCGTCGAGGCGACCGCGGCGAGCCGCTCGCGCGCCTTGGACTCCTCGGGGGCGTCGGTGACCAGCAGGCACAGCCCGGGGTGCTTGCCACGGCCGACCCGGCCGCGGAGCTGGTGGAGCTGTGAGACGCCGAACCGGTCGGCGTCCATCACGGCCATCACGGTGGCGTTGGGCACGTCGACGCCGACCTCGACCACCGTCGTGGCGACCAGCACGTCGACCTCGCCCGCCGCGAACCGGCGCATCATCGCGTCCTTCTCGTCGGGGTGCAGCCGCCCGTGCAGGACGCCGAGGCGGAGGCCGTGCAGCGGGCCCTCCTCGAGCTTGGGCGCGACGTCGAGCACGGCCAGCGGTGGCCGCCGCGCGGCCTCCTCGGGGGGCGCGCCCTCGTCCTCGCCGGACAGGTCGCCCTCGTCGCCCTCCTGCTCGCCGATGCGGGGGCACACGACGTACGCCTGGCGGCCCTTCTCGGCCTCCTCGCGGATGCGCGCCCACGCGCGGTCCCAGTAGGCGCGGTTGGCGGACGGTACGACGTGCGTCGCGATCGGGGAACGCCCGGCCGGAAGCTGGGTGAGCGCCGAGGTGTCGAGGTCGCCGTAGACGGTCATGGCGACGGTGCGCGGGATCGGCGTCGCGGTCATGACCAGGACGTGCGGGCGTCCGCCGACGGCCTTCTCCCGCAGCGCGTCACGCTGCTCGACGCCGAAGCGGTGCTGCTCGTCGATGACGACGAGCCCCAGGTCGGCGAACTGCACGTGCTCCTGCAGCAGGGCGTGCGTGCCGACGACGATCCCGGCCGCGCCCGAGGCCGCGTCGAGCAGCCCCTCGCGCCGCGCCTTGGCGCCCTGGGAACCGGTCAGCAGCGCGACGCGCGTGCCGTGCTCGGCGCCGCCGAGCCGTCCCGCCTCGGCGAGCGGCCCGAGCATCGCCGTGATCGACCGGTGGTGCTGCTGCGCGAGCACCTCGGTCGGGGCGAGCATCGCCGCCTGGCCGCCCGCGTCGACGACCTGGAGCATCGCGCGCAGGCCGACGACGGTCTTGCCGGCGCCCACGTCGCCCTGGAGCAGCCGGTGCATCGGGTGCGTACGCGCCAGGTCCGCCGCGATCACCGCGCCGACGTCGCGCTGGCCGTCGGTGAGCTCGAAGGGCAGCCGCGCGTCGAAGTCGGCGAGCAGGCCCTCCTCGCTCACCGGCCGCGCGGTCGCGGGCAGCGCCGCGGCGGCGCGCCGCCGCTGGGCGAGCGCGGTCTGCAGCACGAACGCCTCGTCCCACTTGAGCCGGTGGCGCGACCGGCCCACCTCGGCCAGGTCCTGCGGCTGGTGGATGCCCGTGAGCGCCTCGGTGAGCCCGATGAGCCGGTGCCGCGCGCGTACGCCCGAGGGCAGCGCGTCGGCGCCGATGTCGGTCGTGCCGAGGACCATCCGCACGCAGTCGGCGATCTGCCAGGACGTCAGGCCCTTGGTCGCCGGGTAGACCGGGATCAGCTCCTCGGCGAACTCCCGCGCGGCGTCCTCGCCGTCGGCGCCGCGGAGCGCGCGGTACTCCGGGTGCACGAGCTGGCGCTTGGGGCCGTAGGTGGAGACCTTGCCGGCGAACAGGCCTCGCGTGCCGGGCGGCAGCTCACGCTCGGGCACGCGCGCGCCGGTGCCGAAGAACGTGAGGGTGAGGCGGCCATGGCCGTCGGTGACGATCACCTCGAGGAGGTAGCCGGGCCGCTTGCTGATCTTGCGGCCCTGGACCTTCTCGACCTCGGCGAGCACGGTGACGTACTCGCCGTCGGCCAGTCCGGCCAGGTCGGTCAGCTCACCGCGCTGGGCGTAGCGCCTCGGATAGTGGCGCAGCAGGTCACCGGCGGTCTCCAGCTCCAGGGCGGCGAGCTTCTTGGCCGCCTTCGCGCCCACCGCCTTGACCAGCGGCTGGTCGAGTGTTGTCACGGCACCTTCCTACAACAGCGCGGCTCTCCTATTCGACTCCGAGGAGCAGCGGGTAGCGATCCTGGCCGCCCTCGTACACCGCGACCTCCACGTCGGGCCGCTGCGCGTGCAGGTGGGCGAGCGCCATCTCGGCGAGCCCGACGGGCGCGCCGGCGCCGGTGATCAGGGTGACCAGCTCGCCGCCGCCGGACAGCATCCGGTCGAGGATCCGCACCGTCACCACGGCCAGATCGGTCCCGATGACCGCCACGTCGCCGTCGATGAGGCCGAGCGTGTCGCCGGGACGGCAGATGCCGGCGCTCGTCACGGCCTCCTCCTCCGCGGTCTGGAGCTGGCCGAACCGCGTCGCGCCGGCCGCGCGCGTCATCGCGATGACGTCCTCGTCGAACCTGCGCAGCGGGTCGTGCACGGCCAGCGCGGCCAGGCCCTGGGCGGATGCCCTGGCCGGGACGACCGCGACGCGCACCCCGTCCTCGCGTGCGCGCTGGGCCGCCGCCTCGGCGACGCCGAGCACCGACTGGTCGTTGGGCAGGACGACGACCTCGTCGCCGGCCGACACGATGGCCTCGGCCAGCTCGGGCAGCGCGGGCACCCGGCCCGGCTCCCGGCGTACGGCGGTGGCGCCGTGCTCCTCGAACAGGGCCGTCAGCCCCTCCCCCAGAGTCACGCCGATCACACCGCGCCCGGTGTTGCGTGCGTGCCGTGCCTCGCTCTCCCGCAGGTACGTCACCCGGATGCGATGCGGGCGCCCGGCGCGTACGCCGGCCTCGATCGCCGGGCCCGCGTCGTCGGTGTGCACGTGGACGTTCCACAGGCGCTCGCCGCCGACCATGACGAGCGAGTCGCCGAGCCGGTCGAGCTCGTCGCGCAGCTCGGCGACGCGATCCTCCTCCGCGTCGAGGAGGTACATCACCTCGTAGCAGCCGCCGGGGTCCTCGGCCTCCACGGCGGGCGCCGCGGCGTGGGTGCGGTGCGGCACCTCGTACGTCTCGGGGAACTCACCGCTCGTCACGGCGGCGAGCGCGTCGAGCACGACGCACAGCCCGGCCGCCCCGGCGTCGACGACGCCGTTGCGCGCCAGCACCTCCAGGTGGTCCGTCGTCTCGCGCAGCGCGGCACGCGCGCGGTGTGCCGCCTCCCACGCGACGGTGCCCGGGTCGCCCGCGTCCGGGCAGGCCTCTCCCGCCGCGCGGAGCACGCTGAGCATCGTGCCCTCCACCGGGTGGGCGACGGCGCGGTCGGCCAGCCTGGACGCGTGCCTCAGCGCCTCGCCCAGCCCGCCACCCGCGCCGAGTACGCCGGACAGGCCGCGCAGCACCTGGCTGAGGATCACCCCGGAGTTGCCGCGCGCGCCGACCAGCGCGCCCTCGGCGAGCGCACGCCACACCTCGACCGCGTCCGCCTCCCCGGGCAGGTCCTCGACCGCCTCGGCCGCGGCGAGCACGGTCAGGTGGAGGTTGGTCCCGGTGTCGCCGTCGGGCACCGGGAACACGTTCAGCGCGTCGATCTCGGCGCGCGTACGGCCCAGCGCGTCCGCCGCCAACCGGCACCAGCGGCGTACGGCACCGGCGTCGAGAACCTCTCCCACGCCACCTCCCAAATATCCTTCACTAGACATAACAGACGGATCCCCGGACACGGGCGATTCACCTGCTGTCACTCCCGTCCACCGGCGATTCGCCTGGGCACCCGGCGTCGGCTATTCTTGGCCATCGGGTTCCGTACGGGACCCCCTTTTTGACGAGCGCCCGATCTCCGGGCATCCCTCCTGAACCTTTGGAGCGCATCCATGGCTTCCGTCTGCGACGTCTGCGGCAAGGGGCCGGGGTTCGGCATGCGCGTCTCTCACTCGCACCGCCGCACCCCGCGCCGCTGGAACCCGAACATCCAGCGGGTGCGTGCGGTCGTCGGCCGCAGCACCAAGCGGATCAACGTGTGCACGTCCTGCATGAAGGCCGGCAAGGTCACGCGGCCCACGGTGCGCTGACGCCACGTTGTTCCAGCGCGCCGTAAGGCGCGCATCACAGACTGTGCTCTCACCGGGCACTGCGATCGGCCGGTCCGTCCACACGGACCGGCCGATCGGTTTTTCCACGGCTTCACGCATCGAGACCGCCCGCCCCGTACCGGGTCCTTCCTGGCATGATGGGCCGATGAGAGTCGTCGTCCTCTCCGATACGCACGCGCCGCGCCGATGGCGCGGCTGTCCCCCGGCGGTCGCCGGGCACCTGCGCGGGGCGGACCTGATCCTGCACGCGGGCGACGTCTGCGTCCCGTCGGTCCTCGACGAGCTCTCCGCCTACGCGCCAGTACGCGCCGTGCGCGGCAACAACGACGGCCCCGACATCGCCGCCTGGGGCGCGCCCGAGACGCTCGACTTCGACCTGGACGGCCTGCCCGTGGCGATGATCCACGACAGCGGCCTGCCGCCCGGCCGCACCCGCCGCATGCGCCTGCGCTTCCCCGGGGCCGCGCTCGTGGTCTTCGGCCACTCCCACATCCCGCTCGACGAGACCGGTGACGGCATCCGGATCTTCAACCCCGGCTCCCCCACCGACCGCCGCCGCCAGCCCCAGGGCACCCTCGGCGTCCTGCACATCGACCAGGGCCGCCTGGTCGAGGCGGAGATCATCCCGGTCACCTGAACATGGAAACGCGCCGTACCCCGGGTCAGGGGTACGGCGCGCGTTCTCTCAGTTCACTGCTCAATCAAGGGTGAATCAGATCGCGCTGAGCGCAGCCTGCGACACCGGGTAGCTGGTGCCACCCGCCGCCATGTTGATCTCTTCGGTGTAGTCGAACGCGGGAAGCGGGTCGCCGTGCCGGATACGGAGGAAGACCGAGTCCTCGCCGACGTCGCCGTTGTACGCGGTGCACCGCAGCACGACCTCGACCGGCCCGCCCGGCTCGGCGTCGCCCCAGAGCGGCGACGCGAAGCAGTCGGTGGGGGTCAGCCGGGAGACGTTCTGCTGGTGACCGGTGACGATCGTCTGACGCAGAAGGTCAGTGCTGAAACCGGCGTGAGCCCGCGCGATCAGCGCGATCGGTCCCACGGTGTTCAGCGCGAAGCCGATCTGGTCGACCGAGCCCAGCGTGGAAATGCTGGCGATGTCGGCCTGAGCGTGGTCGACACAGTCGGTGGAGCTGTTGGCAAAGGCCATCGCCGTGTCGGGGCTCATGCTGCCGATGTCGGCGAACTCGGTCACCGCGGTCCGTGCACACGCCTGGATGTCCGCGGTCGCAACCCGGTCGATCTCAGCGGTGATCGCGGTCTGAGCCTGCGCGATCGCGGCTTCGATCTGCTGCTCGGCCTGCGCCAGAGTCAGCTGGTTGCCAAAGAACTTCTGGTAAATGTCGTACGCCTTCTGGGCGTACTGGATGGCCGTCGCAATCTCCCCGACCCCGACGGCCTGCGCCTGGGTCCCACCGGTCAGCGTGAGCGCCCCGGCGCACGCAAGCGCCGTCCCGGTGCTCATGAGCTTGGCCATGATCGATCTCTTAGCTGCCACTTGGCCCTTCTCCAACATCAACAAGGTGCGAAAATGACGACCGGTCGTGTCCGAGACGGGCGAGCCTGAATCAGCGTCCTAGTGAGCGGGCCAGAACAGCGAACGGATGCTGCTCATGACACGTCCGGGCGTACGCCCACGTCGGACGTGCGCCCATTATGTAATGAATCCTTACAGTTATGTGCACCTTGCCCAGAAGCGGTCACTTTCTATACTTCCAGCCATGGTCCACCGGGCCGATGCCGGCGCCGAGCGGGAAGCCGTGCCGGATCGCGCCCGTGACGTACTCCTTGGCCAGGCCGACCGCGCCGACGACGGTCTCGCCCCGGGCCAGGTGGGACGCGATGGCCGAGGCGAGCGTGCAGCCGGTGCCGTGCGTGTGGGCGTTGTCGTAGCGCGGCGCGGCGAACCGGTGCTCGTGCGTGCCGTCGAACAGCAGGTCAACGGGGTCACCCGGCAGGTGGCCGCCCTTGATCAGGACCCATTCCGGGCCGAGGGCCTTGACCGCCTCGGCGGCCTCGCGCTGCCCGGCCGCGTCCTCGACCCTGACGCCGGTGAGCTGCTCGACCTCCGGGAGGTTGGGCGTGACGATCGTGGCGAGCGGGAGCAGCTCCGTACGGACCGCGTCCACGGCGTCGGGCGCCAGCAGTGAGTCGCCGTGCTTGGACACGCCCACGGGGTCGACGACGAGCGGAGCCCGTACCCCGGTGAGCGCCTCCGCCACGGTCGAGACCAGGACGGAGGAGGCGAGCATGCCGGTCTTGACGGCCTGCGTGCCGATGTCGGACAGCACGGAGTCGATCTGGGCGCGTACGGCCTCCGGCGGGAGCTCCCAGTAGCCCTGGACGCCCACGGAGTTCTGCGCGGTGACGGCCGCGACGACGCTCATGCCGTGCACGCCGAGCGCGAGCATGGTCTTCAGGTCGGCCTGGATGCCCGCTCCGCCGCCCGAGTCCGAGCCTGCGATGGTCAGCGCGCGCGGGGGGGTGGTCATGCCCTCAGACTACGATCAGCACGCTCCGCCGTTGAACGTGCAGCTGGGCCGCGGACCGCCGCTCCCCTCGGCCGTGAACGACAGCCGCACGGTCCGGCCCGGCGGGATCGACGGCCGGTCGAGGGGGTTGCGCACGACGAGGATGGTTCCCTTGCGGATCACCCGCGCGTCCCAGATCGTCAGGATCTTGCTTCCGGGGTACCGGAACGACAACGTCCAGCCCCTGACGGTCGTATGGCTGTGGTTGGTGATCGCGACCTGGCCCTGGAAGCCCGCGGTCCACGTCGAGACCGTACGGAAGGCCACGGAGACCGCGCCCCGGCCCGCTCCTCGGCTCGCGCGCACGCCGGAGCGCGGGCTCAGCGAGGAGTCGTCACGCGCCGTACGGCTGCTGTGCTTGCCCTCGGGCGCGGGCGAGTCTGTGACCTGTGGCGTGCCGGCCGTGGGTGGTGGAGGTCCGCCCGCGAAGTTCAGTGCGATCTGTTTCGTGCTGAGCGCCGACACGACCACACCGACCATGACGACGCCGCTGACCGCCGGCAGGAGCGGGAGCCTGCCTCCGCCGCGCCGGCTCCGGCGAGGATCATCCTCCGCCGAGGCGTCGTATTCCACGTCCCTGGTGTGTCGTCCCATCCCGTCCCTCTCCGGTCTCGGGATGTATACCAAAAGCACACCAGCCATGCCTACCAGACGAGCATCGCCAACAGCGACAACTACCTGATTTGGTTAGCTGAAGTGATCCCATCCGCCAGGTCCGTATGGACGGCCGTCAACCCTTATTCCGGGCGGACCTTCGATCACCCGGCCGATGACCCGCCATTCCTCCGGCAGGGCCGTGTCCGGCGGAAACGTCGCGGCGAACGCGTGATCCTCACCGCCTGTGAGCGCGAGATCACGTCCATTCGGCACCGGTGGAGACGGAACAGCGGCGCCGTCGACGTCGATTCGTACGCTCGAGGCATCCGCGATGTGACCGAGATCCTGAACAAGACCGTCACTCACATCGAGCATCGCGGTGGCGCCGAGCGCGGCGGCTCCGAGGGCGATCCGGTAGGGCGGGCGCGGACGCCGGTGCGCGTCGATGAGGTCGGCGGGCCCGTCCT
Organism: uncultured Actinomycetota bacterium; assembly: GCA_963850195.1. Classification (GTDB taxonomy): domain Bacteria; phylum Actinomycetota; class Actinomycetes; order Streptosporangiales; family Streptosporangiaceae; genus Actinoallomurus. Next base: position 1,702,144 of record CAWKKD010000005.1, read on the forward strand.
TGCCCTCGAGGAGCAGGGCGAGGCCCGCGGCGGCGTGGCCGAGCCGTCCGGCGACCGCCACGACGTCGCCGGGACGCGCGCCGGAGCGGGTGATCGTGGGCCCGTCCTGTACGCCGAGCGCGGTGATCGCCAGCAGCAGGGTGTCGCCGCGTACGACGTCGCCGCCCGCCACGGAGGCGCCCACCTCGTCGCACTCCTCGCGCAGCCCGTCGCACAGGGCGTCCACCCACTCGACGGGCGTGTCGGGCGGAGCGCCGAGCCCGACGAGCAGCGCGACCGGCCGCGCGCCCATCGCGACCACGTCGGCGAGGTTCTGCGCGGCGGCCTTGCGCCCGATGTCGTAGGGCGGGGACCAGTCGCGGCGGAAGTGCCGTCCCTCGAGCAGCAGATCGGTGGTCGCGGCCATGCGTCCGCCGGGCACGCGGACGATCGCGGCGTCGTCTCCGGGCCCGAGCTCGACGCCTGGCCCATGGCCCAGGCGGGCGACGATCCGCGTGATCAATCCGAACTCGCCGAGTTCGCCGATGGTGATGACCCACCTCCAGTGAAGACAGGGTACGGTGGCCGCCTGACGGCAGTCCCAGGGAGGACGTGATGGTGCAGGCCTACATCCTCATTCAGACCGAGGTCGGCAAGGCTGCCGACGTGGCTCGTGAGATCTCCGGCATCCAGGGCGTGACCCTGGCCGAAGACGTGACCGGGCCCTACGACGTCATTGTTCGCGCCGAAGCGAACAACGTCGACGAGCTCGGCAGGCTCGTCGTGGCGCAGATCCAGTCGGTCGAGGGGATCACCCGGACCCTGACCTGTCCCATCGTTCACATCTGATCGCGGTGTCCAGCCCGTCGCTGCGACGCGTCCTGGCGGCGGGCGGCCTGCTCCTTCTGGCCGCCGGATGCGGCACCGATGCCGTCGAGGTGCCCGGTCCGCGGCCGGATCCGGCCGCAGCGCGGCTGTGCGACTCCCTGCGGTCCCGCCTGCCACACCGCCTGCACGGCCTCGCGCCACGCGCCACCACCCCCACGTCCCCGTACGTCACGGCGTGGGGCTCCCCCGCCCTCGTGCTGCGCTGCGGCGTGCCTCGGCCGTCCGGGCTGCGGCCGACGTCCGAGCTGGCCGTGATCAACAGCATCTCCTGGCTGGGCCAGCCGACCGGCCGACCGGTGACCTTCACCGCGGTCGGCCGCCTCGCCTACGTCGAGGTGACCGTGCCGGCCAAGTACGCGCCGCCGGGCGACGTGCTGATCGAGCTGTCCGGCCCGATCAAGGCGGCGGTGCCGCCCACCCCCGACGGCACGCTCTGACCCGGGCCCGCAGGGCGTGTCCGACAGACACTCCCTAGCCCGTACGCCGACGCCGTGGCGTGCGTCCGGCCGGCTGTGACGGCGTCGGCGACACCGGTACGGGGGCCAGGTCGCGGGTGACCGTCCCCCCGTCGATCCACACCGGCTGGCCGATGTGGAGGATCTCGATGGGGTCGCCCTCGAGCAGCTCGTAGACGACGTTCTTGCCGGTGATGTCGACCTTGATCCGGCGCCCGCGGAACCTCAGCCGGAACGTCAGCCGCGAGATCCCGCCGGGGAGCCGTGGCATGAAACACGGCATGCCGTCCCGGATCCGCATCCCGCCGAAGCCCTCCACGAGGGCGGTCCAGGTGCCCGCCAGCGAGGCGATGTGCAGGCCGTCGCCGGTGTTGTGCTCCAGGTCGCACAGGTCCATCAGCGCCGTCTCGCCCAGGTAGTCGTGGGCGAGGTCCAGGTGGCCGGTCTCGGCGGCCATCACCGCCTGAGTGGACGCCGACAGCGACGAGTCGCGCACGGTCAGGGCCTCGTAGTACGCGAAGTTGCGGGCCTTCTGGGCATCCGTGAAGGCGTCGCCGCGCAGGTGCATGGCGAGGACGAGGTCCGCCTGCTTGACGACCTGCTTGCGGTAGATGTCGAAGTACGGGTAGTGCATCAGCAGCGGGTACCGGTCCGCCGGGGTGTTCTCGAAGTCCCACGGCGCGTGGTCGGTGAAGCCCTCGCTCTGCGGGTGCACCTGGAGCCGCTCGTCGTACGGGATGCGCATGTCTGAGGCCGCGTCGCGCCAGGACGCGGTCTCCTCGTCGGTGACGCCCAGCCGCTCGGCCTGTTCGGGGTGGCGCTCGGCGGCGTCCGCGGCGACCCGCATGTTCTGCTCGGCCATGAGGTTCGTGTAGACGTTGTTGTCCGCGATCGCGCTGTACTCGTCCGGCCCGGTGACACCGTCGATGCGGAACTCCCCCCGTGCGTCGTGGTGGCCGAGGCTGCGCCACAGGCGCGCGGTCTGCACGAGGATCTCGAGGCCGATGTCGCGGGCGAAGGCCTCGTCGCCCGTGGCCTCGACGTACCGGATGACGGCCTCCGCGATGTCGGCGTTGATGTGGAACGCCGCGGTGCCGGCCGGCCAGTAGCTGGAGCACTCCTCGCCGCCGATGGTCCGCCACGGGAAGGCCGCCCCGGCGAGGCCGAGCTGTGCGGCCCGTTCCTTCGCGTGGTCGAGGGTCGCGTGGCGCCAGCGGAGCGCGTCGGCGGCGGCGCGCGGCTGGGTGTAGGTCAGCACGGGCAGCACGAACGTCTCGGTGTCCCAGAACGTGTGGCCGTCGTAGCCGGGCCCGGTCAGGCCCTTCGCGGGGATGGGCCGCCGCTCGCCGCGCGCTCCGGCCTGGAGCACGTGGAACAGGGCGAACCGGACCGCCTGCTGGACCTCCGCGTCGCCGCCCACCTCCACGTCGGCGCCGGCCCAGAACTCGTCGAGGTACGTACGCTGCTCGGCGAGCAAACCGTCCCAGCCGGACAACTTGGCGGCGGCGAGCGCGGCGATCACCTGGTCGTGCACCGCGGGCCGGGACCGCTGGCTGGACCAGCCATAGGTCACGTACTTGATGATGCGCAGGCGCTTGCCGGGCTCGAGCCGCGTGGCGACCGTGACGCGTCCGACGTCGTCGGTGACGGACGTCTCGATCGTGCCGTTCGGCGAGTCGATCTCGTGGCCCATCGCGGCGCCGACCCGCAGCCCGCTCTCGCGGGTCCGGTGCACCATGACCACCGTCTCGTTGTCCCCGACGCACTCCTCGCCGACGAGCGGTGACTGCAGTTCGGCGGCGGCCCGCGGGTCGTCGGCGCCGCCCGGCAGGGACTCGTTGGCGACCAGCTCGGACTGGGCGACGACGCGGACGGACTGGTCGATGGCCTCGACCTCGTAGCAGATGGCGACGACGGCCCGCTGGACGAGCGAGACGAGCCGTACGGAGCGCACCCGGATGGTGTCGTCCGCCGGTGAGGTCCACTCGACCTCGCGCGTGAGGGTGCCGGCCCGCATGTCGAGGATCCGTTCGTGCGAGCGCAGCTCGCCGTAGCGGACGTCGAAGGGCTCGTCGTTGACGAGCAGGCGGATCAACTTCCCGTTGGTGACGTTGATGATCGTCTGGCCGGATTCGGGGTAGCCGTAGCCGGCCTCGGCGTACGGCAGCGGGCGCATCTCGTACACGGAGTTCAGGTACGTCCCGGGCAGGCCGTGCGGCTCGCCCTCATCGAGGTTTCCGCGCAGGCCGATGTGGCCGTTGGAGAGCGCGAACACCGACTCGCTCGAGGAGAGCGTGTCGAGGTTCAGGCTCTGCTCGCGCACGCACCACGGCTCGACCGTGTACGCGGAGTGCTGGATCATCGCGTCTCTCCCCCGCTCAGCAGCTCCTCCAGGTCCGTGACGACGACGTGCGCGCCGTGGTCCCGCAGGGCGTCGGCCTGCCCGACCCGGTCGACGCCGACGACGTAGCCGAAGGCGCCCGCGCGACCGGCCTGTACGCCGGCGAGCGCGTCCTCGAAGACCACGGCCTGCGCCGGGGAGACGCCGAGCTCCTCGGCCGCGGCGAGGAACGTGTCCGGCGCGGGCTTGCCGGCCAGGCCGCGCTCCTTGGCCGTCCTGCCGTCGACCCGTACGTCGAAAAGGTCCGTGATGTCCGCTGCGGACAGCACCTCGGCGGTGTTGGCGCTGGAGGACACGACCGCGGTACGCAGCCCGGCATCGCGGACCGCGCGGACGTAGCGGACCGAACCGTCGTAGACGTCCACGCCCTTCTCGTGGAGCCTGGCCAGCACGAGGTCGTTCTTGCGTGCGCCCAGCCCGTGCACGGTCGCCGCTCCGGGCGGGTCGTCGTCGGTGCCCTCCGGCAGCTCGATGTCGCGCGACTTCAGGAAGGCACGTGTGCCGTCGTCGCGCGGCTTGCCGTCGACGTACTCGTCGTAGTCCTCATGGTCGTCGAACGGCCGGAACGACGCGCCGTCGCGGTCGCGGAGGAACTCATCGAACATGTCCTTCCACGCGGCGGCGTGCACCACGGCGGTCCTGGTCAGCACGCCGTCGAGGTCGAACAGGCACGCCGTCACGGCGTCCGGCAGTCCGAGCATGTGCGCTCCCTCGTGATCGAGTTCGTCACATGCCTACCCCGTTCCAGACCGATAAGCGCCTGGTCAGGTCGGCAGGCCGACCGCCCGCTCGCCGCTGCGGCGCTGCTGGATGATCACGGCGACGACCAGGAGGGCGCCCTGCGCGACGTTCTGCCAGAAGGTGTTGACGCCGACGACGTTGAGGCCGTTGTTGAGGGCACCGAGCAGGACGACGGCCAGGAGCGTCCCTCCGACGCCGCCCTTGCCGCCCTTCAGCGCGCAGCCGCCGAGCGCGGCCGCGGTGATGGACTGCAGTTCGAGGCCCTCGCTGCCGCTGGTGGGCTGGCCCGAACCGGTGCGCGCGGTGAGGATGATGCCGGCGATGGCGGCGATGACGCCCGCCAGGGCGTAGACGGCCACCAGGTACTTGTTGATGTTGATGCCGGCCAGGCGCGCGGCGGTGTCGTTGCCGCCGATCGCATAGATGTTCCGCCCGATGTCGGTGTATTTCAGCATCATGTGGATGGCGACCGCGACCACGGCCAGGATCCAGACCTGGACCGGCAGGCCCGCGATCTTGCCGCGGGCCACGAAGATGAACAGGTCGTCGCCGAGCACGAAGCCCTGCGCGCGGCCCCCGGAGATCAGCTGGGCGACGCCCTTGTACGCGGCGAGCGTGGCCAGCGTCGCGATCACCGGGTTCACCCGGCCGTACACGATGACCAGGCCGTTGAGGACGCCGGCCACGATCCCCACGCCCACGGCGGCGCCGATGCCGGCCAGCGGGCTGTGCCCCGAGGACATGAACGCCATCGCGGAGATGACCGAGGCGATACCGGTCTGCGAGCCGACCGAGATGTCCAGCGCGCCGCAGATGATCACTACGGTCTGCACCACGGCCAGCAGCCCGGAGACGGTCACGGCCTCGCCGATCACCTGGGTGTTCGACCAGGTGAGGTAGCCGGAGTTCAGCCAGCTGAAGATGGCGACCACGACGACCAGCGCGCCGATCAGGCTGAGGTTCTGCGGACCGATCGCGGTCAGGACCCGGCGGGGTGCCCCCTCCTTCGAGGGCGTCTCCACCGGCTCACGGGTGGTGGTTGTCGGGGTCATGCCTGTCCTTCCGCTATAGAGGTGCTGAGGTCCTCGGCCATGGCGAGTTCGAGGATGGCCTCCTCGGAGGCGTCCGCGCGGGCGAGCTCCCCGGTGACCCCGCCGTTCTGCATCACGATGATCCGGTCGGCCAGGCCCAGCACCTCGGGCAGCTCGGAGGAGATCACCAGGATCGCGACGCCGGACCGCGCGAGGTCGTCGATCAGGTGGTAGATCTCGGCCTTCGCGCCGACGTCGATGCCGCGGGTGGGCTCGTCGAGGATGAGGATCTTCGGCCGCCGGGCCAGCCAGCGGGCGAGCACGACCTTCTGCTGGTTGCCGCCGGACAGCTTGCGCACCTCGTGCTCGATGCTCGGCGTCCGTACGTTCAGCCGGTCCACGTACTCCATGACCAGCCGGCGTTCCTCGGCCCGGCGTACGAACCGCAGGCGGCGCAGCCGGTCCAGTACGACGAGCGAGGTGTTGTCGCGCACCGAGCGTTCGAGCAGCAGGGCCTGGGCCTTGCGCTCCTCGGGCGCGTACCCCATGCCGGCGCGTACGGCGTCGCGCGGCTGCCGCAGGCGCACCCGGCGGCCGGCCACTCGTACCTGCCCGGAGCGGATCGGCAGGTCGCCGACCAGGGCCCCGGCCAGCTCCGAGCGGCCCGCGCCGACGAGCCCGGCCAGGGCCACGACCTCGCCCGCGCGTACGGTCAGGCTGATGTCGCGCACGTCGTCGGTGGTGACAGCGTCGACCTCGAGGACGACCTCGTCGGTCGAGGAGTGCTCGCGGGCGAACATGGCCGACAGGTCGCGGCCGACCATCATCCGCACGATCTCGTTCTCGTCGGTGTCGGCGGCGTCACGTACGCCGACCAGCCCGCCATCGCGCAGCACCGCGATCCGGTCGGCCAGCCGGAAGATCTCCTGCATCCGGTGCGAGACGTAGACGACGGCCAGGCCGTCCTCGCGCAACCGCCGGATCAGCGTGAACAGCGCCTCCACCTCGTGCTCGGACAGCGACGAGGTCGGCTCGTCGAACGCGATCACCTTCGCGTCCGTGGTCAGCGCCCGCAAGATCTCCACGAGCTGGCGCTGGGCGGGCGTGAGCCGCGAACCGAGCGTGTCGGGGTCGAGGACCTTCTCGAAGCCGAGCCGCTCCAGGTCCGCGAGCACCCGGCGGCGCAGGCCCGTACGGTCGAGGACGCGGCCGCCCCTGCGGGGCAGCGCGCCGAGGTAGACGTTCTCGGCGACCGAGACGTGCGGGACGATCTCCGGTTCCTGCGGGATGACCCGGATGCCGGCCTGCCGCGCGTCCGCGGGCGAGTGCAGCCCGAGTGGCCGCCCGTCCAGCAGGATCCGGCCGTCGTCGGGCAGATAGTCGCCGTTCATGATCTTGATCAGGGTGGACTTGCCGGCGCCGTTCTCGCCCATGAGCGCGGTGACCGTACCGCTGGGGAAGTCCAGCGTGACGTCCGTCAGGGCCCGTACACCGGCGAAGCGCTTGGAGATGCCCACCACGCGCAGCTCGGTGCCGCCTGTTTCCTCGGCTCGTTCGGGCATCTGCCCACCTCGCAGGTCGGGCGGGGCGGCCGGGTGGCCGCCCCGCGCATGATCAGGTGCAGGTGATCCGGGCGTCGGCCCAGTCGGCGTGATCGCTGTCGTTACCGTTCCCGCCATCGGTCACGATGAGCCGTACGAAGCTCGCGCCGCTCACGTCGGCGGTCAGGTGTGTCGCCGGGTCGTCGGTGGTCAGCAGGCCGCTGTCGGCGACCTTGGACCCGTCGGCCCAAAGCTCGAACGTCACCGAGCCATTGGCCGTCTTCTCATCGTCCACGCCGACGTCTGCCGACACGGACGTGCACTTCTTCGCGGTGTAGTACTCGACGGAGCTCGGCGCGTGCACGCCGAGTCCCTTCGCGTGGACCGCGCCGTTGATGGTGATCGGACCGCCGTCGCCAGCCGGCTGCTCACCGTTGCTGGTGTCCTTCTCCACCGGGCCCCAGCCGTTCGAGGTCCGCATCCAGGGCACGTCGCTCAGGTACGAGGCGCCGGACGGCGGCGCCGTCAGCCTCAGCACCGACACCTGGACCGTGGACGTGGCCGAACCCTCCCGGTAGGCCGCGCCGACGGTCAGGTCGTAGTTCCCCGGCGCCAGGTCCGCAGGCGGCCGTACCGTCCAGCCGGTGGTCAGCGCGCGGCCCGTGGGCAGGACCGGAGACCGGCGGGACGTGGTGGCGCGCACGCTCCAGCCGTCAGGGGCGGTCAGGTCGCCGCGGACGTTCACGGCCGGGAGCCGCCCGTTGTTGGTGACCGTCGTGGTCAGCGCCGTGTCCTTGCCGGGCTCGATGATCGGCAGGGCGCCCGGGTAGGCCACCGGCACGTTCACGCCGGCGTCGACGGCCGGCGGGTACTGCGCCCAGCGGCCGCCCGCCGCGACGCGCACCATCACCGTGCCGTGCGCGGGGACCGTCGCGGCGATCGCGCCGGCGGTCTCGGTCGTCGCGTGCGCCCACAGGTCGCGGACCGTGTACGCAGGGGCGGACGGCAGGCCGGCCGCCGACGCCGTGGTGCTGATCCGCTGCGGGGAGTCGGACTCGTTGAACAGCGCGACCGCGCGGTCGCCGTTCTTCAGCGGCTTGACGAAGACGTCGCGGCCGCCCTCGGTGGTGATCGGCGCGCCCTGGACCCCGAGCGCGTCCTGATCGACCGCGATGACCTCCTTGTTGGTGAGGATGGCCATCGTCTCGGCCGAGGCCTTGCGCAGGTCACTGCCGATCAGCAGCGGCGCGGCCATCTCCGACCAGAGGCTGAAGTGCGAGCGGTACTCGGTGTCGGTCATGCCGCCGTTGCCGACCTCGAGCATGTCGGGGTCGTTCCAGTGGCCCTGTCCGGCGTACTGGGCGAGCGCCATGTTCTGGTGGACGATCGACAGCATCGAGGCGTAGCCGTCGGAGATGTCGCCGGTGGTCCGCCAGGAGTTGCCGACGTCCTTGGCCCACAGCCACGGCTTGTTCTCTCCCCACTCGCAGATGGAGTACAGGATCGGCCGGCCGGTGGCGAGGAGGGCGTCGCGCATCGCGGTGTACCGCTTGACGGCGTCCTGGCCCTCGTTGTTGCAGTTGTCGTACTTGAGGTAGTCCACGCCCCACGACGCCCACAGCTTCGCGTCCTGCCGCTCATGGCCGAGCGAGCCGGGCATCGTCTGCGCGCAGGTCATGGTGCCGGCGCTGGTGTACAGGCCGAACTTCAGGCCCTTGGAGTGCACGTAGTCGGCGAGCGCCTTGATGCCGTGTGGGAAGCGGGTCGCGTTCGGGACGTAGTCGCCGTTGGCGTCACGGTCCTTGGCGGCCCAGCAGTCGTCGAGGTTGACGTACTGGTAGCCGGCGTCCTTCAGGCCCGAGGACACGAACAGGTCGGCGATGCCCTTGACCATGTCCTCGTTGAAGTCCGCGCCGCAGTGCGTGGCGTTCCAGTTGTTGAAGCCCATCTGCGGGGAGAGGGCCAGGCCGTTGTCCAGGGCCGCGGCCGGCCGGGCGGTGGTCAGCGTGATCGCGGCGGCGCCGGCGACGCTCATCGCGACGGCGAGGGCGGCTGCGGCCAGCGAACGGACGGTGCGCATCGGGTCTCCTCTGGGGTGGGGAACGCGCACGGCGGGACCGGCTCCTGCGGTCCCAGGTATGACCGGCGGGCGGTGGAGGCCGCCCGCCGGTCACGATCGTCGGCGAATCTCAGACTGCGCGCCGGGAACGCCGCGTCCCCCGGATCAGGTGCACTTGACGCCGGACTGCTTCCAGTTCGTGGCGTCGACCATCTTGGTCGGGGCGAACGCCTCCTGCGGCATCGCCTTGGCGTCGCGCAGGTTGTCCACGAGCGTCTGCACCGCGAGGCCGCCGACGTCGTAGCCGTTGATGAACAGCGCGGCCCGCATGCCGGTCGCCTTGCCCGAGCCCCAGTCCTTGCAGGCCAGGTACGCGCCGAGGCCGACGCCGTCGACGTCAGCGGCGGCGTAGCCGGCGTTCTGGATGGCGGTGACGGAACCGGAGACGTTCTCGTCGTTGCAGCCCCACGCGACCCAGTGCTTGACCGAGCGGTGGCCCGAGACGGTGGCGGCCGTCTTGGACTGCGCGTCGGGCGGCGTGTTGTCGGTACCGACGTTGTACGTCTTCACCTTGGTCCCGGCGGCCTTCTCGAAGGCCGCCGAAGCGGCGGTGACCCGGTCCGTGCAGACCGTCACGTCCTGCTTCCAGGCCGAGATGATCGCCGTGTCCTCCGGCTTCCAGCCCGACTTCTTGAACTCCTCGCCGGCCCGCTGGCCGACCTGGGCGCCCATCTGGCTGCCGGAGAAGCCGACCCGCGGGACGAGGTCCTCCTTGGCGCACTTGGACGGGTCGGGGCCGGTCTTGCAGATCTGGTCGTCGCTGGACAGCAGCGGGATCTTTCCGCCGGTCGCCGCCGACACGATGCTCGAGCCCACGGACGGGTCCGGCGGCACGATGATGATGCCGCTGGCCTTCTGCGCGATGGCCGCCTGCGTCTCCGACACGGCCTTGTTCGCGTCGTTGCCGAGGTTCACGACCTTGACGTCGACGTTGCCGAGCTGCTTGGCCTTGTCCTTGGCGCCCTGCGCCTCATCGATGAAGTACTGCTGGTCGCCTTGCTTCTGCAGGTAGGCGATAGAGATCTTGCCGGTCACCTTCTTGCCCGACCCGGCCGAGGAGGTCTCCTTGCCCGACGAACATGCACTGAGGCTGAGGGCGACCGCGACGCCGATCGCCATGACCGCACCGACCGGCCTGCGTATCCGGACCATGCTCTGCCTTCCTTCCGGGTGCTGGAACCTGGTCCCCGTGCCCCGAGGATTCCGCCGAGTTACCAGGCGATGTGCGCCATTCGTACCAGTGTGAACACAAACCAACAAGACTCGATTCGGTAACGTGTTGAGTCATGTTGACCTGTGTCGCTTTTTGGTGCACGCTGCACGCGAGCCCGGACACGGAGGGGAGGGCGCATGCTCGCCCAGCAGCGGCAACAGGCGATCGTGGGCCTGGTACAGGAGCGCGGGGGCGTGCGCGTCGCCGATCTCGTACGGGAGTTCGGCGTCTCGGACATGACCATCCGGCGCGACCTCGAGGTGCTGGCCGAACGCGGCCTCGTCGCCAAGGTGCACGGCGGTGCGACCACCGTCGGCGCCGGATCCACCGAGGAGCCCGGGTTCGCGGCCAAGTCCGTACGCCAGCGCGAGGAGAAGGACGCCATCGCCCGGCGCGCCGCGCTGCTCGTGCGGCCCGGCACGGCGATCGCGGTGTCGGCGGGCACCACCACGTGGACCCTCGCCAACCACCTGACCGACGTCCCCGAACTCACCGTCGTCACCAACTCGATCCAGATCGCGGACGTCTTCTACCGCGCGGGCCGCGCGGACCAGACCATTGTTCTCACCGGCGGCATCCGTACGCCCTCCGACGCGCTGGTCGGGCCGGTCGCGGTGGCCGCGATCCGCTCGCTCAACGTCGACCTGCTGCTGATGGGCGTGCACGGCATGAGCATCCACGCCGGGTTCACCACGCCGAACCTCATGGAGGCCGAGACCGACCGGGCGATGGTGGCCGCGGCCCGCCGGCTGGCCGTCCTCGCCGACCACACGAAGTGGGGCACCGTGGGCCTGAGCACGATCGCCCGCCTGGGCGACGCCGACGTCCTCGTCACCGACTCCGCGATCGGCGACGACGTACGCGACGCGCTGGCCGAGGAGGTCGGCGAGCTGGTCGTCGTCGGCGGCGAGACTGAGGCGAGCGCGTGAAGCGCACCGTGACCGGCCTCGCGGACGGGCGCGAGATGATCTACTTCGACCGCCGTGACGACGCCGACCGGTCCGCGCGCGACGCCCGGGAGCTGCCGCCTCCGCCGCGTGCCTCGGAGCTGCGCCGCGATCCGCTGCTCGGCGAGTGGGTGACCATCGCCTCGCACCGCCAGGACCGCATCCACCTGCCGCCGCCCGACCAGTGCCCGCTGTGCCCGTCGACGCCGGAGCGCCCGACCGAGGTCCCGGCACCCGACTACGAGGTGGCCGTCTTCGAGAACCGCTTCCCGTCGTATTCCGGCCGGCCGCCCGAGGACCTCGCCGGTACGCCCGGGCTCGGCCGATGCGAGGTGGTGTGCTTCTCCCCCGACCACGACGCGTCGTTCGCCACCCTGCCGCCGGAGCAGGTGCGCACCGTCGTCGAGGCCTGGGCCGACCGCACCGCCGAGCTGTCCGCGCTGCCCGGCGTCGCGCAGGTGTTCTGCTTCGAGAACCGCGGCGCGGAGATCGGCGTCACGCTCGCCCACCCGCACGGGCAGATCTACGCCTACCCGTTCGTGACCCCGCGTACCGAGCGGATGCTCGACGTCGCGCGCTCCCACCGCGAGCGGACCGGCCGCGACCTCTTCGCCGACGTCCTGGCCGCCGAGCGGGTGGCGGGCGTCCGCGTCGTCGCGGCCAACGACCTGTGGACCGCGTTCGTGCCGGAGGCCGCGCGATGGCCGTTCGAGGTGCAGATCTTCCCGCACCGGAAGGTGCCGGACCTGGCCGCGCTCTCGTCCGGCGAGCGCGACGCGTTCGGCCCGTTGTACCTCGATGTCCTGGGCCGCCTCGACCGGTTGTTCGGCGTGCCCATGCCGTACGTCTCGGCCTGGCACCAGGCGCCGGTCGCCGTCGACCGCGACCTGGCCCACCTGCACCTCCAGCTGTTCAGCATCCGGCGGGCGCCGGGCAAGCTGAAGTATCTGGCCGGTTCGGAGGCCGCGATGGGCGCCTTCATCAACGACATCCACCCCGAGGACGCGGCGGCCCGGCTGCGCGCCGCCGGGCCGTGAGACCTCAGGCGAGCGTCAGGGCCGGAAGGCCTCGAGGGTCTCGGCGATGTCGGCCTCGGCCGCGGCCTTGCCGACGCCCAGGCCGGTGAGCACGCCCGTACCGTCCTCGAGCTCCAGCAGGGCGAGCAGGATGTGCTCGGTCCCGATGTAGTTGTGGTCCAGGCGCAGCGCCTCGCGGAAGGTCAGCTCGAGCGCCTTGCGCGCCGGGGCGCCGTACGGGATGAGGTCTGGCACCTGCTCGGCGGCCGGCGGCAGGGCCGCGGTCACGGTCCGCCGTACGGTGTCCAGCGCCACGCCGCAGGCAATGATCGCCTTCGCGCCGAGGCCCTCCGGCTCGGCCAGCAGCCCCAGCACCAGGTGCTCGGTCCCGATCTCGTCGTTGCCCGCCGTACGGGCCTCGTTCTGCGCGGCGACCACGGTGTTCTTGGCCCGCAGGGTGAAGCGGCCGAACCCCTGGGAGGGGTCCAGGTCGGAGCCCTCGAGGGCCTTGGGCACGAACCGCTTCTGCGCCGCCTGCTTGCTGACGCCCATGCTCCGGCCGATGTCGGTCCAGGACGCGCCCGAACGGCGCGCCTGGTCGACGAAGTGGCCGATCAGGTGGTCGGCCACCTCACCCAGATGATCGGCCGCGATGACCGCGTCGGAGAGCTGGTCGAGCGCGTCGGAGTGCGCGCGCTTGATGGCCTCGATCAGATCGTCGAGGCGTACGTGGTTGGTCATGCGTACAGGATCCGTCATACGTCAACCATAGGTTGACGTTCCCGTAATCGTCAACCTCTAGTTGACGGCCCCTTTCGGCGGCCCACCGGCGTCTCGCGCGAGGAAGGGTTGCACATCTATTGAAGTTTCAACTATGCTCGCCCATGTTGTTGAAATTTCAAGCAGGGGAGCCTCTTATGACCGCCACCGCAACCGACCTTGGACTCACCGCCGGCACCTGGAACATCGACCCGGCCCACTCCGAGGTCACGTTCGTCATCCGGCATCTCATGACCAAGGTACGCGGCTCCTTCACCGACTTCACCGGCGCGGTGCAGGTCGCCGAGCAGGTCGAGAACTCCACGGCGACCGCCGAGGTCAAGCTCGACTCGATCGACACGCGCAACGCCGACCGTGACGCCCACGTACGGTCCGCCGACATCCTCGACATCGCGAACCACCCCACGCTCGGCTTCGTGACCCGCGGGCTGCGCGCCGAGGGCGGGGAGTACCTCCTCGACGGCGAGCTGACGATCAAGAAGGTCACCCTTCCGGTCACGCTGACCGTCGAGTTCAACGGCGTCGGCGAGGACCCGTGGGGCGGCACGCGCGCCGGTTTCACCGCGGCCACCTCGATCAGCCGCAAGGAGTACGGGATCGAGTTCAACGTCCCGCTGGGCGGCGACAAGGCCCTTCTCGGCGACAAGGTCGACATCCAGCTGGAGATCCAGGCCGTACGCGCCTGAGCGCCATTGCCGATAAGTGACGAAGAGCACCCCGTGAATCCCGCGAGGTGCTCTTCGTCATGTTGGTAGCGGCCACATTCGGGTATCGCGGAACAGCAAAGGTGACAACGGCGTTGATCCTTACGGGATCCGACGTGAGAGCGAGGTGGCCATGGCGGCGACCACGAACAGCGGCAGGCGTGTCAGGCGGCCCGGGCGGGCGGCCGACGGCGATCTGCTGGGCGCCTACCTTGATGAGATCGCTGCCACACCTTTGCTGACGGCCGAGGAGGAGATCGAGCTCGCCCTGGCGATGGAGGCGGGCCTGCTCTCCCACAACCACCTGGACTCTGGAACCCTCCCCACGGGGGCGACGGACGAGGAGCTGGAAGAGGTCGCGGCGCGCGGCGACGCGGCCAAAGACCGCTTCATCCAGGCCAACCTCCGGCTGGTGGTCTCGGTGGCGCGGCGTTACCCGACCGACGGGCTGAGCCTGCTCGACCTGATCCAGGAGGGCACGATCGGCCTGATCCGGGCCGTCGAGGGTTTCGACCCGCGCCGTGGCTTCAAGTTCTCGACCTATGCGACCTGGTGGATCCGGCAGGCGATCGGCCGCGCGCTGGCCAACTCCTCCCGGTCCGTACGCCTCCCGGGCGCGGTCCACACCGACGTCAACCGGCTCCGCAAGGCCCGGCGCGAGCTGGTACTGCTGACCGGCACGGAGCCGTCCGACGAGGAGCTCGCCGCCGAGCTGGACCTGCCGGTGGAGCGCATCGGAGAGCTGGACCGCTGGGACCGTACGCCGGCGAGCCTCGACGCGGTCGTCGGGGACGACGAGGAGACCTCGCTGGGCGACCTGCTCGCCGACGAGACCGCGCCGTCGCCCGAGGACACCGCGATGGCGAGCGCCCAGCTCGAGATCATCGACAACATGCTCGACCGCCTGGAACCGCGCGAGGCGGTCGTCCTGCGTGCGAGGTTCGGCCTGGAGGACGGCACCGAACACAGCCGTCGTGAGATCGCCACCCGGCTGGGCGTCTCCGCCGAACGCGTACGCCAGATGGAACTGGCCGCCCTACGCCGCATGCGCGAGATGGCCCAACTCCTCGACGCCCCCCTCGCCGCCTGAGAACACCAGAAGAGCCGGACGAGGGGGCTCGACCGGCTCGGCAGTCCGTGGAGAGTCGCCGAGGAGCACGGGAGACGAGTCGTGCCCCTCGGCGAGGTGCCTCCTGACGAACGTCCGCTGCTCTCGTTAGGCGCTCACCTCCTCGGCCGACGCCGGCCGCAGTCCGGCCACGGTCGCGTCGAGGGAGCTGGTCGTGATCGGCATGACGACCGGTTCGGCCACCCGGAACCGGTCGACGCCACGCTTGGTCAGGTGCACCCGCAGGTCGATCCACCCGTCGCGGGTCTCGCACTGCCCGCGCTCGGGGAAGTGCAGGTCGCCCGCTGAGATGCGGGCGCCGGCGACGTGCACCGGGAAGAGGATCTGCGCGTGCGTCGTGAGCGTGCGGCAGGACGGCCGGGCCCGCCGTGCGTACACGGCCGTTCGCGCGCGGTCGGCGGAGGCGCGCCTGGCCAGGTCGCCGCCGGGCTCGCTCAGCATCGCGTGGGAGGGCGCGCAGCCGAGGAGGCCCGGGTGGCCCCCGCGTCCGCCGTACGCGTCGAGGCGTCCGATGCCCAGGATCTCCACCGTCACGAGGTCGCCGGGCTCGGCGCCGACCACGCCGACGGGACCGCAGAGGACGTCGCCGCCCGTGCAGTGCAGGCGTACAGAGCCTCCGGCGATGACCTCGGCGACGGGTCGGATGTCCGGATGCCAGCGGTCGTGGCCCGGGACGTACCGCACCGTGCGGAGCGGGGCGGTCGGCGGGAAATGCACCATGGGCTCCCTTCATCGGATGCCCAATCCTGCACGTCAGACCGTTTCAGCCCTGTTTCGCGGCGCTTACCGTGCCGTCAATTTGAAATCACCTGGAACCGTGTGACGCCCGGTCCCGTCCAAGACGTATGGGCTCCGAGTCACGTACAGGTGCCCGGCCGGCCATCGCGGTCGCGGCCGCCGGGCTGATCATCGCTGGGTGCGCCGCTAGCGGCGCCGGCTCCTCCATCTCCCCCTCTTCCTCTCTGCGCCTGGTCGCGTACGACGACTGCGGCGACCTGCTGTCCGGCCTGCGCAAGGCCACGGCGGCGCACGTCGGCCCGTACGGGCTGCCGGGCGATCCGATCATGCGTCCGCTGGCCGGCGACCGGGTCCCGGGCGACGCTGCTCCCCCGGCCGAGGCGCAGCACTCGACCACCAACGTTCAGGAACCGGGCGTCGACGAACCCGACCTCGTCAAGACCGACGGGCGGCGCATCGTCACGTTCGACCACGGGAAGCTGCGGGTGGTCGACGCGGCCTCCCGTAAGCAGACCGGCGCGCTGACCCTCGCCGGTGGCCCCGGCCGGGTCGCCTCCGGCGAGCTGCTGCTCAGCGGCGACCGGGTCCTGGTGATCATGCGTCCGGCGATGCTCTACGCCGGCGGCATCGACGCGCCGCGGCAACGCGACTCCGGGCCGACCGTCGCCCTCGTCGACATCAAGGGCGCGCCACGGCTCGTCGCCTCGATGCGGCTCGACGGCATGTTCGTCGACGCGCGCCAGAACGGGCCGGTCGCCCGGCTCGTCATGCGCTCGACCCCGCACATCGGCTTCCCGCACGGGCAGGGACGGACGGCCGACACCGTCGCGGCGAACCGGAAGGTCGTCGAGCGCGCGCCGGTCGACGCGTGGCTGCCGCGCTACAGCGTGACGCGCGACGGGCGTACCCGTGAGGAGAAGGTCCCCTGCGACCAGGTCAGCCACCCGCCGTCGTACACCGGCACCTCGCTGGTCTCGGTGCTCTCCCTCGACCTGGCCGGTGACCTGTCGAACGCCTCGCCGGTGAGCGTCGTGGCCGGCGGCGAGACGGTGTACGGCTCGAGCGACGCCCTGTACGTCACCGACCGTACGAACGAGGGCCCTCAGCCGCCGGACGCGCAGACGCTGCGCCCCGTCACCTCCAAGACCGACATCTACCGCTTCGACCTCGCCGGGCCCGGACGGCCGCGATTCACCGCGTCCGGCTCGATCCCCGGAGAGCTGCTCGGGCCGTACGCGCTGTCGGAGTACGGCGGGAACCTGCGGGTGGCCACCACCACCGGCCAGGGACCCTCGTCCGTGAGCACCGTGTACGTGCTGGGCCGCCACGGCGCGCGCCTCGATGAGGTCGGCCGCGTCGGCGGTCTCGGCCGGGGCGAGCAGCTCTACGCCGTGCGGTTCATCGGCCCGGTGGGCTACGTCGTGACGTTCCGCCAGACCGACCCGCTCTACACGCTCGACCTGCGCGACCCGGCGCATCCGCGCACCAACGGCGAGCTGAAGATCAGCGGCTACTCCGCCTACCTGCATCCGGCGGGCGACGGGCGGCTGATCGGGGTCGGGCAGCGGACCGACGCGAAGGGGCATCCGCTCGGCACCAAGGTGTCGCTGTTCGACGTACGCGACCCGGCGGCGCCGCGTGAGATCGCCGGCTACCGGCTCGGGTCGGGCTACTCGACGGCCGAGTTCGACCCGCACGCGTTCCTGTACTGGCCGCAGACCGGTCTGACGGTGCTGCCCTCGGCGTCGCTCGACGGCGGCGCGCTCGTGCTGACCGTGACCTCCTCCGGCGTCACCAAGGCCGGCGAGGTGCGTCAGCCCGCCGGATCGGGTGGCGTGCAGCGCTCGGTGCTGGTCGGCGACACGCTGTGGACGCTGTCCCCGAACGGCCTGCAGGCCAACGACGTCAAGAGCTTCACCAAGAGCGCCTGGCTACCGCTGAGCTAGGGGCTGTCTCGAAGTCCCCGTTCGTCGCGAGCGGCGCGCAGCAGGACAGTGGGACTTCGAGACAGGCCCTGAGGCTCAGCGGAGCCCGGTGCTCCGGCTCAGCGCGGTACGGATCCAGCGGTCCACCAGCGCCGGGTAGTCCAGCCCGGTGGCCGCCCACATCTTCGGAAAGGCCGACGCCGGGGTGCAGCCGGGCATGGTGTTGATCTCGTTGAGGATCACGCGGCCGTCGGGGGTGTAGAAGAAGTCGACCCGGGCGAGGCCCTCGCAGCCGAGCGCCTCGAACGCCTGCACCGACAGCTTGCGGATCTCCTCCACCGCCGCGGCCGGCAGGTCCGGCGGGATGTCGAGGCGCAGGCCCTCGTCGAGGTACTTGGCCTCGAAGTCGTAGTAGTCGTGGCCGGAGCCGATGCATACCTCGGCGGGCAGGCTGGCGTCCGGCGGGTCGTCGTCGAGACCCTCGAGGACGCCGCACTCGATCTCGCGGCCCACGATCGCGGCCTCGACGATCACCTTCGGGTCGTGCTCGCGCGCGACCTCGACCGCGGCCTCCAGCCCGGCCTCGGACTCGACCCGCGTGATGCCCATGCTGGACCCGGCGCGAGCGGGCTTGACGAAGACCGGCCAGCCCAGCTCCTTGATCTCGTCGATCATGCGCTTGCGCTCGCGCCGCCACTGGCGGTCGCCGACGACGACGTGCGGGCCGATCGGCAGCCCGGCGCCCTGCCAGACGACCTTCATGAACGCCTTGTCCATGCTCGCCGCGCTGGCGAACACCCCGGCGCCGACGTAGCGGACCCCGGCGAGCTCGAGCATGCCCTGGATCGTGCCGTCCTCGCCGTACGGGCCGTGCAGGAGCGGGAGGACCACGTCGACGTCACCGAGGGTGCGGGGCACCTCGCCGGGCGCGACCACGACGAGGCCGCGGCTCTCCGGATCGAAGGGCAGGGCGAGCGGCAGGCCGTCGCCGGCGACCTCGGGCAGGCGTCCGCCCTCGACCGCCAGAGACTGGCCCTCGGCGAGCACCCAGCGGCCGTCGCGCGCGATGCCCACCGGGACGATCTCGTACCGCTCCGGGTCGATCGCCGCCATGACGCTTCCCGCGGTGAGGCAGGAGATCGCATGCTCCGAGCTTCGGCCACCGAATACGACGGCGACACGGACCTTGCTCACGGATCCACCTCTTCTCACCTGCACCAAGGCAACGGCAATCGACCTTACACGGCATTACCGGCGTGGCCGGAGTCGCTACCGGCCGTCACCGGCATACGGAACGAATGCCCTGTCCGGTCCCTGCGGCCTCCGTTCGGCGTTCAAAGCGTTGGTCACGTCGAGGATCAGGTCGTCGGCGTCCTCGAGCCCCACGGAGAAGCGGACCGCGCCCGCGCCGATGCCCGCCGCGTCCAGCGCCGGGCCGTCGAGCTGGCGGTGCGTGGTGGACGCGACGTGCCCGGCCAGCGTGTGGGTGCCGCCCAGCGACGTCGCCACGCGTACGAGCCGGAGGCGGTCGGCCAGCGCCATGCCCGCCTCACGGCCGCCGTGCGGCGTGATCGTGACGATCGCGCCGAACCGCGTGCCCTCCGGGCCCGAGTCGAAGAGCCGCCGCGCGGTCTCGTGCCCGGGGTGCTCGGGCAGGCCCGGGTAGTCGACCCGCGCGACGCCCGGGTGCCGGGCGATCGAGGCCGCCAGCAGGGCCGCCGTGTCGCACTGGCGGCGTACCCGCAGGGGCAGCGTCTCCAGGCCACGGCGCAACAGGAACGCCTCGTCCGGCGCGAGCATGCCGCCGGTGTGGATGCGCACCGCGCGCACCGGCCCGACCACGCCGGGACGCCCGACGACGACGCCGCCGGTGGCGTCGCTGTGCCCGCCGATGTACTTGGTGGCCGAGTGGATCACCAGGTCGGCGCCGTGTTCCAGCGGCCGGCACACCACGGGCGTCGCGAGCGTCGAGTCGACGACCAGCAGCGCGCCCGCCTCATGCGCGGCCTCGGCCAGCGCGGGCAGGTCGGCCACGGCCATCGTCGGGTTCGCGAGCGTCTCGGCCCACACGAGGCGCGTGGTGGGCCGGATCGCCGCCCGCACCTGCGCGACGTCGGTGCCGTCGACGAAATCGCTCTCGATGCCGAACCGCGACAGCAGGTCGGTGAGCAGGCCGTACGTGCCGCCGTAGATCGCCGAGGGCGCGACAACGTGCGCGCCGGCGTGCGCGTACGTCATGAGGACCGCCGTGATCGCGGCCATCCCCGATCCGAACGCCTGGCCGGTGATGCCGCCGATGCGCGCGCCCTCCAGGGACGCGACGGCGTCGGCGAACCCGTCCGAGGTGGGGTTGTCCACTCTGCTGTAGGTGTAGCCCGGCGCGCGGTCGCCGAGCACGTCCGCGTACTCCTGCGACGTCTCGAAGGCGTAGGTGGTGGCACGCCAGACCGGCGGCGCCATCGGGACCTGGCCCATGCTCCGCGGCGGCGGAAGGTGGACGGCTCGGGTGTTCTCGCCCGGCTGCGGTGTTTCGGTCATCTCCTGGTTCACACTCCGTAGCGTTCAGGCTTCGGCGTACGCGACATCAGCAGGCGACCCGCGTCGACGGGGCTCAGTCCGCCATGCATGACGGCCACGATGCCTTCGGTGATGGGCATTTCGACGTGGTGGCGGCGGGCGAGCTCCAGGACGGCGTCACAGGACTTCACGCCCTCCGCGGTCTGGCGGGTGACGGCGATGACCTCGTCCAGGCTCATGCCACGGCCGAGGTTCTCGCCGAACGTACGGTTGCGCGACAGCGGCGAGCCGCACGTCGAGACGAGGTCGCCCATGCCCGCCAGCCCGGCGAACGTGTGGGGGTCGGCGCCGAGCGCGCCGCCGAGGCGGGTGATCTCGGCGAGCCCGCGCGTCATGAGTAGCGCGCGCACGTTGTCGCCCATCCCCATGCCGACCGCGATGCCGACGGCGAGGGCGATGACGTTCTTGACCGCGCCGCCCAGCTCGCAGCCGACCACGTCCGTGTTGGTGTAGGCGCGGAAGTAGGGGGTCATGCAGGCGAGCTGGAGCTTCTGGGCGGCCGCCTCGTCGGAGCAGGCCACGACCGCGGCGGAGGGCTGCTCCAGCGCGATCTCACGCGCGAGGTTGGGTCCGCTCACGACCGCGACGCGCTCCGGGGGCACCTCGGCGACCTCGCCGATGACCTCGCTCATCCGCTTGCAGGTGCCGACCTCGATGCCCTTCATCAGACTGACGAGGATCGCGTCCCGTGCGATCAGCGGCTTCCACTCCGACAGGTTGGCGCGCAGGGTCTGCGCCGGGACGGCGAGCACGACGTACGAGGCTGCGTCGAGGGCCTCGGCCACGTCGTCGGTCGCCCGCAGCCGCTCCGGGAGCGGCAGGTCCGGAAGGTAGTCGGGGTTCTGCCGCCGCTCGTTGATCGCCTCGACCAGTTCGCGGCGCCGTCCCCACAGCACGACGTCGCCACCGCCATCGGCGAGCACCTTGGAGAAGACGGTGCCCCAGGAGCCTGCCCCGAGTACAGCGATCTTCAAGAGGCCGTTGCCTCCGAGTCCGTGTCCGTGCCGGTGTGCTTGGCCTTGAGCGCGGTGCGGTGGTCGTACAGCGTCTCCGGGGCCGCCTCTCCGCGCAGCTCGCCGAGCAGGTCGGCGATGGCCCGCATGATGTCGGCGGTCGCGGCGCCCAGCGTCTCGGCGTTGAGGGGGGCGCCCTCGTACTTCGACAGGTCGACCGGCGGGCCGGCGATCACGTGCATCTTCTTGCGCGGGAACGGCTTGAACTGCTTGGTCCCGTACGGCCAGAGGTACTGCGCGCCCCAGTGCGCGACCGGGACGACGGGCGCGCCGGTGGTGAGGGCGAGCCGGGCGGCGCCGGTCTTGCCGCTCATCGGCCACAGGTTCGGGTCACGCGTGCAGGTGCCCTCGGGGTAGAAGATCAGGCACTGGCCGTCGTGCAGGCCCTTCTCGGCGTCCCGCAGGGCGAGCCCCGCGTCGGCGCGGTCGCGGTAGACCGGGATCTGGCCGGTCTTGCGCAGGATGATGCCCAGGCCCTTGGCCTTGAACAGCGCCGACTTGGCCAGGAAGACCGGGAACCGGCCGGCCTTGTACACGTAGTGGGCGAGCGCCAGCGGGTCCGACCACGACAGGTGGTTCGCGGCGATGATCACGCCGCCCTCACGGGGGATCTCGTCCTGTTTCTTCCAGTCCCGCTTCAAGAGCGAGAACAGCAATGGCCGCAGAATCACCACGACGACCGCACGCCACGCGGGCGAATGCTTCATTTGCCCTACTCCTCACATCGACCCGCGATACGCGGGGTGCCGTCAAGTGTCGCGGTTGGTTCCGCATAGTGTCGACCCAGGATGTCTCGTACCCAAAGCCTCACCTGGACGCTCGTGGTCCCGGTCAAACCGCTGGCCAGGGCGAAGTCCCGCCTGTCCGGGACCGCCGGCCCCCACCGCGAGCGCCTCGCGCTCGCCATCGCGACCGACACGGTATCGGCCGTGCTGCGATCTTCCCGTGTGCGGGGTGTGGTCGTGGTCACCGACGATCCCGTCGCCGCACCCGAGCTCGCGGCGCTCGGCGCCGTGATCGTTCCCGACACTCCCGACGACGGCCTGAACCCCGCGCTCGTCCATGGCGCGGCCCAAGCACGCCTGCTCGCTCCGCAGAGGGCCGTGGGGGCACTGTCGGCCGATCTGCCGGCATTGAGGCCCGAAGAGCTCGACCGGGTGCTGGACGCCGCCTCCGCCGCGCAGAACGCCTTCCTGCCCGACGCGGCCGGCATCGGCACGACGCTCTACACCGCGCGCCCCGGTGCGGGGTTCGATCCGGCGTTCGGCCCGGACTCCCGCGCCCGGCATCGCGACCAAGGGGCTTACGAACTGGCGTTCGACGATGTGCCCAGCGTACGTCGCGACGTCGACACCATCGATGACCTGCGGGCCGCGCTGGCACTCGGCGTGGGCCCCCGTACGGCGTCGGTCGTCCCGCTTCTTCCGGTGTCCTGAGTCCCTTAGGCTTTCGATCATGCAGGCGACGGTGAAGGAGTACGACCGGGCCACCCGGTCCGGGAGCGTGCTGCTCGACGACGGCAGCGAGCTGCCCTTCGACGCCGAGGCGTTCGACGCGGGCGGCCTGCGACTGCTGCGCTTCGGGCAGCGCGTCAACCTCGCCGTCGACGGTGACCGGGTCACCGTGATCACCCTGTCCACGTTCCCCCTGCCCTGAGCGGCGCGCGCTGAGGGCAGGGGTCACGTGAATCGACTCTGGTCCTGAAACGCCGAACGGCGCCCGGTGAGACGGGATGTCTCACCTGGCGCCGTCGACAGAACTTCTACTTCTTTTTAGGGCCGGCCACCTCTCCCTTGAAATCGGCACCGGCCTTGAACTTCGGAACCGAGGTCGCGGGGACCTTGATTGTGGCGCCCGTCGCCGGATTGCGGGCCTCTCGAGCCGGCCGGTCGGCCTTCTCGAAGGATCCGAAGCCGGTGATGGCGACCTTCTCCCCCTTGGCGACGGTGCTCTGGATGGTGTCCAGAATCGCGTCGACCGCTTCCGTCGCGACCTTCTTACTGCCAACTCGTTCGGCGACAGCATCGACGAGCTCACGCTTGTTCATGGGTTGCTCCTCTTCCCCCTTGCTCGGTTGAAACTAAGGGACGTGAAGCATCTACACAATCACCCATGGCCGATGTTTTCGGCTGTGTCGCCTGCGGAAGTGCCTTTCAGCGCACGTTTTCATCGTGCTCAAGATCATCGAGGAACGATTTGAGTCGTCTGAGGGCGAGTGCCGCATCCTTCTTGGCTAGATCGGTTATGACCAGCAATTGCCTGGTCATACGCGGTCTGTCCAGCGACGGAAGGGCGGCGACCCGCAGGTGCGCCTCACGCAGGCCCTGGGCCAGGGCGTCCAGGTCGGGGTCGTCCCACCGGGGTCCGGCCGATGAGGTCATCATCACACCGTACGGGCGTGATCAGGCCGTCACCGGCAGCCAGGGACGCCGGGCCTCCTCGAAGGCCGAGATGGCGTCGACGTGCCGCAGGGTGAGGCCGATGTCGTCGAGCCCCTCCAGCAGCCGCCAGCGGGTGTAGTCGTCGATCTCGAAGGACCGTACGCCGCCGGGGCCGCTCAGCTCGCGCCGTGACAGGTCGACGGTGAACTCCGCAGCCGGGTCGGCCTCGACCGCCGCCTGCAGGCTCTCGACCTCGTCCTCGGCCAGCTCGATCGGCAGCAGGCCCATCTTGGTGGAGTTGTTGCGGAAGATGTCGCCGAACCGGGCCGAGACGACCGCGCGGAACCCGTACTGCTGAAGCGCCCAGACGGCGTGCTCGCGTGACGAGCCGGTGCCGAAGTCGGGCCCGGCGAACAGGATCGACGCACCCTCGTGCTCGGGGCGGTTCAGGACGAAGTCGGAGTCCTCGCGCCAGGCGGCGAACAGGCCCCGCTCGAAGCCGGTGCGGCTGACCTGCTTCAGCCAGACGGCCGGGATGATCTGGTCGGTGTCGACGTTGCTGCGCCGCAGCGGCACCGCACGGCCGGTGTGCGTGGTGAAGGCGTCCATGTCCTCGGTCCTTTACAGGTCGGCGGGTGCGGCCAGGTGGCCGGTCACCGCGGTGGCGGCGGCGACGGCGGGCGAGACCAGATGGGTGCGCCCGCCCTTGCCCTGACGGCCCTCGAAGTTGCGGTTGGAGGTCGACGCGCTGCGCTCCCCCGGCTTGAGCTGGTCGGGGTTCATGCCGAGGCACATCGAGCAGCCCGCCTCGCGCCACTCGGCCCCGGCCGCGACGAAGACCTCATTCAGGCCCTCCTCCTCGGCCCGCGCCTTGACCTGCATCGATCCGGGCACGATCAGCATGCGGACGCCGTCGGCGACCTTGCGTCCCTTGATCACGTCGGCGGCGGCACGCAGGTCCTCGATGCGCCCGTTGGTGCACGAACCCACGAACACGGTGTCGACCGCGACCTCGCGCAGCGGGGTGCCGGCGGTCAGGCCCATGTACTTCAGGGCGCTCTCGGCTGCCGAACGCCGCGTCGGGTCCTCGTACGAGGCCGGATCGGGCACGCTCGCCGACAGCGGGGCGCCCTGGCCCGGGTTGGTGCCCCAGGTCACGAACGGGGTCAGCGCCGTCGCGTCGATGACGACCTCCTTGTCGAAGGTCGCGTCCTCGTCCGTGGCCAGCGACCGCCAGTACTCCTTGGCGGCCTCCCAGTCGTCCCCGGTCGGCGCGTGCGGGCGTCCCTCGAGGTAGGCGAACGTCGTCTCGTCCGGCGCGATCATGCCCGCGCGGGCGCCGGCCTCGATGGACATGTTGCAGACCGTCATCCGGCCCTCCATCGACAGCGCGCGGATCGCCTCGCCGCGGTATTCGATGATGTGGCCCTGGCCGCCGCTCGTGCCGATCCGGGTGATGATCGCCAGGATCAGGTCCTTGGCGGTCACGCCGTACGGGAGCTCGCCCTCGACCGTGACGGCCATCATCTTCGGCCGGCGCTGCGGCAGGGTCTGGGTGGCCAGGACGTGCTCGACCTCGCTGGTGCCGATGCCGAACGCGAGCGCGCCGAACGCGCCGTGCGTCGAGGTGTGGGAGTCGCCGCAGACGACCGTCATCGCCGGCTGGGTCAGCCCGAGCTGCGGGCCGATGACGTGGACGATGCCCTGGCCGGCGTCGCCCATCGGGTGCAGGCGTACCCCGAACTCCGCGCAGTTCTTGCGCAGCGTCTCGACCTGCGTACGGGAGACCGGGTCGGCGATCGGGGCGAGGATGTCCGTGGTCGGCACGTTGTGGTCTTCGGTGGCGATCGTCAGATCCGGCCGCCGTACGCCCCGGTCCGCCATGCGCAGGCCGTCGAAGGCCTGCGGGCTCGTCACCTCATGGATGAGGTGCAGGTCGATGTAGAGCACGTCCGGCTCGCCCTCGGCGCTTCGCACGACGTGCGCGTCGTAAACCTTGTCCGCCAGTGTCCGGCCCATCACTCCACCTCTTCTGGAAAGCGAGCTCCCTCGCCCGCGACTTGCATCTCAGATTGCGAGACGGCAATATCGAACCATGGACAACTCTAGCGGAGTCGGCGTACTTGACAAAGCGGTGCTCGTCTTGAACGCCCTCGAAGCCGGTCCGGCCTCCCTCGCCCAGCTCGTCCAGACCACCGACCTGGCCCGCCCGACCGCCCACCGCCTCGCCGTCGCGCTGGAGCATCACCGTCTCGTTCACCGGGACACGCAGGGAAGATTCATCCTCGGCCCCCGCCTCGCCGAGCTCGCCGCCGCGGCCGGCGAGGACCGGCTCCTCGCCGTCGCCCAGCCGATCCTCACCCAACTCCGCGACCTGACCGGCGAGAGCGCCCAGCTTTACCGGCGCCAGGGCGACGCCCGGATCTGCGTGGCCGCCGCCGAGCGCATGAGCGGCCTGCGTGACACCGTCCCGGTCGGCAGCGCGCTGCCCATGACCGCCGGCTCGGCCGCCCAGATCCTGCTCGCCTGGGAGGAACCCGACCGCCTCCACCGCGGCCTGCGCGGCTCGAAGTTCACCGCCACCACCCTCGCCTCCGTACGCCGACGGGGCTGGGCCCAGAGCGTCGGCGAACGCGAACAGGGCGTCGCATCGGTCTCGGCGCCGATACGCGGCAGCGGAAACCGCGTGATCGCGGCGGTCTCGGTGTCCGGCCCGATCGAGCGACTGACCCGCTCCCCCGGCCGCATGCACGCCTCCCCGGTCGTCGGCGCCGCCGAGAAGATCTCCGAGTCGATGCGCCGGGGCGGCTGACCGTTCCCCGTCGCGGGGTAATCATGAGGTGTGGAATTCTCCGCCGCCGCGGACGAGCTGTACGGCGTCGTCCCGGCGGAGTTCACCGCGACGCGGCAACGGCTCGCCGACGGCCTCACGCGCGATGAGGCACGGCGGTTCAAGGCGTTCCGCCGTCCGACCGTGCCCGCCTGGGCCGTGAACCTCCTCGTACGCGACGGTCAGGTCGGACCTCTCCTCGACCTGGGCGAACGCATGCGCACGGCCTGGTCGGAGGGCGGCGACCTCACCACACTCGAACGCGAACGCGTCACGCTGGTCGACGATCTCGTCCGCCGCGCCCGCACCCTCGCCGACCAGGCCGGGCGGCCACTGAGCGACGCGTTCGCGAGCGAGGTCGAGTCCACCCTGCGCGCCGCCATCGCCGACCCCGAGGCGGCCGAGGCCGTACGGGCGGCCCGCCTGGAGCGCTCGCTGAGCCACACGGGCTTCGGGACGTTCGGCGCGACAACGTCCGGCCCCCGCCGCGAGCCCGCAAGCCGCAAGGCCGCAAGCGTCGGGGCGGCAACCGGCGGGACCGAGAGGCCTGGCACCGCAGACCGTGCAGGCGCGGGGCGTGAGGGTGCGGACCGGGACGTGGCGCCCCCGGGAACGGCGGGCCGCCGCGCGGCGGCCCAGGAAGCGGCGAGCCAGGGCGCGGCGGGTCGGAGGGCGAGGCGCGAGGTCACGGTCGCCGGGCCGGAGCCGGATCGAGGCGCCGAGGACCGGCTGCGCGCCGAGCACGAGGAGCGCGTGCGGGCGGCCGAACGTCAGGCCGAGGCGGCGCGCAAGCGCCTGGCCGAGTGTGGGAGCGGCCTCGCGGCGGCACGGCGGCGGCTGACGGAGGCCGAAGACCGGCTGCGCGACCTGCGCGAGGAGATCAAGGCCGCGGAGGCGGACCGGATCACGCTGGAACGCGCGGCGCGCGGCGCCGAACGCGAGCACCGGCGGGCCGCACGAGAGGCGGACGAGTCGGGTCGCCGCGCCCGTGCACTGGCCGGCGCGGGACCACGCAGAACGGAGAAGTAAGGCGCGGGACGCGCAGAACGGATAAGTAACCGGCGCGATCGAGAATTATGGCCACGCGTTAATGCCCCCGCGAGGACACGGCCTAGGCGACCGGGGCGGGGCGAAGACGGCTCGGCGGCAGGCACTCAGGTCCGCCGAAACGACGCGCTCGGGGACGCGGACACATACGCGCCGAAATACCGAAGGACGTCCTAAAGGGTGCGTTCAAGGCCGGCGAGGTAGCGCGCTCGCGGGCGCCGGAAAGGGCCCGGCTCAGAGCTGCTGGAGCAGCCGGTTGAGGGTGTCGCGAATGTGGGTCGCGGGCTCGGCGTCGATGCAGAGGCGTTCCATGACGGCGAGGTAATGATCGACCTCGTCACGCTTGTCCAAATACAACGCCGACGTCAACTGCTCCAAATACACCACATCCGGCAAATCACGCTCAGCAAACCGCAAAATACTGAACGGACCACCCGCCGCCGCATGACCCCCCAGATCAAACGGCACCACCTGCAACGTCACATTCGGCAACTCCGTCAGCTCGACCAGATGACGCAACTGACGCCGCATCACCTCAACCCCACCCAACGGACGCCGCAACGCCGCCTCATCCACCACCGCCCAAAAATGCGGCGGATCCTCCTGCGTCAACAACGACTGACGACGCATCCGCAACCCGACCCGCCGCTCAACCTCATGACCCGGCGCATCAGGATGCCCCAACAACGTCACCGCACGCGCATAATCCTCGGTCTGCAACAACCCAGGAACAAACTGCACCTCATAACACCGAATACGAGACGCAGCCTCCTCCAAACCGATATAGACCTCGAACCAACCCGGCAGAATATCCGTATACGAATGCCACCAACCAGGCTCATTCGCCCGCTCCGCCAACCCCAGCATCGCCGCCGACTCCGCAGCATCCGCCACGCCGTACAACGCCAAAAGATCAGCCACATCACGACGCCGGAACCGAACACGGCCCAGCTCCATACGACTGATCTTCGAATGCGACGCCCGAATCGCCTCGCCGGCCTCCTCACACGTGATCCCACGAGCCTCACGCAGACGACGCAGCTGAGAACCCAACACGATCCGCAACACCGTCGGCCCACCACGATGAGAACCGAACATGTCACTGACGGCGACCTCACCGCCCGCCTGAGACCCGATCATGTGCTGCTCCCCTGAGGATGCCGGAATCGGCCCAGTGTCCCACCGGAGACCGTTATTGCAAAGCGGTCGCGTCACGCCAGCATGTGATCGAAGTCCCCGTCCTTCGCGCCCCGGATGAAGGCGTCGATCTCCGCACGGGTGTAGAGCAGCGCGGGGCCGTCGGGGAAGCGCGAGTTGCGGACCGCGATGTCACCGTCGGGCAACTCGGCCATCTCCACGCAGTTCCCGCTCGGGTTGCTGACTCGACTCTTGAGCCAGCTGACCTCGCGCAGGCACGACGCCGACATTCCGTTGTAGGCCTGATACATCTCGCCCCTCCAAGCCGTCCATAGAGGACATCTAGGGCTCATGTCCGGCAGACACGAACCGGTGTCGCTCCCCCACACAGCATCGCTCCGTGCACATGCACGTGCATCCGTGCGTGCAGGCGTGCTTGCATCTGCACGACTTGAGGAGCAAGATAGCGGAACCGGGCGCACCGGGCGCCTCGCGACGAAGACGACTTTCCAGGGTTCGCAATGAACATCCCGCAACTCAGCGAAACCACCGGTATCCCGCTCGACCACCAGGGAGGGGACGACTGGCTCCGCCCTTTCGGGGAAGTCCCTTACCCCAGAGGGCTTCCTCCGCTTGTCGAGTCGACGCATCTGCGTGGCGAGGTCGAGTCGTCCGGTATGGCACGAAATGTGACGAAGACCACGTTGTCCCAGTGGAAGCTGAGCGAGTTCTACGAGGACGCGGCCGTGGTCGTGTCCGAACTCGTCACCAACGCGCTCCGCTACGGCCGGAGC
Source organism: uncultured Actinomycetota bacterium (assembly GCA_963850195.1). Taxonomy (GTDB): domain Bacteria; phylum Actinomycetota; class Actinomycetes; order Streptosporangiales; family Streptosporangiaceae; genus Actinoallomurus. The sequence goes on from CAWKKD010000005.1 coordinate 1,731,530, forward strand.
TGTTCGGCCCCTGAGTCGTTGCGGCTGGTTCTCGTCCGCTACCAGCGCCAGCTCATCTGCATGGTCACCGACCCGGCCGACGAGGCGCCGCAGATACAAGAGCCCGACTACATCGCCGAGTCCGGTCGCGGCCTGCACATCATCGACGCCATCAGCCGTACCTGGGGCTGGACGCCGCTGCTCGGCGGCGGCAAGGCGGTCTGGGCGACGTTCTCCATCTGAGTCAGGCGGACAGCCACTCGGCGTGCCCGTCCCCGGTCCCCACGAGCCGTTCCGTACCGTCGCCCCGGCCCAGCGTCAGCGCGAAGACCGGCTCGTCGTCGCCCCGGTACGCCTCGAACGACAGGTGGAAGAGCCGGTGGTCGCGCGCGACCCCGGCGATCGCCGCGTCGAACCCCTCGCGCCGCCCGGCCGGCACATGAAGACGCGTCGCCGCGTGGAAGACCACCACGGGCGTCCCCTTCGGTACCGCGGCGACCAGCTCCGGCAGCACCTCGACGGCGTCGCCCGTCACCGTACGGGGCGGATCTCCCGCGACCACCCGCAGCGCCGCGTCCTGCAGTTCGGCGTGTGCGGTGTTCTCCGGCCAGATCAACGCGCGCAGCCATCGCCGTTCGTCGGGGTCGCCCGCGTCGATCGGGTGCAGGTCGACGCCGCACCGGTCCGCGATGTCCGGTAGCCGGTCCAGGTCCGGCGGCGGGTTCGCCCCGCGCCACGCCGTCCGTACGACGACGGGCGAGGGCGCCTTCCCCCACGTACGGCCGGCGATCTCGTAGCGGTACTCGTCGAACCGCAGGTGCACGCCCGCGCTGCACCCCACCTCGATCAGCGTCACGGGCTCGTCGGTCATGGTCGCGACCTCGGCCAGCCCGAGGCGCAGGGCGGCGGCGCGCTTCACGACGTTCGTCTGTACGAGGCGTCGGCCCGTGACCGCGGTGATCTCCGCGCTCCGGCTCAGGCAGAAGTCGGTGAACGCGGGCCCGGGGTCGCCGGTCTCGTGGCCACCGAGAGAGGGGTACCAGCCGGCCAGCTCGTGCGCCGGGTCGCACAGCAGGAGGTAGTGGACGGCCGCCAGCAGGAGGTTCGCCGGGCGCTGCCCGGGACGCCCGTTCGCTGCGAGGGCGAGAAGGCGCTCGTCGGCCGCGACGACGGTGCCGAACCGCCCGTACAACGGCGACGTCGGGAACTGCTCCGGTGCGGAGGCGAAGTGGCGTACGAGGGCGTCGGCGGTCATGGCTGCATGGTCGCAATGCCGATCAATTATCGTCAATATTGACGATAATCAATGCTGTTGCCATGAGTATGCGGGTCCGGGCCAGAATCGGCGCCATGTGGTTCGGCCTCCTGGACGCCGGACGCCTGATCACGGCCGAACGGCTCATCGACGGCCTGTACGGGCAGGACCCGCCCGGCGACGCCGCGAACGCCCTGCAGTCCCTGGTCTCCCGCCTGCGGCGAGGCCTGGCCCGCCTCGGTGCCGACCACGGCAATCTCCTCGCGGCCCTGCGCTGGGCGGTGTGCGCGGACCAGGTCCTGGCGCTCCGGCTGCTCGCGACGCTGTCCTCGTACTGGTCGCTGCGCGGGCTGCGCAGCGAGGGCGCACGTACGGCGGCCGAGTTGCTCCAGGTCATCAGCCCCGAGCCGCCCGCCGGGCGGGAAGAGGAGTACGCGCTCGCCATCATGATCGCCGTGCACGGCGGGGCGTACGGGACGGGGACGCACGAACGCCTCCGTACGGTCGACTCGATCATGGTGGGACTCGACGGCACACTGCGCCCGATGTCCACCCTTCTGTGGGCGATGAGCGCGGGCCCGTCCGCACCGCACATCGAACTCCAAAAGCGGCTGATGGCACATGATCCCTGGTCAGAGGCGCTGTGCCGCTTCGGCGGCGCGTACCACCTACTGTTCGGCGGCGACGTCGCCGGGGCCTCGGCGGAGTTCGCGACGTGCGTCACCGGCTTCCGGGCGGTCGGCGACCGGTGGGGGCTGTCGGGTTCGCTCGCCGAACTCGCACGGCTCACCGGCTGGCGCGGCGACCCCGACGTCGTCCGTACCTTCGCGCCGGCCGAGACCCTCATCGGCGGCCCGTCCGCCTGCGCGTCCGCGCTCTCCCATGGAGCCTCGCTCCCCCGCTCGGACGCCCTCGCCCTGGTCCAGACGGCGGCGGGCCCCGGTGGCCGTGACGCCACCGGGGCCCGCCCGCCTGTGGGGTTGCGCGTCAGCCGGCCTTGATGTGGTTGTAGCGGTACGCGGTGTACCCGGAGGTGCTGATCGGGTACGTCTGGTACTTCACCGGCGTCGACCCGAAGTCGTACGCGTAGTAGCGGGTGTGGGCCTTGTTCGACCACTTCGCGAACAGCCGTACGTGGCCGCCCGCGCCGCCCGTACCCGCGCCCATGTGACCGATGTAGTCACCGGCGGCCAGGCTCTTCTTGCTGATCTTGTGCCCGACACCGGGGAGGGTGACGGTGCTGAGGCTGCTGCCGAGGTGCAGTGCCATCGACACGTAGCCCGAGCAGTCGGTCCGGTACGACCGGCCCTGCGGATCCCGGTGCGAGCCGTTCATGTTGTAGACGATGCCCTTGCCCAGCCAGTAGTGGGCCCGGCTGAGCGTCTCCGACCTCTTGATCGAGCCGCCCACCGAGCTGGCGGGCTGGGCTTCGGCCTGGGGGGTGCGCGCCGTGGGCGTCGCGGCACCGGCCGCCGGTGCGGCCGCGATGACGCCGGCGGCGATGGTCGCGGCACCCAGCACGCCGATGGCCTGCTTACTGAACTGCTTACGCATGAGTTCCTCCTCGGGACGGGTGGTACATGCGGTTCGGTGGCCGAACATGGCGATGAGACCACGAGCGACCACCTAGGCCGACATATCCATGCCTATCGCGGTGAAACATATTTCGAATTGGCAAGGGCTCCCCAATGAAGCCGCCAGTCGAATTGGTCACCCGCCTGTTTACCGGGAGTGAATCGAGGCCTGATCAGGCGCTTTCCCTGTTCGCTTACAGGTTGCCGGGCACAATGGCCTGCGCGGTGAGCGGGGGTACCCTGAAAACGATCAAGGGGCTGACCATATGATGGTCAGCCCCTTGGACTGTAGTCCCGACCGGATTTGAACCGGCGTTACCGCCTTGAGAGGGCAGCGTCCTAGGCCACTAGACGACGGGACCTCATGTCGTCCGCTTGATCACTCTTGCGGAGTGATGACTAGCTTAGCGGACGTCCTCCCCTTGCACGAACCGGGTTTCGAAACCGACCCCTGCATGAGAAGCGGGCCGTATCCGGCGAACGCCGACCGACCCAGCCGGGCCTCCGAGCCTCAGATCCCGGCCCACCTGCACCGGAGTCCACCTCTCGGCTACCCGTTCCTCACAGCATACCGAGGGTCGGAGACTCCGCCAAACCGCTGCGCCTCCCCGGTGGGCCGGCCACCGCACGGTGACGCCGCGGCCCGTACCAGGCGGCTGCTCGACCATGCCTGCGGTACCCCGCACGGCCCCTGCCGCCTCACTTCTGGATGCCCGAGTCGTTCTGCCGGCCCTCGATCCACCCGGCCGACCATTCGGCGATGGGCATGGCGAAGCACCGTACAAGTGTTCGCCAAGACTCAGAAACGACTATCGGACCGTTGACTCCATGCGTCCTCTCAGTGTTTACATCGGCTCGGCGATGCGGCAGCTGTGAATTGGTTCGATGATTGTTCTGAGGGAGCCCAATGACTTCGATCTCCAGGACGGCCTGCGCGGTGGTCGTCGCCGGGCTGGCCGTCACGCCGACGCCTACGGCGGCGGTAGCCCGGCCCGGCGCGCCTATGGCCCGGCCTGGCGCACCCTTGGCCGGGATCACGCCGGTGGCCTGCGGTTCAGCGGCACTGGCCGGCGCGATCACGGCGGCGAACGCTGTCCCGGCCACACTGCGGCTGGCACCCTTCTGCACGTACCTCTCACCGCGGCACTGCCACAGATCACCGGAAACGTCACCCTTGTCGGCGGCCCGTCAACGGCCATCAAACGCGCCCCGTCGACGCCGTCGATCCGCATTCTCGACGTGGCGGCAGGCGGCACACTTCGCGTGGTGAGAGTGTTCATTCTGAACGGCTCCACCACCGCCGCCGAGGGCGCCGGAATTCGGAACGCGGGCGATCTGGTCCTGAACCACACCACCCTGAGCGGTAACACCACGGTCGGCCAGAACGGCGCCGGCATCAGCAATACCGGCCGCGCACTCGTCATCCGGAGCCTCTTCGCCGGAAACGCCACCTCGGGCCCCGTCGGCAACCGGGACGGCGGAGGCATCTACAACAACGGCCGCGACGCTGATCGGCGCCCGCTTGAGAACATGCCGTGCGGGAACGGCGGCGCCTTCACCACGGCCGGCCACACGTCCCGCGTCATCCAGAGCACCCTGTCCGCCAACACCGCCGCGAACCTAGGCGGCGCGATCTACAACGAGGGCACCACGTCACTCCGGAAACCTGGTCGCCTTCAACCAGGCCATCGGCACCACCACCGCCGGCGGCATCACCAACGCCGCCGGTACGGTCACGCTCCAGCAGTCGGTGTCGGAAGAAAGCGAAAGCGCGCCCCCGAACGTCATCCCCGGCTGCACCAGCTGACGCTTATGTACGCGCCCCGGCCAACACTGGGCGTTCGGCACGAGGAGGGCCCGCGCGATTTCGTCGGTGCTCAGGCCACCGGGTCCGCCTGAGCGTAAGCAGGACGCACGTCGCGAACGTCGAGCCGTCCCTGCTGGTGGCCGCCGTCCGCCACCGATCAAAGACCGCCGCGCCGCCCCTGCTCAGCCGCGAGCTCGGCCGCGAGCTCGGACCGCTCGGCTTGATGCCGACCAAAAAGCTCGGCATTGTAGGCACTCCACGCGGCATCTTGCTCTGCGGTCATCTCGGCTCCGTGAACCTCGGATTCGACGTCGGGATACACCTCGAGGAATGCCATGAACAGCAACCCCATCTCCCGGCTATGCCGACGATCGAGCGCGATCCGCCGCGGATCCATCCCCCTCACGCCTCCTCCGAATCCTCACAGAGCGCCAACTGGTCGAACACGACCAAGGCAATACGCTCCGGCTCCCCAATCGGATGAACCCGCAGCGTGTGATGAGGGTTCGGCTCATCATCGATGATGACAACCATCTCGATCCCCGCCGGCAGATCGGCAGGCCAATCGATTTCATCGGTCGGTTCGTCAACGAGCACCCGAGCAACCCTCCCCCGCAACCCGGACTGCCTGGCGCCCAACGGCCTGAGCCACTGACTCCCACTCATGCGCTGGCCTCTCCCTCATCTTCGAGAACCTCGCATCGGCAACAAAGACGTCGGGCCGATGGCGAGCCACCTCCACAGCACGTGGCCCATCGTCGTCTCCAGGAGGAAGCTGACCGGTCTGAGCGCCGAACACCTGAGCCTTGTTCGCGACGACGACCGCTTCGATGGACATCTCCACGCGACTGCGAAGGCCTGTGATGCCGGAATGCCGCGCACCGACGTTGATCCTTCCTGGAGACGACGCGGACAGAGGGCGACGACAGCCTGTTACGTGGGCATCACGAGGCCGTCTCGGCGATGAATCCTCGATGTCGGTCCGGGTAAGCCGCCATTCGGAAATACGGTTTCCGTCTTATGAGGATCGTCCGTGGCCCGATGGACTCCCACGGCGCATCAGGATCGAAATCATGGTCCAGCTCGTCAACGAAGATGAGCTGGTTCTGCACATAGACGTCATCGCCGGAACGATAAAGGGGCCACGCGGTGAAAAATTCAGCCTCCTCGGTGGTGGACACGGACACCAGAGACATGACCTCGCCGTTTATCAGCCGACGTAGCGCAGCGCTCCAGCTCGCTCGATATCCTCGGCCGACCAGAACCCCATGACCGCATGAAACGACTCCCCATGCGCACCGAGTTGAATCACACCTATTGCTACGGATGGATCATCATCCATGGTCTCACCGGTGAATGCGATATCGAAATTCAGCATCAGTCTTTCAACCCAGCACCCAGGCCTTGCCGGCGCTTTGGGACAGCGAGATCCTCGTTCTAGGCTTGATCGTTCCCTATCTAATCCTAAAACAACGAAAGCGGGATCTCGTAGAGACTCCCGATGAGGTCAGACGCTTACTGGGGTACCAGGACTCGAACCTAGACCAACTAAACAAGCCGGAGCGGTCCAAGTGTCCGTTCTCGGCCAAAGCCATAGGGAGGTTTTCCACCTCGTTGCTGTGGCCAGGCTTCAGCCCGGGACCGGCGAGTGAACGCCGGTTGACAGCTAGCTTAGGGGGACGCCTTGACGGTGGCCGAGCCGACGGAGACCGCGTGGCGCATTCAGGCAGCTGTTGCAGATTGGACAGCCAAGGCTGATTCAAAGGCGTCGTTTGCTCTGACGATGCAGTCCACGGCGTTGGCTGTCTTGGGCTGCTGGCGACTCCAAGCGAGCGGCTGGTGATTTCGAAGGGGGGGTGGTTCGGGGTCCTTTCTGTTGGCGGCGTCGGTTGCGCGGCCTGGGCGATCTCACCCAACCTCCGTAAGGAGCGACGAGGCCGAACGGCAAGGACGACTTCCTGTATTTCGGGCATATCCGACACTTGGACCTGCGGTGCTAGAAGCAGCGCTTCGGGACAAGGATTCGTTGCCGTCGTTGTCCGGCAGGTGGTGGTGATGAGCGAGATCGCCTGGAACAAGCACCGGCGGGTGCAGTGGTCGCTGATGTTGGCGGTCGCGGGATGTGCCGCCTTCGGCCTGGCGAGCATCGTCGGGTAACACACCTGGAGGGCATCGCAATGAATTTCCGCTCCCTGGTACGCCGACGTGTGGCGTGACTTGATCGACCGCGGACACCGACGGACTCATCGAACACCGTGCTCCTCGCTCAGGCGAGTCGCCCGACTGCGTGATCGCGTTGGTCGACGGTTTGGTGAAAGTCGTGCAGAGCAACGAGTGCGGCGACGAGCTGACCTTGATGTTGCGCGCACCAGGTGAAGTCCTCGGGAAATGGGCGCCTTACTCGGCCGTCCACGCTCAGCTACCGTCACGGCGACGCGCCGCTGCACAGGTGTCGTGCTACCGCTCATGCCTTCCGAGGCTACGTGGAGCGGCATCGTTTAGAGACGGTCATCTACCAGCTAGCTGTGGAACGACTGAACAGCCACGAACGCCTACGGGCAGACCTGGTACACCTGCCTCCACAGGACGCGTGGCCCGCGTAATAGGCCACCTCGCGGGCGAAGTCGGCCGCCCACAGGGGGCGACCAGCCTGCTCGTGGAGCTAGGCATGCCCCGCACCGCGCTGGCCACCATGGCGGCAATGCGCCGCTCGTCCGCACTCGCAGCCCTGAGCCAACTCCAGTCAGCTGGCATCCTCACGCTCGGTCGTCGACGCCTGATCATTACAGATGTGGCTCGCCTCAAGGCCGTCGCCCGGGGTGAAGGGGTCCCCGACGTCAAAGGCCGCGAGGACGCCACACCTGCGATGTGACTCACCGCACGTCCGTACCGTCCAACGCTGGACCATTTCGTCCTTGCCTCTACACGAGGGTGGGCTTCGCCGTCATTCGCGGCGAAACACACGCGACGAGAGGAGCGGCACATGTTGCCGTCATGGGAGCCGTTGTGGCCCTATCGGGCCGTCCTGGCCGTGGACGCCCGGAACTTCAGTGCGCTGGACAGCAGGGGCATGCAACAGGTGAATGCTGACATCCCGCCGTTGCTAGCGGAGGCACTTAGCGCCAGCAATGTGAGCGCTCACTGGGAGCGACGCGTGTTCGGCCAACACACCGGCGACGGCTACGTCGCTGGCGTGGACCCGGAAGTCCTACCCGCCTCGTGGGCTGCTTTCCCGACGCCTCCGGGCAGTTCTCGCCGCCGACGTTTCGAGATCCCGGCAGGGCCGCCCCTGCAACTGCGAGTCAGCATCCATGTCGGCCCACTGCCGAACAGCGGACTGGCGACCCATGGTGCACCCGCTGGCTCCTGGACGACGACCGTGCTTGCTGTGCTGGACCGCGCGATCCGGAGATCACCAACACCGTGGTGATCATCTCGCAGCGAGTTTACGAGGATGTCTTCGAAGCGGCTGCGTCAACGGCGACGCGCTACCGAGCCAGTTCACCGGCACTTGGCGAAGGTGAAGAAGTTCCAACAGCCGGCCTGGATCCACGTCCGGGGTTCGACTGGAGGCTCGCGGACCAGACATCTTCGAACCGGCCGACGCCACGGGGCCGACCTTAGCGCCGCCGAACACCTTTTGGACCGCCGCGTTCGGCTGGCGCGTGAACTCAAGCCGGCGAGAACGGCTAGACAGATCACACTACGGCGGCGGGCGTAGCGATGGCTTCAATCAGTATGGCGAGAACGGCATCCAGGCCTACAACCTGCACCTGAACGGCGATCAGTCTCCCCATCCCCATTACCGAGACTGACGCCGAATATAAGGCAAGCCAGGACGGCCGGTTTGTCCTTCCACGCAACACAGACCGGTGGGAGGCCGCTTCTAAACTGCTGGACGAATACGGAATCGTCGTGCTCTGCGCAGCCCTGGGCTCTGGCCGACGAACCGCCGCCGTACGTCTGTTGCGTGCGAAGATCGGCAGTACGCTAGCCATATTCGATCTTAACCCAGAATGGTCTAAACCTTCAGTCTGCCCGCTGCCGAAAGGGGCGGAGAATGGATATATTCTCGATCTCTCCGACCTCCCCGATCAGCCCAGCGAACGGCTGGGCGCCGACCTGATCGGCTATGGCGAGGAACTACGCAAGAAGAACTCCTACCTCGTCATACTGGCCACGCCCGCCGACTGGCACGGCCACTGGGCCGAGCCAACGCTCCCAGTCACCATTCCGTTGGAGTCTCCCAACGCGAAGGCCCTCGTCTCGGCGGAACTCCTGGCGCACCATCGCGGCGACCGTGTGGCCTGGCTGGACGGGAAAGAGTTCACTGACATTTGGAAGGCCAATCCGTCCGCGCGCGCCGCGTGGCGCCTGGCAGGCCGTCTGATTCAGGCATCCGACGCCGACGAGATCCAGGCGATCGTCAATAGATTCGGCGACTGGCATACGGAAGTCGAGAAACTTCTCAGCAAAGACGGGGCGACGGTGAGCGACTTACAGTTGCTGGCCACCGGGTCACAGTCTGGGCCGGTGCCCTGCTGCACGGAGGACAGCGCAGTTCCGTCATCAAGGCATCTGACAATTTCCTGACCCTACTGGACCTCGAACGCAACCCTGTCAACGTTCTGATCGACGCCACCACATCGAACCGACTGGAAGCTGCCGAAATCACCCGCGAAGGGGACCGCGCTTTCCACGACACGCAGAAGGAAGGTCTACCCGCTGCCATTCTGCGCCACCTATGGGACGAGTTCCCCACCCAGCACGAACTTCTGCGCAGGTGGGCCATCGGCGTCGCCGCAGACCGGGCCGTCCCGGAAGAGGACGCCCGCCTGGTCACTACTGCGCTGCTGAAGCTGGCGATGTACCGCCACGACCGGGCCATCCTCGACGGTCTGGCGACTGATCTCAAGGGGCCTCGACGGATCCTGGCTGTGGAAGCCTTGACCAAAGCAGCCGGAGATATCGAGTTCGGCCGCTACGTCAGGGACCGTTTGCGCCAGTGGATGGACGCCAAGACCCCTTCGGACAACAAAGTCGAACTCGTCATCGAGATCTGCGGCGGCACTTGGGGAATCGAACAACCCGCTCTCGCGATGACACGGCTGGGCAAGGCAGCAGGCCACAAGGAGTTCGGCTCCGCGACCGTCGTCCACGCCTTCCGGCAACTCGCCATACGGCGGCCCGAACAGGTGCGAAGGGCCGTCCGCCAATGGCTCAGCGATGTTGAAAGCTGGCAAGACGACGAGACCCTGCGCCGCCAGACTCTGGGAGCCTTCCTCGCTCTGGTCTCCAGTGACGAGGGAACGAACCTGATCCTGGGTGACACACACGACCCCGAGACCCGGCTGCGCATCATCCACGCATGGCAGAAGCTGCTGTCCACCGACGACGCTGTGGAGGCGGTGATCAAACAACTGTCGCGATGGCATGAGCGATTCGACGGGGATCCCGACCGCCGGGAAGCCGTGGTGAACCTACTCGCCGACGTCTACACCCCGCCCAGGTTCCGCTCTGGACTCGACCGGCTCATGGTGACGGAAGAATCGACCGTCTGCCCGTTCTGGCGGGATGTCCTGGTGTTGGCCACCAACCGATACCGGGAGTCCAAGGAAGCATCAACCCCTTGACAATCGACGGACCCGGCCCGTGGTGGAGCCGCCGGCGCAGTCGGATTCAGGCTCAGTGGCCCACAAGCCTGCCCGGAATCCGCTTCTGCGCCCGCGGCACACTCACCTACGAGGCACGCGCCGACTTCAAGGCCGGCGGCGCAGCCACCGCACGAGCCGCTGCACGACTCGCCCTGGACGAACTCGGTCGCGGCATCAGCCAGCTTCACATGCCCGAACAGCTCAACACCGCACAGGAACGCCTCACTCTCGCCGCAGCTCACTGGCAGGACGTCGAAGACACCCCTGGCCTCCGGTTGAAGGCACGCGTCACCCTGACGCTCACAGAGCAGGACGCGAAGCGGGCCCAGAGATACCAAGACGCATTGCGTGAGGTGACGCAACAGTTCGCGCAGGAGCATGAGCGCCGACACCGGTTCAGACAGACGGTCTTCGACAAGCCGGACGCCGCGCGCATCTGGTGGCTCGATCGCCACCTAGACAATCTGGAATCTCTCGACTGGGATGTCTTCGAAGAGAAGATTCTCCCGCTGGTCGGTGCGGCTGACGACACACAGGCCAAGGCCGACCGCATGGCCCAAACCCTCCTGTACATCTGGGAGAAACTGGGCAACGACCCGGGACAGCACGCACGCTTCACGACCACCGTCCGGACCGTCCTGGACCAGATGGGATGGGGCGATGCTCCCTGGCTGATGTCGGGCGGACCAGCAGCCGCTGACTCAACCGATAGTGGTGGTAACGAGGGAGAGCCATCCCGACTTGCCGAGACGGGCACAGCTTGATGAAGCTATCCGCTCTGCGCCGGCTGCTCGACCCAGCAACCACCTCGTCCGGTGTTCGTCGACAGGGGCGAGGCCGTGAGGATCGTCCGTAAAGCTTGCAGGCTGGGCCGGGCCTGAGCACACATAGTCAGTGCGCTGAGGGCACGATCTTTTCCCTATGCGCTCCCACCACGAGCCCTAGAAACGACGAAAGCGGGGTCTCGTATGAGACTCCCGCTGAGGTCAAACGCTTGCTGGGGTACCAGGACTCGAACCTAGACTAACTGAACCAGAATCAGTCGTGCTGCCGATTACACCATACCCCACTGGCCTGCGAGCCTCTGGCCCGCTGGCGCCTGTGGAAGTTTAGCGGACGTTGACCGCTGCTCGCGAACCGAATCCCGCGCGGCGGCGAACCGTTCTCGACGCGGGGCCTCGGAGCCGGGCTAGTCTCCGCTTTGTGGAACGATCCGGCGGTTTGACGCGGGGCAGTGCGACGTGGGTGTTGTACGTGGTGCTGAGCTGCATGGGGTTCCTCCTGAACGGTCTCGGGGCGGTGCTGGTACCGCTGCAGAAGGATCTGGACGCGGACCGGGCGCAGGTGGCGTTCTATCCGACGCTGTTCGCCGTTGGGTTGCTGCTGGTCGGCAGTGTGGGCGGGCGGCTGGTGGACCGGGTGGGGCGGACGGTGGCACTGCGGGCATCGGTGTGCGGGTTGTTGTTCGGGGGTCTGCTGCTCGCCGCGCCGCAGCGGACGGTGACGCTCGCCGGGGCGTTGTTCCTCGGTGTCGGGGCTGCGCTGCTGATCCAGCTCGTCCCGACGTTGCTGACCGCGTTGCATCCGCATGCGCCGGCGGCGGCGGTTGGGGAGGCTAACGGGTTGGCCAGTGGGGCTTCGGTGTTGGCGCCGCTGGCGGTGGGCGGGGCGCTGGCGGCCGGGTTGGGGTGGCGGGTCGGTTATCTGGTGGCGCCGCTGGTCCTGCTTCTGCTGGTCGCGGTCGTCTCCTGGCGGGTGCCGCTGCCGGCGGCCGTACCGCATGACGCTTCCATCGCCAAGGGGCGGGCGCGGGATCTGGCCGGGCCCTGGCTGGAGGTCCTGTTCGCGGTGAGTGTGGAGTTCTGCATGGTGTTCTGGGCGGCGTCGGCGTTCACCGACTGGCATCACGCGTCGGCGGGGGTGGCGCCGGCGATGGCGTCGCTCTACCTCGTCGGGATGGCCGTGGGGCGGTCGCTGGCGGTGCCGGTGGTGGCGCGGTTCCCGAACGAGCGGGCGCTGATCTTGGGGTGTGTGGCGGTGGCGGGCGCCGGGTTCGCGGTGTTCTGGTCGGCGCCGACGCTGCCGCTGGCGGGCGTGGGGCTGGCCGTGACGGGCCTTGGCGTCGCGCTGATGTACCCGACGACCGTGAGTCGTACGATCGCGGCCTGGCCGCACACGCCGGACCGGGCGGCGGCGCGTGCGGCGCTGGCTTCGGGGCTGGCGATCGGGGGTGCGCCGTTCGTTTTGGCGCGGCTGTCCGACCAGTTCGGGCTGCGGTCCGCGTACCTGATCGTGCCGGCTCTGCTGGCCGCGCTCGCCCTCCGCACCCTGGCCGCGCGACGCTAGGGCGAGTCTGACGAAGCACGGCTGAGGACGACACGGCGTGCTGAAGACAGGCCCTAGATCAAGGCGCGGTAGCGCGACTTCATCAGGCTGAGCACCTCATCCGGATCGGCGGCCCAGATGTCCGCGTTGAAGATCTCTACCTCGATGTCGCCGGTGTAGCCGGCCGCGTCGACGGCGGCGCGCAACGGCGCGAAGTCGATCACGCCGTCGCCCATCATGCCGCGGCCTAGGAGGACGTCGGCGGGGAGCGGGACGAGGAAGTCGCACACCTGGAAGCCGGCGATCCGGTCGCCGGCCCGTGCGATCTGCGTGACCACGTCGGGGTCCCACCACACGTGGAAGGCGTCGACGACCACGCCGACCGACGGTGGCGCCAGGTCGAGGGCCTGCCCGAGGGTGGACACGACGGCGCGGTCGGCGCAGTACATGGGGTGCAGCGGCTCCAGCGCCAGGCGTACACCCCGGGAGCCCGCGTACGGCGCCAGCTCGGCCAGCGCGGACGCGACCCGGTTTCGCGCCCCAGCGAGGTTCTTGGAGCCCGACGGCAACCCGCCGGGCACCAGCACCAGGCAGGCCGCCTCCAGGACGGCCGCCTCGTCGATCGCGCGCCGGTTGTCCTCCAGCCAGTCCTCGCCGGTGAAGAACCCGCCGCGGCACAGCGACGAGACCCGCAGGCCCGCGTCGCGTACGAGTTGGGCGGTCTCGGCGAGTCCGTGGGCCGCGACGTGTTCGCGCCAGAGGCCGATCGCCGGGATGTCGTGCCGTACACAGCCGTCCACGGCCTCGGCGACCGTCCAGCGCCGGGTGGTCCACTGGTTGAGGGACAGGCGGTTCATCCGACGCCGACGCTGGTCAGGAACGCTCGCATCCGGCGTACGGCCAGGTCGGGGTCGGGCAGGAGACCGGCCTGGTCCGCGCGGCGGAATACCTCGGCGAGGTGCGGCACCGAACGTGCGCTCTGCGCGCCGCCGACCATGACGAACGCGTCCTGGTGCCCGGCCAGCCAGGAGAGGAACACGAGGCCCGTCTTGTAGTTGTACGTCGGCACCTCGAAGAGCGTGCGGGCCAGCGGGACGGTACGGGTGAGGATCGCGTCGTACGCCTCGCTCTCCCCGTCGTCGAGCGCGGACAGCGCCGCGGACGCGGCGGGCGCGATCGCGTCGAACACCCCGAGCAGCGCGTCGCTGCCGTCCTTGATGAGCGAGGGGTAGTCGAAGTCGTCGCCGGTGTAGAGGCGTACGCCCTCGGGCAGGTCCGCGCGCAGCCGGGTCTCGAACGCGGCGTCGAGCAGCGACACCTTGACGCCGTCGATCTTCGACGAATGGTCCCGGATCAGGGACAGGAGCGACGAGGCCGCGGCCTCGCGGTCGCCCGAACCCCAGTAGCCGGCCAGGTGCGGGTCGAAACTCTCCCCCAACCAGTGGAGGATCACCGGCCGGTTCGCCTGGCGCAGCAGCCGCCCGTACACCTCGTGGTAGTCCTCGGGGCCGCGGGCGACGGCGGCGAGCTGCCGGCTGGCCATCAGCACCACGCGAGCGCCGGTGCCCTCGACGAGCGCGACCTGCTCCTCGTACGCGGTGGCTACCGCGTCGAGCGTCGCGGCGTCCGGCGCGTGGTCGGTACCGGCACCGCACGCGAGCACCTCGTACGGGTCGCCGTACGCCTTCGCCTCGGCGGCGCTGCGGCGGATCAGCTCGCGCGTGGCCGCCCAGTCGAGGCCCATGTTGCGCTGCGCGGTGTCCATCGCGTCGGCCACCCGCAGCCCGTACGACCACAGGTGGCGGCGGTAGGCGAGCGTGGCGTCCCAGTCGAGGGCGGCGGGTACGGGGTCGGCGAGCGGATCGGCGATGACGTGCGCGGCGGCGAAGGCGACCCGCGAGGTGTGCGGGCGACCGGCCTTGGGCCACGCGCGCGGCTCCATCAGCTCATACGGTTCGAGCGAGCCCGCGGCGGTCGGGAGTGGCAGGACGCGCCGGATCGGGCGCCGCAGCAGGCGGTTCTCACGCGTGATCATCGAATCATCTCCAGCTCGATACGCCGGCCTTCGGCCGAGGAACGCAGCCCGGCCTCGGCCACCTCCACGCCCCGTGCTCCGGCGGCGAGGTCGTGCGGGAACGGCGCGTCCTCGACGACGTGCCGTACGAACATCTCCCACTGTGTCTTGAAGCCGTTGTCGAAGTCGGCGTTGTCGGGCACCTCCTGCCACTGACCGCGAAAGTCCTCGGTGGCCGGTACGTCGGGGTTCCAGACCGGCTTGGGCGATACGCCTCGGTGCTGGACCCGGCAGCGGCGCAGCCCGGCGACGGCGCTCCCCTCCGTACCGTCGACCTGGAACTCCACCAGTTCGTCGCGGTTCACGCGTACGCACCAGGAGGAGTTGATCTGGGCGATGACGCCGCCCTCCAGCTCGAAGATCCCGTACGCGGCGTCGTCGGCGGTCGCGTCGTAGGGCTTGCCGTCCTCGTCGGAGCGCCTCGGGATGTGGGTGACCGCGCGGGCGGTGACGGCCTCGATGCGGCCGAAGAGGTTCTCCATGACGTACGCCCAGTGCGGGAACATGTCGAGCAGGATCCCGCCGCCGTCCTCGGCGCGGTAGTTCCACGACGGGCGCTGCGCGGTCTGCCAGTCGCCCTCGAACACCCAGTAGCCGAACTCACCACGTACCGACAGGATCCGCCCGAAGAAGCCGCCTTCGATGAGCCGCCGGAGCTTCAGCAGGCCCGGCAGGAACAGCTTGTCCTGTACGACGCCGTTCTTGACGCCCGCCTCGCTCGCGAGCCGGGCCAGCCGGAGGGCGTCGGCGTGGTTCTCGGCGGTGGGTTTCTCCACGTAGACGTGCTTGCCCGCCTCGATCGCGGTCGTCACGGCCGCGACCCGCGCCGTGGTCACCTGGGCGTCGAAGTAGATGTCGGTGCCGGGGGCGGCCAGCGCCTCGGGCAGCGAGGTCGTCCAGTCGGCGACGCCGTGGCGTTCCGCCAGGTCGCGGAGCTTCGCGGCGTTACGTCCGACGAGGATCGGGCGAAGCGTCACGCGGTCGCCACCGTCGAGCGTGACGCCGCCCTGTTCGTTGATGGCGAGGACGGAGCGGAGCAGGTGCTGGCGCGTGCCCATCCGGCCGGTGACGCCGTTCATGACGACACCGAGGGTACGTGTGGTCATCAGGGGCCTTTCGCACGGTGGCGAGTCCAGCGCGGGGAAAGCGCTTTCCGTCGCCACCGTACAAACGGTCCTGCCGCGATGTCCAGGTCCTCAGGACAGGGAGCCGAGCGCCTTCCGGAGCCGAGCCAGGGTCCGCTCACGGCCGATGACCTGCAACGACTCGAACAACGGCAGCCCGACCGTACGGCCCGTCACGGCGACGCGAATCGGTGCCTGCGTCTTGCCGAGCTTGAGCCCGTGCTCGACGCCGATCGCCTCGGTGCGCGCCTTGATCTCCTCCGCCTCCCACGTGACGTCCTCGTACGCGGCCAGTGCCGCGGTGAGGATCGCGACGGCGGGCTCCTTCATCGCCTTGTTCCAGGACGCCTCGTCCATCACGGGCTCGGCCAGGAACGCGAAGTCCACCATCGCCGTGATCTCCGACAGCACCGCCACGCGCGTCTGCGCCAGCGGGGCGAGCTCGGCGAACACCGCCGCGTCGAAGTCCTCCGGCGCCCACGTCGCGTACGGCTCGCGCAGCCACGGCGCGCAGCGCTCGGCGAACTCGGCGACCGGCAGCTCGCGGATGTACTCGCCGTTGAACGCGCGGAGCTTCTTCACGTCGAAGAACGCCGGCGAAGGGTGCACGTCCTCGAGACGGAACTCCTCCTCGATCACGCTCCACGGCACGATCTCGCGATCACCCGACGGCGCCCAGCCGAGCAGCATCAGGTAGTTACGCATCGCCTCGGCGAGGAAGCCCTCCGCCTGGTAGTCCTCGAGCGCGACCTTGTCGCGTCGCTTGGACAGCTTCTGGCGCTTCTCATTGACCACGACCGGCACGTGCGCCCAGGTCGGCGGGTGTACGCCGAGCGCCTCCCACAGCATCTGCTGCTTGGGCGTGTTGGACAGGTGCTCCTCGGCCCGGATCACGTGCGTGATGCCCTGCGTCATGTCGTCGACGACGTTGGCCAGCATGAACAGCACCGACCCGTCGGCACGCGCGATGACGAAGTCCTCGATGGTGGAGTTCTCGAACTCCGGCTTGCCGCGGATCAGGTCGATCACGACCGTGCTGCCCTCGTCCGGCGTACGGAACCGCAGCGCGCGGCCCGGTCCGGCCTCCAGGCCACGGTCGCGGCAGTGACCGTCGTAGCCCTTATAGGAGTTGCCCGTACGCGCGAGCACGTCGTCGCGGGTGCAGTCGCAGAAGTACGCGCGGCCGGCCGCCTTGAGGCGCTCGACGGCCTCGCCGTGCTTCTCGCCGTTGGCCGACTGGAAGTACGGGCCCTCGTACTGGTCTTCGTCGATGCCCAGCCACGCCAGCGCGCGGATGATCCCCTCGGTCCACTCGGGCCGGTTGCGGGAGGCGTCGGTGTCCTCGATGCGGAGCACCAGCGCCCCGCCCGATCCCCGGGCGAACAACCAGTTGTGCAGCGCGGAACGCGCCCCGCCGACGTGGAACATGCCGGTCGGCGACGGTGCGAACCGTACGCGGGGCGGGGTGGAAGAGTCGTTAGTCACGTGAGACCACCCGGTTGGTGAGCGTGCCGATGTTCTCGATGGTCACGGAGACCTCATCGTCGACCTGCATGGGCCCCACGCCTTCCGGGGTGCCGGTGAGGATGACGTCTCCAGGCAGCAATGTCATCACCTGAGTGACGAACTCGATCAGCTCGGGGATGCCGTGCAGCAGCTTCTTGGTCCTGGACGCCTGACGTACCTCGCCGTTCACCGTCGTGGTGATGGCCAGGTCCGACGGGTCCAGCTCGGTCTCGATCCACGGGCCGAGCGGGCAGAAGGTGTCGAAGCCCTTCCCCCGCGTCCACTGCCCGTCGCGCTTTTGCAGGTCGCGCGCCGTCACGTCGTTGGCGCAGGTGTAGCCGAGGATGACGTCCTTGGCGCGCGCCGCGGGAACCTCGCGGCACAGCCGGCCGATGACGATGGCGAGCTCACCCTCGTAGTCGACGCGCTCCGACAGCGGCGGGTGGACGATCGCCTCCTGCTGCCCGATCACGGACGTGGAGGGCTTCATGAACATCATCGGCTCCGCCGGAGCCTCCCCGCCCATCTCACGCGCGTGTTCGGCGTAGTTCTTGCCGATCGCGATCACCTTGCTCGGCAGGATCGGAGCCGTCAGCCGTACATCGGCCAAGGGCTGGCGTTCCCCGGTGAACTGGATCTCGCCGAAGGGGTGGGCTGCGACCGTCGCGATCGTGTCCTCTCCTTCGACCACGCCGAAGAACAGACCGCCGTCTTTGGTGAACCTCGCAATACGCACGACACGAGGCTATCGACCCCTGGACCCCGGCGTGGCCAAGGGTCGTTCAATGGACGAACGTGCACGGGTCGCCGTTGAGACGGCAGTTCGTCGGCATCGCGGGCCGGCCGGTCCCGCCGAACTGCACGTCGAACGACTCCCCGGGCGCGATCGGCCGTGCCCCGGCGACGTTGGCGATCACGACGTCCTGCCCCGTACGCCGCAGGACGGCCTCCCACGCGTTGTGGACGTCGGCGCCCGGGTACGTGAACGACAGCGTCCAGGTACGCAGCGGCGCCCGGCCGTGGTTCACGATCGTGACGGCACCCTCGAAGTAGCCGATCTCACGATCGGTGGTCCGGTAGGCGAACCGCGGCCCGGTCGGCGTGGCCGTCCCGCCCGCCCCGTGCGTCGAACACCCGGCACATGGGGCCGTACGCGCCGGCTTCTGCGGCCGGTCGAACACCAGCACCACCATGCCCGCGACGATCACCGCCGCCGCTGCCGCCCCGATCACCCCGCACGCCCGGCGTATCCCGGCCCCGCGCGGAGCCGTCCCGGCTCCGTCGGGTGTACGGGGAGGGTCGAAGTTCGGCATCGGGGACGGGAAGGGCGGTGAAGTCGGAGGTTGTGCCGCAGTCGGCGAGGCCGAGGACGGCGCCAGAGTGGGTGCCTTCGGCGCTGGCAGCTGCGACGCGTCAGGAGCCAGACCGGCCAATGGCCGCAGTTCGGTGGGAGGCGAACCCTTGTTCTGCCGCAAGGCCGGTTGCGGCGCTCCCCCGTCGACGACCGCGAACTCCCCCGTGGCCGCCGCCCCGCCGCCGAACGGTGACACGGCCAGGTCCCGCGCCCCACCGTCCACCACGGTCAGCCCGCTCGCTATCCCGCCGTCCGCCCTGGTCAGCCCGTCGGTGTCTGACGCGTCCACCATGGTCAGGCCGTCCGTGTCCGAAGCCTCACCGTCCCGCGTGGTCGATTCGGGCGCGTCCGGCATGGCGGGTTCAGTCGAGCCGGGCGCTCCGGTCTCCAGAACCGTCGGGTCGGAGCCGACCCGCCTATCGCTGGTGTGCTCGACCGCGTCCGGCATCACGGCGTCGAACATGGTGAGCCAGGCCGCCGGGCCCTCCGTCCCGCCGGTCGGCTCGGCCGCCGTGAATTCTGGAACGTCCTCGCCCAGGCCCATATCCACCATGGCGTCCAGAGACGTGTCGACCGCATCGGACGGCAGGTCGGCCGGGGGCACGATGTTCGGTGTCTTCGGCTCCGGCGTCTCCGCCTCCCGCCCGACGGACGTGAACGTTGAGGTCTCCGAACCTGACGTCTCCTGGGGAGCCTCCTCCCCTGTCTCGTCCGCCGAACCGACCTTCGGCGGGGAGGCTACGACCGCGACACCACCCGAACCTTCCCGCCTCTGCGCACGGACACCGTCCGCGCCGATGGGCTGAGTGGTGATGTGGTCCGGCGGCGTGTACACCGGCGCCGCGTCGACCACCGGCCCACCGGCCGGCTCAGGTACGGCCTCGTCCTCGCGCTCATCCGCGTCGCCCAGCGGCGACGCGTCCTGCTCGGTTTCTCCCAGGTCGTAGGCATCGGCCGGCGGGAGCTCGCCCTTCGGCTCCGGAACGTCTTCCTCCCGGGGCCTTCCGGCATCATCCACACGTGGCGTGTCCTGGGATTCCAGGGCGTCCTCGTACGCCCACTCACCCGTCCGGTCCGCAGGTGGCGTGTCCTGCGGTTCCGGGGTGCCCTCGTCCTCCAGGTCTCCCGCATGGCTCGCGGGTGGCGTGTCCTGCGGCTCGGGATCGTCGGCCTCGTCGCCATCGACGGCGGGCGGGGCGTCCTCCAGTGGAGGAGCCTCGTCGGCCGCGGGAGGTGTGTCTTGCGGCTCTACGACCGTCTCATCCGTCCGGGGCTTCGGCACGACAAGGTCGATGACGGTGGCCGCCGCCTCCGACGGTCCGGTCATAGCGGTCTGGGGCGGCGCGGCCTGAGCCGTGCCGCATTGCGGCAGGCCCATCGGCGGAGGAGGGCCGATCGTCGGCAGGCCGGTCGGCGGCGCAGCGCCGAGCGGGAGCGGTCCGGGCTGCGGGTAGCCGGGTTGGTTCGCTTGAGGCGAGCCGAGCCGGGGGTGCACGTACTGGGGCGGGCTTGACTGGGGCAGGCCGGGCTGGAATGGACCGAGCCGGGCGTGACCGGTCTGAGGCGGGCCGAGCTGGGACGGGCCGAGCTGAGGGTGGCCGGGCTGGGGTGGGCCGAGTGGGAGTTGGACGGTCTGTGGCATGGGGGCGCCTCTGACGTCGGTACCGGTCGGGAGCCACGGAGCCTCGGCCGCGTCCCTCGCGGCCTTGCGCGGTTTGCGGCCGAACCGGCGGCGGCGAACGGCGTACTCGTCCGTGTGGAAGAAGTCGTCGAGGAAGCCGGGTTCCGGCGTGGGCGGGGGTTCCGCCCGGAACTCGCCCGTCGTCTCGACGTTCGAAGGAGCAGCGGCCTGCTCGTGACCGTCCGACCGTTTCATCACACGTCACCCTTTCGCCGTACATTCCGACGGTGGGGCGGGGCCGGCGGTTCACGATCACCGGGTTCCTGACCGAGCGTGGGGGCGCAGGTCAGCGTGTGGGGAATTCGACACGGCCGAATCGCGGCGAACCGGAGGCTGCGGGAGGGCGGGCGCCTTGGAGGTCAAGTGGCGCCTCGGAACTCGGCGGACTCTCGGTGCCGACCACTCAGTTGCGGGCCACTCGAGCCCGGCCACTTGGGGTCGGCCGCATGGTGCCGACCGTTCGGCGCGGGCCGCTCGGCGCCTGGCGGCTCAGGGGTGGCGGCTCGGTACTGGCGGCTCAGGGCCGACCGCTCGGGGTCGGCCGCTCTGGCCTGCACGTGGTGACGTGGTTGGGCTCGGCTCCGCCGGTCGGTCAGCCATCCCCCGCGCGGTCCCTGTTGGGCCGGCGGGGGCGGTCAGGCGTCCAGGGGGCGGTCGGCGGCCCGGCAGGCGGCGACGCGTTGCTGGCGGTCCAGCATGGCCGTCACGGACTGGAGGGCTTCGGGGCCGTGGGTTCCCGGGGCTTCGGCGAGCCAGCGGCCGACCTCGGCGATCAGCAGGAGCTCGGCGTCGCGGTCGTTCCGCAGGGTCGGGAGGGGGGACACCGGGGCGGCCTCAGGCGCCGATGACTTTGTCGAAGAACAGCAGGGCACCGGCCATGGTCGCGGCGACCAGCACGATCGCTGTGGTCATCGAGTGGCTCCTCAAGAACGACAGGGTCGCGATGAGCATGGGGGTGAGGATCGACCCCAGCGAGGGGCGCGGCCTGATCCGGCCGTGCTCGGTGAGCTCGTTTCCATGGTGCGCGGAGCGCGTACGTCGTAGGGTCACCGTCGTTCAGGTCTCCTGAGGTCTGGATATGAGGTGAATTGTCGACGGCCTCCTGTTGCCGCAGGGGGCCGTCGCTGATTTCGGCGGGGACCCAATGGCCGCGAGATCATGAGTGTGACCCCCGGTGCGCATCACGCGCTACCGATTCGCACAATATTTTTGCGATGTGCCGGAAACCTTGCGCCTGCACGCTGGTTTCCGACCCGTCCCTGAGCTGCGAAAACTCTACCGAACCGAATTAGATTCCGTACGGTATTTTCGCCATCCCCGGCTCCATCAATGCGACAAACTACGACACAAGCCTGTGTATTACCTTAGGGGCTGCACAAATTCCCTAATTGCACGTGCAGACGCACGTGTGATCATTCATGCGAAGCTGCGGAGCCGCGCCGACACGCCCGACACGCGGTGACGGGTGAGCCCCGGTACGCCGGTTCGGTACCGGCGCGCGAGAATGCCCCCATGAGCGTCGTGAAGATCAACGTCTTGACCGTGCCCGAGCAGATGCGTGACGAGTTGGAGCGCCGCTTCGCCGGCCGGGCCGGTCTGGTGGAGAACGCCGACGGCTTCGAGGGGTTCGAGCTGCTCCGGCCGGACGACGGCAAGGACCGCTACCTCGTGTACACGCGCTGGCGCAGCGAGGAGGACTTCCAGCGCTGGACGGAGAGCCAGTCGTTCCAGAAGGGCCACGAGAAGGCCCGCGCGGACGCCGAGAAGCAGGGGCAGGGACACGGCCACGGGCACGGCGGCGGCCCGGCCTCCAGCGCCGCCGAGCTGTGGTCCTTCGAGGTCATCGAGCAGGTCACCCCGAAGGAGTAGGCCAGACCCCCACGCGGGAGGCCGCTCAGCTCGGGGCGTGGCCGGCGCGGAGGAGGCAGTACGTCACGGACTCCTCCAAGGCTTCCCAGGAGGCGGCGATGACGTTCTCCTCGACGCCGACCGTGCCCCATTCGCCGTTGGCGTCGCTGGACTCGATGAGGACGCGGGTGCGGGCTTCGGTGCCGTGGGCGCCTTCGAGGATGCGGACCTTGTAGTCGATCAGCTCGAGCCCGGACAGCTCCGGGTAGATGCGTTCGAGGGCGGAGCGCAGGGCGCGGTCCAGGGCGTTGACCGGGCCGTTGCCCTCTCCGGTGGCGACTATGCGCTCGCCCTTGGCGTGGACCTTCACCGTGGCCTCGCTGACCAGTACGCCGTCCTGGCGGCGTTCGACGATGGTGCGCCACGACTCGACGTCGAAGTAGCGGACGCGTTCGCCTTCGAGTTCTTGTTGGAGGAGGAGTTCGAAGGAGGCGTCGGCGGCCTCGAAGGTGTAGCCCGTCGACTCGAGCTCCTTCACGCGTTCGACGATGTGCTTGGCGCGGTCGCCGCTGAGTTCGTAGCCGAGCTCCCGGCCCTTGAGTTCGACGGAGGCGCGGCCGGCCATGCTGGAGATGAGCATGCGCATGTCGTTGCCGACTTCGGCGGGGTCGACGTGCTGGTACAGCATCGGGTCGACCTTGACGGCGGAGGCGTGCAGGCCGGCCTTGTGCGCGAACGCCGACATGCCGACGTACGGCTGCTGGGAGCTCGGGGCGACGTTGGTGACCTCGGAGACCGCGTGGGCGACGCGCGTCATGTCCGGGAGGGACACGCCGAGGTCGTAGCCGCGCTTGAGCTGGAGGTTGCCGACGACGGTGAAGAGGTTGGCGTTGCCGCTGCGTTCGCCGTAGCCGTTGGCGCAGCCCTGGACGTGCGTGACGCCGGCGCGTACGGCGGCGAGGGTGTTGGCGACGGCGCAGCCGCTGTCGTCGTGGCAGTGGATGCCGAGCCGCGCGCCCAGCTCGCCGGCAGAGCCGACGACGTCGGCGAGTTCGTCGGGCAGCATGCCGCCGTTCGTGTCGCACATCGCGATCACGGAGGCGCCCGCCTCCGCCGCGGTCCGTACGACCTCGAGCGCGTACGCGGGGTTGGACCGGTAGCCGTCGAAGAAGTGCTCGGCGTCGAGGAACACCCGCCGTCCCTCGGAAAAGAGGTGCGCGACCGTGTCGCGGATCATCTCTAGGTTCTCTTCGAGGGTGGTGCGGAGGGCGAGCTCGACGTGCCGGTCGTGACTCTTGGCTACAAGAGTCACGACCGGCGCTCCGGAGTCGCGCAGGGCGGCCACGAGTGGATCGTCCGCGGCCTTCGCGCCGGGTCGGCGGGTCGCGCCGAACGCGGCGAGCTGCGCGTGCTTGAGTCCGAGTTCCGTACGGGCACGACGGAAGAACTCGGTGTCCTTGGGGTTGGCGCCGGGCCAGCCGCCTTCGATGAACCCGACCCCGAGCTCGTCGAGCTGACGCGCGATGGCCATTTTGTCCGCGACGGTGAGGTTGAGCCCCTCTTGCTGGGCCCCGTCGCGCAGCGTGGTGTCGTAGACGTGGAAGCCGTCGTCGTGCATGGGTCGAAGTCCCCTTTTGGCAGTGGCACGCGCCTAAAAGCAAAAGACCCCTCACGGACGTGAGAGGTCTGCGCGCCGGCGGTGTCGCTTATCGACCGGCGCGCCCGCCGATAATGAGAAGGCTGCAGCGCATGATGACAGCGAGTCTGCCACATTCAGCCACGGAGTGACACTCCTATCTCACACTGTGAGATAGGAGCTGGTCCGGAGCGCGGGAATCCCCGCCCGCTGCGAGGATCCCGCGTCCGAAAGAGACTTCAGCCGACCTTGTGGATCCAGCCGTACGGGTCGGGGCGCTCGCCGTACTGCATGCCGACCAGCTCCTCGCGCAGGCGCATGGTGACCGGGCCCGGCTCGCCGGATCCCACCCGCCACTCGCCGGAGGGGCCCTTGACCCGGCCGACCGGCGTGATCACGGCCGCCGTACCGCAGGCGAACACCTCGGTCAGCGCGCCGGAGCCGCAGTCCTCGCGCCACTGATCGGTGGAGATGCGGCCCTCGGAGGTCGAGACGCCCAGGTCGGGCGCGAGCTGCAGGAGTGAGTCACGGGTGATGCCGGGCAGCAGGGTGCCGGTGAGACCGGGTGTGACGAGGCGGGCGTCGGCGCCGGAGCCGTAGACGAAGAAGAGGTTCATGCCGCCCATCTCCTCCACCCACCGGTGCTCGGTCGCGTCGAGCCAGACCACCTGGTCGCAGCCCTCGCGGACGGCCTGGGCCTGGGCGACGAAGGCCGCCGCGTAGTTGCCGCCGCACTTGGCCGCCCCGGTGCCGCCGGGAGCGGCGCGGGTGTAGTCCTCCGAGAGCCACACCGAGACCGGCTTGACGCCGCCGGAGAAGTAGGCCGCCGACGGCGAGGCGATCACGATGAACCGGAACGAGGAGGAGGGGCTGTTCACGCCGAGCCCGCGCTGCGTCGCGATCATGAAGGGCCGCAGGTAGAGGCTGTGGCCCTCCTGGGTCGGCACCCAGTCGCGGTCGGTGTCGACGAGCAGCTCCAGCGACCGGACGAACAGCTCCTCGGGCAGCGGAGGCATGGCCATCCGCGCGCAGGAGGTGTTGAAGCGCGCCGCGTTGGCGTACGGGCGGAAGGTCACGATCGAGCCGTCGGCCTGCCGGTAGGCCTTCAGACCCTCGAAAAGCTCCTGCGCGTAGTGGAAGACCGCTGTGGCGGGGTCCAGCGAGAGCGGTCCGTACGGTTCCAGGCGGGCGTCGTGCCAGCCCTCCTGCTCGGACCAGTTGATGGTGATCATGTGGTCGGTGAAGATCTGCCCGAAACCGGGCTTCTCCAGCAGCCGTGCGCGCTCATCGGCCGACCTACGTCGCTCGGAGAGCCGGATCTCGAAGTGGTTGCTCATTTGCGGTCCTCTCGCGGCGCGGCCCCATTTGCCGCTCTGCCCATCATTGTCGTCTTTTGCCGTATTTACGTCTCCTTCGTCACAGCAGCGCAAAACGGGCGCGCCGTGGGGCGCGCCCGGAGAGGGGAAGCGCACCCTAGCCGGATACTCGCTCGGCGATGTCGTCGCCGGCTTCCCTGGTCGAACGCGCCACCCAGGCACCCTGCCGCTCGATGATGTCGTCGGAGACCGCCTGTTCGACCCGGCGGGCCTCGTCCGCCAGGCCGAGATGGTTCAGGAGGAGCGCGACGGAAAGGATCGTCGCGGTCGGGTCGGCCTTGCCCTGGCCGGCGATGTCGGGCGCGCTGCCGTGCACCGGCTCGAACATGCTCGGCGCGGCGCCCGTGGGGTTGAGGTTGCCGCTCGCGGCCAGGCCGATGCCGCCGGCCACCGCCGCGCCCAGGTCGGTGATGATGTCGCCGAAGAGGTTGTCGGTCACGACGACGTCGAACCGCTGCGGCTGGCTGACGAAGAACATCGTGGCCGCGTCGACGTGGCAGTAGTCGACCTCGACCTCGGGGAACTCCTGTCCGACGGCGTCGACCGTGCGCGACCAGAGGTCGCCGGCGTAGACGAGGACGTTGTTCTTGTGGACCAGGGTGAGCTTCTTGCGAGGACGCGTGGCCGCGACCTCGAAGGCGTAGCGGACGGTGCGCTCGACGCCGAAGGCGGTGTTGACGCTCTCCTGCGTCGCGATCTCGTGTGGGGTGCCATGGCGCAGGACGCCTCCGGCGCCGGCGTACGGCCCCTCGGTGCCCTCGCGCACGACCAGCATGTCGATGTCCTCGGGACGGACGTCGGCGAGCGGGGTGGCCACGCCCGGGTAGAGCCGGACCGGCCGCAGGTTGATGTAGTGGTCGAGCTCGAACCGCAGCCGGAGCAGCAGGCCGCGCTCCAGCACGCCGCTCGGCACGCTCGGGTCGCCGACCGCTCCCAGCAGGATCGCGTCGTGGTCGCGGATCTCCTCCAGCACGCCGTCGGGCAGCGTTTCGCCCGTCTTGTGCCAGTAGGCCGCGCCCAACTCGTACGAGGTCTGGTCGACCGTGAGACCGATCGCGTCGAGGACCTTGAGCCCTTCCGTGACGACCTCGGGGCCGATGCCGTCACCTGGGATCACGGCGAGCCTGATGCTGCGGGAAGCCATGAACGTACCCTAGCGGAGCGTCTCAGTGCCTGAACATCCGTCTCAGCGGTTGAACGTCGCATTCTCGGTACGCGGACGGCCGCGCGGTCCCTCAGGCGGGCTCGACCCGGGACACCGCACGGTCGAAGACCCACGCGCGGGCGGTCGCCAGGCCCGTCGCCAGGGCGCCCAGGACGACGGCGTCGTCGCCGATCGGCGAGACCTCCACCCGTGGCGGGCCCAGCGGCGTCATCGTCTCCAGCCGTTCGCGTACGGCGCCGAGCAGCACGTCGGCGCCGTGACCGCCGATCCCGCCGCCGAGGACGACCAGCTCGGGGTCGAGGAGGGCCACCACGCCGGCGAGGGCCCGCGCGACGTGGTCGGCCTCGTGCGCGACCGCGCGTTCGGCGACGGGGTCACCGGACCGCGCCTCGTCGAACACGCGCTTCGCGGTGACCCGCCCGGTCATGCCGAGGCGCTGCGCGGTCGCGACCACGCCGTGCGCGGAGGCGACCGACTCGAGCATGCCGTGCCGGCGGATGCCGGGCGCCTGCGCGAGCGGGTCGTCGGCCCCCATCGGCAGGAACGCGATCTCGCCCGCGGCGCCGCGGGCGCCGCGGTACAGCTCGCCGTCCACGATGATCCCCATGCCGATGCCGGTGCCGATCGACAGGTAGACGAAGTGACGGAGCCCGGCGCCGAGGCCGTAGCCCTGCTCCCCCAGCGCGGCGAGGGCGATGTCGTTCTCGATCGCGATGGGCGCGGGCAGCCGCGCGGCGAGCCGGTCGGTGACGCCCGGCCGGTCCCAGCCGGGCAGATTGGGCGCGAGGTGCAGGCGCCGCTGGCCCTCGTCGTACACGCCGGGGGTGCCCAGCACGATGTGGGTGATCTCGCCGCTGGCGGTGTCGGCCAGGGCGTCGACGAGCCCGCCGATCCGGCCGATCAGCTCGGTGGCGTCGTCCGCGCGGGCCGGGACGTCCTCGCGTACCGCGATCTCGCCGCTGAGGTCGACCAGCGCGGCGCGGATCCACTCGCGGCCCACGTCGATGCCGATCACCCAGCCCGCCTCGGGGCGGATCTCGTACAGCACCGCGGCGCGGCCGGCGCTGCCCGTACGGTGGCCGACGGAGACGACCAGGCCGGACCGCTCGAGATCGGCGAGGGCGAGGGAGATCGTCGGCTTGGAGAGGCCGGTGGCCGCGGCGAGCTGCGGTCGCGACACCGGTCCGAGCACCCGGATCCGTTCGTAGACGGCCCGTTCATTCATGATCCGCAACACGCTGGTGGTATTCGCGGTCTCGCTCGACACGTGTCCCCTCTCCGGCTGTCCCCCAAGGTTGGCATATCACGGAAGCCCGCAAAAACGGCGTGTTGATTCGTTAAGGACCCTCCCTTACGCTGCTAATGGGCCATCGTCCCTGGGTATGGCCCCACATCGTCCGCGCGAACGGAGAACCTCCATGGCGAATCCCACTGCGACGGGGTTCGAGCGGCGCCTCGGGCTGTTCCAGGCCACCACCGTCAACATGACCCAGATGTGCGGCATCGGGCCGTTCGTCACCATCCCCGTGATGATCGCGACGATGGAAGGCCCCCAGGCGATGTTCGGCTGGGTGGTCGGTGCGCTCATCGCGATCGCCGACGGCCTGGTCTGGGCCGAGCTGGGCGCCGCGATGCCCGGCGCCGGCGGCAGCTACCTCTACCTGCGAGAGGCCTTCCAGTACCGGACCGGTCGGCTGATGCCGTTCCTGTTCGTGTGGTCGGCCGTCCTGTTCATCCCCCTGATCATGTCGACGGGGGCGATCGGCCTCGTCCAGTACGCCGGGTACCTCTGGCCGTCGCTCGTGCACGGCGGCGGCCTGTCTCCGCTGGGCCACGTGGCCGCCGTGGGCGTCGTACTGCTCGTGGTGCTCGCGCTCTACCGGCGCATCGGCGACATCGGCAGGCTCACCTCGATCTTCTTCGTCGTGATGCTCGTCTCGGTGCTCGGCGTGATCGTCGCGGCGTTCACGCACTTCAACTCGCACCTGGCGTTCGGGTTCCCGCACGACGCGAGCTCGAAGTTCTTCACCGGGCTCGGCGCCGGGCTGGTCATCGCGATCTACGACTACCTCGGCTACAACACGAGCGCCTACCTGGGCGCGGAGGTCAAGGACCCGGGCCGCGTCATCCCGCGCTCGATCGTCTACGCGATCCTCGGGATCATGGGGCTGTACTTCCTGCTCCAGGTCGGCGTCCTCGGCGTCGTGCCCTGGCAGGAGGCCAAGGGCTCCAGCTCGGTCGCCTCGCTCGTGCTCGAGCGGGCCTGGGGCAAGGGCGCCGCCCAGGTCTTCACTGTCGGGATCATCATCACGGCGTTCGCCTCGGTGTTCGCCGGGCTCCTCGGCGGCTCGCGGGTGCCCTACAACGCGGCGCGCGACAAGGTGTTCCTGTCATGGTTCGGGCGGCTGCACCCCCGGCTGCACTTCCCCACCGCCGGCCTGTACGCGATGGGCGTCATCACCGCCGTCGGCTCGCTGTTCACCCTCACCGACGTGATCAGCATGCTCACCGCGGTGTTCGTGCTCATCCAGGCGATCGCCCAGGTCGTCGCGCTGACCGTACTGCGCCGCCGTCAGCCGAACCTCCGGCGGCCGTACCGGATGTGGCTGTACCCGCTGCCGAGCGTCATCGCGCTGGTCGGCTGGGTCTACATCTACAAGTCGGCGGGCACCAAGCCGATCCTGTTGTCGCTCGCCTGGCTCGCGGCCGGCGCCGTGGCCTTCCTGATCTGGGCGCGGGCGGAGAAGACCTGGCCGTTCGGCCCGAAGGAAATCCGGGAATCCTTCCTCGAGAACGCCGAGGAGGGCGCCACATGACGACGGGGGACGTACCGGCAGGCGAGTTCGTGCTGGGGATCGACTTCGGGGGGACCAAGGTCGCGCTCGCGACCGCCACCGCGAGCGGCGAACGCCTGCGGGGCATCCGGATCGAGACCCGCGCCGCCGACGGCGCCAAGGAGGTCGTGCGGCGCACGCTCGACACGGCGCATGAGCTCATCGAGGCGACCCCCGGCCGGCTGGTGTCGGCCGGGGTCTCCACTTTCGGCGTCGTACGCGAGGGGCGCGTACGCCTGGCGCCCAACGTCGGGGGCTGGGAGGACCTGCCGCTGCCCGCGCTGCTGAGCGATGGGCTGGGCGTGCCCGCCCTGCGCGTGGACAACGACGTGAACGCGGCCGCGACGGCCGAGCTGCAGTGGGGTGACCTCCAGGGCGTCGAGCTGGGCCTGTACGTCAACCTCGGCACCGGCACCGGCGCGGCGCTGATCGTCGACGGCCGCGTCGTCCCGGGCGTGCACGGCGCCGCCGGGGAGATCGGCTACCTGCTGCGGGAGCCCGACGAGCCCGGGTACTCCCACGGCCACGCTCCCCTCGAGGAGTACACCTCCGGCAGCGGGCTGGCCGCGCGGGGCACGACCCTGCTCCGGCAGCCGGTCAGCGCCGCCGGCCTGACCGCGCGGCGCGCCGAACCGGCGGTGGCCGCACTGCTCGACGACGCCGCCGCGGCGATCGCGATGGCCGTCGCCAACCTGACGACCTTCCTCGACCCGGAGCGGGTCGTGGTCGGCGGCGGGATGGCGACCGCGTTCCTGCCGACGCTGCGGACCGCCATCAGCCGCGCCGTGCCGTTCCCGCCCGAGGTACGGTCCGCGCGCTTCGTCGACGACGCCGCCCTGATCGGCGCGCTCGCCCTGGCCCTCGAGGCGCGTTGGGGCGTGTCTGATAGATCGCGTTCGTAGCGAGCGGCGCGCAGTAGGACAGGGATCCGTCAGACACGCCCTAGCGTCGGCGGGGCAACAGGAGGGCCGGGACGATCGCGAGGGCGGTGAAGGCGAGCGCGCACGCGAAGGTGTGGTCGAAGGCGACGGCGCCGTCCGCGTGACGGCCGGCCTGCCACTGCAGGATCACGGCCGGTACGGCGGCGCCGAAGGACCCGCCGACCTGCTGCATGATCCTGGTCGCGCTGCTGGCGTGGGGGATCTTGTCGGGGCCGAGGTCGAGGTAGGCGGCGGCCATGACGGCCATCGTGACCGCGTTCAGCCCCGCGCCGCGTACGGCGAGGGAGAGGGCGAGGACGGGTTCGCCGGTGTGCGGGCCCGCCTGGGTGAAGGCGAGGGTGCCCAGGGCGGTGAGCGCGACGCCGCCGAGCACCACCGGCCTGGGCCCGGCGCGGTCGATGAGGCCGCCCAGGATCCCGCGGGTGACCAGGCTGCCGAGGCCCTGCGGTGCCAGCAGCAGGCCCGCCGCGACCACGCCCTGGCCGCGTACGTGCTGGTAGTAGAGCGGCAGCAGCATCGCGCCGAACATCGACAGCCCCGACAGGAACAGCCGCGACGACGTGGCGGCGAACGACCGGTCGCGGAAGAGCCTGAGGTCCACGACGGGCTCGGCGGGCGTACGCGGGGCGCGTGTACCGCGAAGGCGGCCGGCAGGGCCGCTCCGGCCGTGAGCGGGCCCAGGACGGCCGCGTGGTCGAAGCCGCCCTGCGCCCCGACCTGGGACAGGCCGTAGATGATCGCGGCCAAAGTCGTTCAACAAGAGACGCAACGTCTCTAAGAAGCTAGCCATGACCTCTGGCGGCGGAGACCCGCGCGCGGGTACGGATGTCGATATGGGAGGCAACGCGGGCGACGACGGCACGGCCGTGGCCGCCGCGACGACCAGCGGCTCCGGTGAGCGCGGGACGGTGCGGCGGCGGCGCGGGACGGAGCTTGAGACGGCGATCCTCGACGCGACCTGGGCCGAACTGGCCGAGGCCGGGTATTCGCGGCTGACGATGGAGGGGGTCGCGGACCGGGCGCGTACCGGAAAGCAGGTCCTCTACCGGCGGTGGCCGAACCGGGCCGAGCTGGTCATGGCCGCGATCCGGCACCATCTCGGGTCACTTGCCGACGACGTGCCCGACACTGGTGAGCTGCGCGGCGACATGCTCACGCTGCTGCGGGCGATGGCGCGGCGCCATCGGGAGCTGGGCCCGGAGCTCATCCACGGCCTGATGGCCGAGGCCCACGAGGTGAGCCCGGAGGCCTTCATGGTCATGTCGGCCATGATGCGGACCATCCTCGGCCGCGCGGCCGAGCGCGGCGAGGTGCGGCTCGACCGGATCCCGCCGAGGGTCGTGACGCTGCCGGCCGACCTGACCCGTCACGCGATGCTGCTCAGCCGGGAGCCGATCACCGATGACACGCTTCTCGAGATCGTGGACGACGTCTTCCTTCCGCTGGTCCACGCCCTCGGTGCGCCCTGAACGGCGTGGCGCGCCGAGAACGACTCAGCGGGCGCTGAACGGCGACGACGGCCGCCCGCACGGCCCGGTGGGGCTCAGCGCGTACGGCCGTCGGTCGCGGCGTCTAGCGGGCGGCGTCGCCGCCGTTGTCGCGACGGTCCAGGGCGATCTGGATGGCTCGGGTGGCCTCGTCCTCGGCCTCGCTGGCACGCTTCAGAACGTAGGTGGAACGCATGGGGAACTCCTCGTGGAGTCGTTGACCAGGGCGGTTCAGGGCTCACAGCCGGCAAAGCGCCCCGCGGCGGGTCGCCGGCCTGCCCGATGATCAGACCCCGCCGCGGCAGCGAAGGAGAAATACGAAGCGCCGCATGGTCATTTCAGGTTACCCGAGCGTAACCTGATTGTCTCGCCCTACGGCCGTATGTCTCATCCTCTGAGACGGCACCCTGAATCGCCTGGTGACGACCTCGATCAGTCCTCCAGGTCGACCCGCCTGCCCTGGTCGGCGCCGATCTCCCGCGTGATCGCGTCGATCAGCTCCGGCGGGACCGCGGAGTCGACGGTCAGCGCGATCAGCGCCTTGCCGCCCTTGGCGTCCCGGCCGACCTGCATGCCCGCGATGTTGACTCCCGCGTCGCCGAGCAGCCGGCCCACGACGCCGACCACGCCGGGCCGGTCGGTGTAGGTGAAGAAGCCCATGTGCGGCGTCGGCACGATCTCCATCGCGTAGCCGTTGACCTCGACGATCCGCTCGATGTGCTTGGGCCCGGTGAGGGTGCCGGACACCGACACGGTGCCGCCGTCGGCCATCGTGCCGCGCACCGTGACGAGGTTGCGCCAGTCGGGGCTGTCATCGCTGGTGGTGAGCAGGACCTCGAGGCCGCGGTCCCGCGCGAGCAGCGGCGCGTTCACATACGTCACCGACTCCTCGATCACGTCGGTGAAGACGCCCTTGAGCGCGGCGAGCTCGAGGACCTTCACGTCGTGCTGGGCGATCTCCCCGCGCACCTCGACCTCGAGGCGCACCGGAACGCCTCCGGCGAGCGCGGTGAAGATGCGGCCGAGCTTCTCGGCGAGCGGCAGGCCCGGCTTGACGTCCTCGGCGACCGCGCCGCCCTGCACGTTGACCGCGTCCGGCACGAACTCCCCCGACAGCGCCAGGCGTACGGACCGGGCGACCTGCGTGCCGGCCTTCTCCTGCGCCTCGTGCGTGCTCGCGCCGAGGTGCGGGGTCACCACGACGCTGTCGTGGTGGAACAGCGGGCTGTCGGTGCAGGGCTCGCTGCTGAACACGTCGATGCCCGCGCCCGCGACGCGCCCCTCCTTCAGCGCCAGGTCGAGGGCGCTCTCGTCGACGATGCCGCCGCGCGCGGCGTTGACGATGCGCACCGACGGCTTGACCAGGTGCAGCTCGCGGTCGCCGATCAGACCGAGGGTCTCCTTGGTCTTGGGCAGGTGCACGGTGATGAAGTCGCTGTCGCGCAGCAGCTCATCGAGGGTGACGAGCTGCACGCCGAGCTGGGCGGCGCGCGGCGCCTGGACGTACGGGTCGAACGCGATGACCTTCATGTCGAACGCGGCGAGCCGCTGCGCGACCAGGACCCCGATGCGGCCGAGGCCCAGTACGCCGAGGGTCTTCTCCTGCAGCTCGACTCCGGTGTACTTGGAGCGCTTCCACTCTCCCTGCTTGAGCGCGGAGTGTCCCTGCGGGACGTTGCGCGCGGTCGCGAGCAGCAGCGCGATGGCGTGCTCGGCGGCGGTCACGATGTTGGACGTCGGCGCGTTGACGACCATGACGCCCGCCTTGGTGGCGGCCTCGACGTCGACGTTGTCGAGCCCGACGCCGGCGCGGGCGACGACGCGGAGCCGCGACGCGGCGGCGAACACCTCGGCGTCGACCCGGGTCGCGCTGCGGACGATGATCGCATCGACGTCCGCGACCGCGGCGAGCAGGCTCGCGCGGTCGGCGCCGTCGGCACGGCGGACCTCGAAGTCGGACTCCAGCAGCGCGATGCCGGCGGGTGAAAGCTCTTCTGCGACGAGGACTACGGGCTTGCTCAACGGTCGACATCCCCTGTCTCGAACGACGCGGTCCGGTCCGTGGCGCGGTGATGCCCACGCCGCGGCCGAGTCTAGCCACGGACGCTCGAGGCTCCGGGGACGCGCGGCAGGCGCCCGAGCACGAGGGCGTGTCCGGTGGATCTGGGCGCCGCGCAGCAGGCAGAAGATCCACCGGGCATGCCCTAGTGTCGACCCATGGTGAATGGAAACCCGAAGCTCGCCGAGGTACTCGCCCGGCGCGGTGAACCCGAGGAGATTCTGCGCGCGCTGGTCGATGGGGGAATCCTCATCGTGGCGAACCCCGACGGTTCGGTGCTCGTGGGTCAGCTCGACGACGAGAGCGTGGCCCTCGCCGCGTTCACCTCTCCGGACACGTACAGCCAGAAGCCCGACAACGAGACCTTCCAGCAGGCCGACGCCGCGCTGCTCCTGGAGATCGCGCGCGGCGGCGAGGTCGAGGCCCTGGTCATCGACCCCGAGAGCGACGACGCGGCCCTGATCCCCTTCAGCGACGTGCAGGGCTACCTCGTCACGCAGGGCATCGGCGTGGACGAGGACGTCGAGGTCGCGTTCCGCGCGAGCGAGCACGAGCTGGTCGCGGCCCTGCGCGACGGCGTCGCCGCCAAGCTTCCGGAGTTCACCGAGGTCGAGCGCGTGTGGATCTCCGACGTACGGATGCCGAGCGGCGTCGAGGGCATCATGCTGCACGTCGTGGTCGTCGAGGGCGCGGACCCGCAGCTGGCCAACGAGCTGCTGCAGGCGACGATGGAAGGCCTGCCGGTCAGCGACATGCCGGTGTTCGCGCACATCGCCGACGACGAGACCGAGGAGTTCCTCGCCGAGATGGAGGCGGACGTCGTTCGCCGGTGAGCGAAGGCCTGGCCGCGTACAGGAGTCACTGTGTCGTTCGATCCCATGGACCTCGCCGCACCCGGCGGCGAACAGACCCGCGTCGTGCACGGTCACCTCGAGGCCGGCACACCCGACTGGGCGTACGTCCCGGTGACGGTGCCGTCCGGGGTACGCGAGATCTCGGTCAGCATCGACTATGACCGGCCGGAGCCGCCGGCCGGCCGGCCGGGCAACGCGCTGGACCTCGGCGTCTTCGACGAAGAGGGCTTCCGCGGCTGGTCCGGCGGCGCGCGCGACACGTTCACGATCAGCCGGTACGACGCCACGCCGGGCTACCTGCCGGGGCCGGTGCACCCCGGCGTCTGGCAGATCGTGCTGGGCCCGTACACGGTCCTGCCCGGCGGCATGGACTGGACGGTCGAGGTGACGCTGCGGTTCGGCGAGCCGGGCTCGGCGTACGTGCCCAGTTACGCGCCGGCGCGCGCGAAGGGCCGTGGCCGTGCCTGGTACCGCGGCGACATGCACATGCACTCGGTGCACTCGGACGGCTCGTGGCTCCCCGAGGAGATCGCCGAGGCCGCCCGGCGGGGCGGACTGGACTTCATCGTCTCCACCGAGCACAACACCCCCAGCGCGTCGGCTATCTGGGGGCACCACGCGAGCGAGGACCTCCTCATCATGAACGGCGAGGAGGTCACGACCCGCAACGGGCACTACACCGCGCTCGGGCTGCCCACGGGCGTCTGGATCGACTGGCGCTACCGCGCGGTCGACGGGTTGTTCCCGCACTTCGTCGAGGAGATCCACACGCACGGCGCGCTGGCCGTCGCGGCGCACCCGTTCGGCACGTGCCTCGGCTGCCGGTGGAAGTTCGGCTACGAGCACGTCGACGCCATCGAGGTGTGGAACGGCCGGTGGACGCCCGAGGACGAGGCGGCCCTGCAGCTGTGGGACGGCCTGCTGGTCGAGGGCGCCCGGTGGATCCCGGCGGTGGGCGACAGCGACTCGCACGGCGAGGACGAGCCGATCGGCCTGCCGCAGAACGTCGTGCTCGCCGACGACCTGAGCCGCGACGCGATCCTGGCCGGCGTACGCTCGGGGCGGCTCTACGTCGCCGAGTCCTCGGCGATCTCGCTGCGCTTCGGCGCGTCGGCCGGCCCGCTCAGCGCGGGGATCGGCGAGTGCCTGGGCGCCGACCCCGCCGACGAGGTGACGGTCTCCCTCGAGGTGGAGGGCGTGTACGAGGGCGTGGTCCGGCTGTTCACGGACCAGGGACAGGTGCTCGAGCAGCCGGTGGGCCCGGTGACCTGGCAGACCCGGCCACGCGTGTCGCCGTACGTACGCGCGGAGGTCCGGCATCCGGACGGCTCGATGGCCGCCCTGACCAACCCGATCTTCCTGTACGACCATGGCGCGCCACCCGCCGGGTGACGCGCCATGAGAATCGCTCAGGTCAGTCCTGGATCCAGGACATCATCGGGCGGAGCTTGGCTCCGGTCTCCTCGATCGCGGAGTGCTGCTCCTCCTCGCGACGCTTGAGGAAGTTCACCTTGCCGCCGTCGAACTCCTCGACGAGCTCCTTGGTGAAGTCGCCGTTCTGGATCTCACCGAGGATCTTCTTCATCTCGGCGCGCGTGGCGTCCGTGACGATGCGCGGGCCACGCGTGTAGTCGCCGAACTCCGCGGTCTCCGAGATCGACCAGCGCATCTTGGACAGGCCGCCCTCGTACATCAGGTCGACGATCAGCTTCATCTCGTGCAGGCACTCGAAGTAGGCCGCCTCGGGCTGGTAGCCCGCCTCGACGAGGGTCTGGAAGCCGGCCTTGATCAGCTCGGACACGCCGCCGCACAGCACGGCCTGCTCGCCGAACAGGTCGGTCTCGGTCTCCTCGGTGAAGGTGGTCTTCAGCGCGCCCGGACGGGTGCCGCCGATGGCCTTGGCGTACGCGAGGGTGAGCGGCCACGCGCCACCGGTGGCGTCGCGCTCGACCGCGACGAGCACCGGCACGCCACGGCCCTCGGTGTACTGGCGGCGCACGAGGTGGCCCGGCCCCTTCGGCGCGACCATGCAGACGTCGACGCCCTCGGGCGGCTCGATGAGGCCGTAGCGGATGTTCAGGCCGTGCCCGAAGAACAGCGCGTCGCCCTCGACCAGCGACGGCGCGATCGCGCTCGTGTACAGCTCGCGCTGCAGGTGGTCGGGGATCAACACCATGGTCAGGTTGGCCTCTTCGCACGCCTCTTCGGGCGTGACGACGCGCAGGCCGTCGTTCTCGGCCTTCTCCCGGCTCTTGGAGTCCTTCGGCAGACCGACGCGCACGTCCACCCCGGAGTCGCGCAGCGACAGCGCGTGCGCGTGCCCCTGGCTGCCGTATCCGAGCACCGCGACGTGGCGGTCCTGGATGACGCTCAGGTCGGCGTCGTTGTCGTAGAAGATCTCAGCCACTGCCTTGCCTCTCTTGACGAATCACGCGCTGCGCTCGATGGCGCGCAGCGAACGGTCGGTGATCGATCGGGCACCCCGGCCGATCGCCACCATGCCCGACTGCACGAGTTCCTTGATCCCGAAGGGTTCCAGGACCCTGATCAGGGCCTCGAGCTTGTCCTTGCTTCCGGTGGCCTCGACCGTGACCGCGTCCGGGGCGACGTCGACGACCCGTGCGCGGAAGAGCTCGACGGTCTCGAGCACCTGGGAACGGGTCTCGTGGTCGGCCCGTACCTTGATCAGCACCATCTCGCGCTGGACCGACGCCGTCGGGTCCAGCTCGACGATCTTGATGACGTTGATCAGCTTGTTGAGCTGTTTGGTGACCTGCTCGAGCGGTCGGTCCTCGACGTTCACCACGATGGTCATCCGGGAGATGTCGGGGTGTTCGGTCGTGCCGACCGCGAGCGAGTCGATGTTGAACCCGCGGCGGGAGAACAGCGCGGCGACCCGCGCGAGGATGCCGGGTTTGTTCTCGACCAGCACCGAAAGCGTGTGTCGGCTCATCGGTCGTGCTCCTCTTGTCGTTCGCCGCGCGTCGCGTCGAGTGTGCCGTCAGGCCGCCGCCGGACCCGGCGCGGCTCGCCGTGGAGGCCGCCGCGGTCAGTCACGGTTCTCCCAGTCCGGCGCCATGTCACGGGCGATCTTGATGTCGTCGTTGCCCGTGCCGGCCGCGACCATCGGCCAGACCATCGCGTCGTGGTGCACGATGAAGTCGATGACGACGGGCACGTCGTTGATCTCCATCGCCTTGGTGATCGTGGCGTCCACGTCCGCGGTGTTGTCGCAGCGCAGCCCGACGCAGCCGTACGCCTCGGCCAGCTTGACGAAGTCGGGGATCCGGCGGGCCTGCTGGAGGTCGGTGTTGGAGTAACGCTTGTTGTAGAACAGCGTCTGCCACTGTCGGACCATGCCGAGGTTGCCGTTGTTGATCACGGCCACCTTGATCGGGATGCCCTCGATGGCGCAGGTCGCCAGCTCCTGGTTGGTCATCTGGAAGCAGCCGTCGCCGTCGATCGCCCAGACCTCGGTGTCGGGCCGGCCGTGCTTGACGCCCATCGCGGCCGGAACGGCGAAGCCCATGGTGCCCAGGCCGCCCGAGTTGATGAACGACCCCGGCTGCTCGTAGCCGATGAACTGGGCGGTCCACATCTGGTGCTGGCCGACGCCCGCGACGTAGAGGGCGTCCGGGCCGACGACCTTGCCGATCCGCTCGATCGCGTACTGCGGCGACAGCGAGCCGTCCGCGGGGATCTCGTACCCGAGGGGGTAGGTCTCGCGCCAGGTCTCGAGCTGGCTCCACCATTCCGTGTAGTCGCCCTTGCGCCCGGCGGTGTGCTCGTTCTGCACCGCGACGATCAGGTCGGCGATCACGTCGCGGCAGTCGCCGACGATCGGCACGTCCGCGTGGCGGTTCTTGGAGATCTCGGCGGGGTCGATGTCGGCGTGCACGATCTTCGCGTCGGAGGCGAAGGTGTCCAGCCGCCCCGTGACCCGGTCGTCGAACCGCGCGCCCAGCGCGACCAGCAGGTCGGCCCGCTGCAACGCGCCGACCGCGCCGACACTGCCGTGCATGCCCGGCATGCCCATGTGCAGCGGGTGGCTGTCGGGCAGCGCACCCTTGGCCATCAGGGTCGTGACGACCGGCGCGCCGGTCAGCTCGGCCAGCATCCGCAGTTCCTTGGCGGCATGCGCCTTGAGCACGCCGCCGCCGACGTACAGCACCGGGCGCCGGGCCGCGGCGAGGAGCCGTGCCGCCTCGCGCACCTGTTTGGCGTGCGGCCTGGTCACCGGCCGGTAGCCCGGGAGCTGCATCGGCTGCGGCCAGACGAAGTCGACCGGGTTCTGCAGTGCGTCCTTGGAGATGTCGACGAGGACCGGGCCGGGACGTCCGGTGGAGGCGATGTGGAACGCCTCGGCGATCGTCCGGCCGATGTCGGCGGCGTCGGTGACCAGGAAGCTGTGCTTGGTGATCGGCATCGTGATGCCGGAGATGTCCGCTTCCTGGAACGCGTCGGTGCCGATGGCGGAGCCCACGACCTGCCCCGTGATGGCCACGATCGGCACGGAGTCCATGTAGGCGTCCGCGATCGGGGTGACGAGGTTCGTCGCGCCCGGACCGCTCGTCGCCATGCAGACCCCGACCTTGCCGGTGGCCTGCGCGTAGCCCTGCGCGGCGTGCCCGGCGCCCTGCTCGTGGCGTACAAGGATGTGCCGGACCTGTCGCGAGTCGAACAGCGGGTCGTACGCGGGAAGAATCGCACCGCCGGGGATCCCGAACACGGTGTCGACTCCGACCTGCTCCAGGGCTCTGACGAGCGCCTGAGCCCCGGTCATCCGTTCGGTCATCTGCTTAGTCCTTGTTCTTGTGAGCGCTTGGCTGCTCGCGGTGAACGTGGTGGGCCGCGAGTGGCTACGATCGCTGCCCCGGGGTCATGGCCAACAAAAAACCCCTCGCGCCGGTAGGCGGTCGAGGGGAGCGCGCAAGCGGATCTCGGTCAGCCGGCGCGCTGGCCAAGTACGAGAATCAGGTTGCGGTTCATGTCCACAACCATGGCGAACTTCACGGTCCGCGTCAAATTCCTGGACGCAATGTCTCACCATTCGAGACGGTAACAAGAGAGCGGGAAAACGGCCGCCCGCCGCGACCACAGGGTCGGGGCGGGCGGCCGGAACGGGTGGGGTCTATGACACCCGCTTGATCACCACGTCATCGGCCTTCACGAAGTACACGCGGTGGCCGAACTGGATCTCGTAGTACTTCAGCTTGCCGCGTACGACGGCGTGCTGGGCGACGTCGAAGACCGAGGAGTAGTCGTACTCCCCCGACAGCTCGTCGGCCACGGCGTAGCTCTGGCCGGCGGCGAAGGTGTACTGCATCGGCGCCAGGCCCTGCACCGGGACGTTCGCCGGGTAGGCCTCGGCCTCCGGGTAGGCGCGGCCGTAGACCGGCGCGGACGCGGCGCCCGGCTTGGGCGTCACGACGTAGCCGCCGGTGCCGACCGCTGCCGGATGGCTCCTCGGGTTCTCGAACCAGGCCTTCTGCCCGAGGTACCAGATCGCCGTCCAGTCGCCCTGCCGCGCGGCCACCGCGTACCGCTGGCCGGTCGCGGCGCGGGCGCTGTGGTCGTACACGCTCATCGTCGCGGTGCCGTCGGTCGGGTGCTTGCCGATGTCCTTGACGAGCGGCGCGTCCGCCCTGGGCTCGGTGCGCAGCATGATCGAGCCGCCGCCGTGCTCGGGGCAGAGCGCCGCCGGGTTCTTGTCGTCGCAGCCGATGTACGGCACGAGGTTCGTGGCGTAGTCGGGACGGATCATCACGACGCCCGACGTCGGCCCGGCGGTGGCGTGCAGCGGCTTGCGCAGCAGGTCGAAGTAGTGCGCCCAGTCCCAGTACGGGCCCGGGTCCTCATGCATGCCCTGGACCGTCGACGGCGTGGTGCCCGGGACGTTGTCGTGGCCGATGATGTGCGCGCGGTCGACCGGGATGTCGTACTTCTTGGTCAGATAGCGCACCAGCTCGGTGGAGCTGCGGTACATCGCCTCGGTGTACCAGGTGCCGCCCTGGGCCAAGAAGCCCTCGTGCTCGATGCCGATCGACTTGCTGTTGATGTACCAGTTGCCGGCCTGCCAGCCGACGTCCTTCGCCTTGAGGTGCTGGGCGATGTGGCCGTCGGAGGAGCGGACGGTGTAGTTCCACGCGAGGTACGTGGGGTCCTTCACCAGGTCCATGGCCGCGTCGTAGGTGGTCTCGGTGTCATGGATGACGATGAACCGGATCTTCTGGCTCTTCGGCCGGTCAC
This sequence comes from uncultured Actinomycetota bacterium, assembly GCA_963850195.1. Taxonomy (GTDB): domain Bacteria; phylum Actinomycetota; class Actinomycetes; order Streptosporangiales; family Streptosporangiaceae; genus Actinoallomurus. Next base: position 1,772,312 of record CAWKKD010000005.1, read on the forward strand.
CGAGGTCGTGGTTGCCGTAGCTCGTCGGGTCGTTCGGGTCGAGCTGCTGGTACGGCGCCGGGACCCACTCGCAGCCGAGGTCCTTCGGGCATTCGGTCTCGGCGTCGGTCTTGGCCGCCGTCGTGGCCGGCCGCGCGTCCGGCGCCGCGGCGAGCGTCACCCGCTGGCCGTCGTCGGTGGTGCGGGAGGCACCGGTGCGCAGGACGTCGAACACCTGGCCGGCGAACCAGTCGGTGCCGCCGTAACGGACCGTCGCGGCGTACCACGCGGCCGGATCGGCGCTGAGGGGCTTGCCGAGGTCGTGCTGGTAGCGGGCGAGCAGCGCGGCGCCGCCGCGGATGTTGGCCGCCGGGTCGGTCCGCAGCGCCTGCGCCGCGGTGCCGGTGATCTTCGAGGCGTCCTGGAGCGTACGCGTGGGCGCGGCGGACGCGGGGGCGGTGGCCTTCGGGTGGAGGGCCGGGCGAGAGGTGTCGCCGCGCGGGTCCTCGGTGCCCTGGCCCAGGTGCTCGGTGCCCGCGGCGGCGAGGGTGCCGTCCGTCAGGTGCATGGGCCCGTAGCCGCCGCTGACGCTGGGCAGGCCCTTGTTGGCGTCCCAGCGCGACTCCAGGTAGGAGACGGCGAGAAGGAGGTTCTCGGGGACGTGGTAGGCCTTCGCCGCCTGGGCGTAGGCCAGTTGCCGGTTGGGTTCCGGGCTTGGTCGCTGGGCGTGCGCCTGTCCGGTTCCAAGACCGGCCAGTGCCACGGTCGCCGCGACGAGGATGTTGCGCCGCATGCGCATCGGCAGCCTCCGCTAACGGGTGGGGTCGCCGGTAAGGGTCCCGGAGAGATCACCGGTACGTCAACGACAACTTTCGTGGAAATCGCCTTGGCCGAAAGATTCTTACGTACGGCCGTCAGCTAGCGGAGATCACCGAGCCGTGCAGCGGGATGGACGCCTCGCCGCGCGAGTTGATCTGCACGAGCGCCTCGATCCCGTTCGGCGTCATGGGTCGGGAGACGAGGAAGCCCTGTACACGGTGGCAGTTCATCTCGCGGAGCAGCTCGATCTGCTCGGGCCGCTCGACCCCCTCGGCGACGACGGTCAGCCCGAGGTCCTGTCCGACCCGCGCGATGGTCCGGGTCAGCAGGGTGAGCGTCTCGTCCCGGCCGAGACCGGCCACGAACGATGGGTCGATCTTGATCACGTCGACCGGGAGCTGGCGGAGGAAGGCCAGCGACGCGTAGCCGGTGCCGAAGTCGTCGATGGCGAGGCGCACGCCGAGGTCGCGCAGCGCCGACAGCCGGGCGATGACCTCGTCGGCGCCGTCGACGAGGACCTCTTCCTCGACCTCGAGGGTGAGCACCTCCGGCGGCAGTCCGCCCTCGGACAGCGCGGCGGCCACCGAGTCGACGAAGTTGGGCGCGGCGATCTCTCTGGGCCGCAGGTTGACCGACAGGCCGATGGCCCAGCCCGACGCGCGCCAATGGGCCACCTGGCGGCAGGCCTCCCGCAGCACCCAGTTGCCGAGCTGGATCATCAGCCCGGACTCCTCGGCCGTGCCGATGAACTCCTCCGGCGGGACGTACACACCGTCACGGCTCCAGCGGACCAGCGCCTCGACGCCGGTGACCCGCGCCGTGGCGAGCTCGACGACCGGCTGGAAGGCGACCGTGAACTCGTTCTCGGTGAACGCCCGACGCAGGTCGCCGCCCAGCTCGAGGCGGCGCATGGCGTCGGCGTGCATCTTCGCGGCGAACACCTCGACCCGGCCGCCGCCGAGGTCCTTCGCGCGCGACAGCGCGATGTCGGCGTTGCGGATCAGCTCGAGGCCGTCGATGCCGTCCCCGGTGAAGGCGATGCCGAGGCTGGCGCTGAGCGCGATGCTGCGGTCGGCCGCCCGGTACGGCTCGCCGGCCAGCGCGCGCAACAGGCGTTCGCCCAACTCGACGACCGCCTGGACGTCGGCAGGGTTCTCCACGAGGATCGCGAACTCATCACCGCCCCAGCGCGCGACCGTGTCGTCGGCGAGGACGCCGGCCCGCAGCCGCCGCGCGGCCTGGGTGAGGACCTGGTCGCCGCCCGCGTGCCCGATGGAGTCGTTGACGGCCGTGAAGCCGTCGAGGTCGACGAAGATCATCGCGGCCGAGCCCTGGCGGCGCGCCGCCACCTCGCGTGCGCGCTCTTCGAGGTAGGCGCGGTTGGGCAGGCCGGTGAGCCCGTCGTGGAAGGTCAGGTGCGTGACCTGCCGCTGGAGGGCGACCTGTTCGCTGAAGTCGCGGGTCGTGACCAGGAGGCGTTCGGTCGTGCCGTCGCCGGCCGGGCCGTAGCGGGAGATCGTGGACTCGGTGGGCAGCCAGGTGCCGTCCATCGCGCGGATCCGGCAGGCGACGCGTACGACGCCGTCACAGCCGGGCGGGGGCGCGTCCACGTCGAGCAGCGCGGCCACCGCGTCCAGGACGCGTGGCAGGTCCTCGGGGTGCACGACCTCGTACACGGGGCGGCCGAGCAGGTCCTTGGCGGCGTACTGGTAGGAGCGCTGGGCGTCCGCGCTGACGTAGCGGACGATGCCGTCGAGGCCGCAGATGACCACGACGTCGTTGATGCTCTCGGCGAGCGCGCGGAAGTGCTCCTCGGCGGTGTCGACCGACCGTCGGAGCCGGTCGTTGTCGCGTACGAGCTCGCCGAGGCGGGCCAGCACCACGAGCACGGCCGAGCCCGCCAGGATCGGGACGATCGGCTTCAGGTCGTGCCCCGCGGTGAGGGTGTGACCCGCGACGAAGACCGCGGCCGCGGCGGCCGTCGCCGCCGGGGCGATGCCGGGCCGGGCCGGCGGGTGCCCCGCCTCGTCGTCGGCGGCGCCGGCTCGCGCCGTCCAGGGCGCGGCCCCGAGGACCAGCAGGCCGGCGACCCGCGTGAGGTCGGCGAGCGTGCCGTGGGAGCCGCCGTCGCCGAGGCGCAGCGCGGCGTACACGATGTCGGCGGTGGTGATCAGGATCAGGGAGAAATAGGCGACCAACGCGGGCCGGTGGCGGTCGCGCAGCGCGCCGAGCGCGACCGGCAGCAGGGCGCAGATCACCGCTGCGTCCAGCAGCGGGTAGCGCAGCTCGATGAAGAACTGGCCCCAGCCCTCGCCGGACAGGTGGTACATGTGGGCGAACAGCGACACCCAGCCGACCACGAACAGCGCGCTCAGGCACACGTACGTGTCGGCGAGGTAGCGGAACCACGGGCGCGGGCGGCGCGGCAGGCGGATCGGGATGACGAAGCCCGCCATCAGCGCGACGGGCGCGATCAGCAGGAACAGGTCGGCCGGGGAGACCGCGACCAGGGCACGGCTGATCACGAAGTTGGAAGCGGCGTTGACCGTGGCGCCGGCGGACCAGGCCAGCGCGGCGAGGGCGAACCATCGCCACACGTCGCGGTCGCAGCGCCTGGCGGTGGTCTGCGGCACGGCCTGGGCGGCGTACAGCAGGGACGTCGCGGCGATGGCACCCGCCCACGCGGTCAGCCAGGGTCCCGCGGCGCCGCCGCCCGACCCGAATGCCAGGGCGAGCGCCTGGATCAGGGCGAGCGCGGCGAGCACTCCGAACGGCCGTGCGGTGGCCGGGATGCCCCAGCGCCGCCACCCCGCCCTCTCGCCGGTCATCAGTGACTCGCTCCCTGCGCCGTGGTCATGAGCCGTCCCGAAATGGAAACGCCTCGGGTGGAAGACATGACTCCCGAGACCTCAGCAGGCCTCAGGTCCTTTTCAGACGCCTTGCGCCACCGGTCTGTCAAGTGTCCTGTCATCCCGTACGAGTTGGGTGGCCCGCGAACGGGACACCGGGTTGGAAATTGCGGCACGCATGAGTCATACCGGGGTCTCCGGCGTGGCCCGAGCGGCTGTCAGGCTGGTCAGCCTCGCGGTTCAATCTACGGCTCGTATGTCACGGAGCGATTGAGACCGGGCGTCCACACGGCGACAATCCGCCACGTTGCGTAATCGACAGCTGACGCAATAGAGGGGCTTTCCAGCACGCCCGACCCAATAGGGAAAGCCTCGGTGTGTAATCGTCCGACATCCCGCAAAACAGAGTGCGGAAGGCTTTACAGGATCAGTAGTCGCCCACGATCACGTTGTGAAGAGGCGTGCCCGAGACGTATCGGACGAGTTGTTCGCGCACCAGCCTGACGGCCCGGCGGCGCGAGGCCGGCGTCGATCCGCCGACGTGCGGCGTGATGAAGACCCCCGGCGCCGACCAGAGCGGGTGCCCGGCCGGCAGCGGCTCCGGGTCGGTGACGTCCAGGACCGCGCGCAGCCGTTCCCGTGTCAGCTCGGCGACCAACGCGTCGGTGTGGACGACCGACCCACGCGCGGCGTTCACCAGCAGCGCGCCGTCCTTCATCGCGGCCAGGAACTCCGCGTCCACCATCCCGGTGGTCTCCGCCGTGGACGGCACGATCAGGACCACGACGTCGGCGTCCGGCAGCAGGCCGGGCAGCGCGCTCACCGGATGCACGCCGTCACGCGCGGTACGCGCGACCCGTACCACCTCGGTCTCGAACGGCAGCAGACGGCGTTCGATCGCGGCGCCCACCGAGCCGTACCCGACGATCAGCACGGTGCGATCGGCCAGCGCGTCGGTCATGTGCCAGTCCCAGCGCCCGTCCCGCTGGGCGTCCACGAACCCGGGGAACGCCCGTTGCGCGGCGATGATCCCGCCGACGACCCATTCGGAGGTACTCGCATCGTGGACGCCGCGCCCGTTGCACAGCACGGCGCCCTCGGGCACGTGCGGCTGGAACTTGTCGACGCCCGCGACCTGGAGCTGAAGGACCCGCAGACCGGACATGCGCGCGAGGATGTCGATGCTCTGCGGGGTCGGGACGAACGGCGGGACGAAGAAGCCGACCGCGGCGGGGTCTCCGGGCGGCGCGTCACCGCCGTCGTAGACGGCCACTCTCACCCCGTCGACGTCTCCGACGGCCCTGGCGAACTCCTCGTCCGGCACCCATACCTGCACGACGTTGAACCTCCCGATCTTTCGTAAAGAGGGTACGGGCGGGAAAATGGGATCAATGACAGGGGAGGCCGAGAGGCTCATTGAACAGGGACGGAACCAATGCGGCTTCCGTCACGCAGAGTCAGATCCGTCCCGGGCGTTCGTTCCGGATTGAGATGGGAACTTGACCAAAGTGAGGCTCACCATCCTCGTCGCCGCCTGCGCGCTGGCGGCCGTCGGCTGCACCCCGCACGACCATCCCGGCCCGGCTGGTTCGACGCCCACGGCCGCCGTGTCCTCCGCCCGGCTCGGTACGCCCCGCGACCTGGTCACCGGGCTGTCCGTCCCGTGGGCCATCGCGTTCCTGCCCGACGGCGACGCGCTCGTCACCGAGCGCGACAGCGCGCGGTTGCTGCGCGTCACCCCGGCGGGCAAGGCGACCACGGTCGGCAAGGTTCCCGGCGTCTCACCGGCCGGCGAAGGCGGCCTGCTCGGCGTCGCCGTCTCCCCTGCCTTCGCCCAGGACCATCGGGTCTTCGTCTACTACAGCGCCGCGTCCGAGAACCGCATCGCGCGCTTCACGTACGAGGGGCAGGGCCTCACCGGCGCACGTACGCTCGTGACCGGCATCCCCCGCGGGCCGATCCACAACGGCGGACGGCTGGCGTTCGGCCCCGACCACATGCTCTACGCCTCCACCGGCGAGACCGGCCGCGGCGAGCTCGCGCAGGACCGGTCCTCTCTCGCCGGCAAGATCCTCCGCATGACCCAGGACGGCAGGCCCCCGCCCGGCAACCCGTGGGAGACGCTGGTCTGGACGTACGGGCACCGCAACGTGCAGGGGTTCGCCTGGGACCGGCAGGGGCGGATGTTCGCCTCTGAGTTCGGCCAGGACCGGTTCGACGAGGTGAACCGCATCGAGAAGGGCCACAACTACGGCTGGCCCGTCGTCGAGGGCTTCGGCGGCGACCGGAGGCGCTACACCCCACCGCTGCTGACCTGGCGCACCGACGAGGCGTCACCGTCCGGCCTCGCCTACGCCGGCGGATCGCTGTGGGCCGCCGCGCTCGGCGGACGCCGCCTGTGGCAGGTCCCGCTGACCGCGAGCGGGGGCGTGGGCCGTCCCACGGCGCATCTCACCGGCCGGTACGGGCGGCTGCGCGCGGTCGTCGCCGCACCCGGTGGCTCGCTGTGGGTCAGCACCAGCAACCGCGACGGCCGCGGCGACCCGAAGAGCGGCGACGACCGGATCCTGGTCATCCCGCTGACCTCGTAGGCTGGTCGAGGTGAGCTCTGATCCCGAAGACTTCGCCGGCCTTCTTGAGCACGTCGAGCGCTACCTCGGCCCGGTCGCCTACGGACTGCCCGCCGAGGTCAACGGGCGCGACCGGGGCTTCGCGGTCGGCGTCCACCGCCACGCTTCGCTGTCCATGGTGACCGCGGCGACGACCGGCGTACGGTTCCAGCCGATCCCGGCGCCGCTGCCGCTGGAGTTCGCGTACTCGGCGCGACCCGGGCAGGAGGACGAGGCGGCGTACCTCGTGCACGTCTTCGCGGACCGGGCCGTGAGCACCGGCTCCGAGGTCGAGTACGACGACGGCTACCTCACCGCGGAGCCGCTGATCCCGGGTAGCTCGCTGCACGGCCTGCTCGCCGCCCCGCACCCGTACGCCGACGAGATGTTCAACCTCTTTCGCAACGACGACGGCGAGCTGCGGCTGCAGTTCATCACGCTCGTGGGCGTCAGCGAGGCGGAGGCGGCCTACCTACACGACCACGACACGGGCGACCTGTTCGAGCTCTGGGAGTCCAAGGACACCGACCTGCTCGACGTCTACCGCGTCTCCTCGATCTAAGGCCTGCCCGGTCGCGTGACCGGGCAGGCCTCGTCACGTCTCAGCCGGTGAGACGCTCGATGATCAGGTCGCGGGCGCGGCCGGCATCGGCCTGGCCTCGGGTGGCCTTCATGACGGCGCCGACCAGGGCGCCGGCGGCGGCGATCTTGCCCGCGCGGATCTTCTCGGCGACGTCCGGGTTGGCCGCGATGACCTCGTCGATGACGGCGATGAGCTGGCCGTCGTCGCTGACGACCTTCAGGCCGCGCTTCTCGACGACCTCGTCCGGGGTGCCCTCGCCGGCGAGCACGCCGTCGAAGACCTGCCGGGCGAGCTTGTCGTTGATGGTGCCGTCGGCGACCAGCGCGCTGATCCGTACGACGTCGGCGATCGTCACGGGCAGCGCGGCGAGCTCGACGCCCTGCTCGGTGGCGCGGCGCGAGAGCTCGTTCATCCACCACTTGCGGGCGGCGGCGGGCTCGGCACCGGCCTTGACGGTGTCCTCGATCAGGTCGAGGGCACCGGCGTTGACGATGTCCTGGAGCTCCTTCTCGCTGACGCCCCACTCACCGAGAATGCGGGTGCGGCGGGCGGCGGGCAGCTCGGGCAGCGTCGAGCGCAGCTCCTCCACCCAGTCGCGGGACGGCGCCATCGGCACGAGGTCCGGCTCGGGGAAGTAGCGGTAGTCCTGCGCCTCTTCCTTGCTGCGGCCACTCGTGGTGGTGCCGGTGTCCTCGTGGAAGTGGCGGGTCTCCTGGACGACCCGCTCGCCCGCGTCGAGGACGCCCGCCTGGCGCTCGATCTCCGAGCGTACGGAGCGCTCGACCGAACGCAGCGAGTTGACGTTCTTGGTCTCGGAGCGGGTGCCCCACGTGTCCGAGCCGATCGGCATCAGCGAGACGTTGACGTCACAGCGCATGGAACCCTCTTCCATGCGCACGTCGGACACGTCGAGGGCGCGGACCAGCTCGCGCAGCTCGGTGGCGTACGCCCGCGCGACGAGAGGCGCCTTGTCGCCGGTACCGGCGATCGGCTTGGTGACGATCTCGACGAGCGGGATGCCGGCCCGGTTGTAGTCCACGAGCGAGTAGTCGGCACCGTGGATGCGGCCGGTGGCGCCGCCGACGTGCAGCGACTTTCCGGTGTCCTCCTCCATGTGCACGCGCTCGATCTCGATCCGGTACGTCTGCCCGTCGACCTCGACGTCGAGGTGACCGTCGACGCACAGCGGCTCGTCGTACTGCGAGATCTGGTAGTTCTTCGGCATGTCCGGATAGAAGTAGTTCTTCCGGGCGAACCGGCACCACTCGACGATCGTGCAGTTCAGCGCGAGGCCGATCTTGATGATGCCCTCGATCGCGGCGCGGTTCGTGACCGGCAGCGACCCCGGCATGCCGAGGCAGACCGGGCACACCTGCGTGTTCGGCGGTGCGCCGAACACGGTCGGGCAGCCGCAGAACATCTTGCTGTTCGTGCCCAGCTCGATGTGGGTCTCAAGGCCCAGCACCGGCTCATACCTGGACAGCGCCTCGTCGTAGGCCACAAACGTCTCGGTGCTCACAGCTCCGGAGCCTCCTTCAGCAGCGGGCCGCCCCAACGGTCCTGGAGGGCCTTCTCCACGGCGGCGCCGACGCGGTACACCCGGTCGTCGGCGAGCACCGGTGCCATGATCTGCAGGCCGACCGGGAGCCGGTCCTCGTCCGCGAGGCCGCACGGCACCGAGATGGCGGCGTTTCCGGCCAGGTTGGACGGGATCGTGCACAGGTCGGCGAGGTACATCGCCATCGGGTCGTCGGCACGCTCACCGATCCCGAACGCCGTCGTCGGCGTCGTCGGCGACACCAGCACGTCGACGTGTGAGAACGCCGCGTCGAAGTCACGCGCGATCAGGGTGCGGATCTGCTGGGCGCGACCGTAGTAGGCGTCGTAGTAGCCGCTGGACAGGGCGTACGTGCCGAGCATGATGCGCCGCTTGACCTCGGGCCCGAAGCCCTCGGCGCGGGTCAGCGCCATGACCTCCTCGGCCGAACGGCTGCCGTCGTCACCGACGCGCAGGCCGTAGCGCATCGCGTCGAAGCGCGCCAGGTTGGACGAGCACTCCGAGGGCGCGATCAGGTAGTACGCGGACAGCGCGTACGTGAAGTGCGGGCAGGAGACCTCGACGACCTTGGCGCCCAGCGACTCGAGCAGCTCGACCGCCTCGTTGAAGCGGGCCAGCACGCCGGGCTGGTAGCCCTCGCCGCCGAACTCCTTGACGACGCCGATCCGCAGCCCGTCGACGTCGGCGCGGCGCGCGGCCTCGACCACCGGCGGCACGGGCTTGTCGATCGACGTGGAGTCCATCGGGTCGTGCCCGGAGAACGCGTCGTGGAGCAGGGCCGCGTCCAGGACCGTACGGGCCAGCGGGCCGGGGGTGTCCAGCGACGACGCGAACGCGATCACGCCGTATCGCGACGAACCGCCGTAGGTCGGCTTGCAGCCGACCAGGCCGGTGACCGCGGCGGGCTGCCGGATCGAACCGCCGGTGTCGGTGCCGGTGGCGAGCGGCGCCTCGTACGCGGCGACCGCCGCCGACGAGCCGCCCGACGACCCACCGGGAACCTTGCCGAGGTCCCACGGGTTGTGCGACGGCCCGAACGCGCTGTTCTCCGTCGAGGAGCCCATCGCGAACTCGTCCATGTTGGTCTTGCCGAGGATCACCAGACCGGCCTGCCGCAGCCGCGCCGTGATCGTCGCGTCGTACGGCGGCTGCCAGCCCTCGAGGATCTTGGAGGAGGCGGTGGTCGGCATGTCCGCGGTGGTGAAGACGTCCTTGTGCGCGATCGGCACGCCGGCCAGCGGGCCGAGCGCCTCACCGGCGGCACGCCGTTCGTCGACACTCCGCGCCTGCGACAGCACGGTCTCCGGGTCGACGTGCAGGAACGCCTTGACCTCACCGTCGACGGCGGCGATCCGGTCCAGGTGGGCCTGTGCGACCTCGACCGCCGACGCCTCGCCGGAGGCCACGAGCGCGGCCAGCTCCGCGGCCGTCTTCTTGATCATGCTCATGCCTCCTCGTCCAGGATCCGCGGGACCTTGAACCGCTGTTCTTCCGCAGCCGGTGCGCCGGCGAGGGCCTGCTCGGGCGTCAGCCCAGGGCGCGCCTGGTCCTCCCGGAACATGTTGGTCAGCGGCAACGCGTGCGAGGTCGGCGGAATATCATCCGCGGTGACCTCCTGAACGCGCGCGACCGCGGAGATGATGTCATCGAGCTGGGTCGCGAGATGATCGAGCTCGTCCTCACGCAACGCCAGCCGGGACAGCCGGGCGAGGTGAGCGACCTCGTCGCGGGTGATGGCGGCCATGTCGAAACCGTTTCTGCGATCGATGGGTTCTTGTCAATCCTAGAGGGCGGCGCCGAGCGCCACCGCCCGGTTTACTCAGGCATGATCGTCCGCCCCTCACCCGCGCCGCCGCGGAGCCGGTGCCGGACCCCACCTGACCACCCGGATTCCCCGCCCGCTGGGGATATCGCGAGCCGAGCCGACGTGAATCCCGCCGGCCCGACCGGGCGGGATGACGGTGCGCGGGTCCGGCTGCCTTCCGTCGGACAGAGCCGGGCGCGAGGTCGCCGGGCGGCATGATCCGCGCGAGAGCCCGGAGGGTGGCCGTTGGGCGGCTCCGAACAGGACCTGGCGGGGCGCAGGTGCCGAAGGGGGGCCGGTGAGGGTGCTGGGACGCACGCTCTCCGGCCGGGATGAGCGGTGGCTACTGGGCGGCCAGTTGGCGGGCGTGCTCGTGGAGCCAGCTGGTGGCTTCGGCGGCGGTCATCGGGGTCTGGAGGTGGAAGCCCTGGGCGGCGTCGCAGCCCATGTTGCGGAGCCGGGTGACGGTCTCGGCGTTCTCGACGCCTTCGGCGACCGAGCGGAGGCCGAGGGTGTGGACCAGGTCGACGATGGACTTCACGATGACGGCGTCGTCGCCGCTCTCGCAGAGGCGGCCGACGAAGGAGGCGTCGATCTTGATCTCTTCGACCGGAAGGCTCTTGAGGCGTACGAGGGAGGAGTAGCCGGTGCCGAAGTCGTCGAGGCTGAGCGGGATGCCGAGGGTGGCCAGGGCCTCGAGGGTGTCGGCGGCGTAGGCGGGCTCGGTCATCAGGATGCGCTCGGTGATCTCGAGCTGGAGGGCGTGCGGCGGGACGTCGTGGCGGAGCAGGCCGGAGCCGATGGTCTCGGCGAGCGTCGCGTCGAGGAGGTCGCGGCCGGAGGCGTTGATGGCGACTTGGACCTGGAGGCCGGCCTTCCACCATTCGGCGACCTGGTCGAGGGCGGCGTTGACCACGAACCCGGTGATGCCGCGCATGAGGTAGGTCTGCTCGGCGATCGGCAGGAACTCGTCCGGTGTCAGCAGGCCCTTGTCGGGGTGGCGCCAGCGCAGCAGCGCCTCCATGCCGGCCGGGCGGCCGTCGTCGAGGAAGATCTTCGGCTGGAAGTACAGCTCGAGCTCGTCGCGGTCGATGGCGCGGCGAAGCTCGCCCTGGCGGCCGAGGCGTTCGGGTGAGTTGCGGTCGCGTTCCGGCGAGTAGATCTCCACGCCGGAGCGGGCCTCCTTCGCGACGTACATCGCGACGTCGGAGCGCTGGAGGAGCAGCTCGAAGTCGGGCGCGTGGTCGGGGTGCAGCGCGATGCCGACGCTGGCCTCGAGGTCGAAGGAGTTGCCGTCGAGGCGCACCGGCTCGTTGAGCGCGGCCCGGAGCCGGGCCGCGACCTCGCGGGCGGCGCGCGCGTCGCGTACGGCGGGCAGCAGGACGGCGAACTCGTCGCCACCGAGCCGCGCGACGAGGTCGCCGGGGCGCACGCTGTGGGTCAGGCGGTGCGCGACGAGCTGGAGCAGCCGGTCGCCGGTGGGGTGCCCGAGGGTGTCGTTGACCTCTTTGAACCGGTCGAGGTCGAGGAGGAACAGGCCGACCCGCTGGGCGTCGCCGTCGGGGACGCCGCGGCCCTGGCCCTGCGCCGCCGCGCGGCGCTCGGACTGGTGGCGCGCCTCGGCGAGGGCCTCCTCGGTGCGCACGATCAGCAGCTTGCGGTTGGGCAGCCCGGTCAGCGTGTCGTGCAGGGCCTGGTGCTCGCGGCTCAGCGACACCGAAGCGTTGAGGTAGACCGCGACGAACGGCAGCACGAACAGCGGTACGAACGCCGCGGATCGACTCATCGCGGCCACGACGAGCGGGGCGAGGCCGAGCAGCGCGCTCTGCACGAGGAGCTGGAGGGCGAGGTTCCAGCGGATGGCCTTGATGATCGAGCCGCGCTCGTGAAACGCGATCGCGGCGTTGACCAGCGCCATGTTGACGAGGAAGTACGCGGTGCCGGCCAGCGTCATGGCGAGCAGGTCGGTGCCGTCGGGCACCCAGGTGTGCGTGGGCGTGGAGCTGATGCCGAAGAGGAGGAGCACCAGGCCGGAGGCCGTGAAGCTCAGGGTGTACTGGCCGACGTTGAAGGCGGTGCGGTAGAGGGCGCGGCGGCGCAGGATGCCGGTCGACACGGCGGCGATGGCCTGCAGGAGCAGGGCGGTCGGCAGGCCGGCGTACAGCAGGGTCGCGAACGTGAAGGTGGTGGAGATCGTCGCGCCGGTCGTCTCCGTGGAGCCCGGCGTGATGATCGGCTTGAGCTCGCCGAACACGATGAGCGCGGCCAGGATCCAGAACAGCGGGCTGCCGACGAGCTCTCGCAGGTCACGAACCTTGAGGAAGGCGAGCGACGCGGCGAGGACCGCGGTACCGACCGAAGTGACACAGACGACGTAGACCCACATCGGGGATCCACGGCGGGGGACGGTGTCCCGCGTGTTGTTCGGGTCCTTCATCACGTCCTCGGGGGGTTACACCAAATATGCCTATTTGGGAAGAGGCGCTGGTATTTGGACGGACACAGGTCGTGCTTGAGGGGAGACTACGACGTTTGGGCAACTTCGCGGAACCAGTTGGGCACGTTCCGTTACCCCCGAAATCACAGCTTGGTCGGCATGTCAGTAGTCAGACGATACCGTACGGTATCTTTCCGCAGGTCAGAAAGCGCCAAGAAAGATGGCGTCACTCCTCGGCGGCCACGGCGACCTCGGTGGCCGCATCCGGCCCCTTCTCGAGCAGAACGGTGAATCCGACCTCGTCCAGGAGGGAAACGCCCAGCTTGGCGGCCTTGTCGTATTTTGACCCTGGACTGCCGCCGAAGACCAGAAAGCCCGTCTTTTTGGACACCGAGCCGGAGACCTTGCCGCCGAGGTTCTGCACGGCCGCCGTCGCGGAATCACGGCTGTATCCCTCGAGCGAACCGGTGATCACGACGCTCAGGCCCTCGAGCGGACGCGGCCCCGCGACGCCCTCGTCCTCCATGCGGACGCCCGCCGCGCGCCACTTCTCGACGATCTCGCGGTGCCAGTCCAGCTCGAACCAGTCCTTCACGGACGCGGCGATGGTGGGCCCGACGTCCTCGACGTCGGTGAGCTCCTCCTCCGTCGCGTCGATGATGCGGTCCATCGACCGGAACTCCCGCGCCAGCGCCTGCGCCGCGGTCGGGCCGACGTGGCGGATGGACAGCGCGACCAGCACGCGCCACAGCGGTTGCTGCTTGGCCTTGTCCAGCTCCTCGAAGAGCTTGTCGACCGTCTTCTTCGGCTCGCCCGCCTTGGTGGCGAAGAAGGTGACGACCTTCTCCTCCCCCGTCTTCGGGTCGATCTTGGGCAGGCCGGTCCGCTGCTCGCGTACGACGGACTTGATCGGCAGCAGCTCCTCGCGCGTCATGTGGAAGAGGTCGCCCTCGTGCTTCACCGGAGGGTCGGCGGGCTCCAGCGGCTGCGTGAGCGCGGTCGCGGCGACGTAGCCCAGCGCCTCGATGTCGAAGGCGCCGCGGCCGGCCACGAAGTAGAGGCGCTCGCGCAGCTGCGCCGGGCAGGCACGCGCGTTGGGGCAGCGGATGTCGACGTCGCCTTCCTTCTGCGCCGCCAGCGGCGTGCCGCACTCGGGACACTCGGCCGGCATCGCGAACTCCCGCTCGGTGCCGTCGCGCAGGTCCGAGACCGGCCCGACGATCTCGGGGATGACGTCGCCGGCCTTTCGGAGCACGACCATGTCGCCGATGCGCACGCCCTTGCGGCGTACCTCGTCGGCGTTGTGCAGGGTGGCGTACGCGACGATCGAGCCGGCCACCTTGATCGGCTCCATCACGCCGTACGGCGTGACCCGGCCGGTGCGGCCGACGCCCACCCGAATGTCGAGGAGCCGGGTGTTGACCTCCTCCGGCGGGTACTTGAAGGCGGTCGCCCAGCGCGGCCAGCGGCTCGTCGACCCGAGCTGGCGCTGGAGCGCGAGCTGGTCGACCTTCACCACCACGCCGTCGATCTCGTATGCGGGCTCGTGCCGGTGCTCGCCGAAGTGCTGGATGTAGGCGTGGACCTCTTCGAGGTCGTCGACGACCCGGTAGCGGTCGCTGACCGGCAGCCCGAACGACCGCATCGTCTCGTACGCGTGCGACAGGCTGTCGGGCTGCACGCCGCCCCGCCAGGTGCCGAACCCGTGGACGATCATGCTGAGCGGTCGCTGCGCGGTGACGCGCGGGTCCTTCTGTCGTAGCGAGCCGGCCGCGCCGTTGCGCGGGTTGGCGAACGGCGCCTTGCCCGCCTCGACCAGGCTCTCGTTGAGCTTCTCGAACGCCTCGACCGGCAGGTAGACCTCGCCACGCACCTCCAGCAGCTCGGGCACGTCGTCGCCCTCGAGCCGGGTGGGCACCGCCTCGATGGTGCGGATGTTGTGCGTGATGTCCTCGCCGGTGCGCCCGTCACCGCGGGTCGCGCCGCGTACGAGCCTGCCGTGCTCGTAGGTCAGGTTGACCGCGAGGCCGTCGATCTTCAGCTCGCACAGGAAGGCGGCGACCGAGCCGACCTCCTTTTCCGCGCGGGTCAGCCAGGCCGACAGGTCGTCGGTGTTGAACGCGTTGTCGAGGCTCTGCATGCGCTCGAGGTGCTCGACCGTCTCGAAGTCGGTCGTGATCGGCGACCCGACCGTCTGGGTCGGCGAGTCCGGGGTGACCAGCTCGGGACTCTCGTGCTCGAGCGCGCGGATCTCCCGCATCAGCCGGTCGTAGTCCGCGTCGCTGATCGTCGGGGAGTCGAGAACGTAGTAGCGGTAGTTGGCCTCGTCGAGCTCCTGACTCAGCTCGGCGTGCCGGTGCCGGGCCCCGTCGGGTGTGCCTGTCGTCACGTTCGTCTCCCCTGCCGTGCGAGTACCAACGACTCATAGTCTCTCGCGCGGGACCGACAGTTTGACCTGCGGCTCGCCTGTTCGCGACGCGGATTCGGCGCTCGTACGGACCGGTCAGTCCTCGGCGGACTCGCGGAGGATCTTGGCGGCCTCGCGGCAGTGCCTCAGGGCGGTGCGGACGTACGTGGGAGTGGCCCCGGCCATGCCGCAGGCGGGCGTGACGATGACGCTCTCGGCGAGGGTCTTCGGGGTGAAGCCCAGCCGGCGCCACCGCTCGCGTACCGGCTCGATCGAACGCGCCGGGGTGGCCAGCCGCCGGTCCGTGCCGGGGACGACGCCCATGAGGAAACGCGTGCCCGCCTCGACGGCCTCGCCGATGGCGTCCTCGTCGCGCGCCAGGGACGCGTCGACCGAGATCGCGCTCGCGCCGGCCGACCGCAGCAGCCCGTACGGCGTACGCGGCGCGCAGGAGTGCACGATCGTGGGCGCGCCGGCCTTCTCGATGACCTGGCGCAGGCGCGCCTCGGCGAGAGGTGCCTCGATCGCGCGCAGCCGGGAGAACCCGCTCGCGGTCGGCACGGTGCCGGCCAGAACGCCTGGCAGCGCGGCCTCGTCGAGCTGGAGCAGGATCGTGGCACGCGGCAGCCGCCGCCGTACGTCGGCGACGTGCGCGGCGACGCCCTCGGCCAGCGACGCGGTCAGGTCGCGCACCGCACCGGGATCGGCGAGCGCGCGCTGGCCGTTCCTCGTCTCGATCACGGAGGCGAGGGTCCACGGCCCGGCGACCTGGATCTTCAACGGCCCGTCGACATCGGCGGCCAGCTCCTCGAGCGTGTCGAGGTCCTTGGCGAGGTAGCCGTGCGCCCGCGAGGTGTCGCGACCGGGCCGGTCAGCGAACCTCCAGCCCGACGGCTGCAGCGCCACCGCCAGCTCGACCAGCAGCACGGCCGTACGCCCGACCATGTCGGCGCCGGGCCCGCGCGCCGGAAGCTCCGGCAGGTACGGCAGGTCGGGCAGCTCGCCGAGTACGACGCGGAGCGCCTCGGCCGGGTCGGTACCAGGATGGGAACCGACACCGGTGGCGACACCGGGCAGGCATGGGAAGTCGGGCACAGCCTGAGCCTAGAGGTTGTGCACCGGTCCGCCGTCCGGCCGAGCCGGAGGTAGGCGCGCCGAAGCGACAGATACGGGACGCGCCGCGGGGGTGCGTCGACCGGCCCGCGTGGCCGGGACGCCGGTTGGCAGTGCCGGGGTCAGGTGATCAGGGAGGCCATCCGGTCGAGGCGGGTGAGGGTCGCTTCGGCGGGCTCGGTCGGCAGGTGGAACAGGAGTTCGTCGACGCCGATCTCGGCCATGCGCTCGACGACCTCCGGCTCCGGGATGGCGGAGCAGGCGGTCACCGGGACGTGGCGGTCGGCGCGGTCGCGTAGCTCCTTGATGCCCGCGGCGAGGCGGTCGCCGCCGCGCTGGGTGATGGGCATCCAGCCGTCGCCGAACTCGAGGACGCGGTCGAAGGTCTTCGGTCCCGCGCCGCCGACCATGACGGGCGGGCGGCGTAGCGGCTTCGGCCAGCAGTAGATCGGGTCGAAGTCGACGAACTCCCCGTGGAACTCGGCCTGGTCGTTCTCCCAGATCGCGCGCATGGCGAGGATGGACTCGCGCATCAGCCTCATGCGGGTCGTCGGGTCCGTGCCGTGGTTGCGCATCTCCTCGCGGTTCCAGCCGGCGCCGATGCCGAGGACGGCACGGCCGCCGGAGACGAGGTCGAGCGAGGCGACCTCCTTGGCGAGGATGATCGGGTCGCGCTGTGCGACGAGCGCGATGCCGGTGCCCAGCTCCAGGCGCTCGGTGGCGACGGCCGCGGCGGTGAGCACGACGAACGGATCGAGGATCCGGTAGTACTCGCGCGGCAGGTCGCCGCCCGCCGGGTAGGGCGTCTCGCGGCTCGCCGGGATGTGGGTGTGCTCGGCGACGTACAGCGAGTCGAACCCGCGTTCTTCGAGTGCGGTGCCGAGCGCGGCCGGCCCGATCCCCTCGTCGGTGACGAATGTGGACACTCCGAACTTCATGGTCCCCCCTGGGGCGGTACGCCGATCAGATCATGCTCGGTACGGCCATCGCGATCGTGGCCGAGCCGAGGACGCGGTCTCCGTCGTACAGGACCGCGGCCTGGCCCTTGGCGACGCCCTTCGCGGGGGCGCGCAGCGTGATGCGCAGCACGTCGCCCTCGACGGCGGCGGTGCAGTCGTGCACCTCGCCGTGGGCGCGCAGCTGTACGCGGCACTCGCCGGGCTCGGCGGGCGGCTCGGCGATCCAGACCGGGCGCTCGCCGGTGATCTCGTGGACGTCGAGTGCCTCGCGCGGGCCGACCGTGACCGTGTTGGTCACCGGGGAGATGTCCAGGACGTAGCGCGGGCGGCCGTCGGGCGCGGGGCGGCCGAGGCGCAGCCCGTGCCGCTGGCCGATCGTGTAGGCGTAGGCTCCGTCGTGCTCGCCGAGCACCTCGCCGGAGGTGTCGACGATCGGACCCTTCTCCGCGCCGAGCCGGCCGGCCAGGAAGCCCTGCGTGTCGCCGTCCGCGATGAAGCAGATGTCGTGGCTGTCGGGCTTGTCGGCCACGGCCAGCCCGCGCCGGTCGGCCTCCGCGCGTACGTCGGCCTTGGTCGTGTCGCCGAGCGGGAACATCGCGTGCGCGAGCTGCTCCTTGGAGCAGACCGCGAGGACGTAGGACTGGTCCTTGCCGAGGTCGACGCTGCGCCGTAGGACGCCGTCGGACAGCCGCGCGTGGTGGCCGGTGCAGACCGCGTCGAAGCCGAGCGCCAGCGCCTTGTCCAGCAGCGCCTGGAACTTGATCTTCTCGTTGCAGCGCAGGCACGGGTTGGGCGTACGGCCCGCGGCGTACTCGCTGACGAAGTCCTGGACCACGTCGCGGTCGAACCGCTCGGCCATGTCCCAGACGTAGAAGGGGATGCCGATCACGTCGGCGGCGCGGCGCGCGTCGCGGGCGTCCTCGAGCGTGCAGCACCCGCGGGCGCCGGTCCGGTAGGACTTCGGGTTCGAGGACAGCGCGAGATGGACGCCGGTCACCTCGTGGCCCGCGTCGGCGGCGCGTGCGGCGGCGACGGCGGAGTCGACACCGCCGGACATGGCGGCGAGTACGCGAAGAGTCATGACTCCATCGAGGGTACGCGCTCGTACGGGTGAGTAAGGTGCGTCCGCCACGCATACGATTGTCCGCACTATGGGAATCTTCCGCCGCACCGCTGACACTCCCCCGCACTCCGCGGCCATCGCTCGCTTCTGGGACTGGTGGTCACAGGCCCGCAGGCGCCTGGAGGAGGGCGTCCCGGCGGACGTCGCCGACGAGATGACCGCACACGTACGCGGGCTGCATCCCGATCTTCAGTGGGAGATCGGCGCGGGCCCGAGCCTGACGATCAGCGGCGGCGGCGTGGAGGTGCTGCGCGGGATCACCGAGCGCTGGCGGGTGAGCGCGCCCGACGACAGCTGGCAATATCGTGCGGCGCGGCCGGCCGATCCGGCGATGCTGAGCGGCAAGCTCCAGCTCGATGACCATGAGTTCGACCTGGAGTACGTCCGCATGGGCCTGCGCGCGGACGCCGCGCGCGCCCGCGTCAACGTGACGTCCTACCACCCCGACTTCCTGTTCGTACCGGACGAGACGCGGCTGGCCCTCACCCACCGGGTGCTGGTCTGGGCGCTGGGCGAGGACGACGTCGCGCGCTGGATCGGCGAGGTCAAAACCGTCAGCGACGAGCCGATGGACGCACTGCCGGCGAGCATGCTGCCACCCGTGGTCGAGCAGATCTCCGCGCCGTTCACGCAGCCCGCGTGGCTGGTCGGCGAGGGCCGCACACCACTCGGCCACTCCGCGCGCGTCGCGGTGCGCTTCCCGCTGCACCGGCAGGACTTCCCGCTCTGCGACCTGTACGTCTCGGTGACGCTGCCGTACGCCAACACCAACCCGGACCGGCTGCCGGTCGAGCCGTCGGCGTCGGCGCTGCGCGAGTTCGAGGAGTCCGTCGAGGCGCTGGGCCCCCGCGCGGTGCTGGCCGCGCAGGAGACCGGCGACGGGCGCCGGACCCTGCACCTGTACGCCGACGCGGAGTCCGGCGTCGTGGCCGAGCTGGACCAGCTCGCCGCGGCCTGGGCCGAGGGACGCGCGAAGGTCTCCTCACAGCCGGACCCGGCCTGGGAGACCCTGGAGCCGTACAGGCCCTAACAGGCCAGCATCTTCTGGATGGCCTGACGCGTCACTCCGAGTTCCCTCGCGATGTCGGCTTGCGAGACGCCCTGGTCGATGAGGCATTGAATCAGGTCGCGTCGCCCGGCGGCGAACTGCCGGGCCAGGCGGGCGTGGTGGATGGCCTGTGGCGTCAACCCCCGTTGTCACGCGAGCGCGACTCAGGCGGCGCCGGCACGGCGGGCGCGTTCGACGACCGGGCCGAGTGCGGTGACGGCGGCGTCGACGTCTGCCTCCACCGAGGTGTGTCCGAGGGAGAAGCGCAGCGAGCCACGTGCGCGTGCCAGGTCGGCGCCCATCGCGAGCAGGACATGGCTGGGCTCGGCGACGCCGGCCGAGCACGCGGAGCCGGTGGAGCATTCGATGCCGCGCGCGTCGAGCAGCATCAGCAGCGCGTCGCCCTCGCAGCCGGGGAAGGAGAAGTGCGCGTTGCCCGGCAGCCGGTCCTGCGGGTCGCCGTTGAGCACGGCGCCCGGCACGGCCTCCTGGATCCGCGCGATGAGGTCGTCGCGCAGCCGCGTGAGGCGCTTGGCCTCGTCCTCGCGCCGCGACACGGCGGCGCGGAGCGCGGCGGCGAACCCCGCGATCCCCGGCGCGTCGAGCGTGCCCGAGCGTACGTCGCGCTCCTGGCCGCCGCCGTGGAGGACGGGCATCGGGTCGAGGCCCTTGGCGAGCAGCAGCGCGCCCACCCCGACCGGACCGCCGATCTTGTGCCCGGTGATGGTCATCGCGTCGGTGGTGAACCGGACCGGGAGCTGCGCGACCGCCTGCACGGAGTCGCTGTGGAACGGGATGCCGTGCTCGTGGGCGATCTCGGCCAGCTCGGCGATCGGCTGTACCGTGCCGACCTCGTTGTTGACCCACATCACGCTGACGACGGCCACCGAGCCGGGGGCGCGCTCGATCGCGGCGCGCAGCGTCTCGGGGAGCACGCGGCCGTGGCCGTCGACCGGGAGTCGCTCGACCTCGGCGTCCTCGTGCTCGGCCAGCCACTGTGCCGGGTCGAGGACCGCGTGGTGTTCGATCGCGCTCACCAGTACGCGGCGCCGCGCCGGGTCCTCGGCGCGCCGGGCCCAGTAGACGCCCTTGAGCGCGAGGTTGTCGGCCTCGGTGCCACCGCTGGTGAACACCACCTCGCTGGGCCGTGCGCCCATCGCCTCGGCGATGGCCTCGCGTGACTCCTCGACGATCCGCCGTGCCCGGCGGCCGGAGGCGTGCAGTGACGACGGGTTTCCGACGCGCGCGAACTCCGCGGTCATCGCCTCGACCGCCTCGGGCAGCATCGGCGTGGTCGCCGCGTGATCCAGATACACCATGGCGTCCTCAGCCTATCCACGCCTCACGGCGAAGGGCACCGCGTACTAGGTCACAACGACAGACCTCCGTCGCAGGGAATCACGGCGCCGGTGACGAAGGTCGCGCCGATCAGGTAGCGGACCGCGTCGGCGACGTCGTCGGGGCGGCCGACGCGGCCCGCGGGCGTACGGCCGGCGAAGGCCTCGAACTGCTCGCGGCGCTGTTCTTCGGGCACCCATGACCACCAGGGCGTGTCGATGACACCCGGCGAGACCGCGTTCACCCGTACGGGCGCCAGCTCGGCGGCGAGCGGCGGTACGGCGCACTCGATCGCGCCGTTGACCGCCGCGAGGCCGGCGGTGCCGGGCAGGGCCGCGCGTGCGCTCCCCGCGGTGATGAACGTGATCGAGCCGTCTTCGGCGATGGTGTCGAGCGCGCTCTTGGCGGCCAGGAGGTGCGGGAAGAACTTGCCCTCGAAGCCCGCCCGCAGGTCGTCGGCCTTCAGATCGCGCAACGCGCCGGCGCCGCCCGCGCCGCTGAGCGCGAGCACGAGGTGGTCGAACCGCCCGTACCGGGCGAAGAACGCGCAGACCTCGTCCTCCGACGTACCGTCCACGGCCTCCGCCGCGGTCACCTTCTCCGCGGCGGCGCGGAGCCTTTCGGTATCGCGTCCGGTCACGGTCACCTCGGCGCCGTCGGCGGCGCACCTCTCGGCGGTCGCCAGCCCGATTCCGGACGTGCCGCCCATCACCACTACGCGCATCGCGATTCTCCTAGTTTCTAGACGCTACGTCTTCAATTTATATCGAGACGCCACGTCCTGTAAACTCGTGGCCATGTCGGACACCGGACGGCGGCCCGGGCGCCCCCGCAGCGAGGCGGCCCGCCAGGCGATCCTCACGGCGGCCCAGGAGGAGCTGCTCGCGCGCGGCGTGGGCGAGCTGACGATCGAGGGCATCGCCGCGCGCGCCGGGGTCGGCAAGCAGACGATCTATCGCTGGTGGCCGTCGAAGGCCGACGTCGTCCTCGACGCGATGCTCGACCGCGCCGCCGCCGACATCCCGGTCCCCGACGAGGGGTCGCTCCTGGCCGACCTGGACGCCTTCCTGACCTCGACGTTCGCGATGAGGGACGAGCAGCACCCGGTGCTCGTCGGGCTGATGGCGCAGTCCATCGTCGATCCGGCGTTCGGCCGGGCCTTCCGCGAACGCTTCCTCGCGGTCCGCCGCGCCACGCTGCGCGGCCTGTTCGAGCGCGCCGTGGCACGCGGCGAGGTCCCGGCGGAGGCGAGCCTCGCCCTGCTGGTCGACATGGTCTACGGCGTGCTCTGGTACCGCCTGCTCGTGGAGCACGAACCCCTGGACGACGCCGTCGCACGGGACCTCGCGGCCCTGGTCACGCGGGCGGCGGCCTCGAGTTGACGGACTATACCGTCCGGACGGTATAGTCGGTTACGCCATGAAACGGAACGCCCTCCTCGACGCCGCCGAAGCCCTGCTCTGCGAGCAGGGCACGCAGGCGCTCACCCTGTCCGCGGTCGCCGACCGCGCCGGGGTCAGCAAGGGCGGTCTGCTCTACCACTTCCCCAACAAGGAAGCGCTGGTCAGAGGCCTCGTCGAACGGCTCGTCGAGGAGTTCGACGCGTTGATCGCGTCGTACGACACCGGCGGCCAGGGGAGCTACACCCGCGCCTTCGTCGAGGCGAACCTCGCGGTCGTGATGGACCGCGACCAGTCACGCCTGCTCCGACGATGGGCGACGGTGAGCGCGGCGGCGGCCGACCCGGTACTGCTCGCTCAGGTCCGTGAGGCCATGCATCGCTGGCACGACCGCGATCCGGCCGACGATCCGGACCCGGTCGCCGCGCACATCGCACGGCTGGCCGCCGAGGGGCTCTGGGAGGTCGCCATGCACGACCCGGGCCTGTACGACGAGGCGCAGCTCGAGACGCTGCGCGCCCGCCTGCTCGATCTGCTCTAGCGGCAAACGAAGGACCACGAGCCGGCACCCATCGGGGTGCTGGTCGTTCCGTGCGCAATCAGAACCACGTTAGAAAGAGGTGAAACCATGACGTCCCGCGTCCTCACCCAGGCCCGTCTGGGCACAGTTCTCACATTCGCCCTCGCAGGCATGCTGTGCGGTGTCTGGGTGTCGAGAACGCCCGCGATGGCGGGCGAGTTCGGGCTGAGCGACAGCCACGTCGGCGTCGCCATCCTCGTCTGGGGAATCGGCGCCATCGTTGCGATGCGCGGGCTGCGCGGCGTCATGGCACGTGCCGGCAGCCGCGCCGTCCTCCGGGTGGCGACGCCGCTGACGGCGGCCGCCCTCGCGCTGGTCGCGCTCGCCCCGAACTGGCCGCTGCTGCTGGTCGCCGTCGCGCTGTTCGGGATGGCCTTCGGCCTGACCGACATCGCGATGAACGCCCAGGGAAGCACCGTGGAACGTTCCTATGGACGCCCCGTCATGAACGGCATGCACGCCGGCTGGTGCGCTGGCGCCATCTCCGGCGGGCTGATCGGCTCGCTCAGCGCGACGGCGGGGATGTCCTTCGGCCAGACCCTCTTCACCACCGGGCTGCTCTCGCTGCCCGCGACGTTCGCGATCGGCCGTACGTACCTGCGCGACGAGGCGTCCGAGATCGCGCAGGGAAGCGCGAAGCGGTTGCCGCTCGTCGTCTACCTCATCGGCGCGCTCGCGTTCGCGGCGTTCATGATGGAGGGCTCGATCGCCGACTGGAGCGGGCTGTACCTCGACCGCGAGCTCGGTGCGGGCGAGGCGGTCGCCGCCCTCGGCTACCCGATGTTCGAGGCCGCCATGCTCACCGGCCGGCTGGTCGGCGACCGGCTGCGGTCGCGGATCGGCACCCGCAGGATGCTCACCTACTCCGGCCTCGGGACCGCCGTCGCCGTGTCGATGGTGGTCATCGCGCCCGCGACGCCGTACGCGCTGGCCGGGTTCGTGCTCACCGGCCTGGCGATCTGCACGGTCATCCCGACCACGATCTCGGTGGCCGGAACGGTCGTACGCGGCCGGTCCGACGCGGCGGTCACCCAGGTCGGCGCGATGGGCTACGGCGGGCTGGTGCTCGGCCCGGTCGTGATCGGTTTCCTCGCCGACATCTCGTCGCTGCGCGTCGGGCTCGGCGTCGCGATCGTGCTCGGCCTGGCCATCGCGGCCGGCGCCCGGTACGTACCGATGCGGCGCCTCGTCGCCGTGCCGAACGAGCACGACGTCGAGCGCGAGACCGTCGGCCTGGCCGCCTGAACCGGGTCCAGGGCGGCCCCACCGAGTGGGGCCGCCCTGGCCTGGACCGGCCGAAGGGACATAGCGGAAGTTATTCACGGAGATCGTTTCTCCGTTGTAAGTTCTCTTCAGCCGTACGAGGAGACCTTCGATGTTCCTTCGCCGCGCCCTCGCGCTCGCCGCCGCCGGACTGCTCGGGGCGGCGGCGCTCGTCTCCCCCGCGTCGGCCCGTGACCGTACGTGCCCCGCGCCCTCGCCTGCCGACCGGCAGCTGCGCGGCGTGTGGATCGCCTCGGTCACCAACATCGACTGGCCGTCCGCGCCCGGCCAGACCATCGAGCGGCAGAAGGCGGACTACGAACGGCTGCTGGACGGCGCGGTCGCGCGCCACCTCAACGCCGTCTTCGTCCAGGTACGCCCGACGGCCGACGCGTTCTGGCCCTCGAAGTACGAGCCGTGGTCGCGCTGGCTGACCGGCACCCAGGGCAAGGACCCCGGCTATGACCCGCTGCGGTTCCTCGTACAGGAGGCGCACGCGCGCGGCCTGGAATTCCACGCGTGGTTCAACCCGTACCGCGTCGCCATGACCGACGACCCGGGCGACCTCGTCCCCACGCACCCGGCGCGGGTGCACCCGGACTGGGCGGTCCCCTACGCCGGCAAGCTCTACTACGACCCGGGGATCCCGGCGGTCCGGCATTTCGTCGAGAGCGCCATGCTCGACGCGGTGCGCCGCCACGACATCGACGGCGTCCACTTCGACGACTACTTCTACCCCTATCCGGTGGGCACGCAGACCTTCCCCGACGACGCGACGTTCGCGAGGTACGGCGCGAGGTTCGCCGACAAGGCCGCCTGGCGGCGCGACAACGTCGACCGGCTCGTCCGTGAGATGGACGAGCGCGTGCACGCGCTCAAGCCGTGGGTGAAGTTCGGGGTCAGCCCGTTCGGCATCTGGCGCAACCGGTCCTCCGACCCCGAAGGTTCGGACACGAACGGCACCGAGTCCTACACCGCGATCTCAGCCGACACGCGCGGCTGGGTGAAGAAGGGCTGGCTCGACTACATCGCGCCGCAGATCTACTGGTACATCGGGCATCCGCTGGCCGACTACGCCAAGCTCGCGCCGTGGTGGGCCGAGCAGGCCGAGGGCACCGGCGTGCAGCTCTACATCGGACAGGCCGACTACCGCCAGGGCGCACCCGGCCAGGACCCGCCGTGGCAGGACCCTTCGGAGCTGTCGCGCCACCTCACGCTGAACCTCGACCATCCGCAGATCACGGGCGACATCCACTTCAGCGCCAAGGACATGGAAGCCGACCCGATCGGCGCCGTGCGCCTGATGGTCGCCGAGCACTACGCACGGCCCGCACTCGTACCGCTCATGCCGCGGCTCGGCGGCCACGCGCCGCCGGCGCCGCACGTGAGGCGATCGGGCGCCACGGTGAGCTGGCGTCCGGTGCCGGGCGCCGTGCGGTACGCGGTCTACGCGGGCGGCTGCGCCGACACCGCACACCGGATCGCGCTGACCGGCGGCACCTCCTTCACGGACCCGGGCGACGGGTCCGTCTACCGGGTCACCGCCGTCGACCGGCTCTGGCACGAGAGCAGGCCCGCGCGCACGTCTTGAGATGGCGAGCGCCGTCTGAAATGGCGGGCGCCGTGCGGATATGTGTGGGGTGTCAGTGCCACCCCACGCGCCGTCGCGCGGCGCGCGAGAGGAGGGGGTCTTGCGACCTCCCGATGAGAGACGCCGAAAATTCGAGGAGCTGTACGCGGCCTGCCACGATCCGCTCCTCGGCTACGCGCTGCGGCGTACCGCCGACGGGCAGGACGCGGCGGACGTGCTCATGAGACATGCCGTGCCCCGGCGGGTGACCCGCCGGGGCACGGCCATGCTCACTTGCGCTTGGTGATCTCTTCGGTCAGCGCCGGAGCGACCTGGAAGAGGTCGCCCACGACGCCGTAGTCGACCAGCTCGAAGATCGGCGCCTCGGAGTCCTTGTTGATGGCGATGATCGTCTTCGAGGTCTGCATACCGGCCCGGTGTTGGATGGCACCGGAGATGCCGACCGCGATGTAGAGCTGCGGCGACACCGTCTTGCCGGTCTGACCGACCTGGAAGGTGTGCGGGTACCAGCCGGCGTCGGTGGCGG
The DNA here is from genome assembly GCA_963850195.1 of uncultured Actinomycetota bacterium. Lineage (GTDB taxonomy): Bacteria > Actinomycetota > Actinomycetes > Streptosporangiales > Streptosporangiaceae > Actinoallomurus. The sequence goes on from CAWKKD010000005.1 coordinate 1,798,298, forward strand.
CACGCGAGGCGCCGACCGCCGCGCCGAGCGAGTCGGCGAGCCCTTCAATGATCTTGAAGTTGTCGGCACCGCCGACGCCACGGCCACCGGAGACCACGATCGCGGCCTCGGTGAGCTCGGGCCGCTCGCCCTTCTCCTGCACGACCTTCTCCACCACGCGCGCACCCTTGGCGGCGTCGGACAGGGTCACCGACACCTGCTCCTCCTCCGGCGTGGAGGGGGATGCCTCGGGGGCGGTCGAGTTGGGCCGCACGGCGATGATCGGCGTGCCCTTCGACACCTTGGCGTGCGACACGATCGCACCACCGAAGATCGAGTGCTCGGCGACCAGCCCGTCGGCGAGACCGACCACGTCGGTGAGCACACCGGACTCGGTCTTGACCGCGAGACGGCCCGCGATCTCCTTGCCCTCGGCGGTCGCGGGCAGCAGTACCGCGGCCGGCGACTTGTCGGCGACGAGCTGGGCCAGCAGCTCCGCCTTCGGCGCCACGACGTAGGAGCCCAGCTCCTCGTCGGCGGCGACGTACACCTTGGCCGCGCCGTACTCGGCCAGCTTGTCCTTGGCACCTTCGTAGCCGGGACCGATCCAGACCGCCGCGGCGTCACCGTGGCGGCGGGCCAGCGTCAGCAGCTCGAAGGTGACCTTCTTGACCTCCCCGTCGATGTGGTCGACGAGGACGAGAACCTCAGTCATTTCCCCGCCTCTCAGATGAACTTCTTCGATGCGAGGAACTCGGCGACCTTCGCGCCGCCGTCACCCTCGTCCTTGACGATCTGGCCCTGCTCGCGCGGCGGCGCGTCGGCGAAGTCGACGACCTCGGTGGAGGCCCCGCCGAGGCCCACCTTGGCGGCGTCGATCTCGGCGTCGGCGACGGCGAGCTTCTCGACCGGCTTCTTCTTCGCGGCCATGATCCCCTTGAACGAGGGGTAGCGCGGCTCGTTGATCTTCTCGACGACGCTCACGACCGCGGGCAGGTCCGCCTCGACCCGGTCGAAGCCGTAGTCCGTCAGGCGCTGTGCCTTCAGCGACGAACCATCGATCTCGACCTTGTTGGCGAGCGTCACCTGAGGCACGCCGAGACGCTCGGACAGCATCGCGGCGAGCACGCCGGTACGGGCGTCGGTGGACTCCGAGCCCAGGATGACCAGGTCGAACCCGATCTTCTTGAGCACCTGGGCGAGCGCGTACGACGTCGACAGGCCGTCGGAACCGTGCAGCGCGTCGTCCATCAGGTGCACCGCCTTGTCGGCACCCATGGCCAGGGCCTTGCGAATCGAGTCGGAGGCCTTGTCGGGACCCATGGTGAGGACCGTCACCTCACCGCCGTGGGCCTCCTTGATCGTCAGCGCCTCCTCGACCGCGTACTCGTCGAGTTCGTTGATGACCCCGTCGGCAGCCTCACGATCGAGGGTCTTGTCGTCGGACTTGAGCTTGCGTTCGGTCGCCGTGTCGGGGACCTGCTTCACGCAGACGACGATGTTCATTCCGTGTCCGCCCTCCCTGCACACTCCATTTACGCGCGCCTCCGGCACGACAGGCGCCGCCCGGTCGGGCCGGCGCGGGATGATGCGTTCGCACCATAAGCCTGCCAAAGTCCCGAGACCCATTCGGCTCCGGGGCACCGGCAGGCGTACGGCCCGATGTTACCCGTCGGTAGCCAGGGCGCAAACCAGGGCATCACCTGATCAGCCCTTGATCGCGCCCGAGACTGAGAGCCCGCGCGGAATGGGCGTCGGATCAGGGAGCGGTGCGAGCCCGGCAGGCCATTCCGCGCAGGCTCTACGACAGGACGAGCGGCCACCACGCCGGGTACGGCACCCCCGCGATCGCCCCTGCCAGCAGGGCCGCGGCGACCATCCAGACGGCCAGGCGCGCAGCGCGGTACTCGGACGCGTACCAGGCGCGCACCAGCACCGCTGTGAGAGCCAGCACACCGAACGGCAGCGCCAGGGCACGCGCGTGCGGATGGACGAACCACCACGTGGCGGTGAGGACGCCCGCGTACCCCGCGACCAGGGCGAGGAGGAGAACGGTGAGCCGCAGCGCCGTACGCAGCGGCACCGTGACCACCGCGGCGAGAGCCGCGCCGGCACGCGATCGGCCACCGTGCGCGGCCGACGCGCGCCGCCAGGCCCCCGCCATCGCGTCCCAGGTGTACGCGGCGGCGCAGCCCGACAGCGTCACGACGACCGCGATGACCGGAAGCACGTAACAGGCGACCGGGACCGCCATCGCCACGCAGGCGCGCAGGAGGACGAGCAGGCCGGGGCCCGGCGGCGGGTCGCACGCGGGCTCCTCGGGCACGTCCTCGTACGGCTCCTCGAACTCCTCCTCGATCTCCTCCACCGGGTCGGGCTCCGGCTCCGCGCGCGGAGCCGGGCGCGGGGGCACCGGGGCGGGCCCGCGGGGCGGCGCCGCCGAACGCCGGCGTGCGTGGGCGGTGGCGAGTTCCTCCAGGACGTCGACACTGTCGGGGCGGTCCTCGGGCTCGACGGCCAGGGCCGCCTCCACGATGGGCAGCAGATCGCCGGGCACCCCGGTCAGCTCGAACCGGCCGCGCAGGACGCGTGAGAAGACCGCCTGGGCCGGCCCTGACCCGAACGGCGACCGGCCGGTCGCCGAGAAGGCCACGGTCGCGCCCCAGGAGAAGACGTCCGCGGCGGGCGTGGCCCGGCCGCCGTCCAGGATCTCCGGCGCCAGGTAGCCCGGCGTGCCGATGACGGCGCCGGTACGGGTCAGGCGCGTCGAGTCCAGGACGTGCGCCAGCCCGAAGTCGATCACGACCGGGTTCTCCTCGACCATGACCACGTTCGCGGGCTTGAGGTCGCGGTGCACGATGCCGGCCTCGTGGATCGCGTACAGGGCGCGAGCGAGGCCTCGGCTGGTCCTCCGCAGCGCGCCGCCGCGCAGCGGCCCGCCGGCCCGGACCTTCGTGTGGAGCGAGCGGCCCTGGACGTAGCGGGTGACGATGTAGGGCCGCTTCGCGGTGAAGTCGGCGTCGATGACCTCGGCGACGTACGGGCTGTGGACCCGCCGCATCGTGGCGACCTCGCGCCCGAGGCGCCGGCGTGCCACCTCGTCGCGCGCGACCGCCGGGTGCAGGACCTTGACCGCGACCGTACGGCCGTCGTCGTCGAGGGCGAGGTGCACTTCGCCCATGCCGCCAACGCCGATCTCCTCCAGGAGTCGGTAAGGGCCGGCGCAGTCACGAAGGGAGGTCATGGGATTTCCGCGATAGACGGCTTGCCGCATGATCGTAGGACGCGCACCGGGTTGACCCGGACTATGACACGCGGTGCCGCACGGAGTGCTGGAAGTCGAACAGCTCCTGGGTGATGGAGTTCTTCAGCTCGTACATCGGGGAGAACGTCGGACGCAGCACGATCGCGCCGGCCATCGTGGCGAGCGCCAGCACGCACAGGACCAGCCCGATCACCGCGATGCTGCGCGGCTCGTGCGCCAGCGCCGTGAACACCCGGATGAGATGGCGGCGCGGCGCGCGCACGCCCGGCGCGGCCAGGATCACGTACGCCCCCGTTCCGGCGCCCCACGCGGCGCCCACCAGCGGGTGGACCTCGATGTTCACGGCGGCCGCCGCCATGGCGGCGAACGGGATCGCGACGGCGGGCACCACCGCGAAGGGCAGGCTGACGAGCGTGCCGGCCGTACCGCGCAGGAGGTCGAGCGGCGCGGTCAGCGGACCGGCGAGGGCGCGCAGCAGCCCGGAGCCGTGACGGCGCGAGTGGACGTCGCCCGCGCGCAGGTAGGACGCGCCGGCGATGGCGAGGACGAGCCCGGCGAACGGCACGATGACCGTGAACGTGGCGACCATCGCGACGACCAGATAGGCGAAGAGCCGCGACCACCCCTCGACGACGGCGTCGGCGGTGGATGCGTCCGCCCGATGCTGCGCGGCGGCGTGTGTGTCGTCCGGCGTCATGGGAACGGAACCCTACCCGCGACCGCGCTCCTCCCGCGTGAGGCGCGAGCGCGCGCGGAGAGGGCGTGGGGCTCAGCGGTGGCGGGCGAGGTCCCACAGGGTGTGGGCCAGCGCGCCGATGCGGTGGTAGGGCAGCGACAGCGGCCACCAGTGTGGTTCGGCGATCCAGAGCTGGCGGCAGGCGACCGCGGCTACGAGGGCGAGAGCCACTCCGGCCAGGGCCGTCGTGGTCCGGCCGCGTGCCAGTGCCGACAGCAGGCGCACCGTCTGGCGCCTCGGCGCCATCACTCCGGGGCCGGCCAGCATGACGTAGCCGAACGCGATCACGCTCATCTCTGCGACCGAGCCGGGCGCGTCGCGACCGCCGGCCAAAAAGGCCGCGCCGCCGAGGAGGGCCGCCGCCACGGCCGCGTACAGCGCGCACGGCACGAACAGCAGCGCGGACCACGTCAGGCCGCCGGCCGTGCGGACCGGCGCGATCAGCAGGTCGCGCAGGCCGCGGACCTGGAAGCGCCGCGAGCGTACGGCGAAGTCGCCCGCGCGCAGGTAGCCGGCCGCGGCGAGCGTCCCGGCGACGCCGAGAAGGGGGTACAGCGCGGAGGCGAGGGCGGCGGCGACGATCGCCACGTACGCGACCAGCTTGTAGGTGCGGAGCGACACGCGGCGGCGCGGCGGTACGCCGATGGAGGCCGGCACGACCGGCGGTCGCGGCGTCCGCTCAGGCGGCGCGTCCGGGACGGTCAGCGGGTCCGGGGAGGTGTGCACGGCCGTGACCGGCGCGCCGATGTCGGCGGCGCGCACGCGTACGGCGAGCTCGGCGGCCGTCGGGCGCAGCTCCGGGTCGCGCTCGAGCGCGGTCCGCAGGAACGGCTCGAGCCGCGTGGGTACGCCTACGAGGTCGGGGTCGCCGGCGATGATCCTGGACAGGACCGCCTCCAGCGAGCCGCTGCCGTACGGCGACCGGCCGATCGCCGCGTACGTCACCGTGGCCGCCCAGCCGTAGACGTCCAGCGCCGGGCCCGGGCGCCCGCCGTCGATCAGCTCGGGACCCATGTAGCCGGGCGTGCCAACGACCATCCCGGTCCGGGTGAGGCGCGTCGCGTCCACGGCGTGCGCGATGCCGAAGTCGATCACCACGGGGGCGCCGCCGACGAGCATGACGTTGTTCGGCTTCAGGTCGCGGTGCACGATGCCGGCCTCGTGGATCGCGGTCAGCGCGTCGGCCAGGCCCACGGCGACGCGTGCCAGCGGGCCGCCGGTGAGCGGGCCCTCGGCGCGTACGGCGTCGTCGAGCGGCATGCCGTCGATGAACCGCGTGACGATGTAGGGACGTTCGGCCAGGACGTCGGCGTCGAGCACCTCGGCGACGTACGGGCTGCGGATCCGCCGCATGGTGTCGACCTCGCGCGCCAGCCGGCTGCGGAAGGCGTCGTCCTTGGCGAACTCCGGCCGTACGAGCTTGACCGCGACGTCGCGGCCCTCGTCGTCGACCGCCCGGTGTACGACGCCCATGCCGCCCTCACCGAGCAGCGCGACCAGGCGGTACGGCCCGACTCGCTCGTCCGCGGCGCCTTCCACTGACGTCATCGGGTTCTCTTCTTCGGGTCGGGCGCGGGCTCAGCCGCGTTGGAGGTCGTGAAGGCCGTGCCGTAGCTGGGCCAGATGGTGGTTGAACTGCGGGAAGTCGAACGGCCGCAGGTCGGGCGCCTGGCTCAGCCCGAACGACACGAGGATGAACGCGAGGAACCCGACGACGGCCACGATGACCAGCGCCCGGTCGCGTTGCGGTGCGAGGCCGCCCCACATACGGGCGAGCTGACGGCGCGAGGGCTCGCTGCCCGGGCCGAGGCACTGCACGAGGATGAACGCGGCGACGCTGAGCGACAGCGCCCGCGCGATGGTCATCTGGCTCTTCGACGCCATCGCGATGACCAGCACGACCAGGCCGGCCATCCCGCCGAGCGGGCTGAACAACAGCATGGTCAGCCCGGACCGTACGACCGAGAACGGCGACCTGAAGATCACTCCGACCACGTCGGAGGGCCGAGGACCGCGTCGGGTGCGCTTGGCGGTCAGGGACCGGTGCGCCCGGTCGGCGGTGCGCAGCATCAGCAGGGCGAGCAGTACGAGGATCAGTGCGATCGAGGGCAGCATCAGGTCCAGCCCGATCGCGCCCGCGAGGAGTAGCCCGCTGAGCAGGCGGTAGAGGCCGAATGGCTTCGGGCCCTCGGGCTTGGGCGGCTTCTCCGGGCGCTGTACGGGCGGCGCGGTCGGCGGCCCGTACGGCGACGGGGCGTACTGCTGCGGAGGCGGCGCCGGCGGGAGCTGCCCGCGGTAGTCGCGCGGGCTCGCCATCGGCGGCGCGGCGACGGCCGTGAGCGGCCGGGTGTGCGGCGCGGCCGAGGGCGGGTCGATGCGAGTGCTGTTGACGTCGATGCGCGAGGTCAGCCCGGCGAGCGCCTGCGCGGTCGGGCGTTCGGCCGGGTTGCGCGACATCGCGGCGCGCACCAGCGGCAACAGGAACTCCGGGACGCCCTCCAGGTCCGGCCGCCCCTCCATGATCTTGTAGAAGATCGACTCGAAGGTGCCGGCGCCGAAGGGCGCACGGCCGGTGGCGGCGAAGGCCACCGTGCTGGCCCAGGAGTGCACGTCGGCGGGCGCGCCGGCGTCCTCACCCTCGATGATCTCCGGCGCGAGGTAGCCGGGCGTGCCGATGACCAGGCCGGTCGCCGTCAGGCGCGTCGCGTCGACGCCCTGGGCGATGCCGAAGTCGATGACCACCGGTTCGCCGTTGTCGAGGAACATGACGTTGCCGGGCTTGAGGTCGCGATGGATGATCCCGGAGGCGTGGATGGACGAGAGCGCGCTCGCCAGCCCGGTCGCGAGCCGCTGCAGCGCCTCGCCGCGTACCGGCCCGCGGTCGCGCACGGTCTGCTCGAGGGTGCGCCCCGGGACGAACTGCGTGACGACGTACGGCGGCTCGGCTGTGACGTCCGCGTCGATGATCTCCGCGACGTGCGGGCTGTGCACCCGCCGCATGGAGTCGACCTCACGTGCCAGCCTGCGCAGCGCCGTCTGGTCGGCCGCGACACCAGGCCGCAGCACCTTGATGGCGACCTGACGGCCCTGAGGATCGGCGGCGAGGTGCACGACGCCCATCCCGCCTTCGCCGATCTTCTCGAGCAGGCGGTATCGGCCGATATGTTCCCCGGACGTCTCTACCCCTCCCATAGGCCCGCCACGATACCCGGGCATGTCACCTCAAGCGGGCGCCAATCACGACAACGCCCCTCACGCCGGCATCGCCACGCACGCGGCGAGCCTGGCCGCCAGCCACGCGGCCGAGGGCCGTTCCGCGGGGTCCCTCCGCATCGCGTGCCGCAGCAGCGACAGCACCGGCTCGGGCGCTCCATCGAGGTCGGCCGCACCGCGCAGCACGCGGAAACAGACGCCGTGCAGCGAACCCGTGCCGAACGGCGGACGGCCCGTCGCCGCGAAGGCGATGGTCGCCGCCCACGAGAACACGTCCGCTGCCTCGCTCGACGCGCTTCCGTCGATCAGTTCGGGTGCGACGTACCCCGGTGTGCCGGCCAGCATGCCGGGCTGGGTCGCGTGGGCGGCCTCCGCCTCCTGCGCGATGCCGAAGTCGATGATCTTCGGCGAGCCGCCGAGGACCATCACGTTGTTCGGCTTCAGGTCACGGTGCAACACGCCCGCGCCGTGGATCGCGGCGACGCCCTGCGCGAGCCGGCCCGCGAACGTGACCAGCGCGTCGCCGCGCATCGGGCCATATGTGGCCACGAGGTTCTTCAGCGGAACGCCGGGGACGTACTCGGTGACGATGTACGGCCGCTCGCCGAGCAGGCAGGCGTCGAACGCCTCGACGACGTACGGGCTGCGCACCCGTGCCATCGCGCGGGCCTCGCGCTGCAGCCGCCGGCGGATCTCCGGGTCCTGGGCCAGCTCGCTCCGCGGCTCCTTGACCGCGACGATCCGGCCGTACCGGTCCGAGGCACGGTGCACCACGGACGTGGCGCCCTCCCCGATCCGCTCCAGCGCATCGTAGGAGCCCAGTGGACGACCCCCCCGAACGTTCATGACGGCTTCGACGCGGGTGCGGCGCGTGGGGTTCCGGGTAATGTCGGATGACATGGACGATCTTGCACCGCGGCTGCGCGCGGCATGCGATCTGCTCATGTCCGAGGTACGTGAGCTCGCGGGGCGGCACGAGTACGACGGCCGGGTCCCGGACTTCTCGATCGCCGGTGTGCGCGCGACCCTGGAGCGGATCGGCCAGGGCGACCCGCTCGACGACGCGCACGACGAGGCGCACCTGCGCGCGTTCGAGGAGCGCCTGCGGATCTGCTTCGGCGAGCTGGAGCTGCACCGCCGCAGCCCACTCGACCATCTGTCGGCGCTCGACCTGGCCGCCTACGACCGCGAGTACGCGCCCGCCGAGGAGCGCGCGGCGGCACGGCGGCGGCATCTGAAGGCCTGGCCGTCCACGATCGACACCGCGGTCGAGACCCTCGACCTCATCCCGGCCCCGGTCGCGAAGGCGCTGCTCGGCGCCGCACGCGGCCTCGCGGCCGGCATCCCCGCCGACGCCGGCGCGGCCGGCGACGAGGCGCGGAACGCGCACGCGCGCCTCATGGCCCACCTCGAACACGCCGCCGAGCGCGGTGGCACGGACACTTCCCTGGGCGAGACCGCGCTGACACGGCTGATGGGCGACGCGGAGGGGCTCGACGTCGACGTCGCCGCGCTCGCCGCCGAGGCCGACCGCGAGCGCGACCGGCTCATGACGCGCCTCGGCGCGGCCTGCGCGCGGCTCGACGGGACCAAGCCCCCGCTGGAGCTGTGCCGCGAGCTGGTGCGGGACCACCCCGACATCGACGGCGTCATCGAGACCTCCCGCTACTGGACCGAACGGGCGATCGCGTTCACCCGCGAGCACGACCTGGTGCCCTACGACGACGGCGAGTGCCTGGTCGGCCTGGCGCCGGAGTCACGGCGGTGGGGCATGGCGATGATGGCCTGGGCCGCGCCCGGTGAGCCGGACGCGCCGTCCTGGTACCACATCACCCCGCCGGACCCGTCCTGGCCGGCCGAGGACATCGAGGACTGGCTGCAGGTGTTCAGCGCCACCACGCTGCCCGGCATCACGGTGCACGAGGTCGCGCCCGGCCACTTCTCCCACGGCCGCGCGCTGCGCCACGCGCCGACCGAGGTACGCCGCGTCCTGCAGTCCGACGCGTTCGCCGAGGGCTGGGCGCACTACGCCGAGGAGCTGTGCGTCGAGGAGGGCTTCCTCGCCGACGACCCGAGGTTCGAGATCGGCGTGTGGCTGGAGGCGCTCGTACGCGTCACCCGGCTCGCCTGCGCCATCGGCGTGCACACCGGGGCCATGACCGTCGAGGACGGCGCGCGGCGCTTCGCATCCGACACCCACCTCGCCGGGCCCGCCGCCCTCGCCGAGGCCGAGCGTGCGCTCTTCGACCCGACGTACGGCCGCTACACGCACGGCAAGCTGGAGATCATGCGGCTGCGCGAACGCGCCCGCGAGGAGTGGGGCGCCGAGTACTCCAACGCGCGCTTCCACCGCGCGCTGCTCGGTCTCGGCTCCCCACCCCTCGGGCTCATCGGGGCCGCGCTCGCTACGTGACGTTCGCCGCCGGCCGCGGAACCGCGGCCGGCTCCGGCGTGCGCCCCCAGCAGCGCGGGCCCAGGAGGTACAGCGCGGCCGGCATGACCATCAACCGGATCACGACGGCGTCGAGGACCACCGCGATCGCCAGGCCGAGGCCCAACTGCTGCACGATGCCGATCTTGGCGGACAGGAACGACACGAACACCGCCACCATGATCAGCGCGGCGCCGTTGACCAGGCCGGCGGTACGCCGCATCCCCTCGTTCACCGCCTCGCGATGGTCGCCCAGTTCGAGGTACCGCTCCCGCATCCGGGAGATCATGATCACCATGTAGTCCATGCTCAGGCCGAACATGATCGCGAAGATCAGGGTCGGCGTGATGCTGTCGACCCGCTGGCCGAGGGCGCCCTGGCTGATCAGCGTGAGCAGGCCCAGGCTGGCGGCCACGACCATCGCGTTGAGGAGCAGGGCGAGCACGGGCAGCAGCCAGGACCGGAACGCGCGGGCCAGGAGTATCAGCGTGATCAGGGCGACCACGGCGAGGATGGCCGGCAGGGACGTGACCAGGACGTCGTCGAAGTCCACGCCGCCGGCCGTGACGCCGGTGACCCGCGCGTCGACGCCGGACGGTACGGCGCCGGGCAGCCGGTCGCGCAGCGCGCGCACCAGGTCGTGGGTGGCGTCGCTGTCCGGGCCCTGGGCGGCCACCACGACGACCTGGGTCACGTAGCGGCCCCCGTCCTTCGCCCACAGTTGAGAGAAGGCCGGCCGCGCCTGCGGCGGCAGCGCGGCGGGGTCGCCGCCGGCCGCCGCCTGGAGGGCCGAGGCCGGCAGCCCGAGACCGCCGACGTCCTGGACGGTGTGGACCCCGCGCTGCGACCGGGCGAGCGCGTCGACCGCGCGTACGCCCTCGAGCAGCCGCGCCGGGCCCGCGTCCGCGGCGGACGTCAGGCTCACCTGGACGGGGAAGAGGTCCTGGAACTCCAGGTCGGCCTTCAGCCGTTCGATGCCCTGCCGCGAATCGGCGCCGGACGGCAGGATGGACGCGCTCGCGACGGCCGTCTGGAGCCGGATCCCGCTGATCGGCGCGGCCATCAGCCCGAACAGCACGAGCAGGGAGATCAGTACCGGCACCGGGCGCCGGTGCAGGGCCGTGACGAATCCCGGCAGCGCGCCCGACGTACGGGCCCGCGGCTTGAGGGACGCCCAGTTGATGCGGTGGTCGAGGAGCCGCAGCGCGGCGGGCAGGAGCGTCATCGACATCGCCATCGTGACGAGCGTGACCATGATGCCCGCCAGCGCGATGCTGCCGAAGACCATGAGGCGCGGGACGAACAGCGCCACGAGTGCGGCGACCACGGCGAGGCCGCTGAACAGCACGGAGCGGCCGGCCGTGCTCATCGCGGTGCCCAGCGCGGCAACGTGGTCGGCGCCCGCGGCCAGCTCGTCGCGATAGCGCTTGATGATGAACAGCGAGTAGTCGACCGAGACGGCCAGGCCGATCAGGGAGACCGCGTTCTCGAAGAGGATCGAGACGCCTGTGACCCGCGTGAACAGGTAGCCGCCGGCCATGGCGATGACCAGCGCGACGCCGGCCAGCACGACGGGCAACAGCATCGCGACGACCGAGCGAAATACCAGGAACAAGACGATGAACAACAACGGAAATGCGATCAGCTCGGCCGTACTGGCGTCCTTGGTGGACTGGACGCTCAGGTCATAATCGAGCGCCTGCGCTCCAGTGACATTGACCTGGATTCCCCGGCCGCCGAGCGACCCGGCCATTCGTTGCCTGAGGTCGCCTATCTCGCTCTGAATCGTCGTGGCGTCAACCGTGAACCCCATCTGCACGAACGTGGTGTGCCGATCGCGCGAAAGCCATTGGGGATTCTGCCGGTAGTCGGTGACCGACGCGACGTGCGGCGTACGCCCGGCGACGCGTACGGCCTCGTCGACGGCCCCGGTCACGTCACCGCCGGAGTGCAGGACGACCTGGAGCGTCTCCGGAGGACTCTTGAAGGCGTGGTCCAGGGTCTTTTGACCGTGGGCGGCCTGTCCGCGGGAGTTCTGGAACCCGCCCGCCTTGAGGGCCCCGGACAGTTGCAGCATCAGCGGGACGCAGACCGCGGCGAGGACGACCCACGCGGCGATCACGGTGCGCGGCCGGTCGACCGCCACTCTCGTGAGGCGGCTCATCGGCCCACGTCCCCGGCGGGATCCCTCGGCGGAACTCGGCTCCTGAGGTGCCGGCATGCGACTTCCTCTCGATCGGTGGCGACGGTCTTGACCAGGCCGCTGACGCGGCAGGGCCCGACAGTAGCGTGCGCCGTACGACTCGAATTCCGGTGGTAAACGGCGGAGTTCGGTCCGAGAGGTTGCCGCATTTCGCGAAATTGAACCTCTATCAGCTCTAGAGCGGTTCACGAGGTCGGCGCCTGAGCATTGCGGCCTGCACAGATCCCACCCGCCTCGTACGTCGCTGTATTCCAGCCACGCATCAGAGTGGATCTTATCTGGGTCGAGGGAATCGATCGAATGCTCGATATCGACATTTACGCCCCACATGCCGGCACCAACGCGAGGGAGCTCCGGTGATCTGCCAGGACGACGACGTGCGTGAGCTGGTGGCGGACCTGATCGCGGTCAAACCGACGCTGCGGGCCGAGGACATCGACCCGGGAGCCTCGCTCACCGAGGACCTGGGCTTCGGCTCGATGGACCTGGTCGCCCTCGCGGGGCGGATCCGCGACCGGTACCCCGACTTCGACCTGAGCCGCTGGATCGCCCAGGCCGTCCAGTCCGAGGTCGACAGCGTGGGCTCGATGGCCGCGCTGATCGCGGAGGCGAGGGAGAACGCGAATGCCTAGGACCGACTACGTCGCACTCGCCCGCGAGCTCGCACCGGCGTTCGCCGAGCGCGCCGCGGCGCACGACGCCGACGCCAGCTTCCCGCACGAGAACATCGCCGAGCTCGTACGCAGCGGCTACACGGCGATGACGGTGCCCGAGGAGTTCGGGGGTGACGGGGCGAGCCTGGCGGAGCTGTGCGAGGCGCAGCGGATCCTGGCCGCCGCCTGCGGATCCACCGCGTTCTCCGTCAACATGCACATCCACGGCCTGGCCATGATCGCCAAGCTGGGTGGTGACAGCGCGGAGTGGGTCTGCCGGGCGGTATCCGACGGCGCGGTGATCGCCGGTGGGTTCAGCGAACCCGGCGTCGGCGGCAACTGGTGGCACCCCACCACCAAGGCCCAACCGGTCGACGGCGGCTACGTCCTCAACGGGCGCAAGGGCTTCTTCACCGGCTTCCCCGGGGCGACCCACCTGTTCCTGTCCGCCGCCACCGAGGACGACCGCGGGCTGCCGCAGCCGATGGCGTTCCTGCTGCCCAAGCCGGACGAGGGCGTACGGGTCACCGCCGAGTGGGACGCGGCGGGCATGCGGGCGACCGGCAGCCACTCGCTGGCCCTCGAGGACCTGTACGTGGCCGAGAAGTGGTCGGTCGGTGACCGCGGCACGCTGCCGCTGCTCTTCATGACCGGCGTGCACTGGGCCTGGTGCAGCTTCGCCTCGGTGTTCGTCGGTCTCGCCCGCGGCGCCCTGGAACACGTGGTGCGGACCCAGCAGAAGCGCGTCCTCAGCGTGATCGGCAAGCCGAACGCGACCCTGCCGGGCGTGCAGTTCCGGGTGGCCGAGATGTCGGCCCGGCTGGCCGCCGCCGAGGCGCACCTGGATGCGGCGATCAACGCCGACCACGACACGCCGGACCCGCTCGGCCACTACATCGACATGAGCGTGATGAAGACCAGCGTCACGCGCCTCGCGCACGAGATCGTGACGCTCGCCATGCAGGTGCAGGGCGGGTCCTCGCTGGCCTCCTCCGATCCCCTGCAGCGCATGTACCGCGACGTCGTCGCCGGCCTGCTGGTGCCGCCGGCCACCGACGTCGTCCTCGAGTGGGCCGGCAAGCAGGCCCTCAACGTTCCGATCTTCGCCGAACCGCGTTGGGCCGGGTGTTCATGATGACCGCGTTGACGGACTCCGCCGAGAAGCTGGCGGCCGCGTTCGAGGAGCGCCGGCCTGGCAGCGGCGATCTCGTCAAGGAGAACCTCGCCGAGCTGGCCGATGCCGGGATCTTCACCGCCGGTACGGACCTGGCCGAGAACCTGACCGTGCTCCGGATCCTCGGGCACGGCTGCGGGGCCACGGCCTTCGCCGCCGCCGCGCAGCTCGCGGAAGACCGCCCCGAGTGGGGCGGCTCCTGCGACGCCGCGGTCTTCCTCGGACTGGCCGAACGCGCCTACGAGCTCGCCGTACGCGCCGCCAAGGACCGTGAGGTCACCCGGCTGCCCGGCACCCAGTTCGCCATCGCACGGATGCGCGGCGACCTCGCGAGCATGACCGCGCTGCTCACCCGGTACGAGGGCGAGAGCCCCATCCCCCGGTACTACGTCGGCATGGTGAGCGAGCGGGTCGTGTCCGCCGCGTACGACATCATCGGCGGCGGCGACGGCCCGATCGGCCGGATCTGGCAGGACCTCAAGACCGGACCGGTGCTGCCGTACTCGAGCGACCGCGCCCTGGAGCACATCGGCAAGGCGGCGTTCTGCATCGCCATGGACGAGACCCCGAGGTGGCTCTGATGGCCGGGAGCGAGGGGCGGCTGGCGGCGCTCGACCCGTCCGACGCCAAGATCGACAACGAGTACTACTCGGAGATCGGCGCGTCGTGGTGGGACGCGCAGGGACCGCTCCGCGCCCTGCACGACATGAACCCCGCCCGTGTCGGCTACTTCGACGGCACGGCCCGCGAGCGCTTCGGCGAGGACCGCGCCGCCGTACGCGTCATGGACGTCGGCTGCGGCGGCGGCCTCGTCTCCGAGGCGCTCGCCAGGCTCGGCTACCGGGTGACCGGCGTCGACCTGTCCGACGGCGCGATCGAGGCCGCACGCGGGCACGCACGATCGTCCGGCGTGGAGGTCACGTACGAGGTCGGCTCGGCGTACGCGCTGCCGGCCGGCGACGGGACCGTCGACATGGTCGTGGTCTCCGACGTGCTGGAGCACCTGCACGACCTGCCCGCCGCGGTCGCGGAGATGTCACGGGTGCTGCGGCCGGGCGGCCTGGTCGTGTTCGACACGATCAACCGTACGGTCGCCAGCTACCTCGTCACGATCCTCGTGTCCGAGAAGCTCCTGAAGATCATCTACCCGGGCACGCACAACTGGCGGATGTTCATCCACCCGGACGAGCTGCGCGCCGTGTTCGCCGCCCGCGACCTCGAGCTGAGCGAGGTACGCGGCCTGTCCCCCGCCGCGCCACCGCACCGTCTGCTCACCGCGGCGCTGCGACGCCGGCCGCTCGGCGACTTCACGCTGACCGCTTCCACGGCCGTCAGCTACATCGGGCACGCCGTCAAGAAGTCCCAGGAGGGCTGAAGCATGGTCTGGATCAGGGCCGCGTCGAAGCGGAGCGTCAACATCCGCACCGACCGCGAGCGACTGCGCGCGCTGCTGCTCGACGTGGTGGGCTGCGGCCTGCTGATGCCGGGTGTCGAGGTGCTCGAGGAGGTCGGCGACGGCCTCTACCACTACCGGCTCGCCGAGGTGTCCAACGGCGCGGTGGCGCTGACCCCCGACTACGTCGCGCGCTTCGACACCGGTGACCCGGACACGATCACCTGGGAGCCGCACGGCGAGCACAACTTCCGCAGCTGGGGAACCTTCCGGATCACCGACGGGCGGATGCCGGGCGAACTGACCCTGGAGATCGACACACGCTCGGAGTCCCAGGTCGAGGTCGCCCCGATCGTGATCGTGCTGATCGAGCCGTTCGCCCAGAAGGAGAGCGACGAGGTCACCGAGGGCTTCCTCGCGGCCATCGCGGATGCGGTGTCCCATGAACCGGTGAGCACGACGTGACGAACCCCGCCGCGCGGATCGTCGGACTGCGTACCGCGTCCGCCGGGCCGCCCATCTCCCAGGAAGACCTGTTCGCCGGCTTCTACCGGAACCTGTACGCCGAGGTGCCCGACGCGGAGAAGCTGTTCACCAGCACGCAGGTCCGGCAGCGGCGCCTCGCCTGGCCGCCGGGCGCCAAGTACGCCGACGGCTTCCCCGGGATGCAGAGCCGCATGGCGGCGTGGGAGGAGCACGCGCTCGCGATGGGCCGCGCGTCGGGCGAGGCCGTGCTGACCGGCGTCGACCGCGAGGACGTCGGCAGCTACGTGTTCGTGAGCTGCACCGGCTACGCGGGCCCCACCCCGGACATGCTGCTGTCGGCGGAGTTCGGGCTGCGCCGCGACCTCCGGCGCACCTTCGTCGGTCACATGGGCTGCTACGCGGCCTTCAACGGCCTCAAGGTCGCGCTGGACGCCGTACGGTCCCGGCCGGACGAGCTCGCCATGGTCACCTGCGCCGAGGTCTGCTCGGTGCATCTGCGCCCGGAGGCGACCAAGGAACAGATCGTCGTGAACGGGCTGTTCGGCGACGCCGGGGCGACCCTGCTGCTGGCCGCCGCCGACACCGGCTCCGACGGACCGCTCGTCCTCAGCACGCACACCGAGACGCATGCCGAGACCTCCCAGGCCATGACCTGGAAGGTGATGGACGACGCGTTCCGTATGACGCTGTCCCCGTACGTCCCGCTCTACCTGTCCGAGGCGATCGGGCCGTTCGTGTCCCGGCTGCTCGAACCGCACGGCCTGACTCCCGCCGACGTCGCGCACTGGGGCATCCACCCCGGCGGTCCGAAGATCATCGACTTCGTCGGTGAGCGGCTGAACCTGCCGGTGGCCGCGCTGCGGCCGTCGCTGGAGATCCTCGGTTCCTGGGGCAACTGCTCCTCGCCGACCGTCCTGCTGATCCTTGACCACATCATGCGCGAGGTTCGCCCGGCACCGGGCGAGTACGGCGTGTTCATGGCCTTCGGCCCCGGTCTGACGATGGAGTCGGCCCTGATCCGGTTCTGACCGGTTCTCCCAATCCCACCCGAGCACCACCACACGAAGAGAGGGCGAGCCCATGGCCGCGCTGGAC
Organism: uncultured Actinomycetota bacterium; assembly: GCA_963850195.1. Taxonomy (GTDB): domain Bacteria; phylum Actinomycetota; class Actinomycetes; order Streptosporangiales; family Streptosporangiaceae; genus Actinoallomurus. Next base: position 1,814,926 of record CAWKKD010000005.1, read on the forward strand.
CAAGGGAGCGTCGAGGACCTGGTCGCCGACCTCCTCACCCAGCAGTGGGTGATCGACCTGTTCACCGAGCTGAGCGAACGCCAGCACGAGTCGATCGCCGTATCCGAAGGCGTCCGCAAGCGGGCGGCGTCCAACCACGTGTTCTGGCCGTTCCACGCGCCGCAGTTCCCGCTGGTCGTCGACGAGGCCTCGGGCAGCCGCATCGTCGACGTGGACGGCAACACCTACCTGGACTCCCACCTCGGGTTCGGCGCCCAGGCGCTGTTCGGGCACAACCCGCCGCAGGTGGTCGACTTCATCCGCGACCAGCTCGGGCGTACGACCGGCAACGGCTATCTGAACCCGATCGAGCCGAAGCTCGTCGAGGTGCTGGACCGGTTCGTGCCGCACTGCGAGAAGTACGCGTTCCTGAACTCCGGCACGGACGCGACGGCCGCGGCGATCCGGCTGAGCCGTGCGCACACCGGCCGGCGGATGGTCGCCAAGTTCGAGGGCGCGCTGCACGGCGTGCACGACCTCGCCGCGCACAACACGGCGTTCTGGTACCACGGCCACCCGGTCCAGCCGTTCCCCGAGATCGGCGATAACGGCATCGCGCCACTGCCGGCGCTCACCGGGGTCACCCAGGCGGCGCCGGAAGACCTGCTCATCCTGCCCAACGACGCGGCGGCGGCGATCGCGCTGATCGAGAAGCACTGCGACGACCTGGCCTGCGTGCTGGGTGAGGCGGTGTCGTCGTCGTTCCCGTTCGCCGAGCACACCGCGCCGCTCATCAAGGAGGTCGCGGAGCGGTGCCGCGCGCTGCGCGTGCCGTTCGTGCTCGACGAGGTGCTCACCGGGTTCCGGTACGGGCCGTCGGGCGCGGCCGGGTACTTCGACATCCCCGCCGACCTGTACTGCTACGGCAAGGTCGTCACCGGCCTCGGCCTTCCGCTGTCGGTCCTCGGCGGCCGGGCCGACCTGCTCGACCACATGCAGACCTCGGGCCTGCCGCTGACCGACCTCGGCCGCAAGACCAGCGTGCAGACGACGCACGCCGGCAACCACCTCTCACTCGCCGCGTCGTACGCCTCGCTGAGCGCGCTCCACGATGCCGGCGACGCGTACTACGAGCGCACCCGCGCCAAGGTGGACGGCCTGCAGTCGCGGCTGGCGAGCTTCCGCGAGGACACCGGGATCCCGCTGCGGCTGGTCGGCTTCGGCGACTTCATCGGGTCGTTCGGGTTCCTCGAGGAGAAGTCCTACTCCGATTACCGGGAGTTCACCGGGGCGGTCAACCCGATCGGCCTGTTCCTGCTGACCCTGATGCTGCGGCGCCGCGGCGTCTACACGCTCAGCCTGCCCATGTTCTTCACCGGCGACGCCCACAGCGACTCCGACCTGGACGAGCTCTACACCGCGGTCACCGAGTCCGCGCTGGAGCTCGGCAAGCACGGATTTCCCTTCGTCCTTTCCTGAGAGAGGGGTGGCCTCATGGCCGCACTCGAGAAGCTGACCGTCGACGAGCTCATCGCCGACCTGTTCGGCCAGCAGTGGGTGCTCGACCTGGTCAACGAGCTGACCGAACGCCAGCGCAAGTCGGCCGAGCTGGCGGGCGAGGTCCAGAAGCACTCGGTGTCGAGCCACGTGTTCCTGCCCTTCCACGCCCCGCCCTTCCCGCTCGCCGTCGCCGAGGCGTCCGGGTGCCGGCTCCTGGACGTCGACGGCAACACCTACCTGGACTCCCACCTGGGCTTCGGCAGCGGTTCGCTGTGGGGGCACAACCCGCCCGAGGTGGTGGAGTTCGTACGCGGGCAGATGGAGCGCAGCACCGGCAACGGCTACCTGAACCCGCTCGAGCTCCAGCTCGGCGAGCTGCTGCACGAGCTCGTGCCGCACTGCGAGAAGTTCGCGTTCCTGCACTCCGGAACCGCCGTCACCAACGCCGCGATCCGGCTGGCCAGGGCGAAGACCGGGCGTCAGCTCGTGGCCAAGTTCGAGGGCTGCTGGCACGGCATCCACGACCTCGCCGCGTACAACACGGCGTTCTTCGCGCACGGCCACCCCGGCGTGAGCCCGTTCCCCGCGAACGACGGTGACGGCGTCAGCCCGACGGCGGCCTTCGCCGGCGTCGCACGTGCCGACGTGCTCGTGTTGCCGCACGACGCGGCCGAGGCTGCGGCGCTCGTCGAACGTCATCGCGACGAGCTGGCCTGCGTGATCAGCGACCCGGTGTGCCAGTCGTTCCCGTTCGAGGAGCACACCATCCCCGAGGTGAAGGCCGTCGCCGAACGCTGCCGCGCGGTCGGCGTGCCGTTCATCCTGGACGAGGTGCTCACCGGCTTCCGGTACGGCACCGAGGGCGCGGCCGGGCACTACGGCATCGAGGCCGACATGTACTGCTACGGCAAGGTCGTCGCCGGCCTCGGACTGTCGCTGGCGGTCCTCGGCGGCCGTGCGGAGTACCTGGACCGGATGCTGACCACGGGCACGCCGGTGACCGACATCGGGACCAAGACGTTCCTGTCGAACACCCACGCCGGCAACGAGCTCTCGGTCGCCGCGTCGTACGCCACGCTCCGCAAGCTCCGCGACGCCGGGCCCGCCTTCTACGACCGTACCCAGGCCAAGGTGGACAGCCTGCAGACCCGGCTCACCGACTTCCGCGCCGAGACCGGGATCCCGCTGCGGCTGGGCGGCTTCGGGCTGTTCGCGGGCGCGTTCGGGTTCATGGAGAACGGTTCGTACTCCGACTATCGGGAGTTCGCCGGCGCGGTCAACCCGGTCGGCCTGTTCCTGCTCACCCTGCTGCTGCGGCGACGCGGCGTGTACACGCTGAGCCTGCCCATGTTCTACACGGGCGACGCCCACAGCGACGCCGACATCGACGAGCTCTACACCGCGGTCACCGAGTCCGCGCTGGAGCTCGACAAGCACGGGTTCCCCTTCGTCCTGTCCTGAGCGCCTGGAGCCACCATGACCAACGACGTGGACGTCCATCCCGACCGGCTGGAGTGGCGGCCCGACCCCACCCCGGCCGTCCTGACCACCAAGGGCACGCTGGCCGCCACTCTCGTCGACCGGGCGGCGCGCGAGCCGTCGGCCGTCGCCTACTACCTGCCGGACGAGGCCGACGGGGACGGGCGGCTCACCGTCGGTGAGCTGTACCGGCGCGCCGACGCCGCAGGCGCGGCGCTTGCGGACGCGGGCCTCGGCCGCGGCGACCGGGTCTGCCTGTGCATGGACACCTCACCCGAGTTGCTCGCCGCGCTGTACGGCATCGCGCTGGTCGGCGCCGTGCCGATGCTGGCCGAGCCACCGCTCACGGCCGGCCGCCGCCGGCTGTGGCTGGAGCGGGTGCGGCACATGGTCGAGGTGGCCGGGCCGACCGTCCTGGTCTGCGACGAGGCACTGCGGGCGGCCGCCGAAGAGGAGCTCGCCCCGCTCGGGGTCACCGTCCTGTCCCCGCCGTTCGGCGACGGCACCCTGGCCAAGCCGGTGCTGGAGGCCGACCCCGAGGAACCCGCGTTCATCCAGTTCACCTCGGGCACCACCTCGGCCGCCAAGGGGATCGTGCACAGCCACCGCAGCCTGCTCGCGGCCTCGGACGCCATCGGACGGGGCATCCCGTTCCACCGCGACGACGTCGTCGTGAGCTGGCTGCCGCTGCACCACGACATGGGCCTGGTCGGCTGCACGCTGTCGACGTTCCTGCACGACCTGCCGAGCGTGCTGTTCAAACCGCTGTCCTTCGGCCTACGGCCGGCTCGGTGGCTGCACCTGGTGCACCGCTACCGCGGCAACGTCTCGCCCGCCCCGAACTTCGCCTACCAGCTCGTCATGGCCACGGCGAAGGAGGCCGACCTCGAGGGTCTCGACCTCGGCTGCTGGCGCGTGGCGTTCAACGGCGCCGAGGTGGTCGACGCCGGCACCGTACGCGATTTCCAGCGGGTGACCGGACCGTACGGATTCCCGCCGGAGTCGCTGCGGCCCTGCTACGGCATGGCCGAGCTCGGCCTGGCCGCGACGTTCGCGCCGCCGGACACGCTGCCGCGCATCGAGCGGCTGTCCCGGTCCGCGCTGGCCGACGGCCGTCCGATGGGCCCGCCCGCGTCGGACGCGGACGCGCAGGAGTTCGTCTCCTCCGGCGTCCCGGTGCCCGGCACGAAGATCCGGATCACCGGCGAGGACGGCCGGGACCTGCCCGACGGCCGCGCCGGCAAGGTCCTGGTGAACAGCACGTCGATGATGAACGGCTATCTCGGCGTACCCCTGGAAGAGGTCGTGCGCGACGGCTGGTTGGAGACCGGCGACCTGGGATTCGTCCTCGACGGCGAGCTGTTCGTCACCGGCCGGGCCAAGGACCTGATCATCATCGCCGGCCGCAACTACCATCCCCAGCCTTTCGAGGCCGCCGCCACCACGGTCGACGGGGTACGGGTGAGCGGCGCGGCGGCGGTCGGCCGCTACGACGCCGCCACCGGCACCGAACGCCTGGTGATCGTGGTCGAGACCAAGTTCCACGACGACGAGGAGCAGGCGGGTCGGATCCGTACGGAGGTGGAGCGGCGCGTGTCCGAGCGCACCGGCGTCTCGCCGGGCCAGGTCGTCACCGTGAAGCCCGGCCGCCTGCCCAGGACCTCGAGCGGGAAGATGCAGCGCCACCTCGTGGCGGCGTCGCTCGCCCAGGCTGGGTGAGCCGCATGGAGCTCGCACTGCTCGGCGGGTCCCTGCGCGCCGGCTCGGTCAGCGCGCAGATCCTTTCGGCCTGTGCCGGGCTCGCCGCGCCGTACGGGGTGCGTACGACCGTGCTCACCGCGTCCGACCTGGCCCTTCCCCTGTACGTACCCGGTTCCTCCGACCGGCCGGCGGCCGCGCTCCGGCTGCTGTCGGCGCTCCGCCGGGCGGACGGGCTGATCATCGCGACCCCGGCTTACCACGGCGGGGTCTCCGGGCTGCTGAAGAACGCGCTGGACTACGTGGAGGACCTGGCCGGGGACACGCCCGCGTACCTGACCGACCGTGCCGTGGGCGCCGTCGGCGTCGGCTGGAGCCAGCACGGCGCCGCGGGCGCGGTGGCCGACCTGCGCAACACGATCATGTGCCTGCGCGGCTGGGTCACCCCGATGGCGGTCACCGTGAACTCGGCCGGCATGGCCGCCGAGGACGGCGCCCTGCTGCAGGACCCGCAGACCATGCGCCGCCTGGAGATCATGGTCGGCCAGGTCGTCGACTTCACCCGGCCGACCGCATCGGCCCGTCTGGCGCTTTCCACCGAACGCTAGGAGTTCCCATGAGCACCACCACCGACACCGACACCGGGCTGACCCTCGAGGGCTCGGTCGATGACCTGCACGACGCCGTGCGCAACCACTACGACAAGCTGATCGACCTGTACGAGGACATGTGGGGCGAGCACATCCACCACGGCTACTGGGACCTCGACGCGCCCGACGCGCCGCGGCACCGGGCCCAGCGCCGTACGGTCGAGGAGCTGATCGCCTTCGGCGGCATCCCGTCCGGCGCGCGCGTGCTGGACAGCGGCTGCGGCATCGGCGCGTCGTCCATGATCCTCGCAAGCGACCTGAACTGCGACGTCGACGGGATCACGCTGAGCGCGGAACAGGTGCGCCGGGCCACCGAGAAGGCCGCGGAGGCCGGGGTCGCGGACCGGACCAGGTTCCGGCTCATGGACGCGATGCACACCGACTACCCGGACGAGACCTTCGACGTGATCTGGTCGATGGAGAGCTGCGAGCTGATGCCGGACAAGGAGGGCTACCTCGCCGAGTGCTTCCGGCTGCTCAAGCCCGGTGGCCGCCTCGTGGTCGCCACCTGGGTCAGCCGCGACGACCGGCTCTCACCGCCTGAGGTACGCCTGCTCCGGCGCCTCTACCGGGACTTCGCGATCTCCTTCGTGCTCCCGCTGGAGCACTACACGAAGCTGTGCGCGAACGTCGGGTACAGCGACGTCACCGGCGCCGACTGGACCGAGAACGTCCGCGCCACCTGGAAGATCTCCGGCGACATCGCCCGGCCCTTGGTCCGCAACCCCCTCAAGGTCTGGACGCTGCTGCGCGCGAAGGGCCTCGACATCTTCCGCTTCCTCAACTCCGTACCGCTCATGAAGAAGGCCTACGACCTCGACGTCATGCACTACGGGGTGTTCCAGGCCACCAAGCCGGGCGGCTGACCTGGTCAGCGGGCCAGGCCCTCGATCACTTCGCTCTGGGCGAGGGCGCCGAGGGACGCGCCCGGCACGACGAGCTTGGAGCGGCGGACCCCGCTGCCCACGACCACGTACGGCTCCGCGACGACCGCGGCGTCGACCAGCACGGGCCAGTCGGCGGGCAGCCCGAACGGGGTGATCCCGCCGTATTCCATGCCGGTCTCGGCCACCGCGGTCTCCTGCGGCGCGAACGACGCCTTGCGCGCGTCGAGACGCTTGCGCACGACGCCGTTGACGTCGGCGCGGGTCGTGGCCAGCACCACGCAGGCCGCGAGGCGCATTTCACCGCCGCGCCTGGCCGCGACGATCACGCAGTTGGCCGAGGCCTCGAGCGGCACGGAGTATCGCTCGCAGAACGCCGCCGTGTCGGCCAGCTCCGGGTCGATCTCGGCCACCTGGAAGGAGCCGTCGCCCTTCCAGGCGCGGAGTGCCTCGGTCACGGGCGCGGCGAGCAGCGCGGTACGGTCCAGGGCAGGCTCGAGCGTCAGTCCCCACATACCGACGAGACTAGATGCTTCAGCCGTACTGGGCGCCGGTGCAACCGGCGCCGCCGCCGATCGTCGCCATGATGCCCAGCACCGCCATGATCTCGGCGTAGTCGTCGCTGGTGAACTCGACCGAACGGGTGCCCGCGCGCTTGATCCCGGGGATCATCGCGCACGACTCGGCCATCGACGTGGAGGCCCAGTCGATGCCCAGCGTGTACGGCGCCGGCACGACGTACGGGCGGAACCGGCCGAGGTTGCCCAGGGCGCGGCGTGACGCGTCACGGATCAGCGCCTGCGCGCGAGACGGCGGCAGCACCTCGGCGGAGTAGCGGTCGATGCCCTTCTTCACCGCGACGGTCTCGACGTCGCCGAGCAGGTCACGCGCCTCCGCGCAGGCGGCCTCGTCGCCCGCGACCATCGCGACCGGCACGCCCATCGAGCCGGCGAGCCCGGCGATCAGCCCGATCTCGCCGCGGACCTCACCGTTGAGGTAGAGGTTCTGCATCTCATAGCCCATCCACGTGTGGTTCAGCACGCCGTCCGGCACGCCCGCACGCGCGTGGTAGCCGACGAACATGGCCGCGTCGTGCGACGGAGTGATCCCCTGCCCCATGCGCAGCGGACGGTACGGGCCGCGGATGAGCGTGCAGCGCTCGTCGATGAGGTCGGCGCGGATGTTCTTGGTGCTGCCGTGGGCATCGGTGACGACGACCTCCTCGGCACCGGCGGCGTACGCCCCGGCGATCGCGGCGTTGGCGTCGCCGGTCATCAGCTCACAGCCGCGCTCGTAGCCGCGCCCGCCGGCCCGCATCTCCTCCGGATCGGTGAGCCCGGAGACGCCCTCCATGTCGACCGAGACGAATACCTTCATGATCCTCCAACCACCAGACGGCGCAGCGCCTCCGCCGCACGCGCGTTGGCGTCGGCCTGCGCGACGAGCTCCCGTGCCAGGGTCTGTACCCAGACGTCGAGCGGTACCTCATCACGCGACAGCACCACTCCGCGTACCTCGTGGTGAATCTCGGCGATCGGCCGCCCCACACCGGCCAGGAAGAGCGTGCGCTCCCCCAGGCGTACGACGATCCGGCTCGGGTGCCCCTCACGGCCGCGGAGCTTGTCACCGAGGCTGCGTTCGTACTCGACCGTCACGCTGCCGGGCGGCAGCGCCTCGGCCAGGGTGCCGGTGAGCACGCGGGCGTAGGTCGCGACGTCCGCCGCGTCCTGGCGCAGCGCGGCGGCCACCATGTCGAAGTCCATGCCGACAGTGAATCAGCGGTCGAGCCCGAGCACCATCTGGGGCTTGGCGATCACATGGTCGGGACGCAGCGGGCGTACGGCCGTGCCGATCGCGAAGAACTCCATCGTGTGCCCGCCCCACTGGTGGTGGAACTGGTTCAGGATCACCCCGACGATGCCCTCCGCGTGCAGCGCCTGGCCCTCGGCCTGCATCCGGGCCATGGCCAGCTCGCGCGCGTCGTACAGGGCCTGGGTGAACTCCGGGATCTCGACGTTCTGCCCCATGCTGCCGAGCACGGAGCCGAGCCGCCGGTGCGCCACGTGGTAGACGCACGTGCCCATGACCATGCCCGTCGGCGCGTACCCCGCCTGGATGAGCGTCCAGAAGTCCTGGCCGTTCAGGTCGGAGGTGAACGGCTGGTTTTTGGCGTTGCGCCAGTTTTGTGACGTGTCGTCGGCCTTGACCGCCGTGCCGATCGCGATGAACTCGGCGATGTCGCTACCGAAGTCGCGGAACTCAACGCGCAGGCGTACGCCGACGATGCCGTCCGCGCCGAGTTGGTCGGCCTCGGCCTCCATGCGCGTCATGGCCAGCTCCCGCGCGTGGTACATCGCGGCGGACAGCTGGTCGAGCTCCATGTTCTTGCTCCACCGGCCGACCTGGATGCCGACGTGGTAAATCGAGCTGCCGAGCACCAGGCCGAGCGGCCGGAACCCGGCCTCACGCACGAGCAGGAACTCATTGACGGAAAGGTCACTGGTGAAGAGCGAACCGGGCGCTCCCGGCCGCAGCTCGGCGAGACGCGCCATCGCGTCGGCGGGAACTCCCTGGGCGACGGGATCAGTCATCGTGTCTACAACCTCATGATCGTCAGTGAGCGGGGCGGTTGGTGTGACCTGCGGAACTCGGCGATCGCGGTACCGATGATCGTCGTCTCGACGACGTGGTCGCGCTGCTCGTCGTTGTAGTTGCACTCGCGCTCGTGCACGCGCAGGTCGATGCCTGAGACAACGACGCCGTCGGCGCCGGTGCGCGCGGTGTCGGCCAGGAAGTGGGAGCGCGCCTCGTGCCGCGTCACGGACACGAGCTCGGTCCAGCCCGCGACCTCCTGCGCCGGCGCGAACCTCCCGGTGGACCAGTTCGTACGCCAGTCGTCGTGACGGACCCCGATGGAGGCGCCCATCACGAGGTCGACCGGCACCCAGCCGGTCTCGATCAGTTTGGTGAACTCCTGGCCGCTCAGATGCGACAGGAAGACCCGGCCGGGCCGTACGTCGCCGAGCGCGCGCACCGCCGTACCGATCGCCTGGAACTCCAGGTGGTTCTGCGCGCCATGGAACGGCGCGATCGTGAGGCTCACCGCGACGACGCCGTCACCGCCGAGCGCGGCGCACTCGGCGGCCATCCGGCTCATCGCGGTGTGGCGGGCGCGGTACAGCGTGTTGATGTAGTTGCTGTAGCCGTCCCAGGAGCCCCGCATGCCGGACGTGATCGTGTCCGCGCCGCCGCCGCCGAACATGCCGCGCCGGTAGCCGCAGTCGATCCGCGAGCCGTACCACCAGCCGAGATTGTGGACCGTGCTGCCCATCACCTGACCGACGGGTTCGAATCCGACGGACCTCAGCCCGGCGAACTCACCGACGGTCAGGCTGGACGTCCACGTGCCCGCCTGCCGCGCCTGCCCGAGCCGGGCCTGCGCGGCGGGTGGCAGCTGCGTCGCGTCCACACCGGCCCCTTTCCTGCCCGGCGGTCGCCGGGAGCTTCAGGAGGTGTGACGTACGGTGCGGTGCGTGGGTTCCGGTCAGCGCCCGGAGAATCGCGCCTTGCCCGGCCCGTCCTCCATGAAACTGCGCATCCCGGCCTTCTGGTCCTCGGTCGCGAACGTGCCCGCGAAGTGCAGCCTTTCGATCTCCAGGCCGGTGGCGAGGTCGACCTCGAGACCCGCGTCGACCGCCTCCTTGGCGGCGCGCAGCGCGACGGCCGGGCCCTCGGCGTACTTCGCGGCCATCTCCTTGGCCGTGGCGTACACCTGGTCGTCCGGCACGACCCGGTCGGCGAGCCCGATCGCGAGGGCCTCGTCGGCCTTCACGTGGCGGCCGGTGAAGATCAGGTCCTTGGCGCGCGACGGGCCGACCAGCCGGGGCAGCCGCTGGGTGCCGCCCGCGCCGGGGATCGTGCCGAGCTGGATCTCCGGCTGGCCGACCTTCGCCGACTCGCCCATGACGCGGAAGTCCGCGCACAGCGCCAGCTCGAGGCCGCCACCGAGGGCGTATCCGGTGATCGCGGCGATGACCGGCTTCCCGATCGCGGCGACGAGGTTCAGCGCGCCCTGCAGCAGGCGGCAGTGCTCGGTCATCTGCGCGTAGGTCAGCTCGGCCATCTCCTTGATGTCCGCGCCGGCCGCGAAGACCCGCTCGCCGCCGTACAGGATCACGGCGCGTACGCCGGGGTCGGCGTGAACGGCGCGCGCCGCCTCCGCGAGCTCGTCCCGAAGCCCGGCGTTGACGGCGTTCATCTTCGGCCGGTCCAGCCGGATCGTGGCGACGGCGTCCTCGACCTCGACGCGTACGAACTCGCCCACGTGGTCCTCCACAACGATCGACAACGATGCGGGGAGAGCCTACTTCGCCGCCATGAGGCGCGGACGAGGGCGGACCGTCGGTACGGACTGGTAGCTTGCGCGAGGTCCGCGGGGCCGCGTCCGCACCGCAGACCCGCGGGTTCGGCCGTCGACCGCCGCGGCCGGATCACCTGGGGGACGATCATGCTCGTCGCGCACGCCACCTGGCACGGCGGTGCGCTCTGCCTGTGGGCCGAGGATCCCGCGCTCCCCCCGACGAGCCGCCTCCGCGTGGCCCAGCCCAAGCCGCACCCGTTCGCGGCCGCCGACTTCGAGGGCACCTCCTACGCCGCGCCCACCGCCGGCGCGATGCGTGTCTCGCTGACGCTGCTCCTGCCCAGCACCACCGCCGGGCCGTTCCCCTCCCCCGAGCTGGCGCGCGAGCCGTCGTCCGCACCGCCCGACGCCATCGCGTGGCGGGTGCCCGCGCTCGCCCTCGACCCGTTCGGCGCGATGGCGCTGCTGGGCGGCTCCGGGGGTTCCGACGACGTGGTCCGCGGCGCCGACCTGCGCTACTTCGCCCTGGTCGCCGACGAGGCCCTGCACCTCGCCGGGCGCGGCCGGGTCCTGCCCTCCCTGGTGCGCGAGGACGGCGACCTGACGGCGCGCTGGCGGCCGGTGATCACCGGCGTCGACGCGGAGCGGTTCCGCGAGCTCGCCCGCGCCATGCCGCCCGCCTGCCGCGCCGCCGACGGCGGGCGCCCGGCCGCCGACGTGCTCCTCGAGGCCCTGACCGGCCTGGCCGACGCCGCCGTACGCGGCATCGTGCCGCACCCCCTGCTGGCCGAGCGCACCGGCCGCGCACCGGACCGGCTGCCGCTGGCCGAGCGCTGGGCCGCCGCCCTGACCGGCCCGGACCCGGCCGTGGCGCGCGAGCCCGGCGACGACCCGGACACGCTGTCGGCCGAGCTGGACACCTGGGCCGCCGCCGCGGGACGCCCCTCCGGCCCGCTGCGCGTCTGCTTCCGCCTGACCGAGCCGCCGGAGGACGATCCGGGCGCGCCCTGGCTGGTCCTGTTCGCCCTCCAGGGCACCGTGGACCCGAGCCTCTACGTCCCCGCCTCCATGATCTGGACCGGCGACGTCACCTCGGTCGCCGACGCCGAGGAGACCCTGCTCACCGGCCTCGGCCGCGCCCTGCGCCTCTACCCGGAGGCCGCCGAGGCGATGCGCGTCCCGACCCCGACGGGCGTCACCACCGACGCCGCGGGCGCGTTCCGCTTCCTGCGCGAGGCCGCGCCGCTGCTGGCCGCCGCCGGCTTCGGCGTACAGCTCCCCCAGTGGGCCGGCCGCGCCCGCCTGGGCATGCGGCTCACGACCCGTACGAAGCCCGAGGCCGGCGCCGCCGTCTCCTCCGGGTTCGGCCTGGACGACCTGGTCGGGTTCCGCTGGGACCTGGCCATCGACGGCGAGACCATCACGGAGGAGGAACTGACCGAGCTGGCCCGCCTGAAGGCCCCTCTCGTCCGCCTGCGCGGGCGCTGGGTCGAGCTCGACGACGCACAGCTCACGGCCGCGCTGGAGTTCCTGAGCCGCGGCCGTACCGGCGAGATGACCGCCGCCCAGGCCGTACGCGCCGCGATCCACGCCGGCGACGACGTCCTGCCGCTCCTTGACGTCGACGCCGACGGCCGGCTGGGCGACCTGCTGTCCGGCGAGGCCGACCGCCGCCTGATCCCGGTCCCGACCCCGGAGTCCTTCGAGGGCACCCTGCGCCCATACCAGGAACGCGGCCTGGCCTGGCTGTCCTTCCTGAACGATCTGGGGCTGGGCGCCGTACTCGCAGACGACATGGGATTGGGAAAAACCGCCCAAACTCTGGCATTGCTCGCAAATAGCGTCGAGGCGGGTGGGGGGACGACGTTGCTGGTCGGGCCGATGTCGCTGGTCGGTAACTGGCAACGGGAGGCGGCGCGGTTCACGCCGAAGTTGCGGGTCTATGTCCATCATGGCGGCGGACGGCAGAAGGGTGAGGACCTCGCCAAGGCCGTGAAGGGCGCCGACCTCGTCCTGACCACGTACGGCACGGCGACGCGGGACCGGGAGGCGCTCGCGGCGATCGACTGGGATCGGGTGGTGTGCGACGAGGCGCAGGCCCTGAAGAACAGCGGGACGCGGCAGGCGCAGGCGGTGCGGGCGATTCCCGCGCGTGGGCGGATCGCGCTCACCGGTACTCCGGTGGAGAACCACCTGACCGAGCTGTGGTCGATCATGGACTTCGCCAACCCCGGGCTGCTCGGGCCCCGGCAGGCGTTCCGGGAGCGGTACGCGGTGCCGATCGAGGCGCGTGGGGATCCGGCCGCCGCCGCCGCGCTGGCCCGTGCGACGGGGCCGTTCATCCTGCGGCGGCTCAAGACGGACAAGACGATCATCAGCGACCTGCCGGAGAAGCAGGAGATCAAGGTCTGGTGCAACCTGACGGCCGAGCAGGCGTCGCTCTACCAGGCGACCGTCGACGACATGCTCGACCGCATCGCGAACAGCTCGGGCATGGAGCGGCGCGGGCTGATCCTGGGCACGATGGCCAAGCTGAAGCAGGTCTGCAATCACCCCGCGCACCTGCTCAAGGACGGTTCGCGGCTCGCCGGGCGCTCCGGCAAGCTCGAACGCCTCGAGGAGATCTGCGCCGAGGTGGTCGAGCAGGGCGACAAGGCGCTGGTGTTCACCCAGTACGCGGAGTTCGGCGCGATGCTCCAGCCTCATCTGGAGGCCCACCTCGACCGGCCCGTACGGTGGCTGCACGGCGGTACGACCAAGCAGCGCCGCGACGAGCTGATCCGGCGGTTCCAGGAGGACCCCGAGCCGTCGATCTTCCTGCTGTCGCTGAAGGCCGCCGGCACCGGGCTGAACCTCACCGCCGCCAACCACGTCGTGCACGTCGACCGCTGGTGGAACCCCGCCGTGGAGGACCAGGCCACCGACCGGGCGTTCCGCATCGGGCAGACCAAGAACGTCCAGGTACGTAAGTTCATCTGCGTGGGCACGATGGAGGAGCGCGTCGACGAGATGATCGACCGCAAGAAGGCCCTGGCCGACAGCATCGTGGGCACCGGTGAGAGCTGGCTGACCGAGCTGTCCGTCTCCGAGCTGCGCGACGTCGTACGCCTGGGCTCCGAGGCGGTGAGCGGCTGATGCCGACCCAGCCGCGCCCGGCCGAGGACGGCGTCACGGCACGCGGGCGCTGGTGGTCGCGCCGGTTCACCGACCTGCTGGAGTCCTACGGCGACGAGGAGCGGCTCGCGCGCGGTCGCTCGTACGCGCGTACGGGCCAGGTGGCCGACCTGCGGGTATCGGCGCACGAGGTGACCGCGTGCGTTCGGGGTTCCGAGCCCGAGCCGTACGACGTCGCGGTCGGCATCGACGTGATCGACGAGGCGGTCTGGGAGACGATCGAGGAGGCGCTCGCCTCACAGGCGGTCTTCCGCGCGCGGCTGCTGGCCGGCGAGATGCCGCCGGAGATCGAGAACGTGTTCGCGGCGTTCGGCGTCGCGCTCTTCCCGGTCTCACCGGACGCCATGCACGTCATGTGCAGCTGCCCCGACTGGGGCGAGGCGTGCGAGCACGCCGCCGCGGTGCTCTACCTGCTGGCCGAGGCGTTCGACGACGACCCGTTCCTGATCCTCGCCTGGCACGGCCGCACCCGCGAGCGGCTGCTCACCGGCCTGCGCCGCAAGGAGCCCCTGACCGCCGACCCGCTCGAGGTCGAGGAGGCCCCGATCGCCGACCGGCTCGAGGACTTCTGGGCGCCCGCCGCCGTACGCGACCGGCCGCCGGCCCCGGCCATGCCGCCCGGCCTGCTGCTCCGGCAGCTCGACCCGCCGAAGGTCAAGGTGCGCCGCAGGGACCTGCCCGACGTCCTACGCCCCGCCTACGACGCTCTCTCCGAGCTCTAGCGTCGCAAGAACGAACCTCGACCGGCGGGAGCGGCAGGTCCCGGGCGATACGTCGCCCGGGGCGGCCGCCCTGCAGCGTCCGCCCGGGGCGACACCGGGCCGCCTGTGGCGGAGGCCGTGCAGCCGCAGGCTGATCCCGAGCAGGAGAACTCCGTAGACGGGAGCCCTGCAGGGACCCCTAGCCGCCGATTACCCCCAAGAACCTCATTGCCCGGCAAAGCCGAAAGGGCGCCCCTCACCTCGCGGAACACGAGGTGAGGGGCGCCCTTTCAGGCGAACCTCAGCGGAGGTCGCCGTTGGTCATGCCCGACGGTGCGGGAGGGAGGGCGACCAGGCCCATCTCCGCGCGGGAGGCGAACAGCGGGTGCCTCGGTACGACGCGGACGCTGTAGCCGAACGCGCCCGGGCGGTCGAGGGGGACCTCGCCGGAGTAGCGGCGGCCTCCGTCGACGGCGTCGTCGTGCGTCAGCTCCAGGTAGGCCGGGTCGACGAGGGAGTCGGTCTCGCCGACGCCGCCGTAGACGACCTCGACCGCGACGTCCTCGGGCTCCAGCCCGCCCAGCTCGACCGTCGTGCGTACGGTCAGGCGGGCGCCCAGCCTCGGGCTCTGGCCGACACCGCTGGACTCGACGTGCTCGACGGCGACGCCCGGCCAGAGCTTGGCGACGCGCAGCTTCCACGCGGCGAGCTCCTTGGCGGCCGCGTGCTCGTCGGCGGACAGCCGGCGGTCCGACAGCGCCGCGGGCGCGTACAGGCCGAGGACGTAGTCGCGCAGCATGCGGCCGGCCAGGACCTTCGGGCCGAGCGTGCCCAGCGTGTGCTTGACCATCTCCAGCCAGCGGCGCGGCAGGCCGTCGACGGCGCGGTCGTAGAACAGCGCCGAGACGTGGTCCTCGACCAGCTCGTACAGGGCGACCGCCTCGACGTCGTCACGGCGGTCGGGGTCGGCGGCTCGGTCGGCGGACGGGATCGCCCAGCCGTTGTTGCCGTCGAACCACTCGTCCCACCATCCGTCGAGGATGGACAGGTTGAGCCCGCCATTGAGCGCGGCCTTCATGCCCGACGTGCCGCACGCCTCGAGCGGGCGCAGCGGGTTGTTCATCCACACGTCGCAGCCCTGGACGAGCGACTGGCCGAGGGCCATGTCGTAGTCCGGCAGGAACACGATGCGGTGGCGTACGGCGGGGTCGTCGGTGAACCGGACGATGTCCTGGATCAGCCGCTTGCCGCCCTCGTCGGCCGGGTGCGCCTTGCCGGCGATGATGATCTGGACCGGCCGCTCGGGGTCGAGCAGGAGCCTCTTGAGGCGCTCGGGGTCGCGGAGCATCAGCGTGAGCCGCTTGTACGAGGGCACGCGACGCGCGAACCCGATCGTCAGCACGTCCGGGTCGAGGACGTCGTCGATCCAGGTCAGCTCGGCCTCGCTGGCGCCACGCTGGTGCCAGGACTCGCGCAGCCTGCGGCGGGCGTCCTTGACGAGACGCTCGCGCAGGATGCGGCGGATCCGCCAGATCTCGGACGCGGAGACCTTCGCCACGCCGTCCCAGCCCTTGGCGGCCTCGACGACCTCGGGCACCTCGCGCTGGGCGAGCTCGATGACCTCGCGGGCCACCCAGGTGTCGGCGTGCACGCCGTTGGTGATCGAGCCGATCGGCACGTCGTCGATGTCGAAGCCCGGCCACAGACCGCCGAACATCTCGCGGCTGACCGCGCCGTGGAGCTCGGAGACGCCGTTGACGCGCTGGGCGAGCCGCATGCCCATGACGGCCATGTTGAACACGTCCGCGTCGCCGCCGTCGTAGCTCTCCGCGCCGAGCGCGAGGATCCGGTCGGTGGGAACGCTGCGCGCCTCGTTGGTGCCGCCGAAGTACTTCTTGATCAGCTCGCGCGGGAACCGGTCGATGCCGGCCGGCACCGGGGTGTGGGTGGTGAACACCGTGCCGGCGCGGTTGGCCTCGACGGCCTCGTCGAAGGTCAGGCCCCGCTCGTCGATGTACTCGCGGATGCGCTCGAGGCCGAGGAAGCCGGCGTGGCCCTCGTTGGTGTGGAACACCTCGGGCGCGTCGGTACCGGTGATCCGGCAGTACTCGCGGATCGCGCGGACGCCGCCGATGCCCAGGAGCATCTCCTGGAGGAGCCGGTGATCGGTGCCGCCGCCGTAGAGACGGTCGGTGATGTCGCGCGACAGCGGGTCGTTCTCCTCGACGTTGGAGTCGAGGAGCAGCAGCGGCACGCGGCCGACGCGGGCGATCCAGACCTGCGCGTGGAACGCGCCACCGTCGGGCAGGCCGATGCTGATCCGGACCGGCGCGCTCTCGGCGTCGCCCTCACGGAGCAGCGTCAGAGGCAGCCCGGCCGGGTCGATCGGGGGGTAGCGCTCGAGCTGCCAGCCGTCGGGCGACAGCGACTGCGAGAAGTAGCCGTGGCGGTAGAGCAGGCCGACACCGATGATCGGCACGCCAAGATCGCTCGCGGTCTTCAGGTGATCGCCGGCGAGGATGCCGAGGCCGCCGGAGTACTGCGGAAGCGCGGCGGCGATGCCGTACTCCGGAGAGAAGTAGGCGATGCCCGCGGGCGCGTCGGACAGGGACTGGTACCACCGCGGCGCGGTGACGTATTCCCTCAGCTCGTCGACGGCGTCGCCGAGAGCCCTCAGGAAGCGCCTGTCGCCCGAGAGGGCGGCCAGGCGTTCGGCCGAGACCTCCCCGAGGAGTCTCACCGGATCATGCCGCGTCGTCTCCCACAGCTCTGGGTCGACCGACGCGAACAGGTCCAGCGTCTCAGGGTGCCATGACCAGCGCAGGTTGAGGACCAGCTCCTCGAGCGGACGGAGCGGCTCGGGCAGCACGGTGCGTACGGTGAATCTGCGGATCGCCTTCACGTGGCGCGACACTAATCGGTGCTGGGGCATGCTCGCGACCCGAACCCGCACCTCCGCCCACATCCTTGATCGACATTTGCTCCGGTCTGGACCGCAGGTGGACCGGTTCCGGACCTGTCGCGGACCAGGGAGTGCGAAGTTCGTCCGTCGATGTCACCATGGACGGGAGCGGCCGGGCGACCCCCTGCCGATCCCGGCGATCAGATGGCCCACCAGCCGAAACGCCGAACATCCTGCAGGAGCGCGTACCCAACACCCCCGACACGGACGCGCGGTCGATCCAACGGGCGTCCGTCCCCCGTACGCCAACGGAATGCCCATTGATCATGAAATGCGACAATTCCCCCGTTTCACTCTCCGGGGATTGCAACGGAGACCTTATGCGTGAGCCTTCGCCGAGCACGTCCACCCCTCCCGGCGAGCCGAGCGGTCAAGATAGATCATTTTCTTTCGAAGACGAGGTTGACCGCCCGTCGTCGTCGGTACGCTCGCCTGCGATGATCGGACGCATTCCCATCCTTGACGTGCAGCCCGTCCTCGATTGTGGTCGCTGGCCTGCGAAATCCGTACCCGACGAGACGTTCGAGGTCGGTGCCACCGTGTTCCGCGAGGGACACGAGATGCTCGGTGCCGCCGTCGTGCTGCGCGACCCCGAGGGGCGCACCGGCCCGCTCGCCCACATGTACGAGGTCGTCCCGGGCACCGACCGGTACGCCGCGGAAGTCTCCGCCACGAGCACCGGTCTGTGGCACTTCCGCGTCGAGGCGTGGGGCGATCCGCTCGCGCACTGGCGGCACGACGCGGCGATCAAGATCCCGCGCGGGCAGGACACCGAGCTGATGCTCGAGGAGGGCGCGCGGCTCTTCGAACGCGCGGCCGAGGGCGTACCCGCGAGGGAGCGCTCGCCGCTGACCGGTGTGGTCCGCACCCTCCGCGAGAAGGCGATCCCGGCGGTCGCGCGGTTCGAGACGGCGGACACCCCGGAGGTCCACGAGCTGCTCCGGGCGTACCCGCTCCGCGAGCACGTGACGGAGACCGACTGGCACCCGCTGATCGTCCACCGCGAGCGCGCGCTCTACAGCTCCTGGTACGAGCTGTTCCCGCGCTCGGAGGGCGCGACGTACGACCCGATGGGCCGCCGCGCTCCGCAGTCGGGAACGTTCCGAAGTGCGATGAAGCGGTTGCCCGCCGTGGCCGCGATGGGGTTCGACGTCCTCTACCTGCCGCCGATCCATCCGATCGGCACGCAGTTCCGCAAGGGCCCGAACAACACGCTGAACGCGGCGCCGCACGACCCGGGCTCCCCGTGGGCGATCGGCTCGGAGGAGGGCGGGCACGACGCGATCCACCCGCAGCTCGGCGGGGTCGAGGACTTCGACGCCTTCGTCGAGTACGCCGGGAGCCTCGGCCTCGAGGTGGCGCTGGACCTGGCGCTGCAGTGCTCGCCGGACCATCCGTGGGTGGCCGAGCACCCCGAGTGGTTCACGACGCGCGCGGACGGCTCGATCGCCTACGCCGAGAATCCGCCGAAGAAGTACCAGGACATCTACCCGCTGAACTTCGACAACGACCCCGAGGGCATCTACCTGGAGGTCGAGCGGGTCGTCCGGTACTGGATGGACCACGGCGTACGGATCTTCCGGGTGGACAACCCGCACACCAAGCCGGTGGCGTTCTGGGAGCGACTACTCGGGAGCATCGCCGAGACCGACCCGGACGTGCTGTTCCTCGCCGAGGCGTTCACCAAGCCGGCGATGATGCACGCGCTCGGCAAGATCGGGTTCCACCAGTCCTACACGTACTTCACCTGGCGTAACAGCAAGGCGGAGCTGGAGGAGTACCTCCGGGAGCTGTCCGGGCCGGCCTCGCCGTACATGCGCCCGAACTTCTTCGTCAACACGCCCGACATCCTCCACGAGTACCTCCAGCACGGCGGTCCGCCGGCGTTCACGGTGCGTGCGGTGCTCGCGGCGACCCTGTCTCCGACCTGGGGGGTCTACTCCGGGTTTGAGTTGCATGAGAACACCCCGGTTCGTCCGGGAAGCGAGGAATATCGCGACTCGGAGAAGTACCAGTACCGTCCGCGGGACTGGGAGGCCGCCGAACGGGAGGGCCGCAGTCTGGCTCCTCTGCTCGGCACCCTCAACTCTGTGCGAAGAGCACACCCGGCGCTTCGCAGGCTGCGTAACCTACGCTTCCATGATGTCGACCAGCCTGAGCTGATCTGTTTCTCGAAACGCCTGGCTCCCACCGACCCGCAGGGGGACAGCCTCGGGGACGTGGTGCTGGTCGTCGTGAACCTCAATCCACACCAGGTTCGTGAGGCGACCGTCCATCTCGACCTGCCGGCCCTCGGCCTCGACTGGGCCGACGAGTTCGTCGTCACCGACGAGCTCACCGGCGAGTCGTACGCCTGGCATCAGGCGAACTACGTGCGCCTCGATCCGCACACCCAGCCAGCCCACATCTTCACGGTCTCGAGAGGCGAGAGTTGACCCAGTTCGATCCCCTGCTCGGAGCCGGCGCCGTAGAGCCGGTTCCCGACACGTTCACGCGTGAGAAGCCGAACGAGCCGCACTGGTACAAGAACTGCGTGTTCTACGAGGTGCTGATCCGGGGCTTCTACGACTCCACCGGCGACGGGACCGGTGACATCCGCGGCCTCACCGAGAGGCTCGACTACCTCCAGTGGCTGGGCATCGACTGCATCTGGCTGCTGCCCATCTATGAGTCGCCGTTGCGTGACGGCGGCTACGACATCAGCGACTTCATGAAGATCCTGCCGGAGTTCGGCGATCTCGGTGACTTCGTGGAGCTGGTCGACGAGGCGCACAAGCGCGGTCTCCGCGTCATCGCGGACCTGGTCATGAACCACACGAGCGACCAGCACCCGTGGTTCAAGGCGTCGCAGGAGGACCCGGACGGCCCGTTCGGCGACTTCTACGTGTGGTCCGACAGCAACGAGGGCTACCAGGACGCGCGGATCATCTTCGTCGACACTGAGACGTCCAACTGGCAGTACGACCCCGTACGCGGGCAGTACTACTGGCACCGGTTCTTCAGCCACCAGCCGGACCTCAACTTCGACAACCCGGCCGTCCAGGAGGCCATGCTGGAGGTCCTGCGCTTCTGGCTGGACCTCGGCATCGACGGCTTCAGGCTCGACGCGGTGCCCTACCTGTTCGAGCGCGAGGGCACCAACTGCGAGAACCTGAAGGAGACGCACGACTACCTGAAGAGCGTCCGCAAGGAGATCGACCGGCTCTACCCCGACCGGGTGATGCTGGCCGAGGCCAACCAGTGGCCCGCGGACGTCGTCGAGTACTTCGGCGACCCGGCGACCGGCGGGGACGAGTGCCACATGGCATTCCACTTCCCGGTCATGCCGCGCATCTTCATGGCCGTACGCCGGGAGCAGCGCTACCCCATCTCGGAGATCATGGCCCAGACGCCGAAGATCCCCGACAACGCGCAGTGGGGCATCTTCCTCCGCAACCACGACGAGCTGACGCTCGAGATGGTGACGGACGAAGAGCGCGACTACATGTACTCGGAGTACGCCAAGGACCCGCGGATGAAGGCCAACATCGGCATCCGCCGACGGCTGGCCCCGCTCCTGGACAACGACCGCAACCAGCTCGAGCTGTTCACCGCGCTGCTGATGTCGCTGCCGGGCTCGCCGGTGCTCTACTACGGCGACGAGATCGGCATGGGCGACAACATCTGGCTCGGCGACCGCGACGGTGTGCGCACGCCGATGCAGTGGACGCCGGACCGCAACGCCGGCTTCTCCCAGTGCGACCCGGCCCGGCTCTACCTTCCGGTGGTCATGGACCCGATCTACGGGTACCAGGCGATCAACGTCGAGTCGCAGCAGAACAACACCGGTTCGCTGCTGCACTGGACGCGGAAGATGATCGAGATCCGCAAGCGCCACCCGGTGTTCGGTGTGGGTGACTACACCGAGCTGTCGGCGTCCAACCCGAGCGTGCTGGCCTTCGTTCGGGAGTACGGCAACGATCGCGTACTCTGCGTGAACAACCTGTCGCGCTTCCCGCAGCCCGTGGAGCTCGACCTGCGCCGCTTCGAAGGCGTCAACCCGGTCGAGTGCATGGGCGGTGTTCAATTCCCTCCAATCGGGGAATTGCCCTATCTCCTGACACTTCCAGGACACGGTTTCTACTGGTTCCTCCTGCCGAGCGACCACGGGGGTGAAGGCGCGTAACCATGTGGACGAGGCAGGCGGAACAGGCGAGGTGACGTAGTCAGTGCGGCTGTCCGAAAGACTCGGTGACCTGATGGCGGGCTGGCTCCCGCGCCAGCGATGGTTCGCGGGCAAGGGCCGTCCGATCGATGAGATCACGGTCCTGTCCGACACCGAACTGGTGACGGGCGATCCGGCAATGCACCATCTGGTGCTCGCCGTACGTCAGGGATCGACCACCGACCGTTACCAGGTCCCCATCGGCCTGCGCCGCGAACTGCCCGGGCGGCTGGAGTACGCCGAGATCGGGCAGTTCGACGGCGTTCACGTCTACGACGTCGTGCACGACCCGGATCTCACCCGGGTCCTGCTCGAGAACATGGGCTCCGGTGTGGACGTCGGCCCGCTGAAGTTCCGCTCCCTCGACGCGCTCGACGCGTCGCTGGACAGCCTGGCGAGCCCCGCCGAGCAGAGCAACACCTCGCTCATCTACGGCGACGTCTACATCTGCAAGCTCTTCCGCCGGCTGACCCCCGGTATCAACCCCGACCTGGAGTTGAGCCGGGGGCTGGCACAGGCCGGCAGCAAGCACATCCCGGCCCTGCACGGCTGGATCTCCTGCGACCTCGACGGGACCGTCTCCACGCTAGCGATGCTGTCGGAGTTCCTCCGCACCGGCACCGACGGCTGGCACCTGGCCGCGACCAGCGTCCGCGACCTGTACGCCGAGGCCGACCTGCACGCCGACGAGGTCGGCGGCGACTTCGCCAGCGAGTCCGAGCGCCTGGGCGCCGCGACCGCCGAGGTCCACCGCGACCTGGCCGCGACGTTCGGCACCGGTGAGATGGGCGTCGCCGATGTCGGGGCGCTGGCCGCCCAGATGCACGACCGCCTGGTCGAGACCGCCGCCGCGGTGCCGCAGCTCGCGCCGTACGCGAGCCGGCTCGGCGAAAGCTTCGACGCGCTGGCCGAGCTCGGGCAGCCGCTCGTCGTACAGCGCCTGCACGGCGACTACCACCTCGGTCAGGTCCTGCGGACCGAGACCGGCTGGATGCTGCTGGACTTCGAGGGCGAGCCGGTCAAGTCGCTCGAAGAACGCCGTCGCCCGGCGCATCCGCTGCGCGACGTCGCCGGGATGCTCCGCTCCTACGACTACGCCGCGCGCCACCTGCTGGCGAGCGGCAAGGCCGTGTCGGGCAACCCCGACCAGCTCGAGTACCGCGCGCAGGAGTGGGCCGAGCGCAACCGCGCGGCGTTCTGCCGTGGCTACGCGGAGGCGGGTGGTGTCGACCCGTCTGCCAACGAGGTGATCCTGCGCGCCTTCGAGTTCGACAAGGCCGTCTACGAGGTCCTGTACGAGGCGCGCAACCGGCCGTCGTGGCTGCACATCCCGCTCGGCTCGATCGCGGCGCTCAGCGCGCTGCCGTCCCCGGGCTCCTCGGCCACGGCCTGACGACCTGAACCGGGCCACCGCGGGGAGCCACCCTCCAGGGCGCCCCCCGCGGCCCCGATGTCACCCCGCGCCCTCGCCGGGGTGCGTCTGCTCCCCCAAGAGCCCCCGGAGACCCTCCGCGCCGTCGGCGGCCACCGTCATCGCGAGGCCGGCCAGCAGCTGCTCGTCGCTGAGGTGTCCCGACCGAGTGGCGTACCAGCGGCCTGCGTCGCTTCGCCAGACCCTCCAGTCGGGGAAGTCTGCCTCGATCGCGGCCTTGATAATGGCGAAGTCCGCCATCTTGTCCCCTCGCAACGAAAGGCGCCTACCTTGTGTATACAAAAGTCATACTCAATGTCAGAGCTGTCAAGCTCTACGTAAGAGGAGAGTCCCCCGACGGACATGAGCTGAAGAGGTGAAGCCGTGGCGCCTTCCCCCTCATACGCCCGGATAGCCGACGAACTACGCATGCTGATTCGCGACGGGACGTATCCGCCCGGGGGGCGGCTGCCCACCATCAGTGAGCTGGGCCGGCATCACCATGTCTCCGACATCGTGGTGCGGGGCGCCTTCTCGATCCTGCGGACCGAGGGGCTCATCGAGACGAGACGTGGCGGCGGCACGATCGTCCGCGAGCGTCCGCCGGTACGACGGATGGCGATGGACCGGTACCGCGTCGAGACCGAGCCGGGGCCGGCGCCCGCGACCTCGTTCACCCGTGACCAGAACATCTCCTGGGACGACTACCACCTGGAGCGCTCCTACGTGCGCGGGCCGGCCGGCGAGGAGCTCGCCGACCTGTTCGGGCTGCCGGAGGGCACCTGGCTCCTGCGCCGCAGGTTCGTCTTCTGGGCGCGCGGCGAGCCACAGCAGATGTCGATCAACTATCTGCCGTGGTCGCTGGTCGAGGGCACCCCGGTGGCCGACCCCGCGCGCGAGCCGTGGCCGGGCGGCACGCCGGCGCAGCTCGCCTCGCTCGGGCGCCCGGTGACCCGGGTCGAGGAGGCGGTGCGCTCGCGCATGCCGACGCCGGAGGAGGCGGAGACGCTGCGGATGGCCACGGGCGTACCGGTCATGGGCATCACGCGCCGCATGCTGTCCGGCGCGGACGTCCTGGAGGTCTGCCGTGAGATCGTCATCCCGGCCGACCGCGTGGTCCTGGACTATGCGATCGACCTGTAGAGGGCGCCCCGCCGAGGATTAGTCTGCGGTGACCGGGCAGGCTTATCCGGGTACCGGCTACGAGGAAGATCGAGGAGCGTCATGGCGCGGGTCACCCACGACGAGATCGACCGGCTGATCGGGGGCGACCATCACGACCCCCACGGGATACTCGGCGCGCACCCCGAGCGCGACGGCGTCACCATCCGCGCCCTGCGCCCGCTCGCCTCACGGATCGAGGTCCTCCTCCCCGACGGCGAACGCCAGCCGATGCGCCACGTCCACCAGGGCGTGTTCGCGGCGACGCTGGCGCCCACGGCCAGCCTGGCCGGCACCGAGCCCCTCGCCGTACCCGACTACCGGCTCGCGGTGACGTACGAGGACGGGCCGGAGGTCGTGCAGGACGATCCCTACCGGCACGCGCCCACGCTGGGCCAGCTCGACCTGCACCTGTTCGGCGAGGGCCGGCACGAGGAGCTGTGGAAGGCGCTCGGCTCGCACACCCGTACCTTCACCTCCGCGTTCGGGCCGGTCTCGGGCACCTCGTTCGCGGTGTGGGCGCCGAACGCGCAGGGCGTACGCGTCGTGGGCGACTTCAACCACTGGGACGGCCGCGCGCACCCGATGCGCTCGCTGGGCTCGTCCGGGCTGTGGGAGCTGTTCGTGCCGGACGTCGGCGACGGCACCAACTACAAGTACGAGATCCTCGGCGCGGACCGGGTGTGGCGGCGTAAGGCCGACCCGATGGCCCGCTACGCCGAGAAGCCCCCCGCGACCGCGTCGAAGGTCTTCACCTCCTCCTATGAGTGGGAGGACGACGAGTGGCTGTCGCGGCGCAAGTCCTATGACCCGCTGCGCTCGCCGATGAGCGTGTACGAGGTGCACCTCGGCTCGTGGCGCTCCCACCTGGGCTACCGCGAGCTGGCCGAGGAGCTCGTGGAATACGTCGCGGACATGGGCTTCACGCACGTGGAGCTGCTCCCGGTCTCCGAGCACCCGTTCGGCGGCTCGTGGGGCTACCAGGTGACCTCTTACTACGCGCCCACGGCGCGGTTCGGCGACCCGGACGAGTTCCGTCACCTCGTGGACCGGCTGCACCAGGCGGGCATCGGGGTGATCGTCGACTGGGTGCCGGGCCACTTCCCCAAGGACGAGTGGGCCCTCGCCCGGTTCGACGGCACGGCGCTGTACGAGCACGGCGACCCGCAGCGGGGCGAGCAGAAGGACTGGGGCACGTTCATCTTCGACTTCGGCCGGTCCGAGGTGCGCAACTTCCTCGTCGCCAACGCCTGCTACTGGCTGGAGGAGTTCCACGTCGACGGGCTGCGCGTCGACGCGGTGGCCTCGATGATCTATCTCGACTACTCGCGCGAGGAGGGCGAGTGGACGCCGAACATCTACGGCGGACGGGAGAACCTCGAGGCGATCGACTTCCTCAAGGAGATGAACGCCACCTGCTACAAGCGCTCCCCCGGCATCGTGACGATCGCCGAGGAGTCGACGGCCTGGCCCGGCGTGTCACGCCCGACGCACCTGGGCGGCCTGGGGTTCGGCTTCAAGTGGAACATGGGCTGGATGCACGACACGCTCAACTACCTGAGCCACGAGCCGGTCTTCCGCGGCTACCACCATCACGAGATCACGTTCTCGATGGTCTACGCCTACTCGGAGAACTACATGCTGCCGCTCTCCCACGACGAGGTCGTGCACGGGAAGGGCTCGCTGCTGGGCAAGATGCCCGGTGACGAGTGGCAGAAGTTCGCCGGCCTGCGCGGGCTGCTCGCGTACATGTGGGCGCATCCGGGCAAGCAGCTGCTGTTCATGGGCCAGGAGTTCGGCCAGGGCGCGGAGTGGGCGGAGCAGCGCTCGCTCGACTGGTGGCTGCTGGACGAGGCCGAGGACAACTACCACGTCGGCCTCAAGCACCTCGTACGCGACCTCAACCGGACCTACGCCGCGCTGCCGGCGCTGTGGTCGCGCGACGCCGACCCCGAGGGCTTCCGCTGGATCGACGCCGACGACGTCGCAGGCAACGCGATCTCGTTCCTGCGGTGCGGGACCGACGGCTCGACGTTGGCCTGCGTGGTCAACTTCGCCGGGGTCCCGCATGAGGACTACCGGATCGGCCTGCCGCACGCCGGCCGCTGGCGCGAGGTCGTCAACACCGACGCGTACGACTACGGCGGCAGCGGGGTCGGCAACCTGGGCGAGGTGCACGCCACCGATCAGCCCTGGCATGGCCAGCCTGCCTCGGCGGTGCTGCGGGTGCCGCCGCTCGGTGCGGTCTGGCTCAGCGCCGATTGAGTTTCCGGCCTGATTCGGGCCACATGTGGCTAGAGATCTTGTGCCGGCGCCGGGACGTGGTGTGGGGTTTTGCGCGCAGACCCCAGGAGGTACCGCGTGTCGATCTCATCACGGCGAGGAATTCTCGCTGCCTCGATCGCCGTCGTGACCGCGCTCGCGGTTGCCGGGGCGCCCGCCGCGGAGGCGGCGAATAAGCCGAGGATCAAGATCTCTCATCACCGGACGCAGGCCGTCTTCTCGTACCAGGACGCCATCCGGCAGTACGTACGCGTCCAGTCGCCCGCCGACGCCGATCATGATGGCAAGCCCGACCTGATCCGGGTCGACATCATCCGGCCCAAGGAGAGCGACTCCGGGCTCAAGGTCCCCGTGATCATGGATGAGAGCCCGTACTACGACAATCTCGGCCGCGGTAACGAGTCGGAGAAGAAGACCTACGACTCGAGCGGCAACCCGCTGAAGTTCCCGCTCTACTACGACAACTACTTCGTGCCGCGCGGCTACGCCGTGCTGAACGTCGATATGGACGGCACGACCAAGTCCGACGGCTGCCCGACCTCGGGCGGCTCGTCCGACGTGCTCGGCGGCAAGGCCGTCATCGACTGGCTGAACGGCCGCGCGAAGGCCTTCGACGCGCAGGGCAAAGAGGTCACGGCCCCCTGGAGCAACGGGCACGCCGGCATGATCGGCAAGTCCTACGACGGCACGCTCGCCAACTCCGTCGCCGCGACCGGCGTCCAGGGCCTCGACACGATCGTGCCGATCTCGGCGATCAGCTCCTGGTACGACTACAGCCGGATGAACGGCGTCACCTGGTTCCACGGTGAGGAGGACGGCCTCGCGGAGACCGTCGACACCGACGGCGGCTCCAAATGCGCGTCGGTACGCCAGCAGCTCGCCACCGGCGAGGACGACGGCACCGGCGACTACAACACCTTCTGGAACGAGCGCGACTACCGCGCCGGGTCGGTCTCCGACGTCAGCAAGGTGCACGCGAGCGTGTTCGCCGTCCACGGCCTGAACGACCTGAACGTCAAGCCGAACCACTTCTCCACCTGGTGGGACGGGCTCGCCCAGCGCGACATCCCGCGCAAGGTGTGGCTGTCGCAGTACGGCCACGTCGACCCGTTCGACTTCCGGCGTGACGCGTTCGTCGACACCCTGCACCAGTGGTTCGACTACTGGCTGATGGGCGTGGACAACGGCATCATGAACCAGCCGCGCGCCGACCTCGAGGTCGGCCCGGACCAGTGGGTCACGCAGGCCGACTGGCCGGCGCCCGGTGCGACGTCCATGGACATGCACCCGCAGGCCGACGGCTCGCTCGCGGCCGGCATCTCGTCCGGCACGGGCACCTACACCGACAGCGGCCACTCCGAGTCCGACCTGGTCAGCGACCCGACGGCGGCCAAGTCCTACCGCCTGGCCTACGTCACGCCCGCGCTGAGGCAGAACCTCCGGATCTCCGGTACGCCGCAGCTGAGCCTCAAGCTCAAGCTGAACAAGTCCACCTCCACGCTCGGCGCGCTGCTCGTCGACTACGGCACCGACACCCGGGTCAACTACCTGGGCTCCGGGTCCGGCGTGAAGACGCTGACGACGGAGGACTGCAACGGCGACGCCACCGCCTCGGACGACGGCTGCTACAGGAAGGTGGCCACCGACACGGCGACCTCCGACGTCAACGTGGTGGCGCGCGGCTTCCTGGACGCCCAGAACCGCCTGTCGCTCAGCCAGCCGTCGCCGCTGACCCCGGGCACGAACTACACGGTGACGTGGGGCACGCTGCCGCAGGACTACACGTTCAAGACCGGGCATCGGCTGGCCCTCGTGCTGACCGGTACCGACTCCGACGTGATGGACGACTCCGCCACCGGTGCCTCGGTGACGGTCGACCTGGCCGGCAGCAAGGTCACGCTTCCGGTGGTGGGCACCAGTGCGCACGCGTCGCCGTTCGCGACCGAGAAGCAGTGGCGCGGCCCGACCCACGTGATGCTGCCCAGGCAGCCCCGGGTGTTCGACTGACCGAGACCGGCTGACACACGCCGGGTCTGCCTCCGCCTACGCGGGGCAGGCCCGGCGTGCGGCTTCCAGGACCCATTGCGGGCCGACGACCGACGCGCCGACTGCCTCGCAGCGGCGCCGCAGCTCGCGGTCGGCGGTCACGACGAGGCGGCGTTCGTCCGGCGCACGCGGCGCGGCCACCTCGGCGATCGTGTCGTCGCCGCTCGCCGGTGCCGCCACGACCTCGACGCGATCCGTACCCGTGATGCCGCGCGCCGCGCCCTCCACCACCATGACGATCTCCGGGTAGCACACGTCGGCGACGGCGCCCGGCACGTCGGTGATCCCGTTGATGGCGGACAGCTCGTCGCGCAACCGCTCGGCCGCGCCCTTGCGGTCCCGCCACCAGCCGTCGGGGCGCGTCCCCATGACGTTGGCCGCGTCGACGACGATCACCATCCGGTGCAGCGACTCGCAGAGCCGGGGCCAGGCCTCGGCGAAGGCCGGGAAGAGCTTCTTTCGCGGTACGTCGCGCGCGGGCACCCAGGCGACGGCCGCCGACTCGAACGACCGCGGGCGTACGTCGAGGAACTCCGGCAGCGAGCCGATGACCGTGTCGTAGGACCAGCCGCCGTGCGGCTCGGCGGAGAGCCAGTGCACCCGCGGCAGGGCGGGGTCCAGCGTGCTCTCCTCGGAGGCCTCACGCAGCGCCGCCGCGACCTCGTCCTCGTGGCTGTGGCGGGCCCCGCCGAGCAGACCCCAGGTGCCGCCGCCGATCGACAGGCGCGAGCGTTTCTGCAACAGCACGTGGGATTCGTCGTCGGGGCCGAGGTGGTAGAGCAGCAGCCCGGAGGCTCCGTGCCGCCCCCAGTGCCGGTGCCCCGCGTCGCATTCGGCCCAGCCGTCGCCGTCGCCCATACGAGCGAGCCTATTGCCCGGACGGATGGAAACGGTGGGGGTGCCGCGCGTGAGCGGGCACCCCCACCGTGGCGGGGCTGCTGGCGGGTCAGCCCAGCTTCTGGCTGGCGGTCTGGTAGGCGGAGGAGGCGAAGGCGTCGAGCTGTGACCAGCTGACGTTGCCCTGCGCGAACACCACTCCGACGTAGCCCTTGCCGACGAACGTCACGAGCCGCGTGGGGCGGCTGTTCGACGACGAGGGGGTGAGATCGGCACCGCGCGAGCCCATGCCGAGCGGCGGCGACTTGTGCTCGGCGAAGGTCAGGCTGCTCCCCTTGAAGCTCACCTTCGCCGTGCCGCAGCCGGAGACCGGGCCGGTGCCGAGTGCCGCCTGCGGGGACCGGCCGTCGGAGGCGGCGAGCTCCTCCCACACCTGTACGCCGCCGGGCGAGGTGTCGCCGGGCTTGCGGAACGCGGTCACGGTCGCGGTCGCCTTGCCGAACTGGGCGGCGTCGGGACCGGCCCAGATGGCGGGCTTGCACTTCGCGGGCTTGATGGAGGCGCCGGCCGGCGCCTGCTGGGCGCTCGAGGCGACGTCGGCGGCCGGGAGGGAGTCGTACGTGCCGTTCTGCGGGGTCGTGATCGCGGCCAGCCCGGGCAGGCCGGGCAGCAGGGCGTCCTGGAGCCGGTCCTGCGTGATCGACGAGGCCGGCTGCGCCGGTCGCCCGGTGCGGCTGGTCCCGGTCGTGGAGGACGCGTGGTCAGGCTTGTCCGCCTGTCCCCCGCACCCTCCCAGAGCGGCGGCGATCACTGCTGCTCCGGCGGACCACCGCAGCAATTTGGCACCCAATTGCCGCTCCTCACTCATAGGAACCTCGCGGCCAAGGCTACTCGATCGACACCACATCGGAGACAGACGGCCGATCACGGATCGTAAAGCGTGCGGTTGGGGCCATTCTGGAGCTGCTTTCGAATGGCGTCTTCGAAGGATTTCTGGCCATCGGCGGTGGGGTGGAACGAGCTCGTTCCCACCGACGGCAACACCTTGCCCGACTTGCAGTTCTGGTTAGAGGTCGACAGGCCCAGGCCGGCGCAGAGGTCGATCCCGTTGATCCAGGGATCCTTCGTGGTGAGCTCGTGGCCCTTCAGCCCGTCGCCGTTGTCGACGAACTCGAAGCTGCCCATCTTCTGCTGGCCGTTGCCGTAGAACTTCTTGTCGGAGGCCTCGACGGCCTTCCGGATGTTGTCGTTCAGCTGTCCCTCCATCTCGTTGAGGAACTGCTGGTCGCCCTTGGTGATCGTGCCGTAGCCCTTGCTCGGCGGGTTCGGGAAGAGGTTCGGGTACCCAACGACCAGGATCCGGGCGTTCGGCGCCCTCTGGTGGATCGTCTCCAGGAACTGCTCGTACTGCGACGGGCTGGGCCCGCCGAACATGGTGTTCATGTCGTTCTGCATGGCCTCGCGCTGCGCCGCGCACCGGTCGGGGTGCGGGGCGTGACCCGGCCAGAGGTCACCCGGGGAGAAGTGCGCGTCCAGCACGCACTTGGTCATGACGTCCGCGAAGTGCGCGTCGTTGCCGCCCGCGCTGAGCGTCACGAGGGTCGTGCCCTGGTTCAACGCGTCGAGCTGGGAGTTCTCGCCGTGCCAGCCGTTGACGACGGTCTGGGTCGTGGCACCGCTGCACGCGACGAAGCTCGAGCCGCCCTGGAACTGGAAGTCCTGCTGGATCACCTGCGAGTACGCGCCCGGCGCCCGGTGGCAGCCGGTGTCGCCGCTGTTGCCGAGGTACTGCTCGGCGGCGCCCTCACCCGAGGAGTAGGAGTCGCCCATCGCGACGTACCCGCCCTTGGTCGCGGAGGTCACCGGGTCCGAGGGGTGGATCGGGTTGTTCTTGGTCGGGCAGAACTTCTGGCAATCGTTCTTGCCCTGGGCCGAGGTGGCCGAGCCCGGCTTCACCGACCCGCAGTCACCCGAGGTGAAAATCTTGCAGATCGCGGACTTGCTGCCTGTTCCCGCCCTGCTCGGAAGGTCGGCCGCGAACACTCCTCCGACCACACCCGCGAGGATCAGCAAAAGGGCGACGTACTGGATTGTCGTCGCCCCGCGATCCTTCGCCCGTGTTCGCAACACTCGCGCCTCCCCATCCAGTGGACGGGGACACGATAAAGAGAATCCGTATCCATGCGCCTGGGCCCAGTGACTCAATTTTGGGCCTAAAGGCGGTGGGCCGGGCGCGCCATTTCGAATACGGCCGCGTCGAACGAACCTCGTCCCGTTCTCCAGGACGAGTCGAAACGGGTCAGCTCGCGAGAATGCCGACGAGGGTTCCGGCGAGCATGAACGGCCCGAACGGAATCTCGGACTTCCGCGATCCGCGCCGGCTCACCAGCACGCCGGTGGCGTAGAGGCCGCCGAGCACGAACCCGGCGAGCACTCCGAACCACCACGCCGACGCGCCGAGCCAGCCCAGGTAGAGGCCGAGCACCCCGGAGAGCTTGACGTCACCCCAGCCGATCGCGCCTGGCGCGAAGAGGTGCTGCGCGGCGTACAGCGCCCACAGCACGACCAGCCCGATCGCGGCGTGCGTGAGACGCGTCGCGTGGCCGTCCACCAGCACCGCGACGCCCAGCAGTGCCGGTCCGATGAGGTAGGAGGGGAGCGTGAACGGGTTGGGCAGCCGTTTCACCGCGACGTCGATGAAGGCCAGCAGCGAGCCCACGGCCGCGAGGTAGAGGTAGGCGGGCAGCTCGGCCCGGCCGGCGAACTTCCAGGCGAGCGCGCCGAACGCCACCGCCGTGGTGACGGCGATGGCGGGGCGGGCCCAGCGGATCGGGCGCTCGTAGTAGCGCGACGCCAAAGGTGCGCAGAACCAGCCGACGGCGGCGCCGCCGAGGGTGCACAGCGGCACCAGCCAGAAGAGCAAGGAGACGCCTCTCTCGGTCGGCCGCCGCGCGGCCCGATCAGTACCACTTGTACGGGTACTGGACCAGCCAGAACGCGTACGCGGCGCATGGGTCTACGTACCGGGTGGAAATGTAGTCGAAGCCCCCGCGGATCTGGGTGACCGGGTTGCCCGCGTAGTCGGCACCGTACCTGGCCATGGACGCGTTCGCCCCCGCGGACCCCGGGATTCCGTAGCCGCCGGTCGTGGGGTTGACCATGAAGGGATTCCAGCCGCTCACGGCCGACCAGAGCGAGTTGAGGCAGACCCACTCCGGGCCGCTCCACCCGTACAGGTCGGCGAGGTGCTTCCCGGTCTCCCGTTCGCGCCCGAGGTAGATCGGGTTGAAGGTCTCCGAGTCCTCCTCGTCCACCAGGCGTACGGAGAACAGGTGGCGGGCCGCCTCGAAGCTGCCCACGATGGTGCCGGCGCAGAAGAGTCCGACGCGCGGCGGGATGTAGCTCTTGCCGTGCTTCTTGCCGTCGATGAGGCCCTTCGGCGAGCACATGGGGAACGCCACGTGCGCGATGGCGGTCGCGGTCCCGTGGTTGCCCTGCTCGCCGGGCTTGCACTCGAAGTCCATCGGCGCCTGGCCGGGGTGGTTCGGCTCGCACGCCTTGGTGTGCAGCGTGACCTTCACCGTGTAGCCGAAGAAGCCCGACGCGTGCACGCTGTCGACGACCGAGCCGTTCTTCTGCGCGTACTCCCGCGCGGCCTCGGCCGAGGCGGTCTTGTAGATCTCGCCGATCGGGATGAGGCCGCGGACGATGTCCATGGCGCCTCGGTCCCGGATCTCGGCCGCCGCGGCCAGCGCGGCGGCGTCCGCCCCCGTCTGAGCCCGGGTACGCAGGTCATTCGCGCGGGCGATCCGGCTGAGCAGCAAGGTCGCCGCTACCAGCGTCAATGCCATGATGACCACGAGAATCGACGTGGCCGCACCTTTGTCTCCGCGTCGCCTCATCTGAAGCCCTCGCCTTGCCGAGTACGGTCCGATCCCTCACGAGAAACCTAGAGATCGTTTCGGACGGAGAACAGGGCCCAGGGGCCCAATTCCACGGGGCGGCCCATGTGCGGTCAGTCGACCGACAACGAGCGGCCGATCGAGGAGACGATCGAGAAGTCGTAATGGTCGCTGGGGAAGCCGATCCGGATATCGACCACGGTGCCGCTCTCCAACTGCGCGAACCAGTCCACGGTGTGGAGACGCTGCGCGGACGACCCGAGCGTGCCCTCCCACTCCTTGCGGACCTGATAGCCGGTGTGGCCGTTCACGTCGATGCGTTCCTGGCCGATCAGCTGGAAGCTGGGCTGCGTGCGGCTGACCCGCATGAAGTCCGAGACCACGTCGTCGAGCAGTGGTGGACCGCCCCAGTAGGACAGGATGTCGAACGACCCGATCAGGGCCTTCTCCCCCGCCTTCGGGCTGGTCACCTCGAACAGGGACCCGGGAACGGTTCGTCGGTCGGACGCCGACCGGCCCCATCCCTTCGGGTAGCCGACGGAGAAGCCCTCCCCGTGGAACCGACGCAATGACGCGTCAAGTCTCGGTTCGTCTTTAATGCCGAAACATCCGGCCGTCGCGAGGATCGCCGGCACGAGCGCAATGGCCGCCAGCGTCCTCCGGGTTCTGTCACGCCCCCCAGTTCGCCTGCGCATAAGACAGAAGATTGCTTGAAAAGCGGGCTGACTGCCAGGGCCCGGGGACCCTTTGTTCTTGGGCCCCCTGGTGGGCGGCCTACTCCTAGGGCAGACACCGCCTAGGAGTAGGCCGGGGACTCCTGGGTCTTGTCGAACAGGCTACGGAGGAACAGACCGGCCGCGATGCCGAGGAGGCCCTCCACGACGTACAGGAGCGCCGTGAGCGGTGACGTCGCCCCGGCCGCGCCCATCACGGCGCCGGCGAGGATGCTCAGCGCGGGGACGGGCAGCGTGGCCAGCAGTCTGCGCCGTGCCGAGGCCCGCCAGTCGAGGGCGGCGGCGGCCAGCACCATGAGCAGGACCACGATGAGCCACGGCAGGTGGATGCGGAAGGCCTGGTCGGAGGCCGAGATCGACTGGCCGGGCACCGTACGTGGGGTCAGCCCGACGAGGACCACCATGCCGACGATCAGCACGAAGACGGCACCGGCCCAGGCGCGCACGAGGCCGAGCACGGTCAGCTCGCCTGGATCGAGCCGACGATGCCGTCGACCGTCTTTTCGCCGAGCTTGCCGCGCTGCCAGATGACGCGCACCGCGTGGATCTGCTCGTTCTTGCCGAGGATCGCGACGTCGGCCGCCTGGCAGGGGCCCTTCTTCGCATCGTTGAAGGTGTAGTCGACGCGTACCGCCGCCTTGGCGCCCTTGACGTCGATCGACTTGGTGCCGGTGCGGTGGTAGCCGGTGCTGTTCATCTCCGCGCCGGTCTCGACCGTGTCGACCAGCATGTCCTCGCTGCCCTTGCTGTCACCGGCGAGGAAGTTCTCGAGGACGTCGACCTCGGCGTCCTCGGCCGAGGACGCCGCCGTCGCGGTCATGATCTTCGACGTGGGGCTGCCGGCCTGCCAGTCCTTGGGGTGGGCGACGGAGACCTTCGAGCCCTTCACGCGTACGAACCCGGACGGTGTGCCGCCCGAGGAGCACGCGGTGGCGAGCAGCAGCCCTGCGGCCGCCGTCGCGCACAAGCCGATCCGGCGCATCATGTCCCCTCTTAGCCCGAGCTCTTGCATTCCGGCCACTGCACGAAGTTACGCAAGCCGTTCTGAGGCGCGTCAAGGTATTGGGAATCTACCAGGTGAGACTGGTCGTGCTCGTAGTTCAGATCGATGCCGAACGTGAGCCCCTCACCGGCCTCGGCGCCGATCCCGAACTCATCGACGTTGCCCGCGTAGGTGTTCTTGCTGACCACGCCCTGGTTGTAGACGAGCTGGTCGAACGGGCTGGAGCCCGCGCCGGGGTCCGCGGTCGAGTAACTCGCGTTCGGGTCGAAGGCGTTGCGTACCGTCTGCAGCGGCATCAGGAACGCGTTGTCCTGGATCCACTTGTCGCCGACGGCGCGGTTCGAATCATCGAAGTTGACCGTCGTGGTGGTCGTGGTCACCTTCTTGTCCGAGTCCTTGTCCGAGACGTTGTTCTTGCCGGGGACCTTGTAGCCCTCGCTGCTGGTCTCGTCGTGCGTGGTGACCCAGGTGATGCTGACGAGCTTGCCGTCGTTGTCGCGCGTCACCTTGGTCTGCCCGACGTAGGAGCCGGAACCGGACGGCCCGAAGCCGAGGACCTTCCCGCCGCCCTTGACGCTGCCCTGGACGTTGAAGACGACCGAGGTGCGCGGGTACGAGGGATCGTTCGGGTTCGTCGGGTTGTAGTTGTCCTTGATGATGGAGATGCCGTCGCCGGCCTTGCCCTCCACCTCGACGCCGGTCCCGATGTCGGTGACGGACTTCTCGCCGTTGTTCTCCTGGAGGTTGCCGAACTTCGCGCCGAAGTTGGCCAGGCCCTCGGCGGTGACGTCCCACTGGGTGCTGGCCGGGTCGGGAGTGTTCGGCTTCCAGCCGGTGATCTTGTCGAAGCCCCACAGGATCGGGCTGACGTGCTCGGCCTCCTTGCGGCCCCAGTCCCACTTCATGTCGTCGACGAAGTGGTCGGCGTCCTTCTCGCTCGGGAAGGACCAGGTATCGCCGTACTTGAGCCCGACGGTGCCCTCGACCTTGCCGCCGGCGTGCAGACCGTAGTTCTTGCCGCCGATGTTGGCCTGCAGGCCCTCTTTACCGACCAGGCCGAGCTTGTAGTCGGCCGGGACGACGACGACCTTTTCCCGGCCGTCGGCGGTCTTGATGCGGAGCAGCTGGAAACTGTCACCGATCTTGACGCTGAAGGCGGTGACCGACGCGCCGACCTTGTTCGAGTCCTGGCCGGTTACGCAGGCGGCCTGTGACGGTTTGTAGTCGAAGGACTTTTTACCGCAGTCCGCGTTGCCGCCCGTGACGGCATTGAAGATCTTGCAGATCGCGGCCTTCGCGCCGTCGCCCACCGGATTGGGGATGACCAGCGTCGCCGCCGATACCACCATTGCCATGATTAGCATCAGCGCCACGTATTCGACCGTCGAGGCGCCTCGGTCCGTCCTTGACCGCTCCCACATGAGACGGGACGTTACGAAAATCCGGTCCCGGCTCCCAGGGCCCCGGGACCCATTGTCGGGCCCATTTCCACGGGCCCGCACGTCAGCGGGCTCCTTGCCGGATCGGCCCGGTGGCCGCGAGTATGGGAGAGCACCGAATCCGTGACCGGGGAGGATGCCCAAATATGACCAGGACCGTGCTGTTCGTCCTGCTCTTCGCCGGGCTCGGCGTGCTCGCCGTCTACGGGGGCACGCGTTCGCTGCGCCAGGCGCGCGGCTTCCGGTCACGGGCCCGCCGCGTCACGGGTGTCCTCGCGGGCATCCACACCGCGCGTCACAACGACGAGCCGACGACCTATCCCGTGCTGCGGTTCCGTACGCACGACGGCACCGAGGTGGAGACCACCTCCAACGTCAACGAGGGCCCGTACTACCTGACGCGGATGCGCGGCCAGCAGGTGCCCGTGCTCTATGACCCCGCGGACCCGCGGAAGGCCTGCATCGACAGTGCCAGCGGGCGCGGCCAGGTGCGCAGCGGCTTCGGCACCGTCACGCTCGGCGTCGTCTTCATCCTCGCCGCCATCGGCTACGCCGCGGTGAAGCTGCACTGAGCCGGGTCACGCCCAGCACCCGGACGCCGCGTTCGGCGGCGCCCGGGAGGCGCGTCACCGGACCGGGACGCTCCCGACGTCGACCGTCTCGGCGTACCAGCTGATCTGCACGTCCACGTCGTTGACCATGGCCGGCGGCTTGTAGACGCTGGAGTAGGTCACGCTGCCGTTCGGCTTGAGGGTCTGCGTGGTGTGCACGGCCGCGCTCGTCGAGGAGCACACGCACACGCCCTGGCCGTCACGTGAGGGCCAGTAACGCATCTGCCCGGCCTTGTCGACGAGGCTGACGCCGGACGTCGTGGTGGCACCCGGGTACTCCAGCGACAGCCACTTGTCGAAGGACCCGGCGACCATCTGGTCCTGGGCTCCGACGTTGGTCGCCGTCCAGACGAGCGTCACGAGGCCGCTGGGCTCCCGGTGCACGCTGTTGACGTCGAACCGGATGTTGTCGGCCCCCTCGATGGTGGCGTTCCCGCTCGCGTGGAAGTTCGGGCGCGCGCTGGCGAGGACGGGCAGCTTGCCGCCCTCGGTCCAGCGGAACGGCGGGCCCGCGGTCGGCGCGGTGGTCTGCGGCTCCGGGGGCTTGGCGAACGCCACCGTGACCCGGCGGTTCCGCTTACGGCCCGACGCGTCGTCGTTCTTGGCCACCGGGTTCTGCGAGCCGTGGCCGGCCGGCTGGTACGTGATGCCCTTCCGGGTCACCAGGCCCTGCAACGCCTTCTGTACCGCCTGCGCACGGTGCTCGGACAGCGGCTGGTTCACCGCGTCGCTCCCGCTGCTGTCGGTGTAGCCGTCGACCTTGACGGTGGTGCCCTTGGACTTGTCGATCTGCCCGGCCACGTCCTGAAGGATGGACTTGGCCTTCGGCGTCAGGACGGCCTTGTTGTAGGCGAACAGGACGTCGGCGGCGAGCCGCATCGTCCGGTTGGCGTCATCGTCGTCGATGTCCTCGACGTCGGACTGGCTGCTGTTGACCAGCGGGCGCACGGTGGGCTGGCCGAGCGAGGCCTTCGCCGGGTCCACGTTCTGGCCGGGCGCCGGCGGCGCCTCCCCCTGGCCGATCTGCACGTCGGCGAAGTCGATGGTGACCGGGACCTGCACGGTCACCTTGTTCGTCGTGGCGGGAGGCGCCGGGTAGACGGCGTACAGCTCCTGCGCCTTGCCCGGGGGGACCTCGATGTTGGTGACGTCGCTGCACAGGCAGGTGCCGGTGCTGGTCGTCAGGGGGTAGTAGACCTTGTCGCCGGCGCCGTCGACGAGGGTGATGCCGTTGGCCAGCTCCGATCCCGGCGAGTTCGGCGCCATGTCACGGAGCGCCGCGAGGAGCGCGAGCTGCTGCTGCCCGTCGTTGACGATGCGCAGGCGGAGCGTGACGGTGTTCTGCGCGGTCCGGTTGAGGGCCAGCAGGTCGACGTGCGCCGGACCGGCCTCGTGCGCCATCGGCTCGGACGCGAACGGCTTCTCGGCGATGGGACGGTCGCTGCCCGACGCGGCCTGACCGGGGTCGTCGCCGGATTTCTTGTCATCTCCACCGCACCCGGAAAGCGCCAGCGACAGCACCGACACGGCGGCCGCGAAGCGCATGAATCGCGTCCCGGCGAAAAGCCGGTCCGCATTCGACGCATGCGTGTTTTCCGAAGCCCGCATCATTCCCCTTCTGGTCGCCGGTCAGGTAGCGCATTGTAGACAACAACAATGCGGCGGGAGGGACCACCCGAGGTGGTCCCTCCCGCCGCAGAAGGATGTGGGTACGATCATCCGCCAGCCGAGCTGAAGACCTTGTTGACGGCCTCGACGGCCTTCGACTTGATGGTCTGGTCGATGCCCGAACCGTGCACGGCGGCGACGATGAGCGCGACGATGAACAGGAGGGCGATGTACTCAACGATGCTCGCACCGCGGTCGTCGCCGACGTAACGCTTCTGGATGCGCTTCGCGCTGCCCTCGACGAACGTCGAGAGAGTGACGAAGAACGGAATCATGCGATTCATTTCTGGCCCTCCCGGGAAATGCCGGCTCTTTTTCCGTACCGCTTTGCCTACAAGAACAGTACGGAGCGACGAGCATCGCTCCCAGGGTCCGACGACCCAGTTTCGGTTAGGGCGGGGGCCCATTTCCGCCTGGGTCCCGAGTCCCACGGCCGCAGGTCCGCTCATGACCAGTCGTCCCGGGCCGTTCCCGAACCGAGCCAGAGCGCGATAGCGGCCGCCCTCGTGGTCACTCCGAGCTTGGCGTAGATGTGATTCACGTGATTCTTGATTGTCTTGTCCGCGACGAACAGCCGGGCCGCGATGGCGCCGTTCGGGTAGCCCTGCGAGACGAGCTCCATGACCTCCATCTCGCGGGTGGACAGGCCGAAGCGGCTGCCCGGAGACTCCGGCGGCGCCTTCGCCTGGCTCTGCACCGCGCCGACCAGGACCGCGACGGCCGCGGGCGAGAGCGGGTTGGCGCCGCCCACCGTCTCGCGTACCGCGCTCAGGAGCTCCTCCGGAGTGAAGGTGCCGTGCACGAGATAGCCGGCCGCCCCGTTGCCGATGGCCGCCCGGATGATCTCGGGGGTGTCGGTGTAGGTCAGCATGAGCACCCGCGTGGTCTTCGCGATCCGGCGTGCGGCCGTGACCCCGTCGACCAGCGGCATCCGTACGTCGAGCAGCACCAGGTCGGGATGCAGCCGCTCGGTGAGGGCGATGGCCTTCTCGCCGTCCGCCGCCTCGGCGAGCACCTCGACGCCACCGGCCTGGAGCAGCGAGACCAGCCCGGACCGGACGACCGCGTTGTCGTCCACGACGACGACTCTGGGCGATTCCACTCAGGCCACCTCTGCGATGCGAAGGCCGCCGGACGGTGCTCCGGCGGCCGGGAACGTGACCGTGATCGTCGTGCCTCTCGCCGGCGCGGACGCCAGCGAGACGACCCCACCGGCGCGCTCGGTACGCTCGCGCACCCCGAGCAGACCGTAGTGCCCTTCTCTGGCCAGGTCCTCGACACTCGTCAGCTCGAAGCCCTTGCCGTCGTCCCTGATCATCAGCACGACGGAGCCGCGCGTGGCGGTGAGCCGTACCTCGACCGAGGTCGCGGCCGCGTGCCGGGCGATGTTGGTGAGCGCCTCGGAGCAGATGGCCACCGCCTCGTACCGGGCGCGCAGCGGCAGGTCGACGCCGGGCTCGATGTCACAGCGGAGGCCGACTCCGTGCGCCTCGCGCCAGCTCTCGGCGATCGCGCGTACGGCCGTGCACAGCGGCAGGGTGATCCGGTCGTCGCGCAGGCCGCTGATGAGGTTGCGCGCCTCGCGCGAGGCGACCTCGACGTCCGCGGCGATGCGCACCGACTCCTGGATCGCGCGCTCGGGATCCCGGCGCGCCCACATCGGCAGTGCGGCGGTGGCCAGCGCGATGCCGCGCAGCGTCTTGGCGAGCGAGTCGTGCATCTCGCGTGCCAGCCGCGCGCGTTCTTCGGCGGCGGCGGCCGTCGACTCGGCCTCGGCCTGGTCGTCGATGAGCTTGCGCAGCGCCACTCCCGCGAACCCGATCAGCGGGTAGTACATCGGCTGCCCCACGAGCACCTGGAACGTCTGGTCGGCCGCCGGTACGTGGGCCTCGGCCAGCGTCAGGTAGTACCAGAACACCTGGATCGCGGAGATGGTCAGCATGCCCGGCCAGCGGAAGAGCAGCCCGGCCACGGCGGCGGTGATCACGGTGGACAGGAAGAACGGTCCCGTCGGCCCGCCGATCTTGAGCGCCGCGAAGGACGCGGCCACGTCCGCGGCCACCAGCATCGGGTGCACGAGCAGGCGCGGCACGATCAGCTGCCAGTGGCGGGCGGCGATCCAGGAGAGCCCCGCGAACGAGACCAGCAGGACCACCGAGGTCGGCCGGTGCCCGGGCAGGATCAGGACGAGCGTCATCGCCGCCGTGAGCGTTCGCAGCTGCATGAGCAGCCGGAACGCGGCCCCGACCCGGGATGGCACCATCGGCCCGAGCCGGCTCTGTCGGTCAGCGGAGGAGGCCACCGAGATCAGCTCCTGACGAGTAGAACATCCCGCCCACGACGATCGCCATGATCGCCGGGAGGGTAAGGGCGGCGGAGACCGCAGTGATCCGCGGGGTGATGCGCTGGGCCTGGCGTTTGGCCCACTGCGCCGATTCGCGGCGCATGTCCGTACTGAGCTCCATGAGGGCAGTGGCCAGCGGAGCACCGAGCTCCTCCGCCTGCAGGATGGCTGTGACGAACTGGCCGAGCATCTCGGCCCGGTTGCGCTGGCGGAGCTCCTCGAACGCCTCGCGTCGAGGCGTGCCCAGCTCCATCTGCTGGAGCGAGATGGTGAACTCCTCCGCCAGCGCGCCGGGCATGCTGATGGCCACCCGGCTCAGCGCGTGCCGGAAACCCAGTCCGGCCGAGACCGTGACGGCGAGCACGTCGAGGAAGTCCGGAAGCTGGCGCTGGATCTCGTCCTGGCGCTGCCGGATCCGTACGGCGAGGAGCAGCTCGTTCTGCCCGACCCCGCCCATGATGAGCAGGCCGAGGAAGGTCTGCCCCTGCAGCAGGAAGAAGATCCCGGGGAGCACGAACAAGATGACGAGACCGGCGGTCTGGCGTGCGTAGGACTCGACGGTCATGTTGCCGGGCCGGCCGGCCGCCTCGATCCGCCGCCGGATCCGGCGGCGCCTCGAGCCCAGCAGCTCCAGCATCGGCTTGGTGAACGGGCGCCCCAGCACGTCGGCGATCTGGGTCACGATGGTCGAATCGGTCTGCGACTTCTTACGCTCCGGCTCCGCGAGGATGTCCTGTGCCACCCGCTCGTCGGAACGCATGAGCGCGAATCCCCACACTCCCAGTACGAAGCAGAGCGCCGCCCCGGCGGCCATCAACAGGATTTCCATCGCAGAGCCTCAGATGTCGATTCGGGTGATGCGTCTAATGATGATCAAGCTGAGAATGAAGATGGCCGAGCTGACACCGAGGATGACCTGGCCGGCGAGGTGCTCGCTCATCGTGCGCAGGACGCCGGGCGAGACCAGGTTGACGACGAACAGGATGCCGACGCCCATGATCGCGATCGCCCAGTTGGTCACGACGGCCTCTCCCATGATCGTCTTGACCTCGCGCCGGATCTCCTTGCGGTCCTCGAGCGTGCTGGCGATGCTGCGCAGCGCGGTGACCAGCGAGCCGCCGGAGCGCGACGACACGATCAGCGTGCTGACCAGGACGGCGAGCTCGCGTGAGGGCAGCCGCTCGCCGAGCTCGTGCAGTGCCTGGTCGGTGGGCTGACCCAGCCGCAGCGCGTCGGAGGTACGACGCAGCTCCGTACTGGCCGGGTCGTCCAGCTCCTCGGCGGCCATCTCGATCGCGGTCCGCATCACCAGGCCGGCCGCCGAGGCGTTCGAGAGCACGCGGGCCAGCTCGGGAAGCTGGCCGATGAACTCCTCGCGCCGCCGCGCCTCCTGCCTGCGCAGGAACGCGAAGAAGAGGAAGATCACCGCCACACCGGCCGCGACGCCGAACACCGGCGCCAGGTAGCTGCCGATGAGGTAGAGCGCGCCGACGAAGCCGATCACCATCAGGAACAGGAACGACGAGACGCTCATCCGCATGTTGGCGGCCATCAGGCGCTTGGCGATGAGCCGGCCGAGCTCCGTACGCCGCAGCCGTGAGTCGAACCGGCCGCGGACGCTGTCGGCACGGCGGTCCGCATCGTCCAGCATCGAGCGGCCCTGCAGCTTGCGGCGCTGTTCCCAGCCCGCGGCGAGGTCGGAGATGGCGAGTGTTCCGGCGGCGAGGGTGACGGCGAGGGTCGCCAGGATCGCCGGGTAGGGCAGGTTCATGACACATCCCTGCGAAGCGTCTCGTCGTCGCCGACCCCGAACGCGGGCGGCACGCTCTCACCGGCGGTGAACAGGCGGTCCGCGAGGTGCTTCGGGATCGCGTAGTGGCAGAACTCGCCGCGCAGGACCCGGTCCGGGCCGATGGGTTCGGGCACGAACCGCATGACGGTCTGCAGCCGGAACTGCTCCCGCCGGTTCGAGGCCACCGCCGCGATCTCCACGATCCGCCGCGAACCGTCGGCCCCACGGCCGAGGTGGATCATGACGTCGACCGCGCTGTTGATCTGGTCGCGTACGGTCTCGAAGGGCAGCTTGACGTCGCTCATGCTGGCCATTGTCTGCAGCCGGTAGATCGCGTCGTCCGCCGAGTTGGCGTGCACGGTCACCATCGAGCCCTCGTGGCCGGTGTTCATGGCCTGGAGCATGTCGAGCGTCTCCGCGCCACGTACCTCACCGACGATGATCCGGTCGGGCCGCATACGCAGGGAGTTCCGTACGAGGTCGCGGATGGCCACCTGACCCTCGCCCTCGATGTTGGGCGGGCGGCTCTCCAGCCGGATGATGTGCTCCTGGTCGAGCTGGAGCTCGGCGGAGTCCTCGATCGTGACGATGCGTTCCTCGTTGGGCACGAACGCGGACAGGGCGTTGAGCATCGTCGTCTTGCCGGTGCCCGTACCGCCGGAGATGACCACGTTGAGCCGGGCGCGGATGAACGACGCCAGGAGCACTGCGCTGTGCTCGTCGAGGCCCTTGGAGCGCACGAGCTCGTCGACGGAGTACGCACGGGGGAACCGCCGGATGGTCAGCACCGGGCCGACCAGCGACAGCGGCGGGATGATGACGTTGACGCGCTCACCGGTCGGCAGCCGCGCGTCCACCATCGGGCTGGACTCGTCGACGCGGCGGTTGACCTGGGCAACGATGCGGTCGATGGTCTGGTAGAGCTGGTCCTCGCTGGCGAACGTCGTGTCGATGCGCTGGAGCCGGCCGGATCGCTCGACGTAGACGTCGTCCGGGCCGTTGACCATGATCTCGGTGATGGTCTCGTCCGCGAGCAGGGGTTCCAGCACGCCGAGCCCGAGCGCCTCGTCGACGATCCGGCGGATCAGGGCACCGCGCTCGCCGGGCGACAGGACCGGGCCCTCGCGGCTGATGATGTGGCCGGCGACCTTCTCCAGGCGGGCACGCCGCTGGGTGAGGTCCAGCTTGGCCAGCTCGTCGAGGTTGATCTCCTCGAGCAGCCGCCGCCGCCACATCGACACGCCTGCGGCGCTCGTCTTGCCCGCGACGACATGGCGGCTGTCTTCAATGCGGTCTTTAAGTGCCATCACTCATCCAACCGGCATATGGACGGTACGGTCGATCGTGAAGTCGAGGTGCGCGCCGGGGAACAGCACCGGGACCTCCGCGCGCACGTGGCAGAAGAGTCCTTGGCCCTCCCAGCCACCGTCGACCTCTCTGTGGTCGAGCCAGCCCGGCATGGCCTCCTGCGCCGAGCCGGTGCACAGACCGGAGTTCTGCGCCTGGCTCGCCATCCGGGCGCCGGTACGGGCCGCGTTCTCCACGCGCTCCACCGTCGTCCCCGCCATCAGTGCCTCGAAGGCGACCAGGATGATGACGAGGCCGATCGGCAGGATCGCGATGAACTCGGTGATGGCGGCGCCGTCGTCGCCCCGGGCTCTCCGCCGTCCGTGACGGCGGAGACCGCGCGAATTCGTGCTCATGGGAGGCTGTCTCCGTCCTCGTACACGATTTTCGCCTTGGTGCTGATGCCCCAGGGGCCGTGCATGCCGGGCAGTACGGCCGGGGCGTCGATGGTGACCTTCACGAAGTCACCGTCGACCGACAGGTGGAAGTGGTTTCGGTCGCCCCACTGGTCGGAGACCCGTGCGACCGCCCGCCGTTCCACCTCCGCCCGCGCACCCGGGGAGTCGTAGCCGAGCACGGCCACCGCGCGGGCGCCCTCGCTGGAGGCGTGGCTGGAGTACATCGAGGTGAGACCCACGATGATGGCCTGCCAGATCAGCAGCAGG
Organism: uncultured Actinomycetota bacterium; assembly: GCA_963850195.1. Lineage (GTDB taxonomy): Bacteria > Actinomycetota > Actinomycetes > Streptosporangiales > Streptosporangiaceae > Actinoallomurus. The sequence continues at coordinate 1,859,760 of CAWKKD010000005.1, forward strand.
AGCAGCCCGAGGAACGGGATGAGCAGGACGAACTCGGTGACCGCGACGCCCTGGTCGCCCTTCCCGCGCTTCGTCCCGGCGGCCTCGGACTCGACGAGGCCGACCTCCCGCGCGACGGCGGTGACCGCCTTGCGGTAGTCGCCGTTCTCCACGGCCTTCGGCGCCCCGGTGTTGGTCGCCTCCTCCAGCGCGCGGAACGCGGCCGGGACCGTCGTCTTGAGCATCGGCAGGCCGAGGATCTTGCGGGCGAAGTCCGGCTGCACCTCGTTCTTGCGGTCGGCGCGTACCAGTACGACGGACATGTCGTCCCGCTTGCGGACCTGCAGGCGCTCCCACATCTTGCCGAGGCGCTGCGCCGCGCGCAGGCACGGCAGGTCGGGCGTCACGGTCACCAGCACGGTGTCCGAGAGCTCGATCGCGACCGCGCTGGCCTCGGTCATGTAGGCGCCGCAGTCGATGATCACAACGTCGTACCGCGACCGCAGCCCGCTCAGGATCTGGCGTGCGGCGCGCGCGGACACGTCCTCGGCCTGTTCGCCCTCGGCCGGCGCCAGCAGGACGTGCGGTCCGTCCCGGTGGATGTAGAGCGCCTCACCGAGGATGACGCCGTCGAGCTCGGCCGCCGTGGCCATCAGGTCGGCGATGCTCCGACGGTGGGTGATGTCCAGGTAGCTCGGGATGTCGCCCTTCTGCAGGTCCAGGTCGACGATGCAGACCTGCTGCTTGTCGGCGACCGCCCGCAGCGCGAGCTGGACCGTGAGCGTGGTGGCGCCGGTGCCGCCCTTGGCACCGCACACCGAGAGCATCCGGCCCATCCGGGTGGGCATGACGCCGGTGCTGGCCGGGTCGAAGTGCCGTCGCATCGTGCGCGACCACTCCGCGGCCGACCCGATCCGGCTCTGCAGCTCGGCCTGGCTGGACTCCGCGGAGACCACTCCGCGCGCCCCGGCCTCCATCGCCGCCCCGTAGATCTCCGCCGAGGCGTCGTCGGCGATGACGACGACCGCGAGGTGCGGGTGCCGCATCGCGAGCTCGCGAATGAGGTCCATCGCGGACGAGCCCTCGATCTCGAAGTGCACCAGCACCACGTCGAGCAACGGGTCCTGGTTCGCGGCACTCACGACATCGGCGGCGGTGGTCTGTACGGCGACGATCTCAATGTCGTTCAGCTCGTCGACCTGCGTGCGCAGCGAGGCGGCCAGGCCACCATTGCCCGCGGCGAGCAGAACACGAACGCTCATCTCATCACCTCGCTATCGGCGCGGCGCACACCGGACCCATGCGCTTGGTCACTTCGATGCCCTGGCCACCGATGAGGGCCAGCCTCACCTTGGTCGCGAAGCTCTCCGCGTAGGTGAGCTTGAGGCTGTCCGGGGCGCTCAGCGCGAACGTGACCGGAACCACCTGGGTGACGTCGTTCGGGTTCTGGCCACCGTTCTCCTTGCGCAGCTGGCCCACGTTGATCACCCGGGCCTTGGTGATGACGCGCATCGCGCACGACTTCTGCGAGGCACCGTTCTGCTGCTGGAAGGAGCCGTAGATGTCAACGAGCATCCCGGGCTGCACCTTGCCGGCCACGCCGGTCTCGGCGTCGATCATGATCGCGATCTCGCGCTGGCCGGGCTGCAGGGTCGGGGCGTTGACGAACATGCCCTTCTCCAGCAGGGCGCCCTGCGGCACGTCCGTGGCCGCGACCTTTCCGGTCAGGTCCTGCAGGTCGGTGAGGAGCGCGTCTTTCGGCATCCCCTTCGCCGTCACCTGCACCCGCTTCACCGCGGATTCGTCGACGGGGCTGTAGGCGGCGATGGGTTTCGTGAGCTGGAGAACGGAGATCTTCGTGCGGACCTCGGCGCGTACCGACCCCACGTATCCGACGACGCTCACGAACACGACGATCGCGCCGATGGTCGCCAAGATCAACAGTGCGGCTCCACGCCGCTGGCGGGGGTTCATCCGGCTTCCTTTCGGGGCTAAGGCACCGGGTGCCTGGGCATTGTGGTCTTACGGGCTCTGCTAGGCAGGCCGCTCCTTACCGTTCGACCCGGCCGCCGGGTCCGGCGAGCCGGCGACCGGCCGCTCCTCCGGAGGGCGTACGGATCGGGCTGCGGACGATCCTCCGTCGTCATCGCGCGTCCGCCGGCCGAAGGTGACCGCACGAGCGTCGTCCGCCGACGGAGCCGGAGCGGTCCGCAGGACGCCCGGACGGAACGAGATCGAAGCCCCGCCCTCGGCGGCCATGGCCGCGTGGCGGGCATCCGCTCAGGGGTTCCGGCGTCGTCGGGGACCGCCGCCGCGCTTTCGGGCGGCGGCTCGTCCGACTCGGTCGGAAAGCTCGGTACGGCCGGCGGCTCCGGGGCCCGGCCGGGCAGGCCCGCCATGTCCGCGTGCGCTTCCACCTGGAACATCCCGCAGATCGCGCAGACCTCGAGCGCGCACGGCTGGCGGCACCACGGGCAGGTCCAGTAGCGGATCGACCGCACGACGTTGGACAGGGCCTGCGGGTGCCCGCTGAACGCGACGAACTCCACGTGCTTGCGGGTACCCCAGAAGGCCGCGCCGAGGGGCTGGGCGGGAACGGTCTTGACCACCTGCGGGTGGAGGGCCGACGCGAGGTCCTGCTCGAAGCCCGCGAAGTCCGGTCCCTGCGGTGCGACCAGCAGGATCGGGTCGTCGGGCTGGAGGTCGGCCGTGCCGATCTGCCGCTTCCTGGTGAGCCGCTCGACCCTGGCCTTCGGTGCGGCCCACGCCAGGAATCCCGAGCCTGGGCTGTAGGAGGCCATGTGGTGGGTGAGCTTGATGTCCATGTGCTCGAGCTTGGCCACGGTGGCGACGCGGGCGCCCGAAAGGACCTCCTGCTGCAGCCGCCGGCCCAGCCCGGCGAGGTAGCCGATCTGCAGATGCGGCGCCGCGTGGGACAGCAGGTCTGCGACCAGGGAGCACGCGAGCGGCGGCAGGGCCAGCCCGATGCTCGCGACCTGGTCGGTGTCGAGCAGGCCCCGTACCAGCCGGATCAGCCGCTTCGCCGGCTCCCTCTGCCACTCGGGGTAGACGACGAGGATGCCCTCCGACGCGTCGGGGAGCCGCTGCGCGATCAAGTCCAGGAGCGCCAGGGCGGAGTCCGACGGCGAGGTCAGGTCAGGCCCCCGGAGGGCCTCCACGTTCGCGAAGTGACCGGTCGCCGGGATGTCTCCGAGGACAACAATGGCCCTCGCTGATCCTCCAGCCACAGCGCCCCTTCCTTCGTGGCCATTCGCGTCGATCACACGACAGTTCAGTTGAAGGCTGACGTTGAGCTCCGGTTCCGAAAAGCGCCACTAGAGGTGTATCGCTCGTCGTCACCATGCAGATCTCAACTGTGGGCACCGATAGTTACATAAGGCACTTATCGGCACAAGAGTTTGTCGAAACCCCACCCACCCTCCGTCCACCTCGCCTGATTCGACCGGCCGGGCCTGGTTTCGGGCAACCAGGACAGCAGGTCAGGCAGGTGAACCGGCGGAGACGGCCGGGTATCCGGCAGCCTTCGGGCCTGACCCTCTCGCCCTCTGATCCACCACCGCTCGAGCCCGCTGGGCCCTCCTATGGGCCCGCACATGGGCCCCGAATTGGGCCCATAATTGGGCCCGGTCAGGGAAGCACGAGGAAGGTCACCACCGCCGCGATGACGAGCGCGGGCACTACGGGGAGTAGTCCCTGCAGGATCGCGGGCCGTTCGCGGTAGCGGTCCCGGCGGCGCAGGAGCACCAGGAGCACCGTGCCGCAGGCGGCCCAGAGGAGCATGATCGGCAGGGCGAACAGCAGCAGCAGGGCGGCGGTATCGGCCTGCGACGGGACGCAGCCGAACCCCAGGCCCTTGCACTGCCCGGCGGGCGCGCTCTGGTCGCCGAAGACCTTGATCAACAGGAGTGCCACGAGCGGCAGTGCCGCGAAGACGAGCAGCGTGACGTGGGCGATCGCCGCACGCCGGGGATCGTCGTTCCGGTTCATGCGGGGTCTATGCCCGCAGATCTGACGATTTCACGCACGGGCCCGGACACGCGTGTACCCAGGCCCGTGCGTGGGGCTCAGCTGAGCACGTGGGGGTGGTAGGCGTGGAACTCGCTACCGGAGGTGAGGCCGTAGGTGAGGGTGCGGTGGTCGGTTCCGTAGCTGCCGCGCTGCTCATAGGCCATGTAGGAGCCGTGGGAGCCGTCGGTCCAGTTCTGGAAGATGACGACGTGGCGGGTGTTGCTGTCGCCGGTGGCGTCGATGACCAGGTCGCCGGGCTGCAGGGCGCTCATGGCGATGGGGTCGGAGACGGAGGATGCGGCGAGGCCGACGGTGTTGAGCCCGGGGGTCGCCAGGCCGAGGGCCATGGAGGCGTAGCCGGAGCAGTCCGTGCGGTAGCCGTTGTGGTAGGCGCTCTGGCTGTAGGGAATGCGCTGGTCGGTGTGGGGATGCCAGGTCTCGGCGTTGGCGAACACCTGCGAGGCCGAGATCGCCGGGGTGACGGCGGAGGCGGAGACGGGGGCGCTGGGGGTCGCCGCCTGGGCTGCCAGCGGCGCGAACGCGGCCGCGCCGGCGAAGGCGAGGGCCGCGAAACGCATGGTGAAACGGTTAGCGGACATGAGGAACTCCTTTGGGGGTCACGTCCATTTACCCTTGCACCATAAGGCATGACCGATTATTTGACTCCCTGACAAAATTTTATTGGCAGCCGAATACGAAGAATCCAGGCCACCATCGACACTTTTCACGACCCGTTCGGCGCGTCAGACGGGTACGGTTCCGCGCACGCGCCGCCGGCCGTAGGGTTGGGCCATGGTGGATGCCGTATCAGTCGTTGACCTGCTCAAAGACGCACGTGATCGGCGTAACGCCCCGCTGGTCCTGGAGATCGATCTCAGCGACGGGATCGTGGAGGGACAGCCGGGCGACCCGGTCACCGCGCTGCTCAGCATGCGGCGCACTCATCTGCGCGACGTCCTCGAGGGGCTGCGCCGCGGGCGCACCGACCCACGGGTGAAGGCCCTCATCGTCAAGATCGGCGGCGGCCGGATCGGGCTGGCGATGGCGCAGGAGCTCCGCGACGCGGTGCGCGCGTTCCGCGACTCCGGCCGGCTCACCGTGGCGTGGGCCGAGTCCTTCGGCGAGGTGTCTCGCGGCACGGTCCCCTACTACCTGGCGACCGCGTTCGAGCGGATCTGCCTCCAACCCTCCGGCGACCTCGCGCTGACCGGCCTCGCGATGGAGGAGCCGTTCTTCAACGAGGCGCTCGGCAAGATCGGCGTCACGCCGCGCTTCGCCAAGCGGCACGAGTACAAGACGGCCGCCAACACGTTCATGGAGCGCACCTACACGCCCGAGCACGAGGAGATGTCGGGGCGTCTCCTCGCGTCGGCCGGCGAGCAGATCGTCGCCGGGATCGCCGCCGGGCGCGGGCTGCCGGAGGAGGAGGTGCGGGCGCTCATCGACCGCGCGCCGCTGCTCGGCACCGAGGCGCTCGAGGCGGGCCTGGTCGACCGGCTCGGCTACCGCGACGAGGTGTACGCGGAGCTGCGCGCCGCCGTCGGCGAGGACGCGCGGCTGCGCTACGTCTCCCGCTACAGCCGCGCGCAGGGCGTGGCCAAGCGGCTCCCCCAGCGCACCCAGGACGCGGTCGCGCTCATCCAGGGCCAGGGCCCGATCCGGCTCGGCCGCAGCGGGCGCAGCGCGATGCCCGGGCAGGGATCCTCGATCGGCTCGGAGACGATCGCGGCGGCGTTCCGCGCCGCGGTACGCGACGACAAGGTCAAGGCGATCGTCTTCCGCGTCGACAGCCCCGGCGGCTCGTACGTCGCCTCCGACACGATCTGGCGCGAGGTCGTACTCGCCCGCAAGGCCGGCAAGCCGGTGATCGTGTCGATGGGCAACGTCGCCGCGTCCGGCGGCTACTTCGTCGCCGCGCCCGCCGACGTCATCATGGCCCAGCCCGGCACCCTCACCGGCTCGATCGGCGTGGTCTTCGGCAAGCCGGTCGTCGGCGAGCTGCTCGGTCGCCTCGGCATCGGCCTGGGCGCGGTCGAGGAGGGCGCGCACGCCCGGATGTACGCGCCGACCCGCGACTTCACCGACGAGGAGTGGACCCGCGTCAACGCCTTCCTCGACCGGGTCTATGACGATTTCGTGGGCAAGGTCGCCGAGGGCCGCGACCTGACGCGCGAACGCGTCGACGAGCTGGCCCGCGGCCGCGTCTGGACCGGCGCCGACGCCCACGAGCGCGGGCTGGTCGACGAGCTGGGCGGCCTCGGCAAGGCCATCGACCTCGCACGCGAGCGGTCACGGCTGCCCGCGAACGCACCGGTACGCGTGTACCCGCACGTCTCGCCGCTGGACCGCCTGCGCCCGGCAGAGTCGAGCGAGGACCGTACGGCCGCGAGCGCACGCCTCGACGCCTGGGGTTCGATGTCGGTCCTGGCCGCACGCGTGGGCCTGCCGACCGGCGGCCCGCTGATGCTCCCGGGCAGCTGGGAGATCCACTGACGGTGATCCCGTCGCAGGACTTCACCGAGGCGCTCGCGACGTTCGCGACCGGCGTGGTCGTCGTCACCGTGCGCGACGGCCGTGACGACATCGGCACCACCGTCACCGCGTTCGCCTCGGTCTCCCTCGAACCACCGATGGTGCTGATCTCCGTGGCCGCCGACTCCTACCTCAACGAGGTGCTCCACCGCTGCGACCGCTGGGCGGCGACCGTGCTGTCCGCCTCCCAGCGCGCGCTGGCCGGCCGCTTCTCCGCGGCCGGCCGGCCCAGCGCCCGGCTGCTCATCGCGGCCGTCCCGCACCACCGCGGCCCCCTGTCGGAGGGGCTGATCGTCGAGGAGGGCACGGCGGCCCTGGAGTGCGAGACCCACCACCGCATGCCGGCCGGCGACCACGTGCTGTTCGTCGCCGAGGTCGGCGCGGTCGACTACGTCGACCCCGGCCGCCCGCCGCTGATCCGGGTCAACCGCCGTTACCGGCCGATCTGATCCGCCGTTCTCCGGCGTTTTTCGTCGCCGTGGCACGGCGGCCATAGAACGCCGGAAAATCGCACTTTTCGCCCTGCCGCCACGCCCTCGTGACACTCATGCGCCCGTACGCGCCCCGGCGCTCGGCGGCTCACCTCCTTGACAGGTTCGCGGGGCTCAGGGGCCCGGCGCCCAAGGGGTGAGGGGCGCGGCGAGGGCACCCCTTACAGGGGAAATAGCTAATTCCAGACATTTTCCAGCTTTGCGACTCACATCGCCCTATGGGATAACTTCACGGTCCATTAGTGATACTTGTCCCTAGGTTTCACTCGCGGCGGCTGCGAGTGTCTCTACTCGGAACGCACGGCACGGGAACTCTCCCGGACCGCCACTTCCGAGCAGAGGACACGACCGGTGGAAAAGCAGTACGAGGTGTATTGCCTGAAGGACAGGCTCTTCTATGACGTGCTCGACGGTCAGGAGAGCCCGGCCTTCGCCATCGCCGACGAACCCCTTCCCGAGGGCTGGCAGCGGATCCTCCGCAGCGAATGGCTGGTCTACGTGCCCCCGGTGCACGAGATCCCCTCGCAGGGCTGGAAGATCCATGTTTCCGCAGGTCACGACGGTGCTCCCGGTGTGCTCGAGCGGGTACGTGACTACTGCGTGCCGCGTGGCGTCTCCTTCAAGCACCTGCGCAGCGCGAACGTTCTGCTGATGCGCAACGCGAAGTACTCACCGCGTGGCGCGAGTGGAAAACTCGTCACCATCTATCCGCGTGACGAGGCCGAACTCGCGACCATTCTTGATGACCTGAGCGCCATTCTTGAAGGCGAGCCGGGGCCGTACGTCCTGAGCGATCTCCGCATCGGAGAAGGCCCGCTCTACGTCCGATATGGCGGTTTCATCGAGCGCCACTGCGAGGACGAGGACGGGCGCGTCGTGACCGCGATCGAGGACGCGGACGGACGGCTGGTTCCGGACCGCCGCAACCCGGTCTTCGCGGTGCCCGAGTGGGTCGCGATGCCGGACTGCCTCGTGCCCCACCTCGAGGCGCGCAACGCCGTGACCATGGAGAACGTCCCGTACCGGGTGACCGAGGCGCTGCACTTCTCCAACGGGGGCGGGGTGTACACGGCCGAGGACACCAGGACCGGCGCGAAGGTGGTGCTGAAGGAGGGCCGGCCCCACGCGGGCCTGGCCGCCGACGGCGCGGACGCCGTCACCCGGCTCCGCCGCGAGCACGACATCCTCCAGCGCCTCTCCGGCGTCCACGGGATCCCGGCGGTCCTGGACTACTTCGTGGTCGGCGACCACCACTTCCTGGTCGAGGAGTTCATCGAGGGCCGGCCGCTGAACACCTTCTTCGCGGAACGGCATCCGCTGCTCGACCCGGAGCCCACCACCGAGGACCTCGCCGCGTACACCGACTGGGCGCTGCGGATCTACGCGCAGACCGAGAGCATCATCGACGCGGTGCACGAGCGCGGGATCGTCTTCAACGACCTGCACATGTTCAACATCATGGTGAGCGCCGACGACGAGGTCGGCCTGATCGACTTCGAGGCGGCCGCACCGGCGTCGCAGGACGGGCGGCAGACCCTGGCCAACCCCGGGTTCCTCGCGCCGCCCGACCGCCGCGGCATCGCGGTCGACCGGTACAGCCTGGCCTGCCTGAAGATCGCGCTGTTCACCCCCACGACCACCCTGTTCATGCTCGACCGCACCAAGGCCGCTCACCTGGCCGAGGTGATCACGGAGTGGTTCCCCGTACCCCGGGGGTTCCTCCAGCCGGCGGTCGACGAGATCACCCGGGGTGATCCGGGACCCTGTACGATCCCCCGGCTCACCCCGGAACCACTCGGCTGGGCGCAGGCCCGCACGGCACTGAGCACGGCGATCCTCGCCAGTGCCACGCCGGAGCGCGACGACCGGCTCTTCCCGGGCGACATCCAGCAGTTCGGCAGCGGCGGCCTCGGCCTGGCGTTCGGCGCGGCGGGCGTCCTGTACGCCCTCGACGTCACCGGCGCCGGGGTGCGGGACGAGCACGTGGACTGGCTGGTCGAGCACGCCACCGACCCGCAGCCGGGCGGAGGCCTGGGCCTGTACGACGGGCTGCACGGCGCGGCGTTCGGCCTCGCGCACCTCGGCCGGCTGGAAGCCGCCGCCAAGGTCGTCGACATCTGCCTCACCGAGCGCTGGGAACGCCTCGGCATCGACCTGCACGGCGGGTTGCCGGGCCTCGCGCTCAACCTCCTGCACCTGACCGACGCACTGGGCGCGCCGGCGCTGAAGGAGAGCGCGCAGCGCGCGGCCCAGATCGTCGCCGACCACGTCCTGGCGTCCGAGGAGCGACCGGCACGGCCCGGCCTGATGCGCGGCATGTCCGGCCCGGCGCTGATGTTCGTACGGCTCTTCGAGCGCACCGGCGACACGAACCTCCTCGACCTGGCGGCGCGCGCCATCCGGCTCGACCTCGACGCGTGCATGACCGACAAGAACGGCGCGCTGCACGTCGACGACGGCTCACGCATCCTGCCGTACCTCGGCCGGGGCAGCGTCGGCATCGGGATGGTCATCGACGACTACCTGGCCCACCGCGACGACGAGCGGTTCCGCGACGCGCGGGACCCGATCCGCACGGCCGCGCTGACGCGCTACTACGCGCAGTCCGGCCTGTTCAGCGGGCGCGCGGGGATGCTCCTGCACCTGGCGCGACAGGGCGACCCGCGTACGGACACACACGTACGCGACATGGCCTGGCACGCGCTGGCGTACGAGGGCGGGCTCTCCTTCCCGGGCGAGAACCTCCTCCGGATGTCGATGGACCTTGGCACCGGCACGGCCGGCGTCCTGCTCGCGCTGGGCGCGGCTCTGCACGACGAGCCGGTTCACCTGCCGTTTCTTGCGGCACCAAAGCCACCCGCGAGGTCACTCGCAGGGTTCGAACCGACCCATACGGCGAGGAGGTGACAACGAACATGGCGCTTCTGGACATGCAGGGGATGAGCACGACCCCCGGCGGCTACGGCCACGGTGGTGGCGGCGGCGGCGAGTACAACAGCACGCTGAGCCTGCTCTGCCACAGCTCGCACAGCATCGTGCTCTGCCTCTAACAGGCCGAGCCTTTGACCTGAACTTCGATTCCGATGAGGAGGTGACAACGACATGGCGCTTCTGGACATGCAGGGGATGAGCACGACCCCCGGCGGCCACGGTGGGGGCGGCGGCGGCGAGTACAACAGCACGCTGAGCCTGCTCTGCCACAGCTCGCACAGCATCACGCTCTGCCTCTGATGACGGGACCGTGGTCCTGATGAACCATGGTCAGGACCACGACCGCAAGGAGACCGATGACGGCGAGCAGGCTTGTGCTCCGGTCCGTACGCTTCGGCGGCGGCTGGGCGGGCCTGCTCGCCGTCACGTCGTTACTGCAGGCCGCCACGGCGACGGTGTTACCAGCCGTGCTCGGCCGGGCGGTCGACGGGGTACTGCGCGGTTCGGCCACATCGACGTGGCCGGCCGTGTACGCGGCCCTGGTGGCCGTCTCCATGAGCGGTGACGCCCTGTCCGAGCTGGCCGTCGGCGCGAGTACGGCGAACGCGACGGCCAGGCTGCGGCACCTCTTCGTACGGCGGGTGCTCGGCCTCGGCACGTCATCCGGCCTGTCCGCCGGCGACATGACGAGCCGGGCGGTCACGGCGACCGCCGACACGGCCTACGCACCGTCCGCCTCCGTGCTGGCGGTCACCGCGATCGTGCCGCCCGTCGGCGGGATGGTCGCCCTCATACTTCTCGATCCCTGGCTCGCGCTGACGTTCGCGCTGGGCCTGCCCGCGATCATCGTCTTGCTGCGGTCCTTCGTACGCGACACCTCCACGGTCGTCGGCCGCTACCTCGAGGCGCAGGGCCGCATCGCGTCCCGGCTGGTGGAGACCCTCGGCGGCAACCGTACGATCGGCGCCGCCGGAACGGCCGAGCACGAGGTCGGCCGGGTCCTCGAGCCGCTGCCCGAGCTGTCCGAGCACGGCCACGCGATCTGGCGGATCCAGGCCGCGGTCTCGGGCCGCGGCACGCTGGCCATCCCGTTGCTGCAGATCGCGGTGCTGACCGTCGCCGGGTTCGAGCTGGCCGCGGGCCGGCTGACCGCGGGCGGGCTGCTCGCCGCGACGCAGTACTCCGGGCTCGGCGCCGACATCGGGCCGGTGATCGCCCAGCTCGGCCGCCTCGCCCGCGCCCGCGCCGGCGCCTCCCGGCTGGCCCCGGTGCTGGACCGGCCCGCGCCCGCGTACGGTTCGGCGTCGCTGCCGCCGGGCACCGGACGCCTGGAGTTTCGCGGTGTCTCGTCGGGCGAGGTGCTGGAGGGGTTGAACCTGGTCGTGCCCGGCGGCGGCTCCGTCGCGGTCGTCGGACGGTCCGGGTCGGGCAAGTCGCTGCTGGCCGCGCTGGCCGGGCGACTCTCCGACCCCGACGGGGGCCAGGTCCTGCTGGACGGGGTCCCGCTGCCCGAGCTGGACCGGCCGAACCTGCGGGGCGCGGTCGGGTACGCGTTCGCGCGCCCGGCGCTCTTCGGGGCGACGATCGCCGACGCGATCGGCGGGGACGCGGTCGTGGCGGCACGCGCCGCGTGCGCCGACCCGTTCGTCCGCCGCCTGACCGACGGCTACCGCACACCACCGGCCGAGGCGCCCCTGTCGGGCGGCGAGCTACAGCGGCTCGGGCTGGCGCGCGCGTTCGCGCATCCGGGCCGCGTGCTGATCCTCGACGACGCGACGTCCAGCCTGGACACCGTGACGGAGGTCCAGATCGGCGACGCGCTGACCCACGACCCGCGGACCCGGCTGATCATCGCCCACCGGGCCGGCACCGCGGCCCGCGCCGACCGGGTGGCCTGGCTCGACGGCGGGCGGATCCGCGCCTGCGCTCCCCACCACGAGCTGTGGTCCGACCCGGCGTACCGCGAGGTGTTCCGTGAGTGATCCGAAACGGGCGCGCGCACGCCGCGTGCTCCTCGCGGCGCTGCGCCGCAGGCCCGGCAGACTCGGCATGTTCGCGCTGTGGTCGGCGGTCGGCTCGGCGCCGGTGCTGGTCTTCGGGCGGTCGGTGGCGGGCGCGACCGACGCGTTCCTCGCGCACCGGCCGGTGACCGCGCTGGCGTGGGTGGCGGTACTGGTCTGCGCGGCGATGGCCGGCGCGGTGGGCGCCGGGCGCGCGTACGGGCCGCTCGCCGACATCGTGGAGCCGCTCCGCGACGCCCTGGTCCGCCACGTCGTACGCGGCGCGGTGCACGAGTCCGTTCATACCGGCCGTCCCGGCGACGCCGCCGTCGCACGCCTCACCCAGCAGGTCGAGATCGTCCGTGACACGTTCGCGGGCGTACTGACGATCGTGCAGAGCGCGGTGTTCACGCTGGTGAGCGCACTGATCGGGCTGAGCACGCTGCTGCCGGTGACGCTCCTGCTGGTCGTCCCGCCGGTCGTGGCGGGGCTCGCGCTGTTCCTCGGCATGGTGTCGCGCTCGATCACGCGGCAACGAGAGCTGATCCTCGCGGAGGAGGCGATCGCCGAGTCCGCCGCCGCGGTCGGCGGTGGCCTGCGCGACATCGTCGCCTGCGGCACCGAGGACACGCGCGCCGCCGAGACCGGGCGGCTGATCGACGCGCAGGCCGCGACCGCGCGGTCGATGGCGCGGCTCGCCGCCGGCCGTACCGTGGCGCTGGCCGTGGGCGGGCGGCTCCCCCTGCTGCTGATCCTCGTCGCGGCCCCCTGGCTGCTGCGGCACGGCGCGACGCCCGGCATCGTGCTGGGCTCGATCACGTATGTGCTCCAGGGCCTGTCGGCGGCGCTCGGCACGGTCGTCCACGGGCTGGGCGGCAGCGGGCTGCGGCTCGCGGTCACGCTCGACCGCGTGATGGAGGCCGCCGAGGTGCCGCAGGTGACGCGGCCGGGCCACGCGGGCGGCCGGTCCGACCTGTGGATACGCGGGGCGACCTTCGCGTACGGCCCAGAGGCCGAGCCGGTGATCGACGACCTCCACCTGGCGGTGCCGGAGGGCGACCACCTGGCCGTCGTGGGGCCGAGCGGCATCGGCAAGTCGACGCTCGCCCGGCTGGTCGCGGGGACGCACGCACCCGACCGCGGAACGGTCACGCTCGGCGGCGTACCGGCGACCGAGGCCGACCCGACCGTGCGCGCGCTGATCCCGCAGGAGGCCTACGTCTTCGGCGGCACCCTGCGGGACAACCTCCGCTACCTGCGGACCTGGGCCTCCGATGAGACCCTGGACCACGCGGTCGCCGAGGTGGGCGCCGGCCGTCTCGCCGAGCGCCTCGGCGGCTACGACGCCGAGGTGGACCCGGCCGTGCTGTCCGCCGGTGAACGCCAGCTCATCGCGCTGGTGCGGGCGTACCTGTCGCCCGCCCGGCTGGTCGTGCTCGACGAGGCGACCTGCCATCTCGACGCGGCCGCCGAGGAACGGGCCGAGCGCGCGTTCGCGGCCCGGCCCGGTTCACTCGTCGTTATCGCGCACCGCATGACCTCGGCGCGCCGGGCCCGTCGCACCCTCGTCCTGGACGGGACGCGGGCGTGGCTCGGAACCCACGACGAACTACTGAGCGACTGTGCGCTCTATCGTGACCTGCACGGTCACTGGTACTCACAGCCAGCCGGCGTCGTCGGCGATGCGGATCGCGTCGACCCGGTTCCGAGCCTGGACCTTTCCGATGATTCGGGAGATGTGGTTGCGGACGGTGCGTACCGACAGGAAGAGGTTGCTCGCGATCTCCGCCGAGGAGGCGCCCTGGGCGGCGAGCCGCAGAACGTCCACCTCTCGATCGGTCAGCGGGCTCAGCTCCGCACCGAGCGCCGCGAAGGCGAGTTCCGAGTCGATGACGCGTTCGCCGTTGGCGACACGGCGTACGGTGTCGGTGAGGTAGGCCGGGGGCGCGTCGATCAGGACGTAGCCCATCACGGACGCCTCGACGGCGCGCCGCAGGTCACCGGGGCGCCTGCGGTCGGCCATGATGACGCTCGCGCATCCGGGTAGCTCCTCGTTGAGCGTACGTGCGAGAGCGAAGCCGCCTTTCGCGGCCGCGCCCGCGCCGATGAACACGACGTCGGGCTGGAGCTCGGCCGCGGTCGGCAACGCCCGGTCGGGCGAGTCAAGTGCGCCGACCACGGACATATCCGAATTACCGGACAGTAATGCGATGAGACCACCCCGGATCAGATTCATGTTCTCGACGATGAGAACGCGGATCACTTTGCGTCTCGTGGCAGTTTGATACTCCCGAACCTCATGACGCTCAAGGGTCGGGTGAGTGTAAGCGCTCAATCAATTGCCGTTCGACGGGTGGCTAACAGATCGGGACCCATTTGGGCCATGAGGGTTACTTGGACGTGCATCAGGACTCCTGAGGGGCTTAGGGCCAGTGCACCACCCAGGTTGGATGACCCCGGGTTATCAGTCAATGGCACATCGTGGCCGAAGAGGGCCGCAGATCCCTGTATCCGCTTCCCAAAAAACCACCGCTGACCTTTACCGATGGTGAAAAGATCAACTAATTCGCGGGGAATAGACGATCTCACCCTTTCGCCACACCCGTGCGGTCAGAGGGACCCCTGGACGGTAGGCCAGATGGATGTGCGAAGGCGCGTCGAGCATCAGAATGTCGGCGCGGGCACCCGGCCGCAGATGACCCACGTCGGTACGCCGCAGCGCACGCGCGCCGCCCTCGGTCGCGGCGCGTACCGCCTCCTCGGGCGTCAGGTGCATCTCACGTACGGCCAGCGCGACGCAGAAGGCCATGCTCGAGCTGTAGCAGGAGCCCGGGTTGCAGTCGGTGGCCAGCGCGATCCGCGCCCCGGCGTCGACGAGCCGCCGCGCGTCCGGGTACGGCTGGCGCGTGGAGAACTCCACGCCGGGCAGCAGGGTCGCCACCGTCTCGGACCCGGCGAGGGTGGCGACGTCCTCGTCCGACAAGTAGGTGCAGTGGTCGGCGGACGCGGCGTCGTACTCGACCGCGATGCCCACGCCCGGACCGTGACCGAGCTGGTTGGCGTGCAGGCGCGGGACGAGCCCGGCGGCTCGGCCGGCCGAGAGGATCTCCCGGGTCTGGTCGGCGTCGAAGGCCCCGCGCTCGCAGAACACGTCGATCCAGCGCGCGTGCGGCGCGCACGCCTCCAGCATCGGACCGGTGACGAGCCGCACGTACTCGGCAGGGTCGGCGCCGGACGGTACGACGTGCGCGCCGAGGTAGGTGACCTCGTCGACCAGCTCCGCCGCGATCCGCACCGCGCGGGCCTCGTCCTCGACGGTCAGGCCGTACCCGGACTTGCACTCGATCGTCGTCGTGCCCTGCCGGCCCATCTCCGCCGTGATCCGCCGGACGGTGGCGCGCAGGTCGTCGTCCGACGCGGCGCGCGTCCGCGCGACGGTCGTGCGGATCCCGCCCGCGGCGTAGGGCCGCCCGCTCATCCGCGCGGCGAACTCCTCGGCACGCTCCCCCGCGAACACCAGGTGGGCGTGGGAGTCGACGAACCCCGGCAGCACGGCACGGCCACCCGCGTCGCACACCTCGTCGGCGTCGGGCGCGCCCTTCGCGGGGCCCGCCCACGCGACCCGCCCCTCGTCGATGACAAGTGCGGCGTCCTGGACCAGCCAGCGCTCCGGGTCGGCGCCCGCCAGCTCTCCGATGTTCGTGATCAGGGTGCTCACACAGCCAGGATCGCACCGGGGGCCGCTCACGTACGCCCCGGCGCCCCCGAGTGCGTCTGTCATACGAGACATCGCGCTGACGGCGGGCTGCCGGTGCGCTGACAGCGGCGGGGGCCACCATTCCGGCATGAGTGAGACACACGTACTGATCGCTCTGATCGCTGGGGGCCGGGCCGACCGGCCTGACCCTCGCGTGCGACCTCGCGCGGCGTCGAGGGCCGGCCTGATCAACAGGAGGCGCAGCCGCAGGCCACCGACCTCGATCGGCTCCCCGTCCCCGCCCCGCACCTGCAGAGGCCCCGGCATCGCGACCCGCATCTCACGGGGAAGCCTGTTCGGTGACGGCCGCGATGGCCTCCGTCAGGGCGGCGGGTACGTCGTCGACCAGCCGGTGCTGGCCGTGCCGGACCACCTCGCGGCCCGACACGACGACGTGCCGTACGTCGGCGGCCGATCCGGCGAACACCACCGACTCGACGAGCCGGTCCGGTGCCGCGCCGGCCAGGCGTACCGAGTCGAGCCCGACGGTGACCAGGTCGGCGTACGCGCCCGGCTCGATCCGGCCGGCCTCCTGCCAGCCGAGCGCGCGGTGGCCGTCGGACGTCGCGGCGGTGAGCAGCTCGGCCGCCGCCCAGTGCCCGCGCCGCCGGGTGCGCAGGCGTTCGTCCAGCTCGACCGCCCGTGCCTCCTCGAACAGGTCGATCACGGCGTGCTGGTCCGAGCCGAGCGACAGCGGCGAGCCCGCGCCGGTCAGGTCGCGTGCCGGGCCGATGCCGTCGG
This sequence comes from uncultured Actinomycetota bacterium, assembly GCA_963850195.1. GTDB lineage: Bacteria > Actinomycetota > Actinomycetes > Streptosporangiales > Streptosporangiaceae > Actinoallomurus. Next base: position 1,876,220 of record CAWKKD010000005.1, read on the forward strand.
CCAGGTCGCGCTCGGTGGTCGGGCACATGCACACGCCGGTCCCGGTACGGCCGAGCAGCCCGATGTCCCCCTCCGTGAGGTGCGTGGCGTGCACGGCGACCGTGCGCGGCCCGAGCGCGTCGCCCTCGGCGAGCAGCTCGGTCGGGGTACGCCCGTACGCCTCGGCGCACGCGAGGTTCTCGGCGGGCTGTTCGGACAGGTGGACGTGGAGTGCGGCGCCGTGCTCGGCGGCCCACCCGGCGACCACCCGGATCTGCTCGCGCGGCACCGCGCGCACCGAGTGCACGGCCGCGCCGATCCGCCCATGCCCGCCGGCCCGCAGCGCGGACACCCGGCCCGCCCATGCGTCGGCCGTGCCGTCACCGAAGCGGAGCTGCGCGCCCTCCAGGTCCTTGCCGATCCCTCCGGCCAGGTAGCACGTGTCGAGCAGGGTGATCCGGATGCCCGCCTCCCGCGCGGCCTCGATCAGGGCCTCGCCCATGGCGTTGGGGTCGGCGTACGGCGTGCCGTCCGGGCCGTGGTGGAGGTAGTGGAACTCGCCCACACAGGTGATCCCGGCCAGCGCCATCTCGGCGTACACGGCTCTGGCCAGCGCGTGGTACGTGTCGGGGTCCAGGCGCGCGGCGATCGCGTACATCTGCTCGCGCCAGGTCCAGAACGTGCCGCGTCCGGCCTGCGCGCGGCCGCGCAGCGCGCGGTGGAAGGCGTGGGAATGCGCGTCGGCCATGCCCGGCAGGGTCAGCCCGCGCAGGTGGATCGCGTCCGGGTCGGCCGGCGTACCGGGCCGTACCCGGACGAACCGCTGCCCCGCGATCTCGATGAGCACGTCCGCGGCGACCTCGCCGCTCTCGCCGCCGAGCCAGGCGTAGTCGGCGTGGTACCTCATCGGCGCACCAGGTCCGTGAGCACGGTGGCGAGCGCCTCGACGCCCGCGAGGCAGTCCGCCGTCTCGGCGTGCTCCTCGGGCGCGTGCGAGATCCCGGTCGGGTTGCGGACGAAGAGCATCGCGGTCGGCAGGTGCGCGGACAGGATCCCCGCGTCGTGTCCCGCGCCGGTCGGGAGGACGGGCGCCCCGCCGAGGACGCCGGCCAGCCGGTCCCGTAGGTCGGCGTGGAAGTCCACGACCTCGGTGTAGGACTCCTCGGTCAGGCCGACACCGACACCGTCGCGGCGCGCGGCCTCCTCGGCGGCGACGTTGATGTCGGCGACGGTCGCGCGGACCGCCGCGTCGTCCGGCGCGCGGGTGTCGAGCCACGCGCGTACGAGGGACGGGATGGCGTTGACCCCGCCCGGCGTGACGTGCACCTTGCCCATGGTCGCGACGGCGTCGTGGCGTTCGGCGGCCTCGCGCGCGGCCAGCACCGTACGCGCGAAGGGCAGCATCGGGTCGCGCCGGTCCTTCAGCAGCGTGGTCCCCGCGTGGTTGCCCTGCCCGGTGAAGTCGAAGCGCCACCGGCCGTGCGGCCAGATCGCGCTGCCCACACCCACCGGGGTCTCGAGCGCGCGCCCCTGTTCGACGTGCAGTTCGACGAAGACGCCGACGCTCTCGAGGAACTCCGGGTCCGGGCCGATCAGCGCCGGGTCCAGGCCCTCCACCGCCATGGCCTCGGCCCAGCTCACGCCGTCTGCGTCGCGCAGGTCGCGGGCCCTGGCCGGGTCGATCGCGCCGGTCATCAGCCGTGATCCGAGGCACGCGACGCCGAACCTCGCGCCCTCCTCCTCGGCGAAGACCGCCACGCCCAGGGGGCGGGCGGGCGTCACGCCGCGCTCGCGCAGCAGGTCGATCGCCGCCAGCGACGACACGACGCCCAGCGGCCCGTCGAAGGCGCCGCCGTCCGGCACCGAGTCCAGGTGGCTGCCGGTCAGCACGGCGTCGCGTCGCGGCGCCGAACCCGGTACGTCCCACCAGGCGACGAGGTTGCCGTTGCGGTCGCGTTCCAGGCTCAGCCCGCGCCGGGCCGCCTCCCCGGCGAACCAGTCACGGCACTCGCGGTCGGCCGCCGTCCAGGAGTACCTCCGGTAGCCGCCACCGCCCGCACGCCCCAGCGGCGCGAGCGCCGCCCACATCCCCTCGAACCCCATATGCCTCCTTCAGCCCACCGGTGAGGGCGGACCTCACCGGTAGAGCCTCGTTCAGGACCGCCGACGCTACTCGGCGCGCATGGGGATGGGCACGTCACGCTCGGCCGCCACATCGATGGCCCGGTCGTACCCGGCGTCGACGTGCCGGATGACGCCCATGCCCGGGTCGTTGGTCAGGACCCGCTCCAGCTTCTGCGCGGCCAGCGGGGTGCCGTCCGCCACCGAGACCTGTCCGGCGTGGATCGAACGCCCGATGCCGACACCGCCGCCGTGGTGGATCGACACCCACGAAGCCCCGGACGAGGCGTTGACCAGGGCGTTCAGCAGCGGCCAGTCGGCGATCGCGTCGGAGCCGTCGGCCATGCCCTCGGTCTCGCGGTAAGGCGAGGCGACGCTGCCGGAGTCGAGGTGGTCGCGGCCGATCACGATCGGAGCGCTGATCTCGCCGGTCTCGACGAGCTTGTTGAACTCCAGGCCGGCCCGGTCGCGTTCGCCGTAGCCGAGCCAGCAGATCCGGGCCGGCAGGCCCTGGAAGTGGACCTTCTCGCCGGCCATCCGGATCCAGCGGGCGAGCGGCTCGTTCTCGGGGAACAGGTCGAGGATGGCCTTGTCGGTGCGCGCGATGTCCTTCGGGTCGCCGGACAGCGCCGCCCAGCGGAACGGCCCCTTGCCCTCGCAGAACAGCGGCCGGATGTAGGCGGGCACGAACCCGGGGAAGTCGAACGCCCGCGCGTAGCCGGCGGTCTGGGCCTCGCCGCGGATCGAGTTGCCGTAGTCGAAGACCTCGGCGCCCGCGTCCTGGAAGCCCACCATGGCCTCGACGTGCACGGCCATCGACTCGCGCGCCCGTGTGACGAAGCCGTCGGGGTCCTTGGCGCGCTGGTCGGCCATGTCGTCGAACGCCACGCCCTGCGGCAGGTACATCAGCGGGTCGTGCGCGGACGTCTGGTCGGTGACGATGTCGATCGGCGCGCCCATCGCGAGCATCTGCGGTACGAGGTCGGCGGCGTTGCCGAGCAGGCCGATCGACAGCGGACGCCGGGCGTCGCGTGCCTCGGTGGCCAGCCGGAGCGCCTCGTCGAGGTCGTCGGCGCGCACGTCGCAGTAGCGGTGCTCGACGCGGCGGTCGATGCGGGACGGGTCGCACTCGATGCAGATCGCGACGCCGCCGTTCATGGTGACGGCGAGCGGCTGCGCGCCGCCCATGCCGCCGAGCCCGGCGGTCAGGGTGATCGTGCCGGCCAGCGAGCCGCCGAACTTCTTCGCGGCCACCGCGGCGAACGTCTCGTACGTGCCCTGGAGGATGCCCTGCGTGCCGATGTAGATCCACGAGCCCGCGGTCATCTGACCGTACATCGTGAGCCCGAGGGCCTCCAGCCGCCGGAACTCCTCCCAGGTCCCCCACTGCGGCACCAGGTTGGAGTTGGCGATCAGCACGCGCGGCGCCCACTCGTGGGTGCGCATGACGCCGACCGGCTTGCCGGACTGGACGAGCAGCGTCTCGTCGCCCTCGAGGTCGCGCAGGCAGCGGACCATCGCGTCGAACGCGTCCCACGACCGCACCGCGCGGCCCGAGCCGCCGTACACGATCAGCTCGTCGGGGTGCTCGGCGACCTCGGGGTCGAGGTTGTTCATGAGCATGCGCAGGGCGGCCTCCTGCGGCCAGCCCTTGGCGCTCGGGGTCGTGCCACGCGGCGCGCGGACGGGACGAGGACCCATGTGGTTCTCCTTCTCGTTCAGGACAGCGGGCCGGTGACGGCCTCGGCGGCGGCGACGACGGACCCGTCGCGTACCAGGTCGACGGCGGCGGCGATCTCGGGGGCGAGGTGACGGTCGGGGCCCGGAGCGGGCACCCGGGTACGGAGCGCGGCGACGACGGCGCCGGTGGCCGGGCCGGGACGCAGCGGTGCGCGCAGGTCGAGGGCGCGGGCGGCGGTCATCAGCTCGATCGCGATGACGCGGGTGAGGCCGTCGACGGCGCGGCGGAGCTTGCGCGCGCCGGTCCAGCCCATGGAGACGTGGTCCTCCTGCATGGCCGAGCTGGGAATGGAGTCGACGCTGGCCGGGACCGCGAGGCGCTTGAGCTCCGAGACGATCGCCGCCTGCGTGTACTGGGCGATCATGTAGCCGGAGTCCACACCGGGGTCGTCGGCCAGGAACGCCGGCAGCCCGTGCGACCGCGCCACGTCGAGCATGCGGTCGGTACGCCGCTCGGCCATCGAGGCGAGGTCGGCGATCGGGATGGCCAGGAAGTCCAGGACGTACGCGACCGGCGCGCCGTGGAAGTTGCCGTTGGACTCGACGCGGCCGTCCGGCAGGACGACCGGGTTGTCGACGGCGGAGGCCAGCTCCCGTCCCGCGACCAGCGAGGCGTGGGCGAGCGTGTCGCGGGCGGCGCCGTGCACCTGCGGCGAGCACCGCAGGGAGTAGGCGTCCTGCACGCGCCTGCAGTCCGGGCCGCGGTGCGAGTCCATGATCGGCGAGTGCTCGAGCAGGACGCGCAGGTTGGCGGCGCTGGCGGCCTGCCCGGGGTGCGGGCGCAGCTCCTGAAGGTCCGCGGCGAACACCCGGTCCGTGCCGAGCTGGGCCTCGACGCTCATCGCCGCGGCGACGTCGGCGGCGCGGAACAGCCGGCGCAGGTCCGCGATGGCCAGCACGAGCATGCCGAGCATGCCGTCCGTGCCGTTGAGGAGCGCCAGCCCCTCCTTGGCGACGAGCACGAGGGGTTCGATGCCCGCGGCCGCCATGGCCTCGGCCGCGGGGACGAGCCGGCCGTCGGCGTCGCGTACGTCGCCCTCGCCGATCAGGGCCAGGGCGACGTGCGAGAGCGGCGCGAGGTCGCCGGAGCAGCCGAGGCTGCCGTACTCGTACACGACCGGGGTCACGCCGGCGTTGAGCAGGGCGGCGAGCGTCTCGGCTGTGACCGGCCGTACGCCGGTCCGGCCGGTGGCGAGCGTGCTCAGCCGCAGCAGCATCATCGCCCGTACGACCTCGCGCTCCACCTCGGCGCCGGACCCGGCCGCGTGCGAGCGGACGATGTTGGCCTGCAGCTTGGCCCGCAGCTCCGCGTGGATGTGCCGGGTGGCCAGCGCGCCGAACCCGGTCGAGATCCCGTACACGGGCGTCGGCCGCTCCGCGAGCTCGTCGACGTGCGCTCGAGACGCCGCGATCGCCTTCGTCGCGTCGTCGGTCAGGGCCACGTGCGCCGAGTGACGGGCCACGGCGACCACGTCATCGAACTCGAGCGGCCCCACCCCGACGGCGATGGTTGCCCCCACGGTCGTTTTCATACCCCCCATTGGACGCGACCGGTACTCGTGCCGGGACCCACCCCCGTCGGCTTGTGTCTGAGATGCGAGACACTGGGGAGATGGCTCAGGTTCCCGCGGCACGACGGGCGCTCGCCGTCCTGCGCCTGCTGGCCTCCTCGGCCCGGCCGCTCGCCGCATCCGCCATCGCCCGCGAGCTGGAACTCCCGCGCTCCAGCACGTACCACCTGCTCACCGCGATGGCCGAGGACGGGTTCGTGACCTACCTGCCGGAGGACCGGCTGTGGGGCCTGGGCGTCACCGCCTTCGAGATCGGCTCGGCCTACCTGCGCCAGGGCCCCCTGGAACGCCTCGCCCGCCCCCTGCTCGTACGCCTGGTCGACCGGGTCGGGGAGATCGCCCAGCTCGGCGTGCTGCACGGGTCCGAGACGCTCTACCTCCTCAAGGAACAACCGCGGCACCACGCCACTCTGGTCACGGACGTCGGCGTACGGATGCCCGCGTACCTGACGGCCAGCGGACGATCGATGCTGGCCCACCTGCCACCCGCACAGGTCAGGGCCCTGATCCCGGGCGACCTGATCAACCGTACGGGCGCCGGCCCCCGCTCCCTGCGCGAGCTGCGGCAACTGCTCGCCGAGGACAAGCGGCGCGGCTGGGCGATCGAGGACGGCCACGTGACCGACGGCTTCGCCAGCATCGCCGCCTGCAGCTTCGACCACGTCGGCCGGCCGGCCGCCGCGATCACGGTGACGTTCCGCCGCGAAGCCCTCCCCGAAGCCGCCTGGCCCACCCTCGCCACCCGCGTCCGCGAGGCCTCCGCCGACCTCACCCGCCGCCTGTCCGGGCACGCCCCCTAGAACGCGTCGAGAGAGACCTGCCACAGGTGCGCCGCCGTGTCAGGGTCGAGGGCGTGCGGTGCGACGCCGCCGGTCGTGCCGGGTACGTGGGGGCGTGCCTCGGCGCAGTCCTCGAAGTATCGGCCGCCGATGCCCTCGAGGGCCGGTGAGGTCGCGACCAGCGTCGAGGTCGCGGCGCCCTGGGCGGTCGTCTTGAACGTGTAGCCGCCGCCGGTCACCGCATGGTCGAGCTGCTCCTTGGTCAGGTGCCGCACCAGGTTCGTCTCCAGGATCGCCCCGGGGTGCGCCGCGTTGACGGTGATCCCGTCGCCGGCCCAGCGCCGGTTCGCCTCGACCGCGAACAGGACGTTGGCCGTCTTGGACTGCGCGTAGGCGGTCGCCGCGTCGTAGGCCCGCGTGCGGAAGTCGATGTCGTCGAAGTCCACTCCGCCGCGCAGGTGCGCGACCGAACTGAGCGCCACGACGCGGGCGTTCCCGGCCGCCGCGAGCGCCCGGTGCAGGCCGGTGGTGAGCGCGAAGTGGCCGAGGTGGTTCGTGGCGAACTGCAGCTCCCAGCCCTCCGGTGTCCGCAGCTCGGGCGTCATCATCACGCCGGCGTTGTTGACGAGGATGTGCAGGGGGCCCTCCCAGGCGGCGGTGAAAGTCGCAATGGACGCGCGGTCGGCGAGGTCCAGCGGTGCGACGCGGGCGAGCCCGCCGAGGTCCTTCGCGACCCGGGCACCGGCCGCGACGTCGCGTACGGCGAGGGTCACCTCCGCGCCCGCTGCGGCGGCATCGGCCTGCGCTGCCGCCGGGCAGGCCCTGAGCCCCAGCGGCGACCCGGACCAGGTCCTCGGCCTCTACACCGCCGAGCCAGGCTCCCCCTCCGAACACGCCCTCCGCCTGCTGTCCGCCTGGATCGACCAGCCGGCGTAGCGCGACCGGATATCCGGTCGACCGGTGTGCCATGCGTAGCTAGTCTGCGGATCACCTCGTCGCTGCCGGGAAAGGGCTCATGACCGCGTTTCAGCAGGACCCTCGGCTCGCCCGCACCGACGACGACTGGCTCCGCCTGCCCAACCGCTGGGACATCCCCGTCGACATCTGCGCCGGCACCGACGTACCGATCGAGTCCAGCGCGATCGATGAGATCCTCACCGTCCTCGAGACCGCCGAGACGCTGCGCAGGCTCGTCGACGCGACCGGGCACGACGGCGCTGCCATCGACCGGGTCGCGCTCACCCCCGACCTGCACAAGGGCGCCGGGATCCCGATCGGCACCGTGCTGCGCACCAGCGGCGCGCTGATCCCGCAGGCGGTCGGCAACGACATCAACTGCGGCATGCGGCTCGAGACGACGTCACTGACCGTCGACCAGGTACGTCCGCGGCTCGACGCGCTGGAAGGACGCCTGCGGCACCTGTTCTTCGAGGGCGGGCGCCGGATCGCGCTGTCCGGGCTCCAGCGCGAGGCGCTGCTGCGCGACGGGCTGCCCGGACTGCTCGAGGCGGCGAAGGACGCGACGGACGGGATCTGGGCGCACCACCGGCCCGGCGACGGGGAGCGGATCCACGGCTCGCGCTACCCGACGACGACCGCCGAGGCGTTCCGCGACTGGATCGACAGCGCGGGCGGGACCAGCTACGACAGCATCATCGGCAGCGTCGGCGGCGGCAACCACTTCGCGGAGCTGCAGTACGTCGCGCGGGTCCACGACGGGCAGGCCGCGTACGCCTGGGGGTTCGAGGTCGGCCAGGTGGTGCTGATGGTGCACAGCGGTTCGCTGTCGCTGGGCCACCAGGCCAACGCGGACGGCCAGGGCCAGGCCAGGAAGGCGTGGCCGAAGGACGTCCCGATCCCGGACAACAAGATCCTCCCCATGCTGCTGGGCGAGCGGAACGCTCCGGCGCTGCGGCGCTACCTCGAGGCGTTCGGCAACGCCGCGAACTTCGCGGTCGGCAACCGGTTCTTCCTGTCGCTCATGATGCGCGCCGGGCTCGCCGCCGAGTGCGGCGACCTGGCCGCCGACCTGGTGTACGACGCGCCGCACAACCTGCTGTGGCGGCACGAGGACGGCTCCGTCGTGCACCGCAAGGGTGCGACGCCCGCGGGCGGGTACGACGACGTGGCCGGCGGACCGTACGCGATGTGGGGCGAGCCGGTCATCGTGCCGGGGTCGATGGGCGCGGCCAGCTACGTGCTGCGCGGGCGCGGCAACCCGCGGACGCTCGCCAGCGCCTGCCACGGCGCCGGCCGCCGCGTGCCGCGCGGCGCCGCCTCACGCGCGAACGACGCGGAGCTGGACGCGTTCCTGGACGACTTCCGCGTGGTCACGCCGCTCGACCACCGCGACCCCGCGGTCGCACACCGCGCGGACGTGATGGCCGCCTGGCGCCGCGACCTCAAGCAGGAGGCGCCGTGGGTCTACAAGGACATCGGCCCGGTGGTCGCGAGCCTCGAACGCGGCGGGGTCGCCGACCCGGTCGTCGAGCTGCGGCCCCTGCTGACCGTCAAGGGCTGACCAGGCCGACCTGCTGGAGCCACTCCTTTGCCACCGTACGGGTGTCGATCCGGTTCACCGAGATCTTGGTGTTCATGTCGAGCAGGTCGTCGGTGGTGAGCTTGGCCGAGACGGCGTTGAGCACGGTACGGCCCGTCGCGCTCAACGCCGCGCGGTAGATCAGCGGCGTGACGTTCTGCGCGGTGAACAGGTGCTTGGGATCCTTCAGGACGACGAACGCGTTCTGCTTGATCGACGGCTCGGTGGTGAAGAGGTTCGCCGCCTGGATCCGGTCGGTCTTGAGCTGCTCGATCATCGTCTCGCGGTCGTTCGTCGCGAACGGCTGGTAGGAGTGGAAGCCCAGCCCGTACGTGCCGCGCAACCCGACCAGGCCCTGGTGACGCGTCTGGAACTCCGACGAGCCGCCCATCACCATCCGGCCCGCCACCGCGGCGAGGTCGCCGATGGTCCGCAGACCGTAGAGCGAGGCGGTCCGCATCGTCACGGTGACCGAGTCCTTGTCCTCGGCGGTCGAGGAGGTGAGCATCTCGAGCTGCGGGGGCAGCTCGCGCCGGAGCACCCCGTCGACCTCGGCCTCGCTCGTGGCGTCGCTGGAGCCGTCGAGCAGCGTGGCCAGCGCGCCGTTGTACTCCGGGATCACGTCGATGTCGCCGGACTGCACCTGGCCGAGGTAGGTCTCGCGGTCCCCGAGGTTGAACTTCCGGGTCACCCGGTAGCCCTTGGCCTCCAGCGCCTGCGCGTACACCTCGGCGAGCAGGACGTTCTCCGGGAAGTTCGCCGACCCGACGGTGACCGAGGGCGGCGGGACCGGCGGGTGCGTCACGTGGGGGGCCGGGCGGTGGTGGGAGGAGAGCGTGAACGCCAGCGCGGACACCCCGGCGACGAGCACGGCCGTACCGGCGGCGATGAGGGGCCAGTCGCGGCGGCGCCACCAGGGCACCCCGCCGGACCGGTCGATCCGGTGGTCGGGCGGGCCGGAGCGGTCGGGCCGGTCGACGGTCACGCGGTCGGGGTCGCGGATGCCCTCCGGCAGCCTCAGCCGCGACGACGCGGCCTCGACGTCCTGGTGTTCGAGCAGGTGGAACAGGACCTCGCGCGCGGTCGGACGCTCCTCCGGCTCCTTGGCCAGGCACCGGCCGAGGATCTCGCGGTACGGCGAGGGCACGTCGAGGATGTCGGGGTCTTCATGGAGAATCCGGTAGAAGACCGTGGCGATCGAGTCCCGGCCGAACGGCAGGCGCCCCGTGGCCGCGAAGACCATCGTGACGGCCCAGCTGAAGATGTCGGAAGGCGGCCCGAGCGCGCCGGTGTTCCTGCGGAGCACCTCGGGTGCGGTGTACGCGGGGGTCCCCACGATGCTGCTGGTCACGGTCGCGCTCGTGTCCAGCGCCCAGGCCACCCCGAAGTCGATGACCCGCGGCCCGTCCGAGCCGATCAGCACGTTGTGCGGGGTGAAGTCGCGGTGGACGACGCCGGCTCCGTGCGTGGCGATCAGCGCGGAGACCGTACCGACCATCAGTCGCGCCAGACCGCCGCCGCTCAGCGGGCCGTCGCTCTCAACGAGCGCCTGCAGGGACGGCCCGTCGACGTGCTCGCTGACGATGTACGAGCGATCGCCGTCGGCGCCGAAGTCCACGATCCGCGCGGTGCAGAACTCCGCGACGCGGCGTACGAGCGCGATCTCTTCCGCTAACCGGTGGTGCACGTCGGCGCGGCGTACGAGCCGGGCGTGCAGCAGCTTGAGCGCGACCGCACCGCCGTCGGCGTCCGATGCCAGGTAGACGATGCCCTGGCCGCCCTCGCCGAGCCGGGCGGTGAGGCGGTAGCCGCCGATGCGCTCGGGATCTTCGGGACGCAGCGGACTGGTGTACGCCATTGGACTTCCCCTCCCGAATGCAGACCCCGGCGACACCATTGTCACCTACTGAAACGCATCAGGCCTCTTGATATCGGAGGAGAAAAAGAAATGGCCGTCGCCGGACGGCGACGGCCATTTCACGGCGCGGGCTCAGCCGCCGAGACCGGCCTTGCCCAGCCAGTCCTTGGCGACGGTGTCGGCGTCGGACTTTTCGGCGACCAGCTTGGTCATCATGTCCAGCAGGTCCTGCGTGGTGAGCTTGGCGGAGATCGCGTTGAGCGCGGCCTGCGCGTCGGCGTTCACGCCGGCCTTGTAGATCAGCGGCGTGACGTTCTGCGCGCTGAAGACGTTCTTCGGGTCCTGGAGCACGACGAACTTGTCCTGCGTGATCGTCGGGTCCGTGGTGAACAGGTCGGCAGCCTGAATGGTGTTGTTCTTCAGCAGTTTGACCAGCGTGGTCTGCGCGTTGGCGTCGAACGGCTGGAACTTCTTGAACTTCACCCCATACGTCTTCTCCAGGCCGACGAGGCCCTGCTGACGGGTCTTGAACTCCGAGGCCCCGCCGAGGGTGAGCTGACCGCCCACGGCCTTCAGGTCCGCGATCGACTTCAGGTTGTACTTCTGGGCGGTCTCGGCGTTGACCGTCACGGAGTCCTTGTCCTCGGCCTGGGAGGAGTCGAGGACCGCCAGGCTCGCGGGGAGCTTCGCCTTGAGCGCGGCGTTCACGTCGGCGGTGGTGACCGCGGCGCTGGTCTTGTCGACCGAGGTGGTCAGCAGCGCGCCGTTGTACTCCGGCATGATGCTGATCGCGCCGGACTTGACCTGGTCGTAGTAGACCTCGCGGCTGCCGATGTTGAACTTGCGGGTGACCTTGACGCCCTTGGCCTCGAGGGCCTGCGCGTACACCTCGCCGAGCAGCTGGCTCTCCGGGAAGTTCGCCGAGCCGACGACGACTCCCCCGGTCCCGCCGGACTTCGCGTCCAGCGGGTTGCCGCCGCCGCCCTTGTCGCTCCCACCGCAGGCGGTGAGGGCGAGAGCGACGACCACGCCGAGGGCGGCGCCGCGAACGATGCGGATCATTATTGTTTCCTTCCCTTTGATCACGACGTACGGGAACCGCGTAGGCCCTGGGACACCAGCACCCGCCGGAGCCCGACGAACGCGAGTTGGACGACGACGGCGAGAAGGACCACCAGCACGGAACCGCCGACGACCGACGGGTAGTCCTTTCGGGCGAGCCCGTCGATGATGAACCGGCCGAGCCCGCCGATGCCGGCCTCGGCGGCGATGGTCGCCGTGGCGACCACCTGGATCGCGGCCGTACGCAGGCCGAGCAGGATGAGCGGCGTGGCGATCGGTACCTCGGCCTTCAGCAGGACGCCGAGGCCCTTCATGCCCATCCCCTTGGCGGCGTCCTTGATGTCGGCGTCGACGCTCCGGACGCCCTCGTAGGTGTTCACGAGGATCGGCGGCACGGCGAGTGCGATCAGCGGGACGATCACCGGGGTGAGGCCGATCGAGGTGAGCGTCACCACGAGCAGGAGCAGGCCGAGCGTGGGCACGGCTCGCGCGATGTTCGCGACGCTGACGACGATGAACCCGCCGCGCCCGGTGTGGCCGACGAGCGCGCCGAGCGGCAGCGCGATCAGGGCGGCGATGGCCAGGGCCAGCCCGCTGTAGCCGAGGTGCTCCAGCAGGCGGTGTGGAATGCCCTCGGAACCGCTCCAGTGCGCGGAGGCGGTGAGCCAGTTCCAGGCGGCCGTGATCTGGTCGGTGAAGTTCATCGGCCACTCCCGCGGGTGCGCGCCCACGGAGTGAGCAACCGTTGTGCCACGACGAGGATGCCGTCGCTGACCAGGGCGAGCGCGATGATCAGAACGCAGGAGACGATGAGCGGCGTGGTGAACTCACGCGCGTAACCGTCGATGAACAGCTGGCCCAGCCCGCCGTTGCCGATGAGGACGCCGACGCTCACCAGGCTGATGGAGGCGACCGCCGCGACCCGCGCACCGGCGATGACGACGGGGACGGCGATCGGAAGCTCGACCTGGACGAGGCGCCGCAGCGTCCCGAACCCCATGGCCGTAGCCGCCTGGCGCACCGGGTCGGGCACCGACCGCAACCCGTCGACGACGTTGGGCACCAGGACCGACAGCGAGAACAGCGTGAGCGGAAGGATGATCGTGAAGTCCTCCTTGCCGCCGGGGCCGATGCCGAAGTACGGGATGAACAGCATGAACAGGGCGAGCGACGGGACGCCGTAGAAGACGTTCGCCACGCCGAGGGTCGGCGGGTACAGCCAGCGCCACCGTACGCACATGACGCCCAGCGGGATCGCGATGATCAGGCCGAAGAGGATCGGCAGCAGCGCGAGCTTCAGGTGGTGCAGGGTCAGCGTGGTCAGCTCGTCAGTGTGGTCACCGATCCAGGCCCAGCGGATCAGCGGCTCACCGCTGCCGTCGGCGAGCACGGTCACCGCTCCGCCGCCCCGTCGATCTCGCTCTCGAGCTCGCGGTTGAAGCGCAGGCGCTTCAGGCCCTTCGCGCCGCCGAGGAAGTCGGTGACGAAGCCGTCCGCGGGACTGGCCAGCAGCTCGTCCGGCGAGGCGTGCTGGGCGAGGACCCCACCGACCTGGAAGACCGCGATGCGGTGCCCGAGCTTGACGGCCTCGTCGATGTCGTGGGTGACGAAGGCGATCGTCTTCTTCAGCTCGGACTGGAGCCGCAGGAACTCCTCCTGCAGGCTCTTGCGCACGATCGGATCGACCGCGCTGAACGGCTCGTCCATCAGCATCACGGGCGGGTCCGCGGCCAGGGCACGCGCCACGCCGACGCGCTGCTGCTGCCCGCCGGACAGCTGGAACGGGTAGCGCTTGGCCATCTTCGTGTCCAGGCCCACGCGCTCCATCAGCTCCATCGCCGTCGCGCGCGCCTTCTTCTTGTCCCAGCCCAGGAGGTACGGCACGGTCGCGATGTTGTCGACGATCGTCCGGTGCGGGAACAGCCCGGCATGCTGGATGACGTAACCGATGCCACGGCGCAGCTCCGCGGGATCCTTCGAGCGGATGTCCGCGTCATCGATCGTGATCTTCCCGTCTGACGGGTCGATCATCCGATTTATCATCCGTAGCGACGTGGTCTTGCCACAGCCCGAGGGCCCGACCAGCACGGTGATCTGACCAGTGGGGATCTCCAGGGAGAGATCATCAACGGCCACGGTGCCATCGGCGTAGCGTTTGGTGACGCCGTCAAATTTGATCAAGTCTGTCTCAGCCCCTGAGGTATCCGGGATTGAAGGTCAAGATAGTGGCATATGTTCGACCCGTGAGGGCGTGCCGATGAGTCAAATGGCCGTGGCGATCAACGGTAACGCGTTGACCTGCGACATCGTAGGCCTAGTGGCACGAGACGGCGCCATTGTTACAGTTATGGCACAAGCCGTGGAACGCGCAAGGCAGGCGCAGGAGGTCGTGCGGGAGGTCGCTCAGCACCGCCCGGTGTACGGCCGTACGACCGGTGTCGGCGCCAACCGCAACGTCACGATCGACGGTGACGACGCCCACGGGCTGCGCCTGCTGCGAAGCCACTCCGGCGGCGCCGGGCCGCTGATGCCCGCCGAGATCGTCCGCGCGATGCTCGTCGTACGGCTGAACCAGATCGCCGTCGGCGGCTCCGGTGTCGACCCGGAGATCCTCGGCGTCCTCGCCGACGTCATCAACCGCTGGCTGATCCCGCCGATCCCCACGTACGGCGCGATCGGCACCGGCGACCTGACCGCGCTCGCCTCCACGGCACTCTGCCTGATCGGCGAACGCCCCTGGCAGGGCGGCGCGCCCGGGCCGATCTTCTCGCTGCGCCCCAATGACGCCCTCGCCTTCATCAGCTCCAACGCCGCAACTCTCGGCGAATCCGCCCTGACCTGCAAGGACGTCACCGAACTCATCGACGCCTCGGTCCCGATCACCGGCCTGTCCCTGCTCGCCGTACGCGGCTCCGCCGAGGCGTACGCCCCTCCCGTCCACGAACGCTGCCCGCACCCGGGCCGACGCCGGATCGCCGAGGCGATGCGCGGCCTGCTCGAGGGCCAGGACCTGCCATCGGCCCGTATCCAGGACCCGTACGGCTATCGGGCGTTCCCGCAGGTCCACGGCCCGGTCGTGGACGCCGCCGAGCACGCCGAGACGATCGTGAACCGCGAGATCAACGCGCCGTCGGAGAACCCTCTCGTCGACGTCGCGAACCGTACGGTCTGGCACAACGGCAGCTTCCACACCGCGTACGTCGGCCTGGCCCTGGACGCGCTACGCGCCGCGCTGTTCCAGACCGCGGCCCTGTCCGCCGCGCGGCTCGGCACCCTGGTCGAACCCGCCTTCACGGGTCTGGCCCCGTTCCAGGCAGCGCCCGGCGAGCACGGCTCCGGCATCATGATCCTGGAGTACGTCGCGCACTCGGCCATCGCCGACATCCGCCGCCTCGCCACCCCGTCCGCCCTGGGCAGCGCCGTCCTGTCCCGCGGCGTAGAGGAACACGCGGGCTTCTCCACCCAGTCCGCCCGAGCGACCACCGAAGCCGTCGCCGCCTACCGAGTGACCCTCGCGTGCGAACTGGTAGCCGCCGTCCGCGCCCTCCGCATGCAGGACCACGCCCCGACCGGCCGTCTGGGCGAGGTCTACACCCTGGTCGCCGACGCGGTGGACCCGCGCATCGAGGACCGCGCCCTGGACGGCGACATCGCCACGGCCGCGGACCTGCTCCCCAAGATCGCCGAGTACGGCCCCCTCTGAGCCAGGCCCGGCCGGCGGGCTTAGCGGGTCCTCGCCAGAGAGCCGGCGACCAGGAGCATGCCGAGGGCGCCGTAGGCGAGCAGGATCCACATGCCGTTGCGGTCGGTGAAGACGCCGATGACGGCGAGGGCGCCGACGGCGGTGGCGACCAGCGCCACCGGGAGGGCGACGCACCAGCGCAGGAGGGGGGAGGTGCGGCGGGACTTCAGACCCGCGGCGACGCCGACCACGGCCACCGCGACGGCCACCAGCAGTACGGCGGCCGATCCGCTCTGGCCCAGGGGCGGATAGCCCGGCTTCTCGGGGATCGCCGTCCAGATGAAGAGCACGGTGCTCATGCAGATCCCGGCCGTGACACCCCACATCACCACCGCGCTCTGCCTGATCGGCCGTGCAGGGACCACCGAAGCGTCAGGCATGCCACATAACCTCGCTTGACAAGATCTTTTACGAGGAGTGTAGGGGCAACGACTCCCCGTGCGCGCCCGCTACGAGACGGCTCAGCCGACGTGTGCGGCGATGATGCGGGCGCACTCCATCGACTCTCGGCCGGTCGTGTCGACCTCGAGGTCGTACGACACGCCTTCGTGCACCACGCCGGCCTGGAACTCGGCCATCCCCACGACCCGGTCGCCGCGCGCGATCTCCCGGCCGGCCGCCACGACGGGGTCGCAGCGGACGCCGACCCACAGGACGGGCAGCCCGTCGAGGGCCCGCCGCCAGCGCTCCTGGGAGGCCGCGCCGCCGAGGAAGACCTCGTCGAGGATGACGCGGGCGCCGGCACGGACCATCGCGGCGATGCCGATGACCCAGGCCTCCTCCACCGCGCGGAACTCCGGGCCGATCACGACCTGCCCCTCCGGGGTGATCGTCATGCCCGGTGCGGACGGCCCCATCGCCCGGATCAGCGCGTCGATGCCGAACGACGGCCACGCGCCGGGGAGAACCGCCTGAAGGCAGCGGACGATGCCGGATTTGCCGGAGCTGGACCCACCGTTGAGAACAATGACCACGGGCGTCAATATAGGCCAGCTCGACGCGACCGCGTTGATGTCAGACGGTGCCCTTCGGCCAGCGCCCCTGCGGGAAGAACGTCTCATCGATCGCTTCGCCGTGGAGCACACCCATCTGCTGGACTTGCAGGCCAAGGCAGGTGGTAAGCGCACCAACGCAGGCCCAGATCAACCCGGCGGTGACTCCGGCATCTCCAACCGCAGCCACAAGTCCCGCGAGAGAGAAGACACCGGAGAGCAATGCGGCGAGAGCCGCGTTCAACACCCCTAGAAGCTGAAACACGATGGCGCCCAGCGCAATATAGAACGCCAAGCCCGCTGCAGCACACAGGTAGAGAGAAGTCGCGGTGGAATTCGCGATCTCCTTGATACGTCCTGCGGCCGGGCTCTGAAGTTTGATGGCGGCACGATAGCCGTCTTTGGCCGCACCCTCCCACGACCGGGATCCCAGGGCATCGGGATTCAGCGTTCCTTGGACACCGCTCGCCTTGCCTTTGAGCTCTTCCCACTGCCAGCCGAGCTCGAAGAAGGCGACGGGTGCGACCGCTCCCGAGAGCAGCTCTTCTACCTTCGCGATGAACCAGTCGGTGATCTCTACGAGCTGGCCGGCCGTCCAGACCACGGCCTCTTTGACACTCGGCGGAAGATACCATTCGTTGGATGCCTTATTCGCAGCCGGCATGATCAACCGACTGTTGACGCCGAGCTTTTGAACACCCGACCTGACCCGCTCTGTCGCCGCCTCGTACTGTGACTGATTAAAGCCCATGCTCGTTTTCCGCCGCTTCAGAAGCGTTGCCTGAAAAGCGCTTCACCGTCAGCCTCAGCATTACCGTATCCTCTCGCGACCGCTAACAGCGCGTTGGCGATGTCCTCCGTGCATCGTTGACCTTCTTTGCAGCGAGCCATCACTTGATCGATCACCGGCCCATAGGAGGTTACGAGAATCTGAAAGATGCCTGCGGAAAGGCGATCCATCCGGAGACTCTCCGCCAACCCCGCAACTCGACTCAGCTCCGCGCTCTGCTGATCCCAGATGCCCGCCTCGTCGCGCAACTCTTTCGTGTGAACGGTGTACCCGTCCGACGGATGACTCATGGCCATTGCCCCCCGAACTCAATCGACAAGACGGCGCGGGTCAGCGAGCAAAGCGATCGCTTCGTCGAACAACCCTCGTACGTTCGCCGTTGTGGACTCGACCTGGACGGCTCGGGCGAGTTGCGACCGAGCGGAGCGGAGCGCGCCCTCGAGTACACCCGAAAGCCTGGCTCCGGTCTGCCGGGCGATCCACCCGGAGGCCGCGGCGCAGGACTCGATGCCGTTCTCGGACAGGGTGAGAGTGAGCCGGCGGTTGGCGCTCGATCCCGTCGCCCTCGCCCTGCCCGCTTCAGGCTTCGGGGCCCGCTCAAGCGCATCGAAGGCTCTGATCAAGTCTTCGGCGATCTGCTCCACAGGGCGTGGCGCGACCTCAGGGGACTCGCGTCCGAACGCCGCGATAGAGGCTCCCGTTAATTCCGATCGATCCTCAAAGCCATCTCGGAAGTGATCGACCCTGGATTGCCAATCCTCCTCGTCAAGGAGCCTGATCCACATCTCCAGCCGTTCACCCCTGGCGATATGGGATGCCTCAACGACCGCATCGGCGAAGGCATCGGCACTCAACCTGCGCCGCCAGTCATGGGCAACCTGGATCGAGTCCGGCATTCCGTCCGATCTGAGGGCTACCCGGATGGCACCGCTACGGTCCGAAGCCGCATTGTTCCGTGGCGCTTTGGCCTGCGCCTCTGAAATCAAGACCCGCAAGCCGGATGCGTACTGACGAAAGCCGGAATACTCACGAATGATCTCGTCCATCAGGATCCATTTCGCATCGGGGGACGCGATGCGGTCTTGGCTCGAGAGAGGTCCCATGCGACCAGGCACATTCCTACGGCCGCGTAGCCGAGTAATATCCATACGCCGTTTCGATCAGCGAAGACATCCATGATCGCTAACGCCACCAGCAGACTCGCCCCTACGACAACGGGCATCGCCACGCCCCAGCGAAAGATCATCGAGGACCGGCGAGATATCGAGGCGCCTAAGATCCCGATCGCACCCGTCACGATGACCACCAACAGCGCGGCCACGGAGCCATACCGACCGAACGGCAGCGCACTCGCGTTTTCGGGGCTGCTGATCCAGATGAGAAGAACGGCCCCTAGGCAGACCTCGACCATGAGGCCCCATACGACAACCGTTCGACGCCGGGCAGCGACACCTGTTTTCGCCATGCAATCGCACCTAGATCATTTGGATGCCGAGCAATGATTCCGCAGCCAGTAAGTGCCAGTAAAGTTACGGTAAATGCTTATGGCTGTCCAGTAATGACCGCGCAAAGCAGCCATGTGATCGCACAAACCACTGCGAATACCCACGTAAAGGCCTACTGGCCACATCCGGCATGTTTCGTGGTCGGCGAGAGGTGTTCAGGTCAGGCGAGAGTGGCGCGGCCGGTGCTTTCGCGCTGGAGGAGGCTGGGCTCGCAGACGATGCGGCGGCGGCGCGGCTTGCCCTCGATCGCGCCGATGATGACGCGGACGGAGGAGTGCACGATGCCTTCGATGTCCCAGTCGACGCTGGTTAGCGGCGGGGTGAGCAGGGCGGACATCGGGTGGTTGTCGAAGCCGGCCACGGAGACGTCGCCGGGTACGTCGATGCCCAGCTCACGCGTCGCGGCGTAGACGCCGTAACAGATCGAGTCGGAGAAGCAGAACAGCGCGGTGGGCGGGCTCGGGCCGGTGAGAACGTCGAGGGCGACACCGGTGGCGGCGCCGAGGGCCTGCGGGGAGGTGATCACGTCGACCCGGATGCCGAGACGCTCGGCCTCGGCGTTGACGTGCACGTCGGCGGGGCGGTCGGGGGTACGGGCCCCGGTGGGGGTCAGGACCGCGATGTGGCGGTGGCCGAGCTCGTAGAGGTGCTCGAGGGCCAGGGTGACGCCGGCGCGGTTGTCGAAGACCACCTCGCCGTAGGCGTGACCGCCGCGCAGGGAGTCGCCGATCGACACGATGGGCAGGGACTCGCCAAGCTCGGCCCACAGGGGGGCGGCCGGGTCGACGGGCTGCACGATGAGCCCGTCGACCCGCTGGTCGCGAAGCTGCCGGGCGAGCATCAGCTCGCGTTCGGGGTCGCCCGCGGCGTCGAGGATGATCGCGTAGCGGTCGCGGGCGAACAGGGCGCGGCCGATGCCGACCGCGAGGGCCTGCTGCCACAGATCCTCGAGGGATCCGCACAGCAGGCCCACCATGCCGGTACGGCCGCTGGCCAGGGCACGTGCGATGGGATGGGCTTCGTAGCCGAGCTCCTCGGCGGCCCGACGGACCCGTTGCTGGGTCTCCTCGGACGTCTGGATGCCCCGCAGCGCGTAGGAGACGGCCGCAGGCGAAAGCCCGGTCGCCTTCGCCACCTCGCGGATCGTCGCTCGCTTTCGCTGCTGCGTCACCCCTCAACCCTATAGACGGGGCCGGACAAGGCTGAGGACGAAGTCGCCGTCGCTGTCTGTCCACCATCGGTCGATTATCAGTCCAGCGGCACTCGTGTCCGCTTCGAGGCGCTCGCGGCGGAACTTGGTCGATATCTCGGTCCGCATCTCCTCCCCCGCCAAGAACTCCACGACGAGGTCGAGGGCGTCGACGCGTACAGTCTGGGCGCGGGTCGAGCGCAGCCGCATCTCGATGCGCTCCTCGAGGCCGTCCCAGACCGCGACATGCTCGAACCGGTCGACGGCGAAGTCGGCGGACAGCTCCCGGTTGATCACGTGCAGGACGTTGCGGTTGAACTCCGCGGTGACACCGCGCGCGTCGTCGTACGCGCGTACGAGGCGGTGCGTCGGCTTGACCAGGTCGGCGCCGATCAGCAGCGCGTCGCCGTCGTTCATCGTGGCCCGCAGCCCACCGAGGAACTCCACGCGGTCGCGGGCCTCCATGTTGCCGATCGTGCCGCCGAGGAAGGCGATCAGGCGGCGTTCGCCGGCCGGCAGCAGGTCCAGGTGGCGTTCGTAGTCGGCGACGACCGCGTGCACCCGCAGGCCGGGGTGGTCGGCCGCGATCTTGTCTGCCGCCTGGGCCAGGAAATCACCGCTGACGTCGACCGGCACGTACGTCTTCAGGGTGCCGCCCAGCGCGTCGAGCAACAGCCGGGTCTTCTCCCCTGACCCGGCGCCCAGCTCCAGCAACGTCTGCGCCTCGGTCAGCGAGGCGATTTCCTTCGCACGCTCGGCGAGGATGGCACGCTCGCGACGCGTCGGGTAGTACTCCTCCAGCCGGGTGATCTCCTCGAACAGCTCGCTCCCGCGCTCGTCATAGAACCACTTCGGCGGAAGTGTCTTCGGGAACGCCGTCAGCCCGTCGGCAACGTCCTGCCGGAGCGCCTTGCCTAGGTCGTCGGGCGTCACAAAGCTCTCAATGGTCCGCACAGCAGATCTCCTCGTCGTGGTGGGGTCAGAGCGGGATGACACGGACGCCGTCCGTGTCCGCGGTCACGAGCGATCGGTCCGGGACCTCCTCCCAGCCGGGTTCGTCGTCGTACGGTTCGGAGGCGATCACGAGGTCGCCCTCGCGCCGGACGAAAAGGGTGTCGCCCCAGGCCGTGGCGGCCAGCGAGGTACCGTCGGCGGCGAGCAGGTTGTACCGTCCGCCGCTCAGGGCGGAGACGGACTCGACGACGTGCGCGAGGCCGTCGCCGAGGGACGCGCCGGACCGCCACCGTCCGGCCGCCATCGCGAACAGCAGCGCCGAGTCGACCGGCGCGCGGGCGTCCGGGATGGGCGCCAGGTCCCCGGCCAGCTCGCGGAGCTTCGCCTCGACGCCGCCGAAGTCCTGGATGGACCCGTTGTGGCTGAACAGCCGCCTTTCGTCCGTGAACGGCTGGGCGCACGACTCGTCGACCGGGAAGCCGACCGTCGCCGACCGTACGGCCGCGACCGCGCACCCGGTGCGCAGCACGTCGGACACGTCGGCGAAGGACACGTCGGTCCACATCGGCTGGGCGCGGCGGTAACGGACCGGCCGGTCACGGCCCGGGTCGTACCAGCCCGCGCCGAACCCGTCGGCGTTGAGCACGCACGCGCGCGACATGCGCGGCGCGTACGACTGGACGTTGAGCGAGTGCTCCGGGGCGTACAGGAGCTCCCGCAGGCTGCGCGGCGTACCGAGATAGGCCAGGTGACGGCACATTCAGGCGTCCTTCGCGCAGCGGAAGCCGGCGAAGATCTGCCGCCGGATCGGGTAGTCCCAGTTGCGGAACGTCGGCCGCGCCGACAGCGGGTGCGTCGCCCACGAGCCGCCCTTGAGCACCTTGTACTCCGCGCCGAAGAACACCTCTGAGTACTCCTTGTACGGGAACGAGCGGAATTTCGGGTATCCATGGAAGTCCGTCGCGGTCCACTCCCAGACGTCGCCGACCATCTGGTGCACGCCGTACGCCGACATCCCGTCCGGGTGCGAGCCGACGGGCGTGGGGTGCAGCACGCGCTGCCCGACGTTGGCGTGCGCGCCGACGCCGTCGGCGTCGCCCCAGGGCAGCCGCCGTTTGCGGTCGGCCACGGGGTCCCAGCTCGCGGCCTTCTCCCACTCGGCCTCGGTCGGCAGCCGCCGCCCCGCCCACCGCGCGTACGCGTCGGCCTCGTACCAGCAGACGTGCTGCACGGGTTCGTCCATGGGCAGCGGCTCGACCCGCCCGAACCTGCGGCGCAGCCACTGGCCGCCCTCCTGCCGCCAGAACGCGGGCGTCGACTTGCCCGAATGCTCGAGCCACCGGCGCCCACCGGGATGCCAGAAGCGCGGGTCGCCGTAGCCGCCGTCCTCGACGAACGCGAGGTACGCGGCGTTGCTCACCGGCGTCGTGTCGATGAGGAACGCCGGTAGATCCACCACATGGCCGGGCCGCTCGTTGTCGTACGCCCATGGATCCGTCGACGTGCCCATGAGGAACGGGCCCGCGGGCACGAGCACCTCACGTGGCAGCCTTCCGGTGCCGCGCCGCAGGGCCCCGCCGACCTCGCCGTAGCCCTCGACGGCACGAGCCTCGCCCGGCACATGCGCGCGGGTGACGGCACCTCCCACCTCGCCATAGCCGCCCGCGGTCTCCCGGTCCAGGAGGGCGGGTCCTCCTTTGCGCAGTTGATGGGTCGCCAGCATCGTCTCGTCGTGCTGGTGCTCGTGCTGGATGACCATGTTGTAGACGAACCCGTCCTCGGCGAGCGGGCCGCTGAGGGTGACGTGTTCGAGGGAGTCGAGGACGCGGCGGCGTACCTCGGCGATGTAACGGCTGCTCTCGTCGGGCGACAGCAGGGGCAGGGACGGCCGGGTGGAGCGGGGGTGTTCGAACGCGTCGTACAGTTCGTCGATCTCGGGCCGGATCGCGGCGGAGCCCGCGGCAGCGCGCAGCAGCCACTGTTCCTCGTAGTTGCCGATGTGGGCGAGGTCCCAGACCAGCGGGGACATGAGCGGGGAGACCTGGCCGGTCAGCTCGGACTCGTCGAGGCTCTCGATGGTCAGTCCGAGACTGCGGTCACGTGCCGCGATCAGCTCCGCCGCGATCCGTTCCTTCACGTCCATGTGGGTTCCTCCTTCTGCGCGGTCCTGTCGGCGTGTGGCTCGGCGGGCGTGTCCGCGGGGCAGCGGCCGCGTTCGACGAAACGTTCGGCGTAGTCGTCGACGAGCGGCCCGAGGGAGCGCGCGCCCATGCGGGGCAGGGCGTCACGTGCGGCGTCGAAGCAACGACGCGCGGCGCGCCGAAGGAGGGGGTCGGTCAGGGCGTCGCGTGCGGCCTCGTGCCAGCGGTCCGCGACGGGTTCGGCCGCCTCCGCCGCGAGGTCGGAGGCGTGCCGGTCGTCGATCAGGGCGCTGACCACGGCGATCGGCACCTGCCAGTAGCGCGTCGGCAGTGCGTCGATCATCCGCAGCTCCAGCCAGCCCTGGGGGCGTACGGGAGGGAAAAGCGTGGTCAGGTGGTAGGCGAGGTCGTCGCGGTCCGGCCGCCCGGTCGCGATCCACTCGCGGAGCGTCATGCCCGGGTTGGGCACCCAGCCGTCGCGGAGCAGCATGACCTTGGCGTCGAGGGCGTACCGCGCCCACGCGGCGACCGGGTCGTCGCCGATCACGGGGGAGGTACGGCCGGGGTCGAGGCCCTCCCAGATCACCTGCCGGGCCGAGCGTGTGCACGGGCCGGGCGAGTTGGCGAACGCCGCGACGAGGATCGGCCCGAGCGCGTGCGCGAGCCGCCAGCGCCGTACGGCGTCCTTCTCGTCGGCGCCGATGTCGAGACAGACCTGGAGGGAGGCCGTGGTGCACATCATGGCCAGGCCGGGCGCCCCGAAATAGGCCTGCATGCACCGGTAACGCCCCTCGTCGAGCTGGAACACCGGCCGTCGCGCGTCGAACCCCCGCCCTTCCAGTGCGAGCCCCACCAGGCCCAGATGCCGTTCGACGTGCGCGATGTCGGCGCCGAGCGCCTCGCAGGCCGCCACGGCGCCGAGCTGTGGGAGCGAGCTGAGCTCGAGCTGGCCGCCCGGCTCGTACGTCACGCGGCTGCCGGCGGGCAGCGGGCCCGAGGTCTCCATCACATCGCGCACGCGCGCGAGAGAGATGGGACGCGCGTGGTCCATGGGGTCGACGACGAACCACTCGGTCTCCGCGCCGACCTGCCCCGGTGGGCCGGTCTTGAAGCACACTCCGCTGACGTGTTCGTACACGTCGTCAATGGTCAGACGGGACATCCCGTACCTCCGATCACACCATGACCGGGGCTCTTCCCTACTGAACCGCATCAATAATCCGAAATTTGGCTTTACGTCCGAAAACTGACCAATGTCGGCGAGATGGCCCTGAGCTGGTGAATCGGTTTACTTAAGCGGTACACTGATGCGGTTCAGTAAACCGGTTCACCTGGCGAGGCTTCCGTGGGCACCGACGTTCATCAGCACCTGTGGGGCGCCTCGTTCGTCGACGCGCTGCGCCGGCGAACGACCGCACCACGGCTCGACGGCTGGACGCTCCACCTCGAAGGTGAGCCGCCGTACGACGTGAACCCCGACGATCATGACGTCGCGCGCCGGGCCGCATTGGCCGCCTCGGACGGGTTCGATCGCGTCCTGACATCCCTGTCATCCCCGGTCGGTGTGGAATGGCTGCCGCCCGAGGAGGCCGAGCCACTGCTGGCGGCCTACCACGCGGACGCCCTCACGCTGCCGGCGCCGTTCCAGGCCTGGGCGGCGGCCTGCGTCACCGAGATCGACGCGCCCGCCCTCGCGCGGGTGCTCGACCGCGGCTTCGCCGGCCTCCAGCTGCCCGCGAACGCCCTGATCGACCCCTCCGGCTACGAACGCTGCGACCCGCTCCTGAAGGTGCTCGAGGGGTACGGGCGGCCGCTTTTCCTGCACCCCGGGCCCGCCCCGGTGATCGAGGGGCCCGCCTGGTGGCCCGCGCTGGTCCCGTACATCCAGCAGATGCACGCGTCGTGGTTCGCGTTCCGCGCGTTCGGACGGCCGCGCCATCCGCGGCTGCGGGTCTGCTTCGCGCTCCTCGCCGGGCTGGCCCCGCTCCACGGCGAACGCCTCGCCGCACGCGGCGGAGGCCGCGGCGAGGTCGATGACCAGGTCTTCGTCGAGACCTCGTCCTATGGACCCCGCGCCATCGACGCCACCATGCGCGCGCTGGGCGTGGACCCGATCGTGTGCGGCTCCGACCGGCCGTACGCACCGCCGTTCGGCGACCTCCACCTCGGTGAGGCCGCCGAACACGCCATCCGGGTGGTCAACCCGGGCCGACTGCTGATCAGGGAGGAGTGATCCGATGTCCGTCGAGTCGCTGCCAGAACGCTGCCTCGACAAGCGCGAGCTCCGCGAGCTCGTGGACGACCTGGCACGCCGTTCCGAGACGTGGCGAGATCACGTCCACTTCCCCGACGGGCAGCGGCACTATGTCTCCCTCCATCGCGACGAGTACGTCGACGTCTGGCTCCTGTGCTGGACGCCGGAGAACGACACCGGCTGGCACGACCACGACATCTCGGCCGGCGCGGTCGCGGTCGTCGACGGCGTGCTGAAGGAGTGCAACCCCCGCATCGGCGGCCCGCACGTCGAGACCGAGATCGCGTCCGGAACGTCGTTCTGCTTCGGCCCGGACCACATCCACCGGCTCGTCGGCGCGGCCGACCGGAGCGTGTCCATTCACGCCTACTCACCCCCCCTGTGGCGACTGGGGCAGTACTCGATCGATGAGGGCGGTGTGATGCGTCGTGTCTCTGTGAGTTACGCCGATGAACTGCGCCCCCTCAACGCTGTCGCCTGAGCGACTCGCCCGCTATCATCCAGTTTTCGGACGTTATGACCGAGTCGCAGCCGCGGTTCCGGTCCCACCGAAGCGGCGGATGGAGGAGATTCGGTGTCCCTCACCGAACGGCTGCGGGCGGGCGGTCCGGATGCGCACGGCCTGCTCTACGACGAGCACGCTCCGCGCCTGTACGCCTACTGCGACGCCATGCTCGGCGACGAGGCGACGGACGCCGTACGCGACACTTTCATCACCGCCGTCCGTGGCACGCCGCCCGATACCGACGAGGCCCTGCCCGCGTGGCTGTTCACGCTGGCACGGG
Source organism: uncultured Actinomycetota bacterium (assembly GCA_963850195.1). Classification (GTDB taxonomy): domain Bacteria; phylum Actinomycetota; class Actinomycetes; order Streptosporangiales; family Streptosporangiaceae; genus Actinoallomurus. The sequence goes on from CAWKKD010000005.1 coordinate 1,902,221, forward strand.
CCGAGTGCGTACGGCAGGGGGCACTGACCCGCAAGGCGCCCGTCGCCGCGCCCGGCGACACGCTGGGCCGCGCCCTCGCACGGCTGCGCACGGAACACCGCGAGGTGCTCGCGCTCTCGCCGTCGCTGGACGGCGCCGGGATCGCCTCGGTGATCGGCGTCGCCACCGACACGGCCGAGTCCCTGGTACGGATGGCGCGTCGCCGCCTCGACCAGGCCGCCACCTCGATCCTGGCCGGCCCTTCGGTGCACGACGACGCCGTCTCCGCCGCGCTGGCCGAGGAGACCCTCCACACGCTCGCGTACCGCGACACCGGCCCACCGGCCCGGCTGCGCGACCAGGTCCTCGCCTCCTGCGCCATCGCCGAGCACACGCCCGGCGCGCTGATGTTCGACCAGCACGGCATGCCGATCCCGCTGGGCACCCTGCTCGGCGAGGCGGGCATGGAGACCCGGCCCATCCCGCGGATCGCCCTGCCGGAGCCGGCCGAGACCGCGCCGGAGCCGGCCGCATCGCCGGCACTCGAGATCGCCGCGGTCTCCGCGCTGGAAGAGGCCGTGCCGTCTCCGCCGGAGCCGGGTTCTCCGCTGGAAGAGGCCTCGTCGCCGGAGCCCGAGACGGGTTCCGCGCTGGAACTCGCCGTATCGCCGGAGCTGGAGACGACCGCAGGTCTCACGATCGCGGAGGCCACCGAGCAGGCCGCCGCCGAACCCGTCGTACGGGCGGTCACCCGCCCGCAGCGCAGGATGGCCTTTGACGGCGGCCTCCGGTCCGCCAAGGACCCGGCCGTCGAAGCCGCGTTCGGCTCGGACGAGGCCGGGCTCGACTCGGAGCCCGAGGGGCCCGGCGCGGAGACGGCCGAGCTGGGATTCGCCCTGCCGGAGCGGACCACGGCCCCGAGCCGCTCGGCCAGGCACGCCGGGACGGGACATGCCGGGCCGAGGCGTACCGGGTCGGAACGGCCCAGGTCGCACCGCGCGCCCAAGGGCGCCGTGCGTTCGCGGGCACAGCGTCAGGCCGCCCAGGCGCGCCGCCACGAAGGGCTCGTTGAGATGCTGGGCCTGGCGGCGTGCGTCGCCGTGGCCGCGGGCGTGGTCGCCGCATGGCCCGCGCCGCACACCAACGGCACCGCGAACGTCGACGGGACCAGCCTCCTCCTGCACCGGGGCTCGGCGGTGAGCCGCCTGCTCAACCCGCCGGTCACGGCCCCTCAGGACGCCCCGCGGAGCGGCGCGTCGCCGAGCGCGACACCGACGGGTACGGCCTCGCCCTCGACATCCGCCGGCTCGAACGCCGACAGCTCGGCCGCCGCCGGTACGCCGGCGCACCCCACGCCGACCCCGAACCCGTCCGGTTCGCCGTCCACCACGCCGACCCCCACGCCGACGCCGACCGACTCGGGCAACCCGTCGCCGACGAGCACCGACCCGACCCCGGACCCGAGCGGCTCCTGACCACCTCGTCTTACGCGGACGCGGGCGGCCTTTCCCAGGTCGTCGCGTCGAGGAGCAGTTTCGCGGCGACCGTTGCCCCGTCGGTGCGGATCGTGGCGGCCACGGCGGCCGCCCGCGTTCGGGTCTCCGGTGTCAGGGCCGTCTCGAGCGCGGCCGACAGGGACTCAAAGGTCGGAACCGGGCCGTCGTGTGCCGCGCCGATGCCCAGCTCGGCCACCCGGGCGGCCGAGTACGGCTGGTCCGCGATCTGAGGCACGACCACCTGGGGCGCTCCGGCCTGGGTGGCCGTCGTCGTGGTGCCCGCGCCGCCGTGGTGCATGACGGCCGCCACCCGGCGGAACAGTGCCTGGTGGTTGACCTCGCCGACGACGAAACAGTCGTTGCGGTCGTCGATCGAGGCCAGGCCGGCCCAGCCGCGTGCGAGGAGTACGCGGCGGCCCTGCGCGCGGATCGTCTCGATGGCGATCCGGGCGACGTCGGGCGAGAGGTACGCGGCGATGCTGCCGAAGCCCACGTACACCGGTGGTTCGCCGGCGTTCAGGAACGCCTCCAGCCCGTCGGGGAGCGGGCGTTCGTCGGGCAGGATCCACGCCCCGGTCTGCACCAGATCGAGGTCGGTCAGGTCCTTCCATGGGCACAGGACCGGGTCCGCCGCCAGCAGTGCACGGTCGGCGGAGACGTAGTCGCGGACGTCGTCCACCGGTGGCAGCCCGATCTCCGCCCGATGGCGGTTGAGCGCCGGGCCGTACAGCGCGTTCACCCGCTCGGCGTCCTGCTTCCACAGCACGCGCAGGTCGGTCTCGCCCTCCGGGGACGGCGTGCCCGGCCGCGCCCCCGGCGGGAAGTGCCGCGACGGCGCTCCGAAGACGTGGAAGCGGGCGAGCATGTAGCGGATGCCCAGCTTCTCGGTCACGTCACGCGCGCCCGCCGGCATCAGGCCGGTCGCCACCAGCACGTCGCATCCCTCGGCCGCCGTGGTGAGCGTGTCGAACCGCGCGGCGACCAGTTCGGCTGCGAGCCGGAACGCGTCTTCCGCCGTCGGTCGTTCCTTCTTGGCCACCACCGAGCGCACCGTCGGGCCGAGCGGTATCAGCGGCACGCCGGCACGGGCCAGCACCTCCGCGAACTCCTCGTCCGGCGGCGCGCAGACCCGTGCCTCCGCGCCGAGTTCCCGCAATGCCACCGCCAGTCCCGCCAGCGGTTCGACGTCCCCGCGCGACCCCCACGTCGACAAACACACGCGCATTTGAGAATCCCCATTTCCCCAGGTTCTGGCATCGGCGGGCCATTCTGCGGCATGACCGGGGCCTTGCCGCAAGCCCCCTAGTGCGCTATAAACTAAAAGTGGCGAGGAGATGGATCTCCTTGCCATTTGTCGTTTCTCGGCCGCCCCTACGCCGGGCGAGACGATCTCTCCTGAGCCTCGCGCCGAGCAGCGTGCGGCAGCTCATGTAGCGCGCCTGAGTGTTCCGCGGCCGCGTCCACAGGCCCGGCGGAGTCGCCCGTGCATCGCGGGCGAAAAAGAAAAGAGGGAGCGTCTGCTCCCTCCATTCTCAACATATAGCGCATGGGGGGGCTTGCCGCAAGGCCCTGGTCATGCCTCAGAATGGCCCGCCGAGGCCAGAACGCTCAAAAACGGGGGATGCGAAGTGCGGGTGTGTTTGTCGACGTATGGGTCGCGCGGGGACGTCGAACCGGTGGTGGGATTCGCGGCGCGGCTGCAGGCGCTCGGCGCGGAGGTACGGGTGTGCGCGCCGCCGGACGAGGAGTTCGCGGAGCTGCTGGCCGGCATCGGCGTGGCGCTGGTGCCGGTCGGCCGGTCGGCGCGCGAGCTGACGGTAGCGGCGCCGGGGCCGTCGTCCCTGCCCCGGCGCGCGGCCGAGTTGATCGCCGGCGCAGTTCGACGCGGTCCCCGCGGTGGCCGAGGGATGCGACGCGCTGGTGGCGACCGGCGTGATGCCGGCCGTGGCCGGCGCGCGGTCGATAGCGGAGAAGCTGGGCATCCGCTACGTGTCCGTGACGTTCCAGCAGCTCACGCTGCCGTCGCCGTACCACGCGCCGCCGGCGTATCCGGGCCGGCCGTTCCCGCCGGAGGTGACCGACAACCGGGCGCTGTGGGACCTGGACGCCCAGAGCATCAACGCGCTGTTCGGTGCAGCGCTCAACACGAACCGGGCGTCGATCGGCCTGCCGCCGGTGGACGACGTCCGCGACTACGCCATCGGCGACCGGCCGTGGCTGGCGACGGACCCGGTCCTGGACCCGTGGCAGGAGCCGGCGGACCTCGACGTCGTACAGACCGGCGCGTGGATCCTGCCCGACGATCGCCCGCTCCCGTGCGGGCTGGAGGCGTTCCTGAACGCCGGCACGCCGCCCGTGTACGTGGGCTTCGGCAGCATGCCCATGCACGCTTCGGCGGACGTCGCCCAGGTGTCCATCGAGGCGATCCGCGCGCAGGGCCGCCGCGCGATCGTCAGGCGCGGCTGGGCCGACCTGGCCCTGATCGACGACGTCGACGACTGCTTCGCCGTCGACGAGGTCAACCACCAAGCGCTGTTTCGCCGGGTCGCCGCCGTCGTGCACCACGGCGGCGCGGGCACCACGACGACGGCCACCCGGGCCGGCGCCCCTCAGGTGGTGGTACCCCAGGGCGTGGACCAGCCGTACTGGGCCGCCCGGGTGGCCGAGCTGGGCATCGGCGCGGCACACGACGGCCCGGTTCCGGCCTTCGCGTCCCTGTCGGCCGCGCTCGAGACGGCCCTGACGCCCGAGACCCGAAAGCGGGCGATCGCCGTGGCCGCCACGATCCGCACCGACGGAGCGACGGTGGCCGCGAACCTCCTGCACGACATGATCAGCCGAGTACGGCCGGGAGCGAAGCGGCAACCCCAGATCGGAACAGAGAAATGAAACCCTTGACCACCAGCGCGTTCGACCTTCCCGACCACCTCGCGCCCAAGGCCGACCCGACGCTGATCGCCGGCGACGAGCGGCACTTCGCGGCCATCGCGGAGACCCTCGAGCAGTCGATCGCCGACCTGTCCGACCGCCTCGACGCCGAGCGCAAGGCGCCCGGCGGCTCAGGCCAGCAGGCGTTGGACCGCGACCAGGAGATCTACCGGCTGAGCGCTCGCCTGCGCGCCCTGCGCCGCTACGGCCTGGACCTGTGCCTCGGACACATCGTCCGCGCGGGCGACCCCGAGCCCGTGTACGTCGGACGGCTCGGCCTCACGGACAGCGCCGGCCGCCGGCTGCTGCTCGACTGGCGCTCCCCCGCGGCCGAGCCGTTCTTCGGGGCGACCCACGCCAACCCGATGGGCCTGGCGAGCCGCCGCAGATATCGCTGGACCCGCGGCCTGATCGGCGACTACTGGGACGAGGTGTTCACCTCGGACGGGTTCGAAGGGCACGCCGCGCTCGACGACCAGTCCGCCTTCATCGCCAGCCTGGGCAGCAACCGATCCGCCCGGATGCGCGACGTGCTCGGCACCATCCAGGCCGACCAGGACGCCATCATTCGCGCCGGATCCCGGGGCGCCCTCATCGTCGACGGCGGCCCGGGTACGGGCAAGACCGTCGTCGCCCTGCACCGCACCGCCTACCTCCTCTACTCCGACCCTCGCCTCGGTCACCGCCGGGGCGGCGTGCTCTTCGTCGGTCCCCACCAGCCGTACCTGGCCTACGTCTCCGACGTCCTGCCCAGCCTCGGAGAGGAGGGCGTGCAGATCTGCACCCTGCGGGACCTCGTCACCGAGGGATCCGCGGCGGCGGTCGAGACCGACCCGGACGTGGCTCGCCTGAAGTCGTCCGCGGACCTCGTGCGGGCGATCGAGCCGGCCGTCAGGTTCTACGAGAAGCCGCCCAAGAAGGGGATGACGGTCACGACCCACTGGTCCGACCTCGCGCTGACCGCCGACGACTGGGCAGAGGCGTTCGACGCACCGGACCCCGGTACCCCGCACAACGAGGCGCGCGACCGGATCTGGGAGGAGCTGGTCGCGATCCTGCGAGACAAGCTGAACGACGAGGACGTCACGGACGCCCAGTTCCGCAAGTCGCTGCTGGAGAACGAGGAGCTGGTCACGGCCCTCAACCGGGCGTGGCCGCTGATCGAGGCGGCCGACCTCGTCGGAGACCTGTGGTCGGTACCCGCCTATCTGCGGATGTGCGCTCCCTCGCTCGACCTCGACGACGTACGAAGGCTGCAGCGCGAGGACGCCCAGGCCTGGACGGTGTCCGACCTGCCGCTCCTGGACGCGGCGCGGCAGCGGCTCGGCGACCCGGAGGCGTCACGGCGTAAGCGCCGGCACGACGCCGCCGTCGCCGCCGAGCAGGAGTACAGGAACCGGGTCATCGACCGCCTGATCGAGGTCGACGACGGCTCCGACCCGTACAGAGATGGCCTGGTGACGATGCTGCGCGCGGAGGACATCCAGGGCGTCCTGGTCGACGAGAACGCGCTGCCCACCACCGACCCGGATCTGCTCGCCGGCCCGTTCGCGCACATCATCGTGGACGAGGCCCAGGAACTGACCGACGCGGAGTGGCAGATGCTGCTGCAGCGCTGCCCGTCGCGGAGCTTCACCATCGTCGGGGACCGTGCCCAGGCCAGGCACGGGTTCACCGAGTCGTGGCAGGAACGCCTCGAGCGGGTCGGGCTCGACCGGATCAGCCTGGCCGCCCTGAGCATCAACTACCGGACGCCGGAAGAGGTCATGGCCGAGGCCGAGCCGGTCATCCGGGCCGTGCTCCCGGACGCCAACGTGCCGACCTCCATCCGCAGCAACGACCTCCCCGTCGCACACGGATCGGCCTCCGAGCTGAACTCGATCCTCGAGACCTGGCTCACCGCGCACGCCGACGGGATCGCCTGCGTCATCGGCGATCCCACGTTCACGGCGACGCCCCGCGTACGGTCGCTGGCCCCGGAGCTGTCGAAGGGGCTCGAGTTCGACCTGGTCGTCCTCGTCGACCCGGAGGACTTCGGCGAGGGCATCGAAGGCGCGGTCGACCGCTACGTCGCGATGACCCGGGCGACCCAGCGGCTCGTCATCCTCACGAGCTCATGACTCCTGTGGAGGTGGGCTGCCCTCGCCCCAGGTGAGGCAGGTCGGGCGCCGGCCCGTGCTCACGTACTCGCGTGCGGCGGCGATGGCGGTGCCGGGGCTGACGCGCGCGCGGGCCGCGGGGACGGTCACGGGTGGCGCCTCCGGGTCGTCGCCGACGAGCAAGGGCTTGTCGGGGTCGATACCGGGTTCGACGCCCGGTGAGCCGTGCCAGGAGACGGCCGCGCGGCCGGCGTGCGTGTCGATGTCGATGCGGAGCGGTGCGGTCTCGCGCTCGCCGTCGCCGATCCGGATCGCGATGCCGCGCGCGCCGCCCGTGAGGATGCGGTTCGCCGCCTCGGAGACGGCGCTCTCGGCGGCGCCCTCGTCGAGGATCTCCCGGGACTTGGTACCCCACCAGGCCGTGTACGTCTTGGCCTCGGGCTCGGGGCGGTCGGGGCGTACGGCTCGCGGGACCGATCCGACCTTCGCCTTCCGGTTCTTGAAGGACGTGTCGGGGGGCTCCTGGTCGCGGGCGGCCACGGTGGGGGCCTGCCCGAGCCGGTCCAGGAACACCGGCAGCTCGTGCTCGGCCCAGAACAGCAGGCCGGTGATCTCCTCGAGGCGCTCGTGCGCCTGCGCGAACAACCGGACGGCCTGGGCGGCGGTCGCGTCATTCGACGCGGCGAGGAGCGCGGTGAGCCGGGCGACGACCGAGTCCACGAGCCCGGCGGCCTCCTCGACGTCGCGTCGCGCCTCGGAGGAGAGCTCGATCGCGCCGCTGACCTGCTGCCTTAACTCGGCGGATATCGACACGGCACGCCCATCTCTGCCATCGTGGACGGCCCGGAATAGACCGCCTCATCCCTACACGTCCCACCCGCCGATCGCCCGGAAACTCGCCCCGGAGCGACCTGTCGGTGACGCCTGCCAGACTGCGGGCCTCACCGATCGGAGGGTCTCCATGACCGCCAACACACCACCGTCTGAAAACTACTCGCCCGCCTGGCGCGACGACACCCGTACGGAGGTGCCCGCGACCGGCGGCGAGCGGGAGCTGCTGCTCGGATTCCTGGAATGGCACCGGGAGACGTTCGCGCTCAAGTGCGCGGGCGTCCCGCGCGACCGACTGTCCGAGCTCGCCCTGGCACCGTCGACGATGTCCCTGCACGGCCTGCTGCGGCACCTGACCGGCGTCGAGCGCTGGTGGTTCCAGATCCAGTTCGCGGGCGAGGACGTCCCGATGCTCTACTACAGCGACGATGACCCGGACCAGGACTTCGGCTCCCTCGACGGCGACATCGACGAGGCCTTCGCCGCCTGGCACGCCGAATGCGCGCGGTCCCGCGCGATCGTGGCCGCCGCCTCACTCGACGACACCGGCCTCCGCAAGCGCACGGGCACCCCTTTCACGCTGCGCTGGCTCCTCCTCCACCTGATCGCCGAGTACGCCCGCCACAACGGCCACGCCGACCTCCTCCGCGAGCACCTCGACGGCGCGACCGGCGTCTAGGCGAGCGGGGAGGATCACCGAAGCCGCTCCATGTCCGCGTGGCGCGGCCCGCGGAAGGTGCGGCGCAGGTCCTCGACCCACTCTCCGGGGGCCTCCCACGGGATGAAGTGGCCGCCGCGGTCGTGTGCGGTGAGGTTGACGTGGTTGTACCAGGCGGCCCGATCGCCGTCGAGGAAGTGGCGGACCCGCTGCTCGGTGGTCACGCCCGGCGGGTTCTCGTACCCGACGAAGGTGATGCCGGTGGGCGCCTCCACGACCGGCCACCGGTCGTGCGATGGGGTCCACGGGTAGCGGTTGTTGTTGGCGTAGGTACGGATCGAGGTGCCGATCGCGTTGTTCACCCAGAAGATCATGGCGTGGGTGAGCAGGTCGTCCTTGCCGAACACGGTTTCGATGTCGCCGCCGTTGTCGCTCCAGCTCATCCAGCGTTGGAGGATCCAGGCGAGCATCCCGGCGGGTGAGTCCGACAGCCCAAACGAAAGAGTGCTCGAGTCGAGCACGTGCGCGGCGAGGTGGACGGCGAACCGCCTGTCCAGGGCCACGACCTGCGCGTGGACGTCTGCGGGCAGCCCCTCGGGGATGGGCCGGCCGCCGCTGAGGTCCCAGGCCCGGTCGCCGTTGAACAGGCTGAGCTTCAGGCCGGAGCCGATGTGGATCGCATACAGCTCGTCGGCGTACTTGTGCCCGAGCTGCCCGGTGACGAGCGCCCCGACGTCGCAGCCGGCGGCGGCGTACCGCTCGTAACCGAGGATCCCGGTCATGAGGGTGTGCCAGAGGTCGGCGACCTTCCAGAAGTTCATGTCCGGGCGGTCCGGCAACGGGGTGGAGAACCCGAACCCGGGAAACGAGGGCACGATCACATCGAACGCCTCGGCCGGGTCGCCGCCGTACGCCCCGGGGTCGGCCAGCGGGTCGACGACCTTGGCCCAGTGCCAGAACGTCCAGGGCCAGCCGTGCGTGAGGATCAGCGGTGTCGGGTCGGGCCCCACACCGGGGCGGCGCATGAAGTGCACCGGCACGCCGTCCACCTCGACGCGGTAGTGCTCGTACGCGTTGATCGCCGCCTCGGCCGCGCGCCAGTCGTACTCGTCGCGCCAGTACTCGACGAGCTCCTGCAGGTAGGTGCGGTTGACGCCGTAGTAGGAGTCATCGTTGCCCGCATCGACCGGCCAGCGGGTCAGCTCCAGGCGTCGCTGGAGATCGGCGAGCACGTCATCGGGTACTCGAATGGGCGTCGGCGTCAGGGGGAAGTCGGTCATTCTCGTCCTCGCGGTTCGTTCCGGGACTCGCCGAGTTCGGCGATGCGGCGGAGGGCGGGCAGCGCGGCGGCGATCGCGGAGCACTCCTCGGCCGAGAGCCGCTCGAGAATCGGCTCGAGCCGGGCGACCCGGTCGGCACGGCGAGCCGCGACCACCTCGGCACCGGCGGGAGTGATGTGCACGAGCACGGCCCGGCCGTCACGGGGGTCGGGACACCGCTCGACCAGGCCGTCGTTCTCGAGCCGGGTCACCATCTGCGTCATGGCCGATTGGGTGACCTGCTCTGTCGCGGTGAGCTCGCCGAGCCGCAGAGGACTCCGCCGGGCCAGCGTGTGCAGCACCGACAGCGTGGTGAAGCTGAGCCGCTGGATCGACGGCAGCCGGATGTAGACGGCGTTGAACTCCTCGACCGCCTCCGCCATCTCGCCCGGATCCAACTCTGGCGTCCGCTTCCCTGTCACGCCGAAACTGTATCAGTAACTTATATAAGTAGCTAATGTATATGAGGATCGTTCAGACCATGATCGACATCCCGGCCGCGTAATCCGCGCTGACGTGACACGCGTCTTCACTCCGTGCGTAATCACACTTTTCACCTGATTTCACGGGGATGCGTGCGCTTGATGGCGCGCGACACGGGGCGAGGGACGGACGAGATGCGGGTTTCGCGGGGACGGCTCATCGTCGTCGGGACCGCCATGGCGGTCGGATCGCTGTTCTTCGGGGGCTCGGCGTCCGCGCAGCCGGTCGAGACCGGATCGCTCTCGTTCACCAGCGACCCGGGCGACTACATCGGCGGGGGCCAGTCCTACTCCTACAACACCACGGCCGGTGACACGCTGAGCGTGACCGGCTCGGACGACAACACCGTCCAGATCGGCGTCGGCGGCGGCAACGGCGACTGGTGGAACCTCACGCTCGCCGCGCCGCCGGGCGAGACCCTGACCGCCAAGACGTACACCGGGGCGACGCGGGCGCCGTTCCGCGCGCCGGGCGAGCCCGGCATCGACCTGTGGGGCAACGGCCGCGGCTGCAACGAGGACACCGGATCGTTCACGGTCGACCGGATCGAGTTCGGCCCGAACAGCTACGTCACGGCGTTCGACGCGACGTACGAACAGCACTGTGAGGGGGGTACGGCCGCGCTGCGCGGCGAGGTGCACATCACCAACCCGCCCCCGCCGCCGCCGCTCGACCTCGGCCTGAACGTCGCGGTCGACGGCACGGCCAGCACGCTCAACGGGAACGGGACCGTGCACGGCACGGTGACCTGCACCAAGGACACCACCGTCAACCTCTCCGGCACGCTCGTGGAGACCAAGCACCGGGTGCTGATCCGTGGCCCGTACTCCGCGCAGGTCGAGTGCACGGCCGGAACGCCGGCCGCGTGGACGGCGACGGTCGTGCCCTCCGGCAGCACGCCGTTCCAGAAGGGGCAGGCCGAGGCCGACACCTCGGCGAACGGCTGGGACGACGACTACGGCAAGAACGTGACGGTGAACGACACCTCCGTCGTCACCCTGCAGAAGGCCTAGCCACGTCCGGGGCGGCCCCCGGGCCGCCCCGGCCGTCTTCCAGCGACAGCACGGTCCCGGTACGCGCGGCGTCGAGGGACGCGGCGACGCGCCGGGCGAGCAGCGGCGTAAGGTACTCCCCCAGCTCGGCCTCCCCGACGAACGCGTACGCCGCGAGCTCCTCGGGCGGGAGCGCGATGGCCGCGATGTCGGCCTCGCTCAACACGCCGCCGTCGTAGACCAGCATCAGGCCCTCGGTACGCCCGGCGGCGGGCGGGACCCAGTCGATCACCAGCGCCCGGCCGACCGCGAGGTCGAGGCCGAGCTCCTCCATCAGCTCGCGGCGGCAGGCGGTGAAGGGCGACTCTCCGGCCTCCACGGCGCCGCCGGGCAGCTCCCACTGAGGCTTGTACGTCGGGTCGACCAGCAAGACCCGGCCGTCGGCGTCGCGGAGCAGCGCACCGGCCCCCATCCGCTTGCGCGGGAGGCGCCTCGCCCGGCCCCGCAGCCGCTCCACGGTGAGCCATTCGTCCACTAACGGCGTCACGCCGATGCCACCCTTTCTCCCTGCCCTGTAGGGCAGACGATCCGCCGACCGCGGCCCAGCCGTCAACGCCCGGCGCGACCCAGGCGGGTCGGCTCAGGAGACGGAAAGAGCCTTCACGAGAAGGTCCGCGAGCTGCGCGCGCCCTGACGCTCGCCGTGGTCCGCGCGGCGGCGCTCGAGGCGCGCGAAGCACAGGCCCGCGCACGCGCCGGTGGTCATCGCGACGACGTGGCCGACCGCGGCGACCTCGAGGTGGCCCAGGCCCTCGAGCAGGTTGGGGGCGATCAGGGCCAGGCCGATCGCGGCGCCGATGCGCCACCAGCGGCTCGGGACGTGGTCGAACAGCCAGTGGCCGTGGCGCGAGGTGCGGACGGCGGGCTCGGCGCCGTACAGGATGGTCGCGACGAGCGCGGAGGCGATGACGTACGAGGGGCCGACGTCGTCGAGGAAGCGCATCGACGACGGGACGAGGCCGGCGGAGATCCGCCAGGCGAGCAGGCCTTCGGAGATGAGCGTGCCGATGACCTGGGCCGCGAACACGAGCAGCAGGGCCCGCAGGTTGCCGAACCGGTGTACGACGGGGAACAGCCCGACCACCGCGAACGCCACCCACATCCAGGGGACGGCCTCGGACACGAACGCCGAGGCGACCAGAGTGCCGAGCGGGTCGGTCCGGAGGTTGACGAGGTTGGTGGCGGTGAGCGCGACGAACGATCGGCGGCCGGCCGGTTCGAGCCCATAGGCGTACACGGACGAGACCGCGCAGAACGCCATGATGAACGTGACCGGCATCGGGAAGCGCCTGATGATCGACTGCACGGCGAAAATCCTAGAGGCGATCCCTGAGCGTTGTCCGAGGACCTCGCTAGGGCTACCCGGATGTCACCGGAACCGCCACAGACGGTGCGACTCGTGACGTACACCGGTCGTGACGACGACCGAGCGGAACCGGCCGGGCGTCTCGGCGGCCCAGAACGCCCCGGCGACGGTGACCGCGCGGACCGTACGCGAGGTGTGCCCCGCACGGAACTCCACGCTCACGTCGCCGCCGTCGGGAAGCTGACCCCACACGACGGACCAGCCGGGCCCGCGTACGGCGCCGCGTACGAGCGCGGAGCCGCGCCCGCCGGCGACCGCGACGTCGATGAGGCCGTCGCCGGTGTACACCTCGAGAGCCGGGCGGTCGTCACTTCCCCGTCCGAGACGAAGCTCCCACCCGCTGGCGGGCATCGGGGCGTTCATGATGGGTCCTTCCGGCCAGGGCGGCCGGGCCCGTGACATGCGGGACCCGGCCGGCGGGTGACTCAGACCGCGACGGTTCCCTCGGTGGAGTTCTCGCCGCGACGTACCAGGAGGGCCGCCAGGGCGGCGACCAGCGCGACGGCCGCGGCGACCGCCATGGACGTCTGGAAACCGTCCATGAAGGCCAGGTGGCTGCCGTTGGTGATGGCGTGCGCGACCGGTGCGGGCGTGCCCGGGGGCACCGGCGCGACGCCCTGCGCGACGAAGTCCTTCGTCCCGGAGAGCTTCTCGGCGGCCGGTGCGGGCAGTCCCGCTCCGGTCAGCCGCGGGATCAGGACGTGGCCGACGCGCGTGGACAGGATGGTGCCGAGGACCGAGGTGCCCAGGACGCCGCCGACCTGGAAGGCGGTCTGCTGGAGACCGCCGGCCACCCCGGCGAGGTGTGCGGGGGCGTTCCCGACGATCGCCTCGGTGCCCGCGGTCAGGACGAACCCGAACGCCAGCCCGATCAGCACGAACCACGGCCAGATCTGCCCGTACGCCGCGTCGACCCCGATGCGCGACAGCCCGAACATCGCGACGGACGTGAAGAGCATGCCGAGCATCAGCGGTACGCGTGGGCCGAAGCGCTGTGTGAGGGCGCCGCCGAGCGGCGAGGACACGATGAAGATGCCGGTCATCGGCAGCATCCGCACCCCCGCGGCGACCGGGCTCAGCCCGTGCACCTGCTGGAGGTACAGCGTGATGAAGAAGATCGTCCCGAACAGCGCGAACACCCCGAGCACGATGAGCCCGGTCGCCGCCGACAGTGACGCCGAGCGGAACAGGCCGAGCGGGAGCACCGGGTGCGAGGCCATCAGCTCACGTACGACGAACCCGGCGAGCAGGACGGCGAACGCCACGAACGACCACAGCGGCACCGGGTCGCCGAAGCCGTACGTGCCGGCCTTGATCAAGCCCCAGACCAGGGCGAACAGCGACCCGGACAGGAGCAGTACGCCCGAGATGTCGAAGGACCCGCGCGCCTGTCCGTCGCGCGACTCGCGGATCACCCACAGGCCGACCGCGAGCGCGACCAGGCCGAGCGGCGCGTTGAGGAAGAACACCGACTGCCAGTTGACGTGCTGAACGAGGAGCCCACCGACGATCGGGCCACCGGCGATCGAAATGCCGACGGTGGCGCCCCAGATACCGATCGCGGTGTTCAGCCGTTCCACCGGGAAGCTGTTGCGGATGATCGCCAGGCTGGCCGGCTGGAGCAGGGCCCCCGCGAACCCCTGCACGACCCGCCACAGGATCACCAGGCCGATGCTCCCCGAGAGCCCGACCAGTACCGACGCCACGGCGAACCCGACCACCCCGACGAGGAACGTCCGCTTGCGCCCGAACCTGTCGGCGATCTTCCCGGCCGGGATCAGCGTCACCGCCAGGGACAGCAGGTAGCCGTTGGTGACCCACTGCAGACCGGTCAGGTCGGCGTGTAGATCGGCGGCGATGGCCGGGTTGGCGATGGACACCACCGTGGCGTCCAGGCCGACCATCATCACGCCGAGTGCGACGGCGAAAAGGGTGAGCCAGGGGTGACCGTGGCCGGTGCGCCCCGGTCTGTCGCGTGTTCCGGCACGCGACGGAAGTGTTGCCTGCGACATGAACTGCCTCCGTGAAGTTCGTGTGGCCCAAAGCTGTCATGGTGTGACACATGTCGTCAAGCGACTAAAGTCGGACTATGACTACTGTCACAGCAGGAAACATGTCTTGGCTAACCGAATGACCATCGGTTACCCTCCGGTCATGGAGACGACGGCCACCGAAACGGGCTGCCCGCCGACGGCGGGACGCCGCGAGCGCAAGAAACAGCGCACGCGTGAGGCCTTGATCGAAGCGGCCTTCCGGCTCTTCCTGGAGAAGGGCTTCGAGGCCACGACCGTCGAGGAGATCGCCGACGCGGTCGACGTGTCGTCGCGGACGTTCTTCCGCTACTTCGCCTCGAAGGAGGACGTCGTCCTGACCTTCCAGGAGGAGCAGTTCGCCACCCTCATGGAGGCCCTCGCGTCCCGGCCCGCCGACGAGCCGGTAATGACCGCGCTGCGCAACGCCGCCGTCGCCGTGTTCCGCGCCTGCGAGGAGGGCGACTTCGGCTTCGACCAGCAGCGTTTCGTCTGCATCCAGCAGCTGATGGAGCAGAGCCCGGCGGTGTTCGGCCGCAGCCTCGAGCACGGGCAGAAGAAGCAGGCGGAGATCACCCGGGTCATCGCCGAGCGCATGGGCGTCGACCCGTCGACCGACATGCGGCCCCACGTGGCCGCCGGCGTGTCCAGCTGCGCGTTCCGCAGCGCCTTCGAGGTGATGGCCCGCGGCGCGACGGAGGCGACGCGCTTCTCCGACGTCCTCGACGAGGTCTACGCGGTCATCGACGAGGGCGTCAACTACCCGTGCGGCTCCGGCCCAGAATGAGCCCGCTGGTGGGTACGCCCGTGCCCGCCGTCACGACCACGTTCTCCACGTCGTCCACCTGGTTCACGGACGTGCCGCGCACCTGACGTACGGCCTCGGCGATGCCGTTCATGCCGTGGATGTACGCCTCGCCGAGCTGGCCGCCGTTCGGGTTGACCGGCAGGTGCCCGCCGAGCTCGATTCCGCCGTCCGCGACGAAGTGGCGCGCCTCGCCGCGCCCGCAGAACCCCAGCTCCTCGAGCTGGATCAGAACGAACGGCGTGAAGTGGTCGTACAGGATCGCGGTCTGCACGTCGCCCGGGTCCAGTCCCGCGCGCTTCCACAGGGCGTCGCCCACGACGCCCATCGCGGGCAGCGTCGTCAGGTCGGTCTCGTAGTAGCCGAACATCATCATCTGGTTCGGCCCGGCCCCCTGCGCGGCCGCCCTGATCGACACGGGCGGCCAGGGCAGGTCGCGGGCGCGCGCCATGCTCGTCACCACGATCGCGACGCCACCGTCGGACTCCTGGCAGCAGTCGTACAGGTGCAGTGGTTCGGCCACCCACCGGCTGGCCTGGTGCTCCTCCAGCGTGATCGGCCGCCCGTGGAACCAGGCGTCGGGGTTGGTCGCGGCGTGCCGCCGCATCGCCACCGCGACCCGGCCGAAGTCCTCGCTGGTCGCGCCGTAGGTGTGCATGTAGCGCCGCGCGTGCATGGCCACCCAGGCGGCGGGCGTCGCGAAGCCGTACGGCAGGTGCCAGGAGAACTCCAGCCCGAGGGAGGTCGGCGCGTACGCGGCTGTAGCCTGCCCGAACCGGTGCCCGGAGCGTTCGTTGAAGGCCCGGTAGCAGACGACGGTCTCCGCCTGCCCGGACGCGACCGCCATCGCCGCATGCGCGACCGTGCCGCATGCCGCGCCGCCGCCGTAGTCCACGCGCGAGAAGAACGACAGCTCGGGTATGCCCAGCTCACGCGCCACCGCGATCTCGGCGTTGGTGTCCTGCGTGAACGTCACGAGCCCGTCGACGTCGGCGGGCGTCAGGCCCGCGTCGCGGATCGCGGCCAGGCAGGCCTCGGCGGCGAGCCGCAGTTCCGAGCGGCCCGAGTCCTTGGAGAACTCGGTCGCGCCGATCCCGGCGATCGCCGTGCGGTCCGACAGTGTCATGCGCCCTCCCGCAGGCGTACGGTCGCGACCACGTGGTCGCCGAGGCTCACCGCGCCGCGGACCTCGACGGTCCGCTCGTCGACGACCCGGCCGGTCATCGTCAGCGTGTCCCCCGCGTAGGCGGGCACTCCGAGGCGTACCGCGATCGCGGCCGGTTCGGCGCCCGGCATCCTCTCCAGGGCGTACCGCTGGACCAGGCCCATCGTGGTGAGGATGTTGAGGAAGATCTCCTTGGACCCCTGGGCGCGCGCCAGCGCGGTGTCGTGGTGCACGGGGGTGAAGTCACGCGTGGCCAGCGCGGTCGAGATCACGAACGTCGGCGTCAGCTCGATCCGCAGCGCGTCCGGTTCGTCCCTGGGCGGCGGCTCCCGGGTGCCGGCGGGCCGCCACTGCGGCAGCGTCAGGCCGTCGTCGACCTCCTGGAAGACGACCTCGACCGGCATCCCGATCCGTACGTCCTCCGGGGGGTGGTCGAGCAGGTTGCCGACCATCCGCACGCCCTCTTCCAGCTCCACCAGCGCGACCACGAACGGGGTCCGCATGCCGGGGATCGGCGGATGATGGTGCACGACGTGGCTGTGCACGACGCCGCGCCCGCTCGCGGTGACGTACGCGCGCTCGGTCGCGTGGCAGCGCGGGCACATCGGGCCGGGCGGGTGGCGCAGCGCCCCGCAGCCCGCGCAGCGCTGGACGCGCAGCTCCCCCGCCTCGACGCCATCCCAGAAGAAGCGGGTGTCGCGGTCGACGGCCGGGCGCGGCCGGTCCCCCATGACCGCGCCGCCGGGGCGCGGGCGGAACTTCAGCACACGGAAGAGCATCTCGGCGACCCGCTCGTCCCCGGCGTACCAGCACTGATGCCAGGTGACGAAGTAGCCCTCGCCGAGCGCGGTCTTCTTCGGACCGGTGACGCCGCCGAACCGCGTCGTCGAGCGCAGGGTCTCGCCGTGGCGCAGGTACCGGTCGTAGGTCTGCTCGCAGTCGGTCGCGACGACGCCCGTGAAGCCCGCCTCGTCGAGCATCGCGAGCGGACGGGTCGCGGCCGACTCTCCCGGGTCGCCCAGGCCCGGCATCGACCAGACCTGGATCATCGCGGGCGGCGCGACGCTCTCCCAGCGGGCGTCGCGGTCGCCGAGCGCCTGGGTCCAGTTGCGGATCATCGGGGCGTTGACCGGGTCCGGGCAGGGCGCCGCGGGCCGCTCGCCGTCGGCGGTCAGGCTCTCGGCGAGGGCGTACAGGTCATCGGGGAGCACGGGGCAGCCCCAGGCCGATCATGGCGATGATCTCTCGTTGGATCTCGTTCACCCCTCCGCCGAAGGTCAGCACGAGGCCGCCCTTCACGCCGTGGTCGACGCGGTCGATGAGGTCGGCGGTCTCCGGGTCGCCCGGGTCGCCGTACCGGGCGAGGGCCTCGCCGACGATGCGGCCCGCGTCCTGCATCCGCTCCGAGCCGTAGATCTTGGTGGCGGAGGCGTCCGGCGCCCCCAGCCAGCCGAGGTCCATACCGGCCGCGACCTGCCAGTTCAGCAACTCATTGACCCGCAGGTACGCGTGCAGCTCGGCGACCGCGCGCCGTACGCCGGGCTCCTCGATCAGGGGCCGGCCGTCGCGGTCCTTGTGCGTGCGCGCCCAGCGCGTGAAGCGGTCGTAGGTGTGCCCGAGGTTGCCCGCCGGACCGAGCGTGACCCGCTCGTGGTTGAGCTGGTTGACGATCAGGTCCCAGCCGTGGTTCTCGGCGCCGACCAGCATGTCGACCGGCACGCGTACGTCCTGGTAGTAGGTCGTGTTCGTGTGGTGCCGCCCGTCCATCGTGACGATCGGCGTCCAGGAGAAGCCCGGGTCCGAGCAGTCGGCGATCAGCATCGAGATGCCCTTGTGCTTCTTGGCCTCCGGGTCGGTGCGCACCGCGAGCCAGATGTGGTCCGCGTGGTGCGCGCCCGAGGTGAAGATCTTCTGGCCGTTCACGACGTAGTGGGCGCCGTCGCGTACCGCGGTCGTCCGCAGGGCCGCCAGGTCGGTGCCCGCGCCGGGCTCGCTGTAGCCGATCGCGAAATGGCACTCCCCGGCGAGGATTCCGGGCAGGAACCTCTTCTTCTGCGCGTCGGTTCCGTACTGGACGAGGGTCGGGGCGACCGTGTTCAGGGTGATGATCGGGTACGGGACCTCGGCGCGGGCGATCTCGTTGGCGAAGATCTGCTGCTCGACGGGGCCGAAGCCGCGCCCGCCGTACTCCTTGGGCAGCGCGATGCCCAGCAGCCCGTCGCGGCCGAGCCGCCGGCAGTGCTCCATGTACGGCGGGCCGAACGGGTCCCCGGCGATCGCGCTCCGCTGCGCGGGGGTGAGGCAGCCGGCGAAGTAGGCGCGCAGCTCGTCGCGGAGGGTCTTCTGGTCCTCGGTGAGGTCGATGAACATCAGGCCACCAGCGCTCCGATCGTGTCGAGCCGTGCCTCGGCGCCGCCCAGCAGGTGGGCGTAGTGCTTACCCCACGCGAAGTGGCGGTGCAGCGGGTAGGTGACGTCGAGGCCCAGGCCGCCGTGCAGGTGCTGGCAGGTGTAGAGCGCCTTCAAGGCTCCGTCGCAGGCGGTCCACGCCGCGACGGCCAGGACCTCGGCCGCGTCGTCGTGGCCCTCCGCGAGCCGCCACGCACCGGCCCACAGAGTCACGTCGAGGGCGCGTTTGGCGATGTAGACGTCCCCGACCTGCATCGTCACCGCCTGGAACTCCGCGAGCACCCGGTCGAACTGCTCCCGCGTCCGTACGTGCTCGGTCGTCAGCCGCAGCGCACCCTCGAGCACCCCGGACACCGTGGCGACCGCACCCGCCGTGGTCAGGCCGGTGAGCGTCGCGAGGGCGCCCGCGCCGAGGAGCGTGTCCGCGCCGGTACGTACGCCGTCGAGCCGGATCCGCGACATCGGCTCGCCGGTCGCCGCCGGGTGCGGCGTGAGCGCCAGCGGGCCGGGCTCGACGGCGAACACCCCGGCTCTCGGCCCGATCAGCGCCGGGACCAGGACGAGCCCGGCCTGCTCCGCGTACGGGACGAACGTCTTGACGCCCTCGAGGACGTACGCGTCGCCGTCGCGGCGCGCGGTCGCGGCCGGCTGCGCGCCGGGCTCGCGCGTCGCCGCGGTCAGGACCAGGTCTCCGCTCGCCACCTCCGCGAGGCGTTCGCGCAGCGCGGCCCCGCCGTGGCGCGCGATCGTCATCGCGGCCGTGAGCGTGGCGTACGCAGGCGCCGGGGCGGTGTGCGCGCCGAGCTCCCGGAGGATCACCGCGAGCTCGACCGGCCCGAGGCCGGCACCGCCCAGCTCCTCGGGCAGGCACGCCCCCAGCACGCCCGCCTCGGCGAGCGCGTGCCAGAGCCCCGCGTCGTACGGCGCCCCGGACCGCTCGTGCGTCTCGAGCCGAGGTCCGGCCGCCTCTCGGGCGAGCAGACCGGCCGTCAGTTTCCGCAGCTCATCGGCGTTCTCATCCAGTCCGAAGTCCATGCGCACCTCCTCATTCGTCGCCCGCGCCGGGCCGGACATGGGCCCTTCCCCGTCCGTCGAACTCGGCGTGCAGCCGGGCCACGTCGCCGGGCGACATGAGACGGAAGACGGGTTCGCGGCCGGGCCGCCACCAGACGGGGTCGTCGGTGTTCCAGGCCTCCTCGGCGAGCCGGCGCCTGAGCACCTTGTTCGACGCGGTGGCCGGGAGGCGTTCGGTCACCCGTACGTAGCGCGGCACCCACTTCGCGCCCAGGTCGGTACGGCCGCGCAGGAACTCCGCGAACCGGTCCGGCGCGAACCCGCCCACGAGGGCCACCATGACCTGGTCGCCGGCCGCCACGTCCGGCACGCCGTACACGGCGAGGCTCTCGACGCCGGGCAGCGCGGACAGGACGCGTTCGACCTGGACCGCGCCGAAGTTCTCGCCGTCGACGCGCAGCAGGTCGACGTCGCGCCCGGCGAAGAACACGTGGCCGTCATCGTCCCGGTAGGCCAGGTCGCCGCTCCAGAACATGCCGTCCCTGAGCCGGTCGGCGGGCCGCTCGCCGTAGTACCCGTCGAACAGCCCGAGGTCGGTGGTGTTGACCAGCTCGCCGATGGCCTTGCCGCCGTTGGTGACGCGACCGGCGTCGTCGAGACGCGCGGCGGGGCACTCGCGGCCGGTCGCCGGATCGAGGATCTTGATGCCGTCCACCAGCCGGCCGATCGAGCCGGGCGGCCCGGCGGGGTCGTGCGACAGCGCGATGGCGCTCTCGGTCGACCCGTACGCGTCGACGACACGGCAGCCGAACCGCTCCCCGAAACCTCGCTGCTCGAGCGGTGCGGCCTCGTTGCCGAACGCGACCCGCAGCGGGTTGCGGGCGTCGTCGGGGCACTCGGGCGTCTCGAGGACGTACGAGAGTGCCTTCCCCACGTAGTGCAGGTACGTGCAGTCGTGGCGCCGGACGTCCTCGAGCAGGCCGGACGCCGAGAACCTGTCGCGGAGCACGAGTTCGGCGCCCGCCGCGAGCGCCGGCGCGTACGCCGCCATGATCGCTCCGGAGTGGAAGAGCGGCATCGGGCAGTAGACGACGTCTTCGGGGCCCAGGAGCCGGCCGGCCAGGACCTCGCCGGGGATCACGATCTTCCGGTGGGTGACCCGCACCGCGCGCGGACGCCCCGAGGTGCCCGAGGTGAAGATCAGCATCAGCAGCGTCTCCGGTCCCGCCGGTTCCGTGACGCCGGGCGAGGGGACCTCCTCGTACGCGGTGACGCGCAGGCCTGCGCGCCGGGCGAGGTCCGCGTGGCGCGGCTCCGCGACGATCACGTCGCAGTCGGCGCGCGCGGCGTCGGCCGCGAGGTCCCCGGCGCTCCGCGTGGGGTTGAGGGCGACGATCACGTTGCCGGACAGCGCGGCGCCGCCGAGCAGGAACGTCAGCTCCGGCGTGTTGTCCATGAGGACACCGAGATGCCAGGGGCGTGTGCCGGACCGCGCCGCCATCCAGCGGGCGCGTGCGGCGCACTCGGCCACGACCTCGCGCCAGGTCCAGGCAGCGTCCGCGCAGCGGAGACCGGGCCGGTCGTCGGTGGCACGGGCCGCCAGCAGCTCCGCCACGGTCCCGTGCATCGGCGCCACCTCCCGCCTGGCCTTGGCGAGCAAACTAGAACAGATTCTAGTTCGTGTCCACCGTCGCCGCCCACACCCCTATACGACCCGCGTGCGTCGGGCTTGACCGCGACGTTCCCCGAGGTACGGCGGCGACCGAACGGATAACGTGTTCTCGCGTGACCTGTACGCTGGGGACGCGAACGCAGAGGTGGGGGGACCCCGCGTTCCCGAGCCGAGGAGTCGCACGTGACCGCAGAGCCCACGACGGCCGGTCAGCCGGGAGTCCGTTCCCGCAGCCAGCACCAACGGCGCCGGCGCATCGTCCAGGCCGCCGCCGCATTGGCGTCGCGCGGCGGGGTCGAGGCGATGCAGATGCGTACGGTGGCCGAGCGCGCCGGGGTGGCGCTCGGCACGCTCTACCGCTACTTCCCGTCCAAGATGGACCTGGTGGTCGCGGTCGTCAACGAGGAGATGGACACCCTCGAGGGCAGTCTCGAACGCCGGCCGCCGCGCTCGGACAGCCCGGCGGGCCGTGCCGTCGAAGTGCTGATGCGGGCGACCCGAGGGCTGATGCGCGAGCCCGAGCTGGCGGACGCGCTGTTCCGCTCACTGCTGCTGTCGGACGTCAAGACCGACTTCGGCGACCGGATGACGGGCATGCTGGCGCGCGTCGCCGGCGACGCCGGACCCGGTGCCGACGAACGGTCCGTCCTGCTCCGCTCCCTCGCGAACGTCTGGGTGATGGAGATGATCGAGATGTTGCGCAGCCACACCGGCAACGAACAGATCCAGGCACGCCTGGAGATCGCCGCCGGCCGGCTGCTGGCGGGCTTTTGACCCGGCGGAGCGGATCCGCTCAGGCCGCCACCGCGACGACGCCGCTGTAAGACCCGGCCCGCAGGAGATGCAGGAACAGCCGCGCCAGCAGGGCCTGGACGAGCATGACCAAGGCCTTGGCCAAGACGGTCGAGACGAGGTCCGGCATGGGGGAGACCTAACTCGTTGACGACGTGCTATCGGGTGAATTATGCCTTCCTGTCCGTATCAATGGAACCCGGTCACGTAACGAGAAGATGAACTACCGGTGAGTCACGTCAGCGCCGGCAGCTTGGTCAGCAGCCGGCCCGAGATCCGGGTCAGCACCATGGCGGCCAGCGCGAACGCCCCGGCGCAGCCCAGTGCGATCACCCAGCCGTGCGGCAGCAGCGGCCGGCTGCCGAAGAAGTGACTGAGGCCGGGCACCTGGACGATCAACGCGAGCGCGGCCATCGACACCCCTCCCGCG
Source organism: uncultured Actinomycetota bacterium (assembly GCA_963850195.1). GTDB lineage: Bacteria > Actinomycetota > Actinomycetes > Streptosporangiales > Streptosporangiaceae > Actinoallomurus. The sequence goes on from CAWKKD010000005.1 coordinate 1,924,747, forward strand.
AGCAGTACCAGCGGGTCACGGCCTCCCGCCGCCACCGTCTGGGCGAGCTGGGTGGCCACCAGTGAGACCAGGCCGACCGTGTCGGCCTGGGCGCGGGTCCCGCTGAGCCGGCCCATCGCCCACGCGGCCATGCCCGCGCCGGCCGTCGCCCCGCCACGGATCACGATGTCGCGGGTGAGGGCGGCGCCGAGCGAGCTCTCCGGCCCCTCCGACAGGAGCTCCTCGCGGCTCACCCCGGACGGCGGGCGCGCGGCGAGCGCGATCGCCGGGAGCATGTCGGTGAGCAGGTTGACCAGGAGAAGCTGGCGTACGTTGAGCGGGCTGCGACCGCTGATCAGGCCGGTGCCCAGGGTGAAGGCGATCTCACCGAGGTTGCCGCCGAGCAGGACCGCGAGCGCGTCGCGCGTCGACCGCCACATGGCGCGGCAGTCGGCGATCGCGTCGGTGATCGTCTCGATGCGGTCGTCGGTCACGACCACGTCCGCGGTCTCGCGAGCCGCCGGCGTGGCGCGCTCGCCGAGCGCGATGCCGACGTCGGCGAGCCGGATCGCGGGCGCGTCGTTGGCGCCGTCGCCGGTGACCGCGACCACCCGACCGGCCCCGCGCAGCACCTGCACGACGCGGGCCTTCTGCACCGGGCTGACCCGCGCGAAGACCGACGTCCCCTGCAGCGCCTCGGCCAGCTCCTCGTCCTCGAGGGCGTCGACCTCCTGGCCGGTCATGATCCTTCCGTTGAGCAGCCCCAGCTCGGCCGCGATGGCCTCCGCCGTCGTCGGGTGGTCCCCGGTGATCATCATGATGTCCACGCCGGCCTTGCGCAGGCGCCCCACGGCCTGGGCGGCCGTCGGGCGTACCGGGTCGGCGATGCACACCAGTCCCAGCAGACACAACCGGTCGATGCGCGACTCGGTGAGATCCTGCCGCCCGGACGCCTCGCGTTCGGCGACCGCCAGCACCCGGTAGCCGAGCCGGGCCAGCCGGTCGATCTCCAGCTCGATCTTCTCCCGCTCCTGCGCGTCGAACGGCACGTCACCGTCCTCGCGCTTCCACGTGATGCAGCGGTCAAGGATGATCTCCGGCGCGCCCTTCACGCTGAGCCACTGGGAGTCCTGCGCCTTGCCGAGCACCGCGTGGTAGCCGCGCCCCGGCTCGAACGGCAGCTCGTCGACACGCTTCCAGCTCCCCAGACCCTCGGAGTCGTCCAGCTCGAGCGACCCGACCGCCCGGATGATCGCCTGGTCGGTGGGGTGCGGGAGCCGCCGCCCGGGCAGCTCGACCGGGCTGGCACGCAGCGCGGCGGCGATGACGCCGCGCCCGGCGGACGGCATGCTCTCGATCGGCCAGGTCGAAGTGCCGTCCGAGATCTGCCGTACCCGCAGCCGCCCCATCGTCAGCGTGCCGGTCTTGTCGAAGCACAGGACGTCGACCCTGCCGAGCGCCTCGATCGTGGTCGGGTTCCGGACGATCGCGCCGCGCCGGGACATCCGCCGCGCGGTGGCGAGCTCGGCGGCCGTCGCCACGAACGGCAGGCCCTCGGGCACCGCCGCGACCGCGAGGCTGACCGCGGGCCCGAGGGCACGGGCGATCGAGTGCCCGCGCGCCAGGTCCGAGAGGAACAGCGCGCCGCCCGCCCCGATCGCGATGGGCAGGGTCACCTCGGTGAGCGCCTTCAGCCGTTGCTCGACGCCTCCGGCACGCGGCCGGTCGCCGAGCCGCGACGTGCGGCCGATCTCGGTCTGGACGCCGGTCGCGACGACCACCGCGACCGCCTCGCCCGCGGCGACGACCGTGCCCTCGTAGAGCATCGAGGTACGTTCGGCGACCGATCCGGACACGCTCGGCTGGGGAGCCTTGATGACGAGCTGCGACTCCCCCGTCAGGCTGGACTCATCGACCTCCAGCCCCTCGGCGGACAGCAGCCGGCAGTCGGCCGGTACGGCGTCCCCGGCGCTCAACACGACGACGTCACCCGGCGTGAGCTCCTCGGCGGTGGCGGTCTCCTCCGCACCCTCCGCGCCCGGGCGCCGAAGCCGTACGCGCACCGCGCTCAGGTCGACGAGCTGCTGCAACGCTCGGTCGGCGCCGACCCGCTGCAGGCCGGCCATGACCGCGTTCACGCTGAGGACCGCACCGATCAGGGCGGCGTCGGTGATCGACCCGACCACCGCGGAGACTCCCGCGCCCGCCGCGAGCGCCGGGGTGAGCGGGTTGTCGAGCTCCTCGATCGTGACACGCGCCAGACCGGGCGCCAGCGACTCGGCCTTGCCCGAGCCGTTGCGGCGCCGCAACGCCTCCTCCAGCTCGATGCCCGACGTCGAGGAGTCCAGGCGGTCCAGCACCATCTGCGCCGGCCAGGCGTGCCAGGCCGTACGGTCGGTCGGCACGGCGGCCGGGCGGTGCGCGACCGCCATCCCCGACCACGTGCCGACGGCGAGCGCCGACGCGGCGGCCATGTCGACGGCGAACTGCGCACGCCGTGCGGAGCTCTCCGGTGTACCGGTCGCCGCCAGCAGCGCACCCGCCGCCGAGCCGACCGTCGCGATCCGCGCCGAACGCCGGCTGGCCTCCCGCGCGGGCGCGAGCACCTCGAGCAGCAGGCAGGCCTCGGCCAGCCCCGGCCCGCACAGCAGGTGCGCGCCCCACGGCGGATGACCGGAACTCCCCAGGAGACCGACACCGACGTCGGCGGACCCGAGCGCCGCGCCGCCCCGCATCGCGATCAGCATCACGACGTGGCCCTCCTCCTGGAGGGTCCGTACGGACGTGAGGAGGCGGCTGCCGCCGGCGACCGTACCGTCCACGGGGAGCCGGCTGCGGATCCCCGAGCCCGCCCCCGCGACCAGGACCGGGCCGGTGAGCCGCGCGGCCGCGACCAGCGCGTCCGTGAGCGGATCGAGCTCGGCGACCACCGAGATCAGGGCGATCGGCTCGTCGTCTCGTGTCAGGAGCAGCACGGTCGCGCCGCGCGTCCGCATCTGCGTCAGGCGTTCTCCGGCCCCGGGCAGCTCGCTCACGGGGCCGACGCGCTGGGCCGACGGCTTCAGCGGGCCCACCGACCACGGCCCTTTCTTGTGCCGCGCGCTCAGCCGGTAGATGTCCGTGAGCGTATGCGCCCGCTCGTATGCCTCCTCGGGTGTGACCGTGTCCGAGAGCGGCACGACCTCCTCGATCACGAGGTGGCCGGTACGCAGGGCGGACACGTCAATGATCACCCGGTCGACGCGATCCAGCCGGCGCAGGACCTCCGGCAGGAGCACGACGACGCCGCGGTTCGCGGCGGCCATGCCGACCTGCGCGGCGAACGCGTCCCGGCCCATCCGCGCCGCCTTCGGCACGCCCGCGGCCAGCACGCCCTGCGCGCGCAGGGCGTCATGGGTCACCGCGAACGTGCCGACGGCCCCCGCGATGGCGGCCGGGATCGTCCAGGCCGCCTTCTCCACCGGACCGTACGGGAGAGAGACCGGCCGTTCCTGCAGGTCGAGCGGTGCCGTATGGAACGAGCCCTCTCCGGTGTCCAGGTGCTCGGCACGCCGATGCCAGGCCTGTGCGTACTTCCGCGTCTCCGCCACCCGGATCATCCGGTGCACGGAGTTCATGAGCGGCCCGGTCGGCTGGTACGCGAGGGCGTGCGCGACCGCGGCCCCGCCGCCGATGATCAGGTCGGAGGTCAGGCGGCCGACCCGGCGCTCGAGCGTGCCGCGTACCTGCGGCGCCGCGTCGGCCATCGCCGTCAGCGTCGCCACGGCGGGCGGCAGGCCGACCCGGTGCAGCAAGCGGCCGGCCAGGGCCGTGCCTCCCGCGGCGACGTACACGCCGACGAGCGCGGCCTCCCGCACCAGCGCCTGCCCGTCCGGCGGGCGCGGCCCGATCGCGAACGGCGACCGTGCGGCGTCGTGGAACTCCTCCACCGCCTCGATGACGTCGAGCAGGTCATCGACGGAGACGTCGTCGCCGTGCAGCACCATCACCAGGCCGAGGGCGCCGTTCATCTCCGCGCGCACCACCCCGGAGAGCTCCACCAGGCTGCGGCACAGCGCCTCGCCCATGGGCTCGCTCCCGGGCCGGTGCGCACCGCGCACCATGATGTTGGTACGCCCGGGCCCGCGGACGATCCGGCGTGGGTCCACCACACCGGACACCGCGCGCAGGGTGGTACGTGGCAGGCCGGTCGCATTACCGACCAGTCGTCGCAGCGGCATCGCTCACTCCATGAGGGAGAACCGGCGACGGCGCGCCGGTACGTACGTACAAGAAGGAAATGGACCGCCCGCCGGCCGGGCCGGCGTGACAGTCACGTGCGGCGGCCGGCCGGCCGGAAGCCCGCAGTGGGCCAGCGGTGAGCCCGCCGTGAGCCCGCCGCGTGACACGCGGCGGGAGCCGACGACGGCCGGCCGGACATCGAGACGCGTCCACGGCGGTCACGCCGGGATCGCCTCGCGGCCGAGGCCTTTCACGCGGTCATGGCCGGCCGTCCGGCGTCACGGGCCGTGGCACCCCGGTCGAACGGACGGGCCGGCGCGCTACCTCGCGGACGTACCGGAGCGCCGGCTCGCGGCCCTGCGTGCGACGACGGCACCGATGCCGATCGCCGCCGCGACGGGCCAGTCGAGGACGCCGACGACCGCCGCGAGCCCGAGCCCGCTGTAGAACACCATCCGGTCCGGCGGCGGCAGGTAGCCCTTCACCGTGTGCCCTGCGTCGCTCACGTACGACATGTGGGGCGATGGCACTCGGAGGTGGTACACCCTCATCCTCAACCGCGGCGTCAGGAACGGGAGCGGCACGGTCGCGTTCCCGCCCTTGGCCGGCCTCTTGGTGACCTTGGTGGTCGTCGCGTTGGTGGCGCCCGCCGAGGTCCGCGCCGCCGTGGAAGACGGCCGGCTCAGCGTGGCAGAACGCTTCGCGGGGGTACGGCTCGGCGCCGTCCTCCTCGAGGTCGTCCTGCTCGAAGTCGTCTTGCTCGGGGTCGTCCTGGTGCTCCGGCGCGGAGTCGCCCGGCTCGGGGTCGCCTTCCTCGGAGTCGCCTTCGGTGTCGTCCGGCTCGACGTGCTCCGGCTGGTCGCGGTCCGGCTCGAGGTGGCCCGGCTCGACGTGCTCGCCCTCGGCGTCGCCCGGCCGGACGTGGCCCGGCTCGACGCGGTCCTGCCGCCCGTTCTGGACGCGGCCCTCGACGTGGTCCCCGACGTCCTCGATGCCGTGCCCGATCCGGTTTTCGAACCCGTCCTCGACGTCGCTCTCGATCCGGTCCGTGACGTCGTCCTGCTCGGAGACGTCCTCGTCCTAGTGGTACTTGCCTGCGCCATGCCGACCGATCCCCCCGCTCAAGTGCCGCACCGACGTCCTGCATTTCAGATCAACGCTGCATGCCGGACGTTCAGAGCACAAGACCAGAAGGGGAGATCCGGACCGACCCTTTCCCTGGTCAGGGCCGCATTGCAGACAACTCCTGACCTACTCGTCACCGAAGGACGGTACCGGCCGCCTGATCGAGCAGTGTCAACTCGGCACGCCGCGGAAGGCCCTCCCAGTCGCCGTGCTGGGTGACCGCGAACGCCCCCGTCGTCACGGCGGTACGAAGCGCGTCCACGGGGTCGCGCCCGGCGAGCCGGTCGGCCAGGTAGCCGGCCGCGAACGCGTCCCCGGCACCGACGGCGTCGACCGCGCGCACCGTACGCGCCGCGCACGTCAGCCGCCGCCCGTCGCACACGGCGACGCATCCCTGGTCGCCGCGCTTGACCACGACCTCGGAGGGCCCAAGGACGGCCAGCGCCTCGGGGTCGGGCGAGCCGGTCAGCAGTTCCGCCTCGTCCTCCCCGGCGAACAGGACGTCCGCGCGCGACGCGAGGTCGGCCAGCACCGGTCGCGCCAGGTCGGCCGTCCACAACCGCGACCGGTAGTTGACGTCCACCGCCACGCGTACGCCGGCCTCGGCCGCCACCTCCACCGCGCTCAGCACGGCCTCGCGCGCGCCGGGCGACAGGGCCGGGGTGATGCCGCTCACGTGCAGCATCCCGGCGGCGCGGATGAGATCGGCCGGCAGGTCGTCGGCGCACAGCCGCGAGCCGGCGCTGCCGGACCGGTAGTAGTTGACGCCCACGACACCCGGCAGGCGGTGTTCCTTGACCATGAGGGCGGTCGGGGCCGCCTCGTCGACGACGAGGCCGGACACGTCGACGCCCTCACCGCGCAGCGTGCCCGCGACCAGCCGGCCGAACTCGTCGTCGCCGACCCTCCCGGCGTACGCGGCAGGGGTGCCGAGCCGCGCCGCGCCGATCGCGACGTTCGCCTCGGCACCGGCGATCGTGAGCCGGAACTCCCGCGCGTGCCGGAGCGGCCCGGGCTCGGCCGGGTTCATGACGGCGAGTACCTCACCGACGGTTACGAGCATCAGACTCCTTCGCTCCGATTTCCGCCTTCTCCGACGGGTACGGTCTGGTCGGCGAACGGGATACGGACAGTCGATAAGGCCCCGGAGGATGAGGAGCTGGAGCATGGCACGCGCCGAACCCGGTACCGAGCCCGACTATCGCTTCTCCCTCGCCAACGAACGTACGCTCCTCGCCTGGATCCAGGTCGCCTTCGGGCTGATGGCGCTCGGCGTCCCCCTCGCGGGCGGCGTGCACGGGGTACGGCTGCCGCGCTGGCACCACGAGATCGGCCTCACCGCCATCGCGCTGGCCGTACTGATCGCGCCCGCGGCGTACCGGCACTGGCGGCGGACACAGCTCGCGATGCGGCTCGGTGTCCGGCTGCCGCGCGACCCGCTGCCCGTGATGCTGGCGGCGGGGGTCGCGGTCCTGTTCGCCATCACGCTGGTCGGCGTGGTGCTGACGTGAGCTCCGGCCTCCAGGGCGAGCGTACCGAGCTGGCCTGGCTGCGCACGGCGCTGGCGTCCTGGGCGGCGGCGCTGATCACGACAAGGGCGGCCTTCCCGCTGGGCGCGATCGCGCTGCTCGCCTCGATCACGGTGACCGTGATCGCCGGCGTACGGCGGCGGCGCCTCAAGGATCCGGGCGTGCCACCCGCGCTGCCGTACAAGGCGGCGGTCGCTCTGATGTGCGCGTGCACGCTGATCGCCCTCACGGCCGTGCTGTTGTAAAGGCGCTACTCCGGGCAGCGGAAGCAGGCCCAGACGACCTTGCCGGAATCGGCCAGCGGCACCCAGTCCCACGAGTCGCTGAACGCCTCGACGAGTTGCAGGCCACGGCCGTTCTGGCAGGCGAAGTCGGGGTCCCTGTGCACCGGGATCCGGTCGCTGGGGTCGGTGACCGCGCAGGTCAGGCGGCCACCCGCGTACAGGAGGCTGAGCCTGATCGGCATTTCCACCGCCTCGGCTGCGGCACTGGATCCGTGCCGCATCGCGTTGGTGACGAGTTCGGAGACCACGAGCCGTACGTCGTCGAACATGCCGCCGAGACCCCAGACGGACAGTGCCGTACGGCTGAAGTCGCGTGCCTGCTTCACCGCCTCGGGTACGGCGGCGAGGCCGACGCTCATCGTACGTGCGTCAGACGGGATCGCGCAGATCCGGCGTTCACGCCGTCTCTCGCCGTCAGCGATAGCCGACACCCAGTTCTGCTGCGCTTCTTCGACGCTTCCGCCAGTCATCCAGCGCGCTCCGTGTGCTGCCGTCATTTCGCGAACCCTTGTGAGCAGTGATCAGCGTGCCCGCGCGCTATCCTGCTCGACATAACTTGCAGATGCAAGGCCCGATGCACGTGCAAATGACCGTGCGCACTCTGACATCGAAGGAAGGGAGTGGCACACTGTTGCGCTGACCGATGCTCATGGAGGTAGGGGTGGACACTGCGCAGCCGGCCGGTGGGCCGACAGTCCTACGCCGGCTCCTCGGCGCCCAGTTGCGGCGCCTGCGAGAGCGGCAGGGGATCACGCGCGAGGAGGCCGGATACGCCATCCGGGCCTCCGGTTCGAAGATGAGCCGCCTCGAGCTGGGTCGCGTCGGGTTCAAGGAGCGCGACGTCGCCGATCTGCTCACGCTGTACGGCGTGACCGACGAGAGCGATCGGAACACCCTCCTCACCCTGGCCCAGGACGCGAACAGCCCCGGATGGTGGCACAGATACGGCGATGTCCTGCCGAACTGGTTCGAGACCTACGTCGGGCTGGAGGAGGCCGCGGCACTGATCCGTACCTACGAGGTGCAGTTCATCCCCGGGCTCCTGCAGACCGAGGAGTACGCGCGGGCCGTCATCTCCCTGGGCAACTCCTCCGCGCTCCCCTCGGAGATCGAGCAAAGGGTCAGCCTCCGCATCACTCGCCAGAAGCTGCTCTCGCGCGAGGGAGGCCCTCGCCTGTGGGCGGTCGTTGACGAGGCGGCGTTGCGACGTCCGATCGGTGGACCCGAAGTGATGCGCGCCCAGATCCGGTATCTGATCGAAGCAACGAAGCTTCCGGGCATCATCCTCCAGGTGCTGCCGTTCCGCGTCGGCGGTCATACCGCCGAGGCAGGAGCGTTCACCATCCTGCGGTACCCCGAGTCGGACCTGCCGGACGTGGTCTACGTCGAGCAACTGACCAGCGCGCTCTACCTGGACAGGCGTGACGACGTCGACTGCTACATGGAGGCCATGGAGCGCCTCTGTGTGGTCAGCGCGCCTCCGGACGACACCGCCGAGGTCCTCAGCAGGATTCTCCAGGAGACATGAATGAAGTACCGCATATATAACGGCATCCCCGCCACCGACCTTGAAGACGTCAGCTGGAAGAAGAGTCACCGGAGCAACTCCCAGGGCAACTGCGTCGAACTCGCGCAGCTGCCGGACGGCAATGTCGCCGTCAGGAACTCCCGGCATCCGGCCGGACCGGCCCTCCTCTACACCCAGGCCGAGATCCAGGCGCTCATCATCGGCGCCAAGGCCGGCGACTTCGACAGCCTGATCGCCTGAGTGAGCACATGACGACCCCCGCCCGGACCGCTCGGCCGGGGGTCGATGCGTTAGAACGCGTTACAACTCACATCTTCTGAGGCCCAGAGCCTTGTGGCAACCAGAGTAGAACGGGTTATTGTTTTCGGCAGACGCCGTTCCGCCTGGAGGCCGCATGAGCCACCCCGTGATCGTCGAGGCCGTCCGCACCCCGATCGGCAAGCGCGGCGGCCGGCTGTCAGGGCTGAAGGCCCAGGCCGCGCTCGCCCACGTCCAGCGCGCGGTCGTCGAGCGCGCCGGGATCGACCCCCACATCGTCGGGCAGGTGTTCGCCGGCTGCGTGACGCAGGCCGGTGAGCAGGGCGCCCACGTCGGACGCCACGCCTGGCTCTACGCCGGGCTCCCCTACGAGACCGGCGTGACGACGGTCGACGCGCAGTGCGGCTCGAGCCAGCAGGCCGTGCACCTCGCCGCCGCGATGGTGGCCATCGGCGCGGTCGAGGCCGCCGTCGGCTGCGGCGTCGAGACGATGAGCCGCGCGCCGCTCGGCGCCAACGTGATGTCCGCCGAGCCGTGCCGGTCGGCGGGCGAGCCGCACCCGTACGCCGACTCACGCCCGCCCGACTGGTCGATCGACCTGCCGGACCAGTTCACCGCGGCCGAGCGCATCGCCGGGCGCCGCGGTCTCACCCGCGCCGACCTCGACGCCTTCGGCGTACGCTCGCAGCGCCTGGCCGCCGAGGCGTACGCCGACGGGCGGTTCGACGCGGAGATCGCACCCGTCGAGACTCCCGCACCGGACGGCGGCACCGTCACCATCACCCGGGACGAAGGCCTGCGCGAGACCACCCTCGAGGGGCTGGCACGGCTCCGGCCCGCCGCCGGCGACGGCCTGCACACCGCCGGCACCTCCTCGCAGATCTCCGACGGCGCCGCAGCGGTTCTCGTGATGTCCGAGGCCGCCGCGCTCGCGAGCGGTCTGCGGCCACGGGCGCGGATCCTCGCCCAGGCGCTCGTCGGCGGCGAGCCCTACTACCACCTCGACGGCCCGGTACAGGCGACGAGCCGGGTCCTGGAGTCGGCCGGCATGAGCATGGGAGACCTCGACCTGTTCGAGGTCAACGAGGCGTTCGCCGCGATCCCGCTCTCGTGGGCCGCCGTGCACAAGCCCGACCTCGACCGCGTCAACGTCAACGGCGGCGCGATCGCTCTCGGCCATCCCGTCGGCGCGACCGGCGCCCGTCTCATCACGACGGCCCTGCACGAGCTGGAGCGCCGCGACGCCGCCACCGCCCTCATCACGATGTGCGCCGGCGGAGCGCTGGCCACCGCCACCGTCATCGAACGCCTCTGACCCCACCTTCACGCCGACACCGTGACCGATCCCTACCGTCCCCCGAACGAGCGCTTGGTTTAGAACACGTTCCAGTACTCTCCCCCGGCGAGGAGCGCGGAGATGCCTGTCGACCTCATCACTCCGGATGTCTACGAACGCGGCGGCTTCCCGGACGAGCACTTCCGCCGGCTGCGCCGCGACGAGCCCGTCTACTGGCACGAGGACCCGCACGGCGACGTGCCCGGGTTCTGGGCGGTCACCCGATACAGCGACGTCGTGCACGTCTCGCGCCACCCGGAGTTGTTCTCCTCGTACGCTCGCACGTCGATGTTCGACGAGTTCACTGACGACGACATCGCGCTGTACCGGCTGATGATGCTCTTCATGGACCCCCCGCAGCACACCCGCCAGCGGAGCTTCGTCAACCGCGGCTTCACGCCACGGATGATCAAGCAGCTCGAGGAGCACGTGCGCCACGTCGGCAACCGCCTGATCGACGAGGTCGCGACGCGCGGCGAGGCCTGCTTCGTCCGCGACATCTCCGCGCCGTTCCCCCTGTACGTGATCTGCGAGCTGATCGGGGCGCCCGCGGCGGACCGGCAGAAGATCTTCGACTGGTCGAACGCCCTGATCGGCTTCGACGACCCCGACTTCCGTACGTCCGCCGAGGACGCGCGCGACGTGTCCGCCGAGGTCCTCGAGTACGCACACCGGCTGGCCGCCCACCGCGCCGAGCACCCGGGCGACGACATCGCCACGAAGCTGCTGCGGCCCGACGCGGACGGCAAGGTGCTCACCCCGGACGAGTTCGCCATGTTCATCCTGTTGCTGCTCATCGCGGGCAACGAGACGACGCGCAACGGCGCCTCCGGCGGCATGCTCGCCTTCTTCGAGAACCCCCGGCAGTGGGAGCGGCTGCGCGCCAACCGCGGCCTGCTCAAGACGACCGCCGACGAGGTCGTCCGCTGGGTCAGCCCGGTGAACCTCTTCCGGCGTACCGCGATTTCCGACACCGAGCTCGGCGGGAAGCGGATCGCCGAGGGCGACAAGGTGGTCATCTTCTACCCGTCGGCCAACCGCGACGAGGACGTCTTCGAGAACCCGTACGCCTTCGACGTCGGCCGCGATCCCAACCCGCACATCGGCTTCGGCGGCGGCGGCCCGCACTTCTGCCTCGGCACGCACCTCGCCCGCCTCGAGCTGACCGTCCTGTTCGACGTCCTCCTCGACCGGATGCCCGACATCCGGCAGGCCGGTGAGGCGCGGCGGCTGCGGTCGAACTTCATCAACGGCATCAAGGAACTCCCGGTCCGCTTCACCCCCCGGGCCTGAGCCATGGACATCGACCTGGTCGACCCCGGCACGTACGCGACCGGCGGCGTCCCGCACGACCGCCTGCGACGGCTGCGCGAACACGCGCCGGTGTACCGGCATCGCGGCGACCCGGACTTCTGGGCCGTGACGCGGTACGACGACGTTGTGCACGTCTCACGCCACCCGGAGGTCTTCTCCTCCCGCGAACGGCTCGCGCTGTTCACGGAGCCCGCCGACGAGCAGCTCGTCCTGCAGCGGATGATGATGCTCAACCAGGACCCGCCGGAGCACACCCGGCGGCGCGCCATCGTCAACCGCGGGTTCACTCCGCGCACCATCGGCGCGCTCGAGGACCACGTACGCGAGATCTGCCGCGAGCTCATCGACGAGGTCGCCGGACGCGGCGAGGCCGACTTCGTCCGTGACGTCGCGGCGCCGCTCCCGCTCTACGTGATCTGCGAGCTGCTCGGCGCTCCGGTCGAGGACCGGCAGAAGATCTTCGACTGGTCGAACCGCCTGATCGCCCAGGACGACGCCGAACTGCGCTCACCGGGCGACGACGGCGCCGACGCGGCCACCGAGCTGTACGCCTACGCCAACGAGCTGGCCGTACGCCGCCGTGAGCGGCCACGCGACGACATCGTGACGCGGCTCCTCCAGCCGCACGGCGGCGAGGAACTGACGGTCGAGGAGTTCGACCTGTTCGTGCTGCTGCTGACCGTGGCCGGCAACGAGACCACCCGGAACGCCGCCTCCGGCGGCATGCTCGCCTTCTTCGAACATCCGGACCAGTGGCGGCGCCTGCTCGCCGACCCCGGCCTGCTCGAGACGGCCCCCGACGAGATCGTCCGCTGGGTCTGCCCGGTGAACCTCTTCCGGCGTACGGCCCTGCGCGACACCGAGCTCGGCGGGCAGCCGATCGCCGAGGGCGACAAGGTGGTGGTCTTCTACGCCTCGGCCAACCGCGACGAGGACGTCTTCGAGGACCCGTACGCCTTCGACGTCGGCCGCGATCCCAACCCGCACATCGGCTTCGGCGGCGGCGGCCCGCACTTCTGCCTCGGGGCCCATCTCGCGCGGCTGGAACTACGGGTGCTGTTCGAAACGCTCGCCGGCCGAATGCCCGACATCCGGCAGGCCGGCGAGGCGCGGCGGCTGAGATCCAACTTCATCAACGGCATCAAGGAACTCCCGGTGCGGTTCACGCCCGGCCGCTCTGCGAAATCCGGCCGCTCGCTGGAATGACGCGGGCAAAAAGTGGCTTTCACCACCTTTTGGACTTCGTGCCTAATATCGAACCCGTCAGTAACACCGGCCAGGCTATGGTCATAGCACGCTGACGACCGGTTTCGTGAAAGGACGGGCTGCGTGACCGAGGTAGACGAACCCCTGCGCGTGGCCCTGTTGTCCTACCGGAGCAAGCCGCACTGCGGTGGTCAGGGCGTCTATCTACGGCATCTGTCCCGCGAGCTGATCGATCTCGGGCACCACGTCGAGGTCTTCTCCGGCCAGCCCTATCCCGAGCTCGACCGCGACGCGATCACGCTGCACAAGGTGTCGAGCCTGGACCTGTACGCCGACGACGACCCGTTCCGCACGCCGAAACTCTCGGAGTACCGGGACTGGATCGACGTGCTGGAATTCGCGCACATGCGCACCGGCGGGTTTCCCGAGCCGCTGACGTTCAGCATCCGGGCCCTGCGCGAGCTGCGCAAGCGCCGCGGGAGTTTCGACGTCGTGCACGACAACCAGGTGCTCGGCTACGGCAACCTCGCCATCCCGCGCCTCGGGCTGCCGCTGGTGACCAGCATCCACCACCCGATCAGCGTCGACCGGCGCATCGAGCTCGAGGCCGCCAGAGGCCTCAAGCAGAAGTTCGGCAAGCGGCGCTGGTACGGGTTCGTGGCGATGCAGGCGCGGGTCGCCCAGCGCGTCGGACCGATCCTGACCGTGTCGGAGTCCTCCAAGCGCGACATCGTCCGTGACTTCCAGGCGCTGCCCGAGGACGTGCACATCCTGCCCCTCGGCGTCGACACCGCGATCTTCCACCCCCGCGGCGAGCGCGTGCCCGGCCGCATCGTCGCGGTGGCGAGCGCCGACTCCCCGCTGAAGGGCGTGGCCACGCTGCTGCGGGCGGTCGCCAAGCTCGCCACCGAGCGCGACGCGCACGTGATCGTCGTCAGCAAGCCGACCCCGGGCGGCCCGACCGACCGGCTCGTCGGCGAGCTGTCCCTCGGCGAGCGGGTCCGCTTCGTCTCCGGCATCTCCGACGAGGAGCTCGGCGAACTGCTGGCCAGCGCGCAGACCGCCGTCGTCCCCTCGCTGTACGAGGGGTTCTCGCTGCCCGCCGTCGAGCACATGGCGACCGGCACCCCGCTCGTCGCCAGCCGTACCGGCGCGCTGCCCGAGGTGGTCGGCGACGCCGCGATCCTCGTCGAGCCGGGCGACGTCGAGGAGCTGGCCGCCGTCCTACGGCGCCTGCACGACTCGGCGGACGAGCGCGAGCGCGTCGGCGCCGCCGGCTACGCACGGGTCCAGGAGCGGTTCACCTGGTCCGCGGTCGCGCGGGCCACCGTAGGCCACTACCAGGCCGCCATCGCCCGCCGCGGCGGGCGTCGCCCGGAAGGAGAATGACCCTGCTGACCGTGGACTTCGACCGGTTCCGCGTCTCACTCGGCGAGCACGTGCTCGACATGGGCTGCGGTGCCGGGCGGCACGCATTCGAGCTGTACCGGCGCGGAGCCCACGTGGTGGCCTTCGACCGCGACGAGACCGAACTCACGGCGGTCGCGAGCATGTTCGGCGCGATGGAGCTCGAAGGCGAGATCCCCGAGGGGGCCTCGGCCACGGCGGTGACCGGCGACGCGCTGAACCTCCCGTTCCCCGACGGCTCCTTCGACAAGATCGTCGCCGCGGAGATCCTGGAGCACATCCCGAACGACATGGCCGCGATGGCGGAGCTGCTGCGGGTGCTCAAGCCCGGCGGGCGGCTGGCCGTCACGGTGCCGTCCTGGCTGCCCGAACGCATCTGCTGGGCCCTGTCGGAGGCCTACCACACGGCGCCGGGCGGGCACGTGCGCATCTACACGCGCGCCGAGCTCGAGGCCAAGCTCAAGGCCACCGGCTTCGAGGTCGGCGGCCACCACCACGCGCACGGGCTGCACGCGCCGTACTGGTGGATCAAGTGCGCGGTGGGCGTCGACAACGACGGCCACCCGCTGGCCAAGGCGTACCACCAGGTCCTGGTCTGGGACATCATGAAGCGCCCCCTGGCCACCCGGATGGCCGAACGCCTGCTCAACCCCGTCATCGGCAAGAGCGTCGTCGTCTACTTCACCAAGCCGGTGGTCCCGGCGACTCCGGAGCGGGCCCATGCGGCGGCCTGACGCCGTACCCGGGATCCTGACCTCCGACGACCTCACCGCCACCGCTCGCAGCATCGCCGCGCAGCAGGAGACCTCCGGCGCGATCCCGTGGTTCGCGCCGATCGACGGCGTACCCGGGCACGTCGACGCCTGGAATCACGTCGAGGCGGCGATGGCACTGTCGGTCGCCGGGCTCACCGAACCCTCGCGCCGCGCGTACGAGTGGCTGTGCGGCGTGCAGCGCGACGACGGTTCCTGGCCCGCCAAGTGGGTGGTCGGCGAGGTCACCGAGCCCGGCGGCGAGTCCAACCACGCCGCGTACGTCGCCACCGGCGTCTGGCACGAGCTGACGCTGAGCGGCGACACCGGGTTCGCCGAGCGCATGTGGCCGACCGTACGCCGCGCCATCGACTTCGTCCTCGGCCTGCAGACCGCGCGCGGCGAGATCATGTGGATGCGCCATCCCGACGGGACCACGGCCGACCACGCGCTGCTCACCGGCTGCTCGTCGATCTACCAGTCCCTGCGCTGCGCGGTCGCCCTCGCCGAGCATCTCGGGCGGCCCCAGCCCGACTGGGAGCTCGCCGCCGGCCAGCTCGGCCACGTCGTCGCGCGCCACCCGGAGGCCTTCGCCGACAAGGACCGGTTCTCGATGGACTGGTACTACCCGGTGCTCGGCGGCCCGGTGCGCGGCCCCGCGGCGTACCGCCGGATCGATGAGCGCTGGGACAGGTTCGTGGTCGACGACCTGGGCTGCCGCTGCGTCTCCGACCAGCCCTGGGTGACCGCCGCCGAGACCTGCGAGCTCGTCCTCGCCCTCGACGCGATGGGCGACACCGCGCGTGCGCGGTCGCTGTTCGCGACGATGCAGCACCTGCGGCACGCGGACGGCTCGTACTGGACCGGCTGGCAGTTCGCCAACCAGCGCCACTTCCCGGGCGACCGCTCCACCTACACGGCCGCGGCCGTGATCCTCGCCGCCGACGCCCTCGCGGCCGTCTCCCCCGGCTCCACGATCTTCAAGGAGATCGCCGGCCGCCCGCTCGGCCCCTCCGACGCGACCGACCCGGTCGCCTGCGGCTGCGAGGCACCCCTGCGCGTCAGCCGTCAGCGCTAGGAATCCGGTTGCCGAGCATCGAGGAACTGGTCCGTGCGGAGACCGACGGTGAGCTGCCCGAGCTCTTGCTCTTCTGGGGGCACCGGCCGCCGAAGGGCGGCGGCGTCGGCAAGGGCTGCCTGAGCCAGTGGTACCCGGCGCCGTTCACGGTCGATGGGGTGCGCTATCCGACCGCCGAGCACTTCATGATGGCGGGCAAGGCACGGCTGTTCGGCGATGTCGAGGCGGAGCGGCGCGTACTCGCCGACGACGACCCGAACCTGGCGAAACGCGCCGGACGCGGCGTACGCGGGTTCGCGGAGGACGCCTGGGCCGAGCACCGGTACGACCTGGTCGTCGCGGCGAACCGCGCCAAGTTCGGCGCGCATCCCCCGCTGCGGGAGTTCCTGCTGGCCACCGGCGACCGGGTCCTGGTCGAGGCCAGCCCGTACGACACGGTCTGGGGCATCGGCCTCGCGGCGGACCGGCCGGAGGCGGAGCTCCCGTCGCGCTGGCGCGGCCTCAACCTGCTCGGCTTCGCCCTGATGGACGTACGCGCCGAACTGCGCGCCTGACCTCAGAGCCGCCGCAGTACGCGGAGCGAGCCCTCGACCCGGTGTTCTTCCCAATGGCCGGTCTCGAGGGCGCGGCCGTACACCCGGTACGGCGCCTGCCCGCCGTCGGCGGGGTCGGGAAAGATGTCGTGGAAGACCAGCGCGCCGCCGCTCATGACGTGCGGCGCCCAGCCGTCATAGTCGGCCTGCGCGAGGTCCTCGGCGTGGCCGCCGTCGATGAAGACCATGGCCAGCGGCGTGCCCCACAGCCGCGCGACCGTGCTCGAGGTGCCGACCACCGCGATGACCTCGTCCTCCAGACCGGCCGCCTCGATCGTCTCCCGGAACACCGGCAGCGTGTCCATCCGTCCCGTACGCGGGTCGACGAGGGTCGGGTCATGGTGTTCCCAGCCCGCCTGGTTCTCCTCCGAGCCATGGTGATGGTCGACGGTGAGAACGTGCGACCCGATCACACGCGCCGCCGCACCGAGGTAGACGGCCGACTTCCCGCAGTACGTCCCGACCTCCAGGATCGGCCCGCGATCCCCGAACTCCACTGCCGCCTCGTAGAGCGCGAGCCCCTCCTCGGCAGGCATGAACCCCCGCGCCGCCTCGGCCGCACGCCGCAACGCCGCGGGCATCGCCCGATCCCCACCCGATGTCCTGGCTTCGCCCTCGTCACTCATCCCGCGCACTCTAGCCAGCCACTCCGTGCCGGCAGGACGGCGCCCCTTTCGCCCCCGGCACCCTGACCCGATGGTGCACGACCTCCGCCTCACCCCGGGCGGCTACTGCGTACGCGCCCTCCCCGAAGGCGCGTCGGACCAGGTGTACGGCACCCGATCCGAGGCTGCGTCACGGCCTGATGACGGCCTTCCAGTCGCCGCGCGCCAGGAGGATCGCGCCGTCATGCGCGATCAGCGCCCGTGCGCCGAACAGCTGGAAGTAGCCGCGTCTCAGCCACTCCTCACGGAGACGGTCGAAGATGTCCCACAGCCGCCGAGGCCCGCCTTGATGCACGACGGGCACCCCGTGGCCGTCCGCCTCGGCGCGCACCCACGAACCGTCCGGATGCGTCATCACCGCGACCCGCCGACCATCGACGGCCTCGGAGTAGTCGTGGACGATCCCGGGCGCGGTGACCTCGAGGAGAGACATCAGTTCCCACGCATCGGTGACGCACACCACCGGGTACCGGCCCGACGTGACCTCGCCATCGTCGAGCCGGGCCGCGTCGGCGATGTGCTCGCCGATGCCGGCCGGGTAGTCGGTGCCGCTCCGGGTCGGCATGAACATCGCCCAGTCCCGCTCGATTCGGCCTTCGGCCGCCCACTCTCCGCCGCCCTCGCATCGATTGGCCGTGAGGATGAGCGCCGTACCGGCGAGCACGGTCACCAGCCGACCGCCGGGCCGGAGCGCCGCGAGCAGGCCAGCGGGTATGCCGTGGGTCGACACCATCGAGACGATGCGGTCGTACGTGCCGGGGATCGTCTGGGTGGCGTCCACGGCCAGGACGCGCGGATGCAGGTCGAGCGACCCGAGCCGATCCGCCGCGGCACGGATCAGGTACGGGTCGACGTCGATCGACGTCACATGTTCGGGGCCGAGCCGATTGGCGGCCAGGGCCGCGCTGTAGCCCGAGCCGGTGGCCACGTCGAGCACGTCGGCGCCGTCGTGGATCTGACCGTACTCGAGCATCTTCAGGACCAGGCTGGGGAGCGTTGAGGACGACGTCGGCCGCCCGGCCGGCTGCTCCTCGGGCTTGGCGTGGTCGGCGTGCAGCGGGCCGATCTGCGTGATGAGGGTCTGGTCGCTGTAGGCCGCCGCCATCCAGGCGTCCCAGTCGGTGCGCCCATCGTGCAGCCGCCAGTCGTCCGCATCGGGTGAACGATCCCACCAGCACGGTACGAACAGGTGCCGCGGAGTTGCGGCGACCGCGTCACGCCAGCGCGACCCACGGTGAGTGATCGCGTCGGCAAGTTGCTCGGCGTGCATCGGCCAGCTCATCGGCCCCCCATATCCGGATTGCAGAAGGACGGTCCGCATGTCTCGGTCTCGGCCGGTGCACAGTCGCTGCCATCACCGGTGCTTGGCTTGCACTCAGGGTTGCAGACCGCGACCCGCGGCGGGATCGATGCGACGTGGTCTCGCATCGAATCACCGATCAGGATCTCGGCGAGCGGCTGGTCCTTGACGTTGCCGGCGACCATCCACCGCGACATGATGCACGGCCGTACACCACCGTCGGGCAGGATCGCGGCCCGCCCGTCGCCGCAGTGCCCGCACAGTTCCTCGACGCCGCCCGCGCCGGCCCGGCCGAGAAGGCGCTGCCGGTCGGTGCTGATGTCGGTGACGCCGTACCGGCCGAGCAGCGCGGCGGCCTCGGTGACGTGCTGGCCCTCCAGGATGTGAACGATGCCGACACGAAGCGGGATTCCGTCCAGGACCGCGAGCTCGATGTTCGTGAGGGTCTGCCGGAAGGTGTCCCGGCCCGTGATCTGCTCGTGTTCGTCCCGGTCGCCGGAGTACCACGACGTCGCGAGCGAGACACCCGGCTGAGTGAAGACCGCCCACAGTTCAGGGGTAACGCGTACCAGATTGGTGTACACCTCGACCCGCAGACCCGCCGTGATGGCGTGCCGGATTAAGGCAGACAGGTCCGGGTGCATCGTAGGTTCGCCGCCGATGAACTGGACCATGCGTACGCCGGCCGAGGCGGCCTGGGTGATGGTGCGCTTCCAGTCGTCGGTGGTCATTGTTCCGGTGGTGCCGTCCGGTCCGGAGGAGTTGTAGCAGTGGCTGCATGAGAGCTGGCATCGGCCGGTGATCTCCAGCCACAGCATTCTCGTGTCGGTCGTGGTCGTCATGCTTCCTCCTGGGGGTTGTTGCCGATGATGGACCGGGCCCCGGCTGTCCGTGCGACGGATCAGGGCCGCGGCCCTTCACCCCGTGAGATGCCCCACGCCTCACGAGGCGGGTCTGGGGGCCGTCGGGCGCCGGGGCGGAGGGTCTTGGGTGGCTCGCCTGACGGTCCGGTCTGAGGGGTTCGCCACCGATCAGGCGGCGTGTGCTCACGACCATCGTTCGTCGGTGACCTGTTGGATGAGTTCGGTGGAGTCGCGTTGGGAGAGTGCGAAGGTGCGGACGGCTTCCCAGGCGGCGGTGAGTGCTGCGATGTCTTCGCGGTTGTTGGTGACGATGTCGCGGACCGGGGTTTGGATCAGCCCGGCTTCGCCGTCCTCGACGGTCGCGAGCGAGAACGGCCCGTACGGGTAGGGGTTGTCGGCCGAGCGCAGGATCTGGACGGTCAGGCGGGGTGGGTTGACGAGTTTGATGAGGTGCAGGAGTTGGTCGCGCATGACGGCGGTCCCGCCTTGGTCGCGGTGCAGGACGGCTTCGTCGATGACGCAGTGGAACATCGGGGGTTGGGGGTCTTCGCGGGTAAGGACCCGCTGCCGCTCCATCCGTGCGCGTATCGCGGTCTCGTCGCCGGACAGGAGCGCGCGGGTGTAGTCCTCGGTCTGGAGCAGGTCGGGGACCAGCGCGATCTGGAAGGTACGGATGACGGTCGCCAGGTATTCCTCCCCGGGCCAGGGGCGCAGGTGGCCCGGCAGGCTCTCGGCGTCGTGCTGCTTCTGGATGGTGAGCAGTACGCCGGAGGGGATACCCAGGAGTTCTTCGATGGCGTCGATCTGGTCCTGGCGGGGGCGGATCTGCCCGGTCTCGATGTTGCTCAGCCACGCGTTGGTGTAACCGAGCTGTTTGGCCACCTCTATCTGGATCATCCCGGCGGACTCCCGGAACGCCCGGATCGTACGCCCCAGCGTGATGAGTGTCGGGCTCCGATGCTGTCGTGACATAGCGACTTCCTTTTGTCGACTTCGTGCCGGTCAGTGGGACGGCTGGTGGGATCGGCGGTCGCGAGGCATCGACCTGACAAGCTGCATAGTGATCACGGGCGTTACGGACATCAACGTCAGAGACGGCAGCCAGCTGCGCGGGCAGGTACAGACCGACCTCCACTCGAGCGTCGTCGGTCACCTGATCGTCCGCGCGATGAGCTGGTCCTGCTCGGCCTCGGTGAGTGTCACGTCCAGGTACGGGACGACCACCTGGATCGTCTTGCCCCACGCGCCGGCCGTGGCCCACCGAAGCCCGGTGGGGCCCTTGAACGAGTCGACGATCTTCAGGCCGCGGCCTCGCTCGGACATCGGGCCATGCGGCGTCCGCTTGATCGGCCGCGGGTCAGGGTCGCTGACCCACAGGTGCGACCAGCGTCGGCGAGAAAGCACGCGTAGCCCGACGGGCCGGTCGTACGGCGTCCACGGGACCGTCCGCGCCGCCGCGTAGTCCCACGCGGCCTCGACGGCGTTGGTGACCAGCTCGCTCACGAGAAGGACTACGTCGTCGATGTGCTCGTCGGTCGCCAGCCCCTCGAGCCGCAGAGCGCTGCTCGCCCAGCAGCGAGCGGTACGCACCTGGGATGCCTCCGCCGGGATATGGAGCCACCGGCGGTGCTCGGGCTGCGGAGATACCGGCGGCTCATCAGGCATCCGTCTTCGCCACGGCGCGGCCACCATCGTGCACTCGTCCTCAGTCACGACCATCGCCGAACCTTTCCCCGCGGTGCGGGGGCGACGACGGCGCATCGGACGCTGCGCCGCACCTCCTGGAGCTCAGCGCACTTCCGAACGTGACGCTCCAGATCGTGCCGTTCAGCGAGGGCGCACACCCCGCCATTGCCGGCCCATTCAGCATCCTGAAGTTTCCGCACCCCGACGATGAGCCACCGGACACACCAGCGGTCTACATCGAAACCATCGTGGGGCAGCTATTCCTTGAGGACGTTGAGCAGGTTAAGACGTACGAGACCGCGTTTCAGCGCCTCACCGCCACTGCTCTGCCCGTCGCGGATACGATCGGCATGATTGCCGCAGCTGCGGCAGACTTGGCTCCGTCATAAGGATCTGTTCCCATGCCCCACGACCCCGCATCCACGCCTACCTGGCGGAAGAGCAGCAGGAGCGGTCAGAACGGTGATTGCGTCGAGCTGGCCGTCATCGAGAAGAAGGCCAACGCCTAGGCCATCGACCGATAAGAGATGAGGCCCCTCGAGCCGTACCGCTCGTGGGGCCTCGATCCGTTTCCGGTACGCCCGGTCTCTTTATCGCGTCACACGTGTTGCCTTTTCGATTCTTTGTTTCGTGAATAGCTGTCGACAATTACGGCTCCACACACCGCCGGTAGACACGGCGGTTCCTCACCCTTGAAGTCGCACCGGGGTACCCCAGGACCAATTCCATTACCAGCCCAGACGCAGCTCGGGCGGCGGCAAGGGCGGCCTGTGGAAAACCTCGTTCGCACTCACGGAGGCCTCCCTCCCCGCCCGAGCAGCCGTCTCTGTGAGCCATGTCACGCGCTGTCCGCTTTTGTTCGTGTAATCGTTTCCATACCCTGACGTGTAATCGTTTCCACGACATAGCCGCAGCTAGCAAGGAGGACCGGTGGCCGGGATCAAGGACGTCGCCGCCCTCGCTGGCGTGTCGGTCGCCACGGTCTCGCGGGTGCTCAACGACAGTCCCCGGGTCAGTGAGGAGGCGCGCGCGAAGGTCATCGCGGCCGTGGACACGCTGCGGTACCGACCGAACGCCGTCGCACGTTCGTTGCGGACCGAGGCGACGCGGACGCTCGGGTTGATCATCGGGGACGTCCTCAACCCGTTCTTCTCGGTGCTGGCGCGCGCCGTCGACGACGAGGCGCGCGCGGCCGGGTACACGGTCGTGATCGGGAACGCCGACGAGCGGCCGGAGCAGCAGGACCACTACGTGCGCACCCTGCTCGAGCAGCGCGTCGACGGGCTGCTGATCTGCCCGACGGCCGAGGTCACGCCGCTCGTCGAGGACTGCGTGCGCGCGGGCGGGCCGCTGGTCTTCCTCGACCGTACGCTGACGGGCCTGGACGTACCGTCAGTGCGCGCCGACGGCACGGCGGCCATCCACGACCTGATCCGGCACATCCGGAACCTCGGCCACCGACGGGTGGCCTTCATCTCGGGCCCGGAACTGCTGTCGACCGGGCGAGAGCGTACGCGGGCGTTCGCCGACGCGATGCGGGAGAACGGCCTGGAGGTTCGCGAGGACTATCTGAAGGCCGGCGACTTCCAGGCGGGCAGCGGACACGCGATCACGGCGGGCTTCCTCGACCTGCCCGAACCCCCCGAAGTGATCTTCGCGGGCGACAACCTGATGGCGCTGGGCGCCCTCGACGAGATCCGGGCGCGCGGCCTGCGGATCCCCCAGGACGTGGGCCTCGCGTCGTTCGACGACGTCGCCTGGTTCGTCCACCTCGATCCCCCGATCACGGCGATCAGCCAGCCGGCGGAAGAGCTGGGGCGGCGTGCCGTGCGCGCGCTCGTCGAGCGCATCGCCGACCGGCCGGTCGAGTCCGTGGTCCTGCCCGCCCGGCTGGTGATCCGCCGCTCCTGCGGCGAGAAGGAGGCACGGTGACGGAGATCCTCCGCGTACAGGGCCTGCGCAAGCGTTTCCCCGGCGTGATGGCGTTCGACGGCGTCGACTTCGACCTGCGGGCCGGCGAGGTGCACGTGCTCCTCGGCGAGAACGGTGCCGGGAAGAGCACGCTGGTCAAGATGCCGGTGCCGGTGAAGGTCGCCGACAAGGCGAACGTCACCGAGTTCATGAGCGCCTCATGACGACCGAGCGATTCGACGTGCTGGTCGTCGGGTCGGTCAACGCGGACCTGGTCGTCCGCGTCGACCGGCGGCCGTCGGCCGGCGAGACCGTGCTGGGGTCGGACCTGGAGACGCATCCGGGCGGCAAGGGCGCCAACCAGGCCGTCGCGGCGGCGCGCCTCGGCGGCAGGGTCGCCTTCCTCGGCCGCGCCGGCGACGACGGCCAGGGCGACCTCGTACGCGCGGCGCTGAGCGACGACGGCGTGGACATCTCGCACCTGATCACCACGCCGGGGCCGAACGGCGTCGCCCTGATCACGGTGGGTCCCGAGGGCGACAACAGCATCATCGTCTCGCCGGGCGCGAACGCGCGGGTCAGCGAGGAGGACGTGGCGGCGGCCGTGCCGCTGTTCGCCTCCTCCGCGGTGGTCTCGTTCCAGCTCGAGATCCCGCTGCCCGCCGTGCTGGCCGCCGCGCGCGCCGCGAATGCC
This sequence comes from uncultured Actinomycetota bacterium, assembly GCA_963850195.1. Taxonomy (GTDB): domain Bacteria; phylum Actinomycetota; class Actinomycetes; order Streptosporangiales; family Streptosporangiaceae; genus Actinoallomurus. Next base: position 1,948,476 of record CAWKKD010000005.1, read on the forward strand.
GCAGGCGCGCGGGTCGTGGTCAACCTGTCGCCGCCCGCCCCGGTGCCGGACGAGCTGATCGCGCTGGCCGACCCGCTCGTGGTCAACGAGCACGAGGCGGCGTTCCTCGGCGACACGGACCCGGCCGGGCTGCTGGCGCGCGGCGCGCGGTCGGTGGTGATCACGCGCGGCGCCGACGGTGCCGTCGTGGCCGACCGTACGGGCGTCAGCGAGGTGCCGAGCCCGAAGGTCGAGGTCGTGGACACGACCGGCGCGGGCGACGCGTTCACCGGCGCGCTGTGCCTGCGGCTCGCGCGCGGCGACGACCTGCCCGACGCGGCGCGGTTCGCCGCACGCGTGGGGGCCGCCGCCGTACGGCGGGCCGGCGCGCAGACCTCGTTCCCGACCTCGGAGGAGCTGACGACCCTGTGAAGCGCACCGGAATCCTGAACGCCGATCTCGCGGGGGCGCTGGCCGGGCTGGGCCATACCGACCAGGTGCTGGTCTGCGACAGCGGCATGCCGCTCCCGGCCGAGGCGCAGGTGGTGGATCTGGCGTTCTACGTGCCGCACGGCGAGCTCAAGCTGCTCGCGCACGCCGCCAAACTGATCGTGCGCACGGGCGAGGCCAGACCGTACGCCAACGTGCTCGTACGCTGCGGCGTGGCGTTCTGACACCCCTTGCCGCCCCAGACTGGAACGTGTTCTACTCGACGGCGTGAGTCAGCGCACCCGCATCGCGATGTCCGAGGACGAGGTCGCGAGCATCCTTGAGACCCAGAACAAGTTCCAGCTCGCGACCATCAACCGCGACGGCACACCGCACCTGGTGACCATGTTCGACGGGCTGGTCGACGGCAAGATCGCCTTCTGGACCTACCGATCGTCCCGCAAGGCCTGCAACCTCGCGAGGGACCCCCGGGTCACCTGCCTCGTCGAGACGGGCACGGACTACTTCGAGCTGCGGGGCGTGATGGTGTACGGCACCGTACGGACCCTGACAGAGCCGAACGACGTTCGGTATGTTGGGTCCAGAGTCGTCGCGAGGATGATGGACCTCGGGGACGACGACGCGATCGCCTCGATCGTCGAGCAGAGCGCCGCGAAGCGGTACGCCTACGTCGTCGAGCCGACCGACGTCGTCTCCTGGGACCATCGCAAGCTCACCTGAGGAGTACGCCATGGAGGTACGGGTCGACCCGCTCGTCTGCGAGGCCAACGGCGTCTGCGTCGGTCTCGTACCGGACGTCTTCGATCTCGACGACGATGACGAGCTCCACATCGCCCGGCCGAACCCGCCCGCGGAGCTCGTCGACCGCGTCCGGCACGCCGTGCGTTCCTGCCCCAAGGCCGCGCTGACCCTCGACGAGGACTGACAACCACGCCGGCGTGGTCGCCGGCCCTGCCTGGAGGTGTGCACGGTGCGAGCCGCGGTGATCAAGGGACCCGGTGTCAAAGAGGTCGAGCTTCGCGACGACGCCACCACGGTCGGTCCCGACCCTGGTGAGGTGAAGGTCCGGATCAAGGCGACCGGCGTCTGCCACTCGGACCTGTCCATCCTGAACGGCACGCTGCCGAACAACTACCCGGCGGTCTTGGGCCACGAGGCGGCCGGCGAGATCATCGAGGTCGGCGCGCACGTCACCGCCGTCTCCGAGGGCGACCGCGTCGTGGTCTGCTGGACCCCGGCCTGCGGCCTGTGCCCCGACTGCATCGCCGGCCGGCCCTACCTGTGCGTGACGTACATCATCGAGGGCTACACCAAGCCCCGCTACCGGCTCGGCGACGGCTCCCCCGCGTACGGCATGGCGGGCTGCGGCACGTGGGCCGAGGAGATGGTCGTCCCCTGGCAGGCCTGCATCAAGGTCGACGACGACGTCCCGTACGAGTACGCCGCGCTGCTCGGCTGTGGCATCTCCACCGGTGTCGGCGCCGCGGTCAACACCGCGGGCGTACGCCCCGGCACGTCGGTCGTCGTCGTCGGCTGCGGCGGCGTCGGCCTGTCGGTCATCCAGGGCGCCAAGGCCGCCGGCGCGGCCACCATCCTCGCCGTCGACCCGCTGGAGTCCAAGCACGAGATCGCCCAGCGGTTCGGCGCCACGCACACCGCGACCCCCGACCAGGTCGACGAGCTGAAGGGCCGGCTCACCGGCGGGCGCGGCTTCGACTACGGATTCGAGGTCGTCGGCAAGGGCGCGACGATCCGCGCCACCTGGGAGCTCACCCGGCGCGGCGGCGACGTCATCGTCGTCGGTGCCGGCAGCGTCTCCGACCAGGTCAGCTTCAACGCGTTCGAGCTGCTCTTCGACGGCAAGAACCTCAAGGCCTCGCTGTACGGCAGCTCCGACCTGCGCCGCGACGTCCCGCGCTTCGTCGACCTGTGGCGCAACGACAAGCTCGACCTGGAGAGCCTCATCACGCGGCGGATCCGGTTCGAGGACCTTAACGACGCCATCGCCACCCTCGAGCGCGGCGACGCCATCCGGCAGGTCGTGCTCTTCGACTGAGAGCGGTACCCCGCCGGCGGCCCATCCCCTTCACAGGGGGCCACCGGCGGGCCGCGTCTCGCCGAATTACAACGGCGTGTAGGCGGCCGCACACCCGAACATGCTCTGCGGTCACGGTGAGGTGTCGGGGCGGTGAAGCTTGATCCAAACACTTCCCCAACTCCCCCATAATCGACATTCTTCATTTTCGGTGCATCCCTTCCGATGGTGCATTCCTCCCGACGATGGAGAACATGTGAGGACACGCAGGCTCGCGATCGCCGCGATCGGCGCCGTCGCGATGGCCGCGTCCGTGACCGTCGCGCACGCCGCCGACTCAGGCGTGCGGATCCACGACATTCAGGGCGCCGCACACATCTCGCCGCTCAACGGCAAGCCGGTCACCGACGTGCCCGGCGTGGTCACGGCGCTGACCACCAACGGCTTCTGGCTGCAGGACCCGCAGCCGGACAAGGACGCGGCCACCTCCGAGGGCGTCTTCGTCTACACGAAGACCAAGCCGACCGTGGCCGTCGGCGACGCGGTGACCGTGACGGGTACCGTCAGCGAGTTCCGCCCCAGCAACACCGCCACCAATCTCACGACCACCGAGATCGGCGCGACCACGGTCACCGCGACCGCGCACGGCGTGGCGCTGCCCGCCCCCACCGTCATACGCCGGACGCCGCACACGGTCATCGAGAACGACGCGACCGGCGACGTCGAGAAGTCCGGCACGTTCGACCCGAAGCAGGACGGGCTGGACTACTGGGAGTCGATGGAGGGCATGCGGATCGCCCTCGACAACGCCCAGGTCGTCGGGCCGAGCAACAAGTTCGGTGAGTTCGCCGTGGTGTCGGGCGACGCGAGCGTCCGTACGAACCGCGGCGGGATCGTGGCGCGTCCGGACGACTTCAACCCCGAGCGGCTGATCATCGACGACGTGCTCGCCAAGACCACGTCGGTGGACGTCGGCGACCGGCTGCCCGGCCGCAACGTCGGCGTGCTCGAGTACGGCTTCGGCAACCCGATGCTGCACGTGACGGCGACGCCCGAGGTGCACAAGACGAACCTCCCGCGCGAGGCGACGCGTACGGCGCGCGAGGGCGAGCTGGCGATGGCCACGGCCAACGTCGAGAACCTCGCGCCGACCGACCCGGCGACCAAGTTCGAGGGCATCGCCCAAGAGATCGTGCACAACCTCGCCTCGCCGGACCTGGTCAACGTCGAAGAGGTCCAGGACAACAGCGGCGCCAAGGACGACGGCACGGTGGCCGCCGACCAGACCGTGGCGAAACTGACCGCCGCGATCACGGCCGCGGGCGGACCGTCGTACGAGTGGCGTTCGATCGACCCGGAGAACGACAAGGACGGCGGGCAGCCGGGCGGCAACATCCGCGTGGGCTTCCTGTTCCGTACGGACCGCGGGCTGGCGTTCGTCGACCGGCCCGGTGGCACGGCCACGAACGCGACCTCCGTCACCGACGGGCACCTCACCTACAGCCCGGGCCGCCTCGAGCCGGGCGACGCCTCCTGGACGGACTCGCGCAAGCCCCTCGCGGGCGAGTTCACCTGGCACGGCAAGCACATCATCGTGGTGGCCAACCACTGGAACTCCAAGGGCGGCGACGACCCGCTGAACGGCCGCTTCCAGCCGCCGGTCTTCCCGAGCGAGACGCAGCGTTCGGGCCAGGCGAGCATCGTGGCGGACTTCGTGAAGAGCGCGGGCAAGAAGACGGACCTGATCGTCGCCGGCGATCTGAACTGCTTCGACTTCTCGTCGCAGGTCAAGACGCTCACCGACACGGGCCTTCGCGACCTGCCGGCCACGCTGCCGCCGTCCCAGCGCTACACCTACGTGTACGAGGGCAACTCCGAGGTCCTCGACCACATCCTGCTGAGCCCGTCACTGGCGCATCAGTCCTACGACTACGACGTCGTGCACCTGAACGCCGAGTACGCGGTGCAGGCCAGCGACCACGACCCCAGCGTCGTACGCCTCCGCCTGAGGTGACCTGACCGTGAGGCGGCCGGCGACGGAACCGGCCGCCTCACGCAACGGATTCAGCATCACGGCCGACGAAAGTTTTGATCAGCGCATTTCGGGCATCTCGCGAGCGTTCATTCGGAACCAAGGAGGCCCCCCGATGCATATCTTCGGTCGAAGAATCGGGTTCGTCGGACTGATCTACATCCTGGTCGGCATCTTCGTCGCGTGGGACCACGACTACATCACGGTCAGCCTGCTCAAGCGCGTCTTCAGCGCCCTGCTGGCCATCTTCCTCTGGGTTCTCATCCTTCTCGGCGTCGACCTCCACGTCGGCTGAGGCTCAGGGGACCGGCCGCCGCCACAGGGTCGCCCCGTCCGTCCGCTGGTCGGCGGTGAACCCGACGGCCGTCAGGTCGCCGCCGATCACGGTCAGGCCGTCGAGCCGCTGCACCCCCGGGCCGTCGAGGCCGAGGCCGTGCGGCCGTACGAGCGTCCAGGCCGCGCCGTCCGCCGACGTCCACAGCACCACGTCCGAGCCCGCCGTACCGGCCAGCACGAAGCCGTGCGGGGTCACCGTCGCGGCCGTGACCTCGGCCGCGGCGCCGGGCAGCGCCACCGGGCGCCAGGTACGGCCGCCGTCGGCGGACACCGCGGCGAAGGCCCGCGCGCCCGCGGTACCGGTCGCCACCAGCGCGCCGCCCCGCGCGACGATCCCGGTCAGCGAGCCCGTGGTCGCGCCGTTCGGCAACGGCGGCGGCGTCGCGGACGCCCAGGACTTCCCGTCGGAGGAGGTCCACAGCGCGGGCATGGCGGCGCCGTTCACCGTACGTCCGCCGACCGCGACGAAGCCGGCCTGGCCCGCCGCCACGTCGTTCATCGCGTCCTTGCCGAGGTCGCCTCGGGACGCGGACCAGGACTTCAGGTCGTTCGAGTAGGCGGCACCGCGCTTGCCGACCATGACGTACGCCGAGCCGTTCGCCGCCGCGGCCACCGGCGCGAGGCCCTTCGACACGGACACCGCCTGCCAGGTGCGCCCGTCCGCCGAGGTCAGCGCCTCCCCGCCGACCGCGAGCCAGCCCTGCCCGCCGTGAGCGGTGTCCGTGAGCCGGCCCGTGCCGGGTCCGGACGGCGCGGGCAGCGCCGCGCGCGTCCAGGCCGTGCCGTTCGGAGAGGTCCAGAGCGCGGGGCGGCCGTTGGTGCTGCCGAACGCGACGGTCTGCCCGGGCGCGGAGGCGATCCCGGCCACCGTGCGTTCGGGGTGTACCGCGCCGGGCACGGAGGCGAGCGCGACGTCACCGCCACCCGCGACGGTCAGGTACGCGTCGCCGCTCCCGAGACGTCCCGTCACCACGGGCCCCTGCGGCGCGAGCGCGGCGCCGGTGAGCCTGCGGCCGCCCGGCAGGTCGCCGACGTGCCGCCAGGTACGCCCGTCTCCGCTGGTCACAACGGTGGTCTTGCCGCCCTTCACCGACACGAGGCCGGTCAGGCCGCTGACGTCGCCGCGCAGGCCGCCGAGCTTGGCGTAGCCGCCCGCACTCAGCCGCCCCACCGGCGCCCAGCGCTGCCCGTCCTGCGAGCCGAACACCACCGCGTCGTGGACGGTCTTCTTTTTCTTGCCGGTCTTACGTGACGCCTCGCGTGCGGCGAAGAAGCCCGCCTGTGTCGCGACGGCGGCGACGGCACGCCCCGACGAGCCCTGGGCCTGCGGTATCGCGACCGGCTCCCAGCTCCGCCCGCCGTCCGGGGACCGCCAGAACGCCTCGGCGTCGACCGTGCGGCGTACCTTCTTCTTTTTCCTCTTGACCGTCTGCGTCGTCCGCAGCGTGCCGCGCGCGAGCACGGTATCGCCGTGCGCGCCGACCTCGCGCAGGTCGACGACGGTGCCGCCGGGTGGCGGGGCGAGCCGGTCGGCGCCGGTACGCGTCCAGGCGCGGCCGTCGCGCGAGGTCCACACGACGGCCTGCGTGCCGTTGCCCGCGCGTGCCGAGCCGACCGCGACGAACCCCGATCCGGTACGTGCCAGCCCGGCGATCCGGTCGCCGGTGGCGAAAGCGCCGGTGACCGCCTGCCGGGTCCAGGTGAGTGCGTCATGGCTGGTCCAGCTCGCGGTGCCGCCGAGCGCCGCCCAGGCACCCGCGCCGCCCGCGACGAACCGCGGGTACTCCCCCTGCGGCGGGTCGCCCTCGACCCTCGCCGCCCGCCACGCGCCACCGCCGTCGGTGGAGACCAGGAACCGCCCGCGTGCGTACACGCCGCCCTGCTCGGACCCGATCGCCACGACCGTACGGTCCGCGGCGGCCACCCCGTCGAGGGTGCCGACGCGGCCGCTCGCCGTCGCCGCCGGATCGGCCGTGAAGAACCGGTCGGCCGCCACGGCGGGCGTCGTCGTCGGCTTCGCCGGGGCGTCGTCGCCGGAGAAGAGCAGGTAGGCGCCGCCGCCCAGCACGAGCACGGCGGCGGCCCCGATGGCGACCGGCGTGAGCGGGACGGCGGGCAGGCCGCGCCCGCCGCGGGCCGGCCCCCACGGCTCGGCCTCGCCGGACGCCGCGTCGTCCGCGACGGGCTCGGTCGCGGGCGGAGTGTCCGGCGTGACGCGGCTCCAGTCGATGCCGGCGTGGTGCCACACGGCGTTGGAGCGCTGCCAGGGTGACGTGCGCGGCACTCCGGGCACCCGCCCGGCGTCGGTGGTGTCGGCCACGGCCTCGGCCGCCTCCGCCAGCCGTTCGCTCATCCGGCGGCGTTCGTTCCGTGCGTTCGGCCGGCGGGCCGGTTCACGCGCGGGGGGGTCGGATGGGATCCCCGAAGACGCTTCGTGGCCGGTCGTGCTCACGCTCACCTCTCGTCTGAAGACGTCCGTGCAGGGAACCATCAAACCGCGCTTCCGAACACGCCGGAGGTGCGAACCGCCACGTTCGAGGCGTGTTTCGCGAACCTCAGCGAAGGCGCGGCAGAACCTCGGCGCCGAGCCGAAGGATGTTCTCACGTACGCGCGCCGGGTCGCCCGCCCCCTCGGCCATCAGGATGAAATCCTCGATGCCGGTACGCTCCGCGGTCGCGGTCAGCGACGCCACGCAGTCCTCGGCGGTGCCGACCGGATGGATGTCGCACAGCAGCCGCGCGTACTCCTCCGGGTCCCGTGGCCGGCGCGGCCGGTCGTCGACCGGGACGTACCCGGCCAGGCCAGGTCCGAGCCACCGCGGCAGCGCGGTCATCAGCACGCTCCGCGCCTCGGCGCGGGTGTCGGCCACGTGGGCCACCGCCGCCGCCAGATGCGCCGGTGCGCCCGACCCGTGCGCGGCGGCGTACCGGTCGGTCAGCGCGCGCTTCTCCGCGTCACCCGCGTGCATGCCGAGCAGCATCGGCAGGCCGCGCCGCGCGGCGAGCCGTACGGTCTCCTCCGACGTGCAGGCCAGCACGACCGGCGGTCCGGTCAGCGGGCGCGGAACCATCGCCACCTCGCGGAAGGGGAAGGCGCCCCGGCCCGCGACGCGGTCCCGTGCCAGGGCGTCGAGCAGCAGGTCCAGGCCATCGGCGAAGCCGGACTCGTACCGGTCGAGGCCGGTGCCGAACACCTCGAGGTCCACCCAGGGTCCGCCGCGCCCGACGCCGAGGCGGAACCGGCCGCCGCCGACCTGGTCGAGCAGTGCGGCCTGCTCGGCGAGCGCGACCGGATGCGTGGTGGACAGCACGCTGACCGCCGTGCCGACGGTGATCCGCTCGGTGCGGCCCAGGAGGTAGCCGGCGAGCGTGGTCGCGGACGGGCAGAGCCCGTAGGACATGAAGTGGTGCTCGGCGATCCAGACGCCGTCGAACCCGGCGATTTCGGCGGTGACGGCCGCGTCGACCGTACGGCGCAGCACCTCGGCGTCGCTCTGGCCGGGAAACCGCGCGGCCAGCAGGAAGAGCCCGATCCGCATGCCTCACCTGAGCCGGGAGAAAAAGCACGGAGCCGTGCGATGGGCGCACGGCTCCGCGAGAGATCAGCTGTGGACGTACACCATCGTGCCGATCGGCAGCAGCTTGGCGATGATGTCCGCGGTGCCCATCGGGGTCCGTACGCAGCCGTGCGAGGCCGGGTGCAGCGGGACCTCGGGCTCACCGTGGATGGCATAGCCACCGGTGAAGTAGTTGGCCTTGTACAGCTTGCCGAGCGGGGAGGTCTCCCAGCCGGCGGCCTTGCGGTACACCTTGAAGCTGCCGCGCGGGGTGTGCGCGACCGACCAGGTCCCCTGCGAGTAGTACTTCTGCTCCGAACCCGAGGAGATGTGGCTGATCAGCACGAGCTTGCCGCTCTTGTAGACGAACAGCAGCTGGTGCTTGATGTCGACCTCGGCCCGGCTCTTGGCGCCCTTGGGGTACAGCGGCTTGGGCGTCACCGGGTGGGCGAACGCCCCCCAGGTCTTGGTTCCGGCGTTCGAGCTCGGGCTGATGTGGTTGACCTTCTGGAAGGCCCAGACCCCGAAGCTCGTCGCCGGGCCCCACTGACCGTCGATCTTTCCCGGGTCGAAGTGCAGCGCCGTCAGCTTCTGCTGAAGGAGCTTCACCGCCGCCCCGTGGTCGCCGTAGTGCAGTGTGGGCTCGGCCTGCGCCTGGACGGCCGGCGTGGCGGGGGACGCCAGTGCGGGGGCCGTCAGCGCGGGGACCAAGGCAAATGCCGAAGCCGCCCCGAGCGCGACGGCCTTGCCCAGGCTAATTCGCATAACTCTTCTCCAAACGTCGACAATAACGCGACCCCCGTTGTACCTCATGGAGCCGCATCATTACGACGCTTATCCGGGCGATAAGGTTCGGCCGGAGTTTTCCGGCGAACCGCCGCTAGCGTTTCGGCCTGGTAAGGGTCTCGACGCGCCCCTTGTAGGCGATTGCCCGAACGTGCACGATCGGCGCGTCGGCGGGCAGCGCACCGTCCCAGTCGTCGTCGCGCGTGGTGCCGACGCCGCTCACCTCGACGCGGATCCCGGGTGGCACGATGACTTCGATGTCAGACTTGTAGGCGACCGCGATAATGGTCGTGAGCTGCTCGGTCAGTTCGGCGGCCCGCAGGTCGATCAGCCCGGAGCCCTTGTAGACGACGGCGCGGAACGTCCCGGGCACGCGCCACCTCCCGGCGTGCCGCAGGGAGTTCTTGTACGCGATCGCGTAACGGCCCGGCTCGGGGCCGGACACCGGTACGGCCGGGCGCCGGGTGGCCGGGGCCGATGACGCGGGCAGATCGGCGAGCAGCCGGCCCAGGTCGGCGTGGGTGCGCGCGGCCAGCGCCGTCCGCATCCGGTCGTCGAACTCCTCGTCCGTGAGGCGGCCCTCGGCGAAGGCGAACTGCAGCCGGCCCACGGCCACGTCGCGCTCCGCGTCCGAGGCGCGCAGGTCAGGGTCCGGCTTCGCCTCGCGGTACGGCTCCATGTCACATCTCCTTCGGGGGGAAAGTCGAGATGTATCTTAACTTGTCTTCTCTCTAAAGACGAGACCTTTCGCCGCGAAAGGCCCGCGGTTCCCCGTCCCGGCCGCCGGGCGCGCGACCCGTAAGGTTGATCCCGTGCTGCTACTGACGACGCTCGACGCCTGGCAGGCCGAGCCGGACCGGCCATTCCACAGCGAGACCGCCGCCTACGCGCCGGAGGAGGACGCGGTCGCGCTGGCCAACGACGCCTTCGGCGACGACGCGCAGGTGATCGCCCTGGACCTCGGCTTCTCCCGGCTGCAGATGCCCGGCACCGTCGAGCGGTCCACGGTCAAGGAGGTGCGGTACGCCCGCCGCAACCCGAGCGGGCTCGTGGTCGGGCTGTTCCCGCGACCGGCCGTCGCGGAGAGCCTCGGCATGCTGCCGCACCCGGAGGGCGGCTGGTTCCGCGAGACGTGGCGGGCCCCGTTCACCGTCGCGGCCCACGGCGGGGAACGCGCGACCGCCACCGGCATCTACTTCCTGCTCGGCCCCGGCGAGGAGTCGATGTGGCACGCCGTACGCTCCGACGAGGTGTGGCTGTGGCACCGGGGCGGGCCGCTGGAGCTGACGATGGGCGGCGACGGTGAGCGCCCCGGTACACCCACGTCCGTGACGCTCGGACCGGCGGTCGAGCACGGCGAGCGCCCGCAGGTCGTGATCCCGTCGAACGTCTGGCAGGCCGCCCGGCCCGCGGCCGACCAGGAGGTCCTGGTCAGCTGCGTCGTCTCCCCAGGCTTCGACTTCGCCGACTTCCGGGTCTAACGCTCGTCTAGCGGTCGCGGAACCTCGGCGTGCGCTTCTCCATCGTGGCGGTGAGCCCCTCGGCCAGGTCCTCGGTGAGGAACGCCAGCGCCTGAGTACGGTTCTCGACCGCGAGCTGCTGGCGCAGGCCGGGCGCGTCGAGCGACAGGTTGAGCAGTTCCTTGGTGTGCCGCAGCCCGAACGGCGAGAGGTTCAGCAGCTCGCCGGCCAGCGCGAGGGCGACCTCGAGGTCCTTGCCCTCCTCCGCCGTCTCGGCGATCAGGCCGAGGTCGGCCGCCTCCGACGCGGTGACGGACCGGGCCCGGTAGAAGATCTCCGACGCGCGCGAGGCGCCGATCAGCCGGGGCAGCAGCCAGGTCAGCCCGAGGTCCCCGGCGGAGAACCCGAGGCGCAGGAACGGCGAGATGAACGTCGCGGTCGGGTCGGCGACCCGCAGGTCGCAGGCCAGCGCGAGCGTCATGCCCATGCCGACGACGGGGCCGTGCAGGGCCGCGATCACCGGCTGCGGGATCTCCCGCAGCCGCAGGACGATCTCACCGCTGCGGACCAGGCCACGGTAGATCCGGTCGACGCCGCCGCCGGGACCGTCGCCGGGGGCACCGCCCTGGACGTCCATGCCGGACGTGAACGCGCGCCCGGCGCCGGTGAGGACCACGACCCGCGTCTCATCGTCGGTCGCCAGCCCGTCGAGGATCGCGAGGAGCTCCTCGACCATGGCCGGGGTCACCGCGTTGAGACGATGCGGGCGGGACAGGGTGATGACGGCGACCCCGTCCCGCCGCTCGAGCTCGACGTCGCTCATCGCGACCGGCTCACTTGAGCGCCTCGAACACGGCCATCGTCTGCTCGCCGATGTTCTTCGCGACGAGGTACGGGTCCGTCTCGTTGATCTGCTGCCAGTTGTCGCGGATGTCCTCGACGCTCAGGCCGTCCTTCTTGGTGAAGCCGGGCCCCTCGGCGACGAAGACGCGCGCGACGCGCCCGCCGCCAACGGAGTAGGTCTCACCGGAGCTCTGGTTGCTCTCGTGCGCCAGCCAGGTCACCACCGGCGTCACCAGCTCGACGCTCAGCTTGTCCTTGAACTCCGGCGGGAACAGGTCCTCCGTCATGCGGGTCCACGCGATCGGGGCGATCGCGTTCACCTTGATGTCGTACTTGGCGCCCTCGGCGGCGAGGGTCTTGGTCAGCCCGACCAGCCCCATCTTGGCCGAGGAGTAGTTGGCCTGGCCGAAGTTGCCGAACAGGCCGGCCGGCGAGGAGGTCATCACGACCCTGCCGTACCCCTGCTCGCGCAGGTGCGGCCACGCGGCGTGCGTTACGAGGAAGGAGCCGCGCAGGTGCACGGCGATCACCTGGTCGAACTCCTCGGGTGCCATGTTCTTGAAGGACTTGTCCCGCAGGATGCCCGCGTTGTTGATCACGATGTCGAGCCGGCCGAAGGTGTCCAGCGCGGTCCGTACGATCGCCTCGGCGCCCTCGGCGGTCGCCACGTTGTCGGTGTTCGCGACGGCCTCGCCGCCCTTGCCCACGATCTCCTCGACCACCGCGGCCGCCGGGCCGGCGGAGGAGCCGCTGCCGTCGAGCGCACCACCCAGATCATTGACGACGACCTTGGCGCCGCGCGAGGCCAGCTCGAGCGCGTGCTGCCGGCCCAACCCCTGGCCGGCACCGGTCACGATCGCCACTCGTCCGTCGAACCGGAGTTCCGCCATCGTTTTCATCCTCCCTCACGCCTGATACTCAGCACAGTGTCTACCACGAAACCGAATCACACTCGGCTTCAGGCGGCGACACGGCCGGCGCGAGGGTCCTCAGCGGTCCGAGACGGGCACCGGCGGCGTTGCCTCGCCGGCCTCATTGGCCTCGGCGCGCGCGGCCTGCTCCCGGCGCCTGCGGCGTACCGACCAGGCGACGAGCACGCCCACCGCGATCGCCGCGACGGCGATCGCCAGGACCCGGCCGGCCCACTGCGCGACGTGCTCGAAGGCGGTACCCGCGAGGTAGCCGCCGATCGTGAAGCCCACGCCCCAGGTGATGCCGCCCAGCGCGTTGAAGGTGAGGAACCTCGGGTACGGCATGCGGGCGCTGCCGGCCAGCGCGGGCATCATCGCGCGAAGCACCGCGGTGAACCGCCCCAGGAAGACCGCGAACGCGCCGCGGCGCCGTAGCAGGTCCTGCGCCTTGCCGACCTTGTCGCGGTGCTTGCGCAGCGCCTTGGTATCGAGGATCCGGTCCCCGAACCGGCGGCCGATCTCGTACCCGACCGAGTCGCCGACGACGGCCGAGAGCGCGATGATCACGAGCAGGAGCCACAGGGAGACCCGGTGCTGGCTCGCCAGCACCCCACCGACCACGATCGCGGTCTCACCTGGGAAGACGAAGCCGAAGAACAGCGCCGCCTCGGCGAACACCAGCGCCGCGATGACGGCGTAGATGACCGGCCCATGCAGGTTGAGCAGGGTGTCAGTGATATGTCCCACGGGTGATCAACATCCCGATTGCGTCGGCACCATGGAAATAATCGTAGAGGGCGGTGGTCGGCTCCGGATCGCCCGGAGGTCGCACGGACCCATCGCCCATGGGGATGACCATGACGGGCATCGTTGAACGCGAGATGAACGACGGCCGGTTCGTACGGCAGCCGAACCGGTTCACCGGCCGCATCGGGACCGGCGAGTTCCCCGCCGAGGCGGGCCGTTACCACCTCTACGCCTCCCTCGCCTGCCCCTGGGCGCACCGGTCGCTGATCGTGCGGCGCCTGCTCGGGCTCGAGGACGCGATCGGCCTGACGATCGTGGACCCGTTCCGCGACGAGGACGGCTGGCGGTTCACCCTGTCGCCGGACGACCGCGACCCGGTGACCGGCGCGCACCACCTGTCCGAGCTCTACCGCGCGACGGACCCCGCGTACGAGGGCCGCTGGACGGTGCCCTGCCTCTGGGACACCGAGACCCGGCGGCTCGTCACCAACGACTACCCGCAGATCACGCTGACGCTGGAGAGCGAGTTCGCGCGGTTCGGCCGACCTGATGCGCCCGACCTGTACCCGGAAGAGCTGCGCGCGGAGATCGACGAGCGCAACGACGAGGTCTTCCACAACGTCAACAACGGCGTCTACAAGGCGGGCTTCGCCACCGGGCAGGAGGCGTACGAGCAGGCCTTCGACGCGCTCTTCGCCACCCTCGACCGCCTCGAGGCGCACCTGACCGACCACGACTTCCTCGTCGGCGACCGGCTCACGGAGGCCGATGTACGCCTCTACCCGACGCTGGCGCGCTTCGACGCGGTCTACCACACCCATTTCAAGTGCAACCTGCGGCGTGTCATCGACTACCCGGCCCTGTGGGCGTACGCGCGGCGGCTCTACGCCATCCCGGCGTTCGGCGAGACCACCGACTTCGACCACATCAAGCGGCACTACTACGGCACCCATCCGCACCTGAACCCGTCCCGCATCGTCCCGAAGGGCCCCGCGATCTCCTGGACGTGATCGAGGTAGCGTCGGGGGCATGTACGAGTTCGCGCTGAGCCTCACCCGGCAGCTGGAGCCCGACGGCAACCTCGTCTGGTCGCCCTACTCCGTCGCGTCGGCGCTCGGGCTGGCCGCGGCCGGTGCGCGCGGGCGAACGTATGAGGAGCTGACGGCCGCGCTCGGCGCCGCACCCGGTGAGCTGCGGCTCTCCGAGGCGGCCGGCCCGGCGGACGCCGAGATCGCGGTCGCCAACACGCTCTGGACGCGGGACGGGCTGCCCATCGAGGAATCGTACGAGCAGGCGCTGCGAGCGTTCCCCGGCGCGGCGGCGCACGGTGCCGCGTTCGCCGAGGACCCCGAGAGTGCCCGGCAGGCGATCAACGCGGACGTCGCGAAGACGACCCGTGAGCTGGTCAAGGACCTGCTCCCGACCGGGTCGATCACTCCGCAGACCCTCGCCGTGATCGTCAACGCGCTCTACCTCAAGATCGCCTGGCGGAAGAAGTTCGCCGCGAACGAGACCCGGCCGGGCACCTTCCACGGCGGCTCAGGGCCGCGCGAGGTGCCGATGATGGGCCAGACCGGGCGCCTGCCGTACGCCGAGGCGGACGGGTGGCGGCTGGTCTCGCTGGCGGCCGGCGCCGACGTCGTGGCGGACGTACTGCTCGGCCCCGAGGGCGAGACGGGCGTACCGTCCGCGGAGCTGCTCCGCCGCCTGTACGGCTCGGTGCGCTCGACCAAGGTCACGCTGACGCTGCCGAGGTTCCGGGTGGAGAGCCAGTGCGGCCTCCTCGGCCCCCTCGGGCGGCTAGGCGTACGCGAGGCGTTCGGCGAGGACGCCGACTTCTCCGGCATCAGCTCCGAGCCGCTCCGCGTCGACCGGGTCGAGCACAAGGCCGTGCTCGACGTCGACGAGGAAGGGTTCGAGGGCGCGGCGGCCACCGCCGTGATCATGGTGCCGGCGGGGATGGACCTGAGTGCGCCGCTGGACTTTCTCGTCGACCGGCCCTTTCTGATCGTCGTGCGCCATCCGGCCACGGAAGCGATCTATTTTGTGGCGCGCGTCACAGATCCTCCGTCTGCGGACTGAAACGACCTGCCCCTTGTGAATGATCGCTCTCGACCGAAAACGCAGAGCGCATCTCTCACATCGTGGACATCCCATAAAGTGGCCCGGTCGGGGCGCGGGGTGCTCACCGCCTGCCACAACGGCACGCGCGGGCGAGTAACCTTGTCTCGATTACCTGATCCATCTGCGAGCGCGGAAGAGGGCGATCTCCGCCGTGTCGACTCAGTCGTCGCGATCCTCCGCCGACCATCACACTCCCGACTTCGGGCCGAACGAGTGGCTGGTCGACGAGCTTTATCAGAAATACCTCGAAGACCCCAACTCGGTAGACCGAGCCTGGTGGAACTTCTTCGCGGACTATCAGCCGGACCGCCCGGCCAAGGCGCCGTCCGACGCCGCAGCCGCCCCTCCGACACCAACGCCCACGGCCACCGCCAAGAGCGACACCGCGGCCCCGGCCGCGGAGGGCTCTACGGCGAAGCCGGCCAAGAAGGCCGCGGAGAAGAAGGCCGCTCCGGCGGCGCCGGTGCCCGTCGGCTCCGAGGAGATCAGGCTGCGCGGCGTCGCCGCGCGCACGGTCACCAACATGGAGTCGAGCCTGGCCGTCCCCACCGCGACGAGCGTGCGCGCGGTGCCGGCCAAGCTGTTGATCGACAACCGCATCGTCGTCAACAACCACCTCAAGCGTGGCCGCGGCGGCAAGGTCTCCTTCACGCACCTGATCGGCTACGCGCTGGTCAAGGCGCTGCGGGCGATGCCGGAGATGAACTCCTCCTACACCGAGGTGGACGGCAAGCCCACCCTGGTCAAGCCGGAGCACGTCAACTTCGGCCTGGCGATCGACCTGAAGAAGGACGACGGCCAGCGGCAGCTGGTCGTGCCCAACATCAAGTCGGCCGAGACCCTCGACTTCCGCCAGTTCTGGGCGGCGTACGAAGAGGTCGTCCGCAAGGCGCGTAACAACAAGCTGACCATCGACGACTACGCCGGTACCACGATCAGCCTGACCAACCCGGGCACGATCGGCACGGTCCACTCGGTGCCGCGGCTCATGCCCGGCCAGGGCACGATCATCGGCGTGGGCGCGATGGAGTACCCGGCGGAGTACGCCGGCGCCTCCGAGGAGGCCCTCGCGCGCCTCGGCATCAGCAAGGTCATGACGCTCACGTCGACCTATGACCACCGGATCATCCAGGGCGCGCAGTCGGGCGACTTCCTGCGCAACGTGCACCGGCTGCTGCTCGGCGAAGACGGCTTCTACGACGAGATCTTCGAGGCGCTGCGGATCCCGTACGAGCCGGTCCGCTGGGTCCAGGACATCAGCGCCACCCACGAGGACGACGTCGCCAAGGTCGCCCGGGTGCACGAGCTGATCCACGCCTACCGGGTGCGCGGCCACCTCATGGCCGACACGGACCCGCTGGAGTACACCCAGCGCCGCCACCCCGACCTCGACGTCCTCAAGCACGGGCTCACGCTGTGGGACCTGGAGCGGGAGTTCGCGACCGGCGGGTTCGGCGGCAAGCCGACCATGAAGCTCCGCGACATCCTCGGTGTGCTGCGCAACTCCTACTGCCGCACCGTCGGCATCGAGTACATGCACATCCAGGACCCCAAGGAGCGCGCCTGGATCCAGGAGCGCGTCGAGGTCCCGCACGACAAGCCGGACCGCGAGGAGCAGAAGCACATCCTCGGCCGGCTCAACACCGCCGAGGCGTTCGAGACGTTCCTGCAGACCAAGTTCGTCGGGCAGAAGCGCTTCTCGCTCGAGGGCGGCGAGTCGCTGATCCCGCTGCTCGACGCGATCATCACGCAGGCGGCGCAGCGGCGGCTGGACGAGGTCGTGGTCGGCATGGCCCACCGCGGCCGGCTCAACGTCCTCGCCAACATCGTCGGCAAGTCCTACGGCCAGATCTTCGGTGAGTTCGAGGGCAACCTCGACCCCCGCAGCGCCCAGGGCTCCGGCGACGTGAAGTACCACCTCGGCGCCGACGGCGACTTCGTGGCCCGTGACGGCTCGAAGATCCGCACGTCGCTGGTGGCCAACCCGAGCCACCTGGAGACCGTCGACCCGGTCGCCGAGGGCGTCGTACGCGCCAAGCAGGACATCCTCGACGTCGGTGAGGGCGGCTTCACGGTCATGCCGATCCTCGTCCACGGCGACGCGGCCTTCGCGGGCCAGGGCGTCGTGGCCGAGACGCTGAACCTCTCCCAGCTGCGCGGCTACCGCACCGGCGGCACCGTGCACGTCGTCGTGAACAACCAGGTCGGTTTCACCACCGCCCCGGAGTACTCGCGCTCCAGCGTCTACGCCACCGACGTGGCGCGAATGATCCAGGCGCCGATCTTCCACGTCAACGGCGACGACCCCGAGCAGTGCGCCCGGGTCGCAAGGCTGGCGTTCGAATACCGGCAGGCGTTCAACAAGGACGTCGTCATCGACCTGATCTGCTACCGGCGGCGCGGCCACAACGAGGCCGACAACCCGTCGTTCACGCAGCCGCTGATGTACGACCTCATCGACGCCAAGCGCTCGGTCCGCAAGCTCTACACCGAGGCGCTGATCGGCCGTGGCGACATCAGCGTCGAGGAGGCCGAGCAGGCGCTGCGCGATTACCAGGAGCAGCTCGAGCGGGCCTTCAGCGAGACCCGCGAGGCCATCAAACAGCCGCCGCAGGAGAGCTTCACCAAGCCCGACACCGAGCGCATCCCGGTCGACCACGCGGGCGTCTCCTCGGCCATCTCCGGCGAGACGGTCAAGCGGATCCTCGACACGCAGCTCAACCTGCCGGAGGGCTTCTCGCCCCACCCGAGGTTGCAGCCGCTTCTGCAGAAGCGCGCGCAGATGGTCGAGGACGACGCCATCGACTGGGCGACCGGCGAGATGTTCGCGCTCGGCGCGCTGCTGATGGACGGCCGTCCCGTACGCATGGTCGGCCAGGACACCCGGCGCGGCACCTTCGGCCAGCGGCACGCGGTGCTGTTCGACCGCAAGACGGGCGAGGAGTACACCCCGCTCAAGCAGTTCGGCCAGGGCACCTCGAAGTTCTACGTCCACGACTCGCTGCTCAGCGAGTACGCGGCCATGGGCTTCGAGTACGGCTACTCGATGACCCGGCCCGACGCGCTGGTCTGCTGGGAGGCCCAGTTCGGCGACTTCGCCAACGGCGCCCAGTCGGTCATGGACGAGTACATCTCCTCCGGCGAGCAGAAGTGGGGCCAGCGTTCCTCGGTCGTTCTCCTGCTGCCGCACGGCTACGAGGGCCAGGGGCCGGACCACTCGTCGGCGCGCATCGAGCGTTACCTGCAGTGCTGCGCGCAGGACAACATGACGGTGGCCCAGCCGACCACGCCGGCGAACTACTTCCACCTGCTGCGCTGGCAGGCGCTGTCGCCGCGGGAGAAGCCGCTCATCGTGTTCACGCCGAAGTCCATGCTCCGGCTCAAGGCGGCCACCTCGGCCACGGCGGACTTCACCTCCGGGTGCTTCCAGCCCGTGATCGCCGATAACGCCGTCGAGCCCGGCAAGGTACGCCGCGTCGTGTTCACCTCCGGCAAGATCTACTACGACCTCCTCAACGCGCGCCAGAACGCCTCCGACGAGGAACGCGAATCAACGGCGCTCGTACGGGTCGAGCGGCTCTACCCGCTCCCGGTCGACGAGATCAAGGCCGAGCTGGGCAAGTACCCCGGCGACGCCGAGCTGATCTGGATCCAGGACGAGCCCGCGAACATGGGCCCGTGGCCGTTCATGGCGCTGAAGCTGTCGCCGCACCTGGACGGCCGCGAGCTCCACCGCGTGTCCCGCAAGGCCAGCTCCTCCCCCGCGGTGGGCTCGGCCAAGATGCACGCGGCCGAGCAGCAGGGCCTGCTCGGCGCGATCTTCAAGGAGCAGTAACCCCGCTCACATGAATCACCCAGCTGTGCCCGCACGCCACGCGTGCGGGCACAGCGTCGTTTCCCGGGCCTTGGCTGCTAGCTTGGGCCTCTTCCAGACAGACCATCCAGCGGAACGGTTGCGGACAGGCATGTACTTCACCGACAGGGGCATCGAGGAGCTGTTGGGGCGTCGCGGCGACGAAGAGGTCTCCCTGGCCTGGGTCGCCGACCGCCTCCGCGAGTTCGTGGACCTCAACCCCGAATTCGAGACCCCCGTCGAACGCCTGGCCACCTGGCTGGCGCGGCTCGGCGACGACGAGGACGACGAGGGCTGACCTCCTCACCGGAGACGATCCCGCCGACACACGACGGCGGCGCGCCCGCGACACAAACGCGATACATCTTGACTTTCGCCAAACGCGACATATCTTCTTTGTAGGAGCGTTCTGACGGAAGGAGATCGCGCCATGGCGCGCTGGACGGTAGATGAGCCGACGAAGATCGATTTCGATGGTGTCGTCGCCCTCAAGGCCAACATCGTCGCGGGGACCGTGTCGATCCTGCCGACCGACGACCGGCCGTCGCTGCATGTGAATGAGATCTTCGGGCATCCCCTCGAGGTCGTGCACGAGGCCGGCATGCTGACCATCACCCAGAAGCGCAGCGGCGTCGAGGGTGTCCTGCAGTGGCTGCAGAACACCAAGGGCCAGACCGCGGTCACGATCACGGTGCCGCGGGACTGCCCGGTGAGCCTCAACATGATCACCGCGAGCGCGGTCGTGACCGGGCTGGCCGGGAAGGTGTCGGTCAAGACCGGGTCCGGTGACGTGACGCTCGACGGCGTGACCGGACTGATCGACGCGAACACCGCCACCGGGGCGATCGAGGCGCAGGGGGTGAGCGGCTCCATGACGTTCAACTCCGTGTCCGGCGACCTGTCGTTGGCGCACGGCCGGATCGACCGGCTGTCCGCACACTCGGTCAGCGGGAAGGTCACCACGGATGTCGATCTTGGCCGTAGCGGCACCGTGAACGTCCGTACCGTCTCGGGCGAGGTCACGATGCGGCTGCCCGAGTCGACGTCGGCGCAGGTCACCCTCAACTCCATCAGGGGCCGGATCGACTCGGCCTTCCCCGCGCTCAAGCGGGAGGAGCGCGCGGTCCCCAAGACCGTCACCGGTACGCTCGGCGGCGGCGACGCCTCCCTGAACGTCAACTCCGTCTCCGGCGCCATCACGCTGCTCAGCCGGCCCCGCCCGGCGGCGCTGGCCGGCGAGGAAGAGGACGACCGGTGACCGGCGAGTGGAGCAGGCCGAGAGGCGACGAGCGGACCATGATGAAGGAAACGGTGAGCGAGAGATGAGCCCGGTGTTCGGCCACGGCCGGCTGCGGTTGTACCTGCTGAAGCTGCTCGAGGAGAGCCCGCGGCACGGCTACGAGGTCATCCGGTTGCTCCAGGACCGTTTCCTGGGGGTCTACTCCCCGTCGCCCGGCACGATCTACCCGCGGCTGGCGCGGCTGGAGGAGGAGGGCCTCGTCAACCACGAGGTCGTCAAGGGCAAGAAGGTCTACCGCCTGACCGACGCCGGGCGCGG
Source organism: uncultured Actinomycetota bacterium (assembly GCA_963850195.1). Taxonomy (GTDB): domain Bacteria; phylum Actinomycetota; class Actinomycetes; order Streptosporangiales; family Streptosporangiaceae; genus Actinoallomurus. The sequence goes on from CAWKKD010000005.1 coordinate 1,969,147, forward strand.
CGAACTCGAGCGCCGCATGGACGAGCTGGCCGAGCTCGAGGAGGAGCTGACCGAGTCCGTACGCGACATCGCGCGCGAGGTGCAGGAGGACGTGCGCGACACCGTACGCTCGCTGCGCGAGGAGCTGACCCAGGCGGCGCGCGAGATGCGCAAGCAGGGTCCGACCGGCGCGACGCAGAACCTCCGCGAGACCACGCAGCGGCAAAAGGACGAGTGGCGGCGCCAGAAGGAGCACTGGAAGGACCAGAAGCGCTCCTGGAAAGAGGAGTGGCGGCACACCTGGGACGACGCCTGGACGACGGCGACCGGCCCGGCCGACGCCGCGGTTCGGGCCAAGCTCGACCGTTCGCTGCGGAAGTTCGTCGATGACGTACGCGCCGCGGCGCGGGACGGCGTCGACGAGGAGCAGCTGACGCGGGCGCGCGAGCTGCTCGCCGAGACGTCCGAGCGCCTGCGTGCCGAGGTCTTCCCCACCGACTGACGCCGTGTCACCCCGCTGACCTGCGGGTACATCGGGGTCATGAAGGTCGGGGTGATCGGAGCCGGCGCGGTGGGCGGGGCGACCGTGCTGTCGCTGATCGAACGCGGCGGGGTGTGCCGCGAGATCGTGGTGCTCGACCGCGACACCGCACGCGCGAACGGCGTGGCCGTCGACATGCGGTACGCCACGCCGCTGTCGCCGACCGTGGACGTACGCGCCGGCGACTACGACGCCATCGCCGGCGCCGAGCTCGTGATCATCACGGCCGGGGTGAACGAGAAGGGCGGCGGCGCCACCGACCGGTCCGACCCGCTCGGTCGGCTGCGGCTGCTGGACACCAACGCCCGGGTCTACGCCGACATCGTGCCCCGCGTGATGGCGGTCGCGCCCGACGCGGTGCTGATGGTCGTCACCGACCCGCCCGATCCGCTGGCGGACCTCACCCGGCGGCTGGCGGGCCACGACCGGGTGTTCTCCACCGGAACCCTCATCGACAGCCTGCGCTTCCGCGTGCACCTGGCCGACCGGCTGCGAGTACGGCCACGGGACGTCCAGGCCATGGTCGTCGGCGAGCACGGCACGTCCGAGGTCCTGCTGTGGTCCTCGGCGTCGGTCGGCGGCATCCCGGTCCTCGATCTGCTCGCCGAACGGGACCAGTCCGTGGAGGAGGTACGCCGGGAGGTAGAGGACGACATCCGGTACGCCAACATCGCCATCATCGAGGGCACCGGCGCCAGCCAGTACGGCATCGGCGTCGTCTCGGCGGTCCTGGCCGACGCGGTGCTGCGCGACGAGGGCGCGGTACTGCCCGTCGCCGCGCACTACCGCCCGTACGGCGTGACGCTCTCACTCGTGGGCGTGCTGGGCGCCGGCGGCGTCCAGCAGATGCACGAGCCGCCCATGACACCGGACGAACGCACCGCGCTGGAGGCCGGCGTGGCCGCCCTGCGCGAGGCGTCCGAGCGCGCACTGGCCGCCGTAACGGGCTGAGGGCTCAGAGACCGTTGGGGAGCCCTCGTCCGTCGCGAGCGGCGGGGCATGGGGCTCCCCAACTGTCTCTCAGAGCCCGAGGTCGCTCAGCCCCGGGTGGTCGTCCGGGCGCCGCCCCAGCGGCCAGTGGAGGCGGCGCTCGGACTCCGCGATGGGCAGGTCGTTGATCGAGGCGACCCTCCTGCGCATCAGCCCGTCCTCGTCGAACTCCCAGTTCTCGTTGCCGTAGGAGCGGAACCAGTTCCCCGAGTCGTCGTGGCACTCGTACGCGAAGCGCACCGCGATGCGGTCGCCGTCGAAGGCCCAGAGCTCCTTGACGAGTCGGTAGTCCAGCTCCCTGGCCCACTTCCGCGTGAGGAACGCCACGATCTCCGCGCGTCCCGTCACGAACTCCGCGCGGTTCCGCCAGCGGCAGTCCGGCGTGTACGCCTGCGCGACCCGCGAAGGGTCACGGGTGTTCCAGGCGTCCTCCGCGCCGCGGACCTTCGCGATCGCGGTGTCACGGGTGAACGGTGGCAGCGGCGGCCGACTCACACATCCCCCTATGGAGTGAAGACGATCTTCCCGAAGACATCGCCATCGGTCATGGCCGCGAAACCTTCGCGTGCCTGGTCGAGCGGGAGGGTGCGGTCGATCCGCGGCCGTACGCCGGTCGTGTCGAGCAGGTGCGCGAGGCGTACGAGCTGGTCGCGGGTGCCCATCGTGGACCCGACGACCGAGAGCTGGAGGAAGAAGACGCGGTTCAGCTCGGCGGGCGGGACCTGGCCGCTGGTCGCGCCGGACACCACGATCCGGCCGCCGGGGCGCAGCGACTTCAGCGAGTGGCTCCAGGTGGCCTGGCCGACGGTCTCCATGACGGCGTCCACCCGCTCGGGCAGCCGCGCACCGGTCTCGAAGACCTGGTCGGCGCCGAGCTCCAGGGCGCGCTTGCGCTTGTCCTCGCTGCGGCTGGTCGCCCAGACGCGGTAGCCGGTGGCCGAGCCCAGCGCGATCAGCGCGGTGGCCACGCCGCCGCCCGCGCCCTGGACGAGGATGGTCGACCCGGGCTGCATGCCGGACTTGTCGAAGAGCATGCGGTACGCGGTCAGCCACGCGGTCGGCAGGCAGGCGGCCTCGGCGAACGACAGCGAGGCGGGCTTGGGCACGAGGTTGCGGCGCGGCACGGCGACGCGCTCGGCGAACGTCCCGTCATAGGACTCCGACAGCAGCGAGCGCTTCGGGTCGAGCGTCTCGTCGCCGCCGCCGCGCTCGGGGTCACCGATCACGGAGTGGACGATGACCTCGTTCCCGTCCTCGTCGACACCGGCGGCGTCGCAGCCGATGATGATCGGCAACCGGTCCTCGCGGATTCCGACACCGCGCAGGGTCCAGACGTCGTGGTGGTTGAGTGCGGTGGCCTTCACGGTCACCGTCGTCCAGCCTTCGGGAACCGTGGGTTCGGGGCGCTCCCCGAGGTCCAGGCCGTTGAGTGGATTGTCGGCATCGATGCGTGCTGCGGTGACGGCGAACATGATTCGCACTCTATTCGCCGGACCCCACGCGAGGTCAGGTCCCCCTCGCGCAAGACGACGGCCCGCGCGCCTCAGAGGTGCACGGGCCGCCGGTACGGCAAAGGTCAGAGCCGGGCGACGCCCTCCTTGCGGGCCTGGTCGGCGACGGCCTGCGTCACGGCCGGGGCGACCCGCTCGTCGAAGGGGCTCGGGATGACGTAGTCGGGGGCGAGTTCGTCACCGACGACGTCGGCCAGCGCCGTGGCGGCCGCGAGCTTCATGTCCTCGGTGATCGAGTGCGCGCGCACGTCGAGAGCGCCGCGGAAGACACCCGGGAAGGCGAGCACGTTGTTGATCTGGTTAGGGTAGTCGCTGCGGCCGGTGGCGACCACGCGGGCGTGCCGGCGCGCGACGTCGGGCTGGACCTCCGGGTCGGGGTTGGACAGCGCGAACACGATCGCGTCCTTGGCCATCGACTCGATGCAGTCCTCGCGGATGGTCCCGCCGGACAGGCCGACGAACACGTCCGCGCCGACCAGCGCGTCCTCGGTGGAGCCCTTCAGTCCGGCCCGGTTGGTCTCGGCGGAGAGCAGCTTCTTGACGGGGTTGAGCCCGTCACGGCCCTCGTAGATCAGGCCCTTGCTGTCGGACACGGCGATGTCGCCGATGCCGGCGTTGAGCATGATGCGGGACACGGCGACGCCGGAGGCGCCCGCACCGGCGACGACGGCACGCATGTCCGAGAGCTTCTTGCCGGTCAGGCGTGCGGCGTTGCGCAGCGCGGCGAGGACCACGATGGCCGTGCCGTGCTGGTCGTCGTGGAACACCGGGATGTCGAGCGCGGCCCGCAGCCGGTCCTCGACCTCGAAGCAGCGCGGCGCGCTGATGTCCTCGAGGTTGATGCCGCCGAAGCTCGGTGCCAGCCGGATGACCGTCTCGACGATCTCGTCGGGGTCGGTGCAGTCGAGGCAGATGGGCACGGAGTCGACCCCGCCGAACTCCTTGAACAGGAGCGACTTGCCCTCCATGACGGGCATGGCGGCGGCCGGGCCGATGTCTCCGAGGCCGAGCACGGCGGTGCCGTCGGTGATGACGGCGACCACGTTGGAGACCCAGGTGTAGTCGTTGACGAGGTCGGGCTCTTCGGCGATCGCCATGCACACGCGGGCCACGCCGGGCGTGTAGGCGAGCGAGAGGTCGTCCTTGTTGCGGACAGGAATAGTGGAGCGGACCTCGAGCTTGCCTCCGCGGTGCAGAGGGAAGGCCGGATCCGAGTCGTAGTCATGCGGTTGAGCAGGCTTCGCAGCCACAGCGACCCCAGAGTAGGTGCGGTAAATACGGCTAGACGATCGCATTCTCCCCTGGGTGAACGGACGCGCGATCGTCTCTTGGTCTACGGGGGTCACCCGTTCACCGATTCTCCCACACGGCCCACCGGACATGGTGGCCGGGGGGCCGTCCCTGTCATCCTGCTCAGCCATCCGACGTTTATGCCATTGTTGGCCCCTCTTGATCGGCGATAGGGAAAGATGCCGTTCAAGTCCCCCCCAACCCCCCCATCTCTGACAAGAGGAGTACGCACTGCGCCCCCGCCCTCTCGCCCGCCGTGCGACCGCCGCGGGCATCGCCGTCGCCATGGGCCCGATCGCCCTCACCGCGTGCGCGAACGCGAACGCCGCCAGCGCGCTCGGCCGCATCCAGCGTGCCGACCGGATCGTGATCGCCACGGACGCCCTGTATCCCCCGAACGAGTTCAAGCAGGGCGACCAGATCGTCGGTTTCGACATTGATCTGGGTTCGGCCATCGCCCGGAAACTTGGCGTAAAGGCGGAGTTTCAGGACGTTAAGTTCGACACCATCCTTCAGGCACTCCAGGAGGGCAAGTACGACATCAGCCTGTCCTCCTTCACTGACACCCGGGAGCGCGAGAGCCGCTTCGACTTCGTCACCTACCTGTCGGCCGGTACGGCCCTGCTGGTGCGCAAGGGCAACCCGAAGAAGCTGATGCCCGGCGACCTGTCGCTGTGCGGCAAGCGCGTCGCGGTCGAGAAGGGCACCACGCAGGAGGCCGAGGTCACGCACAAGGACGCGGTCTCCCCGGAGGCCGGCGCGCGGATCGAGGCCTGCAAGCAGAACCACAAGCGTGCGCCGATCCGGATGTCCTTCGATGACCAGGCGGCCGCCAACCAGGCCCTGGTCAAGGGGCACGCAGACGCGGTCCTGGCCGACTCTCCGTCCGCGACCTACGGCGCGGCGCAGTCGGGCGGGCGACTCGAGGTGTCGGGCCGGCCGTACGCTCCGGCGCCGTACGGCATCGCGGTGCCCAAGCGCCAGACCGATCTGCGGGACGCCGTGCTCAAGGCGCTCAAGGACTTGATCTCCGACGGCACCTACCGGCGGGTCGTCGCCAAGTGGGGTCTGACCAGCGGTGCCATCGCCGATCCGGAGATCAATGCGGCGAGTTAGCCGTTGTCGGATTGTTTCACGGCGGTAATCGCTCTTACGTCGGGGTTAGGCGAAGATGTCCCCCATCGAGATGGCACTTGAGGGTCGATTCGGCCCCGGGCCCTGTAGGAGGACGCCGTGCACACCGGTCTTTTGCGTCGCCGCGGTATGGCGCTGGGCATCTCAGTACTGGCGGGCACGCTCGCCCTGTCCGCCTGTAACGCCAAGACGACCACGCCTGGCAAGAAGGGCGCGCTCGACACCATCAAGAAGAACGGCAAGATCGTCATCGCGACGGACGCGTCGTACGCGCCGAACGAGTTCAAGCAGAACGGTCAGATCGTCGGCTTCGACGTCGACCTGGGCACGGCCATCGCCAAGAAGCTCGGAGTGACGGCGTCGTTCCAGGACGTCAAGTTCGACAACATCCTGCCCGCGCTGCAGAGCAAGAAGTACGACATCAGCTTGTCGTCGTTCACCGACAACAAGCAGCGCGAGGCGAGCTTCGACTTCGTCACGTACTACTCGGCGGGCACCGGCATGATGGTCAAGGCCGGCAACCCGATGAAGCTGATGCCCGACGACCTGTCGCTGTGCGGCAAGCGCGTCGCGATCGAGAAGGGCACCACGCAGGAGGACGAGCTCACGCCGAAGTCCTCGGCCAAGCCCGACGCCGGCGCTCGCGTCGACAAGTGCAAGCAGGGCGGCAAGCCGGCCCCGTCGAAGGTCTCGCTCGACGACCAGAACGCCGCGAACCTCGCGCTCGGCAACGGCCGCGCAGACGCGGTGCTGGCCGACTCGCCCGTCGCCGCGTACGCGGCCAAACAGTCGGGCGGCAAGTTCGAGATCTCCGGCAACGCCTACGACACCGCGCCGTACGGCATCGCGATCCCGAAGAACGAGGACGACCTGCGGGACGCGATCCTCAAGGCCGTCCAGGACCTGATCTCGGACGGCACGTACAAGCAGATCACCGACAAGTGGGGCATCTCCGGGGGCGGGGTCACCGACCCGAAGGTCAACGGCGCCAGTGGCTGACGACGTGACCCAGATCGACACCACCGAACCGGCACGGCCCGAGACCATCAGGGCCGTGCCGGTTCGGCATCCCGGCAGGTGGGTGAGCGGCGCGGTCGTGCTGGTGCTCGCCGCGATGCTCGTCCACATGCTGTTCACCAACCCGAACCTCGACTGGGGAACGTTCAAGCAGTACTTCTTCGAGGGCGGGATCCTCAAGGGCCTGGTCGCCACGCTCGAGCTGACCGTCATCGCGATGGCCATCGGCATCGTGGGCGGTGTGGTCCTCGCGCTGATGCGGCTGTCGTCGAACCCGATGCTGTCGACGGCGGCGTGGCTCTACATCTGGTTCTTCCGCGGCACACCGGTGCTGGTTCAGCTGATCTTCTGGTTCAACATCAAGGCCCTGTTCGGCGACATCTCGCTCGGGATCCCGTTCGGCCCGATGTTCATCACCTGGGACGTCAACAGCCTCGTCACCACGTTCGTCGCCGCCATCCTTGGCCTGGGCCTGAACGAGGCCGCGTACATGTCCGAGATCGTGCGGGCCGGCATCCTGTCGGTGGACGAGGGCCAGACCGAGGCGTCGCAGGCGCTCGGCATGCGGCGGCTGAAGATCATGCGCCGCGTCGTGCTCCCCCAGGCGATGCGGGTGATCATCCCGCCGACGGGCAACGAGACCATCTCGATGCTGAAGACCACGTCGCTGGCGTCCACGGTCGCCTTCACGGAACTCCTGAAGGCCGGCGAGGACATCTTCAACGCCAACTACAAGACGATCCCGCTGCTGATCGTGGTCAGCGTCTGGTACATCATCATCACGTCCATCCTTTCGATCGGGCAGTACTACCTCGAGCGGTATTACGGACGCGGTTCCTCCCGCGCCCTGCCGCCGACCCCGCTGCAGCGTCTGCGCCGCAACCTGACGACGTTCCACGTCAAGCCGCCGACTCCGCTGGAGGGACGATGACCGAGACGGGCGGCCCGATGGTACGGGCCGAGGGCATCCACAAGTACTTCGGCCGGCTGCACGTACTGCGGGGCATCGACCTGGAGGTCGAGCCCGGCGAGGTGATGTGCGTCATCGGCCCGTCCGGCTCCGGCAAGTCGACGTTCCTGCGCTGCATCAACCACCTGGAGAAGATCGACTCCGGCCGGCTCTGGGTGGACGGCCATCTCGTCGGCTACCGCCAGCGCGGCGAGAAGCTCTACGAGATGCGCGAGCGCGAGGTCGCGGCGCAGCGCCAGGACATCGGCATGGTGTTCCAGCGGTTCAACCTGTTCCCGCACATGACGGCGCTGGAGAACGTCATGGAGGCTCCGGTCCAGGTCAAAGGCGAATCGAAGGCCGCCGTACGCGAGCGGGCCCTCGCCCTGCTCGAGCGCGTCGGCCTTTCGGACAAGACCGTCAGCTACCCGTCGCAACTCTCGGGCGGGCAGCAGCAGCGGGTCGCGATCGCCCGCGCGCTGGCCATGGAGCCCAAGCTCATGCTGTTCGACGAGCCGACAAGCGCGCTGGACCCGGAGCTGGTCGGCGACGTGCTCGACGTCATGCGGCAGCTCGCCGTGGACGGCATGACCATGGTCGTGGTGACCCACGAGATGGGCTTCGCCCGCGAGGTCGGCGACTCGCTCGTCTTCATGGACGAGGGCGCGGTGGTCGAGAAGGGCCGCCCGCGCGAGGTGCTCACCGACCCGCAGCACCGGCGGACCCAGGACTTCCTGTCGAAGGTGCTCTGAGAAGGGCTCTGGAGGCGCGCGAGAGCGCCCTCAGAGCCCCCCAGGCCAGGTTGCGGGCCTGCACATATCCCCGATCCCGCGCATGCCGGGCTTCCTCTCTGGAGCCGCGCGAGGTCTAATAGCCGAACCGGCACCCACGCCTTCTACTGCTCGGTAGGAGTGTCCCGTGGATCTTGCTTCGTACGCCGACCTGGCGATCCGGTTGGTCAACACCGGCACGCCCGACGCCGATGCGCTGCGCGACGTCGACGCGCTCCGCTCCCTGCTGTCCGCGCCTCCGTACTTCAACGGGCGCATCGGCCGGCAGGACCTGGAATCCATGCGCGAGCTGCGCGAGGACCTGCGGGCGATCTTCGAGGCGATCGCCGGTGGCGACGCCTGCGACGCCGCCGAACGCCTCAACTCACTGCTGATCCAGCATCCGATCCATCCCCAGATCTCCAACCACGACGGCCAGCCCTGGCACCTGCACATCACCGAGAGCGGCTCGATCCCCGACCGGTACGCCGCAGGCGCCGCGATGGGGCTGGCGGTGTTCGTGTCCTCCGAGGGCATCGACCGCCTCGCGATCTGCCAGTCGCCGCCGTGCCGCAACGTCTTCTTCGACACGTCCTCGAACCGGTCACGCCTCTACTGCTCCGACCAGTGCGCGGTGGACACCGAGATCGTGGATCAGCGCGCCCTGAACCTCAGCGAGGGCCTCGGCCAGTAACGCGCGACGACCCGGCCGACGATGAGCTCGTCGGCCACCGCGCCGAAGTCCCAGCTGTCCTGGCGGCCCGGCGCGTTCTGGTTGTCGCTCTCCAGCCACCAGCCGTCGTCCGTACGCCGGGCGGCGCGTTTGACGATCAGCCGGTCCTGGTCGGGGTGGCGGGCCACGACCACGCTGCCGGGGACCACCCGGCCGCCGGAGCGTACGAGGAGCCAGTCTCCGGAGCGCAGCGCCGGCAACATCGAAGCGCCCGTGACCTCGATCGTCCGCATGATGTGAGCCTCCCACCTTCTCGGGTAGGGCTCAGGAGTAGTGTCTGGTACCGGAGCATGATCCACGAACAACGGAAGGGACTCGCAGGTGTTTGCACGACTTCTGCGCCCCAAGACCACGGCGTCCGCGCACTGTGACCTGCCCTGTGGCGTTTATGACCCCGCGCAGGCCCGGATCGAGGCGGAGTCGGTCAAGGCGATCATCGAAAAGTACGAGGGCAACGACGACCCCGTCTTCCGCGCACGCGCGCTGAACATCAAGGAGCAGCGGTCCGAGCTGGTCAAGCACCACCTGTGGGTGCTGTGGACCGACTACTTCAAGCCGCCGCACTTCGAGAAGTACCCGCAGCTTCACCAGCTCTTCAACGAGGCGACGAAGCTCGCGGGCGCGACCGGCACGAAGGGTGGCGTCGACAAGGCCAAGGCGGACGACCTCCTGGCCAAGATCGACGAGATCGGCAAGATCTTCTGGGAGACCAAGAACGCCTGAGCCGTCCCTTGGCGCTGGGCCGGTCCGGAGGCGACTCCGGGCCGGCCTCCGGCGTTTCCGGGCCTCTCGCGCCACCTGCGGCCCCGTACGACCGAACCGGCACCGCGGGCTTCACCGGCGGGAACGTCCTTGGCGATATGCAGGCGTGCCGGACGCGCGAGTAGGTTGGTCCAGGCGGTAGTTTCAAGGAAGCGGGTAGCCCCAACTAGGGAGTGACGTGACCGAGGAAACCGCAGCCATGCCGGCCAGTCTGTCTGACGTCCGCGACGTGGTGACCGTGCGGCTGCCGGCCGACAGCGCCTATCTGTCCGTGCTGCGCACGGCGACGGCCGGACTGGCGGCACGTCTCGACTTCAATCTCGACGAGATCGAGGATCTGCGCATCGCGATCGACGAGGCGTGCGCGATGCTGCTCGCCCAGGCCGTGCCAGGCACCGATCTGACGTGCGAGTTCGAGCTGACCGGCGACGCCATGAGCATCGGCGTGTCCGTACTCACGGTCGACGGGCAGTTGCCCAGCCGCGACACGTTCGCGTGGACGGTACTGAGCTCGCTCGCCGGCGACGTCGACGCGAAGGTCGGCGCCGACGACCGGGTGACGATCGTCCTGCAGAAGCGACGCGGGCAGACGTCATGAACGCGGCCCAGCACGGTCCGCCCCATGGCTTCGAGCCGCCGGGCGAGGTGACCGCGTGACCGAGAAGACCACTGTGACGAGCAACGAGCACGGAGGCGGCGGCGTGCCCGATCGCACGCGTGCGCGAGCGATGTTCGAACGCCTCGCGGCGCTGCCCGAGGGTGACGCGGAGCGTCAGCGCATCCGCGACCAACTGGTCGAGCTGCACCTGCCGCTCGTCGAGTACCTCGCCCGCCGGTTCCGCAACCGCGGCGAGTGGCTCGACGACCTGATCCAGGTCGCCACGATCGGCCTGATCAAGTCGATCGACCGGTTCGACCTCGAGCGCGGCGTGGAGTTCTCGACGTACGCGACGCCGACCATCGTCGGCGAGATCAAGCGGCACTTCCGCGACAAGGGCTGGGCCGTGCGGGTTCCCCGTCGGCTCCAGGAGCTGAAGCTCTCCCTGACGAAGGCAATAAGCGATCTCGCCCAGCGTGAGGGCCGCGCGCCGACCGTCAGCGAGCTGGCCCAGCACCTGCAGATGACGGAGGAGGAGGTGCTCGAGGGCCTCGAGTCGGCCAACGCCTACTCGACGGTCTCGCTCGACGCCCCCGACTCCGGCGACGAGGACGCGCCCGCGGTCGCCGACTCGCTCGGCATCGTGGACGACGCCCTGGAGGGCGTCGAATACCGCGAGTCGCTGAAGCCGCTGCTGGAGAAGCTCCCCGCCAGGGAGAAGCGCATCCTGTTGCTGCGGTTCTTCGGCAACATGACGCAGTCGCAGATCGCCGCGGAGCTCGGCATCTCCCAGATGCACGTCTCCCGGCTGCTGGCCCGCACGCTGGCCCAGCTCCGCGACGGCCTCACCGCCGACGACTAGGGACCTCTTACTCCTCTTCGAGGAGGGCCTTGGTCGAGGGCGGGCTGAGAAGGGCGGCGGCACCGGCGACGGCGATCGCGATGATGATCGCTCCGACGATGTGCCGCCTGCTCTGGATCATCGAGACGGCCGCGATGACGGCGAAGATCTGGGTGAGCAGCGCGGGCGCGCGCCCCCAGCGGCGTACCTGCCACAGGCCACGGCCCACCAGGATCACGCAGACCCCGGCGAGGATGGCCATGAGGGCGAGCGCCACCGCGCTCGCCATGTCGTGCGGTCGGCCGATGATCGCCTCGACGCCGACGTAGAGTCCGGCCGCCAGCACGGCGGCCCCCTCGAGGGCCTCGACGGCCGCGGCCGTGCTCAGAGTCATGGGACGTGTGGACACAGCCCGGAACACTATCCCTCCCGGCGGACCGACGTCGCCGAGGTCACACCGTCGCATGAACAGGGTGAAGCTACCCTTTTGCAGGTGCGTGCACTTCTCATCGCCAACCCGAAGGCGACGACCACCTCGCGGCGGGCGCGGGACGTCCTGATGCGCGCGTTCGCGGGAGAGGTGCGCCTGGAGCTCGCCGAAACCCAGCGGCGCGGTCATGCGACCGAGCTCGCGAGCCAGGCCATCGGCGAGTACGACGTGGTCATCGCGCTGGGCGGCGACGGCACCGTGAACGAGGCCGTCAACGGCCTGCTCGTCGACGGGCCCTCCCCCGACCTGCCCGCACTGGCCGTGGTGCCGACCGGCAGCGCCAACGTCTTCGCGCGGTCTCTGGGCATGGAGAACAACCCGCTGGACGCGGCGGGGCAGGTCCTCGAGGCACTGCGGGACGGGCGCAGCCGTATGGTCGGGCTCGGCCAGGCCGGGTCGCGCTACTTCACGTTCTGCGCGGGCCTGGGGCTGGACGCCGAGGTCGTGCACGCGGTCGAGCGGCTGCGGCTGTCCGGCTCGCGCGCCTACTCGACGCTCTACATCCGCACCGCGCTGCGGCAGTTCTTCATGCTGACCGACCGGCGCCGGCCCGCGCTCACGCTGGAGGCGCCCGAGAAGCCGCCGCTCGGCCACATCTTCGTCGGCATCGTCTCCAACACCGCGCCGTGGACGTACGCCGGGCGCTGGCCGGTCGATCCGAGCCCACGTGCGAGTTTTGCCACAGGGCTTGACCTTTTCGCGCTAAGGCGCCTCGACTTGCTTTCCACATTGGGCGTGCTGTCGCAGATACTCCCGCCGTTCAACCGGCGGCCACGCGGCAGTCACATCGTGGGATTGCACGACCTCCCGGAGTTCACGCTGCGCTCACGGCGGCCGATAGCCTTCCAAGTTGACGGCGACTACCTGGGACAACGCGAGTTCGTCACGTTCCGTTCCGTACCGAAAGCGGTGCGTGTCGTCATCTGAGGCCTGTGGTCACTCCGCTGTTTCGTCTGTGTGACGCATACGACAGCCATACTTTGAGAAAACTTTCTCAAAGGCCTTGCGCCCCTCCAGGGTCCCTGCGAATCTCTAAAGAAGCGCGAGACACGGATAACGCCGCAGCGCCGCGAACAACGCCCTGGGTCCAGATTCATGACTTAGCTGTTCGCGAAATCGTGAAACCGTTCACAAAGTGGAGTCGTAGCTTCACGCCCAAAGTTTGTAAGGAGTGGACCGCATGGACTGGCGCCACCGCGCTGCCTGCCGTGACGAGGACCCCGAGCTGTTCTTCCCGATCGGCAACACCGGCCCAGCACTGCTGCAGATCGAAGAGGCCAAGCAGGTCTGCCGCCGTTGCCCCGTGACCGAGTCCTGCCTTCGCTGGGCCCTCGGCTCCGGTCAGGATGCCGGCGTCTGGGGCGCCCTGAGCGAGGACGAGCGTCGCGCCCTCAAGCGCCGCAACGCCCGCGCCCGCGCTCGCGCAGCCGTCTGACTTCAGCTCACACCTGGGTCGCCGCGTCTCCCGGATCGGACGCGCGGAGCCGACCCGGTATCACGGCGCCCGTGGCACTGCCACGGGCGCTGTCGCATGTCCCGAGCCCGCTCAGATGGGCGGCGGCGAGTTCCTCGGGTCCTTGTCGAGCGGGATGTCCAGCATCACCTCGGTCCCACCACCATGGCGGGGCCGCAGGTCCAGGATGCCGCCCAGCTCCCCCACCGTCAGCGTACGGACGATCTGCAGGCCCAGGCTGGCCGTCGACTCCACGTCGAAGCCGTCCGGCAGGCCACGGCCATTGTCGGAGACCAGCACGTTGAGGCGCTCGCCGCTCCGGGTGACCACGACCTCCAGCACCCCCGACTGATCGCTCAGCCCGTGCTCGAGGGCGTTCTGCAGCAGTTCGGTCAAGACCATCGCCAGCGGGGTCGCGATCACCGCCGGCAGGACCCCGAACACCCCGATCCGCTTGGGCCGCACGCGCGTCTCGGCCGCCGACACCTCACCGGCCATCGCCATCACGCGGTCGGCGATGTCGTCGAAGTCGATCATCTCCTCGGGGGTGTGCGACAGGGTCTCGTGCACGATCGCGATGGACCCGACCCGGCGTACGGCCTCCTCCAGTGCCGCCCGCCCCTCCGGTACCCGCAACCGGCGGGCCTGCAACCTCAGCAGCGCCGCGACGGTCTGCAGGTTGTTCTTCACCCGGTGGTGGATCTCGCGGATCGTCGCGTCCTTGGTCATCAGCTCGCGGTCCCGCCACCTCAGCTCGGTGACGTCCCGCAGCAGCACGAGCGCGCCCGTACGCTCGTCGTCGACGATCAGCGGGATGGCTCGTAGCTGCACGATCGCGCCGTTCGCCTCGACCTCGGTCTCGCGCGCCATCCTGCCGCCGGCCACCACCGCGAGCGAGTCGTCCACCGGCGTGATGATCAACCGGCCCGTGGTGTCGCTCAGGTGCGTGCCGACCAGGTCGGTCGCCAGCCCGAGCCGCCGGTACGCCGACTGGGCGTTGGGGCTGGCGTACAGCACCCGGCCGTTGCGGTCGACGCGCAGCAGGCCGTCGCCCACCCTCGGGGACCGCGCGAGGTGGGGCTCCTGCTCGGGGAGCGGGAACCGCCCGTCATTGATCATCATCGCCAGGTCGCTGGCGCTCTGGAGATAGGTCAGCTCGAGGCGGCTGGGCGTGCGCGCGGAGCTGAGGTTCGTGCTGCGCTGGATGATGCCGAGGATCCGCTCGCCCCGGCGTACCGGGATGGACTCCTCGCGTACCGGGATCCCGCTTCCCCACTCGGGGTCTCCCTCGCGGCAGATGCGTCCCTCGCGCCAGGCCACGTCGACCAGGCCGCGGCGCCCGTGGGCGGCGATCATGCCGACGAGATCCTCGGGGTAGGCGGTCGGGCCGGTCGTCGGCCGGATCTGGGCGACCGCCACCCACCGCTCCACCGGATAGGGCGTGGCCGTCGGGCGCGTCTCGCCCTCCGGCGTGGCAAGCGGTACCCACAGCACGAGGTCGGCGAAGGACAGGTCGGCCAGCAGTTGCCAGTCCGACACCAGCGCGTGGATCCACTCCAGATCCTCGGTGTCCAGGTCCGTGTGCTTCTCGATCAGATCGCTCAGCGTGGGCACGCCTGCATCATCGCAGGTCGCCCTGGAATGATGCTGCTGTGGACCCTCTGGACCGATTGGTGGCCGCCACGCGGGATCGCGCGACCGCCGGGCTGCGCCGTGTGCTGCGCCCCCGTACCCCCGACCATGGCCTGCTCGACCTGGCCTCCAACGACTATCTCGGGCTGACGCGCGACCAGCGGCTGGTCGAGGCCTCGGTACGCGCGGTGCGCACCTGGGGCGCCGGGTCGACCGGTTCGCGCCTCGTCACCGGCACGACCGAGCTGCACGCCGCGCTCGAGGACCGGCTGGCCGACTTCACCGGCATGCCCTCGGCCCTGGTGTTCTCCTCGGGCTACCTGGCCAACCTCGCCGCGATCACGGCGCTGCGGCCCCGGCTGATCGTCTCCGACCAGGGCAACCATGCCTCGCTGATCGACGGATGCCGGCTCGCCCGCTGCCCGATCACCGTCACGCCGCACGGCGACGTCGCGGCCGTGGACGCCGCCCTCGACGGCGTACGCGACGCGGTGGTCGTCACCGACTCGGTCTTCTCCGTCGACGGCGACCTGGCCCCGCTGCGTGAGCTGCACGAGGTCGTACGCAGTCACGGCGCGCTGCTGGTCATCGACGAGGCGCACGCGCTCGGCGTGGTCGGGCCGGGCGGGCGCGGCGCCGCGTACGCCGCCGGGCTGTCCGGCGAGCCCGACGTCGTCCTGACCGTCACCCTGTCCAAGTCGCTCGGCTCCCAGGGCGGCGCGATGCTGGCGGCGCCCGAGGTGATCGAGACGATGGTGGACACGGCACGCTCGTTCGTGTTCGACACCGGGCTCGCGCCCGCGTGCGCCGGCTCGGCGCTCGCGGCGCTCGAGGTCATCGCCGCCGAGCCCGCGCTCGCCGGACGCGCGCGGGCCAACGCCGAACGCCTCGCCGACGCCGCGCGCTCTCTCGGCCTGGAGACGAGCCCCCCCGCGGCCGCGGTCGTACCCGTGGTCATCGGCGATCCGCGAAACGCCGTACGCGCGGCCGAGATCTGCGCGGACCACGGCGTGCGCGTCGGCTGTTTCCGTCCGCCGTCGGTGCCCGTGGGCCGTGCCTGCCTGCGCCTGACGGCCCGAGCCGACCTCGGGGAGGCAGAACTCACAATGGTCACAAGGGCGCTGGCTGGTGTCAGAGACGAAATCGGCCCGTACGCTGCTCCTAACGCCGGAGTGACGCGGCGGTGAACACTAGGAGAGAGCGTGACGGCTGAGCGGGCACCTGAGCTCGGGGTGGAACCTCGCGTCCCCAAGTACTACCGGCTGAAAAAGCACCTGATCGAGCTGACCGAGGCGCTCGCCCCGGGGAGCCCGCTGCCGCCCGAGCGCACCCTGGCGGAGAAGTACGGCACGTCGCGTACGACCGTCCGGCAGGCCCTCGCGGAGCTGGTCATCGAGGGACGCCTGCAGCGGATCCAGGGCAAGGGCACGTTCGTGGCCAAGCCGAAGGTCGCGCAGGAGCTCCAGCTCGTCAGCTACACCGAGGACATGCGGCACCACGGCCTGCACCCCGAGACCCGCATCCTCGACATCGGCTACGTCACGGCCGACGAACGCTTCGCCGCCCTCCTCGGCATCCGTCCGGGCGGACGCGCGCTGCGCATCCACCGGCTCCGCCTCGCCGACGGCGAGCCGATGTCGATCGACACCTCGCTGCTGCCGGCCCGGCGCTTCCCCGGCCTGCGCAAGGAGCTCCCCCGGCACCGCTCGCTGTACGAGACCCTCGCGACCGCCTACGACGTTCACCTCGCCGAGGCCGAGGAGACCATCGAGACCGTGCTGGCAACGCCCGACGACGCGGGCCTGCTCGGCGTCGACGTCGGCCTGCCGCTCCTGCTGCTGTCCCGGCACGCCTTCGACACCGCCGGCGAGCCGGTCGAGTGGGCGCAGTCGTTCTACCGCGGTGACCGGTACAAGTTCATCACCCGCCTGCGCCGGCAGGACCAGACGCCCTGACCCACCGGTCAGAGCAGGCCCGATGACTCGCTAGAGTCGCGCGGGTGAGCGTCCTCGTCGTCACCGGCACCGATACCGGAGTGGGAAAGACCGTCGTCACGGCCGCCGTCGCGGCCCTGGCGGCCACGCGCGGCGCCTCCGTCGCCGTGGTCAAGCCCGCCCAGACCGGCCTACGCCCCGGCCAGCCCGGCGACCTGTACGAGGTGGGACGGCTCGCGGGCATCGGCGACCTGCACGAGTACGCGCGCTACTCCGGCGCCCTGTCGCCGGCCGCGGCGGCACGGCTGGCGGACCTGCCCGCGCCCGACCTGGCCGCGTGCGCCGACCACATCCGCCGCCTCGACGGCGAGCGCGACCTGGTGATCGTCGAGGGCGCCGGCGGGCTGCTGGTGCGCTTCGACGACGAGGGCGGCACGCTGGCCGACCTCGCCCACCTGCTCGGCGCCCCGGTCCTCGTGACCGCGCGGCCGGGCCTCGGCACGCTCAACCACACGGCGCTGACCCTGGAGGCCATGGCGGGCCGCGGGGTCGCGCTGGCCGGCGTCGTGATCGGATCCTGGCCGGGCCGTCCCGGGCTCGACGATCTGAGCAACGTACGCGACCTGGAGACCATCGCCGCCCGTCCGCTGGCCGGTGCGCTGCACGAGCGTTCCGGACGGCTCGACGGGCCGGAGTTCCTGCTCGCCGCGCGCGAAGGCCTCTCGCCCCACCTCGGGGGTGCCTTCGACGCGGCGAGATTCCGGGAGGATTGCCAAGCCCGCGTACGCACGTACGCGGACCTGTAAGTAAGGAGAGGAAGACCGGTGACCGACAACCTCCAGGCGTCTGCGACGCCTACGACCGGCGAACCCCAGCCGGGCCATGTCCCGGACGCACCGGCCGACATCCTCGCAGTCGCGCGCGCCCAGGTGCTCGAGCAGGGTCAGGGCCTCAAAGAGGACCAGGTCTATGCCTGCCTGACGCTGCCCGACGACCGCGTACCCGAGCTGCTCGAGCTCGCCCACGAGGTCCGCATGAAGTGGTGCGGCCCGGAGGTCGAGGTCGAGGGGATCATCTCGGTCAAGACCGGCGGATGCCCCGAGGACTGCCATTTCTGCTCGCAGTCGGGCAAGTTCGAGTCCCCGGTACGCTCCGTGTGGCTCGACATCCCCTCGCTGGTCAAGGCGGCCAAGGAGACGGCCGCGACCGGAGCCACGGAGTTCTGCATCGTCGCCGCCGTACGCGGCCCGGACGAGCGCCTCATGTCCCAGGTACGGGACGGCGTCGAGGCGATCCGCCGCGAGGTCGACATCAACGTCGCCTGCTCCCTCGGCATGCTCACCCAGGAGCAGGTCGACGAGCTGACCGCGATGGGCGTGCACCGCTACAACCACAACCTCGAGACGCCGAAGTCGCACTTCACCACCGTCGTCACCACCCACACGTGGGAGGAGCGCTGGGAGACCTGCGAGATGGTCCGCGAGGCCGGCATGGAGCTGTGCTGCGGCGGGATCATCGGCATGGGCGAGACCGTGGCCCAGCGCGCGGAGTTCGCCGCCCAGCTCGGTGAGCTGCAGCCGGACGAGGTGCCGCTCAACTTCCTCAACCCGCGGCCGGGCACGCCGTTCTCGGAGTACCCGCTGGTCGAGGGCGCCGAGGCGCTCAAGACGATCGCGGCGTTCCGGCTGGCGCTGCCGCGTACGATCCTGCGCTACGCGGGTGGCCGTGAGCTGACCCTCGGCGACCTTGGCACCCGGTCGGGCATGCTCGGCGGCATCAACGCGATCATCGTCGGCAACTACCTGACGACGCTCGGCCGCTCCACCGACCAGGACCTGAACATGCTCGTCGACCTGAAAATGCCGATCAAGGCCTTGTCAC
Organism: uncultured Actinomycetota bacterium; assembly: GCA_963850195.1. GTDB lineage: Bacteria > Actinomycetota > Actinomycetes > Streptosporangiales > Streptosporangiaceae > Actinoallomurus. The sequence continues at coordinate 1,987,652 of CAWKKD010000005.1, forward strand.
AGACGCTCTAAGCGCTCTGTGCGGGCCGCCCCGCCCGGTACCGTCGATTCGGGAGCACGTCGCCGAGCCGAAGGTGATCATCATGAAGTGGGCGGTCTCAACGGCCTTCGCAGGCATCGCACTGCTCGTTACGGGCTGTGCCGGAAATTCACGCGCCGAGGTCGACCGTCCGGCGCCGGCGTCACCGAGCGCCGGCGCCGACGCGGGACTCGTCCTCCGCACGACGACGTCGGGCGGCTTCGCCGGCCTCGGCGGTCCGGGTTCGATCCCGGACTTCTCCCTGTACGGCGACGGGCGCGCGATCGTGCGCGGCACGCCCCTCACCGAGTACCACCTGACGTCGCAGGCGCTGAAGCGGCTCGTCACGGCGGCCATGGACGCCGGGCTCGCCACCCCGCGTACGGTCGACGACCCGAGGGTCGCCGACGCGATGTACAAGGTCATCACGTTCGTGAGCGGTGGCCGCGTGCGTACGACGAAGGTCATCCAGGCCGGCGGCAAGGCCGACCCCGCGCGGGACTTCCTGACGAAGCTCAACGCCGCGTCGTGGCCCAGGACCGACCTGACCGGCGCGCCGCGGCCGTACAAGGCCTCGCACGTCGCGGTGCTGGCGCTGCCCGCGGCCGGCATCGGGCCGGCCTGGCCGCTGTCGCCGCTGAGCGCCGGAAGCCACGTCGGCACGCGCATTTGCACGGTGCTGAGCGGCGCCGACGCGGACAAGGCCGGGCGGATCGTCGCGCGCGGCGCGCAGTGGCGCGACCACGGCCAGACCTTCCGGGTGACCGTGCGGCCGCTGCTGCCCGACGAGTCCGGGTGCGGGTCACTGAGTCACTGACCGTGCGGATTCGTGACCCGGATCGGCGAGCCCGAGACGGAAACGTTATCGTCCGCCTTCAGAGTGGCGCCCAGCGAAACCCTGGTTCGAAAGGGCGCCCATGCCTCACGGTGATCAGCGCACGCCCGGCCCTCTCATGCGGGTCGTCGTCGCAGTCCTCCTGTTCGCACCGTTCGTCATCTACCTCGCCGTGCCGAGCTACGCCAAGGTCAGACCGAGACTCGCGGGCTTCCCGTTCTTCTACTGGTGGCAGCTCCTCTGGGTGATCATCACCGCGATCCTCATCGGGACCGCATACGCCCTCACGCGTTCGCGCGGAAGGGGCGAGTGAGGCCATGAAGCACGTCAACGGCGTCGAACTCGGCGTCTTCGTCTTCTTCTTCGTCCTGGTCACCGTGATGGGCTTCGCCGCCGCGCGCTGGCGGCGCGGGCAGACCCTCCACCACCTGGACGAGTGGGGTCTCGGCGGCCGGAGCTTCGGAACCTTCGTCACCTGGTTCCTGCTCGGCGGCGACCTTTACTCCGCGTACACGTTCATCGCGGTGCCGGCGGCGGTGTTCGCGAGCGGCGCCATGGGTTTCTGGGCCCTGCCGTACGGCGCCATCGCGTACCCGATCGTGTTCCTCATCGGGCCGCGCCTGTGGTCGGTGGCCCACGTCCACGGCTACGTCACGTCCGCCGACTTCGTACGCGGGCGGTACGGCTCGAAGTCCCTCGGGCTGGCCGTCGCGGTCACCGGGATCCTGGCGATGATGCCCTACATCGCGCTGCAGCTCGTCGGCATCCAGGCCGTCCTCACGGTCATGGGCGTGACCGGCTCCGGGCTCGCCGGGGACCTGCCGTTGATGATCGCGTTCGCGCTGCTGGCCGCGTACACCTACACCTCCGGCCTGCGCGCGCCCGCCCTCATCGCGTTCGTCAAGGACGCCCTCATCTACCTGGTGATCATCGTCGCGATCCTCTACATCCCGACGAAGCTCGGCGGCTGGGGCCACATCTTCGACAGCGCGCAGTCGAGCCTCGCCAAGCCCAACCCGGCGACCGGCAAGCCCAGCGGCTCGATCGTGACCACCGACATGACCCACTGGGCGTACGGCACGCTCGCCCTCGGCTCGTCGCTGGCGCTGTTCATCTATCCGCACACGATCACCGGCGCGCTGGCCGCCGGGCGGCGCTCGGTGATCCGGCGGAACGCCGCGCTGCTGCCCGCCTACTCGCTGCTCCTCGGGCTCCTCGCATTGCTCGGCTACATGGCGCTGGCCGAGCCGGACGTCGCCAGCGCGGTCAGGGCGGCCAAGAACCCGCAGCTCGCGGTGCCCATGCTGTTCGACCACACCTTCCCCGGCTGGTTCGCCGGCGTGGCCTTCGCCGCCATCGGCGTCGGCGCGCTGGTCCCCGCGGCGATCATGTCGATCGCCGCGTCGAACCTTTTCACGCGCAACGTCTACAAGGAGTTCTTCCGCCCGGACGCCACCCCGGCGGAGGAGACTCGCGTGTCGAAGCTCGTGTCGCTCCTGGTCAAGGTCGGCGCGCTGGTCTTCGTCCTCGCGCTGGACAAGACCCTCGCGATCAACATGCAGCTCCTCGGCGGGATCTGGATCGTGCAGACCTTCCCCGCATTGGCCCTCGGCCTCTACACCCGGTGGTTCCACCGCTGGGCCCTGCTCGCCGGGTGGGCGGTGGCCATGGTCTACGGCACGCTCACCGCGTACCAGCAGCACTCCCCGACGCAGAGTCACTTCGCGCAGTCGATCGCCGACATCCCCCTGATCCATCACACCGGCTACATCGCCCTGACCGCGTTCGTCCTCAACATGATCGTGGTGGTGGCCCTGACCGCCGTTCTGAAGGCCGTACGCGTCCCGGACGGCATCGACGAGACCTCGGGGGCGGACTACACCGCCGACGCGTCCGACAGTGCCGTTAAGGACCTTCCGGAACTCATCGCCGACTAGCGCCCTGGGGCCGGTGCGCGACCCTCGTACCGGCCCCCGCGCGGTCCGCTGGCCGATATCCGCCATGTCGGATAGGGCGGTTGTTCGTGTCGATCGGTAGTGCTTTAAGCTCGCACCGTGAGCGAGGAGCAGGAGCCGGTCGATTCCGCGCCACACGCGTACCTCATCCCCACCACGCCGTACCAGGGCGTCGAGATCCGGCCCGCACAGCCGGACGAGCTCGAGCGGATCGGTGAGATGACCGCGGCGGTCTACGTCGCCGGCGGGTACATCAGCCCGGACAACGCCTACGTCCACCGTTTGCGTGACGCCGCGCTGCGCGCCCGCGAGGCGGAGCTGCTGGTGGCCCTCCACCGTGGCGAACCCACCGGCACCGTCACCTACTGCCAGCACGGCACGACGTGGGCGCAGCTCACCGTGCCGGGCGAGGCGGAGTTCCGGATGCTCGCGGTCGTACCGTCCGCGCGCGGGCTCGGGCTCGGCGAGGCACTCGTGGGACACTGCATCCGCCGGGCCCGCGAGGACGGCTGCTCCGTCCTGCGGCTGTCGACCGAACCCATCATGCACGCGGCCCACCGGATCTACCGGCGGCTGGGCTTCGTCCGCACGCCCGAACGCGACTGGAGCCCCAGCCCGGGCGGCGTTCTTCTGACCTACGCACTGGCGCTCTGAGCCGGTCACTGGAGTACGCTTCTCCACCGTGACGGCGATGTACTGCGACCACTGCGGCGACCTGCTGGCGAGCGACGGGCACACCCTCTGCCGCCTCGCGCGTGAGATGGAGCCGCCCCGCTACTGCCCCGACTGCCGCCGCCGCATGGTGGTCCAGGTGACCCCCGGCGGCTGGACCGCCGACTGCGCACGTCACGGCACCCTCACCGCCGGCTAGACGGCCACTCTCCGGCTCGGCGGGAGCGTTCTCGGGCCACCGGCCTTCTCGAGAGGCGGCTTGGCGCGTCCTCGGCCGGCCGGCCCTCACGGGGCCCGGCTGCCGGCGCACACCTCGGGTCACCGGTCCTCACAGGACCCGGCCCCGTTCGGGTCACCGCCCCTCTCGGGAGGCGGTCCCGGCCCGGGCCGCCCGCGTTCCTACCGGCCCGCGCGCGTCGGCGCGGGCACTTCGCGGACGGCCGCCCGGGTACTCCTACTCGATGACGGCGATCAGGTCGCCTTCCTGGATCACGTCACCCTCGGCCACCTTGAGCGAGGCCAAGGTGCCGGCGTCCTCGGCGAGGACCGGGATCTCCATCTTCATCGACTCGAGGATGACCAGGGTGTCGCCGTCCTCGACCTGGTCTCCCTCGGAGACGACGACCTTCCATACGTTCGCGACCATCTCCGCGCGGACCTCAGGCACCGCGGCTCCTTTCCTTAGGCGCCGGCGCGTGCCGGGCGCTCCATTCCATCAAATGTGGAAGCCAGGGTTTCACTACGCCCGCATCCGGTCCACGAGACCCGTGTCGTAGTCACCGGAGACGAACTCCGGGTTGTCGAGAAGCTCGCTGAAGAACGGGATGTTGGTCTTCGGCCCTTCGATACGGAAGGACTCGACTGCGGTACGCGCGGCGGCGAGGGCCTGAGTACGGTCCGCGCCGTAGACGCACAGCTTGGCCAGCAGCGGGTCATAGAAGGGGGTGACCTTGTTGCCCGCCTGGTATCCGGAGTCGACGCGTACGACGTCGCCGGAGGGCTCCTCCCACACCGTGATGTCGCCGGGGCTGGGCAGGAAGCGCTTCGGGTCCTCGGCGTACACCCGGAACTCGATCGCGTGGCCGCGCGGCTCGGTGCCGGTGTACGACACGGGCTCGCCGGCGGCGATCAGCAGCTGCTGCTCGACCAGGTCGATGCCGGTGACCAGCTCGGTGACCGGGTGCTCGACCTGGAGCCGGGTGTTCATCTCAAGGAAGACGAACTCCTGGGCGACCGGATCGACCAGGCACTCGACGGTGCCGGCGCCCCGGTAGTCGACGGCCTCGCCGGCGCGTACGGCCGCGTCGAGCATGCGGGCGCGCAGCTCGGGGCCGACGCCGGGCGACGGCGTCTCCTCGACGATCTTCTGGTGGCGGCGCTGGACCGAGCAGTCGCGCTCGCCGAGGGCGACGACCGTGCCGTCCGCGAGGCCCAGGATCTGGATCTCGACGTGGCGGGCGCGCTCGATGTAGCGCTCGAGCAGGATGTCCGGGTTGCCGAAGAAGCGTTCGGCCCGCGTACGCGCGGTGTCGAACGCCTTGCGCAGCTCGTCCTCGTCGTAGGCGACGCTCATCCCGATGCCGCCGCCACCGCCTGAGGCCTTGACCATCACCGGGAAGCCGATGCCCGCGGCGACCGCCGCGTCGGCGTCGGGTACGGGCTCGCGGGTGCCGGCCGAGACCGGTACGCCCGCCTTCTCCATCAGGTTGCGCGCGCTGATCTTGTCGCCCATGGCGGCGATCGCGCTCGGCGGCGGGCCGATCCAGGTCAGGCCGTCGTCGATGACGCGCTGGGCGAAGGCGGTGTTCTCGGCGAGAAAGCCGTAGCCCGGGTGGACGGCGCGGGCGTTGCTGCGCTTGGCAGCCTCCATCACCGCGTCGATGTCGAGGTAACTCTTGGCCGGCTGCGCCGGCCCGATGAGGATCGCCTCATCCGCCTCCGCGACGAACGGAAGATCGGCGTCGGCCTCGGAATACACCGCGATGGCCTTAACACCCATGGCGCGTACGGATCGGATCACCCTCCGGGCGATCTCCCCCCGATTGGCGACCAGCACCGACTCGAACACCGTTCCTCCTTGTGTCAATGACCCAGGGCCGAGGATAACCATCCGCCGGGCACCCCAGCGTCACGGGCACCCACAAAAACGGCGTGACCGTCTTGTCAGCGCAGGCGGTCCACGACGTGGCCGAGCGCCTCGACCACGGTCGGGTCGTACTCCACGGCCGAGTCACCGCGCAGGCGCTCGAGCACCGCGGCCGACCGGTCGCGGTCGGAAGACGCCCCAACGAGATCATCGTAGGCGTTCGCGACTTTGATCACCCGGCTGGCGAGCGGCGGCGCCGTTCCCTCGGCCGCGAGGTACGGCTCGGACTGGCGGCGTACGATCTCGGCGACGTCATCGAGCACGCCGGTCTTCTTGATCACACCGGCGCCGAGGCCGGCGATGCGGCGCTGCTCGTCCGGCGAGGCCAGGACGGTCGCGCCGCCGGGAATGGGGTCGCGCAGCGAGAGCTGCCCGATGTCGTGCATGAACGCGGCGTACTCCAGCACGAGGAGCTCTTCCTCGGTCATGCCGAGCTCGCGGCCCATCGAGACGGCCAGGGCGCTGACGCGGCGCGAGTGGCCGGTCTCGACGTAGCCGCCCACCTCGGTCACCTGGGACAGGGCCCGTACGGTCTGGAGGTAGGTCGCCCGGATGCCGGCGAAGCGCCGGAACGCGATCTGCGTCACGAGGATGGGCGCGGTGAACACGAGGAGGGCCGCCGGGCCCATCACGAACGTGCTCACGGCGATGAGCATGCCGGTGGCGCCCGACGCGGCGCAGAGCGGGATCTTGGCCCGCATCTCGTCTCCGAGGGCGATGCCGAACCTCGTGCGCACGGCCTCGGCGCGGATGGTGGCCGCGGCCACGACCTCGGCGAGGCAGGCGACCATGACCGTCGCCGCCATCACCGTGATGAGCAGCGGCCAGTGCTGGCGCAGCGACGAGTGGGCCATCGGGCGGAAGATGAAGGCCACGAGCGCCGGACTGAGGATCCGCCGTGCCATCGCGTCGAGGCCCGGCACGCGGCCGACCGCGATGTGGGGCAGCGCCCCGATGAGGGTGCCGCATGCGGTGACGGTGACCGCCTGGAACGCCGAGTGCGTCGCGGCGTCGCTGCCGACCCGCAGCAGCAGGGCGTAGCCGAGGGAGCCGGCACTGGCGATCGGCGCGACCTCGCGGTTGCCCGGCATGAGCATGCGGAACAGCTCGCCGACCGCGATCAGCGCGCCGAACAGGATCGCCGTGCGGGAGTCGGTGAGACCCACCGCGGCGACCTGCGTGACGGAACCGATGATCAGCAGGCCCGCGACCGCGATGAGCAGGAGCTGTGCGGAGTCGAGCGACTGCCACGCCGCGCGCTGCCGGATCTGCGTGCTCACCGCATGCCCCCGCCCGGGTACGCCACCGGCCGCGTCACGGGCGCACGCCGCCGTCGCCGGCGACCCGGAGCGGCGCGCTCGGGTCGTCGTGGTCCTGTTGTGTGGTCTCGACGTCCTCGCCCTCGGGCGGGGCGAGCGGGCCGGAGACCTCCCAGCCCTCGTTCTGCAGCGCGGTCACGAAGGCGTCGACGAACTCGGGGTCGAAGTGGGTGCCGGCGCAGTTGCGCAGCTCGGCGACGCCCTCCTCGAGCGACCGTGCCTTGCGGTAGGACCGGTCGGAGGTCATGGAGTCGAAGGCGTCGGCGACCGAGATCACCCGGGCGAACTCGGGGATCTCCGAGCCGGCCAGTCCCATCGGGTAGCCGGTGCCGTCCATCTTCTCGTGGTGGTGCATGATCCCGGCGAGCGCCTCGTCGAGGAAGCCGATCTCGCGGACGATCTCCAGACCGCGCATCGGGTGGAGCTGGATCGCGGCGAACTCCTCCTCGGTGAGGTCGCCGTCCTTCTGCAGCACCTTGGTGGGCACGCCCAGCTTGCCGACGTCGTGCAGCATGCCGGCGTAGCGGATCGCGCCGAGCCGCTCGGGCCGCATGCCGATCACCCGGGCGATCATCGCCGAGCCACGCGAGACGCGCTCGCTGTGGCCGCGGGTGTAGTAGTCCTTGGTCTCGACCGCCTGGCAGAGCGCGGCGATCGTGGCGGCGTGCGCCTGCTGCTGCGCGCGGGTCTGCTCGAACGCCCAGCGGGCCAGCAGCATCGGCAGCAGCACCAGCACGGCGGAGAACGGCCCGATGACCTTCCACGGCGCGGCGATGAGCAGGCCGAACATCCCGTACGCCGGCTGGCCGAGCACGAGCTGCCCGATGGGCCGCCAGCGGAACCCCCACATCGGCGCCTGCTTGGTCAGCACCAGCACGCCGCCGATCAGGGCGAGATTGACCGTGACGTAGACGACGACCGCGCCGACGTAGGGAAAGATGATGTCGGGGAACGAGCCGTCGGTCGGCATGCCGGTCTTGCCGCCGAGCGCGATGTAGACCACGCCGGAGAGGTAGCCGGCGAGCGCGAACTGCGCGCCGTTGAACAGGCGCTTGATGGGACCGATGTCGCGCTTGCCGGTGACGATGGCCGACGCTCCGACCAGTGCGGCCCCCGCGGGCCCGAGCAGGACGACCGAGGCCAGTCCCGCCGAGTAGCTCAGCGAGACGCGGGCGTTCGCGCTGTCGAGCAGTGCGGGGACCGACTCACAGACCACCGACAGGACCGCGAGGACCGCGAGGGTCGTCCAGTCGATGCCGTCGAGGGACGACAGGCCGATGCACGATGCCGCCAACGCGACGACCGTGCAGACGTATGCCCACGCGGCGAGGGGTAGTCCACGCAATGCCGCCCCCATGAGGTTCTGGCCTAAGCCCAAGACACGCCTGTACGCATGGTTCACTGCCTCCCCTGATGAGCTCCCCGGCCCACCCCTGGTCCGAGAGTCTGTCTTTCGTGACTCGCCGTCGCCACTGAAGGCGCCCGAGGAAACGGTGGTAAGCGTAACCCGAGACTCAAGGGTCACGCAGACGTCCGAGGAATCCTGAGCAAGGCGTGAACAAATCGTCACCCGACGTGCAGGTGCATCCGCACGTGCGACCTAGTCGGCCAGCTCCGCGCGTACCTGTTCGATGCGCCCGAGCACCTTGGCCCGCAGGTCCTGAGGGACCGGATCGGCGCCACAGCATTTGTTGACGAGTTTCTTGACGGACTCCTCCAGACCGTATTCCCGCAAACACGGTCCGCACTCGTCGAGGTGCCGCTTGATGTCGACGCAGCCGCTGTCGTCCAGCTCGCCGTCGAGGTAGGTGTAGATGCGCTCGAGCACCTCGGTACACGGGGTCTCGTGAGGCTTTCCGCAGCTCATTTCGCCTCCTGGCCCGAGGGCGGGTGGGAGGTCGTCCGGTGGCTCATGCCGGTTCCTCCCCGCTCCGGGCTCCGTTCGCGCGGGCCAGCCCGCGATCGTGCGCGTAGTCTTCGAGCATCGACCGGAGCTGACGCCTGCCGCGGTGCAACCGCGACATGACGGTTCCGATCGGCGTGCCCATGATCTCGGCGATCTCCTTGTACGCGAAGCCCTCGACGTCGGCGAAGTAGACCGCCATACGGAAGTCTTCGGGGAGCGCCTGGAGCGCCCGCTTCACATCGGAGTCCGGAAGGTGCTCGAGCGCCTCGGCCTCCGCGGACTTGAGCCCCGTCGAGGTGTGCGACTCGGCTCGGGCCAGCTGCCAGTCCTCGATCTCCTCCGAGCCGGACTGCTTCGGCTCCCGCTGCTTCTTACGGTAGGAGTTGATGAAGGTGTTGGTGAGGATCCGGTAAAGCCAGGCCTTGAGGTTCGTACCCTCCTGGAACTGGTGGAACGACCCGAACGCCTTCGCGAACGTCTCCTGGACCAGATCCTCCGCGTCGGCGGGGTTGCGCGTCATGCGCAGCGCGGCGGAGTAGAGCTGGTCCAAGAACGGGAGGACGTCTCGCTCGAAGCGACGGGAACGCTGCTCCAGTGTCTCCGTTGCCTCAGGAACCTGACCCACCTCCTCTGTCCGACCGGTTGCGGCACTGTACGCCCTCGACGATATCGCGCGGCTCATCGAGGCCTCCTGCCGGTCCGGCAGCATGACGACCATCATCACCTCGAACTTTCACGGGGCAGTGTCCGTTATGACGCTGTGCAACGCACTACGCGTCCGCAGGATTCCCGTGCGGCGACGAATGCTCGCGCAGAACGGCACGAAGTGTGAACTCACCCCTCCAACAGGGAAGGATTGGGAGAAATGCATCCCAGAGGAGCCGCCGTGCTGTCCATTCCGGCGAAGCATCCCGCTGTTGGGGAGTCCGAGTCCCTCGCGAGCTACTGGACGTTCTACTGGGCGGTCGCCGCGGCGCAGCTGTCGCGCTGGCTCCCCCGGAGGCCGTCACGGGTACTCGATCTCTCAGGGGCACAGGCGGGCTGCGCGGCCCAAGCCGCGCACGCCGGGCACACGGTCGTCGAGGTCTGTGAGACCCCGCGAAGCGGCCCACGTCACCGGCGAGCCCTTCCCGTCATCGCGGATCTCACGTCACTGGACTTCCTGTCCTCCGGCAGCTTCGACGCGGTCGTGGCCGAGGGACGGATCCTGTCCAGACATCTGGTCACCGAGGAGCTGATGGCCGGGATCTCCCGGGTACTGCGCCCGGGCGGCCGGGTCCTGCTGAGCGTCGACTCCCTCGTGCTCGGCATGGCCATGCTCGCGGAGCAGAACTACTGGGCCCACCTGTCGTCCGTACCCCGCTCGGACGTCGTCCTGGTGCCCTGGCCGGACGGATCGATCACCCGGTGCTTCGGCGTCGACCACCTGCGCGAGCTGCTGACCGACTGCGGCATGGAGGTCGAGTGGGTGCGCCCGCGCACCTCGCTGTCCCCCTCGACCGTCGAGCACGTCCTGGGCGGCAGCCCACAGGCGCTCTCGCGGCTCGTACGCGCCGAGCTGACCGCACCGCTGACCGACGAGCCGGTCGGCATCCACCTGGTCGCCAGCGCGATCAAGCGAAGGTAGGGCTCAGAAGAGGGTGCCGGCGGACGCGCCCGGGTGCGGCGCCGGCACGAGCAGCTCGGGGCCGTTGTTGCGGACCTTGTTCACGGCCGTGGACACGGTGTGGGCCGCGAGCCGTCCCGTCGGCAGCGGTGCCAGCAGGGACCGCACCTCGTCGGGCCGGGTCAGCGAGGGGTCCAGCCACGCCTCGATCCGGCCGGGCGCGACGAGCACCGGCATGCGCTCGTGGATGCCGCTCACGTCTTCGGTGGCCTGGGTCGTGAGGACCGTGCAGGTCAAAAGCCAGTCCTCCGTATCCCTGCCGGGCCGCCAGAACTCATAGAGCCCCGCCATGGCCATCACGCCGCCGTCGGCGGGGCGGATGAAGTGCGGCTGCTTCGCGCCGTTCTCCAGGGTCTCCCACTCGTAGTAGCCGTCGGCGGGGACCAGGCAGCGGCGCTTGGCGAAGGCGCGCCGGTAGGCGGGCTTGTCGTGCGCGGTCTCGATCCGTGCGTTGATCATCTTCGCGCCGCCGGAGGCGTCCTTGGCCCAGGAGGGCACCAGACCCCAGCGCGCGAGGTGCAGTTCGCGCACGTCACGGCTCAGGACGACCGGGACCGGCTTGGTCGGGGCGACGTTGTAGTCGGGTTCGAACTCACCGGCCTCGTCGTTCTCGATGTCGAACAGGTCGATGAGCTCCTGCCGCCCCCGTGTCGAGGCGTACCGCCCGCACATGGCTCCCCTTCCCCAGCACGACGACCAATGCTGCGGCAAGCTTGCCAAAGCCGCGCGCTTGTTCGCTCGTTCGATGGGCATGACGGGGTCATGCACATCATGAGGACCATCGCCCGTCCATTCGTGGCGGCGCCCTTCGTGGTGACCGGACTGGAGACGCTCCGCGACCCCGGCCCGCGCGCCGAGATGGCCGCCCCCATCCTCAAGCCGCTCGCCGACCGCGTCACGTGGCTGCCCTCGAAGGACCCGGAGACACTCGTCCGCATGCAGGCCGCCGTCAGCGTCGGCGCGGGCGCCCTGATGGCGCTGGGCCGGTTCCAGCGCCTCACGACGCTCCTGCTCGCCGCCGAGTTGGTGCCCTCGCTCCTGACCGAGCACCGGTTCTGGCACGAGGACGACCCGGTACGCCGCGCCACCGAACGCAGCCTGATGCTGAAGAACGCCGGGCTGTTCGGCGCGCTGCTCATCGCCGGCTCCGCGCCCAGCGGCCGCCATCCCGTACGCGCGGCGAAGGCCGGGCTGCACGAGGCGAAGCTCCAGGCGTCGCTCGCGCGGGCGGAGGCCGGCCGCAAGGCCGAGCGGAGCCGCCGCAAGGCCGCCAAGAGTGTCGCGAGGACGCATCACAAGGCGTCGAAGGGCGTCTCGAAGACGCAGCGCAAGGTCTCCGGTCTCACGAACCGCTGAGCGTCAGAACCTCGTCGACGTGACGGAGGATCGGCGTCGCGCCGGGTACGGCCGTGCGGTGCGTGACCAGCAGCAGCGTACGGTCGCCCGCGGCGTCGATCAGCTCGCCGAGCACGGCGTCGGCCGGGCTCGGGTCGGGCTCGTCGAGGATCAGGATCGGCACGTCGGCCAGGAGCGCGCGTGCCAGCGCGATCCGCTGGCGTTCGCCGCCGGACACCTCACCGGGGAACCACGCGCCGGCCGGTAGCCCGACCCCGGCGCGTCGCAGGACGTCGGCGATCTCCTCGTCCGTGGCGTCCGGGCGGGCGATACGTACGTTGTCCGCGACCGAGGCGTCGAGGATCCGCGCGTCGCAGGCGCACAACCCGATCACCCCGCGTACCTCCTCGGCGGACAGGTCGCGTACCTGGACGTCGTTGAGCGTGACGGTGCCGTCGTAGTCCAGCAGGTGGAGGAGCACGGCGGCGAGCGCGGAGCCGCCGACCCGACCGCGGGCCATGATCGCGACCCGGCGCCCCGGCGGCAGGAGCAGGTCGGCGTCCTCCAGCCCGACGACCTCACCGTCCGGCCAGCGGGTCCGCAGGCCCGAGACCCGCAGCTCGTACGGGCCCGGCGGCATCGGGAGCGGCTCCGGCGGCTCGATGACCACGATGGGATCGCGCCGATGACGCGGTGCTGTGTCCATGTCGATCCCCTCCGGTCCCCCGATCCACGCCGGAACGAGCGAGGCCACGCTAGAACGGCCCGGCGGCCCTCGTACCGCGATCTACCTGCCCATTCCCGAACCACGACCGACACGCGACCTGGTGTTCGGCAAGATCGTGTTACCGACCGGCCGGTACCCTTCACTCATGCTTCCAATGTGGTCCGCACCGGCCGCGGCCGGCCCGGTCGACGCCGCCGTCACGCTGCCCGGGTCGAAGTCGATGACCAACCGGGCGCTGATCATCGGCGCACTGGCCTCCGCGCCGACGCTCGTACGTCGGCCGCTGCGCAGCCGCGACACGCTGCTCATGGCGAACGCCCTGCGCACGCTCGGCGTCCCGGTGCGTGAGACCGGCGACGACTGGGAGGTCACGCCCGGCGACCTACGCGGCCCGGCCACGCTGGACGTGGGCCTGGCCGGCACCGTCATGCGGTTCGTGCCGCCGGTCGCCGCGCTCACCGCCGGCGAGGTCTTCTTCGACGGCGACCCGGCCGCCCGCACGCGGCCGATGGGCCCGATCCTCGCCGCGCTGCGCGCCCTGGGCGCCGACGTCGAGGGCGACGCGCTGCCGTTCACGGTGCGCGGCTCCGGCATCCTCGCCGGCGGCCCGGTCACGATCGACGCCTCGAGCTCCTCACAGCTCGTCTCCGGCCTGCTGCTGGCGGCGCCGCGCTACGCCAAGGGCGTCGAGGTACGCCACGAGGGGCCGACGGTGCCCTCCGGAGCACACCTGGAGATGACCGTACGGATGCTGACCGAGGCGGGTGCCTCGGTGGAGACCGGGCCGGACGTCTGGCGGGTGGCGCCGGGTCCGCTGCGCGGCGGCGAGATCGGCATCGAGCCCGACCTGTCCAACGCCGCGCCGTTCCTGGCCGCCGCGCTCGTGACGGGCGGCCGGATCACGGTGCCCGGCTGGCCCGCCGACACGACGCAGCCCGGCGACGCGCTGCGGCACCTGCTCGCCGACCTGGGCGGCACGGTGGCCTACGAGGACGGCGACCTGACCGTACGCGGCACCGGCGTGATCCACGGGATCGACGTCAACCTCGGCGACGTCAGCGAGCTGAGCTGCGTGATCGCGGCGCTCGCCGCCCTCGCCGACGGCCCGTCGCGGCTGCGCGGCATCGCGCACATGCGCGGCCACGAGACCGACCGGCTGGCCGCGCTGACCGCCGAGATCAACGGGCTGGGCGGCGACGTGCGCGAGCTGCCCGACGGCCTGGAGATCCGGCCACGGCCCCTGCGCGGCCGCGTCTTCCACACGTACGAGGACCACCGAATGGTGATGGCGGGCGCCGTACTCGGCCTGGCCGTACCCGGGGTCGAGGTGGAGAACCTCGCGACGGTCGGCAAGACACTTCCCGAATTCGGCGAGTTGTGGACGGAGATGGTGCGCTAGGCATGGCGCGCGACTGGGCGAGACTCGACGAGGACGACGTACGTGTACGCCCGGGGAAGGGTTCCCGGCCGCGCACCAGGCGGCGTCCGTCGCACGACGACGCCATCACCGGATTCGTCGTGGCGGTCGACCGCGGCCGTTACACATGCCTCGTGGAGGAGGCCGCCGATCGCATGGTGACCGCGATGCGCGCGCGTGAGCTGGGCCGCAAGAGCGTCGTCGTGGGCGACCGCGTCGGCCTGGTCGGCGACGTGTCCGGCCGCGCCGACACACTGGCCCGCGTCGTACGCGTCGAACCACGCACGTCCACGCTTCGGCGCACCGCCGACGACACCGACCCGATCGAACGCGTCATCGTCGCCAATGCCGACCAGCTCGCGATCGTCACCGCGCTGGCCGACCCGGAGCCACGGCCGCGCATGATCGACCGTTGCCTCGTCGCCGCCTACGACGCCGGCCTCGAGCCCCTGCTGTGCCTGACCAAGGCCGACCTGGCCGATCCGGACACGCTGCTGGAGACGTACGCCCCGCTGGGCGTTCCGTACGTCGTCACGCGCAAGGACCGGCCCGCCGACGACCTGCGCGCGCTGCTGCCCGGCCGCAACACCGTGCTCGTCGGGCACTCGGGCGTCGGCAAGTCGACACTGGTCAACGCCCTGGTGCCGGCCGCCGAACGCGCCGTCAGCGAGGTGAACCCGGTGACCGGCCGAGGCCGGCACACCTCCTCGTCGGCGATCGCGCTGGAGCTGCCCTCCGGCGACGGCTGGATCATCGACACCCCCGGCGTACGCAGCTTCGGCCTCGCCCACGTCCAGCCCGCGGACGTCCTGGCGGCCTTCCCCGACCTCGCCGAGGGCGCCGAAGGCTGCCCGCGCCGCTGCACGCACATGCAGGAGGACTGCGCACTCGACGCTTGGGTCACCGACGGCCACGCCGACGCCTCCCGGCTGACCTCCCTGCGCCGCCTGCTCGCGAGCCGCGACACCGACGACTAGGGCCGAACGCCTTGAGGGTGAGGTCCATGAAGGCGTCGGCGTACTCGGGGGTCAGCGGGCCGGAACGGTGCAGCCAGCGCTGGTACAGGGGTGCGTAGAGCAGTTCGAGCACCAGATCGAGGTCGGCGTCGGCCGCGAGCCGGCCCGCTCGCTGCGCGCCGCGAGGCCGCACCTTCTTGGCCTCGTCGACGGGGCCGGCCAGCCGTTCGCGGTACTCGGCGGCCAGGCCGGGATCGTTGATGATCTCCGCGTTGAGCGCCCGGATCGGCGCCTCGAAGTCCGGATCGGCGAACTCGGCGGCGGTCGCCCGCATGACGGCCTTGAGGTCGGCCTCGACGTCGCCCGTGTCCGGGAGCACGACCCCTGCTCACCCTCGCTGAGCGCCAGGAACGCGTCGAAGACGAGAGCCGCCTTCGACCGCCACCACCGATAGATCGTCTGCTTGCCCGCGCCCGCCCGCGCCGCGATGCCCTCGATCGACACGTTGGCGTACCCCACCTCGGAGATCAGCGCCCGCCTGGCCTCGAAGATCGCCTGCCGGACCGTTCGCTGCGGCGGGCGGGGTTCGGCTTCCTGGCGGTGGCCTGGCCGCCGCCCGCGACGTCGATCCGCTCGCGGAGCCGGCGGGGGAAGCCCCGGACGCCCTGGTACGCCTGCCGCTGGACGTCTCCGACCGCGCGGCCGTACTTCGACGTCAACCTGTTCGGCGCGATCTGGGTCGCCCAGGCCGTCGTCCCGTACCTGCGCGACCAGGACTGGGCCCCGGGCTAGTGTCGGTGCTCTCCCTGAGATCGGTCCTGGAAGGGAACGAAAGTGTCTGAACGATCAGGAACCCGTGGTCGGCGGCCGACCAGTCACGAACGCATGACGGGGCTGCCGTGGGACGCGTCGTACCACGATGGCCCCGCGCCGTGGGACATCGGCGGGCCGCAGCCGGCGATCGTGCGGGTGGCGGCCGACGGCGGATTCACCGGTACGGTCCTCGACGCGGGCTGCGGGAGCGGCGACAACGCTCTTCACGTCGCCTCGCTGGGGTTCTCGGTTCTGGGCGTCGACGTGGCCGAGACGGCACTGGCGCTCGCCCGGGAGAAGGCCGACGACCGCGGGATCTCGGTCGAGTTCGCCACCGCCGACGCGTTCGCGCTGGAGCGCTTGGGGCGCCGGTTCGAGACCGTGCTGGACTGCGGGCTGTTCCACACCTTCGACCGCGACGAGCGACCGGCGTACGTGGCGAGTCTGGCGGCGGTGACCGAGCAGGGCGGAACCCTCTACGTGCTGTGCTTCGGCGACGAGGGTCCCGACACCGGCCCGCACCCCGTCAGCCGAGACGAGCTGCACGCGTCCTTCGACGCCGGTGATGGGTGGAGTGTCGCAGCCATCGAGCCGGACCGGGTTCATACGAGGTTTCACGGCGACGACGGCGCACCGGCCTGGTTCGCGACGATCAACCGGATCTAGGCGGTCTCCTCGCGGCGCCTGAACAGGTAGATCCCCACGATCTCCCCGCGGATCGAGGTTCGCTGGCCGGAGGTCATGAACTTGTCCCGTGAGTCCTCGCCGGTCTGCACGAACACGTGGCTCGCCTGCACGAACGCCCAGCCCTCGCCCTCGACCTGCGACAGCGCGTCCGTTCGCCCGGACTTCGGCCGATGCGGGCCCCAGCTCCCCTGATCCGAGCCGGTACCGCCATGCGCGCTCAGGTCCAGCTCGATCTCGAAGTACCCGTCGCCGCGCTCGAAGGCGGCTCGCGCCCGACCGGCCGGCGATTCCTCGAACGCCTTGCGCTCGCGCTCCGCCTCTTTCTCAGCCGCCCGGGCGACCTTCTGCTCCGCCTTCTCCTCGCGCGTCAGCCCCATGCCCGCCCTCTCCGATCCACATTCGCCGCGAGACGAATATGCCACGTGGAGGTCCACTGACCACGACCCAAGGTCGACGCCCGGCACCCCCTCGCCTGAGCCGGACGTCGTCCCTGCGCCTTACCCCGGGGTCTCCCCGCGCAGGGCGGCCCGCCGGCGTCTTTGGCGGCGGGCCATACATAGAGCACAGCAGAGCTCGCGCCGACTGACAAGAGCGCATAGAAAACCTGGGCGATCTGACGATTTTCGACCAAAATTTCCCCTAATCTCTGGTCATGTCGCGCAGTGAGATCGATGACCTGGATGCCCGCCTGCTCGCAACGATGCGGGCCCACCCCCGTGTCGGCCTCACCGAACTGGCCCGCCTCCTGCGCGTCGCGCGCGGCACCGTACAGGCGCGTCTCGACAAGCTGGTCGCCCGCGGAGTGATCGCCGACTTCGGCCCGACGGTACGGCCGGACCGGATCGGGTTTCCGGTTCTGGCGTTCCTGTCGCTCCAGATCGCCCAGGGCCACACGACCGACGCCGTACGGCACCTGGAGACGCTGCCGGAGGTCCTGGAGGTCCACGGCACCAGCGGCACGTCCGACCTGCTGTGCCGGGTCGCGGCGCGGACCAACGAGCACCTCCAGCAGATCATCGCCGACGTACTCGCTTCTCCGGCCTTCCAGCGGAGCGACACGATGGTCGTGCTGTCGACGCAGATCCCCTTCCGCGTCGAGCCCCTCCTGCGGTCGGCGCCGCGCTAACCCGGGGGTCGCCCGCGAGAGCCCGTACGGCCAGGGCTCGATCGCGATGCTGGAGCGCCTGCTCAACGCGCTCCACGTCACCGGCGAGGAACGGTACGGCCACCGCGTCCTGCGCGTCGACCGCGCCACCGTGCCCAACGCGATCGCCGCCATCCTGATCGCGATCCGCGACCGTACCGGCAAGGTCCCCGACGTCTACTTCACGTGGGCCGAGGGCAACCCGGTCGCCGCGATGCTGCGCCACCTGGTGTTCGGCGCGGGCGAAATCGCCCCGGTCACTCGCGAGGTCCTACGCGAGCACGAACCCGACCCGGAACGCCGCCCCCGCGTCCACGTCAGCTAGCCCTCGACGGCGCGGAGGGGCTCGTGTACGGCCGCGGACCCTAGAGCGTGTGCCGGAGGCCCAGTTCGTCGATTCGGGCCAGCAGATCGGCCGGATCGGCGTAGACGCGGAACGCCCCGGTCCGCTCGAGTTCCTCGCGCCCGTACCCGCCGGACAGCAGCCCGATCCCGAGCGCGCCGGCGCGCCGGGCGGCCAGCAGGTCCCAGACGCTGTCGCCGACCACCATCGAGTCGCGCGGGTCGACGCCGAGAAGGCTCGCCGCCGCCAGGAACAGGTCCGGGTCCGGCTTCGCGTACCGCACCATGTCCCGCGTGATCAACGGCGTGTCCTCGGGCAGCCCCAGCATCGCGAGCGACGAGTGCGCGGTCTCCATCCGGCCGCTCGTCGCGATCGCCCACGGCACACCGCGTTCGGTCAGGTACCGCAGCAGATCCGCGGCGCCCGGCAACGCACGTACGGTGTCGACCTGCTCGAGGTACGCCCGCGCGTGCGCCTGCTGCAGCCGTTCGGTGTCCTCCTTGGCCAGCGACACGCCGGTCTCCCGAAGCAATGCGGACATGAAAAGCCCGCCGCTCATGCCGATCCGCCGATGGATCCGCCACACCGAAAGGTCGATTCCGACCGTCGCCAGCGCCGTACGCCAGGCGATCACGTGCTGGTAGACGCTGTCGATCAGGGTGCCGTCCAGATCGAACAGCAATGCGGGTACCGGAGGCTCCGGCATCGCGACACGTTCGGAAGATATTGGTGGCTTCACGCGGTCCAGTCTGTCTGTAAGCCTTCCGTCGCGATAGCGTTGCACGCCGTGGCGGACTATTCGGATGACCTACGCCTTGCACATGTCATGGCGGACGCGGCCGACGATGTCGCCACGCGCCGATTCCGGGCGCTCGACCTCCGGGTCGAGACGAAACCCGACCTGACACCGGTGACCGACGCGGATCACATGGTCGAAGAGACCTTGCGTAACACCCTCAAGCGTGCCCGGCCGCGTGACGCCGTGCACGGCGAGGAGTTCGGCCGTACGGGCTACGGCCCGCGCTGCTGGGTCATCGACCCCATCGACGCGACCAAGAACTACGTACGCGGCGTGCCGGTCTGGGCGACGATCATCGCCCTCATGGAGGGCGACGACGTCGTCGTCGGCCTGGTGTCCGCACCCGCGCTGAACCGCCGCTGGTGGGCCGCGAAGGGCGGAGGCGCGTGGACCGGCCGCAGCCTCGCCAAGGCCACCCGCTGCCGCGTCTCAGGGGTCTCGGAGCTGCGCGACGCGTCGTTCTCCTACTCCAGCCTGACCGGCTGGGAAGAACGCGGCCTCATGAGCGGCTTCCTCGACCTCAGCCGTACCGTCTGGCGCACCCGCGCCTACGGTGACTTCTGGTCCCACGTGATGGTCGCCGAGGGCGTCGTCGAGGCGTCGGCCGAGCCCGAGGTCTCCCTCTGGGACGTCGCCGCCCTCCAGATCATCATCGAGGAGTCCGGCGGCGTGTTCAGCGACCTGTCCGGCAAACGCCGCCCCGACGGCGGCAGCGTCGTCTGCTCCAACGGCCTGCTGCACGACGACATCCTCGGACACTTCGAAGAAGGCTCCGCAGCCCTGGACGCCTGACCCTGGGCCGAACAAGATATATCTCAGGATCAGGAACACCGCCCCGGTCCACAGGCGTTCTCAAGGCGGAGTCCACGGAACGGAGAAAATCGTGGGACGCACCGGAACGATCATCATCGGGGTCGTCGTCGCGCTGATCGCCTTCATGCTGCTGCCAGGCTGGCTCAAGCTTCTGAGCGTCCTGCTGCTCGTCGGCGTCCCCGCGGTCGGCTACCTCATGCTCGACCCCTCACAGCGCCGCCGCCTGCGCGGCCAGGGCCGCAAGCGCCTGGGCTGAGCCCCCGCACGGCGAGCCCCGGTCCTGCTCGGGCCTGGGCGCCCCGTCGCGTGCTGGTTCGTCCGGCTTGATGCCGGACACACCCAAGGATCCTGAACGATGGGGCCTGGGGCCCGGCAGCGACGAGGATTGCCGGCTTGGGGGGAGTGATTCCTATGGCCTCGGAACGGCCGATCTTCATCGTTGGCTGCCCGAGGTCGGGCATGACTCTGCTCCGGCTGATGCTGCGCGCCCACCCGCGGGTGGCGATCGCACCGGAGACGCGCTTCCTGCTGGGGGCGTACGAGAACCGCGCCGCGTACGGCGATCTGCGTAAGGCCGCCAACCGGCAGGCCCTCGCCGAGTGGATCGTGGCCGGGGCCGGCACGCGATTCGGAGACCTCGGGCTCGACCCGCGCACCGTCGCCGCGGAGATCGCCTCGGGGCCGCCGACCCTCGGATCGGCGATCGGCATCGTGCTGCGGGCGTACGCGCGGCGGCTGGGGAAGCCCCGCTGGGGCGACAAGAGGCCCGGGTACGTACAGCACCTCGACGTGCTTCTCCGGCTCTTCCCCGACGCCCAGATCGTGCACGTGGTCCGCGACGGGCGCGACTGTGTCGAGTCGCTGAAGTGCACGCCATGGTGGCGCATGGGCACCTACCACGCGGTGGCGACCTGGACCCAGGCGATCGACGCCGGCCGGGCCGCCGCGCGGAGGCTGCCTCCCGACGCCTATATCGAGACGCAGTACGAGTGCCTGGTCGCCGACCCCGAGAGCGAGCTCCGCCGCCTCTGCGCCTACCTCGAAGAGGATTACGCCCCGGTGATGGCCGTACCGGGCGGGTCGGCCCTGGCACAGTGGCGCGAACGCCGTATCGGCACCGGGCGCCCGTCCGGCGCCTCAGAGGCCGGCCTCGGGCGCGGAGCGACGGGACCTCGGGGCCTCAGGAGCCCGGAACCCGGGACGCTCGAATCCAGGACCCTCGAACCCGCGAGGTTGGAGTCCCGGAGGTTCGAGTCCTGGGAGACGGAGCTGTGCGAGACCGTGATGGCCGAACGCCTCGCGGCCTACGGGTACCCGTTGCGGCCCATGGCGCTGCCACCGGTGCAGCACCTCGCGCGCTATACGACGATCACCGCGCACCGGCGGCTCGCGGCGCGGAAGCGCGCCGTGTGGGATCGCGGGGTCCGTGCGGGTGAGCCACAGCCGGTCGCGTCGCGTCTCGACGGCGCCCCGACGGAAGAGGCACCGGCGTGGAGTGTGCCAGGAGTCTCGTGAGGGCGGCGCCAGCGCGCTCGAGCTGGTCCTCAAGACCGGCTACGGCGTCAGCAAGGACCAGAAGGACGGTCAGCGCGCGAAGCGCTCGTCCAGGCCCTCGCGCATGTCCTCCGGCAATTCGTGGCCGCCGGCCTTGATGCGGTCGAGGAAGTTCTTCCACGCGTTCACGCTGAAGAACAGCTTGGGACCGTCGGGGTCTTTGCTGTCGCGAACCGCGATGACGCGCTCGCCCCGTCCCTTTTCGGACGCGTCGGACACCACGCACCTCTTGTTCTACGAATCTTCGAACCTGCGGACCCGGTCAAGGCCAACCGTCCAAACGGTAGCAGGAGGCACCCGGCCCGGTAGTCCCGTTCGGCACTCCGATCCGCGCCCGTGGCCACAATGAACACCATGAACATCGTGCGTTCCGGCTCCCTGTTCGTCCTTGCCGCGGTCGCCGAGATCGGCGGTGCCTGGCTGATATGGCAGGCCGTCCGCGAACACCGGGGAACCCTCTTCGCCGGGGCCGGCATCGTCGCGCTCGCCGTGTACGGCTTCGTGGCGACCCTCCAGCCGGACTCGCACTTCGGCCGCATCCTCGCCGCATACGGGGGCGTCTTCGTGGCCGGCTCGCTGGCCTGGGGGATGTTCGTCGACGGCTTCCGCCCGGACCGCTTCGACCTCCTCGGCGCCGCCTGCTGCCTCGTAGGGGTGGCGATCATCATGTACGCCCCCCGCTGACCATCCCGAGAAACAAGAAAGGCCCCTCGCCGAAGCGGGGGGCCATTTCTTAAAATGGGTGATGCTGTGAAACGAGGAAAGGCCCACCGTTTCGGGTGGGCCTTTCCTATCTATGTAAGTGTCCGGCGGTGTCCTACTCTCCCACACCGTCCCCGGTGCAGTACCATCGGCGCTGAAGGGCTTAACTTCCGGGTTCGGGATGGGACCGGGTGTTTCCCCTTCGCTATGACCACCGAAACGCCCTATGGGATCTCCGGCAGAACTCTGGTTCCCGGCCGTGTCCCGGGAACCGCACAGTGAACGCGAGCAAACGCAGTAGGTTTGTGTTCAAGCCACTCGGCCTATTAGTACCAGTCAACTCCACACCTTGCGGTGCTTCCATATCTGGCCTATCAACCCAGTCGTCTAGCTGGGGGCCTTACAACCCGTAGGTTGGGAGACCTCATCTGGAGGAAGGCTTCCCGCTTAGATGCTTTCAGCGGTTATCCCGACCGAACGTAGCCAACCAGCCATGCACCTGGCGGTACAACTGGCACACCAGAGGTTCGTCCGTCCCGGTCCTCTCGTACTAGGGACAGACCCTCGCAAGTCTCCTGCGCGCACAGCGGATAGGGACCGAACTGTCTCGCGACGTTCTAAACCCAGCTCGCGTGCCGCTTTAATGGGCGAACAGCCCAACCCTTGGGACCTACTCCAGCCCCAGGATGCGACGAGCCGACATCGAGGTGCCAAACCTTGCCGTCGATATGGACTCTTGGGCAAGATCAGCCTGTTATCCCCGGGGTACCTTTTAGCCGTTGAGCGACACCACTTCCACACGTAGGTGCCGGATCACTAGGCCCTGCTTTCGCACCTGCTCGACATGTCTGTCTCACAGTCAAGCTCCCTTGTGCCCTTGCACTCGACACCTGATTGCCAACCAGGCTGAGGGAACCTTTGGGCGCCTCCGTTACTCTTTGGGAGGCAACCGCCCCAGTTAAACTACCCACCAGGCACTGTCCCCCACCCGGATTCACGGGTGCGGGTTAGACGCTCGAAACGACCAGAGTGGTATTTCACCAATGACTCCACCCATACTGGCGTATGAGCTTCAAAGTCTCCCACCTATCCTACACAAGACGCTCCAAACGCCAATGCCAAGCTATAGTGAAGGTCCCGGGGTCTTTCCGTCCTGCTGCGCGTAACGAGCATCTTTACTCGTAATGCAATTTCACCGGGCCTGTGGTTGAGACAGTGGGGAAGTCGTTACGCCATTCGTGCAGGTCGGAACTTACCCGACAAGGAATTTCGCTACCTTAGGATGGTTATAGTTACCACCGCCGTTTACTGGCGCTTAGGTTCTCAGCTTCGCGCCCGAAGGCACTAACCGGTCCCCTTAACGTTCCAGCACCGGGCAGGCGTCAGTCCGTATACAGCGTCTTACGACTTCGCACGGACCTGTGTTTTTAGTAAACAGTCGCTTCCCCCTGGTATCTGCGACCCCCACTAGCTCCACGGAGCCAGTCCGGTCACCAGCAGGGGCCCCCCTTCTCCCAAAGTTACGGGGGCAATTTGCCGAGTTCCTTAACCACAGTTCACCCGATCGCCTTGGTATTCTCTACCTGACCACCTGAGTCGGTTTGGGGTACGGGCCGCCGACACACATCGCTAGAGGCTTTTCTTGGCAGCATGGGATCACTCACTTCGCCTAAATCGGCTCGGCATCACATCTCACCCTTAATGGTGTGCGGATTTGCCTACACACCGGGCTACATGCTTACCCCAGGACAACCACCGCCTGGGCTGAGCTACCCTCCTGCGTCACCTCATCACTTGCCTACTACCACCTCAGGTCCCACGCTCCCTCCGACAAGACCCCCGAAGGGACCAAGCAGAGATCACAAGGTTAGTATCAGTGGGTTCAGCATGGGCGCGTGTCAGCGGGTACGGGAATATCAACCCGTTGTCCATCGACTACGCCTCTCGGCCTCGCCTTAGGTCCCGACTTACCCTGGGCGGATTAGCCTGCCCCAGGAACCCTTGGTCATCCGGCGGAGGGGTTTCTCACCCCTCATTCGCTACTCATGCCTGCATTCTCACTCGTGTGGCCTCCACGGCTAGCTCACGCTGCCGCTTCACTGCCCACACGACGCTCCCCTACCCATCCCAACCCCTGAACCAACCCCCGAAAGGGCGGCTTGGGTATTGCTGGGATGCCACGGCTTCGGCGGTGTGCTTGAGCCCCGTTACATTGTCGGCGCGGAATCACTTGACCAGTGAGCTATTACGCACTCTTTCAAGGGTGGCTGCTTCTAAGCCAACCTCCTGGTTGTCACGGCAACTCCACATCCTTTACCACTTAGCACACGCTTAGGGGCCTTAGCCGGTGATCTGGGTTGTTTCCCTCTCGACTACGAACCTTATCGCCCGCAGTCTCACTGCCGCGCTTCTGGCTTACCGGCATTCGGAGTTTGGCTGACTTCAGTAAGCTTGTAGGCCCCCTAGGCCATCCAGTAGCTCTACCTCCGGCAAGAAACACGCGACGCTGCACCTAAATGCATTTCGGGGAGAACCAGCTATCACGGAGTTTGATTGGCCTTTCACCCCTACCCACAGGTCATCCCCCAGGTTTTCAACCCTGGTGGGTTCGGTCCTCCACACGGTCTTACCCGCGCTTCAACCTGCCCATGGGTAGATCACTCCGCTTCGGGTCTACAGCATGCGACTCAGACGCCCTATTCAGACTCGCTTTCGCTACGGCTCCCCCACACGGGTTAACCTTGCCACACACCATAACTCGCAGGCTCATTCTTCAAAAGGCACGCCATCACTTCACAACACCCGAAGATGTTTAACGCTCTGACGGCTTGTAGGCACACGGTTTCAGGTACTATTTCACGCCCCCTCACCGGGGTGCTTTTCACCTTTCCCTCACGGTACTAGTCCGCTATCGGTCACCAGGGAGTATTTAGGCTTACCAGGTGGTCCTGGCAGATTCACACGGGATTTCTCGGGCCCCGTGCTACTCGGGATACGCTATATGGAGGCATCAGAGTTTCACCTACCGGACTATCACCGACTACGGTCGACCATTCCAGGCCATTCGGTTACTCCAACACTTTCTTACTCCACACCCGATCAGCGGATCAGGTACAAACAATCCCACAACCCCACACACGCAACGCCCGCCGGCTATCACACGCGCATGGTTTAGCCTCTTCCCCTTTCGCTCACCACTACTCAGGGAATCACTTTTGTTTTCTCTTCCTGCGGGTACTGAGATGTTTCACTTCCCCGCGTTACCACCAACCGCCCTATCAATTCAGGCGGAGGCAACACCCCATGACGGGTGCTAGGTTTCCCCATTCGGAAACCCCCGGATCAACGCTCGGTTGCCAACTCCCCGGGGCATATCGCAGGCTCCCACGTCCTTCATCGGCTCCTGGTACCAAGGCATCCACCGTGTGCCCTTAAAAACTTGAACACACTACAAGAAAAATAAGATGCTCGCGTTCACTATGCAGTTCTCAAAACACGGACGAGACCTAACCCCAGACACCACCACCAGACCACCCAACCAACCCCAGAAGAAACAACCTTCGAAGATGGATTCGATGCGATGTGATGGCCGGATCAGCCCGTGCACCCCAGACCCCCTCCACCAACCAGGCAGAGAAAAGCCGGCATGCCCTGACGAGAGCCGGACAACCCCTAGACGAGCAGGTGTCCGTTCCCTCAGGACCCAACAGTGTGCTCACACCGACCCCCCGCACCGATCCGAGGTTTCCCACTCCCACACCTCCGAAGAGGCTTGGGCGGTACTTACCGGACCAGCCGTTGAGCTGATGTGAATAGCCAGTGCTCCACTTCTTTGAGCAGACCCACCCACGGAACATTCGCCCGTGGCGCGAGCCACCCCAGACACCCCAGACGGCCGAGGCCATCGATCGGAGGCTGGTTGATGCTCCTTAGAAAGGAGGTGATCCAGCCGCACCTTCCGGTACGGCTACCTTGTTACGACTTCGTCCCAATCGCCGGCCCCACCTTCGACGGCTCCCCCCACAAGGGTTGGGCCACCGGCTTCGGGTGTTGCCGACTTTCGTGACGTGACGGGCGGTGTGTACAAGGCCCGGGAACGTATTCACCGCAGCGTTGCTGATCTGCGATTACTAGCGACTCCGACTTCATGGGGTCGAGTTGCAGACCCCAATCCGAACTGAGACCGGCTTTTCGGGATTCGCTCCACCTCACGGTTTCGCAGCCCTTTGTACCGGCCATTGTAGCATGTTTGCAGCCCAAGACATAAGGGGCATGATGACTTGACGTCATCCCCACCTTCCTCCGAGTTGACCCCGGCAGTCTCCCATGAGTCCCCACCATTACGTGCTGGCAACATGGAACGAGGGTTGCGCTCGTTGCGGGACTTAACCCAACATCTCACGACACGAGCTGACGACAGCCATGCACCACCTGTCACCGGCCCAAAAGGACCCCGCATCTCTGCGAGTTTTCCGGTGATGTCAAACCTTGGTAAGGTTCTTCGCGTTGCGTCGAATTAAGCAACATGCTCCGCCGCTTGTGCGGGCCCCCGTCAATTCCTTTGAGTTTTAGCCTTGCGGCCGTACTCCCCAGGCGGGGCGCTTAATGCGTTAGCTACGGCACGGAGTCCGTGGAAAGACCCCACACCTAGCGCCCAACGTTTACGGCATGGACTACCAGGGTATCTAATCCTGTTCGCTCCCCATGCTTTCGCTCCTCAGCGTCAGGTAAGGCCCAGAGAACCGCCTTCGCCACCGGTGTTCCTCCCGATATCTGCGCATTTCACCGCTACACCGGGAATTCCATTCTCCCCTACCTACCTCTAGTCTGCCCGTATCCACCGCAGGCCCGAGGTTAAGCCTCGGGATTTCACGGCAGACGCAACAGACCGCCTACGAGCTCTTTACGCCCAATAATTCCGGACAACGCTTGCGCCCTACGTATTACCGCGGCTGCTGGCACGTAGTTAGCCGGCGCTTCTTCCCCACCTACCGTCACGTTAGCTTCGTCGGTGGTGAAAGAGGTTTACAACCCGAAGGCCTTCATCCCCCACGCGGCGTCGCTGCGTCAGGCTTTCGCCCATTGCGCAATATTCCCCACTGCTGCCTCCCGTAGGAGTCTGGGCCGTGTCTCAGTCCCAGTGTGGCCGGTCACCCTCTCAGGCCGGCTACCCGTCGTCGCCTTGGTAGGCCATTACCCCACCAACAAGCTGATAGGCCGCGAGTCCATCCCTGGCCGAAAAACTTTCCACCACTAAACATGCGTAAAGTGGTCCTGTCCGGTATTAGACCCAGTTTCCTAGGCTTATCCCAGAGCCAAGGGCAGGTTACTCACGTGTTACTCACCCGTTCGCCGCTCGAGTACCCCGAAGGGCCTTTCCGCTCGACTTGCATGTGTTAAGCACGCCGCCAGCGTTCGTCCTGAGCCAGGATCAAACTCTCCGTTAAGGTCAAACGACGAACCAACCGAAGTCGGCCCGCCAAACCTGTTACAGAAAAAATCCCAGCAAGAATCATATCTTGCCAAAAAGGAATCCAAAACCAGTCAAAAAACGACCAGTCGAGGACCTATAAGGCACTGGCTTTTAGCACACTGTTGAGTTCTCAAGAAACGGACGCCATCTTCGAAGATCCTCGCGGACCCCCTCCGGGGCAACCCCTCTAACTTACCACCTTCCCGCTCGAAGTCAAGTCCGGATCGAGATCCAGGCTGTCTTTCGTGGGGGAAGACGGTCCCCGGTGTTCATGATCGCGACCGGTTACCGGTTTTGATCTTATCCCACCGAGTCACCCGCTTGGGCCGGCCACCGCTTTCGCGATGTCCTGCATCCCTTCTTCCGGGAGACCCACACTCTACCGTCTGATCCGAATGGTTCGAACCAGTCGCTCGAGTGCGGTTCCCCGTGGTCAGGGCCACCTTGCGGTGTCCCGTTCCCCTGGGGCGAGGAGAACATTACGTGCGACCCGGGCAAGGGTCAAATCGGGGTCCGGACCGCGAATTCGGGGTGGCCGCACGGCGTACGGGAGTGCCCGCGGGCAGCCGTCTCCGACCGTCCCCCCGGGCCGCCGAATGCCGCGAAGCGCGCCAAAGCAACGGGACTACCGCGACACAATTTGCGGACGCCACGAAATGCCGCTTCCCGGGAATAGCCGCCTTTGACCGCCGCGAACAGCGATGTCTCCATCCGCGCGCGCTCCGCCGGTCGTACGCTCGCCTGACACCGAGACACCTGCTCCATGCAGGCCGTCGACCTCGAGGAGCGGACACGATGACGGAGACGGACGCCGGCCGGGCGCCGGTGCACAGGCTTCGCGAAGTTCACGTCTACGGCAATTCCTTCATCGACGTCTTCGACGACGAGGTGGCGTTCGCCGACGAAACTCGCGGCCGATATCTGCGGATCGTTCACGCCGGCGGGCACGGCGGCGGCGTCGTCGTGCTGCCCGTGCACAACGGCACGGTCGGCATGGTCCGGACGTACCGGTACCCGGCAGGCGCGTGGGAGTGGGGCCTGCCGCGCGGCTTCGCCAGTGACGCCGATCCGTTCAACACGGCGCGGAGCGAACTCCGGGAGGAGCTCGGCGTCGTACCGCTGGAGCTCCGGCGCGTCGGCGCCTTCAGCGCGGACTCCGGACTGTTCGCGAGCCGCGTGACGGTCGTCCTGGCGATCATCGGCGACGCCTCAGGGCGCCCGGAGGACGTTCGCGAGATCGACGCCACCCGCTGGGTGCCGATCGAGGAATTGTGGTCCCTGGTGGCCGAGGAGGGCTTCGAGGACGGGATGACCCTCGCGGCGCTGGCCCTCGTACGGGCGACCGGGGCACTTTCCGATCAGTAGGCGGAAATGCGAAGAGGCCCTCCCGGAGATCATCTCCGGGAGGGCCTCTCCCTTTGGTAGCGGGGGCAGGATTTGAACCTGCGACCTCTGGGTTATGAGCCCAGCGAGCTACCGAACTGCTCCACCCCGCGTTGCGGTGTGCCCTAACTCTATGGGGAGTCGCGGGCACTGTGCAAATCGAATGCCCTAGCCGCTTGGTTTGGGCGTGGGTTTCGTACTCGGAGTCGTCCCCGGTGCCGGGGTGGCCGGCGGCTGTGATTTGCCCTGATTCTGCAGCTTGGCGAGCTGGTCGAGGGCGGACTTGAGCTGTTTCTGCGCCTCTCCGTAGGCCGTCCAGTCGCCCTTCGCGAGGGCGTTCTGGCCATCGGAGTAGGCGCGGTCCGCCGCGTCGATCGCCGCGCGTACGTCCTCGTTGGCTTGCAGCGGTGGACCGGTCGGCGTCGAGATCCCGCCGCCCTTGAGGACCTGGTTGAGCGCGTCGTCGAGGGTCGCGCCGAACCCGATGTCGTTGCCGTACGACACGAGGACCCGTTTCAGCAGCGGGTACGAACCGCCCCCGGAGTTGGCCTGGAGGTACACGGGTTCGACGTACAAGAAGCCTCCACCGAACGGCAGCGTCAGAAGGTTTCCGCTCACCGTCCTCGACCCCGGACCGCGGAGCAGCGTCAGCTGCTGGGACACGGTCGGGTTGTTCTCGAAGGTGTTCTGGACCTGCTGGGGCCCAGGTGTCACCTGGCTACGCGGCACTTGGAGGATACGTATCCGGCCGTACGTCGGGCTGGTCGGCACGCTGTCGACGGCCATGAAGGCCGTGAGATTGGTGACCTTGCCTCTCGGGATGAACGTCGAGGTCAGCGCGAAGCCGGGCGCGGTCTGCTCGGGCATCTTTACGCTGAGGTAGTAGGGCGGCTCGACCGTGCCCTCACCGGTCGGGTCGTTGGGCACCTGCCAGAAGTCCTGGCCGCCGTAGAAGGCCTGCGGGTTCTGTACGTGGTAGCGGGACAGGACGCCCCTCTGGACCTTGAAGAGGTCCTCCGGGTAGCGCAGGTGCGCCAGCAGATGCGCGGGGATGGCCGAGCGCGGCTGCACGGTACCCGGGAAGGCCTTCATCCACGTCTTCAGGACCGGATCGGTGGGATCCCAGGCGTAGAGCCGTACGGTGCCGTTGTAGGCGTCGACGGTGGCCTTCACCGAGTTGCGGATGTAGTTGATCTGGTCGCCGCTCTGCGCCGCGACCGAGACCCGGCTCTCGGTATTCGTGTCCCGTGTGACGTCGCCGAGGCTGGTGCGCTGGGAGTACGGGTACTCGGCCGCGGTCGTGTAGCCGTCGACGATCCACTGGATCCGGCCGTCGACGACCGCCGGATACGGGTTGCCGTCGACCTTCAGCCACGGCGCGGCCTTCTGCACGCGCTGGCGGGGCGTCCGGTCGTACAGGATCCGCGAGTCGGAGCCGATCGCCCCGGAAAGCAGGAGGTTCTTCTCCTTGAACCGCAGTGCGTAGAGCGTGCGGTTGAAGAGCGATCCGACCGAGACTCCGCCCTTGCCGTCATAGGAGCTGTTGTGCTGGCCCGTTGGGCTCTTGTCATCCGGGTAGTCGAGCTCGCGGTCGCGCGAGCCGCCGACGATCGAGTACGAGGACGAGCGCTCGCCGAAGTAGACGCGCGGCTGGTTGATGCCCAGGTTGCCGGTCGGCGGGATGTCCTTCTCCGTGAAGTCGGGCGCGCCCTGCGCGTCGACCTGGTTGCCGGGCGCCGCGACGACGCCGTAGCCGTGCGTGTAGACGAGGTGGCTGTTGATCCAGTTGTTCTGGCCGGCGGGCGCCCCGTCGATCTCACGTACGGCCACGACCGTGTCCCGCAGCACACCGCCCTCGGCCGGGTAGCGGTCGATGTCGAGCGGGTTGGGGAACTTGTAGAAGCCCTTGATCTGCTGGAGCTGCTGGTACGTCGGCGAGACCACGGCCGGATCGAGCAGGCGGACGTTCGGGAGGGTCGAGGTCTCCTTCTTCGCCTGGTCCGGGGAGAGCTTGGTGTTCGGGACGTAGTCGGTGACGTTCGTGCCGGCCACGCCGTACGCCTGCCGGGTGGCGGTGATGTTGCGGCCGATGAACTTCGATTCCTTGTCGACCTCGTTCGGCTTGACCTGGAACGTCTGGATCAGCAGCGGGTAGACCCCGCCGATCAGGATCGCCGACAGGACGAGCAGGCCGAAGGCCATGCCGGGCAGCATCGCGCCGCGGCGTACGAGGGTGGCGAAGAACATCAGCGCGCAGATCAGCGCGATGACGGCGAGGATGGTCTTGGCGGGCAGCACCGCGTTGACGTCGGTGTAGGACGGACCGGTCACCACGCCACGTTCGGAATGTGCCAGGCCCCAACGGTCGAACCAGTACGCGACCGCTTTGAGCAGTACGAACACCCCGAAGAGCACCGAAAGGTGCGCACGCGTGCCGGAGCCGACCTTCTCCCCCGCGCCCTGCACGCGGAGCCCGCCGTACAGGTAGTGCACGATCAGCGCCGCGATGAACGACAGCACCACCGTCGTGAACAGGAACCCCAGCACCAGCCGCAGCAGCGGGTAGGTGAACACGAAGAACGAGATGTCCTTGTGGAACTGGGGGTCCTTGATCCCGAACGGCTGCCGGTTGAAGAACGCCAGCCAGATCCGCCACTGACCGGAGGTCGCCGAGGCGGTGAGCAGCCCGATCAGCCCCAGCAGCGCGATCACGATCAGCCGCCGGTGCGGGTCGATCACGGCTCGGTAGCGCTCGAGGCTCTGCTGCTCCACCGATGAGGGCCGGTACGCCGGCCGCAGCCGGTAGGCCGTCACGATGTTCACGCCCAGGACCAGGACCATCAGCAGGCCGCCGCCGAGGAACAGCAGCGCACGCGTGGTGAGCTGTGTCGTGTAGACGGAGGAGAAGCCCAGCGAGCGGTACCAGAGCATGTCTGTCCACACCGCAGTGAAGGCCAGGAAGAGCGCGACGAGGATCACGAGGACCACGATCACGGGCACGAGCAACCGTGATCGGCCTCCACGGATGCGGTCGCCAAAGCCTGAGCTCCGGAAGGTCACGACCGTCCCCCTTCGCCGGGTGTCTGTGAAGGCAACTTATCGAGCCCCCGCCGGGTTCCCGCTTCCGGTGCCCACCTGAGATCAAAAAGCCGTCGCCGGCGATGGAAAACTAGGCGGATGACCCGACTCGAACAGCTCGTGCTCGACCTCGAACGCCACGCCGCGGGCGGCGGCTGGGACGCGGCCCCTCGACTGTATGCGCTGGTCGAGGCTCCTGAGCTGCACGAACACGAGCCGGAACTCGCCCAGCAACTCGGCGTTCCGAACGAACCCGAGCGGATCGCGGCCCTCGAACAGCCTCAGCTGCCCACAGATCGCCCGATCGAGGACGTCCTCCTCGGAATCGAATGGCCGGAACGGGTCGACGGCTGCGCGCTCGTGATCGAGCGCATCATGCTGCCCGAGACCGAGAAGGAGGTTCCGGAGAAGGACGTGGCGGCCTGGGCCGGCGAGCATCCCGAGCGCGAGGACGTACGCCTCGTCGTCGGAGTGCTCCGCGACGGCTCCCGCCACTCGGCGATGCGGCTGCGCGGCCACGACAGCGACGATCAGGTACTGACCGGCCCCGACCTGCTGCCGGGCCTGTCCGAGGCGCTCGCCTCCACCCTCACCTGACCCGGCGGGGCGTCAGCGGGGGCAGGCGGGGACGGGGCCGTGTCCGGCGATCAGGTCGGACAGGGCGCCCAGGGCGCCGTGCATGTTGTCGACGCGTACGAGCCGCAGCCCCTTGGGCGCGGTGGCGACGGCGTCGGCGCAGTTCTTGGTGGGGGTCAGGAAGACCGTGGCGCCGGCCTCACGCGCGGCGACCATCTTCTGCTGGATGCCGCCGATCGGGCCGACCTCGCCCTCGGGGCTGATCGTGCCGGTTCCGGCGACGAAGCGGCCGCCCGTGATGTTCTGCGGGGTCAGCTTGTCGTAGATGCCCAGGGAGAACATCAGCCCGGCGCTCGGGCCGCCGACGTCGCCGACGCTGATCTTGACCGTGACGGGCGACTGGAACCTCTCCCGCAGGACCACGCCGACCACCGGACGGCCCGCCGTACCGGCCGCCTTGTCGGTGGAGGCGACCGTACGTACGTCGACCTGGGCGTCCTTGCCCCCGCGGCGTACCGTGAACTTCACCGTGTCGCCCGGCTTGTGTGCGCCGACGGCGGCGCTGACCTCGGGCACCTTGGTGAGCTTCTTGCCGTCGATGGCGGTGATCGTGTCGCCGGGCTTCAGGTGGCCGTCGGCGGGCATGCCCTTCTGCACCGAGTCGACGGAGACGATCGTCGCGGTGGGGATGTGCAGCTCGTGCAGGGCCGCCGCGGTGGCGGCCTCCTGGGAGTCGGTCATCTCCTGGGTGTTCTGCTGCTCGACCTGCTTGGTCGGCTCGTTCTTCGGGAAGATCGTTTCTTCCGGGACGACCGAGACGTTCGGGTCGACCCAGCCGCGGAGCGCGGTCAGCAGGTCGATGCGGTTGCCCGGTCCGCCCTGGTAGGCGACGGTCACGAAGTTGAGGTTGCCCTCGGTGGGGTAGATCTTGGCCCCGGTGATCTGGATCAGCGGTGTCTTGCCGAGCTGCCCGAGAGTGTTGGTCGTGGGCCCGGGCCGCAACGCGACGTACGGCACGGGCAGGACCGCGCCGACCGCGCCCAGCACGAGAATGAGCAGGCCGACGACGAGCAAGGTGGCAGCACGACGGGACATGGCCGGAAGCCTACGCGGTCGACCGGTCACTCCGTCGCGGCGTCTCCTCCTCCTCTTTCGCACCGAGCGCGTCGAGGAAGCTGCGGAAGTACTCCACCTCTTCGAAGGACCGTCGTATACGGGGTCGTCGACCCCACAGAGTCACGACCGCTCCCGCGAGCAGCGCGACGGCTACGGGGACGACCCACCACGCCAAGATCGACATGTGCGCCACCTCACGTGAACCGGACACCTTTAATGTAACCGGTACACGCGTGACGAATCAGTCAGCGCCGACCCATTCTTCGTCACCATCGGTGAACAGCTGGTGCTTCCAGATCGGCACCTGCGCCTTGAGGTCGTCGATGAGCTGCCGGCAGGCCTCGAACGCCTCGTCCCGGTGGGGGCCCGCGGCGGCCACGGCGACCGCGATGTCGCCGACGGCCAGGTCACCCACCCGGTGAACGGCGGCGAGGGCGCGTACGCCGTGCTCGGCCGCGACCTTCTCCATCACCGTGCGCAGCGCGTCCACGGCGTCGGGATGGGCCGAGTAGGACAGCAGGGTGACGGCACGCCGGTGATCCTCGTCACGCACCGTGCCGACGAACACCGCCGTGCCACCGGAACCCCGGTCCGCGACGGCGCTGAACACCTCGTCGACGGACAGCGGGGTGGTACGGAGCTCGGCGAGCCGGATCGCGTTCACCCCACGAACGCTACCCGTTACTCGAACACCGTCCGATCCCGTACGACACCGACCCTGCGAGCACGCCAAGGCCCGCCGGGCCGCAGGTGCGAGGCCTCGACGCTGAACCCCGTCGCATCCGCGAGAGGGCGAAATCCGCTCGCTCAGCCGCGCCGCTTGCGGCGGGCGCGGCGGACGATCGCGGCGGTGCCGATGACGGCCACGGTGGCGCCCGCGGCGGTCGCCATGGTCGCCTCCTTGCGCGCCAGGCGCCGTCCGACGACCGCGTGCCGCCCTGCGACCTCCTCCAGGAGGGCCGTGAGCGTTTCGGTGTTGTCGTAGGTGGGCTTCCAACCGGCCTCGCGCAGCGAGGCGCAGTCGGCGACCCAGGGATAGACGACGTAGTGCAGGTCGGTGGCCGGCGCGGGCGTCACACCGATGCGGTGCAGGCGCTGCGCCGTGCCGAACGTGATCGCCGCGGGCAGCTCGAACCTGCGCCGGCCGGTGATCTCCTCGACCTGTTCGGGCAGCAGCCAACCCTCGCAGCCGACCGCGATCTTGCCGGAGACGTCGCCGGTGACGGCGAGCTCCAGCGCTCCGATCAGGTCGTCGACGTGGCAGAACTGCCAGCGCTGCGCGCAGCCCTTGACCGTGAGCAGGCGCGGCGCCTCGAAATGGCGGGTGACGACGGTGTCGATCCCCGGGCCGACCAGGGCGGCGGGCCGCAGGACCGTGACCTCCATGCCGGGGTGTGCCACCGGCGCCATCGCCGCCAGCTCCTCGATCTCCAGCATGTCGCCGACGATGCCGTCGTCGGGCTCGGCGGCCAGCGGCGCGTCCTCGGGCAGGGGTACGGGGTTCCCGGCCTGCGCGCCGTAGACCATCGCGCTGGTCACCAGGACCACGCGCCGCACGCGTACGGCCGCGGCGGCGAGGATCACCGTCTGCGCGCCGCGGACGTTGTACGCCCGGCGCTCGCGGTGGTCGGTGTCCGGTGACTGGTCGACGTCGAGGTGGACGATCACGTCGACGTCGGAAATGCGGCTGGTGAGTTGCGGATCGCGGATGTCGACGACGCGCCAGGTGACTCCCGGTACGTCCCCGCGATGCTCATCGAGAGCGATGACCTTCTTGATCGCCCCCGAGTCCGCCAGCCGTGCGACGAGCGCACGCCCCAGGCCGTCGGCCGCCCCCGTGACGGCTACGACCGGGCCCGCGCTACGCCGTTGGCGAACCTGTCCTGTACTCAAGTCTCGCGAGCCTCCCATCGCACGCCCCCGGGCTGCGACCGGCTAACGTGAAGGTTGTGACCTATTCATCCTGCCCGAGGTAGAGCCTGTGAGCGACATCCCCTTCGGGTTCAACCGCCCCGGTGAGCCCGGCGACGAGAACGAGCCCGGCAACATGCAGGACTTCGCCGCCATGTTGCATCAGTTCGCCGACATGCTGTCCAACCAGTCCGGTACCGGCGGTCCCCTGAACTGGGACCTGGCCAAGGACGTCGCCCGGCACCACGTCGTCGAGCAGGGTGACCCCTCGGTACTCGACGCCCAGCGCCGCGCGATCGTCGAGGCTTTGCGCCTGGCCGACCTGTGGCTGGACGAGACGACCACCCTCCCCGCGGGTATTCGTACCCCGCAGGCCTGGAGTCGATCCGAATGGATCGAGCACACGCTCCCGGTGTGGTCGAAGATCTGCGACCCGGTGGCGGCGCGGATGGTCGACTCGATGGGCTCGGCGATGCCCGAGGAGATGCAGGCGATGGCCGGGCCGCTCGTCGGCATGGTCCGCCAGATGGCCGGCGCCATGGTCGGCGGCCAGGCCGGGCAGGCGCTCGGCACGCTCGCCCTCGAGGTCGTCGGCTCCGCCGACGTCGGCCTGCCGCTCGCCCCCGATGGCGTCGGAGCCCTGCTCCCGTCGGGTGTGAAGGCGTTCGGTGAGGGCCTGGAGGTCGCCGAGGACGAGGTTCGCGTCTACCTCGCGCTGCGCGAGGCCGCCCACCAGCGGCTCTTCGGCCACGTGCCCTGGCTGCGCGCGCACCTGCTCAGCGCGGTCGAGGACTACGCGAGCGGGATCACCGTCGACATGTCCAAGATCGAAGAGGCGGTCTCCGGGCTCGACCTCAGCGATCCGGAGGCGCTCCAGCAGGCACTCGGCGGCGAGCTGTCCCTCACGCCCGAAGAGACGCCGCGGCAGAAGGCTGCCCTTTCCCGCCTCGAGACCGTGCTCGCCCTGGTCGAAGGCTGGGTCGACACGGTCGTCAACGCCGCCGCCTCCCAGCGGCTGCCGTCGTCCGTCAAGCTCGCCGAGGCCGTACGCCGGCGGCGTGCGACCGGCGGTCCGGCGGAGCGTACGTTCGCCACGCTGGTCGGCCTGGAGCTGCGGCCCCGCCGGCTACGCGAGGCGGCCGCCCTGTGGGTGGCTCTCGGAGAGGCACGCGGCAACGACGGGCGGGACGCCGTGTGGGCGCACCCCGACCTCATGCCGACCGCCTCGGACCTGGACGACCCTCAGTCGTTCATCGAGGGCAAGGGCGACGACCTGGACATCTCCCAGCTGACGGACGAGCCGAACGACGAGTCGGATTCGTGAGCGAAGGCCTCCACGCGGACGCGCTCCGCGTCCTGTCGGGCTGGGCGCCTTCCGACCCCTCGCAGGACGCGCTGCGCCACGATTTCATCGCCCACCTACGGGCGCATGAGAACGGCATGTACCTCGACTGCGTCGCCGGTCACCTGACCGCGAGCGTCGCCGTACTCGACGCCGACGGCTCGCAGGTCCTGCTGACCCTGCACCGCAAGGCCAAGCTGTGGCTCCAGCTCGGCGGCCACTGCGAGCCCGGCGACACGACCCTGGCCTCCAGCGCCCTGCGCGAGGCCGTCGAGGAGTCCGGCATCGAAGGCCTCCGGCTGCTGCCCGGCCCGGTCCGCATCGACCGCCACCGCGTCTGGTGCCACGGCGGCTCGTACCACCTGGACGTCCAGTACACCGCCGTCGCCCCACGAGGCGCGACCGCGGTGATCAGCGACGAGTCCGAGGACCTGGGCTGGTTCCCCCTGGACGCCCTCCCCGACCCGACCGACGACCCGCTACGCCACCTCGTACACGGCAGCCGCGCCGCCTACGCCGCCCACGGCCGGTGATGACGAGCGTGTCCGCCGCATAGGACGACATGGTGTTTTTCACTGAGGATGACCTGCGTGCGCTCGCAGGGCCGCGTTCCTTCGGCAGGGCACGGGACTATCTGGACGCGGTCGATGAGCTTGAGATCGGGACCGACCATGTCACCGCCACGGTCTACGGAAGCGCCGACTACGACGTCAGCCTCACGGCGGACTCGGCGACGGCACTGTCCGGGGAGTGCGACTGCCCCTTCGGGCAAGACGGCAACTTCTGCAAACACTGCGTCGCGGTCGGCCTGGTCGTACTGAGCAGGAAGGCCGAGCCGGCAGAGACGAATGCCGGTCGAGGCGAGCGGCTGGAGTCGTGGTTGACGGGACTGTCGCGCGATGAGCTACTCGCGCTGCTACGGGAACAGCTCGCCGAGGACAAGAACCTGCGCCGCCGTCTGGAGACCCGGGCGGCGGCCGGTCACACCATCGCCGGCGGCGATGTCGCCGCCCTGCGGGCACGCGTCGCGGACCTGTTCGACACCCGCCGTTTCAGCCGGTACGGCTACGTCGAGCCCCCCGACGCCTCGGCGTTCGCGTCGCAGGCGCGGGAGGCTGTGGCGGTGCTGCGGTCGCTGACCACGGCCGGGCACGCGCCGCAGACGGTGACGCTCGCCCGAGAGTCGATCAGGCTGCTCGGCGAGGTTTACGAGGAGATCGATGACTCGTCGGGGATGGTCTCCGACGTCGCGGCCGGCATCGAACTGGCGCATCGGGAGGCCTGCGACGCCTCCGGCGCGGATCCACTGGACGTCGCCGAGTGGCTGGCGGAGCACACGCTGGGCGCGTACTCGCACCTCCCCGAGCTGGAGTTCGGTGACTACCGGGACCTGCTGGGCGAGGCGGGACGGGTACGGTTCCGCGAGCTGATAGCCGAGGCGTACCGTCGCAACCCGTCCGGATGGACCGAGAAGTACCTGATGGGAGAGATTCTCCGCGCGGAGAATGACGTGGATGCGCTGGTCGCGGTCCTCGCCGCGGATCTCGCCCCACACGGCGCGACCCACCTGACCATCGCCGAGGAGCTCGACGCGGCGGGCCGGAGCGCCGACGCCCTGATGTGGGCGGAGCGCGGGCTGCGGGACATCGCCGACACCTCGTACGTCGATGGCCGGCTGGTGGACTACGTGGCCGGCCGGTACGAGCAGGCCGGCCGGAGCGCCGACGCCCTGGCCGTACGCCGGCAGCGGTTCCGGGCGTCCCTCACCCTGGCCGACTACCAGAAGCTGCGCTCCGCCACGCGTGGCGCCGGATGCTGGGAGGCCGAACGCGCCGTGGCGTTGGAGCTGTTGACGGACGTACCGGCCGGGCCGGCTCACGGCCCGACGGTGCTGGTCGATGTTCTGATCGACGACGGGGAGATCGACGCCGCGTGGCGAGCCGCGAAGGACAGGGCGGATCCGCGGCAGTGGCTGACCCTCGCGAGCCTGGTACGCGACGAACGCCCCGCCGACGCGCTGGAGGTGTACCGGCAGGCCATCGAGCCCCTCAAACAGATCACCGGGGACCGGAACTATCAGGAGATCGCCTCGTTGCTCCTCCTCGCTCGCGACTGCCATCGCGCGCTGGGGACCGAGGCCGAGTTCACCGCGTACGCCACCGCCTTGCGTTCCGACCAGCGGCGCAAGCGGAATCTGATG
Organism: uncultured Actinomycetota bacterium; assembly: GCA_963850195.1. GTDB lineage: Bacteria > Actinomycetota > Actinomycetes > Streptosporangiales > Streptosporangiaceae > Actinoallomurus. The sequence goes on from CAWKKD010000005.1 coordinate 2,026,538, forward strand.
AAAATTCTCGACCAGCACGGCCTTTGAGGTTCGCTGAGATTCCGCGGCGTCGCGCCCTCCTGGCGGCCCTTGAAACGGGTCGTTCGCCGGACGCTCTTCGGTCGTGACCGAAAGTCACGCTCCCTTTTCAATGGGTTAGCATCCGAAGTCGGCATTCATGGCGAGATGGAGGAATCGGCATGGAAGATGAGGAGATTTCGGCCGCCGACCTACGTACGGACCGGGGCACTCCGGCGCGTATGTACGACTACTACCTGGGCGGATCCCACAACTTCGCCGCGGATCGAGAGGCGGCCGAGCGGGTGCTGAGCGCAGCACCGGAGATCCGGCTCATCGCGCGGGAGAACCGCGCGTTCCTCGGCCGGGCGGTGCGGTTCCTCGCCGCCGAGGCCGGGATCCGGCAGTTCATCGACCTCGGCGCCGGGCTGCCGACACGAGGGGTCGTCCACGAGATCGCGGGGCCCGGCGTCCGCGTCGTCTACGTCGACAACGATCCGCTGGTCCACGCGCACGCACGGACCCTGCTGACCGACGACGGCACCACCGCCCTCATCGACGCCGACATGCGCGAGCCCCGGCAGGTTCTCGGCCATCCGGATCTGCGGCGGCTCATCGACCTCGACGAGCCGGTCGCCGTCATGTTCATGGCGGTGCTCCACTTCGTCACCGACGCGCAGGACCCGTACGGCATCGTCGCGGCCTACCGGGACGCCACCGCGCCCGGTAGCCACGTGGCGATCTCCCACATCACGATGCCGGAGTCGAACCCGGAGGCCGCCGACCGCGCGATCGGCGTGTACGCCGCGAGCGCGACCTCACCGGCCGTACTGCGCTCGCCGAAGGAGGTCACGTCCCTCTTCGACGGGTACGACGTGGTCGACCCCGGCGTCGTGTATGTCCCGCAGTGGCGCCCCGGTGACCGCGACTCCCTGCCGGACCCCGACTCGGTGTGGATTCACGGCGGGGTCGGCCGCAGGAGCTGACCGTGGAACCGGGTCAGACCACGAGGCCTCGGCCGGTGATCAGGGGGAGGTCCAGGGCGGTGCGGAGGCCGGGTTCGGCGCGGATGATCGTGGGGACGGCGTTGACCAGGCGCATGGCGGTGGCCTTCAGGCCGGCGGTGTTGTGGTCGCCGTCTCCGACGAGAAGCTGCAGGTCGACGGTGTAGTTCGGTTCGCCGGTCACTTCGACGCGGTAGCAGCTCACGCCCGCTGGCTGGGGCCAGTCCGGGGCGAGGTCGGCGCGTAGACGGGTCACGTGCTCCAGCACGATGACCGCCTGGCCCCCGCGCATGCCGCGGAGTTCGAAGCGGAGTGCCGCCGCCGTACCTTCGGCGATCTCGCCCGCCGACACCGTGAAGGTCTCCGGTGCGGGCAGGCGGGTGTGCCATTCCTCGATGCCGTCCAGTGTCACGTCGAGCCCGGCGGCGAGCTGGCGTACGACGCTGCCCCAGGCCAGGGTGAGGACGCTCGGCTGCAGGAGCATCGGCGTCTCGTCCATGGGGCGGCCGAAGCCCATGATGTCGAACAGCACGGTGGCCTGGTGGTACGTCGCGTAGTCGACGATCTCCATGCAGCGGACCTGGGTGATGCGTTCGCTGATGCCGGTGATGGTGAGCGGCAGCCAGTCGTTGGCGAAGCCGGGGTCGATGCCGTTGACCCAGATCGAGGCGCCGCCGTCGAGCGCGGCCCGATGGATCGGGGCGCCGATGGCCTCGTCGGGGAACTGCAGGAAGACCGGGCTGCTGGAGACCACGTTCACGCCCGCGCGCAGGATCGTCTCGAGGTCGTCGAGGGCCTCGTCAAGGCGTACGTCGGCCATCGCGGTGTAGACGACGCAGTCCGGGCGCAGGGCGAGGACTTCGGCGGTTTCGTCGGTAGCGATCACGCCGAGCGGTTCCAAGCCGGCGAGCGCGCCGGCATCGCGGCCGACCTTCGCCGGGTTCGCGACGCGTACGCCGACGAGTTCGAGGTCGGGACGGGCGTGGATGCCGGCGAGCGCGTTGCGGCCGACGTTGCCGGTGCCCCACAGCACCACGCGGTACGTCACGGGTCCCCTCCTACAGGTCGGGCAGGCCCAGGTCGAGGTTGGGCTGGTCGGTGCCGCCGTCGACCTCGAGTACGCGCCCGGTGACGAACGCGCCCGCCGAGGAGGCCAGGTAGAGCACCGTGGCGGCGATCTCGTCGGGGTCGCCGATGCGCCGCAGCGGCGTCTTGTCCTCCATCTGCGTCCGCAGCTCGTCGTTGGTCGTGACGATCTCCAGGGCGGAGGTCGCCACCGAACCGGACGCGATCGCGTTGACCCGGATGCGCGGCGCAAGATCGCGGGCCGCCAGCCTCGTGTAGTGCGCGAGCGCCGCCTTCGCGGTCCCGTACGCGAGGAAGCCGCGCCCGGTGACGCGGCCCATGACCGAGGAGATGTTGACCACCGAGCCCTCGGCCATCAGCGGGACCGCGGCACGGGTCAGCGCGTGCGCGATGCCGACGTTGAAATGGAAGGCCTCGGCCAGGTACTCGTCGGTCGTGTCGAGGAACGCCTGGGGCATCGTGCCGCCGACGTTGTTGACGACGATGTCGAGCCGGCCGAAGGCGTCGTACGCGGCCTGCGCGAGCCCGGTGGCGACGGTCAGGTCGGTTAGGTCGGCGGGCGCGACGACGGCACGCCGCCCGGCCGCCTCGATCCGGCCTGCGACCTCACGGAGTTGATCCTCACTGCGCGCGGAGACGAGCACGTCGGCGCCCGCCTCGGCGAGCGCCACGGCGGTGGCGGCGCCGATCCCCCGCCCTGCGCCGGTCACGATCGCGGCCAGTCCGGTGACGCGGAAGCGGTCCAGGATCACCTGCCGAGCGTAAGTCGGCCCGCGATGCGGATCAAGGGATCCGTCGCAGGCGACGAGGTCGGGCCCTTCCGTGGGTGGTGGGCGTGGTCACGGCCCGGATGGCAAGGATTGGAAGTACGTGGGTGACACGGGCGGGGGCATCTGCGACGAGATGCCCGTGCCCCTCGTGAAGGCCCTCGGTGAGGAGTGCGGCGGCGAGGCCGTCAACTGACGAGTCGCGCGCGCCCGGGTCAGCCCCGAGGATCTCGAGGGCCGGTTGCGCCAGATCACCCACCAGCTCCGACTCGACCCCATCGATCTCCCGACCCTGGCCACATGGCCCGCAACGCCGGCCGGAAGGGCTTGGCGGCCCAGCTGAACCGGCTCTCGTAGTCCGCATTCCCCTTGGAATGGTGGAAGATTGCCGGAAGACGACCTGGAGGCTGAACGCGTGAACTCTTCGTTTCCCATCGTTCCGTCCGGTTCCGCGCGACCGGCCAGGCGCGGCAGCGGATTGGTGCCACATCAGACCGGAGCGGCGCCGATTCACCAAGCCGGGAACATGGGTCTCAGCAACGACGAGAAACTCCGCAGTGAGTGCTGGGAGATCATCGGCGTACGCACCCGGCAACGGGTGAACGAACTCGCCGGCGACGTCATCGAATGGTTCGCGGCGCGGGAGCCGTCCAGCTTGGACGGCCGTTCGTACGCCGTCGTCTTCGGCGACAAAGGCCTGAGTATCGCCGAACCCCGGATCAATACCGAGCACCGCCCGGTCTACAGCGTCTCCGCGTTCGAATTCGCCCCCGGGTCATTGCGGCACATGAAGGTGGACCACCGGCCACCGCCGTACACGGCCACGGCGTCATCCGGTGCCGGCCCGGCGAAGAGCGCGGACCTCGGGCTGAATTCCCGTGCCCAGGGACTGCTCGGAAACCTTCCGCCGCGCGCCCAGGAGCTCCTTCAGACCCCATTCACGACCGGGCAGCCGGTGCTGCGCTGCGACTGGTCGTACGAGGGATTCGAGAACCGGCTCGACATGTTCATGCTCTATCTGGCGGGAGCGAAAGACGTGACGGTCGCCACGGGCACCAAGGTGATCCCGGCCGGCCATACGTCCGCGACCGCGCACTGGTCACTCACGTGCTACCGGGCTTCCGTGGCACGCCGGATCGGGAAATAGCGGTCATCGTGGAGTTCGCCGAACTCGACGGCCACGACGCGTACGACCTGCTCGGCGTCGATCCGGATACGCCGCGGGACGAGGTTCGACGTGCGTACCGCGCGCTCGCCAAGTCCAGTCATCCCGACCTCTTCTCCGACCCGGTCGCCAAGGCCGGGGCGGAGGAGCGCATCCGGCTGCTCAACGCCGCCCGCGAGATCCTGGTCAACCGCCGCGCCGCGTACGACGCGTTCCGATGCGCCCCGCACGACGAGCCGGCCGAAGCCGAGGTCATCGACGATCCCTGGGACGTGGCCGAACCCGGTACGCCGGGACGCGGTCCCGCTCCCGGACCGGCGCCGTCACAGGCCTGGGCCCAGCCGCCCCCTGATCACCGGCGCATGCCGCCGCCACCGCAGTACGGATACGCGCCGGGGCCGCCGCCCGTACGCCGGACCGGTCTGCACTCACCCGGTCCCAGGATCGTGCTGGGATGCGGGATCCTGTTCGGCGCGATCTGGCTCATCTCCCTGCTGGCGTCGGTATTCTCGGCCCTTTTCTCCTAGGGGTAGGGCCCCGAGCCCGTCAGTCTTGCTCGAGCTCTCGCGGCTGCTCGCTCGCCTGTAGCCAACTGCTCATGCCCGCGAACCCGGGCATTCGCGGAAGCTCGGCCACCGGATACACCTGGCATGCCATCGCGACCGATAACCATGGCACGCCGGGTCCGCGCAGCATGACCGGCTCGCAGTCGCTGAAGGCCAGGGTCAGCGCGAACGCGTCCGGCTCGGGGAGGAACTCGACGAGCCCGCGGTGCCAGAACGACATCCATCCGGAGCTGGTCGAGACCAGCAGCCGCGTGTTCGACAGCACCGTGCGAACGACCTGGTGCTCACGCCATTGCGGCGCCGCGCGCATTTGAGCCCGTTGACGTGCGGCGGCATTCGTCACGACGTTCGCCGCGAGCGCCGTGACAATGAAGACGGGCGGCCCGGAAACCCGGAGCGAGCGTTGCCGATAGGACTCGTTCGTGCCGTAGAAACGCGAATACTCAAGGGGTAGATCGGCGTAGGTGGTCTCGCCGGGCTGCGGTGGAATCGGCGTGGAGGCGAGCGGTTCGAGTTCGCCACCGGTGACCATGTGCCGGAACAGGTCTCCACCGGCCAGCAGACCTTGCTGATGTTCCTCAGGTCCCCACGGCATTGTCGCCCCCGACTGACCTATTCACGACGTCAGAAAGTGCGGTTATCGTACCGATTCGGCGCTGCCGGTGAGGTGTTCTATGAGCAGCGACCGGAAGGCCGAAGACTCGCGCAGGTCGGGGCCGAAGATCTCGGTGACGGACAGGAGCGCGTCGACGATCGCGGCCGGGGTGTCGGCGTGCGCCACGGTGGCGTGCAGCGTCGCGGCGAGCGGGTCGTCCAGCTCGCGGGCGGTCCTCACGTGACGCATCCACGCCGCCACGCCCAGGGCGGCCCAGCGCGGCTCGGCGCCGGCCGCCAGCCGGTCGCGTACGACGCCCAGCAGCCTCGGCGGTAGCTTCTGCGAGCCGTCCATCGCGATCTGGGCGACGCGGTGCTTCAACGCCGGGTTGGCGAACCGCTCCAGCAGGGACGTCTTGTACGCCTCCAGGTCGAACCCGGACGGTACGGCGAGCGTCGGGCCCGCGTCCTCGTCCATGTAGCGGCGTACGACGTCGCCGAACTCCCCGATGGCGTCGGAGACGTAGCCCGTGCCGAGGTAGGCGAGCATCGAGTGGGCGCCGTTCAGCAGCCGCAGCTTCATCGTCTCGTACGGTGCGACGTCCGAGGTGAGGATCGCGCCCGCCCGCTCCCACGCGGGGCGGCCGGCGGCGAAGGCGTCCTCGATGACCCACTGGGTGAAGGGCTCGGTGACGACCGCGGCCTCATCGCGCACGCCGAGCAGGCGGGAGGCCTCGTCCAGGTCCTCCGGCGTGGTGGCCGGCACGATCCGGTCGACCATCGAGGAGGGGAACGTCACGTCGCAGGGGATCTCGACGCCGGCGCGCTCGGCGTACGAGCGGACCAGGCCGCGCAGGGCCTCGCCATTGGCGGTGAGATTGTCGCAACACAGCACCGTCACCGGCGCGTCGCGGCGTACGAGACCGGCGACGAGCCGGCCGATCACGGTACGCGGCGGTCGTCCGGCCAGGTCGAGGGCGATCTCCGGGTCGTCGAACCGCAGCCGTCCGGTCGCGGGATCGCGCCGATAGCCCTTCTCGGTGACGGTCAGCGAGACGACCCGTACCTCCGGATCACTCAACCGCGCGACCGTGTCCTCACCGGTCAGGACCTCGCGTACGGCGCCGACCACGCGTGCCGAGGCGCCGCCGGGGCCGCGCACCAGCACGCCGTAGAGCCCGTCCTGGGGCGTGAGGAGTTCGGCCACGGCCGCGCTGCGCTGGGTGATCCCGCAGATGCCCCAGCCGTCGCCGGCGTCCTCGGTGTAGACGGCCTGGTGGGCCCGGTGGAACGCGCCGATGCCTAGATGCACGAGGCCCACCGAGGACGGTACGTCCATCGGCCGGGTCGTCAGGGACAGCCGCACGTCACATCACCGCCCCGAGCTGCCACGGCGCGAACTCCTCGTCGCCGAAGCCGAGCTCCTCGCTCGCGGTGAGGCGGCCCGACGCGACCTCCAGCACGAGGTCGAAGATCTTCTCGCCCAGCGCGGCCACCGAGATCTCGCCGTCGAGAATCGCACCGCAGTCGACGTCCATGTCCTCGGGCATCGCGCGGTAGACCTCCCGGTTGGTGGCGAGTTTCAGGCTCGGCGTGGGCCGGCAGCCGTACACCGAGCCGCGGCCGGTCGTGAAGCAGATCACGTTGGCGCCGCCGGCGACCTGGCCGGTCGCCGAGACCGGGTCGTACCCCGGGGTGTCCATGAACACGAAGCCGTGCTCGGTGACCGGCTCGGCGTACTCATAGACCGCGGTCAGCGGGGTCGTGCCGCCCTTGGCGACGGCGCCGAGCGACTTTTCCAGGATGGTCGTCAGGCCGCCGGCCTTGTTGCCCGGCGAGGGGTTGTTGTCCATCGACTCTGCGTAGGACTCCCACCAGCGGATGCGCTCCATCAGCCGCTCGCCGACCGCAGGAGAGACGGCGCGGCGCGTCAGCAGGTGCTCGGCGCCGTACACCTCGGGCGTCTCGGACAGGATCGCGGTGCCGCCGTGGCGTACGAGCAGGTCGGCGGCGGCGCCGAGGGCCGGGTTGGCGGTGATGCCGGAGTAACCGTCCGACCCGCCGCACTGCAGGCCGAGGACCAGCGACGAGGCCGGTACGGGCACGCGCGTGACGGCGTTCGCGGCGGGCAGCATCTCGCGGACGACCTCGACGCCCCGGCGTACGGTCGCGGAGGTGCCGCCGAGCTCCTGGATGGTCATGGTGGGCGTGCCGTCGGGCAGGTCGAACCCGGTGAGCTGGTTGACCTCGCAGCCGAGGCCGACGACGAGGATCGCGGCGAAGTTGGGGTGCCGGGCGTACCCGCTCAGGGTGCGCCGCAGCAGCCGGATGCCGTCGCCGTCCGACGCCATGCCGCAGCCCGTGCCGTGGGTCAGCGCCACGACGCCGTCGACGTTGTCGAAGCCCTCGGTCGAGCAACGGCCGGCGATCATGCGCGCGACGCTCGCCGAGCAGTTCACCGAGGTCAGGATGCCGACGTAGTTGCGGGTGGCGACGCGCCCGTCCGGCCGCCGGTATCCCTGGAAGTGCGCGGGCGGATCGACCGGCTCGACGGGCCGTACGTCGGTGCCGAACTCATGCGACCGCGCACCCGAGCCCATCGCGAGGTTGTGCGTGTGGACATGCTCCCCCACCGCGATCGGCGCGGTGGTCACCCCGATGACCTGGCCGTACTTGTGGACCGGCGCGCCCGCGGGCAGGTCGCGTACGGCGACCTTGTGCCCGCGCGGCACGCCGGTGAGGTCGCGCAGGGCGACCGCCACGTCGTCCTCCGGCCGCAGCAGGAGGGTGTCACCAGTCATGCACGGTCCCGTCCTCCAGGCGGTTGACCGGCAGGTACGCCTGCCGGTACGGGTACTCGGCGGCGGCCTCCTCGTCGATGTCCACGCCCAGGCCGGGCTCCTCCGAGGGGTACATCAACCCGTCCTCGAACCGGTACGTGTGCGGGAAGACCGCGTTCGTCAGGTCGGTGTGGGTCATGTACTCCTGGATGCCGAAGTTGGGCACCGCGACGTCCACGTGCAGGCCCGCGGCCAGGCACACCGGCGACAGGTCCGTCGCGCCGTGCGACCCGGTGCGCACGTGGTACAGGTCGGCGAGGTCGAACACCCGGCGCAGGTGCGTGATCCCGCCGCCGTGCACGACGTCCATCCGGATGTAGTCGATGAGCTGCTCGGTCAGGAGCTGCTGGCAGTCCCAGATCGAGTTGTAGACCTCACCGGTCGCGATCGGCGTCGTGGTGTGCCGCCGGATCAGCCGGAAGCCCTCCTGCAGCTCCTCCGAGATCGGGTCCTCGAGCCAGAACAGGCTGTACGGCTCGACGGCTTTGCCCAGGCGCGCCGCCTCGATCGGCGTCAGCCGGTGGTGGACGTCGTGGAGGAGGTCGAAGTCGTACCCGTAGCGTTCACGCACCGCCGCGAACAGGCCGGGGATGAAGTTGAGGTACTTCGGCGTCGACCAGGTCTCCTCGTCCGGCTGGGCACCCGCGATGGCGGGCTCGTAGTAGTCACGCCCACGGCCGACCCCGTAGATCTTCTCCAGGCCGGGCACGCCGACCTGGACGCGGACCGCGCGGTAGCCGCGCTCGAGGAACCGGCCGACCTCCTCGAGCACGTCCGGGATGGTCGCGCCGTTGGCGTGCCCGTACACCTTGACCGCGCTGCGCGACCTGCCGCCGATGAGCTGGTAGACGGGCATCCCGGCGGCCTTGCCCTTGATGTCCCACAGCGCGGTGTCGACGGCCGCGATCGCGGTCATCGTCACCGGCCCACGCCGCCAGTAGGCGCCCTTGTAGAGGTACTGCCAGGTGTCCTCGATCCGGTTCGGATCGCGGCCGATCAGGAGCTGGCAGACGTGGTCCTTCAGGTACGACGCGACGGCCAGCTCCCGGCCGTTGAGCGTCGCGTCACCGACGCCGGTCAGCCCGTCGTCGGTGGTGAGCTTCAGGGTGACGAAGTTGCGGTCCGGGCAGGTGACGATGACCTTCGCGTCGACGATCTTCACCCCGTTTGCACCCAGGCGTGAGCGGGGTCGAGATAGGGGATCATCTGGCGCCCCTCGCCGGCCATGACCCACAGGTAGCAGAGGGAGTAGCCGGGGGCGGCGACGACCGGGTGGTAGCCGGCCGGGATCGCCGCGACGTCGCCGTCACGGACCATGAAGCACTCCTCGCGATCGCCGTCGTAACGGATCTGGACGCCGAAGCCACCGGCCGGGTCCAGCTTGAACAGGTAGACCTCCTCCAGTTTGACCTCTCGCGGCGGCTCGTGGGTGTCGTGCTTGTGCGGTGGGTAGCTCGACCAGTTGCCCGGCGGGTTGATCGTCTCGCCGAGCAGGAGGCGGCCGGCGTCGTCGCCGGGGCCGAGGATGGTGCGGACCGTACGCGACCAGTTGGCGTCGCCGCGCTCGTCGACCTGCTGGTCGTCCGGGCCGATGATCCGGGTACGTCCCGGGGTGCCGTCGCCGAGCGGTGCGCTCGTGATGACGATCTCGGCGGGGCCGCCGGAGGCGGTGAGGGTCAGCGGCGTGCCGGGCGCGGCGTAGATGGTGTGACCGGGGCCGTCGAAGACGTCCTCGCGCCCGCCGGCGGTGCCGATTCCCTCGACGTCGACGACGCCCGAGAGAACCACGGCGGCGATCTCGGCGTCACGGGTGAGCTCGAGGGTCTCGCCCTCGGCGAGGTCGGCCACCTCGAGTCCGATCAGCTCGGTCTCCTTGCCCGGGGTCAGCAGCGCTTTCAATCTCTCTCCTTGATCTGGGTGACGAGCTGGGTGGGGTTGACGAAGCGCAGCGCCGCGACGAGCAGCACCAGCATGGACAGGGTGTAGAGGACCGCCATCGCGTCGATCTCCTGCTGGGCGCGGATGCCCGCCGCGGAGACCGAGTAGTAGAGGGCGACGACGAGCGTCTGGCTGTCGGGGCCCGCGGTGAGGAACGTCAGCTCGAACATCCCCACCGTACGCACCAGAACGAGGATCGCGGCGGCGAGCATGCCGGGGACCAGCAGCGGGCCGAGGATCCCGGTGAAGATCACTCGGGTACGTGCGCCGCACATGCGCGCCGCGGACTCGATCTTCGGGTCGATCTGCTCGATGAACGGCGTCATGACCAGGATCACGAACGGCACGGCCGGGACGAGGTTGGCCAGGATGACGCCGGTGAGAGTGCCGGCCAGGTGGAACTTGTAGAGCACGGTCGCGAGCGGCACGCCGTACGTGATCGGCGGGATCAGGATCGGCAGCAGGAACGCCACCATCAACACCCGCTTGCCGGGGAAGACACGACGGGCCAGCGCGTACGCGGCGGGCACGCCGACGAGCAGGGAGACGACCACCACGGCCAGCGCGACCTCGAGCGTCACGGTGAGCACGCCGCCGAGGTCGAACTCCCGCCACGTCGTGCCGTACCAGCGGCTCGTCCAGCCCTGCGGCAGCCAGCCGCCGAACCACCGGGTGCCGAAGGAGTCGACGACCACCGCACCGACCACGCCGAGCAGAATCAGGAGGAAGAACGCGACCGCGCCCCAGACGATCCACGCGCCGGGCCGCAGGGTGAGACGCCTCATCCCTTGCCTCCCGTCGCGCCGCGGTACAGCCGGGACCGCCAGCCGAGCACGACCCCGATCACGATCAGCTCGACGGCGCCCATGATCATCGCGATCGCCGAGGCCATTGAGTAGTCGTACTGCTCGAAGGCGGCGTGGAAGGCCGCGATGGAGATCACCCGGGTCTGGCCGGCCGGGTCGCCGACCATGATCGCCGAGGGGAAGACCGAGAAGGCCAGCACGAAGGACAGGCAGAACGTGATGCCCAGACCCGGCGCCAGCAGCGGCAGCGTGATGTGCCGGAACCGCTGCCACCAGCCCGCGCCGAGCGTCGCCGCGGCGCGATCGAGCGCCGGGTCGATCCCGGTCAGGTACGACAGAGTGAGCAGGAACGCGAACGGGAAACCGGTGATGACCAGCGAGAACAGCACGCCCCAGTAGTTGTGCGTGAGGCGCACCGGATGGTCGGTCAGGCCGATGGACATCAGCGCGCGGTTCAGCCAGCCGGTCGGGCCCATGAAGGCCAGCAGGCCCTCGGCGGTGAGGACCGTGCCCAGCGTGATGGGCACCACGAGGATCGTGGTGATGGTCCGCTTGCCGCGGAACCGCCCGCGCATCCGGTACGCGATCGGCACCGAGGCCAGCACGTTGAACAGCGCGGCGGGCAGGCCTATCTTCAGCGTGGTCCAGATCGTGTCGCGGAGGTACGGGTCGCCGAAGAAGTTCCGGTAGTCGGCGAACGGCCCGGTCCCGTAGTGCTTCACCGCGTCCGAGTTCGGCTGCGGCTGGAAGGAGAGCTGCAGCCCGTACACAAACGGATAGATGAACAGCGCCACGATGAAGATCACGGCCGGCAGCAGGAGCAGCAGCGTACGGTCGAGGCCGCGCTCGGCTAGGCGGTGCCGGAGCGCGATCCGCGGCGCCGCCGCGGTGGCCATCTAGGCCACCTCCTCGGGCGCGGCCGGGCTGCTCGCCGCGAACACCAGCACGCGCTCCGGCGGCACCGAGACGGTGACCTCGTCGCCCGGCGCCAGCCTCGCGTCGGCGCGGACGTACAGCGCGGAGCCGCCGGCCGTACGCGCCTGGATCGCCTGCTCGCGGCCCTGGTACTCGACGACCTCGACGGTGACCGGGAGGGCGTTGGGCCCGTCGCCGACCGTGAAGTCCTCCGGCCGGATGGCGGCCACCGCGACGTCGCCGAGCTCCTCGCGGCGGGTGCCGGTCAGCTCGCCGAGCACGACGCTCGACCCGTCGACCGAGGTCACCGGGAGTTCCAGCTCGTTGCGGTAGCCCATGAACCCGGCCACGAACCGGTTCGCGGGGTCGGCGTAGACCTCCTCGGGCGTGCCGACCTGCTGGACCCGGCCCTCCCTGAGCAGGACGAGCCGATCGGCGAGTGAGAGCGCCTCCTCCTGGTCGTGCGTCACATAGACCGTGGTCAGCCCGAGCGTCTGGTGGATCCGCTTGATCTCGGTCCGCATCTCGAGCCGAAGTTTGGCGTCGAGGTTCGACAGCGGCTCGTCCATCAGGACGAGGGCCGGCTCCATCACGATCGCGCGGGCGATCGCGACGCGCTGCTGCTGCCCGCCGGACAGCTGCGCGGGGAACTTGTCCGCGTGCTCGGTGAGCTGGACGAGGGTCAGCGCCTCGTCCACGCGCCGCCGTGCCTCGGCCTTGGCCGTACGCGCCATCTTCAGGCCGAAGCCGATGTTGGCGCGCACCGTCATGTGCGGGAAGAGCGCGTAGTTCTGGAAGACCATCCCGAAGCCGCGCTGCTCAGGCGGTACGACGTCGATCCGGCGGTCGTCGAGGCGTATCTCGCCGCCGGTCAGCGGCAGCAGGCCCGCCAGGCAGTTCAGCGCGGTCGACTTCCCGCAGCCGGACGGGCCGAGCAGCGCCACGAACTCGCCGCCCTTGATGGTCAGGTCCAGCCCGTCCAGCGCGAGGGTGTCCCCGAAACCGCGGCTCACATGGTCGAGCCGCAGCTCCGAGATCCTGGTGGCCGGACTCACTTGTGCACCTTCCCGCCGCCGACCGTACGGTCCCACTGATCGAACGCCGCGACCTGCTGCTGCGCCGGAAGCGACGTCTCCTTGGGGAGGTTCTGGATCCAGGCGTCGTACTCCGGGCGGCCGAACTGCTTGATCACCTGCTGCGACTTCGGCGGGGCCATCGCCAGGGTCACGCCGTTCACGGCCGGGCCCGGGTAGAAGTAGCCGGTGTCGTAGGCCTTGGCCTGCTGCTGCGGCGTGAGCATCGACTTGATCAGCTGGATGTCCGCGGACAGCACGTCGGCGGACACGCCGCGCGGGATCACGGCGTACTGGGCGTCGGTCACCCAGTGCGTGCCCTTGAGGTAGGCGACCTTGTCACCGGCCGGCACCTGGCCGAGGGCTCGCGGGTTGATGTCCCAGCCGGTCGTGGTGGCGACGATGTCGGCCGACCCGTTGGCGAGGTTCGCCATCGTCTCGGACGTCTTCGACGGGTAGTAGTCGATGTACTTGCCCAGCTCCTGGAGGTAGGCCCAGGACTTGGTCCAGCCGGCCTTGGGGTCCTGCGGGTTCGTGTCGCCGAGGAGGTAGGGCAGGCCCATCATGAAGGTACGGCCGGGGCCCGAGTTGGCGGGCCGCGCGTACTGGAACTTCTTCGGGTGGGCCTTGGCCCAGGCCAGGAGCTCGTCGGTCGTCGCCGGCGGCTTGGCGACCTTCTGCGGGTTGTACTCGATGAGCGGGCCCGAGGGGTAGTAGACGAGCTCGACGCCGTGTCCCTGCGCGAGCTCCTGCATCTTGGCCGCGGGGGGGAGGTAGTTCGGGTCGCCGATCCGGCTCGAGTAGTCGTCGGTCTTGACCCAGAGGTTCTGGTCGATGCCCGCGGCGAGGCCGTCGGTGCCGGTCAGCACGAGCCCGATCTGCACCTGCCCGGCGCTCTGCTGCGCCTTGATCTTGCCGGGCAGCTCCGGCGCGGTGGCCTTGGTGTAGGTCACCTTCTTGATCACGCTCGAGTGGGCCTTCACGAACTCGTCGATCATCCCCTGGGTGAGCTGGAGGTTGCCCGCCACGTCGATGATGTTGAGGGTGACGGCCTTCTTCGGGTTGTCGGGCACCTGGTTCGGGGCGACGTCCTTGGCACCGCCACCGGAGTTCGGCGAGCCGCACGCACCGGCGGCCAGGACGAACACCGTCGCGAGGCACCACTTCTTCGCGCGCATTGGGGACTTCCCTTCAGTCATTCTTGGACGGGAACGGCGGTCGATGCCCGCACGATCAGCTGGCATTCGAGTTCCCGGCGGAGCTCCCCCGTGTCGGCGCCGGTTACGGTCAGGAGGTTGACGAGCAGGTCGACGGACGCTCGACCCGCACGTTCGTTCTGCATCGCCACAGTGGTGAGCGACGGGGTGGCCATGCCCGCCATCGGGATGTCGTCGAAGCCGACGACGCTCACGCGGCCCGGCACCGAGATGCCGCGGTCGGCCAGCCGGGCCAGCACCCCGAGTGCCATGAGGTCGTTGTAGGCGATGATCGCCGTGACGTTCTCGGCGATCGCCAGGTCGGCCGCGTGCGGGCCGCCCTCGAACCTCGGGGCGAACGGCCCCAGCTCGACGACCTCCATGCCGTACCTGGTCGACCGGCGCAGCCCGCGACGGCGCTCCCGGTTGGACCACGAGGCGCGCGGCCCCGTCAGGTAGGCGACCCTGCGGTGGCCCAGCGCGGCCAGGTGGTCGATCGCCTGGCGCATGCCGCCCGCCGCGTCCATGAGCACCGCGGGCTGGTCGCCCGCCTGCCGATTGATGAAGACCAGCGGCGTGCCGACGACGCGGTCGAGCTGGTCCGCCGACATCCGCGAGGAGCACAGGATCACGCCGTCGACCTGCTTGGCCATCGCCTGGACGAGGCCCATCTCCTCGGCGGCGTTCTCGTCGCAGTCGGCCAGGAAGACCGCGTAGTCCGCCTCGCGCGCCCGGGACTGGATCCCCTTGAGCACGGTCGGGAAGAAGGGGTTGGACAGGTCGGGGACGATCACACCGAGGTTGCCGGTACGGCCGGTGATCAGGCCTCGAGCGGCGCGGTTCGGCCGGTAGCCGAGGTGCTCCGCGGTCGCGAGTACGTGCAGCCTCGTCTCCTCGCGCACCATCTCCGGCACGGTGAACGCGCGGGAGACGGTCGACACCGAGACTCCGGCCTCACGAGCGACGTCCTGAATGGTTACCGGCACCACGACTCCTTGATTCCGATTGAGTGAAACTCTGCAATCGTTTGCAGTGCCGGGTCAACATAACTTTTCGGATATATCCCTGTAACTCAGTCAGTGGCCGGCGAGCAGCAACCGGGTGTTGTCCCAGCCCTCGAGGCCGGTGTCGAGGTACGCGAGGTCCTCGGCGGCGCGCAGCCGATGCCACCCGGGAGCGGAGCGTACGGCGCCGGGAGCGTCGGCGGCGGCGCGCAGCCGGCCCGGCGCGTCCGGGGTGTCGAGATCGATCCCGGCCAGCCATTCGGGGGCGGGGAGCCGCGCGGCCATCGCCACGAGCCCGCCACCGCGAGCCGGGCAGACGGCGACCTCGCCGCTCCCCAGTGCGCGGAACAACTTGCCGAGCAGCAGCGGCGGCAGGTCGGGCGCGTCATGGGCGACCACCGCGGCCTGGTCGGCGCCGAGCTCGCGCAGCGCGCCGAAGAGCGGGCCGAGCCCGCTCGTGTGCACCACTGGGGTGCCCGGCCAGGTCACGGCCTCGGCACCCGGGTCCGGTTCGGTCAGTGCCAGGACCGGCGTGACGAACTCCAGGCCGGCGACGACCTCGTAGGTGTCCTCCAAGAGCGCGAGGCGGAACTCCGCCGGGTCGGTGCCGGGAGGGGTCGCGGCGCCGGTGCCCTGCGCTAACACCGCGGCGAAACGGGACGTCATGAGGCGGACTCCTCGTCCGCCAGCGGCAGCTGCGCCGTGGCTGCGACCCCTTCGAGGTAGCCGCGGGCGCGTTCGGTCTTGGAGTAGCGGTTGACGAGTTTCCAGAACGTCGGCCCGTGGCTCGGCACGATCAAGTGCGTGAGCTCGTGGAGGAGCACATAGTCGACGACCCAGCCGGGCATGCCGCGCAACTGCGCCGACAGGCGGATGGTGCCGTCCTCGGGCGTGCACGAGCCCCAGCGACTGTGCTGGTTGCTGACCCATCGCACGCTTACCGGTGCGACCTGGCCTTCGAGATAACGTTCGGAGAGTTCGCGCGCGCGGTCCGCCAGATCGGAGTCGCTCGGATGCCGTCTGCGCTCGCGCTTGGCGAGGCGCTCGAGCACGGTGGCGATCCATTCCTCTTCTTCGGAGGCGGTCAGCCCGGACGGCAGCATGACGACCGTCTTGTCACCATCACGGCGCGCGGTGATCGTGCGGCGGCGGCGCGTGCTGCGCCGGACCTCTATCTCACCTGTGGGGGGCACCCCAGCACCGTACCGAAAACTTTGTTTTCTCCACAGGGGGTGGATCACGTCCATGCAGGTAGAACCGGTGCATTTAAATCATCCCCAGGTCTATCCACATGGTTGTACGCACGGTTTCCACAGGCTTACTGGGCCCTTCCCCACAGGTTCCACAGAGTTATCCACAGGCGTTCGTTGACGCGTCGGCACCACGCTCATAGCGTGCGCGCAGTCGCCGGGCCGGAACCCGACCAAGGGAAGGGGCGGGCCGGCCCGGCGTCCGATCAGTGCCCGGTGAACTTCGGCGCGCGCTTCTCGCGATGGGCGGCGATCCCCTCCAGAAGGTCCTCGCCCACCATCGTCACCGGCTGGGCCAGCGCCTCCCACCGCAGGGCCTCCTCGACGCTCCCGTGGCCGCCGTCCGCGAGCGCGACCTTGGTCAGCCGGGTGGCCACCGGGCCCTTCGAGGCGATGTCGGCCGCGACGGCCAGCGCCACCTCGAGCACCTCCTCGCGCGGAATCGAGCGGTTGACCAGCCCGTACGCCTCGGCCTGCCCGCCCATCACCGCGCGCCCGGTGAACAGCATCTCCCGCGCGAGCGGCAACCCGACGACCTCCGGCAGCAGGTGCGTCGCCGCCATGCCCGGGTGGATGCCGAGCTGGGTGAACGGCGCGATCAACCGGGAGTCCGCCGCGACGTATCGCAGGTCACAGGCGAGCGCGAGGCACAGTCCCGCGCCGACGGCGGCCCCGTTGATCGCGGCGATCGTGGGCACCTCGAGCGTGCGGATCGACAGCCAGGATCGATAGAAGTCCAGCATGTGGTCGCGGAGCGCGGGGACCTCGACCTTGCCACGCTCGGCGATCCACGACAGATCGCCGCCGGAGGAGAAGGCGGAGCCCGCCCCGGTCACCACGACGCACCGCAGTTCCGGGTCGCGGCGCAGGTCCGCGATCGCGTCGCGCCAGGCGTTCGTCATCGCGTCGGACATGGCGTTGCGCCGCGAGGGGTCATTGAGGGTGAGCAGGACGATTCCGCCATCCCGGCGTTCGACGAGCAGCTGATCGGTCATGGCTCGGAGGTTATAAGCACGGTATGGAGGGACGTGAGCAAGCACACACTTACCTCCATGCGCTGGTCACCTATGCTTCACGTGCAAGCCACAGATATCGGGGTGTACGCCGCTATGGCTCGAGTGCCCTCTCTCCCGGAGAATGGGCGCGTGAGCGGAGCCACCCAGCGTGTACAGCAGCCTCGCGAAGACGCGAACGAGCAGGTAGGCGAATGAGCGATCTCCCCCGCCGCGCCGTGACGCGGACCGCAAAGCTCGCTTCTCTCCCCATCGGCTTCGCCGGGCGTACGGCGCTCGGGATGGGCAAGCGCACCTTCGGCAAGTCGGCCGAGATGGTCGCCGTCGAGATCCAGCAGCGCACCGCCGACCAGCTCTTCAAGGTCCTCGGCGAGCTCAAGGGCGGGGCCATGAAGGTCGGCCAGATGCTGTCGATCTTCGAGGCCGCGCTGCCGCCGGAGATCGCGGGTCCCTACCGTGCGACGCTCACCCGGCTCCAGGAGGCCGCGCCTCCGCTGCCGGCCCGGACTGTTCACCGAGTGCTCACCGAGGAGCTCGGCGAGGACTGGCGCGACCTCTTCGGGGAGTTCGACGACCGGCCCGCCGCGGCCGCCTCGATCGGCCAGGTGCACAAGGCCGTCTGGCACGACGGGCGCACCGTCGCCGTCAAGGTCCAGTACCCCGGCGCCGGGCAGGCCCTGCTCAGCGACTTCAACCAGCTCGCGCGGCTCGGCCGGCTGTTCGCCGTCCTGATGCCCGGCCTGGACATGAAGTCGATGCTCGCCGAGCTGCGCGAACGCGTCGCCGAGGAGCTCGACTACACCGTCGAGGCCGCGTCGCAGCGCGCCTTCGCCGAGGCGTTCGCCGACGACCCCGACATCTACATCCCCGACGTGGTCGCCCAGTCCGGCCACGTGCTCGTCACCGAATGGATGGAGGGCACGCCGCTCTCGGCGGTCATCACCGACGGCACGCAGGAGCAACGCGACCACATCGGCCTGCTGTACTGCCGGTTCCTGTTCTCCGGCCCGGCACGCTGCGGCCTGCTGCACGCCGACCCGCACCCGGGCAACTACCGATTGCTCGACGACGGCCGCCTCGGCGTCATCGACTTCGGCGCCGTCGACCGGCTGCCCGGCGGCTTCCACCGCCGCATCGGCGTGCTCATGCGTATCGGCACGATGGGCGACATCGACCAGATCGAAAAGGCTCTCCGCGACGAGGACTTCATCCGCGAGGGCGTCGAGATCGACCGCGAGTCGCTGCACGCCTTCATCACCCCGGTCGCCGAGCCACTCGTCGAGGACACCTTCAAGTTCAGCCGCGAATGGCTGCGCAAAGAGGCCGCCCGCGTCACCGACCTGCGCCCGACGAACGTCGTCCGCAACCTCAACCTGCCGCCGTCGTACGTCCTGATCCACCGCGTGGTCGCCGCGAGCACCGGCGTGCTGTGTCAGCTGGAGGCGGAAGGCCCGTTCCGCGCCGAGGCCCTCCGCTGGGTGCCAGGCTTCGCCGACGACGACCCGACCGACGAGGCCGGCGCCGAGGAGATCGCCTCCTAGGGCGTGTCTGACGGATCCCCGTGCGACTCGCCCCAGCGCCTCGTCATCAGTAGACGGGGTCGAGGCGTCCTTCGATGGCGCGTAGGTTGTCGCGGCTGCAGCGCTCACAAAGATGGAACGTGCCACGATCGGTGACGTCGGTCGTCCAGCCGAGCGGCGCCTCCGCAGTGGCTCCGCATGACGTGCAGCTGACCATCCCGAACCGCCCCCTTCATCGACTTCTGCCCAGCATCGACGATACGCCGGGCTCGGGGAAGCCGAACGCGTCCTGTTGGTCAATCCTTGTCATACCGGCCTGGTCAGTGGACACCGCGAAACGGGTCCAGAAACCACCCGTAGCACCTAGTACGCCGGTATTCGCGCGCCTAGATGGGCTGCGGCTCGTGGAGCTGGGACTCGGTCCAGGTGGAGACGGTCAGTGCGTCACCCACGGCGACCAGGCCGGGACGCAGGACCGCGAAGTTCGCGCCGAACGCCACGCCGCCGGCGGCGGCGCGGCGATAGGTGGCGAGGGTGCGGAGCGGCTCGGGACCGGACGTGTCGCCACTCTCCTGGTCGACCAGCGTGACGGCGCAGCGGATCGTGAGCTCGGCGTATCCGAGTTCGGCGCCGCCGAGGACGATGCGATCGGCGCGGTCCTCCAGGTGCGGCTCGTCCCATCCGTCGATCACGATGTTCGGGCGGAACCGCGACATCGGCATCGGCGAGCCCGGCAGGCGCCGGTTCAGTTCGTTCAGCGTGGCCCTGGAGATGGCGTGCACGGGGCCGCTGTCGGCGTAGCCGGTGGTTCCGGGCGTCCGGCCGACGGTGACCCTCTTGTGTTCCGGCGGCACCCGCACCAGCCGGCTCTCCGTGCCGAGCACCGACGACAGCCACGCGGCGGGCGCCTCGCCCTGATCGATACCTCGGTACGTCGTGCCGAACAGGTCCAGCTCCTGGCGGGGAGCGTCCAGATCGACCGCGATCTCCAGGTCGTCGACTCCGGGCGCACGGAGCGTGAGCCGTTCGCCGCCGCGGTCGATGCCGGGCCGTACGAGCGCCAGCCGCGGGTGTCGTCCCTGGCTACGGGCCGCTCCGTCGCTGCCGACCACCACGAAACCGCGGTCGTGCGCCAGCCCGGCGTCGGTCAGCACCATCGCGCTCAGTGACACACCCGCGCAGCCCTTGACCGGATACGAGATCAGCTCGCTGATCACCGCCGTCATCGTCTCGCCCTCCGTCGCGTCGCCTACGAGCCGCGACGCTACGGGGGTCTCCGGATGTGACGCCAGAGACGACGGCAATATCTGACACCGATTTGTCAGGTTCGAATAACACGGAAATGCGTGAGCCCCCGGCCGGATCGGCCGGGGGCCACTCATCACTCGGTGGGGGCGAAGGGTGGTCCTTCCCGCTCCTCAGAGACGGGCCGCTCCACACTCGGCCTCGCGTATTCGCTCCTGGGACAGTTCAATGCTGAGCAAGCTCATCTTCTGCTCTCTCTCGATGTACACGTCGCCGGTCGGGAAGTCGGTCATGCCGCCACCTCGGTGGCGTCCTTCCGCGGACGGCCACGCGGCCGCTTGCGGGGGACGACGACTCCGCGGATGAAGAGCTCCCCGCCCCAGACACCCCACGGCTCGCGCCGCTCGACGGCACCGGCGAGGCACGCGCGCCTCATCGGGCAGTCGGCGCAGAGCGCCTTGGCAAGCTCGACGTCCTGGGGCGACTCGGCGAAGAAAAAGTCGGGTTCGTTCCGGCAGGGAAGATCCAGGTTCTCGCTGATCGCGGTAAGCGCGAGGCCCAAGGTCTCCACCCCTTTCCTGGTTTGGTCTTGTTGGCGCTGTCGGTGTTCCGGCCAAACAAAAAGGCCGCGGTTCCCGGGTCGGGATCCGCGGCCTGGAGGCCTGGTCAGAGCTAATGCTCTGGTGGTCTCCAGGGGTGCGGACCCAGCAGGATGCGCTTGCTGGCGCCCTTGACCTGGGCATTCGTCTGGATAGCCGAGGACATGGCAAGGACGTGCTGTTCCACTCGCAGATCCACGCCGGCCGGCCGTCCACGCCCGATTTCGGCGGGCGCGTAGCGGACACACTCGGTAAGCGGCAGAGGTGTGGTGGACATGGCGGTGCCATCGAAAGGACCAAAGGCGGCGCCACACGGAGGCAGCACGACCGGACGCGGGTAGCCGGCAATCCAGGTCGTCAGAGTCGTTGTGCTTCTCACCGGATCGCCACCACCTCTCATGTCCCGACGGCTCCCCGGACGGAGCCGTTCATGTGCTCGCGAGAAGCGTACGATCGCCCCCCTGATGGGGGCAACGTATTTTTCACCTGCGATTTCTTATTTCTCCGCGCGTTGTCTCGCGGACTCGTAAAGAAGCACCGTCGCGGCGGACGCGGCGTTGAGCGAACTCGCCGCCCCGCCGATGGGGATGCGGACCACGTCGTCGCAGGCCTCGAGCCATGCGGCGCTCATGCCGCGCGTCTCGTTGCCGATCACGATCATGGTCGGGCCGCGCAGATCGTGCTCGCCGACGACTCGAGATCCGGTCTCATCAGTGCCGATGATCCGGATGCCCGATTCGCGGGCCCAGTCGATGACGGGCCGGGGCCCGTGGGCGCGTACGACGGGAAGGGCGAACAGCGACCCGGTCGTGGCGCGTACGGCCTTGGGGTCATAGACGTCCGCGGCATGCCCGGTCACGATCACGCCGGAGGCGCCGAAGGCGTCGGCGGAGCGTACGACGGTGCCGATGTTGCCCGGGTCGGTCGGCCGGTCGAAGACCACGACAGGCCGGTCGGACGGGGTGATGCGGGACAGCTCGTCGGGCCGCAACGCCGCCACCGCGACGACCTCGGCGTCGTCCTTGCCGGCGAGCTCGGCCAGCAGCTCGGCGTCCATCTCTACGCGCTCGGCGGACGTCTCGTCCAGCAGTTCCTCGGCCCACGAGGAGAGCCTGCGGCCGCCGGCGTACAGGAGGGCGTTGATCGGCCAGCCGTGCCCGACCGCGAGCGTGATCGGCCGGACGCCCTGGACCAGGAACTCCCCCGCGCGCAGCCGCTTCGTGCGGTTGGTGAGGAGCGCCTCCCACTGCTGGAAGCGCGCGTTGCGCGTGCCGACGCGCGTCGGCCGTACCCGGGACCGCGGTGGTCCGCTCACGCGTCCGAGCCGCCGTCGCGGAGGGTGGTGCGCACCAGGCCCTCCTGGACGACCGAGACGACCAGCTCGCCCTCCCGGGTGAAGACCTGGCCGCGCGCCAGGCCGCGGGCGCCCGAGGCGGTCGGGGTGTCCTGGGCGTACAGCAGCCACTTGTCGGCGCGGAACGGGCGGTGGAACCACATGGCGTGATCGAGGCTGGCGCCCATGGTCTTCTTGTCGCCCCAGGCCAGGCCCTGGTTGAGCAGGACGGTGTCCAGCAGCGTCATGTCGGAGGCGTAGGTCATCAGGCACACGTGGAGCAGCGGGTCGTCGGGCAGCTCGCCGTCGACGCGCAGCCAGACCTTCGACTCCGGGCCGACCAGCTCGGGGTCGCGGGCGGCCTCCCAGGTGAGCGGGGTGACGTGGCGCAGGTCGACGGGGCGCTTGCGCATGAAGTCGTTCTCGAGCGGGCCGAAGATCGCCTCGAGGCGCTCGCGGAAGGTCGGCAGGCCCTCCGGCCCGGGGACCTCCGGCATCGGCGCCTGGTGCTCCGGGCCCTCCTCGAAGATCTGGAACGACGCCGACAACGTGAAGATGATCTTGCCGTGCTGGATGGCCGAGACCCGGCGCGTGGTGAAGGACCGGCCGTCGCGTACGCGGTCGACGGTGTAGACGAGCGGCACGCTCGGGTCGCCGGGCCGGATGAAGTAGGCGTGCAGTGAGTGGACGTGCCGGTCGTCGGGGACGGTGCGGCCCGCGGCGACGAGCGCCTGCCCGGCGACCTGCCCGCCGAACACGCGCTGCTGGCGTTCTTCGGGGCTGCGCCCGCGGAAGATGTTGACCTCGATCTGCTCCAGGTCGAGCAGGTCGAGCAGCTCCTTCAACGCGGCGTTCATCTGTCGTCCTCTACTCCAACGGCCCAGTCATGTGCCGTATCAGTCAACCAGGTCGGTATCGGCGGGAAGCGCCTCGCCCCGGCACAGTGCCAGCACCGCGGAGCCGTAGCGCTCGAGCTTGACGGCGCCGACGCCGGGGATGGCGGCCAGCTCGGACTCCGACCTCGGTTCGCGCTCGGCGATGGCCTGGAGGGTGGCGTCGGTGAACACGACGTAGGTAGGGACCTTCTGCTCCTTGGACGTGACGACGCGCCAGTCCTTGATGCGGGACAGCAGCTCCTCGTCGAAGTCGGACGGGCAGGTCTCGCAGCGTCCCAGCTTGCGCTCGATCGCGGCGGTCAGCATGCGTCCGCAGACGCGGCACGGCTGCGGCCCCTGCGCGCCGGGCTTGCGCTTGGTGCGGTCGACGCGCGGCGGCCCTGCGCTCTGCGGGGCGAGGCCGTCGAGGAAGCGGGACCGGCGGCGGCCCTTGCGCCCGCCGGGCGAGCGGGCCAGCGCCCACGACAGGCCCAGGTGCTCGCGGGCCCGCGTGACGCCGACGTAGAGCAGCCGGCGCTCCTCCTCGATCTGCTCCGGGCTCTTCTCCGCGTAGATGATCGGCAGGGTGCCCTCGACGAGGCCGGCGAGGAAGACGGAGGTCCACTCCAAGCCCTTGGCGGTGTGGAGGGTGGCGAGCGTCACACCCTCGAGCGTGGGCGCGTGCTGGGCGCCGGCCCGCTCCTCCAGCTCGGCGACGAACTCGGCCAGCCCGGCCTTCGGCCGCTCGGCGGCGACGTCCTCGGCGAGCTGGGCGAGGGCCGCGAGCGACTCCCAACGCTCGCGTGCGGCGCCACGGCCGTCGGGCGCCTTGTCGGCGAGGCCCGCGCCGGTCAGCACGTCGCGTACGGCGCGTACGAGCGGCTCGCCCTGGCCCGCGGAGCGCGCGGCGCCGCGCAGCAGCATCACCGCCTGGCGCACTTCGGAGCGTTCGAAGAACCGCTCGGCACCCTTCACGACGTAGGGGACGCCGGCGTCGGCGAAGGCCTGTTCGTACGGCTCCGACTGGGCGTTGATCCGGAACAGCACGGCGATCTCGCGGGCCGGTACGCCCTCGTCGAGGAGGTCGCGGATGCGCTTGGCGACGCCCTCGGCCTCGGCGACCTCGTCGTCGTACTCGGTGAAGGTCGGCTCGGGCCCGTCGGAGCGCTGGGCGACCAGCTCGAGCCGGTGCCGCCGGGTCTCGCCCCTGGCCTGCGCGAGCACCCCGTTGGCCAGGCGTACGACCTGGGGCGTCGAGCGGTAGTCGCGGACGAGTTTCACGACCGTGGCGTCGGGGTGCTCGAGGGTGAAATCGAGGAGGTAGCCGGGGCTGGCACCGGTGAAGGAGTAGATCGTCTGGTTGGGGTCGCCGACGACGCAGAGGTCGTGGCGCTCGCCGAGCCACGTGTCGAGCAGGAGCTTCTGCAGGGGGTTGACGTCCTGATATTCGTCGACGACGAAGTGGCGGTACTGGTCGCGGAACTGGTTCGCGATCTCCTGATTCTCGGTGAAGATCGCGGCGGTCAGCTCGAGCATGCCCTCGAAGTCGAGGAGGTTGCGGTCGCGGCGCAGCTGCTCGTAGCCCTCATAGAGCCGGGCCATGTCTGCGGCCTCGACCGGCGGGGTGCGGCCTGCCTTGACGGCCGAGACGGGGTACTCCTCGGGGCGGGTCTGGGTGACCTTGGCCCACTCGACCTCGGCGGCGGCGTCGCGCAGCTCGGTGCGCCCGAGCGACAGCCGGCAGACCCGCGCGGCCTCGGCGACCAGGCCGAGCTTGGAGTCGACGAGGCGCGGCGGCTCACCACCGATGACCTTGGGCCAGAAGTAGTTCAGCTGCTTGAAGGCCGCCGCGTGGAAGGTCCGGGCCTGGACCCCCGGGGCGCCGAGCTCCCGCAGCCGGCCGCGCAGCTCGCCGGCCGCGCGGGTGGTGAACGTCACGGCCAGCACGCGCTGCGGCGAGACCACGCCGCTGAGCACCGCGTACGCGATCCGGTGCGTGATCGCCCGCGTCTTTCCGGTGCCCGCGCCGGCCAGCACGCACACCGGGCCGCGTATCGCCTCGGCGACCTCACGCTGCTCGGGATCGAGTCCGGCGAGGATCTCATCCGCCCCCATCGCCCCTCCTTCCACAGATCGCTCATCCTCTCAGGAGGATCGGACGATCGCGCCCTGACCCGGCCAGGCGCGCACGGGAATGCCCACGGGACACGGGATGTTGAGCCTGCTGATCTGTCCGACGAAGACCTGGGGAGAGTCATGACCGCGCCTACGACGGGTCAGCTGACGATGTACACCACGACGTGGTGTGGCTTCTGCCGCCGGCTGAAGAGCCAGCTGTCCCGCGACGGCATCGAGATGGTCGAGATCGACATCGAGCGCGACCCCGCCGCGGCCGCGTTCGTCGAGAACGTCAACGGCGGCAACCAGACCGTCCCGGTCGTGGTCTTCCCCGATGGCACCGCCGTGACCAACCCGACCGCCAAGGATGTCAAGGCGCGCCTCGCCGCATCGCCGAACTGACCGCGGGTAACGGGCCGCCAATGCCCTGACCGGCCGCGCGTTACACTGGGTTATGCGCGCGCGGCTGTTCATGATGCTTCAGCGGCCAACCCGCCCGCCCGTCGCGATGGGGATCGCGGCGGCGATCGTGTGCATCCTGCTCGAGACCCTCCTGGCGTTCGGTCTCAAGCGAATCACCCCTGTGCACTCGCTGGACATCGTCTACATCTTCGGAATCGTGGCAATCGCCTCGATCTGGGGCCTCTGGCTCGGGCTCGGCGTCGCCGTCGCCAGCATGTTCGCGTTCGACTACTTCCTCATCCCTCCGGTGTGGAGCCTGACTCCGACGAAGGGTGAGGACTGGGCGGTGCTGTCGGTCTACCTGGCCATCGCGCTGCTGGCGAGCCTGATCTCCCGGTTGGCCCGGTCGCTGGCGACCGAGGCCGAGGCGCGTACGGAGTCCGATCTCACCGCCGAGGTGGCGCGCCTCATGCTGCGCGCGCCGGACCTGCGGACCGCGCTGCCCTCGGCCGGCCGCCAGCTCGCCCGGGTCCTCAGGCTGCCGTCCGCCGCGATCGAGCTCGGGTCGGAGACCGACGAGAGCCGATACGTGGTGTTCCCGCTGCAGGGAGAGCGGCGTCCGAAGGGCACCCTCGTCGTACCCTCCGACCTGCCCAGGCCGGTCCTGCGGCGCCTGCGGGAGCGCGTGGTGCCCTCGCTGGAGGTGCTGCTGGAGGCTGCGCGTGACCGCGAGGCCACCGCGGACGCCCTCAAGGCCAGCCGCGACAAGCTGCGGCGGATCGCCGAGGAGCAGGCCGCGCTACGCCGCCTGGCGACGCTCGTCGCGCACGGCGTGCCGCCGGTCGAGGTCTTCGACGCCGTCGCACGCGAGCTCGGGCGGTTCATGCGGGTACCGCACACCACCGTGATCCGGTACGAGTCGGACGAGACCGCGACCTCGGTCGGGGTATGGAACCAGGACACACAGCGCGCGACGCTGCCGCTCAACTCCCGGTGGCCGGTCGAGTACGGCAGCGTCGCCGAGTTGGTGTCGCGTACCGGCGCGGCGGGCCGGGTGAACCTCTACGAAGGGGCCGGGCAGTTCCTGACCCTGCTGCGCACCATCGGCCTGCACTCCGCGGTCGGGTGCCCGATCATCGTCGGCGGGCGGCTGTGGGGTGCGGTGGTCGCCTCCTCGACCTCGACCACGCCGTTGCCGCCCGACACCGAGGCCCGCATGACGTCCTTCACCGAGCTCGCGGCCGCGGCCGTCGCGAACGCCGAGAACCACGCCGAGCTGATCGCCTCCCGCGCCCGCGTCGTCGCCGCCGCGGACGCGACGCGGCGGCTCATCGAGCGCGACCTGCACGACGGCACGCAGCAGCGCCTCGTGGCGCTGAAGATGGAGCTTCGGGCGATGGAGGCCACGGTGCCCGCCGAGATGGAGGAGCTGCGCGGACGGCTGTTCCACTCGGCGCAGTCGCTGGAGTCCGCCGTGGAGGACCTGCGGGAGATCTCCCGCGGCCTGCATCCGGCGATCCTGTCCCGAGGCGGGCTGCAACCGGCGCTCCGCGCGCTCGCCCGCCGTTGCCCCGTGCCGGTCGAGCTCGACCTGAAGATCGACCGCCGGCTGCCGGAGCGCGTCGAGGTCTCGATCTACTACATCGTGTCCGAGGCGCTGACGAACGCCGCCAAGCACGCGCAGGCGACCGTGGTCGCCGTCGACCTGGTCGCGGAGGAGACGGCCGTACGGCTCGCGATCCGCGACGACGGGGTCGGCGGCGCCGATCCGGGCCGGGGCGGCGGCCTGGTCAGCCTGAAGGACCGGGTCGAGACACTCGGCGGGCGGCTCCAGATCGTGAGCCCGCACGACCAGGGCACGTCGCTGCAGCTGGAGATCCCGTACGGCGGCCGGCCCGCCGTGTCATCGAGTCCGTGACAGGTCGGTGATGACGACCTTGCCGATCGGGCGATCCTCGACCAGGTGCCGAAGGGCCTCACTCGCCGCGTCGAGCGGGTAGATCGAGTCGATGACCGGGGTGACCTGCCCGCCGACCAGCAGGTCGATGATGGTCGACCAGGCCGTACGGGCCAGTTCGGGCGGGACCGCGGTCAGCGAGAACCCGGTCAGCGTGGCGCGGCGCCCGACGACGTCGGCGATCGGCAGGTGGGCGACCGGCCCGGCGGAGTCGCCGACCAGCACGATCCGGCCGCCGATGGCGAGCGCCCCGGCGATCTGGGCGGTCACCTCGCCGCCGACGCCGTCGACGGCCACCTCGATGCCGCCGGCGAACGCCGGGCCGAGCCCCTGCGGTAACCGGTCGCGCTCGAGGTCGACGACCTCGATCCCGTACGCCCACGGCGCGTCGCGTACGAGCTTGGCCTTGGCGGTGCTGCCGGCGCCGCCGGCCACCGCGGAGGCCCCGAGGGCGCGGGCGAGCTGGGCGGTGGCGTTGCCGATGCTGCCGCCGATACCGGGCGTGAAGACGCGCATGCCCTGGGCGAAGGCGCCGGCCTCGAGGGCCAGCAGCCCGGTCAGGTACGCGATCGGGACGGCCGCGGCGACCTCGTCGGGCACGCTGGCCGGGATCGGCGCGAGGTTCTGGGCCGGGACGACCGTGAACTCGGCCATCGTGCCATCCGTGGTGACGCCGCCGGGCCCGGCGAAGAACATCACGCGCGTACCGGGCGGCCAGCCGCCGTCCGGGTCGGCCACGACGACTCCGGCGCCCTCGTTGCCGAGGGTCAGCGGCAGGGGTCCGGCCGACGGCATCGCGCCGGTGGCGACGGTGTGGTCCAGTGGCGTGACGCCCGCGGCGGTGACCTGGACGAGCACCTCGCCCGCGCCGGGAGTCGGCTCCTCGACGTGCTCCACCCGCAGGTCGGTGGTGCGCTCGGTGATCGGATAGGCCCGCGCCGCCTTCATGCCTCACCCCTCATCGGACGTGGGGCACCGTGCCGGCACGCGCCGGGACCGTACACACGGCGGCGCACGAGGCACGCGCACGTACGCCTCGTCGAGCCGCTGCCGCGGCCTGCCCCGCCGCAGGTCGGCATACCCGCCGCAGGGGCGCGGCACGCCTACCCGGACGAGGCACGGCACACCCGCCGGTCCGGTGCCCGCGCGGGCGGGCACCGGATCGGGTCGTGTCCGGCGGGTCTGGTGCCGGACACGGCCAGGGGGGATCAGGCGGGGAGGTTCCACTGCTGGTTGGCGCTGCCGGCGCAGTCCCAGATCTGGAGCCGCGTGCCGTTGGCGGAGCTGGGGCCGGTCGCGTCGAGGCAGCGGCCGGACGCCGGGTTCACCAGCGCACCGCCCGATGCCTGCCACTTCTGGGCGCCGGTGCCGTTGCAGTCCCACAGCTGCACCTGCGTGCCGTTGGCCGTACCGGCCGACGTGAGATCCATGCACTTGCCCAGCGCGCGGAGCGTCCCGTCGCTGCCGACGGTCCACTGCTGCGCCGTGCTGCCGTTGCAGTCGTACAGCTGCACGGCCGTGCCGTTGGCGGTGCCGCCCGCGTTGACGTCGACGCACTTGCCGCCGTAGCCGGTGATCTGACCGCCGCCACCGCCGCCGCCACCGCTGGTCGTGACGTGCACGTAGTCCACGACGAGCTGTGCCGGGAAGGGGGTGCTGCCGTCCGGGTCACCGGGCCAGTAGCCGCCGACCGCCAGGTTCATCAGGATGTAGAACGGGTGGTCGAACACCCAGCGGTTGCCGTTCAGGTCGCCCGGCGTACGGGTCTCGTACGCGTTGCCGTCCACCGACCAGGTGATGGAGTTCGGCGACCAGTCGACGGCGAAGGTGTGGAAGTCGTCGGCGAAGGACTGCCCGCCCGGGAGCGAGTAGCCGGCGCCGATGCCCGCGCTGCCGGAGTAGCCCGGCCCGTGGATGGTGCCGTGCACCGAGCCCGGCTCGAAGCCGACGTTCTCCATGATGTCGATCTCGCCGCTGTTGGGCCATCCGACGCTGCCGATGTCGTTGCCGAGCATCCAGAACGCCGGCCACATGCCCTGGCCGCGCGGGATCTTCATCCGGGTCTCGAAGTGGCCGTACGCCTGGGTGAAGGTGGCGGGCGTGGAGAGCCGGGCCGAGGTGTACTGGCAGGTGCCGTACCAGCACTGGTAGTTGCCCGGGTTCTCCTTGCGCGCGGTGATCACCAGGTGGCCCTGGCCGTCGAGCGCGGCGTTGTTCGTGCCGCTCGTGTACCACTCGCGCTCGTGGTTGTTGACGTTGTCGCCGGTCTCGAACCGCCACTTGCTCTGGTCGACGCCGGAGCCTGCGGCGCCGTCGAAGTCGTCGGTGAACGACGCGGCGGCCGGTGCGGCCGTACGTGGCGTCGCCTTGTGCGGGGTGACCGCCGTCGCGGTACCCCCCATTCCGGTCAGCAGCGCGGTGGCCAGCATCAGCAGGCCGACACGCCGTCGTGGTGCGATGAACATGGTCTCGCCTCTTCTCGGAGAGTCGGTCAGCTGGGGAGGTTCCACTGCTGGTTGGCGCTTCCCGCGCAGTCCCAGATCTGCAGCCGTGTGCCGTTGGCGGAGCTCGGCCCGGTCGCGTCGAGGCAGCGCCCGGACGCCGGGTTCACGAGCGTGCCGCCCGAACCGGCCTGCCACTTCTGCGCGCCGGTGCCGTTGCAGTCCCACAGCTGCACCTGCGTGCCGTTGGCCGTACCGGCCGACGTGAGGTCCATGCACTTGCCCAGGGCCCGCAGGGTCTGGTCGGACCCGACGGTCCACTGCTGCGCGGTCGTTCCGTTGCAGTCGTAGAGCTGCACGGCGGTGCCATTGGCGGTGCCGCCCGCGTTGACGTCGACGCACTTGCCGCCGTAGCCGGTGATCTGCCCGCCGCCACCGCCACCGCCGCCACCGCCGGTGAGGGCGTTGAACGTACGGGCGAACTGGTACGCGCTCTGCGGCGTGCCGCTGCAGGTGTCGGAGAGGGTGCCGGGGGTGGCGCAGGCCTTGTCACGGCCGAGGGCCCAGAAGGCGAGCTCCTGGATGCCGTGGCTCGCGGCGAAGCTCTCCAGCGTCGAGGCGTTCCCCGTCGTGAAGATCTCGTTGGTCGAGTCGTTCACCCCGATCATCGGGGTGTTGCCCTCCATCGCCCAGAGCTGGTCGGAGGTCTTGCTCGTCCAGATCTGACCGAGCTGGCCGTGCAGCGCCGTCGCGGCGTTGACGGCGGCCTGGCCCATGTCCATCGACGGGCCGTAGTCCATCGTCATGATGTTCACGACGCTGACGTTGAGGTTGTGGCTCTTGGCGTTGTTCAGCAGGCTGAGGGAGTTCGACAGCAGGCCCGAGGGGTCGACCGGCAGGGTGTAGTCGACGGCCAGGGTCTTGCCGGCGGAGGCGTACTGCTGCTGGAGGTTGGCGAGCGCCTGGTTGCGGCGGTCGTTGGCCGACGTGTCGTCGAGGGTCGAGCCCTCGATGTCCAGGTCGACGCGGGTCAGGTTGAGCGTGTCGATGACCCGCTTGTACTGGTCCTGCAGGTTCGAAACCGACGTGCACGCCTTGCCGAGCTCGGTGCCGCCGGCGCCGCCGAACGACACCATGACGTCGCCGCCCGAGGCGCGCAGGTTGTTGATCGCGGTCTGCCAGCCGCCGTTGTCGATGGACGTGTCGCCGTTCCACGTCGCGTCGCAGCCGTTGCCGGCGATGACGAAGGCGAGCGTGTAGTACTTCAGCCCGGTGGCGGCCTGTGCGTCGGCCATCGCCGAGGTGGAGCCCCATGTCTCGACGTACGGGGCGGCGTAGTGGGCGGGGAAGCCGGGTCCCGGGTTGACCGCGGCGTGCGCGGCCTGGCCGGTACCGAGCACGACGCCCGCGGACATGAGGGGGATCACCGCGGCGGCGAGCGCCCGCAGTGGTGATCGTCTGGTCGGTGGGTTCTTCCGACGGAGCCGGAGCATGGCGGTCCTCCTGGCGGGGAGTGTCTTTCGGCCGGGGTCTCGGCCGCGTTCGTGAGCGCGCTCACGTTGGTGCCCGGCCCGCGCGGGTCATGGTCGCCACGCGGGCCAGGGTCTCGGGGGTGTGCCGACCGGGCTCAGGAGCCGGGCGCGGTCCACTGCTGGTTGGCCGCCCCGGTGCAGTCCCAGATCTGCAACCGGGTGCCGTTGGCGGAGCTGGGCCCGGTCGCGTCCAGGCAGCGGCCCGACGCGGGGTTGACGAGGGAACTCGACGCGCCCTTCGACCACTGCTGGGCGCCGGTGCCGTTGCAGTCGTACAGCTGGGCCTGGGTGCCGTTGGCGGTGCCGGCGGAGACCAGGTCGAGGCACTTGCCGAGCGCGCGGATCGTGCCGTCACCGCCGACGGTCCACTGCTGCGCCGTGCTGCCGTTGCAGTCGTACAACTGCACGGCCGTGCCATTGGCGGTGCCGCCCGCGTTGACGTCGACGCACTTGCCGCCGTAGCCGCTGATCTGGCCGGTGGACGAGCCTCCTCCGCTGCCCTGGGTGCCGTTCCAGGTGAACGTCGCCGTCGTACGGGCCGGCAGGGAGTAGACGAAGGACTCGCTGCCCCAGTTGACCTTCAGGGACTGGGTGGAGCCGCTGTCGTTGTAGGCGACCAGAGCCTTCGAGCCGTCCGGATTGCGCCACGCGACGTTGGGCACGGCGGTGTTCGCGGTCGAGGCGATCCGGTACGCACCGGGCGTCACGAACTTCGTGAGCTGGCCCATGTCGTAGTACTCGATCGTGTAGTCGACCTGGCCGCTGCGGCCGTCGCCGTTGTGCACGGTGACCAGGCCGGTGCAGGTGCCGCAGCCGCCGTTGTGCGGGCCCATGTTCTGGTCCACGGCCAGCGACCACTTGACGACGCTCTTACCCCAGTTGCGCGTGTAGTCGATGATGTTGTGCATGTCCTCCTGCTGCTGGTTCCCGACCCACGTGCCGCCGGAGTGCTCCGTGTCGTAGGCGTCGATGGACGGGTACTGGTTGTGCACCGTGGTCTGCTCGCCCACGTCGCCGCCGTAGCCGTGCCAGGCGATGCCGCCGAACAGCGAGTCGCCGCGGATCGCGGAGTCGTCCACCTGCGGCGCGCCGTAGCTTCCGTAGGTGTCCCAGTTCCAGTCGAGGGCCAGCACCTTCGTGGACAGGCCCGCCGCGTGGAAGGCCGGCAGGAGGTTCGTCTTGGTGAAGTAGTCCAGGCCGGAGCCGTTCCAGCTCATCGAGGGGTACCCGCCGCAGCAGGTCGGCTCGTTCTGGGCGGACACGAAGTCGATCGGCACGCCCTGGGCCTGGTAGGCCTGGAGGTACTTCACGAAGTACTGGGCGTAGGCCGCGTAGTACTGCGACTGGAGCCAGCCCGGATTGTTGAAGTCGCCGTTGTCCTTCATCCAGGCGGGGGCGCTCCACGGCGTACCCATGACCTTGAGCTTGGAGTTGAGCTGGCGGGCCTGCTTGGTCAGCGGCAGCACGTCGGCCAGGTCGTGGGAGATGGAGAAGCGCGCGAGCCCGGTGTCGGTCTGCCCGGCCGGCATGTCGTCGTAGGAGTAGCTGAAGCGCGCCAGGTCGGAGGCGCCCATCGGGTTGCGCAGGAAGCTGAGCCCGATGCCGTTCGCCGGGTCGAAGAGCTTCTGCATGACCTGCGTACGTGTGGCCGAGCTGAGCGCTCCGCTGCTGTTCAGCAGCCAGGCGGCGGTGTCGGTGAAGGACGCGCCCGCGCCGGAGAACTGCTGGTACTTGGTGTTCTCGTCGACGGTGACGGTCTGGCTTCCGCTGCCGCCGCTGCCGAACGTGATCGGCGTCTGCTGCTCGAGACCGCGGGTGACGGTGCGGCCACCGGAGTCACTCGTGGTGGTGAGCCAGATGTTCACCGGCTCACCCGCGGCGTGGGCGGGCGTGACGGTGAGGAGGGCGGCGAGGAATGTGAGGACGACGGGGAGGACGATGCGTGCCGGTCGGAGGGCCATGGTCGGCTCGGCTTCCTGGGGTCGTGGGCGGAGGAACCTGCCTGAGGCGGGGAAACGACAGGCACTCCTTCGGCCCCGTTGCCGAAGCGCTCACGCGCGTGTTCGCGGAGGCGGGCCTTCACACCTGGCGGGGTGCGGCAACGCGGTCATCCTCCGGCGAACACGGGTCAGCTCGTGTCCGACGTCCCCCCGAAAATCATTTATTAAGAAACCTTCCTTATAGTTTTTTTGACGCTAACGTTACCGATGAGTCATGTCAACACCCGTTGCCGCCGCCGCCGGGAGGCCTGACCGACACCGGCCGCCGGGCCCATACGGGCTGGACACTTGACGCATCCACACAAATGGCGGTAAACAAAACAAAACAACGCTGAAACGGTGGTCAACCAACATCATGTACGCCGAGGAGCGGCAACAGGAGATCCTCCGGCGCAGCCGCGAGGCGGGCCGGGTCGACGTCGTCACGCTGGCGGAGGACCTCGGCGTCACGATGGAGACGATCCGCCGGGACCTGACCGTCCTCGAGCGCGCGGGCACGCTGCGCCGGGTGCACGGCGGCGCCATCCCGGTCGAGCGCCTCGGCTTCGAGCCGGCGCTCGCGGCGCGCGACGCCGTGATGACGTCGGAGAAGGAGCGCATCGCCAAGGCCGCGCTCGCCGAGCTGCCCGCCGACGGCTCCGTCATCATCGACGCGGGCTCGACCACCGGCCGCCTGGTCCAGGTCCTGCCCGTCGACCGGGAGCTGACGGTGATCGTCAACTCCCCGCCGCTCGCGACCGTCCTGGCCACCCGCTCCAACCTCAACGTGATCATGCTGGGCGGCCGGGTACGCGGCCGTACGCTCGCGACGGTCGACGACTGGGCGATGCAGCCCCTGCGGCAGCTCCGGGTCGACGTCGCGTTCATGGCGACCAACGGCTGCTCCCCCGAGGTCGGCCTCACCACCCCCGACCCGGCCGAGGCCGCCATGAAGCAGTCGATGATGCGGTCGGCCCGCCGCAGCGTCCTGCTCGTCGACCACACCAAGGTCGGCAACGACTACCTCGCGGTGTTCGCCCCCCTGTCCGACATCAGCGTCCTGATCACCGACACCGGCCTGGACAGCGGCCTGGCCGCCGAGCTCGCCGCCGCCGGCCCCGAGGTCATCCGCGTCTGAGTACGGCGGCGCGGGCTTCGGCGGCGTCCCCGGCGTCCAGGACGAGTGCGGCGAGGCGCTCGCAGTCGGCGAGGTCGTGTTCGGCCAGTGCGGCGCGTACGGCGGGCAGGGCACGGGGGCTCATCGACAGCTTGGTGATGCCCAGCCCGGCCAGGACCGGCGCGAGCAGGGGGTCGGCCGCGGCCTCGCCGCAGATGCCCACGGAGCGCCCGCTGTCCCGGCCGGCCTCCGCGCAGCCGGCGACGAGCTGGAGCAGGGCGGGCTGCCACGGGTCGAGCAGGTCGGCCAGGCCGCCGGTCTGACGGTCCGCGGCGAGCGTGTACTGGCTCAGGTCGTTGGTGCCGACGCTGAGGAAGTCCACGACGTCGAGGAACCGCCGGGCGCGCAGGGCGGCGGCCGGTACCTCGATCATCACGCCGGCCTTCGCCGTGCCGAGGGCGCGTACGCGTTCGGCGAAGCCGACGGCCTCGGGCACGGTGGCGACCATCGGCGCCATGACCCACACGTCGGCCGTCGTCTCGGCGGCGGCGATCGTGATGGCGCGGAGTTGGGTCTCCATGACCTCGGGGCGGTCGCGCGCGATCCGCAGTCCACGGATGCCGAGCGCCGGGTTGGGCTCCTCGGCGAGCCCGAGGAACGGCAGCGGCTTGTCGGCGCCGGCGTCCAGGGTGCGTACGACGATGGTGCCGCGTTCGAAGAGCCGGAACGCCTCGGCGTACGCCGCGACCTGTTCTTCCAGGCTCGGGGCGTCGCGGCGGTCCAGGAACAGGAACTCGGTGCGGAACAGGCCGACGCCCGCGACGTCGGTCAGGTCGACGCCGGCCAGGTCGGCTGCGGAGCCGATGTTGACCATCAGGTCGACCGGGTGGCCGTCGCGGGTACGGCCGGGGCCGTGCCCGGCGGCGAGCCGGTCGCGTTCGGAGGCCGCGCGGGCGCGCACGCCGGCGATCTCCGACTCGCCGGCCCCGGTGCGTACCTCGCCGGTGGTGCCGTCGACGGTCACCTGGACGCCGTCCGCGACGCGCAGCACGCCGCCGCAGCCGACGACCGCGGGCAGGCCGAGCGAGCGCGCGAGGATCGCGGTGTGGCTCGTCGGGCCGCCGCGCTCGGTCACCAGCGCCAGCACGCTGTCCGGGTCGAGGGTCACGGTGTCGGCGGGCGCGAGGTCGCCTGCGACCAGCACGAACGGGTGGCCCGGGTCGGGTATGCCCGGCATCGGCAGGCCGAGAGCGGCGGCGATCGCCCGGTTGGCCAGGTCGTCGAGGTCGGCCGCGCGCTCGGCGAGGTAGCCACCGAGGCCTCTCAGGATCTCGCGGTGCCGGTCGAAGGTCTCCCGCAGTGCGTGCGAGGCGTCCACGCCATCGCGCACGCGGGCCTCGACGTCGTCGCGCAGCGTCGGGTCGGCGGCGATCATCGCGAGCGCGTCCAGGATGTCGCGCGCCTCGCCGGTGGCCGTGCCGGCGCGCGCGGTCAGCCCGGACCCGACGGCCTCCAGCGCGCGTACGGCGACGCCCGTCTCCGCGTCCGGGTCGGTGACCGTACGTGGCGCGGGCAGGGACGGCGGCGGGCCCATCCGCGCGACCGGTCCGGCGGCCAGGCCGGGGCTGACCCCGATGCCGCGCAGGTGGTCAGGCATCGGCGGCTTCCTCGGCGTCGAGGTCGCGGGCGAGCAGGGTGACGAGCACGTTCAGGGCGGTGTCGGCGTCCGGGCCGTCGGCCTCGAGGGTGACCTCTGTGCCGTGCCCGGCGCCGAGCGAGAGCACGGCGAGCATGCTGGCCGCCGGTACGGCACGGCCGTCGCCGACCCGGATGGTCACCGGCGTGGGCTGCCCGGCCGCCGCCTTGACGAAGATCGCGGCGGGCCGGGCGTGCAGGCCGGTACGTGAGGCGATCGTGACGGTTCGCTCTGGCATCGCAGCCTCCTCAGGACTCGATGGTCACCTTGATGGCGCTGCCGCGGCCGACGATGTCGATCGCGGCGAGCACGTCCGTCAGCGGGAGCCGGTCGGTGATCAGGTCGGCGACCTCGACCGCGCCCGAGGCGATGAGGTTCAGGGCGTGGGCGTTGTGGCTCGGACTGGAGCCGTTGGCGCCGACGATGGTCAGCTCGCGGTAGTGCACGAGGTTGGAGTCGCACGCGATGACCGGGTCGTCCTTGGGCAGGCCGCCAAAGAAACTGATGCGGCCCTGCCGGGCGGCCATCTGAAGCGCCTGCTCCTGCGCGGCGCCCGAGGCGGCGGCGGTGATGACGACGTCGGCGCCGCGGCCGTCCGTCAGCTTGAGCACCTGGTCCACCAGGTCGGCGCCGTGGATCGCGGCGTCGGGCCGTACGCGCTCGGCGGACATGGCCAGGCGTTCGGGGTTCAGGTCGGCGAGGAAGACCCGTGCGGCGCCGCGCGAGCGCGCCAGCCGTACGTGCAGGCAGCCGATAGGACCGGCGCCGATGACCACGACGTCGTCGCCCTCGCCGACGCGTGCCAGCTCCTGCCCGTTGAGCACGCAGGCGAGGGGCTCGGCGACCGACGCCTCGGCGAACCCGACCCCGTCCGGGACTCGGTTCAGGCCGTCGACCGCGAGCACCTTGGCGGGCACGATCGTGTACTCGGCGAACCCGCCGTCGTAGTGGTAGCCCATCGACTCCTGGTTCGGGCACACCGTCATCCGGCCGCGGCGGCACTCCCCACAGGTGCCGCAGGGAATCGCGGCGATGACCTGGACGCGGTCGCCCGGCGCCCAGCCGGTCACGCCGTCGCCGACCTCGGCCACCTGCCCGGCGATCTCGTGGCCCATGACACGCGGCGGCCGGATGTGGTGGTGGCCGAACTTCGAGATCTTGACGTCGGTACCGCAGGTGGAGCAGTTGCGGACCCGGATCTTGACCTCTCCGGGACCGGCGTCCGGCTCGGCGGCGTCCTCGATTCGGATGTCACCGGGCGAATGGAAACGGGCGACCTTCACGCTGGT
Organism: uncultured Actinomycetota bacterium; assembly: GCA_963850195.1. Classification (GTDB taxonomy): domain Bacteria; phylum Actinomycetota; class Actinomycetes; order Streptosporangiales; family Streptosporangiaceae; genus Actinoallomurus. The sequence goes on from CAWKKD010000005.1 coordinate 2,063,855, forward strand.
TCTTCCTCTCCGGCCGGCTGAAGCAGCCGTACCACCTCGTCGATGTCGGACGACTCCCGCAGCGCGCGAGCCTGGTCCGGGTCGAGCAGGATCTGGGCGAGCTCGGACAGCAGGCGTACGTGCCCGTCGCCGCGCGCGGCGATGCCGATGCACAGGACGACCTGCCGGCCGCCCCAGTCGACGCCGCCGGGGAAGCGCACGAAGGACACCGCGTCGTGGCGTATGACGTCCTTGCCCGCGAGGGTGCCGTGCGGGATCGCGACGCCCTCCCCGACGTACGTGGAGATCGAACGCTCGCGCTCGAGCATCGTGTCGACGTACGCGGGCTCGACCGCGCCGGCCCCGACCAGCGCGGCGCCGCACTGGCGGATGGCGTCCTCGCGGTCGGCGGCCGTCGCGTCGAGCCGTACGTGCGCGGGGTCCAGCAGTTCAGGCACCGACCTCGCCGCCGCTCTTGATCGCGTCGACGAGCCGGGTGACGGCGGGGTCGCCGATGAAGACCTGGAAGGTCACGAGGTGCTTGCCCGGCGCCCCCGCACCGGCGCGCGCCGCCAGGCCCGCGTGGCAGACCACGACGTCGGCGTCGTCCGGGATCGAGTTGACGGGCGTGTGCTCGACCTGGACGCCGGACTTCTTCAGTTGCTTCCTGAGCTGGCTCGCGAGCATGACGCTGCTGCCCATGCCCGCGTCGCAGGCCACGACGATCTTGTGGATGTCCTTGCCGTTCATTCGGTCACGCCTCCTGTGTCGCTGCCGTGGCGGTGGGCGCCGCCTCGGCGGGCTCGTCACTGGCATCCTCGGCCAGCTTGCCGAAGCCGAGAAGGGCCGAGCCGACGGCGAACGACACCGCGGCGGCGATGAACACCCCGGCGAACACCCCGAACCAGCCACCCCTGGGGGTCTCGGCGGCGTACGCGAAGATGCTGCCCGGCGAAGGCGTCGCGACCAGCCCCGCACCGGTGATCATGAAGGTGGCGATGCCGGCCGCACCGCCGGCCATCGAGGCCAGGATCAGGCGGGGCTTCATCAGCACGTACGGGAAGTAGATCTCGTGGATGCCGCCGAGGAACTGGATGATGATCGCGGCCGGCACGCTGGGCCGGAGCGCACGTGGCCCGAACACCAGGTAGGCCAGGAGCACTCCGAGGCCGGGACCCGGGTTGGACTCGAGCATGAACAGGATCGACTTGCCGTGGCGTACGGACTCCGCGACGCCGAGCGGGCCGAGGACGCCGTGGTTGACGGCGTTGTTGAGGAAGAGCACCTTGGCGGGTTCGATGAGCACCGAGGCCAGTGGCAGCAGATGGTGGTGGATCAGCCATTCGACGCCGTTGCCGGCGGCCGTGGTGACGGTGCGGACGACCGGCGCGATGCCCCAGACGCCCAGGATCGCCGCCGCCGCGCCGACGATGCCGGCCGTGAAGTTGTCGACCAGCATCTCGAAGCCGGCCTTGACCCGGTCCTCGATGAGCTCGTCGATCCGCTTCAGCACGTACGCGGCGAGCGGGCCGATGATCATCGCACCGAGGAACATCGGGATCTTGGATCCGACGACCACGCCCACGGTGGCGACCGCACCGACGACGGCGCCGCGCTGGCCGTGGACCATCCGGCCGCCCGTGTAGCCGATGAGCACCGGCAGCAGCAGCGTGATGATCGGGTCGACGAGCCCGGCGAACTGCTTGTTGGGCAGCCAGCCCGTGGGGATGAACAGCGCGGTGATCAGGCCCCACGCGATGAACGCCCCGATGTTCGGCATCACCATGCCGGCCAGATGGCCGCCCAGGCGCTGGATCTTGGCCTTCAGACCACCACCGGTGATCTGGGGGGTGTACGCAGTGGCCATGGGGGCCTCCTAGCGGATTCGGTGATCTGCGTATCGGGTCATGCGATGAGCGACCGGTTGGGGTCCGGCCGCGGGTGGATGTGGACGTTGTCGCGCCGGATGTCCTCCGGGCGCGGCATGCGGCTCGCGGGCAGGGAGACGGCGGCGGCCCCCCACGCGAGCCCCTCGGCGAGCGCCGCGCTGCCACGGGCCCCGGCGGCGAGAAAGCCGGCGAGCAGCGCGTCTCCGGCCCCGACCGTGCTCCTGGCCTCGGCGATCGGCGACTCGCCGATGGTCACCCCGCCGTCCTCGACGAGGACGGCGCCGTCCGCGCCCAGGCTCGCGAGGACGGTACGTGCGCCGCGTACGCGCAGCTCCTCGGCCGCCTCGATCGCGTCGCCGACGCTGTCGACCGGGCGCCCGACGGCCTCGGCCAGCTCCTCGCGGTTCGGCTTGACGAGCGCCGGGCCGGCGGCGATCGCGGCCAGCAGCGCCGGTCCGCTGGCGTCGACCGCGAACTGGACGTCCGCGGCGGAGAAGAACTCACACAACCGGGCATAGATGCCGATCGGCACGCCGGGCGGCAGGCTGCCGCAGGCGACCACCCAGCTCGCGGTCTCCGTCTCCCCCAGCACCGCGTCGGCGACCGCGTCCAGCTCCGCGCGGGACAGCGGCTCGCCGGGCTCGTTCAGCTTCGTCACCACGCCGTCGGGCTCGGCGATGGTCACGTTGGAGCGCGTACGGCCCGCGACCGGGACCGAGCGGATCGGGATGCCGTCGGCGTCCAGCAGGCGTACGAGCTGGTCACCGTCGGCTCCCCCGACGGGCACGACCGCGACGGAGGGGATCTTGTTGGCGAGCAGCGCGCGGGAGACGTTGACGCCCTTGCCTCCGGGATCGAGCCGCGCCGACGTCGCGCGGGTCATCGTGCCCCGTACGAGCCGGTCCACCTCGATCGTCCGATCCAGACTCGGGTTGAGCGTCAGCGTGACGATCATGCTCCGGCCCACCGGGCGGGCCGAGGTCGCTCGGCGTCCATCGTGTTGCTTCACCGCCGTTTCTGTTTGATTTCCATTTGTTTACGCCCATATGCGCCCGTACGTCAAGAGTTCCGGGCATACCGATGGCGAGGATTCAGCGGAGCGCAGGGGTGATCAGGACCGTGCCGAGCGCCGCGCCCCGGCCGGAGGACGGAGCCGCGCCGTACAGGTCTGCGGACTGGGGCGGTGTCCTCGGCGAGCCCCTCGATGAGCTCGGTCAGGCCGGGAAGATGGGGAGTTGGACGCTGCGGCGGGTGCCGCCGCCGAGCGGGCTCGTGATCTCGAGCGTGCCGGCGAGGGACTCGACCCGGTCCTTCAGGCTGATCAGGATGGCGCCGCCGTCGAGATCGGCGCCGGAGCCGTCGTCGGTGATCGCTAGCCACACCGAGGTCTCGCGCATGCGGACCTCCACCGTCACCAGCGAGGCGTTCGCGCGCTTGATCGCGTTCGTTACGGCCTCGGAGATGATGTAGTAGAGCGCGACCTCGAGGCGTTCCTCGAGGCGGCGCAGCCCCTCGAGGCGCAGCTCCACCGGCGCCCCGGCACGCCGCGCCAGAGCCTTCAGGGCGGGCTCCAGGCCAGCCCTGGACAATATGGCCGGGTGCAGACCCCGCGATATCTCCTGGAGGTCCTCCAGCACGCCCGTGAGGCCGCGTGCGGTCGTCTCGAGCTGTTCGCGCAGCGCTTCCTGCCCGGCCGGTACGGCCACCTCCGCGGCTCGCAACTCCAGGCCCAAGGACACCAGGCGTTGCTGGGCGCCGTCGTGGAGGTCGCGCTCGATCCGGCGGCGGGTCTCGTCGGAGGCGGAGACGAGACGGGCGCGGGCCGCCGTGAGTTTCCCCTGGTTCTCGGCGTTCGCGAGCGCGGTGCCGACCAGCTCGGTGAACTCCATCATGCGTTCCTCGGTGCCCTCGGGGGCCTCGGCGCCGGCCGAGAAGGCGATGATCACGCCCCACATGCGTCCCTCGACCACGACCGGGCAGCCGACGCCGGAGTTGATCTCCCGGGTACGTGCCCAGACGCCGATCCCGCTGGTCGCGTGGCCGTAGTCGGAGGCACGTGCGGAGGCGCCGGAGGCCAGGATCCGCGCCTCCAGGCTCCGGCCCTCTAGCGACCAGGACGATCCGACCATCGGGACGGGGTTGCCCTCGGTGCCCCAGACCCCGACGACGGTCTCCATCCGGTCGAGTTCGAAGCGGCTGATCACGATCACGTCCGTGCCGAGCAGCCGGCCCAGCTCGCCCGCGACGGTCTCGAAGACCACCTTCGGCGAGGCGGCGCGCGCCACCAGCGTCGCCACGCGCCGCAACGCCGCCTGGTCGCCCGCGACCCGGCGGATCCGCGCCTGGCGCGCCTCCAGCGAGCCCGCCATCGCGTTGAAGGCGTGCTCCAGCGTGCCGATCTCGGTCAGCGACGTCTCGGGCATGCGGACCGTCAGGTCACCACCGGCCAGCCGGCGCGCCATCGTAGCGGCGCGGCGCACCGGCCCCACGATGGCCCGCGTCAGATAGCCCGTGAACAGCAGGATCAGCAGCAGCGACCCCAGCGCGGCGCCCGTGGCGGTCAGCGTCCCCCGGCGCACCGTGTCCATCGAGTGGCGCCCGCCGAGCAGCTCGGCGGACCGCTGGGTGTCCGTGAACGTGTCGAAGCCCTGCCGGAGCGTCTCCATCCGGTGGCGGCCGTCCGTGGTCACCTGGACGGTCTGGCGGCGCGATGGGTCCCTGCGTACCCGGTCCACCAGGGGGATGGAGTAATCATGGACGTAGAAGTCCGTGTTCCGGGCGATCTCCCTGGCCCGCGCTCCCTGGCCGCCACCGGCCCGGTCGGCGAGATTCTGGAAGTTGGCCACCTGGGCGGGGTACGCGGCGAGGGCGTTGTTCCATGGTTGGAGGAAGGCGGTGTCGCCGGTGATCACATACCCCCGCTGGCCCGTCTCGAGGTCGATGATCAACCGCTCGAGACGGTTGGACGAGGCCATGACGGCCTCCGAACGCTCGGTCAGCCGGGCGGCGTCAACGAGGCTTCCGATCGCCCCGTACAGGAGGGTGAAGGTGATCACCATCAGGCAGGCGACGACGGCGCTCGCAACCGCCATCCGGCGGCCCAGGCCTCGTCTCGCGCTCTGCCCCCCGCGCATGGGGAACAACGCCCATGCCCTCACTACACATCCTCACGACCAGCGGAAACAGGCCGGAATGGGTTAGTCTCTAAGTCATCACTGTACGGCGGTGGGGGCTCATGGCGGAACGGGGCGTCCGCATCGTGCTTGCGGATGACGACATCCTTCTACGCGAAGGACTCGCCAGTCTGCTCGCACGTGCCGGGTTCGCCATCGTGGGGCAGGCCGGGGACGCTCCGGCGCTCCTGGATCTCGTGCGCGAGCACAAACCAGACATCGCCATCGTCGACATCCGGATGCCTCCCGCGTACGAAGCGGAGGGCCTCGACGCCGCGCTCACCATCCGCCGTGACTTCCCCGACGTCGGGATTTTGCTGCTGTCCGCCCATGTCGAGGTCGACCAGGCGACCGAGCTGCTCTCCGCCGGCAGCCGGGTCGGCTACCTACTCAAGGGGCGGGTGACCGAGGTGGCCGACTTCGTGGAGACCGTGGAGCGGATCGCCCACGGCGGCTCGGTGGTCGACCCAGGGCTGGTCCAGGAGCTCCTGTCGGCGCGCCGCAGGGACGACCCGCTGGAGGGGCTGACCGAGCGCGAGCGCGAGGTGCTCGCGCTGATGGCCGAAGGGCGGTCGAACACCGGGATCGCCCACCGGTTGTGGATCACCGAAGGCACCGTGGAGAAGCACGTTCGCAGCATCCTCACCCGGATGCAACTGCCCGAGGCGGAGGACAATCACCGGCGGGTGCTGGCCGTCATAGCCTTCCTCGACGCCCGGTGACACCGCCGACGCACAGGACCGACATGATCTCGCGGATCGCCAGCCCGGACAGCTGAGCCTTGGACAGGAAAGCGGAGGCCGAGCTGGTCTCCAGCATGTCCTCGAAGTCGCGCTTCGCGTAGGTCGAGACGAGGATGAGACACGGCCGCCAGGCCCGGCACGCACTGGCGATGCGCTCGGCGAGCGCGAACCCGGACTCCTCGCCGAGACAGACGTCCACGAGGATGACGTCGGGCCGCAGCTCAAGGGTCCGGTCCATGGCCTCGGCACCGTCCGATGCCACACCGACCACAATGATCCCGTCCCTCTCGAGGGCCTCACGTGCGGCCTCAAGGAACCGGTCGTTGTCGTCGATGATTAGACAGCGCACGGCCATGAGAAAAGTTTCTCGCAGGGCATCGGGTCGGCGCATTGCGGCTAACCGGAAGACGTGCGGTACCGCTGGCATGGCCTTGAAATGGGGGTCTGCCGCGCTGACGCGTCCCCGCGCGCGAGGCATCGTAGAAGAGTGTCGAGCATAGGAGAGGAGGAACCCCCATGTGCCAGCACTGGCCTCGGTGCCCCGGAGCGAACGCCGAAGATCACACGGCCGCTCGCGTCGTGTCCTCCCACCCGGAACAGGGCTGGATCCTGCTCTGCAACGGTGTCGTCGTCTTCGACGACACGGGAGAGCTGTTCCCTGACGGGCACTGCCTCGCGCCTCACCGGGCGCTCGGCCTGTCCGCCGTCGGCTGACGACTCTCGACGATCGTGAGGTAGAGATCATGCGCCATGTCCAGGTCGCGATCAGACATCGCCCGCCCGCCGTGCCCTGCGAACTCGACCTCCGATCGCCGTCCGGCCGCCGGCTTCCGTACTGAAGGACTCACGGGCGGCGTCCGCCCCGCCCGTGATCCGGTTCCCGTCGACGGCAGGAGTGCCCGGTGCAATCCGATCCGAACCCATCGGCCCCATCCGCCCCTTCGGCGACCGTGTTCATCTCCATCGGTCTCTCACCCCAGGTCGCGCCCGGCGACCTCTCCGTGATCCGGCTGGCCCTCGACCACGCCGCACGACGTACCAGCGCCGGTGGACGTGCCGTCCGGTTCCTTCATGGGATGTACCTGCCAGCGCACCTGAGCCTGCTCTGCGCGTTCGCCGCGGACAGCGTAGAGGCGGTCCTCGAGGCGGCGCGCCTCACCGAACTCCCCTTCACGCCGGTCGACGCCAATGTGGCCTCCTGGCTGGCCGGGCATCCGGCCGACTGATGTCGTACGGCCCGGGCCGCACGACCGAACCTCACCAGTCGCCGGGAAGCCTTCCGCCGTACCAGAGCTCGATCAGCTGCCGGGCGATCGAGACCCGGCCGGGTAGCAGGACCTCGCCGGACTCCGCCGCGGCGGCCAGCTCCTCCCGGGTGAACCACCGGGCGTTCGTGATCTCCTCGCCGTCCACCCGCGGCTCCTGGCGCCCGCGCGCACGAGCGAAGAAGCCGACCATGAGGCTGCGCGGCAGCGGCCAGGGCTGGCTGCCCAGGTAGCGGCAGTCCTCGACGACGACGCCGACCTCCTCGGCCACCTCGCGTACGACCGCCTGTTCGAGGGACTCCCCCACCTCGACGAACCCGGCCAGCACCGACATCCGGTTCGGCCCCCAGCGCCCGCTGCTCCCCAGCAGCATGCGGTCGTCGTCGTGCACCAGCATGATCACGGCCGGGTCCGTACGCGGGAAGTGCTCGGAGCCGTCGACCGTACAGATCCGGGTGTGGCCCGCCGACGCGGGCTCGGTGAGCGCGCCGCAGCGCGGGCAGTGCGTGTGCGTGGCGTGCCAGTTCTCCAGGCCGACGGCCTGGGTGAACAGCCCGGCGTCGCGGTCGCTGAGCCGCGCGCCCGCGCTCCGCAGGTCGGCGGGCTCGGTGCCCTCGATCTCCGGGAGCGGCGCCGACACGCCGAAGTAGGCGACGCCGTCCGGGTCGACGCCCAGCAGGTAGCGCTCCCCCTCGGGCGCATCGGCCGTGCCGAACAGCAGGAGCGCCGGCTCGGGTCGTACCAGCACCTTGCCGCGCTCGATCACCAGGACGCGGGTGCGCGGGTCCGCCCACGCCTCGACCAGCCAGACGTCGTCGCGACGCCGCTCGCCGACCCGGTCCAGCGTGCCGCGCGACAGCGCCAGCCAGCCCAGTGCCTCGTACACCTCGGTCACGTCCACACCTCTCAGCGGCCGGCGGCCAGCTCGTCCCACAGATACGCCGCGGCCTCGGCGCCCTTGAGCAGAAGCGACATCTCGACCTTCTCGTTGGGCGCGTGGATGCGGTCCTCGTCGAGGCCGACCGCCATGAAGATCAGCGGGGCGCCGAGGATGTCGGCGAGGTCGGCCTCGGGTCCACTGCCGCCCTCGCGGGTGAACAGCACCTCCGTGCCGAACGCGCGCTCCATCGCCCGCCGCGCGGCGAGGACGCCCGGGGAGTCGATCGGCGAGAAGCACGGCCGGTTGCCCGGGCTCGGGAAACGGACGCTCGCCTCGATGCCCGGCGGGGTGTGCTCGGCGACGTAGGCCGCGAACGCGTCGTGCACGCGGGCCGGTTCCTGCCCTGCCACCAGGCGGAACGACACCTTGGCGTGCGCCTCGCGCGGCACGATGGTCTTGCCTCCGGGGCCGGTGTGCCCGCCCCACATGCCGTTGATCTCGGCGGTCGGGCGCGCCCAGATCCGCTCGAGAGTGGTGAAGCCCTCCTCGCCGTACGCCGCGCGGCTCTCGCCCGCCATCGCGAGCCACTCCGCCTCGTCGAAGGGCAGTTTGGCGAACAGCTCGCGCTCTTCACCGGTCAGCTCGACGATGCCGTCGTAGAAGCCGTCGAGCGTGACGCGGTTACGGTCGTCGTGCAGGCCCGCGAGCAGGCTCGCCATCGCGTGCAGCGGGTTGGGCACCGCGCCGCCGAAGGAGCCGGAGTGCAGGTCACTCGACGGCCCGTACAGCGAGAGCTCGGCCTCGGTCAGGCCGCGCATGCCGGTGCACATCGAGGGCACGTCGGCGGCCCACATCGAGGTGTCGCTGATGACGACGGCGTCACAGGCGAGCCGGTCCCGCCGGTCCCGCAGCAGGTCCGCGAAGTGCGGCGACCCGGCCTCCTCCTCGCCCTCGACCAGCATCTTGATCGTGACGGGCGGCGCGTCGTGGCCGCTCGCGGCGAGTCCGGCCCGCAGGCCGAGCGTGTGGAAGAGGATCTGGCCCTTGTCGTCGGAGGTGCCTCGGCCGATCAGCTGCCCGTCCTTCTCCACCGGGGAGAACGGCGGGGTGTCCCACTCTTCGAGCGGCTCGACCGGCTGCACGTCGTGGTGGCCGTAGACGACGACCACGGGCGCGGCCGGGTCGGCGGCCGGCCACTCCGCGAAGACGGCCGGCAGCCCGCCGGTCTCCCAGATCTCCACGACCGGGAACCCGGTCGTGCGCAGGTGGTCCGCGAGCCACTCGGCGGAGCGCCGGACGTCACCGACGTGCTCCGGGTCTCCGGAGATCGACGGGATGGTGAGCCATTCCGTGAGCTCGGCGAAGAACCCGCTCGCGCCGGCCTCGATGTGTGCACGTACGTCCATTACCGCTTCCTCGCAGGTAGAACCTCTTCGGGCACTCTAGTCCCGTGGCCGTGTTCATCGACCGCCCGCTGCATGGGGTCAGGAGCCGGTCAGGAGCATGAGCTCGGTACGGAGGTTGTGCCGTGCGGTGTCCTCCCAGCGGTCGCGGGCCGACCGGGTGCGGAACAGCGACGGCAGCTCGAGCAGCCCGCGCAGGACGGCGGCGCGGCCCTCGCGGAACGCCTCGTCCGGCACCGCCGCGTACTCCTCGCGCACGGCGGCGGCGTACGCGGCGTAGCGCTCCGGCGCCGCCGCGAGGATCGCCAGGTCCGCGTCGCACAGGACCGCGCCGTCGTGGTCGCCTTCGTCCGGGTCGTGCGTGGTGGTCAGCCGTACGAGCCGGGCGACCTCGGCGACCGTCGCGGCGGGCAGGTCCGTGTCGGCGAGCATGCGTTCGGCGAGGACTGCGCTGCGCTCCTCGTTGTCGGCGCGCACCGGGTCATAGACCGCGTCGTGGAACCACACCGCGAGCCGTACGACGCCGGCGTCCCCGGCCTCGTCCTCCAGCTCGTCGACGCGGTCGAGCACCTCGGCCAGGTGCGCGCTCGTGTGGTAGCGCCGGTGCGGTTCGCAGTAGCGGCGCAGCAGCTCCGCGCCGAGCACATCGGGGCCGGGCCAGCGCGGTAGGAGGTCCATCAGTGCGCCCTCGCGTTCCAGCGACCGCCCGTGCGCGCGATCGCGATGGGATGGTCGGGGTGGACGGTCATCGCCTGGAAGGCTACCGAAGACACACGCGCGGGCCTTGTTGCGTGTCCCGCCGCGCCCACGACAGTATGGGCGACGGACTTAGGTAAGCCTTACCTGACAGGCAGGAGGGCCGTGCGGCTCTACATCATCGCCGGCAAGGAGACCGACTCGGTGACGCACGGGTTCCTCCCCGCTGCGGCGTTACTCGGCGCGGACGTCACCGTACTGACCGATCGCGCCTGGCCGATCGCGACCGTACGCTGCGACGTCACGGACGCTCGCGCCGTCATCGCGGAGATCTCCCGTGGCGAGCCGCCCGCCGGGATCTTCTCCAACAGCGACCACCTGCAGACACCGGCCGCGCTGGCCGCCGACTACTTCGGACTGCCGGGCAAGGACTGGCGTGCGGCGCTGCGCACCAAGAACAAGGCGCTGATGCGCCGGACGCTCGGCGGGGTGTACGCCGCCGAGCTGACGCCCGGCGACGAGCCGCCCGACGGCGCCCCGTACCCGCTGGTGGTCAAGCCGCGCGAGGGGGTCGCGAGCGAGGACGTGTTCCTGGTGGAGGACCGCGCCGAGCTGGCCACCCGCTGCCGCGAGATCTGGGGCCGGCGCGACGGCACGCTGCTCGCCGAGGAGTACCTCCCGGGCACGTTGCACACCCTGGAGACGCTGAACCGCCAGGTCATCGGCGGGTTCCGCACGACGGTGTCGGCGCCGCCGCACTTCGTCGAGGAGCGACTCGACTGGGCGCCACCGCCCTGCGCCGACCAGGTCCTGGCCGACCTTCGCACGCTCGGCGTGGGCTTCGGCGCGTGCCACACCGAGTACGTCGTGCACGAGGGGCGCGCCCGCATCGTCGAGGTCAACTACCGGATCATCGGCGACCACTGCGACTTCCTGCTCGCCGAGCTGCTCGGCGTACCGATCTTCGAGTGGGTGCTGCGCGCCCACCTCGGCCTGCCGATCCCGGACCTGCCCGCCGCCGCCGGGCACGCGACCGTCGACTCCGTCATCGCGGACCGTCCGGGCACGCTCGCCGCGGCGCCCGAGCGCGTGGAGTACGAGTCCGCCGGGGTACGGCTCGCGTACTGGCCGATCCGCGCGACCGGGGACGTCATCGCGCTGACCCGTACCAACCGCGACTATGTCGGGCTGATCCGCGCGGTCGGCCCGGACGCCGCGGGCGTCGCGGCGGAGATCGGCCGGTTCCGCGCGCGCAACCGCTGGGAGATCCGGCCGTGAGCGCGATCCACCTGGTCCCGGCCGCGCTACGCCGCCCGGAGGCCTACCTCGCGGCACGGGTGCTCGACGCGCTCGTGCGCGAGGACTACGGCGAGCTGTCGCGCCGCGTCGACGGCGACCGGCTCACCCTGCCCGGCGGGCGTACGGTCGCGCTGACCGGCGAGGCGACCGGCGACGGGCGGCATGCCGGGTTCCTCGCCGACCGGGTGGTCGCCGAGGAGGTGACGCTGGCCGAGGTGTTCGACGCCGTACGCGCCCTGGCCGACCCGCGCGACGACGTGACCGCCTTCGAGCGCGAGTGCCGCGAGGCGCTGCGCTCGCTCCGGCTCTCCGAGTCCGTACGCCGCACGCCGGCCGGGATCACCCGGTACGAGGCGCTCGCCGCGAACGTCGACCATCCGGTCTATCCGACGGCCCGCTGCCGGCTGGGCCTGGATGAGTCCGACCTGCTCGCGTACGCGCCGGAGTTCGCCCCGTCGTTCCGCCTGCGCTGGGCGGCCGTGACGCACTCGACGCGCAACGGCGAGCGCCCCGGCTGGTGGCCCGACCCCGCCGACCTGGGCCTACGCGGCGACCAGGACGTCTTTCCGGTGCATCCGCTGACCGCGCGGCTGATCCCCACGGTGCCAGGCCCGGCGGTCACGGTACGTCCGACGCTGTCGATGCGGACCGTGGCGGTCGAGCCACGCGTGCAGCTCAAACTGCCGCTGCCGACCAGCACGCTGGGCATGCGGAACCGCCGGGTGATCATTCCGGGCACGCTTCCCGACGGCGCGCTCGTCGAACGCCTGCTCCGCGACGTGCTGGACCGCGAGCACGCCCCGGTCCTGCTGGCCGACGAGCAGACCTACGGCCACGCGGACGATCCACTGCACGGCTACCTGGTCCGCCGGCTGCCCGCCGAGGGCGTGCCGCTCGCCGCGCTGCCGGCCCGTACGCCGGAGGGCCGCCACGTCGTCGAGGAGCTGACCGATGACATCGAGTCGTTCTTCGGCGACTACCTGGGCACGCTGTTCGGCTGGAACGTCGCGCTGCTCACCCGGTACGGCGTCGCGCTGGAGGCGCACCAGCAGAACGTCTCGATCGTGCCCGGCGAGCCGATGCGCCTGATGATCAAGGACAACGACGGCGCGCTCATCGACCGGCGGCGGCTCGGCGACGTGCTCGGCCGCGCGCCGGACCCCGACGACTTCCACGACGCACGGCTGCTGACCGAGGACCCTGAGGCCCTGGTCCGGGTGTTCGTCACGATCACCCTGCACCTTTGCGCGGGCGCGCTCGCCTTCGCGTTCGCCGAACGCGGTCTCCTCCCCCTCGACACCGGCCTCGGCCTGATCCGCGACCGCCTCGCCGCGGCCCTCGACGCGTACGACGACAAGGGCTTCCTGCGGGCCCGCACCCTCGACGCCGACCGGCTGCCGGGCAAGGCGATGCTGACCGCCGGGACGCTCGTAGGCAAGGACCGCACGCTCGCCTCGGACATCAACAAGCACTACGGCCCGCCGGGCCCGAACTACCTGAAGAGGTCTGCCACGTGACGTCGCTCGCGCGACCAGTAAGCCTCGACGCGGGCGACGTCACCGCGCTCACGCTGTTCAACTGCGTGGTGCGGGAGGTGTGCGCGCCCGGGAAGCAGGTATGGCCCGCCGGCCCGTACCTCGTCGTGCGGCTGCCGCGCGCCGGCACGACGCTGCGTGCCCGGCTGCTGCGGCCGCAGGTGATGTCGCCACGGCTCGCCGGGCCGCTCGAGGAGCTGGGCGACGACTGGGTCCCGCTCGGCTGGCGGCGGCTTTCGGAGCTGGTCGAGGCCGAGCTCGAGCTGATGACCGGCACGGCCAACCCGGAGTTCGCCGGGCAGGTCGCCGAGAGCCACGACGCCATGGCCGCCATGATCCGCGACGGCCGCCGGCCGTCCGGCGACGCCTTCCTGGACTCGGAGCAGTCCCTGGTCACCGGGCACCGGTTCCATCCGACGCCCAAGTCGCGACAGGGCGGGGACTGGGGCCGCTACGCACCGGAGACCGGCGCGCGCTTCCCGCTGCACTGGCTCGCGGTGCGCGAGGACGCGATCGCCGAGGAGGGCGACGTCGCGCTGCTCGACCGGATCGGCCCGCCCGTTCCCGCCGGTCACCGCGTGCTGCCCGCGCACCCGTGGCAACTCGCCCTCCTGCGGCCCGAGTCCGAGACGATCATCGACCTCGGCGCGTACGGGCCGGAGGCCGTGCCCACGTCGTCGGTGCGCACCGTGTACGTCCCCGACGCCTTCCTGAAGTTCAGCCTCGACGTCCGCATCACCAACTGCGTGCGCAAGAACGCCTGGTACGAGATGGCCGGCGCGGTGGCGCTGACCCGCGCGCTGCGCCCGGTCTTCGCCGCGCTGCCCGCCGCGCTGCTCGGCGAGCCGGGCTACCGGACGGTCTCCGCCGCCGATCCGCGGCTGTGTGAGGGGCTCGGCGTGATCGTGCGCGAGGGCGTCGGCGGGTTCGCGGGCACGCCGCTGCTCGCGGCCGCGGTCGCCGACCCGTACGGCCGAAGCGACGCGTCGGCGGCGTACCTGCTCCGTGACGCGTCGCCGGACCACCTCCTGGCCTGGTGGGACGCCTACGTGCGGGCCGTCGCCGAACCGGCCCTGTGCGCCTACCTCGTCCACGGCGTCGTCCTCGAACCCCACCTGCAGAACGTTCTCGTCTCGGTGGACGGCGACGGCATGCCGATCCAAGCGATCTTCCGCGACCTCGAGGGCACGAAACTGCTGCACGGGCCGTGGGCGTCGTTCCTCGCGGACCTGCCCGTACCGGTCGCGGAGGCCATGACGTACGCGCCGGGGCGCGGCTGGGACCGAGTGGTCTACTGCCTGTTCGTGAACCACCTGTCCGAGATCGCCGCCGCCGTCGCGGACCTGTGCCCGCCGCTCGAACGCGATCTCTGGCGCCTCGCGCGGCACCGCGTGGCACGGCTCGCGGAGGACATCGCGCCGCTGCCCGGCGGCGCCGCGCGGCTCCGTGCGCTGCTCGCGGGCGTGCCGATGCCCGCCAAGGCCAACCTCCGCACCCGCTGGGCGCGCGACCCAGACCGCGAGGCGGTCTACGTCTCGGTGCCCAACCCGCTGGCGGACCGCTGATGCTGTCCGAGCGGGTACGCGACCGCGCCCTGTCCGCCGGCCTGCCGGTGTACGTCCACGACCTGGCCGGGCTGGACGCCCACGCCGCGGCGGTCCGCGCCGCCGTACCGGCCGAGCTGTTCTACGCGGCCAAGGCCAACCCCGATCCGCGAATCCTGCGGGCCCTGGCCCCGCACGTCGACGGCGTCGAGGTGTCCTCGGGCGGTGAGCTGGCCCACGTACGCGCCACTCTGCCCGGGACGCGGCTGGCGTTCGGCGGCCCCGGCAAGACCGACGAGGAGCTCCTCCTCGCCACCGAGGTCGACCGGGTCCACGTGGAGAGCCCGCACGAGCTCCGCCGCCTCGCGGATCTGCGCCGCGAGCTGGACGTCCTCCTGCGCGTCAACCTGCCGATCGCGGTGGACTGCGCGTCCCTGCGGATGAGCGGACCGTTCGGGATGGACCCCGAGACCCTCGACGCCTGCCTGGACCTGCTGGCGGACGCGCCCTGGCTGCGGCTGCGCGGCGTGCACGCGCACCTGGCCTCCGGGCTCCACGCCGGCCCGATGCTCGAGCTGGCGGCGCGAGTGCTCGCCTGGGCGCGCGGCCGGCTCGGCGACCCCGAGGAGATCAACCTCGGCGGCGGGATGGCCGTCGACTACGGGGACACCGCGGCACGCTTCGACTGGGCGGCGTACGGCGCCGGGCTGGCGGCGCTGCGGCGGCCCGGCGAGACGCTGCGCATCGAGCCGGGACGCGCCCTGACCGCGTACTGCGGCTGGTACGTCACCGACGTCCTCGACGTGAAGCGCTCGCACGGCGAGTCGTACGCGGTGCTGCGCGGCGGCACCCACCACCTGCGGACCCCGGTGACGAAGGGCCACGACCAGCCGTTCACGCTGCTGCCGGCCGGCGGCGGACCCGCGGTGGGCGGCCCGGTGACGCTGGTCGGCCAGCTGTGCACGCCGAAGGATGTGTTCGCCCGCCGGATCGCGCTCGCGCGGATCGCCGTCGGAGACGTCGTGGCCTTCGCGATGGCCGGCGCGTACGCCTGGAACATCTCCCACCACGACTTCCTCATGCACCCGAAGCCGTCCTTCGCGTACGTGTGAGTCAGGCCTGCGGGATGCCGTCCAGCAGCGCGATCAGACCGGCCTCGTCCAGCAGGTCGGCGGGACGGACCGTACGGCCCGCCGCGACGTAGTGGAAGGCGGCGCTGACCCGCTCGACGTCGACGGCCGCGAGCTGGGCCCAGGCGAGACGGTAGGCGGCGAGCTGCACGGCGACGACGCGCGCCTCCGAACCGGCCGGCGGCCGGCCGGTCTTCCAGTCGACCACCTCGTAGCCGCCGCTCGCGTCGCGGAACACCGCGTCCATCCGGCCGCGGACCAGGCGGTCGCCGATCAGCGTCTCGAAGGGCACCTCGACCTCGTAGGGCTCGCGGTCGGCCCAGGCGCTCGCCTCGAAGGCGGACTGGAGGGCCTCGAGCCGGTCGTCATCCGCGGCGCCGTCGTCGGAGGCGCCGGGCAGGTCGTCGAGGTCGAGCAGCCGCTGCTGGCCCCAGCGCTCCTCCAGCCAGCGGTGGAAGGCCGTGCCCCGCCGGGCGTACGGCGCGGGCGGGCGCGGCATCGGGCGGCGGATCTGGCGTGCCAGCGCGGCCGGGTCGCGCGCCAGCATGACGAGCGAGGAGACGGACAGGTGGGAGGGAAGGTCGACCGCGAGCCCGTCGGAGCCGCGCGACCGGTCGCGCTCGGCGAGCAGCAGCTCGACGTCGCGCGCCCAGGCCGAGACCCGCCGCCGGTCGCGTACCGGCAGCGCGGAGTAGGTCGCGGCGCCCCAGCGGAGCCGCCCGTGCATCGCGTCGTCGACCATGCGGGCGCCGTCGGCCACCGCGTCGTACCGCTCGCCCTCCGCGGTGGCGGGCCAGGTCGCGGTCTCCTTCTCGGCGAGCAGCGGGTTGTCCTCCCCGACGGGCTCGTCGGCCCAGTAGCCGACCTCGCCCGCGCCCGCCTCGCACGCGTCGCGGATCTCCTCCAGGAAGGGCGACGGCTGGAGCGAACGGCTCGAGGTGCCCCAGCGATAGCCGGTCGTGATGAGCAGGTGCCGGGCGCGCGTGACCGCGACGTAGGCGAGCCGGCGCTCCTCGCGCAGGTCACGCTCGGAGGTCGCCGCGTTGAAGCCCTCGATGTCGTCCTTGTGCAGCCCGGTCAGCTCCGGCAGATCGGCGTGGTCGCCGCGCAGCGGGTACGGGATGGTGCGCGCGTTGGTCGTCCAGCGCGAGGAGCTCTGCGGCTTCGCCGGGAAGACCGAGCCCGGACCGGGCGCGCCGTCCTTGGTCGGGTTGAACACCAGGCCGGGCAGCGCGACGACGTCCCACTCGAGCCCCTTGGCGGCGTGCACGGTCAGGAGCTTCACGCTGTTGGTCTCGCCGACCCGGCCCGCCTCGAGCCCGAACTCCTCGGACTCGGCTGCCTTGAGGTAGGCGAGGAACGCGCCCAGCGTCGGGTCCTCCGCGTCACCGGCGAAGGAAGCCGCCGCGTCCACGAAGGCGTCCAGGTCGGCGCGGGCCGTCACCGGGTCGAGCCCGGCGCGGGCGGCGACCTCGATGTCGAGGCCGAGCGTGCGCTCGACCTCGGTGACCAGGTCGGGCAGCGCGAGGCCGACGTGGCGGCGCAGCGTACGCAGCTCGTCCCGCAGGAGGGCGAGACGTGCGTGGCCGGTCTCGGTGAAGGCGGTCTCCGGGCCGAGGTCGTCGAGTGCGTCCACGAGGCTGCCGTGCTCGTCGTTCAGCTCGGCGACGACCTGCCGCAGCGGGTCGCCGGTCTCCCGCTCGGGCGGCGCGCCCGCGTCGGGATGCACGTCGCGCGCCGCCTCGCGGGCGAGCTCCCTGGCACGGCGGCCCAGGGCCACGAGGTCGCGCGGGCCGATGCGCCAGCGCGGGCCGGTCAGCAGGCGTGCCAGCGAGGCGCCCGCGGTCGGGTCGTGCACGACCCGGAGCGTGGCGACGACGTCCTGCACCTCGGGAACGGTCAGCAGGCCGCCGAGCCCGACGACCTCCACCGGGATGCCGCGTGCCTCGAGCGCCGCGCGTACCAGCGGGAACTGCGACCGCTTGCGGGCCAGCACCGCGATGTCGGACGGCTGGAGCCCCGCGCCGTGGCGCCCGGCCTTGTCCCAGGGGTACCCGTCCGGCGCGACCTCCTTCGGCTGCCGCAGCAGGGTGACAAGCCGGTCGGCGAGCCGGTCGGACTCGTCCTCGATCGTGTCGAGCATGGCGCACTCGATGCGCCCGCGGTCCTGCTGGAGCGCGCCGGGCCACAGGCGCGGCACGTCCTTGGCCTCCTCGCGCAGCTCGCCCTGGATGCGCGCGGCGGCGTCGAGGATCCGCTCGCCGTTGCGGAAGCTCGTGGACAGCTGGCGCATCGGCGCGGGCCCGTCGCGCAGCGGGAAGTCGCGGACGAACCCCAGGAGGTTGCCCGCGCTGGCACCGCGCCACCCGTAGATCGACTGGCACGGGTCGCCGACCGCGGTCACCGGGTGGCCGCCGCTGAACAGCGAGGTCAGGAGCACGAGCTGGGCGTGGCTGGTGTCCTGGTATTCGTCCAGCAGCACGGCGCCGTAGCGTGACCGCTCGACCATCCCGACCTCGGAGTGCTCGGCGGCGATCCGCGCGGCGAGCGCGAGCTGGTCGCCGTGGTCGAGCACCTCCTTCTTCGCCTTGGCCCGCTGGTAGGCCTCGACGAGCGGCAGGAGCTGCTCGCGTACCGCGTGCGCTTCGAGCACCACGCCCTGGTGCTTCTTGGTCTGCTTCTTGACCTCGGCGACCCGCTCGGCCAGCCACCCGCCGACGCCGCGTACGTCGTCGGTGGTGCGCAGGTGCTCCGACAGCTCACCGGCGAGCGCGATCACCGCCTTGGTGACCGTGTCGGGCCCCCATTCGACGCGGTCCATCGGCCCGTCGTAGGCATCCACGACCCGGGAGGCGATCTGCCAGGACACCGCCGGGGTGACCAGCCGCATCGTCGGCTCGAGCGCGGCGCGCAGCGCGTGGTCGCCGAACAGCCGCGCGGCGTACGCGTGGTAGGTCGACACCGTCGGCTCGCCGTCGAGGATCTCCGGTGCGATCAGGTCCTCGTGCTCGCGCAGCTGGCCGAGCCGCCGGCGTACGCGGTCGGACAGCTCCGCGGCGGCCTTGCGGGTGAACGTCAGGCCGAGCACGCGCTCCGGGCGGATCAGGCCGTTGGCCACCAGCCACACGACCCGGGCCGCCATCGTCTCGCTCTTGCCCGACCCGGCACCGGCGATCACGGCCATGGGCGCGAGCGGCGCCTCGATGACCGCGGCCTGGTCGGGCGTCGGCTCGGGTACCCCGAGCCGGTGCGCCAGCTCCTGCGGACCGATCATGTGACCGACCGTAGCGAGGGAGCCGACAAGCACAGCTCCCTGGTAGCTCCACCGACGAAGGAGGTCACACGACTGACCGTAGCGAGGACGCGTCTCCTACGAAGGAGATCACGTGACGTGGCCGCCGTTCTCGTGTGCGGGGCAGCAGCTCTGGACCGGGCAGGTGCGGCAGTGGTCGTCGCGCTTGGCCTCGAAGACCGGGCTCGTCATCCCGTCGGCCACCCGGTCGACGAGCTTGCGCGGCCACTCGGGGTCGGCGTCGGCGGACGGCGGCGGCTGCGTCTGGACCCGTACACGCGCGGCGTAGGCGCCCTTGCCGACCTGGATCAGCTCCGCTCCCCCGGGCTCGGCCAGGCCCTTGTCGACGAACGCGCCGAGCATCACGGCGAGCTGGTAGACGCCGAGCTGCGGGTGGCGCGGCAGGTCGTCTTCGCGTACGGGCACGCTGGAGGTCTTGATGTCGACGATCCAGGCGTTCCCGTCGCCGTCGCGCTCGGCGCGGTCGATGCGGCCCCGGATCAACACGCGGCCCAGGTCGATACGGAAGGAGTCCTCGATGGAGACGACCTCGCGCGCGTCGTCGCGCTCGTGCCACGCGAGGAAGCGCTCCACCATCGCCTCGGCCTGCGCGCGCTGCTTCTCGGAGTACCAGGCGCTGCGGAAGTCGAGGTCGCCCCAGACCTCGTCGAGCCGTTTGGCGATGTCGACGTCGCTCACCGAGTCGTCGGTGCCGACCAGCTCGGCGACCGCGTGGATCACCTTGCCCATCGTGGCGAACTCCGCCGCGCCGCCGTCGTCGGCGCCCACGCAGGCGGCGAGCAGCCAGCGCAGCCCGCACTTCTCGAACGTCTCCACCTGCGAGGGCGACAGGACGAGCTGCTCGTCCTCGGCGAACGCGGGGCCCTCGTGCGAGGGCTCGGTGAGGGTGTACCAGCTGCGCGGGTCGGCGCCCTGGACCCCGGCGCGCGCCAGCCGCGCGAGGTGGCCGGCGGCGGCGCGGCGCAGCGGCTCGGAGGTCTTCGGGTCGGCCACCGACGAGCGGAGGTCGGCGACCAAGGCCCGCAGGGACAGCCATCGGGTGCGCTCGTCGAGCTGGGCGTGCTCGGCGGCGTCGGGCAGCAGCTCGCGCAGGAACCGTGAGGGGCGTTCTTCGGCGTCCTCGCCGCCGACCGCGGTGACGATCAGCCGCTTGCGCGCCCGCGTCGCGGCGACGTAGAAGAGCCGGCGTTCTTCCTCGAGCATCTTCGCGGCCAGGGACACGGCGCGCGCGCCGCCGCCGGGCCCGGAGGGACGCTCGCCCGGGGCCGGCGTCTCGTCGGCGTCCGCCTCGATGAGCTCCTCGCCACCGAGCAGCGAGCCGCGCAGCCGCAGGTCGGGCCAGACGCCCTCCTGGACGCCCGCGACCAGGACGACGTCCCATTCGAGGCCCTTGGACCGGTGCGCGGTCAGAATGCGGACCGCCTCGCCGTCGGGCGATTGTTCGGCGAGGCTGTCGCCGGGGATCTCCTGCGAGGCCAGGTCGTCGAGGAACAGCTGCGGACCGGCGTGCGGCAGCCGGTCGGTGAACCGCGCGGCCATGTCGAAGAGCGCGACCACGGCGTCGAGGTCACGGTCGGCCGCCGCTCCGCGCGCGCCGCCACGGACACTCTGCTCCATGAGCCGGTCGGCGAGCCCGCTCTCCTGCCAGACCGTCCACAGCACGGACTCGGCGTCGCCGCCGTGCGCGGCGACCTCGCGCGCGAGCCCGATCAGCCGCCCGACGCGCTCGGCCGGCGCGCGGACCCGCGGGTGGATCATGAGCAGCTCGCGCGGATCGTTCAGCGCGCGTACGAGGAGGTGCTCGGCGGCGGGCTCGCCATTGAGGGTGCTCAGGTCGCGCAGCGCGCGCCGCAGACGGCGCAGGCCGAGTGCGTCGGCGCCGCCGATCGGGCCGAGCACCAGCTCTTCGGCGGCCTCCTCGTCGAGCAGGGTGGGCCGCAGCGCGCCGCGCAGCAAGACGATGAACGGGCGGGCGCCGGGCTCGTTGACCAGCGGTACCTCGTCACCGGCCACAACGACGGGCACGCCGGCGGCGGCGAGCGCCCGGCGGAGCTGTGGCACCTGGCGGACGGCCGAGCGGACCAGGACGGCCATCCGCGACCACGGGACGTCGTCCAGCAGGTGCGCGCGGCGCAGCTCGTCGGCGACCAGCGCCGCCTCCTGGCTGTCGCTGTCGGCGACGACGACGCGTACGGCCTGCGCGTCGTCCTCGTCGGGGCCAGCGGGCAGCAGGTCGCGGTGCCCGGTGGCAAGGCCGCCGATCGGCAGGCGTGCGGCCACGCGGCGGGAGGCATCCAGGATCGCGGGCGTCATCCGGCGGCAGGTCCGCAGCGAGACGATCGGCGCTTCCTCGCCCGCGAGCGTACGGAACCGGCGCGGGAACTCCAGGATGCCGGTCACGTCGGCACCGCGGAATCCGTAG
Source organism: uncultured Actinomycetota bacterium (assembly GCA_963850195.1). Classification (GTDB taxonomy): domain Bacteria; phylum Actinomycetota; class Actinomycetes; order Streptosporangiales; family Streptosporangiaceae; genus Actinoallomurus. The sequence goes on from CAWKKD010000005.1 coordinate 2,085,126, forward strand.
ATCGACTGGTCGGGGTCGCCGACGACGATGAGCTCGCGCCCGCCGCCGGCGAGCTGCCGCAGGAGGTGCTCCTGCGCGGGGTCGGTGTCCTGGTATTCGTCGACGAGGATGACGTCGTGCGCGGCGCGCTCGCGCCGGCGTACGTCCTCGAGCGTGAGCAGGCCCGCGGCGGCGCGGATCAGCTCGGCGTAGTCGTAGGCCATCACCGGGTCCACGTCGAACCGCTCGTCGTAGCGGTCGAGGAACATCCCGGCGGCACGCCAGTCGTCGCGGCCGTGGACGCGGCCGAGCCCGTCCAGCTCGGCGGGGCCGAGGCCGCGCTCGCCGGCGCGCAGGATGAAGTCGCGCAGCTCCTCGGCGAAGCCCCGGGTCTTCAGCGTCTCATGCAGCCGGGCCGGCCAGTCCCGCGAGCCGTCGGCGACCTCGCCGCGCAGGAGCCGGCGTACCTCGAGGAGATGCTCGGGCCCGGACAACAGCCGCGGCGGCGGCTCGCCGCCCAGCACCGCCTCGCGCCGGAGCAGCGCGTACGCGTAGGAGTGGAAGGTCAGCGCCAGCGGCGTGCGGGTGGTCCGGTTGAGCCGGGCCGTGATGCGCTGCCGCAGCTCACCGGCCGCCTTACGGCCGAACGTGAGCACCAGTACGCGCTCGGGGTCGACGCCGCGATTCTCCACGCGGTCCACGACGGCCTCGACGATCGTGGTGGTCTTGCCGGTGCCCGGACCGGCCAGCACGAGCAGCGGCCCTCCGGCGTGCGCGACGACCCGCCGCTGGTGCTCGTCGAGCACGGGCGGTGGCGACTGCGCCGGTCCGGCGCGTCGCACGAGTCGATAGGACGCCGCTGACACACACACGATTGCAGCAGATCATTGGGGGTGCGCTGACCAAGACGCACGCATGTCGCGAATGTGACCGCTGGAATCCGCAGACCGTCGGCCCGGCAGAGGAGGGAACCGAGGCTCGCCCTCTCCCCGTCAGAGGTCGTGGTGCGCCCGCACCCGAGCCCCCAGCAGCAGGAGCCCCCATGCCCGCTACCAAGAAGACACTCGGGATCCGCCAGTCCCTGAGCCGCCCCACGGCGATCGTCACCGTGATCATCCTGTTGGTCGTGGCGGTCCCGGCGCTCAGCGGATTCCTGGGTGGTTTCGACCGCACCTCGGGTGGCGAGGTGGCGGTGGTCCGCAACGGCGGCATGCTGGACAACAACCGCATCCGCCAGATCATCGACCCCGGGTCGGGACTCAAGTGGACCGGGTGGTGGTCGCACTCACACAAGTATCCGGCGCAGCAGCGCTTCTACACGATCACCTCCAACGGGAACGGCGACCGGGCCGGCGTGGACGTGGTGACCGTACCGAGCAGCGACGGCGTCAACATGGGCATGGAGGGGACGCTCTACTTCGGGCTGAACCTCGACCACGCGACGCTGCGGAAGTTCGACGACAAGTTCGGCACCCGCAAGTTCACCGGCGCCGATGGTAAGGCGCGGTACGCCTACGACGGCGACGAGGGCTGGTCGGCGTTCCTGGACCAGATCGTCCGGCCGGTGATCGACAACGACCTGCGTACCCAGGTGAACAGCTTCAAGTGCGCCGAGCTGGTGTCCTCCTGCGCCCTCGTGCAGAACAACACCGGCGCGGACCAGACCGCGCTGAAGACCGGGAGCAACAACGCCAACATCGCCAAGGTGCAGACCGCCATCAACACGAGCCTGGAGCAGGACCTGACCCAGACGCTCGGCGCGCCGTTCCTCACCAACCTGCACTTCAACCTGGCCCGCGTCACGCTGCCCGACTCGGTGCAGGAGGCCGTGGACCGGGCGCAGGCGGCGTTCGCCGCGGTCAGCGAGGCCCAGGCGAAGGTCGCGCAGGCCCGCGCCGAAGCGGCCGCGAACAAGGCCCGCCAGGACGGCTATGACAAGTGCCACACGTGCGCCGACATCGAGAAGCTGAAGGCGCTGCCCCCGGGCATCACGACGTACGCTCCGGGCAACGACCGGCTGTCGATCCCGAGCAACTAAGGAGACGGGCATGCGCGTCCTGGCGGTTCCGCTCGCACTTCTGGTCGTCGCCCTGATCGCCGCGCTGCTCGTGATCGCCTTCCGCGGCCCGTCGCGTGCGCGGATCGCGCGCTGGGAGGCACTGACCGAGCTGCGCGACGACGTCACGGTCGTCTTCGTACGGCACACCTCGGGCACCAGAGAGGTGGGCCGCCAGGTCATCGCCGAACTGCCGGCCGGGCTTCCCGACTGGGAGAGCCGCTACCACGAGGCCATGGCGGAGGCACGCTCACGCGCGGCCGCCCTGGAGAGCGAGACCGACTGACCATCGCGCGGGCACCGAGGCGGGCCGCCTCGGTGCCCGCGCTCGGTCTCGTACGTGCCTCGCGCTCCGCCGTACGGGAGGCTCGTGTAAGCCTCGTCGGCCACGCCGCGCTGACCGGGCGTTCCTTGACGGTGACCGCGCCGGGCTTACGCTCGCGTTAGCGACTGCCGGCCCTGGCCGGGCCGGTGGCATTCGCGGCTCCGTACCGAGAGGCGAACATGTCAGACATCGACCTGGGCGCGACCGAGGCCCGCCGCGCCCGTATCCGGGAGCACCATCTCCACGAGGACCGGCCGGCCAGCTCCGCGCGCGGCCTGCATCATGTCGCGCTGATCTCGTCCGACGTCGAGCGGACCGTGCGCTTCTACCAGGACGTCCTGGAGTTCCCGCTCACCGAGATCATCGAGAACCGCGACTACCAGGGCTCGAACCACTTCTTCTTCGACATCGGGCACGGCAACCTGCTGGCCTTCTTCGACTTCCCCGGTCTCGACCTCGGGCCGTACCAGGAGATCCTGGGCGGGCTGCACCACATCGCGATCTCCGTCGAGCCCACGCGCTGGCGCCGCCTGCGGGCCAACCTCGAGGCCGCGGGCGTGGACCACCAGTTCGAGAGCGGTACCTCGATCTACTTCCGCGACCCCGACGGCGCGCGGCTCGAGCTGATCGCCGACCCGCTCGGTGAGATGTACGGCGACCAGGTGCTCTAGACCTACTCGGCGTCGCCGTCCCACCGTGCGCGGCGGATGTCGACGCGCTCGCCGCGCAGGGGCGTGCCCTCCTCGCGGTAGTGCTTCAGCGCGCGCCGCTCGTGGTCGACCGGCGGTGAGCCGTCGGCGCGGATCACGCGCCACCACGGCACTCCGCCGCCCCACTGCGCCATCACTCGGCCGACCTGCCTCGGCCCGCCCTCGCCGAGGTATTCGGCGATGTCGCCGTACGCCATGACGCGGCCGGGCGGAATCCGCTCGACCACCTCCAGCACCCGCTCGGCGTACTCCGTCGGGTCAGCCCGCATCCCCGGTTCCTCCACCCGTGCGCACCCGCCGCATGAACAACACCGTCGTGGTCACCGCGCCCCCGAGGCCGAACAGCGCCGCGATGCCGACCCAGCCGCCCAGCAGGACCAGGCCCGGCGGATGGCGTTCGACGGAGATCGGCCGGATCGGGCTCGTCTCGAACCGCCCCGACTTGCCGTCGCCGGCGAGCGAGTAGCCCTGCAGCCGCGTCGCCTGGCTCAGCGCGGCGGCGGCGTTCACCTCGCCGAAGCCGACCTGCTCGTCGTAGCCCGCAGCCGGTCGCGCGGTGGTGCCGGCGGTGATCGCCTGTGCCACGAGCGCGGGCTCCATGCCCGGGTACTTGGCCTTGATCAGCGCGGCGACGCCCGACACGAGCGCGCCCGCCTGGCTGGTGCCCTCGCCGACCCAGTAGCTGTCGCCCGGCCCGGCACCGACCACGTCGGCACCCGGCGCGGCGACGACGACGCTCGCGTTGCGGTCGGAGAACTTCGCCGGAGCCCCGCCCTTCGCGACCGCGGCCACCCCGATGACGCCGGGGAAGGCCGCCGGGTAGGACAGCCGTACGATGCCGTCCTTGTCGACCTTCTTCGAGCTTTTCGAGTCGCCGTCGTTGCCCGCCGAAGCGACCACCACGATCCCCTTGGAGATCGCGTACGCCACCGCGTCGCGCTCGGCGGTCGAGGCGTTCGGGCCACCGAGGGACATGTTGATCACGTCGGCGCCGTGGTCGGCCGCGTACCGGATCGCCTTCGGCAGCGAGCCCTGGTAGGCGGGAAGCTGCCGGAACGTCTCGTACCCGGACTCGCTGGGGTCGGCGATCGTACGCACCGACAGCAGCCGCGCCTCCGGGGCGATACCGATGATCCCGTCGTTCGAGCCGTGCCCGTGCCCGGCGATCAACGAGGCCATCCAGGTACCGTGGACGCGGCCGGCATGCGGCGCGACGGCCTTGATGTAGTCCGGTCCCGAGGTCACCGACCCGGACAGGTCGGGATGCGCGCCGTCGACGCCGGTGTCGAGTACGGCGACGGTCACGCCCTTGCCGCGCGTCGTGTGCCACGCCTGCTCGGCGGAGACGGCGTCGAGCATCCAGCGTTCCTTGTCCCGGATGTCGTCCGCGCGCGCCGTGGCCGGCAGACCGACCGCCGCGAGTGCCAGCACGGCCGCCGCCGTACGCCTCAGCACTTCCACTGCCGCTTCTGCGAGCAGTCGGGCTGGGAGCGCAGGGCCAGAGCGTCGCCGATGTTGTCCCCGACCTCGGATGCGAGCAGTAATGCGTCGGTGTGCTTCTTCCGCACGGCGGCACCGGGACGCCCGTCGGTCTGCCCTGCGACGGTGAGGACGAGGTAGGGCCCGGACTGGCCGGCCGCGACGAACTGCCGCGCCGCGTCGTCGAACCGCGCGGCCACCGTCTTCGGGAACGCCAGGGCGTGCAGGAAGGCGCCGGGAACGGTCGGGTCGGGCGGCACGAGGGCCTCTCTGGTCACGGCGGCGACGTGCTCGTCGGACAGGGCGGCGATGCCGACGGTCAGGACGACGCCCTGAAGCTGGTCGACGTAGGTGGCCCGCAGCAGCGCACGGCAGCCATGGCCGGCGAGTACGGCGGCCGGAGCAGGGTCGATGCCCGTACGGCACGCGGTCTCGGGCGCGATCCCGACCCGTCTCGCGTGCTCCACGCCGCCCTGCTCGGAGGTGTACGGCACGGAGTCGGGAAAGATCCGCTCAGCGGGCCAGGTGCGCCAGCGGTCGCGTACCTCCGCTGTGGCGGCGCGGTAAAGCTCCCACTTGGTCGGCTTACGGTTGAACTCCCAGTAGACCCGGCCGGTCGCGATGATCCCGACCGCCAGGTAGCCGACCGCGGTGACGATCGCGAGGACGAGCCACAGGGTGCGCCGCTCATGCCACGGCCTCGGCTCGGGCGGTGGCACCTCCGGCCCTCTCCAGGTCCCCGGCCCACCGGGATCTGGTGTGGGCCAGCCCGGCCCGGAGGTTTGCGCCATATCTGACAAGGTTACTTGGCGTCCCCGACGAGCCGGGCGGAAAGGGCGTCCCGCCACGCCGCCATGAACCCCCTCGAACACCCCCGCGAAGCCGCGTTCGCCAGCCGGACCACCGAGCCCGCAACGTTTTCCACAGCCCCGATTCTCCCCTGCCACAGGCCGGAACGGAGCGGGACAATAGAAGTGGGATCGGAGCCCCCAGGGCGGGCGACGCGTCCGCGGGCTTAGAGGTCCCAGGTTCTAGCCGGGCCCGGAGCGCCCCGAGCCACGGGACGCTCCGGGATCGGTCAGTACGTGGGCTGGGACGGGTCGATCTGGTTCACCCAGGCCAGGACGCCGCCGCCGAGGTGTACGGCGTCGGAGAAGCCCGCGTCCTTGACGATCGCCAGGCATTCGGCGCTGCGGGCGCCGGACTTGCAGTGCAGCACGACCTTCTTGTTCTGCGGGAGCTTCTCCAGGGCGGCTCCGGACAGGAACTCGCCCTTGGGGATCAGGGTGGCGCCCGGGATGCTCACGATCTCGTACTCGTTGGGCTCACGGACGTCGACCAGGTAGATGTCGTCGCCGTCGAGCATGGTCTTCAGCTCGGTCGCGCTGATCGTCGAGCCCTTGGCGGCGTCGGCCGCCTCGTCGGAGATCGCGCCGCAGAAGGCCTCGTAGTCCTCGAGCAGCTCGGTGATCGTCGGGTCCTTGCCGCACAGCGGGCACTCGGGGTCCTTGCGGATCTTGACCGAGCGGTACGTCATCTCCAGGGCGTCGTAGATCATCAGGCGGCCGACGAGGGGGTCGCCGATGCCGGTGATGAGTTTGATCGCCTCGTTGACCTGGATGGAGCCGATCGAGGCGCACAGGACGCCCAGGACGCCGCCCTCGGCGCAGGAGGGCACCATGCCCGGCGGCGGCGGCTCGGGGTAGAGGCAGCGGTAGCACGGGCCCTGCTCGGCCCAGAAGACCGAGGCCTGGCCGTCGAAGCGGTAGATCGAGCCCCAGACGTACGGCTTGCCGAGGAGTACGGCCGCGTCGTTGACCATGTAGCGCGTGGCGAAGTTGTCGGTGCCGTCCACGATCAGGTCGTAGCCGGCGAAGATGTCCATGACGTTCTCGTTGGAGAGCGCCTCGTTGTGGACGATGACCTCGATCAGCGGGTTGATCTCGTGGACCGTGGCGGCGGCCGACTCCGCCTTGGGGCGGCCGATGTCGGACTGGCCGTGGATGATCTGACGCTGGAGGTTCGACTCGTCGACGACGTCGAAGTCGATCACGCCGAGCGTGCCGACGCCGGCTGCGGCGAGGTACATCAGGGACGGCGAACCCAGGCCACCGGCGCCGACGCACAGCACCTTGGCGTTCTTCAGACGCTTCTGACCGGCCATCCCGACGTCCGGGATGATCAGGTGACGCGAGTAGCGCCGGACCTCGTCGACGGTGAGCTCGTCCGCGGGCTCTACCAGGGGTGGCAACGACACGATTTCTCCTGTGCGTGCTCGGGTTCGTCGGTGCGGACCGATGGTGTTCTGTCCACCCGCACAACTCTGCCATGTACCGCTCGCATTCCCGATGGCGCCTACGACCGGGCGCAGCGGCATAGATCGCCGATGAGCGGGCACATCAGGGCCGTACGGACTAACGGAGAGGAGACGCAGGTCATGAGCCTGATGGACAAGATCAAGAACAAGCTGCAGATGGGCAAGGGCCGCGGCAAGGAGGAGTATGGCCGCGCGACCCGCGACCCGTACATCGAGGCCAAGGGACGCGGCGAGCGAGCCCAGGGCGGCATGAAGCAGGCCGGCGAGCACATCAAGGACGTCGGCAAGAACATCCGCGCCGGATTCAAGAAGTGACCTTGCCGCCGACGCCCTCGTCAGCCGGCGGCGGGGGTGTCCTGCGGCAGCCGTAGGTCCTCGAGCAGGACGCGGAACTCACGCGCCACGGCCTCGGGTCGCTCCATCTGGGCGACATGGCCGACGTCGGGGAGCACGACGACACGAGAACGCTTGAACACCCGTCCGGCCCGGCTCGCCATCCGCGGGTCCACGAGCCGGTCGTGACGGCCGTAGATCAGCAGTGTGGGCGCGGAGACGCGCGCGGCGTAGCGCCACAGCGAGCGCCGCATGTACGCGGTGACGATCCCGCGGGACGACGCGATGAGCGCCTCGGCGTTGTGCACGAGTTCGTCACGGCGCCGGAGGTCGGCGACGAGCTGCATCAGCCGGTCCGGATGCACGCCGGACGGGTCGAAGAAGCACATCTCCAGCGTGCCCTGCACCCGCAGCTCGGGCGGCAGCAGGGAGATCCGCCGGACCACCCACGGGCCGACGCCGGGCATCGTCGCGGCGAGGATACGGGCGGGCCCGTACCTCGGCCGCAGGTCGGGCAGGGCCGGTGACACGAGCGTGAGGGTCCGCACCAGGTCGGGCCGCGTGCCGGCGAGCCGGGTGGCGATCGCGCCGCCCATCGAGTTGCCGAACAGGTGGACCGGACCGCGCCCGCGCTTCTCGATGAGGCGTACGACGGTGTGCGTGTGCGCGTCGATGGAGTAGTCGCGATCGGGCGGCGGAGGCGAGTGGCCGAGACCGGGCAGGTCGATGGCGTCACCGGAGATCACGTCCGACAACAGCCCCATCAGGTCGGTCCAGTTCGCCGCGGAACCGGCCAGTCCGTGGACGAACAGCGCCGGCTCGGACTCGTCGCTCGTCGCCGGAGCGGTCCGCACGAACACCTCACGATCACCGAGCGAGACCAGGTCGCCCGGCCAGTGTGGAATCGGTGCGCTCATGTTGAAACGAACAATACCCGGGTGGATTCTGTGCCCTACAGCCTCTTGACCCGATCTTGGAAAGAGCCAGGGCTCCGCACCTTCGAAGGTGCGGAGCCCTGGTGATGACGCTTGGTCAGGCCGGCTCGCGACGCGGGCGGCGACCCTCGTGCCGGTGGCCCGAACGGTCCTCGAAGCGCGGGCCGGAACGGCTCTCGCGGCGGGGACGCGGCGGCCCGTCGTGGCGCTCGCCCTCGCGGCGCTCGGTCGGGCGACCCTCACGGCGGTCCTCGTGGCGACCACCGGAACGACCCTCACGGCGCTCGTCGAAGCGACCGCCCGGACGCCGGTCACGGCCGGCGCCGGAACGCGGGCCACGACGCTGCGGCCGCGGCTCGGGCTCCGGCTCGACCGGGATGCCGCTCGGCGGCTGCGCGCCGGTGATCTGGACCAGCGTGTCGTCGCCAACGGTGATCTTCGACCGCTGGGCATGTACGCCGGCGCGGCGCATCATGCGCTCGGTGTTGCGGACCTCGTTGTAGGCGACGAGCGTCGCGACGGTGCCGCGCTCGCCGGCCCGCGCCGTACGGCCCGCACGGTGCAGGTAGTCCTTGTGGTCGGCGGCCGGGTCGACGTGGACGACCAGGCTGACGTCGTCGACGTGGATGCCGCGCGCGGCGACGTCGGTGGCGATCAGGACGCCGACCTTGCCCTCGCGGAACTCCGCGAGCGTGCGGGTACGCGCCGACTGCGTCTTGCCGCCGTGCAGGGCACCGGCGCGTACGCCGACCCGGGCGAGGCGCTTGGTCAGCGTGTCGACGCCGTGCTTGGTGCGGACGAACATGATCGTCCGGCCTTCGCGCCCGGCGACCTCGGCGATGACGTCGTGCTTCTGGGCCCGGTCGACGATGAACAGGTGGTGGTCCATGGTCTCCACCGGCGCGGCGGCCGGCGCGACCGAGTGGGTCACCGGGTCGTGGAGGTAGCGACGTACGAGCTTGTCGACGTCGCCGTCGAGGGTCGCGGAGAACAGCAGCCGCTGGCCGTCGGAGGGGATCATGTCGAGCAGCTTGGAGACGGCCGGCATGAAGCCGAGGTCGCACATGTGGTCGGCCTCGTCGAGGACCGTGATGCGGACGTCTTCGAGGGAGCAGACGCCCCGCTCGATCAGGTCGGTGAGACGGCCGGGCGTGGCGACGAGGAGGTCGACGCCGCGGCGGAGCGACTGGATCTGCTTGGCCATCGACATGCCACCGACGACGGTCTTGGCGTGCAGGCCGAGGCTGCGGCCGAGCGGTGCGAGGGCGTCCTGCACCTGCATGGCGAGTTCGCGGGTGGGGACGAGGATGAGCGCGAGCGGCCGCTTGGGCAGGGCCTGCCCGCCGGCGATCCTCGTCAGGAGCGGCAGACCGAAGGCGAGCGTCTTGCCCGACCCCGTCTGGCCGCGGCCGAGCACGTCACGCCCCGCGAGGGCGTCGGGCAGGCAGGCCGTCTGGATCGGGAACGGCGTGCTGATTCCGCGGCGGTCGAGGGCGGAGACCAGTTGCTGCGGAAGGCCGAGCTCAGCGAAAGAAGGCAGGATCGATGAACCTGAAGTCAACAAAGAACCTCTCGGAAAGGGCCTGCCTCGAGAGGTTCCGCCAGGATCGGGGGGGATCGCGGGGCTCGTAGCCGGCCGACGGCGCGGGAATGCGCCTGTACACGAATCACCTAGCTTACCCTGCGTACAGCCGCGGCGTTCATGCCCCCCAAGATCGACTGCGCCGTCCCTGGTCAGGCGGTCTTGCGCGTTCCGCTTCTCGGCTTGGCCTTGGGCTTGGGCTTCGCCTCGGCCTTCTCGCCGGATTCGCTCGCCTTCTTTGCCGGTGCTCGCCGCTTCTTCGCGCCTCCGCCGGAACGGTCCTTCTTGGCCGCCTCGACGCTCGCGCGCAGCGCGCTGAGCAGGTCGGCCGCCGCCGGTGCCTCCGCCTCGGGCTCCTGCGCGACCAGCTCCCGGCCCTCGATCTTGGCCTCGATCAGCTCCTCGAGGGCCTCGCGGTAGGCGTCCTTGTACTCGGTCGGGTCGAAGTCACCGGCCATCGTGTCGATCAGCGAGGACGCCATCTGCAGCTCCTGCGGGCGCACCTCGACGTCCTCGTCGAGGAAGCCGAACTCGGTCGCGCGCACCTCGTCGTGCCACAGCATCGTCTCGAGCACGAACACGCCGTCGCGTACACGGAGCGTGGCGAGCGACTCCCGCTGGCGCAGCGCGATCTTGACGATGGCCACCTTGCCGGAGTTCTCGAGCGCGTCGCGCAGCAGCATGTACGGCTTGGTCCCCTGGGCGTCGGGTTCCAGGTAGTACGACTTGCTGAAGTAGATCGGGTCGACCTGCTCGATCGGCGCGAACAGCAGGACGTCGATGCGCCGCCCGCTGGCGAGCGGCAGGTTGGCGAAGTCGTCGTCGGTCAGGACCACGACGTCGCCGCTCGGCAGCTCGTACCCCTTGGCGATGTCGGAGTACGGCACCTCTTCGCCGTCCTTGGTGCAGACGCGGCGGAACTTGACGCGGGCGCCGTCCTCGCGGTGAACCTGGTGGAAGGCGACGTCGCGCTGCTCGGTCGCCGAGTACAGCTTCACCGGGATCGTGACGAGCCCGAAGGAGATCGCGCCCTTCCAAATGCTGCGCATGAGGTCTCCCTACCCTTCGCACCTGCCGTTCCACCTGCCCTAAGTGTCCGAATTGCGACACTTACTCGAATGTAAGTTCGATCCGTCAAGGACGAAAGCTCCAGCGAGGTGATAGCGCCGTTCTGTACAGATGCCACTAAACGGACACGGTGGCAGGGCGTCAGATCAAACCGGGATGGGGAGGTACGACCACATGAGTGACCCGATGCCCGGCGATGTCCAGCCGATGCTCGCCACGGCGGGCTCGCTGCCGGACGAGCTCGACCGCTGGGCCCTCGAGCTCAAGTGGGACGGCGTGCGCGCGATCGTGTACGTCTCGGCCGGCGGCGTGCGCGTGGTCGGCCGCCGTGGGATCGAGACGACCGGCCACTACCCCGAGCTGCAGAGCCTCGCCGACCTGCTGCCGGACCAGACGGCCGTGCTCGACGGGGAGATCGTCGCCTTCGACTCCGACGGGCGGCCGAGCTTCGAGCGTCTCCAGCACCGCATGCACGTCGAGCGCCCCGACCTCCGGCTGACCCGCCAGGTGCCCGTGCACTTCGTCGTCTTCGACCTGCCCGGCCTGGCCGGGCACCGGCTGTACGACCTGCCGTACCGCGATCGGCGCGCGCTGCTCGACGGGCTCGAGCTGGCCGCCGGCCCGATCGAGGCGCCGCCGTACCTGCCGGGCACGGAGATCGACCAGGTCGACGAGCTGCTCGACTACACGCGGGAACTGGGGCTAGAAGGGCTGGTCGCCAAGCGGCTCGACTCCCCGTACCGGCCGGGCCGGCGCGTGGAGTTCTGGCGCAAGATCAAGAACTTCAGTACCCAGCACGTCGTCATCGGCGGCTGGAAGGCCGGGCGCGGCCGGCGTGAGGGCACCGTCGGCTCGCTGCTACTCGGCGTGCACGACGACGGGCTGCGCTTCGTGGGGCACGTCGGGACCGGCTTCACCGACGCCGAGCTGGACGACCTGCACAAGCAGCTCGCTCCGCTGGACCGGCCCTCGAGCCCGTACGCCGACGAGGTGCCGCACGAGTACGCACGTCACGCGCACTGGGTGGAGCCCTCGCTGGTGGGCACGGTGGACTTCGCCCGATGGACGAAGGACGGGATCCTCCTGCACCCCTCCTGGCGCGGGCTGCGCGGGGACCTGCCACCCGACCAGGTGAGAGCCGACGTCAGACGGGATTGAAACCTTTCTTCTCGGGGAGGTCCCGCTGTGTCCGGGCGTGGGCCGCGAGGAGGGGTGTTGGGCGAACGCAGAAGGGTGCGGGTCGACGGCACCGAGCTCTCGCTGTCCAACCTCGACAAACCCCTCTACCGCGACGGCTTCACCAAGGGCGCGGTCATCGACTACTACGCCCGTATCTCCGACGCCGCCCTCCCCCACCTGCGCGGCCGTCCGGCGACCCGGCTCCGTTACCCGGACGGCGCCGACGGTCCCGCGTTCTTCGAGAAGAACGCGCCGTCCCACACGCCGGACTGGGTGCGCACCGTGACCGTGCCGACCCCGGGCGGCCGTCGGGACGCCCTGAACTTCGTCGTCGTCGACGACCTGCCGACGCTCGTCTGGACGGCCAACCTGGCGGCACTGGAGCTGCACGTGCCGCAGTGGCGCGTCGGCCCGCGCGGCGGCGCGCACGACCCCGACCTGATGGTCTTCGACCTCGACCCCGGCCCGCCCGCGGGCCTGGACGAGGCGCGCGAGGTGGCCGTGCTGCTGCGGGAACTGCTGACCTCCGACGGCCTGCGGTCCTTCCCGAAGACCAGCGGGAAGAAGGGCCTGCACCTGTACGTGCCGATCGAGGAGACCAGTGACGCGCGCACCTCCGCGTACGCCAGGGAGGCGGCGCGTCGGCTCGAGGCCGGGCACCGCCACCTCATCCTCAGCCGCATGGAACGACGGCTCCGCAAGGGGAAGGTCTTCGTCGACTGGAGCCAGAACAACCGGCACAAGACCACCGTCGCCCCGTACTCGCTGCGCGCGGCGCCGGAGCCGTCCGTGTCCACGCCCGTGACCTGGGAAGAAGTCGAAGGCGACGACGATCTGCGGTTCGACCCCGATCAGGTTCGCGAGCGCGTCGAACGCGACGGGGACCTTCTCGCACCACTTCAGGAGCTGCGTCAGGAACTTCCGTGAACCTTCAGCTCGCGTACAGGAAGGCGCCCGGTGCGCCACCATTGATCCATACGTGAGCAAACGTTGATCACGATACTCACGGGGTGACAAAGGCCGCCGTGCGACGGAGAGGATGATCAGGTGACTTACGACGTCATCGTGCTGGGCGGGGGCGCCGGGAAGAACATCGCGGCCGATCTGGCGCGGGCGGGCCGTTCGGTCGCGCTGGTGGAGGACCGGCTGGTCGGCGGCGAGTGCCCGTACTTCGCGTGCATGCCGTCCAAGTCGCTGCTGCACTCTGCACGGCGCGGTGAGACCTGGGAGCACGCGATCGCCCGGCGCGACGAGGTGACCCGTCACCTGGACGACTCCTCGTTCGCCGCCGAGATGGCCGAGGCGGGCGTCACGGTGATCCGGGGGCGCGGACGCGTGGCGCGGCACGGCGTGGTCGCCGTCGACGGCACCGAGTACGGCTACACGGACCTGGTCGTCGCCACCGGGAGCACCCCGGTGACGCCCGACGTCGAGGGCATCGGCGACGTACCCACCTGGACTAGCGACGAGGCGCTCAGCCGCCCGGAGCTGCCGCGCCGGCTGGTCGTGCTCGGTGGCGGGCCGGTCGGCTGCGAGCTGAGCCAGATCTACGCCGCGTTCGGCTCGCAGGTCACGCTGATCGAGGCGGCCGACCGGCTGCTGGCCTCCGAGGCGCCGTTCGCGGGTGAGCTGCTCGCGGAGTCACTCCGGCGCATGGGCGCCGACCTGCGGCTCGGCGTGACGGCCCTCGGCGCCGAGCGCACCGAGACCGGCCTGCGGCTGCGGCTCTCCGACGGCGGTTACATCGACGCCGACCGGATCCTGATCGCCGCGGGGCGGCGGCCTCGCGTCGAGGATCTCGGCCTCGAGGCGATCGGCGTCCGTACCGATCCCCGGCACGGCATCGAGGTCGACGTCACCTGCCGGGCCGCGGGCGGTCCCGACACCGACACCGACGGCACGAGCGTGTGGGCGGCCGGCGACGTGACCGGGGTCGCGCCCTACACGCACGCCGCGAACTACCAGAGCCGCATCGTCGTCTCCAACGTGCTCGGCAAGCGCCAGGAGGCCGACTACCGCGCCATCCCGCGCGCCGTCTACACGACGCCGTCGGTGTACGCCGTCGGGGTCTCGCCGGTCTCGGCGACCGGGTTCGAGCTGGTCGCTGCCGGAGCCGACCTCGCGGAGACGCCGCGCGCGGCCGTGGAGGACGACGATCGCGGGCGCCTGGAGCTGTACGCGGACCGCGCACGAGGAGTCCTCGTGGGCGCGGTCGCGGTCGGCCTCTACGCTGAGGAGTGGATGAGTGAGATCACCTTGGCGATACGCGCCGAGACACCGCTGAGCATCCTGACCGACGTGGTGCACGCGTTCCCGACCTACGGCGAGGCGATCGAGCCGACTCTTCGCGAGCTGGCCGACCGTCTCTGAGAGGGGGATGTCATGTCCGAAGAGGACACCGAGCTGAACGTCGAGACTCCCGAGGCCGACGCCGCCGAACAGCGTTTCCCTGCCGGAGCCGAAGAACGACCCGAAAGCGAAGAAGAGGTCTCCTTCGAGGCGAACGAGGCCGACGCCGCCGAGCAGCGCACGCGGGTGCGCGACACGACGCGGCGCTGGCCGGAGACCGTGCCCCCTGAGGCCAATGAGGCCGACGCGGTCGAGCAGGCCGCGCCCGTACGTGACGGCGAGTCCGACGAGGACGACTATCGGTGAGCCGCTGCTCGCGGACCGGGGTTACCCGGCCGTAGGATGGTAGGTCCAGGCTCGTTCCAGTGTCGCTCGAGCAGTTGATCGGAGAACACAGGTGACCGCATCCCCGGACGCCCGGCCGCGGGGCACCCGGCTGCCTCGGCTGGCACGCCGACGTCAGCTGCTCGGCGCCGCACAGGAGGTCTTCGTCGCGCAGGGCTACCACGCCGCCGCGATGGACGAGATCGCCGAACGCGCGGGCGTCAGCAAGCCGGTGCTCTACCAGCACTTCCCCGGAAAGCTCGAGCTCTACCTGGCGCTGCTCGACGAGCACGCCGAGGGGCTCATCCAGCGCGTACGCGACGCGCTCGCCTCGACCCCGGACAACAAGCTGCGGGTCGAGCGGACCATGGAGGCGTTCTACGACTTCGTGGCCGGCGAGGGCGAGGCCTACCGGCTGGTCTTCGAGTCCGACCTGCGCAACGTCGCGCCCGTACGCGCCCGGGTGGACCGCACCAACCAGCAGTGCGCGGAGATGATCGCCCTGGTGATCCAGGAGGACACCGGCGTGTCCAGCGACGAGGCGCACCTGCTGGGCATGGGCCTGGTCGGCATGGCCGAGGTCAGCGCCCGCTACTGGCTGGCGCAGAGCGGCACCATCTCCAAGCCAGAGGCCGAGCGCCTGATCGCCCGGCTGTCATGGCGTGGCATCGGCGGATTCCCGCGTACGACCTGACCGGTCGCCCCGGCACCGTGCGATAGTGCCGGTGCACCGGACCGCGCCCGGCCGGTGGCGCGCCGCGGAACCCCCGCGGCGCCGGTTCGTTACGGAGGGAACCCCGCGTGCAGGTCAGGATCGGTGTGCAGTCCGTGCCCAAGGAACTCGTCGTGGAGACCTCGATGTCCGCGGAAGAGGTCGAGCAGGCGGTCGGTGACGCGATCGGCGACGACGACGGCGTCTTCACGCTGAGGAGCCGTAACGGGCGGGTCGTCGTGCCCGCGGCGAAGCTCGCGTACGTCGAGATCGGCGAGGCGGACACGCCGAGCGTCGGCTTTGGGACCTTTTAACCCTGCCGTTCGGAATGAGTGTCTCGGTAGGGGGCATACAGACCGCGTCCGAGCCGCCCCCAGATGGCGGCCGGCAGGAGGTGTCACACGACATGCTGATGACAGTGGTCTGGTTCATCCTTATCGGCGCCCTCATCGGGCTGCTCGCCCGACTTCTCGTCCCGGGCCCCAACCCGATGGGCGTCATCCTGACGATCCTGGTCGGGATCGTCGGTGCCGTGGTCGGCGGAATGATCGCCGGCGCGATCGGCGTCGGCAGCATCCTCTCGTTCATCCTCTCGGTGGTCGTCGCCGCGGTCCTCGTGGCGCTCCTGAGCGGGTACGGCGGCCGACGCAGGCACCGGGTCTTCTGACCGTGCGGGCCGAGACCGCTGGGCGTCCCCAGAGGGGTGCCCGGTAGGTCTCGACCGCGGCCCACGGGCCCGGCGGGACGCCCCACTTCACGCTCCGTGGAGCTCTCGGCGATCGTCGGTCCTGGCCGGATGCGGACAGTGGCGGTACGGCCCGGGACGACCGCCGCGTACCCGGTCACCGACGGTGATCGCACGATGATCGGGCAGGTGGCGACCGCCGCGTACGCCGTGGTGAGGGCGCCGAGACACCCTCGGGCCGCGTCCACCATCGCGCGACATGCCCGACTCTGGCCGGTAAGAGAAGTTTCTCCCCCATCGGGAATGAAATCACCGGCAGAGGTGTTGACATCCCAGTCGGGGACTTTCTGTTTCCGTCGATGCCCGCTACACTGCGTGGCGACATGTGACCGCGCGCTCCATAGAAGTGCGACCCCCGGTCACCACGTCCTTAGGAAAGATTTGACGGCTGGTCCCTCCCGCGCGAGCGCGCGACCGTATGTGACGACCGGCAGGTGCAGTAGAGCCCTGTCGTCGGCGCCGCATGAGTCGCGACCAGGCGGTGAATGGCCGCGGCACCATCCCGGTGCTCGCATGGCATTGAGCGGACCCCGCACTCTGGAGGCTGAAGGCCCTGACGACCTTTCGTGATCTCGGGGTTATACCCGACATAGCAGATGCCCTCGAGACCGAGGGCATCATCGAACCGTTCCCCATCCAGTCGCTCGCCGTGCCCATCGGGCTGGGCGGGCACGACATCATCGGCCAGGCGCGCACCGGCACGGGCAAGACGCTCGCGTTCGGTATTCCGCTGCTCCAGCGGATCGAGCACGGCGGCAAGAAGCCGCAGGCGCTCGTGATCGTGCCGACCCGTGAGCTGGCCATCCAGGTCACGGACGACCTCAACGTCGCCGGCGGCAAGCTCGGCAGCCGGGTGCTGTCGGTGTACGGCGGCCGCGCGTACGAGCCCCAGATCGACGCGCTCAAGAACGGCGTCGAGGCCGTGGTCGGTACGCCCGGGCGGCTCCTCGATCTGCTCAAGCAGAAGTACCTCGACCTCTCGCAGGTCTCGGTGCTCGTCCTCGACGAGGCCGACCGCATGCTCGACCTGGGCTTCCTGCCCGACATCGAGCGGCTGGTCAGCAAGGTGCCGGCGAAACGGCAGACGATGCTCTTCTCGGCGACCATGCCGGGCGAGATCGTCGCGCTGTCCCGCGCGTACCTCACCCGGCCGACCAACGTACGCGCCGAGTCGCACGAGGAGTCCGAGGCGACTCCGCAGGTCGTGCAGCATGTCTTTCAGGCGCACCAGATGGACAAGCCCGAGTTGCTCGCCCGCGTCCTGCAGGCGCGCGGCCGGGGCCTGACCATGGTGTTCTGCCAGACCAAGCGCGCCTGTGACCGGGTGGCCGAAGACCTCGTACGCCGTGGCTTCGCCGCCGCGGCCGTCCACGGCGACCTCGGCCAGGGCCAGCGCGAACGCGCGCTGCGCGCCTTCCGCGCGGGCAAGATCGATGTGCTCGTGGCCACCGACGTGGCCGCCCGTGGCCTCGACGTCGACGACGTGACCCACGTCGTCAACTACGAGTGCCCGGACGCCGCCGACACCTACGTGCACCGCATCGGTCGCACGGGCCGTGCCGGCAAGGAGGGCATCTCGGTCACGCTCGTGGACTGGAAGGACCTCCAGCGGTGGAAGCTCATCAACACCACGCTGGACCTCGGATTCGCCGATCCGGCGGAGACCTACTCGACCTCTGACCACCTCTACGAGGCGCTCGAGATCCCCACCGGGATCACCGGCACCCTCCCGAGGGCCCAGCGCGAGCGCGCCGGGCTGGAGGCCGAGGAGGTCGAGGACATCGGCGAGACCGGCCGTAACCGCTCCCAGCAGCAGCAACAGCGGGAGGAGTCCGCTCCTCGCAAGCCGCGGAAGCGCAACCGCACGCGGCAGCGCACCCGCAATGGCCAGCCCGTCGAAGGCGAACAGCCGGAGACGAGCACGGCGGCGGAGGAGGAGGCACCGGCACGCAAGAGCGCGCCGCGTGCCACCGAGGCCGCGACCGACACCGAGGAGGCAGCACCGCCTCGCAAGCGCACGCGACGCACCTCTGAGACCGAGGCGGTCACGCAGGAGGCGCACACACCGGGCACCTCCGACGCCGAGGCCGAGGCCGCCGTCCAGGAGGCACCGGCGCGCAAGCGCACGCGCACGCGGCGTACCGCCGAGACTGAGGCCACCACCCCGGAGGCACGCGCACCGCGTACCACCGAAGCCGAGGCCGCCGTCGAGGAGGCACCGGCGCGCAAGCGTGCGCCGCGGACCTCCGAGACCGAGGCCGTCACGCAGGAGGCACGCATCTCCGACGCCGAAACGGCCACCGAGGAGGCACCGGCACGCAAGCGTGCGCCGAAGGCCTCCGAGACCGAGGCGCCCGAGCGTACGGCACCGGTGCGCGAGCGCGCCGACGCCGAGACGCCCGAGCCGAAGGCACCCGTCGCACCGCCGGTGCGCGAGGCGCCGACCGCCCTAACGTCGGCCGGCGTTCCGGTGGTGCAGTTCATGGCACCGCCGCTCGACCCTTCGGTCGACGTGTCCGAATACGACGATCCGCCGGTGTCCCAGCCCAGGCGTAATAAGCGCCGTTCCCGCAGTGGTGGGGCGCGCGAATCAGCCTGAACCGGACGTGACCAAGGGGCGTGGCAGTGACCGCGCCCCTTTCTCATGCCTACGTCAGGCGCTCGTCGGCTCTCCGCGGAGCTTCAGCGCGTACCTCGGGCGGTCGGTGATCAGGACCGTCACCCGCGGGTCGGCGAGGAAGCGCCGCAGCCGGGGTTCGTCGTTGACCGTCCAGACCATGGCGGGCACGCCGGCCCGTCCGCAGATCCGCAGGACGTTCGCGCGGGCGAGCTGCCGGTGTACGGCGAGCCAGTCGGCGCCGCAGGCGCGCATGCGGGTGAGCGGGTACAGCTCGCGGGCCCGTACCGGCATCCGCATCATGCGGGTGAGCTCCCGCAGGTCCCGGCCGATCGACAGCGCCGCGGTGGCTTCCGGAAATTGCTTCTTGATCCGCCGGATCGAGGCGTCGACCAGCGTGGTCGCGACGAAGTTGCCGGGGCCGAGCAGGTCGAGCGCCATCCGGATGATCTCGGCCTCGCCGTCGTCGTCCTTGAGGTCGAGATGGCCGATCGCCCGGCCCTCGATCAGCTTCATCACCTCGCGGACCAGCGGAACCCGGTGGCCGGCGGCCGTACAGAGGTCCTCGTAGGTCAGCTCGCCGACGGCGCGGTCCGCGACCCGCGGATCATGGAAGACCACGAGGTCGCCGTCTCGAGTGCGCCGGATGTCGAACTCCACGTACTCCGCTCCGGTGTCCACGGAGCTGCTGTACGCCTCCCAGGTGGCCGATGGAGCGTCCTCCGACCCGCCCTGGTGCGCCGACACCGCGACCGTCATGCCGAAAGCGTACGGCGGACCGGTCAAGTTACCGCCAATGCCTTTAAGCTGGTTTCGGTTCGACATCGACAAGTAAGCTCCTGCCAGTGAGTACGCCCCGATTTCTTACCTTGCCCCCCGGCGTTCGCCGGGCGGACATCGCGACCTCGCGCGGCACGTTCGCCGCGCTCGAGGCATTCCCGGCCCACGGCGTTTCCGAACGCCGTCCGGCGCTGCTGGTACCGGGCTTCACCGGGAGCAAGGAAGACTTCATCGCGATCCTGCAGACGCTCGCGGGCGCGGGCCGTCGCGTGGTCGCCCTCGACCTGCGTGGTCAGTACGAGACGCCAGGGCCGGAGGAGACGTCCGCGTACACCTGTGCCGAGCTGGGCGCCGACATCGCCGCGGTGCTGGAGAGCTTCGATGACGCGGTCCACCTCGTCGGCCACTCCTTCGGCGGCCTGGTGACGCGCGAGACGGTGATCGCCGACCCGGCGCTCATGGAGTCGTTCACCCTGATGAGCTCCGGCCCCGCCGCGATCGGCGGCGGCCGTGAGGTCGAGGGACGGGTCCTGCTGGCCGCCCTGCACAAGGTCGGCCTCGAGCACCTCTGGTCGACCCGCATGGAGCCGGACGCCGTGGCCAAGGGCGTATCTCCGGAGATCGTCGCCTTCCTGCGCCGCCGGATGTTCATGAACGCCCCCAGCGGCCTGCTCGGCATGGCCAACGAGGTGCTGTGCGCCATCGACCGCGTCGACGAGCTCGCCAAGGTGGTCGGCGACGCCGATCTGCCCGTTCTGGTGCTATATGGGGAGAATGACGACGCCTGGGACCCCCAGGAGCAGGCCTTCATGGCCGAGCGCCTCCAGGCCAGGAAGGTCGTCATCCCGGGCGCATCGCACTCGCCGGCTGTGGAGGCCCCCGAGACCACCGCGAGCGCCCTCACCGTCTTCTGGAACGCCGCCGAGCACCCGTAGGCGCCACTCCGTGCCCCTCCGCGGGCTTCGGCACGCCGGAGATGAGACAGGAGACACATGGCGTCTCATGTCAGAAAGCACTTACGATGTCGGCATGGCAGCGACCGTTCAGTCTCCACGCAGCGCGACCTGGCAGGTCCATATCGACCGTTCGATGTGGATCGGTGGGGTACGCGGGCTCATGCTGCAGGCCCTGCACCCGATCGCGATGCGCGGGGTCTGGCAGAACTCCGGCTTCCAGGAGGACCCGATCGGCCGGCTCCAGCGCACGGCCGACTTCGTGGGGGTCGTGACCTGGGGCCATGCCGAGGAGGCCGACCGGCTCGGGCGCAGGGTCCGCGACATCCACCGCGCCCTGCGGATCAATGATCCCGACACCGGCCGTGTCCACCGCGTCGACGAACCCGAGCTCCTGCTGTGGGTGCACTGCGCCGAGGTCTCCTCCTACCTCGAGGTCGCCCGCCGGTCCGGGCTGCGGCTCACCGACGGCCAGGCCGACCAGTACCTGTCCGAGCAGCGGCGCAGCGCCACGTACGTCGGGCTGCACGAGGAGGACGTCCCGGGCAGCGTGGCCGAGATGGAGGCCTACTTCGCCGACGTACGCCCGCAGCTGAAGGTCACTCCGGAGGCGCGGGCGGCGGTGCGGTTCCTGCTGTGGCCGAAGCTCCCGCACGAGCTGCGCTACCTCCGGCCCGGCAAGCCCTTCTACCTGCCGATCGGCGCGCTGTGCTACTACTCGCTGCCCGGCTGGGCGCGGCGGATGTACGGGATCCTGCCCGAGATCCCTCGGCCGATGGTGACGGCGGCGCTGCGGTCGTTCCGGCTGACGACCAACTCCCTGCCGGAGCCCCTCCACGACCGGTCGTTCAACCAGGCGACCCGGGAGATGCTCGAGAGCGCCCGGCAGCGTCTCGCGGCCGAGGGGTACGACCTCGGAAAGGGCCTGCGCGGCCTGCGCGACCCACGCCGCTGGCCCGCGACGGAAGGCTAGAGCGAGTCGCCCTAGACCTCGTCGGGCAGGGACGACCAGGGGTCACGGGCCGGGGCGGCCGCGCGGCCCTCCGGGCAGTGGCGTGAATAGTCGCACCACGCGCAGAGCGTGCCGGGGTTCGGCGGGAACATCTCGTCGAACGGCTCGTGCGAGGCCACCGGGGTGCCGGGCCTCACGCGCTCGCGGTACCACTCGTCGGCCGTGCCGCACTCGTCGGCGATCTGCTCGGCGCGCCGCAGGTGACGGTCGAGCGAGTCGCCGGTGTGCTCCCAGACGGCGACCTCGCCGGTGGGCAGGTGGTGCAGCTCGACGAGGCGGCAGGCCCGGCGCATCATGCGCCAGGACGCCGCGGCGTACAGCGCCAGAGCCAGCGAGGAACGCGCGTCGTCGCTGGTCAGCGGGCGTCGGCCGGTCTTGTAGTCGACGACGACCAGCTCGGATCCGCGGCGGTCGAGCCGGTCGATGCGGCCCTGCACGGTGATCAGGTGGGTCTTCATCGACACGGTGCGCTCGACGCCGACCGGTTCATCGGCCGGGTCGAGGCCCGCGGCATAGCGCTCGACCATGTCGCGTGCCCGTACGCGCCAGTCCGCGGACTGCTCCGCGTCGCGGAAGCCGTCGGTCAGCCAGCCGCGCTCGAGGAGCCGACCGGCCGACTGGGGCGTGCGGTCCTTGAGCGGCAGCCGCCACCAGCCGGCGAGGGCGTTGTGCACGCTCGCGCCCACGCTGTTGTGCGCCCACGGAGGACCCTTGTCCGGCTTGGGCCGGTCGAGGTAGGTCATCCGGTAGCGGCGCGGGCAGTCCAGCCAGGTGTTGAGCCGGGACGGTGTGCAGGGGTAGAGCCGTTTCGGCATCCCCTCGAAACCGAGTTGCTCGGCAGCCATGCGGAGATCGCGCCCGATCAGTCGGAGTCGGGCTCCTGGGCGAGGGCGAACCAGCTCTCCCACTGGGCGTCCTCGTCGCCGACCGTGGTCTCGTCGCCCTGACCCGGCAGGACACGGGTGTCCTTGGGCAGGGGCCCGAGCAGGGCGCCGATGGAGTTGAGCTGCTCCTGCAGGTCGGAGTACTCCTCGCCGACCCGGCCCGGACGGCCCTTGTGCAGGGTGTCGCCGGAGAACAGCACGGCGAGCTGCTCGCTGTAGAGGCAGATGCTGCCGGGCGTGTGCCCGGGCGTGTGCATGACCTCGAGCTGAGCGCCGCCGACCTCGAACACTCCGCCGTCCTCGATGTCGAGGTCGGGCTGGAGGTCCTTCATGAACTCCGAGTCCTCGCTCTTCGCGGCGAGGCCGCGGAAGTACTGACGCCAGAGCAGGCGGTCGCGCGCGTGCAGCGCGATCGGTGCCGGGTCGTCCTCGTCGGCCTCGGCGACCTCCAGAACCGCGTTGAGGTGCCCATCGCGGCCGTCGGTGCAGATGACCGCCATGACCTCACGCTCGCCGATGCCCTTCAAGATGGCTTCAGCGTCGTGTGCCGGGTCGATGACGATCACCGCCTCGTCGTCGCCCACGAGGTAGGTGTTGCTCTCAACGTCGTACTCGGTGTCGTCGACGGTGACCTTGCCTGCCGTCACTACTTTGTCGATGCGCGCGTCCACGTGAGAAACACTACCGACTTCCCGGCCCCGGCGCGTACGGCCCCGCCTATATCAGCTCGTCGAGGGGTCCGGTGAGGGTTCCGCCTCCCAGCTGACCTGCACCGAATGCGGGGCGCCCGCCGCGGTCAAGGTCACGGTCCCCGAGCCCTCCGTACGCGGGATGTTCGGGTAGAGGGTGATCGTCACGGTGTACGTCCCGCCCGGATCGAGGTGGCCGCTGGTGGAGCTGAGGCCGAGCGGGTGATCGGTGGCGCCGGTCCAGTCGAAGGCGCCGCCCTGGGCGGTGAGCGTCACCGTGCAGGTCGTGCCGGAGGTGCCCAGGTCGCAGCTCGACACGCTGATCGAGAACGTCGGATCCGGGGTCGGCGAGTGAGCGTGCCCGGTGGGCGGCTTCGTACCGGGGACGACGCCCTCCTTCACGGTGGTCTGGGTGGTCGTCACCGTCGCGGTCGACCGGGCCGACGGCGGCGTACGGTGGCCGCCGCCGTACGCCATCAGCGCGGCCACCACACCACCGGCCAGTAGAAGGGCGCCGGCCGGCGCCGCCAGCGCGTACGCCCACCGCCGACGCGGTGCGGGTGCCGTGGCCGCCACCGTGACGGGCATGGCCGCGATCGTCGAGGCTCCCCCCGCCGGGACGGCCGCGGTGACGCCCTCGGCCAGGATCGCGGTGCGCTCGTGGCCGGCGACCGGTGCGGCGTCGTGGCCGAGCAGGCGCATCAGCAGAGTGGTCGCGGTGGGCCGTCGCGCGGGGTCCTTGTGCAGGCACTCGGTGACGAGGTCGCGCAGCCGTCCGGTGAGCGCGCCGAGCTCGGGTGGTTCGTTCACGATCCGGTAGGCGAGGACGGCGAGCGAGTCGCGCCCGAACGGCGGCGTGCCGCCGGCCGCGAACACCACCGTGGCGCCCCACGCGAACACGTCCGCCGCCGGGGTGACCGTCCGGCCCTCGACCTGCTCGGGCGCCATGTACGCGGGCGTACCGAGCGTGTGCCCGGTGGCGGTGGCGGACTGGTCCACGATCCGTGCGATGCCGAAGTCGATGACGCGCGGACCGTCCGGGCCGAGCAGGACGTTCGGCGGCTTGAGGTCCCGGTGCACGATGCCCGCCTGGTGGATCGCGACCAGGGCGGTGGCCATTCCGATCGCCAGCCGGTCCAGCGCCCCGCCCTCGAGCGGCCCCTGCTCGGTCACGAAGGCCTGGAGGGAGGGGCCCTGGACGTACTCGCTCACGATGTAGGGCCGGTCGCCCGCGATGTCGGCGTCGAGCACCTGCGCGGTGCAGAACCGCGCCACCTGCTTCGCAGCGGCCGCCTCGCGCGCGAACCGCTCGCGTTCGCCGCCCGCCTCGGCGAGGTTGGTCTGCAGCAGCTTGACCGCCACGCGCTCGGAGGTGACGGTCTCGGCCAGGTAGACCACGCCGTACCCGCCTCGGCCCAGCCGCCCGACCAGGGTGTACGGCCCCAGGGCCGCCGGGTCCTCCGGCGACGGGGGTGTTATCTCGGGCATCTGTGCCTCCGGTCTCGGCGAGCGACCCGCACTCGCGGCGCCCACATTCGTTGGACGCAGCCGGATCGCTCCCGGTTTGCCGTCGGCACCGGGCGCGCTTCGCTCAGGGAGCGGTGACCAGCGCGATCGTCAGCCCGTCGTACCCCTTCCGGCCGACCGTCTGGATCGTGGTGGCGCTGACGCGCGGCTCGGCGGCGATCAGCTCGTTGAGCCGTCGCACGCCGGTGACGCCGGGGTCGTCGCTGTCCTCGTCGATGACGGCGCCGCGGCGCACCACGTTGTCGACGATGATCACGCTGCCCGGGCGCGACAGCTCGACGGCCCAGCGGAAGTACGCGGCGTTGTTCTGCTTGTCGGCGTCGATGAAGGTCAGGTCGAACGGGCCGGCGTCCTCGGCGGCGAGCATCGGCAGCGTCTCCAGCGCCGGGCCGACCCGTACGTCGACGACCTGGGAGAGACCGGCGTTGGCGAGGTTGGCCTGCGCGACCTGCGCGTGCTTCGGATCGACCTCGAGGGTGACCAGCCGCCCGCCCGCGGGCAGGGCGCGCGCGAGCCAGATCGTGCTGTAGCCGGCCAGCGTGCCGACCTCGAGGATGGTGCGCGCGCCGTGGATGGTCGCCAGGAGCTGCAGGAGCTTGCCCTGGTTCGGTGCGACGCCGATGTCCGGCAGCCCGGCCGACCTGGCCGACTCGACGGCGGCGTCCAGCGTGCGGTCCGGGGACAGGAGCTTGTGGTCGAAGAAGTCATCGACCGCGGTCCACAGCCCCTCGGAGATCGGTGTCTCGGACATGGTGCCGCCCCCTTGGTAAGCGTCTTCTACCATCGTCGACAAGACTAGGCGCCCCGGGCGAGGAGGGTGATGGGAGAGATCCTCTGGCTCGGCGTGCTGCTCGGCGCGGGCGCCGCCCTGTCCGTCGGACCGATCTTCGTCACCATCCTTAACGAGGCCGCCGCGCGCGGATTCGGCCCGGCGTTCCGCGTGATCCTCGGCTCCGCGACCGCCGATGTCATCCTCCTGCTGCCCGCGCTGGCCTTCGCGGCGGTGATCACCGCCGTCGCGCACGCGACCTTCTGGGTGGGCCTCGTCGGCGCGGTGTTCTTCACGTTCCTCGCGGTCCAGGCCGTACGCGACGCGTGGCGGTTCTGGCGCGACGGGCGGCGTGAGCCCGCCCGCGGCTGGGCGTTCTGGAAGGGCGTGACGGCGAACCTCGCGAACCCGCTGAGCTGGACGTTCTGGCTGGCCACCGGCACGCCGACGATGTTGCGCGCCCAGCACCTGGCGGGGCGTACGGGTCAGGCGGTCTTCACCGTGACCTGGTTCGCGGTGGCGTGCGGGCTCGAGGCCGTGATCGCGCTCGCCGTGGCGCGTACGGGCCGGCGCATCGGCGGACGCGGGCAGGGGGCGTTCACCGGGCTGTCGGCCGTGCTGTTCGCCGCGCTCGCCGCGCTGATGCTCATGCGCGACGTCATCGCCTGAGGACGGCGATCACGGACGCAGGCGGGCGCTGAGCGGGCCGTACGGCAGGTCGAGGTCGTGCTCGCGCAGGTCGCGCAGGCTCAGCTGCTCGAGCATGAGCAGCCCGGCCGAGCCGGGCCACATCACCGCCCACAGCCAGTTGGCGAGCGCCTCTCCGGCGAACGCCGCGGTGTCGGCGCCCACCGCCCACATCGAGACGGGATGGCCGTCGATCTCGACCTTGGCGTACGGCGAGGAGACGCCGAACCCATCACCCGGGTCGGGGCCGGGCAGCCCGGCGAAGGAGGATCCCAGGCCGACGCCCGGCTCCTCCGCGACGAGGACGAGATCGGCCGGTCCGCCGAGCGGTGCGGGGCCGGACAGCGCCACGGCGACCGCGGACGCGCCGCGCTCGTCGTCACCCGCCTCCGCGAACCCGGTGACGAGCCAGCCGGACGGCAGCGGCCAGGGCACCCAGATCGGCACTCTGGAGGCGGCACGTACCACCTCCAAGCCGTCGCGGCTGGGCTCCCGTGGCGGCTGAAGCGGACTCACCTCACCGTGTACGGCACAGGTCCAAGCGCTGGACCACGCACTGGGCGGACCTAGTGCTCCTCGGCATCGCGGGCAGCTGGACGCGCTCCTCATGCTTACTCACGGTCGCTCCCATGAGCCGCGACGTCAAGCGTTCGGGGTGTCCCAAAGGTTTCATCCGGTCGCCGGCGAACCCGTGCCACGAGGGCGGCGGCCACACACGCCGAGGGCACGGCGGGCAGGACGTACCGGTAGTCGAAGCCCGTGGTGGTGGGCGGGATCACGATGAGGGCCACCGCGATTCCCCAGGGCAGCGACACGCGACCGCCGAGACGCCGACGGCGTGCCACCATCCCCGCGGCCCCGGTGAGCAAGATCAGTCCGAGGACGGTGCCCGGCAGGTGCACGTATCGCTGGTAGCTCCGCAGCGCCGACGAGTACGGGGGTACGACCCGGGTGACGGCGGGCCCGCCGGCGTACTGGTGCGCCTGCCGCAGGGCTCGGCCGGGCGGGACGATCGAGGTCGGGCGGAACAGGTAGTACCGGTACGTCTGCGGGTCGGGGAAGGCCGGATGGTCGGGCCGGAAGGTCCGCGCCACGTCCACCGTGACCGCCGCGAGGTAGTCCAGGGGCTGCGTGCGCACCGCCCGTACGGCGAAGTCCCCGGCGAGCCGGTCCTTCTCGGCGGTGAAGCGCGGGCCGGGCAGCCTGCGCAGCGGGGAGTCGTTCCTCCACACCATCGACGCGTCACGCCGCCCCTTGGGCCCCTGGGGGCACAGCCGCCGCTCGGGCTCCGGTGGGTTCATCCGGGCACAGTCGGCGAACGACAGCGTCCGGCTGTAGAGGAACACCCCGGTGCTGCCGCCCAGTGCGAGCCGGCCCTGGTCCTCGTAGTACCAGCCCGCGTACGCGGCGACCGGCAGGGCGCAGGCGACCACGGCCGCCCCGAGCATCCGCCAGGGCACCCGCCGGGCCAGCAGGAAGGCCACGACGACCATGAGCAGGGGCAGTCCGACCGTGCGCACGATCGTGGCCAGGCCGAGCAGGAGCCCGGCCGCCGCCGCGCGCCGCGCCGTCAGCTCGTACCGCCACAGCATCACCGTGACGGCGCCGCTCACCAGGACCATGAACAGCGTGTCCGACAGCACCAGGTGCTCGAGCTGTACCTGGTAGGCGTCCAGGAGCACCGGCAGAGCCGCGATCGTGGCCACCCGGCCGGACAGGCCGTTCCGGCGCAGCAGCGCGTAGACCATCACCCCGACGCCCAGCCCCATCAGATGCTGGGCCACGGTGACCGGCGCGAGGCCGCCCAGGGGCCGCAGGGCCCAGAGCATCAGCGGATAGCCGGTCGGGCGGATCACGCCGGGTCGTGGATGGACGGCGGCGGTCACGTAGTCGTAGGAGTCCGGGAACCACATCTGCCACCGGTAGCCGAGCATCACCACGACGCGCAGAATCACACCGCACGCCAGTGCGACCACGAACCCCCCGTGGGCGACAAAGCGGGTCTTCACCTGGTCAAGCCTGGAAGGTCACCGGGCCGCTACGGGACGAATATCGGGTTTCAGCCATGGTCTTCGGCGAGGCGTCACCCGGTGGCCGCCCGGCGTACACCGGACGTACGCCGCCCGGATCAGTCGCGCGGTTTCGTGGCCGTGACGAGGCGGGTCGGCAGCCAAGGCCCGCTCCACCACATGCGCCAGCCCAGGTCACGGCGGGTGACCCCGGCCATCCCGAGGCCGGTGAGCCGCTCGCGGTAGCGCTTCGTGCCGCGCAGGTCGGCGATCATCAGCCGGCCGCCGGGGCGCAGCACGCGTACGGCCTCGCCGAGCGCGCGGTCCCGCGCGGCCTCGTCCTTGACGTTGTGCACGGCCACGTTGGACACGACCAGGTCGAAGCTCTCGTCGTCGAACGGCAGGTCCGTCATGTCCGCCGTACGCACCTCGACGAGGTCGGCGACGCCCTCGGAGACGGCGTTGCGGCGCGTCAGGTCCATGTCGTTGCCGGACCGGTCGCCCTTGCGCCACACGTCGATGCCGATCGCGCGGCCCGTCGTCAGGCGGCGGGCGGCCAGCAGCAGGACGGCTCCGCGCCCGCAGCCCAGGTCCAGGACGCGCTCGTGGCCGGCCAGTCCCGCCTCGTCGAGCAGGCGCCGCCAGACGACGAACTTGCCGCGCCGCGAGGCGTACAGGCCCAGGCCGCCGAAGGCGATGACGAGCACGGACCCGAAGAGGGGCCAGATCTGGGCGGTCAGCAGCGCCTGCACAAGCCCGTAGACGGCCAGCAGGATCGGGATGATCAGGAGGTAGGGGGCATCGACTCCGTAGGAGCCGCGCCGCCGGGCCGACGTCTCAACGCTCATGGTCGCCTTCTTCCTGACCGTCGCGCCCCGACGGCCTGCGCCCGCGCGACCAGCTCAATGCCCATGAAGTGGCCGGTCAGCCACTTTGAGGGCAGGAAATTACCAGCCGGACCCGAAAAGGCGGGCGGAATCCGGGTTTTCGGTCTGACTCAGCCGATCCGGTACTCCTCGAGGAGCCGCCGGCCGATGATCATCTTCTGGATGTCGGCGGTGCCCTCACCGATCAGCAGCATCGGCGCCTCGCGGTAGAGCCGCTCGATCTCGTACTCCTTGGAGTAGGCGTAGCCGCCGTGGATGCGGAAGGCGTCCTCGACGACCTCCTTGCAGTACTCGCTGGCCAGATACTTGGCCATCCCCGCCGCGAGGTCGCCGCGCTCGCCGGTCTCCTTGCGCCGCGCGGCCATCACCATCGTCTGGTGGGCCGCCTCGACCTTGGTCGCCATCTCGGCCAGCCGGAACTGCACGGCCTGGTGCTCGGCGATCGGCCGCCCGAACGTCTCCCGCCGCTGGGCGTACGCGATGCCGAGCTCGAAGGCCCGCAGCGCGACGCCGCAGCCGCGCGCGGCGACGTTGACCCGCCCGACCTCGACGCCGTCCATCATCTGGTAGAAACCGCGCCCGGTCTCGCCGCCGAGCACCTGTGAAGCGTCGATGCGGAAGCCGTCGAAGATCATCTCGGTCGTGTCGACGCCCCGGTAGCCCATCTTCTCGATCTTGCCGGGGATGGTGAGCCCCGGCGCGATCTCGCCGAAGCCGCGCTCCTTGTCGACCAGGAAGGTGGTCAGGCCCCGGTGGCCGCCCGAGTCGTCGGTGCGTACGAGCGTCGCGACCAGGTCGGACGTCGCACCGTTGGTCAGCCACATCTTCTGGCCGTCGACGACGTAGGCGCCGTCGTCGCCGAGGCGCGCCCGTGTCGTGATTGCGGCGACGTCCGACCCACAGCCGGGCTCGGACATCGAGAACGCGCCCCGCTTCTCGCCCGCGGCCATGAGCGGCAGGTAGTGCCGCCGCTGGGCGTCGGTGCCGTGGTTCGCGATCATCCAGGCCACGATGAAGTGGGTGTTGACGATGCCGGACACGCTCATCCAGCCGCGCGACAGCTCCTCCACGACCAGGGCGTACGTGAGGAGGGACTCGCCGAGGCCGCCGTACTCCTCGGGGATCATCAGGCCGAACAATCCCAGCCCGGTCATGCCGTCGACGATGTCCTGCGGATAGGTGTCGGTGCGCTCGAGTTCGCCCGCGACCGGGATGATCTCCCGGTCGACGAACGCGCGTACGGTGGCGAGGATCTCGGTCTGGACGTCCGTCAGCCCGTCGGTCTGCGCGAGGCGGCTCATGGGCTTCCTTCCTACTCCGGCGGATCGAAGTGCTTCATGCGCTCGAGTCCCGCCGCGCGGCCCTTCGCGGCGATGACCAGCGCCATCTTGCGTGAGGCCTCGTCGATCATCTCGTCGCCCAGCATCGCCGCCCCGCGGCCCTCGACCCGCGTGGCGTGGTCGTACGCGTCGAGGATCAGCTCGGCGTGGTCGTAGTCGTCCTGCGCGGGCGAGAAGACCTCGTTGCCCGCCTCGACCTGCGACGGGTGCAGCACCCACTTACCGTCGAAGCCCAGCGCGGCGCTCCGCCGCGCCGCGCGGGTGAAGCCCTCGCCGTCGCGGACGTTGAAGTAGGGCCCGTCGATCGCCTGGAGGTCGTGGGCGCGCGCGGCGAGCAGGATGCGCATCAGGATGTAGTGGTAGGCGTCGCCCTCGGTGTAGCCGGGCGGCTGCTCGCCCACGACGAGGGTGCGCATGTTGATCGAGGCCATCAGGTCACCCGGCCCGAACACCAGCGCCTCGAGCCGCGGTGACGCGCCCGCGATCCGGTCGATCCCGGTGAGGCCGCGCGCGTCCTCGATCTGCGCCTCGATCCCGATCCGGCCCACCGGCAGGCCGACCGCCCGCTCGATCTGGGTCAGCAGCAGGTCGAGCCACACCACGTGGTCGGGCGAGGACACCTTCGGCAGCATCAGGCAGTCGAGGTCGGCTCCGGCGCGCTCGACGACCTCCACGACGTCGCGGTAGGCGTACGGGGTCGCGACGTCGTTCACCCGCACGACGCGTACGCGGTCGCCCCAGCCGCCGTCGTTCAGCGCGGCGACGGCGTTCTCGCGCGCTTCGGCCTTGGCGCCCGGCGCGACGGCGTCCTCCAGGTCGAGGAAGAACTCATCGACCGGCAGCTCCCGTGCCTTCGAGATGAACCGCGGGTTGCTGGCGGGCACCGCGAGCGTGGTCCGGCGAGAACGCATCGGCATGGACCGGATGTTATCCGCCCCGCCCCGGCCCGCATCCGACTCGGTCCCGTGCGAGACTGCTGACGTGGACAACGCCGCACTGGTCGAGGAGGCCACCAAGAGGTCGGGCATGCTGTGGCTGGCGCTGCCCGGCCTGCCCTACCCGCGCGCCGCCTGGCACATCTGGCGCCCCGGCACGCCGGCGAGCGAGGGCCAGGAGGCCACCACGGGCGCCGCGTACGTCGTCACCGGTGGCATCGAGCAGCCGCTGCCCGAGCTGGCCCAGGCCGAGCGGGTCACGGTCACGGTGCGCAGCAAGGACAAGGGCGCGCGCCTCGTGTCGTGGGTCGCCGCGGTCGCCCAGGTCAAACCCGGTTCGCCGGAGTGGGACGAGGTCGTGCCGCTGCTCGCCAAGGAGCGCCTCAACGCCCCCGACGGCGAGCACCAGATCGAGCGCTGGACGGAGGAGGCGTTCGTCATCCGCCTCACCCCGACCGGCGAGGTCACCGACTCCCCCGACGCACGCCCGGACGACTACTCCGGCGTACGCCCGGCGCCGAGCCCGGCCACGACGACCGACCGCATGCCCTTCATGATCGGCGCCCGCCGCAGACGCGCCGACCGTTAGCGTGGCGTGGCTGACAGCGGCGCTCTAAGAGACTGTTGGGGAGCCCCATGCCCTACTGCGCGGCACCCAGACGACGCCTCGCCGCGTTGTCGTCGGTCGCCGGCCGACACCAGGCCGACTCCCTCCTCCGCCTCGCGACGCGCCCCCTGGCCCGCCGCTCGCGACGGACGAGGGCTCCCCAACAGTCTCTAAGACGGCTGGAGCAGGTCCCAGCGGTTTCCGTAGAGGTCGCGGAAGACCGCGACGGTGCCGTACGGCTCGTGCCGGGGTGGCTCTTCGAAGATCACGCCGGCCGCGCGCATCCGCTCGTGGTCGGCGTCGAAGTCGTCGGTGTAGAGGAAATGCCCGACGCGTCCGCCGGTCTGGTCGCCGATCCGCGTGCGCTGCGCGGAGGTGACGGCGCGGGCCAGCAGGAGTGACGTCTCACGCGCGCCGGGTGGGCGCATGACCACCCAGCGCTTCCCGTCCTCCAAAGGCGTGTCCTCGACCAGCTCGAAGCCGAGGGCGCCGGCGTAGAACGCGATGGCCTCGTCGTAGTCGGCCACGACGAGGGCGACCAGCCCGAGGTGGGGCATTCAGCGGCCGAGCGGGACGTGGCGGCCGGCGGCGATGGTGTGCAGCTTGTCCGGGTTGGCGACCAGCTGGATGCCGACGACCCTCCCGTCGGCGATCTCGAGCGAGACCGCCGTGATCACCTCGCCGTTGCCGTGGATGAGGCCGCCCGGTGCGCCGTTGACGTCGGCGAGGGCGAGCTCCAGCGCCTCGGACGGCACGCCCGCGTACGGGCGGTCCGCGATGCCCACGAGGAACCGCACCACCTTGTCGATGCCCTCGATGGGCCGCAGCGCCGCCGAGCGCTTGCCACCGCCGTCGGCGACGAGGACGACGTCGGGCGCCAGCACTGCGAGGAGCCGCTCGAGGTCGCCGCCGAGCGCGGCGGACAGGAACTCCTCGGTCACCCGGCGCCGCTCGGCGACGTCGGGGGTGAACCTCGGCCGCCGTTCGGCGACGTGCGCGCGGGCGCGGTGGGCGACCTGGCGGACGCTCGCCTCGGTGCGGTCGAGCGTCGTGGCGATCTCGGCGTGGGAGAAGCCGAATACCTCGCGCAGGACGAAGACCGCGCGTTCCAGCGGCGACAGCGTCTCCAGGACGATGAGCATCGCGACCGAGACCGACTCGGCCAGCTCGACGTCCTCGGCGACGTCGGGCGCGGTCAGGACCGGCTCGGGCAGCCAGGGCCCCACGTAGGACTCGCGGCGTACGCGCGCCGAGCGCAACCGGTCGATCGCGGCATTGGTGACGATACGGATGAGGTATGCCTTCGGCTCGTCCACCTGCGAACGTCCCGAAGCCGTCCAGCGCAGCCACGCGTCCTGCACGATGTCCTCGGCGTCGGCGACCGTGCCCAGCATCCGGTAGGCCACCGAGAACAGCAGTCCGCGATGTTCCTCGAACACCGCGGTCGCGTCGATCGCCTCGCTCCGCTCGACCATGGCACCCCCCTGCTCGCCCGGCGAAGCTCCATCGTGTCACCCTCTGCCCCGCTTGCCATGGATGGGGCTTTACCGAGCGAGAGGACGCAGGTCGGTAGCCTTCCAGGCATGACCGGAACGCCGTCGCGGGTGTTCGTCGCGCGCCTGGCCGGGATCGCCGTGTTCGATCCGGCCGGAGATCAGATCGGCCGCGTGCGCGACGTCGTCGCCGTGCTGCGACCACACCCGCGACCGCCCCGCGTGCTCGGGCTCGTCGTGGAGGTGCCTCCGCACCGCCTGGTGTTCCTGCCGATCACGCGGGTCACCAACATCGACGCCGGTGCGGTGATCTTCGACGGCCGCATCAACATGCGAAGGTTCGAGAAGCGCAGCTCGGAGACGCTGGTCCTCGGCGAGATGCTCGACCGCGGGGTCGAGCTCGCCGCCACGAGTGAGCCGGTGACGGTCGTTGACCTGGGCATGGAGCAGAGCCGTACCCGCGACTGGCTGATCACCAAGGTGGCCGTACGCCGGGTGCGGGCGGGCGCGTCGGGGCGCGGCCACGGCGGGCGGCTGGGCCTGCGGCGCCGTCGCGGTGAGACGTTCGTGGTCGAGTGGAACGCGATCAACGGCTTCGCCCTCGGCGAGGAGGGCCAGGGCGCGGACAGCCTGATCGCGGCGTTCGAGCAGATGCGCGCCCCCGACCTGGCCAACGTCGTGCACGAGCTGTCGGCCAAGCGGCGCGCCGAGGTGGCCGCCGCGCTGGACGACCGGCGCCTCGCCGACGTGCTGGAGGAGCTGCCCGAGGACGACCAGGTGGAGATCCTCGGCAAGCTCGACGCCGACCGTGCTGCGGACGTCCTGGAGGAGATGGGCCCGGACGACGCGGCCGACCTGCTCGGCGAGCTGCCTCACGAGCAGCGGGAGCAGCTCCTGGCCCTGATGCAGCCGGAAGAGGCGGCCCCGCTGCGCCGGCTGCTGAGCTACGCCGAGAACACCGCCGGCGGCATGATGACCACCGAGCCGGTGATCGTCTCCCCCGACGCGACGGTCGCCGAGGCCCTCGCCCAGATCCGCAACTCCGACCTCAACCCCGCGCTCGCCGCCCAGGTGTACGTCTGCCGGCCGCCGACCGAGACGCCGACCGGCCGTTACCTCGGCACGGTGCACTTCCAGCGGCTGCTGCGGGAGCCGCCGCCGACGCTGGTCAGCGCGATCTGCGACACCGAGCTCGACCCGCTACGACCGGAGCTGACGCTCCTGGTGCTCGCCAGCTACCTGGCGACCTACAACCTCGTCTCCGTGCCCATCGTCGACGAGAACGGCCGGCTGCTCGGCTCGGTGACCGTCGACGACGTCCTCGACCACCTGCTGCCCGACGACTGGCGCGAGTCCCCGAACGACCCGGCGCACGAGGAGATCGACGATGACGAAGAGGAGGAGGCCCTGCGCGGCGCGGCGGCGACGCGCGAGGCCGAACAGCGGGCCGACGATGACGGCATGAGCGGCCGATGAGCCCGGAGCGTGTCCGAACCAGGAGAGTGAGCCCGCGATGAGCGCCCTCGGCAAGGTCCGCGACGAGCGTCGTTTCGGCCGCCTCGACCAGCCTCGTGAGCTCCGCCGCCCCCTGATGCCCCGGCTCTACTACGACCCCGAGGCGTTCGGCCAGTTCTCCGAGCGCATCGCGAGGTTCCTGGGGACCGCGCGGTTCCTGGTGTACATGACGGTGTTCGTGGCCGTATGGCTGGTCTGGAACGTCCTCGCCCCACTGGCGTGGCGCTTCGACCCGTACCCGTTCATCTTCCTGACGCTGATGCTGTCGCTCCAGGCCTCGTACGCGGCGCCGCTGATCCTGCTGGCCCAGAACCGCCAGGACGACCGCGACCGGGTCCAGTACGAGGGCGACCGGGCACGCAACGAGCGGAGCGTCTCCGACACCGAGTACCTGACGCGCGAGGTCGCGAGCCTGCGCATGGCCCTGAACGACGTCGCGACGCGCGACTGGATCAGGGACGAGCTACAGCGTCTGGCGAGGGACCTCGAGCCCCGCCGACGGCCCTGAACGAGGTATGAGGTTCACCACGTATCCGCCAGAGACGGCCGCGGGTTCGCACGGGCGTTCACCGCTCAATATCATGGGCACATGGCCTCCCCCACGATCGAGCAGGTGACCGCGGCACTCGCGACGGTGAACGACCCGGAGATCCGGCGGCCCATCACCGAGCTCGACATGATCAAGGGCGTCGACGTCGCGACCGACGGCAACGTGACCGTAGAGGTGTTCCTCACGGTCGCCGGCTGCCCCATGCGCGACACGATCACGCGCGACGTGACCGCCGCCGTCTCCAAGGTGCCGGGTGTCGCCGGCGTGCAGGTCGACCTCGACGTGATGAGCGAGGAGCAGCGCAAGGCGCTCCAGCAGAAGCTTCGTGGCGGCCAGGCGGCCAAGGAGATCCCGTTCGCCAAGCCGAACTCGCTGACCCGCGTCTACGCGGTGGCGAGCGGCAAGGGCGGCGTCGGCAAGTCCTCCGTGACCGTCAACCTCGCGGCGGCGATGGCCGCCCAGGGCCGCAAGGTCGGCGTCGTCGACGCCGACATCTACGGCCACTCGATCCCCCGCATGCTGGGCGTGACCGGCCTGCCCACCCAGGTCGAGCAGATGATCATGCCGCCCAACGCCAACGGCGTGAAGGTCATCTCGATCGGCATGTTCACCGAGGGCAACGCGCCCGTGGTCTGGCGTGGCCCGATGCTGCACCGCGCGCTGCAGCAGTTCCTGGCCGACGTCTACTGGGGCGACCTCGACGTACTCCTCATGGACCTGCCTCCGGGCACCGGCGACATCGCGATCTCGGTCGCGCAGCTCCTGCCGTCCGCGGAGATCCTGGTCGTGACCACCCCGCAGCAGGCCGCCGCCGAGGTGGCCGAGCGGGCCGGCGCGATCTCCGCGCAGACCCACCAGGCCGTGGCCGGCGTGATCGAGAACATGTCCTACTTCCCGTGCCCGCACTGCGGCGAGGCGGTCGACGTGTTCGGCTCCGGCGGCGGGCAGCGCGTGGCCGACGCCCTCACCCGTACGCTCGGCACGTCGGTGCCGCTCCTCGGCCAGGTGCCGATCGACGTACGCCTCCGCGAGGGCGGCGACTCGGGCACCCCGATCGTCCTGGACGACCCGGACGCGGCGGCCTCCAAGGAACTCCGCATGATCGCGGAGCGGCTCTCCGGCCGCGCCAAGAGCCTGCGTGGCCGCCAGCTCGGACTCAGCCCGAACCGCGCCTGACCGTTTCAGGACGCATCCACGACCCATTCACAGGGCGTGTTACCGCTTGACCAAGGGCGCGCGCGTGATTACGTGGGGTCATGGCACTCCACGGCGCTCTGCGGCGAACGGCGGCCCTGGCCGTGATGATCGTGTTGGCGGGCTGCTCCACGAGCGATCCCACCAAGCCGGCGGCCCAGGGCGCGCGCACGCCCGCGCCGCAGTCGGGCAGCGCCGGGGGCTGGGGGCGTCCGGTGCTGTCGGACGACTTCTCCGGCACGCGCCTCGACCCGGCCAAGTGGCAGACCTACAACGCGCCTGACGCGGCCACGCACCCCGGTACGGATGCCGGCACGCACGTCACCGGCGGGCACCTCGTGCTCGTCGGCGGGCTCTACAGCGGCGCGGACCAGTCGGCCGGCGTGATCTCCCGCCTGGCGCAGACGTACGGCCGCTGGGAGGCGAGGTTCCGTGCCGACCCCGGCACGGGCTACTCCGCCACGGCGTTCCTGTGGCCGACGCACCTCGGCTCCCCGGAATGGTCGGAGATCGACTTCGCCGAGATCCTTTCTGGCAACCGGCGCAGCGGCGGCCTGTTCATCCACCACGGCAAGGACGACCAGCAGATCCAGCGCACGACCCACGCCGACTTCACCAAGTGGCATACGGTCGCCGTCGACTGGCTGCCCGACCACATCTCGTTCTGGATGGACGGCAAGAAGACCTGGACCTACCAGGGGCCCTACATCCCGAAGCGGTCGGACATGCACCTCTACCTGCGCAACGAGCGCAAGAACGGCTTCCACCGCAAGGCGTCGACGCCGCAGCACGTCACGATGCAGGTGGACTGGATCCGCGTCTACCGGCCGCCCGCGAGCATGCGCTAGGTCGCTTCAGGGTCGTACGGGGGGCGTTCGCCGAAGGGCAGCAGCGGCTCGTTCGCGCTGTAGGACGACGACGTGTCGCGCGTGTCGTCGAAGTCGTCGAGCAGGTGCTTGCGCACGAAGCGGCGCGGGCTGAGGTCGGCGACGTCGAAGTCGGCGAACTCCGGGCCGAGGCCGTCCGTGAGGTCCTGCTTGGCGCTGTTGGCCATGGTGCGGAGCTGCCGGAGCGCCCGCCCGGCCTGCGAGGCGACCTTGGGCAGCTGGTCCGGTCCGAAAATGATCAAGGCGAGTACGACGAGAACCAGCGCCTCACCGAGTCCTACGTCGAACACCCGTCCTCCACATGGTGGCCCGCGGCCCGATCGCGGGCCGCTGATCCCAGCTTAACCGCGCCGCGCCGCCCGCGTCCCCTCGGAGATCGCGGACGGCGCGTACCGGTCAGTTGCCGGCGCCGAGGGTGAGCGTGACGGTCTTGCTCTGTCCACCCCGGGTGTAGCCGATCTGCACCTGGTCACCAGGGGCCTTGCCCCGGATGGCCACGATGAGCTCGTCCGGTCCGGTGATCGGCTTGCCGTCGAACGTGGTGATCACGTCGCCGGGCTTGAGGCCGGCCTTCTCGGCCGGCCCGCCGCTCACGACGGTGCCACCCTTGCACTGTGTCGGCGAGTTGGCCGTGGCGATCCGCGCACCGCCGTTCTGAGACGTCATGTCGATGCAGGCGCCGATCACCGGGTGGGTCGCCTTGCCGCTGTTGATCAGCTGCTCGGCCACCCGCTTGACCTGGTTGCTCGGGATCGCGAAGCCCAGGCCGATGCTGCCGCTCTGCTGCTTCTCGCTGCCGAGGGTCTGGTCGCCTAGCGTCGCGATGGCGGAGTTGACCCCGATCACGTTGCCCTTGGCGTCGACGAGCGGTCCGCCGGAGTTACCCGGGTTGATCGCGGCGTCGGTCTGCACGGCGTTGATGTAGGCGGACTCGCCGCCCTCACCGCTGGTGCTGACGGGACGGTTGAGGGCGCTGACGATGCCGGTCGTGACGGTGCCGGCGAGACCCAGCGGCGAGCCGATCGCGATGACCGGGTCACCGACCGCGAGGTCGTCGGAGTTGCCGAGCGACAGGGCCGGGCGGTCGCCGAGCGTGCCCGGCTTGATCACCGCGATGTCGGAGTTGGGGTCGTGCCCGACCACCGTGGCCGTCGTCGTATGGCCGTCGTTGAAGACGACCTGCATGTTCCCGCCGCTGACGGCCGGGGCGACCACGTGGTTGTTGGTGACGATGTAGCCGCCGCGGACGATGAAGCCGGTGCCGGCGCCGCCCTCGGTACCGTTGGACACCTTGATCATCACGACGCTGGGCACGAGACGGCTGGCGATGCCGGCCACCGAGCCGGGGTCGCGGTTCTTGCTCCCGGTCGTGGTCGCGCCGCCGCCCAGGTCGACCGAGCCGGGCCCGCCACCGCTGCTGGCCAGTACGCCGACGCCGGCGCCGAGCGCCCCGGCCACGAGGGCGACGATCATCGCGATGACGACGAACGCGCTCATCGCCGGGCTGCGGCGCTCGCTCAGCGGAAGCCCGGGCACCGGCGCCCAGTTGGGGCCGGGACCGCCGGGGAAGGCGCCGGAGGGCTGCTGCGGCGGCTGGGCGTGCCAGCCGTACGGCGAGGGCCCGGGGCGCGGCTGCTCGTAGCGCGGGTCGTAGTTGTGGGGCGTGAAGCCGGGACGCGGCGGTCCCTGCGGAGGGGGCGGCATGGCCGACTCCGCGCGCTGCGGCGGAGGCGCGTCGCCGTACTGCTGCTGCGCGCCGGGATCGGGCGGTGCCATCCCCTGTGGCTGCGCACCGGGCTGGTGCGGACCTGGGTATGGCTCGCCTGGCTGAGGCCGTCCCGGCTGGCCCTGGCCGAGCTGGCCCTGGCCGAGCTGGTCCTGAGCCTGGCCCTGGCCTGGCTGGCCCTGGCCTGGCTGTCCCGAGACCAGCAACTGGTCCTGCGGGCCCTGCGGCACCGAGTCCTCCGGCTCGCGCACAGGCCCCTCTTCCTCCGGGGGCTCCCCGCTGGGCGCGTGGCCGTCTTCCGTCATCACCCGACTCCTTGCCTACCGCGCATGAACTTCGTATCCGGACTCACACCTTGGCGCGCGAGGCATGTGGCGAGCATAAGCGACCCACTCCCCGAAATCGCATGGTTCGCGGCCTCCTCGCACCAACGGATAAAACCCATCCGAGCGACCTAGACAACGTGATCTCCACAGATCAGTCAAATGGGTTGGCCCACGAGGTGAGCCGGTCGAGCCCACGGGCGAGGCGCCGCCAGAATCCCGTGCCTCCGTGCGGGAGCGAGCTCACCGCGCTGTCGACGAGGGCCGGCGGCGCGTCCGCGAAGAGCGTGTACACGTAGCCCTGGCTGGCCCACATGGCCCGCTGCTGGACCGTGTCGTGGACGTAGACGGTGCGCCCGCCGCGCGCGGCCTTGCGCCAGTGCGCGACGCTGCTCGCGTCGAGCATGCCGCGCTCGATGAAGACCGAGATCACCGAGAGGCCGTCGGAGTAGCTGAGGTGCACCACCGGCCCCTGGCCGTCGAGCTGGCGCGCGTCGTAGAGGTTCAGCCGGCCGGGCAGCGCGGCGGGCACCGGCCAGCCACGGGACTTCAGGGCCCCGAGGTCGGCGCCGACCAGCTCGTGCGCCCAAGGCATCTCGACGGTCTGCAGGGCGGTGGTCATGAACTGCGTCTTGGGCATCGACGGCCGGATCTCGGTGAAGAACGTGAGGTTCACCTCGCGGCCCTCCTGGTCGAGGAGCTCCCGCCGGAGCATCAGCCCGGTCTGCCGGTCGATGTGGAAGCGGCCGGCCGCGGTGCCGTCGGGGCGCCGCGCCTCCACCACAGAGGTCGCACGGCCGCAGACCTGGCCCTCTCCGGCGCGTACGACCGCGTAGTTGCGCGCCAGCAGGTCGAGCATCTTCGGCGTGTAGCCGGTGAGCCCGCCGGAGGCCTGCTGTGAGTCGTCGGCCTCGAACATCTGGGCGCCGTGGTCGGCGGGGCCGCCGGTGGTGCCCTGGACGCGGATGCGGGTGCCCTGCCCGGGGACGTGCGCGACGTTGACCAGGGACGTGGTCGCCGTGCCGCTGCGGCTCCACGCGGTGATGAACTGCGTGCCCTGGAACGGCGTCGTACGGCCCGCGCCGTCGGCGGCGCGCAGCAGCCGCAGCGCCTCGGGATCCGAGCGCATTCCCGCGCCGTGCGCCACGTCGCCCGTGGTGATGAACCACAGCATCAGGAGCGCGGCGGCGAGGCCGCCGGCCAGCCCGGTGCGTTGCGAGATGCGCTCCTTCACGGGCGATCGCTGATCTTGTCCGTCGCCGGCCGCGGATCGGTCAGCGGTACGTCGCCCGACGTCAGTGCGTGCTCGACCGCGAACTGCTCGACCGAGGGTGAGACGCGAGGCAGGGACTGCGGCTCCGAACCCGCGGCGAACGCGGCCGAGCCGATGCCGAACACGGCCAGGGCCGCGGCGCCGGCCATCAGGTAGCGGGCGCGCGGGCGCCGTCGGCGTACGGCGGCGCCGGGTGGCCGGTTGTCGGGGCGCGTGTCGCGCGGGCGCGGGACGGCGGGCCGTCGCTCGTGGCCGGGCATCCGCGGCACCGGCGGCAGCACCGGGCCGCCGGGCTCGCCCATCGCCTGGAGCCGCTGAATCAGGCGCTCGGCCGGCACGGTGTCGCTGAGGGCGCGCAGGCGGCGCTTGAGGCCGCGCAGCGTGTCGGCCTCGGCGCGGCATTGGTCGCAGGTCGCGAGGTGCCCGAGGGCCTTCTCACGCTCGTCGTGGCCCAGCTCACCGTCGATCAACGCGGTGAGCCGCTCGCCGAGATGGCTCATGCCGCCTCCTCGGGCCCCGATGAGGGAGTCACCGGAGCGCTGCGGGGGCCCCGGTGCTCGAGCGCCGCGCGCAGCTGCGCGCGGCCGCGGTGGATCCGGCTTCGTACCGTGCCGAGCTTGACGCCTACCGTGGTCGCGATCTCCTCGTAGGAAAGGCCCTCGATGTCGCACAGCACGACGGCCGCGCGGTAGTCGGGTGCCAGGCTGTCGAGCGCCGCCTGAACGTCGGCATCGAGCTTCTTGTCGTCGTAGGCCTGCGCCGGGGTGGGCTCGTGGCCGTGGAGTCGCTCCGCGGCGTCCTCGGCCAGCCCCTCGAACCGGATGCGCTGACGTCGCCGCGCCTGGTCGAGGAAGAGGTTGGTCGTGATGCGGTGCAGCCAGCCCTCGAAGGTGCCGGGCTGGTAGTTCGCCAGCGAACGGAAGACGCGGACGAAGACCTCTTGGGTGAGGTCCTCGGCGTCGTGTGGGTTGCCCGTGAGCCGGAAGGCGAGGCGATAGACGCGCGTCGAGTGCTCGCGCACGATCTCGTCCCACGTTGGGGGGGTCCAGGCGATGCCGACCTCGTGCACCGTCGCACCCCTTTCGCGCAAGAGTTCTGCCACCGCCATACTGCCCCGATTCTTCCTTTCCGCCTACCCGGCTGCCGTGGCCCCCCTGAAGAACGTGACGGTACGCGGCGGAGTTCCCCCTCCGTACTAGTGTTTGCCTCGCAGGCTCATGCGCCCCAAGGAGGAAGTCATCGACGCGGTCCAGGCCACTCTGGCCTACGCAGAGCATTACCTCCCAGAGGACGAGCCGCTGCGCAACGCCCGGCAGCGCGGCGAGGACGTGGGAGCCATGCCCATCGGCCCGGGCGGCGGCGCCGCCCTTCGTTTTCTCGCCACGGCCATCGGCGCGCGCACCGTCGTGGAGGTCGGTTCCGGCTGTGGCGTCTCCGGCATCTGGCTGCTGCGCGGCATGCGCGCGGGCGGCGTGCTGACCAGCGTCGACGTCGAGCCGGAGAACCAGCGGCTGGCCCGTGAGGCGTACGCGGAGGCCGGGTTCCCGACCTCGCGCGCCCGGCTCATCACCGGCCGCGCGCTCGACGTGCTGCCGCGGCTCAACGACGGCGCGTACGACCTGGTCTTCTGCGACGCGGCCAAGCAGGAGTACCCCGACTACCTGGGAGAGGCGCTGCGGCTGCTGCGCCCCGGCGGCGTGGTCGCCTTCGACGACGCGCTGTCGGGCGACCGCGTGGCCAACCCCGCCCACCGCGACCCCGAGACCGTGGCGATCCGCGAACTCGCGCGCCTCGTACGCGAGGAGGACCGGCTGACGCCGATGCTGCTGCCGATCGGCGGCGGCATGCTCGCCGCGGTGAAGGGCTGACGGAAAGCGATGCGGGTACGGCGGCGGCCGGTTCCGGCCGACGCCCGCCCGGCGGGCTGCGCCGTCGTGCTGCTCGTCTTCTCACTCGTGTTCGCGGTGACCGCGATCCCGGCGCTGCCCGGCGCGGGCGCGGTGCTCTACCTCGTGATCGGCGCGGCGGGCACGGTGCTGTGCGCGGGCGCGCTGCTCACGATGGCGGGGCAGTTCGCGGGCCGGCGCGCGGTCCTCGAGCTGGACGACGACGGCGTACACCTGCCGGCGCCGTGGCCCTGGCCGCGCTCCCGCGACCGGCACCTGCCCTGGCCGGACGTTGCCGCCGCCGTGCTGTGGAGCCGTACCGTTCCGCGCGGCCGACGCGGCCTGGTCGACCTGCTGGCGTTCCTGCCCACGCGTGAGGCGGCGGCGCGTACGAGCCCGGCGCCGAGCGAGGAGCTGCTGGCGCTGGGCCTGGAGGGTGATCTCACCACGCACTGGTCGCTCGAGATCGGCCCGGGCTGGGACACCAGGCTGGACGAGGTCGTCGCCGAGGTACGCGCGCGGGGCAAGGACGTACCGGACGTCCGGTCGCGCTGACCGGACGTCCGTTCTTCGCGTCTCTACGGCGCGGCGGTGAGCCAGCTCAGCATGAGGCGTACACCGAAGCCGGTGGCGCCCTTGGTCAGCTCGCCGTCGTCGGAGGCCGAGCGCGACGGGCCGGACATGTCCAGGTGCGCCCAGCGGCGTTCGCCGGCGAACTCCCGCAGGAACAGCGCCGCCGTGATGGAACCGCCGCCGAAGCCGCCGCGCGGCATGTTGGCGACGTCCGCGATGTCGGAGTCGATCGCGACGCGGTACTCGTCGACGAGCGGCATCCGCCAGACGGACTCGCCGCTCGTCTCGCCGGCGCCGACCAGCTCCTCGACGAGCGAGTCGTCGCCGGAGTAGAGCGCGCCGTACAGGGTGCCCAGCGCGACCCTCGCGGCCCCGGTCAGGGTGGCGAGGTCCACGACCGTGGTCGGGTCGAGCTCGGCGTCGGCGTAGGCGAGCGCGTCGGCGAGGACCATGCGGCCCTCGGCGTCGGTGTTGAGCACCTCGGAGGTCGTACCGCCGTAGTGGCGGACCACGTCGCCGGGGCGGTAGGACGAGCCGGACGGCATGTTCTCCGCCGCCGCGACCAGCCCGGTCACCTTGACCGGCACGTCGAGCGCCCGCAGCGCGCTCATCACCGCGATGACCGCGGCGCCGCCGGACATGTCGCACTTCATGTTCTTCATGCTGTCGTTCGGCTTCAGCGACAGGCCGCCGGAGTCGAACGTG
Source organism: uncultured Actinomycetota bacterium (assembly GCA_963850195.1). Lineage (GTDB taxonomy): Bacteria > Actinomycetota > Actinomycetes > Streptosporangiales > Streptosporangiaceae > Actinoallomurus. The sequence goes on from CAWKKD010000005.1 coordinate 2,129,040, forward strand.
ATGCCCTTGCCCACGAGCACGATGTGGCGGTCGTCGGCGCCGTTCTCCGGCTCGTACGACAGCTCGATCAGGCGGGGCGGCTGTGTGGAGCCGGCGCCGACCGCGACGATGCCACCGAAGCCCTCCGCGTCCAGCGCCTGCTCGTCGCGGATCCGAACGGTCAGCGCGGAGCCGGTGGACAGGGCGTCCGCCTGCTCGGCGAGCCACTGCGGGGTCTTCGTGAGGGAGGGGGTGTTAGCCAGGTCGCGGGCCAGGGCGACCGCGTGCGCCACCGCGATGCCGCGCTCGAGCGCGGCCTCGGAGTCGATGATGACGTTGATCGTCTCGGCGCCGGCGCGCTTGGGGGCCACGCCGATGCGGAAGTCGTACGAGGCCAGCAGGAGGCCCTCGGCGAACGCCGCCATCGCGTCCGCCGAGACCCCGGACGGGGCGGCCGCGACGGCGTTCGTACGGCCACGGGAGCGGCGCGCCACGGCGGCGCCCGCCTTGCGCAGGGCGCGGGGCGAGCCGTCGCCCACGCCGAACAGCAGCAGCTCGGTGATGCCATCGCCCATGCGGAACGGCGCGCTGACGACCTCACCCGGCTCGCCTCGGGCCTCCTGGTGGGCGAGCAGGTCCACGGCGCCGAGGGCGAACAGGCCTGCCAGCCCGTCCGCGTACGCGGCGTCGATCTCGGGGCCGGGTCTGAACGGCACCGCGATCACCTCCGCGGTGGTCGCGACATCGCGGATCGAACCGGCGACGGTGCGAAGCTGCGTCGTTACTGGCACGTACCTCTCCCTTAAAACAGCGGGTCCCTCAAAACAGCGAGGCCCCGGCATCCACCGGGGCTCTCGCTCGACACTTCAGTGGCCATCTCGGCCACCCGGACGGGCACGGCCTCTAGCCGACGACGCCCTTCAGCGCGTTCCCGAGCTCGCCTGCCTCATCTGCCGACAGTTCGACAACGAGCCGCCCGCCACCTTCGAGCGGGACACGCATGACGATTCCGCGCCCCTCCTTGGTAACTTCGAGCGGACCATCGCCTGTCCGCGGCTTCATCGCCGCCATGCGTGCATCCCCTTCCTGCCTAGGGCCGCGTGGGGCCGCCGGGTTCCTCGGCCGCTGACCCGCCTGCCGCATCAACGTCAACTGTGGTGGACCATTATCCCGTTTTCGGGACGCTAAGTGGTAACGATCAGCTCGCCGATCGTCGGAGTGGAGTTGTGTAAATGCCCGTTCCGCCTGTTTGACCTCTACGGCGACCGTCTTCGCGCTCGCCTTGGAGGTCGCATTTTCGCGCCTTCGGACATCGCCGGACCGGCCGTGGGCACCGTGGTGTCACGGGTGGTCCGGCAGGGTTGACCCAAGCCGGTGACGACCGTCCCAGGGGCACGAGAACCCGCCGACCGCAAGGCCGTACGCCGCCTCGATGAGGCGGGACGCCGCATCTACCGGGACGGACGCTGCCATCTTTTGACGTCCAGCATATTCCTGACCGGACGAGCCGCGAGCGAGCGCAGGCGGGGCAGGGCCCTCCGGCGACCTGCCCGGACCCGTGATCATCCTCGTTCCCGTGCCCGTGGTCATGGCACTCGGGGCCGCCTGCCGGGCGCGCGGATTTCTCACGCCGGCACGGCGCGGCTCTTGCCCACGGCGTCCTGGTTCGTCGATCGTTGACCCGAGGATCAACCGAACACGAGCGCCCCCTCGGCGCCCCGAAGGAGCCTGACCGTGCCGGAGAGCGTGCTGTACGACCTGGCGGAGGGTGTGGCCACGATCACACTCAACCGACCGGACGCGATGAACTCGCTGACCGCCGAGACCAAGATCGCGCTGCTCGAGGCGGTGGAGCGCGCCCGCGACGACGCGTCCGCCCGCGCCGTGGTCCTGACCGGGGCCGGCCGTGCGTTCTGCGCCGGGCAGGACCTCCGCGAGCACGCCGCGAACCTCGAGGCGGGCCTGGGCCTGAACGGCACCGTCCGCGACCACTACAACCCGCTCGTCCTCGCCATCGCCGAGCTGCCCAAGCCGATCATCGCCGCCGTCAACGGGGTCGCCGCCGGCGCGGGCGCCTCGCTGGCGTACGCCTGCGACGTCCGGATCGCCTCAAGGAAGGCCTCGTTCGCCACGGCCTTCACCCGGATCGGCCTGGCGCCCGACAGCGGCATGTCCTGGACGCTGCAGCGCATCGTCGGCCGTGCCAAGGCCGTCGAGCTCCTGCTGCTCGCCGAGCCGGTCAGGGCCGACGAGGCCCTCGAGCTCGGGCTCGTGAACCAGGTCGTGGCGCCCGAGGACCTCGCCGCCGCGACCGGCGAGCTGGCGCGCCGCCTCGCGGACGGCCCGACCGCCGCGTACGCCGCGGTCAAGGCCGCCGTCGACCACGCCTCCTCCAGCGACCTCGCGAGCGCCCTGGAGAACGAGGCCGTCCACCAGGAGGCCTGCGCGCGTACCGCCGACCACATCGGCGCCACCAAGGCGTTCCTGCAGAAGGAGCAGCCCGTCTTCGAAGGCCGATAGCGGTTTGACCCTCCAGCGGCTGGAAGGTGCATCGTCGTCGCATGAGTGAGGAGCTCTTCACCATCGGGCAACTCGCTCGGCGTACCGGCGTCCCGGTACGCACGATCCGCTTCTGGTCCGACATCGGCGTGCTGACGCCCACCGGCCGGTCGGGCGGCGGCTACCGCCTCTACGACACCGAGACGGTGGCGCGGCTCGACCTGGTGCGCACCCTGCGCGAGCTCGGGCTCGGCCTGGACGTCGTCCAGGACGTGCTCGGCCGCCGGACCACCCTCGCCGAGGTCGCGGACGTGCACGTCAGGGCGCTGGACGCGGAGATCCGCACCCTGCGGCTGCGGCGCGCCGTGCTCCGTACGGTGGCCCGGCGCGGGAGCACGACCGAGGAGACGGCACTGATGCACAAACTTGCCCGGCTGTCCGCACGCGAGCGGCAGCAGATCATCGACGACTTCGTCGACCGGACCTTCGCGGGAGTGGACGGCGGCCGCATCGAGCAGGGCATGCGGCAGCTCCCCGCCGAACTTCCCGACGACCCCACCCCCGAACAGGTCGACGCCTGGGTGGAGTTGGCCGAGCTCGTCCAGGATGAGGCCTTCCAGCGGCGGGCCCGCGAGATGGCCGTGGGCGGCGCCGAGGGCTCCGAGCAGGCGAACTTCGACCCGGGGGCGATCCAGGAGCACGCCGGCGGCGCGCTCGCCGCAGGCACCGCACCGGGGACGCCCGAGGGCCGGCAGGTCCTCGACCGCATCGTGCCGTCGGCCATGTCCGGCGCCGAGCGGGCCGACCTGCGCGAACGCCTGGAGAAGTTCACCGACGTCCGCGTCGAGCGCTACTGGCAGCTGCTGGGCCTCATCAACGGCCGGCCGCCGTTCCCGTCGGCGGTGCCGGCGTTCACGTGGCTGATCGAGGCTCTCCACGCCTCCGAGTGATCCGCGAAAGAGCGGCCCTGACCTGGTCCTGACCGGGTCAGGGCCCTTCTTCGTCGGCGCCGGTCAGCGGGCGACGGCGCCCTCGTACAGCTTGTGCAGGAGCTGGTTCAGCGTGGTCTGCTGGCGCGGGGTCAGGGTGTCGAGCATCTCGGCCTCGACCATGTCGGCGGCGCGTTCCAGCTCTTCGGTGACGTCCAGCCCGGCGTCGGTCAGCTCGATGACGCGGCGGCGCCGGTCGGTCGTGTCGGTGGTGCGGGCGATCAGTCCGCGGCGTTCCAGAAAGTCGATGACCGGGACCGCGTTGCGCGGGTCGACGCCGATCGCGTCCGCGAGGCGTTGCTGGTGGCTCGTTCTGAGCTGGCGGAGGGCGATCAGTACGCCGTAGTGGTGGGGCGTCAGGTCGTGCTCGGCCAGCATGCGCGCCCAGCGGCGGCGCGACTCCGCGCCGATGCGGGTCAGGAGATAGCCGCTGCCGGACAGCGGGGCGTCATTGCTCACGGGCACGGATCGTGCGGCGGTTTCAGAGTCGCAGGCATCCGAGCGAATCCTCATATTTCATGATAATCATGATCCACTCCTGGCGCGCCGAGGTTCTCCACACTCACCGGTATGCGCGCCCCGGAGCCTCGCCGGGTACGCGCCCCACCGGCCCCTCGCACCTCACCCGACCTACGCGCGGCAGGTGGGGGCGAGCGGACGAAAATGACCTCTATTTAGGTCACCAAAGTGCGTTCAAATCGCGTTCCGAAAATGTCGGGTACGATGCGGAACCACGAGAACCCAATCTTCTCTGATCATGACGGGCGTGAGCGATACGGAACAACGGCGACCGTTTCATTCGGCCGTTTGCGGCCAGCGCATGAGAGGAAATCGATATTCGGACGCGCCGTAGTCCGCACCACGCACGCGCGAGGGCGCTCCCACAGACGCCCTCGTCGCACCCGATCCCCCGGCACTACAGGGGATCTGGCGGCGTCCCGCAACCGCAGGCCGCCCCTGCGGCAAGACCGTGACCAAAATGCATTCAGGTCATCACGCGACAATGCGGAAACAACACATCGCTTTTTTGGTCATGGCACAAATGCATCGCAGCAGCATGGGCTCTATCAATTAATCGGCGGGTGAGTACATTGAGCGCCGAAGAAAGCATCATGCTGATACGGGAGGCATCGTGAACACCCCGGACCCTGCCGCGGGCTGGCGAAAGAGCAGCCACAGCGGCAATAACTCGGGCGGCAACTGCGTGGAGACCGCCCTCGTCGACAGCCGCGGGGAGTACACCGGCGTGGCGAGGTGAGGCGAGACGTGGGAGAGCCGGGCCGTACCCTCGGCTCTTCTGCGGATGCGAGGGTCGGGAGTGAAGTCAGGAACCCGTGTGGGCGCCCCGCCGGTGGCAGTCCACCAGATGGTCGTCCACCAGGCCACAGGCCTGCATGAGCGCGTAGACCGTGGTCGGACCCACATGGCGGAAGCCGTGGGCCTTGAGCTCCTTGGCGAGGGCCTTGGAGCCGGACGTGGTCGCCGGTACGTCGGCGAGGGTCTTCGGTGCGGGCGCGGCGGGGTCGGCATAGAGCCAGACCAGCGTGGCCAGGCCGTCGGGCAGGTCGAGGGAGGCACGAGCGTTCGCGATCGTCGCCTCGATCTTGCGGCGGTTGCGGACGATGGACGCGTCGGCGAGCAGCCGCTCGACGTCGGACGCGCCGTAGGCGGCGACCTTCTCCGGGTCGAAGTCGTCGAAGGCCCGCCGGAACCCCTCGCGCTTGCGCAGGATCGTCAGCCAGGACAGGCCGGACTGGAAGGCCTCGAGGCAGAGGCGCTCGTAGAGCCCGCGGTCGTCACGGATCGGACGGCCCCACTCGTCATCGTGGTAGGCGACGTAGTCGGGTGCGGACGTGGCCCAGGCGCAGCGCACCAGGCCGTCCGCTCCGGTCGAAGTCATTCGAACAGCGTAGCGAGCCGGTGCAGTGATGTCCGGAGCATGAGGCGGGTGAGCGGTGCGGCGGCGATCCAGCCGGTGCGGCCGAGCGGCCCGAACGGCAGGTCGATCAGTTCGGACCAGGTGACCCGGCAGCGCCCGCCCGGCAGGTCGAGAAGGTCGAACCGGCCCTCGCCGCGTACGACGCGGCCCGTGTGGCGCACACCGACGCGGTGCGGCGGCGCCCAGTCGGAGATCTCCATCGTGTCGAGGAAGCCGATCGGGCCGAGGCCCGTACGGGCCTCGATGCGCTCACCGGCGGCGGATCCGCCCTCGGCGCGAGTGAACGGCACCCATTCGGCGTGCCGGGGCCAGTCGGTCAGGACCTCCCAGACACGCTCGGCGGGCGCCGCCACGTCGGCCGAGGCATGCACCGCCACGCGGCTCACTCGCGGTCGTCTCCGCCGTGGTCCGGCCCGAGGTCCCGATCGGTGATGGTCTTCGAAGCGTCAGACGCGTCAGCGAGGCCCGGCGCGGGGGCAGGGGCAGGGGCGGCGGGCAGGGCGGGCCACTCGCCCGAGGCGCGGTGCCGTCCCGAGGAGACCGGGTCCTCGTCGGTACGCGTCGTGAGCGGTGACCGCTCCCCAGTACGCCGGCGGTCGTCGCCGGCCAGGCGCCGGCGGGCCTCGGCGAGCTCCTGCTCGAGGACCGCGATCCGGGTGTCGCGCTCGGTCAGCTCCTGGGCGAACCGCTCCATCGCCTGGTCGGTGATCTGCTTGTGGTAGCCCCAGAGCCCCAGCGGCAGGTGCAGTAGCGCGGCGTCCGTACCGGCGACCGGCCGACGGCCGGGCAGCGCAAGCGGCGGGTGGTCGGGGTGTTCGGGGGCCAGTTCCCCGCCTCCGCCCACGGCCACGACGACGATCGCGGCCAGTACGGCCACGGCGGCAAGGGCCACGGTGATGGTGACGAGCACGATCGGGCTCCTATCTTCTCCTCCGACCTTCCGATCGTGTCACAACCAGACAGTGGAGATCCCCCGCAGCCGTCATCCGCGCGCCCGCCACATGCCCGGAGGGCCGTCCCCGATCGGGGACGGCCCTCCAATTTCGCCACGGCCGCACCGCCGTAGCCGCTCATTCGCGGACCGGGAAATGGCGTCCGTTTCCGTCGACGTTGGAGATGAGGCTCCAGCCGTAGAAACCGGCGCCGCGGGTTCCGGTTAAATGGTGCCGCCATTGTTCATCGCGGACTCCGCGATCGGAGTCGTTGACGACCGCGACGGGGTCACAGGCCCCGGACCCGTGCCGATGGTGACCGTAACCCCTCCCCCTAGCAGTGCCGTCGCCCCGAACGTCGCGGTGGTGTTCCGCTTGAACGTCATGCCATCACCACGATGCACGGTCCCCCGAGACGGATTCCACCGCCATTCCCTTGACCGAGATAAATCGTGGCACGCGCGGTAATTAGCGTCAAATACCCGTTTTGGGCGGTTGAAATACCTTTGCGATATTGATCCCGGTTCGGCACCGTCGCTCGTACGGGCCCGGGACGGTGTGCCACGATCGGCGGCATGGAGTTGCGTCTCGGGGGCCGCGCGTTCACCGATGGAGAGTTCGCGATCATGGCGAGCGGGGTCGTCGACGACGCCGACATCGCGGAGATCGACGCCGACCCCGAGACGGTACGCACGGTGCGCGCGGCCCATCCCCTGATGCCCATCGCGGTCGCGCCGGCCGGCGACGAGCAGGCCGGCGCCTGCGTACGCGCCGGTGCCGACCTGCTGATCGGCGGCGCGTACGCGTCGGTGGCCGCCGCGACCGGGGCCGCCGCGCTGTGCGAGACGCCCGAGCAGGCCGAGGGCCTGCGCGCGGACGGACGGCTCGTGCGCGCGTACGTGCCCGGCGACGTGACGGCCCTCGCCGGACACGCGATCTTCGTCGACGAGCCGTCGGCCGCCCTCGTCTCGGTGTACGCCTGGCTAGGCGCACGGGTGTTCCGCACCGGCGACCCGGCCGAGACCCGGCAGGTCCTGGACATGGTCGCCTCGATCAGGGGAACCCGCCCCCCGGCAACCGTCCGCCGCGGCCTCGCCTAACGGCGTGTCTGTCAGATCCCTGTCCGGCTGCGCGAGGAACGCGATCTATCAGACACGCCCCAGCTCCGATTTACGGCTCGGACTCGAGATAGTCCTCGGCGGTGGGCCGCACCGGCACGGGCGTACGCTCGAGGTGGTCGAAGGCGCCCGGGACGGAGGCGGTCCAGCCGATCGCGTCGAAGATCTTCGGCCGGGCGAATCCCTCGTCGAGCAGGTGGGTCATGAGCTGCCGCAGCGGGTCGTACAGGCCGTAGGGGTCGAGGATCACGATCGGCTTCTCGTGCATGCCGAGCACGCGCGAGGTCCAGATCTCGAACAGCTCCTCGAGCGTGCCGAGCCCGCCGGGCAGAACGAGGAACGCGTCGGAGCGGGCGTCCATCTCGCCCTTGCGCGAGCGCATGTCCTCGGTCACGATCAGCTCGCCGTTGTCCTCGTCGGCGACCTCGACCTCGACCAGGGCCTTCGGGATGACGCCGATGGTCTTGGCGCCGCCCTCACGCGCGGCGCGGGCGACCGCGCCCATGCTGGAGACGGTCGCGCCGCCGCTGACGAGCGTGTGGCCACGACGGGCCAGCTCGGTGCCCGCCTCGGCGGCGAGGTCGACGTAGCGGCCGTCGATCCGGCCGCTGGACGAGCAGAAAACGCAGATCCGCATCAGGAACCGTTCCCTCCGGACTCGAGGAGGTCCTCGTGGACCAGCTCTTCCTCGACCTCGCGCTCACGCGAGTCGTGCGCGCGCCTGATGATCCGTACGACCTCGACCGGGTCGTCGGTCACGTCGATCAGCTCCAGATCGTGGGCGGCGATCTTTCCGCTGGACGCCATCCGGTCCTTGATCCAGTCGATCAGGCCGCCCCAGAACTCCGTGCCGACCAGCACGATCGGGAAGCGGGTGATCTTCGTGGTCTGCACGAGCGTGACGGCCTCGAACAGCTCGTCGAGGGTGCCGAACCCGCCCGGTAGTACGACGAAGGCCTCCGAGTACTTCACGAACATCGTCTTGCGGACGAAGAAGTAACGGAACTCGATGCCGACGTCGATGTAGTCGTTCAGGCTCTGCTCGAAGGGCAGCTCGATGCCGAGCCCGACCGACTGGCCGCCGGCCACCGAGGCGCCCTTGTTCGCGGCCTCCATGATTCCCGGGCCACCGCCCGTGATCACCGAGTAGCCGGCCTCGGCCAGCACCCTGCCGATCTTCTCGGCGAGCACGTACTCCTCCGTGCCCGGCTTGGTGCGGGCGGAGCCGAAGACGCTGACCCCCTTCGGGAGGTCGGCGAGCAGCCCGAATCCCTCGACGAACTCCGCCTGGATGCGGAGCACCCGCCACGGGTCGGTGTGCACCCAGTCGGAGGGTTCGCGCGTGTCGAGGAGCCGTTGGTCGGTGGTTGTCGGGGGGACCGCCTTGCCGCGGAGGGTCACCGGGCCCTGCCGCCGCTTGTGCGGCACCTGATCAGGTCGCATTCCCTAACCGTAAGACAGCGGGGCAAGCGGATTACCGAGGAGCGCCGAGGCGTCATCCGCGCGCCGCGCAACGTACGAACGCCGCTAACGATCACCAGGGCGCGTGCAAGGGCGTGTTCTAGGGCCGGACGCACTCGAGACGTTCGTAGACGTCGATCTTGTAGTCGATCAGCTCGAGGTCACGCCGGGACTGCTCCAGGCGCGCGACGACCTCCGCGCGGTGGGCCACCAGCAGCGCCTTGCGCTCGGCGGCGGTCGGGTCGCCCTCGCGCGCCAGCTCGGCGTACCGCAGCATCGTGGCGATCGGCATGCCGGTGGCGCGCAGCCGCGTGAGCAGGTTGATCCAGTCGAGGTCGCGGTCGGTGTAGCGGCGGTGGCCGCTCGCGGCGCGCTCCGGCGGCTCCCGCAGGGCTCCGATGCGTTCGTAGTAACGGAGCGTGTGCGTGGAGACGCCGGTGCGCTCGGCGGCCTCCGCGATGGTGAGTCCCTCGGTCGCGGTCTGCGTCATGCCTCCACCCTCACACGGAACGGCTCAGGACGTGAGCCAGGCCCGCATCCGTTCCTCGCTCGCGAAGACCCGCGGGATCTCGACGTACTCGTCGCGGGTGTGGGACAGGCTCGGCTCTCCGGGCCCGAAGTTGACGGCGGGCACGCCCAGCTCGGAGAAGCGCGCGACGTCGGTCCAGCCGAACTTGGCGCGCGGCTCCTCGCCCGGGACGCTCACCGCCGCGACGAACGCCTCGGCCGCCGGATGCGTCAGGCCGGGGCGCGCGCCGGGCGCGCCGTCGACGACCCGCACGTCGTAGCCGCCGAAGACCTCGCGCAGGTGCTTCTCCGCGTCGCCGAGCGACTTGTCCGGCGCGAACCGGTAGTTCACCGTCACGACGCACTCGTCGGGGATCACGTTGCCGGCGACTCCGCCGCTGACGTAGACCGCGTTGAGCCCCTCGTGGAACTCCAGGCCGTCGACGACCGGACGGCTCGGCTCGTACGCGCGCAGAATGTCGAGCACCGCACCGGCGTTGTGGATGGCGTTGGAGCCCATCCAGGAGCGTGCGCTGTGCGCGCGCTCGCCGCTCGCCGTGACGTCGACGCGGATCGTGCCCTGGCAGCCGCCCTCGACGAGGCCACCGGACGGCTCCATGAGCACCGCGAACTCGGCGGCGAGCAGCTCGGGCCGCGTCACGCCGATGCGCTTGAGCCCGTTGCGCGCCTCCTCGACCTCTTCGCACTCGTAGAAGAAGTAGGTCACGTCGCGGTTGGTCTCGGGCAGCGTGGCCAGCTTGAGCTGTACGGCGACGCCGGCCTTCATGTCGCCGGTGCCGCAGCCGTAGAGACGGTCGCCCTCCACGCGCGAGGGCAGGTTGCCGTTGATCGGCACGGTGTCGAGGTGCCCCGCGATCACGACGCGCTCGGCGCGTCCCTGCGACGTCCGCGCGATCACGGTGTCGCCGTCGCGTTCGACGGTCAGGTGGGGCAGCGCGCGGAGCGCCTCCTCCACCGCGTCGGCGAGCGCCTTCTCGTTGCCGCTCACGGATTCGATGTCGACGAGTGCCGCCGTGAGGGTCACGACGTCCTGGGTCAGATCAAGCCGCATGGCGCTCGAGCCTACGCCAGCGGTGCCCGGATCCGGCCACGAGCCCCGCTGCTTACGGTGCCTTTACGGCACTTCTGACCAGTGGTGACTTCTCGAACTGCCAACGGAAATCCGATTGTTCGGAGAATTTTCCACCTTCTCTAAAGTTACTACGTAGGATATTTACCAATCGGGAGCGGAACTACCGTCCACCGCAGGGAGTCCCCCGACATGCCCGACAATTCGGCCCTCGGTCGCCGCGAACTGATGGTTCGAGCGGCCGCCATCGCCGGCGGTGCAGCACTGCTGGGTGCCGCCGACCTCACCCGCCCGCGATCCGCGCACGCCGCCAGTGCGCCCCGCGTCTACACCCGCGCGGAGTGGAGCGCCCGCCCGCCCACGTCCCCGGCAGAGATCATCAACGCCCCGGACCATCTGGTCGTGCACCACATGGCCTTCCCGAACTCCACCGACTACTCGCAGGCCCACGCGTTCCAGCTTTCGCGTGACTGCCAGGACCTCCACATGGACACCAACGGCTGGGCCGACACGGGCCAGCAGCTCACGATCAGCCGTGGTGGCTACGTCATGGAGGGCCGCAACCGCAGCCTCGAGGCCATCGCTCAGGGCAAGAACGTGATGGGCGCCCAGGTCGCCAACGAGAACGGCCACACGCTCGGCATCGAGAACGAGGGCACCTACACGAGCGTCCAGCCGCCGGTCGCGCTCTGGAACTCCCTCGTCGACACGCTCGCCTGGCTGTGCGGCGTGTACGGGCTCGACCCGCACGCCTCGATCCTCGGCCACCGGGACTACAACCCCACCACCGAGTGCCCGGGCACCGCCTTCTACAGCAAGCTCGACATGCTCCGCGACGACGTCGCCGCGAAGGTCGGCCTGGCCAGGATCGGGCACGTCTCCCCCACCGTCCGGTCGAACCTGCCCGGACCGAAGTCGCTCGGCGACCACGGCCCCGCCGTCGGCCCGCGCGACTCCCGCTGAAGTCATCCCCAACGCCACGGCCTAAGCCCCAGGAGGAACAGTGGCAGCTTCGCGTAAGAGCATCACCCGTCGATTGAGTACCGTCGCGGCGGTGGCCGCGCTGACCGGGGGCGCGCTCGCCGCGGGCCCCTCGGCAGGCGCGACCGTCAACCCGATCACGCACCCGGACCAGGACCACATGGGCTCCGGGCTCGCCCTGCGCACCTCGTCCTCGAGCGCGCTCACCCCGCTGGTCGCGGGCCTGCCCGGCCTCGACGTCGCCAGCTACCAGGGCAACGTCAACTGGAGTTCGGTCAAGAGCAACGGCGCGAAGTTCGCCTACGTCAAGGCCACCGAGGGCACGTCTTACCAGAACCCGTACTTCGCCCAGCAGTACAACGGTTCCTACAACGTCGGCCTGATCCGTGGCGCGTACCACTTCGCCACGCCGAACACCTCCAGCGGCGCCTCGCAGGCCGACTACTTCGCCGCCCACGGCGGCGGCTGGTCCAAGGACCACAAGACGCTGCCCGGCGCGCTCGACATCGAGTACAACCCGTACGGCGCGACCTGCTACGGCCTCAGCCAGGCGTCGATGCGCAGCTGGATCCACGCGTTCGCGAACGAGTACCACGCCAAGACCGGCCGCTGGACGGTCATTTACTCGACTCTCGACTGGTGGACGAGTTGCACCGGCAACACTGACGCGACCTTCGCCAACAACGACCCGTTCTGGATCGCTCGCTACTCGAGCTCCGCCGGCGCGGTGCCGAAGGGGTACGGCACGTACACCATCTGGCAGCACGCCTCCAGCGGGACCTTCCCCGGTGACCAGGACGTGTTCAACGGTTCGGCAGACCGTCTGCTGGCGCTGGCCGACAACACTCCCTGACCATCGCACACGTGTGAGGGGCTCCTCCAACCGCTCCCTCGGGGCCCCTCACCACCCCGCACCCCCAAGGAAGACGATGCACCCCCGCAGCATCTTCACCGCGTTCGCAGCGGCAGTCCTGGCCCTCGGATCCGCCTCGGCGGCCGTGGCCGCACCCTCGGCCGACGCGAACTCCCGGATCACCCACCCCGGCAGCGACCACATGGGTTCCACGATCGCCGCCCACGAGCACGCGGTACGGCCCCTCGTCGACGGGCCGACCGGGATCGACGTCTCGAGCCACCAGGGCGACGTCGACTGGAACGCCGTCAAGGCCGGCGGCGCGTCGTTCGCGTACGCCAAGGCCACCGAGGGCACGGGCTACACCAACCCGAACTTCGCGCAGCAGTACAACGGCTCGTACGGCGTCGGGCTGGTGCGCGGCGCGTACCACTTCGCGCTGCCGGACTCCTCGGGCGGCGCCGCCCAGGCGGACTACTTCGCCGACCACGGCGGCGGCTGGTCGGCCGACAACCAGACCCTGCCCGGCCTGCTCGACATCGAGTACAACCCGTACGGCGCGACCTGCTACGGCCTCAGCCAGGCGTCGATGACGAGCTGGATCGCCGACTTCCTGAACGAGTACCAGGCGCGTACGGGCCGCTGGGCGGTCATCTACACGACCACCGACTGGTGGACGTCCTGCACCGGCAACGCCGGTGACTTCGGCGCCAACGACCCGCTGTTCATCGCGAACTACAACGGCAGCCCGGGCACGCTTCCGGCCGGCTGGGGCACCTACACGTTCTGGCAGTACGCCGACAGCGGCAGCCTGCCCGGCGACCAGGACGTGTTCAACGGTTCGCAGGACGGCCTCGTGGCCCTCGCCAACGGCTGATTCTCCGCGCGCGGGGATCAGCCTCGCGCGTGACGTCCCTCCGTCCAACCAACGCAAGGAGAAAGAGATGTCCCCCCGCATTCTCCTCACCGCGTTCGCGGCGGCCGTGCTGGCCTGCGGATCGGCCTCGGCGGCCGTCGCAGCGCCCGTCCACGCCGCCCCGGCCAAGGCCGCGAACCACATCACCCACCCCGAGCGCGACTACATGGGCTCCACGGTCCGCGCGCACGAGGGCGCCTCGCAGAAGGTCGTCAAGCCCCTCGTCGACGGCCTGCCCGGCCTCGACGTCAGCGGCTGGCAGCCGGGCATCGACTGGAACTCGGTCAGGGCCAACGGCGCACAGTTCGCCTACATCAAGGCCACCGAGGCCACGACGTACACGAGCCCGGAGTTCAGCAACCAGTACATCGGCGCGTACAACGTCGGCATCGTCCGCGGCGCGTACCACTTCGCCACGCCGGACACCTCCAGCGGCGCGACCCAGGCCGACTTCTTCGCCGACCACGGCGGCGCCTGGTCGGCCGACGGCCTCACGCTGCCCGGCATGCTCGACATCGAGTACAACCCCTACGGCGCCACGTGCTACGGCCTCGACCAGGGCTCGATGGTGAACTGGATCTCGGACTTCGTGAACGAGTACCACAACCGTACGGGCCGCTGGGCGACGATCTACAGCACCACCGACTGGTGGACCACCTGCACGGGCAACAACGGCGGCTTCGGCGGCAACGACCCGCTGTTCGTCGCCAACTACAACGGGACCCCGAACCCGCTCCCGGCCGGCTGGGGCTTCTACACCTTCTGGCAGTTCGCCGACAGCGGCACGTTCCCGGGTGACCAGGACGTGTTCAACGGCACGCCCGACCGCCTGGTCGCGCTGGCGAACAACACTCCCTAGACCGTAGGGGTACGGCAAGGGGGCCGCGACGCGTCATGCGTCGCGGCCCCCTTTGTTCACGCGTTGTCTTACGCGCTCAGGCCGTGGTCGCGCAGGACGTCGTTGAGCTGGGACTTGTCGTGGCGCACGCCCGGCTCGAGGCGCTTGATGATCAGCACCGCCGGCATCCCGAAGGTACCGCCGGGGAACTCCTTGAGCCGCGTGCCGCCGACCGCGACGCACCAGTCGGGGATGCGCCCGCGGCCGAGCTCCTCGCCGGTCTCGACGTCGATGACGGGCATCGAGGCGGACAGGTTGGTGCCCGAGCCGACGACCGCGCCCCGGCCGACCCGCGCGCCCTCGACGATCATCGAGCGGCTGCCGATCATGGCCTCGTCCTCGATGATGACGGGCTTGGCGTTCGGCGGCTCCAGGACACCGCCGATGCCGACACCGCCGGACAGGTGGACGTTCTTGCCGACCTGCGCGCAGGACCCGACCGTCGCCCACGTGTCGACCATCGTGCCGGAGTCGACGTACGCGCCGATGTTGGTGAACGAGGGCATGAGGACGACGCCCGGTGCGAGGTAGCTGCCCCAGCGGGCGATGGCGCCCGGCACGACGCGTACGCCGTCGAGCCGCGTCTTCAGCGGAACCCGGTCGTGGTAGTGGAAGTCCCCCACCTGCGACCGGACCATCTCGAGCACCTTGAACCCGAGCAGGATCGCCCGCTTGGCGCGCTCGTCGACGACGACCTCGTCGGTGGCGGGGTCGACGACGGCCACCCGCGCGGCGCCCTCGTCGATCAGGTCGACGGCGCTGACGATGGCCGCGCGCGCGTCGGTGTCCTCGGGACTCAGCTCGGCCCGTCGCTCCCACAGCTCGTCGATGATGCCGGAGATCGGGCTGGTGAACGTGTCGGTCATGGCCGTGAGGATAGCGGCGACGCGTTCGCCGGATGTCCAGGAGGGGCCGCGGAGCCGATACGGTCGTGCCGTGGGTCGTACGAGTGGAGGGCGACTACGGCTCGCCGTGGTCGCGATGGTCATGATGCTGGTCATCGCCGGTGGTGCTCTGGCGCTCTACCGTCATTTCCAGCCCTATCTCCAGGGCACCAACTGCGAGGCGCACTCGGCCACCGGCGTGATGCCGCTCGACCTCGACCAGGCGGCGAACGCCGCGACGATCGCCGCCGTCGCCCTGCGCAGGAAGCTCCCCGAGCAGGCCACCGTCATCGCGTACGCGACCGCGATCCAGGAGTCGCACCTGCGCAACCTGGAGAGCGGTGACCGCGACTCCGTCGGACTGTTCCAGCAGCGGCCCTCGCAGGGCTGGGGCAAGCCCGCCGACCTCCAGGACCCGGTCTATGCCACCGGGCGTTTCTTCGGCGCGCTGGTCAAGGTCAAGGACTACACCGGCCTGCCGGTCCACGTGGCGGCGCAGAAGGTCCAGCGCAGCGCGGACGGCAGCGCGTACGCCCAGCATGAGGTCGACGCCCGTACCCTCGCGGAGGCGTTCACCGGCCGCACGCCCGGCGGCGTACGGTGCTGGTACCCGCCGAGCAAGCGCAAGAAGACCACGGAGCCCAAGGCCGCGATCGCCGAGCTGAACAAGACGCTCAAGCGGCACGAGCACGACGACGTCTCCGTGCCCAACACCCGCAGCGGCTGGACCATGGCCTCCTGGCTCGTCGCCCACGCCCAGCCGTACGGCCTGCGCGAGGTCCGCTACGCCGGCCGGCGCTGGCGTTCCGGCGACGGGCACAGCGGCTGGACGAAGTACGACAAGGCCGCCGGCGACCACGTGACGGTCCACTGACGCTGTTCTACGAGGCCGCCGCCGTCCCCGTCGCGACCAGGCAGTCCATGAGGTGGGTCACCGTCGCGCCGGGTTCCTTCCGGGTGGCCGCCCAGATCCGGCGTGGTGGTGGTGCCGGGCGCAACGGCCGGATCGCGACCTCGGCCGGCGGATCTGCCAACGCCGACACCGGGATGAGCGCGATGCCGTGCCCGGCCGCGACCATGGCCAAGGTGGTCGGGTACCGGTTGGAGTCCAAGGCGACGATCGGGGTGAACCCGGTGACTCCGCAGATGGCCCGCAGCGACTCCGCGCAGGCGAACGAGGTGCCGCTGATCCATTCTTCGCCGGCCAGTTCGGCGACGTCGACGACGGGCGCGGCGGCCAGCGGGTGGCTCGGGGGCAGGACGAGCATCAACGGGTCGTCCGCCAGCGGCTGCGCGTCGAGGTCGCGCAGGTCGATCGGGTGCGCGGCGTAGTCGTACGCGAGCGCGAGGTCGGTCTTGCCGTTCCGGGTGAGTTCCAGCGCCTCGTCGGCGTCGCATTCGGTGAACGCGAAGGGCACCGCGGGGTGGCGACGGTGCCAGACGGCGGCGGCCCGCGGCAGCAGGCGACCGCACGCCGTGGGGAACGCCGACACCCGTACGGTGGCGAGGTCGCCGGAGCGGATCAGGTCGAGGTCGCGCCGGGCCTCGTCGCAGGACGCCAGGATCCGCAACGCGTGCCGCAGGACGATCTCCCCCTCAGGGGTCAGCCGGGCACCGAGCGTGGTGCGCTCGACCAGACGCGCGCCCATCTCCCGTTCGAGCGCGCTCACGTGCTGTGAGACGGAGGGCTGCGACATGGCGAGAACCCGGCCGGCCGCCGTGAACGACCCGTGCTGGGCGACCGCGCGCAGTACCCGCAGCCGCTGGAGGTTCTCCATGCGCGCAGACCATGGCCATTGCTTATCGAGGTAGCAACGGATACCGGGTTCTGCCCTATGGCCTCGGCTCTGTACGGTCGCCTGGGTGGGCGCAATTCAGGGAGGAACCCCTATGGACACCGACAGGCGGCAGCGGTTCGTCGAGCTGCATCGAGAGGACTGCTTCCTGCTGCCCAACGCATGGGACGTGGGCAGCGCCCGGATCCTCGAGGAGGCGGGCTTTCCCGCCGTCGCGACCACGAGCGCGGGCATCGCGTTCTCGCTCGGGCGCCCTGACCGCGACTTCTTCGCCGATCGGCCTGGCCGGGTCTCGCGCGCGACGATGATGCGCCGGGTTCGCGAGATCGTCGACGAGGTGACGGTGCCGGTGAGCGTGGACCTCGAAGAGGGGTACGGCGAGGCGCCCGAGACCGTGGCGGCCACGATCGCGATGACTCTGGCGGCCGGCGCCGCAGGCGGCAACATCGAGGACTTCACCGGCTCACGCGACCGGCCGCTCTACGACCCGACCCTCGCGGCGGAGCGCATCCGCGCCGCCCGGTCCGCCATCGACGCGCCGTTCGTGCTGGTCGGGCGCACCGACGCACTCCTCGTAGGCGGCTCGCTCGACGACTGCGTACGCCGGGCCAACGCCTACCTGGAGGCCGGCGCCGACTGCGCGTACGTTCCGGGCGCCGCCGATGCCACGACCATCGGCACGCTGGTGCGCGAGCTCGACGGCCCGCTGAACGTCGTCATGGGACTGACCGGCAACGCCCTCTCGCTGGCCGACCTGCGCGCGCTCGGCGTACGGCGGGTCACGGTCGGCGGCAGCATCGCCCGCGCGATGTACGGCCACCTCGTACGTGCCGCGCGTGAACTCGCCGAGCAGGGCACCTTCTCCTACGCCGACGACCAGCTCTCCCAGACGGCCCTCAACGACCTCTTCCGCCGGGCGGAATAGGGCGTGTCTGACAAATCCCTGTCCGGCTGCGCGACACCCAGACGACGCCCTAGAGGCCGAGGCTCCTGCCGATGATCTCCTTCATGATCTCCGTGGTGCCGCCGAAGATCGTCTGGATGCGGGAGTCGAGGTAGGCCTTGGCGATCGGGTACTCGGTCATGTAGCCGTAGCCGCCGTGCAACTGGAGGCAGCGGTCGATCACCCGGTTGCACAGCTCGGTGTTCCACCACTTCAGCATCGAGGCCTCCTCGGTGCTGAGCCGCTCGTCGACGTGCTCGGTGACACAGCGGTCGGTGAAGGCGCGCGCCACCGAGAGCTCGGTCTTGATCTCGGCGAGAGTGAAGCGGTTGTGCTGGAACCGGCCGATCGGCCGCCCGAACGCCTCACGGTTGCGGCAGTACTCCAGCGTCTGCTCGAACGCCTGCTCCGCCCCCGCGAGCGCCGCCACACCGATCGCCACACGCTCGCGCGGGAGGTTCTGCATCAGGTAGACGAAGCCCTGGCCCTCCTCGCCGAGGAGGTTCGCCTTCGGCACGCGTACGTTGTCGAAGTACAGCTCGGCGGTGTCCTGGGCGTGCAGGCCGACCTTCTCCAGGTTGCGGCCCCGCTCGAAGCCCATCATGCCGCGCTCGACCGCGAGCAGGCTGATCCCCTGGTGACCCGCGTCGGGGTCGGTACGCGCCACGACGATCACGAGGTCGGACAGGATCCCGTTGGTGATGAACGTCTTCTGGCCGTTCAGGATGTAGTCGTCGCCATCCTTGACCGCGCTGGTCTTGATGCCCTGCAGATCAGACCCCGCCGACGGCTCGGACATCGCGATGGCGGTGATGATCTCGCCCGAGCAGTAGCCGGGGAGCCAGCGCTGCTTCTGCTCGTCGTTGGCGAGCCGGTTGAGGTACGCGCCGTTGATGTCGTTGTGGACCGCGAACCCGGGCCCGTGCACACCGGCGCGGGCCAGCTCCTCGCCCATGACGACGTAGAAGCGGTAGTCGGACTCGCCCCCGCCGCCGTACCGCTCGTCGACGTCGATCCCGAGCAGCCCCTGCCTGCCGGCGGCCAGCCAGACATCGCGGGAGACGACGCCGTCCTTCTCCCACTGCTGGTGGAAGGGCGCGACCTCCTTCGCGATGAAGGACCGCACCGTGTCGCGGAAGGTCTCGTGCTCCTCGGTGAAGATGTCGCGCTCCATGGCGGGGCCCTCCGTAAGTAGAACCTTATTCGGTTCTATGAAACACCATCGAAGGTGCGCCCGAACAGCCTGGGGTCTCTTGCCCGTCGTGAGCTTTCTCAGCCGCCGAGCGCCGTGCGGTGAGGCGCGGCAGGCCGGTCAGGCGGAGAGACGGGCGACGGCGGCGGCGACGCGCTCGTCGGTGGCGGTGAGCGCGACGCGTACGTGGCGGGCGCCGGCCGTGCCGTAGAACTCGCCCGGCGCGACGAGGATGCCGCGTTCGGCGAGGGTCTTCACGGTGTCCCAGCAGGGTTCGTCACGTGTCGACCACAGGTAGAGGCCGCCCTCGGAGTGGTCGATGCGAAAGCCGTGGGCCGTGAGCGCGGTCCGCAACGCCGTACGCCGGCGCGCGTAGATCTTTCGCTGCTCCTCGACGTGCTCGTCGTCGCCGAGCGCGACCGTCATGGCCGCCTGAATCGGGCCCGGCATGATCATCCCGGCGTGCTTGCGGACCTCGAGGAGTTCCTTGATCAGCAGCGCGTCGCCCGCGACGAACCCGGCACGGTAGCCCGCCAGGTTGGAACGCTTGGACAGCGAGTGCAGGGCGAGCAGGCCGTCGTGGGTGCCGCCGCAGACGTCCTCGCGGAGGATCGAGACCGGTTCGGCCTCCCAGCCCAGCTCGGCGTAGCACTCGTCGCTGACGAGGATCACGCCGCGCTCACGCGCCCACGTGACGACCTTGCGCAGGTGGCCGGCGGGCAGCACCTGCCCCGTCGGGTTCGACGGGGAATTGATCCAGAGAATCTTCGGCGTCTCCGGACCGAGGTTCAGGAGCCCGTCGACGGCACGCGGGGTCGCTCCGGCCAGCCGCGCACCGACGTCGTACGTCGGGTACGCCAGGCCCGGAAAGCCCACGATGTCGCCCTCGCCCGCGCCGAGCAGCGTCGGCAGCCAGGCGACCAGTTCCTTGGTCCCGATCACCGGGAGGATCGCGGCCGGGTCGACGTCGGCCTCAAGACGCCGCAACAGCCAGGTCGCGGCCGCCTCACGCAGCTCGGGCGTCCCGTACGTCGCCGGATAACCCGGCGAGTCGGACGCCTCAGCCAACGCCCGGCGTACGAGCTCCGGCGTCGGGTCGACGGGGGTGCCGACCGACAGATCGACGATGCCGCCCGGATGCTGCTGCGCCTGCCTCTTGTACGGGGCGAGCAGGTCCCACGGGAAGTCCGGCAACGTCTTGATCATGCATCCCCCAGGGTCGGCGCACCGCCGCCCGTCCTACGTCCTAGGGACGTCCTACGGGCGGACGGCGCGCGCATGCCCGTACGTCAGCCGTCCTCGCCTTGCGGCGGCAGCACCGCAACGACGGGGTGGTCCTTGTCGATCTTGCCGACCTTGGACGCGCCGCCCGGCGAGCCCAGATCATCGAAGAACTCTACGTTGGCCTTGTAGAAGTCCTTCCACTGATCCGGCGTGTCGTCTTCATAGAAGATCGCCTCAACCGGGCAGACCGGCTCACATGCGCCACAATCGACGCATTCGTCCGGGTGAATGTAGAGCATGCGCTTGCCCTCGTAAATGCAGTCGACGGGGCACTCTTCGATGCATGCCTTGTCGAGCACGTCGA
Source organism: uncultured Actinomycetota bacterium (assembly GCA_963850195.1). Classification (GTDB taxonomy): domain Bacteria; phylum Actinomycetota; class Actinomycetes; order Streptosporangiales; family Streptosporangiaceae; genus Actinoallomurus. Next base: position 2,149,605 of record CAWKKD010000005.1, read on the forward strand.
CGCAGGGCTGCGCGATGACGTAGGTCACGTCCTACTCCTCAACATCTGTGGCCGTCGCCACGGCTCGCAGCGGTCCTTGCCTAGTATTGCCGTTGTCAGCCAGATCTTTCGACATGGGGGGCGTCACATCGCACCACGTTTCACCGCCCGGTATGTCGTCTCCGTCTCATCATCCGACGTCGGGCGACGCGTGTCACTCCGGCGGCGTATGTCCAACGGAGCGTACAGCGACGTCGTCGGAGAACTGTTGGAGTGGCAGCACGGAACGCTCGTCGTCCGCCGCCGAGACGGCTCGCAGACCTCGGTCGCCGAGGCCGATCTCGTCGCCGGCAAGGTCGTTCCGCCTCCTCCCCCACGTCGCCGTCCGTCCACCGAACCACCTGCGTGAACACCCTCGCATCTCCATCGAATCACCTGGATGGGCACCCACGCCAATCCGCCGAAGCCCCGGCGTGAACATCCTCGCCAATCCACGGAACCGCCGACGCGAACACCCTCACAATCCGCCGGAGCACCAGCGCTAGCGCCCTCGCCAACCCACCGCACCACCGGTGCCATCCGCCGAACCCTCAAGGTGGAGGTCCGCCCCCGGTCGAGGACGCTGGACACCCGTTCCCAGACGCGCCATGGCTCCCACAGGTGCCGGTATCGCCCGTGCCCGGAACGGCCGCACCCGACACGTCCCGAACCGCCCGCCCGTCTTGATCAAGGGCCTGAACTGCGGGGGCAGCGCGCCGCATGCTCATGCGGGCACGGAGCCCCGGCCCGCTGCATGCTCGTGCGGGCATGGTGCCCGGCCCGGTCGCCCGACCGTCGTGGTGGGTCCGGGCGCCGGCTCATACCGGCTCTCACGGGAGGGGCCAGGCGGGGACCTCGGCGGGAAGATCGCGGCTGACCCGCATCGTGAACTCCGCCGGGCGCTTCTCCAGGAATGACGTGACACCCTCGGCGGCGTCCGGCGCGCCACCGAGAACGCGCATGAGGGCCGAGTCCGTACGGTGGGCGTCCCACGGCGAGGCGGCTCCGAGGCCCGACCACATCAGGCGGCGTACGGCGGCGACCGATACCGCCGAGGTGTTGGCGGCGATCTCCCGGGCCAGGGCGTAGGCGGCGTCGAGCAGCCCCTCCTTCGGGTACAGGCGGGAGACCAGCCGGCCGTGCAAGGCCTCTTCGGCGTCGAAGACCCGGCCGGTGGCGGCCCACTCCATGGCCTGGGCGATGCCGACGATTCGCGGCAGGAACCAGCTCGACGCGGCCTCGGTCACGATGCCCCTGCGGGCGAACACGAACCCGAACCTCGCGTCGTCGGCGGCCAGCCGGATGTCCATCGGCAGCGTCATCGTGACCCCCACCCCGACCGCCGGCCCGTTGATCGCGCCGATGACCGGCTTGAGCGACCGCGCGATGCGCAGGGCGACCATGCCTCCGCCATCGCGGGGCGAACCATCGTCGAACGTGTCACGGCCGCCGAACATGTCCTCGGCCGCACCATGATCGAAGGTCTCGCCGCCCCGCCCCAGATCGGCCCCGGCGCAGAAGGCACGCCCTCGTCCGGTCACGACGACCGCCCGCACATCGTCGTCCGCGTCCGCCCGGTCGAACGCGTCGACCAACTCCGTCCGCATCACGAGCGTGAAGGCGTTGAGCCGCTCGGGGCGATCCAACGTGATCGTGGCGATACCTTCGGCGGCGGTGTAGTCGATCTCGGTGTACGGCACTTCTTCGCTCCCAACGGCCGCGAACAATTGGAATCGGATTCTAGTAGCGCACCCGATCCGCCCCCATCCACCCGCCTCCCGGTACGTGGATGAACCGGGCGAGACGCGAGCCCTCGCTCGCGGCGAGTGGGTCCGGGCGGCGGCGTGCGTGAGCAGGACGACCATGGCGGCGCGCAGCGCGGCGACGCCGGGCGCGTGGTCCATGGCCGCGACCGCGAACCCGTCGACGTCGCCGCCGACGGTGTGAGGTGTGGGCCTCGCTCCTGGAGTCGGTCAGCGGGGAGAGATGCGGCCCTCGCTTCCGGCGGAGCGGGGCCTTAGCGTGTCCTCGTCGGCCGGGCAGCCGACCATGGGCGGCATGGCCGGTACGAGCACGTCGCGCCCCCATTCCGCGCGTGGGCCCTGGTGGTCGGCGGGTGGGCCGACCTCGAGGAGTGCCGGGGACGTGAGCGTCAGGCGTACGGTCAGCGGCCGGCTGTCGACGAAGGGCGTGGCACCCCAGTAGGTCCAGAAGTCGTCCGGGTTGATCTTCGGGTGGTCCTCGAGCGGCCGCACGGTGCGGCCTGGGTGGAGCCGGGCCCACTGCCATTGATCGGTGAGCAGGCGGCAGGCGAGGGCTCGCAGGAGGTTCAGTGCGGCGAGTTCGTGGGCGCAGGCGACCTCGTCGATCACCAGGTCCGGCAGGCCGAACCGCCGCATGCCGAGCAGCGTGATGCGCAGGCACGAGCAGAGTGCGGTGGTACGGGCATCGCTGGCCAGGCCGTCGCGGCAGGGGTCCCGGCGGGCGTCGTAGCGGGTGCCGAACCACTGGTCGCCCATCCGCAGCCAGTCGCGCTCCACCCCGGCCAGCCCGTCGCGCAGGACCACGTGACACGCCTGCGGGTCGATCAGGACGCCGTCCGACGCGTCCGCGACCGCGCGGGCCACCGCACGCGCGGTCTGCTCGCCGCGCGGCTGGTCGGCGGTCGCACCCCGGTGGACCACGACCACCTGGTGCGTCGACTCCGCGATCCGCCGCCGGTCCTCGTCGCAGGCGAGGACGCCGTCGAACGCCCACATCGCCTCGGCGGCCCCGATCGTGAAGACGCCGATCTCGCCCGACCGCAGCGCCGCCACCGCGTCCGCGCGGAACGCCTCGGGAACCCGCCACGGCACCACCGCCCGCGGATCGTCCGGCGGCTCGTTCGTCGCGATCACGTAATGGGACGTCACCGTCTCGGGGACGAAGAGCACGAGATGGGACATGACAGCCTCCTGAAGGTCATGGTGACCGGCGAAACAGCGGCGAAGGGCGGAGAAGGAACGAGGGGCGGACAAGGCAGGGACGGCACAGACCGGCCGAAGCCCAAGCGGACGTGTGTCGGGGGCGCCGACCGGTGTGCCAGAGGACCCCTGGATGGGGCCGGGACACACTCGGACGCGAGACCGCGCGTGGGCTCGGGGCCGCGCCGCCTCAGGGCCGCGCGCAGGCTCGAGACCGCATGCCGCCCCAGGACCGCATGCAGGCTCGGGACCGCATGTCGCCTCAAGACCACGCACAGGCTCGAGAGCACGCACAGGCTCGGGACCGCATGCCGCCTCGAGACCGTGAACGGGCTCCGGCCGCATGGACCGGGTCGTGTGGACCGGGTCGTGTGGGTCCGGAATGGGACGGACCGCACGCGAACCGGTGGCGCCGTTGGACCGTGGGCGGGCTGGGCTCACGTGGGACGTGGATGGAGGTGGGCCTGGCCTGGTGCGGACCCTGCCTCCGGTGCGGCCTCCGCCTCCGGGGTAGGGGCCCACCTCCGGTACGTGGCCCCTGCATCCGGTGGTGGGCGGTCAGGCGGCTAGGCGGGGTGGGGTTTCGGGGACGTAGGGCATGGCCAGGTCGACGACGTCGTTCCACCAGGTGGCGGCCGAGGCGCCGAAGGATTCGGGTGGGCCGATGGAGAGGGTCGGGAGGGTCTCCGGGCCTTGGCGATCGGCGGGGCCTTGGCGGGCGGCCGGGTCTTGACCGGCGGCGGGGCAGGAGAGGCGTACGCGGACGTGGCCGCCTACCGGGCCGGCCGGTTCGGCGGCCCAGTAGCGCCAGATGTCGCGGCCTTCTACCCACACGTCCTGGGCCAGGCGGCGGATCTTGGCGCCCGGGTTGCAGGCGAGCCAGTCCCAGTGTTCGGACAGCAGCACGACCGCCAGGCAGCGCAGCAGGGTCAGGGCGGCGAGCCGGTTGCCGGGCCGTACGGCCGGGGCCTCCAGCTCGGGCAGCGCGAACCGGCGCAGGCCGACCGTCTCGAGCCGCCGGCCGCGGGTCCGGGCCACGCTCAGCCAGTCGTCGGCGAGGCAGAACTCCGGGTGCTCGGCGCCGAACCGGAAGTCGTGCGGGAGCACCCGGCGCGACCACGCGTCGTAGACGACGCCCTCGCAGGACTCGGCGACGACGCGGGCGATGGCGCGCAGGGCCTGGCCGTGTTCGGGTTGCGACACGGGCGGGACCCGGCCCGTCACGACGATGTGGTGGGTGGCCTTGCGCACAAGGTCATGCCCTGGACCGGCGGCCCGGCCCATCGCGTCGGCGTAGCCGGAGTCGCCGGCGGGATGCGCGCGGATTCGGACGAGCGGGGTGCGGAGCAGGGCGGCGGCGAGGGGCGGCCGGGTGCGGGCGCGCGCGACGGCTGCCGGGTCGTGCGGCGGGTGGGCGGTGGCCACGACGAACGACGTCGCCACGGTGCCGGGGATGCGGAACTCCATGGTGGGACCTCCCGTGAACCGGATGTCCCGACAGCCTGGCCCGGCCTCCACCCGCCCGGTAACCCTCATGCACAGCCTGTGGAAAACCCTCGGGACACCGCCACGACCCGGGTGATGAGGGTCACGTATAACGATCCATGATGCGGGACGTTACGGCGTCCGCCCCCTATGTCCGATATGTTTCGGCACATGAAATGGGCCGTGGCGACGTATGACACCGCTTTCGGCTATGTATCCGCACACGGCGCTCCCCTCATCGACCTGCTCGATCCGAAGCCGGACGAGCGCGTGATCGATCTCGGCTGCGGCACCGGGGTCATGACGACCGAGATCGCCGCTCGCGGCGCCGAGGTGCTCGGTATCGACGGGTCGCTCGACATGGTCAACACGGCCAGGTCGGAGTACCCGAATCTGTCCTTCGCGGTGGGCGACGCACACGACTTCGCCACGGACGGGCGCTATGACGCCGTCGTCTCCAACTCCGCGCTGCACTGGATGACACGCGACCCGTCGGCGGTGATCTCCCGGGTACGCGCGGCGCTGCGGCCGGGCGGGCGGTTCGTCGCCGAGATGGGCGGCGCCGGCAACTGCGCCGAGCTGATCGCCGCCGTACAGACCGCGTGGCGGGTCTTCGGGCTGCCAGAGCCCGAGCTGCCGTGGTACTTCCCCACGCCCGCCGAGTACGCCGCGCGCCTGGAGGAGGCGGGCTTCCTCGTACGGCTGATGGAGTACTTCGACCGGCCGACGCGGCTCAACGAGTGCCCGGACGGCGCCGCCGACTGGGTACGGCTGTTCGCACCGGAGCTGATCGCCGAGGTGCCGCCCGAGATCGCCGGCCCGCTCCTGAACCGCGTGAACGAGCTGGCCGCGCCGGCCCTGCGCCGCGAGTCCGGCTGGATGGCCGATTACGTGAGGCTCCGCTTCGCCGCCGTCCGCTAGCCCACTAGCACCACTCGACCCTGAGAAAAGTAGGCTCGTCACGTGCTGTCTCTGTACGACTCCGCGACCGGACGCGTCGACCGCGTCACCCTGGCGAGGGCCGATGTGGTCCGTGTCGCGTGCGCCGGGGGGTTGCGGTCGCTGGTGGTCGGCGACCTGATCCGGCGGATCGCGGGGCATCATCGGCTGCGGACGATCGGCATCTGGGAGACCGTGCCGGGTGCCGCGGACCTCAACGTACGGCCCGCGGAGTTCGCCGACGGGGAGGCCGACGTGCACGTCGGCGGGACCGTCGGACGCTGTGAGCTGGCGTCCATGGAGGGCCTGGACCCCCTCGCCGTACGCCTGGCGCTGCTGTCGAGGCACTACCGCGAGGACGTGACCCTGGGCCGTGAGGACCTGGCCGCCGCGCAGGAGGACCTGGTCGGGTGGCGCCGCCGCGTCGCGGAGTGGGCGGAGGCCCCCGGCAGGCCCCTGAGCTCGACGTACGTCGACGAGGCCGTCGCGGCGCTGGATGCCGATCTGGCCACGCCCGCGGTGTTCCCGCTGCTGGCGCGGCTGGCGGAGGACGAGGCGGTGTCGCCGGGCGCGAGGTTCGAGACGGTGATCAAGCTCGACATGATCCTCGGGCTCGACCTGGTCGGACTCGTCGGTCGCCTGTAAATGGCAATAGGTTTCGGCCGTTTTACCGTTTCACGGGAACCTCTTTTCTTGTCCCTTCGGTCTCAGTAAGCTCAGCAAGTAATTTGCCCCGATGCCCGCGGGAATTCAGGATGAGATTCCGTTTGTGTGTCGGCACGCTGATGCTGGCGAGCTTGCTCACAGCCTGCGGAAACCGCACGTCGAGCGGCTTTCATCCGAGCGGGCAGGCACCACCGACGTCGTCGTCGTCCGCCCACGCCACGGCCCCGGCCGGCACCGCCGTACGCACCCCGGCCTCCGCGCTCGCGGCCTACCGCGACTACCAGCGGGTGTACGAACAGGCCTACGAGACCGGTGATCCCACGCCGCTCCACGCGGTCGCGGTCGACCCCCAGCTCACCTCCGTCGCCAAGGACGTGGCCCACGTCCGCGCCAAGGGCGTCATCTGGCGATTCCACAACGTGCTCAACCCGAAGGTCCAGGGCCGTTCGAAGGACGACTCGACCGTGGTCGTCCTCGACTGCGTACAGACCCTCGGCGCCTACCGCTTCTCCGCCAAGACCGGCCGTCGGCTCGACGCCTGGCGCGGCGGCACGCACCTCTACCAAGCGATCATGAAATTCGACAACGGCTCCTGGAAGATCTCCGATGGAAGGCAGGGCGGGACATGCTGACAAGGCTCGGCTCCGCGCTGGTCCTCGCGGCCGCGACGGTCACGACGGTCGCCGTCGCCCCCGGCTCGGCCGGCGCGGACCCCTGTACGACCGTGGGCAACCGTGTGATCTGTGGCGCCGGCTCGCACCGGCACCAGGGAGGCGGCGGCGGTAACGGCAACGGAGGCGGCGGCGCCACCGGCCCCGGGCTGGGCTGCGCCAACCTCGGCAACACCATCGCCTGCCCGCCAGGTGCCAACCCGGCGCCGGTCCCCCACGTACCGACGATCGACGTCGCCTACAGCGCGCGCGACCAGCTGACCGTGCCCGCGCCGCACGTCCACACCGCGCCGGCGGCCCGCAGCTACGTCCAGATCAGGACCGGCCTGTGGATCGACCGGGGCGACTTCGCCGCCCAGTCGGTCACGGCCCAGGTTCCGGACCAGGCCGTGACGGCCACCGCCACCCCGCGGTCCGTCACCTGGGACATGGGCGAGGGCACCACGACCTGCCAGGGTCCCGGCGCGGCCGGCGGCACCGGATGCGGCTACACCTACGAGCGTTCCTCAGCCGGGCGGCCGGGCCACAAGTACACGATCGGCGCGACCATCACGTGGGACGTCACCTGGACCTGCACCGGCACCTGCGACCAGGCCGGTGGCGCCCTGGAGCCGCTGACCATGACCACGACGGCCCGGCTCGAGGTCGGCGAGGTCCAGACCGAGTCCAAGCCCGGCTGATGCCCCTCTCTCGACGGTCCGCCCTGCCGGCGAGCCTCGTCCTGCTCCTCACCGGCTGCGGCGGCGCGAAGGCCCCTCACAGGGCCGCGCCGGCGCCGAAGGACTCCCGGGCGACCGCCGCCGTCACCTACACCGCGCAGCACGTGAAGTCCGCGCTGCTGAGCGCCGGTGACATCGGCTCCACCACGCGTGAGACCGCGCTCACGATCCTGGGCCTGACCAAGGGCAGCGTGCCCTCGTGCGCCGACTCGATCGTGAAGCTGCCGGCCGGCGCGGACACCGCAGCGCGGCAGTTCGGCCCGCCGGACCCGCGCTACACCGGCGAGAACTACGCGGTGCTGGCCGCCGTCTACCCGGACGCCGCGTCGGCGTCGGCAGCGTTCGGCCGCGTACGGTCCGCGTTCCTGGCCTGCAAGGACAAGCGGCACGTCCAGGCGAAGAAGGTCCACCACGACCAGACGACGCTGCCCTACGACGAGACCTGGACGAGGACCACGGACTCGACGGCAGGATGGACGCACCTGCGCGGTTTCGAAAAGCGCACCTATTCGCCGAATGTCAGCGTGATCAACGTCGAATATCAGGCATATGACTATGCATTGCGCGGCAACGCGATAATTTCCACGCTTTACTGGAAGCGCGGAAAGCCGTCAATGTCGGCGGATCCGGTGGCGAAACAGGCGACCGTACTGCTCACCCGGCAGCTCACCAAGATCAGCTGAGCGGCAACTCCCGCGCGGCCAGGACGATGCCGTCCTCGTCGCTGTAGAGCCACGCGCCCGGCGCGAACTCCACCCCGCCGAACTCCACCGGGACCTCCGACTCGCCCACGCTCTCCTTGGCGCTCTTGCGCGGGTTCGAGCCCAGCGCCTTGACGCCCAGGTCCAGGTCGCGCAGTGCGACGACGTCGCGTACGGCACCGTTGATCACGACACCGGCCCAGCCGTTCGCCACCGCGGAGCCGGCGATCATGTCGCCCATCAGCGCGGTACGCAGCGAGCCCCCGCCGTCGATCACCAGCACCCGCCCCTCACCGGGCGTCGCCAGCACCGACTTGAGCAATGCGTTGTCCTCGAGGCACCGTACGGTCCGCACCGGGCCGCAGAACCGCTCCCGCGCGCCGTAGGACCGAAACTGCGTCTCGCAGCTCGTCAGCTCGGCGCCGTACTCGTCCATCAGGTCTGCCGTCGCGAAGTCCACGGGACGACAGGTTAGTCTCAGAGACTGTTGGGGAGCCCCATGCCCTACTGCGCGGCACCCAGGCGACGCCTCGCCGCGTTGTCGTCGATCGCCGGCCGACACCAGGCCGACTCCCTCCTCCGCCTTGCGACGCGCCCCCTGGCCCGCCGCTCGCGACGGACGAGGACTCCCCAACAATCTCTCAGGCCTCGCTGGGGCCGCCGGTCGGTCGGCCGATGAGGCGTGAGAGGACGATCGAGGTCTTGGTCTGCACGATGTTCGGTTCGTTGCGCAGCCGCTCCAGCGCCTGCTCGAGGCCCTGGATGTCGTGCGCGCGCAGGTGGACGAGGGCGTTGGCCTCGCCGGTCACGGTGTAGGCGGCGACCACCTCGGGATGCCGGCGGATGCTCGCGTAGATCTCGTCCGGGGACGTCCTGCCCTCGCAGAACAGCTCGACGAACGCCTCCGTCGTCCAGCCCAGGGCGGCCGGATCGACGACGGCCGCGTACCCGGTGATCACGCCGTCGTGGCGCAGCCGGTCGACCCGGCGCTTGACGGCGGGGGCCGAAAGTCCGACCCGATCGCCGATCAGAGCGAAGGATGTTCGCGCGTCTTCGAGGAGACACGCAACGATTCGCCGGTCCAGGTCGTCAAGACGCAATATATCGACCCTTCTGCGCGCTCATCCGTTATTGGTGTTGCGGTCAGGGCGACCTTACGCTGCAAGAGGTGCCTCACCAACCTCGGGGCACACACCAGGCCCGCATTGCCAGGAGCACAACACATGACGATGCAGACCCTCGCCCGCGATGATGCGAATGACAACGCACGCATCGGGGCAGGCCGGCCGGCGCGCACCTACCTGATGTGCCCGCCGACCTTCTTCGGGGTCCAGTACGCGATCAACGCGTGGATGGACACGACGACCCCGGTCGACCGCGACCGGGCCGTACGGGAGTGGGAGACGCTGCGTGCGACATACCTCTCTCTCGGGCACAAGGTGTTCGCCCTCGATCCGATCGAGGGGCTGCCCGACATGGTCTTCGCCGCCAACGGCGCGACCGTCGTGGGCGGCATGGTGCTGAGCGCGAAGTTCCGGCACCCCGAGCGCGCGCTGGAGGCGGACGCCCACCGCGCGTGGTTCGAGCGCCAGGGCTACCAGCGGATCAAGACCGCGACCCTCATCAACGAGGGCGAGGGCGACTACGCCTTCGCGTACCGCGCGATCGTCGCGGGGCACGGGTTCCGTACCGACCCGGCCGCGCACAACGAGCTCTTCGAGGCGTTCGGGCTGCCCGTCGTCAGCGTCGAGCTGGTCGACCCGCGGTTCTACCACCTCGACACGGCGCTGTTCGTGATCGACTCGTTCACCGCCGCCTACTATCCCGGAGCCTTCGACGAGGACGGGCTGATCAAGCTCAAGACGCTGTTCCCCGAGCTGATCGAGGTGAGCGAGCAGGACGCGCTCGCCTTCGGGCTGAACGGCGTCAGTGACGGACGGCACGTGGTCATCCCGCACGACGCCATCGGATTCGGAGCCCAGCTCACACAGCGGGGCTACGAGGTCATCCCGATCGAGATGACCGAACTGCGCAAGGCAGGCGGCGGCCCCAAGTGCTGCACGCTCGAATTGCGCCCCTAACCTGGAAAAACGGACACTTGCGGAGATCTCGCGAGTCGACCAAGGAGCCGCCGTTGAACACGAAGGATCTCCGCGCGTTGTCGGAGCGGCACAGTGCCCACAACTACCACCCGCTGCCCATCGTCATCTCCGATGCCGAGGGCGCATGGGTCACCGACGTCGAGGGCCGGCGCTATCTCGACATGCTCGCGGCCTACTCCGCGGTCAACTTCGGGCACCGTCATCCGCGCCTGATCGAGGCGGCGCGGCGGCAGCTCGACCACGTGACACTGGTCAGCCGGGCGTTCGACCACGACCAGTTCGGACCGTTCGTCGCGGAGCTGGCCGAGCTGGTCGGCAAGGACATGGTCCTGCCGATGAACAGCGGCGCGGAGGCCGTCGAGACCGCCCTCAAGACCGCCCGCAAGTGGGGCTATGAGGTCAAGGGCGTCCCCGCCGAGCAGGCGAACATCGTCACCTTCGAGGGCAACTTCCACGGCCGTACGACCACGATCGTCAGCTTCTCCACCGACCCGGACGCGCGGAACTCCTACGGGCCGTTCACGCCGGGCTTCCGCACCGTCCCGTACGGCGACGCGGCGGCGCTGCGTGCCGCGGTGGACGAGAACACCGTCGGCGTCCTGATCGAGCCGATCCAGGGTGAGGCCGGCGTCAACGTGCCGCCGAGCGGGTTCCTGGCCGCCGTGCGCGAGATCTGCACCGAGGCCGGCGCGCTGATGATCGCCGACGAGATCCAGTCGGGCCTGGGCCGTACCGGGACGACCTTCGCGGTCGAGCACGAGAACGTCGTGCCCGACGTGTACATCCTCGGCAAGGCGCTGGGCGGCGGCATCCTGCCGCTGTCCGCGGTCGTCGCGGACGAGAGCGTGCTCGGGGTCTTCAAGCCGGGCCAGCACGGCTCGACGTTCGGCGGCAACCCGCTGGCCTGCGCGATCGGCCGTGAGGTCATCGCGATGCTGCGGACCGGAGAGTTCCAGGAGCGGTCCCGCACGCTGGGCGCGCACCTGCACGCGCGCCTCGGCGCGCTGCCCGCCGACCAGGTACGCGAGGTGCGCGGGCGCGGGCTGTGGGCCGGCGTGGAGCTCAACGGCAAGGCGCGGCCGGTCAGCGAGCGGCTGATGGACCGCGGCGTGCTCGCCAAGGAGACGCACGAGACGACTCTCCGCCTGGCTCCGCCGCTGGTCGTCTCGCAGAAGGACCTCGACTGGGCGCTCGACCACCTCGAGGCCGTGCTCACCGAGATGTAGGTACGACGGACGACGCCGGAAGGCCTGGACCTGCGGGTCCAGGCCTTCTGTCATGTACCGATTCGTGACGACAAAACGGTTTGCGGAGGCATGTCGGTCGCCTTATAGTCCAAGTGGATTATTGGAATACAGACTAGAGATCAATCATGTCACGACCGCTCACACCCCTGGGCCTCGCGGTGCTCCGGCTCCTCGACGAAGAGCAGATGCACCCGTACGAGATGCAGCAGCGGATCCGCGAATACGCCATCGACAAGGTCGTCAAGGTCGCACACGGATCGCTGTACCACACCGTCGCCCGCCTGGCCGAGCACGGACTCATCGAGCCGGTGGAGACCAGCCGCGAGGGCCGCCGGCCCGAACGCACCGTCTACGCGATCACCGAGGGAGGCCGCGACGAGGCGCGCTCCCGCCTCCGGGAGTTCCTCATGCGCCCGAGCCAGGAGTACCCCTCCTTCGGCATGGCGCTGTCCTTCCTCTCGATGCTTCCGCCCACCGAGGCCGCCTCGCTGCTCGACCGGCGCAGCGTCGCTCTCGAGGCCAAGCTCGCTGCCCACGACACGATCGTGGAGAGCCTGATCAAACGGGGGCTCCCCCGTGTCGACGTCATCGAGGTGGAGTTCTTCAACTCGCAGCTCCGTTCGGAGCTGGACTTCATCCGTGCGGTGAGCGAGGACATCAAGACCGGTCGCATGGACTGGCTGCCGCCCGGCGGCCGTAACGGGGAGAAGGAATGAGTAAATGGCGCGGCAACCCCTGGGCGATCCTGCTGACGCTCAGCCTGGGGTTCTTCATGACACTGCTGGACCTGACCATCGTGAACATCGCGATGCCCAGCATGATCGACAAGCTGGGCGCGTCGCTGGACGAGATGCTGTGGGTGGTCAACGCCTACATCCTCATCCTCGCCGTCCTGCTCATCACCGCCGGGCGGCTGGGTGACCTGCGGGGGCAGCGCACGCTCTTCATCGCGGGCGTGGCGGTCTTCACGGTCGCGAGCCTGCTGTGCGGGATCTCCCAGGTGCCGTCCGAGCTGATCGGCGCCCGTGTCCTCCAGGGCCTCGGCGCGGCGATGCTGATGCCGCAGACCATGGCGATCATCATCGCCACCTTCCCGCCGGAGCGCCGTGGCACCGCGCTCGGCATCTGGGGCGCGGTCGCGGGCGTCGCCACGATCGCCGGTCCGACGCTGGGCGGGTTCCTGGTCAGTACGTTCGACTGGCGGTCGATCTTCTTCGTGAACCTCCCGATCGGCGTGATCGTCCTCGTCGCGGCGCTCGCCTTCATCCCCAGCGTGCGGCAGGAGCGGCGCCACAACCTCGACGTGCTGGGCGTACTGGTCGCCACGGCCGCGCTGTTCTGCTTCACGTTCGCGCTGACCGAGGGCCAGCGGTACTCCTGGAACGCCTGGATCTGGGGGCTCATCGGCGCGTCGGCCGTACTGTTCGTGGTCTTCCTGCTCCAGCAGCGCGCCAAGCAGTCCAGCGAGCCGCTCGTGCCGTTCGTGCTGTTCCGCGACCGTAACTTCACGGTCCTGAACTTCGTCGGCGCGGCCGTGTCCGTCGGCATGATCGGCATGTTCCTGCCGCTGACGATCTACTACCAGTCGGTGCTCGGCTTCAGCGCGCTGAAGGCCGGCCTGGTGATGGCGCCGCCGTCAGTGATCGCGATGTTCCTCGCCCCGGTCACCGGGAAGCTCACGGACCGCATCGGCGGCAAGTACATCCTCATGGTCGGGCTGACCCTGTACGGGATCGGCATGGCCTGGCTCGTGGCGATCGCCAGGGTCGACGCGCCCTGGACGGCGTTCCTGCCCGCGCTGATCGTGGTCGGCATCGGCATCGGCGGCGTGTTCGCGCCGATGTCCACCGAGGCGATGCGCAACGTCGAGCCGCGCATGGCCGGTGCGGCGGCCGGGGTCAACAACACCATCCGGCAGATCGGCTCGGTGGTCGGCAGCGCGGCGATGGGCGCCATCCTGCAGAACCGCCTGGCCGCCTCCCTCCAGCACGAGGCCGCGATCCGGGCGGGGCAGCTCCCCGCCCCGGCGCGCGCGCCGTTCATCGCGGGCTTCAAGAACGCCGCGAAGGGCGGCCTCGAGGTCGGCGCCGGGCAGAGCGGCGCGGCGCAGCACGTACCGCCGAACCTCCCCAAGGATGCCGCCGCCCAGTTCGCCAAGATCGCCGAGTCGGTGTTCGGGCACGGCTACGTCAGCGCGATGAAGCCGACCATGGCGCTGCCGATCGTCATCGTCCTGATCGCCGCCGCGTCGTGCTTCGCGGCCAAGCGGCACCGGCGCGCCGACGACCCGCGTACGCCGACCCCGGTCGAGGCCAACGCCTAAGAGACTGTTGGGGAGCCCTCGTCCGTCGCGAGCGGCGGGCCAGGGGGCGCGTCGCAAGGCGGAGGAGGGAGTCGGCCTGGTGTCGGCCGGCGACCGACGACAACGCGGCGAGGCGCCGCCTGGGCGCCGCGCAGTAGGACAGCGGGACCTTGAAGTAGGCCCTAAGGACGTGGGTGGACCCCGTGGTAGTCCCCGTCGTAGTAGAGGAGGGGGCTGCCGCTGGGGTCCGGGCGGCTGACGCCGAGGACCTCGCCGACCACGATGCTGTGGTCACCACCGTCGTGTACGGCGTGCGTGCGGCACTCGAGGGCGGCGATGGCGCGGTCGAGGATCGGGGCGCCCGAGTGCGGACCCCGGTGGAAGGACCAGCCGTCCAGGTGTCCGTCGAGGTCGCGGCCCCGGGTGGCGAACCACCGTGAGGCGTCCTCCGCCTCCTCGCCGAGGACCGAGACCGCCCAGATCGCGGCGCCGGTGACGACGTCGTGGAGGCGCGCGACCTTCTCGGGGCAGAACAGCACGAGGGTCGGGTCCAGCGACAACGAGGTGAAAGCGTTGATCGTCATCGCATGATCGACGCCGTCGGCGACGACGGTCACGACCACGATGCCGGTGGCGAAGCGGCCGACCACCCGGCGGTACTCCCCGGGGTCGACGCCCGCGGACATCGGCATGGTCGCAACGCTCCCCTCGTCGGAAATGTCCGCTCGGATGTTACCGGTCGGTCCTACCGGCGTACGTCGGGCATCGGAGCGGCACCGGCGAGCAGCCAGGACCGTACCGACGGCGTCCAGGAGACCGCGGCCAGCGCGGCGACGGCGCCGCCGAAGATGAAGACGTAGCCGGCGAGCGTACCGGTGACCACCAGGTCACCCTCGGGGCGTCGGGCCGACAGCACCACCACGACGACCATCCAGAGCGCCGCGGGCACACCCGCCCCGAGTTTCCCGTTCATCGCCCAGCCGGCGGCGCGGAAGACCGCGAGGTTCAGCACGCTCCAGCCGAGCGCGGCCACCGGAATGCCGAAGAACGTCCACGAGAACTCGAAGGAGCCGAACACGCCCAGCGCCACGCCCAGGACCGCGAGCACGCCGTAGGCGGCGCCGGTCAGGAACGCCGGATCCCGCTTGGGCTGCGCCTCCGGACTCGTCGTATCTGTCACAGCCGGTCAGGTTACCGCGTTGAAAAGACCGGTTTCGCGGCCGTCCGCCCCCGGCGGACCGGGCTCTCCGGCGAGGAGCGTGTAGTACTCGGTGCCGAGCAGCGGCTGCCCGACGTCGTTGGACAGCGCGAAGAAGGGCTGATCGACGATGATCTGGGTGGCGTGCGCGCGCATCGCGTCGGCCTTGGCCGGCAGGTACGCCTCGGCGTCGACGCGGGTCGTCACCTGCTCTGCCGGCACGCCGAGGCCGAAGTCCGCCACCGCGCCCACCCGGCCGAACGGCCCCTTGCCGAGCGCCTCCTCCAGCACCGTCAGCGGAATCGCCGTGGCATAGAAGCGGGACGGCCGCCACGGCTCACCGTCGCCGAACGACGGGTCCGCGGCGCGCTCGAAGGCGCGCCACGCCACGCGGTGGGCCTGGATGTGGTCGGGGTGGCCGTACAGGCCGTCGGCGTCGTAGGTGACGATGACCTGCGGGCGCACCTCGCGTACGAGCCGGACCAGCTCCGCCGCGGCCTCGTCGAGGTCGGCGCGCCAGAAGCAACGCGGGTCGTCGTTGGAGGTTACGCCCATCATCCCGGAGTCGCGCCAGCGGCCCGCGCCGCCGAGGAAGCGGTGGTCGGTGACGCCGAGACTGGCGCAGGCCCGCGCGAGCTCACCGATCCGGTATTCGCCCAGCGCGTCACCTGACAGGGCGCGCAACTCCTCGGGGATCACCTCGCCCTCCTCACCGCGGGTGCAGGTCACGAGGCTGACGTGCGCGCCCTCGGCGGCGTACTTGGCCATGGTCGCCCCGGTCCCGATCGACTCGTCGTCGGGGTGCGCGTGCACGAACATGACGCGACGGGCGGCGCTCATTCGACGTCCATCTGCGGAATCTGCGGCTGCGGCATCTCCGTGCCGCCGCCCGGGTCGTCCGTGCCGCCGCCGGGATCGTCCGTGCCGCCGGGGTCGGTGGTCTCGCTCGGTGTCGGCAGCGTGGGCGTCGGCGTCGCGCTGTCGATCGGCGGGGAGCTGTCCGGCGGCGGGGAGCCGTGCTGCCGCCGATGCGTCGGCAGGACCGGCGGGAGCGGCGCGTTACTCGTCGAGTCCTGGCTCGCGGGCGCCTGCGTGTGCACGGGGTCGCCGCCCGAGTGGTCGTTGGCGTGCGAGGCCGCCCACACCGCGACCAGGGCCACGACGGCGGCCGCCAGCAGGCCCGACAGCGCCGCGATCACCCCGCGCGAGGAGCGCGAGGGGGTGGCGGCGACCGTCGGGGCGTCCACCGGCTCGGTGGGCGGGGTCGCGGCGGCCTGCGCCGCCGTGGGGGCCGCCGCACCGGCGAACGCCGCGCCCTGGCCCATGATCTCGGTCGGCGGGCTGCCGACCGCGGCCGCCGCGGGCTTCACGCCCTCCTCCCCGAGGAGGCGCATCAGCAGCGCCTGGGTCTGCGGGCGCTCGGCCGGGTCCTTGGCGAGGCAGTCGGCCACGATGCCGCGCAGCGGCTCCTCCATCGTGCCCAGGTCCGGCGGCTCGTTGATGATCCGGTGGATCACCGCCATCACGGTGTCCTGGCCGAACGGCGACGTGCCGGTCGCGGCGTAGACCATCGTGGAGCCCCACGCGAAGATGTCGGCGGCCGGCGTGATCTCCTGGCCGGACAACTGCTCGGGCGCCATGTACGCGGGCGTGCCGATGGCCGAGTTGGTCATCGTCGCCGCGGTGTCGAGGGCCTTGGCGATGCCGAAGTCGATCACCCGGGGGCCATCGGGGGCGATCAGGACGTTCTGCGGCTTGAAGTCCCTGTGCACGATTCCGGCCTGGTGGATCGCGACCAGCGCGGTGACCGTGCCGATCGCCAGGCGCTCGAGGTCCGCGCCCGACCGGGGCGACTCGGACGAGACGAGCTGGTGCAGGGACGGGCCGGACACGTACTCGCTGACGATGTAGGGCCGGTCGCCGTCGACGTCGGCCTCCAGCACCTGGGCGGTGCAGAACCGCGCCACGCGCTTGACCGCCGCGAGTTCGCGCAGGAACCGGCCGCGCGCGGTGTCGTTCTCGGCGAGGTCGGCGCGGAGCAGCTTGATCGCCACGTCGTCGCCCGCCTCGGAGCGACCCAGGTAGACCACGCCCTGGCCACCCTCACCGAGGCGTGCCTTCAGGACGTATTCGCCGAGCCGCTCTGGGTCTCCCGGTTTGAGAGGACGGCCATCCGGCATTGGAACTCCTGGTTGGAATGGACGGGATCGCCTGCCACGGTAGCCGGTCGCACATCGGGCCAACACGCACGGAGCATTCGTGTCCGGTCTGGCAGGATCGGGGGCATGACGATCAGTTTCCCACGGCAGAGCGCGCGGACCCGACGATTCACTCTCGGCGCTCCGCGTGGTTTTCAGATCTCGCCCGACGGTACCCGCGTGGTGTTCCTGCGGTCGCGGGGTGGCACCGATCCGGTCACCTGCCTGTGGACGCTCGACGTCGACGGCACCGCCGAAGAGCGGCTCGTGGTCGACCCGCGCACCCTCGACCTGCCCGGCGAGGACGACCTGCCGGCGGAGGAGAAGGCCCGGCGGGAACGCGCGCGCGAGCAGGCCGGCGGCGTCGTCTCGTACGCGACCGACAAGGACCTGGCGCTCGCCGCGTTCGCGCTGTCCGGGCGGCTGTTCGTCACCGACCTGCGCAAGGAGGTGCGGCCCCTGGAAGCGGCGACGCCCGTCTTCGACCCGCGCCCCGACCCGACCGGCACCCGCGTCGCGTACGTCTCCGGGCGCGCCCTGCGGGTGATCGAGGTCGCCACCGGCGAGGATCGCGAGCTGGCCGGCCCGGAGAACGACCAGATCTCCTACGGCCTGGCCGAGTTCGTCGCCGCCGAGGAGATGCGGCGCATGCGCGGCTTCTGGTGGGCACCGGACGGCGAGGCGCTGCTGGCCGCGCGCGTCGACGAGTCGCCCGTACAGCGCTGGCACATCGCCGACCCCGCCAACCCGGGCACGACGCCCGTGGAGGTCGCCTACCCGGCCGCCGGCACCCCCAACGCCGAGGTGTCCCTGTTCGCGCTGGGGCTCGACGGCGAACGCCGGGAGATCGAGTGGGACCGCGAAGCCTGGCCCTACCTCGTGACCGCGTCCTGGGGCGCTGAGGGGATCCTGCTCGTCGTGCAGACCCGCGACCAGAGGGCGATGCGGATCCTGGCGGCCGACCCGGCCACCGGTGCCACCACCCTCGTACGCGAGGACACCGACGCCGTGTGGCTGGACATCGTGCCCGGCGCGCCGGCGCGTACGGCGAGCGGCGACCTGGTGTGGGCCTCCGAGGACGAGAACGCGCGCCGGCTGTACGTCGGCGACACCCCGGTCACCCCGGCCGGCCTCCAGGTCCGGTCGGTGCTCGACGTCGACGGCGACATCGTGCTGTTCAGCGCGTCCGACGAGCCCACCGAGGTGCACGTGTGGGCCTACGACGGCAACGGCCTGACCCGGATCAGCGAGGCCCCCGGTGTGTACGGCGCCACGCGCCGCGGCGGCACGACCGTCCTGTCCGGCGGCGGGCTCGACGCGTTCGGCTCGACGACGACGGTGCTGCGCGCCGGTGAGCGGATCGCCGAGATCGCCTCCCACGCCGAGGCGCCGGAGCTCGAGATCAACGTCAACCTGATCAAGGCCGGCGAGCGTGAGGTCCGCGCCGCCGTACTGCTGCCCTCCGGGTACACCGGCGACGAGCCGCTGCCGGTGCTCATGGACCCGTACGGCGGCCCGCACGCACAGCGGGTGCTGGCGACCCGGCGCGCGTTCGCGGAGGCGCAGTGGCTGGCCGACCAGGGCTTCGCCGTGATCGTCGCGGACGGCCGCGGCAGTCCCGGCCGTGGCCCGGCCTGGGACCGCGCGATCCACCGCGACCTGGTCGAGCCGGTCCTGGAGGACCAGATCGCGGCGCTGCGCGCGGCGGCCGAGCGCTTCCCGCTCGACCTGTCGCGGGTGGGCATCCGCGGCTGGTCGTTCGGCGGCTACCTCGCGGCACTGGCCGTACTCCGGCGCCCCGACGTCTTCCACGCGGCGGTCGCCGGCGCGCCCGTCACCGACTGGCGGCTGTACGACACCCACTACACCGAGCGCTACCTCGGGCACCCGGGCGATGACCCGGAGCCGTACGACCGCTGTGGACTGATGCGCGCCGCCGCCGAGGACGGCAAGGAGACCCGGCCACTGATGATCATCCATGGGCTCGCCGACGACAACGTGGTGGCCGCGCACACGCTGCGGCTGTCGTCCGCCCTGCTCGCGGCGGGACGCCCGCACAGCGTCCTGCCCCTGTCGGGCGTGACGCACATGACGCCACAGGAGGTCGTCGCCGAGAACCTCATGCTCCTCCAGGTCGACTTCCTCAAGCAGGCCTTGTAGGGGGCGGGTCTGTCCGGCCCCATTGCCGTTACCCACGACAGCGGAGACGATCGGTATCACCACCACGCCCATGAGCCCGGAGAGTCCAACAGACGTGCGCGCGATCACCGAGGCATCCACTCCGGCGTCGCCCGGCGAGAGCGTGCTCGAACTCCTACTGATCGAGGACGATCCGGGTGACGCCTACCTGTTCGAGGAGCTCCTCTCCGAGGAGCTCGCGGACGTACGGATCACCAAGGCCCGTACGCTCCGCGAGGCGCAGGAGTCGATGGACCCCGGCATCCGGTGCGTCGTGGTCGACCTGTCGCTGCCCGACGCCGAGGGCCTCGACCTGCTGCGCAGTGTCCTGGTCATGGCACCGCGCGCCGCCGTGCTCGTGCTCACCGGGCGCGGCGACGCCGGGGCCGGTGTCGCCGCGGTCGCGGCCGGCGCCGAGGACTACCTGGTCAAGCAGGAGGTCGACGGGCCGCTGCTGGCCCGCGCGATCCGCTACTCGCTCGAGCGCAAGCGGGCGGAGGAGACCGAGCGCCAGCTCATGGAGGCCGAGCTGCGCGGCGAGGAGAACGCCCGCATCGAGCGCGGCCTGCTGCCGGTGCCGCTGATCGACGGCGCCCGGCTCGCACACCACACCTGCTACCGGCCCGGCCGCGAGCGCGCGCTGCTTGGCGGCGACTTCTACGACACGGTGCGGACCCCGGACGGCGCCGTGCACCTGGTCATCGGCGATGTGTGCGGGCACGGCCCGGACGAGGCGTCGCTCGGAGTACGGCTGCGGATGGCGTGGCGGACGCTCGTGCTCGCCGGGCACACCGGCGCCGGGGTGCTGGTGACCCTCGACGAGGTGCTCGGCCACGAACGCTGGTCCGAGGAGATCTTCGCGACGGTCTGCACGGTGACGATCGACCCGTCGCGCCGGAGCGCCACGTACCGGCTCGCGGGCCATCCCACGCCGCTGCTCATCGCGGGCACCTCTGTCTTGGCCGTGCCGGACGAGGCCACCGGCCCCGCGCTCGGCCTGTTCTCCGACTCCGAATGGCCCGAGGCCGAGATCGAGCTGGACGGCGCGTGGACCCTCATGCTCTACACCGACGGGCTCATCGAGGGCCGCGTCGGGGAGGGCCCGGAGCGGCTCGGCACGGAACGGCTGGTCCGGCTCGCCGTACGGGCCCGCGCGGAGGGCCTGTCCGGCGAGCCTCTCATCGACCGCCTCGTCACCGAGGTGGAGACGCTGAACGGCGAGGCGCTGACCGACGACATGGCCATCGTGATGGTCTCCGGAGAGGCCGACGAGTGACCGGGCCGCCGGCGCGCGAACGCTCCCGGCCGACTCTGCGTCCGCGGCCGGTGGAGAACACCGCCGCCCTCGGACGCCAGAGCGCGCTGGGCGCCGCCGTCATCGCGCTGGCGCTCGCGATCTCGGCGGCGCTGATCGGCGTGGCCATCCGCGACGGCGGCCGGGCGCGTACCGACCTGCTGGGCCACGTCGACCCGGCGATCCTGGGCGTACAGCGGCTCGGCGACGCGGTGAGCGCGCAGTCCTCGGCCGTACGCGGGTACGCCAGCACGGGTGATCCGGCGCGGCGCGCCGACTACGACCGCGCCGCCGCGGCGGAGACGGCCGCGACCGGCTCCGCGGTCCGCCTGCTGCGCCGCGTCCGGGGTTCCGGGCCCGCCCTCGCCGGGCTGGACACGGTCACGGCCGCGATGACCGCGTGGCGACGGGACCTCGCCGCCCCGGTGTTCGCGCGGGCCGGCGGCACCGACCTGGGCGGCACGCTCGGGCAGGCCGGCGAGCAGCGGTTCGACGCGGTACGCACCGCGCTGGCCGCCGAGCGCGCGCGGCTCGACACGCTGCACGGGCGGACCGCACAGCGCCTGCGCTCGGAGGTCACGGAGCTGTACCGCGCGCTCGCCGCGGGCGGCGGCGTGCTCGTCATCGGCGCGATCGTGCTCACCATGCTGATCCGCAACACGCTGCTGCGTCCCGTCACCGAGCTGACCGGCCGGGTACGCCGGGTGAGCGAGGGCGAGTTCGGCCACCCGCTGGACGTCACCGGGCCGACCGAGATCGCCGAGCTGGCGGCGCACGTCGACGCGATGCGCGACCACATCCTCAAGGAGTGGCGCATGGCCTCCGAGGCGCAGGCCATGCTCGCCGAGCAGACCGCCGAGCTGCGCCGGTCCAACAAGGAGCTGGGCCGGTCCAACGCGGAGCTGGAGCAGTTCGCCTACGTCGCGAGCCACGACCTGCAGGAGCCGCTGCGCAACATCGCGCGCTTCTGCGAGCTTCTCGAACGCCGCTACTCCGGCGTGCTGGACGAGCGCGGCAAGCGCTACATCGAGTACGCCGTCGGCGGTGCGACGCGCATGCAGGCGCTCATCGACGACCTGCTGGACTTCTCCCGCGTCGAGCGGAGCGGGCGCGAGCTGACGACCGTGTCCTGCGACGACGTGATGGACCGGGCCCTGGAGGATCTCGGCCTGGCCCTGTCCGAGAGCGACGCGGGCATCACCCGCGACCCGCTGCCGGAGGTGACCGGCGACCCGGTCCTGCTCACCCACCTGTTCCAAAACGTCATCGGAAACGCGATCAAATTCCGCCGGGAGGCCCCGCCGCGCGTGCACGTCGGCGCGCGGCGGGACGGCGACCTGTGGGAGTTCGCGTGCTCCGACAACGGCATCGGCATCGACCCCGCGCAGGCCGACCGGATCTTCCTGGTGTTCCAGCGGCTGCACCCCAAGGACGACTACACCGGCACCGGCATCGGTCTCGCCCTGTGCCGCAAGATCGTCGAGTACCACGGCGGCCGCATCTGGCTCGACGCCGAGCACGATGGCATGGGCACCGTGATCCGCTGGACCCTGCCGGCAGCCGCCTAGAATTCCGTGAATGCGAGACAACCGGCGGCTCACCCCCGCCATCGTCGGCGCCGGTGACCTCGTGCTCACCATGGAGGAACGCCACCGCGAGGCGATCCTGTCCGGCAGCCCGGAGGCGCGTGACAAGACGTTCGCGCTGCGGGAGTTCGCCCGGCTGGTCGGCCGTGAGAGCCCGCCGGAAGGCGCCGACCTCGCGGTACGGGCCCGCGCGCTGTACGCCTCCGCCGTGCGCGACCGCAGCGCGCTGCCCTGGCCCGGCGTCGACGACGTCCCCGATCCGTACGGCGGCCCGGTCGAGGGCTACCACGCGTGCGCCGCGCTCCTGCTCGCCGAGGTCGGCACGCTCCTGCGCCCGCTGCTCGGCGTCCCCGACTAGACGGGGCCTCCGCTGCGGACCGACGTCCCGCCGTGCCAGGACGCCCAGAGCGCGGCGTAGGAGCCGCCCTCGGCGATCAGGTCGTCGTGGGCGCCGAGCTCGGAGATCCGGCCGTCCTCGACGACCGCGACCCGGTCGGCATCGTGGGCGGTGTGCAGGCGGTGCGCGATGGCCACGACCGTACGGCCCTCCAGGACCGCCGACAGCGTGCGCTCCAGGTGGCGCGCCGCACGCGGGTCGAGGAGGGAGGTCGCCTCGTCGAGCACCAGCGTGTGCGGGTCGGCCAGGACGAGCCGGGCCAACGCGAGCTGCTGTGCGCGCGCCGGGGACAGCGTCAGGCCACCCGCGCCGACCGCGGTGTCCAGGCCGTCCGGCAGCTCCATGACCCAGCCGGCCTCGACCGCCGCGAGGGCGTCCGCCACCTCCGCGTCGCCCGCGTCCGGCCGCGCCATCACGAGGTTGTCGCGGACCGTGCCCTTGAACACGTGGTGCTCCTGGGTGACCAGGGCGACGTGGCCGCGCAGCTTCTCCAGTGGCAGGGCGGCGAGCGGGACCCCGCCGACCTCTACCGTGCCGGCGCGCGGCCGCAGGATGCCCGCGATCAGGCGGCCCAGCGTGGACTTGCCGGCGCCGCTCGGGCCGACCATCGCGAGCCGCTCTCCCGGGCGTAGCCGCAGGTCGACGCCGTGCAGCACGTCGTGGCCCTCGCGGTAGGCATAGCGGACGCCGTCGGCGACGATCCGCTCATCGTCGGGCCGTGGCGCGCCCTCGCCGCGGTCCACGTGCGCCTCGGACACGCCGAGCAGGCGCGCCAGCGACGCGCTGCCGACCTGGAGCTCGTCGATCCACGAGAGGAGCCGGTCGAGCGGGTCGACGAGCTGCTGTACGTAGAGGGTCGCGGCCGTGACCTGCGCGAGGGAGGCCAGGTCGGCGCGGTAGAGCAGGCCGCCGACCAGCAGCGTCGCCACCACCGGCAGGACGTAGCCGATCTCGACCATCGGGAACCAGACGGTCCGCAGCCCCAGCGTGTAGCGCTCGGCCTTCCACGCAGCCGCGATGTCGGCGTCCGTACGCGCGACGCGGCGCCGCTCCAGCCGCAGGGCCTCGACCGTACGCGCGCCCTCGACCGTCTCGGTGAGCCCGGCGGTGACGCCGCCCCACGCGGCGTTCTCCCACAAGTAGCCGTCGCGGGCCCGTGCCAGGTACCACTTCGTGCCGGCCCACAGCAGCGGCACACCGATCAGGCACGGCAGCGCCGTCAGCGGCCCGACCAGCACCAGCGCGCCGATCGCGAACGCGCCCGTCACCATCGCGATCAGCGTCTCCGGGACCGCGTGCCGGACGCTGCGCGACAGGGCGTCCACGTCACGGGAGGTCCGCGTGATCAGGTCGCCCGTACCGGCCCGCTCCACCGTCGACAGCGGCAGCTCCAGGACCCGGTCGACGAACTCCTCGCGCAGGCGGGCCAGGACCTTCTCGCCGAGCCGCGCCGACGCGTACACGGCGTACCGCATCAGCACGCCCTGCGCCGCGATGAACCCCCCGATGCCGATCGCGATCTCGTCGACGGAGCGATGCGTCGCGTGGTGGCGCACGTCCTCGACGAGGTTGCCGAGCAGGCGCGGCGCGACCAGCCCGGCGATCGCCGCGAGGCCGTGCAGCGCCAGCGCCACGGACAGCTCGCGCGGGTACGCGAGCGCCAGCCGCCGCGCGTACGCGCGGACCTGGGCCGCGGTCGCGATCGGCAGGATCGTCCGCCCGCCGGTCGGCGTCACGCCTCCCAGCGCCTCCGCGTCCTCGCTCACTGGTCGTCCTCCCTCGTCACGGTCGTGGCATAGCCGGGCGCCGTGGCCAGCAGCTCGCGGTGCGGGCCCGCCGCCGTGACCCGGCCGTCCTCGATGAAGGCCACCTCGTCGGCGTGGTCGAGCACGAGCGGGCTGGTCGTGCACACCACCGTCGTACGGCCGCGCCGGAACTCCGCAAGGCGTCCCGCGATCCGCGCCTCGGTGTGCGCGTCGACCGCCGAGGTCGGCTCCACCAGCACGAGCACCTCCGGGTCGGCGACGAGCGCACGGACCAGCCGCAGCCGCTGCTGCTGGCCGCCGGAGAACTCCCTGCCCGCCTCCGCGACCGTGGTGCGCAGGCCGTCCGGCAGGTCGTCGGCGATGTCCGCGGCGCAGGCCGCGCGCAGCGCCGCCGTCACGGCCTCGTCCCCGGCCACGCCCGCGCCGAGCTCGTCGACGAGGACTCCGGAGAAGAGCCGCGCGTCGTTGTCGGCGACCAGGACCGTCTCGCGTACGTACGACAGCGGAAGGTCGCGCAGCGGTACCCCGCCCCAGGTGACCGCGCTGTCGGTGAAGCGTCCGAGCCGGTCGGCGATGGCCTGGGCGTCCTCCGGCGACGACGCGGCGATCGCGGTGAGCCGCCCCGTCCGTACGGTGAGGCCGGACGCCTCGTCGACGAGGTCACCGCCGTTCCCGTGGGTGGTCCCTTCGTCGGCGGGCTCGGGCTCCAGTGCGAGGATCCGGATGACGCGGCGCGCCGCGACCAGCGCCTTGGTGATCCGGTCCGCCGCCTCGGTCAGCGTACGGATCGGCTCGACGAGGAAGACCGCGTAGCCGTAGAACGAAACGAGCTGGCCGATCGTGATCTGCCCGGCGAGCGCGAACCGCGCGCCGATCCAGGTGACCAGCGCGATCAGGAGCCCCGGCAGGAGCACCTGCGCGCCCTCCAGGAACGACTCGGTGCGCGCCACGCGTACCCCGGCGGCGCGTACGGCCTGGGACTCCTCGCGGTAGCGGCCGGCGAAGACGTGCTCGCCGCCGATCCCCCGCAGGACCCGCAGGCCGGACACGATGTCGCTCGACCGGGTGGTCAGCTCGCCCTGCAGCTCACGCTGCTGCTGCTGGTGGCGGTGGAGCGGACGGAGCATCGGGCCGACGATGGCCGCCAGTAAGGGCACGCCCACCAGGACGATCAGGCCCAGCGGCAGGGACGTGGCCAACAGGATCACCCCGACCAGGGCGATCGCCACGACCGATCCCGTGGCCCGCGCGGTGATCTCCAGCGAGCCGCCGATGTGGGAGACGTCCGCGATGCCCACGCTGACGATCTCGCCGGTGGCGAGCCGTTTGGGCAGCGTCGCGCCGAGGCGTACGGCCTGCCGGGTGGTGACCTGGATGGTGCGGAACGCCCCGCCCAGCCAGTTGGTGACCGCGAACCGGTGCCGCATCACGCCGGAGAGCGCCTGCACCAGGCCGAGCAGGAGCAGGACCCCCGACCACAGCAGGAGCGCGTTGGTGTCGCCGCCGGAGACGCCGGCGTCGATGGCGCGGCCGATCGTGGCCGGCATCAGCGCCTGGGTGACCATCCAGAGGACGCCGAAGCCGAGACCGCCGGCCATCGTGCGCTTCTGGACGAGCGCCGACCACAGCAGGTAGCGGGCAGGCGACCGTTGATCGGGCATGCCGGGATCAGGTACGGGAAATGAGCGCATAGGAACACCAAGGCCGAACGACCGGGAACTAGCTGGCCTTCCGACGTTACCCACGCCAGGTGATCACCCGCGAACGGTTTTTTCCTCCGCGAAGTGGCACGCGCTCGGGTGCGGCGAACCGGAATCCGGCCGCGACGTCAGCGCGGGTTCCTCGGTGGCGCAGACGTCCTCGGCCTTCCAGCAGCGGGTGCGGAACCGGCAGCCGGACGGAGGGTCCGTCGGGCTCGGGACGTCGCCCTCGAGCACGATCTGCGTGCCGCGGCGCGTCGGGTCCGGTACGGGCACCGCGGACAGCAGGGCCTGCGTGTACGGGTGCGTCGGATGGTCGTAGATCTGCTCCTCGTCGCCGATCTCGACGATCTTCCCGAGGTACATCACCGCGACGCGGTCGGAGATGTGACGTACGACCGCGAGGTCGTGCGCGATGAAGACATAGGACAGGCCGAACTCCCGCTGTAGGTCCGCGAGGAGGTTCATGACCTGGGCCTGGACCGACACGTCGAGCGCGGAGACCGGCTCGTCGCAGATGATGACGTCGGGGCGGAGCGCGAGGGCGCGAGCGATCCCGACCCGCTGCCGCTGACCGCCGGAGAACTGGTGCGGGTAGCGGTTGACGTGGTCCGGGTCCAGCCCGACGATCTCCAGCAGCTCCCGCACGCGGTTGCGGCGGCCGCCCTCCGGATCGCCGTGGACCGCGAACGGCTCCCCCACGATGTCGCCGACGGTCATCCGCGGGTTGAGCGAGGTGTACGGGTCCTGCATGACGAGCTGCATGCGGCGGCGCATCCGGCGCAGCTCCTGGCGCGACAGGCCGAACACGTCGCGGTCCTCGAAGCGCACCGTGCCCGACGTCGGCCGCTCGGCCGCCATCAGCAGGCGGGCGAGCGTGCTCTTGCCGCAGCCCGACTCCCCGACCAGGCCGAGCGTCTCGCCGCGCCGCAGCGCGAAGGACACACCGTCGACCGCCTTGACCTGTCCGACCTGGTGCTGGAACACCACGCCCTGGGTGAGCGGGAAGTGCTTGACCAGGTTCTCGACCTGGAGGATCTCCTCAGCCACCGACGACCTCCTCGGCGTAGTGGCAGGCGCTGCGATGCTCCGGCGCGACGGTGCGCAGCTCGGGCACGTCGGTCGCGCAGTGCTCCCGCACGCGCGGGCAGCGGGGGTGGAACGGGCAGCCCGACGGGATCGCGGACGGGTTCGGTGGCGCCCCGGCGATCGGGGTGAGCGCGGCGCCGCGCACGTCGACGCGCGGCACCGAGGCGAGCAGGCCCTCGGCGTACGGGTGGGCGGGCCGCGCGTACAGGTCCTTGACCTGCGCCTCCTCGACGACGCGGCCGGCGTACATGAGCACGATGCGGTCCGCGACGTCGGCGACCACACCGAGGTCGTGGGTGATCAGGATGAGGCCCATCGCCATCTCGGCCTGCAGCTCCGCGAGAAGCTTCATGATCTGGGCCTGCACGGTGACATCGAGGGCCGTGGTCGGCTCGTCGGCGATCAGCACGTCGGGTTCGAGCGCGAGCGCCATGGCGATCATCACGCGCTGCCGCATTCCGCCGGAGAACTGGTGCGGGAAGTCGCCGGCGCGCGAGGCCGCCGACGGGATCCGTACGCGGTCCATCAGCTCGACCGCGGAACGCCGCGCGTCGCGGCGCGAGGCCTTGCGGTGCACGACCAGCATCTCGGCGATCTGGTCGCCGACCCGGTGCACCGGGTTCAGCGCCGAGAGCGCGTCCTGGAAGATCATCGCGATCTTCGCGCCCCGGTACGTGCGCCGCTCCCGCTCCGGGAGGCCGAGCAGCTCGGTGCCGCGGAACCGTACGGCGCCCTTGGTCACGCGCGCGGGCGGTGTGTCGAGGATGCCCATCACGGCCTGGGCTGCGACGCTCTTGCCCGACCCTGACTCACCGAGGATCGCGAGCGTCTCGCCCTCCTCGATGGAGTACGACAGGCCGTTCACGGCCTTGACCGCCGCGCCGCGCGAGCGGAACTCCACGTGCAGGTCCTCGACCGCGAGCAGCGGTTCCATGGCCCCCCTGTCGTCGCTCATCGCAGCTTCGGGTCCAGGGCGTCCCGTACGGCGTCGCCGAGCAGGAGGAAGCTCAGCACGGTCGCGGTCAGGAACACACCGGGATAGATGAGGAGGTACGGGTAGTCGGTGAAGATCTCCTGCGCCTGGCTGAGCTGGAGCCCCCACGACACCGTCGGGTACTGCAGGCCGACGCCGAGGTAGTCGAGCGTGGCCTCGTACCCGATCACGACACCGACGTTCAGCATCGCGTACACGAACACCGGCGCGACCGCGTTCGGCAGGATGTGGCGCGTCATGATGCGCAGGTCACCGGCGCCGAGCATGCGCGCGGCCTGCACGTAGTCGGCGTCGCGCACGGACAGCGCCTGGCCGCGCATCAGCCGCGTCATCGTCGGCCACCAGAGCAGCCCGAGCACGAGCGACTCGGTCCAGATCCCGTGTGAGGGGAACGCGGTGAGGATGACCAGCGCGCCCAGAATGAGCGGCAGGCCGAAGAAGATGTCGGTGATGCGGGACAGCAGCGCGTCGAGGAGCCGGCCGTAGTAGCCGGACAGGGAGCCGAGCGTGATCGCCAGCGTGAGCCCGATCCCGGTCACGACGAAGCCGACCACGATCGGGGCGCGCGTGCCGTGCACGATCTGCGCCCAGTAGTCGCAGCCGTGGCTGTCGGTCCCGAACGGGTGGGCGCCACCGGCGAGCGGGTTCCACGACGAGGGCCGCAGCTTGGCCTGCCGGACGTCGCAGCCGCCGTTGGGCCCGCGGTCGGTGAACAACGACGGGAAGGCGGCCAGCAGGCCCATGAAGCCCAGGATCGCCACCGCGATCCAGAACGTCACGCGCCGGCCCAGCTCGCGCCACGCGTCACCCCACAGCGACGCGGACGCGCCGGTGACCGTGGAGCCGGTCTGCGCGGTCGCGGCGACCTCGCTCGTCTCACTCATGAGCCCTCCTTCGTCGGAGGAGTGACCAGGACGCCGCGTTCTCCGATTCCCTCGCTCCGCTCACTCATAGCGGATCCTCGGGTCCAGGACGCCGTACAGGACGTCCACGACGAGGTTGGCGAGCAGGTAGATCATCACCAGGAACGTCGCGATGCCCACCACGGTGGGCCCGTCCTTGATCTGGATGGCCAGGAACACCTGCTGGCCGATCCCGGGCAGGTTGAAGATGCCCTCGATGACGATCGCGCCGGCCATCAGGTTGCCCAGGTCGACGCCGAGGTAGGTGACCACCGGGATGAGGGAGTTGCGCAGCGTATGCCGGACCAGCACGCGGCGGCGGCTCAGCCCCTTGGCGACCGCCGTGCGCACGTAGTCCGAGCGGGCGTTCTCGACGAGGCTCGTACGGGTCAGCCGCGCGATGTAGGCGAGGCTCATCGAGCCGAGCACGATGCCGGGCAGCAGGTAGCTGTACGGCCAGCCGTCATCGGAGCCCGCGGTCGGGAACCAGCCGAGCTTCAGGCCGAAGATGAGCTGTGCGGAGTAGGCGAGGACGAAGCTCGGGATGGCGATGACCAGGGTCGTGCCGCTCAGCACGATCGTGTCGACCACGCCGCCCTTGCGCAGCCCGGCCCAGACGCCCAGCGCCATGCCGACGACCAGCTCGAAGATCCACGCGGTGACGCCGAGCCGTGCCGTGATCGACCAGCTCGTCTTCATCACGTCGGTGACGGGCTGGCCGTTGAGGTTCTGGCCGAAGTCACCGTGTAGCAGGGCCCACAGGTACTTGCCGTACTGGACGATCAACGGCTCGTCCAGGTGATAGTGGTGGCGCAGCGTCTGGTAGACGGCGGGCGACATCGGCTTGTCGCCGCCCAGGGTCCTGATCGGGTCGCCCGGCAGAGCGAACACCGCGAGGTAGATCAGGAGGGTCGTCCCGATCAGGACCGGCACCATCTGCAGGAGGCGCCGTACGACGTAACGCCACACGCTATTTGACCGTCACCTGGTCGAGGTGGACGAGCGGGTTCACGTACGGGTCGACGTTGACGTTCCCGATGTGGCTGGAGTAGCCGGCCTGGTCCTGCCAGTTCCACAGCGGGGTGAGGGGCAGGTCCTTCAGCACGAGGTCCTCGGCCTGCTGGTAATACTTCATGCCCTCTTCGGGGGTCTTCGCGGCGTTGGCCTTCATGATCAGCGCCTCGCAGGCGGTGCCGTCGTAGCCGCTGCGGCTGGGCTTGCTGCACCGCGGCGTGAGGTAGTCCTCGGCGCTCGGGTAGTCCATCGTCCAGTTGCTGCGGTACGGGCCGGTCGCCTTGTGGTCGATCAGGCGAGAGATGTAGTCCGACGCCTGGATCTTGTCGAAGGTGACGTTCGCGATCCCGAGGTTCTGCTTGAGCTGGTTGGCGACGTCCGTCATCCACTGCTCATACGTCGGGTCGGAGTTGGAGAACACCAGGTGCAGGGTGCCCGAGAAGCCGCCCGCCTTGGTGAACAGCTGCTTGGCGAGCTGCGGGTTGTACGTGCACGCCTGGCCGCACGCCGTGGCGCGGTAGCCGGGCACGATCGGCGCGAGCAGCGAGCCCGTCGGCTTGAACGTGCCGTTGTAGACGGCGTTCACGATGGCCTGCCGGTCGATCGACATCGAGATCGCCCTGCGCAGGTCCGGGTTGGTGAACCTGCTGTCGTACAGCGGGAACTCCAGGAAGTCCATGGTGCCGCTGGGCACGCTCAGGTAGCGCTTGCCGAGCAGGCGCTTGGCCTCGGGGACCTTGGCGGCCGGGATCTGGGAGTCGAAGTCGACCTTGCCGGCCCGCAGGTCGGTGTACGCGGCGTCGCGGCTCGCGTAGGTCTTGAAGGTCACGCCGTCGGAGTGAGCCGGGCGTACGCCCTTGTAGGCGGCGAACTTCTTGAGCTTGATCTGCCGGTTGTGCTCCCAGGTGCCGTCCATCATGAACGGCCCGTTGCCGATCGGCGCCTGCTCGTACGCCTTTAGGTCCTTGAAGGCGGCCTTGGGCAGCGGCGCGGTGCCGACGAACGACAGCACGTACGGGAACTGGCTGAACGGCTGGGCGAGGGTCACCTGGAGGGTCTGCGGGTCGACGACCTTGAGGCCCTTGAGCGTGTGGACCTTGGGCTTCCCGCTGTCGGGGTTGAGGTCGCCGTAGCCGCCGATGCTGCTCAGGTAGTAGTTGTTGCCCCACGCGTTGGTCGCGTCGGCGGTGGCGTTCCAGGCGTCTGCGTAGCTCTGCGCGGTCACCGCCTCGCCGTTGTGGAACGTCAGGCCCGGCTTGATCTTGATCGTCCAGACCTTCTGGTCGGTCGAGTCGACCGACGCGGCGTCCTCGGGGGTCGGCTTGCCGTGCGGGTCCAGCCTCATCAGCGTGTCGAACAGGACGCTCTCGACGTTGAGGCCGTACGCGTCGTTCGTGTTGCCGGGGATCAGGTGCTCCGGCTCGATGTTGGCGACCGTGAAGACCTTCGACTTGCTGCCGGAGGAACCGCCTCCGCCACAGGCCGACGCCACGAGTGCGAGTCCGGCTACGCCGACGAGAAGCCGGCTCATTCTGACGTACATCGGCCCGTCTACCTCCGGGATCGTACGAGGGGTGGAGCCTAGAGTGGGGTAACGGATACCTGGCCAGGTAGATGTTTACGGAAACTGTTTTGATATCGAAACATTTCTACCTGCAATGTTCGCGGGAAGAAAGGTACGGGCTCCGGTCCATCCGCGGCCCCCTCGTTCGTCGTATGGGTACCGACACGAGGAGGAAGACATGCGCTACATGCTGCTGATCTGCGGTGAAGAGTCCGCCGTGCCGAGCTCCGAGCAGCTCACGGACATGGAGAAGGCCGGAATGGCCTGGGCCGAGGAGATGGACGCCCGCGGCGTGCGCCTGCAGGGTTCGCGGCTGCGGCCGGCCACCGACGCCACGACCGTCCGCGTGCGCGACGAGCAGACGCTGCTGTCCGACGGGCCGTTCGCCGAGACGCGGGAGCAGGTCGGAGGCTTCGACCTGATCGAGTGCCGCGACCTCGACGAGGCGATCGAGGTGGCCTCCAAGCATCCGGTCGCCAAGTACGGATCGGTCGAGGTACGGCCACTCTGGGAAGGGTGACCACGGACGTCGAGCGGGCGGTCGCCGCCGCCTTCCAGGAGGACTGGGGCCGCGTGGTCGCGACCCTGATCCGGCTGACCGGCGACTGGGACCTGGCCGAGGAGTGCGCGCAGGACGCCTTCGCGCTGGCGCTCGAGCGCTGGCCGCGCGACGGCGTCCCGCGCCGCCCCGGCGGGTGGCTGACCACGACCGCACGCAACCGCGCCCTGGACCGGTTGCGCCGTGCGGCGACCGAGGCCGCCAAGCTCCGGGAGGTGGCCGTGCTGCCTGCGGACGGCGGGTACGAAGGCGACGAGAGCGGCGTGCCGGACGAACGGCTGCGGCTGATCTTCACGTGCTGCCATCCGGCGCTGCCGCTGGAGGCGCGGGTCGCCCTCACGCTGCGGACCCTCGCCGGGCTCACCACGGCCGAGATCGCACGCGCGTTCCTCGTCCCGGAGCCGACGATGGCCAAGCGCCTCGTACGCGCCAAACACAAGATCCGCAACGCCGGCATCCCGTACCGGGTGCCACCGGCCCACCTGCTGCCCGAGCGTACGGGCGCGGTGCTGGCCGTCCTGTACCTGCTGTTCAACGAGGGGTACGCGCCGACCGCGGGCGGCGACCTCACACGCGCGGGCCTGTGCGCCGAGGCGATCCGGCTGGCCCGTACCCTCGCCGGTCTGATGCCCGACGAGCCCGAGGCCCTCGGCCTGCTCGCCCTCATGCTGCTGCACGACGCCCGCCGTACGGGCCGGGTCGACGATGCGGGCGACCTGGTGACGCTGGAGGAACAGGACCGTACGCGCTGGGACGCCGCCGGGATCGAGGAGGGCGCCGCGCTGCTGGACCGGGCCCTGCGGCGCGGCCGTCCGGGCGTCTACCAGGTCCAGGCGGCCATCGCGGCGTGCCACGCCACCGCCTCGGACGCGGCCGAGACCGACTGGGCACAGATCAGCGCGCTCTACGGGCGGCTCGCCCTGCTGGTGCCCTCGCCGGTGGTCGAGCTGAACCGCGCGGTGGCCGTCGGGATGGCCCACGGCCCCGCTTCGGGCCTTGCGCTGCTGGACGGGCTCGAGGCATCGGGCGGGCTGGCGGGCTACCACCTGCTGCCGGCCACGCGCGCGGACCTGCTGCGCCGGCTCGGGCGGCCCGCCGAGGCCGCCGCCGCGTATCGGCGCGCGTTCGAGCTGGCGACCGCCGAACCCGAGCGCCGCTACCTGGCACGACGGCTCGCGGAGGCCGGCGGAAGTGAGATCACGGCCCGGGAGTCCGGGGGGACGTACCTTCCTCCCAGGCCGTGAGGCCAAGGCCGCTCAGCCGCGCACGCTCGCGCGCAGGAGATCGGCGTTGAGCCGGGAGATGGTCTCCAGCGGGATGCCCTTCGGGCAGACGGCGGTGCACTCGCCGGTGTTGGTGCAGCCGCCGAAGCCCTCCTCGTCCATCTGGTCGACCATCGCGGTGACCCGGTCGTACCGCTCGGGTCCGCCCTGGGGCAGCAGGCCCAAGTGCGTGATCTTGGCCGCGGTGAAGAGCATCGCGGAGGCGTTCGGGCAGGCCGCCACGCAGGCGCCGCAGCCGATGCAGGTCGCCGCGTCGAACGCGTCGCCTGCGTCCGCCTGCGGCACCGGGATCGCCGCCGCGTCCGGCGCCGACCCGGTCGGCGCGCTGATGAAGCCGCCCGCCTGGATGACCCGGTCGAACGACGAACGGTCCACGACAAGGTCCTTGACCACCGGGAACGCCCGCGCGCGCCACGGCTCGACCGTGATGACGTCGCCGTCCTCGAAGTGCCGCATGTGCAGCTGGCAGGTGGTCGTGGCCCGCTGCGGGCCGTGCGGCGTGCCGTCGATGACCAGCGAGCACGCACCGCAGATGCCCTCACGGCAGTCGTGGTCGAAGGCGACCGGGTCCGCACCCTCCAGGATCAGCCGCTCGTTGAGCACGTCGAGCATCTCCAGGAACGACATGTCCGGCGAGACGTCGTCGACCTCGTAGGAGGCCATCCGGCCCCGGTCGGCGGCGTTCCGCTGCCGCCAGACCCTGAGTGTCAGCTTCATGCCCATGGTTCGCTCACTTGTAGGACCTCTGCGTCATCTTCACGTAGTCGTATTCGAGGTCCTCGCGGTGGAGGACCGGGGCGTCGCCGGTGTACTCCCAGGCGGCGACGTAGGCGAAGCGCTCGTCGTCGCGCAGCGCCTCGCCGTCGGGCGTACGGGACTCGGCGCGGAAGTGGCCGCCGCAGGACTCCTCGCGGTGCAGGGCGTCGACGCACATCAGCTCGGCCAGCTCGAAGAAGTCCGCGACCCGGCCGGCCTTCTCCAGCGCCTGGTTCAGCTCCTCGTTCTCCCCCGGCACCTTCACGCCGGTCCAGAACTCCGCGCGCAGCTCGCGGATCCGCTCGAGGGCCTTGTGCAGGCCCTCGGCGGTGCGCTCCATGCCGCAGTACTCCCACATCAGCGCGCCCAGCTCGCGGTGGAAGGAGTCCGGCGTACGGTCGCCGTCGACCGACAGGAGCCGCTCGATGCGGCCGGTGACGGCGGCGCGCGCCTCGAGCACGGCCTCGTGGTCGTCGCCGACCTTCTCGAACGGGCCCTGCGCGAGGTAGTCGCTGATCGTGTTCGGCAGTACGAAGTACCCGTCGGCCAGGCCCTGCATCAGCGCGGACGCGCCGAGCCGGTTGGCGCCGTGGTCGGAGAAGTTCGCCTCGCCGATCACGAACAGGCCGGGGATGGTGGAGCCCAGGTCGTAGTCGACCCACAGGCCGCCCATCGTGTAGTGCACGGCCGGGTAGATGCGCATCGGCACGGTGAAGGGGTCCTCGCCGGTGATGCGCTCGTACATCTCGAAGAGGTTGCCGTACTTGGCCGCGACCGCCTCACGGCCCAGCCGCGCGATCGCGTCCTCGAAGTCCAGGTAGACGCCGAGCCCGCCCGGGCCCACGCCGCGGCCCTCGTCGCAGACGTTCTTGGCGGCGCGCGAGGCGATGTCGCGCGGCACGAGGTTGCCGAAGGACGGGTAGATCCGCTCGAGGTAGTAGTCGCGCTCGTCCTCGGGGATGTCCGCCGGGCCGCGCGCGTCGCCGGGCTCCCTGGGCACCCACACCCGGCCGTCGTTGCGCAGCGACTCCGACATCAGGGTCAGCTTCGACTGGTGCTCCCCGCTCTGCGGGATGCAGGTCGGGTGGATCTGGGTGTAGCAGGGGTTGGCGAACAGCGCGCCCTTGCGGTGCGCCCGCCAGGTCGCCGTGACGTTGCAGCCCCTGGCGTTGGTCGACAGGAAGAAGACGTTGCCGTACCCACCGGAGGCCAGCACGACGGCGTCGGCGGTGTGCGTCTCGATCTCGCCGGTGACCATGTCGCGCGCGACGATGCCGCGGGCCACGCCGTCGACGAGGATCAGCTCGAGCATCTCGTGCCGGGTGAACATCTCCACGGTCCCGGCCGCGACCTGCCGTTCCAGTGCCTGGTACGCGCCGAGCAGCAGCTGCTGACCCGTCTGGCCGCGCGCGTAGAACGTCCGCGAGACCTGCACGCCGCCGAACGAGCGGGTGTCGAGCAGTCCGCCGTAGTCGCGCGCGAACGGCACGCCCTGCGCGACGCACTGGTCGATGATCTCGACGCTGATCTGCGCGAGCCGGTAGACGTTCGACTCGCGGGACCGGTAGTCGCCGCCCTTGACCGTGTCGTAGAAGAGCCGGTGGACGCTGTCGCCGTCGTTGCGGTAGTTCTTCGCGGCGTTGATGCCGCCCTGCGCGGCGATGCTGTGCGCCCGTCGCGGGCTGTCCTGGTAGCAGAAGGACTTCACGTGGTAGCCCAGCTCGCCCAGCGTCGCGGCGGCCGAACCGCCCGCCAGGCCCGTACCTACCACGATGACCGACAGCTTCCGGCGGTTCGCCGGGTTGACCAGCCGTCCGCCGAAGCGGCGCCGGTCCCAGCGTTCCTCGATCGGCCCGTCCGGGGCGCGCATGTCCCGGATCGGCTCGCCCTCGGTGTACAGCTCGTGCACGCTCGCGTTCATCGTTCGCTCGCCCTCCTCATTCGCTCCGCGAACGACCTCGTCCCTCGGCCGTTCACTCCGCTCACTGCGTCGGACTCGCTCACGTCACCACTCCGATCGTGACCATGACGGGAACCGCCAGGAAGCCGAGGGTGAGCAGGCCCGCGACCATGTCGGCGGACCGGCGGAGCACGCGGTTGCGGCGCTCGCTGTCCCAGCCGAGCGTCCGCGCCGCGCTCCACAGGCCGTGCCGCAGGTGCAGCCCGACCATGACGACGGCGGCGAGATAGAAGACCGTGACGTACCAGTGCGCGGGGGCGAAGTCCGCGACGACCTTGTCGTACGGCCCCGCGCCGGCGCCCTTCGGGTTGACCGCGCCGAAGGTCAGGTCGAGCAGGTGCCAGACGACGAAGAGCAGGATGAGGACGCCGCCGTAGCGCATGACGTGCGTGGCGTACCGGTCCTCACGTGCCTTCGGCCGCGCGGCGTAGCGGACCGGCCGCGCCCGGTGCGCGCGTCGCGCCAGCGCGACCGCGGACCACAGGTGCAGGACGACCGCGACGGTCAGCACCGCCTCGATGAGCGTCAGCACGGTCCGGTGCGGAAGGGCGGGCTCGCCCAGGGTCCGCAGCCAGTCCGCGTAGTGGTCGTACGCGACGCGCCCCAGGAAGATCTTGAGGTTGCCGATCATGTGGGCGACGAGGTACAGGACGAGGATGCCGCCGGTCACGGCCATGACGGCCTTCTTGCCGACCGACGAGCGGTACACCCGGCGCGGGAGCGCCGCCGGTGATGCCTGGGTGCGATGTGGCGTTGCCACGGATGATCGGGCTGACACATTCCGGACCGTATGTCCGATTCTTGGATCCGTCCAAGACATGAAACAGCTCGTTTCAATAGCCGTAGGCTATCAGGCGTGCAGCTACAGCAACTCTCGTACTTCGTGGCCGTCGCCGAGGTGAGGCACTTCACACGCGCCGCCGAGACGCTTCGGGTGGCGCAGCCCTCCCTGTCCAAGCAGATCAGGACCCTGGAGACGGAGCTCGGCGCTCCGCTGTTCAGCCGGGCGCGCGGCAACATCACGCTGACCCCGGCCGGCGAGGCACTGCTCCCGCTGGCACGCCGCATCCTGGCCGACGTGGAGACCGCGCGGCGCGAGGTGCAGGACCTGACCGGGCTGCGGCGCGGCCGGGTGCGGCTCGGCGCGACGCCCTCGCTGTTCGCCGGCCTGCTCGCGGACGCCCTCGCCCGCTTCCGCGGCCGCTATCCCGGCATCGAGCTGCGCGTGGACGAGGGCGGCTCGCGCGACCTCGTACGCGACCTGGCGCGCGGCCACCTCGACCTGGCGCTGATCATCTTGCCGCTGCAGAGCACGGACCCGGCCCTGGAGACCGCGCCGATCCTGCGCGAGGACCTGATCGTCGTCTCGCCGAGCACGAACGCGCCGAAACGCGCCCGCCTGCGCATCGAGGACCTGCGCGAACGGCCGCTGGTGATGTTCCGGCAGGGCTACGACCTGCGCGAGGCGACCCTGGCGGCCTGCCGCCAGGCCGGCTTCGAGCCGAGGTTCGCCGTCGAGGGCGGCGAGATGGACGCCGTGCTGCGCTTCGTCGAGGCCGGGCTCGGGCAGGCCGTCGTGCCCTCGATGGTCCTCGCGGGGCGGCCCGGCCTCGTCGGCACGCCGCTCGCGCCGCCCGGCCTGCAGCGCACGATCGCGCTGGCCCACCGCAAGGACGTCCACCCCACGCACGCGGCGCAGGCGTTCCACGAGACCCTGCTCGGATTCCTCGCCGACAGCGAGGCCCGTGACGACCTGCCGCCGGGCGTCCGGCTCTTCAGCGGATGACCTGCACCTCGGGGGCGAACCTCTGGAGCGCGCGGTTCAGCCGGCGCCGCCCGATCCGCCAGCCGCCGAGCCGGGTGGAGACCAGGCGCGACAGCTCGTCGTCCTCCGAGGCGTACCCGCAGAGCGAGACCGCGCCGTGGCCCGAGGAGCCGCCCTCGGCCGCGTGGAACTCGATCGCGGCGACCTCGTCCCAGGTGAACCACCGGCCCTCGGCGATCTTGCCGGACGGGCACCAGTAGACGCCGCGGCCGGCGATCGCGAACGCGACCCGGCCCCGTACGACGCGCCGCAGGTAGACCGCGGCGAGGATCAGCAGGCCGAGCCCGGCGAGCGGCATCAGGAGCCCCACGCCGTACGTCACCCACTCCGCGGCGCCCGGCCGCGCCTCAGGGAGCCACCGGCGCCTCGCCGGGCGAGCACTCTGCGTGAGGATGAACCCGGCGATGAGCGCGGCGCCCACAACAGCGGGCACAAGCGGACTCCACCACGCATAACGGACGATATACGCGCCCGGTCCGAAGTGACTCCGGCCTCTCGATGCCACTCTCGTCACTCCCGTCACTCCGCCGTCCGCGTGATAGCGGTCGGGTAGATTCGGACCCGAACCCCAAAAGGTGACACGGTCCGTCCCCACTACTCGTCGGTAAGTGGGCAGTTTCACACTCGGTGACCGCGCCTCGTATCTTGCTCGTGACAACTCCCTAATAACGTATGAGCGCCCCTGCACAGAGGACGGGCTGGAGTACAGACAGCCCTCCCAGGTGGTGTGCCTTCGATGGAGACCCCGCATGACTCAGACAACGGTGGACGCGCCGGCCAAGGATCTGGCCCAGATCCCGGCGCGCACCCTACGCAAGGATCGTTACTGGCTCAGCCCGCTGACGACGTTCGTGTTCTTCACGGCCTGGGTCGTCTACGCGACCGTGCGGTCGATGATGGGCAGCAGCTTCTGGGTGGCGAAGTACCACTACCTGACGCCGTTCTACTCTCCGTGCGTCAGTAAGGCGTGCCCGCCCGAAGCGGCGGACTTCGGCCGTTTCGTACCGGCCCATCTGCCGTTCTTCATCCCGTACGCGCTGGTCTCACTGCCGTTCCTGCTGGGGTTCCGGCTGACGTGCTACTACTACCGGAAGTCCTACTACCGGGCCTTCTGGCTGACGCCGCAGGCATGCGCCGTCCCGGACAAGAGCCCGGTGCGCAAGACCCCGGGCGCCTACTCCGGCGAGACGCGTCTCCCGCTGATCATCCAGAACTCCCACCGGTACTTCTGGGTGATCGCCGGCCTGATCTCGCTCGTCAACACCTGGGACGCGGTCAACGCCTTCCACGGCGCGGACGGCGGGTTCGGCATCGGTCTCGGCACGATCATCCTGTGGGTCAACGTCATCCTGCTGTGGGCCTACACCCTGTCCTGCCACTCGTGCCGGCACGTCATGGGCGGGCGCTTGAAGAGCTTCTCCAAGCACCCCGTCCGCTACTGGCTCTGGACTCAGGTCAGCCGGCTGAACACCCGCCACGGGCAGTTCGCGCTGATCACCCTCGGCACGCTGGCGCTGACGGACGCGTACGTCGCGCTCGTCGCGCACGGCACCATCTCAGACCTGCGGATCTTCAACTAAGGACGACCACGAGTGAGTGAGACTACGAGCGAATCGAGCGAGCACGCCATGACCGACGTCGAGAGGCTGCAGTACGACGTCGTCGTCATCGGTGCCGGCGGCGCGGGGCTGCGCGCCGCGATCGAGGCGCGACTCCAGGGCAAGAAGACCGCGATCATCTCCAAGTCGCTGTTCGGCAAGGCCCACACGGTCATGGCCGAGGGCGGCGCCGCGGCGGCGATGGGCAACGTCAACGCCAACGACAACTGGCAGGTCCACTTCCGCGACACCATGCGCGGCGGCAAGTTCCTGAACAACTGGCGGATGGCCGAGCTGCACGCCAAGGAGGCGCCGGAGCGCATCTGGGAGCTCGAGGCCTGGGGTGCGATCTTCGACCGCACCAAGGAAGGCAAGATCAGCCAGCGTAACTTCGGCGGTCACGAGTACCCGCGCCTCGCGCACGTCGGCGACCGTACCGGCCTGGAACTGATCCGCACCTGCCAGCAGAAGATCGTCGCCCTCCAGCAGCAGGACCACAAGGAGCTCGGCGACTACGACGCGCGCCTGCGCATCTTCGCCGAGACCACGGTCACCCGGCTGCTGAAGGACGACGAGGGCAAGATCTGCGGCGTCTTCGCCTACATCCGCGAGACCGGCCGCTTCGTGGTCATCGAGGCGCCCGCGGTCGTCCTGGCCACCGGCGGCATCGGCAAGTCCTTCAAGGTCACCTCGAACTCCTGGGAGTACACCGGCGACGGGCACGCGCTGGCGCTGCTCGCCGGGGCGAGCCTCATCAACATGGAGTTCGTGCAGTTCCACCCGACCGGCATGGTCTGGCCGCCCTCGGTGAAGGGCATCCTCGTCACCGAGTCCGTACGTGGTGACGGCGGGGTTCTGAAGAACTCCGAGGGCAAGCGGTTCATGTTCAACTACGTCCCGGACGTCTTCAAGGACAAGTACGCGACGACCGAGGAAGAGGGCGACCGCTGGTACGAGGACGCCGACAACAACCGGCGCCCACCGGAGCTGCTGCCGCGTGACGAGGTCGCCCGCGCCATCAACTCCGAGGTGAAGGCGGGCCGTGGATCACCCCACGGCGGCGTCTTCCTCGACATCGCGTCCCGCCTCAAGCCCGAGCAGGTCATCAAGCGGCTGCCGTCGATGCACCACCAGTTCAAGGAGCTGGCCGACGTCGACATCACCGCCGAGCCCATGGAGGTCGGGCCGACCTGCCACTACGTCATGGGCGGCGTCGAGGTCGACCCCGACACGGCGGCGGCTCTCGTACCCGGTCTGTTCGCGGCCGGTGAGGTCTCCGGCGGCATGCACGGCTCCAACCGCCTCGGCGGCAACTCTCTGTCCGACCTGCTGGTCTTCGGACGCCGCGCCGGTCTCGGCGCCGCCGAGTACGCCTCGCGGACCACGGTCTCCGTACCCGAGTCCGAGGTCGAGGCAGCGATGGCCGAGGCCCTGGCCCCGTACGGCCGCGAAGGCGGCGAGAACCCGTACGCGGTCCACCAGGAGCTGCAGCAGACCATGAACGACCTCGTCGGCATCATCCGCCGCGAGGACGAGCTGGAGCAGGCCATCGAGGCACTCGCCAAGCTGCGCGAGCGCGTCGAGAACGTCGCCGTCGAGGGCGGCCGGGGCTACCACCCGGGCTGGCATCTGGCCCTCGACCTCCGCAACATGATCATCGTGTCCGAGTGCGTCGCGCGCGCCGCCCTCATCCGGGAGGAGAGCCGCGGCGGCCACACCCGCGACGACCACCCGAAGATGTCGGCCGACTGGCGCAAGGTCAACCTGGTGTGCCGCCTCAGCGACGGCTCCGTCGAGCTCAAGCGCCAGGAGATGGACCCGATGCGCGAGGACCTCATCTCGCTCTTCGAGCTCGACGAGCTGAAGAAGTACCTGACCGAGGGTGAGCTCCCCTCTGAGGAGAACTGACATGGGCTACAAGGCGAAGTTCCGGGTCTGGCGCGGCGACGGCGGCGAGGGCGAGCTCAAGGACTACACGGTCGAGGTCAACGAGGGCGAGGTCGTCCTCGACGCCATCCACCGCCTCCAGGCCACCGAGACGCCCGACCTGGCCGTCCGGTGGAACTGCAAGGCCGGCAAGTGCGGCTCGTGTTCGGCCGAGGTCAACGGCCGCCCGCGCCTCATGTGCATGACGCGGATGTCGACGTTCACCGAGGACGAGACGGTCACCGTCACGCCCATGCGTACGTTCCCGGTCATCCGCGACCTGGTCACCGACGTCTCGTACAACTACGAGAAGGCCCGCGAGGTCCCGTCGTTCGACGGCGGCGACGTCGAGCCCGGCGAGTTCCGTATGCAGCAGGTCGACGTCGAGCGCTCGCAGGAGTTCCGCAAGTGCATCGAGTGCTTCCTGTGCAACAACACGTGCCACGTCATCCGTGACCACGAGGAGAACAAGGAGCACTTCGCCGGCCCCCGCTTCCTCATGCGGGTCGCCGAGCTGGAGATGCACCCGGCCGACGTCGCCGACCGGCGGCAGATCGCCCAGGAGGAGTTCGGCCTGGGCTACTGCAACATCACCAAGTGCTGCACCGAGGTCTGCCCCGAGCACATCAAGATCACCGACAACGCGCTGATCCCCATGAAGGAGCGCGTCGTGGGCCGCCGCTACGACCCGCTCGTGTGGCTCGGCTCCAAGATCGGAATCGTGAAGCGCGGCCAGGACACGACCAAGGCCTGACGCCCGTCCACACCCTGTACGCCCCGGAGGCTCCGGCCCCCGGGGCGTACGCGTTTCCGTCATGACCTAAGACCGCGACGGCTCGGTCACGTGAAGAGCACGCGTCCTCGGTCTAGCCTTTGACGGTGGAAGCCGAGGAGACCGAGATGTCAAACCCCCACGACGATCCCGGGCACCGCCCCCCGCCGCCTCGCCAAGGCGAGCCGCACCAGGGCGACCCAGCCCCCTACCAGGGCGAGCCCGGATACCAGACCGACCCCGGGCACTACCAGGGCCAGGGCCACTACCAGGGCGGACCGGCCCCGTACCAGGGCGAGCCAGGCGCCGTACCAGAACGCCCCGCCGCCGCAGGGCCACCAGCCCCCGCCGGGCCAGCCGTGGCAGAGCCAGGGCGGCTACGGCGGGCCCCAGGGCTCCCCAAAGCCAGGCACCCGTCCCGCGACGCGGCGGAAAGGGCTTCTTCGGCACGCTGTTCGACGTCAACTTCGACCACATGGTCACCTCAAGGCTGGT
Source organism: uncultured Actinomycetota bacterium (assembly GCA_963850195.1). GTDB lineage: Bacteria > Actinomycetota > Actinomycetes > Streptosporangiales > Streptosporangiaceae > Actinoallomurus. The sequence goes on from CAWKKD010000005.1 coordinate 2,192,472, forward strand.
CGCGGACGATCTACATCTTCATGGTCCTGATCATGATCACGCTCTTCGCTGTCTGCCGTCGTGCTCTGGTACGGCCTGTCGTTCTTCGCCTGGAACGGTGCGCTGGCGATCATGACGATCATCGCTGCCCCGTCTGATCTGGCTGTTCGACCTGGTCCTCGTCCGCGATCCTGATGGAGTTCGTGATCAATCAGTTCAAGATCACGGAGCACCTGAAGGCGCTGCGGGACCGGGAGGGGCTGCGCTGATCGCTGTTGCGGACGCGGGTGTGCGCGTTAGGCTCGCGGAGGCAACGGCTGACGGGGCGAGGGACGGGTAGTGACGGACACCGAGCGGCCCTCGGAGACGCGGCGCGACGAGTTCCCGACGCGCCGGGACGCCTCCGGAGGGGCCGACGCCACGCGGCGTGACGGCGTCCCGGCCGGCACCCCTCTCGTACGTCTGCCCGACGAGCTCGCCGACCGGTTCACCGTGCTCGGGGAGCTGCCCGCGCAGGGCGCCGAGTCCGACCTGCTGCACGTGCGCGACGGCGACGGCGCCGAGCTGGTCGTCAAGATCTTCCGGCGCGGCTTCACCGCCGACCGTGAGGTGTGGCGCAAGCTGCCCACGCTCGGCTCATCGCACGTCGTACGCATCGTGGAGACCGGGCACGCCGAGGGCCGCGACTACGAGGTCATCGAGTACATCCCCGCGGGCAACCTGCGCGCGATCGGGGCGCGGCCGGCGACGGAGCTGGTCACAGAGGTCGCGGCGCAGCTCGCCGCCGGGCTGACCCGCCTGCACGAGGCGGGCATCGTGCACCGTGACCTCAAGCCGGAGAACGTCCTCGTACGCGCCACGGACCCGCTCGCGCTGGCCATCACCGACTTCGGGCTGAGCCGGGTCATCGAGCAGAGCGTGGTGTTCGCCTCCTCCTCGCGCACGCTCGCGTACGCCGCGCCGGAGTCGCTGTCCGGCCAGGTCTCCCCCGCGCGTGACTGGTGGTCGCTCGGCATCATCGTGCGCGAGCTGCTCACCGGCCGCACGCCGTTCGCGGGCATGAGCGAGACCGCGGTCGTCGACCACCTCGCGACGCGGACGATCGACTGCGACGACATCGGTGACCCGCGGATGCGGCTGCTCTGCCGTGGCCTGCTGACCCGCGACCCGCGGCGCCGCTGGACCGGCGCCGAGTTCGACGCGTGGCGCGCCGGCGGGAGCCCGCCCGTCGCGGAACCCGCACCACAAAAGATGTCACCGCTGCTCACCGGGCAGGCGCGTGACGCGCTCGCCTTCGGCGGGCGCACCTTCACCGACCGTACGGAGCTGGCGCGCGCGCTGGTCGCGGACTGGGCGCCGGCGGCACGCTACTTCTTCGGCACGATGTTCACGCCGGTCGGGCCCAGCGAGGCATGGCAGGCGCTGCGCGGCTGGCTGAACGGGTTCGACGACGACGCCGAGGGCCGGATCCGGCTGATCGACGAGTCGCTGACCGGTGACCATCCGCCGGACGTGAAGCTCCTGCGGCTGCTGCGCTGGCTGGACCCCGCGCTGCCGCCGCACTATCTCGGGCTCCGCCTGCTGCCCGAGGACCTGCCCGGGCTCGCCGCCGCCGTGGACGACCCGTCGCACGCCGACCACGCCACGGCGGCTCGCGCGGCGCGCGGGCTGTGGCAGCTCCGGCTGCTGCCCGAGCTGGCCGGGTTCGCCGGCGGCGACGAGCTGGCCGAGGTCAACGACCACTGGCAGGGCCTGACCACCGCGTGGAGCCGGCTCGCCGGCTGGCTACGTTCGCAGCTGCCGCGTACGGCCGGGCGGTTCCCCGACGCGGGTGCGCCCGGCTTCGACGAGCCGCCCGCCATCCTGGCCATGCTGCTCGCCCTGGCCGGCCGCCCGGAAGAGACCAAGGACGCGCTGCGGTCGGCCGCCGTACGCTGCCGCGAGTCCGTACGCGATTCCGTTCCGTGGTTCGGCTGGCTGTCCGACCAGGCGGGCGACGACCCGCTGCGCCTGCTCGCACTCGTACGCGCGACGCCCGACGCGGTCCTCGAGGTCGAGGGCACGGCCCGGCACCGCGACGAGGCCGAGCGCCGTACCGCCGAGGGCCTGCGGCACTGGGACGAGCGTGAGCGCGAACGGCTCGAGGGCCGCCGCCCGGCCGTCGTACGCGCCGTGCTGTGGACGCTGCCGATCGCCGTGCTCTGGCTCGGCGGAAGCTGGCTGGCGCCCCGCCTGCTGGACTCCGCGAGCGTGCGCACCGCCACCGGCGCGACGGGTACGGCGAGCGACCCGACGCCGTTCCTCATGGTCGTGGCGGTCCTCGCGTGGCTCGTCGAGGCGGGGTGTGAGGCGTTCGTCGCCTCGCGCCAGGGTGGCGACTACCTGCCGCTCGGCCCCTGGGCCTGGCTGGCGAAGGTCCTTCGCGGCGCGGGACGCGGGCTGTCCGGCGCGTCGCGGCAGGTGTCGGGTGCCGCGCGCAGTTCCGGTCCGCGCGGCTGCGGCGTCCTGCTGCTGATCGGGATCGTGCCGCTCTTCATCATCGTCATCCTGTTCGCCACGGTGCTGTCGATCGCCTGGCTGCTGTGGCTCGCGGTGCTCGTCGTGGTGCCGATCTGTCACGTGGTCGCGACCGGGATCCGCATGCAGCGGTGGCGGCAGGAAACTCAGCGGGCAAAGGAGCAGGCCGTGGGAGGACGACTGTGAGCAGTGGTGTCGAGGCCGACATCGCCCTGGACGCGGCGGTCATCGCCAGCCTCGGCCTGATCCGGGTGCTCGGTGGCACGGCCGGCATCGCCGCCGCCGGCACCGGCGCGCTCGCCTCGTACGCCGAAGAACGCGCCGAGGTGCGCGCGCGGCGGCTGCGGGAGGTACGCCACCACGAGCAGGCCATCGGCGAGGTGCTCGACCGGAACGCCCGCATCGCGGCCCTGGCCGCCTCGGCCGAACGCCAGGGCACCGACGTCGCGCTGCCCACGCCGCTCGACCCCACGGCGCGTACGGCGGACGACCTCATCGCCTGGTGCACCGAGGCCGACGCCGGGCTCGCCGCCGCCGAGGACTCCCTGGCCGCCGCGATCGCCGCCGCTGCCGCCGGCCGGATCTTCGTCGCGGCGCCCGAGTCGACCGGCGTGGAGCCGCCGTCCGGGGATCCCGCGGAGACCGCGCCGCTCGCCGCCACGATCGCGCGAGTCCTCGCCCGCCTGCTGCCCGACACGACCGAGGACGACCGGCGCGCGGTGATCGAGGCGGCCGAACAGGCCGCGAGCGCCGCCACGCAGACCGAGGCCGAGAGCCGGCTCAACGAGGTGCGGATCCGCATCCAGGAGGCCAACGAGCTGGCCCGCCGCAGGCGAGACGACCGCGCGGCGGCGGCGCGCTTCGTACGGGAGCTGGCCGCCCACCCGGCCGCGGCGGACGTGCTCACCGCGCTCGGCGAGGTCGCCGACGGCGCGCGCGCCTTCGACGAGAAGCTGCGCGCCGAGGCCGTACGCCTCGTCGAGGAGCTCCAGCGCGAGGCCGAACACCACTACGTCGCGTCCACGCTGCGCGCGACGTTCGAGGACCTCGGCTACGAGGTGAGCGAGGGCTTCGAGACGCTGACCGCGCAGTCCGGCGACGCCGTGCTCACCCGAGGCGACTGGGCCCAGCACGCCGTCCGCGTACGCGTCGACGACGCGCGGCAGATCCGGATGGCGCTGCTGCGGACCGACGAGCCCGCCGAGAGCGACGAACAGCGCCGCCTCGACCTCGAACGCGAAGAACAGTGGTGCACGTCCTTCGACGCCGCACGCGAACGCCTCGCCCAGGCCGGAATCCACGCCGACGTACGCTGGAGAGTCGAGCCCGGCGAACAGCGCCTGCCGGTCGCCGAGCGGCAGCGCCCGCGCCAGCAGGCCCGCGTACGCCACCGCGAACAGGACCGCTGACCACCGCCGAGCCGGGAGAACCGCGCCGTCGCCCACCGACGGGCCCTACGGCCCACCGGCGCGCCGCGTCGGTGCCTGTCGGGCGTGAGCGGTGCCGCGGCGGACCGTGCGGCCTACCTGGTACCGCGGGCGGCGCCCGTCGGCCACGTTTGCAGCGTCGCGGCGGACCCGGTACCCGCGTTCCCCGAGCCCGTCGGTCACGTGAGCGGCGTTGCGGCGGAACCGTGCGCGGGTGGCGGACGTCACAGAGTACGGTTCAGCCGGAATTCATGCCGTTCGTCGCCCCGTCGTGTCCGGCATGCCCGGCGCTGAAGCCGAAACCACGTTCCGATCCCCCAGGAGACCGACGTTGGGAAATCCCTACGGCATGCCGGGACAGCCTCAGCCCGGCGGCTGGCCCGCCGCTCCGCAGCAGTCTCTCCCGCTTCCGCAGCAGCAGCCGCAGTACCAGCGCCCGACGGGCCGGCGTACCGACAACGACAAGGGCTTCTTCGGCGCGCTCTTCGACTTCGGCTTCGACAACTTCATCGCGCCGAAGCTGGTCAAGTTCCTGTTCGTGATCTCTCTGATCGGCATCACGATCTACACGATCGTGATGGTCGTGGCGGGATTCGGGATGCTGTCGCAGGGCGCCCAGAGCCAGCAGGCGGCCGGGGTCCTGCTGGTCGCGCTGTCGCCGTTCGCCTGGTTCATCGGCCTGATCGTGATCCGGCTCTACCTGGAGCTGGCGATCGTCATGTTCAAGATCAGCGATGACATCAAGGACATCCGTGACAGCGGCGCGATGAACCGCTGAGCGTGTCAGGGGCCGCCCGACGGGCGGCCCCTGACGGACGTCCTAGGCCTGGCCGCGCTTGCTGCGGGCGCGGGTGCGCTCGCGCTCCTTGGAGTCCAGGATGACCTTGCGCAGCCGGATGGCCCCCGGGGTGAGCTCGACGCACTCGTCGTCGGCGACGAACTCCAGCGCCGCCTCCAGGCTCAGCGCGCGCGGCGGCGTGAGCCGCTCGAAGGCCTCGGCGGTCGAGGACCGCACGTTGGTCTTCTGCTTCTCCTTGGTGATGTTGACGTCCATGTCGTCGGCGCGGGAGTTCTCGCCGATGATCATGCCCTCGTACACCTCGGTGGTCGGAGGGACGAACATCGTGCCGCGTTCTTGCAGGTTGAACATGGCGTACGCGGTGGCAGCGCCGGCCCGGTCGGAGATCAGAGAGCCGGTCGGCCGGGTGCGCAGCTCGCCGAACCACGGCTCGTAGCCCTCGAAGACCTGGTGGGCGATGCCGGTGCCCCGCGTCTCGGTGAGGAACTCGGTGCGGAACCCGATCAGGCCACGGGCCGGGACCAGGAACTCCATCCGGATCCAGCCGGTGCCGTGGTTGGTCATCTGCTCCATGCGGCCCTTACGGACCGCGAGGAGCTGCGTGATGGCGCCGAGGTACTCCTCGGGCGCGTCCACGGTGAGGCGCTCGACCGGCTCGTGCCGCTTGCCGTCGATCTCCTTGGTGACGACGCGCGGCTTGCCGATGGTCAGCTCGTAGCCCTCGCGGCGCATGGTCTCGACGAGGATCGCCAGCGCGAGCTCGCCCCGGCCCTGGACCTCCCAGGAGTCGGGCCGCTCGGTCTCCAGCACCCGGATGGAGACGTTACCGATCAGCTCGCGGTCCAGCCGGTCCTTGACCAGACGCGCGGTGACCTTGGTGCCCTTCTCCCGGCCCGAGAGAGGCCCGGTGTTGGTACCGAGCCTCATCGAGATGGCGGGCTCGTCGACCGTGATGAACGGCAGCGGGCGCGGGTCCTCCGGGTCGGCGAGCGTGTCACCGATCATGATTTCCGGGATGCCGGCGATGGCGATGATGTCGCCCGGCCCTGCCTCCTCGGCCGGCTTGCGCTCCAGCGCCTCGGTCATCAGCAGTTCGGTGATCTTCACCCGGTCGATGGTGCCGTCGTGCTTGCACCACGCGACCTGCTGGCCCTTCTTGATGGTGCCGGCGTGCACCCGACACAGGGCGATCCGGCCGAGGTAGGAGCTGGCGTCCAGGTTGGTCACGTGCGCCTGCAGCGGCGTGTTCGGGTCGTACGACGGGGCCGGGATCGTCTCCCTGATCACCTGGAACAGCGGCTCGAGATCCTCGCTGTCCGGCAGACCGCCGTTCTCGGGCTTGTTGAGGCTGGCCCGGCCGGCCCTCGCGGAGGCGTACACGATGGGGAAGTCGATCTGCTCCTCGGACGCGTCGAGGTCCAGGAACAGCTCGTACGTCTCGTCGACCACCTCGGAGATCCGGGCGTCGGGCCGGTCGACCTTGTTCACGACGAGGATCACGGGGAGCTTGGCGCTGAGCGCCTTGCGGAGCACGAAGCGGGTCTGCGGCAGCGGTCCCTCGGAGGCGTCCACGAGCAGGACCACGCCGTCGACCATCGACAGGCCGCGCTCGACCTCACCGCCGAAGTCGGCGTGCCCGGGCGTGTCGATGATGTTGATCGTGGTGCCGCCGTGCAGGACGGCGGTGTTCTTCGCGAGAATCGTGATGCCCTTCTCGCGCTCCAGATCGTTGGAGTCCATGACCCGCTCGTCGACGTCCTGGTTCTCCCGGAACGCGCCGGACTGCCAGAGCATGGCGTCGACGAGAGTGGTCTTGCCGTGGTCGACGTGGGCGACGATGGCGACGTTGCGGAGATCGTCCCGGATGGCGATGGGCATACGTGCGGGTCTCGCTTCGGTTGTTTTGGGAGTCGCCGCGGGATCCACGCGGCACATGCCAGTCTACTTGGCCCACCGAGGGCGATAGGTCGCCCGCCGATCCACGCCGGAAACGACGGATTCGTCCAGCAACAGTCCGGCACCGGACATGCGCGCCATGTATTGGCAACCGATTCGGCGTAGTCTGCGTCGAAGGATGTGCGGGACGTCCCGATCCTGGCCGGAGCATTCAACGGGACGTCCCGCATCCGTCCTCTCACGCGCCCACGCCGCCCGTACGACGAGCGTTCGACACTCGCACCACAGGCCGCGCGCGTTCATCAGGCCATCAGCCGCCCGCGACGTCCAGCCGGCCCCACACCCAGCCTCGGCGGCCAGTCCTGAGCGCCCCGATCTCAGAGCGCCGCGTGGCCGGGGCAGCGCCACTCCCTCGGCAGGTCGGACCGCACACGCACAACCGCGTCTCAGGGCTCGAACCTGAGCTTGGTCACCTGGCCGGAGAACGCCTCGGCCGCACCGGTAGACGCGGCCTGGGCGGTCAGGCGCCGCCGAGGTGGCGTTCGAGCGTTTCGACCTTGCTGGTCAGGCCGTCCGCGACGCCGTCGCGGATGTCGGCCTTGAGCACGACGCTGACCCGCGGCGCGCGGGCGGCGACCGCCTCGACCGCGCGCCGGATGACGTCCATCACCTCGTCCCATTCGCCCTCGACGCTGGTGAACATCGCGTCGGTGCGGTTGGGCAGGCCGCTCTCCCGTACGACCCGCACGGCGTCGGCGACGTACTCCCCCACCGACTCGCCGACGCCGAGCGGGGTCACGGAGAATGCAGCGATCATGATGACTCCTTGAGATGGACCCGCAGCGCCTCCAGCACGCAGAGGTCGGCCGGCAACCACGCCACGTCGAAGAGTTCGTCCTCGGAGAGCCAGCGCAGGTCGGAGTGTTCGAGCGCCTGCGGCTCGCCCTCGGAGAGGGTCGCGGTCCAGACGTGCATGACGTAGCCGTTGTGCAGCGGCCACTCCTCGCCGACGCGCTGGCCGACCACGATGCCGACGCCGAGCTCCTCCCGGCACTCCCGGATGATCGCCTCCTCGTCGGTCTCACCGGGCTCGACCTTGCCGCCGGGGAACTCCCAGCCGCCGGCCAGCTCGGGCGGCTCCGACCGCTGCGCGGCCAGCAGCCGGCCATCGGCGATGATCGCCGCACCTACGACAAGGCTGGGCATGGCGTACCGTCCCTCTCATCCGCGGTCGGCACACCGCCGGACCGGTTCTGCCCCCACTTCACCAGTGACCTGGGGATTCCAAGGCGTTGACACGCTGGGACCGAGCGGTCATCGCCTTTCCGTCGGACCGTTGTGGCCGTTGTGCGCGGGGGGCCGGGTGAACCCGACGGGTCCTCCTGGGTAGGTCTTGTAGTTCTGGAGCTTCACCACGTCGCCGGTGTGCGGGGCGACGATCATGATGCCCTTCTGCGGGTTGTAGACGATGCCGACGTGCCCAGGTCCGCTGTGTCCCGGAAGGTACTCGAAGTACACGAGGTCACCGGGTTGTTCCTGGCCCTTCGGCACCTTCGCGCCCCACCAGTACTGGGCGTCCGACAGGCGGGGGATCCCGATGCCGGCGCTCCGGTACGCGGCGCTGGTCAGGCCGGAGCAGTCGAAGCTGTTCGGGCCGACCGCGCCGTAGACGTACGGCTTGCCGATCTGCGCCCTGGCGAAGTCGATCACCCTGGCGACGACGGCGTTGGGGGCGGCCGGGGCACCGTCCAGCTCGACGCATGTCGGGCCGTTCGCCTGCACCACGTCGAAGCTGCCGCCCGCGTAGCGCTTCGCCCACGACAGGACGTTGTTCACGTACTGCACCGAGTGGTTGTAGGCGAAGATCGCGGTACGGGTGCGGTTCGGCGCGCCGCTGTGCTTCAGGTAACGCGCCGCGCCGGGGATGGCGTCGGCCGGGTCGTAGCGGTCCTTCTTGCCGTCGCCGTTGCCGTCGACGCCGAAGCCGTTCCAGGTGCCGGCGAGGAACTGCATCGGGCCGCCGGCCCCGGCGAAGTTCTCGCCGCTGTGCACGCCCGGCGCGTTGGACTGCCCGTGGTCGGTCTCGATCTTGCCGATGCCCGCGAGGAGGTTCCACGGCAGGCCGAACTGCTGGCCGGCCTTCTTGTAGTACTGGAGGTAGTTGGCCGGGATGCCGCCCGCGTCCGAGGACTGCCGGGGCTGCGAGGCGGCGCTCGCGGTGTCGGTGCAGTCACCGCCGCCGGCGCTCTGGTAGAGCTGGTTCGCGCCGAAGAACAACGGGACCGCCATGAGGCTCATCAGGAAGAGCGCGGCGGCGCCCCCCGCGATGATGAGCGGCAGCCCGACCGCCCCGTGGTCCGACCGGGCGAAATGGTTTGAGGAGAACGTACGACGGCCGTTCTTACGCCCCCCGAAGCCGACGCCGAGCGCGAGGTGCCGGCGAAACTTCATCTCATGTCCTTCACTTGTCTCCCACGTCCGCAGGCTGGAACGCGAAGGCCACCCAGCCACCGCCGGACCTCGTCATCGTCACGGCGTACTGCTGGCTGGAGTCGCTCGTGGCGCCTCCCTTCGTGATGTGCTGGGTTCCGGTCACAAGGAAGATGAGCTGGTCCTTGCCGATGTCGCGGATCGAGTCGAGCCGCGCGTCGGAGGTGGAGACCTCACGGTCCTGGTTGCGCTGCGCGAGCAGGCCCGGTGCGGCCGAGTCGCGCTGGAGCTGGCTCGCCAGATCGGCGGTGACCATGCCCTGCAGCCGGCCCGCGTAGGCCTTCGGGTCCTCGTCGAAGCGGTAGGTGCCGTACGCCGCCGTGAAGCGGCGCGCGGTGTCGGCCGCCGTGGTGAAGTCCTTCTGGGTGAAGGGCAGCAGGGAGTAGATGTCGTAGGAGCCCGGTGACGGCGCAGGGCCGGTCACCGGAGGCAGGCTCGTCGGCACGGTCGACGACGGAGCCGGCGTCGCCGACGGCTTCACGTGGGCGTGGCCGTCGCTCCCGCCGCCGAACGTCAAGAAGATGCCGACGGCGGCCAGCACGACGACCAGCCCAGCGAACACAAGCTTGCGCTGACGGTCCGTCAGCTCCATCGGTGCCTCATTCTCCGTCGTCGTCGCGTTTCACCGGGCGCAGCCAGAACGGCATCTCCGGAGTGGCCTCGCGGGACTTGCCCGACCACAGCGGCGGCGGCGTACGCCCGCCGTCGCCGGAGGCGCCGCCACCGGAGGAGCTGCCGCCGCCCGATGCCGGCTCGTTGCGCCGGGCGCCCGCCGCGGGGTCGCGCTTGGGCGGGGTGCTGGCACCGCCCTGGTCGCGCCGCGAGCCGGTACGCGCGCTCGCGCCGCCGCTACCGCCGCCGAACCAGCCGCGGCCGCCGCCCGACGAACCCTCGTTCTTGTCGTTGCCGCCGCCGAACCAGCCACGGCCACCGGGGTTCTCGCCGCCGGAGGGCTGTCGTGGTTGTGGTGGACGGCCGCCGCCCTGGCCCCCGGCGCCGCGGCCGCCGGCACCCCAGCTCGGCCCGGTCGGCGCGGAAGGCGGACGGCTGCCGATGGAGGCCGGCGGACGGCGTTCCTCGCGCGGAGGCGGGCCGCCCGCGGGCGGCCGGGTGGAGCCACCGGCCGGTCGCGAGCCCCAGAGCCCGGTCGACCGGCCGCCCGATGGAGCCTGCGAGCGCGGAGAGAGGTTCAGCGGAGGTGCGCTCCCACGCGACGTCCCGGCCGCCTTGGCGGCGAGCTGGGAGGCGCGGCCACGCCGGTCGGCGCCGATCCCGGCCGCCGCGTCGCGGCCGGACAGGTCGGCCTCGTCTCCCATGAGACTCGGTGCGCCCGACAGCGCCGTGGACTCGCGCTTGGCCCAGCGGCCGAGCCGGTAGCCCGCGCTGCCCGGGATCGCCGCCGTGGCGACGGCCGTGCTGCGCTTGCGCGTCTCGCGTACCGCCTGCTCGAGATGTTCCTCGCTCTTGCGGGACCCGACGGCGGAGTAACCGACCGCGGCGAACAGATGCTGGAACGGTTTGCGATAAATGAAGGCGGCGAGTGTGACCAGGGAGATCAGCAGAATCTGGAGGCCCCACGGCAGGCTCTCGGCCATCACCAGGCCGTAGCACCACAGCAGCAGGGCGAGCACTCCGATCAGGGCCGCCTGTTTCAGCAGGGTGGACAGCAGCAGCTCGAACCAGCGCACCGCGATCACCCGGCCGACGCCCGGATGGATGCCGATGCCCAGGAAGATCGGTCCCGCCACGAGGAGCAGCAGGAACGAGATCTTCAAGATCATCAACATCACCGCGATGATGAGGACGAGCAGCCCCGCCACGAGCGCGGCCAGCAACGCCCCGAACGAGACGGCGAGCCGCGACGTCCAGTTCTTCCCCTGGAACAGCGGATAGGCGCCCGGATCGTGGTCCTTGATGTCCTTGGCGACCGCCTTGTAGTCGTCCGCCTTCTTACCGAGGTCCACCTTCCCGGTGGTGCTCTCGGTCAGGTCGACCGTCTGCGACGACAGCAGCCTTTCCGCGTTCGCCTGGACGATCTTGCTCTTGGAGTCGTCGGTGCCGAACTCGCCCATCAGCCACGGCTTGCAGACCAGCGTCACCCACAGCCCGTTGGCGTTACGGGTCACGGCGTCGTTCTGCACGGTCTGCTGGGCGTTCGGGCCGCCCGGGATGCATCCCGCGCCGGTGGCGTTGCTCTGTGGAAGCGCCGCGTTGAACGCGGCCGTCGCCCCGTTGGAGACCTTCGTGCCCATGGTCGTGAAGTCGCCGGGTCTGGCGATCAGCCAGATCAGCGCGACCATGGCCACCACCATCCAGATGGTGCCCTCGGCCACCTTGCTGGCCCGCCGCCGGATCAGACCCCACCAGGCCAGCCACAGCGCGCCGAGGATCACGACCCACGACCAGTACTTGGCGCCGAACGTGTTGCCCATGCCGCGGATGACGCCGTCGACCGTCTTCTTCAGCCAGCCGAGCAGCGACTCCGACGCCGCGGCCTCGTAGATGGTGATCGTCGTCCGGTCGAAGGCCTTCGCCAAGGTGAAGACCACGTTGGAGACCGAGTTGCCCACCATGGCCATGGCGTCCGAGCAGCCCATGTCGACCGCGTACCAGGTCTGCCCCGACGTACCGAACCGGTCGTAGTAGCTGATCTTGTTCGGGTCGGCCTTCTGGAGCTGCGAGCTCGGGTAGTCCGGCGGCTTGACCATGCCGTCGATGCCGGCGCCGTACTGTTCAGGGGAGGGATGGTCGGCGGGGGCACACGCGTCGTTCGGATTGGAACCCGGCGCGGTGGGAAACGGCGGTGCCGGATCTGCGCTGGCCACGCCCATCGGGCTGAGGACGATGACGGCCATCAGCATCAGGACGAGAAGCGACCTGCGCTTGGCTCGTGGCCTCTTCTCCTCCGCGGCTTTTCGCCGGCGGACGAAGGCTTTCACCCTCATCGGGGGACCTCCTGGGTGGCTTCGCTCGCCGGGTCGTACGGAGCGTTTCGGGGGCGCTGGGGGGACGCATCCTTACTATGCGCGTTCGATCTCTCGCTGTCAGCGGATTCTCCGGGCTTCGATCGCGTCGGGTTGGTGTCGAGCCAGCGCAGGAGTTCCTCGGACACGAGGTCGACTCCGATGCGGCCCGCACGCCCGTCGAGGTCGCGGAAGATGCACTCGCCGTTGCCGAGGTTGCGCAGTACGGCCTTGTGCTCGTCGGAGTTCTCCACGCCGAGCAGCGCCATCACGTTGCCGACCTCGTTGCGCTCGGTCGAACGGAACGAGTAGACCGACGAGAGGCAGTTCGTCACCTGTTCGTTCAGCAGGTCGCCGGCGTTCTGGGAGACCAGGATGAGCGCGGTGTTGCGGGACCGGCCCATGCGGGACACCTCGGGGACCAGCTTTGCGCCCTCGGGGGTCTGGGTGATCGCCCAGGCCTCGTCGAGGAAGATGGCCTTCGGCAGGTGCCGGTCCAGGCCGTGCATGAGCCGCCGGGCGAACTGCGATACGAGGTACATCAGCGCGACGGACAGCCGCTGCTCGTAGGAGTAGTCCTCCCGCGAGATGGCGACGTCGGGCAGGGTCAGGCCGCCGAGCGTGAACACGGTCGTCCAGCCGGCCGTGTCGATCCGCTCGCCGCCCGAGGGGTCGAAGCACAGCCGGGCGAGCCGCATCTCCGACATCGAGCGGAGCACCGCGCCGAGGTTCTTCGACGCCGGGTCCTCGGACGCGTCGAGGTGGTCCACGACCTTGCCGAGCGAGGGCTGCGGCTGGTTGGCGACCGCGCCGACCGCCTGGATCATGGCCGACTCTCGCTCCTCGGACATGCGCGGCAGCAGCAGCCGGAGCGTCTCCGTTGCCATCGTCTTCTTGGCCGCGAGGTCGTCGCCGAAGCTGAACGGATCCAGCAGGCCCGGCGCCGCCGAGCCCAGCGGCAGTACGCGCGCCCGGCGGCCACGCCGGCGGAGCAGCTCCACCAGGGCCTCCGCGTCGCCCTTCGGGTCGATCGCGGCGATCGTCACGCCGCGCAGCGCCATCTGGTAGATCAGCAACAGGGCGAGGGTGGTCTTGCCGCCGCCCGGCTCGCCGGTGATCGCCACCGCCGTCGGCCGGTTGCGCGCCGCGGCCACGAGCGGGTCGAAGTGCACGACCGACCGCGCCCGCCCCAGCGTCTCCCCGATGTACGGCCCGACCCAGCCCGCGGCGGCGGTGTCGAGCCGGTCGCCCAGGTCCACCGTCGCGGTGGGCATGCCGCCGGCGATCGTCCGCAGCGGCTGCCGCTGTGCGTAGGCGTTCACCCGGATCCGGTCGCCCGGCAGCGACTCGCAGAACAGCGAGAACTGGTCGCCCGTCGAGCACACGATGTCGATCCCGAGGTCGCGGTAGTGCTCGACCACCGCGTCCACCCGCTGCTGCAGAAGCTCCTCCGTCGGCGCCGACACGATCAGCCGGTGCCAGCCGTACACGAACGGCAGGCGCTCCTTGGTGATGCCGTGCTCGAGCATCCGGGCGGCGTCGATCTGCTCCGCCAGCGCGATCGGCGCCTCCGCGCCCGCCTCCCGGATGTGCTGGTCCATGTCACGAGCGTGCGCCAGCTTCCTCGAGACGTCCTTGGAAGCCTTCGCAGGCGGCACGAGCTTCATCCGCGCCGACACCTCGACCGGGAACGGCAGCGCGTCCGCGAAGTGCAGCCACGGCTCACCGTCCGGGAACGGCATCATGTCCGGGAACCGGGCGAACGACAGGTACGCCGCGTACGACGCGCCGTCCGGCCGCTCCATCCGCAGGTTCGAGCGCCCGTTGACGATCGAGCCCTCCACCAGCGCCTCGATCTCGCCCGCACCCCAGGTACGGCGCGGCGTCGCCGACGGCGGCGGATCGGTCAGCGCACCGCTCGCCGCGTGCTGGAACAGCCACGCCACCTCGGTCGACGACGCGTGCCGCGCGTACAGCGCACTGCCGGTCAGCGCACGGCCCAGCCGCTCCGCCTGCTCCGTCCAGCGCGCGACCTCCTTCTCCGGGATCGCGTCGTCGTGCAGCCCGAGCGCCTCCTCGCTGCGCTTGTACAGGCCGAACAGCTGCTTGAACGCCCCACCCGACAGCTGCGCCCCGACACCACGCGGCCCCAGGCGTACGCCGAGGTAGACCTCCTTGGTCCAGAAGTCCTTCGCCCACACGTGGGCGTACATCTCCTCGAGGTACTCCCGCCAGCCCGGCCCGCCATCGGAGGTACGGTCCAGCGCCAGCGCCCAGTCCGCCGCGGGGTACGTGCGGTGCGCGATCCGCAGATGGATCTCGGCGTCCTGCATGCGGACACCCGCCAGCGCGATCGTGATGTTCGTCGCGAGGGCCTCGCGCTCCTCACCCGTCGTGAACTCATACGACACCGTCGGCAACCGGAAGTACGCCCAGACGGCACTGTCCGTCAGCAGGATCCGATCATCGAAGTACCGCACGGCCAGCCTGCTACGAGCCTTGGACGCCTTGCTCATCGGATCGCTCCCCGCTCCTCACTCGCTCCGCCGACGACCTCGAACCTCAGCCCGCCGCGCTCGTCGCTCCGGGCCCGCTGGCCGCTCATCGGGAGACCTCCTGCCGTGGATAGCGTTCGGGAACCTGGACGAGTCCACCGGCGACGACGCCGCCGAGCGCAATGTAGGCCTTGCGGGTCGGCGCGCGCAGTGTGCGCAGCTCGTTGCGGGGGGCGCGGTCGAGGCTGAGATGGTCATCCCACGGGATGCGTACGAGCGCCCGGCAGCGACCGCGGGCGACCGACTCGGCCTGCTCGACGTCGTCCATGCTGCGCCGGCTCACGCCGTTGATGACCGTGACGGCCTTCGCGCGCAGATCCTCGTAGCCGTGCCCGTCGAGCCACTCGAACGTCATCGCGACGGCGCGCGGCGCGTCCGAACTCGCCGGGGCGACCAGCACGATCTGGTCGGCGTACGGCAGCACGCGGGCGACCACGGCGGCGGCGGCGTCCAGCAGCGTGATCGCGTAGAACCGGTCGAGGGTCCGCATGGCGAGCGCGTAGTCGCGGTCGTCGAGGGCCTGGACCGGGTTCTTGCCCGCCGCGACAACCTCGAGGCCCGACTTGGAGACCGAGGTGTAGCGGCGCATCATCTGGTAGCCCGTCACCTGCTCCGCGTGCGTGATCAGTGAGGTGAGCGTCTCGCGGGTCTCGGTGCGCGTGCGGCGGGCCATCGCGCCCGGGCCGGGGTTCACGTCGACCGCGACGATCCGGTCGCCGCGGTGCTGCGCGAACGTGTGGCCGAGCATCAGCCCCGTGACGGTCTGTCCCGCGCCGCCGGTGCAGCCGAGCACGACCACGCGCCGCGCGCCCTCGAACGCCGTACGGACGCGCTCCTCGTAGTCACCGCCGCCCTGGCCGCCGCCGGAGAAGATCCTGCGCAGCCCCTTGCTCTCGTCGTCGCGCCCGTCGTCCTCGCGCGGCGCCGCGGGCCGCGGGCCGGGACGTACCGGCGAGGCCGGACCTGACCGCATGTCGCGCGCCGGCGACTCGGGCATCGTCGCGTTCGGGTCGCCCCACTCGCCGGATGCGGCCTGGCGGCCCGGGGACGAGCCGGTGCGGGACGGTCCTGGCCGTGACGGCGGCAGCGGAACCTGCGACGGCGGGGTGAGCCGGCCCCCCGGCCCCTTGGAGGGCGGTACGGCGTGCCGCGACCCGTCCGGACGCGTGACATCGGGCCGTGAGGCGTCCGGCGCGGAACGCGCCGACCGTGACCGATCGGGCCGAGTGACATCGGGCCGACCCGCGTCCGGCGCGTCAGCCGGTGACGTGGACGCCGCGGCGGGCCACGCCGGCGTGTCCTTCGGGCCCTGCGACGAACCCGCCCGGCCGGCCGGACTCTGCGACGTGCCCGAAGGCCCGCCCGAGCTCTGGGCCGTGCCCTGGCCACCCGGGTTCTGGGCCGTGCCCTGAGCAGCTCGGCTCTGCGGGGCGCTCTGGCCGTCAGGGTTCTGGGCCGTGTCCTGGCCATCCTGGCTCTGGGGCGTGGCAGCACGCCCCGAACCCTGCGGCGTGCCCTGACGCTGCGGAGTGTTCAGGGGGCCGGTGGGGGTCTGCGGCGTGCCTGCGTTCTGCGACGTGCCGGGCGAAGCGGTCGGGCTCTGCTCCGGGGCCGGCGGCCACGACTCGCGTGCGGCGGCGGGGTCTTCGCCGTGGGAGCGGCCGCGCGACTGTCCGCCCGTACGGCCGAACGGGCCGGGCGGAGTGACGCGTGGCCCCGGGACGGAGCCGTCCGGCCGTGGCGTGGGCTTACGGCGTGCGGCGGCGGGCCAGACGATCTTGTCGGTGCGCGACGGGTCGGTGAGGCTCCCGCCGCCTGCGATGCCGCCGTCCCTGGCGGCGGGCCGGTCCGCAGACGGGCCGCCCTCGGACGGGGCGTCGGACGCGGGCGCCGTACGGTCGGCGGGGTCCACCGGCCGACCGGGAGCGGGCGGCAGGGCGGGCACGCCCGGCGACCGCTGGCCGTGCCGTACGGGCGCGGGCGGGTGGGTCGATTCGGATCCGCCGGACCGGCGGTCTTCCGGAACCGGCGGTACGCCGGGGGTCCGCTCCTCGGCGGCGGGCCGGGCCGGGGTGGAGCCGGGCACCTGGAACGGAAACGGCGCCGTGGCCGACGGGTCGTCGGACCGTGCCGGGGTCGCGCTCGGCGCCTCGGCGGACGAACCGGCACCGGCGGACGCCGGCCCGGAGGCCGCGCCGGAACCCTCCGGCTCGTGCGAGATGTTGCGCGGCCGCGACACCCGATGCGACGTGAACCCAGGCCGCCCCGTCTGCCGATCGGCCTCCGCCTCATCGGGAAGCTCCCGCGACGACCCCGTGCGGTCCTGCGACGCCGCGTCGGAACCGGGCGGCGAGGACGCCTGTCCCGAACCGGCCGCCTCGGCACGGGCCGGCTGCCCCTGCGGGGTGGCACCGGAACCCGGGCGCGCGGCTCCTGGTGCCGTGCCCTCGGAGCGTGCCGTCGGAGTGCCTTCGGCGGGGGTCGGTGCGACGCCTGGGCGGGCCGGCGTGCCGGGGCGAGACGGCGGTGTGCCGGGCCTGGTCGGAGATGTGGGGTCCGCCTGAGGTGCCGCGCCTTCCGGCTGGCCGGTGGCCCGTCGGGGCGTTGCGCCTTCCGTGCGGGCCGGGTGACCGGTGGACTGTTGGGGCGTTGCGTTTTCGGGGTGAGCCGGGTGGCCGGTCGCCTGGACCTGAGCGTGGGCCGCGGGTGACTGTTCGCGCCTCGGAGGTTCGGGGCGGCGGGAACCGGATGGCGGAGTGACGACGCCGGTCCCGTCGAAAGGGGTGGGGTGCGGTGGGGCGGGCGTGCGGCCCGGATGGGGTTCGGGGGTGCCGACGGCACGCTGCGGTGTGCCGGGGCGCTCGGACTCCGGAGTACCGGCGGCGCGTTGCGGCGTGCCGGGGCGGGTCACGGCGGCGGGACGGCCACCGACACCAGCACCAGCACCAGCACCAGCACCAGCACCAGCGACGAGACGGTCGTTGCTCGGGCGGGGGCCTGCGGCGGCTTCGGGGGTGGCGGCGTGCTGGTCGGTCAGGGGTGGGGCGGTGCGGGCCTGGGCGTGGTTCTCGGCCTCCTGGCCTACCTGCCGGCCGGCGTGGATGGAGGTGGCTCGGGTGCGGCGCCAGACGCGGCCGGTGACGAGGACTTCGTCGGGTTCGCGGATGGGCGTCAGGCGGGCCCAGGTGCGGGCCTCGGTGAGGTAGCGGATCTGCGAGATCATCAGCTCGGTGAGACGCTTGCCCTCGATGACGGGGCGGGTGGCCAGCCAGGTCAGGACGCCGGGCGGCACGAGGTAGACGACGTGCCATGGAGCGTGAAACGGCACCTGGAGCAGCTGCAGCAGGATGATCCAGGGCAGGAAGACACCGACGAACACGCCGATCTGCACCAACGGAAGCGGCATCGGCAGCCTGAGATCATAAAGCTTGTACAGCCGCTTTTCGATGCGCCAGATATTGGTATACGTGGGCAGATCCACGCGGGCCCCACTCCCCTAACTGAGACCGGCCTATTCCGACCGGCACGGCAGCCGCTCTTTCAGTTGAATTTAACTCCAAGCGCCGTGGCTATCGCCTTGGCCGTCGTCTCGATGATATTCGGAACGTAGAAGATGACCCCGATTCCGATTGCGAGAATGATGAACTGAACGAATCGCGTGATCTCTCTGGTGAACAGAAAGAAAATCGCAACAATGGAGACAATGACCAGGAACAGCGGTCCGAAGATCTGTCGCAACCATTTTGCGAGATCATCGGTGTTCAGGCCATTGGCGGGCTCCGCGACGACGTGATGCGGAACCATCGCCAACATATGCTGAATCATCGACCTAGCCTTCCTCGGTCAGGGAGTGAATCGTAGCGTTCAGGTGAGCCCAGTCGGCACCTCATTGTCCGGCCGGAACCGTTGAGCCTCGGATGTCCTTGACGAACCAATTGCCGTCTTTCTTCACCATAGTGAGCTGGTAGGTCTGCTCGAGCGTCCCGCCGGCGGGCTTGTTCTGAACAGGGGAAACCTGCCAGATCACCGTGGCGTTAACGGTCCGGGAGCTGACGTCGCCCCGCGGCGCGATGATCTCCTTGAGCTGCCCGAACCCGACCGCGTTGCCGAGGCCGGTGACGGGAGGGTCGGAGTAACGCTGCAACGCGGTGGTGTCGCTGACCGCGTAGGCCCTGAAGAACCCGACAAGGGGCTGCTGCAACTCGGTCTCGAGCGCGGAGTCGCGGTCCTGATCGGCCGCGGGCACCGACGCCTTGGGCGGTGCGGGCAGCATCGCGGGCCGGCCGGAAATCGCGAACGCGCCGTCCTTGGCGTAGACCGGCACGGCGAGCTCGAACAGTTTGCCGTTGGCCTGCACGAGAAGTGTGACGATCGCGTGGTTGAGGTCCCGTGCGTCCACCGACGCCACTTGTGCCGACCGCAGCACCGACTTGCCCGTGGTGTCCCAGCCGAGCTGTGTGTCGACGGCGGGATCGATGAATTGCGTGAGCTGCTGTTGCCGAGCCCCGACCGACGCCTGGGACGAGTCGTAATTCAGGTAGACGTTGGCGAATGACAACGCGTACGAGGACGCGGCCGCCTGCGGAAATTGCGGCTTGCCGGCGCTGCCGGACCTGTCCGGGCCGGACGGCTTGGCGGTGAACCGCTCGAATGGCGCGCGAATGCCGTTGACCAGCACGACCAGCAGGAACGCCCAGAGGATCACGCGGCCGACATAGATGAACCACCGGCCGCCGGAACCTCCCCAGCTGCCACGGTCACCCCGACCACCACTGCCGCCGGACCCCCGGCCGCCCTTGCCCCTGCGACCCTTCTGGTCCGGAGGATCCCAGGGGTCGGCGGGCGCGAATCCACCCGGCGGGTAACCGGGCGTGCCGGCGTCTGCAACGCCGGGCGACCTGCGAGCCATCGTCCCTCCGCCCGCGCCTGCCCCCCGGTTCGGCGCGCGTCTTATCCTTGTAGTCGTGTTGGATTTACCACCTTAACCGCGGCGGTCAATTGTTCCAGTGTCGAGCGGAGATGCACAGCCCCGGCGCGCGGTTGTGGATAAGTCCGCGGACTCCGTCCTATTACCGCAGGGCGAGGTTCAGCTCTCCTGCTACACGTTGAAGCGGAACTCCACCACATCGCCGTCCTGCATGACGTACTCTTTGCCCTCCATCCGGGCCTTACCGGCCGAACGCGCAGCCGCAACTGAACGCTCCGTGACGAGATCCTGATACGACACGATTTCGGCCTTGATGAACCCCTTCTGGAAGTCGGTGTGGATCACACCGGCCGCCTCGGGCGCGGTCGCGCCCTTGCGGATCGTCCAGGCGCGTGACTCTTTGGGACCCGCGGTGAGAAACGTCTGCAGTCCCAGCGTGTCGAACCCGACCCGTACGAGCTGGAGCAGCCCGGGCTCGTCCTGACCGGTCGACTGGAGCAGCTCGAGCGCCTCGTCGTCGGGCAGCTCGATCAGCTCAGACTCGATCTTGGCGTCCAGGAAGATCGCCTCGGCGGGCGACACGAGCTCCTGCATGCGGGCCCGCAGCCCCTCGTCGCCCAGCTCGTCCTCGTCGACGTTGAAGACGTAGAGGAACGGCTTGGCGGTGAGCAGGTGCAGCTCCCGCAGCGTGACCAGGTCGATGCCGGAGGCGTACAGCGTGGTGCCGTCGTTCAGCACCTTCTGCGCGGCCTGCGCGGCCTCGATCACCGCGAGCTTCTCCTTGTCCTTGGAGATCCGCGCCTCTTTCTCCAGGCGCGGCAGGGCCTTCTCCAGGGTCTGGAGGTCGGCGAGGATCAGCTCGGTGTTGATCGTCTCGATGTCGCGCAACGGCGCCACGTCGCCGTCGACATGCGTGACATCCGGGTCGTCGAAGACCCGGATGACCTGGCAGATCGCGTCGGTCTCCCGGATGTTGGCCAGGAACTGGTTGCCCAGGCCCTGCCCCTCCGAGGCGCCCTTGACGATGCCTGCGATGTCGACGAACTGCATGGTCGCGTGCACGATCTTGGCCGAGTCGTACAGCTCCGACAGGTCGTCGAGACGTGGGTCGGGTACCCCGACGATGCCGACGTTGGGCTCGATCGTGGCGAACGGGTAGTTCGCCGCGAGAGCGGTGTTCTTGGTCAGCGCGTTGAACAGCGTCGACTTACCGACGTTGGGCAGGCCGACGATTCCGATGGACAAGCTCACGGACCCGCAGTCTACGTGCCTCACGGCCTCGTATCGTCATCGGCGAGACAGGCCGGTCGGGCCGCGGCCCGCGCGTCGGACCGACATTCCGCTTCTGCTTTGTCACGATGCGGGGATGGACGTTCTGCTCGGCCTGGTCGTCGGTCTCATCGTCGGAGTCTTCGCCGGCGTGGGCTGGGCCCGCGGCCGTACGGCGACGATGACGGCACGCGCCAAGGCCGCCGAGGAGAAGGCCGCGTACGTGGAGGAGCGGCTGTCGGAGCGCTTCCAGGCGCTGTCGGCGCAGGCTCTGGACGCGAGCAACCAGCGGTTCCTCGAGCTCGCCGGTACGCGCCTCGCGACCGCCAACGCCGAGGCCGCCGGGGAGCTCGACCGGCGCATCGCCCCCATCAAGGACACGCTCGGCAAGGTCGAGCAGCAGCTGCGCGAGGTCGAGACCGGGCGGCGCGAGTCGCACGCGATGCTCGCCAAGCAGGTGGAGTTCGTACGCGACAGCTCCGACCGGCTGCGCGCCGAGACCCAGACCCTCGTACGCGCGTTGCAGCGGCCCGAGGCACGCGGCCGCTGGGGCGAGCTGCAGCTACGGCGTGTCGTGGAGATCTCCGGGATGAGCCGGCACTGCGACTTCGACGAGCAGGCCACGGCGGAGGGCATGCGGCCCGACATGGTCGTACGGCTCGCCGGCGGCAAGAACATCATCGTCGACTCGAAGGTGTCGCTGGCCGCGTATCTGGAGGCGGCGGGCTCGGACGAGCCCGGGGTGTGGGAGGCGCGGCTGGACGCGCACGCACGCCACCTGCGCGACCACGTGGACCGGCTGGCGGCGAAGTCGTACTGGCAGGGGTTCAGCCCGACGCCGGAGTTCGTGGTGCTGTTCGTGCCGGGCGAGGCGTTCCTGGCGCCCGCGCTGGACCGCGACCCCGAGCTTCTGGAGCACGCGATGCGGCGCCGGGTGCACATCGCGACGCCGACGACGCTCATCACGATGCTGCGCACCGCGCAGTACGCCTGGCAGCAGGACGCGCTGTCGGAGAACGCGCGCGCCGTCTTCGAGCTGGGCCGCGACCTGTACGAGCGGCTCGCCACGCTGGGCCGCCACGTCGACCAGCTCGGCAAGTCACTGACCAACGCGGTGGTCTCCTACAACCGGACCGTCGGCTCGCTGGAGGGCCGTGTGCTGGTCACGGCGCGGCGGCTGAACGAGCTGGGCGTGACCGACGCGGACCTCGACCCTCCTCGTCAGGTCGAGGAGCCGGCCCGGTCGCTGTCGGCGGCCGAGCTCGCCGACGACGCGGAGGCGAACCGCCAGATTCGTCTCCTGCCGTGACCGCCGTGTCGCGGGACGCGACGGCGCGCAGCGGGTTACCGTACGGTGAAAACGCTCGACCCTGGGACGGCTGGTGGCAACGGACACGCATGGAGGCCCGACGACGGCATCGCCGCCCGTCGAGGAGGCGCCCCGGCGCCGCGTCGTGGGACCGGCGGTGACGCTGACCGGCCGCGGTGGCCTGGTGGTCGTCTTCGCCGCCACCCTGTTCGGCGCGATCGTCGGCGCACTGCTCGGCATCCACGGCGCCCAAGGCTTCTTCTTCGTCATCGGCTGCCTGGCCGCGGTGCTGGCGATCCGGCCCGCCGACCTGCTCACCGTCGTGGTGAGCCCGCCGCTCATCTACTTCCTCGTGTCGCTGATGGCGGCGTTCACCGGTTCGCTCGGTGAGAAGTCGTTCCTGGTCAGCGTCGCGTTGACGGTCGTGACGACGCTCACAGAGAGCACGTTCTGGCTCTTCCTCGGCGCAGTCCTCGTGATCCTCGTCTCGGTGCCGCGCGGCCTGCCGGCCGTCCTGCGCGAGCTGAGCGCGGGGGTCGCCGCCGACAACCCGTTCCGCCGCCGCGGCGGCAAGGACGAGGACGACGACCCGGTGCGATGGGACGAGACGCCCGGAAGCGGCGGCGGCGCCCACGCCAAGGACGCCTAACGCCTGTCAGCCGGTGCGCAGGTTGCGGCGTAGTTCGTGCGGCAACGCGAAGACCATGCGCTCCCGTACGGACTCGACCTCCTCGACGGTGTCGAAGCCGTGCTCGGCGAGACGGTCGAGCACACCCCGTACGAGCACCTCGGGCACCGACGCGCCGCTGGTGACGCCGACGGTGGTGACGCCGTCGAGCCAGGCCGGGTCGATGTGCTCGGCGTAGTCGATGAGGTAGGACGCGTCCGCGCCGTGGTCCTTGGCGACCTCGACGAGGCGCTTGGAGTTGGAGGAGTTGGTCGAGCCGACCACGATGACCAGCTGCGCCTCCGCCGCGATCTCCTTGACGGCGACCTGGCGGTTCTGGGTGGCGTAGCAGATGTCGTCCGACGGCGGGTCCATCAGCTTCGGGAACCGCTCGCGGAGCGCCTCGACGGTGGCGTTCGTCTCATCGACGGAGAGTGTCGTCTGGGACAGCCAGACGACCTTCTCCGGGTCGCGGACAGTGACGTTCACCACGTCGCCGGGTCCGTCGACGAGCTGGATGTGCTCGGGCGCCTCGCCGCTGGTGCCGATGACCTCTTCGTGCCCTTCGTGCCCGATGAGCAGGATGTCGTAGTCGGCGGTGGCGAA
Organism: uncultured Actinomycetota bacterium; assembly: GCA_963850195.1. Classification (GTDB taxonomy): domain Bacteria; phylum Actinomycetota; class Actinomycetes; order Streptosporangiales; family Streptosporangiaceae; genus Actinoallomurus. The sequence goes on from CAWKKD010000005.1 coordinate 2,215,876, forward strand.
CCGCTGGGCCTCCTTGTGCACCTTGGTGACCAGGGGGCAGGTGGCGTCGATGGTACGGAGGCTGAGGCCGGCGGCCTCCTCGTGCACCACGGGCGCCACGCCGTGCGCGGAGAACACCACGATGGCGCCCTCGGGCACCTGCTCGGTCTCTTCGACGAAGATCGCACCACGTTCTTCGAGGGTCTTCACCACATGAACGTTGTGCACGATCTGCTTGCGGACGTAGATGGGAGCGCCGTATCGCTCGAGCGCCAGCTCCACCGCCTGCACGGCACGATCGACGCCCGCGCAGTAGCCACGCGGCTTGGCCAGGAGAACGCGACGAGTCATACGCCCCATGTTAGGTGGGATCAGACCTCATCCGTTTCGCCGCCGAAACCCGGCGACGGCGCGTGAACGCCACGGCACCGTAGGGCAGAGTGTTGGGTAACAAGAAACCGCACGGTACCGACCAGTCCGTATTCACTGGGCTGGAGGGAGCTGGAACAACGATGACACCATCGCCGCGCCGCTTGAAAGAGCAAGTCAAAGAGACCGTCAGCGAGCTCCCGATCCACGCCGCTCGGCTGGCGGTGATGGGCGTAGGGCGCGCGCTCATGCTCACCGACCGGGTCCGTAAGGACTACCGCGACGTCCGGCAGACCGGGCTCGGGCCGGTCCTCGGGCGCCTGCGCGACGACGCGGAGAGCCTGACCGGCGCGGTCGTCGGCAAGGTCGCGGGCCGCCAGGAGAGCAACGGCCAGGTCGATGACCGGCCGCGGCCGACCGACGAGTCGGAGATCTCCGTCGGCAAGCCGACGGAGCCCGCCCGGCCGCCGAAGCCCGCCGCGACGACCCGGCCCGCGTCTCCGCCACCGGCACCGAAGTCGGCGGCCAAGCCCGAGGCCGCCAAGCCGAAGCCGGCAACGCCGAAGGCGGCCTCGGACCTGCCGGTGAGCGACTACGACGATGCGTCGATCGCCTCCGTACGGGCCCGGTTGCGTGGCCTCGACGCCCGGCAGGTCGCCGAGCTGCGCGACTACGAGCGTGCGAACGCCGCGCGAGCCGACTTTCTGCGCATGTACGAGAACCGCATCGCCAAGCTCAAGGCCGGCGGCTGACCTGGATCGGAGCTGACTGACGATCATCGATGGCCCCCAAGGGCACATTCAGGGCACTTGGGGGGGCATCGGCCTTGAGGAAGTCATCCATAGCCTTGCGGCCACGGTCGGAGGCGTTGGGCATCAGATGGGTGTAGGTACGCAGCGTGAAACCGGGTCGGCATGACCTAGCCAGTCGGCCAGAGTCCGGATGTCCACGCCGCCGGCTAGCCAGGCTGAAGCCGCGGTGTGTCGGAGAACGTGTGTGCCGTTCTCCTTCGTTGCTGGAGCACCGGCGGCTTCCCTTGCCTTGCGCCATGTGTATTCGAAACTTTGTCGATACCACGGCAACCCATCTCGCTTGACGAACAACAACTTGGCCGTGTGAGGGTGCCCGTCAACATCCCGCCACGGCAAGGTCACCTCAACCGGCGCTGATCTCTTGATCTGTGCCGACAAGCGAAGACTGAGTACATCAGACAGCGGCACCTCACGGTCCTTGCCACCTTTGGAGGTGCAAATACCAGGCGTCCGCCAATTCGCTTTACCTGTCGCCGAACATTAATTTTCCGCGACATACCGAGGAATTCAATGTCTTCTTCGGCGATCCCGAATATCTCCCCTCCCGGAGTCCCGCACCTCCCCCTAGATAGACCATGGATCCGGATTCGTGTCGCTTATCCAACTCAACCGCCGCGGCATTGACCATGGCGGCAGTCCATGGAACGATTCTTTTTTTGGGAACTGCGGCGACTTAACCGATCGAGCCCTCGTCGGATTTACGGTTACGACCCCATTGTCAATGGCCGCATTGAAGATCTGCGAAAGAGTGCCTAGAATCAATTTCACATAAATCGCAGACAGCTTCTTGGCCTCCAAACTCTTAATCCATTGCTGAATAGCATGTGGATTCTTGGAAAGTCGACGCATCGACGAGGGCCGATCAGCGACTTGCCCGGAGCTCGCCGCTCTTAGGCCAGGCTCCACATCGTAAATATGCGCCAGGTGTTTATCAACGATCTCAGACTGGCTGGATCTATCACCAGGCTGGCACGCCACAGCTTGGCAAACTGCTCAAGCGTGACATTTCCAGCAGTTGGATCAACATATGTCCCGGCATTTAGTTCAGCCTGAACTTTGGCGTCAAACGCATCGGCGCTGACCTCAGGGTCGACGCCAGCCTTCTTCGGAAAGTTCTGCTTGCACTGCTTACCGCTCTCGTCACGCCATCTAACCTGCCAACGATCCCCATTATCGTGAACCGTACTGGGGTATTGCTTGTGCTCACGGCAGAGCGTGACCAGATCACCGTTCTCGTCGGATCGAGGCTTCTTAGTGTGCCAACGGTCGTAAACGCTCATGCCGCCTCCTGCTGTCGCTTGAACCATTCCATCACGTCAGTTGGAAGGTAGCGGAGGTGGCGACCGATGCGGGCGGCTTTGGGGCCGGTGCCGAGGTAGCGCCATTGATAGAGGGTGGCTTTGGGAACACCGAGGAAATGTGAGACCTCCTCCGGTGTCCATGCGTGATCGTCGCTGAGTTTCACGCGAGTTTTTCTCCTTTGGATCATGCGGCTTGCTGGATGGCGTCGGTGGCTGCTTGGTGGGCGAGTTCTTCACGGGCGGTCTCGTTTCGTCGGCGGGCTTGGTCGGCGGCGGTGTTCGCTAGGAGGGCGTCTCCGGTGGTGTGCCAGCCGGTTCCGGCGTAGGTGAGTCGACCGATGACGAGCGTGGTTTCGTCGTCAACGTCGTCTTGACGGTTAAATCGCGCTTGGTCGTATTCGGTGGCCTTGTCCTGGGTGCGGCGGTAGGTGATGCGTGCGGCGCGTAGGACACCGAAGGTGACGGAGAAGCGGCGGGCTTTGGTGAGGAAGTGGCCGCCGAAGCCGAGCATGTGGGCCAGCGGCGGAGTCGGGCGTAGGCGTCGTGTTCGCCGAGGCGCCAGCATGCGTCGATGAGGCGTTCGGTGTGGGTGCCGGCCACGTCGGCGTAGTAGCGCAAGGTGGCCGAGGTGAGGCGCCGGGAGGCGTGGCCGGTGACCTCGGTCGATTTGGTGGCGTACTTGGCGAGGTAGGCGGCGACCATGGCGTCGGTGATGGTGCCGTCTCCGGTCAAGGTGATGACGCGGACGTCGACTTGTTCGCCCCAGACGATGTCCCAGCCGGTGGGATGTTCGGGGTGGGGGTCGGTGGTGTGGCCGATGGTGGCGGCGGCCAGGCGTACGGCGTCGTCGAGGTCGGCGGCGGTGATCCCGGCAGGGGGCGCGATCAGGGTGGTGGAATCGCGGGGTCGATGCCGTCCAGGCGTAGGAGGGCGTGGAAGTGGACGACCCGCGGGCTTGCATTTCGGCGACCTTGCCGTGGACGAGCTTGACCGTGCAGCGGCTGCTTGGCTTCGACCGTCAGGATGTGCTTGGCGCGGTCATCGTGCGCGCCACAGTTCACCGGACAGGGCGGTTCCAGACGACGTGGTGGTCGTGGTCGTAGCAGTCCAGGCACAGAGGTTGTGCCGAGGATCTGCTCGCCGTCGGGTGGGTGCTGATGAAGCACGCGCAGATCGACTGGCCGTGCGCGCAGCCGGGTTCGCGGCGGGCGTTGCAGGGATCGGTTGCGGCACTTGCCCGAGTCTGACGGCGCACGTGACGGCGGATATGACGGGTGTGGACTGGACCGAAGGTGGGTGCGGTGAAGGTGACGAACGCCGCCGGGTGCGTGGCTACGGTGGTGGGGATGCTCTTGCCGCCGATGAGGCTGGCGCAGGACGAGTTGGTAGGTGTCGCTGCGGTAAGTCTCGGCGCAGGAGGGGCAGACGGCGGCGCGACGGTTGCCGCAGGCTTTGTAGATGACGCCGTCTGGCATCGAGGTAACGGAGAGATCGCGAAGATTCGATGGTGCGAGATTGACGATGACTATCTCGCCGAACAGACGGACGGAGAGAGTGCACTGACGGCTAGACAAACGAGGTCGACTATCGAAGTAGCTGTCACAGCGCGAGCGAGAGCGATGAAGGAAACAGGAGCAAGGCTCGCTGTCGGTGTTCGCTCCCATCCCCGAACCGAGAGTCGTCTCAGGGTGAGAGCTAGCTGCGAACTGGATGTCACAGGCGCCCCTCCACGGGGGTGCTGTTGACGTGAGTGATAGGCGCAGGAGTGTCGGCGGGTTCGCCGGTCTCGCTCAGGGCGTGCAGGAGGTTGGTCGCCAGGGTGGGCGAATGCCGAGGTGATCGGCGAGTGCGGGTGCGGTGATGGTCTGGCCGGTGGCCTGGCGGTGAGCGAAGGTCGCCATACGGGCACCGTTGATCAGGTAGCTGGGCAGTTCCTCAGCCGGTTCAGGTGCCGGGAGTACGGGCGCCGTCGTGGTAGCCGGTGGGGTGTCCTCGATCGTGATTGCGAGGTCCGGTGCGGTTGCGGGCACGATCGGGTCCGGAATGTCAGCCGGAGCGGGTTCGGTGTCGGGTTCGGGTTGAGTGCTGGTCCGCGACAGGACGAGCTTGGACAGGGCGAGGAAGGCCAGGGCGGGGACGGCTGCGACGAGCTATCCGGTGGTTCCGGCTTTTGCTTCGGAGACCTGGGCAGTCAGGGACAGGATCGCGGCTGCGATGAGGACGGCCATCGGGTAGGTGATGGACTGGTGGTGGCGTTTGCGTCGGCGGATTCCAGGCCGGCGGCGGTGAGGGCGAGTTCGGAGATGACAGCGTTGGCAAGCCGAACCAATCACTGGTGTTTTTAGGGCTGTAGTGCATGGTCCAGTCGTGGACATGGGTGAAGGAGGCTGCTCCGGCCATGCAGCCGATGACCAGCAGGATGAGGATCTGGATGATCGATTCGATGCGGTCAGGGCGCTTCATCGCGTCTCACCGCCGAAGCGCTGTTGGGCGGCCTGGCGGGTGATGCCGAGGCGGGCGCCGATCTCGGTCCAGGAGTAGCCGTAGGCGCGCAGGCGTGAACGGCGTCGTTGGTGGCGTTATCGATCTCGATGGCCATGGCGGCCAGATCGGTGAGGGATTCGATGTCGCCGGATGTGACCCGGCGGCTGTGAGCGCGGATGACACGTCGGACGAAGGCGGCGAACTGGTCGTTCTCGACCACGCGCCTGGGTCGTTTGGGTGTCAATGAGCCGTTGACGGTGGAGGGGGTTTCTCGGCGGATGGGCATCATCGGCCCCACCGCATGCCGCAGTCGTTGCATTCGCCCGTAGAGCGACGGATGTAGTAGTCCTTCTCCTCACCACACGTCGGGCAGATGCGCCGTGCGCGCAGGGCACGGGCGAGGCTAGGAGCTGGGCAGGGGTGGCCTGCCGCTTGGGCTTAGCGAGGTCCTCGCGATAGAGGTAGGCAACACGGCATTGCGTGCGATGGCGCCACAGGATCTGCCCGGCGATGTGCTGGCCGCCGGGACGCAGGCCCAGCAAGCGGAGCTGCCGGACGGTGAACAGGCCCTCAGGGGCCCAGTGGTAGGGGTAGGTGGGGATCCCGTACCGGTCACCGGTCGGGTCGTAGAACTCCAGGTAGATGCCCTTGTCGAACACAACGTGATCGAGTTGAGGGACACGAGGTCCTGCATCTGGGCAGGCGTAAGCTGCACGAGGTCCACTTCCTCTGTTGGGGTTGTGTGGATGCGGGGGCCGGGGTTACTTGGTGGTGGTTCCGGCCCCGCGCTTATCCGGGGAAGGCCGCCTCGATGAGGTAGGCGGCGATGATGGCGGCGCAGAACGGGCAGTAGTCCGGCATCGTGATGCCGCTGGGAATGACCCAGTCACCGGCGCAGGTCAGCTCTTCTGCCGCTGTGCAGGCGTCGCATTCGACGGTCCAGCGGCGCAGGTCCGGGGATCCGTCGGGCTTGTACTGTTTGCGGATCATGCGGCGACGACCCATCCGCAGTCGTCGTTCTCGCAGATCAGGACGTAGGTGCGTCCCCAGTTGGTGATGGCCGGCTCTTCGCGGAAGTCGGTGCCCTCACATTCAGGACAGTGCAGGTCGGTGTCGTCGTCCATCAGTGCACCGCCGTGGCTTCGTTGGCGCTGACGCAACCTCGGTAGGTGTCGTCGGCGTTGGCTTGGGCGGTGTAGGCGTCGGAGATGGCGACGACCGAGTAGACGATGGCGCCGAAGACCTTTTCGGTGCTGTAGTGGCCGCCGTTGGCGGTGTCGTCCTTGACCGGGGCGTCGAGGAGGGCGGCGATGTGGTCGACCTCGGCGTAGCGCTCGGCCTGGGTGCCGGTGGCGTGATACAGATCTTGGTCTCGTTCCAGGCCGGAGGCACGGGCACGTCGGGGTGCGTGGTCAGGTAGTCCACGAGGACGCGCAGACTGGTGATGAAGCCCTTGCGGGCGATCGGGTCGGTGGTTCCATACATGCCGGGTTCTCCTTGTCAGACGGCGTGCAGGGCAGGCCGAGGCATGGGTGTGGTGGTGTCCTGGTTGGTGTTGCGAGTCCAGGTGGCGTGGTCGACCAGGGCGTTGATGTTCTGGTCGGACAGGTAGGCGACCTTGACGCGGCGGGGAACTCCGCCTTCGGCGATCAGGTACGCGACGCCCTGTTGGGTGGGGGTGATGTCGGTAGCGGAAAAGCCCGCTTCGGACCAGCCGTCGCCGAGGATGATGTTGGAGCTGCCCGAGCTGGTGCAGCGGAAGGCGGCCCGGTAGCCGAACAAGTCCCGCAGGGACTTGGGGATGATGTCCACCGACGGTCGCTGGGTGGCGGCGATGACCGGCATGGCGGCGGCACGGCCGCGGGCTACCAGGTCGCGCAGGAGAGAGATGAACTCTCGCTGTTGGACCTCGGTGCCCAGGGTTGCCGAATACAGGGCGATCTCATCAAAGACCGAGGCGATGACGGTGATGGGGTCGGTGGCTTCGACCTTGCGGCGGTTGTGTGCCAGCAGCCACTCGTACCGGTTGTCCATCACCTTCTGCAGGCGGCGCAGGGTGACGATGGCGTGGTCGATGTCAGGGCCGATGAACTCATCGGCGATGTCGGCGTAGGGGCCGAGTTCGACGAGCTTGCCGTCGAACAGCACCATCCGGGTGTTCGCCGACAGAGCGACGTGGCCGACGATGGTGTTCAGCAGCCCGGACTTTCCTCCGCCGGGTTCACCGGCTGCGAGGACGTTGCGGTAGATGATCTTCACGTAGACGGGCTCACCGAACTCATCGATGCCCAGGAAAATCGGGTCGTACATCGAAAGGTTCGGCCCCACCGGAACGGTTGGGGCCTTGGTGGGAGCCATGAGCGTCTCCTTTTCAGGGTGCGCTAAGCGGCCCCGAGCCGAGTCAGGTGACGCAGCCCGGGGTTCGCGAGTGATGATTCAGAACCAACGCTTGCGCTGAAATTCAGCGCCCTTACGCAAGTCGCGCGCGTTGGCCTCATAGATGCGACGGTTCGAATCGTGCTGCCGGAACAAGTACCGGTCAGCAGCCGGGTCATCGCTTCCGACTTCAAGCTCTTCTTGTAGGCGGCGGCCTTCTTGGCCTCTTCGCGGGCCGACTTCGCTTCCTTGTTGGCGAGCTTGGTGTATTCCTCGGCCTTCGCCTTGAATTCTTTCCTGTTACCGAACAGGCCCATTGTGATTCCCTTCGAGTGAATGGGTTAGCGGATCTAGATCCAGTCGCTGACGTCCTCGCCACCGGCGGCGGCGGGAGTGGTGACCGGCTCGGTGGCCGGCCTTCTGGAGGGCCTGGCGTCTTGGCGCTGCTTAGCCGTGGTGATGATGGATGCGGCGGTGACGTCGGTCAGGTCCAGGGCGGTGGGTGCATCGCCGGGGTCCCGCTCGGTGGCGGGGGCGTTCGGGTCGACCAGGTCGACCAGAGGTGAGGTGATGGTGTCGCCCATGACCTGGCGGCGTTTGATGTCCAGGCGCACGAACGCGGCGTTGCTGTCCGAGGCGCGTTCGATGGTGACGGCGTCGGCCCAGCAAGCCGGGGCGATCTTGTCGAGGCGTCCTTGAAGGTCATCGACCGAAAGGCCGGGACGAAGCCAGATCCAGACCCGCTCACCAACGGGGGTGGGGCGTGCCCAGAAGGATCAGCGGCAGGCTGCCGGTGCGGTTGGTGATGATGAACTCGTTGAAGCACACTCGCAGGCGATGCCGTGTGGCGAAGCAGTACGCCACGGCGACCAGCCGGGTGCGGATCGGGGCGAGTGCGGCGGGGACACCGACGATGACGGCGGTGGCCATCAGCCGAATGATGGTGTTGGTGTGGGTGGCCAGCTCGACCCATCCGGCCAGCAGGCCGGTAGCGATGAGGATCTCCGGGGTCCACCACCACAGGACCCGCAGCACGGGCCAGGCCACGATGAAACCCGCAGTCGTGAAGCCGACGCAGAAGCCGACGACAGCGCCGATGAGCCCGGCGATGATCGGGTGGGTGTAGGAAGCCGCCACGGTGGCGGTCACCACGGCGACAGAGACGCCGATGGCCCAGAAGGCGATCTTGGCGTTACGGATCGAGGACCGGTGAACCTGCTGTTCGATGACAGTGACGGTCCCGGAGCCTCGTCCGAAGGACTTACGGCCGCTAGACTTGGGCATGGTTCGCTCTCCTTTGGATGAGCGGGTTGTGTGAAAGAGCGAGGCCGGAAGGTTGGAGCCGTTACCGGCCTCGCTCGCTCTTACTTCGTGCCGTTCTTGCGATCGGCGAGGATGCGAATCACCGGGGATTCACCATCCGGCCACGTCGCCCGACTCCTACGGTCTGGCGGTGGCGTGATCTGCGGAGGCATGAGGGATCTCCTCTTCTCCAGCGGGTTGTGTGCGAGTCCAGAAGGTTGGAGCCGTTACCGGACTTGCGAGAAATGCTCAGGAGAGAACATCGACGCCAAGCGTCTGTTCCGGATCCTGTGATCGGACAACCAGGATGATGCGGTTGGGGTCAGACTCGACCGGCTAAGACTTGACCGGAACACCGACCGACTTGAGCTCCGCAGCGCGAAACGCAACGCCGTTCTTCCCGTTGGTCGCCCAGGGCAGGGCCTCCAGCTTCGACAGGGTGACCGGCTGTCCCACCTTCACGTCCGGCTTTTCTCCAGCCGTAGTGACAGACAGGACCTGGCCCCCCTCCTCGTCCAGGACGAACACCTGCGTCGACCACATGGGACGGCCCGTGTCGCGCTCGGTCTTCTGACGGCCGTTCTGGTCCTTCTTCTCCTCCGGAGCCTTCGACACCGTTACCTGCTTGTCCTTGGTGTCCACGTACAGCTTCATGAGCTGTCCTTCCGATCTAGGGCCGCATCGCCTCTCGATGCGCTTCCCTTCGTGTGACACCAGATTGCCTTCCGCCACGGGGACGAGTTCACCGCATGGCGGGACGACTAGGGACGTCCGGTGTAGACTGAAGTCGTCCCTCACCGTCCCTGAAGGGAATCATCCCGTGACGAACGAACGGCTGCGCGACGCGATGCTCAGCAATGCCATGACACCCGATGATCTCGCCGAGCATCTCGGAGTCGACCGGAAGACGGTTGAACGCTGGATCACCAAGGGGCGAAATCCGTACCCGAAGTTCCGACACAAGATCTCGACACTTCTTCACGAGAGCGAGCGCTATCTATGGCCGGATGCGCTACAGGACTCTAAAGCGGCCGAGATTAGCGAATCAGAAATCGTAAAGATATATTCGCATCGTAGTTCGATTCCCAGCGACCTTTGGGATCGCCTACTTGACAATGCCACCACACAAGTCGACATTCTTGTCTACGTCGGCATGTTCATGACCGAAAGGCCGGGCCTTCTTAATGCTCTTCTCGTCAAAGGCGAGCAAGGCACGCAGATTCGGATGCTATTTGGAGACCCTTCAAGTAGTGCCGTAGTTCAGCGGAGCATTGACGAAGGAATTGGCGAGCGATCAATATCCGTCAAGATCGAGAACGCATTGGCGTTCTTCCGGCCACTCATCAACGCTAAGGGAATAGCGATCCGAAATCACTCAACCGTGCTATATAACTCGATTTATCGATTCGACAACGAGATGATTGTCAATCCTCATGTCTACGGAAAAACCGCACCCCACTCCCCTGCGCTGCATTTGCGTCGACTCTCAGCTGGAGATCTATTCAGCACGTACGACGAAAGCTTTGAGGCAGTATGGAAGGATTCGAAGCCTGTAGGATAGGCGCATGCCAAAAACCGACCACTACAATGATCCCAATGCACCCGCGGCCAACAGTATTGTTGTAGCCGTAGCCATGGCAGTACAGAACACCGATGGCGAATTGCTTCTAATAGAACGTGCCGACAACCATCTGTGGGCGCTTCCGGGTGGTGCCCAAGAGGTGGGCGAGACTGTATCCCAGGCCGCCATACGCGAAGTACGCGAAGAGACTGGCATAGAAACTGAGATTCTCAATCTAAGCGGCATCTATTCCGATCCGCATCACGTAATTTCCTATGATGACGGAGAGGTCCGCCAAGAGTTCTCCATCTGTTTTCGTGCTAGGCCAGTTGGTGGTTCACTTCGTCCTAGCCTCGAATCGATAACAGCCCGCTGGACTGCCCTTCAAGACCTAGACACGCTACAGATTCATCCGTCCATGAGACTGAGAATCACCCATGCCATCCAGCCGACAGCTGAGCCGTACCTAGGCTGAGGTCGTAGCCCGCAGTCGTTCTTTGGTGCGTTCTACAGCGGCAAGAATCACAGGCTCGGCCTCACTGATGAACCGAGTGACAAGGTGGTCCTGCCCGTAACGATCCTTAATCTCAGCGATTCGACTCTCGCCAGACGTTGCGTCTCCGTCTGGCGTGGTTGTGATATCGCAATACCACAAAGCATCGCGGATTACAGATGGACCCTCGTCTTCAAAAGTATGTAGCTGTTCCTCTAGCCCTCTCATCCGAGCTTCGAGAACAGCATAGGAATGATGTGCCACCAGGTTGACCAGCCGCGCAGGGGCACCTTCGTCTTGCAGAAATCTCGCACCATCCAGCGGATGAAACTTCGTTGTCGCGAGGTCTGGCGCATACCCGACATCGTGCAGGACCGCAGCGGCTTCTAGAAGGTCCGCATCGGGGCCGGCTACCGCCTGGAGAGTCCGGGCCTGTCGTGCAACACCCTGCACGTGGGCCCACCTTCGAGGCACAGCCTCACATAGCTTCTGGTTTGCAAGATCAAAAGCCCAAGCGACAAGCGACATGGCTGACCCCGTACCCACTCGGGCTGACTCTCCAACTACCTCGGCCGTGGGTGGCCACGTCTCTACGGACGGCCCCTTAGCGGTGTCGTGCCTCATGCGTCCCCCTGATCTCTGTGCAAACTTTCTGTACGTCTTCAAGGCGGCCCGAAGACGGGCCGCATGCGCCGCCGACTCGGCGCCCACCCTCCGCTTCCGCTGACGCTCCCGCTCCGGGCGGGCAGGCGGCCGGTCGGTCTGGCGCGGAAAGCGGAGGAACTTCCGGGGCCGCCGAGTCGTACGACAGCACTGGCGCAGGGTGACGAGCTGGTCGGCCGGTGCAGACCGTTGCGTCGCTCACGGTGGGGTGCTCCCGCTGCGAAATTTTCCGGGTCGGACGGAACCCGTCAAGGGCGCCTTCGGCGTCGCTACGCGATCTTCGACCCTTGACGGAACCCGACCGAGAGTCCCGGAGTTGGCAGCTATCGGGAGCAGGGAGGGGTCTGTACCAACCCGGCGGGTGGTCACGGAGTGAGGGCACAACCAGGGCACATGACGTCGGCATCCAGCGTGAAACAACAAGAAACGTCGAGATGCCAAATGTGCACGTCAACCCGGTGATCGGCGCTACATGCGACGTCACGCCATGCCCCACGGCGAATGTACGAGAACCGCATCGCCAAGCTCAAGGCCGGCGGCTGAGAGACGCGGTAGGGCGGCCGTGACCGAGATCACCGGTCACGGCCGCCTCGATCATGCCTGCGCGGGCCGGTACGTCTCGAACCAGTCGTTCAGCCCGATCACGCGCTCGAGGCCGATGCGGTTCTGCTGGAGGCTGGTCGGCCCGACGGGCCGCGCCAGTGCCTCGCGCACCGCGTTCAGGTCGAGGTACGGGCGGATCGGCGACGAGGAGTCCATCACGATGTCGTTGAGACGCTCGCGTACGGCCAGCTCGTAGCTCGGGTTCTGCGTCGCCGGGTACGGGCTCTTGCGGCGCTGCACGACCGACTCGGGCAGCGTGTCGGCGACCGCGCCGCGCAGCAGGCTCTTCTCACGCCCGTCGTAGGTCTTGTGCGACCAGGGCGTATTGAAGACGTACTCGACCAGGCGGTGGTCGCAGAACGGCACGCGCACCTCTAGGCCGACGGCCATGCTCAGCCGGTCCTTGCGGTCCAGCAGGAGCCGCACCATCCGGGTGAGGTGCAGGTAACAGATCTCGCGCATGCGGCGTTCGAGCGGGTCGGCGGAGGGCAGGTGCGGCACCTCGGTGAGCGCCTCGCGGTAGCGCCGGTCCAGGTACGCCTCCGAGCGCTCGTCGAGGCCGCGGTCGAACAGGTCGCGGCCGTTGCCGAGCCCGATGCGGGTCCACGGGAACGTCTCCGCGGCGACCGCCTCGGGGTCGTGGAACCAGCGGTAGCCGCCGAACACCTCGTCGGCGGACTCGCCGGACAGTGCGACCGTCGAGTGCTTGCGAATCTCGGCGAACAGCAGGTACAGCGAGGTGTCCATGTCGCCCATGCCCGGCATGTCGCGGGACCGGAGCACGGCGTCCATGATGACCGGCGAGGCGAGCTGGTCGCTTCGCAGGACGACGTCGGTGTGCTGGGACCCGACGTACTTGGCGACGTCCTGGACGAACGGGCCGTCGGCGGTGTCGCGCATGGCGTCCGGCACGAACCCGCCGGTCTCGTCGGTGAAGTCGACCGCGAAGGACCGTACGGAGTCCACGCCGAGCGCGCGGTCGGACAGCGAGGTCAGCGCGCTCGAGTCGAGGCCACCGGACAGCAGCGTGCACAGCGGCACGTCGGAGATGAGCTGGCGCTCGACGATGTCGTCGAGGAGCTCCCGCACCTTGCGTACGGTGGCCGGCACGTCGTCGGTGTGCTCCTGGGCGGTCAGTGCCCAGTAGCGCCGGTCGGTGATGCCGTCGCGGGAGATCCGTACGACATGACCGGGCTCGACCTCGTACATGCCCTTGAAGATCGCGTGGCCGGGCGTCTTGGCGTTGGTGAGCAGCTCGAGGATGCCCTCCTCGTCGACGCGCGCGGTGAACTCCGGGTTGGCCAGGATCGCCTTCGGCTCGGAGCCGAACAGCACGCCGTTCGGGGTCGGCGCGTAGTAGAGGGGCTTGATGCCCATGCGGTCGCGGATGAGCAGGAGCTCTTCGGTGCGCGCGTCCCACATGGCGAACGCGAACATGCCGTTGAGGTGTTCGGCGACGTCGGCGCCCCACTGCAGGTAGGCGTGGAGGACGACCTCGGTGTCGCTACGGGTACGGAAGCGGTGACCGTGTCCCTCGAGCTCGTTGCGGAGCTCACGGAAGTTGTAGGTCTCGCCGCTGTAGACGATGGTCGCGGGGCCCTCGTTCATCGGCTGCACGCCGCCCTCGACGTCGATCACCGCGAGCCGCCGGTGCCCCAGCGCGACGTGCGGGTCGATCCACAGACCCTCGTCGTCCGGGCCACGCAGCGCCATCGTGCGCGTCATGGCCAGGGCGATCTCGTGCTCCGTGGTGAGGTCGCGCTCGTAATCCACCCATCCGGTGATGCCACACACAGGTAAGCCTCCTGAAACATATGTGATCCGCAGCTAACTTAGGCCGTTACGCGGCTTGACCAAAACAGTGCGGAGCCGGATTTTTCCCCCGCGATACTTCGTCGCAGGCCGGCGGCCGTCTCATGTTCCGGAGAAGAGCTTCTCCAGTGCGGGCAGGGCGGCCTGGATGGCCGCGCGCTCATCCTCCGTGAGCGCGGCCATACGCTCCGCGAGGAAGGCGATGCGCCGTTCGCGCCCGAGGTGGAGCATCTGCCGGCCGAGCGCTGTGAGCTCGGCGGTGACCACACGCGCGTCGTCGGCGTCGCGTCCGCGCAGGACGAGCCCGTCACGGGCGAGGCGGCCGATCTGACGCGTCATCGTCGGCATCCGTACGCCGTGCTCGCCGGCGAGGTCGGACATCCGGCGAGAGCCGGACTCCAGCGAGCCCAGCACGATGATCTGCTGGGTCGTGGCGCCCTGCCCGGCACCCGCGCGCCTGAGCATCAGCACCAGGTCGCGGATCTGCCGGTTGAAGCGCTCGGCGAGCAGCCGGGGATCGGACATGACCTTTCCCTCCAAGCTAGCAAAATCCAGATTAGCTGGGCTAACTACGGAGTGTGAGGTTGCGCACACGGCTGGATCACGGTGTGGCACACAAGGTGTTCATACCCGAGCGGTCACAGGAGGAAGCCCGCCGGGAAGGGGTCATCGGGGTCCGACAAGTACTGGGCGGTACCCGTGAGCCAGGCGCGGCCCGTGATGGCCGGGATGATCGCGGGCCGGCCGCCGACGGTGGTCTCCCCCGCGACGCGCGCGAGGAAGCGCCCGCCGATGAACGACTCGTTGACGAACTCCCCGCCGGGCGCCAGCTCGCCGCGAGCGTGCAGCTGGGCGAGCCGCGCCGACGTGCCGGTGCCGCACGGCGACCGGTCGAACCAGCCGGGGTAAATGGCCATCGCGTGCCGCGAGTGGCTCCCGGTCGAGCCGGGCGCGACGAACTGCACGTGGTGGCAGCCCGCGATGCCGGGGTCCTCGGGGTGTACGGGCCGCTGCGACTCGTTGATCGCCGCCATCAGGGCGAGCCCGGCCGTCAGGATGTCGTTCTTGCGCTCACGGTCGAACGGCAGTCCGACCCGCTCGATTGGGAGGATCGCGTAGAAGTTGCCGCCGTAGGCCAGGTCGTACGTCACGGGGCCGAGGCCCGGCACGTCCACCACGCGGTCGAGGGCGTCGACGAACGACGGGACGTTCCGCAGGGTCACGCCGCGCGCGACACCGTCCTCCACGGCGACCTCGGTGACGACCGGCCCGGCGGGGGTGTCGAGGCGGATCGTGGTGACCGGCTCGGTCACCTCGACCATGCCGGTCTCGACGAGCACGGTCGCCACGCCGATCGTGCCGTGCCCGCACATCGGCAGGCAGCCCGACACCTCGATGAACAGCACGCCGTAGTCCGCGCCGGGGCTGGTCGGCGGCTGGAGGATGGCTCCGCTCATCGAGGCGTGGCCGCGCGGCTCGTACATCAGCAGGGTGCGGATGTGGTCCAGGTGCTCCATGAAGTGGAGCCGCCGCTCGGCCATCGTCGCGCCGGGGATGACGCCGACGCCGCCCGTGATGACGCGGGTCGGCATCCCCTCGGTGTGGGAGTCGACGGCGTGGAAGACTCGTGTGCTACGCATCGCGCTCCAGGTGCGCGGCCGACTCGGTGGCCGCCCGCACGGTCTCGTACTGCTCGGCGGTCAGCGGCAGGCGCGGCGCGCGGCACGGGCCGCCGTACCCGCCCATGAGGTCCATCGAAACCTTGATGGCCTGCACGAACTCGGTCTTGGAGTCCCAGCGCAGCAGCGGGTGCAGAGTCCGGTAGAGCGGCAGGGCACGCTTCAGGTCGTGGGCCGCGGCGGCGCGGTACAGCGCGACGCTCGCGCGCGGCAGGGCGTTCGGGTACCCGGCGATCCAGCCCTTCGCCCCGGCCAGGAGCAGCTCGAGCAGCACGTCGTCCGCGCCGACGAGCAGGTCGAGCCCGGGTGCCAGCTCGGCGATCTCGTACGCGCGCCGCACGTCGCCGCTGAACTCCTTGACGGCGACGATGTGGCCGGCCTCGTGCAGCCGGGCGAGCAGGTCGGGACGGAGGTCGACCTTGGTGTCGTGCGGGTTGTTGTAGGCCACGATCGGGAGGCCGGCCTTCGCGACCTCCGCGTAGTGGGCCTCGACGATGCGGTCGTCGGCGCGGTAGGCGTTCGGCGGCAGGAGGAGCACGCTACCCGCTCCGGCCTCGCGCGCCTGCTCGGCCCAGCGCCGCGACTCGGCCGACCCGTACGCGCCGACGCCCGGCATGACCCGGTCGCCGCCGACCGTCTCGACGGCGGTGCGTACGACGCGGGCCCGCTCCTCGGGCGTCAGGCTCTGGTACTCCCCCAGCGAGCCGTTGGGGCACACGCCGTCGCACCCGGAGTCCACGAGGTGCCGTATGTGCGCGGCGTACCGGTCGAGGTCCACGGACCGGTCGTCGCGCAGGGGCAGCGCGGTGGCGACCATGATGCCCTGCCAGGGGCTGCGGGAGGTGCTCACGTGCTCTCCTTCGTCGGTGCGTCGGGTGGGTCCGCCGCGAGGTCCCCGAGCCGTACGGGCCAGGCGATCGGGCGGCGCTCGATGCCGCGCAGCTCGTCGGCGTCCGGTTCGCGCCCGCTCGCGGCGGCGGTCAGGCAGGCCGTGGCGTAGCCGCAGATCCGGCCCTGGCACCGGCCCATCCCGGCGCGGCAGAGCAGTTTGGCCGACCGCGGGTCGCCGGCGCCGAGGTGGATCGCCGCCGTGAGCTCCCCGAGGGTGACCTCCTCGCAGCGGCAGACGATCGTGTCGTCGCGCAGCCGCGTGGTCCAGCCGTCGCGTACCGGATAGGCCTGTTTGAGGGCGATGGCGAAGTCCCGCAGCGTCCGCCGCCGCCCCAGCAGGCGGCGCAGGCGCCCCGGCGCGGGCGGTATGCCGCCGAGGTCCGTGGCGAGGGCCAGGCCGGCGAGCTCGCCCTCGACGCGTGAGAGCCGCGCGCCGCCGACGCCGGTGGTCTCCCCCGCCGCGTACACGCCGGGCACGCTCGTGCGCTGGCCCACGTCGGCCTCCGCGACCAGGCTGCCGTCGGCGTCGACACGGGTGGCGCAGCCGAGCTGCAAGGGCAGCTCGAGCCGGGGCGTGAAGCCGTACCCGACCGCGACCGCGTCGCACGGCACGAGGCGCTCGCTCACCGGCAACCACGCGGCGTCGAGGCGGGCGACCGTGACCGCCTCGACGGTGCCGTCGCCGTGCGCGGCCACCACGGCGTGGCCGGTGCGGTACGGGATGCGGTGGCGGGCGAGGGCGGCCACGTAGCCGGCGCTCTCGGCGGCCCGGCTCGGGCTGCGCGCGATGTCCCGTGCGAACCCGTACGGCCGGTTGCCCTCGAAGACGCCCGCGACACGCGCGCCGGCGGCGGCCAGCCCGGTCGCGACCGGCAGCAGGAACGGCCCGGTTCCGGCGACGACGACGCGGGACCCGGCCGTGACGAGGTCGCCCTTGAGCAGGGCCTGCGCGCCGCCCGCGGTCAGCACACCGGGCAGCTCCCAGCCGGGGAAGGGCAGCGACCGGTCGTGCGCCCCTGCCGCGATCACCAGCGCACGTGCACGTACGGTCACCGGGCGCTCGTCGCGGTCACCCGCGAGGGCGTGCGCGGCGAACCCGGGTTCGATGTGCCAGACCCGGTGCGAGGGCAGGTACGTCAGCCGGTCGTGCGCGGGGACGAGGCCGTCCGGCACGCTCCCGCCCGGGTGGTGCCGGTGGAACTGGCCGCCGGGCCGGCTCCCGGCGTCGAGCAGGACGACGTCCAGGCCCGCCTCGGCGACCGTGAGGGCCGCGGCGAGGCCCGCCGGCCCCGCACCGACCACCGCGACGTCATACGCCATCGGAGGCCTCCACGACGTCTCCCGGGCGTGCCTCCACGGCGCAGGCGCGCTGGGCGGGACGGCCGTTCACGGTGACGAGGCACTCGAAGCAGGCGCCGATCCCGCAGTACAGGCCGCGCGGCGCTCCGAGCGCGTGGGTGGTGCGCCAGGAGCGGATCCCGGCGGTCAGCAGCGCCGCGCCGATACTCTGGCCCGGCCGGATCGCGACCGGCCGCCCCTCGAAGGTGATCTCGGTCATGTCGGGCTCCCGAAGCGTTCGGGGCGGAAGGGGCTCAGGTCGAGGTCGGGTTCGGCCCCGGTGAGGATCTGGGCCAGCAGGTGGCCGGTCGCGGCGGCGAGGCCGACGCCCGCGCCCTCGTGCCCGCAGGCGTGCAGCAGGCCCTCGGCACGCGGGTCGGGCCCGATGACGGGCAGGTGGTCCGGGCAGTACGGGCGGAACCCGCAGTAGGCGCGGATGGCCGTCACGTCCGCGAGCGCGGGGAAGAGCGCGATCGCCTGCCGGGCGAGGTGGCGCAGCACCGGGACCGAGGTCGTACGGTCGAAGCCGACCCGCTCGCGGCTGGCGCCGATCAGCACCGTGCCCGCGCGCGTGCCCTCGATGACCGGCGAGGTCTCCAGGCCCTCCTCCTCGCTGGCGACGTTCGCGACGTACTCGGCGGCGTACACCTTGTGCCGTATCAGCGGCGGCAGCGGCTCGGTGACCAGGACGAACCCGCGCCGGGGCAGGATCGGCACCCGTACGCCGGCGAGCGCCGCGACGTCGCCGCCCCACGTACCGGCCGCGTTGACGACCGCGCCGGCCTCGAGGTCACCGTGGTCGGTGCGCACGCCGGTGATCCGCTCTCCCGACCGCAGGAACCCGGTGACGGTCACGCCGGTACGTACCTCGGCGCCGGAGGCGCGCAGCAGGTGCGCGGCGGCGAGCATCGGCTGGACCTGCGCGTCCTGCGAGTAGAGGACGCCACCGGCCAGGCCGGGCGCGAGGTGCGGTTCGTGGGCGGCCAGCTCGTCCGCCGCGACCGGTACGGCCTCGACGCCGTCCGCGCGTTGCAGGGCGGCGAGCGCTCCGAGGGCCGTGGCGCCGTCACCGGTCGCCGCGACGACCAGGCCGCCCTTGGCCTCGTACTCGATGGCGGTACCGAGCCCGTCGCGGGCGGCGAGGTCGCGCCACAGCCGCGTGGACAGCAGGGCCAGGTCGAGCTCGGGACCGGGCTCCTTGTCGGAGACGAGGATGTTGCCCTCTCCGGCGCCGGTCGTCCCGCCGGCGACCGGCCCGCGGTCGACGACGGAGACGGTCAGGCCGGCACCGGCGGCGTGGAGGGCGCACGCCGCCCCGACGACGCCCGCGCCGATGACCAGCACGTCCGTCCTGCGCATGATCTGTAAAATGTCACATTGCTCAGGGCGCGGACAAGGGGGCCACGCTCGCCCGGTGGCGCTAGTGTTCCCGCCATGGCGCTGGAGACCTCGCCGGAGTCGCCGACCCCGGTACGCACCGTCCTGCAGCTCATCGGTGGCTGGATCGGCAAGCTCGGCCGCATCTGGGTCGAGGGGCAGATCACCGAGCTGAACCGCCGGGCCGGCACCGTCTACTTCACGCTCCGCGACCCGGTCGCCAACGTGTCGGTACGCGTCGTGTGCCCGCGCGCCGTCTGCGACAACGCGGGCCCCGCGGTCATCGACGGCGCGCGCGTCGTGGTGCACACCAAGCCGGACTTCTACATCAACCGTGGATCGTTCGCGCTGTCCGCGCTGGAGATCCGGCCCGTCGGCGTCGGCGAGCTGCTCGCGCGGCTCGCGCGGCTGAAGCGCGTGCTGACCTCCGAGGGCCTGTTCAACGCCGACCGCAAGCGGCCCCTGCCGTTCCTGCCGGGCACGATCGGGCTGATCTGCGGCCGCGACTCCGCCGCCGAACGCGACGTGCTGGAGAACGCCCGGCGCCGCTGGCCGGCCGTGCGCTTCAAGGTCGAGAACACCGCCGTGCAGGGCTCGTACGCGGTCAACGAGGTCATGGACGCCCTCTCCCGGCTCGACGCCGACCGCGAGGTCGAGGTGATCATCATCGCGCGCGGCGGCGGCTCGCTGGAGGACCTGCTGCCCTTCTCCGACGAGGCCCTCGTACGTGCGGTCGCGGCCACGCGTACCCCGGTGATCTCCGCGATCGGCCACGAGCAGGACGCCCCGCTGCTGGACCACGTCGCCGACATGCGCGCCTCGACGCCCACGGACGCCGCCAAGAAGGCCGTCCCCGACGTGCGCGAGCAGCTCACGCTCGTCCGCCAGCTCCGCGACCGAGGGCGGCGCTGCCTGGCCGGGCGCGTCGAGCGCGAGGTGCAGTGGCTGGCCGGCGTCCGTTCCCGGCCCGCGCTCGCCGATCCCGTACGCGAGGTCGAGCGCCAGGCCGAGGCGGTCGAGACGCTGCGCGACCGCACGCGCCGCTGCCTGTCCTCCGCGCTCGACCGTGCCTCCGACGACCTGCGGCACACGCGGGCGCGGCTCGTGGCGCTGTCCCCCGCCGCGACGCTCGAGCGCGGCTACGCCATCGTGCAGCGCGCCGACGAGTCGGTCGTACGCGCGGCGGCCGACGTCGGCAAGGACGACAAGCTGCTCGTCCGATTCGCGGACGGCCGGATCACGGTACGCACGGATTCGGTGTGAGCACCGCCTCACAGCCGCGCGATCTGTTCCCCCACATGACGTGTGTCACACGGATAGGGTTTTCTGGCTGATCCGGCCGGTATCGACCGCCGGGCATCGCGACACACCGATCTCGGCGTCGAAGGAACCCTCCGTGACCCAGCCTCCGCAGTACCAGCAGCCCTGGCCCGGCCAGCCCTACCAGCAGCAGCCCTACCTGCAGGGCCAGCAGCCGTACGCGCAGCCCTACCAGCAGCCGTACGCCCAGCCCGGCCAGGTTCAGGGTCAGCCGCCGTACCAGCAGCCCTACGGCCAGCCGTACCAGCAGCCGCAGGCGCAGCCAGGCCAGCAGCCGTACGGGCAGCCGGGCCCGCAGCAGTACCCGCCGTACCAGCAGCAGGGCGGGCCGATGCCCTCCGGCGACCAGTGCCGTCTCTGCGGGAGCGGGCCGGCCGCGCCGGCGACGTTCCGCGGGGTCGTCGGCGCCGTGATGATGCACACGATCTGGACCGCGCGCGGACCGTTCTGCCGTGACTGCGGGCTCGCGACGTTCCGCCGTCAGACGGCCAAGACCCTCACGGGCGGCTGGTTCAGCGTCGGCGCGCTGATCCTGTCGCCGTTCTTCCTGCTGATGAATCTCGCCGCCCGCGGCAAGGTCACCGCGCTGCCGGCGCCGCAGCGGGCCCCGGGCATGCAGGGTCCGGCGCCCCTGGACCCGGGCAAGCCGGTGTTCCTGCGGCCGGGCCCGTACCTGTACCCGGCCGTGGCGTTCGTCGTCCTTCTCGTGGTGATCGTGGGCAATCTGTCGAAGTGACGGACTAGGACTTGCGGCTGAGCGTGGGGTCGGCGTGGTCGACGAAGCCGAGGGCGCGGTACAGCGGCATCCCGTCGGGGCTGGCGTTCAGGTCCACGCGCTGGACGCCCTGGTCAGTGAACCAGGCCAGCAGCTCCTCCATGATCGCCCGGCTGTGGCCGCGCCTGCGGTGCGCCGGGTCCGTGATGACGCCGAACACGTGGCCGATCAGGCCGCTCCGGTTGTACGGGCTCGGCAGCCGCTGGTCGATCACGCCGATGCCGCAGGCGGCCAGGCCCTCGCCGGTGCCGTCGATGACGAGGATCCGCGTCGTCGCGGTGCCGAGCCTGCGGGCGAGCGCGGCGGCGCAGTCCTCGCGCCACCCGTCGCCGCCGGGCTGCGCTCCCCACAGGCCGACAAGGGAGTCGAACAGCAGGCCGCGCAGGCGTACGAGCTCGGGGATGTCGGCGCCGGCGGCGGTCCGTACGGGAGGCATGGCCTCGATCCTAGGACGGCACGTCCTCGCGTCCCCATAGGGTTGGTGCCGTGACGGAGGAGAAACCAGAGCTGTCCTATGAGCAGGCCCGCGACGAGCTGACCGACGTCGTACGTCGCCTGGAGGCGGGCGGACTCACCCTGGAGGAGTCGCTCACGCTCTGGCAGCGCGGCGAGAAGCTCGCCGGCATCTGCGAGGAGTGGCTCGAGGGCGCCCGCGCGCGGCTCGCCGCGGCCATGGCCGAACGCGCCGAGCCCGGTGCGGGCTCGGCGGAGAGCACGCCCTTCTAGGACTTGGGCTGGGCCCGGAGCGCGGTGGCCAGGACGGCCAGCTCGTCGTAGGACGCCGTGCCGGTGACCACGATCGTGAGGCCCGCCACGGTGCGGACCAGCGAGCGCTGCTTCTTGTCCTTGCGGAACGTCCGGTTCCAGGTCGCGCCGGCGATCTGGACCGAGCCATCGGGGCGCCCCTGGCTCGTCATGCGGTCGACGAATCCTCCGTCGCCGCCCGGCCGCTCGTTGCTCTCCTCCAGCGCGGCGTACTCCTTGCCCGGCGTGTAGAAGCCCAGGTGCCATGCGATCGGGCCGCCCGCCTTGCCACTCAGCCGCGAGCTGGTCGGGTACCAGGCCGACGGGAGCCCCTGCGGCGCCTGCGGGGTGTACGGCGCGACGGCCCGCAGGCCGGTCAGGTCGCCGGTGTAGTCGATGCGCGGAGTGGTCCCGGAGTGCCGGGTCGGGTTGACCAGCATCACCATGCCGACGATCACCAGGCAGGACAGCATCGCGACGGCGAACCCCGGCACGCCCGAGGTCAGCCGCCGGTAGACCGACGGCGAGACCACGATGGGGCCCTCGGGCTCCGGCTCGCGCGTGGCTGTGGCCGTGCCGGTCGTCTCCTCAGGCACGTCGGTCACGCGTGCGCTCCATGCCGGAGATGATCGTCAGGACGTCGTCGGCGAGACGGCGTGAGGCCTCCTCGTCCTCCGACAGCGAGACCTCGGAGACGGCGCCGGACATCGCGCCGGTCAGCACGACCACGAGCGCCTCGTCGACCTCGCCGTCGCCGGAGTCGAACAGGGCGGCGTTGCGGCGCGCCCAGGTGCGGAGCCGGTCGCGCAGGACCCGGTCGAACCCGGGAGGCCCGTCGCCGGAGAGGAAGAGCCGCGCCAGGTCGGGCTCGGCGAGGCAGCCGTCGAGGTAGGCGCGCGCGCCGGCGATGAACAGCCGCATCGGGTCGGTCTCGCCCTGGTCGCGCACCACGTGCACGGCGTCGCGGGTGCGCTCCTGCTGGCGGGTCTGGAACTCCTCGAACAGCGTCAGGTAAAGGTCGGCCTTGCCGCTGAAGTGGTGGTAGAGGCTGCCGACGCTAGCGCCCGCCTTGGCCACGATGTCGGTCACCGCCGCCTGGGCGAACCCGGAGACCGAAAAGACCTCACGGGCCGCGGCCAGTAGGGCACCTCGGGTGGCGGCGCCCCGGTCGGAGGTGCGCGGGAGGTTTTCGATGCTCACTGACGCGCTCCTGGCCGTCTCGGGGACGCGTACGGCGTCGGCTGAGCGCACGATGTGCGGCGTGGCGCCGAACTCGTTGCGCGCCCGCCGGATCGCCGCTGGATTTCACTGGTCATTACGGCCCTAGATTACGCCCTGTCTGCTCTGAAATACGATCGATGGAGAGAGCTACCAGGAAGGCCTGCATCGCCATGACCGACGAAACGACCGTATCGTCCCCGCTAGCGACCGAAGCGGACGCCCCTGATCGCAACCTCGCACTCGAGCTCGTACGGGTGACCGAGGCCGCGGCGATGGCGGCGGCCCGGTGGGTCGGGCGCGGTGACAAGAACGGCGCGGACGGCGCCGCGGTGAACGCCATGAGGCAACTCATAAACACCGTGTCGATGAACGGCGTGGTGGTGATCGGCGAGGGTGAGAAGGACCGGGCCCCGATGTTGTTCAACGGGGAGCGCGTCGGTGACGGCAGCGGCGTCGACTGCGACGTGGCCGTCGACCCGATCGACGGCACCCGGCTGGCCGCACTCGGCATGAGCAACGCGATCGCGGTGATCGCGGTGAGCCCGCGCGGCACGATGTACGACCCGTCGGCCGTGTTCTACATGGAGAAACTCGCCACCGGGCCCGAGGCCGCCGACGTGGTGAACATCGACGCGCCGGTCGCCGACAACGTACGCGCGGTCGCGCGGGCGAAGGGCTCCGCGCCCGAGGACGTCACGGTGGTCATCCTCGACCGGCCGCGGCACGAGCAGATCGTGCGGGAGGTACGCGAGGCGGGCGCCCGCATCAAGTTCATCACCGACGGCGACGTGGCCGGCGCGATCATGGCCGCCCGCGAGAACACCGGCATCGACCTGATGCTCGGCATCGGGGGCACCCCGGAGGGCATCATCGCGGCCAGCGCGATCAAGTCGCTGGGCGGCGTGATCCAGGGCCGGCTGTGGCCCCAGGACGACGCGGAACGCCAGAAGGCCATCGACGCGGGCCACGACCTGTCGCGTGTGCTCACCACGGACGACCTGGTGACCTCCGACGACGTGTTCTTCGCCGCGACCGGCATCACCGACGGCGAACTGGTCGGCGGCGTCCGCTACCGCAAGGGCATCGCGTCCACGAACTCGCTGGTCATGCGGTCCCGCAGCGGCACGATCCGCAAGATCGACAGCGAGCACCGGCTGTCGAAGCTGCGCGCCTACTCCGCGATCAACTTCGACTCCGCGACCTGAGTTCAGACGAGATGGGGGGCAGGCCGCCCCCCATCTCGTGATCTTCCATCGCTACTTGACGCTGCCCGCGGTCAGGCCGCCGATGAGATAGCGCTCGATGAAGATGAACAGGACGACCACCGGCACGATCGCGATCAATGAGGTCGCGAACAGGTACTGCCAGTGCTCCTGGTACTGCGTGACGAACGACGGGATGGCCACGGTCAGTGGCTGGCGGTTGGGCGAGGACGTGACGGTGAGCGCCACGATGTACTCGTTCCACGCGCCGATGAACGTGTAGACCAGCGCCGTCACGACGCCCGGCAGGGAGATCGGCAGGGTCACGCGCGTCAGCGCCTTGACCCGGCCCGCGCCGTCGAGGAAGGCCGCCTCCTCCAGCTCCTTGGGGATGCTGGCGAAGTAGCCGTGCAGGATCCACACGCAGAACGGCAGGTTGAACGCCGCGTTGACCAGGATCAGCGACAGGAGGGTGTCGGTCAGATTGAGCGCGACCATCTCCCGGTAGATGCCGATCACCAGCGCGGTGGGCGCGAACATCTGAGTGACCAAGATCATCAACAGGAAGGCGTTGCGCCCGCGGAAGCGGTTGCGGGCGGTGTAGTACGCCGCTGGCAGGCCGACGATGAGGGTCACGAGGGTCGCGGCGCCGGCCACGAGCAGCGAGACCTTCATGTTCTGCCAGATCGGGGCGGCCTTCCACACGTTGATGAAGTTGGACCAGTCCCAGTGCGACGGGAAGTAGGGACCCGGCGACTTCATCAGCTCACGCTCGGGCTTGAGCGCGGTCAGCAGCATCTCGAGGTACGGGGCGACGAACGCGAGCGCGACCAGCCAGCCGACGCCGGTGAGGATCGCCTTGCGCAGGGACATCGTCCTGCGGCGTGACGGGGTGGAAGACATCACCGGATCTCCTCCCGCCAGCGCGAGGCGCGCAGGTACATCAGCACCATCACGAGGATCAGTACGAAGTTGACCACCGACATCGACGCGGACTCACCGACGTTCTGGTCGAAGAACGCGATCTTGTACATGAACGTCGTGGTCGTGTCGGTGGCGTGTCCCGGACCGCCCTGGGTCATCGCCCAGATGATCGGGAAGGAGTTGAAGACGTTGATCACGTTGATGATCGACGCGATCAGCACGGCCGGCCGCAGCAGCGGCAGCGTGATGCTGAAGTAGGTGCGGAACGTGCCCGCGCCGTCGACGCGCGCCGCCTCGTACACGTCCTCGGGGATGGTCTGGAGACCGGCCAGGATGACGAAGGAGGCGAACGGCAGCGACACGAAGACCGCCACCCACATCATCCACAGCATCGCCTGGTCCGGGTGGGCCAGCCAGTTCACCGGCTTGTCCAGCACACCGATGTCGATCAGGACCCGGTTGACGACGCCGAAGTAGTTGTCGAGCATCCACTTCCAGACCAGCGCGGTCATCAGCACCGACGCGGCCCAGGGCACGATCACGGCCCACCGTACGACGCGGCGTCCGGGGAACCGCGCGTTGAGGAGCTGTGCCAGCGCCAGGGAGACGACCATCGTGACGACGACGACCCCGATCACCCAGAGCAGCGTGCGCACCAGGACGTGGATGAGGTCGGCCTCGTCGAACAGATCGGAGTAGTTCTTACTCCCGTTGCCACCGAGGGTGACGCCGGACGAGCTGATCTTCTCCAGCGAGGTGCGGACCATCTCGACGACCGGCCACAGCACGACGACGGCGATGAGCGCGGTCGCGGGGCCGATCCACAGCAGCGGGGTCAGCGCCTCGCGGACACGGCGGCCGTATCCCGCGCGTGGTGCCGGGGACGAGGCCCCGGCACCACGCGCGCTGATCTTGGCGTCCGGCACGTCAGCCGTTCTTCTCGGCCGTCTTCTGGATGGCGTCCAGAACCTTCTTCGGGTCGGCGTTCGCGACCGAGGTGCCCATGCTCTGCTTCACCGCACCGGCCACCGCGGACCACGCCGGGTTGCCCGTCGGAGCGAACTTCGCGGTCGGCAGCGCGTCCACGAACTGCTTGAAGTACGGGTCGCTGCTCAGCGCGTCACCGGCGGACTTGGTCACCGGCAGGAAGTTCTCCAGCTTGAGGAACTTCGCGGCGTTCTGCTGCTGGTAGAAGAAGCTCAGGAACTTCGAGACCGCGTCCTTGTTCTTCCCGCCGTTCTTGAACCCGGCGAGGACGTCGACGACACCCAGCGTGTTGTGGACCGAGCCGTCCTTGCTGGGCAGCGGCGCCACGCCGTAGTTGAGGCTCTTGTTCACCGGGTCGATGAAGCCCGCCCGCGTGAACGGGCCGCCGATGGACATGCCGACCTTGCCCTGCGCGAACTGGTTGAAGACCGTCTTGCGGTCGGTCGTCTCCGGGTTCGGCTGGGTCAGGCCCGACTTGTTGAGGTCCCGCAGGAAGTTCAGGGTGTCGACGTTGGCCGGCTGGTTGATCGCCCACTTGCCGGACGAGTCGACCCAGCCACCGTTGTCGTTCATCGCCCAGGAGTAGAACTCCGCCTGGGACTCCTCCGGGCCGAGCGGCAGGCCGTACCCGATGGAGCCCTTCCCCTTGATCTTCTGAGCGTCGGACTTCACCTCGGCCCAGGTCTTCGGCGGGTCGGTGATGCCGGCCTTAGTGAACAGGTCCTTGTTGAAGAACAGCAGGCGGGCGCTGGAGATGAACGGCAGGGCGTACTGCTCGCCGTTGTACTTCGTCTGGTCGACGAAGGTCGGCGTGAAGTCGCTCAGGACCTGCGGCGACACGATGTCGGAGGCCTTGTAGATCAGGCCGTCGCGCGCGAAGTCCGAGAACGAGTTGTAGTTCAGGATGTCCGGGGTCTGCTTGGTCTGGACGTAGGTCTTGACCTTGGCGTCCATCTGGGTCCAGTCGACCATCTCAAGGTTGACCTTGTAGCCCTTGTTCTGGGCTTCGAAGTCCTTGATGAGGCTGTCCCAGTAGCCCTTGGTGTTGTCGTCGTAGATCGCGGCGACGAACTTGATCGTCTTACTGTCGCCGCCACCGCTTGAGGAGCTGCCCTTGCTGCAACCGGTCATACCGAGGGTCACCGTCAGACCCGCGGCGATGACGCCGATGAGATGCCGTTTCACCTGTCCCCGCCTTCTTGGGCTTCGGGGCGCGCGGGTGCGCGCGACGTCCCCGGTCTTGTGTCATGAAAGGGTTCGCCAACCCCCGGCCCGGCTCTCGGATCATCACCTCCGAGCGGCCGTTGGCGTGGCACAGCTGAGCGCGGCTCGCGCCGCCCCTCCTTTCACAGGCATGAAAGGTTGTGCACGATTCCGCTGCTCATCGAGCAGAATCGCGCATGGCACTGAACCATAGAAGCTGGTCCGTACCAGTTCAAGAGGGTGGGCGGCGGGGAGTCTCAACTGTTATTGAAATCCCCATGTGACCTGCTGCGTCCCGCGCAGGCCCGGCTCAACGCGGTCCGCCGGCGGCTCGCCGCCACCGCCGGGGGCGCTTGGGCGTACGCGCGCCGACCGAGCCGAGAATGATCGTTCCGCTCACCTCGATGACCGGTGCGTCCGACTCCTGGGCCGGGCGTACCCGCAGGTCACGTGAGCCGATGACGGAGCGGCCGGTGAACTCGACGCGGACCCCGTCCGGAACGATCAGCCGCAGCCGCCCGCCGAGCACGTTGGCGCGGATGACCACGTGCCGTCGCTGGAGCAGCGCCTCCCGCATGTCGATCTCGACGGTGCCGAACAGCGCCGCGACCGGGAGCCGGGCCGGCACCACCCAGCGGCCGCCGTGCTTCACGGTCGCGAACAGCGCGTACAGGCGGCCGGAGTCGAGGCGGATGGGCTGGAGGTCCGGCGTCGTCAGGTCGTCGGTCAGCCCGCTGAGGTCGCCGAGGGTGCGCGCGGCGTACGCGCGCTCGACCCGCTCGGCATGCTCGTCAAGGGTGATCCTGCCGTCGGCGTGCGCGTCCCGAAGGAGGCCGACGACGCGTTCGCGGTCCGTGTCGGAGGCGCGGAGCGTGCGCGGCGAGACGTGCCGGTCGCCCGGCTTCCACGGAAGGTCCACGCCCCGACGATATTCGTTGGCGGACTGTCGTAGGTCCTGCCTACCGTGGAAGTCATGGCGATCGAGCTGCGTGACGTGGTCAAGCGGTACACCGACCGTGACGGCACGCGCATCGCGGCGGTCGACCACCTCACGCTCGACGTACCCGACGGGGTGTGCCTGGGCCTCCTCGGGCCCAACGGCGCCGGAAAATCGACGACCATGCGCCTGCTCACCGCGCAGTCGCGCGCCGACGAGGGCACGATCACGGTGCTCGGCCACGCGATCCCGCGCGAGGCCAAGCAGGCGCGCGCGCTGATGGGCGTGGTCCCGCAGACCGACAACCTCGACGAGGAGCTGACCGTCCAGCAGAACCTCGAGGTCTTCGCGCACCTCTACCGCGTGCCGAGGGCGGGGCTGCGCGCCGCCGTGGACCGCGCGCTGGAGATCGCCCAGCTCACCGCGCGCGCCGGCACCCGCGTCTCCAAGCTGTCCGGCGGCATGCGGCGCCGCCTGCTGGTCGCGCGTGGCCTCGTCCACTCGCCGAGGCTCGTCCTGCTCGACGAGCCGACGGTCGGGCTCGACCCGCAGGTGCGCGCGGACCTGTGGGGGCTGATAGCCGCGCTGCGCGGCGACGGCGTGACCGTCCTGATGAGCACCCACTACATCGAGGAGGCCGAGCGGCTCGCCGACGCCTGCGCGCTGATGTCGCACGGCCGGGTGATCGCGAGCGGCACGCCCGCCGAGCTGATCGCCGACCACGCGGGCGACCGCGTCGAGGAGCACGAGGGCTCGCCGGCCCGCCTCGCCGAGGTCGAGGGCCTGGCGCACCGGGCCGGCCTGCCCACGCGGCGCACCGGGCCGACCATCTCGGTGCTGCGGGCCGAGCGGATGCCGCCGTCCCTCGTCGACTCGCTCGCGGTCGCCAACGGCCACCGTGTCGTTCGCCGTGCCGCCAACCTCGAGGACGTCTTCGTCGTCCTGACCGGAGAGACCGTTGACTGAGACCAGGCTGAGAAGGTTCGAGTGGGCCCCGGTCCGCGGCGTGTGGCGGCGCGAGGTCGCGCTGTTCCGGCGCTACTGGGCCTCGACGTCGTTCGCGTCACTGGTCGAGCCGACCATCTACCTGCTGGCGTTCGGCTTCGGGTTCGGGTCGCTGCTCGGTCACGTGGCCGGCTATCGCTACGTCGACTTCGTGGGCACCGGCGTCGTCGCCACCGCCGTGCTGTTCACGTCGGTGTTCCCCGGCATGTTCAACACCTACATCCGGCGCGTCTACCAGCACTCCTACGATGCGGTGCTGGCGGCGCCGGTCGACGTGCACGAGGTGGTCGCGGGCGAGGCATCCTGGATCTCGGTCAAGAGCGGGGTGTTCTCGTGCGCGCCGGTGCTGGTGGCGACGGCCTTCGGCCTGCGCCCGGGTCCGGGCGTGCTGGTCCTGCCGCTCGTGACGTTCCTGACCGCCACCGGCTTCGCGCTCTTCGGCATCTGGGCCTCCACGGTGGTCCCGTCGGTGAACAGCTTCGACTATGTGATCAGCGGCATCCTGGCGCCGCTGTTCCTGGTGGCCGGCACGTTCTTCCCGATCAGCGGCCTGCCCGGCTGGGCCCGTACGGTCGCGCAGGTCAACCCGCTCTATCACTGCGTGGAGCTGGTCCGGCACGCCGTCTTCGGGTTCAGGCCTCTGGCCGACCTCGGTCACGTGGGCGTGCTCCTGCTGTTCACGGCGCTGACGTGGCTGCTGGCCGTACGCGGCATGCGGCGGCGTCTCATCGACTGAGGCTCGCTGCCATCTGTTGACCTGCCGTGACCCTGCTCCATACGCTGTCGCGAACCTCTTTCATGTTCGGAGAACGCCGTGGCGGCAGAGATCGATCAGCGGGTTCGACGGGGTCGCCGCTCGGCGTACGCCGCGTTCGGCGTGCAGGGGCTGTGCTTCGCCGCCCTGGTCACCCGGATCCCGGAGATCCAGCAGGCGCACAACCTCACCGACGGCACGCTCGCGCTGGTCCTGCTGGCCGTACCGGTGGTCGCCGGGATAGGCAGCGTCCTCGCCGGGATCGTCATGCCGCGCCACGGCAGCGGCATCGTGCTGCGGGTCGCCCAGCCGTTCGTGCTGCTGAGCATCTTCGCGATCGGCGTGGCACCGGGTGACCTGGCGCTCTACGCCGCCACCGCGCTGTTCGGACTGTTCGTGGGCGCGGTCGACGCGTCGATGAACGCCCAGGCCGTCACGGCGGAGACGTTGTACGGCAAGAGCCTGCTGACCGGCTTCCACGCCGTGTGGAGCGCGGCGGGCATCCTCGCCGGCCTGTGGGTGGCCCTCGCCAACAAGATCAACATGAGCCTCGGCACCGGGTTCGCGATCCCGGCGCTGCTCGGCCTCATCATCACCGCCTCGACCGGCCGCCGTCTCTACCGGAAGGCGATGGAGACCACCGGCCCCAGCGACGAACAGCTGCGCGCCGCCGCCAAGCGGGTGCCCTGGAGGCCGATCATCATCATCGGCGTGGCCGTCACCTGCATGTACATCGCGGACTCGGCCACCTCGAGCTACAGCGCCAAGTATCTGAAGGACGACCTGGACGCCTCGGGGGCGATCGCCCCGCTGGGCTACGTGATGTACCAGGTCTGCATGATGCTGAGCCGCACCGGCGCCGACTTCGTCGTACGCGCCTACGGCGCGGCCCGTGTCGTGGCCGTCGGGGCGGTCGTCGGCGGTCTCGGGCTGCTCGGCGCGGCGGCGGCCACGAACGCGTTCCTCGCCATCACCGGCTTCGCGGTGGCGGGGCTCGGACTCGCGGTCGTGGTGCCGACGTCGTTCTCGGCGGCCGGGCGGCTCGACCCGACCGGCATGGGCGTCGCGGTCGCCCGGGTCAACGTCTTCAACTACGCCGGTTTCGTGCTGGGCGCGATCGTCGCCGGAGCCGCCGCGTCGAACCTGTGGATCGCCTACGCCGTGGGCGCGGCGCTCACGCTGGTGATCCTGGCCTCCGCGAAGGGGTTCCAGCCCGTACCGCTCGACGGGGCAGCGCCCGGCATCGCCGTCGCCGAGCGCCCCGTCGCCTGACCCTCAGCGGGTCAGCGCGCCCCCTCCTCCGCCGATATGCGGAGCATGGCCGCCTCGCCCTGCTTCTCGGCCTCTTCGGGCGTCAGTTCGGTCAACGCGATGCGCAGCGACACCTCGGCGGCGTCGGCCGCCGCGCGTGCGGTGATCGCGTGCGTGTGCGCCCGCTCGAGGTCGCCGAGGCCGATGCAGTCGAACGCGACCTTCGTGTCGTGCGCGGCAAGCTCAAGCTGGCGCGCGGCTTCGTCAAGGCTCATGTCATCTCCCGTCGTCGTGGCCCGTAGTACCCACTGTCACTCCGGCCACACAGCCCGCTTGCTCACACACGTACGGTTCCGACGAAAGCGTCGCCCGCGCCGAGCCGCAGGGGGCCGGCCGCGTCCGGACGGCCGCCGACCCGGATCGGCGCACCGGCGAACAGCGGCCGGCGCGCGCGGTAGGCGTACTCGCGGACCGCCTTCTTCGGGGCGAACCTCCGGGGCAGCTCCAGCAGGGCGAGCGCCAGCAACGGGGCGTGGACGAGCAGGCCCGGGTAGCCCTCGACCTCGGTGGCGTAGGGCACGTCGTAGTGGATGCGGTGCGCGTTGGCGGTGAGCGCGCTGAACCGGAAGAGCAGCACCGGGTCGGGCACCAGCTCGAACTCCCACGGGCCGGTGGGCGGCGCGCCCGCGGAGGCGGCGACGGGCGGCGCGTACGTGGCGCTCGGGTCGCGGTAGACGATGTCCTGCTCCTCGACGACGCGTACGTCCCCGTCGACGGAGAACTCACCGCGGACCGTGACGATGAGCAGCCAGCCCGAGCCTCCGAGCCGGGTCCGTACGTGCGCCACGGACGAGCGCCGGGTCACCGTCTCGCCGAGCCGCAGCGGCGCGTGGAAGGTGAGGCGCCCGCCGCCGAACATCCGGCGCCGGTCGGGTAGCGGCGGCAGGAACGCGCCGTCGCGCGGGTGGCCGTCCGGGCCGAGCGCGGACTCGGGCGGCCATTCGGCGAAGTAGAGCCAGTGCCACAGCGGCGGCAGCGGATCGCCGTCGGCGGGTGCGGGATCGGGCTGGTCGAACAGCCCCGCGAGCGCCGCGACCGGGCCGTGGGTCAGCACGTCGATGGAGACGCCCTCCGGAGGCGACCATGCCTCCTGAATGTCCGTGAAGGACGGCGGCGGTGTGTCTTTCTGGTCGCTCACACGTATGAAAGATACTTGGCGGTCCAGGCAGCGACACCTCGGGAGGCCACCGACATGACCGAGCTGAGCGACGAGGAGCGGGCGATCGTCGAGGTGGTCGCGGACTTCGTCGATCGCGAGGTACGCCCCTCGGCGCGTGAGCTGGAACACGCCAACACCTATCCCGAGCGGCTCATCGAGCGGATGAAGGAGCTCGGCGTGTTCGGGCTCACCGTCCCGGAGCCGTACGGCGAGGTCGGCGTGTCCAAGCGCTGCTACGCGCTCGTCACCGAGGAACTGGCGCGCGGCTGGATGAGCCTGGCGGGCGCGGTCGGCGGGCACTCCGTCGTGTCGTACCTGATCGGGATGTTCGGCACCGACGAGCAGAAGAGCCGCTACCTGCCGCGGATGGCCACCGGCGAACTGCGCGCGACGATGGCGCTGACCGAACCGTCCGGCGGCTCGGACCTGCAGGCCATCACGACGGTGGCCCGCCGCTCCGGCGACCGCTACGCCGTCGACGGCGCCAAGATGTGGATCAGCAACGCGCGTCACGCCGGGGTCGTGGCGCTGCTGGTCAAGACCGACCCCGAGGCGACGCCCCGCCACCGGGGCATCAGCATCCTGCTCGTCGAGCCGGGTCCCGGCATGACCGTGTCGCGCGACCTGCCCAAGCTCGGCTACAAGGGCGTCGAGAGCTGCGAGATCGCCTTCGACGGCCACGAGGCGCCACTCGACGCCGTGCTCGGCGGGACCGAGGGACGCGGCTTCGCGCAGATGATGCGCGGCCTGGAGGTCGGGCGCATCCAGGTGGCCGCACGCGCTCTCGGCGTCGGCCGCGCGGCGTTCGAGGACTCCCTGCGGTACGCGCAGGAGCGCGAGGCGTTCGGCAAGCCGATCTGGCGGCACCAGTCCATCGGCAACTACCTGGCCGACATGGCGACGCGGCTGCGGGCGGCGCGGCTGCTCACGCTCGACGCCGCCGACCGTCTCGACGCCGGGACGCGCTGCGACATGGAGGCCGGCATGGCCAAGCTGTACGCCTCGGAGGCGGCGATGGCGATCGCGCTCGACGCGGTGCGCATCCACGGCGCGGCGGGCTACTCCACGGAGTTCGACGTGGAGCGCTACTTCCGCGACGCGCCGCTGATGATCGTGGGTGAGGGCACGAACGAGATCCAGCGCAACGTCATCGTCAAGCAGCTCGTCGACCGCCATCCGCTGCACTGAAACTGATCGCGACATTTGCCAAAATACGGGCAAATTACGCAAACCCTCTAGACTCACGCCACATGGATTTGGACCCGGTCTTCGTCGACGGCTCGGGGCGGCGCCGACTGGCGCTGCGCTGGTCGGGCATTTTCGCAGCGGGAATTCTCGCCGCGTTCCTCCTCGTCGTCGGCAGCACGCTGATCACCAAGGTCACCGTGCCGCGGGCCGAGCTGCCGCGGACGGCCGGTCAGAGTGACGCGCCCCGCCACACGCACGCGCCGCATCGGCGGGACGGACGGTGACGAACGCTTCGTGGCGCCCACCGGATCCGCGCAACCACTGGATCATGCTGCTGCTGTTCGCCATCGCCGGGTTCTGCGCCCTGTCGTTGCAGGCGTTCAGCGAGGGCTCCAAGATCGTGGCGCCGTCCCGCGGACGGCCACCCGCCGCCGTCGCGCACGGCGGGCCGGTGCTGGACGTCGCCGGGCACACCTCCGCCCGCATCCCGCCCAAGACGGTGGCGCTGACCTTCGAGGGCGGCCCCGACGACGCGTGGACGCGAGGTCTCCTCGACGTGCTGCGGCGTCACCACGTGAAGGCGACGTTCTTCGTCATCGGCGCGCGTGCGGCCGACAAGCCGGACCTCATCCGGCGCATCGTCCGCGACGGGCACGAGCTGGGCTCGAACGGCTACTCACAGAAGGGCGACGTCGGGGCGATGGCGCCCTGGCGCGGCGACCTCCAGCTCGACCTGGCCCAGCAGGCACTCGCGGGCGTCGCCGGTGTGCACACTCGCCTCGTACGCCTGCCGCACCTCACCAAGCCGGACGCGCTCTACGGGCGGCGGTGGCGCACCGCCGAGGACGCCGGTGACCGCGGGAACCTCCTCGTGCTCGCCGACCTCGACAGCCGGTCCGCCAAGCAACCCACCGCGAAGGCCATCGACGCGGCGGTGACGCCGTCCGACGGGCGCGGCGCCGTCGTACAACTGCCCGGTGCGGGCGGTGACCGGCGCGCGACGATGACGGCCGTCGACATGTTGCTCACGCACCTGGCACAGCAGGGGTACCGGGTCACCACGGTCTCGGACGCGCTGCGGCTGCCGCCCGCGACCGTACCCGCGTCGATCCCCGCGAAGGTGACCGGGAAGGCCCTCGTGTACGCGCAGCGGGGGTCGGGCCGGCTGACGCACATGCTGTACATCCTGTTCGACGTCGCCGGGTTCTTCACGACCCTGCGGGTGCTGGTCCTGCTGTTCTTCGCGCGCCTGCACATCTACCGCCTGTGGCGCGACCGGCGCCGCCGCCTGCGGATCGACCGGACGTTCGCGAACCGCAGGCGCTGGACCGGAGAGGTCCGGCTCAGACCCGCCGTCTCGGTGATCGTGCCCGCCTACAACGAGGAGGCGAGCATCAAGGCGACCGTGCTGTCGCTGGTCAACTCCCGCTACGGGGGCGAGATCGAGGTCATCGTGGTGGACGACGGCTCGACCGACGGCACCGCGGCCGTGGTCGAAGGACTCGGCCTGCCCGAGGTACGGCTGATCCGCAAACCCAACGGCGGCAAGCCCACGGCGCTCAACACCGGGATGCGACACGCGGAGCACGGCGTGCTCGTCCTGGTCGACGGCGACACCGTCTTCCAGCCCGACACGCTCGGCCGGCTGGTCGCGCCGCTGGCCAAGCGGAACGTGGGCGCGGTGAGCGGCAACACCAAGGTCGCCAACCGCAAGGGCCTCCTGGGCCGTTGGCAGCACGTCGAGTACGTCATGGGCTTCAACCTCGACCGGCGCATGTTCGACGTGCTCAAGTGCATGCCGACCGTACCGGGCGCGATCGGGGCGTTCCGCCGAAAGGCCATCGAGGAGGTCGGCGGTCTCAAGGACGACACGCTCGCCGAGGACACCGACCTCACGATGGCCCTGTGCCGGGCCGGCTGGCGCGTCGTGTACGAGGAGACGGCCGTGGCCTGGACCGAGGCACCCTCGACGCTGAAGCAGTACTGGCGGCAGCGCTACCGCTGGTGCTACGGCACGATGCAGGCGATGTGGAAGCACAAGCGCGCGATGTTCGAGCTCGGCGCGAGCGGTCGCTTCGGCCGCCGCGGCCTGCCCTACCTGGCCATTTACCACATCATGCTGCCGCTGTGCGCGCCCGCGGTCGA
Source organism: uncultured Actinomycetota bacterium (assembly GCA_963850195.1). Lineage (GTDB taxonomy): Bacteria > Actinomycetota > Actinomycetes > Streptosporangiales > Streptosporangiaceae > Actinoallomurus. The sequence goes on from CAWKKD010000005.1 coordinate 2,251,791, forward strand.
CGTCCTGGCGCTCTATGGCCTCTTCACGCGCAACGCGCACGACGTGGTCCTCTTGTGGCTCGCGTTCTCGGCCGCCCAGGTGGTGGCGGGCCGCTCCGCACTGTGGATGGACGGCGAGTCGACCAAGGTCATCTGGACGCTGCCGCTCCAGCAGTTCGTCTACCGCCAGCTCCTGTACATGGTCGTGATGCAGTCGCTGATCACGGTCGTACTCGGCGCGCGGCTGCGCTGGCAGACGATCCGCCGGGTCGGGACGTTCTCCCGGGACGCGATGTCGCGCGTCTGAGAGACTGTTGGGGAGTCCTCGTCCGTCGCGAGCGGCGGGCCAGGGGGCGCGTCGCAAGGCGGAGGAGGGAGTCGGCCTGGTGTCGGCCGGCGATCGACGACAACGCGGCGAGGCGTCGCCTGGGTGCCGCGCAGTAGGGCATGGGGCTCCCCCACAGTCTCTGAGGCTCAGTGTCTGGGGACCGGCCGGTCCTGGCGCAGGGCCGTGAACAGGGCCGCCGCGCGCGGGGCGTTCCAGGTGACGTACTCACCGACGCCCGGCTTGGTGCCGCCGCCCTTGATCGGGATGGTCGTCGTCACGCCGTCGCCCTTGGTGATCCCGCGCAGATCCTGCGCGAATTTCGCCAGATCCCACAGATGGTCGCCATCCCCGACGGTGAGGGCGGACGAGGCCTGCTGAGCCAACGGCACGAGGCGGAACGGGTCGGTCAGCACGGCGTGGCTCGTCACCTTGCGCACCAGGGCGGACAGGAACTCGCGCTGGTGCTTCACCCGGTCGAGGTCTCCGCCGGCGTACGCGTGCCGGGACCGTACGTAGGCGAGCGCGCGCCGCCCGTCGAGCCGCTGGCAGCCGGCCCTCAGGTCGAGCCCGGCCTTCTTGTCGTGCACCGCCCTTTCGATGCACATCCGTACGCCGCCGACCTCGTCGACCATGCCGACGAAGCCCCCGAACCCGATCTCGGCGTAGTGGTCGATCCGCAGCCCGGACGACTTCTCGATCGTGCGGGTCAGCAGCTTCGGGCCGCCGGTGGAGAACGCGGCGTTGAGCTTGTTCGCGCCGTGGCCTGGGATCGGGAGGTAGGAGTCGCGAGGCAGGCTGACCAGGGTCGAGGCGTGGGCGCCGATGTGCAGCAACATCATCGAGTCGGTGCGCTTCCCGGCGTCGCGGCCGGTGTGCAGCCGGTCGCGCTCCTGCCTCGACAGTCCGGCGCGGCTGTCGGAGCCGACGATGAGCCAGTTGGTCCCCCGCGTGGCGGCCGGATGGCTCACGCCGCCGAGCACGTCGTCTCGGTGCAACCGCAGGTCGAGGTAGCCGAGGAAGGCCGCCGCCAGCACGGCGGGGGCCAGCAGGAGGGCCAGCAGCCTCCGTCCCCAGTGCCGCTGGCGTCGCAACACGGCGTCCTCGAAGTACTGCTCACGCGGTCTCATCTCGGGCAGGACGGTGCTGTCCTCCGGCCACGTCATGGTCTCCACCCGACCCTGGCGACCGTACGGGTCTCTCCGTCGCATGATCGGCCCATGGGGATCATCCTCCCAGAGTCGTAGGACGATATGACCGAAATTGTGATGATATGCACTGATCGAGGCCGGTCCACGTCCGCCGGCTCACTCGTCTCGGGTGGCGCCGTCCGGCCAGATGATCCTGACCGGGACGTCACGGTCGCGGGCGTAGGCGACGACGTCGGCGGTGCCGCCGTGGCCGCGCGCCGGCCGGCCGTCCCAGACCGCCCACAGCTCGTCGGCGCGGTCGACCATGTAGACGCCGGCGGCCATGTGCGCGTCGGGGTCCGGCGTGTGGCACGGCATCCGGTGGACCTCGGTGGCGCGGGCGAGCAGCGCGTCGAACTCGTCCCGTACGTCCTCGGGCAGCTCCTCGCGGTAGCGCTCCGCGGGGATCACCGCCTCGATCGTGCCGCCGTGGTCGAGGACGGCGTGGGCGAAGACCTGGTCGGGCCCCTCGGCGAGGCACGACAGCCCGACCACGTCCGGCTGTCCGTCGAGCGCGGCGCGGATCGCGTCCGTGACGATCCGGCTCGACCGCTCGGGCATGCCTCGGTGTCCGGAGATGGCGATACGGCGCATGGCGGCCCTTCAGCGAGTGCGGTGCATCCCAGGAGCGGTCGTCCAATCCTGCCCTTCCGCCCGGCCTCAGGTCAGCGGGACGGCGCGATCCGGCCGCGCCTCGATCGCGTCCGCGAGGAGGAGGACGGCCTCGGTGAGCCGCCGCTCCGGCAGCCGCGCGTACCCGACCACGACCGCCGGTGGCCCGTGCCCGTCGACCCGCATCGGCGCGACGCCCTCGACCGCGACGCCGAGCCCGGCGGCGCGCGCGACCACCGCGGCCTCGTCGCACGAGGACGGGAGCTCGGCGTACGCGTGCAGGCCGGCGCTCACCCCGTGCACACGTACGTCCGGCAGCCGGTGGGCCAGGGCCGACACGAACGCGTCTCTCCGGTCCCGGTACCGCCGCCGCATCAGGCGCAGGTGGCGTGAGTAGTCGCCGCCCGCGATCAGCCGGGCCAGGACGTGCTGATCGAGCACGGAGGACCCGAGGTCGTGCAGGGCGCGCGCCGCCCGCAGGCGTACGGCGAGCCACGGGGGCGCGACCGACCAGCCGAGCCGCAGCGCCGGGGACAGCGCCTTGCTGACCGATCCGGCCAGCACCACCCTCTCCGGGGCGAGGCCCTGGAGGCAGCCGACCGGCTCGCGGTCGTAGCGGAACTCCCCGTCGTAGTCGTCCTCGATGATCACCGCGTCCACGTCGCGGGCCCACGCGACGAGCGCGGCACGGCGCGACGGCGACAGGACCACGCCCGTCGGGAACTGGTGCGCCGGCGTGACCAGGACCGCCCGCGCCGCCGTACGCGCCAGCGCGGCGACGTCGATGCCCTCCTCGTCCACCGGCACGCCGACCGGCGCGATCCCGGTGGCGCGCAGCATCGGGATCTGGTGGTGGCCGAGCGGGTCCTCGACCGCGAGCAGCCGGTGCCCCTCCTCGATGAGGACGCGCGGCAGCGTGGCGAGGACCTGGGCGACGCCCGCTGTGACCACGACCGTGTCCGGCGTGGCGACGGCGGCGCGCACACGGCTGAGGTACGCGGCCAGCTCGCCGCGCAGCTCGGCGACGCCCGCCGGGTCGGGGTAGGTGAGGGCGGTGTGCGGCAGGTCGCGCAGGACGTCCCGCAGCGTCGCCGCCCAGCGCTCGCGCGGGAACGACGCGAGGTCGGGCTTGCCGGGCCGCAGATCGTAGGCGATCCCGGGCGGGTCGGCCGGGCCCGCGTCCGTACCGTCGGCGAGGCTCAGCGTGCGCCGGTGCGCGTCGCTGCGCGGCGGCTCGGCCGGTACGGCGGGCGGCAGCGGCGCGACGCGTGTGCCGTCGCCCTGCCGGGACACGAGGAGGCCCTCGGCGACGAGCTGCTCGTACGCGGTCACGACGACGCCGCGTGAGACGCCCAGGTCCTCGGCGAGGTCGCGGGTCGACGGCAGCCGTACGCCGGGCGTGAGGCGCCCGTCGCGTACGGCGGCGCGCAGGCCGGCGGCGACCTGGCCGGCCAGGCGCCCGGCCGACCGGTCCAGCGTCAGGTGCAGCTCCATGGCGAATGGTCCTGTATCGGGCGATGGAAATGGACCTCGTTCGAGGGCCAATCTGTACCTAGTTTCCCGTATATGGAGCATCTGAGGGGATCAGCACAGGCGGCCGTTGCGATGTGCCTGGTCGGCTCGCTCACGGCCGTGTCGGCCACCGTCGCCCCCTACCCGGTGTACGGGGGCCAGGCGGTGCGTTACGCGGTGGCCGCGCTCATCCTGCTGGCCGTGGCGCGGCTGCGGGGAGGCGCCCGCCCGCCGGCGCCGGTGTGGTGGCAGTGGCCGATGATCGCCGCGCTGGCGGCCACCGGGCTCGTCGGGTTCAACGTCTGCATCATCGAGGGCACGCACTACACGAGCCCGGCGACTATCGGCACCGTCATCGGCGCGGTCCCGATCGTGCTGGCCGTCGTGGCGCCGCTGATGGCCCGGCGACGTCCGGCGCCGCGCGTCGTGGCGGCGGCCGTGGTCGTGGCGGCCGGGGCCGGCGTCGCGAACGGGCTGGGCGGCGGCGACCCGCGAGGGCTGCTGCTGGCGCTGGGCGCCATGGTCGGGGAGATCTGCTTCTCGCTGCTCGCCGTTCCGCTGCTGCCCAGGCTCGGCGCGGTACGAGTGTCGGCGTACAGCTCGGCGGCGGCCGTCCCGATGCTGCTCGTGGCGGGCCTGCTCACGGACGGTACGGCCATTCTGCGGGTGCCGACCTTGTCCGAGGCCGCGGGCCTGGCGTACCTGAGCCTGGTCATCACGGCGGGGGCGTTCATCGTCTGGTACGACGCGCTGACCCGGATCGGCGCCGACCGTGCCGGATTGTTCGCCGGGCTGATCCCGGTCGCCTCGGTGGTCACGACGATGCTGCTGGGGCTGCGGTCTCCCGGCACGACCGATCTCGCCGGCGCCCTCCTGGTCGGGTGCGGCGTCGTCAGCGGCCTTTCAGCGCCGGCGAACCGGCCACTCGCGGTCGAGGTTCCGCAGCACGATCACGAGCCACCCCACGACGAAGGTGGCGACGAGCAGCGCGCCCAGAACGAGCAGAACCCCGTAGATCGCACCGTGGTTACCGAACAGCCCGCTGAGCACGGCATCTGACGTAGATAGCATCATTTCTCCCATATCCGTCATACCCCTGAGGCGCCGGGCCAACGTCCCGGCCCCATGCGGTTCGGCCGTCCTCCGGCTCTACGCTGGTGCTCGACCGAGCCGTGCCGCCAGCGAGGACGCAGATGCCCGAGTTCGCCTTCACCGAGCTTCTCCCCCAAGGTCTCGACGAGACCGACTACCGCCTGCTGACCAGCGACGGGATCACCGAGATCGACGCCGGTGGCCGTTCGTTCCTTCAGGTCGACCCCGAGGTGCTGCGTCTCCTCACCGAGACGGCGATCCACGACATCTCGCACCTGCTGCGGCCCGCGCACCTGGCCCAGCTCCGCCGGATCCTCGACGATCCGGAGTCCTCGCCGAACGACCGGTTCGTCGCCCTGGACCTGCTGAAGAACGCCAACATCGCCGCGGCGGGCGTCCTGCCGATGTGCCAGGACACCGGCACGGCGATCGTCATGGGCAAGCGCGGCCAACACGTCCTGACCGACGGCGACGACGAGCGCCACATCGCACACGGCGTCTACGACGCCTACACGCGCCTCAACCTCCGCTACTCCCAGATGGCCCCGCTGACCATGTGGGAGGAGAAGAACACCGGCAGCAACCTGCCCGCGCAGATCGAGCTGTACGCCGCGCCGGGCGACGCGTACAAGTTCCTGTACATGGCCAAGGGCGGCGGCAGCGCCAACAAGTCCTTCCTCTACCAGGAGACGAAGGCGGTCCTGAACCCCGGCCGGATGCTGACCTACCTCGAGGAGAAGATCCGCTCGCTGGGCACCGCGGCCTGCCCGCCGTACCACCTGGCCATCGTCGTGGGCGGCACCAGCGCCGAGTTCGCGCTCAAGACCGCCAAGTACGCCTCCGCGCACTACCTGGACACGCTGCCGACCGAGGGCGGCCCTGCCGGGCACGGCTTCCGCGACCTGGACCTCGAGCACCAGGTGTTCGAGCTGACCCAGAAGCTCGGCATCGGCGCGCAGTTCGGCGGCAAGTACTTCTGCCACGACGTACGCGTGATCCGGCTGCCCCGCCACGGCGCGTCCTGCCCGGTGGCGATCGCCGTGTCGTGCAGCGCCGACCGGCAGGCCCTCGCCAAGATCACGCGGGACGGGGTGTTCCTGGAGCGCCTGGAGTCCGACCCCGCCCGCTACCTGCCCGAGACCACTGAGGACGACCTCGAGGGCGACGTGGTGCGCATCGACCTCAACCGGCCGATGGACGACATCCGCGCCGAGCTGAGCCGCTACCCGGTCAAGACCCGCCTCTCCCTGACCGGCCCGCTCGTGGTCGCGCGCGACATCGCGCACGCCAAGATCAAGGAGCGCCTCGACGCGGGCGAGCCGATGCCGCAGTACCTCCGCGACCACGCCGTCTACTACGCCGGACCGGCCAAGACGCCGGAGGGCTACGCGAGCGGCTCGTTCGGCCCGACGACGGCCGGGCGGATGGACTCCTACGTCGAGCAGTTCCAGGCGGCCGGCGGGTCCCAGGTGATGCTGGCCAAGGGCAACCGCAGCGCCCAGGTCACCGACGCCTGCAAGGCGCACGGCGGCTTCTACCTCGGCTCGATCGGCGGCCCGGCCGCTCGGCTCGCCCAGGACTGCATCAAGAAGGTCGACGTGCTGGAGTACGCCGAGCTCGGCATGGAGGCGGTCTGGAAGATCGACGTGGAGGACTTCCCGGCCTTCATCGTCGTCGACGACAAGGGCAACGACTTCTTCGCCGACACCTCCGGGCCGCTCCTGACCATCGGGCGGCGCTGAAAAGGTCTCGCGCCGGATGTCGAGAAGTCCTCGCGGGCTCCGACCACCATGCGAGCGCGGCCACCGGGCCGCCACCGTGAGGAGTGAACGACGTGAAGTACATGCTGCTGATCTACAACCGCCCCGGGTTCGTCGAGGAGCTGTCCGAGGCCGAGCGCACCGAGCTGTTCGGCGAGGTCGACACGATCATGCGGGAGCTCGAGGAGTCCGGTGAGCTCCTGGGCGGCGAGGCGCTGGCCGACGTGTCACACACGCGTACGGTCCGCGTGCGCGACGGTGTCCCGGCGGTCACCGACGGGCCCTTCATCGAGGCCAAGGAGCAGTTCGCGGGCTACCTCATGGTCGACTGCGAGAGCGTCGAGCGCGCGACGGCGATCGCCGCGCGGTGGCCCGACGCGCGGTACTGGGCGATGGAGGTACGGCCGCTGATGAACGACTCCGGCGCGGAGATGTAGGGCGGGGTGCCCGGTGGGCCGTCGCCCGCCGGCTCAGTGCTTGTTCCCGCCGGTCCCGTCGCCGTGATCGAGGCCGTGGCCGGGCGCGGGCCACCTGTAGTGGCCCGGCCCGCGCTCGTTCATCGGCAGCTCGGGCAGTGAGGGCATGCGGTGGGCGGCGGGCCAGGCGCGCGGCGTGCCGCGGCCGGTGTCCGACGGCCGGGCGCGCGGCGCGGTGGCGCGCAGGGAGCCGCTGGTCGATCCGACCGCCGGCGCCTCGGCCTGGCGGCCACCCTGCGGCTCGCGCGCCGGTGTCCGCTGCGCGCCGGTCAGCGCCAATACGGCGAAGCCCGCGACGAGCGCGACCGCCGTCGCGGCCACTGCCAGGGTCCGCTTGGCCGCGACGGTGGGCAGCAGGGCGGTGTGGCGGCGCCGAGCGAAGCTCGTGCCGCCGCCGAGCAGCGGCAGCAGCTCGGCGGCCGTCGGCCGCCGGGCCGGGTCCTTGGCGAGCGCGTCCGCCACCGTCCCACGGAGGCTCTCGTCCAGCCCGTCGAGGTCGGGCCGCTCGTGGAGCGTACTGAGCGCGACCGCGTCGCCGTCGCCCTCGCCGAACGGGTTGCGGCCGGTGCCGGCGTAGGCGACGAGGCAGCCCCAGCCGAACACGTCGGCGGCGGAGGTGGCCGGGCACCGCGAGAGGCGTTCGGGCGCGATCCATCCCGGGCTGCCCACGACCACGCCGCTCGCCGTGGGGCCGCCCGCGGCGGGCACCTCCTGCGCGATGCCGAAGTCGATGACGCGTGGGCCGGTCGGGGTCAGCAGGACGTTGGCGGGCTTGAGGTCGCGATGGACCAGCCCGGTCCAGTGCACGGCCGCCAGGGCGCGCGCGACGCCGGTGGCCAGCGCGCGCAGTTGCTCGGGGGGCAGCGGGCCCTCCCGCTCGACGACGTCCTCCAGCGAACGCCCCTCGACGTACTCGGTGACGATGTGAGGCGGTGCGTGCACGGTGCCGTCGGCGAGCAGCCGTAGCGTGCACGAGGCCGGTACGCGGCGCAGCGAGGCAGCTTCGGCGCGGAACCGGCGATGCACCTCGTCGCCCTCGGTCGTACCGGTGTGCGCGGCCTTGACCGCCACGAGGCCGCCGCACGGTCCGGTGGCGAGATAGACAACGCCCATCCCGCCCTCACCCAGCCGGCCGACGAGCGCATTTCCGCCGATTTGCGCCGGATCGTCCGGCTCCAGCGGTGACACTCCGGGGGGCAGGACCACGGCCACGCCGCGCGAGGACGCGTGGGCCTGTGACGAGGGCGTCTCCATGCAGGGCTTCTTTCGACCGGGCGATTCCTGACGATCATCGTGCGGCTTTGTCCGCGCTCGGGCAAGCGCAGGGCAAAGGATCGAGGTGCCTGAGTTGACGCTACCCGGGTATGTTGCGCTTCGTGGCCGAGTCGAGGGATCGCTTGCTCTCCGGCCGTTATCGGCTCATCGAACAGATCGGCCGAGGCGGCATGGGCACGGTCTGGTGGGCGCACGACGAGGTGGACGACCGCGAGGTCGCGGTCAAGGAAGTGCACCTCCCGCCCAGCCTGAGCGAGCGCGAGCAGGCCAATCTCGTACGCCGCACCCACCGCGAGGCGGTGGCCGCGAGCCGCCTGCGCCACCCGGGTCTGATCGCCATGTACGACGTGGTCGTCGAGGAGTCCCGGCCCTGGCTGGTCATGGAGTACGTCCCGGCGCGCTCCCTCGAGGACGTCTTCGTCGAGGACGGCCCGATCTCACCGCGCCGCGTCGCCGACATCGGACGGCAGCTGCTGGCCGGGCTGGGCGCCGCGCACGAGGCCGGGATCGTCCATCGTGACGTCAAGCCGAGCAACGTCCTGCTGGCCTCTTCCGGCCGCGTGGTGCTCACCGACTTCGGCATCGCGACGTACGAGGGCGCCACCACGCTGACCCAGACGGGCACCTTCATGGGCTCGCCCGCCTACGTCGCGCCGGAGGTCGCCTGCGGCGAGCCCGCGACGCCCTCCTCGGACCTGTGGTCGCTCGGCGCGACGCTCTACGCCGCCGTCGAGGGCCGCCCGCCGTACGACCACGAGACCGCGATGGCGACGCTGAGCGCGCTGGTCACCAAGGAGCCCGACCCGCCGGCGCAGGCCGGTCCCCTGCGCCCGCTGCTGGAGGGCCTGCTCACCAAGGAGCCGGCGCGGCGGATCGACGCCGCGCGGGCGGCCGAGCTGCTGGACGCCGCCGCGGCCCCGCCGCCCGAACCCGCGCCGCCGAAGCCCAAGCCGGAGTCGCGGCGGCGACCGGCGCTGATGCCCGCCGTGAGCGGCGCCGTCCTGACCCTCGCGGTGGCCGCCGGCGTCCTCGCGGGCGTCGAGGGCTGGACCGCGCCGCGCGCACGCGGACCGGTCTCCCCGCCGCCGTCCGCGCCGGGCGTCCCGTCGCGCCCGACCGCGGGAGCGCCATCCGGCGGGCCGCTGCCCACCGTCATCCAGCGCGCGCGGCTGCTCGCCCAGGGTGGCGGCGTCTGGCCCCAGGCCTCCGCGCTGACCCTCGACCTTCCGACCGATCAGCGCGAGGCGGGCATGGTGGCCGGCCCGGCCGGCACCACGCGCGTGTCCGTGCTGGTGACCTGCCCCTCCGGCGCACGCCGGCTGTCCTTCACGGCCTATGCCGTCGGCCACGCGTCCCGGCGCGCGACCGGCACCTGCGCCGCCTCAGGCCGCGCGTCCGCCATGACGGCGCTGCGGCTGCCCACCGGACCCGGACCCGCCCGCGTACGCGTCCGGGTCCGCCCGGTCCCGAGCGCGGCCCACAAGGGCACGGTCGGCTGGTTCGCGGGCATCTACACCGCCACCGGTTAACCAGGCCCCCTACGGACACGCCTACAGTCGAAGTGTCCGCCTAAGGGATCTCGTATCGCGATGGAGGGTCGGCAATGTCGGAGCAGCGGTTCCGGGTCGAGCACGATTCCATGGGAGACGTCAGGCTCCCCTCGTGGGCCAAGTGGCGGGCGCAGACCCAGCGCGCGGTGGAGAACTTCCCGATCTCCGGGCAGCGGCTCGACCGCGTGCACATCGCGGCGCTCGGCCACATCAAGGCGGCAGCCGCGCGGGTCAACGCCGAGCTCGGCGTCGTCGGCGAGCAGATGGCCCACGCGATCGAGAAGGCCGCCCTCGCGGTGGCCGACGGCGAGTACGACGACCACTTCCCGATCGACGTCTTCCAGACCGGTTCGGGCACCTCGTCCAACATGAACGCCAACGAGGTCATCGCGACGCTCGCCCAGGAGCGCCTCGGCGCGCCGGTCCATCCGAACGACCACGTCAACGCCTCGCAGTCGTCCAATGACGTGTTCCCGTCCTCGATCCACATCGCGGCGACCGGCCTGCTGACCGGCGAGCTGGTCCCGGCGCTGCGCCACCTCGAGGGCTCGCTCAACCGCAAGGCGGTGGAGTTCGCCCCGGTCGTGAAGGCGGGCCGTACCCACCTGATGGACGCCACGCCCGTCACCCTCGGCCAGGAGTTCGGCGGCTACGCCGCGCAGGTGAAGTACGGCGTCGAGCGACTGAACGCCGCCCTGCCGCGGCTGGCCGAACTGCCGCTCGGCGGCACCGCGGTCGGCACCGGCGTCAACGCGTCGCCGAAGTTCGGCGGCCGGGTCGTCGCCGAGCTGTCGCGCATGACCGGGCTGCCGCTCAAGGAGGCCCGCAACCACTTCGAGGCGCAGGGCGCGCGTGACGCGCTCGTCGAGACCAGCGGGGCCCTGCGGACCATCGCGGTCGGCCTCAACAAGATCGCGTGCGACCTGCGGCTGATGAACTCCGGGCCGCGCGCCGGGCTGAGCGAGATCCGCCTGCCCGACCTGCAACCCGGGTCCTCGATCATGCCGGGTAAGGTCAACCCGGTCATCCTCGAGGCGGTGTGCCAGGTCGCCGCCCAGGTCATCGGCAACGACGCCGCGATCGCCTTCGGCGGGGCCTCGGGCAACTTCGAGCTCAACGTGATGATGCCGATGATGGCCCGCAACCTGCTGGAGTCGCTGCGGCTCCTGACCAACGTCTCGCGGCTCCTCGCCGACCGCTGCGTCGAGGGCATCGAGGCCGACGTCGCGCGCTGTCAGGAGTACGCCGAGTCCTCACCGGCCATCGTGACGCCGCTCAGCCGCTACATCGGCTACGAAGAGGCCGCCTCGGTCGCCAAGCAGGCGCTGCGGGAACGCCGGACCATCCGCGACGTGGTGCTCGAGCGCGGCTACGTCGACCGCGGAGTCCTGACGAAGGGCCAGCTCGACGCCGCGCTCAACGTCCTGGCGATGACGAAGCCGGACGACTGACCGGTCAGTACCAGCCGGCGGCCTGTGCGTGGCCCCAGGCCGCGCACGGGTTTCCGTACCGGTTCTCGATGTAGCCCAGGCCCCACCGGATCTGGGTCGCGGCGCTGGTCCGCCAGTCGGGGCCCGCGCTCGACATCTTCGAGCCCGGCAGCGCCTGCGGGATCCCGTACGCGCCCGAGCCCCGGTTGCGCGCGAGGTGGTTCCAGCCGCTCTCGCGCGTCCACAGCCGGTCCAGGCAGTGCCACTGGCGGGCCTCGGTCCAGCCGTGCTCGAGCGACATCTGCCCGGCGAGCAGGCGATTCTGGTCGGCGAGAGACGGCTCTTGCAGGTCGGACGGTCCGCTGTCGCGCTCGGCGACCATGGTGGGCGCCTCAGCGCGACCGGGCGTGGCCACGGCGAGCCCGGTGAGCAGGGCGCCGGCCACGGTGATCAGCCACTTATGGGCAACATCGCTGGCATATCCGTACAAATTCGCTCTTCCATCAGCCGGAGCGCCGGTCACGCCCCGAGCGGGCCTTCACCCCGCCGGAGACGCCCGTAGAGCGATCGGGCGACCGGGTCACCGGACGGCGCACGTACGCGCCGTACGCGACGTGTCGCGCCGTTGGGGTGACGCGGAGGCGGGAAGCGGCCCGCCTCCGTCACGCAGAGACACGTTCCGTGCGACGGGCGGCGCGACACCGCCGATGCACCCGTCCATGCCCGATCCTGACCGGGATTTTCCCGGAACCCGGCACGTACGTGACCGGGTGGCCGGGTCAGCGCGCCGAGTGGCGCTTCGCCAGGTGCCGGTGGACGGTGCGGAGGATCCGCTGCGCGTTGTTCGGCCGCTTGCTCTCGCGCGAGTCGACGATGTGCTCGGCCGCCGTGCTCGGCGACGCCGACTCGACGGGCGCCTTGAGCGCCAGAACGAGGACGAGGACGCCGCCGATCGCCACGGCGATGGCCTTGGGCGGGGAGAACCCGCGAAAACCCTTGCGTGCCACCGGACCTCGCCTAGTACCAGCCGGTCGACTGGGAGTGACCCCAGGCGCCGCACGGCGAGCTGTAGCGGTCCTTGATGTACCCGAGACCCCACTTGATCTGGGTGTGCGCGCTGTTCTGCCAGTCGGGGCCCGCGCTCGACATCTTCGAACCCGGCAGCGCCTGCGGGATCCCGTACGCGCCCGATCCGTTGGACGCGTGGGTGTTCCAGTGGCTTTCCTTGTTCCACAGGTTCACCAGGCAGCCGAACTGCGAGCTCGCGCTCCACCCGAAGTCCGGCAGCATGGCCCGCGCGATCTTCTGGGCCTCGCCGACGGGGACCGGGTCGCCCGCGGGGGCGTCCGGGCTCTTGGTGGGAGGCGGCGTGCCCTTGGCGAACAGCGTCGGGCGGTCCGCCTCCTCACGCGCGGCGCGCGAGGCGCGCTTCTTCAGCTCCGTGCGCCGCTTGTCCTCGGCGTCCTTGCGCTGGGCGTCGGTGAGCGGCGCCGGCGGTGCCTGGCCGTCGGCCTGCACCCGCGTGTCGCTGCCGGCGGCCGGCTTGTGGTCCGAGCCACCGGTCATGGCCATGGCGGCTCCGCCGCCACCGACCACGATGGCCGCCGCGGCGACCGCCACGATACGGACCATCTTCTTGTTCTGGCTGAACCGCGGCTTGCGGCGCATGTCCTCGAAGTCGCGGCCCACCGCCCGCATCAGGTCGGGCCGGGTCATCCCGGGGTCATCGTCGTACGGAGGCTCGTACGGGGGCTCCTCGGTACCACCCTGGCCCATCGCCGCCGTCGTGCCGTCGAAGGCGTACGTGGCGTGTGCGGCGTCGTCCTGGGCCGGCGCGGGCATGGCGCCCGCCTCGCTCCGCGGCATCGTCGCGGTGCCCTCGGTGTCGAAGCCGTAGGCGTCCGTGGTGTGGCCGCTCTGGGCCGGCGGTGCGTCCTGGCCGAACGAGCGCCGCTCGGTCGCGGCCTCGTAGCCGTACGGCGGCTGCGCGGGGGCCTGAGGCATCCCCTGGGCCGGCGTCGGCGCGGCCGGCAGGTCGTAGGCGGCCTGTACGGGCGCCTGCGGGACGTTGTGGGTGTGACGGGGTCCCGCCGTCGGGCGGCCCGCGTCGTGGCCGTACGGAGACGGCTGTGCTCCCTCAGGACGTGGCATCGCGGCCGTCGCCCCCGTGTCGAAGGGACGTGGGGAAAGGGGGGTGCCCGCGACCTTGACGTCATCGGCGGCAGGGGTCTGCGGCGCGCCGTTGTCCCACGGGGTCCGCTTCGGCCCCATGCCGTCCTGTCGATCGTCTCGTCCGGTGGACCTGTTTTGGTCTCCGTACAAGGCGGTCCTTCCGACGGTCGCACGCGCATGGACACGCGCGCGAATGCTTCACTCCTGGCATCGGTGCAGCCACGCATGAGGTGGCTGAGGTGAAGCCCTGGGCGGGCAGGCCCTCCGGAATACGGCGCGAGGGGGCGGCGCCGGGACTGGGGGGTGTCCCGCAGGAGTGCTTACGGCGCCCCACACTGCACGAAGACGGGGGGTATCCCGCAACCGGAATGACGTGACTCATCCAACGTCGAACCACGTCACATGGGGCACAGGGCCCCGAATAGCCACGGAGAGCTGGGATTTCCCCGTTTTCAAGATCGTGATGTGATATTTACCACAAGGCCACGAGCCGGGTTTGGGCGACTTCGCTCCGTCACAAAAACGGGCCTCCCTGGACATACCAGGGAGGCCCGTGAGTGGCGACTCAGACGCCGAGCATGTCCGTCACCAGAGCCGCGATCTGCGAGCGTTCCGAGCGGGTCAGCGTCACATGGGCGAACAGCGGGTGCCCCTTGAGCTTCTCCACGACGGCGACGACACCGTCGTGCCGGCCGACGCGCAGATTGTCACGCTGAGCGATGTCATGCGTGAGCACGACGCGCGATCCGGAGCCGATGCGGGACAGCACGGTGAGCAGCACGCTGCGTTCGAGGGACTGTGCCTCGTCGACGATCACGAAGGAGTCGTGCAGCGAACGGCCGCGGATGTGGGTCAACGGGAGCACCTCGAGCATGCCGCGGTCGAGGACCTCGTCGATGACCTCGGGCGTCGTGACCGCGGACAGGGTGTCGTAGACGGCCTGTCCCCACGGCGACATCTTCTCGTTCTCGGTGCCGGGCAGGTAGCCGAGCTCCTGCCCGCCGACCGCGTACAGCGGGCGGAACACCACGACCTTGCGGTGCTGACGGCGCTCGAGGACGGCCTCCAGGCCCGCGCACAGCGCCAGCGCGGACTTGCCGGTGCCGGCCCGGCCGCCGAGCGAGACGATGCCGACGTCCTCGTCCGTGAGCAGGTCCAGTGCCACACGCTGCTCGGCCGACCGGCCGTGCAGGCCGAAGACCTCACGGTCGCCCCGCACCAGCCGGACCGACTTGTCGGGCATCACCCGTGCCAGCGCGGAGCCGTTCGGGGAGATCAGCCGGAGCCCGGTATGGCACAGCATCTCGCGTGCCGCCTCGAGATCCAGTCGTCCGGAGTCGTACAGTTCCTCGACCTGATCGACGCTGACCTCGAGCTCGGCCATCCCGGTGTGCCCGGTCTCCACGACCTTCTCGGCGCGGTACTCCTCCGCGACGAGCCCCACCGACGCGGCCTTGATGCGCAGTGGCAGGTCCTTGGACACCAGGACGACGTCGTGCCCCTCCTTGGCGAGCGAACTCGCCACCGAGAGGATGCGCGTGTCGTTATCGCCGAGCCGGAATCCGGCGGGCAGCACCCCCGGATCGGTGTGGTTGAGCTCGACACGGACCGTTCCACCCTCGTCACCGATCGGAAGCGGGGCGTCCAGCCGGCCGTGAGTGATCCGCAGATCGTCGAGCGTCCGCAGGGCGTTGCGAGCGAAATACCCCAACTCGGGGTGATGGCGCTTGGCCTCGAGTTCAGTGATCACAACGATCGGAAGAACGACCTCGTGCTCGGCGAACCGGGTCAGTGCTCCCGGGTCGGCCAGCAGGACACTGGTGTCGAGGACGTACGTGCGCCGGGTGGCGACTGATTTGGCCACTCGTTCTCCTTCGGGCGCCAACCCAGGCGGACCACCTGAGAAAGCGTCCTTGCCTCGGGGGAACCTGGTTCGACGCTAAGGTCGGCCGGCCACCCGGGCAAAGCGGCGCACGAAAGAGTCGACCGGAGGAAACCGGCCGTTCGGATGCGTCTTACCGGGTGTTCAGCCGCCGTAGCGGCGATGACGCGCGGCGTACGAGCGGATGGCCCGCAGGAAGTCGACCTTGCGGAAGTCAGGCCAGTAGGCCTCGCAGAAGTAGAACTCCGAGTGGGCGCTCTGCCAGAGCATGAAGCCGGAGAGGCGTTGCTCTCCCGAAGTGCGGATGACGAGATCCGGGTCGGGCTGGCCGCGTGTATACAGATGCTCGGCGATGTGCTCCACATCGAGGATCTCGGCAAGCTCCTCGATGCTGGTGCCCCTGCTCGCTTGGTCGAACAGGAGTGAGCGCACCGCATCAGCGATCTCACGTCTACCCCCATACCCCACCGCGACATTCACAATCAGCCCAGGAGAGTCGGATGTGGTTTCTCCTGCGTGCTTCAGGACACGTGCGGTCTTGTCGGGCAGCAGATCGAGGGCGCCGACGGGCTTGACGCACCAGCCCTGGCCTGCGAGATCCTCCACGGTGTTCTCAATGATCTCGAGCAGCGGCTCGAGCTCCTCCGCGGGCCTGGCGAGGTTGTCGGTGGACAGGAGCCACAGCGTGACGACCTCGACGCCGGTCTCCTGCGACCACTGGAGCATCTCGGAGATCTTGTCGGCGCCGCGCTGGTGGCCGGTGCTGATGTCGGAGATGCCCATCGACCGGGCCCACCGACGGTTGCCGTCGAGGATGATCCCGATGTGCCGGGGGATCAAGTCGGAACCCAATCGGGCCTCAAGCCGTCGCTCATACAGCCTGTAGACGAGGTCCCGCAATCCCATGTGGTGCACCTTCTCCTGTTATATGACGTCCGTCAGCAATCAATTATCGCCGGTGAGGGCGAATCAGGGGTCCTTACGGATGAACTCACGAGGACGTCTCGGTAGTCGGCCCCCGCCCGACCGGCCTCACCGACCAGCGTCGTGAGGAAGCGCGCGAGCTCCTGGGAGGCCAGGACGGCGCGCACGCCACGGCCGTCGGCACCCCAGGCCTCCACCACCGCGCGGCGGGCGAGGCACCACTCACCGCCGCGGCCGCGCGGCCCCCAGCACCAGGTCGAGGAGGTACGCACGGTGCAGCGCAGCTCACCGTCGGTCGCCACGTCGGCCCGATCGCGGTGGCGGAACGCGAACAGCTCCGGCTCACGGCGACCGTCGTCGCAGGAGGGCGGATCGGGGAACCGGTCGGCCTCGTCGGGCCAGGCACGTGCCTGCGGGGAGTCCTCGGCGCGCGCTGCGGCCAGCCTCCCGGCCAGGGCGGCCAGGAAGTACCCGCAGCGTTCGCCGACGCGTCCGAACGGCTCACCGTCGCGCTCGAGCCTGAGCGTGACCTCGTACGGGACGCCGCCGCAGTCGCGCGACGGGATCGGGATCACCTCGAGCCGCGAGCCGTCGAGGCAGCGCAGTTCTCCCACAACGCCAGGTTAGGACGGTGCTCTCGTGGGATCGAGCGCACGCCGCCAGACTTGACCCGACGATGACCGGACGCGCGTACGCCCCGGGCGCGCGTGAGGCCCGCCGGGGCGTACGTGGTCGCTGTGGCTATCGGATGGAATTGACGATCGCGTCGTCGAGGCCCTTGAAGGAGCCGAGGTACTCACGACGCTCGGTCTTCATACGGCGCACCATCGCGTCGTACTCGTCCATGCGGCCCTGACGCTCGTAGAGGCGACGCGGCTGGAGGATCTCCAGGTCGTCGATGCCGGGCAGCGAGGTGGCCACCTCGTAACCGAAGTCGGGGTCGGTCTCCCATTCAATGGTGCCCTCGACGATGGCCTGCACGATCGCGGAAGAATGCGGGATCTTGACCTTCTTGCTCCGATCGTCCCCTTCACCCCCGCCGATCCGCCCGGTGTTGAGCACGAAGACGTTCATCTCGTGTCCATCGAGAAGTTCGAGCATCCGGTTGCCCATGTCGGCCATGTCGCGCGGGAAGAACGGGTTCGTACCCGGAACGCGAAGGAATTTGCCTTCTTCGTCCTTGCCGCCCGCGCTGGTGCCCGTCGTCTCTCCGAGCATGAAGTACGCGGCCGCCTGCGTGCGGTCGAGCCGCGCCACGCCGGGCACGATGTTCTCGTTGCGGTTGAGGATGAGCAGGAACTCCGCGGGCTCCACCTGGTCGGCCGGCCACGGGTCGACGTACTTGAACGGCCAGGTCGTACGGCCGTTCTTGGTGTAGGACGTGTCGAAGAAGTCGATCTTTCCGTCGCCGTCGACCGAGACGTTCTCCAGGTAGGCGTCCGGCTTGACCGTGGCGTTGTAGATCGCCGGCTCGAACTCCGGGTTCAGCCCGAAGGTCTTGGCGAAGCAGCCGTTCTCGGTGGTGTAGACGCGCCCCTCGGGCATCAACGCGATGAAGTCGTCCTGCACCGGCTTACTGCCGAGCTGAGTGGTGAAAGTCGTCGTGGTCTTTCCGGTCCCGGAGAGGCCGACGATAAGAACGGTCTTGTTCTCGCCGCCGACCGGAATTACCTTGCAACCGGCGTGCAATGAAAGGCCACCGCGCTTGTAGACGATGTTATTCCACATACGCAGGCCACCCTTTTTGGACTCACCGAAGTAGTCCGAGTTGAACACCCGCGTAACGTTGGAGTCGAGGTCCACCGCGATCAGGCGGTCGTTCGGGTAGCCCTCCATCGACAGGCTCGGCGTGTAGACGACCGTGGTCTCCGGCTCCCACGTGGCGGGGTCGTACCCCTCCTCCGCCGGGTAGTACAGCTGCTGCTGCATGCCGGCGACGTTGGCGTTGGAGGCCTCGATCACGAGCCGCGCCCTGGTGCGAAAGGCAGGGTCGCTACCGATGTAACCGTCCACGACCACCACGTCCGCGTGGGCGAGGTGAGCGTCCTGGACCCCGGCGACGCGGTCGTACTCGCCCCGCGTGATGGTCTGCTTGGTGGCGTTGGTCGAGTCGTCGACGGTGTAGGTCGACTTGGAGCTACGGCTGTCGACGCGCGCCTTGACCACGACGTTACCGAACTCGGTGACCGCCGCGTTGGGCATCTTCTCCGTGAGTTCACGCAGTCGTGCCGGCGTCGGATTCCACTCTACGGACCTGGCCTTCACCTCGTACGCCACGATCGCTCCTTTGCACGCAGGGACCCTACGACTGAATGGCCGGGGGATTCCGAGTGTACCCGTACGCAGGATTCAAATCAGCCACCGGGGACGCTTTGTGCGATCACTTTCGCGCCATTGGTTTAGACCTTTGGATTAGACCTTTGGATTAGACCTCTCGCGCCATTCTCAATATTTCCGTCACGTTACCCGGCTTACGTTTCAGACTTGCGGCCCGGCCGCCCGCGCCCGTTCGACGTGCTGGAGGGCGTCGCGCAGCTCGGCCAGCCACTCGTCGGCGTTCTTCCCGACGAGGCGAACACACCAGGCCAGCGCGTCGCTGCGGCTCCGCGCCACACCCGCATCGACCAGCGTGTCGAGCACCCGGCGCTCCGACTGCCGCAGCCGTGTCATCACCGGCACCGACAACGTGGTGAACATCACGACGGATCCGCCACACTCGACGCCCCAGGAGACCTTGCGGCCGAAACGGTGCTCGGCCTCACGTGCGATGTCGACGCGCTGATCGCGCGTCCGCTCGCGAAATCGCTGCACGAGTCCGGCGATCGCGCCGGAACGCTCGGCATCGGACGCGCCCTCGGCGGCCTCGGGCTCGGCCAGCGAACCGATGACGCTGATCTCCTCACGGTCCAGGACGACCTGGGGAGCGCCCGCGAACCAGTCGTCCGCCAGCCTGCCGGAGAACCAGCCTCTCAGCTCTTCCGACTCATCTTTCGTAGTCATGTAATTATAATTACACACTATCGCCACACCGTCGACCAGGCCACCCCTGTTGACAGTGGCTCGATTTTGAGAGTTACTTTCTTTATCGAGTTGCTCTCATCAAGGAGTCACTGTCATGCCCGTGACCGGCAGCCGCCGCTGGTGGATCCTCGGCGCCCTCGTCGTCATCCTGCTGGCGGTCAGCCTCGACCTGACCGCGCTCAACGTCGCCCTCCCCGCGCTCTCCTCCGCGCTGCACGCGAGCACGAGCGCGATGCAGTGGATCGTCGCGTCCTACACGCTCGTCTCCGCGACCCTCCTCATCCCCGCGGGCCTGCTCGGCGACCGCTACGGCCGCAAGAGGCTGCTGCTCGTCGGCCTGGCCATCTTCCTGATCGCGTCCGTGCTGGCCACGTACGTCTCGACGCCGGCCGGGCTCATCACAGCTCGCACCCTCATGGGCGTCGGCTCGGCGATCATCACCCCGCTCGCGATGTCGGTCCTGCTGGTGGTCTTCCCCCGCGAGGAGCACGCGAAGGCACTGGCCGCGTGGGCCGGCGCGTCATTCCTCGGCCTGCCGCTCGGCCCGATCATCGGCGGCTACCTGCTCGATCACTTCTGGTGGGGCTCGATCTTCTTCATCAACATCCCGGTCTCGGCCGTGGCGCTGCTGCTCGGCCTCGTGCTGATCCCCGAGTCCCGCTCCTCCACGGCCCCCAGGCCCGACTACCTCGGGCTGCTCCTGTCCACCAGCGGCCTGATCGCGCTGGTCTACGGAGCGATCCAGCAGGATGAGTACGGCTGGGCCGACCCACGCGTCTGGGGCGTCATCACGGCGGGCGCGATCGTGCTGGCCTCCTTCGTCACCTGGACCCGGCGCGTCGCGAACCCGCTGATCGACCTGGGCCTGTTCCGCGACCGGCGGTTCACCGGCGGCGCGGTGCCGGCGACGCTGATGACGTTCGCCCTGTTCGGTGTGTTGTTCGCCGCGCCGCAGTACTTCCAGGCGGTGCTCGGTAGCGACTCGCTCGGCTCCGGTGTCCGGATCCTGCCGCTCATCGGCGGGCTCATCGTCACCGGCAAGCTGGGCCCGCGCCTCGTCGAGCGGTTCGGCACGCGCCAGACGATCGCCGCCGGTGGCATCGTGATCTCCGTCGGGATGGGGCTCGGCGCGTTCACCACCGCGACCTCCGGCTACGGCATGGCCGCCGGCTGGCTGACCGTCACCGGGCTCGGCATGGGGGTCACGCTGCCCGCGGCGATGACGGCCGCGATGGGCGCGCTGTCCACCGAGGGCGCCGGCGTCGGCTCCGCGGTGCTGATGACCGTACGCCTGGTCGGCGGCGCGTTCGGGGTGGCGATGCTCGGCAGCCTGCTGTCCGCCGGCTACCGCGGCCGCGTCGACGTCACCGGCCTGCCGGCCTCGGCGGCCGACGCGGTACGCGCCCAGGTGGGCGGCGGTCTGGCCGTGGCCCGAAGCGCGCACTCCGCCGAGCTGGCCGCCTCGGTACGCGCGGCGTTCGTCCACGGCATGGACGTCACGCTCGCCGCCGGCGCGGGCGTCATGCTCCTCGCCGCGGTCACCGCCATGATCCTGGTGCCCTCACACGGTGCGGATGACGGCTCCGGTGACGGAGAATCGGCACATGAGTACGTCTCCGCTTGAGCGTTCCCTCGAAGATCGGCTCAGCCTGCGCGAGCGCAAGAAGCTCAAGACCCGGCGCTCCATCCAGGAACACGCGCTACGGCTGTTCCTGGACCAGGGCTACGACGCCACGACCGTCGAGCAGATCGCCGAGGCCGCGGAGGTGTCCCCCAGCACGTTCTTCCGCTACTTCCCGACAAAAGAGGACACGATCCTCACCGACGAGTACGACCCGATGATCGTCGAGTCGCTCCGGACCCAGCCGGCCGAGCTGTCGCCCGGAGAGGCGATGCGCGCCATGCTGCACGAGATCGTCGGCGCGATGTACGCCGGCGATCAGCAGCGGATCCTCGACCGGTCCAGGTTCATGCTCTCCGTCCCTTCCCTGCGCGCGCGCCAGCGCGAGCAGATGGAGGAGGCGCGGGAGATCATCGGCGGCGCCCTCGCCGAGCGCACGGGCCGAGCGCCGGACGACTTCGAGATCCGCGCGTTCGCCGCCGCCGTCATCGGCGTCTGGGAGATGACGGTCCTGGAGTGGATGCGGACCGAGGCCACGGCCAACCCGCTGGCGATGCTCGACCGCGGCCTGGACTTCGTACTGGCCGGCTGTCCGCTGTAGGAGCCCTACGCGCCATAGGCCCACGCGCCACAGTGCCACGAGCTGGAGGGTCACGCGCCGCTCAGCGACGCCCTGCACGGCCACGCGGGCAGGGCCACTCGGTGCACCCCAGAACTACGCGCTGCACGACTACGCGGCGCCCGGGCACGCGCCGCAGAGTCACCGCCGCACGGCCACGCCGCCGCGGGGCTACTGGCTGCAGGGGCTTACGCGCCGCCGGCCTTGCGGGCGGCCAGGTGCGGGTTGACGCGGATGGCGCCCCAGAAGTTGCGCATGTAGACCGTCTGGATCTGCACGTTGGTGCCGGTGTGCGGCGCGACGACCATCTTGTTGTCGCCCAGGTAGATGGCGATGTGCGAGACGCCGTTGAAGGTCGGGTCGTTCTTCCAGGTCAGGAGGTCGCCGGGCTGGGCCTGGCTGTACGGGATCCGCCAGCCGGTGAACGCCTGGATGTCGGCGGTGCGCGGCATGCTGATGCCCGCGCGGGCGAAGGCGTACTGGACGAGGCCGGAGCAGTCGTAGCCGCCCTCGGCGTCGGACTCGCCGCCCCAGACGTACGGGATGCCGATCTTGGACTCGGCCGCGCGGATCACGGTGGTGACCTGCGGGGCGGTCATGACCTGTTCCGATCCGGACGGCGGTGCGCCGCCGGGCGTCGTGGTGCCGTCGTAGCGCGACTCGAGCGCGGCCGTCTTGACGCCCTTGGGCAGGGCCTTGGCGAGTGCCTTGCGGAGCTTCTCGACGTTGACGTGCGGGGCGCTGACGAGCAGCGCGTTGCCGGACGGCATCCCGAGGGTCCGCGCGGTGGCGTGGGAGACGACCGCGTCGACCTGGCCGATGCCCATCGTGGCGTACGCGCCGACGCGTACGGCGGTCTCGTGCGTGGTGCCGCCGATCTTCGTCCAGGACGCCAGCGGAATGCCGCCGTCCTTGCCCATCGTGAACGAGATCGCGACGTCGCCGCCGGCGATGTTGCGCCACAGGGCGTCGGACCTGGCGCTGGCCTCCGGGGTGAACGCGCGGAAGGTCGACGGCTCGACGCCCATCACGCCGACCCGCTTGCCGGACACGAGCGCGCGTGCGGCGTCGACCGTCTCGACGTTCTTGACGCCCCGGACCTGCAACACGCGGGCGATGACGGCGGCGGGCAGCGTCTGCCCGGAGGCGACGAGGACGTGCGGCGTGACCGCCTTGGACAGCGGTGCGACGAAGCCGGAGGAGTAGCCGGCGGTCTCGGAGGCGGCGACGAGCCGGTCCGCGCCCAGGTTGCCCGCTGACCTGATCCCCTGGTCTCCGGCCACCACGAACGCGACATCCGCGGCGATCGTCGTGACCAGTGCAACGCCGATGACCAACGGCAGCATGCGGCGGCTGCGCCCGCGCACGGCACCCTCCCTCGTCCCCGCTCGAAAGTCGTACGACTATGGCCCACAGGGGCGATGGTCGTCCAGATACCCGTAGCCACAGGCGTCACTCGCGTTGGAGTGACGGCTGTCCGTGTACGGGTACCCGACACTGAGATAACACTGCGGTAACGCAAAGATCAATACCGACGAAGGCGATATTGACGAATTCTCCAACGAAATTCGAGAGTCATCCGGTTACCCCGCGTGACCTGCGGTGAGTTCGGCGGACAGTGCGCCGGGCTCGGTGACCGGCATCCTGCACGTGAAGTCACGGCACACGTACGCGGCCGGGCGGCCGTCGACGGGCGTGCGTCCCTCCATGAGCGGGACGCCGGATCCGGTCGCGACCACGGCGGGTAGCGGGCTCAGCAGCGCCGTGCGGTGCAGCTCCCGCGTACGCGGGTCGTCCGGGTCGCCGACGACGGCGACCTCGAGCGGTCCCGCGGCGTACGCCTCCGCCACGGCGAGCCCCCAGCCCGCGAACCGCGCGTAGCGCTCGGCGAGGGGCGTGACCGGCCCCAGCGCGGAGGCGGCCGCCTCACGGTGCCGGGTCGAGCCGGTCAGCGCGGCGTAGGACAGCAGCGCGCCGGCCGCGGCGAACCGCCCCGAGGGCGTCGCGTTGTCCGTCGGGTCCTGCGGCCGCTTCCACAGCTTCTCGGCGTCGTCTGCGGTGTCGTAGAAGCCGCCGTGGCCGTCGGCGAACCTCTCGAGCACCACGTCGAGCAGCTCGCCCGCGAAGTCCGCGTGCGCGGCGTCGCCGGTCACGCCGTACAGCGCGATGAGGCCCTCGGCGACGTCGGCGTAGTCCTCCAGCACGCCCACGTTGGCGCCGGCACGGCCGTCACGCGAGGTGCGCAGCAGCCGCCCGTCCTTCCAGTGGACCTCCCGGAGCAGGCGCGCGGCCTCGACGGCCGCGGTGACCAGATCCGGCCGGTCGAAGTACGCGCCGCACTCGGAGAGCGCCGCGATCGCCAGGCCGTTCCACGCCGCCACGACCTTGTCGTCACGCGCGGGCGGTACGCGCCGCACCCGCGCCTCCAGCAGCGCCACGCGCACCCGTGAGTACCGCTCCTCGTCGTCGGGCTCGCCCAGGAGCTGCAGCACCGACGTGCCGTGCTCGAACGTGCCGGTGACCTCGAACAGCGCGGCGGCGTACGCCCCGTCGTCCGGTCCGAGCACCTCGGTGAGCTGCGCGGGCGTCCAGACGTAGTACGCGCCCTCCTCGTGCTCGCCCTCGGGGTTCTCGCTGTCGGCGTCGAGCGCGGAGGCGAGCCCGCCCTGTGCGGTGCGCAGGTCGCGCAGCATCCAGTCGCACGTCTCGACCGCGACGCGGCGCGCGAGCGCGGAGCCGGTGAGCCGCCACCAGTGCGCGTACACGCGGGCCAGTAGGGCGTTGTCGTAGAGCATCTTCTCGAAGTGCGGCACGGTCCACTGCGCGTCGACGGAGTAGCGCGCGAACCCGCCGCCGAGCTGGTCGTAGATGCCGCCGCTCGCCATCGCGCGCAGCGTGTGCTCCGCCATCGGCAGCCCGTCGCCGCCCGCGGCGGCGTGGCGCAGCAGGAACTCCAGCGCCATCGACGGCGGGAACTTCGGCGCGCCCCCGAACCCGCCGTACGCCGGGTCGTGGTTCTCGCTCAGGGCGCGGACGGCGGCGTCGGTGACCCCGGCCGACGGCGCGCCGTCACCGGCCACCCCGGCCTGTCCGCCGAGCGCGTCGACGATCTTGCTCCCCTGCTCGAGGACCTCGTCGCGCCGCTCGGTCCAGGTCTGCGAGACGGCGGCCAGGAGCTGGCGGAAATTCGGGCGCGGGAAGTAGGTGCCGCAGTAGAACGGTTCGCCGGACGGCGTCATGAAGACCGTCATCGGCCAGCCGCCCTGCCCGGTCATCGCCTGGGTGGCCTCCATGTAGACCGCGTCCACGTCGGGGCGTTCCTCGCGGTCCACCTTGACGCTGACGAACAGCTCGTTCATCTGCCGCGCGGTCGCCTCGTCCTCGAACGACTCGTGCGCCATGACGTGGCACCAGTGGCAGGCGCTGTATCCGATCGACAGCAGGATCGGGACCTCACGCCGCCGTGCCTCCGCGAACGCCTCCTCGCCCCACTCGAACCAGTGGACCGGGTTGTCGGCGTGCTGCAGCAGGTAGGGACTGGTGGCGTCCTTGAGCCGGTTCATCGAGTCTCCGGTGAAAGATTGCGTACGGGCCTGCGGCGCCGTGTGTCCGATGGGACGCGCGCAGTTCCACCGTAGTCCGCGGTGTTCGCGACGCGCTGCGCCGAATCCCCCCGGTGGGCGCCCGGCCGATCTAATCTAGACACAGGACCTCATCACGGTCGGAGTGTGGATAGTGGATCCGATATCAGCACCGGTGCTCGTCTCGCTCTTGTCCAAGATCTTCAGCGGCACGACAGGGAAGGTCGGCGAGCAGCTCTGGGACTCGCTGATGTCTGTGGTCCGGCGCATGTTCGGCCGGCGGAGCACCTCGGTGGAGGCGGTCAAGCGCCTCAATGAGAGGCCCGGCGACGCGGACTCCATCCGGGCACTCGCGAACGCCCTGGTCGCGGACGCCGCGCGCGACCCGCAGGCGGCGGCGCAGCTACGTCACTGGCTGGCGACGGCCGAGCGCGCCATCGTGCACGACGAGCGGGTCGTCAACACCATCACCGGCGACGTACGCGGCAACGTCCTCCAGGCGCGCGACATCCAGACTGGCGGAGGCATCACCTTCTGAGGCGTTCTGCGCATCTTGCGGAACCTTTCAGCTTCATCGAAGGCACGTTCCAGGATGAACCACCAGCATCGCGGCCTATGCGATTCATCCAGGGCGGAGCGGTGCTGGCCTCTGTCGCCGCACTGCTGTTCTCGTCGGCCTGCGGTTCCTCCGACGGCAAGACGACGTCGGCCAAACCGTCCACCTCGGCCTCAGCCTCAGGCGGCTTCGCCGCGTACGCGAACTGCCTGCGCCAGCACGGCGTGAACATCCCGACCGCGCGGCCCAGTGGCCGACCGAGCGGACGGCCCTCGGGCCGGCCCGGGGGCGGCGCGATGTTCGGCGGCGGCGCCAACCGGCCGGCCATCCAGGCGTGCCAGTCGCTGGCACCGCGGTTCGGGGGCCAGGGCATGCAGGCGCTCCAGGCGTTCCGTAGCTGCCTGTCCGACCACGGCGTGACGATGCCCACCCCGTCACCCGGCGCGATGCGCTCACCCGATGCCATGCGCTCGCCCGGCGCGCGACGTACCCCGGGCGGCGGCCGGTTCGGCTTCGGCGGCTTCGACACGTCCGACCCGAAGATCGCCAAGGCCATGAAGGTCTGCGCGCCGCTGCTGCCCTCGAGGACGCCTCGCCCCTCGGCGAGCTAGCGGGTTGTCCGGCGGGTCCTCAGGTTGCCACGCGGCACCCAGGCCTGCCGGACGCGCCTCGGCGAGTTGGGACGGCGGGTTCCGGACGTGCCGGACGCGCTCTAAGACGACACTGGAAGCCGAGCCTGTAAAAAGGCCCGGCACAGGCCGGCGGGGCCGTGTGGGCGGCCCCGCCGGCCTTCAGCCGTTCTGCGCGACGCTGGTGGCGGTCACGGTGCCGTCCTGGCCCGGCGCGCCCTGTACGACGACGGACGACCCGGTCTTGAGGTTCTTGGCCTTGGCGCTCTTGGCGATGGTGACCTTCGTGGAACCGGTCGTCTTCACGCGCACGATGCCGGTGGGGGTCTGCACGTAGATGATGTCGCCGTCGACGAGCTTGACGGTGCCGGTGGTCCCGCCGCCGAGCCCGCGCTGCGCGGTGCCGCCGCCCTGGGGGCCGCCGAAGTTCCCGAAGCCCTGACCGCCGCCGCCCTGGCCGCCCCGGCCCGCGACGAGCCGGCTGAGGATGTCGGCCGGGTCGGCCTGCTTCTTGGCGCCCCAGTGCTTGTCCGCCTGGATGCCGCCGAGGAAGCCGGCGACGATGAGCACGCCCGCGCCCAGCAGCAGGGTGACCGAGGGCGTCCCGCGCCGGGGCGGTGGCGCCGCCGCCAGCTCGGCGTCGAGGTCGCCGTCGAACGGCGACGTGCTCAGCAGGTCCTCCCGGGGCGGCGCCTCAGTCTTGCGCCGGGATCCAGTCACGTTCGCTCCTCTATTCATGGCGAAGGGCTTCGATGGGCCGGAGCTTGGCCGCGCGGTTGGCCGGATAGCTGCCGAAGAACAGGCCGATGGCGACGGAGACACCGAGGGCGAGCGCGATCGAGCTCGGCACGATGACCGGCTGCACGCCGACCACCTTGAACCTGCTGCCGATGACGCCCGCCGCCACGCCGAGCAGCCCGCCGAGCAGGCTGAGCACGGTCGCCTCGACCAGGAACTGGCCGAGGATGGCGCCCCGGGGCGCCCCGATCGCCTTGCGGATGCCGATCTCGCGGGTCCGCTCGGTCACCGTCACCAGCATGATGTTGGTGATGCCGATCCCGCCCACCAGCAGGCTGATGGCGGCGACCGCGCCGAGCAGCACGGTGAACGTCTTGCTGCTGCTGCTGATCGCGGACTGCAGCGTCGCCTGGTTGAGGATCTGGAAGTCGGCCGTGTTGGTGCCGGTGATGCCGTGCCGCTGGTTCAGCGTGTCGGTGATCTCGGACTGCGCCGCGTCGACGGACTTCGGCGTCTTGGCCTGGACCACGATCTGGTTGAGCGGCCCGTACCCGGTGAGGCTCTGCTGTACGGCCGGCAGCGGCGCGATCGCCACGTCGTCGGCGTCCTGGAACCCCGACGAGCCCTTGGTCCTCAGCACGCCCACGACCGTGAAGTTCACGCCGCTCACGGTGATCTGCTTGCCGATCGGGTCGACCGTGCCGAACAGGTCCTGGTTCACGGTCTGGCCGATCACGACCACCTTGCGGTCGTTCAGCACGTCGT
This sequence comes from uncultured Actinomycetota bacterium, assembly GCA_963850195.1. Classification (GTDB taxonomy): domain Bacteria; phylum Actinomycetota; class Actinomycetes; order Streptosporangiales; family Streptosporangiaceae; genus Actinoallomurus. The sequence goes on from CAWKKD010000005.1 coordinate 2,279,500, forward strand.
CGGCGGTGAAGTAACTGCCACGCTCGACCGGGTCGTTCGACGCCTCGAAGTAGGCCGGGTACGTGCCGACGAACTGCTGGATCGGATGGCTGGACCCGGCGTACGTGGCGTTCGAGGAGGAGGCGTTGACCACCGGGGAGACGGACCGGACGGACGGGGTGTTCGCCGGGTCGGCGAGCGCACGCGCGTCCTCGACGGTCAGGTCGCGCGCCTGCGTACGCGGGCCGGTCTGCCGTTGCTGCCGACCGCCGCCACCGCCGAAGAGGCGCGCGAACCCGCCGCCTCCGCCCGCTCCCCCACGGCCGCCGCCCGACGTGGACGGCGTCACGGTCAGCGTGTTCGTGCCGAGCCGCTCGATGTTCTTCTGGACCTGCTTGGACGAGCCGTTGCCGACCGCGACCAGCAGGATCACGGCGCCGACGCCGATCAGAATGCCGAGGGTGGTCAGGCCGCTGCGCAGCTTGTTCGCCGCGAGCCCGCGGATCGCGAACCGGAGTACCTCGAATGTCATCGCTGCCCCACCAGGCCGGGCGGTGGCGCGTCGACGGGTGCGGTGCGCCGGTCCTCGACGATGTGGCCGTCGACGAGGCGTACGACCCGCTTCGCGTGCCGTGCGACGTCGTTCTCATGCGTGATCAGCACGATGGTGCGGCCCGACGCGCTGAGCCCGTCCAGGACCTCCAGCACGTCGGAGGTCGACCGGGTGTCGAGGTTGCCGGTGGGCTCGTCGGCCAGCACCAGGGCGGGCGCGGTCACCAGGGCGCGGGCGACCGCCACGCGCTGCTGCTGGCCGCCGGACAGCTCGTTCGGCTCGTGGTCGACGCGGTCGGCCAGCCCGACCTGGTCGAGCGCCGCCAGCGCGCGCGTCCTGCGGTCGGCCGCCTTCACTCCGCCGTACGCCAGCGGCAGCTCGACGTTGGCCAGCGCGCTCATCCGCGGGATCAGGTTGAACGACTGGAACACGAACCCGATCTTGCGGTTGCGCAGGATCGCCAGCCTGCGGTCGTCGAGCGTGCCGACGTCGGTGCCGTCCAGCAGGTAGCGGCCGGTCGTGGGCACGTCGAGGCAGCCGAGGATGTTCATCAGCGTCGACTTGCCGGACCCGGACGCGCCCATGATCGCCAGGTAGTCGCCGGGCTCGACCGCGAGGGAGACGCCGCGCAGCGCGTGCACCGCCGTGCCGCCCTCGCCGTACACCTTCGTCACGTCGCGTACGTCGAGGACGGTCATCCGCGGCCTCCGATGCGGACGCCGCCGCCACCGCCGCCGCCACCACCGAAGCCGCCGGGGAAGCTCCCGGACGGGAACCCGGTGCCGCCGTTCGTGCCGCCGGCGGTCGCCATCACGACCTGGTCGCCCTCGCTGAGCCCGGACTTGATCTCGGTGCCCAGGTCACCCTGGACGCCGGTCTGCACGGTCCGGCTGACCTGCTTGCCGTGGTCCATGACGGTCACCGTGCTCTGCCCGCCCGCGGTGCGCACGGCGGCGGCCGGGACGTACAGCGCGTCCGCGGCCTGCGCGACCGTCACCTGGACGGTGGCGGTGGCGCCGATGCGCAGCCCCTCGGGCGGCTCGGTGAGGGAGACCGTCACGCCGTACTGGACGACGTTGTTCGAGGTCGTCGAGGTCTGGTCGATCGCGGTCACCTTGCCGCGCGCCTGCGTACCGCGCATCGCGTCAAAGGTCACGCTCGCCTGCTGACCCTTCTTGACCTTCGCGACGTCGGCCTCGGTGAACGCGCCCTTGATTTCGAGCTTGTTGGTGTCGGCGAGGGTGATGAACCCGCTGCCGGTGCTCGAACCACTGCTGGCGCTGGATGACTGGCTGGACCCGGATGACTGGTTGGAGCCGCTCGAGCCGCTCGAGCCGCTGGATCCACTCGAGCCGCTCGAACTGCTCGAGCCTCCGGAGGAGCCGCCGACGGAACCGTTGACGGCCACGATCGTGCCGGTGAACGGCGCGGTCAGCTCGGTGGCGTCGAGGTCACGGCGCGCGCTGTCATAGGAGGCCTTGGCCTGGACGTAGCTGGAGTACCCGGCGGCGCTGGACGTGTCACCGTCCTCGGCGGCGGTGAGGGCGGCCCGTGCCGACCGCAGGGAGTCCTGCGCGCTCGCGTCGTCGAGCGTGGCGAGGACCTGTCCCTTCTTCACCTTGTCGCCGACGTCGACCTTGACGGCGTCGACGGTGCCGCTCGTACCGAAGGACAGATCACGGGAGTTGGCGCTGGCGACCGAACCGGAGGCGGACACCGACGACACGACGGTGCCTCGGCCCACGCGCACGATCCGGCCGGGAGAGGAGGCGCCGGCATCATCGCGCAGCGACAGGTACGCCACGACCGCGCCGGCCGCGAGAAGGAGGGCCAGGGTGCCGTTGAGAAGCACACCCCGACGCCGGAAGAGGGGTTTCACCCGCCACAGACTCGCGGACCCGGCTGGGTCCAGGCTGACCCGATCCTGAAAGATTCCTCCGAGCCCGTCCCGCAATGCCCGGATCATTCCGCCCGACCTGGTCCTTCAGGGAATTCTCAGGCGGGACTCGGCTCTCCATCACTTTCGCCGTACAAGATCGTGTGACGTGACCGTACGTGACGTGAAACCGCCATGGCTCGCCGCGGGCGCGGTAGTCCTGATGGCGACCGGGCTCGGCGCCACGAGCGACACACCCGCGCATGCCGGTTCGTACGCGACGGTGCGGCGCGGCGACGTCAGCACGGTGGCCGGCGCTGCCGGAACCGTACAGAGCGCCGACACCCGCGAGCTGGCCTTCGGCACGTCCGGAACGGTCAGCAGGATCGCGGTCAAGCCCGGCGACCACGTACGCGCCGGTGCCGTTCTGGCCCGCCTCGACGAGGCCGAGGCCAAGGACCAGGTCGCGGTCGCCAAGGCCGCGCTCGCCGCGTCCCAGGACACCTACGACAAGGCGCGACAGGGCATCTGCGCGGGCGGCGGCGGCAACGGTGGTACGTCCGGCGGCGCGACACCGGCCCGCCCGGCGAGCTTCCCCGAGAGCGGCGTCTCCACCGGATCCGCCGGGTCGGCCGACACCGCGTCGGCCCGGTCCGCGCATCGGTCCGGCGGGTCCGCCGGATCCGGGCCGTCCCCGACGCCCACACCCACGCCGATCCCACTCCGCCCACTCCCGACGCCCACCTCGCCCAGCCCGACGCCGACCCGTACCGGGCGGCCGACGGGGCGCCCGGCGCCCAGTGGCCATCCCGGATCCGGCCGCCGTCACGGCGGTCGAGGTGGTGGCGGCGGAGGCGGCTGCAAGCCCGGTGACGTCGAACAGGCCTCGGCGAACGTCACCCAGGACGAGGTGAAGGTACGCCAGGCCGAGCGCACGCTCGACGCGACCACCCTCACCGCGCCGATCTCCGGCACCGTGCTGACCGTCGCGGGAGTCACGGGCGGGCAGGTCGGCAGCGGCGGGCGAACCGGGTTCATCACCCTCGGCGACCTGACCGACCTCCAGGTACGCGCGATGTTCCCGCTGGGCGAGGTGAACCAGCTCAAGATCGGCCAGCCGGCGACGATCGCCCTCGGCATGCAGCCGGGCCGCACGTACACCGGTTCCGTCACGCGCATCGACCCGGCCGCGACGACCAGCGGCACGCTGGCGCTGTACGGCGTCATGATCTCCCTGGACGCCGGTCCGCCAGGGCTGCTGACCGGCATGAGCGCGACCACCGAGGTCACGACCGACCAGGCGGAGGACACCCTGTACGTCCCGGTGGGAGCCGTACGCCCCAAGACGACCGGCGGGACGGCGGACACCGCGGACGTGCTGGTGCGCAAGGGCGGCCGTACGACGGTCCGCACGGTGCACCTCGGTGTGCGCGGAGACCGCTACATCGCCGTCACGTCCGGCCTGTCCTCCGGCGACCGCGTCGTCATCCCGACCGGCACCGGCACCGACGGCTTCCCCGACCCACGCTTCCCCGGCGCCTGACCCCGACGGCACACGACATCCAGGCAACACGACGGCCCGGACCCCATCCGGTCCGGGCCGTCGTGGCGGTCTTCCTCGTAGGAGGGCTCGAGGGCGACCGCTCGAATCGCGGGAGCCTGGGTCAGGCGCCCGCGCTGGAAGTGAGGGTGGCGTTCGCGGTGTGCTTCTGGCCGTTCCGCATGTACGTCAGGGCGATCTTGTCGCCCGGCTGGTGGGTGCGGACCGCCGCGGACAGGGTGTCGGCGCCCTCGATGGACTTGCCGTCCACCGCGGTGACGATGTCGCCTTCGTGCAGACCGGCGGAGGCGGCCGGGGTGCCGTTCTGGACGCCCGCGATCAGGGCGCCCGGCTGGCTGCCGGTCGCGTCCGAGAGCGTGACGCCGAGGTAGGCGTGGGTGGCCTTGCCGGACTTGATGAGCTGGTCGGCGACCTGCTTGGCCATGTCGATCGGGATGGCGAAGCCGACGCCGATGTTGCCGTTGCCTCCGCCGGAGGTGGCGATGGCGCTGTTCACGCCGACGACCTGGCCGTAGGCGTTGACGAGCGGGCCGCCGGAGTTGCCCGGGTTGATGGCCGCGTCGGTCTGGATCGCGTCGCCGATGGTCGCGCCGGGGGCGCTGGGGGCGTTGTTCCCCTGGCCCGGGTTCCCCTGGCCCTGGTTCCCCAGACCCGGCGGCATCTGCGGCAGCTGCTGCTGGTCGTTGCCCTCGGAGAGGGTACGGTGCAGCGCGCTGACGATGCCGGAGGTCACCGAGCCCTCGAGTCCGAGCGGGCTGCCGATCGCGACGACCGGGTCGCCGACCTGGAGGCGGTCGCTGCTGCCGAACGTCGCCGGCTTCAGCCCCGACACTCCCGACGCCCTGATCACGGCGAGGTCGCTCGCGGGGTCGGTGCCGAGCACGGTCGCCGACGTACGCTTGCCGTCGCTGAACTTGACCGTGATCTGCCCGCCCTGTGCGGCCTCGGCGACGACGTGGTTGTTGGTCAGGATCGTGCCGTCGGAGCGCATGATCACACCGGAGCCCTCGCCCTGGCCGACCTGGGTCACGACCGTGATGGACACGACGCTGGGCTGTACGGCCGCGGCGATCCCGGCGACGCCTCCGCCCGACTTGCTCGAGGCGGGCTGTACGGCGGTCGGGCTCGCGTAGGTTGTGCCGTGCCCGATCAGCGCGGCGACCGTGCCGCCCGCGACACCACCGCCGAGCACCAGGGCCAACGCGACACCGCCGGCCGCGAGCTTGCGGCGCGGTGTCCACCAGGTCGGGGGCCCGGACTGCGGCAGGGTCTGGGTGTCATACCCCGGCGCCTGCGCACCCTCGCCGCCGAAGCCCCCGCCAAGCTGCCCGCCCGTGTCGTACTGCGGCGCCCCGCCCGAAGGCGTTCCGCCCGCCTGCGCACCGTACGGCTCCCGGCCGGGAGGCGGCCACGCCTGCGCACCTCCGGGGTCTCCGGCGGGACGGGACGTGCCCGGTGCCGAAGACGCGTCCGACTCGGTCCGCGACTCTTCAGGACGCTCACCCGAGGGGCGGTCGTGGCTCTCCATCGCTCACTCCCAAGATCCGTCGTCTTACTGATGACCACAGAATCGCCCTCGCGGCTGGAGCCGCCCTGAGGCGAGGCTGAAGGTTGCCGCAATAAGGCCCGTATAAGGGCTCAGAGCCTACGAACGGGCGGGCTCGACCGGGTCGGTGTCGACGGTGTCGACGGCGTCGGGGTCGAGAGGGAGAACGACGCGGAACGTCGCGCCCTCGCCGGGCTCGGTCTCGACGTCCACGGTGCCGCCGTGCGCCTCGACGAGACCGGCGACGATTGCGAGCCCGAGCCCGGTGCCGCCGCGGCTGCGGGCCGGATCGGCGCGGTAGAAGCGCTCGAACACCCGCTCCGCGGCCTCGGCCGGCATGCCGGGCCCTCGGTCGGCGACCTCGAGCACCGCCGCGGGCGCCTCGCCGAGCACCCCGGACCGTACGACCACCTCGACGGTGGTGCCGGCCGGGGTGTGCTGGAGCGCGTTGTTGACCAGGTTGCCGATGACCTGCCGGAGGCGTATCTCGTCGCCGGTCACGATGAACGCCGACTCGCCGCGTACCGACAGGGAGACCTCACGGTCGGGCGCCAGGACGCGCGCGTCGTGTACGGCGTCGGCGGCGAGGGCGAGCAGGTCGACGGGCCGGCGCGCGAGCGGGCGCTGCTGGTCGAGCCGCGCCAGGACCAGCAGGTCGTCGACGAGCACGCCCATCCGGACCGCCTCGTCCTCGACGCGGCTGATCAGCCGGTCGAGCTCGACGCGATCGACGTCGTCGCGCTGCCGGTAGTACTCGGCGAAGCCACGGATGACACTGAGCGGGGTACGGAGCTCGTGGCTGGCGTCGGCGACGAACCTCCGCATCCGCTCCTCCGATTCCCGCGCGGTCGCCTCCGACTCCGACTGGGCACGGAACGCCGTCTCGATCTGGCTGAGCATGCTGTTGAGCGCGTTGCCCAGCCGGCCGACCTCGGTGTTCGGGTCGGCCTCCGAAACACGACGGGACAGGTCGCCTGCGGCGATGGCCTCGGCGGTGTGCTCGATGTTGACCAGGGGACGCAGGCTCGCCCGTACGATCGCGATGCCCAGGCCCGCCACCAGCACCAGGACGAGGCTGCCCACGACGATCTCGACGCCGATCAGCCGGCCGGCGGTGCGCTCGGCGTCGCGCAGGTCGGCGGCGGCGACCACGAACCCGGTGCCCGCCTGCTCGATGCGCACGCGCCAGCGCAGGTCGCCGGTGAACGCGTCCACGGTGACCGGCTTGCCGGCGTGGGAGGTGAGCCAGGCGGCGTCCTGCGGAACGTTCGGGTCGGTCTCGTCGGTACGCCACAGGGGCCGCGCGGACTGCCAGATGATGCGGCCCGTCGCGTCGCGGAGCTGCACCGGGTACGGGCCGGTGACCGGCACCCGCCGCTCGTACCCGGGCTGGGTGGCGATCCGGGAGATCAGTCGCGTCACGCTCGTCAGCTGCTGGTCCGTACGGTCCAGCAGGTATCCGCGCATCACCGAGACACCCGCCACGCTGACCACGAGAAGCGCGAGGGCGACCAGTGCCAGCACGGCGGCGATGAGCTTCACCCGCAGCGGCGTCCGTGCGGACAGGCGGGTCGCCCAGGTGGCCACTACCGCTCCGGAGGCAGGCGCAGGACGTATCCGACGCCGCGAAGCGTGTGGATCAGGCGGGGGCCGAGCTTGTCGAGCTTGCGGCGGAGCACGGAGACGTACGACTCGACGATGCCGGTGTCGCCGCGGAAGTCGTAGTCCCAGACGTGGTCGAGGATCTGCGCCTTGGACAGCACGCGGTTGGCGTTGGTCATGAAGTAACGCAGCAGCTTGAACTCGGTCGGCGAGAGCTGGATGGGCTTGCCGGACCGCCACACCTCGTGGCTCTCTTCGTCGAGTTCGAGGTCGGCGAAGCTCAGTCTGGGCGGCGCCTCGGCCGGACCGCTCTGGGCGCGGCGGAGTACGGCGCGGATGCGGGCGATCACCTCTTCGAGGCTGAACGGCTTGGTCACGTAGTCGTCGCCGCCGAGCGTCAGCCCACGGATCTTGTCCTGGGTGGCGTCGCGCGCGGTGAGGAAGAGCACCGGGATGTGCGCGCCGCCGCCCCGCAGCCGGCGAATGACGTCGAAGCCGTCCATGTCGGGGAGCATGACGTCGAGCACGATGAGGTCGGGCCGTTTCTGCATGGCGACCTGCACCGCCTCGGAGCCGTCGGTCGCCGTCACCACCTCGAACCCGGCGTAACGGAGGCTGCCCGAGAGCAGCTCCAAAATGTTGGGTTCGTCCTCGACCACCAGTAGGCGCGCTTCGCTCACAGGCCAATAGTGGCCTGTGGAGTTGAGGACTACCTGAAAACGTCCTGAGGGAGATCTAGAGGAACCCCCACCGCCGCCTGTGCACGGACGATCACTCAGAGGGGCGCGTGACCTGCGCTCTCGCGATAGTGGCGCTCGGCGAGGTCACGGAACCGGCGCGCCGCCGCCGACAGATACGTGTCCCCGCGCCACACGACGCGGAGCACGCGGCGGCAGTCGGGGACGTCGAGACGCAGCCAGGCGACCGGCGGGTCCGGCGTGGCGCGGTGGGCGATGGCGGGCAGCAGCCCGACCCCGACGCCGGCGCTGACCAGCCCGCGGATCGCGGCGGGCTCATCGCCCTCGCACGCGATGACCGGCCGCGTCCCCTCATCGGCGAACAGCCGGTCCAGCAGGGCACGCTGCCAGTGCCCCGGCCGGGTCGTGATGAACGGCTCGTCGGCGAGCGCGGCCACGCCGACACTCGTACGCCGGGCGAGGGGGTGGCGTTCGGACACGGCGAGGAGCACCTCCTCACTGAGGACCGCGACCGAGCGCAACGCCGGCCCCTCCAGCGGCTGGGAGCCGACGCACAGGTCGACGTCCCCGCCGGACAGCAGCCGGAGCATCTCCGGCGCCGGCCCCTGGTAGAGCCGCACCCGTACGCCGGGGTGTTCCCGCAGGAAACGGGCGAGCAGGTTGCCGAGGGCCTGGAGGTTCTCCGCGGCGACGGCGAGGGTGCCCTGGTCGAGCCCTGCCGCGTCGGCCAGCTCCCGACGCGCGTCGTCGAGCGCCCCCAGGGCCCGGTCGACGTGCGCCAGGAACGCCGCCCCGAACCGGTTGAGCCGGATCCGCCGCCCATGCCGGTCGAACAGCGGCACCCCCAGCTCGGCCTCGAGCCGGGCGATGGCGCGGCTGAGCGAGGGCTGCGCGACCCGCAGCTCGTCGGCGGCCCGGCTGATGTGCTCCCGCCGCGCGACCTCCTGGAAGTACCGCAGCTGCAGCAGCTCCACGCGTACGCTCCTCATGCCTTTGGAGGCATGAGGATATGGCAGAACCGGTCTTGGAAGGTATGAACGATCCCGCCTAGTGTCGGCCTCGTCCCCAATTCCCCCGCCCTGGAGGCCCGCGCATGACCAACAACAGGCGCGCGCCCGACGACAGCACGTCCGCGAGCGCGGCGGCCACCGGCGGCGCGGCGATCAGCGAGCCGCCGACCGGGGACGGCTCCCGCGAGGCCCCGGCCGCCGGTGTCTCTTCGGCCGGGAGCGCGGCGACCACCGACGGATCCCCGGCCCACGACAGCGCGACGGCCGGCCGTGGCCCCTCGACCGTCCAGGACGCGCCCTCCGGCGGGTCTCCGGCCACCGCGACGCCCGGCCAGGACGCGGGGCGCGGTGGGTGGGGGACGCTGGCGGTCGTCGCGGGTGGGCTTTTCCTGGCCGTCCTGTCCAGCACGGTGACCGGGGTGGCGCTGCCGACGATCGGTGCGGCGTTGCGGGCCGGGCCGACGGACCTGCAGTGGATCGTCGACGCGTACGTGCTGGTGTACGCGAGCCTCCTGGTCGCGGGCGGATCCATCGGCGACCGGCGTGGGCGTAAGGGGTTGTTCGTCCTCGGCCTGGCGATCTTCGGGCTCGGCGCGCTGGTCGGCGGGCTGGCGTCGTCGGTTCCGGTACTGCTGGCCGGGCGCGTGCTTCAGGGGCTCGGCCCGGCGCTGGTGATCCCGGGCAGCCTGACGATCATCCGCGTGACGTTTCCCGAGCCGCGGCGGCGGGCGATCGCGATCGGGTTCTGGTCGACCGGGTCGGGGCTCGCGCTGGCGGTGGGGCCGATGCTCGGCGGCGTGATCGTCGACGTGCTCGGCTGGCGGTGGACGCTGCTGTTCAACGTGCCACTGGCCGCGGCGCTGGCGCTGCTCGCCGGACGGGTCATCCCCCGGCTGCCGAGATCGCGGACGCGGGAGCCGTTCGACCGGGTCGGGGCCCTGCTGACGACGGCCGGGATCGCGGCCTTGGCGTTCGGCCTCATCGAGGGGCGGCAGTACGGCTGGACGTCACCGGCCATCCTGGGCGCGTTCGTGGCGGGCGTCGTGGCCCTGGCCGCCTTCGTCCACTGGGAGCGCCGCAGGAAGGAACCGCTGGTCGACGTCTCGCTGTTCCGCCTGCCGGCCTTCACCGTCGCGAACATCACCGGCCTGGTGGTGTTCTTCGCCTTCATCGGGCTCATCGTCTACTTGAGCGCGTACTTCCAGCAGGTCCAGGGGCACTCGGCCGTCGAGGCAGGCGCGGACGTGTCCGCGATCGGCATCGCGTTCGCGCTCGCCGCGCCGGTGTCCGGGCGGCTGGTCGGCCGGGTCGGCCCGCTGCCGCCGATGCTCGCGGGCCTGACCGTCGGCGGCGCCGCGGTGCTCGGCCTGCTGCGGGTCGGCACCGACACCGGCATCGGGGCGCTGTGGTGGGACCTGGCGCTCGGCGGGTTCGGCATCGGCATGTGCATGCCGCCGATGACCACGATCGCGGTGTCGTCGACCGACGCCGCGCACGCCGGGATGGCCTCGGCGGTGCACAACGCGACGCGGCAGCTCGGGCAGGTCCTGGGCATCGCCGTGCTCGGCGCGCTGGTCTATGCCCGGCTGCCCGAACTGGGCGCCGGTCGCAGGCTGGACCCCGTACGGCGGGCGCTCTTCGTCGAGGGCCTGCACCACGCGCTGTGGGTGGCCGGCCTCGCGCTACTGGCCACCGCCGGGCTCGTGGCATGGCTCTTCACACGCACCGCCCGGCGGACCGCCTGACGGAACCGTCAGCCCTCGCTGGGCTTCGCCGAAGCCTCGGTGCTCTCCGGAGCCTCGTTGCTCTCCGAAGTCTCGTTGCTCTCCGAAGCCTCGGCCCTCTCCGCCTTCTCCCGCTGCTCCCGCTCCCAGTCGGCCTGGCGAAGCTCGTCCTCACGCGGCGCCTGGATGCGAGCGATCTGCTTGTTCATGGAGCGGACCAGGAAGAAGAGGGTCACGCCCAGCGCGGCGACCACGAAGAACGCGATCACTCCGGGGGTGACCTGGTCTTCGTTGACCGCGAGAACCATCATGGCAGGCACACCTTCTCCTGAACTCCGGCGAACAGGTCGTTCTCCGGGAGTTCCGTATCAACCAATGAACGCGCCAAATGGTAGTCCTCGGTCGGCCATGCCTCGCGCTTGACCTCGGCCGGGCAGACGAAGAAGAAGCCCGTGGGGTCGATCTGGGTGGCGTGGGCGATCAGCGCCCGGTCGCGTACCTCGAAGTAGTCGGCGCATGGGACCCGCGTGGTGATCTCCCACTTGGGCGCGCGGTCCTCCCAGCGCTTCAACATCTCGATGTAGGGCGACTCGAGGCCGGCGCGGAGCATCCCCTCGTGCTCGGCCATCATGCGCTCCTGGTGGAACGTCATGTGGTAGTAGAGCTTCAGGGGCTGCCAGGGCTCGCCCGTGCCCGGATAGCGCTCCGGGTCGCCCGCGGCCTCGAACGCCTCGATCGAGACCTTGTGGGTCATGATGTGGTCGGGGTGCGGGTAGCCGCCGTTTTCGTCGTAGGTCAGGATGACGTGCGGCCGGAACTCCCGTACGGCGCGGACCAGGGGCTCACTGGCGACCTCGAGCTCCTGCAGGCCGAAGCAGCCCTCGGGCAGCGGCGGCAGCGGGTCGCCCTCGGGCAGGCCCGAGTCGACGAAGCCCAGCCACTCCTGCTCGACGCCGAGGATCTCGCGCGCCTTGGCCATCTCCTCCATGCGCACGGCGGTGAGGTCGGCCTTGATCTCGGGCCGGTCCATCGCGGGGTTGAGGATGTCGCCGCGCTCGCCACCGGTGCAGGTGATCACGAGGACCTGCACGCCCTCGGCGGAATATCGGGCCATCGTGGCCGCGCCCTTGCTGGACTCGTCGTCCGGGTGGGCGTGCACGGCCATCAGGCGAAACGGTTCCCGGCACGGTGTCTCGGACAACGGAGGCTCCCGGTCAGCGTATGGTCATCTGGGTTCGGACGAGGATCCCCGACCCCCGTCCAGGATGATTCTTCCTGAGAACACCGACAGACCGCACGGAGATTCCCGCCATGACGACGACCACCCGAGGCAACAAAGTGGCCTATACGGTCATCGGCGCGTTCGTGGCGTTGTGCGCGATCGGGTGGGCGATCATCATGGCCCACACGGAGGGTCCGCCCGGGATCAGCCCCGAGGTCGTGTCGTGGCAGGCCACCGCGGGTTCGGTGCGCGTGCACTACCAGATCGCCAAGCCGAAGTCCGACGACCTGCACTGCTCGGTCGTCGCCTATGCCCCGTCCCACGCGGAGGTGGGCCGCTCGGAGGTCATCGTGCCGCCGGGCACCTCGAGCGTCGACACGCACCGGGAGGTGCCGACCTCGTCCCGCGCGACATCCGTGGACGTCAGAGATTGCCGCATAGGTTAAAACCCTGTCCCCAATGGGGAACAAACAAGAACGTCATACCGACACAAAGCTCTCTTGCGCTGGCTACTTCACGTTTGAATGCCGGTAGCCTTGAGAGTTCTACGGCCACACTTCACGTGAATGAGGAGTACTCGTGACCGAGACCCGAGACGCCAACGTCACCTGGCTTACCCAGGAGGCGTACGACCGGCTCAAGAATGAGCTGGACTATCTCACGGGCGAGGGCCGGATCGAGATCGCCGCCAAGATCGAGGCCGCCCGCGACGAAGGCGACCTGAAGGAGAACGGCGGCTACCACGCGGCCAAGGAAGAGCAGGGCAAGCAGGAGGGCCGCGCCCTCCAGCTTCAGCAGATCCTGCTCAACGCCCGCGTGGGCGAAGCGCCCCGTACCGAAGGCGTGGTCGGCCCCGGCATGACCGTAACGGTCCAGTTCGCGGGCGACGACGAGGAGGTCACCTTCCTGCTCGCCTCGCGTGAGGAGAGCGGCGCGCCGATCGACGTCTACTCGCCGAAGTCGCCGCTGGGTGCGGCGATCAACGGCAAGAAGGTCGGAGAGAAGGCCAAGTACAACCTCCCCAACGGCCGGAGCATGGGCGTCGAGATCCTCGACGCCACGCCCTACGCCGGCAAATGAGCCGCCCCGGGCCGCCCGCAGGTTCACTCGCGCGCGGCGGCCCGTACCAGCGGCAGGGTTCGCTGGTGCACCGGCGTCGCCAGTGCGATCACCGTCGATGATCGATGCACGCCCTCGACATCGACGACGAGGTCGATGACCCGCTGCAGGTCCTGATTCCCGCGTCCCACGATGCGGCACAGCATGTCGCCACCGCCGGTGATCGTGTGCACCTCGATCACCTCCGGGATGGCCGCCAGCCGCGCCGCCACCGGCTCATGCCCGCCCGCCTGCCGGATCTCCAGCGTGACGAACGCGGTGACCTGGTAGCCGAGCGCCGCCGGGTCGATCTCCGGGCCGTACCCCCGGATCACCCCGCGCTCCTGCATCCGGTCGAGCCGGGCCTGTACGGTCCCCCGCGCGACGCCGAGACGGCGTGAACACTCCAGTACACCGATGCGCGGCTCGTCCGTGAGCAGCGCGATCAGGCGGGCGTCGATGTCATCGATCATGGCTTCCCTCGGCCGGACGTGGGCAGGGTGTACAGGTTTTCGGTGGTCTCTCAGTAGCACTTGTACACATTGTCCACCTCTTTAAGCGTCCCTTGCGCAGTATGTAGGCCAAGCCCGACATTGTGGGGGTCACTCGACCGATCCGCGCAGGGAGCATCATGACCGACACAACGCACGGGCAGGACGCCTTCCCGGTCAAGGGCATGGACGCCGTGGTCTTCGCGGTGGGCAATGCCAAGCAGGCCGCGCATTACTACTCGACCGCGTTCGGCATGCGTTGTGTGGCGTACATGGGCCCCGAGACCGGCAGCCGTGACGAGGCCGCGTACGTCCTCGAGTCGGGCGGCGCGCGGTTCGTCGTCAAGGGCGCCGTACGCGCCGGTACCGCCCTCGGGCGTCACGTCGCCGAGCACGGCGACGGCGCCATCGACCTGGCCATCGAGGTGCCGGACGCCGAGGCCGCGTACGCACACGCGATCGCCCAGGGCGCGACCGGCGTCGAGGAGCCGTACGTCGTCGAGGACGAGCACGGCAAGGTCGTGATCGCCGCGATCGCCACGTACGGCGAGACGCGGCACTCGCTCGTCGACCGGAGCAACTACGCGGGCCCCTACCTGCCCGGATACGTGGCCGCCGACCCGATCGTCGCCCCGCCGGAGAAGCGCTACTTCCAGGCGATCGACCACTGCGTCGGCAACGTCGAGCTCGGCAAGATGGACACCTGGGTGGAGTTCTACAAGCGCGTCATGGGCTTCACGAACATGAAGGAGTTCGTGGGCGACGACATCGCCACCGAGTACTCCGCGCTGATGTCGAAGGTCGTCGCCGACGGCACCCGTAAGGTGAAGTTCCCGCTGAACGAGCCGGCCATCGCCCAGAAGAAGTCGCAGATCGACGAGTATCTGGAGTTCTACGGCGGGCCGGGCATGCAGCACATCGCGCTCGCCACCAATGACATCCTGCACTCCGTCGACGCGATGCGCGCCGCCGGAGTGGAGTTCCTGAACACCCCGGACTCCTACTACGAGGACCCGGAGCTGCGCGAGCGCATCGGCCGGGTACGCGTGCCGATCGAGGAGCTGCAGAAGCGGAAGATCCTGGTCGACCGCGACGAGGACGGCTACCTGCTACAGATCTTCACCAAGCCCGTACAGGACCGGCCGACGGTCTTCTTCGAACTGATAGAGCGGCACGGCTCCCTCGGCTTCGGCAAGGGCAACTTCAAGGCCCTGTTCGAGGCGATCGAGCGCGAGCAGGACCTGCGCGGCAACCTGTAGTCAACGGACCATCAAAGGAGCGCACGCGCCGGGCGCGGCGTGCGCTCCGCCGACGGGTCGGCCCGCACCGTTACGGCATGAACCGACCGCCCGATTCCACCCCGCCCCCGTCCGGTACGGGGCCGTGGGCCGAGCCGTACCCTCCGGAAACGCCACCGGCCACGCCGTACGGTGAGGCCGCCGGACCGGTCGGGTACGGGGCCCCGCGGCCGATGCCGGAGTACGGCGGACGCTGGCGGCGGCTGCTCGCCGCGGTCATCGACGGTCTGGTGGTGTACGCGGTGGTGTGGGTGGTGACCGCGCCTCTCGTCGGCTTCGGCACGGTGTACGACGACCAGAACATCGCCCGGCGCACGATCGGCGACATCATCGCCGCGGCGATCGGGTTCCTCTACTACGCGCTGCAACACGGCCGGTGGGGACAGACCCTCGGCAAGCGCGCGATGAGCCTGCGCGTCGTACGCGAGGCGGACGGCGGCCCGATCTCGTACCGCCAGGCCGGCTGGCGGCTACTCTTCCAGTACCTCATCTCGATCGTGACCTGCGGCATCGGCGGCCTGGTCGACGTCGCGTGGATCCTGTGGGACGACCGCAGGCAGGCGCTGCACGACAAGGTCGCCAAGACCGTCGTCCTGAACGCCGACCCGAACCTGCCGGACCCGTACGAGCGCCGGTAGCCGCTTGGTTCGACCGAAGACCATCCTCGTTACTCCGGTAACGCGTCGGCCGTGGATCGCCAAGAAGGGGCGATGGGAGCGGCGAGACGTAAGGAGTCGATATGAGGCATCCCCCAGGGGGCTACCAGGTGGCGCAGATCGCCACTGATCGGGAGGCGTTCGAGGCGTTCTATCGCGCGCACGTGGATGTGATGCTGCGGTACGCGACCCGCCGCGCCCGTGATCCGCACGCCGCCGCCGATCTGGTGGCCGAGGTGTTCCTGGCCGCGATCTCCACGGCCGCCAGCTACCGGGCGGATCTGGGCAGCCCGATCGCGTGGCTGCACGGCATCGCCCGCACCGTGGCCGCCGCGGAGGATCGGCGGGCCGCCCGTAACTGGGCGGCCGAGGGTCGGATCGCGGGCCGCCGGCTGCTGGACGGTGACGACATCGTCCGGCTTGAGGAGCGCATCGACGCCGAGCGCGCCTCGCGCGCCCTCCTGTCGCGCGTGGCCGATCTGCCGGACGGCCAGCGGGCGGTGCTCGAACTGGTCGCGGTGGACGGATTGGCCTTCTCCGAGGCCGCCGCCGTGCTCGGCATCAGCACGGTGGCGGCGCGGGTACGGCTGCACCGCGCCCGCCGTGCCCTCGGCCGGGGGGATCCATCACCTACGGCTCCAGACCCCTCCTCGTCCACTTTTTCCCTGAATGGAGGTCTCCGGTGAACGCTGAGCGCTTCGAGGAGCGATTGATGCACGAGCTGGCGAACCATGTCCAGCCGCGTGACCAAGGTGCCTGCGACGCGGAGACGCCCACCTCTCGCTCCGGTCGGAACCGCTGGGTGCGCTGGGTCCCGGTCGGCCTGGGCGCCGCGGCGGCGACGGCGGCCACGACGTTCGCCGTCGGTCACTTCACCGGGCCGGACGCCTCAGCGGGGAGCCCCGCCGGCTCCGCGAGCCGGATCACCACCGCCGCCTACACGCTGGACCAAGGGCCCTCCGGTGTGGTCAGGCTGACCATCGAGGACCCGACCGGCAAACCCAATGTGGAGGGCCTGCGGCGCGACCTGGCCCGCATGGGCATTCGGGCAAGGGTTCTCGTCGGTGATCCGAACTGTCCCTTCCCCCGCCCCTCCTCCAGCCCGAAGGGAACCGGCAATCCCGCGGTCAGCGCCACGCCCATGCCGTCGGCATCCGCAACCGGCACGGGCGCCGACCGATCCGGGAGGGAAGAGGAGAGCAAGCCCACGCTGACGTTCGACCGGGATGAGCTGCGCGCCGGCACCACGCTGGTGATCGGCTTCCCGCTCGCGAAGACCCGACCAGACCTCGGCCTTGCCGTCATGACCTGGGAGGTGGTCCAGGGTGATGGGCCGGCCTGCATCCCGGCCGCCGACTCGGACACGGTCTACGTCCCGACCCGACACCCATGACAGGGCACGGTTCGCGCTGAAGGCCGCCGGACCCGTACGGGCACCGGTAGCCGCTTGGTTCGACCAGTGTCGAAGTAATATCGGCCTAGCGTCGCGGCATGAGCCACCTCACCATCACGCCCAGCATTTTGTATTTCGGGACTCCGGTCGTTCTTTTGTCCACCACGAATCCCGACGGCACCACCAATCTGGCGCCGATGTCGTCGGCCTGGGCGCTCGGTCAGGTGGTCGTGCTGGGCGTGGGGTCCGATGGCCAGAGCGCGCGCAACCTCGCCGTACGGCCCGAGCTGGTGATCAACCTGCCGGAGCCGGGGCAGTGGGAGGCGGTGGAGCGTCTCGCCCCGCTGACCGGGCGGGATCCCGTACCGGCGGGGAAGCCGGCGTTCCGGTTCGAGCCCGCGAAGTTCGAGGCGGCCGGGCTGAGCCCCGAGCCGTCCGAGCTCGTCGGACCCTCTCGCGTCGCCGGCTGCCCGCTACAGCTCGAGGCGCGCGCCGAGCAGGTGCGCCCCGGCACCGGTGGCGGCTTCGTGATCATCGAGGCGCGCGTGCTGCGGGTGCACGCCGATCCGCGCATCGTCGTGCCCGGCACGCAGTACGTCGATCCGGGCGCCTGGAGCCCGCTCATCTACAACTTCCGGCACTATTTCGGGCTCGGTGACGAGCTCGGGCACAGCTTCCGCTCGCAGACGCCGATTTGCCGAAACCGGTCCTGACCAGCGACTCTTAACCAGTGCGTACTCGCTTGATCACTTTCGGTGCCCTCCTTTCCTTGACGCTGACCGGCTGCGGAGACAGGCCTGCCACGCCGTCCGCGCCACCGCAGCGTCCGGTCCAGGGCGCCGCGAGCATCGGCGACCCGTACGTCCCGGGCGACGGCAACGGCGGGTACGACGTGCGGCATTACGACCTCGATCTCCACATCACGCCGCACGCGAAGCCGGAACTGTCGGGCACCGCGACGATCCAGGCGGTCGCCGACCGTCCGCTGTCCCGCTTCGACCTCGACCTGAGCGGCCTGAGCATCTCCGCGATCACGGTCGGCGGGGTACCCGCGACGTACGTGCGTTCCGGCTCGGAGCTGGCCGTGACGCCGGGGCGGCCGATCGCGCCGGGCCCATTCACGGCGACCGTGGCCTACTCCGGCACGCCACGCGAGATCCACGACCCGATACTCGGCGACTATGGCTGGTCGCGAACGCACGACGGGGTGTTCACCGGCAACGAGCCGAGCGGCGCGCACACGTGGTTCCCGTCCAACGATCATCCCTCGGACAAGGCGACGTTCGGGTTCCGCGTCACGGTGCCGCACGGCCTGACCGCGATCGCCAACGGCGAGCAGACCGGCACGACCACGTCCGGCGGTGAGACGACCTTCACCTGGCGGGAGGACGCGCCGATGGCGACCTATCTCGCCATGACCGACGTGGGCCGGTTCAACGTACGCTCCGGGCGCACGCCGGGCGGTCTGCCGATCTACGTCGCGGTCGACCCGCGGGTGAGCGCCACGGACGTAGGTACCCTGTACGCCAGAACGTCGCAGGTCACGGACCTGTGGGCGAAGACCTTCGGGCCCTATCCGTTCGGTTCGACCGGCGGCGTCGTCGACGACGTCGGCGTCCATTTCGCCCTCGAGACCCAGACGAGGCCGGAGTACGCCGCCGGCATGGCGGCCCTGCCCTCCGTCGTCGCGCACGAACTGGCGCACCAGTGGTTCGGCGACAGCGTCACGCCGACCCGCTGGAGCGACATGTGGCTCAACGAGGGGTTCGCGACGTACGCCGAATGGATGTGGGGCGCACGGAAGCCAGGAGGGACACCCGTGCAGCGGGAGTTCGACCGTCGTTACGCGCGGACCGGCGACGCGGAGCTGTGGAACGTCCCACCGGCGGCACCGGGGCGCAGCCGGCTGTTCAGCCGGTCGGTGTACGAGCGCGGGGCGATGACGCTGCAGGCCCTGCGTGCGAAAGTCGGCGACGCGAAGTTCTTCGAGGTGCTGCGCACCTGGACGGCCGAGCACCGGCACGCGAACGCGACGACCGCACAGTTCGTCGCGCTGGCCTCGCGGGTCACCGGCCGACCGCTCGACGCGTTCTTCCGCGTCTGGCTGTACGAGAAGAGCCGTCCGGCCCACTGGTAGTCCCCCACACGGCGCGACGCCTTGTAAACGGGTGTTCAGCAGGAGGATGCTGTCCCCTGTCCGTTTCTGGGACTTGAGACAAAACGGGAGAATCTGCATGGCGAGGATCACCTCACGGGCGCTGGCGGTCGCCGCGACCGCCGCCGCGGTCGGCCTGCTCGGTCCGCTGGCCACCGCCGGCACCCACCGCGCCTACACGCCAGGCGCACCCGGCGCCGGCGACCCGTACTTCCCTGACATGGGCAACGGCGGCTACGACGCCCAGCACTACGACCTGTCCCTGTCCTATGACCCGGGCACGAAGGCCATCGACGCCCGCGCGAAGATCCGCGCCCGCGCCACACAGAACCTCTCCGGCTTCGACCTCGACTTCCTCGGCCCGCTGAAGGTCGGCAAGGTGACGGTCGACGGCCGCCCCGCGGCGTACACCCGCACCGGCGCACAGGAGCTGGTCGTCACGCCCGAGCACGGCCTCGATCAGGGCCGGGAGTTCAACGTCGAGGTCACCTACTCCGGCGTGCCGCAGCTGATCGACGACAAGGCGCTCGGCGTCTCCGGCTGGATCGCGACTCACGACGGCGCGGTCGCGCTGTCGCAGCCGATCGGCTCGGCGACCTGGTACCCGGTCAACGACGCGACCAGCGACAAGGCCACCTACGACTTCACCGTCACGGTGCCGAACGGCCTGAAGGTCCTGGCCAACGGCGAGCCCGCCGGTGAGCGTTCCCAGGGCGGCAAGACGACCTTCCGCTGGATCGATCGCGAGCCCACCGCCAGCGAGCTGGTGCTGATGGCGATCGGCCACTTCGACGTGAAGGACACCCGCACCAAGACCGGCCTGCGCAACATCACGGCCGTCGACCCCGCTGCCGTCAGCGGCGGCACGGTCGCCGACCAGTCCGCGGCGTTCAACAAGCAGACCGCCGACGTCATCGACTGGGAGCAGAAGATCTACGGCCGCTTCCCGTTCTCCGCGGTCGGCGGCATCGACGTGCTCGCGGCCAACGTCGGCTACTCCCTGGAGACCCAGACCCGCCCGGTGTACGCCCGCCACTCCGCCGGCGCGCTGCCCTCGGCGGACCTGCTCGCCCACGAGCTGGGACACCAGTGGTTCGGCGACTCCCTGACGCCCGCCCAGTGGAAGCACATCTGGCTCAACGAGGGCTTCGCGACCTACACCGAGTGGCTCTACAGCGAGCAGCACGGCGGCCAGAGCGCGCAGCAGAGTTTCGACGCCGTGTACGCCTCCGCGGCGACCTCCTGGACCGGCAAGGTCGCCGACCCGGGCCGTGACCACATCTTCGACGACCTCGTGTACACCCGCGCCGCGATGACCCTGCACCAGGTCCGCAAGGCCATCGGCGACGAGGCCTTCTTCCGGCTCGTGAAGGCCTGGCCCGCCGCGCATCGGCACGGCAACGACACGACCGCGGAGTTCATCGCCTTCGCCCAGCAATACTCGAAGAAGGACCTGCGTCCGCTCTTCCAGACGTGGCTGTTCACCGAGGGCAAGCCCAAGCTCTGACGCGACACCAACGCCCCCGGCCATCGCGGCCGGGGGCATTTTACGTAGTGGGATGACTACGCTGCGTGACGGGCGGGTAGTTGCTTGGCTGCACGCCGTTCGTCAACACGAAAGGGAATCTCTCCCACATGCGTCACATCACGCGTCTCGCCGCCATCGCCACGGTCGCGGCCACCCCCTTCTCCCTCGCCGTCCCCACCGCCCTCGCGGGTCCGCCGACCTCCGACGTGGAGCCGGGTCACTACCGGATCGTCGGCCCCCACATCCACTCGGAAATGTGCCTGGCCGCCCCGGGCGGTTTCAACGCGAAGGCGATCCTCGGCCACTGCGACACCGCGTGGAAGGTGACCCGGCACGGCGGCGGGTACACCATCGCCGACTCAGCGGGGTTCTGCCTGACCGCCGCGCTCGAACGCATCTATCCCCCGATGGCGGGCACGCTCCCGTGCCATCCGAACACCGAGGGGATCTGGAACTTCGTCGACGCCGGTGAGGGCAAGGTCATCCTCGAACTCCGCCACGGCGGCCGGTTGACCGCCACGGCGCCGTTCCGGCCGGCCCTGCTCCTGCCCCCGGGCCACGGTGCGGAAGAAACCCAGAGGTGGATCCTCAGGCGCGCGTAGACAAGGCGAAACGAACGCCCCCTCGGCCACCGCTTCGGGCCGAGGGGGCGTTCGCATTTGTACGGGTCACAACATCAAAGCGGGCGGTAACGGGAAAGGGGATGGTGACCGCATTTGGGTGATGCTTTGGGGGAAATCATGGCCACATGCGAAGTATGCGGTAATGACTATGGGATGAGCTTCGAGGTGCACGCGCAGGGTGCCGTGCACGTGTTCGACTCGTTCGAGTGCGCGATCCAGCGCATGGCGCCGATCTGTGAACACTGCCAGTGCCGCATCGTCGGGCACGGCGTCGAGGCCGGCGGCCGGTTCTTCTGCTGCGCCCACTGCGCACGCGAATCGGGCGTACGGGAGCTCGTCGACCACATGTAGCGCCCCGAGAGCCGACGAAACGCCGACCGCGCCCGATGCCGGGCGCGGTCGGGCGAGCTCAGCTGCCGGCCTTCTTGTACTGCCGGACGCCCAGGGCCAGGAAGATCAGCGAGATGCCGACGATCCACGCGATGGACTGGAGGGCCGGGGTCGCCAGCGGGCGGCCGTGGCCGTAGAACATCGCGCGGAGCGCGTTGTTCATCATCGTGACCGGGCTGTAGCGGACCACGCTCTGCAGCCAGCCCGGCAGGGCGTCCATGCCGACGAACCCGTTGCTCAGGAACGTCAGCGGGAAGATCCACACCATGCCCGCGAGGTTTGCGGCCTCCGCGGAGCGTACGGCCAGGCCGATCACGGTGCCGATCGTGGAGAAGGCGAACGCGAACGAGACCAGGAGCAGGATCCCGCCGATCGCAGGCAGGACGCCGTCCTGGAAGCGGAACCCGACCGCGTACCCGGCGCCGATCATGATGAGCAGGGTCAGCATGTTGCGGGCGGCCTCGGCGACGAGGCGGCCGATCAGCACCGCGGAGCGGGCCATCGGCAGCGACCTGAACCGGTCGATGAGGCCCTTGCTCAGGTCCTCGGCGAAGCCCGCAGCCGTCCCGGTCGTCGCGAACGCCATGGTCTGCACGAAGATCGCGGGCATCATGTAGTTCTTGTAGTCCATGCCCGGGACCTTGATGGCGTTCGCGAACACCACCGTGAACAGCAGGATGAAGATGATCGGCTGCATCATCGAGAAGAACAGCAGCTCGGGGATGCGCGTGGTGTGCCTCAGGTGGCGCTTGGTGATGACCACCGAGTCGCCGATGGCATAAGAGAGACTCAAGACTCCTCCTCGGCGGTACGGCCGGTCAGGGAAAGGAAGACCTCGTCGAGCGTCGGACGACGCAGTGCGAGGTCCTGGGCCACCACGCCCGCGGTGTCGAGCTCGCGGACGATCTCGGCGAGGGCACGGGTGCCGCCGGTGACCTGGACGGTCACCATGTGGCTGTCCTCGTCGACGATGGGCTCGCCGGTGGCGATGGCCGTCAGCGCGGTGACGGCCTTGGGCAGCTCGGACCGGTCGGCCACGACCAGCTCGACGCGCTCGCCACCGACCTGGGCCTTGAGCTGGTCGGCGGTGCCCTGCGCGATGACCTTGCCGCTGTCGATGATCGCGATGTCATCGGCCAGGGCGTCGGCCTCCTCGAGGTACTGCGTCGTCAGCAGCAGCGTGGCGCCCTCGCGGACGAGCTCGCGGATGACGTCCCACATGCCGAGGCGGCTGCGCGGGTCGAGGCCGGTGGTCGGCTCGTCGAGGAAGATCACCTCTGGCCTCGCGACGAGGCTCGCCGCGAGGTCTAGCCGACGGCGCATGCCGCCGGAGTAGGTCTTGACGGTACGGTCGGCGGCGTCCGTCAGGCTGAACTGCGAGAGCAGCTCGTCGGCACGGGACCGCGAGGCCGATTTGCCCAGGTGGTAGAGCCGCCCGACCATCTCGAGGTTTTCGCGGCCGGTGAGGTATTCGTCGACCGCGGCGTACTGCCCGGAGAGGCCGACGATCTTGCGGACGGCGCCGGGATCGCGCACGACGTCGTGCCCGGCGACGCTGGCGCGGCCCGCGTCGGGCCGCAGCAGGGTGGTGAGAATGCGGACGGCGGTGGTCTTGCCGGCGCCGTTGGGCCCCAGCAGGCCGAGAACGGTACCGGCGGGCACACGGAGGTCGATGCCGTCGAGGGCTTTGACCTTCCCGTAGTGCTTCGCCAGCCCTTCGGCCACGATGATGTCGGACAAGATGTCCCCCACGGAAGGTGAAGTTCGATCCCCGTTGTGTACCAGGCGGCTACGACAACCTGCGGATACGATCGCACGGGACGCTACATAGGGCCATATGCCCTTTCAACCGGTTAACCCGTGAACTCAGCTGAAACTCAGCGTGTAGCCCTCGGAGCGCAGCCGCGCGAGGACCTCGTCGCAGTGTTCCGGGCCCCGGGTCTCGAGGTGGACGAGCACCTCGGCCTCGTCGACGTTGAGCCGGGCGGCGACCCGCTCGTGGACGACGTCGATGACGTTGGTCTCCATCTCGGCCAGCTCGCCCAGCAGGTCCACCAGCGCGCCCGGATGGTCGCGCAGCCGTACGCGGAACACCAGGTAGCGGCCGGCGGAGGCCAGCCCGTGCCGGAGCACCTTCGACAGGAGCAGCGGGTCGATGTTCCCGCCGGACAGGACCGTGACGACCGGGGTCTCGAACACCCGGGGCTGGTCCAGCAGCGCGGCCACGCCGACCGCTCCGGCGGGCTCGACGACCTGCTTGGAGCGCTCGAGGCAGTTGACCATGGCCTGGGAGATCGTCTCCTCCGAGACGGTCACCACCTGGTCGACCAGCTTGGAGACCAGCTCGAACGTCAGGTCGCCGGGACGGCCGACGGAGATGCCGTCGGCCATCGTGGTGGCGGGCTCGACGACGACGGGACGGCCGGCGGCGAGTGAGGGCGGGAACGCCGCGGCCTGCTCGGCCTGTACGCCGACGACGCGTACGTCGGAGCGCACCGCCTTGACGGCGGCGGCGATGCCGGCGACCAGGCCGCCGCCCCCGACGCCCACGAGGATCGTGCGCACGTCGGGGCACTGCTCGAGGATCTCCAGGCCGATGGTGCCCTGGCCGGCCACGACGTCGGCGTGGTCGAACGGGTGGATGAACACCGCACCGGTCTCGCTCGCGTACTTCTTGGCGGCGGCGAGGCAGGCGTCGACGCCGGGGCGTTCGAACACGACCTCCGCGCCGTACGCCCGGGTGGCGACGACCTTGGGCAGCGGCGCGCCGGCGGGCATGAACACGACCGCCTTGATCCCCAGAAGCTTGGCGGCCAGCGCCACGCCCTGCGCGTGGTTGCCGGCGCTCGCCGCGACGACGCCGCGGGATCGCTCCTCCTCCGAGAGCCGGGCGATCCGGACGTAGGCCCCGCGCGACTTGAACGAACCCGCGCGCTGGAGGTTCTCGCATTTGAGGAAGACCGGCCCGCCGGCCTTGGCCGACAGTGATCGGGATTCGAGGATCGGCGTGGCCACGATGATGTCACGCAGCAGCTCTCGGGCCGCGCGGATGTCGTCGACGCTGACGTGACCACTCATGCGTCAGAGTGTCGCATGCCCGGGTTACGAAAGCCCCCTTCCGGGTGCGCCGTAACCAGGAGATCAGTCCGCCGACCGCCAGTAGCGATCGGCGCCGAAGATGAACGCGGCCGCCCCGACGAGACCGGCCGTCTGGCCCAGGGCGGCGGGTACGACGCGCACCTCACGGGCGTACTCCATGCGGGCATGTGCCCGAAACGTCTCCTCCAGCGGCCGGAACAGCATCGGCCCCGACTGCGAGAGCCCTCCGCCGAGGGCGACCACCTCGAGGTCGCACAGGTGCGTCGCGGAGGCGATCGCCACGCCGAGAGCCCAGCCCGCGCGGTTCATGGCGCGGACCGCGATCGGGTGCCCTCGCGCCGCGTCGTCGGCGAGCTCCTTACCCGTCTCTCCACCCCAGCCCTGCTCGCGCGCCCACGCCGCCAGGCCCGGACCGCGCGCGATGGCCTCGAGGCAGCCACGGCCACCGCACTCGCAGACGGGCCCCTCCGGGTCGACGATCACGTGTCCGATGTGCCCGGCGTTGCCGCTGCTGCCGTCGATCAGACGGCCACCGAGGATGAGGCCGCCGCCGACGCCGGTCGACACGACCATGCCGAGGACGTTGTCGCGGCCCCGGCCCGCGCCCCGCCAGTGCTCGCCGACCGTGACGGCGACCGCGTCGTTGTGCACGCGTACGGGCAGGCCCGGGTAGCGCTCGCACAGTCGGTCGCGCAGCGGGAACTCTCGCCAGCCGGGCATGTTGAGCGGCGAGACCTCACCGGTGGGCCAGGTCATGGGGCCGCCGCAGCCCACGCCGACCCCGGCCACGGGCACGTCGGGGAGCTTCTCGACGAGCGCCAGCAGCGTGCGCCAGAGACCGTCGGCGTCGACGTGCGGTGCCTGCGGGGTCATGATGCGCTCGTACGCGCCGAGGCGTCCGCCCGGCTCGACGAGCGCCGCGGCCATCTTCGTGCCACCGACGTCGATGGCGAGGACGGGCCGGTTCACTCACCGCCCCCGTTGCCGTCGGGCCCGAACGCGAGGATCGACGCGGTGAACCCGTGGACGTGGTTGCGGCCGCCGACCGGACCGATCTCCCCTGCGCCGAAGAACCCGCCGATGCCGGGCGCGCCGAGCAGGCTGCGCACCACGCGGATGTCGTGGTCGGAGTTGGGGAACATCGCACGCCCCCGGCCCGTACAGGAGAACAGCAGCGCGCCCTCGACCGGCGAGAGCTGAAGCTCGCCGAGCATCAGCGCGAGGTCCTCGTCGGCCGCGCCCGCGTCGCGCACCTGGAACCGGACGGTGCGACCGACCTCGATGACGTCGCCGGTGGCGAGCGCTCCGGCGGCGGGGTCGGCGCCCACGACGCTGCGGACCAGGAAGTCGCCGCGCTCGTGCTGCTCGGCGTACTCGTCCATGGCGACGCCGATCAGCAGGCCGCCCTCGATGAGCTCGCGCTCCTTGTCGGGCAGCCCGGCGACGATCTCCTCGAGCTTGGTCAGCGCGGGCGCGCCGGCCAGCTCGTACAGGACGTTGTCCTCGGCCCTCGTGACGGCCATGGGCGGGCCGACCGGCCGTGCGCCCTGGCTGACCACGGTCGTGGTCATGATCGAGCCGCTGAGGAGCACGCCGACGGCGCCGGAGTCGACGATCTCGCCGTCGGCGAAGAGCCGCGCGCTGCCGCGTCCGCCCTGGCCGGTGGCGAGCCCGCCGACCAGCGGCAGGCCCGGCAGGACCTCGCCGGAGCGCTCGACGAACGCGTCGACCGGGAAGGTGTACGGGTCGGCGAGCAGCACCGCGACGACGTCGTCGTCGCTGGTCTGCGGCATGCCGACGACGGCGAGGCGCCGTGCGGCCTCGGGATCCTCGCCGGGGAACTTCAGGGTCTCCAGCCGGAACGGCTCGATGCGGGCGCCGGGCAGCCGCGCCGCCCAGGCGCTGACCGCGCTGGAGTCCTCGACGCCGTGGTTGCCGCCGATGACGCCCGGCGCACCGCAACCGATGACGTTGGGAGTGCCCGCGATCTCCATGGCGCGGCGTGCGGCCGCCTCGATCGCCTCGGGCGACTGCGAGCACACGAACACGCACACGAGGTCCGGTGGACCGTCGAGTGGTGCCCGTGCCTGCGCGACCGCGGAATCCGCCGCCGCGATCAGATCCGGTCCGACGGCCAGGCCATCACCGAAGCGCGCCACCGCGTCCGCTCTCCCCTCCACCACAGGTCCCTTGCTTACGGTTTACCACAGCCCGTCGGAGCCCCATCGGCTCCGACGACACGCGTTCATCCCGGGTCCAGATCAGGCCATGAGGCGGGTGTACCCCGCTCACCGCCGCCGACCAACCCACGGTCCTTCGGATGCGGAACCGAAGATCGGGGCATAGTGTCGGACGGAAGCAGTCCCGAACGCGGCGAGCGAAGTGAGCGCCGGCACATCCCTCGCGCCGCTGTGACCACCGACGATGCGAGCGAAAAGCGGTACACGACAGTGAACACGCGACCCACGACACTTCGCGATCTCCGCACCGGTGGTCATGTCCACCGGTCCGTGAAAGACGAGATTCGGCAGAACCTCCTGGCACGCCTGCGGTCGGGCGAGCCTCGCTTTCCCGGCATCGTCGGATTCGACGAGACCGTCCTGCCCCATCTGGAGCGCGCCCTGCTGGCCGGGCACGACCTCGTCCTGCTCGGCGAGCGCGGTCAGGGCAAGTCACGCCTGATCCGTACGCTCGGCGGCCTCCTGGACGAGTGGACCCCGGTCGTCGAGGGTTGTGAGATCAACGACCACCCGTACGAGCCCGTGTGCGTACGCTGCCGACGGCTGTTCGCCGACAAGGGTGAGGACCTGCCGGTCGCGTGGAAGCACCGCGACGAGCGCTACGGCGAGAAGCTCGCCACGCCGGACACCAGCGTCGGCGACCTCATCGGTGACGTCGACCCGATCAAGGTCGCCGAGGGCCGGACTCTCGGCGACCCCGAGACCGTGCACTATGGGCTCGTGCCGCGTACCAACCGCGGCATCTTCTGCGTCAACGAGCTTCCCGACCTGGCCGAACGCATCCAGGTCTCACTGCTGAACGTCCTCGAGGAGCGCGACGTGCAGATCCGGGGCTATGCCCTGCGGCTGCCGCTCGACGTGCTCCTCGTGGCGAGCGCGAATCCCGAGGATTACACCAACCGCGGCCGGATCATCACGCCGCTGAAGGATCGGTTCGGCGCGGAGATCCGCACGCACTACCCGCTCGACCTCGACGACGAGCTGGTGCTGATCGGCCAGGAGGCCGAGGTGTCGGCCGCGGTGCCCGTGCACCTGATGGAGGTCATCGCGCGGTTCACCCGGCTCGTACGGGACTCGCCGGCCGTCGACGCGCGGTCCGGGGTCTCGGCCCGGTTCGCGATCGCGGGCACCGAGACCGTGGCCGCCTCCGCGATGCGGCGTGCCGCGATCGCGGGCGAGGACCAGGCCGTCGCGCGCGTCTGTGACCTGGGCGCGATCGTGCCGACCCTGCTCGGGAAGGTGGAGTTCGAGGTCAGCGAGGAGGGCCGCGAACAGGAGGTGCTCGCGCACCTGCTGCGCCGCGCCACCTCCGACACGTGGCGGCGCACCCTCGGCGCGGCCGACCTGACCGGCCTGCTCGAACGCTTCGACGAGGGCGTCACCGTCGACGCCGGCGAGCTGGTGCCCGCGTCGGAGCTGCTGCACCGCATCGGCCCGGTGAACGGCCTGGCGCGCATCCTGGCGAGCCTCAGCATGGAGGGCGAGTCTCCCGGGTACGCCGCGGCGGGCCTGGAGTTCGCCCTCGAGGGCCTCTACCTCATGCGCCGGCTGTCCAAGGACAGCGCCGGCGGCACCTCGACGTACCGCACCTGACCAGGAAGAAGGTCACTCGTTGGCCGGATACCGGTACGGCCCGTACCACGACGGGCCCGATCCCCTCGCCCCGCCGTACGACGTTCGTGCCGCCCTCGACGCCATGGGCGACTCCATGTTCGAGGGCACCAACCCCGGCGACGCGCTGCGCGAGCTGCTGCGTCGCGGGCTGCCCGGTTCGCAGCAGCGGCGCGGGCTCGACGACCTGCTGAAGCAGGTCCGTGCCCGGCGGCAGGAGCTGCGCGGGCGCGGGCGGCTCGACGGCACCCTCGAGGAGGCGCGCGCGCTGCTCGACCAGGCCATCGGCCAGGAGCGCGCCGCGCTGTTCCCCGACCCGGATGACGAGGCGCGGCTGCGCGAGGCCGAGCTCGACACGCTGCCGGACGACACCGCGCAGGCCGTACGCCGGCTCGCGTCCTACGACTGGCGTTCGCCGGAGGCGCGGCAGACCTTCGAACGCCTCAAGGACCTGCTGCGCAGCGACGTGCTGGACGCGCAGTTCCGTGGCCTGAAGCAGGCCATGACCAACCCCGACCCGGCCGCAATGGAACGGGTCAAGAACATGATGTCCGCGCTCAACGACATGCTCGAGAAGGACGCGCGCGGCGAGCACACACAGGAGGACTTCGAGGAGTTCATGCGGGAGTACGGGGAGTTCTTCCCCGAGAACCCGCAGAACCTCGAGCAGCTCGTCGACTCCCTCGCCCGACGCGCCGCCGCGACCGAACGCCTGCTCAACTCCCTCACGCCCGAACAGCGCGCGGAACTCGCCTCGCTGATGGCCCAGACCCTCGAGGACGCCGGGCTCGCGATGGAGATGCAGCGGCTCGGCTCGTCGCTGCGCCAGCGCCGGTCCGACCTCGACTGGAGCGGTTCGGAGCGGATGGGCGGCCAGGACCCCATGTCCATGGGCGACGCCACGACCGCGCTGGAGGAGCTGGCCGACCTCGCCGAGCTGGAGGGCGCCCTGCGCCAGGACTACCCGGGCGCGCGGCTCGACGACATCGACGAGGAGGCCGTACGCCGCGCGCTGGGCCGCCAGGCCGTCGACGACCTGTCGGCGCTGCGCCGCATCGAGGCCGAACTCGAACGCCAGGGCTACCTCAAGCGCCGTGGCGGCAACCTCGATCTCACGCCGAAGGCCGTACGCCGGCTCGGTGAGACCGCGCTACGCCGGGTGTTCGCGCAGCTCGACTCCACGCGGCGCGGCGACCACGACCAGGTCGACGCGGGCCAGGCCGGTGAGCTGACCGGCGCCAGCCGCGCGTGGATGTACGGCGACGAGCAGCCCATCGACGTCGTGCGCACGGTGTCCAACGCCCTGCGCCGGGGCCGCCCGGCCGATGGGCGGGTACGGCTGTCGGTCGACGACTTCGAGGTGCTCGAGACCGAACGCCGTACCTCCGCCGCGGTCTGCCTGCTGGTCGACCTGTCCTACTCCATGGCGCTACGCGGCACGTGGGGGTCGGCCAAGCAGACCGCGCTCGCCCTGCACACGCTCGTGGCCACCAAGTACCCGCAGGACGCGATCCAGATCATCGGGTTCTCCAACTACGCGCGCGAGCTGCACCCGACTGAGCTGGCCTCCCTCGACTGGGACATGGTGCAGGGCACGAACCTCCACCACGCCCTGATGATCGCCGGGCGCCATCTCGACAAGCACCCCGAACACGACCCGATCATCCTGGTCATCACCGACGGCGAACCGACCGCGCACCTCCTCCGCGACGGACGCTCGTCATTCGACTGGCCACCCTCGCGCGACACGCTGGAACTCACCCTCGCCGAGGTCGACAAGATGACCCGCCGGCGCGCGACGCTCAACATCTTCATGCTCGCCGACGACGAACGTCTCGTGTCCTTCGTCGAAGAGGTCGCGCGGCGCAACGGCGGCCGGGTCTTCGCCCCCACCGCCGACAAACTGGGTGAGTACGTCGTCCGCGACTACCTACGCGTCCGCCGAGGTCGCTGACCCCACGACAAGCGTCCATTCCTTCGCCACTTCCGGCAATAGATCGATCGAAAGGATTGGCGGCGGACGGCACCAGAATGCGATTCTGGACGGCCGATTCCGTGATTCACCACAAGGTCCCGCTTTTCGCCTCAGAGCCTTTAAGCTCACACCGTGGCGAACGATGACGGGCGGCTCATCGCCGGAAAATACCGGCTGAAAGAGGTTCTCGGCAGAGGGTCGATCGGGGTCGTCTGGCGGGCCCGCGACGAGTCGCTCGACCGTGACGTCGCCATCAAGGAGGTTCGCCTCCCGCAGGGCGTCGAGTCCGACATGGTCGATTCGCTGCACGCGCGTACGCTGCGCGAGGCGCGTTCGGCGGCGCGACTGTCGCATCCGGGAATCATCGTCATCCACGAGGTCGTGCGGCACGAGGACCAGCCGTGGATCGTCATGGAGCTCGTACGCGGCCGCACGCTGCAACAGATCATCGAGAACGACTGGCCACCGTCCCCGGAGCGTACGGCGGAGCTGGGCGTGAAGATCCTCGCGGGCCTGCGGGCGGCGCACGCGGCCGGTGTGGTGCACCGCGACATCAAGCCCAGCAACGTCCTGATCGACGACGAGCGCGCGGTGATCACGGACTTCGGGATCGCGGCCCTCGACGGCGGCACGGTCCTCACGCGTACGGGCTCGCTGCTCGGCACGCCCGCGTACATGTCGCCCGAGCAGGCGCGTGGCGAGACCGCCACGGCGGCGTCGGACCTGTGGTCTCTCGGCGCGACGCTCTACGCCGTCGTCGAGGGCCGCGCGCCGTACGCCGGTGAGTCCCTCGCCGCCGTGCTGGTCTCCGTGGTCTCCGCCGACCCTCCGCCGCCGGTACGCGCCGGTCCGCTGACGCCCGTGCTCGCCGCGCTGCTCGCCAAGGACCCGGACCTGCGCGCGTCCGCGGAGGAGGCCGCCGAGCGGCTGGCCCTCGTCGCGGCGGGCGGGTCCGCGGATGAGAGACCGCGTGAGCTCACCGCCGACCGGCCCGTACCGTCGCCGGTGGTCTACGAGCCGACCCGCGACTGGGTCCGCCAGGACGCCACGGTCCCGGCCGGCGCGCGCTGGCCCCGTCTAGCCCGCCCGGTCGCGCTCGGCGCCCTCATCGGCCTGGCGGTCCCGCTGATCGCGGCGGCCGTATGGCTGCCGGGACGCTCGCGCACGACGCCCCACCACCACGCGCCCACGCCGAGCCCGACCGCCACGCCACTCCCCCGCCAATTCCCGTCGACGGCGCTGAAGGGCGACACCAACATCTTCTCCGTGGCGTTCAGCCCCGACGGGACACGGCTCGCCGGCGGCGCCTCGGACGACACCGTACGGCTGTGGGACGTCGGGTCACGTACGCAGGCGACGCAGCTCGTCAAGCACACGGACTCGGTCAACCTGGTGGCGTTCAGCCGCGACGGGCGCCGGCTCGCGACCGCGAGCGACGACAAGACGATCCGGCTGTGGTGCGTCGGCCTGTGGGACGTCGCCTCCCGTACGCGGACGGCGACCCTCGAGGGGCACACGAACAACGTGATCGGGGTCGCGTTCAGCCCCGACGGCAGGAGCGTCGCCAGCGCCGCGGAGGACGGCAAGATCCTGCTCTGGGACGTCGCGAGCCACCGGGGCATCGGGGTGTTCACCGGTCACGCGAAGGGCGTCGAGGCGGTGGCGTTCAGCCCGGACGGAAAGACCCTCGCCAGCGGCGGAGACGACAACGACGTCATGCTGTGGGACGTCGCGACCAGGACCCGGATCGCCGTGCTCAAGGGCCACAAGGGCGACATCGACTCGGTGGCGTTCAGCCCCGACGGAAAGACGCTCGCCAGCGGAGCCGAGGACAAGAGCATGCGCCTTTGGGACCTGACGCGCTGAGCGGCGCTCAGGCCTCCTCGGGCCTCAGCCGCCCGGACAGCCGGTGCAGGGCCTCCAGGTCGGCGCCCGACAGCTCCGACAGCACCGCCGGCGGCTCGTAGAACATCTCGAGCAGCCGTGCGCGCAGCCTCGTACCGCTCGGGCTCAGCACCACGACCTTGACGCGCCGGTCGGACTCGTGGGCCCGGCGCTCGACGAGGCCCTGCTTCTCCAGGCGGTCGACGATCCAGGTGACGGTCGACGCGTCGCACCGCCACGTGTCGGCCAGCGCGCGCATGGGTTCGCCGCAGCCGGGTTCCAGCCGCATGAGCGCCTTGAGGTCTCCCGGGCTCACCCCGAGCTCGGTGATGGATTCCAGGTGCCGCTCGTGTTCGGCCATGAAGAACTCGTACAGCGACCGCCAGGTCTCGGCCTTGATGTCAGGTGCGCGTTCTCCCATGACGGTCATGGTACGGCCGTTGCAGCGGTCAAAATATTGGAGATATCAAAAGGTTGGATCTATCAAAGCTTCTGGTACCGTCGAGTCCGACAGCTCATCAAGTGTCAGGAGTCCCCCATGACCATCCTCGTGACCGGCGCGACCGGCCGGGTCGGCAGCCGTTTCGTTCCCCGACTGCTCCACAGCGGCGAGGCCGTCCGCGTACTCGTCCGCGATCCCGTACGTGCCGAAGCCCTCGGCGCCGAGATCGCCGTCGGCGACCTTCGCGACACCGGCACCGTCGACGACGCCCTCAAGGGCATCGACACGGTCGTCCACCTCGGCGCGGCGTTCCGTGGCGTCCCCGACGAAGAGGCGGCCACGATCAACCACGCCGCGACGGTCGAGCTGGCCAGGTCCGCGCTCCGTGCCGGCGTCGGCCGGTTCGTCCACACCAGCACCACGCTGGTGTACGGGCCCGGTCGCGGCCGTCCGGCGCT
This sequence comes from uncultured Actinomycetota bacterium, assembly GCA_963850195.1. Classification (GTDB taxonomy): domain Bacteria; phylum Actinomycetota; class Actinomycetes; order Streptosporangiales; family Streptosporangiaceae; genus Actinoallomurus. Next base: position 2,312,612 of record CAWKKD010000005.1, read on the forward strand.
GGAGACCGACGCGCCCGCCCCACGCGGCCAGGCCTACCCGACGAGCAAGGCGGCCGCCGAAGACGTCCTCCTCGGGCTCCACCGGACCGAGGGGCTGCCGCTGCGGATCGCGCGTCTGGCGTTCGTGTACGGCGAGGGCGACCCGCATCTGGCCGAGTCGGTCCGGTGGGCGCGTGACTGGCCGTTGCACCAGTGCCTGCACATGGTGCACCACGCCGACGTCGGCCAGGTGCTGCTCAAACTCGTCCGTACTCCCGGGCTGGACGGCGAGATCTTCAACGTGGCCGACGACGCGCCCGCCACGGCGTACGAGCTCCTGAGGATCAACGGCGAGCCGATCGCCGACGACGCGGCGGACCGTACGCTCGAGGACCCCTGGGATGGCATCGTCGACACCTCCAAGATCCGCCGTGAGCTGGGGTTCCGCCCGATCCATCCCACCGTCCACACGGCTCTGGACGCGGGAGCCTGGTGAGGTGAGCGCGGCCCGGTTCGTCGCACTGGCCGTCACCGAGGGCTAGGGTCGTCCCCATGTCGACCGCCGACCGTCTGCTCATGATCCTGCACATCGGGTTCTCGATCTTCGCGATCGGGCCGATCACGGCGGCGACCATGGCGACGCCGCGCCACATCCGCCGGGGCGATACCGACGTCGTACGCCACCTGAACCGCAACACGCGGATCTACGGGCTGCTGACGCTCGGCATCTTCCTGTTCGGACTGCTGCTGGCCCACGGCAAGCTCAGCCAGGTATGGCTGTCGGCGTCGATGACGCTGTTCATCGTGGCCTTCGTGCTGCTGCTGATCATCGAGCGCGACCAGCGCAAGGCGCTGCACAAGCTCGAGCTGGCCGGGCGCGGCCCCGACGTCCCCACGACCGGACCGGCCGACACCAAGGTCGCCGGGGAGACCACGGACGCCGGAACGGTCGAGGGCGCACCCGAGGAGACGGCCGCCCGTACCACCGGCCTCGCCAAGGTCGAGACCGGCCGCATCGCCACCATCTCGGGCGTCGTCGCCCTGATCTGGATCGTCATCCTCGTGCTGATGGTCTGGAACTCCTGACCGAAGACGAAAGCGCCGTCCGGGCCCTCGGGCCGGACGGCGCTTTCCGTGTTCGTCAGGCGAGCGCGCGCTCGAGGTCGGCGACCAGGTCGTCGGCGTCCTCGATGCCGACCGACAGGCGTACGAGATCGGACGGGACCTCCAGCGGTGAACCCACGGCAGAGGCGTGCGTCATGCGGGCCGGGTGCTCGATCAGCGACTCCACGCCGCCGAGCGACTCGGCGAGGATGAACAGCCGGGTCTTCTCACAGACGTTCACCGCGGCCTCCTCGCCGCCGGCGGCCGTGAACGACACGATCCCGCCGAACGAGCGCATCTGCTTGACCGCGACGTCGTGGCCCGGGTGCTCGGGCAGGCCCGGGTAGAGCACCGAGCCGACCTTCGGGTGCCGGGTCAGGAACTCCACGACGCGACGGGCGTTCGCGGAGTGCCGGTCCATCCGCACCCCGAGCGTCTTGATGCCGCGCAGGGTCAGCCACGAGTCGAACGGCCCGGCCACCGAGCCCATGGAGTTCTGGTGGAAGGCCAGCTCCTCGGCGAGGCCGGCGTCCGAGACGACCAGCGCACCGCCGACCACGTCGGAATGCCCGCCGAGGTACTTGGTGGTCGAGTGCACGACGACGTCGGCGCCCAGCACGAGCGGCCGCTGAAGGTAGGGGGAGGCAAAGGTGTTGTCCACGACGAGCCTGGCGCCGGCCTCGGAGGCGACCTGCGACAACGCCGCGATGTCGGCGATGCCGAGCAGCGGGTTGGTCGGCGTCTCCACCCAGATCACCTTGGTCTCCGGGCGGACCGCGGCGCGTACGGCAGCGACGTCGGCGACCGACACCGGGTCGTACGTCACACCCCAGCGGGTCAGCACCTTGGAGATCAACCGGAACGTGCCGCCGTAGGCGTCATCGGGGATGAGAACGTGATCACCCGGGCGGCAGAGCGTACGCAACAGGGTGTCCTCGGCCGCCATCCCGGAGGCGAACGCGAGCCCGCGCACACCGCCCTCGATGGCCGCGAGGCACTCCTCCAGCGCCGCTCGGCTCGGGTTCCCGGTTCGGCTGTACTCGTATCCACCCCGCAGCCCGCCGATGCCGTCCTGCTTGTAGGTGGAGACCTGATAGATCGGCGGTACGACCGCGCCGGTCACCGGATCAGGCTCCTGGCCTGCGTGGATGGCCAGCGTCTCGAAGCCGGTCACGTCATTGAAACCGTCCATGCTCGCGATGCTAATACCTCACAAGGAGCAGCCGTACCACGGCCCGGCCCTCCCAACGGATGAGAGGTCTCCACCAAAGGAACGAGCGGCGAACTCACCTGAAAAGCGGAGGTTTTTGTCACGCTGTGCCATTACCTTCTTGGATGACACTTTGCATCTATGGAGGGGGAGCCAGCCGTGTTCGGATGGCTGGGACGTACCGTCGTACGACACCCATGGTGGACGATCGTCGCATGGCTGGTCGCGGCGGCCGCGGCCATCGCGCTCGCGCCGAAGCTCGATACGCACTCTGACCAGCAGGACTTCCTGCCGACGAAGTACGAGTCGATTCAAGCCGCCCGGCTCGGGGAGAAGGCCTTCCCCGCCGGCAACCAGAAGATCTCCAACGAGATGATGGTGGTGAAGCGGAGTGACGGACAGCCGCTGACCACCGCCGACCAGCAGAAGCTCGGCCAGATCGCGCAGGGCCTCCAGGCCGAGCACCTGCCGAACATCACGGCCGTGCAGACCGGGCCCGAGGCGCTGTCGCAGGACCACCGCGTCCAGATCGTCGGCATTCCGCTGCCCGTCGCCTGGTCCGACCAGAAGCTCGAGAAGGCGAACGAGAACGGCATCAAGCACCTGCGTCTGGCGGCCACCGACGCGTTCAAGGGAAGCGGCCTGTCGTACGGCGTGACCGGCACGGTCTCGAGCACCCTCGACAACGCCGACTCGAACAACAAGACCATGGCGCTGATCGGCATCGCCACGGTCGCGCTGATCATCATCTTGATCCTGTTGATCTTCCGAGCGCCGATCGCGGCACTGCTACCGATCTTCGTGATCATCCTGGTACTCCAGGTCTCGAACGCGGTGTCGGCCATCATCGGCAAGGCGTTCGACCTGAAGTTCGACTCGAGCTTCGAGACGCTGATCCTGATCGTGCTGTACGGCATCGGGACCGACTACATCCTGTTCCTGCTCTTCCGCTACCGCGAACGCCTGCGGCTGGGCGAGGACAAGAAGACCGCGATGATGGTCACCGTCGAGCGTGTCGGCGAGGCCATCGCCTCCGCGGCCGGCGCGGTCATCGTGGCGTTCCTCGTGCTGCTGCTGGCCAAGTTCAAGTCGTTCGGCGCCCTCGGCCCGCAGCTCGCGATCGCGGTCGGCGTCATGCTCATCACCTCGCTCACGCTGATCCCGGCGATCGTCTCCCTGCTCGGGCGGGCCGTCTTCTGGCCGTCCAAATCCTGGAAGACGGAGCCGAAGGCCAGCGTCTACACCAAGCTGGGCAACGGCATCTCCAAGCGCCCGCTGATCACGGCGATCGCTTCCGGCCTCGTACTGCTCGCCCTGGCGGGCGCGACCCTGGCGTTCAAGGCCGACTACGACTTCAGCGCCGGTCAGCCACAGAACACCGAGTCGGCCAAGGCCCTGAAGGACCTGCAGGCGAGCCTCCCTCCGGGTCTGACCGACCCGACCGTGGTGTACGTGAAGGGCAGCGGACCGCTCGACACGGCCGCCCTGAAGACGTACGGCGCGGCGCTGTCGAAGGCGGACGGTGTCGGCCAGGTCGCCCCGGCACAGCTCAACCCGGACCGTACGGTCGCCAAGATCAACGTCATCCTCAAGCTGAACCCGCACTCCAACGAGGCGATCAACCTCGTCAAGGGTTCACTCAAGACGGTCGCGCACCAGAACGCCCCTCCGAGCACGCAGGTGTACGTCGGTGGCACCACGGCGATCTTCGGTGACATCAACAAGATCAACAACCGCGACCTGTCGGTCATCCTGCCGGTGGCGGTCGCGCTGATCGCGATCATCCTGGCCCTGCTGCTGCGATCCCTGGTGGCTCCGGTCTACCTGGTCATCGCGGTACTCCTCGGCTTCGCCGCCACGCTCGGCTCGAGCGTCCTGCTGTTCCAGGGTGGGGAGGGCAAGGAAGGCCTGATGTTCCAGTTGCCGATCATCCTCTACCTGTTCGTGCTGGCCATCGGGACCGACTACAACATCCTGATGATCGCCCGGCTGCGTGAGGAGGCCCGCGAGGGCCACGAACCGCGTCGCGCCGCGGCGGTCGGCATCCAGCACGCCGGGCCGACCGTGGCAGCCGCCGCGGTCATCCTCGCCGGCACGTTCGCCGTACTGACCGTGTCACCGATGGCGTTCCTGGCGGAGATCGGATTCGGCGTCGCGATCGGCATCCTGCTGTCCGCCTTCGTCGTGTCGACGTTCTTCGTACCGGCGCTCACCGCACTGATCGGGCACGCCGCATGGTGGCCCGGTCACGCGGACCGTGCGCGGACGGACTCCGGTTCGTCCAGCAGCGAGTCGCACGAACTGGCCGGCCATCAGGGCTGACCACGTACGACGGAACGCCCCGGCCGCTTGTCCGCGGCCGGGGCGTTTTGCTGCGCTTACGCTGAGGCCATGTCGGACGAGGATGGTCGGCCCGCCGGGGTCGAGGACGTACACGAGCTAGCGCTGGCCATGCCACACGTCACCGTCGTCAACGGGACCGGCGACAATCCGGTCTACCAGGTGGGCGGGAAGTCGTTCATCTTCTTCCGCAACCCGCGGCCGGACGCGGTCGATCCCGCGACCGGGGAGCGCTACCCGGATGTGATCGTCTTCTGGGTCGCGTCCGAAGAGGACAAGCAGGCGCTGGTGCGGGACGAGGCATCGCCGTTCTTCACCACCGCGCACTTCGACGGCCACCCGTCCGTACTGCTCCGTGCCTGCCGTATCGGTGAGCTCGCCCGGGACGAACTCGCGGAGGTGGTACAGGACGCGTGGTTGTCACGCGCGTCCGCCCGCCGGTCCGCGGCGTGGCTGAGCGCTCATCTCACTTGATCTTCCACAGCCGGACGGTGTGGTCCTCGCCACACCCCCTCAGGAACGCGCGTCAAGGGTCCAGGTTTCCCATCCACGGACAGAACGCTCACGTACCGGGGTACGAGAACGCCCCGGCCGCACATGGCAGGTTCTAGCGATCCCCGCAACACCCTGGAGTCCAGGGAGTTGCGGGGATCGTGGATTTCGAGGCGCTGAAGGCGAGGTTCTTCGAGGCGCTGGACCGGGAGAACGGCAGTGTCACGGGGGCTGCCCGGGCGGTCGGGGTGAACCCTCACACGGCGGCCTCCTGGGCTCGCAAGGCCGGTGTCGGTGGCCGTGGCAAGCCCGGCACGAGTGGGCATCCGGGACGGGCGGAATACGAGCGGCTGCGTGCGGCCGGAGTCCGGCGCCGCGATGCCGCCGCGCAGGCCGGCGTCCACGAGCGCACCGCTCAGGACTGGGACCACGGCATCCGGCAGATCGGCCACTCGCGCCTGCGCGCAGACGGCCGCCTGATCGACTACACGACCGGTGTGACCACCATCGTTGCCGCCACGTCGGAGCCGTCCGTTGCCGCGGTCGATGCCGAGCTGCACTCCCGGTTCCTCACCGTGGCCGAGCGGGAGCTGATCGCCGACATGCGCCGTGAGGGCCGCTCGCTGCGCGCGATCGGACGGGCACTCGGCCGGCCGGCCTCCACTGTCAAGCGTGAGATCGACGCCCGTTCGGTCGATGGCGTCTACCGGCCACACCAAGCCCAGCGGGCATGGGCGAAAAGCCGGTCACGACCCAAGGATTCCAAGCTCGCCCAGGAAGGGGCGCTGCGCGACTTCGTCGCGGGCGGGCTCCAGGAACGCTGGTCGCCCGAGCAGATCTGCCACGCTTTGGTCATCGAGTTCCCCGACGACGAGAGCATGCGGGTGAGTCCGGAGACGATCTACCAGGCCATCTACGTCCAGGCCCGTGGCGGGCTGCGCCGCGAGGTCGCCCTCGCGCTGCGCACCGGGCGCACCCGCCGCAAGCCGCACCGCAGCCCGCAGCAGCGCACCCGCCGGTTCGTCGACGAGATGGTGATGATCTCCGAGCGCCCGGCCGAGGCCCAGGACCGGGCGGTGCCCGGCCACTGGGAGGGCGACCTGATCGTCGGCCCCCGCAGCGAGAGCGCGATCGTGACCCTGGTCGAGCGCTCCACCCGCTATGTCATGCTCGGACACCTGCCCGGCGGGCACACCGCCGAGGAGGTCCGCGACGTCCTGGTGCCCTTGATCCAGGCCCTGCCCGGACACCTGCGCGGCTCGCTGACCTGGGACCAGGGCTGCGAAATGGCCGCGCACAAGCAGTTCACCGTGGCCACGGGAGTCCCCGTCTACTTCTGCGACCCGCACTCACCCTGGCAGCGCGGGTCGAACGAGAACACGAACGGCCTGCTGCGCCAGTACTTCCCCAAGGGCACAGACCTGTCCGTGCACAGCCCCGAGGACCTCGAACACGTCGCCCAGCAACTCAACGGCCGACCACGCAAAACGCTCGGCTGGAGAACCCCAGCCGAGCGCCTGCGTGATCTACTGACAACCACGTAGGCCATCAGGTGTTGCGAGGACCCCAAGAATCCGCCCATGCGGCCGGGGCGTTCTCGTTCGTACGTCAGCTCGCGGCGAGGAAGGCGAGCAGGTCCTGACGGGTGATCAGGCCGGCGGGCTTGCCGTCGACGAGGACGACGGCCGCGCCGGACTTCTCCAGTACGCCCACCGCCTCGCTGACCGCTTCGCCCGAGCCCACCATCGGCAGGGGCGGCGACATGTGCAGCTCCAGCGGGTCGTCCGGGGCGGCACGGCCACTGATGAGCGCCTGGAGCAGGTCGGTCTCGCCGACCGACCCGACGACCTCGGCGGCCATGACCGGCGGCTCCTCCTTCATGACGGGGAGCTGCGAGACGCCGTACTCGCGCAGGATCGACACGGCCGTGCTGACCGACTCGTACGGGTGGACGTGCACGAACTCCGGCAGGCCCGAGCCCTTGCGGGAAAGCACGTCGGCGATCCTCGGCTCTTCGGTCTCGGAGCTGAGGAAGCCGTAGTCGGCCATCCAGTCGTCGTTGAAGATCTTCGACAGGTAGCCGCGGCCACCGTCGGGGAGCAGGACGACGACGACGGCGTCGGGACCGGCCTCGGCCGCGACCCGGATCGCCGCGACGGCCGCGAGCCCGCAGGAGCCGCCGACGAGCAGCGCCTCCTCGCGTGCGAGCCGCCGCGTCATGTTGAAGGAGTCCTTGTCGCTGACGGCGATGACCTGGTCGCAGATGTCGCGATCGTAGGTCTCGGGCCAGATGTCCTCGCCGACGCCCTCGACGAGGTACGGGCGTCCGCTGCCGCCGGAGTACACCGAACCCTCGGGGTCGGCGCCGATGACCTGGACGCGGCCGCCGGAGACCTCCTTGAGGTAACGGCCGGTGCCGCTGATCGTGCCGCCGGTGCCGATGCCCGCGACGAAGTGCGTCACGCGGCCCTCGGTCTGCTCCCAGATCTCCGGGCCGGTCGTCTCGTAGTGCGAGCGCGGGTTGTTGACGTTGGCGTACTGGTCCGGCTTCCAGCCGCCCGGGATCTCGGCGGCGAGCCGGTCCGACACGCAGTAGTAGGAGTCAGGGTGCTCCGGCGCGACCGCCGATGGGCAGACCACGACCTCCGCGCCGTACGCGCGCAGCACCGCGATCTTGTCGTTGGCGACCTTGTCCGGGCAGACGAAGACGCAGCGGTAGCCCTTCTCCTGGGCAACGATGGCCAGCCCGACCCCGGTGTTGCCGGAGGTGGGCTCGACGATCGTGCCGCCGGGCTTGAGCTCGCCCGAGGCCTCGGCGGCCTCGATCATGCGGACCGCGATGCGGTCCTTCACCGAACCACCCGGGTTGAAGTACTCGATTTTGGCGAGTACCTGTCCCGGTGCACCGGCGGTGACCTTGTGGAGCCGTAGGAGGGGGGTGTTCCCCATGAGCTCTGTCAGTGAGTTGTGCACGCGCACCAGCGACGTCCTTGTCGTCAGTAATGTTCTGCTCAGAAGGTACCTCACCACGGGAAGTCACGGTCCGTACACGACACGTCACTCTGGGCTGCTAGCCTCGACCGGCGCTCGCACACCTTGAGAGAGGCCCACCGTGGCGACCCATTCACGATCACGTTCCGTGTCCGTTGCGGCACGGCTCACCGTCCTGCTCCTCGCCGCCGGATGCGGGGGTGGACCTGGCGCGGATGAGCCGAAGGCGACCGGCTGGCGCAATGGCGCCATTGATACGGTCAGCAAACCGGTGGTCGGCGCGGGTGTGGCGGCCGTGACCGCCCTCGGCTCCGACGGAAGGCTTCAGACCGTCGCCTCCGACCTGACCAACGGGCACCGGCTGTGGGCGCAGCCCGCCGTCATCGCCGGCCGGCCCGCCGCGATGGGCGTGGCACCGCCCGCCGTCGCCGGCGGCATCGTGGCTAGTGTGGAGCCGCACGGCTCCGGGGCCGCTCTGGTGGGACGCGAGGCTCACACCGGCGGACAGCGCTGGGTACGCCCGGTCGCCTCGACGTTCGGCCCGTCCCAGTGCGGGGGGATGCTCTGCCTGTCCGAGTCCGCCCCGCACCGTACGGCGGCCTTCTCCGTGCTCGACCCCACGACCGGGCGGGCGCGCTGGCACATGCAGGGCGTCGCCGAGGTCGAGTGGGCCGACCCGCACCGCGTGGCGGTCTTCCGCATGACGGCACATCCGTCGGTCGAGTCGCGCGACCTGGCGACCGGCCACCGGCAGTGGAGCTTCCCGATCGAGCACGCCCTCGGCCACGGCGCCAGCCTCGCTGGCGGCTGGGCGTTCGGCGCTCAGAACGACTCGCTGATCGGCTACCTCGCGCCGTTCCAGGCGCGCAAGGAAGCGCCGCTGTCGCCGTTCGGGTTCTTCTCGGTACGGCTGTCCGACGGCAGGCAGCAGTGGACGCGCCGGCGGCTGCTGCGCGTGTTCCCCAGCGCCAACCCGTCCGTCGCACTGATCACCCGCGAGGTCGACGGCGACGACCGCTACGGCGGCTTCGCGCAGCTCGACCCGCGCACCGGCCGCTCGCTGCGCGAGATCTCGGCCGTCGGAGCGCCGCGTACCGACTGGTGGCTGGCGTTCCCCGCCGACCTTTCCAGCCTCGGGTTCCTGGCCCACGACCGCGCGGGCCGCACCTTCGACCTGCACACCGGGCACGCCGTCTCCGGACACCCGCAGGGCTGGTCCTTCTGCAGCACCACGCCGACGCCGCTGCGGATCACCGGCGCGCAGGGCTTCTACCCGATCGCCGCGCTCTGCCCGTACGACCTGGGCACCGGCAAGAAGCTCAACGCGATGGGCACCCCGCCGGGCTGGTACACCGGCGCCGTCGACGGCTGGCGCGTCTGGCGCGACGAGCGCGGCGGTCTGCACGGTGTGCACGACGCCGAGGGCACGACCCCGGGCATGTACCAATAGGGCCTTGTTGGACTCAGCGTCAATACGTAGGCTACCCCTCGGTAGGAATCGGAGAGGTCAGGCAGTAGCCTGCGATTCGGGTACTTGGTCAGGACCGCCCGATCCCGCTGAGACGAGGGAGACCCGTTATGCCCGAGGCTGTCATCGTTGCGACCGCTCGCTCCCCCATCGGGAGGGCGTTCAAGGGGTCGCTCAAGGACGTGCGTCCTGACGACCTCACCGCTCGCATCGTACGGGCGGCGCTCGACAAGGTGCCGCAGCTCGACCCGGCGCAGATCGACGACCTGCTTCTGGGCTGTGGCCTGCCCGGCGGCGAGCAGGGCTACAACATGGCGCGCGTCGTGGCGATCCTGCTCGGCTGGGACAACGTCCCGGGCGCGACGGTCACCCGCTACTGCTCCTCCTCGCTCCAGACCACCCGGATGGCCTTCCACGCCATCAAGTCCGGCGAGGCAGACGTGATCGTTTCGGCCGGTGTCGAGATGGTGAGCCGCTTCGCCAAGGGCAGCAGCGACGGCCTCCCCGACACCAAGAACCCCCTGTTCGACGACGCCGAGCTGCGGACGACCAAGCGTTCCGAGGGCGGTACGGGCGGCTGGCACGACCCGCGCGAGGACGATGCGCTTCCCGACGTCTACATCGCGATGGGACAGACCGCCGAGAACGTCGCCGAGTCGCGCGGCATCAGCCGGGAGGACCAGGACGCGTTCGGCGTACGGTCCCAGAACCTCGCCGAAGAGGCCAACAAGAACGGCTTCTTCGAGCGTGAGATCATCCCGGTCGACCTGCCGGACGGCACGGTCGTCGCCAAGGACGACGGCCCGCGCGCCGGCACGACGCTGGAGAAGGTCTCCGGGCTCCAGCCGGTCTTCCGGCCCGACGGCACGGTGACCGCCGGCAACTGCTGCCCGCTGAACGACGGCGCCGCCGCCGTCGTCGTCATGAGCGACACGAAGGCCGCCGAGCTGGGTCTCACCCCGCTCGCGCGCATCGTCTCCTCCGGCGTGTCGGCGCTCTCGCCGGAGATCATGGGGCTCGGTCCGGTCGAGGCGTCCAAGCGGGCGCTCAAGCTCGCGGGCCTGACGATCGACGACATCGACCTCGTCGAGATCAACGAGGCGTTCGCCGCCCAGGTGATCCCGTCGTACCAGACGCTCGGGATCGACCTCGACCGCCTCAACGTGAACGGCGGCGCCATCGCGCTCGGCCACCCGTTCGGCATGACCGGCGCGCGGATCACCACCACCCTCCTCAACAGCCTCCAGTTCCACGACAAGACGCTCGGCCTCGAGACGATGTGCGTCGGTGGCGGGCAGGGCATGGCGATGGTCTTCGAACGCCTCAACTGACCTATGAGTGGCGCGGCGTCCCACCCGTTGGGACGCCGCAGACCCGGCCGCTGAGCAGCACGATCATGGATTCCGGTGGTCGGAGGCAGATCATCGACCCCGGGTAGTGAGGTGCGGACGCCGAGTCACGGATGATCTACTTGCCGTGACACAAAGGTCTCCCTCGGGGGGTTGTGCGATTGGAATCGCTGTTGCAGAGTCGTCAGCAAGCAGCACGCCAATCCAGGAGGTGCCTATGTCTTTGAACCACTCACCGGAGACGCACAAGAATCTCATCGCACGCATCCCGAAAGTCACAGGACGTGACCTCCCCGAGTGGTTCCAAGCCATAGATAACGGTCCTTCGTTCATCCGATGCGAAGAACGCGTCAACTGGCTGGCCGACGAGCACGGACTCTCCCACGGCTACGCCGCCGCGCTCGTTCACGAGCACGAGCTGCACCGCCGCGCCGTCCGCTACTGACCCCCCGTCGTGGATCACGACCGGGCCCGCGACTTCGTCCGCGCGCACGCACGCGCGGTGATGGTGACGCGCCATGCCGACGGCCGTACCCAGACGTCACCCGTGCTCTGCGCGGTCGATGATGAGGGACGGATCATCGTCAGCACCCGGGAGACCGCGGCCAAGACCCGCAACATCTCCCGCGACCCCCGTGTGACGTTCTGCGTCATTACCGACGGGTTCTTCGGTGACTGGGCGCAGATCGACGGCGAGGCCGAGGTCCTCCACCTCCCCGACGCGATGGAGCCACTGGTCGACTACTACCGCAGGACCGCGGGCGAGCATCCCGACTGGGACGACTACCGCGCGGCCATGCAACGGGACAAGCGAGTGATCGTCCGTACGACGATCACCCACGCCGGCCCGGACGTACACGGCTGAGAAGCGAAAACGCCCCCGAGACGAGCCGTCTCGGGGGCGTCTTTCTCGCCACGGCTAGTCGCGGCCGTAGAAGTAGGACAGGAAGCGCAGCAGTTCGAGGTAGATCCACACCAGGCTCAGCGTGAGCCCGAACGCGGCCAGCCAGGAGGTCTTCTCCGGCGCGCCGGAGCGTACGCCCTCTTCGATCGAGGCGAAGTCCAGCAGCAGGTAGAGGCAGCCGACGAGGATCGCGGCGACGCTGAAGAGCATGCCGAGCGGGCCGTTCTCCCGGATGCCGATGCCTCCGACGTGGAAGATCGACACCAGCATGTTGAAGACCATCAGGCCGACGAGCGCCAGGCCGGCCGCGATGACGAACCGCACGAACTTGGGCGTGACCCGTACGATCCGCAGCGCGTAGACGGTGAGCATCGCGCCGAACGCGAGCCCGGTGCCGATCACGGCCTGGAGTACGACGCCGTGGTAGACGTTGTTGTACGCGTGGCTGATCACGCCGACCGCGACGCCGTACGACGCCGCGAAGCCGATCACCAGCGCCGGGTTGACCCGGCGGCCGAAGGTGACGACCGCCCAGCAGACGAGGCCGATGAGGATCGCCACCAGTGCGACACCGTTGGCGATCTGCGCCGGGACGAACACCCAGGCGAGCGCGCCCGCGACCGCGAGCGTGCCGAGCGTGAGGAACGAGCGGACGACGACATCGTCGATCGTCATGGTGCGCGCCGGGGTGTAGGACGGCGCGTTGTACATGTCCTCGAGATAGCGCGAACTCGGGGCGGATCCGCGCCCCTGCCCGAAGGCTCCACGCCGGGCGAAGACTGGGTTCCTGCTCTCCATCGAAAGCCTCCGGTCTGTGTCAGACCAGCCTAACGAGTGGGCGTCGCCGCGGTGTTCCCCGGCCCGGAGTCCCCATCGCCGCCGGCACCCTGGACGCTTGATCCGTTCCGTACGTTGACAGCCGATCTGGCCGCGGTCGGCCAGTCTTTTCAACCTTGCTCGTCGCACATGCCGTGTCGCGCGGGAGCCGTACGGTAGGGCTCGGCACCCGCGCGGTTCGCCACGCGCACGGGTGAACCCGCGCGTCGCGGGGCGAATCAAGACCAAAAGGGTCGAATCGGGCTTAACGCCTTGTCAAGAGCGGTGCCCCCGGTCGGAGTCGAACCGACACGAACGACTCTTTTAGGGAGTCTGCCTCTGCCTGTTGGGCTACGGGGGCGCCGCAATCATACCTGCGAAGCGCCAATAGTGAACCGTCCCGTAAATGAGGCCAAGAAATCGTATTACTGCTAGAACATAATTCGTCCCAGGTCTAGCGTCAGTGTTTCTTCGTGGCCTGCTCGAACTCTTCGCGCGGACGCTCCAAGGACGATCCGAGCGAGACCACCTCACGCTTGAAGAACAGTGCGAGAGTCCAGTCCGCAGTGACCCGTGCCTTCCGGTTTAGGGTCGGCATCCTGGACAGATGGTAGGTGCGGTGCATGAACCAGGCGACGATTCCACGCAACTTGATCCCGTAGATCTGTGCGACGCCTTTGTGCAGGCCAAGGCTTGCGACGGATCCGGCATAGGCGTGTTTGTACGGTTTGAGTTGCCGCCCTCGGAGCGCCGCGACCACATTGGAGGCCAGGACCTTGGCCTGGCGTACGGCGTGCTGGGCGTTCGGGGCGCAGAACTCTCCCGGTTTGGTAAGGTCCGGCACCGCCGCGATATCACCTGCGGTGAACGCGTTCTCAAGGCCGTCTACAGTCAGTTCGGCGGTCGCCTTGACTCTGTCCTTATCATCGACCGGGAGATCGGTCTTCTTGACGAGAGGGTTGGGCTTGACGCCGGCGGTCCACACGAGCGTTCCCGTACCGAACTCCTCGCCGTCACTGAGGACGACTCGCGAGTGCTCGGCGGACTTGAGCAACGTCTTGAGCATTACCTCAATGCCACGGCGTCGCAGCGCTTCGATGGTGTAGCGGCCCATGTCCGTGCCGACCTCGGGAAGGATCCGGTCGGTCGCCTCGACCAGTACCCAGCGCATGTCCTCCGCCTCGATGTTCGGGTAGTAGTCGCAGGCGTCCCGCGCCATGTCCTCGAGCTCGGCGAGCGCCTCGACGCCCGCGTAACCACCGCCCACGAAGACGAACGTCAGCGCTTCTCTCCTGGTCTCCTCGTCCGTCGTGGACGACGCGATGTCGAGCTGAGACAGGACGTGGTTGCGGAGGAAGATCGCCTCGGCGACGGTCTTGAACCCGATGCCGTGCTCGGCCAGGCCAGGGATGGGCAGCGTCCGCGAGACCGACCCGGGGCAGAACACTAGGACGTCGTACGAGAGCGTACGAACCTCCTCGGGCCCGTCGTAGCCGCTGCCGGTCACCTGGAAGGCGGCCGTTCGTTGCGCGTGGTCGATCTCGGTGACGCGACCGCTGAGGACCCTGACGCCGGGCAGCACCCGGCGCAGCGAGACGACGACGTGCCGAGGCTCGAGGTTGCCCGCCGCCGCCTCCGGCAGGAACGGCTGGTACGTCATGTACGAGTGCGGGTCGACGACCGTGATCTCGAGCTCGCCGGAGCGCAGCGCCCGCCTCATCTTCTTCCGCAATCGGAGCGCGGTGTACATGCCGACGTAGCCACCGCCGACGATCAGCACGTGTGTGGACATATCAGCTGCGGTACCCATGACTCTCTCCCGAAACGAGCGCTTCGCTTGTGAAAGTTTTCACTAAGTACCGTACTCGCTGGTAGATACGTGAGACCACTGAGATTCCTGTGAGTCGGGTCACGCGCGAACCACTAGGCGTGGAGCTGCGTCAAAGAGGACGAGAAACAAAGACGCCAGGACGATGGGCAGGGCGCGGGGGCGCCCAGGGGAAGCGGGGGCTCCTCTGGACACCACCTGCCCACGACTGGTTCATCGCCGGGAGGGGAGACCCGGCGGCAGGAACGCGCCGGCGAGAACACGGGGGTGTGTTCGCGTCGACGGGAGCGGTGGTGGCGGTGCGGCCGAAACGGCCGCCGCCTGTGGGGACACGGTGTATGGGGACACTGTGGCAGGCAGACCGGGACGCCTCGAGGGGATGGAGTCCACGGATCGCCACCACCGCAGAACCTTTTTCGAGAGGCCGGACACCCGGCCTGCGACACGGTGCGGGGGCACGCGTCGCGGGGCGGGCGTCCGGCTCGTTGTTTCTAGGGCGCGTTACGACCGGCGCGGGGGCGTCGAACCGGTCAACGACTTGAACAGGTGCACATCGGCATTCCCGCCAGGGATGCCCAGCGTCCGGCCGGTCTCGACATAGCCACGACGCTGGTAGAAGCCGGGAGCCTGAAACGTGAAGGAGGAGACGGCGACGCGATCACAACCGCGCCGCTGCGCCTCCGCCTCAGCCCCCTGCAGGAGCCTGCTCCCCCACCCGTCCCGGCGGCTGTCCTCGCGAACCCACAGCAGTTCAATGCCGCAGAGGCCACCCCACGTCCACGCCGACAGCCCGCCGACCAACTCCCCCGCATCATCGGTGACCTTGACGGAGAAGGCACCGCGGTCACTCGCGCCCGTGGCAGCGGTGTTGAAGGCGGCCAGTTCCTCGTTCAGCCGGTCGCTGAGCTCGGTGTCGGGCTCGCCGATGGTCAAGGTGGGGTCAGTCGTCACGGCGCGGAGTATGTCACTTCGCCTGGTCACACGGCACGCGATTTCTCACGACCACGATCCACTTCGCGACACGCGGCAGTACACCTAGTTCGGGGGGAGTCCGGCGTTGGTACGGGCCCGCGTGAAGATCCCGTCGAGCATGGGCTCGGTGACGCGGCCGGTGAAGGTGTTCTGCTGGCTGGGGTGGTAGCAGCCCAGCAGGAGGACGGCCTCGCCGCCAGGCGCGGTGATCGGTACCTCCGCGCCGTGGCCGAACGCCGCGCGTGGGGAGGGCAGGGTGTAACCGGCCTGTTTGAGGGCGGGCCAGAGCGCCTGCCAGCCGTAGCCGCCGAGGACGACGATCGTGCGGACAGTGCCGCTGATGAACTCCAGCTCCCTGACGAGCCAGGGCGCGCAGGTCGAGCGTTCGGCGGGTGTCGGCTTGTTGGCCGGCGGCGCGCAGCGTACGGGGGCGACCATGCGGGTGCCGAGGAGGCGCTGCCCGTCGCCGGCGTGGGTGCTGGTCGGCTGCGCGGCGAGGCCGACACGGTGCAGTGAGGCGAACAGCCAGTCGCCGCTACGGTCGCCGGTGAAGATCCGGCCGGTACGGTTTCCGCCGTGCGCGGCAGGTGCGAGGCCGACGATCAGTACCCGCGGGGCCGGGTCGCCCCAGCCCGCGATGGGTCTCCCCCAGTACTCCTCCTCCGCGAACGCCCGCCGACGCTCGACGGCGACCTGCTCACGCCACTCGACGAGGCGAGGACAGGCACGGCAGACCGACTGCCGCGCCAGCAACTCGGGAAGATCGGGCGCACCGGACGCAAGCGCGACCACGGCCTCGGCACCACCCGCGACCGGCGTACGCGGCCCGGCCGGATCGTCGGGCCAGCCCGAACCGGGCGGTACGAAGGGGGCGTTCACTCAGCCAGAGTAGCGACCGCGCGACGCTGCGCACATGTGCCGTGCGATTGCAGCGGGCTCGGCGGGCCTACTCGTCCGCGGGTGTTCTCAGGGACCAGGCGATGCCGTCGAGGATGTCGTGTTCGCTGACGACCACGTCGGCGAAGCCGTACTCGCGCATGATGCGGTCGAGGATCAGTGCGCCCGCGCCGATGACGTCGACGCGGCCCGGATGCATGACGCCGAGGGCGCTGCGTTCGTCGTGGGTCGAGTGCAGCAGCATTCGGGTGACCTCGTGGACCTGGCGCGCCTTGATGCGGGACAGGTGGAGGCGTCCGGGGTCGTATTCGGGCAGGTCGAGGGCGATGCCGGCGACGGTCGTGACCGAGCCCGCGAGGCCGACCAGGGTACGGGCGCGTTCGACCGGGACGGTGGGTTCGAGCGCCGGGGGCGGCGGGGGTTCGGTGCCGGGAGGCTGGCCGACGCCGACCGGCTCTGGGGTGCGCAGGGGCCGGCCGTCGCGTACGGAGGCGAGGGCGGTGTCGATGTCACCGACCGCGGCGGCGACCTGTTCGGGTGAGGGCGGGTCGGAGCGCAGATGGCGCTCGGTCATCCGCACGCAGCCGATGTCGACCGAGCGGGAGAACTCGACGCCGCTCGTACCGAGGACGAACTCGGTGGATCCGCCGCCGATGTCGACGACGAGGTAGGGCCGCATGGGGCGGAGCGCCGCCAGGTCCCTGGTGGCGCCGGTGAAGGAGAGCTCCGCCTCCTCCTCGCCGGTGATCACTTCCGGCTCGACGCCGAAGATCTCGACCACACCGCGTACGAACTCGTCGCGGTTGTCGGCGTCGCGGGTCGCGCTGGTCGCCACGACCCTGATCTTCTCGACGTCGTGGGCGGCGATGAGTTTGGCGTAGCCGCGCATCGCGATGAACGTGCGGTCCAGCGCCTCGGGCGCGAGGTGTCCGGTCTCGTCGACGCCTTGGCCGAGCCGCACGATCTCCATGCGGCGTTCGAGGTCGGTCAGCTCGCCACCGGCGATGTCGGCGATCAGCAGACGGACCGAGTTGGTCCCGCAGTCGATCGCGGCAACACGCGTCGGTTTGCTCACGTTTCGCTCGCCTCCAGGCACGTCTCGCCGGCGCGGCCATCCCGCGCCCCCGGGTCGGGAATCGCGTCGCGAGGTCGCTCGCGTACGGGGTCCCCCGGTGTTTTCGGCGTAGCAGTGATCATGACAGCTTCTTGACTACGATGACAGATCGCCAGTGAAGTTTGTTCGCCGTCGACACAGGGGCCCGCGCGCCACCACTCGGGCAGTGCGTCGAGGGCCTCGCGGCCGAACGGGTTGGAGCCGGGAACGGCCAGCTCATGGGCTACCAGCGCGTGCAGGCACTTCACCCGCGCCGGCATTCCGCCGGTGCTCTGCGTACCCTCGGGCAGCGGTTCGACCCCGTCCTGACACGCCGCCTCGTCGCGGCGCTCGAGGTAGTCGCGGTGCGCGTCCTCGTACGCCGAGGCGAGCTTCGGATCGGTGGCGAGACGCGCGGTCATCTCGCGCATCAGCCCGCTCGCCTCCAGCGTGCCGATCGCGGACGCGGCCTTCGGGCAGGTCAGGTAGTAGAGCGTGGGGAACGGCGTGCCGTCGGGCAGCCGGGGCGCGGTCTCGACGACGTCCGGCAGCCCGCACGGGCAGCGGTGCGCGACCGCGCGTACGCCACGAGGCGCACGCCCGAGCTGCGCGGTCACCGCCGCGGCGTCGTCTTCGTCGATCAACGCTGTGCCCCTCCGGAAAGAGTCGCAAGCCCAACTGTGCCGAGAAAGCTGGGCGTCGGCTGCAAGGCTATGCGCTCAGCGGCGTCGATCGGCCGCGTCCACCGAACGCCACAGGGTCACGTACCACGGTGGCGTGGGCGGTGGGCTCTTGCCCGCGGTGTCCTGACCGCCGTCCTGACCGCCGCCGAGCACGACGTAACACTTGGCGCCCGGATCGCACATGTGCAGGCGGCGCCGCGCCTCGCGCCGGACGTAGGACTCGTCACCGAGGCGTTGTTTCTGCTGGGCGAGCTGTTCGACCTGCTGCTGCGCCTGCCGCTGCTGGACGCGGAGCTGGGCGATCTCGCGGCGCTGCGCGATGTACTCGCGCACCGGGTACGCGAGGCTGAGCGCGATCGCGCACGCGACGACGGCCAGGATCGCGGCGCGGCTCGTCAGGTGAGCGCGCCGGAGTTCCTTGGCGTCGGCCTCGGCCGATGTACGTTCGCCGGCCGGGCGCCGTTTCGCGGCGCCGGCCGGCCTCTCGTCACCGGACTTCGGCCGTTCATCGTCGGCCATCGGGCGGGTTCTACTCCCAGTGGAAGCGGGGGAAGGCCGCCGCACCGGCGTAGCGCGCTGCGTCGTCGAGAATCTCCTCGATCCGGAGGAGCTGGTTGTACTTGGCGACCCGGTCGCTGCGCGCCGGGGCACCGGTCTTGATCTGGCCGCAGCCGGTGGCGACGGCGAGGTCCGCGATCGTGGTGTCCTCGGTCTCGCCGGAGCGGTGGCTCATCATGCAACGGAAGCCGTTGGTCTGCGCGAGGCTGACGGCGTCGAGCGTCTCGGTGAGGGTGCCGATCTGGTTGACCTTCACCAGGAGCGCGTTGGCCGAGCCCGCGTCGATGCCGCGCTGGAGCCGCTCGGGGTTGGTGACGAACAGGTCGTCGCCCACGATCTGCACCCGGTCGCCGACGGCGTCGGTGAGGGCCTTCCAGCCGGTCCAGTCCTCTTCGGACAGCGGGTCCTCGATGGAGACCAGCGGGTACGCGTCGAGCAGCTCGCCGTAGTAGGCGGCCATCTCCTCGGCGGTCCGCTTGGCGCCCTCGAACTCGTACACGCCGTCGGTGTAGAACTCGGTGGCGGCGACGTCGAGTGCGACCGCGATGTCGGCGCCCGGACGGAAGCCGGCGCTCTTGATGGCCTCGAGGATCAGGTCGAGGGCGTCACGGTTGCTCGGCAGCTCCGGCGCGAAGCCACCCTCGTCGCCGAGGCCGGTCGCCAGCCCTCGGCCCTTCAGCACGGCCTTGAGCGCGTGGTAGGTCTCGGCGCCCCAGCGGACCGCCTCGCCGAAGGTCTGCGCGCCGATCGGCGCGATCATGAACTCCTGGACGTCGACGTTGGTGTCGGCGTGCGCACCACCGTTGAGGATGTTCATCATCGGCACCGGGAGCAGGTGCGCGTTGGGGCCACCGACGTAGCGGAACAGCGGGAGGTTCGCGGCCTTGGCGGCGGCCTTGGCCACCGCGAGGCTGACGCCGAGGAGGGCGTTCGCGCCCAGGCGGGACTTGTCGGGGGTGCCGTCCAGGTCGATCAGGGCCTGGTCGATGAGTCGCTGGTCGTCGGCGTCGTAGCCGAGGATCTCCGGCGCGATCTCGTCGAGCACACCGAGGACGGCCTTCTCCACGCCCTTACCGTTGTAGCGCTCGCCCCCGTCGCGCAGCTCGACGGCCTCGAACTGGCCGGTCGAGGCGCCACTCGGCACCGCAGCGCGGGCTTCCATGCCGTCGTCGAGGAGGACCTCGACCTCGACGGTGGGGTTACCCCGGGAGTCGAGGATCTCCCGAGCGTGTACGGCGTCGATCGACGACACTTGAGCTCCTTGCATCACTACCGGACGTTTCGCCCCCCGAGCCTAGTCGTACCGACCCAGGGCGGAGCGCAACGCCACCCCTTTCGGCAATTCGGTTCGCCGTGGAGTTCACCCTGGCGTTCGCCGTCACTTTCCTTCTGTGTACATCCGGTTACACCAGGCTCGCGCGGGCTTGACGAGCACTTCGCCCAGCTTGTCTACTTAGGCGACTAATCATGCATGTTCTATAGACAATAGGGAGTACCGATGAATTCGCGGGTCTTCGCCCTGGGCATCGCCGTCCTCGCCGGATCCGGATTCCTCACCGCGTGTGGTGGCTCCTCATCGTCTTCCTCGGACGCCGACACCACCGTCAGGCTGGGCTTCTTCCCCAACATCACCCACGCCACCGCGCTCGTCGGCGTACAGAAGGGCATCTTCGCCAAGCACCTCGGCCGCGCGCCGAAGGCGCTGACCTTCAACGCCGGCCCGGCCGCCACCGAGGCGGTCTTCTCGGGTGCGGTCGACGCCACGTACGTCGGGCCGAACCCGGCCATCAACGCGTTCGCGAAGTCGCACGGCCAGGCAATCAAGATCATTTCTGGTTCGGCCAGCGGCGGCGCCTCACTGATCGTCAAGCCGTCGATCCGATCGGCCGCCGACCTTCGCGGCAAGAAGATCGCCACGCCGCAGCTCGGCAACACCCAGGACGTCGCGCTGCGCTACTGGCTCTCCCAGCAGGGGCTCAAGACCGACAAGACCGGCGGCGGCGACGTGCACGTGCTCCCGCAGGACAACTCCCAGACGCTCCAGGCCTTCCAGCAGGGCCAGATCGACGGCGCGTGGGTGCCCGAGCCGTACGCCTCGCGGCTCCAGCTCGAGGACAAGGGCAAGAAGCTCGTCGACGAGGCCTCGCTGTGGCCCGGCGGCAAATTCGTGATCACGAACCTGATCGTGCGGACGGAGTTTCTGAAGAAGCACCCCGACCTGGTGAAGAAGCTTCTCGCGGGCCAGGTCGAGGCGAACGCGTACATCAACGAGCACCGGGCCGACGCCGAGAAGGCCGCCAACGCCGAACTGCAGGCCCTCACCGGCAAGGCGCTCAAGCAGGACGCGCTGGACGCGACGTTCAAGGACGTGACGTTCACCGACGACCCGATCGCCTCGTCGCTGCGGACCAGCGCCCAGCACGCCGAGCAGGTCGGCCTGCTCGACCACGTCGACCTGAACGGCATCTACGACCTCGGCCCGCTGAACGCGGTCCTCAAGGCGGCAGGGAAACCGGAGGTGAGCGACTCTTGAGCATGACGACGAGCGACCCGGTGAACACGGCCTCGGCGGTCAGGCTGGCCGAGGTCTCCAAGGCGTACGGCGCGGGCAGCGGCGCCCTGCTCGCGCTCGACCAGGTGTCGCTGGAGGTGGGGCACGGGGAGTTCGTCTGCGTGCTCGGCGCCTCCGGCTGCGGCAAGAGCACGCTCCTGTCGATGGTCGCCGGGCTGGACCGGCCCACGCTCGGCTCGATCGACGTGGGCGACGCGCGGGTCGCCCTGATGTTCCAGGAGTCCGCGCTGTTCCCGTGGCTGACGGTCAGCGGCAACGTCGAACTGGCCCTGCGGACCCGTGGCGTGCCGAAGGCCGAACGCCGCGCGCGTACCGCGGAGCTGCTGGACAGCGTCCACCTCGGCGATTTCGCGCGCAAGCGCCCGCACGAGCTGTCCGGCGGCATGCGCCAGCGCGTCGCCATCGCCCGCGCGCTCGCCCAGGACGGCGACGTGCTGCTCATGGACGAGCCGTTCGGCGCGCTCGACGCGATGACCCGCGACCTGCTCCACGACGAGCTGGAGCGCATCTGGTCCGAGCGCGCGCTGACGGTCATGTTCGTCACGCACAACGTGCGCGAGGCCGTACGCCTCGGCGACCGGGTCGTTCTGCTGTCGAGCCGCCCCGGCACGGTCGTCGAGGAGTTCCCGGTGGCCCTCGAGCGGCCGCGCCGGATCGACGACCCCGACGTCGCGCGGCTCGCCGCGAGGATCACCGATCGACTACGCGAGGAGGTCGGCCGCCATGGAGCCTGATGTACGTACCCCATCCCCGGCGGGCGGCGGCATCAGCCGTCAGATCGCCGGGCTGGACGCGCTGGAGATGGTGGCGCGGTCCCGTCCCGGCCCGCTGAAGCGCGCGTGGGCGTCGACCTGGCCCGTGCTGGCCGCCGTCGCCCTCGCGATCGGCAGCTGGGAGCTGGTCGTGCTGAGCGGCTGGAAGGAGACGTACGTCCTGCCCGGACCGGCCCAGGTGTTCCCGCAGCTCGGCCACGACCTCGGCGAAGGGGCGTTCTGGTCCGGCCTCGGCCTGACCATGCGCCGCGCGGTCATCGGGTTCGCGCTGGCGATCGTCGTCGGCGCGGCGCTCGGCGCCGTCGTGTCGCGCGTACGGTTCCTGCGCGTGGCCTTCGGATCGCTGATCACCGGCCTGCAGACCATGCCCTCGATCGCCTGGTTCCCCCTCGCCATCCTGTTGTTCCAGATCAGCGAGCAGGCGATCCTGTTCGTCATCGTGGTCGGCGCGGCGCCCTCGATCGCCAACGGCCTTATCGCGGGCATCGACTACACGCCGCCGATCCTGCTCCGCGTCGGGAAGACGCTCGGCCTGCGCGGCGTCGCGCTGTACCGGCACCTGATCCTGCCCGCGTCGCTTCCGGCGTTCGTGACCGGCCTCAAGCAGGGGTGGGCGTTCGCCTGGCGCAGCCTGATGGCCGGCGAGCTGCTGGTCATCATCGGCCACCACACGTCGCTCGGCGTACGGCTGGAGTACGCGCGGGAGAACCTCGACTCCAACGACATGATCGCCACCATGATCGTGATCCTGGTCATCGGCATCATCATCGACCGCCTGTTCTCGGCCGCGGACCGTACGCTGCGGGCCCGCCGGGGACTCGAACAGAGCTGAGCCTTCGAAAACCGTTCGCGGCGCGGGCGCGGTTGACGTGTGATGGGCGCATGAGCTCTTCGCTTCGCAACGTGACGTTCGACTCCGCCGACCCCTGGAAGCTGGCGCGCTTCTGGAGCGAGGTGACCGGCTGGCGCATCCACCCCGAGTCCGAGGAGCACGAGGTCCTCGTCGAGTCACCCGATTCGGGGCCCGGGTTGCTGTTCGTCGTGGTCCCCGAGACCAAGTCGATCAAGAACCGCGTGCACTTCGACGTCGAGCCCTCGGACCGTACCCGTGAGGAGGAGGTTCAGCGCCTGCTCGGCATCGGCGCGACGGTCGCGAGCGACATGCGCAACCCGGACGGTACGGGCTGGGTGACCATGGCCGACCCCGAGGGCAACGAGTTCTGCGTCGAACGCAGCGCCGGCGAACGCGGCCGGTAAGGGGCCCTACCGGTAGCGGAAGCCGTCGAGGAAACGGCGGAAGACGCCGCCCTCGCGCGGCAGGGGCGCGGCGGGTGGCGGCGCGGACGTACGCTGCCGGGCCACCGGCTGGTCGTAGTCGGTCCGCACGATGGCGTCGACGACCTGATGTTCGTCGAAGTCCGCGGACCCCTCGATCTTGGGCACGAAGCCGACGAGCATTCCGTCGCGCATCACCTGCGCCTCAAGGCCGGCCGTTCCGTCGGTGTCCCACTCGGCCTGGCGGCCACCGGGGAGCGGCACGCGGATGCCGAACTGCCCCACACCGGCCCTGAGCAGATGGGCGTCGACACCGCGATCGCGCAGCGCGTCGACGACCCGTCGTGCCCGATTCTCTTCCATTCCGTCAAAGGTAGCCGATGCCCGCCGCCGGGCCCCGTCAGTCCTGGGACGGGTCGCCGACCGTCGCGGCAGGGAAGGTCGGGATCGGGCGCGGGAAGGGCGGCGGCTTGGGGCGGCGCGGCGGCGGCTCGCCGGGCGGCGGGAACGGCGGTGGGAAGGCGCTGGGGCCCTTACTGACGTAGATGGTCACCTTGCTGCCCGGATCGGCCTTGGATCCGCCGTCGGGCGTCGTACGCGCGACGGTGTCCTTCACGTACGTGTCGGAGTCGATGCTCTTGCCGACGTGCACGGTGAAGCCCGCGTCGGTCAGCGCCGCCTTGGCGTCCGAGGGCGACATGCCGAGCACGTCGGGGACCTTGACGCGGTCCTCGCCGGAGCCCTCGCGGAAGTACTCGCCGGGCGGGCTGTGGAAGTCGGTCGCGGGCGTACCGGACAGGGCGCCCAGCATGGTCTGGCGCCAGATCGGGGCGGGAATGTCCGCGCCGAACACCTCGCCGAAGCAGCGTCCGCCCAGGCAGACGTTGCGGAGCGGGTGGGCGTACCCGCCTCGTGGGTCCCCGACCCAGACCGCGCTCGCGAGGTCGGGCGTGTACCCGGCGAACCAGGCCGAGGAGAAGTCGTCCACCGTGCCGGTCTTGCCGGCGGCCGGGCGGCCGATGCCCATCCCGGCGGCGGTGCCCTTGGTCAGGACGCCGCGCAGCACGTGGTTGACGGCGTCGGCGACGCCCTTGCGGATCGCCTGGTGGCAGTGGGCCGACGGCACTCCGATGTCCTTGCCGGACGCGTCGGTGACCTTGGCGAGCACGACCGGGTCGCAGTAGCGCCCGCGTGCGCCGAGCGCCGCGTACGCCGCCGCCAGCCGGGCCGGCGACACCGTGTTGAACCCGAGCGTGAACGAGGCGTACTGCTGCAACGCCGTCCCGTCCGCGCGCCGCATGCCGAGCCGCTCGGCCATCTTCGCGGTGTCGCAGAGGCCGACCTGCTTCTCCAGGTGCAGGAAGAACGTGTTGACGGAGTTCCAGGTGCCGGTGACCAGGCTGAACGTACGCCCGCCCTCTCCGTCGGCGGCGTTGCCCAGTTGTTGCGTGGAGGAGACGGACCGGCCGTCGCAGTCGCGGAACCCGGTCGGCGTGTAGTGGTCGGGGGCGAGCAGGCGCCGCCCGAACGGGATGCCCTTGTCCAGGGCCGCCGCCAGCGTGAACACCTTGAACGTCGAACCCGCCTGCATGCCGATGCTGGTGCCGTGGTCGGAGTCGGCGGCGAAGTTGACCCACGTCTTGCCGGTCTTCTCGGCCGGCCCTAGGGAACGATCCACGACCATCGCCCGCACCGCGCCCGTACCCGGCTGCACGAGCACCTCGGCGGACGCCTTGTGGTCGGCGTTCTTCGGCGGCACGTAGCGGTCGATCGCGCTCTGCGCGGCCCGCTGCATCTTCGGCTCCAGCGTCGTACGGATCGTCAGGCCCCCGCGCTGGAGCAGCAGCTTCCGCGCGTCGGCCGTCGGCCCGAACATCGGGTTGTCGAGGATCTCGCGCTGCGTGTAGTCGCAGAAGTACGGCGCCGAACTCTCCACACACCCGTTCGGCGTGGACTTGACGTGCAGGCTGATCGGTGCCCGCTCCGCCGCCGCGGCCTCCTCGGCGCCCGCCCAGTGCAGCTGGCCCATCCGCATCAACACGGTGTTGCGGCGCTGGGTGGCCAGCGTGGGGTTCACCGTCGGGTCGTACGCGAACGGGTAGCGGACGATGCCGGCCAGCAGCGCGGCCTCGTCCAGGTCGAGGTTCGCGGCGGACTTGCCGAAGTAGTGCCGGGCGGCCGCCTCGACGCCGTACGCGCCGTCGCCGAAGTAGGCGATGTTGAGGTAGCGCTCCAGGATCTGGTCCTTGGTGAGCTGCTTCTCGATCGCGACGGCGTAGCGCAGCTCGCGTACCTTCCGCGCGGGGGTCGTCGCACGCGCCGCCTGGCGTTCCTCGGCCGTGTCGGCGGTCTCGATCAGGAGGTTCTTGACGTACTGCTGCGTGATGCCCGACCCGCCCTGCGTGACCTGACCGGCGACGAGGTTGCTGACCAGCGCACGTACGGTGGCCTTGAAGTCCAGCCCGCCGTGCTCGTAGAACCGGTTGTCCTCGATCGCCACGATCGCCTTCCGCATGACGGGAGCGACCTTGTTCAGCGGGACGTCGATGCGGTTCTCGTAGTAGAACGTGGCCAGTTTGGATCCGTCGGCGGCGAGCACTACTGACCGCTGGGGTACGGGCGGGGTCTTCAGCTCCGAAGGAACGGCCCGAAACCAGTTGGCGCCGTTGCGCGCGCTCACCCCGAGCATGCCGAGCGTCGAGAACGCCACAAGCGCCGCCAGCACGCCGGCGACCGCCCCCGTGCCCGCGAGGCGCCACAGGAGCCGAATGACGCCCCGGCGCGGGGTCACCCCAGACGACACGCGCTCAGAGTACGTCGAAGCGAGGGGTTGTGGATCTCGCTGGCCTAACAAATTAACCCGCAAATCACTCAGTGAAGGACAAATTACCTGTCGGAGGGGGCGAGCAGGGACGCGAAGTAGGCGATCCAACACTGCTCGGCGCCGAGCGGGCGGTCGCTTCAGTGGCGGCGGTGGTGGCGGTGGACGCGCTCTGGGTGGAAGAGCCAGTCGAGGTCCGGGGAGACGTCGTCCCGCTGGTCGCCGGCCTGATCCTTGTCCTTCTTGTCCTTGCCGTCCTTGTCTTTGTCCTTATCCTTCTTGTCCTTGTCGTCCTCCTCCTCACCGCTCCCCTTGCGCAGGAAGTCCCCGTCGGGGGCGTGGAAGGCGTGTTCCGGTACACCGGACAGGGCCTTTTCCATGGTCTCTCGCCAGATCGGTGCTGGGATGTCCGCGCCGTACACCTGGCTGTAGCAGCCGCCCTCGCCCAGGCAGACGTCGCGGAGGGGGTGCTGGTAGCCGCCGCGCGGGTCGCCGACCCAGACCGCGCCGGCCATGTCGGGGGTGTACCCGGCGAACCAGGCGGAGGAGAAGTTGTCCACCGTGCCGGTCTTGCCGGCCGCCGGGCGGCCGAGTTCGTTGCCCTTGGCGGTCCCCTTGGTGAGGACGCCGCCGAGGATGTGGTTGACGGCGTCGGCGATCTCCGCGGAGATGGCGCGGTGGCAGCCGGCCCCGGGGACGCGGATCGTGCCGCGCGGGTTGGTGATGCTCGTGATCGAGATCGGGGAGCAGTAGCGCCCTCGGGCGGCGAAGGCAGCGTACGCGGCGGCGAGGCGGACCGGGGACACGGTGTTGAAGCCGAGCGTGAACGACGGGTACTGCTCGAGTTTGCCGCCGGTGGCCTTCCGCATGCCCAGGCGGGTGGCCATCTTGTACGTCTCGCAGAGGCCGATGTGCCGTTCGAGTTCGAGGAAGAACGTGTTGACCGAGTGCCAGGTGCCGGTGACCAGGGTGAAGTCCTTGCCGCCCTCGCCGTCGCCGGCGTTGCCGAGGGCGGTGGTGTCACCGACGCGGCGGCCGGCGCAGTCCTTGAAGCCCGTCGGGATGAACTCCTTCGGCGCGAAGAGCTTGTTCCCGAACGCCATGCCCTGGCGGAGCGCCTCGGCGAGCGTGAAGACCTTGAACGTCGAGCCTGCCTGCATGCCGAGGCTCGAGCCGTGGTCGGAGTCGGCGGCGAGGTTGACCCACATCATGCCGCGCTTGCTGCTGTCGCCGAGCCTGCGGTCGACGGCCATCGCCGTGATCTCGCCCGTACCGGGGCGTACGAGGACCTCGGCGGCGGCCTTGCCGGACTCGTTCTTCGGCGGTACGTAGTGGTCGACGGCGCTCTGCGCTGCCTTCTGCATCCGGGGCACCAGCGTCGTATGGATCTGGAGGCCTCCGCGCTGCAGCAGCATCTTGCGCTGGGCGAGCGAAGGGCCGAACACCGGGTTGCCGAGGATCTCGCGCTGCACGTAGTCGCAGAAGAACGGCGCGTAGCTCGTCACGCAGCCGTTCGGCGTACGAGTGAGGTGGAGCGGCGTCGGCTGCGCGCGGGCGGCGGCGGCCTCCGCCGGGGTGATCACCTTCAGGTGGGCCATACGGGTCAGGACCAGGTCGCGGCGTTGCCGCGAGTGGAAGGGATGCAGGTGCGGGTTGTACGTCTGCGGCGACCGTACGATGCCGGCGAGCAGCGCGGACTGGTCGAGGGTGAGCTTCGTGGCGTGCACGCCGAAGTAGTGCTTTGCCGCGGCCTCCACGCCGTACGCCCCGTCGCCGAAGTAGGCGATGTTGAGGTAGCGCTCCAGGATCTGATCCTTGGAGAACCTCTTCTCCAGGCCGATGGCGTAGCGCAGCTCACGTAGCTTGCGGCCGGCGGTGGGTTCGAGTGCGCTGCGGCGCGCGGCGCCGCTGGCGGCGGTCTCGGCGAGGGCGTTCTTGACGTACTGCTGGCTCAGCGTTGACCCACCCTGGATGACCGAGCCGGCCCGGAGGTTGGCGATCACGGCGCGGAAGGTGCCCTTGAAGTCAAGCGCGCCGTGCTCGTAGAAGCGGCTGTCCTCGATCGCGACGATGGACTTGCGCATGATCGGGGCGACGCCGCTCAGTGGCACCTCGAAGCGGTTCTCGAAGTAGAACGTGGCCAGCTTGGTGCCGTCGGCGGCGAGAATGACCGAGCTCTGCGGCAGGATCGGCGTCACCAGGTCGACGGGAAGCGCCTGGAAGCTGCGGTTGGCCAGGCGGACGACCATGCCCGTCGTCAGGGCGTACGGGAGGATGAGGGCGGCCGAGAGCATGCCCGCGGCGAACGCGAAGATCGCCAGTTCTCGTACCCTGGCGAGCCGATCTTCCCGTTTCACCCCCACAATCCGCGGTCATCCCCACACGGGTGGTAACCGGAAACCTTGGACGGCGTGTCGGCCCCCTAGGAGGCCATGAGCCCCCTGTGGAGGTTCAGGGGGATTCGCCGGTGTCCTCCCAGTGGCGGACTCGGTCGTGGAAACGCCTCGCCGCGGCGCGCAGCTCGGCCTCCGGGTCGCGGCCCTCCGCCCGCATCGCGCGGACCAGCGCGAACAGCTCCGCGCCCGGCTCTTCGTCGGCGAACAGCGCCTCTGGTGCCTCGGCCCGCTCGGCACGCCGCTGAAGCTGAGCGGCGAGGGACAGCGCGGGCTGGCCCATCGGCACACCCTGGAAGATCGACGCGTCCTCGCCGCGCTCGGCGGACTTGATCTTGTCCCAGTTGGCGTTGACCTCGTCGGCGTCCGCGACCGTGACGTCGCCGAACACGTGCGGGTGCCGGCGGACCAGCTTGGCCACGATGTCCTCGGCCACATCGTCGACGGTGAAGTCGTCCGACACCTCGGCGTGGAAGACGACCTGCATCAGGACGTCGCCGAGCTCCTCGCGCAGCGCCTCGAGGTCGCCGCCCTCGATCGTGTCGACCACCTCGTAGGCCTCTTCGAGGAGGTACGGCGCGAGGGTGGCGTGGGTCTGCTTGCGGTCCCAGGGGCACTCGCGGCGGAGCGTCTCCATGACTGTGACCAGGTCGAGCATGCGCGCGCCCGGCACGTCGTACGCGCCGGGGAGCACCTCGATCTCCGGCGGCTCGTCGAGGCCGAGGAGGGCCTCGCCGACCCCGCGCATCAGCGCCTCGTCACCGTCGAGACCGGCCAGCCAGACGACCGTGCCGGACGCCGCCTCGCGTACGAGGGCACGCGCGTCCGGCTCGGCGACCTCGACCGTGATGCCGGCCGCGCGCAGGTGCGGGACCTGCGGGTGGTCGGCCGAGCCGGCCAGCAGGCGATCCGCCGTACGCAGGGTGTCCCAGGCGCGCCAGGTCAGCTGGCCCGGCGCGACCCGGGGTGAGGACGCCAGGAAGATCAGGCCTGGCACTTGACCTCATTGGCAATGGCGCCCGTGCCGGAGTCCGGCGTCGACAGGCGCGGGCAGACCGGGCCGAGCGACGCCGTCTGGTCAATGGTGCCGAAGCGCGGGTTCACGTCGATGTGGAGCCTGCTCTTGGCCTGCTTGTAGTCGTTCTGGATCCGGCTGATGAGCTGCTGCTGCCGCTGCGGGTCGGTCTGCTGGGCGCCGCCGTACCCCTGCACGAGGGTCCGCTGGATCAGCGCCGTACGCGCGAGGTCCTGGCCGTAGGAGGTCGGCAGGCCCAGGGCCAGCACGTTGGCGTCGACCGCGGGCCACCCGCCGTTGCCGGCGACGAAGGCGTCGATCTGGCCGGGTGTGGGCGTGATGTGGTGCTGGCGCCCGACCTCGTCCCAGGTGCGGAAGTCCAGGAGCTGGTACAGGGCGCTGCGCTGCGGCGAGGACGGGTCGAACGGGATCGGCGGCCCCTGCTGGCTCTGGGACTGCTGCACGATCTGCTGCGCCGCCGGATACCTCGGGAGCTCCTTGGACCACGCGGTGACGGCGGAGTCGAGCTTCGCGGTGGTGATGCGGTCGCCGTCGACGATGGCCGCGGCGCCGGTACGTACGGGGCCACAGGCGGTCAGTGCGGCACCGGCGGCCAGCGCGGCGACCGCGATCTTCACAGACTTACGGAACACGAGCGTCCTTCTCAGTTGGTGCCCACGGGGTCGGCGAGGAACAGCGCCTCGACGAGGTCGGTAGACCATTTCAGCAGCTCCTGGTCGCGCAGTGGACGCCCGCCCAGGGGGGCCGTCTTGGGCATCGGCACCAGCAGGGTATTGGTCGCCGCCTTGATGATGCTCTTCGGGTACAGCCGCTGGAGCCTGACCCGCCGCGAGTCGGGCAGGTCGACCGGGGTGAACCGGATCTGGTTGCCCTGGAGCGTGACGTCGGTGAGCCCGCCCTTCCGCGCGATCGCGCGGAACCGCGCGACCTCCAGGAGGTTGAGGACCGGGACGGGCAGTGACCCGAACCGGTCGACCAGCTCGTCGCGTACGGCGGCGATCTCGTCGCCGTCCTGGATGCCCGCGATGCGGCGGTAGGCGTCGAGCCGGAGGCGCTCTCCCGGGACGTACTCGTGCGGGATGTGCGCGTCGACCGGCAGCTCCACCTTGACCTCGCGCGTCTCGGCCGGGCCGTCCTCACGCAGCTCGCGTACCGCCTCGCCGACCATGCGCACATAAAGGTCGAATCCGACGCCGGCGATGTGGCCGGACTGCTCCGCGCCGAGGACGTTGCCGGCGCCGCGGATCTCCAGGTCCTTCATCGCCACGAACATGCCCGCGCCCATCTCGGTGTGCTGCGCGATGGTCGCGAGGCGCTCGTGCGCGGTCTCGGTCAGCGGTGCCTCGGGCGGGTACAGGAAGTAGGAGTACGCGCGCTCGCGGCCACGGCCGACCCGGCCGCGCAGCTGGTGGAGCTGCGACAGGCCGTACATGTCGGCCCGGTCGACGATCAGGGTGTTGGCGTTCGGGATGTCCAGGCCGCTCTCCACGATCGTGGTGGCGACCAGGACGTCGTACTCCTTCTCCCAGAAGTCGACCATGATCTTCTCGAGCTGATGCTCGTTCATCTGGCCGTGCGCGACGCCGACGCGGGCCTCGGGGACCAGCTCCGACAGGTGCTTGGCGACCTTGTCGATCGACCGCACCCGGTTGTGCACGAAGAAGACCTGGCCCTCGCGGAGCAGCTCGCGGCGGATGGCCGCGGCGATCTGCTTGTCGTCGTAGGGCCCGACGAACGTCAGGACCGGGTGGCGCTCCTCCGGCGGCGTGAGGATCGTCGACATCTCCCGGATGCCGGTGAGCCCCATCTCCAGGCTGCGCGGGATCGGCGTGGCCGACATGGCGAGCACGTCGACCTGGGTGCGCATCTCCTTGAGGCGCTCCTTGTGCTCAACGCCGAACCGCTGCTCCTCGTCGATGATGACGAGGCCGAGGTTCTTGAACCGGGTCTCGGGCGACAGCAGCCGGTGCGTGCCGATGACCAGGTCGACCGAGCCGTCGGCGAGGCCGCGCAGCGTCTCGGCGACCTCCTTGTCGGACTGGAACCGGCTGATCGGCTTGATCACCACGGGGAACGCCGCGAACCGCTCGGCGAACGTGGACAGGTGCTGCTGTACGAGCAGGGTCGTCGGCACCAGCACACCGACCTGCTTGCCGTCCTGGACCGCCTTGAACGCCGCGCGTACCGCGATCTCGGTCTTGCCGTAGCCGACGTCGCCGCAGATCAGCCGGTCCATCGGGACGGGCTTCTCCATGTCGGACTTGACCTCGTCGATCGCGCCGAGCTGGTCGGGCGTCTCGACGTAGGGGAAGGCGTCCTCCAGCTCCCGCTGCCAGGGCGTGTCCGCGGCGAACGGGTGCCCTGGGGACGCCTGGCGCGCGGAGTAGAGCCGGATCAGCTCCCCGGCGATCTGGCGTACGGCCTTGCGTGCGCGGCCCTTCTGCTTCTGCCAGTCGGCGCCGCCGAGCCGGTGGAGGCTGGGCGCCTCTCCCCCGACGTAGCGGGTGACCTCCTCGAGCTGGTCGGTCGGCACGAACAGCCGGTCGCCCTTGGCGTACTCGATGATCAGGTATTCGCGGGTGGCGCCCTGCACGGTACGGCTCGCCATCTCGACGTAGCGGCCGACGCCGTGCTGCTCGTGCACGATGTAGTCGCCGACCGTGAGCCGGAGCGGGTCGATGCCGCCGCGGCGGCGCGAGGGCATGCGGCGCATGTCCTTGGTCGAGGAGCGCTGGCCGGACAGGTCGGTTTCGGTGAGGACGGCGAGCTTGACCGCGTCCCAGACGAACCCGTGGTCGAGGCGGCCGCAGGCGACGTGCACGATCGACGGCTCGGGCGCTTCGGGCAGGTCGGCGAGCTTCGCGCCGAGGCCCTCCTCGCGTACGACCTCGGCGAGGCGCTCGGCCGGGCCGTGGCCCTCGGTGACCAGCACGACGCGCCAGCCCTCGTGGATCCAGCCCTTGACGTCGGCCATCACCCGCTGGGTGTCGCCGCGGTAGGACTCGGCGGCGTGCGCACCGATCTGCAGCGCGGCCTCGTCGATGCCGCCGATCGTCTCGGTGACCTCGCTGAGCTCGCCCGTGGAGGCGGAGTACTCGCGGTGGGTGCGGGTCTCGGCGCTGACGAACGGCGTGATCGTCCACCACGGCAGGCCCGCGGCCGTGGCGTGGTCGCGCACCTCTTCGAGGGAGCGGTAGGCGGCCTCGCCGAGGTCGATCGGCGCCTCGCCGCCCGCGGCGGCGTTCACCCAGGAGGCCTCGAGGAACTCCTGGCCGGTGCTGACCAGCTCGGCGGCGCGCGTACGGATCCGCTCCGGGTCGCAGATGACGACGGAGGCGCCCTCGGGCAGCACGTCGAGCAGCAGCTCCATGCGGTCGGCCAGGACGGGCGCGAACGCCTCCATGCCCTCGACCGCGTCGCCGTCGGCCAGCCGCTCGAGCACGTCGGCGAGCGCGGGATGCTCCGCGGCCAGGGCGCGGGCGCGCTCGCGCACGCCCTCCGTCAGCGGCAGCTCGCGGCAGGGCGGCGCCCACAGCCCGTCCGGCGCCGCCTCGAGCGAGCGCTGGTCGGCGGCCTTGAAGTAGCGGACCTCCTCCACCTGGTCGCCCCAGAACTCCACCCGCAGCGGGTGCTCCTCCGTGGGCGGGAAGACGTCGAGGATGCCGCCTCGCACGGCGATCTCGCCGCGCTTCTCCACCAGGTCGACGCGGCTGTAGCCGCCGTCCACGAGGCGGCGGACGATGTCCTCGAGGTCGACCTCGTCCTGGGGCCGCAGGCGTACCGGCTCGAGGTCACCCAGGCCGGAGACGATGGGCTGGAGCAGCGCGCGTACGGGGGCGACGACGGCCTGGAGCGGTCCGGCGGCCGGATCTTCGGGGTCGCCGTGCGCCAGCCGGCGCAGCACCGCGAGGCGCTGGCCGACCGTGTCCGAACGCGGCGAGAGCCGCTCGTGCGGCAGGGTCTCCCACGCGGGGAAACCGGCCACGGCCGCCGGGTCGAGCAGGCTCGACAGGGCGGCGGTCAGGTCCTCGGCCTCGCGTTCGGTGGCGGTCACCATCAGGACCGCCCGCCCGCGTTCGCGCGTCAGCGCGGCGCCGAGGAGCGGTCGCAGCGCGGGCGGTGCGACGAGGTCGAGTCGCGCGCCGGAGTATTCACGCGCGCGGCGGAGCGCGGGATCGGCGGAGGTGGCATCGAGCAGTCCGGAAAGCGTCATGAGCTCATCAAGGGTGAGGCAGCACGAAAACCCGGGAGCGAGATTCACCCGGGGGTACTCAGCCTACGCGCCCCGTTACCACAGGTGGCCATCGCCCCGATCGAACGGGCAAGACGAAACGCACCACACGGTCAAAGCGGAATACGAGCACGAAGAATAGTCGTGCGACTACGCTCCGAAGTTGTGACCGACCTGCGAACGCCGCCGATCCTCGACGGCGACCTGTTCCCAGTACGCGTTCGCGACTACGCCCGTGAGAAGCCCTTACAGCGGCTCGCCATCCTGGACGCCGGCTGTGGGTGGAGCGAGGAACTCTCCCTCGACTCCGTCGACTGTGGCGTCACCGGGGTCGACAACGACCTTCCGGAGCTTCGCGCGCACACGCGTACCCGCGACGACCTCGACGCCTGGCACCTGGGCGACCTGCGGACGGTACCCATGCCACCACGGACGTATGACGTGGTGCGCGCGTCCCATCTCATCGAGCGTGTTCCGCACGCCGAGCTGATCCTCGACCGCTTCGTCGCCGCGCTGAAGCCGGGCGGCCTGATGCTCATGCGGTTCCGCGACCGCGAGACCGCCTTCGCCCGCGTCGACCGCATGCTGCCGCGCTGGGCACGGACCATGCTGTGGCACATGGAGCAGCCACCGGAGCCGGTCTATGACCGGGTGGCTTCGCTGTCCGGCATGCGCTGGTACTGCATGATGCGCGGCCTCGTCATCTCCGAGGAGTACACCTCGCGCGAGACGATGACCGGGTCCGGCCGCCTTATGGGCCTACTGTTCCGACTTGTCGCCGGCCTCGGGCGCGAGCACGTCACGGCGGCGTACAGCGAGGTCACAATGGTGATCCGCAAGCCGGAGAATCGCTTCGCGCGCATCATCTGAGGTAGACGGTGCGGCGCGTACAGTGCAATTAGTCAACGGCCGCAACCACGATCGGAGTCCACGTTGACCACCGAAGACGGCGAGTTGCGTGATCTGCCGACGCTTACCCCCGCACCTGCCGAGCTGGCGGATCTCGAGCTCCTCATGACCGGAGCGTTCCAACCACTCAATGGCTTCCTCGCGGCGCTGGACGCCGCGACCGTCGCGGCCGCCGGGCGGCTCGCCGACGGCACGCCCTGGCCCGCGCCCGTGACACTCGCCATCCCGGCCGACCTCGCGAAGGAAGAGCGGATCGTCCTGTGCGACCCGGAGGGCGCACCGCTGGCCGTCCTGGAGTCCGAGGAGGCCTGGCAGGACCCCGCCGCGCAGCACGCCGGCGGATGGCGGATGGCCGGTGGCGTCCGCGCGCTGGGCGCGCCGGAGCACGGCCCGTTCCGCCGGCTGCGCCGCAGCCCGCAAGACGTTCGCGCGGAGCTCGACGGCGCCACGACGCTCGCCATCGCGACGCGCACCCCGCTGCACCGGCGCCACCTCGGCCAGCTCCGCCAGCTCTCGGAGAAGCTCGGCGCGCGCGTGCTGGTGCTGCCGCTGCTGGGCGGCGGCCACGACGAGGCCCTCATCCGTGCGCTGCTGAGCGTGCGCCGCGAGCTGCCGGCGGAGTCCCTGATCGTCCCGGTGCCACTGGCCGAGCGGCCGGTACGCGACCTGCTGCTCGCCGCGCACGTCGCCGCGGCGTACGGCGCGACGCACCTGTTCGCCCCGGAGATCACCACGGCCGACGAGGAGACGGCGCCGCTCACGGTGGTCGCCCCCGAGCCGTGGGGCTACGACGGCTCCGTCGAGGTGTGGCGGCCGACCGCCAAGATCGACCCGGACGACGTACGGCCCGAGCCGACGGAGTCGGAGCTGGCCGGGATGCTCGACCGCGGCGAGGAGATCCCCGACTGGTTCACGCCGGCGTCCGTTGCGCGCGAGCTGCGCCGGGCACACCCACCGCGCCACACCCGTGGCCTCACGATCTTCTTCACCGGGCTGTCCGGCTCGGGCAAGTCGACCATCGCGCGCGGGCTCGCCGACGTCCTCATCGAGCGCGGCGGCCGCACGGTCACGCTCCTCGACGGCGACGTCGTACGCCGGATGCTGTCGGCCGGGCTGACGTTCTCCCGTGAGGACCGCGACCTCAACATCCGCCGCATCGGCTACGTCGCCGCCGAGATCACCCGGCACGGCGGCACCGCGATCTGCGCGCCGATCGCGCCGTACGCGGTCACGCGCGCCGAGGTACGCCGGATGGTGTCCGCCGCCGGCGACTTCGTGCTGGTGCACGTGGCGACCTCGCTCGAGGAGTGCGAGCGCCGCGACCGCAAGGGTCTGTACGCACGCGCGCGCGCCGGTCTGATCCCCGAGTTCACCGGGATCTCCGACCCGTACGAAGCACCGGACGACGCCGACGTCGTCATCGACACGGTGGGGACAACTCCGGATGAAGCGGTCGCGCGGGTATTCGACGTGCTGGTCGACGGGGGTTGGGTGCGCGCCGAATAGTCGGTGAGCTTGCGTTCTGCCCGACTCGACATACTCTGAAATCCGACTTTGCCTATATTTTCGATAGGGCATGCGGATGAACTTTGACTATGTCATGGCGATGGGCGCGTTCTTCGTAGCGATCATCGTGGGTCTGACCGGTATGGGCGGCGGGGCGCTGATGACCCCGATGCTCACCTTCTTCTTCGGTGTCCCCCCACTCGCCGCGGTCTCGAGCGACCTGGTCGCCGCGGCCGTGATGAAGCCCGTCGGCAGTTTCGTGCACCTTCGGCGCGGCACGGTCGACCTCCGCCTCGTCGGCTGGCTCTGTGCCGGCTCGGTGCCGTCCGCCTTCTGCGGCGTGCTGCTCGCACGCGCGCTCGGCGACGGCGACCAGGTGGAGAACATCATCGGCAAGGCCATCGGCGTGGCCCTGCTCATCGCGGCGGCCGGACTCGCCGTACGCGGCTACCTCGCGATGGTCGACCGCGCCTCCCGGCGTACTGACCGCCGCACCGCGCTGCCCGGTTCGCCCGCCGCGTTGGAACCGGCGCCCGTGACCGTACGGCCCGTGCGCACCCTCCTGGTCGGCGTGGCCGGCGGCCTCATCGTCGGGATGACCTCGGTCGGCTCCGGCTCGCTGATCATCATCGCGCTGCTCGCGCTGTACCCCTCGCTGAAGGCGAACCAGCTGGTCGGCACCGACCTGATGCAGGCGGTGCCGCTGGTCTGGTCGGCGGCGTTCGGGCACATCCTGTTCGGGGACTTCAAGCTCGATGTCACGGTCGCGCTGCTCGCCGGTTCCATCCCCGGCGTCTACCTCGGCTCGCTCATCTCCTCGCGCGCGCCCGGCGGGCTGATTCGGCGTGCGCTGGCGTTCGTCCTGCTGGCGAGCGCACTGAAGATGTTCGACCTCGGCACCACCACGATGGTGTGGACCCTGGCCGCCGTGGCCGTCGGCGCCGCCGTCGTGTGGATGCTGCTGCGCAGGCACAACGGCCTGCCCGCGATCGCCTTCGAGCGCGGCTCCAGTCGTGCCCCCTACGAGACCCCCGGTTCCGTCCAGAACCCGGATTCCGTGTAATCCTTTCCGGATGACCGTGGGGGTGCTTATCGGCCTTGTCGGCGTCGTCGTGAGCCTGGCCGCCGGCGGCCTCGTCGCCGCCCGGCCCGGCTCGCTGCCCGATCTCGTGGGCTGGGCGGCCTCCGGCGAGCGGCCGGGCCTGCGCCGACTGCGCCTCGCGCGTACCGGGCTCGTCGAGACGGCCGGCCCGTTCGGCGCCTTCGTCATGCTGCTCGGCGGGGGCGTCCTGGTGGTGAGCGTGGTCGCGGCGTGCGCCGGGTTCGGCCTCGCCCTGCTGGAGCACCCCGTGGACTGGTGGGTGTTCCATCTGTCCGACCGGCTGCGCGCCCCGGGCTGGGCCCGCGTCATGCGGGTCGTCACGCAGAGCGGCAACCTGCCGGAGACGCGGGCCGCGGCCGTGGCCGCCTCCGTACTCCTCGCGTACCTGGCCCGTCCCCGGTGGTGGGCGCCCTCGGTGCTCATCCTGAGCGTCGTCGTCGTGGAGAAGTACCAGCAGTCACTCCTGGCCACGATCGTCGACCGCGGGCATCCCCCGACGACCCTGGGCACGTACCCGTCGGGCGGCTGCGCCCGGCTGATCGGCATCTACGGCGTCATCATCTTCGCGGTGCTCGAACTCACCCGCG
Organism: uncultured Actinomycetota bacterium; assembly: GCA_963850195.1. GTDB lineage: Bacteria > Actinomycetota > Actinomycetes > Streptosporangiales > Streptosporangiaceae > Actinoallomurus. The sequence continues at coordinate 2,350,501 of CAWKKD010000005.1, forward strand.
CCGGTCGCCGTACCCGGGTGCTCGCGTGGTCGGTCCTGTGGACCGCGGCCTTCGTCGAGGGCTACAGCCGGTGGTACCTGAACAAGCACTGGATCACCGACGTACTCGGCGGCTGGTTCTACGGAGGGCTGCTGCTCGCCGTCGCGGTCTTCGCGGGCCGCGCCCTCCTGAGCCGGGCTCCCGAGCCCGCCGCCGCCGCGATGCCGGAGCGGGTCGCTACCCCCGTCTGAGACGTATCTCACCCAAGGCGGTGCAACGATGAGGTCTCGATCGCGGCGCTCCGCTGCGGCATGATCGACGCTCTGTGGTACAAAAACTCGGTTCACGGGTTAAGAAATGGGAGCGAAAATGCGCCGACGCGTGCTCAGTGTCGCGGCAGCCGCCGCAACCGCCCTTGCCGGGGGAGCCGCCATACCGGCGGCGAACGCGGACATCCAACAGGACGCCGTGGTCTCCACGAACCCGGTCGACTGGACTCCCCACGTCCTCGATGGCACCGTGCGCGCGATCGCCGTCGTCGGCACGAAGGTTGTCGTCGGCGGTAACTTCGAGCAGGTCCAGGAGGCCGGATCGGGCAAGCCGGTCCTCGCACGCCACAACATCTTCTCGTTCGACACGGGCACCGGAAAGATCGACACGAAGTTCGTGCCCAAGATCGACGGCACCGTCTACGCGCTGCAGCCCGGCACGTCCAGCAGCGTCTACGTCGGTGGTTCGTTCACCAACACCAACAGCGTCGGGCTGGGCGGCCTGACGCGGCTGTCCGTCACGGACGGCACCGCGGTGAAGGGCTTCAACGCGCGGATCGGCCACGGTCTGGTCTTCACGATGATCCGCCGCGGCAGCCACCTCTACGCGGGCGGCGAGTTCACCACCATCGCCGGTGCGGCGCACGCCCCGCTCGCGCGCCTCGACGCCACGAGCGGCAAGGCCGACGCCGGTTTCAACCTGTCGATCAGCAACCCGCGGCAGGGCACGCTCAAGGTCTACAAGATGGCCGTCACCCCCGACGACACCAAGATGATCATCGACGGCACCTTCACCCAGGTCGCCGGGCAGCGTCGCTACCAGATCGCGATGATCAACACCGGGTCGACGGCCACGCTGAACACCTGGTCGACCGAGCGCTACGCCACGACGTGCAACGCGGACGCGTTCGACACCTACATGCGCGGCATCGACTTCGCGCCCGACGGCTCCTACTTCGTGGTGGTCACCACGGGTGGCCCGTTCGGCACGAGCCAGCTGTGCGACTCGGCGGCGCGCTGGGAGTCCAGCAAGACCGGCTCCGGCCAGGCGCCCACGTGGGTCAACTACACCGGCGGCGACACGCTGCTGTCCGTCGCCATCACCGGTAAGGCCGTCTACGTCGCCGGCCACCAGCGCTGGGCGGACAACCCGAACGGCCACGACAGCGCCGGTTCCGGTGCCGTTTCCCGTCCGGGCATCGCGGCGCTGAACCCGACCGGGGGCAAGGCCCTGTCCTGGAACCCGACCCGTACGCGTGGTCACGGTGTCGAGGCGCTCGTCGCCACGCCCGACGGCCTGTACGTCGGCAGTGACACCGACGAGCTCGGCCACGAGCACCACGGCCGCGTGGGCATGTTCCCGCTTTCGTAGTTCTCGCCCCGCCTCCTGGAGGCGGATACGTACATGACGACGCCGCCGGGCCCCGCCCGGCGGCGTCGTCGTTCTCCGGCTACCCGGTCCTACCCGCTCAGCTCGCCGGGGCGAGCACGAGGGTCCACGTCAGGGCGCGGCTCGCCACGTCGGTGGTCGCGGTCGGGCCGGCGTACGCGCCGGTGGGGACCGTACCCCCGCTGTCGGCGACCAGGGACGTCACGCGGCCACCGCCGGAGCCGACGGAGGTGCCCCGGCCGGTCACACCGCTCTGGGGCGTCCAGGACGTCGTCGTGGACGACTTGTCGGACCAGTACGCGACCACCCAACTGCCCGGCGTTCCCACGGTCACCGACGGAGCCGGGTGCGACGTCGTGGCGGCCGGGTCGGCCACCTTCGCCGCGATCGCGACCGGCGCGGTCGCCGAGGTGCCCCGGTAGGCGAGGACCCGGAGGTTCGCCTTGGCGTAGTCGCTCACGCCGACCGCGACCGACGAGCCGGCGTCCCCGGCGGTCGCGACCCGCTGCCAGACCGTCGACACGGCCGTGCCGTTGGTCTGCGTACCGACCTGCTGCCACCCGGACGGCGGCATGACGGTCATGTTCGGGTCGTTGAGGGCGAGCGTGAGCAGCAGCCCGTCGCCGGCCTCCGTCCCCGCCGGCACCGTGACCGTCGCGCTCTTGGTGTTGGCGTTGTAGACGTCGGTGCCGACGAAGGCGATGTCGGCGCTGCTCGTGGACGCCTTCACCTGCTGCGACGCGGTGTCGGTGCCGCCCGAGTCGTCGGTGACGGTCAGCGTCACCGTGTACGTGCCCGACGCGCCGAACGCGTGCTGCGGCGTGGCACCCGTCGCGGTGCCGCCGTCGCCGAAGTCCCACGCGTACGACGTGATCGCGCCGTCCGGGTCCGACGAGCCGGAGCCGCTGAACGTACAGGTGAGCCCGTCGCAGTTGGCGCTGAAGGCGGCCTGCGGCGGAACGTTCGGGACGCCCGCGTACAGGAACACGGACTGGCCGCGCCAGTCGCCGGTGTCGATGACCACCGGAGATCCGGAGGGCACGCCGCCCGTGAAGGCGAGGCGCCGCAGCCTGCCGTCGCTCGTGCCGACGTAGTAGAGATAGCCGCCCGCGGTGAACATGCCGCCGACCGAGCCCCAGTCGACGCCCGGCAGGTTGCCGGTCGCGTTGACCTCCAGGGCCGCGACGGTGCCGCTCTCGGGGTTGAAGCCCCGGTAGTACAGCGCCGAGGTGCCGCGGGTGTAGTAGATGCGGCCGTTCGCGTAGAACATGCCCTTGAGGTTCTTGACCTGGTTGTGCCAGTCGGACTCGTTGGTGAGCTGGTCGGCGGCGTTGATCGCGGTCGCCGTGCCGAACGTGTGACCGTCGAAGCTCCGCCGGTTGAACGCCCCGTTGGACGAGCCCGTGTAAAGGTCGTCGTTGATCATGAAGGCGCCGCGGGTGTTCCGCCAGTCGATGCCGCCGGTGTCGTCGCTCACGACCGAGCCCGCCGTCGTACCGTCGAACGAACGGTGTTGGAGCTTGTTCTGGAGCAGCCCGGCGCCGCCGTAGTAGACGTTGCCCGGCAGCGCGCCGGTGTTCCAGGACGCCGGCAGCGTCTCCCCGCCGGACAGCGGGAACATCGCCAGCTTCTGGTGCGTCTCTCCCCCGGCGACGTCGGTGTCGCTGGCCATCCACAGCCCCTGCGAGGTGGCGAGCAGGTCGAAGACGCCGACGCCGCGCGTACGGCCGGGGTTCCAGCGGTACGGCATGCCGCTGGCCGGATCGAGCGCCGCGATGCCGGAACGGTCCATGGCGCCCTGGCCGGCCGAGTCGGAGCCGAACGGGTTGTTGGACCAGCGGAAGTGGCCGCCGACGTACACGACCTTGTCAGTGATCTCGATGGCGTACGTCGTGTCGCCGCCGGTGAAGGTCGTCCAGGTCGGCCTCAGGTCGGTACCGGACGCCGCGGTCTCCCAGCGCGCCTGTGTGTCGCACAGCTTGGACGTGCCTCCCGCGGCGCCGGTCGTGGAGATCACGAAGAACTTGCCGTCGGGCGAGAAGTCGACGTCGCGCATGTAGGAGTCGAACGCCGAGGAGCAGGTCGCGCCGTACAGGCCGGTCCGCCAGTCGGCGAGCCGCGCCGACGTACCGGACAGGTCGAGCATGACCGCCTGCGGCCGTGACTGGCCGTCGACGGTGGTGAAGTTGCCCACCGCGGCCAGCCGCGTCCCGTCCGGTGAGATGTCCATCTTGTAGACGAGCGTCGTGCCGCCGTTCTGGGTGCCGGCGAAGCCCAGCGACTGAAAGTCGTCACGGCGGCCCGTGTTCGGGTTGAGTGTGGCCAGCGCCGTGCGCGCCACCCCGTCCGCCTGGGCGAAGTTGCCGGCCACCCACAGGCGCCCGCCGCTCAGCCGCAGGTCCTTGACGCGCGCGTCCAGGTTGGGCGTGAAGCCGGCCACCGGCTTGCCGGTGTCGATGTCGAGCCGGGCCAGGACCTTGACGGCCGCGCCGTCGATGTGGGTGAACATGCCGCCGAGGTAGATCGACTTCTGGTCGGCCGACGGCAGCAGGACGCTCACCTCGCCGTCGGCGACCGGCTTGAAGCCGTCGTCGATGGCCCCGGTGGAGGCGTCGAAGGCCAGTACGCGGCTACGGTTCACGACCGTCTGCGAGCCGGCCGCCTTCACCTGAGTGAAGTTACCGCCGATGAAGATCCGGTCACCGATCTGCACGATGGACCGTACGTCGCCGTCCACGAGGTTCGGCGTGAACGAGACGGGATCGGCGCTGACGACATCGGCCGTACCGGCCGCGTGGGCCGTCCGCTCGGGAGGTGCTGCGATGAGACCGAGGGCCAGCAGCAGGCCGACACCGGTCGCGATGGCATTGCGAAGGCGCACGTGTCATTCCTCTCGCGCGTCCTCACCCGGCCAAGCGGGGGCGGCCATGGAGGGAAGTTACGTGTCGAGAGGGAATCTATCCGGACGAATCTCCGGTGTCGCGCAGTGGACGGGTCACCTTCCGGTCTCGTATCCCATAAGGACCTTTCACTGCCTGTATGGGGGTGTCTCGTTATAGTTCGCTGCCATGAGCAGACGTACGCGGCGTTTCGCCCTGGCCCTCGTGCTCTCGGCGTCGCTGGTGGCGTGCGCCGGTCCCGGGGCCGAGGTGCCGAAGTTCGTGCAGCCGAGCGACGAGGTCAGCAAGGGCCCGCACAAGTGCACGGTCTCGAAGAAGCTCGTGCCCTCCTGCGGCGCGTGGTGGGGCGTCACGCCGGTGTCCTCGGCGGGCCAGTACCCGACCGCGCAGGTACGCGACTTCGAGCGCAAGATCGGCCGGTCCGTGGACATCTACCACGGCTACCACACGGGCGGGCAGCTCTTCCCGACCGCGAACGAGATCGCGCTGACCACCGAGCCGGGCAAGCACCGCATGCTCGTCCTCAACTGGAAGCCCGACGTCGGCAAGACGTGGCGGCAGGTCGCCCGGGGCGCCGTGGACTCCCAGATCGCCCGCGAGGCCGCCTACCTCAAGACGCACTTCCGCAAGAAGTTCTGGCTGGTGATCCACCACGAGCCGGAGGAAGAGGTCAAGGACCAGCCCGGCTCGGGCTACACCGCCGAGGATTACCGGGCGATGTTCCGGCACGTCGTCGGGCAGTTCCGGGCCCACGGCGCGAGCAACATCCTGTTCACCGTGGTCTTCATGGGCTACACCGGCTACACGTCCAAGTCGTGGTTCAAGGACCTGTACCCGGGCGACGACGCCGTGGACTGGATCGGGTACGACCCGTTCGCCAAATCCAACATCAAGGACTACGGCAACCTGGTCAACAAGGTCGCCGCCCGCGAGCAGGAGCTCGGCTTCCCCGGCTTCTACGACTACTCGGAGCGGAACTTCCCCGACAAGCCGTTGATGCTGTCCGAATGGGCCGTTCTCGAGGTCCCGGGGAACCCGAGCCGCAAGGTGGCGTTCTACCGGAGCGTGGCGAACGAGTTCGCGAAGTATCCGCGGATCAAGCTGATGACCTACTACAACGCGCAGCACGCGGTGAACATGCCGGACGGCGGCAATACCAGCATCGACGCGAGCCCAGCGGCGCTGAAGGCGTTCCGTTCACTCGGCCGCCGGCCGGAGTTCAACGTACGGCACTGAGCATCGCGCCGGACAAGTACGCTCTGACTCCGGCAGGCCAGATATGAGGCAGGGCGTCACGGTGGGCACAGCGAGGGTCGTCCCGGCACGGGTCAAGACGAAGCCGGCCGTGTGGCGTCCCCGCCCCGGCTGGCCGTTGACGATCATCTTCCTCGGCTTTCCGCTGTGGTGGCTGCTCGGCCTGGGCATGCTGATCTTCCTGATCATGAGCGTGCCGATGGCCTTCCACCTCTGGAAGCGCCGCTCCTCGCTGCTGGTCCCCGGCGGGTTCGGCGCCTGGCTGCTCTTCCTGGTCTGGGTGGCGCTCGGCGTCGGCGTCCTGTGGGCGAACGCCCCCGGCGCGGTGCCCGGCGGCGGCCTGGGCCGGCTGCTGCCGTTCGGCTGGCGCCTGGGCTGGTACCTCGCCTCGACCGTCGTCCTCCTCTACATCGCCAACCTCCGCGACGAGGAGCTGCCCGCCGACCGGGTCGGCCGGCTGCTGGGCTACATGTTCGTGGTCACGACGGCGGGCGGCCTGCTCGGCACGTTCGCGCCGCACCTCCAGCTCACCTCGCCGCTCGAGATGGTGCTGCACACGCAGAACAACTTCCTGCTCGACGCCATCCACCCCAAGACCGCCGACACCGCGACGATCCTCGGCTACGAGCAGTCCCGGCCGATGGCGCCGTTCGCGTACGCCAACACCTGGGGTGCCGCGTACGCGTTCTTCCTGCCGTTCTTCGTGATCACCTACGTCCTGCGCGCCGAACGGCGCCGGCGGATCTTCGGCATCGCGGTCCTGGTCGCCTCGCTGTGGCCGGTCGTCTACTCCCTCGACCGCGGCCTGTGGATCGCGCTCGGCGTGGCTGGCGGCTACGCCGGCCTCAAGGTCGTCGCCCGTGGCGGCGGGCGGGCCCTGCGGCTCACACTGGCCGGCGCCATGGTCGGCGCCTTCGTCTTCGCGGTCTCGCCGCTACCCGACATGATCCAGACACGGCTGTCCCACCCGCACAGCAACAACCGGCGCTCGATGCTCGCCGAAGAGAGCGTGCGCAGCGGGTTGACCGGCTCGCCGGTGGTCGGGTTCGGCACCACGCGCAACGTCCAGGGCAACCTGACCTCGCTCGCCGGCGGCGACCGGCCCGGCTGCAAGGCCTGCGGCGCTCCCCCGCTCGGCACCCAGGGCCACGTGTGGCTGCTGGTCTTCGGCAACGGCATCGTCGGCACCGTGGCGTTCATCGCGTTCTTCGCCGTACGGTTCAGCCGACACTGGCGCGAGCGCACCGCGTACGGGGTCGCGGGCTGCTGCGTCCTGCTGGGGTTCGGCCTGTTCCTGTTCATCTATGACCTGGTGGAGGTCCCGCTGTACACGGTGATGATCGCGGTCGCCCTCATGTGGCGCGCCCGGCGCGAGGCGCTCGCGTGAACGCCTGGATGGACGCGGTCGCCGGACTGTGGCCGGACGCCCAGGTCGGCACGGGACACGCACCGGGTGCCGTACGCGAGTTCGCCTTCCTGCCCAGCGCCGAACGGCCACGGCTGCTGCTGCCCGCCGGGCTGCCTGCCGCGGCCTCGAGCGCGCTGCGGCGCTACAGCCACGACCTCGGCGCCCGGCAGCGCGCCACGCGGGTGCTCACGGCCACCGCCGTACGCGCCGGGCTCGCCGACCGCGCGCTGCGCGACCGGCTGCACGTACGCGGCGACGGCGAGTCGGTCGAAGATCACCTCGCCGAGGTGCTCGGGCGGCCGGTCGTGGTCAGCGTCGGCCTCGGCTCCGCGCGGGCCAACCGCAAGCCGATCCTGCACGTCCTGACCCCTCGCGGCGAGCCGGTGGCGTTCGTGAAGGTCGGCGACACCGGGATGGCGCGCGATCTGATCGCGGGCGAGGCGGCGGCCCTCGGGCTGCTGGCCGGCCGGTCCTTCCGCACGCTCGCCGTACCCGAGGTCCTGCACCGCGGCGACTGGCGCGGCCTCGACCTGCTGGTCCTGTCCCCGCTCCCGACCGGCGCGCTGTCCCTGCGGTCGCGGCGCACGCCGCCGGTGGCCGCGATGCGCGAGCTGACCGGCGACACGCGCCGGGTGGCGCTGGCGCGGAGCCCGTTCTGGACGCGCTTCGCCGACGTACCGCTCGAGGACCCCGCGCAGCGCGAGCGCCTCGCGTCCGTGGTGGCGCGCGTCGAGGCGGCGCACGGCGACCAGGAGGTCGGCTTCGGCGCCTGGCACGGCGACTGGACCCCCTGGAACATGGCCTGGCACGGCGGGCGCGTCCAGCTCTGGGACTGGGAGCGTCACGACCCCGACGTTCCCGAGGGCCTCGACCTCATGCACTACCGGCTGCAGACCGGCGGCGGCTACGACACGTGGCCCGACCCGGCGATGCTCGCGCCGCTGGGGCTGAGCGGCCGGTCCGCCGCGGTCACCGTCGAGCTGTACCTCCTCGAGCTGGCCCGCCGCTACCTGACCGCCGCGCAGGGACCGCAGGGCGAGCCGCTGCGCGCCCAGGCCGCCCACCTGCTCGAGCTGCTCCACGCCAACGCCGGGAGGACTCCGTGATCTCGCGAACCGACGCGCCCCAGTGGGTGAAGGAGAGCGGTCGCGCCGTCAGCCGCACCGCAGGACGGCTGACCTCCGGGGCGCGTACGCTGCCCGCCTTCCTGATGGTCGGCACCCAGCGGGGCGGCACGACCTCGCTGTTCCGCGCGCTCGCCGCGCACCCGGACACCGCGCCGCCCAATCTCCACAAGGGCGTGCACTACTTCGACGTCAACTACGGGCGGGGCCAGGGCTGGTACCGAGGGCACTTCCCGATCCGCCAGGGCTCGCGGATGGCATTCGAGTCGGCCGGCTACTACATGCACCATCCCCTGGCCCCCGAGCGGATCGCCGCCGACCTGCCCGGCGTGAAGCTCCTCGCACTGCTGCGCGACCCGGTCGAGCGCGCCTACTCCGCGCACAAGCACGAGCTGGCGCGGGGCTTTGAGACCGAGCCGTCGTTCGAGCGCGCCCTCGAGCTGGAGCCGGAGCGCATCGCGGGCGAGGCCGAGCGGATCCGCAGCGAGCCGGGCTACCTCAGCCACGGCCACCGCCACCACTCCTACCTCGACCGCGGCCACTACGACGAGCAACTCACGGTGCTGCACGACCTGTTCGGCCGCGACCGGGTGCACGTCGCCTTCGCCGAGGACTTCTTCGGCGAGCCGGAGCCCTGCTTCGACGCGATCCTCGACTTCCTCGGCCTGGAGCGCTGGCGGCCCGAGGCCTTCGAACGCCATAACGCGCGCCCCGGATCGCCGCTCCCCGAGCCGCTGCGGCTTCGCCTGCGCGAGCACTTCGCCCCGCACGACGAACGTCTCGCCGCCCTGCTGGGCGAGGTCCCCCCGTGGCGCCGCTGACCAAGGCCGGCCGATCGCCGTTCCTGGCCACCGGCGAGCCGGTCGAGTTCGACGCCGTACGCCTCAACCGCTACCAGCGGTTCGTACGCCGTCAGTGGCCCGTCCTGCTCGTCGCGGCCGTCATCGGCGGGATCTTCGGCCAGGTCAGGTCCGCGACCGTCGGCCACACCTACACCTCGACGGTGACCGTGATGGCACCGCCGGTCTCGGTCGAGTCCGGCCTGCCGCCGCTCACCGACGGGCCGTTCGCGCTGGTCGACCAGAAGCCGATCCTGGACACCATGGACACCGAGGCGCAGCTCGCTACCTCGGGGCTGGTGCTGGAGCAGCTGAAGAAGGTCCCCGGCTTCAACGTCCCGGCCGTACAGCTCGGCGAGCGGGTCAGCATCGTCGCGCCGGCCAACTCCCGGATCCTGACCATCGGCGTACGCGCGGCGCGTCCCGGCAACGCCCGCGAGGGCGCCCGCACGATCGCCCGTACGTACATCAAGCTGCGCGGCCGGGTCATCGGGGACTACCAGACCCGCAACCGGCAGACGATCAACCGGCGGCTCGTGGTGCTCCAGTCCGAGCTCGACGCGCTGCCGTCGGACCCGTCCTCGTTCGCGCGCATCACCGTGCGCACGCGCCGTCAGGCGCTGCAACGCCAGATGCTGGACGCGCGCAAGCAGCTCGCCTTCGAGGACCAGTTCGCCCAGGTGCTACGCGCGCCCGACCGGCCCTCCCGCCCCGACGACCCGGAGTCGGACGTCAACCGGACCTCCGGGATGGGCCTCGGGCTGCTCGGCGGGCTGATGATCGGCCTGATCCGTGACCGCCGGCCCCGCCGACTCCGGTACGCGCGCGACGTACGCCGGCGGATCCGGCTCCCGGTGCTGACCGACGTCGGGCGGGACGGCCTCGCCGACGCCGGGCGGCGGCTGCGCAACCTGGGCTTCGCCGAGGACGCGCGGACGATCCTGGTCGCCGGGATGCCCGGCGAGACCGCCGACCCGGTCGCGGTCAGCGTGGCCTCCGCGTTCGCGCAGGGCGGCGCGCCGACCACCCTGCTGCGCGTCGGCGAGCGCCCGAAGGGCCCGCGCGGTGACACGCCCGTCGCGGGCGTCGGTGTGTTCCGCGTCGAGACCCTGCCGGCCGACGCCGGCGACCGCGCGCTGGCCCGCGCCGTCGAACGCGCCCACCACGACTACGGCGTGGTCGTCATCTCCGGCCCGCCGCTGGCCACCACCGAGGCGGGCACCCTCGCCGCCATCTCCGACATCACCCTGGTGACCATCGAACTGCGGCAGATCACCGACCGGCCGCTCATCGCGGCCATCACCTACCTCGACGCGGCCGGCGCCTCTCCGCGCGGAATCGTCATCACCAACGGAAAGAAGAGGAAGAGAGCCACGTGAGCGTCGACCTCCCGGCCGTCTCTGTGATCATCGCGACCCGCGATCGTCCGGAGCTGCTCGCCGCGGCCATGGCGGCCGTCCTCGGCCAGGACTACGCCGGGTCGATCGAGTGCGTGCTCGTGTTCGACCAGAGCGAGCCCGACACGACGCTGGCCCGTACGGGCACGGGCCGCTCCGTGGTCGTCGTACGTAACGACCGGACCGCGGGCCTGGCCGGCGCCCGTAACTCCGGCGTGGCGGCCTCCTCGGGCGCGCTGCTGGCCTTCTGCGACGACGATGACGAGTGGCTGCCCGCCAAGCTCCGGCTCCAGGTGGACCGGCTGCTCGAGACCGGCGCCGACGTCTCGGTGGCGGGCATCCACGTCAACTACGGCGACAAGGTGATCACCCGGGTCCCGCGGCAGGAGGACGTCACCCACGCCGAGCTGCTGCGCCGCCGGGTCATGGAGGCGCACCCGTCGTCCGTCGTCGTACGCCGAGAGGCGTTCCTCGACACGATCGGCCCCATCGACGAGGAGATCCCCGGCAGCTTCGGCGAGGACTACGACTGGATGCTGCGCGCCGCCGCCGCCGGGCCGATCGCGGTCGTCTCCGAGCCCCTCGTCACGGTCCTGTGGGGACGCACCTCGCACTTCAACCGCAAGTGGCGCACGATCAGCGAGGCCCTGCAATATCTCCTGCGCAAGCACCCCGGCTTCGCCGACGACCCGCGCGGCCTGGCACGCGTCCAGGGCCAGATCGCCTTCGCCCACGCCGCCCTGGGCGAGCGTGCCGAGGCACGCTCCTGGGCCCTCCGCACCCTGCGCCTGTCCTGGCGCGAACGCCGGGCCTATCTGGCGCTGCTGGTCTCGCTGCGGGTCCTGACCGCCGACCGTGTCCTGCGCCTGGCCCACGCCACCGGCAGGGGCATCTAACGCGACGGGCGGGTGGCGAGAAGGGCGCCGACCAGGTCGCCGAAGCGCGCCACCGACTCGGCGACGTCGCCGCCGCCGGTCTCGACCGCGAAGTCGCCGGGCGAGGCCAGGGCCTGGTCCATGAGGGCGCGGAAGGCGGGCTCGTCCGGTGCCGCACTGATGAGGCCCTTGTCCGCCATGCGGGCGCAGAAGCGCTGCTGGTGGTCGTCGACGTGCTCGCCGAGCGACGGCGACCTGGGCACCACGATCGGGCGGCGGCCGTGGCGGCGGCTCTCAGTGATCGTGGTCGGGCCGCCGTGGGAGACGACGACGGCGGCCTCGTCGAGCAGCGCGGTGAGCTCGCCGTGGTCGAGGAAGGGCATGCCCTCGGCACGGGACGGCGGGGCCGAGGTGCCGTGCTGGACGACGCAGCGGACGCCCTCGGGCAGCCATGCGTCGACCCAGCCGATGAGGCGGTCGAAGGGGTGGTGGTCGGTGCCGACCGAGACGAAGACCAGCGAACTCAAAGAAGGCTCCCGATGACCTGCGCGCGGGGGTAGAAGCGCGTCTGCTCCTCCCACTGCACGCAGAACAGGTCGGTGATGGGACGGCAGAGCCGGCCGGTGAGGGTGGGCGAGTCGAGCCGGTCGTACACCTCGATGTAGACGGTCGGCACGCGCATCACCTTGGCCACGATGAAGAACGGGAAGGCGACGGCGGCGCCGGTGGAGACGACCACATCCGGCCGGTCCCGGCGCATGACGCGGATGGCGAGGGCGAAGTTGCGGACCAGGTTGAGCAGGTTGCGCGTCGTCGGGTGGTGGGCCCAGACGGCCTGCTCCTCGACGAGCTGGGACCGTGCGTCCTCAGTACCGAACGTCACCCACGTGCGACGACGCTCGAGCCACCAGGGGCGAAGCGCCAGAAGTTGGGCAAGGTGTCCGCCGCTGGAGGCGACGAGGAGCGCGTGCTCCCGAGCTTCGGGCATGCGGCTCAATCTAAACGGAAAGCCAAGAGGGGACTACCAGTTTGGGAAGTGAGGATAGTGTCTTGCGGAGTGCATGACCCTGGGAAGGGTGTAATTCGAGGGAGACCAGCTGATGGCAGCTGATCAGGACCAGCAGGGCCGTTTGACCGGGGTGGCGCGCCGTCACCTCAAGCTCGTCATCTCACTGGCGATCGTCGCGACGATTTTCGGCGTCGCAGGGGCACTGTTCCTGCCCGCCAGCGCGAAGGCGACGGCAACCGTACTCATCAGCCCTCTCGACGGCAACCCTTACTCCCCCAACGGCCGCGGCGACGACCTGACCAACCTGCAGTCCGAGGCGCAGCTCGTCCAGGCCGACGCGGTCGAGCAGGTGGTGCGCCAGAAGTTCCACGGCGCCGACCGCACGCGGGTCTCGGTGACCGTGCCGCCCAACACCCAGGTCCTGCTGGTGTCCTACACCGGCGCCAGCGCCACGGCCGCGCGCGACGGCGCGCAGGCCTTCGCCAACGGCTACCTCGACTACCGCAAGCAGCGCGCGCAGAACGTCCTGGACGAGCGCTCCCGCAAGCTCCGTGAGCAGGAGAAGCGGGTCCAGCAGGAGCTGACCAGCACCACCAAGCGCCTGTCGGTCGCCCCCTCGTCGCAGAAGAGCTACCTGCAGCAGCGGATCACCGCGTACAACAACCAGCTCGGCGTCATCGACGAGCAGAACAACGACATCGCCGCCACCCCGGTCAGCCCGGGGTCGGTGATCACGCCCGCGCAGCCGCCCGCCGCCTCGATCACGATGCGCACCGCGATGTTCGGCGGCGCGGGGCTCGCGGTCGGCCTGTTCGCCGGCGTCCTGATCGCGCTCGCCCTCGAGCGCTCCGACCGGCGGCTCCGCGACGTCCGTACCGTGCAGCGGCTCGGCGTCCCGGTGCTCAGCACCGTCCCCACCGCGGGCGGCCTGGTCCTGGTGACCGCGCCGAAGAGCAAGGCCGGCGAGGCCTACCGCCGCCTGCGCGCCGCCGTCGTGGCCTCCGTACAGGACCGTCCGGTGACGATCCTGGTCACCAGCGCCACGCCCGCGGCGTCGGCCACGCTGACCAGCTCCAACCTGGCCGTCGCGCTCGCGCACGCCGGCTCGGCGACGATCATGGTGGACGCCAGCTTCTCCGAGACCAGCCCGTCGGCGCTGTTCGGCCTCGGCCAGTCCAAGGGCCTGTCCGACGTGCTGATGCGCGGCACCGACCCGACCCAGCTGCTCGTGCACGCCGACTCCCAGCTCCGGCTGCTGCCGCGTGGTCCGGGCGCGGGCGCCGCCGCCGAGCGCTTCAGCGGCCCACGCATGCGCGAGACCATGCGCCTGCTGCGGGAGAAGGCCGAGTACATCCTCGTCAACGCGCCGAGCGTGCACGACGCCAACGCGCAGGCCCTGTGCACGCTGGCCGACGCGGTCGTGCTGGTCGTCACGCTCGGCCAGACCACGCGCCACGACATCGACCAGGCCTACACCGAGGCCGAGCGCGCGGGCGCCGTCGTGATCGGCACGGTCGTCGAGGACGGCCGTGGCCGCCGCACCGCGACGCGTGACGCCGACGCGCGGCCCGTACGCCAGCGCCAGCCCGACTACGGCACCGGCGGCGCGATGCAGCCGGAGTACGGCTCGGGCCCCGTCGGCCCGGCGCCGCAGGGCGGGAACACCAGCCTGACCCAGACCTCCCCGGACTGGTCGAGGTTCTCCGGCGAGAACATGCGCCAGCAGCAGCAGCCGTCCGACAGCTCCGACGCCACCGAGACCGCCGTTCATAAAGCGATCGAGGCATGACCCCTGAGCCCCACCTGACCCGTCTGGCCCGGGGTGGTGCGCTCAACCTGGTCGGCGCGGCGTCCGCGGGGCTCATGGGCCTCGCGTTGGTGTTCGCGGTCGCGCACACCTACTCGCAGCAGGTCGCCGGCGCCTTCTTCGCCACGACCTCGCTCTTCGTCATCCTTAACGCCGTGGCGGGCCTCGGCAGCGACGCCGGCCTGCTGCGCTGGCTGCCACGCCAGCTCGCCCACGGCGACCACGGCGCCGCCCGGCGTACGGTCCCGGTCGCGCTGGTCCCCGTGGTGGCGGTGGCGTGCCTGGCGGGCCTCGTCCTGGCGGTCGCCGCGCCCGCGCTGTCCGACGCGATCGGCGGCGGCCAGATCACGCCGATGCTGCGGGTGCTCGCGATCTTCCTGCCGGTCGCCGCCGCGCACGACGCCGTCCTGGCCGCGACGCGCGGCCACGGGACCATGCGGCCCACGGTCGCGATCGAGAAGATCTTCCGTCAGGTGACGCAGGTCGCCGGCGTGCTGGTCGCCTCGCTCGTCACCACGAGCCCCGTGGCGCTGGCGCTGGCCTGGGCGCTGCCCTACCTCGCCGGGCTGGTCGTCGCGGTCGCCTGGTACCGGCGCATCGCGTCGCGCCTCGAGCGCGGTCCCGCCGACACCCGCACGCTCGCACGGGAGTTCTGGAGCTACACGACGCCACGCGCGGTCGCCCAGATCTGCCAGACCGCGCTCCAGCGCGCCGACATCGTCCTGATCGCCGCGCTCGCCTCGCCGCGTGAGGCCGCGATCTACACCGCGGCCACTCGTTTCATGGTCATCGGCCAGCTCGGCACCCAGGCGGTCCAGCAGGCCATGCAGCCCGCGGTGAGCCGCCTGCTCGCGCTGGAGGACCGCGAGGGCACCGCACGGGTCTTCGCGGGCTGTACGACGTGGACGGTCGCGCTCACCTGGCCCGTGCACCTGTCGGTGGCGGTCGCGGCACCGATCTACCTGTCCTCGTTCGGGCACGGTTACGCCGGTACGGGGCAGTACGCCACCGTCATCCTCGCGCTGGCCATGCTGCTGGCCACCGGCACGGGCCCGGTCGACGTGATGCTGCTGATGGCCGGCCGCAGCGGGCTGAGCCTGGCCAACAACGGCGCCGCCCTCGTGGTGGACCTGGCGCTGAACGCCGTGCTCATCCCCTGGCTCGGCGTCACCGGTGCCGCGATCGCCTGGGCCGCCGCGCTGGCCACCCGCAACATCCTGCCTCTCGTGCAGGTCAAGCGACTGTTCGGCATGACACCGACCGGCGTCGGCCTCGGCCTGGCCGCCGTCTCGGCGTTCGCGTGCTTCGGCGCGCTCCCCCTTCTCACCAGACTGATGTTCGGCACGACCGCCACGCTGGCGGGCTTGGTGCTCGGTGCCTGCTGCTATGCCGGGCTACTGTGGGCCGGGCGCAGCCGTCTGGCCCTTACCGCGTTCGCCGCGCTGTTGCCCGGCCGCAGACCCACCGGAGGAATGGCCCATGGTGCTTGACGAGATCGCGCGTGCGCGCAAGGGCGCCACGCGCCGGGCCAAGCAGGCGGTGAAGAAGACCGGTCTCACGCCTCGTGGCCCGGTGTACGGCCGCCTCGTCGACGCCGGTCGTGCCGTGCCGATCCCGCCGAAGGCCCGCGTCGTGCTGTCCACCGCGCTGCTGCGCAGGCCCGGCCGGATCACGGTGCCGGTCGACCGGCTGCTGCTCGGCGCCCAGGCGGGCTGGACGGCCCGCGAGTTCGCCGACCGTACCCAGGACCTGCTGTGGGCCTCCACCCGCGTGGTGGACGGGCCCCACGTCGGCCTGCTGCGCCTGACCGACCCGACCGACGAGGAGATCCTCGCGAGCCCGTACGGCCGGATGGCCCGGCGCTGCGTCGACGCGGGCGGCACCTACTTCGGCGCGGCCGACGACGCCGGGATCATCGCATCGGCGCGCAGGTTCCGCTCCGGCGAGGCCGGTGAGCGTCGGCCGGAGCAGAGCGGCCGCCTCGACCCGATCCTCGTCGCGCCGGTCCGCGGCACCGGCTACCACCAGGTGCTGGACGGTCACCACCGGCTCGCGCGAGCGGTCGCCGACGGCGAGACCTCCGTACGCGTCGTGACCAAGTGGCTACCCGTCACCACGCCGCTCCAGGACCTGCTGCTGCGGATGAGCTGGATCGACGGCAACAAGGAGCTCTACCAGCCGCTCACGGCGCCCGAGCTGGAGCAGGGCTGGTCGACCGTGCGCCGGTGCACCGACCGCCTCGAGAAGATGCGAGCGTTCCTCGCCGAGCGCGGCATCACCGGCAGCTACCTCGACGTCGCGAGCTGCTACGGCTGGTTCGTGTCGGAGCTGGGCAAGGCCGGATTCGACGCCTCCGGCATCGAGCGCGACCCGCTGGCCGTCCCGCTCGGCCGGGCCGCCTACGGTCTGCGCGAGGGCCAGATCAGCACCGGCGACGCCGTCGAGCTGCTCACGGATCCGGAGCGCACCTGGGACGTCGTGTCCTGCTTCAGCCTGCTGCACCACTTCGCGCTGGGCCGCGCCTCGGTCGGCGCCGAGGAGCTGGCCGGCCTGCTCGACGGGGTCACCGCGAAGGTCCTCTTCCTGGACACCGGCCAGGAGAACGAGTCCTGGTTCCGCACCTCGCTGGCCGGCTGGAACCCCGAGATGATCGCCGACTTCCTCCGGAGCAACACCGGGTTCGACGAGGTCATCGACCTGGGTCCCGACGACGACGCCCGGCCGCCGTACGCCGACAACTACGGACGGCACTTGTTCGCCTGCGTCCGCACATGAGGTCCGTAGCCGCCGTCGTGGTCCTCGCGGGCACGGTCGCCGCCGGACCGACGGCCGACGGGCATCGGCTCATGCTGGGTACGGTCGGGCAGACCCGGCAGGAGATCGAGCAGCGTGAGCACGAGACCGGCCACCGCCTGCCGGCCGTACGCGTCTTCCGCCGCTGGGACGAACGCCTCCTCGACGGCAACCAGGCCTGGGCGCGCGGCACCGGCCACACGGTCTTCCTCTCGATCAAGTCGCGCTACAAGAACGGCTCGCTCATCGGCTGGCGCGACGTCGCCGCGGCGCGTCCGGGCAGCCAGTTGTACGCCGACATGCTCCGGCAGGCGGCTGAGATCCGGCGGTTCGGAGCCCAGGTCTACCTGGTGTTCAACCACGAGCCGGACGCCAAGACCTCGCGGCCGATGGGGGCTCCCGCCGACTTCGCCGCGGCCTGGCGCCACCTCGTCGACGTCTACCGCGCGGCCGGGGTGCGTAACGTCCGCTACGTGTGGACGCTGACCGGCGAGTCCTTCGCGGTCAACACCGGCGGTGGCCGCACCCGCGCCGACGCCTACTACCCCGGCGACGCGTACGTCGACGACATCGGCGCCGACACCTACAACTGGAACACCTGCCACTCGCGCGCCGGGTCCTGGCAGAGCCCGGCCGCGCTGCTCGACCCGCAGCGCCGGTTCGGCCTGCGCCACCCCGGCAAGGGCCTGATGCTGCTCGAGTGGGGCTCGGTCGAGGACCCGGCACGGCCGGGGCGCAAGGCCCAGTGGATGCGCGACACGGCGGCGCTGCTCGCCACGCCCGCCTACCGGCAGTTCCGGGCGATCCTGCACTGGGACGACCGGCAGACCGGCATGCTCGCCAACACCACCTGTGACTTCGACTACCGGACCTCGGGCGACACGATGGCCACGTGGCGCGCAATGGCGGCGACGCCCGCCCTCGCGGCGGCGACCCCGTGTGCCACCGGAGACTGCCTGCGCGTCCCGGCGGCCGCCAGGCACACGCGGCCCCGGCGGCTGCCGCTCGTGGCGGGCGGTGTGCCGGTCGCGGTAATCGTGGCGGGCCTGGTGGGCGTCAAGATCCGTAGAAGTCGAAAGAACGCCCGCTCATAGCCTGCACGCCCATAATCGGGCGGTCCTGTCACGGAATGACTAGGCTCAGGCACCTGTAAGTGAACGAACGAGGAGCTGACCCCCCATGGACATGCGCGTACGCCGCGCTTCGTTGCCCGCGGCACTGGCAGCCGCATTCCTGGTGCTCCTGGGCTGGCACGCCGTACCCGCCAGGGCCGCGAGCGTCGACCCCGAGCTGATCGTGGAGTCCGTCACGGAGGACGGCTACTACGTCGACTCCAGCGCGACCTACCTGAAGTCCGACTCCGACCTGGACCAGCTCCGGGCCTCCCTGGAGAAGGCCGGCCGGGCGGGCGTGGTCGTACTGCCCGCCGGGACCGCGATCGCCCCGGTGATGAGCCGGCTGCTGCAGTCGCCCAACCACAAGGCCACCTACGTGGTGCTGAGCGGCTCCCAGATGCAGGCGGCCTCCAACGGCCTGCCCAAGGCCACGGTCAACCGGATGGTCGCCAAGGCCTCCGCGGCCGGCACCCCCAAGGCCGAGGTGCTGTCCTTCCTGTCGCAGCTCAGCCCGACCCGGCGCGCCCACAGCACCCCGACGGCCAAGGACGGCAACGTCCCCAACCCGATCGCGTCGGACGACCCGTCCGACAGCAGCTCGGCAGCTCCCTCGGCCGCCAAGAAGGACGACTCCGGCAGCAACGTCATGCTCTACGCCATCGGCGCGCTGGTCGTCGTCGTGGTGGTCGGCGCCGGCGGCTTCCTCGTGTCGCGCCGCAAGCGTGGCTCCGCGACGCCCGGCCTGTAAACCGCATCGCCGAACGCCCGGACGCCCTCCGCGTCCGGGCGTTTCGCATGAGGCGTGCGAGGATCGAATGGACCGTCCATCGCATCCGAAAGGCGCCTTGATGTCTCCGAAGATCGCGACCGCCCAGCAGGTCGACCGGGACGCGCTGCTGGACTTCCTGCGGCCTCGCCACCACGGCCTGCTCGCGACCACCCGCGCCGACGGACGGCCACAGCTGTCGCCCGTGACGTGCGGCGTCGACGGCGAGGGCCGGATCATGGTCTCCACCTACCCCGAACGCGCCAAGGCGAGGAACGCCCGCCGCGACGACCGCGCGTCGATCTGCGTCCTGTCCGACGAGTGGGACGGCCCGTACGTCCAGGTCGACGGGCGCGCCGAGGTGCTCGACATGCCCGAGGCGGTCGACGCCCTCGTCGAGTACTACCGCCGCATCGCCGGCGAGCACCCCGACTGGGACGAATACCGCGAGGCCATGCACCGCCAGAACAAGTCGCTGCTGCGGATCGAGATCGACCGCTGGGGCCCGATCGCCACCGGCGGCTTCCCGCCCGGCCACCAGGCCTGACCGCTCACGCGTCCAGGTCGACCCGGATGGTCAGCGGGTTCGTGTCCAGCAGGCGTACGGCCAGGCCGTTGAGGCGCGGCAGCCGGCCCAGCCGCTCCACCGGTTCGTCGTCCGACAGCAGGTGCGCGGTGCCGGTATACCAGCGGCCTCCGGTCCGCACGCGTACGCGAGGGTTCGCGGCGATGTTGCGCACGTAACCTGCGTCCAGGCCGTGCTCACTGACCAGCCAGCGTCACCACGCGTCGTTTCGCGTCCGGCATCGCGCCTCCCGGCAGCGGTCAGCGGTTGTCCATGATCATGCCGGCGGCGACGGTGGCGTTGGTGGACTCGTCGATGAGGATGAAGCCACCGGTGTCGCGGTTACGGCCGTAGTCGTCGGCGAAGAGCGGCTGGGTGACCCGCAGGGCCACGCGGCCGATCTCGTTCAGCTCCAGCGAGTCGGCGTCCTCGTCCCGGTGCAGGGTGTTGACGTCGATCCGGTAGTGCAGGTCCTTGACCATCGCACGGGCGGTCCGCGTCGTGTGCTTGATGACCAGCTTGCTGCGCGGCGTGAGCTTCCGCTCGTCCGACATCCAGCAGACCATCGCCTCGACGTCCTGAGTGACCTGCGGCCGGTTGTTGGGCCGGCAGATCATGTCGCCGCGCGAGATGTCGATGTCGTCCTCGAGCAGGAGCGTCACCGACATCGGCGCGTACGCGATGTCGACCGGGCCGTCGGCCGTGTCGATCTGCTTGATCCGCGTGGTCAGCCCGGACGGCAGGTGCATGACCTCGTCGCCCGGCTTGAGCACGCCGCCCGCGATCTGCCCGGCGTAGCCGCGGTAGTCGTGCAGCTCCGCGTCGGTCGACATCTGCGGCCGGATCACGTACTGCACCGGGAATCGCACGTCGATCAGGTTGCGGTCGGAGGCGATGTGGAGGTTCTCCAGGTGGTGCAGGAGAGAGGGCCCGTCGTACCAGCCCATGTTCGCCGAGCGCTCGACGACGTTGTCGCCGTGCAGCGCCGAGATCGGGATGAAGCTGAGGTCGGCGACGGACAGCTTGGCGGCGAAGGAGGTGAACTCCTCCTTGATCCGCTCGAAGGTCGCCTGGTCGTAGTCGACGAGGTCCATCTTGTTGACCGCGAGCACAAGGTGTGGCACCCGCAGCAGCGTCGTCAGGAACGCGTGGCGCCGCGACTGCTCCAGTAGGCCCTTGCGCGCGTCGACCAGGATGATCGCCAGGTCGGCGGTCGACGCGCCGGTCACCATGTTCCGGGTGTACTGGATGTGCCCCGGGGTGTCGGCGATGATGAACTTCCGCTTGGGCGTGGCGAAGTAGCGGTAGGCCACGTCGATCGTGATGCCCTGCTCACGCTCGGCGCGCAGGCCGTCGGTGAGCAGCGCGAGGTTGGTGTACTCCTCGCCGCGGTCCCGGCTGGTGCGCTCGACGGCCTCGATCTGGTCTTCGAAGATCGACTTGGAGTCGAACAGCAGCCGCCCGATGAGAGTCGACTTGCCGTCGTCGACGGAGCCGGCGGTGGCGAACCTCAGGATGTCCATCTCTAGAAGTACCCCTCACGCTTGCGGTCTTCCATGGCGGCCTCGCTGGCCCGGTCGTCGGCGCGGGTCTGGCCGCGCTCGGTGATCCGGGTGGCCGCGATCTCCTCGATCACCGTGTCGAGGGTGGCCGCGCTGGACTCGACGGCGCCGGTGCAGCTCATGTCGCCGACGGTCCGGTAGCGGACCGTGGCCTCGAACAGCGGCTCGTCCTCGCCACGGTTGGAGTAGGGACTGTCGGCGAGCAGCATGCCGTCGCGTTCGAAGACGGTGCGGGTGTGCGCGAAGTAGATCGAGGGGATCTCCAGGGCCTCACGCTTGAGGTAGTCCCAGATGTCGAGCTCGGTCCAGTTGGACAGCGGGAAGACCCGGATGTGCTCGCCCTGGCGGATCCGGGTGTTGTAGAGGCTCCACAGCTCCGGCCGCTGGTTCTTCGGGTCCCACTGGCCGAAGTCGTCGCGGAAGGAGAAGACCCGCTCCTTGGCGCGTGCCTTCTCCTCGTCACGCCGGGCGCCGCCGAACGCGGCGTCGAACCGGTGCTCCTCGATCGCGTCCAGCAGCGCGGTGATCTGAAGGCGGTTGCGGCTGGCCCGCCGGCCCGTCTCCTCGACCACGCGGCCCTTGTCGATCGCCTCCTGCACGGAGGCGATGACGAGGCGGATGCCGAGATCGTCGACCCGACGGTCCCGGTATTCGAGGACCTCGGGGAAGTTGTGGCCGGTGTCGACGTGCATGACGGGGAACGGGATGCGCGCGGGCCAGAAGGCCTTCTCCGCGAGCCGCAGCATCGTGATGCTGTCCTTGCCGCCGGAGAACAGCAGGACGGGCCGTTCGAACTCGGCCGCGACCTCCCGCATGATGTGAATCGCCTCGGCCTCGAGGACGTCGAGCTGGGACGTCCGGTAGTCGCGGGCGTCCGCGGTGGTGCGCTGCATCAGGAAAACGCTCCCGGGTCGGCTCTTACAGGACGGCCCGGATGCCGGCGAGCAGCGACGGCGCGAGATCCGGGTGGCATACCAGGATATCCGGGAGGCTGACGTCCTCTTGGTTGTAGGTCAGGGCAGAGCCGTCGATCCGCGACGCGTGGGCGCCCGCGGCGTGTGCGACGGCGACCGGGGCCGCGGAGTCCCACTCGTACTGGCCGCCCGCGTGTACGTAGGCGTCCACGTCTCCGAGCAGCACCGATGCGACCTTGGCACCGGCCGACCCGATCTGGACGAGCTCCACCTCGAACTCGAGATGCTCCGCGAGCCGCCGGGTGAACTCCGGCGGACGGCTCCGGCTCACCGCGATCCGAACGCGATCGGAGGCCACGCCCGGCAGCGCGATCGGCTCGGCGGTGGAGAGCGTACGCGCGCGGCCGGGCAGCGCGACCGCACCCGCGGTCAGCTCTCCGGTCGCGGGCCCCGTCCGCTCCCACAGGGCGACGTGCACCGCCCAGTCAGAGCGGCCCTCCTCGGCGTACTCACGCGTGCCGTCGAGCGGGTCGATGATCCACACGCGGTCGGCGTCGAGGCGGGCGGGATCGTCCTTACCCTCCTCGCTGAGCACGACGTCGTCGGGGCGCTGTCGTGCGAGCGCATCGGTCAGGAGGACATGGGACTCGCGGTCGCCCGCGTCCCGAAGGCCCCGTACGTCGGAGAAACCGCGATCGGAGCGGAGGCGCAGCAGCAGGCTGCCCGCCTCCGTCGCGAGTTCCTGCGCGAGGGCATGGTCGTCGTGCGTCACGTACTTCTCTCTAGGTCAGTAGGCGCCAGAGCCGCGTGCAACCGCGGACCAAGTCTTCCACAGGATCTGCAAATCCAGAGTCAGGGACCAGTTCTCCACGTAACGCAGATCGAGGCGAACCGATTCCTCCCAGGACAGGTCGGATCGACCACTCACCTGCCACAGACCTGTCATGCCTGGTCGTACGACCAGCCGCCGTCGTACGTCGTCGCCGTACTGGATGACCTCCTCGGGCAGCGGAGGACGCGGCCCGACCAGCGACATGTCGCCACGGACGACGTTGATGAGCTGCGGAAGCTCGTCGAGTGAGTAGCGACGCAGCCAGGCGCCGGCGCGCGTCACCCTCGGGTCGTTCCTGAGCTTGAAGAGGACGCCGTCGTGATCGTTGTGCGCCACGAGGGCGGCCTTGCGCTGCTCGGCGTCGATGACCATGGTCCGGAACTTCAGGACGGTGAACTCGCGGCCGTCGCGGCCCACGCGTACCTGGCGGAAGAGCGCCGGGCCGCGGCTGCCGGCGTGGATCGCGATCGAGATGGCCGCGAGCGCGGGCGACAGCACGATCAGCGCGCACAGCGCGACCGTGCGGTCGAAGGCGCTCTTGATGACGCGGCGGCCACCGGACAGCTCCGGGTGCTCCACGTGCAGCAGCGGCAGGCCCGCGACCGGGCGGATCGACGTGCGGGGGCCGGCCACCTCCATGAGGGCCGGCGCGACCACGAGGTCGACATCGTCCTTCTCGAGCTGCCAGGCGAGGCGGCGCAGCACGACGCCGTCCAGCTCGGGGCAGGCCAGCACCGCGACCGTGCACGCCTGGGTCGCCTCGACGACCGCGCCGACCCCGGCGAAGTCGCCGGCCACCGGCACGCCTTCGACCTCGGCCACGGCGTCCTCGCCGACGGCCAGGAGGGGCGGCAGGCAGGCCGCGATGATCTCCATGCCGTGGTAGTGCTCGCGGCGGAGCTGGCGTACGAGGTCGGCGACCGCGGCGCGGTGGCCGACGGCCACGACGCGACGCATGTGCTCGCCGGCCTTACGCCGCCGGTGCAGGCGCTTGCGCAGGTGGTAGCGGCCGTACAGACCGAACACCGTGCTCAGGGGCAGCGCGGCGATGACGTAGCCGCGCGCCACC
This sequence comes from uncultured Actinomycetota bacterium, assembly GCA_963850195.1. Lineage (GTDB taxonomy): Bacteria > Actinomycetota > Actinomycetes > Streptosporangiales > Streptosporangiaceae > Actinoallomurus. The sequence goes on from CAWKKD010000005.1 coordinate 2,374,368, forward strand.
TCGGTCTTCGTGGCGTACGCGACGATCGCCACCGTCGCGGTCAGGACGAAGCCGGCCTGCAGGATCCGGCGGAACTCCTCGGGCCCCACGCCGAACAGCCGCTGCTCGTAGCCACGGCCAAGGACGATCACGCCGATCCACAGGAAGGGCAGGACGAAGCTGAGCACGATGTAGGGCGTGCTCCACGGGCTGCCGACGGATGGAAACCGGAAGCGGATCCCGAAGGCGATCAGGCCGGCCAGCAGGGCTGCGACGAAGTCCACGCAGAACGCCTGCCGGGCATATCCGGCTGTCCATGCCTGAGCCTGCGCCCGGCCTCCGCCGGCAACGCGAGTTCTTGGCCGAACCTTGTCGACGACCGCCATGCCACCCCTTGTCGAACGTCCGTGATGTTCCCTGGAAGCAGGACGCTCGTTAGTCATCTGAGGTTCACGTGTTCGTGGTACGGGTGCAGACATACTACGGGCCACATGGACCCGACCAGGACACATTCGCACCATTCGTCCCATTGGCGAGGGTACGAGGGCTTAGCGGCCTGGGCATTCGATCGTGGCCACGATCGCAAGAGCCCGGGCCGGATCCGGACATTGGAACGATAGACGGGTCACGGCGGCCGTGCGCGGTAACGCCGGATTCTCGCTCACGGCTCGGCGTGGAAGGTGTTCTGCGCCCGGTCGAGGCCGTCGGTGAGCAACGCCTCCACCGCATCGGCCGCGCGGCCGATGTTCAGCTCCAGCTCCTTGCGCTCGGTGCCGGCGAAGTCGCGCAGCACGAACGTCGCGGCGTCCATCCGCCCCGGCGGCCGCCCGACGCCGAACCGCACCCGGAGGTAGTCGGGTCCGCCCAGCGCCTTGGTGATCGACCGCAGGCCGTTGTGGCCGTTGTCGCCGCCGCCGAGCTTGAGCCGCAGCGCGCCGTACGGGATGTCGAGCTCGTCGTGGATCACGATGACGCGCTCGGCCGGCACCTTGTAGAAGTCGCACAGCGCCTTCACCGGGCCGCCGGACTCGTTCATGTACGACCGCGGCTTGGCGAGCACCACCCGGTGGCCCGCGAGCCGGCCCTCGATGACCTCGGCACGCGCGCGGTGTGCCTTGAACTTGCCGCCCGTCCATCCGGCCAGCACGTCGAGCACCATGAAGCCCACGTTGTGCCGGTTACCGGCGTAGTCCGGGCCCGGGTTGCCCAGCCCGACCACGAGCCACGGCGCTTCCGAGGCCATCGCCCGACCACCCTTCAACGCGAAAAGCGCCCCCGAAGGGGCGCCTGTCGCACTCGAAAACCGTTGTTACTCTCCGTTGCCTTCGGCGGCCTCGGCCTGAGCCTCGGCGGTCTCGCCCTCGGCGGACGCCGCGCCCTCGGCGGGGGCGGCGTCGAGGTCCGAGGCGCTCGGCGCCGTGATGACGTGGAGGACGAGCGCCTCCTCCTCGGCGTCGAGCGTGGCGCCGACGGGGAGCTTGAGGTCCTTGGCGTGCACCGCGGTGCCGATCGCCATGCCCTGCACGTCGACCTCGACGGACTGCGGGATGTGGGTCGCCTCGACCTCGAGGGAGACCACGATGAGCTGCTGGTCGAGCATGCCGCCCGGCTCGACGTCGCCGGACACCTGGATCGGGACCTCGACCGTGACCTTCTCGCCGCTCTTCACGACGAGCAGGTCGACGTGCTCGAGGAAGCCCTTGAGCGGGTCGCGCTGGACGTCCTTGGGCAGGGCCAGCTCCGACTCGCCATCGAGGCCCTCGACGCGCAGCAGCACGTTGGCCGACTTCAGAGCCAGCATCAGCTCGTGGCCCGGCAGGGAGATGTGGCGCGGGTCGGTGCCATGGCCGTACAGAACGGCGGGGACCCTGCCGGCCCTGCGAGTGCGCCGTGCATGGCCCTTGCCGAACTCGGTGCGGGGCTCAGCGGCGATGCGTACCTCGGACACGGCAAAAACTCCTCGCTGAAAATGACGCTTTGTCAGTGCTACGTCGACGCTGATGACGCCGAAAAACTTCGGTGCTCCTCGCGGCACACGACCCGGAACTCAGAGTCGCACGGCGCAGCGTCGGACGCACACGGTCTACCTAGTCTAGCCGATCGGCGTTCCGTTTCGTGCCGTGGGGCCGTCAATATCAGCTGTGCCCGCCAAAGAGGCTCGTCACGGATCCGTCACTGAACACCTCACTGATCGCCCGGGCCAGCAGTGGGGCGATCGAGAGCACCGTCAGCTTGTCGAACCGCTTGTTGTCCGGAATCGGCAAGGTGTTGGTGAGAACCACCTCGGAGATGCGGGAGTTCTTGAGGCGATCGACCGCCGGACCGGACAGAACGCCGTGCGTCGCCGCGACGACGACCTTGGCGGCACCCTCCTCGAACAGCGCCTCCGCGGCCTTCACGATCGTGCCACCGGTGTCGATCATGTCGTCGACGATCACGCAGGTGCGGCCCTGGACCTCACCGACCACGTCGAAGACCTTGACCTCGTTGGCGACCTCGGGATTGCGCCGCTTGTGGATGATCGCCATCGGGCAGCCCTCGAGCACGTCACTCCACCGCTCCGCGACGCGCACCCGGCCCGCGTCGGGCGCCACCACGGTGACCGGCTCGGCGTCCAGCTTGGTCTTGATGTAGTCGGTGAGAAGCGGCAGCGCGAACAGGTGGTCGACCGGGCCGTTGAAGAAGCCCTGGATCTGCGAGGTGTGCAGGTCGACGACCATCAGCCGGTCCGCGCCCGCGGTCTTGAAAAGGTCGGCCATCAGCCGCGCCGAGATCGGCTCGCGGCCGCGGTGCTTCTTGTCCTGACGGGCGTAGCCGAAGAACGGCGCGACCACCGTGATCCGCTTGGCCGACGCGCGCTTGAGCGCGTCCACCATGATCAGCTGCTCCATGATCCACTGGTTGATCGGAGCGGTGTGGCTCTGCAGGACGAACGCGTCGGACCCGCGCACCGATTCGTTGAAGCGGACGAAGGTCTCACCGTTCGCGAAGTCGTACGCCGAGGTCGGCGTGGGCTCCACGCCGAGCGCCTCGGCCACCTCCTCGGCCAGCTCGGGATACGCCCGGCCGGAGAAGAGCATGAGCTTCTTCTCGCCCGTCGTCTTGATCCCAGTCACGCGTCGGTCTCCCTACTCGCACTCTGCTCTTGCGTTGTCTGGGCGTCACGCGCGGCCTGCGCCGATCGCGTCCCGGCACGCCTACGCTCGACCCATCCCTCGACGTTGCGCTGGCGCCCACGGGCGACCGCCATCGAGCCCGGCGGCACCGCCTGGATCACGACCGAACCCGCCGCGACGTACGCGCCGTCGCCGACCTCGGCCGGTGCGACCAGCACCGTGTCGCTGCCCACGAACGCGTGACGGCCGACGTCGGTGTGATTCTTGTGCAGCCCGTCGTAGTTGGCGAAGATCGTGCCCGCGCCGATGTTGCTGCCCTCGCCGATGTCGGCGTCGCCGACGTAGGTCAGGTGCGGGACCTTGGCCCCCTCGCCGACCACGGCGTTCTTCATCTCGACGAACGTGCCGGCCTTCGCGCCCCGCGCCAGGCGTGTGCCCGGCCGCAGGTAGGCGAACGGGCCGACGTTGACCTCGGGCCCGATCTCGGCGGAGTCGGACACGGTGTTGAGCACCACCGCGTCCTCGCCCACCGAGGTGGCCTCGAGCGTGCAGTCGGGCCCGACCCGCGCCCCGGCCGCGATGTGCGTGCCGCCGCGCAGGCGGGTGTTGGTGTCGATGACGGCGTCCTGCTCGATCGTCACCTGGACGTCGATCCAGGTCGAGGCCGGGTCCACGATCGTGACGCCGGCGCGCATGTGCGCCTCGAGGATCCGGTCGTTGAGCTGGCGGCGCGCCTGCGCGAGCTGGACGCGGTCGTTGACGCCCTGGGTCTCGACCCAGTCGGCCACCTTGTACGCGCCGGCGCGGTGCCCGTCCTCGCGCATGATGCCGACCACGTCGGTGAGGTACTCCTCGCCGTTCGCGTTGTCGGTGGTCACCCGCTTGAGCGCGTCCGCGAGGAGAAGGCCGTCGAAGACGTACATCCCGACGTTGATCTCCGGAACGGCGCGCTGCTCGCCGGTGGCGTCCTTGTGCTCGACGATCGCGGTGACGTCGCCGCCCGCGCCACGGACGATCCGCCCGTAGCCGGTCGGGTCCGGCATGTCGGTGGTCATCAGCGTGACCGCGTTGCGCTCGTCCTGGTGCGTACGTACGAGGTCGGCGAGGGTCTCGCCGCGCAGCTGCGGGTGGTCGCCGTTGGTCACCACGATGGTGCCGCCGGAGATGCCCGCCGACTCGAGCGCGACGCGTACGGCGTGCCCGGTGCCGTTCTGCTCGGACTGCGTGACCGGCAGCGCGTCCGGCTCGACCTCGGTGAGGTGCTCGACGACCTGCTCGCGGCCGTGCCCGACCACCACGACGAGCCGTTCGGGCCGCAGTTCTCTGGCCGCGGCGAGGACGTGCCCCACCAGCGTCCGGCCGCACAGCTCGTGCAGGACCTTCGGCGTCCTACGGGACTTCATCCGGGTGCCCTCGCCGGCGGCGAGGACGATGACTGCTGCTGGGCGGCTCGCGGTCACGCGACCACCTCACCTGACGGCGCGGTGGTGCGTTCACGACGTGGCTGCGCCCGGTGGCTCGCTCCGCTCACTGGAGGAGGCTCCTCGGCGTCGCTGACAGATGCAGCCGGGTCGCGGAGGGCATGAAGCGCCATCCGACTGGGCTGAACTGCGGTAACACCGACGCCGCAGGCTCGTTACCCACCCGACACCCGAAGGATACCGTCCGGTCGGCGAGCGCGTACGAGGCGGTCGGCGACAGGGATGAGGGCTCCGGCGTCTGGGCTCGAACCAGAAATAGAGGGACCAAAACCCTCCGTGATGCCTATTTCACCACGCCGGATAGCAAAGGCGACGACATCGTCGCTCTGGCACGTCCTAACGATAGCGGCTGACCCCGCGCACGAGGTGACACAGCTCGATCACTTCCACGCCGCGTACGCCGAGCGTGGAGTGACGTATGTCACCGATGGGACGAGCCTCCAGTCCGGCGGCCGAGCTCGGTGACCGACAGGTGACGAGGCCGACATGTTTGGTCGAATTCAGACGGGCATATTGCGTAACCTACGGCTCCGTAGGTTACGGTTGCGTAGCCGTAAGTTCCCCGATGGGCAGGAGGAAGCCGCATGACGATAGCCCCATCCGCACCGCCGCGACCGCAGACACGACCCGATCTCGAACCAGAACCCAAGAGCAACTTCGAACGGGTTCTCCTGGCCGTCTTCATCGTCGTTCCGCTCCTCGCCGTAGTGGCGGCCGTGCCGTTCGCATGGGGCTGGGGTCTCGGCTGGAGCGACATCGCGATCATGGCCGTCTTCTACGTCGTGTCCGGTCTGGGAGTCACGGTCGGATACCACCGGCACTTCACCCACGGATCGTTCAAGGCCAAGCGCCCGCTGCGCATCGCGCTCGCCCTCGCCGGCAGCCTCTCGATCGAGATGAGCGTCATCGACTGGGTCGCGACCCACCGCCGCCACCACAAGTACTCCGACAAGGAGGGCGACCCCCACTCGCCGTGGCGCTTCGGCAGCGACTGGCGCGCGCTCACCAAGGGCCTCATCTGGGCCCACATGGGCTGGCTCTTCGACAGCGGCCGTACCTCTCCGGACAAGTTCTGCCCGGACCTGGTCGCCGACCGCGACATCAACCGGATCAGCCGTTACTTCCCCGGCATGGTCGCCGTCTCCCTGCTGCTCCCGGCGGCGATGGGCGGCCTGCTGACCATGTCGTGGTGGGGCGCCGCCACCGGATTCTTCTGGGGCGCGCTCGTCCGCATTTCGCTGCTTCACCACGTGACCTGGTGCATCAACTCGATCTGCCACGCCATGGGCGAAGAGGTCTTCGACTCCAGGGACAAGTCCCGCAACGTGTGGTGGCTGGCCATCCCGTCGTTCGGCGAATCGTGGCACAACCTGCACCACGCCGACCCGACCTGCGCACGTCACGGCGTGCTCAAGGGCCAGCTCGACAGCAGCGCGCGCACGATCTGGCTGTTCGAGAAGCTCGGTTGGGCGTCCGCCGTTCGCTGGCCGAACGCCGAGCGACTGGCCACGAAGCGGATATCGTAAGCAGTGCTAACAGACCGCGGCCGCCGTCCGGGCGGCCGCGGAACACCCGCGAGCGACGCGGCCCAGTCGCCTCGCAAGCGGGACCACCATCACCGCACCGCCGGCGGCCCCGGTGAAGGGCCGCCAGGCGAGGAGAAGGCGTGACCGCCACTATCGACGACGTGAGTGAACCCCCTCGGTCCCGTAGAAAACGCATGACCGGCAAAGAACGACGGGAACAACTGCTCGACATCGGCCGTACGCTCTTCGCCGAGCGCGGCTTCGACGGCACCTCCATCGAGGAGATCGCCACGGTGGCCGGGGTCTCCAAGCCGGTCGTGTACGAGCACTTCGGTGGCAAGGAAGGCCTCTACGCGGTCGTGGTCGACCGCGAGATGGAGCGCCTGCTCGACACCATCACCAAGTCCCTCGTCGGCGGGCACCCTCGGCAGAAGATCGAACGCGCCGCGCTGGCTCTCCTGGAGTACATCGAGAACAGCAGCCAGGGCTTCCGCATCCTCGTGCGCGACTCGCACGCGGCCTCGGCGACCGGCACGTTCGCGAGCCTGCTCAGCGACATCGCCGGCCAGGTCGAGCACATCCTCGGCGACGAGTTCAAGGACAAGGGGTACGACCCGAAGAGCGCCCCGCTCTACGCGCAGGCGCTGATCGGCATGGTCGCCCTCACGGGCACCTACTGGCTCGACGTCCGCAAGCCCAAGCGCGAGGAGGTCGCCGCCCACCTGGTGAACCTCGCGTGGAACGGCCTGTCCGGCCTGGAGCCCAAGCCGTACCTGACCACCGACCACAAGGCGCGCCAGAAAGAGCTCAAGGCCAAGGCGAAGGAAGCCGCCAAGGAGGCCAAGGAGACCGCGCGCGCCGCACGGCGTACGTCCGACGACGAGGAGCCCGACGCTCCGTAGCCGCACTGTCACCGCCTCGTTCTATCGTCGAACTCGCGTTCGAGGAAAGGACGAGCCCATGCGGTGGTTCGGCGGTCGGGTCCACGGACAGCGAAGGCTTACCTTCGCCGTCCGCGACGCGGATGCTCAGAGCAGGCGTTTCATCCGAAGGCTCGAGGACGCGGTCCTGGAACTCGAGATCCGCGGCCCGCGCTTCTTCGAGCAGGTCGCGCGCAAGACCGAGCATGTCGAGGAGCTACGCCGCGCACTCGGCGCCCTCCTCGACATCCTCGCCGACTGGGAGGCCACCGCCGGCCCTGCCGGTTAGCGCTTCCACCGACTAGGCCCGGTCGACCGGCTCGAGGAGCTCGAGCCGGTTGCCCGCGGGGTCATCGACGTAGAACCGCCGAAACCCCGGCAGCAGGTCGTCGGGGCGCACCTGGTGGCCCGCCGCCCGCAGGCGCTGGGCCATCGCGCCCAGGTCGCGTACGAGGATGCCCGGGTGCGCCTTCCGCGCCGGCCGGAACCCGTCCTCCACGCCGATGTGGATCTCGATCCCGGGCGCGCGGAACCACACTCCGCCGCGTGCCGCGAGCACGGGCGGCTTGGGTACCTCGGTGAGACCCAGCAGTCCCTCGTAGAACTCCCGCATTCTCGGCTCGCTGCCGTGCGGCGCTGCGAGCTGGATGTGGTGGATTCCGGCCAGAAGGGTCACGGGGCCACGCTCCTCGACTAAGAGAGCCACGCGGGCTCTCGGGCGGTGCCGCTCCGGCGTACGCGGCTCTCTCACGGTGTTCGTGCCACAACGAAGATCCGGCGGAACGGGAAGACCGTCCCGTGCTCCCCGCGCGGGTACGCCTCGCGCAGCCGGGGCGCGAGGTCGGCGAGGAAGTCCTCCCTGTCCCCCTCGGCGGGCAGCGCGTCGAAGACCGGCCGCAGCGCCGTGCCCTTCATCCACTCGAGCACCGGGTCCTCGCCGGGCAGCACCTGGAGGTAGGTCGTCTCCCATGCATCGACGTCGCAGCCCAGGCCGGCAAGCTCGATGAGGTACTCATCGGGCTCGCCGACCACGTTGTGCCGGATCGTCCCGGCCAGCCGGTCCCGCCAGCGCGGCGACTCACTCAGCTCGCGCAGGATGACGTGGCTGGGCGCCCCGAAGTTACCCGGCGTGCTGAACGCCAGCCGTCCCCCGGGTGCCAGCGCCCGTACCCAGCCGGGCAGCAGCCGCCGGTGTCCGGGCACCCACTGCAACGCCGCGTTGGAGAAGATCACATCGACCGGCCGCTCGGGTGCCCAGGCGGCGAGATCCCCCACCGCGAACCGCACGCCGGACCGCGCGTCCGGCCCGCTGAGCTTGTCCAACATGCGGTGGGCTTCGGCGATCATCTGCTCAGAGCTGTCGATGCCCTCGATGTCGGCGTCGGGCCAGCGGGCGGCGAGATCCATGGTGCGTTCGCCGGGGCCGCAGCCGAGGTCGACGACGTGGCGTGGCGCTTCGAGGCCGACGCGGTCGAGCAGCTCGAATACGGGCCGGGCGCGCTCGGAGGAGTACTCCCGGTACTGGCGCGGGTTCCATATATCTCTTGACATCAAGAGAAATCATCCCCAGTGGATATCTCGATGTCAAGACAGGTAAGGTGATCGATTGTGGAGGACGAGGTCGATCGGCTGGTCGCGGCCTGGCGCACGGAGCGGCCAGACCTCGACACCGAACCCCTGCACGTCCTCAGCCGGGTCTCGCGCCTGGCGCGTCACCTCGACCGGGCGAGACGTGCGGTGTTCTCCGCACATGACATGGAGTCGTGGGAGTTCGACGTGCTGACCGCGCTGCGGCGCGCCGGTCCGCCGTACCAGCTCAGCCCCGGACGGCTGCTGCGCGCCACCCTGGTCACCTCCGGCACGATGACCAACCGGATCGACCGGCTGGAGAGCGCCGGCCTCGTCAGCCGCAACCCGGACCCGCAGGACAAGCGCGGCGTGCTGGTGCGGCTCACCGACGCCGGCCGTACGCGCGTCGACGCGGCCCTCGACGACCTCATCCACCGCGAACGCCAGCTCCTCGGATCGCTCAGCGCCGAGGACCGCAGCACGCTCGCCGGCCTGCTCCGCTCGCTCCTCGTCCCCTTCGACGCCGATCCGACGGGTTAGAGCAAAGTCTCCTGCCCGCCGTCGTAGACGAGAAGGCCGTCGTCGCGGACCCGTACGCCCGAGGTCGGCTCGTGCGGGGTGATCCGGCCGTCGTGCGTCAGGTGGTCGACGGGCACCTCGCGTACGAGCAACAGGTAGTCGGCGAGCAGGCGCCGGTGGCAGCGCCACCAGACGCTCTCGCTGCACATCACGGCGCGCTCACCGGAGTCACCGAGCAGGTCGTCGACCGCCTCGGTGAACTCCGGCGTACGCATGTGGGCCGCGTACCCGCGGAACATCTCCTCGCGCCAGAACACATCCGGCGAGTCGGGCGCAGGCCTGCGGAACCCGCCGAGCCGGCGCTCCCAGCGGTACGCGATGCCGTGTTCGGGCAGCCACCGCGAGAGTTCCGCGCGGGACACGTGCGGGTTGCGGCGGCTGCCCGGAGCCGTACGGACATCGACCAGGAGCTCCACGCCGGCGCCGCGGAGCAGTGAGACGATCTCCGCCGCGGAGGCCGTCCCGTGGCCGAACGTCCGCACCCGCATCAGCGAAGGGCCGCCTCGACCAGCGCGCCGACCGCGACGAGGCGCTCCTCGGTGGGGGCGACGAGCTGCAGGGAGCCCGGCAGCTCCGACCCGGCCACCGGGATCGGCAGGGCCAGCGCCGGGTCGCCGGACACGTTGAACGGCAGCGTCAGCTCGGTGAGGTCCACCGAGCGCTCGGCGCCGATCCTCGGCGGTGGCTGGGAGATCGTGGGCAGCGCGAGCACCGGGTACCGCTCAAAGAGCTTGGCGAGCACGTCGCGAAGGGCCGTCCGCGCCTCGTACGCCTCATCGATCATGCCGTCGGTGACCTGTTCGCCGCGTTCGATGCGGCGGCGGATCCGGTCGCTGATGCGGTCCGGGTACGCGAGCAGGCCGCGGTGCTCGCGGTGCCCCTCGGCGAGGATCAGCGTGTTGCCTGCGGACAGCGCCGCCTGCCAGCAGTCCACCGGCTCGTCGACGAAGGTCAGGCCCGCCGCGCGCAGCGCCTCGTCCACCGCCTCGTCGATCGCGGGGTCCACCTCCGTGCCGGCGGGCCGCAGCCGCGCGATCGGCGCGCCCGGCTCGTACGGTTCCGGCGCGAAGCCCGGCTCGATCAGCCGCATGCCGAGCGCCACGCCCGCGACGTCGCGGCCGAGCGGCCCGACCGTGTCGAGCGAGGGGGCGAACGGGAAGACACCCTCCAGCGACACCCGTCCGTGCGCGGTCTTCAGGCCCGCGATCCCACAGCACGCCGCCGGGATCCGTACCGAACCGCCCGTGTCGGTGCCGAGCGCGACGTCCGCCTCGCCGAGGGCCACCGCCACGGCCGACCCGCTCGAGGATCCGCCCGGCACACGGTCCGCGTCGAGCGGGTTCGTCGGGGTTCCGGTCCAGGGGTTCACGCCGTCGGCGGCCCGGCACAGCTCGGTCAGGTTGGTCTTGCCGACGACGCGCGCGCCCTGCGCCCTAGCGGAGGCGACGACGGGGGCGTCGCGTTCGGCGGGCACCGCGTGGTCACCGACGACCGGGCAGGCCGTCGTCGTCGGCGAACCCTCCACGTCGATGGCGTCCTTGACGGCGAGCCGGGGCCCGTCGCCCTGCGTGCTGAACTTCGCGAGCCAGATAGTCACGACGCCCATCATGACGCGCCGCGTATCGATCAGGTAGCCGCGCTCACGCGTCCTCGGCGAGCTCCAGCCACTGCTCCTCGATCTCCTCACGCTCCGCGCGTACGGTCTTCAGCTCCGCGTCGAGCGTCAGGAGCTTCTCGTGGTCGGTGGCGTGCGCGGCCATCAGGTCGTGCAACTCGGCCTCGCGTTCGCCCAGGCGCTCGACCCGGCGTTCGAGACGGTCGAGGTCCTTCTTGGCCTGCCAGGCGTTCTTGGCCGGCTTCGGAGGCTCGACCGGCTTCGGGGGCTCCGGCGTCGTACGCCGGCGGCGGTCGAGGTACTCATCGACGCCGCCCGGCAGCATCGCCAGGGTCCCGTCGCCGAGCAACGCCACGACGTGGTCGCTGACGCGCTCGAGGAAGTAGCGGTCGTGGCTGACCAGCACCAGCGACCCCGGCCACCCGTCGAGCAGGTCCTCCAGCTCGGTGAGGGTGTCGATGTCCAGGTCGTTGGTGGGCTCGTCCAGGAGCAGGACGTTCGGCTCGGCCATCAGCAGCCGGAGCAGCTGCAACCGCCGGCGTTCGCCGCCGGACAGGTCGCCCACCGGCGTCCACTGGGCGTCACCCTTGAACCCGAACCGCTCCAGCATCTGGCTCGCGGAGTACTCCCGCTTGCCCAGGGTGATGCGGCGCTTGATCTCCTCGACCGACTCGAGCACACGGCGTTCGAGGTCGACCTCGCCGAGCTCCTGGGACAGGTGCGCGAGCTGAACGGTCTTGCCGGTGATCACCCGCCCGCTCTGCGGGCGTACCGAGCCCTCCAGCAGCCGCAGCAGCGTGGTCTTGCCGCTGCCGTTGACGCCGACGAGACCCACCCGGTCACCGGGGCCGAGCTGCCAGGTCACACGGTCGAACAGCGTGCGGTCGCCGACCTTCACGGTCGCGTCCTCGACGTCGTACACCGTCTTGCCGAGCCTCGCGGTCGCGAACCGTACGAGCTCGACGCTGTCCCGCGCCGGCGGCTCGTCCTCGATCAGCGCGTTCGCCGCGTCGACCCGGAACTTCGGCTTGGTCGAACGCGCCTGCGGCCCCCGCCGCAACCACGCCAGCTCCTTGCGCAGGAGGTTCTGGCGCTTCTCCTCCGCCGACGCCTCGATCCGCGACCGCTCCGCCTTCGCCAGCACGTACGCGGAATAGCCGCCCTCGTACCGGAACACCTGCCCGTCGGCGACCTCCCACGTCCGGTCCGTCACCTCATCGAGGAACCACCGGTCGTGCGTCACCACGATCAGCGTGCGGCCCTTCAGGTGCGCGGCCAGCCAGGCGATCGCCTCGATATCAAGGTGGTTCGTCGGCTCGTCCAGGACCAGCAGATCGGTCTCCGCCACGAGCAGGCGCGCGAGCGCGACCCGCCGCCGCTCACCACCGGACATCCCATCGAGCGCCGCGTCGAGGCTCACCCCGGGCAACAACCCGGCGAGAATCTCACGCGCCCGCGCATCGCCCGCCCAGTCATGCTCGGCCCGCTCGCCGAACACCACCGACCGCACCGTCGCCCCATCGGGAAACTCATCGCGCTGCGTCAGATGCCCCACCCGCGCCCCACGGGTGTGCGTGACCCGCCCGTCGTCGGGCTCGATCACCCCTGCCAGCAGGGACACCAAAGTGGTCTTGCCGCCGCCGTTCCGGCCCACGATCCCGATCCGGTCCCCGGCCGTAACTCCCAGCGAGACACCATCGAGCAGCGGAACCGGCCCGTACGCCTTGCCGATACCTTCAACATTGATCAGATTCACAACGCCACCAAGGCTATCGGCTCGTCAGCCCACCCCTGCCTGCCCGCCATGTCCGTCTCGGGCGGCGTCTCACAGGTGCCGGAGCACGCTTTCGGCCGGCAGACGAGCGGTGGCCGACTTACTGAGGCGGGTGGGTGAACCTGCGGCCATCGCCCAAATCGAGCCGCCATGTCTCGTCCGGCCCAGGCTTCAGGGTGAGAAACCAGGCGTTGGAAAACACGATGCGGTGATCCCCGAGTTGAACACGACCCAAGAGAGCGGTCGTTCGCAGACCAGGGCGCCAAGGTCTCGTGCGGATAGAGCGTCAAGGGGTGTCCGTCGCTTCACGGCTTCCACATTGACGCCAAAGGAATGCAGCACCGTACCGTCGAACTCGAACGTCGTTCCGTCAGAAAGGCGTACGTAGAAATGCGGGACGGCGCGGACCTCGACCACCTGGGTCTCTCGGGCTTTGAGGACCTTACGGTCTCCCGTCTCCGCGTACAGCACCGTCACCTGACTTCATTCGGTCTACGAACCCAGACGCGCCCGCGCGATCCCCTGCGCGGACCGGCGGAGGTCTCTCTGAATCACTATGTAGATGACGAAGAACAAGAGCCCTGCCGAGAAGAACACCGCCATGACGATCTCCGGAAGGAGGCCGAAGGTGGAACACAAGAGCAATACCACCCCCAAAGCAAGGAGCGCATTACTCGTGCGGATCCGCTCCCTGAGTGGAAGTTCTTTGTAATTGACTTTCACATTGCGCGATATTGTATATTTTCCTACACCTCTGCGCGTTCTCACCCCGGTAACGATGCAGGCGATCCCAAGCAACGCGTAGCCCAGCGTACCGACGACGATCATAGACACCCCGCCTCTCTAGAACCAGTCATCAATTTGATCGACGGCCCACTTTCCTCCGCCGACCACTCCACCGAGGACAAGACCGACCCCACCCCCGATAGTGGCACCGGGTACGGCTCCGATCCCACCGAAAAACGCACCGACGGCAGCGCCGATTCCGGCACCACCCCCGGCCCAACTGAAGAAGTCAGTCCATGGGAAGTCGTCATCGGGCAATCCATCATCGAGATCGTCTTCAACGCCTTTGAGCTTGCCCCTGAGATCATTGGAGACATCCGTGTCCTTGGATCGGGCCTTCGCGGCTTCCAGAACCGACCAAGACCCCTTCGCCTTCCCTGAGTAGAGCGCTACCAGCCGCTTAGCGGCCTCTGCCTGTGTCTCCCTGGCTTTTGCCTGGGCGTCATGGAGAATCAGGCTGATATCCCGTATCCGCACTGGATCATTCGCCGGCCGGGCACTTTTCTGCTCGTAGTCGAGCTTGCGGTTATTCGCCGCGATCTGAAGTTCCGCCAGCGCCGAAGCCAGATCATCTATTATCTTAGCCGAATCGTCGGTGAACATCGAAAGCTTCTTGGCGTCGCCAGCATCGGCGTCCCAGGCATCCTGGAAATTATTGGCATCCTCTCCTTTCCAGCCAGCATCGCCGACCAACTTCTTGACCGAGCCCTCGACTTCCCCGACGATCGATTCACCCGGTGGCACATATCCGTAGAGCTTGGTGGCTAGCGCTGCCAGGCCACGAATATCCACACCCAGACTGAAGAAACCTCCCACCGACTGCACACTTGGCGGAATTGATGCGGCCTGCTTTGGGGCCACCAATACCTCCGAATTTTAATCGGTCATATTGTCAGGGACTTCGCATCGGATTCAGAACCGAGGCTGAATACTCTCCGGATCATCAATTCTGCCCAGGAGGTCGTTAACGTCGTCCTCGGTGTTCCGATACGTGTCGTAGACATACTTGAGCTTATCTCCGTGCGTTTGCATGGAGGAGCCGAGCGCGTCATGCATGACTTCAATTGCTTCGAGAACGGAAGATATCGCTTGCCCAAGCGACCCTTCGGTCACCTGAGGGATCGCACCGATATCGCTGGGAACGATATCGGCATATTCCTTACCACTACTCTTGAAGACATTCGAAGCTTTTAGGATGTCCGCATAAACGACTCGAATTTCTTCGCTCATGAGTCCGCCTTCGAAGGTGCCGACTGCTTTGCGATGAGACTGGGGTTCATCTGCGGATTAAGAGCAACCCCAATACGCTTCTTACCGACCAGATAGAGAAGCTCCAATAGCGAGGCCTCGGACCAATGTTGATCGCCCCCGAGACACTCTCTCAATCGGTCGATCGAGGTATACACTGCGATTCCCGCCGTGCCGTCCTCCATCACACGCAACTCATACTCCGGCTTTTCACCCGGTCCTACCGGTCGGGCCGTGGGGACATAGACACTCGACAATTTGGTAGAAGCCGACTCTCCAGCGCTTTGGGAAGATCGGGTTTTGGCATCACCGATGCTCGCGTCAGGCACCGAAGGTGTGGAACTCGAGACAGCCATCCGCTCCGCGGCCTCACCTGCGTCTCTAGGAGCGTGAGGGGTGCTCTGATTCAGCTTATCCGCTAGCGAAGAAGGAACATTCGGCTCCACCTTACCGACCTCCATCAGGCCCAACCTATTCGACGCGAGATAGTTAATACTAGTTTACATAGGACGCCCGCGTTGAGCGATTATTCGCAAATCTAACGCCACAGAACACGCGGCCGATTGCTGCTCCTCCACGGGGTTAGTGCTAGTACACTCCGTAGCTATGACTGCGGCTTCCCCCATGGAGGAGCTGGCCAGATTGCCCGTCCTGTCGGCCCATGGCGTCCACCCGCACAGCAAAACAAGTTGTTCCCACAGCTTGACTACCCAAGAATCTCCAACTGGTGTCCGTCGTGGCCCTGGGCTGACAAGAAGACAGCAACGAGCGGCTGCTCGAGTCCGGCGATACAGGCCCAGCCCATACGGCACCGGACGACGGGTAGGAGTTCGGTAGAGAAATTCTCGTTTTCACCTTTCGGGCCGACTACCTTGATGGCCGTTGACTGAAAACGAAAACCGCGCACGTCGGCGGCGGAGCGCAACAACTGCAATGGCACTCGAAATTATCAGCAGGGCACCTACGACTCCAGTGACAATCCATGGAAGGCGGCTCCCGTGAGCGCGTGTTCTTTCCGCACGCGCCACAGGCGAGGGGGTCGATACGGACCCGTACTTTGAAGACCTCCACTTATCGAATGACACGTAAACCGGATTTGGCGCATCAGCCGCGACGGGGTATCGATCCGGATTCATCGCAGCGGTGATCTGGATGGCGCCATACCCGGTCTGGTCGTTCCAGCGGGACTTGCCTAGAGGGTGAGCGGTCGCGATGAGGCGCTGCACCACGGTGCGCGCCGGCATGCGCGGGTTACGCGAGCGGATGAGGGCCACGGCGCCGGACGTCAGCGCGGCCGAAATGCTGGTTCCCCAGCTATTCGGAAACAGCTCGCCGTGCTTGCCCATAAGCGGTCCCCGGTCGCCGGGAGCAGACACGGCCACGTACGGTTGCCGCTGGGTCCCCTTCCACGGACTCAGCGACGGGCCGATTGCACCGACGGCCAGAACCCCCGGGCACGATGCCGGTAGTTCTGCCCAGTTTGTGGTGTTTCCCGTATTTCCTGCGCTCGCCACCACGACGACGTCATGGTGGATCGCGTACGCGACCGCACTCTGGACGCTGGGCTCACAGTGGTTCTTCATCGTTTCCGAGTTAGCACCCTGAGAAATGTTGATGACCTTGGCGCCATGGTCGGCGGCGAAGCGAATACCCGCAGACAAGGACTCGAAAAAGTCGTGCTTGTCGCCGAGCTCCAAAGAGTCGTGGATGGGCAGGATCTTCGCCTCGGGGGCGATCCCCACGTAACCGGTGTTGCCCCCGCCTTGGCCAGCGATCAAGGCGGCCATCCCCGTGCCGTGACCACCCTCTCGCTCGTCGAGATCTGCACGACCGTCGGTCTTTCCGTTGGCGCTGTCGCCGCCCTTGAGCACGGCACCCGAGAGTTCCGGGAGAGACGCGTTCACCCCGGTATCGAGGACCGCAACCGTGACACCCCTACCCCTGGTCTGCGGCCAGACATTCCTTTCGATGCCCCAAGCCGAGAACCACCACTCTCCCGAGCGCGGATGTGGCGCCGCAGCTGCCGACCGTACCGGCGTCACAGCCAGCAGCGCCGCCGCGGCGCCCAACAGAAGACGACTCCCGCAGATCAAGCGTCTTCCTCATTCATCCAGTCGTGGCCCGAAGCGACATCGTTGCCGATCGACGGAATGCCACGTTCGGCGTCGCGCTGGCGCTCGAGCTTGGCCAATTGCTCCCTGAGTTCATCGATTTGCACCGAGATGTTCGTCGCCGGGGCGCCCGGCACCTCAGCCTCCGGCCAACCGCCAAGTTCTGCGAGGATCGCTTCGAGTTCTCCGCCACCGCGTGTTTGAGCGATCTCGACGACGGCTTCGGTGGGCTTTTCGTCGGTGCGGGATTCCATCGCACCAATAACCTCGGGACTGGTCTGCAGACCGCCGGTCCAGACGTCCTCGTCCTCAGCCAGCCAAGTCTGCCGCAGCCGCTCCCGTTCCTCAGCGGTGTGCCCGCCGACGATCGGGCCGGTCGCCGCGCTCGCGCGGCTTGCCGCACCGGCCTGGGCGGCTCTGACGTCGGCCATGGTCGCCTCGTTCGCGTTGTTCAGGGAACGGCCGCCGGGCAGGGCCCCGGGAGCGCCGATATTTCCCGGTCCGAAGCCGATGGCACCTCCGCCTGGAGCCATCGGTCCGGAATCGGACACGGATCCGTTCCCTGACGAGAAGGGGGGTATCCCTCCACCCACCGGGCCGCTCGGAGGGCTACCCGGTCCACCCCAGGCCGGAGGGAGTCCAGCCAACTCCGAACCTTGTCCGCCTGCGCCGACGTGCCCGTCTGGGAAATGACTCAGCCCGCTGGGGAGATGGCCGCCACCAAGGTCGGCAGCGCCCGGTGTGCCTCCAGTCGAATTGGCACCACCGCTCGGCAACGTGGCGTTCGCAGGGCCGTGTCCCGCCATGCCTTTCGCAGAAGGAAGCGTGGTGGACAGATCCGATGGAAGTGAAGTCCACGACTGGATGATTCGCTCGTTAGCACCCGCCATCCAACGCTGGGCCTCGACGAGAGAATTCGACGGTGGCTTGTTATGCTTGTACCAGGACAGGTATTCGGTGCCATGTCGCTCGACCGCCACGCCGAATGCGTCCGCGGTCTTGTGAATGGTGGTCGCCGCCGACCAGACCTCACGCAACTGCAACTGCGCGGCGGCGGCGTCCGTGCCGCCCCAGGCGTCGTGCAGATCGTCACGCATGGACAGCAAATGGCCAGCGATCTTCTCGTACGAGGCGGCGAACTTCTGGCATGACCGTCCCGCCGCAGCGACCGCGCCTGGATCAGAGGACTGGAGAATCTTGTCGATCAGCCGGGGATCGGTGTAATGCGTGGGCGAACCTGCAGGCGGCGTGGATCGCATCTGTCCGCCGGACTCCGTGGTCATTTCAGCTTCTCCCGTCCGGGTTCAGCGCATTCTTCAGGGAAGAAGATGCGAAGGAACTGCCTCGAAGAGGACCGTGTTCGCCGAGAACGGCCGGAGATTCAGTGGCACGCAAATGCTTATCGACTTCCGCGATGCGGCGTTCCAGCTCGGATTCTGTCTCATCGTACATCTGCGCCGAACGGTGAATCTTTTTGATCATATCCATAACGGCATGCAGGAAGCGGCTGTGCTGGTCTATGAGGGTCTTGTGCCCTTCCTCGACGCTGGGATAGAAATGCCGAGCGGCATCCCAGCCGCCATACGCCGCAGGAGCGCCGGTTCTGAGGTCTTCATGCGCCGCGAGTATCTCGTCCAGGTGGATCTCGAGGCGACGGGCGATGGCCCTGAGTCGCTCTCGGTCGACTCTGAGATGACCGGGCGAGTCGATGCCAGGCCAGCTTCCGTACAGCTTGAGTGGCACCGATCCAGGGTCCACTGGCGGCATGCTCGTTCCCCTTTCGTATGCGCACGATCAACGTTCGCATCGGATGGAGAAGCAGCGAAGCTTTTCTCCGACCCGAAAAAGACCATCATATCGACCGAATATAGGTCGCTCCGGTCTCAGCCCCGTAAAACACCATAGACCTTACGAAGCTTGACAGTTTTCGTCCAGAGTGAAGGCCACAGACTTTATCGAGCCGTTACGGTGTGTGCCAACTGTTGAACACACCGCGAACATCGAAACCGGCGGTTGACCTACTCCGGTGCTAGGCCACCGAAGCACCTGGGACGGGGCCGTGGGCGTGACGGATTGTGATGAAGAGGTCCGGCTCGGACAGGGCGGCGGCCAGCTCAGCTGCATGGGTGGCGGAGGAGGCCAGGAAGGCGCACGTCGGACCTGAGCCGGACACCAGGGCGCCCAGGGCGCCTGCTTCGCGGCCTGCGGTCAGGGCCGGGGAGAGCGACGGTCGGAGGCTCAGGGCGGCAGGCTCCAGGTCGTTGCGGAGCGTACGGCCCAGGGCCGGGGCGTCGCCGGTCTTCAACGCGGCCATCAGGTCCTCGGACACCACCGGCCAGGGGACGTCCGTACCCGATCGCAGGCGGTCGCATTCCGCGTAGACCGCCGGGGTGGACAGGCCGCCGGAGGCGTAGCCGAAGACCCAGTGGAACTCGCCGGTGACCTCGACCGTCGTGAGGCGTTCGCCGCGGCCCAGGCCTACCGCCGTGCCGCCGAGCAGGGCGAAGGGTACGTCGCTGCCCAATTGTGCGCCGAGCTCCAACGCCGTCTCGCGGTCGAGGGTGACGTTCCACAGCCGTGCGCAGGCCAACAGGGCCGCCGCCGCGTCGGCGCTGCCGCCTGCCATGCCGCCCGCAACCGGGATGTCCTTGCGGATGTGCAACGCCACCTCGGGCGGGACACCGGCGTGGGAGGCCAGGAGCAGAGCGGCGCGCGCCGCGAGGTTTTCCGGGCCCGCGGGGACGCCGGACGACACGCCCGAGACCGTCACGGTCAGCGACGACGACGGCGCCGCGGTGACCTCGTCGAACAGTGACACGGCGTGGAAGACGTTGACGAGGTCGTGGTAGCCGTCGTCACGTACCGGGCCCACGCTGAGCTGGAGGTTCACCTTGGCGGGAACGCGAACAGTGGTCACGGTCACCGGATCGTAGGGGATGCCCGCCGGTGTTCGGCAATCCGGGTGAAGGCCGTCACGTCGAGGGCTTCGCCGCGCGCTCCAGGGTCGACGCCCGCGGCGCGTAGGGCCTCTTCGGCCGCCGGGGCGGATCCGGCCCAGCCGGACAGTGCGGCGCGCAGGGTCTTGCGGCGCTGGGCGAACGCCGCGTCGATCACGGCGAACACCTCGCTGCGCGGTACGGAGGTCGCCGGGTGGTCGCGGCGGGTGAAGGCGACGAGGCCGGAGTCGACGTTGGGCGCGGGCCAGAACACCATCCGGCCGACGTTGCCGGCTCGGTGCGTCTCTGCGTACCAGGCCATCTTGACGGACGGTACGCCGTAGACCTTGCCGCCCGGCCCGGCGGTGAGCCGGTCGGCGACCTCGGCCTGCACCATGACGAGGCCCTTGCGCAGCGACGGGAAGGTCGCCAGCAGGTGGAGGACGACCGGGACGGCGACGTTGTACGGAAGGTTGGCCACGAGGGCGGTCGGCGGCGGGCCGGGCAGGTCGGTGATGCGCAGCGCGTCACCGGGCACGACCTCGAGCCGGTCGGCGTGCTCCGGGACGCGTTCGGCGACGGTACGGGGCAGCCGCTGCGCCAGGGCCGTGTCGACCTCGACGGCCACGACCCGCCGTACGGCGGGTAGGAGCGCGAGCGTCAGCGAGCCCAGCCCCGGCCCCACCTCGAGCACGACGTCGTCGGCGTCGACCTCGGCGTCGCGGACGATGCGGCGCACCGTGTTCGCGTCGATCACGAAGTTCTGGCCGAGTGTCTTGGTCGGGCGCAGGCCCAGGTCAGAGGCGAGCGTGCGGACATCCGCCGGCCCGAGTAGTCGTTCACCCACACGGCAAGTGTCCCGTACATGCAACAGTTCCGGCGCCGTACCCGTCCCTGGGGCCAGGAGGGTGCCTTGAATGAAGCACTGAGCTTCGACGATTTCGTCCGTGCGCAGCCAGGCGTCTCGTGCCCTGGAGAAGCTGCGCGGGAGCCGGCGGCCGTCCGTGCTGAAGGGAAGTGCCCGATGGTCGAAGAACTGGAGACGGCCTTGCGACAGCCCCTTTCGGATGCCGCGGACCGGGCACCCATGGCACCGCCGGGCCTCGTCGTCGAGCTCACCGGGCAGCGTCCGCGCCGGATACGCGTGCATCCGCTCGCCCGAGTGGTGCTGGCCGCCGCGGCGGTCGTCCTGGTGCTGGGGGGCGCCACCCTCATCTTCCGCGAGCACCCGAACCCGGACGCCTTCCAGCGTCCGAGGCCGACCGGCGCCCCGCCCATCGCGACGGTGTGGCCGGAGGCCGTACACAAGGTGGCGGGCACGCTGCCGAACGGGAAGGCCTTCGCGCCGCGGGCCTTCCTCGACGATCACACGATGCTGGTCTCCACGGGGTCCTCCTTCGAGAGCGCCGACGCCCTGTACGCCTATGACCTGCGCGCGCGTACGGCGCGGCGGATCACCAAGGTCGTCCGTCCGGCGCACGCGGAGTCGTTCGCCGACGGGTTCACGTCCGGCGGCGGGTACGTCGCGTGGTGGCTCGATGGCCCGCACGGCCCGCAGATCTGGGCGGCGCCGTCCACCGGGGGCACGGCGCACCGGATCGTCGAGCAGCCGGGCGTCTTGAGCCTGTCTCGCCTGACCGTCCAGGGCCGGGACGTGCTGTGGTCGGCGAACCCCCGCGGTGGCGTCTCGCGGGCGGCTACGTGATCGTCGACCTGGCGGCGATTCACTAGGGAGTGTCCGGACGAACACCCCTATAGTCCGTGATCATGCTGAGAGTGCGGCTCACCGCGATCGGGTTCCTCGTCGTGTTCGTCGTGGTCATGCTCTTCATTCCGGTCGTGCTGACCTACACGTTCCTGGCCGGGGACCGGGCGACGGCGCGGGTCACGCACTGCGACGTCCGGCCGAAGAAGACCGACTGCTCCGGGCGCTGGACGGACTCCGGTGGGACGAGCGGCTCCGGTCACATCTCCGAGGTGGGGCCCGACGACGTCGGGCACAGCGTCGCGGTGCGGATCGGGCCACTCGGGCCGTACGCGGGCAGTCTCGGCGACGAGTGGCCGCTTTTCCTGACCGCACTGCCGGTTTTCATCGCGCCACCGATCCTCGCAAGGAGGTTCAGGCGGATCTACGTTCTGGCCCGCGCCCGCACCGAGCGGCTGGCCTCCGAGGCCCCCAGCGGCGCGACGCTGCTGTCGGTCTCCCCGACCAAGGCGGTTGGCACCGACGGCATCACGTACGCGGAGGTACGTGACTCCGATGCCCCCGCCGGTCACCTGCCGGTGGAGTTGCCGGGGCGCCGGCCGCGGGGCAACCCGCGGTCGGCCTTCCGCTCCGTCGCCGGGATGAGCTCCGACACGACCGGCTTCGCCACCGTGTACGGCCCGGCGGGCGAGCCGAGGTTCGTGCTGGAGCGCCGCGGCTTCCGCGCGTACGAGCCGGAGACCTGGCTGCTGGACCCCGTCGGCACTCCGCAGGCGGTGATCCGCAGGGTCGCGTGGTTCCCGTCGGCGTACGAACTGCTGCGCGCCGACGGGAACCCGCTCGGCGCGATCCGTACGCCTCAGGACGCCAGGTCCGGCGCGTTCGAGGCGTGGGACGAGGGCGGGCGGCCGCTCGCGGTCATGGCGGCCGGCGGACGGGAGTGGATGCTGCGCGTCGAACCGGGCACGCCGGGTCCGCTCGCCGATCTGCTCCTGGGGTTCCTGTTCGACGTGCGCCGTCTGTCGCTGTGACGGGTCACCAGGCGCCGAACACGCGCTCCCCGTTGGCGGCGATCGTCGCGCACAGGTCGTCGGTGTCCATCCGCTTCACCTCGGCGATGCGGCGGACGGTCAGCGGTACGAGGTGCGGCGCGTTGCGGCGGCCCCGGTAGGGCATCGGCGTGAGGTACGGCGCGTCGGTCTCCACGAGGAGCAGCTCCGGCGGCGCGACCTCGGCGGCCTCGCGCAGCGAGCCGGCGTTCTTGAACGTCACGTTGCCCGCGAAGCTCATCACGTAGCCGCGCTCGGCGCAGATCTCGGCCATCGCGCGGTCGCCGGAGAAGCAATGGAAGACCACGCGGTCCGGCGCGCCCTCCTCGGCGAGGACGCGCAGGACGTCCTCGTGGGCGTCGCGGTCGTGGATGACCAGCGCCTTGCCGGTGCTCTTGGCGATCTCGATGTGCGCGCGGAACGACCGCTGCTGGTCGTCCGGCTTCGCCCAGTCGCGGTAGTAGTCGAGCCCGGTCTCGCCGACCGCGCGTACGCGGGGCTGCGCGGCCAGCTCCGCGATCTCGGCGAGGACCTCGTCGGTGGCGGCGCCCGCGTCGTTGGGGTGGATCGCCACGGCGGCGTACACGTCGTCGTGTTCCTCGGCCGTACGTGCGCACCAGCGCGAGGACGGCAGGTCGTAGCCGACCGTCACCACCCGGCGGATGCCGACCGATCGCGCGAGGTCGAGGACCTCGGCGACCGGCCGTTCCATGACGTCGAGGTGGCAGTGGCTGTCGAAGACCTCGACCGCGAGCGCGTCGGGGGCGGGCGGCAGCTCGTCTCCGGAGCTCATGCCTGCTCGAGCCGGGCCAGCTCCTCGTCGACGACCGACGAATCGAGCTTGGCGAACAGCGGCTTCGGCGGCGCCAGCGGCGTGCCGGGCTTGATCGGCTGCGACTCCCAGCGCGCCTGCGTCTCGTAGGACCCGGTGAGCACCTGGTAGGGCGTGCCGCCGTCCTCGTCGACCTCGCGCATCTCGGGCATCCCGCTCCAGTCACCCTCGCCGCCGAGCAGCTTGTGCACCTTGTCCGAGGAGTTGGGCAGGAACGGCGTCAGCAGCGTCTTGGCATCGTCGATGAGCTGCAGCGCGACGTGCAGGATCGACTTCATCCGCTCCGGGTCCTCCGTACGGAGCTTCCACGGCGCCTGGTCGGAGAGGTACTTGTTCGCCTCGGCGACGGTGCGCATGGTCTCGTTGACGGCGCTCTTGAACCGCGAACGCTCCAGCTCCGCGCCCACCGTGTCGAAGGCCGCCCGCGAACGCTCGAGGATCGCGCGGTCGGCGTCGGTGAGCGCGCCGGCCTCCGGGATCTCACCGATGTTCTTGGCGGCGAACGAGATCGACCGGTTGACGAGGTTGCCCCACGCGGCGACAAGCTCGTCGTTGTTGCGGCGGACGAACTCCGACCAGGTGAAGTCGGTGTCCTGGTTCTCCGGGCCGGCCACCGCGATGTAGTAGCGAAGGGCGTCCACGTCGTAGCGCTCGAGGAAGTCGCGAACGTAGATGACGACCTGACGCGAGGAGGAGAACTTCTTGCCCTCCATCGTCAGGAACTCCGACGAGACGACCTCGGTGGGCAGGTTGAGGGCGCCGAGGCTCCCCGGATCGCCGCCCTTGTCTCCCGCGCCGTTGTAGCCGAGCAGGATGGCCGGCCAGATCTCGGAGTGGAAGACGATGTTGTCCTTGCCCATGAAGTAGTACGCCTGGGCGTCGGGACTCTGCCACCACGCGCGCCACGCGTCGGGGTCACCCGAGCGCTTCGCCCACTCGACCGACGCCGACAGGTAGCCGATGACCGCGTCGAACCAGACGTAGAGCCGCTTGTCCCGCCGGTCGGCCCAGCCCGGCAGCGGCACCGGCACGCCCCAGTCGAGGTCACGGCTGATCGGCCGCGGCTGCATGTCGTCGAGGAGGTTGCGGGTGAACTTGTAGACGTTGGGCCGCCAGAGCCCCTCCTTGCCCTGCAGCCACGAGCCGAGGGTCTCGGAGAACGCGGGCAGGTCGAGGAAGAAGTGCTCGGTCTCGACGAACTTCGGCGCCTCGCCGTTGATGCGGCTCCGCGGGTTGATCAGGTCGATCGGGTCGAGCTGGTTGCCGCAGTTGTCGCACTGGTCGCCGCGCGCGCCGTCGTAGCCGCAGATCGGGCAGGTGCCCTCGATGTAGCGGTCGGGCAGCGTACGGCCGGTGGACGGCGAGATCGCGCCCATCGCGGTCTTCTCGAACACGTAGCCGTTGTCGTGCAGGCCCTTGAACAGCTCCTGGACGACGGCGTAGTGGTTGCGCGTCGTCGTGCGCGTGAACAGGTCATAGGACATGCCCAGGCCGTGGAGGTCCTTGCCGATCACGCCGTTGTAGCGGTCGGCGAGCTCGCGGGCGGTCACGCCCTCCTTGTCGGCCTGCACCTGAATCGGTGTGCCGTGCTCGTCGGTACCGCTGACCATCAGCACCTTGTTGCCCGCCATCCGCTGGTAGCGGCTGAACATGTCGCAGGGCAGGGCGAAGCCGGAGACGTGCCCGATGTGGCGGGGCCCGTTGGCGTACGGCCAGGCGGGCGCGGTCAAGATATGACGGCTGGACATGCCCTAAGCCTAGATGCCGCGCCACCGTGGCTCACCCGGAAATCGGCCCGTGGCGACGACGTACGAGGTCGCACGCATCCGATTCGGCCCGTGAAGACGCGAAAGGGCCCCGGTGGTCACCGGGACCCTTCAGCAGCACGTGATGGGTCAGGCCGTCTCGGCCTTCTCCTCCGCCTTCTCGTCCGTGGCGGTCTCGGTGCTCTCGCTCTGAACCTTGTGGACCGCGGCGTCGACGACGTCGGCCGCCTCGTCCGCCGGGTCGGTGACCGGCGGGTGGGAACGGCGGCGGATCGCGAGGATGCTCACGAACAGCGAGGCGAAGATCATCTGGAAGCTCATGATCAGCGCGGTCGCCGAGGGGACCACGAGGCGGAGCGAGTCGCGCGGGTCGAGCTGGCCGAAGCTGTGCACCTGCCAGTGGACCAGCGAGGCGACGAGGCCGACGAGGCCGGCGAGCGCGAGCGCGCCACCGACGACGAGGCCGCGTTCGAGGCTCCACGAGTCGATGATCCGTTGCACCCGGCGGTCATGTGGGAGGAAGCCCTCCTCCATGGCATAGACCTTGGTGAGCAACGCGAACAGCACGGCCTGGAAGCCGATCGCCAGCATGGCCGACGCGCCGACGAGGGTGTCGACGTCGAAGGCGACCTCGCCGACGCGGATCGGGCCCGCGGACAGCGCGACGCCGGCGACGAGGCCGAGCGTCATGAGGATCATGCCGGGGATGAGGAACAGCCAGCGCGGGCTGTAGAGCATCAGGAACCGCAGGTGGCGCCAGCCGTCACGCCAGGTGCTGAGGTGCGGCGCGCGCGTGCGGCCGTCGGGCGACAGCGTCGTGGGGACCTCGCGCACGTCGTACTTGGCGAGCGTGCAGCGGACCACCATCTCGCTGGCGAACTCCATGCCGCCGGTCTGCAGGCCGAGCCGCAGGATCGACTCGCGGCGGAATCCGCGCAGCCCGCAGTGGAAGTCACCGATCTTGCTGCGGAAGAACAGCCGGCCGATGTAGCTGAGCACCGGGTTGCCGAGGTAGCGGTGCAGAGGCGGCATGGCGCCCTCGGCGATGCCACCGCGGAACCGGTTGCCCATCACGAGGTCGGCGCCGTCGCGCAGCTCGGTCAGGTAGGGCATGAGCGCCGTGAAGTCATAGGAGTCGTCGGCGTCGCCCATCACGACGTACGAACCCCGGGCGGCACGGACGCCACCCATGAGGGCGTTGCCGTACCCCTTGTCGGACACCGGCACGACCCGAGCCCCTGCGTCGCGTGCGAGCTGCTGGCTGCCGTCGGTGCTTCCGTTGTCGGCGATGATGACCTCGCCATCGACACCGTGTTCTTCGAAGAAGCCCCGGGCCTTACGCACACAGGTCTCGACGGTCTCCGCCTCGTTTAGGCAAGGCATCACCACGGAGAGTTCCACGTCGTGTCCTCCAACACCCCGCTGCGACGCTTTGGGGTTTTCGACTAACCTCGTCATTATTCCGACGGGTGGCGTGTGTTACCCATGATGCCCGCCGATGAGCGACCACGCGTTGCGAAGTCGCAATCTTTGGCCCCGCATGGAGAACTCCGATACGGCAGGCTGGGGATACAGGATAAGGGCTGTGATGTCCAGAGAGGTCGGGCGGGACTTGAGTAACGCGGGAGACCAAGGCGGTGGCGCTGTCGCGACCAGTGCGCCGCGTGAGGAAAAGTCGCAGGTCACAGCGGTCGATAAGACCGTATCCCCCGCCGAGGACACACCGCCACGAGGCATCTGGTCGCTCATACGCGGCCATCAGATATTCACCTTCGTGCTGGCGATCGGCGCGATGTTGCGGGCCTTCGCGATGCTCGGCTACCGCCCCGCATCGTGGTTCAACGACTCGTTCGACTACCTGCACGTCGCGATGTCGCCGTACCCGCACCCGATCCGCCCGGACGGCTACTCGTTCCTGTTGTGGCTGCTCAAGCCCTTCCACAGCTTCGCTCTGGTGACCGGGATCCAGCACCTGATGGGCCTCGGCTCGGCGGTGATGATCTACGCGCTGCTGCGCAAGAAGTTCGGCCTGCCCGGCTGGGGCGCCGCGTTGGCGACCACCCCGCTGCTCTTCGACGGCTACCAGATCCAACTCGAGCATCTGATCCTGTCGGACGCGCCGTTCGGCTTCCTTCTGGTGTCGATCGTCACAATTCTGCTCTGGTACGGCAAAGACATCACCTGGAAGGTCGGCGCGGTCGTCGGCCTGCTGCTCGGCCTCGCGACGCTGACCCGTACGGTCGGCGAGCCGGTCGTGGTCGCCGTCGTCGTCTACTACCTGATCCGCCGGTTCAACTGGCGCATCCTGGTCGCCACGCTCGCGGTGTGCGCGCTGCCGCTCGGCGCGTACGCGGGCTGGTTCTGGTCCTGGTACGGCAAGCCCGGCATGACCACCAGCAGCGGCGTCTTCCTGTACGCCCGTGTCACGGCCTTCGCCGACTGCAACAAGATCAAGCCGCCGGTGTCGGAGTACCCGCTGTGCAAGAACAGCAAGACCTCGCACACCCCGCTCGTCTTCTCCCAGGACGCCATCTGGGACCGCAACTCGCCGTTCCACCGGATCCCGGCCGCACGGTTCACCGACTACCAGAACCAGCTGGCCAGCGACTTCGCCAAGCGAGCGATCATGGCGCAGCCGTTCGACTACGCCAAGGTCGTCGCGAAGGACCTCCTCTACACGTTCCACTGGCACCGCGCGGTGTTCCCGGACCGGGCGACCTATGAGATGTACCAGTTCGGCTCGGAGTCGGCGGCGCTGCCGAGCTGGCGCATGAGCCGCGACCACACGGCCGCGTCCGAGGCGCAGGCGTACGAGCAGGGCAACGCGCGCACCCACATCGTGTACCCGTACTCGCGGGTCCTGCGGGACTACCAGCACTACGTACGGCTGCCCGGCACGCTGCTCGGCGGCATCCTCATCGTCGGCCTCGCGGGCTTGATCCCGCTGTGGCGTCGCTGGGGCGGTGCCGCCTTCCTGCCGTGGATCACCGGGGCGGGGCTGCTGCTGGCGCCGCCGGCCACCGCGGAGTTCGACTACCGCTACGTCCTGCCGACCGTGCCGCTCGCCTGCCTCGCGGCCGCGATCGCCTTCTCGGACGAGCCGAGGCGCAAGCTGGACCGGCTGCTGCCGCCGCGCTTCCGCGGCAAGCCCGAGGAGAAGCCCGACGACGAGTCGGCCCCCAAGGACCCGGTCGCCATCGAGTCGTAGAGAGACGGACGGCCGGGACCCGAAGGTCCCGGCCGTCCGCCTTCGACCCGATACCGGGTCAGTAGGCGTGCAACTTGCGTAGGTGGAAGAGCATTTCCAGCTCGGTGTGACGCTGCCGAGGCAGCCGCGCCACCCGGACCCAGCCGTTCGGGAGAATCTTCACGTCGTACCCGCCGCAGGACGGACAGAACAGCTCCGCCCACGGACAGACGCATCGATGTCCCATTCGGTGGTAAACGACGGCATCGCCGCCGTGACCATCCGCGCAGTGCCCGACCTCGAACTCTTCCTGCCACTCGTGCAGGCAGGTCAGACACTCGTACGTCCACGTCTCCTGCGAGACCATGGATTCGTGCATTACCTGTCACCCCCGGGTGAACCGGTAGACGCATCCCGGAGTCAGTTTTTCCCACTGCATGTCGCCCATGGGCACCTGGCAGGGCTAAAGATTGAGTCAAGACTCGCTAATGGCTTGTCTTTCGCGCGATGACCGCGTCATACAAGTCCCGTTTCGGCACTCCGTTCTCGCGCGCAACCTCGGCGATGGCCTCTTTTCGCGGCACTCCGGCGGTCGCGCGGACCTCCACCTCGCCGGCGAGCTCGGCCAGGTCGACCTCGCCGGTACGCTCCGGTGCCCCGCCGACGACGAGGGTGATCTCGCCGCGTACGCCGTCGGCGGCCCACCGCGCCAGCTCGGCCAGCGGGCCGCGGCGCACCTCCTCGTACGTTTTGGTCAGCTCGCGGCAGACGGCCGCGGGCCGATCCGGGCCGAATGCCTCCGCCATCGCCTCCAACGCGGCGGCGAGCCGGTGCGGCGCCTCGAAGAAGACCATCGTGCGCGGCTCGTCGGCCAGGGCGCGCAGCCGCGCGGCGCGCTCGCCGGTCTTGCGCGGCGGAAAGCCCTCGAAGCAGAACCGGTCGCTGGGCAGCCCGGAGATCACCAGCGCGGTCGTGACCGCGGACGGCCCCGGCAGGACGGTGATCGGCACGTCCGCCTCGACCGCCGCCGTGACGAGCCGGTAGCCGGGGTCGGAGACGCCCGGCAGCCCGGCGTCGGTGATGACCAGGACGTTCCGCCCCTCGCGCAGATCGCCGAGGAGCTCGGCGGCTCGGGCCCGTTCGTTCGCGTCGTAGTAGGAGACCACCCGCGCGGCGGGCGTGACGCCCAGGTCTGCGGCCAGCCTGCGGAGGCGCCGGGTGTCCTCGGCCGCGATGATGTCGGCCTCGCCGAGCGCCGTGCGCAGGCGTTCCGATGCGTCTTCGGGGCGGCCGATCGGTGCGGCGGCCAGCGTCAGCGTCCCTGTCGTGTCCACACCCTCATCTTCGACCACGTCGAAGACCCTCCAGGACGCCCGAAAGACGGTCGCCTCGCGACCGGGCGGAGCGAAGTGCACGATCGGCCCGGTTTCCGCCCGTACGATGTCGGGGTGGTGGCGATGACAGGGCTCGAACCGGCAACCCCGTCCGTGCACGACCGACGGCCGCCGTCGCTTCGCCGATGGCTCGTGCCGACGATCCCGGGCGGCAGACTCGTTGGCTGGCTCGGCCCGCTCCTGGTGACGTTGTTCGCCGGCACTCTGCGCTTTTACCACCTGGCCAGACCGCGTGCCGTCGTCTTCGACGAGACGTACTACGCCAAGGACGCGTACGCCCTGCTGAAGTTCGGCCATGAGCACAACACGGTCAAAGACGCCGACAAACTGCTGGTCCAGTACCCGCCGAACCTCCATATCTGGGCCGACGGCGGCAGTTTCGTCGCGCATCCGCCGGCCGGCAAATGGCTGATCGCCATAGGCGAGTGGATGTTCGGGATGGACCCGTTCGGCTGGCGGTTCGCGGGCGCGGTATTCGGCACGCTGTCAGTGCTGATCCTCGCGCGGGTGGCGCGGCGCATGACGCGGTCCACGCTGCTGGGCTGCGCGGCGGCGCTGCTGCTCGCGCTCGACGGCATGCACCTGGTGACGAGCCGCACCGCGATCCTCGACATCTTCGTGATGTTCTGGGTACTGGCCGGCTTCGCCTTCCTGGTGATCGACCGCGACGTGTCGCGCGGGGCCCTGGCCCGGCGGATCGGCGAGACCGGCGGCGAGAGCGACCTCGGCCCGTTCGTCATGCACTGGTGGCGGATTCCGGCCGGCCTGTGCCTCGGTACGGCCGTCGCCACCAAGTGGACCGGCATCTTCTACATCGCGGCCTTCGGGCTGATGGTGGTCCTCTGGGACGCCGGAGCGCGCCGGGCCGCGAGCGTACGGCGGCCGTACGCCGGGGCCCTCGCACTCGACGCCGTACCCGCGTTCCTGTCACTGGTCGTGCTCAGCGGCATCAGCTACGTCGCCTGGTGGAGCGGCTGGATCTTCACCTCCGGCGGCTGGGGCCGCGGGCAGGTCTCGTCCAACCCGTTCACGGCGTTCACGCAGGCGATGCCGCGGCTGTGGAGCTATCACAAGCAGGTGTGGCACTACCACACCAACCTCACGGTCAAGCACGACTACCAGTCCTGGCCGTGGAACTGGATGGTGCTCAAGCGGCCGGTGGCGTTCTACTACACCGAGCCGACCGGCTGCGGCGCGTCCAAGTGCTCGCGCGAGGTCCTCGGCATCGGCACGCCCGCGATCTGGTGGCTGTCGATCATCACGCTGATCGTGCTGTTCGGCTGGTGGCTGGTACAGCGCGACTGGCGCGCCGGGGCCTGCCTCGTCGGGTTCACGGCGGGCTGGCTGCCGTGGTTCTACTTCGGCTTCAACCACCGCACGATGTTCCTGTTCTACTCGACCCCGATGCTGCCCTTCATGGTGCTGTCCATCGTGCTGGTCCTGGGCATCGTCATCGGGCCGGCCGACGCGTTGCCGGCGCGCCGGGTGTTCGGCGCCGCCGCCGCGGGCGCGTACGTCCTCATCGTGCTGGCCAACTTCTACTACCTGTATCCGGTGCTGACCGGCCAGATCCTCCCCTACGACGCATGGCATGCCCGTATGTGGTTCGACTCGTGGATCTGAGGTCCCGTACCCGGGTCTGGCGTGACGGGCGGCTCGAGGACGAGGACTTCCCCGCCGCGCGGATCAGCGACTTTCTCGCCGAGCCGGACACGATCGTCTGGCTGGACCTGCGCGCGCCCGACGACGAGGGCCTGCGAGTCATCAGCGAGGAGCTCGGCCTGGACCCGCTCGCCGTCGAGGACGCGCTGAGCAGCCACGAGCGCGCCAAGCTCGACCGGTACGAGGGACATCTGTTCCTCAACGCCTACGGTGTACGTCTCAACGAGGAGAGCGGGCGGCTCGAGACCCACGAGATATCGGCCTTCATCACCGACCGCGCGCTGGTGACCGTACGCGCCGACGACCATTTCGACGTCGGCGCCCTCGTGGAGCGCTGGGACGCCGCCCAGGACCTGGCCGAGCACGGCGTCGCCCACCTGCTGCACGGGTTGCTCGACCTCATCGTGGACGAGCACTTCGACGCCGTGCAGGCACTCGACGGCCAGATCGAGACCCTGGAGGAGCGGCTGTTCGACGACGAGCTGCCCGACAAGGAGAGCCAGCGCCGCGGCTTCCGGCTCCGCAAGAGCCTCACGCTGCTGCGCCGCGTCGTCCTGCCGATGCGCGAGGTCGTCAACACCCTGCTCCGGCGGGACCTGAAGGTCATCCCCGAGCCGATGGCCCCGTACTTCCAGGACGTCTACGACCACGTGCTGCGCGCCACCGAGTGGACCGAGAGCCTGCGCGACGTCGTCACCGGCCTGCAGGAGGCCCGGATCGCCATCCAGGGCAACCACCTCAACCAGGTGATGAAGAAACTCACCGGCTGGGCCGCGGTGATCGCCGTACCGACCGCGGTCACCGGCTTCTACGGCCAGAACGTCCCCTACCCCGGCTTCGGCGAGCGCTGGGGATTCCTCACCAGCGTGGCCGTCCTCGTCATGACGGCGTTCACACTCTGGGCGATCTTCAAGAAGCGCGACTGGCTCTGACCCGCCCGCCCACGTCGACCAGGCCGTCCGGCCCGGGGGCGGTCACGATCTGCGACCCGCGCCCCTGCGTGATGGTCAGCGCGCGGCCGAGGCGGGCCGTCAGGAGCAGCGCCGCCGCGCCGGTGGCCTCGTCCTCGTCGATGCCGTCGTCTCGCCCGGGGAAGGCGCGGGCCCTGACCTGCCCGGCCGCCTCGTCCTGCCACGCCCACGCGTAGATCCACTCCCCCGGTGGCGGCACGGCCAGCGCGTCCACCTCGGCCGCCGAGCCGTACCGCCGTAGCGTGCGCGGCGGCGCCCAGTCGGCGCGCGCCTGGATCCAGGTGAGGTCGCCGTCGGACCGCGCGCGTACGAGACCCGCCGGCGTCTCCAGGGCGGGTACGCCGAGCAGCCAGGCCGTCCCGACACACGGATGGCCCGCGAACGGCAGCCGCAGCGTCGGCGTGTAGATGTCGATGACGCCGCGCTCGTGGTCGTCGACGAACACCGTCTCGCTGTACCCCAGCCGCCGCGCGAGCTCCTGGCGCCCGGCCTCGGTGGGCACGGCCGACCCGTCGCGTACGACCGCCAGCGCGTTGCCGTGGCGGCCGTCGGGACCGCAGAAGACGTGCACCACGTCGTAGTACTCGGGCATCAGTGGGCCAGGTCGGAGGGGTCCGTGTTGGCCCCGCAGCAGATGACCGCGACGCGTTCGCCGGCCTCGGGGCGGTAGCGGCCGGTCAGCAGGGCGGCGTACGCGGCGGCGGCGCCGTGTTCGATGACGAGGTGATGGCGGTCCCACAGCTCCCGGCGTGCGGCGACCAGGTTCTCGTCGTCGACGAGCACGGACGTCACGCCGGTGCGGCGCGCCACGGCGAAGGCGATGTCGCCGACGCGGCGCGCGCCGAGCGAGTCGGCCGCGACGCCGGAGACCTCTGCGTCGACCGGTTCTCCGGCCTCGAGCGCGGCGTGGAGCGCCCGGCAGTTCACGGGCTCGACCGCGACGACGCGCGCGCGGTCCTCGAGGGCGGCGGCGATGCCCGCCATCAGCCCGCCCCCGCCGACCGCGACCAGGACGGTGTCGACGCCGCCGGTCTGCTCCTCCAGCTCTAGGGCGAGGGTGCCCTGACCGGCGCAGACCTCCGGCTGGTCGTAGGCGTGGCAGAACAGCGCGCCGGTGTCGGCCGCGCGCTTGGCGGCGGCCTCGTACGCGTGGGCGTACTCCTCGCCGACCTGGACGACGGCCGCCCCGAGGGCGCGCAGGCGCGCGACCTTGACCGGTGGGGCGGTGCGGGGGACGTACACCTCCGCGTGGGCGCCCAGCTCGCGCGCCGCGTGGGCGACGGCCAGGCCGGCGTTGCCGCCGGAGGCTGCCACGACCCCGGCGGCGGGCAGACCGCCACGCTCGGCGGCCGACAGCAGGCGGTTGAAGGCGCCGCGTGCCTTGAACGAGCCGGTGTACTGGAGCTGCTCGAGCTTCAGCCAGCGGCCGTCGGCCTCGATGACCGGAGTGGTGCGGACATGGGCGCCGATCCGGAGGCGTGCCGCCTCGACGTCTGTGCGGAGGATCACGCCGTCCACGGTACGGGCGGGTGTCCAGGAGACGAAAATACGCCGACGTTTCTTGATAACGATTGCGTTCGGGCTCTTCTATGGAAAGCATCCTGCGCGCGATCCTTATGCCGTGAAGGGCTCCCGGAAGAGCCGGAGCACGGCCGATCGCGTGGCCGCGCAACTGACGACCTGGCCCGGACTACAGGCCGGTCGTCCCTCCTGTGGTGCCGGCCACGGCTTCGGCGTACACGGCGACCAGATCCTGCACCTGCACACCGGTGACGAGGCCGACCTGCGCCTCACCGGTCCGTTCGTCCAGCGGCTCAGCGCGGTGCTCGCCGAGTCTGGTCAAGTGGTGATCCGGCCCGGTGACGACTGGGTGACCGTACGTCTCGACAGCGACACCACGGGATCGCTGCTGATCAGCCTGATGAGCCTGGCCATCCGATCGCAGGCCGAACGGCCGGCCGGCCAGCCGTGCACCTGGGCTCGCACGGGTTCGCGGGGCCGGCCGCGCGGTCTCTGGCACTGATTCTCAACGGTCGCCGCGCATTCCGCTCGAGGGGTTACCTAGGATCGGGGTGTGGCGCGGGAACGCATCCTGGTCGTCGAGGACGACGACGTCATCGGATCCGAACTGTTGAAGGCCCTGTCCGCGAGCGGCTACGAGTCGAGCCTGGCATCGACCGGAGCGGCCGGACAGGCGGACGCGCACGCCTCTCCACCGGACCTGATCCTCCTGGACCTCGGCCTGCCCGACATCGAGGGCCCCGAGCTCTGCCGGCGGCTGCGGGCCGAGTTCCCGCAGACCGTGATCGTCGTGCTGACCGCGCGTACCGCGGAGTTCGAGGTGGTCGTCGCGCTGGACGCCGGCGCGGACGACTACCTGACCAAGCCGTTCCGGCTGACCGAGCTGATGGCGCGGCTCCGCGCCCACCTGCGCCGGCGGGCGGCCGTTCCCGGGGATCAGGTGGTGACGGTCGGACAGGTAAGGCTCGACCTGCCCGCCCGCCGGGTGCTGGTCGGCGACGACGAGGTGCCGCTGCGGCCCAAGGAGTTCGACCTGCTGGCCGCGCTGGTCGCACGGGCCGGCGAGGTGGTCACTCGCGAGCAGCTCATGGACGAGGTCTGGGACGAAAACTGGTTCGGCCCGACCAAGACCCTCGACGTCCACGTGTCGACGCTGCGCCGCAAGCTGGGCGAGCACGGTCAGATCACGACCCTGCGCGGACGCGGCTACCGCTACGAGCGCGAGCCGAGTTAGCTCAGCCGGTCACTCGCGGGCAGCAGCAGGCTGAAGACCGGCGGCGACGGGCGGCGGATGACCAGGCGGCCGCCCTCCGCCTCGGCCAGCGAGCGGGCCAGCGCGAGTCCGATGCCGTGGCCGTCCGCCGGGGCACGGAAGACGTCGACGCCCTCGGGGATGCCCGGGCCCGCGTCCTCCACGTCGATCGCCAGCCCGGTGCCGAGGTCGGCGGCCGACACACTGACCGGCGGCTCTCCGTGGGTCATCGCGTTGTCCAGAAGCACGTGCAGGATCTGGCGTACGGCGGAGAGGGAGACCCTCACCTCGGGCAGGCCGTCCTGCACCTCCACGTTCACGCCGGCGCGTGCCCGCAGCTCGTCGAGGAGCGCCGGTACGTCGAGCACGCCGCGGTCGGCCGCGTTGCCACGCGAGAGCCGCACGAGATCGTCGATGATCTCCTGGAGGTGCTCGCCGCGTTCGAGCCCGGTCCGGATGACCTCGTGCGGGTCGCCGACGGACAGGCCCGCCTCCAGGCCCAGGAGCAGCCCGGTGAGCGGGGTACGGAGCTGGTGGGACACGTGGGCGCTGAACGCCCGCTCGCGGTCGAGGACGTCACCGAGGCGGCGTGCGGTCGCCTCGAGAGCCTCGCTCGCGGCGTCGGCCTCGCGTACGCCGATCGACCGGGCGCGGATGCTGAAGTCGCCGCCGCCGAGCGCCTGGGCGTCGCGCGTCAGGCGTTCGAGGGGTGCGGCGAGCCGTCCCGCCTGCCGGCGCGCCACCACGGCCGCGAGCCCGACGACGAGCACTCCGAGCGCGCCCATGAGCAGCCAGGCACGCTCGACCTTGGCGGTGACCTGGTCGTACGGCATCGCCACCCGGATCACCGCGACGATCGACTCGTCGGAGGGCACCGGCGCGGACACCGCCAGCAGGCCGTGCTCGATCGCCTCGTGGACGCGCTCGTCGCCCGCCTGGCCGGCCACCATTGAGACTTGTGGTCCGTGCCCGATGACCCGTTGGCCGTCGAGCGTGTAGATGCCGACGCTGAGGTGCTTGGACATGTCGGTCACTGACGGCGCCGGCTGCGGGTGCAGCGCGATGTTGTCGGGGACGACCGCCGAGAGGCGGGTGGCGTCGCGCTCGAGCTTCACGACGGCCTCGTCGCGGTAGAGCCGCTGGAGCGCCACCGCCAGGGGGATCGCGAACAGCACGACCGCCAGGGCGGCCACGCCGACGATCGCCACGAGCACGCGCCGCCTCAGCGGACGGCCTGCCGGAGTGGTACGGGTCACCTGGACATTCTGGCCCGAGTCCGGTGATGATTTGGACGGCCGCCCGCCTCAGGCGGACGGCCGTCACGTGGATCAGCCGCAGACGTCCTTGAGCGAAACGCCGCCCGAGGAGTCGGTCGGTGCCTGGCTCGCCGTCGCCGAGGCGCTCGCGTGCCGCTTCTTCGGCGTCGCCGACGCGGTGGGCGCGGTCGGCGCCTTGGGCGCCGGCGGGTGCACGCTGTGGGCGATGGCCTTGGCGGTCAGCTGACGCATCAGCGGTACGTTCGGCTGGTAGACGTGGAAGCCCGCCATCTTGTACGGGTTGAAGGGCAGGCTGTGGATGTCCGCGCCCTTCTTCACGCTGCCGGACAGCTTGACCAGCGCCGGCAGCAGCTCCGCCGGGATGTTGGTGGAGATCGTCTTCTTCGCGGCGCTGGCGAGCTTCTCGAAGTGGGTGACGACCTTCTGCGGGTCGGCCTGGTCGGCGATGTCCTTCATCAGGCACTTCTGCCGGTCCATGCGGTGGAAGTCATCGTCCGCGTGGCGGGTACGCCCGTACCAGAGGGCCTTCTCGCCGTCCAGGTGGTGCCAGCCCGGCTGGAGGTAGCCGGACGGCGGGATGTTGCGCTCGGGCTCGCCGCCGATCGGCAGCGTCTTCTCGATGTGCACCCGGACGCCGCCCATGGCGTTGACGATGTCCTTGAACCCGTCGAGGTTGACCAGGACGTAGTAGTCGAGCTTCAGACCGAGGAGATAGCCGATCGTGTCCTCGAGCAGGTGCGGGCCGCGCTGGCCCTTCTTGAAGCCCGGCTCGAGGTCGGGGTGGCGCTCGCCCTCGATGTAGAGCTCGTTGAGCAGACCCTGGTCGCCCGGGTCGCCGGTGTAACCCTGCGGCCACTTGGCCCTGAGGCGCGCCGGCATCTGGAACTTCTGCACCTGCCGCGGCAGGCTCAGCAGCACCGTGTTGCCGGTGTGGGTGTCGATGCTGGCGACCGTCATGCTGTCGGTACGGATGCCGGTGCGGTCCTTGCCACCGTCGCCTCCGAGCAGCAGGACGTTGAGCCTCGGCCGGTTCTTCCAGGGGTCGGACGCGTTGATCGCCGGACCGGATTTGTCACCGGAGAAGATGCTGGAGAGCGTGTCGCCGAGCACGTACGTGGCGTTCGCCGCGTACACCAGCGGCGTGCAGACCATCAGCGCGACGATCACTACGAGCGCGCCGGACGTGATCCGCATCGCCGTGGGCAGGCCCGCCGGGCGCACCACCTGGTACGAGCGGATGACGATCGCGCCCCACACGAGGGCGAGGATGAGGATCCCCGCCGTGATGACGTCCAAGTAGGTGTGCTGGACGACGATCTGCTTGAGCTGCTCCTGGAAGGCCAGCGCGGAGATCGCGGTGCCGAACACGAGGAAGGCCAGCACGCCCATCAGGCTGAAGCCTGCCGCGCGACGCCCGGCCCACACGTGTGCGACGCCCCATACGACCGCCGATGCGGCGGTGAGTCCCAGCGCCCGCCAGAGCCCGGCCACCGGGATGGGGTCGCGGCCGCTCACCGCGCGGACGTCAGATTGACGCCGAGCCATGAAGTCTCCTGTATCCCCTGCGAGCGGTCCGCGCGTCCCCGATCAGGGCGTACGGCAGCACCGCCTGATATGCAAAGTGATTGAATAGACGCGGTCAGTAACCCTTGGCGTTGATTGATGGATCC
The DNA here is from genome assembly GCA_963850195.1 of uncultured Actinomycetota bacterium. GTDB lineage: Bacteria > Actinomycetota > Actinomycetes > Streptosporangiales > Streptosporangiaceae > Actinoallomurus. The sequence goes on from CAWKKD010000005.1 coordinate 2,412,294, forward strand.
TACCGTACGCATGACCGAGTCGACCTCGGTCGCACGATATGACATGACCCTCAGCGGATTCCCGAGAAAGCGCAAACGCGCTAACGGGCCCTGCCGAGCGTGCATATTCCGATGCCTTTCATCCGCAGGCGTCCGCGAGCGATACCGCCCTGGTGGTCGGCGGCTCCGGGCTCGCCGACGCGCGGTCGTCCGGACTGTTGGACGCGCTCGGCTGGGCACTGGGTTCGCCCGAGGCAACCGGATCAACGCTCGGAGTCGGGCCCGGTGTTGAGCGCTGGGCCTCGCTCTCGGCGATCGCCCTGGCAGCCGCCTTGCGCATCACGTTCAGCTCCGGCGGAGCGACGTGGAACTGCGGCGGGACGTACATGAGACTCGTCACCTGGGCGCCGTGCTTCATGGTCCCGGACAGGTCGACGAGCGCCGGCAGCAGTGCCGCCGGGATGTTGGTGGAGATGGTCTTCTTCGCCGCTCCGGCCAGGCGCTGGAAGCTGAGCAGCACCTTCTGCGGGTCGGCCTGCTCGGCGATCGCCTTCATCAGGCACTTCTGCCGGCCCATCCGCACGAAGTCGCTGCTGGAGGTACGTGAACGCCCGAACCACAGGGCCTCTTTGCCACCGAGCGTACGGTCGCCGGCCTTCAGCACGCCGGTCGGCGCGCTCCCGTCCTCGGGCCCGCCGTACGGGATGTCCTGGCCGATGTGGACCCGTACACCGCCGATCGCGTCGACCACGTCGGCGAAGCCGAACAGGTTGACCAGCACGTAGTAGTCGACCGGCTGGCCGATGAGGTAGGAGATCTCCTCGCTCACCAGCGCCGGGCCTCTGCGCCCCTTCGCGTAGCCGGGCTCCAGCGCCGGGTTCTCCTCCGCGTCCTGGAACATCTCGTTGAGCAGGCCCTCGTCGCCCGGCGCACCGACGCCGGTGAACCCGTACGGCCAGCGCGACCGCAGCCGCGGGATGACCGGGAAGTGCTGGAGGTTCCTCGGCAGGCTGAACAGGACCGTGTCGCCGGTCTTGGTGTCGATGCTCGCGACCGTCATGCTGTCGGTGCGGATCCCGGCGCGGTCGCCCGCCCCGTCGCCGCCCAGCAGCAGAATGTTGACGCGCGGCTTGTTTTTCCACGGGTCCGCGACGTTGACGGTCGGCGGATGGACGTCGTCGCCGTGGAAGATGGTGTCGATGGTGTCCCGCAGCGTGTACGCGTCGCGCGCCGCCCAGACGAGCGGGACGCAGACGCCGGCGGCGAGCACGACGACGAGGGCGCCGGCCGAGAACCCCGCCCGTCGGCCCAGGTCACGCGGGCGTACGACCTGGTAGGAGCGGATGACGACGGCGGCCCACAGGAGCGCGAGCACGAGGATGCCGATGACTATGCCGGCCAGCCAGTCGCGGCGTACCGCGATGTGCTTCAGGTCCCCGCGGGCGATCACGACCACCGCGGACCCGCCTCCGACGAGCACCACGAACCCGGCCATGAGCGCGACCGCGACCGCGCGCCGACCCGCTGAGAAGTGCGCGATGCCCCACACGACGGCGGACGCGACCGTCAGCGCCAGCGCGCGCCCGAGCCCGCGTCTCGCGCCGGGCTCGGCCTCGTCGCTGTCATCGGACGTACGGCCGACGGCGCGCTGTCCCATTTGCACTCCTGTGTCCCCAATAGAGGAGCATAGATCGCCGACACGTACGGGGCGCGTAAAGACCCTGCGCGGCCGTGACCGACCACGGAACGTGGTGACTACGTCATGTCTTATCCACAAAAGTGGTAGTTAGTTTACCAAGGCTAACGACCGACCGAATCCGAAGGTGCCCGCCATTCGGAGGGTTTCGCCCCTGGTGTCGGCCGTCGCGGTACGGACCGGCCGGTGCAGGCCATGGCTCGGACGCGAGCGGCGCGGACCTCCGGACGCGGGTCGGGCTCGGGCCGCGGGCGGCCGCCGGGACCGGGCCTCGGCGGCCCGGCGGTGCGGGTCGGCCGATCACCGCCGAATCGGAAGCATATTCACCGCACGGGACTCCATGAAACGAAATTCGACAGCGGAACATCGGCGCGAACGACCATTCACGAACGAAACTCGATGGCCAATCACCTGGGCGCGGTAAGGGGGCACGCACAATGGCAACGGACTTCGCTCGCGCCCGCTGGCCCGGGTCGCCGCGCCCGTACCAGTCGCGTGCGCTCGAGCGACTCGACGAGGGCTGGGCGGCCGGGCGCAGGCGTGCGTGGGTCGTGCTGCCGCCGGGCGCGGGCAAGACGCTGATCGGGCTGGAGGCCGCGCGGCGGCTGGGACGCAAGACGGTCGTCCTGGTGCCGAACACCGCCATCCAGAACCAGTGGATCGACCACTGGCGGAGGTTCGCCCCGGACGGGGACGCGGCGGGCGCGGACCGGTCCCTCGGCGCGGACGTGACGGTGCTGACGTACCAGTCGCTCGCGGTGTTCGACCCGGATGCGGAGACCGATGAGGACGGGCACGCGCGCGGGCTGATGCGGCGGCTGCACGACAACGGGCACGAGCTGATCGCGCGGCTGGCCGGGGCCGGGCCGCTCACGCTCGTGCTCGACGAGTGCCATCACCTCCTCGACGTGTGGGGGCGGCTGCTGGCCGAGGTGCTCAAGCGGCTGCCCGACGCGCTCGTGCTCGGGCTGACCGGCACCCCGCCGGAGTCGCTGTCGCCAGTGGAGGCGCGGCTCGTCGACACGCTGTTCGGCACGCCGGTGCTGGGCGCGTCCATCCCCGCGCTCGTACGCCAGGGCTACCTCGCGCCGTTCGCGGAGCTGGCGTGGCTCACCACGCCCACCGCCGTCGAGGAGGAGCACATCGGCGCGGAGGCCGAGCGGTTCGCCGAGCTGACCACCGACCTCGTCACGTCGACGGACTTTCTGACCTGGCTGGACGCCCGGTTCGTCGCGGCGACGCCGACCCTGTCGTGGGCCCGGCTGGAGCGCGACGAGCCCCGGCTCGCCGCGGCGGCGCTGCGGATGCACCACACCGGGCTGCTCGGCCTGCCCGACGGCGCGCGCCTGCGCGAGGAGCACCGGCACGCACCGTCGGCCGAGGACTGGGTCGCGCTGCTGGACGACCAGGTCACGCACTCACCGCCCGATGACGCGACCCTGGAGGCGATCCGGCGCGCCCTGCCCGCCGTCGGCTACCGGCTCACGCGCAACGGGATCCGCGCCGGGCAGTCGCCGGTCGACCGGGTGCTGGCGCGCAGCGCCGCCAAGACGTACGCGACCGTGGAGATCGCCGCCGCCGAGGCCGGCTCGCTCGGCGACCGGCTGCGCGCCCTCGTCCTGTGCGATCACGAGCGCGCCGGGGCTCGGCTGCCGGCCCGGCTCAGGGGCGTGCTCGACTCCGAGGCCGGGTCGGCCTGGCTCACCCTCGACTCCCTGGTGTCCGACGAACGCACCCGGGCGCTCGACCCGATGCTCGTCACGGGTCGTACTGTCGCGGCCGGGCCCGACACCGCGCGGGCGTTCCTCGCGTGGGCGGCGCGTCCCGAGCTGTCGATCGTCGAGGACGACGGCCTGTGCGTCATCGCCGGGCCCTGGTCACCGCGGACCTGGGTACGTCTCGTCACGCGGTTCTTCGAGGAGGGGCGGTGCCGGGTCCTCGTCGGCACGCGCGCGCTGCTCGGTGAGGGCTGGGACGCCCGCGGTGTGAACACGCTCGTCGACCTGACCGCCGCGACGACGAGCACGTCCGTGGTGCAGACGCGCGGGCGCGCCCTGCGGCTCGACCCGTCCTGGCCGGAGAAGGTGGCCAACACCTGGACGGTCGTCTGCCTCACCGACGCCCACCCGAAGGGCTCCGCCGACTGGCAGCGGTTCGTGCGCAAGCACCGCGGCTACCTCGCCGCCGCGCCGGACGGAGAGATCGTGTCCGGGGTGGCGCACGTCGACGCGGCCTTCTCCCCGTACGCGCCGCCGGCCGACCTCGGCCCGCTGAACATCGCGATGCTCGACCGCGCCGCAGGTCGTGCGCGTACCCGCGAGGCGTGGCGGATCGGCAGCGGGTTCCGCGACGAACTGGTGCACACGCTGCGGATCCGCCCCACGCGTACGGTCGCGCCCGCGTCGGTCGTCGCGGGCGGGCACGAGGCGCCGCCGCCGGTCGTCCCCGCCGCGGCCTGCGCGAGCCCGGTACCCGCCGCTCCCCCGCGCGCCGCGCTGGCCGGCGTCGCGCTGGGTGTCGGCGCCGCCGCGTCGCTGCCGGCGTTCCTGACCTGGACCGCGCTGCTGCTCGCCGTACCCGCCGTCGGCGTGGCCGCGACGCTGGCCGCGTGGCGTGGCCTCGCTCTGCGCCGCGCCACGCGGCTCCTCGCCGGGGCCGCCGCCGAGCCGCCGCTCATCCGGTTCGCGTACGCGGTGGCCGACGCGCTGCGGGCGACCGGGCTGTCGCCGCGCGGCGCGGAGGGCGTCGTGGCGCGGGTCGAGCCGGACGGGTCGTACCGGCTGTCGCTGGCCGAGGTCGACGCCGCGACCTCCGAACGCTTCGCGCTCGCCCTGGACGAGGTGCTCGCCCCGATGACGGCGCCCCGTTACGTCCTGCCCCGCTACGTCCTGCGGACCGGCGACCGTACGCGTGCCCGCGCGTGGCTGGAGGGCGACGCGCACGCGGACGGCGTCGTCTACCATGCGGTGCCCTCGCCGCTCGCGCAGAACCGCGGGCGTGCCGAGGCGTTCGCCGCCGCGTGGAACACCTGGGTCTCCGACGGCGAGCCGCTGTACGTCAAGACACCCGAAGGCGAGGGGGTCCTCGCCACTCACCGGGGCGAGGACCCCCTGTCGGCGACCACTGTCCTGCGCGTCGCGTGGGACTAGGGCACGCCCTACGAAGCGGTGCTGTTGCGGGGGTTCGGGGCCACGCCCTCGGTGCAGGGGACGTTCCAGTTGGAGGGCGCGGGGCCCTTGAAGCTCGACGGGCCGAGCGGACCGGTCGAGTCCTCCACCTCGCCGACCTCACCCCAGGCGCCACCGAAGCCGAACCAGCCCTGGGCGTGCGCGTCGGACAGCGTGGTCTGGTACGTCTTCCAGGACGTGCCCTTGCCGGTGACGTCGTTGGCCAGGCCTCCGACGAGGGGGAACGTCCCGGCCTTCCAGTAGGTCGCGTGCGTACCGACCGCGCTGTAGGCGACCGGGTGGGCGCTTTCCTGCGCGACCTGGCTCCAAGGCAGCGTGCAGTAGCCGGAGTGCTCGTAGAACGCGACCGTGACGGCGTTGTCCTGGGCATCGAGCTGGACGCTGATCCGCTCCCAGTCTCCCTCGTGGTCGAAGGAGTCGATCGGCGCGGGCGCGTCGTTGAAGGCGTAGAAGAACCAGTACGTCACGTACTTGTGCGCGGAGTACTCGTAGTAGACCGGCGCGGCGGTGCCCTGGCCGGACCGCTGCGTGTTGGGGAAGTTCAGGAAGAAGCCCTCCGCCGTCGGCACGTTCGGCTTGTCGCCCTGGCGCGGCCGGGTCAGCTCGTTGCTCTTGTACTGCGTGCCGTGCTCGACGCACAGGGCGTCGGCGATCTGGTGCTGGTAGCCGCCGGCTCCGAGCTTGCTCGCGTCGATCGTCGTACGCTCGGCGACGGTCGCGTCCGGGCAGCCCGTGTCGTGCGCCCAGGACAGGGACGACTGGGCCACGAAGGTGCCCGCGCTCATCGGCAGGTACGCCTCGCCGGGCGCCAGGTAGACGCTGGGCGCGTACTTGGCGACCGTCGCGGGTGCGGCGGCCGAGGCGGGCGGCGCGAAGCCCGCCAGCGAGAGAAGGGCGACGGCCGCCGCCGTGGCCGTACGCCTCCTGAGCGGGACCGGCACCGGGTCGTCCTCGAATCCCTGCGGCATGCGCGGTCCCTTTCTGCATGAACCAGACGAATTACGGCGGCGTAATCGTCATGGCTCATGGACCGGCTGACAACGGCCGGACGGCGTCCGGAACCGGTCTCGTTCCGCCCTCGGCCCTGCCTAGGTCGCGTCGTGAAAAACTAGGCCGAGCGCGTGTCGCCGGCCCGACCGGATCACCGAGACACCGTGGCGTACCGGCGCGGCGGACCAGCCGCGTGCCGAGCGCACCGGCCGGTCCCGCGTCGTGAACACCAGCCCGTACCCGTACGGGATCAGCGTCGACGTGCCGCGCGACTGCGCGCGTGGCCGCTGCTCGACGAGCAGGAACTCCCCGCCCGTGTGGTCCACCCCCGGCTCACTCAGGTTGACCACGACCTGCAGCGGAAAGACCTTGTCGCCGTACAGGTCGCGGTGCAGGGCGTTCCAGTCGCCCTCGTCGTAGCGCAGCATGAGCGGCGTCGGCCGGGTCTGCCCCGCCTCGTGACAGACCTTCAGCCATTCGCCGAGGGTGTCGGGCCATTCGGCGTCGCGGCCGAGCCGGACGTACCAGTCACGCGCGATCGGCAGCAGCGCGCAGCCGTGGGCGTCGAGGTCGCGCGCCACCGCCGCCCAGTCGGCGGCGGCCACGCGCTCCTCCCACGTCATGCCGCACGCTCCAGGGTGAGCAGGGTGCGCTTGGCCTCCGGGCCGCCGAGGTAGCCGCCCGGCGAACCGTCCGAGCGCACCACCCGATGGCACGGCACGACGACCGGCAGCGGGTTCGTCGCGCACGCGGTACCGACCGCGCGTACCGCCCTCGGGCTCCCCGCGGCCGCCGCGACCTGCGCGTAGCTCTCCGTACGCCCGTAGCCGATCAGCGACAGGTGCGTGAGCACCGCGCGCCGGAACCCCGCCGAAAGCCGCAGGTCCAGCGGCACCTCGAACGCCCGGCGCCGGCCCGCGAAGTACTCCTCGAGCTCCCTCGCGACCGCGTCCAGCCGCCCCGGCGCCCGGAGGATGCGCGGGCTCACCTTGGCCGCCAGCGACTCCAGGACCTGGTCGTGCCCCTCGACGTCGTACGCGACCCGGACCAGGCCCTGCCCGGTCGCGGCGAGCAGCAGCACGCCGACGGGCGTGTCGACCGTACGGTAGGCGACGTCGAGCACCCCCTCCGCGTCGGCCGCGGCCACCAGCCACGCGTGCAGCCGCGTGTTGGCCTCCTCGTCGATCTCCGGCAGCGGGTCGAACGGCTCGTTCATCGGCTTACTCCTCTCTTGCGCAGCGCCGCGATCCCGTCGGCGGCGGCCCGCCGCGCGGCGTCCGCAGTGCCTCCGGTGATGGCGGCGATGTCCTTGTAGGCCAGCCCGGCCAGGTGGTGGTAGGCGAGCACGGTCCGCTGCCGATGCGGCAGGGCCTTCAACGCCTCCCAGAGGTCGCCGTGCCAGTCCTCCTGGCGGTACGGGCGTTCCGGCGGCTCGTCCATCGCGATCGGCCGGCGCGCCTCCGCCCGCTTCGCGTCGATCGCCTTCCGGTGCGCGATCGTCACCAGCCACGCCTCGACGTTGGCGCCCTCGTCCAGATCCGGATAGGCCCGCAACGCCGAAAGGAACGTCTCCGACCAGGCGTCCTCGGCGTCCACCGGCCCGAGCACGGCCCGGCACACCCGCAGGACCACCGGCCCGTACTCCGCGACGATCTGTTCGAACGGCTTCATGCTCACACCAGGTAGACGTACGGCCGACCCGGAACGTGAGATCCGAACTGTCGGTGGTCCGGGGTTGGATGCGGGACATGGAAGGACCGTTCTGGGACATGCTCGCCGGCCGGGTTCCGCCCCCGGCCGCCGCCGTCACGCTCGGCTGGGAGCTCATCAAGGTCGACCCCGACGCGGGCACCATCGAGGTGGCCTTCACCGCTCATGCCGGCTTCCTCAACCCCGTCGGCGTCGTCCAGGGCGGCTTCCTGGCCGCGATGCTCGACGACACCCTCGGCCCGGCGTTGGTCGCCACCCTGCCTGCGGGCAGTTTCGCCCCGACCCTCGACCTGCACGTGCAGTACCTCCGCCCCGCCCTGCCCGGCCGCCTCACCGGCCATGGCCGCGTTGTACAGAAGGGCCGGCGGATCTGCTTCCTGTCCGGCGAGCTCCTGGACGCCGACGACCAGGTCCTGGCCGTAGCGACCGCCACCGCCCAGATCCAGACCCTCCCCACCACATCCTGACCGCACGCGGACCGGGCTGTGCCGGTCAGTCGAAGGTCTTCACCAGCGGGTACTCGCCCTCGGGAGCGGGCTCGCCGACATATCCGTGTCGGTGGTAGAGCGCGACCGCGGGTTCGTTGCCGGCCATCACAGCGAGCCGCATCCCCTTGGCCCCCGAACGCCGAGCCCAGCCTTCGACCGCGCGCATCAGCCGGTCACCGACTCCCTGGCCCCGCGCCCCGGGCCCGACCCACATCGAGATCAGCTCCACCAGCCCGTCCGCGTTCGCCGGCAGGCCACTCACCATCCCGACCGGCCGACCGTCGAACACCGCGGCGAGGTTGTACGACCCGGGGATCCCCAGCCGGGCCCGCCACCGCTCCTCCCGATCGCCGTCCCCCTGCCAGTCCGCAAGCCGCGCCGAGAACGCGTCCGGCGCCTCCATCAACGCGGCGAGCCTCAACTCCCGCCAGATCGCCCACTCATCGGGCGTCAGCACACACAACTCGATCACAGTGACGAGGCTGCCCTCCCCGCCGAACCGGCCGCAACGCATTTCCACGCTCGCGGATACTCTCCGAAGCGTGGAGTCCCACAGGCTGCCCCCCGTCGCCGCGGTCATCGGCTTCATCGACCGCATCAACCGAGGAGACATCACCGGCCTCGGCCGGCTGATGACCGAAGACCACGAACTCCGCGTCTTCGACGAACTCCCACTGACCGGCCGAACCCCCAACATCTCCGGCTGGCAGGGCTACGCCGACGCCTACCCGGACTACGTGATCCATCCCCACCAGATCACCGATCACAACACCCGCGTGGCGGTACTGGGCCACACCTCGGGCTCCCACCTCGGCCTCCCCGACGCCGAGGAACGCGCCCACACCCTCATCTGGCTCGCCGAAGTAACCCACGGCGCCCTACGCCTGTGGCAACTCGTCCCCGACACCCCGGCCAACCGCGAGACCTACGGGCTCAGCCCCTCGAAGCGCGCGTAATTCGCCTGGGCTCTCGGTCGGGCGTCTGGGTTCGGCGCTACCCGGGCGAGAAATCGGTTTCTTGGTCTGGCGGGTGGCGGACGGACTTTGGTCGGCGCATTGACTTGCGACTTTGTGACGTTCTCGGCTCGACGGGGGCGCCGGACTGGTGTCGAGAGTTGGGTCGCGGCGAGCAAAGGGCGTTAACAAGGCACTTTGTATCGCCGACCGCCCCTCGCGTGCCCGCTTTCGGTCGTCCCTAATGGTGAAGTATTGCCGGGCCGCGCGGGCGGTCGTAACTTTCATTTCCTCACGGTCAAGCACGTGTAAGAAAGCTCCTGAGGAGGTCGTCCGTCGCCGGTGTGCGCCGGGTGATCACCATGAGCCGTCAGCGGTGCGCCGGACCCTCGACCGGGGACGGGCCGCTCGCGAGCAGCGTCGTGCCCGTGCCGCGACCGTGATCAGAACTATTCCGAAAAGGCTCCGAGTAAAGGCAGGAACGAAATGTCGAATCGTCGCGGATTGACCCTCGGCGTCGCGATGAGCGCCACGCTCGCGATCAGTGCGCTCTCCGCCGCACCGGCCATGGCCTCGTCCTCGTCCATACACCCGAACCTCGGCCGCCGCACCGTGTGCGCCCAGACCCTCGGCGTGCGCCACACGCCGGGGGGCGACCCCTTCGACTACCTCACCGCTGGCGAGTCCTTCGACGAAGAGAGCAAGGACGCCTCCGGCAACTGGGCCTACGGCGCCGCGTACGGCCACGTCAACGCGTACGGCCGGGTCCTGGCGAACTACTTCTGCTGATCCGACACGCGGACCATCGCGGGTGGTCCTCCTCGCCCCAGGCAGGAACCGCCCGCGAACGTCCGTCAGACGAACGAGTCGCCTCGCTCTACGGCCCCAGGGCCAGCGTGGCGAGGTGGCGGGCTATGCCGTTGGTGTCGGTGACCTGCACGTTGCTGAGCACGACGACCTCGATGTCGTCGCCCGGCAGGTACATGTTGCTCGCGGCGTAGCCCTGGAGAAGACCCGGATGGTAGATGAGGCGGTGCCCCTCGAGCAGGTCGCGGATCCAGCCGAAGGCGTACGTGCGCCCCGGCAGGTGGAGGCAGCCGCCGGGCGGGCACAGCGCCTGTGGCGTGAACGCGAGCCTGGCGGTGGCGGGTGGTGCGACCAGGTACGCGCCGAACGACCGGTCCCAGCGGGCGATGTCGTCAACGTTCGAGAAGATACCGGTCGCGGAGAACGCCTGAGAGCCGTTGGTGGGCGGGGCAGGCGACCCCAGCGTGTAGTAGGCCTTCGCGAATCCGGGTGGCGGCTGTCCACGGCTGTAGCCGGTGTTGGGAAGGTTCAGCGGGCCGGCGATCTCGTTGTGCAGTACCGCGCCGTACCCCTGGTGTGTCACCGACTCGATGATCGCGCCGGCCAGGACGAAGCCGGCATTGGTGTAGCTCCAGCCGGTGCCGGGCGGGAACAGCAGTGGCAGGTTGATGAACCGCTGGATGATCGCCTGGGTCGTGGTCGGCTGCGAGAGCAGGACGTAGAAGTCGGGCAGGTTCTGGGTATCGACGAGGCCCGAGGTGTGGGTGACGGTCTGGCGGAGCGTGATGGGCCGCCACGCCTTTGGGCAGGCCTTGATGAATCTCGGGATGAGGTACGGGCAGATCGGGTCGTCCAGGCGAACTCCACAGGAGCGCAGCTTCAGCAGGAGCATCGCGGTGAACTGCTTGGTGACCGAGGCGAGCCGGAAGATCGTGTCCGGACGGAGGGGAATGTGGTTCTCCTCGTCGGCCTCGCCGGCGGCGAAACGCGCCAGCACCTGCCCGCGCCGTATCACCTTCACCGATCCGGTGAACCCTTGCGCGGCCAGACCCGTCAGGTACGCCTGCATCGCCGCGGCGGTCGGATCACCCGGCGGTGCCGGTGTGGTGGGCAGCGGGCCGCTGGTGGCGGCGGTGCTGTTTTCTGAGCACAGCTGTTTCGCGTCGCTGAGGTTGACGTTGCCGTTTCGGATTCTGCCGACGACACGTCCCCGATGATGGTCACGATTGACGTTGTGGCTGCTCGATCCGCCACTGCCATCGTCGGAAACGACCTTTTCCGCAGCACCGGCAGGAACAGCAGCGCATGCGGCGAATACCACGCATCCGGCGAAAAACGACCTGGACGCGGCAATCACCGCGTTATTCGGAACTCTCATTGAGGACTCGCCATCTGACGTTATTCCGCATGATCGCTGACCTCGTCCCCTGGGCCAACTCCGGCGAAACCGCGAGATGTGATCCTTGGCGTCGAGCCGACGCTCCCGGCGGAGACCCTTTAGTCAAACGCGGGTCCACGGGATCAGTGCCGGTACTCGGGCGCGGTACGTCTCGTACGCGGCGCCGAACCGACCGGCCATCATGCGGTCCTCGGTACGGACGCGGTGCAGCAGCCACGGGGTGACGGCCGCCAGGACGACGATCCAGACGCCGAACCCGCAGGCCAGCGTGCCGCCGATGATCAGGCCCAGGAGGCCGGTGTAGATAGGGTGGCGGACCAGCCGGTAGGGGCCGTCGGTGCGGAGTTCGTGGTGGTCGTGGACCACCGGGATGCTGGCCCACATGGTGCCCAGGACCCAACGGGCCCACAGCAGCAGGGCGGTGGAGGCGACGGCGAGCAGGGCTCCCAGGAGCGCGAGCTCAGGCTGCCAGAACCGCAGATGGCGCCAGAAGGACCGCGGCGAGTGTTCGACCGCCTTGGAGAGCAAGTAAGCGGCTGCGATCAGCGGAATCGTACGGGGCAGGGTGCGGCGCAGGCCACGGCCGAAGCCGGCCTGGCTCTTCACGCCGAAGTAGACCGCTCCCACGCTCCAGGCCACAAAGAAGATCAGGAAGCAGACGGCGATGAGAGCGACCAGCGCGGTGTGCAGAGGGCTCATGGCCCAAGACTGCTCCGCGCCGGGAGTGGATCACCACCACCTACGGGCTGAATCAGGGACTCCACCCAGTGTCTAAGCAGGCCGGCCGTTCACCTCGAGGGTCACGTCCGGGTTCTCGCTCCAGAAGGCGAGGAGGCCGGCGACCTGCTCGACTCTGGGGAAGGGCTCGGGGTAGGACCAGACCGCGTCCTCCGTCACACCCGCGCCGGTGTCGACCGACCAGTAGACGGCATCGCCCTTGAACGGGCAGTGCGACGTCGTCGCCGTCGACCTGAGCAGATCCATTTTCACGTCCGCCGGTGGCAGGTAGTAGCGGGGCGGGCAGCCTGTCTCGGTGAGCACGAGCGGCCGGGACGACGTGGCGACGACCACTTCCTTGACCCGCACCACGACCTGGTCCGATCCAGGCGTGACCTCGATGTCATGTCCTCGTGTCTTCATACTTCGATCTCATCAGACGTCCACCGGAATCGCCAGCCGTGAGGTCTGGGATGGTTGGCGGGTACGAGCCAGCCGATGAAGGAAGTGGCCATGATCTTTATTACCGCCAAGTTCCGTATCCAGGCCGAGGACGCCGACCGGTGGCCGGAGATCTCCCGCGAGTTCACGGAGGCGACGCGTGGCGAGCCGGGCTGCTTGTGGTTCGACTGGTCGCGCAGCCTCGACGACCCGACCGTGTACGTCCTGGTCGAGGCGTTCCGGGACGACGAGGCGGGCGCCGCGCACGTACAGTCCGAGCATTTCAAGAACGCGCGGCGGACCCTGCCTCCGCACCTGGCCGAGACGCCGCGGATCCTGAACATGAAGCTGCCGCAGGACGACTGGTCCACTCTCGGCGAGATGGCCGTGCCGGACGGAGAATAGCCCGAAAGGCCCCTATTTCGTACGTTTGAGTGACGCCTTCCAAGGCGCCGTTTCACCGGAAATAGGAGTTGAAGCCCTGTAAGCCGACTAATCGCCTATCGTCGATCCGTTCATTGGCGGTGAAGGCGTTCGGGAGGTCTGGGTGGCTGACTCCAGCCCGCTGCAGCACGGCGATCCGGTACAGGTGGGCCAATACCGACTTCTGGGCTGCCTGGGCGCGGGCGGGCAAGGGACGGTCTATCTGGGTGAATCGCCCTCAGGCCAGCTCGTTGCGGTGAAAATGCTGCATGCCCGGCTGTCTCGGGACGAGCGGGCGCGGCGGAACTTTCTGGGCGAGGTCGACGCCGCCCAGCGGGTTCGGCAGTTCTGCACCGCGCGGGTGCTGGACATCGACACCGAGGGAACGCAGCCGTACATCGTCAGCGAGTACGTCGAGGGCCCATCCCTGGCGGCGTTGGTCCGAGGCGAGGGGCCACGGGACCCGGACGCGCTCGAGCGGCTGGCGGTCGCGACGATCACCGCGCTCGCCGCGATCCACCAGGTCGGCATCGTCCATCGCGACTTCAAGCCCAGCAACGTGATCTGCGGTCCCGACGGCCCGCGCGTGATCGACTTCGGGATCGCCCGGGTGCTGGACGCCACCACCACGACGTCCAGCTCCGTGATGGGCACCCCCGCGTACATGTCACCCGAACAGGTGTCGGCCCGGGGTGTCGGACCGGCGTCCGACGTGTTCAGCTGGGCCGCGACCATGCTCTTCGCGGCCACGGGCCGGGCTCCGTTCGGCAGCGACACGATTCCCGCGACGTTCTACCGGATCCTCAACACCGAGCCGGACCTGGTCGCCCCGACCGAGCCGCTGAGGTCGGTGATCGCGGAGTGCCTGGCCAAGGACCCCGCCGACCGCCCGGCCGCCACCGACGTACTGCTCGCCCTGCTCGGCCATGACCCGGTGAATGAGGCGTTCGGCACGGCCCTCGAGCCGGTCGTCATGACCGGGGCGCCGCCCGTACCAGGGCGTCCGGCGAACCCGGCGTCCCGAACGCACCGACGAGCGGCCCGCCGGGTCTCGACCGCGACCCTCACCGTCAGCGCCGCCGCCGTGACGACGGTGGCGGGGGCGGTCCTCCTGTACTTCCTCTGGCCGTCCGGCGCGCCCGGCGCCCCGTCGAAGGGCTCCGCGGACGGCGGCGCCAGCCCCACCGTCGCCGGCGTGAAGCCGACGGGCCCCGCTCCCACTGTGATCGGCGAACAGGCGGACATCGCCTGCGGCGATCTGCTCACCGCCGGCTACCTCTGCACCAATCACTATGAGCCGGGGCCGAATTATCAAATTGTGAACCGGCAGGCATTGAACGGCGACTCGGTCAACATCTACTGGTCGCCGTGGCAGCCGGTGAGCTACTCCATCACCCGCGAAGCCGGCGACATCTGGACGATGCGGCAGGGCTCCGCCGCGCATCTGTCCACATCCAGCTTCAATGTCGGGCGCGGATACACGCCCGGAACACGGTTCGCCAATGCCCGTACGGTCAACGAGTTCACCTGTAGTACCGGGTGCCAGGGGGTCACGGGAAACCGCTTCTACTCGACGAGGTCGACCGCGCCGGGTTGGGTGAACAACGGTCCCGTGGCGGTCTTCATGACCTGCGGCGCGCACGGCGCCAAGCGCGTTTACCAGGTCTGGAAGGACGCCACCGGCGGCAAGCGGCAGTTCGGCGTCAGCGGCGATCCCGCCGGGTGGGGTGCCATGGGCAGCGAACTACTGGGCTGCGTCTGGTGAACGCCCGCCCACCCTCGTACGAGAGTGGGCGGGCCTCGTGCCGATCAGGCGCAGTTGTGCGCCGCCGCCGTGCTGGAGGCGACGACGATGTCGATGCCGCCCGGCCCGGTCAGATGGGCGGCGTTGACGGTCAGGCTGCCGTCGGCGTTCTTGGTCTGCTCGTCGACCACGAGCTTCGTACCGAGAATGCCCAGGTCCACCTTGAGGTTAGGCGTGTCACCGACGTGAATCGGCGTCCCGGCCACGGTGAGGGTCAGGTCCACCGCGCCCGTCTGGGCGGTGCAGGTGCCGGTCGCGGTCGATTTCACCCCGGACAGGCCGATCACCGGCAGGCCTACGAGCCCGATGCCGGTCTGGGCGACCACCTTCCCGCAGAGGGTGCCGGCCGACAGGAGCAGCGCGCTGATGTTCTGCGCGCACGGCGGCGCGTTGGTCGCCGCGTCCGCCGTACGTACGACGCCGGTGTCCGGGGTCGGCTTGATCGCGATCGGCGTGCCGAGCAGCGGTATGTCCGCGGACAGGCCGAAGGCGCGGCCGGTCACGTACTGCAGCTTCACCGTGGCCGACGTCTTCGAGGCGTTGTACGCGTCGTCGGCCGCGAAGTTCGCGGTGACCGGCACGGTGGCGTCGTCGGTGAGCGTCTGCTTGACGTCGTCGATCGTGCAGCTCGCCTGGCCGTCGGCGTCCGTGGTGCCCTTGCAGGTCTGCGCGCCGACCGCGAGGTCCACCGAACGGTTCGCGACCACCTTGCCGGCCTTTTCGGTCAGCTTCGCCGACAGCTTCGCGACCGACCCGTTCGCGACGAAGTCGAGCCCGGTGTAGGCGAGCGTCGTCTCCTTCTGCGTGGGCGGCGGGTCGCCACCCTGGATCTTCTTGTACTGGTAGGCCGTGTAGTGACCGGCCGGCCAGCCGGCGACCGTGCTGCTCAACGACCCCCTCTCGTGCTCCATGCTGGCGCCCGGATGGGTCTCCGCGAAATACCAGAGCTTGGTGTGAGCACTGTCGACCCACTTCTCGAACAGCACGGCGTGACCGTCGCCGATGTTGTCGAGAAGGTCCCCGGGCTGCAGGTCCTTGATGGCGATCCGCGTCGCGGATCCGGGCAGGGAGTCGGTGTTCGGATCGGCGTTGAGATGCCAGGCCATGTCGACGAACCCGGAACAGTCCGGCCGGTACTGCCGGGTATCACCGATGTCGCTCGTCCAGGGCGTGCCCGCGTTCGCGCAGTTCGCCTTGCTGTTCGCGCAGTACCTGGGCATCTTCTGCATCCAGTCATTCGCTCGCGCGATGACCTCGGTACGGCTGATCTGCCCGCCGGTGCTCGAGGCCGCGTGAGCGGCCTACGGCAGCGCGATGGCAGCGATCACCGCGGCCGCGAGCAGGCAGGCCGTGACCGTCACACTGATGGCGCGCGAGAACGCATTGGAAGACGTCATCTTTCCTTTCCCCGATTTGTCGTTGGAGGGAAGTCTCGTGATGGCCGGGCCGAAAGTCGTTGACTATTCGCGCCGTTCGCTTGGACGTGCGTGCCGGTCTTATCCGCCGTCCCCGGCCCAGCCGAGGGCCGAGGCGTAGGCGTCGCGGACGCGTCGAAGGCACTGGTACGGGTCCGGAAGCTCCTTGAGCTGGTGCGCGAGCTGTTCTTCCCAGCGCAGGCTCGTCGGCAGCCGGTCGAACATGTGCGGCGCCACGCGTACGCCGGTGGCCTGCGCGACGAGGGACGCCGCGGACCGGTCGATCGCGTCGAGTTCGGCGAGGGCGTTCAGGTCGTAGAGGTCGCGTTCGGTGTGCCGGTCGGCCCACGCGCTGGTCTTCATCGCCGTGAACGCCGGCAGCGTCGGTACGCGGAGGGTCGCGGGGACGACGTCGGAGTAGCGGACGTCCAGCGGCCCGGACTCGGTCGGCCACGCGAACATGCCCTCCGCGGAGAGCAGCTGGACGCGGACCGTGGTCCCGTCGCCGGCCCGCAACAGCGCGGGCTCGACGTCGCGCACGCCGGTCAGCGGGACGAGCCAGTGCGTACCGGGGAACTCACGTGCGAGTGCCCGCGGCAGCCGTTCTTCGATGACGGCCGCGGCGGTCGTACGGGACGGGACGTACAGGTCGACGTCCTCGGACAGCCGGCCCTCCGGCAGGTGCGTACGGGCGAGGGCGGTACCGCCGAAGAAGACCAGCTCGTCGTTATCGAGCGAGGTCAGCCCGCTGAGGACATGGCTGATGAAATGGTCGCGAACGACCTGTTCGTCGGCGACGCCGAACCGGTCCGCGACCGTGGCGAGCTCGTCAGGGTCCAGCATCGGAACCCCGTCCCGCGACGGCGAGCGCCGCACGCAGGGCGCGTGCCTTCCGCTGTCGGCGGGCGAGCTCGGCGACCCGGTCCCAGTCGGCCCGGATCGCGAGCGCCCGTACGGCCTCCTCGCTCGACTGCGCCGTCATGCCGCCCAGCGTCGGCCGGTCGGCGAGGTCGAGCAGGGTCTGCTCGACCGTGGTCACCCAGCCGCTGACCAGCTCGGTGTCGACACGCTCGGTGTCGAGCCGTTCGAACGTCCGCCGTACGAAGACGATCTCGCCGATGCCCAACCTGAGCGCAGGCCGCTGGAGCGGCGCGGCGACCACGGCGACCGCGACGGCGCGGGGCAGGACCCCGTAATGGCGCGCGGCACTGGTGCCCATGAGCGCGACCGCGTTCGTCCCATAGTCGGCCACCGCAATCCCCAACGCGACCGCGTGCAGGTCCGGACGCCACCGGAGGTCACCGATCCGCCGCTGCGGAACCACGACGTAGTACCCCGGCGCCAGATGCCGCATCGCCCCCCTGCGAGCAAGCCGAGCCAACTCCGGCCGCGGATGCGCGTACACATCCGCGGCATCACGCGGCCGCAGCACCGCGTTACGGCGGCGAGCAAGCTCCGGAGGCAGTCCAACGGCCATGCTGCCAATACTACCAGCGTAGGCTTTTGCCCTACGTTTGTCGTACTGTATTGCGGACGAATCAGGCCACCTGGGCGGGCCGCGTGGAGCGGGCGGCCGCCTCAACGACGCGCCGTCCGAGATGTTCGGCGGTCTTCCGGTCGCTGATCGGTGGTGCGACGTCGGGACTCTCGTCGGTGTTGGCCTGTGCCAGCGCCCCGAGGTACGAGCCGAGCCGGTTCAGGTCGTTCGGCCCGCCGCTGCTGGAGTTCCAGCCCGGGGGAAGGCCGAGGCTCACCCACTGCATGCCGTGCTGGGCAGCGAAGACGGCCAGGTAGGTGAGCGTGGTCATCTTGTCGCCGTTCATCGAGCCACTGCAGGTGAACCCGGCCGCCAGTTTGTCCCGCCAGCCGAAGTCGGCCCAGATCGCAGAGGAATCCTCGGCGAACTGCTTGAACACTGCGGACGGTCCGCCCATATAGGTGGGTGTCCCGAAGATGATGGCGTCGGCCTCGTTCAGCGCGTCCCATCCCGATTCGGTCAACGTGTCGACCGCCAGGAGGGACACCTCGGCTCCGCTGTCGGAGGCGCCTCGTCCCACAGCCTCGGCGAGGACCGCCGTGTGGCCGTACCCCGAGTGATAGGCAATCGCGATCTTCATAAGCGTGATCCTTCAATAGAAAGCTTTCACGAAAGCTATCAGGCGAGGCGGTTAGGCTTCAACCCATGGACGCGGTCGATCAGATGATGGAGCAGTGGCGGGCCGAGATGCCCCAGGTCGCCACCCCGGCGCTGGAGGTCGTCAAGCGGCTCGGCCGCCTCAACGCGATCATCGATGAGGCCATCAGTGAGGTGCTGTCGGGCTACGAGCTGACCTACGCGGAGTTCGATGTGCTGATGACGTTGCGCCGCAGCGGTGCCCCGTACCGGCTCAAACCATCGCAGCTCACCCGCGCCACCATGCTGTCCTCCGGAGGGACCAGCAACATCAAGCGCCGTCTCACCGCTGCCGGACTCACCGAGGCGAGTGACGACCCGATAGATGGCCGCAGCTCCTGGCTCAGCCTGTCTCCCAAGGGCGTCCAGATAGCGGAGGAGACCGCGACCGCCGTCGGCGCCGCACTGGACCGGATCTTCGAAGACCTGCCACGAGACTCGATCACCATGCTGAACGAATGTCTCCGGCTCCAGAGTTCGGGGAACTGAGGGGTTGAACCCCTGACCCCCTCGATGCGAACTACCGGCGATACCAGGTCATCGGAGTCGCTACCGAGGTCAGACGTGTTCCGAGCGAAGCGGTCGGCTAGCCCCGCACGGCGGTCTTGCTGTACTTCCGTGCTGTACAGCAGCCGGCACCACACGCGACGAGCACTCGGGCAGATCAAGCCGAGGTTGGAAAGGCTCGCTGACGGGATCATGCGGATGATCACCCGTTCAGCTTGGTACCCCTGATCCGCGGCGCGGACCAACCGGCCCCTCACCGCCCTGGCCGCGCGGCTGACGCTAATCCACGAGGAGGGCAGGATCGGTCGCTGTCTCCGAGTCCTTATGGGCGAACACTGATGATCGTCTTTCCCTTGCGGCGCTCGGTCGAGTTGAAGGCCGCAACGGCGTCGTCGAGGGTCGCGACGCTGCCGATGTTCGTCCGCAGTCGTCCGTCCCGCACCCGCTGGACGATCTCACCCAGTTGGCCACGATCGGACTCGACAACGAAGTCGACCGCCAGGCCGTCGGTGGGCCGAACCTCCGTCGGCCCGACGACGGACACCAGCGTTCCTCCGGCTCGAATCAGGCCTGCGGACCGCTTCTGGATGTCGCCGCCGATGACGTCGAACACCAGGTCGACGTCGCCGACGTCTTCCAGCGCGTCGTTCTCAAGGGCGACGAACTCTTGCGCGCCGAAGTCGTGCGTCTTCTGACGATCGGCCGCGCGTCCGGTGCCGATGACGTACGCGCCGAACTCACGTGCGAGTTGCGTCACCATCGTTCCGACTGAGCCGGCCGCGCCGTGCACGAGGACGCTCTGCCCCGCCTGAAGGCGGCCGTGCTCGAACAGCCCTTGCCATGCGGTCAAGCCCGAGATCGGCAGGCTCGCGCCCACCGTGAAGTCGACGTCGCCCGGCAACGGCGCGAGGTTGCGCGCCTCGACGGCCACGTACTCCGCCAGGGTGCCGTCGCGATGCCAGTCCGCGAGCCCGAACACCCGCTGTCCCACCGACAGCCCCGTCGTGCCATAGCCGAGAGCGGTGACCACTCCGGCCAGCTCGTGCCCAGGGATCGACGGCGTTCGGTCACGGTCGGCGCGATCGGTCCAGGTCGAGGGCCACGCCATCTCAGTAGGGACGAATCCCGACGCATGAACCTGCACAACGACGTCGTTTATCGCTGCCGGCGGCTCGGGCCGCTCCACCAGCGTCATCCCGGCCGTTCCCGCAGCCTCATCCATCACCACAATCGCCTTCATCCGGCCCCCCCTGTATCCAGCCCTCGCCGCCACGCCCGTCAGGCGTGCTGCTGCGGCAAACCACTGACGGTCGACGGAGGCTTACCAATCGATGCTACGCCCGCCTTCTCCGGCCGCGATATTGCAGTTGGTTGACGCCGGTTTGTGGGCGACCAACGTCCTCACCTCGGAGAACTTCATCACCGGGTCCCCACCATCAGCGATCGTCACGGCTGAGCCACGAGGTCTCCCATCCTTCCCCCGTTCTCCTCGTAGTCGCCATGCCCCACGGCTGTGGCCGGCGGGTCAAGACTCGACGTTGTCGACCGCGTTGCGGCTCGGTCTTGACGCGTCAGACGTGGCCGGGAGACTCGTGCAGCGCGGAGACGGGACCGAATGACATTCCTACCGGCCTCTTGGGTGCCTGCGTGCTGCTGGGCGGTCGGCCGGTTCGGGACGGGTCGGTCCGCAGAGGCCGCATGCCCGGCCCGAGGGCGGCCGTCCGCCGGCTGCCCGCGTAGCGGGGCGCCCTTGAAGACGTAGAGAACGGCGAAGGCTCGATCTTCCCGTACCGAAATGGCTATGCGCCGTACGTCTGGGTGACCACGCCAGAGGCGAAGCGCACGTGTAGGTGGGCCTATGGCAAGACGCGTGACGAGGTCCATGAGAGATGGCTGAAGGACGGTCTGATCAGCGCCGAGGGGCGCAGTGCGCTGCTCGAGGCGATCGGGTGACGGCGTAGCTGTGCTTCGCTGCTGTGCGAACGCCAAAAAGGCCGGTTCCGCGATCGGAACCGGCCTTTGACCTTGGGTGGAGCTGAGGGGATTCGAACCCCTGACCCCCTCGATGCGAACGAGGTGCGCTACCGGACTGCGCTACAGCCCCAAGGACGTAGCAAGGCTAGCAAACCTTGGGCACTCCTCGCGCATCCGAGGGGCGTAATCCTCGATCAGTCTCCGACGGCTCGGCGGTCGGTGTACTGGTCGTAGACCTCTTCGTGCGATTGGGAGGGGAGTTCGATCACTTCGGCGGTCCGTGCGGCCTCCTCGGCCTCGCGTTCGGCCTGGGCAAGGCGGGCGGTCTCGCGGGCCTGGTGGGCCGCGATGGCTCGGCGGGCGGCCGCCTGGCGTTCCACTCGGCGGGTGACGTCCATCTGGACGGCCACGCGGAGGAGCGACAGGTGGCCTGTGAGGAGCACGGCGGGCGGGGCGACGAACCACCACGGGGTGAGGCCGGTGGCCACCGTCACGACCGAGGCGATCATGAGGAGGGTGCAGCCGAGCGTACGGCGGCGTCGGCGGGCGATCACGGCGGCGCGGCGTCGGCGGGCCCGCCTCGTGGCGCGTTCGTCGACCGGACGCGTGTAGGCAGAGCCAACGCGTTCGGCGTCAAGGTGCTCAAAGGCAGGGGGCTCGGCGGTCTCGTAGTCCGCGAGCTCCTCCTCCGACTCAGACTCAGACTCCGAGGAGAAGTCCTCCTCCGCGGCGTCCTCGCCGCGGCGGAGCAGGCGCCGGGAGATGCCCTCGCCGTCGCGGCGGAGCCACATGGGCACGAGGACGATTCCCCACACCGCTACGATCGCGAGATAGAGGACTGCGCTGCTCATCAGTCCTCCTCACAGACGCGTCCAGGCCCGCGCCGACCTTGGATACGCGCGCGCTCACGTCCCGCACGCTAAGACCCACAGTCAGTGGTTGACGAGCATTCGGGGCGGTGTGTCGCGAGATCGGGTCGCACGTGGCCATCCCTTGACCGCGTTTTTGCGATTCGGCCGGGCTCAGCGGGGAAATGCCTGCCGAGCGTTCGCCCGCCATCGGGACACGAGGCCCCCGGGTACATCCTCCGTGGTGAGCGCGTAACAGATGTGGTCACGCCAGGCCCCGTCGATGTGCAAATGCCGCTGGCGCACACCTTCTTCGCGAAACCCGAGTTTTTCGACGACGCGGCGGCTGGCGGTGTTCTCGGGACGGATGTTCGCCTCGACGCGGTGCAGCCCGACGTTGAAGAAGCAGTGGTCTACGGCGAGCGCCACGGCCGTGGGCATCACGCCGCGGCCCGCGACGGTCTTGTCGACCCAGTAGCCGATCTGCGCGGACCGCGCGGAGCCCCAGACGATCGCGCCGATCGTGAGCTGACCGGCGAACTCGCCGTCGTAGGTGACGACCCACGGCAGCGCGAGTCCCTGGCGTGCCTCACGGCGCATCGTCTGGACCATGCCGAGGTAGGGCCCGATGCCGGTGCGGAACAGCGGCGTCTCGGGGTTGCTCGGCTCCCAGGGGCGCAGCCATTCGGCGTTGCGAGTGCGTACGTCCCTCCAGGTCGAGGCATCTCTCAGCCTCAGAGGGCGAAGTCCGACCGGGTCCTCGGCCAGCGTGACCGGCCAACCCCGCATGCGTTCCACCCCTCCATGATTCCCCCTGGATCCGCGCGGCGCCATCCTGGAAGCGGTGAGGTTCAGAACGTTCGGGGGTGGTCACCGCCGCGGATCTGGTCGACCGCGTGGATGAGGACGCCGGCGAGGACGTCCATGCCGTCGCGTACGCCGCCCTTCGAGCCGGGCAGGTTGACGATCAGGGTGTGCCCGGCGACGCCTGCGAGGCCGCGGGAGAGGATCGCGGTGGGAACCTTGTCGCGTCCGGCGAGCCGGATGGCCTCGGCGATCCCCGGCACCTCGTACGTGATGACGCGGCGGGTCATCTCGGGTGTGCGGTCGGTGGGCGAGAGCCCGGTGCCGCCGCTGGTGACGACGGCGTCGTAGCCCTCGGCGACGGCCTCGCGCAGGACCTCCTCGACGCGCTCGCCGTCGGGGATCACCACCGGCCCGGAGACGTCGCAGCCCAGGTCCCGCAGCCGCGAGACGAGCACGGGGCCCGAGGTGTCCTCGTAGACGCCGGCCGAGGCCCGGTTAGACACGGTGACGGCCAGGGCCCTGATCATGCGTCCTCCGCGGGGCGTCGCCAGAGGCCGGTCTTGCCGCCGGTCTTCTCCTCGACGCGTACGCCGGTGACGGTCGCGCACGGGTCGACGGCCTTGACCATGTCGATCAGCGCGAGGGCGGCGACGGACACGCAGGTCAGCGCCTCCATCTCGACGCCCGTACGGTCGGCCGTACGTACCTGGGCGGCGATGGACACACCGGTCTCGGTGACCGTGAGGTCGACCACCACGCCGTGGATGGCGATCGGGTGGCAGAGCGGTACGAGGTCGGGCGTGCGCTTGGCGGCCTGGATGCCCGCGATGCGCGCGACGGCGAGCGCGTCGCCCTTGGGCACGTCGCCGGCCCGCAGCGCGGCGACGCACTCGGGCGAGAGGCGTACGAAGCCGGTCGCGGTCGCCGTACGGGCCGTGACGTCCTTGCCGGACACGTCGACCATGCGGGCCGCGCCGGACGCGTCGAGGTGGCTGAACTCGCTCACGGCAGCGTCAGCACCCCGACCTGGTCGCCGGCGGCCAGCTCCGTGACGTCGTCGGGCACGACGATCAGGCAGTTGGACGAGGCGAGCGCGAACACGTGGTGGGAGCCCTGCGCCTCCGCGGGCGTCACGTGGTACTCGGCGTCGCGGTATTCGAGCGCGCCGCGCAAGTAGTGCCGCAGGTCCGCCGGCGACCTGACGGGCTCAATGAGCCGCGCCACGACCGTGGGCACCGGGTCCGGCGGCAGGCCCTGCAGGGCGCGCAGCGCGGGCCGTACGAACACCTGGAAGGACACGTAGGCGCTGACCGGATTGCCCGGCAGGGTGAACACCGGCGTGCGGCCGTCGAGCATGCCGAAGCCCTGCGGCTTGCCGGGCCGCATCGCGACCTTGTCGAAGCTCATGGTGCCGAGCCCGGACAGCACCTCCTTGACGACGTCGCGCGCGCCCATGCTGACCCCGCCCGAGGTGACCACCAGGTCGGCGAAGCCGAGCTGTTCCTCGATGGTGTCCAGGACGCGGCGCGGGTCGTCGTCGACGACGCCCTGCCGGAATCCGACGGCGCCCGCCTCGGTGGCGGCGGCGGTCAGCGCGTAGCCGTTGGAGTCCCAGATCTGGCCGGGTCCGACCGTGCGGCCCGGATCGACCAGCTCGCTGCCGGTCGACAGGACGACGACGCGCGGCCTCGGGCGTACGAGGACACGGGCCCGGCCGACGGCGGCGAGCATGCCGATCTGGGCGGCGCCGAGCCGGGTGCCCTCACGGAGCACGGTCTGGCCGGAGGTGACGTCCTCGCCGCTGCGGCGGATGTACTTCCCCGCCTGGGTGGAGCCACGGATCACGACCTTCACCGCGCCGCCGTCGGTCCACTCGACCGGGATGATCGCGTCGGCACCGGCCGGCACCGGCGCGCCCGTCATGATGCGGGCGCACAGGCCGGCGCGGATGCCGTGGGCGTCGGCGTCGCCCGCCGCGATGTCGCCGACCACCGACAGCGTGACCGGCGACGACTCGGACGCACCGGCGACGTCGTCGGCCCGTACGGCGTAACCGTCCATCGCGGAGTTGTCGAACTGCGGCAGGTCGACGGAGGACGTGATGTCCTCGGCCAGTACGGTGCCGCCGGCCTCGAGGAGCACGACGTCGAGCGGCGGCAGCGGACGGACCGCGGCCAGGACCTCGCTCAGATGCCGATCAACTGTCTTCATCGTGCTTCGCCACGAAGTCGCGGAGCCACGGCAGGAACTCGGCCGCGAGGTCGGGGCGGTCGGCGGCGAACTGGACGACGGTGCGCAGGTAGTCGAGCTTGTTGCCGGTGTCGTAGCGCCGCCCGCGGAACAGCACGCCGTGCACGGGGCCGCCCTGGGACGGGTCGCGCTGGGCGAGCGTCATCAGGGCGTCGGTGAGCTGGATCTCGCCGCCGCGGCCCGGCGGGGTGTGCTCCAGGACGTCGAACACGGCCGGGTCGCAGACGTAGCGGCCGATCACGATCCAGCGGCTGGGCGCCTCGCCCGGCACCGGCTTCTCCACCAGGTTCGTGACCTGGACCACGTCGTCCTCGTCGGTGGGCTCGATCGCGGCGCAGCCGTAGAGCGACACCTGCTCGGGCTCGACCTCCATCAGCGCGACGACGCTGCCGCCGAACCGCTCGCGTACCTCGAGCATGCGGCGCAGCAGCGGGTCGCGCGCGTCGATGAGGTCGTCGCCGAGGAGTACGGCGAACGGCTCGTCCCCGACGTGCTGGCGCGCGCAGTGAACGGCGTGGCCGAGGCCCTTCGGCTCGCCCTGGCGCACGTAGTGGACGATGGCCAGCTCGCTGGACTCGCGTACGGCGGCGAGGCGCTCGGGGTCGTCCTTGGCCCGCAGCGCCTCCTCCAGCTCGTAGGCCCGGTCGAAGTGGTCCTCGATCGGGCGCTTGCCACGCCCGGTGATCAGGAGTACGTCGTCGAGACCGGCCCCGACGGCCTCCTCGACGACGTATTGGATCGCCGGCTTGTCGACGATCGGCAACATTTCCTTCGGGGTCGCCTTCGTGGCGGGCAGGAAGCGCGTTCCAAGGCCGGCCGCGGGGACGACCGCCTTGGTTACGGGAACGTGGTCGGCCATGGGAAGACCCTAGCCTCCGGTCAGGAGTGGGCTGCGGACCGAGCCCGTTTCGAGCGCCGGATGTTCATGACGGTTTCAGTCCGTCATCACGCGAGAATGGACCCGTGTCTGACATCGGCGAGGACAAGGGCGCGCTGCGCGCCGAGACGATGGCCGCCCGCGCCCGGATGAGCGAGGACGAGCGGGCCGCCGCGGCACGTCAGGTACGCGACGGCGTGCTCACGCTGCCCGAGGCGGAGATGGCCGGCACGGTCGCCGCCTACGTCTCGATCGGCACCGAGCCCGGCACCCACGGCCTGCTGTTCGCGATGTGGAAGCGCGGGACGTACGTGATCGTGCCGCGACTACTGCCGGGCGGCGACCTCGACTGGGCCTCCTACGAGGGCCCCGACTCGCTCCGCGAGGGCCGCTTCGGCCTTCTCGAGCCCACCGAGGCCCCGCGCGGCGTCGACGCGGTCCGCGGGGCCGACCTGGTGATCGTGCCCGCCCTGGCCGTCCACCGCACGACCGGCGTACGCCTGGGGCGCGGCGGCGGCTCCTACGACCGGGTGCTGGCACGCCTGGATCCGGGCATCTTGACCATCGCGCCGGTGTACGACTCCGAGGTCGTCGAGACCCTGTCCGCCGAGCCGCACGACCGGCCGGTACGCGCGGTCGTCACGCCCTCGCGTGGCGTCACCCGCCTCGGCTGACCCCTCACAACGGAGGACCACGGAATGACCGGAACCTGGCGACTGCTGGCCTTGCTCCCCCTCGGTGAGGATGTGATTCGTCACATCTTCGGCCCATTGGGCATTGAGATCGCCGTACCGGCGAGCCGCGACCGCGAATCCCTGCACAAGGCGCTCGCGGACGCGGACCTCGTGATCGGCGATTTCACCGGCGAGCTCGCGGTCGACGCCGCGGCCGTCGCGGCGGCGCCGCACCTGGCGCTCGTCCAGATGCCTTCCGTCGGCGTGGACTCCTGCGACGTCGACGCGCTGACCGCCGCGGGCGTGCCCCTGGCCAACACGGCCGGGGCGAACTCCCGCTCGGTGGCCGAGTGGGCGCTGGCCGCCGCGCTGGACCTGACCCGGCGCCTCACCTGGTCGGACCGCCGGATGCGCGAGGGCGGCTGGCCGCAGCTCGACGCCGCCGCGCTCGGCGCCGACGAGCTGTGCAACCGCCGCGTGGGCGTGCTGGGCATGGGTTCGATCGGCGCGGAGGCCGCCCGCCTGTTCGGGGCGCTCGGCTGCGAGGTCGCGTACTGGTCGCGCACCCGCCGGGAGACCGGGGTGTTCAAGGAGATCGACGAGCTGATCGCCGGCTCCGACATCCTCGTCGTGTGCCTGCCGCTGACCGACGAGACGCGCGGGCTGCTGGGCGCCGAGCGGCTCGCGCTCCTGCCGGACGGGGCGATGCTGGTCAACGTCGCGCGCGGCGGGATCGCGCCGGACGACGACGTGCTCGCGGCGCTCGAGAGCGGCCGGCTGGCCGGTGCCGCCCTCGACGTGTACGAGCGTGAGCCGCTGCCCGCCGACCACCCGTTCCGCGCTCACGACAACGTCCTGCTGTCGCCGCACTCGGCGGGCGCGACCCGCCAGTCGCAGCTCAACATCGTCGGCGCGGTCGTGGACAACATCCGGGCCGTGGTCGAGGAACGCCCGGTACGTAACGTGGTCAACGGCATGGAACCGCTGGTCAGGCGCCGCTAGGGCGTGTCCGGTGGATCTTGGCCGTCGCGAGCGGCGGTCCAGGTGGATGCCTTGCAGGGCGGAGGAGGGAGTCGACCCGGTGTCGGTCGGCGACCGACGACAACGCGGCGAGGCGCCGCCTGGGCGCCGTGTAGCAGGCTGAAGATCCACCGGACATGCCCTAGGCACCGCGGAAACCGGGCAGATCAACGAGCGGGGGTGGCAGGTGAGGCTCGACCTGTGGCTGCTGCTCGGCTCGATCGTGATCATCACGGCCATCATCGCGGTGCGCGTCGCGCACCGCAGCGGCCTGCCCAGCCTGCTGCTGTACCTCGCGCTCGGGCTGCTGCTCGGCGAGTCGGGGCCGTTCGGCATCCAGTTCGATGATCCACTCCTGGCGGAGACGCTCGGGCTGGCGGCGCTGGTCCTGATCCTGGCCGAGGGCGGGCTCACCACCCGGTGGCCCGACGTACGCGGGAGCGTGCCGGTCGCGATCTCGCTGGCCACGCTGGGCACCGCGGTCAGCATCGGGGTGGTCGCCGCGGCGGCGCACTGGCTGCTCGGCCTCGACTGGCGGCTCGCCGCCCTGCTGGGCTCGGTGCTGGCCTCGACGGACGCCGCGGCGGTGTTCTCGGTCCTGCGGCGGCTGCCGCTGCCGACGCGCCTGTCCGGCATGCTCGAGGCCGAGTCGGGGTTCAACGACGCCCCGGTGGTCATCCTGGTCGTCGCGCTGAGCGCACCGCACCAGCCGAGCGCCCTGCTGATGGCCGGGCAGCTCGTCTACGAGCTCGTCGTCGGCGCCGCGGTCGGCCTCCTCCTCGGCTGGCTGGGCGCGTGGGCGCTGCGGCGGATCGCGCTGCCCGCCTCGGGCCTGTACCCGATCGCCGTGATGGCGCTGACCGTCTGCGCGTACGGCGCGGCGGCGACGCTGCTGGCCAGCGGGTTCCTCGCCACGTACGTCTGCGCGCTCCTGCTCGGCAACAGCCCGCTGCCGCACCGTCCGGCCACCCGCGGGTTCGCCGAGGGTCTGGCGTGGCTGGCCCAGATCGGGCTGTTCATCATGCTCGGGCTGCTGGCCTCGCCGTCCGAGCTCGGCCCGCAGGTCGTGCCCGCGCTGGTGATCGGCTTCGTGCTCGCGCTGGCGGCCCGGCCGCTGTCGGTGCTGGTCTCCACGGCCTTCTTCCGGCTGGGATGGCGGGAGAGCGCCTTCCTGTCGTGGGCGGGCCTGCGCGGAGCGGTGCCGATCGTGTTGACCACCGTCGCGATGGCCGCCGGCGTACGCGGCTCGTCGGCCCTGTTCGCGCAGGTGTTCATCATCGTCGTGGTCTTCACCCTGCTCCAGGGGCCCACGCTGCCGTGGCTCGCGCGCCTTCTGCGGGTGACCGCGCCCGAGCGGTCACGGGACATCGACGTGGAGGCCGCGCCGCTGGAGGAGCTCCACGCGGACCTGCTGTCCATCCGGATCCCGCCGGACTCCCGCCTGGACGGCGTGGAGATCTTCGAGCTGCGGTTGCCGGAGGGTGCGGCGATCACCCTGATCGTTCGCGATGGTCACAGCTTCGTGCCGGGCCCCGACACCCGGTTGCAGACCGGCGACAAGCTGCTGGTGGTGACGACGAGCGCGGCCCGCGGGGAGAGCGAGCGCCGCTTGCGCGCCATCAGTCGTCGCGGCAAGCTGGCCGGTTGGTACGGCGAGCGCGGGGAGTGACGCCTCGACGGAGCGTCTTCCCGCGGGCGGTACCATTGGCAGTCAACAGGTGAGAGTGCCAGTCCAACGGTGGTCTGTGCAGCAAGGAGGAGCTCGTGCCGACGTATCAGTACAGCTGCACCGAATGTGGTGAGCCGCTGGAGGTCGTGCAGAAGTTCAGCGACCCCTCGCTGACCGAGTGCCCTTCGTGTAGCGGACGCCTGCGCAAGGTGTTCTCCGCGGCCGCCATCGTGTTCCGCGGCTCGGGTTTCTACCACACCGACAGCCGTAAGGGCTCGGGTGCGAAGACCCCCTCGTCGACGGAGCCCGCCAAGAAGGACGACTCCAAGACCGAGGTGAAGAAGGAGTCCTCCTCGAGTTCGTCGGACTCCTCCTCCAGCACGAAGTCGTCGGAGTCCTCGAGCAGCAGTAAGTCCTCCTCCTCCGAGAAGGTCGCCTGATCCAGGGCGTGTAAGACACGCCCCGGCCGCGACGCTGCGAGCGGTCCGCCAGGCCCTGGGGCCTGCCGGACCGCTCGATGGGTCATCCGATCGCCTCGGGCACCCTCGCCGCAGCGTCGCCCTCCTCACGGCGCACCCTGAGGCGGCCGGGCCACCAGATGCGCGACCCGAGGCTGTACGACAGCGCCGGCACCAGCAGTGATCGCACGAGCAGCGTGTCGAGCAGCACCCCGAACGCCACCGCGAAGGCCATCTCGACGAGCGAGACGAGCGGCAGGGTCGCCAGCGCCGCGAACGTCGCGGCGAGCACGATTCCGGCCGAGGTGATCACACCGCCGGTGACGGTGAGGCCGCGCAGGATTCCGCGCCGGGTGCCCAGCCGCAGCGACTCCTCGCGTACCCGGGTCATGAGGAAGATGTTGTAGTCGACGCCCAGCGCGACCAGGAAGATGAAGACCTGCAGCGGGAACCCTGAGTCGACGCCCTCGAAGTGGAACACATGGGCGAAGACCAGCCCGCAGACCCCCAGCGAGGCTGCGAACGACAGCACCACGGTCGCCATCAGCAGCACCGGTGCGACCAGCGCCCGCAGCAGCAGGATGAGGATCAGCAGGACCACCGCGAGGACGATCGGGATGATCACCTTGCTGTCGCGCGTCGCGGCCTGCTGCGTGTCGACGTTGATCGCGGTCACGCCGCCGACCTTGGCCCCCAGCGGGTTGACCGCCGCGCGAAGCCGGTCGACGGTGTCGCGCGCGGCCTTGGTGTCCGGGGCGCTCGAGAGCGTGGCCTCGTACTGGACGTAGCCGTTAGCGCTGAGCGGCTGCCCGACGCTGTCCACGCCCCGTGTACCGGCGATGGCGTCGCGCAGGCCCGGGTTCGGGTGCCCGATCACGACGGCCGGGCTGCCGGTGCCGGCGGTGAAGTGCCGGGCGAGGACGTGCTCGCCGACGATCGAGTCCGGGGTGCCGGTGAACTGGCCGGCGTTGGAGATCGGCCCGACGTTCAGCGACATCAGCCCGAAGGCCATGGCGCCGAGCACGACGGCGGTGCCGAGCCAGACGGTGCGTGGCCGTGCGCTGACGAACCCCGCGACGCGCGACCAGATGCCGTGCTCCTGCTCCAGGGCGTCCGGATCGGCGACGTACCGCTCGTCGAAGCGCGGCACGACCGGCCAGAACACCCCGCGCGGCAGCGCGGTGAGCAGGGCGGGCAGTAGCGTGGTCATGGCGGCCAGCGCGCACACGATGCCGGCGGCGCCGACCGGGCCGAGGCCGCGGGTGGAGTTGAGCTCGGCGACCAGGAGGCACAGCAGGCCGATGGTGACGGTGGCGCCGCTCGCCAGAACGGCCGGGCCGGCGCGGTGCAGCGCGAGCGCCATCGCCTCGTGCTTGTCCTCGTGCCGGTGGAGCTCCTCGCGGTAGCGGGCGATGATCAGCAGCGCGTAGTCGGTACCGGCGCCGAAGACGAGGACCGCCAGGATGCCGGCGCTCTGCCCGCTGACCGTGAGCCCCGCCTTGGCCATGCAGTAGACGACGCCCTGCGACAGCATGTACGCCGAGCCGGCCGAGAACAGCGGGACGAACCACAGGAACGGGCTGCGGTAGGTGAGCAGCAGCATCACCATGACGACCGCGAGCGTGACGAGCAGCAGCGTGCCGTCGATGCTGCCGAACACCTTGACCAGGTCGGTGAGGCTGCCGCCGGGACCGGTGACGCGTACGTCGAGGCCGGCGGGCGGCCCGCGCTTCACGGCGGCGCGGATGTCGTCGATGGCGGCGACCAGGACGTCGCCCTCGCCCTTGACCGGCACGAGGACCTGCATCGCCCGGCCGTCCTTCGACACGAGCGGCCCGACGACCTGCTCGTCCTGCGGCAGCGTGCGGAGCCGCACGGCGGCCGACCGCGCGGCGGCCTGGTCCTGGGGCGTGATGCCGCTCTTACGCTCGTACGACACGATCGTCAGCATCGAGTCGTCCTTGCGGATCTTGCTCTGTAGCTTGATGACCTGCGTGGCCTCCGCGCTCCCCGGCAGGTAGGCGTCGGCGTTGTTCTGTGTGACGCTCTGCAGCTTGCCGCCGAGCGCGCCACCGGCCATGAGCAGGACCAGCCACGCGATCAGGACGAGCCACTTCGTACGTCTTCCGGACGGTATTCCGGCCAGTCGGCTGCTCATCGGACACTCCCCCATACAACGACCATCTCTGTTTCGGAGAAGATATTACGCGTCTATTCGGAGCGTCAAGACATGTCGCGAGTTGAGGACGCCTAGTGCGCTCGTCCACAACGGGCCGAAGCCTCTCGCCGAGGGTCTCGACCGGCCGCTAGTGTCCGGCTCATGCATGCAGAAATAGGTGTCATCGGCGGTTCGGGTTTCTACTCCTTCCTCGACGACGTCGAGGAAGTGAAGGTGACCACGCCCTACGGATCACCCAGCGACACCGTCGCCGTCGGCACGCTGCCCGCGGGCCATTCCGGCGCCGGGCGACGCGTCGCGTTCATCCCGCGACACGGGAGTGACCACCGCTTTCCGCCCCACAAGATCCCCTACCGGGCCAACATGTGGGCCCTCCGCTCGCTGGGCGTACGCCAGGTCGTCGCGCCGAGCGCGGTCGGCTCCCTGACCGTCAAGTACGGCCCGGGCACGCTCATCGTCCCCGACCAGATCGTCGACCGCACCAGCGGGCGCGCGCAGACGTTCTATGACGACGGCGCCGTGCACGTCTCCTTCGCCGACCCCTACTGCTCGGCCGGCCGCCGCACCGTGATCGACGCCGCGCGCGACGCGAGCTGGGAGCCGGTCGACGGCGGCACCCTCGTCGTCATCGAGGGTCCGCGTTTCTCCAGCCGCGCCGAGTCCCAGTGGTTCTCCGCCCAGGGCTGGACGCTCGTCGGCATGACCGGTCACCCGGAGGCCGTCCTCGCCCGCGAGCTCGGCCTCTGCTACATCCCGGCCTGCCTGGTCACCGACCTCGACGCCGGAGTCGAGGAGGGCGCCGGCGTGACCCACGAGGAGGTCATGCGCGTCTTCGCCGAGAACATCGACCGCCTGCGTCCCCTCATCGGCAACGTCGTCGCCGCGCTCCCGACCGAGCGCGACTGCCCCTGCCCGCACACGCTCGACGGCCTGCAGCTCCCGATCCAGCTTCCGTGATACCGGCCCTGAGCCGCCACCGCCGTACGGTCGCCGCCCTGCTGGCGGCGACCGCCGCGGTGCTCGGCCTCGCCGCGACGCGCCCGCGCGCCCACGGTGTGCGGGTGCTCGTGGCCGCGCGTGACCTGACGGCCGGCGCCCGGCTCGGCCCAAGCGACGTGACCGCCCGCGTGTTCCCCACCGGTGCGGTCCCGTCGGGCCTCGTCGCCCGCGCGGAGGGCCGC
Source organism: uncultured Actinomycetota bacterium (assembly GCA_963850195.1). Taxonomy (GTDB): domain Bacteria; phylum Actinomycetota; class Actinomycetes; order Streptosporangiales; family Streptosporangiaceae; genus Actinoallomurus. Next base: position 2,444,921 of record CAWKKD010000005.1, read on the forward strand.
GTCCTGTCCGGTCCGATGCGCCGGGGTGAGCCCCTCACCGACGCGCGCGTCCGCGCCGCCGGGCCGCCCGCCGACCCCGGCCTGGTGGCCACCCCGATCCGGCTGGCCGACGCCGCGGTCGCCCGCCTGCTCCATCCCGGAGACCGCGTCGACGTCCTGGCCGCCGGCGGCAGACCGCCCGCGCGTACGGTGGCGGCGGCGGTCCCGGTCGTCGCGGTACCCGAACCGGGGAGCGACACCGGCGAGGGCGCCATCGTCGTCGTGCGGACCGATCGCCGTCAGGCGGCCGTCCTGGCCGAGGCCGCCACCGACTCCCGCCTGTCGATCACCATCGTCGGCGGCTGAGAGACCCGCTCAGTCGCTGCTGGCGGGGGTGTTCTCCTTGGTGTACTCCCAGTGCCACGGCTCGAAGGGGCTGCTGTAGGCCCACGAGGGGTGGAAGAACTCATAGGACTTGGAGTTGGCCTCGAGCCAGTTGAACTGCGCCGACCCCTGGCTCTGCACGCCACCGCACAGGTCGACGGCGGTGCCGTAACCGTGGTTGCTGTGACCGGGCACGGCCGCCATGCCGGGGCGCTCGGAGTAGATGCGCTGCTGCTCGCCGAGGGGCCGGTAGGAGTCGGTGAGGCACATCTCCGACCCGAACCTCTTCTTGTACGCGTCGTTGAGCCGGTAGAAGGCCAGCGCGGCGTCGGCGCGCAGGCTGCGGCCGGGCTGCGGGAGCGGGCACAGGTAGCGCGACGGGATGAGGCCGTTCGGGTACTTGCGCGCCTCGGCGACGAGGCTGCTCTTGCAGGTGAGCCGCAGCCGGGTGTTCGGGTCGAGCTTGTTGAGCGCGGCGGTGAGCTTCGTGGTGAGGGCCGCGGCGCGGGCCTTCAACCCGGTGACCTCCTGCTGGAGGCGCGCCTGCTCGATCGCGTTGCGGGACTGCAGGTCCTGCGCGGTCGCGGCGAGCTGCTCGTGCTGCTTGCGGAGCTGTGAGGCCTTGTCGACGAGCGACTTCTGCTCGTTGGAGAGCATGGTCAGGTCGGTGGCCGCGGCGAGCGACTCGTCGGGGTCGCTGCCGCCGAGGAGCGCGGGGATGCCGAGCAGGCCGGGCTCCTTGTAGGAGTTGGCGGCGAGCCTGGCGAGAGGTTCGCGGATCTGGTTGAGCTGGGCGTCGGCGGCACCGAGGTCGGCCAGCGTCTTCTTGAGCTTCTCCTCGGAGGCGATGAGCTGGTCATTGCGACCCTGCCAATCCTTCGTGGCCTTGGTGAGCTCGTTCTTCGCCGCGTTCGCCTGTTTCTGCAGGGCGATGACGCTCGAGGGCGAGGGTTTCTGCGCAGCGGAGGATGACTCCGAGGCGCCGGACATTCCAAGCAGCGCGACCGCCGTGATCGTCGCGATCAGCGCCGCCTGCCGAGGGCTTCGCACGCCGTGATCCTCCGGGGGCTGGCTACGTGACGCTGCTCGACCGTACTACAGATGACGGTGTGCACAGCGCGGCTGATGGGGCGTTCAAGAGTGGTTCTGTTGTCTGCACAGCTCCCACATCCACGGCCATCTCTTGAGACCGGGTGGGCAGGTCGCGGTGGCGGACGGGTGTGATCCAGGCTTCTTCCGGTGCGTGGACGACATCGCGTTCTTCCGCGACTCCGCCGGGTGCGAGGCCTTCACGCGCCGGGGCGGGACGTACGCCCCGAAGGTCGGCGCGGTCGGTACGGCGGCCTCCACCAGAGCGTGGTTCTTCGGCGCCGGAGGGGGCGAGGAGGAGACCTTCCCGGATCCGCCGCCCAGCGTCAGCAGGCCGCCGACGATCAGGGCCGGTACGACGACGACACCGGCCAGCAGCAGCATCCCGCGACGGAACGGGAGTACCTCGAACCAGTCCATGAGACGACGTATCGGGCTCGCCGTTTGCGTAGTTTGCCCATCCACGGGCAGCAGCGTAGCGATCAGTGAGCCACCGCGCGGCCACTCCGGGTGTCCGATGAGTGCGGTTTTGGCCGCCGAGACGAGGGTTGTGCTGGTCGGCCCGCAATCCGATCGGAGAACATTCGCATCAGGTACGTGGGTCGAACGGCCGCTCGAAGAACGTCTCGAGTACCACGATCGTCTGGGTACCGGTGACGCCGTCGATGGCGAAGATGCGCCGCAGCACCGCCTGGAGTTCCTCGGTGCCGGGGGTACGGACCTTCACCAGCACGGTCGCGGCACCGGCGGTGATGTGGGCCTCCTGGATCTCGGGGATCTCGGCGAGCGCCTCGCCGGTCCCGTCGTCGCCCATCCAGCTCCCGGCCTCGACCATGACGTACGCGAGCACGGGCCGGCCCGCGAGCGCGGGATCGACCTCGACCGTCGTACGCCGGATCGCGCCGCGTTCGCGCAGCTTGCGCACGCGCTCGTGGGTCGCGCCCGCGGACAGGCCGACCGCCTGCCCCAGCGCGGCGTACGACTGGGTGGCGTCGGCCTGCAGGAGCGCGAGCAGCTCTCGATCGATGTCGTCCATGATCCCTTGTTGTCCGAATCTCATCTCGATATATCGCCTATCGATCTTACGGTGTACTGTCGCGGTTGATTTCGCCGAACGCCATGGAGGCTCTCGATGATCGACCGCATCAGGACATCCTTCGAGGTGCTGGACGAGCGGTTCTCTAGCTGCGGTGGCGACGAGTGGATGGAACGCCTGCACACGGGCTCCCGGTGGACCGAGGGCCCGGCGTACTTCCCCGCGGGCCAGTACCTGACCTGGAGCGACATCCCGAACGACCGGATGCTCCGCTGGGACGAGACGACCGGCACGGTCGGCGTCTTCCGACGGCCCGCCGCGTACACGAACGGGCACACCGTCGACCGGCAGGGACGCCTCGTCAGCTGCGAGCAGGGCAACCGCCGCGTGACGCGCACCGAGCACGACGGCTCGATCACCGTGATCGCCGACCGCTACGACGGCAAGCGGTTCAACAGTCCCAACGACCTCGTCGAGCACTCCGACGGCGCGATCTGGTTCACCGACCCGAGCTACGGCATCGACAGTGACTACGAGGGCCACCGGGCCGAGAGCGAGATCGGCGCCTGCCACGTCTACCGCGCCGACCCGGTCACGGGCGAGGTCCGCATCGTCGCCGACGACTTCGTACGCCCCAACGGCCTGGCCTTCACCGCCGACGAGCAGCGCCTCTACATCGTCGACACCCGGCAGAGCCCCAGCCACATCCGCGTCTTCGACGTACGCGGCGACATGACGCTGACCGGCGGCGAGATCTTCGGTACCTGCGACGCCGGGGTGTTCGACGGGATACGCCTCGACGACACCGGCCGCGTCTGGGCCGCAGCCCACGACGGCCTGCACTGCTTCGACCCGGACGGAACGCTCCTCGGCAAGCTGCGCGTCCCCGAGGTCGTCTCCAACCTCACCTTCGGCGGGCAGAAGCGCAACCAGCTCTTCATCACGGCGTCCAGCTCGCTGTACTCGGTGCGACTCAACGTCAACGGCGCGCGGTATCCGCGCTGACCGGGAGGCCTACCGCGGCCGCAGCCCGGACAGCAGCCGGTCGAGCGCGTAGGTGACGACCGCGTCGAGGTCGTCGGCGCCGACCATGTCGTTGTTCGCCATCGTGGCGAGCCCGTGGAGCGTGGCGAACGCGACCGCGTTGATCAGCTCGGGGTCGCCGGGGACGAGCTCGCCCGCGTGCTGCGCCTCGGCGATCACGGAGAGGGGTACGGCGATGGCCTGCTCGGCCGCGACCCGCGTGCGCTCGGCGCCCTCCCGGTGCTTGCCGGCGAACATCAGCTCGACCAGCGCCTGATGGGTGACCGCGAAGCCGACGTAGGCGTGCGCGAGCGCCTGCAGCCGCGCCTCGAAGCCCGCGCTCCCGTCGCGGACGGCCTCGGCCAGGACCTCTCCGAGGCGTTCGAAGCCGTTCTCGGCGAGCGCGTCGAGCAGCGCCTGCCGATCGGCGAAATGGCGTCGCGGCGCACCGTGACTGACCCCGATCTCACGGGCGAGCTCGCGGAGCGACAGCGCCTGCACGCCCTCTTCCCGTACGGTCCGCTCGGCGTGCTCCAGAAGGGCCGAGCGGAGGTTCCCATGGTGGTACGACCGCGCGGACATGAGCCGCAGCCTACTTGATCCAACTGCAAATGTAGACATTGACAGCATTGTAGGCAACGACTACTTTTCGCCCATGACCTCGACCAAATGGGTGGCCGACGACCTCCCCGACCTGACCGGTCGCACCGTCGTCGTGACGGGCGCCAACAGTGGCATCGGCGCGGTCACCGCGCGCGAGCTGGCACGACACGGCGCCCGCGTCGTCCTCGCCGTACGCGACACGTCGCGTGGCGAGGCCGCGAGCAGCACCATGCCGGGCGAGACCGAGGTGGCACGCCTCGACCTCGCCGACCTGTCCTCGGTACGGGCGTTCGCCGAAGCCTGGCGCGGCCCGCTGGACATCCTGATCAACAACGCCGGCGTGATGGCGGTCGAGCGCCGCCTCACCAAGGACGGCTTCGAGTCGCAGATCGGCACGAACCACCTCGGGCCGTTCGCGCTGACCAACCTCCTGCTGCCGCACATCACCGGCCGCGTCGTGACCGTCTCCTCCAGCGCGCACCACCCCGCGACGATGGACCTCGAGGACATCAACTACGACAACGGCTACCGCCGCTGGCGCGCGTACAGCCGGTCCAAGCTCGCGAACCTCCTGTTCACCTCCGAGCTGCAGAACCGCCTCGAGGCGGTCGGCTCCCCCGTGATCGCCGTCGCGGCGCACCCGGGCTACTCGGCGACGAACCTTCAGGGACACACGCCCAGCCGCGTCGAGCGCGTCGTGATGGCGCTCGGCAACCGCATCGTCGCCCAGTCGGAGGCGATGGGCGCGCTGCCGACGCTCTACGCCGCGACCCAGGACCTGCCCGGCGACAGTTACATCGGGCCGGACGGGTTCAAGGAGGGCCGAGGGCACCCGACGACGGTCGGGCGCAGCGACGCCGCGAGCCACCCCGAGACCGCCGCGCGGCTCTGGGAGCTGTCCGAGACGCTGACCGGCGTGCGCTTCCCGCTCACCCCGGCCTCCGCGAAGCACTGACCGGCCGGGTCGGTCTCACCGGCGGAAACCGCCCTCGGTGTTGATGACCTGACCGGTGATCCACGCGGCCTCGTCGGTGGCGAGCCAGGCGACGAGCCGCGCCGGGTCGTCGGGCTCGCCCCAGCGTCCGGCCGGAAACCGGCGGCGCACGGCCTCGTGCACGTCGGCCGGGGCGTAGCCGGTGTCGACCGGACCCGGGTTGACGGTGTTGAGCGTGATGCCCTGGTCGGCGAGGTGGTCGGCCAGGGTCGGCGTGATCGACGCGAGGCCGCCCTTGGCGGTCGCGTAGGCGACCTGGTCGCGCATCGGCCCGAGGTCCTGGCCCGACGTCATCAGGATCACCCGGCCGCCGGGACTCCCGTCGTGCCGTGCGGCGAAGGCCTGCGTGAGCAGGATCGTCGAGCGGGTGTTGACCCGCCAGTGCGCGTCGAGCATCGCGGCGTCCAGCGTGCCGAGCGCGCCGTCGCCGCCGCTGCGGGCGTGGTTGCAGACCAGGATGTCGAGCCGGCCGAACGCCGCCACCGCCTCGTCGACCAGGCGTACCGGAGCGTCGGGGTCGGCGAGGTCCAGCTCGAGGTCGTGCACTGCCGCGCCGTGGGTCAGGCAGGCGGTCACCTCCTCCACCACGCCGGGGTCCGCGCCCCAGGGCTGGTCCGCGTCGTGCGGTGTGTAGTGGTGCACGAACACGCCGGCGCCCAGCGCGGCCAGCCGACGGGCGATCGCGCAGCCGATGCCGATCCGGCGGCTCGCCCCGGTCACCAGGGCGACACGGCCGCGCAGCGGCAGGGGGTCACGAGAGAGATCCATGCCACCAGCATCGCGGCACCGGTGACTGACTACGATCGGAACTGCTCGGATGTTTCGCACCGTGGGGAGAATCGTGAGCGACGTCCAAGGGCCTGCGGACGGTCGAAAGCCCGTCTTCGGCGCCGAGCGCCGCATGCGCATTCTCGAGCTGCTCCGCGCCAACGGCACGCTCTCGCTGCGCCAGCTCGCCGAGGCCGTGCAGTCCTCCGAGGTCACCGTGCGCCGCGACGTACGCGCGCTGGAGGCCGACGGGCTGCTGGACCGCCACCACGGCGGCGCGTCGCTGCCCGGCGAGCTGTCGCGTGAGCCGACCCACCTGCAGAAGGCCCAGGTCGCCAAGGAGGAGAAGGCCGCCATCGCCGACCTGGCCGCGGCACTGGTCGAGGACGGCGACGCCATCGTGATCGGGCCGGGTACGACGACGCACGCGCTGGCACAGCGGCTGACCGGCCACACCGACCTGGCCGTAGTGACCAACTCCCTGCTCGTGGCCCAGGCGCTGGCCGGCTGCCCGCGCATCGAGGTCGTGCTGACCGGCGGCACGCTGCGCGGTCCCGTGCAGGCGCTGGTCGGCAGCGCCGCCGAGCGGTCGCTGGCCGGGTTGCGGATGCGCCGCGCCTTCATCTCCGGCAACGGGCTCACCGCCGAGCGCGGGCTGTCCACGCCGAACATGCAGGTGGCGAGCACCGACAAGGCGATCGCGGCGTCCGCCGAAGAGGTCGTCGTGCTGGCCGACCACACCAAGATCGGCGTGAACACCATGGTGCAGACGGTGCCCGCCGAAGAGATCGACCACCTGGTCACCGGGGACGCCGCCCCGCAGGAGGAGCTGCACGAGCTGAGCGCCCGCGGCGTACGGCTGCACATCGCGCGCCTCTGACTCCACGATCGTTTCAACCCGAAAGCGACCGAATAGCGGCGATACCGTGACGGGACCGTTTTGGCGTGGTACCACGATTTCGGGCATACGGCACACGCGGGAGGAGTCTCGTGACGGACAGCGTCCTCGAAGCCGCCGCGATCCTGAAGGCCTTCCCAGGCGTACGGGCGCTGGACCACGTCTCGCTGACCCTGACCCGGGGTGAGGTGCACGCGCTCGCCGGGCAGAACGGCGCGGGCAAGTCGACCCTGGTGAAGGTGCTGTCCGGGGTGTACCCACCGGACGGCGGGCGGCTCAGCCGCGACGGCGAGGTCCTGTGCCTCACGGGACCGCTCGACGCCCAGCGCGCCGGGATCAGGACCATCCACCAGGACGACAACCTGATCACCTCGATGAGCATCGCCCGCAACCTCTTCCTCGGCGCCGAGCCGCGTACGCGACTCGGCCTGATCGACGCCGCGCGCATGCACCACCGGGCCGACGAGATCCTCCGCGGGTACGGGCTGCGGACCGACGTACGCCGCCCGCTGCGGTCGGTCGAGCCGGGCGCGCAGCGGCTCGTCGCGCTGGCCCGCGCGGTCACCGCGGACGCGGCGGTCATCGTCCTGGACGAGCCCACCGCGGTGATGGACCCGCCCGAGGTCGAGACGCTGTTCCGGGTCATCGCCGAGCAGCGCGAACGCGGCCGGTCGGTGCTCTACGTCAGCCATCGGCTGGAGGAGCTGTACGCCATCTGCGACCGGGTCACGCTGCTGCGCGAGGGCCGGGTCGTGCACACCGGCCCGATGACCGCGCTCCCCCGGCACAGCCTCGTGTCGCTGATGCTCGGCCGTACGCCCGCTCCGGCGCCCGCGCCGCAGCCCGGCGCGGCGTGCGAGCGCCCGGACGATCCGCCGTACCTCCAGGCCACCGGGCTGACGCGGCGCCACGCCCTCGCCGACGTGTCCATCGAGCTGCGGCAGGGCGAGGTGCTGGGCCTCGGCGGCCTGCTCGGCGCGGGGCGTACGGAGACGGCCAAGGCCATCGCCGGGGCGATGACGCTCGACGCGGGCGAGGTCACGGTGGCGGGCGCGCCCCTGCGGAACCGCTCGATCACCGGCGCGATCCGCGCCGGCGTCGGCCTGCTCCCGGAGAACCGCAAGACCGAGGGGATCATCCCCGGGCTCTCCGTACGCGACAACATCTGCCTGGCCGCGCTGCCGCGCCTGTCGCGCTTCGGCGTCGTCTCCAACGCGCGCATCGACCGGGTGGTCGAGACGTTCATGCGACGGTTGCAGATCAAGGCGGCCTCGCCGCACCAGCCGGTCGCGGACCTGTCGAGCGGTAACCAGCAGAAGGTCCTGCTGGCGCGCTGGCTGGCGACGCAGCCGAAGGTGCTGCTCCTCGACGAGCCGACCCGCGGCATCGACGTGGGCGCGAAGGCCCAGCTTCAGGACCTCCTGGACGAGCTCGCCGTCAACGGCCTCGCCATCCTGCTGATCTCCTCGGACCTGGAAGAGCTGGTGAGCGGCTGCGACCGCGTCGTCGTCCTGCGTGACGGCGCGGTCGCGGCCGAGCTCACCGGCCTGGACGTGACCGAGGAGCGCATCATCACCGCGATGGCGTCCCCTTCCTAGGAGAGCCTCCATTCCAAGATTCCGCCGGAGACGCCGTTGGCCAGGGTCGCCTCGACGCGGAAGGCGCTCGCCTGAACGGGCGTGAACGTCGTCCGGTTGTACGTGTCGCGCGCCGTCCCGTACGCGGACGGGCCGGCGACCGGCTTCCAGGTACCCGCGTCCAGGTACAGGAGCCGCCACGAGGCCGGCACCCGGCACTGGCCCTGCCCGGTGTCGTCGAACCAGTACACCTCCGTGGCGGAGACGGTCACCGGAGAGGCGTAGTCGTACTGCACCCACTCGGTGCCGCCCAGATGGTCCCACCAGGTGAAACGTGGGATCGACTGGTCGCCCGAGCTCGACGGCGAGATGCCGTCGTACAGCGCGTCGGTCGTGTCGCCGTCGAACGTGTGCGAGGCGCTGGCGGCCACCCAGTCATGCCCCGTGCCGACCACCGGGAACGACGTGACGCGCAGCCGCGCGGCGCCCATCGGGATGAGCGTGACCGTCTCCAGCGCCTCCGACGTGCGCACCGGTGAGTCCTGCGGCGGGCGTACGACGTTCTGGTCGTCGGCCTGCCAGTTCGGGACGCGACGGACAGGTGCCGTTCTGCTCGGGGCGAGCCGAAGCCGCGGGCAGAAAGCTGCTTGCGGACTTTTTGCAACCGGCCCAAAGCCCGCAGGGGCCTTCGGTAAGCCAGTGAAACTCGAAACTGTGCGTCAACGACCACGGGCTGAAGCTCGTGGCTTGCTCTCCGGGGCCCGTCTGGGTGAAGGGAGACCGGTAGCGTGTGGGAGGTTGACAGCGCCCCAGCCATCGACACCGCGCTTGGCTACGTTGATGGCTGCAATGTGGTCTGCGTGCCCAGCGAGGCCGCAGGATCGGCACTTGAACGTGCCACGGGCAGGCCGATTCCGCGCCGATACGTGCCCACAGGTCGGGCAAGTCTGACTCGTATATGCCGGGTCGACGAGGACGAAGGCGATGCCAGTTCGCTCGGCTTTGTAGCGGGTGAAGGCGATCTGCTGGGCGAACGTCCAGCGGTGCAGGGTGCGTCGCTGGGACCGGGAAGCCCTTACCCGCCCGAGGATGCCGGAAAGTTCTTCCATAGCAATCCCGCGGCCGGTGCGTTCGGCCTCACGCACCACGTACTTGCTGATCTGATGGTTGACGTCCTTCATCATCCGCGACTCACGCCCGGACAACATTCGGAGCCGACGTCGAGAGGCCGATGTGCCCTTTGCTTGTAGGCGTTTGCGCTGGCGGTGACGACGGTCACGGAGAGCGCGGATATGACCGTTACTATTAATCGTTCCAGGCAGCGTTGTTCCGGGTAGGACCTCACCTGCGGATGTGACCGACAGATTTTCTATTCCCTGATCAAGCCCGAGGAAGCCATTGACCGGATTCGCGACCTCTGGACGGGGGAGTGTGATGCTGATCTGGAGAAGCCAGGTGCCTTTGCGTTCGATCAGGTCGCATTCGCCGACGGGTAACTCGGCCATGGCTTTCAAATCTTGATCCCGACCGGCGTAGGCCACGCGAACACGGCCCACAGGGGTCCAGATGGAGGCAATGCGGGCATCTCGCTTAAAGGTGATCATTCGCGCGTCAAACGGCACCGCCGCCTGCGACCGGAAAATGTGCGCCCGCTTCTTCGATGCTCGGCGGTTGGCGTAGGTGTCAGCCACGCGGGCGATCCCTCGTACGGCCGCTTGAGCTCCCAACCCAGGGAACTGGGCCCGCAGGTCACGGTAGATCAGCCGGTGTAATGCAAACTGCCTGAACACGCCCTGTTGCCAAGCTATGCGGGAGCCATAAGTGGCAGCGGCGTTGCAGATCGCGACGGCTGCGGCCAGCCGCTCGGCATCGGCCTGAGTGGGCGATAGGCGGATTTGCACAACCGATGCACATCCGGACTGTTTGACTGCAGACTTGCGCAATGCCACCCTCCGCCCTCGATCGGGGTCACACGTCCCGCCTTCTGTGACCGTAAGCTACATGGGGCGACCGACAGTAACCTAGAAGGCCCGGATCACCCTCCAGCGACGTGGGCCGTCAGCCACCCCTCGGGCCGTACGCTCCCGGCGGGCAGTTTCAGGAAGGGCTCGGGGGCCAGCGGCGCCCGGTTCGGCGTGTAGTGGCCGCCGGCGGAGGTGGCCTGGACGGTGCGGAGGACGCGGACGGTGGTCCCGCCGTCCGCGAAGGCGGGGCGGGGCGCGAGGGCCGCGGCGGTGACCGCGAGGCTCCCGCCGAGGAAGGTTCGCCGTTTCATGTGCGACTCCTGTCGCCGGACGCGGGAGGGGGCTGGCGGACCCCCTCCCGCGTCACATCACTTTCCGGATTGGTAGAGCTGCGCGACCTCGGTCGCGGACAGGGCACGGTCGAAGACGTGCACCTGGTCGATGGCGCCGGGCCAGAAGTCGACCTGGTTCCCGCCGAACTTCCCCCGGCCGATCACGGTGTGCCCCGTGGACGGATCGCCGAGGCAGGCCGACGCGGTGCCGGCCTTCTCCCCGTTCGCGTAGAGGGTCAGCGAACCCGTCGACACGTCGCGTACGCCGGTGAGGTGGTACCACTGCCCGGGCTGCGGCGCGGCCGGGGCGAGCGCGCGTACGCCGGCGAAGGAGAACGCGAACCGGTCGTCGGCGCCGGAGTACTGCAGGAAGAAGGCGCTGTTGCCGTCGCCGTCCTGGCTGACCGCGGTGGCGAACGACCCCGTTTTGTCGAGCCTCACCCACGCCGAGACGCTGTAGCTCCCGGTCGTGTCGAGGATCGCCGCGCCGGTGTCGGCGTACTGATCCGAGCCGTCGAACCGCACCGCCGAGCCGGAGTGCCCGGACGTCCAGACCGGACCGTTCACGAGCGTCGCGTCGTGGCCGCCCGCGGCGTCCTTGGCGACGGTGCCGCTGCCCTCGTCGAGCGGGTAGAAGCTGACGCCGTCGGGACCGGCCGCGCTGCGCCGCGTGACGCCGACGGAGCCGGACGCGTCGATCAGCGCGCGGTTGGCGGCCCTGACCTTGGTGGCGTCGGGCTTGAGCACCCGCCGGTCGTAGGTGTAGATCCCGTTGAGCTCGTCCTCCACGTCGGTGATCTGGGTGTAGACGGACGCGGACACGCCGCACTGCCTCTCCACCTGGAGCAGGCGTCCCTGGAGGTCGGTGTAGCGGCTCGTGAGCGTGGCGGCGTCGGGCTCCATCTCGTACGCGAAGCCGTTGGCCGGATCGAACATGTGCCCGTCGACCTTCAGCCCGAGCCCGCCGTACTCCCCGTCGACGGCCGCGCGCGTGCCCTGCTGCATGGGCGTACCGGGACCGACGTAGGAGTGGTCGTCGTACAGGTCGCCCTCGCCGTTGTCGGGGAGGGAGTCGCAGCAGTTCACGCCGCTGTCGGTGTTCACGAGGCGGCTGGGGTCCCACGCCTTGATCTCGTCGGTGATCCGGCCGGGCTCGAACTCCCCCCAGCCCTCGTTGAACGGCACCCACGTGACGATCGACGGGTGGCTGCGGTGCTGGTCGACCAGCGCGTGCAGCTGCGTCTCGAACTGCTGCTTCACCGTGTCGGGCGGCGTGTGCCCGGCGAACGTCGAGGGCATGTCCTGCCAGACGAGCAGCCCGAGCCGGTCCGCCCAGTAGTACCAGCGGTCCGGCTCGACCTTGACATGCTTGCGGACCATGTTGAAGCCGAGGTTCTTGTGCGCCTGCAGGTCGAACCTGAGCGCGGCGTCCGTCGGCGCGGTGTAGATGCCGTCCGGCCAAAAGCCCTGGTCGAGGGTGCCGACCTGCATGACGAACTTGCCGTTCAGCAGCATCCGTACCTTGCCGTCGGCGCCCTTGCCGAGGCCGATCGAGCGCATGCCGAAATAGGAGCCGACGTCGTCCACGCTCCGGCCGCGGTCGAGGAGCCGCACCTTCAGCGTGTAGAGGTACGGGTCGTCCGGCGACCACAGGTGCGGGTGGCGCACCGGCAGCCTCAGCGCGGCGCCCGCCCGGCCGATCACCCGGCCGACCGGGGTCTTCCCCGCGTACGCGGTCGCCTCGACGGTCTGCGTCGTGACGCCGGAGGCGCGTACGGTCACGTTCAGCGCCCTGGCCGCCAGGTCCGGCGTCGCATCGATCCGGTCGATGTGCGCGGCCTTCACCGGCTCCGCCCAGACGGTCTGCCAGATCCCGGAGGACGGCGTGTAGAAGATGCCGTCGCCGGCCCGGCGCTGCTTGCCGAGTGGCTGGCCGGCGATGTCGGTCGAGTCGTCGACGCCGACGATGACCTCCTGCGGCCCGGTCCCCTTCAGCGCGCCGGTGACGTCGGCGGTGAAGGCGTCGTAGCCGCCGGTGTGGGTCGCGACCCTGACGCCGTTGACATAGACGCCGGCCTGGTAGTCGACCGCCTGGAAGTGCAGGAGCAGCCGTTCGCCCTTCCACGACGACGGCACCGTGAACGTACGGCGGTACCACATGTGGTCGACGTGCCGTTCGATCCCGGACAGCAGCGACTCGACCGGGTACGGCACGAGGACGCGCTCGGCCAGGTCCCGGCCGACCGGCGGTGCCTGACCGGGGGTCGCCTCGGCGAACTGCCAGGTGCCGTTGAGGTTCTGCCAGCGGGAGCGGGTCAGCTGCGGCCGTGGGTAGTCGGGCAGGGCGTTGGTCGGTGAGACGTCGGCGGTCCACGGCGTCGTGAGCCGCGTCGCGGCCTTCGGCCTCGCGCCCGCCGAGGCACCGCCGGCGGGGACGGCGAGGGCGGCGAGCAGTGCCAGGACGAGGACGACGACGCCGACCGGTCGAGGTGATCGCGGCGGGTACAAGGACGCACTCCAATCTGCCCGGGGGCGGGCACTGGCGGAGACGGCCCCAGCATGAGCGCACGTGACCGGTTTTGCAATATTCCGATCGGAGACGACCGCACGATCGGGCCATTCAGGACTCTCACTGCATCCACTGATCGCTATTGACAGAAGACGATCGAAAATGGCTCAATACGGAGGCCCCATCCCCCCTCGGGAAGGACCCACCCATGACCGTGTCTCCCCGCCGTGGCGCGCGCGTGGCCGCGTTCGCCGCCGTGCTGACCGTCGCCGCCGCAGGCTGCGCCAAGTCCGAGGACAACGGGCAGGCCGGCGCCCAGGACACCCAGGGCCAGCAGCAGGTGGTCCAGACGCCGTCGGGAAACACTCCGTCGTGCACGCTCGCCAAATTCGGCGCAACGAAGTTCGACCTCAAGAGCGACGTGGTCGGGTTCTCCCAGTCCGAGAAGGAGGCCAACCCCTTCCGCATCGCCGAGACCAAGTCGATCAAGGACGAGGCCCGGCTGGTCGGCATCGCGCACCTGAAGGCCACCAACGGCCAGTCGCAGTTCAACAAGCAGATCAGCGACGTGCAGCAGCTCATCGCGCAGGGCGCGAAGGCACTCGTGATCGCGCCGCTCAACTCCGACGGCTGGGAGCCGGTGCTCCAGCAGGCCTCCGCCAAGCACATCCCGATCATCACGGTCGACCGGAAGATCAACGCCACCGCGTGCAAGGACTACGTGACGTTCATCGGCTCGGACTTCTACGAGCAGGGCAAGCGCGCCGCCGACCAGATGGTCAAGGCGCTCGACGGTACGGGCAAGGTCGCCATCCTGCTCGGCGCCTCCGGCAACAACGTCACGACCGACCGTACGAACGGCTTCAAGGACGAGCTCAAGCAGAAGGCCCCGGACATCCAGATCACCTTCCAGCAGACCGGGGAGTTCGCGCGGGAGAAGGGCCAGCAGGTCACCGAGCAGCTCATCCAGAGCAACCCCGACGTGACCGGCCTGTACGCCGAGAACGACGAGATGGCGCTCGGCGCGGTGACCGCCCTCAAGGGCGCCGGCAAGAAGGCCGGCCAGATCAAGATCGTCTCGGTGGACGGCACACGCGGCGCGGTGTCGCAGATCCCGGGCGGCTGGATCTCGGCGGTCATCGAGTCCAACCCGAGGTTCGGCCCGCTGGCGTTCCAGACCCTCAGCAAGTTCCTCGACGGCCAGGCCATCCCGGACAAGGTGATCATCTCCGACCGTGAGTACGACGCGTCGAACGCGAAGCAGTCCGTGTCGTCCGCGTTCTGAGGAGCCTTTCGTGCAGGTGCTCGAGGTGACCGGGATCGCCAAGCGGTTCACCGGCGTGCTCGCCCTCGACCGGGTGTCGCTGGAGCTGGCGCCCGGCGAGGTGCACGCGCTGGTCGGCGAGAACGGTGCCGGCAAGTCCACGCTCATCAAGGTGATCACCGGCGTGCACCGCCCGGACGAGGGCGAGGTACGCCTTAGCGGGCGGCGGGTGGAGTTCAGCGGCCCGCTCGAGGCCCAGCGCGCCGGGATCCAGGCGGTCCACCAGGAGATCGGCCTGGTGCCGTCGATGAGCGTCGCGCGCAACCTGCTGCTCGGGCGGGAACCCCGCCGGGGGCTCGGCCTCATCGACGTGCGGCGCATGCACGACGAGGCGGCCACCGCCCTCGAGTCGTACGGGATCGACGTCGACGTACGCCGCCCACTGCGGTCGCTGGGCCTCGGCGCGCAGCAGATGATCGCGCTGGCGCGCGCCGTGTCGGTCGACGCGCGCGTCGTCGTCATGGACGAGCCCACCTCCTCGCTCGAGCCGCGCGAGGTGGACACGCTCTTCGGCGTCATCGAGCGGCTGCGCGACCAGGGCATCGCGGTGATCTACGTCAGCCACCGTCTGGACGAGCTGTACCGGATCTGCGACGGTGTGACCGTGCTGCGTGACGGCCGGGTGGTGCACCAGGGCCCGCTCGCGGAGCTCGACCGGCTGCGGCTCGTCTCCCTGATGCTCGGCCGCGACGTGTCGGAGGTCCGCGCCGAGGGCGTCACACGTTTCTCCGGCTCGCACGACGCCGCCGATGACGTTCCGGTCGTCGAGGCCGACGGGCTGACCCGTCGGCACGTCCTGTCCGGTGTGTCCGTCGCCGTACGCCCGGGCGAGGTCGTCGGTCTCGGCGGGCTGCTCGGCGCGGGCCGTACCGAGACGGCCAAGGCCATCGCCGGCGCGCTGCCGCTCGACGGCGGCCGGGTGACGGTGGCCGGCGTGCCGCTGCGCCGCGGGTCCGCCGCAGCGGCCGTACGCGCCGGGGTCGCGCTGCTGCCCGAGGACCGCAAGGCCGAGGGCATCATCCCGACCTTGTCCGTACGCGAGAACATCGCGCTCGCCGCGCTCCCCCGGCTGTCGCGCGGCGGCATCGTCTCCGACGCGCGCGTCGACCGGATCGTCGAGACCTTCATGCGGCGGCTGCGCATCAAGGCGTCCGGCCCGGACCAGCCGGTCGCCGAGCTGTCCGGCGGCAACCAGCAGAAGGTCCTGATCGCCCGCTGGCTCGCCACCGAACCCCGGATCCTGCTGCTCGACGAGCCCACCCGCGGCATCGACGTCGGTGCGAAGGCCGAGGTCCAGGCGCTGATCGACGAGCTCGCCGCGGAGGGTCTCGGCGTCCTGCTCATCTCCTCCGACCTGGAGGAGCTCGTCGAGGGTTCGGACCGTGTCATCGTCTTGAAGGACGGCGCGGTCGTCGGCGAGCTCTCCGGCGGCGAACTCACCGAGGAGGGCGTGATGACCACGATCGCGGCGCACGCGCGGCCCGAAGGAGAGCCGGCATGACCGACGCCGCCGTACCGGTCTCGCGGTTCGACCGCGACCGGGTCCTGGCCTGGCTCCAGGACTACGGCGTGTACGCCGCCATCGCCGCGCTGGTGATCGTCAACGTGGCGATCACGCCGCACTTCCTGACCGTGGAGAACCTCCGCACCCAGCTCGTCCAGGTCGCCCCGGTCGTGATCGTCTCGCTCGGCATGGCGCTGGTGATCGGCACCGAGGGCGTCGACCTGTCGGTCGGCTCGGTGATGGCGCTCGCCACCGCCCTCATTCCCCTCTACCTCGGGTACGGCGTGGTGCCCGCGATCGTCGTCGGGCTGCTCGGCGGCGTCGCGGTCGGGCTGGTGAACGGCTCGCTCGTGGCGTTCGTCGGCGTGCAGCCGATCGTCGCGACGCTCGCGCTGTTCGTCGGCGGGCGCGGGCTGGCGCTCGTCGTCGCGGGCGGTCAGCTCAAGGACGTCGCCAACCCCGGCCTGCTGGACCTCGGCTCCGCCGGCGTGCTCGGCACGCCCGTGCCGGTCGTGGTCGCGATCGTGCTCACCGTCGCGGTGATGGCACTCGTGCGCCGTACGACGTTCGGCCGCCGGCTCGTCGCCATCGGCGGCAACCGGACCGCGAGCGAGCTGTCCGGCCTGCCGGTCCGCCGCATCCTGCTGCTCACGTACGTGGCGTCCGGCCTGCTCGCCTCCGCGGCGGGTGTGCTCGCCACGGCGCGGTTGCAGGCCAGCGACCCGTCCTCGCTCGGCCTGCTGATGGAGCTGTCGGCGATCACCGCGGTGGTGGTCGGCGGCACCCCGCTCACCGGCGGCCGGATCCGGGTGCTCGGCACCGTCGCGGGCGCGCTGCTCATCCAGCTCGTGCGCGCGACCCTCATCAAGCACGACCTGACGGACTCCCTCGCCCAGATGGTGCAGGCAGTGATCATTCTTGCGGCCGTGTACGCCGCGCGAGGACAGGCCAGGCGATGACCACGACGACCGCCGTACAGGAATCCGCACCGGGCCGCGAGCGCGTCTTCGGGCTGATGCAGCGGCACGGCGCCGCCGCCGTACTGGCATTGCTGGTGGTGGCCGGGTCGCTGTCGTTCGCCAGCTTCCCCACCGCCGACAACCTGGGCAACATCGCGATCACCTCGTCGTTCCTGGCGGTCGTGGCCCTCGGCATGACGTTCGTGATCATCACCGGCGGGATCGACCTGTCGGTCGGCTCGGTGTTCGCGCTCGGCGGCGTGCTGGCCGCGTACGCGGTGCGCTGGGGCTCGGTGGCCGCGCTGCTGCTGCCGCTGGCCGTGTGCGGGGCGTTCGGTTTGGTCCAGGGAATGCTGATCGCGCGGGTACGGCTGGCGCCGTTCATCGTCACCCTCGCCGGGCTCCTCGGCGCACGCGGGCTGCTGCTGTCGATCTCCGACGAGGGCGCACGCACGTACCTGATCCCGCGCTCGTCGGTGCTCGCGCGGTTCGGCCAGGGCCACGTGCTGGGGCTGGGCCACCCGGTGTACCTGACGCTCACGCTCTTCGTCGCGGGCGCGGTCCTGCTCCAGCGGACGCGCTTCGGCCAGTCGGTGTACGCGATCGGCGGAGGCCCGGACGCGGCCGCGCTGATGGGCGTGCCGGTGACCCGTACCAAGGTGATCGTGTACGTGCTGTCCGGGCTGCTCGCCGGGCTGTCCGGCGCGCTCAACGCGGCACGGCTGTCGTCGGGCGTGACGATCCTCGGCACCGGCATGGAGCTCGACGTGATCGCCGCGGTCGTGATCGGCGGCACCCTGCTGACGGGCGGCGCCGGGTCGGTGAGCGGCACGATCGCGGGCGTGCTCATGCTCGGCGTGATCCAGAACCTCATCAACCAGATCGGCGACCTGTCCTCGTCGTACCAGCAGGTCGTGAGCGGCGCGTTCCTGGCCGTCGTGGTGGTCGTGCAGACCTACCTCAGCCGGGTTCAGCGGCTGCGTTGAGAACGCCGACGGCCCCGCACCCTTTCGGGTGCGGGGCCGCTGTACACGAGCTACGTGTCAGGGGTTGATCAGGTCCCCTCGGCGACGCTCAGCGTTCGATGCGTCAGCCGGTGACCGGCAGGTCGCTGTTGACCGGGGTCGGGGCGGGAGCCTCGCCGGGGGGGTTGCCCGGGTTGCCGGTGTCGCCGTCGCCCGGGGGGGTCGACGGCGGCGTCGTCGGACCCGACTTGCCGGCGGCGCAGGTGGCCGAGGCGATGTCGATGACCTGCGACTTGCCCAGCGCCTGCACGGCCAGCTCAAGGCCGGTGACGGTCAGGCTGCCGTTGGGGTTGCGGACCTGCTTGTTGATGGTCACGCGCACACCCGCGAGTCCCTGGACGGGGACCGTGATGGTGCTGTTCGGCGACGCACCCACCTGGATGGTGTGGCCGGCGAGCTTGACGTCGACCAGCTTGGAGGAGCCGGCACCGTTGTCACACCGGGAGGTGATGACCTTGGCGGAGAGCACCGAGGTCTTCAGGATCGCGGCCTGGAGAACCTTCAGGTCGACGACGCTGGCCTCGGAGTGGCTGCCCATCGCCTGGGCCTTCAGGACCGAGAGCTGCACGAGCGGGTTGTTCGGCAGCGACAGCAGGCTCTTGCTGTTCGGGTGCGACATGGAGTTGACCGACGGGGTCTGCGGGATGCTCAGCAGACCGGCGGCGGAGATGCCGTAGGCGGAGCTGGTGCCGCCGCCGTGCATGGTGGTCGCGGAGGCCGGAGCCGCCGCGGCCAGCGGAGCCGCGAGTACGCCCGTGATGGCGGCGTACTTGATCAAATGCTTGCGCATTGTGTCTCCATCGGGGGGAAAGACGCCCGTGATTGGGCAGTCTGGGGAATGACGAGTGGTACGTGAAATGCCCGACTCGTCCCTACATGAGTTAGTTTGTGATGAAGACGGGTGTTCCAAGCGGAACCTGGGACAGCCGCTTCAGCGCGTCGGCAGGCACCCGTACACAACCGTGGGTGACCGCCTGCCCGAATACCGACGTCGACGGCCAGCCGTGGAATGCCACGGTGCCGGGCCCGCCGCCATAGGAGTCGAGCGTGTCGGAATGCGCGCCCACCGGAAGAATCAGCGGGCTATAGGTGGGCTTCGAGGGCGCCAGCGAGGCGAGCATGAAGGTACGCCCGACCGGGGTCGGCGTCTTGGCCGCGCCCACCGCGACTGTCCAGGTGCCGACGGTGTGCCCCGACTTGGACAGGGTGAGACGACGCGTGGACGTCTTGACCGTCACGGCATAGGAACTGTGGGCGGTCTGCAGCTTGCCGCCGCCTGAGGGAATCCAGCCCGTCGCGCCGTTGGGGCGACTGGGCAGCAGGACCCGGTCCCATCCCGCCTGGCTCTCGATCACGGGAACCCAGGTGGGCCCGCCGAGCTCCTTGCTGGGCAGCACAGCCACGGGCACTCCGCCCGCGGTGGCCGACACCGGCACAGAGGCGAGCGGGTGTACGACCTTCCCGTCGTTCGTCCCGGCGGGATCGGCGTCCGTGGGCACGCCCTTCAGCGACGTGTAAGTCGTCGACTGGGGCAGCTTCCCAAGATCAGGTGGGCCGGAGGTCTTTGCCGAGTCGGAACTCTTTCCTCCGCAACCCGTAACAAGCATCGCGGTGGTCGCCACGAGCGCGGCGCCCACCGTGAAACCGCGCACACCGCTCAGAGTGGATGGCGGCGCCATACACCCCATGTGGGCACGCGTAAAGCGATAGCTCACGAAAACTCCAAGAGATCGTGATAGCGGAATGAGTGCGGGGAGTCCTCACGAGACGCTTATCTCGGAGGAGAGTCATATAATTACCACATGTAACGGCGCGCCCGCAGAGGAAGAACGGGATAAGAGGCGATAAGAAGCGGCGGATCGGCGCCGACTCCCCGATAAGGGGGTGGTCAGCCTAGCCGCCGCGGCATCATCCCGATCAAAGAGTGATGAAGCACACGGAATCCCTTGGCTGTCATCCAAACGGGCCTATCAGACGTCATGCCAGCTATGGCCAGATGGCGGCTCGAATAACCGCCTTCTGTCGGAGTCCGCCCGAAACAGCCTCACATCCGGATGCGCCGGGCCAGAACCATACCCCGGCACTCGAGGGCGGCCCTGCGGGAGCTCAGGGGCGGGCCACTCCGGTAAGCCGTTTCTCACTCCCCCGTTACCGTCCCGTCTCACTCTTCGAACGCGTCACTCACGACACAAAGAAACGGCACCCGGACGATGACCGCCCGGGTGCCGTCCGCGTCACGTCAGCAGTCGACGAGTACGGGCTCCTGGTTGAGAATCTGTGACCGCGCCGTCACGAACTCCCGGTACGCGCCGTCGGCCCCGTGCCGGAACGCCGCGATCCGATGGCAGTTCTGGAACGCGAGGCGTACGTCGAAGTGCCGCTCGATCGCGGACCGCATCGCGTCGCTGGCCATCATCCGCAGCAGCTGCCCGCGCGAGGCCTCGTCCGGCGGCGGCGTCTGGTTGTCCGTGAACTCGGCGTCGCCGGCCCGCAGCCCGTCGATCAGGCCGCTGACCACCCCCCACGCGTAGGGCAGCGAGGTACGGACGCAGTCGACGAACGTGGCGTCGTCGATTTCGCCCCGCTGGGCCTGTTGCAGGAGCTGCGGGGACACGGTCAGCGACATGAGGTCTCCCTGTCTGATCGATGGACGTCACCGGAAGACCGACACGCGGACCGAATCGCCGGCCCTCACCGTCACGCCTTATCGGCAACGGTTTTCATCTTCCATAAGACCCGAGCGGAAATCAACCATCGACACCGCGTGACCCGGCCGCCACGGTCGGCCACCCCGCCCTCGTCCGGTCAGACGGGGAGGGCGGGCCGGCCCAGCACGAAGTCCGGGTCGATCTGAGCCTCGAGGTCCTGGCCAATGGCGGCGTTGGCCCAGGCCCGCGCGTTCTTCACGTGGAACTCGTTCGCCTGGCGGGTGAATTTCGGCCAGTCCTTGGCGCGGGAGTCCACGGCGGTACGGAGGGTCTCGAGGGCGGCGCGGTCGTGGTCGTCCAGGTCCGCGATGTCGAACGGGCGCCCCTGCTCCATGCCTCGTACGGCGCCGGACTGGCCGACGCAGCACAGGAGGTCGTCGCCGACGTGGTCGCGGAGGAAGGCGACGTCGTCCGGGCCGTGGACCTTGTTGCCGACGACCTTGAGGGCGACGTCGTAGTCGGCGGCGTAGTCGACCCACTGCCGGTAGACGGCGACGCCCTTGCGGGTGGGCTCGGCGACCAGGAAGGTCAGGTCGAACCGGGTGAACATGCCGGAGGCGAACGACTCGGCGCCGGCGGTGCAGTCGACGACGGCGTACTCGCCGGGGCCGTCGACGAGGTGGTTGAGGTAGAGCTCGACCGCGCCGGTCTTGGAGTGGTAGCAGGCGACGCCCAGGTCCTCCTCGGTGAACGGCCCGGTCACCATCAGCATCGCCCCGGCGACGTCGACGGCCAGCCGCGCGTGGACGGGGTCGTCGCCGCCGAGCCGCAGCAGCCGTGACCCGCTGCCGGGCGGCGTGGTCTTCACCATCGACGCGACGGAGCGGATCCGCGGGTTGGTACCGCGCAGACAGTCCTTGATCTCGGCGAGGTGCGCGCCCATCGCCGGGAGCGCGGCGGCCTCCTCCTCCGGCAGGCCGAGTGCGACGCCCATGTGCTGGTTGATGTCGGCGTCGATGGCCACGACCGGTGCACCCGAGGCCACCAGGTGACGCACGAACAGCGACGAGAGCGTGGTCTTCCCGCTGCCACCCTTGCCGACGAATGCGATCTTCATGATCCCCTCCCGAATCGGACAGGCGTCAATGCATGACGCACGGTCGATGCCCCATCGCGCAGTGTGACGTCGTTCGGCATGGCGGCGCCATGGACATCGAGCCCTGTGGACGACCCGACTCTAGCGATACTGAAAACCGTTTTCACCTTTGGCGACGCGTCTCGCGCCGAAAGGCCCGTTCGGTGGTGTCAGTCGGTCGCGGCGCAGTCGGGGCAGAGGCCGAAGATCTCGACCGTGTGGTCGACCTCGATGAAGCCGGCCTCGACGGCGACGCGTTCGGCCCAGCGTTCGACGGCCCGGCCTTCGACCTCGACGCTGCGGCCGCAGGAACGGCAGGTCACGTGGTGGTGGTGGGTGCTCGTCTCGCAGCGGCGGTAGAGCGTCTCGCCCTCTTCGTCGCGGATCGTGTCGACCGCGCCGTCCTCGCTGAGCACCAGGAGATGCCGGTAGACGGTGGTGAGGCCGATCCGCTCACCGCGCCGGCGCAGCTCGGCGTAGATGTCCTGCGCGCTGCGGAATCCCACCAGATCTTCCAGTGCACCGGCGAGCGCCTCGGCCTGCCGCGTGCCGCGAACCCGGGTTCCCCGGGCAGACTGTGGCGTTCTCACACTCGCACGGTAGCAGCGTTGCGCCCCCTCTCCTTCCCTCTGCCGGCCCGCCGCGCCAACTTCGCATACCCCATCTGACCTGCCGATACTGACAATCATTATCGCTAACCCCCACCATACGGAGGCATCATGCGCACCCCACCCCGGCCCGCGCCGGCGCCGCCGCCCTCCGCGTACGGCGGTGAGGCGGCGCGAACGGACGTCGTCGTGGAGAACGGCGTCGGCCTGGAGAAATGGCTCGCCCCGACCATCGAGGCCGCCGGCGGCGCCATCACGGTGACGATCGGCGCGGTTTCGCGGTGTCCCTCGCCGTGTCGGGCCTGCGTCAGTCGAGGGGCTCGGCGCTCGCCCAGATCGCCTCGAAGGCGTAGGTCAGGCACTGCGCGAGCGCGGGGTGCTCGATGAGGATGTTGGTGGTGGAGGTCGACTCGGCGACCGGGTCGCGCAGCGACAGCACCACGCGCGCACCGTCGACGATCCACATCCGCATCGGCACGGTGGCGGCAACGCGCGCCTGCTCCCCAGAGGAGGCGTACCGGCGGATGGCGGCGACCGTCTCGGGGCTGTCGTGCACGCCGCCCTCGTACACGCAGCGCACGCTGCCGCCGGAGTCGGTCAGCCGTCGAGTGGTCTCCAGGCCGGTCTGGTTCTCGGAGATCAGGTGCGGGAGCTTGGCCATCGCGAGGATCTCGTGCTGCGCCTCCGACTGGATCTCCTCGAACCGCTCGGCCAGCACCTGCCGATCCCTGAGCACCTCGACGTAGTCCAGAGGGTCGGTCTCATCGCGGCCGTACGCCCAGGCGGGGACGAGCGCCTCGACGAGACGCGAGGTGGTCTGCTCGAGCCGGCTGAACGTCGCGCGGTGCGCCGCCATGAGCCGCTCGATCGCCGACGCCGGGTCGACCGCGGTGTAGCGCGTGACCCGGCCGGGCAGCGGCCGTACGAGACCCCGCTCGGTGAGCCCGGACAGCACGTCGTAGATCCGCTGCCGGGGGACCTTCGACTCCCGTGCGAGCTGCGCCGCCGTGTAGCGGTCCCTGCTGATGAGGGCCAGGTAGACACGCGACTCATAGCCGGTCAGTCCGAGCTCGGTGAGTTCTCGGTGCCAACCCTCCAAATCCGCCACGCCCCCACGCTACCGGCGTTACCGACATAACGCCGGTCGGGCGCGACCGAAGGGTCAAGGGAAAGTAAAGTCGCCTTGACCCTCGAGGGTGTGTGCTTATCGTGCGCCGAGTGACACCACTGACCGTGGTGTCTGCTCCGGCCGACCCGAAGAGGAGCAGGATGTCATCCCTCACCCGCACCCTCGCCCGACCGATGACCCACGCCGGCGTCGCGGTGCTCGCCGCGCTCGCACTCACCACAGCCTCCCCCGTCGCCGCCACGACCGCCACCCCCGTCCAGCACGCGTGCCCGGCTCTTCCGCACCAGATGTCCTGCCTCGCCCTGATCCGTACCGACGTCGTCTCCCGCCGCGGCATCGTGCCGCAGTCGGCGCCGGCCGGACTGGGCGCGACCGCGCTGCGGAAGGCCTACGCGCTGCCCGGCGGCACCGCGGGCACCGGGCGTACGGTCGCGGTCATCGACGCCTACGACGACCCCAACGCCGAGTCGGACCTGGCGACCTACCGCTCCCAGTACGGCCTGCCACCCTGCACACGTGCGAACGGCTGCTTCACCAAGGTCGACCAGAACGGCGGCACCGACCTGCCGACGCCCGACAACGGCTGGGCCGAGGAGGTCTCGCTCGACCTCGACATGGTCTCGGCGGCCTGCCCCAACTGCCGCATCCTCCTGGTCGAGGCGAGCGACTCGTCCACGGCCGCGCTCGGCAAGGCGGTCAACACCGCGGTGACCCGCGGCGCGAAGTTCGTCTCCAACAGCTGGGGCGGCGCCGAGGAAGCGGGCGACGTCAGCTCGGACTCCGCCTACTTCGACCATCGCGGCGTCGCGATCACCGTGGCGTCCGGCGACAGCGGCTACGGCCTGTCCTACCCGGCGTCCTCCTCCCACGTCACCGCGGTCGGCGGCACCTCTCTATCCCAGGCCACCAACGCGCGCGGCTGGACCGAGACCGTCTGGAGCGGCGCGGGCTCGGGGTGCTCGGGTCACCTCGCCAAGCCCGAATGGCAGAAGGACACCGGCTGCGCCAAGCGCTCCGTCGCCGACGTCGCCGCGGTCGCCGACCCCGCCACCGGCGTCTCCGTCTACGACACCTACCAACAGGGCGGCTGGCTGGTCGTCGGCGGCACGAGCGCATCGGCACCGCTCATCGCCGGCGTCTACGCGCTGGCCGGCCCACCGCCCGCGGACACCTATGCCGCGTCGCTCCCCTACGCCCACCCGGACGCGCTCAACGACGTCCTCTCCGGCAGCAACGGCTCGTGCGACCAGGCCTACCTGTGCACGGCCGGCCCCGGCTACGACGGACCGACCGGGCTCGGCTCCCCGGCCGGCATCGCCGCCTTCCAGTCCGGCAGCAGCAAGGCCGCCCGCTAGGGCGTGTCCGGATCCACCGGACACGCCCGAGGAGACGCCGCACCGGCCGAGCCGCACCCGACGGGGTGCGCCCGGCCGGACGCCCCGCCACCCCGGCGCGTGCCGACCGCCGCGCGCCCGGTCGAGTGGCACCGGAACGTGGGTCCAGGTCACCCCGGAACCTGGACCCACACCCGGCGTGCCGACCGCGGCATGGCTTCCGGTCGGGCGCGCAGGGCCGGGGCGCGTGAATTCCGCGTGCTGACCACCCACACATGGCCGACCCGACGCCACGTCACCGCGGCGCGTGCCGACCGCGCCGCGCGGTCGGTCGGGTGGTGCCGGGGTGTGGGTCCAGGCCGCCCCTGGGGCCTGGACCCACACCCGGCGTGCCGCCGCCCTGCCCCGCCGCGAGACGCGGGGCCTGGGAACACGAGGCGCGAAGCGGCGTCGGCGGACGGCGGGGGTCCGGTCAGAGGGCGGCGAACCTCGCCGCGCTCACCGTCACGGCCACGAGCAGGATCAGGGTGGTGGCCGCCGTGTTGCGCGGTTCGCGCAGGTGGGCGTGGGAGGCGATGGCCCCGACCATGACGACCGCGAAGCCGGCCGCCGCGAGCGGCGTGAGGACGGCGGCGGTGTTCGTCAGCCACGGCAGGACGACGCCGACCGCGCCGAGCAGTTCGCAGTAGGCCGTGAAGCGGATCAATGGCAGCGGGAACGGCGTCACCCCGGTCTGTCCCATCGCGATGAGCCGCGGCTTGGGGAGCGTCGACTTCATCGCCCCCGACGCCGCGAAAACGATCGCGAGCGCGCCCTGGAATACCCACAACAGCGTGTTCATGGCCTTCTCCCGGTCCGGTTACGCACACACGACGTACCGCCCGAACCGGATGTGACATCGGCCCTTCGGCGGGGTACACGCGTTCCGATGGGTCCCCCGCAACCCGAGGAGTCCGCACTCAATGGCTGAAAAGAGCCTGCAGAAAGGCCTCAAGAACCGCCACGTCGGCATGATCGCGATCGGCGGTGTCATCGGCGCGGGCCTGTTCGTGGGCTCGGGCGCCGGTATCAGCGCGACCGGCCCCGCGATCCTCGTCTCGTACGGGATCGCCGGGCTCCTCGTCGTCCTGGTGATGCGCATGCTCGGTGAGATGTCGGCCGCCTCCCCCGACACCGGTTCCTTCTCCGCGTACGCCGACCGGGCGATCGGCCGCTGGGCCGGTTTCACCATCGGCTGGCTGTACTGGTGGTTCTGGGCGGTCGTCCTGGCCGTCGAGGCGACCGCCGGCGCCAAGATCGTGCACGGCTGGATCCCGGCCGCGCCGCAGTGGGCGCTGGCCCTGGTCCTGATGATCCTGCTCACCGCGACCAACCTGTTCTCGGTCGGGTCGTACGGGGAGTTCGAGTTCTGGTTCTCGACCATCAAGGTGGCCGCGATCGGCGTCTTCATCGTGCTCGGCGTACTGGCGATCTTCGGGCTGCTGCCCGGCACGCACTCCGTAGGCACGAGCAACCTGACCGGGCACGGCGGCTTCTTCCCGCACGGGTACGGCGCGGTGATCACGGGCCTGCTGACCGTCGTCTTCGCCTTCATGGGAAGCGAGATCGTGACGATCGCCGCCGGTGAGTCGCGCGACCCCGGACGCGCCGTGACCCGGGCCGTGAACAGCGTGATCTGGCGGATCCTCGTCTTCTACCTGGGCTCCATCGCCATCATCATCACGCTGCTCCCGTGGAACGCCGGCACCGTCGCGACCAGCCCGTACGTCGCGGTCCTCGACAACATCGGCATCTCCGGCGCGGGCACGATCATGGACATCGTCGTGCTGACCGCGGTGCTGTCCTGCCTGAACTCCGGGCTCTACACGGCGTCGCGGATGGCGTTCTCGCTGGCCGAGCGCGGTGACGCGCCGAAGGTGTTCGGGAAGACCACCGGGCGCGGCGTCCCGCACGTCGCGATCTGGGTCTCGGTGGCGTTCGGCTTCGTCGCGGTGATCTTCAACTACACGAGCCCGGACACCGTCTTCCTGTTCCTGCTGAACGGCTCGGGCGCGGTCGCGCTGTTCGTCTGGGCGGTCATCGCGGTGTCGCAGCTGCGGATGCGCCGCCACCTGGAGCGCGAGGCGCCCGAACGCCTGCTGGTCCGGATGTGGCTGTACCCGTACCTGACGGTGGCGACCATCGCGGGCATCGCCGCGATCCTCGTCACGATGCTGTTCGACGACACCGGACGGCCACAGGTGCTGTGGTCGGTGGCGGTCGCCGCGATCGTCCTGGTCACCGCGTTCGTCCGGCACGGCCGTGCGCAGGCCGACGAACCGGTCACCGCCGAGACGGTCACCGCCGGCGAACACTGACCGGCGCGGGCCCCTCGCCCGTGGAGGGGCGAGGGGCACCTCGACCGGGTCAGGGCTTGGTGAAGCCGACCGCTGTGTAGTCGAACTCGCTGAGGCCCTGGGCGCCTTCGTTGGCGAGCGTGTTCCGTACGGCGTCGACCTGGGGGGTCTGGTAGAGCGGCAGCGAGTGTGCCTCCTGCCAGATCAGCCGGTCGGCCTGGTTGTAGAGCGCGGCGGCCTTCGCCGGGTCGGCCGTCTGGGTGGCCTGGTCGAGGACCTGGTCGAGCTGGGCGGAGCCGACGCGGCCGAAGTTCTGGCCGATGTCGTCGCCCTTCGGCTGCTGGTAGATCGGCACCGACTGGGACAGGAACGGGGTCGGCTGCCAGCGGAAGAACGTCAGGTCGAAGGCGCCGCGGTCGATGTACTTGGGGAAGAAGTCGTCCGCGGGCACCGGGGAGATGGTGAGCTTGACGCCGACCTGGCCGAGCATGCTCTGCAACAGCTGTGCGATCTGCCGGGCCACCACGTTGTCGGAGGCGACCACGAAGTTCTCGGTGAGCTGATGGCCGTCCTTAGTACGGACCTTCCCCTGGCCGGGTGAGGACCAGCCGGCCTGGTCGAGCAGCTTGCCCGCGGCCGCGGCGTCGCGGTGCGCGAACTGCCCCGCGTTGTCCTGGTAGTTCGGGGTGCCCGGCATGTAGAAGTGGCTGCCGAGCGGCTTCAGCGAGAGCGGCAGTCCCTTGGAGGCGACCTTCGCGAGGGCGTCCCGGTCGACGGAGAGCTGGAGCGCCTGCCGTACGCGGACGTCCTGCAGCGCGCCGTGGGAACCGTTGAAGGTGATCTGGCTCTCGTCGCTCTGCGCGGCCTTGCGGATGTCGGTGTGCGGCGCGTTCTTGAGCCGCTGGTACACCTCGGGGACGCGCGCGGTCGCGATGTCGATCTCGTTGTTCAGGTACGCGTCCGGTGCGGCGCTCTGGTCGAGGTCTTCCCAGATGATCGTGGCGAGCTTCGCCTTACGGCCCCACCATTTCGGGTCTCGCACCATCGTGATCGTCTTACGGGTCTGGTCAAGTTTGGAAATCTTGAAGGCGCCGGCCGTCACGGGCGGGCCGTTCAGCCAGCCCTTGTTGAACTGGGCCGGCGTGGACAGGTACTTGGCCGGGTAGAGCGGGTCGAACAGCGACTTCCAGTCGCCGAACGGCTTGTCGAAGGTGACCTTGACCTCCTGGTCGTCCTTCCCACGGGCGACCGAGGAGATCTGGTTGTACCCGGTGATTCCGGCGGAATGGTAGGCGGGGTCCTTGCCGGAGTTGGTCTTCCAGACCGCCTCGAAGTCCTTCCAGCCGATCGCGGTGCCGTCGGACCAGTGGGCCTTCGGGTTGATCTCGTAGGTGATGACCTGCTTCGGCGACGAGGCCGTGAGCTGGGCCGAGGTCAGGTAGTCGGCGTTGAGCCGCGGCACGCCGGTGCCGTCGAGCCGGAACAGGTGCGGCAGCAGCACGATGTCCATCTCGTGCCAGTCGCCGTCCAGGCCGTCGACCTGGTAGAAGTTCCACTGGCTCGGGTAGGCGGTGATCGGCACCCGATAGGTGCCACCGTCGGTGAGCCGGTCGACCGGTTGCGGGTTGACGTCGGAATTGGGCAGACCCGCCGCACTTCCGCCCGCGTCCGAACTCTTCGAAGAACCACTGCACCCCGCCGCTGCGAGTGCAACACAGGCCATGACCAGCACGGCCTTCCCGACGCCACCGGTTCGTCTCATCGAGGAGTCTCCTTTCGCCGGTCCACGGTCCCGTGAGGCGGTCGTGGCACCGTCCACGCCATTGTGCGAGAGAGTACCCCACCAGATAAGTATGCTTTCAGGATGCACATTTCCCTGGATCGGGCGTACAGTCTGGGCGTCGAGTCGCCAAGATCCGGGAGGATCGGTGCTGAGATACCTGACGCGGCGGCTCGGGTACTACGTTCTGCTGATCGCCGTCGCGGGCTTCCTGTCCTACCTGCTGGCGGCCAAGGCACTGAATCCCCGGGCGAACTTCGAGGCGCACTCCCCGCGCCCGCCCGCCTCGGTGGTCAGCGCCCAGCTCGACGAGCTCAACATGAACGACCGCACGCCGGTGCTCGAGCGGTTCGGCACCTGGAGCTCCCACGTGCTGACCGGCGACTTCGGCAGGACGATCAACGACACGTCGGTGAACGCGGAGTTCGGCCGGCGGGTCGGGGTCAGCCTCCGGCTGCTCATCGCCGGGACCGTCATCGGCACCGTGCTCGGCGTGCTGGCCGGATTCTGGGGGGCGGTCCGCCAGTACCGGCCCTCCGACCGGATCGTGACCCTGCTGTCGTTCCTCGTCCTCTCGACGCCGATGTTCCTTCTCGCGGTGCTCCTCAAGCTCGGCGCGATCAAGTTCAACCAGGCGACCGGCACGAACGTCATCAAGTTCACCGGCGAGGGCACCCCCGACCTTCACGGCGGCGTGCTCACCCACATCGGTGACGCCGCGACCCACCTCCTGGTGCCGACGGTCGCGGTCGCGGTCGTCGGCATCGCGACGTACGGCCGCTACCAGCGCAGCACCATGCTCGACGTGCTCGGCTCGAACTACATCACGTGCGCGCGCGCCAAGGGGCTCACCCGGCGGAAGGCGCTGCTGAAGTACGGGCTACGAGCCGCGCTCATCCCGATGTCGACGTTCTTCGCCTACAACTTCCTCGCGATCTTCACGAGCTTCATCTTCACCGAGAAGATCTTCGGCTGGAACGGGGTCAACTCCTGGCTCATCGACTCGATCAACTTCAACGACGTCAACTCGGTCGCCGCGATCAACGTGTTCGCCGCGGTCGTCGTCCTGCTCGCCGGGTTCCTCGCCGACGTCCTGCACGCGGCGCTCGACCCGCGCGTACGGCACTGAGCGCGAGAGTCGGCAGATGACGATCTCCCCTGAGCAGGTCACCCTCGCCGAAAGCCCGGACGGGGTCGCGAGCCCGCCGGCGGGACGGCTGGGCATCACGCTGCGGAGGTTCGCGCGCAAGCGGACGGCGCTCGGCGGCGGCGTCGTGGTCGTGCTGCTGTTCGTGCTGGCCTTCGCCGGGCCGTATTTCCTGAAGTGGTCCTACACCGACATCGACTACGCGGCGCTGTACGAGGGGCCGTCGGCCTCGCACTGGTGGGGCACCGACCCGATCGGGCACGACGTGCTCGCCCAGTGCATGCACGGGCTGCAGAAGTCACTCGTCATCGGCCTGCTGGTCGCGCTGTTCTCCACCGTGCTGTCGTCGCTGGTCGGCGCCTGCGCGGGTTACTTCGGCGGCTGGAGCGACCGCGCGCTCATGTTCGTGGTCGACCTGCTGCTGGTCTTCCCCAGCTTCCTGATCATCGCGATCGTGTCGCCGCGGCTGCGCGCCACCGGCTGGATCGCCCTGGTCGCGATGATCGCGCTCTTCAACTGGATGATCACCGCCCGGGTGATCCGGTCCATGACGCTGTCGCTGAAGCAGGAGGAGTTCGTGCGGGCGGCGCGGTTCATGGGCGTCGGGGCGTTCCGCATCATCGCGCGGCACATCGTGCCGAACGTCGCGTCCTTCCTGATCATCGACGCGACCATCAGCGTGAGCTCGGCGGTCCTGACCGAGACCGCGCTCTCCTACTTCGGCTTCGGCGTTCAGCCACCCGACGTGTCGCTCGGCACCCTGATCTCGGCCGGAACCTCGGCCGCGCTGTCCTATCCCTGGGTGTTCTTCTTCCCGGCGGGACTCCTGATCGTCTTCGTCCTCGCGATCAACCTCATGGGCGACGGGCTGCGCGACGCGCTCGACCCGGGCCGGACGGCCGCCCCGCGACCAGTACGCCGAGGCGACGACGCCCCGCGCCGTACGCCGGAGTCCGCCGAGACGGAGACCGACGCCGTCCTGGCGATCCGCGACCTCACGGTGTCGTTCCCCGACGCGGCAGCGGTGCGCGGCGTCGACCTCACGCTGCGCCGCGGCGAGGTCCTCGGCCTCGTCGGCGAGTCCGGGTCGGGCAAGTCGGTGACCGTGCTAGCCGCGATGGGGCTGCTGCCCGCGTCCGCCACCGCGAGCGGTTCGGTACGCCTGGACGGCACCGAGATCGTCGGCGCCTCGGACGGTGCGCTCGCGGCCCTGCGCGGCAACCGGATCGCCATGGTGTTCCAGGACCCCCTGGCGTCGCTCGCGCCCTTCTACCGCGTCGGCGACCAGATCGCGGAGACGATCCAGATCCACCAGGGCTTGTCCCGGCAGAAGGCACGGGCCCGCGCCGTCGAACTGCTCGACCTGGTCGGCATTCCGGACCCGAAGCAGCGCGCCGAGGCGTTCCCTCATGAGTTCTCCGGCGGCATGCGGCAGCGGGTCCTGATCGCGATGGCGATCGCGAACGACCCCGACGTGATCCTGGCCGACGAGCCGACCACCGCGCTGGACGTGACGGTGCAGGCGCAGATCCTCGACGTCCTGCGGACCGTACGTGAGGAGACCGGCGCGGCACTGGTCTTCGTCAGCCACGACCTCGCCGTCATCGCCGGGTTCGCCGACCGGGTGGCGGTCATGTACGCGGGTCGGGTCGTCGAGTCGGCGCCCGTCGACGACCTGTTCGCGCGGCCGCGGATGCCGTACACGCTGGGGCTGATCGGGGCGGTGCCACGGGCCGACGGCGGCGAACGGTCGCCGCTGGTGCCCATCCCGGGCGTACCGGCCACGGCCGCCTCGGTCTCCGGCGGCTGCCCGTTCGCCGACCGGTGCCCGCTCGCCGACGAGCGCTGCCGTACCGAAGAACCGCCGCTCACCGGGACCGTCCACCTGTCCGCGTGCTGGAAGACCGACGAGATCCTCGAGCGCGGACCGGCCGATGTCTTCCCGGTGCCGCCGCTCCCGGCGACCGGGCCGCCCCCGACGCCGAGGGCCCAACTGCCCGTGGTGCTGCGGACCAAGAACCTGGTCAAGACGTTCCCGCTGTACAAGGGGGTCGCGTTCAAGCGGCGTACGGGGAGCGTGCACGTCCTGGACGGTGTCGACCTCGACATCCGGCGCGGCGAGACCCTCGGCCTGGTCGGCGAGTCGGGCGCGGGCAAGAGCACGACGCTGCTGGAGATCCTCGGCCTGCACGCACCCGAGGCGGGCGAGATCTCGCTGTTCGGCACCCGGCCCGAGGACCTGTCACGTACGGACCGGCGGCGGCAGCGCGGCCGGATGCAGATCGTCTTCCAGGACCCGCTGGCCAGCCTCGACCCGCGCCTGCCAGTCGGTGACGTCATCGCCGAGCCCCTGCGCGCGCAAGGAGCCGGCCGCGGGCTCATCCGCGAACGGGTACCGGAACTGCTGCGACGCGTCGGACTGGAGGCGGCGCACGCCGAGCGCTTCCCGCACGAGTTCTCCGGCGGCCAGCGCCAGCGGATCGCGATCGCGCGGGCCCTCGCCACCGAGCCGGAGCTGCTCGTCCTCGACGAACCGGTCTCCGCGCTCGACGTCTCGGTGCAGGCGGGCGTGCTCAACCTGCTGGCGGAGCTGAAGGCCGAACTCTCGCTCGCGTACCTGTTCGTGTCGCACGACCTGTCGGTCATCCGGCACATCGCGGACCGCGTGAGCGTCCTCTACCTCGGCCGCGTCGTCGAGACGGGCGCCGTCGAGGACGTCTTCGGCGAACCCCGCCACCCGTACACCCGCGCGCTGCTGTCCGCCGTGCCGGTTCCGGACCCCGTACGGGAGCGGCGGCGGAGCCGGATCCTGCTCGCGGGCGACCCGCCGAGCCCGGCCGACCGGATGAGTGGATGCCCCTTTCGCGGGCGCTGCCCCGTCTACCCGACCCTCGCCGCGGACCACCGCATCCGGTGCGAGTCCGAGGCGCCGCCCCTCGCCTCGCTCACCGGCGACCACCCGGCCGCCTGCCACTTCCCGGGGCGTTAGCCCTTTTCGGCGATGCCGGTGAGCAGGTGGTGCTCGGCGTCGTCGAGGTAGGCGCTCAGCGCGTCGGCGGCCTCCGCGGTACGGCCGCGCTCGATCAGGGTGACGATCTCGTCGTTGCGGTCGACGTACGGCTCGTGGAAGCGGTGAGGGTCGGCCATCATGTGGAAGACCAGCCGTAGCTCGGCCAGGACCCGGCGCATCATGTCGTTGAGCCGACGGCTGCCGGCCAGGGCGACGACGGCCGAGTGGAACTTCAGGTCGGCGGTGCCGACGTCGCTCCAGCGCTGCTCCGCCGCCGCGGTCTGAGCGCCGGTCACCACGGCGCGGATCTCGGCCACGCCGTCCTCGGGCGCGTGCGACAGGTCGCCCACCGCGGCGCACTCGACCAGCCGGCGGGTCCGGTAGATGTCGCGTACGTCGTCGGCGTCCGGGGTGCGGACGAACACCCCCCGGTGCGGCTCGTGCACCACCAGACCTTCGTGGGCCAGCAGCCGGAACGCCTCGCGCAGCGTGTTGCGGGACACGCCCAGCGCCTCGGCGACCGCGTGCTCGGCGAGCTGGGTGCCGGGCGGGAGGCCGCCTTCGATGATCCGCTCGCGCAGGATCTCGGCGAGCCGGCCGACCGTTCCAGTGCGGTCGAGCAGCGGACGCGCACTCGACAGGCCTGCGACCACGGATGACGCGGAATCGGCCTCCAATCCGACCGGAACGATCTCCTTCGCCATATTGCCCCCTTGCCGGATTGCTCAACAATCCGTACCGTACCCGCAACGGCTGCGCCCTGTCTTGCCCTTGGGCCCCCTACTCGGGAAGGAGGGCGGTCGTGCTCGTACTCATCGGCGTTCTGCTCGTCGTCATCGGATTCGCGCTGCGCCTGAACCCACTCGTCGTCGTCACCGTCGCGGGCATCGTCACCGGCCTGCTCGGAAAGCTGTCCCTGGTGGCCATCCTCAACGCCTTCGGCAGCGGCTTCGCCACGAGCCGTTCGGTCACCCTGTTCATCATCGTGTTGCCGGTCATCGGCCTGATCGAACGCTTCGGCCTCCAGGAGCAGAGCCGCCGGCTCATCTCCCGGCTCGGCGCGCTCACCACCGGACGGTTCCTGGTCCTCTACCAGCTGATCCGCCAGCTCACCGCCGCGGTCGGCCTCTACGCGATCGGCGGCCCCGCGCCGATGGTCCGTCCCCTCGTCTACCCGATGGCCGAGGGCGCCGCCGAGCGCCGGTTCGGCACCGCGCTCCCCGAGTCCGCACGCGAGAAGATCAAGGGCTTCGCGGCCAGCGCCGACACGATCGGGGTCTTCTTCGGTGAGGACATCTTCGTCGCCATCGGCTCGATCCTGCTGATCACCGGATTCGTCGACACCACGTACGGGCTGAAGCTGGACGCCCTGCACGTCGCGCTGTGGGCGATCCCGACCGCGGTCTGCGCGTTCGCCATCCACGGCGCGCGGCTGCTCTACCTCGACGTACAACTGGGCCGGATGGCTTCGGCGACCGACGCGGAAACGGCCACGGCGGAGGCGGACCAATGATCAAAGTCGAGTGGTTCTACTGGCTGAACGGCGCCATCTTCATCGCCGTCGCCGCCCTGACGTACGTCGACCGTACGAACCCCAAGCGGCACGGCAGCGCGGCGTTCTGGGCCCTGTTCGGCGCATCCTTCGTGTACGGGACGTTCGTGGTGAACAAGACCGCCCCGGCGTGGATCCTCGGTCTCGCGGTGATCGCGATGACCGCGCTCGTCGGCACCGGGCAGCTCGGACGCGGCGCCGCCACCGGGCCCAGCCGACCGGAGCAGGAGGCCGGCGCCGACCGCTTCGGCAACCGCCTGTTCGTGCCCGCGCTGACCATCCCGGTCGTGGTCGTCGTCTTCGCGGTCGGCCTCAAGCGGATCCATGTCGGCGGTGAGCCGTTCCTGGAGAAGGAGTCCGAGACGCTCATCGGCCTCGGTGTCGCCGCGATCGTCGCGGTCATCGTCGGGCTCGCGATGCTCCGCCCGAAGTCGCCGATCACCCCGCTCACCGAGGGACGGCGGCTGCTGGAGGCGATCGGCTGGGCCGCGGTGCTCCCGCAGATGCTCGCGACGCTCGGCCAGCTGTTCGTCGCGGCGGGCGTCGGCAAGGAGGTCGGGCGCATCACCAAGGACATCCTGCCCGGCGACTCGCTGATCGGCGGCGTCATCGTGTACTGCGTCGGGATGGCGCTGTTCACGATCATCATGGGCAATGCGTTCGGGGCGTTCCCGATCATGACGGCCGCGATCGGCTACCCGGTGCTGGTGCAGCACTTCCACGGCAACGCCGCCGCGGTCTTCGCGATCGGCATGCTGGCCGGATTCTGCGGCACGCTGTGCACGCCGATGGCGGCCAACTTCAACATGGTGCCGGCGGCGTTGCTGGAGATGAAGGACAAGTACGGTCCGATCAAGGCGCAGATCCCCACCGCCGTACCCCTGCTGGCCTGCAACATCGTCCTCATGTACCTGCTGGCGTTCTGATGGCGGGCATCGCTGACCTCGCCCGTGCGTACGCCGGGATCGCCGTGCGCAACATCGGCACGGAGTTCCCGCACGCCACCCAGCACCAGGTGCGCGGCCCGGACGACCTGTCACGGCCGCGCGACCTGCACCCCGCGTTCCACGGCGCGTACGACTGGCACTCCTGCGTCCACATGCACTGGCTGCTGGTGCGCCTGCTCGGCGACCACCCGTCCGAGGTGGACGTGGTCACGGCGCGCACGACCCTCGACCGTACGCTGACCGGCCCGGCGCTCGCCGCCGAGGCCGACTACCTGCGGGCCCACCCCGGGTTCGAGCGCCCGTACGGCTGGGCGTGGGCACTGGCCCTCGCCGCCGCCTGCGAGCGGAGCCCCGACCCGGCCGCCCGCGCCTGGTCCACGGCGCTGGGCCCGCTCGCCGACGCGGTCGAGGACCTGACGATCGGCTGGCTCGACCGCGCCGCCGCGCCGGTGAGGCACGGCATCCACACCAACACCGCGTTCGGGCTGTCGATCCTGCTCGAGAGCGCGGCGGCGCTGGGCCGCGACCGGCTCGTCACCGCCGCGACGGAGCGCGCGATCGGCTGGTTCCGCGAGGACCGCGACCACCCGACGTCCTGGGAGCCCAGCGGGCAGGACTTCCTGTCCCCCGCCCTGTGCGAGGCCGACCTGATGCGCCGCGTCCTGCCCGTGGAGGAGTTCCCGTCGTGGCTCGCCGGGTTCCTCCCGGGCCTGGCCGACGCGACGCTCTTCACTCCGGCGGAGGTCCGCGACGCGACCGACGGCCACCAGGTCCACCTGTACGGCCTGAACCTCTCACGCGCCTGGCAGTTCCGCCTGCTCGCCGGCGCCCTGCCCGCCGACGACCCGCGCACCGCGTCCCTGCACACGGCCGCCGACCGCCACCTCGCCGGAGGCCTCCCCTACGTCGCGGGGAAGGGCTTCGTCAGCGACCACTGGCTCGCCACATATGCCTTCCTCGCCCTCACCGTCTGACGTCGGCGCGACGTAGCATCCGACATGTCGGGCTGCGTGAGGAGTAGGTGTGGCCAGTGATCGGCAGGCGGTACGGATCGTGTGCGTCGACGGGGCCGGGCAGGTGCTGCTGCTGCGCTGGTCGGACCGAGTATCGGGAAACGTCTACTGGGAACCACCGGGCGGAGGGCTGGACCCCGGGGAGACGCCGCTCGAGGCGGCGCGGCGCGAGCTGTACGAGGAGACCGGGCTGCCCGGCGCCTCGGTGAGCGACTTCTCCGTACCCGTCGACCGGGACTACCTCTGGCTCGGCGTGCACTACAAGAAGGTGGAGCCGTTCCACCTGGCGCACTTCGAGGGCACGCCGGAGGTACGGCCGGCGGAGTTCACGGCGAGCGAGATTGACGCCTACCGGGGGCATCGCTGGTTCACGCTCGCCGAGATCGCCGCGCTCGACGACGTCGAGCCGCCGCACCTCCTACGCGCCCTCGCTGACCTCGGCCTCTCCTAGGCGCTCACGACCGCCGGCTCCGACTGGATCTCATGGAGGGCTCGGGTGAAGTCCTTCGAGGACAGCCAGAGCTTGTAGATGATCGCCAGTTCGAACACCAGCAGCAGCGCGCCGGCCACGATGGTGACCGGTGCGACCTGGTCGAGCAGCGGTCCGACGATGAAGACCGCCATCTGGAACTCGATGCCGCTCACCAGGTGCGTACGCACGCGGTGGTCGCGCAGCCAGTCGCGGACGCTCAGGTACCAGGAGAAGCGCTCGCGGAACTCCTGCTGAAGGTCGATGGTCTGCGCCCTGACCTGATCGGCGTCCAGGTCGGGGTCCTCCCTCAGCAGGTCCTCCAGGAAGGCCGGCCGCGTCGTGGCCGACGTCTCCTTGATCGCGGCCTCAAGCTTGCCGCGCATCTGGCGCCGTACCTTGGCGACCTGGAGCGCGTCGACGTAGCGCAACATGTCCAGGAAGACGACGGCGACGCCGAGCAACAGGTAGAGCCCCTGGTCGGTCGCCTCGTACCGGCCCCACATCAGGGTGAGCGTGCAGGCGAGCACCCGGATCCGGTCGAAGACGTAGTCGAGCCAGCCGCCGAGGACCGTACCGCTGTCCTTGAGGCGGGCGATCTTGCCGTCCATGCAGTCAAGGACGAAGCTCAAGTGATAGAGGAGAGCTCCGGCGACAAGCCACGGCCAACTGGGCATCAGGAAGCAACCCGCCGACCCCATGCCGAGTACCAATGCGCCCCAGGTGAGCTGGTTCGGCGTGATCGACGTACGGTTCGCTACCGGAACAACGAGGCGGCCGGCGAGGGGATCGACGAGAAACACCGTCCACCAGGCATCCCGGGCCTTGTACGTCCGGGCCCTGATCTCCTCAAGCGTGAACCCCATACCGCGTACCCCTTTGTCCCCATTACGAGCGAATGCCCGATTACTGAGATGTTCGGTTCACGTATGGGACGCCAAAAAGTTCGGAAAAGTTGGAAGTATCTTTACCTATTGGTAACTGGAGTGAAACTCCGGGTCAGAGGTGCGTCGGCGCGAACATCCGGAGCAGCGCCGGCAGCACCACGACGGCGGGGCCGGGCGCGTCCAGCGCACGCGCGAGGTCGGCGCGCAGCGTCTCCGGAGAGGTGCGCACGGCCGGGACGCCGAAGGACTCCGCGAGCCGTACGAAGTCCGGCCGCTCCAGCTCCGTCGCGGTCGCCTCGCCGAAGGCGCCGGTCATGTACTCGCGCAGGATGCCGTAACCGCCGTCGTCCACGATCAGCCAGGTCACCGGGAGGTCGTGCTGCCGCGCCGTGGCCAGTTCGGCGATCGAGTACATCGCGCCGCCGTCGCCGGACACCGCGAGGACCGGGCGGCCGAGCGCGGCGGCGGCGCCGAGCGCGGCCGGGTAGGCGTAGCCGAGGCCGCCCGCGCCCTGCGCCGAGTGCATCCCGCCGGGGTACCGGGCGTCCCACGCGGACCAGGCCCAGTAGCCGAGGATCGTCATGTCGAAGTAGGCCGGTGCGTCGTCGGGCAGCGCGGCGCGTACGTCGGACAGGACGCGGCGTTCGAGGTCGAGGCCCTGGCCGTCGATCCGGTCGCGTACCCGCGTGAGCAGGCCGGCGGCGACCGCCTCGGCGCGCCCGTCCGGCTCTCGCGACGGCAGCGCCCCGGCCAGTGCCGTGAGGAAGGCCGTCGCGTCGGCGTGGACGCCCAGCGCGGGGTGGTTGGCCTCCAGCTTTCCGAGGTCGGCCTCCACCTGCACGATCCGGCCGCGCGGCGCGAACGTGTGGTAGTTGCTGGACAGCTCGCCGAGGCCGGACCCGACCACGAGCAGGACGTCGGCGTCCTCCAGTAGGTCCGTGGTGTGCCGGTCCTCGAGCCAGGACCCGAGCGACAGCGGATGTCCGTACGGGAACGCGCCCTTCGCGCCGAACGTGCAGGCCACCGGCGTACGGGTGCGCTCGGCCAGGTGCAGCAGGGCGTCCGACGCGCCGGAGCGCACGACGCCACCGCCCGCGAGGATCACCGGGTTCGCCGCCGAGGCGAGGAGCCGCGCGGCCTCGGTGACCAGCTCCGGGCGCGGCCGGAGCGTACGGGGCTCGGGGATCGCCACGGTCACCGGCGGCAGGTCGGTGCGCGCGAGCAGGACGTCCTGCGGAACCTCCACCCACACGGGCCCGTACGGCGGGCTCAGCGCCGACTCCCAGGCCTCCGCGACGGCCGACGGGATCTGTGAGGCGGTCCGCGCGGGGTGCACGGACTTCACGACGTCGCGGAACGACGCCTGCTGGTCGGCCAGCTCGTGGAGGTACCCGCGCCGACGGCCGCCGAGCCCGGCCGACGGGATCTGGCTGGAGACCGCCAGCACCGGCACCGACGCGGCGGCGGACTCCTGCAGCGCGGCCAGCGAGGTCAGCGCGCCGGGCCCGGTCGAGACGAACAGCGGCGTCACCGAGCCCGTCGTACGCGCGTGGCCGTCCGCCGCGAACCCGGCGTTGTTCTCCACGCGCAGGCCGATGTGGCGCAGCGGTGAGCGCCGCAGCGCGTCGAACAGGCCGAGCGCGTGCTGCCCGGGGATGCCGAAGACCGTACGTGCGCCGAGCGCGGTGAGGGTCAGGGCGACCAGGTCGCCGCCCGTACGGCTCACGCGGGCGTCGTCTCGCCGGACACGCGCGTGCGCCAGGCGTCCAGCACGACCTCGTCGGTGGGCCGGGTGACGAGGCTGACCACCACGTGGGCGACCAGGCTGACGCCGAGCCCGTAGTAGATCGGCTCGTTGGCCAGCACGCCCTTGTCGACCATCATCACGATGACGGTCGCGCCGCCCGCGACGATCGAGGCCATCGCGCCCTGGAGGTTGCCGCGCCGCCAGACGAGCGCGCCGAGGATCGGCACGAGGAGCCCGCCGACCAGCAGGTTGTAGGCGATCGTGAGGGCGGAGACCACGTCGTTCAGCAGGCAGGCGACGCCGATCACGACCAGGCCGAGCACGAGGATCGCGATGCGGTTGCCGCGGATCTCCTCACGTCCCTCCGAGGCCGCCCGGCCACGTACGCGCCGCCAGATGTCGTTGTTGGCGACGGTCGCGCAGGCGATCAGCGCACCGCTGGCGGTGGACATCATCGCCGACAGCGCCGCAGCGAACACCAGGCCGCTCACACCGACCGGCAGCGCGCGCTCGACGATGGTGGCGAACGCGTCGTCCGGGTTGGCCAGGTGCGGGTAGAGGACCTTCGCGGCACTGCCGATGAGCGCGCCCGCGACCGCGTACACGAGGCAGTAGACGCCCGCGACGGTGCCGCCGTACGCGGCGACCCGGTCGTTGCGGGCGGTGAACACGCGCTGCCAGATGTCCTGCCCGATCAGCATGCCGAACGTGTAGATCAGCACGAACGTCAGGATGGTCTGGCCGCCGATCGAGGTCGGCGAGAAGTATCCGTGCGGCAGCCGGTCCGCCATCGCGCCGAACCCACCGGCCCGCACGATCGCGATCGGCAGCAGGAGCAGCAGCACGCCGAGGGTCTTCACCACGAACTGCACCATGTCGGTGAGCGTGATCGACCACATCCCGCCGAGCGCGGAGTACCCGACCACGATCAGCCCGCCGAGCACGATCGAGGCCCAGCGCGGCAGTCCGAACAGCGCGTCGAAGACCGTCGCGTACGCGATGGTGGAGGTCACGGACAGCATCAGCGTGTACGCCCACATGACCAGGCCGGAGATCACGCTGGCCGCGTCGCCGTACCGCAGGGTCAGCATCTCGGCCACGGTGTAGACCTTCAGCCGGGCGATCCGCGCGGAGAAGAAGGCGCTGAGGGCGAGCAGGCCGAGGCCGATGGCCAGCACCATCGCGCCGCCCGACAGCCCGTACTGGTAGCCGAGCCCGATCCCGCCGACGGTCGAGGCGCCGCCGAGCACGATGGCGGCCATCGTGCCGGAGTACAGCAGCGGGCCGAGGCGTCGGCCCGCCACCAGGAAGTCGCTCTTGGATCGGGCCCGTCTCATGCCCCACCAGCCGACGCCGAGCAGGGCGAGCAGGTACGCGATGATCACGACGTAGTCGACGGCCATGCGGGTCTCCGATCCGGTCCGTTCCGTCGAACGTAATCGGAGCCTCATTCCCGGTGAAGTGGATGTTTCACTCATTTCTGGCGGCCAGAATGGACGGATCGCACAGTCCAAGGAGGTGCCGGTGCCGGCTCCGGGCCTGCCGCTCACCGAACTCATCCACCATCCCGACCTGCGGCTGAGGCATCTGACGGGCGATGCCGAGGGCCGGTTCATCGGCATGGTCCAGAGCAGCGAGCTCGACGACCCGGCCGAGTATCTGCTCGGCGGCGAGCTGCTGCTTACCGCCGGCGTGCACTTCCCGGCCACCGCCGACGCGGTCGACGCCTACGTACGCCGGCTGGTCGCCGCCGGGACCGCCGCGCTCGGGTTCGGCGTCGCCCCGGTCCACGCCGAGGTGCCGACGGCGCTGGTCGCCTCCTGCGCCGAACACGGCCTGCCACTGCTTCGGGTGCCACCAGAGACGCCGTTCGTCGCCGTCGGTCGGGCGTTCCACCTCGCGATGGCGGAGGTTCGCCACCGTGAGCTGCGGCACGTCTCGGACGCACAGGCCGCGCTGGCCTCCGCCGCCGCGCGCCCGGACGCGGTCGAGGCCGTGCTGCGGCAGCTCTCCGTACGCGTCGGGGCCTGGGCCGTACTGCTGGACGCGGACGGAACCGAGCTGTTCTCCGCCGGTGCGCGCCCGCCCGCGCCCGAACCGGACCGGCTGCGGGCGCTGGTCGCCGCCACCGTCGCGCGGCGTTCCGGCGGTGCGCCGAGTGCGGCGTCCGACGGCGACCGCCTCACCGCGCACACCCTGGCCGGCGCCGAACCGCTCGTGCTCGGGCTGGCCGGCGAGCTCGGACCGGTCGAACACCAGGTCGTCGGCGTCGGCGTCGTCCTGCTCTCGCTGCTCACCGGCCCACGCCGCGCCATCGGCGGCGACGCCTCCGACACGACGGCGCTGGTCAGGCTGCTGCTGGGGGCGGACGCCGCACGGGTGGCCCCGCTGCTGCACCCGTCGGGCGCCGACCCATCGCACCGCTGGCTGGTCGTGCACGCGCGCCGTACGTCCTCGTCCTCCACTGCCGACCCGGTGCACGTGGCGGCGCTCGGCACCGCGCTCGGCACGTCCCACCTGGCGATCGACGACGGAGTCCTGCGCGCCCTCGTACCGGTGACCGACGCCGCGCGTAGGGGCGACCTCGCGCGGCTCGGCTGGACGCTGGGCTTCAGCGCCCCGGTCCCCGCCACCGACCTGGCCTCGGCCGACGCCCAGGCGGCGCGCGCGCTGCGGCGAGCACTCGCGGCGGGTACCACCGCGGCGCACCACCGCACCGAGGGCCTCCGCGGCCTGGTCGACCCGGCCGAGGCCGAGGCCCTGGCCCGTACGAGATTCGCCCGACTCGCCACCGCCGGCACACCGGGGCCGGACGTCCTACGCGAGACCCTGCGGACCTGGCTATCCCTGCACGGGAGCTGGGACCGCACCGCGGTGGCCCTGGACGTCCACCGCAACACCGTGCGCCAGCGCGTCACCCGCGTCGGCGAACTCCTCGACGCCGACCTCACCGACCCCGACGTCCGGATGGAACTCTGGTTCGCCCTCCGCTGGCTACCGGGCTGACCCCCGGCACCGCGATCATGGGGGCATGTCCGTACGTGAACTGCTCGTCCTGGGGTCTGCCAGCGCCGTGCCCACGCGCGTACGCAACCACAACGGTTACCTGCTGCGCTGGGACGGCCATGGGGTGCTCTTCGACCCCGGCGAGGGGACCCAGCGGCAGATGAGCCACGCCGGGGCCCGATCGCACGAGATCACGTGGATCTGCGTGACCCACTTCCACGGCGACCACTGCCTCGGGGTGCCGGGCATCCTCCAGCGCCTGTCGCGGGACGGCGTCGAGCGTCCCGTCGACGCGGCGTACCCGGCCTCCGGCGCCGCGTACTGGGAACGGCTCCGGCACGCCACGATCTTCCTCGACACCCTCGACGTGCGCGAGCAGCGGCTGACCGGCCCGGCGACGACGCTCGACACCGGGGACGCGCCGTTCGCGCTGACCGCACGGCGGCTGGAGCACAGCGCCGAGGCGTACGGGTACCGCCTGGTCGAACCGGACGGCGTCACGATGCTCCCCGAGCGGCTCGCCACCCTCGGCGTACGCGGCCCGCTCATCGGCTCGTTGCAGCGTGAGGGCCGGGTCGCCACCGAGGACGGCCGGAGCGTCACGCTCGCCGAGTGCAGCGTCCCCCGGCGTGGACAGAAGGTCGCGTTCATCATGGACACCCGCGTCTGCGACGCGGCCGTCGAGCTCGCCGAAGACGTGGACCTGCTGGTCATCGAGTCGACCTACCTCGATCAGGACGCAGCGCTGGCGCGGGAGTACGGGCACCTGACCGCCGGCCAGGCGGGCCGGATCGCCGCGGAGGCCGGGGTACGCGCGCTCGTCCTCACCCACCTGTCCGAGCGGTACGACTCCGGCGATGAGCCGAGGTTCGCCGAGCAGGCCTCCGCGCACTTCGGCGGTGAGGTCACCCTCGTCCATGACCTCGACCGCGTCCCGGTCCCCCGGCGCAGGTCAGCCCTCTAGAGAGAGGAGGACCTTCGAGGCCACCGTACGGTCGCCGGCCAGGTCGAACGCCGCCCTCGCGTCCGCCAGCGGGAACGTATGGGTGATCACCGGCTCCACGTCCAGGCC
Source organism: uncultured Actinomycetota bacterium (assembly GCA_963850195.1). Classification (GTDB taxonomy): domain Bacteria; phylum Actinomycetota; class Actinomycetes; order Streptosporangiales; family Streptosporangiaceae; genus Actinoallomurus. The sequence goes on from CAWKKD010000005.1 coordinate 2,488,709, forward strand.
GCCCGCGAGCAGGGCCAGGGCCTCGTCGAACTCCCCGTCGAAGCGGTACGCCCCGACGAGCCGCAGCTCGCGCGTGACCACGAGGTTGGCGAGCAGCCCGGTCTCCCCCGGCGGGAGCATGCCGAGCATGACCACGGTGCCGGCGCGGCGTACGGCACGTACGCAGGTGGCCAGGCCGGCGGGCGAGCCCGACGCCTCGATCGCGATGTCGGCCTCGCCGGGTGCGCGGTCCCCGGCGAGCAGTGTCGCGGTCGCGCCGACGCGGGACGCGACCTCGAGCGCCTCCTCGACCAGGTCGGTCACCACGATCTCGGCGGCGCCGGCCCGGCGCAGCGCGGCCACGACCAGGCAGCCGATCGGGCCCGCCCCGGTCACCAGCACGCGGCGGCCCCCTACCTCGCCGGCCCGGCTCACCGCGTGCAGCGCCACCGCGAGCGGCTCTCCGAGCGACGCGGTCCGCAGCGTCAGGCCCGGCGGCAGCGGGCGCAGTTGTTCGGCCGGGACCACGACGCGTTCGGCGAGGGCGCCGTTGACGTGCGGCACCCGCGCGGCACTGCCGAGGTAGCGGGTGTCGGCGCACAGGTTCCGGTTGCCCTCGCGGCACTCGCGGCAGGCGCCGCAGGGCGTCGCGGGATGGATCGCGACCTCCGTACCGACCGGCAGCACGCCCTCGCCGCTCGCGACCCGGCCCGCCACCTCGTGCCCGAGGATCATCGGCTCGCGTACGCGCGCGTCGCCGACCCCGCCGTCCCGGTAGTAGTGCAGGTCAGAACCGCAGATCCCGCCGTACGCGACGTCGACCGCGACCTGTCCGGGCGCGGGTTCGCCCGCGCCGACCTCCTCCACGCGAAGGTCACCGGCCCCGTGCACCACACACGCCCGCATCAGCTCCTCCTCATATTCCGGTCACCCCCAACGGTACGTTGATCGAATGAGCGGGGATCTTGCCGGACGCGTCGTGCTGCTCACCGGCGCCAGCGGCGGCATCGGCGGTGCCCTCGGCCGACGTCTGATCGCCGACCGCGCGCGGGTCGCCTTCACGTACGGCGCGCACGCCCGCGACGCCGAAAACCTCGTGGCCGAGGCACGGGAGGCCGGGCTCGACGCGATCGCCCTCGCCGGTGACCTGTCCGACCCCGAGGTGCCCGCGCGCCTGGCCGAGCAGGCCACCGAGGCGCTCGGCCCGGTCGACGTGCTCGTCGCCAACGCCGGCCACTCCGACCAGCGCGCCTACCCCGACGTCGACGTCGAGGCGTGGGACCGGGCGATGGCGGTCAATCTGCGCGCGCCGTTCCTGCTGGCCCAGGCCGTGCTGCCGGGCATGACCGAACGCCGCTGGGGACGCGTGCTCTTCATGTCGTCGGTGGCCGGGTTCACCGGCGGCGTCGTCGGGCCGCACTACGCAGCGTCAAAGGCCGGGCTGCACGGCCTCCTCCACTTCCTGGCCTCGCGCGTCGCCGCCGACGGCGTCACCGTCAACGCCGTCGCCCCGGCCCTGATCGAGGGCACCCGCATGCTGCCCACGAGCCCCTCCGGTGCGCCACCCCTGCCGATCCCGGTCGGCCGGTACGGGCAGCCGGACGAGGTCGCCGACCTGACCATGGCCGTACTGCGCAACGGTTACCTGACCAACCAGGTGATCGGTCTGGACGGCGGCCTCTACCCGCGGTAACTCCGCGATGTGATTACTCGCTGGTTATGAGACGGGTCGGTGCTGTAGGTTGAGATCACTGGGAGACATACCGAGCGATGAGGACCGAGTCGACGTCGCCGCCGAGGGGTCGGCGTGCACGGGGCAGACCGAGACTCGTCACCATCGCTCAGGGCTTGGTGGGGCTGCCCTGACGGCTGCGGGCAAACACCACTGACCCGACCTTTGACCTGGACTTGGACCCTCGGCTGAGCGCGGTCCCGCTCGCCACGGACATCCAACGCTTTCGTACTCGCCAGCGTCCAGCTCGCCATACCGCAAGGCAGGCGGCTCCGGACGCACACATACTCGTATTACTTTCTGTTCACATCGGAGATCTGACCATGAATATCGCACCGCTAAGGAAGACCAGCGCGTGCACGGCCGGCCTGAGGCCGCCCCGTCCCGACTACACGATCGTCGAGCTCTGGGGAGAGATCGACATCGCCACGTCGCCCGCGCTGCTGCGGCGGCTCGACGACGCGCTGAGCACGGCCGCGCACGAACAGCGCCGGCTCATCATCGACCTGACCGGCGTCTCGTTCTGCGACGCCTCCGGGCTCGGTATCTTGATCCGCGTCCAGCGGCGCGCACGCGACCTGAACGTCCCGATGTGCCTGGCCGGGCCCCGGCCGCACGTCATGAAGCTGCTGCGCATCACCCGTCTGAACCGCAGCCTGAGCGTCCACCACACGCTCAGCGACGCCATCGAGACCCGTCCGGCCGCCTGACCCGCACGGCGCCCGGACGGGCGAGGTGAACCTTCGGTGCGGTGAGCCGCGTGTCTTCTCAAGACACCCGCGATCCGTACCGAAAGAAGGTCCGTCCATGAAGACGCTGCCCCCGACCACGGACACGCCGGTGCTGCGCACCGACTACTCCGACCCGGAGGCATGGGACGCCGTACGCGCGAAGCTCGGCGAACCCAGCGAAGAAGACGAGTTCCTGGCCTACGTCGAGATCCTCGACGACCCGGCCTACCAGGACCTCGCGAAAGAACAGATCCTCGCGATGCTGCCCGAGGACTACCCGCACGCGATCATCATCGTGGCGGACAAGACCGCCATCTCCTCCGCTGAGACGCCGTTCCTCACCATCGACCTCATCGAGGAGCCTGGCCGCGAGCTCCGCGTCATCGCGACCGAGCTGTGGTCCATCGAGAACAACCTCTCGATCGCCAACATGGACTTCGTGGAGTTCTTCGACGCCGCCGACGAGGACGGCGTCTTCCGCGGCTTTTGACCGCTCAGCACTGCCCGAGCAGGTTGCCGAGGGCCTTCTTCTCCGTGGTGTTGACGGCCAGCCCCCACACGTACTTCACGTTCACGTACGACCGCGCGTACGTACAGCGGAACGCCTTACGCGGCGGCAGCCAGCGGCCCGGGTCCTTGCCGCCCTTGTCCATGTTGATCGGGTGATCGGAGATCCAGAGCTCGGAGTGCTTCAGGTCGTTCGCGAACGCCCGGCGCTTCGTCGTGCTCCAGGACTTCGCGCCGGAACGCCACGCCTCGGACAGGGCGACGAGATGCTCGATGTCCACCTTGTGCGGGCTCGTCACCAGTGTTCCGTCGTACGGGCTGTACCAGACGCCCGTGATCGGATAGCAGTCCGAGCCGGTCAGCACCCCGAGGCCGTCGCGTTTCAGGACGGCCTCCCGGGTGCTGCAGCTGTGGCCCTGGTCGATCCAGTGCGGGAACTTCGCCCTGGTGTACCCGCTGAGCGAGATCTCCTTCTTGACCTTCAGCTTGGCGAGTTCCTTCTTGGCGGTCGTGGCGCCCGGCGCGGACGGCGGCGCGGCTGCCGCGGGCGAGGCGACTAACGCCAGCGGCAGTGCGGACAGGATTGTGGCAGCGGCGATCGCATGCTTCACGGCACGTTCCTTCTCTCGGGAGCTCCCCTCGAGAGTCCCTCTTGAGAACGAAATGCCTATAGGCGCCAAGTGAACGTATTGTGGCGTTATGTGTCCACATGCGGCCCACTATTGGTGTTTGGCCGTTTTGGTCAGCCGGTGCAGCCGGGAACCGACCCCAGAGGCGTGCAGTTACTCGGGCTGTTCTGGACCACGATCGAATGCCGGAGTGTCACCGTGCCGGCGGCGTTGAAGATCTCTACGCCGTCACCGTTGTTGATGCCGGTGAGGGTCAGCGCGAAGTTCACGGTGAAGTCGCTGTTGACGATGACCGCGCGACCGGTGTTGTACAGCGCGGCGCCGTCCAGGCCCGCATGGCTCGTGTCGATACGTGCAGCGAGGGCGACGCCCATCGCACCTGCCGCCCTACCGAACGTGGCCATTGGACTCCTCATGGTCGAATCGCTGGCCACAGCGAAACACCACGTCAGGAGGTAGAGCGCGACAGACGTACGCCCGTTCTCGAAGCTTTGCGGAGCCTTTGTTCGGCTCGTTGCGGAGCGCGCGAAGAACAGCAGCGCCCGCCGCGAGTGCGGCGAGCGCTGCCGGGCGGGGTCTCGGGGGTCAGTGCGCCGTCACGGCGTCCTCGGCCACGGACAGGGCCATCGCCATGATGCTGAGCTGCGGGTTGACCTCCGGACAGGTCGGCAGGGCCGAGGCGTCCGCGATGTAGACGCCGTCGACACCGCGCAGGCGGCCGTCCGTACCGACCGGGGCCTGGTCCGGGTCGGCGCCGGCCCGTGCCGTACCGGTCGGGTGGAAGCCCGCGAGGTGGACCTCCGCCATCGAGACACTCGTGACGATCTCGACGAGCTCGTCCACCGTACGTGCGATGGGGCGGCGGGCGAGTCCGGTGAGCACCTCGGTCGCGCCGGCCGCGAAGAGGATCCGGCCCATGGCGACCATCGCGCGCCGCAGTTTCACCGCGTCCGCACGCGCGAGGTCGTAGCGCGGCACCGCGGCACGGCGGCCGTACACCCGGCCCGACGGCTCGTCGGCGATCATCGCGCCGATCACGGCGAGGCGGTCGACGCCGTCCAGCTCGCCGCGCAGCGCGCGGCCGGCTCCGGGCAGGATGAACGAGCTCATGCCGGGCGGGCTCGCGGTGGCCTCGATGAGGATGCCCTGGTCGTGCAGCTCCTCGACCCCCACGCTCTGCAGCACGCCGCGCCAGGAGACGACGGGTTCCTCGAAACGCCCGGCGAGGCTGGTGGCCGGGTGCACGGCGAGGTTGCGGCCGATCCGAGGGTGGCCGCCCAGTCCGGACCGGCGCAGCAGCGGGGGCGTCTGCATGGCCCCCGCGGCGACGATGACCAGCGGCGCGAGGATCTCCAGCGGCGAACCGTCCGGCCGGTGGATACGGACGCCGCTCGCCCTGCCGTGTTCGGTCAGGATCCGGTCGGCCCGAGCGTGCGTGAGGATCCGTGCCCCGGACGCGCATGCCTGCGGGAGCGCGTTGAGGTGCACGCCGTTCTTGACGTTGTGCGGGCAGCCGACGATGCACTGGCAGCAGCCGTCGCAGCCGGGCGCGTTGCGGCGCAGCGGCTCGACCGCCCAGCCGAGCCGTCGTGCGCCCTCCATGATGAGCAGGCCGTTCCGGCCGATGGCCTCGATCGGCTGGCGGCGTACCTGGAGCGTCTCCTCGACCTCGTCCAGGTGGCCGTCGAGGCGTTCGGTGTTGATGCCCATCTCGGCCCAGCGGCGGAGCACGCGGTCGGGCGTACGGAAGGACGTGCCGCAGTTGACCAGCGTCGTACCGCCCACACCGCGACCGGTCGGCAGCACCACCGGCGGTCGGCCGAGCGCGATCGACGCGCCGCCGTCGCGGTACAGATCCAGGAAACGGTCGAGCGGCGGCCGCTCACGGAACTCCGCCGCGGTGTAGCGCCGGCCCTCCTCGACGACCACGACGGACATTCCGGCGCGCGCGAGCGTACGCGCGGCCATCGCACCGCCCGCGCCGGACCCGATGACGACCGCGTCCGTTGTCGTACAGGACGGCCACTCATCCGACGGAACGCAGTCGAGGTCCGGTTCGGGGCGGCCGGGGGTCTCCGTGGTCAGGTCGCCCTCGAGCCGGTCGGTGCCGGCCGCGAGCAGCGCGGGGAACTTCAGCGCCTCGACGAGCTGCGCGCCGAGCGCGCGTGAGGACACGACGGCGCACACGGCGTCGCGGCGGTCGGCGTCGAGCCCGTTCAGCGAACTGCCGGTCAGCAGCCGTGACGCCAGGTCGAGCGCGCCCGCACCGGCGCGCAGCCCGATCCGCGCGGGACGCGGCAACGCGCTGGTGATGGCGTCGATCCGCGCGGACAGGCGCCGCAGCTCCTCTTCGTCCTCGACGCCGAGGAGCGCCGCCGTCGCGGCGTTCGCCGCTCGCTGCCGGGTCACCGGAGTCCCACTTCCGCGTGCGCGGTGCCGTCGAGGCGCCACCGGCGTTCGAGCACCCACCGTGAACCGGTACGGCGCAGCAACGTGATCACGGCGTCGGCGGTCTCGCTGTTGTGGCAGACGGGGCCGTTCCCGCCGGGATCGTCGTAGTCGACCGCGACCGTCTGCTTCGGGGGAAGCGTGACGTCGATCCGGATCTTGCGGTCGCCGGACCGTCCGTACACCGACCACTCCGGCAGGCCGATCTTCGCCCGCATCCGCAGCGCGCTCAGCAGCGGGTCGCGGTCCGGCCAGTCCACACCGCCCACGCGGAGACGTACGAAGGGCAGCGGCGGCAGGCGGTTGAAGCCCTTACGCGTCGACACTGCGGCCACGACCTCGCAGACGTCCCCGCCGCCGAGGTCGGCGTGCAGCCAGACCCAGCGATCGCCGTTGCCGTGACCGTAGATGCGGGCGGTGCCGCCCGGCGCGCCGCGAAGCTCCAGTATCTTGTCGCCGCAGCGCACCGTCCCGTCGTACGCGGCCGTGGGCGAGGGCACGATCTGCGCGGCGGGCAGCAGCTCACGCTTCCACGCCCAGCGCGGGAACGTGAAGAGTGGTGCGCCGCCGCCGGTGGCGGTCAGGTTCCAGGACAACTCTCCGGCCTGCCCGCGCAGGGTGTCGGGGGTCACCTCGGCGCTCTTGCAGGAGTACCCCTCCGACGGCGTCCACTCGTCCGGTCCGTACCGGCCGAGTACGGGCCGCTCGCCGGGCGGGAAGATCGTCGCCCATCCCTGGGCGCGTGGCGTGCCGCCGTCGCTCGGGGCGACCAGCTCGTGGTGGATCCACACGCCGGTGCCGGTGGCGGGGTCGGTGAGCGTGGTGTACCAGACCTCGAGGCGCCCCGGCTCGCCACGCCATCGCGGCCGGAACATCGCGGTCCGCGCCTTGTTCGTGTCGTCGGTCTTGCGCTGTTTCCGCGCGACTGCCCGCGGAAAGCGGAAGCCCGCCAGGAACCGCGGGATGTCGCGCCGCGCGTCGAACCACAGCTCCGCCTCGCCGACGACCTCGCCGCCGGCGTCGGTGATCGTGGCGGGCAGGTACGTCATCGAACGCAGCGGGTGCCGGGCGCCGACCGACTTCCAGCCGTCCAGGTGCAGGGTCCGGCCGTCCTCGGCGGTGAAGTCCAGCCGGTAGCGGATCCGGCCGGCCGCGATCGGCGCCACCCGGAGCCGGCCCGTCGCCTCCGGGTCGTCGGCCCAGTCGGGTACGTGGACGCGCCCGCTGAGAACGCCCTCGGTGTCGCCCCAGGGACGGAGCACCTCGGGCAGGTCGGCGGCGAGCTCCAGGCGCATCGGGCGCTCCTCGCCACCGAGCCGGACCGTACCGGCCATGACCTCCTGAAATGTCGTGTGCCGTGTACTCACGCGTCCTCCTCCGGCGATGGGTGCGCCGGGAACGGCGCGAGCATGATGTCCTGGGTCGCGGCGAGATATTCGCTCGCGGCGGCGCGCGCGTCGTCGGGACGCCCCGCGCAGATCTCGGTGATGACCGGCTCGATCCGCCGCGCCGCCTCGACCGGGTCGGCGAACGCGTGCTCGAACGCGCCGCGTACCTCCATGTAGGCGTTGAGCAGCGCGTTGACCATGAAGCGGTACACCCGGTTGTGGGACGCCGAGGCGATGACCCGATGGATCTCGCACTCCACGTGCTGTGCGGCGGCCGCGTCGGGCGCGGAGCACAGCTCGTCGTACAGGGCCCGCAGGCGTTCGCGCTCCGCGTTTCCGGCGCGCTCTGCTGCCGCGGCCGCGATCAGCGCACCTGCCTCGCGCCGCGCCTCGAAGATCTCGGCCATCCATTCCGGGCCCGCCGCGGTGACGAGCATCGGCAGCAGCTCGGGTCCGCCGAGGTTCTCGTAGTCACGCACCCGCGTGCCGACGCCGTGCCGCGTCTCCAGCAGCCCCGCCTGGGAGAGGCGGACGATCGCGTGCTTGAGCGAGGTACGGGTGACCTGGTAACCGACGGCCAGCTCACGCTCTGGCGGCAGGTACGAACCCGGCGGATACCGGCCACTCAGAACGTCGTCGCGGAGCCGGTTGGCGAGCGCGTCGACGATCGTGTCCCGCGTGATCGCGTTGCTCATTGGCGGCTCCTGCGTAGCGGTGGCCGGCGGTTCGGGCCCAGCCCGGTGACTCAGTGGCTCAGTGGATGAGCCACTGACAACGTGGCCCAATCCTGGGGTGGCGATCGGGTGAACGTCAAGGGTTGTCGCCGACCTCACGGTCCGTGACGCCCGGGGCCCGCTGCGCCACATGACCTGCTCAGCAGGCCCCGCGCTCCGCATTTCCGGGCATGCACGGCGGACGTTGCCCGGTTGAGTCGCATTTGCGGCCAGTGAGCGCGTTCTTTACCACGATTAAGGGAGAGAGGGATGGCCTCGCGCACGGTCGGCAAGTTACTACTTGTTGCGTTATTCGCGAGCATATTTGCCGTCGTCCACGGCCTGCCGCCAGCCCGGTCCAGCGCACACGAAAGGAATATGTACATGCGAAGCATCATTTCGGCGATTGCTGCGATTGCGGCGTTTTCGTTCCTCCTCACCGCGCCGGCCCAGGCTGTTGGGGGGCACCGCGGCCATCGCCCGAGCGGCGTCCATGCGCCGCTTCGACCATCGGCTTCGACTTCGGTCTCGGCGACGAACGGCAGGATCGCCTTCACCAGTGACCGGAGCGGAAACGCCCAGATCTGGACGATGAACCCGGATGGCAGCAACCCGGTACAGCTGACCCACACGACCTCGCCCAACTCCGAACCCAGCTGGTCATCCGATGGCAGCAAGATCGCCTTCATCAGTGATCGAAGCGGCGGCTTTGAGATCTGGGCGATGAACGCGGATGGCAGCAACCAGGTGCGATTGACCTATACCACTGCGTTCAACCTCGAACCCAGCTGGTCACCCGACGGCCGCAGGATCGCCTTCACCAGCGACCGAGGCGGCGATCTGGATGTCTGGGTGATGAACTCCGATGGCAGCAACGCGGTGAACCTGAGCAAAAATCCGGCCGCCGACTTCACGCCGGCCTGGTCACCCGGCGGGACCAAAATCGCCTTCGCCAGCACCCGCGACGGATTCACCCAGGTCTACGAGATGAACCCCGACGGCAGCGAACAGATGAACCTGTCCAACAACCCCTCGAACGACCAATACCCTGCCTGGTCGCCCGACGGCCGCAAGATCGCCTTCATCAGCGACCGGAGCGGAAACACGGATATCTGGGTGATGAACTCCAACGGCAGCAACCCCGTGGACCTGACCAACAACCCGGCGTTCGACCGATATCCCGCTTGGTCCCCCGACGGTACAAGAATTGCTTTCACCAGCGACCGCATTGCAGGAATTGACCAGATATTCGCGATGGTAGCAAATGGCACGGACCAAGCACCCTTGACGAGTCTTGCCGCCAACGGGACGAATTTCGGTCCCTCCTGGCAGGCGATCAGGCCGGCGAGCCCGGGCCGCACGAGGACCAGGCGCCGTTCTCATGCCGTCGCCGTCAACAGGTCCATCGACTCGATCTCCTTGGACTGATCGCGGGATCACGGCCTCGACGCGATCGGTCCCGAAATTACTTACCCAATCTCACTAAAAACTTCTTGCATCTGACCTGGCTTTTCTATTGACAGGGCGGCCAGCGCGGTCACATGCTCAGATTGGTAACACCGAGAAAGCGGGGAACTCTCATCCGCGGGACGTGTCGAATCCCGCGTGAAAATCTTTCGGAGACATCACACACTCCGTCGCGAAATTGCCCCCTGCGTTCACTGGCGTAACTGATCCTTTTCCTACACGCATGTCATGGCGTCGTCTGCGCCGACACAATTGGCGACGCCATTTCAGGAGGCCTATCGAACGCGCCTATCTCCGCTACCGATATCTGCCATCCATCATGCATCAATCAGCTCTTCACGCCGTCACGGCGAAGAGTGTCCTCTGAAGGAGGAAAAATGTCCTTAGCCCCATCTTCTGGGCGTCAGGGAGGCGGCACCTCGGTGGTCATCACCGGTACCAACTTCACCAACCCCAGCACGGTCAAGTTCGGCACCAAGTCGGCCACCAGCGTGACGTTCACCAGCGCCACCTCGCTTACGGCCGTCTGCCCATCCGGCGCGGGTACGGTCGCGGTCACCGTGACCACGCCTGGCGGAACCGCCAATGTCGGCACATTCATCTACGTCGGTCCGCCGACGCTCAGCGACCTCAGCGAGAGTGTGGGCAAGGCCGCCGACACGGTCGTCATCAGTGGCGCCACCCTGGCGACGGTGCTCTCTCTGGCCAGCACCCCTCCAGGGGTGACCTTCGGTGCGGTCGCCGCGGCGACCCTCGGTGCGCACAACGACTCGTCGATCACCGTCACGGCGCCTGCGGGAACGGGCACCGTGCCGATCACCGTCAACACCACGGGTGGCGGGGCGGACAGCCTCAGCTTCACCTACCTCGCCGCTCCGACCGTCACGGCGGCGGATCCCGACTCGGGACCGGAGGTCGGCGGCAACATCGTCACCGTGACCGGCACCGGGCTGGCCTACGCGACCTCGGCGACGATCGACGGCGCCTCGGCGAATTTCGGCGTCATCTCCGACACCCAGGTCGCCATCGCCGCACCCTCCGGAACCGGGGTAGACGTCGACATCGTCGTCACCACTCCCGGTGGAACCGGAACCGGCACCGGCCTGTACAGCTACATCCCCGCCCCCGGATAACCCTCCCGTTGTCCTGAGCAAACACCCCTAGATGCCCTACCCCGCCCGCATGTCCACGGCGGGGTTCGGTATCGGCGGAAGGACAGGCCATGGCCGCCCCATCCCTCACGACGGTCACCCCCAATCAGGGGCCGACCGCGGGAGGGACCAACGTCACCATCATCGGCACCAACCTGATCCCGACCAGCACGGTCAAGTTCGGTGCCACGTCCGCCACCAGCTTCAGCGCGATATCCAGCACCCAGATCAACGCGGTGGCGCCCTCGGGTACCGGCACGGTGCAGGTCGTCGTCACCACGATCGGCGGTACCAGCAACGGCCTGCCGTACACCTACGTCGCCGCCCCCGCGATCACCAACCTCAGCCCCAACCAGGGACCGACCGCGGGCGGAACCAACGTCACGATCACCGGCACCAACCTGACCCTGGCGACCACGGTCAAGTTCGGTGCCGCGTCCGCGACCGACTTCACCGTCCTGTCCGACACGCAGATCGTCGCCGTGGCGCCCTCGAGTACCGGCACGGTGCAGGTCACCGTCGTCACTCCCGGCGGCACCAGCAACGGCCTGCCCTACACCTACGTCGCCGCCCCCGCGATCACCAACCTCAGCCCCAACCAGGGACCGACCGCGGGCGGAACCAACGTCACCATCACCGGCACCAACCTGAGCCTTGTTAGCGCGGTCAAGTTCGGTGCTGTGTCCGCCACCGGCTTCACCGTCATCTCCGGCACCCAGATCACCGCCGTGGCGCCGTCCAGCGCCGCGGGCCCGGTCAGCGTCACCGTGACGACTCCTGGGGGAACCAGCGGGCCGGGGCCCTACTTCTACTACGTCAGCGCTCCCGCCATCACCGCTCTCGACCCGTCCCTCGGGCCGGTGGGCGGCGGCAACACCGTCATGATCGCCGGGGCCGACCTGACCCTGGCGACGACCGTCAGGTTCGGCGCCACCACGGCCACCTTCACGGTCATCTCCGACTCCCAGATCAACGCCGTGGCGCCCTCGGGTACGGGCACGGTGCAGGTCACCATCACCACCCCCGGCGGCACCAGCACCGGTGCGTCCTATGCCTACATCGCGGTGCCCACGGTCACCGGCCTCAACCCGAACCAGGGGCCGACCGCGGGAGGGACCAGCGTCATCGTCACCGGGACGGCCCTGACCCTGGCCGGCACCGTCAAGTTCGGCGCCGCCACCGCCATTGCCTTCACGGTCCTGTCCGACACCCAGATCGTCGCCGTGGCGCCCCCGGGTACCGGCACGGTGCAGGTCACCATCACCACCCCCGGCGGTACCAGCACCGGTGCGTCGTACACCTACGTCCCGCCGCCGTCAGGCTGATCCGCGTCCGTCGTTCGACGCTCGACCGGTCTTTGCCGGCGTCCGTCGCGTTCGGCGCTCTACGGGCCTTGATCATGGTCCGGATGCCGGGTGAACGCTCGTTCCCACGCATCGACCACGTCGGCCGCGGACCGGGAACACCACGGGGAGGGCATGCTCGAGCAGCTCATCTGGATGTTTCGCCGGAGCTTCCTCATCGAGCGGACCTTCCGCGTGGCCCGGGACGGCTGGTTGACGACCGCGATCGCGGAGGTATTGGACGCCCTCGGCCCCCGATGCGGGTGTGCGCTGACCGGCGGCTGCGCCCGTGGGCTGGACGAGGGCTCGGGCGGCGGGGTCAGCGGCTGGGTGGGGGCGAGCGCGCTGGGCCGCGGGCCGCTCCGCACGGGGACGGCGATGAGGAGTGCGGCGGCGGCGACCGCGACCAGCACCGCCATGGCGGTGATCGTCCTGGCCCGCCGCGTGGGCATTCGGTGCTTTGGAGTGTGGTTCGCGGCCTCGGCGAGGGGCGGCGGGTCCGCGGGTCGAGGGTCGGTGCCGGCGTCGAGCCGGGCGAGGAGCTCGGCGGCGGAGGGACGGTCCGCGGGGGTCTCGCCGAGCGCGGCCTCGACCAGGTGCAGTACGTCCTGGTCCAGGTGGGTCGGCCCGGTCTCCTCGTGCGGACTGTGGCCGGTCGCGGCGTAGCCGACGAGGCAGCCCCAGCCGTAGACGTCACACGCGGGGCTCGGCGGGCCGCCGGTGAGGAGCTCGGGCGCCAGCCACCCCGGGTTGTCGGCGACCGCCCCGATCTCGGCGGGCTCACCCGAGGCCGAGATCTCCTGGGCGACGCCGAAGTCGATCACACGTAAGCCCTGCTTGGTGATGAGGATGTTGGCCGGCGTGAGGTTGCCGTGGATGACGCCCGCGTCATGAATCGCGGCGAGCGCCCGCGCGAGCTCGGCGGCCAGCTCCCCGACCAGCCCGGGCGGGAGCGGCCCGTTGGCGTCGACGACCTGCTCGAGGGAGGGCCCGTCAACGTGGTCGCTGACGAGATAGGGCGGGGTGTGGTCGGTGCCGTCATGGACCAGCCGCGCCGTACAGAAGGAAGGAAGCCGCCGGGAACAGGCGGCCTCGGTACGCAGCCGGTCCCGTACCTTCTCGTCGCTCTCCGTGCGCGCGGTCTTGACCGCCACGAGCCCGGCGGTGCCATCGCACGCCAGATAGACGATGCCGGTGCCGCTCGATCTCAACCGGCCGGTGAGCCGCAGCCCACCGATCGTGACCGGGTCGTCGGCCTCCAGCAGCTGTGCGCTGGAGGGCAGGATCTCGTTCCTGAACGTCAGCAACGTCGATGGATTTTTCACGCGCGCCTCTTTCGACCACGTCGATCTCGGAGGTCCGGGGACTGAGATACTGCTACGGAACGGAGTCGGCCGCAAGCGGAACGTCATCGGCGGTAGAGATCCTTCTACCCACGTCACTCCACGCGGGCACGGATCATCAACCAGGCGGCACGGAACGCCAACGACATCCGAATCTACTTCTTGCATCCTCAATGACGAACCCGCTTGAGAAAGCGGAAAGTCGAAGGGGATCGGAATGCGCAGAATCATCAAGACCGCCGCGGCACTCACGTTCGCCGCCGCCACCATCACCACGGTCGGCGCGACCGGCGCCCAGGCCGCCGGGACGTACGAGGGGTGCCCTTACGGCGCCGTGTGCATTTACCCGCAGAACACCGGATGGAATGGCGGCAGCCCGTCGTACTTCTACTACAGCTACGGGGCCCACAACCTCAGCAACCAGCTGGGAACGCACCGCGTCTTCAACAACCAGTCCGGCGGCGCGACCGCGCGGACCTGCACCGGGTACAACGGCACGGGGTGCCAGGGCTACCTGCAGGCCTTCACGTATATCGACAAGGACCTCACGCCGATCAACTCGATCACTCTCGAGCCGTAGGCGCTTTTTGGGCCGGCCTTCGTACCAGGGGCCGGCCCTGCGGTTCTTCGAAGTACGCCGTCTTCTTGAATGTTAGGGATGTTTCACCAGAATGGCGCGCGTATAAAGCAGGTCGAAGCCCCGCCGCTGCGCGTTCTGCTGAGATTTCGACCCCGGCTGCGTGGTGATGACGGCGACGTCGCACCCGGCGGCCGCGGCATCGGAAAGCCGGGCCGAGAGCAATGCGGTCTGGACACCCCGACGGCGATAGGCAGGCGCAGTCGCCGCGCCGGTCAGTTGCGCGACCCCCTCCGCCAGGCGGAGACTCCCGCCCCCGGCGACGCCCCCGTCACACAACGCGACGTACCGCACGACACCAGCCGTCGCCGTGAGATCACGCATGGCACACGCGATCACCTCACGCGGAAACCCCTCATGCGAGGGCATCCCCTGCGTATCGGGATGAGCGAAGCCGTCCGCCACGACGTCGAGCCAGGTCTCGAACTCGTCATCGCCACTCGACCGAACCTCCACCCCATCCGGCACGACCCGCGTGTACTCACCAGTGAGCGCCATGCCGAGCACGTTCTCGAACGACACGAGCCGATACCCGCGCTCGGTCAAAAGCGCCCCGATCGCAGGATCAACGAGGTGCGCCAGCTCGACCTGCACAACAGACCCACAACCGGCGAACGCCCGCTCGACCTCCTCAAGCGCATCCACACTCGGCACGCCGCCGAACCCCAGCCCCGCGACCTTGTTCAGCGGCGAACCCTCTTCGGCGAAACTCGCTACCCCACCGGCCAGCGAAACCACGAACCCCGCCGCCCCACCACCCACGCGACGGCGGGCGGCCTCACTCCCCTTCGCGATGAGCTGCGCCTCAACCCGCTCAATCCGCTCAGCCAGCGCAATGTCGCAGAACAGTGAAAGCCGCTCAACATCCATGAGCGGAGCCTAGCCGCTACTTGTCGGCCGCCCCTCAACGTTTTCCGGGGCTGGTCACAGAATTACCGAGCGCCTCTATCGCAATAGAAACAAGTGAGAAGTGGCCATGCACTCGGCAGATGAGCGAGCGTTAAAGAAAATCAGAGTGCGCCACGAATACGACAATGTGGCGAACCGGCTCAAGCGCGGTTCGTCCTGCGGAGTTTGCCGCGCAGTGCGCGGCGTGCGACCGGCCCGAGGTCATCGACGACCTCGATGAGCATGGCAAGCTGGTCGAGCGCATCCAATGCCGATTGGGCCCCATCCGCGTCAACTCCCTCGTACAGCTCCAGCCCGACGAACCCAGCGCCCACCGCGCATGCGAGGCCCTCCGTGTCGATCAACTCGGCCACGGGCGAGTCGGCGAGCAATCTGGTCAGGACGTGCTTGATCGGGAGAATCCACAGCTGCAGGGCTGCCGCGGTGGCTTCGGCGATCCTGGGGTAGGCCTGCGGCGCCGGCGAGCATCTGAGCGAGCACCATGACGTTGCCCTGTGCGCGTTCCTCGGTGTGCAGGGCGCGGCCGAGCGCGAGAAGCTGCCGCAGGTCGGTGACCTGATCGAGGCGTTCGGCAAACGATTCGACCCGGGCCTGGGTCGTGGCGAGGCACGCGGCTTGGAGCAGGTCGTGGACGCTGCCGAAGTGATAGAAGACAAGCGCCTGGTTGACCCCGGCAGTGGTCGCGATACTCCGTGCTGAGGTGCAGGCCAAGCCGTGTCTGCGGATCGTCTCGATCGCGCCCTCGATCAGGCGCTGTCGGGTGTCGGTCACGGCATCACGGTAAAGGTTCCTGGTGGTCCATGAGCGACCCGCCCGGATAAGGAAGCCGCTGCGGTGCGCGATCGGGGTGATACTCGAAATGCCACCACTCGTTGTCGTACACCCGATACAGGTGGTAGCGCGCGCCATAGTGCTCCAGCCAGCGCGCACCCTCGGTGGGCCGCACGTCAAGGGCGGTTCCCCTGACATGCCGGGACTCCTGCGGCGGTAGCGCCCGCGACCCGTTCCGGCGGACTTCCTCGGCGAACAGGCGTTCCTGCTCCCCGGCGTCCCGGTAGCCGGAAGTGAGGCCCGATCAGTACGCCGTCTCGCCACAACGCCTGCGTACGCGCTGCCGTGAACGCCGCACGGGTCGCCGCCGTCAGGCCACTGAGGTCCTCGGCGGGAAAACGCGCCGCCAGGGCCCACTGACAGGCCGTGTGCCGAACTCGGCATGGCGCGATCACGAACGCCACTGGTAGCAGCGCTACGGCCAGCACCCGAGTGATCACCCTGTATCCGCGATCGCGCCAACGATCGGGAAGGACGCCTGTCATGACATCCCCCAGTCCAGCCATACGCCCACTCCAGACTCTTTGAGCACTCGCTCAAATCGGAGGATAGTCATGAATTAAGCAGTTGCTCAAGAGGGGGCACATCGATCCGACCGGTGTGTCCGTCTCGGTTCCGGAGGCCCTGCATGCGGCGGCGTGCACCACCGCAAGCCCGGGAAACACCGACCGCCAGATGGACGATGCCGATCACACAGGCGAGCAATGACACCCGAAAGAGACGGCGTACTGGACCAGAAATGCGGGCTGCGGTACTTGATTCGGCCTTGTACTCATGTCCACATTGTCGACTTGGTCCGATCTCGTCCACATGAGCAGAAGTACTCACTTTACGAATGCTCCGCTAAATCACGAATGAGCGGACGTCTCTGGACCGACCAAGCCGCGCTGGACCCTTATATTCGCTGCTCCTGCAATCGCCGCCAGCGCCGTTTGTTCGCGTTAGCCGAGCATCCCTTCCAGCGGCTGGCCTTGGGCCTGGGGTGAGCTGAGTGGGCTGAGGGCAGGCCGTATACTCCGCGGGAAGAGACGGCCCGCGGTTCGCTGGATTTCGCCTGGGTCAGACGGGTGCCGAGAGTTGTTCTCGAGGTCGGTGTGACAGACGCTGAGACGCAGTTGCTCGAACGCGAAGCGTTCTTGGCCTCGCTGGCCGAGTATGCGAACGAGGCTCGGCGTGGTGATGGGCGCCTGGTATTGCTCGCAGGTGAGGCGGGTGTAGGGAAGTCGACCCTGCTCGAGAGATTCGAGCGACAGTTTCCTGATGCCCGCTGGTCCTGTGGGGCATGCGATGGGCTGTTCACGCCCCGGCCGCTGGGACCTCTTCGATCTCGCTCGTAGTTCGGTGGCGTGTTGAGCGCTGTGCGGTTGGAGGATCGCGAGGAGCTGTTTGGTGCTCGAAGGTGGAGGGACGTGCTCGACGTGAGTCGTGGAGATATACTGGGGATGAGGAGTTGACCTGCTGAGGTTTCTGGGCCGGCGGTTGTCCCCGGCACCTCTGTGCTGCTGGCCGAGGGCGGTTGGCGCCGGCGGCGCGTAGTGGCGCCTTGAAGACGTAGAGAAGGTCCTCACCGACCACTGAACCGGATTTGTCCACAGGTCATGAAGCCAGACACGAGACCGGGTCTGCGGATGCCGTCCGTCGGCGGCTCTCTCACGCTCGGCGACCGCCGGGCTTGTACCACGCTGTACCACGCGCAGCGGCGTACGCGGCATAGATGCGGCACCATCAACACATGAGAAACCCTACGGTCAGCGTTCCGCTGGTCAGGTAGGGGTTTCTGCTGTTCGTGGAGGGTGCCCGACAGGATTCGACCTGCGGTACATGGTTCAGGAACGCTTGCTCGTCCAGCGTGCCGACCAGCGAGTGGATCATTTAGCCGTGGCCTGGCCTCATACTCGGTTTCGGTCGACGTGATCCTTCCGGCTAAGGACATCCGCCGGCCGGGCTCATCACCGCCTCGAGTTGGACCGTCGTTTCTGTTTCTGCTGTTGTTGCTGCTGCGGGTCGGCGGCGCCGACACTCACGCTCGACAGCACACCGAACGGCTTCGTCGACTGGGATGGTGGGCGATGATCCGTGTCGTTGCCGTGTTGATCACCGACACCGTGGCCGACAGCCCTGGTTGGCGACGTAGACCGTGCGTACCGCCGGGACTGACCGCCACACCAATCTGGGTCGCTACCGACGAGGATGGTGGCGATCACCGCGTTGGTTGCCGATGTTCGACTGCATCCGCACACCGAGTTCCACCGCTGTTGGTGATGTAGGCGTAGCACCGTTGTTGCGTGTTCGGTCATGGGCCCGATCGCCATGTGAGCTGGCGGCGAACATAGCCGCACCGGC
The DNA here is from genome assembly GCA_963850195.1 of uncultured Actinomycetota bacterium. Taxonomy (GTDB): domain Bacteria; phylum Actinomycetota; class Actinomycetes; order Streptosporangiales; family Streptosporangiaceae; genus Actinoallomurus. The sequence goes on from CAWKKD010000005.1 coordinate 2,506,860, forward strand.
CGCTGGGAGCTGGGCCGAGCGGGGCGGCGTAGATCAGCATCGCAACCAGCCCCACCACCACCGTTACAACTGCCAGAACCCGCCGGGTAGGCTGACCATGGTCCTCAGACCGAAACCGCCCCGAGAAGCCAGGATGACGGTTTTCCCCTGTTTTCTATCAGACGCGCCATAAGAAGATTCCTGTCAAAATCTGGGAGAGTAGAAAGTTTTTTCTTTCCTACCCACAGGGTCCCGCTGCGGTGGCCCCGGGAATGCACGACTGAAAATCTGGCCCCATCATCAAAATGTATCCGTCACATAAAAGACAAATAGAGATCCCTGCCGATGTGTGGATGGGACGACATCAGGCAGTCGAACGGTGGCTAACCTCCAGCGTGTGGATCAAGATGTGCCAGGTCTGGGTATGGGCAATTTACTATCGAGATTCGGGTTATAGCACTGCCTTGATGACGCGGCCTACCTGACCCCTGGATAGCATGTCGCCGACCTTGGGAATCGGATGGCCCAGAGGTTCTGCACTGGATGTCATCGGAATGGCTGGTCGGGATCAGCGCACCGACAAGCTACAGCCGCAAGATGGCGCGCCTGTGTGCTTGAAGTGGTTGGTGTGGTCGACCAGGAGCCTTCAGCGCATGGCGGTATTCGATGGCCCGTTACGGTGTATGACGAAGATGTCGCTGGGCTGGCGTTCGCATGGCGAGGTAGCAGTTTCGACTGTCGTGAAGTGCCCCCGGCAGGATTCGAACCTGCGGCACACGGTTTAGGAAACCGTTGCTCTATCCCCTGAGCTACGAGGGCTTGACCTGCAATGAAGCCTAGTACGAGGTGACCGTTCGATACTGCTGGCCCGCGTATGGCCCGCGATCTCCGGCTGGCCCGTGCTGGCCCGCGAGACAGAGTAGCGCGGCGGAGGGGTCGACACCGAACGGAAACAGCCCCCGACTCGATCGTCAGGGGCTGTGGTCTACGCGACGAGCGCATCTTCTATCCGTTGGTTGGCTGTCTGCTCGTCGCCGTCGATGCAACTGGCGTAGATCTTGAGTAGGACGTCAACACTGTGCCCGCCCGCCGGGCGACCTCCGTGGCGGGAACCCCGGCGTTGAGCCAGAGCGACACCCCGGCGTGGCGCAGGTCGTACGGCCGTCCGGCGAGAGGTGATTCCGCCCGACCAGGTGCCAGGCCGAGTTTGCGCGCCCGCTCCCACACGAGCCAGTAGGCCGACGAGCCGATCGGACCGCCGTTGGAAGTCCGGAAGAGCCGACCGCCAGGACCGACGCCGAACGTCTCGACGTGCGCCCGGAGCGTGGCGACCAGCTCCGGCGGGATCGGCACCACGCGGGTCTCGTTCTTGGCCCGCCACTTCAGGCCCCGCGCCTGGCGGTACTTCCCGTCATCAGTTCACGCCTTGCCAGGCGCAAGCGCCGCCACAGCCGCCCGCTCCGGCACGCCCTACGGGCGTGCGGCGTGGGCGCCGATCCCTGCGGCCGTGCCGATCGGGCGGCCAAACGTACTTCGGATCCCGTCGTCGGGCCTGCGCTTCCGCGTCCTGCATTTGTTTCAAAACGGGCCGCACGAACAGGGGCAGGTCGTTCCGGCTGATACCCGGAATTCGTTCAAGGGTTGGGGACTGCTGACCGGTTCCGGACTTGCACGGAACCCCCCCGCGGGGCCTCGCGGGGCCTCGCGACGGGCCATCGCGGGCAGTCAGATGCCAGCCAACCCGTTAGTCCACAAAGATACAGGGCCCCGCCCCCGCGCAAGTCCGGAACCGTCCAGCTCCAACCTGCCGCAGTGCCGCGCCTGACCTGCAACCGTTTGGCGCACCAGGACCTTGTCTGCAAAAGTTGATCTATCTAGTCGAATCGCATATCCGGGATAAGGGTGAGCGTAGTAGTCAAAATTCTGTAGCGCCCCCCGGGCCTGAGCGAATCCCCCTGACGAAGGAGCACATCGTGACCGCAAGCCCACAGGAGATCTTTCAGCGTTATCTCTACTTGGGAGCGATGACCCGGAACGCCGACGGCGTCGCAAGCTTGTTCACCTCGGACGGCGTCATCGAAGCCCCATTGATACCTGTTGATCACAGCTATCCGAAGCGACTGACGGGGCGCGAGGAGATCCGTGCCGGGCTGGCAGCCTTCTACGAGCGTACGGCCGCCAGCGAGGACACGGACACGGTCGACGTTGCCAAGTCGGGGTACGTGCTTCACACCACGACAGATCCCGATACGTTCATCGCTGAGATCGACACCGTCCTCAACGGGCCCGAGGGGACGACAACCGCATCCCTCGTACAGATCTTCCGCACGCGCGACGGCCAAATCGCATCACTTCGCGACTACTTCGCTCCAGGGCTGGTGGAGTAGGTCGTCTCCGATGGGTAGTCGATTACGCCCAAGCTGACAGCAACAGAGCCGGACGTCGCCAGATGATCACGGCTGCGTGCGGATGGGCCGTCGTCGCCGCGGGCTTGATCACCTTGGCCATGATCGAACTGATAAAGATACGGTGCGTTGGTCGTATCGGTTGGCCGAGTGTGACACTGGGGACTTCGCAGCCCCCAGACCCCCGCGCACCGGAGGATCTGGCCCGCGTATGGCCCGCGAACGGTGACACACGGCTGCATATGCTGATCATCTATGGCGCCCGATCGCGCAACGCCACTTGAGTTCGTCGCGGGGGTCAGAACCGCTTTTCGCTGGTCAACTAAGGCAACGGCGGACGCCCAGCGATCGTGGCAGATGTTCCTTAGGAAACCGTCGCCCTATCCCCTGAGCTACGAGGGCTTGACCTGCTATTAAGGCTAGTACGAAATGGCCGTCGGATACTGCGGTCTGCGGCCCTCCGACCAGTCCGTGCACGGACTAGCGCGCCGGAGGGGGCGGCGCCGAACGGGTAACGGTGCGGGCTTCGGGGGGTGCGGCGGGTGGACCGTCGGGCCGGTCGGGCGCTGCGGCCGTGGCGTGCCCGTACGTGGTGATGAACGGGGCAAGGTCGGGCTCGCCGAGGGTCTCGCGCAGCAGGGTGAAGGTCTCGGCCTTGCCTTCGCCGAAACGGCGGACGTGCGCGGCGTAGGAGTCGGCTGTGACGAAGGTCGGTGGGTCGGTCTTGCTGTGGAACTTGTCGGCGTACATCACGAGCTTCTCCTCGCCGGATTCCGCGAGGTAGTCGGCGAGCGGCAGCGGGAGTGCCTGCGTACGTATGTCGGTGCGGGTCAGACCCATTCCGGTGTGGCAGGAGCAGAAGCGACAGATGACGTCGGGAAAGCCTTCGTCTCGGAGCAGTTCGTAGCCGAGTATCCCGTGGCGGATGTAGCGCGCCTGGTCGAGTTCTCCGTCGGCGTCGTACAGCCGATAGACGCCGATGTCGTGGAGCAGGCTGCCGGCGCGTACGAGATCCGCGTCGAGGTCGGTGCGGGCTAGGAGCTGTTCGGCGATCCCGCACACGATCTCGCAGTGCGTGTGGACGAGCTCGAGCGCCTCCCGTGTGGGCGCGTACCTCTCGTGCAGCGCGCGAATCTCCTTGTCCGTAGGAATCAGCATCCAGGAGACCTCCCGCGTACGGCTTGAAACAAACAACAGTCGGTAAAGTCGCCCCGGTCAGCGTTGTCCGTGAGACGACGGCGCTGTTTCCTGCTCTCACCAATGACGAACATCCGATAAAGCTCACACTTTAACGAACGGTGGCAGTCAGGTGGGATTGTTTTCGTCCGTGGCAGGGAAACCGCGCGTCTTCGAGACGGCCGTCAGCCCCAGGCGAGTGTGGCCGGTGCTCGCGGCGGGCTGGTTGGTCCAGGCGGCGATCCGGCTGGTGCTGGTGGTCCACCAGACGATACCGGTGCTCATCCCCGACGAATCGGGGTATCTGCTGGCCGGCCGGTTGCTGTCCGGTGGATCGGCGGGTGATCTGTCGGCGCGGACGTTCTACCAGGCCGGTTACTCGATTCTGATCGCGCCGGCCTTCTGGCTGAGCGACGATCCGGCGACGATCTACCGCATCGTACTGGCCATCAACTCGGTGATCGGCGCGGTGCTCATGCTGCTGGCGTACGCCGCGTTGCGCAGGTTGGAGGTGCCACGACGATATGCCTTCGTGTTCGCGAACATGGTGGCGCTGACGCCGGCACTCCTTTACTACGCGCAATTCGCGTTGACCGACGCGGTGCTTCCGGTGGTCGTGTTCGGGTGGCTGCTGGCAATCCATTCCTGGATCGCGAAGGGAACACCGGCGTACGCGATGGCGACGAGTGCGCTGGCCGCGTACGCGTACACCGTGCACGCGCGTGGTGTGATCGTGCTGGTGGTACAGGTCGCGCTGCTCGGAATGGTCTTTCTGTGGCGGTGGGCGCCCAGGAAGGGCGTGGCGATGGCGGGCGGAGTGCTGTTCGTCGGGACGATGTGCGGCTGGACGCTGAACGGCTGGGTGAAGTCGCGGATCTACCCGGGCGGCGTCGCGCCGCTGGGCGACTGGTTCATGCATCGGGTGAGCAGTCTGCGCGGAATCGGCTGGACGCTCTCGCTCGCCCTCGGACAGGTCTGGTACGTGATCGTGTCGACGTTCGGCATCGCGGGCGTCGGGCTGCTGGTGATGGGTGTTCTCGCGGTGAGGCGGGGCACGCCGCGTCCGACGCGGGTGGTGGTGTGGGTCACGCTCGCCTCGGTGGCGGGCATCGCGCTGGCGACGTCGGCGGCCGTCCCCGACGAGGGAACCGTGGCCAACTTCGCGTACGGGCGATATCTCTCATGCCTGACACCGGTGCTGTTCGTGACCGGACTCGCGTTCCTGTGGCGCGCCTCGCGGGAGCGTACGACGCGGGCCGTGCTCGTCACGGCGGTCGGGGCGTACGCGGCGGCGGCGGTGATCTGGCTGCACGCCGGCGTACGGCTGTCGCGCGACTACTTCGGCCCGTTCGATTTCCCGGAGATCTGCGTCCTGACCGGGACCTGGGACCACCTACGTCTCTGGTCGGCGACGGGGCTCGCGCTGCTGCCGCTGGCGCTGGTGGCGCTCGTGCTGATCGGGTACCGGCGCGGGCTGTTCGCGGTCGCGGCGACGTTCGTCGTGCTCGACGTGGCCATCGCGGCCGTGTTCACGAACCGCGTGTCGCGGTACTGGGTGGACCAGCTCACGGCCGCGACCAGCCTGACCTCGGCCGCCGGGCTGTCCGCCGAGGACCGCGTCGGGATGAACTATCCCGACATGCCCTGGCGTATCTGGGTCTCTCAGGCGTTCCAGGCGCGGAACGGGCTCCGCCCCATCGACCGCTTCCATCGCGAAACCCTGCCGTCCGGGCTGACGCTGGTCGTCGTCCCCTGGGACGTACGGCGGCCGGTGCGGGAGAGCTGGCCGGCCGCTCCGGCGGGCTGGCGGCCCGTGACGGCCAAGCGCAGCTACCTCGGCGGCTGGGTCGCGTGGCGTCCCAAGGGCTGATGCGCGGGTTTTCCACAGGCGCGGAACACGGTTGATGGCCCCTGATCTGCTCTGCGAGGCTCGGTCATCCCGAGACCTGGAGCGCCCATGGCCCGCAAGCCCGCACCGCCGTGTAAGCCGCCTCAGGCGGGGTTCGAGGAGCATCCGCTGTACGGCCTGATCCCCTACCGGTTCCCGAACTACGACCTCGAGTTCCAGCCCGAGCTGCCCTCTGGCGCGGTACGCGGCGACCCGAGCCTCCAGACGGGCTACTGCAGTCACTGCGAGCCGCCGCGTTACTTCTACGTCGACGTCGAGCTGCAGTGCCGGGAGTGCGGGGCGACGTTCGCCTGGGAGGCCGACACGCAGCGTCACTGGTTCGAGGTGTTGAGGTTCCCCATCACGTCCGAGGCTCCGTCCCGGTGCGCCGATTGATCAGCGACATCATCGGCGAGGCCCCGGACGAGGCCGCGAGCGGCTTCTCGTAGTGTCGGGAGGGTACGGGCACGGCAGCGGCGGGAGTGACGACATGGAGTGGACGGTCCACGGACGGCGGGCGATCTACGAGAGCCCGTGGGTCAGCCTGGATCTCGTCGACATCGAGTTGCCCGACGGCCGCCGGTTCGAACAGCACGTCGTCCGCATGGCGCGGCCCGTCGCCGCCGTCGTGGCGGTGGACGAGCAGGACCGGGTGCTCCTCATGTGGCGGCACCGGCACGTCACCGACACGTGGGGCTGGGAGATCCCGGCCGGCCGCATCGAGGAGGGCGAGTCGGCCGAGGAGGCCGCCGTCCGCGAGACCGAGGAGGAGACCGGCTGGCGCCCCGGCCCACTGAGCCTGATCGTCGTCTCGCAGCCGGCGAACGGCTCGGTGGACTCGCGCCATCACCTGTTCCGCGCCGACGGCGCGCTCCACATCGGCCCGCCGACCGACATCACCGAGGCCGATCGCGTCGAATGGATCCCCCTCGCCGACGTACGGTCGATGATCGCCCGCGGCGAGATCGTCAACGGGCCGACGCTGATCGGCCTGCTCCACACGCTGTCCGGGCCGGACGCCTGAGGTTAGGGTCGGAACGTGCATTTCCATCAGATCTACGGCTGACCGGGACGGGTCGGTGTCCCCGATTCCGCATCCGGTGCGTGGTCCGCACCGGCTCCCCGTCATCCCCGTAGATCTGAGATGAGTGATCCCTCATGTCCCATATCGCGATGGTCGGCGTGCCGATCGTCAGCCATGTCATGCCCGGCATCGAGGTCGTACGCGCGCTGGTGGCCCGTGGCCATCGGGTGACGTACGCGAACGACCCCGCCGTCGAGGCGCTGGTCACCTCGACCGGCGCCGCGTTCGTTCCGTATCGGTCCACGCTGCCGGTCGCCAGTGGCGACTGGCCGGGCGATCCGATCGCCGTGGCCGGGGTCTTCCTCGACGACAACGTCCAGGCGCTTCCGCAGCTCGAGGCCGCGTACGGCCCGGACCCCGCGGACCTGTATCTGTACGACATCGGCGCGTACGCCGGCCGTGCCCTCGCCGAGGCGCAGGGCCGTCCCCTCCTTCAGCTGTCCCCGACCTTCGTGGCGTGGGAGGGGTACGACGAGGAGGTCGCGGCGCACCTGTGGCGACTGCCGGGCGCCGACGCGTACCGGGCGAGGTTCGCCGCGTGGCTCGAAACCTGCGGGGCGACCACCACGGACGTCGACGCCTTCGGCGGTCCGCCCGGACGCGCCGTGGCGCTGATCCCCCTCGCCATGCAGCCACACGCGGAACGCGTGAACGGCGACGTGGTGACGTTCGTCGGCCCCTGTTTCGGGCCGCGAGCCGACCAGGGCCGCTGGACGCGTCCGGCCGAGGCGGAGAAGGTGCTGCTGATCTCACTCGGCTCGCAGTACACGCGACAGCCGGACTTCTATCGGCGCTGCCTGGCGGCCTTCGGTGACCTGCCCGGCTGGCACGTGGTCCTGCAGATCGGCGGGCGAACCGACCCGGCCGAGCTGGGGCGCGTCCCGTCCAACATCGAGGTGCACCCCTGGGTACCGCAGCTCGCGATCCTGGAGCAGGCCGACGCCTTCGTCACGCACGCGGGCATGGGCGGCAGCAGCGAAGGGCTGTTCACCGCGACGCCGATGATCGCCGTACCCTAGGGCGCCGAACAGTTCGGCAACGCCGACCGGCTGGTGGAGCTCGGCGTGGCCCGCCGCGTCGACACCGAGGACACCACCGCCGCCACCCTCCGAACACTGCTGATCGAGCTGAGCGGCAGCCCGGCCGTCGCGGAACGCTCACGTCTGTTGCGCGCCGAGGTACGCGCCGAAGGCGGCACCGCACGGGCCGCCGACATCATCGAGGGCCTGCTGAACTGACGAACCCGTCCGTCGCGCGCCGCCACCCGGCGAACGGTCGGGTCGCCCGCGCGACGGCCGGACCCTGCCGGAGTGGTGAGACCGGCCGCCCGCGGACTCGTTGACGAGCACGGCAGCGCATCGCCAGCGGGCCCGGGGCGGCACGGCGGACACGGACGGACCTCGCCACACCCGGCAGGTGGGGTGGGCATGGCGGGCCGGGGTGTGGCGAGGTGCTCGTCCGGTGGTGGGCGGAGTGGGGGGATCGGGCGCAGGGTTACCGGTGGCGGAGTGCGGGAACTCTGGGGGAAAGACGACCGACCCGGTCGACATGGTGATCGTCACGAATCTCGAGCGGTGGCCCGTTCGGTGGGGCTGCCATAGGCGGGCGGTGATGCGCGGAATCACGTCCGGGCGCGGGTGTTTTTTCGCCCCATGCCCGGTCGATCATGATCGACATTGGCCGAAACTGCCCCCGAATTCGGTCAAACTCACCGTTTCGCGCCCAGTCGGCTACCTCGAATGACAGACGCGTCATGGCCGCGGCGCGTACGGTCCATAGGAAGGCGAGCCAACCATTCGAGGGAGCCTCCTTGGACACGGTTCAGCAACTGCACGACATCTCGGACATAGATGTCGCAGCCTGGCATTTCGTCGTTGCCGCGTCGGTGGAGCGCGATCTGCCGGGCGAGCCGATTCCGACGCTCGATCACGTGCACGGATATCTGACGACTGCCGGGCTCGACAGTCGTCATCTGCTGTGGACGGTCGCGTCCGGCGACACGGTCGTCGGGGTCGCGCGGCTACGGCTGTTCGATGGGTCCGGGCGGGCGCATCTGGGCGAGTTCGCCATCCATGTGCACCCCGATCACCGGCGCCAGGGCGTCGGCTCGCGGCTGCTCGAGGTCGTCGCGCGCGCGGCGCGTGAGGAGAAGCGCCGGAGCATCGTCATCGAGGCGTCCTCCGAGACCTCCGGTGTGGCGTTCCTCGAGGCCGCCCGGTTCACGTGCGTCCTGTCACTCAGCCTCCTCCTGCTCGACGTACGGGAGGCCACGGACGTCGAGAAGATCGTGCGCGCCGAGCACGCCGGCTATCACCTGACCCGATGGCTCGGGGTGGTGCCCAACGAGTACGCGCAGACGTTCGCTACCGCCAAGTCCGCCATGGGCGACATGCCGACCGGCGACATGGACTACGGCACGACCATGTGGGACACCGACCGCGTACGTGACATGGCAGAAGTCGTCGAGAAGCGCGGCGACACACTCCTGACCGTGGCCGCGCTGCACGGCGACGAGATCGCCGGCTTCACCGAGCTGGTGATCCCGGTCGGTGACGGCAGCCGGGCGATCCAGTACGACACCGCCGTGGTCCCCGAGCACCGCGGCAACGGCCTGGGCCTGTGGGTGAAGGCCGCGATGCTCGACTGGCTACGCGCCGAATGGCCTGCCGTCGAGGAGATCGAGACCGACAACGCCGAGGACAACGCGCACATGCTGGCGGTCAACGAGCGGCTGGGATTCCGTCCGCTCCGCCAGACCCGGCAGTACCAGTGCGACCCTCGGACGATCCGCTAGCCCTCTTGGCCCGCACCGTTCTGACGCGAGTGATGGATGGCTTGCCTGCGAGTGTGGTGCGACATCGGTGGCACGGCGCGGGCTCAGCGACCGGATGGCGGCTGAGGGCAGCGCGCGGTCGGGTGGGGTGCAGCCTGAGTGGATGCGACACGCCCTATGACGGGTTCGTGGTGGACTCGGGGGGCCGTGACGACCTCCCGAACGAGCGACACGGTCTAAAGTTACGGAGAGTTCAGGGAGGCGCATTTGCTGTACTGGTTCATGTACAGGGTGGTCCGCCCGCTGCTCCGGCTCATCTACCGGCCGGTCGTTGCGGGACTTGAGAACGTGCCCATGGAAGGGCCGGTCATCCTTGCCAGCAACCACATGTCTTTCGTGGACAGTGTGGTGATCCCGCTCGTCGTACCCCGTCGCGTGACATTCCTTGCGAAGGCCGAGTACTTCGAGGGCCGGGGCGCGGCCTCGATCCTGGGTGCGTTCCTGGGCTCGATGGGCCACATCCCGGTGCCGCGTACGGAGCAGCGTGCCGCGGTGGCGGCGCTCGACATCGCCCTGCAGACGTTGAACGAGGGCAACGCGTTCGCGATCTACCCGGAGGGCACGCGGTCCGAGGACGGGCGGCTGTACCGGGGGCACACCGGCGTGGGCTGGCTGGCGTTGAACGCGGCCGTACCCGTCGTGCCGGTCGCGGTTCGTGGCACCGAGCGGATCATGCCGGTCGGCGCGAAGCTGCCTCGGGTGCGTCGCCCGGGTGTGAAGTTCGGCAAGCCGATCGACCACAAGACCTTCGTGGACATGCCGGCGGCCAAGGGGCGTCGTGCGCTGGTCGACGAGATCATGCAGGAGATTCAGAAGCTCTCCGGCCAGGAGTTCACCGGTACGTACAACGAGCGGACCAAGAAGGCCGTCTAGAGGGCCTGCTCGAACCAGACGACCTTGCCGGTGGGCGTGCGCTGGCTGCCCCAGCGGTCGGCGAGTGCGGTGACGAGTTGGAGGCCGTGCCCGTGTTCGTCGGTGACGTCGACGTGGCGTAGGGCGGGTAGTTCGTGGCCTTCGTCGCGTACCTCGCACAGCAGGGACCCGGCGCGGATCAGGCGTAGCCCGATGTCGCCCACGCCGTGTTGCAGCGCGTTGGTGGTCAGCTCGCTGACCAGCAGCTCCACCGTGTCGGCCAGCGCGGACAGGCCCCACAGGTCGAGTGTCCGGCGGGCGAGGGTGCGGGCGTGGCCGACCATCTCGGGCGACGCGTCGAGGGTCCAGGTGCATACGTCGTCCTTGGGGATGCCCTCGAACCGTACGGCCAGGAGCGCGATGTCGTCGTCGCGCCGCCCGGTGGCGCCGAAGACGTCGATGAGGGTCTCGCAGACGCTCTCGAGCGGCTGCGGCGGGCCCGCGAGGCACTCGCGCATCGCGGCGAGACCGACATCGATGGCCTGGCCGCGGCGCTCGACGAGGCCGTCGGTGCACAGCACGAACTGGCTGTCGTCCTCGACCTCGAACTCCACCGTCTCGAACGCGACACCCCCGACGCCGATCGGCGCGCCGGAGGGCACCTCGAGCAGCTTGCTGTCGCCGAACGGCGAGACGAGCACGGGCGGCAGGTGCCCGGCGTTGGCCACCGAGCAGCGCCGTGCCACCGGGTCGTAGACGACGTAGATGCAGGTCGCGAGGTATTCGTCGCCGAGCCGCCGCGCGAGGTCGTCGAGCTGGCGCAGCACCTGGCCGGGCGGCAGGTCCTGGGCGGCGAGGGTGCGTACGGCGGTGCGGAGCTGGCCCATGATCGCGGCAGAGGTGAGCCCGTGTCCCATCACGTCGCCGACCACGAGCGCGAGACGGCCGCCCGGGAGCGGGATCGCGTCGAACCAGTCGCCGCCGACGCGTACGGCCTCGTTGGCGGGGACGTACCGGTAGCGGATCTGCGCGCCGGCCACGACGGGTGGCGCGTCGGGCAGCATCGTGCGCTGCAGCTCGGCCGCGGCCCATGCCTCGCGCTGGTAGAGGCGGCCGTTGTCGACGCAGACGGCGACGCGGCGGCACAGCTCCTCGACCATGCTCACATCGCGGTCGCCGAACGGCGGCCGGTCGGGCCGGCGCATCAGGACGACGTTGCCCAGGACCGTGCCGCGCGCGATCAGCGGGGCGACGAGTAACGCACGCCCGCGGAGCAGCGGGCGCAGGTCCCGGTCGCCGAAGCGCGCCGAGATGCGGCGGGCGAGGCGCTCACTGACCCGGGGGATGTTCACGCTCCGGCCGGTCGTCAGCGTCTGGGTGTACGGGGTGGCGGGCGGCAGCCGCAGGGTCTCCCCCACGGGCACGACGTCGTCCCAGCGGCCCTGCTCGTCGTCGTGGCGTACGGCGACGCGTACGGCGCTGGGCGACTCGTCCGGCGTCACGGGCGGCAGCTCCTGGTTCGAGACGATGGACTCGAACAGCTCGACGTCGGCGAAGTCGGCGAACCTCGGCACCAGCGCGTCGCACAGCGCCGCCGAGGTCTGCACCGGGTCGAGGGTGTCGACGATCCGCGCGCCCGCCTCGTTGAGGAAGTCGAGCCGCTCGCCGGCCTCGGCCTGTTCGAGCGAGCGGACCGGGACCTGCTCGGGGCAGGGCCCGGGCGCCGCGCGGATCCGCTTGACCCTCGGCTTCGGCGCGCCCCAGAAGGCCGCGAACGGCAGCCGCGCGGTGATGCTGACGTTGACCGCGGGGTAGCCGCGCGCCAGCACCTGGTGGACGATCGGGTCGGCCGCGCCCGGCCGGGTCAGCGGCAGCATCTCGGTCAGCCGGCGGCCGAGCATCGCCGCGTCGACCTCCGAGGCGTGCAGCAGCGTCGGCTCGACCCGCAGGATGCGCAGGCCGTTGTCGGCGGTCAGCGGTGTCGGGGACGGCGCCGACACGAGGACGTCACCGAGCGCGAGCCCCGGGCCCATCTCGCGGAGCCGCTGTGCGTCGGCCGCGATCGCGAGCACGCGCGCCCGGTCGGGCTCGGTCAGGGGGTACACCCACCAGGCGACCTCGCACAGCCGCCCGTCGTCCACCCGCGGGACGAGGCAGACGCCGGTCCAGGCGTGGCGCGGTCGGGCGCCGCAGGGCTCGAAGGCCTCACGGTGCTCCTGCGGCAGCCGCAGGAGCGAGCGCAGCGGGCGGCCGACCGCGCCGTCGTGGGTGACCCCGAAGATGTCGGTGGCGGTGCGGTTCCAGTGGGTGATCCGGCCGAGATCGTTCATCAGCATCACGGCCATCGGCGCGGTGCCGAGCAGGTGGGCGTCGAGGAGCCGCGGTGACCCGGCGGCAGGGGGCCGGCGCACGGCGCGTTGACGAGTGACCACCAAGGACCTCCCCAGCGAGGATCGCCAACTCGGCCCCCCGAACTCGCCGTGATGAGGACGTTACAGCGCGTAGAGGACTCGCGCCGGCCTTTGCCGAAAGGTCACCTCACATCATGATCCGGCCCCCGGCCACGTCCAGGATGAGCCCGGTCAGCCAGCCCGACCGCTCGGAGGCCAGGAAGAGCGTCGCGCCCGCGACGTCACCGGTCTCGCCGATCCGGCCGAGCGGGTACATGGCCGCGACCGCGTCCTGGATGTCCGCCGGCATGTACGTCTCGGTGCGCTCGGTACGGATGGCGGCCGGGGCGACGCAGTTGACCCGTACGCCATCCTCACCGACCTCGGCGGCGACGTGCCTGGTCAGCGCCTGCACACCGGCCTTCGCAGCGTCGTACGCGACCGGTGCCCCCCACGGGTTGCCGAGGTCGGGCGCTCCGCCTCGCAGGTTGGAGGGCTGCCGCCCCGCCGAGGACGACATGGTGACGATCGAGCCGCTCCGGCGTTCCTGCATGCCCGGCAGGAAGACCTTCAGGGTGAGGAAGGTCGCGGTGAGGTTGCCGTCGACGACCGAGTGCCACTCCTCCTCGGTCATCGCGGCGGTCGGGCCGGGGCGCGCGATGCCGCCGCCGGCGAACGCGCACAGGACGTCGGCCGGCCCCAGCTCGGCCTCGGTACGGGCGCGGACCGCCTCGATGGCGGCCAGGTCGGTGACGTCGGCGACCACGCCGATCCCGCCGACCTCCTCCGCGACGGCGTCCAGCGCCCCGCGGTCGCGGCCGACGACGCACACGCGCGCCCCCGCCTCGGCGAACGCCCGAGCGGTCGCCGCCCCGATGCCGCGCGAGCCTCCGGTGACGACGACCACCTTGCCGTGCAGTTCGGGATACATTCCGCGCCTCCTTGAATATGAGTGAGTGCTCACTCATAATGAGTGGGTACTCACTCAGGTGTCAAGCGCGTGATAGCGTTCGCGCCGAAGATCAGGGCGGAGAGGGCATGGCAGAGTCGATGCGGGATCGGATCCTGAGCGCGGCCGTCTCGGTCATGCGCGAGCGGGGCGTGACCAGCACCACCACCAAGGAGATCGCCCGCGTCGCAGAAGTCGCCGAGGGCAGCATCTACAACCACTTCGCCAACAAGTCCGAGCTGATCGCGGCCTGCATGGCCGAGGTGGCGGGCGGCGTACGCGGCGCCCTGACGCGCCTGATGGGGCGCGTCGGAGAGGGCACGGTCGAGGGCAACCTCACCGAGCTGGCCGAGGCCCAGATCGCGTTCTTCACCGACCTGCTCCCGATCACCGGCCCGGTGCTGGGCGACCACGAGCTGCGCGACTGGCTGCGGCTCGGCGGCCCGCACCAGGGCGACGGGCCCCCGCCGGGTCCGGCCCTCGGCCACGCAGGGCTGATCGCCTACCTCGAGGCCGAACGGCGCGTGGGGCGGCTCGCCGAGGACGCGCGCCCGCCGTACCTCGCCGCCACGCTCATCGGCGCGTGCCAGCAGTACGCCTTCGTCTGCCTGTTCACCGCGCCGGACGTGCTGGCCGGCGTCGCGCAGCTGCCGGCCGACCCGGCCGCGTACGCGGGCGAGGTGGTGCGGGTGGTCCTCGCCGGAGCACGACCCGTCACAGGAGACACAGAGGCCTCACGCGATCGCTCAAGGTGATCGCCTGGTGTGCTCGGAACGTCGATGGCACCGATCGGCGTCTTCCCTGATCAAGCCCTGCTCGGCTACCGTAGAAGACGGAGCCGGACGCTACGCACTGTGACGAAAAGCACCTTATCGCCGGATCGGTCGTAGGTTAAGCTTGTGGTCGCGGCCAATGCCGTGGCCTGAGTGCACCTTCACCTCAGTGCCACCGGCCCGCCCGAATCGGCCGTGACCGGCCGATTAACTCACCTATCTGCGGGCAACGTTGCCCCGAACCGTTCTGCGCCCGGAGTACTCCCCGGCCCTGCTCGTGCCGGATTCCGACCCCTTGTACGCAGAGGAGACGGTCTACTCAGGCCAGCACCCTACGGAGCGAGAATGACGACTGTGGCTTCTCCCGCCGCGCGCCGTCACGACGACGAGCGCTACGCACGCGACGTCATGCCGCTCATCGACCCGCTGTACGCCAGTGCGGTGCGGATGACGCGCAACCCCACCGACGCCGAGGACCTCCTGCAGGAGACCCTCGCGAAGGCCTACGTGAACTTCCACCAGTTCCAGGAAGGCACGAACCTCAGGGCCTGGATGCATCGCATCCTGACCAACAACTTCATCAACACCTACCGGAAGAAGCAGCGCGAACCCCAGCGCGCCGCCACCGACGAGATCGAGGACTGGCAGCTCGCGCGTGCCGAGTCCCACACCTCGACCGGGCTGCGCTCGGCCGAGCACGAGGCACTCGATCGGCTGCCCGACTCCGACGTGGTCAGCGCCCTGCGGGCGCTCCCCCAGGAATTCCGTACGGCGGTCTACCTCGCCGACATCGAGGGCTATCCCTACAAGGAGATCGCCACGATGATGGGCACGCCCATCGGCACGGTGATGTCACGACTCCATCGCGGCCGCCGCCAGCTACGCGAGCAGCTGAGCGCGCACGCGCCGCGCGTACCGGTCGCCGCGTAGGCGTACCGGTCGCGACCGAGCCCTGTCCGCGATCCGGGCAGGGCTTTTCAACCCTGCTGAGTGCGCAGGTACGCGGTGAGCTGCTCGTACCGCTGCCAGCCCTCCTGCTGACGCCCGTCGCCGAGCGCGTACCAGGACGTCGGAGCGCGCATGTCGCCGATCTGCTGGGCGGGGACGCCGGGCGGGCCCGACGCCGCGCCGCGTACGGCCATGCCGATCGGCGCGGCCGGCCCGACCCAGCGCGGCGCCGTGGTCAGGTCGGTACGTCCGGGGCTGAGCTGGGCGAAGAACGACAGCAGCGAGTACTGCACGGCGAGCGCCCCGACGATCGTCGGCAGCGCCGCGACCGGCGCCTCGTGCGGCTCGCCGTAACCGATCACGAGGGTGACGGCCTCTTCGATGGCGTCGCCGACGTGCGACAGCAGCATCGTGCCGACGGCCGGTGGACCGCCCGCGCCCACGATGGTCAGCCAGGTCGCGGCCGACGAACGGGAGCGGAAGTTCTCCCGCAGGTCCTCCAGTTGCCACAGCCCGGTCGCGGGCTCGGCCGTGCCCCAGCCGCCCGGCGGCTCGCCGGTGAGCGACCGGCACATCTGCTCGGCCGCGCCGCCGACCTCGGTGTCCGGCAGATGGCGGACGCGGAAGGTCACGGTGATCTGGGCGCCGACCGGACCGGACGGCGGCGTCGTGTACGCGGAGGCGTACGACCGCGCGTCGGGCTCCACGATGAAGGCCTCGCCGTCCCATCGGAGCGGGACGCCGGTCAGGCCGTCGTAGTAGGCGCCGCCGTCGCGTACGACCCAGCGGCTGCCCGGACCGGTGAGCACGAGTCGCAGCGGCGTCGTGATCCGCGCGTCGACGCCGGTCACGACCTGCAGACCACGCCGGGTCTCGCTGCACATGCGGAGCCCGTCGGCGAGCCAGCGGCTGAAGCCCACCACCGGCCGGTCCTGGAGCACCACCATCGCCTTCGCGGTCAGCGCGTCGGCGGCCGGCTGACTCACGGCGACTCCCCTTCCGCGGGCGGGACCTGAACCGACGACGGGATCTGTACGGGCTCGGGCGCGGCGGGCGGCGGTACGTGCGGAGGAGGCGGCCACACGGTGCCGCCCTGCCAGTGCACGATGTCGTCGGCGAACCTACGGGCGAGCCGCTCGGACTCGGGCACGCCGACCGCGGCGCGCACCTCCACCCACCAGACCGGCACGCGGACCCGGCCGGCCATCTCCGGGCCGAGCAGGCGTTCGGCCTCGCCCTGGACCCGTACGAGCTCGGGTGCCTCGATCGAGACGGCGAGACGTCCCTCGTTGTCGTAAAGGTGCAGGGCTTCGCCGGCCTGGCGCGGCTCGAGCGCCTCACCGAAGGCGATCATGCCTTCCACGACCGTCGGGATGTCAGGCTCGTTGCGTACCAACGCGACGACGTCGCTGGTCAAAGCCACTAACCTCCTACTGCCGGTCGGTCTCAGACACTCATGGCACGGGCGAAGGCCTCGACCGCGACGCGGATCGCCGCGGCTCGCGTCTCCTGGCCGATCCGCGCGGACTCTATCGCCGTTCCGGTCGCGAGGTGCCGGTCGTACGGCAGGTGCACCACCGGCAGCCCCCCACCGCTGAGCATCTGCGCGGCGCGGGTGAGGTCGGCGTCGACATGCGGGGTGTGCGTCACGAACGCGATGACGGTGCGGGTCAGCAGGTGCTCGTAGCCGTGGCTCGCCTGCCATTCGAGGGCGCCCTGCGCGCTCACCGCGCCGTCGACCGTGCCGGGCGTGACCATCACCTGGGCGTGGGCGTCGGTGAGGATGCCGCGCTGGAGCTCGGGCAGCAGCCCTGCCCCGCAGTCGATGACGGTCGCGGAGAAGAAGCGGTTCATGCCGCCCGCCGCCTGCCGGAACGTGCCCAGCTCGAGCTCGTGGGTGATCCGGCCGCCCGCGGTGCCGGACAGCACCCACAGGCCGTCGGCGGTGCGCCCGAGATAGCGGGTCGCGTCCTCGAAGGAGCGTGGCGGCGCGGTGAGGTCGTGCAGCGAGTGCTCGTTCCTGACGCCGAGCCGCAACGGCAGCGAGCCGAGCCCCGAGTCGGCGTCCACGGCGAGCACCCGGTCCTGGCGGTACTGCGCGATGACGGTGGCGGTCAGCCCCGCGACGGTCGTCTTGCCCGCGCCGCCGCGGATGCTGGTGACCGCGATCTGCCGGCAGGACGGCACGGCGCGGCCGAGCACGGCCTCCACGTCGGCGGTCCTGCGCACCTCGTTGACCGCGGTGTCGCCCAGAACGCGGCGTACGTTGCGGCCCATCCGGCGTACGAGCGGGTCGCCGTGCACCGACTTGCGCACGAGGTCGTTCGGGCCCATCGGTCCGCCGCTGGACGGCGGCGGGCCCTGCGGGCGCGAGGGAGGCTCCGGGGTGCGCGGCCGTGCCGGCTGGCGAGGGCCGACCGGGCCGGGGTCGGCGGGCACGCCGGGGTCGCGCTGCCACGCACCGGCCTCGGACTGCTCCCAGGTCTCGGCGCGCTGCGGTGCCGGGGCCGGTGCCTGGGCCGCGGGGCCCCAGGGCGACTGCGCGACCTGGTCCCACGAATCCTGCGACGCCTGCTCCCAGCCGGACTCGGCCCAGCCGGGCTGCGCCGGCTCCGGGTCGTCCGGCTCGGGGAAGCCCTCGGCCTGTACGGGCTGCTGCTCGGCCGGTTGCGGCCACTGGACGGACGGGTCCTGCTGCTGCGGGGGCTCGGGGTGACCAAGGTCACTTCGATCCGGAGGCACGGGCGCCGAGTGAACCTGCGCGGCCGGCGCGGCCCACTCGGAGGGAGGTGCGGGCACGTCCACGGGCCAGTGCTCTTCGGCGGGCGGCGGTCCCGGAAGGTCGGTGGGCGGCGGCCCCACGATCGGCGCCGGCTCCGGACTCTGCTGGACCGGCTCCGGGTCGACCCGCCGGTCCGGGGTCGGCTCCAGGTCGACCCGCGGAGGCTCGCGCTGCTCCGTGGCGGCCGGCGGGGAAGGGGCCGGAACCGACGGCCGTACGCGGGAGTCGGCCGTGACCAGGCCGGATCGCTTGACACCGAGCTCAGAAAGCACAGCGGCCTGCCAGTCGCGCTCGGACACCGTGCTCCTCTCGGCGCGCTACGGGTGATGGGATGCGGTACCGATCCTATCGGCGGATAGCGCGGTCTGGCCCTTCCGTGGCAACCCCCCGCGCCGATTACCGTCAGCAACGGATGCGCTACAGTATGCGACTGAATACAACCGCCGATTCCGGCGGACATTTCCGGGGGGAAATACCGACATGCGACGAATACTCGCCATTTCTATGGCCGCGGCCATTCCAGCCGTGCTTCCCGTACATGCGGCCGACGCCCGCACCAAGCCGGCACCGCCGCCCGCGGCGAGCGCGCACTCCAGGACGGCGCCGCGCGGCGGGCACAGTGCCCACGGCGTCCACGGCCGTCCGGCGCACACGCCGGTGGGCGAGGGCAACAACGAGCCGAATGGCAAGCCCAACCCCGCCAACGACGTTCAGGTCTCCGCCGACGACGGCGGTAACGAGGGCTCGCACGGGGCACCCGAGGCACCCGCCGCGCACGGAGCGCCTGAGGCGCCTTCCGCGCACGGCGCGCAACAGGGCTCACACGCGGCCAAGCACGGCAAGACCACGCCGCGGACCCGCACACACGGAAACACCCAGGCCAGGCCCGGCACGGGCGCCGACACCGGCTTCTCGGACTCGCAGAGCGACATGGCGATGCCGGCCGAGGCCACCGAGGCGATCCGTGACTACGGCTCGCTGCTCGGTGCCAAGGGTCCCGCCGGGGCCGACGAGGACAAGAGCAACAACGTCTCGTCGCACCGCCTGGCCCGTATCGGCGACACGGCCGTCGGCGCGACGCAGTTGACGCTGCGGACGATGGCCGGCCCGGCCTCGCGGACCGTCGTGCTTCGGTGCGACCCGCCGGGTGGCACCCACCCGAATGCCGCCGAGGCGTGCGCCGAGGTCGCCAAGACCAACGGAGACCTGAAGCAGTTGCCGGCCAGCACCAACCCGCGCGCCTGCTTCATGATCTACGCGCCGGTGACGGTGAGCGCGCAGGGCAACTACCACGGTCAGGCCATGCGTTTCAGCGCTCAATTCCCGAACACCTGCGTCATGCGTGACAAGACCGGTTCGATTTTTGATTTCTGACGCCGGTTCACCGGCGGATTCATGGAATAAGACCCGCGTCCCTGGGTAGGCGGCGCTTGTCGGTGAAGGGAGTTGGCGATGGCACGGACGATTCGTGAGGTCATGACGCCCGAGCCGGTCACCCTCCCTCTCAACGCGACGCTCACCGAGGCCGCGCGGCTGATGCGCGACGAGAAGGTCCGCAGCGTGCTGGTCGCTCACGACGGGCGGCTGTGCGGGCTGCTGACGGATCGCGACATCGTCGTACGCGCGGTCGCCGCGGGACGCGACCTGACCGGCACGTGCCTCGCCGAGATCTGCAGCGCGGGAATCGTGACGGTCGGTCCCGGCGACGAGACGGACGTGGCCCTGCGGCTCATGCGTGAGCACGCGGTGGGCCGACTGCCCGTCGTCGTGGACGGAAGGCCGGTGGGCATCGTCTCGATCGGGGATCTGACCTCCGATCGAGACGATGCGCCCACTCTTGCCGGCGCTCTGCGGGTGCCGCCGGAGCGCTGACTGCGGTTACCTTGAGTACGTGGCGTTCCAACCGCATATCAGCAGCGACCTCGCTGTGGAGATCGCCCGGCTCGGCCTCGTCCACGAGGCGTCGGAGACCACGGCACTCCTGCGCGTGACCGAGCTGGCCACCCGCACGGTCAACGGATGTGCCGGCGCCGCCGGGGTCCGGTGGGCGGACGGCGACCCCCCAGAGCCGCTCGACCAGGCGGGCAGCCACCCGGATCTGGCCTATCTCGGCGACGTGCAGTGCGCGCGCCGTTCCGGGCCCATCTTCGACGTCGCCGTGGGCGGCGAGCCGGTCTTTTGCACCGACACCCTCGCCGAGACCCGCTGGCCCGACTACACGCCGCTGGTCCTGCAGCGCGGCGTCCGATGCTTCGCCACCACCGCCTACCGCACCGGGCCGGTCCTCGTGACGCTCACGATGTACGGCGTGACGCCCGGCGCCCTCGACCGGCGGGAGCTGAGCCTGGGATCCCTGCTGGCCGCGCAGGGCGGCGCCGCCGTGTCCAACACCCGGCGATATGAGGACGCCCACCGCACCGCCGTACAGCTCAAGCAGGCGGTCGAGGCCCGCGCCATCGTCGACCAGGCCAAGGGCGTGCTCATGCACGCTATGGGCTGTGACGCCGAGACCGCGTTCGAGGAGCTCAAGCGCATCTCGCAGACTCGTCACGTCAAGCTGACCGCGCTCGCCCAGCGGGTCGTGGCCGGCCACGTACCAGGCGAGGAACCGCGGCAATCCGCCGTCGCCCGGTCTGCAGAACGCGATTAGAGTACGAACAGCCACCCTGGCGGTCGTTGGGCGCGACCCAGTTCATTTCCGGAGAAACCATCCCTGAACCGGAGCCTCTTCCTCCTCAGGCCGCCGCGCTGGAGGCCCGCGCCGGTCAGCTTCGCAGCGCGGCCACCCTCCCCGACGCCGACCGTGAGGCGCTGCTCGAGGCCGCACTCGTCGAGCTCGACCTGGCCACGTCGGCCCTGCGGAACGTCCGGAACGGCCAGGCGTCGGCCCAGACGGCGGCGGCGTCCACCGACAACGAGCGCCGCCTGCTGCGCACCGTCTTCCAGGACGCTCCGGTCCCGCTCTTCCTGCTCGAGAGCGACGGCACCGTACGCCGGGTCAACCGCCAGGCCGGAGCGCTGCTGGGATCGTCGGCCGGCTACCTGACGGGCAAGCCGTTCACGGTCTTCTGCGACCTGGCGACCCGCGCCACGGTCGGCTCCCACGTGGCCGGGGTCTTCCACTCCGGGCAGCGGCGGCGCTCCCGCGCCCGCCTGCTGTCCCGGCACGGCCCGGTGGTGGTGGACATCACGTTCGCGCGGGTGTGGGTGAACGGCGAGCCGGAGCCGATCGTGGTGGCCGCGACCGCGCCGTCGACCCGCGAGCCCGCCGAGCAGGACGCCCCGAGGGTGGTCAACGCCACCGACGACATGGTGGCCACGGTCGTGCACCGCATGGACGTACTCGCCACGGCGACCGGCCTGCTGCTGGACGACGACTCGCTCACCGAGTCCGTCGCGGCGCGCCGCTGCGCCCGGCTGCTCGCCGCCGAGCTGGCCGACTGGGTCGTCGTCGACCTCGTACAGAACGACGAGCTGCTGCGCCACGTGGTGATCGGGCCGGACGACGAGCGCAGCGCCGAGATCGCCCGGTCGCTGGAGAAGGTCCATCCGCTGCCCGGGTCGCTGCCGTTCGATGTCCACGCGTCCGGCCGGTCATCGCTGCAGGCGCACGTCGCCGACCCGGAGGCGCTGGGGACCAGCCCCGCCGGGCTGCCGGTCTGCGGGCTGATCGAGGCGTCGTCGCTCATGTGCGTGCCGCTGGACGACGGCGAGAACCGCCTCGGCACGCTGACGCTGAGCGTCACCGGCGAGCAGGGCCCGTTCGCCCTGATGGACCTCGGCCTGGTCGAGCGCCTCGCCCGCAACCTGGCGCTGGTCATCCGCGCGGGGCGCCGCTACCGGCGGCGCACCGTGGTGGCCGAGCGGCTGCGGGCCGGGCTGCTCCCCCGTGAGCTGCCGGCCATCCCGGGCGCTGAGGTGTCCGGGCGGCACCATCCGGCGACGCGCGAGAGCGGGTTCGGCGGCGACTTCTACGAGGTCTTCCCGACCGGCGCGGGCTGGGGCATCGCCCTCGGCGACGTGTGCGGCAAGGGTGACGACGCCGCCGCGGTGACCGCCACGGCCCGGCACGGGATCCGGCTCCTGGCCCGGTGGAACCCCAAGCCCGCCGAGGTCCTGTCGATGATGAACGAGGCGCTCATCGACGAGGACCGCTTCGTGACGGCCGTGATGGCCTGCGTGGAGCACCGGAGCGAGGGCCTGTCGATGACGCTGGGCAGCGCCGGGCACCCGCCCGCGATCCTGATCCGGCGTGACGGCCTCATCCGTACGGCCAAGGGCGGCGGCATCCCGCTGGGCCTGTTCGAGGACGACTTCGAGGTGGGCATCGAGTCGCTCGACCTCGACCCGGGCGACACGCTGTTCCTCTACTCGGACGGCGTGCCGGAGGTGTCGGACGCGGCGCAGGCGAGGTTCGGCCACGAGCGCCTGATCGAGATTCTGGCCGCGCACGCCGAACGCCCGGTCACCGATCTGACCCTCGCCGTCGAAGGCGCCCTGCTCGACTTCTGCGGCGGTGACCTGCGCGACGACGTGTCGATGCTCGCGCTGCGGATCACCGGTTAGTAGCCGGATCCGCGATCGATGGTTTAGGCCGTCCGATGACGAGGTAAAGCTTTAGTACACGGTGCCTAAGACGCAGGCACACCACGGGAGGGCGATCCTTCGCCCTCGACCACCGGAGGTGTGCCATGCGCGAATCCAGTCCCATCCTCACCGGACTGACGCGCGCCCTTTCCACCAACGCCAGGCCGGGTCAGCGACCCGGCCTTCGTCACGTCGGCGCACGACCGCGGCACAGCCGTTCCATCGCCCGCCTACTCCCCGTTCTGCGGGCGGCGGAACGGCGCCTCACCGACGCGGACACCGAATCTCCCCGCCACAAGGTCTTCCAGGAGTCTTCCTGATGATGAACATTGCCATGGTCGCCGTCACCGCCACCGCGTCCGACACCGACCGGCCCTCGCGCCAGAACCGCGCCGTCCACGTCGTCGAGCTCGCACGTGAGCTCGGCCGCATGGGCCACCGCGTGACGATCTACACGCGCCGCGACGGCCTCCGTACGGGCGACCGGGTCCGGCTCGCGCCCCGCGTGACCGTGGAGCACGTGTCGGCCGGGAACGCCCTGCCGATGTCGGACCGCGAACTGCTGCCGCACATCCCGGAGTTCGCCGAGCGGCTCGCGCGCCGCCTGGCCAAGAGCCGCCCGGACGTCGTCCACGCGCACCACTGGCTGAGCGGCCTCGCGGCCATGTCCGCGACCCGCGACCTCGACATCCCGGTCGTGCAGACCTTCCACGAGCTCGCGGCGTTCGAGGAGCGGGCCGGGCGGTCGCACTGGGAGGCGCGCATCCGCCTCGAGCGGGCGATCGGGCGCGGCGTCGACCGGGTCGTCGCCACCACCGAGAGCGAGTGCGACGACCTCGTCGGTCTCGGCGTACCGCGGCCGCGGGTCGCCGTCGTGCCGACCGGCATCGACATCGAGCGGTTCGCGCCGGTCGGCCCGGCCCTCCCCCGTGGCCAGGCGGCGCGGATCGTCATGCTCACCGGGCCGGCCGAGCACCAGGGCGCGGCCACCGTCATCCGGGCCATGGCGCGCGTCCCCGGCGCCGAGCTGGTCGTGGGCGGCGGACCGTCGGTCGACGAGCTCGACGGCGATGAGGACGTCCGCCGGCTGCGGATCGTGGCCGAGGACGCCGGGGTCGCCGACCGGGTGACCTTCCTCGGCCGGGTCGACGCCGCCGAGGTCCCCGCCCTGCTGCGCTCGGCGAACCTCACCGTGAGCATCCCCACGTACGAGACGTTCGGCCGGGTACCGGTCGAGTCCATGGCCTGCGGCACTCCCGTCATCGTCTCGGCCGTCGGCGGCCACCTCGACTCCGTGATCGACGACGTGACCGGCATCCACGTACGTACCGGGCAGCCGATGGAGCTGGCTCGCCGCATCCGCGCCCTGCTGTCAGAGCCGACGCGGCTCGACGCGCTCGGGATCGCCGGGGCGGACCGGGTTCGGTCCCGCTACTCCTGGGAACGGATCGCAGACGAGACGCTCAAGGCGTACGAGGCCGTGTGCCCCGTGCCCGAGCAGGCGGAGGAGCAGCAGGTACTGGCCGCCGCGAGCTGAGCGTGACCTGGAGAGCGCGACGCGATGAGCGGGGGCGGTGGTGCCCGAACCACAGGAGACGCCGGCTGAGCGCGTCAACCGGGAGCTCATCGAGCTGCTGCAGGGCCTTCGGGTGGCCGTCGCGGGAGTGCAGTTCCTGTTCGCGTTCCTGCTGACGCTGCCGTTCTCCAACGGCTTCGCGCGGGTCGGCGCCGCCGGACGCTGGGTGTACTTCACCTCGCTCGTCACGGCGGCGCTGGCCAGCATCTGCTTCATCGCCCCGGCCGCGCAGCACCGCATGCTCTTTCACGCGGGCCGCAAGGACCTCCTGGTGCTCCGCTCGAACCGGTACGAGATCGGCGGCGCGACCGCGCTCACCATCTCGATGGCGAGCTCGATCGCGGTCGCCGCGCGCGGCTTCTTCTCCACGTGGATCGCCGGCGTGACCGCCGGCTGCGTGGTCGTCGCGTGCGCGTGGGCGTGGTTCGTCCAGCCGCTGCTGAGCCGGCGACGCATCAGGGCGTCGCCGGCGTCACCGGGTCAGTAGGAGCGGCCGAACAGCAGACGCTTGCCGTACGCGGAGGGCTGGCCGCAGCGGAAGCACTCGCCGGTCTCCTCCGGAGCGTCCAGCGGGATGCAGCGGGGCGTGGCGGCCGTGTCGGCCTTGATCTCGTCCTCGCACTCGGTGCGGCCGCAGTGGAACACGCGCGCCCAGCCGTGGGAGACCTGCGCCGGGAAGTCGTCCCAGGAGGCGATGTCGGCGGTGTGCTCATCGCGGAAGGTCTTCGCGCGCTCGTAGAGGAACGCCTGGAAGTCCTCGAGGATGCCGGGCATCAGCTCGGCGACGCGCTCGAGCGGCACCTGCTCCTTACCCTGGTCGCCGAGGCGGCGGGCCATCGTCGCGACGCCGCCGTCGAGGTCGCGCGGGCCGAGCTCGAGCCGGACCGGTACGCCGCGCATCTCCCAGTCGTTGAACTTGAAGCCCGGGGACAGCTGCGGCCGGTTGTCGTCGACGTGCACGCGTACGCCGGCCTTCTTCAGCTCGGCGGCCAGCTCGCGCGCGGCGGGGATGGTCCGCTCCGCTGCGTCGCCGCGGCCGATCGGCACGATCACGACCTGGTACGGCGCGATGCGCGGCGGCAGGACGAGGCCCTTGTCGTCGCCGTGCGTCATGATGACGCCACCGATCATCCGGGTGCTCATGCCCCAGGACGTGGTGTGGGCGTGGACCAGCTTGCCCGCGTCGTCCTGGTATTGGATCTCGAAGACCTTGGCGAAGTTGGTGCCGAGGTAGTGCGAGGTGCCGGCCTGCAGGGCGCGGCCGTCGCGCATCATGCCCTCGATCGAGTAGGTGCGGACGGCGCCGGCGAACCGCTCGCTCGGCGTCTTCTCGCCCGGCACGACCGGGATGGCCGCCAGCTCCTGCGCCACCGAGGTGTAGGCGTCTTCCAGCGCCCACATCGTCTCGCGCATCGCGTCTTCCTCGTCGATGTGCGCGGTGTGGCCCTCCTGCCAGAGGAACTCGGTCGTCCGCAGGAACATGCGCGGGCGCAGCTCCCAGCGCACGACGTTGGCCCACTGGTTCAGCAGGAGCGGCAGGTCGCGGTGCGAGGCGATCCACTTGGCCATGTACTCGCCGATGACCGTCTCGGAGGTGGGCCGCACGACGAGCGGCTCTTCCAGCTCCTTGCCGCCGGCGACCGTGACCACGGCCAGCTCGGGTGAGAAGCCCTCGACGTGCTCGGCCTCGCGCTTGAAGTACGACTCCGGGATGAACATCGGGAAGCAGGCATTTCCGTGCCCGGCCTCCTTGATCCGCCCGTCGAGGTCCGCCTGCAGGAGCTCCCACATGCGATAGCCGTACGGTCGGATGACCATGGTGCCCCGAACGGGCCCACGGTCGACGAGCTCGGCCTGGACGACGACCTCGTTGTACCAGGCGGAGAAGTCTTCAGACTGAGGAGTAACACCTTCCCGACTCACGGAGCCGAGGTTACCGGCCCCGGGAACCCGGTGTGGACAACCCGCGGAGGTAACCCCCTTACGCCGACCACATGCCGGCGCGGTTTACGGTACAAGGCGTGCCAGATGACGCCCCGCTAGAGGCAGAGACGAAGAAGCCCGCAAAGAAGAAGCGGTCATTCTTCCGCGAACTCCCCATCCTGATCGGGGTGGCACTCGCGCTGTCCCTGTTGATCAAGACATTCCTGGTGCAGGCGTTCTTCATCCCGTCCGAGTCGATGGAGAAGACCCTGCACGGCTGTCCGGGCTGCACCGGCGACCGGATCCTCGTGGAGAAGATCGGTTACCGGCTGCACGACCCCAACCCCGGCGACATCGTGGTCTTCCGCGCCCCGTCCTCCTGGGAGCCGGAGACGCGGCTCGCCGCGCCCGGCAACCCGCTGCAGCGCACGGTGAGCTGGATCGGCGGGGCCTTCGGAATGCCGCAGGCGAACGAGAAGGACCTGGTCAAGCGCGTGATCGCGGTGGGCGGCCAGACCGTACGCTGCTGCGACGCCGAGGGACGGGTCCTGGTCGACGGCAAGCCGCTCGACGAGCCGTACATCTACGAGAACGACCATCGGCCGTTCGGCCCGATCACCGTGCCGAAGGGCCGGATCTGGGTCATGGGCGACCATCGGGCGGACTCCGCGGACTCCCGGTTCCACGTCGAGGACGGCTACCAGGGCACGGTCCCGGTCGACGCGGTGATCGGCCGGGCCTTCGTGATCATCTGGCCTGTCTCGCGCTGGAACACCCTCGGCAAGCGCGGCTGACCCGTACCGCCGAAAAGGGCCGCGGCGCGCCGCGGCCCTTTTCGCGTGAACGTCAGCGGTGCAGCTCGCCCACGACCAGCTTGCCGCTGCCTCCGACCGCTCCCGCGCCCCATCGGACGGTGGCCTCCTGGTCACCCGGGGGCACAGTGAAGCTCAACATCTGGGGCGTGAAGTGCGAGTCGCCGACCACGGTCCAGCTCAGCGTGAGGTGCGCCGTGTCGCCCGGCTTCAGCACGACGGACGCGTTCTTGTCGCCGTGCACGCTCGCCTTGGTCGGCAGTTCGGCGCCGTCGGCGCGCAGGAAACGGAATTTCGTCAGGTCGCCGGTGAGCTCGCATGTCACGCCGTTGACGGTGCGGAAATCGAGCCGCGAATGGCGCTGTCCCGCGCCGGCCTCGACCGGCCCTCGCGCGATGTGCAGGTCGTCGGCCTCGCAGGCCTTCATCCGGTGGGACCCGGCGTGCGCGGACCCGGCCACGGCCGCCTTGAGGGCCCGTGGTCTGGCGGTCTGGGCGTGGGTGGGCCCGCAGGCCGTGATCCCGAAGAACGTGGAGCCGACCGCCGCCCCGCCGGCCGTGATGGCGAGCGTCCGTCGGATCGACTTTCCGGTGTTCATCTCCGAGCCGTCCTTCCGTGTCGACGGTGAGCAGTGAACCCGTGCCCGCGTACGGGCGATCAATTCACTGTCCCTTGATGAGATGTTGACTCGGCCGGAAAGGTTCCCTGTCGGGCCGGATTCGCACCGGACCGGCCGGCGCGGCCGAAAAAGCGCTGGGCATCGCGGCCGGTCGTGGACCACACTGTGCGGCGTGGGCCACATCGACGTCGCGCATCTCCACCACGCCCTGCCGGACGGCCGGGTGCTGCTCGAGGACGCCTCGTTCCGCGTCGGCGACGGCGCGGTCGCCGCGCTCGTGGGTCCGAACGGTGCCGGCAAGACCACGCTCCTGCGCATCGTCGCCGGCGACCTGGAGCCCAAGGACGGCTCGGTGACCCGCAGCGGCGGGCTCGGCGTGATGCGGCAGTTCATCGGCAACGTCCGCGACGACTCGACCGTGCACGACCTGCTGCTCTCGGTGGCGCCTCCACGGGTACGCGACGCGGCGGCCGTGCTCGAGCGCGCGGAGCTCGCGATGATGGAGCGCGACGACGAGCCCACGCAGATGCGTTACGCGAAGGCCCTCACCGACTGGGGCGACGCGGGCGGCTACGACGCCGAGGTGCTCTGGGACGCCTGCTGCGTCGCCGCGCTCGGCACGTCCTATGACCGCACCCGCTGGCGCGACGTCGGCACCCTGTCCGGCGGTGAGCAGAAGCGCCTCGTACTCGAGGCGCTGTTCCGCGGGCCGGACGAGGTACTGCTGCTCGACGAGCCGGACAACTACCTCGACGTGCCGGGCAAGCTGTGGCTGGAAGAACGCCTGAACGAGACGCCCAAGACCGTGCTGCTGGTCTCGCACGACCGTGAGCTGCTGGCCCGTACGGCCCGGCAGATCGTCACCGTCGAGGCGGGCGTCGTCTGGACGCACGGCGGCGGCTTCGCGACCTACGCGCAGGCCCGGCGCGACCGCAACGACCGGCTGGACGAGCTGCGGCGCCGATGGGACGAGGAGCACGCCAAGCTGAAGGCGCTCGTGCTGACGCTCAAGCAGAAGGCCACCTACAACTCCGGCATGTCCTCCCGCTACCAAGCCGCGTGCACACGGCTGCGGAAGTTCGAGGAGGCCGGGCCGCCCGAGGTCCCGCCGCGCGACCAGAGCCTCAAGATCCGCCTGCGCGGTGGCCGTACGGGCAAGCGCGCGGTGATCGGTGAGGGCCTCGAGCTGACCGGCCTGATGAAGCCGTTCGACGTGGAGGTCTGGTACGGCGAGCGGGTCGCGGTGCTCGGCTCGAACGGTTCCGGCAAGAGCCACTACCTGCGGCTGCTGGCCGGGGACAAGGTCGCGCACACCGGTGTGTCGCGGCTGGGCGCCCGCGTCGTACCGGGGCTGTTCGCGCAGACCCACGCGCGCCCGGACCTGCGGGGCCGCACGCCCTCGGAGATCTTGATGACCGAGCACGCCCGGCTGCGCGACGAGGCGATGTCCGCGCTGTCCCGCTACGAGCTGCAGCACTGCGGTGACCAGCCGTTCGAGACGCTGTCCGGCGGGCAGCAGGCGCGTCTGCAGATCCTGCTGCTGGAGATGAGCGGCTGCACGCTGCTCCTGCTGGACGAGCCGACCGACAACCTCGACCTGGCCAGCGCGGAGGCGTTGCAGGAGGGCCTGGAGGCGTACGAGGGCACCGTGGTGGCCGTCACGCACGACCGGTGGTTCTCCCGGGCGTTCGACCGCTTCCTGGTGTTCGGCTCCGACGGGTCGGTGTACGAGTCGGACGAGCCGGTCTGGGACGAGGCCCGGGTCGTCCGCCCCCGCTGAGGCCCGTCAGGGCACCGCGAGGTCGAACTCGATCTCCACCGGGTCGGCGAGCCTGAGCGTGCCGAACAGCGCGGAGTACGGCTTGATCCGCCAGCGCGACTGGACGACGGTCGCGCCGCCGGTCAGGCGGTCGCCCGCGGTGCGCGCGCGTACGTCGACGGGCCGGTCCTGGCCCATGATCGTCAGGTCTCCGTGGACGGTGAACGCGGCGGGCGTGCCCTCGACCCGGGTCGACCGGAACGTGATCGTCGGGTACTCGCCGGTGTGCAGGACGCGCTCCCGCAGCACCTTGACGATCTCGGCGCGGTCCGCGTCGGTGAGCGGCAGGACCCCGCCCGTGCCCTCCCTGACCGCCAGCGAGGCGACCTGGATCTCCAGGGTCACGGAGGACTTCGACGGGTCGCCGGGGTCGACGACCGCCTCGCCGGACCAGTCGGTGACCTCGATGGTCAGGTCATGACCCGCCTTGCGGCCGAGCCCGGTGCGGCTCGTCCTGATCAGGAGCCGTCCGGAGTCCGGCCCCAGGGTGTGCCTGCCCGCGGTCCAGGTGCTCGACGCCATGTCCGCCACGCTACGCCGCCCGAGGCGCCGATGGGGGTCCGGGCATGGGTGGGCGCGGGGACGCGGCCGGCGCCCCCGCGCGTACCGGATCTCAGTGGTCCGGATGCGACCCGAGCGTACGGACGACTTCGCCGAGGGTCTGGAACTCCTTGCCCTCGGGCAGCCGGGAGACCGCGTCGACGACGGAGTCCGGTGCCCGATGCGCCCGCACGTGGGCGAGCAGGCGCTCACGGTCGCCGGGGAACTCACTCGGCGGCAGATGTCGGGTCAGCTCGGCACGACGTGCGACGTCGGCGGGTGACATGCAGCGGGCCCGCTCGGGCTCCGACGGACTGCCCCGACCACCGGCCTCGTCCTCGGCTGTGCGCGTGGCACCGCCCCTGGCCGGTCTGTCGGCGTCCTTACGCAGGGAATCGTCCCGAACCGGACCGTGCTTCTCGCTCTCGCGGTGCATAGACCTCACCTTTCGCGTAGCCGCTCTCACGCGCCCCCGACGCGCCGGCATTCCGGATCGACCTCCCTCTCATCGGAGCGCCGGAGACACTCCACGTCTCGCCAAGGCGGTCGCTGAAAGCGACCTCCCTCTGTGAGCCGCCCTACCCGAGCCGGACCGAGCCGAATCCTGGCAGAGCTCCGGGGCCGATCAGCGATCACGTGGGTCACGCTCGCACCACGGGCCCCTCGGCGTCACGCCCCGGCGGCCAGGACGGCGGGTCCGAAGATCGCCAGGGCCCCGCGGCGCTTGGTGATGGTGACCGGGCCGTCGATGGTGTCCAGCTCGCCGTCGCGCGCCAGCCGCATCGGGCCGTCGCCGGGCGCCAGGCGCAGCTCGGTGGCGCGCCACGCGCGGTAGTCCGGCATCAGGTACAGGTGCCCGACGAGGAGCGCGGCCACGGCGCGTGCCTTGCCGATGTGGCGCTTCGCGCCGATCAGCCGTACGTCGAGCCGCCCGTCGCCGAGGTGGTCGCGCCAGGTCGGCGCGACGCCGTAGGACCGGTAGCGGCCGTTGCCGACGAAGGCGAACCAGACCCGCAGCGGCCTGCCGTCGATGGACACCTCGGTGGGCTCGGCGTGCCGCAGCACGCGTACGGCGGCCACGGCGAGCGCCGGCCACTTGCCCAGGCGGTCCTCCAGCCGGGTCCGCAGGTCGACCAGCTCGGTGTACGCGCCGAAGCTCGCGGTGTTCAGGAAGAGACGATCGCCCGCGTGGGCGACGTCGACGCGCACGACACCGCCGGACCGGTACGCCGCGACGGCGTCCCGCGCGGTCTCGATGCCGAACGCCCGCGCGAAGTGGTTGAGCGTGCCGCCGGGGATCACCAGCAGCGGCAGCCCGCGGTCGACCGCGATCGCGGCCCCGGCGTTGATCGTGCCGTCGCCGCCGCAGACCCCGAGCACGGTCGCGCGGTCCGCGGCGTCGCCGAGCGCCTTGTCCAGGTCGCCGCCGGCCTCGACGATCTCCGCGGCGGGCAGCTCCGCGCGGAGCGTACGTACGACGTCGCCGCCGCCCGCGTTCTGGTTGACCACGATGACGACGCCCGCGCCGTCCTCGGAGACCCCGGCGACCTCCTCCGACGGCATCGACCAGTGCGCGTCGGCCGGGCCGGGCCGGGTCGGCCAGACCAGCCGGGTGACGAGCGCGGCGACCGAGCCCAGCGCCAGGCCGGCCAGGACGTCGCCCGGGTAGTGCGCGCCGGTGTAGACGCGGGAGAAGGCCACGCCCGCCGCGGCGGCCGTCACGGGTACCGCGACCGAGGCGGGCGCCTCCATCATGACGGCGCCGGCGAACGCCGCGGCCGAGGCCGAGTGCCCGGACGGGAAGGACGGCGAGGTCGGCAGCCGCCAGCGGACCCGGCCGCTGGGGAGCCGGGTGCCCGCGCGGCCGGCGAACGCGACGGGGGCATCGCTCAGCCTGATGATCGGGCGCGGGCGCCGGAACGCCTGCTTGCCCACGACGTTCGCGAGCGGGCTGGCGAGGCCGACGGCGAGCGTTCCCCGCAGCGCCGCCCTGCGCATCTGCGGTCGCCGGGTGAGGGCGAGCCCGCCGGCGATCCCCGCCCACAGCACGGAGTGGTCCGCGATCCGGGACAGCGCGGGAATGACGTGGTCGAAGCCGGGAAACCGTGCCGCGGCGACGGCGTCGAAGGCGCGCTGGTCGAGTCGTCTGGCTCTCTGCAACAACCGCATGGCACGTGCTATCCCCCTTCTCATCCGGATAACGCCGAAGACCACATTCTTGCCACCG
Source organism: uncultured Actinomycetota bacterium (assembly GCA_963850195.1). Lineage (GTDB taxonomy): Bacteria > Actinomycetota > Actinomycetes > Streptosporangiales > Streptosporangiaceae > Actinoallomurus. The sequence goes on from CAWKKD010000005.1 coordinate 2,539,022, forward strand.
CATCTGACCGAATGTCGATGGTACGGCTGTGACTGCAATAGGCTCTTCCGCATGAGTCACCCGGATCGGCTCGGAGCCTCCGGTGGCGCTCAGGCCAACGCGATCGCGGAGCCCCCCCACCTCAACGGGAGCACCTCGCTGGCCCAATACGCCGCCGGACACGGGCTCAAGCAGAGCGCCGCCCGCCCCCCCATGAGCCTGTACATCCGTCAGCTGTGGCAGCGACGGCACTTCATCTGGACCTTCGCCTCGGCGAAGAGCGTCGCGATGTACACGGGGTCCCGACTCGGGCAGCTCTGGCAGGTCCTGACGCCGCTGCTGAACGCGGCCGTCTACTACCTGATCTTCGGCCTTCTGCTCGGCCGGAAGGGGGATGTGACCAACTACATCCCGTTCCTGGTCATCGGCATCTTCTTCTTCCACTTCACCCAGCGTTCGATCACGCAGGGTGCCAAGTCGGTCCAGACGAACATGTCACTGATCAGGGCCCTCCACTTCCCGCGGGCCACGCTGCCGTTCTCCTTCACGATCGTGGAGCTGCAGCAGCTCTTCGCGGCGCTGGGCGTGCTGCTCGTCATCCTGCTGGGCTTCGGCGAGTACCCCGCGTGGAGCTGGTTCCTGGTCATTCCGGCGCTGCTCTTCGAGCTGATCTTCAACGTCGGCGCCAGCCTCGTCGTCGCGCGCATCGGGGCGTTCGTCCCCGACACCAGCCAGCTCCTGCCGTTCATCCTGCGGACCTGGCTCTACTTCTCCGGCATCATGTTCTCGACGTACGCGCTGGCCACCAAGCTGCCGTTCTGGGGCATCCGGATGATGGAGGCCAACCCCGGCTCCGTCTACATCGAGCTGGCCCGCCGGGCGCTGATGCCGTCGTACAACAAAGACCTCGCGAACATGAAGGTCTCCGCGGCACACCTCTGCGCGAAGCCGATCAACCCGGGACTCGGCACCAAGGCGATGGCCAAGGCCGTCAAGGATCAGACCGGTGGCTGCCGCCAGCACTTCGCGCTGCTTGCCATGGACCAGACGGTGTGGCTCTACGCCGCCGGCTGGGCCGTCCTCGCATTCGTCCTGGGCTTCTGGTATTTCTACCGCGCTGAGGAAAGGTACGGCCGTGGCTGACGCGCTCAAGGAGAGGTCTCAGATGTCCCGTGATCAGGCGGCCTCGTCGCCCGTCACGATCGACCCCGACCGCCAGCCCATCGTCGTCGTCGATGACCTGCACATCATCTACCGCGTCTACGGCGGCGCCACCGGCAAGGGCAACGCCGTGAGCGCCCTGCGCCGCGTCGTGCGCCGGGAGAACCGCCCCTCCATGAAGGAGGTGCACGCCATTCGTGGCGTGTCCTTCGTCGCGTACGAGGGTGACGCGATCGGCGTCATCGGCACCAACGGCTCGGGCAAGTCCACCCTGCTGCAGGCGATCGCCGGCCTGCTGCCGCCCCACCAGGGCGGCGTCTACACGACGGGCCAGCCCTCCCTACTCGGCGTCAACGCCGCGCTGATGAACGACCTCACCGGCGAGCGCAACATCGTGCTCGGCTGCCTCGCCATGGGCATGACGCCCGAAGAGGTCAAGGTCAAGTACGACGAGATCGTGAAGTTCGCCGGGCTGAAGGAAGGCTTCATCCAGCTTCCGATGAAGGCCTACTCCTCCGGCATGGGTTCGCGGCTGCGGTTCGCCATCGCGGCGGCCAAGTCCCACGACGTCCTGCTCATCGATGAGGCCCTGGCCACCGGCGACGCGAAGTTCCGGCGCAAGAGCGCCGCGAAGGTCGACGAGCTGCGCAAGGAGGCGGGTGCCGTCTTCCTCGTCGCCCACCAGCTCGACTCGATCCGCGACATGTGCAACCGGGTGCTGTGGATCGACGAGGGCACGCTGATGATGGACGGCGACCCTGAGGCCGTCCTCGAAGCCTACGTCGAGGCCACCGGCAAGTAGTCAGCGAGGATCCGCCACGCGGCCGACCAGCCGCGTGTAGGTGTGCGCCGCCCGCCACAGATCGGCGAAGTTGTCCTGGTAGGCGGCGCAGATGTCCTCGTCGTCGACGACGAGCATGGTCTCGTCGTTCTCCCGCAGGGCGGGTGTCGTGAGGTTGGGGCTGCCGGTGATGACCAGCGCCCGCCGGTCCCCCTCGTAGTCGCCGTCGATGGCGACGTACTTGGAGTGCACCCAGGCACGTACCGACTTTCCGGTCCTGCGATCGATGTAGCGGTAGTGGCTGTTCAACAACTTCGGTCCGCCCGGGCGGACGAGGATCCTTCGGGCGCGCGGGCCGAGGTTGGTATAGATGATCCGCACCCCGCAGCCGTCGCGTGCCAGCGACCACAGCCGCCGCGCGATGCGCGACCGGGTCAGCGAGTAGGTCGTGACGTCGACCGTCGTGCCGTCGTCGCAGCCGACGCGCCCGAGCAGGCCGTAGAGGGTATCGCTCGTGCCCGAGGTGGCGGCGCGCGGAAACGTGTAGGCGGTGACGTCCCCGCTGTGGTTGACGCTGTAGTGCGCGTCCTGGTGGCGGTGGGCGGCGAGGGCGGTGAAGTAGCGGCCGTAGGCGCGGTAGAGGCCCGCGTCGCTGATCGTGAAGGCGTTGTTCCAGGCGTTCACCCGGTTGTTGTCGGTGAGGTTGGCCGACGCCTGCACGACGACGTCGTCGTCCGCGCCGGTGTGCGAGAACAGATAGAACTTGTTGTGGTTGATCGTGTCGCCGATGCAGCCCTTCGAGCAGGTCACGAGCCACGACGGGCGGTCACGGGCGGTACCGAGGGCCGCTAAGAGCATGCGGTAGGCCGTGCTCCGTCGTGAGGCCGCGTCGACCACGAGCTGGACCTGGACGCCGCGGCGGCTCGCCGCGACCAGGGTCCGGGCGAACCTCTCCGAGGTGAACTCGTAGATCGCGATCCGGATCAGCCCGCCGCGCGGCGCCGCGGCGGCGAGATCGTCGACGTGGTGGACGATCGCGTTGCGTTCCTCGGGCGAGCCGGACGGGATGTTGAACACCGCGGACGAGGACAGGTGCCGCTGCTGGGACATCGGCGCGGCTGGCGGGACGGCACGCTCGGGCCGCTGGCCCCCCGCAGGCGTCAGGCTGCCGATGGCGACCGCACTTGCCGTGGCGACGGCGACTCCGCGCATGTGGTCCTCCTTCGTCGTGGCCGGGCGGACCCGGCCGGAGCTCGGTGTCGGACTTGATCACGCACTGTGTTCACTCGCTCACGCAAACGACATGATGACGTAAAGAAGCCGCCTCGGCGAGAGGTGCCGGGTCAAGAGACTCTGGATGCGCGACCAGTGTCGATCTACCTTCGAGGGAGCCGTTCACCGCGAGGAGGGCCCATGGCGGTCCAGCGCTGCCCGTTCCGACGCCTGGCGCACGCCCCGTACCGGCCGTGAAGGTCGTCGAGGCACGTGGCCTCGTCAAGGTCCGTCCCGGGCCGGTACGCGCCCTCGACGGCGTCGACCTGGACGACCGCGACCGGCGAGTACCTCGTGCTGCTCGGCCCGTCCGGCTCCGGCAAGACGACGCTGCTGCGCGTCCTCGCCGGGCTGGAGCGCCCGACCGAGGGCGAGGTGTACATCGGCGGCCAGCTGATGAACGGCCTGCCTCCGCGGAGCCGCCGCGTCGCGATGGTGCTGCGGTCGTACGCGCTGTATCCGCACCGGTCGGTCCGGCACAACATCGAGTTCCCGCTGAAGGCCGAGCGCGTGCCGCGCGACATGCGCGCCCGCAAGGTCCGCTGGGCGGCCGGCCTCCTGGACATCCCCACGGACCTGCTCGATCGGCGTCCGCGGCGGCTGTCCGCCGGCGAGCGCCAGCGGGTCGCCCTGGCCCGCGCGCTGGTCCGCGAGCCGTCGGTGCTCCTGCTCGACGAGCCGCTGGCCGAGCTGGACTCCCGGTTACGCGCGAGCGCCCGCGACGAGCTGAAGCGCTTCCAGCGCCAGATCGGCACCACCACCGTCCACGTGACGCGCGACCAGGACGAGGCGATGGGCCTCGGTGACCGCGTCGCCGTGCTGGACGGCGGTCGGCTGCGGCAGGTCGGCACGCCCCGCGACCTCTACGACGAGCCCGCCGACACGTTCGTGGCGATCCATGTCGGATCGCCGCCGATGAACCTCGTACCGCGCGGCGACCGCCTCGTCGGTTTCCGCCCGGAGCACCTGCTGCCCGCCGAGAACGTCTCGTACGACTCGCGCGTGACCGTCCCGCTGCGGGTCGAGCGCATCGAGTACCTGTCCGGCGACCGGCACGTGTGCGGCTCGGTGAGCCGGATCGGCGCGGAGACGCGGGTGATCGCCCGGCTGCCCGCGACCGTGATCACCCCGCTGTCGGTGGGCGAGACGCGCGACTTCGCGGTGCCGGGCGACCGGCTGCGGTTCTTCGACGCCGAGTACGGCACGCGTACGGCGGCCGTGCGGATCGGTGGCTGAGCGGTGGCCGCGCGCGGAGAGCGGGTCCGGCTCACGGACCGTGCGGGGTACCTCGCGGGGGCGGCGCTGCTGCCGTCGGCGGCGTACCTGGTGGCCCTGGTGCTGGTGCCGCTGGGCCTCACGTCGCGAGTGCCTCCGGCGGCCTGCGGACGGTCGTGCGCGAGGCGGTGCTCTGGCGCTCGCTGGGCCACACTCTGGCCCTGACCGGGGCCGTGGTGGTCCTGGTGGTGCCGCTCGGCAAGGTCCTCGCGTACGTCCTGCGGGCGCGGGTGCGCGGCCGGTGGGCGGTACGCGTGCTCGTGCTCCTGCCGTGGACGACCCCGGTGGCGCTGTCGGCGCTGTCCTGGCGCGGGCTCCTCGCCTCGCTGCCGCACGGGCTCGACCGGCCGTACCCGGCGATGGCCGCGGTCGTCGCGGTGCACGTGTGGCGGCTCACGCCGCTCGCCGCCGTCGTCATGGCGGCCGGGCTGTCGGCCGTGCCGCCCGACCTCGACGGCGCGGGCTTCTGGCGGCGTACGTTCGGCGTGACGGTCCCGCTGACGCTGCCGGCCGACGCCGTGACGGCGATGTTCGTCGCGGCGTCGACCTTCGGCGACCTGGCCGTGGTGGGCGTGCTGACCGGGGGCGGGCCGCGCGGCGCGACGCAGGTGCTGCCCACGCTGGCGTACGCGCGCGACACCCGTAGCGGCGCCGCGGTCGCGCTCTTCCTGCTGCCGTTGCTGCTCGCGGCGGTGGCCGTCGTCGTACGCGCCGTACGCCGGGAGGCGCCGTGAACGGGGTCGCGGCCAGGAGCACCGCGCGTGCGCTCGGCCGCCGGCGGCGGCGTGTCGCGGTGGGGTACGTCGCGAAGCGCTCGGCGGTGTACGCGGTGGCGGTCGGCGCGGCGCTGCTGTCGGCGGCGCCGTTCCTGTGGAGCCTGGGCTCGGCGTTCGAGCGCGGCCACGGGCGGCGGGTGCCGACGCTTCAGCACGTACGCGCGCTGTTCGGTTCGACGCTCTTCCCGACCTTCGTCGTGAACACGCTGATCGTCGGCGGGCTCGTGGTGGCGGTCACGCTCGCGCTGGCGCTCCCGGCGGCGTACGCGCTGGCGCGGCTCGGCGGTCCGGCCGCGCTCGGGATCCTGCTCCTGTCGCTCGTGCCGCCGCCGCTACTGCTCCCGTCGCAGTCTCGGATGGTGGCGGCGCTGGGGCTCACGGACTCGGTCTGGGCGCTGGTGCTGGTCCTGCCGGTGGTCACGGTGCCGGTCTCGGTGTGGCTGCTCGCCGGGTTCCTGCGCGCGGTCCCGGCGGACCTGGAGGAGCAGGCCATGCTCGACGGGCACGGCCGCCTCGGGGCGTTCGCGCGGGTGGTGGTGCCGCTGGCGCTGCCGGGGATCGCCGCGGTCGCCGTGCTGGTGTTCACGCTGGCCGCCGGGGAGTTCGCGGCCACGCTGACGCTCGTACGGTCGGGCCCGCGGATGCCGGTCGGTACGGGCCTGCCCGTCAGCGCCGCCGACCCGTCACTCCTGCGGTCGATGCGGGCCGGCGCGGTCGTCGCCGCGGTGCCGATCGCGGTCGCGTGCGCCCTGGTCCTGGGTCGGTTCCTGACGCCGCGCTCGAATGTCGGTGGCCGCTCGTAACGTGGCGGCATGGTGACATGGGCTGAGTTCACGGCCGAGGCTCCCGAGCTGGCCGCGCTCGGCGAGACGCTGTTCCGCTCCACCGGGCTGGCGATCGTCGGCACGCTGCGCGCCGACGGCGGGCCGCGGATCACCCCGGTCGAGCCGCGCATCGTCGACGGGGAGTTCCAGCTCGGCATGATGTGGCGGTCGATGAAGGCGCTCGACCTGATGCGCGACCCGCGCTGCGCGGTGCACAGCACGACCTCCGACAAGGACGGCTCGGAGGGCGACTTCAAGATCTACGGATCGGCCGAGCACGTCCTGGACCCGCGCCGGCGCGAGCGGCACTGCCAGGTGACCGAGGAGGAGATCGGCTGGCGACCCGAGGACGAGCACTTCCACGTGTTCTCGATCGACATCCACGAGGTCGCGTACACGAAGTTCGGCGACGGCGACCCGACGATCTTCGCCTGGCGACCGGGGGGCGATCTGAGACGGTTGGTTCCGGCCCAGCCCTGAGATCCTGATAGGACTAGTGGGGTGCCCGTGGCGAGCCGCGCGCACGCCACGAAGACTTCGCGATCTCAGGAGGACGTCATGGTGGCCAGGCCGCCGCTTCCGCACGAGTTCCTTCCCCAGGTGCAGTCGTTCACGGTGACGAGCGACGACGTCGCCCACGGCGAGCGGATGTCGGAGTCCCAGGTGTTCGACGACTGGGGCTTCCACGGCGAGAACCTCTCCCCCCAGCTGAGCTGGGCGGACTTTCCCGCGGAGACCAAGAGCTTCGCGGTCACGTGCTACGACCCGGACGCGCCGACCGGCAGCGGCTTCTGGCACTGGGTGCTCTTCGACATCCCGGCCTCGGTGACCGAGCTGCCCACCGGCGCGGGCGGCCGTGCGAGCAAGGGGCTCCCGCAGGGCGCGTTGCACGCGCGCAACGACTACGGACTCAAGGAGTTCGGCGGCGCCGCGCCGCCGCCCGACGGCCCGCACCGCTACGTCTTCACCGTGCACGCGCTCGACACCGAGTCGCTGGGGATCCCCGACGACGCCGCGCCGGCCGTCGTCGGCTTCAACATCACCGGCCACACGCTGGCCCGCGCGCAGATCGTGCCCGAGTACGCCTCCTGACCCAGAACGCGTCCGGGGCCGCACCCGAAGGTACGGCCCCGGACAAAGGCCCCGCCAGCGCACCCCGCGGGACAGGTGACGTACAGACCGATGCCCCGGCCCCTTGGTCACCTCCGGACCCCCGGGGACACCGGTCGCCGCCACGTCACGGGCCGGGTCGTATCGCCCCGTATGAGGTTTTGACCCAGGCCGCTCCCATGATGCAGGGCGGCGCAATCGTTCCGCTGTGCGTCCGCTATCGGTCCGCGTGGTGCGTGGTCAGGCGGTCATAGCGACGGTCCTGCCGCGACGACGTCGTGCGGTGCGGTGTCCCCGCCAGGGACCTTCCCCTGGAACGGGAAGCGGTCCGCGAAGGCCGGTTTCAGGTCCGTGAGCCACACCGCCTCCGGGTCGTACTTGGCGAAGAACGGCTTGTTGACGAACTCCGGGTCGCGGCACTGGATGAAGTGCAGCACGAAGACCTTCTCGCCGGCGATCTCGGCGATGCCATCGACGCACACCTTGCCCGGCGTGGCGGACATGGAGGGCCCGCGTACCGTACGTGCCAACCCGGAGACGTTCTTGTACGCGTCCCGGAACAGCTCGTGGGCGCTCTCGAGCGAGACCGCGAAGTAGCCCTGCGGGCCTGTGTCGCGCTCGATGAACATGTAGTACGGCACCATGCCCATACGGGTCTGGCGCCGCCACATGGTCTCCCACGTCAGGGCGTCGTCGTTGATCGTGCGGATCAGCGGTGCCTGGGTACGGATCACCGCGCCGGTGTCGCGGATCCGGCGCACCGCCTCGGAGACCAGCGCGGGCTCGAGCTCGCGCGGGTGCGTGAAGTGCGCCATGAACGCGAGGTTCTTGCCCGCGTTGTTCACCTGCTCGAACAGACGGAGCGTGTCGTCGGCGTCCGGGTCGGTCACCCAGCGCTGGGGCCAGTACGCCAGCGCCTTGGTGCCGATCCGGATCGACTCGAGCTGCTCCACCTCGAGCAGGGGCTCGATGTAGCGCCGCAGCACCGTCTCGCCCATGATCATCGGGTCGCCGCCCGTGAACAGGACGCTGGTGACCTCGGGGTGGGCGTACAGGTAGCGCTTGAGGCGCTCGATGTCGTCGGCGGCCATCTTCAGGTCCGGCTCGCCCACGAACTGCGCCCAGCGGAAGCAGTACGTGCAGTACGCGTGACAGGTCTGCCCCTGCTTGGGGAAGAACAGCACCGTCTCCTGGTACTTGTGCTGTACGCCCGGCATGGGTTCTTCGTGGAAGCTCGGGATGTTGAGCTCCAGCTGACCGGCCGGATGGGGGTTGAGCTTCATCCGCACCTGGTGTGCGAGCGCCTCGACCTCCGCCTTGGGCGCCTCGCGGCTCAGGAGGTCGGACAGGCGTGCGACGTCCTCGGCCGGAAGCATGTCCTCCTGTGGGAAGACCAGGCGGTAGATGGGGTCGTCCGGCGCAGCGGACCAGTCGATCAGCTCATCGAGGACGTAGCTGTTCGTACGGAACGGCAAGACCGTGGCAACGGCCCGTGTCCCCAGGCGCTGCGCGGCGTTGAGCCCTGCCCGAGCCGTAAGCTCGTCCAGGTGCTTCGCCGTATAGGCGCGAAATCGTCGGCCACTGGTTCGCACAGCGGCCGACGCCGCGTCGTTGACCAAAGTCACGTGACGTTACTCCTTGGAATCGACGGGTAAGCGTGCGCTGAGCCCGACCCGGGTTCAGGACGTGCGGGCAGGCGGGCTCTCGCTGTCGGGGTTCATCCCTCCTTCACAGTCGGCTGCAGCGTGGTACGCGGCAGCACGTCACGCTCCCCACCCCCATTGAACCTGTAAGTCCCCGTTTCTTACGAATTTGATACCCGCATGGGCGCTTATCGATACGTACGTCCCGCACCCACCGAACGCCTCAACGTCCGAACGACCCCAAAAGTCACAGCTTCGACACGTCATGATCTTCAACTCGGTAACACACCTAGGACATACTGGGGACTCCCATCCCGCTACGCGTCAACCGCCACTGGGCTCCCAATGGCGACTGACGCCCCACGAGGAGTGATTCGTGGGCAGACACCGCAGACGGCACCGGGCACCTCGCCGTACCGGCAGAAGGATCGCCTTGGTCGCCGCCGGCCTGCTCGTTCCCATGACGGGCGGCGCCGTGGTCTACGCCGCCACCACCACCGGTGGACGGCCCGCGGCCCGTTCGTCGACGTCCGACGACACCAACACGCGTACGCGACACGCCATCGCCGCGCCCGCACGACCCTCCGTACGCCCGACCGCCTCACCCTCCGCGTCCTCGAGCACGAGTACGGGCACTCTCGCGCCCGACATGCCCCGGCTCGGCTTCACGCCGTACGCGGATCTGCTCGCCTGGCCGCCGCTGGACCTCACCAAGACCGCCGACCTCACCCACGTGAAGAACTTCACGATGGGGTTCGTGTCGGCCGGTGGAGGCTGCTCGGCGACCTGGGGCGGCCTGACACCGCTGGCCGACCTGTTCGCCGAGCACCGGCTCAAGTCCGTGCCGGGCAGGACGACCATCGCGTTCGGCGGCCCGCACGGCACCGAGCTCGCCAGGTCCTGCACCAACGTGGACGACCTGACCGAGCGCTACAAGGCCGTCGTCGACGCCACCCATCCGGACGGCGTCGACTTCTTCCTCACCGAGGCCGGGCTGTCCGATTCGGCGGCGGCGACGCGCCGCGCGCAGGCGCTGACACGCCTGCAGCACGACGCGCCCGGCCTGGGGATCTCCATCACGCTGCCGCTGCACCGCTCCGGCCTGTCCGACGACGCGCTCGCCATGCTCCGCTCGGCCTCGTCCGCCGGGCTCGGCGCCCCGCTCGTCAACCTGATCCCGGCCGACGGCAAGGGCCAGTCCCTCACCGGCTCGGCCACCGCGGCACACGCCCAGCTCCAGCGCCTCTACCGGCAGAGCGATGCCCAGACTTGGCAGCGGATGGGCGTCACGCCGGTCATCGGCGTGGACGGCGGCGGCACGGGCTTCCAGCCCGCCGACGCCGAACGGGTGCTCGCCTGGGCTCAGCAGCACGGCCTCGGCCGGCTGTCGATGTGGTCGATCACCAGAGACGCCCCGTGCACGGTGGACACGACGGCGGCGAACGACACGTGCAGCGGCCTGGACGAGGACGCAGGGGTCTTCTCGAAGATCTTCGAGCACTTCTGACGAAACGGAACCCTCCGTTGACCTGCGGGGAGTCCTCGGTGATCAGCGCCGGGGTACCTATGCTGGGACGACAGGCGGGGGGAGCCGGAAGACGTGAGAGTGAGTTCGGCCGCGGGTCCACGCGGCATGCCGGTGATCGTGGCGGTGGCGGCCGGCGTCGCCGGGGCGAGCTATGCCTCCTGGGTCCTGCAGTTCGCGCTCAACCCGGGCCTCGACCCGGTGAACGGCTACGTCAGTGAGTTGTCCGCCAGCGATCAGCCGTTCCACTGGCTGTTCGCGGCGGGCGACCTCCTCGCCGGCCTGCTGACGATCGCCGTCGCGGCCGTCGTGCTCCACCTGGGCGCCCAGCGCGCCTGGGCGCTCGCCGGCTGGGTGGCGCTGATCGCGTTCGGGGTGTTCTCGATCGCCGACTCGCTGTTCGCGATGGACTGCGCCCCGAATTCCGACACGACCTGCGCGTTGCGCGAGCGCGCCGGGCACGTGTCGTTCGCGCACAACTTCCACATGGTGACGAGCACCTGCGCGGTCACGGCGGGCATCATCGGCCTCATCGCGCTCACCGTCGCCGCGCGCCGCTACCACCGGTGGCCGGTGATCGCCCGCTGGGGCTGGCCGCTCATGATCGTCGAGACGGTCACGGCGCTCGCCACGCTGCCGCTGATGTACTTCGGGCTGCTGCTCGGCGTCGTCGAGCGCGTCCAGGTCTCGGTGATCTCGCTGTGGCTGTTCGTGATCGCCGGTGAGCTGTACGCCGAGCGCCTGCGTCCGCCCGCCCAGAGCACGGGCGGCGTACGGGAGAAGGCCACGAGCACGTGAGCACCAGCCTGCCCGGCGAGCTCCTCACCATCGGACGCGACCGGCTCCACGTCGTCGCCGAGGGCTCCGGCGCGCCGCCCGTGCTGCTGAGCGCCGGGCTCGGCGGTGCCTGGTTCGACTGGACCGCGGTGGCCGAACTGCTCCGCGACCGCCACCGGGTGGTCGCCTTCGACCGGCCCGGCCTGGGCGGCAGCCCGCCCGCGCCGCACGCCGGGCGGCTGGCCGAGGAGGCCGACCGGCTGGCGGCGCTGGCCCGGTGGGCGGGCCCGCCGGTGATCGTGGTCGCGCACTCGCTCGCCGGCTTCCACGCCGAGGCGTTCGCGCGCCTGCACCCGGAGCTGGTCCTCGGCATGGTCCTCGTGGACCCGAGCGCCGAGCAGGACGTGCCGAAGCACGCGCGGCTCCTGACCCGGCTGGCGCCGATGGCGCGCCTCGCGGGCTCGGTGGCCGGGCTGACCGGGATCCCCAGAGTCGCCGGACCGCGGACCCGCGCCCGGGTGATGCGGGGCCTCAGCCGGCGCGGTGACTTGGCGCCGCCGGACCTCAGCCGCCTCGTCTACACCCGCGCGCACGTGCTCGGTGCGATCCTCGTCGAGCTGACCGGCTACCGGCTGATGGCCGCGGACCTGATCACGGCCCGCCGGCACCATCCGTTCCCCGACATCCCGCTGCGGGTGATCACCGCGCTCCGCGACGTACGCGGCGGCGAGGCGTGGCGGCACGCGCACGCCGACCTCGCGGCGCTGAGCCCCCGCGGGCGCCAGATCGTGCTGCCCCGCGCCGGGCACATGGTCCCGTTCGACCATCCCGACGTGATCGCCGACGCGATGGCGTCACTGTGAGACGCGTGGTGCCCCTGGTGTGCGTGCTCGTGATGGCGGTCTCACCGGCGGCCTGCACCAACCCGGCCCGCAAGATCTCCGAAAGCTCCCTGCGCAACGCCACGGCGCGCGGCGCGGCCGAAGAGCTGCGCGGACTCGGCTACGTCATCAGGAAGGGCATGCGGTGCCGCACGCTGTCGGCCGACACGATGTCCGTCGTGCGCGTGCAGTGCACGGGCCGTACGACGCGCGAGGAGCCGGTACGGGTCGACGGAGTCGCCTCCGACGCGGGCTCGGCCAACCCGCGCCAGGAGTTCGTGATCACGGTCGGCGGCCGTGAGGTCGTCCGCGCGCCCTGCCTCGGACGGGGCTGCGAGGACCGCCGCCGGTGAACGCCACGACCGGCCGTCACGGTACCTTTCGCGCATGGAGCCTCGAGGCGGCCTCGTGACCGGCGCGCGGACGGCACGGGTGCCCGGATGACCGAGCCGCGTGCCGAGGGCGACCGGATCGTGGTCGACGCGATGGGCGGCGACAACGCGCCCGACGAGGTGGTGGCCGGTGCGGTCGCCGCCGTACGCGAGCACGGCGTCCGGCTGATACTCGTCGGGAAGGCGCGGCGGATTCGCGAGGCGCTGACCGAGCAGGACGCCCTCGGCGAGGTCCCGATCGTGCACGCCGAGGACGCCCTCACGATGGACGAGGGCGCGCTGGCGGGCCTGCGGCGCCCGCGCTCGTCGGTGGCCGTCGCCTGCCACCTGATCCGCCGTGGACACGCGTCCGCGCTCGTGTCGGCCGGGTCCACCGGCGGCGTCGTCTCGACGTCACGGCTGCGGTTGCGCGGGCAGTCGGGCGTGATGCGGCCCGCGATCGCCGTCGTACTGCCGACCCGTCCGCGCCCGACCGTCCTGCTCGACGCGGGCGCGACCGCCGACGCCAAGCCCGAGATGCTCGTCCAGTTCGCCACGCTCGGCACCGCGTACGCCCGGATCCGGCTCAATATCGAATCGCCGCGCGTCGGACTCCTGACGATCGGTGAGGAGGCCGGCAAGGGCAACAAGCTGACCCGCCGCGCGCACGAACTGCTTGCCGGTGACGTGGAGGGCGTCGACTTCGTCGGCAACATCGAGGGCGGCGACCTGCTCGCCGGGGCCGTCGACGTCGTGGTGACCGACGGCTTCACCGGCAACGTCGCGCTGAAGACCCTCGAGGGCGCGGTGCGGATGGTGGTCGGCGAGATGCGCGAGGCGATCAGCGCCAGCCGTACGGCCAAGGTCGGCGCGATGCTCCAGCGCCGCCGGCTGCGGCAGCTCCGCGACCGCCTCGACTCCGAGACGTACGGCGGCGGGGTGCTGCTGGGACTGAACGGCACCGTCGTGATCGCGCACGGCGCCTCGCGCGCGGCCGGGATCGCGGCGGCGTGCGTGCTCGCCCGCGACCTGGCCGACAGCCGGATCATCGAGCGGATCGGCGAGGGCATCGACGCCAACCGCACGCATCGCTTCACACGGCGCGGCCACGGCGACTCCGACACCGAGGAGTCCTGAACCGCGTGTGACTCACCACAATCGGGGCTGCGGGCTTCCGCCGGCGAGTGACAGCCGGTAAGCACGTACGCACACGTGACTTCGGAGGCTCGCCATGGACCGGCCCTACGACATCGTCCTGTTCGGTGCGACCGGCTTCACCGGCGCGCTCACGGCCGAATACCTCGCCGCGCGTGAGCCCCGGTCGTGGGCGCTCGCGGGCCGCAACCCCGACCGGCTCAAGGAGCTGAGCGACCGGCTCGGGCTGGACGTGCCGCTGCTGCGAGCCGACGTCAACGACCCGGACTCACTGCGTGAGATCGCCGCCTCGGCGCGGGTCGTGATCACCACCGTCGGCCCGTACGTGCACTACGGCGAGCCCCTCGTGGCCGCCTGCGCGGAGGCCGGCACCGACTACGTCGACCTCACCGGCGAGGCGGAGTTCGTCGACCGGATGTACCTGAAGTACCACGCCAGGGCGGTGGAGACCGGCGCGCGGATCGTGCACGCCTGCGGCTTCGACTCGATCCCGCACGACCTCGGCGTCTACTTCACCGTGCAGCAGCTCCCGGCCGGCGTACCGCTGCGGATCTCGGGCTACGTGCAGGCCGACGCCGCCTTCTCCGGCGGCACCTTCCACTCCGCGATCACCGCGCTGTCACGCCAGCGGCAGTCGATGGCCGTCCACCGCGAGCGGCGTGCGGCCGAGCCGGCGCTTGAGGGCCGCCGCAGCCGCGCCGTCACCGGCCGCCCGCACCGCCGCTCCGGGCTCGGCGCCTGGGCGCTGCCGCTGCCGACCATCGACCCCGACGTCGTACGCCGCTCGGCCGCCGCGCTCGACGCGTACGGGCCCGACTTCGCCTACAGCCACTACGTCGGGCTCAAGCGGCTGCCGTCGGCGGTCGGCCTGGCCGCCGGTACGGCCGGGCTCGCCGCCGCGGTCCAGATCCCTCCGCTGCGCGCCTGGCTGCTCGGCCGGGTCAAGCCGGGCGAGGGCCCCTCGGCGGAGAAGCGCGCCAAGAGCTGGTTCAGCGTGCACTTCATGGGTGAGGGCGGCGGCCGTGAGGTCGTCACCAAGGTCAACGGCGGCGACCCCGGCTACGACGAGACGGCCAAGATGCTCGCGGAGTCGGCGCTCGCGCTGGCCTACGACGACCTTCCGGAGACATCGGGCCAGGTGACCACGGTCGAGGCGATGGGCGACGCGCTGCTCGCACGGCTGCGGCTGGCCGGGATCGGCTTCACGGTCGTCGGCACGACCGACTGATATTCGGTCGGGCCGTGCCGCCTCCGCCGATAGGCTTGAGGGACTCCGCAGCGTGAGCTGCCGGGGGCCGTACTCACGAGGATCACTGATGCCCGACCCGCAGCACGTTCTCGCTTCCCGCTTCCAGGCCGCCCTCGGCGCGGCGTTCGGTGAGCCCGACGCGGATCCGGTGATCCGCCCGTCGCAGTTCGCCGACTTCCAGGCCAACGTGGCGCTGCCGCTCGCCAAGAAGCTGGGCCGAAAGCCGCGCGACCTCGCGGCCGAGATCGTGTCCGCCCTCGACGTCGACGACATGTGCGAGACCGTCGAGATCAGCGGTCCGGGCTTCATCAACCTGACGCTGCGGGCCGACTGGATCGCCGGCCGGGCGCAGGCGATGCACGGCGACGAGCGGCTGTCGGTCGAGCGGGTCGAGGCCCCGCAGACGGTGGTCGTGGAGTACTCCTCGCCCAACGTGGCCAAGGAGATGCACGTCGGGCACCTGCGGACCACGATCGTGGGCGACGCGATCGCCAGGGTGCTGGACTTCCTCGGCCACCAGGTGATCCGCGACAACCACGTCGGCGACTGGGGCACGCCGTACGGCATGCTGCTCGAGCACCTGCTCGACGTCGGTGAGGAGTCCGACGAGGCGCACCTGCTGGAGACCGACCCCAACACCTTCTACCAGGCCGCCCGCGGCAAGTTCGACGCCGACGAGGCCTTCGCCGAGCGGGCCCGGCAGCGGGTCGTGCTGCTCCAGGCCGGCGACGACGGGACCATGCGCCACTGGCAGCGGCTGGTCGACCTGTCGAAGGCCTACCTCAACATGATCTACGGCCGGCTCGGCGTCTCGCTGACCGACGACGACATCCGCGGCGAGAGCTTCTACAACGACATGCTCGCCGACACCGCGAGCGAGCTGGAGGCCGACGGCGTCGCGGTGATCAGCGAGGGCGCGCTCTGCGCGTTCCCGGCCGGCTTCACGGGCCGCGAGGGCGACCCGTTGCCGATGATCATTCGCAAGAGCGACGGCGGCTACAACTACTCCACCTCCGACCTGGCCACGGTCCGCTACCGCGTCGACAAGCTGAACATCGACCGGATGATCTACGTCGTCGGCTCGCAGCAGGCGCTGCACTTCCAGATGCTCTTCGCGGTGGCGCGGATGGCCGGCTGGCTGCCCGAGCAGGTCGCGGCCGAGCACGCCCAGATCGGCAACGTCCTCGGCTCGGACGGCAAGATCTTCCGGACTCGGAGCGGGAAGTCGATCAAGCTGAGCGAGCTGCTCGACGAGGCCGTCGAGCGTGCCGGTGACGCCTTCGACGACGTGCCGCACGACGAGCCGTTCGACGAGGTGACCCGGCGCCAGGTGGTCGAGGCGGTCGGCATCGGCGCGGTCAAGTACGCCGACCTGTCGGTGGCGCGCGACAGCGAGTACATCTTCGACTTCGACCGGATGATCTCCTTCCGGGGCAACACCGGTCCCTACCTCCAGTACGCCACGGCGCGGATCCGGTCGATCTTCCGCAAGGGCGGCCTGGCGCCGCAGGACGCGGTCGGGCCGATCGCGCTCGAGCACGACGCCGAGCGCGCCCTGGCGCTGCACCTGCTGGGCTTCGGCGTCGCGCTGACCGCCGCGGCGGAGGCGGCCGAGCCGCACCGGCTGTGCGCCTACCTGTTCGACCTGGCGTCGGCCTACACGACCTTCTACGAGAACTGCCCGGTGCTGAAGGCCCCGGACGAGGCCACGAAGGCGTCGCGGCTGGCGCTGTGCGCGGTCGCCCTGCGCACGCTCGCGAAGGGTCTCGAACTGCTCGGCGTGGAAACCCCGGAACGCATGTAAGGCCTCTAACGTCGCATGAACCGGGACGAAAACGTCCCGGTTCGTGCGAGGAGGCTACGTGAGCGACAACTACTGGACCGACGCCCGGCAGAACCGCCAGATCCGGGAGTTGCAGGACGAGGTTCAGGCCGCGTACTCCTACGCCGCCGACCGGTCCAGGATGCTCCAGTCGCGGCTCTCCCAGGTGCAGGGCACGATCGAGCGCCGCCTCGACCGGCTCGCCACGTCCTTCGACGCGTTCGTCGAGCTGTCGGACGTGCGGATGGAGCTCGCGGTGTTCGTACAGGAGGTCGCGGTGCGCCATCGCACCCGCCGCCTGCTCATGGGCCTCGCGCAGGGCTCCGAGGATCCCGCGCCACTGGACCTGGAGGACGACTGCCCGGCGTACTGGCTCGGCCCGGCCGCCGAGGCCCTGGCCGCCCTTGTACGTGGCGAGACGGTGAGCGCCGACGCGTACGCCACCGAGGCGACGCGACGCGACGAGGAGCGCGCCACGCTCTTCCTCACCCTCGGCCCGGTCGTCGCGGGCCGTACCGACCTGGCGGCGCCGTGGCTGGCCCGTACGCTGCCGTCGCTGGGCGCGACGGTCACGTCGGCGCAGCGCCGGCTGTGGACGGCGTGCGCCGACGGGGTGTTCGGCGAGTCGGGCCGCAGCCATATCGAACGCCGGCTGACGGAGTTCCTAGACGAGCTGCCCGATGACGCCTCCGAGAAGGAGGCCGACCAGTGGCGCCAGGCGGTGAGCTCGCATACCGGCAAGGGCACCAAGGTGTCACTTCCGCGTGAGATCCAGGACGAACGCGGGCTGACCGATCCGCCGCTGGAGGCGAGCCGCCTGTCGTCGCTGCGCACCCTGGTCGAGGAGGCCCTGCGGACCGACGACGTTCCGGTGTCGCCGGACTTCGGTGCGCTGCTGCTGACCCTCGTCGACGAGGGCAGCGAGGAGGAGCGCCCGCTCGTGGCGCGGTCCCGCGAGCTCCTTCAGATCATCGAGAAGGGCGGCGCCGAGCACGTCGCAGCGTGGGACGACCCCGGAGGCGACACCCTCGAACTGCTGCGCGGCGACCTCTTCCGGCCGAACCGTCCGGGTCCGCGCGTGCTCGCGGCGCGGGTCGGCGCCCGCTGGCTCACGGAGATCGCCGACGGTCTCGCCGAGCGCGCGTCGGTGCGTCCGCCCGACGAGCTCGACGTACGCGTCCACGGCCGGCAGCTCCGGATCGGCCGTGGCGGGGCGCCGCGGCTCGCCGAGGCGCAGGCCGAGATCGACCAGGCGTCGGTGGTGAACCCCACCGCGGAGCGGGCCGGAATCGTCATGGCGATCGCCGGCGTCGCTGTGATGGTGCTCACGATCGTGGCCGGAATCTCCGCCCTGGCGGTGCTCGCCGGGCTCGTGGCGGTCGTCGGCGCGGTGCTCGTGGTGGCCAAGAGGTTCGAGGGCCGCAAGGCCAGAGAGGCCGCCGAGCAGGACAAGTCCCGTCTGGCACGTCAGGTTCGGACGATCGCCGACTCTCTCGAAACGTCCCAGAGCCGCCACAAGGATCGCGTGGCCACCGCAGCCGCAGATCGGGAGACGATCGTCACTCTCTTGACCTAGGGAGTTTGCGGGTATTCGTGCCACTGTGAGACCAACATCCCGGAGGCACGTATGGGCAGGGACGTTTCGACGATCACCGTTACCAAGGAAGACCGCCGGCGTTATCGGGAAAAGGTCCAGCGTTGCCTGGACGCCTTCGCGGCGATGCTGCGGGATTCCTGGTTCGAATCGGCCCCGCCGCGCATGGGGGTCGAGATCGAACTCAATCTGGTCGACGCCGAGCTACGCCCCGCGATGCGGAACGCGGCCGTACTCGATGCCATCGCCGACCCTTCCTGGTCGACCGAACTCGCACAGTTCAACATCGAGGTCAACCTCCCGCCGAATTCGCTGGCCGGAAAGTCCTTCAGCGCACTGGAACAGAAGGTGCGGGACAACCTCAACCATGCGGACGCACGTGCACGTGAGACGGGTTCCCGGCTGGCGATGATCGGAATTCTGCCGACCCTTCGCCAGCCGGACGTCAACGAGTCGGCGCTGTCGTCCAATCCGCGTTACCGGCTGCTGAACGAGCAGATCATGGCGGCGCGCGGGGATGATCTGACCCTGGACATCGAGGGCGTGGAGCGGCTGCGCACCCAGACGGACTGCATCACGCCGGAGGCCGCCTGTACGAGCGTCCAATTCCACCTCCAGGTGAGACCGGAGGATTTCGGGGCGTACTGGAACGCCTCACAGGCCATCTGCGGGGTCCAGATCGCCCTCGCCGCCAACTCACCGTTCCTGTTCGGCAGTGAGCTGTGGCGCGAGACGCGGATCCCGCTGTTCGAACAGGCGACCGACACGCGGCCCAGAGAGCTGAGAGAGCAGGGCGTACGGCCGCGCGTGTGGTTCGGTGAGCGCTGGATCGGGACGGTGTTCGACCTGTTCGACGAGAACATCCGGTACTTTTCGGCACTCCTGCCGGTCACCGAGGAGTACGACCCTCTTGACCTGCTGGACCGCGGCGTCACGCCCGACCTCGCCGAGCTCACCCTGCACAACGGCACCATCTACCGCTGGAACCGCCCCGTTTACGACATCGCCAATGGCCGCCCGCACCTACGTGTGGAGAACCGGGTGCTCCCCGCGGGCCCCACGGTCGCGGACACCATGGCGAACGCCGCGTTCTACTACGGCCTCGTCCGCACCCTGGCCGACGAGGAGCACCCGGTGTGGAACCGGATGCCGTTCGCGACCGCGGCCGCGAACCTGCGCGCCGGAGCGAGATACGGCATGGACGCCTCGGTCGTGTGGCCCGGCATGGGCGAGTTGCCGGTGACGGAGCTGGTCCTTCGCCGGCTGCTGCCCCTCGCCGCAGCGGGACTTGACCGCTGGGGCGTGGACGCGGTCGTACGGGACCGGCTGCTCGGCATCATCGAGCAGCGCTGCGTCACCGGACGCAACGGCGCGGCCTGGCAGGCCGCGACGGTGCACGCGATCAACGCGGACCGGCCGGAGGCGATCCGGCGGATGATGTCGCTCTACATCGAGAACATGCACAGCAACGCACCGGTGCACACCTGGCCGATCGGCTACTGAAGGTAGTCCTCGACGTCGTCGGCGGGCCTGGACGAGGCATCATCGGGATCTTCCCCGATGCCACGACGGGCCCGCCTCTGGCGTAGGAGGTCCCAGCAGCGGTCGAGCTCGTGCTCGAGGTCGCCCAGCCGCTGGTGTTCTTCTTCGGCGGTCAGGTCACCCCGTTGCAGCCGCTCGCGCAGCTCGTGCTCCTCGTCCACCAGGGCGCCGATACGGCCGAGAATCTCGTTGTCCCGCATGCCTCGATCACCTCACGACGACCAGTCTGGCATTTCGCGTCGCCGTGAGGCCGGCCTGCGGAAGTCCCGGAGCCTCCGCCGTACGGGCGGACGCTCCGGCGCCTCCGTTCGCGGGCCACGACCTCGCGGCACCGCGACCTCACGTACCGGCCGCCTAGAGCGGTCCGCGACTCCCGACAAGGCCGTTCAGAAACCCCCCTGCGCTCTCCGAGGACGGCCGTGCGACCGCCCTCTCGACCGACCGCGTCGAGGCCCTGGTGCCGGCCTTCGGCTTGGCGGCGGTCTTCGGCTTGGCGGTGGTCCTGGCCTTGGCGGTCGGCTTCTTGGCGGTCGTGGCCCTCGCCTTGGTGGCCTTGGCCGTGGTCTTCTTCGCCGTCGCCTTGGCCCCGGTGGTCTTCCTCGCCGTGGTCGTACGACTCGGCTTGGCCGCCGTGCGCGTGGTCGCCCGTGCTGCGGCGGCCGCCGGCTTGATCGCCGAAATCGTCTTGGCCGCGCTCGTGAGCGCCTCGGCTGCGGTGGCCAACGCCTTGGTGGCGGTGTTCATCGTCTTCATGGCGGTGTTCATCGCCTGAGCCGAGGACGTCGCCTTGGTGGCGGCGTCGGTCATCTTGGTCGCCGCGGACGACACCTTGGTCGCCGCGGATGACACTCTTGTGGCCGCCGCAGCCGGGCTCACGGACGACTTCTTGGTCGCCGTGGACCGCGCTTTGGGCTTCGACGCCGTTTTCCGGGCTGTGCTGGTCGTCTTCTTCGCGGTAGTGCGCTTCTTGGCGCCGGCCGCCTTCGTACGGCTCGCACTCGCCGGTGAACGGCGGGCGGTCGTCGTTGTTTTCGTGGGCACTGATCCATCCCCCCGTGTCGATCAGCTACGGGTGGATCTATTCCACAATTGGCGAAGATCTACACGCCGACCGGATGCCAGACGGTCTTGACCTCCAGGAATGTCGTCATCCGGGAGGTGCCGGGATCGGCCGACCAGTCGTCTTCGGAGGGCCGCAGCACGCGCTTCAGATTCTCCGCGGCGGCCACTTCGGACTCTCGTGCGAGGTCGTCCGCGGCGCCCGTCAGGTCCAGCGCGTTGACGTCCATGTGCGAGGCCAGCCAGGGCGTCAGCTCGGCCCGGTGGCCGGTGAGGATGTTGACCACACCGCCGGGCAGATCGGAGGTGGCGAACACCTCACCGAGCGTGATCGCGGGCAGCGGGCCGTGCTCGGAGGCCAGCAGTACGGCGGTGTTGCCGGTCACGATGACCGGGGCGAGCACCGACACCAGGCCGAGCAGCGGAGCGTCCGGCGCGACGACGCCGACGACGCCGCACGGCTCCGGCGTGGAGAAGTTGAAGAACGGCCCGGAGACCGGGTTGGCGCTCCCGGTGACCTGCGCGAGCTTGTCGGCCCACCCGGCGTACCAGACCCAGCGGTCGATCGCCGCCTCGACCTCGGCGACGGCCGCGGCGCGGCTGAGGCCGGTCGTGCGCAGCTCCTCGGTGAACTGCGCGGAGCGCCCCTCCAGCATCTCGGCGATGCGGTAGAGAATCTGACCGCGGTTGTACGGCGTGCGGCCCGCCCAGCCGGTCTGGGCCTTGCGCGCGGCGACGACCGCGTCGCGTACGTCTTTGCGTGAGGCGCGCGCGGCGTTGGCGACGAAGTGTCCCTTGGCGTCGTTCACGGTGTACGACCTACCGGATTCCGACCGGGGGAACGCTCCCCCGATGTACAGCTTGTACGTCTTGCGTACGCTCAGGCGATCGCTCATCGCAGGTAGGCCTCCAGCCCGTGACGTCCGCCCTCACGGCCGAAGCCGGACTCCTTGTAGCCCCCGAACGGCGAAGCGGGGTCGAACTTGTTGAAGGTGTTGGCCCACACGACGCCCGCACGCAGCCGCTCGGCCATCCACAGGATGCGCGAGCCCTTGTCGGTCCACACACCCGCCGAAAGGCCGTACGGGGTGTTGTTGGCCTTCTCAACGGCCTCCTGGGGCGTACGGAAGGTCAGGACCGACAGCACCGGGCCGAAGATCTCGTCGCGGGCGATGCGGTGCGACTGGGCCACGTCGGTGAAGATGGTCGGCGCGAACCAGAAGCCGCGCTCGGGCAACTCGCACGGCGGCGACCAGCGCGTGGCGCCCTCTTCCTCGCCGACGTCGGACAGCATCTTGATCTTCTCGAGCTGGGCGGCCGAGTTGATCGCGCCGATGTCGGTGTTCTTGTCCAGCGGGTCGCCGACGCGCAGCGTGGCCATCCGGGTCTTGAGCTTGTCGAGCAGCTCCTCGACGACGGTCTCCTGGACGAGCAGCCGGGACCCGGCGCAGCAGACGTGCCCCTGGTTGAAGAAGATGCCGTTGACGACGCCCTCGACGGCCTGGTCGATCGGCGCGTCGTCGAAGATCACGTTGGCGGCCTTGCCGCCGAGCTCGAGCGTGAGCTTCTTGCCGGTGCCCGCGATGGACCGGGCGATCTGGCGGCCCACGTCGGTGGAGCCGGTGAAGGCGACCTTGTCGACGCCCTCGTGCTCGACCAGCGCACGGCCGGTCGCGCCCGCGCCGGTGATGATGTTGACCACGCCCGGCGGCAGGTCGGCCTGTCGGCAGATCTCCGCGAACGCCAGGGCGGTCAGCGGCGTCGTCTCGGCGGGCTTGAGGACCACGGTGTTGCCGCAGGCCAGCGCCGGGGCGATCTTCCAGGCCAGCATCAGCAGCGGGAAGTTCCACGGGATGACCTGGCCGGCGACGCCCAGCGGGCGCGGGTCGCGTACGGCGTAGGTGAGCTTGTCGGCCCAGCCCGCGTAGTAGAAGAAGTGCGCGGCGACCAGCGGCAGGTCGACGTCGCGCGACTCGCGGATCGGCTTGCCGTTGTCGATCGACTCCAGCACCGCCAGCTCGCGGGAGCGCTCCTGGATGATCCTGGCGATGCGGAACAGGTACTTGGCGCGCTCGGCGCCCGGCATCTTCGACCAGACCGTGTCGTAGGCCCTGCGCGCTGCGGCGACGGCCCGGTCGACGTCGGCGGTACCGGCCTCGGAGATCTCGGCCAGCACCTCCTCGTTCGAGGGGTTCACCGTCTTGAAGGAGCTCTCGGCGTCGGCGAACTCCCCGTCGATGAACAGGCCGTACGACGGCCTGATATCGACGATGTCGCGTGACTCCGGTGCGGGCGCGTACTCGAACATCCCTAGTCCAAAGTGAAGTAGTCGGGACCCGCGTACACGCCGGTCGTGAGCTTGCGACGTTGCATCAGCAGGTCGTTGAGCAGCGAGGACGCGCCGAGCCTGAACCATTCGGGGCTCAGCCAGTCCGGTCCGGCGATCTCGTTGACCAGGACGAGGTTCTTGATCGCGTCCTTGGTCGTACGGATGCCGCCTGCGGGCTTGACCCCGACCTGCCGGCCGGTGCGCGCACGGTAGTCGCGCACGGCCTCGAGCATGATCAGGGTGACCGGCAGGGTCGCGGCCGGGCTCACCTTGCCGGTGGAGGTCTTGATGAAGTCGCCGCCGGCGGCCATGGCCAGCCACGACGCACGCCGTACGTTGTCGTAGGTGACCAGCTCGCCGGTCTCCAGGATCACCTTCAGGTGCACGTCACCGCACTCGGCCTTGATCGCGGCGATCTCGTCGTAGACCTTCTGGTAGTCGCCGGACAGGAAGGCGCCCCGGTCGATCACCATGTCGATCTCGGATGCGCCGTCGGCGATGGCCCGGCGCGTGTCGATCAGCTTGGCCTCGAGCGGCGCGCGGCCCGACGGGAACGCCGTGGCGACGCTCGCGACGCCGATGCCGGTGCCCTTCAGCGCGCCCACGGCCTCGGCGACGAGGTCGGAGTAGACACAGATCGCGGCGACCTTGGGCACGGTCGGGTCGGAGGGGTCCGGGTGCGAGGCCTTGGCGCACAGCGCGCGGACCTTGCCCGGTGTATCGGCGCCCTCGAGGGTCGTCAGGTCGACCATCGAGATGGCGAGATCGATGGCGTACGCCTTCGCCGACTTCTTGATGGACCGGGTGGCGAGCCGCGCGGCCCGTTCCTCGGCGCCCACCTGGTCGACGCTCGGCAGCCCGTGCAGGAAGCGACGCAGCTCGGCAACGCCGGTGAGAGTCTCCGTTGACACCGTCACAGCATCGCCTATCGGACCCACGTGCACAAAACGGGCCCGAGACGAGTGTTTCGGGCCCGTTTTGGCAGGTTGTGGAGAATCAGCCGGTCCGGAGGTACAGGCCGTTGCCGGTCGGGTCGTCCGGGTCGCCCTCGGGGAACTCCACGCCGCCCGCCCAGACCGTGACCCCATTGGTGGCCAGGTCGGTCATGTCGATGTCGTGACCGCTCGGCTTCGGCGCGGCGACGTTCGTGGTGAGGTCGCCGGAGATGTGCCAAAGCTGCGGGTTCCACGCGCCCTGGAGCAGCCAGATGCCGTTCGCGCCGTCCGTACTGACCCGCAGGAAGGCCGAGCTCGACTTCGGCATCGTCGTCGACGACCAGGACTTGCCGTCCCAGTGCAGGATCAGCGGCTGGGCGCAGACGTCGTCACCGTCCTCACCGCACGCCCACTCCATGCCGCCGACGGCGTACACGTCCGCCGACGACAGCGCGAGGATGTCCCGCATCGTCGCGCCCGCATCCGGGTCGGGCAGCTTGAACGCCGGCGTGTGCGCGAGCGCCCACGTCGAGCCGTTCCAGTGCATGACCGCAGGCTGGCCCTTGTACGCGCCGGTCGCGTAGATCCTCGTGGCCGAGACCGCGCTGATCGATTCGGCCGCCGCGGGGAGGGTGACCTTCTTCCAGCTCGAGCCGGTCCAGTGCTCGGCGTACTTCGCCTGGCCGCTCACCGCCCAGACGTCGTTGGTGCTCACCGCCGCCGCGCTGCTCACCCGGAACCCGCTGGGCATGCTGGAGTTCGACCACTTGGTGCCGTTCCAGTGGGAGGCGTGGTCGTCGGTGAACACCCACACGTTCTTGCTGTACGAGGCGGTGATCGCGTTGACCTCGCCCGTCAGGCCCTTCGGGCGGGCGACGGTCGTCCATCCCTTGCTCGTGAGGTGCTGGACGAACGGCACCTCCTTGCCCTCGACCGTCTGGTAGCCGGCCGCCCACGTGCTCGCGGTCGGCGCGACCGTGACGACCTTGATCGCGTCCTCGCCGGGCAGCGTGTTGACCTGGGCGACCTGCCAGGGTGGGTCGGCGGCGTACGCCGGTGCCCCTGTCAGGGCCGTGGCGGCGGTCGTGGCGGCGACCGCCGCTGCGGTCAGCTTCTTGCGCATGTCACTCTCCGTACTGCTCGATGAGGGCGTCCCACGACTCGTCGCCTGGCGCGGGCTCGGTCTGCCCGACCGCCAGCAACTTCGGGGCATGAGGAGTGCTGGTGATGTCGCGGATGTCCGCGGTCCGCCGGCCCGTGGGGGCGGGTACGGCGACCGTCGTCGTGGAGCCGGTACGGGTGCGGTGCACGAACCTGCCGTTGCCGCTCGAGTACCAGATGCCGCCCGCGCCGTCGGAGGCCACGCTCAGCGCGAAGTCACCGGTCGAGCCGAGCGTCAGGCTCCACTTCGAGCCGTTCCAGTGCATGAGGACGGGCTGGTTGTGGCCCGCTTTGCCCGGGACCCGCCAGTAGAACCTGCCGACCGCCCACACGCTGTTCTTCGACAGGGCGACCACGTCGTTGAAGTAGGAGAAGCCGGTCGTGCCCTTCTTCAGCGGCACCTTCGGCAGCTTCGCGGTAGTCCAGGCCCTGCCGTTCCAGTGCCCGGCGTACGGCTGGTCGTTCGTGCCGCTGCCGACCGCCCACACGTCATTCGCGGAGACGGCGGCGACCTTGAAGGCCGTGTGCGGCATCGCGACCTCGCGCCACGCCTTGCCGTCCCAGTGCAGGGCGTTCGCCTTGGCGCCGCCTTCGTTTCCGCCGACGGCCCAGGCGTCGTGCCTGTTCAGCACCGTGATACCGCCGGCGTCGTACCCGGGGATCGCCCTGTGGGTCCACCAGAGGCCGTTCCAGTGCCACGCCGTGCTCGCCCCGGTGGCGTTGACGCCGAGGACCCATACGTCGTTTCTGGAGGAACCGCCCACTGCTTGGAAGGAGCCCGTACTGCCGGGGATCGTGACCTCGTGCCAGCGCCTGCCGTTCCAGCGCAGAATCGCTCCGCCCGCGCCCGCACCCTTCCGCTTCGAGCCGACGGCCCACGCGTCGTTCCGGCCGGTCGCGGAGACCGAATAAAGCCCGAAATCGTCGTAGTCGCTATCCGGGCTGACGTACGTCACCCGCCAACTCGGCTTCGGCGCGGCACTCGCAGGCACGGCACCCACGCCGAGCATCAAGACGGCCGTTCCGGCCGCCGTCAGCGTTTTTCGCATCCATCGTCCCTTTCGGAGCTTGGTCTCCGGCGGCCATGCCGCGAAGACCCCGTGATGCTTGACGCATCCGAAAGGGTGTTTGTTCGGAAAAAGTTTGTTTTGTGCCTAGTAGGGCGAGGGGCCGCCGAACATCTCACCGATCCGCGGCGCGATGGCGAAATCCCCGTGGATCTCAAGCCGGCCGCTCAGCAGCAGCGTGGGCGGCTGCTCTTCGCCCGCCAGCATCCGCAGAAAGTCGGACGTACCGGTCCGGATGCTCACGACCGGGTCTCCGGCGGACCCCTGACGCGCCCACGCCCGGCCGTCACGTACCTCGACCGTCCAGACCGACTCGTTTTTCGCCCGCTCGTCGTTCGCGCGCCGCAGGCGGAACTCGATCTCGCCCTCAAAGCCCATCGCCATCGCCGGGTCGAACGCCCGCGCCATCCCTGCGAAGAACGCCCGCTGCGTTCCGGGCCTGAACCACCGCTCGAGCCGCGCGTCATCCCGCCGCGCCACCGCGCGCGCGAACGCCTGCCTGCCGCGCCGCCGCACGTTCTCGCGTAGACCCGGCCTGCTGACCCGCGCCAGCTCCGCCTCCTCATCGATCCGGTACGGCGGGGCGTCCCGCGGCGGGTCCCGGCGTGCCAGAGCCGCCTCGATCGCCGGCGCGAGGCGTTCGCGCTTCTCCCGCTCCTTCTTCTCGCGGTCCTTCGCGAATCGCGGGATCACCTGCTCGCCGAACAGCTCGAGGCTCTCGCAGATGTGCTCATGCTTGGTCGGCCCGGCCTGGAGCACGAAGATGACCTGGTCGACGCCTGCCTCCTCGTACCGCCGGACGAGCTCGGCCACCTGGTCCGGCGTACCCACCGCACCCCGCA
The DNA here is from genome assembly GCA_963850195.1 of uncultured Actinomycetota bacterium. GTDB lineage: Bacteria > Actinomycetota > Actinomycetes > Streptosporangiales > Streptosporangiaceae > Actinoallomurus. Next base: position 2,566,152 of record CAWKKD010000005.1, read on the forward strand.
ACGACCCGATCCCCCGCTGCATGATCCGCACCCCGAGCGGCGCGTCGTCGGCCGTGATCACCTCGCGGTCGAACCCCTGCTCCGAACGGTGCGCGAGAAACTCCTCCCACACGTTCGTACGCCCCGGGACGTGCGGCGACGTGCCGTAATAATGGGCGAGCGCGAACCCGAAGAAATGCGCCCCGTCGATCCCGCGCTCGATCGCGGTCGCCTCGTCCTCGTGGCACATCATCGGCAACACCACGGCCACATTGGGATTCACCGCGAACCCGGCAGGGACGCACTCCTCCGACGCGAGCAGCCGGTAGTACTCCTCCACCCACGCGCCGGCCTCCTCCGGCTCGGCGAAGGAGAAGGACAATGCCCCTATCCCCTTACGGGCCGCGAAATGGATCGTCTCGCGCCGCGAACACGCCACCCACAACGGCGGATGCGGCTTCTGCACCGTCTTAGGAATGACGTTGCGCGGCGGCATCCTCAGGTAGGGCGAGTCCCAGCCGGCGAACGGCTCCTCCACGAACATCCGGGCGAGCGCCTCCATGGCGTCCTCCCACATGGCCCGCTTCTCGGCCCGCTTGACCCCGAACCCGCCCAGCTCCGCCATCGAACTGGCCTCACCGGTACCGAAGTCCACGCGCCCACCCGAGACGAGGTCGAGCGTCGCGACCCGCTCCGCCACCCTGGCCGGATGGTTCACCGGCGGCGGCACCTGCACGATCCCGTGCCCCAACCGGATGCGCTTGGCCCGCTGCGACGCCGCCGCGAGGAACACCTCGGGCGCGCTGGAGTGCGAGTACTCCTCCAGGAAGTGATGCTCGACCTCCCACACGTAGTCGAACCCCACCCGATCCGCGATCTCCACCTGCTCGAGCGCGTCCTCATAGAGCCGCCGCTCCGACCCGGCATCCCACGGCCGCGGCAACTGATGCTCATAGAAGATCCCGAACCGCACGTGGACCACCTCCGGCAGGCGTGAGCAGCCGAAACAACCTTCGACCTGGCCGTACCCGGCCAGCCTCCACCCGTATTGGACACGCCGTCAACGGGCCTGCGCGGGCGGATTCCGGAGGCGGTGGTCAGCGCCGCCTCGTGTTCTCAGTGGCCGTACTGCTGAGCGATGGCGTCCCAGGACCGGTCGCCGGAGGTGGGCTCGACCTGACCGACCGCGAGCACCTCCCCGGCTGCTCCGGGCACACCGTCGAGGTCCCGGATGTCGATGCCGTTCCGGCCGTACGGCTTCGGCGCCGCGTAGCTCGTGACCTGCCCGCTCTTCGTCCGGTGGACGTACGACTCGTGGAAGGTCGTGTACCAGATGCCACCGGCGCCGTCGGAGGTGATGTTCAGGGCGTAGGTCTCGTGCGTACCGACGACGAGGCTCCACTTCTTGCCGTTCCAGTGCATGGCAAGGGTCCGGTTGTGACCGGCCTTACCGGGGGCGTAGTAGTAGAAGCGGCCGGCCGCCCACACGTTGTCCTTCGACACCGCGGTGACGTCGGCGAAGGAGGCGAAACCGGTGTCGCCCTTGGGCACCGTCACCTTGGGCAGCTTCACTGCCGTCCACTTTGTGCCGTTCCAGTGCGCGGCGTACGGCTGGCCGTTCGCCCCCTCGCCGACCGCCCACGCGTCGTTCCTGGAAACGGCACTGATCCTGTACGCGGTGAGTGGCATCGGCACCGTGCGCCACGTCGTGCCGTCCCAGTGCAGGCCGGTGCCCTTGCCGGACTCGTCGCCCCCGACGGCCAAGGCGTCATTCGCGCTCAGGACCGCGACGCCGCTGGCGAGGTAGCCGGTGGAGACGGAGGTCCAGGCCTTACCGTTCCAGTGCCACGCGGCATTGGTGCCGTGGGTGGTGAAGCCGAAGACCCAGACGTTGCTCGGCGACGAGCCGCCGACGACCTGGAAGGATCCCGTACTGCCGGGAACCGTGACCTCTTTCCACTTCGAGCCGTTCCAGTGCAGAACCGCGCCGCTCGTACCCGCCCCCTTCTGCCTCGTCCCGACGGCCCAGGCGTCGTTCTTGCCGACGGCGGCGACGGAGTCGAGAACGAAGTCGTCGTAGCCGGTGTCCTTGCTGATGTACGAGGTGCGCCAGCTTGACGCGCTCGCGGCGACGGCGGGTACGGCCCCGGCGCCCAGCATCACGACGGCCAGCCCGGCCGCGGTCAGCGTTTTCTGCATTGGCGATCCCCTTCGACTTCCGATGCACGCAGGTAGTCAGCGAACGCCTCCTCGACCGGGTCACCACTGGGGGATCGCCAGACTCCTGGTGTGACGTCGCACGGTGATGACGCCGTGTTTACGGGATTAGTTCACACAAGTTCGCCAAAAAAGGAATTCAGTACAGCGAGGAGCCGCCGAACATCTCGCCGACTCTCGGGGCGACCGCTACCGGCGATCCACAGGCTTCATCGACCGTCCGGGCCTGATGCAGCGTTCCGCGCCCGCGGACTCGTGGACGCCACGTCGCTGATCCGGATGACCCGCCGTCGTGATCAGTTCCCGCCGACATGGTGGTCGCCGTCACCGCTGCCGAAAAACGTGGTGCGTGCGGGTGGGTGGCGCTGTCACGGTGTGCGGATGGATCGTCAAGTGATCTCCCGGCTCGCTCATGCGGATCATCCGGTGGCGGCGCCGCTCGGTGACGCTTCGGTCGATCGCCTGCTCGGACGGGCGGTACGGCGGGGGGACGAGCACATACTCGATCTCGGTTGTGGTGGCGGGGCGTGGCTGCTCCGGGCCCTGGCCGCCCATCCGGGAGTGACGGGCGAGGGGGTCGACGTCTCGGAGGGTGCCCTGGCGGAGGCCGACGAGGCGGCGGCCGGGCTCGGCGTACGGGAGCGGCTCGTCCTTCGCCACGAGGATGCCGCGGCGTACGCCTCCGCGCCCCTCTTCGACGTCGTGCTCAGCATCGGCGCCAGCCACGCCTTCGGCGGTCTGCTCCCCACCCTCGCGGCGGCGGGCGAGCACCTCGCCCCCGGCGGGCGGGTCATCGTCGGTGACGGATTCTGGGAGCAGCCGCCGGATGGCGCCACGGTCGAGATGCTCGGGGACCTCGGCGATCTGGCGACCACGGTGGACCGCGTGGTCGCCGACGGGTGGACGCCCGTGTACGGGCACATCAGTACGCGCCACGAGCTCGACGACTACGAGTGGTCCTGGACCGGTTCGTTGGCCGCCTGGGCCCTCGACCGGCCCGAGGACCCGGACGGCGCTGCGGCGCTCGCGGCGGCCGGGGTCCACCGGTCCGAGTGGCTGCGGAGCTACCGGAAGAGCTTCGGATTCGTCTCCCTCGTCCTGGGCCGGACCTCGGGCCGGCGGGAGGGGTCAGCCGGTCACCGGTAGATCGCTCCGTACCGGGGTCGGGGCCGGGGCCTCGCCCGGGGTGGACTCGGTCGGCGACGGCGTCGGCGTCGGCGAATCCGTGGGAGTCGGCGTCGGCGTCTGATGCGGCTGGCAGCGCTTGCCCGTGATGTTCCCCGAGGTGGCGCCCTGGCCGTCGTTGTTCCTCGAGGAGTCGACCCACTTCTCGAGGCAGGTGCGGTAGGTCCACGTGTACGCGCCGCCGGTCGCGGTGCCGCCGTCGAACAGGGACTTCACGTAATCCATCGAGCTGAGGCTGGTGTCCCGATGCGCGGGCGGGGCGAAGCTGCCGCCGTCGATGGTGACCGTGTCGAAGCCGGTCATCGTGCCGCCGACGCGGTTCTCGATCGGCGCGCCGGTACCGTTCGGTGAGCCGGCGCCCGCTCGGGTCCAGAGTCGGCCCTGGTCCTCGATCCTCACCGAGTAGCCGTCCTCGGCGTCGCAGATCGTGGTCGTCCTGCTGAACGACAGGTCCGCCCATTCGGCGGGCGTGCCGTGCCCGCTGTCGGTCTTGGTGAAGTGATCATGGATGGTCCGGCATCCGCTGTCGGCGTACGCCGAGGAAATGGCCGGTACGGCGACGAGTGCTCCCGCCGCGACGGTGATGGCGACTAACGTCCTCATTCGGGTGTTCCGATCTGCGGGGAATACCCAGTTAGACGCCTGCGGTCGGGCGGTCGGTTCGGAGTATCTCGGCGATCGGGCGACGGCAGCGTACGGGGGTCAGCGGGGCCACGGCCCGCAGCGCTGTCAGGTCAGTCCCTTTCCGCCCAATGAGCGGCGCAGGCGTCAAGCCATCGCAGGTCGGCCTCCAGGCGCAGTACGACGCCCTCGAGGAGCAGAGCCGCGGCCGAACCCTCCGGCTCGCCCAGCGCGGCTCCCTGCGTGTCGGCGAGGCGGCGCAGCAGCTCGCGGCGCTGGGTCTCGACCAACGCCACCGGGTCGGCCAGCCGGGCCGCCGACGCGGCGACCAGCTTGAGGTGGAACTCCGTCGGCTTGGCCCAGCTCACGTCCTCCAGCCAGGTGTGTACGCGCTGCTGCCCGGCCGCCGTCAGCGCGTACACCTTCCGGTCCGGCCGGTCGGTCTGGCCGACGTGCTCGGCGGTGACCATTCCGGACTTCTCCAGCCGGGTCAGGGTCACGTAGGTCTGGCCGGCGTTGAGCGCGTCACGGAGCGGCCCCAGCGCCTCCTGGAGCCGGGCCCGCAGCTCGTAGCCGTGGGACGGCTCCTTTGCCAGCAGTGCCAGTACGACGTCCTGCACCAACGATCACCCCTAACGGTTAGCTATATAGATAACGGCTACTTAAGAAGTCGTCAACCGGGCCGTACGATTTCGGGATGCGCCATCCTGCGAAGCTCAGCCCCGGCGACCGGGTCGCCGTCCTGTCCCCCTCGTCCGGGCTGCCGGGGATCCTGCCCCTGCCGTACGAGCTGGGGCTGCGCCGGCTCGCCGGGGACTACGGCCTCGTGCCGGTGGAGTACCCCACCACCCGCAGGATGGGATCGACGCCCGAGGACCGGGCCGCCGACCTCCACACGGCCTTCGCCGACCCGGACATCAAGGCGGTGATCGCCAGCATCGGCGGCGACGACCAGATCACGGTCCTCTCGCACCTGGACCGCGAGCTCTTGCTGGCGAACCCGAAGCCGTTCTTCGGCCACAGCGACAACACGAACCTCCTGGCGTACCTGTGGAACCTCGGCATCGTCGGCTACTACGGCGGCTCGGTGATGGTGCACTTCGGACGACCGGTGACGATGCACCCGACGACCGCCGATTCGCTCAGGGCCGCACTGTTCACCTCCGGCGCGTACGAGCTGTCGCCCGCCGACCGCGTGGGCGACGTCGACCGGAACTGGGAGGACCCGGGCACGTTCGAGATCGAGCCCGAGATGGAACACGCGGCGGGCTGGATCTGGCACAACGCCGACCAGGTCGTCGACGGGACATCCTGGGGCGGGAACCTCGAGATCCTGTCGTGGCTGATGATGGCCGACCGCGACATCCCGTCGGCCGCCGACGTGGAGGGCGGCGTGCTCTTCCTGGAGACCTCCGAGGAGATGCCGCCGGCCAAGGACGTCTACCGGATCCTGCGGAACATGGGCGAACGCGGCCTGCTCCAGGCCTTCCCCGCGCTCCTCATCGGACGGGCCAAGAGCTGGTCGTTCGAGCACCGGTTCGCGCACGGGGAGAAGGTGCGGTTCCGCACGCGGCAACGGGAGGCCGTCCTCCACGCGCTGGGCACGTACGCGCCGCGGACGATGGCCGTGTTCGACGTCGACCTCGGCCACACCGACCCGCAGGTCGTCATCCCGAACGGCGGCCGCATCCGCGTCGACGGGCCGACCCGCCGGATCACCGTCTTCTACTAAGGACGCGGCGCCGACCCACCGGTCCGGGGCGCCACCTCACGGCGCCTCGGCCCGAATGACGTCCTCCCGGCTGATCCGCGCAAGATCGGCCACGTCCCCGCTGTAGCCGGTCTGGCGCCGGAGCGTACGGGTCACATCGACCCCCGCTTCGAGAACCGCTCTCGTGTGACGCGCGACACATCGGGGTGGGTTACGCCGTGGGGTCCGGCTGTGGGTGGGCGGCCGTGGTGAGGGTGAGTAGGGCGGCGATGGCGAGGCCGGCCAGGAGGGCGGCGCCGTGGATGTCCTCGGACGCCGCGACGATGGCACCCGTAATCAGGGTGGCCGCTGCCGTGACGCGCTGGGTCGGGAGGCCTCGGTCGGCGGCCGGGCGGGAGAGGATGCCGGCGGCGAGGCCGACGATCAGCAGCGGGTACCAGAGGCCGGAGAGCAGGGCTCCGCACCAGAAGAGCACCGGGGCCTGGGCGAAGATCGGGAGGCGGTCGTCGTGGCGCCAGAGGGCCACGGCGATCGCGCCGGCGAGGCCGCAGATGGCGATCGAGTCGCCGCCACCGTGTGGCTGCCAGGCGTACCCGGCGAGTTCGCCCACCAGGCCGGCGCCGAAGTAGCAGATCAACCAGCGTGGCCGGGAGATCGCCTGTTCGGCGACCGCGCCGAGGGCCACGAGGAACGCGAGATTCGAGAGGGTTCCGACGACGCCGCCGTCCTGGACGAACAGGGCGGTGGCGGTGCGCCACCAGTCGCCGTGCAGACCTGCCGGGGATCGCTCCAGGTGGGCCAGCGTGCCGTGGACGGCGAACTGCGTGAGGTTCGAGATCGCCGTGATGGTGAAGACGACGCCGGTGAGCCAGGGAAAGCGGGTCATGTCGCAAAGTGTCCCGCCACGGACGGCATCAGCGCGAGAGCCAGCGATCCACCCCTGACTAGGACAAATGTCCCGGAGCGCAAGGCTCGGAGTTTTACCGGCCCTTGGCATCCAGGCGGGCTCCTTGGGCCTAGCGTGACGTACACGGGGACAAGGTGGATGAGCATGATCCGCAAGGCTTCATTCGTCGTACCGGCGCTCGCGGCCGTGGTGGTGGCGGGCGTCGCGGTGGCGAGCGCCTACGGGCCGCAGCCGAACCCCTCGGCGACCAGCGCTCCCGGCTGGAACAACGGGCCGTCCTTCCGCAAGGAGCTCGCCTGCTACACGTACGGCGAGAAGACGGTCTGGCCGGTGTGGGAGTGCCATCGTGTGAAGGGCGGCTGGACGTTCCGCTACTGGATCGAACCGATCACGAGCCGGGACCTTTGACCTGGAGACGCCAGGCGACGCACTCTCCGGCGAAGCCCTCGAGGTGGCCCGCGCTGAACTCCTCCGGTGACCAGTCGGTGGGCAGCGCGACCGCCGGATCCCGCGTGAGGTAGGCCCATCCCGTACGGCCGTCGACCAGGGTGAGCGGCCGCAGCTCGTAGAAGTCGTCCTCGTACGCGTCGATGACGCGCCACTCCTCGGCGGTCAGCCCGGTGATCAGTACGCCACCGGCCGCGCCCGGGCCCGGGACGAGGACCGGGTAGATCCGCCCGTGCAGGGCGGCGACGCGCCAGCCCGGGGCGATCGCCGGTGTGTGGTCGGGTACGCGGTCCAGCAGGGCGGCGAGGACATCGGGGAACCGCAACGTGCCGTAGGCGAACAGATCACCCGGCTCCGCCGGGAGTCGGGCCGAAGACGTCATATCCAACACCGTACAGAGCGGTTGCGAGAGCGATATTCGATCTGTTCTGTCCCCTTCTGCTGGCATTCTTGAGCGGTGTCCAACCAGCAGGGGGTCAGCGCCGTTCTCGCCGGTCGCAGCGAGGAGCTGGTCTTCCTCGAGGAGGTCCTGCGCGAGACCCCGGCCGCGCTGCTCGTGGGCGGTGAGGCGGGCGTGGGCAAGACCCGCCTGATCCACGAGTTCCTCGACCGCGTGCCGAAGCAGGCGCGCGTCCTGATGGGTGGCTGCCTCCAGCTCAGCTCGGAGGGCCTGCCGTTCGCGCCGTTCAGCGCCGTGCTCCGCCAGCTCGTACGGCAGATCGGGACCGAGGGCGTGACGGCGCTGCTGCCCGGCGGCACGCCGGGTGGGCTGGCGCGGCTGCTGCCGGAGTTCGGCGAGCCGGACACCGAGACCGGGACGTCCGAGGCGCGGACGCGACTGTTCGACCACGTCCTGCTGCTGTTCGAGCGGCTGACCGAGGACGCGCCGACGATCCTGGTCATCGAGGACGCGCACTGGGCCGAGCGATCAACGCGCGACCTGCTCAGCTACCTGATCCGCAACCTCCCGCCCAATCTCCTGGTGATCGTCACCTACCGCTCCGACGAGCTGCATCGCAGCCATCCCTTGCGGCCGCTGCTCGCCGAGCTCGACCGGGCCGGCTGGGTACGCCGGCTCGACCTGGACCGGCTGCCTCGTCGCGCCGTGGCCGAGCAGGCCAGGGGGATCCTCGGCCGCGACCTGGACATCCGGCTCCTCGACACCGTGTACGAGCGCAGCGAGGGCAATCCGCTGTTCGTCGAGGCCCTGCTGAGCTGCGACGGCGAGATCAACACCGAGCTGCCGGAGTCGCTGCGCGACCTGATCCTCGGCAGCGTGCAGAAGCTCCCCGAGGAGACGCAGGACATCCTGCGGGTCGCGAGCGCCGGCGGCGACCGGGTCGAGCACGTGCTCCTCGCCGCGGTGAGCGGGCTGGACGACGGGAGGCTCTCGCGGGTGCTGCGCCCGGCCGTGGCCGCGAACGTCCTGGTCGTGGACGGCGAGGCGTACGGGTTCCGGCACGCGCTGATGCGTGAGGCGATCCACGGCGACCTGCTGCCGGGCGAACACACGCGTACGCACAACCGATTCGCCGAGGCGCTGGAGGCCGATCCGTCGCTCGTACCCCCGGGTCGGGTCGCCGCCGAGCTGGCCCACCACTGGTACTCCGCGCACGATGCCACGTGGGCGCTGGTCAGCGCCTGGAAGGCCGCAGGCGTCGCGAAGGAGGCCGCGGCCTACACCGAGTCGCTGCGCATGCTCGACCGTGTCCTGGAGCTGTGGGACAAGGTCCCCGACGCCTCGCTGCGGCTGGAGGCCGACCACGCCGCCGTGCTGGAGAAGGCGATCGAGGCCTCCGACCTGGCGGGCGAGACCGAGCGCGGGGTGGCGTTCGCGAAGCTCGCGCTCAAGGAGATCGACGACCCGCTGCGCGCCGCCGCCGTCCTCGAGCAGCGCGGCCGGTTGAAGATCCGGCTCGGCCACCGCACCGCGGTCGACGACCTGCGCGAGGCGGCCCGGCGGGTACCCGTGACGCCGCCCAGCCTGACGCGCGCGCGGGTGCTCTCGACCCTGGCCCAGCACCTCTACCTGCTGCCGCGCGGGTCCGCCGAGGGCCGCGCGCTGGCCACCGAGGCGCTGGCCACGGCGCGTGAGGTCGGTGACGCGACGGTCGAGGCGCACGCGCTCACGACGATCGCCGCGTGCGACCACTCCGAGGGCGACGTCGAGCTGCACCTGGCCGCGCTGGCCGAGGCGGAGGAGGTCTACCGCCGCGGCGCCGACGACTCCGCGATGCTGCGCGTCGCCACCAACGAGTCCCACGTCCTGGAGGGCATCGGCGAGCACGAGCGCGCCGTCGCGGCGTCGCGTCGCGGGATCGCGCTGGCCCGCAAGCACGGCCAGGCCCGTACGTCCGGGGCGTTCCTCACGATCAACCTGACCGATCCGCTGCTGGCGCTCGGCCGCTGGGACGAGGTCCTCGAGGTCACCGAGCACGCGCTGGAGCTGTCTCCCCCGCCGCTGACCCGGGCGTCCCTGCAGTTCGCGCTCGCCGAGATCGCCATCGCGCGCGGCGACGGCAAGGCCGCCGAGCGCGCGGTCGAGGCTTTCCCGCCGACCTTCTACCGCACCCAGGAGCTGTTCCCCTCCACCCGGCTGCGGATCGACCTCCGGCTCTCCACGGGCGATTTCACCGGCGCGCTCGACCTGGTCGAGCAGGCGGTCACCGAGCTCCAGCCGTCGATCAGCTCACGCTACGGCTGGCCGCTGCTGGCGGCGTGCGCGCACGCCTGCGCCGAGGCTGGGGGCGTGCGTGCGAAGCGGCTGCTGACCTCGGCGCGTACGCAGGCCGACCGCGCATACGTCGGCGGGCGCCTGCAACGGGCCCATGCTCTGCTGTTCGACGCCGAGGAGTCCCGGGCTCTCGGCACCTCCTCGCAGAGCGGCTGGGACGCCGTCGCCGAGGCCTGGGACTCCCTCGGCCAGCCGTACCCGCTGGCCTACGCGCTGCTGCGCGCGGCCGAGGCCTCGCGGCGCGAGGACGCCGTGCCCCGGCTGCGGCGCGCGGTGGAGCTGGCAGCCGGGCTCGGCGCCCGCCCGCTGGCCGAGCGCGTCGAGGCCTGCGCGCGGCGGGCGCGGATCGCGCTGGCCAGGCGCACCGGTGACGACTCGCTCGGGCTGACGCCGCGTGAGCTGGAGGTGCTCCACCTGGTCGCCGAGGGACGGAGCAACCGCGAGATCGCGGGGCAGCTCTTCATATCGGCCAAGACGGTGAGCGTGCACGTGTCCAACATCCTGGCCAAGCTCCAGGTCACCAGCCGGGGCGAGGCCGCGGCGACCGCGCACCGTACCGGCATCGCATAGATAGGGCATTCGCCCAATGTGGTGCATATCGCCTTAGCGCGAAGCTGGGCGGTGTCGACGATCACAGGAGGCGACACCATGATTCCGCGTCCCTCACTCCGCCGCCCCCGGCCGCGCCCCCCGAGGCCGACATACGTCCGCACAACCCACTGACCCGGCATGCCTGGCATCCTGGGACATGTGCGCGCACACGAGGTCAGCCCTGCATTTGTCGGGCGGGAGGCGGAACTCACCGTCCTGTCCGACGCCTGCGAGCGGGCCGTCTCGGGGATACCCGGGGCCGTCCTGCTCGGCGGCGAGGCCGGCGGCGGGAAGACCCGCCTGGTCGGCGAGTTCGCCGAGCGCGTGCGCGAGAAGGTCCTCGTGCTGGCCGGCGGCTGCCTCGAGCTCAGCACGGCGGGCTTCCCTTACGCCCCGTTCACGGCGGCGCTACGACAGCTCGTACGGGACGCGGGCGCCGCGGAGATAGCCGCCCTGATGCCCCGCGACGGGGCACGTGACCTGGCGCGGCTGCTCCCGGAGTTCGGCGAGCCGCCCGCCGACCGTGACCCCGACAGTGCCCGTGCACGGCTGTTCGAGCAGATGCTGGCCCTCCTCGAACGCCTTGCCGAGCGCCGTCCGCTCATGCTGGTCATCGAGGACGCGCACTGGGCCGACCGGTCGACCCGCGACCTGCTGACCTTCCTGCTGCGCAACCTGCGGCACGCCTCGGTCCTGATCGTGATCACGTTCCGCTCCGACGATCTGCACCGGGGCCATCCGATGCGCCCGGTGATCGCCGAGCTCGAGCGCATCGAAGGCGTCGTACGCCTCGACCTGCCGCGGCTGACGCGCGCCGAGACGGCCGGGCAGCTCACCGGGATCCTCGGCCGCGTACCCGAACCCAAGATCGTCGAGGCGGTGTACGAGCGCAGCGCCGGAATCCCGCTCCTCGTCGAGGCGACCGCCGAATGCCCGGAGTCCGGGATGCCCGCGTCGCTGCGGGACCTCGTTCTCGCCGGCGTCGACCGGCTCACCGAGGAGACCCAGGACCTGCTGCGGCTCGCCACCACCGGCGGCGTACGATTCGGCCACGCGCTGCTGGCCCGCGTCTCCGGCCTGGACGACGGGCCCCTGTCCTCGATGCTGCGCCCGGCCGTGGACGCGAACGTGCTCGTCGCCGACGAGGAGGCGTACGCGTTCCGGCACGCCCTGATCTGGGAGGCCATCCACGACGAGCTGCTGCCGGGCGAGCACGGCCGCGCTCACCGGAGGTTCGCCGAGGCCATCGAGGAGGACCCGTCGCTGAGCCTCGGCGGCCGGCCCGCCGTCGAGGTGGCCATGCACTGGGCCAAGGCGCACGACCACGAGCGCGCCCTGCCCACCGCGTGGAAGGCCGCTCGGGAATCGGCGAGCGCGTTCGCGTACGCCGAGCAGATGCAGATGCTCGAACGCGTCCTCGAACTCTGGGACCGGGTGCCGGACGCCGCCGAACGCATCGACACCGACCACATCGGCGTGCTCCAGCGTGCCGCGCAGGCCGCCGGTGCCTGCGGGGAGCCCGACCGGGGGCTCGCCTTCGTACGTGCCGCGCTCAGCGAGCTCGACGAGGACCGCGACCCCGAGCGCGCCGCGCTGCTCGTGCTGGGCCGCGCGCGGCTGAACCTCGACCGTGGCCGCGCGGGGGCGCTGGATGACCTGCGCCGCGCCGAACGCCTCGTGCCGGCCGCCTCGCCGGTCCGCGCCGAGGTGCTCGCCCCGCTCGGCCGGACCCTGATGCTGCTCGGCCACGACGACGAGGCCCGGCCGATCGTCCAGGAGACCCTGGAGCTGGCCGAGCGATTCGACGACGACTGCACCGCCGCGGACGCGCTCAACAACCTGGCCATCGCCGAGGCGAATCTCGGCCGGTACGAGTCGGCGCTGACCGCCCTGGACGACGCGGGCGCGCGGGCGGAGCACGGCGACGGCAACGAGGCAACGCTGCGGACCCTCGTCAACGTCGCCGACACCCTGGAGAGCCGGGGCGACTCCGAGGCCGCCGTCGAGGTGGCGCGCAAGGCCCTGACGCTGTCCGAGACGCTCGGCCGGGCCCGTACGCAGGGGATCTTCGCCGCGATCAACCTGGCCGAAGCGCAGGTCTCACTCGGCCGCTGGGACGAGGCGGTCGAGACCATCGAGCGCGCCGGCGAGGCCTCACCCGTCCCCGGGACGCGCGGCCAGCTCCTGCTGAACCGCTGCCGGATCGCGGTCGCGCGCGGCGAGCACGACGTGGCGAGCGCGACGATGAACGACCTGCGTACGGTGGACGCCGCCGACGAGCCGTACCCGCAGCGTGTCCTCCCCCTCGCCCGCCTGCACATCGTCTGGTGCCTCGCCGACAACGACGGGCCCGGCGCGATCGAGGCCACCGAACGCGCCATCACCGACCACGACCTCACCCGCTGGGTACGGCACGTGTGGACGATCCTCGAGGCGGGCATGCGGGCCTGCGCCGCCCAGCGCGACGCGGCGCTCGCCGCGAAGCTGAGCGCCATCGCGGCCGACACCCCGGCGTACGGTCCGGTGATGCGGGCCCGGCAGGCGGGTTTCACCGCCGAGACGGCCCGCGCGGGAGGGGTGCTCGACCGCGCCGGGTGGGATGCCGCCGTGGCCGCCTGGGACACCGTCGGCCACCCGTACCCGCTGGCGTACGCCCTGCTGCGCGCCGCCGAGTCCGCCCTCGCCGACGGTGATCGCGACGCCGCGTCCGCCCTGCTCGACCGATCCGCCGAGCTGGCCGACCGGCTGGAGGCGCGGCCCCTGCGCGCCGACATCGACCTGGTCGGCCGGCGTGCACGCCTGACGATCGCCGGCCGTGCCCACGGTGGTCAGCCGGTGTTCGGCCTCACGGCGCGCGAGCAGGAGGTCCTGCGTCTGGTCGCCGAGGGACGGAGCAACCGCGAGATCGCCGAGGAACTGTTCATCTCGGCCAAGACCGCCAGCGTCCACGTCTCGAACATCCTCGCCAAGCTGGGCGTCACCAGCCGCGGCCAGGCCGCCGCCACCGCCCACCGCCTCCGACTTCTCACCTAGAGAAATGCGACGGCCCGTGAGGCGATGCCTCACGGGCCGGTCGGCGAACAGCGGATGTCTACTCCGGGACGCGCGCCACGCAGAAGACGGTCTGGCCGAAGGGCGGCCGTACGACGCGCTCGATGGCGCGGGTCGTCGGCACGACCGTCCGGTCGTAGATCTTGACCAGCTTCGGGTCGGGGTAGCCGGCACCGCCCCTGCGGACCGCGAGCCACCAGGCGATGCCGCCGAGGAAGTTGATCGGCTTCAGGGTGTCGATGCCGAGCCCGGCGCCGGTGACCGTGGCGGCCAGGGTCTTCGGGGTGTAGCGGGTGACGTGGCCGACCTTGCGGTCGAACTCGCCGTAGAGCTGCATGTAGCCGGGCACCCAGATGACGATGCGGCCACCGGGCTCCACGACCGAGGCGAGGTCCTTCAGCGCCTGGACGTCGTCCTTGATGTGCTCGAGGACGTTCATCATGACGACCGTGTCGACCTTGCGCTTGATCTTGATCTCCGCGGGCAGCGCGAGGTCGAGCACCTCGACGTCCTCGTTGCCGGCGTAGCGCTTGTTGAGCTGCTCGAGGCAGTAGTCGTCGTTGTCGCTCACGACGAGGTAGTCGAGCCGGCCCGAGAACTGCTCGGAGAAGTGGCCGAGTCCGGAGCCGACCTCCAGCAGGGAGTGGCCGACGTGCGGCGACACCATGTCGTACTCGTACTTGCGGTAGTTACGCGCCTCGTCGCCGCCGAGGTGGTTCTCCAGCTGTCCCTCTCCGGCGGCCGGCTGGGCCTCGCCGTCGAAGGTGTCCGTTGCCGGCCGGTCACTGCCGAGCAGGCCCAGGAGACTACGGGTGATGGTGTTCTTCTTGGCTGGTGGCATGCGATCACTCGCTGAAAGTTCGATGATTGGCCCGAGCGCGGGCCAGTCTATCCACAGACCAGGAGCGGTCGAACGCTCCTCGAGTCCTCGCCCCCGAGCGAAACCTCCCGGCATTTCCCAGCGAACTCCCAGACTCCTCCACCGGCTCTATCAAACCGGTGCGGTTCAGTAGAGAACGCCAACCCGAGGAGGAGTCAACATGAACAAGCTGCTGATCGGTGGCGCGTCCGCCCTGGCCGTCGGTGTCGTCGGTACCGGGATCTACCTCGCGGGTCCGGCATCCGCGGGTGGTACGGAGATCGCGTCCGCCTCCGAGCAGGTGGCCGGCCAGGTGGCCGGCGAGCAGACGTCCGACCAGAAGGGCGGCAAGCAGCATCGCCCCCGCATCCGCCGTCTGGTGCGCCGGGGCGTGCACGGCGAGGCCACCGTCCGCACCAAGAAGGGCTTCGTCCAGATCGCTTGGCAGCGCGGCCAGCTGACCGGCAAGAGCGGCAGCACCCTGACCGTACGCAGCCTGGACGGCACGGTCTGGCAGTGGCAGACCGACGGCAAGACCCGGGTGCGCAAGGCCGGGCAGAAGTCGGCGACGGCCAACCTCGCGACCAACGACTTCGTCGTCATCGCCGGACAGACCGGCCCCGGCAACAAGCACTCCGCCAAGGCCGTGATCGTTCCCAAGAAGGTGCCGGCCAAGGCGACCCAGTCGCCCGCGCCCGCCCACAGCTGACGTAGCCCAGGCGCCGTGCGCCCCCGAGAAGGGGGGCGCACGGCGCCATTTCGGCGCAATGATGGACCAGATGGATAATCCACTTGTACTCGTCGTCGATGACGAGCCGAACATCCGGGACCTGCTGGAGGTCGCGCTGCGATTCCACGGCTTCGCCGTGGTCTCGGCCGCCAACGGCGAGGACGCACTGCGCCGCGCGCGCGAGGACCGGCCCCGGCTCGTCGTGCTCGACGTGATGCTGCCCGACGTCGGCGGGTTCGAGGTGTGCCGGCGGTTGCGCGCTGAGGGCGACGAGACGCCGGTCATCTTCCTCACCGCGCGCGACACGCCCTCCGACACGGTCACCGGGCTGACGCTGGGCGGCGACGACTACGTGACGAAGCCGTTCTCGGTGGACGCCCTCGTCGCCCGCGTACGCGCGGTGCTGCGGCGCTCCGGCGCCCGCGAGGCGTCCGAGGAGATCCTCCGCGTCGCCGACGTGGAACTCGACGAGGCCCGCTGGACCGTACGCCGGAGCGGCTCGGAGATCGAGCTGTCCCCCACGGAGTTCCGGCTGCTCGCCTACCTCATGCGCAACGCCGGCCGCGTCCTGACGCGCGCCCAGCTCCTGGAGAACGTCTGGGGCTGGGACCACTCGACCGGCTCCCCCGTGCTGGAGACCTACATCAGCTATCTCCGGCGCAAGCTCGGCCCCGACCTGATCCACACCCAGCGGGGTGTCGGGTACGCACTACGGCCACGGTCATGAAGTCGCTCAACACCCGGCTGATGGCCGGGCTGCTCACCGTAACCGCCGTAGGTCTGGTGCTGATGGCGCTGGTCAGCACCGTCGTCCTGCGCGGTTACCTCATGCACCGGGTGGACCACCAGCTCCAGACCGTCCAGCGGCGCCCGGCGCTGGCCAAGGTCGGCGACAGCGTGGCCCCGGCCCGCTTCATCGTCCTCAACGCCGGACCGGACGGGACCGTACGGTCCGTCAGCGGCGCCGACCCCGACCCGGCCCAGGCCCTCGAACGGGCGCGCGGGCTGGGTTTCTCCCCGCTGTACACCGAGGCCACGCAGGGCAGGCCGTTCTCCCTCGGGCCGGCTCGCGCGGTCGCGAGGCTCGGCCAGCGTGGTCACGTCATCGTCGTCGTGGCGCCTCTCGGCGAGATCCGCGCCGCCCTGGCCGGCCTGGCCATCACCGAGCTGATCACCGGCGTGGTCCTCCTGGGCCTGCTGGCGCTGCTGGGCCGGTGGCTGATCCGCCGCGGGCTCGAACCCCTGGCCGTCATGGCCGGCACCGCGCACCGCATCGCAGGCGGCGGCGACCTGCGGGCCCGCATGGAGGAGTCGCCGTCCGAGGTCGGCCGGCTGGCCGGTGCGATCAACGTCATGCTGGAGCGGATCGAGCAGGCGTTCGTGGCGCGCGTCCGCTCGGAGGCGAAGGTCCGAGAGTTCGCCGCCGACGCCTCGCACGAGCTGCGCACCCCGCTCACCACCATCCGGGGCTACTCCGAGCTGTACGAACAGGGCGCGGTCGACGCCGACGAGGCGATGCGCCGGATCTCGGCGGAGTCCGAACGCATGTCCGGCCTGGTCGAGGAGCTGCTCGAACTGGCGCGCCTGGACAAGGGGTCCGCGCTCACGCTCGAACAGGTCGACCTGGCCGAGATCGCGCGCGAGGCCGTCGCCGACGCGTCCGCCGTGGAGCCCGACCGGCCGATCGCGCTGGACGCGCCGCACTCGCTGGTCACGGCCGCCGACGACGGTCGCATCCGCCAGGTCCTGGCGAACCTCCTGGCCAACGTCCGCGCGCACACCACGGCGGGCACCCCCACCCTCGTACGCCTGACCGCCGACCCGCGTGCGACGGTCCTCGAGGTGATCGACGAGGGCCCCGGCATGGACCCGGAGGAGGCCGCGCGGGCGTTCGACCGGTTCCACCACTCCTCGGCCGGCGGCACCGGCCTCGGGCTGGCGATCGTCGCCGCCATCGCGGCGGCGCACGGTGGCCGGGCGATGCTGAGGTCGGTCCCCGGCGCCGGCACGACCGTACGGATCGAGCTCCCGCCGGACGGCCAGGTCCTCGACCGCGACCCCGTTCCCCACCCGAACAACGCGTAAAGAAGGTCACAACCGGCCGCGTGTGAGGGCGCGCCTGCCGGGCTGACGTGCTGCGATGTCACGCGCCATGGTCCTGAATGAAGAAGAGCACCGGCCGCGCTACTCGGTCGGGCAGACCGCCGAGATGCTGAGGACGCGCCGCCGGTTCCTGCACCGGCTCGACCACTACGAGGTCGTACGGCCCAGCCGCACGCCCGGCGGACACCGCCGGTACTCCCATCACGAGCTCGGCCGGATCCGCCGTGTCATCCAGCTCGCCGACGAGGGCATGACGTTGGGCGCGATCCGGCACATCGTCGCGCTCGAGAAACGGGTCCGCGAGCTGCAGGCGCAGCGCGACGCGGCCTGGCAGCGCCTCGCGGAGCTGGAGCCGCGCCCCGCGATCCCGCGGATGCGCCGCGAGCGGGTCCCCCCGATCTGACGGGTCAGCTCCGCGCGCGCCCGTAGTGGCGGCGCGCCTTCGTACGGTTGCCGCACCGGCGCATCGAGCACCACTGCCGGTTGCGCGCCGGTGACCGGTCGACGAAGCGGATGCCGCAGTCGTCGGCGGCGCAGACCCGGAGCAGGTCGCCGCCGGTGAGCAGGTCGACCGCGTCCAGGGCGATCCGGGCCAGGGCGACCGCCGTCGAGGGTTCGGGCGGGGCGGCCGACAGGCCGCCGTCGCCGTCGAGCACCAGCCGCGGCGTCAGCGGCACGCCGGCGGCCTCGTTGATCACTGAGACGGCGTCCTCGCCGGTACGGCCCGAGGTCAGCGCGTCGATCGCGGAGCGCAGGCGCCGCGCGGCGGCCAGATCGTCCTCGCCGGGGTCACCGGGCAGGGCGGCCTCGCGCAGCCAGGCCGAGAGGTCGGCCGGCGTACTCAGCGTCTCGCGCCCGCCGGACACGCGATCCCTGACGGTGTTGAGCAGGTCGACGCTCGGCCGGCCGCCGTCCCACACCCAATTGCCCATAACCCTATTATACGGTTAGAGTCGTTCTAACCTAATGAGAGGGTTAGGACGATGCCGATAGCGACGGTCAACGGAATCCGGATGTACTACCGCCAGGAGGGCGAGGGCCCGCTCCTGGTCCTGCTGCACGGCTGGCCGCAGACCGGCCACTGCTGGCGCCACCTCGTCGGCCCGCTCAGCGCCGCGTACACCGTGGTCGTCCCCGACCTGCGCGGGTACGGCCGCAGCGACCTGCCGCGCGACGGCCACGACAAGCGCACCCGCGCCGAGGACCTCCACCAGCTGATCCGCGCGCTCGGCCACGAGTCGGCGACGGTCATCGGGCATGACCGCGGCGCGCGCGTGGCGCACCGCTGGGCGCTGGACCACCCCGGCGACGTGGAGCGGCTCGTCGTGATGGACATCATCCCCACGCGCGAGATGTGGCGCCGGATGGACGCCGACCTGGCGCGCGGCACCTGGCACTGGCTCTTCCACCTGCAGCCGGACCTGCCCGAGCTCCTCGCGGGCGCGAACCCCGACGCGTACCTGAGGTTCCTCATCGACAGCTGGTCGTACGTGCCGCTGCCGGAGGAGGACATCGCCGAGTACGTACGGGCGTTCTCCCGGCCGGGCGCGCTGCGGGCCGGCTTCGACGACTACCGCGCGACGTTCCCGTACGACGCCGAACACGACGACGCGGACCACGGCCGGCGCATCGCCATGCCGCTGCTCGCCCTGTGGGGCGAGCACAGCTTCCTACACTCGATCGACGCGCTGGAGGTCTGGCGTGAGTACGCCGAGGACGTCACGGGTTCGATGATCGGCGGATGCGGCCACTTCCTCGCCGAGGAGCGCCCCGAGGCCGTACTCGAGGCGCTTCGCGGGTTCCTGCCGTAGGGCGGCGGGGTGGTCCCGACCCCCCGCCGCTCTACTCCAGGGGTCAGCCGACGGTGCGGTGGACGTTCTCGCGTTCGGACGGGCCGGGCTCGGCCTCGGCGATCCACGGTCCGGGGATCGACGGGTCGAGCGCGCCCTCCTCCTGCCAGGCGTAGCGCCCGTCCAGCACGCGCCGGGCGAGCAGCGAGTCGGCGTCGTCGGTGTTGTTCCACAGGCCGTCGAACAGCCGCTCGATCCGCAGCCGCGACTGCCCGCAGAACGCCTCGGCCAGCTCGTACGCCTCCGGCCGGTCGTCCGCGTGCGCGCGCACGCAGACCGCGCTCATCGCGAACAGCTCCGCGCCGATGTCGACCATGCGGCCGAGGAAGCCCTGCTTGCGCTCGAGCTTGCCCTGCCAGCGCGCGGACGCGTAGAAGATCGAACGGGCCAGCTTGCGCGCCGAACGCTCGGCGTAGCGCAGGTGCTTGGCCAGCTGGCCGAACTCGTTGTACGCGCCCGGCCGCTGCCCGGCGCCGGTCACCAGCGTGGGCAACCACTTGGCGTAGAAGCCACCGGCGCGGCGCGCCGCCTTGGCCTTGCGCGACAGGTCGGCGTCCGGGTCGATGATGTCGCCGGCCACCGCCAGGTGCGTGTCGACCGCCTCACGCGCGATGAGCAGCCGCATGATCTCCGAGGAGCCCTCGAAGATCCGGTTGATGCGCATGTCGCGTACGAGCTGCTCGGCGGGCACGCCGCGCTCGCCGCGCGCGGCGAGGGACTCGGCCGTCTCGTAGCCGCGCCCGCCGCGGATCTGGACCAGGTCGTCGGCGATCAGGAAGCCCATCTCGGAGGCCCACAGCTTGGCCAGCGCCGCCTCGATGCGGATGTCGCCGCGCTCCTGGTCGGCGAGCGTGCTGGACAGGTCGAGCATCGCCTCCATCGCGTATGACGTGGCGGCCATGAACGCGATCTTCGAGGAGACCGCCTCGTGCTCGCCGACCGGGCGGCCCCACTGCACTCGCACCTTGGACCACTCGCGGGCGATCTTGGTGCTCCACTTGGCGGCGCCGGCGCACATCGCGGGCAGCGAGAGGCGGCCGGTGTTCAGGGTGGTCAGGGCGATCTTCAGGCCCTGTCCCTCCTTGCCGACGCGGTTCGCGGCCGGGACGCGTACCTGGTGGAAGCGCGTCACGCCGTTCTCGATGCCGCGCAGGCCCATGAAGGCGTTGCGGTTCTCGACCGTGATGCCCTCGCTGTTCGCCTCGACGACGAACGCCGTGATGCCGCCGCGGTGGTCCTCGGACTTCGGTACGCGGGCCATGACGACGAGCAGGTCCGCGACCACGCCGTTGGTGGTCCACAGCTTGACGCCGTCGAGCACGTAGTCGTCGCCGTCGGGGACCGCCGTGGTCCGCAGCCGCGCCGGGTCCGAGCCGACGTCGGGCTCGGTGAGCAGGAAGGCGCTGATCTCGTTGACGCAGCGGGGCAGGTACTCGCGGCGCTGCTCCTCGGTGCCGAACACCTTGACCGGCTGCGGCACTCCGATGGACTGGTGCGCGGACAGCAGCGCGCCGAGCGCGGAGTGCGCCGAGCCGAACAGCATCAGCGCGCGGTTGTAGTAGAGCTGGCTGAGCCCCAGGCCGCCGTACTCCTCGGGGATCTTCATCCCGAGGGCGCCGAGCTCCTTGAGGCCCTTGATCACTTGATCCGGGATCTTGGCGTCGCGCTCGATGGTCTGCGCGTCGACCTTCGCCTCGCAGAACTCCCTCACCTGGGCGAGGAAGTCCTCGCCCTTACGCCGCATCGCCTCGTCGCTCTCGGGATGGGGGTGGATGAGGTCCAGCCGGAAGTCGCCGAGGAAGAGCTGCTTGGCGAAGCTGGGGAGATGCCAGTCGGTCTCGCGCGCCTCTTCGGCCACGCGACGGGCGGTGCGTTCGTCCACGTGTGTCACGGCGATCACCTCACAGAGAAGTTACTCTTGAGTTCTACCCGCGAGTAGACACACCATGCAGCGGCATGGACAGAACGTACATATCCGCTCGCTCAGCGCCGTTTCGGCAGTTCCAGGCGGTGGCCGAGAGACGGCTGGGAAGCCGCGGACATGCGAAAGGGCGGGGTGCCTCGACACCCCGCCCTCCGGCGTTCGGAAGCTGCGCTCAGACGCGCTCGATGATGGTGGTGTTGGCCTGGCCGCCGCCCTCACACATCGTCTGCAGGCCGTAGCGGCCACCGGTGCGCTCCAGCTCGTGCAGGAGCTTGGTCATCAGGATGCTGCCGGTGGCGCCCAGCGGGTGGCCGAGCGCGATCGCGCCACCGTTGGGGTTGGTCTTCTCGAGCGACGCGCCGGTCTCCTTGGCCCAGGCCAGCGGCACCGGGGCGAACGCCTCGTTGACCTCGAACACGTCGATGTCGTCGATCGAAAGCCCGGCACGCTTGAGGGCCTTCTCCGTCGACGGGATCGGGCCGGTCAGCATGTAGACCGGGTCCGAGCCCTCGACCGTGAGCGTACGGATGCGCGCCCGCGGCGTCAGGCCGTGTTCGCGGACGGCCTCCTCGGAGGCGATCAGCAGCGCGCCGGCGCCGACCGAGATCTGCGACGCGATGGCCGCGGTGAGCTCCCAGCCCTCGCGCAGCGGCTGAAGCCCGGCCATCTTCTCCAGCGAGGTGTCGGCCCGCGCGCCCTCGTCCTTGGTCACGCCCGCGATCGGCGCGATCTCCCGGTCGAAGTGGCCCTTCTCGATCGCCTCGACCGCGCGGCGGTGGCTCTCCAGCGCGAACTGCTCGAGGTCACCACGCTTGAAGCCCCACTTCTCGCACATGAGCTGCGCGCCGCGGAACTGCGAGATCTCCTGGTCGCCGTACCGCGCGGCCCAGCCCTCGCCGTACGGGAAGGGCATGCCCTTCTCCAGCGCCATCGTGACACTGGAACCCATGGGAACCATGCCCATGTTCTCCACGCCGGAGGCGACGACAAGGTCCTGGGTGCCGGACAGCACGCCCTGCGCGGCGAAGTGGATCGCCTGCTGTGAGGACCCGCACTGCCGGTCGATGGTCACTCCGGGCACCCGCTCGGGCAGCCCGGCCGACAGCCAGGCGGTACGCGCGATGTCGAGCGACTGCGGACCTACCTGCATCACACAGCCCATGATCACGTCATCGACCGCTTCGGGGTCGACACCGGTCCGCTCGACCAGCTCCTTGAGCACATGCGCGCCCAGGTCGGCCGGGTGCACCGCCGCCAGCGCACCCTTCTTCGTGCCGACCGGGGTACGGACCGCTCCAACGATGTACGCCTCGGCCACGACGCCTCCAAGTCTCTTTCTGGGGTTCCGTCCCTCTATACCGAATACTATTCGGTTGGTACGAGGTTACCGTGCTCTGCCCGCAGGTCCATGTGACTCTCCTCTCCCGCGTTCGCGCAACCTCGCCCCGGAACCTCGAGGAAACCTGAGGTTAGGGTGGTCCGCATGGAACAGCCGCCCTGGGACGCGCCCGAGCTGACCGTGGGCCAGGTGGCCACACGCAGCGGCGTCGCCGTGTCCGCCCTGCACTTCTACGAGAGCAAGGGACTGATCCACAGCCGCCGTACCGCCGGCAACCAGCGCCGCTACCCGCGCGACGCGCTACGGCGCGTGGCCTTCATCCGGGTCTCCCAACGCGTCGGCATCCCGCTCAGTGCGATCCGCGACGCCCTCGCCGAGCTGCCCGACGAGCGCACGCCGACGCCCAAGGACTGGGCCCGGCTGTCCTCGGCGTGGCGCAGCGAACTGGACGCGCGGATCGTGCAGCTCCAGAAGCTCCGCGACGAACTGACGGGCTGCATCGGCTGCGGCTGCCTGTCCCTCAACCACTGTCGCCTGTCCAACCCGAACGACCGGCTGGGCGCGCAGGGTCCCGGCCCCCGGCGCCTGCTCACCGAGCCGCCGGCCTCCTGAGCGCGGACGCGTTCAGCGCCGGTTGCGGGTTCGGGTTCGTGCTGGTCCTCGTGAGCCTCGTACTGCTCGCGGCGCTCCCCCGGACCGCCCGCGCATGAGGCGGAGCAGGACCAGCACGACCAGCCAGCCCGGCACCGCGAAGACGGCGCGGCCCGCCAGCACCGCGACCACCAGCAGCGCGACGGCCGCCACCGCTCCGGCCACGGCGATCCATCGCATTCGCGCCGTCGACCAGGCGGGGGCGGCCGCCTGCGGCTCCCGCTCTTCGGGCAGGTCCGCGACCAGCGGGCCCAGGTCCCCCATCGTCTTCGCGGCGAACGCCGCCGTGCTGCGCTGGTCGAACTCCTCGATCGTGAGGCGTCCCTGCGCGTAGTGCTCCCGCAGGACCTCCGCGATCTCCTCCCGGTCCCGGTCCGAGGCGCGCAGCGTGTCGTTCATGCACCGATTACACCCGATGACGCCCGGCCGGGCATCGGAGCCCGGGTGGCATCGGTCTCCACCCCTGGGTGGAGGTCAGCTCGTCGGTGCGGCCTTCTCCAGCATCGCGAGGTGCTTGTGGAGGACCGGCAGGGCGGCGCGTGCCAGCCCCTTCACCTCCGGTGAGGACCCCGCGTGCACCTCGGCCACGGTGTCGGCGATGACCGTCCGGTGCCCGGCGATCCCCGTGGCGACGAAGTCCCGGTCGAACGCGCCGCCGGCCTCGTGGTCGAGCCGCTGGAGCAGGGCGACGTTCTCGGCGCCGAGGATCCGCGGCAGCTCGACGCCGAGATGCTCGGCCACGCGCGTCACGTCCGCGTCGAACCTGGTGTGGTCGGCGATGAGCACGCCGCCCACGACGCGTATCGCCTGGCTACCGCCCTTCTTCTGGGCCAGGTGCCCGCTCTGTATTTCTGTGAGATCGGCCTGGTGGACCGTTGCCAGCCACGCGCGGTCGCGCGCGGAGACCGTGCCGGTCGCGTGGCCGTTCGGCGCCGCGACGTTCACGGCCGCCGGGCGGCCCGGACCACCGGCGTCGCAGGCCGTGGCGGTCGCGAGCAGGATCGCCGCAGCCACGAACGCGTACGGATGACGTGTCATCGAACTCCCCCTGTGCCCCCGTCCCGCCGATGGACGCCGTACCCGCTCGGAGGCGTGCCCTACCGCCCAGAGGCGCGGCCGTTTCGAGTTACGCTAAGGCGAGTCGCACCCGGAGGAGACAAGCCTTGAGTGGTCTGGTCACGCTCGCACTGCTGGCGATCCTGTGTGCGTACCTCGCCACCCGCGGGATGCGGCGGATGGGCATGAACCTGACGAAGAACAACACCATCGGGTTGATGGTCGTGTTCGTCATCGTGGTGCTCATGCTCTGGGGTCAGACGATCCAGAAATAGGCCGCACCGCCGAACTCCCGTTCGCCGGGCGGCGTCTCAACGTTTGCAAAGCGTCGATCCGGCCTGGGAGGCCACCCGTGCCACGAGTAAGCTCAGCGGCGGTCCAATCCGCCTGTCACCTGCGCCGCTTCGTGGACTTCGCCGATCCCTGGACCGACGACGTCTGCCTCGACGTCGCCTCCTGCGGACCCGAGCTGGCCTCCGCGATCGAACCCCGCGTACGCGAGCTGACCAGCGCCGACATCGCCGAGCTGCCGGACGGGCCGTTCACGCTCGTGACCGCGCGGCTCGCGCTCGCCCACGCCGACGACCCGGTGGAGACGCTGCGCGAGCTGCTGCGCGTCTGCGGAGGACGGCTGGTCCTCGCCGACCTGGTCCGTACGCGCACCGGCGACTGCAGCCGCATCGAGCACCTCCGCGACGCCACGGCGCGCACCCTGCCCGAGCTCACCGAGCTGACCGCGCTGCTGCACGCGGCCGGCGGCGTGGTGCGGCGTCTGGACGTGTTCACCATCGAACGGCCGATCGACCCGTGGCTGGCCGGCGCGGCGGACCCCGGGCTGATCCGCCGCGAGCTGACCGACGAGCTGGACGGCGGGCCGTGCACCGGCGCGCGTCCGCGCCTCATCGGCGGCGAGCTGTGGTTCGCCCAGTCGTGGGCCCACCTCGCCGTCGAGCCCGCGCCCCTCAACGTGTAGGTACGAGAACGGCCGCGCCGTTCACGCGGTCGGCGGCCAGGTCGGCGAGTGCGCGATCGGCCGCCGACAGCGGGTACGGCGTCGTCTCGACCGTGAGTCCCAGCCGGTCGGCGAGCAGCAGGAACTCCTCACCATCGGCACGGGTGTTGGCCGTGACACTGCGAAGCCGCCTCTCCTGGAACAGGTGGGCCTGGTAGTCGAGGCGGGGCACGTCGGTCAGGTGGATGCCCGCGATGGCGAGGGTGCCGCCCCGGTCGAGGCGTTCGAGCGTGGCCGGGACCAGCTCACCGGCGGGCGCGAAGATGATCGCGGAGTCGAGCGGCTCGGGCGTGGGGTCGAAGGAGTCCTGCGCCGACGCGGCGCCCAGTTCCAGCGCGAGCCGCCGGGCGGCCGGCGCGCGCGTGAACACGTGGACGGCGGCGCCCTGGGCGATGGCGACCTGCGCGGCCAGGTGCGCCGACCCGCCGAACCCCCAGATGCCGAGCCGCCCGCCCGGAGGCACCTCGGCGCAGCGCAGCGCGCGGTAGCCGATGATGCCGGCACACAGCAGCGGTGCCACCTCGACGTCGGGCCGCTCGCCCGGCAGCGCGTAGGCGTAGGCCTCCGGCGCGAGGGCGTACTCGGCGTAGCCGCCGTGAGCGTCCCAGCCGGTGTAGACCGAGGACGGGCAGAGGTTCTCCGCACCGCGCCGGCAGTAGGCGCAGGCTCCGCAGGTGCCGCGCAGCCACGCCACGCCGATCCGGTCACCGGCGGCGAACCGGCTCCCCGCCGTGACGACCTCGCCGACGATCTCGTGGCCGGGCGTCACGCCGGGCAGGTGGGGCGGCAGGTCGCCCTCGGCGACGTGCAGGTCGGTACGGCAGACGCCGCAGGCGCGCACCTGCACGAGGACCTCGCCCGCAGCCGGCCGCGGCACGTCGCGCTCGACGGCGCGCAACGGGCCGGTCCCGATCGGGCCCGGGCGGTGCACCTCCCATGCCAGCACGATTTCAGCGTAACCGGCGGGTCAGGCCTTCAGCGGGATCTCGAACCAGACGGCCTTGCCGTCGTTGGTCGGGCGTGAGCCCCAGCGGGCGGCGAGTTGGTCGACGAGGTAGAGGCCGCGGCCGCCCTCGTCGGTCTCGCCGGCGCTCCTGATGCGCGGCAGCCGCATGTCGTTGTCGAGGACCTCGACCCAGATCGCCCGCTCGCCGTGGCGCAGCCGGAGCGTGAACTCCTTGGTGGGCGGCTCCCGGTGGGTGACCTCGGGCAGCGGATCCCAGGGGTCGTCGAAGCCGACCGGCCCGTCGACGCCCAGCGCGCCCTCGAAGACCAGCTCCCGGCGGGGCGCCGGCGCCCCAGCGGCGTGCAGCACGACGTTGGTGACGACCTCGGAGACCAGCAGGCAGGCCAGCTCGGCCTGCTCGTCGAGCATTCCCCAGCTCGCGAAGGTCTCCGACGCCATGCGCCGCGCCTCCGAGACCATGATCGGCTCAGCCGTGAAGGTGCGCTCCTCGACCTGCAGCCGGGTCGGCGCGGTGCGGACGACGACGATGGCCACGTCGTCGTCGACGTCGCCGGGGATCGCCTCGAACGCGGCGCCCGCGATCGACTCGACGTTGGTGCGGGCGGCCTGACGGACGGCCTCACGGAGGATGTCGCGCGCCTGCTCGCGGGTGTAGTACTCGCCGTCCTCGCGCGCCCGCCGGTCGATCAGCCCGTCGGTGTAGAGCACGAGCGTCGTGCCGGGCGGCAGCTCGCGGGTCTCCTCCTCGTAGAGGATCTCGCCGCCGACGCCGGGCTCGCGTACGCCGAGCATGGCGCCCTTGCCGACGGCCTCCATGTCGGTGACCTCACCGTCGATGATCAACAGCGGCGGCTCGTGGCCGGCGTTGGCGAACGACAGGATGCGCGACCAGGCGTCGTAGACGTAGTAGGTGCAGGACGCGAGCGGGTGCTCGCGCTCGCCCTTCTCGCCGGTACGGCCGCGCCCGACGTCGCCCCGCGCGCAGCGTACGGGGCTGACCATCGTGCGGACCCACTCGTCGAGCTTGAGCAGGATGTCGGCCGGCGGCTTGTCGTCCTGGGCGAAGGCACGCAGGGCGGCGCGCAGCTGGCCCATCACGGCCGCCGCGTGGGCGCCGCGGCCCTCGACGTCGCCGATGACCAGGCCGACCCGGCCCGCCGACAGCGGGATCACGTCGTACCAGTCGCCACCGACCTGGGTCTGGATGCCCTGGCCGTGCGACTCGAGCGGCCGAGCGGGCTCGTAACGCCAGGCGATCTCGAGGCCGTCGAGGTCCGGCGGGGTCTCGCCGGGCAGGAGGTTCTTCTGGAACGCGAGGGCGGTCTCCCGCTCCTCCTCGAAGAGCATGGCGTTGTCGATGGCGAGCGCGACCCGGCTGGCGACCGCGCCGATGAGGTCACGGTCGAAGCCGTCGTAGTGCGGGTCGGGCCGGACGCTGATGCTCGACAGGGCCAGGCTCATCACGCCGAGGACCTCGCCGCGCGCCAGCAGCGGAGCGGCGATCACGGAGGTGATGCCGACGTCGTCGCCGAGCTGCTTGCTGGCGGCGCTGGGCGCGGTCATCCGGTCGGCCACGACGTCCTCGACGACGACCGTGTCGCGACGGCTCATCGCCTTGGCGCAGAAGTGGTCGGGTGGGTAGTCGACGGTCTCGTCGAGCTCGGCCCAGGTGCCCGGCGGTGGCGTCCAGCCGTTGCCGTGCCGCGCGACGCGGCGTACGAGGGTGTCGCCGCCGTAGAGGTCGATGAAGCAGTGGTCGGCGAACTGCGGCACGAGCGTGTCCGCCACCCGACGCAGGGTCTGCTGGAGCTCCAGCGAGGCGGCCAGCCGCTCGCCGATGCGCTCGAGGAGGCCGTAGCGATCCTGGTCGCGCTGGTTACTGCGGAGCGCCTCCCGCGCGAAGATCACCGTGCCCTCGACGGAGCCGGAGGGATGGCGCAGGGGCACCGCGTACGCGCGGGTGTAGACGGTGCTGCCGTCGGCCCGCAGGTTGCAGAAGGTGCCCTCCCAGACCGCGCCCTTCAGGACGTGGCGGGCGAGCTCCTGGGCCTGCTCGTGATCCTCCTCGGCGATCCCGAGGGACAGGATCGAGCGGCCGATGTACTCCGAGCCGCCGAAGCCTAGGAGGGTCTCGGTGAAGGCGTTGCAGTAGATGACGTTGCTGTAGCGGTCGCAGACGATGACCGCCATCTCCGCCTGGTCGAGGACGGTCTCCGGCGGCAACCGCGCGTCGTCGGGTCTGTCACCCCAGCCCCTCATGAGCCTGCCACCTTGCCGTCGCGCACTGAGCCCCCCGTACGGTCCCCCGCACTATTGAACGACGAACGAGGCGCCGGGACACGTTGAACGGGCAAGTCAGCGCTTGGAGACGAATACGTGGGAGGCGATGCTGCTGGGCAGCTCTGTGGGCGCGCTGACGGCTTCATCGTCTTGCGTCACCCGGACTCCATCGTCGCCTGCGGCAAGCGTCACCTCACGTCCCGGTTGTATCCCAACCTGTTTGAGTTTAAGCATGAGTGCCGTATCGCTCTGTACCTGCTCGCTGATCCGCCGGATGACGACGGGTGTGCCGGCGGCCGACGCGATGTCGGTCATCAGCACCAGCGGCTCGCCCTCGCCCGAACCTTCCGCCTCCGCGCCCAGCTCGACGAGCCCCGGGATGGGGTTGCCGTGCGGGCAGGTGGCCGGGTCTTCGAGCAGGATCACCAGCCTGCGCTCGACCTCTTCCGACATGACGTGCTCCCAACGGCAGGCCTCGACGTGGACCTCTTCCCATGGGAGCCCGATGACGTTGACCAGCAGGCACTCGGCAAGCCGGTGCTTGCGCATCACGCGGACCGCGAGTGACCGGCCCGTCGTGGTCAGATCGAGGTGGCGATCGCCTTCGACCTTCACCAGGCCGTCCCGCTCCATGCGGGCGACGGTCTGGCTCACGGTCGGGCCGCTCTGCGACAACCGTTCGGCGATACGCGCGCGAAGGGGCACAATGCCCTCTTCCTCGAGCTCGAAGATCGTACGGAGATACATCTCCGTCGTGTCGATCAACCCGTGTGCCGTCAAGGTGTCCTCCAGTCCCGATCCTTGATGCTACGGCCGATCGTGGTCTCATAGGGAACCAACGACGACCCGGGACCCATCCTCAGGTGTTGATATACCCGAACACCGGCCTCGGATGTGGTCTTCCCTCCCTGTTCAAGCCGTTTCTTCACTACGTTGACCCCTCATGTCACGCTTCGAAGGCGCCGAGGCACACGTGCCTCCGGGAGCCGGCCTCGACGGGCTCCGCACCGCCGCCGCGACCTGCGAGGGCTGCGATCTCCACTCCGGCGCCACCCAGACCGTGTTCAGTTCGGGCTCGGCCGTGGCCCGCGTCGTGCTCGTGGGCGAGCAGCCCGGCGACCAGGAGGACCGCCAGGGCGCGCCGTTCGTCGGACCCGCCGGGAAACTGCTCGACAAGGCGCTCACCGAGGCGGGCATCGACCGCTCTGACGCGTACGTCACCAATACCGTGAAGCACTTCCGATTCACCCAGTCCGGCACAGGCGCCCGCCGCATCCATCAGACCCCGGACGCCACACACGTGGCCGCCTGCCGCCCCTGGCTCTCCGCCGAGCTGCGCGTCATCGACCCGCCGGTGATCGTCGTCCTGGGCGCGACCGCCGCGAAGGCGCTGCTCGGGCCCGGGTTCCGGGTCACACGGCAGCGAGGGCGGCTGATCCCCCGCCCGCCACTGAACGACGAGACCGCCACCCGCAACGGCTTCTACGTCGCGACCGTCCATCCGTCGGCGGTCCTGCGCGCCGACGACCGCGACACCGCGTACGCCGGGCTGGTGGCGGACCTGCGCGTCGCCGCCGCGGTGCTGCCCTAAGAGACTGTTGGGGAGCCCCATGCCCTACTGCGCGGCACCCAGGCGACGCCTCGCCGCGTTGTCGTCGATCGCCGGCCGACACCAGGCCGACTCCCTCCTCCGCCTTGCGACGCGCCCCCTGGCCCGCCGCTCGCGACGGACGAGGGCTCCCCAACAGTCTCTAAGAGGACGTCGGGGTGTAGGTGTAGCGGCGGAAGGACGGCACCGCGAGTCCCGCGATCACGACCATGACCGCGCAGGCGAACCCGCCACCGGCCCACGAGGCGGTCGCGCCCACGGTGGCGGCCAGCGCGCCCGCCCGCAGGTCGCCGAGCCTCGGTCCGCCCGCTACGACGACGGTGAACACCCCCTGCAGCCGTCCGCGCATCTCGTCGGGCGCGTACGTCTGCAGGATCGTCTGCCGGAAGACGGCGGAGACCAGGTCGGCGGCTCCGCCGACGGCGAGCATGACGAGCGCGAGCCACAAGGAGTGGGCGAGCCCGGACGCGGCGACCGCCAGGCCCCAGATCGCGATCATGACGGTGAGTGCGATGCCCTGGCGGCGGATCCGGCCGATCCAGCCGGACAGCAGGCCGCCCATGACGGCGCCGACCGCGATCGCCGCCACGAGCCAGCCGACCGCCTCCTCGCCGCCGAACCGGGTCTCGGCGACCTCGGGGAAGAGCGCGCGCGGCATCGCCACGCCCATCGCGATGATGTCGACGACGAACGACATCATCAGGACCGGGCGGGTGGTGAGGAAGCGCAGGCCCTCGATGACCGAGCGCAGGCCGGGCCGTCCCATCGCCTCGCCGAGCGGTGGCAGCGCCGGCAGCCGTACGGCCGCGTACAGCCCGACCGTGAACAGGACGGCGTCGATCCCGTACGCAACCGCGAACCCGCCGTGGCCGATCACGACGCCCGCCAGGAGCGGGCCGACGAACAGCGCGACCTGGGACGCGGTGAAGTTCAGCGTGTTGGCGGCCGGGACGAGCGGCATGGGCAGCAGGCGCGGGATCACGGCGCCACGCGTCGGCGAGGTGATCCCGAAGCCGACCGCCTGGATCGCCACCAGCGCGATGATCAGCGCCACGCTGCCGACGTGCAGCACGGACTGGGCGAGCAGGCCGAGCGTGGAGACCCACGTGACGAGGGAGGCCAGGATCAATAGCCGACGCCGGTCCATCGCGTCGGCCACCGCGCCGCCCCACAGCCCGAAGACGATCAGCGGGATGAGGTTGGCCGGACCCAGCATGCCGACCCAGAACGAGGACTTGGTGAGGTCATACACCTGCACCGAGATGGCGACCGAGGTGAGCTGGAAGCCCGCGGACGACACGCCCTGGCCCAGCCAGAGCCGCCGGAAGGCCGGATGCGCGAGCGGCCGCGTGTCGATGGCGGCGCGCCGGGCCAGCCCCGAGAAGGATCGGCCGGGGGCGGCGGGGGGATCTTCGGGAGGGCTCGGATCGAGGTCAGTGGCGGAGCATTCGAGGTCGCGACTCACGGACTCAGTCTCTCGACCACCCATTCGCCCGACTCGCCCGGGTGCGGGCGGCGGTAGCGGAGGCGGTCGTGCATTCGGTCGGGACGGCCCTGCCAGAACTCCACTGTGGTGGGGATCACGCGGTATCCGCCCCAGAAGTCGGGGCAGGGCACCTCGTCGGGCCAGCGCGCGTCCAGTTCGGCGAAGCGGCGTTCGAGTTCCTCACGCGTCACGACCGAGGACTGGTTCTGGCTGGCCCACGCTCCGAGCTGCGATCCGTGCGGCCGGGTGTGGAAGTAGGCCTCGGACTCCGCGCGGCCCAGCCGCTCGGCGGTGCCCTGGATGATCACCTGGCGGTGGATCGGGTGCCAGGGGAACAGCAGGGAGACGCGAGGGTTCTCGGCGATGGAACGAGCCTTGCGGGATCCATGGTTTGTGAAGAACCGGAAATCTTCTGGACCGTACCCCTTGAGCAAGACGGTGCGCGCGCCAGGCGTACCGTCGGCGGTGACGGTAGAGAGAATCATGGCGTTGGGCTCGGGAAGGTCGGCGCCCACCGCGTCCGCGAACCACACGCCGAACTGGTTCAGCGGGTCGTCTGCGAGGTCGTTCTCGTCCAGACGGGCACACATGTAGGACTTCCTCAGGTCGGCGGGATGGGGTGGCGTCACGACAGGACATCCTCTCGCGTCTCCCAGGGAGAGCGACGCCAAGCTTCCGGCCTAGAGTTGCCGAAAACGAAAGAATTGCGCATATCACACCCCCCCCGAGTGCAGACCCCCGCGCGTGAAGCGGTTCAATTACCAGTTGGTGTCTGAACATCCAAGGGGACGAAAGGCAGGACAGAACATGTCCGACTTCAAACCCGGCCTCGAGGGCGTAGTCGCCTTCGAGACTGAGATCGCGGAACCGGACAAGGAGGGCGGGGCTCTCCGGTACCGGGGAGTCGACATCGAAGACCTCGTTGGCCGCGTCTCCTTCGGTGACGCATGGGGGCTGCTGGTCGACAACAGCTTCACCCCCGGCCTGGCTCCGGCCGAACCCCACGTGCTTCCTGTGCACTCCGGCGACGTCCGCGTGGACGTCCAGAGCGCGCTGCCGATCATCGCACCCGCGTACGGCATGAAGGCACTGCTCGACATCACCGACGAGCAGGCGCGTGAGGATCTGGCACGGTCTTCGGTCACGGCGCTGTCCTTCGTCGCGCAGAGCGCGCGTGGTCTGGGCCTCCCGATGGTGTCGCAGGAGCGCATCAACGAGGGCCGCACGATCACCGAGCGGTTCATGATCCGCTGGCGTGGCGAGCCGGACCCGAGTCACGTCAAGGCGATCGACGCCTACTGGGTGTCGGCCGCCGAGCACGGCATGAACGCCTCCACGTTCACCGCGCGCGTCATCGCCTCCACGGGCGCCGACGTCGCGGCCTCGATGTCCGGGGCCATCGGCGCGATGTCCGGTCCGCTGCACGGCGGCGCTCCGGCTCGCGTCCTGCCGATGATCGAGAAGGTCGAGCAGCTCGGCGACGCCCGCAAGGTCGTCAGCGACATCCTCGACAACCACGAGCGGCTGATGGGCTTCGGTCACCGCGTCTACCGTGCCGAGGACCCGCGCGCCCGCGTGCTCCGACGCACCGCCAAGGAACTGGGGGCGACCCGCTACGAGGCGGCGAAGGCCCTGGAGGACGCGGCACTGGCGGAGCTGCGCGAGCGGCGTCCGGACCGCCCGATCGAGACCAACGTGGAGTTCTGGGCCGCGGTCATCCTCGACTTCGCCGAGGTGCCGCCGCACATGATGCCCGCCATGTTCACCTGCGCTCGTACGGCGGGCTGGGCGGCGCACATCCTGGAACAGAAGCGCACCGGCCGGCTCGTACGGCCCAGCGCGCACTACGTCGGCCCGGCCTCCCGGCCCCTCACAGATGTCGCCGGGGCCGCAGACGTGATCGATAAGGTCTGACATCTCACACGACGGCCCGCGATGCCCCGGCACGCGGGCCGTACGCGTTCTCCCTCTATGGACGACGATGGCGTGATGTACACCGGCCCACGTGACGAAGAACCGGACGCAGCCGACGCCGAGCTGCACCGGTACGAGCAAGAGCGCGAGCGGCGCATCAACAGCCGCGACCAGGTGTCGTGGAAGATCATCGGCTGGGTGATGGCGGCGGCGCTCGCGCTGCTGTCCTATGACGCGGGCGGTGCCGCGCTCGAGGCCCGCCGTACGGGCAGGCCCTGGGCCTACCCGGCGGGCATGTCGCTGACCTGCGGGCTCGCCTTCGTGGCGCTCGTCGCGTGGGTGGTGTGGCGGCGCTTCGGCGCCCGCTCGGGCCGCGGATCCTCCGAAGAACCGGAGCACGGCGACTAGGCTTCTCCGGGTGACCGACATCGTGATCCCCGAAAGCCTCAAGCCCGCCGACGGCCGCTTCGGCTCAGGTCCGTCGAAGGTCCGTCCCGAGCAGCTGGCCGCCCTGGCCGCCTCCGGCGCGACCTACCTCGGCACGTCCCATCGCCAGCTTCCGGTCAAGTCGATCGTGGCGCGCGTGCGCGAGGGCCTGTCCGAGCTCTTCGCCCTGCCCGACGGGTACGAGGTCGTGCTCAGCAACGGCGGGACCACCGCGTTCTGGGACGCGGCGGCGTTCGGGCTCGTACGCGACCGGTCACAGCACCTCGTCTTCGGAGAGTTCTCCTCGAAGTTCGCCAAGGTCGCCAAGAAGGCACCGTGGCTGTCGGACCCGTCGGTGATCGAGAGCGAGCCCGGCTCGCACCCGCGGGCGGTCGCCGAGGAGGGCGTCGACACGTACGCCCTCACCCACAACGAGACCTCGACCGGCGTGGCGATGCCGATCGAGCGCGTCGAGGGCGACGGCCTGACACTGGTCGACGCGACGAGCGGCGCGGCCGGGCTGCCGGTCGACGTCGCCGACACCGACGTCTACTACTTCGCTCCGCAGAAGGGCTTCGCCTCCGACGGCGGGCTCTGGCTGGCGCTCATGTCGCCCGCCGCCCTGGACCGGGTCGAGGAGATCGCCGGGTCCGGCCGCTACATCCCGGACTTCTACGACCTGAAGGTCGCGGTCGACAACTCCCGCAAGGACCAGACCTACAACACCCCGGCGGTCGCGACGCTGCTGCTGATGGCCGAGCAGATCGAGTGGTTCCTCGCCCAGGGCGGCCTGGCCTGGTCGACGGGACGCAGCGCCGACTCGGCGCAGCGGCTCTACACCTGGGCCGACAAGACCTCCTGCACGGCGCCGTTCGTCACGGACCCGGCCAAGCGCTCCCAGGTCGTCGGCACGATCGACTTCGAGGGCGTGGACGCGTCGGAGGTCGCCAAGGTCCTGCGCGCCAACGGGATCGTCGACACCGAGCCCTACCGGAAGCTGGGCCGCAACCAGCTCCGCGTCGCGATGTACCCGGCGATCGACCCGGCCGACGTCGAGTCGCTCACCGCCTGCGTCGACCACGTCATCGAACGCCTCTGAGGCCAGGGCTCAGAGACTGTTGGGGAGCCCCATGCCCTACTGCGCGGCACCCAGGCGACGCCTCGCCGCGTTGTCGTCGGTCGCCGGCCGACACCAGGCCGGCTCCCTCCTCCGCCTTGAGACGCGCCCCCTGGCCCGCCGCTCGCGACGGACGAGGGCTCCCCAACAGTCTCTCAGAGCTCCGGAGGCGGGTCCGCGCCATGTCCGGCGTCCGGCGGCCCCCACGGGAGCCCGTGACGCTCGCAGGCACGGCGTAGCTCGCTCAGGTCGGGCGGGAACGACACCCGTCGCAGCACCCGCCCGGCCGGGCTCCACACCACGAGCCGCGGCGCGTCGGCCTCGTCGATCCCGACGCCGCCGACGGCCTGCCGTATGACGTTCCACTCCGTACGTCCGCGGCGCGTCACCAGGGCGATGCCCGAGGAGGAGACCCTCAGCTGTGGTCGGTTGCGGTCATGGACCCAGGCGCCGACGACCCCCATCGCGAGGGCGAGCGGTGCCGCCCAGGCGAGCGCGATCAGGTAGCCGCCGAGGTCCGAGCGCAGCCACAGCGCGCCCAGCGCCGCCACCGCCTCGCACAGCGTCGCCGTGACCGCGTACGTGAGGGCGCGCGTACGCCGGGGCACGTCGAGCTGGACGGCCGGCAGCGACTCCTGCCCTTCGGCCGGCACCGCGACGGACGTCCCGAGACGCGTCATCGAGCCGTGGAACGCGGCGTTGATGTACGCGTCGTACTCCGCGTCGGTGATCGGCAGGCGTACGCGCCGCGCGGACTCGCGCAGGTCGGTGCGTGAGATGCGGAGCATCGACAGCGGCGCCGCGAGGAACTCGTCGCCGTCGTCGTCGTACATCCGCAGCCAGGCGTGCCCGTCGACGGTCAGCAGCTCCATGCCGCCGATCCGCTCGCGCGGCATCCGCAGTATGACGTCGCCCGCGCCGTCGGCCCAGCCGATGCCGTCGTCGTCGACCACGAGCCGCCCGCCGGGGACCCTCGAGAAGATCTCCGGAAGCCCGGCCAGCCCGTACTCCGAGGGGCGCGGCGTGCCCTGCTCCGGCGTGATCACCTGGTAGCCGTGCTCGTTGAGTGCGTGCGTGAGCTGGAAGGCGTCCAGGTCGCGGGCCGGCAGCCGGCCCAGCACCTCGAGCCGGTGGTCGAAGACCGTGACGACGTTCTGGTCGCCGGCGGGCCGGCCGGACACCGGGTCGACGGCGGTTCCGGGGCCGACGACGACCGCGGACACCCCGTCGGCGCGTACCCGCCACTCGCCGACGGTCGCGTGACGGACGCGCAGCTCGCCGGGCGTGATGGTCCAGGTCAGCGGTGCGCCCGAGAGTCTGCGGCGACGCGCGGTGATCAGCGCCACGCCGCCGGCGAGCGCCCACAGGCCGCCGAGCATCCGCGTACCGAAGTCCAGGCCGCCCAGCAGGGCCGACCTGACGAGCATGGTCAGCGCCAGCAGCGTCACGGTCACGCCGATGGCCGTCATGCGCCGCCAGGCGTGCGCCACCGTGCTGAGGCGTACGGTCCCGGTGCGCGCCGCCGTGTGCGACTCGTGGGCGACGGCCAGCAGCGCCGCCTCCTGGTCGCGCAGCTTCTGCTCGGCGTGGCGGCCGAGGGCGCGCGGCGCCTCGTCGTCGGGCGGGAGGTCGTCGTCGTCGTCGTCGAAGACGGTGCGGTCGCCGTCGATGACGTGCGTGGTGATGCCGAGGCGGCGGGCCGTGATGTAGAAGGTCAGCGGGTCGAAGCCCATGTCGGCGAGTGAGCCGGGCACGGTCACGCCGAACCGGTGGAAGATCGTGAGTATCCCGTCGTCCGCGGTGACCGCGAACTCCTCGATGCGGGTCCGGTCGTAGGACTCACGCACCGCGCCGTCGGCGTCGAGGCGCTGGAGGCCGGACGATGACAGGCGCCAGGTCCCGGGGTGTTCCGCGCGCAGGCCGAGGAGCCAGGGCAGGACGTTGCAGGCGAGGACGGCGGCCAGCCAGAGGCCGGACGGTGTGATCGGCAACAGGGCGACGAACAACGAAAGCAGGGCGAACGACCCGGCCGCGACCGGGCGCAGCCGGCGCATGGGGGCACGAAGGCCGATCAGCTCGAGGTCCACGAGAAGAGATCGTGACATGTCAGCATCCATCCCGTCATGACCGTCGTCTGCGAGCGAACATCACCGCGCCCACCACAGTGACTCCTACCGCTATCAGCAGGAAGGTGCCGGATGACCGCTTGTGGTCCGCAGGAGCAGGTTTCGCGCCGGGCGTGTGGTTCGCGGGGGTCCGCGGCAGCGCGCGCTCCGGCACCGGGACCTGCCACAGGGCCTGCTTCACACCCTCGGAGCTCAACAGCAGGTGCCGGCCGTCGGCGGTGAACGTGATCCCCTCCCCCTGCTTCTGCGACGGGATCGAGACGTCCTCCAGGAGGTGGCCCGGCGAGGAGTAGATCGAGGCGTCCCAGTAGTTGCGGAGCACGAAGGAGTGGCCGTCGGGTGAGTACGCCGCGTCGGTCGTGTAGAGGGTCGCCTCGGACACCCGCCGCATGACGTTGAAGCCGGACGTGCGGAGCTTCTTCGGCCCCTTGTACAGCGAGCCGCCGAACTCCTTGCTCGCGATGTAGAGCCGTCCGTCGCGCGGGTCGATCATCATCGCCTCGGCGTTGCGCGGCCCGTCGGCGTACTTGATCCGGTACGCCGTGGCCCGCAGGGTGCGGCTGGTCAGCACGCTGGGCTCTGGGATCCGGTAGACGGAGACGTAGGGCCAGGCGCCGTTCAGGTTGTCGCCGATGTCGCCGATGTAGAGCCCGTCCGGTCCGACCGCCATCGCCTCCCAGTCACGGTTGCGCGCGCCGGCGACCGTTAACGTCGCGCGCACGCGGCAGTCGAGGCCGAGGGCGTAGATCTTCGTCGGGCCGTCGGAGTCGTTGAAGGTGTAGACGATCCCCGGATGCCGCCGGCTCGCGGCCAGGCCGCTCGACTCGGGGATGCGGGGGTCGGAGATCACGCAGAGTTTCCTGGCGCCGTCGGCCGCGGCGGGCGACACCCAGGCGGGCGTCGCGGCGGCGATCACGAGAGCGGCGGAGGCCGTCCTGATCAGGACACGAGGGCGCCTCAATGGAGGATCGTGCCGACGACAACGGCGAACACGAGCACCGCCAGCACGGTCGGCAGGAGCCATCGAGGAGCACGATTCACGATCCGAGCCTATTCGTTCGGCGCGTCGGCTGAACCCTGGGCGCCCTTCCCGCGTCTATCCAGGTACAGGGGGTGAGGCCGATGTCGGGGATCTTCGGTCTGGTTCGGTCGGCGGGGGCACGGCATCCCGAGCGGGCGTCGGACGCGTTCGTCGTCCTCGGCATGCTCGCCGAAGATCGTGGGGTCGACTCCGCGGGCGTGGCGCTTCTGGGGACGCCACGCCCGATCATGGTCGTGACGCCCACGATCCAGGGTGACGTGACCGACGGCGGCTGCCGCCTGGTGAAGGGCCCCGGCCCGTTCAGCGCCGTGTGGCGGCCCGAGTTGCTGCCCGATCTCGACGACGCGACCGTGGTCCTCGGCCACGCGCGCTCGGCGACGCAGGGCACCCCGGAGAACCTCGCGAACGCCGGACCGCACTTCGCCGGCTCGCTCGTAGGCACGCACAACGGCGACGTAGAGGCGCCCGAGCTACGTGCGAGGTTCGGGATCCGCGCGGCCACCGGGAGCACCGACAGTGAGGTGATCTACCAGGCGCTGTCGGCCGGGTACGACCCTCTGCGGGTGCTGAGCGGCCTGCACGGGCGCGCGGCGCTCGCCTGGGTGGACCGGGCCCGTCCCGGCCGCGTCCACCTCGCACGCGCCGCGCTGAGCCCGCTCTGTGTGGCCGTGGACGACGAGGAGAACGTCTACTGGGCGTCCAACCCGGGCTGGTTCCGTACCGTGGAACGGAACACGGGGGTCCGGTTCCGCTCCACGGTCTCGATCAACGAGGGCACCCACCTCACGCTGGAGGCGGGCGAACTCCGCAGCGCGACGTTCACGCCCACGGCGCGGCCCGCCGACCTGCTGTCCCCGGACAAGGTGTGGCTCGGGTTCAGCGCCCGCGAGCGCGAGGACGACTTCGCGCGTCGCCGGCACGTGATCACGGAGGTCTGCGCGGCCTGAGGGACCGTTGGGGAGCCCTGGCCCATCGCGAGCGGCGGGGCATGGGGCTCCCCAACAGTCTCTGAGCTCAGCCGCTCGCGCGGCAGAGCGTGTCGTGCGACGGCCGCCGCCCGGTGACGAGGAACTCCGTGACCGTACGGTCTCCGCAGGCGTTGCCATTCGCGAGGTAGGCCTCGTGCCCGCCGGAGTCGACGGCGACCATGCGCGCGCGGTCTCCCAACGCCTCACGCAGCTTCAGCGCGCCGCTGTACGGCGTCGCAGGGTCGCGGAGGTTCTGCACCAGGAGCACGTTCGAGGGGCCGCGTGAGGTGACGCGTACCGGGCTCTCGGCCGGCCGGTACGGCCAGAAGGCGCAGGGCATGACGTTGACCGGCATCCCGGCCGTGAGCGGATGCGTCCTGCGGTCGGCCACGACGTCCTTCGCGTAGACCTCGGCCGACCTCGGCCACCGCACGTCCTCGCAGATGGTGCCGATGGTCACGGCGATCGTGTTCTGCAATGCGTCGTCCGGCGGTGTCCCCGGGTCGGGCAGCGCCCCTCCGTCGCGCGCGGCGATCACGAGCTTCGCCAGGTCCGGGAAGGCCTCGTCGTCGTAGAGGTCCTGGAGGAGCGCCTCGCGCAGCCCGTTGCCGGTGAGCCGCGGCGGGTTCGCGCCCGGCCACGGGATCGGCGTACGGTCCAGGCGCGCCGCGAGGTCCAAGAACTCCGTGCGGACCGCCGCCGGCGTACCGGCGATCCGGTCCGGGTTGCCCGGCGCCGACGCCCACCTTGCGAAGTCGGGGAACCGGTCCTCGACGCCGACGTCGTAGTTGGCGAGCCACGCCCGCTCGACGCGCGTACTGTCCGGGTCGTCGTTGCTGTCGAGCACCACGCGGTCGGTGTGCCGCGCGAACATCGTCGAGTACACCGCGCCGACGTACGTCCCGTAGGACACGCCCCAGGCCGAGATCCGGTCCTCGCCCAGAGCGCGGCGGACGCCGTCGATGTCCCTGGCCTCGTTCCGCGTGCTGATGCTCCGCAGGACCGGCCCGCCGTTGCGCGCGCAGGTCTCCGCGACACGCCGCTCCGTGGCGAGGTTGTCCGTGATGTCGCCGTCCGGGGACGGCCACGGCCGCAGCTTCTCCATGGACAGGTCGTCGTGGGCGAGCCCGCAGCTCACCGGCGTGCTCTTCCCGACGCCGCGCGGGTCGAACCCGATGACGTCGTACGCGTCGCGTACCTGCTGCGGCAGCTTCGCCCCGGTCGTCGACGGCCCGTTCAGGCCGGAGTTGCCCGGTCCCCCGGGGATCAGTACGAGCGCCCCACGGCGCGGGCCGGGACGTGCGCTGCGGATGCGGGAGATCGCGAGCGTGATCTGCGGCCCGTTCGGGTCGCCGTAGTCGAGGGGAACCTTGAGCGTCGCGCACTCCTGGCGCGGGTCCAGGCCGGTGCCGTCGCACCGGTTCCAGGCGAGGCCGGGCGTCGCCGCGCCGGATGGGATCAGCGGCGCCGTGGCGGCGATCGCGGCCGCCGCCGTCACGAGGACGGTCGTCTTCAGTCGCATGTACCGAGCCTCACGGCTCCGGCCCGCGGGTCCCATCCGGTGGCCCCGCCGGTTCACCGGGGGGACAACCCCACCGGGCTGCGGCCCTCGGGCACTGAACAGGTACGTTTTCAGGTACGGCCGATCAGATGAGCGAGTGGGAGCACATGGAGCTGCTGCATTCCGGCAAGGTCCGCGAGGTCTACGAGGATGACGGTGACGTGATCCTCGTGGCGTCCGACCGGGTCTCGGTGTACGACGTCGTCCTGCCGACGCCGATCCCGGACAAGGGCGAGATCCTCACGCGGCTGTCGCTGTGGTGGTTCGAACGCCTCACCGACGTCGTGCCGAACCACGTGATCTCCGCCTCGCGCGTCCCGTCGGAGTGGGCGGGCCGCGCGATCCGCTGCCGGCGCCTCGAGATGCTCCCGGTGGAGTTCATCGCGCGCGGCTACCTGGCCGGCCTCGGGCTCAAGGAGTACGAGAAGCAGGGCACGGTGTCCGGCGTTCCCCTGCCGCCGGGCCTGGTCGAGGGCTCCCGGCTGCCCGAGCCGATCTTCACGCCGACCACCAAGGCCACCTCGGGCCACGACGAGTTCATCACGTACGAGGACGTCGCCCGCGAGATCGGCCCCGACACCGCGTCCCGCCTGCGCGACCTCACCCTCGAGATCTACCGCCGCGGCGCCGCGCTCGCCGAGGAACACGGCATCCT
Organism: uncultured Actinomycetota bacterium; assembly: GCA_963850195.1. Taxonomy (GTDB): domain Bacteria; phylum Actinomycetota; class Actinomycetes; order Streptosporangiales; family Streptosporangiaceae; genus Actinoallomurus. Next base: position 2,607,270 of record CAWKKD010000005.1, read on the forward strand.
GATCGCCGATACCAAGCTGGAGTTCGGCCGCGCCCCCGACGGCACGCTCACGCTCGCCGACGAGGTCCTCACCCCGGACTCCTCACGCTTCTGGCCCGCCGACGGCTGGCGCCCCGGCCGCCCGCAGAAGGGCCTGGACAAGCAGTTCGTCCGCGACTGGTCCTCCACCGTGAAGGGCTGGGACCGCACCCCGCCGGGCCCCATGATCCCGGACGAGATCGTCGAGGCCACCCGCGCCCGCTACATCGACGTCTACGAACGCCTCACCGGCCTCCGCTGGCAGAACGCCTAGGAGGGCGCGTCCGGTGGATCTTGGCCGTCGCGAGCGGCGTCCAGGCTGAAGATCCACCGGACACGCCCCTAGGACGGGCCGAGGGGCCAGGTCTGCAGGGTCTCGTAGCGGGGCTCGGCGCCGAGGTGGCTGCGGACGAGGTGGATCTCGTTCGCCTGCCATGGGGTGCCTTCGAACGCCGCCAGCTTCTCGATCATCGGGCGCAGGTCGAGGGGCTCTCGGCTGCGGGCGACGGTCAGGTGAGGGCGGAACGTCGGGTACGCGCCGGTGGCGAGGCCCTCTCGGCGGGCGACGGCGTTGCACGAGTCGGAGAGGCGCTGGAGGTCGCCGTCGATGCCGGCCCAGAGGGTACGGGCGACGGTGGCGCGGGGGAAGGCGCCGGCGCCGGTGAAGGAGATTTCGCGTCCGGGGTGGCGGGCGGCGGCGCGTTCGAGGCGGGCCGGTAGCCGCGGGACGATCCGGTCGTCGACCTCGCCGTAGAAGGCGAGCGTGACGTGCCAGGACGCGCGGCGGGTCCAGCGGAGGGCGGGCCAGGCGTCGTGGTGCGGGGCGAACACCTCGTCGATCTCGTCGAGGGCGTTCTCGGGCGGCAGCAACGCGACGAACAGCCTCACGCCCTCAGGCTCCCACGTGCCCACGGCCCTCGCGGAGGATTCCGGAGGGCAGGCTCTCACGTGCGGCACGGCGTTCGGCGCCCTCGTGGAGGGCGCCGGGGTTCAGCGCACCATCTCGTACGAGCGCGCGGCGCGCATGCGCAGGGCTTCGAGGGCCGGGCGCGGGGCCATGACTGCGACGACACCCAGGGTGGTGGCGAGCGACACCGTGCCGCCGATGATCACACCGGAGCGGGGGCCGAAGACCTGGGCCAGCCAGCCGATGAGCGGCGAGCCGATCGGGGAGCTGCCCGCGAAGACCAGCATGTACAGGCCCATGACGCGGCCACGCATGGCGGCGGGGACGCTGAGCTGCATGACGGCGTTGGCGGTCGTGTTGAAGGTCAGCAGCGCCAGGCCGGTCGGCACGAGCATCACCAGGAACGATACGTAGTTCGGCATCAGGCCGGTGATGATCTCCAGGAGCCCGAACAGCGCGCCGGCGATGAGCATCAGCCGCAGCCTCGGCTGGCGGCGGCGGGCCGACAGCAACGACCCGCAGAGGGCGCCGACCGCGAACACCGTCGAGGCGAGGCCGAACGAGGAGGCGCCGCTGTGGAAGGTCCCCCGGCTGATCAGCGCGATCGTGATCTGGAAGTTCATGCCGAACGCCGCGACGAACCCGACGACGAACAGCACCATCATCAGGTCACGCCGCCCGCGTACGTACCGCAGGCCCTCGCGTAGCTGGCCCTTCGCCCGCGGGACGCGCTCCCGTATGTGCAGCTCGTCCTCGCGCATGAGCTTGAGGCTGAGCAGTACGGCGCCGAACGACGCGGAGTTCACGAGGAAGACCGGGCCGGTGCCGATGGCGGCGATCAGGACGCCCGCGATGGCGGGGCCGACGATGCGTGCCATGTTGAAGGTCGCGCTGTTCAGCGCGATGGCGTTGCTCAGGTCGCCGGGGCCGACCATCTCGACGGCGAACGTCTGCCGGGTCGGGTTGTCCACGACGGTGGCGAGGCCGAGGCCGAACGCCAGCGCGTACACCTGCCAGACCTGCGCGCTGCCGGTGAGCGCCAGGACGCCCAGGATGAGCGCCAGCATGCCCATGAAGGCCTGCGTGATCATCAGGATCCGGCGCTTGGGGAAGCGGTCGGCGAGCACACCGCCGTAGAGCCCGAACAGCAGCAGCGGAAGGAACTGCAGGCCCGTCGTGATGCCGAGTGCCGAGCCGCTTCCGTGCGTCAGGTCCAGTACGAGCCAGTCCTGTGCCACCCGCTGCATCCACGTGCCGCTGTTGGACACGACCTGGCCGGCCGCGAACAGCCGGTAGTTGCGGTTGCGCAGCGAACGGAAGAGGCTCAGCCCCGGCTCAGCCGCTCCAGGATCGGCGCCGCCTGCCGGAGGATCGCCTGCTCCTCGGGGGTCAGCTCGCCCAGTCTCTGGGCCAGCCAGGCCTCCTTCCGGCGGCGTTCTTCCTTGAGGAGCTTCTCGCCCTGTTCGGTGACCCGCAGGACCACTTGGCGACGGTCGGTCGGATGGGGGCTGCGGGTGAGCAGGCCCTTCTCCTCCAATCGCGCGATCACACGCGTCATTGACGGCGGCTGCATCTTCTCGTGCACGGCGAGCTCGCCGGGTGTCAGCACGCCATGGCGCAACACCGCTCCGAGTGCCGCGAGCTGAGTGGCGCTCAAGAAATGATCGCCTTCGGCGCGCATGCGGCGTGACAACCGGGAGATCGAGACGCGCAGGGCCGCCGCCAGGCCCGCACGGCTTCTGGTCTGTGGCGTTTGCATGTTCATTAGCTGAAGTCATTACTCTTGCTAACGATATGCGACGTCTGCGTATTCCGCCAGACCGTTAGCAATGCGTACGACTTCGGCCCTCCTTCTGGGGGGTGACGGCGCTCCCCTGACCACGGCCCGCAGGCCCCGGGGTGCTGGGAACCGGCTCGGTGACCGGAACTGGACGGGCCCCTCCACGCGTGCATGGACAGGGCGCTGCGGTGCTTCACATAGGCAAATGGCATCGCCGCCTCACACCCTGGAGCGGCACCGGCGGCCGAACGTCACGGGGGCCCGTGTCAAGCCCTCGCAGCCATGCACCGACGGGCGCGCCACCCGCCTGGCCGGGAGACGACCAGGCCTGCCTAATTTTCGCATATCGCGACGAATGCCGAAGAATCGCCCGGCCGGTCCATCGTGGCCCGGCCGGGCGCGTACGACCCTCAGCGCACGCCGAGCAGGTCCTTGATCGGGATGATGCCGTAGTACGCGACGAACAGCGCCGCGACCAGCCACAACAGCGGATGCACGTCGCGTGCGCGACCGCGCACCGCCTTGATCACGACGTACGAGACGAAGCCCGCGCCCATGCCGTTCGTGATCGAGTACGTGAACGGCATGATGACCATGGTCAGGAAGGCCGGGATGGCGATGTCGTAGTCGCTGAAGTCGATCCGCCGGATCTGGCTCATCATCAGGAAGCCGACGACCACCAGCGCCGGCGTGGCCGCCTCGAACGGCACGATCTGCACGATCGGGGCGAGGAACATCGCCAGCAGGAAGAGCACGCCGGTGACGACGTTGGCCAGCCCGGTGCGCGCGCCCTCACCGACACCCGCCGCGGACTCGACGTAGCCGGTGGCCGACGACACCGAACCGGCGCCGCCCGCCGCGGCCGCGAGGCCGTCCACGAACAGGATGGTCCCGATGCGCGGCGGCGTGCCGCTCTCGTCGAGCAGGTCCGCCTCGGCGCCGATGCCGACGACCGTGCCCATCGCGTCGAAGAAGTCGGCCAGGACCAGCGTGAACGCGAACAGCACCGCCGCCAGCACGCCCACGCGGGAGATCGCGCCGTACAGCGTGAAGTGGCCGACCAGCGACAGGTCGGGGGTACCCGCGATGTGGTGGAACCCGGGCAGCTTCGGAACGTTCAGGCTCCAGCCCTTGTCGTTGATCACGCCCGGCTTCACGAACGTGGGTCCGGCCTTGGCCAGCGACTCGACGATGACCGCGAGGATCGTGGTGCCGACGATGCCGATCAGGATGGCGCCCTTGACCCGGCGCGCGACCAGGACCGCGGTGACGAGCAGCCCGAGCACGAACACCAGCGCGGGCCAGCTCTGCAGGTTGTTGCTGATGCCGAGCTGTACGGGGACCGTGGTACCCGCCTCGTTCGGCACGCGGCGTACGAACCCGCCGTCGACGAAGCCGATCAGCGCGATGAACAGGCCGATGCCCACGCCGATGGCCGCCTTCAGGCCCTCGGGCACCGCACGGAAGATCGCGGTACGGAACCCGGTGAGCACCAGGACGGCGATCACGATGCCCTCGATCACGACGAGGCCCATCGCCTCCGGCCAGGTCATCGAGGGCGCCAGGGCGGTGGCCACGAACGCGTTGAGGCCCAGGCCGGTCGCGATCGCGAGGGGGAACCGGCCCGCGACGCCCATCAGGATCGTCATCACCCCGGCCACGAGCGCGGTGGCCGCCGCGACCTTCGGGATGCCGAGCACGGCGCCGGTCTTGTCCGGAACGGTGCCGATGATCAGGGGGTTCAGCACCACGATGTAGGCCATGGTGAAGAACGTCGCGAGGCCACCTCGTACCTCGCGCCCTACGGTGGATCCCCGCTCGGAGATCCCGAAAAACCGGTCAATGCCGCTCCGCGGCTCGGCGGCGACAGTCGTCACGCGCACTACCCTCCTCTGTCGTTGCTCCCCCGAGCCGTTGTCGATGTGCGCAGAGTGACAGAACCGACGATGCGGATGGAAGACCTTTGTGCGTGATATCCGGCTCTGCCCCAGGTGACCCGGGCCGGATACGCTGAGGCCATGACGCCTTCGCGACGTCCCGACCCGCCCCCGCTGAAGACCGATGACGTGCTCGTCGCCGCCGTCGGCGCCGGGGCCTTCGCGGTGGCCTTCATCGTGTTGCTGTTCGTTCCGCTGCCGGCCCAGGACGACTGGTGGCGCTGGGTCTGCGCGGTCGGCTTCGCGATGGGGCTGTTCGCCGTCTGGTACATCCCGCGCCTGCACCGTGGCCGCGCCGCCGCCGCCGAACGCCACGCCGCAGCCTCCGACCAGGGGCGTGTCTGACAGATCCCTGTCCTACTGCGCGACCTGTCCGTACCACACACCTAGCCCTCGAAGTCGGCCTCGTCCAGCAGGGCGCGCAGGCGGCCGGGTTCGCGCAGGGCGGCCTCGGCGAGCAGCCGGTCTCCCCACCTGCCGCACGCCCACGCGAGGCCGCGCGCCAGGCCGCCGGGCCCGCTCGCGTACACGCGCCCGTCGGCGTACCACCAGGGGATCTCCTGGCCGTCGACGACGAGCGGCTCATGGTGGACGTACGTGGCCGGGGCATCGGGCAGGACCCCGAGCACCGACGCGGGCACCGGGCGTTCGACGCCGGAGGACTCGATCACGCCCGGCACCTCCTCGCTGCCCAGGGCCAGCTCCAGGACCTCCGCGACCTCCACGGGGACCGGCAGCAGCGGCTGTGAGGCGAGCAGCGGCAGCAGGTCGGGCCGGTCCACGACGATGACGTCCTCGACCGGCACCACCTCGGGCTCCCCGTCGACGAACGCGCGGATCCGCTCCGGCGGGTCGAGGTCCGGCTCGGCCGCGACCAGGGCGCGGTACAGCGCGCGCAGGCGTTCGCGGGAGAGCCGCCGGGCCGGATCGGCGACACGGTCGAGCAGGTCGGCGCCGCCGCCCGGCTCCTCCAGAAGCGCCGCCAGCGTCGTACGCACCCCCAGGGCCCGCGCGAGCCCAGGGTCGAGATCCGACGGCGCGCGGTCGTACAGGTCCTCGAGGTCGCCGGGCAGGCACAGCTCGTCCGGCCGCCGCCCGTCCAGGATCGGGTGGTGCGACAGCCACCACGCGGTGTACGAGGGGGCGGTCACCCGGCGGCCGTCCGCGAGGATGACATGGATCGGGTCGGTGATCGCCGCACGCAACGGCGGCTCGGCGAGGAGCCGGAACGCGGCCGGCCAGTCCTCGACGAGCTCCAGGTCGCGCACCGCGCCGAACTCCGGCACGACGAAACCGTCGCCGAACTCCTCCGCCCAGTCCTCCTCGCCATCGAGGCCGAAGGAGGGTTCGATGTAGTCCTCGGCGCGTACCAGCGCGAACGTCCGCAGTACACCTACCGCCTCGAGGGTGCCGGCGCCGTACCGTTCGACGATCTCGGGGGCCAGCACGCCGAACGGCGCGTCGTCCACGACCCCGCCGAGCGGCGCTCCGGGCAGGAGCAGCTCGCCGGCCGGGTACAGCTCGCCGTCCTCGCCGGGCAGCGCCAGCTCGGACAGCCACGGCTCCTCCCCGGGCTCGGGGGCGACCCGCGCCACGAGCGTGAGCACGGCGTCCCAGATCGGCTCGGGGTCCTCCTCGTCGTAGGAGGCCGCGACGGCCGCGCGGGTCGCCGGGTCGGTGAGCACCGCGCGCGGCCCCGCCTCGACCGCGCCGAGGCGCAGCAGGAGCGGCTGGGCCGCCTCGGGGTGCACGACTCGCAGGCCGAGAGGCTCCAGGCCGGTGACGTCGGTGACGAGCAGCCCGCGGGGCCCTCGGACGGTACGGCCGTCGGCGAGCGGTACGGGCAGCCCGGACAGCGCGTCGGGCGACGCGCCCTCGAGCGCGGCGTAGAGCCGCCGCCACCACGCCGGGTCCCGATCGAGGTCGGCGAGGGCGTCGACCATGTCGGCGAGGCTCCACCGGCGTACGCCGAGCGCGGCCAGGCCCGGGTGACGCGCCGGCCAGGCGGCCGGCAGCAGCCCGGGTACGGCCTCGGCCAGCACGACCGGCAGCGCGGCCGGACCGTCGACCACGACCGTGTCGCGCCCGCGTACGCGTACGGTCTCCTCGCCCATGGGCATGGCGATGAGCGGGACGTCCGGCAGCCGGTCGAGGATCGCGCGGCGGATGCGCGCGTCCAGCTCGCCCTTTGCCATCGGCCCGGGGACCAGGTCGAGCAGGTGTGGCGTCGAGGGCAGCAGCTCGAGGTAGGCCTCTGCCGCGCGCTCGACCAGGAAGTCGGTCAGCGGGCCGGGTGCGACGTGGCGCCGGTCGGGCGCGAGCGGGAACGACGCGATGAGCAGCGCGGGCAGGCCGAGCGGCTCGTCGCTCGGCGTCGGCGCGTGCACCACGGCCGGTACGTCGTCGGGCAGCGGCTCGTCGGTGACCGCCCAGCGCACCTGCCAGTAAGGACGCTCTTCGACCGGCCGGTCGGCGAGCAGCTCCGTCGCGACCTCGCCGTGCGCCTCGGCGGTGCGCCACACCGTGCCGTTGATGGTGACCGCGCCGTCGCGGCTCGCGGTCAGCGTGCGCGCCTCGCCGCCGGCCTCGATGACGATCTCGGTGAGCGTGGGCAGCGCGAGCAGGAGCGCGGGCCCGGCCTCGTCGAGCAGCCGGCGTACGAGGGTCTCGGCCTCGGCGTCGCGCAGCGGCAGGCGTACGAGGGTGTCGAAGCCCTCCGGAGGCGCCTGACCGGCGGGTGCGTCGAAGGGCAGGCGCAGGACCGGCACGTGGCCGCCACGACGTTCGAGCTCGTCGGCGAGCGCCGGCAGGCCGGCCACCAGCTCACGGCTGCGGTGAGCCGACCAGGCCACGCTCGCGCGCGAGGTGATGGACGGCTCGTCGCTGACCGCCACGACCGCGGCGAAGCCGACGCCGAACCGGCCCGTGGAGGCGGTCTCGTCGCGCTTGGCCGAGGCCCGCAGCGTGCTGAGCGACTCCACGCCCTCGGCGTCGAGCGGAGCGCCGGTGTTGGCGGCGGTCAGCGCACCGTCGCGCAGGGCGAAGCGGATCCGGCCGGGTACGCCGGCGCGCGCCGCGGCGTCGGCGGCGTTCTGCGCGAGCTCGATGACGACGCGGTCGCGGTAGCCGCCACGCGCGTGGTCCTCTTCGGCGTTGGCGTCCTCGCGAAAGCGCGCGGACGAGGCCGCCCAGGAGGCCAGCACCCGCTCGCGGATCGCGGCAGTGTTGTACGGATCGTGCATCGTGTACCTCTCACGCGCCGGCCACGGATGACGAACCGCGGACCTCAGCTGTGGCCCAGGGCCTCTTCGTCGGTCAGCGACGCGGAGGGCATGACGTCGTAGCCCAGCTCGTCGACGATCGGGGGCGCCGACTCGGTCGCCGCGGGCAGCACCACGGCCTCCGAGTGCGCGCCGCAGCCGTGGTCGAACGAGACGACCTTGCCGTCGTCGGGTGCGTACTCGTTGGCGCACACCCCGAAGACGCGGCGGAACGTGCCGGCGAGCGGCACGAAGAAGGCGCAGGTCGTGCAGTGCGCGGGCGCCGAGCGTGCCAGCGGGTTCTCCGGTCCGGAGTCGCCGGTGTACCAGCGGGTGGCGGCGACGTCGCGGCCCTCCGCGGACAGCACGCGATGGCGGCCGAGGCCGAGCTCCCAGTAGAGGTCCTCGTCGGCGTCGTCCTCGGTGCGCGTGAAGCCGGGCGCCAGCCGCGGGTCGTCGGCCTGCGTCGGGAGCAGGTCACCGGGGCCGAGGTCGCCGGGGCGCAGCCGGTCGCTCCACGGCACCCAGTCCGGGGACAGCATCGCGTCGTCGCCGGGGAGCAGGACGCTCTCGCTGACGGTGACGTTCTTGGCACGTGAGGCGCGTACGACCGAGACGGCCCAGCGCCAACCGTGGTAGGCGGGGTCTAGACAGACGAAGTAATGCGTGACGATGCGATCACCCTCGGACAGTAGACCGAGGTGTTCGCCGACGTACTCGGGTCGCGAGGTGTCCTCGGCCGCCGAGCGCGCCAAGTCGACCGCCGCGGCTGCCGCCGCGTCGATCGAGGGCGCACGATTTCGCCTGCCAGCGGCCGGACTGGTTGAACGCACTGGGCTCACACCTACGATTGTCGCTCATAGAGGGGCATGGGTTTGCCCCGAAGAGGCAGACTTACGGCATGAGTTTGCGGTCATGGACGGGCGCGGCCGGCCGAGCGGCGGCCTCGAGGGTCGGCAATCTCGGCCGAGTGACACGCAGAGCGACCCACGCCGGCGACGCCGGACGCTCGGGACTCGGCAACCTCATCGAGCTCAACGCCGTCAACAGCGCGGGTGACGCGCTGATCGCGGTCGCCCTCGCCGGGACGGTCTTCTTCAACCTGGACGTGAAGCAGGCGCAGGGTCAGGTCGCGCTCTACCTGCTGGTGACGATGGCGCCGTTCGCGCTGGTCGCACCACTGATCGGGCCCGCACTGGACCACATGCGGCACGCGCGCCGCATCGCCATCGCGGGCACCATGCTCGCCCGCGGTCTCCTGTGCTGGGGCATGGCCGGGGCGGTGCTCAACAAGGACCCGCTGACCCTGCTGCCGGCGGCGTTCGGGGCGCTGGTGCTGTCCAAGGCCTTCGGAGTCTCGCGGAGCGCGGTGACTCCGCGTGTTCTTCCCGAGGGACTCAGTCTCGTCACGGCGAACGCCCGCGCTTCTTTCTGCGGAGTCGTCGCCGCGTCGATCGTCGCGCCGCTCGGCGCCGGTCTGGTCGCGATCACCAACGCCGGCTGGGCGCTGCGGATCGCCACGGTCGTGTTTCTCGCGGGCGGCGTCCTCGGCGTACGCCTGCCGTCCCACGTCGACACCCCCGAGCCCGCACCGGACGCCGAGGGCCCATCGGACGCCGAGCGCCCGCCGGCCGAGCGGGTCCGCTGGCGGACCCTGCTGCGCGTGGGCCCGGTCGTCGGCGAGGCCATCCGTGCCAACGCCGCGCTGCGGGCGTTCTCCGGCTTCCTCATCCTGTACCTGGCGTTCCTGCTGCGGACCAAGTCCTTCATCCACCCGGTCAGCCCCAACATCGCGCTCGGCCTGCTGGCCGCCGCGGCGGGCGCGGGCGGCCTCGTCGGCACGATGCTGGGCGCGCTGGCCAAGGCGCGCGCGCCGGTGGCGGTCGTGTACGGCACGCTTCTGGTCGCGACGCTGACGGCGGCGGTGTGCGCGGTGTTCTTCGGGCTGGTCGCGGCGCTGGCGGTCGCCTTCGTCGGCGCGCTCGGCCAGTCGCTGGGCAAGCTCGGGCTGGACGCGATCGTCCAGCGCGAGATCGGCGAGGAGGTGCGGTCCTCGACGTTCGCCGTCTCGGAGACGATCCACCAGCTCGTGTGGGTGGCCGGCGGCCTGATCGGGCTGACCATGTCGATCGTCGCCTCGAACGGCCACATCGCGCTGTCCATCGTCGCGGCGGCGCTCGCGATGTCGCTGGTCTCGCTGCTCTACCGCCGGGCGGCCCGGCGCGCCGCACGGCGCAAGAAGCACGAGGTCGGGCGCGAACGCCGTACGGAGGGCGAGACGACGATCGCCGACACCGCCTGACTATTGCGAGTCGATGTCGTCGGCGACGCCGCGCAGCACCTCACCGATCTTCTTGGCCACCTTGGGGTCCGGGTGCTTGCTCCGCCGGTACGTCGTGGAGATGCCGTCGAGCAGCTTGATGAGGTCCTCGACGATCATGACCATCTCGTCGGGCGTCTTGCGCTTGGCCTTGACCACCGACGGCGGCGCCTCGAGCGCTCGCACGCTCAGCGCCTGCTGTCCCTTGCGGCCCTCGACGACGCCGAACTCCACGCGCTGACCGGGCTTGAGCGAGACACCGTCCGGTACCGCGGACGAATGAACGAAGACCTCACCGCCGTCGTCGCGGGTGAGAAAGCCGAATCCCTTGTCGGCGTTGTACCACTTGACCTTGCCACTGGGCACAGGTGACCTCGTTGCTCGTTCTTGTCCGGACAGGCGATATCAAGGCTATTGCCTTGAGGTGGAGTCTGGCTTGATCAGTTCGGTGAAAGTCTCCGGGAAAACCCGCAAATCGGGCAACACGATATCGGCTCCGTACGCTCGCAGCGCAGCCTCGTCGTACGGGCCGGTGGCGACGGCCACGCTCCGCGCTCCGGCGGCCCGAGCCGCGTCGATGTCGGCGACGTGATCTCCGATGTAGGTGCCGGCCCCGTGGGTCTTCAACGCGCCGCCCTTGGCGGCGCCGAAGAGCGAGCCGACCACGCGGTCGACCGGAAGTCCGAGGAAGCGGACGGTCGCCTCGGCGTGCAGCTGGCTCTTCGCGGTGACCACGAGCGTGCGCCCGCCCGCGGCGCGTACGGCCTCGACCGCCTCGGCGGCGCCGGGCATCGGCAGGGTCGCGGGAACGGCGACCTCTCCGTAGAAACCGCGGTAGCGGTCGGCGATCTCGGGGACGTCCTCGATGGGGAACCAGTTGGCCAGCTCGGTCTCCAACGGCGGTCCGAGCCGGGAGACGACGGCGGCGGTGTCGATGTGCACGCCCGTCTCGGCCGCGAGACGGTCGAAGGCCGCGGCGATACCCTCACGGGTATCGGCGAGCGTCAGATCCAGGTCGAAGCCCACGGCGATCACGCGCCCCAGGGTACGTACGCCCCTGGGCGCGCGTGCCCGCGCCCTCCCGGCAGTGGCGATGCGACGGGATCCGAGTGGGAGGGCGCGGAGTCTGCGCGAATCTGGATCTATGGATTTTCGTCACCGGCTGAGCTCGCTTTATTGCGAGCCCGAAACGACGGTCAACGCGATGCGGATATACCCAGTGGCTACTTTCCAAACCGCGCCACCTGCGGAAGGCTCCCCCGTATTAGGAACTGCATATGGCGAAATGGCGGAAGAAGGTCGGCAATACCGCTGGCCCTTCTGAGCAGGAAATCGAAGGAGAGAGGACCACGGAACCCCCGACCGCCGAACGCTCTCCGGCACCCGGCCGCGGGCGACGCGGCCGCAGCGAACAGAGCCGGCGCGCGACCGTGAAGCGCGTCGCCGAGAGCGCCGCGACCCTCGTGGCGTTCGTCGCGATGATCATTTGCGTGCTGCTCTCGCTGCACATCGCGTTCGTCGTCTTCTCCGCGAACAGCGCGAACTCGATCGTCCACGCCGTCAACGGCGTCGCGGACCGCTGCGCCTGGCGTTTCCGTGACATTTTCGTACCCAAGAGCGAACGGGTCGGCGTGCTCGTCAACTACGGCATCGCGGCGGCCGTCTACCTCATCGCCGGCCGGGTCGCCGCCGGGCTGATCCGCCGGATCCGCTGACCCAAGCGGCCCCGGCCGGCCCTCAGGTACGGATCGGCCAAGGGCGTGTCCGGCGGGTCGCCGGACACGCCCACCACCGCTCAGGCGGTGTCGGTGCGCGCGGCGTCTTCCAGGCCGAGCTCGACGATCGACGTCTCGCGCATCTTGAACTTCTGGATCTTGCCGGTGACCGTCATCGGGAAGTCGTCGGTGAACCGGACGTACCTCGGGATCTTGAAGTGCGCCAGCTTGCCACGGCAGTGGTCCTTCACGCCGTCCTCGGTCAGCGACGAACCGGGACGCAGCCGGATCCAGGCGCACAGCTCCTCGCCGTACTTCGCGTCCGGCACCCCGATGAGCTGCACGTCCTCGATGTCCGGGTGGCCGTACAGGAACTCCTCGATCTCCCGCGGGTAGAGGTTCTCCCCGCCACGGATGACCATGTCCTTGATCCGGCCGACGATGTTGACGTAGCCGGCCTCGTCCATGGTCGCCAGGTCGCCGGTGTGCATCCAGCGGGCGGCGTCGATCACCTCGGCGGTGCGCTCAGGCTCCTCCCAGTAGCCGAGCATCACCGAGTATCCGCGGGTGCACAGCTCGCCGGGAGTACCGTGCGGCACCGTCAGCCCGGTGTCCGGGTCGACGATCTTGACCTCGATGTGCGGGTGGATCCGGCCGACCGTGGACACCCGGCGGTCCAGCTCCTCGTCGTAGCGCGTCTGAGCCGACACCGGGGACGTCTCGGTCATGCCGTAACAGATGGTCACCTCGCCCATGTGCATCTCCGAGACGACCCGCTTCATCACCTCCACCGGACACGGCGAGCCCGCCATGATCCCGGTACGCAGCGTCGACAGGTCGTAGTCGGCGAAGTCCGGCAGGGCCAGCTCGGCGATGAACATCGTCGGCACCCCGTACAGCGAGGTGCAGCGCTCGGTCTCCACGGCGTGCAGCGTGGCCTTCGGGTCGAAGACCGGCGCCGGGATCACGATGCAGGCACCGTGCGTGGTGATCGCCAGGTTGCCGAGCACCATGCCGAAGCAGTGGTAGAACGGCACCGGCACACAGACCCGGTCGAACTCGTTGTACCTGCACAGCTCGCCGATGAACAGGCCGTTGTTGAGGATGTTGTGGTGCGACAGCGTCGCGCCCTTGGGGAACCCGGTCGTGCCCGAGGTGTACTGGATGTTGATCGCGTCGTCGGGCGACAGCGTGGCCATCCGCTCGGCCAGCCGCTCGGGGTCCACGGCCGCGCCCGCGACGGACAGCTCGGCCCACTCGTCGGAGCCGATGTAGATCACCCGCTCGAGGCCGGGCAGCTCGGGACGTACCTCCTCGACCATCCCCCGGTAGTCGCTGGTCTTGTACGCGACCGCGCTGACCAGGAGCCGTACTCCCGAATGGCGCAGGGCGAAGGCGACCTCGTGGGTGCGGTACGCCGGGTTGACGTTGACCAGGATGGCCCCGATCTCGGCCGTGGCGTACTGCAGCAAGACCCACTCGGGGTTGTTCGGCGACCAGATCCCGACCCGGTCGCCCTTCTTCACGTCCGCGGCGAGCAGGCCGCGCGCGAGCGTGGCGACCTCTTCGTCGAACTCTCGGTAGGTCCATCGCCGCCCGCTGGGCACGTCGACGAGTGCCTCGCGGTCGGGGTGGGCAGCCGCGATGCGCCGGAGATTCTCTCCGATGGTCTCGCCGAGCAGCGGGAGATCCGACGTTCCATGACTGTAGGACGGACGGGGCATACGCCACCTCCTGATGCGCTTTCCCGAATCCTGCCGCGAATTACCACATCAGGTAAGAGGTGAACACGACAAGCGACGTCAGTGACCGCTTTCATGGCCTACGCTTTTGGGGGAGGAGCACACACAATGCAGAGATCTACGCGTGAGCGGATCGTGTCCGAGGCGCTCCGGCTGTTCGCCGAACGGGGCTACGCCGCGACATCCGTGGCGGAGATCGAGGCCGCGTCCGGGCTCTCCCCCGGTGCGGGCGGGCTCTACCGGCATTTCCGTTCCAAGGAGGAAGTGCTCACCGCCGCCGTGCGCGAGCACATCACCCGTACCGCGAAGCAGATCAGCGCGACGTTCCAGCAGTCCAAGGAGACCCGCTCCGACCCGCTCGCCGACCGGCTCCGGCTCGCCGCCACGGTCGGCCTCGGCAAGATGCGCGAGGAGGCGGACCTGATCCGGGTGCTCTTCCGCGATCTCGACAAGTTTCCCAACCTCGTCGCCGAGATGCGGGAGGGCATCGTCAACCCGCTCTACGACGTGATCGGCAAGTGGCTCTCCGACCAGCCCGAGATGGCCGGCCTCGACGAGGACTGGAACGCCCTTTCCCTCGCGCTCGGCGGCGCGATCGTCAACTACTGGCTCGCCACCGACGCCCTGCACGAACCCCCGCAGCGCGTCGACGAAGAACGCTTCATCAACGGCTGGGCACGCCTCGCCATGGGTCTCGTCGGCGAGACCGCCGAAGCCGTCTGAGGCGCGTTCTCGCCCGAACCCCGTTTACCGTTGTGGGAGTGAGCACGGATACCTACGCGGACTGGTTGCGGGCGCGCGACGACGATGAGTTGCGCGCGCTTTTCGCATGCCGGCCCGAGCTGATCACGCCGGTACCCGCGGACATCACGGCCCTGTCCTCCCGCGCCTCCGCGCCGTCGGCCATCTCGCGCGCCCTGGACCGGCTGGACCGATACGCGCTGAGCGTGTTCGAGGCGCTGGTGACCCTGCCCTCCCCCACGACACCGGCCGACCTCACCGAGGCCGCCGGCACCGACGTACGCGGCGCGCTCGACCGCCTGCGCGCCCTCGCCCTGGTCTGGGGCGAGGACGGCGAGCTGCGCCCGGCGCCGGGCGCGCGGCAGGCCATACCTCACCCGGCCGGCCTCGGGCCGCCCTCACGTGAGGCCTTCGCCTCCTACCCCTCCGAGCGCCTGTCGGCCCTGCTGGCCGACCTCGGCGTGGACGCCCCCGAGCGGATCCACGACCGGCTCGACGCCCTGATCGAGGACGCCGGGCCCGAGGCCCGCGCCGCGCTCGACCGGCTCACCTGGGGACCTCCGGTGGGCCGTGTGGAGGGCGCGCGCCGCCCGATCACCATCGCCACCGCCTCCTCCCCGGTCGAGCGCCTCCTCGCGCGCGGCCTGCTCGCGGCGACCGACGACCGCACCGTGACGCTCCCCCGCGAGGTCGGGCTGCACCTGCGGGGCGGCCGCGTCTTCCGCTCGCTGGAGGCGAGCCCGCCGCCGCTCGACGGCACGAAGCGCGAGCAGCGGCTCGTCGACCGCACCGCGGGCGGCCAGGCCTTCACGACCGTACGCGTCCTCGAGGAGCTGCTCGAGCGCTGGGGCATCGACCCGCCGGGCGTCCTTCGCGGCGGCGGCCTCGGCGTCCGTGACCTGCGCGCCACGGCCGCGCTCCTCGACGTACCCGAGTGGACCGCGGCCCTCCTCGTCGAGGTCGCGTACGCCGCGGGGCTGCTCGCGCGCAGCGGCGAGTTCGACGGTTCGGCCGGACGCGACGCGGTGTGGCTGCCGACCCGCGCGTACGACCTGTGGCGGCTGCGCGACGTGGAGGTCCGCTGGGTCATGGTCGCGGAGGCCTGGCTGCGCACCGACCGCGTGCCGGGGCTCGCGGGCGTACGCGACGACCGCGACCGGCTGATCAACGCGCTGTCCGACGAGGCCGTCCGCGCCAGCGCGCCGCAGGTGCGCCGCTCGGCGCTGACCGCGCTCGCCGGGGCCCCCGAGGGCACCGCGCCGCACGCCGAGAGCGTCCACGCCCACCTGTCGTGGCGCGAGCCGCGCCGTGGCGGCTCGCTGCGCGAGCGCCTCATCGGCTGGGTGCTGCGGGAGGCCGAGGTGCTGGGCGTGACCGGCCTCGGCGCCGCCGCGACCCACACCCGGGCGCTGATGTCGGAGGACGGGCCGGCCAAGGAGCTGCTCAAGGTCCTGCCCGAGCCGGTCGACCACGTCCTGATCCAGGCTGACCTGACCGCGGTCGCGCCCGGACCGCTCATCGCCGAGCTGGCGCGCGAGCTGGCGCTCGCCGCCGACATCGAGTCGACCGGCGGCGCCACCGTCTACCGCTTCACGCCCGAGTCGGTACGCCGCGCGCTCGACGCCGGGCGCGGCGCCTCCGAACTGATCGACCTGCTGAGGCGGCACTCGGCCACCGACCTGCCGCAGCCGCTCGGCTACCTGATCGAGGACGTCGCGCGCCGGCACGGCCGGCTGCGGGTCGGCATCGCCTCCGCGTACGTGCGCAGCGACGACCCCGCCGTACTCGACGAGATCCTCGCCGACCGGCGCTCGGAGGAGCTGCGGCTGCACCGCCTGGCGCCCACCGTCCTCGCGTCACGCGTCCCACGGTCCGAGCTGCTCGACTCGCTGCGCGCCCTGGGGTACGCCCCGGTCGCCGAGTCACCGGAGGGCTCCGTCGTCATCACACGCCTCGACGCCCAGCGCGCCGACGCGTCCGGGCAGGGCGCGTACGAGATGGCCCGCCACGCCCTCGGCGGCGGCATCGCGCCGGACGCCTCCGTCGTCACCGCCGCCGTACGCGCCCTGCGCGCCGGCGACGAGGCGGCCCGCGTCGCCGTACCGAACGGCACGCCGCCGCGCTCACCGGCGATCGCGATGGTCCAGCGCCTGCGCGACGCGCTGGACCGCGGCTCACGCGTCTGGATCGGCTACCTCGACCAGCAGGGCCAGGCGTCCAGCCGCATCATCGAGCCCGCGCGGATCGAGGGCGGCTTCCTCACCGCCTACGACGCGACCCGCGCCGCCATGCACCGGTTCGCCCTCCACCGCATCACCGGCGTCGCGGACGTCGACGGGGCCGAGCACGGCGACTGATTTCCGGTGGAACCGTACGGGTCCGAAATCGGTCATATTCGCGGACCATGCTCGGAAACGGGTACGACTTCCGGACGCACCCTGGGAGATCGCGATGGCGTGGCAGGACCCGTACGACCCGTACGGCAAAGAGCCGTACCAGCAACAGCCCGGCCAGTACGGCCAGACGACCCCGGGCTGGCAGGACCCCTACCCCCAGTACGGTTCCGCGCCCGGCTGGCAGGACCCGTACGCGCAGTACGGTCCGCAGTACCCCGCGATCCCCGTTCCGGCGCCGGTCTCCAACGGGCTGACCGTCGTGGCGCTCGTCGCCAACATCGCCACCGCCATGTTCACCTGCGGCATCGGGCTGACCTGGCTGCCGGGCATCATCCTGTCCGCGATGGCGCTCGGCCGTTACAAGACCGATCCGGAGTCCGCGCGCCGCCTCACCCTGTGGGCCTGGGTCTGCTTCGCGCTCGACATCGCGCTGACGGTCGGGTTCTACGCGCTGATCTTCAGCCTCTGACGATTTCCGCGTAGGGAAGCCAACGAGGACTGGCGCCCAAATCATGGAACCGCGCGACGCCAGAATCGGTCGAATAGCACCATATCCGGAAATAAATCCGGCTTCTGGCTGCATATGAGGAGACCGCAATGGCGTGGCAGGACCCCCATGACTCGCACGGCAAAGAGCCTCAGCAGGAACAGCCCGGCCAGTACGCCCAGCCGGGCCCGGGCCCGCTTGCCCCCTCTGCGCCGTACGGCCCTCAGTACGCCGCGGCACCGCCGGTGCCCAACGGCTCGGCCATCGGCGCACTCATCGCCAACAGCTCGGCCATCGTGTTCGGCTTCGGCGGCATCGGGATGGCGTGGCTGCCGGGGATCATCCTGTCCGTGATCGCACTCACCCGCTTCCGTACCGATCCGGAGTCCGCGCGCCGCCTCACCAAGTGGGCCTGGGTCTGCTTCGTCGTCGACATCGTGCTGACGGTCGTACTCTTCCTGGCGGCCTTCCTGTTCCTGTGGCAGCCCTCACTGCCATGACCTGATGATTTCCGGGTGGGGAAGCCACGGAGGGGTCCGCGCTGTTGGACACTGTGATCCCCACGTCCGAAAGGCATCACGTGACCGACGGCCCGCTCATCGTCCAGTCCGACAAGACCCTGTTGCTCGAGGTGGACCACGAGGCGGCAAGCGCCTGCCGTAAGGCGATCGCGCCGTTCGCCGAGTTGGAGCGCGCGCCCGAGCACGTGCACACCTACCGGATCACTCCCCTGGCGCTGTGGAACGCCCGCGCGGCGGGCCACGACGCCGAGCAGGTGGTCGACGCGCTCATCGGCTTCGCGCGCTACCCCGTTCCGCACGCCCTCCTGGTCGACATCGCCGACACGATGGGCCGCTACGGGCGGCTGCGCCTGGAGAAGCACCCGACGCACGGCCTGATGCTCGTGTCGTCGGACCGCGCGGTGCTCGAGGAGGTCCTGCGGGCCAAGAAGCTCCAAACGATGTTCGGCCCACGGGTGGACGCCGACAGCGTGGCCGTGCACCCGAGCGAGCGCGGCACCCTGAAGCAGGCGCTGCTGAAGATCGGCTGGCCGGCCGAGGACCTCGCCGGCTACGTCGACGGCGAGGCGCACCAGATCGACCTCGTCCAGGACGGCTGGACCCTGCGCGGCTACCAGCACGACGCGGCGGAGTCCTTCTGGCATGGCGGCTCGGGCGTGGTCGTGCTGCCCTGTGGCGCGGGCAAGACGATCGTCGGCGCCGCCGCGATGGCCCACACGTCGGCGACCACGCTGATCCTGGTCACCAACACGGTCTCGGCGCACCAGTGGAAACAGGAGCTGCTGCGCCGCACGTCGCTGACCGAGGAAGAGATCGGCGAGTACACGGGCACCAAGAAGCAGATCCGGCCGGTCACCATCGCGACATACCAGGTCATGACGACCCGGCGGAAGGGCGTCTACACCCACCTCGAGCTGTTCGACGCCCGCGACTGGGGCCTGATCATGTACGACGAGGTGCACCTACTGCCCGCGCCGATCTTCCGCATGACGGCCGATCTCCAGACCCGGCGCCGCCTGGGCCTCACAGCCACGCTCGTACGCGAGGACGGCCGCGAGGGTGATGTGTTCTCCCTCATCGGCCCCAAGCGCTACGACGCGCCCTGGAAGGAGATGGAGGCCCAGGGCTGGATCGCCCCGGCCGACTGCGTCGAGGTACGCGTGACGCTGACCGACTCCGAGCGCCTCGCCTACGCCACCGCCGAGCAGGAGGACCGTTACCGCTTCTGCGCCACGACCCCGACCAAGTCGTCGGTCGTGCAGGCGCTCGTCGAACGGCATCGCGGCGAGCAGACCCTCGTCATCGGCCAGTACATCGACCAGCTCGACGATCTGGGCGAACGTCTCGAGGCCCCGGTGATCAAGGGCGAGACCAAGATCAAGGAGCGGGAGCGCCTGTTCGACGCGTTCCGGTCCGGCGAGATCTCCGTCCTGATCGTGTCCAAGGTCGCGAACTTCTCGATCGACCTGCCCGAGGCCGCCGTCGCCGTACAGGTCTCGGGGACGTTCGGGTCCCGGCAGGAGGAGGCGCAGCGACTCGGCCGCGTGCTGCGTCCCAAGGCGTCCGGCAAGGGCGCCCGTTTCTACTCCGTCGTGGCCCGCGACACGCTCGACCAGGACTACGCCGCACACCGGCAGCGGTTCCTGGCCGAGCAGGGATACGCCTACCGCATCGTCGACGCCGACGCGGTCTTCGCGGAGGACGAGATCTAGGGGGGCGTGTCCGGTGAGTCACCGGACACGCCTCAGCGACGTCCCTTGTTCTCGCGCAGGACGACGTCGATGGTGATGGCCGTGGCGATCACGAGGCTGCGGAGCGGGTCGGGCAGCTGATACCTGATCTGGACGGCGTAGCGGTCGGCGGTGGTGAACCACGCCGCCGCCAGGCCCTCCCACTGCTTGTTGACCCGGGCGACCTCGGTGCCCTGCCAGTCGGAGATGGAGAAGTCCCAGCCGAAGAAGTCGCCGCGGATCTCTCCGAGCTGCCTCTCCCAGGGGTCGAGCAGCGTGAACCTCGGCTTCAGCCCGAAGTGACACTGAATGGCCCCGATCGGCTGGCCGTTCGGCCAGGTGATCTGCACCTTGGGGGTCACGAGCGCGAACGGCTTGTCGATGATCAACATCGGCATGCCGTCGGGGCGCATGACGTGGAGCGTGTGCCGGGTGTTGTTGGAGTACTCGGAGAAGATGAAACGCATGGCCTTCTTGCCGCCCGAGAGATTCGGCTCACCGACGAACGCCACGGGCTGGCCATGCTCATTGAAAACGGTGTACTTGGATTCGACTCCGAAGACTTCTTTCGGCTGCTCGACAAGGAGCACGGGTGAGTTGAAAAGATCCACGGACCGCAGCTTACGGGTGTTTAGTACGCAAAAAGGGACGACCCCCGGAAATGCGGGGCCGTCCCTTCGTCCGAGTACGAGACTCGGTGCGGACTCAGAAGTCCATGCCACCCGGGTCCGGAGCGGCCGGGGCCTTCTCCTTCTCGGGCTTTTCGGCGACGACTGCCTCGGTGGTGAGGAACAGGGCCGCGATGGAAGCGGCGTTCTGCAGCGCGGAGCGCGTCACCTTGGCCGGGTCGATGATGCCGGCGTCGAACATGTTGACGTAGTCGCCGGTCGCGGCGTTCAGGCCGAACCCGACCTCGAGCGAGCGAACCCGCTCGGCCACGACGCCACCCTCAAGGCCGGCGTTGATCGCGATCTGCTTCAGCGGCTCTTCCAGAGCGCGCCGCACGATCGCGGCACCGGTGGCCTCATCACCCTCAAGCTCGATCTTGTCGAACGCGCCCGCGGCGGCCTGCAGCAGCGCCACGCCACCACCGGGAACGATGCCCTCCTCGACGGCCGCCTTCGCATTGCGAACGGCGTCCTCGATGCGGTGCTTGCGCTCCTTCAACTCGACCTCGGTCGCAGCGCCGGCCTTGATGACGGCCACGCCGCCGGCCAGCTTCGCCAGACGCTCCTGGAGCTTCTCGCGGTCATAGTCGGAGTCACTGTTGTCGATCTCGACACGGATCTCGTTGACCCGGCCCGCGATCTCGTCCGGGTCACCGGCACCGTCGACGATGGTCGTCTCGTCCTTGTTCACCACGACGCGCTTGGCACGACCCAGCATGTCCAGCGTGGTGTTCTCGAGCTTGAGACCGATGTCCTCGGAAACGACCTGGCCACCCGTGAGGATGGCGATGTCGCCGAGCATCGCCTTACGGCGGTCGCCGAAGCCCGGAGCCTTGACGGCGACGGACTTGAACACGCCACGGATCTTGTTGACGACCAGGGTCGCCAGCGCCTCGCCCTCGACGTCCTCGGCGATGAGCACAAGCGGCTTGCCGCTCTGCATGACCTGCTCGAGAACCGGGACGAGGTCCTTGTTCGCGGAGATCTTCGAGCTGGCGATGAGGATGTAGGGGTCGTCGAAGACGGCCTCCATACGCTCCGGGTCGGTCACGAAGTAGTGCGACACGTAGCCCTTGTCGAAGCGCATGCCCTCCGTCAGCTCGAGCTCCAGACCGAAGGTCTGGCTCTCCTCGACGGTGATGACGCCTTCCTTGCCGACCTTGTCCATCGCCTCGGCGATCATCTCGCCGATCGACGGGTCACCGGCGGAAATGGAAGCCGTCGAAGCGATCTGCTCCTTCGTCTCCACATCCTTGGCGATCTTGGACAGCTCCTCGCTGACACGCTCGACCGCGGACTCGATACCCCGCTTCAGCGACATCGGGTTCGCGCCGGCCGCGACGTTACGCAGACCCTCACGCACGAGCGCCTGAGCCAGCACCGTGGCGGTCGTGGTGCCATCACCCGCCACGTCATCGGTCTTCTTCGCGACCTCCTTGACCAGCTCGGCCCCGATCTTCTCCCACGGGTCCTCGAGCTCGATCTCCTTCGCGATCGAGACACCGTCGTTGGTGATCGTGGGAGCGCCCCACTTCTTCTCCAACACGACGTTACGACCCTTGGGACCAAGGGTGACCTTCACGGCGTCGGCGAGCTGGTTCATGCCGCGCTCGAGGCCGCGCCGCGCGTCCTCGTTGAACGCGATCATCTTTGCAGCCATAAGCTCCAGATCCTCCCGGAACGGGGTGGCTATCAGAGATCGAGTCGACGCCCGCGACGGACGACCTCGCCGTTGGCTTCCATGCCGCCACCGGACCTGAGGTCTCATCGTCTCGATCGATTTCAGGTTTTGGCACTCTCAACAGCTGAGTGCCAACGCTTGTTTAGCACTCTACCCCAGCGAGTGCAAGCCGCACCGCTCTCACCTGGTACGGAACGCGACAAGGCCCGGCAATGGGACGCCGGGCCATGTCTGGGGACAAGAGGGTTCAGAGCGGGCTAACCGCCGGCCACCGCGGGAATGATCGAGATCTGCGAACCGTCCGGCGTCGCGGTGTCCAGTCCGTCGGCGAACCGCACGTCCTCTTCGCCGACGTACACGTTGACGAATCGGCGGATCTTCCCGTTGTCGTCGAGAATGCGGGCCGCGATTCCCTCGAAGCTGGCCTCCAGGTCGGCGACCACGTCGCGAACCGTGGAACCCGATGCCTTCACCTCGGATTCTCCGCCGGTGTAGCTCCGCAGGATGGTCGGGATGCGGACACTGATCGAGCTCATACGAGACCTGCCTTCCGGAAAGCTTCGAGGGAGGGGGCGATGTTCGCGGACGGCCGTGCCACCGGGGCCACGGCGTCGAGCGTCTTCAGGCCGTCACCGGAGTTGATGAAGACGGTCTCGGCCTCCGGGTCGAGCGCGCCGGAGTCCAGCAGAACGCGCAGGGCGCCGAGCGTCACGCCGCCCGCCGTCTCACCGAAGATGCCCTCCGTACGCGCGAGCAGCCCGATCGCGTCGACCACCTGTTCGTCGGAGACGTCCTCGATGGCGCCGCCCGTACGACGCACGGCGTCCAGGACGTACGGGCCGTCGGCCGGGTTGCCGATCGCCAGGGACTTGGCGATGGTGCTGGGCTTGACCGGCCGGATGACGTCGTGGCCGTCCTTGAACGCCTTGGCCACCGGCGAGCACCCGGTCGCCTGGGCGCCGAACACCTTGTACGGCGTGTCCTCCACGAGCCCCAGCTTGATGAGCTCCTGGAACGCCTTGTCGATCTTGGTCAGCTGCGAACCGGAGGCGATCGGGACGACGATCTGCGCGGGCAGCCGCCAGCCGAGTTGCTCGGCGATCTCGTAGCCGATGGTCTTGGAGCCCTCGGCGTAGTAGGGCCGGACGTTGACGTTGACGAACGCCCAGTCCTCCTGCTCGCCCGCGATCTCGGACGCGAGGCGGTTGACGTCGTCGTAGTTGCCGTCGACGGTCACGAAGGTCCCGCCGTACACGGCGGTCGTGACGATCTTCTGCTGCTCGAGGTCGGACGGGACGAAGACCGCGCTGCGGATGCCCGCGCGCGCCGCCGCGGCGGCCACGGCGTTCGCCAGATTGCCGGTGGACGGGCAGGCGAGCACCTTGAAGCCGAGCTCGCGCGCCGCGGCGAGCGCCACGGCCACGACCCGGTCCTTGAACGAGTGCGTCGGGTTGCCGCTGTCGTCCTTGACCCACAGGGCCCGCATCCCGAGCGACTCGGCGAGGTTGTCGGCGCGTACGAGGCGCGTGAAGCCGGGCTCGGTGTTCGGCGTATCGATGACGTCAGAAGGCACCGGGAGCAGGTCGCGGTAGCGCCAGATGTTGCGAGGGCCGGACTCGATGCGTTCCCGGGTCACGGCCGAGTAGTCGTAGGCCACCTCAAGGGGGCCGAAACACAGCTCACAGGCGTAGCGGGGGCCGAGATCGTAGGTCTCACCGCACTCGCGGCAGGTGAGGGCCGTGGCGGGACCCAGGTTTCGGACGGCTGTCTGTGACATGAAGCGAGGCCTCTCTCCTCATCTTTCCCGTGCCACCTTGGTCACGAGCCGGAGTTGGCACCTGTCCCGGGCGGCCTCGCTGTCAGATCGCGAAGTGTGGCGTGTCCGATGCACGCTGTTGGACCGCATAGTCCGGGAGGGTTGCCGGGGCTTCAACGGGCCGGTCCCTCCACCCCTCTGGATGAGCGTTATGAAGTTGTATTCATAACTGTATACGTGACTGACCGGTTCCCCGCCAAGGCGGTCTCAGCGTGCGAGACGTCTGGCGGATGACCGGTGGCTTAATGGTCCGAAACTGCCACCGGCGGACCTTCCTCGATCTCCGTTCAGGGCGGGCGGTTACTCTCCCCCCATGGCCGACACGCAGGTGCTCATCGCCTCCAATCGAGGTCCCGTCTCGTTCTCGCTGGACGAGGACGGGACCCTTTCGATGCGGCGGGGCGGCGGAGGACTCGTGTCCGCCCTGGCCGGCCTGAGCGGTGACATCCTCTGGGTCTGCGCCGCGCTGTCGGACGCCGACCGCGCCGCCACCCGGCGTACGGCCGACGGCCGGCTCGACGTCAGCGGCCTCTCCACGGTGCGGATGCTGGACATCCCCGCGGGCACCTTCCACCGTGCCTACAACGCGGTGGCCAACTCGACGCTGTGGTTCGTGCACCACCTGCTGTACGACACCCCGAACCGCCCGCACTTCGACGCGCGCTCGCGGCGCGACTGGCAGTCCTATGAGGCCTACAACGCGGCGTTCGCCGACGCGCTGGCCCAGGACGCGGCGCCGAACGCCCGCGTCGCCGTGCAGGACTACCACCTCGCCCTGGCCCCGCGGATGCTGCGCGAGCGCCGGCCCGACGTACGGATCGTGCACTTCTCGCACACGCCGTGGGCGCCGCCGGAGTACTACCGGCTGCTGCCGGACGACATCGGGCGCGAGGTGCTCGAGGGCATCCTCGGCGCCGACCACGCCGGCTTCCACGCCGACCGCTGGGCCGAGACCTTCCTGGACTGCTGCGCGCAGATCCTGGGGGCCAAGGTCGACCGCGCCGCGCGTACGGTCGAGCACCGCGGCCACGTCACCAAGGTCGGCGTGCACGGCCTCGGCGTCGACGGCGAGTCGCTGCGGGCCCGTGCCGCCGAGCCCGACGTGATCGCCCGCATGGACGCGCTGCGCGAGCAGGTCGGCGACCGCAAGCTCATCGTGCGAATCGACCGCACCGAGCTGTCCAAGAACATCGTCCGCGGCCTCGCCGCCTACCGCGAGATGCTCGGCAAGCACCCCGAGTGGCACGGCCGGGTCACCCACCTGGCGTTCGCCTACCCGTCGCGACACGACCTGCCGGAGTACCGCGAGTACACCGCGGCCGTGCAGCGCATCGCGGCCGAGATCTCCGATGAGTTCGGCAACGGCGCGTGGGAGCCACTGATCCTCCAGGTCAACGACGACTACCCGCGCTCGCTGGCGGCGTACGGGCTGGCGGACGTGCTGCTGGTCAACCCGATCCGCGACGGCATGAACCTCGTCGCCAAGGAGGGTCCGGTGCTGTCGCGGCGCGGCTGCGCGCTGGTGCTGTCGCGCGAGGCCGGCGCGGCCTCGGAGATGGGCGAGGACGCCCTCATGGTCAACCCCTACGACGTCTCGCAGACCGCGGAGGCGCTTCACCAGGCCCTGCTGATGCCCGCCGACGAGCGCACCGAGCGCAGCAAGCGCCTCGCCACCGCCGCGACCGCGCTGCCGCCGCAGCAGTGGCTCGCCGACCAACTCGCCGCCCTGGACTGACGCTCAGGCGTACGCGCGCGCCGCCACCTCCGACGGCTCGTCGCGTCGGCGCAGCCGGTCCAGCATCTCGCGCTTGCGCGAGGCCAGCCGCCGGTGTGCGGCGACCCGCAGGTAGTGCGCGTACGCGCCGAACTCCGCGCCGCCGCCGCCGTCCACCTCGTAGCCCTGCTCACGCAGGCGGCCGGCCGCCACCGCCTCGCACAGGCCGATCTCCTCGGCCACTCCACGCGTCAGATCGATCACCGTACGTACCCAGGTGCGGGCAGGGTTCGACCACGTGTGTCGGTCGGGTGTTCGCTCAGGCGATCAGTTGTAGCCGTCGCCCAGCGACTGGCGAACCTGCTTGCGCGCCTCGTGGATGCGGGACTTGACCGTGCCCAGCGGCAGGCCGAGCTGCGTCGCGATCTCGCTGTACTCCAGCTGCGACACGTCGCGCAGCACGAGCGCCTCGATGAGGTCCGGCTTGCGGCGCTCGAGGTCCTCCATGGCGTCGAGGATGTCGACGCGCGAACCCGCGATCACGCTGGTACGCCGCGGATCGGGCCGCTGGTGGGGAAGCTCGCCGGCCTGCTCGACCGAGCGGCGCTTCAGCGATCGGTACGTCGAGCGCGCGGAGTTGGCGACCACCACGTGCAGCCACGTGCTGAACCGCGAGCGGCCCTCGAACCGGCCGATGTTCTTGGCGACCTGCATCAGCGCGTCCTGGCACGCCTCCTCGGCGTCCTGCCGGCACGGCAGGAACCGCGAACAGTGGCGCAGCACGTCAGGCTCGATCTTTCTCAGCAGGTCGTTCAGCGCCGCGCGGTCCCCCTTGGCGGCCAGTTGTGCCAGTTCCTCGGTCCGCTCGTCGTACGCCATGACCCGCCCTCGCCCTCACCATCGCCCCGTATTGGGCATGATACGGGGGTGTCCATGCCTTCGACTGTCGGCCGTTACCGAATCGATCGCGTTCTCGGGTCCGGAGCATTCGCCTCCGTGTGGCTCGCCCATGACGAGGTGCTCGATGCCCAGGTCGCGGTGAAAGTCCTGGCCGGCGGGCTCCTTGATGACCTCGACGTACGCAACCGCTTCCTGGAGGAAGCCAAGATCCTGCGCCGGGCCGATTCCGAACGGCTCGTGCGCGTCCACGACATCGGCGAGCTCGACGACGGGCGTCCCTACTTCGTGATGTCCTACGCCGACCTGGGGACG
Source organism: uncultured Actinomycetota bacterium (assembly GCA_963850195.1). Classification (GTDB taxonomy): domain Bacteria; phylum Actinomycetota; class Actinomycetes; order Streptosporangiales; family Streptosporangiaceae; genus Actinoallomurus. The sequence goes on from CAWKKD010000005.1 coordinate 2,633,915, forward strand.
CTCTCCGACCGGATGAAAAAACGCGACCTGCCGGTCGCCGAGGCGTTGCGGCTGGCCACCGAGGTCGCCCACGGCGTCGAGGTCATCAACAGGCTGGGGGTCATCCACCGCGACCTCAAGCCGTCCAACGTCCTCTTCCAGTCCACGACCGACGGCGGCGAGCGCCTGCTCATCGCCGACCTCGGCCTGGCCAAGGCCCTCGCGCACGCTTCCGGCGCGTTCACGCTGCCCGTCGGCACGCCCGGCTACATGTCGCCCGAGCAGGCGAGATTCGGCGGTGGCCTCGACGTACGCGCGGACGTGTACGGTCTGGGCGCGCTGACCTACCACCTCGTGAGCGGACGCCCGCCGAGCACCGCGCCGGTGATCAAACGCCCGAGCGAGGTACGGCGCGGGGTCCCGAAGGCCGTCGACGCGATCGTGATGCGGGCGCTGGAGTCGGACCGCGAGCTGCGGTGGCCGACGGCGGAGGCGTTCGCCGACGCCCTGCGGGAGCCGCTCGCGGCGGCGCTCGATGACGACGCGACCGCGCCGGACGAGGCGCCGCGCAGCGACCCGTCGCCGACCGAGACGATGCTCGACTCGGACTACCTGGCCGCGCTCGGCGCCGAAGCCCTGCGCTCCTCCGAGGACGCGACCTCGCGCGACGACGACCGTACGGTGCGCGACTCGGCCCCGAGCGCCAGGCCCGGGGACACGACCGTCCGCGTTCCGACACCGCCGGAGGACGTGGCCGCCCCGGAGGACCCCACCATCCGCCACCCGCACCTGGCCGACCAGGCCGCCGACACCACGCTCGTCGACTTCCGCATCGACCAGCCGCGCGACCGTACCGAGCTGCGCCCGGCCGACGTACGGCCGGAGCCGGAGACGCCCAAGCCCGGTGGTCGCCGGATGCTGGTCGTCCTCGGGCTCGTCCTGGTGCTGGCGATCGGCGGCGGTGGCGCGTACGCCATCGCCAAGCTCACCGGCAAGCGGGCCGGCAACGACGACGGCCTCGTCACGGTCACCGACACGACGGGACGCCTGAGCCTGCGCGTGCCGCCGGCCTGGAAGCTCCAGACCGCGCACACCTCCTGGCCCGTGACCGTCGCCGACGGCGCGAAGGCACCGGCCATGCGCGCCACGCCCGACTACACCCAGTTCGTACGGGACGACGTGCCGACTCCGGGGGTCTTCGCCGGGCTCACCCACGACCAGAAGGTCACGCTGCCGCCGATCACGCTGGGCAGCCACCGTGCCCACTGCACGGCCGGGCCGTCGCGGACGTACCGTCATGGCTCACTGGAGGGCCAGGTCACGCCGTGGACCTGCGGAAAGATCACGATCGCCGAGGCGGGGCTGCGCGACAAGAGCGGGCAGTTCTCCCTGTGGGTGCGCATCAAGCAGGCCGGTGCGCCGGACCTCACCGACAAGATCTTGGACAGCATCAAGACCAAGGGATGATCTCGCGTACGATATATCGTCAATACGTCGGGAGAATCCAATGCGCAGACCGTCCATGCACAGCGAGGTACGCGCGGCGTTCGGCGGCTGGGGTCCGGGCTTCGGGCCCCGCGGCCGTGGCGGACGAGGTGGCCGCCGTACGAAGCGCGGCAACGTACGCGCGGCGCTCCTCGCGCTGCTCGCCGAGCGGCCCATGCACGGCTACGAGATGATCCAGGAGCTGGAGAGCCGCACCGGCGGTCTGTGGCGGCCGAGCCCGGGGTCGGTGTACCCCACGCTTCAGCTGCTCGAGGATGAGGGCCTCATCGTGGGCGAGCAGTCATCGGGCAAGCGGCTGTTCTCGCTGACCGAGACCGGGCACACCGAGACCGGCGGCCAGCGGACCCAGCCGTGGGCGGAGATCACGGAGGACGCGGGCGAGGCCGCCACGCACGTCCACCAGGCGATGGGCCAGCTCATCATGGCGATCCGCCAGGTGATGCACGCCGGCAACGAGGAGCAGCGCGAGCGCGCGCTCGAGGTGATCAATGACGCGCGGCGGCGTCTCTACGGCATCCTCGCCGACGACGAGAAATGAGAAAGCGCCCGGCGGGAGGCCCGCCGGACGCGACATACCCCGTAATCCGGTCACACACCTGCCGGAACGCCGAACGCGCCCACGAGGGCGTCCAGCTCTTCGCGCCACATGCGGTGGACGTTCAGCCGCAGCGGCTTGGGAGCCGTCGGCACGTTGTACTTGAACGAGCTCCACATCGTGTTGCGCTTGTAGTCCGTGATCTGGACGCTCTGCAGCGGCGCGGTGAACGCGATCTCCTTGGGCCGGTTGGAGATCCGGCTCATCTTGAGGAAGACCACCTGCTGGCGGGTCACGGCGACGAAGTAGTAGTCGGTGAACAGCTGGCCCAGAAGGCCGAGCTGGTTCATGAGCCAGGGGCTGGGGCCGCTGATCGCGTACACCCCGCTCACGAGCTGGTCGCCAGGCTGCATCGCCTGCACGAGCATCTCGTTCGCTTGCTTCTTGATGGTGTCCTTACGCATGGCCATGGGACGAACCTTTCGCATGGGACGCGACGGAACCCCCGATTCCACCGCTAAATGGGCTTAGCGCCCGAAGAATATCGGTTATCCCAATTGTTCGGTGAGGGATTCGACCAGGTCGACGACGCCTTCCGGCCCGTCGACGATCAGATCCGCGCGTTCGGCCAACGCGGTCACCTCGTCGGAGGAGCTACATACCTTTACGCCCGGTTTGCCCTCTTTTCGGAGGGCTTCGAGCGCGTCATACGCGGCCAGATCGCCAAGATCATCGCCAGCGTAGAGGATCGCCGCGGCATCACGCTCGGCTACGAGGGCGCGCAGCGACGCCCCCTTGTCCATTCCCGGCGGGCGGAGCTCCAGGACGAGCCGTCCGGGCTCCACCACGAGGCCGGTCCGCTCGGCCAGCGCGGCGATGATGCTCCGCAGGCGCTCGAGGACGACCTCGGGCTCGGCGGCGCGCCGGGTGTGCACCGCGAGCGCGTGCCCCTTGTCCTCCACCGCGACGCCGTCGGGAGCCATCTCAACGATCTTGGCGAGCTTCACTCGCGCCTCGCCGACGCCGGGCGGCGGCTCGGGTGCGGTCAGCGTGCCGCCCTCCCACCGCTCCCGGCCGTAGTGGCCGAGCACGACCAGCCCGTCGACGCCCGCGAACCCGCCGTACTCCACCGCGACCGCGGCGGGGCGCCCGGTGATGACGGCGACCGTGCCGACCCGCGCGGCGAGGCGGCCGAGCGCGGCCGCGGCCCTGGGATGGGCACGCGCGCGCCCGGGGTCATCGACGATGGGCGCGAGGGTGCCGTCGAAGTCGAAGCCGACGAGCGCCGCCTTGGGCCGTGCCCTGATGGCGGACAGTCCTTCGGCACCGGCCGGCGTAGAGGATTCGACGTTCATGGGCCGCCCAGCCTAGTCGTCCGACCTGGTCGATCAGGTGTGAATGCCGAGCCTGCGGGCCGCGCGCTGGCGCTGCCGCTGGGCGCGCTGGCGACGCAGCCGCTTCACGAGCATGGGGTCGTGCTCGAGGGCCTCGTGCCGGTCGATCAGCTGATTGAGGAGCTGGTAGTAGCGGGTCGACGACATGTCGAACAATTCGCGGATCGCCTGCTCCTTGGCACCCGCGTACTTCCACCACTGCCGTTCGAAGGAAAGGATTTCCAAGTCGCGTTCGGCCAGCCGGCCGTCGCCGTCCTTGTCAGGGCCATCGCCCCGGTCGTCCGCCGGTTGCATCAGGTCCCCTCTGTACGGGGTTCGGGGGGCTGTCATGCTACGCGTGATCCCCGACATGTTCGCGGTGTTCTCGCGGATGCCCGGCGTCGTAGGCTGAAACATGGCGCGCACCGAATGCGTAACGCTACTGACCGATTACGGGCTGGACGACGGCTTCGTCGCCGCCTGTCACGGCGTCATCGCGAGCCTCTGCCCGCAGTCCCGCATCATCGACATCACCCACCTCATCCCTCCCGGTGACGTACGGCGCGGTGCCGCGATCCTGGCGCAGACCGTCCCCTACCTTCCGGCCGGCGTCCACGTGGGCGTCGTCGATCCGGGCGTGGGCACGACGCGACGCGCGATCGCGGTCGCCTCGGGCGATCGGGTCTTCGTCGGCCCGGACAACGGGCTGCTCTCGTGGGCGGCGGCAGGACCGGACCGACGCGCGTACGAGCTGGACGACACGTCGCTGTGGCTCGGCGAGGCATCCTCCACCTTCCACGGCCGCGACATCTTCGCCCCCGTCGCGGCGCATCTGGCGGCCGGGCGCGACGTCGCGACGGTGGGCACCGAGCTCGACCCGGCGGACCTCATCACGCTGCCGCCGCCCGCGCGTGACGTACGCGACGGCGTGGCCGAGGGCGAGGTGCTGACCGTCGACCGCTTCGGCAACATCCAGCTCTCGATCACCCGCGCCGACCTCGAGGCGATCGGCGCGAGCGAGGGCGGCTCGCTGGCGGTGACCCTCGGGCGGCGCTTCCTCACCGTGCCGTACGGCCGTACGTTCGGCTCGGTCGCGCCCGGTGAGCTGGTCGGCTTCACCGACTCCGCCGGATACGTCTCCCTCGCCGTCAACGCCGGCAACGCGGCGCAGCGGCTCGGATTGCCGCCTGGTGCGCGAGTCCGGCTGACGCCCGCGCGGTGATGGTCAAGTAGGGGTCAAGTCGGCAGGTCCCATGGGGCATGATCTCCCCATGGGTTTCACACGTTCCGACTGGCGTCTGATCATCGTCGCCCTTGTCGTGGCGGCCGCGTCCGGGTTCACCCACTTCGCGGGCGTCGGCGGCACCGTCGCGCCCTTCGTCGTCTCGGCCATCGCCCTCGCCCTGCTCGCCAGCCTGGTCGGCCGTAGCGTCGAGGCGCTCGGCGACCGGCTCGGAGCGGGCGCGACAGGTGTCGTGCAGAGCGCCCTGGGCAACCTGCCCGAGCTCTTCGTCGTGCTCTTCGCCCTGCAGAAACAGCTGTACGGCGTGGCTACCGCGACCATCGTCGGCTCGATCCTCGCCAACGTGCTGCTGGTCCTCGGGCTGGCGTTCGTCTTCGGCGGCATCAAGCACGGCCCGCAGAAGTTCGGAAGCGACTCGGCACGGACGATGTCCATGCTGATGGTGCTCTCGGTGGCCGCGCTGCTGGTGCCTTCGCTGACCGCCGCGCTCGGCTCGCACGCGACACACGCCGCCCTGCACGAGCGCGACCTGTCCGTCATCGTGTCGGTCCTCCTGCTCGTCCTGTTCGCGCTGTCGCTGCCCGCGGCGATCAAGCGGCGCACGGACACGCCGGAACAGGCCGAGGCGGCCGAGTCGTCCGAGAGCGGGCACGGTCACGGGGTCTCGTGGCCGCTGGGCGTCGCGCTCGCCATGCTGGCGATCACCGGGGTCGGGGCGGCGTTCGTCTCCGACTGGTTCGTCGGCGCGCTCGAGCCCGCGATGGACTCGCTCGGCATCTCCCAGGCGTTCGCCGGACTCGTGATCGTCGCGATCGCCGGCAACGCGGTCGAGAACGTCGTCGGCATCCAGCTCGCACTGAAGAACCAGGCCGACTACGCGCTCTCGGTCATCCTGCAGAGCCCGCTGCAGATCGCGCTCGTCGTGGCGCCGCTGCTCGTGCTGCTGTCCCCGCTGGTCGGCGCGTCGTTCACGCTCGTCCTGTCGCCGCTGCTCATCGCCGTGCTCATCATGGCCGTGGTGATAACGGTGCTGGTCGTGCTCGACGGCGAGTCGAACTGGCTCGAGGGCGCCACCCTCATCGTGCTGTACGGCATCATCGCCACGGCCTTCTGGTGGGGATGATGACCGCGACGGACTCCAACGCCGATCCGAGCGTCGCGCGGATCGAGCACGCGGCGTTCCAGCTCCGCCGGCTCTGGACCAAGTCGCAGCTCCTGCGGCGCCTGCGGGAGCAGCTGGGGCCAGGGCGGGCCATCCAGCTGTCCAACCTGCTGGTGATCTACGCCGTCGCGCGGCGCGACGGCGAGGAGGACGAGCTGACGGTCGGGGCGGTCGCCGAGTACCTCGACATCGACCCGTCCACCGCCAGCCGGCTCGTCGGCCAGACCATCGACGCGGGGTTCGTCTCGCGGCGCCCGTCCCCGGTGGACGCGCGCCGCGCGCTGCTGCGGCTGACCGACGACGGCCACCGCGTCAAGAAGCTGACCGACGAGTTCCGGCTGCGGTTCATCGCCGAGTTGGTCGCCGACTGGACGCCGGACGAGCGCGAGCAGTTCGGGCAGTTGCTCGGCCGGTTCGCCGACGCCGTGGCCGCGGCCGACCCCGACGCGGCGAGGAACAACGGCCGCGTCGAGGAGTGACGGCCGCGCCGGTCAGGCGCGCAGCACGGCCAGCCGCTCGCGGTACTCGTCCTCGCCGATCTCCCCCCGCGCGAACCTCTCGGCGAGTACGGCCTCGGCGCCGCTGCCCGACCGCGTACGCCGCCAGAGCAGGAAGCCGCCGCCGAGAACCAGGAGCCAGAAGACCGCGAAGCCGATCGGGAAGACCGGCCACCATGCGGGGCCGTCGCCGTTGTGCCAGGGACCGTGTGCGCTGAGCATCATCGTCGTCATGCCCCGATCGTGAACCGGAGGTCGCGTCTCCGGCGTCGTACGGGGGGCGGCTTCGAGGCTACGCCCGGCGGAGCAGACGAATCCGGGCCGGCGGTCGAGATGGCCGCCAGGGAAGGGGTGCGCGGCGATCGCCGCGCGCGGCCATCGCGATCACAGGCCCGGAACGCGCATACACCGAGCACGGTACACACCCCCGGCGGTTTGAACCATCCTTCCCGCGATCGCCGGACAGAACGCCACCGATCCCGTGACCAATTGACCTCATGCCGTGGCAGAATGACGCCCGCCGTCGATATCCGGGGAGGAATCCGGTGCATCTGTCCGCCCATCGCCGTGTCTTCCCCGGCCTGGCGGCGGCGATGCTGGTCAGCGCCGCGGTCGCGGTTCTTTCCGTACCGGCGACCCAGTCCGCGCGCGCGACCGGCCCGACGCGACCGGCGGCGCGCACCGCCCCCGCCGACCTCTACCGCGGCCAGCAGTGGACCCTCGACGCCCTGCACATCCCGCACGCGTGGAAGTACTCCCGCGGCAACGGCGTGACCGTCGCGGTGCTCGACACCGGCGTCGACGGACACCAGCCCGACCTCACCGGCCGGGTCATCGACGGGCCCGACTTCACCGGCCACGACCGCCGGCCCGGTAGCCGCTTCTGGGGCCGCCACGGCACCTCGATGGCGAGCATCATCTCCGGTCACGGCCACGGTCCCGGCGCCGCCGCGGGCATCATGGGCGTCGCGCCCGACGCCAAGATCCTCTCCATCCGGGTCACCTGGGAGCTCGGCGACCCGGCACGCTCCGACCACGCACAGGTCGAGCACTCACGCGACGCGATCGCGCAGGGCATCCGCTACGCCGCCGACCACGGCGCGCAGGTCATCAGCATGTCCCTCGGCGGCGGGAAGCTCTTCTACGACGGCAACCCGCTCGAAGAGGCCGCGATCAAGTACGCCGAGACCAAGGGCGTCGTCCTGGTCGCGTCGGCGGGCAACGACGGCAACGCCGCCAATCGCCGCAACTACCCGGCCGCCTACCCCGACGTGATCGCGGTCGGCGCCATCGACCGCGCGTTCCGGCCTGCGACGTTCACCAACCGGCACACCTACGTCTCGGTGGCCGCGCCCGGCGTCGAGATCGTCAGCGCCGACGTCGCCGGGCACGGCTACATCCTCGGCACCGGCACGAGCTCCTCTGCCGCCTTCGTCGCGGGGATGAGCGCGCTCATCAAGGCGCGCTACCCCGCGCTGACCCCGCCCGAGGTCCGGCAGGCCCTCGAGGAGGGCGCGACGCACCGCCCGCCCGACGGCCGCAGCACCAGCGTCGGCACCGGCGTCGCCGACGCCCTCGGCTCGCTTCGCATGGCCGCGCACATCAACCGCGCCGAGCACGGCGGCGCGGCCGTCAAGGAACCCGGCAGCACCACCTCCCCGCAGTCCAACGAGTCGGGCGACGGCCCCGACCTGATGCTCATCGCGGTCCTCAGCGGCGGCGGCACGCTGCTCGTGCTCAGCCTCATCCTCGGCTGGCGGCAACGCCGTCGGCGCCCCGACCCCACCGAGGGCCCGGACGAGGCGCCCGAGGAGACGGACGCCTCACCGCCCGCACGCACCCGCGTACGCACGACCACCCGGTCCGCCGAGCAGTCCCCGTGGGAGCGACGCGGGGACGACGGGTCCCACGACCTCATGGACCTCGACATGGCCGCGTGGGAGCGCCACGCGTCCTCGCCGGAGGTGTCCCCCTGGGAACGCCGCCCGGCCGAGGCCGCGCCCTCCCCCGAACTCGCGGCCTGGAACGCCGAGCAGGAGCCGCCCTCGGAGATCACCTCCTGGGACGCCGACCCGCTGCCGCTCCCCGATCTCTCGTCCCTGGATCTGGAGCCCGAAAAGTCGTCGTGGGACACCGGCCAGGCGGCGTCGTTGGAGTCCGAGCAGGCGTCACCCTGGGATCCGCTCGGATCCGACCCGCTGCCCGCCACGTGGGACACCGACCAGGCGCCCGCGTCGCCGGAGTCCGAGCAGGCATCGCCGTGGGATCCGCTCGGATCCGACCCGCTGCCCGCCACGTGGGACACGGACCGGCCGTCGCTGTCTGAGAACGCCCTTTGGGACCTCGACCCCTCCTCCGGGACCGACGGGGTGGCCTCCACCGAGGCCGGTTCATGGGACTCGTCCACGCCCGAGCCGTCGTCCCGCTGGGACCTGCCATCGGGCGAGCCGTCGACGTGGGACCGGCCGTCGGAGGAGCCTTCCACGTGGGACCGGCCTGCGGACGAGCCGTCCGCGTTGGGCGCCTCGCCGACGGATGGGTCGTCGTCCTGGGACCCGCCCACGGAAGAGGCGGCGGCGTGGGAGTCATCCGCGTCGGAGCCCGCCCCGTGGGAGCGGCCCGCCGGCGAGCCGTCCGCGTGGGACCGCAACACCGACGAGCCGGCGCCCTGGGCCCCCTCCGCCGACGAGCCGGACCCGTACGTCGAGGAACCCTCGCCGTACACCGGCACCCGGCGGCTGCCCGGCACACTCGAGCCGTACGGGACCGCCCCGCCTCCCACCGAAGACCTCCACACCGGCGGGCTCGACCCGCTGAGCGACGGCCCGATCGACCACTCCTCCGACGTCGGCACCCCTCTCGCCGACCAGAGCTGGGAGAGCATCCGCCGCGGGTTCGACCGGCTGAAGGAGGACGCGCGCAACTGGGAGTCCCCCAGCGAGCCTGCCGCGGAGCCTGCGCCGGAGCCCGAGCCGGAGCGCCCGGCGACCGTCTCCGACCAGACGGTCAACCTGCCGGTCGTCCCCTCCGACGACGACGAGTCCTGACCGCCCGCATGGGGGGTTAGCCCCACCCTCACCTGGCATGCCAGCCACATGGGACGGGCTCTTCCGCTCCCGTAGCGTTCTGGTCAAGCCGACCTAGAGGAGCCACCCGTGAAGAGCCGACGTACGGCGATCCTCGCCCTCACCGCCCTGGCCGCTTCCGGCTGCGGCGTGGGCGTCCACTTCGCCGACTACCGGCACAGCGTCACTCCCGCCGACACCCACCTCACCACCCCGGTGAGCGACATCCAGGTGAACTCGGACGACGGGCACGTGACCGTCACCAGCGGCGGCGATGGTGTGACCATCCACCGCGTCGTGCACTACCAGAGCGGCACCCCGCACCCCGGGCAGCAGGTCAGCGGCGGCACTCTGACGTTCAGCAAGGGCTGCTCGCGGTGCAGCGTCGACTACGACCTGACCGTCCCGGCCTCCGTACGCGTCCACGCCCACACCGACAGCGGCCGCGTCGAGATCACCGGCGTCCAGGGAGCCGACGTGTCCACCGACTCCGGCCGCGTGACCGTACGCCACGTCAAGGACAACGTCAGCGCGCACGCGGACTCCGGCTCGGTCTCCGTCGAGGACATCGGCGGCGCGTTCAACGCCGGCACCGACTCCGGCAGCATCCGCGCCGCCGCACTCCGCTCACCGACCGCGCGCGCCACCAGCGACTCCGGCACGGTGCAACTGGATTTCACCACCGCGCCGAACGGCGTCCACGCGACCACCGACTCCGGCTCGATCCGCCTCGCCGTCCCCGGCGGCCCGTACGCCATCGACGCGAGCACCGACTCCGGCGGCAAGAACCTCTCGCACGTCCCCAGCAGCTCCTCCGCCCCGCGCAAGCTCTACCTGCGCAGCGACTCCGGCATGCTGACGGTCGTCCCCCCGTCCGGCTGACGCAGACAGGCCTCGTGACCCTTACCGACCAGGGCGGATTCCGGGCGGTCGCTCGCTAGCATCGGGCATGGCCACATCGCGCACCGAGCTCGACGAGCGTTTCAGCGGGGACGCCCTGGACGGCGAAGTCTGGTTCCCCTACTACCTGCCGCACTGGAGCTCGCGTGCTCGGTCGGCGGCGACCGTGAGCGTACGCGGCGGGGAGCTGCGCCTCAGTATCCCCGCCGACCAGGCGCTCTGGTGCGAGGACGTGCACGACGAGCCGTTGCGGGTCTCGTGTGTCCAGAGCGGTAGCTTCGCCGGGCCGCTGGGCGGGACGGTCGGCCAGCAGCCGTTCCGCGAGGGGCTCCTGGTCCGCGAAGAACAGCCCACGATGTGGGGCTACACGCCGCTGTACGGTCAGATCGAGGTCCGCATGCGCGGCACGGTGACCGGGCGGTCGATGTTCGCGTTCTGGATGTCGGGCATCGAGGACCGGCCCGAGCGCTCCGGCGAGATCTGCGTGGCCGAGGTGTTCGGTGACGCCGTACGCGACGGGTCGGCGGACGTCGGGATGGGGCTGCACCGGTTCCGCGACCCCGCTCTGGAAGAGGCCTTCTCCGCGGACCCGCTCGGGATCGACGTCGCCGAGTTCCACACGTACGGGGTCGACTGGCGGCCGGGTTCGCTGACGTTCACCGTCGACGGCGCGGTCGTACGCCGGCTGGACCAGGCGCCGGACTACCCGATGCAGCTCATGATCGGGGTGTTCGACTTCCCGGCCAAGGCCACCGACGCGGATCGTACGGCCGTCCCCGAACTCGTCGTCTCTCACGTCCGCGGACGGCCGCTCGGCTGACCGAATCTTCACGCGGGCCGTCCGCGTGGCTCGCCACCCGGTCGGGAACGCCCCTTGGTCATGAGTCATCTGGTCGTCGCCCTGCTCCTCGCGGTCGCGCAGATCGGCCATCAGGCCACCGGGGTCGATGCGTACCTCGACGCGATACGCGACGACCCGGTACGCCTGGAAGCGTTCATGGCCGAGCTCCCCAAGGGCGGGGACCTGCACAGCCACCTCAGCGGAGCGGTGCCCACCGACACGCTGATCGATCTCGCCGCCGCGGACCGCCTGTGCATCGACGTCACCACCTATGTGGCCACGTCTCCGCCCTGCGCCAGGAATCAGCGGTCCGCCACCGAGGCCGCCGAAGACAGCCCCTTCCACAAGCGTGTCTTACGGGCCTGGTCGATGGACGGATTCTCCGGGCCGGGCGTACGAGCGGATCACGAGCACTTCTTCGCGACGTTCGGAAAGTTCGCCAGGGCGACCGCGCACACGGGCGACCTGCTTGCCGCGGTCGCCTCCCGCGCGGCGGCAGAACACGTCTCGTACCTGGAGCTCATGGTCGGGGGGCAGATCGCCCCAATGGGCCTCGCGTGGCGCGGTGACCTCTCAGCGATGGAAAGTGAGATCGTCAACGGTGGTCGGTTCGATCGCGGGATCAAGGCCGCGGTCGCCGAGATGGATCGAGATTTCGCCGAGATGCGGCGGAGACTCCGCTGCGAGACGGTCCACTCCGATCCGGGCTGCCGGGTGACCATCCGCATCGTCCATCAGGTCCACCGCATCGGCTCCCCAGCAGGGGTCTTCGCCGGTCTGCTGTTCGGATTCGTCCTTGCCGAACGTGACCGGAGAGTCGTGGGGGTCAACCTGATCCAGGCGGAAGACGACCCCGTCGCGATCCGCGAGTACGCGCGGCAGATGCGGATGATCGGATTTCTGCGCAAGACTCATCCCAGCGTGCACGTCAGCCTGCACGCGGGGGAAATCACCGCTCAGATCGCGGGGCCGGACGCGCTGCGATCTCATGTCCGCGACGCCGTTACGGTGGCGGGCGCCGAGCGGATCGGCCACGGCGTCGACATCGCCGGCGAGGACGACGCCGCCAATACGCTGCGCGCGATGGCCGACCGGCAGGTACTCGTGGAAACGGCGCTGACGAGCAACTGCCAGAGCCTACGAGTATGCGGGACGCGACACCCGTTTCCGCTCTACCTGAGGAACCGGGTGCCGGTCGCCCTGGCGACCGACGACGGAGGGGTCGAGCACACCGACCTGACCCACGAGTTTCTGCGGGCGACGCGCGATTACCACCTCGGCTACGACGACCTGAAGACCCTTGCGCGAGCCTCGCTGGAGCACGCCTTTCTCCCGGGTGAGAGCCTATGGAGAGGGCCCGACGACTACCGTCCGGTCGACGCGTGTGCCCAGCCCGGTCTCCGCTGCGAGGCGTTCCTGCGCGCCAGCCCGAAGGCCGCCCTGCAATGGCGGCAGGAGGCGGACTTCGGGCGGTTCGAGCTGCGCCACGGCGGGTGAGGTCAAACCTCCCCGAGGGTGGCCAGCAAGCGCGTTCTGTGGTTGTCCTCCCGGTCGGACCGGATGCCTTCGGATTCGGCGATCTGGTCGATCCAGGCACGGCCGTACTCGGTACCGACGTGGACCTTTGTCCGCGGATAACAGCGCTTGAGGCTGCTGACGGCGGAGCGGAACTTGTAGCCGATCTCCCGGAGTTCGGCCGTCCGGGTCATGTGCGGTGCGAGGTAGATACGGTCCCCGATCTCGGCGCGCTCGACGCGGACCGTACCGACCGGGTCGACGTATTGATCGGGTCGAAGTCCGGGCACGTCGCCGGCCTTGTTACCGGGCTCGACGCGCCCATATCCGTACACGTTCCCGATGATGTCGGGTACCCATAGGGCATTGTATTTTTTCCGGAACTCATAGACTCCGGCCAGGCATTCATGCTTCGCGACGAGCCCGGCCCAGTATTTCTCCGAACAGTTCATGCGCTGCGGATGGTTCTTGATGCCGTCGAGCATCCTCGTGCAGGTGTCGAGGATGCGGAGGCCACACGTACAGTTCTTGCCCGGTGGGGTGTGCGGGCCCATGAGCTTGGGCATGTCGATGTACTTCTCGCGACAGGTCGCGGTCATCAGGCCAGGTGTCCACCGCGTGTCGAGCCACGCGGCGTGGGACATGAGTCCGCCGTACGGAGTCATCAGCCAACACCGCCACCCGATGATGCTCGGCGGCGTGCGGGGCTCCTTCTTGCTCATGCTCCGCTCACCCACCGCAGCCCGGAACGGAGCCCGCCGGAGAACAGTTATCAGGGAGGTTCGCCCTGATAATCGAGAATCTCACCGCAATGGTGCCGCCATTTTGCTGGATTCCGTCGCCGGTCAGGCCGGCCCTGTTGCGTACGACGAGCGTGCGATCGAGCGAGGTGCTGCCGGAATTCGCGATGCCGCCGCCGTTGAGCGCCGCGGCGTTGTGGTCGACGGTGCTTTGAATGATGCGCGTCGTACCGGTCGCCTCCGTGTCGATGCCGCCGCCCTGCTCGGCGGTGTTGGCGGACACGCGGCTTGCGAAAAGTGTCAGGCTGCCCCTGTTCAGAACGCCTGCTCCGAGACCGCTGCCGGCGACACCCGTTCCCGTCGCGTTGTTCCCACCGATGAACGTATGGGCGACGAACGCGAGGGCACCCTCGAGATTGGCCAGGCCGGCACCGTTGCCCCCGTCCGCCGTGTTGCGGCCGAGAGTGACGAAGTTCAGCACCAGGCGGCCGGCGTTACGGATGCCGGTTCCCTCCTCTTTTCTGGCGCCGGTACCGCCCAGGATGGAGATCCCCTGCACGCGGAGCCTGCCGGTGGAGCCGACGTCGAGCAGGCGGCCGACGAATCCGGATGCCGGACTGATCGTCGTGGACGGTCCCCCGAAAAGGGCGATGGTCCCGGTCACCGTCAGAGTGTCGGTGATCTCGTAGGTGCACCGTGCGGCCAGCCGGAGCGTGGCCGGGGTCGCGTTGGCCGCGTTGATCGAGGTACTCAGCGCCGAGGCACTGCACGGCACCCGGACGATCTGACGTACGGCCGCCTGCGCCACCGACGGCGCCGACCTCGCCAGCGCCATTCCCGCGAGTACGGCGGTCGCCACACCACCTGCCATTCGAGCAGATGAACCCATCAAGCCCTCCCAGGGCAATACCGGACACCGTGCATGTCCGTGATGAAGTCCCGCCGCAAGATCGCCGCTCAAAGGAGAACATGGGGCGATCCCGGTCCTGGCCGCTCAGGTACGCACCAGCCCCAAGGCTTGCTCGACATTTGCAACGCCTTTCCAACCCCGACGGCTACGTGGCCTGGGCGGGCGGTCCGGGCCTGGACTCGGCGCTGCGCCGATGGTTCGGTCCTCCGGCGTGAGACGCCGCCCCGCTGAGCGTGGCGTGCACGGCTCGGACCGCGGGGGATCTCCACCTGGACGATGGTTCGGCGAGCCATAGGTGTTGCTGGGCCAGACCGGCGGGTCGTCGCAGCTCGAGGAGCCGGCCGTCGGCGAGTTCGTCGGCGACGGTGACCGTCGGCAGCAGGGCCAGGCCGAGACCGGCCGCGACGCACCGCTTCACCGTCTCGATGCCGCCGAAGCGGGGCGGTGCCGTCGCGGAGGTGACCAGAGCGGCGAGTTCGTCGCTGTAGGCACAGCCCTCTTCGAGCAGGAGGACGCCGGCCTCGGCCAGCTCCGCCGGCGTGATCGGGCGATGCCGGGGAAGGCCCGTGGTGGTCGCCGCGACGAGAGACAGCCTCTGGACTCCGAGATCCACCAGCTCGACGTCGGGCGGATTCAGCGAGGGTTCGAGGACCAGGGCGAGGTCGGCGCGACGATCCGCGAGCGCGCTCAACGCCGTACGCGTGTCGGCGGGGAACAGCGACAGGCGTACGTCCGGGAATCTCGTCTTCAGCTCGGGCAGTACGGGCGCCAGGAGGTAGGCGCACACGGACTCCGGCGCGCAGAGCCGTACCGGGCCGGTCGGCGTGGTGGCGGCGTCGGTGAGCTCGGTGAGCATCCGTTCCTCGAGGTCGAGGATCTGCTTGGCGCGCTCGGCGAGCAGCGAACCGGCACGCGTAGGAGAGACACCGGCGGGATGCCGGTCGAGCAGCGGCGTGCCCACGAGACGTTCCAGCGCCTGGATGTGAGCGGTCACCGTGGACTGCACGAATCCGAGCTCCGCCGCCGCGGCGGTGATCCCGCCGGTGCGCAGGACGGTGAGAAAGCTGCTGAGCAGGCGCGTGTCCATCGAGTATCCCGATGCCCCTCATCAAGAATCATCGTTAGACGCGATGCTATTGCCTGACGCAGACTCCTGGTCGTGACGAAATCCATGCAGGCCGTTCTGCGTTACACCGCCTTCGACGTCGACGGCGAGGGCGGCAACCCGGCCGGCGTCGTACTCGACGCGCGAGGCCTCGATGCCGCGCGGATGCAGGAGATCGCCGCCGAGGTCGGATTCTCCGAGACCGCCTTCCTGAGCCCGGACGGGGACCGCTTCAGGATCCGGTACTTCAGCCCGTTGGCCGAGGTGGCCTTCTGCGGACACGCGACGATCGCCACCGCCGTCGCACTGGCCGAACGGCAGGGAACCGGCGTTCTCCGGCTCACCACGTCCGCCGGGGAGATCCAGGTCGAGACGCGGCGGGCGAACGGCCGGATCCTCGCCACCCTCACGAGCGTCACCCCGACCGTTGCCGACGTCGACGATCTCGCATCGGCGCTGACGGCCCTGCGCTGGAAGGCCGAGGAGCTCGACCCCGACCTCCCGCCGCGTATCGCCAACGCGGGCAACGACCACCTGGTCCTCGCCGCATCCTCACGTGCGCGGCTCGCCGACCTCGACTACGACCAAGAGGCGCTCGGTGACCTCATGGCACGTCGCGGCTGGACGACCGTTCACCTCGTCTGGCGGGAGAGCGAGACCGTTTTCCTTGCCCGCGATCCGTTCCCACCGGGTGGAATCGTCGAGGACCCGGCCACCGGTGCCGCCGCGGCGGCCTTCGGCGGCTACCTGCGATCGCTGGAACTCGTCACGCCTCCGGCCCGGGTCACGATCCACCAAGGCGAGGACATGGGCCGGCCCAGCCGGCTACTCGTCGACATACCTCCTGGAAACGGCGGGATCATGGTGAGCGGAACCGCGATGTCGCTCGACGACAGGCAATTCCCGGCTGCCTGACCTAGGCGGGGTCTGTACGGTTTCCGGCTCTGTCTCACTTTCGGTGGTGACGGAGCGTGCTGCGATGTCACGATGAGCCCCGTGCAGTCTTAGCGATCTTGTGAACACTGTGTTTTCGGGGTTGTCGGCCCTGGTCATTGAGGATGTCGCCGACGAGGGCGAGTTGATCCGGGTGCGGGCCCGCAGCCGGGAGGTTCCCGTAGCGTGCCCGGGATGTGCTGTCGAGACTGCTCATGTCCATGCGTGGTGCGAGCGGATCGTGGCCGATATCGCCCTCGACGGGCGGCCTGTGGTGGTGAACGTGCGAGTGCGTCGGCTCGCTTGCCGGGACTGGCGGTGCCCCCGGCGGACGTTCCGGGAACAGGCCGCCGGGGTGCTGGAGCGGTACCAGCGACGAACCGCGCGTCTGACCACCCAGGTCAGTGCGGTAGTACGGGAGTTAGCGGGCCGCGCCAGCGCCCGCGTGCTTCCCGCGCTGGGAATACGGATCTCCCGCCACACGGCGCTGCGGGCGCTGCTGGGTATCCCGCTTCCGCCGGTGGCGACCCCGCGAGTACTGGGCGTGGACGATTTCTCCCTGCGACGCTGTCGCACCTACGCCACTGTCGTGATCGACGCCGAGACTCGCCGACGTGTCGATGTCTTGGCCGACCGTAGGTCCGGCACCCTTGCCGCGTGGCTGCGCGGACATCCGGGCGTCGAGATCGTCTGCCGAGACGGCGCCGCTGGCTACGCCGACGCCGTGCACCAAGCCTTGCCCGATGCTCTGCAGGTCGGCGACCGGTGGCACATCTGGCACAACTTCGCCGAGGCCGCCAGAAAGGAAGTAGCGGTGCACAGCGGTTGCTGGGCCAGCGCCTCCCGCGTGCGCCAACTCGACGGCGGAACAACTACCACCCTTACCCGGTGGCACCAGGTCCACGACCTACTCGACGCGGGCGTCGGACTCCTGGAATGCGCCCGGCGGCTGAACCTCGCGCTGAACACCGTCAAGCGCTACGCGCGAATCGAAGCGCCTGAGCAGATGCGGCGGGCGCCGCAGTACCGTCCCACCCTCGTCGACCCCTACCGCGAGTACCTGCGTAAACGCCGAACCGAAGACCCCGCGGTTCCCGTCCTGCAGCTCCTGCGCGAGATCCGCGAACGCGGATACACCGGCAGCCAGAACCTCCTCTACCGCTACATCACCCAGGGCCGCGTCGAGGACGACCGGCCAGGCCTATCACCCCGCAGGCTCGCCCGGCTGCTACTCAGCCGCCCGGACACTCTCCGGCCTGACCAGCAAGAACTCCTAGCCAAGACCACCAGCACCTGCGCGGAGATGAACCAGCTCGCCGCCTTGGTCCGCGCCTTCGCCCAACTCCTCACACCCGCCGACGAAAACGCTGGCCGGCTACAGGAGTGGATCAGCACCGCGGAGCAGGGGAACCTGCCGCACGTCCACTCCTTCATCCGCGGTCTGCGACTCGACCAAGACGCTGTCCACGCAGCCCTGACCAGCGAATACCACAACGGCGGCACCGAGGGCGTCAACACCAAGACCAAGCTGATCAAAAGGCAGATGTACGGCCGAGCGGGCTTCCGACTCCTCCGCCACCGCATTCTCCTCCAATAGCTCACCCTCGGTTACCACCGAAAGAGCGACAGAGCCGTTAACTGGACACACCCTCGGCGATGAGGGTGGCGATGTTGTAGGGGTCCGCATCACGGCCGTCGGACCAACGGAGCCATTCCGGGAGGCCAGGAAGGCGCAACTTGCCAGTCGGCTGGCCATACGTGGTTGATATTGGGGTGGCTAGCGACGGCGTTCGTGAAACCGGGCAGCGTGTTGAATTGGACCCCGCCGAACAAGGCGACACTGCTGAACTGGACCCCTTCGAACCAGGCCCGCTCGCTAAACTTTGCCCCCTTGAACAGCGCGACCCTGCCGAACTTGGCGGCGTCGAACGAAGCGCCCTCGCTGAACTCGGTCCCGCTGAACCAGGCGTTCCCACTGAACTGGACCTGGTTGAACAAAGCGTCCCCGCTGAACTGAGCCTCACTGAACAAGGCGCCATCTTTGAACTCGGCCTCAGTGAACTTGGCGCCCTCGCTGAAGTGAGCCCCGTTGAACCGGGTACTCCCGTCAAACTGAGCCTTATCGAAATGAGCACTTCCACTGAACTTTGCCCCGTTGAACCGCGTGACTCCCTCGAACTTTGCCCAATTAAACCGGGCGCCCTCGCTGAATGTGGATCCCTCGAACTGAACGCCCTCGCTGAAGTGAACCTGGTTGAACCGGGCACCTTCGCCAAAGCGGACCCGATTGAACCCGGCAAGCCTGCTGAATTTGGCGCCGTTGAACCGGGCGCCGTCGCTGAAATGGACGCCGTTGAACCGGGCGCTCCCGCCAAACTGAACCCTATTAAACCGAGCAAGCCCGCCGAACTCGGCGCCATCGAACAATGCAACGTCACTGAACTTGGCTCCATTTAACAAGGCGCCTTCGCTGAAGTGGACCCTGCTGAACCTAGCGTCCCCATTGAACTGAATGTTGCGGAAATCGGCGTGTTGGAGCCAGCATTGGGTGAAGTCGAAGTCAATGAGACGAGCACCGTTCAGATCGATGCGTATCCCAGCCCAGTATGTCTCTGGTGTAGTCATGTTCTACTTGGTGGCGACGTAGTCGTGCGGCAAAGCGAGGTGGCGGGCAAGGAGGCGTTGAGCAGCGAATCGCACCTGGAGTTCTTGTTTTACGTCGCTGTTGTCGTGGCCGTTGCCCTCTGTCATGTCGCCAGGCTCTTCGTCGGTAGCCGTCTGCTGGTCACCGGTGGGCGCTAGAGGGGCTGGGTCGAAGGGCATCCGGAGATAGGCACAGATGACATCGATGACGGTTTGCCGGTGTTCCTGGTGGTCTTGGGCGAGGCGTTCGAGGGAGTACAGGCCACCGAGACGGACCGGGGCGTTGACGTGTCCGAGCTGTTCAACGGCTCTGGCGTACAGCTCGGTAACTCGACGCTGGGTCGCGTCATAGGCAGTGTCCCGAGCGACCGCCACTGCATGGGTTTGGGTGATATGTGCGAGGTCTTCGGCGTGTGCCTGGGTCCGTTCGCTTAGCCACTGACGACGCACCGCTAGCAGTAACGCGGCGGCGCCGCCTGTTCCAGCCCCGACGGTCAGACCATCCTTGATCGCTTCAAGCCGTAACGAAGCATCATGCCTGGCGATTGACAATAGCCAAAGCGTCGTGATCGTTGCGGAAAGAGCAACGGCTGTCGTACCGATGACCGTGACCCACCAGGGCATCGTTCGTAAGGGAGCCCGCTCGCTCCGATCGTCCTGACCGCTCACAAATGCATTCCTTTCCCCCATCGGTTGACCATCACCGTAACCCGCCCAGTTTCATCGGTAGCCGAGATCCTTCGAATCGCGTGGCGCGCACGGTCACTCCCCTGGTTGCCCCGTCCGCTTTCATCCCACCTGTACAGGGAGTAGGCAGTTTGTCCTAGGACGGAGGTGGACGAGATGACCGCCTTTCCACCCATCGGGCTCAGCATCACCGGCGCAGGGCAGTCCGCGCCTGAGGCCCTGGGCAAGGGCCCGGGAACGGACCACCGGGGCTCCCGCCTCGATCGCCGCGATATGGCGCGCGGTGTAGGTCGCGACGGAAGCCAGCGCGGTCGTTGAGCTTCCAGTAGGTGAGGAACATCAGCCGGGCACCTGCGTGACGACACAGGCGACTCGGCCGCATTGCTGATGAGGAGCGGCGCTCGATCGCTCGCTTCAGCCCGCCGAAATCGGTGCAAGGCCTTCCGGGAGCACGGTGGCCGGTCGGTCTCGAGGTGCTCATCCGCAGCGGGTGACGAGTCGATCCCAGTCATCAAGGCCTGCCTGTACCGCCGCGCCCCACCGAGCTCGCGAACTGGCTGATGTCCCGATCGCTGAGCCGCTGGACCTTCTGAAGCTTCAACAGCCGCTGCCCGAGCTACTGCGTCTCCCCGCTCACGTCCACTGCGGGGCGCACCGGCAGCCCCGCGTACATTCGGCCCGGATCGCCCGCCTGTTCAGCCCCCCCACTCGACCGGACCGCGCGACGGCTGGTCGATGCGGTTCTCGATCGCGTCGAATTGGCGGGCCTTCGCGAGCCGGTTTTCGCGTTACCGCCAATGGACCTGAGCGTCCCCCATGACCTCAACCCACGGGGGGCGCGAAGGGCGGAAGCCCCCCACACCAGGAGGCTCCGGGGGATCGCCCCCGGGCAAGCACGGAGCCTCCGGCCGGATTCGAACCGGCGACCTGCCGCTTACAAGGAATACGAACACCCCTGTTCACGTGACATTCACCGAGGTAGACGGGCGTTGGACATGCACCAGTGACTGTCCACGGTAGCCGTCGTTGCCGTCACCGCTGCCGTCAGCCGCACAGGAGGCGGTTGCTCATCAGTTCAGCGACGCGAAGGTGATCCTGCTCAAACCAGCCGACCGCCTCAGCAACGTCCAGGGCCTGCATACCCACCCGAAACCGACTAAGCCCGCCGAGTACTACACCGAGACCGCCGAGCGCATCCTGCCCGTAGCCCACCGAAACCCTTGATACGACCGGTGGCACGCCCCCACTACGCCCACCTCGCCACGGCCGGGACTGACCCGCGTGGTTCCGAATTTTAGTGGGCGCTCACGAGGAACATTCTCAAGTTCGACTGTCCGCCTTCGATGCTTCGTTCAACCGGACTTGTCCGCCGCGAGCAATCCCCGCAGACGCCGCACCTCGGCCACGAGCAATGGCATGGTCTCTCTAGCCATTGCGATAAACGCCGCGTTCTCATCCCACCGTTCGTCACCGGAATCGACATACTGCGGATACTGCACCAGCGTCGCGGCCACAATCTGCCGAGGATCGAACGCCGGCCATCGCTCATTGCGGCCGGTATCAGGAACCGTGCTGACCGCGACTAGATTCATTGCGTGCTCGTCATCAAGGATCCTGACGAACCACGGACCGGGAGTCGCCGCCGAACAAAGCTCCATGATCTCCTCGAGATCATCTTCATTCAAAGACTCATCTTCCATAGTGCACCATTCCGCCATAAGACGCCCAGATAGATATCCAATCTAGTATCTTTCAGTCAGATATCCAAGCCTCTCCACGTTCTTGTAGAATCTCTTGTCGTTTGTGATAATCGACAATCCATCCCGCATCGCCGAGTGCAGCACCGAACCATCATCATTAGCGATCATCGGCCTAAAAGACTTACCCTTCCACATTTCTTTCAACCTGGCCTGGATCGCAGCGACACCTTCCTCGGTCGACGCTGGCCCCATACGACCTCCACGCTCCGACAGCCAACGCGATATCTCACCCGGAGAGTGACCGCCCTCAAGCAGTTCCCGATGGGCCGTCGGCGATAGGACAGGATTGCGCCCAGCCAAGGCGGCATCGACTTCGGCGGTCTTACTGCCAGATAGCGCGTCGGTAACAGCGTTGGTGTCAACGGCGACCTCCCCGCTGCCCTTCAGACCGAGAGGGTCCATCCATGTTTGCGGATTGGCTACATAAGCGTACGGATTCGATCCCGCAGCAAGACCGAGAGGGTCGGACCTCTCGTAACGGGCAATCGCCGGGTCATAGAAGCGATAAAGGTTATAGTGAAATCCCGTCTCAGTGTCGAAATATTGGCCTGGAAAACGCAGCGGACAGTCGATCCGGCTGGCCTGGGCAGGCGTCTCGTATCCCCAGAGCGTGGCGTTCGATCGATGGACGAGACTTCCGCCCGCGTCGACCATCTCCATCGGGGCGCCGATGAGGTCGGTGACGATGGCGTAGAACCGTTGGTCGAACCATTGCTGCGACGCATCGGCCGACGTGACGTGTTCGTGCTGGGTCAAGGGCGTGAAGCCGCCCGGCCGGTAGTCCCAGGTGGTGACCCGGGTGGACGGGTCGCCTCCGGTATGGGCCTGTTCGATGAGGACCGGGCCGTCCCAGGTGAAGGTGGTCTGTTCGAGGACGGCGCCGCCAGGGCCGAGACGCTGCTTGCCGACCCGCCGGCCAAGGGGATCGTAGCGGTAGCGCCAGTGTTGGCCGTCCGGGGTTGTGACGCCAGCGAGCCGGTCGTCGGCGTCCCACGTGTAGGTCCACTCTCGGATCTGGCCAGAGAGAGTTCGGGAGCGGCGCCGGATCAGGCGGCCCTGGGCATCGTGTTCGTGGGTGGTGCGTCCGGCGCGGTTGAGGAGGGTTCCCGTGTAGTCGCGGTCGCCGGCTGCGGCGGACAGGGGGTCGTCCTGGTCGGCCGGGTCGCCTGCCGTCGCGTGGACGATGTTCCCGGCCGGGTCGTACGCGTAGCGTTCGCGCCAGCCGTGGGCGTTGACCGCGGTGACACGGCCGGCACGGTCGAGGTCGAGGGTGCGGCCGCCGCGCAGCCGATCTCCGACGGCAGTGACGTTGCCGTCCGGGCGCCGCGTGTACGTGCGATGCTGCAGCAGCCGCGGCTCGGCGGGCCCGGACCCGCTTGGTACCGGTGCTCCCCACAGCGCCTGGGAAACCAGCCGGTCGTCGACGTCGTACTGCTGGTCGAGGATGGCCCCGCCCCCGATGTGGCGTCGTGTCTCGCGGCCTGCTTCGTCGTAGATGAAGCGAAGGTTCTGGCCCCCGGTGGCCAGGACGACGGGCCGCCCGGCGGGGTCGTAGGCCCACGCGGACTCGGCGCCGGAGGGGGTTCGGCGGTGCACCCGCCGTCCGAGGGCGTCGTAGGTGAAGGCGAGGGTCCGGCCGTCGCACGTCTCGGCGATGACCCGGCCGAGCGGGTCATAGTAGAAGGCGAGGTCCGCGTCTGGCCCGACCGCGCGGACGAGACGTCCGGCGGCGTCGTGGGTGAAGGTGCTGACCCGGTCCGCGGAGCGCTGCTCGACGATGTTGCCGGACGGGTCGCGTACGTAGTCGGTGACCTCGCCCGCGCCGTTGGTCCGGCGGATGAGCCGTCCGGCCGGATCGTGGGCGTAGCGCAGGACCCGGCCATTGAAGTCGATCTCCTCGACCAGATCGCCTGCGGGACCGTATGCATAACGCCAGGTCAGCCCCTGGGGATTGATGACCTGGGTGAGTCGGAGTTCGGTGTCGTGCTGGAACTCCAGCCGGGAGCCATCCGATCGGATCTGGGTGACCGGCACTTCGAATGGACCGTACGTCGAGTACGTGGTCTGCCCGACGGCGTCGGTGTAGATGACCGGGTTGCCTTCAGGGTCGTATTCCCAGGCCTCGGTTGCGCCGCTGGGCAGAATCCGAGTAGTCAGGCGGCCCTCAAGATTCCACTCGAATTGTGTGGTTTGGCCACGGGCGTCGGTGACGCCGATCAGGCGGCCGAACGCGTCGCGCTGGTAGCTCAGCGCGGCTCCGGTCGGATCGATGACCCGGTTCGGCAGGCCCGCCGGGCCCATGTCGACCTGGGTGAGATTGCCGAGCGCGTCAGTGGCGGCCGTCAGACCACCGCGCTCGTCGTAGGCGTAACGCGTGGTCGCGCCGGTAGGGTCGATCGCCGTGACAAGGTTGCCCGCTGGGTCGTACGCATTGCGCCAGACGGCGCCGTCGGCTCCGGTTACCTGGACCGGCTTGTTGAGGTCATCAAAGGCCGCCTCGATCGCGGTGCCGTCCGAGCGGTCGAGCCGGACGCAGTTTCCGTAGAAGTCGTGGGTGTAGCGAGTGGTGTGGCCGAGTGGGTCGGTGCGGGCGATGAGCCGATCGCGTTCGTCCCATTCGGAGGTCGCCGTGTGGCCGAGAGGGTTAGTCTCGGCGATGACTTTGCGGCGTTCGTCGAGCTGGTAGGTCGTCCGGTGGCCGAGTGAGTCGGTCAGGACGGTTGCGTTCGGCTCGTATGTGAGTGAGACGTTCAGGTAGCCGTCGGTACCATGCCCGCCGACCGCGCGTCCGTGTTCGTCGTAGTCGTAGTGGTACTCGTGGCCGTTGCGGTCCTGCCAGCCGATCATTCGGCCGGCGTCATCGTAGAAGAACTTCAGCGGCAGGCCGCTGGAGTTGATGACCTCGCTCAGGTGCCCGGCCGCGTCGTATCCGTAGCGGATGACGGCGATGCCGTCTCCCTCTTCCGTGAGGAGACGCAGGGCCCGGACGCGTTTGTGGCCGGCGGGACCATCGGTGTCGACCGCGACCCGGTACCCGCCGCTGTGGCGTACCTCGGTGAGCGTGTCGGTCTGGTCGTAGTGAAAGGTGATGCGGTTGCCGTTGCGGTCGCTGATCGCCGCGATCGGCAGCCGCCACCCGTGCACGCCGCCCGCGGCGGGGAAGTACAGGCGTTGGCCGGTACGCGGGTCGTCGATGACGTAGCCGTCGGCGCCCAACCAGGTCAGTGGCCGCATCGGGCCGGTCTCCGGTGGCAGCTCGATGCCCGGGGAGAACGCCGGTGGGTAGGCGCGGATGGTCCCGTCGGGCGCGGCGTACCGGATCGCGTCGGCGGTGATCTCCAGCCGCTGGTCCAAGGTGGAGGCCCAGGAGATCCCGTACAGCCCGCCCTGACGGTACGACGACAGGTGGATGCGCTCGAACACCAGCGGGAGCACGCCTGGGAGGGCCAGGTCGGTCTCGGCGAACAGCACCTCACCGGTCGCGACGTCGATCGGGTCCGGGGTCTTGGTCCTGGTTCCCGGGTCCTCGCCGGGCTTTCCGTCCTTGAGCGCCTTGCCGGCGTCGCGCTCGGCGCCTTCCTCACCCGCCTTCGCGGCGTCCTTGCCGGCGTCCTTGCCGGCGGCCTCCGTCGCGTCCTTGGCCGTGTCCTTCGCGGTCGCCTTGAGGCCGTCGCGGAGTGCGTCTTTGCCGACGTTCTCGGCCGCGTCACCGAGTAGGTCCTTGACGGCCGCCTCGACGATCGTGGCCCCGGCCCTCCCGCCCTCCATCAGCCCGCCCCGAGGATCGCGTTGATCGCCTCATTGATGATCGCGTTGATGACCATCTGCTGGATCTCCTTGAACACCGGGATCTCCAGCAACGACGCCCCGAACGTCACCTCGACCGTCGCGAGCGCCTCAATGATCTCCATTAACAGGATCGTCAGCTGCACGATCACGTTGATCTTCAACGCCAGCACGACAGCCCCGCACACCATCAAGATCGCACCCAGCGTGTGACCCGCCGTCGCGCCCTTCTTCAGGATCTGGGCCGGGGACTTCTCGTGCTCCCAGCGCGACTTGAACGCCTCGATCGCCGGGCCGCTGTTGCCCGACCACACCTCTTGGGCGGCGCGTTCGGCGTCGGCGCTGATCTGCTCCAGGTGCCCGCCGTACGCGCTCCAGGACTGCGCGAGCTCGAACAAACGCTCCTCGTCGATCTCCGGCCAGTTGAACCCAAGGTCATTCAGCAGGCGTTCCAGCTCGCCCGGCAGTGTCATCCCCACGGCGGCTACGCGTCCTTACCCACACGCTTGGCGGCATCCGCGCTGGAGTCGTCCGCGCCGTCGTACTGATCGGCCATGTGATGGATCGCATCACCGAACGAGCCGAACGCCTTGGCCGCCGAGTCATAGGAGGTGTGCGCCCACTCCAACACCGCCTCATACGCCGCCCCGATCAACGAACCCACCATGTCCGTCGACCCGTACTTCAGGTTCTTCGCATCCGGCTGGAAACCCTTCCACGCCGTGTCCAGCGCCTGCGACGCGCGATGCAGATCCGACCCGGCCTTCCGCAACGACCCTGACCTGATGTCGATCTCATCACCGGCCACGGTTCGCACCACCCGACGCCGCACCGTTGATCTTCGCGACGGTCTCGGCGATCCCCTCGGTGAACCGGCTCATCTGCCGCATCGACTCCGTCTGCAGGCCCTCCAGAGTCTCCGCCAACGCCGCCGGGTCCATCACCGCCGGTGACGCCTCAGCGGTGCGCGTCTTCAGATCGTCCATCGCGGCGTTCACCGCCACCATGATCTGCGCACACACCTCCTCCGACCCCGACCGCAGCAACCGCGGATCGACGGTCAGCGACTCGAGGTGGCCGCCAGAGGCAACAGCAGCGGTGACCCGCCCGTCCGCGGCCGAGCCCTCACCATGTACCGGCTTGGCATCCTCCGAACCCGAACCAGACCCGGTACGAAGCGCCCCCAACGCCCGCCGCGTGTCCTCCAGCAACCGCCCGAGCTCATCCCCACCCAGGTCAGCCACGACACTCCCCCACAGACCTTGAAACCGCCACCATCACAAACGCGACGAAGCTAACACAACCCTCAAAGACCTGAAACAGCCTTTACCGCAAGCGTCACAACTCACACCGGCAGGAAGCTTTTGACGGCGATGAGCAGCGTTCATGACGGGCGCCGACGCGGAGAGCTACCCGGCCTGCATTGGAAGGCCATCCACCTCTTCGCAGGGGTCAGAGACTGCCAGGGAACGGAGCGCCCATGAACGGGTCGCGGGCCAGCAGACCGACCGTCCGCCCGACAACGTTCATCGTTGCCGTCAAAAAGAGCGCCTGACTGATCCCCTGCAGTGGCCCTCATCTGGGGAAACGGGAGCCTCCGGCCGGATTCGAACCGGCGACCTGCCGCTTACAAGGCGGACGCTCTGCCATCTGAGCTACGGAGGCGTGCTGCTCGTGCGGTGGCACGCGACGTTGCAGCGTCACCACGATAGCGCGTACGGCTGACCTGTCGGGCGAGGTGGAGGGGCGCTCGGATTAATGAACTGTGGTTCAATAACGTGTTATGGCACGACCAAGAGAGATCAGTGACGAGCGGATGCTCGCGGCGGCAGGTGTGGTGATCTCGCGGCTGGGTCCGGCGTTCACTCTGGCCGACGTGGCCGGCGAGGCGAAGGTGGCCGCGGGCACGTTGGTGCACCGGTTCGGGTCCAAGCATGGGCTGCTGGTGGCGATGACGAAGTCGGCCATCGAGGCGCTGCGGAACGAGATGCGGGCGGTGGTGGAGGCGGCCTGCGGTCCGGCAGCGGTGGACACGGCTCACGGTCCGGCGACCGGGCTCGCGGGACGCGGAGTGGTGGCCGGCGATCCGGCGGGGGTGGTGGTTGGGGTGTTCTCCGCGTTGGACGATCCGGACACGGCGGCGAACAACCTTGCTCAGTTGGCGTTCGACCTTGCCGACGTCGAGCTTCGCGGGTTGATGGCGGAGTTCTACTCGGTGATGGAGGCCGGGCTCGTGCCTCTGCTGGATCGGGCGATCTCGGCGGGCGAGCTGCCGTACGCGCCGGGGGCGGGGGTGGCGGCGCGGATCTTGACGGCGCTCGCGGATGGGACGGCGGTGCACTGGTCGGCTCGGCCAGACGGTGGGCTGTGTGAGCGGATGCGGGCCGACATTGAGGCGGTCCTGCATGGCTGGGGGCCACACGGCATGACAGCAGACGGTGACAAGAAACAAGTGAAGGAGGAGAGAGAGCGATGACACTCAACGGGCAGGTCGCGCTGGTGACCGGGGGTACGCGCGGGGCGGGAAGGGGCATGGCGGTCGAGCTCGGGGCGGCCGGGGCGACCGTGTACGTCACCGGGCGTACGACGCGGGCAACCGCCAGTCCGGTCAACCGTACGGAGACGATCGAGGACACCGCGCAGTTGGTCACGGAGGCCGGGGGGCGGGGTATCGCGGTCCGCTGCGATCACATGGTTCCGGCGGACGTGGCGGCGGTCGTACGGCGGATCGAGGAGGAGCAGGACGGGCGGCTGGACGTGCTGGTCGACGACACGTGGGGCGGTGACCAGTGGATCGAGTGGAAGCCGCTCTGGGAGCACGACCTGGACAAGGGTCTCAAGGCGCTGCGGAACGGGCTGGAGACGCACCTCATCACGCTGCACACCGCGCTGCCGCTCCTGGTACGGCGGGGCCGGGGGCTGGTCGTCGAGATCACCGACGGGGACGACATGTTCAACGACCGGTACCGGGGGACGATGTTCTTCGACATGGTCAAGGTCGCGATCACGCGGCTGGGGCGGATGCTGAAGGACGAGCTGGAGCCGCACGGGGTCACGGCGGTGTCGCTGACGCCGGGGTTCCTGCGCTCGGAGGAGATGCTGGACCACTTCGGGGTCACCGAGGAGAACTGGCAGGACGGGATCGCCAAGGACCGGTGGTTCGCGATCTCCGAGACGCCGCGCTACATCGGTCGGGCCGTGGTGGCGCTGGCGTCGGATCCGGACATGGCCCGGTGGTCGGGCAAGGCCCTGTCGGCAGGGGCGCTCGCCGCGCACTACGGGTTCACCGACCTCGACGGGTCGCGGCCGGAGGCGAGCCGGTACTTCGAGGAGGTCTACTTCGGCGATCGCAAGGACGCCAATGTCGAGGACTACCGCTAGGGCCCAGCGGCCCGCAAAACGGTGCGACGCCGAGGCACGGACCGAACCATCGACAAACGCAACGGCGCCTACCCCGGCAACAGCCAGGGAGGTGCCGGGCCCGAGAAACGCCTCCCCCGGCTGCGGCCGGGGGAGGCACAAGCCTCAGCGCGCGCGGTGGCGGGCGATCTCGTAGAGGGCGATGCTGCCCGCGACGCCGGCGTTGAGCGACTCGGCTCCGCCGGGCATCGGAATGTTGACGACCAGGTCGCAGGTCTCGGCGACGAGGCGCGACAGGCCCTTGCCCTCCGAGCCGATGACGAGGACCAGCGGGCCGGTCGCGGCCTCCAGTTCGTCGACGCCTACCCTGCCGGCGGCGTCGAGGCCGACGACGAACAGTCCGGCGGACTGGTAGGCCTTGAGCGCGCGTACGAGATTGGTTGCGCGAGCGACCGGCATGGTCGTGAGCGTGCCGGCCGAGGCCTTCCAGGCTCCGGCGGTGACGCCCGCCGCGCGGCGCTCGGGTACGAGTACGCCGTCCGCGCCGAAGGCGGTGGCGGAGCGTACGACGGCGCCGAGGTTGCGCGGGTCGGTGACGCCGTCGAGCGCGACGACCAGCGGGGTCCTGCCGCGGCTGATCAGGTCGTCGGGGTGGGCGTAGTTGTACTCCGGGACGGCCAGCGCGATGCCCTGGTGGACGGCGCGGTCGGTCATCCGGTCCAGCTCGGCCTTGCCGGCCTCGAGCAGCGGGACTCCAGCGTCGGTGGCGAGCTTGATCGACTCGCGTACGCGGTCGTCGGAGGCGCCCGACATGACGTAGAGGGTGCTCGCGGGCATGCCGGCACGCAGGGCCTCGACGACCGGGTTACGGCCGGTCACGATCTCGGGGCCGTCCGGCGCGGCGCGGCGGTGCGGGCGCTCGGCGGGCGCGGACGAGCCGCGGCGCGGCCCGGTCGTGGCAACTCCCGTACGGGCGGCGGACTTGGCGGCACGTTCGGTCTGGCGCTTGCCGTACCAATGCCGGTCCTCGGCCTTCAGGGTGTTACTCGGCCCCTTCTTACGACGCTTCGCCATCCATGTCCTCCGGCAGTTGCACAGGGCGATCACACGCCCCGCACAAACTTTACGCGGAGTCGCGGCCTGAACCGTCCTGAAGCAGTCGTTCGATGCGCTCGAGACGCTCCTCTATCGCGGTCAACCTGGATTCGATCTCCGGCAGACCGGCACCGGCCGGGGCGAACAGCCCGTGCGAACGGCGTGGCTGCTGGCGTGACCTGAGCGTCGAGAGGATCTGGCGGCGCAGCTCGTCGAAGTCGGTACCGAGCCGCTCCATGACCTCCGCGCCGGTGCCGTCGCCCTCGCGCAGGACGCCGAGCAGGATGTGCTCGCTGCCGATGTAGTTGTGGCCGAGCTGCAGGGCCTCGCGCAGTGACAGCTCGAGGACCTTCTTGGCGCGCTGGGTGAACGGCATGTCACCGGTGGGCGCGTGCGCTCCCCTGCCGGTGATCTCCTCGACCTGGACGCGCGCGGCCTGGAGGTCGACGCCGACGGCGCCGAGCACTTTGACCGCGACCTCGGTGTCATCGTGCAGCAGCCCGAGGAGGATGTGCTCGGTACCGATGTGGGTGTGGTCGAGCAGCCGAGCCTCTTCCTGGGCATAGACCACGACGCGGCGTGCGCTGTCGGTGAACCGCTCGAACATCTGGACCACCTCGAAACGGTGGGATTGGGTAGCTCCTCGTGAACTTACGTCCCCGTACTGTCTCCCGACAATCGTTTCAGGCACGCTTGAGTTCCCAGCGCGGTCCGCGCGGGGTGTCCTCGATGACGATGCCGGCCGCCGCGAGGCGGTCGCGGATCGCGTCCGCCGCGGCGTAGTCCTTGCGCTCGCGCGCGGCCTGGCGCTGCTCCGTCGCCAGGGCGACGAGCGCGTCGACGACCCCGTTGAGGTCGTCGCCAGCGCCCTGCCACTGCTCGTCGAGCGGGTCGAGGCCGAGCGCGGCGAGCATCCCGCGCACCTCGCCGAGGAGGCGCGCGGCGGTGTCCTTGTCGCCGGCGGCCAGCGCGGTGTTGCCGGCGCGTACGGCCTCGTGCACGACGGCGAGCGCCTGCGGTACACCGAGGTCGTCGTTCATCGCGTCGGTGAACGCGGCCGGCGGTGCGGCGGGCTCGACGCGTCCGGCCAGCTCGATGGCGCGCGTCACGAAGCCCTCGATCCGCTGGTACGCGGTCGCGGCGTCGTGGAGGGCCTCGTCGGTGTAGTCCATCATCGAGCGGTAGTGCGGCGCGGCGAGGTAGTAGCGCACCTCGACCGGCCGTGCCTTCTCGAGCAGGTCGGTGAGCAGCACGACGTTGCCGATGGACTTGCTCATCTTCTCGCCGGCCACCGTGAGCAGCCCGTTGTGCATCCAGTAGCGCGTGAACGCGTCGCCGGCGGCGGCCGACTGGGCGAGCTCGTTCTCGTGGTGCGGGAAGATCAGGTCGACGCCGCCACCGTGGATGTCGAACTCCGGCCCGAGGTACTTGGTGGCCATCGCCGAGCACTCGAGGTGCCAGCCGGGACGGCCGGGGCCCCACGGGGTCTCCCAGCTCGGCTCGCCGGGCTTGGCGCCCTTCCACAGCGCGAAGTCGCGGGCGTCGCGCTTGGAGTCCTCGTTGGGGGTGTCGCCGGCGGCCCGCATGCTGTCCAGGCGCTGGTGGGACAGCGCGCCGTAGCGCTCGCTCCACGACATGACGTCGAAGTAGACGTCGTCGCCGACGTTGTAGGCGTGGCCGGCGTCGATGAGACGGCGCATCAGCATGATCATCTCGGGAACGTGCCCGGTCGCGCGCGGCTCGACCGTCGGCGGCAGGCAGCCGAGGACGTCGTAGCCGTGGTTGAAGATGCGCTGGTTGGCCTCGGCGACCGCGAACCACGGCACGCCCGTCTGCGCCGACACATTGATGATCTTGTCGTCGATGTCGGTGAGGTTGCGGACGAACATCACGTCGAGCCCCGTGGCCCGCAGCCAGCGGAAAAGGATGTCGTACGTGATGGCGGAGCGCAGGTGCCCGATGTGCGGGGCGGCCTGCGGCGTGGCACCACAGACGTAGACACCCGCCCGGCCCGCCCTGAGCGGGACGAATTCGCGGATGCCACGGGTACCGGTGTCATAGAGGCGCAGGCTCACGCGTACGAGGCTATTCGATGCGGGTGGAGACCCGACACAGAAATACTCTTCCTGGAACGAACCGTGGACGGTCAGGTTTCCGGGTCCGCGCGCAATTCACGTACATGGCGCGCCAATTCCACGAAGGCCACCACATTCGGCACCTCTCCGGCGGTAGCCGTCATGCCGGGCAGCCGATCGGCCCGATCGACGTAGATCATGCCGTTACCGATCCCGACGTCGGCGACGTTCGGCCAGGCGATCTCCTCGCCGTCCTTCGCGATGCTCTCTCGCGTCATCGCGAACGGCCCGAACCGCACCTGGCCGCCGCCGTCGATCCGCGAGACGTACTTCGGCAGTACGCGATCGGTGATCGCCGTCGACACCAGCTCGACGAGGTCCTCGACGCCGGGGAACTCCCGGCCGACCTGCGCCTCGGCGCCGTCGTCGCGCACCAGGGAGAACCGCCAGACCGTCTTCGACGAGCCGATACGGGCGCCGGACAGGCGCAGCTCGCGTACGGCATCCCAGGGGAAGGCCGTCACCGAGCGGCCGGCGAACATGATGAGGCCGTTCTCGTACCGGTAGAGGATCCGGCCGTACCCGGGCGCGACGTCGCGGATCAGGATGCGGCCGGCCGCGCCGAGGTAGCCGACCGTGAGGACCAGGCTGAGCCCGGCGGCCCAGCCGATGCCCTGCGACAGGAAGACCACGGTGAAGGGCAGCAGCACCAGGCCGGGCAGTCCGAGGACCATCAGCCAGGTACGGGATCGTCCGGTCAGGGCACGCGGATCGTGCACGCCGAGCAGCTCGCCGAGGAGCTCCTCGTCGGCCAGCACGCGGACTTCGGACGGGGGACGCACATCGCTCAAGACAACACCATGCTCGAGTGGGGGCTACAAACCAACACCAATGGCCGCATACCCACAAGTCCGAGCGATGAAGCGGCGCCGGGCCGCCGCGACCGGCACCGGCCGAGCACGGCCCGGCGCCGATTTAACGGCGACACGCGGTCGAGGATCACCACGACATCGGCTCGATCCGGCCAAGATGGGGGCTACCCGACGGCCCCGATGGTTGACTTCCCCTCATATGACTGACACCCCCGCGCAGTATTCGAAAGTTCAGCGACGACTCCTCACCGCGCTCGGCGGTCTCGGCGTCGTGGCGCTCGCCACGGCGACGTTCGTGCTGTCGTACGGAGACCTGCGGGCGCTCGCGATCCAGGGCGGCGCCGTCCGCCACCGGGCGTACCTCTACCCCGGCGTGGTCGATGGCCTGGTCGTCGTCGTCATCCTGTCCATCCTGACGGCGCGCCGGTCCCGGTGGATCTCGCGAGCGCTGCGCTGGCTCCTGCTGCTGCTGCTCGTCGGCGGCGCGGGCACGGCGGGCGTCTGGCACGCGATCCGCGGCTACGGCCGGCTGTCACACGCCTGGGTGTCCGGCGGGGTCGCGGCCGCGCCCTGGGCCATCCTCGTGATCGCCGTCTGGCTCTGGCTGGCCATGATCAAGCAGGCGCTGGGCCTGCGGCCGAGGCGTGACCGCTCCGCCTCCGCGCCGGAACCCACCGCCGCCGTCGTCGACCAGGCGATCGTCCCGGGCTTCGCCGACCCCGAGCCCCAGGAGACACGGGAGCTGGTCCGCGCCGTGCACGTACGCGAGCTCGAGGCCGTACGCGCGACCGAGCCGGAGCCGGTGCCCGCAGGGGTGTCGATGGACTGGCTCGACCCGGCGCCCTCCACCGCGCCGCTGGAGCCCATGGAGTGGCAGCCCGCGACGGCGCCGACGGGCGCGCACGTCGAGCCTGAGGTCGTGCCCGACACGCCCGTCGTGATCGAGGAGGACCCGGAGGAGCCGGAGGACGTCGCGCCCGTGCCCTTCACGGCGCCGACCTCGCTGCCGACCGACGTCATGCTCGTCGGCGGGCCGCGCCCCAAGCCCGATCTGTCCGACACGCAGCCCGACGGCATCAAGCTCCCGAACACGCGGCCGGATGGCATCAAGCAGGTCGAGCGCACGGGTGGCGAGGACGACGACGCGGACGACGAGGCGTACACGGACGAGCGCGCCGAGGACCCCGACGCCGGCGAGACCGAGCGCGACGAAGACGCCGAGATGCCCCCGCCCTTCGGACAGTTCCGCAGCTCACCGACGCCTCCGCGCGACTGACCGCACCTACGACGGCTGGTCGAACCCGCGCTGACGGGGAAAGCTGAGGATCATGGACACCTGGGTTCCCGTACGCGAGGACAGCGGCTTCGGGGTGAACAACCTGCCGTACGGCGTCTTCTCCCAGCGTGGCGAACTGCCGCGCGTGGGTGTCGCCATCGGCGAGTACGTGCTCGACCTGGCCGAGCTGTCGGCCGCCGGACTGCTCGCCGACCGCCGGTGGTTCGCCGCCGGGTCGCTCAACGCCTTCATGGCCGCCGGGCGCGCGGTCTGGCAGCCGACGCGGGACCGCCTCACGGCGCTGCTCACCGACGAGGCGTACCGCGACGACGTCGAGCCCCGCCTGTCCCCGCTCGCCGACGTCATGCTGCACATGCCGTTCGACGTGGCGGACTACGTCGACTTCTACTCCTCGCGCGAGCACGCCACGAACCTCGGGCGGATCCTGCGGCCCGGCGGCGAGCCTCTGCTGCCGAACTGGCCGCACATGCCGGTCGGGTACCACGGCCGCGCGGGCACGGTCGTGCCCTCGGGCACGCAGGTCGTCCGGCCGTCCGGCCAGCGCCGCGGCGAGGAGGGCCCGGTGTTCGGCCCGAGCGTCAAGCTCGACATCGAGGCCGAGGTCGGCTTCGTGGTCGGCGCACCGTCGGCGTACGGGCGACCGGTGTCGACGGCCGCGTTCCGCGACCACGTGTTCGGGTTCGTGCTGCTCAACGACTGGAGCGCGCGCGACGTCCAGGCCTGGGAGTACCAGCCGCTCGGCCCGTTCCTGGCCAAGTCGTTCGCGACGTCGATCGCGCCGTGGGTGGTGCCGGTCGCCGCGCTGGAGGCGGCGCGCGTCCCCCCGCCGGTGCAGGACCCGAAAGCGCTCCCCTACCTGCACTGCGACGAGCCTTGGGGGCTCGACCTGACCCTCGAGGTGGAGCTGAACGGGTACGTGGTGAGCCGCCCGCCGTTCGCCGGGATGTACTGGACGCCGCCGCAGCAGCTCGCCCACTCGACCATCAACGGCGCCGTCCTGCGTACCGGCGACCTGATGGGGTCCGGCACGGTCTCGGGGCCCGAGCGCGGCCAGCGCGGCAGCCTCATCGAGCTCACGTGGAACGGCGAGGATCCCCTGGAGCTGCCCGACGGTTCGAAGCGGGTGTTCCTTCAGGACGGCGACACCGTACGGATCACGGCGAGCGCGCCGGGCGAGGGCGGCCGGCGGATCGGCTTCGGCGGCGTCGTGGGTACGGTCCTGCCTCCCGTCGGCTGACGCGCCACGCGGCCGTGAGCGCCACGCCTGCGGGCGAACGCCCGGTCATGAGACGAAGGACCTGTGCGCGGCGTCGACGAGCCCTCAGCGGCCCCGTCAGCGAATGACGAGCGCCGTGGCGATGGCGGCGAGTCCCTCGCCGCGCCCGGTCAGGCCGAGGCCGTCCGTGGTGGTGCCGGAGATGCTGACCGACGCGCCGCCCAGGGCCTCGCTCAGGACCTTCTCGGCCTCGCCACGCCGCGGCCCGATCTTCGGACGGTTGCCGATGACCTGGATGGCGACGTTGCCGATCTCACAGCCCGCCTCGGTGAGGCGTCGGTGGACCTCGCGCAGGAGGTCGACGCCCGCCGCGCCCGACCACCGCGGGTCGGAGGTGCCGAACACCGCGCCGAGGTCGCCCAGACCCGCGGCGGTCAGCAGGGCGTCGCAGGCGGCGTGCGCCGCGACGTCACCGTCGGAGTGTCCGGCGAGCCCGTCGCCCTGGTCGGGCCAGTCGAGGCCCGCGACACGGAGCGGGCGTCCGGAACCGAACGGGTGGACGTCGACTCCGACGCCCACCCGTGGAAATCGTGCTTTCAATGTGCCTAGCCGGCCAGAACCTCGTCGAGGAGGGCTTCGGCCTTGTCCTCGTTGGTCTTCTCGGCGAGCGCAAGCTCGCTGACGAGTATCTGTCGCGCCTTCGCCAGCATTCGCTTCTCGCCTGCCGACAGGCCGCGTTCTTTGTCCCGCCGCCACAGATCACGGACAACCTCAGCGACCTTGTTGACGTCGCCGGACGCAAGCTTCTCAAGGTTCGCCTTGTAACGGCGCGACCAGTTGGTGGGTTCTTCGGTGTATGGTGCCCGAAGCACCTCGAACACCTTCTCCAAACCCTCCTGGCCCACTACGTCACGAACGCCGACCAGCTCGGCATTCTCCGCGGGGACGCGAACGGTGAGATCACCCTTGTCTACCTTGAGCACCAGGTAGGTCTTGTCCTGACCCTTGATGGCACGAGTCTCGATGGCTTCGATCCGAGCAGCCCCATGATGGGGGTAGACGACAGTGTCGCCGACCTTGAAAGTCATGTGACAAGTACCCCTTCCGCTACGGATAAGGGTAGCACGCTGCAGGGACCTGCTGAACCGACGTTACAGGCATATGCGCAGGTCAGCACGGTAATTAGGGTATTGACAAAGCCCCAAACCCATGCCTCATCCGCCCCGCAGAGGGCTTCTCTGAACCGATTGGGCTACCCCGCGCACACGGCGCCGGAAGCGGCTCATACTGGAGATGGACGGGCCGACACGGACCTGACGCCCCTTGAGTGTGACTCGAGTGGCGCCGGACTCCAGGCGGCGCCGTAGCGGCCCGAGAAGGTAGGTGTGGCGTGGGGTTTCACGGCGACCATGACGACTACGGGCTACCCAAGGTCGACGTCGTCGTTCCGGACGACGCGCGGGAGCTCGACCGCGACCTGATCGCATACCGGCGCGAGATGCGGCAAGAGCGCCGCCGCGCGCGCTGGCAACGCCTCGGACGCCCCTTCACTCGTTACGGGATCGCAACACCCTTCATCGCGAGCGCCGTACTCGTCGCCCTCATCAGCGGCGTGCTGATGACCGTCGTCTCCCCTCGTCCCAACCCACGGTCCGTACGCATGTCGCCCGCCGGTCCGACGAGCACGCGTCCCGGCACCGCCGGTGGCGCGCTTCCGCCGGGCCACCTCGTGGTCGGCGACCGCCGGATGCCGGTCTCCGGCGTGATCAACGTCGCCGGCGTCGTACTCCTCCTACCGCGTGACTGCCGCTGCGACACGGCCGTGGCCGACGTCGTCCGGCAGGCCGGCTCGGCACAGCTCCAGGTGTGGATGGTCGCCGACGGGCGCACCGGCAAGGACGCCGACGACGTGCGCCGGCTGGCCGACGCCACCTCGCACGGCCTCGCCGCCGTCGCCGACGACCCCGACCGCGTACTGTCCTCGGCGTTCCGCGCGAACGGGCTGACGGCGCTGCTCGTCCGCACCGACCGGGTCGTACGCTCGGTCATACGTGCCCTGCCGCCGCACCGCGACCTGACCGCTGATCTGCGGGCGCTGCAGACTCCGAGCTGAGCCCCGCCCGCTCCTCCGCCCCCCACGTCAGGGTCCGCGAAAGGCATCGCTACGCTTCCCTGTGGCGTTTCGCGCGCCCTCGGAAAGTCCAGTCCCGCCCAAGGAGAAAACGACGCCGTGAGTCGCAACAACCGCCGGGCCGTCGCCATCGCCGTGGCAGGCGTCTTCGCCGTCGCCCCGACCGTGACCGCGTGCGCCGCCGGCCGGCATCCGCAGACCGCGATGCCGAGTCAGCTCGCCGAAGGCGTCAACGCCTCCGCGCACCAGATCGACGTCCGCAACGCCTTCGTGCTCGGCCCGGAGCCCGGCCGCCGCCTCGCGGCCGGCGTCGACGTGCCGCTCTACGCCTGGTTCGTGAACCACGCGTCCACCCCGGACCGGCTCGTGGCCGTCGAGGCCTCCGGCGTGGCCCAGGGCGTACAGATCACCGGCGGCGGCCTCGAGCTGACGCCTGGCAAGCTCGTCACGACCGCGCAGGGCGCCGTCACGCCGCCGACCGTCACGGGCCGCCCGATTCCCGGATCGCCCGGCACGCGTACGCCCAAGCCGGGTCAGACGCCCAGCGCGCCGATCCGCCGTCCGCTCGCCCCCGGCTCGGCCTCCCCGAGCGCCTCGGGCAAGGCGGCTCCGGGTTCCGCGACGCCGCTGCCGGTCCCCTCGAGCAACACCGGCGCCCCCGGCATGAAGCAGGGCAACGCCTCCGTGGTCGTCCTCAAGGGCATCGCGCACGAGCTGGCCGGCGGCGAGTCGTTGAAGCTGACGCTCCACTTCCAGCAGGCCGGCCTGGTCACGCTGCTGGTCCCGGTCGTACCGCGCGGGGGCTACTACGCGACGTACGCGCCGGCTCCGGCCGGCCCGCCGGTCTTGGCGCCGCCGAGCCTGCTGCCGCAGAAGATCAGCGGTGCGCCGACCGCGGGCACCAAGGCCAAGAAGCCCAAGAAGGTCAAGAAGCCCACTCCGGCGCCCAGCGCCTGAGCAGGATCGTGGGATCCGCGCTCGGGCGCGGATCCCACCCGCCCGCTACTCGTCGGGCTCGAACTTGTAGCCCAGGCCTCGTACGGTGACGATGAACCTCGGCGTCGACGGCGCGGGCTCGATCTTGGCGCGCAGCCGCTTGATGTGCACGTCCAGGGTCTTGGTGTCACCGACGTAGTCGGCGCCCCAGACGCGGTCGATGAGCTGCATGCGGGTCAGGACGCGGCCCGCGTTGCGCAGCAGGACCTCGAGCAGCTCGAACTCCTTCAGCGGCAGCGGTACCTCACGGCCGGAGACGGTGACGACGTGCCGCTCGACGTCCATGCGCACCGGGCCCGCCTCGAGGGTGGGCGGCGCGAGCTCCTCGACGTCACCCCGGCGGCGCAGCACGGCGCGGATCCGTGCGACGAGCTCGCGTGAGGAGAACGGCTTCGTGACGTAGTCGTCCGCGCCCAGCTCCAGGCCGACGACCTTGTCCACCTCGCTGTCCTTGGCCGTCAGCATGATCACCGGGACGTTGGACTTGGTCCGCAGCTCGCGGCACACCTCGGTGCCGGGCAGGCCGGGCAGCATCAGGTCGAGCAGCACGAGGTCGGCGCCGGCGCGGTCGAAGGACTCCAGGGCGTCCGGCCCGGTGGCCGCGACCGCGACCTCGAATCCCTCCTTGCGAAGCATGTACGACAGCGCGTCGCTGAACGACTCCTCGTCTTCCACGACGAGCACTCGGGTCACTGGGGGGCCTCCCGTACGGTGGCTTGCTCGGGGTAATCCTCCGCGGACGCGAAGGTACTCAACAACGGCAGGCGGATGGTGAAGGTCGACCCGGAGCCTTCCTTGCTCCAGACGTTGACCTCGCCGCGGTGCCGGCTCGCCGCGTGTTTGACGATGGCGAGCCCAAGACCGGTGCCCCCGGTCTGCCGGGAGCGCGCCGGGTCGACGCGGTAGAACCGCTCGAAGATTCGTTGCAGGTCGGCCTCTGGGATGCCGATGCCCTGGTCGGTGACGCTGACCTCGGCGTACCGGTCGTCGGCCTTGCGGGTGCAGACGACGACTCGGGTGTGCTCGGGGCTGTAGGCCACCGCGTTGTCGATGAAGTTGCGGACGGCGGTGATGAGGAGCTCCTCGTCGCCGTGGACCTGCAGGCCCTCACGGCCGCCGACGGCGAGCGTGATGTCCTTGGGCTCGGCCTTGAGCCGGCACCGGTCGATGGCGTCGTGCACGACGTCGTCGAGCTCGACGACCTTGGGCTCGGGGACCGGCTCTCCACCCTGGAGGCGCGAGAGCGTGATCAGGTCCTGGACGACGTTGGTGAGGCGTACGGACTCGTGCTGCATGCGCCGGGCGAACCGGCGTACCGCCTCCGGGTCGTCGGCGGCGTCCTCGATCGTCTCGGCCAGCAGCGACATCGCGCCGACCGGGGTCTTCAGCTCGTGGCTCACGTTGGCCACGAAGTCGCGGCGCACCGCCTCGACGCGGCGCAGCTCGGTGAGGTCCTCGGCGAGGACGAGGACGAGTCCGTGCGACCCCATGGGCGCGACGCGTACGGCGAACCACCGGCCCTCGCCCCGGCTGCGTACGACCTCGATCTCCTCTTCGCGGATCTCGCCGTCGCGGCGTACGAGCCGGGCCATCGCGAGAAGAGAGTCGACGACCAGCCGGTCGCCACTGACCAGTCCGAACGCGCGGGCCGCCGAACTCGCGCGCAGCACCCGGTCCTCCTGATCAACGATCACGGCCGAGGACCGGAGTACGCTCAGGACCGAGGCGACGCCGGCGGGCAGCCCCGCGCCCTGCGCCGGAAGATTGGACGGCCGTTGTGCACGCTCACTTGCACGCACGGCCAGACCGGTCACCAGACCGGTCACGAGCCCTGCGGCACCGACCAGGCTTGCGACAACCTCCACATTCACACCTCGAATCGTAGGCGGGCCGTTGACCGGCTCCGGTCCATCCCTCCTCACCTGCAAGGACGTTCGCCGAAAGTTCACCTCCAAACCCGAACGTGTTCATGGCGATCCGCCAATCTTTAGACTGGGCCCAACCGTCGATAGTGCAAGGATTCCAATGCGAGACGCGTACCACGAGGAACTCGAGGGTCTGTCCGACAAGCTCGTGGAGATGACAAGGCTGGTGCGGTCCGCGATGGCCCGCGCGAGCACCTCCCTGCTGGACGCGGACCTGCGTCTCGCGGAGGAAGTCATCAGCGCCGACGAGCACGTCAACAAGCTCGAGACCGAGATCGAGCAGACCGTCTACGACCTGATGGCCCGGCAGCAGCCGGTCGCCAGCGACCTGCGAACGTTGATCACGTCGCTGCGGATGAGC
Organism: uncultured Actinomycetota bacterium; assembly: GCA_963850195.1. Classification (GTDB taxonomy): domain Bacteria; phylum Actinomycetota; class Actinomycetes; order Streptosporangiales; family Streptosporangiaceae; genus Actinoallomurus. The sequence goes on from CAWKKD010000005.1 coordinate 2,674,423, forward strand.
GGCGACCTCGAGCGCATGGGCGACCTCGCCGTCCACCTGGCCAAGACCGCGCGCCGCCGCCACCCCGAGTCCGCAATCCCGCCGGAGCTGCACGCGACCGTGCTGGAGATGGGCCAGATCGCCGAGCGGATGATCGCCAAGGCGGGCAGCGTCATCGCGTCCCAGGACGTCGCGATGGGCCTGGAGCTCGACACCGACGACGACCAGATGGACCGCCTGCACCGCAAGCTGTTCGACGCGCTGCTGTCCCCGAAGTGGCGGCACGGCGTCGAGCCGGCCGTGGACATCTCCCTGGCCGGCCGCTACTTCGAGCGCTTCGCCGACCACGCCGTCCACGTCGCCGAGGACGTCGTCTACCTCGTCACCGGGCAGCACCCCGAAGAGATCAGCGACCTGGTCACCTGAGGCTTTTCTCAAAGACCCCGGCGACGCCGTCGCCGGGGTCTTTTCCATTGACGGGCTCAGGCCGGGGTGCAGATCGATTCGAGCGTCCGCACGTCGCTCTTCTCACGTCCGGCAGCCTCGGAATAGCTCTGGTCCAGGGCGCCCGAGGAGATGAAGTTCAGGTTCTGGAAGTCGCGCGCCAGGGTCACGAGGATCGTGTAGACGGAGGACTCGTCGGCCTCCGTGTCGGCCCCCATCATGTCGCCGTACGCCTGGTTGGCCGCGGCGGACCGGCTCGCCCGCGTACTGCCGACGGTCCGGTTGTAGGTCCGAACGGCGGCGAGGGCGTCGGCACATCCGGCGGGCATCTCGCGCGGCACCGCCAGGGTCTGGGTCGGCACGCGCGGAGTCTCGGTGGCCGGGCCGGGGCGAGGCGCGGGTCCGGTCGTGGGGCCGTACGTGGGGCCGTACGTGGGAACGTCCGAGTGACCGGGCGGCGACGAGCGCGAGGCTAACAGCGCCACCACCGCGACGACCAGGCTCAGCACGCCCGCGATCGCCCCGATCTTCTCCCAGTTCCAGTCCGTGTTTCCCGCTGGCACGCAACCTCCGCCTCATGTGCACGGATCCGGCCCCGAGCGAAGAAGGGCCCCCTCTCCTGCGACGAGCGCGGGTGAGGGGGCCGTTCCATGGTCAGGCCTATTTCTTGCCCTGATTCTTGACGGCTTCGATGGAGGCCTTGGCGGCCTCCGGGTCGAGGTACTCGCCGCCCTTCTTCAGCGGCTCGAAGTCGTCGTCCAGCTCGTACAGGAGCGGGATGCCGGTCGGGATGTTGAGCTCGGCGATGTCCTCGTCGGAGATGCCGTCGAGGTGCTTGACCAGCGCACGGAGGGAGTTTCCGTGGGCGGCGAGCAGGACGGTGCGGCCGGCGGCGAGGTCGGGCACGATCGCGTCGTACCAGTAGGGCAGCATCCGGTCGACGACGTCGGCCAGGCACTCGGTGCGCGGCAGGAGCTCGGAGGGCAGCAGCGCGTAGCGCGGGTCGCGCGCCTGCGACAGCGGGTCGTCGTCGGCGATCGGCGGCGGCGGCGTGTCGTAGGAGCGCCGCCAGGTCATGAACTGCTCCTCGCCGTACTCCTCACGGGTCTGAGCCTTGTTCTTGCCCTGCAGCGCGCCGTAGTGACGCTCGTTGAGGCGCCATGAGCGGCGTACCGGGATCCAGAGTTGTTCGGCGGCGTCGAGCGCGATGTTCGCGGTACGGATCGCGCGTTTGAGGACCGAGGTGTGCGCGACGTCGAGCCGGAGGTCGGCGTCGAGCAGGAGGTCGCCGCCGGTGACCGCCTCCTCTTCCCCCTTCTCGGACAGATCGACGTCGACCCAGCCGGTGAACAGGCCCTCCGCGTTCCAGACGCTCTCGCCGTGCCGGAGAAGTACCAATGTCGCCATAGCCAGCGAGCCTACTGGGTGCCCGCGAACCGAGCTGAAGGCTAGGGCTTGTCCGGCAGGATCCGCGCGAAGGGCTCGAGGTTGGCCAGGCTCTCGCCGCGCTTGACGCGCCAGTCCCACTCGCGCTGGATCGAGCCGGCGAAGCCGAGTTCCAGCGCCCGGTCGAAGTTCTCGTCGGAGTAGGTGAGCACGCAGCCGAGTAGACGGTCGATCTCCTCGGGTGTCACGGCCGACAGCGGGAGGCGGCCGACCAGGTAGACGTCGCCGACGGAATCGAGCGCGAACCCGACGCCGTACATGCCGCCGTTCTTGCGGAGCAGCCAGCCGTAGAACTCCGCGTGGTTCTCGTCCGGCTGACGGCAGAAGAACGCCTCGACGTGCAGGCTGTGCTCGCCGGCGACGAGCCAGGTCATCGTGGCGAGCTTGTGCTGTCCGGGCAGTTTCACGAGGTACGCGCCGGGGCGCGGCCGCTCGTACTCCAGCTCCTGCTCGTCGAGGATCGCCTTGAGTGCCTCGTCGCGGCTCATCGATGCTCTCCTCGGGTCACGCGGACGCGGCCATCGCCCGCTCACACACGGCCTCGGAGTACACCTCGACCAGGCGGTCGACCGTGGAGCCCCAGCCGAACTCCGAGGCATGGCGGGTGGCGGCCCGCGCCATGCGGCGCAGCCGGCCGGGCGCGCCGATGAGGGCGCGCAGCACCCGAGCGTAGTCACCCGGGTCGTGACCGTCGATGAGGACGCCGGACACCCCGTCGCGTACGGCGGTGCGCAGGCCGCCGACCTTGGCCGCGACCACGGGTGTCCCGCAGGCCTGCGACTCGACGGCGACCAGGCCGAAGGACTCGCTGTGCGAGGGGACGACGGTGACGTCGGCCGCTCGGTACCAGTCGGCCAGCTCGTTCTGCGGGCACGGAGGCTCGAACCGCACGATGTCGGCGATGCCCAGGCGCGCGGCGAGCCGCTGTAGCTCCTCGGGACGTTCGCGACCGGAGCCGCTGGGGCCGCCGACGACGGCCACGAGCAGCCGGTCCCTGAGCCCGGGATCCTCCCGCAGCATCCGCTCGGCGGCGTGCAGCAGGACGTCGGGGGCCTTCAGGGGCTGGATGCGCCCGACGAACAGCAGGACGTGCCGCTCACGGGGAATGCCGAGGCGCCGTCGCGACGCGCGGGCTCCCGTGTCGGTGAACGTGGACAGGTCGGCGCCGGGGAAGACGGTCGCCACCTGGTCGGGGTCGGCGTCGTACAGCGAGGTGAGCTGCTCCGCCTCGTCGCCGGTGTTGGCGATGAGACGGTCGGCGGAGTCGACGATGCGCTGCTCGCCCAGCACCCGGCCGAGCGGCTCTGGGGTGTCGCCCTCGGCGAGCGCGAGGTTCTTGACCTTGGCGAGCGTGTGCATCGAGTGGACCAGCGGTACGCCCCAGCGCATCCGCGCGGCCTGACCCGACTGGCCGGACAGCCAGTAGTGCGAGTGGATCAGGTCGTAGTGTCCGGGCTCGTGCAGTGCCTCGGTACGCAGCAGGCCGGACGTGAACGCGCACATCTGCCGGGGCAGCTCGGTCTTGTCGAGCTCCTCGAGCGGACCGGCGGCGACGTGGCGTACGAGGACGCCGGGCGCGAGTTCCGCGACCGGCGGCTGTGAGCCCGCCGTGGCCCGCGTGAACAGGTCGACCTCGATGCCGCGCTCGGCCATTCGCCTGGCGACCTCGACGATGTAAACGTTCATGCCACCGGCGTCTCCGGTCCCCGGCTGATCCAACGGCGACGTGTGGACGCTGATCGTCGCCACCCGGGCGAGACGTGACACGGACACCACCTCCGTTCCAACAACCAATGCACCGCATCACGACATTCCCGCCAATTACCCCTAGTTGCCCCTAGTCTCCGGTCCACGGTGAGGCAAACGGGCTGCCATGATGAGTCGCGTGCGTAAGACAGCAGTGGTGACCGGAGCAAGCAGTGGCATCGGCGCGGCGACCGCACGGAGGCTCGCGGCCGAGGGGTTCGACGTGGTGCTGGCCGCGCGGCGGCGTGATCGGCTCGACGAGCTCAGGACGGAGATCGAGAAGGCCGACCCGTCCGGGCGCCGTGGCGGTGTCGCGGCGCTCACCCTCGACGTCACGTCGCAGGAGTCCGTCGACGCGCTCGCCGAGGCCCTCGCCCAGTGCCACGTCCTCGTCAACAACGCCGGCGGCGCGTTCGGGCTGGACCCCGTCGCCTCGGCCGACGTCGACGACTGGGCGCGGATGTACGACACGAACGTCCTCGGGCTGATGCGCGTGACCCGCGCGCTGCTGCCGATGCTGATCGGCAGCGGCGAGGGCCACATCGTCAACATCACCTCGCTGGCCGGCCACGTGGTCTACGAGGGTGGCGCCGGCTACACGGCCGCCAAGCACGCCGCGGCGGCGGTCAACGACACGCTCCGCCTCGAGCTGTACGACCAGCCGGTACGGGTGACCGAGGTCGCGCCCGGCATGGTGCGGACCGACGAGTTCTCGCTCGTGCGCTTCAAGGGCGACGAGGCCAAGGCGGCCAAGGCGTACGACGGCGTGCCGGACCCGCTGACCGCGGAGGACATCGCCGACTGCGTCGCGTGGGCGGTCACGCGGCCGGCCCACGTCAACATCGACCGGATCGACGTCAAGCCGCGCGCCCAGGCCGCGGCCCACAAGGTCCACCGCGTGTGACACTCGCCGCGCCCGGTCCATCGAGGAGAACGCGGGCACGGCGGCCCGAGGGCGCCATCACGCGCGGGACCACCGCGCCCAACCGGCTGCGCCGGGTCGACCGCTGGATCGTCCGCGCGTACGGCGGACTGCTGCGTCACCAGGCCCGTCCGCTGGTCGTCGACCTCGGCTACGGCGCCTCGCCGGTCACGACCGCGGAGCTGTTCACGCGGCTGCGCGCGGTCCATCCGAGGGTCGAGGTCGTCGGCGTTGAGATCGACCCGCACCGGGTGGCCGTGGCGAAGCCGTACGTCCGCGAGGGGCTGTCGTTCCGGCTCGGTGGCTTCGAGTTGCCGGTCGACCGGCCGCCGACGCTGGTCCGCGCCTTCAACGTGCTGCGCCAGTACGACGAGGCCGACGCGTGGGCGGCCTGGGACCGGATGTGCGCCGGGCTGGCCGGCGACGGCGCGCTGGTCGAGGGCACTTGCGGCGAGATCGGCCGCCGTGCCGTCTGGGTGGGCCTGCGGCGTGGGGCCTCCGGCGCCGTACCGCGCACGATCACCTTCGCCGCGCACCTGCCGTCGCTGTCCCATCCGTCCGAGCTGGCCGAACGCCTCCCGAAGACCCTGATCCACCGCAACGTGCCGGGTGAACCGGTGCACGCGCTGCTGACCGCCTTCGACCGCGCGTGGGCGACGGCCGCGCCGCAGTCGGCGTTCGGGCCGCGCCAGCGCTGGATCACCGCTGTCGAGCTGCTGGCGCGCGAGCACCCGGTCCACACCACGGCGCCGCTCGGAGGCCGCGCGCGGTGGCGGCTCGGCGAGGTCACGCTGCCCTGGTCGGCGGCCGGGTCCCTGACGGGATTGTCAGGCGCGTCCCGGCGGACGGGTTGACGGGCGCGCCCACGGCGACCGGCCCCACGTTGAGTCGGCGGCCGTCATGTCCGCGCTGACCTGCGGTAAGAGCGGGTTCGGGCGGCCGCATTCGCGGCCACAATTCAGGACTTTCGACCATAGTTGCGCAAGTGGGGCTGGAGAACGGTGTAACTACCGAACTCCCAGCACTCTCGAGAGGATGATCGTCATGCGCGAAGGCCACGAGAGGCGCATGAACGGAGGCCACGAGATGCGGTGGGGTGGCCTCGCCGGCATCGGCTCGGTGATCTTCGCGATCGCCGGGCGCCTGGTCCTGGGCGGCGCACCCAGGAACACCGACACCATGGGTGTGATCGCCACGTTCATGAACGACAACCGGGGTCGCATCCTCCTCGCGGCGCTGCTGTACGCCATCTCCATCGCGCTTCTCCTGTGGTTCGGCGCCGCCCTGGCCACCGCCTTCCGCCGCGCGGACGACACCAGCGACGCACCCGCCGTGGTGCTCGCCGGGTTCACCGCCGTCTCCGCCATCGGCCTGGTCGCCGTCTCCATGTTCGGCGCCATGACGTACGCGCTGACCGTGCACGCGGGGCTGCTGATCCTCGCCGTGGTGCCGTACAGCACGGTCACGGTGATGTCGACGATCGCCGGGCTTGTGATGGCCGTACCGCTGGCCGCGAGCGCCATGGCGATCGCGCGTACGCGGGTGTTTCCGATGTGGATGGCCTACTTCGCCGGGATCGTCGCGCTGCTGTCGGCCGTCGCGGCGTTCACGGTCTGGGCCACGCGCGGCGCGTGGGCACCGGGTGGGTTCATCGCGAGCTACATCCCGGCCATCCTGCTGGCGCTGTGGGTCCTGGCCGCCAGCGCGATGCTCGTACGCGAGCACCTGCCGGTGATGCGCACGGCACAGCGCCCCCACGTCATGGGCGCCTGACTTAGGAACCGAACCGCTCAAGACCCGGCGCGGGCAGGCCTCGCGCCGGGTCTGGCATGCGACCTTCACGCGGACACGCTCTGAAGTAGCCTCGTCACGTACGGTCAGATCCGCCGCCCCCGCTGGAGCGTCAGATGACCCACACTCGCTCGTCGCCGACCGGCTGGAGGGCGGCGCTCCGCCGCAGGAGGAGGCCGGTCCTGGCACTGGGTACGGCGGTGCTCGCGGCCGTCGCGACGACCGCCGTCGTGCAGGCCGTCGACCGGGGTCTGGCGCGCGTCGGCGACGCGCCGGCGCCGTTCGCCTGGAGCGTGCGCACCCCCGCCGTCGGCGCCTGCGTGCAGAACGCCGTGACCGGCCACGACGTCCGGCGTACGCGCCCGCCGGACCGCCTCGCGGACTTCCCCGCCTGGGCGGCACGCGTCGGGGCGCGACCTAACGCCAACACCATGCTCGTCACCATCACGCTCCAGGGCACCTACGGCGACGCCATCGTGCTCCAGGACGTACGCGTGCGGGTGCTGCGGACCGCGCTGCCGGCCAAGGACGTGTTCTCCGTCGGCGGGTTCTGCGGCGGCGAGGTCACGCCGAGGCTGTTCGACGTGACCCTCGACCGGCCGTCGCCGGCCCTGCGCGCCGAGCCGGGGATCGCCGAGGCGCCGACGCGCCACGGCGAGCTAACGCTCCCCGCGATGGACCTGCCCTACCGCCTCTCCCCCACCGGCCCGGAGGTCTTCGCCGTACGGGCGAGCGCCGGCACGGCCGACGCCGCGTGGGTCATCGAGCTCGAGTGGACCAGCGGGCGCCGCGGCGGCACGATCCGCATCGACGACCGCGGGCGCCCGTTCCACACCGTGTCGACGGCGGCCCGGCCGGCGTACGCCTACGACGGAGCGGCCAGGAAGTGGTCGCTCCTGGGGTGACGGTCACTCCTCGCGGCGTCCGATCGCCCGGCCGCTGTCATGAGCGCGGTCTCCTCTCGCACAGGACGCAGCCCGACCGCGGGCATGCTTCGCGAACCCTTGACAAATAGGGAAGGTCCGGCCTGTTATTTGCCGATATGCGTGTCTTGTGGCCACCGAAGCGCGTCGCCGGTGGCGTCGCGCGCGTCGGCCCAGCGGAGTTCGGCCCAGATGAGCTGACCGCCGGTGACCGCCTCGCGGCCCGCCCGGTCGGCGAGCGCGTTGACGATGACCAGGCCACGGCCACACTCGGCCTCCTGCGGCCGTTCGGCACGGCCGCTCCAGGAGGCGTCGTCGCCCAGGTCGCGTACCTCCACACGGGCCCAGCCGGCGGTCGCGATGACCCGGAGGGACACCGAGGCGCCCGCACGGCCGCTCGGCGTGTGGCGGATGGCGTTGGTGACAAGTTCGCTAATGATCAGTTCGAGGTCGTCGGCGCGAGGCGAGCCGTTCAGGGCCGCGCGGGCGAGCCGGCGCGCGGTGCCGACCATGGTGGCGACTCCGGGCACGGAGATACGCCAATCGACGCGAGAGGTGGCGGTGTCGGCGGACCGGCGGCGGTGCGCGCGTCGGGCGCCTCCGACCTCGAGCGGCTCCTCCTCGACCGGGCGCCTGCCGGCCCGGACCTGGTGATTCGCTGCCATGAAGCCACCTCCGTGGCTCGATCGCCGACTCCGGATGGTCCGGAATCCGTCACCCCATACCTCGCCGGCGGCCGTACCGGGGACGTCGATCCGGGGCTCCATCTCGACTCCTCCCGGCGGCTCGCCTAGACTGATACATGCTCGTTATATATTGACGTTATGTACTAGTCAACAGAAAATCTAAATATCACCCAGGTGTGCATTGCTTGACACGGCGCCTTAACATGGTTGACAGGCAGGAGAAAGGGGGTGGCCATAAGTGCGTCCGGTGTTGCTGGCGCTGCTGGCCAAGGAGCCGGCGCATGGATATGAGCTCAAGCAGGCACTCGAACAAACGTTCGGTAGCGCTTACCCTTCGCCGAACATCGGCCAGATCTATGTGACGTTGGGGCGGCTCGAGAAGGACGGCCTGGTCCTCAGCCAGGACGTGGCGCAAGCCAACCGGCCGAACAAGAAGGTCTACGAGCTGACTCCGGCGGGCCGTGAAGCCCTCGCCGCGTGGGTGGAAGAGCAGGGGGACGGCCCACGCCTTCGCGACGACTTCTTCGTGAAGCTCGCACTGGCCCCGATCTCCGGCGCCGCCGACCGGATGACGCTCATCAACCGGCAGCGACGCCACCTGCTGAACCTCATGCGCGGACTGTCGGATCTGGCCGCCGGCACCGAACGCGACAACACGATCGCCCTGCTGCTCATCGAAGGCGCGCGATTGCACCTTCAGGCCGACCTCGACTGGCTGGAGCGCTGCCAGCAGGAGCTCGCCTGACGCGCGGCCACCGTTGTTCGGCAGGACATTTGGCATGTCCGAAACCCCCTCCCCCTTCGGCCGAATGCCGTTCTACTTGCTGGACTCGGTCAGGACGTCCTGGACGAAATAGCGCCGGAAGGCGAACGGCAGCCCGAACAGCAGGCCTGTTCGGCACCCGGTCCGCTTGGCCGCGAATCCGAAACCGCGCGGGATCAGCGGTTGGTGATGACGCTTCTCAGATCTCCGGCAAGCTGCGAGACGGCCGCGTCAGGAGGCTGCCGGAAGGACAGCGCACCGCTCACCGCATTGGAGATGGCGAGGCTGACCTGGTTGTAGTTGGGGCTCTTCGGCCGGGCCTCCGCGGACAGGATGCTGCGCTTCAGCACCGGTAGATAGGGAAACCGCTTGATCAGGCCGGGGTCGTCATAGAGCTGCGTCCAGACCGGCGGGAACGATCCCTGGACGAGCACCTGACGCTCGTTTTCGAGGCTGGTGAAGTATTTGATGAAGGCGAGTGCCGTCTTGGGGTGCTTTGAGTACGCGCTGACGGCGAGATTGGCGCCGCCGAGCGAGCTGGAACCCGGGCCGTTCTGGCCGGGCAGAAGTGTGACGCCGAACTTTCCGCGGACCTGGCTGTCGGCCTTGTCGGCGAGGCCGTAGACGTACGGCCAGTTGCGCATGAAGAGGAGCTTGCCGTCCTGGAACTCGCGCCGGGACTCCTCCTCCTTGAAGGAGAGGGACTGCTTGGGGATCCATCCCTCGCGGAAGCCCTGGACGAGGAACTCCATGCCCTGCCGGGCCTGTGCCGAGTCGACGGCGACCTTCGTGCCGTCCTCGGTGAGGATCGCGCCACCGGCGGACTGGACCGCCTCGGCGAAGTTGACCGTCAGGCCCTCATAGGCCAGGAACTGGCCCGCGTACCCTTCGAGGTGGTATTTCGGCGCGACGGTCTTGGCGAGTTTCCGCAGTTCATCCCAGGTCTTGGGCGGCTTCTTCCCTGCCTTGTCGAGAATGTCCTTCCGGTAGTACAGCAGCCCCGCGTTACTCGTGTAGGGGACGCCGTACAGTTTGCCGGCGTACATCGCCGTGTCCACGACCGGCTTCAGGAACTGGTCCAGCGGAAACTGCCGCCGATCTAGCGGGATGATCCACCCCGCGTCGGCGAACTCCGCCGTCCACACCACGTCCATGTTGAGGACGTCGTACCGGTCACTCTTCGCCTGCAGGTTCGTGACCATCTGGGCGTGCTGGTCGTCGGCTGCCTCGGGGAGCTGGAGCATCGTCACTTCTTCGGACGGGTGGACGGCGTTCCATTTGTCGACCAATGGCTGCATGTAGCCCGTAAGATCCCGGCCAGTGGCGAGCGTGATAGGCCCACTTGTCGTCACGGAAGGTCCGTCGCTTGCCGGATGGGACGGACCGGATATCCCGCATCCCGTCACGAGCAAGATCACGAGGAGTCCGCCTGCCAACGACCGCGTCATCGTCAACCTCTCTGTGACCCTCATCGGGATACATAGATGTTATGCACACCGGTTACTTAGGGTCAACGGGCAAGTTTCGAGTTGGTTACCTATGTCCAGCGCAACGTCATCACGCCTAACATTCCTGGCATACGGGATTCCCGAGGAGGTGTCCGCACATGCGATCCATGTTGCTGGCCCTGCTGGCCAAGGAGACCGCTCATGGGTACGAGCTGAAGCAGGCCCTTGAGCAGATATTCGGTAGCGCCTACCCCTCGCCGAACATCGGCCAGATCTACGTCACCCTGGGACGGCTGGAAAAGGACGGCCTGGTCCACGGGGAAGACGTTGCACAGACCAACCGTCCCAACAAGCGCGTCTACGAGCTCACGCCGGCCGGACGTGAGGCCCTCTCCACCTGGGTCGACGAACCCAGCGACGGCCCTCGCCTGAGAAGCGACTTCTTCCTGAAGCTCGCCCTCGCCCCGATGACCGGCACCGCCGACAGGGTGGCCCTCATCAACAGACAGCGACGTCACTTGATCAACCTCATGCGCGGGCTGTCCGATCCCGCCGAACGCGACAATCCCATCGCGGATCTACTCCTCGAAGGTGCACGGCTCCACCTGCAGGCCGACCTTGACTGGCTCGGGCGCTGCCAGGAGGAACTCGCGTGAGCCCGACCGAGACCGCCCCGGCCCCGGCACCGGCACCGGCCGACAAAGCCATGATCCGGACCAAGAACCTGATCAAGGTGCACCACTCGGACGGTACCGACGTGCACGCGATCCGCGGTATCGATCTGATCGTGCAGTCCGGTGAGTTCGTCGCGGTGATGGGCCCGTCCGGGTCCGGCAAGTCGACGGTGCTGCACCTGCTCGCCGGCCTCGTCCCCGCGACCAGCGGCGACATCTGGCTGCGCGGACGGCGGCTCGGTACGCTCAAAGAGGCGGATCGCGCGGTGCTGCGCCGCCGGCACGTCGGGGTGGTGTTCCAGTTCTTCAACCTCATCTCGAACATGACCGTCGCCGACAACGTCGAGCTGCCCGCCCTGCTGGCCGGGGCGAGCCCGAAGCGGGCGCGCGCACGCCGCGAGTATCTCCTGGACGAGCTCGGTCTCGGTGACCGCGCGGACGCGGCGCCCACCCGGCTGTCCGGTGGCCAGCAGCAGCGCGTCGCCTTGGCGCGCGCGCTGGCCAACGAACCCAGCCTGCTGCTCGCCGACGAACCCACCGGCAACCTCGACAGCACGAACACGCGCGACGTGATCCGCCTCCTCGAGAAGGTGCACGACCAGGGACAGACCATTCTGCTCGTGACGCACGACGCCCGCGTGGCCAGTGCGGCGGACCGGGTGATCTCGCTCTTCGACGGCATGATCGTCGACGACGCCGCCGTCGGCACGACGGACAGTAAAAGCTCCATCGGCTCGATCCTGGACCTCTGAAACCGCCGTGCACGCCACCATCCGCTGGATACGCGCCGACCTTCGTACCCGCCCTGGCCAGGCGCTCCTCTCCGTGAGCGTCGTCGCAGGCGTGGTCACCGCCCTCATCATCTCGGTCACGCTGCTCGCCGGCGCGATGGACCCATGGAAGGGCCGCTTCATCCGCTCGCACGGCGCGCACGTGTGGATCCACGCGCGTCCCGACACGGACATGCGGGCCTTGTCGCACATGGAGGGCGTCACCGGGATCTCCGGGCCGTACACGACCACCGTCGCCAACGCCGTGCAGGAGGGTCAGCGGGCCCCGCTCGAGCTGCGGGCGCTGGGCAGCAGGCTTCCCGACGTCGGCCGGCCGATCGTCTCCGAGGGCCACTGGCTCGACCCTTCGAGGCCCGACGGCGCGGTCGTCGAGCACACCTTCGCGCGCGCCCTGGGCATCTCGATCGGCGACCGCCTCAGCGTCCGTACGCTCGGGGGTCTCCGGCACGACCTGCCGGTGATCGGCATCGCCGACATCTCCGACCAGGGGCCCTATCCCACCTGGACGCCGGGCATCGCATGGGTACTGCCCGCGGCGCTCAACGCGATCGAGCCGCTGAGCGGCCACACCTCGCTGCTGGCCGGCCTCCGCCTGTCCGACCCGGACGACACCGACTTCATCGCGCAGCGCGCGGTCACCGCGCTCGGCGGCGACCACGTCGACCGGGTGTCGACGTGGCGCCAGGTGCGGTCCTCGATGGAGGTGGACAGCCGCCTGCTCGGCCTCCTGCTGGGCATGTTCGGCATCGTCGCCCTGATCGCCGCGGCGCTCGCCGTCGGCAACGCGACCGGTGGCCGGATCCTGTCGCTGCTCCAGGACATCGCGCTGCTGAAGGCGCTCGGCTTCACCCCGGCCCAGATCAGACGCATGTTGCTGCTCGAGCAGACCTGCCTCGGCGTGGCGGGGGTCGTGGCCGGCGGCCTCATCGGCGGCGCGCTGACCAACACGGCGCTGTCCCCCGCGCTGTTCGGCACGGTGGCGGGGACCAACGCGGCGCCGCTGTCGATCGGGCGCCTCACGCTGATCGCCGCCACGACCCTGCTCCTCGTGGCGCTCGCGACCCTGCTGCCGGCGTGGCGCGGCAGCCGGATCTCGCCGACCAGCTCGATCACCGCCGAGCCACCGGGCGGGCGCCTGTCGCGGTTCGCGCGCGCCGCCCTGCTCATCCGGCTGCCGCCGGCGATCGTTCTCGGTGCCCGCGACGCCTTCACCCGGCGGCTGCGCGCGGCCATGACGATCGGCGGCCTGGCCATTCCGATGCTCATGGTCACGATCGCGCTCGGCTGCTGGTCGACGCTCGACAACTTCGAGAACCACCCGGAGCAGATCGGCCTGGCCGGCGCGCTGACCGCGCGTCCCGTCGGCCTGAGCCTGGATGAGGCCAAGACGCTCATCTGCTCCGACCCGGACGTGGTGACGGTCTACCCGCAGGCCACGGTCGACGCCCTGCTGCCGGGCCAGACCCGTACGATCCAGGCCCGCGCCCTCGGCACGTCGAAGGACCCGTACCCGTTCCCGGTGCGCGACGGACGGCTGTACCGCGCGCCGGGCGAGGCCGTCGCCGGGCAGGGCCTGCTCGACCTGCTGCACGTACGCGTGGGCGACCGCGTACGCCTGACGATCAGCGGCCGGCCGGCGATCGTGCACATCGTCGGCCGCACCATCGAGCCGGCGCTGAGCGGCGAGGTGCTGTCCTTCGGGATCGACACGCTCGATCAGCAGCAGACGCAGGCGTACAGCGTCGTCCTCCGGCACGGGGTGTCGGTCGAGAAGGTACGCACGCGACTCCTGCACGAGTCCGGCGACCGGCTGGACATCCAGGCCACGCAGAACCCCGCCCAGCGGCTCGTCATCATCCGTACGGTGATCTTCGGCCTGATCATCGTGCTGGCCCTCATCGGCGCGGCGAACCTCCTGACCGCGGCGACCGTCGGCCTGCGCGACCACATGCGGGACGTCGTGGTGCTGCGCGCCATGGGGCTGACGCCGCGCCAGGTCACGACGACGCTGGTGGCCGGCACGAGCGTGCTCGCGCTGATCGCCGTGGTCACCGGGATCGGCCTCGGCCTGCTCATGTCGACCCGGCTCATCGACCTGCAGGGACGTACGAGCGGCATCGGCGCGGGGATCGGCAGACCGCCCACCGTCCTGGAGCTCGGCGTGGCGGCCGTCGGGGCGATGCTCCTCGCCGCGATGACCGCCTTCGCCCTCGCCCGTAAGGCCTCCGGCATCGACGTCCGCGAGGTCTCACGCGCCTAGAGTCTGTCGGGCGAATCCACTGCGACAAGGAGACATCTCGCATGACCGACACCGCGCTGCTCGTGATGGACTTCCAGGAGGGCGTCGTCGAGCGCCTCGGCGACCCCTCGGTGGTGGACGCCGCGCGCCGGGCCGTCGACGCGGCCCGCGAGGCGGGCCTCCTGGTCGTCTACGTCCGGGTCGCGTTCCGCGCCGGGTATCCGGAGATCTCGGCGTCGAACCGGACCTTCGCCGCGATCACGGCGAGGTCGGCGTCGTTCACCGAGGACGACGCCGCCACCCGGATCCACGCCGGCCTCGACCCGCGTGAGGACGAGCCGATCGTCATCAAGCGACGGGTCAGCGCGTTCACGGGCAGCGACCTGGACGTCGTCCTGCGGGCCCGCGGCATCCGCACCCTGGCCCTGGCCGGCATCGCCACGAGCGGCGTGGTGCTGTCGACCCTGCGGGAGGCCGCGGACCGCGACTTCGGCCTCGCCGTCCTGTCCGACGCCTGCGCCGACGCCGACCCCGAGGTCCACCGCGTCCTGCTGGAGAAGGTCTTCCCCCGCCAGGCCGACGTCTCGACCGTCGAAGACTGGGCCCGCACTCTCAAGGCGAGCTGAGCACCTCGCGCGCGGACTCCTCGGCGAGGCGGAGCGCCTCGTCGAGCCGGCCGGCCAGCCTGCCGCCCGCGTTGGCGAACGTGTCCTTGCCGCCCGCACCGCCGCCGATCGCGGTCGCCGCGCGCACGAGCGTGTCGCGCGCCGGACGGCCCAGGTCCGGGCTGACCGCCGCGACCATCATGGCCCGGCCGTCGATCTCCGCGCCGAGGACGACCACGCCGGCCTGGCGTTCGAGGATCGCCGCCGCGAGCGGCCGCAGCTCCGCCGCCTCGATGCCGGAGACCCGCCGCACCACGAGCCGGCCACGGCCGACGGGTGTCGCGTGCGCGGACAGACGTACCGCCTCGGCCGCCAGCTCGTCCTGGCGCAGGCGGCGCAGCTCGCGCCGCGCCTCGCCGAGCTCCTCCAGCCGCAGCCGCAGGCGCTCCGGCGCCTCGTCGGGGCGGGTGCCCAGCAGGTCGGTGAGGGTGCGCAGCAGCGCGTGCTCGTCGTCCTGGTACCGCAGCGCGTCCAGTCCGGTCAACGCCTCGACGCGGCGCAGGCTCGACCCGATGGAGGACACGCCGAGGAGGCGTACCGGGCCCGCCTGCGACCCGTGCCCGACATGGGTGCCGCCGCACAGCTCGCGGGAGAAGTCGCCGATGTCGACGATCCGTACCCGCTCGCCGTAGGTCTCGCCGAACAGCGCGGTCGCGCCGGCCGCCGCCGCCTCCGCGCGGTCCGCGTGCCACACGCGCACCTCGGGATCGCCGAGCAGGTGCTCGTTGACCAGCGTCTGCACGGTCTCCACCTCTCCGGGCTCGAGCGGCGCGAAGTGCGCGAAGTCGAACCGCAGCCGTCCGGGCTCGACGAGCGAGCCCTGCTGGGTCGCGTGCTCGCCCAGCACGCGGCGCAGCATCGCGTGCAGCACGTGGGTGGCGCTGTGCGAGCGCGCGACCGCCGCGCGCCGGTCGGCGTCGACGACCGCCTCCACCTCTCCCGGTACGACCTCGCCTTCGTCGACGCGCGCGAGGTGGACGTGGCCGTCCTTGGTGTCCAGCACGGTGAGCGTCGCGCCCGACGACGTACGGATCAGGCCCGTGTCGCCGACCTGGCCGCCGCCTTCGGCGTAGAACGGGCTGCGGTCGAGCACCACCTCGACCTCCTGGCCCGCAGGCGCCGCGGGCACCCGTACGCCGTCGCGCACGATCGCAAGCAGCCGCGCATCCGCGCGGAGCGCGTCATGGCCGACGAACGTGGTGCCGCCGAACTCCATGACGTCGGTACGCCCGCCGGTGCGTACGCGTCCGGAGCGGCTACGCCGTCGGCGCTCGTCCAGCAGCGCCGCGAACGCGTCCTCGTCGACGCCGACGCCGGCCGCACGCGCCGCGTCGAGCGTCAGGTCGAACGGGAAGCCGTAGGTGTCGTGCAGGTCGAAGGCGACCTCCGCCGACAACCGGTTCGCACGGATCGCGGTGTCGAGGATCCGCGTGCCCTGCCGGAGCGTACGCGCGAAGCCCTCCTCCTCCGCGGTGACGACCCGCTCGATCAGCTCCCGGTGTGTCGCGAGTTCAGGCCACGTCTCGCCGTGCAGGTCGACGACCGCGCGGGTGACGACCGGCAGGATCGGGTCCGTGACGCCGATCAGGCGCGCGTGCCGGATCGCGCGGCGCGCCAGGCGGCGCAGGACGTACCCGCGGCCGTCGCCGGAGGGCAGCACGCCGTCCGCGATCAGGAACGCCGCCGCACGCGCGTGGTCCGCGACGATCCGGGCGGACGTGCCGCCGTCGCGGCCCGCCGCATCACGTACCGCGTCCAGGACCGGCGCGACCAGGTCGGTGCGGTGGATGTCCGGGACGTCCTGCAGGATCGCGGCGAGCCGGTCGAGGCCCAGGCCGGTGTCGATGTTGCGCGCGGGCAGTTCGCCGACGATGCGGAAGTCCTCGTCGCGGAGGTTCTGCATGAAGACGAGGTTCCACAGCTCCTGGTACCGCTCGCCGTCGACCGCCGGACCACCCTCCACCCCGTATGACGGGCCGCGGTCGTAGTGGATCTCCGAGGAGGGGCCGCACGGGCCCGCCACGCCCATCGACCAGTAGTTGTCGTCCATGCCGAGCCGCTGGATCCGCGACGCGGGCACGCCGATGCGCCGCCACAGGCGCTCGGCCTCGTCGTCCTCCTCGTACACGGTGACCCAGAGGCGGTCGCGGTCGAGGCCGAAGTGGCGGGTGCACAGCTCCCACGACCACGCGATGGCCTCCTCACGGAAGTAGTCGCCGAAGGAGAAGTTGCCGAGCATCTCGAAGAACGTGCCGTGTCGGCTGGTTCGGCCGACGTTGCTCAGGTCGACGGTCCGTACGCACCTCTGGAGCGTGGTCGCGCGGTCGAACTCGGGCGTCTCGTGCCCGAGGAAGTACGGCTTGAACTGGTTCATCCCCGCATTGGTCAGCAGCAGCGCGGGGTCGGGCGAGATCAGCGACGCGGACGGCACACGCCGGTGCCCGCGCGCGGTGAAGAAGTCGAGGAAGACGGAACGGATCTCAGAAGATCGCATGGGTGGGCCCTCACGAGGTCGAAGGAACGGCGGCATGACACGCCGAGCCGGGCCGAGCGCGATGGCTCGTTCCCCGGCTCGACGCGGCTAGCTCGCCGCCCGACCTCGTGCGGGCTCATGTGGCTGATCTCCCCTGGTAGCGGATCCCGCCTTCGACGGTACGCGCCGGCCCGCGCGAGCCTCAATCGCTTTTCGGCGCGCGCTGGAACAGGACGTAGAGCCAGACCAGCGACGGCACCAGCAGTACGCCGCCGATCGCGAGTGTGACCAGCACGACCTCCAGGACCGCGTTCGGGGCGGCGGCGCCGGTCAGGTGCAGGCGGGCCCGCGTGGCGGCGCCCCACAGGACGGCGGCCGAGGCGAGGGCCGCGGTCACACGTACGGCCAGGTAGCGCCGCCGCCACAGCAGTACGAGCGACGCGACGCCCGAGACCGCCGACAGCGCGATGAGCGGCGAGTGCGGCACGCCTCCCGCGTGGCCGAGCACCGGCAGTCCGGCCAGCGCCAGCGCGCCGACCACGTACCCGGCGCGGATCGCGTACCGGCGGAAACGCTCGGCCTCGCCCACGCGGTGCGCGTCCCAGGTGAGGTAGACGGCCGCGAGGTAGACGCACAGGCCGGTCGTGAGGACGCCCGCGTAGATCGCCGGGAGGCTGAGCCAGGCGCGGCGGCCGAGCGCGACGCCGCCGGCCACCGAGCCGAGGGCGAACGGCGTGAGCAGCGACGCGACGCCGAACGTGCCCGCGTACCGGTCCGGCACGACCTTGCGGAAGGCCAGCGCCGAGCCGCGCGCGACGATGCCGAGCGCGGCGATCGACAGCGGCACCCAGTACGCCGCGGCGACCGCGGCGAAGACCGGCGGGAACGCCGTCCAGGACAGCACCATCACGAAGATCAGCCAGACGTGGTTGGCCTCCCAGAGCGGGCCCATCGCGTGCTCGATGAGCGCGCGGTCCCGCCCGCGCAGGTGCCACACGCCGGCGCCGAAGTCGGCGCCGCCGAACAGCAGGTAGGCGGTCAGCCCGGCGAGGATCAGCAGGGCCATGACGGCGGTCATCGCAGTGCCTCCTCTGGCTCGGCCGCGACACCCGCGCCGGGCGCGCGTGCGACGCGACGCAGGACGGCCACGGTGACCGCGGCCAGGACCGCGTACACGGCGACGACCACGTACAGCCCGATGGTCAGGCCCGAGCCCGGGTTGACCGCCTCGCCGGTGCGCATGACGCCGTAGACGATCCAGGGCTGCCGCCCGACCTCGGTGGTGGTCCAGCCGGCCTCCATGGCGATGATCGCGCCGACCCCGGCGAGGCTCGCCGCCCGCAGGAACCAGGGCGAGCGCGGCAGGTCACGCCGGCGCCACCAGGCGAGCAGCGCCCACGCCCCGAGCAGTACGAGCCCGGTACCGACCATGACCATCAGGTCGAAGGCATAGTGCGGGACGTACTTCGGCGGCTCGAGGTCGCGCGGCCAGGAATCCAGCCCGCGCAGGCGCGCGTGCGGGTCGAATTTCAACAGCACGGACAGGAGGTTCGGGATCTCCAGGAAGCCCAGCTTGAGCGGCACGCCGTTCCTCGTGTGCTCGATCCCCTCCATCGCGGCGAACTTCACCGGCTGCTTGGCCGCGACGAACCGGCTCGCCCAGTCGCCGACGACCACCTGGATCGGCGCGGTCACCGCCGCGAACGTGAACGGGATGGCGAACGCGCGCCGGTGGTAGGCGTCACGCCTCCCGCGCAGCAGTGCGACGGCGTACACCGAGGCGACGCTGAAGCCGCAGACCATGAACGAGGCGAGGATGAGGTGGACCGCCTCGGGCGGGGTCGCGGGGTTGAACATCGCCGCGAGCGGGTGGACGTCCGTGACGTGGCCGTGGGCGTCGAGGCGGAAGCCGCGCGGCTGGTTCATCCAGGAGTTGACGGTGACCACGAAGAACGCGGACGCGACGCCGCCCACGACGATCGGCAGGCCGGTGAGCAGGTGGGCGCGGGAGGACAGCCGGTCCCAGCCGTACAGGTAGATGCCGATGAAGATCGCTTCGATGAAGAAGGCGATGCCCTCCATCGCGAAGGCCGCGCCGAACACCTGCCCGAACTCCGCCATGAAGTGCGGCCACAGGGTGCCCATCTCGAACGACAGGACGGTGCCGGAGACCGCTCCGACGGCGAACAGAACCCCGGTCGCGCGGGCCCACCGGCGTGCGAGCTCCCGGTAGACCGGGTCGCCGGTGCGGTGCCCGCGCCACTCGGCGAGCAGGGTCAGCGCGGGCAGCCCGATGCCGATGGCTGCCAGCACGATGTGGAAACCCAGGGTGAAGGCCATCTGGGTGCGTGCGGCGAGGAAGTCCGTCGCGGTCGAGGCAACACTCATACTACGAATAGTAGTACTACGGCTCGTAGTACTACAACGGATAGCATGTAGCGCGTGAAGGGTCTTGGAGAGCTTGAACGCACGGTCATGGAGGTCCTGTGGCACCGCGAGCACGGCGCCACCGCGCGTGAGGTGAGCCGCGCGCTCGCCGACGATCGCGACCTCGCGCACACCACGGTGATGACGGTGCTCGACCGGCTCGCCAAAAAGGGCTTCCTGCGCCGCGAGCGTGAGGGCCGCGCCTGGCGTTATCGTCCGGTCGCCACGAGAGAGGCGTACGTGGCAGAGTTGATGCTGGGCGCGCTGAGCATGACCGGCGATCGTGATGCCGCTCTCGCCCACTTCGCGCGCTCGGTGTCCGGCGACGAGGCGGACCTGCTCCGCCGCGTACTCGACGAGGTCGAAGGGACATAACCGGTATGACCGGAACGGCACTGCTCGCCGTGATGGCGGCCGGCAGCGCACTCGGGGCGCATCTCCTCACCCGCGCCCGCTGGACGTGGCGCACACCGCGCACCGCGATCGCCCTCTGGCAGGCCCTCGGCCTCGCCTGGGGTCTCACCTCCATCGGCACCCTGCTCGGGTTCGGCGTCGCGCCGTACGGCGACAGCATCGCCGGTGGCGTGGCCCGATTCTTCCAGGCGCCCGGCGCGCTACCGCCGTTCCGCATGGCCGCCGTCGCGGCCGGCCTCACCCTCACGCTCCTGCTCGTCGGCGTGCTGCTGCTGGCGATCGCCGGCGTCGTACGCACCCGGCGGCGGCACCGCGCCCTGCTCGCGCTGGTCGCCCACGGCGACCCCGACGTGCCCGGCACGCTCGTCGTCGACCACCCGGCCGCGGCCGCCTACTGCGTGCCCGGCGTACGGTCCCAGGTCGTGGTCAGCGCAGGCACGCTCGAGCTGCTCGGCCCGTACGAGCTGGCCGCCGTGCTCGCCCACGAGCGCGCGCACGCACGCGAGCGGCACGACCTGGTCCTGCTGCCCTTCACCTCGCTGCGCCGGATCTTCCCGCAGGCCCGCATCATCGCCCGTACGCTCGACGCCGTCGAGCTGCTGATCGAGATGGCGGCCGACGACCGCGCGCGCCGGCACCGGCCGGCCAAGGAGCTCGCCACCGCGTTGCTGCGCTTCGCGGCCGCGGGCGCACCGCCCACGCCGGCCGGCACGCTGGGCGTCGCCGGGGCCGAGCACGACAGCCCCGTCATCGTCCGCGTACGCCGCCTGATGGCGCCCGACCCCCTCACGCGGCTCATGCGCGGCATGATGCTCGCCGGCGCGTGCGCGGTCGCGGTACTCCCGCTCATCCTCTACGCGATCCCCGCCTAGACCCGTTCGAGCTCGCGCTCGACGGGTGCGGGCTCGGGCTTCACGCGGCGGCCGGGGAACCACCAGTTGGCATGGCCCAGCAGGCTCATCAGCGCCGGGACCAGCACCAGGCGTACCACCGTCGCGTCCACGGCGACCGCCGCGGCGAGACCGACGCCCATCATCTTGACCGTCGAGTCCGGCTGCGGCAGGAAGCTCAGGAACACGCAGATCATGATGAGCGCCGCCGAGGTGATGAGCCGCGCGGTGGAGCCGATGCCGACGACGACGCTCTCGTGCGGGTCCTTCGTACGCAGGTACTCCTCGCGGATCCGCGACAGCAGGAACACCTCATAGTCCATGGACAGCCCGAAGATCAGCGCGAACATGAACAGCGGCACGAACGACACGATCGGCATCGGCTGGTCCAGGCCGAGCAGACCGATGCCCCAGCCCCATTGGAAGACCGCCACGACGACGCCGTACGAGGCGCCGATCGACAGGAGGTTCATCAGCGCGGCCTTGAGCGGCACCAGGATCGAACGGAACGCGATGACCAGCAGGACCAGCGCCACGCCGACCACGGCGGCCACGACGTACGGCATGCGCTGCCGGACGATGGTCGCCATGTCGATGATGGCGGGCGACTCGCCGCCGAGGTAGGCGCGCGCGCCCGGATGCCCGGCCATGACGGGCGGGATCACCGAGGCCCGCAGATGGTGCACGAGGTTCGCGGTCGCCGCGACCTGCGGTGCGGTCGTCGGCACGACCTTCACGACCGCCGTGTCGCCGGCCACGACGGGCGCCTCCACGGCGGCGACGCCGGGCACTCCGCGGATCCGGCTCCGCAGCTCCTCGCCGAGCCGCCGCGCCTCCGGGTCGGGCGCCGGCTTGTCGTTCGGGCTGACCGCGAGACGGCCGCCGGGTTCTCGGCGCAGCTCCATCCAGCCCTTGGCGGTCTTGGTGCTCTCCTCGACGCGTACCGGCTCCTGCGACGCGGGTACCCGCGCCACCACGACGAACGGGCTGTACCAACCCGGCCCGAACTCCTTGGCGGTCACGTCGTAGGCGCGGCGCGCGCTGTCGGAGTGCGGCAGCGTGCTGTCGGCCATGATGCCGAACCGCAGGCTGAGCATCGGGATCGCGAGGAAGAGCAGGGCCAGCGTCGCCGCGATCGTGTACGGCCAGGCATTGCGGTCCACGTGACGGCCCCAGCGCTCCCACCGGTCGGTCGCGGCGTCCGGGTCGATCCGGGGCAGCTTGTAGCGGTCGATCCGGGTGCCGAGCGCGGCGAGGACGGCCGGCAGCAGCGTGAGCGACGCGGTCACCATGAGGGCCACCGCGGTGGCCGTGGCGAGCCCGATGATGCCGATGAAGGCGATGCCGGAGAACCACAGCCCGCAGATCGCGAAGACCACCGTGCCGCCCGCGAAGACCACGGCGTGCCCGGAGGTCTGCAGGGCGGCGCCGATCGAGGACTCGACGTCCATACCGTCGGCCAGTTGCCTGCGATGCCGGGTGACGACGAACAGCGCGTAGTCGATGCCGGCGCCCAGGCCGAGCATGGCCGCGACCATCGGCGCGGTGGGATGGATCTGCCAGATCGAGGCGCCGAAGTGGATCAGCGAGTACGCGATGGCCATCGCGCAGAGCGAGACCACGATCGGCACCCCGGCCGCCAGCAGCGATCCGAAGGCGAACAGCAGCACGCCGAGCGCGAGGAAGACGCCGACGCCTTCGCCGGGGCCCGCCTTGGGCTGATTGAGCACCATCGAGGCGATGCCGCCGAAGTCGACGTCGACGCCGGCGAGCCGGGCCGGTTCGGTGGCCTCCTGGAGCTCGTTCAGGTCGTTCGTGCCGAGGTCGCGGAAGCTTCCCTTGAGATGCGCGACGGCGACCACGGCGTTACGCCCCTTGGCGCCGCCGGTCCCGCCGTACGGGTTCTCCACCGAGGCGACGCGCGGCAGCGCGCCGACCTGCTGGATGGCCTTGCCGACCTGGAGCGCCACGCGCCAGTCGGTCAGCGAGACGCCGCGCCGCGGGTGGAAGACGATGGTCGCGGTGGGCCCGGTGACCTCGGGAAAGTGCGCCCTCAGCAGGTCGACCGACTTCTGTGTCTCGGTACCCGGCAGGCGGTCCTGCTGGACGAACGTGCCACCCCCACTGATCCCCAGCACGACCGTCGCCACCGCGACGATCCCCCAGACCCCGAACACCCACCGGCGGTTGCGGGCGCAGAATCGCCCAAGCCGCTCCAATAGCCCCGACATGTGATCAGAACAGCACGAGCGCCGGAAACCTGCAACGCCTGCAAAGTCGCAGCGACTGTATATATTGGTGAAATGGATCACATGGGGCTGAGGGAGCGGAAGAAGCAGCGCACCCGCCGCGCCATCGCGAGCGCGGCACTGCGGCTGTTCGCCGAGCGCGGCTACGAGGAGACCACGATCTCCGACATCGCGGACGCCGCCGACGTGTCGCCGCGCACGTTCTTCAGCTACTTCCCCTCGAAGGAGGACGTGGTGTTCGCCGAGATGGACGAGCGCCTCGCCGACGTGCACGCACGCCTCGCGGACCGCCCCGACGGCGAGACTCCGCTGGCGACCTTCCGCCGAGTCGCCGTCGACCTCCTCCAGGTCATCGCGGCCGAGGAGGGCGAGTACGGCGCCGTCCAGGTGTCGCTCATCCGCGAGCGCCCCTCACTCCAGGCGCGTGCGCTGAAGCGGATGTCCGACGCCGAGGACGGGTTCGTCGCCATGCTGCACGAGATCTGCCCCGAGCTCGACGAGGTCAGCTCGGTCACGATCGTCGGCGCGGCGTTCGGCGGGCTGCGCGCGGCGATCACGCACTGCCGAGCCCAGGGCTATGACCCGCAGCGCACCCGTGAGGCCGCCGATCGCGCGCTCACCATCGTCGAGCAGGGCTTGGGCTCCGTGCCCTCGCTCCTTCGGCCGCCGTCAGCCTGAAATACCGAAATGTCGCGTACGGGTAAGGTCAATCGAGGATCTTGATGCGTACGCGGCGGAACCCGCGCCCCTTGTTCTCGACCTTGGCGACCTGGAGACGGCCGATCTGGCTCGTCGACGCGACGTGCGTGCCGCCGTCGGCCTGGGTGTCGAGCCCGACGATGTCGACGATCCGTACGTCCTCCACGTCGTCGGGGACGAGGTTCGTCGCCGTACGGATGATGTCGGGGATCTCGAACGCCTCCGCGCGCGGCAGCGTCTTGACGTCGATGCGACGATCGCCGGCGATCTCGGTGTTGCAGGCGGCCTCCACCGCCTCCTTGAAGCCCGGCGGGACCTCGGGAAGGTTGAAGTCCATCCGCGCGACGCCCGGCTCCATGTTCCCGCCCGTGACGAGGCACCCGTAGTCGCGGAACACCACGCCGCACAGAACGTGCAGGCCGGAGTGCGTGCGCATCAGCGCGGTGCGCCGATCGTCCTCGACCGCGCCGCGTACGGTCGTTCCCGCAGGTGGGATCGGGTCGTTCTCGTTCGGCAGCAGGTAGAGATCGTCTCCCTTGCGGGCCCCGACGATCCGGGTCTGCACTCCCTGCCAGAGCAACACACCATGATCCGGCGGCTGACCCCCTCCGCCCGGATAAAATGCGGAACGGTCGAGGACGATCCCCTCGGTACCGGACGCGAGCACGACCGCTTCCCATTCACGTAGTGTCTGATCGGTCAGCTCGAGCCGTCGGGTTCGGTGCGTCGTCGCCATGACAGGTCACCATAGAACGTCCGCCTCACAGGCGCCGAGATCAAGGAGCGGCATGCAACGACGCGTGTTGCGCTGTGTCGCCGCCGTGGCCGCCTCCCTCGCGGTGGCGAGCTGTGGCTACACGACACGGAAGGCGCGCGCGGAGGGTCATCCCAAGCCGCATCCGGTGCACATACCGGTCGTCATGTTCCTCGGTGACAGCTACACCACGGGACGGCTCGGGCAGATCCCGGAACAGACCTATGCCGCCGACACCGCGCGCACCCTCGGGTGGCAGGTCATCATCGGCGGATACCGCGGCACCGGTTTCGTGGCCAAGGGCAGCGTCGGCAAGGCGTTCGGCGCGCTGTTCGACGAGCAGCTCGGCTGGCGGCCCGAGCCCGACATGGTGATCGTGTCCGGCGGCCACAACGACCGGCTGCACTCGCCGCTGTCCGTGGCCGAGGCGGCCCGTCAGCTCGTGACGACGATCCAGCAGCGCTGGACCAAGACGCACGTCCTGCTCGTCGGGCCGATGTGGGGCGGCGACCCGAAGGCCGACGTGCTGGCCATCGCGGACACGATCAAGATCGTGGCGCAGGAGAAGCGCGTGCCGTTCATCGATCCGCTGCGCGAGCGCTGGATCACCGGCAACCGGCGCGAGGGCACCGGCAACGCCGGCCACTACATCCTGTCCGACGGCACCCACCCGACGATCGAGGGCGCGCGCTACATCTCGGGGCTCCTCGTGGAGGACCTCCGCAGGATCGACCTCTCCGAACCGGAGAAGTGATCACCAGGGGCCGTACGGCCCCGACGAGGACGAGCCACCGCCGCCGTACTGCCGCACCGCCGGCCGTACGTCGGCGAGATAGACCGCCGCGGCGATGAAGGCGATGATCGGCAGCATCTGGAGGAGCGTGACCACGTTGACCGCCCCGGCCAGGCCGAACAGCAGCGCGATGCCGAGAATGATCAGCCAGAGATTCTTGGTGAGCTTTCCCGCTGCCGCGTAGGCGCTCGCGGGACGTCGAACGGCGTCGGCGAAGGCCCACACCTCAACGACGAACGCGACCACCGCCACGGCCCAGAACAGGTAGTACACGACACCCTGGGCTTGTCCGAGCACGGCCAACTCCCTGTAACGGGCGGCGCCGGGACGAACGCCGCGTCAGCGAAAACGGTGGGCCCAGCGTATGCGGTTCGCCGACGGGACGTCCCTCTACGCGGTGAATGCGCCGTGGGCACACGCGAAAGACCCGGGCGGGCCGAGCCCACCCGGGTCTTCGCGACCGGACGTCAGTTACCGATCTTCTTGGAGGCGTCGCTCGCGGCCTTGGAGGCCGTGCGTGCCGTCTGCTTGGCCGAGCCGGCCGCCGAACGGGCCTTGCGGACCGTGGAGCGGGCGGACGCCTCGAGCTCCTGCGTGGCCTTCTGACGGTCGATGCGGCCGACGATCTTCTTGCCGCGCTCGGCGAAGCCGTCGAAGACCTCCGCCGCACGCGTGCTGACGTGAGTGACGTACGCGACCGCGCCACCGGCGAGGTCCTTCGGGTCGGCCTTGCCCTGGAGCTTGGTCAGGCGGTCCGGGACCTCACGGAGCTTCTCGACCGCGAAGTCGCCGGCGCCGGCGGCGGCGTAGAAAGCCTTCGTATCACGCAGCTTGTCGGTAATGGCCATCGTCATTCATCCTTCCGTCACTGTGGTCATCGGGCTGGCGTCTTCCTGGTCACGGCCCTCTTCCCGGCGGAACGACTCGTAGATGTCGAGAAGCACTTGCTTCTGCCGTTCCGACAGTGACACATCCGTGCGGATCGCGGCCTGCACGTCCGTCTCGGTCTCTCGGTCCTCGAGGATCCCCGCCTGCACGTAGAGAACCTCGGCGGAGATGCGCAGACCCTTCGCGATCTGCTGCAAGATCTCCGCGCTCGGTTTGCGCAATCCTCGCTCGACCTGGCTCAGGTACGGGTTCGAAACACCCGTGACCTCGGCCAGCTGGCGCAACGAGACCTTGGCCCGCTGGCGCTGCTCTCGGATGTACTCCCCGATGGAGCCGACTTTGGAAGTCGCCATATGTCTACTGTGCGACTCATTGCTTGCTATTGCAAGCGGAGGAGCAAGCACTTGGGGGTGAGACGAGTCACAGCCCTCCACCTGGGGGTTCCTCTCAGGAGACATCGGACGAAGGTGCGGTCCACGTGTTGCACGCCGACAGGACGTGGTCACGGAAGCCGCGCGCCACCCAGCCCGCGTAGTGCTGCCCGGAACCGTGGTCGCGCTCGGCGGAGCCCTGCGGATCGTCGCCGCGGGCCCGTACATCGGTCATCAGCGCGCGGTACTGCCGCTCCGTCATCGGCAACGCGCGCCGCTCGGCGGACAGGAAGACCCCGGCGAAGCACTGCGCCTGCAACTCGATGCGGCGGCTCGCCTCGGAACGTGCGCCGAGGCCGCCCGAGGCCATCAGCGAGTGCCCGTACTCGAGGATGCCCGCGTCCTCCTGGACGTGGTGCCCGTACTCGTGCGCGATCACCCGCGCGTACACCGCGTAGTGCGAGACCGGCTCGCCGCCCGCCGTGTCCACGACGTTGGTGAGACCGACGTACATCGTGTCGTTGGACGGGCAGTAGAACGCCGAGGCGCCGGGGGCCGGATAGGACCCGCACGGGCTGCTTCCCGGCGTGCTCCAAAAGACCCGCTGCGGCGGCGTGAACCCGTGGACACCGGCCCGCGTGAACTGGCGGGACCAGGACGCGTCCAGGCAGTCCGACAGGGTGTCCAGGAACACCTGCATCGAGCGCTCGTCGTCCTCGACGATCTTCGGCAGCCGGCATCCGACGGCGGCGGGCGCGCCGCTGCGGTAGAGCGGACCGGAGACCGCCGCCGTACGGCTCCCAGCGTGCAGCCGGGTGCCCGAGCCGGCGACGCGGGCGGCGCGCCCGACTCCGGCGATGGTGAACGCCACGACCGCCACCACGGCCAGCGCCGCGGCGCCGCCGAGCACGCTGACGATGACGCCGCCCGCGGTGCGTCTGGGGCGGCTTCTCGGCCGCCGGTACCCGTACCCCTGCACTGCCGGATCCCACGACCGGGGCGGCGCACCCTGTCGCGCCATGCCACCGGTCGAGGACGACCGAAACGAACCTGCCACTGCGTACCCCCGCGTGCGCGTTCGCCCCGCGCGGTGGGGAGGCGACCGCGACCAGAATCATCGCATAGGCCGGAATTAGCGTGCCGCCGTATCTGCGCCGCTGATCAGGCCTATAACGGTCAACCGTTCCCCGCTACGCTGTGCGCCCATGCTGGTTCGCACGCGGTTCCTGGTCGCTTCGGCCATCGCCATCGGGCTCGTCGCCTCCGCCGCTCCGGCCTTCGCCGGCTCCGGCCAGATCACCGACGACGAGATCGCCCTGACCATCGCCCCCGACGGCACGCTGCGGGCGAACGAGACGGTGACCTTCCAGGGCGCGCCACCCCACCGGACCTTCGTCGACCGCAGGCACATCGACGACCGCCGCGACCGGCGCTTCGAGATCGACGATCTGAAGGGCGCCTCACTCGACGCCGACGACCCGATCATCAGCCTGCACGGGAGCGGGACCGCGCGGCTCAGCTACACGGTCAGGGGGACCGTCGACGAGCTGCGGGACGGCCAGGAGCTCGACTGGGTGGCCGCCGGCGGCTGGAACGTCCCGGTCGCCCAGACCCGAGTGACCGTCACGTCCGGCGCCGCCGTACGCAACCTGAACTGCTTCGCCGGCGAGCTGACCAGCATGGTCGGCTGCACCCAGTTCTTCACGAACCACACCCACGTACAGGCGGAGTTCCGGCAGCAGGACCTGCAGCCCGGTGAGTTCCTGACCATCGTGATCGGCTACCCGCCGGGGACCACGAAGGCCGCTCCCCTGTACGAACGCCGCCACACGGTCGCCACCGCGTTCACGGTCAACGCGGTCACCGGCTCCGCCCTCCTCGGCCTGCTGATCCTCCTGCTCGGTGGCGTCGGCCTGCTGTACTCCACCCGAGGCCGCGACGCCCGCATCGTCAGCCGCAAGGCCGTCGAGGGCGACCACGCTCCGGTCGACGACGGGGAGTTCACACCCCCGGACGGCGTACGGCCCGGCCAGATCGGCACCCTCATCGACGAGCAGGCCGACGTCATCGACGTCACCGCCACCATCATCGACCTGGCCGTACGCGGCTTCCTGCTGATCGAGGAGCTGTCGCGCGAGACGTACGGGCGGCTCGACTGGGCGCTCCGGCGTCTGGAGGGCCCCACGGAGGAGCTGCTGCCGTACGAGCGGGTGCTCTACGACGCCCTGTTCGCCGGCCGCGACACGGTCCGGCTGTCCGAGCTGGACGGCACGTTCGCGGGCGAACTCGCGGCCGTACGCGGCGCGCTCTACGAGGACGTCGTACGCGAGGGCTGGTTCGCCCGCCGGCCCGACTCCGAACGCACCCGCTGGACGACGACCGGCAGCGTCCTCGCCGGGATCGGCGTGATCGGCACGGTCTCGCTCGCGCTCTCCACCGACCTGGCGCTGATCGGCCTCGCCCTGATCATCGCGGGCGCCGCCCTGGCCGCCGGCGGACGCCACATGCCGGCCAAGACCACCCGCGGCGCGACCGTACTCGCCCACACGCTCGGCTTCCGCGCCCATCTCTACCGCGGTGAGGCCCCCGACGCCCCTGCCGGGGACCGGGTCGCGCTCTTCTCCCGCTACCTCCCGTACGCGGTGGTGTTCGACTCGGTCCCGCGCTGGGCCGCGACCGTCGCCGACGTCGGCTCCGGCAACGGCGAACCCGCCGACAACCTCTACTGGTACGAGGGCCCGGCCGAGTGGGACCTCTCGAACTTCGCCGAGTCGATGCGCAGCTTCACCCTCACCACGTCCGGCGCGATCTCCGCCTCCCGCCAGTTCCGCGGCCTCTCCTAGAACCATCGGCTGCCGTGGTCCGGGCGCCCCGCCCGACGGGCCTTGCCGCCTTTACTAACTCCCAAACGCCACAAACACGGTTATTCGGGAAATGTCAGCTTTGTGAGGAGCTTACCCTCACATTGTGGTGCGACATGATCAGAGCGGGATACTGGGACTGTAGCGAACCACGAGAGCGTCGTTATTTGAGCGTCTCGTGCCATTCCTGGTGACAAGGAGACGACGTGCGAATTGCAAAAAGCGCTGCCGCCGCCCTGGTGACCGCTGCCGCGGCCTGCACACTGTTCACCGGCTCCCCGGCCTTCGCGCAGGGAAGCATCGCCGTGCCAGAAGCAGGCCATGCCGCCGTCACGCAGGCCCAGGCCGGCACCCTGACGGCGAGTGACCATCGGCGTCACCGCCGGCACCACCGCCATCACGGCCGCCACCACCGCAGGCACCACCGCCACCACCGCCACCATCACCACCACCGCGGCCATCACCACCACGGCCACATGCGATGACCCGAGACTGAATTCTCCTCCGGGCTTATCGGCCCACGACGAGTTCTGCCTCACACACCGGGCGCCGGAAGAAAGCCACGGCGCCCGGCCCAATGCGTTAAAGCCCCACCGCGCGTACGGCGCCGACCGTCATGTCGCCACCGTGCAGCGGCACGGTCGCCAATTCATCGGGAATGGTGTCGGCACCGAGCGCGCGAAGGATCGCGACGGTCACCGGTGTACGGGCCCGCATCGCCCCATCATCGATCTTGATGGCCCCGGCGCGGCCGTCCGCGAACGCGAAGGCGTCGATGCCCTCCGCCCCGCACTTGACGAGCAGCCCTGGCACGGCGTTCATGAGCCTGCGCTCCTCGCGGTCGGTGCCGGAGGTCCACTCGGCGTGCGTGCGCATCGCGTCGGCGACCCGGCGTTCGGGCGTGCCGGGCGCGGCGAGCACGATGGCGCGGAAGGCCCGCGCGATCCCGGTCAGCGAGACGGCGAACAGCGGCGCGCCGCAGCCGTCGATGCCGGTCGCCGCGATCTCGTCGCCGGTCAGCTCGGACACGGTCTCGCGTACGGCGGTCTGGAGCGGGTGGCCCGGGTCGAGGTAGGAGTCGAGCTGCCAGCCGTGCAGCACGCACGTGGCGAGCATCGCCGCGTGCTTGCCGGAGCAGTTCATCCGCAGCCGGGACTTCTCCCGCGTCACGGCGTACTCGAGGTCGAGCGGCCACTGCGGCGGGCAGCGCAGGTCGTCCTCGGTCAGCCCGACGCCGGCAAGGATCCTGCGCACGCCGTCGACGTGGAAGTCCTCCCCGGAATGGCTGGCCGACGAGAGCGCGAGCAGCTCGCCGCCGAGGCCGAGCCCGAGGCGCATCATCGCGACCGCCTGGATCGGCTTGTTGGCCGACCGGGGAAAGACAGGATCATCCGGCGATCCGAGCCGTAGGGCCGGAGAGCCGTCGCAGGCCAGTACGGACACCGAACCGCGATGCCGGGACTCCACGAATCCGGAGCGTTCAACCTCGGCGAGGACGGGATTCATCTTCCCCCCTTCTTTGGCTCAGCGTTTCTTCACGCCCAGGAACGAACGAGCATCCTGGGGGGACATCGGCTCACGCTGGGCGATACGCGCCAGCACGGCCGCACGCTCGACCAACTGAGCGTTCGCGGTCACCGGCTGGCCTTTGACGTAGGTCAGCGTATCCTCCATGCCCACGCGCAGGTGGCCGCCGGCCGACAGCGCGGCGTACATCACGGGCAGGCTGGTACGCCCGATCCCGGTGGCGGACCACGTCGCGCCCTCCGGCAGCGCGTCGACGGCGGCGACGAGCGACCGTACGTCGCCCGGAATCCCCCCGGGCACGCCCATCACAAGATCGCAGTGGACGCGTCCGCCGTACGGCGCCCCGAACTTGTCGAGCAGGCGGTGCAGCGAGGCGATCTGGCCCAGGTCGAACAACTCGAACTCCGGAACGATCTCCAGCGCCTGCGTGCGCTGGTAGAGCTCGACCATGAACGGCCAGGGGTTCATGAACACGTCGTCGCCGAAGTTGACCGTGCCGCACGTGAGCGAACAGCCGTCCGGCGCGGCGTCCAGCACCCGCAGCCGGTGCTCGTACGGGTCGGTGACGGCGCCGCCCGTGGACAGCTGCACGATGAGATCGGTGCTCTCACGTACGGCCGCGACCGTGTCCCGAAGGCGCTCCAGGTCCAGCGTCGGCCGGGCGTCGGCGTCGCGGATGTGGATGTGGATGACGGCGGCGCCGGCCTCCTGACACTCCTTCGCGGTCTGCACGAGCTCTTCCAAGGTGACC
Organism: uncultured Actinomycetota bacterium; assembly: GCA_963850195.1. GTDB lineage: Bacteria > Actinomycetota > Actinomycetes > Streptosporangiales > Streptosporangiaceae > Actinoallomurus. The sequence goes on from CAWKKD010000005.1 coordinate 2,706,037, forward strand.
GGTAGCGCCGGGGCGTCGGCCTTTTCGGTCTCGGCGCCGGTCGGCGCAATGGTTATCAAGGTGTTCGCCATGGACGACATGATTTCAAGCGGATGCCCACTTTGGCGAGAGGATCTTTCGTTCGGCCCGGTCGGGGCGCGTGATTCGCCGATGCGGCAGAATGCCCTCTCGTGCGAGCTGTGGTGCAGCGGGTGAGCGAGGCGAGCGTGACCGTCGGCGGCGAGGTCGTCGGCGCGATCAACGAACCGGGTCTGATGGTCCTCGTCGGGGTGACCCACGACGACACGCCCGCGCAGGCGAGCCGGCTCGCCGCCAAGCTGTGGGGACTACGGATCTTCGACGGCGGCGCGAACGGCGCGGAGGCGTCCTGCTCCGACCTTGGCGCCCCGCTGCTGGTCATCAGCCAGTTCACGCTCTACGGCGACACGCGCAAGGGCCGGCGGCCGTCCTGGATCGCCGCCGCGCCCGGCCCGGTCGCCGAACCGCTCGTCGACGAGGTCGTCGCGGCGCTGCGGCGCTCGGGCGCACGCGTGGAGACCGGGGTGTTCGGCGCCGACATGAAGGTCGCACTGATCAACGACGGGCCGATCACCCTGGTCCTCGAGGTCTGAGCGGGCCCGTCAGTGGGCCAGGCCCACCACGGCGCCGATGATCGAGACGACCGTCCCCAGCGCGGCCAGGGCCAGGATGGTCCGGTCGTTCTCCGGGAGCCGGCCACGTACCTCCGGCGCGTAGACGACCACACCCGTGTCACGGTTGGGGTCGAACGCCGGCGCACGGCGGAACGGGTTGCGGATGCCGGCCGCACCCCAGAGCGCCTCGTTCTTGACCTGCTGGTGCGCCGCCGAGCACGCGAAGGCCCGTCCGCGTACGGGCTCGTGGCAGGAGAGCCCTTCCCGCGTCGTGATCCGGCAGAGGATCGGGGTCAGCGACAGCTCATAGAGCGACCACACGAGCAGGGTGAGCAGGCCGACGCGCCAGGAGTGCACTAACACCGCCGCCGCGCCCGCCACGACGAACCCGATCCACCAGACATAGCCGGGCTCGCGCCATCGTCTCCGCCGTCGCCCCATGTTCCCTTTCCTCGCCGAGGTCGCCGATGCACCATCCGACGGAGAAGACATTCCCATGAGCGCCGCCAATTATGATCTTGTTTGTGTGACGGATTACCGCATTATCGGCGACGAAGGTCGATCTTGACGGCGGAACCGGTATCCGGCGAGACGATGACCTCCTGCGAGGCCGCGACGCCACCGGCCAGAAGCGTCTCCTCGACCGGCACGTTGCGCTTGATCATCCCGAGCGCGATCGGGCCCAGCTCGTAGTGGCGGGCCGCCGAGCCGACGAACCCGACCGTACGTCCGCCCAGCTCAAGCGGGTCGCCGTGGGCCGGCAGGTGGTCGACGCTCCCGTCGAGGTGGAGGAAGACCAGCCGCCGCGGGGGGCGGCCGAGGTTGTGCACCCGAGCGACCGTCTCCTGGCCGCGGTAGCAGCCCTTGTTGAGGTGGACCGCGGTCTCGATCCAGCCGGCCTCGTGCGGGATGGTCCGGTGGTCGGTGTCCAGACCCGGCCGCGGCCGGTACGCGGCGATGCGCAGCGCCTCGTACGCCCACAGCCCTGCCGGGCGGACGCCCCAGTCACGTGTGAGCTCCTCGCGCGGAATGATCAGCCCGTCCGTCGTCACGAGCGCGCCCGCGGGCGGCTCGGCGCCGTGGATGGTGACGACCGCGTACGACGCGGACTCGTCGGTGACCTCCACCTGCATCATGAACCGCATCTTGTCGAGGAACGCCGCGAGTTCGGCGGCCGTACCCGGCTCGACGTGCGCCCAGACGGCCGTGCCGTCGTCGACGAGGGCGAGGTGGTGCTCGACGTGCCCGTGCGGGCTGAGCAGCAGCGCCTCGGTCGGAGAGTAGGGCGCCAGCGACTCGAGGTGCTGGCTGGTCAGGCTGTGCAGGTAGCGGTGCCGGTCCGCGCCGGCGATGCGTACGACGCCGCGGTTGCTCCGGTCCACGAAGGCGGCGCCGGTCGCGAGCGCGCGTTGTTCGGCGGAGGGCTCGCCGTAGTGCGCGGCGACCTCGGCGTCGGGCGGGTCGGCCGGTACGGCTCCGTGTGTGCTCAGAAGCGGGCTCTCCATACCCGCAAGACTACGTGTCGCGGCAGTCGCGGCAGCGGCCGTAGACGGTGAGGTGGTGCACGTCCGTCTCGAAGCCGTAGTCCTGCTCCAGGACCTCGACGAGCCCCTTGGCGACCCTCGGCGGCACGTCGTAGACCGCGCCGCAGTCGCGGCACACCAGGTGAACGTGGTCGGCCTCGGTGGCGAGGTGATACGTCGGCGGCTTGTGCCCGAGATGGGTGTGCTTGACCAGGCCGAGCTGCTCGAGGAGCTCGAGCGTGCGGTAGATCGTGGAGATGTTGACCCCGCTCGCGGTCCGCTGGACCTCGGCGCAGATCTCTTCCGGGGTGGCGTGCCGCAAGGCCGTCACCGCCTCGAGAACGAGCTGGCGCTGAGGAGTGACGCGATAGCCCTTGGCCCTCAGCTCCTGCTGCCACGGTTGGGTCACGCCGCCGAGTGTATGTCCCCGCCGTCTCGCGCGCTGGCTTTGATCTCGACGGCGAAAACCCCCTTGCCAGGCGCCGCAGGCTGATCTAACTTGCTGCGTAAGCGTGAGAGGAGGTGGTCCTGAAGTATGCATAGTACGAGGACTCGTGAGGTGGCTGTCCGCTAGTCGCCGTCCCGCCTTCGCCCCCATCCGCTTCGGATGAGGGCAGCCGGTTGAGGGACTCGACCGGCGAATACCAGGCAGACACCCGACCCCCGAGGCCGGTCGATTTAGTCCTGTCGACCCCTGCGTTGCAGGAGAAGCCCGGGGGTCGTTTTATGCCCGCTGTCAGGAAACGCGCTTGAGCTGGGCCGAAAGATGGGACTGCAGTCCCTTGCCCTCCGCGGCCATGTCATAGGCGTATCCGAGGTCCTCACCGATCAGGCCGTACAACCGCTTGCCCGCGGTGTACTCCTTGGCCGTCTCCGTACGCGCGACGACGTCGGTGAGCAGCTCGACGCGCGTGCCGGTGACCTCGCCGATGTAGATCTCCGCGATCCCGGTCGGGTGTGCCAGCACCAGCTCCACGCGGCCGCCGGCCGAGGGGCGCCAGTAGCCGCTCTCCCGCGCCAGCGGCGCTCCCAGGTTGCCCTCTTCGTCGAGACGCCAGGTGAGACTGTTGTAGATGAGGTACGGCTTGCCGATATGGCTGAACGAGATCTCCTGGCCGAAGCGGAAGCTCTCGATGTCGGGGTATCCGCCGACTCCCGCGCCCTCCCAGTCGCCAAGGAGGAACTTCAGGGGTTCAAGGTCGGGGTGCAGCTCAGGCTCCATGTACGGCCAGCGTAGTCGGGAATCGGGCCACGAATCGCCGCGATAGCCTGATCAGTCGGTGAACCGGCGGGGGTGGCGCCACGTCTGATGTGTCCGGGCGTGTCCGACGGATACCGTCCGTCTCCGCCAGGGCCCTAGGAGGACACGGGTGTACGCGCTGATGACATTGCTGGCGGCCGGGATCGAGGCGGGCGCCGGCGCGGTGTCCAAGCGGGTCGGCTCGGCGCGCAGACAGCGGGCCATCGACCGCGCCGAACCCCTCACCGACGCGACCTCCAGAACCCCTCGCGAGCTCCGGGGCCACGCCGTCATCGGTCCCGGCGGACCGGTGACCGCACCGCTGTCCGGGCGGACCTGCGCCTGGTACGCCGTGACCGTACGCGAGCGGTACCAGGCCTGGCGGCCCGGCCCGCTCGGCCCTACGAAGACCGTGCGCGAGGCCGGAACCGGCGAACTGACCAGCGGCCCGCTCCACGTCACCGGCGACACCACGTCCGTACGCGTCGACGTGCGCGGCGCCGACCTGGACCTCGGCGAGCCCGCGTTCGCGGAGTTCGAGGACTCCCCCGGCGGCCCGCTCGCCGCCCGGCTGACCGGCCTGCTCGGCAGCCCGCTGCGGCCACGGCACCGCGACCGTACGCTCGGCTTCGTCGTGGAGGAGCACGTCGTCCTCGCGGACGACCCGCTGCACGTCGTCGGCCAGGCGCGGACCGAGCTGGGTGATCTGGTCCTCGGAAAGCCCACGATGCGGCCGTTCATCATCTCGAGGACCTCCGCCGTACGGGCCTCCGCCGAGCAGGACTAGTGTGCCGATATGGCACGAACACTCGTCATCAAGGTGACGGCCGGCTCCGATTCGCCCGAGCGGTGCAACCAGGCCTTCACGGTCGCCGCCGCGGCGATCGCCAGCGGGGTCCGCGTATCCCTGTGGCTGACCGGCGAATCGGCCTGGTTCTCATTGCCCGGCCGGGCCAAGGAGTTCGAACTTCCGCACTCCACCCCGCTCGACGACCTGCTCGGCATCGTCCTGTCGGCGGGCACCGTCACGGTCTGCACCCAGTGCGCGGCCCGGCGCGACATCACCGACGACGAGATCCTGCCGGGCATCCGCATCGCGGGCGCGCCGACGTTCGTCGAAGAGGTCACCGCCGACGGCGTACAGGCCCTCGTCTACTGACCCGAACGCCGTCGGTCTAGAGCGTGGTCCGCCGACCCGTCTGCCGCGGGTCATCGCCGACCGCCGGATCCACCGCTCCCCGATGCCCGTCGGCCACCGCCGACGCCCTGGTCGGCTGACCCGTCGGTCACCGCCGACCGCCTGGTCCACCGACCTCGGACGCCCGTCAGTCACCTCCGACGGCCTGGTCCACCGGCTCCGCTGGTCCCGGCCCCGATGTCCGTCGGTGACCGTTGACGTCCTGGTCTACCGACTCCGGATGCCGGACAGGTCGCGCGCGACCATGCTGTTGCGGTCGGCCACCGTCGGACCGAATGACAGCTGTGACCACAGGCCGTCCAGCTCCTGACGGCTGCGCTCGCTCCATTCCCGCGCGAGATCGCTGCGGGTCTTGTAGAAGTTCAGCGCGTAGCCGCCGCTGTGGATCCGCAGCAGCGAGAATCCGCCCGGGTACTCCTTGACCGCGCCGACCTCCTGCTGCGTCACGTGCCTGCTGCCCGGCAGGACCGTACGCCGGTTGCGGTGTGTGTGCCCCGCGTGGTGCAGGAACACCCCGGGCGTCCGCTCGTACGCCGCCATGACCGTGAGCGCCTGGCCGACCCCGAGCGTCGTACCGCCCGCGACCGCGAGCGGGTCGCCCGGCGTCAGCAGCGGGTGGTGCCCGAACACCAGCGTCGGCTGGTCCTTGTTCGCCTTGAGGGTCTCCTGGAACCAGCTCAGCTGCTCCTTCGACAGCCCGCCCGCGTCCCCACCGTCGCCCGGCTTGTCGTAGGTGTCCAGGCCGACGACGTGCAGGCCGTTCAGGTCACGGCTGAAGTACGTCGGCCCGTCGAAGAACGCGTCGCGGAAGCAGTCGTCGCCCTGCCACTGGCCCTTGGTGCACGTCGCGTACTTGTCGCCCTCGTGCGCCCGGTCGTGGTTGCCGCGCGCGACGAAGTAGTCGGTCCGGTACTTCCCGAACCCGTCGAGCAGCGCCTTCGCACGGTCCAGGTCGGCCGGTACCGCCTCGGAGGAGACGTCACCGGCCGCGAGCAGGTACGTCGCACCGCGCGCCCGCGCGTCCTTCACGAGCGCCTTCGCCATCACCTCCGGATACGGTGGCCGGCCCGGGACCTGCGAGATCCCCTTGATGATCGGCAGACCGCCGACGAGCCCGGCCACGGTCTCGCCGAGGTGCAGGTCGTTGCAGAGCGCCACCGAGAACAGGAACCTGCCCGGCGGCGGATGCGGCGTCGTGAACGCGAACGTCCCTCCGCCGACCGGTCGCCCCGCCGCGCCGAGCACCGGCGTCGCCGTGGCGTTCCGGCCGTACGAGCGGGCGCGGTAGTAGTACGTGCGGCCCGGCTCGAGCCCGGTCAGCTCCACGTAGTGGTACGGGGTGTCCCCCGTACCGTGCGCGGTGCGGTCCAGCCGTCGCGGGTTCGTGCCGTACACGACCTCCCCGTCGGCCGGCGCGGGCTTCATCCGCCCGAGCCCGTCGTTGGTCCCGGCCTCACCGGTGTACCAGGTGAGGACCGCGCTGGTCTCGGTGAGCGTCACCAGCTCAAGGTCCACCGCCCACGCCGAAGCCGCGAACGCCCGCCCGGACCCCACCAGCGGGACCACCGAGGCACCCGCCACGATCGCGCTGAAACGCAACAACTCACGGCGGCTCGGCCGGCAGCAGATCATGGCCGTGAAGCTAGGACAGCCCTAAGGCCCCGGTCCATACCGCACACGGACAACGGCGGGTTCAGGCCACACCCGGCCACAGCTGACGTTCGGCACTCGTAATGAACCACTCTCCAAGCCGGGCGTAGGCACTCGCCATGAACTCTCCGAACCGTGCGATGCGGCGTAGTGAACCGCTCTCCGAACCACCTGTGCCGCGACTCGTCCACGCGCCGCGCGGGGTTCAGATGCGCGAGGCACGCCGCCTACAACACCACCCTGGGCGTCGTAGGCGGGCTGTCGGCGAGGGTGGCCGGGGCACGGGCCGTCGGTTCGGGGCAGGTCTCCCACAGGCCCGTGTGGTCGTGCCGTGCGTCGTGTTCGGCGGTGCGGAACGTCGTCGCGTAGCGGGTGTCGGGTGGCACGACCATGGCGCGTGCGTACCCGGTGCGAATCAGGGTGGCGTTCACGAACGATCCGCGTGCCGTCCACAGGTAGAGCAGCCGCCGCCGGTAGCGGTCGTAGGGCTCGACGTCCCCCTCGGTGCGCAGCGTCGAACCGGGCGGCGCCAACCTCCGCAGCGCGCGGGCCGCCTCGACGCCGAAGCAGTCGCGGCGTGTCCACGTCTCGGGGGCGTCCACCCCGATGAGCCGCACCCGGACGTTCCGCATAGAGACCGCGCGGGCCTCCCGACGCGCGCGGGTCTCCCGGATCTCGGCCGCTCCGCCCTCGCGGCTTGCTCCGGCCGCCCGGCTCGCGCTGAGCTTCACGCTCGCTACGGCGTCTCCGGGCGTGCTGGGCTCTCGGGGGGTGCTCGTGTGGGGCTCTGGGCTTGCGAGGATTCCCCGGGTTGGTCGAGGATCGCTGCTGTCTCGGATGCGTGCGATGAGAGTGTCACCGTCGACGATGCGCACGACCACGAGCGTGCTGGCGTGTTTGTTGGATAAGGCCTGGTCATGTGGGGCCTGGCTGCATGCGGCGGCCGCGAATAGGCAGGTCAGGGCGGCGCTACGACGTGAGGTTCGCATGGTCACACTCTGCCCGTGGCCACTGACAGAACGTGACGTGACTGCGACGTATTTCGGACCTTCCGATCCAAGCAATACCGGCTGTGGGCAGAATGCTCGGTACCGCGAACCGATGGGAAACGGTGGGATTGGAAAGTGGCCAAGCGCGTGAAGTGCCCGGTATGCGACGAGAAGATGCCGAAGGGACGGTCTGCCTGCCCGCGTTGCGGCGCGCCGATGCCGACTCCGGCGGGCTCCGGGCCGACCGGGCCGGGCGAGACCGGCATGCCCCAGGCCGGACCGCCCGATGGGCCGACGGCCGGACCGACCGCGGGGCCGTCCGGTAGCCCGCCGATGGAGCCGGGCAACACACCGACGTGGGACCGGCCCGAACCCACGCCGCCGCAGTATGGCGGCGCACCAAGACCGTACGGCGATCCGCCGGAGCCCTCGTTCGGTGACGACCCCGCACCGTCATTCGGCGAGACGCCCGCTCCGTACGGCGAGAAGCCGTATGGGGACGCGCCGGCGCCCTACGGCGGGCCGCCGGACCCGTACCGGGACCCGTATGGGGAGAAGCCCGCCCCGTACGGAGAGAAGCCGGCCTACGGGGAGAAGCCCTCACCGTACGGCGAGGGTCCCGCACCCTACGGCGAGGCGCCGGCCCCCGGCAAGCCCGCGTCCTTTGACGACACGCCTCCGCCCTACGGCGACAAGCCCAAGCCGTTCGAGGACGCCCCGCCGCCCTACGGGGACACGCCCGCGTCCTACGGCGAGAACCCCTACGACAAGCCCGCGCCGTTCGGTGAAGGCACCGCGCCCTATGGCGAAGGGCCCGCTCCCTACGGCGAGGCGCCGCCGTACGGCGACAAGCCCGCGCCGCTCGGGCAGGGCCCCGCACCGTACGGACCGGGCCCGGCGCCCTACGGCGAGCAACCTCCCTATGGCGAGCAAGCCCCGTACGGCGAGCAGCCGCCCTACGGCGGAGGCCCGGTCGGGTTCGGGGGCAACACGCCGCCGGAGGCGTGGGCGGGCCCGGGGACCGAGGGTGAGGCGGAACATCCGCGCGACCGTAAGACGCTCATGCTGTTCGCCGGAGTGGTGGCCGTGGTCGTGCTCGGCGGTGGGCTGGCGTACGGGCTGATGCGCTCCTCGGGGTCGTCCGGTTCGGACTCCTCCGGAGGAGGGGCGAGCCCCAAGCCGACCGACACCAAGACGCAGGCCACCGCGGTGGAGACCGTGCTGACCGGCGGCAAGCAGGCGCGTAGTCGGCTGACGGGCGGGCTGACGACCTGCGACGATCTGACGACCACCGCCCCGGAGTTCCAGCGGCTCGTGCAGGACCGTCAGCGCGAACTGGCGCAGGCCAGGTCGCTCCGGGTCGACCAGCTGCCGAACGGCGTGAAGCTGCGCCAGACGATGATCACGATGTACGAGCACTCGCTGGCCGCCGACCAGGCGTACCTCGCGTGGAGCAAGTCGCAGCAGAGTTGCGGGGCGCACAACGCGGTGCGCACCGCCGACTACCGCCGCGCGATCGCCGCGAACGACAAGGCCGCCCCCGCAAAGCGGCAGGTCATCGCGATGTGGAACCCGATCGCGGCCGACCAGGGGCTCTCCACGTACGCCTGGCGCGACCTGTAGAGCCAGGCCGCGCCGCCGGAGCGACACCCCGGCGGCGCGGCCTCAGTTCTCGAAGAACGCCGACGGGTCGTCGAAGCCGAAGCGGTTGGGCCAGTCCAGTACGTCCTCCAGCCACGGCGCGCGCATGGCGTCGGCGACGTAGCCGAGGCGTTCGGCGGGATCGACGCCGATCCCGGCCACCGCGAGGTCGCGGAGGAAGGCCGCGTGCCCGTCGTCGCCGAGGATGGCCGCGCCGGCGATCGGCCGGTTGGCCTCCAGCGCCATCGACAGCGGATGGCGGCGCAGCGCGCGCACGCGGTGGCCGAACAGCGGGTACGGCGGCTGCTTCAGGCCGGGCAGTTCGTAGTCGAGCGGCGGCACCGGGTCGCGCTTGTCCGGGATGCCCTGTCCGCGCGGGAACAGCCGGTCCATCTCGTGCAGCCAGCGGATCTGCGGGATGACCCAGGACGATCCGGGCAGCGGCTCGGGGCCCGGCGGATCGCCCAGCAGGCGGCCGGCGACGCCCGCGACGGTCGCGGTGAGCTTCTCCGGGGCGTACGCGACGCGTAGCGCGACCGAGCGCCGCCCGACCACGCGGTCCAGGACGGTGGCGAGGACGCAGTCGCGCAGCCGCCGCGGTTGTTCCGCCCAGGCCTGCGCGAGGTCGTCGGGTACCCGCGGCAGCGGCCGGTCGACGACGTGCGCGAGCACGAGCGTCTCGGCCCACACGCGCAGCCACGCCCACTCCGTCGCGCCGGCGAGCAGGTCGGCCTCGCGCAGCTCGTACAGGGAGCACGCGCGGCCGTCACGGCACTCGCAGCCGCACGCGGCCGAACGGCGCCCGCCGATGGGCGGCATCGGCGCGGGCAGGACGCGCTCGCGGTCGCGGCCCAGCGGCACGCGTACGCGCAGCGGCCGGTCCATCCCGTCGGCGAACACCGCCGCGACGCCGGGCGGCAGCGACACGACCTCGCGGGACTGGTCCTCGTCGAGGTTCATGGCGGCGCCGACCAGGCGGCGGTCGTCGTAGGCCGGCAGCCGGTGTACGACCTTCAGGGCGGTGTTCTTCACGACGTCCGGCACGAGCTTGGTCGGGATCTGCTCGGCCACGACGATGCCCTCGCCGTACGCGCGGATCTCGGCGAGCATCCCGGCGAACAGTTCGACGGCGTGAGCGCTGGCGCGCTGTTCGCCGCGGTTGCGCAGCAGCCGGTGCGCCTCCTCGATGACGATGACGTGCCGGAGGCCGTCGAACCCCGGCTCGCGGCGCGCGCGCAGCCGCAGGTGCTCCACGATCCGGATGATCAGCGTGCCCATCAGGAACGCCTTGTCCTCGTCGTTGGCGACGTCCTCGATGGCCAGGACGACGTTCTTGCTCAGCAGGGCCTCGATGTCGGCCGGGTGCCCGCCCTCGAAGAACCGGCCCGCCGAGCCGATGCGCAGCGACCGCAGGCGTACGTCGACGAAGCCCGTCACGTCGGCCATCAGCTCGTTGCCGTAGCCCACGTCGCTGATCACCTGGAGGGCGGCGCTCTGGAGCTGTTCGAGGGTGGGGACGGTGGGCTCGATCGCGGACCCGGGACGGCCGCGGCCCGTCACGACGTCCCAGCCGTTCGCCTCGTACACGCGTTGCAGCGCCTGCGACATGATCTGCGGGAAGGGTTCCTCCGCGTCGAAGGCGGCCTGGAACAGCGCCCGCACCATGTCGATGTGCGCCTGCACCGGGTAGCCGGGCTCCGGGGCCAGCGGATTGATCGACAGGGGTACGGCGGCCGGGTCGGAGGGGTTCACGACGGTGACCGGCTCGTCGATGCGGCCGGCCATCGCGGCGTACTCCGACTTGGCGGGCTCGATGGCGAGCCACGGTATGCCGTCGCGCGTGAGCTGTTCGAGCAGGTGGCGCACTGTCTGTGACTTGCCCGATCCGGTCGAGCCGGTGACGAACACGTGCCGGTTCAACGTACGCGTCGGCACCGTGAACGTACCGACCTGGCGGTCCTGCCCGTCGAGGATCGCGCCGAGCACGAGGCCCTCCGGCGAGCCCACCTCGGAGGTCACGTCGAAGTTGCTCGCGTCCAGCACGCGCAGGCCGGGCACCTCCTGGCGCGGCAGGCCGGCGAGGGCGGCGAGCGCGCCCGCCGTGGCGATGAACGGCGACCTGAGGTCGTTGTCCTGGGTGTCGACGTGCATGGCCTCGTGGAAGCGTACGGACCGCTCGCCCGACCGCAGGCGGTACGGGTGGTGGCTCATCTCCACCGAGCCGACCAGCACCGGCGCGATCCGCTCGAGCTCACGGGCCGACTCGGCGCCGGCCAGCACCCGTACGCTCCACAGCCCGGCCTCCTGGAACGCGTCGAGCTCGGCCATGCGCCGCTCGAGGCGTTCGACCGCGAGGCCGTCGTCGCCGCGGCGCTGCATCTGCAGCTCGTACTGCAGGTCCGTGACCTCTTCCTTCAGGACCTGCTCGCCGCACTGCTCGGCGATCACGAGCCAGCCGAACGGGCGGCCCATCAACGTGACGAGCGTCGACTCGAACAGGCTCGGCCCCGTGTCGCTCCGCGAGGGCGTCAGCGGTGGCGCCAGGCGCGCCGGGCAGCGGTTCCAGGTCATGCGGGCGGCATCGGCCAGCCAGCCGTCACCGATCTCCACGCCGCGCGCGCCGTTGGGGAACAGCAGGCCCTGCCGGCCCTCACCGGACGGGTTGAGCGGCCCGGCGTTCGTGATCAGCTCGAGCGGCGCGCCGCCGCCGCGCGACAGCCACCCCACCACGAACGGGCGCCCGCCCTGCGCCGCGGACAGCACCGCGGGCAGCACCGTGACGAAGTCCCATTCCGCCGAAGATGTCCGTGCAGGAGACAGAATCGCCTGAATCCGGTACCACGGTCCTTGAAGTCCCCCAGCCACCCCTGCCATCCATGCAGGATTACAGGGCCTGGCCCGTCATGCCAGAGGATGGGAAGACGTCCAACGAGAGGAGCCTCGTGCCCGACGCAGGGAGGCCGCAGTTCCTGCCGCCCGAGGAGCCGCCGCCCGTACCTCCGCCCGCCGCGCCGCCGCCCGGTCCCGACCGTGGCCTGCTCATCGCGATGGTCACCGCCGCCGCGCTCGTCGTCGTCTCCGGCATCGGCGTGCTGGTCTACCAGTCCGTACCCGATACGCCGCGTGCCTCCGACGTACCGCTGCCGAGCCTCGAGCCCCCGACCTCGCCGCCGCCGATTCCCGGCGGGCCCGCGTTCACGAAGCTGCCGAACCCCTGCACGGCCCCCGGCAAGGCCGTCCCCGCCGACGTACGCAAGGTCAAGCCGCGCCACGTCGCGGACTCCTGCCACTGGGAGATCCTGCGCCCCGACCGCGCGCGCAACCTCGACGTCGAGCTCACGCTCGAGAGGGACGACGACATCCTCGGCCCGGGTACGGCCAGGGCGGTCAAGGACTTCTCCGACGACGTCGGCTACGCCGGTGACGCGAAGCAGAACGGCGGCTACGAGAGCGGCCCCGAACAGCTCGCCGGCCTGGGCGACGCCGCGTTCGCCGCGCACTCGTCCAACCTGATCATCAGCGGTCCGACCGAGCACAAGGCCACCGCGTACGACCTCGCAGGCGCCAAGGTCGAGGCGCGCCGCCGCAACGTCATCATCACGGTCGCCTGGCAGGGCGCCGACTACCCGTCGAGTTCCCGTGGGGCCCACAAGCACGTGGGCACCCGATTCGCGTACGCGAAGGCGAAGAAGGAGGCCCTGGCCGTACTGACCGCCCTGCTCGCCGACCTCCGCTGAACCTCTACTTCTTCTTGCGGCGGAAGTCGAGCCGCTCCGGCGGCGGGCCGAGGTTCGGTGCGGCGCGCGAGCCGTCCGGCGGGGTGATGTCGGGCTTGGCGTGACGCGCACGCGTGGGGCCGGTGGCCTCCTCGTACTCCTGGATGTTGGCCGTCGGGAGCGTCATGATGCCGGGGTTCGCGTCGACCATCAGGATGCGACGGCCCGTACGGTCCGCGTGCGTGAAGATCATCGCTGTGGCCGGGAGCTGCTGCAGCTCGTTCGGCGCGACCGCGAGTTCGCGCGAGCCCTTGCCCGCGTCGGCGGCGATGGACGTGCTCTGCCCCCAGCCGGTCGCCCGCCCGATCCCGTCCGGCAGGGCGCCGTCGGTCGCGCCGCCGCCATCGAACACCGACGGCGGAGTCGTCGCGACGGTGCTGGTGTACGAGCCGGTCTTCGGGTCGGTGACGGTGTCCCCGAGCTTGTCGGTGAGTTCGGCGACCTCGAGTGACTGCCCGGCGCCGATGTGCTCGGCGGCGATCCGGGCGTCCTCGGCGTTCCCGAGCCGCATGAACCCGACCGCCGCGTGGCCGCGCCCGAGGCGTTCCTTCACGTGCGTGCCGATCGAGCGGTACATCAGCACCAGCCCGGTCGAGGTCGCCTCACACGAGTCGATCAGCCGGTCGAGCACGTCGCCGCGGAGCTTCTCGGCGCCGCATACGAGCAGCGTGTGCGACCACGGCTCGGCGCGCTGCGAGGAGCGCAGGACGTGGGTGAGGGCCGCCGTGACGTACGTGCCGAGCACCCGGTTGGTGAGGACGCCGGCCCGCCGGTCGGTGGCGATGATCCGCAGGCGGCTGGGCGGGAGCAGGGTCGGCGCCGACCCCAGGCTCTCCAGCTTGCGAAGCTGGGACTCCAGGGCCCACGCGCGTTCGATCACGACGCGGTCGGCGGCTCCCCGGCCGAACATCGTGGTGATCTTCCCGAGCTCCTCGTCGGTGATCAGCCCGGACCGCAGGTCGTCGCGCGGGTCGCCGACCTCGGCCAGCGCCCGCAGCGCCGCCGTGATGCGCGGGATCGAGGCCCGGCCGCCGAACACCCCGAGGACGCGTTCGAGGATGGCATTGTCGAAGGACAGATCGCGCGTGCTGGCCTGCTCCTCGCTGACGCTGACGACCAGCGACAGTACGTCGGCGAGCTCGGCCGGCCCGAGCCCGTGCGTAAGGTCGAGCTTGGGCAGATCACCCGGCAGCACCCAGACGAGCGGGCGTTCGCCCTGGTCGTCGCCGAGCTTGACGAGTTCTTCGGCGACCGCGCCTTCGGACAGGTCCAGTACGGTCACCTGCGACCCGGCGGCCAGCCGCGCCGCGCCGAGCATCGTGACCATCGCCGACCAGCCGGCGAGCGTGCCACCGGCGACGTCGACGCGGTCGACGCCCTGCGGCACCGTCACCGCGTACCACTCGTGCTGGGACTCGAACGCCTCACGGCGCCGCTGCCACTCCTGGTACGCCCGCCGGTGCTCGGCGTGGGCCCGCTCGAGGAGGCGGCGGCGCTCTTCTTCCTTACGCAGGTAGCGGCCCTGCTCCTCCTCCACCCGCGCGCGCAGGGCCTTCTCGCCCTGCCAGATCCAGTAGCCGGGGATCAGCCCGACCAGCGCGCACGCCACCAGCCCCGCTGCGGCGAACGCCCACGGCAGCGTGCCGCTCACCGCGGTCAGGATGAACACCAGCGCGCCGACACCGGCCGCGCCCGCGACGATGCGGAGCGGCCGGTTAAGAAGGTTCTCCTTCTGGCGCTGTGACGCCACCCATTCCCGGTCGACCTGCTCGGACTCGGGTGGCGTCGGGCGCTTCGGCGGCGGGCCGGGGTCGTTGTGCACCTGCGCATAACGCCAGCCGACATACACGCGGCCCGGTTGCAGTAACCGCGCCTCGCGGGCTGTCACATCGACCACGTCCCGTACCTGTCAGCTTCTCCAAGGGGCACAGCCTAGAAAGCTTCGCCCGAACCAGGGCTCGGTTTCAACCGACTAGAGAGGGTGTCGAGTGACCAGAGATGCCATAACCAGACATCGGGTGGCAAATGGCGACAAAACCTCTACCAGGACGGTGGCTGCCCTTGCTGACCGTACCCCTGAGGAGGTGGCCCCTGCTGCGGCGGCCCGCCGTACGGCTGCTGGTATCCCTGAGGGGGCGGCTGCTGACCGTAGGGCTGCTGACCGTACTGCTGCCCGTAAGGCTGCTGCTGACCTGGCTGCCCGCTCCAGCCACCGTACGGCGATCCGGGCGGAGGGCCCTGCTGCCACTGCTGCGGCGGCTGCCCGTACTGCCCGATGTTGCGCCGCCTCGACCGCCGCGCGATCACCCCGAAGATCGAGACGACACCGAAGATGACCAGGTAGATGATCAGCCTGATCGGCGCGAAGTAGTAGTAGTGATGGACGTACGCGACGGTCATTGTCACTCACCTTCTCCAGGGTGGGGCGTCCCGGCCGGATACAGCCCGCCCCCTTGGACCCCCGGCACCACCCGAAGGTTCCCGCTCCCGCCCGGAAGGCTCGCAGCCCAATCCGAAGATGTCCACCGGATTGCCGACGAAGGCCACTCCTCGCCACATGGCGGCGAGGATACGGCTGCAGCGCCGAAAGAACCGCGCCCGGCCTTCCTGGTCCTCAGGCCCTTGGAAATGCGCGAAGCCCGACCACTCCTTGGAGAAGTGCCCGAGCTTTGCACATCACGGATCAGCGCCGCTCTGGCGGACCCTGAGGCGGCGGGCCATGGTTAGGCGGCCCGAACGAGGAAGGCGGTCCCTGCTGCGAGTACGGGTCGTATCCCGGCGGATACGGAGCACGGCCCACGGGTTGTTGCGGACGGCGCCGGCCTCGGGAGATCAACACGATTACAAGCACAATGACGACGAGCGCGACCAAACCGCCGATCACCAGAAAGACGAGGGAGTTCGACGAACTCTTCTTCTCGGACGCCGCCGGCTGGTCACCTGAGCCCGAGTCCTTCTTCTGCGCCGCCAGTACCTTGTCCAGCCGTTCATAGACAGGGTTCGGCGCGCTGCTCGGCACGTTCGCGGTCATGCCCCTGCGAAGGCTGACGGCACCGTAGCCCGTCGTGTCGTCCTTGCCGGACTCCCCCAGGTCGGTCGCGGTCGCGATGACCCGCTGGACGATCTGGCGCGCGGACTCGTTGGGAAACTTGGCCCTGAACAGGGCCACGGCTCCTGCGGCGATGGCGGTCGCCTGGCTGGTCCCGTTGCCGTAGTGGTAGAGCCTGCCGTCCTTGCCGACCGAGCCGACCTGAGCACCAGGACCGCGACGGAGACATAGCTCTGCCGCTGGGTGTCCGACCACGGCATTTCCGTTGTGGTCGAAGGCTCCCACGGCACGACCACCCAGGCACAAGAACCCGGATACTCCGGGGCGTTCAGTCCGCTTCCGGAGTCTCCCGAAGCGGAGAGTATGACAACGTCATGCTTTGCGGCATACCCACTGCATCCTGAATGGCCGGTGGGCAGTCATTCGGCTGTCCCGTCGCCGCGGAAGCCCTGGGAGATGCTGATGACTTTTGCGTCGTGGTCGACCGCATAGCGGATCGCCTTCGGAGTGCTGTCGGAGGCGACATTGATCACAATGGGAAGGATCTTCGCATCCGGGCGCGATACCGACCCAGGGCCCGTCCACTCCCCCTTGACCGGCGATGAGCTTGCCATGCCCGTCCCGTGGCCGTAGCCGTGTCAGTTGTCCCGCCGCCCATCGCCGTCGCCACCGGTCGAAGTCGGCGCCGGGAAGCACGACACCCCCGTTGAATTCCGGAAGGCCTGCATTCACCCCAGTGTCCAGCATGGCGACCGTCACACCTTTGCCCTTGGTGTAAGGCCAGGCTTTGGACTGGATCGCCATCGAGTCGAACCACCACTCCTCATTGTTAGGACTGGGAGTGGCCTCAGCCGGAATCGGCACAGGCAGAACGAGCGCGAAACCCGCCAATGCCGCCATCGTCGCTCTGATCAACCGTCGCACCGACACACCTCGATCGTTGGTTCGGGGGCCTCAGACAGTAGTACGGGCGGGCGGGGCCGTGGCGCTGCCCGCCCTACCCGACTATGGGTTGCCTCACCGATGAGGTGCTCAGCCGATCAGCGGCGGAGCGGTGTCACCGTCGGCTCCCCAGACGTCCTCATCCTCGGTCAGCCAGGTCGAGCGCTCGCGCTCCTTCTCACCCTGACCATGGCCGCCGCCCATCGGCATCATGCCGCGGCCGGCCGCTCCACCGAGCGCGTTCTCGCCCGCGGCGAGGCCTCCGGCCCCAGTCGACCCCAGACCGCCACCGCCCATACCCGCGGTACCGCCGAGGCCGCCACCGCCGGCGCCGAACGGGTCGCCGCCGAGGCCGCCACCGCCGCCACCCGCAAGGCCGCCGCCACCGCCCGAGGGGTCGAAGCCCGCCAGGCTGCTGCTGCCGCCCGGGAACTTACCAGGTGTCGTTACCGATATTTGCATGGTTGTCACCCGGGAAATGGCCGTTGCCGGGGAGGTGCGGGTTGTTGTGGTCGAGCGAGCTGTTGAACGGGTCGTTCTTCGGGATGTGCCCGCCACCGCCACCGCTCGGCAGGCCGCCCGGGCCCCCGGGATGGCCAGGGCTGCCCGGGCTCGTGGGCACACCCTCGTCGCCACGATCTTGAGGCAGGTCGCTGCTAGATGGTCTGCGGAATGCCATTCTGTGCCTCGGCGGTCCGTCCGTTGAGCCGGTTCATCAGTTCGCGGGCGTTCTTGTCGTCGCCGCCCGTGTGGATGAGACCGTCCGACATGTGTTGCCGGCGTCCTTGTACCACTGCAGGATCTCGCTGCCGTACCACTTCATCGTCTGCGCCGACGTCGTGCTCTTGGTGGAAAGGTCGTTGGCGGTCCAGTGAATCTGCTTCATCTGGTCGAGCGCCTTCTGCGCGGCGTCCCCACCCCACGCCTCAATCAGCGCCGGCGCGTGCTTTTCCGTCAGGAGCCGGGCCTTGGCGGCCAGTTCCTTGGCGACGGCGGCGTAAGCCGTGGAGGCCTGATTCGCCTTGTCCGGCTGCAGCGCCTTGAGACGCTTCTGCACGGCGTCGAAGTCGGATGTTGTCATCCTCGTGCTTCTCGGCGTTGCCGCTGTGAATACTGCGATCGACCCTGTTGTTGCCCATTCCCTTTTATCCCTCTCGCACTGCCGGACGCGACTTAGACAGCTTTGTTTCCGCCGCGCGTGGACGGCGTACCGTGCTGTAGCTGGTCTGCTGGGCCTTGGCGGCCTTATGCGTGTCGTCCTCGCCCTGTATCGCCATGGTTCGCCGTTGCGCGTAGCTGCCAATGACGTCCTGGTAAGTGGTAAGGATGGCCGAGTAGTAGCTCTGCGAAGTCGCACTGGATGCCTTGGAGGCCAGCTTCGTGAAGTCGTGACCGGCTGGCCAATCGTCCATGCCGACGGCGCCTGCGGCGGTCATATCAGTCGTGTTGTTGCGCACGACCGACTGGAGTTCGCCCATGTCCTTCTCCATGGCCGTCGCCAGGGTCCGCAGTTCCTCGGGCGTCATGTGGTAACCCTTCGACGCCTCGTGGTTCCACTTCTCGTTCATCTCGGGCTTGTCGATCGGCATCTGGCCTGGCGGGATGGTCTTCGCCACCGGCGGCTGCCCGAGCTCCGGGTGCGGGTCACCGTCCGGCGTGTAGTAGTACCTACCGTCCACACCCTTGTAGTAGTGGGACGGATCATGCGGATCGTGTGTCAGCGGGGGATACGCAGTGGGCGGCGCCTGGTACTTACCGCCGCCGTGACTCTGGTAATAAGTTCCGTCGCCTGACATCGCATTTCCTCCGGTGGCCTGAAGGGCCCGAATCCAGTGTTTCCCTCGACAATGACTGGGCGTCCAGGCCGACATACCGTGTCCATATGCCCGTCTTCAGACGGCACCCGACCGCATATGGTTCCCTGCCCCCCGAACCGTCCCGGAGGCCTCGACCGTACTGTGGCGGTCGAGGCCATCCGTTTACTGCTTAGACTTCGATGTGACGGTCAGGTCCACATCTGGGAGTTGGCCTTCTCGACACCCGAGTAGTTCTCGTGGGCGGTGCCGATGACGCCACCCAGCTTGTTCATGACCATGGCCATGTGCTGCGCGGCCTGGTCCCACTGCGCCTTCGCGGTGTGGTAGGCGGTCTGGGCGGAGCCCTCCCACTGCGACAGCGAGCCCTTGAGCTTGCCGTCGAGGTCGTCGAGGGTGCCCTTCAGCGCGTTGTAGACCGCGAGGAAGTCCTGCTGCCCCATCGACAGAGCGCCGAAATTGGCCCTCGTGTAATCCGACATGAAAACTAACCCTCCGTCAGCGCTGTCAGTGGTTGAGGAACTGGTTGATCGCCTTGGCAGCGTCGGTCTGCTGCTGCTCGGCCGACTCGTACTGCGTACGGTTCTTGACCAGCGACTCGTGCATACCGTTGAGCGCGGTCAGCACCTTGTTCATGTCTTCGTCGAAGGACTGGAAGACGCCATCGAACGCACTGGCGGCCTGGCCCTGCCATCCCGACAGGACAGAGGCCTTGTGGCCGTGAAGGGACGTCTGAAGCCCCTTGATCGTGCTGGCGGCTTCGTCGATGTCCCCGGCCGCCTTGGCCATCGCTGCCCGATCCTGTGCCGACTGTCCGGACACAGTTCACCTCCTGATGATCGGCCTACCTGCGGTATCGCAGCGCCCCGTCACCGCGGGCGCGCTGCCCCCCGGGGCAAGCGGCCGGTAATGAGGACACCCCGTGACCGTGAAATTTCGCAATCCACTTTACGGGCGGTCTTGTACCCTGTCCAGCCGTTTTAGGAAGTTGGTCGCAGATGTTCGTGTGACATAATTGTTATGACCGATAACCCCGGCCACACGAATGGCAAACGATCAATGAATGCGCTCTGACCTGCGGAGCGACCCGACCATCGGCCGCCATTGACGGCCCCCCGAAGTGCGCCGCCGAAAATAGGTGCAAGTTTCGGGGAACCGGATCAAGCCGCTCCGCATCACAGTTGGTTCTCCTGCCACTCAGCCGGTGGCTCTGGGCGGCGGCAGCTCCTTGACCAGCTTCGGATCAAGGGTCGGTCCGGTCGGGATCAGCTGCAGTACGGGCTTGGGGATCGGCGCCGCCTTGCCGATGTCGTAGCCCAGCTTCTTGGCGGTGTCCTTCGACGACAGCGGGAAGCTGATGCCCGCGTCGTTGACGATGTACCAGCTGTTGATGTTGTTCACCTGTCCAGGACCGGGCAGCAGACCCACCAGCGCCGCGCCGCCGGGTGGCAGGAGCACCTGGTCCACGGCGGTCTGGCTGGTGGTCGTCGCGGCCGGACCGCTGCTCGGTAGCGTGCCCTTGGTGGTGATCTGAGAGTCCGTGGATCCGTCGGTGGTGTGCGGGTACACGGTGCACAGCGGCGTCGAATTGTCCCAGTGCTGGAAGTCCGGCAGCTTGTCCGGCAACTGGGCGTTCTTCAGGGTCGGCGCCGGGTGCGAGCTCACCGTCGCCGGATCGATGTCACGGGCCACGACGGACTGCCCGTGGTACGCGTAACGCTGGGTGTCCGGAGCGGTGAGAAGGAGCGCCGCCTGAGTGTCGGAGATAGCGGCGAAGCCCTCATCTTCCAGCACGTACGAGGTCGGCGCACCACCGACCTGGACCTTGAAGACCTGACCGTTCCGCAGATCGGCACGGATGTCCTTCCGCGGCCGTCCCGGATGTGGAATGAGGGGAGCCGCGAAGTCCGCGCCCTCCGTGATCGGGTTGAGCCAGGAGTGGGAGACCGGCACCGGCGCGATACCGCGGGTGATGTTGCTCACCTCGTTGCCCTGGATGTTCAGGCGCATGCGCTGGCTCTGCCAGATCACGTACGCCTGGCCGCCGTCCTGAACGGCCAGAGCCTGATTGGACTTCAGCGGCGTACCGCCGACGTTCGTGCCGGCCACGAGGGAGGTGATGAGCTGCGTGCCGCCCGCGGAGTTCGGGCCTTTGTGCACGCATACCGACCAGGGCTCCCTCACCAGGTGGTCGGGGTCGGGCAGTGAGTCCGGCGCACCGACGATGCCGATCATCGGGCCGCGGGTGTACTTCGAGAGGGATCCGCGGGACACCACGCGCGTTTCGGGGTTGTCCGCCTTCACGGCCAGCTTGGCCGACGCGTAGTTGAGCGCCGGCTGCATCTGCTTCGTGGTGGTGTTGTAGACGTACTTGGTGCCCGTCTCCTTCTCGATGAGGATCTTGTCGCCTGCATCCAGGCCACGGGCACCACCAGGGTGGATCAGGCCGACGATGCCGAAGATGGCGCCGATCAGGATGGCCAGCATGGCGCCGGAGAACGCGGCGACCGACAGCCGCCGCATGGGCGACTCCGCGATGTCGGGCTCGCCCTGCAGCAGGGCGAGCCCGACACGCTGCATCATCAGTTTGTGGGCTTGGTAAAGATCGCGACGGGTCTGCATGGTGGAGAGCCCCTCAGCCGCTCAGGCCGCGAACAGCGTTGTAGATGTCCAGCGCAGCGAGCGCGAGCGGGATCAGGCTGATGATGACGATCATGTCGATGATGTCGCCGGCCCGGCCCCAGAACGGCGTGGGGCGGTGCGAGGGCAACCACATCGCCATCGCGCTCACGACGCCGGCCAGGATGAGGAGTGGCAGCAGGACGCCGGCGAGGGTCATGACCTGGCTGCCGCGCAGTGCCAGCCCGATGTCGAGGGCGCCCAGGCCGGACAGGCCGGCGACGAGCATCCAGGCGCGCTGGCCGCGTCCGCGGAACACGCGGGCGCGCAGCAGCAGGGAGACCGACACGGCGGCGGCCGTCACCGGGCCGGACCACTTGTCGGAGCTGACGAGGAAGATCAGGCCGCCCATCGCGACGAGCGCGACGGCGGCGACGAGGCCGGTGGCGTACCGGTCGGCGATGGCGGTGCGCTTCAGCACGGACCGGCCGTCGACGACCTCGGTGTCGCGGCGCAGGTCCTCGGCGCTGGTCGGTACGGGCGGCAGCGGCAGCCTGGCCAGCCGGAACGACAGGGACGGGATCAGCGCGGTGAAGCCCATCACGACGGTCGCGACCGTACCGGCGACGCCTGCGGCCGGCAGTCCGCCGAACACGTAGCTGAGGCCCGAGCCGACCGCGCCGAGACCGGCGGCGAGCGCGACGCCGAGGAAGATCGGGATCCCGTCCGCGACCGCGAAGCCCGCGATGATCGCCACCAGGGTGGCCGATCCGAACGCTGCGAGCAGGTGCGGTGCGCCGACCCCGTCGAGCTGCATCCCGCTGCGCGCCGGCGCGAACAGTCCGGCGAGGAACCCGTACGGCACGGCGGTGTAGCCGAGGATCGACCCGGCGCCGGAGTCGCCGAAGGCGCGAGACAGTGCCATCGCGCCGATCAGCAGGAGCAGCGCGACGACGCCGGCGGCGATCGTCGGAGCGATCCACGGTGGGCCGGACAGTGCGATGACCACGGCACCGACGGCGAGCGCGGCCCCCGCGGCCCCCTGCCCGAACGCACGGGTCGTGTGCGGTCTCCAGCGGTCGGAGCGGTCCTTGATCCCGGTCGCGATGACGTCGGCGACGTCGTCGAACGACATCTCCGGGATGGCCGCCATGCCGGGCCGGAAGTAGAGCACCTCCCCGTCGCGGACGCCGAGTTGGTTGAGTGAACTGCCGATGTCGAACGGCGCGTCCTCAAGTCTCTGCAGAACCCAGCCGGAATGCGCCAGCCCCGCGTCGGCCATTCCCTCGCCCGCTGCTCTCAGAAGCGTCGGCAGCATGTGCGCGAGCGGCACGTCTGCCGGCAATGAGAGGTCGATGCGCCTGCGGGGGGCGACGATCGTGACCCGGCTCAGATCCGGTCCCCGTGGTCGAACTCACCCGTAGTCCATCCTCTTCGCTATGTGGGCAAAGGCCCCCTATGCCTCACACTCTCCATAGGATGCCTTCAAATCAATACCAAATCTGGCCATCGGCAGCGTAACGGCCTCAGGGGGGTTCCGTTGAGTACGATCTTGGTCCGCCGGCAGGAGAGGCGACCTCCACCACCGTCACCAAAGGGCGAGATCCTGCTGGAATCCCCACCCGAGATCCCCGAGGTCACGAGTGGCGGTTTCCAGACTGTCATGACTTACCTGCCAATGGCAGCAATGGCCGGAATGTCGGGTCTGATGATGACCGCGGGCGGCCCCAGCAACCCGCTGATGATGGTCAGCAGCGGTGGCATGGCGCTGTCCATGGGCGGCATGATGCTGGGCCAGATGGGCCGGGGGGCCGGCGAGCGCAAGTTCAAGCTGAACGGCGAGCGCCGCGACTACTACCGCTATCTCGCCCAGACCCGGCGCAAGGTACGGCGCGCGGCGTCGCAGCAGCGCGAGGCGCTCGAGTGGAACAGCCCGCCGCCGGAGTCGCTGTGGTCGCTCGTGATGAGCGGGCGGATCTGGGAGCGGCGCCCGCGGGACCAGGACTTCGCCGCGATCCGCATCGGTACGGGCTCGCAGAAGCTCGCCGTGGAGCTGATCGCCCCGGAGACCAAGCCCGTCGAGGACCTGGAGCCGATGACCGCCGGCGCGCTGCGCAGGTTCGTCCGCGCCCACTCCACGGTCCCCGACCTTCCGGTCGCGGTGTCGCTGGCGTCGTTCGCGCGCATCCAGATGATGGGCGACCCCGAGACCGCCCGCGCGCTGACCCGCGCGATGGTCGCCCAGATCGCGTCCTTCCACTCCCCGGACGACGTACGGATCTGCCTGTGCGCCTCACCCGAGCGGATGGGCTACTGGGAGTGGGTCAAGTGGCTGCCGCACACGATGCACCCGACCGAGAATGACGCCGCCGGAGCCGTACGCCTCATGGCGCGCAGCCTCTCCGAGCTGGAGTCGATGCTCGGCCCCGAGGTCAAGGACCGTCCGCGGTTCACCCCGGGGCTGTCGCAGGACGACATGCCGTACCACCTGATCATCATGGACGGCGGCATGGTCACGCCGGACTCCCAGATCGGCGCGGACGGCATCGACGGCGTGTGCGTGGTCGACCTCAGCGGCTCGGTCGCGCCCACGTCCGACAGCACGATGCTGCGGCTGAACGTCACGCCGGACCGCATCCAGATGCTGCGCCGCGACCGTACGGGCAAGGACGTCCCGACCTCGATCGGCAAGCCGGACCGGTTCGACATCGTCGCCGCCGAGGGCCTCGCGCGGCAGCTCGCCCCGATGCGGGCCAGCGAGGCCGTGGGCGCGGAGTTCGACGCGCTGTCCACGAGCATGACGCTGACCGCGCTGCTCGGCGTCAACGACCCGTTCGGCATCGACACGTCGGTGGCGTGGCGGCCTCGCGCCCCGCGTAACCGGCTCCGGGTGCCGGTCGGCGTGGACGTCGAGGGCCGTCCGGTCGAGCTGGACATCAAGGAGGCCGCGCAGGGCGGGTACGGCCCGCACGGCCTGTGCATCGGTGCGACCGGTTCCGGAAAGTCCGAGTTCCTGCGGACGCTGGTGCTCGGCCTGGCGATGACGCATTCGTCCGAGGTACTGAACTTCGTCCTGGTCGACTTCAAGGGCGGCGCGACGTTCCTCGGCATGGACGGGCTCCAGCACGTCTCGGCGGTCATCACGAACCTCGAGGACGAGCTTCCGCTGGTCGACCGTATGTACGACGCCCTGAACGGCGAGATGGTGCGCCGTCAGGAGTGGCTGCGCGCCGCCGGCAACTACGCCTCGCTGCGCGACTACGAGAAGGCGCGCGAACAGGGCGCGGCGCTCAAGCCGATGCCCACGCTGTTCGTCGTACTCGACGAGTTCTCCGAGCTGCTGTCGGCCAAGCCGGAGTTCGCCGAGCTGTTCGTCATGATCGGCCGGCTCGGCCGGTCGCTCGGCGTGCACCTGCTGCTCGCCTCACAGCGCCTCGAAGAGGGCAAGCTGCGCGGACTCGACACCCACCTGTCGTACCGCATCGGCCTGCGGACCTTCTCCGCGATGGAGTCGCGCGTCGTGCTCGGCGTGCCGGACGCGTACGAGCTGCCGCAGGCGCCCGGTAACGGGTACCTGAAGATCGGCACCGAGGCGATGATCCGGTTCAAGGCCGCGTACGTCTCGGGGTCCTACAAGCCCGAAGACGGTATGGGGCCGCGCGACACCGGGCCGAAGGTCGTCAAGCAGATCGTGCCGTTCGGGCCCGACTACATCACGCCTCAGATCATCGAGGAGGCGAAGCCGCAGCACGCCGAGGAGGACAAGAACCAGGAGAGCCTGTTCGACATCGTCGTCAAGCGTCTCGCCGGGCAGGGCCCGCCGCCTCACGAGATCTGGCTGCCGCCGCTCGACGAGCCGTCGACGCTCGACCAGATGCTGCCGAACCTCCAGGCCACACCGGATCTCGGCTTCACCACGGCGGGCTGGGACGGCCGCGGTCAGCTGCACGGGGCGGTCGGCATCGTCGACCGGCCGTTCGACCAGCGTCGTGACCCGATGTGGCTGGACGTCTCCGGCGCCGCGGGTCACGTCGGCGTCGTCGGCGCGCCGCAGAGCGGCAAGTCGACCGTGCTGCGGACGCTCATCACGTCGCTGGCGCTCATGCACACGCCGCAGGAGGTGCAGTTCTACTGCCTCGACTTCGGCGGCGGCACGCTCGGCGCGCTGGAGAAGCTCCCGCACGTCGGCGGCGTCGCGACCCGCCTCGACGGCGACCGCGTCCGTCGTACGGTCGCCGAGGTCGCGACCCTCCTGGAGGAGCGCGAGCGCTACTTCGCCGAGCGCGGCATCGACGGCATGGCGACGTACCGGCGGCTGCGCGCCTCCGGTCAGATCCCCGGTGACGGGTTCGGCGACGTGTTCCTCGTCGTCGACAACTGGCTCATCGTCCGCCAGGACTTCGAGCAGATCGAGTCGACCATCACGGACCTGGCCGCGCGCGGTCTCGGTTACGGCATCCACGTCGTGGCCTCGACCAACAAGTGGTCGGAGTTCCGGATGGCCATCCGCGACCTCTTCGGTTCGCGGCTGGAGCTGCGGCTCGGCGACCCGTACGAGTCGGAGTTCAACCGGAAGATGGCGGCCAACGTCCCCGAGGGACGGCCGGGACGCGGCATCACCCGCGAGGGCCTGCACTTCCTCGCGGCGCTGCCACGTGTCGACGGCCGTCAGACCACCGACGACCTGAGCGCGGGCGTACAAGGCCTGGTCGAGATCATGTCCAAGGCGTGGACCGGCCCGACCGCTCCCAAGGTGCGGATGCTGCCGGCGGCGCTGTCGCTGAGCTCGCTCCCCTCACTGCAGGAGACCGGGCGACGCATCCCGATCGGCATCGACGAGGACACCCTGGCGCCGGTGCTGCTCGACTTCGACACCGACCCGCACTTCGTCATCTTCGGCGACAACGAGTGCGGCAAGTCGAACCTGATGCGCGTCATCGCCGACTCCCTCGTCCAGCGCTACACGCCGGACGAGGCGCGGCTGATCTTCCTCGACTACCGCCGCGCCCTCCTGGACGCCGCGGAGACCGAGCACCGGATCGGCTACGCCGCGTCGTCCACTGCGGCTACGCAGCTGGTCAAGGACGTGCACGGCGCGCTGATGAAGCGGCTCCCACCGTCGGACCTCACGCCGGAACAGCTCCGCAACCGGTCCTGGTGGAGCGGCTCCGACCTGTTCGTCTTCGTCGACGACTACGAACTGGTCGCCACGCCCTCGGGCAACCCGCTGATGCCGCTCGCCGAGCTCATCCCCCAGGCGCGCGACATCGGCCTGCACATCATCGTGTCCCGCAGCATGGGCGGCGCCGGCCGCTCGCTGTTCGACCCGATCGTGCAGCGTCTCAAGGACATGGCCTCGCCCTCGCTCATGATGTCCGGCAACAAGGACGAGGGAGCCCTGTTCGGCGACATACGCCCCAGCCCGCTGCCCCCGGGCCGCGGCACCCACGTCGACCGGCGTACGGGGAAGCGGCTCATCCAGACCGCCCAACTCGGCACGTGATCGAAGCGAGATGTCCCAGGGCGCGTCACAGCCCTGGGACATCTCGCCCGAGGGAGCTCACACCCAGGATCGATACGGCTTACCTGGGCAGCCGCCACGAACGGAGGATTTCGTGCTGGATAGGCGGCCATTTCCCGGGTGGGCCGCAGCCGCCCCGGGACCTCGAACATGGAAATAGTCGCGCACTGGTTTTCGGCCCTAAGGAGCGGGAGACACTCGTGAACCGGATGGACAGTCTGCTCAACCGTTCGACTCCCCAGCAGAGAGGTGGTTCCGATCCGGGTGCGCCGCGGACGGCCGGCAACGACGGTGGTGCCCAGCCCTGCACGCCGACGAATCCGGCCGGCTCGGACGGCGGGGACCAGATCGAGCATGAGCCGGAAGCGATCCAGAAACTCGGCGAGAACATCGAGGAGCAGGTCGGCAAGCTGGTCGAACAGGCACACGCCGCCCTCGAGGAAGCCAAGATCAGCGAAGACGCCTTCAGTACGTCCGGGTGGATTCTGGCCGCCGCCTACCCCGGTGCGCACGAGTTCTTCGTGGCGGACGCGGAGAGCAAGCACAAGCACATGAACACGGTGAAGGACAAGCTCGCCAATACGGCCAAGCACTGGCGCGAGGCCGAGGAGAAGAGCACCGTCCACAAGTAGAGGGACCGATGGACACCAGCGAAGGCCTTGTAACGGCCGCCGAGGCGATGGCTCTCGGCACCACCCCGATCATGCCTGCGTCGCTCTCCTGCTTCTTCCTGATGGAGGGCGGTAAGGGGAAGGACGGCGAGCTGCGGAAGGCCGCCGGCAAATGGGGTGAGGCCGGCGACAAGTACAACGAGTCGAAGGAACACCTGGAGGGTCTGGTCAGGGGCGTCTCGGCGCACAGCTGGTCTGGCAAGGACCGCGAGGCGTTCGAGAACGAGGTCCAGAAGATCGGCCAGCAGCTGCACACCGACTACGCCTACGCCAAGACCGCTCAGGTCGCGCTCGAGTTGATGGCGGTGGCCCTGGACGTCTACGCGGCCTTCGCCATGGCGGTCGGCGCGGCGCTGGTCACCCAGGCCGCCATCTGTGCCGCCGCGGACTGTACGGTCGTCGGCGCTCCGGCCGCCGAGGCCGAGGCGAACGCCTTTGCAGTCGCCTGTGCGGACGCGTTGGAGACCGCCAACGCCGCGCTGACGGGTGCGATGGGCGGTGCCGGCGCCGCCTTCCAGATCGGCGCCATCGCGGACGCCGCGCAGCAGGACAGCGAGGGCGACCACTCCGCCATGGCCAACCTCACGCAGGCCGAGATCAAGGGCGGCGTCGAAGGCGCGAAGTCCATCGTCAACCACGTCGCCGGGCACTACGCCGGAAAGCACGGCGGGGAGGCCTTGAGCGAGGGAGCGTCCAAGGCCGAGAAAAAGGCACTGGAGCAGCTCGGCGAAAGCGGCGGCGAATGGACCGGCGAGACGCTCTCCAAGACCGTACTCAACACCATCCTTCCTGAAGGGGAAGAGAAGGATGGCAAAGGCGGCGAGGAGAACGAGAACCCGGAGGACGCCGGCAGCTACGCGTGAGGTTCCCGGGCCCCGGCGGCGGACGAGAGCCGGGGCCCGCCGGTCTCGAGTCGAGAACGCGGCCGGCGGTCAATCCGCGTAGTGCTCCTCCTTGAACCACGCGACCGCCACGAGCGCGGACACGACGAGAGCTCGGAGGCGGTCCGGCAGCCGGTATTTCATCTTCAACTTCATGCTGCCGGGGAATCCGTACGTGTCCAGGCCGGTACGGGGGTCGGAGCTCAACATCTCGGCGATCTCCGTGCCCTGAGGGTCCAGAACCTGGAAATTCCACATGTCAGTGACCCGGCCAAGCGGGATGACGCGGAGGTCGGCGGCGAGACCACCCTGCTCGTCCACGATCTGAAGGTGGGGCTTGATCGGATTCCAGTTGACCTTGTTCACGCCGCCGATCGGACCGATGTCCGGCAGCAGCAGTCCTGCCGCGGCGCCACGGAACTCGTTGTGCTTGTCCACGGCGAACAGCGGCTGCCCGTTCAGGTCATCGGCGTGCAGGAAATGCCTGGCGTGAAAGTCGCCCCCGACCGTCGCCCGGAAGATCGTCCTCCAAAGCTCCGGTTTGGGTTCGCGGACCGTGGCGATCGTCCGCTCATGGGAGTCGAGCAGGTCGAAATCGACCCGGCCGGTGAACGCGCTCCAGCCGACATTCTTCACATGCAGCACCGGCAGGTCGAAGATCTGAGTCATCGCGGGATCATCTCCGCCGGGCGTTGGCGAGGGCGATCTGCTCGTTGACGTCGCTCATCCTGCTGTCGAACTCGCGCTGCGCGGCGGCCACCTGAGACCGGAGCTTGTCCGTGTCCCCCAGATCGCCGAGCTTCGCCCGGGTGAGATCCCGGGTCTGCCGCTGAAGGTCGTCCATCGCCTCGCGTACCGCGGACGTGATCGCTTCGACCAGGTCCTGGGAGGCCATGCGCATGGCGCGAGCGTCGATCTGGAGGTTCTGCATTCCGACGCCGGTGGCGTACTCGACGCGTACCTTGCCGTCCGCTGCCTCTCCGCGGCCGACGAGCGCCATCAGCTCGTCCTGCAGATCCCTGATCTGCTCGGCCTGGATCCGCGCCCTTTTGAGCGTCGCCTCCATGTCAGCGCTGGAAAAACTCGAAAGATCGGTCATGGCACCTCACCGTACGTTGGAGTCCACAGCACCGGCCCCGAACGTGGGAACTCCCGTGGCCGGCCGACACTTCATAGAGAGCCTACCGACGCGATCGAATCGGCCAACAGGATCACGGAAACGTAACGGGTCAGCGCCGGCTGGATCTGGCCCGTACTAAGGTGCGTCAAAGGGGATCACTTCACGCGCACGAAATCCATGACACGGGGGAACTGTCGTGTCCGACGAAATCCAGATCACCGCGGCGCGCATCACGAAGCACGGCGACGAATTGAAGTCCCAGGTCGTCCCAGCGATCGAGAAGGCGCGGACGACTCTGAACGGAATCAATCTCGAGGGCGGCGACTTCAGCATCACCGGAACGGCCTGCGGGGTGGCGTATCCGGGTGCGTTGCAGTTCGCGTTCGAGACCCTCAAGACGCACGAGGAGCAGGTCACGGGCCTGGCTGCGAACGTCGAGGCGGCGGCGAAGGGGTGGCGTCGTGGCGAGGATTACAGCACGGTCAAGCAGGTCTGAGTCGGCGGCTGAGAACTCTTCCCAGAAGGACATGACATGAGCGTGCTCAACAGCGCCGATTCGATGATGTCGACCGCGTACACGGAGGCGCAGACCGCCGGGTTCGTGCTCCAGCCCTCGATCATGATCGCCTTTCAGTTCAAGCTCTCCACCGGCAAGGCCGCCAATGTCGACAAGGCCGGCCAGAAGTGGCGCGACTCGTCGGGCCAGGTCGAGCAGGCCGTCAACGAGCTGCGGGAGGCCATCGCCAGCGTCACGGCGTACGACTGGACGGCCGACGACCGTACCGCCCACGAGCAGAAGGTCAACGAGATCTGCTCGCAGATGGAGACCGTCCAGACCTTCCTCACGGCGGTCGGCGTCGCGCTGAGCGTGTTCGGGTACGCCCTGTTCGCGTACGCGGTATTCGCCGTCACCATGGGTACGGCGCTCGACGTCATGGCCGTGGCCGCCGCCGCCGCGCTCGCCGGGGTCATCACGGCCGAGCTCTACGCGGCGTTCGAGGCCGCCGCCGCGACGTGCCTGACCATCACCTCGGCCGCCACCGGGATCCTCGCCGGCGTGGCGAGCATGGTCGCCATGGTCATGCAGGGCGGCGCACTCCTCGACGCGGCGGTCGAGACCCACCAGGGCAACACACAGGCGTTCGGCGACCTGAAGCAGGCCGAGGAGGTCGGCGCCGCTGCCGCCGCCGCGAACCTCCTGCAGAACGGCATCAACGCCGGCCTCGCGTACGCGAACCGCAGCAAGGGCCTCAACATCCCGGGCGGCCTCGGCAAGTCCGTCCCGATCTCCGGGGTCGACCTCGACGCGGACCGGGACAAGGACCACACCTGGAACGTCGGTGGCGGCGCGACGTACTCCAAGGACGGCAAGGACTACACCGGCGCGGCGCACGTCAAGTACGGCGACCAGGGGTTCCAGGGCGCCGAGGTTGAGGGCACCCGCAAGGACACCAAGACCGGCGACAGCTGGGGCGGCAAGGCCGGCTGGTACGAGGACCCTAAGGGCAACGACCACATCACCGCCGGGGTCAACCACGGCCATGAGCCTCCTGGGTCCACCGGGCACAAGGAGTCGGCCAACGCCGACTGGAACGTGCAGAAACACCGGGTCGACGGCGCGGACGTGTCCGGCGGTGCGGTCAGCAACGGCTCCGACCGTGTCAAGGGCGGCGAAGGCTTCACCCGTGACGACGACGGCAACATCGTGTGGAAGAAGCCCGAGGTCAACACGCCGATCGGTGACTGGCGGAACGGCAAGTACTTCGTCTGACCTACCGAGAATCCAGCCGGCTTCCCGAACGAGAGGGGTTCCTCGTCGTGACACAGTCCGACAAACGTTCGCTCGCACGCCGGGGTTGGCCATTGGTCTTTCTCGGCTGGCTGACCGCGCTGCTGGCGCCGGTCATCTTCTGGACCGTCGGCATCTCCGTCATTCCGCTGGCCATCGGAAGCGCCCTGCTCGTGGCGGTCGGGTGTGTGCTGATCGGATATCGGGGAAACCGCGACCGGCTCGCGCCCATCTTCCTCGGAACGTTCTTTGGCGGCGGCCTGCTGCTCATGGGTGGCCTGTCCAACAGCACCGACCAGTACGCCTACCACGTGCTCGGAAAAACCGTCACCTGCCAGGTCACGAACGTCCAGAAGTTCGTCTCGACCAACGTGCAGACCGACAGCGACGGCCACTCGACCACGACGACCAGCGTCTCCTTCGAGCACACCACGGCATGCTCGAACGCGACGTACAAGATCGATCGGGAACCGCCTTATCCGGTGGGGACAAGGGCGCAGGTCGTCTACGTTCCCAACGGAAAGGCGCGGCCGAAGTTCAGCGACCGCCGACCGGGATGGGGCGACGGACCGCCCTTCGCGGCGGGCGGTTTCCTGGTCCTCCTCGTGGCGCCGTTCCTCGCCAGGATCGTCGAACGGCGCGGCCCGAAGACGCCTCACTCAGGGCCTCGGCCGACTGGGCCGGGAACGTACCAGCCGGAACCCCGGTTCGATGCCCGGCGCGACCGGCGGACGAAGGCGGCCCTGGAAGACATCCGGGCGGGGAACAAGATCGCCGGCATGGCGCGGATCATGCAGCTCGGGATGGAAGAGCGCGGGAACCGACGGTGGGAGCGGCGGCAGCCTCCCGGCCCACCGCCGTTCGGGCCGCCGCCGGGGCCGTTCGGGCCGCCGTCCCAAGGCCCTCCGCCCCAAGGTCCCCCGCCTCAAGGACAGCCGCCGTACGGGCCTCCGCCTCAGGGCTGACCGGCGGTCAGTAGCTCTGGCGCGGGCCGCGGATCTCTTGCACGGCGCCCTTGGCGCGCTGCTGCTGGGTGGTGAGCTCGCGCAGGACGTCCTTCATCTGGACGGCGAAGTCGTTGCCGAGCTTCTCCATCTGGGCCAGCGCGGCCTTGGGCTCGGCGAGGCGCGCGGCGGCGTCCTCGGCGCCACCGAACAGCTCGCCTCCGGCCTGGGTGACCTTGGTCTGGAAGTCCTGCGCGGCGGCGTTGACGGCGGCGCGGATCTCCAGGCTCAGCTCGGCGGAGGGCAGACGCAGGACGCGAGGGTCGAGGTCGAGGGCGGTCAGGCCACCCTCCTGGCGGAACTCCGCGGTGATGCGGCCGTCCGCGGCCTCGCCCTGGCCGACGACATCGGCCATGCGCTCCCGGAGCTCGCGCATTCTCACCATCTGGTCTTCGGCCGTCCGCAGCGCGTCATCCATCTTCTTGCCGGGGACGTATCCGAAATCCGTCATGGCCCGAAACCTCGCCTCTCATGGATGGTCACTGCGAACGCGGCCAAGAATGGCGCCAACGGCCGCGCCGCAGCAATACGAGACTTCGACCCTAGTAAAACGGAACGGCACTTCTGCCAATCCGTAAAATCACTTATCGCCGGCGGGGAAATCGTCCGCCGGCAGGATCACGCGTCCCGGCCGCCAGTTGCGGCGTATGCCCAGAGGGGTCACCGCTCCGGCGAAGACGGCGAGTAGGGCCAGGCCGAGCGTGATCGCCGCTACCAGGCCGCCGATCGTACGGGAGTGGTGGTCGACGGGCGCCGGGCCACCGATATTTGCAGGCTGGGCCTCGACCACCGGGGGCGGCGACGGAATGACGTCGTCGTTGCCGTTGTCGGTGAGCGCACTGACCGGGCTCACCATTCCCGCGCCGCTGCCCGTGCCTTCGCTGCCGTCCGCGGTTCGTTTGATGCGGTTGATGATCTGCTGGGGCGTTTTCCCGGGCATCTTGGATTTGATCAGTGCCGCGACACCGGCGACGTAGGGCGCGGCGTAACTCGTACCCTGCAGGTTTCCCCAGTTGTAGCCCATCCCCTGGATGGCGGTGATGTCGTCCCCGGGGGCGCCGACATCGACCCTCGAGGTGGTGTTGGAGATCTCCGAAATGGGACCGGTGACGCTGAGCGCACCGACGGACAGGACGCCCGGGTACGACGCGGGGAATGCCGCCTGCTCGTCCTTCTTCTTCTGCGGATCGGTGTTTCCCGCCGCCGCGACGACCAGGATGCCCTTCCTCTGGGCGTGCAGCACCGCCGCGTGCAATGCCGGAAAGCTGATGTTGGTGATGGACACATTGATGATGTCCACGCCTCTTTGGACCGCGTGCTCGATCCCGTCCGCGAGCGCCTGGCCGTTGTCGGCGGAGTCGGTGCTGTTCTGGACCTTGAAGGAGATCAGGTGAGCTTCCGGAGCGACTCCGACGATCGGGATCTTCTTGGTGTTGCGGTAGTCCTGGGCGGCGATGATGCCGGCCACCCGTGTCCCGTGGCCGACGCAGTCACCGAAGCCCGTGTGGGTGAGGTCCTCCTGACCGATCACCCGGCCCTTGAGCAGCGGATGGCTGCCGTTGATCCCGCTGTCCACGATGCCGATCGTGACGCCCTTGCCGCGCGTGTACTTCTGGGCGCCGTCCAGGTTGATGCGGGTCTGCGCCCACGGAATGCCTGGAATCTGCGACGCGGGAAGCGACTGCACCAGCGGGCACGGCGGGGGTGGTGGAGGCGCCGGCGCTTTAGGTGCGGGTTTGGCGTGGGACGGCTTCGGTTTCGCCGCCGGGGCGGCCAGTGCCGCCGGAGTCGCGCTCCCTAGTACGAGAACGCCGACGACGGCGACCCCTACCGACTTCACACCGCCCATGCGAAACCTCCCCAAGGCTCGACGTTGAACTCTAGACGATTCACTACCGAAAGGTGCCTTCGGCCAGTTCTCCGGTTAGCCCCTTATCGGCCGAAGAACCGGTCATATCACCGTGAAAGGCCATGACAGCCCATTACGATCGGACGCGTGACGCACCCGAACGGATCCGAGGCGACCTCTGGGCGACGGCCGCTGGTATGGGCGGGAGCCCTGGTCGCGCTGGTGGTCGTGGTCTCGCTGACCTGGGTGACGGGCGGGCTGGCGGCCAAGCCGCACGGGATTCCGGTGGTCGGCGTCGGCCGTACCGTGGACCAGGGGCTCTTCGCCGTACAGGTTCTGGACGCGCGGACCGGGCGGATGCGGATGCACCGGTTCGACCCGGAGAAGAACCTCCTCGTCGTACGGATGCGGGTGACCGACCAGGGCGACCGCAGCTTCGGCATCCCGAGCTTCCTCGGCGGGATGACGGCCGAGCCTCGCCCCGGGAAGTACGCCGATCCGGACATCATGGGCTCCGAGGGCGACGTCCAGGGCCATGACACCAGCACGATCCACCCGCGGCTGCCGGTGGTCGTCCAGGTGCGCTGGCCGTTGCCGGACGGGACCTCGCCGCGCTCCGTGACGCTCGCCTTCCGCACGTGGAACTACGGCCAGGGCTTCACGGACGACACCTTCTACTGGAGCGTCACCAAACAATCCCCGATCACCGCGAAGGTGTCCCTCCCGGTACGTACGGGGGCGACGTCGTGACCCGGCTCCTCTCCGGGATCGTCTCGCTCGGGCTGCTGGCGGCCGCGATGTGGCTGTACGGGTTCAAGCCGCACCTGAAGGCCGGCATGCAGAACCCGATCGCCGCGAAGGGACGCATCGGCGCGGTCGTCGGCAACCGGGTGTTCAGCGTGAAGGTCGACCGCGTGGACGTGGCGTCCGGGATCGTCAAGCCCGACATCCTGTCCACGCCGGCGCCGGTTCCGAGCCTCGGCGTCTTCGTGATCGTCTACCTCCAGATCAGGAGCAACGAGAAGCCGTTCGACCCCGGCCACGTACACCTCGCCACACGCGGCGGGCTGTCGTACGACGAGAGCGGGCGTCCCGACCTCGCCACCGTCAACGGCGACTACCAGCCGATGCTGTGGCGCAAGGCGACGTACGTCTTCGAGATCCCGAAGGACCGGCTCGCCGGGTCGCGGCTGGTCGTCGGGCCGTCAGACCTGATGACCCAGTTCAGCGCCCAGACCGACGTCGACCTGGGCATCGGCGACGGCGCCGCGAGGCGCCTGCTCGCCCACCCTTCGCCCGGCTACGTCCTGAAGACGGCATGATGTTCGATCCGCACGAGATGACGGTCCGCGACCCGCTCGAGGAGACCGTCCCCGACCCCGTACGGCGGCGGTCCCGGCTCAGCGACGGGCGGCGGCGTGCCGTCGAGCTGGTCGCGCTGCTCGTGGTCCTGCCCGGCCTGCTGGCCGTCTACTGGGTGGACGACCGGAAGCAGGCCGCGCAGTGGGATCCGCAGGAGCGGGTCACGGTCGTGGCGCACGGCGGCACCGGCACGCTCGGCCACGTACGGCTGCGGGTACTGGGCCGGGACGCCACCGCGTCGTCGACCGGCACCACGGCCGGGGCCACGAAGATCACGCTGATCGTGGAGCTGCGCGCGCTCGACGCCAGGGGCGCGAAGGACCCGGTCACGTACACGGTGCGGGACCGCGCCGGGCACGTGTGGACGGCGTTCGGTCTGCCGGCGGGCGGCCACGATCCGGTCGTCGGCGCCACGACGCCGGTGACGGTGACCGCCGACGTGCCGGTACGCCTTACCGGCTCTGTCGTGCTGGAGGCCCGGCTGGGATCGTTCGGTGCGACGGGTCACGGCCCGACGCGGGTTCTGCGCTTCGCCCACTGACGCGCGCCACCACGAGGTCGAACGCCGCGGCCATCAGGCACACCCGAAGCGCCTGGTGGACGAGGTCGACGCCGAAGTGGATGACGGCGAGACGCTGCACCCACCAGCCGATCGTGTGCGGCCCCAGAAACTGATAGATGCCGCGTTCGACGACGTACGCCCCGTCCTCCAGGCCCATGAACAGGACGCAGAACACCGCGAACGGCAGCAGCCCGGCACGGAACACCATCCGGAACCCGTACACGGTCGGCAACCACTTGTCCCGTAGCTCGCGCGTCGTGATCTCCCACGGCGTACGCGGCCGGTCGATGCCGCTCGCCGTGACCAGCCGCCGGCCGACCCGCCCCTTGCCGAGCGCGGTCTCCTCGTCGGCGTCGACGCCGAGGATGACGCCGGCGATCACCAGCCAGACGAGGCCGCCGAGCACCGCCTCTTTGAAGGACGGCCAGTACGCGCCGATCCACCCGAACACCGGGCCGGTCGCCTCGGCGATCCAGGTCCACACGACCCGGTCGCCCAGCCAGCTCCAGACGACGCCGCGCGCCTTGTTCACCGTGAAGATGCCGAAGAGGGTCCAGTTCACCTCGAACAGGGCGACGACGACGCCCCCGACCTGCGACCACCTCGGCTCGATGAGCCGCTCCGCGACGACCTTCAACACGAAGAAGGCCGCGGTCAGCGCGATCGCCATGTACACGTGGCTGTCGAGCACAGTGATCGACTTCATCGCCACGAGCTGGGCGCCGACGCCGCCCTGCGCCGCTCCCCTTGCCGCCGCGGCCTGCTCGAACCCCTGCGCGTCGTCGGCGAACCAGTTCCAGGCCAGGTAGAAGATCATGAACGGCAGGAGCGCCCGGGCCAGCGCGCCGAGCATCGTCTCCTCGTCCATGGCCGTCCACGAGGTGAGCGACTCGTCGAGCTCACGCTTGCGTACGGCCGGCAGCCCGTCCTTGACGCTGTGCAGCATCGCGACGGTCACGCCCAGCGTGACCATGACGATCAGGCTGATGACGATGATCGGGACGACCCCGTTGTGCATCCCGAAGTGGTAACCCCCGCGGAACAACAGGTACCGCAGCGTCTCGCCGACCGTGTACCAGAGCGCAAGCGGCACCGCGAAGCGCACGACGAGCCTCAGCGTCGTCCACGGAAGGATCACAGGTGACGAACGGAGCATAGTACGCGATGGTAACGGTATCCATCAACAGAAATGGGCGCACACCAAAATCAACCAACTTCTCATCGCTACCAGCGTCCTATGCAGACGGATATCCCTCGTCTACTCGACATCAAAGGCCGCCAACGCCTCCGCGTCATAGTCGGTTCCGGCGAGCGCACTGAGGATGATCGACTTCACGCTATTAAGCGAATGAGGCGAGAGAGTCAAAACCGCCAGATAGGCC
Source organism: uncultured Actinomycetota bacterium (assembly GCA_963850195.1). Taxonomy (GTDB): domain Bacteria; phylum Actinomycetota; class Actinomycetes; order Streptosporangiales; family Streptosporangiaceae; genus Actinoallomurus. The sequence goes on from CAWKKD010000005.1 coordinate 2,743,251, forward strand.
GTCGCTGGCTTTGCCGATCGCTCCAACCGTTCGACCATTTCATCAAGGCCGCTCGAATTAAAGTATCCACGATCCCACATAAAGCAAGCTCTTGCGATCTGCTCAATAAAGTTACCCACGGGCGAAGTAAGCTCAACCTCATTCTCATCCAAAATGCCAAACACGGCCAAAATAACATCATCAGCGCCGGAGCCTGCGAGATCTTTTGCTGCCTCAATCATGTCCTGCAACACCTTGCTCGACCAGCGCGGATCGGAAGTGTCTACAGAAAAAAGGAGCAACATCGTTCGAATAAGATGAATTCGGACCGACCGGTCTATTTCGTCTGTTTTCTCAAAGGCCTCGGCCGAACATCCATAGAAAGCCATGATCGGATGCAGGATGCGCCGAGAATCCGAGGTCAACCGACGGTACGCTGCACATATCTCATCACTAACGCGGGATCGCGACCGGAGCACTTCCGCTTCCAACGACGACAGAAAAACCTCGAGATCAGTCATGGACCAGAATCCTAACCAACTCATCCGGACTCATACTACCGCCGGCAACCCGCTCGACGATGGCGGCCGTCCGATGATGCCCTCCGGTTAGGTCCAGCCCACCGGGTCCCCTTACCGCACTGATCGGATCCTCCAGCCTAACCTTGGTCAGATCATGATTGGCAAGCTTACTAATATCATGAACCTGCTCCGGAAATAGCCCGTGCATCCTCGAACTGATTTCGTGACCGAGATCACCCGCGCGAACGTCTTCCCATCGCGGTCTGAACTCTTCGAGAGTAGGCCATCTCGGATTACGGGGACTTCCAAATGGCCTACCCTTCTTATCTCCGCGACGTACCCGCGAAAGCAGCTTTTCGCGATCCTCTTCGGAGAGCTTCTTCAGATCTTCTATAGCACACTTAAGACCAAGAAAGTCAAACCATCGCAGCGGATTTGACGCATAGGCGTTTTGATTGGGCCCCCCGGTCAGGCCAATTGGATCGCCGCTGATATAGCGCCCAATATGGGGATCATAGTAGCGCTGATAATTATAGTGCAATCCGGTTTCGGAATCATAATACTGACCGGGAAACCTAAGTGGACAACTAACGCTTTCGGAAGCGCCAGAAAGGCGCTCTCCCCATAGCGTCGTAAGCGCCTTCCAACGAACGCTTCCGCTCGAGTCAACCATTTCCGTCGGCGTTCCGACAGCGTCAGAAATGATGGCATAGAACTGTTCATCTACCCATTGTTGCGGGGCATCGCGAAGCGGCATCCGCTCGGTCTGACTAACAGGGCGGAAGGTTCCCGGCTCCCATTCCCAGGCAGTGACATACGTCTGCGGATGAGCCGCGCCGCCGCGCACGGAATGCGACTGAATGGCTTGCGCCCGCTCGGCTAGTAGCGCGCCATCCCAGACAAAATCGATTTGCTCTGCCACACTGCGGCCATCAGAATTAAAGCGCCGCTTGGAGATACGCCGCCCAAAGGCATCGTAATAGTATCGCCAATGGTTTCCATCTGGCGTTTTTACTCCAACGAGGCGGTCGTCAGCATCCCAGTAGTAGCGCCACGTGAAGGGCTTCGACGAAAGGCGGCTTTGCTGGCGAAACACGCTACGACCTTGAGCGTCGTATTCATAACGAACGCCATCCGACCGTCGGATCAATGTACCGGTGTACTGCAGCTCTCCAGTCACACCCGTTTCGTCCGTCGTGTCCATATGAGGCGAAGAAAGGGCGGACTTTGTGAGGTTTCCCGCTTGATCGTATGCGTAGCGCTCAGTCCAGCCTCTGCCATGCACGGCAGTGACCCGCCCAGTAGGGTTAATGTCAAACCGTCGAGTGCCAGAAGTCTGCTCGTGGATCCCGGTAATGTATCCATCCGCGCGATATTGGTATGCGCGGTGCTGCAATAGATCAGCATTCTGTGCTGCCGGCGCCTTACCCATCACTGCTTGTCCAGTGGGCTGCGACTCCGGAACCTTCCACAGGCTTTGATTGGTCAGACGGTGACCGGTATCCCATGTTTGAGTGAGGGCGACCCGACTACCGATGGTGCGCTGAAGCTCGCGGCCTGCGGCGTCTCGCCTAAACTGGACTGTTTGTCCACCGGCGTGCAGAGTAGTCGGCTGGCCGGTCACTGAATATTCCCAGGAGCTTTCGGAACCGGACGGCGTCCGACGCCGAGTACGCCGACCCAGGGAATCGTATGCGGATGAAAGCACACGCCCATTACATGCCTCGGTCACCACACGCCCGAGTCTGTCGTAGTCGAAGCGCAGATCGGAATCGGCATTCAATGCACGCACAACACGGCCCATAGGGTCGTATATGAATTTGGTGGCACTTTCTCCAGAACTCTGCTCGAGCACGTCGCCGAGCAGGTTACGAGCATAGCGCGTTACCTCACCGCTACCGTTGACGCGTTCAATCAACTGCCCAGCAGCATCATATGCATAACCGAGAACACGCTCGTTGAAGTCGACCTCTCGGACCAAGTTGCCGACTTGGTCATATTCGTACCGCCAAACCAAGCCCTGCGGATTGGTAACGGCAGTCAGACGCAGCTCAGGGTCGTAGCTATATTCTAGTCGCGCTCCGTCCGGAGCGACCTCGGAGGCAGTCTGACCAAAATGACCGATCTCGAAACGACTGGTCTGCCCGAGGGCATCAGAGGCCCCTGGCCGTCGGTGACGGGCAGGGGCCTCTTTTACGTCCTTTGGGTTAGATGGCTACCTCTAGGGCGGCCACCTCGCCGACCTCGGCGGTGACGGTGGAGTCGATGCTGACGCCGCCGGGTGCCAGGACGCGGATCGTCCAGTCGCCTGGAGCGGCGAAGAAGCGGAAGACGCCTTCGTCGCTGGTGACGACCTCACCGGTGAACTCGCCGGTCGAGTCGAGCAGGCGCGCGTAGGCGCCGGCTACTGCCGTACCTGAGCGCGAGACCGTGCCCTGGATGACCGCTTCGTTGTTGAGATCCACCGTTGCCGGCAGGCTCGCCGTCTGTGCGGGTGCGCCGCAACCGTCCGTCATTTCGCCTCCCCAAGCTCGATCGGCACGCCCACCAGCGAGCCGTACTCAGTCCAGGATCCGTCGTAGTTCTTCACGTCGCTCAGCCCGAGCAGCTCGTGCAGGGCGAACCAGGTGTGCGAGGAGCGCTCGCCGATGCGGCAGTACGCGATGGTGGCCTTCGACAGGTCGACGCCGGCCCCCTCGTACAGCTCGCGGAGCTCCTCGTCCGAGCGGAAGGTTCCGTCGTCGTTGGCGGCCTTCGACCAGGGGATGTTACGCGCGGTCGGGATGTGCCCGGCCCGCTGTGCCTGCTCCTGCGGCAGGTGCGCCGGAGCGAGCAGCTTGCCGGAGAACTCGTCGGGCGAACGTACGTCGACGAGGTTCTTGTTGCTGATGGCGTCGACGACCTCGTCGCGCAGGGCGCGGATCGCCAGGTCCTGCTCCTTGGCCGAGTAGTCGGTCTTCGGCCGCGACGGCACGTCCTCGACGAGGTCGCGGGAGTCCAGCTCCCACTTCTTGCGGCCGCCGTCGAGCAGCTTGACGTTCTGGTGGCCGTAGAGGCGGAAGTACCAGTAGGCGTAGGCCGCGAACCAGTTGTTGTTGCCGCCGTAGAGGATGACGAGGTCGTCGTTGGCGATGCCCTTCCCGGAGAGAAGGTGCTCGAACCCCGTCTTGTCCACGAAGTCCCGGCGTACGGGGTCCTGGAGTTCGGTCTTCCAGTCGATGCGGACGGCGCCACGGATGTGGCCCTTCTCGTACGCGCTGGTGTCCTCGTCGACCTCGACGAGCACGATGCCCGGGTCGTCGAGGTGCGCCTGCACCCAATCGGCGTCGACCAGGACGTCGGAGCGGCTCATGCTGATGTCCTCCTCGTTGGAGCGGATCGTTCTTCGGGCACTCGCGGCATGGGCCGCGTTCTCTGAGAGCCCGCCTAGGACGTGGCGCGCCCGGGGGCGAGCCGGCGGATGAGCAGATAGGCCTCACAGCCCAGGCAGAGCCCGAACGCGGCGTTCAGGAACGCCGCGACCAGCGCGAACCCGGTAGCTGTCATACCCAGTGCCGGCACGTCGAGGACGTATCCGGCCACTCCCGCCAGCCCGAACGCGGCACCGACCCCCTGCGCGAAGCGAGGCGGCGCTTCCGGCTCGAGCTCCGTGGGCGGGCCGAGCCTCGGGCGGACGAGCGCCTGGTAGACCAGCCCGTACGGCGCGTTACGCAGACCGAGGATCACTCCGGTCAGGAACACGACGGTCTGGGCGGCCAGCAGCCACCAGCTGCCGGTCACCAAGACGATGATCAGGACAATCGAGGTGATGGTCGCGCCGAAACGCTGACCTCGTGGGTCGACCTGCATCGGCTGATGCTCCCGGTTTGGCACTGAGTTCTGCTGGGCTGAATGGGCCAACTACCTCAGACCGGGCGACAGAGCGCGGTGGCGACGCGGCAGAAATCGACCGCCCGTCGCTTCGTCAGCAGCTCTGTCCAGGAACGCACGGACACGATGGTAGGCGCCGCATCGCTCCGCGCAAAACCCCCATCTTGCGCATCGGACTGCCAATACAGCGGCCCACCTGCGACAACACGCCTACGGATCGATCCCGAACCCCTTGGCGTGCCGGGGGCGAACGGGACGGAAGTGGCGTGTGAGGTCATTTGGCCACCTTCGAGGTGGTCTCGCCGAGGGCGGCGATGATGTCGAGCTTGCGCGGGAGGCCGGAGCCGCGGCGGACGATCGCGCCGGAGGCGTCCAGGACGAACACCGTCGGGGTACGGACGATGTTGAGGCGCCGTACGAGGTCCAGGTGGGCCTCCGCGTCGATCTCGACGTGGACGACGCCGTCCACCATCTCCGTGACCTCGGTCAGGATCCGGCGGGTGGCGCGGCAGGGCGCGCAGAAGGCCGTGGAGAACTGCACGAGCGTCGCGCGTTCTCCCGGCTCGGCGCCGAGATCGGCCAGGTCGAAGAGCTCCACCGGCTTCCCCTCCGAGGACCGCAGCACGCCGTTGCGCCTCTGCCACAGCAGGCCGAGTGCGGTGGCCAGCAGCAGAGTCGCGACGGCGACGTACGTTCCAGTCATCACTGGTACCAAGGCGCACACGGCGCGCTGCATTCCCTCAGGCGCGCATCTTCAGCAGTTCTGTTCCGTCCGTCGTACGGAACTCGACCGACGCGACCTGATCGCTGGGGATCATCGAAGAGCCGTTGAACTCGGCGGACCCCGCGTACTGGACCTCCCAGCCGCCCGCGATGTCTCTCCAGCCGCTCTTGTCGACGACGTAGAGACGGCAGTGGGCACCTGCGGGCCCGCCACTCAGGTGTACGACGACGGCGGTGCCCCACTTCTTGGGCACGAGGGTGACCTGCGCGCGCATACCGGTGGTCGCGTCCGAGCCGCTCACGGTCTTGCCCTCCGCGATCGGCGCGGGGCTTTTGGACGTGCCCACGGACGGACCGTCGGCGGTACGGCCGACGGCACCGACGCTCACGCCGGTGACGACGACGAGCGCGGCCGCCGCGACGGTCATGAGCAGGCCGTTGCGCCGGCGGCGTACGCGGTCCTCGCGCGTGGCATGGGCCACGATCGAGTCGAAGAGGTCGCGCGGCGGCGGTGCCAGCTGCTCGATCTGCTCTTCCGTCACGCGGCTGAGCAGGGCCGGCAGCCCGGCCAGGGACGCGAGTTCGTCCCGGCAGGTGGGGCAGGCGTTCAGGTGGGCGTCCACCATCGCGCGTTCGGCGGGTTCGATGGCGCCCAGGACATATACGCCGAGCAGTTTCCGCAGCCTGGTGCACTCGGTGGTCTCGGTCATGGCGCCAACCCCCGTTCCTCGAGTGCGAGTTTGAGCGCGCGTAGCGCGTAGTACGACCGGGATTTCACCGTGCCGGGCGGGATGCCGAGCGCGGCGGCGGCCTCGGCGACCGACCGGCCGCGGTAGTAGGTCTCGACCAGCACGGTCCGGTGTTCGGGACTCAGGTCGGCGAGCGCCTCGGCGAAGGTCCAGGACTCGAGGGCGCGGCCGATGTCGTCGGTGGCGGGCACGCTGGTCAGGCCCGCGTCGCCGGCTTCGAGCGGCCGGGACCGTTTGGCGCGGTGCGCGTCGACGACCAGGTTGCGCGCGACCGTGAACAGCCAGGGCCGGATCGGACGGTCCTCCAGAGCGGCCGGATGGCGCCAGGCGCGCAGCAGCGTTTCCTGGACGACATCCTCGGCCTGATGGCGGTCACCTTCGGTCAGGCGCAGGACGTAGCCGAGCAGCGGTCCGCCGTGCTCGGCGTAGAGAGCGCGGAGCAGGCGCTCATTGGCAGTTGGTCCCACACTTCAGACACGTACACGTTGGGCGGACGGTTCACCAGTCCGCGAACGAACGAAAATCACCGGTACTCGTTCAGCTTGGCCAGGCTGACGTCCTGGGCGGTGGCCGAGACGCGCAATCCGTCGGGCTGGACCGTCACGTCGCTGATCTTCGAGCCGAGCGGGAGGCCCTTCACCGGCACGGTGAAGGTGAACGCCTGCTGGACGAGCGCCATCGGGATGGTCGTGCCGCTGGTCTTGACGCTCTGCGGCACGACGCGGACGCTGCGCCCGGAGGGCTGGACGGTCACGGTGGCGGTCACCGTACGCGTGAACCCGAGGACCGTGACCGGGCCGTGGACCTGCAGCGCGGTGCCCTTCGCGGAGACCTTCATCCCGTTGGGCGCCTCCTTGTCGACCTCGTCGTAGCCGACCGTCGCGATCGAGGTGGCCGAGTCGGCGACGATCTTGGAGGCGTCGCCGTGGACGGCGTCGGAGAGCGGGGCGTGTACGCCCTTCAGGACGACCTCGGCGTCCTTGAGGTGGACGCCGAGCTGGACCATGTCGCCGATGTGGACGTCGATCTCGTCGTAGTCGCCGCCGAGCGCCTGGGTGAGGAAGGGGAATCCCTTGATCGACACCTTGGGATTGTGGTCCAGCTCACTCTGGGCCGCGACGTTCTTCGCGATCTCCTTCTCCGCGACCATGAGACCGATCCGGTCCGCGGCGATGACGAGCCCGATCAGGATGATCAGGCCGAACACCAGTCCCTTGCGCATGTCTCTCCCGTCGGCGACTGGCGATCACCATACCCGCGGCGGTCGCTCGGCCGAGTCACCTCTGACGGTGACGTACGCGGCGCCGGATCCCCCTGCGGGACCAACTATCTAGCCGCCGGCGAAAGGCGGGAGGACCTCGAGGGTTCCGCCCTCGGGAAGCTCGACCGTCCCGTGATCCCTCGTGCCGACGGGGGCGCCGTCGACCAGGAAGGAACTGCGCCGGAGTACGCGGGTGAAATCCTCGCCGCGACCGGCCGAGGCCGCCGCCAGCGCGCCCTCCAGAGTCGGCGCGTCGTAGGGCTCCTCGGCGACTCCGGCGGCGGCGCGGGCGGCCGCCCAGTATCTGATCAGGCCCTTCGCCATGCTTCCTCGCAGTGGTCTACACCATCCGGCCGAGAGGTCTCGCGCCTCATTCGGTATCCTTCCGTACTAGAGGATCCGGGCAGCGTCGCCCTCGGGTCCTTCCTGTGTTTCTGGGCCATGGTCCACGCGGCGCTGTTCAGCCGCCAGACGAGGAGGCCGTATGAGCAGCCTGCTGTTGCTCACGAACGTGCTCGAGCCGTCCGACGAAGTCCTGCCGGCGCTCGGACTCTTGCTGCATTCGATCAGGGTGGCGCCGGCGGAGGGATCGGCGCTGATCGACGCGCCACCCGCCGACATCATCCTGGTGGACGCCCGCCGGGACCTCGCACACGCCAAGAGTCTGTGCCGGCTCCTCCGCACCACGGGGCTGGACTCTCCCCTGTTCGCGATCGTCACGGAGGGCGGCCTCGCCGCCCTCACCGCCGAGTGGGGAGTCGACGACGTACTCCTCCAGACGGCAGGCCCGGCCGAGGTGGAGGCCAGGCTGCGGCTGGCGTTCGGCCGGCTGGCCGCCGCCGAAGAGGACGAGGTCCCCGACGAGATCCGCAACGGCGAGCTCACCATCGACGAGGCGACCTACAGCGCGCGGCTGCGCGGGCGCGTGCTCGACCTGACCTTCAAGGAGTTCGAGCTGCTCAAATACCTCGCGCAGCACCCGGGGCGGGTCTTCACCCGCGCCCAGCTGCTGCAGGAGGTGTGGGGATACGACTACTTCGGCGGCACGCGCACGGTCGACGTGCACGTGCGGCGGCTACGCGCGAAGCTCGGTACGGAGTATGAGTCCCTGATCGGTACGGTCCGCAACGTCGGATACCGCTTCGTCCCCGACCAGCGTGCCGAGGATCACTCCCCGGCCAATCACTGAACCCCTCACAGACCACGCATGCAGAGCACGAACTTCGGGCTGTAGTACCAGACCGCGTACGTGTAGCCGGTCGACGCGCACCGGTTCTTGTCGGTCGTGCCGTCAATGCGATCGATGATCCGGTAGTGACCCGGCGTGCAGCCCGAGATGGACAGCGTCGGGTGGTAGTACGAGCCGGTGTTCTTCACGCAGTCCCCGGGCTGCGGGTTGAACGCCGGTGAGTACGTCGGCGGCGGTGAGTACGTCGGCGTGATCGGCACGAGCGGAGTGAAGCTCGGCATTGCCGGCGGACTGTAGGTCGGTGTCGGGATGTCGGGCGGTGAGTACGTCGGTACCGCCGAGCTCGCGGCGCTGCCGCCGAGGTCGAACATCCACCAGAGTCCGGCTCCTCCGCCGACGAGCACGACGATCGCGGCGAGGATGATGATGATCGCCGCGCCGCCGTTGTTCGGCTTGCGCGGCGGGCCGGGGGGCGGCGGTCCCCATCCCGGAGGTCCGGGCGGTCCGGGCGGTCCCATCGGTGGGCCGTAGCCGCCCATCCCCGGTGGCGGGGGCGGAGGCGGTGGTGGTCCGCCGTACGGCGGCGGTGGGGGTTGCACAGAGACCCACTCTCCAGATGCGTAAATATCCGGATGATCGTAGCGATTGCCACGACTGCTCGAGGCCGAATTATGACGCCCGCACGACCGGTTCGGTTCCCCGGTGACCGGTCGGCGCGCCTTACGTCCTCAAGGTTGTACGAGCCGCCTCTGATCCGTCGTCAGCCCTGCGGCGGCGGGCCGTAGCCCTGCTGGCCGCCCGGGCCCTGCGGGGGGTACGGACCACCTGGTCCCGGCGGGGGCGGCGGCTGCTGCCACGGGCCGGGCCCCTGCTGCTGCGTGCCCTTTCGCCGGCTGGAGTTCACGATGGCGACCACCGCGACGGCCACGACGACGATCACGACGAGCAGAAAGAGAATGATCAGCACTGCGATGATGCCCATGGCGGGACGACCTCATTTCGGCGTATCGCGGCGATCTTAGTGTGATCAAGCGCGGTACGGACCGTAAGGGAAGCCGTTCGGCTCCCCGCCCGGAGCGTCGTTCTGGCCGTACGGGTCGTGCGCCGCGGGACCGTAGGAGTCGTCCCAGTAGGGCTGCCGCTGATCCGCGGCCCCGTACGCGGCCTGGTAGCCGTACGGGGAGTCATAGGCGGGCTGATGCGGGTCGCGGCCCAGCGAGCCGTACGACCGTGGTGCGAGCGCCGTCGACGGGGCCGGTACGGGGGCGGGGGCCTCGGCGGGCGCGTAGGGCCACGGCTCGAAGTCGGCCACGACGTCTTCCGGCTCCTCGTAGACGTCCGCGGGCGCCGGCGACCGGCCGCTCACCAGCGCGAGCACGGCCACGAAGAGGAGCACGATGACCGGAACGGCGAGCAGACCGGCCATCATGGGGACTCCGGGATCGCCCATCACGACCGCCTTCCGCGCGCACGAATGGGCCGATGCTACGGCACCCGATCCCGGCGACGGAATGGTTCCGGCATTTCCCGGATGGACAACCTGCGCGTATCGCCGTCGTCCACGCTCGGTAGGCTCACGATCATGAGCCTGGTCGCGCGGGAACAATTGACGGACGACGAGGTCACGGCGGTCCTGGAGGTCACGCGGGAGGCGGCAGAGGCCGACGGCGTACGGCCGCTCGGCGAGAGCTCGGTGCTGCGTCTGCGCGACGGCGGCGGCGCCGTGCTCGCGTACGAGGAGGACGGACGCCTCGCGGGCGTGGGCGTCCTCGACGGTGACGCGGGAGAGCTGGCCGTACGGCCGGCGCTACGGCGGCGAGGGCACGGCCGCGACCTGGCGACCGCGCTACTCGGCCGCGCCGGGACGCTGAACGTCTGGGCGCACGGCGAGCTGCCCGGCGCCGTCGGGCTGGCCCGTTCGCTGGGCTTCGAGCGGTTCCGCGCGCTGTGGAAGATGCGGCGCCCGCTCGCCGACCCGCTGCCCGAGGTCACACCGCCGCCGGGCGTACTGCTCCGTACCTTCGAGGTCGGCGTGGACGAGGACGCGTGGCTGCGCACCAACGCGCGTGCCTTCGCCGACCACCCCGAGCAGGGGAAGTGGACGAGGGCCGACCTCGACCTGCGCGAGCGCGAGCCGTGGTTCTCCCCCGAGGGCTTCTTCCTCGCCGAGCGTGACGGCGCGCCGCTGGGCTTCCACTGGACGAAGGTGCACGTGGCCGAGCGGCTCGGCGAGGTGTACGTCGTCGGCGTCGACCCCGACGCCCAGGGACTGGGCCTCGGGCGCCTCCTGACCGTGGCCGGGCTGCGACATCTCCGGGAGCTCGGCCTGCCGACCGTGATGCTCTACGTCGACGAGTCGAACACCGCCGCGGTGGCGCTGTACGAACGGCTCGGCTTCACGCACTGGTCGACGGACGCGATGTACCGAGCGCCGTGAGACGGTAGGCGCCGGCGGTCAGCCCGTCGACGACGGCGTTCACGGTGGCGCGCGGGTCCAGCCTCGTGGAGTCGAGCACGTGCTCCTCGAACGCCCCGATGCCGGTGAACTGCCGGTGAAGCGAACGGATCGGCTCCGGGTCGGTCAGCGCCTCGGAGGTACGCCCGACCGCGCGGTCGAGGGTCGTCGCCTCGTCGGGTCGCAGGACGACGTAGTGAAGCGGCAGTTCGCGTGCGGCGGCGGCGGCGCGGAACACGTCGATGAACCACGGGCCGACGACGCCGTCACAGATCACCTGGTAGCCGCCCGCGGCGTAACCGAACGCGGCCTGGGCGACGACGTCGATGACGGTCTCGTTCTGCCGGTGCGCCTGCGGCAGGTACGGGGCGAGCCAGCCCCGCCGGATGTAGGCGTAGAAGTCGTCGGCGCTCAGGTGAACGCTGGGTGACAACTCGGCGGCGAGCAGGCCGGACACCGTGCTCTTTCCCGCGCCGGGCGGACCGGTGACCACGATGACCCGTCCGGGCCGGGACGAATGCGGCACGTCATACGCAGAACCGTTCATGGCGTGTTCTCCTCCCGGGTGCACCACGAGCGTAAAAACGATGCCTTAACCCGTTAACCGTACGTATGCCGCAAGTAACAACTTCTTTCGCAATCCGGCTTTTTCGCGTTCATTCTCCGTTCACCCGGATCAGAGTGAGTGGTCATCTCCTCTCCTTAGCGTCGGCGTCGACGGTAGGCCCATGGCTGGATCAACCGGGCCCGCCGCCCAACTACCTTGAGGAGAATCACCGGTGATGATCGGCACACGGCTGGCCGCCCTCGGCGGCGTGGCCCTTGCGGGTGCGCTCGCGCTGACCGCGTGCGGTACGGACGACAACGGCGGAGGCGGCAGCAAGGCCGCGTCCGGCGACTGCCAGAAGACGACGGTCAACGCGGCGGGTTCGACCGCGCAGGCCAACGCCGTCAGCGAGTGGACCAAGGGCTACCAGCAGGGCTGCGCCGGCGCGAACCTGAACTACAACGCCAACGGCTCGGGCGCGGGCATCCAGGCCTTCACCCAGGGCCAGGTCGCCTTCGCAGGCTCGGACTCGGCGCTCAAGCCCGAGGAGCACGGCCCGGCGGACCAGCGCTGCAAGAGCGGCAAGGCCCTTGACCTCCCGATGGTCGTCGGCCCGATCGCGGTCGTCTACAACCTCAAGGGCGTCGACGGGCTCCAGCTGTCCCCCGCGACGATCGCCGGCATCTTCGCCGGAAAGATCAAGACCTGGAACGACCCGGCGATCGCCAAGGACAACCCCCAGGCCAAGCTGCCCAGCCTGCCGATCAAGACGGTGCACCGCTCCGACGACTCGGGCACCACCGACAACTTCACCAAGTACCTCACCGCGACCGCGCCGGACATCTGGAAGTTCGAGGGCGGCAAGAAGTGGACCGCGCCGGGCGGCCAGGGCGCCCCGAAGTCCGACGGTGTCTCCACGGTCGTGAAGCAGACCGAGGGCACCATCGCCTACGCCGAGATGTCCTACGCGACCAACGGCAAGCTGCAGGCCGCGAAGATCGCTGACGGCTCCGGCAAGTTCGAGGAGCTGTCCGCCGACACCGCCTCCAAGGCCGTCGCCGGCGCCCAGGTCACCGGCCAGGGCAACGACCTCTCGCTGTCGGTCGACTACAAGGCCAAGGACGGCTACCCGATCGTCCTGGTCACGTACGAGATCGTCTGCGAGAAGGGTCTCCCCGACCAGCAGGCGAAGTTCGTCAAGTCCTACCTCACCTACACCTCCAGCTCACAGGGTCAGGCCGCGCTGACCGGACTCGGCTACGCGCCGCTTCCGGACAGCATCCTGACCAAGGTCCAGGCAGCCGTGAAGGGCCTGTCCTGACCTGCGATTGCCTCAGGCCGAAGCCGGCGCGGAACCCCCGCGCCGGCTTCGGCCCGCACGCACATCCGACGACCAAGGAGACCCTCTCGTGACGAGCGAGACCCTTGAACAAGGCGCCGGCGGCCCTCTCGGAGGGAGAACGCGCATGCTGAGTACCGGCCGCTTCGGCGACCGGATCTTCGGTCTCTCGGCGCGGGGGTCCGGCATCCTGCTGCTCGCGATCATCGCGGCCATCGCGGCGTTCCTCATCATCAAGGCGATTCCGGCGCTCAAGGCCGACACGGCCAACTTCCTCAGCTCACAGGAGTGGAACCCGGACGCCGCACAGCCGAGGTTCGGCATCGCACAGCTCGCGTTCGGCACCGTGCTCTCGTCGTTCATGGCGCTGATCCTGGCGACGCCTGTCGCGATCGGGATCGCGCTTTTCATCGCGTTCTACGCGCCGCGCCGTCTCGCGGACGGACTCGGCTTCGTGGTCGACCTCCTCGCCGCCGTGCCCAGCATCGTGTACGGCCTGTGGGGCCTGCAGTTCTTCGTGCCGAAGATGAACCACGTGGCGGACTTCCTGCACTCCGACTTCGGCTGGATCCCGCTGTTCGGCGGCGACAGCGTCGGCGGGCAGTCGATGCTCACCGCCGCGATCGTGCTGGCCATCATGATCCTGCCGATCATCTCCTCGATCACTCGTGAGGTCTTCCTCCAGGTGCCGCAGGCCAACGTCGAGGCCTCCCTCGCGCTCGGCGCCACCAAGTGGGAGGTCATCCGGATGGCGGTTCTGCCGTTCGGCCGCTCCGGCATGGTGAGCGCCGCGATGCTCGGCCTCGGACGCGCGCTCGGCGAGACGATCGCGGTGGCCCTCGTGCTCTCCACGGCCTCGGGCATCACGTTCCAGATCCTCAAGCCGGGCGGCAACACCTTCGCGGCGAACATCGCCAACACGTTCGCGATGGCCGGCCGCAACGGGCAGAGCGCGCTGATCGCCTCCGGCCTGGTGCTGTTCGTCATCACCCTCGCCGTCAACATGGCCGCACGGGCGGTCGTCGCCCGCCGCAAGGAGTTCGTGTGAGTTCGGTCAACCTCTCCGGCCCGTCCCTCGGGCGACGGCTCAAGAACCGGTTCGCACTCGTCCTCGTCTGCGCCGCGTTCGCGCTGGCGGTCGTGCCCCTCGTCGCCGTGCTGTGGACCGTGGTCAAGAACGGCGCCCACCGCTTCGACGCCGACTTCTTCACGCACTCGATGAACGCGATCGGCGCACGGGACGCGGGCGGCGGCGCGTACCACGCGATCATCGGCACGGTCGAGCAGGTCGCGCTCGCGAGCGTCCTGGCCATCCCCACGGGCGTGCTCACCGGCGTCTACCTCGTCGAGTACGGGCGCGACAGCCGGCTGGCCAAGGTGGTCACCTTCTTCGTCGACGTCATGACCGGCGTGCCCTCGATCGTGTCGGGTCTGTTCATCTTCGCGTTCTGGCTGGCGCTGCTCGGCTTCGAGTACATGGGCTTCGCCGGTTCGATGGCGCTGTCGGTCCTGATGATGCCGACGGTCGTACGCTCCACCGAGGAGATGCTCAAGCTGGTCCCCGCGGACCTGCGCGAGGCGTCATTCGCGCTCGGCGTGCCGCGCTGGCGCACGATCTGCTTCGTCGTGCTGCCGACGGCCTTCACCGGCATCGTCACCGGCGTCATGCTGTCCATCTCCCGCGTCATGGGCGAGACCGCACCACTGCTGATGACGGTCTTCGTCACCACCGCGATCAACAACAACCCGTTCAAGGGCCCGCAGATGGCCCTGCCGCTGTTCGTCTGGGACCAGGCTCAGCTCCCCCAGCAGGTGGCCATCGACCGTGCGTGGACCGGTGCGCTCACGCTGATCATCCTCGTCATGCTGCTCAACCTGGTGGCGCGGCTGATCGCCCGCCTGCGCAAGCCTGTTTCCCGATAGGAGTACAGCCCCCATGGCAAAGCGGATCGAGATCTCCGGGCTCAACGCCTACTACGGCAAGACCCGGGCCATCGAGGACATCTCGATGACGATCGAACCCCGCTCCGTGACCGCGTTCATCGGGCCCTCCGGGTGTGGCAAGTCCACCCTGCTGCGCACGCTGAACCGGATGCACGAGGTGATCCCCGGCGCACGGGTCGAGGGCAAGGTCCTCCTCGACGACCTCAACCTGTACGGCCCGGACGTCGACCCCGTCGCCGTACGCCGGGTCATCGGGATGGTCTTCCAGCGGCCGAACCCGTTCCCGACGATGTCGATCTACGAGAACGTCGCGGCCGGTCTGAAGCTCAACGGCGTGCGCCGCCGGTCCGAGCTGGACGAGATCGTGGAGAAGTCCCTGCGCGCCTCGAACCTCTGGAACGAGGTCAAGGACCGGCTGTCGCGGCCGGGCGCCGGCCTGTCCGGCGGCCAGCAGCAGCGGCTCTGCATCGCGCGTGCCATCGCGGTCGAACCGCAGGTGCTGCTCATGGACGAGCCGTGCTCGGCGCTCGACCCGATCTCCACGCTGGCGATCGAGGACCTGGTCGCCACGCTGAAGGACCAGTACACGATCGTGATCGTGACGCACAACATGCAGCAGGCCGCGCGCGTGAGCGACACCACCGGGTTCTTCAACCTGGCCGCGCAGGGCCAGCCTGGCCGGCTGGTCGAGATCGACGACACGAACAAGATCTTCACGAACCCGACCGAGAAGGCCACCGAGGACTACATCACCGGCCGGTTCGGCTGACGGTTACGCGCCCGAACGCCCGGACCGCGGTACGCGCCGCGCCGTCCGGGCGTTCCGGCCTCAGCCGAACAGCGAGATGATCCAGTACGAGATGGCCGCGACGATGCCGGCCGCCGGAATGGTGAGGATCCAGGCCACCACGATGTTGCCTGCCACGCCCCAGCGCACCGCGGAACGCCGCTTGGTGGAGCCCACACCCATGATCGCCGCGGTGATCGTGTGAGTGGTGGACACCGGCGCCTGCCAGATGAACGCCGTGGCGTAAAGGATGCTCGCCGCGGTCGCCTCGGCGGCGAAGCCCTTCGGCGGATCCAGCTCGATGACCTTGCGGCCGAGCGTCCGCATGATGCGCCAGCCGCCGGCGTACGTACCGAGGGACAGCACCGCGGCGCAGAGCAGGATCACCCAGACCGGCACGTGACCGTCGCCCGACGCCTGGTGGCCGGTGGTCACGAGCGCCAGCACGATGATGCCCATCGTCTTCTGTGCGTCCTGAAGGCCGTGGCCGAGGGCCATCGCTGCCGCCGAGAGCGACTGGGCGATGCGGAACCGGCGTCCGACGCGGCCCGGGTAGGCGTTACGGAAGATCCACAGGATGGCGACCATCAGCAGGTAGCCGAGGATCAGTCCGATCACCGGCGACAGGACCATCCAGAAGATGACCTTGTTGAACACCCCGGCCCACAGGACCTGGCTCGACGCCGCGAGAGCGGCACCGATCAGGCCGCCGACCAACCCGTGCGTGGACGACGAGGGCAGCCCGTAGTACCAGGTCACGAGGTTCCACACGATCGCGCCGATCAGCGCGGCCGCGACGATCGTCAGGCCGTGCAGGTCCTTCGGCGGATCGATGATCCCGCTGCCGACGGTCTTGGCGACGCCGGTGCCGAGGAACGCTCCGACGAGGTTCATGACGGCGGCGAGCGCCAGGGCCACCCTCGGGGTCAGCGCGCGGGTGGAGACCGAGGTCGCGATGGCGTTCGCGGCATCGTGGAAGCCGTTGGTGTAGTTGAAGACCAGCGCGATGCCGACGACGATGACGAGGGCGGTTAGCTCCACACCCGATCATCCTTCCGGGTTCGGCGCCGGTCCATCGGTCGCGTTCGCGTGCCCGTCACGACTCTTTGACCGCGATGGTCTCGACCGTGTTGGCCACATGCTCGAAGGCGTCGGCGGCCGCTTCGAGCTGGTCGACGACCTCCTTGAGCTTGAGGACGGTCAGCGCGTCGTACTCGCCGTTGAACAGCTCGGCGAGCAGCCGACGGTAGACCTGGTCGCCCTGGTTCTCGAGGCGGTTCAGCTCGATCCAGTACTCGCTCAGGTCCTTCATCCCGCGCAGGCGCGGCATGGCCTCGGCGGTCAGCTCCGCTGCCCGCTCCAGCACCTCGACCTGACCGACGATGTCGTGGGGCAGCTCTTCGATCTTGTACAGCACCACAAGATCGGCAGCCGCCTCCATGAAGTCCATGACGTCGTCGAGCGAGGACGCGAGACGGTAGATGTCCTCGCGGTCGAAGGGCGTGATGAAGCTCTCGTTGAGACGACGCATGATCGCGTGGGTGAACTCGTCACCCGCGTGCTCGCAGGCACGCATCTTCTCCGCGATCGCCGGTCGGTTGTTGCCGTCGCTGATCAGCTCCACGAGCAATCTGGCACCAGTGACCAGATTGTTCGCGGAGTCCGCGAACATGTCGTAGTAGCTGTCCTCACGCGGCGTGAGTCGGAATCGCACGTCCTTCTCCTGAAGTGCGGGAACAGTCCGCTGAGGATCGTACGGCTAACCACCAGGAAAGCGAACCTTCGCCCCCCGGTTACTTCGCTGCGACGGGCCCTTCACCGGCCCGTCCACCCACGTTTACCGCGATCACACGGTGTATCCAGCTTTGGGGGAAATGTCTGGCGCGGAGTTCGGCGGTCTCTTGCGAGCTACCCCATGGGGGTATAGCGTTCGGGCCATGCACGGCTATGCGAAGGACAAAGACGCCTACCTGGTCCGGTTGCGCCGCATCGAGGGACAGGTCCGCGGCCTCCAGCGCATGGTCGCCGAGGACGAGTACTGCATCGACGTTCTCACCCAGGTATCGGCGGTGACCCGCGCGCTTCAGTCGGTCGCGCTGGGGCTGCTCGAGGACCATCTCGGCCACTGCGTCGCGCAGGCCATCGACGAGGGCGGCCCGGAGGCGGAAGAGAAGGTCAAGGAGGCGTCGGCGGCGATCGCCCGGCTCGTACGCTCCTAGTCACAGACGATCGCGAAGGTCGTTCGCCGTGGCCGGCAGTGATCATCGCCGGCCACGGCGACACCTCACGACTCTGCTGCGCGACCGATACCGAGCACCATGTCGATCTCAGCGACCGTCAGCGACCGTTCGGCCGACGCGACGGCACTGAGCATCTCGGAGTAGAGCTCGATCTCGTCAAGCGCAACACGGTCGTGGACGCGCAGATCGAGATTTGCCTGACGCACCGCGTCCACCTCCCGTTCGTCCCCACACCTGCAAACGAGGCTACGCGCTGACCTTGCTTCCGGACATGACCCAAGAGGGCCATTCGGCGGCCATCCGTCCGCATGGCTCGGAGGGGCTACTCGGATGGCCGAACGTACCCGTCATGGCCAGGCCGGTACACCGTCGACTCGGCTACGGATCGGGCAGGTCACGCACGCTGAGACGGGCCACGGCGACGGCGTCGACGCGTCCGCCGGCGAGCCGCGCGGCCTGCCGGGCCACGGTCTGCTCGAAGAGCCGGCGGACCGTCTTGGCAAACGCGAACCCGGCCGAATGCCGCATCTCGGAGAACCGTCCGAGGAGCTCGACCCGTAGCTCCTCGTCGAGCAGGTAGAGGTCGCGCTCGGCCAGCCGCGAGAACAGCTGCACGAGCTGCCGGTCGGTCGGCTCCGCGAACTCCGCGATCGCCCCGAATCCGGCACGGAACCCCGGATCGGTGAGCAGGAAGGCGTCCATCTCGTCCGGCGGGCCGGCGCAGACGATCAGGAACTTGTCGCGGCGCTGCTCCATGAGGCGCGTCAGCTCGGCCTGTGCGACCGGCATCCGCGCGAGGAGGTAGGCGTCCTCGATGAGCAGTACGCCGCCGGTGGCCCGCTCGACCTGCGCCGCCACCACGGAGGCCGCCTCGTCGCCCGCCAGCGCACGGGCGTCGCACACGACGATGTGGCCCGAGTCGAGCAGGTTGAGCGCCGCGTACACGCCGCCGACCAGCCCGGCGACGGTCATCTTGCCCGTACCCGTGCGGCCCAGGAAGATCAGGTGACGGCTCGGGTTGCCGGAGGGCAGGCCCCGCATCGCGCGGTCCGCGGCCATCCGCGCCTCGGCGACCAGGCCGCCGACGGTCCGCTTGACCTCTTCCAGGCCGACCATCTCGCCCAGCGTGCGCAGGAACCCGTCCACGTCTCTCGGCGGCCGCAGCGACGGCTCGATCTCCTCCGCGATGCCACGGAAGTCCTCGCGCGCCAGCACCAGCCGGTCGTGTGGCGCCGCCGCGCGCTCGGTGTGCCGCGCGACCGCACGCTCGAGGTAGGCCTCGACGAGGCGGGCCCCGACGAGGTCCTCGCGCCCGCCGATGCGTACGAGGTCGGCGCGCACCGTGTCGAGCGCGGTGGCACCGATCGTCACCCGGCGCTCGTCCGCGAGGACGTGCACCAGGGCCAGCCGGGTCTCGATGTCGGTGAGGTCGGGCAGGCGGAAGACCTCGAACAGGCCGGCGGTCTCGGGGAACCGTTCCTCGATGCGCCGGTACGCCTCCGGCTCGCAGGTGGCGATCAGCGCGGCGCCGCCGTCGTCCTCGCGGGCACGCGTCACGGCCGCGGCGACGGCCTCGGGCTCGTCACCGCCCAGTACGGCCTCGTCGAGGCGCTCGAACAGCAGCGGAGGTCCCTCGCGGCGCAGCGCCTCTTCGATCGCCTGGTCTCCGCGCAGCTCGGACGCGTCCGTCGTACGCACCGAGCCGTCGCCGGCGCCCGCCGAGGCGAGCGCGCGCGCGATGAGCCGGGTGAGCCGCCGCTGCCCGCAGTGCGGCGTGCCGACGATGAGGACCGCCGGCGTACGCGAGCCCGCGGTGGCGGCCCGGCCCACGCCGTCCAGCAGGTCCGCGGCGTCATCGGGGCCGGAGACGAAGCGGAGCCCGAACCGCTCGACGACCTCCGGCATCGGCACGGGCGGTGGTGGCGGCGCGATCTGCTCGACCGGGCGTTCGGGCATCGGCGCGCCGTACAGCCCGCCCACCATCGACTCCGACATCACGCGCGTCTGCGGCCGCTCATCCGTCGTCTCGTGGTACTCGAAGGCCGCCGTACGCGGAGGTACGGGCGGCACCGGGGCCGGCGCGATGATCGGGATCCCCCCGGAGTCGGCGCGCGTGCCGTGCACCCGGTCGATGTAGGTGGCCGGCGGCAACGGCCTCTCGGGGTCCAGCATGGTCGCGTCGTCGTCCGCCGGGCCGCCCTCGTCGAGCATCGTGGCGTGGCCGTCCGCCGGGAGGCTCTGGTCGAGCATGGTCGCGCCGGTTTCGACCGGGGTGGCCTCCTCGCCGTCCCGGAACGTGTCGTCGGCGTCCTCGTCTCCGTGCGGGGCCGTCGCGTCCTCGTCGGGTGACTCCTCGGCCTCCGGCGAAGACGCCCCTCCTCCGGCGCGGGGCTCTGCTCGCCGGTCCAGGCCTCGGTGGCCGGCGGCAGCTCGCGCTCGCCAGAACTCGTCCAGGCCTTCGTCGCGGGCGGCAGAGCGACGTTCGAACCGGTCCACGCCTTCGTCGCGGGCGGGAGCGGGCGCTCGCCCGAACCGGTCGGTGACGGGGCGGGAGCGTCCGTCAGACCCTCCGCAGGCGACGCCACGGACACGCCGTCCGGTGCATCCGTCCGCGCCTCGGCACGTGATGCCGCTGACCCGGCGTCGGGCGCACCCGTCCAGGCCTCCGTGGCGGGCGGGAGGGCGCGTTCGGTCGAGCCGGTCCAGGCCTCGGTGGCCGGCGGCAGGCCCGGCTCGGGCGCACGCGCCGCCGCGGGAGCGGGTGCGCCGGGCCCCTGCCACGCCTCGGTCGGCGGAGGGAGCGTGCTCGCGCCCGGGGCGGACCAGGCGGGCGCCTGGCCGGGCGGGCCGGTCGGCGGCCGGTGGGCCATCGGCGGTGCGGCGGGGCCGGTGGACGGGTTCGGGGGGTACTGGTGGGCGAGGGGCGCCAGGCCGGGCAGCGGCGTGATCGGCTCGTCGGGCGCGGCCGACGTCGCGCGCCTCGGGCCGAGGATCTCGGCGAGGATCGCGACGGGGGCCGGGAACCCGCGGGGCCGTGCCGGGATGCCGCCGCCGAGCCGGCACCACGCGAGGTCCGCGGCGTACATGGTGGCGAGCAGCGTGTCGCGCGCGGCCGGCTCGGCCGAGTCGAGGCGTTCGCGCAGCGCGCGCGGCAGCCGGTCGTCTTCGGGCCACAGGGCGCGCAGCGGGTGGTCGTGCTCGGCGAGCATCGCCTGGGTCACCGCGCTCACCTCGGGATCGAGCCAGCCGATGACCTGCGTGGCGACCTCCTGGCGCACGATGGCCAGGTCGGCGGCGAGCAGCGCGGCCGCGACCAGCCTCGGCTCGACGTAGCCGGGGCGCGACGGGTCGCCGGAGACCGGCGTGAGCGCGCCCGCCAGGTCGTAGTAGGCGTTGCGGAAGTGCTCGCCCGGCGACGCTTCGACGCGCAGCGCGGGGGCCAGGCCCGGCGGGCAGCGGGTCACCCACTGCTGGACGAGGGCCGCGTCGCCGTACGGGAGGATGCCGTAGTCGATCGTGGGGTTGGTGAGCGTCGCGCCGAGCATGGCGATCAGGGCGTCCGCGCGCGCCTGGAACCTGGGGTCCTCGCGCAGCGCGCCGGCCATCGCCCACATCGTGCGCAGGATGACGACGGCGGAGTCGACCCGTCCGGCGCGCAGCCGCTCCGCGTACAGGCCGATCAGCGCCTCGAGCGGCGGCGGCGTGAGCCAGCGCGGGCCGTCGACGTCGGGCAGCGGGCGTGCGCGGTAGGGCGACCACAGGCCGAGCAGCTGGGGGTCCAGGCGCGCGTCGAAGACCGGGGCGACCGCGCACCACAGCATGACGCCCCACGTGACCACGACCGTGCTCGGCGTCGTGCCGGCGAAGACGTTCCACCAGTGCGGGTAGTCGGGCACCGGCAGGGCCGCGGCGGACTCGACGGTCGCGCGTACCCGCGAGGTGACCTCCGGCCGGATGCCGCTCTCGACGAACCCGAGGGCCGTCGGCGGCGCGTACGCGAGGTCGGGGCCGCTCGGCATGATGTGCGGCGGGATCTGCGGCGCGGGCATGCCCGGCTGGAGCGGGCGCGCGGACGTGCGGGTGATGGTCAGCTGCGGGGGCGGGCACAGGTGCCACTGGCCCGAGCGCGGCGTCCAGCGGTACCAGCGGCCCCAGGCGCCGAAGAGCCACCAGGTGCCGTCGGGCAGGGCCAGCATCCGGCCCGCGATGAGGTTGTGGCGCTGCTGCGGCGGGGTCCCCGGCCACCAGCCGGTGGTGACGATGGCATGCGTATCACGCTCGGCCACCGCGAAGGGATCGTGTGCGGCGGACGAGGGCACCTCCCCATATGCCTGCCCCCAGACCACCACGTAATGGTAAACGGATCACCATCACCAATGCGATCACGAGCCGAAATCAGATCCAGCGAACGTCCCGGTGCCGTCGGCTCTTTTGGACGTACGTCTCCGGTGTGTAGTCGAGCACCAGCCGGTCGTCATCGGTCAGCTCGCGAACGATCTTGCCCGGGACGCCGGCGACGAGGACGCCGGACGGGATCGTCTTGCCGGGACCGACGAGCGCGCCGGCCGCCACGAGCGTGCCCGCGCCGATCCGCGCGCCGCCGAGCACGATCGCGCCGATGCCGATGAGCGAACCGGTCTCGACGTGGGCGCCGTGCACCATCGCCTTGTGTCCGAGGCTCACCCGGTCCTCGAGGACGGCCGGCTGTCCGGGGTCGGCGTGCAGGCAGCACAGATCCTGGATGTTGCACTCCTCGCCGACGATGATCTCCTCATCGTCGCCGCGGAGGACGGATCCGTACCAGACGTTCGCCGCGCGGCCGAGCCTCACCCGGCCGACGACCACGGCGCCCGGGGCCACCCACGCGTCCGGATGGATGTCAGGTGCGTGCTCGTCCAGCACGCCATGGAAGAAGTCAGTCACGGTGCCCGAGTCTAGGAGTGGCCGGGCCGACGCGGGGCGCGGATCCGGTACGGAACGGGCCTCCCGGTCGTCGCCGGACGAACCACAACCGGTAGGATCAATTTCCCAATAGAGGAAATTCACGGTATTTATTCTGGGTGGACTCTGGGGTCCTGGCAGCGGAGAGTCACGAATTCTCACTAGTCACTGCATTCCCCTTGCGCGAAAGGGGTAGAAGCGTCGAGAGTCATCCCAGACGCACCTTCGACCCCTTAGGGCCATGAGCAACGAAGCCGAGATCCTGCCGAACCTCCTCCGCGAGGAGACGTTCGAGATCGTCATGCGCGGCTACAACCGCCGCCAGGTCGACGAATACATCGCCCGTACCCGCAACCAGATCCGCGAGCTCGAGGCACGGTTGTCTCGGGCGCTCGACGAGGTGGAGCGGACCCGCCGGGAGATGAGCGAGGTCCGCGAGACCCGCCGTCCCTCGGGGGACGACCTCAGCGAGCGGCTCCGCCAGATCATCAACCTGGCCGAGGAAGAGGCCCAGTCGAAGCTGGGCGACGCGGACCAGAAGGTCAGCCAGATCCGCCAGGACGCCGAAAAAGAGGCCAAGCGCGTCATCGACGAGGCCCACGGCAAGTCCGAGCGCGCGGTCGGCCAGGCCCAGGAGAACGCCAGCCACATGCTGTCGGCGGCCAAGCAGGAGGCCGAGAGGGTCCTGTCGTCCGCCAAGCAGGAGTCCAACAAGCTGGTCTCCGAGGCGCGCATCGAGGCCGAGCGCACCCTCACCACCGCGGAGCGCCGCTCCACGGTCATCAACGAGGGCGCGTCGGAGCGGCTCACCGCGCTGACCCGCCAGCACGGCCAGGCGCTCGGCCGGCTCGGCGAGATCAGCGAGACCCTCGCCGCGCTCCTCAAGGCCGAGGAGAAGGCCGGCCCGCTGGAACAGATGGTGGCCGACGCGACGTCCGGCGAACGTCCGGAGGCGCAGGCGCAGCGCCCCGAGGCCCGCAAGCCTCCGGTCGCCAGGCCTCAGCAGCAGCCCCCGGTGGCGGCACCGCAGCAGCCCTCCCAGGCGCAGGCCCAGGCTCCGATGGCACCGCCACAGCCCCAGCAGCAGCGTCCGCAGCCGCCCGCACAGCCTCCGCAGACGCAGGCCTCGGCAATGCCCTCCACCCAAGAGCCGCGTATCATCCAGGTCCCGCCGCCTCTCGGCGAGGACGAGTGACGTACCCCCGGCGGCCCTGAGCGGCCGCCGGGGCGTTCGCTCGATACACGGTCTTCATTGGGAGTTGAAATGCGGCGTCCGCACGGCGCTGGGGCCGTACGTCCGATCCGCTATATGGGGGATCCCGTACTCCGCACCGAGTGCGCCGAAGTCACCGCATTCGACGCTGATCTCAAGCGTCTGATCGACGACATGTTCGCCTCGATGTACTCCGCGCAGGGCGCGGGTCTGGCCGCCAACCAGATCGGGATCTCGCGTCAGGTCTTCGTCTACGACTGCGAGGACGACGCCGGGGTCCGGCATGTCGGCCACGCCGTCAACCCGGTGCTGGTCGCCGCCGACGGCGACACCCTCGACGCCGACGAGGGCTGCCTGTCACTGCCCGACCTGCGGTTCGCGACGCCGCGGTTCTCCCACGCGGTCGTGGAGGCCGTCGACCTGGACGGCAAGCCGATCCGGATCGATGGCACCGGCTACTTCGCCCGCTGCCTCCAGCACGAGGCCGGGCACCTCAAGGGCCGCCTCTACGTCGACACGCTGACCGGGGCGACCCGGAAAGAGGCCCTGCGCGCCGTACGCTCCGCGACCTGGAGCTAGTCCTCGTGGCGGCCCGAGCGGCCGCGCTTGACCGCGCCGCGTCTCCGCTTGCCCTCCAGCCGGCGCTCGCGCACCCGGCGGCTCGGCTTGGTCGGCCGCCGCGGCGGGGCCGGCGGTGCGGTCGCCTCCCCCAGCAGGGCCGACAGCCGGATCTTGGCCGCCTCGCGGTTGCGCAGCTGCGACCGGTGCTCCTCGGCACGGATGCTGAGCACCCCGTCGACGAGGCGCCCGGCGAGGCGCTGGAGCGCCCGCTCGCGGTACGCCTGCGGCAGCGACGGTGAACGTGCGACGTCGAAGGAGAGCTCGGCCGCGCTGTCGCTCGTGTTGACGTGCTGACCGCCCGGCCCGGATGAACGAGAGAAACGCCAGCTCAGCTCGGCCTCCGGGATGACAACCGAGCCTCGGACGCGTACTGGACCGGACATGTGACCGATTATCTCCGGCTCCCCGCCCGCTGTCGCCCCCATTTCACGCCGAAACGGATCACCACCGGGGTCGCACGAAAGCAAGTGATTACTTACACTGGTCCGCATGACCGATGGCCTGTTCCAGGACGACGACCTGATCCGCGTGGTCGGCCGTGAGGGGTTCCTCATCGCGGCCGGCGGTGCGGCCTCCCTGCTCCAGACCGCGCACCCGAAGATCGCCCAGGGCGTCTTCGACCACAGCTACACCGCCGAGGACCCGCTCGGCCGCCTCCGGGGCACGATGCAGTGGGTGTACGCGGTGGGGTTCGGCACCCGTGAGGAGGCCGAACGCCTCAGCGGCATCGTCCGCCGAATGCACGACTCCGTCATCGGGCCGGGCTACCGCGCGGGCGACCCAGAGCTCCAGGTGTGGGTGGCCGCGACGCTCTTCGCCACCGCCGCGCAGACGTACGGGCTGCTCTTCCGCGAGCTGACCCGCGCGGAGCTGGAGGCGTACTACGAGCAGACGAAGATCTTCGCGACCATCCTCGGCTGCCCGTACGCGCTGATGCCCGCGACGTACGACGACTTCCGCGCCTACTACGCGCGCATGATCTCTTCGCTGGAGATCACCGACGCCTCACGCGCCATCGCCGAGCAGGTGCTGCACCCGAAGCTGCCCGGCGGCCGGCTGAACGAGCCCGCACTGGCCGCGATCAGGCTCATCACGGCCGGGCTGACCCCGGAGCCCATCCGCCGGCAGTACGGCTGGCGCTGGGACCGGGCACGGGAGCGGCGTTTCACCCTGCTGATGAGGAGCGCACGCCTGGTCTACCCGCGGCTGCCGGTGTTCGTGCGTACCCTGCCGCGCGACCGCTACCTGCGCGACCTGCGCGCGAGGTTCGCCGAGGCATCGGCACGGGCGGCCGCCTGAGGCAGGCTCAATCGTCGGCGTCCAGGTCGTGGAAGTCCGAGGCTTGGACGCGGCCCACGTGGTAGCGCCCGCAGGCGACGACGAGCCAGGTGCGATGGCCCTCGACGACGGTGACGATCTGGCCGTGCGGGATCGTGTGGACGATGCCCTTGCCCTCGTCGAGCGGCACGTCGTGGTCGGAGACCAGCCGTACGTCGTCCGGCGCGGGCGCCGGGCAGGTGAGGACGACGCCCGGGTCGGGCATCGTGGACAACCTCGCGGTCGGCTTCACCGTCGGGCTCGCGATCGGCTTTCGTGAGGCGGACGCGCCCGCCCCGTCGCTCTTGCCGGCGCAGCCGGTGAGGGCGAGCGCCACGACCAGGACGATGCCCGGCCGAAGCGATGTGCTGGTTCGCATGCGAACTCCCGTCTCCGGCCGCCGTCACCGAAGAGAAGTACGAGCCGCCGACGCGACGCCGGCGGCCCGTTTCGTCACGATCCGCCTACTCGCCCGTCCAAGCCGGCTTGCGCTTCTCCGCGAAGGCCGCGGCGCCCTCCATCGCGTCCTTCGACACGAAGACGGGGTTGATGATCTCACCCTGCCGGGCGAACTGCTCCTCGCTCGTCCAGTCGGGCGACTCGACGATGACGCGCTTGGTCGCGGCGAGCGCCAGCGGGGCGTTCTCGGCGACCTTGGCGGCCAGCTCACGTGCGGCCTCGAGGGCCTGGCCCGGCTCGACGAGCCGGTTGACGAGCCCCAGCTCGGACATCCGGGCCGCCGGGTAGTGGTCGCCGGTGAGCGCCAGCTCCATGGCCGCGTGGTACGGGATCCGCCGCGGCAGGCGCAGCAGGCCGCCCGCGCCCGCCACGAGGCCGCGCTTGACCTCGGGCAGCCCGAACTTCGCCTCCGACGACGCGACGATCATGTCGCAGGACAGCGCGATCTCGAAGCCGCCGGCGAGGGCGTACCCCTCGACGGCCGCGATGATCGGCTTGGCCGGGGGCCGCTCGGTGATGCCACCGAAGCCGCGCCCCTCCGCGAGGGGACTGTCCCCGGTGAGGAAGCCCTTCAGGTCCATGCCGGCGCAGAACGTCCCGCCGGCGCCGGTGAGCACGTACGCGGAGACGTCCTTGCGCGCGTCGAGCTCGTCGAGCGCGCTCGCGATGCCCTGCGCGACCGCCCCGTTGACGGCGTTCTTGGCCTTGGGGCGGTTGATCGTGATGACCGCGACGCCACCGTCGACCTCGATGAGAACTGCGTCCGACATGGTCACGACCTCACTTGGGCTGGAAGCGGATACCGCCGTCGAAGCGGATGGTCTCGGCGTTGACGTAGTCGTTCTCGATGAGCGACCGCACCAGGTGGCCGAACTCGGCGGGCTGGCCCATGCGCTTGGGGAAGACCACCGGCGCGACGAGCTTCTTCTTGAACTCCTCCGCGGCGTCACCCTCGCCGTAGATCGGCGTGTTGATGATGCCGGGGCAGATGGTGTTCACGCGTACGCCGACGGCGGCCAGGTCACGCGCCGCGGGCACGGTCATGCCGATGATGCCGCCCTTGGACGCGGAGTAGGCCACCTGTCCGGTCTGGCCCTCGATCCCGGCGATCGACGCGGTGTTGATGATCACTCCGCGCGTGTTGAACTCGTCAAGCGGCTCGGTCTTGGCGATCGCGGCGGCGCCCTGGCGCATGCCGTTGAACGTCCCGATCAGGTTGACGTCGATGACCTTCCGGTACGTGCCTAGGTCGTGCGGCGAACCGTCCTTGCCGACGGTGCGCGACGCCCAGCCGATACCGGCGCTGTTGACCACGACGCGCAGCGGCGCGCCGGTGGCGACGGCCGCGTCGACGGCGGCCTGCACCTGCTCCTCGTCCGACACGTCGACCTTCACGAAGACCCCGCCGATCTCGTCGGCGATGGCCTTGCCCCTGGCCTCGTTGAGGTCGGCGACGACTACCTTGGCACCGTGGGCGGCGAGCTCTCGCGCGGTCGCCTCGCCCAGTCCGCTCGCTCCGCCCGTGACGATGGCGGCTACTCCGTTAACGTCCATGACAGGAGGCTACCGGAGACAGCCGAATCATATTCGGGTGAGGTTCCTCACCCGGGCGCCACCTCGTCCGGCGCTCGAGCGCGACGGGACAGCGAGCCCCGGATACGCCCTTCGACGCGGGCGATTCACGCCGATTGTCGCCCATCGGCCCCCGACATCCCACCAGATTCGCGACGACATCGCCGCATCTCAGTGACCGTCTCGTAGCACTCGGTCATCAACCCGTCACCGTACGGAACCATCCGGCTGGCGTAGTCCGGTTGCGTCAGTCGGGGGAGGGTTTTGCGGGCCCCGGAGCCGACGATCGATGGTGTCAGCCCGCACGAGCCTCGGCTGGCCAGACACGCTCTCCGAGCATCGACCTGCCAAACGGGGGCACCCATATGCACGAGCCGGACTCTCCCTATCGCACCAGCAGCGTTATGCAATCCGGCGCGGTCCTACACCACCTTGACGCCGTACGTAACCGCGCTTCCTGGCCGACCGTGTCCGCCGTCATCCCGACACTCAACGAAGCGGAGAACCTCCGATGGCTCATGCCTCGGCTCTCCGGGGTGGACGAGGTCATCATCGTCGACGGCGAATCCGTCGACGGAACCGTCGACACCGTCCGGCAGCTGAGGCCGGACGCCGTCATCATCAGCCAGCGACCCCAAGGTAAGGGCGCCGCCATGCGCGCCGGGTTCCAGGCCGCCACGAGCGACGTGATCGTCTCGATCGACGCCGACGGCAGCATGGACCCCAAGGAGATCGACGCGTTCGTCGCGCTGATCTGCTGCGGCTTCGACATCGTCAAGGGCTCTCGCTACTGCGTGGGCGGCGGCTCGGACGACCTCACACTGATCCGCCGGGCCGGAAACCTCTGGCTGACCCGGCTGGCCAACGTCCTGTACGGCGTGCACTGGACCGACCTTTGCTACGGCTACATCGCGCTGCGCCGCTCGGTCGTCGACCGTCTCGGGCTCGAGGCCGACGGCTTCGAGATCGAGACCGAGCTATGCGTCAACGCCATCACCGCCGGACTGCGCATCGCCGAGGTGCCCAGCCACGAGTTCGACCGCAGGTCCGGCGAGTCCAAGCTCAACGCACGCCGTGACGGGCTGCGCGTCCTACGCACGATGATGCGCAACCGGCGGACCTCCCCCCGGCACGTCATGCCCCGCTACGAGCCTGGGTTCGAGGAGGCCGGATGAGCATCCACGTCGTCCGACCCGAAGATCTCGGCGAGGCCGAGCTGGCCCGGTGGCGCACGCTGCAGGGCTCCTCGCCGGCCCTCGCGAACCCGTTCCTGTCGCCGGAGTTCACCCTGGCGGTCGGCCGGTTCCGCGAGGACGCGCGGGTGGCCGTGATCAGCGACGGCGCCGACATCGTGGGGTTCTTCCCGCACCAGAGACACGCCCTCGGCATCGGCCGCCCGATCGGCGCCGGACTTACCGACTGCCAGGGCCTGATCGGGGCCCCGGGTCTCGCACTGGACGTCCGCGCCCTGCTGCGCGCCTGCCGGCTGTCGGTCTGGGAGTTCGACCACCTGCTCGCCGAGCAGACCGCCTTCCGGCCGTTCCACGCGGAGACGCGCGTCGAGCCCGTCATGGACCTGAGCGAGGGGTTCGAGGCGTACGCCGAGGGCGCGCGGCTGCGCGCGCCCAAGACGATCAAGACGGTCCGCTACAAGGAACGCAAGCTCGGCCGCGAGGCGGGCGAGGTGACCTACACGTTCAGCGAGCACGGCCCTGCGGAGCTGCGGCGGCTGATGGCCTGGAAGTCCAGCCAGTACCGCCGCACCGGCCGTACGGACCGGTTCGCCGAGCCGTGGATCGTCTCCCTGGTCGAGCACCTGCACGAGACCGGTGTCGGCGTGCTCAGCGTGCTGCGCGCCGGCGGCCGGCCGATCTCGGCCCACCTCGGGCTGCGCGTCGGCGCGGTGATGGCCGGGTGGTTCCCGGCCTATGACCAGGAGTTCGCCAAGTACTCCCCGGGCATGGTCGGCCATCTGCGGATGGCCGAGGCCGCTGCCGGGGCCGGCGTCGTCCAGATCGCGATGGGCCGTGGCGGCCGTGAGTACAAGGACTGGCTGAAGAACGGGGAGTTCCCCATCGCCGAAGGCCGGGTCGCACGTACGTCGGCGGCCGCGGGGCTGCACTGGGTCAAAGACGCCCCGGTGCGCCGCGCCCGCAGCGCGGTGCTCGCCCACCCGCGGCTCTACGCACGCGCGGACCGGGTCCTGAAGACCTACGCACGTCTACGCCGGACCACGGGGGACGCCGCGTGAACATCTCCGTCATCATCTGCGCCTACACCGAAGACCGCTGGGACGACGTCCTGGCCGCCGTCGCGTCCGTCCAGGCCCAGCACCACGCGCCGTACGAGATCATCATCGTCGTCGACCACAACCCGGAGCTGCTCGGGCGCCTGCGCGCCGAGCTGCCCGACGTGAAGATCATCCCCAACGCCGGCGAACCCGGCCTGTCCGCCGGCAAGAACACCGGCGTCGCGGCGGCGCGCGGCGACGTGATCGCCTTCCTCGACGACGACGCCATCGCGGAGGCCGGCTGGCTGTCCGTGATGGCCCGCGGGTACATCGCGGCGGCCGTCTCGGGCGTCGGCGGCCTGACCCTGCCGCTGTGGGCCGGGTCGCCTCCGCCCTGGTTCCCCGACGAGTTCGCGTGGGTGGTCGGCTGTAGCTACCAGGGCATGCTGACCGGGCCGATCCGCAACCTCATGGGCGGCAACGCCTCCTTCCGCCGCGAGGCGTTCGACGTGGCCGGTGGCTTCCGCATCGGCATCGGCCGTACGTCCAGCGGGCGGCCGCTCGGCTGCGAGGAGACCGAGTTCTGCATCCGGCTGCGCCAGGCCGCGCCCGAAACGGTCCTGCTGTACGACGACCGCGCGGTGATCTGGCACCGGGTGCCGCCCGTACGGTCGCGGTTCGACTACTTCCGCACCCGCTGCTACTCCGAGGGCCTGTCGAAGGCGATGGTGACCCAGAGCGTCGGAGCGAGCGACGGCCTGGCCAGCGAGCGGCGCCACGCGATGGTGGCGCTGCCGCGCGGCGTCGCGCGCGGGATGCGCGACGCCGTCACCGGTGACCTGAGCGGGCTGAGCCGTGCCGCCTCGATCGTCGCGGGCCTGGCCTTCACCACGGCCGGCTACGTCACGGGGTCGGTACGGAGACAACGGTGAGGCTGCCGGTGCTGATGTACCACTCGATCGGCGGCACCGACCGGCTCGCCGTACGCCCCGAGGCGTTCGCCGAGCAGATGGCCTACCTGAAGGACCACGGCCTGACGCCGGTGCCTTTCGGCGCGTGCGAGTGGCCCGCGGACCGGCAGGTGGCGATCACGTTCGACGACGGGTACGCCGACTTCCAGGAGCACGCGCTGCCCGTCCTGGAGCGCTTCGGCTTCCCCGCGACCGTGTTCGTGACGACCGGCTGGATGCACGACGCCGGGCAGTACGCGGCCGGGCGGCCGCTGGGCCGGATGCTGTCCTGGCGGCAGACCGAGGAGATCGCCTCCTGCGGGATCGAGATCGGCGCCCACGGCCACAGCCACGCGCAGCTCGACCAACTCGGCGACGCCGCGCTGCACGACGAGCTGTGCCGCAGCCGCGGACTCCTCCAGGACCGCCTCGGGCGGGCCGTCGCCACGATGGCCTACCCCTACGGCTACTCCAGCGCGCGGGTACGCCGCGCGGCACGCGCCGCCGGGTACTCCTCGGCCTGCGCGGTGGCCAACGCCGTCGTGTCCGAGCGACACGACCCGCTCGCCCTGCCCCGGCTGACGGTGCGGGCGAGCACTTCTCTCGATGATTTCGACCGCGCGTTGAAAGGCCGGGGGTTCCTGGCCGATCACGCCCTGACCAAGGGGTACGCCGTCGTACGCCGGACCCGGTACGCGACGCGGCGCCTTCGGGGAGTCCTGTGACAAGGACGAAGTCCCTTGCGCGTTCCAGCGAGGGCACGAGACTGGTGCGCATGACGGCGTTGCGGAGCGAGCTGTCCAACCCGCTTTTCCGCAACGCGTACGCGCTGATGGTCAACGGCGGCCTCACCGGCGTCCTCGGCCTCGGCTACTGGCTGCTGGCCGCGCGCGTCTACGACCCGGCGCAGGTCGGCCGCCAGTCGGCGCAGAACCAGGCGATGATGTTCCTCGGCGGCCTGACCGCGCTGAACTTCATCCTCATCCGGTTCATCCCCGAGATGGGCCGCCGTACCGGCGCGCTGGCGCTGCGCACGTACGTCGCCGGCGGTGTCGCGGCCGGCACGCTCGCAGTGGGCTTCCTCCTCACGCTGCGGTGGTGGGGGCCGTCCTTCTCCCACCTCGGCAGCCCCGTCCGTGGGGCCTTCTTCGTGGTCGCCGTCGTCTCCTGGAGCCTGTTCACCGCCCAGGACGGCGTGCTGACCGGACTGCGCCGCGCGACCTGGGTGCTCGGCAAGAACGCCACGTTCGCCGCGCTCAAGGTCGTACTGCTGGTCGCGCTGGCGGTCGCCCTGCCCCGCGACGGCATCACCACGTCGTGGACGCTGTCGGCCCTCGTCCTGCTCGTCCCGGTCGAGGTGCTCCTCCGGCGCCGCCTGATCCCCCGGCACGTCGAGGAGAGCTCGGCCGACCGGCCGATCCCCTCCGGCGGGCAGATCGGCCGCTACCTCGCCGGCGACTACACCGGCACCCTCTTCTACTACGCGCTGTGCAACCTGGTCCCGGTCGTCGTCGCGACCCGCCTCGACGCCAGCACCAACGCGTACTTCTACGTCGCCTGGGTGCTCGGCGCCACCGTCGACGTACTCGCGATCAACATGGCGATGTCGCTCACCGTCGAGGGCGCCTTCGACGCGAACGGCCTGGCCGCCGCGTGCCGCTCGGTGCTCACCCGGATGGCCCTGATCCTGGCGCCGATCACCCTCGTCATCCTGGTCGGCGCGCACGCGGGCCTGTCGATCTTCGGTTCGGAGTACGCGCGGCACGGCGCGCCGCTGCTCCGCCTGCTGGCCCTCGCCACGCTGCCCAAGGCGCTGATCGAGGTCTTCATCGGCGTACTGCGGGTCCAGCGACGCGCGCGGCTCATCGCGCTGCTGCAGGGCGTCCGGTTCGCGGGCGTCCTGGTACTGGTCCTCACGCTGGCCCACGGATCGGGCGTCACCGGCCCCGGCTACGCCGTGCTGGCGGTCAGCGCCGCGATGGCCGTCGCGATCCTGCCGGCCCTGCTGCGCGTCACCCGCCGCCCCGGCAACGCGGCCGGAGCCGAGGCGGAGCCCGCCGAACCCGCAGACGGCGCGAACGGCACGGTTGGCGCAGAAAGCTCGAACGGCACGGAAAGCGCGTTTGGCGCGGTTGGCACGGAGAGCTCGAACGGCGCGTTCGGCACGGCCGGCGCGATGTCCGCTGATGGTGCGGAGCCCTTGGACGGCGCGGTCGGGCGGAGTCCGGTGCCCGCCGCGGAGGACTTGAGCTCCAGCGCCGGGGTCGTGCGCATCCCGATCCCGCGTACCGAGGCCGACCCGGACGAGCTCGAGCCACCCCACGACGCCGCCGCGACCGGCGGGGCGGCCGAGGACGGGCGGCCCGCCGAGCCGTCGCGGCCCATCGGGCGCCGTGACAGGTGGGGCGCGGCCCTCGTCTGGGGGCTGTTCGCCGTCGCGCTCGCCCTGTACTGGCTGCCGCTGCGCCACGTGGACATGCGGCATATGAACGGCTACGGTCTGGTCTCCGTGCTCCCGGTGGCCACGCTCGTAGGCGGCGGGCTGCTCGTCGTGGCGTTCATGGCCACGCTGTGGCTGCGCCGGCCGCACCGCGCGCTCCTGCTGCTCCAGCTCATGGCGATCATCGTCTCGCTGCACGGCCTCGCGCCGGCGCTCGAGACGTACGCCCGGCCGGAGACGGCCTGGCAGCACAACGGGTTCGTGGAGTACATCTCCCGTACCGGCGCCGCCGACTACGCGCTGGACGCGAGGTTCAGCTGGCCGGGGTTCTTCGCGCTGACGGCGTTCCTGAACCGCGCGGCCGGCGTGCACGACCTCGAGCCGATCATGCACTGGACGCCGGTGATCAGCCAGCTGCTCTACCTGGCGCCGATGTACCTGATCCTGCGCGCGCTGCGGGCGAACTGGCGCGCCCAGTGGCTCGCAGCCTGGCTGTTCGTCGCGGCCGACTGGGTGGGCCAGGACTACTTCTCGCCGCAGGGCTTCGGCTACCTGCTCTACCTGCTGTTCATCGGGATCCTGCTCAACTGGTTCCGTCCGGGCCTGCACCCGGTGGCGTGGGCGGCGCGTTCGGGCCGGATGCGTACGTTCCTGCTCGGGCCGCTGACCGCCGGCGAGAGGCCGCCGCCGCGGACGTCGGCCGGCGAGCGTACCGCCCTGCTGTCGCTGCTCGTCGTGCTGTTCGCGGTGGCGACCGCGAGCCACCAGCTCACCCCGTTCCTGATCCTGTTCGTGTGCGCGGCGCTCGTCGTGGTGGGGCG
Source organism: uncultured Actinomycetota bacterium (assembly GCA_963850195.1). Taxonomy (GTDB): domain Bacteria; phylum Actinomycetota; class Actinomycetes; order Streptosporangiales; family Streptosporangiaceae; genus Actinoallomurus. The sequence continues at coordinate 2,777,419 of CAWKKD010000005.1, forward strand.
CAGCACGGCGCGCGGCCTGCCGATCCTGCTCGGGGTCATCGTCGCGAGCTGGGTCGGCTTCATGACCACGGCGTACTGGGCGGGGCACGCGAGCGACCTGTTCTCCGGCGTGGGCGCGCTGCTGTCCAACCTCACCGGCGGCGTGGCCGGCCGGGTCAGCAAGGGCAGCGAGAGCCTCGCGACCGTACAGGCCGGGCGGATCCTGATCGCCGGGACCGTGATGATCCTGGCGCTCGCGGGCGCGACGCGGCGGCGGCTCCGGCGCATCGACGACCGGGTCGCGCTGGTGCTGCTGGTCGTTCCGTTCCTCGCGGCGGGCCTGCAGAACTACGGCGGCGAGATCGCGCTGCGCGTGTACTTCTTCGTCATCCCGGGCGCGTGCGTCCTGGTCGCGTACCTGTTCTTCCCGACGACGTTCACGGCGGCGCGCCGCACGTGGGCGGTCTGCGCGGCGGGCCTGTGCGCGTTGATCATCGCCGGCGGCTTCCTGTTCGTACGCTTCGGCAACGAGACGTTCGAACAGGTCAAGCCCGGTGACGTGCGGGTGTTCGACACGATGCTGCGGACGGCCCCGCACCAGATGATCGACGTGGTGTGGCTCGCCGACGCGCAGGACGACGCAGGCTACTTCCCGATGATGCCGTGGGGCTCCCGCCGGATGGAACAGTTCGACTACACGGCCGTACGCGCGCCATCGGACCCGGCCAACCTGTCCGGCGTCCTCCAGGCCCTGCGCGACAAGCCGAGCGGCTACTTCGTCACGACACGGGGCAACGAGGCCTACAACCACTACAACTACGGGCTGCCCGCGTCGTACGGCCCCCGCCTCCGTGCCGCACTGGCCTCCTCCGCGGCACTCCGCCCGGTCGCGATCAACGACGAGGCGGCCATCTACGCCCTGCGCGAGCCGCCGGTCGGTACGGCGCCGCCGCCCGTCCGCGCCGCGCACTTCTCCTTCCGCCACACCACCTGGACGCCGATCGGGCTGGTCACGGTGCCGTTGCTGATCGTCCTGCTGGTGTCGCGCGAGGTTCTGCGCGTCCGGCGCCGCCCGGGCGAGACGTCCCGTACCCGCCTGCTCACCGGCGCGTCGTACGTCCTCGTCATCCTGCTCGCGTTCGTCATCATCGAACGCTTCGTCGCCCTGGGGGGCTGATGCGCGATCGCCTGATCTTCGCCCTGCTCGGCGTCGCCGGCGTGACCGGCGCGGTGCTCACCCTCGCCGGCGTACGCTCGCCGGCGACCGGCCCGCTGACGCTGCTCTTCCTGCTGTACGCCCCGGCGCTCTGCGTCGCGCTCCTGCTCACGGGGCTCGACGTCCTGGCACGGGCGATCGTCGCCGGCGCGGCGGCACTCGTACTCGCCGCCGCCGTCGCCGAGGTCATGCTCGTCACCTCGGCCTGGTCCCCCCGCGGCGGCGTCGCCGCGGTGATGATCGTCTGCGCCCTGCTCGCGACCTTGGCGGGCCTGAAGCACCGCCGCCACGCCACGGACACCCCGGAGAGCTCCCGCGCGGCGAGCGACGACGAGGACGCCTGGGCCTTCGAACCCTGATCCCCCGCGCCCCACAGGCCCGGAATGGCGGTGGGACGCACGCGACCGACGACGGCCGCCCCCGGGTCCGGGGTGCGGCCGTTGTGCGTCTACAGGTTCTGGTGGGAGGGCCGGACCGCGCAGGTGGTTCACGAACCGAGGCTTCGGCCCGGACACCGTCGGATGCCGTCTGCGGCCGGCTCTCAGGCGGTCCTGGGCCGCGTCCCCGTGGGCGCCGACTTTCCGCCCTTACGCCTCATGATTCTTACAACGGCTTATTTCGGGCATTGGCCCACTAGTTATGCAATAAAAGATAAGGTCTCCCATTTCAGGAATTCGCTGCTCTTTATTGTCATCTTACCTTGTGATTATCTTGCCGAGAAAGGGGCGGGGAATGCTAGAAAGCACGGCACCCTTTCTGGACATTCGGGGAGTGCTGGTTCGTGAGGGCCATCGTGCCATTCCGATAACAAAAGGAGACCGACGTGCTGAAGAAGACGTGTGCCACCGGTGGGCTGCTCATCGCCGCCGCCGCTGGCGCTCTGATCACTAGCTCGCCTGTGTCTGCTCAGGTTCCCACGTGGGGCGGCGGCTGCTGTGGCTCACACAGCTCCTCCCACAACTTCTCGCGGCACCACAACCGCAACTGGAACGGGAACGAGAACTCGAACATGAACCACATCCGGCTGCGCATCCACAACCGGAACAACAACATCGCCGTCGCGCGCACCGGTCGTGACCGCGGTGACGACGGCCTGGGCCTCGGCATCGGCGGCGGCCTCGGCGGCGGCCTCGGCGGCTAGACCAGCGCCGTATCCGGGCGGCGGACGCCGCTGAGCCCACAGCCGCGTCCAGGACTCCCCTCGAGTTCGGCTCGCTGAGCCGCTGAGCCGGGAGGCCGCCCGCCTACATCGGGCGCCGGGGTGACGACTCCGGCGCCCATCGCTCGCCACTCCGAGCACCACCAAAATGCCGATCTCGGCTAATAAGGAGGCAGACGTGCTCAAAAAAACAGGCGCCTCTCTCGTGCTGGCCATCGCTGCGGCCGCCGGTGCGCCGCTCTCCAGCACGCCGGCGTACGCCCACGCCAACATCCTGCGCGGCTGGCACAGCCACCACTACTACAGCCACCACTCGCACCACCGGAACCGGAACTGGAACGGCAACCGGCACCGCGCGAGGATCTTCATCCGCGTCTACGTCTACAACAAGAACAACAACCGCGCCATCGCCGTGGTCGCCCGGCCGAACCGCCGTGAAGAGCGGCCCGTCGTGATCACCAGAGACGTGGGGCCGCTGGCCGGCCCTGAGGTCGCAGGCCTCACGCGCGGTGTACGCAGCGCCCGTGGCAACACCACCGGAGTCAGCGCCCCGCGGCCCGCGGACGCGACCCGTGACGTGGGCGCCACTCGGGACGTCGGCAGCGACCTTGGCGCCGGCGGCGTCTCGGAGCCGACCGCCTGACCAGTGGCTCGCACCAAGGGCGGCACGGGGTCGCCATCTCGCGGCCCATCAGTTCGACTCCTCGCAGGGACGGCCACAAAAACCGTCGAGTCGCCCAGCCGCCCACATATAGGGCGCCGGAGGACATTCTCCGGCGCCCTCATATTTAGCGAAAACATATCCTCTTTGTGGTCATCTTACCTGGCGATTATCTTGCCCGGAAAGCACCCGGGAATGCTAGAAACACGGCGCTCCTCGGAAAAGTGCGGAGCGCCGGCTCCGGAGAGCCATCGCGCCATTCCGACGAAGAAGGAGACCGATCGTGCTGAAGAAGACGGCCGCGACCGGCGGCCTGTTGATCGCTGTTGCCGCAGGCGCCCTCGCCACCTGCTCGCCCGCGCTCGCCGCCTCGTCCCACCTGGTCACGAACCACAACCGGAACTGGAACGGGAGCGAGAGCTCGAACTACAACCACATCCGGCTGCGCATCCACAACCGGAACAACAACATCGCCGTCGCGCGCACTCGCCGACCGGAGGAGCAGCAGGCCCAGATGCTTCGCCCGCCGCTCATCGGCGCCCCGATCGCGGTTGGTTGATCCGGCGTTTCACCTTCGATGAAGCGGCCGCCTCCGCTCCATCGTGAATCATCGTGAAGCGATCACAAAAATCGCCACACGGTCCCGGCCTTGGGGGCGTCGGAGCCTATGCTTCGACGCCCCTAAAATTTCCGGCCACGTGCTTTTTAGCGCCAAGTTACCCCGCCGCACACGTTGGCCGTAAAGGGCGGGGAATACATATAGCGCGGCGCCTCTTAGACGCCGATACGTGAGAGCCATCGCGCCTTTCCAGAAAGAGGAGATCATGCTCAAGAAGACGATCGTGACGGGCGGCCTTGTGATCGCCGCCGCCGGTGGCGCCATCATCGCCACCGTCCCCGCGTCCGCGACTCCGTCGTGGGGCGGCGGCTGCTGCAGCAGCTCGCACAGCCGCTTCTTCCAGCAGCACCGCAACCGTAACTGGAACGGGAACGAGAACGAGGGCTACAACCACATCCGTCTCCGGATCCACAACCGGAACAACAACATCGCCGTCGCGCGCACCCAGGAAGAGCGTCGCGACCCCGGGGTTGCCCTTCGTCCTCCGCTCATCGGTGCGCCGGGCATCTGATCCGGCCTGAGGCCGGGCGGCATCCCGTAGAAGGACTCCAGCCGGAGTGACCGTAGCGGAGCGCGAGCCGTCCCGGACGACATGGGCGCCGGAGCCTTTGCTCCGGCGCCCTTCAATTTACGGCGCCCCCTCTTTTACGCGATCTTACCCGGGAAACGTCTTACCGCGAATATGCGCGGGAATGCTAGAGACGCGGCGCTCTCCAATACGCCAGAGTTCACTGAGAGCCATCGCGCCATTCCGATAAAAGGGAGACCCACATGCTCAAGAAGATGAGCGTGGTCGGCGGCATGCTGATCGCCACGACCGCCGGCACCATCATCACCAGCCTGCCCGCTTTCGCCGCGGTCCCGGCGGACGGCAGCTGCTGCAGTGGCTCGCACAGCAGCTTCGGCCACTTCTCGCGGAACCGTAGCTGGAACGGGAGCGAGAACTCGAACTACAACCACATCCGGCTGCGCATCCACAACCGGAACAACAACATCGCCGTCGCGCGTGACGGCGACCGTCGGGACTAATCGACGATCCGTTGGATTGTCATGCAGGGGCGCTGGAGTAATGACTTCGGCGCCCCTGTTTCGCTTTCTCAACGGCTGTTTTTGTGCGCACCTTACCCGACACTTGCGTTGCAACCGAAAACAGTTGGGAATGCTAGTAGCAGCGGCGCTCTCAGAAATTCGCGAGAGCGTTGGCTCGTAAGAGCCATCGCGCCATTCCGATAATAAGGAGACCGAACGTGCTGAAGAAGACGAGCGTGGTTGGTGGCATGCTGATCGCCACGGCCGCCGGCGCCATGATCACAAGCTTGCCCGCGTTCGCCCAGGTTCCCGCGTGGGGCGGCGGCGGCTGTTGCAGCAGCTCGCACAGCAGCTTCTTCCACCACGCACGTAACCGGAACTGGAACGGCAACGAGTCCGACAACATGAACCACATCCGGCTTCGTATCCACAACCGGAACAACAACATCGCCGTCGCGCGCACTCAGGGGGAAGGCCGTCGCGACGCCGGCGTCACCCTTGTTCGTCCTCCGCTCATCGGCGCGCCTGGCGTCTGACCGAGCGATGTGAGGTGGCCGACGCACTGAGCCACCAGCTTCATGCCGGGCGCCGGGGTGACGACTCCGGCGCCCTTCGATCGCGGACTACGCCGAGCCGGTTGCCGCACATGCTCCGGCTCATCAGGCCCTCGGGCCGATCTGCCTTAGGAGACCGTCGTGCTGAAGAAGACAAGCGCCTACGCCGGCCTGGTTATCACCACAGCCGCCGGCGCCCTGCTCACGAGCTCCCCCGCGAACGCCCAGCTCGACCTTGGACGCGGCTCGTACCACCACCATTACAGCCACCGTTCACACCACCGGAACCGGAACTGGAACGGCAATCACAACCGGCCACGCATCTTCATCCGGATCTACGTCTACAACAAGAACAACAACCGGACGCACGCCCTGATCGCTCCGCCACGGGACGAACCGCGCCCGGCGCGTGTGGTCCGTGCGCCGAGCATCTTCGACGGGGACTTCGACCCGCTGCCGCTGACCGCGTTGCCGGCCGCCGCGGCACCGAACACCGCTCAGGGTCCGGCGGCGCCGAACACGTCCAGTGAAGTAACGAAGCCCGCGGACAACGTGGGCGCGCCGGTGGGCGCAGGCACCGGAGTCGGCGCGAGCGGCCAGGGCGCCAGCGGCGCGGGCGCGCCCGACCAGAGTGCGAGCGCGCCGAGTGCGAACGCACCAAGTGCGAGCGCGCCGAGTCTGACCACACCTAGCAAGAGCGCGCGCGGCCGGAGGGCGCACACCCGGAGCCGGCGCGTCAACGACGAGAACGTGCACGACGCCACACCGACCGCGTGATCTGACCGACGGCGTCGCCAGGAGGGATCGCCACGAACGAAGGGCGCCGGAGCCCGGCTCCGGCGCCCGAATCCCGCACTTCTATGCCCTTTTTGTCGCCTTCTTACCCCGAGATGACTCCATGTCGAGGGCGGCTGGGAATGCTAGGCCATGACGCCCGAAATCGGGCATCAGTGGCCTTGGGGTCATTTCCCGCATGAAGGAGTAGACGTGCAGAAGAAGACATGCGCTCTCGCCGGTCTCGCCGTGGCCGTCACCGGCGGTGTGCTGCTCACCGGGTCGCCCGCGTACGCGCAGAGCAGTCTCGTACAAGGACACCGGCACCACCACTATTCGAGCAACCGCAACTACAACGTGAATCGCAATCGCAACCACAACCGCGTCGTCGTACGGGTGAACGTGCACAACAGCAACCGCAACTTCGCCGTGGCCGACCGCGGACGCGAACGCGATTTCGACGACAGCGGATTCCTCTTCCGCCGCCGTTGTCACTTCGGCTGCGGTTTCGACAACGGATTCCGACGCGGCGGCCGCGACTTCGACGACGGTGACCGCGACGAGGGTGGTGGCGACCGGATCGTCGTCGGCAACGACATCAGGTCGCTGGGCGCCGGGGACTAGGGCGGCACCACGGCGCGGGCCGTGAGCCCCGCCGACGGCTCTGGTCAGTAACGGCCGCAAAGGCCGCCGAGCCGATAGGCCGCCCGAGTGGACCGGGCACCGGATCACCGGTGCCCGGCCCACGCATGTGCGGGCTCAGGTCGTGTAGGGCAGCCGCTTGACGCCGTTGTCGAAGTTGGACAGCAGCAGCTCCGGCTCGCCGGAGGCGCGGATGCCGGGTACGCGGGTGAACAGCTCGCGGAACATCGCGGTCAGCTCGCGCCGGGCCAGGTGTGCGCCGAGGCACAGGTGGGGGCCCGGACCGCCGAAGCCGACGTGAGGGTTGGGCTTGCGCGTGATGTCGAACCTGTCCGGATCGGCGAAGACCTCCGCGTCACGGTTGGCGGACAGGTAGAACAGCACGACCTTGTCGCCCCGGCGGTAAGTGGTGCCGTTCATCTCGTAGTCGCAGGTCAGCGTCCGCTGGAACTGGATGATCGGTGACGCGTGCCGGACGATCTCCTCGATCGCGCCGCCGATGCGCCCGTCGAAGTCGGCCAGCAGGAGCTCCCGCTGGTCGGGATGGTCGGTGAAGAGCTTCAGGCCGTGCGCGAGCGTGTTGCGGGTCGTCTCGTTGCCGGCCACGAGCAGCAGGTCGAAGAAGGCGCCGAGCTCGCGTACGGAGAGCCGCTCACCGTCGACGTCGGCGGTGACCAGGGCCGAGATCAGGTCGTCGCCGGGGTGGGCGCGGCGCACGCGGCCGAGCCGGGCGACCAGGCGGTGCAGCTCGACGATGGCCCGGAGGTTGCCGCCGAGGAGCCGCAGGGTGCGGAGCCGCGCGACGTCGCCGCGTACGCCGGAGTATTCGGTCATGGCGTCCACGCAGGCGGCGATCTTGGCGTGGTGGTGCTCGGGGATGCCCATCATCGCGCAGATGACCTTGATCGGCAGGCGCGCGGCGACGTCGGCCACGAAGTCGCCGGACCCTGCGTCCAGGACGTCGTCGACGATCGACGCCGCGGTCTTGGCGATGTGCTCCTCGATCTGGGCCAGCCGTCGCGGGGTGAACGCCCGCGACACGATCCGCCGCAGGCGCGCGTGGCGCGGGTCGTCCATGTTGACCATCGGGCGGCCGAGGAGCATCACGATCCACGGCGGCGGCTCGGGCGAGGTCGCCGCGGGCTCGCTGCTGAAGACCTTGGCGTTGCGGCTGGCGTGCACCACGTCGGCGTGGCGTACGAGGGCGTGGAAGCCGCCCCCGGAACGTACGAGCGGGATCCGCTGCTGCGGGAAGAAGACGGGCCGGTCGAGCGCCCTCAGCCGCGCGAAGGCGGCCAGCCGCTCGGCCGGCGGTCGTGCCCAGAACTCCAGTGCGGCGAGATCATCATCGGCCTTCATCGCACCTCATCGCGTTGTGCTGTCACCCATGTTGGACGCCGGCACACCGCGCGGAGGTTCGGCCGGATCACGCCGTCAGGTCCAGGCGGCGATCTCCTTGTCGCTCATGGGGACGACGCACCACACGGCCTCCTGGACGCTGAGGCACAGCGGCACGATCTCGCCGATGCGGCCCAGCCGGAAGACCTGCGCGGCGCCCGGCCGAAGCCCCGTGACCGCGAGCGCGGTGCCACGGGCGCGACAGCGCCGCTCGGCGGCGATGACGGCCTTCAGGACCGCACAGTCGACGAACGCGACCTCGCTCATGTCGATGATCAGCGGACGGCAGTCGATGGCATCGAGGAGATGTTTTCGAAAGGCCGGGCCGGTATACGCGTCGATCTCGCCTCGCGGCATCGCGAGGACGTAGCGGTCGGCATCGAGAACGGTCATCTCGAGAGCGATGTCCATGGACAACCTCACAGCGGTCTCCACGAGTTGGGTTGGGGGCTCCCCGAACCGGCGACGCTGCCGGTGACTCCTCAGCATCGCTCAATTACGCCCCGTTGCCAACCCCCTGATTCGGGTCGGTCCTGTACCCGGGTGAACGCGCCGTTTTCGCAGTGCAGGGCGGTCTGCGTGGAATGATCTGCTCTTGTGGAGGGGAGAACGCGCGGGCCTGCCAGGGTCAACACGGCGGTACCGCACGCACCACGGATCTGGAACCACTGGCTGGGTGGGAAGGACAACTTCGCCGTCGACCGTGAGGTCGGCGACCGCATGGCCGAGATGTATCCCGACATCGTGAGGCTCGCACGCGCCGACCGTGCGTTCCTGAGGCGCGCCGTCCGGCACCTCGTCGTCGATCTGGGCATCCGCCAGTTCCTCGACATCGGGACCGGCCTGCCCACCGCCGACAACACCCACCAGGTCGCCCAGACGTACGCGCCCGAGTCGCGGGTCGTCTACGTCGACAACGACCCGCTGGTCCTCACGCACGCACGCGCGCTGCTGTCCGGTACGCCGGAGGGCGCCACCGACTATCTCGACGCGGACCTGCACGACCCGGAGCCGATCCTGCGCCAGGCGCGGCGCACGCTCGACTTCGACCGGCCGATCGCCATCATGCTGCTGGGCGTCCTCATCTACGTCCCCGACACCGAGCAGGCGTACGGGATCGTCGACCGGCTGGTGGACGCCGTGCCCACGGGCAGCCACCTGGTGATCGCGCACAGCACCAGTGAGATCTACGGCGAGGCCACCGAGGAGGTCGTACGGATGCGGAACGCGCGCGTCGACCCGCCGATGACGCTTCGCAGCGGCGCGGAGATCCGGCGGTTCTTCGCCGGCCTGGAGTTCGTGGAGCCCGGCCTCGTCTCGGTGACGCACTGGCGGCCCGAGCTGTCCGACCTGGAGGACGCGCGCGAGGTCGACGAGTTCGGCGGCGTCGCGCGCAAGGTCAGATGACGGTGACGCGGACCCGCGCCCAGGCGTTGTTGACGTAGCCGCCCGGGTTCCACACCGTCGCGGCGTGCTCGGGCTGGACGGACGCGGCGGTGTCCCACGCCCGCGCGGTGATCTCCAGGCCGCGGCCCGCGGGCAGGTCGATCATGACGTGCCAGTGCCGCCAGGCCCACATGCCTCCGGAGGGGTCGAGCGTGGCCTGGCACCAGGTACGGCCCTGGTCGACGGACACATCGACCCGTGCGACGCCGCGGTCGTGGCCGCCGAGCGCGTACCCGCTGACCATCGTGGGGCCGGCGGGTACGGTCGCGCCGTCGTCGGGGTGCAGGATGTCGGCGTTGACGGCGACCGGTCCGAGCTGGAGCTCCTCGCGGATTCCGGGGATCCTCGGGTCGGCCTCGGGTGGCAGCAGGCGGTACGCCACCGCCTGGAAGTGGTTGCCGGACGGGCGTTCCTGGAGCACGAGGCGCTCGATCCACTTGACGCTCCGCGCCCCGATGTAGCCGGGGACGACCAGGCGTACGGGACCGCCGTGGATCCGGGGCAGCGCCGTGCCGTTCATCTCCCACGCCAGCAGCACCTCCCCGCTCCTCGCCTTGGCCAGCGGGATCGATCCGCCGAACGGCTGCGGTGGGTTCACCTTCGAGGCGATGTCGCGGGCGGAGAAGGCGACGTGCCGGGCGCGGGGCAGCGGCCCGGCACGCTCGAGGACGTCGGCCAGGCTCACGCCGGTCCAGCGCGCGGTCGAGATCGCGCCCGCCGACCAGGGCGCCTCGCCTCGGATGGCGCGTACGGCCAGCAGCGCCGCGCGGCGGTTGCCGGCGCACTGCAGCGTGGCGACGATCTCCCGGTGCTCGAAGTCACTCCGCAGCCGTTCGAGTGACAGGTTCATCGGCCGTTCGACCAGCCCGCCGATCCGCAGGCACCACGTGGCGGGGTGGATGTGGGGCACCGCGCCGTGGTCGCGGGCGTAGAAGGTCTCGATGGGCGTCAGCAACCGGCCCACCAGCGCCGAACGCGGTGGCTCCGCGTTGTACGGCTCCACCTGGTGGACGATCATGTCCTCCCGCTTGCCCCACATGTGGCCCCCCTCCACACCGATACCCCCGCGGCTCGGGGTGTCCCCACGCAGAACTTCTCCGGAACCCGCCGTTTCACCGCCATTCCGTGACGCAGTAGGCCTTTTTGACCATGGCATTCCAATACGATTGACGGCATTGCTCCCGAAATATCCGGAGCACCGCTCCGCGCAATCAAGGGCGAAAGAGGCGTACATGGCGGCACGGACGGCGGGCACGGAGATGCGGGCGGACGCCCGGCGCAACCGCGCGAACCTCGTGGTGGTGGCGAGAACGGTGTTCGCTCAGGAGGGCACCGGAGCCTCCCTGCGGGACGTCGCTCGACGGGCCGGTGTCGGCATCGGCACGCTCTACCGGCACTTCCCCACCCGGGACGCGCTCCTCGAGGCCGTACTCCACGAGGGCCTCCAGGACATGCGCGCCGCGGCGGACCGATCGCTCGACTCGCCCTCACCGGGAGCCGCGCTGACCGACTGGCTGCAGATCTTCTCGGCGGGGTCCGGCGCGTGGCGCGGCCTGCCGGGAGCGGTGATCAAGGCGTTGCACGACGAGGACTCCGAGCTGCACCCCTCATGCGCGGCCATGCACGAGGCCGCCACACGATTGCTGATCCGCGCGCAGCGCGCCGGAGATGTACGCGCCGACGTGGACGCCGAGGACCTGTTCACCGCGGCGGCGGCGGTCGGCTGGGTGGCCGAGCACGGCGACCGCCAGCGGGCGGACCGGATCCTGGCCCTGATCACCGAAGGCCTGGGCGGCGTCTGACCGGCGCGGGCGGTCACACGTGGTTGCGCAGGCCCAGCTCGGCGGGGAACGGCGCGAGGTAGGTCTGGTCCGCGGCCCACACGACCCCGTCGCCCGCGGCGTGGTGTGACAGCAATGCGATCGGCACGCTGAGCGGGACCTCGCCGCGGCGGTACGCCTCGATCTTGTCGACGACGTCGTGCCGGCGCCTGTCATCGAGCGACTCACCGACCTGCCCGAACGCGTGGTGCAGCGCGTTGGTGTGGCGGCCTCGCGTCGCCTTGCGGGACATCGCCTCGCCGAACACCTGCCGGTAGGCGGCCTCGGTCTCCTCCTGCGGCCGGGTGCCCGCCTCGGCGACGACGCGTCCGGCCTCGCGGTAGAGGACCGGGTCGTGGGCGAGGATCTGCAGCTTGTGCCGGGTGTGGAAGCCGACGAGGTCACGCGGCCGCCAGCCGCCGTCGAACAGCTCACGCAGCCGTGCGCGGGCGAAGACGCGTTCGACGAAGGCCTCGCGCAGCATCGCGTCGTTGAGCCGCCCCTCGTCCTCGACGGGAAGCAGCGGGCACGCGGCCATCAGGCGTTCGGCGAAAAGTCCCTTGCCGCCCCGCCCGACGACCACCCCGTCGGCGCGGTAACGCGGAATGCCGTGGATGCCACAACTCGGCGACTTGGCCTTGAACACGTAGCCGTCGAGGTCGGCCGGGATCGGCAGCGCGGCCATCGCGGCGGTGTGGTCGCGGGTGCCGCCGCGGTTGACGAGCCGATGGTCGTCGGTCAGCCGCAGTGTCTCCCGTGGCGTGCCGAGACCGATCTCCATCTCCGGGCAGTAGCGCACCCACTCGACGTACGGGTCCAGTGCGTCGGCGAGGAAGCGGGATCGGCTGTGGCCGCCGTTGTAGCGGACCTTCTCCCCCAGCAGGCAGCTTGAGACTCCGACACGCGGCCTCATACGCCCTCCCGAACTTCAGTGGGACCCGCTCACCAGCCTAACCACCGCAGGGAAACGGGTTTCACCTTGGCGAACACCGCCACCGGGTGTCCGGCTTCCCCGAATATGGCCGGAGGCCGCCGTACACCGCTTAAAACTTGCCCTGCGGCTGGATTAAATGCCGGTCAATTCTGACATGGGGCTATATAGGGCTGTTGATTTCGCCCCCTTACGGCTGTCACCTTTGAATTAGGCGATAGCACCACAAATACGCCCAAAGTAACGACGTGACAGCGCGCATTGTCACGTGTACAGATGACCGAAGGAGGGATCTTCCATGGGTATTTCACGGCGTATGGGAGTAGCGATCTCCGGCCTTGTCTTCGCCGGGGGGAGCGCGTTGGCCCTTGCCGCGGCCGCGCCGGCCGGCGCGCAGACGACGAGCGCGCCCACCGCGCACTACTGGACCGCGCAGAGCGGCGGCGGCAGCACTTATACCTACGACTCCTGGGAGAGCTGGGACTGGGGCTGGTCGGGCTGCGACTGCTGCTGCTGACGCCTAGGACCGTCATGACGGCCTCCGGCGGGCAGTAGGTGCCACGCCTGCCCTCGACCAGAGGCCGGCCGGGTCTCGCGCCTGACGCGCGAGACCCGGCTCATGCGTAGGTCACCGGAGCCGACGCAGCACCAGGTATCCACCGATCCCGGGTACGAGCGCGGTCAGCCTGACCCGGCGCGTGGCGCCCTCCGTGAGCAGGGTCGTGGCGATGATGATCAGATAGGCGCCGCCGTGGACCGGCCCCGTCGCCTCGGCGACCGACGGCCGGTGGACGGTCGCGAGGTTGGTCAGCAGGATCAGCAGGGTGACCGCCTCGACGGCGGCCGCGGCCCGGAGGATGAGGCGCTCGGTACCCACGGTCAGACCCCCGTCGTGGAGCCGGGACGGGCGATCATCAGGACGACGACCACGGCCCACAGCAGGTTGAAGGTCCCGGTCGCCATCGCCAGCCGCCCGACCGCGCGGCGCGCGTCCGCACCGGGGGGCTCGGCCAACAGCCGGCGCTGGCCGGGCAGGACGACCAGCAGGAGCAGCCCGGCCGCCGCGGCGGTCAGCGCGATGGAGACGAGCAGCCACGCGTCGGTGAGCACGCCGAGGCGTACGGCGGTGGCCACCCCGAACGCGGGCACGAGCACGCCCAGGATCGCGTAGACGCGGCCGACGCGGTGGAGCAGCGCGGCCGCCGTGCGGGACCGGACGTCGTCGGGCGCGCCCACCAGGGCGCGGGCGTATCTCGGGAACATGCCGGCCGTGACGGTCACCGGCCCGATGAAGACGATCGCGGCGAGCACGTGCACGCTGAGCAGGAAGATCTTCACAGGGCCACCGGCTCATGACCGCCGGCGCGCCAGACCGTACCGCGCCGCTCGTACTCGAGCATGGTCTCCACCGCGTGCGCGACGCGCGGCCCGAGCTCCCGTTCGAGCAGGTGGACGCCCAGGTCCAGGCCGGAGGTCGCGCCGCCCGCCGTGACCAGGTCGCCGTCGTCGACGACGCGGGCGCGCACCGGCAGGGCGCCCATCGCGGCCAGCGCGTCCATGCCCTGGTGATGGGTGACGGCGGGGCGCCCGGCGAGGAGGCCGGCCATGCCGAGCAGCAGCGAGCCGCCGCACACCGTCGCGACGGTGAGGCCCGGTCGGTCGATGGCCGCCCGCAGCGGACCGGCGAGCGCGGGCAGCGCGTCCCTGAGTTTCGCGACGACCGAGCCGGGGCCCTCGCCGCTCATCGCCCCGGCCGCGCCGGGGACGACGATCAGGTCCGCGCGGTCCGGGTCCAGGACGGCGTCGGCCGGGAAGGCCGGGCCGATGCCGCTGGGGACCGCACGTGCGGTGCCGACGGTGACCAGCTCGGCCCGTAGCCGCCCACCGGACGCCATGCCGCCGGCCTCCAGCACCTCGTACGGCGCCAGCGCGTCCATCGGGTCGAACCCGTCGAACAACACGATCTGCGCGAGCATCATCGTCCTTTCCGGCCAGTGGAGGGGTACGGCCCACAGGTTGCCGGGCGCGCTCACGCCATCGGGAGTGGCAGGAATGCCACGATGCGCCGGGTTCTGGCCAGGCCTCTGTGGCGAGAACCCGGCGGCTGTTAGGTTCGCGCCATGCACACCGTGGCCGTACTGGCCTTGGACGGCGTCGTGCCGTTCGACCTCTCGGTGCCCTGCGAGATCTTCGGCCGCACCCGCGGACCCGACGGGCGGCCGGCCTACCGGATCCGCGTCTGCGCGGCCGGGCGTGAGGCCGGCGCCGGCTACTTCGTCATGCGCACGCCCTGGGGCCTCGATGGGCTCGAGGGCGCCGGCACCGTGATCGTCCCCGGCACCGCCGACCCGGGCCTGCCCCTGCCGGTAGCGGTCCTGGACGCCCTGCGCACGGCCTACGCCGACGGCGCGCGGATCGCCTCGATCTGCTCGGGCGCGTTCGTGCTGGCCGCCGCCGGGCTGCTCGACGGCCTGCGCGCCACGACCCACTGGCTGGGCACCGCGGAGCTCGCCCGCCGCCATCCGAAGATCGACGTCGACCCGGACGTCCTCTTCGTCGACAACGGCAGGATCCTGACCTCGGCCGGCGCCGCCGCGGGGCTGGACCTGTGCCTGCACATGGTCCGTACGGACCTCGGCGCGGCGTCCGCCGCGGACGCCGCGCGCATCTCGGTGATGCCCCTCGAACGCGACGGCGGCCAGGCGCAGTTCATCGTGCACGAACCCCCGGCACCCGACGGCGCGACGCTCGAACCCCTGCTGCACTGGCTGGACGACAACCTGCACCGCGAGCTGACACTTCGGGACGTCGCCGAGCACGCGGCGATGAGCACGCGCAGCCTCAACCGGCACTTCCGCGACCAGACCGGGACGACGCCGCTGCGCTGGCTCAACCGCGCACGGCTGCGGCGCGCCCAGTACCTCCTGGAGACCACCGACCATCCGATCGGCCGCATCGCGTCGCAGGTCGGCTTCGGCTCCACGACCACCTTCCGCGACCGATTCCGCCGGCTGACCGGCACCAGCCCGCACGCGTACCGGCGCGCGTTCGGCACCGCGGATCAGGCGGGTTCGGCCTCGCGCAGCCGGAGACAGAAGCAGGCCCCGCCGTCCCGGCCCGGCTCGTAGACGGCGTCGCCGCCGTTGGCCTGGGCGAGGCTGCGGACGATCCAGAGCCCGAGGCCGGAGCCTTCGGCCCTCTGCTCCGCGCCCGGCGCGCGGCTGAACCGCTCGAACAGGCGCGGTACGAACTCCTTCGGCACGCCCGGCCCGCCGTCGTGCACGCGCACCACGACCCACCCGTGGTCCTCGATCGCGGTGACCTTGATCGGCGGGAACCCGTGCAGGAAGGCGTTCTCCAGGCAGTTGGTGATCATCTCGGAGAACTCCCCGCGGTCCACGTACGCGGTGAGGTCCGGACGACACGACACGTGAACGTCTTCGGACCTGCCGTCGAACTCGGCCAGTCGCTCGAGGACCATCTCGAGCACGGGCACGCACCGCGGCCGGGCCTGCTCGGGCCTGGCCTCGATCTTCGACGCGGTGAGGAACTTGCGCGCGAGCGCCTGGAGGTACGTGACGCGGTCCGCGATGCGTCCGGCGATCGCCTTCTTCTCGTCGTCCGAGAGTGCGGCCAGCGGGTCGCGGAGGGTCTCGGCGAGCACGGCGATGGTCGCCAGCGGGTTGCGCAGCTCGTGCGACGCGACCGCGACCATGGAGTGCCCCCGGTCCAGCGCCGCCTCGAGTTCCTCCGCCTCCTGCCGCCGATGGGTGACGTCCCGCAGTACCGCCACGTACAGGTGTTCGTCGTCCAGGGTCGTGGTGCTGACCCGCATCTCGACGACACGCGTGCCTCCGCCGGGCACCATCAGCTCGATCTCGGTGGTCTTGGAGCCGGCGATCGGGAAGCCGAACTTCGAACCGACGAGCTCCCCCGCCGACCGCTCGAAGAGTTCCTCGGCGGCCGGGTTGCAGACCCGGATGCAGCCGTTCTCGTCGACCGCGACGATCCCGTCCGCGGACGCGGACAGGACCGCCTGACCGGCCTCGTCGCCGAATCCGGCGATCCGCGGCGGCTCACCGTTGCGGGAACGGCCGCTGGGACAGGAACCACCCATCGATACTTCCTAAGCTCCGTCCGTCCCCTCGTTCATGCCCTGCGGTGCCTCGGAGTGCCAGCGCGGAGCGGCGGCGAGCGGTGCGGCGTCGGGAATGATGTGAGAGATGCCGGGGTACGGCTCGCCGATGTGCATACCGGCGGTGTCGATCGTGACCCGGCGGATCGTCTGGTCGTGGGCCGAGCCACGGGTCTGCACGATCGCGATGGCGCGCTGGAGTTCGCCGGCGCGCTCGACGTACCGGAGCAGGATCATGGCATCGGTCAGGCTCGCGAACTCGGTCGCGATCGTCGGTGTGGCGCTCGGCGTCATCTGGGCGCCGGGCGATGAGGTGAGCAGCGTGGTGATGTCGTGCTGACGGAGTACGGCTCCGAGCGCGATGACGAAGTCGACCAACGCGTGCGGCGAGACGATCCGCTCCAGCGAGGAGAGCGTGTCGATCACCAGCCGGTCGGGCGAGAAATCCGAGACTGCACGCGTGAGCCGCAGGAAGTGGTCCTCGAGAGAGGCCACTTCGGGGAACTCCGCCACCACCTTGAGCAGGCCCGAGGACACCATCGCCTCCGCGTCCAGGCCCCACCCGGCAGCGCTGCGGATCAGCTGCTCCGGGGTCTCGTCGAAGGTGTAGTAGAGGCAGCGGCGGCCCTCGCGGTAGGCCGCGTCGGCGAAGTGCAGCGAGGCCAGCGTCTTGCCCGCGCCGATCGGGCCGGCGACCAGGGCGAGCGCGTCCTTGAACAGCCCTCCGCCCAGCATCTCGTCCAGGCGTGAGTTTCCGATGGAGACGCGGACCCGGGAGGCGGGCTTGTGCGGCACGAGGAACGTCAGCGGGATGATCACGATCCCGTCCTGCGAGTCGATCGTGAAGAGCCACTCGCCGGTACGATGCGCGCCGCCGCGGAGCTTGACGACCTCGACCGTACGGCGCCGTCTCTCGTGTTGCAGGACGTTGCGCAGGATCACGACGCTGTCCAGCACGAACTCCTCGATGCCGTAGCGTGAGACCCCGTTGTACTCCGCGGTCCGCTCCGACGTGACCACCGAGGTGACCTTGAGCGGCTTCAGCGCGGTGGAGATCCGGAAGAGCTCCCGGCGTACGGTGCCGACGTCGTTGAACCGGGCGAAGACCGCACCGAGTGAGTCCATGGAAAGCCGCTTGGCGCCGACCCGGCGCACCGCGTGGCCGATCCGGGCGAGCAGCGCGCCGAAGTCGTAGTCGCCGACGGTCTCGGCCGCCTCCCCGGTGTACGGGGAGGCGTCGACGAAGGCCCACATGCCCTCGTTCTCCCAGTGCTCGATGTCGAACCCGAGCGAGGCCGCGTTGCGGCGGATCTCCGTAGTCGTCTCCTCGAAGGTGACGAAGACGCCGGGCTCCCCGAACCTCGTGATGCCGCGGACGAGGAACTCCACCGCGAACAGGGTCTTGCCGCTGCCGCTCGTGCCGGCGACCAGCGTCGCGCGGCCCTCCGGGAGGCCGCCGATGGCGACCTGGTCGAAGCCGCTGATGCCGGTTGGCAGGCGCTCGATCGTGTCGCCGCCGGACATCATGACCGGCCATCTCCCGAGCCGCCCACGTCGGGAATCCCGAGGCAGAGCGCGGCACGATCCTGGTCGGACAGGTCGCCGATGACCCGCAGCTCCGGAGACGGAGAGAGCCTGACCACCGTGGGCGTGGCCAGGATGCGCTCTTCCTCGGCGAGGTCGGGACGTTCGACGGCGTCGATCACCTCGAACTCATAATGTCCGTGAAGGTGGGATTCACACAGGACGCGCAGGTTCGATTCCGCCTCATGCGACCGTCCGGTTCGTCCCGCCACATACAGCCTGAACGAGTAGTTCACCTGACGTCCCACCTTTGGCGCCCGCCTACAGGCGGGCCGTCGTGGTTCCGGTGAGCGGTAGCCGGCGTCCGTCGTCACTTTCCCTCGGGCAACCCTTTTTCGGACGCCACCTATTGGATACCCTCAAACTACTTGATTCCCGACCTACCCCCCCCTGATGTGCCCAGACACTGATGTTTCGGCCACAACCGAGACGCAGCCGGCGGACCCAGCCGACCGCGCGAATGGGGATCGGACGATGATCGCGGTACGGGTGGACCTCAGATGACCGGGGTTCTCGTGGTAGAGGACCAGCGAGCGCTGGCCGATGCCCTGCACATCGCCATCGACGCGCAGCCCGACCTGGCCTGCGTCGCCGTGGCGTCGACGGTCATCGAGGCCGTACGCCTCCTGGGCGAGCATCCGGTCGACGTCGTGCTCATGGACGTCCACCTGCCCGGGCCCAACGGGATCGAGGGCACCAGGCGGATCAAGGCCGCCGATCCATCGGTCCGCGTGCTCATCCTCACCGCGGACAACGCCCCGCACCTGTTCGGCGATGCCACGGCGGCCGGTGCCGACGGGTTCCTGGCCAAGGACAGCCCGCTGCCCGACATCCTGGCGGCGATCCGTACGCCGGCCGACAAGACGATCCCGATCGAGGGCGCCACGCTCGCCGCGCTGCTGAAGGGCCGCGAGCATGCCGAGGAACCGCCGCGGGCGGCCTGGGGAGAGAACTGGGCCCACCTGACCGTACGCGAGCAGGAAGTGCTCGGCCTGATGGGCGAGGGCCTCGACCCCGGCACGATCGCGGAGCGGCTCACGATGAGTCCTCACACGTCACGGGGCCACGTCAAGAGCGTCATGGCGAAGTTGAGCGCGCACAGTCAGCTGGAAGCGGTGATCGTCGCCATCCGGACCGGAATTCTTCCGGTTCCACCGGCACCGCACGGCCATCGGTGACCGTCTGAATCTCAACCTGTTTCCGTTCAGCCTCGTGGCGGCTGTCCCAGGATGGCAGGATCACCGCCCAACCGGCCCCATACATACGGAAGGCACGAGCACCCCGATGACCCCCCGCGCACCGCTCGACTACCCGTTCAGATGTGACGACGACCCACTGGCGATCAGCCCGGCCTACGCGGATCTCCCCGCGGTGGCCCAGGTGACCCTGCGGCCCAGCGGCATGCCCGCGTGGATCGTCACGCGCTACGAGGACGTGCAGTTCGTTCGGAGAAGTCCGGTCTTCAGCCGCGAGAGGGCCGATGACCTCAAGATCGACGGCTATCCCCCGCTGCACGGCTTCATGATCGGCAGCGACGGCGCACAGCACGACCGGCTCCGCGGCGTCGTGAAGCGCGCCTTCACCTCGGCCTGCGTCGAGAGCCTTCGCCCGTTCATCGAGAACGAGACCGCCACGCTGATCGACGCGATGGTGGCCAAGGGCGAGCCCGGCGACCTCGTACAGGACCTGACCCTGCCGCTCACCATGAACACCGTCGGCGACCTGCTGGGCGTACCCGCGGCCGACCGTGGGCAGTTCCGCCAGTGGGGTGACGCGTTCCTCACGACCTCGGCCCTCAGCCAGGACGAGTCGGTGCAGGCCCAGCAGAACATGGGCGGCTACCTGGCGAGCCTGGTCGCCGAACGCCGCGCCACCCCGGCCGACGACCTGCTGTCCGAGATGATCGCCAAGGACGACGGCGCCCGGCTCACGGAATGGGAGCTGATCAACCTGAGCATGGAGATCATGCTCGCGGGCTGGGAGACCTCCTCCGCGGCGATCTCCTCCTTCGCCTACTGGCTCCTCACGCATGACACGGACGAGGGGATCAGCCACTACCGGTACCTCGGGGCCCACCCGGACGAGATCCCGGTGGCCTCGCGCGAGCTCTTCCGCATGGTGCCGGTCGGCGCCGAGGACGGGCTGCCGCGCTACGCGACCAGCGACATCGAGGTCGGCGGAGTCATGATCAAGGCCGGTGACATCGTGCTCACCAGCCATGACGCCGCGCACTACGACCCGAACCACTTCGCCGACCCGGCCCGCGTCGACCTGCGCCGCGACCCGAACCCGCACATGGCGTTCGGCTACGGGAAGCACTTCTGCCTCGGCGCCGCCCTCGCGCGACTCGAGGTGCAGGTGGTGCTCGCGAGGCTGACCGAGCGCCTGCCCGACCTGTCCGTCGCGGTGGCGCCCGAGGACGTCAAGTGGAAGAGCGGCGTGTCCATCAGGGGACTCGTCGAGCTGCCGGTCCGGTGGAGCGGGTGACCGCCTTAGCCCGCGCATTCTCATCTCTTGCGGTCCCGTTCCGCCGACCTGCACGGCGGGAGCGGTCACCGCGACGACGGGGTACCGCGCCCGCCCGGGCCGGTCCTGGGCTCACCAGGTGATGGGCAGCTCGTGCACGCCGTACACGAGCATTTCGCCCTTGAACCGCACGCTCTCGAACGGTACGGCGAGGCGGAGGGTCGGGATCCGCCGGAACAGCGTGCCGTAGACCACCTGGAGCTCGACGCGGGCGAGGGGCTGGCCGAGGCACTGGTGGATGCCGTAGCCGAACGCGATGTGGTGACGGGCCCGCCGGTGGATGTCCAGCACGTCCGGGTCGGTGAAGACGCTCTCGTCGCGGTTGCCGGAGTCGTTGGCCGCGATGACGCCCTCGCCGGCCCGGATCAGGCGCCCTCCCACCTCGACGTCCTCGGTGGCGACCCGGCGCCGGCCGCTGTGGGTGATGTTGAGGTAGCGCAGCAGTTCCTCGACCGCCCCCGCGACCAGCGCGGGGTCGTCCGACGCGCGCAGTTCCTCGAGCTGGTCCGGGTGCTGGAGCAGGGTCAGCGTGCCGAGACCGATCATGTTCGCGGTCGTCTCATGCCCGGCGACCAGGAGCAGGAGGGCCATGTCGGCGATCTCGCCCATGGTCAGCTCGCCGTTCGCGAGCTGGTCGGCGGCGAGCCGCCCGAGCAGGTCGTCGGCCGGCTCGCGGCACTTCAGCGCGACGAGCCGCGTGAGGTAGTCCTTGAGCTCGTCGCTGGCCGCCGTCGCCTCCTCCATCGTCGACAGCGTGGAGATGAGCGTGCGGCTGCACCGCTGGAAGAAGTCGTGGTCGGCGTACGGGACCCCCAGCAGCTCACAGATCACCAGCGAGGGCACCGGCAGCGCGAACTCCCGTACGAGGTCGACCGGCGCCTCGGCGCGCAGCATCGCGTCGAGCAGCTCGTCGACGATGGCCTGGATCCGCGGCCGCATCGCCTCGACGCGCCGTACGGTGAAGTCGCCGGTCAGCATCCGCCGGTAGGCGTTGTGCTCGGGGTTGTCCATCGAGATGAACGCCCGCGAGCGCCTGCGGCGGGCCGCGGTCGACGCCGTCACGTGCGGATATCCGGGTCTGGTCACGTCCGCGCTGAACCTCGGGTCCGCGAGCACGGTGCGCTGGTCGTGGTAGCCGGTGATGAGCCACGCGGTGCCGCCGTCCCACAGCCGGACCCGGGCGACCGGCTCCTCGGCGCGCAGCCGGCGCATCTCCGGCGGCGGGTCGAAGGGGCAGCCACGCTCGAGCGGAAAGGCTGGAAGGTCGGAAGAGGCGTCGATCATCGGTCCTCCTGCGCGCACCGGCAATCACCGAACGACTGTTCGGTGACTTACTGAACATATGTTAGGTCAGTTTTCCGGTAAAGGGAGGATTGCCTGCCTTCGCCGCTAGGGCGTGTCTGACAGATCGCGTTCGTAGCGAGCGGCGTCCAGGCGGCGCGTCGCAAGGCGGAGGAGGGAGTCAGCCCGGTGTCGGCCGGCGACCGACGACAACGCGGCGAGGCGTCGTCTGGGCGCCGCGCAGCCGGACAGGGATTTGTCAGACACGCAGCTGTCGGCTGATCCGCAGTTCGTGGAGAAGGTCCGTGACGTCGTCGGGCTGTATCTGAATCCTCCGGAGCGGGCGCTGGTGTTGTGCGCGGATGAAAAGACCCAGGTCCAGGCGCTGGATCGCTCCCAGCCGGTGCTGCCCATGATGCCCGGGGTGCCAGAACGGGCCAGCCATGACTACATCCGCGCCGGCACCACCGACCTGTTCGCCGCCCTGGAAGTCGCCACCGGCAAGGTGATCACTCAGATGCATTCACGGCACCGGGCGATCGAGTTCCGAAAGTTCCTCAACACCATCGACCGGCAGGTCCCCACCGGCCTGGACGTCCATCTGATCTGCGACAACCTGTCCACCCACAAAACCCAGGCGATCAAGAACTGGCTGGTACGCCACCCGCGTTTCCATCTGCACTTCACCCCGACCGGAGCCTCCTGGCTGAACCTCATCGAACGGTGGTTCGCCGAAATCACCACGAAACTCATCCGCCGGGGCGTACACCGACCTAGCTAGGGGTGCGGCGGCCGTCAGGCGAGGACGAGGGAGATCAGCTCGTCGACGAACGACGGGATCCGGTCCGAGCCCTGCTCGGGATTGGCGTGGTAGAGCGCGACCCGCCCGTGGGCGCCGACGAACACCATCACGGCGGCGCGATCGCTCGGCACCCGCAGCGGGCGCCCGGCCCTCTCGCAGCGCTCGAAGGCGGCGATGACGGAGTCGAGGACCTCGCGCAGCGGGCCGGTGGCCCGGCCCTGGCCCGCCTCAGGCCGCCGGTGGCTCAGCATCAGCCGGTAGTGGCCGGGGTTGTCGATGGCGAACCGGCAGTACGCGTGCATCTGGGCGCGTACGCGGCCCACCGCGTCGTCGGCGTCGACGCTCTCGTCCGCCGCCCGCATCGCGGCGGAAAGTCGCGCGTAGTCGTGCTCGATGACCCCGTGCACGAGCGCGGCCTTGTCGGCGAAGTGCTGGTAGATGCTGGCGGGCGCGATGCCGACGGCGCGCGCGACGCCCCGGATCGTCAGTGCCTCCTCGCCACCGAGCTCGGAGAACAGCCGACCGGCGGCGTCCAGGATCTCGGTACGCAGCCGCTCGCCCTGTCCCCAGGGGTTACGGGTCCGCTGCGTGGCCTCCGCGTCTTCGGGCACCGGTCCATCCTCCCCGGTCGGCCGTCCGACGCGACACCCCCGCGGCACTGAGGGTGCCTACCACGCCCGCGTGGCACGGTCCGGCAGGGGACGCTGGACCCGTTCCGTGATGGGCTCAGTAAGGCAGCAGGCGTCCCGAGGGGGTACGCAGGTCGAGCTCGGCGGTGGTCGCAGGCGGGCGGCGGCGGTCGATGGTGATGCGGATGCGTCGCATTTTCGTGCTCCTTGCCGGGTAGCGGGTCGGGCGAGAGCAGTCCTGCCACATCGCACCTTCCCCCTTTCCCCTAAGAACTCGCAACGTCTTCCACGATCACTCTTTTGACGGCGGCTGTCGGCGCAGGCAGCCCCCGTACCCCCATGGGGCCAGCGGTACCGCCGGCTTCCCGCTAGCCTCAATGCGATCACGCTCAGTGTGCGACAGGGTAAGAACATGGCCGTGCGCTGCGTCATCGTGGATGACAACGATCACTTTCTCGAGGCTGCACGTGACGCCCTCGAGCGGGACGGGATCGCCGTCGTGGGGGTGGCCACCAACATCGCGGACGCCCTCACGCGCACCCGCGAGCTGCGGCCCGACGTCACGCTCGTCGACGTGTGCCTGGGCGAGGAGTCGGGATTCGCGCTCGCCGAGGAGATCACCCGTACCAGTGGCGCCGAGCCCTCCAGCGTGATCCTTGTGTCGACCTACGCCGAGAGCGACTTCGAGTCGATGGTCGAGAGCAGTCCGGCACTGGCCTTCCTGTCCAAGTCCGACCTCTCCGGCCGCACGATCCGCGAGATCCTGAACGACTACGGCCCCCGCGAGCGCGTCGTCGAGTGAAGCCCTGCCGATCGGCGTTCGCGACGTCACCGTCCGTCATCGAAGTGCTTTGATCGAACCTCTTCAGGAGACCTCGAAACACCCCGTACGATGCCGCGAAGCGCGTTGATCATGAAATCAAACCCCTGGACCGGTCCCATCTCATGACCGGAGGTGGCCGCACGCCGGCCCCTCCGCGCGGCCCCGGCGCCCGGAATGGTCGCCCGGCGACACCCGGTATCGAGCTTTTAGCGGAAGATGCGTGTTTCATCGGTTACGCCACGGCGTCGGCGATGGCGGTCGGTTCGCGCTCGAACACGATCCGGAGTCCTCCTCGTCCGGGCTCATTCGTCGCGTTCGAACCAGGCGACACCCGGGCCCGTGGTGTCCCGGCGGCCTGCGGGAAGACGCCTGACGCACCCGCGGACTTAAGTCCGGCTAACGCAATTTGTCACGATTGTGCATCCTTCCTGGGCAGACTCTTCTGTCTTCCATTCTTCGCAACCACAATCTCCCCTTGTTCACCACCTGTCGGACTAATGGCGGTCCGACCTCTAAGGGGGTTTCGTGAAGAAGCTTGTCGTCGCGGTCGCGACAGCGGGCCTGGGCCTCACCGGGCTCGGCGCTCTTGGCGCCACCAGCGCGTCGGCGGCCACAGACGCATCCAACGCCTTCAAGCCGGCGAGCCTCTCGTGGCACGCCTGCTCGGCGGACATCGTGACGGGGGCTCAGGCGTACGACAACCTGGGCCCGGTCAAGGTGTCGCAGATCATCAAGTGCGCCGAACTCCAGGTGCCGCTCGACTACAGCCACCCTGACGGTCAGAAGATCACCCTCGAGCTGACCAACACCCCGCACCAGGGCAGCGGCCCCGCCAAGGGCAACATCCTGGTCAACCCCGGCGGACCGGGCGGCGAAGGCGCCCTGTTCGGCCCGCGCGTGTACGCGCAGAACTCGGCCCCGATGCAGGCGGCCTACAACGTCATCGGCTTCGACCCGCGCGGCATCGGCTTCAGCACGCCCGCGCTGACCTGTGACACGAACTACAGCAACGCCCCGCGCCCGGCATACGGCACGGGCGGCCTGAAGGACGACGCCGCCTGGCTGAAGAAGTCCAAGGACTACGCCGACGCGTGCGCCAAGAACTTCGGCGCCGGCGCCAAGGTCGACCTGCTCGACCACATCAAGACCATCGACTCGGTCCGCGACATGGACACGATTCGCAAGTCGCTGGGCGACGAGAAGCTCGACTACTACGGCGCCTCCTACGGCACGTACCTCGGCCAGACCTACGCGACGGTGTTCCCGAAGAACGTCGGCCGCATGGTCCTGGACGGCAACGTGAGCCCGAAGGGCGTCTGGTACGACGCGCAGCTCAACCAGGACGTGGCCTTCGACAAGGACATGGACTACTACTTCGGCTGGATCGCGAAGTACGACGCCACGTACCACCTCGGCACCACGCAGGCGCAGGTCCGCAAGTTCTACTACGACCTGTACTACAAGCTGGCCAAGACGCCGCTGACCTACACGGCGGACGGCCAGACCGTGGCGGTCGGCCAGGACGAGCTCGTCGACAACATCCAGACCGCGGCCTACCGCCGCAGCCAGGCCGTGTGGAACTCCTACGCGGTGGCGCTGTCGGCCTACAAGTCCGGTGACATCGCGACGTTCGCCGGCACGTTCGGTGCGCAGACCACGGGCGGCAGCGACGACAACTCGTTCGCCGTCTACAACGCCGTGCAGTGCTCCGACACCGCGTGGCCGAAGAGCCTGGCCAAGTGGGAGACCGACGCCCTGCGCGTCAACAAGGACCACCCGTTCCTCACCTGGGGCAACGTGTGGTTCAACGCGCCCTGCCTGTTCTGGCACGCGAAGGCCGGCACGCCGGTCGACGTGGGCAACACCAAGGACCTTCCGAAGAACATCCTGATGTTCCAGGCGACCGAGGACGCGGCCACGCCGTACGCGGGCGCCCTGGAGCTGCACCAGATCCTTCGGGGTTCACACCTCGTGGTCCAGGACGGCGACCGCACGCACTGCATCGTGCACCGCGGTGACCTTCGTCCGGGTGGCGTCGACTCCTACTTCGACGCCTACTTCCTGAACGGCAGCCTGCCGCAGCAGGACACCACGCACGTCTCGGAGCTCGGTGACCCGACTCCGCCGGCGTCCTCCGCCAAGAGCCACGCCTCGATCAAGAACGAGCTGATCAAGTAAGGCTCATCGCACGACGGGAAGGGGCCTCCTACGGGAGGCCCCTTTTTCGTGGACTCGGACCGGAGTGAGTACTCACTTCGCCATTGACGGAGTGAGTACTCACTCCGTACGATCGGGGCATGCCAGCACACCCCACTCGGCGGCGAGCGCCGGGCATGACCCCCGAACAGCGCCGGGAGATGATCGTCTCGGCCGCGCTTCCCCTGGTCGCGGAGTACGGCGCCGCCGTTACCACCAGCCAGATCGCCCGTGCCGCCGGCATCGGTGAGGCCACGATCTTCCGCGTGTTCACCGACAAGGACGAGGTACTGGGAGCCTGCATGGCCGAAGCACTACGCCCGGACCACGCGGTCCGCGAGATCGCCTCGATCCCGCTCGACCAGCCCCTGCCCGCGCGGCTCACCGACGCCGCCGACGCCCTGGGCGCCCACCTGGCGCGCATGGGCGCGATGGCCGGCGCCCTGCACGCCTCCGGCTTCCGGCAGCGCCCCGAGCGTCATGGGGACGGCACGGACCGGCAGCCTCCGCCGGACCGGGAGGCCTCGATGACGGTGATCCGCGAGGCCGTCGCCGAGCTCTTCGAGCCCGACCGCGACGACCTGCGGCTGCCGGCGGAGCACGCCGCGGCGATCTTCCTGGGCCTGATGTTCACCCGCCCGCGTCCCGGTCCGGACATGCCCGACACCGAGCGGCTCGTCGAGGTGTTCCTGCACGGCGCCCTCACGGCGGCCTGAGCCCCTGAGATTCGTGAACCGGCGGCACGTCATCGGGCCGCCGGATTCCCAGCGATCGTACGAATCCAGGCTCAAGCTCCGATGGAGCGGCGTGAAAGTTACATCGCCACGGCGCAGGTCGGCACGCTCCCCCGCGCGATCCCTTGACAGGTGAACGGCGGCACTTCACATTGCCGTGTGGGAGCGCTCCCATGACCTCGTGACAGGAGATCCATCCCCATGCGACGCAGCCGACCGACCAGTGCCCTCCTGGCCGCCATCGCGGGACTCGTGATGAGCCCCGCGCACGCGCACGCGGCCGACGACGCGCTCACCGTGGACCCGTCCGCCGATCATCACCCGATCAGCCGCGACGTCTACGGCATGAACTTCGCCGACGCGGCCCTCGCCCAGGAGCTGCGGCTGCCGGTCGACCGCTGGGGCGGCAACGCGACCACCCGCTACAACTACCTGAACGACACGAGCAACCGGGCGAGCGACTGGTACTTCGAGAACATCCCGAACGACGTCGCCGACCCCTCGAAGCTGCCGGACGGCTCCTCCTCGGACGTGTTCGTCGAGAAGGACCGCGCCGCGGGCAGCGACACGATCATGACGGTCCCGCTGATCGGCTGGGTGCCGAAGTCACGCGAGAAGACCTGCGGTTTCAGCGTCGCCAAGTACGGCGCGCAGCAGTCGGCCGACCAGTGGGACACCGACTGCGGCAACGGCGTCGCGCCGGACGGCACCGTCCTCACCGGCAACGACCCGGCCGACACCAGCACGCCGGCCGGCGCCGATTACGTTTCCGGCTGGGTCAAGTACCTCGCCGGAAAGTACGGCGACGCGGCGCACGGCGGGGTCCGCTTCTACGACCTGGACAACGAACCGGACATCTGGCACTCGACGCACCGCGACGTACATCCGAAGGGCGCCGGCTACGACGAGATGCGGGACCGTACGTACTCCGTCGCCGCCGCGATCAAGGCCGCCGACCCCACCGCGCGTACGCTCGGCCCGGTCGGCTGGGGCTGGAACTCCGTCTTCCTGTCCGGCCTCGACCAGGACACCTGCTCCCGGGTGGGCGGCGACTGCTGGTCCAACCCGCCGGACAAGGCCGCGCACGGCGGCACCGACTTCGGCGCCTGGTACCTGCGCCAGATGGCCGCGTACGAGGCCGCTCACGGCGTACGGATCCTCGACTACTACGACAACCACTGGTACCCGCAGGCGTCCGGCGTCTCGGGCAGTGGCGACGACGCGGCGACGCAGGCGCTGCGGCTGCGCTCGACCCGAGGCCTGTGGGACCCGGCGTACGTCGACGAGAGCTGGATCGGCCAGCCGGTCATGGCCATCCCCCGCATGAAGTCGCTGGTGGACGCCGACTACCCAGGGACGAAGACGGCGATCACCGAGTACAACTGGGGCGCCCTCGACAAGATCGACGGCGGCATCGCCGAGGCCGACATCCTCGGGATCTTCGGCCGCGAGGGCCTCGACCTGGCCACCCTCTGGTCACCGCCCGCCGCCGGTGACCCCGGCGCGTACGCGTTCCGCATGTACCTCGACTACGACGGCCACGGCGGGACGTTCGGCGACACCGGCGTACATGCGAGCAGCACCGACCAGAACCGGCTCTCGATCTACGCGGCGCGACGCGACGACGGCGCCCTCACGCTCATGGTGATCAACAAGTCCACGAGCGACGTCACCGCGCCCCTGTCGATCGCCGGCACCGGCGACGCGACCGCCGAGGTCTACCGGTACGGCCAGGCGGACACCTCGTCCATCGCCCACCTGCCCGACCAGGCGATCACCGGCGGCCACGCCACGCTGACCTACCCGGCGTACTCGATCACCGAGCTGGTGATCCGCTAGTCGAGGCGGTAGAGCTTGGGGTCCTTGAACTCGGTGGTCCACTGGGTCACGATCGGGTTCGTCGCGCCCGGGTAGGCGTTCTCGGACTCGGCCGTGAGGTGCATGGAGAGTTCCGACCCCCAGGTCGGCTGGTAGATCTGGGCCAGCGGGACGTTCGTCAGCGGAGCCCAGTGGTCATCGACGGCACAGCCCGCCCAGACGCGGTTGGCCAGGTCGGCGCGCACGTCGAACACGTGCCAGTTCGTGTCCGGCGGCACCGTGATCCCGGTGTCGACGGACGCGAGGGCGCCGTTGGCGTCCTTCGTGTAGGCGAAGATCTTGCCGTAGCCCGCGTCCCAGGGGTTCAGCTTCCAGTAGATGGCGGCCTCGAGCGTGTGCTTGTTCGCCTGCCAGAGGCGGTTGGAGCCGTCCCAGAACTGGATCATCTGGTGGACCTGCTCGCCGATCCACGGTGCGCTGGTCTTGGTCGGCACGCGCGGCAGCCGCACGGCGTACAGGTAGCGGTAGGTCGCGAGCCGGAGCGGCTGCTGGTCCGGCGTGGTGTCGACGAAGGCCTTGTTGCCGATCGCGTTGACGAACGTCACCCGCCCGGAGGGGTTCG
Source organism: uncultured Actinomycetota bacterium (assembly GCA_963850195.1). Lineage (GTDB taxonomy): Bacteria > Actinomycetota > Actinomycetes > Streptosporangiales > Streptosporangiaceae > Actinoallomurus. The sequence continues at coordinate 2,806,797 of CAWKKD010000005.1, forward strand.
ACGTGACGTTGCTGAACCCGCCGCCCGGGTCGGCCGTGATGCTCACGTCGCCGGTGCCGCACGGGAAGCTCGACTTGCCACCGGGGTTGCACTCGGCGTTGACCCCGAACCCGGCGAGCGGCCCCCATTCGTTCCAGATCAGGTCGTACGCCGCGCCGCGTGCCCTCCGCGCGCCGCCGAGCAGGGTTCCGCCGGTCAGTAGTGCCGCGCCTCCGGCGGCCAGCAGCGACCGTCTCGTGAGGTTCATCGGCATCGAGTCGTCCATGCTCCGCTCCTCCTCAGGCCCGGCACGCGCCGGACGCCTGCGATCCGTATCCCAGGGTCGTCGCGCCCCGATCGAAGGCTGTTACCTTCGGCGGAACCTGCCCGAACCCCCGTACGGAGGTGGACGTGAAGACCTTCGGACCGCATCGGCGGTGGAGTGACCTGCGCGCCGCGCTGGCCGCGCGCCTGCCCGAGGCGACGTTGGCCGCGCTGGACCGCGCCGTGGAGTTCGCGGTCGAGCGGCACGGCGACCAGACGCGCCCGGCCGGCGAACCGTACGTCGAGCACCTGCTGGAGACCGTCGACGTACTGGTCAACGGGCCCGGCGTGACCGACGCGGACGTACTGGTGGCCGGGGTCCTGCACGACGTGGTCGAGGACACCTACACCGCGCCGGAGGAGGTACGCGAACGGTTCGGCCCGATCGTCGCCGACCTCGTCGGCCAGGTCACCAAACCGGCGGAGGACACCCCGGAGGCGCGCCTGCGCTACCTCTCCTCGCTCGCCGAGGCGCCCGAACCTGTCGTGCTCCTCAAGCTCGCCGACCGGCTCAGCAACGTCCAGCGGCTGCACACGCACCCGCGGCCGGCCAAGCGCGCCTCGTACTACGCCGAGACCGTCGAGCGGATCGTCCCCCTGGCCGCCCGCGACCCCTGGTACGACCGCTGGTACGCGGCCTGGCGCGTCCGGTACGCCGGTCTCGCGGACCACACCTGAGGGGACCGGCAGGGGCCGCTCCGCGGCCGGTTCCGGACCTTTGGCGGCGACGGTTCCCATGTGACGATGCGCTGGTCGTACCCTCCCCCGCCAGAGCTCTGAGGAGAGCACATGCGACTACGCATGACCGGGACCGTATTAGGCGGGCTGATCCTCGCCGTGGTCCCCTTCCTGTCCGCGGCCGGCACCCCCGCCACGGTCGATCCCTCCTGCGCCACCGCGCGGCCGGGCTTCGCGCACTGCAACGCCCTCGTACGCGCGGGCTCCGCGCGTAGCGCGGCGTCCCTGCGCGCCGCCCTGGCCACCCCGTCCGGCTACGGTCCGGCGGACCTGCAGTCGGCGTACAAGCTGCCGGGCTCCTCGGCCGGCGCGCTCCAGACGGTCGCGGTCGTGGACGCCCAAAACGACCCGAACGCCGAGTCGGACCTGGGCGTGTACCGCGCCCAGTACGGGCTCTCCGCCTGCACGACCGCCAACGGCTGCTTCAAGAAGGTCGACCAGAAGGGCGGCACGACCTACCCGGCGGACGATGTGGGCTGGGCGGAGGAGATCTCCCTCGATCTCGACATGGTCTCCGCGGTCTGCCCCAAGTGCAAGATCGTCCTGGTCGAGGCCAACTCGGCGTCAATGACCGACCTGGGCACCGCCGAGAACACCGCCGCGAAGCTCGCCAACGTCATCAGCAACAGCTACGGCGGCTCGGACGCCTCGGACGCGACGTACGGCGCGTACTTCAACCACCCCGGTCACGCCATCACCGCCAGCGCCGGTGACGGCGGCTTCGGTGTCGAGTACCCGGCGTCCTCGCACTACGTCACGGCGGTCGGCGGTACCTCGCTCCGGCGCGCACCGCAGACCGTCCGCGGCTGGACCGAGACCGGGTTCGGCTCCGGCGGCTGCTCGAGCCTCAACGTGGAGCTGTCCGGCCAGGTGGGCGTCATCCCCGCGAGCTGCACCCGTCGCGCCGTCGTCGACGTCGCCGCGGTCGCCGACCCGGCCACCGGCGTCGCGGTCTACGACACGTACGGGGGTGTCGGCGGCTGGCTGGTCTTCGGCGGCACCAGCGTCGCGGCGCCGGTCATCGCCGGCGTGTACGCGCTGGCGGGCAACGCCGCGAGCATCGACAACAACTACCCGTACACGCACGCGAGTTCGCTGTTCGACATCGTGTCGGGCGGTGGCGGCTGCACCCCGGCGATCTGGTGCACCGCCGGTCCCGGCTGGGACGGCCCGACCGGGCTCGGCACGCCGAACGGCACCGGGGCCTTCTGACCCTGAACGTGTCGCGGGCCCGCCGCCGTCGCGGCGGGCCCGTTTCGCCGGGTCAGCCCTTTTCGGGCATCGGCGCGTGGGTCCGCAGCGACCCGGGCAGCGCGACGATGATCAGGGCCGTGGTCGCGAGCGCGATGGCGGCGCCGACCGTCAGCGCCGTTCCGAAGTTGTGCGCCTGCGTGACCGCGCTCACCGTTCCGTGTCCCCGGTCGGCGATCGCGGTGAGCAGGACGATGCACAGGGCGGTTCCGAACTGCACGGAGGTGTTCAGCAGGCCGCCGACCAGCCCCTGCTGCTCGTCCGGCACGTCCATGGTCGCCGTGATCGTGGAGGAGGCGAAGAACGTCGAGAAGCCCATCCCGGTCAGCACCAGGCCCGGGAGCAGGATCGTCACGTACGCGGAGTCGGCGTGGATCCGGCTGAGCACGAAGACGCCGACCGTCACGAGCGCCGCCCCGGCCGTGAAGACGGTCTTCGGGCCGACCTTGGTCACCATTGCTGCGGCGACCGGGCCCGCGATGATGACCGCCACGCCCAGCGTCAGGAAGATCAGGCCGGTCTCCAGCGCGTCACGGCCCTGGACCCGCTGCAGGAAGAGCGACAGCATCAGGGCCACCGCGCCCATCACCCCGGGCACCAGCAGCGCCGCGAGGTTGGCGATCGAGACGCTGCGGATGCGGAAGATGCTCAGCGGGACCAGCGGGTCGTCCGCCCGGCTCTCGCCCCAGACGAAACCGACCAGCGCGACGACGCCGATGCCGATCGCCCAGGCCGCGATCGTACGGTCGCCGGCGAGCGAGCTCAGCCCGTAGATCACGCCGCTGACCCCCAGGGTCGACAGGACCGCGCCCAGGACGTCGTAGCGGTGCTCCCGCGCCGGACGCACGTCGACCGGGATGAGCCGGAACGCCGCGACGAGGGCGATCGCCACCAGCGGGACGTTCACGAAGAACACGGCGCGCCAGCCGCCGAGCTGGGTGAGCACGCCGCCGAGGAGCACGCCGGTGGCGAAGCCGCTGGCCGTGGCGGCGCTGAACCACCCGAGGGCCTTGTTACGCGCGGGCCCGGGCGGGGTGCCGGTGGTGATGAGGGAGAGCACGGCCGGAGCGATGAACGCCGCTCCGACGCCCTGCAGCGCGCGCATCAGGACGAGCATGGCCTGACCCCAGGCCATGCCGCCGAGCAGTGAGGCGATTCCGAACAGGGCGAGCCCGGGAATGAGCATTCGCCTGCGTCCGACCTGGTCGGACAGGCGTCCCCCCAGAAGCAGAAGGCCGCCGAAAGCCAGCGCGTACGCGCTGATGACCCATTGCACTCCGCTGTGCGTAAAGCCCATCGAGGTCTCGACGCGAGACAATGCGACGTTCACGATCGAGAAGTCCAGCAGCATGAGCAGCTGAATACCGCAGAGCAGGGCAAGTCTCCAGGGGTGAGGCCGGTCGGCCTGGGCACTGCTGTTGCCGGCTGTTGTCGTCTCGCCGGACTGGGAGTTCACGGGTCGTCGCCTCCATGGTGACTTCGCCACACGGTCGGACGAGTGTAGGCATGCGAGATCGTCGCCGTCGATGAAGGTTTTCGCGGCCCGGCCTCACACGTGGCGCCGGACGCGCGTTTCCACAGGTGGCGGGCACCATGACGACTCTGACCGAATAGTTTACAGGCCATGCGTATGGCCGGATTCGGCCGATGCGTCGATGCCTGTGTTTCGATGATCATCTACATGTCACATGGGACCGACTTCGAGCCCATGCGGACGACCACTTAATAGATCGAGACCTGCAACAACATGGGTCCGCATTCCGCCTCACGAGGTGCACTGCAACGGAGCGCCACCCATCGCTACCCGTCAGTAATTTAAATCGTTCCCACCTGCGATGACAGCGCTTACAAGTTCCACCGGATACACCTTTTTCCTCAACCCTGCATCGAGGGTTGCTGGACGTCCGTAAGAGTTGAAACACGCTTGTAATACTGGAGATGGCTGAGTTAGGTTCTTCCTTTGAAAGGAGGCAGGCCCATACCCCGCCGATCGGGGTCGCACGCGGACGCCATTTTCGAGCGCCTGGATTTACCTTCACTTTGACATTTATGTTCCATCCAGAACGTTGATGAGCGGCTGATCACACGTCAGCCCAGGAAGCCCAAAAAAGCTCCCATCGTAAAGGTGGTCGCCGTGAGGGTGGATGCATTCGCCATAGCCCGACGGTATATAGAGGCCCGGGATTTCGGGCGCCATCTACCCACTCTTGTCGAGCTCGATCTCGAAACCGATCTCTGCATCGCCGTCGCGGACTGGTTCGAAGCCGCCCCTGACTTCACAGGAGAACCCCGGGAGCAGCGGGAGTACGCGGACTTCAAGGAAGAGACGAACCGTCAGTTCGAGGTGATGCTCGAGGCCGGGGTGGATGTCCTGCCCTGGTTGGACAGCGGTCAGCCCTATTCCGGATCGAAGCATCTGCAACGCGAGGTGTCGAATACCGGGCGGCTGTACATCTATCTGACCATGAACGGACATGGACAAGGTGGCTCGGACCCAGAGTTCGTAACGCACCCCATGGTGTCGCCGTCCCACTACCACGTGGACGGCGTTCCCTTCCTGTACAACGACGTCTTCCGCGCTGTGCACGACTTCTTCGGCCACGTCGCCCGCGGGAACTCCTTCACCGCACGCGGGGAGTTCATGGCGGCGTGGGACCACTGCCAGATGTACCCGGACAACTGCCACCCGGTGCTGCTGACGGAGAGCATCGGCCAGATCTGCTGGTTCTACTTCGGCCCGCACCTGCGCGATCCCGACGGACTGCTGCCCTCGCCCGGCTCTCCGGGATACGTCGAGCCCAGGGACCGACCCTATTCACCACAGAAGACAACACCCCTACCGCAGGAGTTCGTCGATGCGTTCCTCTCTCTCTTCAAGCAGGTGGACTGATGACCACTGAGTACTTCGCCCGGGACGTACGAGCCGACTTCCCGATCCTGACGACCGACCTCGACGGTAAGAAGCCGGTCTACCTCGACAACGCCGCGACGACGCAGAAGCCGCGTCAGGTGCTCGACGCCATGACCGCGTACTACTGCCACGACAACAGCAACGTCGGGCGGAGCGTGCACACGCTGAGCATGCGGGCGACCGACCGATACGCGCAGTCCCGCGAGCGCGTCAAGGAGTTCCTGAACGCCGGCGCCGCCGAGGAGATCGTCTTCACGAAGGGCACGACCGAGTCGATCAACCTCGCGGCGCAGGGCTTCGGCCCGAAGGTCGTCTCCAAGGGCGACGAGGTGATGATCAGCGGCCTCGAGCACCACTCGAACCTCCTGCCGTGGCGGCGGCTGTGCGAGCTGACGGGCGCCACGCTGAAGGTCGCGGCCGTCGACGAGCACGGCGAGCCGTCCCTGGACTCCTTCCGCGCCCAGCTGTCCGAGCGTACGAAGCTCATCGCGGTCGCCCACGTCTCCAACGTGCAGGGCACCGTCAACCCGGTCCACGAGATCATCGAGATCGCGCACGCCCAGGGCATCATCGTGGTCGTCGACGGCGCGCAGGCCGTCGCCCACCGGCCGGTGGACGTCCAGGACCTGGACGCGGACTTCTACGCGTTCTCCTCGCACAAGATGTACGGCCCTCTCGGCATCGGCGTGCTCTACGGCAAGGCCGAGCACCTGGAGCGGATGGACCCGATGCTGCTGGGCGGCGGCATGGTCCGCAACGCCTCGTACGACGGTCCGCTCACCGTGATGAAGCCGCCGCACCTGTTCGAGTCGGGCACGCCCAACATCGCCGGCGCGGTCGGCCTGGCCGCGGCGATGGACTACCTCGACGGGCTCGGGCTCGAAGCGATCACGAAGCACGATGCCGGCCTGGCCGAGCGCGCCGCCGAGGGCCTGCGGGCGCAGGACGGCGTGAAGGTGTACGGCGCGCAGTCCCCGCAGGGCGGCATCATCTCGTTCGCCGTCGACGGCCTGCACCCGTACGACGTCGGCAACCACCTGAACACCTTCGGGGTCGCCACCCGTACCGGCGTGCACTGCGCGGTTCCGTTCATCGACGGCCTCGGGATCCTCGGCACCGTCCGCGCCTCGTTCGGCGTCTACAACACGATGGACGAGGTCGAGCTGCTGATCGAGTCGGTGAAGACCGCCGAAAAGGGCTTCTGGTCGACGCAGCATCCCAACGACCGATTCCTGGCCAACTGAGAGGTACGGCAGTGTCCACCCCAGGGTTTGACCCGACCGCCTTCAAGGCACAGCAGAAGCAGAACTGGAACAACCTCAGTTCGGGATGGGACCGCTGGTACGACCTCTTCGAGACGGGCGCGGAGCCGGTCACCCGGACCCTGCTCGAACGCGCCGGGGTCGACGAGGGCCACCGGGTTCTCGACATCGGCAGCGGCACCGGCCAGCCCGCGCTCCACGTCGCCGAGGTCGTCGGGCCGAAGGGCTCGGTCGTCGGGGTCGACCAGGCGGGCGACATGCTGGAGATCGCCCGCCGACGCGCGGCAGAACTCGATCTGGGCAACACCGAGTTCCTCGAGCAGGACGCGGAGGCGTTCGACTTCGCGGACTCCTCGTTCGACGCCGTCGTCAGCAGGTTCACCCTGATGTTCCTGCCCGAGCTCGACGCGGTCCTGCGCACCGCCCACCGGCTCCTGCGGCCGGGCGGCGCGCTGACCGCGTCGGTGTGGGGCACGCCTCCACAGGTCCCGATCCTGAGCCAGGCCTTCGGGATCGTCGCGGCCCGCCTCGAGCTCCCTCCGCCGCCGCCCGGCATGCCCGGGCCGTTCAGCCTGGCCGACGCGGAGGCGCTGACCGCGCGCCTCCGCGCGGCCGGCTTCTCGGAGGTCACGCGCGAGGAGTGCCGGCTGGTCTTCACGCCCGCGTCGGCCGAGGAGTTCGCGACGTTCTCGTGGGAGCTGCTGCCCGGCTGGCTGCGCGGACAGCTCAAGGACAAGACCGGACAGGACCGCGATCCGGCCACGTGGGACGCGATCGTCGGTGCCGCCCGGGAGTTCGAGACCGACGGCGGCGGCCTCCAGGTGCCCGCGACCGGCCACTGCGTCACGGCCGTCAAGAGTCACTGACCCGCATTGCCCCTCTGACCTGTCAGGAGCGTTGCACCGCATGGAGTTCGATACCAAGCTCGTCAAGATCGGCCAGCAGGCGGCGGACGGCACCGGGGACATCGTGCCGCCCATCCATGTGGCCACGACGTACGAGCAGCGATCGCAGAGCGACCTGCGCTACTTCTACGGCCGTGGCGAGAACCCGACGCGCGAGGCTCTGGAGAAGTGCCTGGCCTCCCTGGAGAACGCCGAGCACGCGCTGGCCTTCTCCTCCGGTCAGGCCGCCGGCGCGGCGGCCCTGTCGCTGCTGCGGCCGGGACAGCGTCTCATCTCCTCCGATGACGTGTACGGCGGCACGTACCTGCTGTTCTCCACCCTGAGCCGGTACGGGATCGAGGTCGAGTATCGCGACCTGTCCGACCCGTCGAACATCCCGGGCGCGATCGGCGACGACGTCGGCCTGATCTGGGTGGAGACGCCGACCAACCCGCTGCTCAAGGTCTCCGACATCCGGGCGATCACCGCGGCGGCACGGCCGGCCGGCATTCCGGTGCTGGTGGACAACACGTTCGCCAGCCCGGTTCTCCAGCAGCCGCTGGAGCTCGGCGCCGACATCTCGCTGTACAGCACCACGAAGTTCATCGGCGGGCACTCCGACGTCATCGGCGGCGCGCTCGTCTACAACAGCGACGAGTTCCAGCGGGAGTTCTTCTCCTACCGCACGGCGTACGGCAACGTGCCCGGCGCGCTGGACTGCTACCTCCTGCACCGCGGCGTCAAGACGATGTCGCTGCGGGTCGAGCGGCAGAACCGTACGGCGGAGGTCCTGGCGTCCGAGCTGCTCGAGATCGCGAGCGTCGGCACCGTGCACTACCCGGGACTCGAGGGCCACGCCGGGCATGAGGTCGCGAAGGGGCAGATGTCGGGCTTCGGGTCGATCATCACCTTCGACTACCTCGGCGACCCGCAGGAGCTGCTGAAGAAGGTCGAGCTGTTCGGCGTGGCCGTCAGCCTGGGCAGCGTGCACTCGCTCATCGAGTGCCCCGCCCTGATGACCCACCGCCCGATCCCCGCCGAGACGCGTCGTGCCCTCGGCATCTCCGACAACCTGATCCGGCTGTCGGTCGGCATCGAGGACCCGCGTGACCTGATCTCCGACCTGCGGCAGGCCCTCTGATGCCACTCCTGCACGGGCCTTCGGGCCCGGTGGTGCTCGAGGGACCGAAGGGAACCGAGCTGCAGCGCATGGGCCGCAGCGTGTACGAACCCTGGTGGACCAACGAGGCGCTGCTGCACGACGACGGCAGGGAGCAGTTGCGGGGAGTGCACCGCGCCTACCGCGAGGCGGGCGCGGACCTCGTCACCGCGTACACGTTCCGTACCAACATCCGTGCCCTCCAGAGGGCCGGCGCCGACGAGGACCTGTCGCGCGAGCTGGTGAGCCGCGCGGTCTCCGACGCGCGGTCCGCGGTGGACGCCGGTCCGCCCGGCGGGGTGGTGGCGGCGTCCATCACCACGGTGGAGGACTGCTACCGGCCCGACCTCGTACCCACCGAGGCCGAGCTGCGCGACGAGCACGGGTGGCTGAGCGCCCGGCTCGCCGAGGAGAAGGTCGAGCTGGTCATCGCCGAGACGATCAACACCGTACGTGAGGGGATCGTCATCGCCGAGAGCTTCGCGAGCGCGGGGCTTCCGGTGTGGGTGAGCTTCGTCTGCCAGGACGGCGGACGGCTGCTGTCCGGCGAGACCACCGGGGAGGCGGCACGAGCGGTCGCGGCGGCGGGCGCCGAGGCGGTGCTGGTCAACTGCACCGCGATGGACGACCTGGACGCCGCGCTGTCGGGGCTGGCCGAGCACAGCCCCGTACCGATCGGCGCCTACCCGAACCTCGAGGACCGGTCCGGCATCGAGGAGTGGACCCCGGTGGACCGGTACGTCCCGGTGGCCTTCACGCCGGAGGAGTTCGCGGCGGAGATGACCGAGCGGATCAAGCGGTACGACCTGGGCGTCGTGGGAGGGTGCTGCGGCGCCAGGCCCGAGCACATCGCGGCACTGCGCTCGGGCGTCACCGGCTGAGCGTGAACCGAAAGGATCCGGCGCCTCGTACGAGGCGCCGGATCCTTTCATGTCGTTCCCAGTGGCACGACGCACGAGGCCGGCCGAGGAGTCGCCCCCTCGAGCCGACCTCAGTGGCGGGAGGTCCCGAAGGTCAGGAGCCGAACTCCCAGGAGTTCATGTAGGTCTCCTGGTCCTCGGTCAGGGTGTCGATCTGGACGCCCATGGTCTCCAGCTTGACCCGCGCGACGTGCTTGTCGATCTCGGTCGGGACGTTGTGGACGCCCGGCTCGAGGTCGTCACCGTGCTTGATCAGCCACTCGGCGGTCAGCGCCTGGTCGGCGAAGGACATGTCCATGACCGAGGCCGGGTGGCCCTCGGCCGCGCCGAGGTTCACCAGACGCCCCTCGGCCACCAGCAGCAGGCGGCGGCCGTCGGCCATGATGTACTCGTCGGTCTGGTGGCGGATGCGGGACCGCTTCTCGACCGACATCTCCTCCAGGCCCGTGACGTCGACCTCGACGTCGAAGTGACCGGCGTTGGAGAGGATCGCGCCGTCCTTCATGACCTCGAAGTGCTCACGGCGCAGCGCGCCGCGGTTGCTCGTGACGGTGACGAACACGTCACCGATGCGAGCGGCCTCCAGCATCGGCATGACCTGGTAGCCGTGCATGAGGGCGTCGAGCGCCTTCGTCGGGTCGATCTCGGTGACGATGACGTGCGCGCCGAGGCCGTCCGCGCGCTCGGCGAGGCCCTTACCGCAGTAGCCGAAGCCGCCGATGACGACGTTCTTGCCGGCGAACAGGAGGTTCGTCGCCCGCATGATGGCGTCCATCGAGGACTGACCGGTGCCGTAGCGGTTGTCGAACATGTGCTTGGTGTCGGTGTCGTTGACCGCGATCATCGGGAAACGCAGCGCGTTGTCCCCGGCCATCTGACGCAGGCGGACGACACCGGTGGTCGTCTCCTCGCAACCGGCCTTGATGTTGTCGATCAGCTCGGTGCGGGAGGTGTGGAGCAGGTTGACCAGGTCGCAGCCGTCGTCGAAGACGTAGTCCGGCCGGATGTCCAGGGCGGCGTTGATGTGGTTGTAGTACGTGTCGCGGTCGACGCCGTTACGGGCGAAGACGCTCACGCCGTACTCGTGAACCATCGCGGCCATCGTGTCGTCCTGCGTCGACAGCGGGTTGCTGGCGCAGGCCGCCAGCTCGGCGCCACCGGCCTTCAGCGTGCGCAGGAGAACGGCCGTCTCCGTGGTCATGTGCATACACGCGGCCAGGCGCTTGCCCGCGAAAGGCTGCTCCTTGGCGAAGCGCTCCCGAATCTGCCGGAGAACGGGCATGGAACGCTCGGCCCACTCGATGCGGGCGACGCCCTGTGCGGCAAGTTTGGGGTCGGCGATGTCGTGCTTGGGAAGATCAGACATGCGGCGAATTCTAGCGTGCCCATTTAAGGCGCGCGCTGAGCCTCGGCTGAGCCTCACTGGAGGCGTGCCGCTCCAGGTCCGCCGGTCTCCCGGGCCGCATGAACGGGCGGGGCAGGTCACCACGAACCGCCTCGACACCGTTTTGACGACGACACTGTCACAGTAGTTGTTCTTTTGGTTTTCCCGCGACCGCGGAGCCGCGCCGTCGGGGGTCGCGGTGAGCCGAACCGTCCGGCGGCGCGGGGCTTGCCGCGCCCTCGCGTTCGGTGACCGGCGCGGGCGACGACCCGGCCTCCGACGTCGGGCGTCGTCCTTACAAGATCTTCTCTGAAAGGCTCGGCGATCTCGTCTCTCACGCCGTTGTCTTTTCTATTGAAAAGTGCTCTCACGCCTATTCATCAGGCGCTCAATACCAGTCGGGATGGCCGATGTCGTTTCCGGCCGGCGCGACGCGCTCCGCACCGGAACCGTCGGCGCGTACCGCCCAGATCCGGGGGTGTTCCGTGGCGCCGCGGACGAATGCGACCCAGGTCCCCTCCCGTGACCAGTTGGGATCCATGTCACGCGCGTTGTCCGAGGTGAGCTGTCGCTTGTTCGTACCGTCGGCGCCGATGGTCCAGATGTGCCGATCGTTGGCGTTCGGCTGGTCGGTATAGGCGATCTTCGTGCAGTCGGGCGACCAGGCCGGGTCGTTGACCGGGTGATTCTCCGTGGTGACCGGGGTCCAGGTCCCGCCGGTCGTGTTCGCGTCGGTCGTGTAGATCTGCGAGGTGCCGGTCTTGTCGCTCCAGAACGCCAGCCGGCTGCCGCACCAGGCGGGGTCGTCCTTGTTCGACCCGTCGGTGGTGATCTCTTCGAGTTGCTGCGGGGCGCTGATGCTGACCGTGTAGATCTGGCGCTCCGTACCGACCTTGACCATGGCCGCGAGCTTCGTCCCGTCGCCCGACCAGGCCACCCGGCTACGGCCGGCCAGCCGGTCGGTGACCATCACGGGCGACGAACCGTCCGCGTTCATGACCCAGAGCTCGTTGATGATCGCACCGCGCGAACGTGTGAACGCGATGTGCCGATGGTCCGGCGACCACTGGGGCAGGATGTCGCACTTGTCGGGGGCGTCGAGCAGCAGCTTCGCCTGGGCCGCGCCGGGCGTGAGCAGCCCGATGTTCCCGTGACAGGTGTTCGGCCAGCCTGCGGCCCGGTCGACCCGTACGAGCATCGGGTCGGTCGGCAGCGCGGGCGGCCCGGGCGGCGACGTCGTCTTCGCCTTCGCCGAGGACCCGGAGTGGGGCTTGTCGTGCGGCTGGAACATCACCCAGCCGCCCACCGTCACGGCCGCGAGCACGAGCGCCACGGCCGCCGCGAGCCCCGCCCACCGCCCGCGCGACGGCCCTCCGCGGGAGGTGGTGGGCCGGGTGGGGGTGTCGGTGGAGGCGGCCACCGGGGCGAACTCGGTCGGTACGGAGCCGAGACCGGCGGCGAATCCGCCCGGCGCCGAAGCGACGCCGTATCCGCGCAGAGCCGCGCCGCCCTGCGCCGATCGCGAGCCCTGGCCGCCATGTGCCGAAGGTGTGCCTTGGCCGCCCTGCGCTGAGGGCGTGCCGTGGCCGCGCTGACCCGAGGGCGTGCTGTGGCCGCCCTGCGGCGAGGGTGTGTTCGGGCCGCTCTGGGCCGAACCCTGGCCGCCGGGTGCCGGGATCGCGCCGTAGGCGGCCTGGCCGCGTCCGCCCGGCGCGGAGCCGGGGGCGTACGCGGTCGGGGCGGGCGAGTCCTGGGAGGGGTGACTCTCCCGGGTCGGCTCGTCCATGACACGCGTCGCGCCGGGCGTGGGCGGCGGGACCGGCGGTTGCCAGCCCGGGACGAGCGTGCCCATCACGGCCGCCTCGGCGCTCTCGCCGCCGACGATGGTCAGCAGCAGCTCTTTGGCGGTCGGCCGGTTGCGCGGCTCCTTGTCCAGAGCCGCCTTCACGAGCCGTTCCAGCGGCGAGGGCAGGCTGCCCACCTGCGGGTCGCCGTGCACCAGCCGCGCCGACATGACCGAGAAGTCGCCCTTGCCGAACGGGTTCACCCCGTTGCGCGCGAACGCGACGAGGCACCCCCACGCGAAGATGTCGACCGCGGTCGTCGTCGGCTTCTGCAGGATCTGTTCCGGCGCCATCCAGCCGGGGCTGCCGACGAGCTGACCGGTCATCGTGTGTCCGGAGGCCGCGTCGAGCGCGCGGGCGATGCCGAAGTCGATGACGCGGGGCCCGGAGAAGGACAGCAGCACGTTCGCGGGCTTGAGGTCTCGGTGGATCAGCCCCGCCGCGTGGATCGCGACCAGCGCGGCGGCCACACCGACGGCCACGCCCTGGATCATGCCCTGGGACAGCTCGCCGTTCTCGTCGACGTACTGCTTGAGCGAGACGCCGTCGATGTACTCCGTCACCATGAAGGCGCGCCCGTCGGACTCGCCATGGTCGAGCACCTGCGCGGTGCAGAAGGACGCCACCCGCTGCGCGTTGGCCACCTCGTCCTGGAACCTCGCGACGAACCCCGAGTCCTGCGCGAGCTCCGGCCGGACCACCTTCACCGCGACCCTGTTGCCGTCCGGGCCCTGCCCCAGGTAGACGGCGCCCATGCCGCCCTCGCCGACCCGACCGAGGATCGCGTACGACCCCACGCGTTCGGGATCTCCTGGCAGCAGGGGCCCCGCCGAACTCGTACGCCGCTGACTCTCCACCCGCGGGCCACCTCTTCACGCTGTTTCCGGCCGTGCTTGGCCAGACGCCCACCCGTTGTGCCCAAAAATCGCCCCGTGCGCCAAACCGTCGGCGCTCGATCACAGTAGCCCGAAATGGGCAATTTGGCGGGTCATCGGTCCGCGACGGCCACGATCACCACCCCTATTGAGACGCAGGCCACCGCCCAGCGGTTGCCGCCGTAACCCGCACATCGAGACGGCCCCGCGGACGACGGCGGCGGCACGAAGCCTCGCCGGGTCGGGCATGAGCACCCCGCATCGCCGCGACGGCCGTTCGGCCGGGAAATGCGGCCTCATGACCCATGACGTCCGGCTATGGCCGTCCGGTTCACCGCGTGCGGGGTGGGTTCACGGGCCACCCCGCACGCGGTTCACTCGCTCAGCTCGGTGTGCTTGTCGAAGCCGATGTAGAGGCGGGCCTCGGCGTTGGTCGCCAGGCGCGCGAGCGTCTCCAGCTCACGTACGCGGAGCAGGACCGGGTGGTCGGAGTAGGCGGTCGCGGCGTCGGCGTGCAGGCGCAGGGCCGCGGCCTCCGACTCGGCCTCCAGCCGCTGCGTCTGCGCACGGCTCTCGGCCTGGATCAGCTCGGCCTCACGCCGGGACAGTGCGGTCACCCGCTCCGTCTCGGCCCGCGAACGCGCCTCGATCGCCTCGCGCTCGGCCTTGGTCCGCGCCTCCACGAGCTGCGCCTCGCTCAGCCGCTCGGCCGCCAGCACGCGGTTCATGATCTCCTGGAGGTTGCCCGGGAACACGAGGTCCTTCACGTCCGCACGGAGAATCGCGATTCCGTAGCCGTCCGCGGCGTCCTGGACGTCGCCGAGGATGTCCTCGCTCAGCTGGTTGCGGTTGGTGAGGATGTCCTCGAGCGTCATGGACGCGAGCGAACGCCGGGCGGCCAGCTGCACGTCGCTGTACAGGCGGTCCTCGTACGACTCGACCTTCTCCAGCGCGGCGGTCGGGTCGATGACCCGGTACTGGGTGATGATGCTGACCCGTACCGCGACCTTGTCCGACGTCAGGATCTCCTGCCCCTTGAGCAGCAGTTCCCGCTCTCGCATGTCCACCAGCACGATCTCGACGACGGGCTCCTTGCCGCGGCGGCGATCGGCGTCCGGGACCTCGTGGCGACCGGCCGTGAGGACGTCGGTCAGCCGGCCGTCCTCGTACCGGAGGCCGCGGTGGGTGGACTTGATGATGATGTCTCGCGTACGAGCCATGACGCACTCCTGAATGGTGTTCCAAAGGAGCCGCCCCGAACCAGGATCCCGATGTGAAGGACGAGTTTTCGGATGGGAAACCGGTTATCAAAGGATGACCGATCCGATTGCACGGTTTCCGGAAGGCCACTCGCTCCTGAGCCTGCCGGGGCGGCCCATGAAGAACCATAAGGGGCCGTTCGGAATCGGTCATCCGAATATTCGCGCGAGGCGTCTCCTACGAGCTCAGAAGGAGGATCCACATGTCTCCGAGTGGACAGTGGTGCCGTGGTGGCCGTCCCCGCATGCTGGGTCCGACACATCGGCTCATCGCGCGAGGTGAAGCATGACGGAAGCTCCGGATATCCTCTCCGCCGAATTCTCCGCCGACCCGTATTCGGCCTATCGCGTCATGCGGGAGAGCGCACCGCTGTTCTGGCACGAAGGTATTCAGAGTTACGTCATCTCGCGCTACGAGGACGTCGAGCGCGCATTTCGCGACCCGGTCTTCACCAACGCCAACTACGAGTGGCAGATCGAGCCGGTCCACGGCCGGACGATCCTGCAGATGAGCGGCCGCGAGCACGCCGTACGCCGGGCCCTGGTCGCCCCCGCGTTCCGCGGCGGCGCGCTGCGTGAGACGTTCCGGCCGGTGATCGAGGACAACGCACGTGACCTGATCTCCGGCTTCCGCGACCGGGGTGAGGCGGACCTCGTGGCCGACTTCGCGACCCGGTTCCCGATCAACGTCATCGTGGACATGCTCGGCCTCGACAAGGCCGACCACGCACGCTTCCACCGCTGGTACACCTCGATCATCGCGTTCCTCGGAAACCTGAGCCAGGACCCCGACGTGACCGCGGACGGGCTGCGCACCCGCGTGGAGTTCGACGAATACCTGCTCCCGCTCATCCTCGAGCGCCGCGAAGATCTCGGGGACGACCTGCTGTCCACCCTGTGCGCGGCCGAGATCGACGGCACGCGGATGAGCGACGAGGACATCAAGGCGTTCTGCAGCCTGTTACTCACCGCGGGCGGCGAGACGACGGACAAGGCCATCGCGAGCCTGTTCGCCAACCTGCTGACCAACCCCGACCAGCTCGAGGCCGTACGCGACGACCGGACCCTGATCCCGCGCGCCTTCGCCGAGACCCTCCGCTTCTCGCCGCCGGTCCACATGATCATGCGTCAGCCCTCGTCGGACGTCGCCCTGGCCGGCGGAACCGTACCCGCCGGCAGCACCCTCACCTGCCTCATCGCCGCCGCCAACCGCGACCCGCGAAGGTACGCCGACCCGGACACGTTCGACCTGTTCCGCGACGACCTGCGGACCTCCACCGCCTTCTCCGCGGCGGCCGACCACCTCTCCTTCGCGCTCGGCCGGCACTTCTGCGTCGGCGCGCTGCTGGCCAAGACCGAGGTCGAGGTCGGCACGAACCAGCTCCTCGACGCCCTACCCGACCTCCGGCTGGCCGATGGCGCCACCCCGGTCGAGCGAGGAGTGTTCACCCGAGGCCCGGCGACCCTCCCCGTCTCCTTCCGCGCATGACCCCGGACGCGACCTTCTACGCCTCCGGCCCGCACGGCCCGATCGTCCAACGCAGCCTGCCCTCCGCCATCCAGGTGGCGCCGGTCAACGCCACCCTGCGCACGGCCGAGCCGACCAATGGCCGGAGTAGTGGTCGCAATGCGGCCGCCGCATTTCACGGACCAACGCGATGAAGGCCGATGCACGACCCGTTCCGTCAAAAAGGTGACGGTCTGGCACCTGTAACCGACGTGCCCTGGCCGGATGGGTCTCTGATCTCTCAGCGCAGGAGGGGCGCCATGGCCTGGTTGACCTCTTCGGCATGCGGGCCGGGCAGGTACAGGCGCAAGGTCGTGCCGTTCCAGTCGGAGCGGACCTCCAGGCGGTCACAGACCTGGCGGGCCAGCCAGATGCCGTTCCCAGCGTCGCCGTCGGCGGCGCGGCACAGGCCCAGGGCCGGATCGGTGACGCGAGCGCCGACGGCGTACAGGTCACAGACGGTGGCCTGGAACTCCGTCCAGATCCGCATCGTGACAGAGACGGGATCCTGTTCCGCCAGGTACAAGCAGGCCTCGGCGACGGCCAGTGTCAGCATCGCGATCCGGTCGCCGGGCAGTTCCTGGTCGGCGGCCGCTTCGACGGCGAAGTGGCCGAGCGCGTCAGGGTCGCCGTCGGTCCGCAGGGTCGCGGCGTCCGCGGGCGGCAGGGGAAGTGGCGCGCTGTCGTAGTCGCGTGCGAAGTCGCCGGGCTCGCTGAACTGCGTGGAGGGTTCCGATTGGCCGCCGGCGACGCACTCGGGGTGGGTACGGAGGGCGGCGGTGACGATGCCGTGGTCGACCACGCGGGCGTCATAAGGGCAGATCATGACGATGCCCGTGTCGGCGAGCACGAGGTTAAGGCAGGACTCCATCCGTGTCCACGCGCTGACCTGCTCGGGTGTACGGCCGGCCCATAGAGGTTCGGCCAGGATCCGGACCCGCTGGTGTCCGGCGGCGACACACCGTGTCCAGTACCGCCGGAAGGCGTTGACCCGCTCGACGGGCCGTCGGCCGAAGTAAGCGTTCTCGGCATGACCGATGCACTCGGCGCGTGTGCTCAGCGCCCGGCCGATCAGCTCCAGATTGGCCGGGGTGGTGACGGCCAGTACGGGCTCGCCTGCGGCCAGGCCGTCGGTGAGGAACGGGGCCGCCATCGCGACGAAGCCCCGGTCACTGCCGTAGATCGCGGCCTGGTGGATGAAGCGGACCCGCCGATCAATGCCCATGGAACATCGCCCTCAGCCGCAAATATACGCCGGGTCCGCGGGGTGCGCCCCTGCTAGCAGGAGTGGTCGCGGTACGGCTGGCCCACCCGCCGAATGGGGGCTGACCGCGCAGACGGCGATCGGCACGAGGAGGCACCGTGGATGACATAGCCGAGTCCGGTAGTGAACATCAGGGGGAAAGCAGCATGTGTGATCACTGGCCTCCGTGCCCCGCGGCAGACGCGTCCGACCACACCGCCGCACGTGTCGTCTCCTCGCATCACGAGCAGGGCTGGTGCCTGCTCTGCAACGGCGTGGTCGTCTTCGACGACACCGGCGAGCTGTTCCCCGACGGCCACACTCTTATGCCTCACCCCGCACGGCCCCTCTCCCCTGCCGCCTGAATCCCCACCCCGTCGACCCACGAGCCTCCCCCTCGCTCCCCTGGTCGATTCCCCCACCTGGCCGGTCCGCGAAGCGCCCCCCTCGCTTCGTGGGCCGGCCAGGTTCGTTCGTGAGCACCGTGACCACCACGAACACCGAAGGGCCGACAGATAGGCAGTTTACGGTCCGCCGGAATTGCCAAAAAAAACCGACAAAAGAGACAAGGTGTCCAGAATGTCCTAATACCACACCTTGACCAGTCGTCAGACCTCGGCGATCGGGCCATGTGTCAACCCAAATGCGGGCTGTCTCCATACGAGTGACTTTTGCTCAGTATTGTGACCCCTGTTGTCGACCGGCCCCCGTCCCGAGGACGCCTATGCCTGAATTCGCCCCACCTGCTGCTGGCGCCGAGCGCCAGGACGTTCGACGACCGAGCAGGCCCTCGACCCGTGGTAAGCGCCGCCAGAACAGCATGCGTGCCTTCCACCTTTACATTTCCGTCCTTCCTGCGGCCGTAATGGGGTTCCTCGGGCTGGTCGCGGTGTCGGTTCTCCTCACACAGGACCCGGCCGCCGCGAGGACGCGTGTGGTGCTGGTCATGGCCACCGCCGGAGCTGTGATCGTCCTGGGTGCGGCCGTCTTCGCGGCGGACGCGGCGACCCGCCGGACACGCCGGCCGACCGTCCTGCCCGCCGCGCAGCCCGCCATTCAGGCCCCGGCGCAGCCGGCCGTCGCCCGTGGCTACGAGGACCTACAGCGGCGGCTCAACGGGCTGGTGTTCCTGGTCGGCCGCGGCCGACAGGACCTGCAGGGGCTGACGGAGCGCGTCAAGACCGGCGAGACCCTCGCACCGCGTAGCGCGGACCACCCACCCGCCGACACCAACGACCCGTTCATGCAGCTCGCGCACGAACTGCAGAAGGCGCAGAACGAGGCCTGGAACGCCGTGCTCGAGGCGGTGAGCCAGCGCCCCGATGCCATCTCCGACCGACGCGTGGAGGTCTTCGTCAACCTCGCCCGGCGCATGCAGTCGCTTTCCCACCGGGCGATCCAGGGACTCGACGAACTCGAGAACCAGGTCGAGGACCCGGACCTTCTCAAGGGCCTGTTCAAGGTCGACCACCTCAGCACCCGCATCCGCCGCCAGGCCGAGAGCCTCGCGGTGATCGGCGGCGCCTCGTCGCGCCGTCAGTGGAGCAGGCCGGTGACCGTGTACGAGGTGCTGCGCTCGGCCATCGCCGAGGTCGAGCACTACAACCGGGTCAAGGTGGTGCCGCCGGTCGAGGGCACCCTGGACGGCAGCGCGGTCGCGGACGTCATCCATCTGCTCGCCGAGCTCGTCGAGAACGCCACCAAGTTCGCCCCGCCCCACACGCAGGTGCTCCTTCGCGTGGAGAACGTCACCGCCGGCCTGGCCATCGAGGTCGAGGACCGCGGCCTCGGCATTCCGCGCGACAGCCAGCACCGGCTGAACGACCTGCTCTCGAACCTCGACCGGATCAACATCGACGAGCTTCTGCAGGACGGCCGCATCGGCCTCCTCGTGGTCTCGGCCCTCGCACGCCGGCACAACGTCGGCGTCAGGCTCCAGACCAACCTCTACGGCGGCACCCAGGCCATCGTCGTGGTCCCGAACGAACTGATCGGTACGGAGTCGGAGGACGGCCAGACCCCCATGGCATCGCCTGCGGCAGCCCCCGAACCCGTACCCGCCATGGCCGCGAGCGCCCCGGCGCCCATGCCCGCACCACTTCCGGGGCGGCACGCCCAACCCGCCGACAACGGCCGCATGGCCGAGCCGCCGGCCGCGGCCTGGGATAACCTGCCCCCGGCCACGCCCGTACGGCAGTCCGAACCGCAGGCCGACACCTGGTCGGCTCCGCCGCCTCCCGCCGCCGATCCGGCTCCCCCGAGCCGGCCGAACGCCGGCGAACGCCCGCAGCTGCCGAAACGCCACGCCCAGACGAACCTCGCGCCCGAACTACGCCGGGCGCCCGTATCCGAGAGCGACGATCCGGGCACCGAACACAACCCCGGATTGATGGCGGCCTTCCAGCGGGGCGTACGAAGCGGCCAGGACGACGACGGCCTGGCGGACTTCACCGATAGCACCAGCTGACGACACATCACGAAACCAGAAGGAGCGTCCATTGAGCGCTGTCTCCCCGAATCAGGCTCCGGATCTTGCTTGGCTGCTGCGGGGTCTGGGCGAGGAGGTTCCGGTCATTCGCGGCAGCGTGCTGCTGTCGTCTGACGGAATGCTGAAAGCCACGCACGGATTCGATCGCGTCAGTGCGGAACAGCTCGCGGCACTCGCCTCCGGACTCTTTTCGATAGCGCGCAGCGCCGGAACGAAGTTCGACAACAGCAGCGAGGTCCGGCAGGTAGTGACGGAACTCAAGTCCAGCCAGTTGTTCATTTCGTGGGCCGGGTTCAACTCGGTGCTCGCGGTGCTGGCGAGAGGTGAGGCCGACCCGGCGGTCGTCGGTTTTGAGATGGCCCGGTTGATCAAGGCCGTCCGGCCCTTCCTGGACACCGCGGCCAGGCCACCCGCCACTGTGACGGGCGACCGAATTCGATCGTCATGACTGTCGGAAACGACGAGGTCTGGCTCGACGCCGCCGCGGGTCCCCTGGTGCGCCCGTACACCGTCAACGCCGGCCGTACGCGCCCAACCGTCGAGCTGGACTTACTGTCCCTGGTGATGGCGACCGGCCAAGTTCCTCCGGCCGCCATGGACGCGGAGCATGCCAAGGCGCTTGGGCTCTGCCACGCGCCGACCTCGGTCGCCGAGGTCGCGGCGCATCTGCGGCTCCCCGTGATGGTCACCAAGGTCCTCCTCGCCGATCTGGTGGACTGCGACGCGATGACCACCCGAGCCCCACGGCCCGCGGCCGATCCCACCGACCGAGATCTATTGGAGAAGCTGCTCGATGGCCTACAACGAATCTGAGGTGTTCCCCACCCAGGTCAAGATTCTGATCGCGGGCGGTTTCGGCGTAGGGAAGACGACTTTCGTCGGCGCGGCGAGCGAGATCGAGCCGCTGAGCACGGAAGAACTCATCACCACGGCCAGCGTCGGCACCGACAGCCTTGGGGGGGTGGAACAGAAGACCACGACCACCGTCGCCCTTGACTTCGGACGAATCACGATTCAAAAGCACGGGATCGTGCTCTACCTGTTCGGAACTCCGGGGCAGGAACGTTTCTGGTTCATGTGGGACGAGCTGTCCGCCGGGGCGCTGGGCGCCGTCGTGCTGGCCGACACCCGCCGTCTCCAGGCGTGTTTCGAGGCCGTCGACTTCTTCGAGAGCCGGGGCATCCAGTTCCTCGTCGCGGTCAACGAGTTCGACAGTTCCTTCCGCTACGAACCCGAGGAGGTGCGAGCCGCCCTCGAGCTCGACGCACGCGTGCCGATCGTGCTGTGTGACGCCCGGGACGACCGTTCCGCCACATCCGTGCTGAGATCCCTGATCCAGCACCTTCTCGCCCCGGTAACCGCCTAATCAACCGCAGACCCGCCAGATAGGGAGACCTCAAATGACGTACGACCCGATATATGAGCCCTCCGGACATCTGCTGACGCCCGTCGACAACGAAGCGCCCAAGCGGGCGATGCGGCTGCGAGAACTTGGACTGGGACAAGGGCCGGACCCCGAGCTCGACGCGTTCGCCCGCGAACTCGCCGAGGCCGCACGGGAACTCTCCGGGACCGGCACCACCCCGTTCGCGATGGTGAACTTTGTCACGGACCGCCAGTACCTCGCGGGTCTGTACACCCCGCAGGACTCGGTGGATCCCTCAGGCGCCGTGGAGCTGGGCCGTGAGGTGCCGCTCGACCACGGTTACTGCCCGCATGTCGTCGTACGGCGCAAGGCGCTGGTCCTCGACGACGTGTGCGACTACCCACGTTTCGCCGGCAACCCGGTCGTCGACAAACTCGGCATCCGGACGTACGTCGGTGCGCCGCTGATCGACCGCACGGGCACGACTCTCGGCACGATCTGCATCGTGGACCGTGAGCCGCGCCCGTGGGGCCATCCTGGGCTGAATCTCATCAAGGAGCGGGCAGCCGACCTGATGCTGCGGCTGCGCCGCCGCGAGGAACTGCTGGACTAGCTCCGCGCGGGAACCGGGATGGAGCGCGAGATGGCCATGTCGCTCGTCCCTGAGGTCACGCCGTCGTCGGCATCGAGGACTCCTGCGGCCAGCAGGCGGAACTCCGTGGCGACGCCGGCGATGTCGGCCTTGAGGAACTCGATCGCCAGCCGGGCCCTCTCGGCGTCGTCGTCGTTCTCGGCGGCCCATCGCATGACCTGGGTGATCGCGAACGCGTAGGCGATCGCGCGGCCGGCCAGGACCAGGTGTTCCTGCGCGAGGTCCTGGTCGAGGAAGCCCAGGTCCAGGTCGTGCGTGGTGACGCCGAGCGCCGTGAGCGACCAGTCGGCCAGGAAGGCGCTGAGCGACTTGCCGGCCAGCCTGGCCAGGCAGTACTCGGTGAGCTGCTGGCTGAGCAGGTCGTTGGTGCCGTCGAAGATGGTGAAGACCCGGGCGTCCAGGAACGCCTGGGCGGAGACGTTGGTGGGCGAGCCGCAGCGGTAGCCCTCGCCGCCGACGAGCTGCTGGTAGTGGTGCGCCGCGCTGAACATCCGGTCGGTGGCGACGGTCTTGATCGCCTGGATGGCCGGGAACGAGTGGAGCATGTCGGCCTTGATGTTCAGCGTGTTCTGCAGGTAGTGGTTGAGCGCCGCGCAGATCGTGTACGAGCTGTCGATCGCCGCGAGCCGGTAGCGGGCGTACCTGATCGCCGACAGCGGTGCCGGGCCGATCTGGCGGGTCTCGGCGTACGCGTGCGCCTCGCGGCTGACGCGGCGCAGGAAGCCGCATCCCATCGCGGCCATCATCGCCCGCGACGCCATGAGCATCTCGACCATGGGGACCAGGTTTCTGCCCTGGGTCTCGATCCGCCGATGCCGGGGGACGACCGTGTCGATGTCGTTGAGCCCGTAGTCGATCACCTTCAGGCCCAGCGGCTCGTAGGGCCGTACGGTGCGGAATCCCTCGCTGCGCTTGACGATGAAGTAGCCGTACTCGCGGGTGCCCTTCTCATCGTTCTTCGCGCTGACCAGCCACCAGTCCGCGGTCAGGCTGAACGCCTGCCAGTGCTTGCGGCCACGGATCCGGTAGCCGCCCTCGACCTCCTCGAACGTGGTCGTCATGCTGGACATCGCCGAGCCGCAGCCTGGCTCGGTGGAGGCGAACCCGCAGATCAAGGGATCGTTGCCGGCGAACAGCGGAAGAACCTCCGCCTTCGCCTCCTCGCTGGCCCACAGGCCCATGGGGCGCAGCGCCACCCCCGTGATGATCGTCGTATACATGCCGAGCGGCAGGTTCCACTCGGACAGGGTCTCAACGACCCGGCACATCTCGACGTGGCTGTCGCGGCCTCCGTGCTCCTTGGGCAGGGACGGCAGGAGTACGCCCGCCCTCACCAGCTGTGCCCAGTCGTCAGCGGGAAGGTTCTGCTGCGGGTACGTCGCGCAGTCGAACCGGGGGGCGATCGCTTCGATGCCAGCGATGAAGTCGTTCGTCGACAGGGACAGAAGATCCTTGGTCATTGCGTCGCTTTCACGGTCGGGGGGTCAGTAAGGGGAAGTAGTAAGGTCCCGACGATCACGAGCGCTCAGAGGTCCGAGTTTCCGCGAAATAATGGACCATACGTAGCTCCTTTCCATCGCCAATACCGGGCACGACCTACGTGATCACGGCGAATATACCGGTCACAAAGCACAGGGCATCTTTGGTCGACCGAAACCACCCGTTCAGGGCATCCTGACTGTAACCGGGTCCTCGACCTTGACTCCGGCATCGGCCGGGTGACCTTTGTTTACGGGCGTCAGCACGTTGATCGCCCCCCGAGACCCCCCTATGAAGGCCCGCACCACCCGCCGTATCGGCGCTGACCTAAATTCTGGTGATTAGTCGCGTTTCGCCGTAATCGCGCCCATCGTGTCGCACTCGCCTCTTCGGAATCGACCTGGCCGTGGTTGTACGACTCCGGCTGGGGGGTAACTGTCAGGGGTACCCGTCTTCGCAGGTCACCGCCATGGTGGCGCCATATGGAGGGTGCCGACAGGGGGAAGGAACGTGAGCCTGCGCCGGTTCGCCGCGGGGAGGGAAACGCGCGCCGCCGCGCCGCCCGCCGAACGGTGCGAGATGTGCGCCGAGCCGATCGGTGAAAGGCACGGTCACGTCGTCAACCTGGAAGATCGGCGCCTCTTGTGCACATGCCGCCCGTGCACGCTGCTGTTCACGCACGAGGGCGCGGGCTCCGAACGCCGTACCGGGAACGACGAGGGCACCCCGATGCGGCGCTTCCGCACGGTGCCCGAGCGCTACCGCTACGACCCGGACTTCGCGATGTCGGCCGGCGACTGGGACGACCTGGCCATTCCGGTCAGGATGGCGTTCTTCTTCCGCAACTCCGGCATCGGCCGCACCGTCGCCTTCTACCCGAGCCCGGGCGGGGCGACCGAGTCGGAGCTGCCGCTCGACGCGTGGGTACGGGTCCTGGCCGCCAACCCGGCCGTCGCCGACGTCGAACCGGACGTCGAGGCGCTCCTGGTCGACCGCGACTCCGGCGCCTACCTCGTGCCGATCGACGCCTGCTACGAACTGGTCGGCCTGGTCCGGCTGCACTGGAAGGGCTTCGACGGCGGCGCGGAGGCCTGGGAGCACGTCAACGGCTTCTTCGCCGGGCTGCGCGACCGGGGCGAGCCGGTGGTGCGGCATGGCTGACCTCGTCTTCGAGTGCCTCGGCGTCCGCCCGGACCCGTACGCCGCGATGCCCACGCTGGTCTTCCGGCTCCGTGTCGGCGAGACCGGCGGCCAGGCCGTGAACGCGATCGCGCTGCGCTGCCAGTTCCGCATCGAGCCGCACCGCCGCCGCTACTCCGCGGCCGAGACACCGCTGCTGGCCGACCTGTTCGGCACGCCGGACCGCTGGGGCGACACGCTCAAGCCGCTGCAGCTCGCGACGGTGGCGGTGATGGTGCCCGCCTTCACCGGCGCGACCGAGGTCGACGTCGCCGTACCGTGCTCGTACGACCTGGAGGTCGCGGCCGGCAAGTACTTCGCCTCGCTGGAGGACGGGGAGATCCCGCTGCTGCTGCTGTTCAGCGGCACCGTCTTCGTCAAGACCCCGGCCGGCTTCGCCGTCGACCAGGTCCCGTGGAGCTGCGAGACCCCGCAGCGGGTCCCCGTGGCCGTCTGGCGCGAGCTGATGGACCGCTACTTCCCCGACTCCGGGTGGCTGCGGCTGCGCCGCGACACCCTCGCCGAGCTCCAGCGCCACAAGTCGGATCGGGCCCTTCCCTGCTGGGACGACGTCATCGCCGACCTGCTGGCCCGCGCGCGGGAGGCGCAGCCGTGACGGGGATGGACGTCGCGCGCAAGGTCGCCGACGCCGTCCTGTACGAGGGCTACCTGCTCTACCCCTACCGGGCGAGCGCGGTGAAGAACCAGGTGCGCTGGCAGTTCGGGGTGTTCGTGCCGCCCGGCTTCACCGCGACCGAGGAACCGTCCGCCTGCCAGGCCGAGTGCCTGCTCGAACGCGGCGAGACGCTGCACGTACGGGCCCGCTTCCTGCACGTACAGGCGCGTACGTCCGAGGACGCGCCGCGCTTCGACGAGGCGTCCGAACGCGAGCTCGACGCCGTCTGGCCGGTCGCCGGCCTGCTGGAGGAAGAGCGGGTCTGCGACGTGAGGATCCCCGGCGGCCGGGAGGACGACGGCGGCGTCGTACGTACCTGCCACCCGCTGGACGTCCGGATGCGCGCCTCCGCCGAGCGGCTGCCCGGCCCGTACGGGCTGGTCAGGGTGCGGCTGCGGCTGGAGAACGCCACCGGCTGGACCGGCGTGGAACGCCACGAGGCCCTCCTCCACTCGCTCGTCGCCGCCCACCTGCTCGTCGGCGTCACCGGCGGGGCGTTCGTCTCGCTGCTCGACCCGCCGGAGTGGGCGCGGCCCGCCATCGGCGGCTGCGAGAACCTCCACACCTGGCCGGTGCTGATCGACGACGACGTGCTGCTGTGTTCGCCGATCATCCTGTACGACCGGCCGGAGATCGCGCCGGAGAGCTCCGGCGACCTCTTCGACGCGACCGAGATCGACGAGATCCTCAGCCTGCGCACGCTGACCCTGACCGACGAGGAGAAGCGCGAGGCGCGCGCGACCGACCCGCGGGCCGCCGAGATCATCGACCGGGTCGACTCGATGCCGCCGGAGCTGCTCGAGCGCCTGCACGGCGCGATCCGCTCCCCCGGACCACGGCGCGGCTGGGACACCGGCGCGGACGAGGTGCCGGTCTTCACCACCGACCAGCCCTGGTGGGACCCTGGCGCCGACGCGTCGGTGTCCCCGGAGACCGACGCCGTGACGATCGCCGGCACGCGCGTCTCCCGGGGCAGCAAGGTACGCCTGCGGCCGACCGGCCGCGCGGACGCTCAGGACATGTTCATCGTCGGCCGGGTGGCGACCGTCGAGGCCGTCCTGTTCGACGTCGACGGCTCGCAGCATCTCGCGGTGACGATCGACGACGACCCCGGCACCGACGTCCGGCGTGCGCAGGGCCGCTTCTGGTACTTCGCCCCCGGCGACGTGGAGCCATTGTGAGGATCCTGGTCGCCGGTGTCGGCAACATCTTCCTCGGGGACGACGGGTTCGGCGTCGAGGTCGCGCGCCGGCTCGCCGGGACCGAGCTGCCCGACGGCGTGGACGTCGGCGACTTCGGCATCCGCGGCATCCACCTCGCGTACGAGCTGTCCGCGTACGACACAACGATTCTGGTGGACGCCAGCCCGCGCGGCGGTGCGCCAGGCAGCCTCTACGCGCTCGAGCTGGAGGAAGGCGAGCCGACGACCGTCATCGACGCGCACGGCATGACGCCCGACACCGTGCTCGGCCTGGTCGGCGTGGTCGGCGGCGAGATGCGGCGGGTGCTGCTCGTCGGCTGCGAACCCGCCGACGTCTCGCCCGGGATGGAGCTCAGCGCCCCGGTCGCCGCCGCCATCGACCCCGCCATCCGGCTCGTACGCGAGCTGATCGAAGAGGAGATCGATGAACCTCAAGGGGCGGTGAGCTAGCCGTGCACGAGGTCGGACTCGCCGAGGCGATCCTCGAGGCCGTGGAGAGACGCGCCGCGGGCCGTCCCGTGGCGCGGGCGAAGGTCCGCGCGGGCGCGCTGCTGCGCATCGCCCCGGCGTCGATGGACCAGGCGTTCCGGCTGGTCACCGAGGGCACAGTGGCCGAAGGCGCGGCGATCGACCTGATCGTGGTCCCGGCCCGGATCACCTGCCGTACCTGCGGCCACCAGGACGGCACCGTGGACCCGCTCGCGCTCTGTCCCGCCTGCGGAGGCGGCGACGTGGACGTGACCGGCGGGGACGAGCTGGTTCTGGAATCCATCGAGATAGCGGAGGCGCGCGATGTGCCTGGGAATTCCCGGCGAGATCGTGGAGATCCTGCCTGACCGGCCCGACCTCGCCACGGTCGACGTCAGCGGCGTACGGCGGGCGATCAACATCGGGTTGATCGCCGACGAGGACCCGCGACCGGGCGACTGGATCCTCATCCACGTCGGCTTCGCCCTGTCGAAGATCGACGAGGCCGAGGCCAGGTCCGCGATGGACTTCCTGGAGAGCATCGGCCAGGCCTACGCGGACGAGATCGAGGCACTCAGGGAATCGAGGATCGAGTGATGCGCTTCGTCGACGAGTACCGCGACGCGGAGAAGGCGCGCGCCCTGGCGGCGGCCATCGCGAACCTGTGCGAGCCTGGCCGGGAGTACAAGTTCATGGAGGTCTGCGGCGGCCACACGCACACGATCTACAAGCACGGACTGGAGGACTACCTCCCGGAGAGCGTCACGCTCGTGCACGGCCCCGGGTGTCCCGTCTGCGTGATCCCGATGGGCCGGGTCGACGACACGATCCACATCGCCGAGCAGCCCGGCGTCATCATGACCTCCTTCGGGGACATGATGCGGGTGCCGGGCGGACGCGGGTCGTTCTTCGACTCCAAGGCCGCCGGGGCCGACATCCGGATGGTGTACTCGCCGCTGGACGCCCTGAAGATCGCCCGGCAGAACCCGGACAAGAAGGTCGTCTTCATGGCGATCGGGTTCGAGACGACGGCGCCGTCCACCGCGATGACCGTGCTGCGGGCCAAGGCCGAGGGCCTGACCAACTTCTCGGTCTTCTGCAACCACGTGACGATCATCCCGGCCATCAAGGCCATCCTGGACTCGCCTGACCTGCGTCTCGACGGGTTCATCGGCCCCGGCCACGTGTCCACGGTGATCGGCTGCCGGCCGTACGAGTTCATCGCGCGTGAGTACGGCAAGCCGCTGGTCGTCGCCGGGTTCGAGCCGCTGGACATCCTGCGGTCGATCCACATGCTGCTCCTCCAGCTCAGCGAGGGCCGGTCGGAGGTGGAGAACCAGTACGGCCGCGTCGTGCCCTGGGACGGCAACCTCAGGGCGCTGAAGGCGATCAACGAGACGATGCAGCTGCGCCCGTACTTCGAGTGGCGCGGGCTGGGGTTCATCTCGCACTCGGCGCTGCGGGTTCGCGACGCGTACGCCGCGTTCGACGCCGAGCGTCTCTTCGAGATCCCGGGCGGCCGGGTCGCCGACCCGAAGGCGTGCCAGTGCGGCGAGGTCCTGAAGGGCGTGCTCAAGCCGTGGGAGTGCAAGGTGTTCGGCACCGCGTGCACGCCGGAGACGCCGATCGGCACCTGCATGGTCTCCTCCGAGGGCGCCTGCGCCGCGTACTACAACTTCGGCCGCTTCACCCGCGACCGCGTACGGGAGGCGACCCGTGGCTGAGCGGTCCGCCGACTGGGCCGAGGCCGCGGTACGCGAGCACGCCCACGTCGAGATCGCCTCCCGCGAGGAGCAGGTCCTCGAACGCATCGAACGCGCCCGTCGGGCCCGCCCCCGGCTGCGCGAGGAGAACATCACCCTCGCCCACGGCGCGGGCGGCAAGGCGACCCAGACGCTGATCGAGGCCGTCTTCCTGGACGCCTTCCGCAACCCGCTGCTCGAACCGCTCGACGACGGCGCGCGCTTCGAGGTCGACGGCGCGTCGATGGTGTTCACGACCGACTCCTACGTCGTGTCGCCGCTGTTCTTCCCCGGCGGGAACATCGGCGACCTGGCCGTCAACGGCACCGTCAACGACCTGGCCGTCTCCGGCGCGGTCCCGCTGCACCTGTCGGCGGGGTTCATCCTCGAGGAGGGCTTCCCGGTCGCGGACCTGAAGCGGGTCGTGGCGTCGATGAGCGCGGCGGCCGAAGCCGCCGGCGTGCATATCGTCACCGGCGACACCAAGGTGGTCGAGCGTGGGAAGGCCGACGGCTGCTACATCAACACCGCCGGCGTCGGCGTCGTACGGACCGCGCTCGGCGGCGGTGTACGGCCCGGCGACGCCGTACTGGTCTCCGGCCCGATCGGCGAGCACGGCGTCACCGTCATGCTGGCGCGCGGCGAGCTCGACATCGAGGCGGACCTGGAGTCGGACACGGCCGCGCTGAACGGGCTGGTCACGACGCTGCTGGACGCCTGCGGCGACGGTGTACGCCGGATGCGCGACGCGACACGTGGCGGTGTGGCGACGGTCCTGAACGAGGTGGCCGCCGACGCGAATGTCGCGGTCGTCGTCGAGGAGGACGCCATCCCGGTACGGCCGGAGGTCCGCGGCGCCTGCGAGCTGCTCGGCATCGACCCGCTGTACGTCGCCTGCGAGGGCCGCATGGTGGTGATCGTGTCCGGGGATGTGGCGGACGCCGCGCTGGCGGCGCTGCGTTCCCACCCGCTCGGGGCCGAGGCCGCCGTCATCGGCGGGATCAGGGACGACCCGCCTGGGCTCGTCCTGCTCAAGACCGCGTTCGGCGGCACCCGGATCTGCGACCTGCTCGTCGGCGACCCGCTGCCCCGGATCTGCTGAAGGTCACGGCCGCGCGGAGGCGACGGCAGCCTGGCCCAGGCTGATGCCGCCGTCGTTCGGGGGTACGCGGTGGTGGACCAGCACGCCGAAGCCCTCCCCCTCCAGCCCCGCGACCGCGCGCTCCAGCAGCAGGAGGTTCTGGAAGACACCGCCGGACAGCGCGACCGTCTCCAGGCCGGTCGCCTCGCGCAGGCGTACGGCCCCGGCGACGACCAGGTCGCCGACCGCGTTGTGGAACCGGGCGGCGACCACCGGCACGGCGACCTGGGCCTTGCGGTCCACGACGACGGCCCTGACCAGGTCCTCCCCCGAGGCGACGAAGGGCGCCTCGCCGTCGAGGCTCACCGGGTAGGTACCGCGCTCGCGCGGGTCGGCGCGCTGTTCGAGCTCGATCGCGGCCTGCCCCTCGTAGTTGACCCGGTCGCGTACGCCGAGCACGGCCGCGACCGCGTCGAACAGCCGGCCCGCGCTGCTGGTCATCGGCGCGTTGACGCCGCCGCGCGCCATCGCGATGACGGTCTCCCAGCGCGCGGCGTTGCGCCGGGCGACCTCCAGGTCGGCCGGCACGCCGTACGCGGCGGCCATCCGCCACGGCTCCCGTATCGCCGCCGCGCCGCCGGGCAGCGGCACCGGCCGCAGGTGCCCGGCGCGCTCGAACCCGGTCAGGTCCGCGACCAGGAACTCCCCGCCCCACAGCGTGCCGTCCAGGCCGTAGCCGGTGCCGTCGAAGGCGACTCCGATGACCGGTGCCGTCCATCCGTTGTCGGCCATGCACGAGGCGATGTGCGCGTGGTGGTGCTGCACGCCGACCAGCGGCAGGTCCAGCTCGAGGGCGTACTTCGTCGACAGGTAGTCCGGGTGCGGATCGTAGGCGACCACCTCGGGGACCACGTCGAACAGCCGCCCGAGGTGCTCGATGCTCTCGCGGTACGCCCGCAGCGTCTCGTAGTTCTCCAGGTCGCCGATGTGCGGGGAGACGAACGCGCGCCCGTCCTTGGCCAGGCAGAAGGTGTTCTTCAGCTCGGCGCCGCAGGCGAGCACCGGACGGCCGTTGCCCGGCAACGGCACCGGCCGGGGCGCGTACCCGCGCGAGCGGCGTACCGGCAGCTCTCGGCCGCGGAAGACGCGCGTGACCGAGTCGTCGGTGCGGACGTGGATCGGCCGGTCGTGGGTAAGGAACGCGTCCGCGATCCCCCGCAGCCGCGCGAGGGCGTCCCCGTCCTCGTACGCGATCGGCTCGTCGGAGACGTTCCCGCTGGTCAACACCAGCGGGTCGGCGACCAGCAGGTGGTGCAGCGGCGTGTACGGCAGCATCACCCCGATCGACCGGTCTCCCGGCGCGACCGAGCGGGCCAGCGGCGCGGACGTACGCCGGCGCAGCAGGACTATCGGCCGCCCGGCGCCGGTCAGCAACGCCTCCTCCGCGTCCCCGACCTCGCCGAGGAGCCGCGCGCTCTCCAGGTCGGGCGCCATCACGGCGAACGGCTTGTCCTCGCGATGCTTGCGGGACCGCAGCGCCGCGACCGCGCGCTCGTCGTGCGCCACGACCGCGAGGTGGTAGCCGCCCAGGCCCTTGACGGCCAGGATCGCGCCCTGGTCCAGGAGCGTGCGCGCCGCTTCGAGCGGCTCGCCGGGAAGGGCCCGCCCGTCGCGGTCCCGCAGTACGACGCGCGGCCCGCAGGCCGGGCAGCACACCGGCTGCGCGTGGAACCGCCGGTCGGCCGGGTCGCGGTACTCGGCCGCGCAGGCGGCGCACATCACGAACCCGGCCATCGTGGTGTTGGGCCGGTCGTAGGGCACGTCCGTGACGATCGTGAAGCGCGGCCCGCAACCGGTGCAGTTGACGAACGGGTAGCCGTACCGCCGATCGGCGGGGTCGCGCAGCTCCCGCAGGCAGTCGCCGCAGGTCGCGGTGTCGGCCGAGACGAGCGCCCCGCGCCGTCCCGCGGCGTCGCTGCCGACGATGGCGAACCCGGCGTTGCCGTCCGTCGCGAGCGGCCGGGTGCTGATGCGATCGATGACGGCCGGCGCGGGCGGGCTGTGCAGCTCCGTCAGGAAGCGCGCGACGGCGTCGCCCTCGCCCTCGATCTCGATGAAGACCCCGCGCGCGTCGTTGCCCACCAGCCCGGCCAGCCCCAGGTCCGTGGCGAGGCCGTGCACGAACGGCCGGAAACCGACGCCCTGCACGGTTCCCTCGACCCTGACCTCGGCGCGAACACGCATGGTCGCGATCGTGTCACGTTCGGTGTCCTCGTTCACGACGCGCGGGCCTCGCGTCGGCGCGCGACCAGCCGGAGAGCCGTACGGTGTGTCACGCAATTGTCACGGGGAGTTAGGGGAACGAGAGATGTCCGTACGTGGTGTCCTGGTGGCCGCGGCCGCCATCGTGTGCGCGCTGTCGCCGGTCGCACCGGCGACCGCCGGTGATGCCTTCGTGGTCAGCCAGTCCCAGTTCAACGCGATGTTCCCGGGTCACAACGGCTTCTACACCTACAAGGGCCTGACCGACGCGCTCGGCGCGTACCCGGGCTTCGCCCGTACCGGCGATGACGCGACCAGGAAGCGCGAGGCGGCGGCCTTCCTCGCCAACGTCGGCCACGAGACCGGCGGCCTGCGCTACGTCGTCGAGCAGAACACCGCCAACTACGGCCACTACTGCGACCGCGGCCAGCCGTACGGCTGCCCCGCGGGCGACCGGGCCTACTACGGGCGCGGCCCGCTGCAGCTGAGCTGGAACTTCAACTACAAGGCCGCCGGCGACGCCCTGCACCTCGACCTGCTGCACGACCCGTACCGGGTGGAGAAGGACGCCGCCGTCTCCTGGAAGACCGGCCTGTGGTTCTGGAACGCCCAGAAGGGCGCCGGCAACATGACCCCGCACGACGCGATCGTGGGCGACCGGGGCTTCGGCGAGACGATCCGCAGCATCAACGGCGACCTGGAGTGCAACGGCAAGAACCCCGGCCAACGCCAGGACCGCATCAACCTCTTCAAGAGGTTCGCCGGCATCCTCGGCACGAGCGTCGGCGGCAACCTGTCCTGCTGACCTCCGCCGTCACCGGTTGGTGCGGAGGCGAGCCTTCGTACCAACCGGTGAGCCGGCGAGTGCGCGGAGCTTGGCGGCGATGGTCGCGGCCAGGTTCGCGGGCAGCCGCGCCACCAGCTTGGTGATCTCGGCCGCGGTCAGTTGCTGGGCGTAGACGCTGTCCGGGCCGGGCGCGGTGATGGCCGCACCCGGGCCGGACGCGGCGTCGGGAGTCGTGGCGATGGACAGGTAGGAGTACGCTCCCGGGTATCCATCGGCGCTCGTCATCGCGGAGCAGCCGGTACGCAGGTTCGCGCAGCTCCGCCTGGTCCCGTCGGACAGCCGGATGTTCAGACGCGACGCGTAGTAGAAGGAGAACGCGTTCCCGTCGTGACGCGGGTCGACCCGCGCCTCCGCCGCGTCGGCGCGCCAGCGGTCGGACAGCAGGCGCCGGTCCGCGGTCGCGTCGTGCTTCAGGTACTTGTCGAACCAGGCCGTCGTGTACCAGTCGGCGAGGTCCGGGCCGCGCAGTGACGCCCCGAGTGCGGCGAGCGGGATGTAGGAGAAGTCGAGGTGCGTACCGCCGCGGATGACGATCTCCCCGCTGTCGACCCCGGCCTTGGTGTACGCGACCGACGTGGCCGCCTTCTTCCCGGGGTCGGGCTGCGTGATGTTCGGCACCGGGGGCAGTCCGTAGTCGGCCGAGATCCCCAGACCGGGCTTGGTGATCGGCACCGTGGTCCGGTTGGCGGGGTCGGCCGGGCAGCCCTGCTCCCCGAGCGTCGTCTCGCCGTTGCCGCCGGGGACGTCGCCGACGTTCGGACCGGGGCCGCCGAGGTTGTCCCACGCGACGACGGCCTTGATACGCCGATCCCACTGCGCGATGTACGACACGCCGGCCGCACCGTAGGAGTGCCCGGCCAGGCCGAGTCGTGACGGGTTCAGGAGCTGCCAGAACGGGTTGTAGCCGCTGAGCCGTCCGGCCTTCACCCCGGTGTTCTGCCGGGCGGCGTGGCTGGTCCCGCTCGTGCAACTCGCCACGGGCCTGTACGGCTTACGCGGTGTGGACAGGAAGTAGTCGACCGCGTCCTCAGTGCCGTCGTAGAAGGGCCGGCCGTCGGTCTGCGACGGCACCCCTTCGAGGATGTCCTTCCCCTCACCGAGGGTGTTGGACTGCCCCTGCCCCTGCGGGTCGAAGGTCAGCACCACGTATCCCGCCTTGGCGAGCGTCTGCGCGGCGTACCAGTACATCTGCTCGTCGGCCTGCACCGAACCATTGGTGATCACGACGCCGGGCCGCTTGGCCGGGCCGGCCACCGTCGCCCACACGTGACCGGACAGGATGGCGCCGTTGCGCGCGGTGAACCGCACTGGACGGACGATCCCGTACCGTTTCCGCGCCCAGTCGTAGAGGCGCACGTCGCCCGCGCAGGCGCTCACGCCGCTCCAGCACAGGTCGGTCTCGAAGGCGCGGTTCGGGTCGGCGGACTGGGCGGCCAGGGCGTGCGCGGCGTTGTTCAGCCCCACCGTCGCCAGCTTCGCCTGGTAACCGACGGTGTCGTACTCCGCCTGCCGCTGCAGCATGATGGAGTAGTTCTGCGTCTCCGTGATCACATTCACCGTCTTCGGCGAAGCGCCGGCCGGCACCACCGCCGGCCCGCACAGGGCCAGCCCGGCGGCCGTGCACACAAGAATCCTGCGCAGAGACTTCCGCATCGATCGCTGCCTCTCGGGTTCGCTCGCACGACGCGCCGTCGGAATGGCCCGCCCAGTATCAAGCCTTCGAAACGGCGCCGCAAGGTGCGGTGCACAACACTTTCGCTTGCCGTCGTCCACCGCACAGCACCAGCGCGTGACCTTATTGACAAGCTGTCATGAAGCAAAGAATCTTCTCGGGTGACGGCCCTTTCGGGCACTGAGCGCGAGATGAGGTACGACGTGGAAGATGTGACACGTAAAGGCAGGTCCAAGCGGGGATCGCCGCGAACCTCGAGACTTCGATCGGTGGCACTCTGCGCCACCATTGTCGCCCTTACCGTGCCCGCCTGGGCGACGGCTTCGCTTGCGGCCACGCGCACCACGGGCACCGCCGCCACTGTGGCCACCACGAAGCCGCCGCAGGTGGCCAGTCCACAGACGGTCGTTCCGTCGGCCGGGCTGCCGCCGCAGGTGAAGGTGAACCGGTCGAACAACAACGTGCACGTGATCCGGCATGCCGGGCGCTACTACATGGCCTTCCGGACCGGATCGTGGCACCTCGCGAACCGGGCCGTGCACCTCTATGTGGTCAGCAGCACGGACCAGGTTCATTGGCGTTTCGAGGGTGACTTCGCGTACAAGCGCGACATCCGGGAAGCTCGGCTGATGTCGTGGCACGGGCATCTGTACCTGTACTTCACGTTGCTCGGCTCCAACCCGGCCGCCTTCGACCCCGGCTCGACGATGGCGACCGAGCAGCTTGATCCGGGGCACTGGAAGACGCCGACGAAGATCCTTCAGGACGACTTCATTCCGTGGGCCGTCAAGGTGCACGACGGTGTGCCGTACATGCTCGGCTACACGGGCGGCGGCGGGACGTTCACCCCGAACCCGACCGACAAGAAGGTCTACTGGCTCACGACGTCCGACGGGTTCGCCTGGAAGCCCGTCGATCCGAGCAGGCCGGTCGTCTACAGCGGCCAGTGCGC
Organism: uncultured Actinomycetota bacterium; assembly: GCA_963850195.1. Classification (GTDB taxonomy): domain Bacteria; phylum Actinomycetota; class Actinomycetes; order Streptosporangiales; family Streptosporangiaceae; genus Actinoallomurus. The sequence goes on from CAWKKD010000005.1 coordinate 2,842,402, forward strand.
CGAGACCGACTTCGCGTTCCGCGGCGACGGCAGCCTCGTGACCGCCTGCCAGACCGAGAACGACGACCGCCTCGGCTGGGGTGCCAAGGTCTGCACGGCGCCCGCCGACGACACGGCGAAGTGGACCTGCCGCGGCGACACCCGGCGGCTCGACTCACCCGTCGTCTTCACCCACGGCGACCAGGTGTACGTCATCGCCCGCCGGCAGCCGGCGTTCGGCGGCGAGTACGACCTTCACCGGAACGCGCTGCCCCGCGTCGCCAAGTTCGCGCTGTACGACGCGCTCTACGCGGGAACCCCCAAGCGCTGCGCGGTCTGGCAGATCGACCCGAAGACGCGGAAGTTCGACCCGCTGGTCGACCTCCCGAGCCGTGGCGACACGTGCTATCCCGCCGTGCTCCCGCTCAGCCGCGACAAATTCCAGGTCTACAACTACACGTCGCCGACCAACGGCCTCGACGAGCCGTGGATCACGGCTCTCGTGCACGGCCCGACGCACATTTACCGTACGACCCTGACGTTCGCACCGTAGGGACGGCGGCCGGCGACAAGTCAGCCATTTCCCGGTAACCGAATGGCCGCCGTCGAGTCACCCGGCCGTCAACACCGCATCACAGAATCGCGCCCGCATGAGGCGATTACTTTCGGTGCTGCCGGCTGTGGTGCTCGTCGGCGGCGTGACATCGGCGATGGTCAAGGGACGCGATTCGTCCCACCGTACGACCACGGTCCACGGCGTGATCGGCTCGGAGAAAGAGGCGTTCTTCGCCGACCCCGACGTCCAGAAGATCCTGGCTCGTAACGGCTGCCCCCGAGAGCGTCCGACCGCCTCGACGGGGTCCAGGCCGGTCTGACCTGAGGCAGGACCCTCCCGTCCGGGGCCCTGCCTGAGATCGCGTCAGCCGGTCTTGCGGAGGACCACCTCGACCTTGGTGGTCCTGCCGACGTTGCCGGCGGAGTCGACGGCTCGGTACTCGATGGTGTGACGGCCATAGCCGGGAGGCACGTTCTCCCAGGCGACGGCCCGTGCCGGCTTGCCGAGCTTGCCGTAGAAGAGGTCGTCGATGTTCGTTCCCAGCGGCGTGAACAGGAACGGCGCCTTGGAGTCGGTCGGCCAGCCGTAGTAGCGGTACCAGCCGTCCCCGTCGACCTGGAACTCCGCCAGCGGTGTCCCGGACGTGTCGTCGGAGGGCGTCAGCTTCATGGTGAACCGGTCGTCGAAGACCTTCGCCTTGCCGTCCGTCGCGGCCGACGGGGAGAACTCCGCGGAGACCACCGGACGCTGCGCGTCCACCGTCCAGGTGAGCGGAGGTGACGCGGCGCCGTCCACCGCTCGCGCGGTGACCGTGTGCGTTCCGGAGGTGAGGTGGAAGCGCCCGAGGTCGAGGTCACGGTCGTTCCCCGGGGTCGTCACCGGCCGCCCGTCGAGCGTCCACCGTACGGCCGGAACCGAGGTCGCCGGGTGCGTCGTCTCCGCGTAGATCACATCGTCCGCGCCCACGTCAGTACTGGCCGGGGTGGAGTCCGTGAAGCCCGGCGCGGTGGTCGTCGGCGCGGTCTTGACCCGGGTGTCGACCGTCCAGGTACGGGTCTGGGTGAGCGCCGCCGAGTCCCTGATCGCCGGATCGCGAACGTAGTCGGTCGGATCCTGGACCTTCGCGGTCAGCGTGTGCGTGCCCGGCTTGACGTGCAGCCGGGCCAGGTCGACGTTGTGCCGGTCCGCGCTGATCGCCTTACCGTCGAGAGTCCAGGTGATGCGCAGCATGTGGCTCACCGGATGCAGGGTCTCCACCCAGACGACGCGGTCGGCGCCGATGGGCGCTCCGGTCGGGGTGTCGTCCTGCACCAGGTTGAGCTTCGCGGAGATGGCCTGCGTCATCCGTTCGCGTTCCACCTGGTCATAGCCGTATCCCAGCGTCTTCATCATCGAGTGCTCGCTGGGCCGCCAGACGCCCGTCGTGTCGTACATCCCGCCTTCGTTACGGCCGATGACGCCACCCGCCGTACTCCGGTCACCGAGCCAGCGCCACCACTTGGCGTGCTGCTCTCGCATCTGCGCCTCGGTGAGGAGGGTGTGGTGGATGGAGTCGGGTTCGCCGTCGGTGTACGCGCCGCCGGGCACACCCCGCTGGTAGTAGTTGTACTCGTCCTGCAGGCCACCGAGTGAGTGGCCGATCTCGTGCGGCATGATCAGCGAGGACAGCGCGTTGCCGCCGGACGCCGTCGCGTACGTCCCTCCCGCGCCGCCGTACGTGGTGCTGTTGGCCAGCGCCACGATCTGCCGGTTGGCGTCGCTGGTGCCGTTGACCAGGTCCGCGTACCTGCCGGCCGCGTCGTCGTCCATGACCAGCAGCCGCTGGATGCCGTCGGCCCGGCAGCCGCTCCAGAACTGCATGCTCAGCGGGGTCGTACGCCTGGGCGACGTCAAGGAGGGATCGCAGCTCACGCCGGAGGCACCCGAGACGATCTCGACCCGATAGACATTGATGTAACTGCGGTAGGACTTCCACGGCTCGAACGCGAAGAGCGTGCTGACCTCCTGGTCGACGTTCTCGCGAAACTTCGCCATGTCGGCCTCGGCGTAGCCGTCCCCGAGGATCACGACGTTGAACCGCTTCGCCGGATCGCCGGTGACCTGGACCGGCACGACCTTGGCGGCGCCGACACCGTCGGCGTGACCGGCGCCGGGTGCCACGAGGACCGCCGACGCGGCGACCGCCAACGCGGCGATGATGCGTCTCAACATGAGGGGGCCTCCTACGAAATACACATCGGACGACGTAGATCATCGTCTGTGGGAGGCCGGCAGGGAACCTTCGGACGACCCTCACCTTGTGAATCCATCTGGATCAGGCCCTCCGGGTTCGCGCCCGGCGCGAACGAGAAGGCCAGTGCCTTCGTCTTCCGTTCCCCGTCGGGGGTGTCCACGTTCCGCTCGAACGGTTTGATCTCGGCGCACGCGGTTCCGTGCGAGGTCAGCCGGTCGTACGGGCCGCGCTGCTCGGGCGTCCTGCGATTCCAGAGGGGTTGTGACCGAGCACTTCGAGGTAGTTCTCCGCGAAGATCGCCGTCCGGTTGCCCGCGCCGATCGGCTCCGGCGCGAGCCTGATGCGCGGTATCGAGAGCGGCGTGAAGGCGAACCCGAGCCGCTCGTAGCGAGCGATGGTCGTGTCCATGTCGCGCGTGATGAGACCGGAGCATCGAGAGAGCCGGCACCCTGCTCGAGCCCCTCCCGTCCGACTCCAGCGCGGGGACTTTGATCGAGGTATTACGTGTTCGACAATCTCCAACGCCGCGGGGTGATCTTCTCCAGGAAGGGATACAACGCCGTCGCCACGCCGGCGAGGAACAGCAGCAAGTAGGCGATTACGCTCTTGGGGTGCGGGGTCATCCTTGCCCGATTCCCCGACACGTGCATCGTCAGGTCCGGATCCCGGCGGTGCTCAATGAATCGCGAGTACTGGTGGTCGGGAAATGGGTCGGACGCGGTTCCGTGGACCGTGCGCTCATCGATCTTCCAGGTCGCGGTACACGAGTCGCTCGAGTATCCGCTATACCAAAATCCACACTCCACGTGTACCCGAGCCGTGGGCTCCAGGACTATCCGCTCCATACCGATCATGACGTACACCGCGCCACCAACCATGGCAAGGCCAAGAATCACCAGGCCGGCGCTACGAACGACGCCCCAGAAGTTCGCGCCGCCATCACTCCCACTGCTTTTACTCACGGCCACAACGTAGCCGCCTCCCCACGATTGTGTTGATAGCGGTACGGGCTAAGGCTTAGTGAGCGGTAGGTCGATTCCCGACCGGGCACCCGGCCTTTTCGTGACCCTTGGCGGCGGTCGTGCCGGTGACGCCTGACGCGACGGCGTGACCTGGTGCCGAGCGCGGTTTCGGCAGGTAGTGACCACAACGGTGGCTTCGTGGTCGAATGTGGCGGCATCACGCTCCAGCGAGGTCCGGCAGCGCGCCGGGCCTGCGACCAGCCCGTCGACGCCCTCCGTACGGCGCCAGGCGGCTCGCCGGACTCCACCCTCCGGCGCCCCCTTCGGAACAGCCCTTTTCAGGTTTTTCGCCGGTCCCGTGTAAGACCAGGCCCGTTTCGCTGACTTCCCCGGTGATGAGGCACTCCACGGCGAAGGAGGAACGAATGGCCGAACCCGACCGGGAGGGACGGTTCACCGCGTTCTATGACAGTCACTACGCCCGGGTCCGCGCCTACGTGATCGCTCGCGTCGGTCGCGGCGTGGCCGATGACGTCGTCAGCCAGACGTTCTTGATCGCCTGGCGGCGGTTCGAGGACGTCCCGGCGCAGGAGCTGCCCTGGCTGCTCGGCGTGGCCCGCAACGTCCTGCGTACGCGGTACTGCGAGGAGCTTCGCGACAGGTTCCTGGACGCCGACCTGAGAGTCCGGTCTGCCGGAGAGTCCACGAACAGCGTCGCGGACGACGTCGCCGAGCGGGATCTGGCGCTGTCCGCGCTGGCCTCCCTGCCGGACGACGACCGTGAGCTCCTGACGCTCGTCGCATGGCACGGGCTCACCACCAGGGAGGCGGCGCGGGTCGTGGGCTGCTCGGCCGCGACGTGTGCCGTGCGGTTGCACCGGGCGCGCAAGCGGCTCGAACGCGCGCTTGCCGACGCACCCGCCGAGACCACCACCGTTTTCACCAGAGAAGGGCAACCCGCACGATGACCCGTACGGAGATGGATCGACTGGCCGCGGCCAGGCCCGCCGATCTCGACAGCGAGCCGGACACCGGGCGCCGCGAGCGTGACCTGCACACCATCATGTCCCAGCCGTTCCAGCCACGCCACCGCGTACGCACGCCTGCCGCGCGCCGCATCACCATCGGCGTGGCGGCGACCGCGGCCGTTGCGGCGGCCGCCGCAGTGGCGGTCGTGACGCCCGGCGGGCCCGAACACCCCCACAACAACCGGGCACCGGTCACCCTCGACGCGCGTGCCGTGCTGCTCGCCGCCGCCGACCAGGCGTATCGGCAGCCCAGCGGGACCGGCGCGTACTGGCACATGGTCACGCTGGACCGCCAGTACCTGAAGGTGGGCTCCGGGAGCACCGCCTACACGCTCACCGAACAGACCCGGTCGGAGAGCTGGACGCCGAACACCGCGGGCAAGGAGCAGTGGAACCGGATCCAGCCGCTCGGCGCCGTCGCGGCCACACCCGCGGACCGGGCCGCCTGGCAGCGGTCGGGCGCACCGGAGTCGGTCAAGGTTCAGGTCCCGATCGCGCCGGGCAGCAAGGTGACCAAGCCACTGGTGGTCTCGACGCGGCCGGGCAAGGTCTTCATGAGCCACCAGCCGCTGCTGGACGGCGACATGGCGTACTGGCTCGGCCACAACGCCACGATGAAGGACATCCGCGCGCTGCCGGACACCCCGGGCGCGCTCAGGTCCTGGCTGCTGCGCTCCTACACCGGGCACGACAGCGAAGCGGTGAGCCGGCCGATGAGCTCGGACGCGTACCTCTTCCAGGTCACCAGCGGTCTGATCACCCAGGCACCGGTCACGGCCAAGGTACGCGCCGCGGCGTTTCGGATGCTCGCCGACCTGCCGTCGGTCAGTGCGCTCGGGAGCCGCACCGACCCGGAGGGCCGCACCGGGGTCGCGCTCACCCTCGCCATGCCCGACGCCGTCAGCGGGCACCAGCTGATCATCGATCCGGCCTCCGGCCGCGCCCTGGCCGACGAGACCGTCCTAATCCGTCCTTCCGGCGGCGCGGCGGGGCTCCCACTCTCGTCGTCGACCGTACTCACCCAGGACTGGACGGACACGACCCCGGCCACCCGCTGAGCCACGCCGCGCGGTGACGCGCACCCCGTCCGACAGCCCCCGACGGCCACGGTCCGTCGGGGGCTTCCGAACCCCCCCAGAAGGAACGCAAGTGAAGAGAACGCGCGCATTCCTGGTGACAGTGAGCCTGCTGCTCGGATCGGGTACGGGGGTGAGCGCGGCCGATGCACCGGCACCCGCGCCGCCCGCGCCGGCCGGGCACCAGCCCGACTCGGTGACGCTGATCACCGGCGATCGGGTCGAGTTCGACGATGCCGGCCTGACACCGCGGATAACACCGGGCGCGGGCCGTGCGTCGATGCCGTTCCGCGTCACCAAGCGGCAAGGGCATGTGCTGGTGGTCCCGGGCGACGCGGCCGCGCTCGTCGCCGCCGGCCGGCTCGATGAACGCCTGTTCGACGTGACGACGCTGCTGAACGACGGCGACGACGACGCGCGGCGTACGGACCTGCCGTTGATCGTGCAGTACGACGGTGCCGTACCACGCCCGAAGATCGCCGCCGCGACGATGGTGCGCCAGCTGTCCAGCGTGGCCGGTTCGGCGCTGTCCGTACCCAAGCGGAACACGCGGACCTGGTGGAACTCCGCCACGCGTACCGACCGCGGGATCCGCGCGCTGGGCGCCGGGTACACGAAGATCTGGCTGGACGGCCGGCGAAAGCTCACCCTGGACCACAGCGCGCCGCAGATCGGCGCCCCGGTGGCGTGGAAGGCGGGGTTGACCGGCAAGGGGGTCCGGGTCGCGATCATCGACAGCGGGATCGACACGCACCATCCGGACCTGGCCGGGAAGGTCGACGCGTCCGCGAACTTCACCAGCGAACCCTCCGGTGACCTGTTCGGCCACGGGACGCATGTCGCCTCGATCGTCGCCGGCAGCGGCGCCGCCTCCGGCGGGAAATACCGGGGCATCGCGCCCGATGCGCACCTGCTGGACGCGAAGGTGTGCGACCAGAACGGGTGCTCGGAGGACGCGATCCTCGCGGGCATGCAGTGGGCGGCGGCCACGGAACACGCGCAGGTGGCCAACATGAGCCTCGGCGGGCCTGACACTCCGGGCGTCGATCCGCTGGAGCAGGCGGTGAACACGCTGTCCGCGCAGTACGGGACGCTGTTCGTCATCGCAGCGGGCAATTCCGGGCCGTTCGAGAGCACCCTCGAGTCGCCGGGTAGCGCGGACGCGGCGCTCACGGTCGGCGCCGTGGACGGGCAGGACGCGATGGCCGACTTCTCCAGCCGCGGCCCCCGGCTCGACGACGAGGCGCTCAAACCCGACATCACCGCGCCCGGCGTGGACGTCGTCGCGGCCCGTGCCGCGGGCACCGCGCTCGGCGACATCGTCGACGAGCAGTACGTGCGGCTGTCCGGGACGTCGATGGCCACCCCGCACGTCGCCGGTGCCGCCGCGATCCTGTTGCAACAGCATCCGGACCTGACCAGGGAGCAGCTCAAGTCCACGCTGATGGCCTCGGCCAAGACGGTCGACGGCGTCGGCGTCTTCGACCAGGGAGCCGGCCGGGTCGACATCGCCAAGGCGATCGGCGAGACGCTCACCGACAGCCCGGCCAGCCTGAGCTTCGGGGTCGCGCGCTGGCCGCACGAGGACGACCAGGTCCTGTCCAGGACCGTCACCTACCGCAACACCGGTTCCGCCGACCTCCCGCTCGACCTGACGCTGCGAGTGAACGGCCCGGGCGGCGCCCCGGCGCCCGCGTCGTTGTTCACGGTGAGCGGCGAGCACGTGGTGGTGCCCGCCGGTGGGACGAAGCAGGTGACCGTCACCGCGGACACCCGCCCCGACCAGATCCCGGCCGGCCGCTACACCGGGCGGCTCGTCGCCGCGGGCGCCGGTGGGGTCGTGACCACACCACTGGCGGTCGACAAGGAGAGCGAGCACTACGACGTCCGGCCACCCACATCGGCCGGGACGGCGCCGCGCCCGGCTCGTACCTGACCTTCCTCGACCGGATCGGTGACTGCGGAGCGGACCCGGCCTGCGGCGGAGTCGTCGCCGGTTCGGATCGGCAGAGCACGCTGCGCCTACCGCCCGGGCAGTACGAGGTCGCGGAATTCAGCGCCACCGCGGGCCGCGACGACATGAGCTTCCTGACGATGCCGACGCTCGACGTCCGGAAGGACACGGCGCTGGTGGTGGACGCGCGCCGCGCCAAGCCGGTGGACCTGAAGGCGCCCCGCGCGTCGGCCCGTCTGATGGAGTGGAACTTCCACATGGACCGTGATCTGCGCCATCCGGTTCAGACGGTCGTCGACTTCTCCGTGGGAGGCGACTACACGACCCCGCTCTACACCGCCGACCTGGGCGGCAAGCCGGCCGCCAAGGACGACCTCCTCGCCATCGTGCAGGGCCGGTTCGCCGAGCCGGGTCCCGATGACCACTACACCGGCAGCCCGTACGAGTACGCGATGGCCCAGGCCACCTCCGGGCGGCTGTTCACCGGTGCTCGGCTCCACCCTCGGCAGCAGGAGTTCTCGACGGTCGAGGCCGACTTCGCCCTGGCCTCCGGCGAGCCACGGGATTTCCGTACGGACCATCGGGCCGTACCGGACGGGGTACGGCCGGACCTGCTCAACTTCGGCCCGACCGACGAACCGGGCCGGATCGTGGCGAAGCTGCCGGGCCACCGCACGGAGTACTACCTCGCGAAGGGCCTGCGGTGGCGATCCACCTTCTTCGAGGGAGATCAGACGAGCGGCGCGCTCGACCTGTTCATGGGCGAGGACGAGGGACACGTCTACCAGCCCGGGCGGACCTACCGGCAGACGTGGAACAAGGGGGTGTTCGGCCCGCATTTCCGCCGGCCGGTTTCCAACCCCAACGGTCTTGCCAGCGGCGTCGTGCGGCAGGGCGACCGTTTCCTCGCCGGGATCGACAAGTTCGTCGACTCGGGCGCCGACCACACGGGCGAGCCCAAACTCCAGGACGGGACGGCGAAGTTGTACCGCGACGGCCAGTTGATCCAGAACTGGCCGAGTTACAGCTTCGTCGCCGCGGATCTTCCGCCGAAGCCCGCGACGTACCGGCTGGACACCACGGTCGTCACCCCGCCGACGTTCCAGGTCTCGACCGAGGTCACGAGCAGCTGGACGTTCCGATCAGGGCACGTGGCCGGCGACCAGGCCGTGGCGCTGCCCCTGCTCGGCGTACGGTACGAGCCCGACCTGGACCAGACCAACCACGCCCGGCCCGGCAAGCACTTCACAGTGCCGGTAGAGCTGGCCCGCCAGCCGGGCGCCGGTACGGCGACCATCTCGCGGGTGACCGTCGACGTCTCCTACGACGAAGGTCATACCTGGCAGCCGGCACCGGTGTCGCGAGACCACGACCGCTGGCTGGCGACGGTGGACAACCCGTCCGGGGGTTCGGTGTCGCTGCGCGTCCACGCCCGGGACACCGCGGGTAACCGCCTGGACCAGACGACGATCCGCGCCTACCTGGTCAACCGCTAACGCACGCGTATGCGCGAGATCCTCTAACAAATGCGCATCCTCCGCTAAGGGCGGAGTGGGCGATGCGCCGGTAGGTTCGGCCTATTCCTGTTGCGAGGTCAAGGCGAACGCAAAAGGGAGAACGCCAGGTGAGCAACATTAGACATACGTACCGGAACCCAGGCCCGCGTGGCCGGCATGCTTCCTGAGCACGCCGGCCACGTCGTCGAGCTGGTACCCCTGAGCTCTATTCGGATCGAGGGGTTCGTGGGTTGATCTGCTCCAAAGCGAGACCGGTCGTGGCGGGCCCGAGCCAGGCGACGTTGAGTGCGACGATGACCATGGCTACGGCGATGAAGCCGAAGACCGCCCCTGAACCATATGCAGTGAGCAGTGGAAGTAGGACAAAGGGGAGGGCGGCGGTCGACAGGCGATTGGTGGAATAGCAGGCGCCGACGGCAGTGCCGCGCAGTCCTGTCGGAAACAACTCGGAGCCATAGACATGAAAGGCATTGGATAGGATATTACTGAGTGCCGTGTAGGCAAATCCAAATCCGATGATCAGCACAGGTATGCGCGCGAATCCGAAGGCCAACCCCGCGAGGGTCATCGCGAACGCGGCGGCGACGATGATCCATTTACGTTCGAAGCGTTCGATGACAGGTACGGAAATCGCTGATCCGATGGGGTACCCGAAGAAACTAAGAGCAGTAAACGTCAATGACGTGACGACGTCGAACCCCTTCGCGGCGAGGAGCAGTGGCACAAGGGTACCGAAGCCGTAGTAGCCCACGGTCTCGAACATGTCCAATACGACGAGCATGCCGGTCCGCCGGAGATACGGAGCTCGGAGCAACGCGCGCGGCGCCATCGGAGGCGGGGCCACGTCTTCCACGTCTGGCTCCGACAGGCCCTGACCAGAGGCGAGACCTCTCGTGGCCTCGTGCTCCATCACCGACACGATGCGCTCAGCCTCGGCGCTTCGGCCGACGGATTCCAGCCAGCGCGGCGACTCAGGAAGACGACGTCGTAGGACCCAGATCACCAATGCTCCCGCCCCGCCGAGCAGGAACATCCATCGCCATCCCGCCAGGCCGAGAGGTGCGCGGGGTACCAGGACACGGCCGAGTATGCCGACGGCCGGTACGCCGAGGAAGCCGACCGTATAGGTCCAGGCCATGAAACGACCGCGGCCGCGCGAAGGTAGAAGATCGGACAGATACGCATCGGCAACGGGTGCCTCTGCCCCCAGACCAAGACCCGCGATGAAGCGTGCGATGACCAAGAAGCCGACATTCATGGCGAACGCGGCAAGGATCGAGCACGCGGAATAGATCGCCAGATTCAGCAGGAACGCGGCCCGCCGGCCGATTCGGTCGGAAAGACGCCCCATGGCGATCGCGCCTACGAACTGACCGACGAAGGCCGAGGCCAACACCATCCTGAGGGCGGCATCCCCAAGGTGGAACTGAGCCTTGAGTACGGTGCTGAGAGTCCCGGCGAGAAAGATTTCGTAGGCGTCGAAGAACAAGCCGAGCCCGATCACGAGGATCGCGTATCGGTGCGTGGCAACGATCGGAAGTCTGTTCAATCGTCCCGCGATGGAATACCGCGTTGATATGGAGGCTGAGGGGGGCTGGAATGCAGAGTTACTCATGGCGACCCTCCGGTGACGACCGGCCCGATGCCGGTTGGGTGGTGTCGGAGTGGTCGGAATGTAGAGGCGCCGAGCTTCGACAGGCGTCGAAGTGTCGTGCCGCGTAACCCGCTTGCCTGCGGACTTGCCAGACCGGCGTCAGCGTGCGGGACGAATCAGGCCGTCGCCTGATCGGCGGGCGGCCGGGGTATGGCCCATTCGTCGAGCAGGTCATGGCCGGCGTGGGTGAGGCGAAGGGAACGCTTCGCCGGGCCGCGTTCCAGCGCGTTGACGTCGAGCAGGTGGTCGAGCAGAGCGGTGCCCAGGGCTCCCGCTAGATGCGGACGCCGTTCCGTCCAGTCCACGCAAGGGCGGGCGAGCTTGCGGCCGGATACCCGCGAGGCCGGCAGCCGAACGCCTCGCCGAGTGAGCATGTCACGGCCGAGCAGGGTGAGTACGAACATCCCTTCGGCCCGCTGGATGAGCCCCTGTTCGAGGAAGGCGTCCGTGACGGTGACTCCGAGCAGGCCAGCGAGATGCGAGTAGCAAGAGCGCGCGAAACGCAGCTCGTCGCGGGCACGGAAGGCTCGCAATGACGTGACGCGTGCGGGTGGAATGTGGCGCGCCAGATCTTCCATCAACTCGGCCACCTCGGCCGAAGCCAGCCGGTAGTACCGGTGCCGGCCGCAGCGCTCGGCCACCACCCATTCCGCCGCCATCAGCTTCGTCAGGTGGAACGTGGCGGTCGATGCCGACACGCCTGCTCGGGCCGCCAGCTCACTGGGAGGTAGCGAGATACCGCCCATGAGCGCGATGAGAATCGCCGATCGGGCCGGGTCGGCCAGGAGCGACCCGACCGCGCTGATATCGACCTCGTCCCAAGCCGCATGCTCCTTCATGGGCCAAGTCTGCGTCGAGAACCCTTTGACCGCGATGAAAGCTTCGGTTCCCTACGGTGAACCCGCGGCCTCTGAGGCGGCCGTAGCGCCTCGCCGTGATGGTCGAAGTCCCCAACCGGCGATGGCCGTCCGATTCTTCAGCTCGCCCTGCGGGTCACGCACCCGTCGGATGGTTCGAGCATTCGTGGAAGGGAAGACACATGTCCGCAACGGCGGCTGAGGCACGCACGGTCTTCGAACTGTGGCACCGCTTCGCTCGTGACCGGCAGGTCGGCGAGCTCGCCGGCCTGTACGCCGAAGACGCGATATTGGAAAGCCCGCTGGTACCTCGGATCCTTGATACCGCATCCGGGCGTTTGGAGGGTCGCGAGCAGATCCAGGCGTTTTTCGCGGAGGGTACCCGGAGGCGGCCGAATCCACTGGTCCGCTGGTATCGCTCCGACCACTACTTTTTCAATGGAAATACCTTGATGTGGGAGTATCCGCGGCTCGCACCCGATGGAGATCAGGTCGACATTCTTGAGGTAGTGGACCTCGACGGCCCTCTCATTCGAGCCCACCGCATCTATTGGGGTTGGTTCGGCAGTGAATTGCTCATCAGCAACGCAGTCGACAAGGCAGTCAGCCATGACTGAGCATGCCAACAGCGCGTCTGCAAACGTGAGCGGGCACACGCTCGGCACCGCTTCAAGAATTCGAAGGACCTTTCGAGGCAAAGATCCAACCCGATGGATCACGATCAGCGATCTGCGAGATGCCGCGCGTCGGCGGCTACCTCACATGATCTTCGACTATGTCGATGGCGGTGCTGGCGATGAGGTGACATCACGAGAAAACCTCCAAGCGTTCAACGCTCTGCGGCTCTTGCCACAGGTGTTGGTCAACGTTGCCGAGCGCAACCAGCGTGTGGAATTGCTCGGCGAGCAACTGCGGATGCCGGTCATCTGCGGCCCCGCCGGCATGCCTGCCCTCGCACATCCTGGTGCCGAGCTCGCTGCGGCAGCAGCGGCCCACGATGCCGGGACAGTATTCGTGATCAGCTCGGCGTCCAGCTACTCGACTCGATCCATCGCCCGTTCCAGCACCGGCCCGCTGTGGTTCCAGCTGTATGCCTGGCGTGATCGCGATACGGCCGCGACCCTCATCGACCAGGCTCGTGACGCGGGCGCTCGCGTGCTGGTCCTAACTGTCGACTGCCCTGTCCCCGGTCAACGCGAACGTGACCTGCGCAATGGAATGACGATCCCTCCTCGCCCCTCCTTCACCAACGCCGTGGATCTAGCTCGAAACCCCGGATGGTGCCTGAGATTCCTCCGCGGACCACGCATCGAGCTGGCCAATCTGGCGGGGCTCGAGGCAGCGCCCGCCCATGGTGCACTCGGCGCGGCCGGCTGGCTTCAACACCTGTTCAACCCGGCACAGACATGGGATGACCTCACCTGGTATATCCGCCGTTGGGGCGGCCCGGTGCTGGTCAAGGGCATCATGTCCGCAACAGACGCGCGTCGTGCGGTTGAGCTCGGTGCCGCCGGCGTGATCGTCTCCAACCATGGTGGCCGACAACTTGACCACACCCCCGCGGCCATTCGTGTGCTCCCAGCCATTTCCAACGCCCTCGCGGATACCTCGGCGATCGTCCTCCTCGATGGCGGAATCCGACGCGGCATCGACGTCATCAAGGCCCTCGCGCTGGGTGCCGATGCTTGTCTCATAGGCCGTCCTTGGATGTACGGCCTGGCAGCAGCGGGCTACCCCGGCGTCCTGCGCGCCCTGGACATTTTTCAAGATGAAATCGACCGAGCACTCGCCCTCCTCGGCAGGCAATGCGTCAGCGAGATCGACTCCGGCACCCTCTGGCACCCACCGCCAGGGGAGCAAACGCGGGCGGATTGATCTGCGGACACCTACACGAGCGTCGACCCCAACCCGTGGACGGACTGATCAACCGGTACAGAGCCGCTGGGTAGGCCGGACGAAGAAAGCCCAGCTCAGCAGCCGATCATCCGCACCCCGCACCGGCGGAGCGACCGCATCGGGTGATCGGCCGGCTACCCAACGGGTACTTACAAGCCATCCGGAATCCCTTGGCGGCCAGGTTCGGTCATCCGCTGGAGAACCGCGCCAGGAGCCCATCCGATGGGCATCTCCGGCGTTCGCGAAGGTCAGAGGCCTGTCGCTGACGGGGCTCGCGGGCGGTCCAACAGCCGCGAGAGCCTTGTTCGTGGCCGCGATTCAGCGGTACCTTTCGGTCGATTTCCGCCTTTATTGCGGTAGATCGGATCCGTGGAGTCGACCCACGCCCGGTCTGCTACCGCCGTACCCGCGTACGCGGACCCGGCACTTCAGCGGGGCGAACCTGCCCCACCCCTGCGACCTGGGATCTTTCGGGAATCTCCTGATTCCCCCCGACAACGATTCGGGAGACGTTGATGTTCCCACCCCCACATTGGTCGACGACTTTCCCCATTGCTCAGTGCTAATTGCGATGAGAAGGAGCCACGTATGATCAAGAGACGACGATGGTGGGCTTCGCTGATCGGTTCAGCGTTGCTGGCAGTTGGTCTGAACTCGGTTCCGGCGACCACGGCTCATGCCACGACCCCCGCGAACCCCGCCCGTTTGATCCTCACCCCGGCGAGGCTGGGCGCTCTCCAGCAGCGGGCGCAGGGGGGCGGCGCCGCATGGACCGCCCTGAAAGCCAAGTGCGATTCCTACCTGACCGGGACCGTGGAGTGGCCCTGGGTTAGCGACAGCAACCCGAACAAGGGCAACGCCTACCCTGACGCCAACAGCGTCGGTGAGGGCTACAACGGCGACGGCTACACCGTCGCCATCCAAAATATCGGCCTGTGTTACCAGGTCGCGCTGGCCGTCGACCCATCTAAAGCAACGCAGTACGGCGCCAAGGGCGCGGACATCCTGCTCCACATGTCCGCTCCGGAGGGTGACCCCCATGACGGCCTGGCGGCAATTGACGCATCTGGCAAGGTGATCAGGGACGACGCGGGCCACATCGTGCCGCGAGACCAGGTCTATGGCATTCGAAACTACGGCTACGCGGCGGCCCTCGGCTTTGACTGGCTCTATGACGCCCTGAGCTCCGATCTGCGTACGCGCGTCATCGCCCATCTCAAGCGTTACATCGACACCTACGAAGCCCAGGGCTTCAGCCACGACCATCCGGCGGACAACTACTACGCCGGCTACTACGCCACCAAGGCCTTCGCCGCACTGGCCACCGAGGGACGCGGCAACGCCAACGCGGCGACGGACTGGTCGGACTTCGTCAACCGGGTGCAGGGGCAGGTTGTGCAGCCCTACTACGCGGCCAACCTCTCAGGCGGCGGATGGCCCGAAGGACAGGGCTACGGTCCGCTCTCCATCTACAACATGTCCGTGGTCGCCCTGGTGGCCAAGGACGTCAAGGGCATCGACCTCATCAACAACGCCTCCGCTCCGTACAAGTTCCCGGAGGGGGCGGCCAAGTGGTACATGCATAACGTCTGGCCCGGCATGAACCGAATCGACGATCGAGGCGATTTCGGTTTCCCGCTGCCCGTCCCCGCCCAGGCCATTACGCAGCTGGCCGGCGTCCTGACGGACCTGAACGACCCGTTCGCTCCCGCCTTCCACAGATTCGCCAAGGACATCCGGGCGGCGAACCCTGCCGATGGTGACAGCCGTGGCGAACGCCTTTCGAGCGAATTCCTGTGGGACCCCGACGCGCAAGAAGCGGACTACACCGCGTCCCAGCCGCTGGACTATCTCGCCAACGGCATGGAGTACGGAGCAACCCGCTCGGACTGGAACACCGGGGCGGTCTGGGGATCGCTCAACGCGGGGCCCTACACCGCCAACGAGCCCGGACACGAGCTCTTCGACTCCGGCACGCTGGCCATCGCCCGTGGCAACACGCCGTTCCTGGTCAACGCGACCGGAGAGGTCTTCGAAGACGGCGTGGGCGCCGACAACTTCCGCTACAACGACACGTTCCCTGACGACACCGCGCCCAGGGACCTCTACAACCAGTTCTACGCCCAGACACCGCAGGGCAAGCACGGCCAGGGGCTGAGCTACCGAGCCGGTGGTGCCCGTACGCACATGAGCGCCTTCGACTCCCAGCAGGACTACTCGTTCATGCGGGCCGGCAACCTGGAGGACATGTACAACCGGGCCGGTACCACCAACGTCATCTCCAACTGGACCCGTGACGTCGTCTACCTGCGGCCCAACCTGTTCGTCGTCAACGACCGCACCGGAACCACCAGTGCCGGCGTGAGCCAGTGGACGCGGTGGCATTTCTCCGGCACCCCGAGCAAGCAGACCGACCCTTCATCCGGTGTCAGTCGCTACACCTTCACCAAGAACTCCAAGTACACCGGGTCTGCCAGCTTCCTGCTGCCCGCCGGTCACACCGAGACGACCACGAACGAGATCCTGTCCGGCACCGGCGTCTCGCGCCTCGACGTCAAGCCGGCGACGGCCTCGGCCCAGGGCCAGTGGCTCGCCGTCTTCGACGCCAACGGCACGGCCTCCCAGGCGGCGAAGGCCACCCGGCTGTCGGCGGCCGATGGCAACGTGCTCCAAGGCGCGGTCACCGGCACGATCCTGCAGGCCGGCAGCACCAACTACGCCGTTGTGAGCAGCACGGGAGCGCCCGGCACTCCGATCACGACACCGATCAAGTTCCACGTGCCCAGCACGGACACTCAGATCGTCATCACCGATCTCGCGGCGAACACCGGTTACTCGGTGAGCACCACGCCCGACGCGTCGGGTGCGGTCGTGACGGTCACGACGGGATCGGGCGGCACGTCGACCTCGGCCGGCGTCCTGGAGATCAACGGTCACGGAACCGGCGGTGGCGGTGACCCCACCCCCACTCCGACCCCGACCCCGACTCCGACGCCCACTCCGAGCGACCCGCCGCCGGGATGTGGAGTGGCCACCGACAGCACGCCGTACAACAAGTCCTTCACCGACTTCTCAACCTTCCAGATGACGGTGGACGCGACTCCCGCCGTGACCAACGCCGACACCGGCGTCGGCCTTGACACGAACCCACCGGTGGGTGAGGACTCGAACGCGTTCGCGACGGCGGCCACGATCCGCTTCAACTCCGAGAACGGTCACATCGAAGCACGCAGCGACGCGGCCTATCCGGCAACGAACATCCCCTGGACCGCCGGCCAGAAGTACCGATTCCGATTCACGGTGGCGGCAGGTAGCCATACCTACAGCGCCTACGTGACGCCCCCAGGCGGCTCGGAACAGACAATCGGCACGAACCTTTCCTTCCGCTCCAACTACAACAACGCCACCAGCCTGAACAACCTGCGCGGCGCGGCCGACCCGGGCGGCAGCGTCCAGGTCTGCCTGATCAACGGCCCCAGCTAACAACCACCCTGACCAGCGGCCGGGCGGCCGGGCGGCCACAGCGCAACGCACACCGCCCGGCCGCTGGTCATTGGCGTAGCGTGGTCAGCGTGCGGATCGAGGACTACGCCCTCATCGGGGACACGCGGTCAGCCGCCCTGGTCGGTCGCGATGGGTCGATCGACTGGCTCTGCCTTCCCCGGTTCGACTCTCCCTCATGCTTCGCCAAGCTCCTCGGCGACGAGTCCAACGGGTTCTGGCGGTTGGCCCCCGCCGGGCACGAGATGGCCGCGCGACGCGCGTACGCCAACGACACACTGATCCTCGAGACCGTATGGGAGACCTCCACGGGGACCGTCAAGGTCATCGACTTCATGCCTCCCCGGCACGCCAACCCCCACCTGGTCCGGATCGTGGAGGGCGTGTCCGGGAGGGTGGACATGACCGCAGAGATCAGCATCCGGTTCGACTACGGCAGGATCGTCCCTTGGGCTCGCCGCTTCGACGGCCGCCTCCACGCCATTGGCGGGCCTGACTCGGTCTGGATCGACGCCCCCCTCCACCTGGAAGACAGGGGTGACCGGTACACCGGCACCTTCACAATCGCCGCAGGGCAACGCCAGGCGTTCGTGTTCACGTGGCACCCCTCGCACCAGCCGGAACCCGACCACATCGATCCCAGCGAGCAGCTCACCGAGACCAGGCTGTTCTGGGAGGAATGGGTCTTCCGCTGCTGGCTCCCGGGCCGCTGCCGCGCCACCGTGGTCCGCTCCCTCATCACGCTCAAGGCACTCATCTACAGCCCGACCGGCGGCATCGTGGCGGCTCCCACCACATCGCTGCCCGAGCATCTCGGCGGAGTCCGCAACTGGGACTACAGATATTGCTGGCTGCGCGACGCCACGATGACACTCGACGCCCTGACCGAATCCGGATACATCACCGAGGCGGCCGCCTGGCGTGACTGGCTGCTCCGCGCCATCGCGGGCCGCCCGGAGGACCTCCAGATCATGTACGGCGTGGCAGGCGAGAGGCGCCTGCCAGAGCAGACGCTCGGCTGGCTTCCCGGCTACGGAGGCTCCAGGCCGGTGCGGATCGGCAACGATGCGGCCGGCCAGCTTCAGCTCGACGTCTACGGCGAGGTGCTCAACTGCTTCTACCGGGCCCACAAGCTGGGGATGCCGCCCGACGACTACGCCTGGTCCATTGTCTGCAGGCTGATGGACTTCATCGAGCGCAGCTGGGACCAGCCCGACGAGGGCCTGTGGGAGATCCGCGGCCCGCGTCGACATTTCGTCCATTCAAAGGTCATGGCGTGGGTGGCGGCCGACCGGGCCGTACGGATGGTCGAAAAGCTCGGCCACACCGGTCCCGTCAATCGCTGGCGGGCCATGCGGGACCGGATCCACGCCGAGGTCTGCGACAAGGGATTCGACCCCGAGCGCGGCACGTTCACCCAGTCGTACGGCTCTCGCGAGCTCGACGCGGCGCTGCTCCTCATTCCGATCGTCGGCTTCCTGCCGCCGGAAGACCCCCGGGTCATCGGCACGATCGACGCGATCGAACGCGAGCTGACGACCGACGGCTTCGTGCTGCGCTATCCGACCTCCGAGAGAAACGACATCGACGGGCTACCCGGAGCCGAAGGCGTCTTCCTCGCCTGCAGCTTCTGGCTTGCCGAGGCGCTCGCCCTCATCGGGCGCAAGCAGGAGGCCATGGAGCTGTTCGAACGGCTGCTGGCCCTCACCAACGACGTGGGCCTGCTCGCCGAGGAGTACGACCCCGTCCAAGCGCGCCAGCTGGGCAACTTTCCTCAGGCCTTCACCCACATCAACCTGATCCATACGGCCGAGGCGCTCAGCTGATACT
Source organism: uncultured Actinomycetota bacterium (assembly GCA_963850195.1). GTDB lineage: Bacteria > Actinomycetota > Actinomycetes > Streptosporangiales > Streptosporangiaceae > Actinoallomurus. Next base: position 2,861,445 of record CAWKKD010000005.1, read on the forward strand.
CCAGCTGTAGATGGTGATCTTGCTGGTGGGGTGCCGGGAACGCGGACGTCCTGTGCGGTGCCATAACTCGTCCACGGCATCTGATCTGGCCCTCTATGGTGCTGCGGCATGAGATCGCCTGTGCCGCTCCGGAACTCGTCGCAGTGGCGTTGATCTGCGATTTGGTCCGATGCGTGCGGTGGGGCAGGATCGCGGTCTGTGTCTGTTCGTCTCCTGTATCTGATCATGATTCGGGTTTTCGGGTGGTTCGTGCTGCTAGCGCGTAGCGAGGCCTCGAAGGACGCGGAGATCATGGTTGCGTCATAAGGTGGCGGTGCTGCGACGTCAGGTCGCCCGCCCGAAGCTGGACTGGGCCGACCGGGCTGTGAATCAACGGTGCGGCGGATCCTGCGGGCCCGAGGGTGTAGTCCGGCTCCGCGGAACCTGGACACTTCCTGTCGGGCGTTCCTCCGCACTCAGGCCGAGGGGATGCTGGCCTGCGATTTCTTCCATGTGGACACGATCGTGCTGAAACGTTTTTACGTCTTGTTCGTCATGGAGGTGAGAACTCGGCGGGTGCACATCCTGGGGGGTGACCGCCAACCCGACCGGAGCGTGGACCGCCCAGAGGCCCGCAACCTTGCCATGGATCTTGGGGAGCAGATCGGCTCCTTCCGTTTCCTCATCCGCGACCGTGACGGCAAGTTCACCGGCGCGTTCGATGAGGTTTTCACCGAGGAAGGCGTGAGCGTGGTGAAGACTCCGCCGCGGACGCCTCGGGCGAACTGCTATGCCGAGCGGTGGGTACGCACCGTACGGGCCGAGTGCACCGACCGGATGTTGATCTACAACGAGCGTCACCTGCAGTCGGTGTTTGGCGAGTACACCGACCGTTACGACCCGTCACCGGCCGCATCAGTCCCGCCAGCAACGTTCGACGCACCGATCCGCCGACGCAAAGTGCTCGGCGGTGTGATCAACGAGTATCACAGAGCGGCATAGACGATGTTACGAATCCCCAGGTCAGCCCACTACGACGAGTTTGGGAGCAGTACAGGCATCGACGCAACACCCGCGCCCGACCGATGCCGACACCAGCACACAACCACATGATCTGACGCCAGAACCGCCCACGAGCGCCACGCAACGAACCTCACCCACGGGGTGGCCGCTACATCGGTGCTCTGCTTCAGCGGCCCGCAGCCCGACGTGCGAGGGGCGATGAAGACACCGCCCCGGTCCAGGCCGAGGGTCGCGAATGTCGCGGCAACGACCAGGGCGGTGAGTACGCCGACCCGACTCACCGGCCGGGGGCGTGCTTCACCCAGAGGTATCGGAGTTCGACCTACGGGCGGCTGCCGCCGACGTAGTGGGAGGAGTACCAGGGGTTGGACAGGCTGTCGAACTTCACGACGCTGCCGGTGTGGGGAGCGTGGATGAATCGGCCGCCGCCGACGTACATGCCCTCATGCCCCATGTTGTCGAAGTAGACCAGGTCGCCGGGTTGCAGGTCGGCCTTGGAGACGTGGCGGGTGGCGTCGTACTGGTCAGGCACGACGCGGGGCAGGCTCACGCCGGCGGCGCGCCAGGACATCATGGTGAGCCCGGAGCAGTCATAGCCCTTGGGGCCGGTGCCGCCCCAGATGTAGGGCTTGCCGAGTTGGGCGTAGGCGTACTGCAGGGCTTCGCGGGGTGGCCCTGAGGCGGGGCCGTTGTAGGTTTGGCCGCTTCCGGTGCCGGGGGCCACCAGCGCGCCGGCCTTGATCAGCAGCGCCCGTTGCTTGTTGATGGCCTTCTGTACGGTGGCCTTCTGCTGCTTCAGGTCTGTCGTGATGCGGGTGACGGCCTCAACCGCGGACTCGGCTTGGGCCTGCTCGCGGCGCAGTCGCTGGGTGGAGTCGAGGAAGGCCTTCAGCTCCTGGCCGTGGTTGTTGGACAGCTGGGTGAAGGCCGACATCTGATCCAGTGCCGCTTCCGGACTCTTGGCGGCGACCAGAGCGGTGCTGGAGTCGAGGGTGCCGTTCTTGTAGGCCGCGGCGGCGATTTGCGCGACCTGGGCGTGCAGGCCCTGGTAGACGCGCTGCTCAGCCGCCGTCTCAGTGTTGAGGGTCTTGAGCTGCTTCTTCGTCGCGTCCAGCTGGGTCTTGGCCTTGTTGTAGCGATTGACGAGCTTGTCGACCTGGCTATTGAGCTTCGTGAGCTCTTTTTTGGCGGCGGCGACCGAAGGCTTGGGGGTCGCGTCCGCCCCGGCCGTCGGCAGAAGAACCGCGGCGGCGACGGCCAGGGTCGCGACGCCTCCGAGCCGGCCAGACCGCTGGAACTGCGAGTGCGAAAAGGCCACGTGGATGTTCCTCTCCTTGCGCCTACCGGGTTAGCTGGCGGGTTCGGGCCGGAGTCGCCCTACCGGAGCGTGGGTGCGCCGCGGATTCACCCCATGGACGTGGGTCCCCGGTTCCCCTGAGCCTTCGGGGATTCGGCGGTCGGCCGTGCTTCGGGTGAAGCAGGGGGCGGCCGATCTCCTACGCAGTGTAGGAGATCGATCAAGTCATACGCTACTCAACCCTCACATCATCGACACATTCTCCTCAGAGACTGACCGACCCGCGCACGGCCTTAGTCGGAGCAACAATGAGAGTGCGGCAGTCGACCAGCACAGTCCCGGCTACGTGAAGCGATGTTCAGATCGGGTCGGCGACGAGAAGCGCAGCCTACATAAGTCCTACAATGTGTCGTTGTCTGTCGCGTGAGTCTGAGAGGAATCGGCAGTGGTGGATGGCGAGCGGGCGCGCGGGCGGGGTGTCGTCCGGCTGCTGGTGGCCGGCGCGGTCCTGTTCGGCCTGTTTCTCATGCACGGCGCCCCGCCTACCGGCGGTGGCGGCTGCCACGGTGTGATGCGCGCCCCGGTCCCCGTACACGAGGGCCACGACGCCGCTGCGATGGCATCTGCGGACGTCGCTCCTGATGCAACCCATCCCCGGGCCGCCCACGTCGCGGACGCCTGGGGAACGCACGGGTCGCTGTGCGTCTCGACCCCAGCGCGAGACCGGACCCCGCTGCCCGTGGCCGGGCTTGTCGCCGTCACCCTCGCGGTACTGGCGGCGCGGTCCCTGTCAGGGCGGCCGGTGAGCCTGGGCCGGACGAGACTGCGCGGGCCGCCGGCCGGCGGGCGAGACCTCCTACTCCTGGTGTGTGTTGCGAGGACGTGACAGGCAACGCGCCGAACCCTCCTGCTGGCCGGGTCCGGCGTGATGTGTCCAGCTCACCCCTCGCACCGCCCATGCGGTACCCACACCCAGGAAAGACACTGTCATGTCCGCATCTTCCCTTTCTTCCGTACGCCGCCGTACCCTCGCCGCCGGTACGGCAGCCGTCATCGCCCTAACGCCGGCCGGCTGCGGATCCTCGAACCACTCGTCCGTGTCCGGCATGGACCACGGCGCCAAGCACTCGATGAGTGGCATGCCCGGCATGAACCACCCGACCACCGGCAACGGTCTCGCCGACGCCCAGGACGGCTACCGCCTCACCTCCCAGGACGCGACGCTCCCGGCGGGCGAGCAGGCCGGCTACCGGTTCTCGATCACCGGCCCGGACGGCAAGCCCGTCACCGACTTCGCACTCGACCAGACCAAGCGGATGCACTTCTACGCCATCCGTTCCGACCTGACCGGCTTCCAGCACATCCACCCGACCATGACCGCAGGCGGCAACTGGACCGCGGACCTCGCGCCCCTCGCCCCTGGCTCCTGGCGCATGTTCGCCTCCTTCATCCCCGGCAAGGACAAGGACCTCGTCCTCAGCCGTACCGTCACCGTCCCAGGCAGGCAGACCATGACACCGCTGCCCGCACCGGCCGGCAGCACCGACGTCGACGGCTACACCATCGCCGTCAAGGGGGAACCGATGGCCGGCATGGCACACCCGCTGACCGTCACCATCACCAGGGGCGGCGAACCGGTCGTCGACCTGCAGCCCTACCTGGACACCTACGCCCACCTGACCGCCTTCCACGAAGGCGACACCGCGTTCGCCCACCTCCACCCCGAGATCCAGGCGAACGACGCCCACGGCGGTCCGGACCTGCCCTTCCACGCCGAGCTGGCCTCCTCGGGCAACTGGCGGCTGTTCCTGCAGTTCCAAACCGGAGGCAAGCTTCACACCGCCGCACTGACACTGCCCGTGAGCTGACCGCTCCGCGGGGCGCCGCCCATGCGACGGCGCCCCGACCTCCCCGGCACGACAAGGAAGGGGGTCAACAGATCAGGGGGGTCGCCGCGATCCACCCCGCCGAGATGAGGAACGGCACGATAACGGAGGTCGTCGCTGTCGCCCGGGTCAGGCGCTGAAGGTGGAGCTCGTCAATGGCGGCCGAGGTTTCCAGCCGGTTGAGCCGCCGGTCCAGCTGCGAGGCATCCGAACCACCCGCCGCCAGCCCGCCGGCCGGACTCGCTGAGATCGTAAGCTTCCGCAAGGCCGCGGCCACCGCTTCGTGTCCCCAGCTGAGAGCCGCGATGTCATCCGCGGCCATCTCCAGCAGGATCGGCAGGCTCTCGCGAGCCTCACGGAAGGTGGGCAGCCAGAACAGCGCGGCGGCCAGCGCGTCGACCACGGTAAGAAGGAGGTGGTGGCGATGACGCAGATGCACCCGTTCGTGCGCCAGTACCGCCTGGAGCTGGGCATCCTCCAGCCGTTCGATGGCTCCGCTGCTCACCACGATCGGGCGCCGACGGGACGGGACGCAGTAGACGACCGGCACCGGATGGTCCAGGAGACAGACGTCGTCCAGGTCGCCGGAGATCCGGACGACGAACTGCAGAGCCTCTCGATGCCGACGACGTTGCGCGACCGTACGCCGGTATCGGATCACGGCCATTCCCGTCGCGGCCAGGGCACCACCGAGGAGGAAGGCATTGAGGACGTACGGGGCCGGGCCGTACGCCCCGTCGTGGTGGTGCCAGCAGTTCGCCAGCCACTCCGCCCCGCGGTGAATCAGGCCGTGTCGGCCCGTTGACACCACGGCGACCATCCCGAAGATGGCGGCCAGGGCGCTGGCCAGAACGCCCACCCACGCGAGTGCGGCCACCCGGGGGATGCGCTGGCACCACCCGCTCCGGCTCAACCACGGCCCGGCGCCCCCGCCGAGGACGAGGACGATCGCGCCGAGACCCGCAAGCGCAATCACGACCGCCGATCCTCCGCGGCTGGAGCCGATCGCTGCGCCAACTCCATCAAGAGACGGTGGGCGTCATGCGGATCGATCGTCTCGGCGAACCGGGCCAGCGCCGGCCCGCGGTCAGCCGTCTGGGCCAAGGCCTCAGCCATGACCTGCGCCACGTGATCCTCACGGTTGCGCGTCGGCGTGTAGCGCCAGGCGTTCTTGTCCGCCGTCCGCGTCAACAACCCCTTCTGGACGAGACGGTCGGCGACGGTCTGCACGGTCGTGTACGCCGACGGCTTCGCCGACCCGGCGTTCACCACGCCCATCAGCTCACGGACGAGCAAGGCGCTGTCGGCATCCCACAGAGCCTCCATGATCGCGCGCTCAAGCGGCCCTGCGATCCCCATCCTCGCCCTTCCTCATCGGCTCGCCTCATTGTGGCCCATCCCCCAGCGTCCCTCCAGCGCCGATCTCTACTACGCGGTGCTCGGCAGACCTTGGGCGCGCACCATCGCGTCGAGGCGTTGGGTTGCTGTGGGAACGCCCGGCGGGCTTCGCGGAGCTGTTCCGGGTCCTTCGCCCCGGCGGTCGACTCGTCATCAGCGTGCGCTACGCCGTTCAGGACAAGGTGTGGGTGACCGCCCTCGGCAAGAGCGCAGAAACCATCCCAAACGCCTGCTGCACCTCTGACGGACAAGCCCTCAACGCCGACTAGGCGCCAGCCGAAGCAAAGACCGAGGCCCCAGTAACAAGACGCCGCCGCCAGCATGCAGCTCGCTCATGCCCATGGACACGAGAGGAGCTCAGGCCCAAATCGTCCCGATGACACCCCCACGCGGCGGTGTCCGGTGCCCCCCACCCGCCCGATGAGCACGCAATGAGCACGCAGCAACGCGAAACAATCATCGGCAAGACCCGACCGAAGCAAGAAATAGCAGCTCAGATGCCATGTGGAGTGGTAGGGCGCCTGGGACTCGAACCCAGAACCTATGGATTAAAAGTCCACAGCTCTGCCAATTGAGCTAACGCCCCGCTGGGTTGAGCGTACCGGAGGGGCTGCCTGGTCGTGATCCGGATTACCGCCCCTTCCGGCCATAGGCGGACAGGCGATGTGGCTCGGTCGTTGTTCGCCGCTCGCGCCTCGGTGAGCGAACATGGTCTCCAGGCCGTCCGTCACCGTGCCGAGGAGCCCGAATGGCAGCTGTCTCGCACCTGTTCGCCGTCACCGTCGACTGTCCGGACCCGCTTGCGCTGGCGCGTTTCTACCAGGCCTTCACCGGCCTGGAGATCTCCTGGTCCAGCAGCGACTTCGTGGTGCTGTCCGGTGACGGTGACGTCCGTATCGACTTCCAGCGTGTGGCGAATCACAGGGCGTTCGACTGGCCTGATCGTGGTGCGCCGCGTCGCGTACACCTCGACTTCCGGGTCGATGATCTGGATGAGGCGGAGGAGTACGTCCTGGATCTGGGCGCGCGGCTGGCGATCGACCAGCCGGGTGGGTCGCGGTTCCGGGTGCTGATCGACCCGGTGGGGCATCCGTTCTGCCTGGTCGACAAGGCCGCGGCGGAGACGCCGCGCGGACAGCGGCGGGAGTTGCCCTAAGGAGGGGCGTCTATCGTCAAGGCGATGAACGTACTCGTCCCGAACCCCGGTTCGGGCGCGACCCTGCGCCCGGGCGTGGCCGCGCAGTCCCCTCCGGATCGGAGTCTGGACTCGGTCACGACGGACCGCGTCGTCGAGCTGACCGGCGACGAGCTCGCGCGGGTGTTCCGGGCGCTGCGGCCGGGTGGCCGGCTGGACGCGGCCGTGGCGGACGCCGAGGCGTGCCGGGATCTGTTGGTGGCGGCGGGGTTCGTCGACCTGACGATGCCGGATCCGGCCAGGTTCACGGCCGGGAAGCCGGCCGCGCCGCGGGGCGTCGAGCTCCGGCCCATGCGCGCGGAGGACGCCGACGAGGTCCTCGCGATCTACCAGGCGGGGATCGACGGCGGCCAGGCGAGCTTCGAGACGGACGCGCCGGCCTGGGAGGCGTTCGACGCGAAGCGGCTCCCGCTGCACCGGTACGTCGCGGTGGACACGGGCGAGGACCGCGTCCTCGGCTGGATCGCGGTCACCGGTGTGTCGGCCCGGCGCGTGTACGCGGGGGTCGTCGAGCACTCGGTGTACGTGGACCCGGCCGCGCAGGGCCGCGGGGTCGGGACGGCGCTGCTGGCAGCGCTGATCGGCTCCACGGAGGCCGGAGGCGTCTGGACCATCCAGTCCGGGATCTTCCCGGAGAACACCGCCAGCCTCCGGCTGCACGCGCGCGCCGGGTTCCGTACGGTCGGCACGCGCGAGCGGGTGGGGCGGCACCACGGCCGCTGGCGCGACGTCGTCCTCCTCGAGCGCCGCAGTACGGTCGCCGGCACCGCCTAACGCCTAAGCGCGTGAGCCGTCAGCGTTGCGCCCGTGGGTCGTCAGCGCGTACACCAGCAGGACGCAGAGCGCGATCACCAGCACCGACCACACCGGGAACGCCCGCAGGAACGCGAGCTGCCCGATGGCGACCAGCACCGCCATGACGATGCCGGCCGGGCGCCCCCAGCCCTTTCCGAGCAGAATGCCCGTGCCGGCCACGATCTGGATGATGCCGAGGATCAGCCAGATCCAGCCCCACGCGGTGAAATTGAATACCAAAATGTCGTGCGACGTAACGAGAAAATAGTCATTGCGCAAAAGCGCGACCAAGCCGTCGATCACGTTGTAGATGCCCGCCAAGATCGCCAGGAATCCGGCGAACGACAGCCAGCCGCCGGCGATCGGGATACGCGATGCGGTCATGCTCCGACCTCCCTCAACAGCAACGATCAATCCGCCGCCATCGGAACATCCCCCGGAAACCGCGCGAGTCAAACGTTCAGCGATATTGCCCATATCACGCCACTTACCGGAAAATAGGCCACGCTTTGTCCGCCGTACCGGCAGCGCCGCGACCGGCGGCCGATCACCGGTACGCCGACAGCCCCGTAATGGCCTCGCCCAGCACGAGCGTGTGGATCTCCTGGGTGCCCTCGTACGTCAGCACCGACTCGAGGTTCGTCATGTGCCGGATCACCGGGTACTCCAGCGTGACGCCGTTCGCGCCGAGGATCGAACGGGCCTGGCGGGCGATGTCCAGGGCGGCACGGACGTTGGCGAGCTTGCCGAACGACACCTGCTGCGGCGTGACCTTCCCGTCCTCCTTGAGCCGCCCGATGCGCAGCGCGACGAGTCCGGCCTGGCCGAGCGCGACCTCCATCCACGCCAGCTTCTCCTGGGTGAGCTGGAACGCCCCGATCGGCTTGCCGAACTGCTCGCGCGTCTTCGCGTACTCCACCGACGTCTCGTAGCAGGAACGGCCGGCGCCGATCACGCCCCAGATGATCCCGTACCGGGCCTCCGACAGGCAGCCGAGCGGCCCGCGCAGGCCCTTGACCTCGGGCAGCATGGCATCAGCCGGCAGGCGTACGTCGTCCAGGGCCAGCTCCGAGGTCACCGACGCGCGCAGCGACAGCTTCTTGTGCACGTCACGGGCCGAGAAGCCACGGGTGCCCTTCGGCACCAGGAACCCGCGGACCCCGTCGTCCGTACGCGCCCACACGACCGCGACGTCCGACACCGAGCCGTTGGTGATCCACATCTTGGAGCCGTTCAGGATCCAGTCGGAGCCCTCGCGCTTGGCGTGCGTGCGCATGTTCGAGGGGTCCGAGCCGTGGTCCGGCTCGGTCAGGCCGAAGCAGCCGATGGCCTGGCCGGCGGCCATCTTCGGCAGCCACTCCTGCTTCTGCTCCTCCGAGCCGTACTTGTGGATCGCCGACATGGCCAGCGAACCCTGCACGGACACGAAGCTGCGCAGCCCCGAGTCGACGGCCTCCAGCTCGCGGCAGGCGATCCCGTACGCGACCGCGCCGGCGCCCGGGCAGCCGTACCCCGACAGGTGCATGCCCAGAAGGCCCAGTTCACCCAGTTCGGGGGCGAGCTCGCGCGCGGGGAACACACCGGCCTCGAACCAGTCCGCCACCTGCGGCTCGATTCGCTCGGTGGCGTACCGGCGTGCCGTGTCGCGTACGAGGCGCTCCTCGTCGGTGAACTGGTCGTCGATGCGGAGCAGATCCATCAGGGCCTCCCAGGGGTTCGATGCACAGCGTACGTTGGGGTTCATGGCCCCCCGCGAGCTGGTCCGGCTCCTGATGCACAAGGGTGTGCTCACCGATCCTCAGGTCGCCGAGGCCATGGAGGAGGTGCCGCGCGAGCGATTCGTGCCACGGCACCCGGCCTCCGACGCGTACGCCGACAAGGTCCTGGTGACCAAGTGGGACGACGCCGGGGTGGCGATCAGCTCGGCGAGCCGGCCGGCGATCGTGGCGACCATGCTGGAGCAGCTCCGCGTCGAGAGCGGCCACACCGTGCTGGAGATCGGCGCCGGCACCGGCTACAACGCCGCGCTTCTGGGCCGGCTGGCACGCCGCGTGGTCACCCTCGACATCGACGAGGAGATCGCGCGCGCCGCCCGCGCCCGCCTGACGTCCACGGACAACGTCGAGGTGCGCACCGGCGACGGCTGGGCCGGCGCGCCGGACTCCGCGCCGTACGACCGGATCCAGCTCACGGTCGGCAGTTCGGACGTCGCGCCCGCCTGGCACGAGCAGCTCGCCGAGGGCGGCCTGCTCGTGATGCCTCTGTGGCTCCGCGTGGGCGTGCAACTGTCGGTGGCGCTGCGGCGCTGCGGCGACGTCATGCGGGGCGAGAGCGTGCGCGACTGCGGGTTCCAGCGGCTGCGCGGCCCCCACGCGGGCCCGGAGGGGTTCGTGTCGGTGGGCGGCGGCGAGTTCGTCGTGCTGGACGACGCCTCCGACGGGCCCGCGGTACGCGAGCTCCTGCGGCGGCCGCCCGCGGAGGAGCTGGCCCCGGTCATCGACCCGGCGGTGTTCGCGCGGCTGGCCCTGGACGAGCCACGTACGCTCGCCGTCTCGCGGCTGCCCGGCCCGCTGTGCCCTGGAATGTACGACTCGGGGAGCGCGGTCGTCGTCGACGGCGACCGCATGTTCACGTACGGCACCCCGGTGGCCCGCGACCGGTTCGCCCACGCCCTGCGCACGTCGGAGCCGCTCGACCGGTCCCGGCTGCGCGTCACCGCGACCTTCGGGGATCCGCCCGAGCGGCCTCCGGGTTGGCGGTTCGTACGACGCTCGTGCGTCGTCGACGTCACCGAAGGCTGATCAGGGGTCTCTCAGGGCCGCCTCAGGGCAAGCCCTTATGGCGCACGCCCCGTCGACACGGCACGATCGAGGTATGAACGAAGACGCTGTGAACGACACCCCCGAACCCGAAGGACCGCGCCGCCTCACCCGCACCCGCTCGGGACGCATGATCACCGGGGTCTGCTCCGGTGCGGCCTCCTACTTCGATGTCGACCCGACGATCGTACGGATCGTGGTCGCCGTCCTGACCGTGCTCACCAGCGGAGCCGGCATCCTCTTGTACGCGGCGGCGACCCTGATCGTCCCCGAGGAGGGCAAAGAGACGTCCATTGCCCAGGACCTGATCAACAAGCAGACCGGCGGTGCCCGCTAGCGGGGGCGCGGCACCGTACCGCTCTCCTGCTTCGGCGGCTTCTGCGTCTTGCCGGGGAACTTCGGCGCGGGCAGGTTCTCCACCTCGTCCTCGGCCTCCTCGAGCAGCTTCTCGGTGTCCGGAAGCTTCGGCGGGTTCGCCGTGGAGGCGACCCCGAGGGCCGAGGTCATGTCGCCGAAGGCCGAGCGACGCCAGGCGCTGAGGTTGGGGATGGCCACGCCGGTCATCTTCTCGAGCAGGCGCAGCGTGGAGGTGTGATCGAACCTCTCGCTCGACACCCGGCCGCCCAGGGTCCACGGCGAGACGAGGAGGCACGGCACCCGGAACCCGCCGCCGATCGGCAGGCCGTCCACGAACTCGTGCGAGGTCCCCGCCGGAGGCACCGGCGGCGGCACGTGGTCGAAGAGCCCGTCGTTCTCGTCGTAGTTGAGGATGAAGAGCGTCTTCTTCCACACGTCCGGGTTGGACGCGATGGCGTCGATCTTGCTGGCCACGTAGTCGGCGCCCGCGGCCGGCAGGTAGTCCGGGTGCTCGGACTGGGTGCTGGTGGGGACGATCCACGACACCGTGGGCAGCTGGTCGTGCGCGGCGTCATACTCGAACTGCCCCGCCGACGACGTACGCATCCCGCTCTTGTAGAGAGTGGAGCTCGTCGGCGCGTCCTGGAACGTCTGGAAGTACTCCAGCATGTTGCAGCCGTAGTCGTCGGACTCCTGGTAGACCTTCCAGGTCACACCGGCACCGGTCAGCGCCTCCGGATACGTCTTCCAGCGATACGGCTCCGGGTCGGTGTTGGTGATGACCGGACCGCCCTTGGTGCCGTTCGGGTCGATCGTGGCGCTCATGAGGTAAAGGCGGTTGGGCCACGTCGGGCCCATGACCGAGCTGAAGTAGTTGTCGCACACGGTGAACGACTCCGCCAGCGCGAACTGGAAGGGAATGTCGTCCCGCGTGTAGTAGCCCATCACGTACGGGCCGTCGTCGCCGTCGGCCGCCCGGTGCGCGGACAGCCACTTGTCCATCTTCCCGTGGTTCCAGGCCTGGTGCTGGACGCTCCAGGCATGGCTCGTCGACGGGATCGTCTGGGCGCTGGTCGTGTGCGTGTTCAGATGGAACGGGAGAATGTAGCCGGCCGGGTTGACGGTGTCGGGCTGGTAGAAGACGGACCGTCCGGTGCTCAGCTTGATCGCGTTCTTGTCGGAAAAACCACGGACCCCGGGCAGAGTGCCGAAGTAATGGTCGAACGAACGATTCTCCTGCATCAAGATGACGACGTGCTTGATGTCGCTGAGCGTACCGGTCAGCCCTTCCGGGGTTTCGGCGAGCGCGCGGCGCAGGTTGGCGGGCAGGAATTCGTTGGCGAACGCGGCGGCGGCCACGGTACCGGCGGCACCGAAGAGGCGTCGGCGGGACAGCTCGGGCATCAGGCGCTCCGTCTGGCAGGGGGGGTGCGGGGCTCGATTGGAGAGTGAGCCCCGGGAAGGTCGGGCGCGATGCCGCCAGATGAACGGAAGAGGACAAAGAGGTCAATAGGCGCGATAAATGCCTATGACATGACGAATTACCATCTTGTGCGTAGTCGGCGGCTTAACCGGCCGAAACACTTCTGGTCAGATGGTTACGCCACGGCGCCGAGCGCACGCTCGTGGGTGGAGGCGATGACCTCGCCGCGTACCTGGTTCCACGACATGGCCAGCATCGTCGCGACCGAGAGCCCGGCGGCGCCCGCCAGCGCGATGACCGGCTCGGGGCCGAGGACCTGCGCCAGCGCGCCGCCGGCGAGGATGCCGATGCCCTGGCTCGCCAGGATGCCGGACTGGGCGAGGCCGAACGCCTGGCCGCGTCCCGCGGGGGGTACGGCCGCGACGAACGCGGCATTGGCCGCCACCTGGTAGGCGCAGCCGATGCCGGACAGGGCCCACAGCACGACGACCGCCCACAGGGGCGGCCGCAGGCCGGCACCGAGTAGCGGTGCGCAGGCGAGCATCGCCATCCAGCCCATGCAGCGCAGGCGGTTGTCGGGCCGTACGAACCGGCTGTAGGCGAACGCGCCCAGCGCCATGCCCGTCGGCATCGCCGACATCAGCAGCCCGACGATGACCGGGCTGTCGCCAAAGGTCTTCGCGTACGGGGCCGCGAGCCCCTCCGGCAGCACATAGAAGCCGCAGAGCCACGCGAAGCAGACCAGAGGCCGCAGGGTGGGGTCGCCCAGGACCAGCCGCCCGCCCTGGTGCGTGATCCGCCACAGCGACTGGCGCTGCCGCCCCTCGGACACGGGCGCCGGCCGCCGGTGCACGCCGGCCACCACGATCACCGCGGACAGCACGAACGTGATGGCGTCGAGCGCCAGCGCCTGGTGCGTGCCGACGGCATAGATCACCGCACTGCCGGCCAGGAAGCCCAGCATCTGGGTGACCTGATGGGTGATGTTGTTGATCGCGGAGCCGACGACGTACATGTCGCCGGGGAGTACCTCGGTCAGCAACGCGGCGCGCGCGGCCGTGAACGGCGCGCCCAGCAGCACGGACAGGAAGACCAGCCCGCACAGCGCCGGGAACGGCATGTGATGGACCGCCATCAACGCCAGGATCACCGCGCGCGCCACATCGCAGACGATCATGACGCGCCGTCGCGGCAGCACGTCGGCCAGCACCGACAGCACGGGCCCGCCCAGGATCGGCGGGAGATAGGTGAACGCGTACGCCAGCGCGGTCTTCAGCGGTGAATGCGTGTTGGTGTACACCAGCACCGCGAGCGCGACCTGCGCGAGCTGGTCGCCGATGTACGACAACGCCTGCGCCGTCCAGATGGAGCGGAACTCACCGACACCGAACACCTCGCCATAAGTCGCTTGGCGATCCAATGGCCGTCGATGTCGTCCACCCACGCGCGCTCCCCTGCTGAACCGCCGCCCGGTCTGCTCTGGCCGGGCGGGCTCGAGAGGATTATCTCACGCTGCGTCGCGAAAGAGTGACTGATCGTGCCCGTTAGGGATCCCTCGGCGGTCTCATGCGTGGACCATGGGTCGAGTGAGCATAGGTACCAACGTGTTCTCCCGAGCCCTCACCGAGATCCGCCGACTCGCCACCCACCCCCGCACCAGACTGGCCGCCCGCGTCACCGCCGTGATCGCGGTCGGGCTCATCGGCGGGTGGTTCGGCCTCCTTTACGGCGGCCGGGCGCACACCACGGTCGGGCCCGCCGAAGTGACGTTCTCCCTGCACCCGGCCCTGTCCGGGGGCACGGTCATCGACATCCCGCCGCTGGGCACGCTGCAGCTCGACAGCCACGCCGGACCGGTACGCGTCGACGCCCAGATCACCGGGATTCGCCCCGAGCCCGCCCGCCGGATCATCGAGAACCCCGCCGCCTTCGACCACCTCACCAACACGGTAGGGGGTGAGATTCGTCACGGCTTCATCATCATGGCCGTCAAGGCAACCCTGGTCGCCCTGGCATTCGCCGCACTTGCCGGTTTCGCCGTCTTTCGTACGTGGCGGCGCACGCTCTGGACCATGCTCGCGGCGTTCAACGGGCTCATCCTCATCGGCGCGATCAGCCTCATCACGTTCAACCCGCAGTCAGTCGTCGAACCGAGATTCACCGGCATCCTCGCCAGCGCGCCCCAGGTCGTCGGCGACGCCAAGTCGATCGTCACCCGCTTCGGCGCCTACCGCGCGCAGCTCGCCCGCCTGATCGGCAACGTCTCACGCCTGTACGACGTCACCTCGACGCTGCCGACGTACGAGCCGGACCCCACCACCATCCGCGTCCTGCACGTCTCCGACATCCACCTGAACCCCGTCGCCTGGAGCGTGATCAGCCAGGTGACCAAGCAGTTCCAGGTCCAGATGGTGATCGACACCGGCGACCTCACCGACCACGGCTCGAAGGCCGAGCAGAAGTTCGCGAACTCCATCTCGAAGCTCAACGTCCCGTACGTGTTCATCCGCGGCAACCACGACTCCCGCGAGACCGAGAAGTCCGTCGCGAAGCAGAAGAACGCCGTCGTCCTCGACAACCAGATCAAGGACGTCGGCGGCCTGCGGATCTTCGGCATCGGCGATCCGCGCTTCACCCCCGACAAGACCACACGAGGCGACGACGTCGACGCCCGCGAGATGCTCGCCATCGGCCATGGCGCCGCACACCAGATGGTCCTCTCCCACGAGACGCCCGACGTCGCCCTCGTCCACGACCCCATGGAGGGCCAGGCCTTCGACGGCACCACGCCGCTCGTGCTCTCCGGGCACCTGCACCAACGCTCCACCCGACTCCTGCCCGACGGCACCCGATTGTTCGTCCAGGGCTCCACCGGCGGAGCCGGTCTTCGCGGCCTGGAACATGAACAACCCACCCCATTCGAGCTTTCGGTCCTCTACTTCAACCGCGTCAGCCACCGCCTCCAGGGCTGGGACGACATCCGTCTCGGCGGACTCGGACTGACCTCCGCACAGATCGAAAGAACCCTGGAACACCAGCCCGACCGCCCCATAGGCCCGCCACCTGCGGAGACTCCGTCGTCCCCGTCCCCGACGCCGTCGAGGCCCGCACCGTCCTCGGCCGGCCAGCCAGGGCGTCCGCGCTGAAGGAGGAATCACTTTGGTGGTTGGGCCTCTTGTCCCCTATGCTTACGGAGTCCCCGACGGCAGGCGCCAAGGGCAAAACGGCGGCCACGCCGTCGCGTCCCCATCGTCTAGCGGCCTAGGACTCCGCCCTTTCAAGGCGGCAGCGCGGGTTCGAATCCCGTTGGGGGCACGATACCCTTCGGGGTAGCAGTAGCAAGGTCCTGTGGAGCAGCTAGGAGTGCTCGCCACCCTGTCAAGGTGGAGGCCGCGGGTTCAAATCCCGTCAGGACCGCTGGGGCGCCGTACGGCGCCGATGAGGGCAGGTAGCTCAGTCGGTACGAGCGTCCGCCTGAAAAGCGGAAGGTCGGCGGTTCGACCCCGCCCCTGCCCACCTCGCTTGATCTGCTGAAAGACCCCGGTGCGAATTCGCCCGGGGTCTTTTTAATGGCAGCGGTGACGGAACCGATCGTCCGCTTCGGTCATTGAGATCAATCGGCCGTCAGCCGGTCGATCACGGCGCAGACCGTGACGGCGCAGACGAAGAATCCTGCGGTGGCCCACAGCAGTCGGGCCTCTGTATGGTCGCCGGGCATCAGGAGCGCGGAGGCCGCCCCGCCCAAACCGGCGGCGAGAGCTGCGGTCATCTGGGTGATCCAGGTCCCTACTCGGCCGGACACCAGCGCGAACGCTTCACGCACGCCGAGCATCACCGCGACCGCCATGAGCGTGAATGCGCCGAGGGCCGAGACGTACGACGTCCCGAATCCGAGGCCGTACCGAATCGGCAGGGCCGGCAGGAAGAACAACGTCAGCAGCCATCCGAACGATCGTGCGACCGAGTCGATGCCCCGGCCCGGCGCATGAGCCGGGACGAAGCGTTCGGCGAACCTGGCCGCGATCAGTACGAGCAGGGCGACGCCCGCGCCCGGCAGTTCTGTGCCCAGGCGACCGAGGTTGTACAGCAGCGCCGTGTCGTACACGACAAGCACGAGCAGGCCGAGAGCCACGGTCGAGACGGCGAACGTCAGCAAGCCCGGCAGCGTGTGCGAAGACTCTGGGGCGTCGGCTGGTAGCCGAGCGGAAAGCGCAGGTCGGTCAAGGACAGCTCTTGCGTCACTGCGACGTCGAGGGTCGGGATGCAGCAGAGCGATCAATACTGCTGCGACGTAGATGGAAAGAACGCAGCAGACGACGACCCAAGCGAGCCAGGGGAACGTCGCTGCGACAGAGGCCAGGACAGCAGGCACGACAGACCGCCTCTCCGAAGTCGTCGGTCTTGGCACGAACGAAGGTCAGCGCGCCCCAACCGCCATGCGCGACGAAAGCGTAGGTCAACACCTCGAGCCCGCCTAGAGCCGTAGTCGTGAGCCAATAGGGCTCGGATCTGCTCGCCAGACGTGGAGCGGTCCAGTCGTAATGGGTCGATCACTGTGTGTTGTGTGACTAGTGTCCGACCATCATTACGAACTAGTTGTAAGGAAAACTGTAACCGTTCTGTGAGCGGACAGCCTCTTAACGCGGCCATGCGGTGTTGCTTCGATCAGGTGACCAACATCGGCTACCAGGACAGCGCCTTCTCCTGCGGTGCTCGGCTCATCTGCCGCACATGCTGCACCTTACTGGCGGACGCCGACTCTAATGTAGGGCGTACCCTGGCGAAGAAGAGGAAGATCGAATGGCAATGAAGGTTTCTAAATTGGTTCGGTCCGGGCGCTTGAGAACCGCCTTCACGACGGTAGCGACGGCTTCCGCGCTGGCGACGTCGGCCGTCTTCATGGTTTCTCAGGCGAGCACGCCGGCTTCGGCGGCGACCTTGTCCGCGCCGTCGGACCCGTTCACTCAGACGTTTACGTTGTCGGAGCAGACGGGTAACGGGGGATCCTTTGTTCCTTACGCGGGCGCGTACCCGCCCTTTGGAAATGTGCCGCCGTTCCACCTTATCGGGGTGCAGTTCCCGCTGTCCGGATTTGCAGACACGGAGCTGGCCTTTGTCAAGCCCGGCCATAGCACCGAAGAGTGTGGAAACCCTAGCGCGGTGACTCTGCTGGTCGAGGGGCAGTCACTTACGGCCGCTCAGATCACGGCCATTTATGGATCAGCTCAGCCGCACTTTAATACGCTGAGCCCCATGACCGCCGTTGCCTGCTGGAGCGGAAGTGGCCCATTCCCGGGGTTCATTAACCTCAATATCACCATCCAGAATGACTAAGATCGGGCAACTCGTTTCTGGCCGCTAAGCGGCCCGGCTGGCCCGGCGTCTCTTGGACACGCCGGGCCAGTCTTTTGCGCCCGGAACAAGCGGTCGGCGACCGTCTTGAGCCGGCCGTTAATTCGATGGGGATCCCCGGGCAGGCCAGGTAGGGTCACGGCCGTGTCGAACGAACCCGCTCAGGTCCGGCCCTCGTTGCGCCAACGGTTGCGCGACGCGCTCGTTGCCGCGATGAAGGAACGCGATCGTGTCGCGGTCACCGCGTTGCGCTCGACGCTGGCCGCGATCGACAACGCGGAGGCGGTCGACACCTCGGCGGTGGCGAGCGGGTCTCTGGCGATCGAGTCGTCTCCCGTCGGTGTCGGTGCCGCGGAGGTCGAGCGACGCCTTCTGTCCGATGAGGACATCGTCCAGATCGTGCGTTCTGAAGTGGCGGACCGCGAGGCCGCAGCCATCGACTACGACCGCGCGGGCCGATCGGAACGCGCGCGGGCCCTGCGCGCCGAGGTTCAGGTGCTCTCGTCCCACCTGTGATGCGGCAGGCCAGAAGAAGACCCAGGCGATCAGGCCCACCGTGGTGTCGAAGGGCTCGAGGTCAGTCCTGTGTCAGGCCGGCGCGCCGGGCGACGTCGAGTGCGGCGGCCAGGTCGGTGGAGGCGCGTAGTTCGGTGGTCAGCCGCTCCGCGTCCAGCGCGTCGAACAGGCGCGTCAGTGCCGCTTCGTCCACCGCACGTGAACGGGCGGCGCCGAGCAGTGCGTCGTACGCCGTGCCCGCCTTTTCCGCGTCCGGAGCGCAGTCCAGGAGGTCGCGGCGCCACTGCCACTCGTCGCGCGCTACCAGCGCCAGCCCGGCCAGGCCGTCGTCGTTCAGGTCGTCCGGATAGGGCGCGCGCCCCCACGACCCGTCCCACCAGTACACGAGGCCCACGGTCTCGCCTCCGCCGAGCGGGTCGGCGAGGTGGTCGGCGGGCAGCCAGTCCGGGCCGCCGGCCAGAAGGTCGACGGGCGGTTCCAAGACCGTTTCGCTGTAGTCGTCGTCGATGCCGCACAGCACCATGCGTCCGTGTGGCCAGCGGCTCAGGGTCCACCAGCCGTTCTGGGCGTCGCGGGAGCGCAGGCCGTGTTCGTCCAGCTCGGCTGCCTCCAGGTAGCCGGGCTCCAGCCCGGCGGTGAGGACGGCGAGCGCGGCCGCGTCGGCCCACAGCTCCTCGGCCTGGGGCAGGTCACCGGGACGACCGGGGCTGTGAACGGTCAAGGCTCATCTCCTTCGAGGGGGTTCTCGACCCTGTTCGGATGCTGCCGGAACCCATGTGGTTCCCGACACCGCGCCGTCGGCAAGGGGTTCCCAATCGCCGCCGGAACGCCGTTTCGGCTGCGATTCGCCGGTAGCGTCACGGATCGTTCGAGACCATGCGCCGCCCTCGTCTCCGGCCACGGAGTCCGAACGCTCCACGTCGATATCCCGGAGGTATGCGGTGAACAGCAAGCGGCAGGAACAGCTGTGGGAGGTCGTGTCCCCGTTGCTGGCGCCCGGCGAGCAGGTGCAGGTCATGGCCGCCGCCGGAGTGGGCACCGTCACCGTGAAACGGCAGCTCGCCACCGCGGTCGCGGTCGGCGTCGTCACGGGCGGGCTGCTGACGGCCATCCCGGCGCCGCGTCAGATGTACGTCGCCGTGACCGACCGCCGGATCCTGTTCTTCGACGGTATCGGAAAACCGGGCAAGCAGATGATGGACCTGCCGCGCCAGCACGTACGCGTCTCACCGCCCCAGAAGGCCAGCCTCGGCCTGGCGATGCGGGTCCAGCTGGAGGTCGAGGACTCGGACCAGGGCATCCAGGTCACGTTCCCGCACGTGGCGAAGGCCGATGGCCGGGCATTCGCCGCCGCGCTGGCGGGCTAGCGGGCTAGCGCCCCAACAACTGACGGAGAAAGGCCGCCTGGTTCGCGCGAACCAGGCGGCCTTTCGTCGCGGTCCGTCACAAACCAAGGAACGGGCCCTCGACGTATCCGTCCAAGGAAGCGAGAGCAGAATGAATCGGCTTGCGCCACCCCGAGTGGGAAGCGGACGCCGGGTTGGGCGAATAACAGGCGACACCGTCCGCCGTTGAGAGGGAAGCGATGACAGGAACGGGTCTTTGCTGAGATGTGAGGCTCGCGCCGAGACCGACGCCGAGGTGATCAAGGCCTCGCTCCGCGATCCGGAACAATTCGCGCTCCTGTACGACCGGCACCACCCGATGGTCCATCGGTACATCGCACGACGCCTCGGATGCGACGCGGCGGATGACCTGATGGCCGAGACGTTCTTGATCGCCTTCAAGGCTCGGGGACACTACGACCTGACGCGAGCCGACGCGCGGCCGTGGTTGTACGGCATCGCGACGAATCTGGTCGGTCGCCGCCACCGTGCGGAGAGCCGCTCCTGGCGGCTGATCGCCCGTACCGGCGTCGACGACGCCGTGGAACCCCCGAGCGACCAGGTGACCGACCGGGTCGCCGCGCAAGGCCTGCGACGCGAGCTGGCGAGTGCCATCGCCGGGCTGTCGCGCGGGCAGCGCGACGTCCTGCTGCTGACCGCCTCGGGTGGGCTGTCCACGGAGGAGATCGCGTCGGCGCTCGGCGTCGCCAAGGGAACCGTGCACTCCCGGCTGAACCGGGCGCGTAAGAAGATGCGGCACGCGCTGGGCGAGATCGACCCGCGCGAGGTAGCGGAAGGGGCCGGACGATGAACGAGCTCGAGCGCATGTTCGCCGAGGTACGGCCGCCGAGCAGGCAGGTCGTGGAAGAGGGACGGAAGCGCCTGCTGGCCGCGGCGTACGACGCCAGAGAGACACGCCCGAGTACCGGACCGTCCCGGACGCGCGTACGGCTGGTCGCCCTCGGCGCGCTCACCGCCGCGATCGTCGCCGGCACGACCATCGCGCAGAACATGGGTGGTACGGACGGGAAGGGAAATCCCAAGCCGGTCATTCCGGGTATCCCCTCCGGCGCCGTCGCCAACGCGGAGGAGGTGCTCAACCGGGCCGCCGCCGCGGCCGAGACGGATTCGAGCGCGCCACGACCCGATCAATGGGTCTTCACCGAGGACAAGCAGCGCTTCCCGGCCACCGGAACGCGGGTCGTCACTCCCCGGACGCCTCTGGTGAACTTCAACTCGCTGAACTGGCATCGCGTGGACGGAAAGCAGTACGCCGAGCTTCAGAAGAAGCCGTTCGGCGACGGGAAACTTCGGATCGTGGACATCGCGTACGGCGGGGGGCCCGGGTGGAAGCACGACTATCCGACGCTGGCCGCCATGCCGACGGACCCGAACCGACTCGCCGACTGGGTGTTGGCCAAGGAGGGCCACAAGGTGAGCGCGGAGGAGCGTGCGTCCACTCTCTCCGGCCTTTACGCCGTGATCCTTCGAAACGGAGTGGCTCCGCCCAAGGCCGAGGCGGCGATCTTCCGAGCGATCAAGCTGCTGCCAGGCGTGACGCTGAACAAGGACGCGGTGGACCTGGCGGGCCGGAAGGCCGTCGCGGTCGGCCTGGTCATGGACGGTTACCTGCAGCAGGAGATCCTCCTCGACCAGAAGACCTACCGGTATCTCGGTGAACGCACCATCGCGATCAAGGACCGCACTCAACACGCCACCGACGGCGCCTGGACCACCAAGAAGGGCGGCGTGATCAATCTCGACGTGCGCACCGCCTCCGGAATCGTCGACAAGCCGGGCCAGGTGTCCTGAGCCGTCGCGGAGATGGTCAAAGGCCCCGGAACGGAATGCGCCCGAGGCCATTTGACGTCCGGCGCGGAGGGCCCTACTCCCCGTCGGCGGTCGTACGGCTGAGCAGTCGTTCGTAGCGCTGCCGGGCGGCTTGCGGGGTACCGAGCCCGAGACCGAAGGCGATCTCCTGCCAGGTCATGCCGCGGCCTCGTGCCATCTTGAGGAGCCCGGTCTCAAGCTCGTCCATCTCCCCGCGCGCCCGTGGAACGAGGCTCAACGCGGCGGTGATATCGGCGTGGTCCACCTCCGGCTCGTCTTCGTCGGGCAAGGCGATCCCGCTGAGCAGGAACGACACGAGCCTGACGGCCTCGTGCGGTCCCATGACGGAGGGATGGACCTGCCGGCGGCGTTGCAGGTCGGTGGCCGCGTGTCGTTCGGCGATGCGGAACAGCGACGCGTATTCGCGGTGCACTCGCGCCTGGTCCGGGTTCGGGGGCGCAAAGGGATCGTCGGGCATACGGACCAGGATGACGCGGCACACGAACCGATGTCAACCGACTGTTGTGAACAGATTGTTCAAGCAGAAGACCTCGACGATTTTCTGGCCGCAGTGTCGATCCGGCGGTTCCGCCGTTCGACTCATGGGTGAGAGGGTCCGAAAGGGGACCCGGGGAACCAGGAGAAGACCATGAAGTACATGCTGATCATGCGCGCGACCGACGAGGCCTTCGCCGCCTTCGCGGACGTCGACTTCAACGAGGTCGTCGCGTCCATGGGCCGGTTCAACGACGAGATGATCTCGGCGGGCGTGCTGGTCGCCGCGGAGGGTCTCGATGACGCCGCGCAGGGCGTCGTCGTGGACTTCTCCTCCGAGCCCCCCGTCGTCACGGACGGGCCGTACGGCGAGACCAAGGAGCTGTTCGGCGGCTTCTGGATCCTCGATGTCGCCTCGAAGGAAGAGGCCGTCGAGTGGGCCAAGCGCGCACCGATGAGCGGTCCCGGGATGAAGACCGAGATCCGCCGCGTCACCAGCATCGATGAGTTCCCGCAGGACAACGAGTGGATCCAGAAGGAGCGGGCATGGCGGGTGGCGACCGGCCAGCTGTGAGCCGGCCGGACGGCGGCCGTCAGACCGTCGCGGCGGTGTGGCGGATCGAGTCCGCGCGGATCGTCAGCACGCTCGCCCGGTTCACCGGCGACTTCGCACTCGCCGAGGACCTGGCCCAGGAGACGCTCGCCGAGGCGCTCGTCACCTGGCCGCGGGACGGCGTACCGCGCAATCCCGCGGGGTGGCTGCTCACCGTGGGTCGGCGCCGCGCCATCGACTCCTTCCGCCGCAGCTCGGCTCTCGACGAGAGGTACGCCGCCCTCGCCCGGGATCTGGACGAGGGCGGCGCCACCACGGCGGCCCCGGACACCGACCTGCTGTGGGACCCGGACCGCATCGACGACGACCAACTGGCGTTGATGTTCATCTCCTGCCATCCGGTGCTGTCGCGCGAGGCGCAGATCGCGCTCACGCTCCGCGTCCTCGGGGGCCTCACGAGCGACGAGATCGCCAGGGCCTTTCTCGTACCGACCGCCACGGTGCAGGCCCGGATCACCCGGGCGAAGAAGACGCTCGCGGCAGCGCGGGTGCCGTTCGGGGTTCCGCCGCCCGAGGAGTGCCGCAAGCGGCTCGGCTCGGTGCTCAGCGTGCTCTACCTGATCTTCACCGAGGGCTCGACCGCCTCATCCGGAAGCGAGTGGATCCGCCCTGACCTGGCCCGCGAGGCGGTCCGGCTGGCCCGGATCCTGGCACGGCTGGTCCCGGACGAGGCGGAGACGCACGGCCTGCTCGCGCTCCTCGAGCTCACCGCCGCCCGGTTCCCGGCGCGCCTGGACGACGGCGGCGAACCGGTCCTCTTGGAGAAGCAGGACCGTCGGCGCTGGGACCGGGCGGCGATCCGGCGCGGGCGGGCGGCCCTGGTCCAGGCCGGGCGGGCGGGCCGTGGCCTCGGCGCCTACGGCGTGCAGGCCGCGATCGCCGAATGTCATGCGGTCGCCCCGTCGGTGAAGGCGACCGACTGGGAACGGATCGTGCTGCTCTACGAGGCGCTCGGGCGGCTGGCGCCCTCGCCCGTCGTCGAACTCAACCGGGCGGTCGCGATCTCGATGGCCCACGGCCCGGCGGCCGCGCTGGCCGTCGTCGACGCACTCGTCGCGTCGGGTGGCCTCGCCGACTCTCACCTGCTGCCGAGCGTACGCGGCGAGTTGCTCAGCCGCCTCGGGAAGCCTGACGACGCACGCCGGGAGCTCGAGCTCGCCGTACGCCTCTGCGGGAACGAGCGCGAGCGCGGCCTGCTCCAGCGCAAACTCGCCGCCCTGGCCTGACCCGAAGCAAGGGCCACCTCCGGTGATCGGAAGTGGCCCTTGAGCGCTATCAGGCGTGCGAGGTGAAGACCGGGCTGTAGCCGGAGGCGTGCCCGGTGGCGGTCGGGTGGTACGAGCTGCCGATGTTGGTGATGTCGACCGCGTGCAGCCAGTCATCGCCCGAGCACAGCTCGTGCCCGGTGAACTGGCTGCGGACGTCGGCGAAGGTGAAGCCGGCGTTCGCGGACGCCGTGCTGATCGCGCCGTCGATCGTGTCGGCCGCGCCGTTGAGCATCACGTGCTTGGCGTGGCTCATGCCGATGCAGCCGGAGTCGTTGGTGATGTACAGGTGCGGGTAGTCCATCACGACGATCTTGGCGTTCGGCGCCGCGCTGCGCATCTGGCTGAACGTCGAGCTGAGGTTGCCCGGGAGGGTGTTCCGCGCGTAGTTCTCGGCGTTGGTGACCGCGGTCTGGCAGGACGAGTCCGAGCCCAGAACGCAGGTCTGCATGACGCTGGAGAAGCCGGCGTCGTTGCCGCCGATGGTGATGCTGGCGAGCGTCGTGCTGGAGGTGAGGGCGCTGATCTGGTTGGCCTTGACGTCCGCGGTCGTCGCGCCGGAGCAGGCGACGAACTTGAAGGACGCGGGGGCGTGCGACGCCGACCACAGGGCGGCGTAGGCCCTGCTGCTGCGCTGGCAGGCACTGTCCAGGTCGTAGGACCCGGTACCGGTGCCGGAGGAGTAGGAGTCCCCGAGCGCGACGTAGTTGGCGCCGGCGGCGGAGGCGGGGGTCGCAACGGTGATCGCAGCGGCTGCGAGAGTCGCAGCGCATGCGGCCGCAGAGGCGAGGCGGGAGAATTTCACGGGGCTCTCCGATGGAGGGGGTTTGATCTTGATTTACTCAAGCATCAAACTTCGCCTTTGGGGAGTATCCGAAATTGGTCAATAATTGATTGAATAAACCGTTGACAACCACGATGACCCGTGTAGTCGAGATGGCGGGATCCGGCCGGGTATTACCGTTCAGCGGATGAGTGCACAGGTCGGCGTTCCGGCGGTCGTACGCGGCGAGGCGCTCGCGGCCTGCGCGACGCGGTGGATCCACCGCGCGTGGCGGATGGCCGCGCAGCATGGCCTGGACGCCGGCGCGATCGGGGAATGAGGCGTCATCGAGCGGGCCTCGACAGGCCTGCCGTGCGCCAAAGCCGATTTCCAGCCCTCGGGAAGACCGTCGCCATCGACGCGCTCGCCGGCATCGACCTGGCCGACCGGGAGAACTCACCGTGACGGCACGGGGAGGCCCGACCGGTCGGCGGTAGCCTGGCGAAGCCCTCCCCCGACGATCGAGGTCGCTTCGTGATGCTGTCCGAGACCGCCCCCTCGCCGGTCCAGGTACGGGCCGCGGTCCGCGCCACGTACGTCGCCTTCATCGGGGCCGGATTCGCGTTCGCGAGCTGGGCCTCGCGCATCCCCCAGGTCCGCGACCGGCTGCACCTCCAGCCTTCCGAGCTCGGATTGGTGCTGCTCGCGCTCGCGGCCGGTTCGGTGATCTCGCTGCCGCTGTCGGGCCCGGTGCTCACGCGCCTGGGTTCCCGGCGCACCGTCGCGGCGATGGCGTTCCTCGCCTCGGCCGGGTTCGTCGTCGCCGCCCTCGGCTACCTGTCCGGTGTGCTGCCCGTCGTGGTCGGGCTGTTCATGTTCGGCTTCGGCAGCGGGGCATGGGACGTCGCCATGAACGTCCAGGGGGCCCGCGTCGAGCAGGGGCTGGGCCGCTCGATCATGTCCCGGTTCCACGCCGGATTCAGCCTGGGTACGGTCGCGGGCGCGCTCATCGGTGCCGCGATGGTCGCCCTGCGCGTACCGGTCACCGCGCATCTGATCGCGGTGGCCGTCCTCGTGGCGGTGACGGTGCCGGCCGCGGTCCGGCGGTTCGTACCCGACCACGATGGCGCCGCGGCCGACGACGCGGGTTCGAGCGGCTCCTGGGCGGGCTGGACCGAGCCTCGCACCCTGTTCATCGGCCTGTTCGTCCTCGCCTTCGCCTTCGCCGAGGGGACCGGCGGCGACTGGATCAACGTGGCCCTCATCGACGGGTACCACGCGCCCGCCACGGTCGGCACCCTCGGGTTCGCGGTGTTCCTCGCCGCGATGACGACCGGCAGGTGGGTCGGCCCCGGACTCCTCGACCGGTACGGCCGCGTCGCCGTGATCCGGGCCCTGTCCGTCCTGGCCGTCCTCGGCCTCGTCCTCTTCGTGTTCGGCCCGTCCACACCGGTCGCCTTCGCCGGGGCCCTCATGTGGGGCGGCGGCACGTCACTCGGGTTCCCGGTCGGGATGAGCGCCGGCGCCGACGACCCGGCCCACGCGGCGTCGCGCGTCAGCGTGATCGCCTCGATCGGCTACTGCGCCTTTCTCGGTGGGCCGCCGCTCATCGGGTTCCTCGGCCAGCGCTTCACCGTCCTGCGCGCACTCACCGTGGTCGCCGCGCTCCTCGCCCTCGCCGCCCTCATCACCGGCAACGTCCGTAGGGTCACTGCCCCGTGAATGGCTCCCAGACCGCTCGCCCCCACCGGCCTGACGCCGGTATGGAGACGTCGACGGGCAGCCCGAGTTTCTCGCGCCAGCCTCTGACGTAGTGCCAGACGTCGTCCTCGGGTGGCGGGTTCGTGGCGTAGATCCCGGCCAGGACCATCGCGGTGAGCGCCTCGTCGCGGGTCAGGAGACGTCCTGGCATCGCCGAGAGCACCCACGCGCCCTCTCCGTCGGCCCCCGCGTCAGGGTGGAACTTCGCACTCACACCGGTGACCTCCGAGGTGATGCGTTCGCTGTTGACCCTGAGCGACATCGTGGAACCGTCCTCACCCGGTACGGAATTCTCGAGAGTACGCCGAGCCCGTACGGTGCGGCGTCACCGTTCCGGTCAACGGCGGCTGAAGATCGTGATCGAGTGACCGACCTCGTCGATCGACTCGCTGGTGTCGATCAGCGCCGCCAGCCGATCGTCGGCCTTGTCGATCCAGCTGTCGGAGATGACGAGCAGCCCGTGCACGTCGTCCGGGGGAACCCCGCGCGGGTCGGGGGCGTGGATGCCGTAGTAGGACGGCACGCCGCTGCCCTTGTAGACGAGCCATACCGGCCGGCCGGGGTACCGCTGCCGTAGGCGGTCGGCGAGTCGCCCCAGGTCCTGACCCCAGTCGACGTTCGAGTCGTGGAGGCGCAGGTACGTCTTTGACGGACCGCCGAAGGCCTCGTTGGAGTACGGCAGGTAGTAGGGGAAGGTCCGCAGCGAGCTGACCACGACGTACAGCAGCAGCGCGGTCGCCGCGACGGGCGTCCAGCGCCATCGGACGGCGACCAGGCCGGCCGCCGCGACCGCCAGGAACATCGACACGAAGATCGCGTACCGGGTGCCGAAGTCGCGGGAGTCGTCCAGGACCGCGGCCAGCAGCACGGCCGCGGGGACCAGCACGTACGGCGCCGCGGGCCGCAGCCGGGGCAGCGTCGCCATCGCGACGGCGCCCGACAGCCACAGGGCGAGCATGCCGAGCGGCGTCTTCACGAGCAGCGCGGCCGGCAGGTAGTACCAGAGCGGGCCGACGTACTTGCGGCCGAACAGGAAGCCGCCGTATTTCACGTGCTCGAAGCCGAACTGGATGCGCATCCCGTCGCGGTACGGCCGCGGGAGCGGCAGCCGGTCGGCGACGAACCCGCGCAGCCCGTGGACGACCGGGACGTTCGCGGGCGCCGCCCAGCGCAGCCGCGGGTCGACGGCGAGGTAAGTGGCCCACACCACACCGATCGCGACCAGCGCCACACCGGCGGCCGCGAGGGCGGCGGACCACATCGTCCCGCGCCTGGACCAGGCGGACCGGGCGGACCAGAACGCGAGCGCCAGCAGCACCGGAACCGCCGGCAGCGCGCTCATCTTCGTCGCCTCCGCCGCGCCGAGCGCCACCCCTGCGAGCGGGAGGTAGAGGTACGGTCGCCGCCGCGCCCGCCACAGCAGCCAGGCCGACGTCAGAACGAAACCCGCCGCGGGCACGTCGAGGGTGGCCAGCGACCCGTGCGCGATGAGGTCGGGCGAGAACGCGTACAGGGTGAGCGCGACCAGCCCGCCCGCCGAGCCGACGAGGTCACGGGCGAACGCGAAGACGACCAGGCCGAACAGCAGGGTCAACGCGATCATCGGCAGCCGCGCCGCCGGCATCAGCCGCCGGGCGTCGTTGCCCGACTCGTACAGCAGCCGCTGCCCGAGCTCCTCCTGCGGCCCGGCGAAGGCGGGGTCGAGGCGCGCGTGCGTGAACGCCAGGCCGGACGCGATGATCAGCTTGCCCAGCGGCGGGTGCTCGGGGTTGTAGCGCAGGCTGTGCTGCCGGACGTAGACCACCGCCGTGCCCACGTACACCGGCTCGTCGATGGTCGGGGTCTGCGCCACGGCCGTCGTGACCATCGCGACCGCCATCTCGGCGAGCAGCGCGACCACGACGAGGGCGAAGAGCCATCGCCGGTGCGCCGCGAGCCGGCCCGGCGGAGTCCCGGTGCGGACCGGGGTGGTGGCCCGGCCGGGCAGGGCGGGCGGCGACGTCATGTTCCCCACCTTCCCACCACGCACCCGTCCCGGCGCAGGGCTAGGGATACGCCCGAAGGCTGCCGGATCTGGCCAGTTTCTGGCGGGTTCGCCCCGTCTCCAGCCCCCGACGACCTGGAACGGGCGGGATACCTGCTAACGCGAGCGTGATCCGTTAGCAGGTATCCCCTCTTTCCTGGGAGCCTGCCTACTGGCGAGTATCGGCAGGTTGGAATTGGAAGCCCGCCGCCCCGCTGACCACCACGACGCTCCCTGTCGCGAACGATGCGCGAGCGTCTCAGTGGGAGTTCATGGCCCCGTTTGAGACCCCCCTATCGGCAGGATCCACATGGCATTTTTCAAGCACGTTCTCCAGCCGCCCCGCTACAAGGCCCTCTACGCCGCCGCACTGGTCGGTGGCGTCATGGCCCTGAGTGCCCAGCCCGCGAACGCCGCTGCCAACCCCGTGACCCATCCCGAACGGGACTGGCTCGGATCGCAGATCGCCAAGCATGAGCCCATGGCACGCGACGGCAAGGTCGTCATCAAGCCCAACGTGACCCAGACGCCCGGACTGGATGTCAGCGCCTGGGAAGGCACCATTGACTGGCCCACCGTTGCCGCCAACGGGGCCAAGTTCGCCTACGTCAAGGCGACGGAGTCCACGAGCTATGCCAGCCCGACCTTCTGGGACCAGTACGGAGGCGCGTACTACGCCGGCATCATCCACGGCGCGTACCACTTCGCCATTCCGAGTGCCTCCTCCGGTGCTGCCCAGGCCGACTACTTCCTCGCCCACGGCGGCGGTTGGTCCGCGGACGGCATGACGTTCCCCGGCATGCTGGACATGGAGTGGAACCCGTACAGCGGCGGCGACTGCTACGGGCTTTCCCAGAGCGCCATGGTCGCCTGGGTCGTCTCGTTCGTCACCGAGTACCACACCAAGAAGGGCCGCTGGCCGGTCATCTACACCGGGAAGACCTGGTGGAACCTGTGCACCGGCACCCTGGGCGACTTCTCGGGGTACGACCCGCTGTTCGTGGCCAACTACAACGGCGCGCCCGGCGTCCTGCCCTACGCCTGGACGTCCCAGACCATCTGGCAGTGGGCCGACTCCGGCACGTTCCCCGGTGACCAGGATCTGTTCAACGGCGACCAGTCGGCCGTGCAGGCCCTCGCCAACGGCTGACCCGACGGAGAACACAGGCGGTGCCGCCGGCGATGAACGCCGGCGGCACCGTTCGTCGTTGTAGCGAGCTCAGCAGTTGGTGTGGGAGCGGAGGATCCAGCCCTCACGGTCGGGGTGCTCGGCACCGTGACCGGCGATCCACTCGCGCTCCTGGTCGTCGTCCGTGCCCGTGCCGCTCGCGCGGAAGCCGCGGCCGCCGCTCAGGGTGAACAGGTAGTCCGTGCCGCCGCCCGCGCCGAGGTCGGCGTAGAAGGGCGCGTTCTCCGTCGTCTGGCACAGGTAGCCGTCCTCGGCCGAGGCCGGGCCGGCGGTGAGGACGCCGACGGACACCGCGAATGCGGCGGCGATGGTGAACAGCTTCTTGTTCAAAGTCCGGTCCTTCTCGTCATGGAAGAGTGCCCCCGAGTGCTGGCTCGGCAATGCTACGAATCGGCATGCCCCGGTGCGGCGAGAAATGGGTGGGAACGGCTCCCCAAAAATGCCGCAGGCCCCCTCCCGTACCCGGGAAGGGGCCTGGAATCAGCTCGAGGGATCGCGGTTGAACAGCCTCTTCGCGGCGACGTAGCTGCCGACGGTGAGGACGGCGCACCAGGCGACGGCGATCGGGCCGCTGTGGCCGATCGGGGTGCCCATCAGCAACCCGCGGAGGGTCTCGGTGATGGGGGTGAAGGGCTGGTACTCGGCGAACCACCGCAGCCCGGTCGGCATCGAGTCCGTCGGCACGAACCCGCTGCCGATGAACGGCAGGAGCGTCAGGGGAAGCGGCAGGTTGCTCGCCGTCTCCGGCGTCTTGGTCACCAGGCCGCACACCACCGCCAGCCAGGTGAGGGACACGGTCAGCATCGCGAGGACGCCGATCGCCTCGACCCATTCCACCGGGCCGGCGTGGGGCCGGAATCCCATCAGCAGCGCGACGCCGATGACGACCCCCATGGCGAGCATGGTCTGGATCACGCTGCCGACGACGTGGCCGGTCAGCACCGAGGCGCGGAAGATCGCCATTGTGCGGAAGCGGGCGACGATGCCCTCCGTCATGTCGACACAGACGGACACCGACGTCGAGAGCGAGCCGGAGGCCGCGGTCATCAGGATGATCCCGGGGGCGACGTAGTCGATGTAGGAGCCGCCGCCACCGCCGATTCCCGCACTGAGCGTGCCGCCGAAGACGTACACGAACAGGAGCATGAAGATGATCGGCATGCCGACCACGGAGAGGGTCAGGGAGGGGTAGCGCAGCGCGTGCCGCAGGTTGCGCCGCAGCATGGTCGCCGAGTCGGTCATGGCGTAGGAGAGGCCGCTCATCGCGAGGTCTCGCTTTCGGTACGGCCGGTGAGGGCCAGGAAGACGTCGTCGAGGTCGGGGGTGTGGACCGACAGGTCGCCGATCACCGAGTCGTCGAGCCGGGCGAGGAGCGCGCGCAGTGACCCGACGCTGCCGTCGCTGGGGACCTGAAGCGTGAGCTCGGCGTCGTCGCGTGACACCTCGCCGAGCGCGCGGGCCGCCGATTCGAGGGCGGTCGCCTCGGTGAACCGGAGACGTACGTGCCCGCCTGGGATCAGGCGCTTGAGCTCGTCGGCGGTACCCTCGGCGACCAGCCGCCCGCGGTCGAGGACCGCGATCCGGTCGGCGAGGTGGTCCGCCTCGTCCAGGTACTGCGTGGTCAGGAAGACCGTGACGCCGCCAGCGGCGAGGTTGCGGATGATCTCCCAGGTGGTGCGCCGGCTGCGCGGGTCGAGGCCGGTGGTGGGCTCGTCGAGGAAGATGATGCGCGGATCGCCGACGAGGCCCATCGCGATGTCGAGCCGGCGCCGCATGCCGCCGGAGTAGGTCACGGCCATCTTCCCGGCCGCGTCGACCAGGTCGAACCTCTCGAGCAGGTCGCTCGCGCGCCGCCGTCCCTCGCGCCGGCCGAGGTGGTACAGGTCGGCCATCAGGATCAGGTTCTCCTCGCCGGTGAGGAGGTTGTCGACGGCCGCGAACTGGCCGGTGACGCCGATCGCGGAGCGCACCGCGTCGGGCTCGCGCACCGGGTCGTGGCCCGCGACCCGTACGTCTCCGGCGTCGGCGGTGATGTAGGTGGACAGGATCCGCACGATCGTGGTCTTGCCGGCGCCGTTCGGGCCGAGCAGGGAGAAGATCGTGCCCTCGGCGACGTCGAGGTCGACGCCGTCGAGCACGACCTGGTCGCCGAAGGACTTGCGCAGGCCGGTCGCGGTGATCGCTGATCGGGTCATGACATCTCCAGTGCGGAAGAGCGGCGGATGACGATGTCGCCGAAGCCGGTACGGCCGCGGACCTCGACGGTCTCGTCGGAGGACGCGGGGCCGGCGGAGGTCTCCAGCGAGCTGTGCACGTTGCCGAACCCCGACGAGACGTCGAGCCACGCCGCAGTGCCCTCACGTACGCCGAGCTCGAGCTCGCCGTAGGAGGTCAGCAGCACGACCGAGCCGCGCACCACCTCGCCGACCCGCACGCTGCCGTACGCGGTCTTGGCGGTGACGCTCGCGAGGGCACGGTCGATGGCGAGGTCGCCGTACGCGGTGTTGAGCCGCAGATCGCCGGTCACCTCGCCGAGCGTGACGTTGCCATTGGAGGTCTTGACGACCGCCGTACCGTCGATCCGGCCGATCCGGATGTCGCCGTTGGCGGTGGTCACCTCGGTGTGCCCGGTCGACCGGGCCACCGAGATGGCGCCGGTGCCGGAGCTGAGCCACAACCGGCCGGTGTCGTCGAGCCGGATGGTGCCGAGGGCGGTACGGACGCTGGTCTCGCCGAGGCGTCCCTCCCCGCGGAAGTCCGCCGCCAGGGTGGCGTCGATGCTGGAGTCCTCGGGCAGGCCGATCATCACGTCGACCGAGCCGCTGCGCCGGAACAGCGAGCGTGCCCATTCCTTCGGGGCCTTCACCGTCAGACGGCCGTCCGCGTAGTCGACGGTGATCTTCTCGGCGACCTGGACGTCGGCGTCTTCGGTCGGGTCCGTCGGGCGTACCTCGACGACCGTGTCGGCGCGGTCGCTCGCGTGGACCCAGACGTTGCCGAGGGTGATCTCGATGGCGGCGGATATCGGCTCGGGAGTGTCGAAGGTCGTCATGCCGGTCCCCTCCTGGCGGTTTCGGTGAGTGAGCGAGGCGAGCACGGCTGGGCCGTGTCCGGTGGGTCTTGGCCGTCGCGAGCGGTGTCCAGGTGGATGCACCGCAAGGCGGAGGAGGGAGTCAGCCTGGTGTCGGCTGGCGACCGACGACAACGCGGCGGGGCGCCGCCTGGGCGCCGCGCAGCAGGCTGAAGATTCACCGGACACGACCTAACGCACCCAGCCGGTGTAGCGACCCGAGCCGGTCGCCGAGCCGCGGCTGACCGGTTCGAGCGCGGCGGACACGGCGCGGACCAGCCAGGCGTTGACGGAGAGCCCGGCGCGGGCGGCGGCATCGTCGATGCGCGGCTTGAGGTGTTCCGGGATGCGGAGGGTGACGCGCGACGTGCCGCCCTCGTCGGTCTCCGGCGGAGCGGGCGGCGGTGGCGCGGTTTCGGCGCGGCTGCTCTCGGCGGGCCGGTCCGTCGGCGGTGGCGTCACGACGAAGTCGGGGTTGCGTCCGCGCAGGCGCACCTCGACGGATCCCGGCGCGAGGTCGCGGGTGATCTCGTCCGCGGCGGCGGACAGCGCTTCCAGGAGAGCCAGCCGGGCGGCCGACTCGAGGGGGCCGGTCAGCCGCTCCGCGAGTACGCGGGCGTCCTCTCCACCGGCCGCTGCCGCGACGGCGAGCTCGCGGCGCAGGTTGTCGACATATGACTCGAGATCCATGACGTCACTATGACGTCACTACGGCGTCAATGCAAGCGCCAATCTGACGTCATCGGTGAAATAGCAGCTCATGGGCGTCGCCGGGTGGAGACCTCCACCCGGCGAACCGCCCTCGTCACACCCGGACGGGCCAGAGGCGGTCGATCTCGCCCTCGGCCGCCGCGAGGCTCTCGTCCGCCTGCGGGATCAGCCCGGACATCGCCGGTTTCACCTTGGCGAGCGTGAGCTCGGCGGTGATGAAACGCGGCTCAAGGCCGACCATCGAGACGCCGTGCGGGAGCCAGGGCTCCGCGTGATCCCAGCCCTCGCGGGGCGTTCCGGCGGAGTAGCCACCGCCGCGACTGGCGAGCACGACGAACTCGCGGCCGGCGAGGAGGCCCGTGCCCGTCTCGGGGTCGTACGACAGGCCCGCCGCGATGAGGTGGTCGACCCAGGACTTGACGGTGCTGGGCGCGCCGAAGTTGTAGAGCGGGAGCCCCAGCAGGACCGTGTCGGCGCGCTTGACCTCGTCGACCAGGCGCCGGGTCAGCTCCCACGACTCGGCCTGGGCCGGGGTGTGCTGGTCTGGCGGCACCGCGCGGGCCAGGCCGGCGTCCGCGTCGAAGTGCGGAATCGGGTCGGCGCCCAGGTCGCGGTACGTGACGGTGCCGTCCGGGTGCGCGGTGCGCCAGGCGTCCGCGGCGCGCGCACTGAGCCTGCGGCTCACGGAGCGGTCGCCCTGGATGCTGGAGTCGATGTGCAGGAGGTGAGCCATATCAATAGCCCCTTCATCGATCGTTTGTGTAAGGCAAATCATTTGTACCACATCGATAGATGATGGGCCGGAGTACACTTGCGCTGTGTCCATCGCCGACCAGCACCGCTCGAGCGCGCTGCTCGACCACCTCGCGCGCCGCATCCGCCTGCGCGCGGAGTCGGCGCTGACCCCCCTCGGCCTGCGGCCACGTCACCTCGTCGCCCTCACCGTCCTGCGGGATCACAGTGGCTGCACGCAGCAGGCGCTGTCCGCGACGCTCGAGATGGACGGCACCAACGTCGTCGGGCTGCTCAACGAACTCGAGGCCGAGAAGCTGATCGAGCGGCGCCGCTCAACGGAGGACCGCCGCCGTCACGTCGTTGACCTGACCGAGGCCGGCGCGAAACGCCTCAACAAGGCCGAGTGCGCGCTCGCCGCCGCCGAGAACGAGGTGCTCGGCGCGCTCGACGAGCACCAGCGCGAGACGCTCTACGCCCTGCTCCAGCAGGCGGCCAACGGCACCGTGGTGACCTGCACCGGAACCCTCAAGGACTGAGGCCTGCGCCCCTTGGGGCCATATCGACATACGCCCTGAATGGGTCCATACCGCCATGGCATGCGTTACTCGATGCCGGCCCAACAATGCATTCTCTATTTCATTGGGTTGGTATTTTACCTAGCGCCGCCAATCGGGAGGTAGGAGAACGCGTTGAGAATGTCCAGAAAAACGCCGCATTCGGGTGGCTCGTCCCACAAGCTCGCCTATGGTTCGCTGGCCGCCGCGGTGATCGGCACTGGTCTCACGCTGATGACCGCCCCCGGCGCCGGCGAGCGCCGACGTCCGTACGCCGACCGCCATTTCCGCGACCGGCGAGAAGGTCATCGCCTACATCCCCCTTCGGGACGACGACGATGACGACCTCGGCCTCGGCGCCATCACCGGGATCGGCCTGGGCAGCCTCCTGGTCGACGACGAGCAGGGCCCGCCCGGAGTGCAGGGTGTGCAGGGGATTCGCGGCCCGCGCGGGTTCACCGGTGCGACCGGGCCCACCGGCCCGACGGGACCCACGGGACCGACCGGACCGTAACGCCGGACGCATGCCGGATGGCCGCCGGTCAGCCCCCGATGACGACGGTGGCGTTCCGTTCGTCGTCCCCGACAACCCGCGCGCTGAGTCCGTTGCGGGTGAAGGCCTCCACGGCGCGCGTCACCTGGCGTTCGCTCGTCTCCACCAGCAGGTGGCCGCCCGGCGCCAGCCACCGCGACGCCTCGGCCGTCACCCGGCGCAGGACGTCGAGACCGTCCGCGCCGCCGTCGAGCGCCACCCGTGGTTCGTACTCGCGGGCCTCCGGCGGCAGCAGCCCGACGTCCTCGGTCGGCACGTAGGGCACGTTGGCGAGCAGTACGTCGACGCGGCCCCGCAGCGTCGTGGGCAGCGGTTCGAACAGGTCACCCTCGTACACCTGGCCACCGGCGGGGACGACGTTGCGCCGCGCGCACCGTACGGCGGCCGGCTCGACGTCGGTGGCATGCAGCTCGGCGCCGTCCAGCGCCGCGACCAGCGCGACGCCGAGCGCGCCCGAGCCGCAGCACAGGTCGACGACGACCGCCCTGGGAGGGGCCAGGGCGGTGGCCTGGTCGACAAGGAACTCCGTACGCCGGCGGGGCACGAAGACCCCGGCCTCGACCGCGATCCGCAGCCCCCGGAACTCCGCCCAGCCGAGGACGTGTTCGAGCGGGTGTCCCGCGACCCTGCGGTCCACCATGGCGGCGAGGTCGACCGGCGTACGCGCCGTGGAGATCAGCAGGTGAGCCTCGTCCTCGGCGAAGACACAGCCGGCGGTGCGAAGCATGGCGACGATGGCGGCGAAGCCGAGCGATGGCGACATGGGAGCACGGAATATTACCCGACGTCACCACGCCCCGGATGGCGGCTCAGCAGTACGTGTGCGTACCCGAACTCTTCCAGGAGCAGCCGTCGATGGACGTACCCGAGGAGTTTCGCAGGTAGGCGCTGTCTCCACTGTTGTTCCACACGTACCAGGACACGCCCCAGTAGCGGCTGGCCTGGGTGTTGGTGCCCTTTCCGGTGTGCACGGTGACGATTTTCCGCGCGCCGAGCGTGTACGTGCCGAATGTGTAAGTGTGGCGGCTCTTGTCGCTGATCGTCCAGCCCTTCAGGGACCGGGCGGTGGAGCCGTAGTTGCCGATCTGAATCCATTCGCCGTTCAGGCTCGTGTTGCCGCCCCGGTCGGAGCCCGGCGAGTTGTAGTACACCTGCCGGATACGCACCGTGGGCGCCGCTTCGGCCGGAAGAGCCGGGATGATGACCGCCGCGATGCACGCGGACGCTGTGGCGATGTGACGTAGACGCATGCTGATGACCGTAATAAGAAACGACGCCCGCTATGCGATTATTCGCCCGCGCTTAATGTCCAAATGCGGCCGTAATCCACGGCGTATCCTCGCGCGTCATCCGCCGGAATGCGAAGGAAATAAACAATGCGCGCGAGTGTCCGGTAAATTGTTATTCGTCGGCCATGGCGTGCGGCTGGCAGGTGGTGCCCTGGGCGAGGTGGTCCTCGTACACGCTGACCTTGTAGGTGATCAGGTCCATGCAGCGGGTGAGCTGGTCGAGCTGGCCGGTCACACGTTCGCGGTGGCGGAGCATGAGGGTGAGGCGTTCTTCCTCGTTGCCGGCACCTTCGCGGACGAGCTCGGCGTACCGGCGGATGTCGGGCAGGGGCATGCCGGAGGCGCGGAGGACGGTGCAGACGGTCAGCCAGTCGACGTCGTCCTCGGTGTACGCGCGCCGGCCGCCGGGGTCGCGGCGTACGGGGTAGGCGAAGATTCCCTCACGCTCGTAGAAGCGCAGCGTGTGCACGCTCAGGCCGGTGCGCTCGGCGACCTCGCCGATGCTCAGCAGTGTGGTCTCGGACACGCCGCCCAGAATATGTCCCGCTTCGAGACGGCCATCGGGCCGCCTGACAATGGCCGGGCCGGTCCTGGTCATCGGGGGCGGCATCCGGCGGCCGATGGGATTGTCTGGTCGTCATGGAGATGCCCGTTGAGTGGCCGGCCGATGCCACGGAGACCGCGCTGATCGTTCCGATATCCGCAGCGGAGCGGGTGGTCGGACGCCATCGGCGCACGCTTGATCATTCCGCCTTATGGGGAGTTCCGGCGCATGTCAC
Organism: uncultured Actinomycetota bacterium; assembly: GCA_963850195.1. Taxonomy (GTDB): domain Bacteria; phylum Actinomycetota; class Actinomycetes; order Streptosporangiales; family Streptosporangiaceae; genus Actinoallomurus. The sequence goes on from CAWKKD010000005.1 coordinate 2,898,500, forward strand.
GGTGCTCTATCCGTTCGTGCCTCCGTGCGACATCGTCGCGGGCACGATCGCGCAGGTCGGCGCGGCGCTGGCGGGGGTGGACGCCTTCGAGTGCGCGTTCGCGCGGGTGGGGTGGTTCGGCGACGACGTCGCGTGGCTGGGGCCGGAGCCGGAGGCGCCTTTCCGCGCACTCACGGGCGCGGTGTGGCGCCGGTTTCCGGACCATCCGCCGTACCGCGGCGCGTTCGAGGACGTGATTCCGCACCTGACGATCGGGAGCACGCGGGTCGCGGATCTGGAGAGCATGAGAAGGGCGGCCGACGACGTACGGGCCGCCCTTCCCTTCGCCGCCTGGGTGGATCGCGTGGCGCTCATCGCGGGTACCGACCGGCCGGACTCATGGCGCACCCTCGCGGAGTTCCCGCTCATGCCCTAGGCGAAGACGGCCGAGTTGTCGGCGGCCCATTCGGCGTAGGTGAGGGCGGGCCGGCCGTAGCGCGCCTGCGCGTGGGTGACCTCCTCGGAGGTCAGCGGGCGGCCGATGGCCTCGCCGATGAGACCGACCCGCTCGCGGCGGGTGATCGACGCCGCACCGTGCAGCGCGTACGTCCGGCCGGCGTGCCCGGGATCGGTCAGCGCGCGTACGCCGACGGCGGCGATGTCGCGCTCGTGAATCGGCGACGTCGACGCGTCGCCGTACGCGTCGCGTACGACGCCGGTCGCGCGGATCTGCGGCGCCCAGTTGAGGCCGTTGGCGGCGAACTCACCGGCGCGTAGGAACGTCCACTCCAGCCCGGAGGCCTTGATGGCGTCCTCGACCAACTTGAAGTTCGCGGCGAGCGGGTCGTCTCCGGTTTCGAGGTCCAGGACGGCGCCGGAGAGCATCACGACGCGTTCGACACCCTGGCCGGCGGCGAGTTCCAGCAGTTCGGCGGCCGAGGTCCCGACGGTGGCCGGGTTGAGGAAGAGCGCCTCGGCCCCGCGCAGCGTGGTGGCCAGCGTCGGCGGGCGTGACGGGTCGCCCGCCACGACGTCCGCGCCCTCGGGCAGGTCGGCGCGCGACGGGTCGCGGGTGACCGCCGCGACCTTCGCTCCGCCGGCCAGCAGGAGGTCGACGACCTCGCGCCCGACGGTTCCGGTCGCTCCGGTGACGAGGATCATGGTGAGCCCTTCGTGGGTGGACGGCATTCCGTGATCGGGCCGCCGCGTCCATCCCGAATGGAGCCGGGAGAACGGCGCATCGGCGCTGATCGGCGGCCGCTCGCTGCCGGAATGCGAATGGCCGCCCCGAAACCGGAATGCGGTTTCACGACGCGCCACACCGCCCTTCGGTTGACGAAAGGCGATCCCGGCCCCAGCCCTTCTCGAGCGCGATGGTGGACCGTTCCAGCGACGGCCGGCATGCCCCGCGACCGTGGCCTACGACCGCTCTCCGCCCTCGAGGGCGCCCGTAGGCCCGGTGGCCGGATCCGGCCGCATCTCGGGTGAGATGCCGTTAACAAGGCCAAACACCCGTTCAGTCAAGGTTTTGGTAAGAAAAATTCTTTCCTCACTCTTGCCTCCAAGGTGAAGATCTGTCGAAATCAAGGTGCTCCCGGTCCACATGGACCCGCCGCCCTTTGGAAGGAGGACCCTTGGCCGCATCGCTCCGTCCCCAGCGGGGTCTCGCCAGTTGGCTGAGGCTCGCCACCGCGACCGTCGTCATCGGTGCCACGGCTTTCGGTGTCGCCGGTACGGCGAACGCCGCTCCGCGACCGACCACCCAGAAGCTCGTCCACCCCGAGCGCGACTTCATGGGTTCGCACAACCCCACCCGCTCCAACGCGGACACCGGCGTGACGCCGATGATCCCGGCGGGTCTGCCCGGTCTCGACGTGAGCCACTACCAGGGCACGATCAACTGGACCACGGTCAAGAACGGTGGTGCCAAGTTCGCCTACATCAAGGCGACCGAGGGCACCAGCTACCAGGACCCGACGTTCAGCGCGAACTACCTGAACTCCTACAACCAGGGCATCGTCCGCGGCGCGTACCACTTCGCGCGTCCCGACGGCGCCAGCGGTGCGGCGCAGGCCGACTACTTCGCCGCCCACGGTGGCGCCTGGTCGGCGGACGGCCGCACGCTGCCCGGCATGCTCGACATCGAGTACGGTCCGAGCTCCACGTGCTACGGCGTGAGCCAGGCGAACATGCGCACCTGGATCAACGCGTTCCTCAACGAGTACCACGCGAAGACCAGCCGCTGGGCCACCATCTACACCACGACGGACTGGTGGACCACCTGCACGGGTAACTGGAGCGGACCGAGCGCCAACGACCCGCTGGCGATCGCCCGCTACTCGAGCAGCGTCGGCACCCTGCCGGCCGGCTGGGGCTTCTACACCTTCTGGCAGTTCGCCGACTCCGGTCAGTTCCCGGGCGACCAGGACGTGTTCAACGGCTCGGCGACGCGTCTGACCGCTCTGGCCAACAACACGCCCTGACCTTCAGGACAAACACTGGAAAGCACCCCGCGGAAAGGCCCCGGGCGATTCACTCGCCCGGGGCCTTTCGCATGCTCGACGGCAGGCTCAGCAGGTGTTGAGCATGCTGGTGAGCTCGGTCTTCTCCGTGCTCTGCAGCGTCAGGTTGTAGTACCACTTCACCTGGATCCACGCCCGCGCGTACGTGCAGTAGAAGGAGGTCAGCGGCGGCCTCCAGGTCGTCACGTCGTTGTCGCCCTTGGACTGGTTGACGTTGTCGGTGACGGCCCACAACTCGGGCCCGCCGAGGTCGTTGGCGTACGTCTGGCGCTGCGCGGTGGTCCAGGCCCACGCGCCCGACCGCCAGGCCTCCGCGAGCGGGACCATGTGGTCGATGTCGACGTCGCCCGAGGCGGTCCAGGTCGCGCCGTCGTATGGGCTCTTCCACGTGCCGGAGGTGGCGGCGCAGCTCGAGTTGGTGACGACGTTCGTGCCGTCGCGCTGGAGCACCTCCTCGCGGGTGTCGCAGGATCCACTGATCGTGATCCAGTGCGGGAAGAGCGACCGGTCGTACGTCGACTGGTGGCTCTCGGCGGCGACGGTGAGGGTGGCCAGCCGGGAGGCGGCGGTGGCGGCGGAGGGGATGTTGGGCGGGGTCGCGTTCGCGGGCCCGGCGACGGCGATCGCCGGTACGACTGCGGCGGCCACGACGGCGGAGATGGCGGCGAAGGCTCGTCTCACGAGCTTCTCCTTCTGACGACCGCACCGGCCAGGCGTGGGCTGGACGTGAACGGAGCGGCCGGTCAGCTCGGAGGGTCGCGAAAATAGCCTTAAATGCCCATGTCAGGTGTTGATCGCGAGCTTTCGCGGTGTTCGTCGTAAATCGCCGGTAACGCGCCAGGCCTCGGCGCTGGGCTGCGGCGACGTCATCGACCGTGCCGATCCGGCGCCGTCACCCGCCCCCGTACAGGGCGCGAACATCCGACTAACGCGGCCGGATACCGCCCGGCCCAGGGCGTGTCGTGCGGATCGCGTTCGTAGCGAGCGGCGCGCAGTAGGACAGGGATCTGTCGGACACGCCCTAAGCGCCCGTCGTGCGGATCGCGGCGAGATAGCCCGCGAGCAGGGCGTCCGCGGTACGGCCGATCATCTCGTCGGGCGGCAGGAACCGCCCGTGGTGGAGGCCGGGGACGTTCTCGGTACCGGGCGGTGTCGTGCCGACGAAGAGCATGAGGCCGCGCGCGACCGCGCCGAAGTGGGAGAAGTCGTCGGCGCCGTAGGAGCGGAAGCCATGGTCGACCGTGACGCCGGTCGCGGCGAGCAGCCCGGCGGCGTCCGCGGCGAGGACGGGGTCGTTCTCCAGGACCGGCTCGCCGGGGTCGAACCGCACGTGACCCTCGCAGCCGTGGGCCGCGGCGACGTGCCGCACGATGTCGGTGACGAGGGCGGCGGCGGTGGCGCGCTCGGAGTCGCGCATGACGCGTACGGTGCCGCGCGCGGTCGCGGTCTCGGGGACGATGTTCGGCGCGGATCCGCCCGCGATCTGGCCGACCGAGCAGACGGCGCCGAGCACGGGGTCGAACCTCCGGCTCGCGACCTGCTGGAGGCTGACGACGACCTGGCAGAGCGTCAGCACCGGGTCCCGCGTCGTGTGCGGGTAGCCGGCGTGCCCGCCGTGGCCGGTGATCGTCACCTCGAACTCATCGGTGGCGGCGTTGACCGGTCCGGGTGTGACCGCTACGACGCCGTCGCTCAGGCGCGGCTGTACGTGCGCGGCGACGATGGTCCCGGCCTCGTGCTCGGCCAGGACGCCGGACCGTACGACGTCCTCGGCGCCGGACGGCGAGCCCTCCTCACGCGGTTGCAGGACCGCGAGGATCGGTACGTCCACGCCGATGCGGGCGGCGGCGCGGCACACCGCGACCAGCGCCGCGAGGTGGACGTCGTGGCCGCAGGCGTGCATGACGCCGTGCCGTGACGCCCAGGGCACGCCGGTCCGTTCGGTGAGCGGCAGCGCGTCGAGCTCGGCGCGCAGCGCGATGCACGGCCCGTCATCGCCGATCCGTACGACCCGTCCGGTCCCGGCGACCTCCTGTCCCGGCCCGATGTCGAGCGCGCGTACGACCTCGACGGCGGTGTCGGCCTCGTCGCCGGACAGCCGTGGGTCGGCGTGCAGCCGGTGCCGGAGCGCGGTCGCCGCGGGCAGCTCGTCGGCGACCGCGGCGCGCAGCTTGAGGAACAGCTCGGTCATCGGGTCTCCAGCCCGTAGACGCGTCGGGCGTTCTGCTCTCCGACGAGTGACGCGATGCGTGCCGCGTCCTCCTCGGTCCACGCGCCCTCCTCCAGCCCGGACCGCAGGACGTCCGACAGGCCGCGCCGGAACAGGACCGCCCCGAGGTGGTACAGCTCCGGCAGCCCGTACGCGTCGGAGGAGTACAGGAACTTCCCGAACGGGACCAGCTCCATCGTCTCGGCGATCAGCGCCGACGCGCGGTGCCCGACGTTGTGGGTGGCGAGCCCGACATCGACGAAGACGTTGGAGAACACCTGGGCGAGGTAGGCCGCGTTCCGGTGGAACGGGTAGTTGTGCAGCAGCATGATCGGCGTACCGGTCGGCTCGACCGCGCGGATGAGGCCGGTCAGCAGCAGCGGGTCGCATCGGTGCAGGTCGACGTCGGCGTCGCCGTACCCGACGTGGAACTGGATCGGCAGCCCGCGGTCGACGCCGCACCAGACGAGGAAGGTGTGCAGGACCGGGTCGGTCAGGCGTACCGGCGCGCCCGCGTCGATCCCGGCGAGCCAGCGGCCCGCCGCGGCGGCGACCTCGCCGTCGTCGGGGCGCTCGGCCGGCAGGTCCAGCCCGACGCGGTAGGCGGCGATCGACTTGAGGCCGACCGCGCGGGCCGAGCGCTCGTGCAGCCGGGCGCGTACGGCGTCGGCGAAGCCCTCCGCGCCCGGACCGGCCGCCGCGACCTCCTCGGCGACCTGCTCGAGCCGTACGATCTCGTGCGCCTCCGCGCCGGCGAGGGCACCCGCGTCGGCGGGTGTCAGGACCTCGTCGGGTGCGAAGCCGGTGTCGAGGCAGAGCACCCCGATCCCGGCGGCGCGCAGGAACCGCCGGTTCACCTCGTCGGCGCCGAGCTCGGCACGGCGCGCCAGGTAGTCGTCCGGCGCGGCGTGCGCGGGCAGGTCGAGGACCGGCGCGCACCAGCGCCGTACGGCGAGGCCGATGTGGGAGTCGAACAGCGTGACGCCCAGCGGGCTCACGGTGTCGGCCTCGGTCAGCATCGACTCGAAGGCGGTCCGGTCGAGATCACGGCGTACGACGCCATGGCAGTGGTGGTCGACGAGACGAAGCCCGTCGACACAGGGCAGTGAGGGCACGCGGTCCTTTCGTCGCCGGGTCTGCTCAGCCGCCCGCGTCCGCCGCGGTGACGGGCCCGGCCGGTGCGCCTTCGATCATGCTGATCCCTTCGTTTTCCGCAAGTGCCCGGCCGAGCCTGCGGGAAACCCCGGGTGCCGCCAGCACGACGACGACCGCGACGAGCAACCAGCCGCCCGCGACGACCGGGAACCAGCGCGCCGCGCCGGAGGTCGGGTACGGGATGACGTTCCGGTAGAGCGTGTACCCGAGGATGACGAGCGCGCCGATCGGGATGACGATCTGCCACATCGGCACCGGCATCCGGCGCTGGAGGAAGATCAGCCGGATGGCGCCGAGGGTGGTCAGGACGTACGCGACGAGCAGGATCAGCGTGCCGATGGTGCCGGACCAGATGAAGGTGTCCTCGGCCTTCGCGGAGAAGAACGCCACGCACAGCGCGATGATCACGACCATCGCGGCGGCCACGATCGCGGCCGCGACGGCGGGCGTACCGGCGCGGCCGACCCGGCCCGGTCCGCGCCCGCCGGTGGTGTCGCGCGCGAGCGCGAACAGCAGCCGCGAGGCGCCGACCATGCACGCCAGGCAGCAGCCGAAGGCACTGATCGCCGCGCCGAGCGTGATGATGTGGCCGACCCACGACCCGACGTAGGTGCTGCCGAGGTCGCCGAGCAGGGACGCGGACTTGCCGAAGGCGTCGACGCCCTTGGCGTCCGCGCCGAAGCCCATCATCTCGACGGCGGTCACGACGACGAAGTACACGCCGCCGAAGATCGCGGTGCCGAGGATGGCGCGCGGAATGTCGCGCCTCGGGTCGGCCGCCTCCTCACCGAGCGTGGCCGCGGCCTCGAAACCCGCGAAGGACAGGAAGCCGAAGACCACGCCGAGGAAGAGCGCGGACGACCCGGTTCCGGGCTGTACGGCGAACACGCTCAGCGTGAAGTGGTGGTCGCCCGGGGCCGAGCCGGAGACGAGCCGTACGAGGACGATGGCGCTGACGATCAGGATCAGCGCGACCGTCGCGCCCTCCACGGTGAGCAGGATGCTCGTGCCGCGACGGGCCGGAGAGATCGTGAGCGCGAGGGCCGCCACGATGGCGACCGCGACGAGGATGAACGGCGCCCAGGTGGGCGGGTGCGGCCACACCCCGATCTCCTGGAGGAACGCCGTGCCGAAGATGCCGGTCGCCGAGGACGTCACGACGCCGTAGAACGTGTAGGTGCCGAGCAGGCCCCAGCCGGCGACCACACCCGTACGCGGGCCGAGCGTCGCGCCGACGAAGGCGTACACCGACCCGGCATGGTGGAAGTACTGGCAGAGCCGTACGAAGCCGTACGCGACCAGCAGTACGGCGACGCTGGCGAGCAGGAACGCGAGCGGTACGGCGCGGCCCGCGGAGGTGACCGTGCCCTGGGGGTTGATGTTGGCGGCCATGCTGGGCGCCATGAGCGCGACGGACAGGCCGACCGCCTGCCAGACGCTCAGGTTCCGGCTCAGCCGTGGACCTGATGAGGTCGGAGTCGGCATGTCGCTCCTCTCGACGCGATCGTCGTTCTGATCGTAGTTTGGGGCTTCCGTAATAAATAGGAAAGAGCTATTTGCTGGTGTAACAGGTATTTCATACGTATTTTCGCGCGGAAGCGGACGTGGGCGCCGACGATGGTGTCGTACGCCTTCGGCTCAGAGGAGAGAGAACGGAATGGACCAGCAGGAGCGCGCACGACGAGGCGAAGTCGCCCGACGGGCCGCCGAGGACCTCGCCACTAGAGACGTGACCGGGATCGCCGTCACCTGGGTCGACACCAGCGGTGTGACCAGGGTCAAGGCCGTGCCGCTCGCGCGGCTGGAGCACGCCGCGACCTGGGGCATCGGCGCGTCGCCCGTGTTCGACGCCTTCCTCCTCGACGACTCCATCGTGAGCGGGCGCTTCGCCGGCGGGCCGATGGGAGACCTGCGCCTGCACCCCGACCTCGACCGCCTCGCCGTACTGACCGCGCTGCCCGGCTGGGCGTGGGCCCCCGCCGACCGGTACGACCAGGACGGAGTGGTCCATCCCCTCGACGCGCGCGGCCTGGCACGCCGCGAGACCGGGCGGCTGGCCGCCGACGGATACTCCGTACGCGCGGCCTTCGAGATCGAGTGGGCCGCGTCGCAGGGTGACGGCGACGAGTTCGTGCCGGCCTGCACCGGTCCGGCGTACGGCATGACGCGGCTCACCGAGCGGTCCGACTACCTGCGCGACGTGCTGGAAGCGCTGTCGGCGGCCGGGGTCGCGGTGGAGCAGATCCACCCGGAGTACGCCGCCGGGCAGTACGAGGTGTCGGTGGCCGCCGAGGACCCGGTCGGCGCCGCGGACACCGCGGTCCTCGTACGGGAGACGATCCGCGCGGTGAGCCAGCGCCACGGCCTGCGCGCGACGTTCTCCCCCAAGGTGCTCGCCGACGGGGTCGGCAACGGCGCGCATGTCCACCTGAGCCTGTGGCGCGACGGCGTCAACGTGATGCACGGCGGCGACCGCCACTACGGCCTGACCGTCGACGGAGACGCGTTCGCCGCCGGCATCCTGTCCCGCCTGCCGGGGCTGCTCGCGGTCGGCGCGCCCTCGGTCGCCAGCTACCTGAGGCTGATCCCGTCGCACTGGGCCGGGGCGTTCGCCTGCTGGGGGCGGGAGAACCGCGAGGCGGCACTGCGCTTCGTCACCGGCGCGGCCGGCAGCCGGCCCCAGGCGGCCAACCTCGAGGTCAAGTGCTTCGACGCGGCGGCCAACCCGTACCTCGCGATAGCCGCTCTCCTCGCGGCGGGCCGGGCCGGCCTCGCCGAGAACGCCACGCTCCCCGAACCCGTCGAGGTCGACCCGGCGTCGCTCGACGGCGTTCCGCCGCTGCCGTCCTCGCTGGGCGCCGCGCTGGAGGCCCTCGAGGCCGATGCCGCCCTGCGCGAGGCGCTCGGCGAGGCGATGATCGACACGATCGGCGCCGTACGCCGTGGCGAGATCGCGCTCTTCGACGGCCTAGCGCCGGAAGAGATAGCCACGAGGACTCGATGGAAGCATTGACCTCGTGACCCATGAGAAGGCGAGGGGCCACCGCACCGTCGCGGAGGTCCTGCGGCACCGGCGTCGCGAGCTGACGCCCGCCGAGCTGCGCGTCGCACAGGCGCTGCTCGGCGACTACCCTGCGGCCGGACTCCAGCCGATCGCGCGGCTCGCGGACGCGGCGAACGTCAGCCCGCCGACCGTGCTGCGGCTGGTCACCAAGCTCGGGTTCGCGGGCTTCCCGCAGATCCAGGCGGCGCTGCGAGCCGAGCTGTCGGCCCGCAGCGCCGGGCCGCTGCAGGACTACCCGGCGAGCGGCGACGGCGAGCCGCTCGCCGCACGCGCCGAGCGCTCGATCGGGATCGCCCTCGGCGAGAGCCTGCGCGGCCAGGACCCGGCCGAGCTCGACGGCGCCGCCGACCTGATCGCCGACCGTGGGCGCACCGTGCTGACCACCGGCGGGCGCTTCTCCTGGACCCTCTCCGCGCACCTGTCCGGTTTACTCGGCCTCCTGCGGCCGGACGTCCGGCACATCGTGAACGAGCCCGGCGCGCGCGCCGCCGCGATGCTCGACGTGGACGAGAACACCGTCGTCGTGGCCTTCGACTACCGGCGCTACCAACGCGACACGGTCGCCTTCGGCCGGGCCGCCGCCGCCCAGGGCGCGTCCGTCATCGTGTGCACCGATCCGTACCTCAGCCCGCTGGCCTCCTCGGCCGCCGTGCTGCTGACGACCACGATCGAGGGCCCGCCTCCGTTCATCACGCTCGTACCGGCGTTCGCGCTGGTCGAGACGTTGATCCTCGGTGTGGTCGAGCGCGGCGGCACGGAGTCGCAGCACCGGGTCGCGGCGTTCGAGCGGCTCAACGCCGGAGTGGTCGACAGCGGTCCCGGCGCGCTGTCGGTCACCTGAGGCCGGGCTCGAGCCCCTCGGTGAGTGGCGCGGCCGGCCGGCGCCCCTCGTCTCGGCGCCAGGTCTCGAACGCCGCCGCGGTGGCCGCGACGATCGCCGCGCCGAGCACCCACCCGGCGAGGACGTCGCTGACGTAGTGCACGCCGAGGGCCACCCGGCAGGCGCCCGACAGGAGCGAGACCAGCACCGCGACCGCCCACGCCACGACGCGCCACGCTCCGCGTAGCACCGGCAGCAGGACGAGCACGATCACCGCACCGGCGGCCACCGCCGTGAGCGCGTGCCCGGACGGGAACGATCCGCCGGGCGCGTGCGCGATCGCGCTCGGCAGGCTCGGCCTCGGCCGGTGGATGATCAGCTTGAGCGCGCCGTCGAGGAGCCCGGCCACGACCATGGTGGTGACGGCCCACAGGGCGAGCCGCCGCGCGCCCCGGCGGAGCAGCCACACCACCAGTACGGCCACGACCAGCCGGAACACCCACGCATGGAAGATGTACGAGGTGGCACGCAGCGGCGACACCAGCTCGCGGTGGTGGAGCACGTAGGCGTTCAGCCGCGTGGTCGTGGACAGGTCGAGGTGCCGGAGCGGCTCCCACCGGGTGTCCACGAGCGCCAGCAGCCCCGTGAACGGCACCGCGACGAGGACGACCGCGACGGCGGCCAGCGTCAGCCGCAGGCCGAGGCGCCGGGTCGGGCCCCGGGTCCAGGCGTGTGTCCGGCTCATCCGGGCCCCGTACCCGGCAATTCGCCGTCCTACCTAGCTAGGGCCTTGTTTCAAAGTCGCCGCGCAGTAGGACAGCGGGGCTTTGAAACAGCCCTAGCCGTGCCAGAACTCGGCGACGGCAGGGGCGATGCGTACGCCCTGGGCGCGGCCCGCGTTGGCGGTCGGGGTGCGGACCGCCTGGTCGAGCGGGTCGATCCCGAAGGCGGCGGTGGACTCCTCGTCGAGCGTGACCAGCTCGACCTCGGTGGTCGCGCGCAGCCGCCCGACCTGCTCGTCGATGGTCGGGTCGATCATCGGCGCGAGGATCAGCACGCGCTCATGCGTCGCCGCCAGGTCGGCGTTGGCGACGGAACGTACGCCGCCGTCGATGTAGCGGGAGCCGCCAATGGTGACCGGCGGCCAGATGCCGGGCACGGCGCAGCTCGCGGCCACCGCGTCGACCAGGTCGACGCCCGACTCACGCGTGAGCACCCGCGGCTCGCCGGTGTTGGCGTCCACGACGACGATGGCCAGCTCCCGGTCGGGCCATGCGTGGGCCGGCAACCGCGCGGCGACGACCTCACGGCGTACCGGCTCGGGGACGGTCTCGGCGGCGAGGGCCATCCCGCCGACCTTGCGGCGCAGCTCCCCCTCGTGGGTGACCCCTGCCACGAGCCCCATCATCGTGTCCATCAGCGCGTCGATCGACATCGGCGGCGCCAGCTCCTCGGACTGCAGCTCCGGGTCGGCCTGCCGCGCGAACAGCTCGGTGAGGGACAGTCCGCTGCCGAGCTGGGCGGCCACCGCCGAGCCCGCCGACGTACCGACCAGGAGGTCGGCGTCGGTGACATCGGCGCCGGCGGACGCGAGGCCCGCGAGCAGCCCCGTCTCCCACGCGATTCCCGCGACTCCGCCGCCGCCCAGGACGAGTGCACGCTTGCCGGTCATGGGGGATACCTCTCCGTCGGCGTCATCTGCCCGGCAGGCTAACGGTTCGGCCCGTCGGGCCATGTCAGGGGCTTGCCTACGCTGTGACCCGGTCACCGATCGCGAAGTAGGAGATTCCGATGGCACGTACGTACTCATTCGAGGCGACCGCAGACAGCAGCGCGGACGCCGCCACCCTGTTCCGGCTGGTCACCGACGGCGGGCGTTGGTCGGAGTGGGCCGGCCCGTTCGCGCCGCGCTCCTCGTGGGACCGGCAGGGCGACCCGGCTCCGGGCGGCGTCGGCGCGATCCGGCGGATCGGCCTGTGGCCGATCGTCGTACGCGAGGAGACCGTGGCGCACGAGCCGGACCGGCTGCACGGGTACGTGCTGCGGACGCACGCCCCGCTGCGGGACTACCGCGCGGAGGTGAGGTTCGCGCCGCGTCAGGGCGGCGGCACGGCGATCGTGTGGAGCGGCGGGTTCGCCGAGCTGGTACCGGGTACCGGCGGGCCGATCGCGTGGTCGCTGCGCATGACGCTGCGGGGCCTCACTCGCCGGCTGGTACGCGCGGCCGAGCGCCCGGCGTGACCTCGGGCACCCGGTCCAGCTCCACGCCGAAATGGGTGCGGTAGGCCGTGAGGACCTCGTCGTCGCCGCCGAGGGTCCGCTCCTGCCGCTGCCCGCCCTCGGTGCGTACGAGGGTCCGCCCGCTCAGCGTGACGCGGCCCGTCTCGGTGAGCATCGAGCAGACCAGCGAGCGGGTGAAATGGGAGTCCGGTGACGTGCGGTTCCACCAGCAGCCCACGGTGAAGTCGCGCAGCGCGCGGGCCCGCGTCTCGAGGCGGTAGACCGGCCGTCCGTCTTGGAACACGTCCAGGTCGCCGTCCTCCGTCTCGGCGATCCGGAACACCCCGCCCGGGTCGTCCTGGTCGCCGCGTTCGGCGAGCAGCAGCGGATGGTGGAAGTGGCGGCCGAAGCCGACGTCGGCCAGCCACGGCCCGACGCGTACGGCCATGTGGTCGTACGGCACGCCCAGACGGCCGTCGTCGCCGAACACGCGCGCAGCCAGCAGCTCGGGCTCGAAGCCCAGCCCGGACAGCAGCGCCGCGAACGCGCCGCACAGCTCGTAGCAGAACCCACCGCGGCGCCGATCGACGATCTTCGCGACGAGCGCGTCGTCCTCGAGGACGATCTCCTCGCCGAGGTGGATGGCGAGGTTCTCGAACGGCACGGTACGCAGGTGGCGTAGGTGCAGGTCGCGCAGCGCCGCGAGGTCGGCCCGTACGGGCCGCGACGCGCCGATCCGCGCGAGGTAGGCGTCGACCCGGGAATCGTTCACGGTCTCATTCAGCCATCGGGAGACCGCGCGGCACCATCGGTCGCTGGTCCTACGACCTGAAGAGCGCGGACTGCGGTCCCATGATCATGCGGTCGCCCGTGCCGAGCGTACGCATGATCGCCCGCAGCCGGTCCTCGGTGATCGAGATGCAGCCCGAGGTCGGCGTCGTGCCGCCCACGTGGAAGAAGATCGCCGAGCCGTAGCCGGCGACCGGCTTCGGCAGGTTGTAGTCGATGACGACGACCTGGCGGTACGGGCCGTGGAGCATCGTGGCCGACAGGTCCTCGTCCGTCGAGCGGCAGGTGCCCGAGTAGTACGCGTTGTAGTAGCTCGCGCCGGGCGTCGAACCCCAGCAGTCGCCCGTGATGCGCAGCTTCCGGTACGGCAGCGCGGTGCCGGGGTTGCCCAGGCCGAACGCCGAGCTGAGCGTGAACGAGCCGGTCGGGCTCTTGCCGTCGCCCTCGCGCTTCTCGCCAGGGGCGGCGAAGCCCTTGGTGCCGGCGCGCCCCGTGGTCTGGCTGACCGTCTTCCAGGTCTTGCCGGACCTCGCGCACTCGGTGACGACCACGGCGTTCGAGGAGTACGCGGAGGAGACCGCGAAGACCACGTGCTCAGCCGAGCCGGTGGAGTAGCGCAGCCGGCCCCGGTTGGCCGCCGCACACGGGTCGAACGTCGCGGCCTGCGCCGCGGAGCCCAGCGTGACCAGGCCCGCCGCCGTGGCCGCGCCGGTCAGCGCGATCGCGCCGGTGATCGTCGTACGCCTCTTGCCCACCGACTCCTCCAACCGCCGCACCATCGATGCTTTGAGAAGACTACGCACCGTCTACTCGGCCATCTACGCTGTCTTTATGACGAACCTCCCGGAGCGGCGCGAGCTACGCGTCTCCGACGCCGAGCGGGACATGGCCGCCTCGATCCTCCGCGACGCTGCGGGAGACGGACGGCTTGACCTGGAAGAACTCGACGAACGGCTCGGCGCAGTGTACTCGGCCAAAACGTATGGTGAGCTCGAGCCGATCACCCGCGACCTCCCCACCAGCTCATCGACGCCGGTCGCGCCGCGCAGCGACCGCATCGGTGGCCACCCGACCTCCACGGTCGCCGTCGGCATCATGGGCGGGTTCCAGCGCAAGGGCGCCTGGGTCGTGCCCGAGAGCTTCAACGCGGTCGCGTTCTGGGGAGGCGGCCAGCTCGACCTGCGCGAGGCGCGGTTCGCCGGCCCCGAGGTGACCATCCACGCGTACGCGGTGATGGGCGGCATCGAGATCCTCGTACCGGAGGACGCCCAGGTGCACGTGAGCGGCGTCGGGATCATGGGCGGCTTCGACCACAAGGCGGACGGCCCCGGCACCGCGGGAGGGCCGCGGATCACCGTGAAGGGCGTCGCCTTCTGGGGCGGCGTCAGCGTCGATCGCCGGGCCACCGACGAGGAGCTGCTGCGCCGCAAGCTGGAGCGCAAGCGCGAGAAGCGCGAACGCCGCAGGCAGCTCGGCCGCTGAACGCGCCCCGGGCGGGAGTCCCCCGCCCGGCCCGGCGCTCACGGCCGGCGGGAGCGGCCCGCGCGGCTCGACAGTCACGCCTCGGAACACGACCGGGCGGGAGTGGCCCCGCGGACACCCCGCCCGGTTCAACGCTCACGTCCCGGGCGGGAGCGGCCCCCGCGGACACCCCGCCCGGTTCGGGGCTCACGCCTCGGGACGGGCCCGGCGCGGGAGCAGGAATCCGGCCACGAAGCACAGCCCCAGCAGGCCGACGTTGAAGCACAGCGTGACCGTCATCGCCTCGCTGAACCCGCGCCGCGACGACTCGAGGCCCGCCACCTGCACCGCCCGGCGTACGGGGGCGCCTGTCGCGGCGACGTCGGCGTTCAGCCGCGCGCATGAGGCCGGCGTCCGCTGCGGGTCCTTGGCCACGGCGCGGTCGTGGCCGCAGGCGCGCAGCCCGGCCACGAGGTGCCGCTGGGCCTCCCCCGTCACGCCCGCGGCGGCCAGAGTCTTCGGCGCGACCGTGCCGGTCGCCTCCGCGACGTGGCCGCCGACGAACCCGAAGAACATCGTGCCGAGGACCGCGACGCCGAGCGCGTTGCCGAACTGCTGCACGGCGGTGAGCGTTCCGGCCGCGGACCCGGTCTCGTGCGGCTCGACCCCGGCGAGCACGATGTCGAAGAACGGCGCCATCAGCAGGCCCATGCCGAGGCCGACGACGAGCAGGGCGGGCGCGAGCTGCCACGGCGTCACGTCGATCCGCGCGAGGTCCAGGGTGAGCGCGAGGATCGCCACACCGACGGCCATGACGACGAGGCCGGCGTGGATGACCCGGCGCCCGTACCGCTGGACCGCCGCGGCGATGCCGAACCCGCCGACCGTGCCGAGTGCCCACGGCACCCCGGCGAGGCCCGCCTTCAGCGGCGAGTAGCCCAGCCCGATCTGGGTGAAGAGGCTGAACACCAGCGAGAAGCCCGCGATACCGGCGAAGAACATCGCACCCACGATGAGGCCGCCGCTGAAACCGCGCTTGCGGAACAAGCTGGGGACGACGAGCGGGTCGCCGCCGGACCGCCGCTTGCGGGCCTCGTACCAGCCGAAGAGGCCGAAGACCGCGACCGCACCGGCGAACGCCGCGAACGTCCACGCCGGCCAGCCGAGCTCGCGTCCCTGCACCAGCGGATAGATCACCAGCAGCGAGGCGACACCGGCCAGGATGACGCCGACGAGGTCGAGCCGTGGCGGCCGTTCCGCCCTCGACTCGGGCAGGAAGATCAGGCCGCCCACCAGCGCGAGCAGGCCGAGCGGGATGTTGATCAGGAAGATCATGCGCCAGCCGGTGCCGAACAGGTCGGCGTCGATCAGGTAGCCGGCGAGGATCGGGCCGCCCACCGACGACAGGCCCATGACCGGCCCGAACATGCCGAGCGCCGAGCCCATCTCCCGCTCGGCGAACATCTCCTTGATCAGGCCGAGGCCCTGCGGCAGCATCACCGCGCCGAACAGGCCCTGGAGCCCGCGGAAGGCGATCAGCGTCTCCGGCGACTGCGCGAGCGCACACAGGAGCGATCCGGCGGTGAACCCGAGCGCGCCGATGAGGAACATCCGCCGGCGCCCGACGATGTCGCCGAGCCGGCCGCCGGTGATCAGCCCGACCGCCATGGCCAGGGTGTAGGCCGCGCCGAGCCACTGGAGAGTGGTCGCGGTGCCGCCGAGGTCGGCGCGGATCGACGGCGCCGCGATGTTGGTGATGAGGGCGTCCAGCAGGTCCATGACCTCGGCGGCCAGCAGGACGAAGAGCGCGACCCACCGCAGGCGGTACGGCTCGGGCTCGGCGGACGCCCCGGTCAGGGGCTCGACGGTGATGGCCATGATCTCCTCCGCGACAGGCTGGATGACGAACAACGGTCGACTATAGAACACCGTTCGTCGTTCTAAACAGCGTTCTAATGCGGGGTTTCGCCGGCCAGGATCAGTTAGTCTCGTTTTCAGAGAAGATATGTCGCGTTGTGCTCCACGTCAAGACATATCGCGTTTGACGGTGAGCAGCGTCTTACCGATCACCTCGCGCGCCTCGATCGCGGCGTGGGCGTCGGCGGCGCGCTCCAGCGGGAAGGTCTGCCCGATCACCGGCCGGATCCGCCCCTCGGCCGCCTCGGACAGGGCACGCGCCATGAGCCGCCGCGCCTCTTCCGGGGCGAACTGCACCTGCGCGATGCCGCGTACGGTCACGCCTCGGGACTCTCCCTCGGCCGCGTCGACGGGCGCGAACCCGCCGGCGGGCGCGCCGTGCCCGGAGAACCATCCGCCGCGCGCCGTGATCTCGAACGCCGCACGGCCGAGCGCGCCGCCCGCGCCGTCGAGCACCACGTCGGGCCCCGCGCCACCGGTCACCGCCCGCGCCCGCTCGGCCCAGTCCGGTTCGGAGTAGTCGACCGGGATGGCGCCCAGCTCCTCGAGCAGGTCCAGCTTGCGCTTGCCGCGCGCCGCGCCGACGACGCGTGCGCCCGCGGTGCGCGCGAGCTGCACCAGCAGGAGGCCCATACCGCCGGCCGCCGCCGTGATCAGGACCCACTGCTCCGCGCGTACCGGCGTGGCCTCGAAGAGCCCCAGCGCGGTGGCGCCGTCGTGCAGGAGAGCCGCCGCCTCGCGCGGGCCGACCCCGTCCGGCAGCGGGACGAGGGCGTCCACCGGCACCGCCGCGCGCTCGGCGTAGCCGCCGTTCCCGCCGCGCTCGCCGGTGTGCGCGATCACCGCACGGCCCACCCAGCCCGCGTCCACGCCCGGCCCCGTGGCGGCCACCCGGCCGGCCACGCCGTTGCCCGGCACGTACGGGGGCCGCTGGTCGAAGAAGGCCGCGGCCCGGCCACCGCGGATCATCGTGTCGAGGAACAGCACGTCCGCGGCGGCGACCTCGACGACCACCTGCCCCGGCCCGGCCACCGGGTCCGGCGCCTCGGCCGCCACCAGCACCTCAGGTCCGCCGAACCGCTCTACCTCGATCACTCGCATGTCCACCACGCCCCATCCGTACCGACAGATGGGCACCAGTGTTCAACCTCAACATTGGTGGAGGTCAAGCGGCGGAGGTCAGCGCTCGATCGCGGCCAGGTGTACGTCCGCCGCCTCGATGGCGTCCTCGCCGAACACCGCGATGCCGTGGCGTTCGAGCAGGGCGGTCGTCACGCCGGAGCCCGGGACCTTGCGCCCGGCGAACGTCCCGTCGAAGACGCGCAGGCTACCGCAGGACGGGCTGCCGTCCTTGAGGATCGCGATCCGCGCGCCGCACGCCTGCGCCTGCTCGAGAGCCTGGCGCGCGCCGTCGAGGAAGTGGCGCGTCACGTCGACGCCGTCACGGGTACGCACGGTGGCGCGCCCGTCGAGCACGTCGGCGCCGAACCCGCCGGACAGCTCGGCGGGCGGGCGCGGCACCGGCAGGCCACCGGCCACCTCCGGGCAGAACGCCACGAGCCGGCCCTCCGCGCGCCACCGCTCGAAGAGCGGGTCCGCGCTGCGGCGTCCGGTGCCGTCGAAGCGCACCGGACGGCCCAGGAGGCAGGCGCTGACCAGGATCGACTCCACTACCAGCGCACGGTGGTGTTGGTCAGGTACTCCGAGGTGAATCGCGTACGGTCACCGGCGTGCGTCCCGGGTACGGGGAACAGCCGCGCCGACAGCGGCTTGCCGAGGCGTACGGCCAGGGCGGTGACGTCCAGCAGCAGGTGGGCCAGCTCGGCCGCCGAGCTGTCGCCGGGCAGCGGGACCGTGTCCAGCCCGGTGCCGCAGACCGAAGAGTAGGCGAGAAGGTCGTGCAGGCCGATCCGCCCCTCCTCCCAACGCCGCGCGATCACGACGTCCTCCATGACGGGCAGCATCAGGCCGTTGTACCCGCAGGTCGGCAGGTCCGTGCTGCGCAGCGCCGCGGTCAGCGCGGCCGCGACGGCGAGCGTGCCCGGCGCGCCGAACCGCCCCACGAGGGTCTCGAACGCCGCGGCGATACTGTCCGGGCCGTTCGGCGCGGGAGACAGGTCGATCCCGCCGAACCGTACGCCGAGGTCGGCCGCGATGCGCTCCACGAGGCGTACGACCGGTGTCGCCTCCTCGGTGACCGCCGCGGCGACGCGCTCGATCAGCCCGTCGAGGCCGCCCTCGGCGGCGCGTGCCACGATCGCGGCGCCCTGGAGGCCGACCGTGAGGTTCGCCGGGCCCTCATGGTAGGCGGCCGGGAAGAACGGGGCGCCCGGCGGCACGCACGCCAGGGCCGCGAACCGGAAGTTGCCGAAGCCCTCCTCGGTCTCGTTCGCGAGCCGCAGCATCACCTCGGCCGCGGCACCGGCGGCGGCGGTGTTGCCGTCGAGCCGCACCGTGCAGTTCAGCGCGTCGTTCCCGATCAGCAGGTCCGGGATGGTCTCGACGCCGAACGTCGCCGGGCCCAGCGAACAGTAGGAGATGCCCGCGTCGTCGAGCATCGCCTGGAGGTCACGCGCGTACGCGGCGGTCGGCTCCATGTCGCCGAAGATCGGCCGGGTGGACAGCCGCAGGGTCTGCACCTCGTGCCCGGCGTCGCGGCAGGCGGCCTCCGCGCGGCGGAGCGCCTCGGCGGACGCGGCCACGACGTCCTTGGACAACGGATGCGGCTCGGCCACGCCGAGCGTCAGCGTACGAATCGGCACCATCAGGCGATGATGTCAAAGAACCCGTCGGCCACAAGATCCGGCAGCACGTCGAGGGCCTGCGCGCGTACGTCGGCGGGCTCGGCCTCGGTGATCTGGGCTATCGCCTCGATGAGCGGCCCGAGCGGCAGGTCTCCGTCGCAGGCGCCGGCCAGCGCCGCCACGACGGTGCCGACCTCGGCGGCCCGGTGCAGGCCGTCGGTCTGGCGCAGCACGATCCGCTCGGGGTCCTCGGCGCCCGGCGGCCCGATCTGCTCCTGGACCACCCCGGCCGCCGTACGGAGGGTCGTCCCGGTCGTGAGATCGTGCGGCCAGCCGCGTACGACACGCTCGATGTACGCGCCGACGGGCTGGTCGACGGCGTGCCGCAGCTCCTCGACGCGCACGCTCGACGCGCCGGAGCGGTGCATGGTGATCCAACCGAAGCCGACGCCGGTGACCTTGTGGCTCTCGAAGTAGTCCAGCCACGCGTCGTAGCGGTCGCGGTATTCGGGGGTGCCCACCTCGCAGGAGTCGCGCAGCCACAGCTCGGCGTACTCGGCCGGGTCCTGCACGTCGCGCTGGACGACCCAGCCGTCGACGCCGCCGATCCAGTCCGCGACGCGCTCCTGCCAGTCGGTGCCCTCGATGTGCAGCCAGTTGGCGAGGAGGTGGCACCAGCCGTCATCGGCCAGGTGCGCCGGCGCGCTCTCCACGAGACGGCGGCAGACGTCGTCGCCCGGGAGCCCGGACTCCCGGTAGCCGAACCTCCGGTCCGGCGAGATCACGAACGGCGGGTTGGACACGATCAGGTCGAAGGTACGGCCGGCGACCGGCTCGAACAGCGAACCGGCCAGCAGTTCGGCGTCGATCCCCGACAGCGCGAGGCTCAACCGCGCCAGCTCGAGCGCGCGCGTGCTGAGGTCGGTCGCGGTGATCCGCCGGGCCCGGCCCGCGAGGTGCACGGCCTGCACTCCGGACCCCGTCCCCAGGTCGAGCGCGTTGTCCACATGCCTGTGGATAACCAACTGTGCAAGACCGGTGGACGCACCCCCCTGCCCGACCACGTGATCGGGGCGCAGGGCGGTGCCGCCGGGCCGGGTCTTCAGGTCCGAGACGATGTGGCCGCCGGCCAGATCGTCGGCGCTCTCCTGCCACGCGCCCGCCGGCGGCTCGACCGGTTCGACGTGCAGCAGCGCGCGTACCTCGGCGCCGGACCGCTCGACCAGGCCGAGCGCGAGCAGGTCCTCGGATGGTAGGGACGCCTCCGGCACGGGCACCTGTAGCCAGAAGAGCCGTACGAGGGCCTCGAGCGGAGTGCCACCTGCGGTGACGCGCAGAGCGGGGACGATCTCGTCGCGGGCGAGCGCGGCCCCGGCGACCGGGCCGAGCAGACGGCGTACGCCGTCGACGGTGTACTCGCTGCGCAGGAAGAGGGCGCGGACGCGCGCCGCGGCATCGTGATCGATCGGCATGCTCAGGACAGGAACTTCACGAAGCCCTGGGACAGCGCTTCGGCCATCTGCTGGCGTCCCTGCGGGCTCTTCATCTTCGCCGCGTCACCGGCGTTGCGCATGTTGCCTGCCTCGATGAACACCGCCGGGACCTTGGCGACGTTGAGCCCGCCCAGGTCCGAACGCACATCCAGGCCCTTCTTGCCGAGGTAGCTGGAGTACGGGATCCCGGTGCCCTGGTGGAACGCGTCGCGCAGGTCGAGGCCCAACTTGCGGGAGGCCGGCACGACCTGTTCGTTCTGGCCCTTGATCACGGCGGGCTCGATGATGTGGAAGCCGTGGCCGCTCGCGGGCGCGCCGTCGCCGTGGATCGAGAGCGTCGCCGCGGCGTGCGCCCGGTTGGCGATCTCCGCGCGCTTGTCCACACACGGGCCGACGCCCTTGTCGTTGGGCCGCGTCATGATCACCTTGGCGCCCTTGGCCCGCAGGATCTTGGCGAGCCGGTTGGCGACGTCCCAGGTGAACGCGTGCTCGGCGTAGCCGTCGTTGGTCGCGGTGCCGGTCGTGTTGCAGGCCTTCTTCCCGTTGAGGACGTCGACCTGCTTGTTGATGATCTCCGGGTGGGCGGCATTGCCGCCGTTGTGGCCGGGGTCGATCACGATGACCTTGCCGGCCAGTGAGCCCTGCGCCGGGGACGGGGCGGTCGCGGCGGCGGACGTCGCGGGCGCGGCCGGTGGCGGGGTCGCCGCGGAGGACGAGCCGCCCGAGCCGCATCCGGCGAGCAGGCCGGCCACCGCGACGGCACCAACGGCGCCGTACGCCCTTCGCCTGGAGACAGTCATGAGAGGAGGCATCAGCCCCAGTCTGCCAAACGCTGGGGGAGGCTTCGGCCGGGTGTCGGCAAATGATGCCCTCAGGTACCCGCGTGGACCTGTGGACAGCCTGTGGAAAACCTGCGGGCAAGCCTGTGGACAAGGTGGCCGCCGTCGCCCTCTCCGCGCTGAGTAGGCGACGACGGCCACGCCATGAGGTCGAGCGCTCAGGCACGCCTTTGGCGGCCCGTCGGCCACGGCCTAAAGGACCGCGTGCTCCTTGCTGAGCAGCGCCGCGAGGGCGCGCGCCTCGTCCGCGTCCAAGCCCAGCACCACCCGGGGACGGCCCCACGGATGGTCGATCGAATGGGCCACGTAGCTGGCGACGGACTCCGAGGCCTCTTCGACGAGCCCTCGTGAGTGGCGCCAGTTCGACCAGGCGCGCTCCAGCTCACTGGCCGCGCGCTGTGCGGTCGACACCAACTCCGGATCACGCACGATCTCCCCCGATCTGTTCGCCGCTCGGCGGTCTTCTCTCGGGCGACACCGGCCATCCCCCCCGGTACGGCCGGCAACGTCGCCGTCCCCAGCCCGCCGAGCGGCTGGTGCACGCACCTATTAAGGCCGCCGCGACGGCCCTCGGCATCCGGGTTCGACGATGCTTGGCCAGGCCCTTACCGTCGGCAGACCAGCACCGGACGTACGTAGATCAGCCATGCCATAGGTAGATCAGCGGGGTACCCGGCCCGTGGTCGCGCGGATCACCAGATGGGGGACGACGAGCGTCTGCTCGGGCTCGCGGTCCGAGGTCTCGATGCGGGCGCACAGGCGTTCAGCCGCGATGCGTCCCATGTCGCGGCGGGGCTGATCGACACTCGTGAGACCGATGTGGCGGATCGCGGCCAGATGCGTGTTGTCGTACCCGACGATCGAGATGTCGGCCGGCACCCGCAGGCCGAGCTCGTCGGCGGCGGACAGCACCCCGGTCGCCACGAGGTCGTTCGGCGCGAAGATCGCGGTCGGCCGGGGCTCACGCGCCAGCAGCTTGCGCGCCGCGCGGTAGCCGCCGTCCTCGGTGAAGTCGCCGGGCTCGACGATGATCCGGTCCTCGAGCTGGTGGCGCCGCATCGCCGCCTCGTACCCGGACCGCCGGTAGTGCGCGGTCGTCGACGGCGAGCCCTCGATGTGGGCGATCCGGTGGTGCCCGAGCCCGACGAGATGGTCGACGGCCAGCCGCGCGCCGAGCTCGTCGTCGTCGACCACGATGTCGACGCCCTCGATGTCGCGCTCCCCGACCACCACGACCGGAACGTTCTTGCACGCCTCTTTCAGCGAGTCGGGCACGACGCTGAGCAGTACGAGCCCGTCCACCCGCATTTCCAGGAACGCCTCGACCGCCTCCGCCTCGAAGTGCGGGTCCCACCGGCCGCTGCCGACGAGCATGCGCAGCCCCTCGCCGTGCAGGCTCTCCTGCAACCCGTCGAGGAACTCCGCGAAGAAGGGGTTGTGCAGGTCCGCGACCAGCGCACCGATCAGGCGGGTACGTCCCTCGACGAGGCTGCGCGCGACCGCGTTGGGCCGGTAGCCGAGTTCCCGTGCCGCCTTGAGCACGGCCTGCCGCCGTTGCTCGCTGACGTGCGGCGATCCGCGCATGACCAGCGAGACCAGTGATTTCGAGACACCTGCACGCTCGGCCACGTTGCGAATGGTCGGTTTGGCCGCCACAACCATCTCCCGGCGTCGGTTCTGCGCTGGCATGGGGGTCTCCTGTCTCAGCGGGTCGCCCGAAAACCGGCGGACCGCCACAAGGGAGGAGATGCCATGATGCCCCTACATCGTCCCTGTCGGTGATAACAGTCCGTAATGGCCAACCTTGACAGCACTTTTAGACCGGTCCCCTGACCACTGTCGAAGCCCTGACCTGCGCTTGCCGACCACTATTAGATGTGCGCTCCGATACGCTTTGAAGGTGGCTGATCGAACAGGTCCGGCGGAGAGCACCCGGCGTTCCGGTGACGGCCGACCCGGCCGCCGCCGGCTGAGTGTCGGGGAGCGCCGCGACGAGCTCATCTCCGCCGCACTCGAGCTGTTCGGCAACCGGCCGCCCGAGGACATCTCGATCGACGACGTCGCCGACGCCGCCGGGGCCTCGCGCGCCCTCGTCTACCACTACTTCGGCGGCAAACAGGAGCTGTACCTCGCCGCGCTGCACAGCGCCGCCAAGCAGCTCACCGAACTGCTCGAACCCCCGTCGTCCGGCCACCCGCTCGAACGCCTCGCCGTGTCCCTGCACCGCTACTTCGACTTCGTCGAGGACCACGCGGCGGGGTTCGTCGCCCTCCTACGCGGCGGCCCCGCGTACCGCTCGGGCGAGGTCGGCGAGGTCCTGGACGGCATGCGCGGCCTCGTGATGAGCCGCATCATCGCCGCGATCGGCGTCGAACGGCCGGGCCCGATACTCCGCATCACCCTGCGCTCCTGGGTCGCGTCCGTGGAGACGGCGGCGCTGGACTGGCTCGAACACCGCGACCTCACCCGCGAGGAGCTGGAGAAGCTCCTGATCGACCACCACGTGGTGCTGCTCAACGTCGCCGCCAGGCGCGACCCGGAGGTCGCCGCCCTGTTCGCCCGCCTCTCCGCCGAAGAGACCGGCGGACCCCCACCGACGTAGGTGCGCGTTGAGGCGCCCGGCCTGTCCCGGTCCGTGCGTCGCTGACGTCGCCGATCCAGACGTCGGAGACGTGGCCGGTCCAGAGCATCGGTCCGGGCGCCGTCCGGGCATCGGTGAGAGATGACCGGTTCGGACGTCGGTGAGGTCGCCCGTCCGGGTATCAGTGCGGCGGCCCCGGTTGGGGCATCGGTGAGCGGCCGGTCCGGGCGCCGGTGAGGCGGCCCGGTTAGGGCGCCGGTGAGATGGTCGATCAAGGCGGATCGGGGTCCGTGGCGACGTTCGCGGCTTACGGCGTGTCGTGGTGTGTGGTGTGGCGGCATCTCGGATGTGACCCCGGGCGTGTCGCGCCCGCTTCGCCCGCTTTCGCAGGAGCGTCTCGGCGCGATGCGGGCCATGCCGCACTTCGCGTGATCTCACGCGGTGTGCCGCGCTTTCGCGGGGTGCTGGGCCGTGCGGCTTTCCGCATGACCTCACGCGGAGCCCCGCCCTTTCGCGGGCCTTACGCGGTATGTCGCCCTTCGAGCGACCTCACGCAGAGTGCCGATCTTCGCGGACCGACGTAGTGTGCCGATCTTCGCGAGCCATCACGCGGGGTGACGGGTTGGCGCGGCGGCAGTGTCGTGTTCTGGCGTGTTGGTGCGGCGTGTTGCCCCTGATCGGGCGTGTTGCTCTACATGCGGTGACGGACGCACCGCCCGGTTTCGGGCGGCGCATCCGTCACATCGACATGGGTCCCGGCTCCGGCTCGGAGCGACCCTCGCATCTGGCGGAAGCGAGACTCTCCGTGCCGGAGTATGGCCCGTGTGGAGTCCGTGGAACCCCCCAGAACGGCCCCGTATCGACGGGGCCGATGGAACTTCACCGGAAGCTCCCCCGACCCTCCGCGCGTGACGGCGGGACCGTCACCTCGCGGATTACGCACCGCGACCGACCACGGCTGACCGCAGCCGACCGGCGCGCCCCCAGTACTACGACCATCGGCGATCCATGTGGGTCGCCGATCCCGGATCGGGGTGTCTCCGAGCTACTCCGACCGCTGCTGCGGGATCCCCCCCAGCAGAGCGCGGACCTCGGCCTCGCGGTAGCGCCGGTGCCCTCCCAGCGTTCGGATTGACGTCAACTTCCCAGCCTTCGCCCAGCGGGTGACGGTCTTGGGGTCGACGCGGAACATCGTCGCCACCTCTGCCGGCGTCAGCAGGGGCTCGGCCTCTGGCGTACGAGCTGACATTTGTGCGGCCTCTCCTCCGTGGACCGATGACAGCGATCCAGCGTTTGATCCTCGCGCGTGCCACTGATGTCTCTTATGGTCTGGATGAACCACTTTGACATCACAAGACGTAACCATGCCACCACTCAGCGCAACAGGCAAGTCCCTGATAGCAACTCTGCGATTTTTGGTGGCTGAGTCACGCTGCGTGATTCTAGCGACACGTATAGTCGCATCGCGCGCTGATTCAGCTAATTTTCCTCAGTTCGCGGATTCAAGGGCCCGTACGACTCGCCATCGGGCGACCACACGCTTGTACATCGCGAGCGCCAGTTCGGCCTGTCCGGTCTCGAGTCCGGTGACCGCTGCGGCCACCTCCGCGACCGACTCGTCGGCGCGCAGGGCCGCGTCGTCGAGCATGTGCACGAGCCCTCCGTAGTCGAGCTCGACCAGCGAGTGCGGGTGGAACTCCTCCAGCCAGCGTCCGACCGACTCGACCTCGCTGAGCTCGAAACCCTCTCCGACCTGGCGTTGTACGACGCTGAGCGCGCGGGCGACGCGCCGGCGCGCCTGCGCCATCGGGGTCACGTAGATCAGCGTGCGGGTCGGCGTGGCGGTCGTCGGGCCTCCGCCGTGAGCCTCCGTGTCGCTCTGGCCGCCGAGGACGAGCCACCGTTCCTTAGCCACAAAAGGGACGAACCAGGCGAGCGGAACCTGCCACGTACTGGACAGTATGTGCGGGCTCAGGGAGTCGGCGCCGCGTTTCCAGCCCTCGAAGGCGATGTCGGCCTGCTCGGCCACGCGCGGGGGCACGAACATCTCGGCGAGGCGTTCGGACATGCCGGCACGGAACCGGTCGAACGCCAACCAGGAACGCAACCGTGTCTCCCAAGGACATATATATGTCACGTCCTCGGCACGGCGGACATACGCGTCGCGACTCTCCCGCGTCGGGGCGACGATCGGCGGGACCGCGATCAGCCTCCAGAGCGCGGCGGTGTGCTCGACGTCCAGCGCTCCGACACGCCTCGGCCGCTTCTCCGACACCGCGTAGGCGGCCCAGATCGACCGGTCGGGTTCGGGAAAGGCGGTCAGCGGTTCATATACCCGAAGGTACGCGGCGTAAGGCAGCACGACCGCATGGTGACACGATCGCACCGCGGAACGCTCGCCGTCATCGCCGCCGAGATCCTCCTGAGACCTCGCTTCACGGACATCCGTAATCGCTCTATCACTGCGGACCGGCTACGGTGCGCCTACCCTGATCGTGTCGGACTCATGCCCCGGAGCTGGTCGCATGTCGTGCGATCCATGGACATGTCGCCCGGCCGATGGGTACCGGGTACAAAGCTCGCACCGCTACCGCGGCATCGGGCCAGTGTGCGCTCAGAGAGGAGCCACCACAGTGACGAAGGTCTTCGGCGCCCCCCACGAACAAGTCGTGTTCTGTCACGACGAGGCCAGCGGACTGAAGGCGATCATCGCCATCTACTCGACCGCGCTCGGGCCGGCGTTGGGCGGCACCCGCTTCTACCCCTACGGCTCTGAGGACGAGGCACTCGCCGACGTCCTCAACCTGTCGAAGGGTATGGCGTACAAGAACGCCCTCGCGGACCTGGACCTCGGTGGTGGCAAAGCGGTCATCATCGGCGATCCCGCCACGGACAAGTCCGAAGCGTCGCTTCGGGCGTACGGCCGGTTCGTCCAGTCCCTCGCCGGCCGCTACTACACCGCTTGCGACGTCGGCACGTTCTCCGAAGACATGGACGTCATCGCGCGGGAGTGCGACTTCGTGACGGGCCGCACGCTCGCCCACGGCGGCGCCGGCGATTCCTCGATCCTGACCGCCTTCGGGGTGTTCCAGGGCATGCGCGCCGCCGCCGAGCACACCTGGGGCGACCCGTCCCTGCGCGGACGCCGCGTCGGCGTCGAGGGCGTCGGGAAGGTCGGCCGCCGGCTGGTCGAGCACCTGACCTCCGACGGCGCGGAGGTCGTCATCACCGACGTGACCCGCGCGGCGATCGACCGGGTCCGCGCCGAGCACCCCTCGGTCGAGGTGGTCGAGGGCCACGGCGCCCTCGCCGGATCCGCCATCGACGTGTACGCCCCGTGCGCGCTGGGCGGCGCCCTCGACGACGAGACCGTCGAGTCGCTCCAGGCCAAGATCGTGTGCGGTGGGGCCAACAACCAGCTCGCGCACGTCGGCATCGAAAAGCAGCTCGCCGACCGCGGGATCCTCTACGCGCCTGACTACGTCGTCAACTCCGGCGGCGTGATCCAGGTCGCCGACGAGATCGAGGGCTTCGACTTCGACCGGGCGCGGCAGAAGGCGAGCGGGATCTTCGACACGACTCGGCGCATCTTCGCGATCGCCGCCGACGAGGGCGTTCCGCCCGCGGTCGCGGCCGATCGCCTTGCCGAACGCCGCATGTCCGAAGTCGGCCGTCTCCGTGGCATCCTGTTGAACTCCTGACCCGCGAGGAGTCCGACATCTCCAATGTGACGGAGATCCCTGGACACTCCTCTCACCCGGTCGGCTAAGCTGTGGTGAAGCCGCCACCGCGCAGACGACGTACCGAGCCGGGCGCAAAACGGGTACGGTTGTATCCGTAGCTGGTGCGTGGGGTTATGCCGCGCCTGGCTGTGGATGCGTAAGCGAGCGTAAGTGGGGCCAACGACGGGTCCCCGACCATCGAGGGGGTCGAGCCAATGGGGCGCGGCCGAGCCAAGGCCAAGCAGGTGAAGGTTGCTCGCCAGCTGAAGTACAACAGCGGCGGGACCGACCTTGACCGTCTGCGCGGCGAGCTGGGCGTCAACGAGAACCAGCAAGATGACCATGACCCCTACGACGACGACTCGTCGTACGAGGACCTCGCAGACCGCTATGCGGACTACGCCGAGGGCCACGACGAGAGTGACGGCAAGAGTACGAGCAAGTAAGCGCCGTCTTAGCGTCTGAGACCAAGGTCGCCCGATCGACCGAGGTCTTAGGAGCCATGCGTGGACGTATGAGCGCAGAGCGTCTCCGCCATCATGGTGGAGGCGCTCTGCTCATGTCCGGAGTGCGCGCAGGCGTGCCCGACGCGTCATCGCAGGTCATGCCGGTTGTCATCACTCTTTGTAAATTCTTTGCCATATATGGGTTGAATGCCTAATTTTTCAACCCAGGCGGGCACTTCTCCGAGGCCATAAGCGGACGGAGTCAATACGCCCTTTCTGAGTCAGGATCGGCGTGTTGAGAACCCCCTGACACAGGGTTCTTCGTCCCACCCCGCCAGGAGAGACGTAGATGCCCCATTCCTCGATCAAGCGACGTGTTCCTCGCATGTCGCACCCCCCTGCGGTCCTGGGCAGACTCGCGGGGTTGCGTATCGGACCGCTGGTCCTCACGCTCGCGGTCGTCGCACTGACCGTGGTCCCGGCGCCGTCGGCACCGGCCTCCAGCACACCCGCCAAGCGCGCGATCTCGCATTCCAAGGCCACCGGCCCCACGTCGCCGGGCCAGCATCCGACCAGCAGGGTCTGCCGTACGCCGTCGCACGCCGGCGAGATGACCTGCCTCTCCATGGTCCGCGACGACGTCGTCGGGCCGAAGGGCGTACACCGCGACGACGCTCCGGCCGGGTTCGGGCCCGCCGACCTGCACGCCGCGTACGCGCTGCCCGCCTCGGGTTCCACTGAGACGGTCGCCATCGTCGACGCCTTCGACAACCCGAACGCGGAGGCGGACCTCGCGGTCTACCGCCAGCAGTTCGGGCTGTCGGCCTGCACGACGGCCAACGGCTGCTTCAAGAAGATCGACCAGCGTGGCGGCACGAGCTACCCGCCGCCGGACGCCGGCTGGTCCGGTGAGATCGCGCTGGACATCGACATGGTCAGCGCCGTCTGCCCGACCTGCAAGATCCTTCTGGTCGAGGCCGACGACAACTTCATGGACAGCCTGGGCACCGCGGTGAACCAGGCGGTCACCCAGGGCGCCAAGTACGTCTCGAACAGCTACGGCGGTGGTGAGGGCTCCGACGAGGGCCAAGCCGACGACGCGTACTTCCACCACGCGGGCGTCGCCATCACGGCCAGCAGCGGCGACGACGGCTACGGCGCGAGCTACCCGGCCGCGTCGCCGTACGTCACCTCCGTCGGCGGCACCTCGCTCGTCAAGGACACCTCCTCGAGCCGCGGCTGGGCCGAGAGCACCTGGGACGGCGCGGGCAGTGGCTGCTCCGCGTACGAGACCAAGCCGTCGTTCCAGCAGGACTCCGGCTGCGCGCGGCGTACCATCGCCGACGTCTCGGCGGTGGCCGACCCGAACACCGGCGTCTCGGTCTACAACGGCGGCTGGCACGTCTACGGCGGCACGAGCGTGTCCGCCCCGATCATCGCGTCGGTGTACGCGCTGGGCGGCGTGCCTGCGGCGGGCTCGGAGCCGAACTCCTTCCCGTACGACCACCCGTCCGCGCTGAACGACGTCACCAGCGGCAGCAACGGCGGCTGCACCCCGGCGTACCTGTGCACGGCAGGCGATGGCTACGACGGACCGACCGGCCTCGGCACGCCGAACGGCGTCACGGCGTTCCGGTCCGGGCCCCACGGCACCGTCACCGGCACGGTCACCGACGGCAGCGGTCCGCTGGCGTCCGCGCAGGTGAAGGCGGGCGACGTCACGGCCACGACCGACGGTCAGGGGCACTACACGCTCGGCGTGACGCCCGGGACCTACGACGTGGTCGCGAGCAAGTTCGGCTACACCACCAAGACGGTCGCGGGCGTCCAGGTCGGCGACGGCCAGAGCGTCACGGAGGACCTGGCGCTGACCGCGAAGGCGCGCGTCGACGTGTCCGGCCTCGTACGTGACGGCTCGGGCCACGGCTGGCCGCTCTACGCGACGGTACGGGTGAAGGACCAGCCCACGGCCGTCGCCTACACCGACCCGAAGACCGGGCGGTACACGCTGAGCCTGCCCGCGGACGACACCTACACCCTGCAGGTGGACCCGCTGTACCCGGGCTACGCGCCGGACTCGCACGACGTCCAGGTGGGCTCGGGCGACGCGGTGCACGACGTGAACGTCGGTGTCGACCAGACGACGTGCAGCGCACCGGGCTACGGCTACCACTACGCCGGGTCCAGCCAGGCGTTCGACGGTACGACCGCGCCGACCGGCTGGACCGTCGACGACAAGGTCGGCAAGGGCCAGACCTGGGTGTTCAACGACCCGGGCAAGCGCGGGAACAAGTCCGGCGGCACGGGTGGCTTCGCCATCATCGACAGTGACGCGTACGGTTCCGGCAACACGCAGGACAGCTCGCTGTACACCCCGCTGACGGACTTTAGCGCGCGTACCCATCCGATCCTGACGTTCCACTCCGACTGGTACGGGTTCTCCGGCCAGGCGGGCGACCTCGACCTGAGCGTCGACGGTGGCACGACGTGGACCAACGTGAAGCACTACACGACCAGCCTGCGCGGGCCGCGTACCGAGTCCGTGGACCTGTCCGCGGCCGCGGGCAAGAGCGCGGTCCAGGTGCGGTTCCACTTCACCGGCAAGTACGGCTTCTACTGGCAGGTCGACGACGTGTTCCTCGGCGACCGTACCTGCGAGCCGACCACCGGCGGCCTCGTCGTCGGTCAGGTGAGCGACACGAACACCGGTGCCGGCGTCAACGGCGCGACGGTCACCTCGGTGGACCGCCCGGCGGAGAAGGCGACCTCGGCGGCGACGCCGGACGACCCGAACCTCGGTGACGGCTTCTACTGGGCGTTCTCGTCGGCCACCGGCGGCGGCCACAAGTTCACCGCCACGGCGGGGAACTACGGCGCCACGGACGTGACCGTGAACGTCGCGGCCAACTGGGCGACGGCGGCCGACATCGGGCTGTCCGCACCCCGGATCACCGTGACCCCGGGCACGATCACCAAGACGGTCGGCTGGCAGAAGTCCGCCACCGCGGCGGTGACCCTGAAGAACACCGGGACCTCACCGGTGACCGCCAAGATCGGTGAACAGCCCGGCGGCAGCCAGGCCGCCGCGAAGGGCGCGCCGTTGCAGCGGCTGAAGGGCGACTACGGCACGGGACGCCTGCGTAAGGGCAAGGCGGAGACTCCGGTGAAGGCCGCCGCGACCCCGTACGCGGCGCCGTGGACGACCATCGCCGACTACCCGTCGGTGGTCATGGACAACAGCGCGGCCGTCCTGAACGGCAAGGTCTACTCGGTGGCGGGCGTCGACGGCACGAACGTGCTGGACAAGGCGTACGCCTACGACCCGGGAACCCAGGCGTGGGCCGCCATCGCGAGCCTGAGTGAGGCACGTGAGGCTCCCCAGGCCACGGTCAACGGCGGCAAGCTCTACGTCACCGGCGGCTGGGGATCCACGGGCGACCCGGTCGCCAAGACGGAGATCTTCAACCCGTCCTCGGGCGCGTGGTCGGCGGGCGCCGACAACCCGAAGCCTTACGCCGGCTCCGGCGCGGCCGTCGTGGGCGGCAAGATCTACGTCGTCGGCGGCTGCACCGACGCGTGCGGGACGAAGGACGTGCAGGTCTACGACCCGGCGGCGGACTCGTGGAGCGCGGGCCCGGCCTACCCGGAGGACACCGCGTGGCTCGGCTGCGCCGGCATCGGCGGCAAGCTGTACTGCGCGGGCGGCTCGGCGGACGCAAGCACCAAGCACGGCTACGCACTGGACCCGGCCTCGGGTACCTGGGCGCCGATCGCCGACCTGCCGATCGACCTGTGGGCGATGGGCTACTCGGCGGTGAGCGGCAAGCTGATCGTGTCCGGTGGCGTCACCGACGGGACCAGCACGCTCACCAACCAGGGCTTCTCCTACAGCCCGGAGTCGAACTCCTGGACGGCACTGCCCAACTCCAACAACTCCCTCTACCGCGGCGCGGCTGCCTGCGGCTTCTACAAGATCGGAGGATCGCTGGGGCAGTTCAACGCGGTCAAGAGCGGCGAGGTGCTCCCTGGGTATGACCAGTGCACCACGACCGCCGACGTCCCCTGGC
Organism: uncultured Actinomycetota bacterium; assembly: GCA_963850195.1. Lineage (GTDB taxonomy): Bacteria > Actinomycetota > Actinomycetes > Streptosporangiales > Streptosporangiaceae > Actinoallomurus. Next base: position 2,930,528 of record CAWKKD010000005.1, read on the forward strand.
TGTCGGAGGACAAGACCGAGGTGACGATCCAGCCCGGCACGAGCGCCAAGGTCAACGTGACCCTCGACGCGAACGTCGCGGCGATCACCCAGCCCGGGACGTTCACCGCGCAGCTCACCGTCGACGCGAAGACCCCGTACGCCATCGCGCCGGTGCCCGTGACGCTGACGGTGAACCCGCCGGGCACGTGGGGCAAGGTCACCGGAACGCTGACCGGGGCCGGCTGCACCGGCGCTCCCGAGCCGCTGTCCGGCGCGACCGTACAGGTCGACTCCTGGGCCGCGTCGTACACCCTCAAGACCGACAAGGACGGCAAGTACGCGTTCTGGCTCGACGTCCGCAACAACCCGCTCTCGCTGATCGCGGCGAAGGACGGGTGGGCGCCGCAGACCAGGTCGGTCAAGATCGCGAAGCTGGCCTCGACCACGGCCGACTTCACGCTGAAGCCCGACCACACCTGCGGTTGATCCGCTGAACCCTCGTGCGGGCCGGGCTCTCCGGCCCGCACGACCGTCAGGACGTACGCCAGGGCCCGTGCACGCGGCCCTGGCGTACGGCTTTCCGGAGCGCACTAGGGCGGATCATCCGCCCTTTTTCCTTTTATCGAATTAGCGGGAATTGTGCGCATACTGGCCGGTCGGGAGCAGTGAATTACCCTAATTTGCCCCTCTGTCATGGCGACTCTTGCCAGGTTAGGATTGCCATAGTTGAGGGTCACAATGACGCGAGTCAGGGGGCACGCGCCGTGGGGGCACACCGAGGCTGGATCGTGGCGATGCTGCTCGCCGCCCTCGCCTTCGTCGGTGGCCCCGAGTTGTTCGACACGACCCCGGCGCCCGCCCAGACCCACGCGCAGGCGGCCGATCACCGCGCCGCCGACCCGCTCGACGGGCCCAGCGTCCTCTCCGCCGACGTTGTCGCGCCGCGCGGCGACAGGTCCCGCGCCCTTTCCGCCGCCCCGGGCACACGGCCAGGCGGCGGGGCCCGCGATCCGGGCGTCGACCCGCGCGTCACGGCCGCCGATCGGCTGAGGCCGGGCGACCCGTCGCAGATCGCCGCGCACGCCGCCGCCGAGCAGGGTGCGCCGCGGCGTCAGTGGGTGCCCGCCCTGCCGGTGTCCTCGTCGCAGGGCCACGCGCCCGCGCCCATAAGGCTGTCCGCCGGGCCCGCGCGACCGCAGTCCGTGCCGCCGTCCGGCGCGCGAGGCGGGCGGTCGCACGCGGGCGGGGCGTGCTCGCCGGAGTCACTCCAGATCTTCCGCTGCTGAGCGTTCCGTAGGAGGCGGCCCGACGGCCGCCGTACCCGATCCATCGTCAGGTCGACGTCGATCTTCGTGACGCCGCCCGGCCGAGCCCTGCCTTCGTGGCGCCGGCCGTCTCCATGCCCTACGGACCCACAGGAAGGCTGCGCCATGCAGTCGCTCATCGACAACGCCCGTAGTTTCCCCGAGCGCGCCGCCATCCGGTGCGCCGACCTCGGCCGGCTCGCGGCCGGGCAGCGCCCGATGGCGCTCTTCATCACCTGCTCGGACTCACGTGTCATCCCGGCGCTGATCACCGGAGCGCGCCCCGGTGAGCTGTTCGAGCTGCGCACGGCGGGCAACATCGTGCCCGCGTACACGCACGGACGCGTGTCCGGCGAGATGGCCACCATCGAGTACGCCGTCAAGGTGCTCGAGGTGCCGAACATCATCGTGTGCGGCCACTCGCACTGCGGCGCGGTCGGCGCGCTGGTCCGCGCCGACGACCTGACCTCGGTGCCCGCCATACGGCACTGGCTCGCCGACACCGAACCTCACGACGAGGCGCGCGGCGCCGGAGAGAGCACCGACGGAGAGGCGATCACGTCCGCGGTCCAGCGGCACGTGGTCGCGCAGATGGACCGGCTGCGTACGCATCCCAGCGTCGCGGAACGGCTGGTGGACGGGCGGCTGCGGCTGCACGGCTGGTTCTACGCGATCGACACCGGCGTGGTCAGCGTCCACCGGCCGGCGACCGGCAGGTTCCGGCCCTTGTGATCGGCCCTCCGATTCCGATCAGCGAACAGGTGAATCATGGAACTCTCCCTGGCAAGAGACCGCCTACGGCGAGACGCCCTCGCCTCGATCGTCGTCTTCCTCGTCGCGCTGCCGCTGTGCGTGGGCGTGGCCGTCGCGTCGGGTGTCCCACCGGAGCTAGGGCTCGTGACCGGCATCGTCGGCGGGCTCGTCGCCGGTGTGCTGCCGGGCAGCAGCCTCCAGGTCAGCGGCCCGGCGGCGGGCCTGACCGTGCTCGTGTACGAGACGGTGCACACGTACGGCCTGCCGGTGCTCGGCGCGGTCGTGCTGGCCGCCGGCCTCGCCCAGGTCGCGATGGGCGTCCTCCGGCTCGGCCGGTGGTTTCGCGCGGTCTCCGTCGCCGTCGTGCAGGGCATGCTCACCGGCATCGGCCTGGTGCTGGTGGCCGGTCAGGTCCACACGCTCTTCGACGGCTCGCCGCCGGGCGCGGCGCCGGCGAACCTCGCCGGGCTGCCCGGCCTGGTCACGGACACGGTGGGTGACCCGTCGGCGCTGGTCGCGGGTCTCGTCGGGACGGGCACGATCGCGGTGCTGGTGTGCTGGCGCTTCATGCCGCGCAGAATGCGCGCGGTGCCGGCGCCGCTCGCCGCGGTGCTGCTCGCGACGCTGGCGACCGTGGCCTTCGACCTGCCCGTCCAGCGGGTCGAGGTACGCGGCCTGCTGGGCGCGGTACGGCCGCCGGATCTGACGCGCCTGGCGGAGGTCGGCGTGCTGGGCACGGTGGTGGCGTTCGCGCTGATCGCGTCGGCGGAGACGCTGTTCAGCTCGGCGGCGGTGGACCGCATGCACGACGGGCCGCGCACGCACTACGACCGGGAGCTGATCGCCCAGGGCGCCGGGAACGTCGTGTGCGGCGCCCTGGGCGCACTGCCGATGACCGCCGTGATCGTCCGCAGCGCGGCCAACGTACGGGCGGGCGCACGTACGAAGCTCTCGCGCGTCCTGCACGGCGGGTGGCTGCTGGCCTTCACGGTGCCGGCGCCCGCGCTGCTGTCGGTGATCCCGGTGACCGCGCTGGCGGCCGTCCTCGTGCACGCCGGGTGGAAGCTGCTCTCGCCGCGCGACGTTGGGCGGCTATGGCGCAGCGAGCGGGGTGAGTCGCTGGTGCTGGCCGGTACGGCGCTGGCGATCGTCGTGACGAACCTGTTCGAGGGCGTGCTGATCGGCATCCTGATGGCGATCACGAAGACCGCCTGGGACGTCTCCGACATCCGCCTGGACGTACGCGAGGGCGACGGCACGGGTCCGATCCGGATCGGGCTGAGCGGGAACGCTACGTTCCTGCGCCTGCCGTGGGTCCTGGACACCCTCGAGTCCGTACCGCGCGGGCGGCCGGTGGAGCTGGACCTGTCCGGGCTGCGCCACCTGGACCACGCCTGCCGTACGGCGCTGCGGGCGTGGGCCGTCCAGCGCGGCGCCGACGAGGAGACGGCCGCCGCCTCCCCGTGACCCGTCAGCCGGCCTGCTCGAGGGCCCGGCGTACGCCTGGCTCTCGAGGGCCGAGGAAGCGCGGTCGTGGCCACGCCACCAGGTCGTACATCGCCTTCACTCCGGCGAGGAGCTCGCGCGTGTAGGAGTAGGCCGTCGAGGTCGGGGCGTACCGCGAGCTGTCGTCGCCGATGCCCCACGCGTCGATGCCGACGGCGCGGCAGAGGGTGACGGCGCGCGGCAGGTGGAAGCGCTGGGTCAGCAGGAGCGCGCGGTCGACGCCGAAGATCCGCTTCGCGCGTACGCAGGAGTCCCAGGTGTCGAAGCCGGCGTAGTCGAGGACGATGCGATCGCGGGGCACGCCCTGGCGGATCAGGAAGTCGCGCATGACGACGGGCTCGTTGTAGTGCGCGCGGCTGTTGTCTCCGGTGACGAGGAGCACCGAGACCTTGTCGCGGCGGAACAGGTCGACGCCGAGCTCGAGGCGCTCGACCAGCATCCGCGACGGCCGGCCGTTGGGTGCGCCCGCCCCGAAGATGATCGCCACCGGCTCCCGGGGCGCGCGCGCCACCGTCGTACGGTGCCGCATTGACGTGACGTACATCCATCCCGTCGGCAGGAGCAGGGCGTAGAGGCCGAGACCGCACAGGACGGACAGCGGAGCCCTACCTCGCCACAGAGCGTGCACTAACCGTCTCACATCTGTAAAGACGTCATGGAGCGTGCAGGGGTTCCTGGTCAGACCACCCGTGCCGTGCCGGAGCCGGGAACGATCTCGCCGAGCGCCCACGCGTCCATGCCGCGCCCTGCGAGCAGGCGCAGCGCGGCGTCCGCGTCGGACGCCGCGACGATGGCCGCCATACCGACGCCCTGGTTGAAGGTCTTGTCCATCTCCGCCTGCGGCACCCGGCCGTGGTCCGCGAGCACCGAGAAGATCGCCGGTGGGGTCCAGGAGGCGCGATCGAGGACCGCGTCGCAGGTGGCTGGCAGCGACCGGGCCAGGTTGGCGGCCAGCCCGCCGCCGGTGATGTGCGCGTAGGCGCGTACGTCACAGGCCGACGTGAGCGCCAGGCAGTCCTTGGCGTAGATGCGGGTCGGGGTGAGCAGTTCCTCGCCCAGCGTCCGGCCCAGCTCGGGCGGGGCGGTCTCGAGCGACAGGCCGGTCTCCCGCAGGATGTGCCGGACCAGCGAGTAGCCGTTGGAGTGGATGCCGGACGAGGCGAGGCCCAGTACGACGTCTCCGGGCGTGACGCGCTCGGGGCCGAGCAGCCTGGACGCCTCGACCACGCCGGTGCCGGCACCGGCGACGTCGAACTCGTCGGGTCCGAGGAGGCCGGGGTGTTCGGCGGTCTCGCCGCCGACCAGCGCGCACCCGGCGAGGGCGCAGCCGTCGGCGATCCCGCCGACGATCGCCGCGATCCGCTCGGGCACGACCCGCCCGCAGGCGATGTAGTCGGTCATGAACAGCGGCTCGGCGCCGCACACGACGAGGTCGTCGACGACCATGCCGACCAGGTCGTGGCCGATGGTGTCGTAGACGCCGAGCCGGCGGGCGAGGTCGACCTTCGTGCCGACGCCGTCGGTGGAGGTCGCCAGCAGCGGGCGCTCGTAGCCCTTCAGCGCGGACACGTCGAACAGGCCGGCGAAGCCGCTGGCGTCGTGTACCACCTCGGCGCGCTGCGCGCGTGCGACGTGGGCCTTCATCAGGCGTACGGCGCGGTCACCGGCCTCGATGTCGACCCCGGCGGCCTCGTACGACGTGGTGTCGCTCACTGACGCGCCTCTTCGAGCAGGTGCTTGCCGCGCGAGTCCTCGGCGACGTCGATCGGATAGACCCCGTCGAAGCAGGCGCGGCAGAGCTTGTCGCGGTCGACGCGTGTGGAGGCGATCAGTTCGTCGAGGGAGATGTAGCCGAGGGTGTCGGCGCCCAGCGAGACCCGGATCTCCTCGACCGACAGGTTGCCCGCGATCAGCTCGGCCCGGGTGGCGAAGTCGATGCCGTAGAAACACGGCCAGGACACCGGCGGGCTGGAGATCCGTACGTGGACCTCCTTGGCACCGGCCTCGCGGAGCATGCGGACGATGGCCCGCTGGGTGTTGCCGCGCACGATCGAGTCGTCGACGACGACCAGGCGCTTGCCCGCGATCGCCTCGCGCAGCGGGTTGAGCTTCAGCCGGATGCCGAGCTGACGGATGGTCTGCGACGGCTGGATGAAGGTGCGGCCGACGTAGGAGTTCTTCACGAAGCCCTGGCCGTACGGGATGCCGGACGCCTCGGCGTAGCCGATCGCGGCGGGCGTCCCGGACTCCGGCGTCGGGATGACCAGGTCGGCCTCGACCGGATGCTCGCGCGCGAGGCGGCGGCCGACCTCGACGCGGCTGGCCTGCACGCTGCGGCCGGCGATCGAGGTGTCGGGCCGTGCGACGTAGACGTACTCGAACAGGCAGCCCTTGGGCCGCGCGTCGGCGAAGCGGCTGGAGCGCAGGCCCGCCTCGTCCACGGCGATCAGCTCGCCCGGCTCGACCTCGCGGACGAACTGGGCGCCGACGATGTCGAGCGCGGCGGTCTCGGAGGCGACCACCCAGCCGTGATCGAGATGTCCGAGCACGAGGGGCCGGATGCCCTGCGGGTCGCGCGCGGCGTAGAGGGTGCGTTCGTTCATGAACACCAGGGAGTACGCGCCGTGGACGAGCGGCAGGATCTCGAGCGCGGCCCGCTCGACCCCTCCCGGCCGGCCGGCCAGCAGCGCCGTGAGCACCTCGGTGTCGGTGGTCGCGGTGAGCTCGCCGTCGTCCAGCCGTGCGGCGAGCTCCGGGGTGTTGATCAGATTGCCGTTGTGGCCCAGCGCGAGGGCGCCGCTGTCCGTGGACCGGAAGGTCGGCTGGGCGTTCTCCCAGACGCTGGAGCCGGTCGTGGAGTAGCGGCAGTGGCCGACCGCGATGTGGCCGCGCAGGGTGTTCAGCACCGGCTCTTCGAAGACCTGGGCGACCAGGCCCATGTCCTTGAAGACGACGATGCGCGCGCCGTCGCTGACCGCGATGCCGGCGGATTCCTGGCCGCGGTGCTGCAGGGCGTAGAGGCCGAAGTAGGCGAGCTTGCTCACCTCCTCGCCGGGCGCCCAGACACCGAAGACACCACACGCGTCCTGGGGGCTGTGATCGAGGGGGTCGAGCTCATGGCTAAGTCGTCCGTCACCGTTCGACACGTCGTCCAGTCTAGGCGGTGGCCTGGGCTGCTCAAATGCAGGTACGGCGTGCCGCAGGGCGGTGAGGGCCCCGATCCTCCACCATGGACAGCCGGAGGGGAGCGTGTCATGGCGTATCGACCGGTCGAATACCCGCCACAGGCCCGAAACGGGCTCGGCGTCGCCGCACTCGTACTGGGCATCGCGGCGATCATCACGCTGCTGCTGTGCGGTCTGGGCGTCGTCGTGGCCATCGCCGGACTGATCGTCGGGATCGTCGCGGCGGCGCAGAACAACGGCCGCGGGTACGCGGTGACGGGAATCACACTGTCCGCGGTGACCCTCTTGATCGCGATCGGGGCGGGGATCTGGTTCTTCAGCCTGGTCTCGCCGTGCGCCGACAAGGCCCGCTACCCGACCAGATCCGCCCGCGACCTCTGCCTCCAGACCCGCGTGCCCTTCTTCAAGGCCACCCCCACGCCCCTGCCATAGGGCCGGTTACAGAACCACCGGCAGCAGGTCCGACAGGTCGGCGCGCGCTCCGCTGGCCGAGATGCGGTCGCGCGCGTCGTCCCAGGTGATGCGGCCGGTGGCGAGCAGGATCCAGGTCTTCGCGTCGGTCTCGATGACGTTGGGCGGCGTGCCGCGGGTGTGCCGTGGCCCCTCGACGCACTGGACGGCGGCGTACGGCGGCACGCGTACCTCCACGGCCTTTCCGGGCACCGCGGTGGCGAGGCGCTCGAGGAGGATCTTCACGGCCAGCTTCGCCGCGGGGCGTACGGGCTCGAGGCCGGCGTCATAGGCGGCGAGTACGGCGTCGACGAGCGCCGTCGTGAGCCTCGCCTCCGGAACGGCGTCGGAGGTCTGCCCGAGTTGGGCGAGCTGGGCGTCGAGGGCGGCTCTCAGCCGCTCAGGTGTCGGTCGTGCCATGGCGGCACTGACCGTATCGGGTTCCGCTGACACGCGATTCGCGGCAAAAAGCGGTAGAAATCCCAATCCTCCCTGATCATCCCGTGGCGAATGGTTGCCCTGATCAGGTGAAATGTGGCAAATTGCGGTCTCCCGCATCCGGTTCGTTTCCCGATGACGCGGCTCCCCTGATCGTTAAGGAGCGACCCTTGAGGGTCTCAGCCAGCAGAATAGTGATCACGTCCGCAGTGGTCGCCTGTGCCGCCGCCGCCCTCCCCGCGTACGCCACGGCCTACGCCCCGCGCGTCGCCGTGGTGGCCGCCGCCACGGACGGCGTCTCCGGCCAGTACATCGTGACCGTGAAGCATCCGAGCCGGCTCTCGCAGTCGATCGGGTTCCCGACGCTCCACCGGTTCACCGACGGGTTCGCCGCGCACCTGTCGGCGGCCCAGCTCAAGAAGGTGCAGAGCGACCCCAACGTCGCCGCCATCGAGCAGGACCAGATCATCAGCATCGACGCGAAGCAGGCGAGCCCCACCTGGGGTCTGGACCGGATCGACCAGGCCAAGCTGCCGCTGTCGCACTCCTACACGTACAGCCACACGGGTTCCGGCGTGGACGCCTACGTGATCGACACCGGCATCGACACCTCGCTCTCGCAGTTCGGCGGGCGCGCGAACACCGCGTACGGCAAGAAGGACTGCAACGGGCACGGCACGCACGTCGCCGGCATCATCGGCTCGAAGTCCTACGGCGTGGCCAAGAGCGTCCACCTGCACGGCGTCCAGGTGCTGGACTGCGACGGCAGCGGCAGCTCGTCCGACGTGATCGCGGGCATCGACTGGGTCACCAAGCACCACGCCGCGCGCTCGGTCGCCAACCTGTCGCTGGGCGGCACCAAGTCCACCGCGCTGAACAACGCGGTGACCAAGCTGTCCAAGTCCGGGGTGTTCGTCGCGGTCGCGGCCGGCAACGACAGCAAGAGCGCCTGCTCCGACTCTCCGGCCAGCGCGACGAGCGTCGAGGCCGTCGCGGCCATCTCGTCCAACGACACGCGCGCCTCGTTCAGCAACTACGGCGCGTGCGTGGACATCTACGCGCCCGGCGTCGACGTCAAGTCGACCTACCCGGGCGGCACCGCGTACATGAGCGGCACGTCGATGGCCTCGCCGTTCGTGGCGGGTGTCGCCGCGCTGTACAAGTCGGCGTACGGCCAGGCGACGTTCGGCACGGTGCAGAAGTGGCTGACCGCCCACGCCTCCAACGGGGTGGTCAAGAGCAACAAGTCGGGGACGCACAACCGCCTCCTCGGCAAGGGTTCGCTCTGACCCTCGGATGACGCCGAAGGAGGGCCCGTCACCGACGTGACGGGCCCTCCTTCTGTTCACGCGAGGATCAGCCGACCGGCTCGAGCACCGGGACGGCGACGACGGGCTCGCGGCGGCGGACCCGCAGCGTGTACAGGCTGATCGGAACACCCGCGAACACGATCGCCGCGGCGATCAGCAGGGCGAACTGGTAGCCGGACAGGAACGCGTGCGTCGGGGTGGCGCCCCCGCGCAGCACCGACGCCTGGCGCGAGGCCAGGATCGCGCCGACGATCGTGACCCCGAGCAGGCCCGACACCTCGCGCGCGGCGTTCATCAGGGCCGAGGCGGCACCGGCGCGGCCCGGGGGCAGGACGCCGATGATCGCGTCGTTCAGCGGCATCATCGTGAAGCCCGAGCCGACCCCGAAGGCCACGAACGCGGGCATCAGGTCGAGGAAGTGGCCGTGCTCGCCGACGAACGACACCATCACGAGGCCGACGACGTTCAGCGACAGGCCGAACGCGACCGTGACGTTCGTGCCGAGCCGCCGCGCGACCGGCCCTGCGACCGACGCGGTGATCGCCATCATCAGCGCCATCGGCACGAACGCGGCGCCCGCCTCGGTCGGTGAGAACCCCAGGACGCCCTGGAGGTACATGGCGGTGAAGAAGTAGACGCCCATGACGCCGAAGCCCCAGAGGATCATCGCGGCGATGCCTCCGCTGAAGACCCGCTCGCGGAACATCGACAGGTCCACCATCGGGTCGCCGGTGCGCGACTCGACGGTGACGAAGACGGCGCCCGCCAGCGCGGCGAGGGCGAAGGAGCCGAGGATCACGGCCGAGGTCCAGCCGCGATCGTGGCCCTCGATCAGCGCGTACGTGAGGGCGAACAGCGTCACCGCCGAGGACACCAGGCCGGGCACGTCGAGACGGCGCCGTACGCCGTCGCGCGACTCCCGCATCGCCACCGTCGTGATCGCGATGGTGAGGACGCCGACCGGCACGTTGATCAGGAAGATCCAGCCCCAGTCCCAGTGCTCGCTGACGAACCCGCCGGTGAACGGGCCGAGCGCCAGGGCGAGCGCTCCTACGGCGCTCCAGATGCCGACCGCGCGGCTGCGCTCCCTCGGGTCCGGGAAGGTCGAGGAGATGATCGCGAGGGTCGACGGCATGCTGGCCGCCGCGCCGATGCCCTGGAGCACCCGGGCCACGACGAGCGTGGTCTCGCTGCCCGCGAGTCCGGCCAGCAGGGACGCTCCGGTGAAGACCGTCAGCCCGGCGATGAAGAGCCGCCGTCGGCCGTACACGTCGGCCAGCCGTCCGCCGACGAGCATCAGCCCGGAGAACACGAGGATGTAGCTGCTGACGATCCACTCGAGTCCGGAAATGGACAGGTGCAGCTCGCGCTGGATCGACGGCAGCGCCACGTTCACGACGTTGTTGTCCAGGAAGGTCATGAAGGTGGCCAGCGCGACCCCTACGAGGGTCCACCAGCGTCTTTGAGAGTTCATCCCCGTCTCCTCAGCCATGCTCGATCGTCTTCTACGACGTACATGTACGTCGTACATGTACCTGGTACAGGAAACTCGTACGGCGTATAGTTGTCAAGTGGCCACTACAGAGGAGCGCGTCCGGCTGAGCCGGGAGACGGTCATCGACGGTGCCCTGGCACTCGCCGACGCCGAAGGGCTGGAGGGCCTGACGATCAGGCGGCTCGCCCAGCACCTCGGCGTCACGCCGATGGCGCCGTACTGGCATTTCAAGAACAAGGACCTGCTACTGGAAGCGGTGGTCAACCGCCTCTGGTCGCTCGTCGACACGGACGTCGACCCCGCGATCCCCTGGGCCGCGCGGCTGCGCGCGCTGATGCAGTCGATGGTCGACGTGTTCCGCGCACACCCGACGGTGACGCCGCTGGTGATGATCACCGAGCCGGGCGAGGCCACGCACTGCTTCGCCACGATGGAGGTGGCGCTGGACATCCTCGCGGCCGCCGGGTTCCCGCCGGGCGAGGCCGCCGCCATCTGCCGGCACGGCCTGCGCACCGCGACGACGCTGGCCATCGGCGACCCCGGGCTCACTCCGCGGCAGACCCCGGAAGAGGCGGCGGAGTTCATCCGCCGCAAGCAGATCACGCTGCAGACGCTGCCGCCCGACCGCTACCCGTGCATCGTCCGGGCCGCCACACCCCTCACCACGATCGAGGACCCGGACGCGTTCTTCGCGTTCGGCATCGACCTGTTCATCGCAGGAGTCGAGGCCATGGCGGCGCGGCGCCGGTAAGGCTCATCGGCCCTACCGGCACCGCGATCTCAGCCGAACAGGGCGGGCAGTGCGCCCTGGTGTACTTCGCGCAGCTCGACCAACGGGATCGAGAACAGACCCTCGACGGTGTACGCGTCGCCGCCGACCGTGCCGAGCTTGCGCACCGGCACCGCGGTGGCCTCGCACAGCGCCGCCACCCGCGCCTCGTCCTCGGGGCGTACGGCCACGATGGCGCGGGCCACCGACTCGCTGAACAGCTCCACGAACGGGTCGCCTGGGAGCGTGACCGTGCAGCCGAGCCCGCCGAGCAGGCACGACTCGACGAGCGCCTGTGAGAGGCCGCCGTCGGACAGGTCGTGCGCGGCGTTCAGCACGCCCTCGCGCGCGCCCGTGACGAGCACCGACGCGAGCGCCATCTCGGCGTTCAGGTCGACGCGCGGCGGCAGGCCGCCGAGGTGGGCGAAGACGGTGTTGGCCCACTCGGACCCGCCGAACTCGGGCATGGTGGCACCGAGCAGCAGGATCGACAGGCCCTCGACGTTGAACGACATCCGCACGCGGCGGTTGACGTCGTCGTGCACGCCGAGCACGCCGATGACCGGCGTGGGGTTGATCGGCACGTCGCCGGTCTGGTTGTAGAAGCTGACGTTGCCGCCGGTGACCGGGACGCCCAGCGCCCGGCAGGCGTCCGCCAGACCCTCGACGGCCTGCGCGAACTGCCACATGACCCCCGGGTCCTCGGGCGAGCCGAAGTTGAGGCAGTTGGTCACCGCGAGCGGGCGCGCGCCGGTCGCGGCGACGTTGCGGTAGGCCTCCGAGAGCGCGAGCTGGGCGCCCGTGTACGGGTCGAGCCGCGTGTAGCGGCCGTTGCCGTCGGTGGCCAGCGCGATGCCCTGCGGCCCGTCGCCGATCCGGATCACCCCGGCGTCCTCCGGCATCGCCAGGACGGTGTTGCCGAGCACGTACTTGTCGTACTGCGAGGTCACGAAGGACTTGTCGGCGAGGTTGGGCGCGCCGGCGAGCCACATGACCGTGTTGCGGATCTCCTCGGGCGTGCCGGGCTTCGGCAGCCGGTCCGGTCCGTCGGCCTGGAGTCTGTCCAGGTCGGCCGGCCGCTCGTACGGCCGCTGGTAGAGCGGGCCCTCGTCGGCGGCGGTGCCCGGCGGGATGTCGACGATGGTCTCGCCGCGCCAGGTCATGCGCAGGCGGCCGGTCTCGGTGACCTCGCCGATCGCGGTCGCGGGCACGTCCCACTTCGCGCACAGGGCCAGGAACCGTTCGACCTTGGCCGGTTCGACGACGGCCATCATGCGTTCCTGCGACTCGCTCATCAGGATCTCTTCGGGCCTGAGCGTCTGGTCGCGCAGCGGGACCAGGTCCAGGTCGATGTCCATGCCGCCGGTGCCGGCCGCGGCCAGCTCGGTGGTGGCGCACGAGACGCCCGCGGCGCCGAGGTCCTGGATGCCGACGACGAGGTCCTCGGCGAAGATCTCCAGGCAGCACTCGATCAGGAGCTTCTCCATGAACGGGTCGCCGACCTGCACGGACGGGCGCTTCTTGTGCGACGTCTCGTCGAAGGTCGCGCTCGCGAGCACGGAGGCGCCGCCGATGCCGTCGGGCCCGGTGCCCGAACCGAACAGGACGACCTTGTTGCCCGGCCCCGGCGCGATCGCGCGCTTGATGTCCTCGGGCTTGAGCACGCCCACGCAGAGGGCGTTTACGAGCGGGTTCGCGGCGTAGCAGGGGTCGAAGACCACCTCACCGCCGATGTTGGGCAGGCCGAGGCAGTTGCCGTAGCCGCCGACGCCGCGTACGACGCCGTCCAGCACGCGGCGGGTGTCGGGCGCGTCGGGCGGCCCGAACCGCAGCGAGTCCATGACCGCGACCGGCCGGGCACCCATCGAGATGATGTCGCGGACGATGCCGCCGACGCCCGTCGCCGCGCCCTGGTACGGCTCGACGTAGGACGGGTGGTTGTGGGACTCGATCTTGAAGGTGACCGCCCAGCCGTTGCCGACGTCGACGACGCCGGCGTTCTCGCCCATGCCCACGAGCAGCGCCTCGGTCGGGGCCTGCTCGGCGAACTTCCGCAGGTGGACGCGCGAGCTCTTGTACGAGCAGTGCTCGCTCCACATGACCGAGTAGATCGCCAGCTCGGCGGAGGTCGGCCGCCGGCCCAGGATCTCGCAGACCCGGGCGAACTCCTCGTTGTTCATGCCCAGCTCGGCGTAGGGCAGCTCGAGTCCGGGCGTCTGTGCGGCACGTGCGACCGTGTCCACGCCCGTCGGGTGTACCTGATCCGTCACGCTCTCCACCTGGTCGATCCTCGTCGGCTCCGGCTCGTTGCTCGGGTCGGTCATGCGTCGACCAGCCGCCGGAGGATCGAGGAGAAGAACCCGAGGCCTTCGGTCGAGGGGCCAGTGAGGGCCTCGACGGCGTGCTCGGGGTGGGGCATCAGGCCCACGACGTTGCCGGCCTCGTTGCAGACGCCGGCGATGTCATTGAGCGAGCCGTTGGGGTTGACGTCGACGTAGCGCGCGACGACGCGGCCCTCGCCCTCCAGCATCTCGAGGGTCGGCCGATCGGCGATGTAGCAGCCGTCGATGTTCTTGACGGGGACGACGATCTCCTGGCCCTCCTTGTAGTCGCGTGTCCAGTCGGTCGCGGTGTTCTCGATCCGCAGCCGCTGGGCCCGGCAGACGAAGTGGAGGCCGACGTTGCGGGTCAGCGCGCCGGGCAGCAGGTGGGACTCGCACAGGACCTGGAAGCCGTTGCAGATGCCGAGGACGGGCAGACCGCCACGCGCGGCCTCGACCAGGTCATCCATCAGGGGCGCGAACCGCGCGATGGCGCCGGCCCGCAGGTAGTCGCCGTAGGAGAAACCCCCGGGCAGGATGACGGCATCGACGGTGCCGAGCTCGGCGGACGCGTGCCACAGGGGGACCGCCTCCGCGCCGGCGAGACGCACCGCTCGCGCGGCGTCACGGTCGTCGAGCGAGCCGGGGAAGGTGATGACGCCCACTCGGGCTGTCATGTGCACACTCCGATCAAGACGTCACGGGAACGTGCACCAGCTTATCGAGGCGTTAGCCTGCGGTTTTCAGCAACTCCCGCTGCCGGAGGCGTACGGGAGTCTCCTCGCGCCAGCTCAGCCGCTTCTGGAGGTAGACGCTGGTGCCACTGCCCGGACGGATGTCGTAGCTGACATCGTCGACGAGTGACTTCATGATCTTGATGCCGCGGCCGGACTCGGAGTCCGGGTGGACGCGCTTCTCGGAAGGCCCCGCGAATCCCCGACCGCCATCGGCGACCTTCATAACGCACTGACCTGCGGAAATGCCGACGTTCACTGCATAGCGCGTCGTGGAGTCGGCATGCTGAACTGCATTGGTGCAGGCCTCGGAGATGGCCACGAGGATGTCGGAGATGCACGGCTCGGATACGCCGATTCCCCGCAACGTGTCGCCCAGCACCCGCCTGATCACCGGGATGCTGAGGGTCTCTCGCGGCAGGTCGAGTGCGAACTTCACATCCACCGGCCACCTCACGTCGTCCATACCCCGTGACATGGGACTCGCCCCGTCTCCTCGAAATCTTCGACGGTGCTAAGGCTTCCCCGGCGGAAGTGCCGTAATCGCTCTTCAGACTAACTTTCGGCGACTATTCCGCGCGAAGTTCAAAGGTTTCGATGACGGGGTTGGCCAGCAGAGTCTCCGCCATCTTGCGGACTCGTTCGACGGCCGCCTCGTCGGCGGGACCGGCCACCTCGATCTCGAAGCGCTTGCCCTGGCGTACGCCGGTGACGCCTTCGAATCCGAGCCTCGGCAGCGCGCGTGCGACGGCCTGACCCTGAGAATCGAGAATTTCCGGCTTCAGCATGACGTCGACGACGAAGCGCGCCACGACATCCCCCTCTGATCTGCGGGTTTTCGTACGGCATCGAAGCGTACGGCACTGGGCGCCTTCGCTTGGCACCTGACCGGGGCCCAGGTGGCGACTGTGGCGGTGTCGTACGGGTGCTTTCGCGGTAGTGGCGCTATACATGGGGAGTTAACAGCTGATTCTTCCGGAGTCCCCGATGCCGCTGCCCATCGATGAGCTCACCGCGCCCGAACGCGTCCTCTGGGAGGCGTTCCCCCGCGGCGAGCCCGTTGACCTGTCCGGCGGCGACCTCGACTTCGACAGCACCGAGGCCTGGGGACCCGACCGTACGGTCCGCGCCGAGGTGATCTCGGCGCTGCTGCTCGGCGCCCAGGAGAACGAGCCGGGCCACGTCGCCGCGGTCGTGCTCACCGGCGCGCGCATCACCGGCTCGATCAATCTCGGCCACGCCCACGTGAACGTCCCGCTCGTGCTGCGGGCCTGCCAGCTCACCGACGCCCCTCACCTGTACTGGGCCCAGCTGCGCAGCGTCCACCTGACGCACTGCCGGCTGCCCGGGCTGATCGCGTCCGGCGCCCGCATCGACGGTCACCTGTGGCTGGAGGGCAGCCACATATACGGCGGCGTATGGCTGGACAGCTGCCGCATCAGCGGCATCCTCAAGCTGACCGGGGCGCACCTGTCCCACCCCAACGGCGAGACGCCGCTGCTCGCCGACCGGCTGATCGTGGACAACAACGTCTACTGCGACGAGGGCTTCACCACCGAGGGCGAAGTGCGCATGTCCGGCGCCCAGATCGGCGGGCAGCTCGTCCTGCGCGGGGCACGGCTGCGCAACCCGAAGGGCCAGGCGCTGTACGCGAACCGGCTGTCGGTGTCGGCCAACGTGTTCTGCGACGGCGGCTTCTCCGCGGAGGGCGAGATCCGGCTGCGCGGCGCGCGGATCGGCGGCTACCTGTCCCTGATCGGCGCCACCATCTCGCGCCCGAACCACACCGTGCTGAACTGCGACGACATGAGCATCGAGACCGACGTCTACTGCTCGAACGGGTTCCAGGCCGACGGCGCGGTCAGCCTCTCCGGCGCGCGGATCGGCGGTCAGCTGAACCTCCGCGGCGGGCGGCTGCACAACCCGCACGGCGTCGCGCTCAACATCTCGCGCGTACAGGCGGAGGAGGTGCTCCTGCGGCCCGCCGAGCCGATCAAAGGCACCGTCGACATGAGCTACGCGCGGATCAAGCTGCTGCGCGACGACGCGCTGTCGTGGGCGGACAAGTACCAGCTCGACGGCCTGAACTACGACACCATCGACCCGCCGCTGACCGCAGCGCAGCGGCTGAAGTGGCTGGAGCGCGACAACGACGGCTACGTGCCGCAGCCGTACGAGAAGCTCGCGGAGGCCTACCGCGGCCTCGGGTACGACAGCGAGCGGCGTGCGGTGCTCCTCGCCAAGCAGCGCCACCGGCGTACGACCCAGTCGGTGCCGCTGCGCGTGTGGGGCTACATCCAGGACTGGACGGTCGGCTACGGCTACCGGCCGTTCCTGGCGGCGGCCTGGCTGGTGGCACTGGCGGCGTTCGGCACGGTGGTCTTCCAGCACCACCCCCAGATCCAGGAGCCCGGGCACAACACGCAGTTCAACCCGTTCCTGTACACCCTGGACCTGCTGATCCCGGTGGGGTCGCTCGGGCAGGAGAGCGAGTTCGCGCCCACGGGCTTGTACCTGTGGATCGCCGACACGCTCGTCGCCGCGGGCTTCATCCTCGGCCTGACCGTCGCCGCCGGCGCCACCCGCGTCCTCTCCCGCGATTAGGGCTCTAGGGAGATCAGCTTGATCTCGGTCATCTCCTCGATCGAGTAGGCCGGGCCCTCGCGGGTGTTGCCGGAGTCCTTCACGCCGCCGTACGGCTGCTGGTCGACGCGGACGGTCGGCACCTCGTTGATCAGTACGCCGCCGAAGCGCAGGACGCGGGCGGCCTTCAGGGCCTTGCCGAGGTCGGCGGTGAACACGCCCGCCTGGAGGCCGTACCGCGAGTCGTTCGCCATGGCCAGGGCGTCGTCGAAGGAGCGGTACCGCGTGAGGGTCACGACCGGCCCGAAGACCTCCTCGCGCTGGAGGCGTACGGCCGCCGGCGCGCCCTCGACCACGGTGGGCCGCAGGACTCCGTCGCCGGTGACGTCGGCGCCGCACAGGACCTTGCCGCCCGCCGAGGTGGCCTCCTCGATCCATTCGATGACCCGCGCCGTGTCGTCCTCGGAGATCAAGCAGGAGACGTCGGTGCGGTCGTCGAGCGGGTCGCCGAGCCGCAGGCCCTCGACGCCGCGGACCAGGGCCTCGGTGAAGTCATCGGCCACGTCATCGTGCACGTACACGCGCTGGGTCGAGATGCACGACTGGCCGGCGTGGGAGAACCCGGCGACCGGCACCTTCTTCGCGGCGCGCGCCCAGTCGCCGTCGCCCTCGATGACCAGCGGGGAGTTCGATCCCAGCTCGAGGCGCACCTTCGTGCGCGGCGCCTTCGCGGCCAGGCCCCAGCCGACCTCGGACGAGCCGGTGAAGGTCACATAGGCGACGTCGTCGTGGCACGCCAGGGCATCGCCGACCGTCGAGCCGGACCCGGTGACGACGTTCAGCCACCCGGGCGGTACGCCGAGGCCGTCCAGCAGCTCGGCGAGCATCAGCGCCGACACCGGGGTCTGCGAGGCGGGCTTCAGCACGACGGGACAGCCCGCGGCGAGGGCGGGCGCCACCTTGTGCGCCACGAGGTTCAGCGGGAAGTTGAACGGCGAGATCGCCGCGACCACGCCCACGGGCACGCGTACGGTGAAGCCGACCTTGCCGGCGCCCGCCGCCATCGCGTCCATCGGCACGACCTCGCCAGCGAGCCGACGGGCCTCCGCCGCCGCGAACGCGAACGTCTCGACCGCACGGGCCGCCTCCGCACGCGCGGTCTTCAGGGGCTTGGCGGACTCGTAGGCGATCGCGTGGGCGAAGTGGTCCCGGCGGTCGCTGAGCGCCGCGGCCGTCTGCTCGAGCACCCGGATCCGGTCGGCGCGGGGAAAGTCGTCGCGGTGCAGCGCCTCGGCCGCCGCGGCCACGGCGCGGTCGACCTCACGCCTGCCACAGGCGGGCACCCGCGCCACGACCGTACCGTCGTAGGGCGCCTTGACCTGGGATGTCCCGTGTTCGCCGGTGGGGAGCCACTCTCCTGCGACCAGCGCGCCGGGGATGTCGAAAAGTGTCACGAGACACCTCCCTCTAGCGAACCTATGCCCAGAGGCGTTGGTGCCATGACACAACCTTCTGGGTACGTTTCCCGTAGGCGCCATGGCTTGCGTCCTAGTACGTGAGATCTGTCACGATGTCGGGATACGTCTCCCGTACTCGCCGGATCCGCGGGTGGGCGACGCGCAACCAGGTCGGCTGCGGCGATCCCGCTAACCGGCCCTGAACGCACGAGGAGTGGCACGTGACCATCGACGCCGCGCGCGGTGCGCCTTCGGACACCGTCGCAGAACCCCCACCGGAGCTCGTTCAGTTGCTCACCCCCGAGGGCGAGCGAGTCGAGCATCCCGACTATGACGTTGATCTCACCGCAGACGAGATCAAGGGTCTCTACCGCGACCTGGTGATCGTCCGCAGGCTCGACGCCGAGGCACTGGCGCTGACGCGCCAGGGCGAACTCGGAGTCTGGGCGTCACTGCTCGGCCAGGAGGCGGCGCAGATCGGCTCCGGCCGTGCGCTGGGCCCGACCGACATGGCCTTCCCGAGCTATCGGGAGCACGGCGTCGCCTGGTGCCGTGACGTCGACCTGGTGAAGGTCCTCGGACTGTTCCGCGGCGTGAACAACGCCGGCTGGGACCCCAAGGAGCACAACTTCCACCTGTACACGATCGTCATCGGCAGCCAGACGCTGCACGCCACCGGCTATGCCATGGGCATCCAGCGCGACGGTGCCGAGGACGCGGCGATGGTCTACTTCGGTGACGGGGCGACCAGCGAAGGCGACGTCAACGAGGCGTTCGTGTGGTCCGCCGCGCAGAACGCCCCGATCGTCTTCTTCTGCCAGAACAACCAGTGGGCGATCTCCGAGCCGCTGGAGCGCCAGTCCCGCATCCCGCTCTACCGGCGGGCCGAGGGCTTCGGCTTCCCCGGCATCCGGGTCGACGGCAACGACGTCTTCGCGTGCCTCGCGGTGACCAAGAAGGCGCTCGACAACGCGCGCAGCGGGCAGGGCCCGACGCTCATCGAGGCGTTCACCTACCGCATGGGCGCGCACACGACGACGGACGATCCCACGCGTTACCGGCTGCAGGCAGAGCTGGAGTCCTGGAAGTTGAAGGACCCGATCGAGCGTCTCAAGGCCTACCTCGTGAAGAGTCAGATGGCCGACAAGGAGTTCTTCGACTCCATCGACGCCGAGGCCAAGGAGGTCGGATCCGACCTTCGTCGGCGGTGTCTAGAATTGCCGGACCCCGAGGGGACGGCGATCTGGGAGAACGTCTACGCGACGGAGCACTCCCAGCTGGCCGCGGAACGCGACCAGTTCACGTCCTATCTCGGATCGTTCGAAGAGGTATCCCGATGAAGCGGCGAGCCGGCGCAGCCCTTCATCGGTCAATCGGCGCGCGCGGAGGGGAGCACGGCGGTGACCACTGAGACTCTGTCCCTTTCCCGGGCCATGAACGAAGGCCTGCGAAAGGCCATGGAGAACGACCCGAAGGTCGTCGTCATGGGAGAGGACGTCGGCAAGCTCGGTGGCGTGTTCCGGGTGACCGACGGCCTGCAGAAGGACTTCGGCGAGAGCCGGGTCATCGACACACCGCTGGCCGAGTCCGGCATCGTGGGCACGGCCATCGGTCTCGCGCTGCGCGGCTACCGCCCGGTGTGTGAGATCCAGTTCGACGGGTTCGTCTTCCCCGCGTTCAACCAGATCACCTCGCAGCTCGCCAAGATGCGGATGCGCTCGCTCGGCACCCTCGAGCTGCCGGTGGTCATCCGGATCCCGTTCGGCGGCGGCATCGGCGCGGTCGAGCACCACAGTGAGTCCCCGGAGGCGTACTTCACGCACACCGGTGGCCTGCGCGTGGTCTCCTGCTCCAACCCGTCCGACGCGTACACGATGATCCAGCAGGCCGTGACCTGCCCGGATCCGGTGATCCTGTTCGAGCCGAAGCGTCGTTACTGGGACAAGGCACCGGTCGACCTCGACCTGGCCAACGCCGTTCCCTTCGACCGCGCCGTGGTGGCGCGCGAGGGTTCCGACGTGACGCTGCTGGCGTACGGGCCGATGGTCAAGACGTGCCTGGAGGCCGCGCAGGCCGACGAGTCACGCTCGATCGAGGTCGTCGACGTACGGTCGCTCAACCCGCTCGACGAGGCGACCGTGCTGGAGTCCGTGCGCAAGACCGGCCGATGCGTGGTCGTGCACGAGGCGCCGGTGTTCAGCGGTTACGGCGCCGAGCTCGCCGCCCGGATCACCGAGAGGTGCTTCTACCACCTCGAGGCACCGGTGCTGCGGGTCGGTGGCGCGTCCACGCCGTACCCGCCGTCCCGCCTCGAGGACCACTACCTGCCCGACCTCGACCGTGTCCTCGACGCGGTCGACCGGACCT
Source organism: uncultured Actinomycetota bacterium (assembly GCA_963850195.1). Lineage (GTDB taxonomy): Bacteria > Actinomycetota > Actinomycetes > Streptosporangiales > Streptosporangiaceae > Actinoallomurus. Next base: position 2,951,181 of record CAWKKD010000005.1, read on the forward strand.
TCGCGTGGTGAGCATGGGTGAGCTGAAGCAGTTCAAGCTGCCGGACGTCGGCGAAGGCCTGACCGAGGCCGACATCATCAAGTGGCACGTGCGTCCGGGCGACATGGTCGAGGTCAACCAGACGATCCTGGAGATCGAGACCGCGAAGGCCGTCGTCGAGCTGCCCTGCCCGTTCGAGGGCAAGGTCACCGAGCTCCTCGTCGAGGAGGGCACGACGGTCGACGTCGGCGTGCCGATCATCACGGTGGCCGTCGGCGGCGACGTGCCCGACGCGCCACCAGCCGAGGGCGCGCGCGAGCCGGGCATGGAGGGCAGCCCCGCGCCCAAGGCCGACCCGTCGGCGCCCGAGCAGAAGCGCGTGCCGGTACTCGTCGGCTACGGCGTGAAGCCGGGCTCGACGACGCGACGCCCCCGCAAGGCCGCCGCCTCGACCGCCACGCCGGCGACCCCGGCACCGGCGGCCACGGCTCCGGCGGCCCGGCCGGTCTCCAGTGACGCGCGCGTCACGGTGCTGGCCAAGCCCCCCGTGCGCAAGCTCGCCAAGGACCTGGGTGTCGACCTGACCACCCTCACCGGCACCGGTCCGCAGGGCTCGATCACCCGCGAGGACATCCAGCTCGCGGCGAACGCGCCCGCACGCACGGCACCCGCACGCACCGAGGGCGCACGCGAGGAGCGCATCCCGATCAGGGGTGTGCGCAAGCACACCGCGGCCGCGATGGTCCAGTCGGCGTTCACCGCGCCGCACGTGAGCGAGTGGCTGCAGGTCGACGTCACCGAGACGATGAACGCGGTGAAGCGGCTGCGTGACCTGCCCGACTTCGAGGGCGTCAAGGTCTCGCCGCTGCTGCTCGTCGCCAAGGCCCTGATGCTCGCGGTCAAGCGGCACCCGCTGATCAACTCCGCCTGGGACGAGCAGGCGCAGGAGATCGTGGTCAAGCACTACGTGCACCTGGGCATCGCCGCGGCCACCGAGCGTGGGCTGATCGTTCCGAAGATCCGGGACGCGCACGCCCTGTCGCTGCCGGAGCTCGCCCAGGCGTTCGTCGACCTGGCCACGACGGCGAGGGCCGGCAAGTCCTCGCCGAAGGACCTGTCCGACGGCACGATCACCATCACCAACGTGGGCGTCTTCGGCGTCGACGCCGGTACGCCGATCCTGACGCCGGGCGAGTCCGCGATCCTCGCGGTCGGCCAGATCAGGGACATGGCGTGGGTGCACGAGGGCGAGATCAAGATCCGTAAGGTGACGACGCTCTCGCTGTCGTTCGACCACCGGATCGTCGACGGTGAGCTCGGCTCGGCGGTGCTCCGCGAGGTCGCCGCCATGCTCGAGGACCCGATGAAGATGCTCGTCTGGTCCTGACCCGCTCAGGACACGCCGTCCGTACGGGCGGCGTGTCCTGAGCGGGTAAAACCTCATGTCGGATTTCCGCCAGCGCGGCGGCGGTCTCCCGGCGAGCATGACCGCATGACCACCATCTTTCGCATCCACGCGCTGCCCGCCGAGGCCCTCGGGAAGGTACGGGCCGGCGGTCTCGACGTGTCCGGCCTTCCGGTCGAACGCCTCACCGGTGGGGGCGGCGAACCGCTCCGGTGCTGCCTGCGCGACGCGCTGGCGGGCGAGGAGCTGATGCTCTTCGGCTACGAGCCGCCGCTGCCGCCGAGCCCGTACCGCGAGGTCGGTCCCGTCTTCGCGCACGCACACCCGTGCGAGGGACCTGGCGACGGCGACCGGTATCCGGACGGCTGGCGCGGACGGCCGCAGGTGCTGCGCGCCTACGACCGGCGTGGCCGGATCCACGACGCGACCACGACGCACGACGGCCAGGATCCGGAGACGTTGATCGCCAAGATGCTCGCCGTGCCCGAGGTCGCGCAGGTGCACAGCCGGAACATCGCCTACGGCTGCTACATGTTCGCCGTCACCCGTACGGACTCGGCGGCACGGTAAATCTTTCCGTGGCGGCGCCGCTGGCCGATCTTGAATTGTGACCTACGGTACAGGTGTGCATTCGTGGTGTTTCGTGAAAATCTAACCCCCATCACTGATGTTTCGTGAAAAGCCTGCATAGGAGGCCCCGCCATGAAGATCACGCGGGTGACGGCCCTGGTCACGGCCACCGGTCTCGTACTCGCCGGGTGTTCCGGTGGAGCGAGTGGTGGTGGAGGCGGCACGACGATCCGCATCACCGCGAACTCGATCAAGGGCGGGAAGGGCTCGGACGGCGCCGGGTGGATCACCGACTACGTGATCCCCAAGTTCACGGCGTACGAGAAGAGCAAGGGCAAGAAGGTCACGGTCCGCTTCGTGGGCACGGGCGTCGACGACGCGCCGTACAAGCAGAAGACGGCCCTCGACCTGAAGACGGGCAGCGGCTCCGACCTGATCTCCATCGACGGCATCTGGGTGGGCGAGTTCGCGCAGGCGGGCTACATCAAGCCGCTGGACCAGGTGGCGGGCTCGAGCATCGGCCAGTGGGAGGGCTTCAGCCAGATCCCGGGCCCGGTGCAGAACATCATGGCCTTCGACGGCAAGAAGTACGGCCTGCCGATCGGCACCGACGGCCGGGTGCTCTTCTACAACAAGCAGCTCTTCGCCAAGGCGGGGCTGCCCGCCGACTGGCAGCCGAAGACCTGGGACGACATCCTCTCCGCGAGCCGGCAGCTCAAGAAGCTGAGCGGCGTGACGCCGATCCAGCTCAACGCCGGCACCGCGATGACCGAGGCGACCACCATGCAGGGCGTGCTGCCGCTGCTCGCCGGCACCGGTCACCAGATCTACGAGAACGGCAAGTGGCTGGGTGACACGCCGCAGGTCCGCGACGTGCTGACGCTCTACAAGCAGCTGTACGACGAGGGGCTCGGCGACCGCAAGCTCCAGGAGAACGCCCAGGGCCGCGACGAGTCGTTCCAGCGGTTCTCCAAGAACAAGGTCGGGATCCTGATGGAGAGCGACTACTTCTGGCGCTCGGTCATCAACCCCAAGGACGGGATCGACCCGATGCCGACGCGTGACAAGGACGTCGGCTACGCGCTGATCCCGTCGCAGAAGGCCGGGTCGGGCCTGCGTGGGCAGGACACCGTCAGCATGTCGGGCGGCAGCGGCTGGGTGATCAACCCGCACACCAAGAACCCGGCGCTGGCGTGGGACCTGCTGAGCTTCATGGGCGGCCACGACGCGGTCAAGGACGAGGTCCAGCGGTCGGCGGTGGGCATCAGCCCCCGCCAGGACGTCAACGCCGAGATGCTCGCGGGCGACCCGCTGATGAACTTCATCGCCACGAAGGTGCTGCCGATCACCGGCGTACGCCCCGGGCTCGCGGCCTACCCGCAGGTGTCGACGGCGCTGCAGAAGGCGACCGGCGACATCGTGGCCGGTGACAGCGTGGACGCCGCGATCAAGAAGTACCAGCAGAACCTCGCGCAGGCCGTCGGCGGCGCGGGCAACGTCACCACCGGCTGAGCGGATGCCGATCGAGACGGACGAGCAGCCGGTTCCGGCACCGGCCGATCAGGGCCGGCGCCGGGACGCGGCGCGGATCGAGGGCCGCCGTCAGGGGCTGGCGTTCGTGCTGCCGGCGCTGGTGCTCATCACGATCTTCCTGATCCTGCCGGCACTCTGGACCCTGTACCTCGGCCTCACCGACTACCGGCTGACCGGCCTCCAGGCCGCGCACCCGAAGGTCGTCGGCACCGCCAACTACACGCACGCGCTGGGCGACCAGGAGTTCCGCGACGCGCTCGGCCGTACGCTGCTGTTCGTCCTGGGGTCGGCGGTGATCGGGCAGAACGTCCTGGGCTTCGTGCTGGCCTGGACGCTGCGGTCGGCACGCGGCTGGGTTCGGGCCCTCGTCGAGACGTTCGTGCTGCTGGCCTGGATCCTGCCCGGGGTCGTGGTGGCCTGGCTGTGGATCGCGTTCCTGAAGGACGACGGCGGCACCCTCAACACGGTGCTGGGCACGCCGGGGCGCGACTGGTGGTTCGACCACCCGATGGGCGCCCTGATCGTCTTCAACACGTGGCGCGGCACGGCGTTCTCGATGATGCTCTTCCGCGCGGCGCTGTCGAGCGTGCCGCCGAGCCAGCTCGAGTCCGCGCGCCTGGCCGGCGCCAAGGGCTGGCAGCAGCTCCGCGACGTCGTGGTCCCCGGCATCCGCGGCCACATCCTGACCAACACGCTGCTGATCAGCCTGTGGACGTTCAACGACTTCACGCCGTACCTGATCACCAAGGGTGAGCCGCACGGCGCGTCGGCGGTGCTGCCGGTCTACATCTACCTCACGGCGCTCCCGGGCGAGCGGCTCGGCTTCGCCAGCGCGATCTCGCTGATCATGCTGGTGATCAACCTGCTGCTCGCGCTCGCGTACGTACGGATCCTCCGCCGGAGGCCCGCATGAGTCCGGTCCAGATGGTTCGGCGCATCGCGTTCTACGTCCTCATCGCGCTGGTCACGGCGTTCTTCGCGCTGCCGATGCTGTGGCTGGTCACGGCGCCGTTCACGCGGAACCCGTCGTTCTCGGTGAGCTGGCCGGACTTCACCCTGGCCAACTTCGGCGCGCTGACCGACAACCCGGACGCGCTGCCCTCGCTGTACAACTCCGCGGTGCTGGCGCTGTGGACGATGCTCATCACGGTCGCGACGGCCGCCCTCGCCGCGTACGCGCTGAGCCGGGTGCGCATCCCGGGCCGCGACGGGATCCTCTACCTGCTCCTGCTGCTGTCCTCGGTGATCACCGGCACGTCCGCGATGGTGCCGATCTTCCAGCTGATGTTCAAGCTCCACCTGCTGGACAAGGACATCGGCGTGATCCTGGTGATGACCGGCGGCCTGCTCCCCGCGGCGATCTTCATCCTCAAGGACTTCATGGACACGATGCCCAAGTCCTACGAGGAGTCGGCGCGCGTCTTCGGGGCCAACTCGTTCCAGGTCCTCGGCCACGTCGTCCTGCCGAACGTACGGCCGGGGCTCGCGACGATCGCGGTGTGGGCGGTCGTCAACGTGTGGGGCAACTTCCTCATGCCGTTCCTGCTGTACCGCACCCCGGAGAAGCAGCCGGCCGCGGTCACGCTCAACACCTTCTACACCGAGGGCGGTCAGCCGGACCTCGCGCTGATCTCCACGTTCTCGCTGCTCTACTCGATCCCGGTGGTCATCATGTTCCTGTTCGTCAGCCGCCGGTACGGCTTCCGCTTCCACGGAGGTATCAAGGCGTGAGGGTCTCACTCGAAGCGGTCACCAAGGTCTTCGACGGCGACGTACGCGCCCTCGACGGCCTGTCACTCGAGATCGAGGACGGGGAGTTCTTCGCCCTGCTCGGCCCGTCCGGCTGTGGGAAGACCACGCTGCTGCGGACCATCGCGGGGCTGGAGACGGCGTCGTCGGGCACGCTGCGGATCGGCGAACGCGACGTGACGGGGGTGCCGCCCGGCGAGCGCGACGTGGCCATGGTGTTCCAGGACTACGCGCTGTTCCCGCACATGACGGTCGCGGACAACATCGCGTACCCGCTGCGGATCAAGAAGGTGCCGCGGGCCGAGCGCCGCGCGAAGGCCACCGACACCGGCGCCGGGCTGTCGCTCGCCGGGCTGATGGAGCGCCGGCCGGCGCAGCTGTCCGGCGGCCAGCAGCAGCGCGTCGCGCTGGCGCGCGCGATGGCCGCGCAGCCGACGCTGTTCCTGTTCGACGAGCCGCTGTCCAACCTCGACGCGCGGTTGCGCCTCGAGGCGCGCACGTTCTTGAAGAAGCTCCAGCACGACCTGGGCGTGACGACGGTCTTCGTCACCCACGACCAGGCCGAGGCCCTGGCGCTGGCCGACCGGATCGCGGTCATGGAGTCGGGCCGGATCCGGCAGCTCGGGACGCCCAAGGAGGTGTTCCAGCGGCCGGCGAACGTCTTCGTGGCCGGGTTCATCGGCTCCACGCCGATGAACCTCCTCGAGGGCGAGTGCGTGCCCGGCGAGGGCGAGGCGTCGCACGCCTGGGCCGACCGGATCGACGTCGCCGGCGTACGCCTGCCGCTGCCCGAGGAGATCACCGGCGCGGTGAGCCCGGGTGACAAGGTCGTCGTCGGCATCCGTCCCGAATACCTCGCCGAGACCTCGGAGCCCGCGGACGACGGCATCGAGGGCACCGTCGAGATCGTGGAGAACCTCGGCACGACCTCGCTGGTCACCCTGGCGACCTCCGGGCCGAACGTGCAGGTCACGGTGGCCGAGGGACGCGAGCCCGAGCCGGGCGCGACGATGCGCGTCGCTCCCCTGCCCGGCCGGATGCTGGTCTACCGCGCCGACGACGGCGAGCTGATCGAAGCCTGAAAGACGTACGTCCCGCCACCCTCGATGCGAGGGTGGCGGGACGTACGCAGGATCAGAACGCCTCTTCGGGCAGGTCCATGAGGTCGACGGTGGTCGCCTCGGCGATCGCGCGCTCGGCCGACAGCTTCGGAAGCTGCGTCGCGGCGAAGAACTGCGCCGCCGCCACCTTGCCGGTGTAGAACGCCTTGTCGGCCTCTGACAGCTCGCCGTCGAGGCGGTTCAGCGCGACCTCGGCCTGGCGGCAGAGCAGCCAGCCGATGACGACGTCGCCGAGCACCATCAGCAGGCGGGTGGTGTTGAGCCCGACCTTGTAGATCTCGCCCGGGTTCTCCATCGAGCCGAGCGCCCAGCCGGCCATCGGCTCGAGGATGCCCTGCGCGTCCTCGAGCGCCTTGCCGAGCAGCGCGCGCTCCTGCTTCAGCCGGCCGTTGCCGGCGTCGCTCTCCGCGAACGCCTTGATCTGGTCGGCGAGGTGCTTCAGGGCCGCGCCGTTGTCCCGCAGGATCTTACGGAAGAAGAAGTCCAGGCCCTGGATCGCGGTCGTGCCCTCGTACAGGGAGTCGATCTTGGCGTCCCTGATGTACTGCTCGATCGGGTACTCCTGCAGGAACCCGGAGCCGCCCAGCGTCTGGAGCGACTGGGTGAGGACCTCGTACGCCCGCTCGGAGCCGACGCCCTTGACGATCGGCAGCAGGAGGTCGTTGACCTTCTCGGCCAGCTCGTCGCGCTCGCCCGCGGCGCCCGCCATCTGCACCTTGTCCTGGTAGGACGCGGTGAACAGGACGAGCGCCCGCATGCCCTCGGAGTAGGCCTTCTGCAGCATGAGCAGGCGGCGTACGTCGGGGTGCCGGGTGATCGCGACGCGCGGCGCGGTCTTGTCGGTCATCTGCGTCATATCGGAGCCCTGCACCCGCTCCTTGGCGTACGCCAGGGCGTTCAGGTAGCCGGTGGACAGCGTCGAGATCGCCTTCGTGCCGACCATCATCCGGGCCTGCTCGATGATCAGGAACATCTGCTTGATGCCCTCGTGCACGTCGCCCACGAGGTAGCCGACCGCCGGGTGCTTCTCGCCGAGGGTCAGCTCGCAGGTCGTGGAGACCTTGAGGCCCATCTTCTTCTCGACGTTGGTGACGTAGGCGCCGTTGCGCTCGCCCAGCTCACCCGTCTCGATGTCCACGAGGTACTTGGGCACGACGAACATCGACAGGCCCTTGGTGCCCGCCCCGGCGCCCTCGGGGCGCGCCAGCACGTAGTGCACGATGTTCTCGGCCATGTCGTGCTCGCCGCTGGTGATGAAGCGCTTGACGCCCTCGATGTGCCAGGTGCCGTCTGCCTGCTGGATCGCCTTCGCGCGGCCCGCGCCGACGTCGGAGCCGGCGTCCGGCTCGGTCAGCACCATGGTCGATCCCCAGTGCCGCTCGATCGCCATCTCGGCGAACTTCTTCTGCTCGGGCGTGCCGATGTTCCACAGCAGGCGGGCGAAGCTCGGGCCGCTGGAGTACATCCACACGGCCGGGTTGGCGCCGAGGACCAGCTCGGCGACCGCCCAGACGAGGGTGCGCGGCGCGCCCGTGCCGCCCAGCTCGGTGGGCAGCTCGAGGCGCCACCACTCCGCGTCGTTGAAGTACGCGCGGAAGGACTTCTTGAAGCTCTCGGGCATGGTGACCGAGCTGGTCGCGGGGTCGAAGACCGGCGGGTTGCGGTCCGCGTCCTCGTAGGACTCGGCGAGTACGCCGGTCGCCAGGCGGTTCACCTCGTCGAGGATGCTGCGCGCCGTGTCCTCGTCGATCTCGCCGTACGGGGCCGACCCCAGGATCTCCTGACGGCCGAGCACCTCGAACAGGTTGAACTCGATGTCACGCAGGTTGCTCTTGTAGTGGCCCATGAAACACCCCGTAAGTCTCGGGCGGGCGGCACACGCCCGGGTTACGTACCGGTCAGTAACACGAGTGATGCTACCCACGAGTAACCGAACAGACAAACCTTTGGGCATGATTTATCCGCTTCGAGGCTCGATGCCGGGTTGCCCCCGAGAGCGGCGGAACCGCCTACGATGACGGCCTGTGGCCGATGCATGGGATTCCGTCGTCGCGTGGCTGAACCGGGACCGGCGCGAACTCAGCGCGGCCGAACAGGCCCTCTGGGACGCCTATCCCACGGGCGCGCGCGTTGAGCTGGGCGGCGACCGGCCGGGCGCGGACGCGGGCCCGGAGCGTACGGTCCGGGCCGAGGTCATCTCGGCCCTGCTGCTCGGCGCTCGCGAGGCGCGGCCCGGCCACGTACCCGCCGTACGGCTGTGCGGCGCGTACATCTCGGGTGTGCTGAACGTCTCCGGCGGCACCGTCGGCTGCGAGCTACGCCTGGAGTCCTGCACGCTGGCCGAGATCCCGGACTTCTCCAACGCGAGCGCACGGCAGATGCGGTTCGCCTCCTGCCTGCTGCCCGGGTTCGACGGCGGCGGTCTGCGGGCCGACGGCTACTTCAGCCTCTCCGGCTCGCTGGTCGAGGGCGAGATCAAGCTGCTGCGCGGGTACCTGTCCGGCGGCATGCGCCTGAACGGCGTCCGCGTGCGCAACCCGGGCGGCTACTCCCTGAACGCCGGCGGCCTGACCGTGGACGCCGGCACCTTCGTACGCCAGTCGGACCTCACCGGCTCCGTACGCCTGACCGGCGCGCGGATGACCGGCGGCTTCTTCCTGGAGGGCACGACCCTGCGCGCCCCCGGTGGGTACGCGCTGAACGGCGAGAACATGACCGTCCAGGACCAGATGGAGTGCGGGCAGGGCTTCACCGCCGAGGGCACGGTACGCCTGCGCGGCGCGCGCATCGACGGCACGCTCTCCTTCGACCAGAGCGCGCTCCGCGCGCCCGGCCTGCGTGCGCTGCACCTGAGCCACGCGCGCGTCGAGGAGCTGATCCTCATCCCGCGCGAGCCGATCAAGGGCCATGTCACGCTGGGCTACTCACGCATCGACGTGATCCTCGACCGCCGCGACGTGTGGCCGGCCGACCTGTACCTCAACGGCCTCGTCTACCAGTCACTGCGCGGCGAGCCGGACGACCGGCGGCGGCTCGAGTGGGTGGCGCGCGACCCCAGCGGGTTCCGGCCCCAGCCGTACGAGCAGCTCGCGGTCTGGCTGCGCGCCATCGGCCGCGAGGACCTTTCGCGCGCCTGCCAGCTCGCACGCCAGCGTGCGCGGCGCCGCCACCTGAACCCGGTCAGTCGGATGTGGGGCGTGGTGCTCGACTGGACCGTCGGGTACGGCTACCGCCCGTGGATCTCGGCGGTGTGGCTGGTCCTGCTGCTCGTCCTCGGCACGACCGCGTTCAGCCTCCACCACCCGCACACGGTCCGGCAGCTCGGCGAGCGCCCGCACTTCTACGCGTTCGCCTACACGCTCGACCTGATGCTCCCGATCGAGACGTTCGGCCAGCGCAGCGCCTGGGAAGCCGTCGGCTGGACGCACTGGCTGGCGTGGGGCCTCACGGGCGCGGGCTGGATCCTCGCCACCGCCCTGATCTCCGGCGTCGCACGGGTCCTCGGGCGTACCTGACGCGGGCCCCGGATCCGCCGGGCGCGAGAATGGGCACGTGGGGACCTATCTGATCACCGGGGCGACCGGCGGCATCGGCGCCGCCGTCGCCGAGCTGCTGTACGACACCGGGCACGCCGTGATCATCAGCGGGCGATCCCAGCGACGGCTGGACGAGGCCGCGCGCCGGTTCTCCGGCGGTGCGCCGGTGCGGACTCTGCCGCTGGACCTTTCCGACCCCCGGCTGATCGAGCCGTCGCTGAAGGAGGTCGACCTGCCACCGCTGGACGGCCTCGTGCACAGCGCCGGCGTGGTCGAGCTGGGCACCGTCGCCGAGGCGGACGCCGACTCCTGGATGCGCCAGTTCCTGGTCAACGCGGCGGCGCCGGCCGAGCTCACGCGGGTGTTGCTGCCCGCCGTACGCGCCGCCGAGGGACAGGTGCTGTTCGTCAACTCCGGCGCCGGGATGCGAACGCAGCCGGGCTGGGGCGCGTACGCGGCCAGCAAGCACGCGCTGCGGGCGCTGGCGGACGCGCTGCGCGCCGAGGAGCCGCGGATCCGGGTCACGTCCGTCTACCCCGGCCGTACCGCGAGCGCGATGCAGAAGCGGGTGCGCGAGCAGGAGGGCGGCGACTACGACCCGGCGGACCACATGTCGGCGCACACGGTCGCGCGGGTGATCGTGGACGCGCTCGAGGTGCCGCGCGACGCCACGGTGAACGATGTCAGCGTGCGGGGCTAGGTGACTCGGGGCGGCTGCGGGTGATGCGGGCGGCGAGTACGCCGCCGATCAGGCCGAACAGGTGGGCCTGCCAGGAGATGCCCGGCTGGCCGGGCAGCGCACCGAAGATCATGGTGCCGTAGAGCAGGGCGATGACGACGCTGAGAACGATGTCGAGCACGCGGCGCTCGACGAAGCCGCGCGCGAGCAGGTAGCCGAAATAGCCGAAGATCAGGCCGCTCGCACCGACCGTGACGACGCCGGGCGCGGACAGGAACCACACGCCGAGGCCGCTCGCCACGATGATGATCACGCTGACCGTGACGAAGCGCGCCGCTCCCTTGAGCGCGGCGAGGAAGCCGAAGATCGCCAGCGGTACCGAGTTGGCCATGATGTGGTCGAGGCCCGCGTGCAGGAACGGCGCGGTGAAGATGTGCCAGAGCCCGTGGGTGTCGTGCGACTGGATGCCGAACCGCCGGTTGAGGCTGCCCTCGTCCGCGTAGTTGAACACCTCCACGGCCCAGCACGCGCCGAGCAGCAGGACGGTGATGATGGCAGCGCCGAGCATGCGCGAGGCGTGCGCCACGATTCCGTCACTGGGCGACCTGGTGGAAATGTGGCCGTCTGTCATAGCGCAACGGTACGTCGCGGGATGTGCGGGTGAAATACGTCGAGGTGTGGCCCTTTCCCTAGTACCAGGCGGGGGCGGCGGGGAGCGGGCTCAGGCGCAGGTAGCGGCGCTCGTCCGGCGTCGTACCGCCCCAGATTCCGGCGGGCTCACCGGCGCGCAGCGCCCAGTTGAGGCAGTCGGAGGTGACGGGGCAGCCGGCGCAGACGCGCTTCGCCTCAGTCACCTGGTCCAGCGCCGGTCCGGCGACGCTGACCGGGTAGAAGAGTTCGGGGTCGACGCCGCGGCAGGCGGCGAGGTCCGTCCAGTGTTCCGGGATCACGGTCCCTCCAGGTCGAACAGTGCGGCCAGGGCCTCGGGACGCGCGCTCGCGCGTACGCGGGCCGGCAGCAGCCGGTTGATCACGTGGTGCAACGACGCCTCGACCGCGCCGAGATGATCGTCGGCGAGCACCGGAACCCGGCGGGAGAGCCGGTCCAGCTCGGCAGTGACGAGCTCGGCGAGGCGAAGGTCGAGGAGGTGGTTCGGGTGCACGTCCGTAGGCGTGCTCACGGCCATCGGGCATGCGGTCACGACCGACTCCCTCGGCGTTCTGACAGATTGTAGTACTACCAACTGTAGTACTACGCGGGGTCGTGTCAATCCGAACAACTAGGGTTGTTCGCGTGCATACCGAAGTGACCTTCCGCCCCGCCGTACGCGACGACGTGCCCGCGATCGTGGCGTTGCTGGCCGACGACGTGATCGGCGCGGGCCGCGAGGGCGAGTCGGACGCCTACCTGACCGCCTTCGACGCGATCGCCGCCGACCCGCGCAACCACCTGGTCGTCGCCGACATCGGCGGCGAGGTCGCGGGGACGCTCCAGCTCACCTACATCCCCGGCCTCAGCCGGATGGGCGCCGAGCGCGCCCAGATCGAGGCCGTACGCGTCTCCGCCGCACACCGGAGCCGCGGCCTCGGCCGCGAGATGATCGGCTGGGCCGTCGGCGAGGCGCGGACGCGCGGCTGCGCGATCGTCCAGCTCACCTCCGACAAGCGGCGCGCGGACGCCATCCGCTTCTATGAGTCGCTGGGCTTCGAGCGGACCCACGAGGGGCTGAAGCTGGCGCTGTGAGCCCGCGTACGGGTTCCTGATCGAGCGACGTTTCCGCCACGATTTTCGCGCTGTTCAGAGCGGTTCTGCCGGTCGGCGCGGGCGGTCGCGCGTACGGGCACCGGCGTGGCCGCACGTTCATCTGGTGGCACGCCGCCCGACCGCATACGAGGGAGCCCGCCCTGAGGTCCTTACTCGCAACGTCCGCCCGCCTCGGCTTCGACGACGTCCTCCGGATCAACTGGGCCGGGCCGCCCGGACCCACTCTCGTCCTGCGCTGCGACGGCATGGCGGCGATCGTTCCCCTCGACGGCGGCGACGCCGACCTGTCCCGCGTCCACCTGGCCGAGGGCACCTGGACGCTGCACACGGCGGGCCGTACGGTCACGGCCGTCGACACCCTCGACGGGCTCACGCGCTACGCGAGCCGCCCGAGCCGCCGGGTCATGACGGCCTTCCGCGACGCGTCGGGCGGGCTGCGCCTCTCGGTACGCGCCGTGCGCCCGGAACGGGCGCGCGAACTCCACCGCGCCACGGCGGCGGAGTCGTGAAGATCTCGATCCTCATCATGAACGCCTTCGGCATGGGCGGCACGGTCCAGGCCAGCGTCCACCTGGCCGACGAGCTGTCCCGTCGCCACGAGGTCGAGATCGTCAGCGTCTTCCGGCACAAGGACCGGCCGTTCCTGCCCGCGTCGGACCGGGTGGGCCTCACGCACCTGGTCGACCTGCGTCCCGAGGCGGACCGGTGGTGGCGGCGCGGCCGGCGCCTGCGGCTGGCGACGCCCAGCACGCTGTTCCATCCGCAGGAGCGCGCGTACGGCCGGTTCAACGCCGAGAGCGACCGCGCCATCCTGCGCTACCTGGACGACCCGAAGACGGACGCGCTGATCACCACGCGGGCCGGGCTCAACATCGCCGCCGCCCGCCACGCGCCCGCGGGCCTGATGCGGATCGGGCAGGAGCACCTGCACTTCGGCGCGCACAAGCCCGGCCTGCTCGAGGAGATGCGGCGGTGGTACCGGGAGCTGGACGCGGTCGTCACGCTCACCGAGGCCGACCGCCGCGCGTACGCCGGCCTCCTCGACGGCGCCCGCACCGCCGTCCGCTCGATCGGCAACGGCCTGCCCGACCGGCCGCGTCCGCGCTCGGACCTCGACGGCCGCCTGGTCGTGGCCGCCGGGCGGCTCGTCCCGGTCAAGGGGTACGACCGGCTGCTCGAGGCGTTCGCCAAGGTGGTGGCGGAGCGGCCGGACTGGAGGCTGCGCGTGTACGGCGACGGCGGCCAGCGCGACAGGCTGCGCCGTCGCGCCCACGACCTGGGCCTGGATGACAGCGTGGCGTTCATGGGACCGACCGGCGACATGGACGGCGCGATGGCCGAGGCGTCCCTGCACGTGGTCACGTCGCGGTTCGAGGGCTTCGGCATGACGATCATCGAGGCCTTGGCGGCGGGCGTCCCGGTGGTCTCGTTCGACTGCCCCCAGGGCCCCCGCGAGATCCTCACCTCCGGCACGGACGGTGTCCTGGTGCCGGACGGCGACGTCGACGCGTTCGCCGACGCGATGCTGGCGCTGATGGACGACCCGGCCGAGATGCGCCGCCTCTCCGACAACGGCCTGGAGACCGCGCGGCGCTACCGCGTCTCCGAGGTCGCACGTCTCTGGGAGGACGTCCTCACCGATCTGCGGTAGGCACACCTGGCCCGTTATGTGCGCTTAGGGGGCGTTAACCCGGTACCTGGCGGGTGTTAACCCAGTACCTGATTGGTTGTGCGGACGCCCGACCGTACGTACAGATGGAGCCGATCACGTGATGGCAGCACTCCCCACGTCCGCCTGCGCGGGGACGCCATGAAGATCTCGATCCTCATCATGAACGCCTACGGCATGGGCGGCACGATCCGGGCCACCGCGAACCTCGCCGACGAGCTGTCCCGCCATCACGAGGTCGAGATCGTCAGCGTCTTCCGGCACCGGGACGAACCCTTCATGCCGACGTCGGACCGGGTGACGCTCACGCACCTCGTCGACACGCGCACCGAGGCGAAGAAGTGGTGGCGGCTGGGGTACAACCGGCGGCTGCGCAAGCCCAGCACGCTGTTCCACCCGCAGGAGCGCGCGTACGGCACGTTCAACGCCGAGACCGACCGCGTCCTCGAGCAGTACCTCGGCGAGACGCGTACGGACGTGCTGATCACGACGCGGGCCGGGCTCAACATCGCCGCCGCGCGGTACGCGCGTGAGGGAGTCACGCGGATCGGCCAGGAGCACCTGCACTTCGGCGCGCACAAGCCCGGCCTGCTCGAGGAGATGCGGCGGTGGTACCCGAAGCTGGACGCGGTCATCACCCTCACCGAGGCCGACCGCGTCGAATACCTGCGGCTGCTCGACGGCGCCCCCACGCTCGTCCACCCGATCGGCAACGGGCTTCCCGAACGCCAGCGCCCGCGCTCCACCCTGGACGGCCGCCTCGTCGTGGCCGCCGGGCGACTCGTCCCCGTCAAGGGGTACGACCGGCTGCTCAAGGCGTTCGCCCGGGTCGTCGCCCGGCAACCGGACTGGCGGCTGCACATCTACGGCGGCGGCGCCCAGGCGGAGAAGCTCCAGCACCTGGCCGGCACCCTCGGCCTGAACGACAACGTCACGTTCATGGGGCGGACGCCGGACATGGACAGCGTGATGGCCACCGCGTCCCTGCACGTGGTGACCTCGCGGTTCGAGGGCTTCGGCATGACGATCATCGAGGCCCTCGCCGCCGGTGTGCCGGTGGTCTCCTTCGACTGCCCCCAGGGCCCCCGCGAGATCCTCACCCCCGGCGAGGACGGCGTGCTCGTACCGGACGGCGACACCGCGGCGTTCGCCGACGCGATGCTGGCGCTGATGGACGACCCGGCCGAGATGCGCCGCCTCTCCGACAACGGCCTCAAGACCGCGCACCACTACCGCATCTCCGAGATCGCGCGGCAGTGGGAGGACGTCCTCACCAAGCTGCGCTAGAGCGTGTCTGATACGCCCTAACACCACGCCTCGGTCAAGGGGCGCTCTCGGTTTTGCCGTCGGGCACACGGCGCGGGGGCCGTCGCACAATCATCAGCTCATCATCGGCAAGGTAACCAGGGGGAAGGCCCATGGCCGAGAAGGAGCTTTTCGGCGCAATCGAACCCACGTGGCGCGTGGCCGTTGCCGCCGAGTTCTGCCGGATCGAGGAGGTCTGTTCGCGCGCGGCACGCGCGCAGACCGAGACCGTCAGGATCTGGCGGGTCATCAACCTGGGGCTCGGCTCGACGGCGGTGCTGGCCGCCGGCGTCGCGGGCAGCGTCGTGCTCGCCGGTGACCGGTTCCAGATCGTGGCGGGCG
This sequence comes from uncultured Actinomycetota bacterium, assembly GCA_963850195.1. Lineage (GTDB taxonomy): Bacteria > Actinomycetota > Actinomycetes > Streptosporangiales > Streptosporangiaceae > Actinoallomurus. Next base: position 2,966,833 of record CAWKKD010000005.1, read on the forward strand.
GGCTCGCGCTGTTCGCGGCGATGCTCACCACCGTCGTCAGCATGGTCGGCCCCGCCCGCAAGGAGAACCAGGCCGTGGAGGCCGCCAAGGCGTACCAGTCGGCGGAGACCGCGGCGCGTCAGGCGCGTCAGGTCGACCTGCCGGGGCACACGTTCGCGCAGGCGAGGCAGAGCCTCGGCGAGCTGACCGAGCGCTGGCACGCGGCCAACCGCTGCGCGACGCCGGTGCCGCGCTGGGCCGCCCGGCGCGCGGGACGCACGAAGTACGCCGAGCAGCACGACGCCGCGATGGCGGACCGTATGAGCGAGGTCGTGCGTGTCTTTCGCGTCTCACGCCGCCCGCTCGACCAGATTTCCTAAGCGGTTCATCGAATCGCCTTTCATCGACATCGCCGCAGGTCGCGACCAGTGTCCATGAAAGCGCGTCGAACCGGTCGTCGAATCGTTGACGGTCCGATCCGCTCAATGTGAGCGTCTTTCTTGATCGGCATTTATGGCCGGGTCGAGAAGGGAATCCGTCAATGCACAGAAGACTGGTGTACGCGGTCATGGCCATTCTCATGGTCATGGTCGCGCAGGCACCGCCCTCGACCGCCGCGGAGTCGTACTCCTGGCACAACGTCCAGATCGGGGGCGGCGGCTTCGTCCCCGGCATCATCTTCAACCCGACACAGCGCGACCTCGTGTACGCCCGTACCGACATCGGCGGGGCGTACCGGTGGGACAAGGCCACGGGGTCCTGGACCCCGCTGCTGGACTCCGTCGGCTGGGACCACTGGGGCTGGACCGGCGCGGTTAGCCTCGCGACCGACCCCGTCGACCCGAACCGCGTGTACGTCGCCGGCGGGACGTACACCAACTCCTGGGACCCGGGGAACGGCGCGATCCTGCGCTCCACCGACAAGGGCGCGACGTGGCAGAGCACGCCGCTGCCGTTCAAGCTGGGCGGCAACATGCCGGGCCGCGGCATGGGCGAGCGCCTGGCCATCGACCCGAACCAGGCCGGCATCCTGTACCTCGGAGCGCCGAGCGGCAACGGCCTGTGGAAGAGCACGGACCACGGCGCCACCTGGGCGAAGGTCACCGCCTTCCCGAACCCCGGGACGTACAAGCAGGACCCGAGCGACACCTCCGGCTACCTGAGCGACAACCAGGGCATCGTCTGGGTGACGTTCGACCGGCGCAGCGGCAGCGCCGGGAGCGCCACGAAGACGATCTACGTCGGGGTCGCCGACCCGCAGAACACCGTCTACCGGAGTACGGACGCCGGCGTCACCTGGCAGCGCGTCGCCGGGCAGCCGACCGGATACATCGCGCACAAGGGCGTGCTCGACACCACGACGGGCTACCTCTACCTCGCCACCAGCGACAAGGGCGGCCCGTACGACGGCTCGAAGGGCCAGGTCTGGCGGTACGACACCGCGACCGGCGCGTGGACCGACATCAGCCCGGTGCCGGTGTCGAGCTCCGACGACTACTTCGGGTTCTCCGGCCTGAGCGTCGACCGGCAGCACCCGGGCACGCTCATGGTCACCGGCTACAGCTCCTGGTGGCCGGACACGATGATCTGGCGCAGCACCGACAGCGGCGCCACCTGGACGCGCGCCTGGGACTTCACCTCGTACCCGAACCGCAGCTTCCGGTACACGATGGACGTCTCCTCCGTACCGTGGCTGACGTTCGGCGCCAACCCGTCGCCGCCCGAGGTCACCCCGAAGCTCGGCTGGATGACCGAGTCCCTCGAGATCGACCCGTTCGACTCCGGGCACATGATGTTCGGCACCGGCGCGACCGTCTACGGCACGACGGACCTCACCGAATGGGACGCCGGCCGGCAGTTCGCGCTCAAGCCGATGGTCAAGGGACTCGAGGAGACCGCGGTCAACGACCTGGTCAGCCCGCCCACCGGTGACGCCCACCTGCTCTCCGCGCTGGGCGACATCGGCGGGTTCCGGCACACCGACCTGACCGCGGTGCCCAAGCTCATGTACACCGCGCCGAACCTGACCTCGACCACGTCGCTCGACTACGCCGAGACCAACCCGTCCTGGATGGTCCGCGTGGGCGACACGGACACCACGGGCGTCAACCGGGTCGGCTTCTCCACCGACGGCGGCGCCGACTGGTGGCAGGGCTCCCAGCCGTCCGGCGTCACCGGCGGCGGCACGGTGGCGGCCTCCTCCGACGGCGCACGCTTCGTGTGGAGCCCCGCAGGCACCGGCGTGTACTACTCGGTCGGCTTCGGCACGTCCTGGACCGCGTCGACCGGCATCCCCTCGGGCGCGCGCGTCGCCTCCGACCGGGTGAACCCGAAGAAGTTCTACGGCTACTCCGGCGGACGGTTCTACGTCAGCGTCGACGGTGGCGCGACCTTCACGGCGGCGGCCTCCGGCCTGCCCGCCGACCCCGTACGGTTCAAGGCCGTCCCCGGACACGAGGGCGACATCTGGCTGGCCGGCGGCACGTCCTCGTCGTACGGCCTGTGGCGTTCCACCGACTCCGGGACGGCGTTCACCAAGGTCAGCGGCGTCCAGGAGGCCGACACGATCGGCTTCGGCAAGGCGGCGACGGGCCGTACGTACCCGGCCCTCTACGCGAGCGCCAAGATCGGCGGCGTCCGCGGCATCTACCGCTCCGACGACACCGGCGCCACCTGGGTCCGCGTCAACGACGACGCCCACCAGTACGGCTGGACCGGCGCCACCATCACCGGCGACCCCCGCGTCTACGGCCGCGTCTACGTCGCGACCAACGGCCGCGGCATCATCTACGGCGACACGACAGGCTGACCACCACCCGATGCGTGACGGCTCGGCCGGAGCCGTCACGCGCCGTTTCGGCTTCTGGGTAAGCCCGCCGCTTGCCTGCGGCTACGCGGGCGCTTACCCACCGCTCCCTACGGTTCATGAACCGACCTCAGGGGGAGCCGGAACCATGCAGCGGGACGCCCGTTGATCGCGACGCCGCCGAGAGCGGATGCCCAGGACCGGTCGCGGCGGCTACGGACGGTGCGGTGGTGCCTCTGGAGCTGGGCCGCGGTCTGGACCGGCCTTCGCCTGCCCGGCGGCGGCGGTTCATGGCACTATTTCGCGGAGGGCAGCCGGCTGCTGTTCGGCGACGACCCGGGACAGGGCCTGCACCTGTACGCCGCCCATCCCGAGCTGCAGATCGGGCCGATCGCCTTTCTGGTCGCCACACCGCTGCGGTTCCTCGGGAGCGTGCCGGGACGCCTGGTGGCGCTCGTCGTGATGAGCGCCACCGGACCGTTCCTGCTCGACGCGCTGTGGCGGCTCGTCCCGGCGCACGCGCGGCGGCCGTCGCGGCTGCTCGCCGCAGGGCTCCTGTTCCTGCCGGTCTGGGCCGAGTTGGTGACCCACGCCGGCCATCTCGACGACGTTCTGGCGCTGGTCCTCGCGGTCGTGGCCATGCGCGCGGTGGGGTCCGGCCGTCCCGTCGTCGCCGGGCTGCTGGTCGCGGCCTCGGCCGACTCCAAGCCGTGGGCGGCGGCGTTCGTACCCCTGCTGCTGGCGTTCACGGGCCGCGACCGGTGGCGGGCCACTGCGGCCTGCGCACTGGGCCTGGCGGTGGCCTGGCTGCCGTTCCTGCTGTACGACGGGCAGACGCTGGGCGCGGCCGACTTCACGATTCCCACGGCGACCTCGTCGGGACTGCGGGCGCTCGGCTTCCGGTACTCGAGCACCCCCACCTGGGACCGGCCGGCGCAGCTCGTCCTCGGCTGCGCACTGGGCGCGCTGGCGGTGATGCGGCGACGGTGGCCGGCGGTCGTCCTGCTCGGGACGGCCGCGCGGATCCTGCTCGACCCGGAGGTCTACTCGTACTACACGGCCGGGATCCTGCTCGGCGCCGTCGCGTACGACCTGGTGATGACCGACCGGCGCTGGCCGTGGCTGACGACCGGCGGGCTGCTCGCGTTGCACGTCGCACGGCTGGTGGCGCACGTCGCGCCGATCTCGCTGCACGCCCTCGGCCTGCTGCGGGTCGGCTACGTCGCCGTCGTGGTCTCGGTCGCGCTGTTCCACAGGCGGAGCCCGATCGGCCGGCATGCGGGGAGCCGGGCCGAGCGGAGCGCACCCCCGCCCGGCCTCGCCGGCTCAGCCGCAGGAGCGTCCACGGGATCATCTACGGCGGCATGAACGCTCGGGTGGACATCACCCCGGAATCGATCCAGCACGCGGCCACCAACCTCGCGACAGGTCAGCAACACCTGGCGGACGCCTGGATGCGGCTGGACGCCGGGCTGGACGCCAACGCCTCCCGCGCGGACAAGCACGGATCGGCGATCAAATACCCGTTCGCACGGGTCTACCCGAACGTGTCGATGGGCGAACCCGGCTCGGCCCGAGGTCAGGGCGGCTCAGGGCTTCCCGGCCCGCTCGGCGAGCTCGAAGACGGCTGTACCGCGATGGGCGAGGCATTCGCCTGCGCGACACCAGCCGGGCGGCAGGATGCCGCCCGGCACTGCGGGGTCAGCCGCAGGTGGTGCCGTTGAGGGTGAAGGCGGTCGGGGCGGGGTTCGTGCCGGTGTAGGTGAAGTTGGCGCCGATCGACGTGGAGGCGCCGGTGGCCAGGGTGCCGTTCCAGGTCGTGTTGGTGACGGCGACGTCCTTGCCGGACTGGGTCCAGGTGCCGCTCCAGCCCTCCGTCAGCTTCTGGTCACCGGTGTAGGAGTACTTCAGCGTCCAGTCGCCGATGGCCGGGCCCTGGTTGGTGATGGTGATGTTCGCCGTGAAGCCGGCGCCCCAGTCGTTGGCGGAGTAGGTGACCTTGCAGGCGGTCGGGGGCGGGGTACCTCCGCCGCCCGTACCGCCCAGGGCCGTGGAGATCGCGCCGTACACGTCGGGCTTCTTGGCGAGGCCGTCGTCCCAGGGCAGGGCCGAGCCCTGGCCGCTGAAGGCGCCCGGGACCCAGGAGTACTTGTCGGTGTAGTCCCAGATCGTGATGCCGACGCAGCGGGTGACGGCGAGGCAGGCCTTGGTGACGTTGGTGTAGTAGGTGGCCTGGGTGGCGACCTTGGCGGCGTCGGCGGGCAGCACCATGCGGACGTCGAGTTCGGTGATGGCCACGTCCACGCCGAGGTCGGCGAAGCGCTGGAAGTTCTGCTGCATGTTGGTCGGGAAGCCGTACTGGACGGCGAGGTGGCCCTGGAAGCCGACGCCGTCGATGGGTACGCCCTGGGTCTTCAGTGACTTGACCAGGTTGTACATCGCGTCGGCCTTCGCGCCGCTGCCGTCGATGTTGTAGTCGTTCATGTAGAGCTTGGCGTCGGGGTCGGCGGCGCGGGCGGCGCGCAGGGCGGTGGCGATGTAGCCGGTGCCGAGCGTGTTGTACCAGAGGTCGGAGCGGTACGTCCCGTCGTCGTTGAACGGTTCGTTGACGACGTCCCACGCGTAGAGCTGGCCCTTGTAGTGGCCGGCCACGTTGGCGATGTGGTTCTGCATGATCGAGGTGAGCTGCGTCGCGCTCCAGGTACCGCCGGTGAGCCAGCCGGGGAGCTGGCTGTGCCATACGAGGTTGTGCCCGCGCACGATCTCGTGGTGTGCCTTGGCGAAGCTGACGACCGCGTCGCCGCCGGCGTAGCTGAATTGGTTCTGCTGCGGCTCGGTGGCGTCCCACTTCATGGAGTTGCCGGGGGTGATCTGCCCGAACTCCCCGCCGCCGAGGATGGCCGTGTACGCGGTGTCGGTGAGTTCGGGGTTGTCGGTGGCCGAGCCGAAGTACTTGCCCTTGGCCTGGGCGAGCTGGTCGAGCGTGGAGTCGGCGGCGGCCGGGCGTACCGTCAGCGCGCTGAGTGCCGCGACGGCGGCGACCAGCAGCGCGACGGCGGCGGCCGCGAGTCCGGAACGGTACGACATCGGGTTGCTCCTCAAGACGATCACGGGCTGGCGCAGGTCATCGTGGGTACGGTCGGAGGTCCGGACCCGGTGAGCCCGAACGTCGTGGAGCCGCCGGCGGCGACCGCGCGGTTCCAGTCGGCGTTTCGTACGGTGGCCAGGTCGCCGTTCAGCGAGAGCGTGCCGTTCCAGACGCTGTCGATCGTCTGTCCGCTCGGCAGCAGCCAGTTGACCGTCCAGCCGCTCAGCGCGGTGGTGTTCGGGTTCTGCACGGTGACCTCGGCCTGGAAGCCGCCCGGCCAGGTGCCGGTGACGGCGAGGGTGGCCGTGCAGGGCGTCGTACCGGGCGGGCCGGACTGGCCGACGCCGGTGACCTCGCCGTTGCCGCCGTCGAAGGTGACGTCGGAGCAGCCGTAGAACGTCTCGTTGCTGTCCGAGCGCGACCAGACCGAGTAGATGACGTGCCGGCCGGTCTTGGCGGACGGAAGCTTGCCCGACCAGTAGTAGTAGCCGTCGACGCTGCCGGTGGGGCCGGTGTCGGCGGGGTGGTCGGCGACGAGGAACGGCTGGTCCTCCATCTCGTCCCAGGTCAGCGGCTTGGTGGGATCCCAGCCGTCCTTGGTGACGTACATGGAGAACGTTCCGGGGTGCGCGGCCCACTTGTTGTAGCGGAAGTCGAAGTCGGCCCCGCTGGTCAGGTGGGTCAGCGGCCAGTCGGCGCTGGGCAGGTCGAAGCCGGTGTAGTTCGGGTTGCCGCCGGCGCACAGCTGCCCGTCGGGGACGAAGCCCCGCGTACGGCCGGCGCCGTCTGAGCGCAGGACCGCGAACCAGTTGTACAGCGAGTTCGGGCCGCTCTCGGCGACCGCCGCACCGCACGCCGGGTTCTGCGGGTCGATCTCACCGGTGTCGGTGAGGCCGTCCTCCCAGCACAGGAATGTACGGCTGCCCGGCTGCATGAACGCCCCGTGGGCCATCGCCGGCGGCGCTGTCACCAGGCCGATCACCATGATGCCGACGGCACCGATGATCGCGGCGAACGCGCGTATCCGTCCCTTTCTCACGGCACTTCCCTCCCAGGTCGCCGATGGGCATGCCCCTCGGCGTGATCAAGGCGTGGGAGCGCGATCTCAGAATCGCCGTGCCGGTGAGAGGCGGTCAACGACGTCGTGGATGAGCTGGGGGAACGCCGTGAAAGCCGTGAAAGGCGTCAGGCCACGGTCGTCGGGCACCGCTTCACGCCCGGATCCGGTTGGGTGTGCGCCTCGATGTAGCGGCCGGGGAGGTAGCCCCAGGCGTGCAGCGTCTTCTCGAGCGCCACGTCGCCCTGGGTGTAGTACCAGACCAACGAGGCGACCCGCCGCCAGCAGACGACCCAGATGGTCCGTTCGGAGTTCATCGTGCCGATGGCGGTGGAGAAGTCCGGGCTCTTGTACACGGCGCCGCTGCCGGGCGTCGGGCACTCGTACACCTTCGACCACCGGACGTGCGTGCGGGGATCGGCCTTCATGCCGACGCTCGCCGCGTCACGTACGGTGCACGACGACGGTGCCGGGCGGGTGAGCTCGAATACCGCGGTGCCGACCATCAGGACCACGACCAGCCCGCTGACCGCGACGGAGTGCATCCGCGAGCGGGGGAAGAACCGGCCGACGTGGCTCTTGTGGGTGAGACCCGCCGCCATCAGCGCGGTCGTCAGCGCCGACGCCCAGAGGAAGGTGTTCGACCGATAGTTCGTGGCGAAGTTGATGATCACGCCGAGCACGACCGAGGCGAGGACGAAAAGCGCGATCTCGGTGCTCACCTGAGCCTGACTCCGATGCCGCGACATGACCGTACGTTAGCAAGCGACTACCCAAAGCACATACCCCTACGGGCGATAGGTGTCGAGCAGGCCGCACATGCCGAGGGCCTGCTCGGGCGGTGGGGTGAGACGGTGGACGGCGGCCTCCGTGAGGTGGGCCCAGTCTCCCTGGCGCAGACGCCGCAGGTGCTCGCCTGTCTCGTGGGCGGCGGCGAGCGCGCCGTCGCGCCAGCGCTTCTCCCAGTCCTCCAGCAGCGGCGCCTTCAGGCGCACGGCCGCGCGGTAGAAGTCCTCGAGCGCCTCGGGGTCGCGCAGCCGCTCGAAGCCCTCGAGGGCGAGGTCGCGCCGGCGGCGTGCGGCGTCGGGCGTGGCCGGGTCCAGCGTGGCGGCGCGCGCGTACCGCTCGGCGTCGGACAGGTACTCCGGCGGGAACGTGAAGACCGCGTCGCCGGCCTCGGGCAGGCCGCTGTTCTGCATGATCACGACGATCTGGAGGCGACCGTCGGCGTTGACGAGGCGGTGGATCGTCCCGGGCGTGAACCAGGCGACGGTCCCGGGCTCCAGCGGCGTACGCGCGAAGCCGTCGACGGTGATGGTCTGCACGTGGCCCTCGCCCGCCACGACCACGTACGCCTCGGCGCAGGTCAGGTGGGCGTGCGGCGAGCCACCGCACAATCCGTCGGCGGCCGGCCAGTCGTACACGTGCAGGCCGGACACGCCGACCGCACCGGGCAGCGGGCTCACCATGGGTGCTCCTCCGCGTAGGTCTCGAGGCGTTCGCGGTCCCAGAGTCCATCGGCGACCACGATCCGGTAGCGCCGGCGGAGTGTCTCCCCCGGCGGCAGCGCGATCTCCTCGTCGAAGGCGAGCGAGGGGTTCACCGCGGGGAAGGGCGTGGCGCGCACGAACCAGCGGCTCTCGCGCTCCGGGTCGTCGAAGAACAGCAGCGTGGAGGCCCGGTCGACCTCGTCGTGACGGCCGGCGTACGCGAGCCAGCGCGCGGGCCGCCCCATCATCTCGGGGCCGCCCTGCCCGCCCGAGGCGATGACGTCGCCGTCGGTGAAGGCGCGCGGCCCTCGCCAGAACAGGCCGGCGTAGCCCGCCGCGGGCCGTCCGTGCGTGGTCGGGCTGCCGAAGTCCAGGACCTCGCCACGGACGTTCGTCAGCGACGTCGTGACCTCCAGCGCCCACGCGTCGTCCTCGACGTCGCGTACGGTCAGCTCACGGTGCTCGTCCACCCAGTGCTCACCGGCCTGGGTGTGCCAGGTCAGGCGGTGCGCGATCCGGTCGCCGCCCGCCTCGTCGAACTCCTCATGCCGCATGACGCCGACGTTGGGCAGGTCGACGTAGCCGCGCTCGTGCACGTAGCTGCCGCCGCCCCAGAAGTTCTGCCCCGACAGGTGCGACGCGGTGAACTGCACGCCCTTGTGCCAGCGGTGGTCGTGCGGCCGGTACGCGGTGACGACGTCGCCGGCGAGCGTACGCACCGGGTGGAGGTACGGCTTGGGGCCCTCGAACGCCGGCATGGTCGGCCGGTAGACGTAGCGGAAGAGTTCGACACGACGCTCGCGGACGCTCAGGGTGTGGTCGTCCAGGTGCTCGATCATGCCTCGCCGTTCATCCGCTGGTAGAAGGGGTCGCCGGGATCGATCTCGCCACGGAGCACCGGCCGCCCGGTGAAGGCCGACTTGTACAGCGCGGCCACGAACTCCACGGTGCCGCGCGCGCCGGCTCCGCTCGTCTCCGGGCGTTCGCCGCGCTCGTACGCGTCCAGCACGCGGGTGAGCTGCGCACCGTGCGAGCTGGGTTCGTCATCCGGCGGGGTGCGCCAGCGCCGTACTCGGGCGTCGTCGGTCACGTGCGGCGCGGGCGTGTACGTCCAGTCGTCGTTGCCGTAGCCGTACAGGTGCGTGAGCTCGACCGTCGCGTCGGTGAGGTCGAACCGCAGGTGGCTCTCCTCGCGGGGTGACAGCAGGCTGTTGACGACCGAGGCCATCGCGCCGTTCTCGAAGCGCACGGTGGCCATGGACACGTCGTCGGCCTCGACGTCGCGGTCCAGGCGTCCGGCCATGGCGCGGATCTCGGCCCAGTCGCCCAGGCAGGACAGCATGAGGTCGAACTGGTGGATGCCGTGGCCCATCGCCGGGCCGCCGCCCTCGGTCTCCCACCGGCCGCGCCACGGCACGGCGAAGTAGGCGTGGTCGCGGTACCAGGTGGTCAGGCACAGGGCGACGAGCGGCCGGCCCAGCTCTCCTTCGCGTACGAGCGTGCGCAGGTGGCGGGCGCCGGAGCCGAAGCGGTGCTGGAACACGTACGCGGCGTACGGCCCGCGGTCGCCCTCCGCCGCGACGACGGTGTCGTACTCGGCCAGCGACAGGCACGGCGGCTTCTCGCACAGCACCCACGCGCCGGCGTTCAGGCAGGCGACGGCCTGCGCCGCGTGGACGTGCGGCGGCGTGCAGATGTGCACCAGGTCGGGCCGCTCCCGCTCGAGCAGCCGGTCCAGGTCCGTGTAGGCGGCGGGTACGTCGTGTTCGGCGCAGAACTCCTTCACGCGCGCGGCGTCGGAGTCCATCGCGGCGACCACCTGTACGCGGTCCGATTCCGCGCGCAACGCGGGCAGGTGGCAGTGGCCGGCGATCCCGCCGGTACCGATCACCGCCGCACGGATCACCGCAGGACCAGCGTTGTCAGCGAACGCGCCCCCAGATCGGCGGAGAGCGTACGGCCGCGTACGCGCACGGCGTCCACCCTCGACAGGGCGTGGTCGCCGTCCGTGACGTAGGAGGCGGCACGACCGCCGCCGGAATCGAGGGCGAGGTTCACCGCGCTCTCCGACGTCGCGGTGTTGAGGATCTCGATGACCCGGGTGCCGTCGGCGTCGCGGTACGCGGAGATCTTCAGCGCCGGGTCCGCCGCCGTCGCGGTCACGCGGGTCGCGCCGGGACGGATGAAGCGGCTGTACGCGGCGAGCGCCCAGAGCCGCCGTGAGACGTGGAAGGCGTCGCCGTCGAGCTGGATCAGCCCGCGCGTCGCACCGGTGGAGGCGCCGAACCAGTACACGTAGCCGCTGGCGCCGCCCGCGGTGAGGCTGTCGTGGATCTGCGAGGCGACCGCGAAGCCGTCGTAGCCGCTGCCGTCGTCCCAGCTCTCGTCCCAGGTGGTGCCGTTCGGCGACCACTCCGACATCCAGACGCGCCGGTCCGTCGGCTGCGGGCCGGTGACCGGGCTGACGTACGGGTGGCCGGTGTACGTGCCGATCCACCGGGCGGCCTTCGGGTCGGCGGCGACCGCCTTCGTGTACGCGGTCTGCTCGGTCCAGCCGGCCGCGTCGCAGCACGCGAGCCGGAGGCCGGCCCGCCGCGCGACCGGACCGAGCGTCTCGGCGAACGACGCCGCCTGCTCGGGGCTGATCCGCATCGAGGCGTACGAGGTGGCCAGGTCGGGCTCGTTGACGAAGCCCAGGTCGGTGATGCCGATGCCCTCGGATCGGTAGAACCGGGTGTAGCGGACGAGGTAGTTCGCGTACGCCCGCCGCCAGTCGCCACTCGGGCAGGACGTCTGCGGCAGCCCGCAGAGCGCGCCGCCGTTCGCGTCGTCGCCGTTGTCCTTCATGAAGCCGGGGGCGCTCCAAGCATCGGCGTAAATCCTCCCGACACCGTACGCCTTCGCCTGCTTCGCGAGCCAGACCTGTCCGCCGTCGTCTCCGTCCCAGACGTACTTCGGCGGCGCCGACGGGCCGCCCGGGTCGACCGGCTCGATCGAGCGCATGTGGTCGTACACGCCGTCGGCGGACGAGCCGATGCCGAGGCGCAGGATGGACAGGCCCGCGCCCGTTTCGCGGTCGAGCAGCAGGTCGAGGATCTGCCGCGCGCCCGGAGACGCGCGCAGCACGTCGGCGCGCTGGAACGCCTGGGAGAACCCGAACCCGTCGATCGGCTGCAGGCCGGCGCGGAACCGTACGCTGCCGGCGGACGGGCCGTCATCGGCGCGCGCCGGTCCGGCCAGCGCGCAGACGGTCAGGACAGAGAGCGCGAGGCCGATCGGGCGGCGTCTCATCGGCGGGCTACTTTCCGCCCACGCCGGCCAGGCCCGCGATGAGCCAGCGCCGCGCGAACAGGTAGACGACGAAGATGGGCAGGGCCGACAGCAGCACGGCCGCCATCAGACCGGGGACGTTCGAGGTGAACTCGCCCTGGAAGTTGTAGAGGCCCAGCGTCTGCACCCGCGTCTCGTCGGACTGGGTGAGGATCAGCGGGAAGAGGAAGCCGTTCCAGGAGTTCAGCGCGCAGTAGATGGAGACGGTCGTCAGCGAGCTGCGGCTGAGCGGCAACGCGAGGCTCCACATCAGCCGCACCGAGCCACCGCCGTCGAGGGTCATCGCCTCGTACAGCTCCCGTGGCACGTCGCGCAGCGCCGAGCACAGCACCAGCACGCTGAGCGGCAGCCCGAACGCGACCGTCGGCAGCACGATCGCGGTCAGCGAGTCGTACAGGTGCATCCGGGTGATCATCAGGTAGACCGGGATGATCGTCGCCTGCGCCGGGATGGCCAGGCCGGTCAGGAACACCCGGAAGACGGCGGAGACCACCCTGCTGCGCGACCGCACGATCGCGTACGCCGCCGGGAACGCCAGCAGCACGGTGAGCGCCGCGCCGGCCCCGGTGACGATCGCGGTGTTGATGAGGTAGCGCGTGAAGCCCTTCTCGAAGACGTCCGCGAAGTTGCTCACGACGAAGTGGTGGGGCGGCGCCAGCGGGCCGTGGTCGAGGTACTCGCTGCCCGGCTGGATCGCGTCCTTGACCATGAGGTAGATCGGCATGATGACGAAGGCCAGCCAGACCGTGGTCGCGACCCCGGCCGCCCAGTTGGGCCTGCGGGCGTGGCGGCGACGCCTGGACCCCGTCACCGGCCGGAGCCCCTCGCGTACGGCGGCCATCGTCACATCCCCTCGAGGGTGCTGCGCATCTTGGCGAAGCCCGAGAACCGAACGATGATCATCGAGAGCGCCGTGCCCAGGCCGACCAGCGCCAGCGCGATCACGCTCGCGTACCCCATCTGGTAGTCGCGGAACGCGCTGACGTACATGTGCTCGGGCAGGATGTTCGTCGCGGTGCCGGGCCCGCCCGAGGTGAGGATCAGCACGGTCTCGAAGTACGTGAGCGAGCCGACGAGCATCAGCACCGAGGACGTGACGATGGTGTTCCGCAGCTGCGGCAGCGTGATGTGGCGGAACTGCCGGACCCGGCCCGCGCCGTCGACGGTCGCCGCGTCGTACAGCGCGCGCGGCACCTGGCGGGCCGCCGCCTGGTAGAGCAGCGTGTGGAAGGGCGTGAACTGCCACGCGACCACCACGACGATGCAGGCCAGCGCGCCGCGCGGGCTCCCGATGATGTTGCCGTCGGGGTAGCCGACGTAGCGGCCGACCTTCGCGGCCAGCCCGAAGTTCGGGTCCAGCAGGGTCAGCCAGGTGATGGCGATCGCGGCCGTCGACATCAGCAGCGGCAGGAAGAAGATCGAGCTCAGCACCGCGCGGTTGCGCTGCCGCCCGGCCGCCCACACGCCGAGGAGCAGCGCGAGCGGCGTCTGCACCACCCAGCACAGCGCGGTGAGCACCGCGCTGATCCGCAGCGACTCCAGGATCGACGGGTCGGACAGCGCACGGCTCCAGTTGTCCAGGCCGTTGAAGGCCGGCGTGCCCAGCCCGTTCCAGGAGGTGAAGGACAGGACCGCCACCAGGACGAGCGGCAGACCGGCGAACAGCCCGAAGAACACCGTGGCCGGGATCACCCAGATCACGCCGGGACGAGCCGAGCGGTCCACGCTCGGCTCGCCACTCGTCCGGCGTACGGCCATCACCGCACGGCCTCCATGGCGCCGACGAACCCCTCGGGGGACAGCTTGCCGAGGAAGACATTCTGCAGGCTGCCGAGCAGCGGCGTCTTGAACTGCGGCAGCAGCGCCTGGTCCCAGGACAGCGTGAAGCTCGGGGCCTTCTGCACGAGCTGGTAGACGTACGCGGCGAAGTCGGGCGTGGGTGAGGCGGCCAGCCGGGCCTCGATCCCGCTGACCGCCGGCACGTCACCGGTCTTGATCAGCGCGTCGACGTACGCCGAACCCGACATCTCCTTCTTCAGGAAGGCGATGGCGCCATCCTTGTCGGCGGAGTGCGTGTCGACCGAGAAGTAGTTGGTCGGGTTGCCGACCACGGCGGCCGGATCCCCCTTACCGCCGGTCACGCCGGGGAACGGCGCGAAGCCGAGATCCTTCTTGGCGAAGGCCGCGTGCCGGTCGACCTGGTTGGAGATCTCCCAGCTGCCCATGAGGTGCATGGCCGCGCGGCCCTTGGCGAACAGCAGCCCGGCGCCGTCGTTGACGTAGTTCACCGAGTTGTAGTTGGTGCCGAAGGCCTTGCGCTTGACCAGGTCCTGGATCATGCCGAGCGAGGTGGTGACCGCCGAGTCGCGCCAGGCGCCCGGCTTGCCTGCGGCGATGTTCTCGAACACCGTGGGCCCGCCGATGCGCTCGACGAGGTACTCCAGCCACATCAGCTCGGGCCACTGGTCGAGGCCGCCGAGCGCGACCGGCTGGATCTGCTTGGACGTGAAGTAGTCGACGAGCTTAAGCAGATCGTCGTAGGTGGCCGGCGCCTTCTGGCCGTGCTCGGCGAAGAGCGTCTTGTTGTAGTAGAGGACCACGGGCTGCATGCCACGCAGCGGGATGCCGTAGTACTTCCCGTCGATCTTGCCGGCGTCGAGCACGGACGGCAGGAAGGAGTTCTTCCACGCCGGGTCGGCGTCGAGCTTCGGCCCGAGGTCGACCAGCTTGCCGGTCTGCACGTAGTTGCGGATGCTGCCGCTACCCCAGTTGAACAGCAGGTCGGGCGCGTTCGGCGAGCCCATGCTGACCCGGAGCTTGTCGGTGTACGCCGTGCCGCTGCTCGAGATCGGCAACAGCTTCACCTTGGTGGCCGAGGACTTGTTGAAGTCGTCGATCGCCGCCTTCTGGACGCGGTTCTGTGCCTCGTCCACCAGCACCCAGGCCTGGAGATTCTTCCCCCCTCCCTTCGCGGTCCCGGGTCCGGAGGTTCCGCAGGCGGCCAGGACGGGTGCGGCAAGGCCGGTGACCGCTGCCGCGGACAGGAAGGTTCGGCGTGAGAGGGGCGTCTCGCCCATCGGGACTCCTTGGCTCGGGGGCGGCAAGAGACGGGCGCGCAGACTCCGATACTTTTACGAAAAATATCGAGGATCTACCTGCTGCCGTACCCTAGAAAAGCCCGATACATCGGTCAACCCCTCGGAGAGGTCTTTCTTAAACAGCCCGTTTGTCCGCTTCTGGAGGGGGCTAGGCCGCTTCGAAAGATTGCGATACTGTTCGGGCATCCGGCGACCGGAGAAGATCATCTGTGGGAGGTGAGGACGCGTGAGCGAGTCGTCTGCGCGCCCCACACTCGCGCTCATCGCGGCGGAGGCGGGTGTCTCCCAGGCCACGGTGTCGAAGGTCCTCAACGGCCGCACCGACGTCGCGCCGGCGACCCGTGAGCGGGTCTCCCGGCTCCTGCAGACCCACAACTACCTGGCCCCGGGCGGGCGGCGCGCGCGCCGGTCGGGCCTCGTCGACCTGGTCATCGGCGGCCTCGACAGCCCCTGGGCGATCGAGATCCTGCGCGGCGTCGAGGCCGAGTGCGCCGAGCGTGGCGCCGGCGTCGTCGTGTCCCTCGTACGCGAGCACGACGCCCGCCCGCCGAGCTGGACGTCGCTGACCACGCTGCACGACAGCGACGGCGTGATCCTGGTGACCTCCCGCATGACCACGCGGCAGCGCGAGCAGCTCGAACGCGCCGGTGTGGCACTCGTCGTCATCGACCCCGTCGACCTGCCCGACACCGACCTCGCCAGCGTCGGCGCGACCAACTGGGCCGGCGGCCTGGCGGCGACCGAGCACCTCATCGAGCTCGGCCACCGCCGGATCGGGGTGATCGGCGGGCCGCGCACGATGCTGTGCAGCCAGGCGCGCGTCGACGGATACCGCGCCGCGCTCGAGCGCGCGGGCATCGACTTCGACCCGCGCCTCGTCGACTACGGCGACTTCCGGCACGAGGGCGGCTTCCGCGCGTCGCGCGACCTGCTCGAGCTGGCGGACCGGCCGACCGCGATCTTCGCGGGCAGCGACCAGCAGGCGATGGGCGCCTACGAGGCCGCCCGTCAGGCCGGTCTGCGGGTGCCCGACGACCTCAGCGTGGTCGGCTTCGACGACCTGCCGCTGTGCCAGTGGCTGTCCCCGCCGCTGACGACGGTCCGGCAGCCGCTGGAAGAGATGGGACGCGTCGCGACGCGCACGCTCTTCCAGCAGCTCGACGGCGATCCCCCGGTGAGCCCGCGCGTCGAGCTCGCCACCGAACTGCGGGTCCGGCTCTCCACCGCGCCGCCGTTCCCCCATACCTAGGGCGTGTCCCGTGGATCTCATCTGTCGTGGGAGCGCGGTTGGGACCACGGGACACACCCTGGCCAACGCAAGCGATCGGGAGGCCGACGACCTATGGCCGAAGCGCCCTGGCAGGATTCACGGCTGCCGACGTCCGAACGCGTCGCCGACCTGATCGGCCGGATGACCGTCGAGGAGAAGGCCGGCCAGCTCGCCGGCTTCTGGGCCGCGTCCGCGCGGGCCGGCGAGGAGGTGGCACCCCTCCCCGACGACTTCGGTGAGCCGCCACCCCTGGCCGAGCTCGTACGCCACGGGCTCGGCCAGCTCACCCGCGTGTTCGGTACGGCGCCGGTGCTGCCGGCCGACGGTGCCGCGCGGCTGCGCGAGCTCCAGGCGCAGATCGCCGCCGGCAACCGGTTCGGCATCCCGGCGATCGCCCATGAGGAGTGCCTCACCGGGTTCATGACCTGGACCGCGACCGTGTTCCCCTGCCCGCTGGCGTGGGGTGCGAGCTTCGACCCCGACCTCGTCGAGGAGATGGCCACCGCCATCGCGACCGGCATGCGGCGGCTCGGCGTGCACCAGGGCCTGGCACCCGTTCTCGACGTCGTACGCGACCCGCGCTGGGGCCGTACGGAGGAGACGGTCGGCGAGGACCCGTACCTCGTGGGGATCGTGGGCCGCTCCTACGTCCGTGGCCTGGAACGTTCCGGGGTGGTCGCCACCCTCAAGCACTTCGCGGGGTACTCCGCGTCGCGCGCCGGCCGGAACATGGCGCCCTCCTCGGTCGGCCCGCGCGAGTTCGCCGACGTCATCCTCGAACCCTTCGTGCTCGCGCTGCGCGAGGGCGGCGCCCGCGCGGTCATGCACTCCTACGCCGACGTCGACGGGATGCCGGCCGCCGCCGACGAGCGGCTCCTCACCCGGCTGCTCCGCGACGAGCTGGGCTTCACCGGCGTCGTGGTCGCCGACTACTTCGGCATCTCGTTCCTGGAGAGCATGCACGGCGTGGCCGGCTCGCCCGGCGAGTCCGCGGCGCTGGCCCTGCGTGCGGGCGTCGACCTGGAGCTGCCGACGGTCCGCTGCTACGGCGATCCGCTGGTCGCGCTGGTGCGCGACGGCGAGGTGCCCGAGAAGCTGCTCGACCGCGCGGTGTCGCGGGTGCTCGCGCTCAAGTGCGAGCTCGGGCTGCTCGACGGCGACGCGTACGACGAGCCGTCCGGCACCCCCGTCGACCTGGACCCGCCGGAGTCCCGCGGCCTGGCCCGGCGCCTCGCCGAGGAGTCGATCGTCCTGCTGGCCAACGACGGTGTCCTGCCCCTGCGCGCCCGCCGCATCGCGCTCGCCGGGCCGCTCGCCGACGACCCGCGCGCGATGCTCGGCTGCTATACGTTCCCCAACCACGTGGCCGCCCAGTACCCGGACCTGCCCCTCGGCGTCCGCATCGACGGGCTGGCCGACGCGCTGCGCGCCGAGCTGCCCGACGTCGAGCTGTCGGTGGCCGCCGGGCATGGCGTCGAGGTGGCCGAGGACGCCGACATCACCGCGGCCGTGACGGCGGCGCTCACCTCGGACGTGTGCGTGCTGGCCCTCGGCGACCGGTCCGGCCTGTTCGGCCGTGGCACCTCGGGCGAGGGCTGCGACGCCGAGACCCTCGCGCTGCCGGGCCGGCAGACCGAGCTCGCGCACGCCGTGCTCGACACGGGCACGCCGACGGTGATCGTGCTGCTCAGCGGCCGGCCGTACGCGCTCGGCGGCATCGCGGAGCGCGCCGCGGCGATCGTCCAGGGCTTCTTCCCCGGCGAGGAGGGCGGCAGCGCGGTCGCGGGTGTCCTGTCCGGCCGCGTCGACCCGTCCGGGCGGCTGCCGGTCAGCGTGCCGCGCCGGCCGGGCGGCCAGCCGGGCACGTACCTCCAGCCGCGTACCGGCCGCTTCTCGCCCTGGAGCGCGGTCGACCCCACGCCGCTGTACCCGTTCGGCCACGGCCTGACCTACACGCGCTTCGGCTACGACGCGCTCTCGCTGGACGCCTCGACGCCGACCGACGGCACGGTGCGGGTCCGCGCGACGGTGTGCAACCTCGGCGACCGTCCCGGCACCGAGGTCGTGCAGCTCTACCTCTCCGACCCGGTGGCCTCCGCCGTACGGCCCGTCCGGTGGCTCGCCGGCTGGGCGCGGGTGCGCCTCGAGCCGGGCGCGTCGGCGTGCGTGGAGTTCGAGGTGCACGCCGACCGCACCGCGTTCACCGGCCCCGACCTGCGGCGCATCGTCGAGCCCGGTGAGATCGAGGTCTTCGTCGGCCCGTCCAGCGGCGACCTCCCGCTGCGCGGCTCGTTCACGCTGACCGGGCCCGTACGTGAGCCGGGCCCGGACCGGGTCCTGACCGTCCCCGTCTCCTACTCGACGACCAGTTCGACCGGGATGTTGCCTCGCGTGGCGTTGGAGTAGGGGCACACCTGGTGCGCGGCCTCGACCAGCTCGCGGCCGGTCTCGGTGGCCACCTCGTCCGGCAGCTCGACCCGCAGCGTCACCGAGAGGCCGAACCCTCCGGAGCCGTTCGGGCTGAGGCCGACCTCGGCGGTCACGGCCGCGTCGGACAGGTCGACCTTCGCCCGGCTCGCCACGAGGTTCAGCGCGCTGGCGAAGCAGGCCGAGTACCCGGCGGCGAAGAGCTGCTCGGGGTTGGTGCCCTCGCCGTCGCCGCCGAGCTCGACCGGACGGGCGAGTGTGACGTCGAGCTTCTTGTCGGAGGTGATGGCGCGGCCGTCGCGGCCGGAGGCGGTGGCGATCGCGGTGTAGAGCGTGGACATGATGTCTCCTAACTAGACAGACCTGTCTGGCGCATCACCGAGAGTAGACAGACCTGTCTGCTAATGTCAACGCATGACCACCGCGACCCGTGAGAGCCCCGCCCGGCGGCGCGTCCTGGACGCCGCGAACGCCCTGTTCTACGCCGAGGGCATCCACGCGGTCGGCATCGACCGTGTCATCGCGGATGCGGCCGTCGCGAAGGCGACCTTCTACCACCACTTCCCGTCCAAGGACGAGCTCGTCTGCGCCTACCTGCGCGAACAGGACGCCCGCGTACGGGAGGCGCTGTCCCCGTCCGACGGCGCGGTGGCGCTGTTCGACGTCATCGGGGAGTTCGCCTGCGGCCCCGGCTTCCGCGGCTGCGCCTTCATCAACGCCGCCGCCGAGTATCCCGACGCCACCCACCCGGTACGCCAGGTCATCGCCGAACACCGCCGCTGGTTCCACGAGCTCCTGCGCGACCTGCTCGCCCGTACCGGCCACCCGGACGCCGACCGCACCGCGCGCATGCTGATGATGCTCCGCGACGGCCTGGTCATCGGCGGCGACCTCGACGACCTGGAGCACACCGGCCCGCTCCTTCGCGACGCCCTCACACGCCTCCTCGAGTGACCACCCCTAGGATCCGTCGGGTGCGAACTCTGGTGCTCTGGGACGTGGACCACACCCTGCTCGATGTCGGCGGGACCAGCCAGGAGATCTACGCGCGCGCCTTCCAGCGCGTCACCGGCCGTTCCCTCGAACGGATGGCCACGATGGCCGGCCGTACGGAGTGGGCGATCATGGCCGAGACCCTCGACCTGCACGACATCGACGTCAGCGAAGAACTCCTGTCGGCGTACGGTGCCGTGCTCGCCACGGAGTTCACGGCGTCCGAGCACCACATCCGCGAACGCGGCCGCCCGCTCTCCGGCGCCCGTGCCGCGCTGGTCGCGCTGGCCGCCCGCCCGGACGTCGTGCAGTCGGTGCTGACCGGCAACATGGAGCCCATCGCCATCCTCAAGCTGACGATCTTCGAGATGGCCGAGTTCATCGACTTCTCCGTCGGCGCGTACGGGCTCGACCACGCCGACCGTGCCGAGCTGGTCCACCTCGCACGCGACCGCGCCGCGAAGGCCTACGGCGAGACGTTCACGCCCGCCAACACCGTCCTCGTCGGAGACACGCCGAACGACGTCAGGGCCGGACACGAGGGCGGCGCCCGCGTCGTGGCGGTGGCCACGGGAGCGAGTGACCGCTCGACGCTCCTCGCGGCCGGCGCCGAAATCGTGCTGGACGACCTGTCCGACCTCCAGGCCAGCATCCACGCGATCCTCGCGACCACGGGCTAAGGTCCCCGGAACACCGACGCGCCCCACCGGACGGCGGGGCGCGTCGCGTGCGTCAGCTCAGGCAGCCGTCCGGACCCTTGATCGAGACGAGCCGATCGTCTCTCGCGCCGAAGAGTTCATGTCCGTCCGAGACCACGGCGGCGAGACCGTCGAGCTCATACGTCCTCAGCACGGCCCCGGTACGGGTGTCGAGGCAGCGGACCTTCGTGCTCTGCTCTGCGTCGTCGGGCAGGAACATGCGTGCTCCCAGCACACTGAGTTGGTCCGCGTTACCGTCGCCGAGGTGCTTGATCGCCTCGGAGATCCGGTCGACGGGAAGTTCGGGGAGTCCAGGCGCCGCCATGAGATGAGTCAGGCCCCCGTTTCTCATGAGCACCCATAGGCCCGCGCCGTCGCCGGACATCGCGAGGGGGCGCGCTCCGTCGATGCTCCGTTCTCCGCGGATCTTGCCGGTTCGCGGGTCCATCGCCTGGAGATCAACGTGCTTGTTCCCGCCTCCGCAGGCGACCCAGAGGACTCCCGCCGCGTTGTCCGAACCGAACAAGGAGGCGCTCGATCGGCAGTCGGTAGGGGTGACCTCGTCGGACGCGCCATCGCGACCGGGCGTGATGCGGACGATCCCCTTGTCCGTGGCCGCCATGATCACGTCGCCCGCGACGCCGAAGTCTTCGTATCTCCAGGCAGCGGGCAGGGTGTGGTGTTCGCGCACCTTCAGCGTGACGGCGTCCAACCGGAGAAGCTCCCGGCTCACGGCGGCGTCACCGAACCCCTGGGGCACGATCACCCAAAGCCCGCTCCTGGTCGGAAGCATGAGTCCGAATTCCGGGCCCATTCGCAGCACTGGCGATACGGTGCGGCGGTGCGTGGCCCGGTCGAGCCGGTAGATCTTTCCGCTCTCCGCATTCTGCTCCAACACGTACAGCGCATCGCCCGTGAGCGCCGAGTCACCCTTGTTACCCAACATCGCGGGCGTCTTGGGAATCACCGTGACCTTGGCGGGCGTCTTGTGCGGCTTGGGCGGGGTCACCGGCCGGCTCACGGCCCCGGGAGCATGGACGATGCCGATCGCGGCGACGATGGCCACGAGCGCGGCAGCGACGGCGACGGCATTGCGGCGGCGCTTCGTACGGCGGACGCGGGTCTCAACGTTCACCATGAATCCGGCAGGGACCGGGACGTCCCAGCGCTCGTCCGCGAGCGTTTCCCGCAGGATCTCGTCGGTCTCCTTCATCGGGCCACCTCCACGGTCTCAAAGTGGGTGCGCAACTTGGCCAATGCCTTCGACGCCTGGCTCTTGACCGTCCCGGTCGAGCAGCCCAGCGTCTCGGCGATCTGGGCCTCGCTGAGGTCGTCGTAGTAGCGCAGCACCACGACCGCGCGCTGCTTCGGGGGAAGGGTCGCGAGCGCCGACCACATCGTCAGGCGTTCCTCGGGAGCCGGCGCCGGGACCGGCGTCTCGGGCAGCACCTCGGTCGGGCGCTCGCGCCAGCGCCGTCGCTGCGTGTTGATCACCTGGTTGAGGATCGCCTTGCGGACGTACCCCTCCGGGTTGCCGTTCCGGTCGATCCTGGACCATTTGAGCAGTGTCTTGGCCAGTGCGACCTGCACGACGTCCTCCGCCCGGTGCGGATCTCCGGTCAACAGGTGCGCGTACCGCAACAACGCCGGCAACCGCGCCGCCACCCATTCCTGGTAGTCCAAACCAACTCACCTTGCCCTTATTCGCCCCGGCGACTGCCGTTGACTACCTGTACAACCGGGCGGCGGGTTCGGTTGCCCCGAAAGCGCGAGAAGCGCCCCGCCGTACGGCGGGGCGCTTCTCGGTGTCGCGTGAGATCAGGAGGCGGGCACGATCCGGTCGAGGGACGGGACCGGGACGCCGGTGGTGCCGGCGGCGGTCAGGTAGTCCGCGAGCGCGTCGATGTCCTGGGCGCCGCCGAGGGCGTCGGTGCCCTCGTTGAAGACGGTGAAGCCGTCTCCGCCGAACGCCATGAAGTTGTTCATCGTCACCCGCAGGCTCGTGGTCGGCGTGACCACCTCGCCGTTCACCTTGATCTCGCCGATCTTGCCGGCGCAGTCGGCCGCCGCCGGGTTCGACTTGTAGGTGAAGGTCGAGGAGACCTGCATGACCTTCTGGGTGGTCTGGCCGCCGCAGCCGACGAACTGCTGCTCCAGGACGCGGCGCACCATGTCGCCGGTCATGGTCTTGGTGACCAGGCTGTTGCCGAACGGCTGGACGGTGAACGCCTCGCCGTACGTGACCTCGCCGGGAGCCTCACCGCCGGAGGAGATGTCACCGGCCTTCATGTCGGCGCGGACACCACCGGGGTTCATGAAGGCGAGCTGGGCGCCGCCCTTGCTCGCGTCCGAGGTGGACGTGAGCTGCGCGTCGGCGATCACGTCGCCGAGGGTCGTCTCGCCGACCGGGGACGCGTCGCGGGTCAGGTCGCCCTGGATCTTGCCGATCACCTTGTTGGCGAGCGGCGCGGACGCGTCGACGTACTGCTTGACGACCTTGGCGATCGTCGGGTCGGCCTTGGTCGGGTCGTCCTGGCGCGTGCCGCCGGGGACCGGGGTGTTCGTGGCGTTCTCCACGATCGAGTCGACCGCGTCGGCGGAGACCAGTTTGCCGGTGCGGTCGTCGACGGTCAGCTTGATGTCGCTGAGCATCCGGCCGAACGAGGCGGCGCTGGTGATGAGCCGGGTCACGCCGTTGACCGTGATGGTGCAGCGGTACTCGACGTGCGTGTGGCCCGAGACGATGACCTTGATCGACGGGTCGAGGTCCTTGACGATCTTCTCGATGTCGCTGCCGGCCAGGTTGCCCGCACAGCCGCCGGGCGCGGTCGGCGAGCCGGTCTGGAAGCCACCCTGGTGGATGACCAGCACGGGGATGTGCACGCCCTGGTGGGCGAGCTGCTTGGCTGCCTTGTTCGCCGCGTCGGCCTCCTTGACGAACGTCAGGCCCTCGACGCCGGTCGGCGTGACGATCGACGGGGTGTCCTGGAGGACCTCACCGATGAAGCCGACCGAGATCGGCTTGCCGCTGGTCGAGGGGAACCGCTTGACCCCGTACGCCGGGAAGAGCGGCTTCTTGGTCGCGTTGTCGATGACGTTCGCGGCCAGGTACTTGAAGTCGGCGCCCGGGTAGGTGTCCGTCGTCTCGAGCTTGCCGTGGCGCTTGATCGTGTACGGCGCGGCGTTGCAGCCGTCCTTCTGGCAGCCGCCGTTCTGCAGGCGGCCCAGCTCGTCCTTGCCCTTGTCGAACTCGTGGTTTCCCACGGAGGCGAAGTCGACGTTCATGAGGTTGGCGGCGATCGTCGCCGGCTCCTCGTGGAACAGGCCGTTGGCGAGGGGGCTCGCGCCGACGTTGTCGCCGGCCATCACGGTGGCCTCGCGGCGTCCGTACTGCTTCTGCTTGTCGAGCACGGCCTTGGCGAGGTACGCGGCGCCGCCCGCGTACTTGCCGTACATGGTCAGACCGGCGGGCTCGAGGTTGCCGTGGAAGTCGTTCCAGGCGAGGAGGTGCACGTCGGTGGTCTGCTTCGGGCGGTTCTGGCCCGCCCAGTCGACGGTGACCTTGTCCGAGAGAGTGTTGGCGCCGGCGATGGTGACCGCCCCGGCGGGCGGGGTTCCCGTCACGGCGAGCGGAGCGGCGGCCACCGCGCCGAGCGCGACGACCATCAGTCCGGCGCGGGCCGCGCGGGATCGCAGTAGGGCAGGGAGCACGGTTTCCTCCGGAGGAACCATGGGTGGAGATCGAGGCTCAGGCGTACGCGCCGTACTGTCGCACGGCCGGACGACCACACGGAAGATAACCGGTTAATTCGTATTCATCGCGTAACTTCTCCTGTTGTGGCCTATTTTTAAGGCCGCTAGATTGCGCAGGTGCGTAACCCGGTGTCCTCCACGGACGCGCCGCCCGCCGAGGACGACGCACCCATCGGCCGGCGCCGTCCGCCAGAAGCGGGCCTGCTGCTGGTCACCGCGTTGATCGTCGCAGCGGTGCTGCTCCGCCCCACGTTGACCGGGCTGCTCGCCCATCCCGCAGCCGCCAACTGGGCCACGATCTTCGTCGCCATCACCATCCAGGCGACCCCCTTTCTTGTGCTCGGCGTCGCCGTGAGCGCGACGATCGCCGCGTTCGTACCGCCGGGGGCGATCGCGCGGATGCTGCCCGACCGGCCGGTACTGGCCGTGCCCGCCGCCGCTGCCGCGGGTGCGGCGCTGCCCGGCTGCGAGTGCGGGTCGGTCCCGGTGGCGGCACGCCTGGTCTCGATCGGCGTGACCCCCGCCGCCGCATTCGCCTTCCTGCTGTCCGCCCCCGCGATCAACCCGGTCGTCCTGGTGTCGACCGCAGTGGCCTTCCCTGGACGGCCGATGATGGTGCTCGCGCGGCTGCTCGGGGGGTTGATCGCCTCGATCGTCATGGGCCTGCTGTGGATCGCGCTCGGCCGCGACGACCTGCTGCGCGCCCCGCGCTCGGGAGCGGCCGAGGACGGCCCGCGCAGGACGGTCTTCCTGGCCACCGCGCAGCACGACTTCCTCCAGGCCGGCGGCTTCCTGGTGATCGGGGCCGCGGCCGCCGCGACGCTCCAGACGGTCGTGCCGCGCGACTTCGTGAACTCCATCGCGCGCCCCGGCCCGATCTCGATCGTCGTGCTCGGCGCGCTGGCCGTGCTGGTCTCCCTCTGCTCGGAGGCGGACGCGTTCGTCGCCGCGGGGCTCAAGCAGTTCTCGCTGACCGCGCGCCTGGCGTTCCTGGTCGTCGGCCCGATGGTCGACGTGAAGCTGTTCGCCCTTCAGGCGGGGACGTTCGGGCCGAGATTCGCGTGGCGGTTCTCAGCTGCGAGCTTCGTCGTGGCGGTCACGACCGCCGGTCTCATCGGATGGTGGCTGCTGTGAGCGAGGACGCGCGGGCCACAACGGTGCTGCTCGTCGGCGCGCTGATGGTGCGCCTGGCGGTCACCGGCGCGTACGCCAAGTACGTACGGACCGGCATGGGCTGGCTGCTCCTGGTCGCCGGGATCCTGCTGATCGCGCTCGGCCTGTTCGGCGTCGTACGCGCGCTGGGCCGTCGAGGGCGTCGGGACGAAGACGAACACGGGCACGACCACGCGCACGGCCATGCGCACAGCGAGCGCATCGGCTGGCTGCTGCTCGCGCCCGTAGTCGCGTTGCTGCTGGTCACCCCGCCGTCTCTCGGCAGCTACGGCGTCGCGCGCAACGCGGCGGTCAACGTCACCTCGGGCGGGCGTACGTTCGACGCGCTGCCGCCCGGCCGCCTCGTCCCGATGACGCTGACGGAGTTCGACGAGCGCACCGTCGACCACGCCGGCGCGAGCTTCGGCGCGACGCCGGTACGCCTCACCGGCTTCGTCACTCCGTCATCCGAGGCACAGGGGTTCCGGATCGCCCGCTACCAGATCGCCTGCTGCGCCGCCGACGCGGTGGCCGCGGTGGTCCGCGTGACGGGCGCGTCCGGCAGCCGCCCGGCCCGCGACCAGTGGGTGACGGTCACCGGGACGTTCACGCGTGCCGCCGACGGCGTACCGGAGCTGCGCGCCACGAGCCTCGCCGAGATCAAGCCCCCGAACGACCCGTACGAGTAGCCGCGCCCAGGTGCCGGAACAGGTCGTCGACCAGGTCGTCCGGCGCCGCGCGGCCCTTGCCCTCGCGTGACAGGTGGCCCGACAGCGCGAGGTCGACCGCTCCGTGGGCGAGCGCCTGAACCAGCGCGGTGACGCGTTCGGGGTCGCCCTCGGGCAGCACGCCGGCTCGCTGGGCGTCCGCGACGATGCCGACCAGCAGGTCACGTGCCGCGTGCGCGGCGGAGGCCAGCTCGTCGGTGCCCTTCGACCAGGCGCCGTAGACCAGCTTGAACCGCACCGGGTTGGCCAGCGCCCACGCGACGTACCCGTGCATCGCCGCGCGCAGGGCCTCGCCCGGCTCGGCCTTCCGTGCGGACACCTCCGACAGCGTCGCGCGACGCCGGTCCAGCTCGCGGGCCGCGACGGCCGCGAGCAGGGCCTCCTTGTCGGCGAAGTGCTTGTACGGCGCGTTGTGCGAGACGCCCGCACGGCGGCCGACCTCGCGCAGGGTCACCGCGTCCAGGCCGCCGGCGTCCATCAGGTCGGTGGCGGCGGCCACCAGCGCGTCGCGCGTACTCGATGCCATCGGGCCACCGTAGCCCGTGGTTGACGCCGTCAACCTGGACCTCTAGGTTGACACTGTCAACCTACCGAGGAGAACACCATGCGACTCACCGACCAGGTGATCCTCGTCACCGGCGCGTCCAGCGGGATCGGTGCCGCCGCCGTACGCCGCTTCGCCGCGGAGGGCGCGATCACCATCGCGGCCGCGCGCCGCCTGGACCGCGTCTCCTTCCTGGCCGCCGAGCTGCGCGACAACGGGCACGACGCGCTGGCCGTACGCTGCGACGTCACCGACGAGGCATCCGTCGCGGCGGCGGTCGAGGAGACCGTCCGCGCGTACGGCCGGCTCGACGGCGCCTTCAACAACGCGGGCCGGGGCGGCACGCACCGGCGGCTCCACGAGGTGGACGCCACCGCCTTCGACGACGTCCTCGCCACCAACCTGCGCGGGCCGTTCCTGTGCATGAAGTACGAGATCCCGGCGATGCTCGAGGGCGGAGGCGGCTCCATCGTCAACACCTCGTCGGTGGGCGGCCTGATCGGCGCCGCACGCAACGCCGACTACGCCGCGAGCAAGTTCGGCCTCGCCGGGCTCGTACGCTGCGCGGCGCTCGACTACGCGCGCGACGGGATACGCGTCAACGGCATCGCGCCCGGACCGACGCGCTCGGAGATGTTCGACCGCTGGATGCCCACCGACGAGGCACGTGCCGGGCTCGCGGACCACTTCCCGCTGAACGGCGTCGCCGACCCCGACGACATGGCGCGCGCCGCGGTGTTCCTGCTGTCCGAGGAGTCGCGCTGGACGACCGGCACGATCCTCGCGTGCGAGAACGGCGCCGCCGCGGGCGCGTTCGGCTGAGCCGTTACCCGCCCGAGGGCAGCAGGCGTACGGGAAGTGGCACGTGGCGGGCGCGCAGCCACTCGCCGAGCGCCTTGGCCTGCGTGTCGTAGCGGCGCGCCTCGGTGGCGCCGCCGTCGAGCAGACCGTGGACGACGAAGTTGACCGCGCGGAGGTTCGGCAGCTCGAAGCGCTCGACGCCGAGCCCGGCGGTCTCGGGCAGCAGCTCCCGCAGCCGGTCGGTCGTCAGCGTCGCGGCGAGCCACGGCCACGCCTCCGGGTCGCTCACCCACACGCCGACGTTGGCGTTGCCGCCCTTGTCGCCGGAGCGCGCGTGCACGAGGCGGCCGAGCGGACCGTCGACGACGGGTTCGTCCGCCGGTGGCGGCGGGCTCGGCTCGGCGGCGGCCAGGACCCGCGCGGGGCCGGTGACCGGCGGCGGCACGACCTCACGGCGAGTGTCGTGGTGGACCACCGTGTGGTCGAGGATCGCCTGCGGGATGAGGGTCGGCCAGTACGCGCCGTACGGTCCGCCCTTGCCGGGCGCGCCGATGCCGTAGATGCCCGGAAAGCTGGACAGCGCCAGCTCGACGCACAGCGAGGAGAACGGCCGCCCGGCGCTGTCGCGGTCGCCGTCCACCGAGATGTGCAGCAGGCTCGAGCCCGCCATCTGCTCGGCCGGGTCGTCGGCGGGCACGCCGATGCGGGTGAAGCGCAGGTCCGCGATCCCGGTCGCGTCGGCGAGCCGCTCGCGTACGGCCTTCTCCACGAGGGCGGCCTTGGCGTCGACGTCCAGGCCGGTGAGCACGAACGTCGCGCTGTTGCGCCAGCCACCGAGCCCGGTGACGGCGACCTTGGTGGTGGGCGGCGGCGGGGACCCCACGACGCCGCTGATCCGTACGCGGTCGGGGCCTGCCGGTTCGAGCCGTGCGGTGTCGAGATGGGCGATCACATCGGGGTTCAGGTACGCCGGGTCGCCGATCTCGTACAGGAGCTGCGCGGTGACCGTGTCGACGGTGACCGCGCCGCCGGTGCCCTCGTGCTTGGTGATCACGCTGCTGCCGTCGCGGTCGACCTCCGCGATCGGGAAGCCGGGCCGCGACAGGTCGCCGATCTCGAGGAAGCCGGAGAAGTTGCCGCCGGTGGCCTGGGCACCGCACTCGATGACGTGCCCGGCCGCGACCGCGCCCGCGAGGGCGTCGTGGTCGGCCTGGGTCCAGCCCCACCACCACGCGGCGGCGCCGGTCACGAGCGAGGCGTCGGCCACCCGGCCGGTGATGACGATGTCGGCGCCGGCGGCGAGCGCGGCCTGGATGCCGAACCCGCCGAGGTAGGCGTTGGCGGTGAGCGGGTCGCGGGCCCAGCTCACGAACGGCTCACCGGTGTCGAGGTGCGGCAGCGGGTCCCCGTCGGCCAGCAGCTCCGGGATCAGGGACACGACGTCGTCGCCCTCGACGTGGGCGACCTTGAGGTCGAGCCCCTCCGCGGCGAGCAGCCGGCGGGTCTCCTCGGCGAGGCCCGCGGGCGCCAGGCCGCCGGCGTTCACGACGACCTTGATGCGCCGCTCGGCGATGGCCGCCGCGACCGGCGCGAACTGGCGCAGGAACGTCGTCGCGTACCCGGCCGCCGGATCCTTGAGCCGGTTCTTGGCCAGCACCAGCATGGTGACCTCGGCCAGATAGTCGCCGGTGACCACGTCGACCTGGCCGCCTTCGACGACCTCGGCGAGCGCGGACATCCGGTCGCCGTAGAACCCTGAACAGTTGGCGATTCGCACCGGCCGATCCATGACGCGAAGGTACCCCACGGCCCTCATTGATCAGCGAGCCGCCCTCGCGGCAGGATGTCCGGCATGGCCGAGTCGGCGGCGTTCGAGCCCGGGCGGGTGTTCGCGGGGCATCGCATCGTGCGGCGGATCGCCCGCGGCGGCATGGGCATCGTCTACGAGGCGGTCGACGAGCGGCTGCGGCGCAACGTGGCGCTCAAGGTGATCACGTCCGGCTCCGAGGAGTTCCGCGCCCGTTTCGTACGCGAGGCACGGCTGCTGGCCGAGTTCGACCATCCGCACGTACTACCGATCTTCCACGCGGGTGAGGAAGAGGGCCTGCCGTACCTGACGATGCGGCTCGCGGAGGGCGGCAACCTGCGCGGCCTGATCGACCGCTCGCCCCGGCCGCTCCCCGGCCACGCGCTCCGCCTGCTCGCCAGCTCGCCAGCTCGCCAGCTCGCCGACGCATTGGACGCCCTGCACCGCCGCGGCGTCGTCCACCTGGACGTGAAGCCGGAGAACGTCCTGCTCGAGGGGCCGGGCGGCGACGAACGCGTGTGGCTCGCCGACCTCGGACTGGCCGTACGCGCGGACGCGGCCGTACCGCCCGGCGACGGCACGATCGACTACATGGCACCCGAGCAGCGGCGCGGCGACGTCTCGGCCGGCCCACCCGCCGACGTGTACGCGTTCGGGCTGGTGCTGTACGAGGCGCTCACCGGCGGTACGCCGCCGGGCCCGGGCGCGCCGCTCACCTGCGACGCGGGGCTGCGGCCGGTGTTCGAACGCTGCCTGGCCCTCGCACCGGCCGACCGCCCTCGGACGGCGGGCGCGGTCCTCGAGGACGCGCGCGCGGCGTTGGGCTCGCCGTCGTCTTCGGCGTCTTCGGCTGGACGGCGAGAGTCTCGCGGGTTCGTCGCTGCTGTCCGTCGCTCAGGCCGCTCCGGCCGGGCGGTCGTTCCGGCCGCTGGTGGCGGCTGCGGTCCTCGTCGCCGGCGCCGCCGCCGTGACGTGGGCGCTCTTGCCCGGCGAGCGCGGTACGCCGCCCGCCGACCGTACGCTGCTGGTCTGCGCGAAACACCTGACCGTACGCCGCGACCCGCTGACCGAGACGCGTACGAAGGTGCTGGCGACGCTCGCGCCGGGCGACAGGTTCGTCGTCGAGGGGTCCAAGGGCCAGGGCTGGGTGTACGGGCACTCGACGGGGTCGGCCACCGTGACCGGTTGGGCGCTGCACCAGTGGTTGCGGCCGACCTGTTCCTAGCCTCGTCAGAGGAGCCGGATCGCGGAGGGTACGGCCTGGAGGCAGTCCGCGAGCAGGGCGTCGAGCCCCCTCGGATCGTCGGCGATCCGGCCCGCCGTACGCGCGACGTCGACCAGCTCGGGCGTACCGCGCCTGCCGTCCGCCGCCAGCGTCGCCTGGGTCTGCCCGACATCGCGAAGCGCGCGCTCGAGCACCTCGCGGCGCGGCGCCTCCTCGAGCAGGATCGTGACCAGGCGGAACAGCCGGCGTACGGCCTGGCGAACGGCCCTCGGCTCGGGAACCTCCGCCTTCACGCCGTCCGCCAGCCGTGCCATGATCCAGGGCTCGATCGTGTCGGCGATCCACAGCGGCCCCGACGCGAGCTCCTCATCGGGAAACGGCATGCCGTGGCTGGACCTGCGCCGCCACACCGTGACGAGCTGGCGGTCGATGCCCAGCGCCTCGGCGATCTCGGCGATCCCGTAGAAGCGACGGCGGTTCTTGTCCATGGTGAATGTTACCCAAGATGACACCGTTGACGCTTGTGATGACGGCTGGCAGCGTGTCATCTCAGATGACGCGATGTCATCCCAGCGGGCATCACCCTCTGGGTTCCCCTTTTGTAAGGAGTGACGACATGCTGCGCACGCTCGCCACGGTCGGCACGGTCGGGATCGCCGCGGCCGGGCTGCTCGCCGGCCTCCCCTCGATGGCCTCGGCGGCCACCCACTACACGCACTCGACCACGCTCAAGCAGGACTGCCCGATCCACCAGGCGTTCCCGAAGAGCGGCGTGCCGGACCGTACCTGGGCCAAGTCCTCCAAGGGCACGGCGAACAAGGTCGGCGTCCGCTACACGTACAAGGGCTACGCGCTCGTCCTCGACTACGCCAAGTCCAAGGACCCGAGCTGGGGCTTCATCGCCCAGTCCTGCCTCACCAACCCGCACGCCCTCAGCGGCGGCGACCACGGCTCCAACCTCCCCGACCTGCGCGCCATCGGCGGCGGCGGCCAGGTCGAGACCGTCCCGACGAGCGCCGCACACTCCGGCAAGTCGGCGAAGGCCACCATCCACCTGGGCTCCAACGCCTCGGTCCGCAGCAACGCCCGCTCGTTCGTGATCGGCAACCTGAACAAGGGCGACTCGTTCCAGATCACGACCGCCCACTGCGGCCACCACTCCGCCGCCACCTGGATCCTCGGCTACGCCCCCAACGCCGGCCGCTGGGGCTACGTGGAAGCCATGCACCTCCCCGCCTGCACCTGACCCCGCCACGATGGGCGCCCCGGGCCCGGTCGGCCTGGGGCGCCCTTTCACGTCCTCTTGACCTCAACCATGATTGAGGTCGCATGCTGGCTCGTGACCTACCGAGGGAGAGGGCTTAAATGATCTTGGTCACCGGAGCCACCGGGAACGTCGGACGGCACGTGGTCGCGCGGCTGCTGGAGTCGGGCGCCGGCGTACGGGCGCTGACGCGTGATCCCGAGGCCGCGCGCCTGCCCGAGGGGGCGGAGGTCGTACGGGGCGACCTGGCCGCGCCCGAGAGTCTCGGAGCGGCGCTGGACGGGGTCGACTCCGTGTTCCTCGTCTGGCCCACGCTCTCCGCCGACCACGCCGCGCCCGAGGTCGTCGAGGCGATCGCCGGGCGGCGGGTCGTCTACCTCTCCTCCCGCGGTGCGTCGGCCGAGGCCGGTCCCGGCACGATCCTCGGCTCGCACGCCCTCCTCGAGGGCCTGATCGAGGGCTCCGGGGCGGAGTGGACGTTCCTGCGGCCGGGCGGATTCGCCGCCAACACCCTGCTCTGGGCGGACCAGATCCGGAACACCGGCGTCGTCCGCTGGTTCCACGGCGCGGCGGGCCGCTCCCTCATCCACGAGCGCGACATCGCCGCCGTTGGCGTTCTCGCGCTGACCGGCGACGGGCACACCGGGGCGACGTACGAGCTGACCGGGCCCGAGGCGCTCACCCAGACCGAGCAGGTCGCCGCGATCGGCGCGGCGATCGGCCGTACGCTGCGCTGGGAGGAGCTACCCCCGGAGACCGCCCGGCGGCAGATGGTCGACCAGGGCATGCCACCGGAGTTCACCGGCCAGATCCTCGACGCGCACGCCCGCATGGTCGAGAACCCCGAAACGGTCACGCCCACGGTCGAGAAGCTGACCGGCGCCCCGCCGACGACGTACGCCGAATGGGCCGCCGACCACGCCTCCGACTTCCGTTAGGGACCGGCCGGGGCGGGACCGGCGGTCGGGGAACCCAGGAACGGCGGGTACCGGTTGCCGGCGATGAGCTTGCCGCCGTACAGGTCCGAAACCGTCACGAACGAGTACCCCTGCGCGGCGAGCGCCTTCAGCACGGCCGGGATCGCGGCGACCGTCGTCGGCCGTACGTCGTGCATCAAGATGATGTGTCCGGGTTTCGCGCTCTTCAGGACCCGCTTCTTGATGAGTTCCGTGTTGTGGTCCCGCCAGTCGTCGGTGTCGACCGTCCACAGGATCTGCGCGAGGCCGAGCTGCCTGGTGATCGCGTCCTGCTGCTTGTCCGTCGCACCGTACGTCGGGCGGAACACCACCGGGTTCTTCCCGGTCACCTGCCGGATCGCGTCCTGGGTACGGGAGATCTCCTCCTGCGCCTTCGCCTCGGGCGCCCCTTCGAGCTTCATGTGCGTGAACGTGTGGTTGCCCACCTCATGACCTTCGGCCAGCTCGCGCTTGAGCAGGTCAGCGTTGTCGGCCACCTGCGTACCGAGGATGAAGAACGTCGCGTGCGCCTTGCCCGCCTTCAGGATGTCCAGGAGCTTCGCGGTGCCCGGCACCGGCCCGTCGTCGAACGTCAGCGCGATGCACTTGTGCAGATGACAGTCGACCTTCGGCACCTCGGGCGCCACCGCCGCCGGACGGTGCTTCAGCTTCGACGCCGTCTTCTTGTGATCCGATGACCCACACCCGGCGAACACGGACGTGACCGCCAACGCGACGCCCGCCGTTCCCACCACCCAACGCTTTCTTGCCACCCTGTCCCCCCGGAGTCACGTGCGGCACGCTTGAGGAGCCGATATCGGCAGGCCCCTTTTGCCTGGTCACCTACCCACAACTCCGGCGGCGGACAGGGGGTGGGCCACACGATGACGAGCCCTTGACCTCCCTGCGGTCTAGTAGCGTCGCCGCCCGTGAGCGACAACGTGTACACCGGCAACGCGACCCTGGACGCCGCCGGCGACCGTGGCTGGCTACTCGGCCACTTCAAGCCCTCGGACGACGTACGGCACAGCGAGGACGTCGAGATCAAGTGGGGCGTGCATCCCGTCGGCGACCGGCGCGCGGAGTGGGTGACCGGCGAGAAGCGCACCGCCCTGCTCGTACTGATCAGTGGCCGGTTCCGCGTGGAGGTCCCCGGCCGCAGCGTGCTGCTGTCGCAACAGGGCGACTACATCGTCTGGGGCGAGGGCGTCGACCACTCCTGGTACGCCGAGGAGGAGTCCATCGTCATGACGGTCCGCTGGCCCTCGATCCCGGGCTACCGCGTACCGGAGTAGCTGAAGTATGACCCCTGCGGACGGTGATGACGGCTTACGCTGAGCATGAACGAAGGGGAGTACCTCCACGCGGCGGTGTCGTCAACACGGTCTTCACGACCCGGCTTGCCGGCTCTCGGATACCCGAGAGTGGGGGAGACCTTCGGAGCTGCTTCTGGCTGCCCGGAGGTTCGACCGTGCCCAATACGTTGAGCGAGTTCCAGGAGATCGCGATACTCCCCGGCGTGGGTGCCGGCCTCGCCTTCCTGATCGTGCTCGCACTCGTCGCCGTCGTCGTCTTCCCCGCCGTCTGGTCGAAGGACGCCGAACGCCGTACCGCGGCGATGGCCGTTCTCCGTCTCCTGCTACGCCACTGGTCGCTGCGCCGCGCTCGACGGAGCCGACGCTGACGAGACGAACGATGTCTCTGCTGAACACCGGATTTCGCGGTTTCGTCAGCATTCGTACGGTGACGTGGCGCGGTGGGGACTGCGACGCTGTTCGTCATGGAAGGATCCACGCGCCACGACTCTGTTCGTCGAAGCTATGACACCGTCGCCGAGAAGTACGCGAGCGGTTTCCGCAAGGAGATCGCCTACAAGCCGCTCGACCGGGCGCTGCTCTCCTGCGTCGTTGAGCAGACCGAAGAGGGCGCGCCGATCGCGGACCTCGGGTGCGGCCCGGGGCACGTCTCGGCGTGGCTCGCCGACCTCGGCGCCAGGGCTGTCGGCATCGACCTGTCCGCGCGCATGGTCGACATCGGCCGCCGGGAGTATCCCGAGATCGAGTTCCGCGAGGGCGACCTGCTGTCGCTGCCGGCCGAGACGGGTGAGTTCGGGGCGGTCGTCGCGCTCTACTCGATCATCCATCTCCGGCCCGCGGAGCTGCGTGAGGCGTTCGAGGAGATCAAACGGGTATTGCGGCCGTCCGGGCACGCCCTGTTCTCCTTTCATATCGGCTCCGAGGTGAAGCACCTGACCGAATGGCTGGGGCATGAGGTGGACGTCGACTTCCGCTTCTTCGAGCCGTCGGACATCGTCGAGTCCCTCGAGGGCGCGGGCTTCGAGGTCGAGGCGCGCCTGGAACGCAAGAACTACCCGGAGGAACTCGCTACCCGCCGCGCGTACCTTCTGGCCCGGGCCTGAGAGACTGTTGGGGAGCCCCATGCCCTACTGCGCGGCACCCAGGCGACGCCTCGCCGCGTTGTCGTCGGTCGCCGGCCGACACCAGGCCGACTCCCTCCTCCGCCTCGCGACGCGCCCCCTGGCCCGCCGCTCGCGACGGACGAGGACTCCCCAACAGTCTCTGAGGCCGCCCACGGAAAATTGGTGGCGTCGCGCTCGGTGATCTGATGTCGTCGCAAGGTGAGTGTCTTCGATGATCCCGCGTTCTTCGGCAACCAATGGGCCTCGGACTACGACGAGCTGACCGATCTCGACCCGGCGCCGGCCGTGGAGTTCCTCACCGAACTCTCGGGCGGCGGACGCGTGCTGGAACTCGCCATCGGTACGGGCAGGGTCGCGCTTCCCCTCGCCCAGCGCGGAGTCGCGGTCGAGGGCATCGAAGCGTCGGCGGCAATGGTGGACCTCCTGCGCGAAAAGCCGGGAGGCACCTCGATCCCGGTCACGATCGGGGACATGGCCGACGTGGCGGTGAACGGGCCCTTCCGGATGGTGTACCTCGTCTTCAACACCCTCTACAACCTGATCGACCAGGCCAGACAGGTCGACTGCTTCCGCAACGCCGCTCGCGTACTCGAGCCGGGCGGCACATTCGTCATCGAATGCTTCGTCCCCGACCCGACGGCATTCGACAATGGCCAGCGCGTCGACGCGCCCGTCGTGACCGCCGAAACCGTGACCCTCAGACTGGCCCACCACGACCCCGTCGAACAGCGCATGCTCCGCCAGGTCATAACCCTGAACGCGAACGGCATGCGCCTGCACCCGGTGATGTTGCGGTACTGCTGGCCCAGCGAACTCGACCTGATGGCACAACTCGCCGGCCTTCGCCTCCGAGAACGCAACAGCACCTGGACCCGCGCCCCGTTCAACGCCGAAAGCCGCAGCCACATCTCGGTGTACGAGAAGCCCTGATTCGTTTTCGTCGCCGTGAGGAGCCCGGATGAACGCAACTCCGCGCCTGTTCGCCGTGACCCTCGATTGTCCGGAGCCGGCGAAGCTCGCGGCGTTCTACCGGGGGTTTCTCGACGGCGAGCTGTTCTCCTCCAACGACGACTTCGTGGCACTCACCATCGCCGGCGGCGTCCGTCTCGACTTCCAGCGTGTCGCGAACCATCAGCCACCCCCGTGGCCCGATCCGAACGCTCCATGTCGAATGCACCTCGACTTCGCCGTCGACGATCTCGACCAGGCCGAGAGACGTCTCCTCGACATCGGTGCCGCGTTGGCCGAATTTCAACCCGGAGGGCACAGATTCCGGGTGTTCCTCGATCCGGCCGGGCATCCGCTCTGCATCGCCACCAGCTCCGCCGCGACCATCGGTGATGAGCCCCGCTAAGGCCCCATGCCGAGAAGGGTACGGAGGCTGGGCCGGGGTTCCTGGAACCAGCGGCCGATCTTCTGTTCCTCCACCGTCCGGCTTCACCCTGACCGGCCTCGTTCAGCACATGGCGGAGGTGGAGCGGAACTGGTTCCGCCGGGTGTTCGCCGGGGAGCAGGCCCCGCCCATCCACGACCCCCAAGCCGACCCGCACGGCCCCGACGGCGGCCGCGTCATGGGCCAGGACGTCAGCCTCCGCTGGATCTACGTCCACATGATCGAGGAGTACCCGCGGCACAACGGCCACGCCGACCTGGTCCGGGAACGCATCGACGGCACCACCGGCGTCTAGTAAGCGGTGTGAAGGCGCGGGCCGCGGCGATCAGGTCAAGGCTGCGAACCGGTCGAGGCCGTGGAGCACATGGTCGCGCGTTGTCCCACTGCCAAAGTGTCCGGCGTCCTCGACGATGAACAACTCGGAGCCAGGCCAGGCCCGGTTGAGTTCCCACACCGTGTGGGACGGCAGACTCATGTCGAATCGGCCATGGACCAGCACACCCGGTATGCCGGCCAGCCGGTCGGCGTCACGGATCAGCTCGCCCTCTTCCAGCCACGCGCCATGGGCGAAGTAGCGCGAGCAGATACGTACGAAGGCCAACCGCCTGGGCGAGGGGCTGTCACTCATGGGGTTGGAGCCGCCCTTCGTCTCCCAGGAGATGAGCGTGTCCTCCCAGGCGCACCAGTCGGCCGCGGCCTTCTCCCGTACCGCGACCTCGGGGTGTTCCATCAGGCGGGCGTAGGCCGCGACGATGTCGCCGTCGCGTGGCGTGCCGGGGACTCCCGCGAGGAAGCGTTCCCACTGCTCGGGAAAGAACCGCCCGGCACCCCGGTAGAGCCAGTCGATCTCCGTACGCCGGGCGGTGGAGACGGAGGAGATGACGATCCCCGACACCCGCGCGGGATGAGACTCCGCGTAGGCCAGGACCAACGTGGTGCCCCACGACTCGCCGTACAACAGCCAGCGGTCGATGCCCAGGTGCTCCCGCAACCGCTCCATGTCGGCGATCAGATGCGCGGTGGTGTTGTACCGCATGTCGGCGGCGGGATCGCTCGCGTGCGGAGTGCTGCGTCCGCAGCCGCGCTGGTCGAACAGCACGATCCGACAGCGGTCCGGGTCGAACAACCGCCGTGCGCCCGTGCGACGCTCTCCCCCGGGCCCACCATGGACCGCGACCGCCGGCCTGCCATCCGGATTGCCGCAGACCTCCCAGTACACGACGTTGCCGTCGCCCACGTCGATCATCCCCGTCTCGTACGGTTCGATCGGCGGATACAGCTCACTCACAACCAGTCCTCCCTGGGACCATCGCCAGATGTTCGACTTCGGGATCGGCGGCTACAGACCGGCATGGCTAACGGGCCGTTCGGCCGTTACTGCTGCTCATGGTCGGAGACTGGCCACACTCAAAGGGCGACGGCTGACCCGGACCTTCGTGGTGTGGGATCTCGATGACGACGCATGGTTCTCCGATGGACTCATCCTGCTGGACTTCGACGGTGAGCAGGTCGAGATCGTGCACCAGAAGTTCGACCAGATCTCGATCACCTGGAACACCGTCGATTCGGCTCAGCCGCTGGACTGGGCCGGGGAAGGATTCCGGCTGGTCTGGCGGGACGACGTCCTTGGCGAACTGGCCGCACTGAGGGAACAACGGCTGCAAGCCGTAGAGCTCCTCGAATGGACCGCTGAGGACATGGCGCGAGGCACTGTGGCCATCAGCTTCGCCTTCCCAGACGACCGAGTGACCGTCTACAACGCACTCGACGAGAATGGCCTGGATTTCGGGCCCCCCGATCACCGGTACACGCGTCACCGACTCGACCCGCAGTAGCCCCTCACCGTGCGGCCCGATCGGCACGGCCGCTCTGGGGCGAGTGCGGCCGCAAGCCCACCATCACGCGGTGGTGATCGCCCCTGAGGGCAGGCGGCCGCTGTCTCGGCGGGTGGCCAACGAGTAGACCCCTCTCCTAGAGCTGGTAGCCGAGGTGCGTCCGGAACTCCGGAAAGATACTTCCGGAAACAAGGCTTCTACAGGGGATCTGTTCCTGTTTGAGTGATATCGACTACGTACCGTACACGGTGAACTTCACCGAAATCTCTTGCGGTCATCGCCGATACTGTGCTGATCTGGGACATCTCTCCCTCTTAGGAGGTCTCGACAACCACGCGACACCGACTACCCGCTCACTTAACGTAGTTGATTGTGGACTAACTCGGATCGAGCGTATTTATGACATCACTATTCGCGGTCGGAGAGGGCGGCATGGGTCACATGGAACATGGGATGTATGTCCCCCTGCTTGCCTATCTGGCGTCATGTCTTGGCTGCGGGCTCGGCCTGGTTTGCACGAACCGGGCGTGGACCGGTACCCGTTCCTCGCGTTATCTCTGGCTGTCATGGTCCGCGGTGTCGATCGGCGGCACTGGGATCTGGAGCATGCATTTCGTCGCGATGCTCGGGACCTCCGTCGAGGGCTCCACGGTCACGTGGAACCTCATCTGGACTGCCCTGAGCCTGGTGATCGCGGTCGTGATAGTCGCAGCCGGTATGTTCCTGGTCAGCTACGGTCGATCAAGCCTGCGGACGCTGCCGCTGGCGGGCGTACTCACCGGAATCGGCATCGCGGCAATGCACTACACGGGCATGGCCGCGATGCAGGTGCAGGGATCGATTCGCTATGACCTTCGCCTGGTAGCGCTGTCTGTGGTGATCGCCATTGTGGCGGCGACCGCCGCCTTGTGGATAACCCGAACCGTCCGGCGCAAGCTGGCGATAGCCGGCGCGATACCGATCATGGCATTGGCCGTGTGTGGCATGCACTACACCGGCATGGCGGCGGCCGATATCACGCTGAACGCCAACGCACCGGCCCCGACCGGTGCAAGCGCGTCGGCATTGATCTGGCCGTTGATGATCTGGATCGCCGGATGTCCTTTGATCACGTTGCTGCTCGTCATGCTGGCCCCATCCGGCGAGGAAGCTCTCGAAAACCAGCACTACAAAGACGTCGCCAACCGACTCTCTCGTCAATAGGGCGCCTTCTCTCGACCTGCGCCTTCTCCGCGCTCTTCCCGTGAGTGACGGGTGGGTGCCACGGGTCGCGGGGTGCGGGGCGGCGGGCCCCGCTTCCCCGCCGCAGACGCCCGTCTTGCTCGGTCCGCAGGGTCAGCTATCGCGTCGCTTCGTTCAGAAACCTCTATCCGGAAATCCCTGGCACCGCTCCGCCCCGGCGACCACACCCGTGACGCTCCGCCCGCTGCGCCGGAGGCCGCCGCGAACGCTGCGATGGAACACGCGCAGCCGCCCCGACCTGCGGTCATCCGTTGCCGGAGTACGGGGGCGAAAAGAAGACGAGCACGGTGAGGTCCTCTTCGATACGGACGAAGCGGTGTGGCACGTGTGCGTCGACGAACACCACCGATCCGGTGGCGACCCGGACCTGTTGCCCGTCGGCCTCAAGGGTGGCCCGCCCGCTGACCACCACGTAGATCTCTTCTTCGCTGTGCGGCCCCTGGTCGTCGACCCCACCCGCCGGAATCGAGTAGGTGCCCACGCTCAAGTGCGCGGTGTGGAAGTGCTCCACCCAGTGGTTGGGTGCCGCACCCGGTGGCGTGTACGTCGTCGCGTCCCGCAGGACCCGCATCGAAGGCTTGATCATCGGCTTCCCTCACTCGCTAGGGCGGAGAGGTGAGCGGGTGGAACGACGCCTGGCGGCAGGGAAGGGTCCGGCTCCAGCACGCCCGCGCACTGGCGCACCAGCAGCACCCCCGCCCACAATCCGAGCCGCGCATCCGCGCTGTCGCCGTCATCCGGCGGACCGCGCCGGATCTTCACCGAGACCTCGGCCAGCTCCAACGCCAGCAATCGCGTGGCGGCCAGTTCACGGGAGGTCGGCTGCCGAGCGTACTCCCACTGGCCGGGGGCGCACTGCTCGGTCAGCACCCGCAGCCCGTGCCGAAGCTCCCCGGGTTCGGTCACCGGTCTAGGCACGCCGAAGACCATCGCACTGCGGTAGTTGATCGCATGCTCGAACACCGAGCGGGCCAGAACGACACCGTCGACGTGAGTGACGGTGATGCATACGGCCTGGTCCGGCGCGTGGATCAGGCTGCGGCTGGCCACCGAACCGTGGACGTACAGGGTGTCGGCGGTGGCACCGTAGGCGGTGGGCACGACCGTGGGGACACCGTCGACGGTAACGCCGAGGTGACAGACGAAGCCGGCCGCCAGGATCGCGTCCAGATCGGCCCGGTCGGTACTGCCCTGCTCGCGCAGGCGGCGATGACGGGTCCGCTCGGTGACCATGAGAGGCGCCGTACGCTGGCGCGCGATGCCGGCAGACCTGGGAAAAGTGGACATGCCTGCCACCTTGGCCTATGAGTGGTACGGCATACAGGTCCATTACCGACCCTGCTCCTGGAACCACTTCGCCGCCGCCGTGAGGATATCCCGTGAGACCCTCCGCCGATCTCGACCTGCCCATCGTCGTGGACCGGAAGGACGACACACCGCTGCATCAGCAGTTGGCGTCCGGGCTGCGCCACGCCGTCCAGTCTGGGCTGGTGCCGCCGGGCGGGCGGCTGCCCTCGACCCGCGTGCTCGCGGCGAGCCTCGGCCTGGCCCGGAATACCGTGCTCGCCGCGTACCAGCAACTGGACGGCGAGGGCTACCTGCAGCCGAGGCACGGCTCAGGCACCTACCTCAGCCTGGACCTACCATCCGCCACCGCAACGCCTGCCGCCGTGCCAGCCCGCGCGCCGAAGTCGCCGGTCGGCGCCGGGGCTCACGGCGGCC
This sequence comes from uncultured Actinomycetota bacterium, assembly GCA_963850195.1. Classification (GTDB taxonomy): domain Bacteria; phylum Actinomycetota; class Actinomycetes; order Streptosporangiales; family Streptosporangiaceae; genus Actinoallomurus. The sequence goes on from CAWKKD010000005.1 coordinate 3,007,931, forward strand.
CACCGGCCACGCCGGGAACGCCGGGCAGGCCAGCCGCTTCGGCCACGCCCGGCGGGCAGCGGAGCCTGCCGACGGCCGGTCAGCACACCATCGACCTGCGGCCCGGCCAGCCCGACACGCACCGGCTCGCCGATCCGACCTGGCACCGTGCATGGCGCGCGGCGGTCAAGGACCCGCCGCCCGCGGTTGAGCCTCCGCCACAGGGCCTGGCCGAACTGCGTGAGGAGATCTGCGCGCACCTCGCGGTCGCCCGAGGGCTGCCCAGCGATCCGGACGACGTCGTCGTGACCTCCGGGACCAACGATGGGCTGTCCCTGCTCGTCCACGCCATGGGCCTGGCGGGTCGGCCGGTCGCGGTGGAGGACCCCGGCTACCCGGAAGCCAGGAGTCTGCTCGCCCGGCACGGGTGCGTGCTGCTGCCCGTGCCGGTGGACGATGACGGGCTCGTCGTAGGCGCGCTGCCCGAAGGGAAGCCGCCGTCACTGGTACTCGTGACGCCCAGCCACCAGTACCCGCTCGGCGGCCGCCTGCCCATCTCGCGGCGCCTCACCCTGCTGGACTGGGCGAACCGGCACGGTGTCACGATCGTGGAGGACGACTACGACAGCGAGTTCCGTTTCGACGTCGCCCCGCTGCCCGCGCTGGCCGGTCTCGACCAGACCAGCCGAGTCGTGCACCTCGGTACGTTCTCCAAGGTCCTGACACCGTGGCTGCGCGTCGGCTACCTGGCCGCCCCCCGCAGGCTGATACCCGACCTGCTCGCCGCCCGCGAGGACCTGGGCGTCCCGACCAGCGGCATCGACCAGCGGGCCCTGGCCACCTACATGCGCCAGGGCGGACTGCGCCGGCACATCGCCCGGACCCGGCGGGACTACCAGCACACCCGATCCCACCTGCACAAACTCGCGGCCCGCCACGCCGTCAGGCTTCGCGGCGCCAACGCCGGCCTGCACGCCGTCCTCGAACTACCCGAGGGCACCGGCACCGGCCAGGTCATCGGGCACGCGCACCGCCACGGCGTGCTGCTGTCCGATCTAGACGACTACGCCGTATCGGCCACGGCAGGCCACCCGGCGATCGTCCTCGGCTACGGCGGCGCGACGCTGGACCACCTCGACCGGGCGATCAGCGCCATCGCCTGCGCCCTGCACGGCCCGGTCCGCGCGGGCATGACACCGTGCCCGGCTGCATCCGCCAGCTCGTGACCAGATGCGAGAACCGCTGTCCACCCATCGGCGAACGCGTTGGGGCTTGATCTGCCCGCACCTAGCTAGTCATCTGAGCAGGTGCCTACGGCCCCCGTTAGAACGACAGCTTCCCTACATTGGAGCTGGGTCACCGTCGGGAGTAGGACACCGTAAGCACGCTCGACCGGCTGCCGGCCCCCAGGTGTGATGGCCACGGCCCCTTCTCTCGCGCCCGCCAGTTCTCGACAACCCGATTGAGAATCGTCCCACCCACCGGGAGCGGGCCGGACCCTACCGGTGAAGGTGGAGCGCCCCACCGGACGAATGACCTTCGCCGGTAGGGCCCGGTCTGCTCGGCTCGTCCTCGGACGTCGGCAGAGGGGATGACCCGGCTTCCACCCCAACCCCGTGACCAGCTCGGCCCATGCTCCTGGCGGACCGCAAGATCGCCGATGGCTTCGATGCCCTCGTACGGGCGGCACGGTCGGCCGAAGACGACGAGGACGGCACCCTAATGGCACGTTAATGGCACGACGGCTGGGAAACGGTTCGAGAACGACTAAGGCCCAGGTTGAGGATCATGTCCTCTGCCTGGGCCTTCTCTGTGAGAGCGGGTGACGGGAATCGAACCCGCACTACCAGCTTGGGAATTAAATGGCGATCGGCCGTCAGGGCGGCTGACCTGGGGTGCAGATAGCCAGCGAGTGACCCCTAGTGACCCTTGTTCACCTTGGCTAGTTGCACGTTAAATGCACGCTTCGAGGCGCTCCGCCGAGCCTTTTCGGCGCTTGACGAAACGGGCGCTGGGCGGCGAGGCGATCGGGAGTCGGCGGGACGCGTCGAGAGAACGCGGTATGTAGCCGAGGTAAGCCCGGCCGAACGCCGGTGACCGTGGGAAGACGGTGCCCGGCAGCCGTCGTCGTTTGGCACCGGTTGTCGTCAGGGTGGCCCCTGTTGACCCCTCGTCACCGTGGCTGATCGCCCCCACCTGCTCATCGCGGAGGGTGATCATGGCCATTCGACGCGGAGGACGTGTACCTCGCGTTGTTCCTCTAGGACGAGGTAGGTGGCGAGTCCGCGTTCGCCGAAGGCATGCGTGAGCATGTTGCCCCTGGGGTTGGCGGGGTTGAACGGTTGTCCGCTCCAGGGCGCCGTCTCCAGCAGGGTGAACAACTCGGCGAGTGGGCGTAGGGCGCCTTCGGGGACCGCCTTGATCTGCTCCTCGGCGATCGGATCCAGGTTGAGCCGGTACACCTACCGTCCGCTCTCACGCTCGGCGAGGATCTCGCGCCATGGCCTACCTGCAGGAGCGGTCTCCCCGGTGGCGATCTGCGCAGCTCGTGCGTGCATCCGTCGACGGCCTTCGGGGTCGTGTGTCGAGTCGCAAGCGGAGATCCACCAGCGGTGCACGAAGTCGTTCAGTATGCCGAGATCGAGGTTGACGCGGACCTCGTCGAGTACTGCTTTGAGTCCGGCGTCGAATGCTTCGCGGTCTTGGGGGACGACCAGGGCAGCCCGGATGGCGCGCAGACTCTTCGCCGGCTCAGGCGCGCCAACAGGGGCGAGGTCTTCCGGCTGTGCGGTCATCCTGGCCTCCTTCCACTCCTCCAGAGCTTACAGAGCAGGCCCGACACACACACGCGAAGTCGGACGCGCCAGTGGCTCACCGACTTCAGTTCGATACACGTAAGCACACCCGGCCGCATCCTGAGATGTTTAGGGCGAATCTGGCGTGTGAAGGAGGAGCGTCTCGTGGACGGTAACGTGCGGAGGGGCGGAGGTCCCTCACGCTGGGGTTCCAGGGGTCGCCCCCGGACCAACGGAGCGGGTGACGGGAATCGAACCCGCACTACCAGCTTG